>NZ_CP102509.1:0-4800000 GCF_024611995.1 Streptomyces sp. NBC_00162 | reverse complement strand
CAGGGCTTGCCGCCGCACGTGATGGCGAGCACCGTCGTCGTGCTCACCGAGCAGGCGCCCCAGTCGGGAATCGACCTCGCCGAGGCGGTCCGCACCCTGCAGGCCGCCGGGCCGAGCGTCCACGTCCTGCCGTACGACCGCCACCTGGCGGACGGCGGCCACATCCGTACCGAACTGCTCGCCCACTCGACCAGGCAGACCGCCGCCCGGCTCGCCGCGGACGTCTTCCAGCTCTCCCAGAAGCGCCACTGACGATGAGTACCCGACTGATCCACCGCCCGGCGCGGACCATCAGGCCCCCGGCGACCCCCGCCGCACGCACCATCGAGGCCCCGCCCAACCTCCCCGAGGGCAAGGCGGGCAACATCGCGATGTCGCTGCTGCCCGTGGCCGGGGTCATGTCGTCCGTCGTGATGATGACGGTCGTCCGCAACAGCCAGTTCGCCGGGCTCGGCGCGCTGATCCTCGTCGTCACCATCATCGGCTCCCTCGCGCTCGTCTTCTCGCAGCGCGGCAAGGCCCAGCGCACCCGCCGCACCCAGCGCGAGGCCTACCTCGCCTACCTGGAGGACCTGCGCGAGGAACTCGCGGGCGAGGAGCGCGAACGCGGCGAGCACGCGGACGTGCTCAACCCGTCGCCGCACGCCCTGTACGACATCGTCCGCGACCCGGCCCGGCTGTGGGAGCGCCGCCGCATCGACGGCGACTTCCTGCGCGTGCGCGTCGGCACCGGGGAGATGCCCGTACGGGATCTGCAGATCGGCCAGCAGGGATCCTCCGTCCTCACCCCGCCCGACCAGTTCATGCTCAACGAGGCGTCGGCGCTGACGGCCCGCTTCCGCAACGGCACCGAACTCCCGCTCACCGTCCCGCTCGACCGCGTCGGCAACATCAGCGTCATCGGCCCCCGCGAGGACTGCCTGCGCGTCGCACGCGCCCTGCTGGTCCAGGCCGCCGCCCTGCACGCCCCCGACGACGTGGCGATCGCGCTGGCCGTGCCCGGCGACCGGCTCCCGGACTGGGAGTGGGCCAAGTGGATGCCGCACCTGCTCGACACCGAGCAGCTCGACGGCCCCGTCGCCGCCCGCCGCATCGCCCCCTCCGCGGCCCAGCTCGCCCGCCAGGTCGGCCCGGAACTGCGCCGCCGCGCCTCCTACGCCGCCGAAGTGCGCCGCGGACTGTCCGGCAAGGACGCCCTGGCCATGTCGTCCCGGCTGCTCGTCGTGACCGACGGACACGGTGAGGACGCCGTCGAACTGCCGCGCCCCGACGACGCGGTCGGCCTGCGCGAGATGGGCGTCACCGTCCTCCACCTGCTCGAACAGCGGGTCCAGGAGCCGGGACACGTCGGCGTACGGATCACCGTCGACGGCGACCAGGTGCTCATCGAGGACCTGCGCCAGGACGAGCCCATCAGCGCCCACGGCACCGTGGACGAGGTCGGCATCCCCTTCGCCGAGGGCCTGGCCCGGATGCTCGCCCCGCTGCGCCTGTCCGCCGAGTCCCTCATCGACGCCCCGCTGTCCGGGCCCGTCGACTTCGCCGACCTGCTCGGCATCGACGACGTGGCCCGCCTCGACCTGCCGAGCATGTGGGCCCCGCGCGGCGAACGCGCCTTCCTGCGCGTGCCCATCGGCATCAGCGACTCCCGCGAGCCCGTGCTGCTGGACCTGAAGGAATCCTCCGAGCTGGGCATGGGCCCGCACGGCCTGTGCGTCGGCGCCACCGGTTCCGGAAAGTCCGAGCTGCTGCGCACCCTCGTCCTCGCCCTGGTGGCCACGCACCCGCCGGAGGACCTCGCCCTGGTCCTCGTCGACTACAAGGGCGGCGCCACCTTCGCGCCGTTCGCGGACCTGCCGCACGTCGCCGGAGTCATCACCAACCTGGAGAACCAGGCCGGTCTCGTCGAGCGCGTCCACGCCTCGCTCGCCGGCGAGGTCAAGCGCCGCCAGCAGGTCCTCAAGGACGCGGGCAACATCGCCGACATCGGTGACTACGCCGCGCTGCGCGCCGAACGCCGGCCCGACCTGGACCCGCTCCCGCACCTGTTCGTCGTCATCGACGAGTTCGGTGAACTCCTCACCGCCAAGCCCGACTTCATCGACCTGTTCCTGTCCATCGGCCGCATCGGCCGCTCCATCGGCGTGCACCTGCTGCTGTCCAGCCAGCGCATCGAGGGCGGCAAGCTCAAGGGCCTGGACACGTACCTCTCCTACCGGCTGGGCCTGCGCACCTTCTCCGCCGACGAGTCCCGTACGGTCCTGGACACCACGGACGCCTTCCACCTCCCGCCGCTGCCCGGCTTCGGCTATCTCAAGGTCGACACCAGCCACTACGAGCGGTTCAAGGCCAGCTACGTCTCCGGCGCCTACCGCGGCCCCGTACAGCGGGCCGAGGACGAGGACACCGGCCCCCTCGCCCTGGAGTACGAGGCCTTCAACACCCTGTCCAAGCCGGAGAGCACGGGCGGTCAGGAGCCCTCCGCACGGCGCCGCGAGACCGGGCCGACCGAGATGGGCGTCATCGTCGAACAGCTGGAGAACGCCGCCGCTCCGGTGCGCCGCATCTGGCTGCCCCCGCTGCCGGACGCGATCTCCCTGGACACGGTCGCCGGCCCCCTCGACGTGGGCGCGCGCGGAATGCAGCTCTCCAAGCGGCGCGGACGGCTCACCGTGCCGCTCGGCCTGCTCGACGACCCGACGAAGCAGTGGCAGGGCGAGTGGTACCTCGACCTCACCGTCGCGGGCGGGCACGCCGCCGTCATCGGCGGCCCGCAGTCCGGCAAGACCACCCTGCTGCGCACCCTGGTCCTCTCGCTCGCGCTGACCCACACCCCGCAAGAGGTCGGCGTCTACGGCCTCGACCTGGTCGGCGGCGGCCTCCAGGCCCTGTCCGGCCTGCCGCACGTCGGCGGGATCGCGGGGCGCGCCGACCGCGAGCGCGCCGCCCGAACCGTCGAAGAGATACGCACCATGCTCGCCCTGCGCGAGGACCTCTTCCGCGAGCACGGCATCGACTCCGTCGAGCAGCTGCGCACCCTGCACGCGAGCGGCCGGCTGCCCCAGCTGGCCTCCGCCGAGATCGTCCTCGTCATCGACGGCTTCGGCGCGCTGCGCGACGACTTCGAGGAGCTCGACGACGCCGTCGTCGACATCCTCAAGCGCGGCGGCGGCTACGGCATCCACATCGTCGCGGGCATGCTCCGCTGGAACGACGTGCGCATCGCCACCCAGTCGAACTTCGGCACCCGCGTCGAGCTGCGCCTCAACGACCCCGGCGAGTCCAGCATCGAGCGCAAGCTCGCCGAGACCCTGTCGCCCGACGAGCCCGGCCGCGTCCTCACCGACGGCAAGCTCTTCGCGCAGGTGGCGCTGCCCCGTACGGACGGCCTCCGCGAGACCTCCGAGCTCGGCGCGGTGCTGGAGCGCACGGCCCGTACGATCCGCGCCACCTGGAGCGGCGACGCCGCCCAGCCGGTACGGGTGCTGCCGCACCTGCTGGAGCCGCACCTGCTGCCGGGCCCGGTCTCCGAGCCCAAGCGGGTGCCGATCGGCCTGGACCAGACCGCGCTGGCGCCCGTACTCCTCGACCTGTTCCAGCACGACCAGCACCTGCTGGTCATGGGCGACAGCGAGTGCGGCAAGACGAACCTGCTGAAGACGATCGCCGGCGGTCTCATCGACCGCTACGGCGAGGACGAGCTGGTCTTCGCCATCATGGACCCGCGGCGCAGCCTGCGCGGTGTGGTCCCGGAGGAGTTCAACGGCGGCTACGCCTACAACGCCAAGATGTGCGCCGGGCTGGCCGCGGGCATCGCCACCGAGCTGGAACGGCGCATGCCCGACGACAGCGCCCCCCTGGAGGACCTGGAGCCGGGCAGCTGGGGCGGCGGACCGCGGATCGTGGTCCTCGTCGACGACTACGACGTGCTCACCACCGCGGGGCAGACGCCGCTCGCCCCGTTCGTCCCGTACATCCCGTCGGCGGCGGACATCGGGCTGCACTTCGTCCTGACGCGCCGCGTCGCGGGCGCCTCGCGCGGGATGTACGAGCCGCTGGTGCAGGGCCTGCGCGAATCGGGGGCCTCGGCGGTCGTCATGGCGGGCGACCGGGGCGAGGGCCAGCTGTTCCCGGGGGTGTACGCCTCCCAGCAGCCCGCCGGCCGCGGTGTGCTCATCCGCCGGGGTCAGTCCAACCGCCTGATCCAGACCGTGTACACGCCCGAATAGCGCCCCGCGACCGCTCCTGCCCCCGCTCCCGCGACCACCCCTGCCCCCGCCCCGTCCCCCGTATATCGGACTGCGAAGGACCGTACGACCTCATGACCAAGGACGTCATAGCCCTCACCCCGAAGATGCCCGACCCGTGGGCGGTGCTCACTGGCCTCCTCTCCGGGGGCCCGGACAAGCTGGTGAACACGACGGGCGAGGGGGCGGTCGTACAGCTCTGCGACGAGCAGGGGCGGCCGCTGGTCTCGGTCGAGGCGCCGCTGCTGGTGCAGGTCGAGGGGGAAGCCGAGCGGCTGCTCGGCGCCACCCCGCCCCGGGTTCCGTACTGGTGGACGGAGGCCCGCGCCACCACCGGCGTCCCGGACGCCGAGCGCCTCGCGGGGACTTTCGCGGCCCGCCTCACCACCCTGGCAGGCGGGACCGCCTGGCCGCCGGAGGCGGCGCACAACCTGGGCGTGGTGCAGACGGACGGGGTCAGCGTCGCGCCGACGCCGGCCGCCGCGCAGCCCGCCGTCGACGTGCTGACCCACAGCGTCGCCGTGGTCATCATGGACCGCCCGGTCGTCGCCATGACGGCATGGCTCTCCGACGCCTTCCGGGCCGCCGCGGCCGCCGAGCGGGGCCTGCAGGTCGTCACCCCGCCCGGGACGATGCTGTCCCCGGCGGTACTTGCGAACATGCCGGAGTGGCCGTCGCGGTGGGTCGTGCAGGACGAGCGGGAGGGCTATTACGACGGCCTCTCGGGCGCGGTGCTGCGCTGGCAGGAGGGCATGTTCGCCACCGTGGTGTCCGAGGACGCCACCGAGGACGACCCGCGGACCCAGGTCGCCGCCACCTACAAGGAGGCCGTGAACACGGCCGAGCGGCAGCTGGCCGTCACCTTCCGCACCATCCACCCCGCGGACGACCGGCTGGTCCTCGGCGGGGCCCTGGAGACGGTGTGGCGCGAGCTGACCGGCGAGCCCCCGGCGGGGTGGGGGACGGCCGAACCGGCCAACCTGCCCTGGTCCCCCGGCCGGCTGACCGATGTGGCGTTCTCGCGGGCCCCCGAGCCGACGTGGTTCGTGGTGGTGGGCAGCCCCGGCCGGCCCGGCCTGGCCACGGTGCGGGTCAGCCGTACGAAGGCGGGCGTCGAGGAGGACGTGACGCTGGCGCTCGGCTACGGCGCCGGGGAGGAACTGCCGCTGGACGCGCTTCAGCGCACCGCGGAAGCGCTCGTTACGCGCCACCACCTCCAGTCCATGCTCGTACAGCTCCGCAAAGCACGCCGCGACCTGCTGGTGCCGCCGCGCTTCGAGGGGCCGGGCGTACCGCTGGCCTTCGTCCTGGGTGCGGAGGAGGTCCGGGGGATGCCGGACGACCGGGCCCGGCGCACGCCGCTGGCGCAGCAGCCGGTGCGGCTGGGGCCGAAGACCCGCCCCGCCTACTACTACCCGCTGCCGGGGGACCCGTCGGACCTGTCGGGCTGGAGCGTCTTCGAGCAGCTGGTCAGGCATCTGAAGGGCGCGTGAAGACCCCTGGTGGTTTGTCATGGGTGGGTCACAGGTGGCTCGTTGCTGGTTGCAGCAGCGATGTGAGTTGATGGAAACTGGGCAAACGTAAGAGCGTTCGAGAGTGCGGGGGATTGGGATGAAGTTCGACATGGGGGCGCAGGTTCTGTCGAACCTGATGTCCGGGTCGCGTAATTCGAATACGGATCTCGGGTCGCTGATCAAGCAGCTGGTGGCTGCGGCGCAGCCGCTGGAGGGCAAGTTCCAGGGGCAGGGCAAGGTGGCGTTCGACTCGTTCAAGCTGCGTGCGGACGGGATCGCGAAGGAGCTGAACGCTTCGCTGGCGGCGATTCTCGGTGGTCAGTCGGGGATGGAGCAGGCGTTCGGGTCGGGTGACCAGGAGCAGGGTGAGAACGCGCGGCAGCAGCAGGGCGCGGCGAACTTCGACGGCGCCCGTTTCCGTGGCCGCTGAGCCCTGCTCGTCTTCTTCTGGGTCTTTTGAGTTGTCTTCGCGGGGAGTGTGGTTGTGATGGCGAGTGGGACGGATCGTCGGGCGTATGACCTGGGTGCCTCGACGGAGGTGCAGGGCGGTATCAAGGCGATCATCGGTCAGCTGGAGCAGGTGATCGCGGCGCGTGAGGCGCAGGTGGCGGCGGCGATGACGGACTTCGCGGCGGATGGTGTGGCGGATGACTACCACGCCAAGGAGCTGCGGTGGAAGAACGCCTCGCAGGAGGTCAAGAACATCATCCAGCTGCTGAACACGACGCTGGAGAAGAACGACGTGACGGCGCAGCAGACGCTTCAGCGGGCGAGGGCCGCGGTCGACAAGATCGGCTGAACAAGCCGGTGACGTAGGACAGTTGGTTGGTTGTACGGGGGGTCGTTGATGACGTCGTGGGACATTAAGCCGCAGGGTGTGCAGGGCCAGTTGAAGACCGTCGGCACGAACGCCGGCGAGCTCGAGACGGCCCTGAACGCCCTGCTCACCGCCATGTCGGAGGCGGCCCAGGCCGCGGGGACCGCCGTACCCGGCTCGCAGTCGGGGATGAGCCCGCAGGGCCCCTTGGCCCCCGGCGCGGGCCCGGCCCCCGGCTCGGCTTACCTGGCGCCACAGAAGGCGCTGGGCCCGGTCGCGGCCGCGCTCGGCGAGTACCTGACGGTCCGCAAGCCGGAGTTCAAGTCGATGGCCGAGCGGATCGAGGCGTGCATCCTCGGCGCGGTGACGGCGACGAACGAGTACCTGGAAGGCGATCTCGACCAGGCCAAGGAAGCGCAGGACGCGGCCAAGTCCGTGAACCTCGAATTCCTGCGTGAGAAGACGGGGGCCAAGAAGTGAGCGGGAACGCGCCGGTCGACCCGGCTGAGGTGCCGGTCTTCACGGGCCATCTGCCGACCCTCGACGAGAAGGTGAAGGCGATCTCCTCGGGCGGGGCCGCCGTCTCGACGAAGGCGTCGGACGTCCACACCAGCTTCGGCGGGATCCAGGCCTTCTACCAGGCACCGGAAGCCGACCAGCTCTTCGCGACGACGAAGCCGGTCTCCGACCTCGGGCTGAAGCTCAGCTCCGACATGTGCACGATCGCCGGCGCCCTCGGCACGTACTCCCGCGATGCCGCACCCATCATCAAGAAGCTCGAGAACCTCAAGAGGGAAGCGGAAACGTTCCGCGAGAAGACGGACAAGGACGAGAAGTGGCGTGAGGACGGCGATCTGATCGACGAGAACCTCGATCGCCGCAACGAGATCGCCGAGGTGTGGACCCAGTTCCAGGAAGTGGAACGGGCCGCCTACGCGAAGATCGTCGCCCTGGTCGGCGGCGCGCCACTGAAGGTGAACGACGGCTCCAACGCCAAGGACATGTACGGCTACGACGCGGAGGCGTTGAAGCAGTCCAAGTCCCTGCCCTGGGGTGACGCGGTGGAGGAGTCCATCCCCGCGTGGCAGGTGTGGGAGCACGCCTGGGAGTTCGGCAAGGGCGTGATCGTCGACGGCGTGTGGGGCACCCTCAAGGGATTGGGCGGCCTCGTCGGACTTCAGGGCTGGGACACGTTCAAGCAGTCGTGGACGGGTCTGGCCAAGCTGGGCACCGGTCTGGGTATCGCGATGATGCCGGGTGTGGGCCCGCTCTTCATGGCGATCCCGGACGACAAGCTGCCCTCCTATCTGCGCGAGTCGCGCAACGCGATGAAGGAGACCGGCAAGGCACTCCTGGCCTGGGACCAGTGGGGTTCCAACCCGTCCCGGGCTGCCGGTGCTGTCACCTTCAACGTCCTGACCACGGTCTTCACCGGCGGCGCGGGCGGCGCGGCCTCGGGCGCCGGCAAGGCGGGCGCGGTCGCGAAGGCGCTGTCCTTCGCGGGCAAGGCCGGCCGGGCGATCGACCCGATGACGTACATGTTCAAGGGCGCCGGCGCGGGCATCTCGAAGATCGGCGATGTCATGGCCAGCCTGAAGGGCATGGGCAAGATCGAGGCGCCGAACATCAACCTGGACGGCGCGGTGGCCCTGCCCGACGGCGCCGTGATGCTGCCCGACGGGGCGATCCACCTCCCCAACGGCACGGCGATCCCGGACGGCGCGATCAAGCTCCCGGACGGCAACATCAAGCTCCCCGAGGGCACCGCCACCCTGCCGCCGGGCACGGTCAAGCTGCCCTTCGACGACACCCCGGCGAAGTACGTCGACGGTGCCGGCAACCTGTACAAGGAAGACGGCAGCCTCTTCCAGCGCGGCGAGGAATCCCCGCCCGAGAAGACCCCGGGCGCAGGCGCGGACACCCCACGCGTCGACGCCCCGAAGACGGACTCCCCGGCCACGGCCAAGGTCCCGGAGCGCGAACTCGTCGGCGTCGCCGGCCGTGGCGGCGGCGACATCCACCTCGGCAGCAACATCTCCGACCCGGTCCACGCGATGGACAACGGCGCGCACGGTACGGGCGGCTTCGACAACACCCCGACGGGCCGCGCAGGCGACCACACCCCCGGCGGCCACGCCCCGGACAACATGCCGCGCAACGACCTGAACCAGCCCACCGGCGGCTCCCACCCGGACACCCCGTCCACAGCCGGCACCCACCCGGACGGCCCGGGCTCAGGCGCCACCCACCCGGACGGCCCCGGCGGAGGCGGCACCCACAGCCCGCTGGGCGGCCACGGACCCGGCGGCTTCGACGACATCCCGGGCTTCGGTGACGACGCGGCCCGGGCGGGTGACGGGACGACCCCGGCGGGTGGTCACGACGGCCAGCCGACGCACCCCGGTTCCGGGCAGCAGATGACGCCCGAGCAGGTCAAGGCCAAGCAGGACGAGTTCATACAGAGGGCGAACGACCCCGACAAGAGCTGGTTCGACCAGTACTACCGGTCGGACGGGCACCGTCACAGCATCCACACCAAGATCGACGGCGTCGAGCTGCCGATCCTGGCCAAGGACAGCGACGGGGCCTGGATCTCCAAGAACAGCCTTCCGTCCCTCGGCTCCGAGACCAAGTTCGGCCGTGATCCATTCGTCCGCGACGAGGCCCATCCCGCGATCGACCACCTCGACGACGTCGCCAAGGACCGCAAGGCCTCGGTGGAACTCGCCAACGCCGAGCGCGCGCACAAGGCCTCGCCCACCGCCGATACGCTGGACGATCTGGCGAAAGCGCAGGAGCGTTTCGACACGCGCATGACCCCGCGGTGGGGCGAGAACACCTCCAACAACACCTCGTTCTCGGAGCGCCTGGGCGAGGACGCGGCGCGGCTGCACGTGGTCCCGGAGAAGTTCCCCGGTTCGGTGGAGCAGCCGCTGCCGAAGACGCCCAACGGCGCCAACATGTTCGACCAGCTGTACCGTCGTCCGGATGGCAAGCTGATGATCATCGAGGCGAAGGCGCCCTCTTCCGGCCTCCTCTGGCGCAAGGGCGTCGGTCCGGCCGAAGGCTTCATGGTGAAGCAGGGCACCGAGCCGTACCTGCGGACCATCATCGCCGAGATGGAACTCCGGCCGAATCTGAAGGTGACCGATGCCTCGGGCAAGGTATGGACGAACCAGGCCCTTGCCGATGAGCTCACGAGGGCCCTGGACGGCAAAAACCTGGAGTACGCCATGGTGAAGGCCACGGACGGCGGCAGTAAGTACGCTGGGGCCGTCCTCGAATTCTTCAAGATATGACAAAGGAGACAGCGTCCGTGATCGTGCCGCGCCAGGACTATCAGAAGGACGAGATGGCGGCGGTGGTTCCCGCCATGGAGGGGTCGCTGTCCTATTCGCTGGAGGAGTTCGAGACCTCGCACAACTCCAGGTCGGGCGCAGTCATGAGGTCGCTGAACGTCGCATTCGTCCGCTGTGTCGGGGACCCCGGTGCCGTCATGCTGGAGACCTGGGAGTCCTGGCTGCTGGCCATGCAGGTGCACTCGGCCGTCTTCGCCGCCGCCGCTCCTGACCGGGAAACGGTCACCTGCAAGATCCGCGAGGAGGAGCGCCACCTCGCCACCACCGGGCCGCAGACCTACCTCAACGCGAACACCTGGCTCAACGCCTTCTACCTCGCGATCATCTGCCGTGAAGCAGCCCGCCTCGACATGCTGGCCCGGATCCCGGTGTCTCTGCTGCGCGACTTCGGCGGAGCCCTGGACGAGTACACCTACGCCTGGGTGGAGACCCTCCAGAGCTTCTGGCTCCGCCGTGACGACCTGCGCACGCACCTGGTGCGCGCCGTGGACCTGAGCGCTCCCGAGCACGCCCGCGTCGTCGACGCGGAGACGATGACCAAGCTCCGGTACCCGCCGATCATGATGCTCTACCGCTACCTGCGCAACGACACCGCCGGCTTCAACGACGCCCTGGCCGACGCCGTCCGCTGGCACAAGGAGTACTGGACCGCCGACGAGGACCGCACCGAGAACATCCTGGGGATCGTGGCCCTCGCTCCGCTGGCGATCGCCTGCCTGGCCAAGGCCAACGGCATCCCGGTCGAGGTCGAGACCGACTACCTCCCCGAGGCCCTCCTCGACTTCGCCTGGCGCGGCGAGTTCGACGCGTAACGCGCAAACCCGCGGGCAGCACACACCTGCCGCCACAACCCACGGAAGACACCCAAATGACCACCGCCGTCGCACGCCACGCATTCCGCACGGACGAGGTCGAGTCCGACTACCTTCCGCTCCGCCTCCTGGACCGCTCCTGGGTGGGAGAGTTCGACACGTGACCGCAAGCGTTCACCGACACGCCATACCGGAGGGCCCCGATGCCGAGCAGTTTGCCGAGCGGCTCGGCACGCGGGTGGCCCGGCGAATCGACAGTCTCGAAGAGTCAGCCGGCATGATCGATTTCGCGTTCAACTCCTCTCTTCTGGCTCTGCGCGCTCGCTGTGTCATCGACCCGCGGGCGGCGGCTGTGGAGACGTGGGAGGCCACGGTCAACGCCATGCAGGTGGGTTCGGCCCTGTTTGCCGTGACGGGTGTGAGCGAGGGAACCGTCGAGTGCCGCATCAACCGCAAGCTGCGAACCCTTCCGGCGGTGGGCCTCCTGCCGACGGCCGATGCAGGAAATTGGCTGACGGCATTCTGGCTGGCCGTCATCTGCCGTGACCAGACGCGCATGACGCAGCTGTGCGAGATTCCGCTGGATCGGCTGCGTTCCCCGGAGGGGCAGTACGACGAGTACGTCTACCACTGGGTGGATGTCCTGCAGACCTACTGGCTGCAGCGTCCGGGCCTCGTGGACAAGCTCATCGCCACCATCGAGGCCTCGAACCCCGAAGTGGTACAGGTCGCTCCACGCGACCTGCTGCAAGGCGTGCTCTATCCGCCGATCAACCTCTTCTACCACTTCGTACGCAAGGACGAGGCAGGATTCAGCCCCGCCCTGGCAGACGCACTGAAGCTGCACAAGGCCTACTGGACCCTGAACGAGGACCGGAAAGCCGACATCGACGGCACCATCGCCCTCGGCCCCCTCGCCATCGCCTGCCTGGCCCACGACGGCGAAATCCCGATCGAAGTCGAATCCGACTACCTCCCCAAGCACCTCCTCACGCGCGGCTGGCTCGGCAAGTTCCCCACCTGATCCCCCGCCACGCGTTCCGCACGGACAACGCCGCCGAGGCCATGGCACCGGTCACCGAGAGCGCCCGGGAAGCGCTGGCAGGGCTCGAGACGTCGGAGGACGACCGCTACGGCGCCCTGACGCTCACCCTCGCTCGGCTCGGCAGGCAGGAGACATGGGACACCTTGGTCCGCGCTGTCGACGGCACGGACCCCGCGCACGTGGGGATCGCGGACAAGGAGCTGATGCTGAAGATCCTGTATCCGCCGCTCAATCTCTTCCACCGCTATCTGAGCCAGGAGAGCTAGCTGTTCAACGAGGCGTTGGCCGAGGCTCTCACGTGGCACAAGGAGTACTGGGCCGCGATCGAGGCCCGGTCCCGGAGCGGTGAGGGTCTGGTCGCCCTCGGCCCGCTCGCCATCGCCGGTCTGGCCCATGACGCCGGCAGGCCGATCGAGGTCGGGTCCGAATACCTGCCGAAGGAGTTGCTGGAGTTCGGCTGAGCCGGCGAGGTGGACGCCTGACGGGTGCCCCCGAGCGGCCTCCCTCGCCCGGTGGGCCCGGCCTCCGTACCCGGAAATAGCAAAAGCCCCAGGTCACGGCGAGTGAGTCCTGGGGCTTCTACAGAGCCGCCTTCGGGATTCGAACCCGAGACCTACGCATTACGAGTGCGTTGCTCTGGCCAACTGAGCTAAGGCGGCACCGCTGGTCAGACAAGTATTCCCTCGAAGAGGTGCTCTCATCAGCAGCGGCGCCAAGTCTACAGGGTGTCGAGGGGTGCCCTGAACCGCGTTGTGCGGGGTGGGAGGTACATCACATATTGGGACAAATGCGCAGCCCGGGAGGGACGACAGGGGCCGGGCACTGGGAGCGGAGCGGCTTCAGCACTTCTTGCCGTCCGCCGGGACCTTGCCCTCCAGGAGGTACTGGTTGATCGAGGTGTCGATGCAGTCGCTGCCGCGGCCGTACGCGGTGTGGCCGTCGCCGTCGTACGTGAGGAGGGTGCCCGACTCAAGCTGGCCCGCCAGGGCCTGGGCCCACTTGTACGGGGTCGCGGGGTCGCGGGTGGTGCCGACCACCAGGATCGGCGCGGCGCCCTTCGCGGTCAGTGGCTTCGCCGTGCCCGTGGCCTTCGCCGGCCAGTACGTGCAGTTCAGCGAGGCCCAGGCGAAGCCCTCCCCGAAGACCGGGGAGGCCTTCTCGAAGGACGGCAGGGCGGACTCGACCGCATCCGGGCCGGTGAAGGCCGGGGGCTGGTCGAGGCAGTTGACGGCGGCGTTCGCGAACATCAGGTTGGGGTACTTGCCGTCCGGCTCGCGCTGGTAGTAGCTGTCGGCGAGGGCAAGCAGGGACGACCCGTCGCCGTCCATCGCCGCCGTCAGCGCCTCGCGCAGCTGCGGCCAGGCGCCCTCGTCGTACATCGCCTCGATCACCCCCGTCGTCGCGAGGGCCTCGCCCAGCGGGCGGTCCGCCTCCCCGGTCGGAACGGGCTGGGCGTCGACCCTGCGGAGGAACTCCTTGAGGCGCGCCGCCACCTGGTCCGGGCTGCCCTTGCCGAGCGGGCAGCCGGGCTGCTTCGCGCAGTCCTTCGCGAAGGCGGTGAAGGCCGTCTCGAAGCCCGCCGTCTGGTCCCGGTTCAGGTCGACCGCCGGGCGGGCGGGATCCATCGCGCCGTCCAGGACCAGCCGGCCGACCCGGCTCGGGAAGAGATCCGCGTACGTGGCCCCCAGGAAGGTGCCGTAAGAGGCGCCGACGTACGTGAGCTTCTCGTCGCCGAGCACCGCGCGCAGCAGGTCCATGTCGCGGGCCGCGTCGACGGTCGAGACGTGCGGCAGGATCCGCTGCGAGCGCGCCTGGCAGCCGGCGGCGAACTCCTTGAAGGCCGCCACCAGCTGGGCCCGCTCGGCCGCGTCGTCCGGCGTCTGGTCCACCTGTGTGTACTTGTCCATCGCCGGGCCGGTGAGGCACTCGACGGGGCTGCTGCGGTCCACCCCGCGCGGGTCGAAGGAGACCATGTCGTACCGGGCGCGGACGGGCGCGGGATAGCCGATCCCCGCGTACGCCTGGAGGTATCCGATGCCGGATCCGCCCGGGCCGCCCGGGTTGACCACCAGGGAACCGAGCCGCTTGCCCGGACCGGTGGCCTGGCGGCGGGCCACCGCGATGTCGACGTCCTGGCCGGAGCCGGCGTTCGCGTAGTCCAGCGGGGCCTTCATGGTCGAGCACTGGAACCCGGGGACACCGCAGTCGCGCCAGCTCAGCTTCTGCTCGTAGTACGGGCGCAGCGCCGCCGGATCGGAGGACGCGGCCGCCCGGGGCTCCGCCGGAGCGGAGGACGCCGCCGCCCGGGGCTCCGCCGACTCGCCGGAGGTGCATCCGGCGAGCAGCAGCCCGGCGGCTGCGATCACGGTCCCGGTGGTACGCAGCAGGCGCCTGGTGTCCATCCCCGGAGCCTACGTCCTGTGGCCGGGGGGCAGGCCGCGGGCCCGCACCGGGCGGCCCCGCGGCTTTCGCGGCCCGTACCGGGCGGGGCACGGACCGGGCTCCGACGGGGCCCGTCCCGGCTCAGGCGGTCGGTCCGCCCGTACGGGTGAGCCGGTCAACCGGATGTGGACGCCTGGGCCGGTCAGCCCGCGCGCAGGGACATGGTCATCGCCTCGACCGCGAGCAGGGGGGCCACATTGCGGTCCAGGGCCTCCCGGCAGGCGATGATCGCCTCGATCCTGCGCAGGGTCCGCTCGGGACCCGAGGCGCGGGCGATCCGGTCGAGGTCCTGCCGTATCTCCTCATTGGCGATGGCCACGGACGAGCCGAGCTGCAGGGCCAGCACGTCCCGGTAGAAGCCGGTGAGGTCGGTCAGCGCCAGGTCCAGGCTGTCGCGCTGGGTCCGGGTGCGGCGGCGCTTCTGCCGGTCCTCCAGCTCCTTCATCACACCCGCCGTGCCCCGGGGCATCCGGCTGCCAGCGCCCGCCTGGGCGCCGAGCGCGGCCCTCAGCTCCTCGGTCTCCTTGGTGTCGACCTCCTCCGCGACCTGCTTGGCGTCCTCGGCGGCGGCGTCGACCAGCTCCTGCGCCGCCTTGAGGCAGCCGCCCACGTCATCGACGCGGAGCGGGAGCTTCAGCACGGTGGCGCGGCGGGAGCGGGCGGCCTCGTCGGTCGCGAGCCTGCGGGCCCGGCCGATGTGCCCCTGGGTCGCGCGGGCGGCGGCCGCGGCGACGGAAGGCTCAATGCCGTCGCGCCGGACCAGCACCTCGGCCACGGCGTGGACCGGCGGGGTGCGCAGGGTCAGGTGCCGGCAGCGGGAACGGATCGTGGGCAGCACGTCCTCCAGCGAGGGCGCGCACAGCAGCCACACCGTCCGCGGTGCGGGCTCCTCCACGGCCTTGAGGATCACATTGCCCGCACCCTCGGTGAGCCGGTCGGCATCCTCCAGGACGATGACCTGCCAGCGGCCCACGGCCGGGGAGAGCTGTGCCCGGCGCACCAGTTCGCGGGTCTCCTTCACACCGATCGACAGCAGATCGGTCCGGACGATCTCCACGTCCGAATGCGTGCCGATCACGGTGGTGTGGCAGCCGTCGCAGAACCCGCAGCCCGGCTCGCCCCCGAGGGCGCGGTCCGGGCTGGTGCACTGCAAGGCGGCCGCGAAGGCCCGGGCGGCGGTGGACCGCCCCGAGCCGGGCGGCCCGGTGAACAGCCAGGCGTGGGTCATCTTGGACGCGGCGGGCGGCGCCGTCCCGTCCGTGATCGCCGTGACCAGGGCGTCGGCATCGCGGGCGGCGGCGGCGAGCTGCTTCTGGACCCGCTCCTGTCCCACCAGGTCGTCCCATACGGGCATCCCGCCCACCACCTTTCACTTCACTCTGCGTGCACCCATTGTGGCGCGCGGCACTGACAATCCGGTCCCGCCCAGGTCAGCGCCCTCGGCGCGGGCCCCGCTCACCGTCGTCGCCGTACTCGTCGTCCCGGTGGCGGCCCAGCAGTTCGTCCGCCAGCGTCGGCAGATCGTCCAGCGGGGTCTCCTCGGCCCAGTCCGAACGCGGCCTACGGGGGCGGCCGTCGTCGCCGAGGAGCGGGAGCTCCCGCGTCCGGTCCTCGCCGGGGGCGCCGGCGCTGCCGGAGTCCCGGAAGATGCCGGGCGGCACCCGGTCGGCCGGGTTCTCCTCGGTGCGCCGCGCCGTGGGCCGCGAGGCCTGCGGGCGTACGGGGGGCAGTACGGCCGTCTCGTCGGTCGGCCGCACCGGCGGCTTCGTCGTGTCGACCTTCGGGACGGGGACGGTCTGCGTGATGTCGTCGGGCTGGACGACCCGCCTGAGCGCCGGGGTCTCGAGCGTGACGGCGTCGTCCGGATGCGGACCATCCGCCTCCGGAGCAGGAGCAGCCGGAGCAGCCGGAGCCGGTTCGGCAGAAGCAGGAGCAGGAGTAGCCGGAGCCGCAGCAGCCGGTGCCGCCGAAGCCGCCGCGGCAGCCGACGCCTGGGCCGCCGCCTCGGCAGCCGCTGCCGCCGCCAGCCGACGCGCTTCCTCGGCCTTCAGCAGGGCCTCCTCGGCCCGCCGCTGCTTCTCCAGCCGCCGCTCCTCGGCCTCGGCCCGCAGCCGGGCCTCCTCCTCGGTCTGCCGGCGCAGCCGTTCTTGCTCGGCCGCCCGCGCCTTCTCCTCGGCCTCCGCGCGCAGCCGCTCGGCCTCGGCCCGGGCCCGGGCCTCCTCCTCGGCGCGGATCCGCTCCTCCTCCGCCTTGCGGGCGGCCTCCGCCTCGGCCTTGATCCGGGCCGCCTCGGCCTCACGCGCGAGGCGGGCCTCCTCCTCGGCCTTCAGCCGGGCTTCCTCCGCCTTGCGCGCGGCCTCCGCCTCCGCCTTGCGCCGGGTCTCCTCCTCGGCGAGGCGCCGGGCCTCCGCCTGGGCGGCCACCTCGGCCTCGGAGAGCGGGAGCATCCGGTCCAGCCGGTGCCGTACGACGGTGGTCACCGAGTCCGGGTCCTGGCCCGCGTCGACCACCAGGTAGCGGCCGGGGTCGGACGCGGCCAGGGTCAGGAATCCGGACCGCACCCGCTGGTGGAACTCCGCCGGCTCCGATTCCAGCCGGTCCGGAGCCTCCGTGAACCGCTCGCGCGCCGCCTCCGGCGATACGTCGAGCAGCACGGTCAGGTTCGGGACGAGCCCGCCGGTGGCCCAGCGCGAGATCCGGGCGATCTCGGTCGGGGAGAGGTCGCGGCCCGCGCCCTGGTAGGCCACGGAGGAGTCGATGTAGCGGTCCGAGATGACCACCGCGCCGCGCTCCAGGGCCGGGCGGACCACCGTGTCCACGTGCTCCGCGCGGTCGGCGGCGTACAGCAGTGCCTCGGCGCGGTTCGACAGCCCGGCCGAGGAGATGTCGAGCAGGATCGAGCGGAGCCGCTTGCCGACCGGGGTGGCCCCCGGCTCTCGGGTCACGACGACCTCGTGGCCCTTGCCCCGTATCCAGTCGGCCAGCGCCTCGACCTGGGTGGACTTGCCGGCTCCGTCGCCGCCCTCCAGGGCGATGAAGAACCCGGTGCCGGACGGCGCCTGCACCGGCTCCCCGCCGCGCAGCGCCTCGCGCAGGTCGCGCCGCAGGGGGACGCCGCCGCGGTCGTCGGCCTTGGCCAGGACCACGGCCGCGACCGGCAGCAGCAGCGCGCCGACCAGCATCAGGGTGAAGGCGGCGCCGCCGTGTGCGAAGACGACCTCGCCCCCGCCCAGCCGGTGCGGCCCGATCAGCGCGGCCAGCACCGGGGCGACGACGGCCCCGAGCGCCACGGCCACCCGTACGACCGCGTGCAGGTGCTCGGTGACCCGGGCCCGGCGGAATTCTTCGGTCTCCTGGTCCAGCAGGGTGTGGCCGGTGTTGGCGGCGACGCCCGCGGCGGTGCCGGCGAGCAGCGACAGGAACAGCACGGTCGCCGTGTCGGGGACCAGTCCGGTCAGCAGCAGCGCGAGCCCGGCCACCGCTATGGCGAGGGCCAGCAGGCGGCGCCGGGACAGGGCGGGCAGCACCTTGCCGGCCTGGGTGGCCCGGATGCCGGCGGCGGTGCCGCCGACCAGCGCGAGGACGAGCAGCGCGAAGGCCGCCGGGCCGCCGCCGAGGTCGAGGGCGTGCAGTACGGCCACGGCCACGGCGCAGGACACCGCTCCGGCGACCGCCGCGCAGGCCAGGACCAGCAGCGGGATGACTCCGGTACGGCCCTTGTCGGGCCGGTCGCCGGTCTTGGGGGCACGCAGGCCCTCCAGCGGCGAACGGGGCCGCGGGGTCTTCGCCCCCGGCAGGACCAGTGGCAGCAGCAGCGACACGGACGCCGCGAAGAGGCCGGAGGCCACGTACGAGCCGAGCGCGGCCTGGTTCGCGGCGAACCAGTCGACGCCGAGCCCGAGGGCCTTGCCGACCAGGGTGGCGGCGAGCAGCGCGGCCGCGGCGATCGGGAGCGCCGCGAAGGAAGTACGCAGGGTCAGCCGCCGCAGCGCGTCCAGGTGGTCCGGCAGGGGCCGTACGGTCGCCCCCTCCGGCGGCGGCACGGGCAGCAGGGCGGGAGCGGCGCTCTCCTTGGCCAGGGTCCACAGCCGCTCGGCGGCGCCGGCGACGAAGACGGTGGCCAGCAGCGCGGTGAGGGCGTGGGCCGGGATCCAGTCGAGCCACAGCGGGGCGACGACGAAGAGCCCGAGCCGGACCCCGTCGGCGCCGATCATCGTCCAGCGGCGGTCCAGCTTGCCGCCTGGCGCGAGCAGACCGGAGAGCGGGCCCAGCAGGACCGCGCCGAAGGACAGGGTGGCGAGGATCCGGACCCCGAAGACGACGGCCACGGCGAGGGCCGCGCCCCGGTAGCCGCCGCCGAAGGCTCCTTCGGAGACGGCTGCCTGAAGGGCCAGCAGCACCAGCACCAGCAGGGCGAGGGCATCACCGATGCCGCTCACCAGCTGGGCGCTCCACAGCCGCCGCAGCCTGGGGGTGCGCAGCAGTGCGCGCACCGCACGCTCGCGGGAATCCGCGGCTAGGGCTTCGTCGTAGGTGGGGTTCGCCGGGGCGGTCACGACCGTTGGCTGCTCGGCTCGCGTCATCCGCCCAGCCTATCCGCTGCGCTTGGCCGTTGCGGAGGCCTGTGGACAAGGTCCGGTGTGACCCCGGCCCCACCTCTCCGGGTCTCCGCCCCGCCCCCGGACCCCGGGGAGGGGTTCGGGGGGCCGGGTGCGGAGGCTACTCGTCCGCCGCCGGGGCGGCCGCAGCCTTCTTCGCGACCGTCTTCTTGGCCGTGGTCTTCTTCGCCGCGGTCGTCGTCTTCTTGGCCGCCGTCGTCTTCTTCGCGGCAGCGGCCTTCGTCGCCGTCGCCTTCTTCGCCGGGGCCTTCTTGGCGGGGGCCTTCTTCGCCGTCTTCTTGGCCGGGGCCTTCGCCCGCTTCTCCGCGAGCAGCTCGTAGCCCCGCTCCGGCGTGATCGTCTCGACGTCGTCGTCCCGCCGCAGCGTCGCGTTCGTCTCGCCGTCCGTCACGTACGGCCCGAAGCGGCCGTCCTTGACCACCACCGGCTTCTCGCTGACCGGGTCCGTGCCCAGCTCCTTCAGCGGCGGCTTGGCCGCGGCCCGGCCCCGCTGCTTGGGCTGCGCGTAGATGGCCAGCGCCTCGTCCAGCGTGATCGAGAACAGCTGGTCCTCGGTCTCCAGCGACCGCGAGTCCGTGCCCTTCTTCAGGTACGGGCCGTAGCGGCCGTTCTGGGCCGTGATCTCCACGCCCTCCGCGTCCGCGCCGACCACCCGCGGCAGCGACATCAGCTTGAGCGCGTCGTCGAGCGTGACCGTGTCCAGGGACATCGACTTGAAGAGCGAGGCCGTCCGCGGCTTGACCGCGTTCTTGCCCGTCTTCGGCGTGCCCTCGGGAAGGATCTCCGTCACGTACGGCCCGTAGCGACCGTCCTTGGCGACGATTTCGTTCCCGCTGACCGGGTCCTTGCCGAGCTCGAACTCGCCGCTCGGCTTGGCGAACAGCTCCTCCGCGTACTCGACCGTCAGCTCGTCCGGGGCCATGTCGTCCGGTACGTCGGCCCGCTGGTGGCCCTCCGCGTCCTTCTCGCCCCGCTCCACGTACGGCCCGTAGCGGCCGACCCGCAGCACGATGCCCTCGCCGACCGGGAAGGAGGAGATCTCCCGGGCGTCGATCGCGCCCAGGTCCGTGACCAGCTCCTTCAGACCGCCCAGGTGGTCACCGTCGGCGGGCACGACCTCGGTCGCGTCCTCCGAGCCGAAGTAGAACCGCTTCAGCCACGGCACGGACTGGGCCTCGCCCCGCGCGATGCGGTCGAGGTCGTCCTCCATCTTCGCGGTGAAGTCGTAGTCGACCAGTCGGCCGAAGTGCGTCTCCAGCAGGTTCACCACGGCGAACGACAGGAAGGACGGCACGAGCGCCGTGCCCTTCTTGAAGACGTAGCCGCGGTCGAGGATCGTGCCGATGATCGACGCGTACGTCGACGGGCGGCCGATCTCGCGCTCTTCCAGCTCCTTGACCAGCGAGGCCTCGGTGTAGCGGGCCGGCGGCTTGGTCGAGTGGCCGTCCGCCGTAATCTCCTCGGCGGCGAGCGCGTCGCCCTCCGCGACCTGCGGCAGGCGCTTCTCGCGGTCGTCGAGCTCGGCGTTCGGGTCGTCCGCGCCCTCCACGTAGGCCTTCATGAAGCCGTGGAAGGTGATCGTCTTGCCGGAGGCAGTGAACTCGGCGTCCCGACCGTCGCTCGCCCGGCCGCCGATCTTCACGGTGACGCTGTTGCCGACCGCGTCCTTCATCTGGGAGGCGACGGTCCGCTTCCAGATCAGCTCGTACAGGCGGAACTGGTCACCCGTCAGACCAGTCTCGGCCGGAGTGCGGAAACGATCACCCGAAGGCCGGATCGCCTCGTGCGCCTCCTGGGCGTTCTTGACCTTGCCCGCGTAGACGCGCGGCTTCTCCGGCAGGTAGTCGGCCCCGTAGAGCTGCGTGACCTGTGCCCTCGCCGCCGACACCGCGGTGTCGGAGAGCGTCGTGGAGTCCGTACGCATATAGGTGATGAAGCCGTTCTCGTACAGCTTCTGGGCCACCTGCATGGTCGCCTTCGCACCGAAGCCCAGCTTGCGCGAGGCCTCCTGCTGGAGCGTCGTCGTACGGAACGGGGCGTACGGGGAGCGGCGGTACGGCTTGGACTCGACCGAGCGGACGGCGAACGAGGTGTCCGCCAGCGCGGCGGCGAGCGACCGGGCGTTCGCCTCGTCGAGGTGCAGCACCTCGCTCTTGAGCTGCCCGTTCGAGCCGAAGTCGCGGCCCTGCGCGACGCGCTTGCCGTCCACCGTGTTCAGGCGGGCGACCAGCGTCGAGGGGTCGGAGGCGTCACCGGTGCGGCCGGTGCCGAAGGTGCCGGTCAGGTCCCAGTACTCGGCGGAGCGGAAGGCGATGCGCTCGCGCTCCCGCTCGACGACCATGCGGGTGGCCACCGACTGGACGCGCCCGGCCGACAGCCGCGGCATGACCTTCTTCCACAGGACCGGCGAGACCTCGTAGCCGTAGAGGCGGTCGAGGATGCGGCGGGTCTCCTGGGCGTCGACCATGCGCTGGTTCAGCTCGCGCGGGTTGGCGACGGCGTCGCGGATCGCGTCCTTGGTGATCTCGTGGAAGACCATCCGGTGGACGGGGACCTTGGGCTTGAGGACTTCCTGCAGGTGCCACGCGATGGCTTCGCCCTCGCGGTCCTCATCGGTGGCGAGGAAGAGCTCATCGGACTCGGCCAGCAGGTCCTTCAGCTTGCGGACCTGCGCCTTCTTGTCCGCGTTGACGACGTAGATCGGCGCGAAGTCGTGCTCGACGTCCACGCCGAGACGGCGGACCTCGCCGGTGTACTTGTCGGGAACCTCGGCCGCGCCGTTCGGGAGGTCGCGAATGTGCCCGACGCTCGCCTCGACGACGTATCCCGGGCCGAGGTAGCCCTTGATCGTCTTCGCCTTGGCAGGGGACTCGACAATGACGAGTCGGCGGCCGCCCTTTGCGGTCTCGCTAGTCGGGGACAACTTGGCTCTTCTCTCCGGTCGGCACTCGGTCGCAGTACGGCGACGCTGCGGAGTGTGACGGTACAACCCGCCCCCGTGTCAAACGGCACAAGCCCGCAACGGCCACTCGAACGGTAACCCGACAAGTGCCATTTCTGCCGCCCGGATGCCGCGCCGGGCCCCTTCCGGTCACCGGGCCGAGTGTCCGGGGGGCCGTCTGGCCCCGCCCCCGCACCCGCTCTCACGTCGGCTTTCGCGGCCGGATCAGACCGGCCGGGGCCCGTGTCAGAGCCTGGTGAGACACCACGCCCCGAGGGCCAGCGACACCCCGCCGGCGAGCAGTGCCAGCGGCACGGCCACGACGGGGCGCACGCCCTCGGCCACCGGCGCGCCGCGCAGGGCGCGCGCCCCCGTCCAGGCCAGCAGAGCGGCCCCGAACAGCAGGAACACCGCACCCGCGAAGATCGCCGGGCCGCTTTCCATGCCGCTCTCCCTACCCCTGGGCCGCTCCCGGGATCCCCCCGGATCCCGCTCCGCGAGAGCCTCCCAGCCGTTTGGGTACGGCAGGCGAACCCAGGGTTACATCCCGGGTTCGGCTACTGCCCGGGGCCCGTGACGGGCTCCAGGAAGCCCTGCTCGACCAGCATCCGGATCGCCTCCGGGGTCCGGTCCCGCAGGACGATCGGATCCTCCTGCACCAGGTGCGCGATCGCGTCCAGGATCCGGCCCGCACTCAGTGAGCCGTCACACACTCCGGCGAAGCCCGCTCCGACCGTGTCGACCTTGGTCGCGCGCCGCATTCCGCGGTTCTGCCGCAGCACGACGTGCTCCGGGTCCTCCGCGCCGGGCGCGCCGACCTGCTCCTGCACCACCTCTCCGGCCAGCAGGAAGTAGCCCTCCAGCAGAGCCGCGTCATCGTGTTCGCGCAGGTAGTCCTGCCGGGCGAAGTGGGCCAGGACGGTCTCGCCGAGCGGCTGCTCCACCGAGTGCGGCCACTCCTCCACCACGATCGAGGGCTCGGCCTCGTCCGTCCGGCGCAAGGTGATCCACCCGAAGCCGACGGACTTCGTCTTGCGGGCCTCGAACTCGTCCAGCCAGTCCTCGTACCGCCGCGCGTACTCGGCGGGGTCGGTGCGGTGGTCGCCCGCGTCGCGCAGCCACAGCTCGGCGTACTGCGTCACGTCCTGCACGTCACGCTGCACGATCCACGCGTCGCAGCCGCGCGGCACCCAGGAGCGGACCCGGTCGTGCCAGTCCTCGCCCTCCACGTGCTGCCAGTTGCCCAGGAACTGCGCGTACCCGCCGGGGTTGAGGTGCGCGCCGGCCTCCTGGACCAGGGTCCGGCACAGGTCGTCGCCGCCCATGCCGCCGTCCCGGTACGTGAGGCGGGCGCCGGGCGAGATCACGAACGGCGGGTTGGACACGATCAGGTCGTACGTCGCGTCCCCGACCGGCTCGAAGAGCGACCCGGTGACCAGTTCGGCCTCCGGGGCGCCGGACAGCGCCAGCGTCAGCCGGGTGAATTCCAGTGCCCGGGGGTTGACGTCGGTGGCCGTGACCCGGGTGGCGTGCTGCGCCGCGTGCAGCGCCTGGATGCCCGATCCGGTGCCGAGGTCGAGGGCGGAACCCACCGGGATGCGGACGGTGATCCCGGCCAGGGTGGTGGACGCGCCGCCGACCCCGAGGACCACCCCCTCCTCCCGGCTGCCGATCCCGCCGGCCCCGCCGACGGCGCAGCCGAGGTCGGAGACGATGAACCAGTCCTCGCCGTCCGGACCGCCGTACGGGCGCACGTCGACGGTGGCGTGCACCTCGTCGCCCTCCCGCCGCAGCCAGCCGTCGGCGAGGGCCGCCTCGACGGGCAGCGCGCCCGCGGCGTGCACGTACGGGACGGGCTGCTGGAGCAGGAACAGCCGGACCAGCGTGGCGAGCGGGCCGTCGCCGCCGACGCGGGTGGCGCGCAGGGCGGGGACCGTCTCGCTGCGGGCGAGCGCGGCGTAGGCGGGGGCGCCGAGCAGGTCGAGCAGCCCGTCGGCGGTGAAGCCGGCGGCCAGCAGTGCGGTGCGCAGCTCGGCGGTGTGGTCGGGCGAGGGAAGGCTGGTGGTACTCACCCCACCATTGTGGCCGCTGGGGCGGACAATGCGTGCGCCCGCGCTGGCGTCGGCGCGGGCATCGGCGCGACGTGCCCTGGCCGGACGTGCGACGGGGCGGCCGGGCCCCCTTCCGGGACACGGCCGCCCCGGCCGCCGTCAGCTCACCGCCGTCGTCAGCTCACCGGCTCACCGGGTTACTTGGGCGACGGCGAGGGCGCCGCGACCTGGCAGCCCTTCTGGGTGTTCATCGCCTTGTCCAGGCCGCCCGCGTTGAGCTGGGCGAGTGCGTCCTTGCCGCCCTTCGTGGCCTCCTGAAGGCCGCCCGCGAGCTCCTTGAGGCCCTCGGCGAACTTCGTCTGGTCCTTGACGTCGAGGGCGTCCATCTTGGCCTTCAGGTCGGCGTAGCCCTTGGAGGTCTCCTCGAAGCCCTTGGCGGCCGCGTCCAGGGTGGCCTGGCCGTTCTTGACCGGCGGAACTCCCGCCTGCTGCAGCGCGGCCCCCATGGTCTTGTACGACTCGGACATGGTCGCGAACGCCGCCGAGTCGGTCTTCTGGACCTCCTCGGGCTTGCTGCTCTCCGTCGCCACGCGCTTGATCTCGGCGTTGGCCGACTCGACCTTGTTGAGTTCGGGCTGCCACTGGTCACAGACCTTCTTGGCCCAGGCGTCGGCCTTCTTGTCGCCGTCGTCCCCACCGCAGCCGGACAGCACGAGCATCAGTGCCGCACCGCCCGACAATGCGGCCGCAAACTTCTTGTTCACCGGATTGGTCCCTTCGAAGGCTCTCGGCCCGGAAGATACACGGCCGCCATCCGGGGACGCACAAAGGCGGACAGACGGCGCGTCAGTCCGCGCCGCCTGTCCGCCCTTCGGGCGTACGGCCGGCCCTGCCCGGCCCTGCCCCTGCCGCTGTCGTGCCTCGGGTCAGGAGACCGTCGCGGGGTCGGCCGGCTGGCCCACCCGCTCGGCGGCTCCGCCCTCGGTCTCGTCGCCGACGGCGATGCCGCGGCGCTTGGAGACGTACACCGCGCCGACGATGACGCCGATCGCGAGGACCGCGACGACCGCCCGTACGGTCGGACTGGCGTCCGCGCCGTAGCTGAACTGCACTACGGCCGGGGCGATCAGCAGCGCCACCAGGTTCATGACCTTGAGCAGCGGGTTGATGGCCGGACCGGCGGTGTCCTTGAACGGGTCGCCGACCGTGTCGCCGATGACGACCGCCGCGTGGGCCTCGCTGCCCTTGCCGCCGTGGTGGCCGTCCTCGACGAGCTTCTTCGCGTTGTCCCACGCGCCGCCGGAGTTGGCGAGGAAGACCGCCATGAGCGTGCCCGTGCCGATGGCGCCCGCGAGGAAGGAGCCGAGGGCGCCGACGCCGAGGGAAAAGCCCACGGCGATCGGGGTGAGGACGGCGAGCAGGCCGGGCGTGGCGAGCTCGCGCAGCGCGTCCTTGGTGCAGATGTCCACGACGCGCCCGTACTCGGGCTTCTCGGAGTAGTCCATGATCCCGGGGTGCTCGCGGAACTGGCGGCGCACCTCGTAGACCACGGCGCCCGCGGAGCGGGCGACCGCGTTGATGGCCAGGCCCGAGAACAGGAACACGACCGCCGCGCCCAGGATCAGCCCCACGAGGTTGTTGGGCTGCGCGATGTCCAGGCTGAGGTTCATCTCCCCGGCCTTGGCTCCGACTTCCCTGACCGCGGTGGCGATCGCGTCGTTGTACGAGCCGAACAGCGCGGCCGCGGCGAGCACGGCCGTGGCGATGGCGATGCCCTTGGTGATGGCCTTGGTGGTGTTGCCCACCGCGTCCAGGTCGGTCAGCACCTGCGCCCCGGCGCCCTCGACGTCGCCGGACATCTCGGCGATGCCCTGGGCGTTGTCGGAGACGGGCCCGAAGGTGTCCATGGCGACGATGACGCCGACGGTGGTGAGCAGGCCGGTGCCGGCCAGGGCCACCGCGAAGAGCGCGAGCAGGATCGACGTGCCGCCGAGCAGGAACGCCCCGTAGACGCCGAGGCCGATCAGCAGCGCCGTGTAGACCGCGGATTCCAGGCCGACCGAGATGCCGGCGAGGATGACGGTGGCCGCTCCCGTGAGCGAGGACTTGCCGATGTCCCGGACGGGACGGCGGTTGGTCTCGGTGAAGTAGCCGGTCAGCTGCTGGATCAGGGCCGCGAGGACGATGCCGATCGCCACGGATACGACGGCCAGCACGCGCGGGTCGCCGGAGTGGTTCAGGATCGCGGCGCTCTCGACGCCCTCCAGCTCCTTGTAGGTGGCCGGCAGGTAGGCGTAGACGGCGATCGCGACCAGCACCAGGGAGATCACGGCGGAGATGAAGAAGCCGCGGTTGATGGCGGTCATGCCGCTGCGGTCGCTGCGGCGCGGGGAGACCGCGAAGATGCCGATCATGGCCGTGATCACGCCGATCGCGGGGACGATCAGCGGGAAGGCCAGGCCCAGGTCGCCGAAGGCGGCCTTGCCGAGGATCAGCGCGGCCACCAGGGTGACGGCGTACGACTCGAAGAGGTCGGCGGCCATTCCGGCGCAGTCGCCGACGTTGTCGCCCACGTTGTCGGCGATGGTCGCGGCATTGCGCGGGTCGTCCTCCGGAATGCCCTGCTCGACCTTGCCGACCAGGTCGGCGCCGACGTCGGCGGCCTTGGTGAAGATGCCGCCGCCGACACGCATGAACATCGCGATCAGCGCGGCGCCGAGCCCGAAGCCCTCCAGGACCTTGGGCGCGTCGGCCGCGTAGACCAGCACGACGCAGGAGGCGCCGAGCAGGCCGAGGCCGACGGTGAACATGCCGACCACGCCACCCGTACGGAAGGCGATTCTCATCGCCTTGTGGGAGACCTCGGTCAGGTCCTTGGCGGGCTCGCCCTCGGCGGGGGTGGCCTCGCGTGCGGCGGCGGCCACGCGGACGTTGGCGCGGACCGCGAGCCGCATGCCGATGTAGCCGGTGGCCGCCGAGAAGAGGGCGCCCACGAGGAAGAAGGCGGAACGTCCCGCCCGCTGTGACCAGGTGTCGGCGGGGAGCAGGAAGAGCAGGAAGAACACCACGACGGCGAAGACGCCGAGGGTGCGCAGCTGACGGCCCAGGTAGGCGTTGGCGCCCTCCTGAACCGCCGCGGCGATCTTCTTCATGCTGTCGGTTCCCTCGTCGGCGGCGAGCACCTGGCGGACCAGGATCTGCGCGACGACGAGCGCGGCCAGTGCCACGGCCGCGATGACGATCACGATGAGCCGATTCTCATCGGTGAGTACTGCGGCTGCCAGATCAGAGGTGCGATCCGGCGCGATAGGGGTGAAGAGCCCCGTCATTCGTCCTCCTTGACGTGATGAGCTCAAGATGTGGACGGATTGTAGGGAGCGCACCCTGATCAAAACAGTGCGCAGGAAACGGAATTGGCGTGCTCTCGCTCCTCAGCAATAGATCGCGTCACTCCATTACCCCCGAAAGAAGTAATGGGGCAAAGGCATTGACGCCCGGTCATTGATCTAGAGAAATGGAAAAGGCCCTGCTCAGCAGGGCCTTGATAAAGATCGGAAGATACGAAGGAATCCGCGCGCTGTGGATCTACGGCAGGTCGGAGCCCCCCGCGACGGGCCAGCTCATCCGGATGGTCCCGCCCGATTCCCCACTGGTCACCTCGACGTCGTCGACGAGCCCGCTGATCACGGCGAGGCCCATCTCGTCCTCGCCCTCGATGTCGGGGTCCAGGACGGCCGCGATGCCGGACACGGCATCGGCCGGGCCGCCGCCCGGTCCGGGAACCTCGTCGCCGACCTCGATGGAGAACACCTTCTCCTCCTCGGTCAGGACGACCCGGACGGGCGCGGTCAGCCCGTTGCTGCGGTGCAGTCCGACGGCACGCGAGCAGGCCTCGCCCACGGCGAGGCGGACCTCGTCGAGGACGGCTTCCTCCACTCCGGCCCGGCGCGCCACGGCGGCCGCGACCAAGCGGGCCGTCCGGACGTGTTCGGGCTGGGCGCTGAAGCGCAGTTCAACTGTGGCCATGCGCGTCCCCCTCGGACTACGGGCGTGCCTGGACAGGGGCCCGGGCCATCAGCGGCCCGGTACCCCCGCTCTCCTCTTCGGCTCCCAGTCTTCGGGAGCCGTCAGTCGGTGGCGTTGACGGCGTCTTCCACGGAGGTGTGGATCGGGAACACCTTGGTCAGACCAGTGATGCGGAAGATCTTCAGGATGCGCTCCTGGTTGCACACCAGACGCAGCGAACCCTCGTGCGCGCGGACGCGCTTGAGGCCTCCCACGAGCACACCAAGTCCGGTGGAGTCGAGGAAGTCCACTCGCTCCATGTCGACAACCAGGTGGTAGCTGCCGTCGTTCACCAACTCGACCAACTGCTCGCGCAGCTTGGGCGCGGTATACACATCAATCTCGCCACCGACCTCTACGACCGTACGGTCGCCGACAGTGCGAGTCGACAGGGACAGGTCCACGGATCCTCCAGCACCTTGCTATCGAGCGGCGCCCCCCAGGGGCCTCCCCACCCGAAGGTAGGCGAGGGATTGGCTGCCGCGATGGCATTCAATCACTTACCGGCAGGCGCGCACGACGCCTTGGGACCATTGTCCCGCACGCCAGTGACACACTCGGTTCCAATGGCCAATACTCACCGTCCCGGTCGGCCCACGGCACCCGCGGACCCTCGACCCACCCCCGGCACGGTCCTCGACCGGCTGTCACGGGGGTCTTCCCGGGCTGCGCGCATCACCCATACGGAGCACTTGCCCCCTCGGGAGGGCCGTCATGCAGTCTGGCCCGACCGCATCCGAACGGATGTCGTAGCCGCAATTCAGGCAGCCGGGATCGGCCATCCGTGGGAACACCAGGCCGCGGCGGCCGAGCACGCCCTGGACGGCGAGTCCGTGGTCGTCGCCACCGGCACCGCCTCGGGCAAGTCGCTGGCCTATCTGGCGCCCGTGCTCTCCGCCCTCGCGGACGGCGCCGAGGCCCCGAACGGCAGGGGTGCCACCGCCCTGTACCTGGCCCCCACCAAGGCCCTGGCGGCCGATCAGCGGCGCGCCGTACGGGAACTGGCCGCCCCGCTCGGCAACGCCGTCCGCCCCGCCGTGTACGACGGCGACACGCCGGTAGAAGAACGCGAATGGGTGCGTCAGTACGCCAATTACGTCCTCACCAACCCCGACATGCTGCACCGCGGCATCCTCCCGGCCCACCCGCGCTGGTCCTCCTTCCTGAAGGCCCTGCGCTACGTCGTGATCGACGAGTGCCACACCTACCGCGGGGTCTTCGGCTCGCACGTGGCCCAGGTGCTGCGCCGGCTGCGGCGGCTGTGCGCCCGCTACGGCTCCGATCCGGTGTTCCTGCTGGCCTCGGCCACGGCCAGCGACCCGGCGGCGGCAGCCTCCCGGCTGACCGGAACCCGCGTGATCGAGATCACCGACGACGCCTCGCCGCGCGGCGAGGTGGTCTTCGCCCTCTGGGAGCCGCCGCTCCTCACCGAGCTGCGGGGCGAGAAGGGCGCGCCCGTACGCCGTACGGCCACGGCCGAGACCGCGGACCTGCTGACCGACCTGGTCCTCCAGGGGGTCCGTACGGTCGCCTTCGTGCGCTCCCGGCGCGGCGCCGAGCTGATCTCCGTGATCACCCAGGAACGACTCTCCGAGGTGGACCGCTCACTGGCCCGGCGGGTCGCCGCCTACCGGGGCGGCTATCTGCCCGAGGAGCGCCGGGCTCTGGAGCGGGCCCTGCACTCCGGCGAGCTGCTGGGCCTGGCCGCCACGACCGCCCTGGAGCTGGGCGTGGACGTCTCGGGCCTGGACGCCGTCCTGATCACCGGGTACCCGGGCACCAGGGCCTCCCTGTGGCAGCAGGCGGGCCGGGCCGGGCGCTCGGGCCAGGGCGCCCTGGCCGTGCTGATCGCCCGCGACGACCCGCTGGACACCTACCTCGTCCACCACCCCGAGGCGCTGTTCCGGCAGCCCGTGGAAGCCACCGTGCTGGACCCCGACAACCCGTACGTCCTCGCCCCCCACCTGTGCGCGGCCGCGGCGGAGCTCCCGCTGACCGATACGGACCTGGAGCTCTTCGGCCCGGCGACCAAGGACCTCCTCCCCCAGCTCGAAGCGGCGAAACTGCTCCGCCGGCGGGCCACGGCCTGGCACTGGACCCGCCGGGAGCGGGCCTCGGACCTGACCGACATCCGGGGCGGCGGCGGCCGCCCGGTGCAGATCGTCGAGGCCTCGACCGGGCGGCTGCTGGGCACGGTCGACGAGTCGGCCGCCCACACCGCCGTCCACGACGGGGCCGTCCACCTCCACCAGGGCCGCACGTATCTCGTGAAGCACCTGGACCTCGAGGATTCGGTGGCCCTCGTGGAAGAGGCGAACCCGCCCTTCTCCACCACCGCCCGCGACACCACCTCCATCTCCGTCCTGGAGACCGAGACCGAGGTCCCGTGGGGCCCGGCCCGGCTCTGCTACGGCTCGGTCGAGGTCACCAACCAGGTCGTCTCCTATCTGCGCCGCAAGCTGATCACCGGCGAGGTGCTGGGCGAGACCAAGCTGGACCTGCCGCCCCGCACCCTGCGCACCCGGGCCGTGTGGTGGACCGTCACCGAGGACCAGCTCGACGAGGCCCGGATCAACCCGGAGATCCTCGGCGGCGCCCTGCACGCCGCCGAGCACGCCTCCATCGGCCTGCTCCCGCTGTTCGCCACCTGCGACCGCTGGGACATCGGCGGCGTCTCCGTGCCGCTGCATCCCGACACCCTCCTCCCCACGGTCTTCGTCTACGACGGCCACCCCGGCGGCGCCGGATTCGCGGAGCGGGCCTTCCACACCGCCCGCGCCTGGCTGACGGCGACCCGCGACGCCATCGCGGCCTGCGAATGCGAGGCCGGCTGCCCTTCCTGCATCCAGTCGCCCAAGTGCGGCAACGGCAACGACCCGCTCCACAAGCGCGGCGCCATCCGCCTCCTCACCCGTCTCCTGGCGCAATCCCCTCCCGAGGCGGACCCGCACGGGCCCGGATCGCCGGGGTGAAGGTCCCGGCCGCCGGGCGGGCCGTGACCTCCGCGACCTCGCCCCGGAGGCTGCAGGCGGCCAGGGTCGCGTCCTGCGCCCGGGCCACCCGCAGCGCCGCGGCACAGGCCGTCTCCGGCCCGTGGGCCCAGTACGCCGCCGCCGCGAGGGCCGCCAGGTCCGCGGCGACCGCCGCCCGATGCCGGGCCACCACCGCCTGACCGAGCAGCAGCACACCGCCGAACACCGCCCCCAGCACCGTCGCCACCAGCACCGCCCACACGGTCGCCGAACCCCGGTCCCGGCTCACGGCGGCGGCCCCACGCTGTCCTCCGCCAGGGCCACCGCCTGCGCCCCGAGCCGTACCGGCAGTCCGCGCGGGCCCGGAGCCGGGGCCGCCACCCGCACCCGCCAGAGATCTCCCTCCCGCTCCAGCTCCACTCGAGCCCCCGACGGCGCGGCCGCCCGGGCCGCCGCCACCGCCACCTCCACGGGCTCCGACCGGGCCGCCGCCCGGGCGCCGGCCCGGGCCGCGTCCACACACCGGATCTGCGCGGCCGCCGCCATCAGCGCCCACACCAGCAGCGCGGCGAAGAGGACCAGAGCCGGGATCACCAGGGCCGCCTCCGCCGTCACATATCCCCGGTCTCTCCTTTTCCGCCCTGCTCCGGAGTCGCCCTCAGAACGGCACATCGAGTGCCTTCCCGATGGTCGACTGAAGGGCCGTGGAGACCACTTCACTCGTCACCACCTTGTACAGAACAGCGGCGAACGCACAGGCCGCGATCGTGCCCATGGCGTATTCCGAAGTGGACATCCCCGCATCGCCTCCGCGACCGCGCAGTGCCGTCCGCACACGAAACCAGATGATCCTCATGGCAACCTCCTGTTGATTTCCGTTGTTGATGCAAGTGGTTAATGTGACGTCAGGTGTTCGAGAGAAGGCCGGAGGCCATTCCGATCACCACCGGTGCGACCCCGATCGCCAGAAATGCGGGGAGGAAACACAGCCCCACCGGGGCCGTGATGAGCACCGCCGCCCGCTGCGCCCTGGCGCCCGCCTGCCGGCCCCGGTCCTCCCGGAGGGCCGACGCGAGCCGGGAGACCGGTTCCGATGCGGGAGCCCCCGTCCGGGCTGCCCGCTCCAGGCATTCCGCGAGGGCACGGGCGCCCGGTATCTCCGCTAACCTCCCCCACCCGGCTCCCGGTTCACCGCCGAGCCGCAGCTCCGCCCCGGCCCGCGCCAGCCGCTCGCCCACCGGGCCGCCCAGCGACTCCCCCACGACCTCGGCGGCCTCCACCGGACCGGCCCCGGCCGCCAGACACGCGGCCAACAGATCGGCGGCGAACGGCAGCTGGCGCTCCACCTCCCGTGGATCCACCCCCGCCGACGGGCGCGCCCTGGTCTGCCAGCGCCGCGCTCCGAGCGCCGCCAGACCACCGACGGCCACACCGGCCACACCGCCGACGAGCACCCAGCCCGCCAGCAGCGCCGCGGCCGGTGCGGCCCACCCGGCCGCCGCGCCGCGCAACCGGGCACGCCACACCGGCTCCCGCGGGCCCGGCCGCACCCCGAGCAGGAGCCCGATCCTGCGCCGGGCCCGCCGCTCGCGCAGCCGCGCCGCAAGCGCGGACACCGCAGTCAGCGCCGCCACCGCCAGACACAGCACGATCCCCAGCCTGTGGACCGCGAAGCCGCCCATCACCGCTCCCCCATCCGTACGATCCGCCGGCACCACAGCAGCCCCAGCGCCTCCAGCAGTGCGCCCGCGACCAGGCAGCCCCACCCGATCGGGGTGTGCAGCAGCACGCGCAGCGGATCCGCACCCAGCCCGGTGCCGATCAGCAGGCCAACAAGGGGCAGCAGGGCGAGCACCACCGCCGTGGACCGCGCCCCCGCCAGCTGGGCCCGCAGCGACTCCTGCCGGTCCCGCTCGGCCCGCAGAGCGCCTTCCAGCCGGTCCAGCCCGGCGGCCAGGCCCGCACCGCCGTCCACCGAGACCCGCCAGCAGGCAGCCATCCCCGCCAGTCCTTCCGCGCCGGGCTCGCGGGCCGCCTGGCGCATCGCCCCCGGCACGTCCCCGCCGAACGCCGCGGCGGCCAGCACCCCTGCCTCCGCCGCCCCGGGACCACCGGAGCCGGGCTCCGTCCGCCGTATCGCGGCCGTCAGGGCCTGCCCGGGCTGGGCTCCCGCCCGCAGCTCCCCCACCACCGCACCGCACAGCGCCACGACCTCGGCGGCCCTCGCCGCCCGGTCCCGCTCCCGCGCCCGTGTCCGCAGCCACCGGCGCACCAGCGGCACCGCGACGGCCCCGGCCAGCACGGGGATCACCGACCCGCCGAGCACCGCGACCAGCAGCCCGGCCCCGAGGCCGGCCCACTCCCGCCACCGCGCCGACCGGACCCGTACGGCGACCAGCAGCCGCTCCAGGGGGGCCGGCCCGCGAGGCACCACCGGACCACCCCCGGCCAGCACCACCCGGGCCCGCCGCGACACCCGGTCTCCGCCGGTCAGCCCCCAGGCGGCCGCCCCGGCACACAGCACCCCGGCGAACACCGGCACGGGCAGCGCCGCCCCGGGGCTCACCGGACACCTCGCAGCAACGGACGCAGCCGCTCCCAGCCCCGCTCCCGTACGAAGCCCCGCGCGGCCCAGCGCAGCGCCGGTACGGTGACCACCAGCCCGGCGGCATCCCGCTCCAGCACGTGCACCTCGGCCACCCGGCGCCGCCCTTCCCGGTCCCTTACGAGGTGGACCACCAGGGTCAGCGCTGCCGCCAACTGGCTGTGCAGGGCGGCCCGGTCGAGCCCGGCGGCCGTCCCCAGAGCCTCGAGTCGGGCCGGCACGTGGGCGGCGGCATTGGCATGGACCGTGCCGCAGCCTCCCTCGTGTCCCGTGTTCAAAGCCGCCAGGAGATCCGCGACCTCGGGTCCACGGACCTCGCCGACCACCAGCCGGTCGGGGCGCATCCGCAGCGCCTGCCGCACCAGATCGGCCAGCGTGACCAGGCCCGCGCCCTCCTGGTTGGCGGGCCGGGTCTCCAGCCGCACCACGTGCGGATGGTCGGGGCGCAGCTCGGCCGAATCCTCGGCCAGCACGATCCGCTCACCTGGGCCGACCAGGCCCAACAGGGCACTGAGCAGGGTGGTCTTGCCCGTTCCGGTCCCGCCCGAGACGAGGAAGGACAGCCGGGCCTCGACCATTTCCCGGAGCAGCCGGTGTCCGCCGGGCGGCAGTGTGCCCGCCGCGACGAGCTTCTCCAGCGTGAAGGCCCGCGGCCGCACCACGCGCAGCGAAAGGCAGGCAGACCCGACCGACACCGGTGGGAGCACCGCGTGCAGCCGGGTGCCGTCCGGCATCCGGGCGTCCACCCAGGGCCGGGCGTCGTCCAGCCGGCGTCCCGCCACGGCGGCCAGCCGCTGGGCGAGCCTGCGCACGGCCTCGGGGCCCTCGAAGGTCACCCCGGTCAGCTCCAGCCCGCCGCCCCGGTCCACCCACACCCGGTCGGGGGCCGCCACCAGCACGTCGGTGACCTCCGGATCGGCGAGCAGTGGCTCCAGCGGGCCCGCGCCGACCAGCTCGGACCATAACTCGGCGGCGACACCGAGCACTTCCGCGTCACCCAGCAGTCGGCCCTGCGCCCGCAGGGCCGCCGCCACCCGCGCCGGGGTCGGCTCCGCCCCGGTCTCGGCGAGCCGCCGGCGCACCGCGTCCAGCAGCACGGCGCTCATGCCGGCACCCCCTGGGCGGAGCCGAGCGCGCGCTGCCAGAAGCCGTCGCAGAAGCGGGCCAGCGCTCCCCGCCCCTGCGCCCCCGGTGGTTCCCCCTCGGCCACCCGGCCCGGGAGCCCCACCTCGAGCGGCACCTCCCCGGCCAGCGGCGCTCCCAGGAGCGCGGCCACGGCCTCCGGTTCGAGGCCGCCCGGGCAGCGCCCCCGTACGACGACGCGGACGTCCCGGGCCACCATCCGTACTCCGGCCGCGACCCGGCCCGCGGCGGCCACCGCCCGCAGTTCGCCCGGCACCACCATCAGCACCAGGTCGAGCTGGGCCAGCACCTCTGCCACGGTTTCGTCCACCCTCCGCGGGAGGTCGACCACCACGACCCCGCCCCGGCGGCGCGCTGCGGCCACCACCGACCGCATCGCGGCGGGCGGCACCACCACCCGGTCCCCGCGGTCCCAGCTGAGCACGCGCAGGGCATGCAGTTCGGGCAGGGACTCCTCCAGGGCTCCCGCGCCGACCCGTCCTCGCGAGCCCGCGAAGTCGGGCCAGCGCAGGCCCTCGGCGGCCTCGCCCCCGAGCAGGACGTCCATGCCGCCGCCCAGCGGGTCCCCGTCGATGAGGATGGTCCGCTCGCCGGTGCGCGCGGCCCGTAGGGCGAGTGCGCAGGCGAGGGTGGAGGCCCCGGCCCCGCCGCTGCCGCCGATCACTCCGACGGCGAGTGCGGGCCGCCCGGCTCCCTCCACCACGTCGGCGATGCGGTCGACCAGGCGGCTCTCGGCGTCGGGGAGCCTCAGCACCTCCTCGGCGCCGATCTCCACCGCCCGCTGCCACACACCGGGGTCGTCCAGGTCCCGGCCGACGAGGAACACGCCGTCCCTGCGCGGCGCCCCGCGCACCCGCCGGGCCGCGTCGTCCCCGACCAGCACCAGCGGCGCGGACTCCCAGCCGACGCTCCCGCCGGGGCCGCCCACATCGCTCGGCTCCGGCACCTCGTGGTGCACGTGCGGCTCGGCGCCCGCGGCGGCGCACAGCCGCAGCAGGTCGTCGAGCAGCAGGGGATCCTCGGTGATGATCAGTGGACGTCCGCCACCGCCCCCGACCGGCGCCGCGGACGTGGTCCCCGCCCCGGTCGCCACGGACTCCGGTGTTTCACACGACTTCGATCGAGCCACGATCTCCGCCCCCTTCTCCCTGCAAAATCCAGCACCGCGGACTTCGCGGCTGGAATCACCGTGCAGCGATCAGCAAAAGGAAGTGGATCTTGCTCGAAAACTGTGGACACCGAGTCGATTGTGAATAACCCGATCACCCTCGCAGGTGAGTTCCGGAGCGCGCCGGAACCGCTACGCTCCGTCACGAGTCTGGACAGGTGAGGGCCTTCGCCGTGGAGGCGCCGTGAGACAAGGAGGGCCGCAGGGATGGTCACTTGGGGCCGAAGGCAGGGACGCGAACCGCGTCCGGACATGCGACGACCCCCGCCGGGGGGGAGAGCGGGGGTCGTCCCCACGGTCCGACTCGGGGGGGGAGGAGCCAGACCGGGTTAGCACGGTCGCGAACGATCCGTGACTTCCATGGTGTACCCGAGAGCCTTCTCAGGCAAACCCACGCGCCACACCTTACGCCGAATGGTGGGCGCATATGCTCGGAGCGTGGAAAATCAGCCCTTGCCGCACTCCTCGCCTCGTACCGCAGCCTTCTTCGACCTGGACAAGACGGTCATTGCGAAGTCGAGCACCCTGACGTTCAGCAAGTCCTTCTACCAGGGCGGCCTGATCAACCGGCGAGCCGTGCTGCGCACCGCGTACACGCAGTTCATCTTCCTGGCCGGCGGCGCCGACCACGATCAGATGGAACGGATGCGCGAGTACCTTTCCGCCCTCTGCAAGGGGTGGAACGTGCAGCAGGTCCGGGAGATCGTCGCGGAAGCCCTGCACGACCTCATCGACCCGATCATCTACGACGAGGCCGCGTCCCTCATCGAGGCCCATCACACCGCGGGACGCGACGTGGTGATCGTGTCGACCTCCGGCGCGGAAGTGGTCGAGCCGATCGGGGAGATGCTCGGCGCCGACCGCGTCGTCGCCACGCGCATGGTCGTGGGCGAGGACGGCTGCTTCACCGGCGAGATCGAGTACTACGCCTACGGACCCACGAAGGCGGAAGCCGTCCGCGAGCTCGCGGAGTCCGAGGGATACGACCTCGACCGCTGCTACGCCTACAGCGACTCGGCCACCGACATCCCGATGCTGGAGGCGGTCGGACACCCGCACGCCGTCAATCCCGACCGCGCGCTGCGCCGGGAGGCGCTGGCACGGGAATGGCCGGTGCTCGTGTTCAACCGTCCCGTGCGGCTGAAGCAGCGACTGCCCGGACTGTCGCTGACCGCGCGGCCCGCGCTCGTCGCCGCAGCCGCCGTGGGCGCGGCGGCCGCCACCGCAGGGCTGGTCTGGTACGCGAGCCGGCGCCGGGCGAATGCGCTGGCCGCCGCCACGTCCGCCTGAATGTCCTGACCTGGGGCGATACAGGCTGTCCGGTTCGCCCCGGCTCGCCCTGGAAAGTAAAAAAGTGGAGCCAGGGGTTTCGCCTGGCTCTCAAGCGGAGTACAAATAAAGCAACGGCCCGCGAGACCAAAGAACATCCGAGAGGATCATCTTTAAAACGCAGTAAGGCCCACGGACCGAAGCATGAACGCCGAGCACCCACGCGACGTCGACCCGTCGATTACGGGCCAGCCGCACCAGGTGACGGGCAAAGTTCCCGACCTGATGGGCAACCTTCGAGGACGCTTGGTAACTGGGCGTAAGTGCCAGCGGCGACACCAAAGCAAGACGGTGTCGCCGCAACCCATGTCCGGGCAAAAAACCTCCGGAACCGCAGGGAACCTCGGGAAACCTCAGGCCGCGCCGCGCTGCAGCGCCTCGCAGACCGCCGTCGACTCGCGCACACCGAGTTCGATGGCGCGGCCGCAGTGGGCGATCCAGGCGGCCATCCCCTCCGGGGTCCCGGAGACGTAACCCTCGAAGGCGGCCAGGTACGCGTCCCGCCCCTGTTCCGCGTGACCGACCTCCGCCGGGCAGATCGCCTTCGGGTCCAGACCGCTGTTGATCAGGACGATGCGCTCGGCCGCCCGCGCCACCAGGCCGTTGTAGGTGGCGAAGGGGCGCAGGGCCAGCAGCTCCCCGTGCACCACCGCCGCCGTGATCAGCGCCGGGGCGGAGCCGCCCGCGATGATCAGGCGGGACAGGCCGTCCAGCCGGCCCGCGACCTCCTCGGCGCTCGGCAGCGGGAGCTCCACCAGCGGTTCGTCCACCGGCTCGCCCGCCAGGCGGGGCCGGCCCACCACGTCCCCGTCCGTCGTCGACCCCGACGCGACCAGGTGGAGCCGCGCCAGAACCCGTAGCGGCGACTGGCGCCAGATGCTCAGCAGCTGACCGGCCTCCGCCGTGAGCCGCAGCGCGGCGCCCACCGTCAGCGCCTCGGGCTCCGAACCGAAGTCGGTCCGGCGCCGCACCTCTTCCAGCGCCCAGTCCGCGCCGGACAGGGCCGCGCTCCCGCGGGCACCGCGCAGCGCGGCCTCCGAGGTGATCTCGCCGCTGCGGCGGCGCATGACCCGGTGCCCGTAGACCCGGTCCACAGCCTTGCGTACGGAATCCACGGACTCGGCGACACCCGGCAGCCCGGCCAGGGCGGCCAACGGGTCAGAAGTGCTACTCATAAGTAGGGAGCCTACGCACTGCGCGCCCGTGGCACCGACCCCTCCTTGGAGTGGTCTTCTTCACTCACCTTGACAACTCACCGCTGTCAACCCACTACGCTTGGTGAACATGAAGATCGCTTTCGTGGGAAAGGGCGGCAGCGGCAAGACGACGCTGTCCTCCCTCTTCATCCGCCACCTCGCCGCCAATGAAGCCCCTGTCGTCGCGGTGGACGCCGACATCAACCAGCACCTGGGCACCGCCCTCGGGCTCGGCGAGGACGAGGCCGCCGAACTGCCCGCCCTGGGGGCGCACCTGCCCCTGATCAAGGACTACCTGCGGGGTTCCAACCCGCGCATCGCGTCCGCCGACACGATGATCAAGACCACGCCGCCCGGCCGGGGTTCGCGCCTGCTGCGGGTCACCGAGGACAACCCGGTGTACGAGGCCTGCGCGCGCACGCTCCTGCTCGACGAGGAGCCCGTACGGCTCATGGCCACGGGGCCGTTCACCGAGGCCGATCTGGGCGTGGCCTGCTACCACTCCAAGGTCGGGGCGGTCGAGCTCTGCCTGAACCACCTCGTCGACGGCCCCGACGAGTACGTCGTCGTCGACATGACCGCGGGCTCCGACTCCTTCGCCTCCGGCATGTTCACCCGCTTCGACGTGACCTTCCTGGTCGCCGAGCCGACCCGCAAGGGCGTCTCCGTCTACCGCCAGTACAAGGAGTACGCACGGGACTTTGGAGTCTCGCTCAAGGTCGTCGGCAACAAGGTGCAGGGCCCGGAGGACATCGAGTTCCTCCAGGACGAGGTCGGCGAGGACCTGCTGGTCACCGTCGGGCACTCCGACTGGGTGCGGGCCATGGAGAAGGGCCGGCCGGCCGCCTTCGAGCTGCTGGAGGCAACGAACCGGCTCGCCCTCCAGTCCCTCCAGGACGCGGCCGACGACTCGTACGCGCACCGCGACTGGGAGCGGTACACCGAGCAGATGGTGCGGTTCCACCTGAAGAACGCGGAGAGCTGGGGCAACGCCAAGACCGGGGTCGACCTGGCTGACCAGATCGACCCCGGCTTCGTGCTGCGCGAAGGGGCCGCGGGGGCCGTAGCGGGAGGGGACGGAGCCGAGGCTCTCGTCAGTCCTCGTCCGCCCCGGCTTCGACCGACTCCTCAGCCGGCTTGACCCCGGCGGGGGCCGCCGGCGGTGCGGGCGGCGGCCCCGCGGTCAGGAACTTCGCCCAGCCCTCCTTCGGCGTCTCGCCGACGTCGAGGGTGCGCATCCACTCCACGGTCTTGGGGTCCTGGGCGTCCAGCCAGTCCGCCAGCTCGCGGAACGGCACGCAGCGGACCTCCTTCTGGGTGCACATGCCCTTGATGGACTCCTCTACGGCGCGCATGTAGGTGCCGCCGTTCCAGGACTCGAAGTGGTTGCCGATGATCAGCGGCGCCCGGTTGCCCTGGTAGACGCGGTCGAAGGCCTCGCGCAGGCCGTCGCGCATCTGGTCGCCCCAGTACGCGTGCTGCGAGGGGTCGCCCTGCGAGGTCGTTCCGGACTGATTTGTCATGAAATTGTAGTCCATGCTCAGGGTCTCGAATGCGCGGCCCGGCACGGGCACCAGCTGCAGCGGGATGTCCCAGAGACCGTCCGTCTTCTTGGGCCAGATCTGCTTGCTGATGCCGCTGGAGTCGTAGCGGAAGCCCAGGTCCTTCGCCGCCAGCATGAAGTTCTTCTGGCCTTCGAGGCAGGGGGTGCGGGCCCCGACGAGCTCCTTGTCGTAGTCGAAGGGGAGCGCCTGCATGTCCTTCAGCCCCGCGTTGGTCTTCCAGTTCTTGACGAAGGACTTGGCCTGGCTGATCTCGCTCTTCCACTCGGCCACGGACCAGGTGCCGACGCCGCCGTCGGGACCGCAGAAGTGGCCGTTGAAGTGGGTGCCGATCTCGTTGCCCTCGAGCCAGGCCCCGCGCACCTGGGTGGCGGTGTCCTTGATGCCCTGGAGGTCGCCGAAGCCGATGTCGGAGCGGCCGGACTCGTGCTGCGGGGCGGTATAGAGGGAACGCTTCTCCTCCGGGAGCATGTACACGCCGCTGAGGAAGTACGTCATCCGGGCGTTGTACTTCTTGCCGACCTCGCGGAAGTGCGAGAAGAGCTTCTGGCTGTCCTCGCCGGCCCCGTCCCACGAGAACACCACGAACTGCGGGGGCTTCTCACCGGGCTTCAGCTTCTGCGCCGTCTGGACCTTCGGCTGCGCGCCCGTGTACGCGGTCGAACCGTCGCCGATGGGCCGGTTGACGCTGCCGGGGGCCTCGGGGGCGGCGGCGCCCTTCCGGGCGTTCTCGGGGCCGGGGGCCGGGGACTTGGCGGGCTCCGATCCGCTGCACCCGGCCACTCCCAGGACCAGCGCCGTGGCCACCAGGCCGCCGGCGATCTTCTTCGTGGCGGCGATCATCCGCCCCACCTCTCCCTCGCAGTTCCGTCGCAGGACTTCCGCGCCGCAACGTCCCATGCGGTCCGCCATGAAGAAGATGTGACAAGCCGTACAAAATGCTTAATCACCCTGGAGGGTTAATTCATAGGCCATTTGCCCGTATTACCCACCAGAGGCCTTTACTCTCCATTACCATCCATTTACCGAGTGTTGAGACTCCCGCCGCTTCATCCCTCCCCCAGAGGAGACGGGACCTTATGACAGCCACCTCACCCACACCCACAGACGAAGAGATCCAGGCGCAAGAGATCCAGGCCCAGGAGATCTGCGCCAAAGCGATCCGCTCCAAGTCCCGCGAGCAGGCCCGCAAACAGGCCCGCAAGGACCTGCCCGCGGACCTCTCCGCCTCCATCGCCGTCTTCCTGATCGCCCTGCCGTTCTCCCTCGGCATCGCCCTGGCCACCGGGGCCCCGCTCCAGGCCGGGCTGGTCGCCGCGGCCGTCGGCGGGATCGTCGCCGGACGGCTCGGCGGCGCCCCGCTCCAGGTGAGCGGACCCGCGGCCGGACTCACGGTCGTCAGCGCCGAATTGATCCAGCACTACGGGTGGCGTACCACCTGTGCCGTCACCGTGCTCGCCGGCATCTGCCAGCTGGGCCTCGCTCTGCTGCGCACCGCCCGGTCGGCGCTCATGGTCAGCCCGGCCATCGTGCACGGCATGCTCGCCGGCATCGGCGTGACCATCGCGCTGGCCCAGCTGCACATCGTGCTCGGCGGCACTCCGCAGAGCTCCGCCGTCGCCAACGTCATCGGGCTGCCGGACCAGTTGGCCGATCTGCATCCGGTCGCGCTCGGCGTCAGCGTGCTGACACTGCTCGTCCTGTTCAGCTGGCCGAAGCTGCCCGGGCGGGCCGGCCGCGCCCTGCGCAAGGTGCCGGCCGCGCTCGCCGCCGTGGCGACGGCCACCGCGTTCGCCGCCCTGACCGGCCTGAGCCTGCCCCGGGTGGACCTGCCGTCCTGGCGCAGCCACGCCCTGCCCGAGCTCCCCGAGGGCCCGGTCCTCGGCATCATCGCCGCCGTCCTGACCGTCACCCTGGTCGGCAGCGTCGAGTCCCTGCTCTCCGCAGTCGCGACCGACAAACTGATCGCCTCCGAGCGGGGTACGGGCAACCGCCCGCCGCGCGCCGACCTCAACCGGGAACTGCGGGGACAGGGCGCGGCGAACATCGTCTCCGGCGCGCTCGGCGGACTGCCCGTCGCGGGCGGGGCCATGCGCAGCGTGGCGAACGTCAAGTCCGGCGCCGTCAGCCGGCGGTCGGTCATGCTGCACGGCCTGTGGGTACTGCTCGCGGCGGGACTGCTCGTCCCCGCCCTCGACCTGATCCCGCTGGCCGCGCTGGCCGCGCTGGTGATGGCGGTGGGCGTGCAGATGGTGAGCGCCACGCACCTGCGTACCGTCACCCGGCACGGCGAGATCGTGGTCTACGGCACGACCATCGTGGGAGTGGTCCTCGGCGGGGTCCTGGAGGGCGTGGCCATCGGCATCGCGGTGGCGGTCGCCCTGGCCCTGCACCGGCTGGCCAGGACCCGGATCACGGTGGAACAGCTGGACACCGGTGTCCACCGGGTATGGGCGCGCGGGCAGTTGACCTTCCTCGCGGTGCCGCGGCTGAGCCGGGTGCTGAACCAGATTCCGCACGACGGGCGTGTGGTGGTCGAGCTGGACGGCTCGTTCATGGACCACGCGGCATACGAGACGCTGCAGGACTGGCAGGACTCCCACCTCTCGCACGGCGGATCGGTGGAGGTCACCGGCCGCCGAGCCGACGGGGCCCAGCGCTCCGACCTCGGCCGGCGGACCCCGCAGCGCGGCGGACACCAGTGCTGCCGTCCCTGGACCCCGTGGCAGAACCACTGCGACCACCAGGCTGCCGACACCCTTGCGGACCAGGCCACCGCTGTCGTACCGGCAGCCCTGGCGCCGCCTGCGCGGCGGCGCGGCGCCGGTCAGCTGGCCAACGGGATCGGCGCCTTCCAGCGCGACACCGCACCGCACGTACGGGACGAGCTGGCCCGCCTGGCCCGCGAGGGGCAGCGGCCCTCCCAGCTCTTCCTCACCTGTGCGGACTCCCGCCTGGTGACCAGCATGATCACGGCCAGCGGACCGGGGGACCTGTTCACGGTCCGCAACGTCGGCAACCTCGTCCCGCTGCCGGGCGCCGAGTCCACCGACGACTCCGTCGCTGCGGCCATCGAGTACGCGGTGGACGTGCTCCAGGTCGACAGCATCACGGTGTGCGGGCACTCGGGCTGCGGAGCCATGCAGGCGCTGCTCAACTCCTCCCCCGGAGCCCCCATGACCCCGTTGCGCCGCTGGCTCCGGCACGGGCTGCCCAGCCTGGAGCGGATGGCCAGCCGGCACCACGCCTGGGCCAGGATCTCGGGCCGGCTCCCGGCGGACGCCGTGGAGCAGCTGTGCCTGACCAACGTGGTGCAGCAGCTGGAGCACCTGCGGGCCCACGAATCGGTGGCCAGGCGGCTCGCCGAGGGCACGCTGGAGCTGCACGGGATGTACTTCCACGTGGGCGAGGCCCAGGCCTATCTGCTGTCCGAGGGCGAGGACTTCTTCGACTGCCGGGTCTTCGACACGGTCGGCCAGAGCGCCTGATTCGCGACGACATCACGGCACGTTCGAACCGATACCCTCCGGTATCCGTGCAATCGCTTGGCCCCTTTCCGCACCCTGCAGCGGGAAGGGGCCGTCGCACGCACCTGGACGTGCTATAGGTCTAAACCAATTCTCGGCTACCTCTTGTCACCCGGGCCGCTGACTGATGAGCTATGCCGGGGACACAACGGACACCCTGGGAAAGGGATATGTCGTGAGCAATGAAAGCCTGGCCAATCTGCTCAAGGAGGAGCGGCGGTTCGCACCGCCCGCCGATCTGGCCGCCGCCGCCAATGTGAAAGAGGCTGCGTACACACAGGCCGACGCGGACCGGCTGGGCTTCTGGGCCGAGCAGGCCCGGCGGCTGACCTGGGCCACGGAGCCGACCGAGACGCTCGACTGGACGAACCCGCCCTTCGCGAAGTGGTTCGCGGACGGCAAGCTGAACGTCGCGTACAACTGCGTGGACCGGCACGTCGAGGCCGGCAACGGCGACCGTGTCGCCATCCACTTCGAGGGCGAGCCCGGCGACAGCCGCGCGATCACCTACGCCGAGCTCAAGGACGAGGTCTCCAGGGCCGCCAACGCCCTGTCCGAACTGGGCGTCCAGGCCGGGGACCGCGTCGCCGTCTACCTGCCGATGATCCCCGAGGCGGTCGTGGCGATGCTCGCGTGCGCCCGTATCGGCGCCGCGCACTCCGTGGTCTTCGGCGGCTTCTCCGCCGACGCCGTCGCCTCCCGCATCCAGGACGCGGACGCCAAACTGGTCATCACCGCCGACGGCGGCTACCGCCGCGGCAAGCCCACCGCCCTGAAGTCGGCCATCGACGAGGCCGTCGGCAAGTGCCCGCAGGTCAAGCACGTGCTGGTGGTGCAGCGCACCGGCCAGGAGACCGCCTTCACCGAGGGCCGGGACGTCTGGTGGCACGACGTGGTCGGCCGGCAGTCCGCCGAGCACACCCCGCAGGCCTTCGACGCCGAGCACCCGCTCTTCATCCTCTACACCTCGGGGACCACGGGTAAGCCGAAGGGCATCCTGCACACCTCCGGCGGCTACCTCACGCAGGCCGCGTACACCCACCACGCGGTCTTCGACCTGAAGCCGGAGACCGACGTCTACTGGTGCACCGCCGACATCGGCTGGGTGACCGGGCACTCGTACATCGTCTACGGGCCGCTCGCGAACGGCGCCACCCAGGTGATGTACGAGGGCACGCCGGACACCCCGCACCAGGGCCGGTTCTGGGAGGTCGTGCAGAAGTACGGCGTCACCATCCTCTACACGGCGCCCACGGCCATCCGTACGTTCATGAAGTGGGGCGACGACATCCCCGCGAAGTTCGACCTGTCGAGCCTGCGCGTACTGGGCTCGGTCGGCGAGCCGATCAACCCCGAGGCCTGGATCTGGTACCGCAAGCACATCGGCGGCGACCGCTGCCCGATCGTGGACACCTGGTGGCAGACCGAGACCGGCGCGATGATGATCTCCCCGCTGCCCGGCGTCACGGAGACCAAGCCGGGCTCGGCGCAGCGCGCGCTGCCCGGGATCTCCGCCACCGTCGTGGACGACGAGGCGAACGAGGTCCCGAACGGCGGAGGCGGCTACCTGGTCCTGACCGAGCCGTGGCCGTCGATGCTGCGCACCATCTGGGGTGACGACCAGCGGTTCATCGACACCTACTGGTCGCGGTTCGAGGGCAAGTACTTCGCGGGCGACGGTGCCAAGAAGGACGAGGACGGCGACATCTGGCTGCTCGGCCGGGTGGACGACGTGATGCTGGTGTCCGGCCACAACATCTCGACGACCGAGGTCGAGTCGGCGCTCGTCTCGCACCCCTCGGTCGCCGAGGCGGCCGTGGTCGGCGCCAACGACGAGACCACCGGCCAGGCCATCGTGGCCTTCGTCATCCTGCGCGGCAGCGCCTCGGAGACCGACACCCTGGTCGCCGAGCTGCGCAACCACGTGGGTGCCACGCTCGGCCCGATCGCCAAGCCGAAGCGGATCCTGCCGGTCCAGGAGCTGCCGAAGACCCGCTCGGGCAAGATCATGCGCCGCCTGCTGCGCGACGTGGCGGAGAACCGCACGGTCGGCGACGTCACCACGCTCGCCGACTCCTCGGTCATGGACCTGATCCAGAGCAAGCTGCCCTCCGCTTCCAGCGAGGACTGAGCAGGACCGACGGGCCGATCGGCTCAGGGGGGTGTCCGGCGCACAGCGCGCCGGACACCCCCCTCCCGTTTAAGGTGAAGATCACCCGATACGACTGCGCGCACCCTGTAAAGTAAGAGAAACGTCAATATTTGACATCTTTAACTCTCTAGGTGCGCCGGGAAGTCTGGTCGGCAACTGCATTCGTCATGCCGTCGACCAACCGGAGGTGTCCCACCCGTGGCCGCGCCCAACCCCACCGACCACCAGAGCCGCAAGTTCCTCGGACGGCTCTCGCTGCCCGAGCGCCGGTTCGTCGCCGACGCCCTGCGCACCGAGACCGTCGGCGGTGTTCTGCTTCTCGTGGCCGCCGTTGCCGCCCTGATCTGGGCGAACACCCCCGCCCTGACGGAGAGCTACCAGACCGTCCGGGACTTCCACATCGGCCCCGCGTTCCTCGGCCTGGACCTCTCGATCCAGCACTGGGCCGCCGACGGCCTGCTGGCGATCTTCTTCTTCGTGGCCGGCATCGAGCTCAAGCGCGAGCTGGTCGCGGGCGACCTGCGCGAACCGAAGGCCGCCGCCCTCCCCGTCATCGCCGCGATATGCGGCATGGCCGCCCCCGCCGGGGTCTACGCCCTCGTCAACATCTTCGGCGACGGTTCCATGAGCGGCTGGGCGGTCCCGACCGCCACCGACATCGCCTTCGCGCTCGGCGTCCTCGCGGTCATCGGCACCTCACTGCCCTCCGCCCTGCGCGCGTTCCTGCTCACCCTCGCCGTCGTCGACGACCTCTTCGCGATCATCATCATCGCGGTGTTCTTCACCAGCGAGATCGACTTCCCGGCCCTCGGCGGCGCGGTCGTGGGCCTCGCCCTGTTCTGGTTCCTGCTGCGCCGGGGCGTCCGCGGCTGGTACATCTACGTTCCGCTCGCCCTGGCCGTCTGGGGCCTGATGTACAACAGCGGTGTCCACTCCACCATCGCCGGTGTCGCCATGGGCCTGATGCTGCGCTGCACCCGCAAGGAGGGTGAGACCCAGTCCCCCGGCGAGCACATCGAGCACCTCGTACGGCCGATTTCGGCCGGTCTCGCCGTACCGCTCTTCGCGCTCTTCGCCGCCGGGGTCTCCCTCTCCGACGAGGCCATCGGCCAGGTGTTCACCCGGCCCGAGACCCTCGGTGTGGTCCTCGGCCTGGTCGTCGGCAAGACGGTGGGCATCTTCGGCGGCACCTGGCTGGCCGCCCGCTTCACCAAGGCCGAACTGAACGACGACCTCGCCTGGCCGGACGTACTCGCCGTCGCCTCGCTCGCCGGGATCGGATTCACCGTCTCGCTGCTGATCGGCGAACTCGCCTTCGCCGGCGACCCGATCCTCACCGACGAGATCAAGGCCGCCGTCCTGATCGGCTCCCTCATCGCCGCTGTGATCGCCTGCGTCCTGCTCAAGCTCCGCGACCGCAAGTACCGTGCGCTGACCGAGGCCGAGGAGCGCGACGAGGACCACGACGGCATCCCGGACATCTACGAGGAGCACACCCCGGCGTACCACCTGCGGATGGCGAAGATCCACGAGGAGAAGGCCGCGGAGCACCGCCGCCAGGCCGAAGCGGCGGCCGGGTCCAGCATCGGGGGCGACCGTCCGGCATGATCTGACGAAGGACGGCGTACAGACGCGGCAGACGACAAAAGGAGAGAGCGATGAGCGCAGTGGACCAAGGGGCGCAAGGAGCCGAGCGCACACTCGGCCAGCTGGTCGCCTCGGCCACCGCCGAGATGTCGGCCCTGGTGCACGACGAGATCGCCCTCGCGAAGGTGGAGATCAAGCAGGACGTCAAGCGCGCGGGCATCGGCAGCGGTGCCGCGATCGCCGCGGGCGTGCTCCTGCTCTTCTCCCTCCCCGTACTGAGTTTCGCCGCGGCCTACGGGATCCATAACCTCGGGCTCGGGCTCGCCTGGTCCTTCCTCATCGTCGGCGTCGCGTTCTGGCTGCTCGCGGGCCTGGTCGGGCTCCTCGCCTACGTGAAGTTCAAGAAGGTCAAGCCGCCGGTGAAGACCATCGAGGCGGTCAGGCAGACCGCCGCCCTCGTCGCCACCGTCAAGCCCCACGAGCGACCGGTGAGTGACAAGGCTGTGGGTGTGGCACGCTCGTCCTCATGACAGTGCCCTCGCCGGACCCCAGCAATCCGCCCACCGCCGCCTCGGCGATCCGGCTCGATCTGCCCGGCGGTCAGGCGGTGACGCACCGGGACGTCGCCGCCAACGGCGCCCGCTTCCACGTCGCCGAGCTCGGTGACGGGCCGCTGGTGTTGCTGTTGCACGGCTTCCCGCAGTTCTGGTGGACCTGGCGGCACCAGCTGACCGCGCTCGCCGACGCCGGCTACCGGGCGGTCGCGATGGACCTGCGCGGAGTGGGCGGCAGCGACCGCACCCCGCGCGGTTACGACCCCGCCAATCTGGCGCTCGACATCACCGGGGTCGTACGGTCCCTCGGCGAGCCGGACGCCGCGCTCGTCGGGCACGATCTGGGCGGCTACCTCGCCTGGACCGCGGCCGTGATGCGGCCCAAGCTGGTGCGCCGCCTGGTCGTCTCCTCCATGCCGCATCCGCGCCGCTGGCGCTCGGCGATGCTGTCCGACTTCGGTCAGACCCGGGCGAGTTCGCACATCTGGGGCTTCCAGCGGCCGTTCGTCCCCGAGCGGCAGCTCGTCGCCGACGACGGGGCCCTCGTGGGGGAGCTGATCCGCGACTGGTCGGGTCCGCGGCTCCAGGAGGACGGCGCCGACGAGGAGGCACTCGCCGTGTACCGGCGGGCGATGTGCATCCCTTCCACCGCACACTGCTCGATCGAGCCGTACCGGTGGATGATGCGGTCGATGGCACGGCCCGACGGCCTCCAGTTCAACCGGCGCATGAAGCGGCCGGTGCGCGTGCCGACGCTGCACCTGCACGGCTCGCTCGACCCGGTGATGCGCACGCGGAGCGCGGCCGGATCCGGGCAGTACGTCGAAGCCCCGTACCGGTGGCGGCTGTTCGACGGTCTCGGGCACTTCCCGCACGAGGAGGACCCGGTGGCCTTCTCGACCGAGCTGGTGAACTGGCTCAAGGACCCCGAACCGGACCGCTGATCGGTATGACGAGCATTCAATTGCCTCGCGCATAGGCCAATTGGCCGCCTCGTACGGGGTTACCGACCATGGGGCACGGGCACAGCTCGGAGTATGGGCTGGACGCACGACTACGGTGACACCGCACACGAACGCCGCTCGGCAGCGACGCCGGGCGCCCACGGGAGGACCGGCCGGCACGGCCACGACCTCCACCTCGGGATTCCACGCATCCTGCGCCGCCGGGCCCTCTGGGTCTCGGCGCGCCTGCGTCATCCGCGGACGTAGAGACCTCATGACCAGCCGGTCCCTCGCGGGCCCGGCGTCTCGGTCTCAGAGGGCGCAGCCCTGGCTGTCGACCCGCTGTTCGGCGCTCCGGCCGATCCGGATGTCGTCGCGGATCTCGTCCACGGTCAGGGCGTAGCCGGTGTTCGGGTCGTCGAGGGACTTCGCGAACACGACCCCGTACACCTTGCCGTCGGGCGTCAGCAGCGGGCCGCCGGAGTTGCCCTGGCGGACCGTCGCGTACAGCGAGTAGACGTCGCGCCGGACGGTGCCCCGGTGGTAGATGTCCGGGCCGTTGGCGTTGATCCGGCCGCGGACGCGGGCGGAGCGGACGTCGTACGCGCCGTTCTCCGGGAAACCGGCGACGATCGCGTCGCTGCCGCTCCCCGCGTCCCTGTCGGTGAACTCCAGCGCCGGCGCCTTCAGCTTGGGCACGTCCAGGACGGCGATGTCGCGCTCCCAGTCGTAGAGCACGACCTTGCCGTCGTACAGCTTGCCCTCGCCGCCGATCTGCACGGTCGGCTCGCCGACCCCGCCGACGACGTGCGCGTTGGTCATCACCTTGCCGGGCGCGAAGACGAAGCCCGTGCCCTCCAGCACCTTGCTGCAACTGGGCGCGGTGCCGACGACCTTCACGATCGAGCGCTTGGCCTGCTCGGTGATCGGGCTGCTGGCGAGCGCCGGATCGGGCGCCTTCACCTCGGTGATGGGCTCGTTGGAGAACGGGCTGAACACCTGCGGGAAGCCGTTCTGCGCCAGGGTGGAACTGAAGTCCGAGAACCACGTGTTCGCCTGTGCGGGCAGCACCCGCGACACGCCCAGGAGCACCCTGGAATTACGGACTTCCTTGCCCAGCGTGGGAAGTGACGTCCCGGCGAGCGCGGAGCCGATCAGCCAGGCCACCAGCAGCATCGCGACCACGTTGACCAGGGCTCCGCCGGTCGCGTCGAGCACGCGCGCCGGTGACCAGGTGATGTGGCGGCGGAGCCGGCTTCCGAGGTGGGTGGTGAGGGCCTGGCCGATCGAGGCGAAGACGATGATCACGACGACGGCGATCACGACGACCGTGGTGGACACCCGGGTGCCGTTGTCCGTCACCTGGTCCCAGATCAGCGGGATCAGGGACACGGCGATGAGGCCACCGCCGAGGAAGCCGATCACCGACAGGATGCCGACGACGAACCCCTGGCGGTAGCCGACGATCGCGAACCACACGGCAGCGAGCAGCAACAGGATGTCCAGCACGTTCACGTGGGTCACCGTCTCACGCGCGCCAGTCGAGCGGGACGTGACGTGAGCGGTCCCACGGCCGTTCCCACCCGGCGAAGTGCAGGAGCCGGTCGATCACCCCGGCGGTGAAGCCCCAGACCAGAGCGGATTCGACGGTGAAACCGGGCCCGAGGTGACCGCTCGGGTGGACGGCCGTGACCCGGTGCTCGGGGTCCGTGAGATCGGCCACGGGCACCGTGAAGACGCGGGCCGTCTCGGCCGGGTCAACGGCGCCGATCGGGCTCGGGGTGCGCCACCAGCCGAGGACCGGGGTGACGACGAACTCGCTGACCGGGATGTAGAGCCGGGGCAGCACCCCGAAGAGCTGGACACCGGACGGGTCGAGCCCGGTCTCCTCCTCGGCCTCGCGCAGCGCGGCGCGCAGCGGGCCGGTGGTGTGCGGATCGCCGTCCTCCGGGTCGAGGGCGCCGCCGGGGAAGGACGGCTGGCCCGCGTGCGAGCGGAGGGTGCCGGCGCGCTCCATGAGCAGCAGCTCGGGCCCGCGGGGCCCTTCGCCGAACAGGACGAGCACGGCGGACTGCCGCCCGCGGCCGTCCTCGGGCGGCAGGAACCGGCTCAGCTGGGGCGGCTCTATGGTCCGGGCGGCCTCGACGACGGGATCCAGCCAGGCGGGCAGGCCGTCGGTGCTCAGAGCCGTCCCGTCACGCTCGCCGCTCCGGCCGCCGTACGACGCCTCGGACGCGTCGGCGTCGGCCCGGCGGTTCTGCGTAGCCCCAGTCATAGGCATCCCTGTCCGTGTTTTCCCACAACGCCAAACGCGGTGCGGGTACCGATTCGTTCCACAGGTGCGGCGCAGCTGCCGGGTCTCGCCCTCAACCCCACGCCCCGATCTCCGGCGAGGCCGGATTCAGGCCGGGGCGGAGCCCAGGGGCGGAGCCGGGAGGCCCGGGTAGTCCGGGGGCGGGGTCAGGCGCTGGCCCGGCTGGCCGCCCTTCTCGTACTTCAGCAGCTTCCGCGCCTTCTCCGGGTCCGTCTCGCCCTCCCCGTACGCCGGGCAGAGCGGGGCGATCGGGCAGGCCCCGCAGGCGGGCTTGCGCGCGTGGCAGATCCGGCGGCCGTGGAAGACGACGCGGTGCGAGAGCATCGTCCACTCGCTCTTGGGGAAGATCGCGCAGATCTCCGCCTCGACCTTCTCCGGGTCCTCCTGCTCGGTCCACTTCCAGCGGCGCACCAGCCGGCCGAAGTGCGTGTCCACGGTGATCCCCGGAACTCCGAACGCATTGCCGAGGACCACGTTGGCCGTCTTGCGGCCGACTCCGGGCAGGGTGACCAGGTCCTCGATCCGGCCCGGCACCTCCCCGCCGAAGTTGTCCCGCAGGGCCTGCGACAGCCCGAGCAGGGACCTGGACTTCGCCCGGAAGAACCCGGTCGGCCGGATCAGCTCCTCCAGATCCTCCGGAGCGGCCGCGGCCATGTCCTCGGGGGTCGGGTAGGCGGCGAAGAGGGCCGGGGTCGTCTGGTTCACCCGCAGGTCCGTGGTCTGCGCGGACAGCACGGTCGCGACGAGCAGCTCGAACGGGTTGCGGAAGTCGAGCTCCGGATGGGCGTACGGATAGATCTCGGCCAGCTCGCGGTTGATGCGGCGCGCCCGGCGCACCATGGCCAGCCGGGATTCCGGCCTCGCCGCGGAGGGCTTCACGGCCGGTTTCTTGGCCGAACCTTTGCCCTCGGAGGCGGGCGGAGCCTTCGCGGACACCTTCACGGGGGCTTGTTCGCCCACGGCTGAATTATGGGCCGCCATCACTCCTGCGGACCCCTTGGCCTGTGCTCTCACCGGCTTATTGGACACCCGGCCAGCCTAAGCCCGGCCGCTGACACCCGCCCGGACCTCAGGTAACACCACCCTGATTGGTCTCTCACCACACAGCACGCGCGTCCGTCCGGCATCCTTAGTAGTGATTGATCGCACTGTTTGAGCCGTCCGGCAAAATGGGAGACCGGTCCCCTGAGCTGGTCGACATAGGAGAGAGACTCGTGGACGACGTTCTGCGGCGCGCCCCGCTCTTCGCGGCGCTCGATGACGAGCAGGCCGCGGAGCTCCGCGCCTCCATGGGCGAGGTGACCCTCGCACGCGGTGACGCCCTGTTCCACGAGGGCGATCCCGGAGACCGGCTGTATGTCGTGACCGAGGGCAAGGTGAAGCTCCACCGCACCTCCCCCGACGGCCGCGAGAACATGCTGGCCGTCCTCGGCCCCGGTGAGCTGATCGGCGAACTGTCGCTGTTCGACCCGGGCCCGCGCACCGCCACCGCCACCGCGCTGACCGAGGTCAAGCTGCTCGGCCTCGGGCACGGTGACCTCCAGCCCTGGCTCAACGCCCGGCCCGAGGTCGCGACCGCGCTGCTGCGCGCCGTCGCCCGGCGCCTGCGCAAGACCAACGACCAGATGTCCGACCTGGTCTTCTCCGACGTCCCCGGCCGCGTGGCGCGGGCGCTCCTCGACCTGTCGCGCCGGTTCGGCGTGCAGTCGGAGGAGGGCATCCACGTGGTGCACGACCTCACGCAGGAGGAGCTCGCGCAGCTCGTCGGCGCCTCTCGCGAGACCGTGAACAAGGCGCTGGCCGACTTCGCGGGCCGCGGCTGGCTCCGCCTCGAGGCTCGCGCCGTGATCCTGCTGGACGTGGAGCGGCTGGCGAAGCGGTCGCGCTGACGCCCTCGGCTTCGTGAAGGCCCCGCCCGTACCTCGGGCGGGGCCTTCGTGCGTTCGGAAGCTGCGCCGTTGCGGCTGGATTTGCCGAGGAACCAGGCACAGTGGAGGCATGGAGCACAGAGGCCTGGACGCGTACGGGTACTTCGAGCGGGAGGGGTCCCTCGGCAAGGTGCAGGGGGAGTTCAGGGGCGTCGTCGCCGCCGCGCGGGAGCGGGTCGGCGACGCGTACGGGCGGCGGCTGCACAGCGCCTACCTGTACGGCTCCGTGCCGCGCGGGACGGCCCGGCCCGGCCGGTCCGACCTCGACCTGCTGCTCGTCCTGCACCACGAGCCCGCTGGCGAGGACCGGGACGCCGCCGACGTGCTGGCGCGCGGGCTCGACGAGGACTTCCCGGAGATCGACGGGGTCGGCATCCTGCTCCAGGACAAGGCCGCCGTGCTCAGCGAGGCGGAACGTTTCGACCTGGGCTGGTTCCTCGCCTGCCTGTGCACCCCGCTGCTCGGCGCCGACCTGGCCGAGCACCTGCCGCGCTACCGCCCGGACAGCCTGCTCGCCCGGGAGACCAACGGCGACCTGGCCGGCCTGCTGCCCACGTGGCGGACGAGGGTGCGGGAGGCCTCGGCCCCGGACGAGTACCGCAAGCTGAGCCGGATCTTCTCGCGGCGCCTGGTGCGCACCGGATTCACCCTGGTCATGCCGCGGTGGGGCGGCTGGACCAGCGATCTCGCCGAGTCCGCGGAGATCTTCGGGACGTACTACCCGGAGCGCGCGGCCCAGATGCGGGCGGCGGCCGCCGTGGCCCTGGACCCGGTCGCGGACCCGGCCGTGCTGCGCACCTACATCGAGGACCTCGGGCCCTGGCTCGCGGACGAGTACACGGCCCGGCACGGCGCCAAGAACCGCCGGGGCTAGCCGGGCCCGGGGAAAGGGACCAGGAGCTACTCGGGGCCGCCGGGGATCAGCCCGTGCTCCTGGAGGTACTCCAGCTGCGCCCGTACGGACCATTCCGCGGCCGGCCACAGGGAGCGGTCCACGTCCGCGTACACGTGGGCGACGACCGCCTGCGGGGTGACGAAGCCGTCCTCGACGGCGGTCTCGACCTGGGCGAGGCGGTGTGCGCGATGGGCCAGGTAGAACTCCACGACGCCCTGGGCGTCCTCCAGGACCGGCCCGTGGCCCGGCAGGACGGTGTGCACGCCGTCGTCCACGGCGAGCGAGCGCAGACGCCGCAGGGAGTCCAGGTAGTCCCCGAGCCGGCCGTCGGGGTGCGCGACGACGGTGGTGCCGCGGCCGAGGACCGTGTCCCCGGTCAGGACGGCCCGGTCGGCGGGCAGGTGGAAGCAGAGCGAGTCGCTGGTGTGCCCGGGGGTCGGGACCACGCGCAGCTCCAGGCCACCGGTCCTGATCACGTCCCCGGCGGCCAGACCCTCGTCGCCCAGCCTCAGGGCCGGGTCCAGGGCGCGGACCTTGGTGCCGGTGAGCTCGGCGAAGCGGCCGGCGCCCTCGGCATGGTCGGGGTGGCCGTGGGTGAGCAGGGTCAGGGCGATCCGCTTCCCGGCCTGCTCGGCGGTGTCGATGACCGCGCGGAGGTGGGACTCGTCCAGCGGGCCGGGGTCGATGACGACGGCCTGGGTGGATCCGGGCTCGGAGAGCAGCCAGGTGTTGGTGCCGTCCAGGGTCATCGCGGAGGCGTTGGGGGCCAGGATGTTGACCGCGCGGGAGGTGGCGGGCCCGGAAGTGACGATTCCGCGGGGCTGGCCGGGCAGTGCGGCGGCGTCGGTCATGAGGAGCCTCCGAGGCGCACTCGTTTGGTGAACTCGTCGTGGCCCGGCCAGCTGAGCACCAGCTCGCCGTTCTCCAGCGAGGCCTGGGCCAGTACGGGGGTCAGGTCCTGCGAACCGGCCGCGGCGAGCGCCTCGGCGGCGCTCCCGTACGGCTCCAGGGAACGCAGGGTGGAGATGGTGGGCGGCATCATCAGCAGCTCGCCCTTGTCGTACCCGTCGGCGGCGTCGGCCGGACGGATCCACACGGTCCGGTCGGCCTCGGTGGAGGCGTTGCGGGTGCGCTGGCCCTCGGGGAGGGCGGCGACGAAGAACCAGGTGTCGTAGCGGCGCGGCTCGAACTCCGGGGTGATCCAGCGCGCCCAGGCCCCGAGCAGGTCGGAACGCAGCCGCAGGCCGCGGCGGTCCAGGAACTCCGCGAAGGACAGCTCCCGCGCCACGAGCGCCTGCCGGTCGGCCTCCCAGTCGTCGCCGGTGGTGTCGCCGACGACGGTGTCCGGAGTCTCGCCGGCGAGCAGCACGCCCGCCTCCTCGAAGGTCTCCCGTACGGCGCCGCAGACGATGGCCTGCGCGGTACGGGCGTCCGTGCCGAGGCGGCGGGCCCAGTCGTCCCGGCTCGGGCCCGCCCAGCCGACCTGGTGCTCCTCGTCGCGCGGGTCGACCCCGCCGCCGGGGTAGGCGTACGCGCCTCCGGCGAAGGCCATGGAGGCCCGTCGGCGCAGCATGTGCACGACGGGTCCGGCGGGGGTGTCGCGCAGCAGCATCACGGTGGCGGCGCGTCTCGGGTCCACCGGGACGAGGGAACCGTCCGCGAGCGCGCGGATGCGGTCGGGCCACTCCGGCGGGTACCACTGGCCTCCGGCGGGGGGCTGGGCCTGGGGCTGCTGCTGACCATTCGGCATGCCGGGATGCTACGGCCATCCGGCCCGATGTTCGAGGGTCATCCCCGGCGGCGGCCCAGGTGTCCGGCTGCGACGCCGCCGCCGGGGCTCCGCCCCGGACCCGCGCCTCGAACGCCGACGGGGCCGGAATGGCGCAGCGCGCCACCCGGCCCCGTACGGAAAAACGGCGGGATCAGGCTCCGGCCACCAGCTCGACCTGGATCTCGACCTCGACCGGGGCGTCCAGCGGGAGGACCGCCACGCCGACCGCGCTGCGGGCGTGGACGCCCTTGTCGCCGAGGACGGCGCCCAGGAGTTCACTCGCACCGTTCAGCACGCCCGGCTGGGCCGTGAAGTCGGGGGCCGAGGCGATGAAGCCGACGACCTTCACGACACGCGCGATCTTGTCGAGGTCGCCGACGATCGACTTGACGGCGGCGAGGGCGTTCAGCGCGCACGTGGCGGCCAGCTCCTTGGCCTGCTCCGCCGAGACCTCCGCGCCGACCTTGCCGGTGACCGGCAGGTTGCCCTTGATCATCGGGAGCTGGCCCGAGGTGAACACGTACGAGCCCGACCGCACGGCCGGCTGGTACGTGGCCAGCGGCGGGACGACCTCGGGCAGGGTCAGGCCGAGCTCGGCCAGCTTCGCCTCGACGACGCCGCTCATGCCTTCTCCCGCTTGAGGTAGGCCACGAGCTGCTCGGGGTTGTTCGGCCCGGGCACGACCTGGACGAGCTCCCAGCCGTCCTCGCCCCAGGTGTCCAGGATCTGCTTGGTGGCGTGGACCAGCAGCGGGACGGTCGCGTATTCGAACTTCTTGGTCATGGGAGCGAGGGTAGTGCCTGCGGTCCGGGGCGAAGGAATTAGGCTCGGACGCTGTGAGCAGGCTCCAGGTGGTCAGCGGCAAGGGCGGCACCGGCAAGACCACGGTCGCCGCGGCACTCGCGCTTGCCCTCGCACGCGAGGGCAAGCGGACTCTTGTGGTGGAGGTCGAGGGCAGGCAAGGGCTCGCGCAGCTCTTCGGTGCCGAGGCGCTCCCCTACGAGGAGCGGAAGATCGCCGTGGCGCCAGGCGGCAGTGGTGAGGTCTTCGCGCTCGCCATCGACGCCGAACGGGCGCTGCTGGACTACCTCCAGATGTTCTACAAGCTCGGCTCGGCGGGCCGCGCGCTCAAGAAGCTCGGCGCCATCGACTTCGCGACGACCATCGCCCCCGGGCTGCGCGACGTGCTGCTGACGGGCAAGGCCTGCGAGGCGGTGCGGCGCAAGGACAAGGCGGGCCGGTTCGTCTACGACCACGTGATCATGGACGCGCCGCCGACCGGGCGGATCACCAGGTTCCTGAACGTCAACGACGAGGTGGCGGGCCTGGCCCGGTTCGGGCCGATCCACAACCAGGCCCAGGCCGTCATGAAGGTGCTCAAGTCCCCCGAGACGGCCGTGCACCTGGTCACCCTCCTGGAGGAGATGCCCGTCCAGGAGACCGCGGACGGCATCGCGGAACTCCGGGAAGCCGGGCTTCCGGTGGGCCGGGTCGTCGTCAACATGGTGCGCCCGCACCATCTGGACGAGGACACCCTGAGGTCCGCGGCCGAGGACCACCGGGCCGGAGTGGCCCAGGCGCTGTCCCGTGCGGGCCTGGGCGGCGCGCGCCGCGGCGGACTGGCCGAGCGGCTGGTGGACCCGCTGCTCGCACAGGCCGCCGAGCACGCGGGCCGGGTGGAGCTGGAGCGCGCGCAGCGCACCGTACTGGCGGGCCTGAACCTGCCGACGTACGAACTGCCCCTGCTCGGCGCGGGGATGGATCTGGCCGGGTTGTACGAGCTGGCCAAGGAACTGCGGAAGCAGTCGGTGGCCGAATGAGCGAGGGGGTGGACACCGTGGGCCTGGACACTCCGCCGCGGCTGGGGGTCGACGGGCTGCTGGACGACCCGCAGACCCGGATCATCGTGTGCTGCGGGGCGGGCGGGGTCGGCAAGACCACCACCGCCGCGGCCCTGGGCGTACGGGCGGCCGAGCGCGGGCGCAAGGCGGTCGTGCTCACCATCGACCCGGCGCGGCGGCTGGCGCAGTCGATGGGGATCGATTCGCTGGACAACACCCCGCGCAAGGTCACCGGGGTGGGGACCGGGACCGACGGCGAACTGCACGCCATGATGCTGGACATGAAGCGGACCTTCGACGAGATCGTCGAGGCGCACGCGGACGGCGAGCGGGCCGAGGCCATCCTCGCCAACCCCTTCTACCAGTCGCTGTCGGCCGGCTTCGCGGGCACGCAGGAGTACATGGCGATGGAGAAGCTGGGGCAGCTGCGGGCCAGGGACGACTGGGACCTGATCATCGTGGACACCCCGCCGAGCCGGTCCGCGCTGGACTTCCTCGACGCGCCGAAGCGGCTCGGGTCCTTCCTGGACGGGAGGTTCATCCGGGTGCTGATGGCTCCGGCGAAGGTGGGCGGCCGGGCCGGCATGAAGTTCCTGAATGTCGGCATGTCGATGATGACGGGCACCCTGAGCAAGCTGATGGGTGCCTCGCTGCTCAAGGACGTCCAGACCTTCGTGGCCGCGATGGACACCATGTTCGGCGGTTTCCGCACGCGCGCGGACGCCACCTTCAAGCTGCTCCAGGCTCCCGGTACGGCCTTCCTCGTGGTCGCGGCTCCCGAACCGGACGCCCTGCGCGAGGCGGCGTACTTCGTGGAGCGGCTGGCCGCGGAGAAGATGCCGCTGGCCGGTCTGGTACTGAACCGGGTGCACGGCAGCGGCGCCGACCAGCTGTCCGCCGAACGCGCCCTGGCCGCCGCAGAGAATCTTGAAGAAGGCGGCATTGTCGATCAGGAGTCCGGGAAAGCTGGACTTCGTGACTCCGCCGACGACGGCTCCCCCGCCTCCGACGTGGACGAGATCACGGCAGGACTGCTCCGGCTGCATGCCGAACGGATGCAGGTGATCGCGCGTGAACAGCGCACACGCGATCGCTTCACCTCACTGCACCCCGAGGTGGCAGTGGCCGAAGTGGCGGCCCTGCCCGGCGATGTGCACGACCTCGCCGGGCTGCGGGCCATCGGAGAACGACTCGCGGCCGGGGTTCCGGCCGGAGCATAGGCATTCGGCGCTCGTACGACGTGGCGTCCGGGTGATCTACCCGGCTGCCGCGTACGTCTCGTACGGAACGTCGATCTCCTCATCGGCATCCATGGTCAGGATGCCCGTACTGCGCTCGTACTCCGTGCGGGCGGTTTCGAGCAGCCGTCGCCACGAGGTGACGGTGGGACGCCGGCGCAGCAGCGCACGACGTTCCCGCTCGGTCATTCCGCCCCACACACCGAACTCGACACGATTGTCGAGCGCGTCGGCCAGGCACTCGGTCCGCACCGGACATCCGGTGCACACCGCCTTGGCCCTGTTCTGTGCCGCTCCTTGAACGAACAGTTCATCCGGATCGGTAGTGCGGCAGGCTGCCTGCGCACTCCAGTCGGTAACCCAGCCCATCCCGGCGCCGTCCTCTCCCGAATCGAGGCTCCCCCACGGCGGCAGCGGCATATTCACCGCTGCCAGTTGAGGACGTTACGGAAGGCGAGCACAGTGCAACACCCCCGACGGGCCCAATCTTGAATGGTCCGAACGGACTATGGGTAAGCGGCAGATCACCCGACGGAGTGATCGGACGACATGCCCGACCATTCCGGCGATTCGGGTGAAATCACCGAGTCGTCAGTGGTGTGCACTCGACACAGGGGGCGGGATTCGGACATGAGTCCACCCCATTCGGGAAGGGTGAAAATCAAGCCGAGGGGTTGATGTCGGACCGCGCTGCTGTGACAGTTGAGGACAGCTTAGGCCAAGGCATTCGCGCGTGTCCGGCGAATGAGAACGTAGGCTGCCCTCCATGGGAAAGAAGCGCTCGGGCGGCGGGCTCACCGGGAGCCAGCAGGCCGCCAAGTTCCTCGGGGTGTCCGTTCTCTCCGGAGTTGTGCTGGCCGGCATGGCGATTCCGGCGGCAGGCGCCCTGGGGCTCGCGGCCAAGGGCACGGTCGAGGGATTCGATGAGATCCCGGCCAATCTCAAGACTCCGCCGCTGAGCCAGCGGACCACGATTCTGGACTCCGAAGGTGGCTTGATCGCCACTGTCTATTCGCGTGACCGGCAGGTGGTTCCCCTCACGGCGATCTCCCCGTACATGCAGAAGGCAATCGTCGCCATCGAGGACTCGCGTTTCTACGAGCACGGTGCGGTCGACCTGAAGGGCATCCTGCGCGCGGTCAACCGCAACGCACAGGAGGGCGGCGCCGCACAGGGCGCCTCCACGCTTACGCAGCAGTACGTGAAGAACGTGTTCGTCGAAGAGGCCGGCGACGACGAGACCAAGGTGCGCGAGGCCCAGGAGAAGAGCCTCGGCCGCAAGATCCGCGAGCTGAAGTACGCGATCCAGGTCGAGGAGGAACTCGGGAAGAAGAAGATCCTCGAGAACTACCTCAACATCACGTACTTCGGCCAGCAGGCGTACGGAATCGAATCCGCGGCCCAGCGCTACTTCAGCAAGCCGGCCAAGGACCTGACCCTGGAGGAGTCCGCGATGCTCGCGGGCGTCGTCCAGTCGCCGAGCCGGTACGACCCGGTGAACGACGGGCAGGAGGCGATGAAGCGCCGCAACATCGTCCTCCAGCGGATGGCCGACATCAAGGACGTCTCGCAGGCGGAGGCGGACGCGGCGAAGGCGAAGCCCGTCACGCTGAAGGTGACCAGGCCCAAGAACGGCTGCATCACCGCGGTCAAGGGCGCGGGCTTCTTCTGCGACTACGTCCGCAACACCTTCCTGACCGACGCGGCCTTCGGCAAGACGCGCGAGGAGCGGGCCAAGGTCTGGAACCAGGGCGGCCTGACGGTCCGCACCACCCTGGACCCGCAGTCGCAGGACGCGGCCAACGAGTCGATCAAGGACCACGTCTACCAGGAGGACTCGATCGCGACGGCTGTGACCATGGTCCAGCCGGGCACCGGCCGGGTGCTGGCGATGGGGCAGTCCAAGCCGTACGGCTTCGGGAAGAACGAGACGCAGATCAACTACTCCGTGGACAAGCGGATGGGCGGCTCGAACTTCGGCTTCCAGGTCGGCTCCACGTTCAAGCCGTTCATCGCGGCCGCCGCCATAGAGCGGGGCATGCCGGCGACCAAGGTGTACCCGGCGCCGAACAAGATGGACTACCCGAGCCCGGTCCAGAAGTGCGACGGCACCAACTGGCTCAACCTGCCGCTCTCGAACGGCAAGCTGCAGACGGCCGAGAACGAGACCGAGGACGAGGTCGGTCCGTACGCGATGAGGACGGCGATGGAGAAGTCCATCAACACCTACTTCGTGCAGATGATCTCGGAGATCGGCCTCTGCCCGGTGACGGAGATGACGCAGAAGCTCGGCGTGATCTCCGCCAACGGCGAGAAGCTGGTGGAAGCCCCCTCGATCGCGCTGGGCTCCGCCGAGCTTTCCCCGCTGACGATGGCCAACGCGTACGCGACCTTCGCCAACCGCGGTGTCTACTGCACCCCGGTCGCCATCGAGTCGATCACGGACGCGCACGGCAAGGCGCTCGCCGTGCCGAAGGCCAAGTGCGAGCGCGCGATGGCGACCGAGACGGCCGACACCATCAACACCCTGCTGCGCGGAGTGGTCGACTCCGGTACCGGTGAGCGGGCCGGTCTGACCGACCGCGACAGCGCGGGCAAGACCGGTACGACGGACTCCCGGTACAACGCCTGGTTCGTGGGCTACACCCCGAACATCTCGGGTGCGGTGTGGGTCGGCTCGGGCGGCGCGAAGAAGATCACGATGGAGAACATCGAGATCGGCGGCAAGCCCTACGAGAAGGTCTTCGGCGGCGGTCTGCCCGGCCCGATCTGGAAGGACGCGGTCACCGGCGCACTGGCCGGACGCGAGTCCCCCGTCTTCACCACGGTCAGCATCCCGGAACCCGTGCTCCCCGGCGGCAACCCCGGCGGCCGGCCGACCACGAACCCGAGCAAGCCCGGGAAGCCCGGCAAGCCCGGCGGTGACAACAAGCCCGGCGGACGGCCCGGCGGTACGACCGGCGGCCCCACCCCGGACAACCCGTTCCCCGGGATCACGATCCAACCGGGCCTGATCGGCGGCCGCGACACCCAGTAGGCGGCAGCGGAACGAGAGGGGCCCTCAGCCGGATCCGGCTGAGGGCCCCTCTGTGCGTACGGCGTCTGTGCGTACGTCCTGTGCGCGCGGCCTGTGCGTACGGCTTCCGTGCCGTACGGCTCAGGACAGCTGCTGCTTGACGACGGCGGCGACGCGCCCGCCCTCGGCCAGCCCGGCGACCTTCGGGTTCACGATCTTCATGACGGCGCCCATGGCGCGCGGCCCCTCGGCGCCCGCCGCCCTGGCCTCCTCGACGGCCTGCGTCACGATCGCGACGAGCTCGTCGTCGCTCAACTGCTTGGGCAGGTAGGTGTCGAGGAACTCGCCCTCCTCCGTCTCCCGCGCGGCCTGCTCGGGACGCCCGCCCTGGGCGAAGGCCTCGGCGGCCTCGCGGCGCTTCTTGGCCTCCTTGGCGATCACCTTGAGGACCTCGTCGTCGGAGAGCACGCGTGCTTCCTTGCCCGCGACCTCCTGGTTGGTGATGGCGGAGAGGGTCAGTCGCAGGGTGGACGAGTGCAGCTCGTTCCGCTCCCTGATGGCGGTCGTGAGGTCTTCCTGGAGCTTGGCCTTGAGCGTGGTCATGCACCTGAGTCTGCCACCTGCGGGGGCGGTGGCGCCCGCAGGTTTTCCGGGTCTGCGACGATGGGGCCATGCGTGCGCGTTACGGAGTCCCCCTGAAGGCAGCTGCCGGAATCGCCGCGGTGGGGGCCGCGGGCGTGGCCTATGCCGCCGGTTTCGAGGCGCGGTCCTTCCGACTGCGCCGGATCACGGTGCCCGTTCTCCCCCAGGGGATGCGCCCGCTGCGCGTGCTCCAGGTCTCGGACATCCACATGGTCGGCGGGCAGCGCAAGAAGCGCGCATGGCTGCAGTCCCTGGCGGGCCTGCGCCCCGACTTCGTCGTGAACACCGGCGACAACCTCTCCGACACCGAGGGCATCCCGGAGGTGCTCGACGCCCTGGGGCCCCTGATGGACTTCCCGGGCGTGTACGTCTTCGGATCGAACGACTACTACGGGCCGCGGCTGCGCAACCCCGGGCGCTACCTGCTCGAGAAGGCGCAGGGCCGGCACGGGCTGAACGGGAACAAGCCGGTCGTCGGGGCCGTCCACAACCCGTGGGAGGAGATGCGGGACGCCTTCGACGCGGCGGGCTGGCTGAACCTCACCAACACCCGGGCGCGGCTGAAGGTGGAGGGCCTGGAGCTGGCCTTCACCGGGCTGGACGACCCGCACATCAAGCGCGACCGCTACGAGCAGGTCGCGGGCGGTCCGGAGCCGGACGCGGACTTCTCGATGGCCGTGGTGCACGCCCCGTACCTGCGCGTCCTCGAGTCCTTCACCGCCGACCGGTACCCGCTGATCCTCGCCGGGCACACGCACGGCGGGCAGCTGTGCATCCCCTTCTACGGGGCGCTCGTCACCAACTGCGACCTGGACACCAAACGGGTGAAGGGCCTGTCCACGCACGAGGCGGGCGGCCACCGCGCGTACCTCCACGTCTCGGCGGGCTGCGGCACCAACCGGTTCACCCCGGTCCGCTTCGCCTGCCCGCCGGAAGCCACGCTCCTGACACTGACGCCGAAGGCGCAGGCGTAGGTACGTTGACGGGATGACCGCACCCCATCGCATCGTCCCGGCCGCCTTCCGGTCCCTGATCTCCGCCGCGGCGGTGACGGGGCTCGTCATCGAGTGCGCGTACGGCAGCGTCCCGGTCGTGCTCAGCTTCTTCACGATCTGGACGAACATCGCGGTGGCGGTCGTGTTCGGCCTCTCCGCCGTCCGCGCGTGGCGGGAGCGCCCGGACGTCGACCCCCTCTACCGGGGCGGGGTGCTGCTCTTCATCCTGGTCACGGGTCTCGTCTTCCACCTGGTCCTGGCCAACCCGTCGAGCCCCTTCAACGTGCTCGAGGACCTCGACAAGCTGGCCGGCGCCAAGGCCGTCTCCAACCAGCTCCTCCACACGGTCACCCCGGTCGGCGCCGTACTGGACTTTCTCCTCCTCACGGCCCCGCGCACACTGCGCCCGCGACACGCCGTCCAGTGGCTGACCTACCCGCTCGCGTACGTGACCTTCGCGCTGGTCCGGGGCGCGCTGCTCGCCCCCGGCACGAAGAGCCGGTACACGTACCCCTTCATCGACGTGGCCCAGTACGGCTACGGCCGGGTCGCCCTCAACGCGGTCGTCCTGGGCATCGTCTTCTACGCACTCGGCCTCGCCCTGGTCGCGGCGGACCGCCGCCGCCCGGCGCCCGCACTGGCCGAGCAGGCCCTCCGCGAAAACCGGATTTCGTCTCCGGCCGAGGGTCCGCTAAAGTAATCGATGTCGCCAGGGCAGCAAGCGCTGCAAGGGCGGCGATCGGGGTGTAGCGCAGCTTGGCAGCGCGCTTCGTTCGGGACGAAGAGGTCGTGGGTTCAAATCCCGCCACCCCGACTTCGTAAGACCAGGTCAAGGGCCTGATCCGCAGCGCGGATCAGGCCCTTCCTGCATTTTCCGCGCGCCCGCCTGCCGGTTCGGGTGCACCCGAACCCGAGGTCTGTGCCCCCGTGTCTTCTTCCCCTGTGTCCGGGTCCGCGCGGCTGCGCGGCCTGCGTCGTCCGATACGGCCGGTCTGGCTCTCGCCGAAGGTCTTCCGGACCGAGGTGCTCGCCGGTCTGGTGGTCGCGCTCGCGCTGATCCCCGAGGCGATCTCGTTCTCGATCATCGCCGGAGTGGATCCGGCGATCGGGCTGTTCGCCTCGTTCACGATGGCCGTCGTGATCGCGTTCGTCGGCGGGCGTCCGGCGATGATCTCCGCCGCGACCGGCGCCGTGGCCCTCGTGATCGCTCCCCTGAACCGGGAGCACGGGCTGGGCCACCTGATCGCGGCGGTGATCCTGGCCGGTGTCTTCCAGATCGTGCTGGGCGCGCTGGGCGTGGCGAAGCTGATGCGGTTCATCCCGCGCTCGGTGATGGTGGGCTTCGTCAACTCCCTCTCCATCCTGGTCTTCATGGCCCAGGTGCCCGAGATGCACGACGTCCCGTGGGCCGTCTACCCGCTGATGGCGGCCGGGCTGGCGCTGATGGTGTTCTTCCCGAAGGTCACGAAGGCGGTGCCGGCTCCGCTCGTGTCCATCGTCATCCTCACCGTGATCACCGTGGCCGCGGGCATCGCCGTCCCGACCGTGGGCGACAAGGGTGCGCTGCCGGCCGCGCTGCCCGTGCCGGGCCTGCCGGACGTGCCGTTCACCCTGGAAACGCTGACCCTCATCGCCCCGTACGCGCTGGCCATGGCCCTCGTCGGGCTGATGGAGTCGCTGATGACGGCGAAGCTGGTCGACGAGATCACCGACACCCGGTCCTCGAAGACGCGGGAGTCCATCGGTCAGGGCATCGCGAACATCGTCACCGGGTTCTTCGGCGGCATGGGCGGCTGCGCGATGATCGGCCAGACGATGATCAACGTGAAGGTGTCCGGAGCCCGCACCCGGCTGTCGACCTTCCTCGCGGGCGCCTTCCTGATGGTGCTGTGCATCGTCTTCGGGCCGGTCGTCTCCGACATCCCGATGGCGGCGCTCGTCGCGGTCATGGTCATGGTGTGCTTCGCGACGTTCGACTGGCACTCCATCGCACCGAAGACCCTCAAGCGGATGCCGGCCGGTGAGATCGCCGTCATGGTCGTCACCGTCGTGTGTGTGGTCGTCAGCCACAATCTGGCCGTGGGCGTCGTGGTGGGCTCCGTCACCGCGATGGTCATCTTCGCGAAGCGGGTCGCCCATCTGGCGAACGTCACCTCCGTCCTCGATCCGGACGGCGGCCAGGTCGTCTACTGCGTGACCGGCGAGCTGTTCTTCGCCTCCTCCAACGACCTGGTCGGGCAGTTCGACTACGCCGGCGACCCGGACAGGGTGGTCATCGACCTCACCGGCGCCCACGTCTGGGACGCGTCCTCGGTGGCCGCGCTGGACGCGATCGAGCACCGGTACGCCCAGCGGGGCAAGGCCGTCGAGATCACCGGCCTGAACGAGGCCAGCGCCCGGATCCACGGCACCCTCAGCGGCGAACTCTCCTCCGGGCACTGACGGGTCCGCGGGCCGGTTGGGCGAGGCGCTGCCGGAGCAGCCCGGTGCCGAGGCGATGGAGCCCTGCCCCGGCACCGGGCTGTCAGGGCGTCACTTGACGTTGACGGCCGTCCACGCGGCCGCGACCTGCTGGTATTCGGTGCCGGACGCGCCGTACAGGTCGGCCGTCGCCTGGAGGGTCGCGGTGCGGGCTCCCGCGTAGTTGGTGGTCGAGGTCATGTAGCTGGACAAGGCCTTGTACCAGATCTTGTAGGCCTTGGTCCGCCCGATGCCGGTGACGGTGGAGCCGTCGTAGGTCGGGGAGTCGTAGGACACGCCGTTGATCGTCTTCGCGCCGCTGCCCTCGGCGAGCAGGTAGAAGAAGTGGTTCGCGACGCCCGAGGAGTTGTGGACGTCGAGCCGGCCGACGGTCTTCGACCAGTAGTCGGCGGAGGCGCCGTCCTTGCTCGGCTTGTCCATGTAGCGCAGCGGGGTGCCGTTGCCGCGGATGTCGATCTTCTCGCCGATGAGGTAGTCACCGGCGTCGGCCGGGTTGTTGGCGAAGAACTCCACCGAGGTGCCGAGGATGTCGCTGGTGGCCTCGTTGAGGCCGCCGGACTCGCGGCTGTAGTTCAGCTTGGCGGTGGAGGCGGTCAGGCCGTGGCTCATCTCGTGGCCGGCCACGTCCAGCGAGGTGAGCGGCTTGAGGTTGCCCGCGCCGTCGCCGTAGGTCATGCAGAAGCAGCTGTCGGACCAGAACGCGTTGACGTACGCGTTGCCGTAGTGGACCCGGGAGTACGCGGCCTTGCCGTCGCCGGCGATGCCGTTGCGGCCGAGCTCGGCCTTGTAGAAGTCCCAGGTGACGGCCGCGCCGTAGTGGGCGTCGACGGCGGCGGTCTGCCGGTTCGTCGCCAGCCCGTCGCCCCACTTGTCGTCGGCGTCGGTGAACAGGCTGCCGGTGCCGTTGGTGCCGCCGTTCAGGTCGTAGGTCTTGTGGCCGCCGCGGCCCGCGTCGGTCAGGTTGTACGCCGACCCGCTTTGGGTGGTGCCGAGCGTGACGGAGCCGGAGTACTGGCTGGTGCCGCTGCCGGTCTCGATGGCCTCGTATGCCCAGAGCTCGGCGCCGGTTGCCGCGTCGGTGATGACGTGGCGCTCGCTCGGGGTGCCGTCAGGCTGGGTGCCGGTGACGACGGCCTCGTAGGCGAAGACGGGCGTGCCGGTCGCGGCCCAGACCACCTGGCGGGCGCCGGCGGGCGCGGCCTTCAGGGAGCGGGCGGCGGCGGGGGCTATGCGGGCTTCGGTGCCCTTGGTGGTCTTGCGGCTGCCGTCCTTCTTCTGGTGGACGACCAGGTCGCCGCCGAGGACGGGCAGGCCCGCGTAGGTGCGCTCGTAGCGGGTGTGGACCGTACCGTCCGCGTCCTTGACCACGTCGCGGGCCACGAGGCGCTCCTGGTCGGAGAGGCCGATGGCGCGCGCGGTACCGACCGCTTCGGTCTGCGCGGCGACGATCGCCTGGCCGCGCGCGGCGGTCGACAGCTGGACGGCGGTGGCTCCGTCCTCGCGGTCGGCGACCGCATTGGCGGAACCGCTCTGGACGGCGAGCGCGACCATCGCGGCGGAGCCGACGAGGGCGGCGGTGCGCAGCACGCGGATCCGGCGTCGGGAGGCGGGGGATGAGGACATGTGGTGGGGCACTCGGTCTCCATTCGTTGCCGTGGGGGCGGCAGCGAGATTGCCAGTAAGGAGGGCCCGATTGACAGGTATGCAACAAGAATTTGACCAGCTGTTGTCCGGAAAGAGGACTTACATGTCCGCTCAACGGTCAAAAACGGACCATTCCGCTTGGCCCCGGGGCCCGTTGGGCTCCGGGGCCGAGCGGCATCCGCCAACCGCCCTTAGACGCCCGGGATCTGACGGGCCCGGAACGCACCGCGCACCGAGTCCGCCGCACCCTTGCCGTACATGCGCTCGGCGGTCGCGATCGTCTTCAGCGCCGCGTCCGTGAAGCCGGTGTCGGCCGCGAAGCCGAACTGCGCGTTGACGATGACGCGGTCGGCGGTCCTGGCTCCCAGGGCACCCCGGATGTCGAAGAGCGCGCGGGACCAGATCTCGCCGTCCGCGTGGACCTCGCCCACCCGGTCCGCGTAGACCTTGGAACCGTCGATCCGGCGCAGGCAGTGCGGGGCGGCGCTGTAGGCGATCGAGTCCCAGTCGGCGACGCACGCCTCGTCGGCCGTACGGACCCAGCCGTACCGGGCGACGGCGTGCGTGCCGACCTCGACGGCCAGGTAGTCGCCGAACGCCTCGCCGATCGCGCCGGCCTCCGGGGAGGTGCCGAAGCCGGGGACCTGGGCCTCGTGGACCGCGTGCCCGTACTCGTGGACGATCACCTCGGCGTCTTCGGCGTCGTCGACGCCGCCCTTGCCGAAGCGGATCTCGTCCTTTTTGTCGGTGAAGAAGGAGTTGTCGGCTCCCCACTGGTTGATGCGCACGGGCTGGACCCGGTCGTTGGCCCCGGGAAGCTCGCTGCCGAAGCCCAGGCCCTGCAGGTACTCCTGCGCCTCGTTGACCCAGAAGTAGGCCATGACCTGCTCGAACTGGTCGTCGTGGCGGTCGTACGAGGCGGCGTTCGCGGTCTTCGCGGAGGCGCCGGTGTCCGACCTGACGTGAGCCCACTTCCCCGACAGCCCGCCGCTCGCGTCGAGGTTGCGCAGCGCGGCCGTGGCGTAAGCGGAGGCGGGCACGGAGGCGGCGGAGTCCTTGGCATCGGCAAGCGCCTGGTCGCCGGAGGACTGGACGGGGTTGACCATGAAGACGCGGCCCTGGGGGAGGGATGCGACCGGTGCGGACGCGGACGCCGAGGCGGGTGCGGCCAGGGCGATTGCCGCGGTGGCGGCGGCCGCGACCATCAGGCCGCTGGGTATACGGCGAGGCATGAACATCCTCCTGTGAAGGGCGTGATGTGCCGGAAGAACGTGCGTGGCTTGGTGCGGACGTGATCCTTGCCCAACCCCCCGGGCTTTGGCCAGGCCTTGGCGCCGTGCTCCTCGCGTGAACACCGGCTGATATCCGGATCATCGGGCGAACTGCCGGATTCATGTGCCGCATCATGTCCCGCGTGCACAGTGCGGAGGAGTTCGGCGAGGCCGACAGCGAGGCAGGACGCCCGGGAGACAGGTCCGGGGAGGTCAGAGCAGCGCAACGCGGGGACGAGGCCGCCTTCCGGGCGCTCTTCCGGCAGGTGCAGCCGGGGCTGCTGCGCTATCTGACCGTGCTGGTCGGGGAGGAAGCCGAGGACGTCGCATCCGAGACCTGGCTGCAGGTCACCCGCGACCTGGGGACGTTCAACGGGGACTTCGACGGGTTCCGGGGCTGGGTGACGACGATCGGCCGCAACCGGGCGCTGGACCTGCTGCGCCGCCGGCGCCGACGACCGACAGCCGACCTGCCGGTCGAGTACCTGCTCGACCGGCGGGCGCCCGAGGACACCGAGTCGAGCGCGCTGGCCACGGTCGCCGCCGCCGACGCGCTCGCCCTGATAGCCCGGCTGCCCCGCGACCAGGGCGAGGCCGTACTGCTGCGCGTGGTCATGGACCTGGACGCGCAGAGCGCGGCGCGCGTGCTCGGCAAACGGGCGGGTGCGGTGCGCACGGCCGCGCACCGGGGCCTGCGCAAGCTCGCCAAGATCCTCGAACAGCAGGAGGGGGACCCCGGCGGTGCTCAGCGGCCTCCCGGAGGAACTTTCGCCCCGGAAGTGACACCGACGACGTCTCCGACGCTGAAGGATGCGAGATGAGCACCAACCGATCCCGCCGGATCGACCGCGACACGGCCGAGCAGCTGCTCGGCGGCGCCGGGGCCGCTGCGGTATCCGGCGACGACGCCCTCACGGGACTGCTCGCCGCCGTCTCCGCGCCTGCGGGCGACGGTGAACTGCCCGGCGAGCAGGCGGCCATGGCGGCTTTCCGGTCCGCCCATCTTGCCCAGATATCCACCACTGCGTCCACCCCCGTGGCCACTCCCAGGAAGCGGAACATGCTCACCCCGGCGATGCTCCTGTGCTCGAAGGCCGCTGCCACCGTGGCGGCCGCCGCCCTCGGCGGTGTCGCCGTCGCCGCCGGGACGGGCAATCTGCCTGCCGCCCTGGGCGGCGAACCCGCGAGCAGCGCCCCGGCCCCCTCCGCTTCCGCGCCGGCCTCCGAGCCCGGGCAACTCCCCCGGGCACTCGCCGACTCGCCGGAGGCGGTGCCCGCCGCTCTCGCCGAGCTCTGCCGTGCCTACGCCGCGGACGCCGCCCCGCACACGCCGAGTGCCGCAGAGGTGCTCGCGGAGCGCCGTTTCGCCCCGCTGGTCGCCGCGGCCGGAGGGCCGACCGCCGTCCCGGGCTACTGCGCCCCCGTCCTCGGCGAGCAGGGCGAAACCCCCGGCAGCTCGCCGGCCGCCCAGCCGACGGACGGACCACGCGGCGCCTCCGCCTCCGCGAAGCCGTCCGGGAAGCCGTCCGGGAAGCACGAGGCGGGCAAGCCGCCCGGGCATCCGAAAGCGACCCGTACACCCGGCGGCCCGATGCCGCCCCAGCCCCGCGACGACGCCCCGACCACCCACCCCAACCCGTAGAGGCAGACCCCACCGATGCGACCACAACCGGGTTACGCGGACGACGACACGCTGGAGCTTCCGCGTATCCACGTGGCCTCCCCGAGCGCGGCCGAAGCGGCCGAGCCGAGGCCGGTGTTCGTGGACTCCTCGGGGCGGCGCCAGCGCAGGGTCCGCCGCCTGGGGTGGCTGCTCGTCGTGCCCGCCGCCGCGTACGTGGTCCTCGTACTCAGCTCGCTGTCCGGCGGGCCGACGCTCCAGTCGCCGTTCCTGCCCGCCCCCCGTGGTGCGGACGCCGCCCCGAGCAAGGCCCCCGCAGCCGGGCCCGGCCCGTCCGCCTCCGCCGGACCGCGCCGCTCCGCGGCCCCCGCCGGCGCCACTTCCCAGGCCCCCGCGCCCACCGGCCCCGGCACCGTCACCACGACCGGGTCCGGCGCCGCCCCGACAGCGGGCCCGGCGCTCCCGTCCGCCAACGGGAACGGGAACGGGGCGTCGCCGGGCTCCGGATCGGCCGGCCAGGGCAAGCCGACGGCCCGGCCCGGCCACGGCGGCGGCAAACCCACCGCCCGCCCGTAGACCCCGACCAGATCCAGCAGGCAGGAAGCACTCCCTCCCGTGTCGAAGAACCGGCGCCGCCGCCTCCCCCGCGGGCGGCACAGCACCGTGCGCAACGTCCCCCTGCGCACCCACTGGCTGCTGCTGACCGCCCTGGTCAGCACCCTCTCGGCGGCGCTGCTGCTCCAGGGCTACGCCCACCACATGTTCGACACCACCGCCGACGGGGCGCCGCGCGGGGCCGGTTCGTCGGCGTCCGTGCCGGAGCAGATCCGCTCGGGGGGCCCTGTCATCGAGGGCGCTGCCGGGCGGGTGGCCGGTCCCGGGCCCCGCACGATCGCCCTGACGTTCGACGACGGTCCCGACCCGGTCTGGACTCCGAAGATCCTCGACGTCCTGCGCCGCAACCAGGTGCCGGCCACGTTCTTCACCGTCGGCGCCCAGGTGTCGGCCCATCCCGAGCTGGCCCGGCGGATCGTCGAGGACGGCCACCAGATCGGCGTCCACACCTTCACCCACACCGACCTCGGCGCCGCCTCCGCGTGGCGGCGCTCCCTGGAGCTGAGCGAGAGCCAGCTCGTCATCGCCGGCGCCGCCGGCGTCACCACCCCGCTGCTGCGGCCGCCCTTCTCCTCGACCAACGAGGCGCTGGGCGACGCCGACTGGGACACCGTCGTGCAGGCCGGGCAGGAGGGCTACCTCACCGTCCTCACCACGCAGGACAGCCAGGACTGGCGCCGCCCGGGCATCGCGCAGATCGTCGCCAACTCCACCCCCAAGGGCACGGACGGCCAGATCCTGCTGATGCACGACGCGGGCGGCGACCGCTCGCAGACGGTCGCGGCACTGGAGCAGCTCCTGCCCGACCTCAAGAAGGCGGGCTTCCGCTTCGCCACGGTCAGCGACGCGGTCGGCCTTCCCGCACCCGTGAAGCCGGCCTCCGCCCTCGACGAGTGGCAGGGGCTCGCCCTCATCGACGCGCTGCGCGCCAGCGGCTGGGTGCTCGACGCCCTCGGCTGGCTGCTGTGGGCGGCCGGCGCCATCAGCGTGCTGCGCGCGATCGCGGTGTTCGTCGCCGCGCGCCGTCATGTCCGTACCCGCCGCAGGCCGTGGGGCAGGCCGGTCACCGAGCCGGTCAGCGTCATCGTCCCCGCCTACAACGAGAGCGCTGGCATCGAGGCGGCCGTACGTTCCCTGCTCGCGTCGGACCACCAGGTGGAGGTCATCGTGGTCGACGACGGCTCCACCGACGGCACCGCCGACATCGTCGAGGCCCTGAACCTGCGGGGCGTACGGGCAATCCGCCAGCAGAACGCGGGCAAGCCGGCGGCGCTGAACACCGGCATAGCCGCGGCCTCGTGCAACCTGCTCGTCATGGTGGACGGCGACACCGTCTTCGAGCCGGACGCGGTCCGCATGCTCGTCCAGCCCTTCGCCAACCGGCGGGTCGGCGCCGTTTCGGGCAACGCGAAGGTGGTCAACCGCGGCGGCCTGCTCGGGCGCTGGCAGCACATCGAGTACGTGGTGGGCTTCAACCTCGACCGGCGCCTCTTCGACCTCGCGGAGTGCATGCCCACCGTGCCCGGCGCCGTCGGCGCGTTCCGCCGCGAGGCGCTGCTGCGGATCGGCGGGGTCAGCGACATCACCCTCGCCGAGGACACCGACCTCACCATGGCGCTGTGCCGCGACGGCTGGCGAGTGGTCTACGAGGAGCGGGCCATCGCCTGGACGGAGGCCCCCGCCACGCTCGGGGCACTGTGGAAGCAGCGCTACCGCTGGTGCTACGGCACCCTGCAGGCCATGTGGAAGCACCGGGGCGCCCTCACTCAGCGAGGCCAGGCGGGAAAGCTGGGCCGCCGCGGTCTGCTCTACCTGCTGATGTTCCAGGTCCTGCTGCCGCTGCTCGCGCCGGTCGTGGACATCTTCGCCGTCTTCGGCCTGGTCTTCCTCGATCCGGCCCGCATCATCGGCCTGTGGTGCGCCTTCCTGCTCCTCCAGGTCGTGATGGGGCTCTACGCCTTCCACCTCGACAAGGAACGGCCCGGGCCGCTGTGGAGCCTGCCGCTCCAGCAGTTCGTCTACCGCCAGCTCATGTACCTGGTCGTCATCCAGTCGGTGTTCACCGCGATCGCCGGATCCCGCCTGCACTGGCAGCGCATGGAACGCTACGGAAGCCTCCGGGTCCCGACGAACTGATGCTTTCCGGTCGCAGCACTAGCCTGCCGCGAGCGCTTCGAGTTCGGCGCTGACCAGGGAGAGGAACTCCGTGGAGGCCCGGGCTTCCACCTCGCGACCGGCAGCCAGCGCGTCGAGGTGGCCGAGGAGTTCGGCGACGGTGGCGAACGGGCCGACGGGGCGGAGCAGCCACAGCCGACCCTCGGGGCGCGGCGGGAGGCCGAGGCCGGCGAGGACGGCCGAGGCCTCCCCGTCGAGGTCGTGCAGGTCGGCCTCGGGGAGCGGGGCGGCCTCGACCCCGGTGATGTGGCCGTGGCCGTCCAGCGAGGTCTCCACCGCCCAGTGCGTGGAGCGGTCCGGGATCCAGGTGCGGGCCGCCGGGGGCCAGACGTACGGGAGGAAGGCCCAGCGCAGTCCCTCGGGCGCGGGCTCCCAGCCGAGCACCTCCAGCTCCCGGACCTCGGGCAGCCGGTCCGGCTCCAGTTCGCTGCGGCCGGTGCGGCGCAGTGCGAGCGGGTGCGGTGTTCCGTCCTCGTCCCACGACATGCGGGCACGCTATCCGACCCGGTCGCGCGAACCCGGTTCTCACACGGGAACTACGGCTCCGACCTGGCTGGACGCCTACCGTGACCGGCTGAAGCCGACCTCCGCCGGGGGCTCGCCCGGCCAGGAGAGCACCGTCGGGGCGGGAGGGGTCTCGGCCAGGACGGTGCCGCGCGAGACGACGTACCGGGGCCGGACCTGGCGGCGGATCGCCTCCTCCGGCGTCGGGGCCGGGAGCAGGACGAAGGAGGCGGGCGCGCCCTCCCTGATGCCGTACTCCGTCTCCGACAGGCCCAGGACCCTCGCCGCACGCTCCGTCACCATCGAGAAGGCCAGCGGGATCTCGTCCGCCCCGGTGAGCTGGGCGGCGTACAGCCCGACCAGGGCGGTCTGGAGCGGGTTGCCGGTGCCGAGCGCGTTCCAGGGGTCCATGACGTCGTCGTGGCCGAAGGCCACGTTGACCCCCGCCGCCAGCATCTCCTTGACCTGGGTGAGCCCGCGCCGCTTGGGATAGGCGTCGAAGCGGCCCTGGAGGTTGAGGTTGGCGAACGGGTTGGAGACCAGGTTGATGCCCGAACGCGACAGCAGCCGCTGGAGTTTGTAGCTGTAGGCGCCGTTGTAGGAGCCCATCGCCGTCGTGTGCGAGGCCGTGGCGCGCTCGCGCAGGCCGGAGCGCAGCGCGAGGGTGGCCAGCACCTCCACGAAGCGGGACTGCTCGTCGTCGATCTCGTCGCAGTGCGCGTCCACGCGCAGCCCGTGCGCCTCGGCCAGCGCGAACGCGATGCTCAGCGAGGCGACCCCGTCCTCCCGGGTGTCCTCGAAGTGCGGGATGGCGCCGACGACGTCCGCCCCGCGCGTCACGGCCTCGCGCAGCAGCGCCTCACCGTCCGGGAAGGAGACGATCCCCTCCTGCGGGAAGGCCACGATCTGCAAGGTCATGACGTCCCGGACCCGCTCGCGCACCTCCAGCAGCGCGTCGAGCGCGGTGAGCGCCGGGTCGGTCACGTCGCAGTGGGTCCGTACGTGCAGCACCCCCTGCGCCGCCTGCCAGCGCAGCACCTCGGTGGCCCGCGCGATCACGTCCTCGCGGGTCAGGGTCTGCTTGCGCTCGCTCCAGCAGGCGATGCCCTCCCAGAGGGTGCCGGAGGCGTTGGGGCGCGGTTCGCCGGCCGTCAGGGCCGTGTCGAGGTGGATGTGCGGCTCGACGAAGGGAGCGGTGAGCAGCGAGCCGTGGGCCTCGATGAGGGTCCCGGTGGCCGGCGGCTCCTTCTGGTCGTCGTACGGGATCACCCGCGCGATCCGCCCGTCCTCGGCGACCTCCACGTCGGACAGGCCGTGAGCGTGCAGCAGCCGGGCACCCCGGACGATCATCCGCATGCGGTCAGCGTACGCACACGGCCCGCGACCTCGTGGGAGGGCGCGGGCCGGTGACCGGTGCCGGACTCAGCCGCGCTTGGCCTGAGCCTTCTGCTGCATGCCCCGCGTCTTCGCGGAGAGCGACTGCACGTCTCTGACGGCGGCCTTGGCGCGCGCCTCGGCCGCGGTGTTCTTCGCCATCGCACGCTCGGAATCCCGGTGGCCGTGGTGACCGGTGCGAGCCTTCTTGGCCATGATCACTCCTCCTCGGGACACGGAACAGGCGTACTCGGGTTCCACTGTGCGCCCGTTCGGAGCAGTCGGCATCCCGGCGCGGCGTGCGGCAAGAATGGGGGGCATGACCAGCGACACCGATCTGAACATGCCCGCGTGGGAGAAGCGGTTCCGGGCGCCGCGCGTCGGGCTGCCCGAGTGGGCCGAGGACGCCCCGGACCGTTCGCTCTTCGTCTCCAACGCGACCGGGACCTTCGAGCTCTACGCCTGGGACCGCGCCACTGGCGCCCAGCGGCAGGCCACCGACCGCCCCAACGGCACCACCGACGGCACCCTCACCCCCGACGGCGAGTGGATCTGGTGGTTCTCCGACACCGACGGCGACGAGTTCGGCACCTGGGTGCGCCAGCCCTTCGCGGGCGGCCCCGACGAGCCGGCCACCCCCGGACTGGAGCCCTCCTACCACGCCGGGCTGGCCATCGGCCGCGACGGGACGGCGGTCGTGGGCCGCTCCACCGACGAGGACGGCACGACCATCCACGTGGTCCGGCCGGACGGCGCCGCGCCCGCCGTGATCTACCGGCACCGGGAGTCGGCCGGGGTCGGAGACCTGTCCCACGACGGGACCCTGGTCGCCATCGAGCACACCGAACACGGTGACGCCATGCACTCCGCGCTGCGCGTGGTCACCCTCGACGGCGCCACCGTCGCCGAGCTGGACGACTCCCGGGGCGGCGCCGAAGACCTGGGCCTGGAGGTACTGGGCTTCGCGCCGGTCGCGGGCGACACCCGGCTGCTGGTCGGCCACCAGCGGCGCGGCCGCTGGGAGCCGATGGTGTGGGACGTGGCCACCGGCGCCGAGGAGGAGCTCGCGATCGAGCTGCCCGGCGACGTCAGCGCCGAGTGGTACCCGGACGGCTCCGCCCTGCTGATCGAGCACGGCTTCGAGGCGCGCAGCGAGCTCTGGCGGTACGACCTGGCCGCGCGGGCGCTCGTACGCGTGGACACGCCGCCGGGGACAGTGTCGGGTGCCACGGCGCGCCCCGACGGGACGGTGGAGTACCAGTGGTCCTCGGCGGCCGAGCCCCCGGCCGTACGGTCCACCTCGGGCGGGATCGTCCTGGACCCTCCCGGCTTCCGGGCGCCCGGCTCGGTGCCGGTGGAGGACGTGTGGGTGGAGGGCCCCGGCGGGCGGATCCACGCGCTCGCACAACGGCCGGCCGGGCACGGCGACGGCCCCTTCCCGACGGTCTTCGAGATCCACGGCGGGCCCACATGGCACGACAGCGACGCCTTCGCGGCGACCCCGGCGGCCTGGCTGGACCACGGCTTCGCGGTCGTCCGGGTCAACTACCGGGGCTCGACCGGATACGGCCGCGCCTGGACGGACGCCCTCAAGCACCGGGTCGGCCTGATCGAGCTGGAGGACATCGCGGCGGTCCGCGAATGGGCGGTGACCTCCGGCCTGGCGGACCCGGCCCGGCTGGTGCTCTCGGGCGGCTCCTGGGGCGGCTACCTGACGCTGCTGGGCCTCGGCACGCAGCCCGGGGCCTGGGCGGTGGGCCTGGCCTCCGTACCGGTCGCCGACTACGTGGCGGCCTACCACGACGAGATGGAGGCGCTGAAGTCCATGGACCGCACCCTCTTCGGCGGCACGCCGGAGGAGGTCCCGGACCGCTTCGAGGCCTCCTCGCCGCTGACGTACGTCGATGCGGTGAAGGCTCCCGTGTACATCGCGGCGGGCGTCAACGACCCGCGCTGCCCGATCCGGCAGGTCGAGAACTACGTGGACCGGCTGGCGGCGCGCGGCGCGGTGCACGAGGTGTACCGCTACGACGCCGGGCACGGCTCGCTGGTCGTGGAGGAGCGGATCAAGCAGGTCCGGATGGAACTGGAGTTCGCGCTCAAGCACCTCCCGCGCTGACTCCCCCAGCTACCGCTGGGAGGGGCCCCACCCGGCGGGACGGCCGGTGCACCCCCGTACGGTGGTGGGGTGCACCGGTTTCTCCTGACCCCGCGCTGGTGGGGGATCAACGTCTTCGTCGCGCTCGCCGTCCCCTTCTGCCTGTTCATGGGGTCCTGGCAGCTCGGCCGGTTCGAGGACCGCGTCGACAGCCACCGCGAGGCGACCTCCGGGCGGCCCGCCGGCCAGACGGCCGCGCCGCTGGACTCGCTGCTCCCGGTGGACAAGAAGACCTCCGGACGGCTGGCTTCCGCGTCCGGGGAGTACGGCGACCAGCTGCTGGTCCCCGAGCGCCGGCTGGACGGCGCGACCGGCTTCTACGTGCTGACCCTGCTGAAGACCGACTCCGGCAAGGCCGTCCCGGTGGTCCGGGGCTGGCTGCCGGGGACGGCCGACCCGGCGAAGGCCCCGGCCGCGCCGGCCGGCCGCGTCGAGGTCACCGGCGCGCTCCAGGCCTCGGAGAACTCCGGCACCAAGGGGGTCCACGCCCAGGGCGGCCTCCCGGCCGGGCAGCTCGGCGTGATCGGGGCGGCCTCGCTGGTCAACCTCGTCCCGTACGGCCTGTACGACGCCTGGCTGACCGTGCAGACCCCGTCGGACGGCATGGCCCCGGTGCCCGCCGCGGCCCCGAACAACACCGGGCTCGACCTGAAGGCCTTCCAGAACCTCGGCTACACCGGCGAGTGGTTCGTCTTCGTCGCCTTCGTGCTCTTCATGTGGTTCCGCCTCTACCGCCGCGAGCTGGAAACCCTCCGCGACACGGAGGCGGGCCTGGTCCCCGCCGAGACCCGCGAGAGCGCCAAGACCGCCTAAGCCCTGTCCGGATCCGGGTCCGGGTCCCCTGCTGCGGCTACGGCTGCGGCTTCGGGGCGTCCACCGGGATCGCTCCCGTGCGGTACACCGTGCCCCCGCAGGCCTCGGGAAGGGTCGTCCGCGTGACCGGGGAACCGGTCGGGGGCGTGTGGGACACCGCCACGCCCGGCGCCGCCGGGGGCGTGGTCCCCGTGTCCGGGTCGGCGGCGGGCATGTCGGCGGACTGGCCCTGCGGCGGCTTCGCCCCCGCCTCCGGGCTCGCCGCGGCGCACGGCTCCCCCGACGGCACCCAGGCGAAGCGGACCTCGTACGCCGTGTTCGGCTGGAGCACCAGCACCGGCGCCTCCGCCGACGGATCGGGCAGCAGCCCGCTCGCGGGGTCCCCCGCCGTGTGACCGACCACGGCGACCCCGGAGCCCGGGCCGGTCGGGGCACCGGCCGCGGCGGCCGCCGTCACGGTGTCCGGGCCGGCGACGGCGCAGCCCTGCGCCGAGACGTTGGTGACCTTGAAACTGCCGTAGACCTTGCCGTCGGCCTCCGGGGCGCGGGCCGCGCCCACCACCCCCAGCTGTTCGGCGCCGCACCCGGGCACACCCGGCGCGGCCGCAGGCGGCTGCGGGCCGTTGCCGCTGCCCACGACCGTGCCGGGGGCGGTGCCGCTGCTCGTCGGGCCGACGGTCACCCCGCCGGCCGGGGAACCGGAAGCCGTCGGGTCCGGCTGCCCGGTGGTGCCGCCCGCGTCGGGCGCGCCACTGCCGGACCGGGTGGCCCTGGGCTGGGTCCCGGATCCGTTCTGGTGCGGGTCGGCGGGCGCGGCGCCCGGCTTCTCGCCGGCCTCCGCCCCGTGTCCGGCCATCGCCGAGTGCTCGGTGGAGGTGCCCTCGCCGGCGGTCATGTGCATGGCGGCCGGGATGGCGGTCCCGGCGAGCAGCGCGACGGCCGCGGCGCCGATGAAGGCCTGCCGCTTGAGGGTCCGGCGGGCGGGGACGGCGTACCGCAGCCGCTCCAGCGCGCCATCGGAGGGCTCCAGGCCCCCCACGGCCCCGCGCAGCAGGCCCCGCAGGGCCTCTTCCTCGCTCGCGCCGCCCGGCGCGGTGTGGTCGTCCCTCATGACTGCGCAGCCTCCATCGCCACCCGCAGCGCGGCAATGCCCCGCGATCCGTACGCCTTCACCGAGCCGAGTGACACCCCGAGCGTCTCGGCGACCTGGGCTTCCGTCATGTCCGCGAAGTAACGCAGCACGAGCACCTCTCGCTGGCGGCGCTGCAGTCCGCGCATCGCCTTGATCAGATCGTCCCGCTCCAGCTGGTCGTAGGCGCCTTCCTCGGCGCTCGCCATGTCCGGCATCGGCTTCGACAGCAGCTTGAGGCCGAGGATGCGCCGGCGCAGGGCGGACCGGGAGAGGTTCACGACGGTCTGGCGCAGGTACGCCAGCGTCTTGTCGCGGTCACGGACCCGGTTGCGGGCCGAGTGCACGCGGATGAACGCCTCCTGGACCACGTCCTCGCAGGAGGCGGTGTCGTCGAGGAGCAGCGCGGCGAGGCCCAGGAGCGAGCGGTAGTGCGCCTGGTAGGTCTCCGTGAGGTGGTCGACGGTGGTGCCCGCCACGACCTCGGTCACGGTCTCGGCCTCGGCCTCGGTGACCGACTCGGCCTCGGTGACCGACTCGGCCTCCGCGGGCTTCCCGCCCGCCTCAGCGCTGTCGCGCGGTGCGGGCACGCGGCCGCCCCGGGTCGGTACGGCAGCCCGTACGGGCGCCTCGGACGGCCCGGCCGGCGGGACGGGAACGATCACAGGAAGACCGCCGCCGGGCGCACGGGAGCCCCGGTGCGACGGGATGAACCCGGTGCGCGCCGGTAGGACGGCCAGTTCGAGCAGTGCCTCTGCCACGCCTGTAGGACACGCGTCCCCCCGTCAGGGTTGTACGCGCGAGGCAGCCGCCACAGCAATATCCCCATTGCCCTCATGCGTACCCGCTCTTCCCGATTGCCCCGTCTATCGAGACGGCAGTCGGGCCATCACCTTGATCAAGGGATCAGTACCGATCCTACAAAGCGAATTACGCAAATTCACCCGCGATCAGTTCCGCGATCTGAGTGGCATTCAGGGCGGCGCCCTTGCGGAGATTGTCGGCGCACACGAAGAACTCCAGCGCGCACCGGTCGTCGAGCGAGACCCGCACCCGCCCGACCCAGGCCGGATCGGTTCCGGCGGCGTCCGCCGGCGTCGGGAACTCCCCCGCCGCCGGGTCGTCCACGAGGACCACACCGGGCGCGGCGTCCAGGATCTGCCGGGCGTGGACGGCGTCCACCTCGTTCTCGAAGCGGGCCCGCACGGTCAGGGAATGCCCGGTCACCACGGGAACCTGTACGCAGGTCACGGCGATCGGCAGCGCCGCCAGGTCCAGGATCCGGCGGGTCTGCGCCCGTACGGCCAGCTCGTGCGACGACCAGCCGTCCTCGCGCAGCTCACCGGACCACGGCACGACGTTGAGGGCCAGCGGCGCCGCGAAGGGGCCGGTGTCCTCGCCCACCGCACGGCGTACGTCTCCGGTGTGCTCGCCCAGGGAGGTCCCGGCGACCAGCGACAGCTGGCGGCGCAGCACCTCGGAGCCGGCCCGGCCGGCGGCGCTCGCGGCCTGGTACGTGGAGACGGCCAGATCGGTGAGGGAGTACTCGGCGTGCAGCGCGCCCAGGGCCGCGATCATCGCGGCGGTCACGCAGTCGGGGCCGGCGACGATCCCGCGCGGGCGGATCCGTACGGCGTGCCCGTTGACCTCGGGCACCACCAGCGGCACCTCGAGGTCCTCCCGGAAGGCCGCGGACTGGTCCACGACGACGGTCCCGCGCGCGGTGACGACGGGAGCCCACCGGGCCGAGACCTCGGCCGGGGTCAGGAACAGCGCGATGTCGCCCGGACCGAGGCCGTCGAAGGCGTCCTCGGTGAGGGCGAGCACCTCGCTCTCCTCCGCGCGGACGGCCAGCACCCGGCCAGCCGAGCGCGCGGAGGCGATCAGGCGGATGTCGCCCCAGACGTCCGCCCGCTGGGACAGGATCTGGAGCAGGACCGACCCGACTGCTCCGGTCGCCCCGACCACGGCGAGCGCCGGGCCGGAGGACCGGTCGGCGGTCATCGTCCGGTGCCTCCGTAGACGACGGCTTCGTCGCTGTCGGAGTCGAGGCCGAAGGCCGTGTGCACGGCGCGGACGGCCTCGTTGACGTCGTCCTGGCGGGTCACGACGGAGATGCGGATCTCGGAGGTGGAGATCAGCTCGATGTTGACGCCCGCGTCGGACAGCGCCTGGAAGAAGGAGGCGGTGACGCCCGGGTTCGTCTTCATGCCCGCGCCGACCAGGGAGATCTTGCCGATCTGGTCGTCGTAGCGCAGGGAGTCGAAGCCGATCTGGCCCTTCGCCTTCTCCAGGGCGTCGATGGCCTTGTGGCCCTCGGTCTTGGGCAGCGTGAAGGAGATGTCGGTGAGCCCCGTCGAGGCCGCCGACACGTTCTGCACGATCATGTCGATGTTGATCTCGGCGTCCGCGATCGCGCGGAAGATCGCCGCGGCCTCGCCCGGCTTGTCCGGGACGCCGACGACCGTGATCTTGGCTTCGGAGACGTCGTGAGCGACTCCGGAGATGATGGCGTGCTCCACCTGCGCGTCCCCTTGCGGATTCTCGTTGCTGACCCAGGTGCCCGGCAGTCCGGAGAAGGACGAGCGGACGTGGATCGGGATGTTGTAGCGGCGCGCGTACTCGACGCAGCGGTGCAGCAGCACCTTGGAACCGGAGGCCGCGAGCTCCAGCATGTCCTCGGAGGAGATCCAGTCGATCTTCTTCGCCTTCTTCACGACGCGGGGGTCCGCGGTGAAGACGCCGTCGACGTCGGTGTAGATCTCGCACACCTCGGCGTCCAGCGCCGCGGCGAGCGCGACGGCGGTGGTGTCCGAGCCGCCACGGCCGAGGGTGGTGATGTCCTTGGAGTCCGCGGACACGCCCTGGAAGCCGGCGACGATGGCGATGTTGCCCTCGTCCAGTGCGGTGCGGATACGGCCCGGCGTGACATCGATGATGCGCGCTTTGTTGTGGACCGAGTCGGTGATCACGCCTGCCTGGCTACCGGTGAACGACTGGGCCTCGTGGCCCAGGTTTTTGATCGCCATGGCCAGCAGGGCCATGGAGATCCGCTCTCCGGCGGTCAGCAGCATGTCGAATTCGCGCCCGGCAGGCATGGGAGAAACCTGCTCGGCGAGATCGATCAGCTCGTCCGTCGTGTCGCCCATCGCGGAAACCACGACGACCACCTGGTGGCCGTTCTTCTTGGCATCCACGATCCGCTTGGCAACACGCTTGATGCCTTCGGCATCGGCTACGGAGGAGCCTCCGTACTTCTGCACGACAAGGCCCACGTGCGCTCCTCGCTCAGTCCGTCTCATTGCTGGTGCAGTGTAACGAGCGACCGGGATCCGACCGCTTCGTACCACATCATGAGACGTAAAGATCAAACGATGGGTTCCCCCGCGGGGCACTCGGTTACGCGCCCGGTTGCGCGCTCGGTTGCACGTTCACTTAGGCGCTCACCTGCGCACTCGCCCAGGCGCTCACGCGCGGCCGAGACCGCCGAGCTCCTGGGCCATCACCTCTCCGGCCTGCTCGGCGAGCTCGTCCTCCGCCAGGTCCTCGTCCGTGTCCAGGCCGTCCAGGGCGGCGAGGGGCTGGTCCAGCCGTACGTGCGCGATCAGCGACTGGAGGGCACGCAGAGTGGCCGAGGCCGTCGGGCCCCAGTTGGTGAAGTACGAGAACTGCCACCACCACAGCGCCTCGGTGATCCGGCCCGCCTGGTGGTGGATGAGCCCGTGCCGCAGGTCGGCGACCACGTCGGCCAGGTCGTCGGAGATCCGGTGCGCGACCGGGGCCTTGCGCGGCTCGTACGGGTCGAAGACCTCGGAGTAGACGTCGACCGGCTCCAGCATCACCGCGAACCGCTCGCGCAGGTCGTCCACGTCCGGCTCCGGGCCGAGGTCGGGCTCGTACCGCTCGTCGGGCAGCACGTCCTGGTACGCGCCCAGCCGGCCGCCCGCCAGCAGCAGCTGGGAGACCTCCAGAAGGAGGAAGGGCACCGCACTGTCCGGGTCCTCGCCCTTGGCCACCTCGGTGACCGCGACGATGAACGACTCGATCTGGTCCGCGATGGAAGCGGCGAAGTCGTCCGGGTCCTGGCCCAGGGCGTGCAGCGTTGCGTCAGACATCGAGAAGTCGCCTTCCTTCAAAGGCCCGCCCGAGCGTGACCTCGTCCGCGTACTCCAGATCTCCCCCGACGGGGAGCCCGCTGGCCAGGCGGGTGACCTTCAGGCCCATGGGCTTGATCATGCGGGCGAGGTAGGTGGCGGTCGCCTCGCCCTCCAGGTTCGGGTCGGTGGCGAGGATCAGCTCGGTCACCTCGCCGTCCGCGAGGCGCGACAGCAGCTCGCGGATCCGCAGGTCATCGGGGCCGACGCCCTCGATCGGGCTGATCGCGCCGCCCAGGACGTGGTACTTGCCCCGGAACTCACGCGTCCGCTCGATCGCGACGACGTCCTTCGGCTCCTCCACGACACAGATGACCGTGGTGTCGCGGCGCGGGTCGCGGCAGATGCCGCACCGCTCCTCCTGCGCCACGTTCCCGCACACCGCGCAGAACCGGACCTTGTCCTTCACCTCGAGCAGCGCATGCGCGAGGCGGCGGACGTCGGTGGGCTCGGCCTGCAGGATGTGGAAGGCGATCCGCTGCGCGCTCTTGGGCCCGACGCCGGGCAGCCTGCCCAGTTCGTCGATCAGGTCCTGGACCACGCCTTCGTACAACGGACTGCCTTCTTTCGTTCGTGTGCGGTGGGAATGCTAGAAGGGGAGGCCGGGAATGCCGCTGCCGCCGCCCAGCCCCTGGGCCAGCGGGCCCAGCTTCTGCTGCTGGAGCGCCTGGGCATTCTCGTTGGCCGCCTGGACGGCCGCGACCACCAGGTCGGCGAGCGTCTCGGTGTCCTCGGGGTCCACGGCCTTCGGGTCGATCACCAGGGCACGCAGCTCACCGGAGCCGGTGACGGTCGCCTTGACGAGGCCGCCGCCGGCCTGGCCCTCCACCTCGGCCCTGGCCAGCTCTTCCTGGGCCGCTGCGAGGTCCTGCTGCATCTTCTGGGCCTGCTGGAGCAGCTGCTGCATGTCGGGCTGGCCACCACCGGGAATCACAGGTCACTCACTCCATGCCGTCGGGACGCTTGGTCAATCCGAGCCTACGTGCTCCCCGCGCGCTGCGCCCTACGCCGTGAGGACCAACTCTTTCGAGTGAGAGACAGGACGTACGCGTACCTGATGGAGACCTCCTTGCGGGCGGAAATCCTGGGATACCTTGCCCATCGCGCCTCATTCGAAGGTAGGAAGAGCATGCGCATCATTGCGCACACGCGCACCACCACACGTCAGCGCAGGCAGAGGGAGTGCCGGGTGAGCCAGCCGGAGATGCAGCCCGAGGGGCCACCCCGGGATCCCCGGGAGGAGGGCAGCGGACCGATGGCGGCGGGCGATCTGACCGGACGGCCGTTCCCCCTCGGGGACTGGGGCGAGCCTGCCGAGCGGCTCGACGAGCTCTACCGCCGGGTCGAGGCCGATGCGCTGCGCACCGCCGAGTGGTACCTGTCCGACCGCGCGTGGAAGCGCCGTGGTGCGCGCGTGCTGCGCGTCGGGGCCGCCGCGGGCGCCGTCACGGGCGCCGCGATGCCGCTGCTGGAGCTGACGGGCTCGGCGCCGGGCGCGTCGGCGTACGGCTACCTGTCCCTGCTGCTGGCCGCTGCCTGCCTGGCCTGCGACCGGTTCTTCGGCCTGACCTCGGGCTGGATGCGGGACGTCGCCACGGCCCAGGCGGTGCAGCGCCGACTCCAGACCCTCCAGTTCGACTGGGCCTCGGAGAACGTACGGGAGGTGCTCGGGCCGACGGAGGGCACGGCCAGCGAGGCCGCCGAGCGGTGCCTGACGGTGCTGCGCCGCTTCTCGGAGGACGTGACGGAGCTGGTGCGCTCCGAGACCGCGGAGTGGATGGTGGAATTCAGCTCCGGCCCCGCCCCGCTGGTGATGCAGTCCCTGGGCGCCAACGGAGCCCGCTCGGACGCGTACGTCCCCCCGGCCCGTTTCCCCCTGCCCCCGGGCACCCGCCCCAACATGCCCCGCCAGCGCCCCCCGGAACAGCCCCGCTGACCGGTTCGGCCCTGTCGGCGCCCGAGGCGTGGGGGTCCCCCGGACGGAGTCTGGGGGAGGTCCGGGGCGGAGCCCCGATCTCCGAGCTCCGCCGCAGACCCCCTGCTCAACTGAAGATGATCATGGAGCCCTGTCCCAGACTCCGCGTGGCGGCGGCGTGCAACCCCAGCCACACGTGCCGCTCCCGCGCGAACGGACTGTCGTCATACGGAATCGGCCCCGCCGGCTCCTCCAACGACGTCGGCCGCCCCGGCGGCGCCGGCGCGGCAGGCGGATTACCGGGATCTATCCCGATGGCGGGAGCCACGAACGCCAGCTCCCGCAGCAACCCCTGCGCGGACCCCAGCGGCCCTCCACCGGCCAACAGCTCCTCGTTCGCCAGCGGAGCCGCGAAATCCACCGGCACGTACGCCCCCGCGTGGTCGTAGTGCCACACCAGATGCGACTGCTGCGCGGTCGGCTCGAACATCTCCAGGAGCTGCTCGTAGTCCCCGCCCAGCTCGTCCACCGGGGTCACCGGCAGCCCGCAGATCTGGAGCAGGTACGCCCGCCGCAGGAAATGCAGGGCGTCGTAGTCGAAGCCGGCGACCGGGGCCACGTCGCCGCTCAGGCCCGGCATGTAGGCGAACACGGGCACGGACGGCAGTCCGGCCTCGCCGAGCGCCTTGTCGTACGAGGCGATCTCTTCCGCGAAGGGGTTGTCGGGGCTGTGGCACAGCACGTCGACAAGAGGGACCAGCCACAGGTCACAGGCCACGCGGGCTCCGATCAGTCGTTGGCGCCGATCCGGCCAGAGTAGTGCTCCGGACACGCTCCGCGAAGGGGTGCGCAGAACCTGTACGACGGCAGAACCGTACGACGGCAGTACGACTGCAGACGCCACACGACGGCAGACGCCGTACGACTGCAGAACCGTACGGCTAGAGTCCGGCGGCCCAGTCCAGGCCGTGCTGGTTGTACCCCTGCACGATGCGCCGTACCGCGTCCGCGTCGGCGAGGGTCACCGCGTCCACCAGGTCGCTGTGCCCGTCCCAGAGCGCCGCCCGCAGCCGCTGCGGGTCGCGCTGGAGGTGGGGTACGGCGAAGACCCAGCACTGCACCCGGATGCGGTGCAGGAACTCGGAGATGTAGGTGTTGCCGACCAGCCCGCTCAGCTCCCGCCAGAAGCGCAGGTCGTAGCCGATCAGCACTTCGAGCGAACCGCTCTGCGCGGCCCGCCGCGCCTCCTCGGCCCGGCGCCGCACGGACACCAGCAGCTCGCCGGAGCCGATGGCGGTGCCGCGCTCGGCGAGCCTGCGGAAGATCCCGTCCACGACCAGCGAGCGGGCCTCGATCATTCCCCGGAAGTCGTCCACGGAGAAGATCCGCACCCGGAAGCCGCGGTGCTGGACCAGTTCGAGCAGGCCCTGGGCCGAGAGGTCGACCAGTGCCTCGCGGACCGGGGTCGCGGAGACCTCGTACTGCTCGGCGATCTGCTTGACGGTGAACTCGGTCCCGGGCGGCAGGCGTCCCGCGAGCACCTCGTCACGCAGCGCGTCCGCGATCTGCTGGCGAAGTGTGTTGCGGGTGACAGCGCCGCTGCCTGGCATAGGGGTCCGTCTCCTTAGGTGAACTCCGGACACCTTAGGCCAGGCAGCGAGGCCGAAATAGAGCGGTTGAAGATCGGTATGCGAATGTGCCGACCGCTATCCGGACGTGGTGTGGCGGTCGGCGACCGTCAGTGCCTCGTCCAGCAGTGCCAGCCCCTCCTTCGCCTCCGCCTCCGTGATGGTGCACGGGGGGACGACGTGGGTGCGGTTCATGTTGACGAAGGGCCACAGCCCGGACGCCTTGCAGGCCGCCGCGAATTCGGCCATCGGCGTGTTGGCCGCACCGGCGGCGTTGTACGGGACGAGGGGCTCGCGCGTCTCCTTGTCCCGTACGAGTTCCAGGGCCCAGAACGTGCCCAGCCCGCGGACCTCCCCGACGGAGGGGTGCCGCTCGGCGATCTCGGCGAGCGCCGGGCCGATCACGTTCGCGCCGAGGTGGGCGGCGTGCTCGACGATGCCCTCCTCCTCCATCGCGTTGATCGTGGCGACGGCGGCGGCGCAGGCCAGGGGGTGGCCGGAGTAGGTGAGTCCGCCCGGGTAGGGGCGTGTGGCGAAGGTCTCGGCGATGGCGGCGGAGATGGCGACGCCGCCGAGCGGCACGTAACCGCTGTTCACGCCCTTGGCGAAGGTGATCAGGTCGGGGGTGACGCCCCAGTGGTCGGCGGCGAACCACTTGCCGGTGCGGCCGAAGCCCGACATGACCTCGTCCAGGATGAAGACGATGCCGTGGCGGTCGCAGAGCTCGCGTACGCCCGCGAGGTAGCCGGCCGGCGGGGTCATGATCCCGGCGGTGCCGGGCACGCTCTCCAGGATGATCGCCGCGATGGTCTGCGGCCCCTCGAAGGCGATGGTGTCGGCGAGGTGGGCGAGGGCCCGCTCGCACTCCTCGGCCTCGGTGGTGGCGTGGAAGGCGGAGCGGTAGAGGTACGGGCCCCAGAAGTGCACGACGCCTGCGGCGGCCGTGTCGGAGGGCCAGCGGCGCGGGTCGCCGGTGAGGTTGATCGCGGCGGCGGTGGCGCCGTGGTACGAGCGGTAGGTGGAGAGCACCTTCTGCCGGCCGGTGTGCAGCCGGGCCATGCGGACGGCGTTCTCGACGGCCTCGGCGCCGCCGTTGGTGAAGAAGATCTTGTCCAGGTCGCCGGGGGTCCGCTCGGCGATGAGGCGTGCGGCCTCGGAGCGGACGTCGACGGCGAAGCCGGGCGCGAGGGTGCAGAGCCGGGCCGCCTGCTCCTGGACGGCGGCGACGACCTTGGGGTGCTGGTGGCCGATGTTGGTGTTGACCAGCTGGGAGGAGAAGTCGAGGAAGCGCTTGCCGTCGTAGTCCCAGAAGTACGACCCCTCGGCCCCGGCCACGGCGAGCGGGTCGATGAGGGCCTGGGCGGACCAGGAGTGGAAGACATGCTTCCGGTCGGCGTCCTTCACTGCGGCGAGGGTGTGCGAGGTGACATGAGGGGTCATGGCGTCACGCTAGAAGTGCGCAGGTGGGGAGGGATATCGGCGGACTGTATGGGGGTGGGGGGCCGGTCTCGGCAGTCTGTCTGCCACGCGCCTGCCTCTCTGAGCCATTGACAGCATCCTGTCATCATGACAGTCTCTTGTCATAGAACAGGTCAGAGCAGCTCAGAGCAGGTCCTGAACGTCAACGCCGGAGGCGATCACGATGAACGAGACCCCGCGCAAGCCCGTCCACCTCGCGGTCTACGACACGTACGCGGACTGGGAGACCGGTCACACCACCGCGCACCTGACCCAGCGCGGCCACCGGGTCCGTACCGTCGGCCCGGCCGCGGAGCGGCCGGTCACCACCATGGGCGGCGTCCGCATCCAGCCCGACCTGGCCCTGGCCGACCTGCGGCCGCAGGACTCCTCCCTGCTGATCCTCACCGGCGCCTCGCTGTGGGACACCAGCGAGGAGCTGGCGCCGTTCGCGGCGAAGGCCCGGGAGTTCCTGGACGCCGGCGTGCCGGTCGCGGCGATCTGCGGAGCCACGGCCGGCCTGGCCCGGGAGGGCCTGCTGGACGGGCGCGCCCACACCAGCGCGGCCTCCTTCTACCTGGCCGAGCAGCCGGGCTACGGGGGCGCCGAGCGCTACGTCGAGGCCGACGCGGTGACGGACGGCGACCTGATCACGGCGGGGCCGACGGAACCGGTGGCCTTCGCCCGCGAGGTCTTCGCCCGCCTGGACGTGTACAAGCCGGATGTGCTGGACGCCTGGTACCGGCTGTTCCACGACTCGGACGCGAGCGCGTACCCGGTCCTGATGGCGGCGGAGGCGGCGGGCGATGCGTGAGCCGGAGGAACTCCCCGTCCGGGCCCGGCAGGACCTGCTGAGCCGGACCGCGCTCGGGGTGTTCCGGCTGAACGGCCAGTTCCTCGCGGTGTCGGAGGAGCTGGCCCGCCCGGCCGGCCTGACCGCGGCCTGGTGGCAGGTGCTCGGAGCCGTACTCCGGGATCCCCTCCCTGTCGCGGGCATCGCCCGGGCCATGGGCATCACGCGGCAGAGCGTCCAGCGCATCGCCGACCTGCTCGCCGCCGAGGGCCTGGCGGAGTACGTCCCGAACCCGGCACACCGCCGCGCCAAACTCCTGCGCCCGACGGATGCGGGCCGCGCGGCGATCGCCCGCATCACCCCGGGCCACGCCTCCCTGGCCACCCGCCTGGCAGAAGAACTGGGCGATGCCGCCTTCACGGAAACGGTCCACGTCCTGGAACGCCTGACGGCGGCCCTGGACACCCTGTCCACACCCCCGCCCGCACCACCAACCGGCCCCGCCTGGGGGTCCCCCCGGACGGAGTCTGGGGGAGTTTGAGGCGCGGGGTCTGGGGCGGAGCCCCAGGTGCCTCGGACGCAGCCTGCCCCCCGCGCAGCCGACCCGGCACCGCCGCACCCCACCCGGCCCCGCAGGGCACTCGCGGACGGGGACCTCGTCGTCACCGAGGCGGAGATGCCCCAGGACCACGTGCTCTACCGGGCCGTCTCCCTCTGGACGGTGCGGGACGGCGAGATCGTCGGAGCGCGGGAGTACTGGACCAGCCCCGGCCAGGACCCGGCACCCCGCTGGCGGGCGGGCTACGTAGAACCGTTGGCGGCGGACTGAGCTCCGAGGGACTGGGCTCCGAGGGACTGGGCTCCGAGGGCGTCCAGCTCCTCCCCGATGGCGGCCCGCAGACCGTCGTGGCGGTGGCTCAGCTCGTACCGTCCGTCCCGCCAGTACTCCTCCCCGTACAACCAGACGGGCAGCCGGACGCGGTCGGCGGGCTCCCAGTCGTAGCGGGGCCAGATGTGGGCGTGGAGGTACGGGTCGGTGTTGCCCAGGATCTCGATGTTCACGCGGCGGAACGCGGGATCGAGGCGGCGGCAGGCCCGTTCTACGGCCTCGGCGAGCCGTTCCATGTCGGTGAGGTAGGCGGTCCTGCGCGCCCGGGGCAGGTCGGAGAGCCGGGTCACGGCGGGATCGTCGGTCAGCAGGACGGAGTACCCGGGCAGGAACTGCCGGTCCCCGATCACGGCGAAGCCCGCGTCGAGGCGGCGCAGGACGGTCGGGTTCTGCCCCCGGTGAGCACTGCCTATGCGGTCGTGACGCCAGTCGGTTGCGGTCATCCATCGACCCTAACCGACCACTCTCACCAGGGACTTCAGCCTCGGACCTGACTCTCAGGTAACCCCTGTCATACCTGAGAGCTACGCAGGAACACGGCTCTGGAGCGGGACGCCGACGAGGGGTCGCGATTTCTAACTTCGGATGCAGAGAAGGGCGCTGACGGCTCTTCCTGACCGAAGGAAGAGACCATGGCGGCGGGGACGGCGACGAGCACCAAGAGGGCCACTGCGACGGCGCACGGCGGCGGGTCGACCGGCCGGCTGCGCCGCACCCTGCTGGCAGCGCTGGTCGCGGCGGCCGTCGTGCTGCCGGTGTCCGCAGCCGCCTCTCCCGACGTCCCCGCGCCCATACCCGTGGCGTTCGCCGAGGACGCCGCGCCCCGCGACCGGTACACGGCCAACCGTGCCAACCTCGCCGAAGCGGCCCGTTTGGCCACGGACGCCGGACGCACCGGGCGGGCCGCGAAGCTGGGCGCCATGGAGGCGGCCGGTACGGCGCAGTTCCTCGCCTTCGACGGCCGCGGGCGGGGCCGGGCCGTCGAGGTGTTCGGCGATCTGGAAACCGCCGACCGGGTCACCGTCCTGGTGCCCGGGTCCGACACGACGCTCGACACCTACCAAAGGTTCCGTGCCGGGGCCGTCTCCCTTCAGCAGCGCCTCCAGGCCGAGCATCCGCGCTCCGCCGTGGTCGCCTGGCTGGGGTACGACACCCCCGGCACGGTCAGCACGACCGTCCTGACCGCCGCTCGCGCCGACGAGGCCGCCGCCGAACTGGGGCCCTTCCTCGACCGGTTGGGGGACGTGTCGGGTCCCGGCGCCCGCCTCTCCCTCCTGTGCCACTCCTACGGCTCGGTGGTCTGCGCCCGTACGGGGACCGGGCCCGCGGTCGCCGACATGGTCCTGTTCGGCAGCCCGGGCACCGGGGCCGATGCCGCCCGGGACCTCCCGACGGGGGCCCGGGTCTGGGCCGGGCGGGGCAGCGACGACTGGATCGGCAACGTCCCGCACGCCCGGCTCGGCGCGATCGGCTTCGGCACCGACCCCGTCGACCCCGCCTTCGGAGCACGGGCCTTCGCCGCCGGCGCCGCCGGGCACAGCGACTACCTCAAGCCCGGCACCGAGTCCCTGGACAGCCTGGCCGCCATCGTCCTCGGCACCGCGACCGCCGACACCGCCACCACCACCGCCTCGGAGGCTTCCCATGCGTGAGCTCCGCACCCGCTGGTCCGTCCTGGCCAAGGGCATCGACGCGGCCACCCCGGCCGACCGCGACCGCACCGTGGACGCGCTAAGGGCCTTCGCGATCCTCGGCGTGGTCCTGGGCCACTGGCTGGTCACCGCCCTGACCACCGCCAACGGCGGGCTGAGCAACACCAGTCCGCTGGCGTACACGAGCTGGCTGGCCCCGGTCTCCTGGGTGTTCCAGACACTGGCCGTCTTCTTCCTCGTCGGCGGCCATGTCGCCGCCCGGGGCTACGCCTCGGCGCGGGAGCGCGGGGATTCGTACCGCACCTGGGTCGCCGGGCGGCTGGGGCGGCTGTTCCGCCCGGTCGCCGCCGTGCTCACCCTGTGGACGGTCGCGGCGGGCGGGATGCTGATCGGCGGAGTGGAAGTCACCACCGTCCAGACGCTGGTCAAGCTGGTGCTGTCGCCGCTGTGGTTCCTGCTGGTGTTCGCCGCGCTGACCGCGGCGACCCCGCTCGTGGCCCGGCTCCATCCGCTGTGGCCGCTGGCCGTGGTGGCCGGGGTCGACCTGTGGCGCTTCGGGCTCGGCGGGCCCGAGTGGACCGGCTGGGTCAACGTGGCCGCCGGCTGGCTCGTCCCCTACACCCTGGGCGCCGCCTGGTCCCGGGGCGCGTTCGCCCGGCGCCGGACCGCGCTCCTGCTGCTCGCCGCGGGCACCGTGGCCACGGCCGCGCTGATCCTGTGGGGCGGCTACCCGGCCTCGATGGTCGGTGTCCCCGGGGCCGCCGTATCGAACCTGAACCCGCCGACGCTCGCCGCGGTCGCCTTCGGCCTGGCCCAGTGCGGGCTGGCCCTGCTGGTGCGCGAGCCGCTGGCCCGGGCCATGCGGCGGCCGGGAGCCTGGGCGAAGGTGGCTCTGGTGAACCTCTCCGCCATGACGATCTTCCTCTGGCACCAGACCGCCATGATGGCCGTCACCGCCCTCGGGCTGCTAGCTCCGGCGGACCTGCCCGGGCTGCACACCGTGCCCGACTCCCTGCTGTGGATACCGGCCCGACTGCTGTGGCTGCCGGTGTTCGCCGCTGCCCTGACGGTGTGTTGGGCCGCGTTCCGTACGTACGAGCGGGGCGGGCGCCCGAAGCCGGGGACCAGCAGCACCCGCGTCGTCACCGGCTCCCACCACCAGGGGACGGCCCCCGTCAAGGAAATCACCCATGCCTAGGCTGGAGCCCGTGACGAAGCCGAGCGAGTCCCCGGTACCCGACGCCCTCAAAAGCCGTAGCGGGCGTCCCGCGCTGCGCGGCCTGGCCCGGGAGCTGCTCACCCTGGAGTGGGACCCGCTTCCCCGCATGTCGCGGCCGCGCTGGCTGGCCTGGCTGCCGCATGTGCTCGTCGTCTACGGGGCCGTGGTGTCATGCGCCCTCACGGTCCAACAGCTCGAGGACCACTACGGGGTCACGGGTGGCCCGGTCGTCGCGATGGCGCTCCTGACCGGTGCCTCCATCGTGCTCGGGATGTTCCGGCCCCTCGCCGGCTGGTGGCTCGGCCTCGTCACCGCCGCCCTCGTCGCGTGGACGATCTACGGCCACGTCGGTCAGGGCCAGTCCTGGCCGTGGACACCCGCCGGGGCCTTCACGTTCGCACCGCTGATCCTCCTGGTGGCCCTGCGGGTGCCGCCCCGGGTGACGATCGCGGTCGTCGGCGTCTCGATCCTCTACTCCGGGCTGGCCGAAACGGCCTTCAGGCCACCGAACAGTCAGACGCTGATCGCGGGCATGGCCCTCCTCTTCGGCTTCGTCGGCGTCCTCGGCTACGCGCTCCGCGCGACGCGCCTGGCCCGCGGCAAGCTCGTCGAGCAGGAGTCCCTCACCGAGGAGGAGCGGGCCCGGCGGACCCTGCTGGAGGAGCGCAGCCGCATCGCCCGCGAACTGCACGACGTCGTCGCGCACCACATGTCGGTGATCTCCATCCAGGCGCAGGTCGCCCCGCACCTGGTGGAGAACCCGTCGGAGGAGCTCAAGGAGAACCTCGCGGGCATCCGGGAGAACGCGCTGGAGGCCCTGACCGAGCTGCGCCGCGTCCTGGGAGTGCTGCGATCCGAGAACCCCGACGATCCGGCGAACCCCCACCAACCCCAGCCCACCCTCGCCGAGTTGGACGGCCTCGTGGACAACGTGCGCGGGGCCGGTCTGAACGTCACCACCGAGATCGCGGGCATACGCCGGCCGTTGACGCCCGGCGTCGAGCTCACCGCGTACCGGATCGTGCAGGAGGCGCTGAGCAACTGCCTGCGCCATGCGCCCGGTTCACGCGTGGAGGTCGGCATCGCGTACGGGCCGCGCGACCTGCACCTGTGCATCGCCAACACCGCGCCGAGCCGGCAGGCCCCGCCTTCGCAGGGTGCGGGGCACGGGCTGCTGGGGATGCGGGAGCGGGCAGGCATGCTGGGGGGCGAACTGGCCGCCGGTCCGCTGCCCAGCGGCGGGTATGAGGTGACCGCCGTACTTCCGATGGATCCGCAGGACGTGCCCGGCGGCTCCGCACCCGAGACGACGAGGGATTCATGAGCACCCCGATCAAGGTGATGATCGCCGACGACCAGATGATGGTCCGGCAGGGCTTCACCGTGCTTCTCAACGCCCAGCCCGACATCGAGGTGGTCGGCCAGGCCGTCGACGGGGCCGATGCCGTGGCCAAGGTCGGTGAGCTGGGACCGGACGTGGTGCTGATGGACATCCGCATGCCGGGGATGGGCGGCATCGAGGCCACGTCCGTCATCACGGGCGCCGCCGACGCCACCGTGAAGGTGCTGGTGCTGACCACCTTCGACCTCGACGAGTACGTGTATGAGGCGCTGCGGGCCGGGGCCTCCGGGTTCCTGCTCAAGGACGCCTCGGCCGACCAGCTCGCGGAGGCGGTGCGGGTGGTGGCGGCCGGCGAGGCGCTGCTCTCGCCGAACATCACGAAGCGGCTGATCACGGAGTTCTCCCGGCTGGGGGCGCCGCGCGCGCCGTCGCGGGCGCGGATCGACGAGCTGACCGAGCGGGAGACCGAGGTCCTGTCGCTCGTGGCCCAGGGCCTGTCGAATGCGGAGATCGCGGCGCACCTGACCGTGGCGGAGCAGACGGTGAAGACCCATGTGGGCCGGATCCTGGTGAAGCTGGGCCTGCGGGACCGGACCCAGGCGGCGGTGTTCGCGTACGAGACGGGGCTGGTCCGTCCGACGGGCTACTGATGTCACCCGTGTAGTACCTGAGAGGGACCTGGGGAAATCCCCTTCGGTGGCGACGCGGACCAGGGTGGCACGGACCTACGGTTGTGCGTATGACCGAGACGACCACCGGGGGAACAGCCCGGACGCCTGAAATCCGACTGGCATCGGGGGTGATCGAGACCCTGCGCCAGGACCTCTTCACCGATGCCTTCGCCTACCGGCCTCTGCCGCTGGTGGAGACGCCCGGGCGCTTCGTGCGGAGGCTTCCCGAGGTGATACGCCGGCACGCGCCGTGGAGGCAGTATGCAGCGGTGGGGGCGCTGGCGTTCTTCGTCCTGGTGTTCACGAGCACCACGCACTCGCCCTACATCGGCGAAGCCGGCAGGTTCGCCATGGGGCTCATAGCCGCGGTCCCGGTCCTCATGACGCTGGTGCGGCCGGTGGCCGCATGGTGGGCGGCCGTGGCGATGACGTTGGTGCTCGCCGTGGTCGGTGGAGGCCCGGACTGGCCCTGGAGCCCGGGCTCTTTCCTCTCCTACCTCGTGGTCATGGTCCTCGTCACCCTGCGGACCGGTCCGCGGGTCGCGGCCTGGATGTGGACGCTCACCCTCGCGCTCGGCTTCACTATGTCGGTGCTGCTCGGCAACGGGTACGGGACCGGCCTGCCGCAGATGGCGGTGACCTCGGCCTTCGCGCTGGCGATCGCGAGCAGCGTCCAGATACGCCGCTCCGCCAAGGCGGAGGTGAGCGCGCAGCAGGAGGTCACGGCCGTCGAGCGGGACAAGCGGACCCTGCTGGAGGAGCGGACCACGATCGCGCGGGAGCTGCACGACGTGGTGGCGCACCACATGTCGGTGGTGGCCATCCAGGCGGAGGCCGCGCCGTACCGGGTGAAGAACCCGCCGCCGGAGCTGGAGGCTGCGTTCGTCACCATCCGGGAGAACGCGGTGGCGGCCCTGACGGAACTGCGGCGGGTGCTGGGCGTGGTGCGCTCCGCGGACTACGAGGCTCCGGACGCCCCGCAGCCGACGCTGGCCTCGCTGGACGGGCTGCTGGCCAATGTGCGGGAGGCCGGGCTGAGTGTGGAGAAGACGGTCACGGGCGCGGTGCGGGAGCTGCCGCAGGGTGTGGAGCTGTCGGCGTACCGGATCATCCAGGAGGCCCTGAGCAACACGCTGCGGCACGCGCCGGGGGCGACCGCCGCGGTAGAGGTCTCGTACGTGCTGGGCGGCCTGGGGATACGCGTGGTCAACGGGGCGGCGACCGGGGACGTGCGGCCCTCGCCGGGGGCCGGGCACGGGATCACCGGGATGCGGGAGCGTGTGGCCATGCTGGAGGGGGAGATGACGGCCGGCGGCACGGCGGCGGGCGGGTACGAGGTGGCGGTGTTCATACCGGTGCGCAACCGTACTGAGCCGGTGGCGGAATCGGGCTCCGGGGGCGGGTCCGGGTCCCCGTCGCAGAAGGAGACGGGGGCGGCATGACGATCAGGGTGCTGATCGTCGACGACCAGATGATGGTGCGGGAGGGGTTCTCCGTCCTGCTGAACGCGATGGAGGGCATCGAGGTCGTCGGCGAGGCCGTCGACGGCCGTGAGGCCATCGCGCAGGTGGCGGCGCTCCGTCCGGATGTGGTGCTGATGGACATCCGGATGCCGCAGATGAACGGGCTGGAGGCGACGCGGGAGATCGTGGCGGCCGACACGGACGCGAAGGTGCTGGTCCTGACGACCTTCGACCTCGACGAGTACGTGTACCAGGCGCTGCGGGCCGGGGCCTCCGGGTTCCTGCTCAAGGACGCGTCGGCCCGTCAGCTGGCCGACGGCGTAAGGGTGGTGGCTGCCGGGGAGGCGCTGCTGGCACCGTCGGTGACCAAGCGGCTCATCGCGGAGTTCTCGAAGCTCGCCGAGACCCCGAGGGTCGCGGATCCGGCGGGGGTGGGCGAGTTGACGGAACGGGAGAAGGAAGTGCTGGTGCTGATCGCGCAGGGTCTGTCCAACGGGGAGATAGCCGGCCGGCTGATCGTCGCGGAGTCCACGATCAAGACCCACGTGAGCCGGATCCTGGTGAAGCTGGGCCTGCGGGACCGCACCCAGGCGGCGGTGTTCGCCTACGAGACCCGGCTGGTGACTCCGTCGTAGGCTGCGGGAATGGGCTTTGATCCGTGGGATGCCGCGTTCGTCGCCGATCCGTATCCGGCGTACCGGGAGTTGCGGGAGCAGGGGCGGGCGGTGTGGTGCGAGGCCACCGGGCAGTGGCTGGTGCCTCACTACGCCGATGTGAGTGCGCTGCTGCGGGACCGGCGGCTGGGGAGGACCTATCTGCACCGGTTCTCGCACGAGGAGTTCGGGCGCGAGGCCCCGCCGGCGGAGCACGAGGCCTTTCACGTGCTCAACGGGAACGGCCTGTTGGACCTCGAGGATCCCGCGCACGCGCGGGTGCGCAGGCTGGTCGCGAAGGCCTTCACCCCGCGGACGGTGGAGCGGCTGGTGCCCGCCGTACAGCGGATGGCCGGGGAGCTGGTGGGGCAGCTGCTCGCGGACGGGGGCGGGGATCTGCTCACCGTGGTTGCCGAGCCGCTGCCCGTGGCGGTGATCGCGGAGCTGCTGGGCGTGCCGGAGGCGGACCGGGGGCTGCTGCGGCCCTGGTCGGCGGACATCTGCGGGATGTTCGAGCTCCGGCCGGACGAGGAGACGGCGCGGCGTGCGGTGCGGGCGAGCGTCGAGTTCAGTGCGTACCTGCGCGGGCTGATCGCCGAACGGCGCGCACGCCCCGGCGAGGATTTGATCTCCGGGTTGATCTCCGCTCACGATGAGGACGGGAGGCTCAGCGAGCAGGAGATGATCTCCACCTGTGTGCTCCTGCTGAACGCCGGGCACGAGGCCACCGTCAACACCACCGTCAACGGCTGGTGGGCGCTGTTCCGCAATCCCGGGCAGCTCGCCGCCCTGCGCACGGATCCGCATCCCGAAAAGTTGTCCACAGCTGTGGATGAACTCATGCGCTACGACACGCCCCTCCAGATGTTCGAGCGCTGGGTCCTCGACGACATCCGGATCGGGGACACCGAGATCGCCCGCGGAGCCGAGGTCGCGCTGCTCTTCGGGTCCGCGAACCGGGATCCCGCGCGATTCGCCGATCCCGACGAACTGGACCTCGTACGGGCCGACAATCCGCACCTGGCCTTCGGGGCCGGGATCCACTACTGCCTGGGTGCGCCGCTGGCGCGCCGGGAGCTGGAGGCCTCCTTCGGGGCGCTGCTGGCAGCCGGAGTCCCGCCCCTGAGACTCGTCGAGGAGCCGCAGTGGCGGGACGGGTACGTCATCCGGGGACTGGAGCGCTTGCTCGTCGAGTTTTAGGCGGGGCGTCTTACGCGGGCGAGGCCTAGGCGGCCAGGTCCCGGCGGCGGAGGGCGGCCAGGCCGGCTGCCGTGAAGGCCGCGGCGAGGCCGGTCAGCGTCAGCAGCGGGGCCCAGGTCAGGGCCTGCGCGCCCGGCAGCTTCGGCAGGTGGGCGAAGGGCGAGAGGTCCAGGACCGCCCCCGGAAGGTTCAGCGCCGGGCCGATCCAGCCCAGCACCAGCGCGGTCCCGGCCACCGCCCAGGCGGCCACCGCGTACTGGGGGACCGCGCCGTACAGCAGGGCGGCCAGCGCCCCGATCACCCACACCGCCGGGAGCTGGGCGAGCGTGGCACCTACGGCCGCCCCCGCATCCTGCCCGTGCCCGATGCCCAGGCCGAGCCCCGCCAGCAGCAGGATCAGCGCCGACCCGCCGAAGGCCACGGCCAGGTGACCGCCCGCCCAGCGCAGCCGGCCGACCGCGTTCGCGAGCAGCGGTTCGGCGCGCTGCCCCGACTCCTCGCCGCTCAGGCGCAGCACCGCCGAGACGATGTACAGGGCCGCCACCAGGCCGAACATCCCGGCCATCGTCGCGAGGAAGGCGTCCGTGAGCCCGCCCTGCCCGCCCATCCGCTCGATGATCTCGCGGGTCTTCTCATTGCCTCCGACCACGTCGGCGGCGCCGTCGGCCATACCGCCGAACACGACACCGGCGACCAGGAATCCAAGGCCCCAGCCGATCAGGCTGCCGCGCTGCAAACGCCAGGCCAGCGCGCCCGCCGTACCCAGCCGCCCCTCGGCCGGGCCCGGCCGGGGCGGCAGGAAGCTCAGCCCCACGTCACGCCGTTCGGCGAGCAGGTACCCCACACCCGCCTGCACCACCACGGCGGCGGCGAGCAGCACCAGCACCCACCACCGCTCGACGGCGAAGGCCCGTACGTTCTCCACCCAGCCGAGCGGCGAGGCCCAGGTCAGCGCCGAAGTCCCGTCGGCCGTACCGGCGTCGCCCGCCGCCTTCAGGACGAAGGCGGCGCCGAGCACGGCGGCCGTGATCCCCTTGGCCGCCCGGGCCGTCTCGGTCAGCTGGGCCGCGATGGCCGCCATGCCGGCGAAGAGCATGCCGGTACCGGCGATGGCCAGCGCGAGGGCCAGGGCCCCCGGCGCGCCCTGCCCCGCGAGTCCGCCCGCGATGAGCAGGGCGGCGCACACGTTGGCCACGAGGGCGGCGAGCAGGGCGGCGGTCAGCGGCGCGCGCCGCCCCACCATCGCGGCGGAGACCATCTCCTGACGGCCCGTCTCCTCCTCCTCCCGGGTGTGCCGGACGACGACGATCAGGCTCATCACCGCCGCGAGCACCGCACCGTAGACGCCGATCCGCCAGGCCGTCAGCCCGCCGATCGAGTCGCCGAAGACCGGCCCGTACAGGGCGCGCATCGAGCTGTTGGCGTTCATCGAGGCGGCGGCCTGCGCGCGTTCGGCGGCGGTGCCGTACACGCTCCCCAGCGAGCCCGGCATGCTCACCACCAGCAGGGCGGTGACCAGGACCCAGACCGGCATCATCACGCGGTCGCGGCGCAGGGCGAGGCGCAGCAGCGCGCCGGTGCCCGCCAGTTGGTTCTTCATCGTTCGTTCGCCCCGTCGGTGCGTGCGGAGTCCTCGGTGTAGTGGCGCAGGAACAGTTCTTCGAGGGTGGGCGGGGTCGAGGTCAGCGACCGCACACCCGATGCGGTCAGGGAGCGCAGGACGGCGTCCAGCTTGTCGGTGTCGGCCTGGAGGCTGACCTTCAGGCCCTGCACCTGCACGTCGTACACGCCCGGCAGGTGCGCGATGCCGTTCGGCGGACCGGCGAGCTCGGCGCTGATCGCCGTACGGGTGAGGTGGCGGAGGTCGGCGAGCGTGCCCGTCTCGACGGTGCGGCCCTTGCGGATGATGCTGACCCGGTCGCAGAGGGTCTCGACCTCGCTGAGGATGTGCGAGCTGAGCAGGATGGTGCGCCCGGCGGCGCGGGCCTCGGCGACGCAGGCCTGGAAGACCTCCTCCATCAGCGGGTCGAGGCCGGAGGTGGGCTCGTCGAGGATGAGCAGATCGACGTCGGAGGCGAAGGCGGCGACGAGGGCGACCTTCTGCCGGTTGCCCTTGGAGTACGTACGCCCCTTCTTGGTCGGGTCCAGCTCGAACCGGTCGGTCAGCTCGGCGCGCCGGGCCCGGTCGAGGCCTCCGCGCAGCCGCCCGTAGAGGTCGATGACCTCGCCGCCGGAGAGGTTGCGCCACAGGGTGACATCGCCGGGCACGTAGGCGACGCGGCGGTGCAGGGCCACGGCGTCGGCCCAGGGGTCACCGCCGAGGAGTTCGGCGGTGCCGGAGTCGGCGCGCAGCAGGCCCAGCAGGACCCGGATGGTCGTGGACTTCCCGGCGCCGTTGGGGCCGAGGAAGCCGTGGACCTCGCCGGTGGCGACGGAGAGGTCGAGTCCGTCCAGTGCGCGGGTGCGGCCGAACGCCTTGTGGAGTCCGGCGACGCTGATTGCCTTCGTCATGTTTCTGAACGTACGCTATTTTCACAAACTTGTGAAGTTAGGGAATCGTATAAAGTTTGGAAGGTGGCGGACGACATGGCAGTACCGGCGGCACCGGCAGTACGGAACGAAGAGGCGGTCTCCCGCTTCGTGGAGCGGTTCGCCGCGCAGCTGACCGAGGCGGGGATGCAGCGGATGGCCGCGCGGGTCTTCGCGCGGCTGCTGGCGAGCGACCAGGGCGCGATGACCTCGGCGGAGCTCGGCGAGGCGCTCCAGATCAGCCCGGCGGCGGTGTCGGGGGCCGTGTCCTACCTGACCCAGGTCAACATGGTCAGCCGCGAACGCGAACCAGGCTCCCGGCGGGACCGGTACGTCCTGCACAACGAGCTCTGGTACGAGACCTTCACGCGGAAGGACCAGATGGTGACCCTGTGGGAGAAGACCCTGCGCGAGGGCGCCGCAGGCCTGGGCGCCGACTCCCCGGCCGGGGCGCGCATCGCCGAGACGGCGGCGTTCTTCGAGTTCATGCAGAGCGAGCTGCTGGGTCTGATGGACCGCTGGCGGGACTACCGCAAGACCCTGAACCTGGGCTGAGGCCGGGCAGGGCTCACCCGCCCGGCCCGGCGGGCCGGGCCGGTCCCGCAGGGCCCGCCCGGCTCACCGGCGCCCTCACTGGGGCCTCACTGGAGCCTCACTGGGGCCTCACCGGGGAACGGTGAGCGCCCACGCCGAAGGGTGCAGGGTCCAGGTGCGGCGCCGGACCGGCCCGGTCATCGCCGCGTCGGCCCGGTAGCGGAAGTCCGTGCCCGACACCGAGACCGTCTTCGCGCGCGCCGACACCTCCGAACCGGCGCCGCCGCCACCCGTACGGACGACGACCTCCGCGAGGCCGCCATCCTCCCCGGTGGTCACCGAGACCTCCTCCACCGGCCGGTCCACATCCGCCAGCACCACCCCGTCCGCCTCCACCCGCAGCCGCAGGCGGGCCGCGTCAACGCCCGGTCCGGCCACCGGTCGGACCAGCGTCCGCACCAGGGAGCGGTACGCGCTCCACACCGAGGGCCCGGCCGGAGGCCTGGCTGCCGCCGCCGCCCGCAGCGGCGGGATCCGCAGCGACTGCAGGACCACCCCGTCGCTGTCGTCCACCAGCAGGTCGCACATCCGTACCGACCCCTCCAGCACCGCCCGCGCCGCGGCGACGGCGGACAGCGGCACGCCGAGCGCCCCGGCCAGCCCCAGCGACCCCGCGGGACCCACCGGGACCAGCGAAAGGGGCCCCTCCGCCAGCCCCCGTTCCCGGTGCAGCAGCCCCACGGCGCGCACCAGAGCCCGGTCGTCGCCCACGATCACCAGCCGCCGTTGACCCCGGCGGGCTAGCGCCCGCGCAAATTCCTCCTGCGAGTCCGGGAGGCAGATTTTCGCTGCCGCGCCCGCTGACAAAACATCCTTCGCGATCCGCACGGACTCGCCGTCAAGACGGCGGGCGACCGGGTCGACGAGCACGAGCAGGCCGCCTACCGGCGCGCCCGCGTGGCTCATGGTGGGCTCTGGAGCCGACACCTCGGTCCTTCCTCGGGTAGCATCTTTGTGCAAGAGGCCCTTGCGCTATTGCGCCAGGGCCTTCGTCTATTCCGGGGTACCGGTCCGACGGCTCAGCCTGCGGTGTACATCGTCGTACGCCCCCTGACCTTGGACATGCCCCATCCGGAAGAGGTGTACGCCTGTGCCCGCTCTTGTGCTGCTCGGAGCTCAGTGGGGTGACGAGGGCAAGGGAAAGGCCACCGACCTGCTCGGTGGATCCGTTGACTATGTAGTGCGCTACCAGGGTGGCAACAACGCCGGCCACACGGTTGTCGTAGGCGACCAGAAGTACGCACTGCACCTTCTCCCTTCCGGCATCCTCTCCCCCGGATGCACCCCGGTCATCGGTAACGGTGTCGTCGTCGACCCGGCCGTCCTGCTCTCCGAGCTGCGCGGCCTGAACGAGCGCGGCATCGACACCTCCAAGCTGCTCATCAGCGGCAACGCGCATCTGATCACGCCGTACAACGTCACCCTCGACAAGGTCGGCGAGCGCTTCCTCGGCAAGCGCAAGATCGGTACGACCGGCCGCGGCATCGGTCCGACCTACGCGGACAAGATCAACCGCATCGGCATCCGCGTCCAGGACCTCTACGACGAGTCGATCCTCACCCAGAAGGTCGAAGCGGCCCTCGAGGGCAAGAACCAGCTCCTCGCGAAGCTCTACAACCGCCGCGCGATCGAGGCCGGCGCGATCGTAGAGGAGATGCTCCAGTACGCGGACCAGATCAAGGGCTACGTCGCCGACACCACCCTGATCCTCAACAACGCGCTGGACCAGGACAAGGTCGTGCTCTTCGAGGGCGGCCAGGGCACCCTGCTCGACGTCGACCACGGCACGTACCCCTTCGTCACCTCCTCGAACCCGACCGCGGGCGGCGCCTGCACCGGTACGGGTGTCGGCCCGACGAAGATCAGCCGCGTGATCGGCATCCTGAAGGCGTACACGACCCGCGTCGGCGCCGGCCCGTTCCCGACCGAGCTGTTCGACCAGGACGGCGAGGACCTGCGCCGCATCGGCGGCGAGCGCGGCGTGACCACCGGCCGTGACCGCCGCTGCGGCTGGTTCGACGCGCCGATCGCGCGCTACGCCACCCGCGTGAACGGTCTGACCGACTTCTTCCTGACCAAGCTGGACGTGCTGACCGGCTGGGAGCAGATCCCGGTGTGCGTCGCGTACGAGATCGACGGCAAGCGCGTCGAGGAGCTCCCGTACTCGCAGACGGACTTCCACCACGCGAAGCCGATCTACGAATACCTCCCCGGCTGGTCGGAGGACATCACCAAGGCGAAGACCTTCGAGGACCTTCCGGCGAACGCCCAGGCGTACGTCAAGGCCCTCGAGGAGATGTCGGGCGCCCCGATCTCCGCGATCGGCGTCGGCCCGGGCCGCACCGAGACGATCGAGATCAACTCGTTCCTCTAAGCAGTACCCCCCGATGGGGCGGCAGGCGCACCCGCGCCCGCCGCCCCATCCCCGTGTCCGCCGGTGGATCAGTTCTTCTCGTAGAAGCCGAACATGTCGACGACGAGGTCGATGTCGTCCCAGCCCTGGTTCCAGAAATCGATGACGCTGCCCTTGCCCGCGCTCGCCTGGGCGAGGTTCGGGACGGTCGAGCCCGCCGTCCAGTTGAGCGTGGACGAGACGGGCCGCTCGGGCCAGCCCGCGGTGCCGTTCTCGTACAGGTCCCAGGTGTTCGGGTCCGGCGAGACCGACAGGAAGCCGTCTCCGCGGGTCGTGGTGACCGTGGCGTTCAGCACGTAGCCCTCGATACCGGGGTAACCGGTGAAGATCGGCAGGGGAACGTAGCCGCGGGCCGGCAGCGGACCGTAGGCCCAGCTGCGGGTGTCGAGGAGCCGGTTCGGGACGAGCGGCATGAAGGCCGCCTTGCTGTCGGGGCTGTAGTAGCCGACGACGTCGACCACCACGTCGGTCGGGGCCCAGCCGCCGTTGCGGATGCTGATCCTGCCGTCGGACCCGATCGGCACGATCACCGAGTTGGCGACCGTCTGACCGGCCGAGAAGTTCACGCTGGACGTCGACGGCGCCGCCTGCCCGCTCGGGAAGGCGGTCAGGTGCCCGGCGTCCCTCGGGTTGGTGACGGTCATGTTCAGGGCCACCGCGGTGGCGCCCTTCGGAACGCCCCGGCGGTCGGCGATGTCCAGTCCGAACGTGCCGTAGCCGGGGACCTGGCCCTTGATCGTGCCGAGGCCCTCACGCGTGTCGGCGAAACGGACCGGAGCCAGCGAGGTGTAGCCGCTGGACTCCGTCCGGCCGAAGTAGCCGGTGACGTCCGCGATCAGGTCGACCGATCCGGCACCGCTGTTGACCAGGTGCACATAGCCCTCGTGGACCGGCACGATCACCAGGTTGGGGACGGTCTGGCCGGCCACGTAGTTCACGTTCGACGTGGTGGGCGGGAAGAAGTCCTTGCCTGGCTGGACCGCGACGTACCCGGCGGAGGTGGCGTTGGTGACCGTGACGTTGATCGCCACGGCGGTGACGCCGGCCGGGATCTTGCCAACGCCGCCGATCTTCAAGGCGGTCATTCCGTACGGCCCGACCTTGGCCTTCGCCGCGCCGGTCCCGTCCCGGGTGTCCAGCAGCCGGGTGGGGGCGTGGGGCGTGAAGTCGGAGCCCGCCGTGACGATCTCGGTCTTGTTCACGGCCGAGACCTTGTTCGTCGCGTCCCACACGGACACCGTGACGGTGTAGGTGCCGACCTCGGCGTAGCTGTGGCTGTTGGTCAGCACGGTCGAGCCGGAGGCGGTGACCCGGTCCGCGGTCCCGTCGCCCCAGGCGATGCTGATGTCGAGCGAGGCGTCGGCGCTCGTGACGGTCGACTCCAGGTCGAGTCCGTGCGCGGTCTGGCTCGATCCGGCCAGCGCGACGGCGAGGCCCGGATTTCCTTCGGCGGCCTGTGCCTGAGCCTGCGCCCCTGCCTCCGCCCCAGCCCCGACGGCCTTGTTCTGGCCGCCCGACGGCGCCGTACGGAGCGTACGGACCGTACGGTCGGCAGGGCTCGCGAAGGTCAGGGCGGCGGCAGCCCGGGCCTTGTCCAGGTCCACGCCCGGAGCGGCCTTCCCGTGGCCCGCGGGCGCGGGACCCGCCGGAGCGGGACCCGTCGCCTGGGCGGTGCCCGGGATCAGGCCGAAACCCGCCGCCACGAGGGCGGCGGAGACTACGAGTCGGCGATTGCGCACCGGTCCCCCATGTTTCTGTCGATGCTCGATCAGGTTCGGAAGCTGGTTCTACTTGGTGTCGTAGTAGCCGAGGCAGTCGACGATCACGTCGACCGGCTCCCAGCCCTGGTTCCAGAAGTCGATGACGTCTCCCTTGCCCCCGGACGTCTGGACCAGGTTCGGGACGGTCGCACCCGCCGTCCAGTTCAGCGAGGAGGAGCCCGGCCGCTCCGGCCTGACCTGGAGGCCCTTCTGGTAGTCGGTCCACGTGTTCGGGTCCGGGGCGACCGACAGGTGGCCCGCACCGCGCGTGTTGGTGACCGTGGCGTTCAGCACCCAGGCCGTGACGGGCTCGGCCGAATCGCCCATGAGCGGCAGGAGGAGGTACTCACGCGCCGGCACCGGCCCGGCGGTGCGGTACCAGGCGTCCTGGCGGGTGTCGATGAACCGGAACGGCTCGTCCGCCGGCCGGAAGGCGGCAGCGCTGTCGGGGCTGTAGTAACCGACGACGTCGATCACCACGTCCGCGGGCTTCCAACTGCCGTTGCGGATGGCGATCTTCCCGTCAGCGCCGACCGGCACGATCACCGAGTTGGCGACCGTCTGGCCGGCCGAGAAGTTCACGCTGGACGTGGACGGCGCCGTCTGCCCGCTGGGGTAGGCGGTCAGGTGACCGGCCTCCTGCGGATTGGTGGCCGTCAGGTTCAGCGCCACGGCGGTGGCACCCTTCGGGACGCCGTTGCGCCCCGCGATCTCGACGCCGAACGTGCCGTATCCGGCGACCTGGCCCTTGGCCGTGCCCAGGCCCTGGCGGGTGTCGACGGCGCGGACCGGGGTCAGCGGGGCGTAGCCGTCGGCCGCGGAGTGGGTGAAGTAGCCGGTGACGTCAGCGATCAGATCGACCGGCGCCCAGCCGCCGTTGACCATGTGTACGTAGCCGTCGACGACCGGCACGATCACCATGTTCGGGACGGTCTGGCCCGCGACGTAGTTGAGGTTGGACGTCTTGGGCGGGAGGTAGTCCTTGCCGGGCTGGACCGCGATGTGGCCCGCGTCCGTGGCGTTGGTGACGGTGACGTTGAGGGCCACGGCGGCGACGTCGGCGGGGATCTTGGCGCTGCCGCCCACCTTCAGGGCCACCATGCCCTTCGCACCGACCTTGGCCTTCGCCGCGCCGACGCCCTCGCGGGTGTCCAGCAGCCGGGTGGGCGCGTGCGCGGTGAACTCGCTGCCCGCCGTGACGAACTTGACCTCGTTCACGGCCGTGACGTTGTTCGTCGTGTCCTTCACCGTGACCTTGACCGGGTACGTGCCGACCTCGGCGTACATGTGGGTCTTGCTCTGCACGTCGGCACCGGACGCGGCGTAGGTGTCCGTGGCCCCGTCGCCCCAGGCGATGGTGACGTCGAGCGCGGCAGTCGCGCTCTTGACGTTGTTGACCAGCAGGATCTCGTGCGCGGAGTTGTTGTAGGCGTGCAGCTCGATCGCGAGGTCCGGGTTGCCCGCCGCGTCCGCCTGGGACGTGACGACCGTACGGTCCGCGGCACTGCGGACCGGCTCAGCCTTGCCCTGCACCCCGGCCTTGCCCAGAGTCCCTGCGGACGCGGCCACGCCGTGCCCTGCGGGTGCCACCGGACCTGCTGCCTGGGCCATGCCCGGGATCAGACCGATACCCGCCGCCACGAGGGCAGCGGAAACTACGAGTCGGCGATTGCGCACCGGCCCCCCATTTTTCTGTTCAGGTGCGTATGTGTGTCGGAGGTAGAACAGCGCCCCGGGTCCGGCCTCGACGGCCGGTCCCGGGGCGCTGGTGCGTGCAGCTACTTGGTCTCGTAGTAGCCGAAGATGTCGACGATCAGGTCCGTGGGCTCCCAGCCCTGGTTCCAGAAGTCGACGACGCCGACGGAGCCGGCGCTCGCCTGGACCAGGTTCGGGACGGTCTTGCCCGCCGTCCAGTTGAGGGTCGAGGCTCCGGGCCGCGCGACCGGGACCGCGGTGCCGTTGTTGTAGTCGTCGATCCGGTTCACGTCCGGGGCAACCGAGAGGAAGCCGGCGCCCTGGGTGTTGGTGACCGTGGTGTTCAGCACGTAGCCGGCGATGCCGGGCTCGTCGCCGGAGATCTCCAGGGCGTAGTACTGGCGGGCCGGCAGCGCCCCGTAGATCGGGCTCTCGGGGTCACGGGTGTCGAGCATCCGGCCCGGCTCCAGCGGCATGTAGGAGCCGTTGCTCGCCAGGCTGTAGTAGCCGACGACGTCGACGATGACGTCGGCCCCGGCCCAGGCGCCGTTGCGGAGGCTGATCTTCCCGTCAGCGCCGACCGGCACGATCACCGAGTTGGCGATGGTCTGGCCGGCGGTGAAGTTCAGGCTGGACGTGGACGGCGCCGACTGACCGCTCGGGAAGACGGTCAGGTGACCGGTCTCCTTCGGGTTCGTGACCGTCACGTTCAGCGCCACGGCGCTGACGCCCTGGGGCACCCCCTGCAGGCCGCTGATCTGCGTGCTGAAGACCGCCTGGCCGGCGACCTGGCCCTTGGCCGTGCCGAGGCCCGTACGGGAGTCGACGAAGCGGGCCGGCGTCATCGACGTGTAGCCGCTGGACGCGGACCGGGTGAAGTAGCCGGTGACGTCGGCGAGCAGGTCGATCGACTCCCAGCCGCCGTTGAACAGCTCGACGTAGCCGTCCTTGCCGACCGGCACGATGACCAGGTTCGGGACGGTCTGACCGGCCTCGAAGTTGACGTTCGAGGTGGTCGGCTGGTCGTGGCCCGAGCCGAAGACGGTGACGTGACCGGCCTGGGTGGCGTTGGTGACGGTCACGTTGAGGACGACGGCGGTGACGCCGTTCGGGATGCCGCCGTTGCCGCCGACCTTCAGGCGGGCCGTGCCGCGCGCGGGGACCTTGCCCTTGGTGGCACCGATGCCGCTACGGGTGTCCAGGAGACGGGTCGGCCCGTACGGGGTGAAGTCCGAGCCCGCGGTCTGGATCGGGAGCGTGTTGACGACCTCGACCTGGTTCGCGGTGTCCGTCACGATGACCTTGACGGTGTACTCGCCGAGCTCCGCGTACGTGTGCCGGTTCTCCAGCGTGGTGGACCCACCGGCGGTGGTCGTGTCCTTCTTGCCGTCGCCCCACTCGATGGTGATGCTGAGCGACGCGGGTGCGCTGATGATCTCGGTGGACAGGGCGAGACCGTGCGCGGTGTCGCTGCCGGCGTTCAGGACCATCGCCAGGTCCGGGTTGCCGGCGACGGCACCCTCGGCCTGGGCGGTGGCGGCGGCCTTGTTCTGGGCCCCCGGCAGGCTCTTGCGGACCGAGCGGTCGGCAGGGCTGCTGAACTTCTTGAAGCTCGACGCCGCGGCCTTGTCCAGGTCGACGCCGGAGGCGGCCACACCGTGCGTGGCCGGCTTGACCGGATCGGCGGCCTGGGCCGTGGCGGGTATGAAACCGATGCCGGCCGCGACGATGGCGGCAGCGGACATGACGAGTCGGCGGTTGCGCACCGAACCCCATTTCTTTTCACGTGCGTGCGGATTGAGGGATACGGCGTCCCGGGAACGGCCGACGGGCCGATGGGCCGGTGGGCCGGTCCCGGGACGCCTCAAAGCACTGCTCGGCTATGAGTTGTCGTAGTAGCCGAAGATGTCGACGACCAGGTCGGCGCGGTCCCAGCCCTGGTTCCAGAAGTCGACGATGCCGTTGTCACCGGCGCTCGCCTGAACCAGGTTGGCAACGGTCTTGCCCGCCGTCCAGTTCAGGGTGGAGGACACCGGACGCTCCGGGGTGACGGCGGTCTTGTCGTAGTAGTCGATGCTGGCGTTGGGGTCCGGTGCGACCGAGAGGAAGCCCGCGCCGTGCGTGTTGGTGACCGTGGTGTTCAGCACCCAGGCCTCCTGCTCCAGCGAGAAGGCCTGCCAGAGGTACCCGCGCGTGGGCCACGGCCCCTTGGACCAGCTCTCGCGCGTGTCGATCTGCCGGACGGGCGTGACCGCCACGTAGGCACCGTTGCTCGCGGTGCTGTACGTGCCGACCAGCTCCACGATGACGTCGGACGGGGCCCAGGCGCCGTTGCGGACGGTGATCTCGCCATCCTTGCCGACCGGCACGATCACCGAGTTGGCGACCGTCTGCCCGGCGGTGAAGTTCACGTTGGACGTGGTCGGCGCCGCCTGCCCGGCCGGGTGGACGGTCAGGTGACCGGCCTCCTGCGGGTTGGTGACCGTCACGTTCAGCGCGACGGCGGTGGCGCCCGGTTCGGCCACCTTGACGGTGAAGGACCCCTGGCCGGCGAGCGGACCGCGCTGCGTGCCGGTCCCGTAGCGGGTGTCGACGACCCGGGCCGGAGCCTGCGGGGCGTACCCGCCGGCTTCGTTCTGGACGAAGTAGCCGGTGACGTCCGCGATCAGATCGACCGGCTCCCAGCCGCCGTTGTACAGCTCGACGTAGCCGTCTGCGCCGACCTTCGCGATCACCAGGTTCGGGACGGTCTGCCCGGCTTCGAAGTTGATGTTCGACGCGGTCGGCCGCGTGGTACCGGAGGCGAAGACGCTGACGTGCCCGCCGCTGGTGGTGTTGGTGGCGGTCACGTTGAGGGCGACGGCGGTGACCCCGGTGGGGATGCCGCCGTTCCCCGCGACCTTCAGCCGGGTCGAGGAGTACGCCTCGGCCTTGCCCTTGACGGCGCCCGTGCCGCTGCGGGTGTCCAGCAGTCGGGTGGGGCCGTACGGGGTGAACTCCGAGCCCAGGGTCTTGACCCGGACCTCCGTGGTGCCCTGCGTCCCGAGTACCGGATCGACGGCAGTGGCCTTGATCGTGTACTCGCCGAGCTGCTTGTAGGTGTGCTTGGTCCGCGTCTCCGAAGAACCGGAGGCGACGATCGTCTCCGTGGTCCCGTCACCCCAGTCGATGGTGGTGTCCAGCGGCGGGGTACCCCTGTTGAGCGAGGTCGTCAGCTCGAAGCCGTACGCCGACGACATCCGGGCGCTCAGAAAGACACTCAGCTGCGCACTGCTGCCGGTGGCGGTGCTGGTGAAGGTCCCGAACCCTGCCGCGGCACCCTCTGCCGGGTCGGCGGCGGGTGCTCCCGCCGCCTGCGCGGCGGGCTTGACCGGATCAGCGGCCTGAGCCGCGCCGGGTATGAAACCGATGCTTGCCGCCACGACGGCGGCAGCGGACATTGCGAGTCGGCGATTGCGCACCGAACCCCCCGTTTTTTAGCTTTTGAACGCGCTCAGCGTGGAGCTCGCGCACAGCCTACATAGCAGCGGGGGTGGGATCACCGGGGGATCGGGCCGGGCGAGGGAATTGGCCCGGCTCTGTCCCGACCTGAACCGATTATCGGTCGGCCCGGTCCGTACCGCTCCGCGTGGCCGGGCCCTACCAGGCCAGCTGCGAGATCTCCTCGGCCACCACCGCGCACGCGTCCGCCGCCGGGTCGATCAGCGGAAAGTGACCGACCCCGTCCAGCAGGGTCAGGCCCACCATCTCCCCCGCCTTCGCCGCGGCCGCCACGTACGACTCCGCCACCGCGGGCGGGACCACGATGTCCTCGCGGCCCTGTACCACCGCAGTCGCGATGCCCGTCGGGAGCAGGGACGCCGGGTCGGCGAACGGCAGCCGGGGCGCGAAGTGCTCCGGGCCGCCCAGCAGCTGCGCGCTCGCGCCACCGCACACGCCCAGTTCCTCCGCCACCGCGAAGTCCGCGATCGGGGCCAGCGCCACCACGCCGCGCAGCAGCGGCGGGGAAGGCAGCCGCCACGGGGAGTCGTACGGCAGCACGTGCCGGGCCGCGCCCCACAGCGCGAGGTGGCCGCCGGCCGAGTGGCCGGTGAGGACCAGGCGGCGGACGTCGGCCTGCGGCAGGGCGGCCGCGGCGAGGCCCGGGAGGGCGTCCAGCGCGGCGGCTACGTCGTCGAAGGTCTCCGGCCAGCGCCCCGCGACCGGGCCCTCCGCCCCCTGCTGCGGCAGGGAACGGCCGCGCCGGTACTCGACGTTGGCGACCGCGAAACCCTGCCGGGCCAGGAAGTCGGCGAACGGGGTCACGTGCTGACGGTCGTACGGGGCCCGCCACGCGCCGCCGTGCAGCAGGGCGACCAGCGGAACCGGGCCCTTGCCCGCGCCGCGCGGGGCGTAGAAGTCGACGACCTGGTCGGGGTGTTCCCCGTACGCGGCGGTCGCGTCCGGCGCGACCGCCGGATGGGAGAAGGCCGAGGCAGCCTCGGCGGCGTCCCGTTCCACTGCGGCGGGGTCCGTCATCGGCTCAACCTCTCGGTAACGCGTGGGACAGCGGGGACAGATGTTCCGGTGGTCCGGCAGAGCGGGACCGTATCAGTCTGGAACGAGCCATTCCGTGCCGGGCCCGGGATGTGCCGGAGCGGGCGGAGCCGTAGCCCCGCCCGCCCGGTGATGTGACGTTTCGCTACGGGGTCACCCGAAAATGTGACCCAGTGTCCGGGCCGCACGCTCCGCGTCGGCGAATCCGACGTAGAGCGGGGTGAAGCCGAAGCGCAGGACGTCGGGGGCCCGGAAGTCCCCGATGACGCCGCGCGCGATGAGCTCGCCCATGACCTCACGGGCGTTCTCGGTGCGCAGCGAGACCTGGCTGCCGCGGTGCGCGTGCTCGGCCGGGGTGACCGACTCGACCCGGCCCTGCGGGACGTACGCCGCCACGCATTCGAGGAAGAAGTCGGTCAGGGCGAGGGACTTGGCGCGCACGGCCTCGACGGACACGCCGTCCCAGACGTCGAGCGCCGCCTCCAGGGCCAGCATGGACAGGATGTCCGGGGTGCCGACACGGCCGCGCCGCGCGCCGTCGGCCGGGGTGAAGTCCGGCGTCATGGCGAAGGGATCGGCGTGGCCGTTCCACCCGGGGAGCGGGGAGTCGAAGGCGGCCTGGTGGCGGTCGGCGATGTAGAGGTACGCCGGGGCGCCGGGGCCGCCGTTGAGGTACTTGTACGTGCAGCCGACCGCGAGGTCGACGGCGTGCGCGTCGAGGCCGACGGGGAGGGCGCCGGCGGAGTGGCACAGGTCCCAGACCGTGACCGCGCCGGCGGCGCGGGCGGCCGCCGTCAACGCCGGAAGGTCGTGGAGCCGGCCGGAGCGGTAGTCGACGTGGTTGAGCAGGACCACGGCGGTGTCCTCGCCGATCGCCTGCGCGGCGGCGGACGGGTCCACCGGGACCACCTCGAGGCCGGTCATCCTGGCCGCCGACGCGGCGATGTAGCCGTCGGTGGGGAAGGTGGCGGCGTCGACCAGCATCTGGGTCCGGCCCGGCTCGGCCAGGCGGGCTGCGCCGACCAGGGCCTTGAACAGGTTGACGCTGGTGGAGTCGCCGACGACCACCTGGCCGGGGGCCGCGCCGATGAGCGGGGCGAGCTTGTCGCCGATCCGCTCGGGGGCGGTCCACCAGTTGCTCTCGTCCCAGGAACGGATGAGGAGCTCGCCCCACTGGCGCTGGACGACGTCGGCGGTGGTCTGCGCGACGGCGGCCGGGAGCGCGCCGAGGCTGTTCCCGTCCAGGTAGACGACACCCTCGGGGAGGGTGAACCGGTCGCGGAGCTTGGCCAGCTCGTCGGCGGTGTCCAGGGCCGTGGCGCGGGCCTGGAGATCAGGTGTCCGCATCGGCTCAGACATGGCTGCGAGCCGTCCAGAGCTCCGGGAAGACGTTCTTCGTGGCGCGCTTCTCCAGCCAGGTCACGCCCGCCGAGCCGCCCGTGCCCGTCTTCGCGCCCATCGCGCGGCGGGTCGCCACCAGGTGGTCGTTGCGCCAGCGCCAGACCAGTTCGGCGACGTCCGTGAGGACCTCGCCGAGGCGGTGCAGGTCCGGGTGCTCGTCCGGGGCGGCGTACAGGGCCGTCCAGACGGCCTCGACCTCGGCCGAAGGCTCGTAGCGCTGCGAGAGGTCGCGGTTCAGGACCGCGGCCGGGACCGGGAGGCCGCGGCGGGCCAGCAGGCGCAGGACCTCGTCGTAGAGGCTGGGCTCGTGCAGGGCCTTCTCCAGCTCCGCGTGGACGCGCGGGGCGCCGCGGTGCGGGACCAGCATGGAGGCGGACTTCTCGCCGAGCAGGAACTCCATCCGGCGGTACATCGCCGACTGGAAACCGGAGCCCTCGCCCAGCGCGGCGCGATAGGCGTTGAACTGGCCCGGAGTGAGCTGGGCGAGCGGGCGCCAGGAGGCGTTGAGGGCCTCGAGTTCGCGGAGGGATCGTTTCAGCGCGTCCATCGCGACCGGGAGGCGGTCCTCGCGCAGAGCCTTTGCGGCGGTTTCCCACTCGTGGACTATGACCGTGAACCACAGCTCCATGACCTGGGTCGTGACCAGGAAGACCATCTCGCCCGGGTCGTCCGAGCGGAGGTGCTGGAGGTGGGTGAGGACGTCCGCCTGGACGTAGTCCTCGTAGGGGGTCGTGCCATCGAAGTCGAGGTTCGGGGTGTCCGAACCGGCTCCGGAGGCATCAAGGGTGTTCGACATCGCTGTCTCCTCGACACGTGCTTCCGGGTAGCGGTCCGCTCCTTCCGTGAGGCAAGTGGAGCCCCGGTCCCCTGCTCGCATCATAGGACGCCGTCGCGCCGGGGCTCTAGCGGGGAGTGTGGCAGGTCACACTCCCCGCCGGGCGGGCCTCAGGCCTGCAGCGCGTCCGCCGCCGTCTGCGAGGAGTCGCGCAGGAAGGTCGAGCAGCGCTCGTACTCCTCCTTCTCGCCGATCGCCTCGGCGGCGCGGGCCAGGGCGTTCAGGGCGCGGAGGAAGCCGCGGTTCGGCTCGTGCTCCCACGGCACGGGGCCGTGGCCCTTCCAGCCGGCGCGGCGCAGGGCGTCGAGGCCGCGGTGGTAGCCCGTACGGGCGTACGCGTACGACTCGACCGTCCGGCCGGCGGCGAAGGCCTCGTCGGCGAGGGTCGCCCAGGCGAGCGAGGAGGTGGGGTGCGCGGCCGCCACCTCGACGGCGGGGGTACCGGACGCCAGGGCCTCACGGCCGGGCTCGTCGGGGAGGTGGGTGGGGGCGGGGCCCCCGAGCAGGTTCTGGTGAATGGACATGCCCCCAGTCTGGGGTATCGCGGGGCGCGACTGCCGGAGGGCGACGGCCGAAGGGCCCGTCCCGCCGTCGTGGGACGGCGGGACGGGCCCTTCGGAGGAACGCGCGTGAACGTCACCGCGCGAACGTAAGCGCGCGGGCGCCTACTTCAGCTTGGTGCCCGTGGAACGCAGGTTCGCGCAGGCCTCGGTGACGCGCGCGGCCATGCCAGCCTCGGCGGCCTTGCCCCAGGTGCGGGGGTCGTACTTGGACTTGGTGCCGACCTCGCCGTCGACCTTCAGCACACCCGCGTAGTTGGTGAACATGTGGTCCACGACGGGGCGGGTGAAGGCGTACTGGGTGTCGGTGTCGAGGTTCATCTTCACGACGCCGTTCTCCAGCGCGGTGGCGATCTCCTCGGCCGAGGAGCCCGAGCCGCCGTGGAAGACGAAGTCGAACGGCTGGTTTCCGGCAGCCTGGCCGAACTTCTCGGCGACGCCCGCCTGGAGGTCCTTGAGGAGCTCGGGACGCAGGACCACGTTGCCCGGCTTGTAGACGCCGTGGACGTTGCCGAAGGAGGCGGCCAGCAGGTAGCGGCCCTTCTCGCCCAGGCCCAGGGCCTCGGCGGTGCGGATCGCGTCGTCGACGGTGGTGTACAGCTCGTCGTTGATCTCGTGGCTGACGCCGTCCTCCTCGCCGCCGGTCGGGGTGATCTCGACCTCGAGGATGATCTTCGCGGCGGCGGCCTTGGCGAGCAGCTCCTGGCCGATGGCCAGGTTGTCGGCCAGGGTCTCGGCGGAGCCGTCCCACATGTGCGACTGGAAGAGCGGGTTCAGACCGCGGGCCACGCGCTCGGCGGAGACCTCCAGGAGCGGACGTACGTAGCCGTCCAGCTTGTCCTTGGGGCAGTGGTCCGTGTGCAGCGCGACCGTGATGTCGTACTTCGCCGCGACGATGTGCGCGAACTCGGCCAGGGCGACCGCGCCGGTGACCATGTCCTTGTTGTGCTGGCCACCCAGGAACTCCGCACCACCGGTGGAGATCTGGATGATGCCGTCGCTCTCGGCCTCCGCGAAGCCGCGCAGCGCAGCGTGCAGGGTCTGGGAGGAGGTCACGTTGATGGCCGGGTAGGCGAACTTGCCTGCCTTCGCCCGGTCGAGCATCTCGTTGTAGACCTCGGGGGTTGCGATGGGCATCTGTCCGCTCCTTGGATGTGCGGGGAGTGTGCTTATTGCGGGCCCTGACCTGGGGGCGACGTCATCGTCGCGCCTATCTTTCCAGACTCCGCGCGACACTCCACCCCGGCCGTCGGCCACTGCGGCCGGAACCCGCCGGGATGTTTCACGTGAAACATCCCGGCGGCCCGAAAAGGAGCAGGTCAGGGCCTGATCAGGGAGTTCTCAGGACCTTCGCCCCGAGTTGTGGAGCTGTGCCTAGGAGAGGCCGAGGTCCTCGAGGCGGTAGCCGGTGAGGTACGGGAGCCCCGCCTCGGCGATGGCACCGGCCGCACCGCGGTCGACGATCGTGGCGACGGCCACGACCTCGCCGCCGGCCTCACGGACCGCCTCGACGGCGGTCAGCGGGGACCCGCCGGTGGTGGAGGTGTCCTCGACGACCAGGCAGCGCTTGCCCTTCACGTCGGTGCCCTCGATGCGGCGCTGCATGCCGTGGGCCTTCTGCGCCTTGCGGACGACGAAGGCGTCCAGGCGCTGACCGCGCGCGGCGGAGGCGTGCAGCATCGAGGTCGCGACCGGGTCGGCGCCCAGGGTCAGACCGCCGACGCAGTCGAAGTCGAGGTCGGCGGTGAGGTCGAGCATGACCTGCCCGACCAGCGGGGCCGCCTCGCCGTCGAGGGTGATCCGGCGGAGGTCGATGTAGTAGTCGGCCTCCCGGCCGGAGGAGAGGATCACCTTGCCGTGCACGACGGCCTTGTCCTTGATCTGCTGCAGAAGCGCATCGCGTACGTCACTCATGCCCATGAGCTTAATTCGGCTCTACGAGAGCCGCCGCCAGGTCCACGTGGTGGAGATCTCCAGCGGGTCGACGGGGGTGACCAGGCGCGGGCGGGTGTTCAGCCCGTTCGGCGGGCCGGACTGCGGTTCGACGCAGACGGCCTCGGCCTCCTCGTCGTAGACGACCACCCATTCGTCACGGCTGGTGACCTTGAGCTCCAGCGCGCCGGGCCACGTGAGGGTGACGTCGACGCCGTTCGGCATGCCGAAGCAGTCGTCCCAGGGGCCGGGCTTCGGGGCGGTGCGGTGGCCGGTGGGGAGGTGGTCGTCGCCGCGCTCCTCCTGCCACTCGGCCTCGAAGTCGAGCCGTACGTCCTCGCCGGTGCCGAGGTTGCGGCGGAACCAGGGGTGCCAGCCGGCCTGGGCCGGGAAGGAGTCGCCGTACGTCTCGACGCCCATGCCGAGCGTCAGCCCGTCGGCGGTCAGCTCGAAGGTCTGCGTGACCCGGCCGGGCCACGGCCACGGGTCGGCGAGGTCGAAGAAGAACGCCGCCTCGGTGTCCGTGAGCCGGCCCCGGCGCCAGGCGGTGTCGCGGCCGAGGCCGTGGATGGCGTGCGGGGGGTGGTTGAGCGGGAGCTGGTGGACGACCCCACCGTCACGGAACCGCCCCTCCGCGGTCCGGCCGCACCAGGGGACCATCGGGAAGGCCCCGAAGTGCGGGCCCTGGCGCAGCAGCTCGATCCCGTCGACACGCAGACTGCTGATCCGGCAGCCGTTCTCCTGGTCGATGGTCAGCTCGGCGCCGCCGGCGCTCAGTTGCGTACTCATGCGGTCGAGCGTAATGGGACTGGGCTCAGCGGCGGCGGCGCAGGGCGCGGCCGATGACGACCGCCGAGGCCAGGGCGAGGGCGGCGGCGGGGGCGAGCCAGCGCAGGTTGTCGCCGGCCGTGGTGGCGGCGGGCGCGGGGACGGGGGCGTACCGGCCGCGCGGGGGCGCGTGGTCCACCTCCTCCGCGCTGCGGCCGATCATGGTGCGGCGGGCGTGGGCGGCCTCGGCCGGGGGCCGCGGGAGATCACCGAGGTCGTCGAGTTCCTCGAACCCGCCGGCCAGGAAGGGGTCCAGGGACGGCGGCGGCACCTCGGCCTCGAACACGGAGGCGGTGACCTCGGTGGCATCGTCGTCGGACCCGGCGGACCCGTCGCCCTCGGCCTCCTCGGCGTCGGCCACCGGATCGTTCACCTCGGGGCCGGCGGCCTCGCCCCGGGCCGCCTCGGCGAGCTGTTCGGCGGCCCGCTCCAGCAGCCGCTGCACGGCGGTGGCGGTGGCACCGGCGGTGAATCCGGCGGCGCGCCCGTCGGCGGTGGCCCCGGCCGTGAAGTCGAGCCGGGTCCGGTGGTCCCCCTCCGGGGTGAGCCGCAGCGCGAGGGCGAGCTTCACGGTCCCGCTGCCCCGGACCTCCGTGCCCTCGCCGGCGACGGCGAAGTGGTCCGGGTCCCGCTCGGTGACGGACAGCGCGCCCCGGTAGGTCACGGTGTTCCCGCCGACCCGGATCTTCAGCCGACCGGAGAGGGGTCCGGACTCGGTGTCGGCGTCCTGCTGGAGCCCCGGCACACACCGGGCCACCCGGACGGGGTCGCGCAGCACGGCGCGGAGGCTGTCTGCCGGTACCGGAACGAACACCTGATGCTCCATGCGGTCGAGCCTACCGACGAGAGCCGCACCGGGTCACGAATACCGCGGGTGCGGCAGGGTCGACGGCGGAAGTCCCGGCATCCGGGTGCGCTCGGCGTCGCGCGCGGCGTCCTGGAGCGAGCGGGTCGACAGCGAGCGCAGCCCCGGCGTGTCACGGTCCACCCGCAGCGGGGGCGCCTGCTCGCGGGAGGCCAGTACGAAGCCCCAGTCCTGCGGGGGCGCGTCGCTGCCGCGCAGGGGGGAGCGGTCGGGTCCGGCGGCGAAGCCCGAGAGGCGGCCGCCCGCGCTGTAGGGGGAGGTCTGCAGACCGGCCGCCCGCAGGGTGGACTCCACGGTCCAGTAGGTGCGCGGGCGCGTGGCCAGCGGTCCGGCGTGCACGGCGATCCGGCCCCCGGGCCGCAGGGCCCGCGCGGCCAGCCCGTAGAACTCCTGCGAGTACAGCTTCGTGCTGGGGGTGATGCCCGGGTCGGGGAGGTCGGAGACGATCACGTCGAACCGGTCCCGGGCGGCCGCTCCGCGCAGCCAGCGGAACGCGTCCTGCGTGACGACCCCGAGGCGCGGGTCCTCGTACACGCCGGCGTTGAGCGCGGAGAGCATCGGATCGGTGCGGGCGAGCCGGACCACGCCGGGGTCGAGTTCGACGACGGTGACGGAGGCGACGTCGCGGTAGCGCAGCACCTCGCGGGCGGCGAGCCCGTCTCCGCCGCCGAGGACCAGGACCCGGGTGTGCGGGCCGGTCATGGCGGGGTGGACGAGGGCCTCGTGGTAGCGGTACTCGTCGTAGCCGCTGACCCGCAGCCGCCCGTCGAGGTACAGGTCGAGCGAGCGGGGGGAGCCGGTCGGGGGCCCGGTGAGCACCAGTTCCTGCACCCCGGTCTGGACGGCGACCCGCACCTCCGCGCCGTAGACGGCGCCGCGGGCGACCCGCTCGAAGTCGTCGGCCAGGACGGTCGCGCAGGCGAGTACGGACAGCACGGTCACGTTGGCGGCGACCAGCGTCCAGCGGGCACGCCGGCTCAGGTCGCGGCGGAACAGCCAGAGCACGAGCCCGCCGCCGACGACCGCGTTGACCGTGCCGGTGAGCATGGCTCCGGTGAGCTGGCCGAGCACCGGCAGCAGCAGGAACGGGAAGGCGAGGCCGCCGACCAGGGCGCCCACGTAGTCGGCGGCGAACAGGTCGGCGACGGCCCCGCCCGCGTCCTGTCTGCGGATGCGCTGGATGAGGGCCATCAGGAGCGGGATCTCGGCGCCGATGAGGACGCCGATGGCGAAGGAGAAGGCGACGAGGGCCGGGCGGGATTCACCCAGCCAGGCGAAGCTCGCGTACAGCGCCACGGCCGAGAGCCCGCCGAGCAGCGCGAGCCCGGCCTCGATGGCGCAGAAGCCGAAGGCCGGCCGGTGCCTCAGCCGTTTGGCGAGCAGGGAGCCGACGCCCATGGCGAAGACCATGACGGACAGCACGACCGACGCCTGGGTGACGGAATCGCCGATGAGGTAGGTGCCCAGGGCGAGCAGCTCCAGTTCGTATACGAGCCCGCAGGCGGCGCAGACGAACACGGTGGCCAGGACGAGGAGTCGGCCGGTCCGGGGCCGTACGGGCAGGGCGGCCGGGACGGCCGCCGCGCCCCGAGGCTCCGGAGCCGGGAGTACCCGGCGCGGGACGGAACGGTCGATCATGCAGCGAACCGTACGTCACCGCCCACCCGCATCCGGTCACCCACATGGGTGCAAGTGGCGTACTGATCCGGCCAGTTGGCGTAACCACGTGGCAATGCCCGCGCCCCCGGAGGAACGCGGCCCCTGGCGCGCGCTAGAGCAGCGCGGGCGACTCGACGGGGGCCGCGGAAGCGGCGCCCATCCGTACGCCGACCCGGGTCCTGGTGGCCACCAGCTGGCCCTCCTGCGGGTACGCGTGCCAGGTACGCCAGCGCATCTGGCCCTCGTAATGCTGCGCCAGCATGGCGGTGAACGCGTGCGGACTGCCCGGGAAGGTGCCCGCTAGTCCGTTCGGGTGGTCGGCGACCAGCGCGAGCAGCTCCTGCGCCCGCCCCGCGAAGGAACCGCGGGAGAGGGTCTCGACCCGGGCGGCGAACTCGTACTCCCAGTCGCCCACCCGCTTGGCCACGCCGAGCGGCAGCGGCGTACTGCTGCCGGGCATGCAGGCGACCGTCTCCGAGCAGAGCACCTCACCCTCCTCCAGGAGCACCTGATGAGAGGCCCCGAGCAGGCGCAACTCCACCTTCGCACCGGACAGTTGGAGGTTCAGTACGGCCAGGGCGGGCAGCCGCTCCCGACCCAGGGCCCAGGCGAGATCGGCGGCACGCGTGTCGGTATAGGTGGTCTGGAGGGTCGTGAGCATGAGTCGGCTCCGCAAACGCGCGAGGGAGATGGGCCGGGGCCCGCCAGCGGTAGTCAACGGGTGGGGGGACACCGGCACGGGTCCACAGGAAGTCCAGGGAGGTCCGAGGACTGGTCTACTCAACCGAGGGAATCATGAAAGGCACGGCACTCACAGCGTTTTTACCCAACTTGACGGGGTTTACATCCCCCCGGGGGCTCCACAGTTCACGTGTTCAACAACATGTGCCCCGCGCGTCGTGATGCATGCGCCAAGGAGAGGGCGCCCGGCGGAAATCAGACCGCCGGGCGCCTTCATCCACGCGGTGCCAGCTGCCCCGTGTCAGCTGGAACCGCATCCCCCGCCACCGCCGCAGGAGGACGAAGATCCGCCGCAGGACGAGGACGATCCACTCGAACAAGAACCCGACGAGGAGTCGCCCCCGCCGGCCCACCAGCTGCTGCTCGTGCTGCTGCCGGAGCCGCGACCGGAGCCGGAGCCGGAGCCGGCCGAACGGATCGCCATGGTCACGACGAACGCAACGAAGAGAAGCCCGATCACAATGAAGACGAACACGAGGCCCGCCCCCTCTCTCACGCCCCGGTCTTCCCGGGGGACGGGATCCCCGCGTCCCGTGTGAAGGGGGGATGCCCGCAGGCCACGCGGCCCAAAGCACACTTGAGCAAGTCCAGAGGTTGCCCCCAGGATGGCGCCCATGAGCGCACCCGTGAGCAGCGACCGCCCCTTCCTCAACCGCCGTCTGGCGGCCTTCGGCACCACGATCTTCGCGGAGATGTCGGCGCTGGCCGCCCGCACCGGGTCGATCAACCTGGGCCAGGGCTTCCCCGACACCGACGGCCCCGCCGAAATCGCCGAGGCGGCCTCCCGCGCGGTCCTCACGGGCCTCGGCAACCAGTACCCGCCGGGCCCCGGCGTCCCCGAGCTGCGCGCCGCGATCGCCGCGCACCAGCAGCGCTTCTACGGCCTCTCCTACGACCCGGACACCGAGGTCCTGGTCACGGCCGGCGCCACCGAGGCCATCGCGGCCGCGCTCCTCGCCCTCCTCGAACCGGGTGACGAGGTCATCGCCCTGGAGCCGTACTACGACTCGTACGCGGCCTGCATCGCGATGGCCGGCGCGGTACGCGTCCCCGTCACCCTGCGCCCGCACGCCGGGGCCTTCGCCCTCGACCTGGACGAACTGCGCGCCGCCGTCACCCCGCGCACCCGCCTGATCCTGCTGAACACCCCGCACAACCCGACGGGCACGGTCCTGACCCACGAGGAGCTGACCGCCGTCGCCGCCCTCGCCGTGGAGCGCGACCTCCTGGTCGTCACGGACGAGGTCTACGAGCACCTGGTCTTCGAGGGCGCCCACACCCCCCTGGCCGGGTTCCCGGGCATGCGCGAGCGCACCGTCACCATCTCCTCCGCCGGGAAGACGTTCTCCTTCACGGGCTGGAAGGTCGGCTGGGTCACGGCGCCCCCGGAGCTGGTCACCGCGGTCCGCTCGGCGAAGCAGTTCCTCACCTACGTCTCCTCCGGCCCCTTCCAGTACGCGATCGCCGAGGCCCTGGCCCTGCCCGACGCGTACTACGAGGGCTTCCGCGCGGACCTGGCAGCCAAGCGCGACCTCCTCGCCGACGGCCTCGCGGCGGCCGGCTTCGAGGTCTACCGCCCGCAGGGCACGTACTTCATCACCACGGACATCACCCCGCTCGGCGAGAAGGACGGCCTGGCCTTCTGCCGCGCCCTGCCCGAACGCTGCGGCGTGGTCGCCATCCCGAACCAGGTCTTCTACGACGACAAGTCCGCCGGAGCCACCCAGGTCCGCTGGGCGTTCTGCAAGCGGACCGACGTCCTCAGCGAGGCGGTGGCCCGCCTGCGCCGCCTCTAGGCCCTGTCCGGGCAACAGGACCTAGGAGGTCCTGTCCGCCCGGACAGGACCTTGGACGTCTGGACCCTCGCTGTTTACCAAGTGTGGTTGCGGGGTGACCGAGGCCGGTGTGAAGCTGACGGCCTTGAACGTGCCCGCGGCTCTCATCGTCGGATGAGCGTACTCACGAAGAGCAGGAAAGTCGGGATACATGGCTACGGGCAGAGTCTCGGTGTCCGCGTCGCCGCTGGAGATGCGTGCCGTCAAGGCGGTGCGGTCGGCCGCGCCGGCGACGGTCATCGCGCTCGGGGTGTTCGCCGCCGTACGCGGCGCCGGGGTACTGGTCCTCACCCTCGGATCCTGGTGGGCGGGCAAGGACCCGCTCCGGGTGCTCGGCAAGTCCTGGGACTCCGTCTGGTACCTCGGGATCGCCGCCAACGGCTACGGGCGCACCCAGATGTGGGCCGACCCCGTCACCGGCACCGGCTTCATCCAGAGCGACTACGCCTTCTTCCCGCTCTACCCGACGCTGATAAGGCTGGTCGGCGCCGTGCTGCCCGGCGGGCTGATCCCGGCCGGGATCCTCGTCGCCTGGATCTGCGCCGCCGTCGCCGCCGTCGGTGTCTACCGGATCGGCGAGTGGGTGATCGGGCCGCGAGCCGGGCTGCTGCTCGTGGGGCTGTGGGCGGCGCTGCCGCACGCGGTGGTGCTGAGCCTGGCCTACACCGAGGCGCTGCTGGCCGCGCTCGCCGCCTGGGCGCTCTACGCCCTGATGCGCGGCCGCTGGCTCTGGGCGGCCGGCCTCGCCGTGCTCGCCGGGCTGACCCGGCCGACCGGGCTCGCGGTCGCCGCCGCCGTCTCGGTGATGGCCCTGCACGAGATCCTGAGCCGCCGGTCCCGCGCGCCCGAGGTGTGGGTGGCAGGGCTGCTGGCCCCCGCGGGCTGGGCGACGTACGTCCTGGCCGTCGGGGTGCGGGTGCGCGATCCGCTCGGCGGGTACTTCACCGTGCAGCGGCGCTGGGGATCCCGCTTCGACTTCGGGGCCGGTGCGCTGCGCTCCGCGGAGCGGGTGCTGACCGGCGGGCACGTACCGCTGGCGACCACCGTGACCGTGGTCCTGCTGGCCGCCGCCGGGCTGCTGGCGATGCTGCTGGTGCTGGACCGGACCCCGCTGCCGCTGCTCGCGTACACGGCGATACTGCTGGTGATCGCGTACGGCGGGGCCGGGTTCTTCGAGTCGAAGCCGCGGTTCCTGCTCCCGGCCTTCCCGCTGCTGCTGCCGGTGGCGGCCGTCATGGCCAGAGCCCGGCCCCGCACCGCGGTCGTGGTGACCGCGGCGCTGGCCGGGCTCAGTTACGGCTACGGGCTGTATCTGCTGCTCGTGGCCCGCGTACCGCTCTAGAACCTGCTTCTAGTTGTTGCCGTCGCTGTCGCCGTCGTCGTCGCCCTCGGCGGAGGAGTCGATCTCCTTCTCCAGGCCGAACTGCTCGACGAGCCACTTGTCGAACTCGATGGAGGCGCGGACCCAGCTGACCGTGGAGGACACGAAGTGCTCCAGGCTGACGCCGGTGCCGATCAGCATCTGCGCCTCACCGATCAGACGGACCGAGCCGTCGTCGTGGGTGTGGCTGTAGACCTTCGGCCACAGGGTGCGGCGGTTCCAGTCGTCGATCGACTCGAGAAGCTGCGGCTTCTCCTCGATCTTGTGCGGACGGTCGTAGAAGGTCCGCACCGAGAAGACCTGCTGCTCGTCCTCGCCGCGGAACATGAAGTACGTGCGGAACTCCTCCCACGGCGCCGCGAGGTCACCCTCGTCGTCGACGACGTACTTGAGCTCCATCTGCTCCAGCAGCTGCTTGACCAGATCCTGGTCGGGGACGACGGGGCCCGCCGGTCCTGTGGCCTGCGGATCGGGCTGCTGCCCTCCGAAGTTCGGAATCGAGGCCGGGTCGATGCTCACCGTGTTTTCCCTTCGTGCGGATACCTGCATCCTCCCCCATCCCGCCTACCCCGTGTCCACCCCCGGACGCACGATCCGCTCCGGGCGGACACGGGTGGCGGCTCAGGAGGTCACAGCGCCTTGCCGACCAGCAGGTCTTCGCCCGCCACGTCGACCCGTACGGTGTCGCCGTCCCTGACCTCGCCGGAGAGGATCTCCTTCGCGAGGCGGTCGCCGATCGCCGTCTGGATCAGCCGGCGCAGGGGCCGCGCGCCGTACGCCGGGTCGTTGCCCTTGTCCGCCAGCCAGGCCAGCGCCTCCGGCGTGACCTCCAGGGTCAGGCGCCGGTCGGCCAGCCGCTTGGCGAGGCGGTCGATCTGGAGCTCCGCGATGCGGCCCAGCTCGGGCCCGGACAGCGCGGAGAAGACCACCAGGTCGTCCAGGCGGTTGAGGAACTCCGGCTTGAAGCTCGCCCGGACCACGTCCAGGACCTGCTGCTTCTTCTGCTCCGCGGGCGTGACCGGATCCATCAGGAACTGACTGCCCAGGTTCGAGGTGAGCACCAGGATCGTGTTGCGGAAGTCCACCGTGCGGCCCTGGCCGTCCGTGAGACGGCCGTCGTCCAGGACCTGGAGCAGGATGTCGAAGACCTCGGGATGGGCCTTCTCCACCTCGTCCAGCAGCACCACGCTGTACGGGCGGCGCCGGACGGCCTCGGTCAGCTGGCCGCCCTCCTCGTAGCCGACGTAGCCGGGCGGCGCGCCGACCAGGCGGGCCACGGAGTGCTTCTCGCCGTACTCCGACATGTCGATGCGGATCATGGCCCGCTCGTCGTCGAAGAGGAAGTCCGCCAGGGCCTTGGCCAGCTCCGTCTTGCCGACGCCCGTCGGGCCCAGGAACAGGAACGAGCCGGTCGGCCGGTCCGGGTCCGCGATGCCGGCCCGGGTGCGGCGTACCGCGTCCGACACGGCCCGCACCGCCTCGCCCTGGCCGATCAGACGGCGGCCCAGCCCGTCCTCCATGCGCAGCAGCTTCTGCGTCTCCCCCTCCAGGAGGCGGCCGGCCGGGATGCCGGTCCAGGCACCCACCACGTCGGCGATGTCGTCGGGGCCGACCTCGTCCTTGACCATCGTGTCCTTCGAGACCTCCGCCTCGGCCTCGGTGGCCTCGGCCAGCTCGCGCTCCACGGTCGGGATCTCCCCGTAGAGCAGCTTTGAGGCGGTGTCGAAGTCCCCGTCGCGCTGCGCGCGCTCCGCCTGGCCGCGCAGGTCGTCCAGGCGCTCCTTGAGCTCACCGACCCGGTTGAGGGACTGCTTCTCCTTCTCCCAGCGGGCGGTCAGGCCGCGCAGCTCCTCCTCCTTGTCCGCGAGATCCTTGCGGATCTTCTCCAAGCGCTCCAGCGAGGCCGGGTCGGACTCGTTCTTCAGCGCCAGCTCCTCCATCCGCAGCCGGTCCACCGCACGCTGGAGCTCGTCGATCTCCAGGGGGGAGGAGTCGATCTCCATGCGCAGCCGGGACGCGGCCTCGTCGACGAGGTCGATCGCCTTGTCCGGGAGGAAGCGGGAGGTGATGTACCGATCGGAGAGGGTCGCGGCGGCGACCAGCGCACTGTCGTTGATCTGCACCTTGTGGTGGGCCTCGTAGCGGCCCTTGAGCCCGCGCAGGATCGCGATGGTGTCCTCGACGGACGGCTCGGCGACCAGCACCTGCTGGAAACGCCGCTCCAGCGCCGGGTCCTTCTCGATGCGCTCGCGGTACTCGTCCAGCGTCGTCGCGCCGACCATCCGCAGCTCACCGCGCGCCAGCATGGGCTTGAGCATGTTGCCCGCGTCCATGGCGGAGTCGCCGCCAGCGCCCGCGCCGACGACCGTGTGCAGCTCGTCGATGAAGGTGATGATCTGGCCGTCGCTCGACTTGATCTCCGCCAGGACGGTCTTCAGCCGCTCCTCGAACTCACCCCGGTACTTCGCGCCCGCGACCATGGCGCCCAGGTCGAGGGAGACGAGCCGCTTGTTCTTCAGCGACTCCGGGACATCGCCCTTGATGATGCGCTGGGCCAGGCCCTCGACCACGGCCGTCTTGCCGACGCCCGGCTCGCCGATGAGCACCGGATTGTTCTTCGTACGCCGCGAGAGCACCTGCACCACGCGCCGGATCTCGTGGTCCCGGCCGATGACCGGATCGAGCTTGCCCTCACGGGCTGCCGCCGTGAAATCGGTGCCGAACTTCTCCAGCGCCTTGTACTGACCCTCGGGGTCGGGGGTGGTCACCCGCCGCCCTCCTCGTGCGTTCTGGAAGGCGTCCAGCAGCTTCTTCGCGCTCGCGCCCTGTGCGGAAAGGAGCTCACCGGCCGCGCCGCCCTTGGCGGCGAGGGCGATGAGCAGGTGTTCGGTGGAGAGGTAGTCGTCGCCGAGCTTGCCCGCCTGGGCGTCGGCCTCGGCGAGTACGGCGAGCAGGTCGCGGGTGGGCTGCGGGGGCGCGACCGTGGACCCGGTGACGCTGGGCAGGGCGGCGAGCAGCCGCTCCGCGCCGGCCCGTACGGCGGCCTGGTCGGCGTCGGAGGCCGCGAGGAGGTCGGTGATGTTCTCGTTGTCCTCGCCGGCGAGGAGCGCCAGCAGCAGGTGCGCGGGGGTCAGGTCCGCGTGGCCGTCCTTGACGGCCCGGCTGGTGGCCGCGTTCAGCGCATCCCGGCTCTTGTTGGTCAGCTCGGCATCCACGGGTGATGTGCTCCTCTCCGGAGGCTGGACAGAACTATGACATAAACAACCTACGCAAAGTTGAGTCTATTCCACTCAAGGCAGGCCGCGGTACCCCCGACGCGCCCGGGCCCCGTACCCTTCGGGCCATGTCCCATGACGTACTCAACCCGACGCCCGAGTACCTCGCCTTCTGGCGGGAGCGGCACGTCTGCACGCTGACCACGCCGCGCCCGGACGGGACGCCCCACGTGGTGCCGGTGGGCGTGACGTACGACCCGGAGGCCGGTCTGGCCCGGGTGATCAGCAACAAGCACAGCAAGAAGATCCGCAACATCCTGGCGGCGCAGCCGGGCGCGGCCCGGGTCGCGGTCTGCCAGATGGAAGGACGCCGCTGGGCCACCCTCGAGGGGCGCGCGGTGATCCGTACGGACGAGGCGTCGGTCGCCGACGCGGTGGCGCGCTACGCGGAGCGCTACGGGCGGACGCCCTCACCCAATCCCGACCGGGTGGTCATGGAGATCACGCTGGACCGGGCCATGGGCCGGGCCTGAGCCCGGGACCAGGCCGGCGGCCGGTCTGCCCCTCCACATCTTGTCCGGTTCAACTACTGGACGCGGACATCACAACGGCGCCATCGTGGTCAGGTCCACGATGGCGCCGTTGTGTGGGGGAAGCGCCTGAGCGATCTGCAACGACGGGGGAATCGCTTCAGGCACTGCGGGGGGTGGCGGTGGTGATGTCGGGTTCGAAGAGCTGGTGATCGCGCTGATCAAGATTGACGAAGACCATTCCGTAGCGCACCTCGCAGCGGACGGGCTGCGGCGCGCCCCGCGGGCGGCGCAGGCACCGGTAGGCACGTACGTCCTCGTCCTCCTCGCGCACGACGACGATCGGTTGACCGAACAGGGTGACCATCAGCGAATCCCCGGGGTACGGGATTGCCGTGGCCAGGTCGATGAACTGCCACCCCGACCGGTAAGCGGAGGCCATTTCGCGGCGGAAGCCGCGGTCGTCGGGGGTCATGCGACGACCTTCTCCGGCAGGTTGGTCCACCCACTGTCCAGAGGGCCGAGCGTCCACCCGCTGTCCACCGGAGCACTGGTCCAGCCGCTATCGTCCGATATCCCCGCCAACGTGGCTGTGTTGCCGCCGGCCACCCCGTAAGCCACAACCGTGGAGAGAGCAACGGCAACCACCGAGCGAAGCAATCTCTTGTACATCGTCGACTTCGTCCTCACTGGATGGATTCCTCTCCCCCGCATGACAGACGATGACTTATCGAGCCACGCCGACGCCACCGTGGCGGTGCATCATGTTCCTGTAGATGCAAGACCCTGGGGGTGGGAGATATGCCGAAAAATGGTGCGGAACAGACACATCCCCACCCAGTGACGGAACTGTGCGCTCTCGGCGCCGAGCTCTACGCCACTGCGCTCAGCTCGGGGCGCATCGCCCGCGCGGAGGTCGAATACACTCCCTGCCTGCTGGAATTCGCGCTGCTGCACCCGGATCCAGATGACGCGAACTGGCTGCGCCCGGTTCCCCCCACCGTCGCACTCACCCAGCGGCTGCACCCTATCGAGCGGGAGATCCTGCAACGCCGCAGGACGTCCATCGAGCTGGCGGAAGCGTTTGAGCCATTCATGGCCATCAGCGCGCTGACTCCCGCGCCCACGCACGCGATCACCGTGCTCGAGGGGTTCGACCGCATCAACGCGGCACTGAACCTGGCAACCGCCGAATGCCACACGGAGATGCTCACCGTCCAGCCCGGCGGAGCCCGCCCCATAGACGCCCTCACGCAGGCCCTGGAGCGCGACCAGCCGCTGACCGACCGCGGGGTCAGCATCCGCACCCTCTACCAGCACACCGCCCGGCACAGCCAGGGAACGCTCGCCTACGTCGAGCGGATATCCGCGGGCAAGGTGGAGATCCGCACCCTCGAGGAACTCATCGAGCGCCTCATCGTCTTCGACCGCACCGTCGCCTTCATCCCCGCCAGCGATGACCGCAGCGTCGCCCTCGAACTGCGCCACCCCGGTCTCGTCGAATACCTCATCAAGGTGTTCGAGCAGCTCTGGCGCCGTGCCACGCCGCTGCTGGAGGAGATCCGGTACGATCCGACGCCCTCGGGAATCTCGGGCGTTCAGCGCTCCATCGCGCAACTCCTCGTCGAGGGGCACGTGGACGAGGCCATCGCGCGCCGCCTGGGCATGAACGTACGGACCTGCCGCGCGCACATCGCCAAGCTGGCCACCGCCCTGGGCAGCGGCAGCCGCGCCCAACTCGGCTTCCTCATAGCCCAGTCGGGCATCCTGGGCCAGGTCTCGGGCCCCGCCCGGGAGCCCCGGCCCTGACCGCTCGCGGGAACGGGAAAACGGGAACGCGAACGCGAACGGGAACGCGGAAGGCCCCGCCCGGTGAGCCGGGCGGGGCCTTCCTGCACGCTGTGGGCGGACGTCAGTCCATCGGCCGCTTGGGCCGCCACACCACCAGGGCGTTGCCCGGCTGCGGAGGCTGGTACGGGACCAGGTCGCGCCGGTAGGACGCGTGCACCTGGGCCTCGCGCTGCTGCATGGCCACGGCCGCGCCGTCGACAGCCGCGGAGAGCTCGGCCACGCGCTGCTGGAGCGCGGCGACCTGGTTCTCCAGCTCGATGATCCGCTTGATGCCCGCCAGGTTGATGCCCTCGTCCTGGGACAGCGCCTGCACCGTGCGGAGCAGCTCGATGTCACGGGCCGAGTAGCGCCGGCCGCGACCGGCCGTACGGTCCGGGGAGACCAGGCCGAGACGGTCGTACTGGCGGAGGGTCTGCGGATGCAGGCCCGAGAGCTGGGCGGCCACCGAGATCACGTAGACCGGGGTCTCATCGGTGAGCTGGTAGCCCCCACCCAATCGGGAGGACTGTCGTCGGCGGCCGTCCATGTCATGCTCCCTTCGCGGACTCGAACAGCGCGGTGCGCGGGTCCTGCGACTCCGTCGCCTCGCGGTACATCTCCAGCGCCTCGCGGGCCTTGTCCGACAGCTCGGTCGGAACTTCGACCTCCACCGTCACCAGCAGGTCGCCGCGGGTGCCGTCCTTGCGGACCGCTCCCTTGCCGCGGGCCCGCATGGTACGGCCGTTGGGGGTGCCCGGCGGCAGCTTCAGCGTCACCGAGGGGCCGTTCAGGGTCGGGACCTTGATGTCGGCGCCCAGCGCCGCCTCGGCGAAGGTCACCGGGACGGTCACCGTCAGGTTGTCGTCCTTGCGGCCGAACACCGGGTGGGAGTCGACGTGCACGACGACGTACAGGTCACCGCCGGGACCGCCGCGCTCGCCCGGCGCACCCTTGCCGCGCAGCCGGATCCGCTGGCCGTCGAAGACGCCCGCCGGGATCCGGACCTGCATGGTGCGCGAGCTGCGGGCGCGCCCGCTGCCCTTGCAGACGTCGCAGGGGGTCTCCGCGATCAGGCCGCGGCCCTTGCAGTCCGCGCAGGGGTCGGTCAGCGAGAACCCGCCGCCGCTGCCCCGCGATACCTGGCCGGTACCGACGCAGGTCGGGCACACCCGGGGCGTGCCGTTCTTGTCGCCGGTGCCCGAACAGGCCTTGCAGGGGGCCTGCGAGGACATCCGGAGCGGAACCGTGGCCCCGTCCACCGCCTCCGTGAAGGAGAGGGTGACCTCCGACTCGATGTCCTGGCCGCGGCGCGGCTGGGTACGGGTTCCCGTACCGGCGCCGGCGCCGCGGTTGAACAGGCCGCCGAAGACATCGCCCAGGCCGCCGCCGAAGCCGCCGCCCGCGCCGGCCGGCTGCTGTCCGCCGAACAGGTCGCCGAGGTCGAAGTTGAACGAGCCGCCGGCCCCGCCCGGCCCGGGGCGGAAGCCGCCGTTGCCGAACAGGGCGCGCGCCTCGTCGTACTCCTTGCGCTTCTTCGCGTCACCGAGGATGTCGTTCGCCTCGGAGATCTCCTTGAAGCGCGCCTCGGCCGAGGCGTCGCCCTTGTTGGCGTCCGGGTGGAACTCGCGCGCGAGCTTCCGGTACGCCTTCTTGATCTCGGCCTCGGTGGCGTCCTTCGGGACACCGAGGACCTTGTAGTAGTCCTTCTCGACGAAGTCCTTGGTGCTCATCCCCGGTGTCCCTCCTCTCGTGCCTCTACTTGTTCAACATCAGCCCTTGTCGGGGGCATCCGTGTCCTTGTCCGACGGCGTGTCGGCCTCGGCCGACTCGGACTTGGGGGCCGCGCCCGGCTGGGGCTCGGCCACCGCGACCCGCGCGGGGCGGATCGTACGCTCGCCGATCCGGTACCCCGGCTGAAGGATCGCCACGCAGGTGTCCTCCGTGATGTCCGGCGCGTACGAGTGCATCAGGGCCTCGTGGATCGTCGGGTCGAAGGGCTCGCCCTCCTTGCCGAACTGCTGCAGACCCATCTTGGCCGCGGCGGTCTCCAGCGATTCGGCCACCGACTTGAAGCCGCCGACCAGCTCGCCATGCTCCCGCGCCCGGCCGATGTCGTCCAGGGTCGGGAGGAGTTCCGTCAGGAGGGACGCGACCGCGATCTCCTTGACGGCGATCCGGTCCCGCTCCACCCGGCGGCGGTAGTTCTGGTACTCCGCCTGGAGCCGCTGGAGGTCCGCGGTGCGCTCACCGAGCGCCGTACGGGCCTGGTCCAGCTGCGCGAGCAGCGCTACATCCTGTGCTGCGTCCCCGGCCGGGGCCGCCGCCTCCTCCGTGGCGGAGTCGGCGGCCTTCGGCTCGTCGGGCGTGCCGTCGACGGGGACTTCGGGCTTCTCGTCAAAGCCCGGGGTCTCCTCCGACATCAGGCAGCGCCGCCCTTCGGCTTCTCGTCGTCGACGATCTCGGCGTCGACGACGTCGTCGTCGGCCTTGGCCTGACCCGCGTCACCGGCGGCACCCGCGGCGCCCTGAGCGTCGGCGTAGATGGCCTGGCCGAGCTTCTGGCTGACCGCGGCGAGCTTCTCGGTCGCGGTGCGGATCTCGGCGGTGTCCTCGCCCTTGAGCTTTTCCTTCAGCTCGGTGACGGCGGCCTCGACCTCGGTCTTGACGTCGGCCGGGACCTTGTCCTCGTTGTCCTTGACGAACTTCTCCGTCTGGTAGACGAGCTGCTCGCCCTGGTTGCGGGACTCGGCCGCCTCCTTGCGACGCAGGTCCTCGTCCGCGTACTGCTCCGCCTCCTGGCGCATGCGGTCGACCTCGTCCTTGCCGAGCGAGGAGCCGCCGGTGACGGTCATCTTCTGCTCCTTGCCCGTGCCAAGGTCCTTGGCCGTGACGTGCATGATGCCGTTCGCGTCGATGTCGAAGGAGACCTCGATCTGCGGGACGCCACGCGGGGCCGGCGGCAGGCCCGTCAGCTCGAACATGCCGAGCTTCTTGTTGTACGCCGCGATCTCGCGCTCGCCCTGGTAGACCTGGATCTGGACGGACGGCTGGTTGTCCTCGGCCGTCGTGAAGATCTCGGAGCGCTTGGTCGGGATCGTGGTGTTGCGCTCGATCAGCTTGGTCATGATGCCGCCCTTGGTCTCGATACCGAGGGACAGCGGGGTCACGTCGAGGAGCAGGACGTCCTTGACCTCACCCTTGAGCACACCGGCCTGGAGGGTGGCGCCGATGGCGACGACCTCGTCCGGGTTGACGCCCTTGTTGGCGTCCTGACCGCCGGTGAGCTCCTTGACGAGCTCGGCGACGGCCGGCATGCGGGTGGAGCCGCCGACCAGGACCACGTGGTCGATCTCGGACAGCTGGATGCCGGCGTCCTTGATGACGTTGTGGAACGGGGTCTTGCAGCGGTCGAGCAGGTCCGCGGTCAGCTGCTGGAACTGGGCGCGGGTGAGCTTCTCGTCCAGGTGCAGCGGGCCCTCGGCGGAAGCCGTGATGTAGGGCAGGTTGATCGAGGTCTCCGTGGAGGAGGACAGCTCGATCTTCGCCTTCTCGGCGGCCTCGCGCAGACGCTGGAGCGCCATCTTGTCCTTGGACAGGTCGACGCCGTGGCCGTTGGCGAACTGCTTCACCAGGTAGTCGACGACGCGCTGGTCCCAGTCGTCGCCACCGAGGTGGTTGTCACCGTTGGTGGCCTTGACCTCGACGACACCGTCGCCGATCTCCAGGAGCGACACGTCGAAGGTGCCGCCACCGAGGTCGAAGACGAGGATGGTCTGGTCGTCCTTGTCGAGACCGTAGGCCAGGGCGGCGGCGGTCGGCTCGTTGACGATGCGCAGGACGTTGAGGCCCGCGATCTCACCGGCCTCCTTCGTCGCCTGACGCTCGGAGTCGTTGAAGTAGGCCGGGACGGTGATGACCGCGTCCGTGACCTTCTCGCCCAGGTACGCCTCGGCGTCGCGCTTCAGCTTCTGCAGGATGAAGGCGCTCATCTGCTGCGGGTTGAAGTCCTTGCCATCCAGGTTGATCTTCCAGTCAGTGCCCATGTGGCGCTTGACGGAGCGGATGGTCCGGTCCACGTTCGTGACCGCCTGGCGCTTGGCCACCTCGCCGACGAGGACCTCGCCGTTCTTGGCGAAGGCGACGACGGACGGCGTGGTCCTGGCGCCCTCGGCGTTGGTGATGACGGTGGGCTCGCCGCCTTCCAGAACGCTGACGACGGAGTTAGTGGTGCCCAGGTCGATGCCGACCGCACGTGCCATTTCAATTCCTCCAGCTGACTTGAGTGCAACAGACTCAACCATGCCGCATCGTCGCGCCTGCGTCAACAGAGCTGAGTCTGCCCGGCTCAATCTTTAGGCCCCCCTTACGCGCAACTACCCGGGGCTCCACCCCGAACCCCGCGCCCGAACGGGTAACCGCCGCCGCGCGGCACCCGGGGACCGGCTGAGGCGTACGGCACCGTGCTGACATGCCTCTCCTGCTCAGCCTCCCCGTCCTACGGCCGGCCAGGCCTTCGGCCAAGCGGGTGCTGGACCTCGCCGGAGCGGTGATCCTGCTCATCGCGCTCGCCGTCCCCCTCGCAGTGGCGACGGGGCTGCTGTACGCGACCCAGGGCGGGCGGGCCCTCGTACGGGAACCGGCGGCCGGCCTCGGCGGACGGCCGTTCCGGACCTGGGGACTCCGCACGGAGGGCGCGGGCCGCCTCGGCGCGGCCCTGGAGTGGTGCGCACTGGACGGGGCGCCCCGGCTGCTCAACGTGCTCCGCGGGGAGATGTCCCTGGTCGGGCCGCGCCCGGAGCCCCGCACGGACCGCCCCGAGCGGCTCTTCGTACGGCCCGGAATGACCGGGTTGTGGCAGGTCAGCGCGCGCTCCGACCTACCCTGGGAGGAGATGGCACTGCTCGACCGGCACTATGTGGAGAACCACTGGCTGGGGATGGACCTGGCGATCCTGGCGCAGACACCGCGGGCGGCCTGTCGACACAGGCATGCCTGAGCGACACAGATCACCGCACGCTCGGCTACATTGCGGCGTCGGGAATGGGTAACCTCAAGCCTTGACTACATAAGTTACCGCTTAGTAATGCCGCCCGAGGAGCCCTCCCATGCAACTCGCCGCGATCATCGTGTCGCTGGTCCTGACCGTGGTCGGCGTCGCGCTGCTCGCCCGAGCCGTGGCGCAGATCTACCGGTTCGTGAAGCTCGGCCAGCCCGTCCCGGCAGGCAGCCGGACGGACGACCCGAAGGCCCGAACCCTCACCCTCGTCCGGGAGTTCCTCGGGCACAGCCGCATGAACCGCTGGGGCATCGTCGGCTTCGCGCACTGGTTCGTCGCGATCGGCTTCCTCACCCTGCCGCCCACGCTGGCGCAGGCGTACGGCCAGCTCTTCCAGGCCGACTGGACGCTGCCGATCATCGGCGGCTTCCTGCCGTTCGAGATGTACATCGAGTTCATCGGCCTGATGACGGTCGTGGGCATCGTCGTCCTGATGGTCATCCGGCTGCTCAGCCTTCCCTCCCGGGCCGGCCGCAAGTCGCGCTTCACCGGCTCGAAGGCCTGGCAGGCCTACTTCGTCGAATACATCATCCTCACCATCGGCCTCGCGATCCTGTGCCTGCGCGGCCTCGAGGGCGCGATCCACCACGTGGACTCGTACGAGCCGGCGTACTTCGTGTCGTACCCGCTGGTCCTGGCCTTCAAGGGCCTCTCGCTCGGCGCCCTGCAGAACGCCATCTACTTCACCGCGATGATCAAGATCGGCACCTCGCTGATCTGGATGATCGTCGTCTCGCTCAACACCAACATGGGTGTCGCCTGGCACCGCTTCCTCGGCTTCCCGAACATCTGGTTCAAGCGGAACGCCGACGGCGCGGTCGCGCTGGGCGCCCTCCAGCCGATGACCAGCGGCGGCAAGGAGATCGACTTCGAGGACCCGGGCGAGGACGACGTCTTCGGCGTCTCCCAGGTCGAGCAGTTCTCCTGGAAGGGCATCCTCGACTTCTCCACGTGTACGGAGTGCGGTCGCTGCCAGTCGCAGTGCCCGGCCTGGAACACCGGCAAGCCGCTGTCCCCGAAGCTCCTGATCATGTCCCTGCGCGACCACGCGCACGCCAAGGCCCCGTACCTGCTGGCCGGTGGCGGCAAGGACATGGAGGGCAACGAGAAGGCGACTGCGGAACAGCTGAAGGACGTCCCGGCGGCCGCTCTGGCGGAGGCCGAGCGCCCGCTGATCGGGACGGCCGAGGAGAACGGCGTCATCGACCCGGACGTGCTGTGGTCCTGCACGACCTGCGGTGCGTGCGTGGAGCAGTGCCCGGTCGACATCGAGCACATCGACCACATCGTCGACATGCGCCGCTACCAGGTGATGATCGAGTCCGCCTTCCCCTCGGAGGCCGGCACGATGCTCAAGAACCTGGAGAAGAAGGGCAACCCCTGGGGCCTGGCCAAGAAGCAGCGCGTCGAGTGGACCAAGGAGGTCGACTTCGAAGTCCCGATCATCGGGAAGGACGCGGAGGACCTCTCGGAGTTCGACTACCTGTACTGGGTCGGCTGCGCGGGCGCGCTCGAGGACCGGGCCAAGAAGACGACCAAGGCCTTCGCGGAGCTGCTGAACATCGCGGGCGTCAAGTTCGCGATCATGGGCGGCGACGAGAAGTGCACCGGTGACTCGCCGCGCCGCCTGGGCAACGAGCCGCTGTTCCAGCAGCTGGGCCAGGAGAACGTGGCCATGCTGAACATGGCGTTCGGTGAAGACGATGAAGATCCGTCGACCCGGAAGCCGAAGTCGGCGAAGCGGATCGTCTCGACCTGCCCGCACTGCTTCAACACCATCGCGAACGAGTACCCGCAGCTGGGCGGCGAGTACGAGGTCATCCACCACACGCAGCTGCTCCAGCACCTGATCGACGAGGGCCGGCTGACGCCGGTCACGCCGGTGGACGGCCTGATCACGTACCACGACCCGTGCTACCTGGGCCGGCACAACAAGGTCTACACGCCGCCGCGCGAGATCATGTCGGCCGTGCCGGGCCTGCGCCAGCAGGAGATGCACCGCCACAAGGAGCGGGGCTTCTGCTGTGGCGCCGGTGGCGCGCGGATGTGGATGGAGGAGCGGATCGGCAAGCGCATCAACAACGAGCGCGTCGACGAGGCCCTGTCCCTGAACCCCGACATCGTCTCCACCGCCTGCCCGTTCTGCCTGGTCATGCTGACCGACTCGGTCAACGGCAAGAAGAACGACGGCCAGGCGAAGGAGCACGTCCAGGTCGTGGACGTGGCGCAGCTGCTGCTGGACTCGGTGAAGACGCCGGAGCCGGTGGAGGCCGAGCCGGAGCCGGAGCCTGACCCCGAGCCGAAGGCTGAGGCCAAGACCGAGGCCGAGGCTGAGACCGAGGCGAAGACCGAGGACGCCAAGTAGTCCCCGGCTGACCCCGCAGACACGGAACGGCCGGTCCCCAACTCGGGGGACCGGCCGTTCCGTCGTGTCAGGAGGACCGGCGGCGCAGCATCGCGAAGCCGAGACCGGCCGCACCCGCCGCGGCCATCCCGCCGCCGGCGGCGAGCAGCTTCGGGGTGTCGCCATTCGGCGGGGTGACCCCCTCCGCGCCGGCCTTCACGCCGCCCTTCGGAACGACCTTCCCGACGGCGGGCTTGGCCTCGTCCTTCTTGGCGTCCTTCTTCACGTCGTTCTTCGCGTCCTTCTGCACGGTGTACTGCTCGATCAGCTTGCCGTCGAAGTCGTACACCCAGCTGTTCCCGCCGCCCTTGCCGTCGATGACGACGAACTTCACGCGCTTGCCTTCCTGGACGAGCTTGTAGGTCCAGCCGTCGTTCTGCGTGCTCGGGTGCTTCAGGTCGATGGTGCCGAGGGAGTTCCCGTTCCGCATCGAGATGTCGGCGCGCTTGCCGTTCGGACCGTCGACCAGCTTGGCGATGCGGCCGTCGGGCATGGTGATCCGCACCGAACTCTCCTTCTTGACCTCGGGCTTGACCTGCGGCTTGGGCTTCTCCACGGGCTTCGGCTGCTGCCCGCCGTCAATCCAGGAGGTCACCGTGCCGTTCGGCTGGAGCACGACGTGCAGGCCGTTGTTCTGGCCGTACGCGGCTGCGCCGCCCTTGCTGACCAGCGTGTCCAGCTTCGTGGAGCCGGCGAAGATGTCCGCCTCGAAGTGGTTGTCGCCGATCTTGTAGACCTTGGCCGTCGAGCCGTCCGCCAGCTTCACGGTGGTGACGTACGCCCGGACGCCGGCGGTCGGCTTGACCGGCGGGGTGGTGGGCTTCACCGGCGGAACGGACGGGTCCGCGGAGGGCTGGACGGACGGCTCCACGGACGGCTCTACGGACGGGTCGACCTGCGGCTGCTCGATGCCGGGCAGCACCTCCGGCTCCGGGACGGCCGGGGAGTCCGCGAAGGCGGATCCGACCGGAAGGGCCAGGACGGCGGCCGTGCCGGCGACGACGGCGGCGGTACGGAGGGTGGTGCGGCGGGTGCTGCGCATGATGGCTGCTCTTCTCGTGCTCGTTCTCGTGATCGTGCTCGTGCTCGTGCTCGTGCTCGTGCTCTGCGTGGCGTCGACAGACACGAAGCTACGGGCCGGATATGTGGGTATTCCGTCGGGAACGTAACGAAGACCCGCAGAATGTGGCGCAGCCGCGTAAACCGGACACCCCACCGTCCCCTAGGGGATGTCACAGGTCAGCCGCAAAGGCCCCCTGTTCCAGCCGCCCGTCCACGGGGCCCGGCAGGACCAGGTACTTTCGATCACGTGGCTGGATTCAGGATCGGACGCGGCCGGGACAACAACCGCACCCCGCAACAACCCCCGCAGCAGCAGCCGTACGGACAGCAGCAACCGCCTCCGTACGGCCAGCAGCCCTACCCTCCCGCAGGCTCGCCACCGCAGCAGCAGTGGCCGCAGCCGGGCGCCGGGGGGCACGGCGAGCCCGAGTACTTCGACCCGTACGGCCAGCAGCAGCCGCCGCAGGCCCCGTACGGTCACGGAGGCCAGGGCGGTCACGGTGGTCACGGCGGCTACACCAACGACAACCCGGGGCACACCCAGGTCTTCGCCGTCGGTGAGGACCCGTACGGCCAGGGCGCGACGTACCAGGCGGGCGCGGCCGCGGCCGCCCCGGCCGGCCCGCGGCTGCCGTGGAAGGAACTCCTCCGCGGCATCGTGATGCGGCCGGGCCAGACCTTCCTCCAGATGCGCGACTACGCCGTCTGGGGGCCGGCGCTGACCGTGACCTTCCTCTACGGGCTCCTCGCGGTCTTCGGCCTCGACGACGCCCGCAAGGACGTGATCAACGCGACCCTGTCCAAGGCCGTGCCGATCGTCCTCTCGGCGGGCGCGGCCTTCGTCATCTGCGGGCTGCTCCTGGGCGCGGTCACCCACACGCTGGCCCGCCAGCTGGGCGGCGACGGCTCCTGGCAGCCCACCGTGGGCCTGTCCATGCTGGTCATGTCGCTGACGGACGCCCCGCGCCTGATCTTCGCCGTGTTCCTGGGCGGCGACAACGGACTGGTCCAGGTCCTGGGCTGGGCCACCTGGGTGGCGGCGGGCGCCCTGTTCACCTCGTTGATCAGCAAGTCCCACGACCTGCCGTGGCCGAAGGCGCTGGGCGCGTCCGCGATCCAGCTGATCGCGCTGCTCTCGATCATCAAGCTGGGCACGATCTAGCGACCCACGCGAAAGGGCCCGCCGCGCAACGGATGCGCGGCGGGCCCTTTTTCGTCTTGTGCCGGACTGGCCGGACCAGCCGGACTAGGCGTCGAGGACCTGGCCCTCACGCTTCACGACGGGCGGCTCGACCGACCAGGGGAAGTTGATCCACTCGTCGGTCTTCTTCCACACGTACTCGCACTTCACGAGCGAGTGGGACTTCTCGTAGATGACGGCGGACCGCACCTCGGCCACGTGGCCCAGGCAGAAGTCGTGGACCAGCTTGAGCGTCTTGCCGGTGTCGGCGACGTCGTCGGCGATCAGCACCTTCTTATCGGTGAAGTCGATCGCCTCGGGTACGGGCGCCAGCATGACCGGCATCTCCAGCGTGGTGCCGACGCCGGTGTAGAACTCCACGTTCACGAGGTGGATGTTCTTGCAGTCGAGCGCGTACGCCAGGCCGCCGGCGACGAACACCCCGCCCCGGGCGATGCTCAGGATGATGTCGGGCTCGTAGCCGTCGTCGGCGATCGTCTGCGCGAGCTGGCGCACCGCCCGCCCGAACCCCGCGTAGTCAAGATTCTCGCGCACCGCGTCGTCGCTCATGCCTCGTGCCTCACCTGGGTGCGGTGGAAGTTCTGGAAGGAGCGCGAGGCGGTCGGCCCGCGCTGCCCCTGGTACCTGGACCCGTACCGCTCACTGCCGTACGGGAACTCCGCGGGCGAGCTGAGCCGGAACATGCACAGCTGCCCGATCTTCATGCCCGGCCAGAGCTTGATCGGCAGCGTGGCGAGGTTCGACAGCTCCAGGGTCACGTGGCCCGAGAACCCGGGGTCGATGAACCCGGCCGTCGAATGCGTCACCAGACCGAGGCGGCCCAGGCTGGACTTCCCCTCCAGTCTGGAGGCGATGTCGTCGGGCAGCGAGATGACCTCGTAGGTGGAGGCGAGCACGAACTCACCGGGGTGCAGGATGAAGGCCTCGTCACCCTCCGGCTCGACCATCCGGGTCAGGTCCGCCTGCTCGGTCGCCGGATCGATGTGGGCGTACCGGTGGTTCTCGAACACCCGGAAGAACCGGTCGAGGCGTACGTCGATGCTGGAGGGCTGCACCATCGACTCCTCGAACGGGTCGATGCGAACCCGTCCGCTGTCGATCTCGGCCCGGATGTCTTTGTCAGAGAGAAGCACGTCCCGAGGATACGCAGAGCGCGCGGGCCACCCCCAATCGAGAGCGGCGCCCGCGCGCCCGTCCGCTATCGCTTGACCGCTGCCCCCACGGGCACGGCATGCCTCAACCGCGCGCACCGCGGACACCGCAGCAACCGCCCCGGCCCGATCCGGCCGGCACCGAGGTGCTGCAGCGGGAAGGAGGCGGTACTGAAAACGTGCCCTTCGGCACAACGGACGACGGTGTGCTCCATCGAGTCCCTTTCCCCAACGAGCTGTACTGCGACGAATCGCCACATTAGGGGATGATCGGGACCCACTCCAGCCGCCGCTCCGAACCCACACGGTACGCCCCAACTCCCGCGCCCACACGCCTCCGTGCACACCACACACGACAACGACCCCACGGCAGATTCACCGGGGGTCGATCATGGGGTAGAGTGGGCGAAGATACCGCTCCAGGCAACTGGAACGCTATGCGGATGTAGTTTAATGGTAGAACATGAGCTTCCCAAGCTTATAGCGCGGGTTCGATTCCCGTCATCCGCTCTTTAAAGAAGGCCCAGGTCAGCGACCTGGGCCTTCTTCGTTGTCCAGACCTCTCAGACTCTGCCGTGCCTTCTGCGTGCCCCAACTGGCGGAAATGCCCTGCCCGGAGGGCCTTTCGCGCACCACTTGCACCACACGGGCCCCGCCGATCTCGGATCGCAAGAACGCATTCTCGAGGACCTGCGTCACTCCACGGCCGCTGCCGCGCGAATTCGCTTTCCCAAAGGGGCGGTTGGCCGGAGGGTCGGCGCAGTCTCGCCGCGGGACTACCTAGTCCTCTTTCCCCGCCAACACGCGATCGGCGGCGTAGTGCGGGCAGGTAGGGACATGCCACGTCACCGTCACCCAGCGCCGGTCGGCGGCGATGGTACGGGCCTGCCCAGTGGCCGGGCAGGCCGCGCAGTGCGGGCACACGACGGTTTCGAACTTCAGCTCGGCCATCACCCACGCCACCTTCCCCGCCAACGGTGCGTGCGGGCTGTGCACCATGGCGATGACGTTCGTATCCGGATCCTGTTGGCAGCCTTGGTCGACGTCGCCGACACCGAGGTTCTCCACCACCTGCGAGAACGGCTTCGCGAACGACCGCAGTGACGGTCAGGCGCTGCGGAACAGACGTGTAGCGAGTGCGGGGCCGGTCGCGCCGCCTTGCGCGTGGACGCCCCCGAGACCGCCATGGAGCACCTGCGAGCTGCTGATCCCTTCCAGAGGGCGCTGCGATCCCACCCCGCAGGCTCACGTCCCCGTGGACTGGACGTCGCAGCTGGCGGACGCCCTTGCTCCCGAAACGCTGCACTCGGGGGGAATCAATATCTATCCCCGCGGCCAGAGAGTTTAATGGACCCCGCAGGGAGAGTTTTTCCGCCGCGCACACGATGGAGATATTTAACGCACACAAACCGCTGCAGCGTGCTACTGTCGATCTCGGTTGCAGTTTTGGTACCCAAAAACTTCAAGCGCTCCAGTCGGCCTCCGCGCCACATTCGAGTGCTTCATATTTCCGGGTCATTTTCCGGCGGGGCATCATCGCGGCGACACGGTGTCCGTACAGTGCGGATGCTGGTGTACTGCCCCAAAGGAGATATGACATGGCATCTGGCACCGTGAAGTGGTTCAACGCGGCTAAGGGTTTCGGCTTCATCGAGCAGGACGGTGGCGGCGACGACGTCTTCGCCCACTTCTCGAACATCGCCGCCCAGGGCTTCCGCGAGCTGCAGGAAGGCCAGAAGGTCACCTTCGACATCGCGCAGGGCCAGAAGGGCCCGACGGCCGAGAACATCGTTCTCGCCTGACGCTGACGCGCATTTCGTAGCTGGGGCCCGCATCCTTCGGGGTGCGGGCCCCAGCTGCACGTAGTTCCCGCAGTGGTGTCACCTGCGGGACGGATTATTCAGGGTTACAGCCTCCTCGACGCTTCACCCCACTCGATTTTTCTTGGTTTCGCGTCCACATGGCGCCACCCCATCTCAGCGCATGCGCCCGTACAGAATCTCTGTAGGCCAGAGTCGCTTTCGCATTCCATTCGGCCCGTTCTTGTGATTCCCTGCGCTGCGTTTCTGCTGCGGGAATTCCTTGATACGCGCCACATCAAGGAAGGTTCTGAATGAACCGCACACGTACGAACGACCGTTCCTCTCGCACCCGCAGCCGCACCGGCGGCCCCGCTTTCGGCGCTGCCGCCGGTTCGGAGCGGGGCAGCCGCTTCGGCTCGTCGGCCCCGAGCCGTTCCGGAGGTCCGCGCCGCTCCGGCGGCTACGGCCGCCGATCCGCCGCGGTCCAGGGCGAGTTCGCCCTGCCGAGGACCATCACTCCCGCGCTGCCCGCCGTTGAGGCCTTCGCCGACCTCGACATGCCGGCCGAGCTGCTGGCCGCCCTCGGCGCGCAGGGCGTGACCGTGCCCTTCCCCATCCAGGGCGCCACCCTGCCCAACACCCTCGCGGGCCGTGACGTGCTCGGCCGCGGGCGCACCGGCTCCGGCAAGACCCTGGCCTTCGGCCTCGCCCTGCTGGCTCGCACCGCCGGGCAGCGCGCCGAGCCCCGCCAGCCGCTGGCCCTCATCCTCGTCCCCACCCGCGAGCTGGCCCAGCAGGTGACCGACGCCCTCACCCCGTACGCCCGCGCCGTGAAGCTGCGTCTGACCACGGTCGTCGGTGGCATGTCGATCGGCAAGCAGGCCGGAGCGCTGCGCGGAGGCACGGAGGTCGTCGTGGCCACGCCCGGGCGGCTGAAGGACCTGATCGACCGGGGTGACTGCCGGCTGAACCAGGTCGCCATCACCGTCCTGGACGAGGCCGACCAGATGGCCGACATGGGCTTCATGCCGCAGGTCACCGCCCTGCTCGACCAGGTGCGTCCCGAGGGGCAGCGGATGCTGTTCTCCGCCACCCTGGACCGCAACGTCGACCTGCTGGTCCGTCGCTACCTGACCGACCCCGTCGTGCACTCCGTCGACCCCTCGGCCGGCGCGGTCACCACGATGGAGCACCACGTGCTGCACGTGCACGGCACCGACAAGCACCGCACGACGACGGAGATCGCGGCGCGCGAGGGCCGGGTGATCATGTTCCTGGACACCAAGCACGCCGTCGACCGGCTGACCCAGGACCTGCTGAGCAGCGGTGTACGGGCCGCCGCCCTGCACGGCGGAAAGTCGCAGCCCCAGCGCACCCGCACCCTCGCCCAGTTCAAGACCGGACACGTCACCGTCCTGGTCGCGACCAACGTCGCGGCGCGCGGCATCCACGTCGACAACCTCGACCTCGTCGTGAACGTCGACCCGCCGACCGACCCCAAGGACTACCTCCACCGCGGCGGCCGCACCGCCCGCGCCGGCGAGTCCGGCAGCGTCGTCACCCTGGTCACCCCCAACCAGCGGCGCGACATGACCCGCCTGATGGCCGCCGCGGGCATCACCCCGCAGACCACCCAGGTCCGCTCGGGCGAAGAGGCACTGAGCCGCATCACCGGCGCCCAGACGCCCTCCGGCATCCCCGTCGTCATCGCGGCACCGGTCGTCGAACGTGCCGAGCGCGGCCCGGCCTCCCGTGGCAGGCGTCGGCCCGCTTCGACAGTCCGACGCGTGAGCGTGCGGCAGTCCGCCTTTGATGCGGCGGCCTGAGAAGCACGTGCTCAGGAAACGGATCCATCTCTGCAGGAGGCACGTTTTGACGCTGGTTCAGATGCAGCCCCGCTCGGCGTATTCCAACCCTGTGCGCCGGACGGTGGACGGCGCGATGGAGGCGGCCGGTCCGCAGGTCTGTGACGACATGACGGTCGAGGTGGCCCTGGCCGTCATGGCCAGTGCTCGCTCGGGTCATCTGCTCGTCTGCGACGAGGACGGCCTGTGCACCGGGCTGGTCACCCTGGCCCGGCTCGCCGCCATCCGCGAGAGCGCCGCGTACACGGACCGGGTCCGTCTCCGAGATGTTCTCGGAGACCGCGGTCCGTTCACCTCTCCCATGACCACGATGGCCGAGGCCGAGCACGCGATGCGCTACCGCAGACTCGATGCCCTGCCCGTCGTCGATGACCAGGGCAGTGCTCTGGGCGTCCTCGCCCTTGCCCGCTGAACCACCTCACCGCAGCACGACCGTCCCCTTCTTCTTCCTGTGAGGCAACATGCGCTGTGTCATCGCCCGTTTCCCGTTCGACCTGACCAAGAGCGGTGTCCTGGAGTCGATGAAGGGCGTCAAGCCCGAGCAGGTCACGGGCGAGTCCGTGACCATCGGCCGCCGTACCTACCCCGTCAAGCAGGTCGGTCAGGTCATCACCCGCCAGGACCGCCGTGACTTCAGCGCCGGTGAAGTCCTCCGGGCCATGACCCAGCTCGGGTTCACCTGCCGCGGCCTCCCCCGGGTTGCCGCGCCCACGCGCGTCCTCAGCCCGCTCCGGCAGGCTTCCGCGATGCTCGGCATCCCGGTGACCGTCTGACGGACAGGACCGGCGCGAGCCGACACCGAACAGCGAGGAGGGCCCGACCGGCACACGCCGGTCGGGCCCTCCTGCGTACCCGATCGGGAGGACTACCGGTCGAGAAGAGCACTCACCGTCTTCCCGCCGGAGGCCCGACAGGTGACAGCGGTCGCTCGGGCGAGGCGGTTAACCATGGGCCAGCCGAATCCACCGGTACCGCCGTACAGGTCAGGGGTGCGCATACGCGGCGCGTGCGGGCTGGAGTCGTGAACGGCCACCTCGATGCTCTCCGCGTCGGCCGTCAGTTCCAGGGTGCAGGTGCCCCCGCCGTGGCGCACGGCGTTCGTGGCGAGCTCGGACACGACCAAGACCACGGTGTCTGCGACTTCTGTGGCCATCGCCGGCTGACGGAGACGGTCGAGGAAGGCTCGCGCGGCATCGCGTGCATCTGCAACAGCCGCCGCGGAAAGCACGGTTGTGACGCTCTCGGCCATCGTGTTCATCAGGTCACCCTGGTCTCTGCATCGTCCACGTCCGGCCCTTGCCTACCTGATCCCTGTGCCCCACCCCACTGCATCCCAACCCGACTCAGGTCTCCAAGAAGGGATCGAAGAGCAGTCGAAGCACGACGCCAATCGACGAGACGTGGGGGGACCCCACGCGCTCGGTTGCGAACCTCCCGAGCCCCTGACCTGCTGTGCAGGCTGCTCTGCGCATCCTGGGCCGACCGTGAAGGTCTAGCTCTCCTCGGCGGGCACGAAAATCTATGACGGCCGGAGTAGACATTGCGCGGTGGCGTTGTTATGGTTTCTCTCGTAGCCCAGAGAGACAGCAGGGCCTGGCAGAGACGAACTGCCGGGCAGCAGTAACCGCAGTTGCAGTTCGCAGGACGGTGCGGTGGTGGAGTTCCGAAGCCAGGGTTGTTGCAGGACGGCGACGGGGCTGACGACCGGACCGGGTGACCCGCAGTGATCAGGGGCCGCCGCGAGCAGTACCCAGCAGTGAAGTCAGTGAGCAGCACCTCGGTGAAGGCGTCGGCTGCGGGCGCGCGCACCGGGAAGTTCGGCAGTGGGGTTCTAAGCCAGAGAAGACGCAGGACGGGCGACGGGGCTGGCTGCCGAAGGGTGGCGCTAGGTCAGGCCACCAGCAGTACGCAGTACCAGCAGTAAGCAGTTGATCACCGAGGGAAGAACGGAGGAGCCGAGCACCATCAGGATCGCCCGGGCCGAAAGGCTGAGCCCGGGTACCGCAGGACATCGATAGTGAGGTGGTCTCCGGTCAAGCAACCGCGATCCCCGCACTCCCGGCAGCATCTCGGTCGGGTCGGCGGAAACACAGGGTCGGCGCAGTATCAGGGCCGACAGATGGTGTAGTAGTTCCTTCGGGGCCCTGGTGCCGTACGGCACCAGGGCCCCTCCACGCGTTCCATGAGAGAGGTTCAATGACAGCAGACGACTCGTTCGGCCGTCTCGACGACGACGATTACCCCGCCTACACCATGGGCCGGGCGGCAGACATGATCGGCACCACCCAGGGCTTCCTCCGCGCCCTCGGAGAAGCCCGCCTGATCACCCCGCTCCGCTCCGAGGGCGGCCACCGCCGCTACTCCCGTTACCAGCTGCGCATCGCGGCCCGCGCCCGGGAACTCGTCGACCAGGGCACCCCCATCGAGGCCGCCTGCCGCATCATCATCCTCGAGGACCAGCTCGAGGAAGCCCAGCGCATCAACGCCGAGTACCGCCGCGCCGCCGAATCATCCGCGCCGCCGCCCTCGGCCTGAACCGAGCGTGCCCGTCGGGATCGGCGGGCCTCGGTCGTCGAAGAAGTGCTATTCGGGTGCGGACGCCTCCGCCAGGTCCGCCCCGGCGTCAGCGCTGCGTGTGACCTGGTGGGTACCGGACCAGTCCAGGTACATGACCGTCGCGTCGTCCTGGAGACGGCGGCCGTGGGCGTGAAGAATCTCCGCGACCAGAGCGCGGGAGGCCTCGCGGGGGTGGAGATCGCCCGTGCGCACGATCAGGGAGGGCAGGTCGTCCTCAACCCTCTCCTGTCTCGGGAGCAGCGGCCAAGGATGCCCCGCGTTGACGAACTGAGTGGTCCCGTCGAGCAGGCTGACGCGCAGCAGCTGCCCGGTGACGAAGCCCCGCCTGCCGTGGTCGATGACGGCCCGGTTGGCCTCCAAGGCCTGCACTTCGAGCTCGGCGCCGGCACGCCTGGCCCTGCGGAGGGCGCCCACTGCGAGGGTGGCGAGGAGCGCGGCTTCCACGTCGTGGCCCATGGCATCGGTGACGGAGAGCTGCATGGTGTCGCGGTCGACGACGTAGTCGAAGGTGTCGCCGCGGTTGGTGACGGGCGCCACGACCCTGACCGTACCGTTGCCCTCTCGCTGGAGGGCCAGCCGCTGTGTGCGCAACACGTCCGCGTAGAAGGTGCCGGGCAGAGCGACGCGCTCGGGGGGCTCGTCGGACTCGACGCTGTCGGCTGCCCCGAGCCGCACCACTGACGACCCGGTGAAGTCGACGATCAGGGACGAAACCGCAGCAGCGTTCAGGCGGTCCCTGACCATCCGTGCGACGACGTCCAGTGACTCGACGGGAGAGGCGGATTCCGCTGCCGCGAGCGTGCCCGCGAGGTCCATTTCCACCAACTGCTCACCGCTGGCGCGCCCCTGATGGGCGCCTGGATCTCGCCTCCTCGGTTGGGGGCAGAGGTCGCCACCGAGGACCTGCGCCTGGCCCTGCGCCAGTACCGGCCCTTCTTCGACCGCCTGCTCAGCACCTGACCACCGGCCCTGACGGCAACGAGTACCGCCCGCCGAGGTGCTGGACGCAAAACACCGGCCGGTGCCTCCCTCACGCAGAGAGGATCGCGCGGGCAGCCACCGGCCGGTACATGCCGCAGGGCCGTCACATGGGGTCGACGTCCCCGAGGCCCCGCTCGCTCTCCTTCTTGCTCTGCTCCGAGAGCCGCAGGGCCTTGTCCTTCAGCCGCTGACGCTCCGCCGGGTCGGTGGCACGCTCCGCAGCCTGCTCGAGCTTCGCCGCCTGGTCACGCATCTGCTGGGCACGGCTGCCGGACTCGCCTGCAACGCTCATGATCACTCCTGGGATCTGGGGGAGAGCGGATGCCACCAGCGAAACAGCGCCCCCACCCCCGCGCATCCCGAACGGTCACCCACCGCTATCCCCGCAGCACAGGCCTGGTGCAGAAGGTCACCCAGCCGTCTCAGCGGATGTGGCGGCGTCCGGAGCGACGCCCGCGCATGCCCAGGTAGACCAGGGCCGCCACGAAGACCAGGATGCCGATGAACAGCAGATAGAGCATGCCTTCGGCGACAGCGCCGATGATGCCCAACACCATCGCCACGATGACCAGGATCAAGAAGACCTTCACGACGTGGACACCTCCTCGGGCGAATGTGGCTCAGCGGCGGGCGAGCAACCGCTCGCCGCCCGCACCGGGCCGGTAGGTGAGGCCGTAGTGCTGGAAGATGGCTGCCTCTTCCTCGGCGGGCAGGACGTCATCCGTGCCGATCGAAGGGCCCTTCTTCACGAGCGCCTTGTCGTAGCCGACCTTGACGTACCCCGGCCCGACGATCGCGCCGTCGAGCGGAACGAAGACCAGCCGGTGCCGGGTGGGCAGCCCCACCAGCACGGTGGCCATGGCCGGCTCGTCCGTGCTGGTGTCCACGTAGATGGCCTCCAGCGCGCCGATCCTGTGCCCGCCCAAGTCGACCACCTCACGGGTACGCCACTCGCGAATGTCCGCTGCCTGGATCATCCTCAGGTCCCTTCGCACGATCACAGCCCGGCCGGTGCACTTCTTAGCCTGCCCCCGCCTGACCGAGGGAACCAGCTCGGCACACCCAACAATGCCCCGCCAGTCACACCGGTCCTGTGAGTCTGCTCCGATGGGACCCTCTCCAGACGAACGACCCGGGTGAGGCAGCCCTGTACGCAGGAGGGGGTTCCGAGGACTGGCCCGCGCGGACCATGAGGTCCTTCAGCTTGGCACCGGTATCGGCGGCGAGGGTGCTTCCGGTGTGGCGCAGGTCGTTTGAAGCGGAACCCGTTCGGCACGCCGACCGCATCGCGGGCCTTGCGCCACTTGCGGCCGAAGGACGTACCTCGCAGGGGTGCGCCTTTCTCCCCCACGAAGACGAGACCCTCGGGCCCGTCCTGTGCGAGCCGCTCCCCTCATCCCCGATTCGACACCCCGCCCGACTCCACGTCCGTCGGGCCCGCCCAGATCGACACCCCAGGGTCCGCGGGCGAGTACTTCGCGACACGTCAGTTCGATCCCGCTCACCTCTCGGACGTGTCGGCAGTCGCGAAGATCCGGTCCAGGTGGTGGCGGAGCACCGCGATCGCCGACTCCGGACTCCGCTGGCCCACGAGGATGCTGGTGCCCATGGCCGCCGCCATGGCGAGCAGGCTGATCGCCTCCGTGCGCGCGTCGGCGTCCGCGTCGGCCAGGCCGACCTCCTGCGCCTGCTCGAGGAGTCCGGTCAGGGCGTTCTCCGCGGCGTCGGGGTTGTCGATGAAGGGCTGAGCGGCCAGCGCCCCGTCGGTCACGGACAGGATCGCGTAGGAGCTGTACAGCAGGTGGAAGGTACGGCTCTCCTCGTCGGTCGGCAGCGAGGCCAACAGCAGCGCCTCCACCGTGGCGCGCGGCCCAGGGTCCGGGCCGACGGCGGCCAAGCGGGCGCCCACCCTCGCCGTGAAGCGGTCGGTCAGGTGCCGAAGGCCGTAGAAGAGCAGCTTCTCCTTGGTCTCGAAGTAGTACTGCACGAGCCGGAGCGACACGCCGGCTTCCGCGGCCACGTCCCGCATGCCGACGGCATGCAGTCCGCGCCGCCCCGCGACCTGGATGAGCGCCTCGGCGATCTGGGCGCGCCGCTCCTCGTGATCCACACGCTTCGGCATGTTCCCGTGTCTCCGCCTGTCGATAGGGGGTTCGCGCTCTGCTGCCCGAACCCCTTCATGATACCGATGTACCACATTGGTGGTACAGTCGTACCACGAAGAACGGATCTTCACAGGAGGTGCCGCCGTGCCCGAGAACACCGCCCGCGTACGCCGCGATGTCGGCCACTACGTCAACGACGCCCTGCGCGACCGCTACTTCGCCGCCGAGGACGTGCTCTACGCGATGGGGGCACCCGTCCGCTCCGAGACGGACGTCGAGACGAGCTTCGGCACCACCCACGTCTACCGGTACGGGCCCTCGGACCCCGCTGCCGAGTCCCGGACCCCAATCGTCCTGATCCACGGCGCTGGCTACAGCTCGGCCATGTGGTACCCCAACACCCCCGGGCTCAGCCTCGACCGCCCCGTCTACGCCCTCGACACCCCCGGCGACGCCAACCGCAGCGTCCACCGCGAGCCCATGTGGCAGCCCGAGCGCGCCGCCCAGTGGATGGACGAGGCCCTCGACGCGCTCGGCCTCGACCGGGTCCACCTCGTCGGCTCCTCATACGGCGGCTGGCTCGTCCTCAACCAGGCCCACCGGCAGCCCGGACGGCTCGCCTCGGTCACCGCCCTCGACCCCGGCGGCCTGGAGAAGGTCGGCCTGCGCTTCTTCGCCTGGGTCTTCGTGAGCCTGTTCGCCACCTTCGCCCCGAAGGCACTGCGCCCCCGGCTCGCCAAGTGGCTGGACCAGCCGGTCATAGCCATCCCCGAGATGCGCAAGTGGATCCAGCTCGGCGCCCGCGCGTACCGGATCCGCCGCCCCGCACCGCTGCCGCTGGCCGAGGATGCGCTGCGATCCGTCCGGACCCCGCTCTACGTCATCATGGGCAAGCACAGCCTGCTCGTACACCCCAAGCGGCAGCTGGAACGCGTTCCGCGCCTTATTCCCGGAGCCCGCGCCGAGATCATCACCGCGTCGGGGCACGGCCCGCAGATCGACCACCCCGACGTGGTCAACGCCCGGATGCTGTCCTTCATGGAAGACGTCGACTCCCTCGACCCTGCTGCGGTCGGCGGCGCATAGGGCTACGGCAGGGAGAAACGGCGCCGGCGGCGCCCGCTCCGTGCCACAACGTGCCAGTAGGGGCGGTGAGGAGCGGTCAACACGGGGTTCCCAGAAGCAGCCGGGGCAGGTCAGCTGGCGAACATTCTGGCAGGTCAGAGGGCATACGTGCGCCCAAGTGCCGAGTGATTCCCAAGCTTATGGCGCGGGTTCGATTCCCGTCATCCGCTCTTGAACGAAGGCCCAGGTCAACGACCTGGGCCTTCTTCGTTGCCCAGACCTCTCAGGAGTTCCGCACCACTTGCGCACCACTTCACCCCTGAGCAGCTGCTCGGCGGCCTTCTTCCGGGCGGCCCGCACCATCCCGTCCAGTCCCCCGGCGACCTCCTTCTGCCGCTCATGGTCCGAGTGTTGGTAGATCAATGCGCCTTCCACGTCCTTCCGCCGAAGACCGGCCTGCTCCTCCGGTCGCATCGGCCCACAGGCACCGAGGAAGACCAACAGCCGCCACCAAGTTCAATACCTCGCGCCGCACGGCCGGCACGCCTCCGTGCGCCTCCGCTGCTTGATTGCGGGCGGGAGGACCCAGCTCCAAGGCCCATCCGCCTCGACACGAAGGCCGTGTCCGCTGCCACAGTTTGGGGGCGACGGGAACGTCCAACGTGTCGGAGCGACCGCTCCCACCTGCCCAAACACCACCTCGGGCGGCAGGCCTGCGGGGGAGGGCGCCTTTGCTGCATGTGCAGGGCTGCGCCCGCAAACGATCATGGTTGGGGGTGCGCTGGCGGTCGGCGCAGGACGAGCCCGGCAGCGGCGAGTCGGACGACGCGAGCAGTTCGTCCAGGAACAGACGAATGACGGTTCCCTCAAGAACCGGCAGTGGTCCATCGTGGTTGATCCGGGCCGCCCGGCAGGTCAGCATCCCGGCGCAGCCGGTCCCGCGCCCGCACGGCCGCCTTCCCATAGAGCACGGTCTCCGTGGCTGAACGACCTGCCGCCGAGATCCTCCGGCGCCTGCGCTCCGACTGCGCCATGCGCCGGCCGGCACTGCCGCGGGTCCACGACCCCACGAGCAGCCGACTACCCGGACACGACGGCGAGTTCACCTTTGGCGACCCGCCGAGGTACCCCGACCAGGCCACCGGATTACCAAACGCAACGATCGAAATTTGGCTTGATCATGCCTCAATTTGACCAAAATCAAAGAGATGTTGAAGATCATCTACGGCTGGGTGTCGATGACGGCACGCAGTGCACAGACTCCACCGGGGAAGGTGGAGCAATCGGGAGGGAACCCCCATGCGTACTCGCATGAAGTCGGCCGTAGTGACGGCATCGCTCGCAGCAGGACTCGTTGGCGCACTCGCGCCGAACGCCTTCGCCGCGTACACGCAGGTCAAGAACTTCTCCTTCACCGACGAGGGCGTGGGTGCGGAGACCGGCCGTTGGACGGCCCCGGGCAACAGCCAGTCGGCAACGCAGGACGGGTGCGCCACGAGCAACGGCGCTCAGGGCCGGGTCGGCTACGACTTCAAGATTGACATCGACTGGGCACCCGACAAGTGGGTGGCCTGGCGTGACTGGTCTTGCGACAACGGCACGTTCTGGAAGGAGTTCGGCAACGCCCCCGCCGGCAAGTACTACATGCAGATCGCAAACGCTCCGGCCTTCATCCACTCGTCGGGTCGCGTCGTCTACAACTGGAAGTAATCTCAGACGATGAGCGTCCTTTCCTGTCACGAAGTGACCAAGAGCTTCCGGAAGCACTCCGTGCTGGAAGGGGTTCATCTCACCCTGGAGGCCGGCGAGATCGTCGGCCTCCTCGGGCTCAACGGCGCCGGCAAGACCACCCTGATGCGGCTGATCACCGGGCTGTCCACCCCCGATTCCGGTGAGGTGCGGCTGTTCGGGGAGTCCCTGCCCATGCGGCCGCGGCAGCTCGACCGGCTCGGAGCCGCGCTCGACGCGCCCGCCTTCCACCGGTGGTCCACCGGACGCGCCATGCTGCGCACCCTGCTCGACACCGCCGGGCTTCCCGACGGCGGACGGATCACCCGTACGCTCGACCGCGTCGGGCTGACCGGCGCCGCCGACCGCCGCCTCGGGACGTACTCGCAGGGCATGCGGCAGCGGCTGGCCATCGCCGCGGCGCTGCTCAAGCAGCCCGATCTGCTGATCCTCGACGAGCCCACCAACGGGCTCGACCCCGAGGGACTGCGCATGGTGCGGCGGATCGTGGCCGAGGAGGCCGCGCGCGGGGCCGCCGTCCTCGTATCCAGCCACCAGCTCGACGAGATCCAGCGGATCTGCCACCGCGTGATCATGCTCGCCCAGGGCCGCGTCGTCGCCGCCGGCACTCTCGACGCGCTCGGCTACGACCCGGAAAGCGGTCCGGCCGCCTTCGAGGACTGGTTCTTCGGGCTCGTCGGGAACGGCGGCCGCCAGTGAACCGCCTCGTTCGGGCGGAGACCCGGCGGCTGCTGCGGCACCCGCTCGCCCTCACCCTCGCCACGCTGTTCGTCTTCGGCTCCCTCTACTGCGCCTGGGTGAGCCAGAACATGGCCTCATACAACATCACGCAGGTGCAGGCCAACCTCGACTACCTCCCCCGATCGTGTGATTCCAAGCAGAACACCCCGGAGCAGAAGGCCAAGTGCCTCGCCGAAGTGCCCCTGCAGGCCGTCGGGCTGGAGCGGATCCAGGACAGGTTCACCGCTGAAGGAGTCCGTGCCGCGCACGCCCAGCACCCGGTGGGCTCGCTGCTGTGGACCATACGGCTGCTGACGTCCGTTCCCGGGCTCGCGCTCCTCGTCATGCTGGCGGCCTTCTCCGTCGCCGGCGAGTGGAGCCGGGGCAGCATCGTGCCGCTCCTCCTCTACGAGTCCCGCCTCAGCAGGCTGCTCGCCGCCAAGGCCCTGGCCGTCTGGGCGTGGAGTTTGGTGCTGCTGTGCGTGTCGGCCGCCGTTACAGCCGCGTTCGGCCTGCTCTACGGCCGCAACGCCTACACGCTGCCTTCGCCCGGCGCCCTCGGCACGGTCTTCGCCGACACCGCACTCGGCGTACTGGCCGGGGCAGCCGTGCTGGCCGGGGCCGCAGCCGTCGCGGTCGCCCTCGGCGCACTGCTGCGCCAGCCGATGCGCACCTTCCTCGCCGGGATGCTGCTGCTCGTCCTGGTGGTCCGCACCTCCGCCGCCCCGGGGCTCGGCGCCTGGCTCCCCGGCGGCGCGCTGGCCGACCTCGTCGGCTTCGGTGCGGTGGACGGGGTCTGGGACCACTTCTGGATCTCCACCGACCCCTCCACGGCCCCCGTCCTGCTCCGCGTCCTGCCGACCCTGGCCCTCATCGGCCTGCTCTGGCTCGGACTGGACCGCCTCAACCGAACCCGGGACCGCGCCTGATGGCCGGTACCCGGCGGCGGCCGGCGCGCGGGGAGGGGACCGCCTGGGCCGGCGAGCTGCGAGCCCTGTGGACCGCCCCCGTATGGGGAGCGACCGCGGCTGTGATGCTGCTGGCCCTGGCCCTCGTCGGCCGGCTCTGGATGGCGGGAGCCCCGTACGGGGTGCTCGACCCCTCGGTGTCGGCGCTCACCTCGCTCCCGTCGGCGCTGCGAGCGGCGGCATGGCAGTTCGCGACCCTGCTGGGTCTCGTCCTCACGGCAGTGGTCGTCGCCACGGGGCTCGGCCAGACCCTGGAAGGCGGCACCTGGAGCGCCCTGCGCCTGTTCGAGAACCGGGTCGGGGTGCTGTGGGCCCGCAAGGTCGGCGCCGCACTCGCCCTGTCACTCGCCAGCCAGATCGTCACCGGCGTGCTGCTGTGGCTGAGCACCTCGGCATACGCCCGGCTGTGGCCGGTGCGGCCCCGCGCAGTGCCCCCCGCGTTCGCCGACGGGGCCGTCCACACGTCACCTCCCCTGCCCGTCGAGTTCGCGACCTGGGGCCAGGCCGCAGGCGCGATCGCCGCCGCCCTCCTCGTCCAACTCCTCTTCATCTCCCTGGCCGCCCTCGCGGCGGCCCTGCTGCGCAGCGTCATCGGGACCCTCGCGCTCGGCATCGGTCCCCTGCTGGTGACCGCGCCACTCGTGCTGCTTCCGGCGGCGCCGTTCCTGCCGCACCGCTGGATCGCCGATCTGCTGAACCTGCCCGCCGAGGCCCAATACCAGCTCTACCTCTGGAATCAGGCCCCGTCCGATCCCGCACCCCTGACCGGCGGCCTCGCCCTCGCCGGGGTCGCGGCCCTGGCCGCCGTGGCCGCCTGGGCGGCGCTGCGCTCCGAGCGCGCGCTACGGCCCGTTGACTGACACCGCGGCCAAAGTGCGGCGCAGCGACTCCCGTGACGGAGGCGCACAACGACGCAGGGGCGCGGGCCCCCGCTGCGCGGGGTCGTCGGCGAACGTTTCCGCAGGTCAGAGGTTGTACGCACTTCCAAGTGCCGAGTGATTCCCAAGCTTATGGCGCGGGTCCGATTCCCGTCATCCGCTTAGACAAGAAGCCCCAGGTCAGCGACCTGGGGCTTCGTCGTTGCCAGGCCTCGCCAGGCGCCTTCGCCGCGTACAACTCGCCGCTCACCGGGGAGTGCTGTCTCGCCTGCCGTTCCAATCCCGGGGCGCCTAGGATCGCGAGTATGGCCTTGATCATGAGTGACGTGGACCGGTTCGAGAGTGCCAGGCCCCGGCTGGAGGCCATTGCCTACCGGCTGCTCGGCTCGGCGAGTGAGGCTGAGGATGCCGTACAGGAGACGTTCCTGCGCTGGCAGGCGGCCGACGTCGGGCGGATCGAGGTGCCTGAGGCCTGGCTGACGAAGGTCCTCACCAACTGGTGCCTCAACATGCTCACTTCGGCACGTGCCCGGCGCGAGACGTACGTGGGGAGATGGCTCCCCGAGCCGCTGCTCGCCGGGGACCCGATGCTCGGCCCGGCCGACACCGCCGAGCAGCGCGAGTCCGTGTCGTACGCCGTCCTCGTCCTGCTGGAGCGCCTGTCGCCGGGCGAGCGGGCGGTGTACGTGCTGCGCGAGGCCTTCGAGCACCCGCACCGGGAGATCGCCGAGATCCTGGACATCACCGAGGCCGCCAGCCAGCAGATCTACCACCGGGCCAAGAAGCACATCGCGGACGGCAAGGCGCGCACCGAGATCGACGCGGCCGCCGCCCGCAGGATCGTCGAGGAGTTCCTGGCGGCGGCGACCACCGGCCGTACCGAACCCCTCGTGCGCCTGCTCACCCAGGACGCCGTCGCGGTCGGCGACGGCGGCGGGAAGGTCCCGGCGCGTACGAAGGCGTTCGAGGGCGCGCTCGCGGTCGCCACGTTCATGCGCGGCCTGTTCAAGCCCGGCGCGGCCAAGCGGGCCCATGTCGGCGGCGCGCCCGACATCTACGCCACGACCGCGAACGGCGAGCCCGCCATCGTGGCGGTCGTGGACGGCCGGGTCGTCGGGATCATCTGCCTGGAGGTCGCCGCGGAGGGCATCGTCGCGATCCGCAGCCAGGCCAACCCCGACAAACTCGTCCGCGCGACCGAGCTGTGGGCCGCCGCGGACCACGGGGAGGGCCCCCTCCTCACCCTCTGAGGAGGTGTGACGCGGGTCACATTCGGATCCTGTCAGGGAACGGGGGGCTGTCCGGTTCAAGAGGCGAAACCACGCCGGACAACGGCGGCCCCCGCCCAGACAGGAGCACGGACATGCAGCACCGCATCGTCATCCTCGGAGCCGGCTACACCGGTGCCCTCGCCGCCGGCCGCCTCGCCAAGCGGCTGCACCGCCAGGACGTCGCCATCACCCTCGTCAACCCCGAGCCCGACTTCGTCGAGCGCGTCCGGCTGCACCAGCTCGCGGCCGGCCAGGACCTCAAGCCCCGCCCGTTCGGCGAGATGTTCGCCGGCACGGGTGTGGAGCTGAAGCTCGGAGAGGTCACCGGCGTGGACGTGGACCGCAAGACGGTCACGGTCGCCGCCGCGAACGGCCCCGAGCGGGAGGAGCTGGAGCAACTGGAGTACGACACTCTGGTCTACGCCCTCGGCAGCGGCTGGAACGACGGGGGCGTCCCCGGCACCGCCGAACACGCCCACGAGGTCTCCAGCCGCCCCGGCGCCCGCCGCCTCCGCGATCGCCTGGCCGCCCTGGACGCCGGCCGGCCCGTGGTCGTGGTCGGCGGCGGCCTGACGGGCCTGGAGGCCGTGACCGAGATCGCCGAGGCCCGCCCGGACCTCGACGTCGCCCTGGCCGCCCACGGCGCCCTCGGCGACTGGCTCTCGGAGAAGGGCCGCGCCCACCTGCGGAAGGTGGTGGACAAGCTCGGCATCACGGTCCACGAACACACCGCGGTCAACGCCGTGGAGGCGGACGGCGTGACGACCGCCGGCGGCCGGACCATCCCCGCCGAGGTCACGGTCTGGACCACCGGCTTCGCCGTCCACCCGATCGCCCGGGCCACCGCCCTGGAGGTCACCGACCGTGGCCAGATCGTGGTCGACAGCACGATGCGCTCGGTGTCCCACCCGGACGTGTACGCCGTGGGCGACGCGGCGATGGCGATGGGCCCGGGCGACAAGCCGCTGCGCATGTCCTGCGCCTCGGGTATCCCCATGGCCTGGCAGGCCGCCGACGCCATCGCCGCCCGCCTCACCGACACCAAGGTCCCCCACGTCTCGATCCACTACTCCAAGCAGTGCATCTCCCTCGGCCGCAAGGACGGGCTGATCCAGTCCGTCACCGCCGACGACCGAGCGGTCGACAGCGCCCTGACGGGCCGCGTGGCCGCCCGCTTCAAGGAACTCATCTGCAAGGGCGCGGCCTGGGGCGTCGCCAACCCGACCGTGGGCATGCCGTCGCGGCGCCGCCGTGTCGTACGGCAGGAGACCCGGAGCCGCGCACAGGCGGAGGCAGCGGCCTGACCCCGCCGCTACGACTGTCGCTTCCAGAGCGTCACTTCGGTGAGGTAGGTCGGGATGTCGTACTGCTTGCTGGTCGAGGGCTCGATGCCGACGATCTTCACCATCGCCAGGTTGCCCTTGGACGTAACCGTGCAGAGCAGATCGCCCTGAACGATGGTGCTGTCCGCTCCGGTCAGGGCAGCACTGTTCAGCTTGTCGGGAATCGGGTTCGTGGCGGCTCCGGTCGCGCACTGCTCGGGGGTGGGGCCCTTGCTCTTGCCGAACGTCGTTCGGCTCTCGACGGCGTCGAATCCCATCTGCAGCTCCCGGTTGCCGCTCGCGATCTCTCCGAACGGCGCCACCTTCGGGAAGTCGAGGTCCACGTCGTTGTACTTGCCGAATTCCCTGGGAGCCAGGAGCTTCAACGACTTGTCGTTGAACACCACCGTGTAACCGGGGGCGGCAGGAGTCTGAGGCTGCGCGGACGCCGGGGCCTGGGTCTGCGGCTCGGACGAAGAGGGCTTCGGCTGGTCCGCCGCCTTGTCCCCGCCCTTGCTCCCATTCCCGCTCTTGTCGTCTGCGCGCGTGACGTACCAGGTGCCGCCCGCGGCCAGGACGACGGCCAGGATCCCCGCGCCGACGACCAGGGGCACCCGGCTGCGGCCACGGTTCGGGGGAACGGGAACGGGAACGGGGGTGGGAGCGGGAGTGGGAACGGACGCTGTGGCAGTGGCGGCGCCGTATATCGCCGCCTGGGGACCCGTTGTCCCCTGCATCGGCTGACCCGGCCCGGACGCCTGCGTCGGTACGTACGTCGGGTTGTACGAGGGCTGCGGCGGGGTCTGCGGGGGCATCTGCGGCGGGGTCTGAGGCTGGGGGGGCGTCTGCGACAGCTGCTCCCGCCGCGCGATCTCCGCCGTGAGCCCGGCGGGCAGCCAGTCCTTGAAGTCACGCAGTGGCCGGCCCGCCGCCCGCTGGCACCACTCGGCCAGCTCGGCAGGCCCGGGCCGCTGGGAAGCATCGGCCGCCAGGCAGCGCTCCAGCAACGGCCGTAGCGGATCCGGGTAGCCGCTCAGATCCGGCGCCTGCTGCGGAGTGTTGGCGATCGAGGCGGCGATCGAGATTCCCGCGCCGTCGCCGTACGGGTGGCGACCGGTGGCCACGACCGCGGCGATCAGTCCCAGCGCGAAGATGTCGGTCGCCGGGGTGACTTGGCGGCCCAGCGCATGCTCGGGCGACATGTACTGCGGTGTCCCGATGAACCCACCGCTGCGCGTGAGCTGGGTGGCGTCGGTGGCGCGCGCGATACCGAAGTCGATCACCCAGGGGCCGTTCGAACTCAGCAGGATGTTGCTGGGTTTCAGGTCGCGGTGTATCACCGAGGCGGCGTGTACGGAATGCAGAGCCTGCGCGGTGCAGCCGATCAGCTGGAACACGGCGGGCATCGGGAGCGGCCCATGGGTGGCGAGCGCGTCGTCCAGCGCCAGGCCCGGTACGTAGGCGCTGGCGAGCCAGGGCTGTTCACCGCTGGTGTCGTGGTCCACGACCGGCACGATGTGGTAGCCCTGCACCCGGCGCGCTGCCTGGACCTCATGCTCGAAGCGGGCACGGAAGTCCTGCTCCTGGGCGAACTCGCGCCGGATGACCTTCAGTGCGACCGGCTGGTTGCCCCGGGTTCGGGACAGGTAGACCGATCCCATTCCGCCTTCGCCGATCCGCGCGAGCAGCCGGTAACCGGCGATCTCCTGTGGATCGTTCGGCCCCAGTGGACTCAGCACGGCATGGTCGGCGGTCGCCATCAATTCCCCCTCGATGATCACGAAGTTGAGATCGTATCCGGGCCCGGTTCGCGTCCTGGCAAGGGAATGCGTTCCGGGTGCGGGGGGGGGTGGGGAGGGGGAAGGGCCGCCGGCGCGTCACACGGTACGTCGCAGTGGGCTTACGCCGAGAGCGCGGGACAGCGCCTGGCCCAGCGCCAGCACGCTCAGGCCGAACATCAGCACGCCCAGGGGGACATGGAGCGTCGGCATGTGCGCGATGCCGAGGACCACCTGCACGGAGGCGAGCGCGAGGAAGCCGGACGCGTACAGGACGGGTCGCGGCGAGCCGCCGCCCGGCCGCCACGCCAGGATCGCGGCGAGCACGTACAGCATCGACGCGCCGTACATCACGCGCGCTCCCACGCCGTGCAGCACCTCACCGTAGGACGTGGACAGCAACAGTCCGGCGGTGACCGCCTGGAAGAACAGGGTCAAGGTCTGCAAGCCGATCGCGACCTGCAGAAACGTGGATCTGCCCGGTGCTGTCGTCGTCTGTACGGCCATGATGTGGTCCCTTCTTCTGCCTCGCGGCGGTGGGTCGATAGCGTCTCGGTGGTCCGACGACGCAGGCCCGCGAAATGTGAGGTGAGGCGTCGGCCTCACAATCCGGTGCGGTGTTTCGTCGAAGTACCGATCGATGTGCCGGTCGAAGTGCCGAGAGCGGAAACAGACGAGATCAACCAGGGAGCAGTCGCGACATGAGCACCCCATCCGAGTCAGGGCACGAACCGTCCGAGCCCGACCTGAGCGCGATCGTCGGCGAGCGGCGCCAGCTGATCAACCTCGCCTACCGGCTGCTGGGTTCGCTGGCCGAGGCCGAGGACGCCGTGCAGGAGACCTACACCCGCTGGTACGCCATGTCACGGCAGCAACAGGCGGCCATCGCCTCGCCCGGCGCCTGGCTCACGACGGTCGCCAGCCGTATCTGCCTCGACGTGCTCGGCTCGGCACGGGCCCGCCGCGAACGCTACGTCGGCACCTGGATACCCGAGCCGCTGCCCGACCGCTCGGAGTGGATCAGCGGGCGAGCGGACGACGGCGGGACCGAACCGGCCGACCCCGCCGACCGGATCACCCTCGACGAGTCGGTGCACATGGCCTTCCTCGTCGTACTCGAATCCATGACGCCGGCCGAGCGCGTCGCGTTCATCCTCCACGACGTCTTCCGCTACCCCTTCGCCGAAGTCGCCGAAATCGTCGGCCGCACGCCCGCGGCCTGTCGGCAGCTGGCGTCCTCCGGCCGCCGGCGCGTCCGCGCCGCACGGACCCCGGCGACCCCCGCAGTCGGCCAGGCCGTCCTGGTACGGGACTTCAAAGAGGCTTGGGAATCCAAGGACATCGAGGCCCTCGTCGCCCTCCTCGACCCCGACGCCACGATGACCGCCGACGGCGGCGGCCTGGTCGGCACCGTGCTGCGCCCCGTCGAAGGCGGCAAGAGCATCGCCCAGTACCTGATCCACATCGCCGACAAGGCCCCCGGACTGACGCTCCTGGAACGGACGGTCAACGGCCGCCCCGGCCTGGTGGCCCACCTCTCCGGCATCCCCGTGACCGTCGCCGCCCTCGACGTCACCGACGGCCGCATCACCCGTATCTGGGCCGTCCGCAACCCGGAGAAACTCCGCGCGTGGACCGAGAGCGGAGAGATCTGATCTTCATGGAGCCGGCGAACACGCGCATCCGACTTCTCCAGGGACTCGCCCTGCTCGCCACCGGCCTCCTCGCCGGCGCATTCGGCTACGGCGCGGCCAACCTGGTCCCCACCTTCAATGCCGTACCGCTCGACACGCGGCTGTCGTTCCACGCCGAGCTGATGAAGATGAACGGCATCACCATGCAGGCGGCGATGGCCGTGTCGACGCTGAGCTCCCTCACTCTCGCGGCCCTGACACGCGGCCGCGCCCGGCTGATCGCGGGTACGGCAGGCCTGCTGACCCTCGCGTCCTTCCTGATAACCCGGCTCGGCAACGTGCCGATCAACGGCCGGATCAAGGAATGGGCGCTCACCTCGGCACCGGTCGATCACGCGGAGATCCTGCGGCGCTGGGAACTCTTCAACAACCTGCGCACGCTCACCGCCCTCGCCGCGTTCGCCCTGCTCATCGTCCTCGCCCTCAGGCAATCGCCGACTGCCCGGGAGAGGGGGGCCGCCTAGGGCGTCAGCGGCCCCAGCGCAGTGCTGCCGTCTGCACCGGTGCGTCCCACAGCCGCAGCATTTCCTCGTCGGCCCGGCACAGCGTCACCGAGCACCCCGCCATGTCCAGCGAGGTGACGTAGTTCCCCACGAGGGTCCGGGCCACCGGGACGCCCCGATCCGCCAGCACCCGGGCCACCTCCGCGTGGAAGCCGTACAGCTCCAGCAGCGGCGTCGCGCCCATCCCGTTCACCAGGGCCAGTACCGGCCCGTCGACAGGGGCCGCGTTCGCCATGTCGTCCAGTACGGAACCCACCGCGACCTCGGCGATCTCCCGCGCCGGCATCATCGCGCGCCGCTCCCGGCCCGGCTCCCCGTGGATCCCGATGCCCAGCTCCAGCTCGCCGTCCGGCAGGTCGAAGGTGGGACTGCCCTTGGCGGGGGTGGTGCAGGCGCTCAGCGCCACGCCGAAGCTGCCCGAGGCCTCGTTGACCCGCCGGGCGACCGCGGCGACCTGCTCCAGCGGCGCGCCCTCCTCCGCCGCCGCCCCGGCGATCTTCTCGACGAAGAGCGTGGCGCCCGTGCCGCGACGCCCGGCCGTGTAGAGGCTGTCGGTCACGGCGACGTCGTCGTTGACCAGCACCCGCTCGACCCGGATTCCGTCCTCCTCGGCGAGTTCGGCGGCCATGTCGAAGTTCAGTACGTCCCCGGTGTAGTTCTTGACGACGAACAGCACCCCCTGGCCGGAGTCCACGGCCTTGGCCGCCCGCAGCATCTGGTCGGGCACGGGGGAAGTGAACACCTCGCCCGGACAGGCGGCGGACAGCATTCCGGGTCCGACGAAACCGGCGTGCAAGGGCTCGTGTCCGGAGCCGCCACCGGAGACGAGACCGACCCGCCCGCCCTGACTCGCGTCCCGCCGTACGACGACCCGGGCGTCGGCGTCCACGTCCAGTTCCGGGTGGGCCGCGGCCAGCCCTCGCAGGGCGTCGGCGACCACGGTCTGCGGACTGTTGATCAACATCTTCATCGTGTGCCTCCCGGTCGGAGCCGGCGATCCATACGAACAGTGTGCTGCCACGCCGCGGACATCCGCGAGAGCTCGGGCGACCGCCTCGGGGAAGGACCGGGGAATCCGAAGCGGGGACCGGCCTCCGGGGGACCGGACCGCCCTCGCCTTTCCGGTACGGGCGACCCGTCTTACGCTGAACCGGGGGGCTCGGGGCAGTCGAATGCCGGTCTTCGGACCGGCGGGAAGCGGGCACCCATGAAGGAGCGCCTCAAAGCGCATGGGCTGATCGGCGAACTCTCTGCCGAATTCGCCGGCACCATGATCCTCATCCTCTTCGGCTGTGGTGTCGTGGCCCAGGTGGTCGCCGGCGGAGCCCTGACGGACCCCGCGGGCGGCCTCGGAAACCACGACAGCATCGCCTGGGCCTGGGGTCTCGGCGTGACCCTGGGCGTCTACGTCGCGGCAAGGCTGAGCGGCGCCCACCTCAATCCCGCGGTGACCGTCGCCCTCGCGACCTTCAAGGGATTCCCGTGGAAGAGAGTCGCCCCCTACGCACTGGCCCAGCTCGCCGGAGCCTTCGTGGCGGCCCTGATCGTCCGCTGGAACTACACCGAGGCGCTGGCCAAGGCCGACCCCGGACACACCATCAAGACGCAGGGCGTCTTCTCCACGCTCCCGGCCAACGGAAACACCAACCTGCCGGTGACCGAGTGGGGCGCACTGCGCGACCAGATCATCGGCACCGCGATCCTGCTGATGCTGATCTTCGCGGTCACGGACCTGCTGGGCACGCCCCCGGGCGCCAACCTGGCCCCGTTCATCGTCGGCCTGATCGTCGTGGCCATCGGCATGGCGTGGGGCACCAACGCCGGGTACGCGATCAACCCGGCCCGTGACCTCGGCCCCCGGCTGGCCAGCTTCCTCACCGGGTACGGAGGGGCATGGAGAGACCAGTACGGGAACCTCTACTTCTGGGTGCCGATCATCGGCCCGTTCATCGGCGGTGTGCTGGGTGCGGGTATCTACAAGCTCCTCATCGGCCGGTTCCTGCCGACCGCCGAACCGGAGCCTCCCGGACGCGTACCGGCACCGGAGGAGAGCTGACCGGATCCGGGGCGGGCGGAACACGGCACGGCACGGCACGGCACGTCCGTTCGTACCGTCCATCCCGTCCCGGACGGACAGCCCCCACACACGGCATCCCCAAGAGGAGGAGGCACCCCATGGCTGACTTCGTCGGCGCAGTGGACCAGGGGACCACGAGCACCCGTTTCATGATCTTCGACCACGCCGGCAGCGAGGTGGCGCGGCACCAGCTGGAGCACTCCCAGATCCTCCCGCGCTCGGGGTGGGTCGAACACGACCCGGTGGAGATCTGGGAACGCACCAACTCGGTGATCCAGAACGCCCTCCGGCACGGAAACCTCGACGCCTCCGACCTGGCGGCCGTCGGCATCACCAACCAGCGCGAGACGACCGTCGTCTGGGACCCCCGCACCGGCCGCCCGTACTACAACGCCATCGTCTGGCAGGACACCCGTACGGACTCCATCGCCGCGGCACTGGAGCGCGGCGGCCAGGGCGACGTCATCCGCCGTAAAGCAGGGCTGCCACCGGCCACGTACTTCTCCGGCGGCAAGATCCAATGGATCCTGGAGAACGTCGACGGCGTGCGGGAGGCCGCCGAGCAGGGCAACGCCCTCTTCGGCAACACCGACTGCTGGGTGCTGTGGAACCTCACCGGCGGACCCGACGGCGGCATCCACGCCACCGACGTCACCAACGCCAGCCGCACCATGCTCATGGACCTGGAGACCCTCGACTGGGACGACGAACTGCTCGGCTTCTTCGGCGTACCCCGGGCCATGCTGCCCACCATCAACCCGTCCTCCCACCCGGAGGCCTACGGACAGACCCGCACCTCCCGGCCGCTGCGCGAGGCCATTCCCATCACCGGTGTCCTCGGCGACCAGCAGGCGGCCACCGTCGGGCAGGTCTGCTACGCGCCCGGCGAGGCGAAGAACACGTACGGAACCGGCAACTTCCTGGTGCTCAACACCGGGACGGAGCTGGTCCGCTCGCAGCACGGGCTCCTGACCACCGTGGCGTACCAGTTCGGCGACAGCCCCGCGGTGTACGCGCTCGAGGGCTCCATCGCGGTCACCGGCTCGGCCGTGCAATGGCTGCGCGACCAGTTGAAGATCATCGGTGACGCCGCCGAGAGCGAACGCCTGGCCCGCACCGTCGAGGACAGCGGCGGCATCTACTTCGTGCCCGCCTTCTCCGGCCTGTTCGCCCCGTACTGGCGCTCCGACGCCCGCGGCGCGATCGTCGGTCTGGCCCGCTACCACGACAACGGACACCTGGCGCGGGCCACCCTGGAGGCCATCTGCTACCAGAGCCGCGACGTGGTGGAAGCCATGGAACAGGACTCCGGCGTCCACCTCGACGTGCTCAAGGTCGACGGCGGAGTCACGGCCAACGACCTGTGCATGCAGACCCAGGCCGACATCCTCGGCGTACCGGTCAGCCGTCCCGTCGTCGCCGAGACCACCGCGCTCGGCGCGGCCTATGCGGCCGGACTCGCCACCGGATTCTGGCGCGACACGGACGAACTGCGCACCCACTGGCAGGAGTCCAAGCGCTGGGCGCCCGAGTGGTCGGAGGAACGGCGCGCGGAAGGGTACGAGGGCTGGAAGCGTGCGGTGGAGCGCACGCTCGACTGGGCCAAGGTCGAATAGGTTCCGGCCGATCCGGCCGGATCGGCCGGATCGGCCGCGCGCGCCCGCAGCACTGAGGAGGAGACCATGGTCGATCCGGTGGCCCTCTCACCCCGGGCCCGCGCACAGGCCCTCGCCGGCATGGGACAGGGCGAACTCGACGTCCTCGTCGTCGGAGGCGGCGTCGTCGGCAGCGGGGCCGCCCTGGACGCCGCCACCCGGGGCCTGAGCGTCGGGCTCGTCGAAGCCCGCGACTGGGCCTCGGGCACGTCCAGCCGCTCCAGCAAACTCATCCACGGCGGCCTGCGCTACCTGGAGATGCTCGACTTCCGCCTCGTCGCCGAGGCGCTCAAGGAACGGGGCCTCCTGCTCCGGTACCTCGCCCCCCACTTGGTACGTCCGGTGCCGTTCCTCTACCCCCTGCGACACCGCGTCACGGAGCGCCCGTACGTCGGCAGCGGCGTGCTGCTGTACGACGCGATGGCCCGGGCCTCCGGCACCTCCGGCGGCCTGCCCGTCCACCGCCACCTGAGCAAGCACCGGGCCCTGCGCGAGGCGCCCGCCCTGCGCTCCGACGCCCTGGTGGGCGCCATCCAGTACTGGGACGCCCAGGTCGACGACGCCCGGCACACCCTGTTCCTCGCCCGTACGGCCGCCGCGTACGGGGCACTGACCGCCAACCGCACCCGGGTCAGCCGCTTCCTGCGCCAGGGCGAGCGGGTGGTCGGCGCCGTGGTCACGGACCTGGAAAGCGGCGACGAGACGCAGGTGCGGGCCAAGCAGGTCATCAACGCGACCGGGGTGTGGACGGACGACACCCAGGCCATGGCCGGCACCCGCGGCCAGTTCCACGTCCGCGCCTCCAAGGGCGTCCACCTGCTCGTCCCCCGTGACCGCATCAACTCCCGCACCGGTCTGATCCTGCGCACCGAGAAGAGCGTGCTGTTCGTCATCCCCTGGGGCCGGCACTGGATCATCGGGACCACCGACACGGACTGGACGCTCGACAAGGCCCACCCCGCCCTCAGCTCCAAGGACGTCACCTACCTGCTGGAACACGTCAACAGCGTCCTGACCACCCCCCTGGTCCCCGAGGACGTCGAGGGCGTCTACGCCGGCCTGCGCCCCCTGCTGTCCGGCGAGGCGGCGGAGACCAGCAAGCTGTCCCGGGAGCACCTGGTCGCCCATCCCGTGCCCGGACTCGTCGTGGTGGCGGGCGGCAAATACACCACGTACCGGGTGATGGCCAAGGACGCGGTCGACGAGGCCGTCCGCGCCCTGGACGAGAAGGTCCCCGACTGCGTCACGCACCGCGTTCCGCTGCTGGGCGCCGACGGCTATCCGGCGCTGTGGAACTCGCGGCACCGGCTCGCCGAGCGCTCCGGGCTCCATGTCGCCCGCATCGAGCACCTCCTGAATCGCTACGGCTCCCTGGCGCCCGAACTGCTCGCCCTGGTGGCGGCCGACCCCGCGCTCGGCGAGGCACTGCCGAGCTCCGACGACTACCTGAGGGTCGAGGCCGTGTACGCGGTGACCCACGAGGGAGCCCGCCACCTGGAGGACGTCCTCGCCCGGCGCACCCGGATCTCCATCGAGTCCTGGGACCGCGGGGTGGACGCGGCGCCGACCGTGGCCCAGCTGATGGCGCCCCACCTGGGATGGGACCGGGCGCACCAGGACCGCGAGGTCGACCACTACCTCAAGCGCGTGGCCGCCGAGCGCGAGGCCCAGCAGCAGCCGGACGACCGGACCGCCGACGCGGTACGGCTCGGCGCCCCCGACATCATCCCGATGAACTGAACGGCCGCAAGCGACCCGGCCCTTTCGGTTCGGGGGCGGGTCACTCGGTGGTGGTGAACGGCGTGTCCGCGGTCCGCTTGCTGTCCAGCCCCTTGGCCTCGACCGACCTCTGCTGGTTGTCCGCGCCCTCCGCAGGAACCTTGATCTCCGCGACGAAGCCGCCATCGGCCGAAGCCGTGACGTCCCGGAGCTCCCACTCCTTGCCATAGCTGCCGTTGAAGACGAGGCGTACCCGCTCGCCCGCCGCGAAGCCCGAGCCGGTGAGGGTGATCACCGTGCCGCTGGAACCGCTGTCCGGGTTCGCCTCGATACGGGCGTTCTTCGACGCCTTCGGAGCCGGGCTCTGGGACGGCAGGGACTGGACCGGCTTCGAGGCCACCGGGGAGGGGGTGGGCGAAGCGGCGGGCGGCTGGGCGGAAGTGACGGCGGCGGGGCCCGGCTGCGCTGCGGGCTTGTCGTCGTTGCCGCCCATCGCGACGGCGGCGATGACCGCGGCCGCGATGGTGGCCGCGGCCGTGATCAGCGCGCCGATCACGGGGCCCCGGTTCTGGCCGGGGCCCGGCGCCTGGGCCGGCAGCGGGGGAAGCGGGGGGCGAGGCGCGTGGGCCGGGGGCGGCAGCGGGGGGCGAGGCGCGTGGGCCGGGGGCGGGGGTACGGAGCCGGGTGAGGGACCCGGGCCGCCGAGTTCGGACACCGCACAACCTCCAGGGACAGCGATCTGATCGGACGCGGCCACCCTATCGACGGTGATCAGCAGTCAGCTTCGGGTTATTCACGGGCAGTTGATGAACCGTCGGCGCCGTCGGCCGCGAGTGCGTTCTCGCGCAGAGCCGGTTCGGCGCGGAGCGTGCTCGCGAACCAGTCGCCGTAGCGATTTCCCAGGAACGGGGCCGAGGCGCCGTGCAGGAGGATGCTGAGACCCACGGTCAGGGCGATGACGTCGCCCATCAAGGTCGTCCCGGGCAGGTGTTCCTCGAAGGCGATCAGCCCGAACACCAGGGAGGCGAGCCCCCGCGGGCCGAACCAGCCGATGTAGGCGACGGAGGCCGGCCGCAGGCCCGTGCCGATCAGCGCGAGGGCGACCGGCAGCATCCGGATGACGGTCAGGCTGAGCAGCGCGTAGACCACCGTCCGCCATGTGAGGTGCTGAAGGGCAGGTCCCAGAATCACCGCGCCGAAGACCAGGAAGCTCAGCGAGGCGAGCAGGAGACCGAGGCGCTCGGCGAAGATCGTGCTCTCCGCGGGATCCGGACCGTCCGCGCGGGCGCCGTCACCCCCCGGTGCCGGGCGAAGCCGGATGCCGAACGCCACGCCGGCGACCCAGGCACCGATGAAGCCGCTGCCGTCGGCCACGACGCACAGCGCGTAGGTGACGACGGGGACGGCGATCGTCAGGAACGGCCGCCAATCAGGGCTGCTCCAGCCCCGGGCCACCGACCGGCGGAGCAGGCCCGCCCCCGCCGAGCCGACCGCGACTCCGACCGCACCGCTCAGCAGCAGCGCACGCAGGAACGTCTCGAGGACGCCAGGATGCCCGTGGCCCTCACCCGCCGCCGCCAGTGCCAGCACGAAGAACGGCAGCGCCAGGCCGTCGTTCAGGCCCGATTCGACCCCCAGGCCGCCGCGGACCAGCGCCGGAACCCGCTTGTTGGAGACGGCCTGCTGCCCGAGCGCGGCATCCGTCGGCGCCAGGATGATGCCGATCAGTGCCAGCTCCCACATGCCGAGCCCCGGCAGCAAGGGCCACGCGACGAGCCACCCCAACGCGATCGTGACCGGCATGCCCACGGCGAGCAGCCGTAGCGGCAGGAACTCCTCCCGCCGCAGGTCCCCGGCCCGGATCGAGGCCGCGTCCGTGAACAGCACAAGGACCAGCGCCGCCTCCAACAGGGTCCGGGTGACTTCGGGATCCTTGGCCCGGTTCATCAGGTCGAAGCCCAGCGGGCCGCCGATCGCCAAGCCGGACACCATGAACAGCAAGGGCCCGGAGATCACGGTCGTCGACAGCCGCCGCGAGAACGCCCCGTAGCCGGCCACCACGCCCCCGGCCACCGCCAAAGCCCACTGGCTGCTCATCGGCACTCCTCACGAAAGGCGATCCGCCCAGTGCCGCGACAGCGCCGTCACACCTCACCCAGAGACACGAATCCTCACTCTACGTGCCCACCGAGCCGGACCCGGCGCCATCCGCCGCGCTGCGCGGGGTGTCGCGTTGCCGTCGGCCTGCGGAGATCGCGAGACTTGACCGCCGGTGACCGCCGGTCACCTGATGAGCAGGGGATGTTGTGACAGGACAGGTCATTCCGCACGACGTACTGGGTACCGGCTCCGAACGAGCCCTCCTGCTGCACAACTGGTTCGGCGACCGGTCGAGCTTCGACCCGATGCGCGAGCACCTGGACGGGGACGCGTTCAGTTACGCGTTCCTGGACTGCCGCGGGTACGGGGAGGCGATCGACACCGACGGCGCGTTCACGATGGAGGAGGTCGCCGGGGACGCCCTCGCCGTCGCCGACCATCTGGGCTGGGAGTCCTTCTCGGTCATCGGCCACTCCATGGGCGCCAAGGCGGCCCAGCTGATGCTGCTGGACGCCCCGTCGCGGATCCGCTCGCTCATCGGCATCTCGGCGGTGCCCGCGTCCGGCTTCCCACTCGAAGGGGAGACCTGGGAGCTGTTCGCCGGTGCCGCGAAGAGTCCCGCCAACCGCAGGGCCATCCTCGACAACACCAGCGGCGGGCTGCACGACGACGCCTGGCTGGACGGGATGGTGGGCCGCTCGGTGGGTGGTTCCTCGGCGACGGCCTTCCGCACGTACCTGGACTCCTGGGCGCGCGTCGACTTCCACGAGCGGGTGAAGGGCAATCCGGTCCCGGTCCTCCTCCTCGCCGGTGCGAACGACCCCGCGCTGGGGCCCGAGGCCATGCGGGCCACCTGGATGCAGTGGTACCCGAACGCCCAGCTCGAGGTGCTCCCGGACACCGGGCACTACGCACCGGAGGAGTCCCCCGAGGCCGTCGCCGAAGCCGTCGAGCGGTACCTCGGCCGCTGAGGCTTCCGGGGCAGGCCGGAAAATAGCTGGTCAGAAGCGGGTTCCTGGACCGCGAACCGGAGTACGGTGAAGACACCGGGAGTATTTCGCACACCCGCCTCCCACGCGGACGTCGTTTCCGGCGATCACTGCGCCGGGCCGTTCATGAACGGCCCGGGGACGGGTCCGCGACATGATCACGACCCTTGACCGCGCCGAGTCCCTCGCCGTAGCGATGCGTCCGGCACGCCTGTCCCTCACTCCGAAGACCGCTCTCGCAGGGCGGCTCGACGGGGCCTGGTGGCCCTACTCCCGTGACCTCGAAGCCGAGCTTCCGGCGCTCGCCGCCGCTCTGGACGAGCCCTGGGGGCGCATCACCCGCGTCACCGTGAACCCCACCCGCTGGCCCGCCATCCCGCACACGGTGCAGGTGGCGGGGCGCACCCTGCACGTGGGCTGGTTCACCGAACAGGATCCCGACCAGCTGATCCTGCTCTCCTACACCGTCGGCCGCTGGGACCTGCTGGTGATCCCGCCCGAGACCGAACCCGCGGCCGCGGCCCGGCTGATGACCGCCGCCGCGATCCCGGGCAGCGCCCTCGGCGCAGGTGTCCTGATGGCCAACGAATCCGCCATCGGGCGCGGAGCCGGTGACGCCCGGCGCCGCGAAGCCACCTGGGAGGACGAAGGCGGGGCCTGCATGTCCCCCTCGGGGATCCCGCCGGCCCCTGCCGAAAGCTCCCGGTCAGCCGGACGGCACCAGTCGTCGAGCCCACCGCACGATGCCGACCGGTGAGGAACAGACCTTCCTCCCGACCGGGGCCGGCGGATGGGCTGCCCAGCCCATCCGCCGACTTCTCTGCCCGCTACGAAAGGGAACACGCCAGCGTGAAGTACATAGGGACCCAGACTCTGCCGTCGCTCGGACATGCCGAGGTCCGGATCATCGCGCACACGCCCGAAGCCGCCCGCGCGGTCGCGGAGGCGCTTCGCCGCTGCTTCGCGGGCACGGAACAGCGCAGCTACCCCGCCCTCGACGGCGCCACCCGCCTCCACCTCACCGTGGACACGGCAACGCCCGCCGGCCCCGCCCGCTCCTGGCTGGCCGCCAGCAGAACCCCCGTCGGCACCGGCACGCACTCCGACGAGACCTCTTCGGCGGCCCACGGGCTGCTGTCGGACGGCCTTACGGCTGCAAGTGGCTGAAGCCGACCTCGAAGTGCTCGACCGAGACGATCCGCTGGCCCTCGCGCCGGGCCGTCTCCTCGCGGATCCGGGCGGCCTGCTCCTCGCTGTCCCGCATGGTCCGCTCGTCCTCCCACAAGGTCAGCGACATGGCCTCTCCCGAGGCACGGTCGACGAGGTAGTACACGCCGCGGAAGCCGGGCGCGTCCTTGACCTGCTGGACGATCGCCTCCGAATTCGCGGTCACGTCTCCCTCTGCGGGAACCGGTGATCCCTGGTAGGTGCTCAGCCTCGCGAACATCTCCCGCAGTCCTTTCCTCGGGCCCCAGGACCAGCCTGCTCCGGCAGGTCACGCGCCGCATGCCGAGCAGCGCGACAATGGGGAGGGACAGCGTTCGCCGTTGCGGAGAGGCGGGACGTCGAGGTGCCGTACATAGCCGTGACCGCCCTGAGCCATGTGGGGCTCGTGCGCGATCACAACGAGGACAGCCTGGTCATCGGACCGTGGACACTGTGCGGGACCGCGACCGAGAGCCCCCAGACGCTCGTGTTCCCCCTCGGCAGACCGCTCGTCGTCGCGGTCGCCGACGGGCTCGGCGGGCAGCCCGCCGGCGAGGTCGCCAGTGAGCTGGTCGTCCGCCACCTCTCCATGCTCGGCCCCTCGATGGACGGCGGCCAGGCCGTCCGCGACGCCCTGGACCTGTGCAATCGCGCGGTGTACTCGGCCGCCGAAGGCCGTCCGGAGCTGACCGCCATGGGGACCACGGTCGCCGGAGCCCTCGTACTGGAGGAGTCGCTGCTGGCCTTCAACGTCGGTGACAGCAAGGTGTTCCACGCGACCGGGGACGGGCTGCGCCAGCTCAGCGTGGACGACAGCCCGCCGCCGGCACCGGGTCATCGCACCACCTCGGCCGTCACGCAGGTGCTCGGCGGCAGCCGCGCCCACAGCGAGATCACTCCCCATGTGGCGGACTTCGCGCTGTCCACCGGTGAGCGCTACCTGGTGTGCAGCGACGGGCTGACCGACCCGGTGCCCGAGGAAGCCATCGACGATCTGCTGCGGGTGCACGACGACGGCAAGGCCGCCTTCGAGCTGTGGAAGGCGGCCATCGACGCCGGGGGCCCGGACAACATCACGCTTGCGCTGGTACGCATCGGCGAGTGAGGCCCGGCCGGCTTCCCGCCGCTCAAGGCTTCCCGCCGCTCAGGGCTTCGCGCCCCGGGGCACGACGAGGTCGGTCAGCCGGGCGGCGCCCGGTACGAGGGACGACCAGGGGCCGGGTACGCGCAGCACCGCGATCGCGGACGTCGGGAACTTCGTACGGGCCTGCTCCAGCCCGCGTGCGTCCCCCTCGCCGGCGAGCGACAGGACCAGCTCCTGCGCGCCGGGGTTGTGCCCGACGAGCAGCAGCGTCCGCACCTGCGCGGGGGTTTCCCGTACGAGGTCCAGCAACTCCTCGGTGCTCGCCCCGTAGACCCGTTCCTCGTAGGTCACCGGCGCGGTGACGCCGGACTCGGCCGCGGCCAGGTCCCACGTCTGGCGGGTACGGCGCGCGGGCGAACACACGACGAGGTCGGGCTCGCAGTCGCCCTCGCGCAGCCAGCGGCCGGCGGCCGGGGCGTCGCGCAGACCCCGCGGGCCGAGCGGCCGCTCGGCATCGGGGACGTCCGGCGGCCAGGCGGACTTGGCGTGCCGCAGGACGACCAGACGCCGGAACGTACCCGCCGTCATGACGTCGCGCCGGGCTGGGAGGCGAGCGTCTCGTACTCGGAGATGCGCAGCATGAGGAGGAGGCTAGCCGTGCGGGGTCCTCACGTGTGCAGACGGCTGTTGGGGCCGTCCCGGTCGCCGGCGCTCTCGTCGTTGAACCAGTAGTCGCCGGCGGCCAGGTACCGGAAGGAATGCGCGCTTTCACACGGCAATTCGACCGTGACGGCCCGCTTCCCGTCCTTGCGCGGCTCCAGGGTGTGCGCCCCGGGCTGCCAGTCGTTGAAGTCGCCGACCACGCTCACCGGCCCGGGCGGTGTGTCCGCCGGAAGGACGAAGGTGACCTCGGTGCGGTCCTTGCGCAGCTTGCGCTCCAGCATGGGAAACAGCTCCTGACTGCAGAGGCGGACGGGATCGCGCCCATCCTGGGGGCCACACGGGCGGCCCGCATGCCGACGCCTCCACTCGTGCCCAGCTATCACCCGTCCACCACGGTGCGGGACACGGTGGGCGCAACCGAACAGGCCGCCCGACGGCGGTGACCGCCCTTCCGTGGTTGCATCGGGACCGGGACCGGAGGAGGCCGCAGTTCCACCGGGCGACGCGCGAGACCTGCCGGAACCTGTCTCAGCTCGTCTGCGCGGCCGCCGGGCTGGCCGGGAGCTGGACATCGGCCACTTCGCCGACGACACCGGCCGGCTGTGGGTGACGGTCCCCCTGCCCGACTGGGAGCAGTACGTCCGAACGGCCGTCGACGACCTCGTCTTCGCCGCCGCCGGCTCCCCGATGGCACTGCGCGGCATGCGCGACATGCTCACCCGGCTGCTGGAACGGAGCCCTGAGGACCGGCGTGCCGTCGTACGGGACCGGCTCCGGTGGGTCGAACGGACGGGGAGCGAGACGTACCCGCTCGTCTGGACGCCCCACGGGGCGACGCGACCGGAGCCCGCTCCGGTCGCGGGATGGGCTCCGGCCCGTTCTCCTGAAGCCATGGAACGCAACGCAGTCCGGCGGCGCCGACGCGCCGTGGCGGCCCATACGCTCCGGTCGGTGGCCTGGGTGGTCCTGATCACGGCGTTCTACTACCTGACTCCCCTGGACCACGGATTCGGTGTCGCCACCGTCGTCTCGCTCGTGATCGGCCTGGGACTGTTCGGGTGGCTGATCGCCTGGCAGGTCTCGGTCGTCACCCGTGCGGAATATCCGCGGCTGCGGGCGATAGAGGTGCTTGCCACGGCCGTGCCGCTGTTCCTGGTGCTGTTCTCCGCCACGTACTACCTGCTCGCCGGGGGAGTGCCGGGATCGTTCTCGGAGTCGCTGAACCGGACCGACGCGCTCTACTTCACGGTCACGGTGTTCGCAACCGTGGGATTCGGGGACATCGTGCCGACCACAGGGGTCGGCCGCGTGCTGACCACCCTGCAGATGGTCGCCGATCTGATCGTGGTGGGCGTGATCGCCAAGGTCCTCTTCGGCGCGGTACAGATCGGGGTGCGCAGGCGGGAAACGCCCGAGCGGAGTGACCAATGACGGAGTCGCACGTCGGCGGGACCGGGACCGGCCAGGAGGAGCCGGAACTCCTGCGCTCGTCGCCGGAACAGGACCGGTCTGGAGACGGGACAGCTGTCCCTGCCCCTGTCCACCCCGTTCCCCCGCCTGGACGTGACGGACGTCCTGTGGGCGCTGGCGCGTCGCCGCGGCCCTCGCCGCCGCGCTGCACCCCCGGCTGGAGGGGTCCCGGGCGATCGCCGCGTCACGCAGCGGCCCCTCGTACGGACCGTGCTGTGCGCCCTGGGCGCCGCGGCCTGCGCCGCCCTCCACGCGCTGATCACCGGACGGTCGTCCGGCGAGGCACCGCCATGATGCCCGTGGTGATCCTGGCGGCCGTGGTCGCCTCCGTCGTCAGCGAGCTGCTGCCTCCCGGTCGCCGGGTGCCCTTGTAGGGGGTGTCAGCACTTCAGACCGGTGGTGGCGGCCGTCGTGGCCTCGTCCAGCTTCTCGATCTGCGGCTGCAGCGTGGTGCGCGCGTCCTTGCCGGTCGTGTCGCCGGGCAGGTCGTCGTAGGCCTTCTTGAGGTCGTCGGCGGCGGCCTGTACCGCGGAGCGCTCCGCGTCCTTCAGCTTGCCCAGGCTGTCCTTGACGCCGTCCCAGTCCGAGCGCACGGCTTCGTAGGCGTCCTGGACCTGGTCCTTGGTCGCGGTCGCGGGGTTCAGGGCCTTCAGCTTGGCGTTGTCGGCCTTGAGCTCGGTCAGGTCGCTGCAGAGTTCGGTGGCTGCCTGGGTGGCCTCCTCAGCGGGCGAACTGTCGTCGGAACACGCGGCGAGACCGAACGCCACGCTGACGCACAGCACCCCGATCACCGGGAATCGCTTCATGGACGGGCCTTCCTCAAGGAGACAGGTGCGGTCGTGCAGGGGCTATCTGCACTTTTGCCAAAATAGGCATAAAAAAGCACGTTTCGCATCCACGCCGTCACCGCTCGGAGCGGCCGGGCGGCGGGCGGCCGCGTTTCTTTCGGCTCACCCGCCTCGTTGGTCCCGTTGTGCCATGTGAGCGATGCCCAGTGATGCGGAGTGCCCCGTGCGAATGACCGACATCCAGCGTTGCGAGATCCGGGCAGGACGTCTCGTGGAATGGACGCTGCACCCGGCGACGGTCGAGGCGGCGACCGGCTTGTCGGAGGACAGCCGCCCGCCCGCGTACGTACAGGAGTCCCACGTGCGCACGGCGCGCTCGGTACAGGAGGACGGCCTGGTCGTACCGACCTGGCTCGGCGCCGCGTTCGACGTCCCGGGACAGGTCGATCTCGAGGTCCTCCAAGGCGCGCTGCAGGCCTGGACGCTCCGGCACGAGACGCTGCGCAGCGGGTTCCGCTGGGTCGGCGACGACATGCGGCGCTACACCCTGGAGGCCGACGCCGTCGAGCTGCACCGCGAGGACGTCGGCCACTTCGCCGACCCGGTCACGCTGACCCGGTACCTGCAGGACCGGTTCGACGTCGCGGCGAACGCCCTCACCTGGCCGAACTTCATCTACACCGCGGTCGTCAGGGACGCGGGCACGAGCGTCTACATGGCGTTCGACCACAGCAACGTCGACGCGTACTCGATCCAGCGCATCCCCGCCGAGATCCACGCGCTCTACGAGGCGGGCCTCGAGGGCCGCTCCGTGGACACGGCCCCGGTCGCCAGTTACGTCGACTTCTGCGCGACGGAGCGCACGCACGCCGACCTGATCGACGACACGCACGCGATCGTGGCCCGCTGGCGGGAGTTCATCGCCCGGTGCGACGGAAAGCTGCCCAACTTCCCCGTAGACCTCGGTCTCGACCCCCAAGGCCCGCTGCCCACCCAGAAGTTCACGCACGACATGCTCGTGGACGAGGCGGACGCGGCGGCCTTCGAGGCCTACTGCCGTCCGTACGGCGGAAGCCTGATCGGCATCCTCGCGGCCACCGGGCTCATCGTCCGCGAGCTCGCCGGGCAGCAGGTGTACCGCACCGTCGTGCCGTTCCACACCCGGGCGAACTCCCAGTGGTCGGAGTCGGTGGGCTGGTACGTGGGCGGTGCGCCGATCGAGGTCCCGGTGGGGCGGGCGGCGGACTTCGACGACGCGCTGGCGATGGTCCGCTCGGCGCTGCGGGAGAACCGGGCGCTGTCCCGGATGCCGATCGCGCGGGTTCTGCGCCTGCTGGGCTCCGATTTCCGGCCCACCTCTCCGGACCTGTACTCGATCGTCTCCTTCGTCGACGCGCGCGGCATCGCCGGATCGGAGCGGTGGCAGGACCTCAAGGCGTACGGCCTGATCCGGGTCTCGTACGGCGACCAGGTGTGCGCGTGGATCACCCGGATCCACGAGGGCCTGCAGTTCGCCGCCCGCTACCCGGACACCGCCGCCGCCCACGAGAACATGCGGCTGTACGTCGAACGGCTCCGGTCCCTCATCGTCTCGGTGGCGCGCAAGCACGCGGCCGTGGGCGCCTAGACCGGGCGGTACGCGAAAAAGTGGTGTCGGCAGCGCATAACTTCAGAGGCCAATACCGGAGGAAATCTGCCATGGGCGGAGTAGACATGGTCTGCCATCAGGGTTAGCGTCTCTTGAGTGACCTCTGAGAAGTCCCCGCTGGCCGACAGTCTCGACGACGACGACTACCCCGCCTACACGATGGGCCGGGCCGCGGAAATGCTCGGCACCACCCCCGCCTTCCTCCGCGCCCTCGGCGAGGCCCGCCTCATCACTCCGCTCCGTTCGGCGGGCGGTCACCGACGCTACTCCCGCTACCAGTTGCGCATCGCGGCGCGGGCCAGGGAGCTGGTCGACGGCGGCACGCCCGTGGAGGCGGCCTGTCGGATCATCGCACTTGAGGACCAGCTCGACGAAGCCCTCCGGCTGAACGAGGCGATGCGCCGCGGACGCGAAAATTCCTGAATCACCGACATCGCTTATATGACTTCCGCAGACGGTTATCTGTTCCTGCCGGTGCAGAATTAGAAGTTTCCCTGCTCACGGCGCCCCTCTGTGCTACGGTGATCTCAGTTGCAGTTGTGGTTCCCAAAAAACTTACAAGTGCTCTCACCGGATTTTTCGGTGGGCGCTCTTTTTATTTACCGGTGAAGTTTCCGGTCGGGGCAATCATCACGGCGACGCCGGCTTTCGCACAGTGCGATTCCGGGCACTGCCCCAAAGGAGAATTCATATGGCATCTGGCACCGTGAAGTGGTTCAACGCGGAAAAGGGCTTCGGCTTCATCGAGCAGGAGGGCGGCGGCGCTGACGTCTTCGCCCACTACTCGAACATCGCCTCTTCTGGCTTCCGTGAGCTTCAGGAAGGCCAGAAGGTTACCTTCGACGTCACGCAGGGCCAGAAGGGCCCGCAGGCCGAGAACATCGTTCCCGCCTGACGCTGACGCCCACACGCAGCTGGGGCCCGCACCTTCGGGTGCGGGCCCCAGCTTGTTGTTTTCCACGGCTCGTTCTCGCGAATCCCTTCAGGAATTCCTCGATACGCGCCGCATCGAGGAAAGGTTCTGCATGAACCGCACCACCACGCGCACGAACAATCGCCACGCCCCCGCCCGCTCGGGCCACGGCGGCCGCCGGCCCGCCGTACAGCGGGAATTCGCCGTCCCCAAGACGCTCACCCCCGCGCTTCCCGCCGTCGAGGCCTTCGCGGATCTCGACATGCCGGAACCGCTGCTCGCCGCGCTCGGCTCCGAGGGCGTGACCGTGCCCTTCCCGATCCAGGGCGCCACCCTGCCGAACGCCCTCGCGGGCCGTGACGTACTGGGCCGCGGACGGACCGGCTCCGGCAAGACCCTCGCCTTCGGCCTCGCACTGCTGGCCCGTACGGCCGGACAGCGCGCCGAGGCCCGCCAGCCGCTGGCCCTGGTCCTCGTCCCCACCCGCGAGCTGGCCCAGCAGGTCACCGACGCCCTCGCCCCGTACGCCCGCGCCCTGAAGCTCCGTACCGCCACCGTCGTGGGCGGCATGCCCATCGGACGGCAGGCCGGCGCGCTGCGCGGCGGCGCCGAGGTCGTCGTCGCCACACCCGGACGGCTCAAGGACCTCATCGAACGCGGCGACTGCCGGCTGAACCAGGTCGCCATCACCGTCCTGGACGAGGCCGACCAGATGGCCGACATGGGCTTCATGCCGCAGGTCACCGCCCTCCTGGACCAGGTGCGCCCCGAGGGTCAGCGGATGCTCTTCTCCGCGACGCTCGACCGCAACGTGGACCTGCTCGTGCGCCGCTACCTGACCGACCCCGTCGTGCACTCCGTCGACCCCTCGGCCGGCGCGGTCACCACGATGGAGCACCACGTGCTGCACGTCCACGGCGCCGACAAGAACGCCGCCACCACCGAGATCGCGGCCCGCGACGGCCGGGTGATCATGTTCCTGGACACCAAGCACGCCGTCGACCGGCTGACCGAGCACCTGCTGAGCAGCGGTGTACGGGCCGCCGCGCTGCACGGCGGGAAGTCGCAGCCGCAGCGCACCCGCACCCTGACGCAGTTCAAGACCGGACACGTCACCGTCCTGGTCGCGACCAACGTCGCGGCGCGCGGCATCCACGTCGACAACCTCGACCTCGTCGTGAACGTCGACCCGCCGACCGACCCCAAGGACTACCTCCACCGGGGCGGCCGCACCGCCCGCGCCGGCGAGTCCGGCAGCGTCGTCACCCTGGTCACCCCCAACCAGCGGCGCGACATGACCCGCCTGATGGCCGCCGCGGGCATCACCCCGCAGACCACCCAGGTCCGCTCGGGCGAAGAGGCACTGAGCCGCATCACCGGCGCCCAGACGCCCTCCGGCATCCCCGTCACCATCACCTCGCCCCGTCAGGACCGGCCCGTACGCGGCGCCCGCGGCTCCCGCGGCCGGCGCGGCCGCCCCTCCCAGGAGCGCCGCCACGGACCCGGGATGGCGGCCTGAGGCGCTGACCTGGCGCGGCTTCCGATGACGTCCGCGCTTGCTAGAGTCCGGCCCATGTCGACCCCTGACGACCTGCTCATCGATCTCGCTGCCATGGTCGAGTCGGAGCAAACCAATCAGATGTCCTTGACCGTCGTCGTCCACGGCGCCGTCATCACCGGCCGCCTCGCCCCCGAAAGCGTCTGGCGCCAGCGTGTCGCCGAGGTCCTCCAGGACTCGGACCAGCTGGCCCCGTTCGCCGAGGTCTTCAGAGCCTCCGGACCGGCGGGCCGGGCCGCGCCCGCCGCCGGGGCACCCTCGCACCTGCACTTCCACGTGGCGCGCATCCTCCAGGGCACCCTGGGCATCCCCGAGACCGGCGGCATGTACCGGATCGCCCTCGAGGACGTCAGCGCGTGGACGGTCGGGGACTTCAGCTACTCGGACAAATAACTCCCGCCGCCGCACCGCACCCACCCGCCGGACGGGCCTCCCGCAGAATGGCGCCATGCGCATTTCGATGCTGGGGGCCCTGGAGGTACGGGGCGAAGACGGGGGCGGCGTCGGGGTCGGCGGGGCGCGATTGCGGGCCCTGCTGATCCTGCTGGCGCTGGAACCCGGCCGGGTGGTGGCCTCCGAGCTGCTGATCGACGGGATCTGGGAGAGCGATCCCCCGATGGGCGCCGCGAACGCCCTGCAGGGGCTGGTGTCCCGGCTGCGGCGGGCGCTGCCCGGCGTGGAGATCGCATCGCATCCGGCGGGCTACCGCCTCGTCCTCGAACCGGACCAGGTGGACGTGGTCCGCTTCGAGCGGCTGGCCGCGGCCGGACGCGGCGCGCTGGCCGCCGACCCCGGCGAGGCCGCGGCGCTGCTGCGGCAGGCACTCGGGCTGTGGCGCGGGCCGGCGCTGCTGGACGTGGCCGCCTCCGACTTCTTCCGGGCGCCGGTGACCCGGCTCACCGAGCTGCGCATGGCGGTCCTGGAGGACCGCATCGAGGCCGATCTGCGGGTGGGGCGCGGCCGGGAGCTGACCGGCGAGCTGAGCTCCCTGATCGCCGAACACCCCTTGCGGGAAGGGCTCGTCGGTGCGCTGATGCGGGCCCTGGTCGCGGCCGGACGGCCCGCCGAGGCGCTGGCCGCGTACGGCAGGGCGCGCGAGGTCCTCGCCGAGGAACTCGGCGCCGACCCGTCACCGGAGCTGTCGGCGCTGCACACCGCCGTACTGCGCGGCGAGCTGACCGCGCCGCCCGCAGCCGTTCCCGCTTCCGTTCCCGTTCCCCTTGCCGTTCCCGGCCCGGCGGCGGCCGCACCGAAAGCCGCCGGCGCCGCCGACGCCCCGCCGCCGCCGACCAACCTGCGGGCCGCGCTGGCCAGTTTCGTCGGCCGGGACGAGGACCTCGCCGGGGTGGACGCCCTGATCGGCCGGTTCCGGCTCACCACGCTCACCGGGCCGGGCGGCGCCGGCAAGACACGGCTGGCCCTCCAGAGCGCGCGCCCGCTGCTCGGCCGGTTCCCCGACGGCGTCTGGCTGGTGGAGCTGGCGCCGCTGAGCGCGGGGGCCGACGTACCGCAGGCCGTGCTGTCCGCACTGGGCCTGCGGGAGCACGCGCCGGCGGCGGGCGACCCGCTGGACCGGCTCGGCTCGGCGCTGCGCACCCGTACCGCTCTGCTGGTGCTCGACAACTGCGAGCACCTCGTCGAGGCGGCCGCCGCGATGGCCGACCGGCTGCTCGGCGAATGCCCCGGGCTGCGCATCCTGGCGACGAGCCGGGAGCCGCTCGGTCTCACCGGCGAGGCGCTGTGGCCGGTGCGCCCGCTGGCCCTGCCGCCCCAGGGCGCGGACGCGGCCGAGGCCATGTCGTACGAGGCGGTCCGACTGCTGAACGACCGGGCGGCGGCGGCCCGTTCCGACTTCGCGGTCACCGAGGAGACGGCCGCCGAGGTGATCCGGATCTGCCGGGCGCTGGACGGGATGCCGCTCGCCATCGAACTGGCCGCGGCCCGGCTGCGCACGATGAGCGCCGGGCAGCTGGCCGCCCGGCTCGACGACCGGTTCCGGCTGCTGACCGGCGGGGCGCGGACGGCTCCGCGACAGCACCAGACCCTGCGGGCGGTGGTCGACTGGAGCTGGGAGCTGCTCACGGAGGCGGAGCGGGCGCTGCTGCGCCGGCTGGCCGCCTTCCCGGGCGGCGCCACGGTGGAGGCCGCCGAGGGGGTGTGCGCGGGCGGCCCGGTCGAGGCGTACGGCGTACTGGACCTGCTCACCTCGCTCGCCGACAAGTCCCTGCTGGTGACGGCGGGAGACGGGCGCTACCGGATGCTGGAGACGATCCGGGCGTACGGTCTGGAGCGGCTCGCGGAGGCCGGGGAGCAGGAGCGGATCCGGCGGGCGCACGCCGCGTACTTCACGCAGCTGGCGCGGACGGCGGACCCGTACCTGCGCCGGGCCGAGCAGCTGGAGTGGCTCGCGCGGCTCACCGCGGAGCACGACAACCTCAACGCGGCGCTGCGCGGCGCGATCGCGGCGGGCGAGGCGCGGGAGGCCGTACGGCTGGTCGCGGCGGCCGGGTGGTACTGGTGGCTCAGCGGCCACAAGGCGGAGGGCAACGAACTGGCGGGCCGGGCCCTGGCGTTGCCGCTGCCCGCCGGGGAGCCCGAGTCGGCCGAGGACGAGGAGCACCGGGCGCTGGCCTGCGCGCTGGCCGTGCTGTTCGCCACGGCCGGCCTCGGTGACGACAAGCAGACCGCGGACACGCTGCGCCGGGGGCTGCTGCTCGCCGGACGGACGGGCAGCCGGCATCCGGTGGTCCGGTTCATGGAGCCGCTTCAGCGGCTGCTGGGCGGCGAAGGCGAGCGGGGGACCTCGTCGGTGGACGCCTGGGCCGGGCTGCTGGCCGACGAGGACCCGTGGGTACGGGCGCAGGCCCTGCTGGGCGGCGCGCGGACCCGGCTGGGGGAGGGCGGCCGGCCCGCCGAGGCGGAGGCCGAGATCGAGGAGGCCCTGACCGGGTTCCGGGGGGTCGGGGAGCGGTGGGGAATCTCCTTCGCGCTGACCGTACTGGCCGATCTGGTCGCCCAGCGGGGCGACTTCGGCGCGGCGCTGGGGCACTACGAGGAGGCCATCGCGGTGATCGGCGAGATGGGGATCGTCGAGGACCAGCTGCACGCACGGGTCAAGCAGGCCCAGTTGTACTGGCTGGCCGGGGATCCGGCGGCCGCCGCCGCGGCCATGGCGCGGGCGGAGCGGGACGCCCGGGCCGCGGGCTGGCCGGAGGCGCTGGCCACGACGGCGCACGGCCGGGCGGATCTGGCGCGCTGGAGCGGGGAGCCGGCTCAGGCGCGGGCCGATGTGGCACGGGCCCGGGAGGGCATCCGGGGTGTGGCCGTCCACCAGGTGTTCCATGCGCTGCTGCTCGACACCCTCGGCCATCTGGACGCCGCCGAGGGCGAGTTGACGTCGGCAGCCACGCACCGGGCCGAGGCCCTGGGCCTGGCGGTGGGCTCCCTGCACGCCCCGACGGTCGCCCAGGTGCTGGTCGGCGTGGCGGACCAGGCGGTGCGGCTGGACCGGCCGCGGGAGGCGGCGCGGCTGCTGGCGACGGCCCTGGCGGTGCGGGGCGGGCCGGACCGTTCGCGGCCCGACGCGCAGCGGGTGGAGAACGCGGCGCGCGCCGCGCTCGGGGAGAAGTACGAGGAGTACTTCGCCGAGGCGGCGCATCGCGGGAGCGGAGTGGCCATGGAGGACGTACGGGAGCTGGCGCGGGTCACGCTGGGCGGTTGAACAGCTTGTTCGCCCAGAGGCAGGCGGCCGCGGCGATCCCGACGCACCAGGCGACGGCGGCGATCCCGTCGCTGCCGGCCGGGGTGTCCATGAGCAGGGCCCGGATGGTCTCGATGACCGGGGTGAAGGGCTGGTACTCGGCGAAGACGCGGACCACGGTGGGCATCGAGTCGGTGGGGACGAACGCGCTGCCGATGAAGGGCAGGAGGGCCAGCGGCATGACGATGTTGCTGGCGCCTTCGGGGGTCTTGCTGAGCGTGCCGAGCGCGACCGCCAGCCAGGTGACGGCGAAGGTGAGCAGGGCGATCAGGCCGAGCGCGGCGAGCCAGCCGGTGAGGCCCGCGTTCGGGCGGAAGCCCATCAGCAGCGAGAGCCCGATGACGATGCCGACGCTGACCATGGTCTGGATGAAGCTGCCGACCACGTGCCCGACGAGGATCGAGGAGCGGGAGATCGCCATGGTGCGGAAGCGGGCGACGATGCCCTCGGTGAGGTCGGTGCAGACGGAGACCGCGGTGGAGGTGGAGGCGGCGGTCACGGTCATCAGGAGGATGCCGGGGGCCAGGTAATTGATATAGGCGGCGCCCGTGCCGATGCCCGCTGCGAGGGGGCGGCCGAGGACGTAGACGAAGAGGAGCAGGAAGACGACCGGTACGGCGATGGTGCCGATGGAGAGGCCGGGGTAGCGCAGGGCGTGCTTCAGCTGGCGGCGCAGCATGGTGGTGCAGTCGCGGAACAGGTGCTTGGCGGGGGCGGGGGCGGCGTGGGTGGTCATCGCACGGACTCCTTGTCCTGGGTCGGGATGGTCTGCCCGGTCAGGGCGAGGAAGACGTCGTCGAGGTCGGGGGTGTGCACGGTGAGGCCGCCGACCTCGATCGCCTGGGCGTCGAGCCGGTCGAGCAGGGAGCGCAGCGAGCGCACGCCGCCGTCGCTGGGGACGCGGAGGGTGAGGTTCTCCTCGTCGCGGGAGACCTCGCCGAGGGTGCGGGCGGCGCGCTCGAAGCCGGCCGCGTCGGTGAACTCCAGGCGGATGTGCCCGCCCGGGACCAGCCGCTTCAGCTCGTGCGCGGTGCCCTCGGCGACGAGCTTTCCGCCGTCCAGGACGGCGATGCGGTCGGCGAGCTGGTCGGCCTCTTCCAGGTACTGGGTGGTCAGGAAGATGGTGGCCCCGTCGGCGACGAGCCCGCGGATGATCTGCCACATCGCGCGGCGGCTGCGCGGGTCGAGGCCGGTGGTCGGCTCGTCGAGGAAGATGATCTGCGGGCCGCCCATCAGGGTCATCGCCAGGTCGAGGCGGCGCAGCATTCCGCCGGAGAAGGTCATGGCCACCTTCCCGGCCACGTCGGCCAGGTCGAAGGCCTCCAGCAGCTCGGTGGCTCGGCGGCGGCCGGCCGCCTTGCCGAGGTGGCGCAGGTCAGCCATCAGGCGGAGGTTCTCCTCGGCGGTGAGCAGCTTGTCGACCGCCGAGAACTGGCCGGTGACGCCGATGGCGGAGCGTACGGAGTCGGGCGCGGCGGCCAGGTCGTGCCCGGCGACGCGGACCTGGCCGGCGTCGGCGGCGATGAGGGTGGAGAGGATCTGGACGGTGGTGGTCTTCCCGGCGCCGTTCGGGCCGAGCAGGGAGAAGATCGTGCCCGCCGGGACGTGCAGGTCGATGCCGTCGAGGACGGTCTTGTCTCCGTAGGACTTGCGGAGCCCGGTGGCGGCGATGGCCGCCGGCCGGGTCGCGCGGGTCGGGATCTGGGTCATGGTGTCCACTCGTTTCGCGGTCGCTCCGTTGTGATGTCGTCACCATGAGCGGGGGTCCTGACAGACCGCGGAGAGACCGCTGAGAGCCCCTGATAGCCGCTGACAGATCGCTGATACGGGGCGGGATCGCCCCTCGGCCCATGGCAGGCGGTTGGGTGGGTACGCGGTAATTCCGGCGGGTATATCCCCTGAGACAGCGCGAGACAGCGCGACGACGCACCCCCGGGTGTCCCCCCGGGGCCGCTCGTCGGAGGAGCGCAGCGCCATGCACCGTACAGACCTCACAGACGTCGCAACCCACGAGGCCAGGGCCCTCTCCGTGTCCCTGTTCCGGAGGCTGGCCGAGCTGGAGGAGGGCAGCGCTGAGTTCAGTTACGTCCGCAACACCCTGGTCGAGCTGAACCTCAGCCTGGTGAAGTACGCCGCCCGGCGGTTCCGCGGCCGCAGCGAGCCGATGGAGGACATCGTCCAGGTCGGCACGATCGGCCTGATCAAGGCCATCAACCGCTTCGACCCGGAGCGCGGGGTGGAGTTCACCTCGTTCGCGATGCCGACGATCACCGGGGAGATCAAGCGGTTCTTCCGGGACACCAGCTGGGCCGTGAAGGTCCCCCGCCGGCTCCAGGAGCTGCGGATCGACACGGCCAAGGCACACGACGTCCTGGAGCAGGAACTCGGCCGTGAGCCCACGGACGCCGAGCTCGCTAGGCAGCTGGGCGTCACGCCCGAGGAGCTGGCGGAGGGCCGCAAGGCCGCGTCCGCGTACTCCGCGCGCTCCCTGGACGCCCCGGCCCAGGAGGACGGCGACCGGGACTCGGGCGCCGACCCGCCGTCTCTCGGCGAGGAGGAGCCGGCGTACGACCGCATCGAGTGCCTGGAGTCCCTCAAGCCGATCCTGGCCCGCCTGCCCGAGCGGGACCGCACCCTGCTCTCCCTGCGGTTCGGGCAGGAGCTGACGCAGTCCGAGATCGGCGACCGGCTGGGCCTGTCGCAGATGCACGTGTCCCGCCTGCTGACCCGCACCCTGGAGCAGCTGCGCACCGGGCTGCTCACCGACCCCGACGAGGCGGACGGGACGGACGGGACGGACGGGACGGACGACGAGGACAAGGCGGTGCCTGCGGCCGGCTAGGGGGTGTTCTGGGGGCGACCGCCCGCCGGGACCTCCAGCCAGACGGTCTTGCCCGGCCGGCCGTCCTGCGACGGCACCGAGCCCCAGCTGCGCGCGAGCCGTTCCAGCACGATCAGCCCGTGTCCTCCCGGCAGTGCGCGGTCGCCGGGCAGCCGCCGCCTCGGCGGCTCGGGGCTGTCGTCGCTGACCTCCACGCGCAGCCGCTCGGGGCTGTGCCGCAGGACCAGCTCCCGGGGGCCGCCGCCGTGCAGACAGGCGTTGGTGATCACCTCGGAGACCAGCAGCAGCACGTCCTCCACGGACTCGGCCTCCCCCGGCCACTGCCAGTCGGCCAGCGCCTTGCGGGTGAAGTCCCGGCACCGGCCCACGACACCGGTCGTGGCGCCGCCGAGAACGAGCCTCCGCGTCTGCTCGGCCACAGGGCCTCCCGTCTCCGCGCCTCTCCGCGCCGCATGTACCCCTACCCCGGGCTGCCAATCCTAGGGCGGCCGCCGCCGGACACCCCTCCCCTGGAATTTCGCATGTCGGAAACAAAGTTCCGCCATACGATAATTTAAGATCCAATCCGCTCGAGCGCCGTCGACGCCGGAGGCGACCCGCCGTCCACATCCTGGACAACTACGCTCGTTTCATGAACGCAGAAGCTCACGACCTCGCCGCCGCGAAGGACGCTGTGAAAGCCGCCGACCGGAAGCACGTCTTCCACTCCTGGTCGGCGCAGGAACTCATCGACCCGCTCGCCGTCGCCGGGGCCGAGGGATCGTACTTCTGGGACTACGACGGCAACCGCTACCTCGACTTCTCCAGCGCCCTCGTCTACACCAACATCGGGTACCAGCACCCGAAGGTCGCCGCGGCCATCCAGGAGCAGGCGGCGCGGCTCTGCACGGTCGCGCCCGGCTTCGCCGTCGACGTCCGCTCCGAGGCGGCGCGGCTGATCGCCGAGCGCACCCCGGGCGACCTCGACAAGATCTTCTTCACCAACGCCGGGGCCGAGGCCGTCGAGAACGCCGTCCGCATGGCCCGGCTGCACACCGGCCGGCCCAAGGTGCTGTCCGCGTACCGCTCGTACCACGGCGCCACCTCCACCGCGATCAACCTGACCGGTGACGCCCGACGCTTCGGCAACGACACCGCGACCGCAGGCGTCGTGCACTTCTGGGGCCCCTTCGCCTACCGCTCGCCCTTCTACGCGGCCACCGAGGCCGAGGAGTGCGAGCGGGCCCTGCGCCACCTCGAGGACACCATCGTCTTCGAGGGCCCGCAGTCCATCGCCGCGATCATCCTGGAGACCGTCGGCGGCGCCCCGGGCGTCCTCGTGCCCCCGACCGGCTACCTGCCCGGCGTCCGCGCGCTCTGCGACCGCTACGGCATCGTCTTCATCCTCGACGAGATCATGGTCGGCTTCGGGCGCACCGGCAGGTGGTTCGCCTCCGAGCACTGGGACGTCGTCCCCGACCTGCTGTGCTTCGCCAAGGGCGTGACCAGCGGATACGTGCCGCTCGGCGGGGTCGCCATCTCGGCCGCCATCGCCGACACCTTCGCGCGCCGGCCCTACCCGGGCGGGCTGACGTACTCCGGACACGTGCTGGCCTGCGCCGCCGCCGTCGCGACGATCAACGTCATGGAGGAGGAGGGCATCGTCGAGCAGTCCGCCCGCACCGGCGCCGAGCTGCTCGGTCCCGGGCTGCGCGCGCTCGCCGAGCGGCACCCCTCGGTCGGGGAGGTCCGCGGCCTGGGCACCTTCTGGGCTCTGGAACTCGTACGGGACGCGGCGACGCGCGAGCCGCTGGTTCCGTACAACGCCTCCGGGGCGGACAACGCGCCGATGGCCGCCTTCGGGGCCGCCTGCAAGAAGGGCGGGCTCTGGCCGCTCGTCGCCGGCAACCGCATCCACGTCGCACCGGCCTGCAACATCTCGGCGCAGGACGTCGCCAAGGGGCTGGAGATCCTCGACGAGGCCCTCTCGGTCGCGGATGCGCACATGGCCTGACCTGCGGATCTGTGGAGTCGCCCAATCCGTGGGTGCTGGTGTTCGGAGGATCCGTACGGTGGTTAACCCGCCGTACACATGCTGCAATCCGTGAGTACGAACAAGCACCTACGGACCGGGATGCACGTCAGTCCCGGGGCGGTCCTCCGGGGCCGAACGGCGGGGAGCGGGACGCCTTCGGGCGGGCGCTGGACGCCGGGCGTACGGGATCCAGACGACCGGACTCCGTGTTCCCGAAGCCGAAGGAAGACAGGCATGAGCAAGCACGTCCTCGCGCAGAACCAGTACGGCAAGGCCGAGAACCGCATCGTCAAGGTCACCCGCAAGGGCGGCGACGGCTCGTGGCACGAGATCCGCGACCTCAACGTGTCGGTCGCGCTCCGCGGTGAGTTCCGCGACGTCCACCTGACCGGCGACAACGCCAACTGCCTGCCGACCGACACCACCAAGAACACGGTGTACGCCTTCGGCAAGGAACACGGCATCGACTCCCCCGAGGCCTTCGGCATCCTCCTCGCCAAGCACTTCGTCTCCTCTCAGCAGCCGATCCGCGAGGCGCAGATCCGCATCGAGGAGTACGTGTGGGACCGCATCCCGGTCCCGACGCGCAAGGAGCAGCACTCCTTCGTCCGCAAGGGCCAGGAGGTGCGCACCGCACAGATCACGTACAGCGAGACGACGGGCCTCCAGGTCATCTCGGGTCTGAAGGACCTGACGGTGATGAACTCGACCAACTCCGAGTTCCACGGCTACATCAAGGACAAGTACACGACCCTCCAGGAGGCGTACGACCGCATCCTGGCGACCAAGGTCACCGCGCGCTGGGCGCACTCGGCGCTGGCCGCCGACGACGCCTCCTACGACTGGGACCAGTCGTACAAGAAGGTCCGCAAGAACATGCTGGAAGCCTTCGCGGAGACGTACTCGTACTCGCTGCAGCAGACCCTGAACCAGATGGCCGAGCGCGTGCTCGACAACTGCCCCAAGGTCAACGAGGTACGCCTCAACCTCCCCAACAAGCACCACTTCCTCGTCGACCTGGAGCCCTTCGGCCTCAAGAACGACAACGAGGTCTACTTCGCGGCGGACCGGATGTACGGCCTCATCGAGGGCACCGTCCACCGCGACGGCGTGCAGCCGGTGATCGCCACCTCCGACTGGATCGTCGCGTAACACCTTCCGTTTGCCGCTCCGTTCGGCCCGGACCGCGTCGCGGGGTCCGGGCCGCTGCGCTGCGTGGACGAGTTCCAGCCGCCCTTCCGGTTCTCTAGCCGAAACGGGCCCTTGTGCCGATCGCCGCAGCCAAGAAGGCTGTGCAGCCGACGATCTGACGACGAGTGGACGAGGGGGCCGGTAGTTCATGCCGACGGCGATCAGGGAATGGCGGGGCTGGACGGGCGCTGCCCCCTTCTGGCTGAACTCCTTCCTGCTGCTCCTGGCCCCTTTCACCGCCGTCACACTCTTCGGCCAGATCGGCGTGATCGCGGCCCTGGCCGCGCTGGGCGGCCTGGCCCGCCACCTGTGGTCCGGCGACTACGGCCACCCGGCGGTCCACCTCGCGGCGGTCCTGATGGGCGTGGCGACGGCGACGCTGGTCACGACCTGACGTCGACCGCCGTCCACCGGCGGCCGCTCGTGGCGCTGGTGGCGCTCGTGGCGCTCGTGCGCATCCCACCCGTTCGGGCGTACGGTGCTCCATCCCCGGGGCTCGGTGGCCGGACCGGCCGCCAGCTGGGAAAACGCCGGGATCATTTAGCGACACGCCCGTGACGTTCCGTCAGTCTCCCGTGTTTCACCGGGTGCCGGCGGGCAGAGGAGGTATCCACTGCTCACATGACCCGGCCGCCCGAGCCGGACCGGAGGGACTCGCATGCCCCGCGCCAAGTCGGTCGTCACCGCGCTGACGGTGGTTCTGCTGGCCACCGGGATCGGGGCGCTGCAACGCACCGAGGGCGCCGCCCCCGCGGCCGCGACCACCGACGACGCACTGCCCTCGCGGGCGCTGGGACTGTCCGACCACCGGCGTCTGGCCCGGCAGCGGGAGCATGCCGGTGAGCACGTCCCCGGGCACGGCGCACGGTCGCCGAGGACGGCCGCGGGCCCGTTGCGGCCGGTCACCGGACCCCTGCGGGCCGCACGGCCGCTGCGGCTGCGCGTCCCGAGCCTGGGCATCGACGTTCCGGTGACCGGCTCGCCCGACGGAACCGGGAGGACCGGCGCGACCGGCTCGACCGGCTCGACCGACCGTCCCGACGGGACCGACGGGAACGACGGCCGGGACGAAGCCTCCTGGCAGACCGGCGGACCGGCACCCGGGTCGGCCGGAACCGCCGTGATCAGCGGAGCCGGCCTGGACCTCGCCGGGCTTCAGCGGGGCCGGACCGTCGAGATCTCCCGCGACGACGGCCGGACGGCCGTGTTCACCGTCATCCGGCTCTCCCCGGGCGCGTCCGGCGGCCGCGAGGACCGGGCCGGACGGTCCCAACTGCGCCTGGTCGGCGGCGAAACCGCCGTACTGGCCCGGCTGACGGGGCAGCGCCGGGGCCGCTGACCCGCCCGCCCCGTGTCGGCCGTGGGGCCGTCTTCGTTCCGCCGGTCGGGGGCTTCTGGGCACCCGGCCGGGAGTCGCCCGGCGTGTCGGGGCACACCCCTCGCATGAGCGGGAGGCGATGCGCGCGCACGGCCCTGGCCAGGGCCCTGACCCAGGCCCTGACGGCGGCCTGCGTCGTGCTGCTGTGCGTGTTCGGCGCCGGTCCGGCCGCGGCGACGGTCGCCGAGTCCCGGCCCTCCTCCACCGCCCCCGCCGAGCCCACCGAGGGACAGTCCGATCCGGCCGCCGAACCCGAGGCGCGGGCCGCCGTACGGTCGCTGCCGCGCGGGGTGCCCGGCGTACGGCGGACTCCCGTGCCGGTGTTTCACGTGAAACATCCGGACCGGCCCGTGGCCGCGCCCGTGTGGCGGACGGCCGGACCGGCGCTGTCCGCACGGACGGTGCGGAGTGTGGTCCTGCGCTGCTGAGCGGGCCGAAGCCCCGTAGCAGCGCAGTCCCCCCCTGAGCACCGTGAGGTTCCGCCATGCCCATCGACCCGTACGCCGCCCTGAACGCCATGATCCGCGCCGAGGCCGCCCGGTTCACGCCGCCGGTACGCCAGAGCGCCGACCCGGCCGCGTCACAGAAGACCCCGGCCTCGGCCGCCGAGCCCGAGAGCGAACCGCAGCAGCCCGCCCCCGCGGACTCCGCCGCGTAGGCATGAAAGAGCACCGGTTCCCGCGCCCTCGGCAACGGAGAGTGGTCAGGTGAGGTTCGACCACGGGCACGGGAACCGGTGCGACCCACAGTTTCCGCGGGACTCAGTCCTCGCGCGTGTAGTACCGGTAGAACGCGGTCGCCCCGACGCCGATGCCGACGAAGAGACCGACGACGGTCGACTTGAGCACGCTGGAGTTGGTCAGGCTGTGCAGGTAGCCCGCGGCGATGCCGGTGAAGGCTCCGTACGCGGTGGCGTGGACCTCGCGCATCAGCCGGGGACCGACCTGGTGGAGGGCGAACATGATGCCGGCGAAGATCGCGCCGCACAGGATCCCGTAGAAGACGTTGCCCGCGTCCACCGGGCCCATCTGGCGCTTGATGAAAGCGGCCCAGACCCCGTAGACGAGACCGGCGAGCAGGGCCCGCACGAGGGCGTTCCTGGCGGTGTGGTCCGTGGCCGCCGCGGTCGGGCGGTGGTGGTACCGCCGGGAGGCGGTGGGTGCCGCATGTGCCATGACGGGCTCCTCTCTCCCATCATCCAGGGCACACCCGCCGCCCCCGACCGGCAAGTGGATCAACCGCCCGGGCCGGTCAGGCGGGGCGCACCGCCACCGCGTCGACCTCGAAGAGCATGCCGGGCAGGGCGAGCGCGGCCACCCCGATCAGGGTCTGCGCGGGCAGCTCGGTGCCCCAGGTGGCGTCCAGCTCCTTGAGGAGGACCGCCAGCTTCCGCTCGTCGTGGCCGACGATGTACGTGCCGATGCGGACCACGTCGGCCGGGCCGAGGCCGACGGCGGCGAGGGCGGTGCGGAGGTTGGCGAAGGCCTGCGCGACCTGGTCGGCGAAGTCCTCGGAGACCACGTGACCGCTGTCGTCGGAGCCGTACTGGCCGGCTATGAAGACCTGCTCGCCGGGGGCGGACACGATGTGGCTGTAGCCGTAGCCGGTCGGGGTGTGGAGTCCTGCCGGGTTGATGATGCTGCGCGTCATGCCGAGCTCCTTGGCTTCCGATTCCGTACGTGTGGTGTGACTACTGCGCGGCGAGCCAGGCGCGGAGCCGCTCCGGGGCCTCGGGGGCCTGACGTTCGGCCTGTTGCCGGATCTCGTCGAGGTCCTGCGCCGCCAGGGCCTTGCGCCAGGCCAGTTCGGCCCGGGTCATGGCGTGCGCGATGGCGCACTCGGCGGCCGCCCCCTGCTCCGAACGCCCGGGCCCCTGCTGCCGGATCTCCGCGCACCGGAAGGCCTCCTCGGGACCCTCGACGGCGGCGACCACGTCCATGAGCGAGATGGCGGCGAGCGGGCGGGCCAGCCGGAAGCCGCCGCGGGGGCCGGGGGCGGAGGTGACGATGCCCGCCCGGGCCAGCGCCTGGAGCTGCTTGTTCAGGTAGGCCGCGGGCAGGTCGTGCCACGCGGCCAGCCGCGCCGCCGACACTGCCCGGTCCGGTCCGCTCCACGCGAGGTTGACGCAGCTGTGCAGCGCCCACTCGACGCCCTCGCTCATCCTCATATCCTGGATATTAAATGTCCAGGATCTTCAACCGCAAGGGCGCCGCGCCACCCACCCGCAGCAACACCGCTCGCGCCGGGTCCCGCCCCGGCATTCCCTGGTGACGTGCGCACCATCCTGTCGGCGGTACTGATCGCGCTCGTGGCCCTCCTGGTGCCCGCGAGCGCCGTCGCGTACTGGGCCGACCGCGAGCTGGGCGACGCCGACCGCTACACCGCCGCCATGTCCCCGCTCGCCGGAAACCCCGCCGTCCAGGGCGTCGTGGTCACCCAGGCCACCCGCGCCCTCGCCGGACAGATCGACGCGGGCCCCTTCCAGAGCGGGGTCGACGCCCTGCTCGGCGAAGCCCTGGGCTCCTTCGCCGGCACCCCCGCCTACCGCACCGCCTGGGACGCGGCCAACCGCGCCGCCCACGCCGCCTTCGTCGAGGCACTCACCACCGGCCACGGAGACGCCGTCACCATCGACCTCGCGCCCGTCATCGCCCAGGTCAAGGGGGAACTCGTCGCCGACGGCGTGCCGTTCGCCGACCGCATCCCGGTGACCCACATATCCGTCAAGGTCATGGAGTACGACAACCTCGGCGCGCTCCGGAAGGGTTTCCGCATGCTCCAGATCGCCGGCGTCTGGCTCCCCGTGCTGACCGTGGTGCTGGCCGCGGCCGCCATCGCGGTCGCCGTCCGCCGCCGGCAGGCCGTGATGGCCACCGGGCTGGGACTCGCCGCCGGGGCCGCCCTGCTGTGGATCGCCGTGAGCGTCTGCCGCCGGATCACGCTGGACGATCTGCCGGCCGACATCGACCGGCAGGCCGCCGGAGCGGTGTACGACGCGCTCACCGCGTTCCTGCGCACCACCGCCTGGGTGGTGCTGGCGATCGGGCTCGCCGCCGCGCTCGGCGCCTGGCTGACGGGCCGACTGCGCCGCACCCCATAAGCTCGGAAGGTACCAACGTACGCAGAACGACGCAGAAGAGCCCAGAAGAACCGATTCGCGAGCGGCGGCACGGAAGCGGAATGAGCACCGAACGCACCGAACACATACCGTCCGGGCGAGACCGGCACCATCCGATGGCCCCGCCCGCCTGGCTGCTCAAAGGGCTGCGGCCGAGCAGCGCGCCGATCCCCTGGGCCGCCGTGGCGCGCGCGGCGGTCGCGCTGTCCGCCCCGCTCGCCGTCGGATTCGCCCTGGACGAGCCCGAGTACGGCGCGCTCGTGTCCATGGGCGCACTGTCCGGGGTCATCAGCGACACCGCCGACGCCTACCGGATGCGGATCCTGAACATCGCCGTTCCGCAGCTCTTCGGCGCCGTGGGCGTGGCAGTGGGCACCCTGGTCTTCGGACACGGCTGGCTGGCCGTCGGCGTCCTCACCCTCGTCGCCCTGGTCTCCGGGATGATCTCCTCGATCGGCACGGTCGCCTCCGTCTCCGGGCTGCTGCTCCTGCTCAACGCCGTGATCGGCGCCGGACTGCCGCTGCCGCAGCCCTGGTGGACGGCCCCCCTGCTGCTGAGCGCGGGCGGGCTGTTCGTGCTCGCGCTGTCCCTGCTGGGCTGGCCGCTGCGCGGCCGCCTGCCGGAGCGCACGGCCGTCGCCGCCACCTACCGGGCCCTGGCCGACTCCCTCGAGGCCGCGGGCGGACCCGGCCCCGTCTACGAGGAGCGCCGCCAGCAGGTCACCCAGTCCCTGAACCAGGCCTACGACCTGGTGCTGGGCCGACGTGCCCGGGTGCACGGGCGCAGCCCCTCGCTGGTGCGGATGCTGGCCCAGCTCAACGTGGTGATCCCGCTGGTGGAAGCCGCCCCCGCCGCACACCTGCGCGGCCGACCGCTGCCGCCCGAGATCCCGGCGTCCGTACGGGACCTGGCCGACGCCGTCGAAGAGGGCCGCACCGGAACCCCCGTACTCGAGCTGCCCGCACCGCACACCCCGGCCGAGCGGGCCGTCGACTCGGCCCTGCGGCACGCGGCGGCCATCGTGTACCTCCCCGAACCCGATCTGCACAACGTCGACGACCGGCTCGGCCGGCCGGCCGCCCTGCGGGTCCGGGCCCGGCGCGCGGTGCGCGACACCATGTTCTCCGAGGCCTCCTGGCGGTACGGACTGCGGCTCGCGCTGTGCATCGGGCTCGCGCAGTCGCTCGTCTCCGTGATCGAGGTCGAGCGGTCCTACTGGGTCGCGCTGACCGTCACCTTCGTCCTCAAGCCCGACTTCGGCTCGGTGTTCTCGCGGGCCGTGCTGCGCGCGGTCGGCACCGCGGCCGGGCTGGTCGTCGCCGCCGCCGTGCTGGCCGAGGTGCCGCGGGGCTGGTGGGACGTGCCGGTGATGATGGTGCTCGCCGCGCTGATCCCCGCCTTCTCGGTCAAGGGGTACGCCTTCCAGACCGCCGCGATCACCCCGGTGATCCTGCTGCTCTCGGACCAGCTCAACCACGAGGGCTTCGACCTGATCCGGCCGCGCCTGCTGGACAGTCTGATCGGCTGCGCCATCGCCCTCGTCGCGGGCTACGTGCTGTGGCCGGAGAGCTGGCACACCCGGATCGGGGACCGGCTCGCCGACACCGTGGACGACGCCGCCCGGTACGTCGAGCGGGCCTTCGCGCCGGTCGCGGACGAGGCCGCGCTCGCGGCGGCGCGCACCGCCCGCGTGCACGCCAGGCGGCGGATCTACCGGGACCTGTCTGGCGTGCGCAGCGAGTTCCAGCGGGCCCTGACCGAGCCCCCGCCGACGGGGGCCCGGGCCGCCGCCTGGTGGCCGCTCGTGGTGGCCGTCGAGCGCATCGTGGACGCGACCACCGCCGCCCGGGTCCGGGTCAACCACGGGGCGGAGCCGCCCGTCGCGGGCGAGGTGGAGGGGATCGTGCGGCAGCTGCGCGAACTGGCCGAGCGGGTGCGCAGCAGCACGACCCCGGTACGGGTCGACGCAGAGCCGGAGGGCGAGCAGTCGAGGGTCCTCGCCCCGGTCCACCAGGAGATCGCCGCGGCCCTCGCCATCGCCCACCCGGGGCGCTGACCCTAGGGCGTGTCCGGGACGGGTCCCCCGAACGGCCCATCGGCCGGGCCGCGGCCCACCCGGCGGGAGAGCATCGGTACATGCACCGCGCCCCGGTCGTGATGGTCCTCGCCGCCGCCCTGGCGGCCACCGCCGGGTGCGCCGACGTGGAGGGCCTGCACAGCCAGGGCGACCTCGGCACGGTGCACGCCCCGAAGACCCTGTGGAAGGACATCCGGCCCGCCCCGCCGGGCCCCGGCCAGCAGCCGGGGACGGCCGCCGTGGTGCCGGGGCTCCCCAAGGCGCCGGGGCCGAGCATGCGCGGCGTGGACGCGCTGGCCGTCGTACGCGCCGACATCACCGCCGCCACCGCACAGGACGGCGGGACCGGCAGGCTCGTCGATCCCCGGGCGGTGCAGCGGCTCGCGCTCTGCACACAGGCTGTGGACGGCGGCCCCGACTGCCCGGTGCGCCCCGGAGTGCTGCACGACCTGACGGGCAACGGCCGGGAGGAACTGATCACCGCCCTGGACATCGACGGCCGGCTCAGCGAACTGCGCGTCTACACCGTCCGGGACGACGGCTCCATAACCCGGGTGCTGTCCCGGCGGGCGGTGCTGGAGGGCGTGGAGGTGGCCGCCGAGCACCTCGCGGTGCGTGAGCCCACCTCGAACCCGAAGTACGTGGCCGTCTCCGACTACGAGTGGGACCCCAGGGCCGGGGTCATGAACCTTTCGCAGCTGACCCTCGACGAGTGCCCGGCCGTCACGGACGTGCCCCTGAGCGGGGACGGGTCGCGATGCGCGCGTTGAGCAGCCTGCGCTGGAAGATCGCCCTGACCACCACGGCAGTGTGCTGCATGGTCGCCGCCGCGCTCGGGATTTTGGTGCACAACGTGGTCGCCCGGCAGATCGTCGGGGAGGTCCGCACGAAGGCGGACGCGGAGCTGGACCACGCCCTCGGCCACTACGAGTACGGCACCTCCCACGGCGACGTGAACGTCGCCCTGGACCCGCCCGGCCTGCCGGAGCGGCTGCGCGAGCTGGTCGCGCGCGGGGACACCGGCAGCATGGTCGGCCACCGCGGGGACGAGCCGGTCATGTGGGCGGCCGCACCGGCCGACGAGCAAACCCTGGCGATCTGGATCCCGTACGGGAACACCCGCGACCGGCTGCGGGACATCGACACGGCGATCCTCGCCTCCTCGATCATCGCGGCCGGTGCGGTCGCGCTGGCCGGCCTGTTCCTCGCCGACCGGATCAGCCGGCGGCTCGCGACCACGGCCGCCGTGGCCCGCCGGATCAGCGCCGGGGACCTGGACGCGCGGGTGGGTCTCCCGGCCGACGACGGTGGTGGGGGTGGGGACGACCGGCGGCCGGCCCGCTCCCGGGACGAGGTACGGGACGTGGCGCAGGCGCTGGACTCGATGGCCGGGTCACTCCAGGACCGGCTGGAGGCGGAGAAACGGTTCACCGCGGATGTGGCGCACGAACTGCGCACCCCGCTCACGGGCTCGCTCGCCGCGGCGGCGCTGCTGCCGGCGGGCCGCCCCAAGGAAATGATCAACGACCGGCTCAAGGCCTTGCACCTGCTCACCGAGGACCTGCTGGAGATCTCCCGGCTGGACTCCGGCGTCGAACGGGCCGAACTCGCCCGGGTGGAGCTGGGCCGGGCGGTACGCCGGGCGGTCACCGGGAGCGGGCGGGACGCGACGGTACGGGTGGTCCGGGACGCTGTGGTGCTCACCGACCGGCGCCGCCTGGACCGGATCCTGGCCAACCTGCTGGTCAACTCCCACAAGCACGGCCGGCCGCCGGTCGAGGTGACCGTGGAGGGCCCGGTGGTGGCGGTCCGCGACCACGGCCCCGGATATCCGTCCGAGCTGATCGAGCAGGGCCCTCAGCGGTTCCGCACCGGAGACCCGGGGCGCGGCCGGGGCCACGGGCTGGGGCTGACGATCGTGGCCGGCCAGGCGGCCGTGCTGGAGATCGAGCTGACCTTCGCCAACGCGCCCGGCGGGGGCGCGGTGACCACCCTCAGGCTGCCCGTCGGACGGCTGCCGGAAGCGAGTTGACCGGCCCGGGGGGATGCCGGCGTGCGACATCCCCTCGAGCCGGTCAGTCGAGCGTGCTCATCGGACGGCTCAGACGCCGATGTTCTTGCCGTCCTTGCGCCAGACCGAGACGACGGCCGGGCGGACGATCTTGCCGGGGCCGTCGGGCCACACCGACTGCGGCTTCTCGACGGACGCGCCGTCGATCTCGCCCGGGTGCTGGACGGACACCAGGACGCGCTTGTCCTGGATGAGCGGGCCGCAGGTCTCGGCGCCGCGCGGGACGGTCAGGAACTGCTTCAGCTCACCGCGGCGCTCACCGGAGGTCGCCACGCCGAACAGGCCGTCGTGCGAGCCGAGCTGGTTGCCGTCCGTGGAGATCCACAGGTTGCCGTGCGGGTCGAAGGCCACGTTGTCCGGGCAGGAGATCGGGCTGACCTTGTCCTTCGGGAAGCCCGCGAAGTACGTCGCCGGGTCGTTCGGGTCACCGGCGACCAGGAAGAGCCGCCAGGCGAAGCCGTCGCCGGCCGGGTTGTCGAAGTTCTCGGCGAGCTCCAGGATCTGGCCGTGCTTGTTCAGGTTGCGCGGGTTGGCCTCGGTCGCGCCTTCCTTGCCCGGCTTGCCGCGGTCGGTGTTGTTGGTCAGCGCGATGTAGACGCGGCCGGTGCGCGGGGAGGGCTCGACGTCCTCGGGGCGGTCCATCTTCGTGGCGCCCACCTTGTCGGCGGCCTGGCGCGTGAAGACGTACACCTCCTCGGCGGTCATGCCCTCGACGTGCGAGACGTTGCCCGTGGCGAGCTTGATCCAGACGCCGGTGCCGTCGAACTCGCCGTCGGCGGGGAGCTTGCCGGTGCCGTCGAGCTCGGCGGCCGGGGAGTCGCCGGTGAGCTTGGCGACGTAGAGGGTGCCCTCGTCGAGCAGCGTGAGGTTGTGCTCCTTCGCCGCGCGCGAGTCGCCCTTCTTCATCTGCTTCGACGAGACGAACTTGTAGAAGTAGTCGAAGCGCTCGTCGTCGCCCATGTAGACGACCGGGCGGCCGTCCTCGGTCAGGCGGGGCTGCGCGGCCTCGTGCTTGAAGCGGCCGAGCGCGGTGCGCTTGCGCGGGACGGAGTTCACGTCGTACGGGTCCAGCTCGACGACCCAGCCGAAGCGGTGCGACTCGTTGGGCTCCTGCGCCACGTCGAAGCGCTTGTCGAACAGCTCCCACTTGCGCTCGGTGGCGCCGGCGGTCACGCCGTAGCGCTTCAGGCGGGCGGCCGCGGTCGGGTCGGTGACCTGGCCGGCGTTGCCGAAGTACTGGTTGAAGTTCTCCTCGCCGTGGAGGGTGGTGCCCCACGGGGTGGTGCCGCCGGCGCAGTTGTTGAGGGTGCCGAGCACCTTGGTGCCGGTGGCGTCGACGGAGGTCTTCAGCAGGGCGCTGCCCGCGGCCGGGCCGGTCAGCTTGAACTCGCTGGTGGCGGTCAGGCGGCGGTTGAGCTGGTGGCGGGTGACCGCGGTCAGCTTGCCGCTGCGGTGGTCCTCCTGGACGACGACCACGGACAGGCCGTGCGCGGCCCAGGCGATCTCCACCTGCTCGCGGGTCGGCTTGGCCGGGTCGTAGCCCTTGAACATGAGGATCTCGTCCGTGTACTCGTGGTTGGCCACGAGGAGCTGCTGGCGCTCGTACTTGTCGCCGAGCGGGAGGAGGCTCAGGAAGTCGTTGTTGTAGCCGAACTGACCGGCCTGCGCGGCGGCGGTCTGCTTGTCGGCGTTGAAGCCCGGGGCACCCTTGAGGATCGGCTCGCCCCAGCGGATGACCACGTTCTGCTCGTGGCCCTCGGGGACGGTGACCTGGTCGGCGGTGTTCGGCGCGACGGGCTTGAAGCGCAGACCGCGGGCGGCCTCGCCGCTCTTGCCGGCGCCGGCGGCCTCGGCCTCACCGGCGGGGGCGGCGTTGGCGGACTGGCCCGGGCCGCTGAGGGCGATGGCGGTACCGGCGGCGGTGGCGACCGTCACGACGGCGGCGGTGCGCAGCATCGCGCGGCGGGAGTACGCGCGGGCTATGACATCGCCCGCGTACTCGTTGTCGCTGGTGTTGGGCACCTCGTGGAAGCATGCGTCGCCACAGCGGTAGCGGCAGGTGAGAGCGGAACGGCCGCTCCCATGCGGGTTGCCGATGAGCGGCAGGAGCTTGCGCACGAGTGTCCTCCGAGTAGCTGCGTGGGCGCCGACAACGTGTCGGAACAATCCAGCGGTGAGGCTAGGCCCGGGTTGCGCCGAAGCGGCGGCGCGGGGATGAACGATCGGTGAACCCGGCACGTCGGGGCGGAAGTTCGGACGCGGTGTGCGCGTGGCTGGGAGCCGGACGCCACGAAAGGTGCCCCTCCCGAAGATCCAGCCGGGCGGCCGATAACCTTACGTGTCCACTCTGGGCAGGGATCATCCGCGCAGCACGGACAAATGACGCACGCACTCATGCGAAAGGCCTGGCCCATGGGTATTCGGAGCTTGTTGCGCAAGGTGTTCGGACGGTCTGCGGAACCCGTTCCGGAGACTTCGGACGCCCCCTCGGCGAACCTCCCGAGCCAGTCGGAACGCACCCCCCTGGACGTGGCGGCCGAATTGGTGGCCGCGTCCTTCGACAACCCCACCGTTCCACCGCAGTCCGCACCGCGGGACCGCGAGCCTGGCACGGTCCTGACGGCTCCGGCCCCGGACCCGTCCCCGGTCGCGGACCCCACGGTCCCGGAGGCCCGCCGCCCGGTGCCTCCGGCGGTTCAGCCGGAGGCCGCCGAGCCGGTGGCTCCGGCGGTTGAGCAGGAAGCCGCCGAGCCGGTGGCCGAGGCTCCTGCGGAGCAGGCCGAAGCCGAAGCCGCTGCCCCGGCGGCGGAGCCGGAGGTCGCGCCGGAGGCGCAGCCCGAGGCCGAGCCAGTGGCCGCGGAGGCCGTCGTAGCGACGCCGGAGGCGGAGCCCGAGGTCGAGGCTGAGGTCGAGGCCGAGGCTGAGGTCGAGGCCGGGGCTGAGGTCGAGGCTGAGGTCGAGCCCCTGGCCGCGGAGGCAGAGGCCGCCGCGCCGGAGGCTGAGGTCGAGGCCGAGCCCCTGGCCGCCGAAGCCGAGCCCGAGGTCGCCCCCGAGCCTGTGGCCGAAGCCGAGCCCGAGGTCGCCCCCGAGCCCGAGGTTGAGGTCGAGGCCGCCCCCGAGCCGGAGGTCGAGGTCGAGCCGCTGGCCGCCGAGGCCGAGGTCGACGTGCCCGAGGTCGAGGCCGAGACCGAGGCCGTCGGCGGGCCCGCGCACGCCGCGGCCGCGGTGCGCAAGCGGGCTCCCGGGGTCGCCGGGGCCTACAAGGCCGCCGGGCAGGTGCTCCGGGGCAAGGACAAGGCCGGGGCGCGCGCCAAGGTGTACCTCGTCCTGGACCGCTCCGGATCCATGCGCGGGTTCTACAAGGACGGCAGCGCCCAGTACCTCGCCGACCACGCGCTCGCCCTCGCCGCGCACCTCGACGACGAGGCCACGGTCCACACCGTGTTCTTCTCCACGGAGCTGGACGGCACCGCCGACCTGGCCCTCGACGGCCACGACGAGGCCTGGGTCGAGACCCGCCACGCCGAGCTCGGCCGGATGGGCCGCACCAGCTACCACGTCGCCGTCGAGGCCGTCCTCGAGCGCTACCAGAAGGACGGCGGCGAGGGCCCGGCCCTCGTCGTCTTCCAGACCGACGGCGCCCCGGACAACCGGCAGCCCGCCAAGGCCGCCCTGGCCGAGGCGGCCACCACCGCCCCCGGCATCCACTGGCAGTTCGTCGCGTTCGGCGACCACGACGCCAAGGCCTTCGACTTCCTGCGCAAGCTGGACGCCGAGAACGCCGGCTTCTTCCACGCCGGCCCCGCCCCGCGCGAACTGACCTCCGCCGCCCTCCTCAAGGGCATCCTCGAGCGGTTCTAGCGAGCACCAGCTCGTACGGAAAACGGCCGAAGGGCCCGGGATCATCGATCCCGGGCCCTTCGGCACATCCGGTCCTAGGACCGGTCCAACTACCGTGCGGCGTCCGGGTGGACGGCCTCGGTGACCGGCTTGGCGTCGGCCGCCTTCGTCTCCACCGGCTTGCGCAGCGCGATGTTCAGCTCGCGAAGACGGGACTCCTCCAGCACGGTCGGCGCACCCATCATCAGGTCCTGCGCGTTGCCGTTCAGCGGGAAGGCGATGGTCTCGCGGATGTTCGGCTCGTCGGCCAGCAGCATCACGATGCGGTCCACGCCCGGGGCGATGCCGCCGTGCGGCGGGGCGCCGAGACGGAAGGCGCGCAGCATGCCGGCGAACTCGCGCTCGACGGTCTCGGCCTCGTAGCCCGCGATCTCGAAGGCCTTCAGCATGACCTCGGGCTCGTGGTTGCGGATGGCGCCGGAGGACAGCTCGATGCCGTTGCAGACGATGTCGTACTGCCAGGCGAGGATGTCGAGCGGGTCCTTCTCCTCCAGGTCCTTCATGCCGCCCTGCGGCATGGAGAAGGGGTTGTGGGAGAAGTCGATCTTGCCGGTCTCCTCGTCCTTCTCGTACATCGGGAAGTCGACGATCCAGCAGAACCGGAAGACGTTCTCCTCGAACTGGCCCGCACGCTTGGCGGCCTCGACGCGAACGCCGGACATGATCTTGGAGACCTCGTCGAAGTCGCCCGCGCCGAAGAACACGGCGTGGCCGGGGACCAGGCCCAGGCGCTCGGTGAGGACCTTGACGTTCTCCTCGGTGAGGAACTTGGCGATCGGGCCGGTCAGGGCACCGTCCTCGCCGACGCGGACCCAGGCCAGGCCCTTGGCGCCCAGCGAGATCGCGTACTCGCCAAGGCCGTCGAAGAACTTGCGCGGCTGCGCGGCGGTGTCCGGGACGGCCAGCGCGCGCACGTGCTTGCCGGCGAACGCCTTGAACTCCGAGCCCTCGAACACGTCGGTGATGTCGACGAGCTCCAGCTTGGCGCGCAGGTCGGGCTTGTCGTTGCCGTACTTCAGCATCGACTCGCGGAACGGGATCCGCGGGAAGGGGGAGGTGACCTCGCGGCCCTTGCCGAACTCCGTGAAGATCTCGGTCATCAGGCGCTCGATCGGCTGGAAGACGTCCTCCTGCTCGACGAAGGACATCTCCACGTCGAGCTGGTAGAACTCGCCCGGCGAGCGGTCGGCGCGGGCGTCCTCGTCGCGGAAGCAGGGCGCGATCTGGAAGTACCGGTCGAAGCCGGAGATCATCAGCAGCTGCTTGAACTGCTGCGGGGCCTGCGGCAGGGCGTAGAACTTGCCCGGGTTCAGGCGGGACGGGACGACGAAGTCACGGGCGCCCTCGGGGGAGGTCGCGGTGAGGATCGGGGTCGCCATCTCGTTGAAGCCGAGGGCCACCATCTTGGAGCGGATGGAGGCGATCACGGCCGAGCGCAGCATGATGTTGCGGTGCATGCGCTCGCGGCGCAGGTCGAGGAAGCGGTACTCCAGGCGCCGCTCCTCGTTCACACCGTCGTCGGTGTTGATGGTGAAGGGCAGCGGGGCGGCCCCGCCGAGCACCTCGACGTCGGAGACCTCGATCTCGATCTCGCCGGTGGGCAGCTCGGGGTTGACGTTGTCCGCGCCACGCGAGACGACCTTGCCGTCGATGCGGACGACCGTCTCCTTGGTGACGCTGCTCAGCGCCTCGTTCGCGGCGGTGCCGGGACGGGCCACGAGCTGCGTGATGCCGTAGTGGTCACGCAGATCGATGAAGAGGATGCCGCCCAGGTCTCGACGGTTGTGCAGCCAGCCGCTCAGCCGGACGTCGGCGTTGACGTCAGAGGCGCGGAGCTCGCCGCAGGTGTGGGACCTGTACCGATGCATCAGTCATCCAGTTCTTCGCGATACCAGGGTGGATTCAACCCTCACAAGGTTACCGTCCGGGCGGGGGGCGGGTCGGGCACGCCCGCCGGGCCTGCCCGAACGCACCCGGTGCACCGGGTGAACAGGCACGTAAGACCGATGACCTGTAAAGATGACCGAGTGCGCACCGAGGATGTCCTGGCCGCCATCGCGACGGGTCTGTGGCGATGGGACAACGCCTCCGGGACGGTCACCCTCGACAGCGAGGCCGCCCGGCTCCTCGGGCTGCCCGCCGACCCGGTGGTGCTGCCGGAGGTCGCCGTACGGTCGCGGTTCCACCCGGTGGACTGGAACGAGATCAACGGCATCGTGACCCTGGCCGTCGCCGAGGGCACGCTCGCCGAGGCCCGGCTGCGGATCATGGACGAGGACGGCCGGGTCCTGCGGACCGTGCGCAGCCGCTCCAAACCGGTGGAGAACCGCGGCACCGACGGCCGCGTCGACTACGAGCTGATCGGCACCATCCAGGAGATCGCCGAGCCGCAGCCCGGCACCACCGCCGTGCACACCCCGATCACCGGCGACTGGCGGCGTTCCCGCGAGGCCTTCCTGCTGGACGCGGGGCGGGCGCTGGCCGAGGCCCGCTCCACCGCGGAGGTGCTGCGGGTCGCGGCCTCCCTGTCCATGCCCGGTTTCAGCCCCGACGGACTGGCGGTCTTCGGCGTGGCCGGCGACCGGTTGTCGATCATCGGGCACCACGGGCACGACGTCGGGGACGAGGCCCCCTTCGCGGACATGCGGCTGGATACGGACTACCCGGCCGCGGAGGTGGTCCGTACCGGCAGGGCGATCTACCTGCCCAGCCCGGAGGACTACAAGCGGCGCTTCCCGGCCACCTGGCCGCTCGCCCACCGCTTCGGCCGGGTGTCCTGGGCCTTCCTGCCCCTGATCGTGGCCGGCCGCACCATGGGCGCCTGGATGGCCGCCTTCAAGCACCCGGTGTCCTTCTCCCCCGACGAACGCTCCGTCCTGACCACCGTGGCCCGGATGCTCGCGCAGGCCCTCCAGCGTGCCGGGGTGGCCGAATCCGAGCGGGAACTCACCACCGGCCTCCAGCGGTCGATGATGCCGCAGCTCGGCCCCGAGATCCCCGGCATGCGGATCGCCGCCCGGTACGTGCCGACCGGCGGCGGGCTCCAGGTCGGCGGGGACTGGTACGACATGATCCCGCTGCCCTCGGGACGGTTCGCGCTGGTCATCGGCGATGTCCAGGGCCACGACGTGCGCGCGGCCGGGCTGATGGGCCAGCTGCGGATCGCGGTGCGGGCGTACGCCTCGGAGGGCCACCGTCCGGACGCGGTGCTCTCCCGGGCTTCGCGCTTCCTCGACGGGATCTGCTCTTCGCAGGAGTCCGACTCGGACGAGGACCCGGACTTCCAGAGCCCCCGGTTCGCGACCTGCCTGTACGTGGAGTGCGACCCGCGGACCGGCATGCTGGAGGTGGCCCGCGCCGGCCACCCCGAGCCCGCGATCCGGATGCCCGACGGCACCGTCCTGATGCGCCCCACCGCGGGCGGACTCCCCCTCGGCATCGTTCCCGACACCGACTACCCCACCAGCCGGTTCACCCTGGAACCCGGCGAGACGATGATGCTGTGCACCGACGGGCTGATCGAGACCGGCGGGCACGACCTGGACACCGGATGGGCGCGGCTGCGCGCGATCCTGGAGTCCGAAACGCACGGGTCGGAGTCGCTGGAGAAGCTCGCCGACCTGCTCGTCCAGGCCGTTCACGGGCCGTCCTCGCACCACACCACCGGCCCGCTGGCCGACCGCCGCGAGGACGACATAGCCGTGGTGCTGCTGTGCCGCGAGGGCGAGGGCTGCGGCTGCGGCGCCCCGCCGCTGCACCCGGTCCGCCCGGCCCGCCGCACGATGCTGACCGTGGCCCAGGCCGAACCGGAACGGATCGCGGGCGCCCGGCAGCAGATCCGGGAACTGCTGCACGACTGGGCCGACGCCGAGCAGGTGGACTCGGCGGTGCTCGTGGTCTCCGAGATGGTGACGAACGTACTCACGCACACCGACGGCGACGCGCTGCTGGTCGCGGAAGCCGTGGGCGAGCTGGGCGAGCGCCGGCTGCGCATCGAGGTCGCGGACGGGAGCGACGAGCTCCCGCACAAGCGGCACCCGGGCGAGATGGCCTCCAGCGGCCGCGGGGTACTGCTGATGGAGATGCTGGCCGACACCTGGGGCGTGGACCCGCGCGGTGAGGGCAAGTCCATCTGGTTCGAGCTCTACGAGCGGTCGAAGCCCGGAACCGATACCGACCTGCTGCTCTGACCCCCGGCCGGCGGACGGCAGCCGTGCTTGGATACAGCCGTGCCGACTCCGAGTCCGACTCCCGCTCCCCTGCTGCCCGAGCCCGTGCGGCGCCTCGTCGCCTGGTGCGCCGTCGTGCTCGTCGTGACCGCCGTGCTCGCCGTCGTCGTATGGCTGTGCACCGTCTTCCGGGCGGTCGTCACGCCGGTACTGCTCGCCGTGCTCGGCACGGCCCTGCTCGGGCCGATGCACCGGCGGCTGGTCCGCATGAAGGTCAACCGCTCGCTCGCCGCGGCCCTCACCTGCCTCGCCGTGGTGGCCGTCGTCGGCGGGGCCTCGTACGTCGTCGTCCTCGCGCTCATCGAGACCGGCAACGAGATCGTCGACGCGCTCCGGCGGGCCGGCGCGAGCGTCGCGGAGCACTTCGGAGCGCTCGGCACCTCGCTCGAGGACGTCGCGAAGAACTCCAGGGACCTGCTGGAAAAGTTCGGCGGCACGGCCGCCTCGGGCGTGGTCGCCGGGCTCAGCGTGGTGGGGACGATGATCGCGATGGCCCTGCTGGCGCTGGTGCTGATCTTCTTCTTCCTCCGCGACTCCCACCGGGCCGTGGGGACGCTGCGCTCGCTGGTCCCGAGCCGCTCGGGCGACCTGATGGAGGCGATGGGGCGGCGCGCCTTCGAGGCCGTCGAGGGCTTCATGCGCGGGACCACCTTCGTGGCCCTGGTCGACGCCGTGCTGATCGGCGTGGGTCTGCTGGTGCTCGACGTGCCGGGCGCGGTGGGCCTGGCCTCCCTGGTGTTCGTGACCGCCTACATCCCCTACCTCGGCGCGTTCCTCTCGGGCGCCGTGGCGGTCCTCGTCGCCCTCGCCGACCGGGGCTGGATCATCGGCCTGTGGGTGCTCGGGCTCGTGCTGGTGGTCCAGATGATCGAGGGGTACGTGCTCCAGCCCATGGTGCAGAGCCGGACGGTGCAGATGCACCCGGCCATGGTCATGGTGGCCATCACGGCGGGGGCGAGCGTCGCCGGGATCCTGGGGATGCTGCTCGCGGTCCCGCTGACCGCGGCCGCCTTCGGGATCATCTCGGAACTGCGGGCCCGGTACTCGGAAGCCGACGGCGCCGACGGACCCGGGGGCACCGAGGAGACCGAGGGTGTGGAGCGCGCCGGGTAGCGAATATTTCCGGCCAACCCCGAAGCGGTCCCCGATCATCCGTTCGCGGAGAATCGGGGACCGTCGCATTTCCGGCGGGCGCTCTCCTGCGACTACGGGGAAATGGATCACCACGCCTGTGAACGTCCGTGCAAGCGGGGGAAGAAGAATTCCGGCCTCTCTCGGACCGGATCCCCGATATCCCCTGGCACGAGATAAATGTTCGTGCCATCGTCTCTCTCCGGACCGGGGGGATCCGAACGCTGGAATTCCTCTCGGGCTGCACATGGACGTGTCCGATCATCAAAGAGGAGACAGCGTGCGCAAGGCAGCAAAGCTCAGCGCGGTGGCGCTTTCCACCGTTGCGATCGTCATGGGGTCGGTCACCGCCGCCCACGCCGGCGACTACACCGAGGACGGGGTGCGGATCCGCGCCAACTCCACGACCTCGTCGGCGGTCAACGGCCTCGGCTACCGGAGCCACACCATCACGCCCATCTGCTACAAGTCGGGCACCGTCATCAACGGCAACAGGTGGTGGGACAAGCACCGCAACAACAACACCAACGTCACCGGGTACACCTCGATGACCCTGCTCACCAAGTGGGCCAAGAACCCCTGCTGATCAGGCGCCCGCGCGTACCCGGGGCCGGGACCGCTGGAATCGGTCCCGGCCCCGGGCGCGCCGGGCAGTGTACGGCCCCCGTCCCACCACGGAAAGGCTGATCGTGCTCCACGCGCGCCAACGGCTGCCCCTGCTGATCGCCGTCGCGGCCGCGGCGCTCAGCGCCTGCACCGCCGGCCCGGCGGGCCCGGAACAGGGCGGATCGGCCGGGCCCTCGGCCGAACCGCAGGTGACCGTCACCCCGCAGCCGGACCCCGCGAACGCCGCGCTCCCCCTCGACGCCTACTCCTTCGACAAGGCGCAGCAGAAGGTGATGGAGCAGGCGCAGGACATCCTCACGGAATCCTGTATGCGTCGCGTCGGATTCGCTTCGTTCAAGAATTCAAGTACTTACGCCAACACCACTTCCAAGCCGACCACCAGCGGAATCGGCCTGGTGGACGCGGAATCCGCGAAGAAATCCGGTTACCGGTCCGGCACATTACCGGAACGCGGATCGGAGGCCGGCACAAAACGCGACCCGAACGAGACGGCCGCCCTCTTCGGACCGCAGGACGGGGCGCCGGCGCACCCCGGGGCCCCCGAAGGCGGCTGCTCGGGCGAGGCCACCCGCAAGCTCTATCCGAAGAGCAGCGAGAGCGGCACCAAACTGCTCGACGAACTCGTCCAGCAGGCCGGCGACCGGGCCCGGGGAGACAGCCGGATCACCGCGGGCATCACCCAGTGGAGCAGCTGCATGCGCGAGGCGGGCTTCCAGGTGAGCACCCCCTGGGAGCTCCAGCAGATGGAGGGCACCCGGTGGACCGGGCCGGTCACCTCCGAGGAGGTCACCGCCGCCACCACTGACGTGTCCTGCAAGCAGCGGACCAAGCTCACCGACACCTGGACGGCCGTCCTCACGGCCTACCAGAACGGCCTGGTCGAACGCCACAAGGAGGGCCTGGACCAGGAGAAGAAGCGCCTGGGCGAGCAGGTCAGGTTCGCCCAGAAGGTCCTCCAGGACGGTTCCGCGTGAGGGCCCCGGCGGCCGTTCTGCCCGCGTCGCTGGTGGTCCTGGTACTGGCCCTGGTCACCGGGTGCACCGCGGCCGCCTCCGGCACCCCCGGGGCGGACGACTCGCCCCGTTCCTCGGCCGGGCCCCCGAGCGAGGACGTGACGCGGGCGTACGACACGTACTGGACCACCTGGCTCGCGGCGAACCGGACACCCGATCCACAGGATCCGGGCCTGGAACAGGTGGCCACCGGAAGCCAGTTGCGGGAGCTGCGCGACAACCTCGCCCAGTCGAAGGAGGCGGGGCAGGTTCTGCTCGGCGAGGTCGGCCACCGCGTCACCGGCATGGAGACCACCGGTGAGCACACCCGGATGCTGATCGACTGCGTCGATCTGGACCGCTGGCTGATCCACGACTCCGCGACCGGCCGGCCGGTCGACCAGCTGGAGGACAAGCCCTCCCAGCAGGGCGCCTTCACCATGATCCGCGAACGCGAGGGCGCCCCCTGGAAGGTCGGCTCCGTCGACGTAATCGGCGAGAACTGTTGAAACGAGAAGTGGGTTTCACGTGAAACATGAAGAACCCGACTCTCCCGGAGAGGCGGGCACGGCCGGTGCGGCCGACGCCGCCGGAGAGGCGGGCGCGCCGCCCTCGCTCGGCAGCCGCCGCCGCATCCTGATCTGGGTCGTCGCCGGCGCGGTCGTGCTCACCGGGGCCGGGGTCGTCGTCGCCACCACCATCCGCTCCCCCTCGCAGGTCGCCGCCGACGCCGCGCCGCCGCCCGCCTCCGTGCTCGCCGACCGGGTGGAACGGCGGGTGCTCACCTCGTCGGTGGTCGTACGCGGCACCGTGACCGCCGAGCAGACCCTGGCCGTCACGCCCGGCGCGGGCGCGGGGGCCGCGGCGGGTGCGAAGCCCGTGGTCACCCGGGTCAACAAGCAGCCCGGTACGGCCGTGCAGGCCGGCGAGGTACTCCTGGAGGTCTCGGGGCGGCCCGTGTTCGCGCTGGCCGGCGCGCTGCCCGTGTACCGGGACCTGAAGCCCGGCGCCACCGGCAAGGACGTGGGCCAGCTCCAGCAGGGACTCAAGGCGCTGGGGCACCCCACCGGCGCGGACCCGGCCGGCACCTACGGCTCCGGGACGAAGGCGGCGGTCACCGCCTTCTACACCGCGCTCGGATACACCCCGCGGTCCGCCGATCCAGGCGACGCGGAGAACGTACGGGCGGCCGAGGACGCGGCGGACGCGGCCGAGCGGCAGGTCACCACGACGAAGAACGCCCTGAAGAAGGCCAAGGAAGGCGGCGGCGACGCCTCGGAGGCCCAGCTGCAGCTCACCTTCGCCCAGCAGGACCTGGCCAAGGCCAAGTCCCGGCTGGACACGGCCCGGGCGGCGGCCGGCCCCATGGTCCCGGCCGACGAGCTGCTCTTCGTCAAGGGCTTCCCCGCGCGGGTGGACGCGGTGAAGGCATCGGTCGGCGAACCCGTCGCGGAGTCCCTGCTGAGCGTCTCGGCGGGCGCCCCGGTCATCCGGGCCTCTCTCCCGGCCCACCAGAAGGACCTCGTGAAACCGGGGATGAAGGTCCAGCTGCTGTCCGAGGCCACCGGCCTGAGCGCCACCGCCACGGTCGAATCGGTGGCCGCCGACCCCACCCCGGCGGCGGCCGGTACCGCCCCGACGGGCGGCGGCTCCGGCCAGGCCGCCCCCGACGCCCCGCAGAATCCCGGCGGGTACGCCCTGACGGTCAAACCCGACCAGGCCCTCGACGCCCAGCTCACCGGGCAGGGCGTACGGCTCACCGTGACCGCGGCCTCCTCGGGGGAGCCGGTGCTGATCGTGCCGCTGTCCGCCATCTCGGCGGGCGCGGACGGCCGGACCACCGTCACGGTGCTCGGCAAGGACCCGCAGGCCCAGGGGGACCGGCGCCGGGTCGAGGTCCGGGCCGGGATGTCCGCCGACGGGATGGTCCAGGTCGATCCGGTCGGCGGGGGCGCGCTGGCCGACGGTGACCGGGTGCTGGTCGCCCAGGCGAAGCCATGACCGGTGCCGGCCTCCCCCCGGTCGTCCGCTTCGAGGGCGTCGGGCTCACCTACCCCGGACCGCCGCCCGTCCACGCGCTGCGGCCCTGCGAACTGACCGTGGAGCGCGGCGAGTACGTCACGGTCGTCGGCCCCTCCGGCTCCGGGAAGTCGACCTTCCTGAACGTCGCCGGGCTCATCGACGCCCCGACCGGCGGCCGGTACCTGCTCGACGGCATCGACACCGGCGCCCTGCGCGACCGCGACCGGACCGCCCTGCGCGGTCAGCGCATCGGCTTCGTCTTCCAGTCCTTCCACCTCCTGCCGCACCGCAGCGCCCTGGAGAACGTGCTCCTCGCCATGGTCTACAACGGCGTCCCGCGGGCGGAGCGCGCCGGCCGGGCCCGCACCGCGCTCGACCGGGTCGGCCTCGGACACCGCACCGGCCATCTGCCGACCCGGATGTCCGGTGGTGAGCGCCAGCGCGTGGCCATCGCCCGCGCCCTGGTCGCCGGGCCGTCGCTGCTGCTGTGCGACGAGCCGACGGGAAACCTGGACACCGCCACGGCCGACTCCGTACTGGCCCTGCTGGACGAACTGCACGCCGACGGGCTGACCTTGCTGGTCATCACGCACGATCCGCGGGTGGCCGAGCGGGGCCGGCGGACCGTGTCCATCCGCGACGGGATGCTGGGCGAGGTCGTCCGCCGATGACAACAGCGAGGTGGAAACGGTGAGGTGGGAACGGTGAAGTGGAAAACGGTGCGGCGGAAACGGAAGGACACCGGCGCCGCCGCCGGCATCACGCCCTCCCGCCTCTCGCCGCGCGACCTGCTCGCCGAGGCACTCGCCGGGATGCTCCAGCGCCCCGCCCGCTCCGCCCTCACGGGCCTCGGCACGGTGCTGGGCGTGGGCACCTTCGTGGCGATCCTGGGCCTCACGGCCACCGCGTCCTCGCAGATCGACAGCCGGTTCAACGCCATGACGGCCACCGAGGTCGGGGTCGAGGACACGGCCGGCCGCGGCGATCCACAGCTCGCGCAGCAGGTGCCGAACGCCTTCCCCGCGGACGCCGATGCCCGCGCGGGAGCGCTGAACGGGGTCACGGCCGCCGGGGTGTTCTGGCCGGTCCCGCTCGGCCGCAGCACAGTACGGTCGGCCCCGGTGGCCGGGGCCACGGGCGAGCGGATCCCAGTGGTCGCCGCCTCCCCCGGAATGCTGCGCGCGGCCGGGCTGACCCTCGGCTCCGGACGGGGCTTCGACGACTTCCACGACGAGCGCGCCGAACAGGTGGCGGTGGTGGGCTCGGCGATGGCCGCCCGCCTGGGCATCACCACGCTGGAAAGCCGCCCGGCGGTGTTCATCGGCGACCACCCGTTCACCGTGATCGGCATCGCCACCGGCGCCGACCGCAAGGCGGACCTGCTGCTGTCGGTGGTGGTGCCCCGGCGGACCGCCGAGAAGCTGTGGGGGCCGCCGGACAATTCCCAGCGGGCCCGGATGCTGGTGGTGACCGAGCTGGGCGCGGCCCGCCAGGTGGCCGGGGAGCTGCCGCCCGCCCTGCGCCCGGACCATCCCGACTGGCTGGGGCCCGTACCGCCGCCCGATCCGCGGTCGCTGCGGTCGGGGGTGACCACCGACCTGGACCAGCTGTTCCTGCTGCTGGCGGCGATCTGCCTGGTCATCGGCGCGGTGGGGATCGCGAACACCACGCTGGTGGCGGTGCTGGAGCGGACCGGGGAGATCGGCCTGCGCCGGGCCCTCGGTGCGCGCGGCCGGCACATCATGGTCCAGTTCCTGGCCGAGTCCGCGGCCCAGGGCGCGGTGGGCGGCCTGGTCGGCACCTCGCTCGGCACGCTCACCGTGGTCGCGGTGTCGGCCCTGCGCGACTGGACCCCGGTGATGTCGCCGGCCACCGTCGCCGTGGCGCCGCTGATCGGACTGGTCACCGGGGTCCTGGCCGGGCTCTACCCGGCGTGGCGGGCCTCGCGTACCGAACCGGCCGAGGCCCTGCGCCGCTAGGAGGGGTCTCCTAGGAGTGCTGGTCCGCCGACTTGGTCCGCTCCCGGGCGGTGGTCGGGATGGTGCCCAGCCGCCCCGCCTGGAAGTCGTCGAAGGCCTGCTGGAGCTCGTGCTTGCTGTTCATGACGAACGGCCCGTAGTGCGCCATCGGCTCGCGGATCGGACGTCCGCCGAGGAGCACGATCTCCAGATCCGGAGCGTTGGAGTCCTGGGACTCGTCCGCCCGCACCGTGAGCGAGCCGCCCTCGCCGAAGACCGCCGTCTGCCCGGTGTGGACCGGCCGGCGGTCCTCGCCGACCGAGCCGCGCCCGGCCAGTACGTACGCCAGGGCGTTGAAGTCCTCGCGCCACGGCAGGGTGATCTGCGCGCCCGGGGTGACGGTCGCGTGGATCATCGTGATGGGGGTGTGGGTGATGCCCGGACCGTCGTGACCGTCCAGCTCGCCGGCGATCACGCGGAGCAGGGCGCCGCCGTCCGGGGTGGTCAGCAGCTGGACCTGGCCGCCGCCGATGTCCTGGTAGCGCGGGGGCATCATCTTGTCGGAGGCCGGCAGGTTGACCCACAGCTGGAGGCCGTGGAAGAGGCCGCCGCTGACCACGAGGGACTCCGGCGGGGCCTCGATGTGCAGCAGGCCCGAACCGGCGGTCATCCACTGCGTGTCACCGCCGTTGATGACTCCGCCGCCGCCGTTGCTGTCCTGGTGGACGAAGGTTCCGTCGATCAGGTAGGTGACGGTCTCGAAGCCGCGGTGCGGGTGCCACGGGGTGCCCTTGGGCTCGCCCGGGGCGTACTCCACCTCGCCCATCTGGTCCATCATGATGAACGGGTCGAGGTACTGGTAGTTGATCCCCGCGAACGCGCGGCGCACCGGGAATCCCTCACCCTCGAACCCACCGGGAGCGGTGGTGACGGCCAGCACCTTGCGCGGGACGACCGCCTGCGGCTCGGCCACTCGCGGAAGCGTCAACGGGTTCTCAACAGTCACTGCGGGCATGGTCAGGACCTCCTTCTGCGTCGAGTTTAGTTGAAACTCGAACTTTCTGCCACACCCCACAGAACAGAGCGGCCCCCGGGGACATTCCCCCGGGGGCCGTGGACGAGAAAGCGCAGGTCAGCCGCCTGTGCGGCAAGGGCGGTCAGCCATACATGCGGCGCATCGCGAAGTCGACCATCTGCTCGACCGCCTTCGCGTCGAAGACCATCCGGTGGTCGCCCTCCATGTCGAGGACGAATCCGTACCCGGTGGGCAGCAGGTCGATCACCTCCGCACCGGTGATCACGAAGTACTTGGACTCCTTGCCGGCGTACCGGCGCAGCTCCTTGAGCGTGGTGAACATCGGGATGACCGGCTGCTGGGTGTTGTGCAGCGCCAGGAAGCCCGGGGTCTCGCCGCGCGGGCAGTAGACCTTCGAGGTGGCGAAGATCTGCTGGAAGTCCTCCGCCGACAGCGATCCGGTGGTGAAGGCCCGTACCGCGTCGGCGAGCGACGGCGGCGAGGGCTCGGGGTAGAGCGGCTGCTCGCCGTACCCGCCGCCCATCTGCTGCGGGGCGGCGTACTGCTGCCCTGCGCTCACGTTCTGGTCGTAGCCGTACATGGAGCGAAGCCTACCGACCGGCCCCGGCCCCCAGAGACGCAATCGCGCCACGCTTGACCCTGGTCACAGTTGCCCGCCAAGGGTTGCGTCTTATTACCGGTGGGTAGCATCATGAGGTTACCGATTGGTATGTACGAGGAACCTGTCTTCCCGAGCCTTAACGGAGCCGTCGCCATGGGGCACTACAAGTCGAATCTCCGCGACATCGAGTTCAACCTCTTCGAGGTGCTCGGCCGCGACAAGCTGTACGGCACCGGTCCGTTCGAGGAGATGGACACCGAGACCGCCAAGAGCGTCCTGTCCGAGCTCACCCGCCTCGCGGAGAACGAGCTGGCCGCCTCCTTCGAGGACGCCGACCGCAACCCGCCGGTCTTCGACCCGGCCACCAACACCGCGCCGGTCCCGGCCTCCTTCAAGAAGAGCTACGAAGCCTTCATGGACTCCGAGTACTGGCGTCTGGGCCTGCCCGAGGAGATCGGCGGCACCACCTCGCCCCGTTCACTCATCTGGGCGTACGCGGAGCTGCTGCTCGGCTCGAACCCGGCCATCTGGATGTACTCCTCCGGCCCGGCGTTCGCCGGCATCCTCTTCGAAGAGGGCAACGAGGCGCAGAAGAAGGTCGCCGAGATCGCCGTCGAGAAGCGCTGGGGCTCCACCATGGTCCTCACCGAGCCGGACGCCGGCTCGGACGTGGGCGCCGGCCGCACCAAGGCGATCCAGCAGGCCGACGGCTCCTGGCACATCGAGGGCGTGAAGCGCTTCATCACGTCCGGTGAGCACGACATGGAGGAGAACATCCTCCACTACGTCCTCGCCCGCCCCGAGGGCCACGGCCCGGGCACCAAGGGCCTGTCGCTCTTCCTCGTCCCGAAGTTCCACTTCGACTGGGAGACCGGCGAGCTGGGCGAGCGCAACGGCGTCTACGCCACGAACGTCGAGCACAAGATGGGCCTCAAGGCCTCCAACACGTGCGAGATGACCTTCGGCGACCAGCACCCCGCCAAGGGCTGGCTGATCGGTGACAAGCACGACGGCATCCGCCAGATGTTCATGATCATCGAGTTCGCCCGGATGATGGTCGGCACGAAGGCCATCGCCACCCTCTCCACCGGCTACCTCAACGCGCTGGAGTACGCCAAGGAGCGCGTGCAGGGTCCGGACCTGGCCAACTTCATGGACAAGACGGCGCCCAAGGTCACCATCACGCACCACCCCGACGTGCGCCGCTCGCTCATGACGCAGAAGGCGTACGCCGAGGGCATGCGCGCCCTGGTGCTGTACACCGCCTCCGTCCAGGACGCGATCCAGCTGAAGCAGGCCGCGGGCGAGGACGCCGCTGCCGAGATCGGCCTGAACGACCTGCTCCTGCCGATCGTGAAGGGCTACGGCTCGGAGAAGTCCTACGAGCAGCTCGCCCAGTCGCTGCAGACCTTCGGCGGTTCCGGCTACCTGCAGGAATACCCGATCGAGCAGTACATCCGGGACGCCAAGATCGACACCCTCTACGAGGGCACCACGGCGATCCAGGGCCAGGACTTCTTCTTCCGGAAGATCGTCCGCGACCAGGGCGCCTCCCTGAACATCCTCTCCGAGACGATCAAGAAGTTCCTGGCCGAGGCCGTCGGCGGCGAGGAGCTGGCCGGCGCCCGCGACGCGCTCGCCAAGGCCGCCGTGGACCTCGAGGCCATCGTCGGCCAGATGATCGTCGACCTCACCGCCACCGGCGAGGACGTCAAGAACATCTACAAGGTCGGCCAGAACACCACCCGCCTGCTGATGGCCTCCGGCGACGTCGTCGTCGGATACCTGCTGCTCAAGGGTGCGGCCGTGGCCGCCGAGAAGCTCGCGACCGCCTCCGCCAAGGACGTGCCGTTCTACACCGGCAAGATCGCCGCCGCGAAGTTCTTCGCGTCGCAGGTCCTGCCCGGCGTCTCGGTCGCCCGCTCGCTCGCCGAGTCCGTCGACAACTCCCTGATGGAGCTCGACGAGGCCGCCTTCTAAGCGAGCTTCGCGCCCAGCGGCCGGGTCCCCCTCCACGGGGGCCCGGCCACTCGCTTACCTGTGCGTTCTTCCGTTGTCAGTCGTTCATGGGACGCTCATACGTATGAGTCCACAGGAGCAGCACAGCAGGGGGTACTCCGTCCCGACCGGGCGGCCGTACGCCCTCAAGGAGCTGCAGGCGAGCCTGGGAAGCCTCGGCGACCACCTCCGGGAGCTGTACGACGGCGCGCACCCCGCCGAGTACGACGGGATCGCCGACGCGCTGTACGTGGCCTTCCAGACCGCCGCCGGGCTGGCCCCCGCCAAGAGCTACACCGGCTGCCCGGAGCACCCCAACGGCGCCCTCGACCCCGAGGCCCCCGACGGCTGGGGCCGCTGCCTCATCTGCAACGACCGGCGCCGGCTCGGGCGGCGGCTGCAGGGCGGCCGGCCCGCCGGTCCCGCGCCCGCCGCGGAGCAGCGGCGCCTCGGCTACCCCGTGCCGGAGGGCCCGTACAGCCTCGAGACGCTGCGCTCGTACCTGCGCACCGTCGAGGACCAGCGCTTCCACCTCAGCCTGTCCTCGCCCGCGGAGGACTTCGTCCGGATCGCCGACGACCTCCACCGCGCCTTCATCGTCGCCCGCGAGCTGTCGCGGCCGCGCAACGCCTCCGGCTGCTCCGAGCACCCAGGGGCGCCCATCGACCCCGACGCACCCCCAGGTGAGGGCTGTATCTTCTGCGCCGGACGCAAAAGGCGCGCGCAGCGCTCCGCGCAGACCCCGGAGATGCTCCCGCGCATCCGCCGGGGCGAGCGCAGACAGCTGCACCGCCGATTCGAGCGTCCGCCGGGCTGAGAATTGACGGGACCGCAGATCACACACCTCGCGGTCCCCGACCTCTCGGCTATCAGCCGCAGTCCGGCCATGGCGAACACGACCGTCGTTAAGGTGAACCACATGAGCTCTCCCGCCCGCTTCGACCGCGGCCACACCGACGATCTGATGACCTTCCTGACGGCCAGTCCGTCGCCGTACCACGCCGTGGCCAACGCGGCCGAGCGGCTGGAAAAGGCAGGCTTCAGGCAGTTGTCGGAAACGGACGCCTGGGATGCGAGTACCGGGGGCAAGTTCGTGCTCCGCGGCGGCGCGCTCATCGCCTGGTTCGTCCCCGAGGGCGCGAGCGCCCACACTCCCTTCCGGATCATCGGCGCGCACACGGACTCCCCCAACCTGCGGGTCAAGCCCCTGCCGGACACCGGCTCCCAGGGCTGGCGGCAGATCGCCGTCGAGATCTACGGCGGGACCCTGCTCAACACCTGGCTCGACCGCGACCTGGGCCTGGCCGGGCGGCTGTCCCTGCGCGACGGCAGCGAGCGCCTGGTGAACGTGGACCGCGCGCTGCTGCGCGTGCCCCAACTGGCCGTGCACCTGGACCGGTCGGTGAACACCGACGGCCTCAAGCTCGACAAGCAGCGGCACATGCAGCCGATCTGGGGCCTGGGCGATGTGCAGGAGGGCGACCTGATCGCGTTCCTCGAGGAGGAAGAGGGCCTGGAACAGGGCTCGGTGGCCGGCTGGGACCTGATGGTCCACTCGATCGAGCCGCCCGCCTACCTCGGCCGCGACCGCGAACTGCTCGCCGGTCCCCGGATGGACAACCTGCTGTCGGTGCACGCGGGGATCGCGGCGCTGGCGGCCGCGTCCGCGGCGTCCAGCGCCGGGAAGCTGGAGCACATCCCGGTGCTGGCCGCCTTCGACCACGAGGAGAACGGCTCGCAGTCGGACACCGGCGCGGACGGACCGCTGCTGGGGAACGTGCTGGAACGTTCAGTCTTCTCGCGCGGCGGCTCGTACGAGGACCGCGCGAGAGCCTTCGCGGGAACCATCTGTCTGTCCTCCGACACCGGCCACGCCGTGCACCCCAACTACGCGGAGCGCCACGACCCTTCGCACCACCCTCGGGCCAACGGCGGTCCGATCCTGAAGGTCAACGTCAACCAGCGGTACGCGACGGACGGCAGCGGGCGCGCGGTGTTCGCGAGCGCGTGCGAGCGGGCCGGGGTGCCGTGGCAGACCTTCGTCTCCAACAACTCGATGCCGTGCGGCACGACGATCGGCCCGATCACCGCCGCCCGCCACGGCATCCAGACCGTCGACATCGGCGTTGCGATCCTGTCGATGCACAGCGCCCGCGAACTGTGCGGCGCGGACGACCCTTACCTCCTCGCCAACGCCCTGGTGGCCTTCCTGGAGGGCTGAGCCCCCAGGAAGGCCGGTCGTCAGAGGCGGGACGTCAAAGGCGGGACGTCACCCCTCGTCGTCCATCCCGGCGAGGACGAGGGGCAGGCGGGAGGCGCCGTCGGCGGTGACGCGGACGGGCACGCCCCAGTCCTGCTGGTGGACGTGGCAGGCCGGGTACTCGTTCGACGGGTCGTCGTCGCAGGACGCCGCCATCGCGGAGACGTGCAGCACGCCCTCGGTGACCTCCGGGTTCAGCGCGAGCTCCCGGAACAGGTCGGTCCCGGCGCCCTCGCCCGTCGCGAGCAGCTCGGGCGGGGTCGAGGAGACCAGCAGCCGGGTGGACGGCCCGTAGCGGGTGTCGAGCTTCTGCCCGCTCGGAGCCTGGAACACCACGTCGAGGCGGAGCGTGCCGGGCGCCACCTCGGTGGCGGCGCGCTGCGTCCGGTGGGCGACCGCGTCCACCCGTACCGCGTCCTCCGGAAGCCGCAGCCGGGTCAGCCGGTGCCGGGCGGACTCGACGACCACGATGTCCGCACCGCACAGCACGGCGTCGCTGGGCTCGCGCAGGTCGGTGGCGAGCGTCGAGACCTCGCCGGTGGCGGGGTCGTACCGGCGCAGCGCGTGGTTGTAGGTGTCGCACACCGCGACCGAGCCGTCGGGCAGCGCGGTGACCCCGAGCGGGTGCTGGAGCAGGGCCTGGCCGGCGTCCCCGTCCCGGTGCCCGAAGTCGAACAGCCCGGTGCCGACGGCGGTCGTGACGGCGTAGCCGGCATCGGTGGGGTGGACGTACCTCAGCGCGCTGGTCTCGGAGTCGGCGATCCACAGCCGGTCCCCGGCCGCCGCGAGCCCGGAGGGCTGGGCGAACCAGGCCTCGTCGGCCGGCCCGTCGTGCAGGCCCTCGTTGGTCGTGCCCGCCGCGACCTGGACGGTGCCCGCCTCCGGGTCCCAGGTCCACAGCTGGTGGACACCGGCCATGGCGATCCAGACCTTGTCCTGCCACCAGGCCACGTCCCACGGCGAGGACAGGTCCACCTCGAGCGCGGGCCCCGAGGTGGGCGAGCCCTGCCACCACTGCCGGCCGGTGCCGGCGACGGTCTCGACGGCCCCGGTGGCCGGGTCGAAGCGGCGCAGCGCGTGGTTGACGGTGTCGGCGACGACGACGCTCCCGTCGGGCAGCAGCGCCAGCCCCTGCGGCTCGCTGAAGCTCTCGGCGGTGAACCCGCGCTCGCCGCTCCCGATGCGCCGTACGACGCTCTCCGCGTCGGGGGCCAGCTCCACGAGCTGGTGCCGCGTCGAGTCCGACACCAGGAGGTTCCCGCTGGGCAGCACCAGCGCCTTCCCGGGGAACCGCAGATCGCTCGCCACCGGCTCGGGCGCCACGTACGGCCCGTCGCCGCGCCGCAGCGTCCCCTTGGCCTCGTGCTCGGCCTCCAGCTGCTCGACGAGCCGCTCGATGGCGTGCGCGTGCCCCTCACCGGCGTGCTGCGCGACGATGTACCCCTCGGGGTCGATCACCACGAGCGTGGGCCAGGCCCGCACGGCGTACTGCTTCCAGGTCGCGAGCTCCGGATCGTCCAGCACCGGGTGGTGCACCTCGTACCGCTCGACGGCATCGACGACGGCGGCGTGCTCGGCCTCGTGCACGAACTTCGGCGAGTGCACCCCGATGATCACGACGGTGTCGCGGTGCTTCTCCTCCAGCTCGCGCAGCTCGTCGAGGACGTGCAGGCAGTTGATGCAGCAGAAGGTCCAGAAATCCAGGATCACAATCCGCCCTCGCAGGTCAGCGAGGGTGTACGGCTTCCCGCCGGTGTTCAGCCAGCCTCCCTCGCCGATCAGCTCGGGGGCACGGACACGGGCACGTCGGGGCGCGGGCGCGGGGGTGTGCGCCGGGGCGGCATCGTTCATGCTTCAAGCTTGCCATCCGCGCATGAACGCCCGGTCACGCCCGTACGAAGGAGCCCGCGGCTGCCCCGTCTAGTCGAAGAGGGCGCTCAGCCGGGGGAGGCGGGCCGTGGTCTCCTCGGTGTCGTCGAAGTCGAAGTCCCAGGACGGGTCCAGCGCCGGGTAGCTGATCGTGAAGGAGTCCGCCGGGAGTTCCCGGCCCGTCGCGGTCTCGTAGGCGGTCCAGGCGATGGAGAGGGCCTCCTCGTCGGACAGTTCCAGGCCCTCCCGCGCGGCCTCGCGCACCGCGGGGTGGGACGCCAGGGAGTCCGGGTCGGCCAGGGCCGCCTCGAAGGCCTCCTGCCCCTGGGTGAGCAGCCAGCCCCGGAAGTAGTCGAAGCCGTCGTCCGAGCAGCCGCCGTTGATCACGTAGGCCGCGGCCCAGAGGGGATTGCGGTAGGACTCCGCCAGCAGATCCCACAGCACCTGCTGGGCCGCGGCTATCTCCGCCTCCGGGAGGCGTGCGAGCAACACCGCCGCACGCTCCGCCACCAGGTCCTGCGCCGCCTCCGCGCGCGCCGTGTCGATCAGCTTCCAGAAGGTCTGCTTGTCCATGAACAGAGCCTCGCACCCGGGTCTGACATCAGGTGAGGAAGGAGTGGAGAGATCCCGTGAGTGATGTGATGAAGGCGTCCTGGACCTCGGGCGGGAGGAGGTCCAGGGAGAGGTACGGGTTCAGGTCCTCCAGCTCGACCAGGAGCAGTTCGCCCGAGGGCGCGCGGCAGGCGTCCACCCGCTGGATGCCGTGGGAGAGGGTGTTCCACTCGATGAAGGTGCGGGCGAACGCCAGGTCCGCGTCGGTGGGTTCGTAGGTCACCAGCTCCCAGCGGCGGTCCGGGTCCGGGGCGTGGAGCGCGTACTGGAAGGCGTCGTCGACGAAGTAGAAGGACACCTCGTACGCGAAGTCGATGCGGGGCTGGATGAGGATCTCGCCGGCCGGGCCCGTGGGGGTGGCGGTGAAGGTGAGCCCGATGGAGTCCGCGCCCTGCTTGGGCTTGACCGCGTACTGCGGCACGTCCGGCAGTTCCGACAGCCGGGCCGGGTCGTCGACGGTCGGGATGACCGGGTACCCGGCGGCCGTGAGGTCGAGCAGGTACTGCTTGCCCGCCATGTCTCCGCGGCCCGTGAGCGGGTTGTAGACCGGGGTGCCGGAGGCGAGCGCGGCGGCCCGGAAGGAGTCGTAGGCCTCCTGGTAGTGCAGGACCGGACCGCTGTTGCGGACGACCACGGCGTCGAAGCCGGGCAGCAGGCGTTCCGCGTCGCGCGGATGGCACAGGGCCAGCGGGAAGTGCTCGCGCAGCCGGGCGGTGAGGAATGTGTCCTCGTCGCCGTAGCGGCGGCCGCGCGCCGGGTACGCCAGGTCGGTCACGTAGAGCAGGGGCATGACGGCAACCTATCGCGGCCACGGATCAGCGCTGCAGGCCCGGGGACGAGGAGGAGGACCGGGGTGCGGGTGAGACCGTCAGGCGGGCGCCGCGTAGCAGTGCACGCGCACCGTCTGCTCCGGGCTCCACCGCTGCTCCACGGTGGCCAGGCGGCTCCAGCCCAGGCTTTCGTAGAGGGCTGCCGCCGCCGTGTCGGAGGCCAGGACGTCGAGCACGGGATGCAGCGAGCGCTCGCGCGCGTCCCGCGCGGCCCGCTCCAGCAGCAGGGCGCCGGTCCCCCGGCCGCGGGCCCCGGGCGAGACGAACAGCCGGCTGATCACCGCGGTGCGGTCGGCGGGGACACCCGCGCGGCGGCTCCACAGGGCCGGCGCCGCGTCTCCCGCTCCGCTGCGGGACAGGCCGACGTGGCCGGTCACGCGGCCGCCGGATGCCGCCACCCAGGCGGCGAGCAGGGAGGGCGGGTCGAGCCACTGCGCGGGACGGTCGGGCCAGTTCACCGGGTAGCCGTCGTGCGCGTGGACGGCGGCGAGCACCCCGGCGCACGCGTCGAGGTCGGCGGGCTCGCGCCGCCGCAGGCCGTGGTCCGGCGCCGCGTCCCCGGTCACCGGGCGGCCGGGGTCCGGATCCCCAGCATGCGGTCCTTGAGGGCCGGGAACTGGGCGCGGGTGTCGGTGACCTTGTCCGGGTCGAGGTCGACCGTGAGGACGTCCTCGCCGGGTCCCGCCTCGGCCAGGACCTCGCCCCAGGGGTCCACCACCAGGCTGTGCCCGGCCTGTTCGACGCCCGCGTGGGTGCCGGCCAGCCCGCACGCCAGGACGTACGACTGGTCCTCGACCGCCCGCGCCCGGCTGAGCAGGGTCCAGTGCGACCGGCGCCGCGCGGGCCAACCGGCGGCGACGACCATCGTGGTGGCCCCGGCGTCGACCAGGCCGCGGAACAGTTCGGGGAAGCGCAGGTCGTAGCAGGTGGCGATGCCGAGGGTCTGTTCCGGCAGCTCCACCGTGGTCAGGGAGTCGCCCGCCGCCATGAGCACCGCTTCGCCCTGGTCGAAGCCGAACCGGTGGATCTTGCGGTAGGTGGCGGCCAGCTCGCCCTCCGGGGAGAGGACGAGGGTGGTGTTGTAGAGCGAGCCGTCGCCCGCCCGCTCCACGACCGAGCCCGCGTGCAGCCAGACCCCGGCGTCGCGGGCGGCCTCGGACATGGCCGCGTAGGTCGGGCCGTCCAGCGGCTCCGCCTCGGTCTCGAACTGCTCGTACGCGAACGCCCCGACCGTCCACAGTTCGGGCAGCACGACGAGGTCGGAGCCTGCCTGCTCCCGTACGAGCTCGGCCGCGCGGGCACGCCGGGAATCGACCGACTCGCCCTCGTTCACTGCGATTTGAATCAGCGAGGCGCGCACATTACCACCGTCCTGGCATTCCAGCCTTCAACTCGGGCCTACGATCGTCACACGAAAGCACTGCCGGGGTGCTCACCGGCAGCGTAGTTTTGGAAACCGAGTCTGATGTCCAGAGCTTCCAGAACGCGCCACTGAACAGCACCGCGAGGGGTCCCGTTGACCGTCCATCCCAGCCTTCAGCCCTATGCCGACGCGTGGACGCACTCCATCGAGGCAATATCCGAGCTGGTCCTCCCGCTGACGGAGGGCGAGTGGAACCGGGCGACGCCGTGCCCCGGCTGGTCGGTCCGTGACGTCGTCTCGCACATCATCGGGATCGAATGCGAGCAGCTCGGAGACCCGCGGCCGATCCACACCGTGGCCCGGGACCTGCGGCACGTGGTGGACGAGTTCAGCCGGTACATGGAGGTGCAGGTCGACGTACGGCGGCACCACACCGCGCCGGAGATGACCTCGGAGCTCGAGTACACCGTCATCCGGCGGTCGCGGCAGCTGCGGAACGAGAAGCGGGATCCGGCCACGATGGTGCGGGGCCCGCTGGGTGACCAGGTGACGCTGGAGCAGGCGCTGCGGCTGCGGGCGTTCGACGTCTGGATCCACGAGCAGGACCTGCGGGCGGCGCTGGGCGTGCCGGGCAACTGGGACTCACCGGGTGCGTACGTGGCCCGGGACATCCTGCTCTCCGGGCTGCCGAAGGTGGTCGCGAAGCGGGCGGGCGCCCCGGCGAACTCGGCCGTGGTGATCGACGTGCACGGTGCGCTGGAGTTCATGCGGACGGTACGGGTCGACGCCGAGGGGCGGGGGACGGTGGACAAGGCCCCGTCGCTGGGGCCGGCCGTGACGCTCACGCTGGACTGGGAGACGTACGTCCGCCTCGCCGCGGGCCGGGTCCGCGCGCACACCGTCGCCGACCGGGTGAAGATCGAGGGCGACGCGCAGCTGGCCGAGGCCATCCTGGCGGCGTTCGCCGTGACGCCGTAATCGCCGGCCTGTGCCTGCGCGCAAGATCAACAAACTCTGCGCGCACGGCACACACCCGGTGGTCGCCCTTCCCTAGTCTCGACCTCACTGCGCACGTTCGGGCGGGGTGGGACGGGGGTCCGCCCCGCCCGGGGCGCAGGTTTCAGCGCGGTGTTCCGGCCTTGAGCGCGGCCGCGCTGCGGAACTCGGTGGGACTGAGCCCGTAGGCCGCGCGGAAGGCGCGGCTGAAGGCCGGGGCGCTGGTGAAGCACCAGCGGGCCGCGATGTCGTGGACGGGCCGGCCGGCCAGCTCCGGGCGGGCCAGATCGGCGCGGGCGCGCTCCAGGCGACGGCGCCGGACGGCGGCCGAGACGCTCTCACCCTCCTCGCCGAAGAGCACGTGCAGGCTCCGTACGGAGATGCCGTGCGCGGCGGCGATCAGGCCCGGGGTGAGCGCCGGATCCCCGAGGTTGTGCTCGATGAAGGCGTCGATCCGTTCGCGCAGGGCCCGCGCGCGGGCCTCGGCGGGGAGTTCCCCGTAGGCGTCGAGGCGGTGGGCCAGGCAGGCGGCGGCCAGATCGACGGCCACCGAGCCCAGTCGGCGCAGCTCCTGCGGCTCGCATGCGGAGCCGTGCTCGCCGAGCGAGGCGATGAACCCGGCCAGGACGGCCGCCATGCCGCTGTCCGAGGCGATGCGCCGGCCGAGCAGCCGGTCGACCCGGCCCGACCGCAGGGGCAGGACGTCCTTCGGCAGATGGAGGATGACCGACCGGCTCGGGCCGTCCCCGGGGTGGGCGACGGTCTCCTGGGGGCGCGAGGTGTCCCAGAGGATCATGTCGCCGACGCCGAAATCCTCGTCGCCGCCGCTATGGGACATCCACCACCGGCCCCCGGTGATCAGCGCCAGCTGGTACTGCTCCGGGTCCCCGCGCCGGATCAGGGCGGGCGTGCGGCGCGAGCTCAGGGGCGAGTGCGCGAAGGTGGACACCTGGGTGACGCCGAGGTCCAGCATTGCCGCCTCGGCCCGGAAGTCGGCGGACTCCTCGCTCTTGATGGCCGTCGGGATCAGGGCGGAGGCGACGAGTTCGTTGAACCACTCGAATCGGTCCGCCACCGGCACGGTGGCGGCGGACGCTCTGGTCCACATTCCGGCAGATCCCCCTACTGTGGCCCGCGCCCCGACGTCTCCGGAAGGGGACACGCGCGAGAGGCCTGCTCCGGTTGCGGGGCCCGCGGCGCGGGGACCACGGCGCGGCCTCCGGCGGCCTCGCGGGACAGGGCCCGGCCGCGCAGCCGGAGGATCTGCGTGACGCCGAGCGCCTCCAGGACGAACACCGTCGAGAACGCGATGCGGTAGTTGTCGCCGGTGGCGTCCAGGAGGATACCCACCGCCAGCAGGGTGGTCATCGAGGCGATGAAGCCGCCCATGTTCGTGATCCCGGAGGCGGTGCCCTGGCGGTCCGCCGGGTTGGCCGGGCGGGCGAAGTCGAAGCCGATCATCGACGCCGGTCCGCAGGACCCCAGCACCAGGCACAGGGTGATCAGCAGCCACATCGGGGCCCGGTCGCCCGGGTAGACGAGGACCGCCGCCCAGAGCAGGGCCGTCAGGCCCACCGTGCCCAGGGCGAGGGGTATCCGCGAGGACTGGCGGCGGCCGACGATCTGGCCGTAGACGAGGCCCAGCGCCATGTTGGAGGCGACCACCAGCGTGAGCAGGCCGCCCGCGGTGGTCCGGGACAGGCCCTGCGCCTCGACCAGGAACGGCATGCCCCACAGCAGCAGGAAGACCATCGCCGGGAACTGCGTGGTGAAGTGCACCCACAGTCCGAGCCGGGTGCCCGGTTCGCTCCAGGACTCGCGGATCTGGCGGCGGACGAAGCCCCCGCCCGCGCCCCGCGCGACCGGCGGCGCCGCGTGCCCGTCCGGATGGTCGCGCAGGAACAGCACCAGCGGGACCAGGACGACCAGCCCCGCCGCCGCGCTCCCCGCGAAGGCCGGCACCCAGCCGACCCCGTGCAGGACTGGCGCCAGCACCAGCGTGGAGACGAGGTTGCCCGCCATCCCGACCAGCCCCGCCAGCTGCGCCATCAGCGGCCCGCGCCGGGCCGGGAACCACCGGGTGCCGAGCCGCAGCACCGAGATGAAGGTCATGGCGTCGCCGCAGCCCAGCAGGGCCCGGGCGGCCAGCGCCATCTCGTACGAGGGGGACAGCGCGAAGGCGAGCTGTCCGGTGGTGAAGAGGACGGCTCCGAGCGTCAGCACCTTCTTGGTGCCGAGCCGGTCCACCATCAGCCCCACCGGTATCTGCATCCCCGCGTACACCAGGAGCTGGAGCAGCGAGAAGGTCGCCAGCGCCGAGGCGTTGACGTGGAAGCGGTCGGCGGCGTCGAGTCCGGCGACGCCCAGGCTGGTACGGAAGATCACCGCCACGAAGTAGACGGCGACGCCGATGGACCAGACGGCGACGGCCTTCCGCCCGCCCGGAGGATCGAGGGCGCTCACCGGGCGTCCCCGCGCATCAGGGATCCGACCCGGCCCAGGTGCGCCCGTACGCACGCCGCCGCGCGGTCCGCGTCGCCCGCCCGCAGCGCCGTCAGGATCTCGCGGTGCTCGACGAGGTTCTGCGCGACCCGGTCCGGATGGGCGTGCATCACCGCGACGCCCATCCGCAGCTGCCGGTCGCGCAGTTGGTCGTAGAGCCGGGAGAGGATCTGGTTGCCGGCGTGCCGGACGATCTCGGCGTGGAAGCAGCGGTCCTCGACGGCGAAAGCCGCCAGGTCCCCGCTGTCCGCGTGCCGCTCCTGCGCGCGCAGCAGTTCCTCCAGCCGCCCGAGCAGCGCGGCCGGGGCCGGAACGGCCCGCCGTACGGTGAACTCCTCGACCAGCAGCCGGGTTTCGACGACATCCGCGATCTCCTGCACCGACACGGCCAGGACCAGCGCGCCCTTCTTGGGGTAGAGCCGGATCAGCCCCTCGGTCTCCAGGCGCAGCAACGCCTCGCGCACCGGTGTGCGGGAGACGCCCACGGCCTCGGCGACCTCGCCCTCGGTGAGGAGCGTGCCGCCCTCGTACCGGCGGTCGAGAACGCCCTGCTTGATGTGCCGGTAGACGCGGTCGGCGGCGGGTGCGGGTGCTGACATGGGCACAGCATAGATACATGCTGTGTACAGCCGTGTCGTGTCTCAGCATCCAAGACTGCATCGAAGGATGTACCGCGCTTTCGTCCACCCGCACGAGGTACGGAGCCCCGCGCGCCGGGACGCTGAAGTCATGGCCGACACCGACACCCTGACCACCGTCCCGGTGAACCCGACGACCGCCCGGCTCCCCCTCCTCGACGTACTGCGCGGCGCCGCCATCCTCGGCACGCTCATGACCAACGTCTGGATCTTCGCCTCGCCCGGCTCGGAGTGGAGCGTGCTCCAGGGCGGGTTCTCCTCCTCCGACCCTCTCGCCGACCCCTCCGCCGCGACAATCGCCGAGAGCGTCTTCCGCTTCCTCGCGGACGGCAAGTTCCTGGCGCTGCTGACGGTCCTGTTCGGGGTGGGCCTGGCCATCCAGTACGACTCCGCCGCCCGCCGCGGCGAGCCGTGGCCGGGCCGCTACCCGCGGCGCGCCGCCTTCCTCTTCGCCGAGGGCACCGTCCACTTCGTCCTCGTCTTCGCGTGGGACGTGCTGATGGGGTACGCCGTCACCGCCCTCCTCGTCGCCTGGCTGCTCGCCCGCTCCGAGAAGGTCCGCAGGCGCGCCATGTGGACGGCCGCCTCCGTGCACCTGACCCTGGTCTCCCTGGTGACCCTGGCGGCCGTCGCCCGGCCCGGCGACGGCACGCCGAAGGCGCCGGAGGCGGCCGCCGTCGAGCTGTACGCGCAAGGAGGCTACGGCGCCCAGATCGCCTTCCGGCTGGAGCACTTCCTCGCGCTGCGCATCGAGCCCGTCTTCTCCTTCGGCCTGCTGGTGTTCCTCTTCCTCCTCGGCGTCCGGCTGCACCGCGCGGGCGCCTTCGGCCCCACCGGCGCGGGCCGGCGCCTGCGGGCCCGGATGGCGGTCTGGGGCCTCGGCCTCGGACTGCCCCTGAACGCCGCGACCACCCTCGGCGGCGACGCCTTCTTCGTCCTGGGCCGCTACGGGATCGCGCCGCTCGTCGCCGTCGGCTACATCGGCCTGATCGGCGTCGCCCTGGACCGGCTGTGGATCCCGCGACCCGTCACCACCGCCCTCGGCTCGGTCGGCCGCACCGCCCTGACCTGCTACGTCACCCAGAACCTGCTGTGCATGCTGCTCTGCTACGGCTTCGGACTGGGCCTCGCCGGCCGGCTCGCCGGGACCGGCCCCTGGTGGGTGATGGGCCTGTGGGCGGCCGTCGGGCTCGCCCTGTCCGCCGGGTCGTGGCTGTGGCTGCGCCGCTTCGACCGGGGCCCGCTGGAATCCGTACAGCGGTGGGTGCTCAGGTGACCTCCACGTCCAGGACGAACTCGTCGTACGGGGCCTCGTCCGGGTAGGGCGGCCGGATCTGCGCGAACCGGATCCGGGCCCGGCCGCCGCCCGGGGGACGGCCCCGTACGACGTACGTCCGCTCCACCGCCGCCCCCGGAACCGGGAGCTCCTCCTCGGAGGCCGTCGGCGCCTCCGACACCGCCACCACGTCCGCGTCGCCGGTGATCTGCCAGGTCCACACGTACCCGCGCGCCCCGCGCCCGGTCAGCCGCAGCTCGTACGGCTCACCGGGGCTCAGCACGACGCTCCGTACCTCCACGCGCCTCGGTCCTCTCAGCCGGGGCCGATCACCGGCCCTTCGTGCCAGCCGGCACCTCCCCCAGACTCCGTCTGGGAGGTACCCCCACGCCAGTAGTGCTGGAGCAGGCGGTCGGTGCGCAGGACGATCACCTCCAGGTTGAACCCGAAACTGCCCTGGAGCATCCCGGTGACCGCCCGGACGTCGTGCCCGAAGACCGCGCTGCGGCTCCAGTCCGAGCCGCTCGCGTTGCCGCGCCACCAGTGCTCGACGCGCCCGCCGGCGACGGCCACGCACAGCTCGTAGTTACCGGCGGTGTCCTCGTCCACCGCCCCGTACTGCCCCTCGATCAGGCAGGGCGCGGAGGCCGCCCCCTCGCCGAAGACCTCCCCGGCCCGCCAGACGAAGCCGTTCGCGTCGTCCCGCCACCACAGCTGCATCCGGCCGTCGGCGCGGGCGGCGACGAGGTCGAGGCGGCGGGATCGGGTCTGGACGAGGGCGGGGCCGTAGTGGGCGATGCCGGAGGCGAAGCAGCCGCCGTCGTTCCAGGTCCAGGGGGCGCCGTTGATCCGCCACCAGTGGTTCAGGCGGCCGTCCGCGGTCCGCACGACCACCTCGAAGTTGCCCGGCTTGCCGTAATCGCTCTGGATGAACGCCGGGGTCGAGCCGACGGACGCGTCGCCCGGGCCGAAGGCGCCGCCGTCGCGCCACACACCGGCGGACTGCTCGTAGTACCAGTGGCGCAGCCGGCCCCCGGTGGTCACGTGCAGGGACTCCATGTTCCGGTTGTAGGTGGAGCCGGTGAAGGCGGGCGGGCCCGAGGCGTCGTTCGCGAAGGTGCCCGCGCGGGCCCACCCGAAGGGGGCGTCGCCCTCGCGCCACCAGTGCTGGAGACGGCCCCCGCCGGCCCGCGCGAGCAGCTCGAAGTTGCGGTGGGCGCGGCCGTTGCCGCTCTCGTAGACGTTGCCGGTGTGCAGACGGCGCTTGCTCCACGGGTCGATGTTGGTGTCGCGCAGGCCGCACTTGGCCCAGTAGTCGATGTTCACCTCGCCGTAGGCGATCCGGCCGTAGCCGCCGACGTGATAGCCCGTGCCCCAGGAGTTCTTGAACAGCCAGCAGCCGGCCGCGTCGTCGTACCCGACGATCAACACGCAGTGGCCGCCCGCGAGTCGGTCGCCGGTGCGGTGGTAGACCCCGGCGCCGAGGGCGAAGAAGTCGTCGTACACGTCGAAGCAGGCGGTCAGCGGGCCGACGGTGTCCAGCCAGACCTTCTGCTGCTCGACGTCGCCGAGGCGGACGTAGTCGGTGATCCGGACGGTCCGGCCCGAACGGTCCCAGCTGGGCGTGTACTCGGCGCGCCAGGCCTCGCGCCGGGCGGCGGGCAGGCCGGCGGGCGGGGTGCCGTACGGCCAGCAGTCCGGGTCGGCGAGCCCGCCGTTGGTCCTGATCCAGTCCAGGGCCGTCTCGGGGTTCGACCCCTGCCCGCAGGAAAACCTCAGCCCGTCGTGCACGTCTCCCTCGGAGCGCTCGGCCCACACGCAGTGCTCGATGCGGGCCATGGACTCCACCAGCCCGGCGGCGCCGAAGGCCCAGCAGGAACCGCACGGGTTCTGGTCCTTCACCTTGGTGATCCAGGACCGGCCCCAGCGGCTGCGCCAGTCGACGGCCGCGGGCCGGACACCCGCCCGGGTGCCGGGCAGCAGCCCGTGGGCGGCCCGCCGCCGGGTGAGGTGCGGATTGCCGCTCTCGCGCCCGATGAGCGCCCGCAGGTCGGCGGACCGTACCGCCTCGGCGGGGGTCAGGTTCCTCCCGGGCTCCAGACCGAGCGAGGGCCGCGGCACCGGCTCCTCGTCGGCCAGGTGCTCGAGGACCGACCACCGCGCCCCGCGCGCCGCGAGCCGTGCCCGCAACTCCCCCGCTGTCTGGACAGATTCCTCCGGCATGGCGGCCCCCCAGCTGCACCCGTTCGGATCCCCGACGTGGGAGCGTCTCCCCGCGCCCGAACCCCGTCAAGGGGGTCCGCACGGTCGCGCGGAGGCACACGGGGGCTCGCCGGCCGCCGGGCCGGTTTCCGTTACCGGAAACCGTGCAGGGCGTCGCGGATCTGTCGGAGGCTCGGGTATGGGCCGAACTGGCGATCGACGGCTCCGGCTAGGGTTTCCGCATGGGGAACTGGACCGCTCCGAGCGCGATAGAACGAGAGCTGCACGAGACCAGGGCACGCGGCGACTGGGGCGCCTTCTTCGACGTCCTCGCCCTCACCGAACTCTTCATCCCCCAGTCCCGCGCCTACCAGGACGCGCATCCCGACCTGATCCGACGGGAACGCACCTACTTCCCCCAGGTCGGCGCCGAGGCCTACGTCTCCTTCACGGCCGGCATGCTGCCCGTCCCGACCCCCGACCTGGTTTTCGAGAGCGAGTGCCTCGGCTGGTTCGTCGACGCCTTCCCGGCCACCGGCGGGCCCGCGTACCTGGCCGTCAACCCCGGCACCCCCTTCGAGGTCTTCCTCCCCGCCACCCCGGCCCACCGCGCCACATGGGCCTTCCACCACGGCCGGAAACCGCGCTCCACCGGCCTGGAGCGGCACAAGGTCCACGCCCTGCACCTCGGCGGGCCGCTGCACGGGCCCGTCGCCTTCGGGCTGGCCTGCGGAGCGCACCTGTCCGTGAACAACGGCATGTTCTGGAACGCCATCGGCTTTCACGGCCGCGGCTACAGCGCCGAGCGACGGAAGCTCAAGGAATGGTGGGGCATCACCAGCCGCGAGGAGTGGCTGGAGAGCACCGAGCAGCTGCTGACCGCCGACATGGTCAGCTCCGTATGGGAGTTCGCCCTCCGCGTCCGCCGCGCCCTCGAGAAGGAGTTCGCCGGGCCCGTGGACATCGAGCACTGGCGGCACGCCACCGCGTCGATCCTCCGGGCGAACGCCGACCGGGCCGCCGAGCCCCGGATCACCCCCGACGGCGTCACCATGGCCGAGCCGCGCCCGGCCGCCGAGGTCGAGGGCGAGATCGCGGGCATCCAGCGGGTCATCGGCCGCATCGCCCGCTACGAACAGCGCTTCCGGGCCGACGGGCTGCTCGCCGAGGGGAAGTACGTCCGGTCCGTCGAGGCCTGGGACTACGGCCGGGCCTCCCAGATGGCCCGCTGGGGCCTCGGCGCCCGTTACGGCAGCCTCGAGGAGACCGAGGACGCCGTCGTACGGGCCGGCCGGGCCTGCAAGCTCGCCTACCGCTCCTGGGAGGACCTGTCCGCCGGCTTCGTCCTCGGGCGCTGCCTGCACTTCGACGAGGAGGAGTTCGGGCACTGGTACGAGGAGATGGTCGCCACGCACCGCGCGCTGACGACCGATCCGGGCAGCCCGTGGCTCAACCTCCCCTGGACGTGACGAAGACGCATCCGGCTCGGCGCACTCCCGGCGGCCACCCCGGCACGGCATTTAGCCTCTCAGGCATGACTGTTGAGCTGAACGAGACCGTGCGCGGACTGCTGGACGCGCCGCACCCCGCCGTCCTGTCGACCATCAACCCCGACGGAAGTCCGCAGAGTTCCGTGGTCTGGGTGTCCCGCGAGGGCGCCGATCTGCTGATCTCCACCGAGCAGGGCCGTCGCAAGGAGCGCAACATCGTCCGCGACGGGCGGGTCGGCCTGACCGTCTTCGACCTGGCCAATCCCTTCCTCTACGCCGAGATCCGCGGCACGGCCACCGTCGCCGAGGACGCGGGCCGCGCGGTCGCCGTCCGCATCGCCGAGGAGTACCTCGGCCCGGGCGCCGGCAAGGAGTACCAGGACGCCCCGGCCGACAACGTCCGCGTGGTCGTCCGCATCACCCCGACCAAGGTCCTCGGCAACGCCGCCAAGGCCGGGAGCTGAGGCACCCCGGACAGCCGGGAGCCCCGGCCCTCGCAGTGCGCGGGGGCCGGGGCTCCGGTGTGTGCTGCCGCTGTGGCTAGCTCTGGGTGAAGTAGCCGAGCAGGTCGGTGATCACGTGGTTGCTGCCGCCCCAGCTGTTGAAGACGCTGACCTTGCCGTCTCCGACCGGGGTCGTGACGTGGTTCGGAACGGTCAGACCCGGGAGCGTGTTCAGGCTGCTCGCATCCGTACGCGGAGTCCCGAACCCGTGGACGGTCAGGAAGCCGGGGCCGGTGGACTCGGTCGCGGTCACGTTCAGGACCGCACCGACCGCGTTCGCCGGCAGGCCGGCCACGGTGGTGGTCGCGCCCGGGGCGAGCTTGCCGGTCGTACGGGTGTCGGCGAGACGCTTGGGCACGACCGGGGTGAAGAGAGCCTTGCCGTCCTTGCCGTAGTAGCCGACCGCATCGACGACCAGATGGGTGGAACCGGAGTTGGTGAACAGGGTGATGGTGCCGTTCGGCCCGACCGGGACGATCGCCTGGTTCGACTTGTCCTTGCCCGGCTCCACGTTCAGGTTCGACGTCGCCGGACGCTTCGCCGGATCCGGGTAGGCGATCACGTGCGCCTGCTCGGTCGCACCCGTACCCGTCAGGTTCAGCGCAACCGCCGTGGCATCCGCCGGGACGCCGTTCACACCGGCGACCTTCACCGTGCGGGTCTGGCCGGCGCCCAGCGCACCACCGGCAGTACGGGTGTCGACGACGCGGGTCGGGGTCACCGGGCTGAACCGCTCCCCGATGTTCGGCTGGTAGTAACCCACGAAGTCCACGATCAGCGAGGCCCTGCCGGAGTTGAGCTGCGCGGCAACCTTGCCGTCAGCGCCCACCGGGACCGTGACCGTATTGGACGAGGTACCGCCCGCCTTCACATTGACGTTCGAGGTCACCGGACGGGGCTGACCCGACGGCCAGACACTGAGGTGGGTGTCCTCCGTGGCACCCGTGACCGTCACGTTCAGGACCGCCGACGCCATGCTTCCCGAGAGCTCGTGACCCGGTACGGCGAGGCCGACGGGCAGGACCACGGGAGTGGCCACGCCTCCCTGCACGGGCGCGTTGGTGGCACGGGTGTCCAACACCCGGAACGGCGCCGTCGCCACATACCCGGACGCCGCGTAGTCGACCCGGACGTTCCGGCTGACCTTGGACGTGCCGCTCTTCGAGTCGTAGAGGGTGAACGTCACCTTGTAGTCGCCGGGCTGACTGTAGGTGTGCCGGTAGGCGCGGTCCATGTGGTCGCTGTGTTCGGAGGAACCGTCACCGAAGTCCACGTACACGTCCGTCACCGGCCACGGCGCCGCGGTGGCGGGCCGGGGGTCGAACGACATGGTCAGCGGAGCGCCGTTCCCGATCGGGCTGTCCGAGGTCGGCAGGACCGGCGTGGCGGTGAAGCCCGCCGTCAGCGGGCCGGGGGCGGTCACCTTGGTCGTCTGCGGCTCGGCGGAGACCTTCTTCCCCACTCCGTTGACCGCCGTCACATTGACCACGTAGTCGCCCGGCTTGCCGTAGACGTGCTCGGCGGTGGTGTTCTTGGTGACGACCGGGGCCGTCCCGTCACCGAAGTCGTAGTGGTAGGTCAGGGCCGCGGACCACGTGCTGGTCGGGAAGGCCTTGGCCGTCACCGTGGTGCCGGCCGGAGCCCAGAGCGGGTCGAGCTGCATCGAGACGCTGCGCAGGTCGTCCTGGGTCTCGCGGGCACCGCGGTCGATGAAGCCGCCGTCCTTGCCCGTGTTGGGCACGCGCGGGTCGTCCGCGGTCGGGAAGAACCGGTTGTCCGAGGGCAGTACGCCCGGCGCCGTCGAGTCACCGGAGTCGACGGCCATGGAGCCTTGGTCCCCGTGGATGGTGCCGGGGGCGGACGGGGTCACGATGTCGTGCGCGCCCTGCCCGGTCGCGGCCTGGAACGCCGCAGCGGTCTCGTAGGCGGTGCCGGACCAGTTGTAGGCGTTCAGCTGGCTCGTGGCTCCGTCGACCAGCAGGTTGGAGTCGGCGCGCGTACCCGCGGCGGCGCTTTCCGACACCACGATGCCGGCGTGCGCACTGCCGGACGCACAGGGGGTGAAGTCGGCTGGGTAGATCACGTTGTTGAACACCGCGGACCCGGTGGAGGCACCACTGATCGAAAGGGCTGCCACGCAGTCGAGGAGGAAGGTGTTGTTGGTGACCACCGTGCCAGGTGCGTCCACCGCCGTGACCAGCGTCGCGGTGCCGCTGCGGATGAAGTTGCGGCCGAGGAGGGTCCCCCGGGCACCGCCTTCGATCCGGACGCCGTGCACCTCGCTTCGGGTGAGGCGCACGTCGGTGCTCGCGTCGCCGACCACGACGTCGTCGTGGCCCTCCACGTCCATCCAGTCGAGTTCGACATCCGTGGAACCGCCGACCCGGACGGGACCGGTCGTGACCAGCCCGCGGAGCACCACGTGGGAAGCGCCGCTGACGGTCACGGCGCCCTCACCCAGTGACACCCTGGCTGGGAGTCCGATCTCATCACGGCCTTCGGCGACGAGGGTGATCGGCTTGCCGGGCTCACCGGAGCGGTCGACGGTGAGGGCCTCGTCGTACCTCTTGCCCGGCTTGATCTGCACGGTCTGGCCCGGCCGCACGGCCTTGGCCGCCGCCGAGATGGTGCAGTACGGGACGGCCTGCGTACCCGAACCGGAGTCCGAGCAGTTGGAGTCGGCCTGATTGTTGACGTAGAGGCTGGCCGGGGTCTCGGCGGCCGTGGCGGCCGGGGCGCCGAAGAGGGTGACGAGACCCGCGGTGAGCAGGACCGTCGTGCGAGTGGGACGCACCAGGAGGGTTTCCTTCGTGAAGAGGACTGCGTGGAGTCACGAAGGATGCAGCTGCGCCGCACGACTGGCAGGCGTGACGTTCCCCCAGCGACAGTCGGGCGCACGCGACCCCCCGCGTACTGCGCCCATCATCACACTGTCCGAAAGCCGATGTCACCCCCGTTGACGTGCGGGCCATGCGGGCCTACGGCAGATGCGGGCGCACCGCCGCCCACGCGTCCACCGAGGCCGCCAAGGGGTCACCGTCCCCGAGGTGCGGACGGACCAGGGCCAGCCACGGGATCAGGAGCTTGATCCGGCGCAGGTGCAGGATGCCGCCGTGCGGGAGGTCCCGCCAGATCCGGCCCCGCGCCGCCGCCTCCTGTGGGGTCAGGTCGATCAGTGCCAGCAGCTCCCGGCACAGGGCCGCCGGATCGCCGCCGCGTTCCGGGCCGAACTCCCGGATCAGGTAGCCCCGTACGGCGGCCAGTTCGGCCCCCCGGGCCAGACCGTCCGTGCCCTCGGCCTCCGCGCAGCGGTCGGTCGCGGCGAGCGCCACCCGGCCCCAGCGGAGCCGGATCCCGTCCGGCACCTGGTCGTCCCGCATCCACCCCACCGCCAAGGTGCGCAGCGTCCGCGGGTGGGGTTCGTCGCCCAGCGGCGGGCCGGTGGCCAGCCACTCCTCCAGCTCCTCCAGCGAGTGCCCGTCCGGCGGCACCGCGGTCAGCACCTGCCCCCGGCTGAGCAGCGCGACCACCGCGCCGGTGAGATGGACCTTCGCGACGTGCCCGGCGTCGAAGAAGCCGACGGTGCGCCCGTACCGCTCGATGCGGCGCAGCCCGAGCCGTAGCTCCCCCACCGCGTAGACCTGGCCCGCCCGCGCCACCCCGCCGACGCAGCGGACCACGCACACGCCGCCCGTGACGTCGGCCTCCTCGACGGAGTACACCTGCAACTCGGCTATCGGCACGCCGGGAGGCTACCGGGTCCGCCCCGTCACCGTGCCGGGCTCTCCAGGACGAGGCGGATCTCCGTGACCTCGTAGCCGGCCCGGTCGAAGGCGGCCGCCATCGGGGCGTTCACGGTGTCGGTGGTCGCGGTGATGCGCTCCGCGCCCTCGGCCGCGTGGAAGCGGGTGATCTCGGCCAGGATCTCGTCGATCAGGCCCTGGCCGCGCTGCTCCGGTACGACGCCCAGGTAGCCGACGTTGCGGTGGTACGGGGTCGCGGAGGGCACGGCCAGGCCCGCGAGGGTGCCGTCGGGGAGTTCGGCGAGGCGCCACCACGAGCGCTCGCCGGGGCAGTCCCGGTAGAACTCGATGTCGTCGCGGGCCAGTTGCTCCGCATCCATCGACTGGAGCTCGGTCTGCGTGTGCAGATCGAGGCTGCCGGCCGACAGGCGCATGAACGCCTCCAGGAACTCCTCGTCCGTGCCCTCGCGGAAGACCAGCCGCCCGGAGGGCTCGGCCGGGCTCCCGGCGGCTGGGGTCCACTCGTAGCGCAGGCGCTCGATCTCGGTGGTCAGACCGCTCTCGTACGCCGCCTTCTGCCGCCAGGCGACCGCGTCGGCCATCGCCGGGTCGGTCCGCCAGTCGCGGGGCAGCGAGAGGTTGTAGAGCGGGAGCCCGCCGAAGGCGGCGTGGCCGGCGGCGAGCAGCCCGGCGGCCAGTGCGGCCGGGGCGGCCACCGAGGCCCGCACCTGGAGGCAGTCGAGCGCGATGGGCTGTTCGCTGTCGGGGCGGCCCCACCACAGGGCGCGGGCCAGGACCTCCCCGTCCTCGTCCTCGGCGAACCAGATCCACTCGGGGCGGAACCGGTTCCCGGCGAGCTCCTCACGGATCCGCTCGGCGGTCAGGGCGGGGACGGGACCGTCGGCCGGATAGGCGACGGCGCGGTCCAGGTCGGCCGGGTCTGCGGTGGCAGGTCGAAAGCGCATCCGGCGATGATCACACCTGGTGACCGCGCTGGCCAGGGGTTTCCGTACCTGCCGCGTACCTGCCGCCTGCCTGCCGCCTACCGGAAACGGCCGGAGGCCGGCCCCGTGTCGCGGGGCCGGCCTCCGGGATGTGCGTCGTCGCCCGTCACGCCCAGGTGATCAGGCGGCGGGGGTGTTCCAGGACCGCCGCGATGTCGGCCAGGAAGCGGGAGCCGAGCTCGCCGTCGATGAGACGGTGATCGAACGACAGGGCCAGGGTGGTGACCTGACGCGGCTTCACCTTGCCCTTGTGGACCCACGGCTGCAGCTTGATCGCTCCGACCGCGAGGATCGCGGACTCGCCCGGGTTCAGGATCGGCGTACCGGTGTCGACGCCGAAGACGCCGACGTTGGTGATGGTGATGGTGCCGTTCTGCATGTCCGCCGGGGAGGTCTTGCCCTCGCGGGCCGTGGCGACCAGCTCGGACAGACCCGTCGACAGCTCGCCGAGCGTCTTGGCGTGCGCGTCCTTGATGTTCGGGACGATCAGCCCGCGCGGGGTGGCCGCCGCGATGCCCAGGTTGACGTAGTGCTTGAGCACGATCTCCTGGGCCGCCTCGTCCCAGGACGCGTTGACGTCCGGGTTGCGGCGGATGGCCACCAGGACGGCCTTGGCGATGAGGAGCAGCGGGTTGATCCGCAGCCCCGCCAGGTCCGGGTCGTCCTTGAGCTCCTGGACCAGCTTCATCGTGCGGGTCACGTCGAGCGTGATGAACTCGGTGACGTGCGGCGCGGTGAAGGCGGAGGCGACCATGGCCTGGGCGGTGACCTTGCGGACGCCCTTGACCGGGATACGGGTCTCCCGTGCCGACGCCACCTCGGCTGCCGGGGCCTGAACCGGAGCCGGAGCCACCGCAGCCTGCACGGGGGCCGGGGCCGGCGCGGCCTGCGGGGTGATCGCCGCGGCGGCCGCCGCGTGGACGTCCTCCCGGGTCACGACCCCGCCGTCGCCGGTGGGCACCACGAGGGCCAGGTCGATGCCGAGGTCCTTGGCGAGCTTGCGCACCGGCGGCTTGGCCAGCGGCCGCTCACCGGCCGGCTGGGCCGGGACCGCGGGGAGCACCGGGGCGGCCGGAGCCGGAGCCGCGGGGGCCGCCGCGGCCACCGGAGCCGCCGTGCCGTTCTGCGCGGCCACGGCGGGCGCCGGAGCCTTGCGCGGGCGGCGCTTCGTGGAGGCGGTGGAGACGCCGTAGCCCACCAGGACGGGCTGGCGCGCCGCGGGGGCCGGCTCGGCCTCGGCCACGGCGGGGGCGACGGCCGGGGCCGCCTCCTGGACCGGGGCTTCGGCCGTCTCGACGGCGGGCTCGCCGCCCTCCGTCTGCACCGAGATGATCACCTGGCCGACGTCGACCGTGGTGCCCTCCTCGAAGAGGAGCGCGTGCACGACACCGTCGAAGGGGATCGGCAGTTCCACGGCGGCCTTGGCCGTCTCGACCTCGCAGACGACCTGACCGTCGGTGACCGTGTCACCCGGCTGGACGTACCACTTGAGGATCTCGGCCTCGGTGAGGCCCTCGCCCACGTCGGGCATCTTGAATTCGCGGATGGTCATGAACGTGGCTCCTCAGTACGCCAGCGAGCGGTCGACGGCGTCGAGCACCCTGTCCAGGCCCGGCAGGTACTCGTCCTCCAGGCGGGCCGGCGGGTACGGGGCGTGGAAGCCGCCCACGCGCAGGACCGGCGCCTCCAGGTGGTAGAAGCACCGCTCCGTGATGCGAGCGGCGATCTCCGAGCCCATACCGAGGAAGGTCGGCGCCTCGTGGACGACCACGAGCCGGCGGGTCTTCTCCACCGAGGCCTGGATCCCGTCGAAGTCGACCGGGGACATCGACCGCATGTCGACGACCTCCACCGACTTGCCCTCCTCGGCGGCCGCGGCCGCCGCCTCCAGGCAGACCTTCACCATCGGACCGTAGGCGGCCAGGGTGATGTCGGAGCCCTCGCGCGCCACGCGCGCCTTGTGCAGCTGGTACGGGATGGCCTCGACGTCCACCTCGCCCTTGTCCCAGTAGCGGCGCTTCGGCTCGAAAAAGATCACCGGGTCGTCGCTGAGGATCGCCTGCTGGAGCATCCAGTACGCGTCGCTCGCGTTGGACGGGGAGACCACCTTGAGGCCCGGCACGTGCGCGAAGAGCGCCTCGGGGGACTCGCTGTGGTGCTCGACCGCGCCGATGCCGCCCGCGTACGGGATGCGCACGACGACCGGCATCTTGATCTTGCCCAGGGCGCGCGCGTGCATCTTCGCGAGCTGCGTGACGATCTGGTCGTACGCCGGGAAGACGAACCCGTCGAACTGGATCTCGACGACCGGCCGGTAGCCGCGCAGCGCGAGGCCGATGGCGGTGCCGACGATGCCCGACTCGGCGAGCGGGGTGTCGATGACCCGCTCCTCGCCGAAGTCCTTCTGCAGCCCGTCGGTGATCCGGAAGACACCGCCCAGCTTGCCCACGTCCTCGCCCATGATCAGGACCTTCGGGTCCGTCTCCAGGGCCTTGCGCAGCGACTCGTTGAGCGCCTTCGCGATAGACATCTTCTCGATGGCCATGGTGGTCACTCCCCACCCTCGAAGGACGCGAGGTAGGCGGCGAACTGCGCGCGCTCCTCGTCGACGAGCGCGTGCCCGTCCGCGTAGACGTTCTCGAAGATCGCCATGGTGTCCGGGTCGGGCATGGCGCGTACGACCTCGCGCACCCGCTTGCCCAGCGCCTCGCTCTCCACTTCGAGCTCCGCGAAGAAGGCCTCGTCGGCGCCGCCGGTGGCGAGCAGGTGGGCCTTCAGGCGCAGGATCGGGTCCTTCGCCTCCCAGGCCGCCGTCTCCTCGTCCCGCCGGTACTTCGTCGGGTCGTCGGAGGTGGTGTGCGCGCCCATCCGGTACGTGAACGCCTCGACCAGGGTCGGGCCCTCGCCGCGGCGGGCCCGCTCCAGCGCCCAGCGGGTCACGGCCAGGCAGGCCAGCACGTCGTTGCCGTCGACGCGGACGCCCGGGAAGCCGAAGCCCTGCGCGCGCTGGTAGAGCGGCACTCGCATCTGGCGCTCGGTCGGCTCGGAGATCGCCCACTGGTTGTTCTGGCAGAAGAACACCACGGGCGAGTTGTAGACGGCCGAGAAGGTGAACGCCTCGGCGACGTCGCCCTGGCTGGACGCGCCGTCGCCAAAGTAGGCGATGACCGCGGAGTCCGCGCCGTCCTTGGCCACGCCCATCGCGTAACCGGTCGCGTGGAGCGTCTGCGAGCCGATGACGATCGTGTACAGGTGGAAGTTGTTGGTGTTCGGGTCCCAGCCACCGTGGTTCACACCGCGGAACATGCCGAGGAGGTTGGTCGGGTCGACGCCACGGCACCAGGCCACACCGTGCTCACGGTAGGTCGGGAAGACGTAGTCGTCGTCGCGCAGCGCCCGGCCGGAGCCGATCTGGGCGGCCTCCTGGCCGAGGAGCGAGGCCCACAGGCCCAGCTCGCCCTGGCGCTGCAGCGCGGTCGCCTCGCCGTCGAAACGGCGGGTCAGGACCATGTCGCGGTACAGCCCGCGCAGGTCCTCGGTGGTGATGTCGGCGACGAAGGGGGCGAACTCCGCGTTTTCCGCGTTGTCCACCCGGTCCCCTTCGGGCGTCAGCAGCTGTACGAGCTGAGGTTCGGCGTCCTGCGTCTGCGCGGTGGCAGCGGCGGGCTTGGCGGCGTTGGCCGCGCCTGCCGCCCGCTTGGTGCCGCTGCTGCGTCGCGGCTTGCGCGCGGCAGTGCTCTCCACGGTCACGTGTGCTCCTCCGTCGGTCCGGCACCCGGGTTCTCCGGGGTCCAGTGCGGCTCACCTGAACCTGTACCCGCGCACGGGGTGGGTGCGCGCTGCGTACGGGATTCAGGCGTGACAGGTGCCCCGGCGAGTGCCCTGCGCAATGCACGTTACCCAGTGCTTCGCATATCTGCGAAACCCCGTTTGACCTGGGATTTTGCTTGGATTTCCAAGTAAATCCGCCAACGCGGGAACAACCACTGGTCACAGCCTTGCAGGGGCCGGGAACAACGGCACGTTATCCCGGGTAACTCCGGCAGGGAAGGGGTGAGTGTGTGAAACTGACTTCGTGCGCGAAGACGGAAAAATCAAGGTATTCCTCCTGGACGACCACGAAGTGGTACGTCGGGGTGTCCATGAGCTCTTGTCGGTCGAAGAGGACATCGAGATCGTCGGCGAGGCCGGTACCGCCGCCGACGCCCTGGTCCGCATTCCCGCCACCCGCCCCGACGTCGCCGTCCTCGACGTCCGCCTTCCCGACGGCAGTGGTGTGGAGGTGTGCCGCGAGGTGCGCTCCCGGAACGAGGACATCAAGTGCCTGATGCTGACCTCGTTCGCCGACGACGAGGCGCTCTTCGACGCGATCATGGCCGGCGCCTCGGGATACGTGCTGAAGGCGATCCGCGGCAATGAGCTGCTCAGTGCCGTACGGGACGTGGCGGCGGGCAGGTCGCTGCTGGACCCGGTGGCCACCGCACGGGTACTGGAGCGGCTGCGCGACGGCAAGAACGGCAAGGGCGACGACCGCCTCTCCCACCTCACCGACCAGGAGCGGAAGATCCTCGACCTGATCGGCGAGGGCCTGACCAACCGCGTCATCGGCGAGCGGCTGCACCTGGCCGAGAAGACGATCAAGAACTACGTGTCGAGCCTGCTCTCCAAGCTGGGCATGGAGCGCCGCTCGCAGGCCGCCGCCTACGTGGCCCGCCTGCAGGCCGAGAAGCGCAGCTGACCGTAGTCGGTCCCGGGTGACCGGTGACGTACGGTGACGCCCCGTGGCCGCACGATTCCACGGGGCACGTGGCTTTATTCGGGACCAACGTCCCCGATCATCGGGGCGGGATCCTCTTTTCCGACCGCCCGTCGGTACCGGAGAGTGGACGGCATGTCCCCAGAGGAACTCCACGCCATCGAACTGCTGCGCCGGGTGCCTTACGGCCGGGTGGCCACCAGCATGCGTGCGCTGCCCTTCCTCGCGCTCGCCCGCCACATCGTGGTGGACGGCAAGGTCGCCTTGAGAATGCACTCCGGCTTCGGCCACCACCAGGCGTGCAACGGCAGTGTGGTCGCCTACGGGGCCGACAACTTCAATTCCCGGGACCCGCGCCTGTGGTCCGTACAGTTCACCGGAACCGCACGGACAGTCGAACCGACCAACGCCGAACTGGAACTTTTCGGACCCGGTCCGCATTTCGTCGACGGAGCGGTCTTCGACCCCGTCTACATGCGCATCGAACCGCAGTTCGTCACCGTGCACTCCCTCGCGGGGAATCCGGTCATGCAGTACCAGCACGCGCTCTGATACGTGAACGGGCCCGGCGGAATTGATTCCGCCGGGCCCGTTCACGTATCGGAGCGCGTCACTCGTCGAGGAGCCCGCCGCCGGTCTCCACGGGCTTCGACGGCGTGGAGGACGGGGTCTTCGACGGCGTGGAGGACGGGGACTTCGTCGCCGTGGACGCCGAACCCGACGGGGACGTCGAGGGGGACGTCGACGGCGTGAACGACGGGGTGAAGCTCGGCGTCCGGCTGCGGCTCGGCGTGAACGAGGGCTCGCTGTGCGAGGGGGTGTTGTCCGGGCTCGGCTGCGACGGCGTGTTCTCCGGCGTCTTGGACGTGCTCGGCTGGCCGGAGGAACTCGTGACGGGCGTCGACGGACCGTTGTCGTCCTTGCCCTTGTTGGCCACGCTGTTGACGGCGTACGCCACGCCGCCCGCCACCGCGATGACCGCGAGCACCGCGAACAGCCACATCTTCCAGCGGCTTGCGCCGCGGTCCTCGTAGCCGTCGTAGCCGCCCCCGTGGCCGTGGCCGTGGCCGCCCTGGCCGTTGCCGCCGCCCGGGAAGGCCGAGCCGTCGTCCGGGTTCAGCGGCGGCACGATCGGCCGATGGAACTGCGAGGTCGAGGCGTTCGCGGGGTACTTCTGCTGCCCGCCGGTCCCGCCCACCGGCATGGCGGTGGTGGCCGCAGCCCCGCCCCGCCCGTGCGGCAGGGCCATGGTGACCGGGCCGGTGTTCCAGGTGCCGGTGTTCGGCCCCTGGTCGTGCAGCATCTGGAGCGCGTACTGGACCAGCCCGCGCATCTCCTCGGCGCTCTGGAACCGGTCGTCCGGGTCCTTGGCCAGCGACCGCATGACGAGCCCGTCGAGCTCCTGCGGGATCTGGGCGCCCTCCGGCAGCTGCGAGGGCGGGATCGGCGCGTCCTGCACGTGCTGGTAGACCACCGACAGCGGGGTCTCCCCGGTGAACGGGGGCCGCAGCGCGAGCAGTTCGTAGAGAAGGCAGCCGGTGGCGTACAGGTCGGAGCGGTGGTCCACGGCCTTGCCGAGGGCCTGCTCGGGCGACAGGTACTGGGGGGTGCCCATGACCATGCCGGTCTGGGTCATCGTCGACTGGACGCCGTGCAGGGCGCGGGCGATGCCGAAGTCCATCACCTTCACCGCACCGGTGTCCGTGATGATCACATTCGCCGGCTTGATGTCGCGGTGCACGATTCCGTGCTGGTGCGAGTACGCGAGCGCCTCGAGCACGCCCGAGGTGATGATGAGCGCCTGCTCGGGGCCCGGGGCCTCGGCGCTGATCAGCAGGTCGCGGATGGTGCGGCCCTCGACCAGCTCCATCACGATGTACGGGACGGTGTTCGGGCCGACCCGGTCCTCGCCCGAGTCGTACACGGCGACGACGGCATGGTGGTTGAGCCCGGCGACGGACTGCGCCTCGCGCGTGAAACGGGCCTTGGAAACCGGGTCTTCGGCCAGGTCGGCGCGGAGCAGCTTGACGGCCACGGTGCGGCCCAGACGCACGTCCTCGGCGGCGAACACCTCGGCCATGCCGCCACGGCCGAGCCGGTGGGTCAGCCGGTAACGGCCGTCTCCCACCAGGCCGCCGGCGCCCCAGTGCTCAGGACCGTCGGCCATCCCGGCGCCGTTTCCCTCGGGTTCGGGTGCCATCAGTCCTCGCCGTCGTCTCTCTCGGCCGCCGCTCAGCGGTGTCCTCTTCTTTGATGCTCCGATGAACGCTACAGCCTCGGAACCGGTCACCGTTCGGACAAGGCGCCCTGTGCCCGTGTGGTCACGGAACGGGCACCTGGCTTGACGTGTGCTTGCCCTCCGGCAGACTGGGCGCGACATGCGCTCAGCCAGAGGCGTAGGGACACATCCCGAGGGGAAGCAACAGTCATGAGCCAGGACGGCACTCAGGGCCAGTACGCGGGCGGCTCTCTGGCCGGTGGCCGTTACCAGCTAAGGGACTTGCTCGGTGCGGGAGGCATGGCCTCCGTGTACCTGGCGTACGACTCGGCGCTCGACCGGCAGGTCGCCATCAAGACCCTGCACAGCGACCTCGGCCGCGAGGCGTCGTTCCGCGAGCGCTTCCGCCGCGAGGCGCAGGCTGTAGCCAAACTGTCGCACACGAACATCGTCTCGGTATTCGATACCGGTGAAGGCGAGGTGACGTTCGGCACCGGCGCGGGCGACGGCTCGGTGATGCCGTACATCGTCATGGAGTACGTGGAGGGCCGGCCGCTCGGCTCGGTGCTCGACGCGGACATCCGGCAGCACGGGGCCATGCCGGCGGACAAGGCGCTGAAGGTGACGGCCGATGTGCTGGCCGCGCTGGAGACCAGCCACGAGATGGGCCTGGTCCACCGCGACATCAAGCCCGGCAACGTCATGGTGAACAAGCGCGGCGTGGTCAAGGTGATGGACTTCGGCATCGCCCGCGCCATGCAGTCGGGGGTCACCTCGATGACGCAGACCGGCATGGTCGTCGGCACCCCGCAGTACCTGTCGCCCGAGCAGGCGCTGGGGCGCGGGGTCGACGCCCGCTCCGACCTGTACTCGGTCGGCATCATGCTGTTCCAGCTGCTGACCGGGCGGATTCCGTTCGACGCCGACTCGCCGCTGGCCATCGCGTACGCCCACGTGCAGGAGGAGCCGGTCGCTCCGTCCTCCATCAACCGGTCGGTGACCCCGGCGATGGACGCGCTGGTCGCGCGGGCGCTGAAGAAGAACCCGAACGAGCGCTTCCCCACGGCCGCTGCCATGGGCGACGAGGTCGCGCGCGTGCTGGGCTCCGGGCAGACCGGGGCTCCGGTGATCATCCAGGGCGCCGCCACGGGCGGCAGCGGCGCGGGCGTGGCCTCGGCCGTGTTCCCGCCGGTGGACTCCGGGTTCCAGGCGCCGCCGCAGTCCGTGCAGCATCCGTACCAGGCGCCGCACACGCCGGTGCCGTCCCCGTACGCGCCGACGCCCGCCCCGCAGTCGCACGCGCAGGGCGGCTACGCCTACCCGCACACGCCCGCGCCGCAGCAGCAGTACGCGCCGCAGACCCCGCCGCCGTACACGATCTCCCCGGCGAGCACGTCGGTCCAGGCCGGGAGCGGCGACAAGCGGAACATGCCGGTGGTCGTGGGCGCGGTCGCGGTGGCCCTGCTGGCGGTCGGCGGTCTGATCGCCGCGATCTCGATGAACGGCGACGACGACAAGGGCAAGGACGGGGGGACCCCGGGGGCCTCGACGTCGGCGTCCGGCTCCGCGAAGCCCGGGTTCAAGGGTCCGGACCTCACCCGCACGATCGACCCGAAGAAGTGCAAGGAACCGACGAAGCACTACAGCGAAGCGGGGAAGTACCAGGCGCCGGACCTGCGCTACAAGAACCTGTTCTCCGTGAAGGAGTGCATCCAGGCCTCGGGCGGCAAGTACAAGATCGTCGAGAAGGACGAGGCCGTGTACGGCAAGGACATGGTGCTGGAGCAGAGCCCGCAGCCCGACGACAAGATCGACAAGGAGGGCACGGAGTACACGCTGACCGTGTCCACCGGCAACCCGGGCTAGTCCGACCCCAAGCACTGCGCGACACACCGGCATCCCGGGCACCTCGATGAGGAGCCCGGGATGCCGCTTTTGCCCCACTATGTAAATCTGAGCGAGACACCCCGGCTGCTCAGGACGGGAGGGGCACCCCGTGATCCAAGGCTTCCGTCCGCCGCGCTGGCTGACCTGTGCCGCGCTGGCCGCCGCCGCGCTCACCTCCACCGCTCCCGCACACGCCCGGGCTCTCGCACCGGCCCCCGGCGCCGCCGTGCCCGCCGCCCCCGCACCAGGCGTCGACGTACCGGAAGGCCCTCGCGAGGGGCTGGCCGGCAGCGCCGCCGGGGCCGGACGGCCGCGGCCCGGGAGGCCCGTCACCGAGCCCGCCAACCCGGAGATGCTCGTGGCCTCCCGCCCCCTGCCCGTACGGCCGTATCCGCGCCCCGAGCCCCCCGAGCCGCCGCCGCGGGTCGCGCCGACCCCGCCCTCGGCGGTCACGGCCCTGGGCACCGAGCCGAACGAGCGGGCCGCCGACCTGGCCGCCCACATACTCCCGCTGGGCACCGGATTCGCCCTGATGGGACTGGGTCTGGGCTACATGGGCATGCGGCTGCGCAAGGGCCTGTAGCGGCGGCGTCCCCCTTCCGGCGTACGACCGGAGATGGTTGCCGGGAGTGAACATACTCGGTATACATACTCGGTATGTCGATCCGTCACGGGCTTCTCGCCCTGCTGGAACGGGGTCCTCGGTACGGCTCCCAGCTACGCACCGAGTTCGAATCCCGCACCGGCTCCACCTGGCCGCTCAACGTCGGGCAGGTGTACACCACCCTCGCCCGCCTGGAACGCGACGGCCTGGTCGCCCCCGGCGGCGAGGACACCGCCGGGCACACGCTCTACGCCATCACCGACGACGGACGCGCCGAACTGCGCCAGTGGTACGAACGCCCCGTCGACCGCGCCAACCCGCCCCGCGACGAGCTGTCCATCAAGCTCGCCATGGCCGTGGGCTCCCCCGGCGTGGACATCCGCGCCGTCATCCAGTCCCAGCGGCACGCCACGATCAAGGCGATGCAGGACTACACCCGGCTCAAGGCCACGGCGCTCGCCGCGGTCGAGGGCGGGCAGTCCCGCGAACGCGACGACGTGGCCTGGCTGCTGGTGCTGGAACAGCTGATCTTCCAGACCGAGGCCGAGGCCCGCTGGCTCGACCACTGCGAAGCCCGGCTCGTCCGGCTCTCCCTGCCGGCCGACGGGAGAGCCGCCGAGCCCGCACCGCCCCAGGCCGCCACCGGAGCCGAACCAATCGCCCCGACCACCACCGACCGGCCCCGCACCGCCCGCACGCGGCGGAGCTGAACCACCGTCCCAGGGGGGACCCTTCATGCCCGACCAGTACCAGACACACCAGCCCGTACTGCAGTTGGACCAGCTCGTCCGCACCCACGGCAGCGGCGCCACCGAGGTGCACGCCCTGCGCGGCATCAACCTCTCCGTGTACCCGGGCGAACTCGTCGCCGTCATGGGCCCGTCCGGCTCCGGCAAGTCCACGCTGCTCACCCTGGCCGGCGGACTCGACACCCCGAGCAGCGGCCGGGTCGTCGTCGAAGGCACCGACATCACCACGGCGAGCCGCAAGCAGCTGGCCGCGCTGCGCCGCCGCAGCATCGGGTACGTCTTCCAGGACTACAACCTGATACCCGCCCTCACCGCGGCCGAGAACGTGGCCCTGCCCCGTGAACTCGACGGCGTCTCCGCCCGCAAGGCCCGGACCTCCGCCCTCGCCGCGCTGGAGGAGATGGGCCTGGGCGAGCTCGCCGACCGCTTCCCCGACGAGATGTCCGGCGGCCAGCAGCAGCGCGTGGCCATCGCCCGCGCCCTCGTCGGCGACCGCCGCCTGGTCCTCGCCGACGAACCCACCGGCGCCCTCGACTCCGAGACCGGCGAGTCCGTCCTCGCCCTGCTGCGCGCCCGCTGCGACGCGGGCGCGGCCGGGATCCTGGTCACCCACGAACCGCGGTTCGCGGCCTGGGCTGACCGCGTGGTCTTCCTGCGCGACGGCACCGTGGTCGACGAGACCCTGCGCAGCCGCGCCGACTCCCTCCTCTCGGGGCAGGCGGCCGGCCAGTGACCTTCTCGCTCCAAGGCCGGTACCACTCCTGGGTCGCGGCCCTGCGGATCGCCCGCCGCGACGCCTGGCGCGCCAAGGGCCGCAGCGCCCTCGTCCTGTCGATGATCGCCCTGCCCATCGTCGGGGTCAGCGCCGCCGACCTGACCTTCCGCAGCGGCGAGCTGACCGTGGAACAGCAACTGACCCGGAAGCTGGGCGGCGCCGACGCGCGGCTGGACTCCTCGCACATGGGCACGGCCATCTACCAGGAGCCGACGGGCCCCGGCTACGCGCCCGTCGGCGGCTACGACACCTACTCCCCCTCCAAGGGGGGCGAGGCCGACCCCGATTCGCTCACCAAGGCGGTCCCGCAGGGCGCGCAGTCCCTCAAGGACAGCCGCGCCTACGCCAAGATCCACACTGCCCACGGGGTGCTCGGCATCGACTTCCGCGAACTCGACGTGCGCAGCCCGCTGACGGCGGGCCTGATCACGATCGACCGCGGCCGGCTCCCCGAGGGCGCGGGCGAGGTCATCGCCACCAACGCCTTCCTCGAGCACTCCGGCCGGTTCGTCGGCTCCTCGGTCACCCCGCGCGGCGGCACCGCCTCGTACAAGATCGTCGGCGCCTACGAGCTGCCCTCCGACCTCGGGAAGGACGAGATCATCGCCCCGCCGGGGACCCTGATCGGCCCGCTCGACACGGCCCTGCAGGCTTCCGGTGCGAACGGCGTACGGGCCCAGGACTCCTACCTCGTCAAGGTCGGCGGCGACGGTTTCACGTGGAACATGGTCAAGGAGGCCAACACCAAGGGCGTGACCGTCCTCTCCAGAGCCGTCATGCTCGACCCGCCGGCCGACTCCGAGGTGCCGCTCTACCAGCAGCAGCCCAAGGAGCAGTTCGAACTCTCCGGCAGCACCCGGGCCACCGAACTGGCCGTGCTGGCCACCGTCGTCGGCCTCGCCATGCTGGAGATCTGCCTGCTCGCCGGACCGGCCTTCGCCGTGGGCGCCCGCCGCTCTCGCCGCCAGCTCGGACTGGTCGGGGCCAACGGCGGCGACCGGCGGCACATCCGCTCCATCGTGCTCTCCGGCGGCCTGGTCATCGGCGCGGCGGCAGCCGTCATCGGCACCGCCATCGGGGTGGCCCTCACGATCGGTCTGCGCCCGCTCCTGGAGGAGTTCCTCGGCAAGCGCTTCGGCGGCTTCGAGGTACGGCCGCTGGAACTGGCCGCCATCGCGCTGCTCGCCGTCGTGACCGGCCTGCTGTCCGCGATCGTCCCGGCGTTCACCGCGTCCCGGCAGACCGTGCTGGCCTCGCTGACCGGCCGCCGCGGGGTCCGCCGCGCCAACCGGATCCTGCCCGTCCTCGGCCTGCTCGCCGTCGCGGGCGGCGCCGCGATCGCCCTCGGCGGCGTCGCCTCGGGGATGGGATCCACCGTCGTGGCCGGCGGCAGCGCCATCGCCGAGCTCGGCATCGTCGCCCTCACCCCGGTCCTGGTCGGCCTCTGCGGGCGGCTGGGGCGGTGGCTGCCGCTGTCGCCGCGGCTCGCGCTGCGCGACGCCGTGCGCAACCGGGGGCGTACGGCACCGGCCGTGGCCGCCGTACTGGCAGCCGTCGCCGGCACCGTCGCGGTGGCCACCTACGAGCACAGCCGGGACCTGCAGAACCGGCACGAGTACGTCGCCTCCTACCCGTACGGCTCGGGCATGGTGACCGTCAACGACAACGCCGACCACAAGGACGTGCCCGCCGTACGCGAAGCGCTCGCCAAGGAGTTTCCGCTGGCCGTACGGGCGGACGTGGACCGGATCGTGGTGGGCAGGCCCGGCTGCGACGGCTACAGCACGGAGCAGGACTGCGGCCGGGCGGAGCTCATCACGCCCAAGGAGCAGCGCTGCCCGCTCTACGAGGCCCCCAACGGGCCGGCGTCCTTCACCACGGAACAGGCCCGGGAGCTGCGCAACGACTGGCGGTGCGTGGAAGCCCGGTTCGGCAAGGCGAACGCCACCGTCGTCGCCGACGAGAAGCTGCTGACCGCACTGGCGGTCACCGACCCGGGTGCGGTCTCCGCCCTCAAGGCGGGCCGGGCGGTCTCCTTCGACAGGCGCAACGTCAAGGACGACAAGGTCACCATCCGCCTGATCACCGACGAGGAGAAGGCCCAGAGCACGGGGGCGCGCAACGAGGAGCCGCCGGGCGAGGACAAGGTCTTCGCCGCCTACCAGGTGCCCGAGGGCGTCTCGGGCTACGGCCTCAAGGTGGTGCTGCCGCCCGACACGGCCAAGAAGGCCGGGCTGACGACCGCGGCGTTCGGCTCGTACTTCACCCTCGACGGGACGGCCACGACGGAGCAGCGGCAGCGGCTGGACGGCACGTTCGATCAGATCGGGGTGGACGCCGGCGTGGAGATCGAGGTGGGCTACCAGGGCAACAACGACCTCGTCCTGCTCATCCTGACCGTCTTCGCGGGCCTGGTCACCATCGGCGCGGCCGGTATCGCCACCGGGCTCGCCCAGGCCGACGCCGAGGCCGATCTGAAGACCCTGGCGGCGGTCGGCGCGGCCCCGCGGGTCCGGCGGACGCTCAGCGGCTTCCAGTGCGCGGTCGTGGCCCTGATGGGGGTCGTGCTGGGCTCGGCGGCCGGGGTGCTGCCCGCGGTGGGCCTGCGGCTCCTCGAGCGGCGGGATCTGGAGCGCCTCTACGAGAACGGCATCGCCATGGGTCACGTCGGCTCCGAGGGCCCCGGGGCGTACGTCCCGATCGCCGTGCCGTGGGAGACCCTGGGCGCGCTGATCGTGCTCGTGCCGCTGGGCGCGGGGCTGCTCGCGGCGCTGGTGACCCGCTCGGGCGGGGCGCTCGCGCGACGCGCCGCCGGATAGCACACGCGGAGTAACACAGTGCCTCCGTACAGGGTGGATCACGCCTGTACGGGGGCACACCGTGTGAGTACGCAGGTGTGCGAGAGAATGACGGCATGGAGATGCCGAGGAGTGAACGGTCGCAGGACAGCCCCCCGCACGGCCTGATCGTGGGGCAGGACGGGATGCCGGTCGGCGGCGCCGATGACGAGTCGCGCGAGGTCCCGGTGACGGAGATGGTCGAACAGCCCGCCAAGGTCATGCGGATTGGCAGCATGATCAAGCAACTCCTGGAAGAGGTACGCGCCGCGCCTCTCGACGAGGCGAGCCGGGTCCGGCTCAAGGACATCCATGCCGCCTCGGTGAAGGAGCTGGAGGACGGTCTGGCCCCGGAGCTCGTGGAGGAACTGGAGCGCCTGTCCCTCCCGTTCACCGAGGAGGCCATCCCCTCGGAAGCCGAACTGCGCATTGCCCAGGCGCAGTTGGTGGGCTGGCTGGAGGGCCTCTTCCACGGCATCCAGACGGCCCTGTTCGCGCAGCAGATGGCGGCGCGGGCCCAGCTCGAACAGATGCGCCGCGCACTCCCGCCGGGCGCTTCCCACGACGACGAAGACGACGGCCACCACGGAGCGGTCCGCTCGGGCCCGTACCTCTAGCCACTGAACCCGGTGGGGCTGGACGATTCCAGCCCCGCCTGGGGGTCCCCCCGGACGGAGTCTGGGGGAGTTTGAGGCGTGGGGTCTGGGGCGGAGACCCGGGTCTTGAACGCCGGCGGGCAGACAAGCCGCAGGTAAGCAGGGCTCCCCGCCATGGACATGGCCACGCATACTCTGGGGCATGAGCTACGACGCCATCGTGCTGGCCGGCGGCGCCGCGCAGCGACTCGGCGGGGCCGACAAGCCCGCGCTGAGCGTCGGCGGCCGCCCCCTCCTCGACCGCGTCCTCGACGCGTGCACCGACGCCCGGACCACCATCGTGGTCGGCGGCCGCCGCCCCACCGCCCGCCCGGTCCACTGGACCCTCGAGGATCCCCCCGGCGGCGGACCTGTGGCCGCGCTGGACGCCGGACTGCGGCGGACCACCGCCGAGCTGGTCCTCGTCCTCTCCGCGGACCTGCCCTTCCTGGACCGCGGGACCGTACGGGCCCTGCTGACCGCGCCCGGCGGACACGAGGGCGCCCTGCTGCGCGACCAGGACGGCCGGGACCAGCCGCTCATCGCGGTATACCGCGGCGAGCCGCTCCGCCGCGAGCTGGCCCTCCTCGCCACCGAACACGGCAGCCTCGCCGGGCTCCCGCTGCGCGCCCTCACCGCCGAACTCGACCTCACTCGCGTCGCGGCACCGCCGTTCGCCTCCTTCGACTGCGACACCTGGGACGATCTCGCCTCCGCCCGCGCCCGGATCAGGGAGCATGGAACCGTGCTGGACCAATGGATCACCGCCGTCAAGAGCGAGCTGGGCATCGACCTCCCCGTCGACGTCAAGGCCCTGCTTGACCTCGCCCGTGACGCCGCCCACGGCGTCGACCGCCCCGCCGCACCGCTGACCACCTTCCTGGTCGGCTACGCGGCGGCGCGGGCCGAGGCCGCCGGGGCCGACCCCGCCCAGGCCGTCGCCGAGGCCTCCCGCAAGGCCGCCGACCTGGCGCTGCGCTGGGCGGCCGAGGCGAACGCCGCCGACTCCCCCGCCGCATCCCAAGAGAACGGCTCCGGATGACCCCCGCCAACCCCGCCGACCAGGCCCTCGACGAGGCCCTGGCCCTGGTCAGCCGCACCCCGGACGGGGGCGGCGGCGCCGGCGGCGTCCACCGCGCCTGCCCCTGGCCGCGGGCTCGGGACACGGCTGCCCGCGCCGGTGACGGAGTGCGGGCCCACACCCGCCAGGTCCCGCTCGCGGACGCCCTCGGCGAGGTGCTGGCCACGCCCCTGGACGCCCTGACCGACCTGCCGTCCTTCGACACCTCCGCCATGGACGGCTGGGCCGTCGCCGGTCCCGGCCCGTGGAGCGTCCGCGCCGGCGGCGGGGTGCTGGCCGGCTCCGGGCGGCCCGACCCCCTCGCGGACGGCGAGGCCGTACGGATCGCCACCGGCGCCCGGATCCCCGCAGACACCACCGCCGTCATCCGCAGCGAGCACTGCCGCGAGAGCGGCGCCCAGCTCTTCGCCGACCGGCCCGTCCTCACGGGCCAGGACATCCGCCCGCGCGGCCAGGAGTGCCGCTCCGGCGACCTGCTGCTGCCCGCCGGATCCCTGGTCACCCCCGCCGTGCTGGGCCTCGCCGCAGCCGCCGGGTACGACGGGCTGACCACCCGGCCCCGTCCCCGCGTGGAGATCCTGGTGCTCGGCGACGAGCTCCTCACCGAAGGCCGCCCGCGCGACGGGCTGATCCGGGACGCGCTGAGCCCCATGCTCGGCCCCTGGCTCACCCGGCTCGGCGCCGAGGTCATCGGCACGCGGCGGCTCGGCGACGACCCCGCCGGGGCCGAAGCCCTCCTCAAGGCCGTCACCACCTCCTCCGCCGACGTCGTCGTCACCACCGGCGGCACCGCCTCCGGGCCGGTCGACCACGTCCACCCCGTGCTGCGCCGGGCCGACGCCGAACTCCTGATCGACGGCGTCGCCGTACGCCCCGGCCACCCGATGCTGCTGGCCAGGATCGGGAACCGGGCCGACGGCCGGCACCTGGTCGGGCTGCCCGGGAACCCCCTCGCCGCCGTCTCCGGGCTGCTGACGCTGGCCGAACCGCTGCTGCGCGCCCTCGCCGGCCGCCGCCCGCGCCCCCGCTACACGGCGACGGTCCAGGGCGACGTACCGGGCCACCCGCACGACACCCGGCTGGTCCCGGTCCTGCTGAGCGGCGAGCACGCCCAGCCGCTGCGCTTCAACGGTCCCGCGATGCTGCGCGGCGTGGCCGCCGCCGACGCGCTGGCCGTCGTACCGCCGCACGGCGCGCGGTCCGGGCAGGAGCTGGAGATCCTCGATCTGCCCTGGGCCTCCGGAGGATGTTTCACGTGAAACTGCACGGCCACGACGCCATGGCTCGGGGAGCCGACGAGAAGCTCGTCTCCCGGCGCATCAAGCTGCCCAAACGGATCGTCGAGCAGCCCCTGCGGCAGGTCACCAAACGCCTGTTGATGGCCCTCTTCGTGCTCTTCCTCACGGTCCTCATCGTGTGGCTCGACCGCGACGGCTACCACGACAACGCCAACGAGCAGGTCGATCTCCTCGACTGCTTCTACTACGCCACCGTGACCCTGTCGACGACCGGCTACGGCGACATCGTCCCGTACAGCGACAGCGCGCGACTGATCAACATCCTGCTGATCACCCCGCTGCGCGTGCTGTTCCTGATCATCCTGGTCGGTACCACCCTGGAAGTCCTCACGGAGCGGACGAGGGAAGAGTGGCGGCTGAGCCGCTGGAGGAAGAACTTGCGTGAGCACACCGTGGTCGTCGGCTTCGGCACCAAGGGCCGCTCGGCCCTGCAGACGCTGCTGGCCACCGGCCTCAGCAGGGACCAGGTCGTCATCGTCGACCCGAGCGCCAAGGTGATCGACATCGCCAACGCGGAGGGCTTCACCGGCGTGGTCGGCGATGCCACCCGCTCCGACGTCCTGCTGCGGGCCGAACTGCAGAAGGCCCGGCAGATCGTCATCGCCACCCAGCGGGACGACACGGCGGTGCTGGTCACGCTGACGGCGCGGCAGCTCAACCGCGGCGCGAAGATCGTCGCGGCGGTGCGCGAGGAGGAGAACGCTCCGCTGCTGCGCCAGTCCGGCGCGGACGCGGTGATCACGAGCGCGAGCGCGGCGGGCCGGCTGCTGGGCCTCTCGGTCCTCAGCCCGAGCGCGGGCACCGTGATGGAGGACCTGATCCAACAGGGCAGCGGCCTCGACCTCATCGAACGGCCGGCCACCCGGTCCGAGGTCGGCAAATCGGTGCGCGAGACGACCGACCTGGTCATCAGCGTGCTGCGCGGGCACCGGCTGCTGGCGTACGACGATCCGCATGCGAGCCCGATCCAGCTGACGGACCGTCTCATCACCATCGTCCGTGCGACGCCGCCGACTTCACCGCCGGTGACACTGCCCTCCGCCGAGTAGATCGCGTAGCCTCCGGGCCATGCATGCGATCACCATCGAGCAGCCCGGCGGTCCCGAGGCCCTCGTCTGGAGCGACGTACCCGATCCGGTGGCGGGCGAGGGCGAGGTCCTCGTCGAGGTCGCGGCGAGCGCCGTGAACCGCGCCGACGTCCTCCAGCGCCAGGGGTTCTACGATCCCCCGCCCGGCGCCTCGCGCCACCCCGGCCTGGAGTGCTCCGGGCGGATCTCCGCGATGGGGCCGGGGGTGTCCGGCTGGTCGGTGGGCGACGAGGTGTGCGCCCTGCTGGCGGGCGGCGGCTACGCGCAGAAGGTGGCCGTCCCGATGGGCCAGCTGCTGCCGGTCCCGGCGGGCGTGGACCTGGTGACGGCGGCCGCGCTGCCCGAGGTCGTCGCGACCGTGTGGTCCAACGTGTTCATGGTGGCGGGCCTGTGCCCCGGCGAGACCCTGCTGGTGCACGGCGGGGCCAGCGGGATCGGGACGATGGCGATCCAGCTGGCGAAGGCGGTGGGCGCGACGGTCGCGGTGACGGCCGGCGGCCCGGAGAAGCTGGCGCGCTGCAAGGAGCTCGGCGCCGACATCCTGATCGACTACCGCGAGCAGGACTTCGTGGCGGAGCTGCGGGCGGCGACGGGCGGGGCCGGGGCGGACGTGATCCTGGACATCATGGGCGCGAAGTACCTGTCCCGGAACGTGGAGGCCCTCGCCGTGAACGGCCGCCTGGCGATCATCGGACTCCAGGGCGGGGTGAAGGCCGAACTGAACCTCGGCGCGCTGCTGTCCAAGCGGGCGGCGATCACCGCCACCTCCCTGCGGGCGCGCCCGCTGGAGGAGAAGGCGGCGATCGTGGCGGCGGTACGGGAGCACGTGTGGCCGCTCGTGTCGGCGGGCCGGGTGCGCCCGGTGGTGCACGCGACGTTCCCGATCGCGGAGGCCGCAGAGGCCCACCGGGTCATGGAGTCCGGCAGCCACGTGGGCAAACTCCTGCTCACGGTCTGAGCTCGGCGGGGGCCCGTCCAGGCAGGCCGGCGGGGGTGGGTGAGGCTCCGCGCAGCGGAACCCGCACCCACCCCCGCCCCGCCGGACGGCTACAGGCTGCGCAGCAGAACCGCCGGGGATTCGACGCAGTCGGCGACGTAGCGGAGGAAGCCGCCCGCCGTGCCGCCGTCGCAGACCCGGTGGTCGAACGTCAGCGACAGCTGGACGACCTGCCGCACGGCCAGCTCCCCGCCGTGCACCCACGGCTTGGGGATGATCCGGCCGACGCCGAGCATCGCCGCCTCGGGGTGGTTGATGATCGGCGTGGAGCCGTCGACCCCGAACACCCCGTAGTTGTTCAGGGTGAAGGTCCCGCCCGTCAGGTCCGCCGGCGTCAGCTTCCCGGCCCGCGCCAGCTCCGTCAGCCGGGCGAACTCCGCCGACAGCGACTCCGGGTTGCGGCTCTGCGCGTCCCGGACCACCGGGACCATCAGGCCCCGCTCGGTCTGCGCGGCGAAGCCCAGGTGCACGGCCGGCAGCCGGACGATCTCCTTCGCCTCGAGGTCCACGGTGGAGTTGAGCTCCGGGTAGCGGGCCAGCGCGGCCGTGCAGATCCGCGCCAGCAGGGCGAGCACCGAGATCTTGGGACCGCCCGCGGCGTTCATCGCCGCCCGGGCCGCCATCAGCTCGGTGGCGTCCGCGTCGACCCAGCAGGTCGCGTCCGGAATCTCCCGGCGGCTGCGCGACAGCTTCTCGGCGACCGCCCCGCGCACCCCCTTGAGCGGGATCCGCTCGCCCTGCGCCACGGATGCGGCAGGGGCCGCCACGGGTTCCGGCGCGCGCAGCGCCGACAGCGCCGCCTCGACGTCCGCCCGCAGGATCAGCCCTTCCGGACCCGACCCGCGCAGCGCGCGCAGGTCGACCCCGTGGTCCTTGGCCAGCTTCCGCACCAGCGGCGAGATCACGGGGACCGGACCGGCCGGACCGGCCGCGGCGGGTGCCGCGGCCGGCACGGTGACCGGCGCTGCGGTCGGCGCCGAGACCTCGGCGGTGACGGGTCGCACCCGTCGCCGACGCGCCGGGCGCGAGTGGTCCGTGCCGTAGCCGATCAGGGGCCGGGGCACGTTGCCGGAGCCTTCGGCTTCGGCCGCCGGGGCCTCCGGGAGCGCCTCCGCCCCCACCGCCACGGTGATCAGCGGGGCCCCGACCGGAAGCTCCTGCCCCTCCTCGCCGAAGCGGGCGGTGACCACACCGCCGTACGGGCAGGGCACCTCCACCATCGCCTTGGCCGTCTCGACCTCGACGACCGGCTGGTCGATGGCGACGACATCGCCCACCGCCACCAGCCAGCGCACGATCTCGGCCTCGGTCAGGCCCTCACCGAGGTCGGGCAGCTTGAATTCCATGACCTGCGGCATCAGTTCTCCCACTGCAGGCGGGCCACGGTGTCCAGGATCCGGTCCACACCGGGCAGGTGGTACTTCTCCAGCATCGGCGGCGGGTACGGGATGTCGAAGCCCGTCACCCGCAGCACCGGCGCCTCCAGGTGGTGGAAGCAGCGCTCCGTCACCCGGGCGGCGATCTCGGCGCCCGGTCCGCCGAAGCCGGCGGCCTCGTGGACGACCACCGCGCGCCCGGTCCGGCGTACGGACTCCACGACGGTGTCCTCGTCGAACGGGACCAGCGAGCGCAGGTCCACGACCTCCAGGTCCCAGCCCTCCTCGCGCGCCGCCTCGGCCGCCTCCAGGCACACCGGCAGCGAAGGCCCGTACGTGATCAGCGTCGCGCTCGTGCCCGCCCGCCGGACCAGGGCCTTGCCGATCCCCGGCACCGCCGCCGGGGCCTGAGGCGACCAGTCGGCCTTCGACCAGTAGAGCCGCTTGGGCTCCAGGAAGACCACCGGGTCGTCGCTCGCGATGGACGCGCGCAGCAGCCCGTACGCGTCCTCGACCGTCGCCGGGGTCACCACGTGCAGGCCGGGCGTCGCCAGGTAGTACGCCTCGGAGGAGTCGCAGTGGTGCTCCACCCCGCCGATCCCGCCGCCGTACGGCACCCGGATGGTGATCGGCAGCGGCATCGCGCCCCGCGTGCGGTTGCGCATCTTGGCCACGTGCGAGATCAGCTGCTCGAAGGCCGGGTACGCGAACGCGTCGAACTGCATCTCCACGACCGGCCGCAGCCCGTACATGGCCATGCCGACCGCCGCGCCCAGGATCCCCGCCTCCGCGAGCGGGGTGTCCGTACAGCGGTCCTCGCCGAACTCCTTCGCCAGCCCGTCCGTGATCCGGAAGACCCCGCCCAGGGCCCCGACGTCCTCGCCCATGACGTGGACCGTGGGGTCCTCGGCCATCGCGTCGCGCATCGCGCGCGTCAGGGCCTGGGCCATCGTCGCGGGCTTGCCCGCCGCCCTGGCCGACTTCTCCGCCACCGTGGTCATGCGTCTCCCTCCGCGTCCAGCTCGGCGCGCAACAGGGCCGCCTGCTCGCGCAGCCGGCCGGTCTGCTCCGCGTACACGTGCGCGAAGAGGTCCATCGGGTCCAGCACCGGATCCGCGTTCATCCCCTCGCGGAGCGAAGCGGCCATCGTCTCGGCCTCGTCGCGCGCCTCCTGGATGCCCGCCTCGTCGAGGATCCCGCGCGCGGTCAGCTCGCGCTCCAGCAGCTCGACCGGGTCGTGCGCCTTCCAGGCCTCGACCTCGGCGTCGCCGCGGTAGCGGGTGGCGTCGTCGGCGTTCGTGTGGGCCTCCATCCGGTACGTGACGGCCTCGATCAGGGTCGGACCGCCGCCGGCCCGGGCCCGCCGGACGGCCTCGGTCAGCACCTCGTGCATCGCCGCGATGTCGTTGCCGTCGACCAGCCGGCCGGGCATCCCGTAGCCCACGGCCTTGTGGGCCAGCGTCGGGGCGGCGGTCTGCTTGGCGAGCGGGACGGATATCGCGAAGCCGTTGTTCTGCACGAGGAAGACCACCGGCGCCTGCCAGACGGCGGCGAAGTTCAGGGCCTCGTGGAAGTCGCCCTCGCTGGTGCCGCCGTCGCCGACCATCGCCAGGGCCACGACGTCGTCGCCGCGCAGCCGGGCGGCGTGCGCCAGCCCCACCGCGTGCGGCAGCTGGGTGGCGAGCGGGGTGGACAGCGGGGCTATCCGGTGCTCGCGCGGGTCGTATCCGGTGTGCCAGTCGCCGCGCAGCAGGGTCAGCGCCTGCACGGGGTCCAGGCCGCGCGCCACGGCCGCGAGGGTGTCGCGGTAGCTCGGGAAGAGCCAGTCCTGCTCCTCGAGGACCAGCGCCGCCGCGATCTCGCAGGCCTCCTGGCCCACGGTGGACGGGTAGACGGCGAGCCGCCCCTGCTTGGTCAGCGCGGTGGCCTGCGCGTTGTAGCGGCGGCCGCGCACCAGCTCGGCGTAGCAGCGGCGCATCAGCGCGGGGTCGAGCCGGTCGGCCGCCGGCGTGCCGAGGACCCGGTAGGGCTCGGCGTCCGGCAGCAGCGGCGCGGCGTCCGTACGGGGCCTCCAGGCGGGCGGCGGGGTGGGACGGTGGGATGCACCGGCACCGGGCAGCTCTTGGACCGTCATGGCGGCGTACACCTCCTCGTGGGAAGCGGGCAGGGCGACGGCTCGGGTGTGAGGCGCCTCACCTACCGATTGTTCGGTTGTCCGCGCAATTTGGCTACAGGCGGCTCCAGGCTGTGGACAAACTGGCGCCGGGGCCCTGGTATGGATGCAGGACGTCCAGGAGAGGGAGGCATCGGGCAATGCCGGATGAACAAATGGCCGGAGCGGGTTCCGGACCGGTTCCCCCGGGGGGCACCCCTGGGCAGATCAATCCGCTGGCGCCGGCACCTTCCGTTCCGCCCCGCCCCCTGGACCCGATCGACCGGTCGATCATGCGGCTGCTCCAGGCGGACGGCCGCGCGTCCATACGGTCGGTCGCCGAACAGGTCCACGTGTCCCGCGCCAACGCCTACGCCCGCATCAACCGGCTCATAGACGACGGGGTGATCCGGGGCTTCACGGCCCGCGTCAACCACGAACGGGCAGGCCAGGGCGCCTCCGCCTACATCACGCTGAAGATCGTCCAGAACTCCTGGCGGACGGTCCGCGAGAAGCTCCGCGAGCTCCCGGGAGCCGCGCACATCGCCCTGGTCAGCGGAGATTTCGACGTCCTGCTGCTGGTGCACACCCCGGACAACCGCACCCTGCGCGAACTGGTACTGACCCGCCTCCAGTCCATCCCGGAGGTGCTGTCCACGCGCACCCTGCTGGTCTTCGAGGAAACGGATCTCCTGGACCCGGGCCCGGGCCCGTCCGGACCCCCGGCACTCGCCGAGGAGTAGGCCGTACGTGCGACAGCGCCCCGGGAAGGGCCTGGAGGCCGTTCCCGGGGCGCCGTACGTCTCACGTCCACCCGACGGGGGTCAGCGGACCGTCCGCAGGCCGTCGAGGGCCATGTGCACCACCGCGTCCGCGAGCTGGTCGGGGCCCGTCCCGGGGTGCGGGCGGTACCACTCGACCAGGGAGTTCACCATGCCGAAGAGGAGGCGGGTGGCGAGCCGGATGTCCACGTCCGCCCGCAGGTCACCGTCGTCGGCGGCGGCCTTGAGGAGCTCCGCGACCTGGTGATCGAACTCGCGGCGGCGTTCCAGGGCCCAGCGCTCGGTGCGGGTGTTTCCGCGCACGCGCAGCAGCAGGGTCACGTACGGCAGCTCGCCGACGAGCACCTCCACCGTGCGGCGCGTGACGTACTCGACGCGCTCGACCGCCCGCCCCCGTACCGCGCCGGGCTCCTCCAGGACGGCGAAGAGCCCGTCGAGGGCGCGGCTCACGGCCCGGCGCAGCAGCTCCTCCTTGCCCGCCACGTGGTGGTAGATCGAGGACTTCGAGATGCCGGCGGCCTTGGACAGGTGCTCCATCGAGGTGCCGTCGTAGCCGCGCTCGTTGAAGACCTGGACGGCGACCGACAGGAGCGTCTCGGGGGTGTAGGTGTCCCGCTTCGCCGTCGTCATTCGCTCTCCCCCGTCTCGTCTTCTTCTTCCCCCGCGGCGTAACCCAGCCTGAACAGCGCCAGCGACGGCGCGTACCGCCCGCCGGGACAGCGCTCGTCGAGGTGGTGGAGCAGGTCGTAGGCCCAGTCCCGGCCCAGCCGGTCGTGCCATTCGGCCGGTCCCAGCGGGTAGTTGACGCCGAGCCGCATCGCCGTGTCGATGTCCTCGGCGGAGGCCACGCCGCGCGCGACCGCGTCGGCCGTGAGGTCGATCAGCATCGCGACCGTCCGGGCGACGATCATGCCGGGGACGTCGCCGATGACGGAGACCTTCTTGCCCAGCTTCTGGAACAGGCCGACGGCCTCGGCGAGCGTCCGCTCGCTCGTGTCCTCGCTGACGGAGAGCGCGATCCGGGTGGCCCCCCGGTAGTCGAAAGCGAGGTCGAAGTAGACGACGTCCGCGAACTCGACGGAGGTCTTCCCGTCCGCGAGCACCAGCTGCCCCTCGCCGGGCAGCTGGATGTACGGGCCCCCGTGCCCGGCGGCGGTGACCGCGATCCCGGCCTCCTCCAGCAGGTCGGCCAGCTCGGCCGCGGGCCCGAGGTCGCCGACCACGGTGACCTTGGCCGGGGCGTCCTCGGGGGCGGCGGTTTGCGGCTCCGGGAGCACGGCGTCCGGGCCGTACGGGAACCAGCCGTGCCCCGACTTGCGGCCGAGGCGGCCCGACTGGACCAGCCGGCGCTGCGCGAGGGAGGGGGTGAACTTGGGGCTGCGGAAGAAGGACTCCCACACCGAACGGGTCACGGCCTCGTTGACGTCCTGGCCGATCAGGTCGGTCAGCTGGAACGGGCCCATCTTGAAGCCGCCGCTCTCGCGGAGCACGGCGTCGATGGTGGCCGGGTCGGCGCCCTGCTCCTCGTACACCGAGAAGGCCTCGGCGTAGAAGGGGCGGGCGATCCGGTTGACGATGAAGCCGGGGGTGTCGGCGCAGCGGACCGGCGTCTTCCCCCAGCCGAGGATCGTGCGGTACGCGCGCTCGGCGGCGGCCGGGTCGGTCGCGAAACCGCTGATCACCTCGACGAGGGGGAGCAGCGGGGCCGGGTTGAAGAAGTGCAGGCCGAGGAAGCGGCCGGGGTGCGCGAGACCGGCGGCGAGCTCGGTGACGGAGAGCGAGGAGGTGTTGGTGGCCAGCAGCGCGTCCGGCGAAACCACCTCTTCGAGTGCGGCGAAGAGCGCCTGCTTGACCGTGACGTTCTCGACCACGGCCTCGATGACGAGGGCGGCCCCGGCGAGGTCCGCGAGGACACCTGCCGAAGCGATTCGGCCGATCGCATCCTCGGCCTCGGCGCGATCGAGGCGGCCCTTGGCGGCCATCCGCTCGACACGGTCCTGCACGAAGCCGACGCCGTCGGCGGCCAGGGCCGCGTCGATGTCGTAGATCAGCACGCGGTGACCTGCGAGAAGGGCGACCTGGGCGATGCCCTGGCCCATGGTGCCCGCGCCGATGACCGCCACAGTGCGGGACCGCTCGATTGCTGTCATGTCCTGATCCTCCCGCACCGACTTATCCACAGGTCTGCCGGGCCCTCTTGTCCCGACCGATCGTTCGGTTACTCTAACTCCAGTCTGCTGTTCTTCGCCCGGCTCAACGAGGAGTTGGTCCCTGATGGCCGCCGAGCTCACCGTCCCCCAGCTTTCCGCCAAGCACCGGCCCACCCTGGACCAGGCCCTGTCGGTGATCCGCAGCCGTGCCTACTGGTCCCCGCATCCCGAGCACCCCAAGGCGTACGGCGAGACCGCGCCGGCCGACGGGCTCGCCGCCTTCGAGGCCGTCCGCGGCACCCGGCTGGACCTGGGGCAGCCCGGCACCGACGGCTGGACGGGCGCCGAGGTGTCCCCGTACGGCCCGGAGCTGGGCGTCGAGTACCCGCACGTGGACCCGGACGTGCTGCTGCCCGCGATGAAGGCCGGCATGGCCGCCTGGCGGGACGCCGGACCGGAGGCCCGCGCCGTGGTCTGCATCGAGATCCTGTCGCGGATCGGCGCCCGGACGCACGAGTTCGCGCACGCGGTCATGCACACCAGCGGCCAGGCGTTCATGATGGCGTTCCAGGCGGGCGGACCGCACGCGCAGGACCGCGGCCTGGAGGCGGTGGCCTACGCGTACGAGGAGCAGACGCGAGTCCCCGGGCAGGCCGACTGGTCGAAGCCGCAGGGCAAGCGGGACCCGCTGGAGCTCGGCAAGACCTTCACGGCGGTCCCCCGCGGCATCTCCCTGATGATCGGCTGCAACACCTTCCCCACCTGGAACGGCTACCCGGGCCTGTTCGCCTCGCTGGCCACCGGCAACCCGGTGCTGGTCAAGCCGCACCCGCGGGCCGTCCTCCCGCTGGCGCTCACGGTCCAGGTGGCCCGCGAGGTCCTCGCCGAGGCCGGCTTCGACCCGAACCTGGTGGCGCTGGCCGTGGAGCGGCCGGGCGAGGGCATCGCCAAGACCCTCGCGCTCCGCCCCGAGATCAAGCTGATCGACTACACCGGGTCGACGGAGTTCGGCGACTGGCTGGAGGCCAACGCCCGCCAGGCGCAGGTCTACACCGAGAAGGCCGGCGTCAACACGGTGGTCGTGGACTCCACGGACAACTACAAGGGCATGCTGTCGAACCTCGCGTTCTCCCTCTCCCTCTACAGCGGCCAGATGTGCACCACCCCGCAGAACCTGCTGATCCCGCGCGACGGCATCGCCACCGACGCCGGGCACAAGACGTACGACGAGGTCGTAGCCGACCTCGCCGCCTCGGTCGGCGGCCTGCTGGGCGACGACGCGCGGGCCAACGCCCTGCTCGGCGCCCTGGTCAACCCGGACGTCAAGGCGAGGCTGGAGGCGGCGGCCTCACTGGGCGAGGTCGCGCTGGCCTCCCGCGAGGTCGTCAACCCGGAGTTCCCGGACGCGGTGGTCCGCACGCCGGTGATGGTGAAGCTGGACGCCTCCAAGCCCGACCCGGACGCGGCGTACCTCTCGGAGTGCTTCGGCCCGGTCTCCTTCGCGGTGGCCGTGGACTCCACGGCGGACGCGCTGGAGCTGCTGCGCCGCACGGTGCGGGAGAAGGGCGCGATGACGGTGGGCGCCTACACGACGTCCGCGGACACCGAGCGGGCGATCGAGGAGGTCTGCCTGGAGGAGTCCGCGCAGCTCTCGCTGAACCTGACCGGCGGGGTGTACGTCAACCAGACCGCGGCGTTCTCGGACTTCCACGGCTCGGGCGGCAACCCGGCGGCCAACGCGGCCCTGTGCGACGGCGCGTTCGTCTCCAACCGCTTCCGCGTGGTGGAGGTCCGCCGCCAGGCCTAGGGGACATCGCCGAGCAGCACGGGTAGCGGGCCGACTTCGGCCGTCCGATCGGCACGGACGGCCGAAGCCGAACCGTCCAGGTGATGTACCTGCGACACCTGGCGGGGCACGGGCACCCGGGCGGTGCCGGTGGGATTCCAGAGGATGGCCGCATCGGAGCCGTCCCGGTCGAGCCGGCACTGCCAGACGCCCTCCGGCAATCCGGCGGCCAGGCCGCTCCCGCACGAGCGGATCCGCGCCCCGTGCACCCAGCGGCGCGCCTCCTCCACGTGCAGGGCCGCGGCCGTCGGCGGCTGCCCCTCGGGCTGCATCACGATGGGGATCTTGGTGCCTCCCCAGTTGTAGAAGTACATGCGCTGGTAGCGCGCGTACAGGCCGACGAGAAAGAACCGGACCGCGTACGCCGACGCCGTCGGCTCGTCGAGCGGCTTCTGGAGCGGAATCTCGTACGTGGTGCCCGTACTCCACACCGGGGGATGCGCACCACCCCGGTGAAACGCGCGGTCGATCTCCGCGGCCAGGCCCAGCATCTGCTCGGGCGGGTCCTCCGCGCTGCGTTGATACAGCTTGACCCCGGCCACATCGCAGTGGTCGTAGCCGCGCAACCGCGCGAAGCGCTCGAGCAGTTGCCGCCCCTCGTCCTCCCAGAGCCGGCCCATGGACGGGCAGACGACCGTCGCGTCGGGATCGGCGGCGTCGAGGACGGCCTTCGCGGTACGCGTCATCTCGACCAGGGTCTCCGGGCTCCCGCTGAAGTACCGCGCGTCGTTGCCCATGACCCACAGCTCATAGGCCGCGATCCGCCCCCGATAGCGTCCCGACACCGCCGCGACGAAGGCCTTCCAGTCCGCGAGGTCATCGGGCGGGCTGGTCCGGGAACCGTCGTCGTACGCCGTGCGCGGACCGTTCGGACTCGCCCACGCGGGGGTGCCCCCCATCGTGAACAGCACGGGGAGCCCGGCCCGGTTGGCGCCGTCCACGAGCCGGTCGAGAATCGACCAGTCGAACTCGCCACGCTTCGACTGGATGTTCGACCACCGGGTCCGGCTGTCCCACAGCCTGACCGTGTCGACCTGGAAGGTCGGCATCGCACCCGTCGAGGAGTTGAGCGTCACCCCGAACATCCGGTCGGGCACGGCGGTCGGCGCCTGGCTCCACGCGTCGACCGCCAGACCGCGGCCGGAAGACCCGGTCGCCGGCACCGGCCGGGGCACCCGCCCGGACCCGCCCAGCGCGACCACGCAGAGCACGAGCAGCGCCAAGGAGATGACGGCCGGCCTCAGGCCGGGGTGGCGGCTCCGCGCGGAGGACTCCTGCTCGGGGGCCTCGGCCTGAGCCGGCGCCGGGACCGGGAGCAGGGCCAGGGGCTGAGGCGGAGGCGGAGGCGGAGGCGTTTCCGTCGTGGATAAGGAGGGCGCCGACAGGGAAGCGGCCGCCCAGTACCGATACAGATCAGACAATTCCCGGGAACTCGCGCCGCAAATCCGGGCTATGCGTTCGGCCGTACCGAATTCCACGGGAACGATAATTCCCCGGCAATAGCGATGGACCGACGAGCGGCTCATATGCGCTTTGCGGGCCAGGGCCTCGAAGCTCAGCCCCCGCCGGTCCTTCAATTCCGTCAGCAGGTCCGCGAACCGCCGCCGATCCGACTCACCCAAGGCAGATCCCCCCTCCGCGCCGGACATCCGTCCCAGGGCGCGGTATCTCCGCAGGTCAAGATGGCCATACCATCCCAGGCTCCCAGCCTAGTCCAATCCGTTGCGGCGGCGCCGGGAATTGACACAGGCTGTGTCCAAGCGAAATGCACCACCACGGAGGGGAAACCGAAATGTCTCTGCTCAAACTGCGCCGCTCGGCGCGGTCGGTCACCGTTGTCGCAGCCATGGTCGCCGGTCTTTTCCTGACCGCGGCACCGTCCGCGAGCGCCGCGACGGAGGGAATCACGGGAGGGTGCGAGTGGTACGGCTGCGGAACGCTGAACAACACCACCGGGCGCGGCCTTTACGCCACCCTGGAATGGGGGAACAACGACAACGACCGCTGGGCCAACGCCCGCTACGTTCCGTCCGGGACGTCCCTCGGCGGCAACGGGACCGATGTCGACGGCGTGTACATCTCCGGTGGCTGCTCGGTCAGCGGCGTGATCTACGGGGGCGCCTACAACTACCCGGTGGTCTGGTACAGCGGATGGCACAAGATCAAGACGAACGAGACCGCTTCCCTCTGGGGAATCAACTGCTAGACAGCGGTCGGTCCGCCCCAGTGGAAGAGGGTCATGGCAACCGAGGTCGCCAGGTTGTAGCTGGAGACCTGCGGGCGCATCGGCAGGGACACCAGATGGTCGGCTCGTTCCCGCAGCTCGGGTGAGATGCCGTGGCGCTCCGAACCGAAGGCGAGCAGCGCGTCGTCCGGGAGGGTGAGGGTGCGGATGTCCTCACCCTCCGGGTCGAGCGCGTAGAGCGGCCCGGGCGGCAGTTCGTCCAGCCCGAGGCGCTCGACGGTGGTGGCGTAGTGCAGCCCGGCCCCGGCCCGGACCACGTTCGGATGCCAGGGGTCGAGGTCGCCGCGGGTGACCACGCCGGTGGCGCCGAAGCCGGCGGCGAGGCGGACGACGGCTCCGACGTTGCCGAGGTTGCGGGGGTTGTCGAGGACGACGACGGGCGCGGGGCGCGGCAGCCGGCGCAGGGCCGCGAGACCCGCCGCCCGGTCGGGCCGTACGGCCAGGGCCGCGACCCCGGTGGGGTGCACGCGGGCCAGCAGCCCCTTCAGCGGCGCCGCCCGCACGAGCCGGGCCACGTCGGCCTCGACGTCCGGAGCCAGCTCACCGGCGAGCGCCCGTACGGCGCCGGGATCCTCGGCGACGGCCATCCGCACCTCGGCCCCGAACCGCAGGGCGTGCTTCAGCGCGTGGAACCCGTCCAGCAGCACGAGCCCGTCCTGCCCGACGGCTTCCCGCCACTGCCGCACGACCTCTTCGGGGCTCTGCTCGTCACTCATGTCTCCGAACCCTACGGTCCCGGCCCGCAGGGCTGCGCGGCGCTGCCCCGCGCCCCGGTCAGCCGGGGAGGGCCGGGCTCGGCTCCGCGGGGGCCGGGGCCGGCGCAGCCGCGCTCCGCGCGGGCCGCAGCGCGGCGACCCTGGCTCCCAGCCAGACCAGGAACACCGTCGGCAGAAAGACCGCGTCGGCGGCGATCATCGCCAAGGAGAAGAACGGCAGCCCCAGCAGCACCGCGATCCCGGCATGCTCCAGCATCATCACGGCCAGCAGCACGTTCTTGATCCGCCGGTTGAACACCGTGAACGGAAACGCCACCTGCACCGCCACCGTCCCGTAGGACAGCAGCATGACCATCGTCCCGCTGCTCGCGAGCAGCGCGGACAGCCCCGGCCACGGGGTGAAGTAGTCCAGCCCGAGCGGGTAGTACAGCGCCGTCCCGTCCTGCCACCGCGATCCCTGGATCTTGTACCAGCCCGCCGTCGCGTAGATCAGGCACACCTCCGCCATGATCACCAGCATTCCGGCGTTGTGCAGCAGGTTGGCCAGCACGTCCAGGGCCGCCCGGCCCTCCCCGTCCTCCTCGTACCGGTCCACCAGCCACCACAGCCCGCAGACCACCCACACCGCCGCGAACGCCGACAGCCAGCCCGCGCTGAAGCGCCCGGTCACCGCCCCGTACGCGAACACCAGACCCGCCGCGGCCCACAGCACCGGCCCGGCGGCTCCCGCGGAAGCCGATCCCCGCAGCCGGGACCGCCGCGCGTCCAGCGACCACACCTGCGCGCACCGGGTCAGCACCAGGTAGACCGCCATCAGGTGGATGACGTTGTCCCCGCCGTCGCCCATGAACACGCTGCGGTTCTGCAGCGAGAGCACCCCGACCATGAACAGCACGGACATGGCCCGTGTCCGCCAGCCCAGCAGCAGCCCCACGCTCGCCAGCACGGCCACCGCGTAGACGATCTCGAAGCACAGCCTCGAGTCGGACCACATCAGGACCGTGAAGGCCCCGTTCGAGGCGGTCAGCCGTTCCGCCAGCGCCCAGCTCCACGGCCCGTCCGGCCCGTAGAGCTCGCCGCGGTGCGGGAACTCGCGCAGCAGGAAGAAGAGCCAGGTCCCGGCGAAGCCGATGCGGATCACGGCGCTCTGGTACGGGCCCATGGCCTGCCCGGTGACCTTCGCCAGAGCGGTTCTCACACCGTCCACCACGGCAGCTCCCGGTAGTACGTCTCGGTGTCGGTCGTCTCGTCGCTCCACTTCGGCGCGGCCACGGCCGTCGTCGCCGAGCGCAGCTGGATCCGCAGGATGTGCCCGCCGGGATGGGCCGGGGCGAGCCGGTTCACCGCGATCCGCCGCAGGTACTGCTCGGACAGCTCACCGCGCTCGCCGTTCGGCTTGTTCTCCTCGTCGTGGGAGCCGGTGAAGAAGTCCCAGGCCCGGCGGAGCTCGTTCTGCTCCGTGTGGCTCGGCAGCAGGCTGTGCCGGATGGCCGCGCCGTCCTCGGCGCTCAGGTTGCGCCAGTCGGTGGTGACGAGCTCGCCGCCGGCCGTACGTATCTGCGCGCGCACCTCCACCGCGATGTTCTGCTGCAGCGGGTTGGGCGCGAAGAGCTTCCAGTTCTGTTCGAACTCGGGGTAGATCCAGTCGTCCACCGTCCGCGCGTGCTGCTTGCTGACCGTGTTGGACGGGGCGACGTGCAGGAAAACGAACGCGAGATGCCCGCAGGCGGCCACGGCGACGGCCCCGAGGGCCAGCGCGACGACCACCCGGTAGGGGGAGGAGAGACCCGCGATTCCGGGTGCCCGCGGGGGCGGGGGAGCGGCCCCCGCGGCGGGCTCCCGCTCGTTCGAATCCATCCCGCCCCGATCGTCCGGCATCCACAGGGTTGACCTCAGAGGTTGACACCCTACGGGCCGCCGACTCACCATTGAAGAGGATGAACCGAACGATCGGTCGGTCGGTTGGCCGGACGGTCGGCCGACACACGCAGGCAGGGGACCGCGATGGTGGCAGTGACCCCGGAGACGGGGCCGGAAACGGCCCTCGGGACAGACGGGACGGATGGCACAGGCATGGATGCTGACCTGGGCGCACAGCTCGCGGCGGCGTTCGACGCGGCCGTCGCGGCGGAGGAGCGCGTGGAGCCGCGCGACTGGATGCCCGAGGAATACCGCGCCTCCCTGGTGCGTCAGATGGCCCAGCACGCCCACTCCGAGATCATCGGCATGCAGCCCGAGGCGAACTGGATCACGCGGGCGCCCTCGCTGCGCCGCAAGGCGATCCTGATGGCCAAGGTGCAGGACGAGGCCGGCCACGGGCTGTACCTCTACAGCGCCGCGGAGACCCTGGGCACCAGCCGCGACGAGCTGCTCGACAAGCTCCACGCGGGGAAGCAGAAGTACTCCTCGATCTTCAACTACCCCACCCTGACCTGGGCGGACGTCGGCGCCATCGGCTGGCTGGTGGACGGCGCGGCGATCACCAACCAGGTGCCGATCTGCCGCTGCTCCTACGGCCCGTACGCCCGCGCCATGGTCCGGATCTGCAAGGAGGAGTCCTTCCACCAGCGCCAGGGCTTCGAGCTCCTCATGACCCTGTCCAAGGGCACCGAGGCGCAGCACGCCATGGCCCAGGACGCGGTCGACCGCTGGTGGTGGCCCTCGCTGATGATGTTCGGCCCGCCGGACGACGAGTCGGCGCACTCGGCGCAGTCGATGGCCTGGCGGATCAAGCGGCACTCGAACGACGAGCTGCGCCAGCGGTTCGTGGACATCGCCGTCCCGCAGGCGGAGGCCCTGGGCCTGACGCTGCCCGACCCGGACCTGAAGTGGAACGAGGAGCGCGGCCACCACGACTTCGGCGCCATCGACTGGGCGGAGTTCTGGAACGTGCTCAAGGGCAACGGCCCGTGCAACGAGCAGCGCCTCAGCCAGCGGCGCACGGCACACGAGGAAGGCGCCTGGGTACGCGACGCGGCCGCGGCGTATGCGGAGAAGCAGGCGGCACACGCCGAAAAGAACGAGGAGGCACGGGTATGACGCAGAACTGGCCCCTGTGGGAGGTGTTCGTGCGCTCGCGGCGCGGCCTCTCGCACACGCACGCGGGAAGCCTGCACGCCCCGGACGCGGAGATGGCCCTGCGCAACGCCCGCGACCTCTACACCCGGCGCGGTGAGGGCATCTCCATCTGGGTGGTGCCCTCCACCGAGATCACCGCCTCCTCGCCGGACGAGCGCGACCCCTTCTTCGCCCCGTCCGCCGACAAGCCCTACCGGCACCCGACCTTCTACGACATCCCGGAGGGGGTGAGCCACCTGTGACCAGCACCGATGTCATGCCGTCGGCGGCCCTCGCCCTCGGCGACGACGCCCTGATCCTCTCCCACCGCCTCGGCGAATGGGCGGGGCACGCCCCCGTGCTGGAGGAGGAGGTCGCGCTCGCGAACATCGCCCTCGACCTGCTCGGCCAGGCCCGCATCCTGCTGACCATGGCCGGCGACGAGGACGAGCTGGCGTTCCTGCGCGAGGAGCGCTCCTTCCGCAACCTCCAGCTGGTCGAGCAGCCCAACGGCGACTTCGCCCACACCATCGCCCGCCAGCTCTTCTTCTCCTTCTACCAGCACGAGCTCTACGGGGAGCTGGCGCGCGGGGACGGCCCGTTCGCGCCGCTGGCGGCCAAGGCCGTCAAGGAGACCGCGTACCACCGCGACCACGCCGAGCAGTGGACCCTGCGGCTCGGCGACGGCACCGAGGAGAGCCGCAGGCGCATCCGCGCCGCCCTGGACGCCCTGTGGAAGTACACCGGCGAGATGTTCCAGCCGGTGGACGGCCTCGACGGCCTGGACTGGGCCGCCCTTGAAGGGCGCTGGCTGGCCGCCGTGACCGGCGTACTGGAGCGGGCCGGGCTCGCGCTGCCCGAGGGGCCGCGCACCGGCGCCTGGGCGGCCGGAGCCGGGCGCCAGGGCCTGCACACCGAGCCCTTCGGCCTGCTGCTCGCCGAGATGCAGCACCTGCACCGCAGCCACCCGGGGGCGTCATGGTGACCGCCCACGCCGGTACGACGCGCCTGGAGGCGGAGCTGGCCGAGCTGGCCGGGTCCGTCCCGGACCCCGAGCTGCCCGTGCTCACCCTGGGCGAGCTCGGCGTGGTGCGCGGGGTGCGGGTGGACGAGGACGGCCGCGCCGAGGTCACCCTCACCCCCACCTACACCGGCTGCCCGGCCATCGAGGCCATGTCCGCCGACATCGAGCGGGTCCTGACCGGCCACGGGATACCCGAGGTGCGGGTGACCACCGTGCTGGCTCCCGCCTGGTCGACCGACGACATCAGCGCCGAGGGCCGCCGCAAGCTCGCCGAGTTCGGCATCGCCCCGCCGCGCCCGCACGCGGCCGGCGGGCCGGTCCCGCTGACCCTGTCGGTCCGCTGCCCGCACTGCGGGTCCACCGACACCGAACTGCTCAGCCGGTTCTCCTCCACCGCCTGCAAGGCGCTGCGCCGCTGCACCGCCTGCCGCGAACCGTTCGACCACTTCAAGGAGCTGTAGATGGCCGCACCCCGCCACGGCGCGTTCCACCCGCTGACGGTGGCTGCGGTCGAACGGCTCACCGACGACTCGGTGGCACTGACCCTGCGGGTTCCCGAGGAACTTCGCGAGGACTACCGCCACGCCCCCGGCCAGCACCTGACCCTGCGCCGCACCGCCCCCGAGGGCGGTACGGAGGTCCGCCGCACCTACTCGATCTGCTCCCCCGCCCCGGCGCCCGACGGCCCGGGCCCGGCGCAGCTGCGGGTCGGCGTGCGGCTGGTGGAGGGCGGCGAGTTCTCCACCTTCGCGCACAAGGAGATCGCCGTCGGCGACGTGCTGGACGTGATGGTCCCGGCCGGGCGGTTCGTCCTGGATCCGGCCGCCGCCCCGGCCGCCGGGCACTACGCCGCGATCGTCGGCGGCAGCGGGATCACCCCCGTGCTGTCGATCGCCGCGAGCCTGCTGGCCGCCCGCCCCGACGCCCGTTTCTGCCTCGTGCGCAGCGACCGTACGGCGGCTTCGACGATGTTCCTGGAGGAGGTCGCCGACCTCAAGGACCGGTATCCGGCGCGGTTCCAGCTGGTCACGGTCCTCTCCCGGGAGGAGCAGGATTCCGGACTGCCCTCCGGACGCCTGGACGAGGAGCGGCTGGCCGCCCTGCTGCCCGCGCTGCTGCCGGTGGCGGAGGTGACGGGCTGGTTCCTGTGCGGACCGTACGGCCTGGTGCAGGGTGCGGAGCGGACGCTGGGCGCGCTCGGCGTCGCCCGGACCCGGGTGCACGAGGAGATCTTCCACGTCGAGGACAGCACGGCGACGGCCCGCGCCGTCACCGCCTCGACCCCCTCCCACGGGCGGGTCACCGCACGCCTGGACGGCCGTTCCGGCACCTGGCCGGTGCGCGACGGGGAATCCCTGCTGGACGCGGTGCTCCGCAACCGCGCGGACGCCCCGTACGCCTGCAAGGGCGGGGTGTGCGGCACCTGCCGGGCGTTCCTGGTGACGGGCGAGGTCCGGATGGACCGGAACTTCGCGCTGGAGGCAGAGGAGACGGAGGCCGGGTTCGTGCTGGCCTGCCAGTCGCACCCGGTGACGGAGGAAGTGGAGATCGACTTCGACCGCTAGGGGAAGTTCCTCTGTCCAATTTCCAGAACGTGTTCTATCTTGACGCACCGTCAGACCTGAACGCGCGCGGGAGGACAGGCAGTGGACTTCACCTTCACCGAGGAGCAGCAGGCGGCCGTCGAGGCGGCGAAGGCCGTCTTCGCGGACGTCGCACCCGACGGCGTGCCCAGCCCCGCGCTCACCCCCGGGGCCGTCGCCGACGACTTCGACCGCCCGCTGTGGGCCAGGCTCGCCGGATCCGACCTGCTGAGCCTGGTCCTCGCCGAGGAGCACGGCGGCGCCGGCCTCGACACCGTCGCCCTGTGCCTGGTGCTGCGCGAGGCCGCGAAGGTACTGGCCCGGGTACCGCTGCTGGAACACTGCGCCACCGCCATGGCCGTACAGGCCCACGGCAGCCCCGAACTGGCCGCCGCCCTGCTGCCCGGCGCCGGGCGCGGCACCCTCGTACTGACCGCCGCCGCCCACGGCCGCTCCGGCCACGACCCGGCCGAACTCGCCGTCACCGCCCGCCGCGACGAAGACGGCTGGACCCTGGACGGCACGCAGACCGCCGTCCCCTGGGCACACAGCGCCGACTGGATCGCCGTACCGGCCCACACCGGCGAGGGCGAGGCCGTCCTCGCCCTCGTCCCGCGCACCGCCGAGGGCCTCGCCCTCGCCGAGCAGGTCTCCACCACCGGGGAGCGCCTCGCCGAACTCGCCCTGGACGGCGTACGGGTGGCCCCGACACACCTCATCGACACCCCGGACGCCTGGGAACGGCTGCGCCAGCTCCTCGCCACCGGAACCTGCGCCCTGGCCCTCGGCCTCGGCGAGGGCGTCCTCACCATGACCAGCCAGTACACGAGCAAGCGCGAGCAGTTCGGCTTCCCGGTGGCCACGTTCCAGGCCGTCGCCGTCCAGGCCGCCGACCGCTACATCGACCTGCGCGCCATGGAGGTCACCCTCTGGCAGGCCGCCTGGCGGCTCGACGCCGCGACCGGCGGCGCCGGCGGCCCGCTGCCGAGCTCCGGAGACGTCGCGGTCGCCAAGATCTGGGCCTCGGAGGGCGTACGCCGGGTCGTGCAGACCGCCCAGCACCTGCACGGCGGCTTCGGCGCCGACACCGACTACCCGCTGCACCGCTACCACGCCTGGGCCAAGCAGCTCGAGCTCCAGCTCGGCCCGGCCGCCGCGCACGAGGAGGCCCTGGGCGACCTGCTGGCCGCCCACCCCCTCGCCTGACAGGAACGGCTACAGCACGAAGGCCGGGTTCCCGTTGTCCGTCACCATCGGGCGCCCGGCACCGTCCCAGGCCTGCATCCCGCCGTCGACGTTCACCGCGTCGAACTCCTGGCGCACCAGGTACTGGGTCACCTGCGCGGAACGACCGCCGACCCGGCACATCACGTACACCCGGCGACCGTCGTCGACGGCCTCGGTCAGCTCGCCGAAGCGGGCCACGAAGTCGCTCATCGGAATGTGCAGAGCACCCTCGACGTGGCCGGCAGCCCATTCGTCGTCCTCGCGGACGTCCAGGACAAAGCCTTCGGAGGGCACCGCGGCGGCGTCCACCGAGGGAAGCGGTCCGAAGTTCATACGTCGCCTTCTCTCATCGCAAACAGTGATTCCAACCTAGCCGACGCCGGGTTCGCCCCCGCCGGCGTTCGAGGCGGCAAGCGCAGCCGCCAGCTCCGCCTCACGCCCGGAGACCTGCGCCAGCAGCTGCTCCGCGATCTCCTCCAGCAGCCGGTCCGGGTCCTCGGGAGCCATCCTCAGCATCGACCCGATCGCACTGTCCTCCAGCTCCTTGGCCACGAGCGAGAGCAGCTCCTTGCGGCGCGCCAGCCACTCCAGCCGGGCGTACAGCTCCCCGCTCTCCTCCGGCTCCGCCCGCTCGGGCGCCGGACCGGCCGCCCACTCCTCGGCCAGCTCGCGCAGCAGCTGCTCCTCGCCCCGCCCGTACGCGGCGTTGACCCGCGCGATGAAGCCGTCGCGGCGCTCCCGCTCGGCCTCGTCCTGGGCGAGGTCCGGATGGGCCCGGCGCACCAGTTCGCGGTAGAGGCGGCGCACCTCCTCCGAGGGACGCACCCGCTCGGGCGGCCGCACCGACCGCTCGGTGAGCATCGCGGCCGCGTCGTCGGAGATCCCGTCCGAGTCCAGCCAGTCGTGGAACAGCTCGTCCACCCCGGGCATCGGCATGACCAGCGAGCGCGCGTCCCGCGCCCGCCGCAGGTCCTCCGGGTCCCCGGTGCGGGCCGCCTTCGCCTCGGCGATCAACGCGTCGAGTTCGTCGAGCCGCGAATACATCGGGCCGAGCTTCTGGTGGTGCAGGCGGGAGAAGTTCTCCACCTCGACCCGGAAGGTCTCCACCGCGATCTCGAACTCGATCAGCGCCTGCTCGGCGGCCCGCACGGCCCGCTCCAGGCGCGCCTCGGGTCGTTCGTCGTCGGGGACTGTGTGTTCGGTCTGCTCGCTCACCCGGCCAGCCTACGGCCCGCCACGCCGGGCGAAAGGCCCCAGACCCCGGGCGAAAGCCCTCAGACCCCGGCCTCCGCCGCGATCCGCCCCGTGCGCACCGCCGCCACCAGATCTGCGTGGTCGGCCTCGGTCCGGTCCGCGTAGGCCACCGCGAAGGCGGCCATCGCCTCGTCCAGCTCCTCGTTCTTTCCGCAGTACCCGGCCAGCAGCCGCGGATCGACGCTGTGCGCGTGCGCCCGGGCCAGCAGCGCCCCGGTCATCCGCCCGTAGTCGTCGAGCTGGGCGGGGGTCAGCGCCGCCGGATCCACACTGCCCTTGCGGTTGCGGAACTGGCGCACCTGGAAGGGGCGCCCCTCCACCGTGGTCCAGCCCAGCATGATGTCCGAGACCACCTGCATCCGCTTCTGCCCGGCCACCACCCGGCGCCCCTCGTGCTCCTCCGGCGGCGAGACGAAGCCCAGCGCGGGCAGGTGCGGCAGCAGCACCGAGGGCCGCGCCTCCTTCACCTGGAGCACCAGCGGCTCGCCCCGGTGGTCCAGCAGCAGCACCACGTACGAACGCGTGCCGACGCTGCCCGTCCCCACCACGCGGAAGGCCACGTCGTGGATCGCGTACCGGGCCATCAGCGGCAGCCGGTCGCCCTGGAGGGTCTGCAGGTACGGGCCCAGCGAGGCCGCCACGGCCTCGGCCTCCCCGTCCCCGACCCGGCGCAGCACGGGCAGCGCGTCCACGAAGCGTCGGATGCCGTCCGGTCCGGCCTCCGTCGACTTCGCGGCGAACCGCGCGGAGGTGTTGTTGCGGGCCTTCTCCGCGACCCGCTCCAGGGTGCCCAGCAGATCCCGGGCATCGGTGTGCGAGACCAGCTCCTCGTCCGCGATGGCGTTCCACGCCTCCATGGCGGGCAGCCGGGACAGCAGCCGCATGGTCCTCCGGTAGGCGCCCACCGCGTCCAGCGCGGCCTGCCGGCAGGTGTCCTCGCCCGCGCCCGCCACCCGCCCGGCCAGCACCAGCGAGGTCACCAGCCGCTTCACGTCCCACTCCCACGGGCCGAAGACGGTCTCGTCGAAGTCGTTCAGGTCGATGACCAGCCGGCCGTGCGCGTCCCCGTACAGCCCGAAGTTCGCCGCGTGCGCGTCGCCGCAGATCTGCGCGCCGACCCCGGTCACCGGCCCGCCCGACAGGTCGTGGGCCATCAGTCCGGCCGCGCCCCGCAGGAACGCGAACGGGTTCGCCGCCATCCGGCCCACCCGTATCGGCGTCAGCTCGGCGACCCGGCCGGCATTGGACTCCTCCACCGCCCGCACCGCGTCCGGGCGGCCGGCCGTCGCCTCGAAGGCGGCGTGCGCCGCCCGCGGCACCCGCAGGCGCAGCGCCTTGCCGTCCTGCTTCGGCGATCCCGCCGCCACCCGCGGCGCGAACCCCGCCACCTCCGGGATCCGCTGTCCCACTACCGCCGCCATTGCGCCGCCCCCACCCGTACGTTGATCGCCTTCGAACGGGCTGACGGTATCTACAGCCCGGCGTCCCTGGCCAGCAACGCCGCCTGAACCCGGTTCTCGCAGCCCAGCTTCGCCAGGATCCGGCTCACATACGTCTTCACCGTCGCCTCGCTCATGTGCAGCCGCCGCCCCGCGTCCGCGTTCGACAGTCCCTCCCCCAACAACGCGAGCACCCCGCGCTCGCGTTCACTCAGCTCCGCGACCTGCCGCCGGGCCTCCTCGCCCCGTACGACGGCCTTCCCCGACGCCAGCTGGTCGACCACGTGCCGGGTCGCCGCCGGTGACAGGTACGCGTCGCCCGCCGCGGCCGCCCGGACGGCACCGATCAGCTCGCCCGGCGCCGAGTCCTTCAGCAGGAACCCCGCACCGCCCTGGCCCAGCGCCCGCAGCACGTTCTCCTTCTCCCCGAAGGTGGTCAGGATCAGCGCCCGCACCTCCGGCGCGGCCCGCCCCAGCTCCCCCAGCGCGGTCAGCCCGTCCATCACCGGCATCTGGATGTCCAGCAGCACCACGTCCGGCGCGTGCGCGCGGGCCAGATCCACCGCCTCCCTGCCGTTCGCCGCCTCCGCCACGACCTCGATGTCCGACGCCGAGGTCAGGATCATCCTGATCCCCGCCCGGATCAGCGGCTCGTCGTCTGCGATCACCACGCGGATCACTTCGGCTGTCACCCGTGCTCCTACTGCTTGACCTCGTAAGCCTGCTTGTCCACGAGCTTGCCGTCCTCGAAACAGAACCGGAAGATCATGTCCGTCCCCAGCGCCGACGGCTGATCCTTCGCCAGCACCGCCAGACACTGCGAACCCTCCGGCCGCGGCGGCCCCTTGCGGTCCGCCCCGGGCGTCAGGAAATTCTCGCCGGACGGCAGCCGGTCCCGGACAGCCTGCTCCGACTCTCCCACCCGCACCGAGTCGAAGACGGCACGGTCGACCATCGAGTCGCCCATCGCGCCCACCACCAGCAGCACCCCCGCCCCCAGCACGATCACCATCAGCACCACCGCCGCAAAGGCGATGCCGCAGCCCAGCGCGAACCCGCCGGTCCGGCTGCGCCCCGGTACGGTCAGCTCCCGGTCCACCGCCGCCCAGTCCATCGGCGGCACACCCCGCAGCCCCCGCGCCTGCGCCTGCTGCCCGAAGTCGTCGGCCATGTCCCCCGCCCCGGCCGGCTCCGCCCCGTACGGCAGCACCCCGGCCACCCGGAACCCGCCGCCCTCGGTCCCGCCCGCGTGCACCATCCCGCCGACCAGCCGCGCCCGCTCGCGCAGCCCCGTCAGCCCCTGCCCGCCCGACACCACCTCGCCGGCCCCCGGACCGGCCGCCGGCCCGTTGGCGATCTCCACCACCAGCGAATCGTCCTCGTACCGCAGCTCCACCGTGATCGTCGCCCCCGGCGCGTGCTTGTACGCGTTCGTCAGGGCCTCCTGCACGATCCTGTACGCCGCGTGGTCGCAGGCAGCCACCAGCGGCCGCGGCTGACCCGAGGTGGACATCCGTACGTCGGTCCCCGCGCCCCGCGCCGCCTCCACGACCCCCGCGATCCCGGCCACCCCGCGCGCCGCGGGCTGCGCCGCCTCCTCCACCGGAACGGGCGCCTCGACCCCGTCCCGCAGGATCCCGACGACCTCGCGCAGCTCGTGCATCGCCGCCACCGAGGCCTGCCGCAGCACACCCACCGCCTCCCGCTGCCGGTCGGTGAGCTTCGGATCCACCTCCAGCGCACCGGTGTGCACCGAGATCAGCGCCAGCTGGTGGCCCAGGCTGTCGTGCATGTCCTGGGCGATCCGCTGCCGCTCGCGCAGCCTCGCCTGCCCCGCGACCATCGCCCGCTCGCGCATCAGCTGCCCGTTGCGCTCCTGGAGCGCGCGCAGCAGCGTCCGGCGCTGCGACCAGTACCGGCTGGCCAGACCCGGCATCACCGTCGTCGCCAGGAACATCAGCGTGGAGAACACCATCACCAGCAGCGGCCGCATCTGCGACCACTCGTGGATCACCCCGAGGCCGACCGACGCCACGAACGCCAGCGTGAAGGCCGCCCCCGCGCGCCCCACCCCGACGATCCGGCGCCCCGCCGACCAGCCCAGCAGACACGTGACCAGGAACGAGCCGGGCAGGAACACGCTCACCGCCGAACCCACCACCAGCGTCGCCGCCGGCAGCCTGCGCCGCAGCAGCGTGAGCACGATCACGACCAAGGCGCTCGCCAGCATCCGCCGCCCGGACCCGTTGTCGAGCTCGTCGACGCCCAGACCGAGCAGCGCCAGCACCCCGGCGATCGCCAGGTCACCCACGAGCATCCGCCGGGTCCAGGGCTCCGGCCCCCTCAGCCAGTCCCAGCCCGCACGCGTCATCGCCTTCGCATCCACCCGACCGACCCTAGACACCCCGGCACACCACCGGCCGCCCTCTTTCGTCGCGCCCCGAGCGACGAAAGTCGGACGGCCGACCGCGAACCACGTGTCCTGGATCACTCCTTGGCCATCCGGAGGCCACACGGCCCGCACCGGGCACGGCAGTTGATCTCCGAAAAACCGGAGATCCGCACATGCGGAGATCCGCACATGCGGAAACACGAAACGGCCGCCACCGCTTTCGCGATGACGACCGTTTCGTCGATGTGGGCGAGGGGGGATTTGAACCCCCACGTCCCGAAGGACACTGGCACCTGAAGCCAGCGCGTCTGCCGTTCCGCCACTCGCCCGAGCAGCTCCCCAGTGGTTCTTCCCTTTCGGGCCGTTCCCCTGGCGACGTCGAAACATTAGCACGTAGGACGGGGTGGAATCACATCGCTTTCCCCGCACCCCCGCACCCCTCTGAGGACGGCCCCTCCCACACTCCGCTCCCGGTGCGGGACACTGTCCCTGAGGCCCCCCTACGATCCCCTGTGAGGACCAACACTCGTCCTCACAGGACCGATGGGGAACCACCCGAATCCGCCACGCGTGGATACGATCAGTAAGCAGTACAGGGCGACAACGACGGAGGAGGTGCCCCATGGGAGTTCTGAAGCGGTTCGAGCAGCGACTCGAAGGTCTGGTGAACGGCACCTTCGCCAAGGTGTTCAAGTCCGAGGTCCAGCCGGTGGAGATCGCCGGCGCCCTCCAGCGGGAGTGCGACAACAACGCAACCATCTGGAACCGCGAGCGGACCGTCGTCCCCAACGACTTCATCGTCGAGCTCAGCGCCGGCGACTACGACCGCCTGAGCCCCTACTCCGGGCAGCTCGGCGACGAGCTCGCGGGCCTCGTCCGCGACTACGCCAAGCAGCAGCGCTACAGCTTCATGGGCCCCATCAAGGTCCACCTGGAGAAGGCCGACGACCTCGACACCGGGCTCTACCGGGTCCGCAGCCGTACCCTGGCCTCCAGCACCTCCCAGCCGCAGGCCCCCCAGGGCCGGCCGCAGGGCGGTCCGGCAGGCCAGGCCGGCCAGGGCGGCTACGGCTACCCGCCGGTCGCCGCCCCGCCCATGCCCAGCGCCCCGCCCCCCGGCGGACCAGGCGCCCGCCGGCCCGCCGGCGGACCGGGCCCGGCAGCACCCGTACCCACCTCGGGCGCCCCACGGCGCCACTGGATCGAGATCAACGGCACCCGCCACCAGATCTCGCGCCCCACGCTCGTACTCGGCCGAAGCACCGAAGCCGACGTGCGGATCGACGACCCCGGCGTATCGCGCCGGCACTGTGAGATCCGGACCGGAACGCCCTCGACGATCCAGGATCTCGGATCCACCAACGGCATCGTGGTGGACGGGCAGCACACCACCCGCGCTACGCTCCGCGACGGCTCGCGGATCGTCGTGGGCAGCACGACCATCATTTACCGGCAAGCCGAAGGGTGAAGCGGGGGCAATGTCAGAGCTGACCCTGACGGTCATGCGGCTGGGTTTCCTAGCCGTTCTGTGGCTGTTCGTCATCGTGGCCGTCCAGGTCATCCGCAGCGACCTCTTCGGAACGAGAGTCACGCAGCGCGGCTCACGCCGCGGCGGCGCGGGCACCGCCCCGCAGCAGGCCGGCCGGCAGGCCGCGCCACCGCAGCAGCGCCAGCGCCGCGGTGCGCCCACCAAGCTCGTCGTCTCCGAGGGCACCCTCACGGGAACCACGGTGGCCCTCGCCGGCCAGACGATCACGCTGGGCCGCGCCCACGACTCCACCATCGTGCTGGACGACGACTACGCGTCCAGCCGCCATGCCAGGATCTATCCCGACCGTGACGGCCAGTGGATCGTCGAGGATCTCGGGTCCACCAACGGCACGTATCTCGACCGGACCCGGCTGACCACCCCGACGCCCATTCCGCCGGGCGCCCCGATCCGCATCGGCAAGACCGTCATCGAGCTGCGGAAGTAGTACGAGAATGAGCGAGCGGAGCGAGCGCGCGGCGGTGATCCGTCCCACCGAGGACACGGACACGTGCGCGCTCCCGACCGGAGGGTGGGCAGTGTGGCTCGAGACCGGTTGTACCCGGAGCCGACCGGCGAGGTGCGCATGAGTCTGTCCCTGCGGTTCGCCGCCGGATCGCACAAAGGCATGATCCGCGAGGGCAACGAGGACTCCGGCTACGCCGGGCCACGCCTCCTCGCGATCGCCGACGGCATGGGAGGCCAGGCCGCCGGCGAGGTCGCGAGCTCCGAGGTGATCTCCACCCTCGTGCAGCTCGACGACGACGTCCCGGGCTCCGACATCCTCACCTCCCTCGCCACGGCAGTGCAGCGCGCCAACGACCAGCTGCGCGTCATGGTCGAGGAGGATCCCCAGCTCGAGGGCATGGGCACCACCCTGACCGCCCTGCTGTGGACCGGCCAGCGCCTCGGCCTCGTCCACGTCGGCGACTCCCGCGCCTACCTGCTGCGCGACGGCGTCCTCACGCAGATCACCCAGGACCACACCTGGGTGCAGCGCCTCGTCGACGAGGGCCGCATCACCGAAGAGGAAGCCACCACGCACCCGCAGCGCTCGCTGCTGATGCGGGCCCTCGGCAGCGGCGACATCGTCGAACCCGACCTCTCCATCCGCGAGGTCCGCGCCGGCGACCGCTACCTCATCTGCTCCGACGGACTCTCCGGCGTGGTCTCCCACCAGACCCTCGAAGAGACCCTCGCCGACTACCACGGCCCCCGCGAGACCGTGCAGTCGCTCATCCAGCTCGCCCTGCGCGGCGGCGGACCCGACAACATCACCTGCATCGTCGCCGACGTCCTCGACACCGACAGCGGAGACACCCTCGCCGCCCAGGTCAACGACACCCCGGTCGTCGTCGGCGCGGTCGCCGAGAACCAGCACCAGCTCTTCGACGGCGGCAACGCCATGCAGACCCCGGCCGGCCGCGCCTCGGGCCTCGGCCGCCAGGCCGGCCCGCCCGCCGGCGCCTTCGGCCCCCCCGGCAGCGGCGAGGCCAACGGCTACGGCTACTCCGACCAGGGCCAGGGCGGCGGCGCGTACGGCAGCTTCGGCGAAGCCGAGGCCTACGACGGCGACTCTGAGTACGAGGACACGTACGACCACCCCCGCAGGCGCCGCGGCAAAGGGCGCAAGTGGGCCACCCGTACGCTGACCCTGCTCCTCGTCGCCGGCGTCGTCGGCGGCGGCCTCTACGCGGGCTGGCGCTGGACCCAGACCCAGTTCTACGTCGGCGTCAAGGGCGAGCACGTCGCGCTCTTCCGCGGCATCAGCCAGAAGCTCGGGCCGCTGGAGCTCTCCAAGGTGGAGACCGACCGCCCCGACATCGAACTGAAGTACCTTCCGCCCTTCAAGCGCAAGCAGGTCGAGGCCACCATCAGCGAAGGCAGCCTCGACGGCGCCCGCGAGAAGCTCGACGACCTCGGCGTCCAGGTCTCCGCCTGCAAGAAGGACGAGGAACGCCGCAACGCCGAGGCTCAGAACCAAACACCCGGCTCCACTCTGACTCCCGCGGAGCAGCAAGTGGTCAGCCTGTGCGGAAAGCAGTAGACACCCGCGGGCACAGGGGGCCTGCCACACCATGAGCGTTGTCACCAACACGACCACCATCGGCGCCATCGAGGCGCCGAGCCGGCGGAACACCGAGCTCCTGCTGCTCGGCTTCGCCGTGGTCATCCCGATGTTCGCCTACGCCAACGTGGGCCTCGCGATCAACGGCAGCCTGCCGCCCGGCATGGTGCTCTACGGCCTGGGCCTCGCCGCCCTCGCCGGGGTCGCGCACGTCGTCGTACGCCGGTACGCCAAGTACGCCGACCCGCTGCTGCTGCCGCTGGCCATCCTCCTCAACGGGCTCGGCCTCGTACTGATCTGGCGGCTCGACCAGTCCGAGCGGCTGCAGAACCTCGCCAAGCGCTCCTTCGGTGCCTTCACCCCCTCCGCACCCCGCCAGATGATGTACACGGCGCTGGCCATCGCCCTGTTCGCCGCCGTGCTGCTCATCCTCAAGGACCACCGCGTCCTGCAGCGCTTCACGTACATCTCCATGGCCGGCGCCCTGATCCTGCTGATCCTGCCCGTCATCCCGGGCCTCGGCGCCGACGTCTTCGGCGCCAAGATCTGGATCAGCGTCGGCGGCTTCTCCATCCAGCCCGGCGAGTTCGCGAAGATCGTCATCGCCATCTTCTTCGCCGGCTACCTCATGGTGAAACGTGACGCCCTGGCCCTGGCCAGCCGCCGCTTCATGGGCCTCTACCTGCCGCGCGGCCGCGACCTCGGCCCCATCCTGATGATCTGGGCGATGAGCCTGCTCGTCCTCGTCTTCGAGAACGACCTCGGCACCTCGCTGCTCTTCTTCGGCATGTTCGTGATCATGCTGTACGTCGCCACCGAGCGCACCAGCTGGATCGTCATCGGCCTGCTCATGTCGGTCGGCGGCGCCGTCGTCGTCGCCACCTTCGCCAGCCACGTCAAGGTCCGCGTCACCGCCTGGCTCGACCCCTTCGCCTGCTACACCACCTCCGGCGCCTGCGAACAGGTCGGCCAGTCGATCATGAGCTTCGGCTCCGGCGGCGTCCTCGGCGCCGGATGGGGCCAGGGCAACTCCGACCTCATCGGCTTCGCCGCCAACTCCGACTTCATCTTCTCCACCGTCGGCGAGGAACTCGGCCTCACCGGCGTGATGGCCTTCCTCCTGCTCTACGGCCTCATCATCGAGCGGGGCGTCCGCACCGCCCTCGCCGCCCGCGACCCCTTCGGCAAGCTCTTCGCCATCGGCCTCTCCGGCGCCTTCGCCCTCCAGATCTTCGTCGTCGCCGGCGGAGTCATGGGCCTCATCCCCCTCACCGGCATGACGATGCCCTTCCTCGCGTCCGGCGGCTCCTCCGTCCTCGCGAACTGGGTCCTCATCGCCATCCTCATCCGGATCAGCGACACCGCACGCCGACCTGCCCCGGCCCCCGCCCCGTCCCCCGACTCCGAGATGACCCAGGTGGTCCGCCCGTCATGAACAAGCCCCTGCGCCGCATCTCGCTGTTCTGCGGGCTGCTCGTCCTCGCGCTGCTGATCCGGACCAACTGGCTGCAGTACGTCCAGGCCGAGGAACTCAGCACCCGCAAGGAAAACCGCCGGGTCCAGATCGCCCAGTACGCCACCGAACGCGGCAACATCATCGTGGCGGGCGAGCCGATCACCGGCTCCGCGGTCACCAACGGCAGCGACTACAAGTACAAGCGCACCTACCTTGACGGCCCCCTCTGGGCCCCCGTCACCGGCTACGCTTCGCAGGCCTTCGGCTCCACCCAGCTCGAATCACTCGAGGACGGCATCCTCACCGGCAACGACGACCGGCTGTTCTTCGACCGCACCATCGGCATGTTCACCGGGGAGAAGAAGCAGGGCGGCAACGTCGTCACCACACTCAACCCCGCCGCCCAGAAGGCCGCCTACGACAAGCTCGGCACCAAGAAGGGCGCCGTCGCCGCAATCGACCCGCGCACCGGCGCCATCCTCGCCCTCGTCTCCACCCCCTCGTACGACCCCAGCCGCTTCGCCGGCAACTCCAAGGACGACGAGAAGGCCTGGGTCGAGCTCAAGGACAGCGAGGACAAGAACCTCGTCAACCGAGCCCTACGCGAGACGTACCCGCCGGGCTCCACCTTCAAGGTCCTCACCGCCGCCGCGGCCCTGGAACACGGCGTCGTCTCCGACATCGACGCCGCCACGGACACCCCCGAGCCGTACATCCTGCCCGGCACCAAGACCCCGCTGCCCAACTCGCACAACATGAACTGCGAGAAGTTCAGCCTCAACAAGGCCCTCGAGGTCTCCTGCAACTCCGTCTTCGCCAACATGGGCGACAAGGTGGGACGCGACAAGATGGTGGAGACCGCGGAGAAGTTCGGCTTCAACAACGACAAGATCGACACTCCGGTCCGCGCCTTCGCCAGCGTCTACGACAAGACCATGGGCAAGGACGGCAACGCCCAGAGCGCCATCGGCCAGTTCAACACCGCGGCCACCCCCCTCCAGATGGCCATGGTCACCGCCGCGATCGCCAACGACGGCAAGCTGATGAAGCCGTACATGGTCGACCACCTCACCGCGCCGAACCTCGACATGATCGAGAAGCACTCGCCGCAGGAAATGAGCCGGCCCCTCTCCGCCGCCAACGCGCAGAAGGTCCAGCAGATGATGGTCAACGTCGTCGAGAACGGCACCGGCAAGCCCGCCAAGATCTCCGGCATCACCGTCGGCGGAAAGACCGGCACCGCCCAGCACGGCGAGAAGAACTCCAAGAAGCCCTACGCCTGGTTCATCTCCTACGCCAAGACCGACAAGGGCTCGCCCGTCGCCGTCGCCGTCGTCATCGAGGACAGCAACGCGGACCGCGAGGACATCAGCGGCGGCGGCCTCGCCGCCCCCGTCGCGAAGGCCGTCATGGAAGCCGTACTGAAGAGCCAGGGATGACCCAGGGATGACGGACCGCCGGAACCACGTGATCCACGTCACTGATCCCGGCCGGATCCGAGCGTACGGTACCGGTCCAGTATCAGCCTGTGGCCGCGAACCGATCACAGACGATCGGCCGGTAGCCTTTGCGCGAACAGCACACCGCCGGACCACACACAGGTGCGGTCGGGACTGACGGAGAGGGCTGCAACGTTATGGAAGAGCCGCGTCGCCTCGGCGGCCGGTACGAGCTGAGCCACGTGCTCGGCCGTGGTGGCATGGCCGAGGTCTACCTCGCCCACGACACCCGGCTCGGCCGTACCGTCGCCGTCAAGACCCTGCGCGCCGATCTCGCCCGCGACCCGTCCTTCCAGGCCCGGTTCCGGCGCGAGGCCCAGTCGGCCGCGTCCCTGAACCATCCGGCGATCGTCGCCGTCTACGACACCGGCGAGGACTACGTCGACAACATCTCCATCCCGTACATCGTGATGGAGTACGTCGACGGGTCCACCCTGCGCGAGCTGCTGCACTCCGGGCGCAAACTGCTGCCCGAGCGCACCCTGGAAATGACCATCGGCATCCTCCAGGCCCTCGAGTACTCGCACCGCGCCGGCATCGTGCACCGCGACATCAAGCCCGCCAACGTGATGCTGACCCGCACCGGCCAGGTCAAGGTCATGGACTTCGGCATCGCCCGCGCCATGGGCGACTCCGGCATGACCATGACGCAGACGGCCGCCGTCATCGGCACCGCCCAGTACCTCTCCCCGGAGCAGGCCAAGGGCGAGCAGGTCGACGCACGCTCCGACCTCTACTCCGCCGGCTGCCTGCTCTACGAGCTCCTCAGCGTGCGGCCCCCGTTCGTCGGCGACTCCCCCGTGGCCGTCGCCTACCAGCACGTACGGGAAGAACCGCAGCCGCCGTCGAACTTCGACCCCGAGATCACGCCCGAGATGGACGCGATCGTGCTGAAGGCCCTCGTCAAGGACCCCGACTACCGGTACCAGTCCGCCGACGAGATGCGCGCCGACATCGAGGCCTGCCTCGACGGCCAGCCCGTCGCCGCCACCGCCGCCATGGGCGCGGCCGGCTACGGCTACCCGCACGACCAGGGCGGCTACGGACACCAGGGCTACGACCAGCCCACCACCGCCCTGCGCACCACCGACGCCGGCCAGACCTCGATGATGCCGCCGATGCCCCCGGGCGACGGCGGGTACGGGTACGGCGACCAGGGCCACGGCGGCTACGACCAGGGCCCGCACCGCCGCCAGAAGAAGAGCAAGGCCTCCACCGTCCTGCTCGTCGCGGCCGGCGTCCTCGTCCTGGTCGGCGCGATCCTGATCGGCCGCTCCCTCTTCAGCAGCACCGCCGACAACCGGCCCAGCGTGCCCAAGCTCATCGGCTCGACCCTCGAGAAGGCACAGCAGAGCGGCGAGAACGTCGGCCTCAAGGTGGTCAAGGGAGCCGACGAAGCCTGCGCCGACCAGCCCAAGGGCAACGTCTGCAAGCAGGACCCGGCGCCCGACACCAAGGTCGCCAAGGACTCCACCGTCACGGTGACGGTCTCCACGGGCGCACCCAAGGTGGCGGTCCCCAGCGTGGTCAACCTCACGTACGAACAGGCCGAGGCGGCGCTGAAGGAGAAGGGCTTCCAGGTCGACCGCAAGCTCCAGGAGTCCGAGCGTCCCCCGGGAACCGTCCTCGACCAGAACCCGAAGGCGGGCGGTGAGGCGGAGAAGAACACCGTCATCACGCTGACGGTCGCCAAGGAACAGTCCAAGTCGATCGTCCCGGACCTCAAGGGCAAGACCAAGGACGACGCGGAGAAGGCGCTCAAGGCCGTCAACCTCAAGCTCGGCAGCGTGACGGAGGTCGACTCCCCCGGAGCCGCACCGAAGACGGTCATCGACCAGCAGCCCCAGGCAGGGACGCAGCTGGAGGTCGGCAAGACGGTCAACGTGACCATCGCCAAGGCCGCGCAGCAGGTCCAGGTGCCGAACCTGCTGGGCAAGACGGTCGCCCAGGCCAAGGCGGAGCTGGCCTCCAGGGGCCTGGTCTTCGGAGCCGTACTCTCCGGCCCCACGGACGACAACGCCCGCGTCCTGTCCTCGGACCCGCAGGCCGGCCGCCCGGTCCCGACTGGCACCGTGATCAACGTGATGACCATGGACGGCGGCGGAAACAACGGCGGCAACAACGGCGGCGGCGGCTTCTTCGGAGGCCTCGGCGGCTGACCGCCACCAGCGCGGCAATGGGTCCGGCCCCTCTCCTGCGGGAGAGGGGCCGGACCCATTTCGTACGTGTCTTCATATGTACGAAATCCGTTAACCCGGACGGGGTGGGGTATCGGGCTCCGCCCGGGAGGGACGGATCATGATCAACGAATCGGTGCAGCTGGAGTCCCGGACCCTGCGCACGAGCGTGCTGGAACGGACGCACGTCCTGGACAAGGTGCGGACGCTGTCACTGCTGCCGGACGGGCTGCACGTGACGACGGCGATGGTGGCGGCGTATTACGAGGTGGCCGAGACGGTGATCCGCGCCGTGCTCTTCGACCACCGCGAGGAGCTGGAGTCCAATGGCTACCATGTTTTGACAGGTACAGAACTGAGTTGCTTCAAGCAACGCGGTTACATTCAGTCGCAAGCTTCGTCACTCGCAGTATTCCCCCGTAGGGCGGTGCTGAACGTCGGCATGCTGCTCCGGGACAGCGAAGTCGCACGTCAGGTGCGTACGTACCTTCTAGACGCCGAGCACGAGGTCCGCACGCGACCTGTGGATAACTCTGTCCACAGCCCCCGCTGGGACGAGCTCGACGAGCGGATCGACAGCCGGATCACGGACGTACTCGGCAAGACCGTGGTGCCCATGCTTAACGTCCTCATCGAGACCTCGGGGGAACAGCGCCGCGAGCTGATCTCCCTCCGGGAGGACGTGGAGCAGATCCAGATGAAGCTCGTCGAGCACGACCTCCAGCTCAGCCGGCTCCAGCGCGGCCAGGACGTACGGGCCCTCACCGGGGTCATCGGCACCATCGACGCCATGACCTGGAAGGAGTTCGAGCTGCACGTCGCCGGCCTGCTGCGCCGCGACGGGTGCACCGACGTCGAGGTGTACGGCGGGCACGGCGGCGACCGCGGGGTCGACATCACCGCCCGCACCGCCGACGGCCGGTCGGTCGCCGTCCAGTGCAAGAACTTCGCGCCCTTCCGGCACGTGGTCAGCGGCGAGATGCAGAAGTTCCTCGGCGCCTCGAAGGTCCTCCACCAGGCCGACGTGGCCCTCTACGTGGCCACCTGCGCCTTCACCCGTGAAGCCTTGGCCATCGCCGCCCAGGGAGGCGTCACAGCCGTCCACAGGGGCCTTCTGGAGGCCTGGAGCGCGGGAGTCCGGCTCCAGGTCCTGCGCTGACATTTGAGAGTGACAGCTTGTCGCTCTCAAACGCCGAGTTATCCACAGCCGCGTGACTGACTTGCTCAAAGCAAGTCAGTCAGCGCAGCTCCGCCGGAGGCGTCCGCTTCGCGTCCACCTTCTCCGTCCGGACCAGCTCGCCCCACACGATGTACCGGTACTTCGACGTGTACACCGGCGTGCAGGTGGTCAGCGTGATGTAGCGGCCCGGGGCCGTCTTGCCCGACTCCTTCGGGACCGGGCTGATCACGTCCACGTTGTACTTCGACGTCTGGCGCAGCTCCGCGAAGACCTTGTACACGTACCAGGTGTCCTTGGTCTCGAAGACGATCGCGTCGCCGTTGTTCACCTTGTCGATGTTGTGGAACTTGGCGCCGTGGCCGTCCCGGTGCGCGGCGAGCGAGAAGTTGCCCTTCTCGTCCCACGGCAGCGCCGACTTCACCGGCTGCTCGTAGTAGCCCGCCACTCCGTCGTCAAGGACGTCCGGGTCCGTGCCCGGCTTGACCAGCACCTCGCCGTTCTCCATCGCCGGAACGTGCAGGAACCCGATGCCGTCCTTGGTGTCCAGCGCGCCCGGGGCCGCCGGCTGGGCCGGCGTCTGCCACTGCTGGCGGATCGCGTCGCCCCGCGCCGACGCCTGCCGGTCCGCGAGCACGTTCGTCCACCACAGCGAGTACGCCACGAACAGGCCCAGCACCAGCCCCAGCGTGATCAGGAGCTCGCCCAGCAGGCTCAGGAACCCGGCGAGCACACTGCGGCTGCCGGCGGGCGGTGCCGCGGCGCGGCGGCGGGCACGAGACACTGCTGATTCGTCCTTAGCTGGTCAGCGCGGGCGGAGGGCCCTGGCTGCGGGGGCGTTCATCGGTCATCCTGCCCCATACGATCATCCGGTAGGTGCTGGTGAACTCCGGGGTGCAGGTGGTCAGCGTGATGTACCGGCCCGCTTCGGTGAAACCGGAACCCTCCGGCACCGGTTTCAGCACCGCCACGTTCGTCGGCGGCGTCTGCGCCAGCGCCGAGGTCATCTCGTACGTGTAGTACGCGTCCCGCGTCTCGACCACCACGGGATCCCCCGGCACCAGCCGGTTGATGAAGCGGAACGGCTCCCCGTGGGTGTTGCGGTGGCCCGCCACCGCGAAGTTCCCCTGCTTGTCCGCCGGCATCGCCGTCTTCAGCGAGCCCTCGCCGTAGTGCCCGACCATGCCCCGGTCCAGCACCTTCGGCTTGCTGATCCCCTCCGCCACCGGAACCTTCACGTCCAGCTTCGGGATGTGCAGGATCGCGAACCCCTGACCGGGCTCGAACGCCGTCACGGGCGGCGCGGCCGCCCCGTCGGTCCCCGTGCCCGGATCCCGCTGCCACGTCTGCTCGAGCGTGCCCGCGGCGCCGTCCGCCGCCCGCCCCGCCACGATGTTCGTGTACCAGAGCTGGTAGGCGACGAACAGCAGCATCACCAGGCCCAGCGTGATGAACAGTTCCCCGCCCAGCCGGCTCGCGATGACCACCGGTCCGCCCGACGCCGGCCGCCTGCGCCGCCGCCCGCCCCGCCTCCGGGACTGCCGGGCGGCCAGCTTCGCGGCCTCCTGTGCTGCCCTGCGTCGCGCGGCCCGGCCCCCTGTGGGCGCGGACGGCGCGAGCGCGGTCACGCGACGGCCTTGCCCACCACCGGGGCCAGCCCCACCGAGCGCTCCACGGCACCCGCGTCACCGCACCGCACCAGCCAGTTCGCGAGCATCCGGTGCCCCCACTCGGTCAGCACCGACTCGGGGTGGAACTGCACACCCTCGACGTCGTGCTCCCGGTGGCGCAGGCCCATGATGATCCCGTCCTCGGTGTGCGCCGTGACCTCCAGCACCTCGGGCAGGGTCTGGGGCTCGGCGGCGAGGGAGTGGTACCGGGTCGCGATGAACGGCGACGGCAGTCCCTCGAACACCCCCAGGCCCTCGTGCACCACGGGCGAGGTCTTGCCGTGCAGCAGCTCGGGCGCCCGGCCCACGACCCCTCCGTACGCGACCGCCATCGACTGCATGCCGAGGCACACCCCGAAGACGGGGACGCCCGTCTCGGCGCAGTGCCGGACCATGTCGACGCAGACCCCCGCCTCCTCCGGCGTCCCCGGCCCGGGGGAGAGCAGCACGCCGTCGAAGCCGTCCTGCGCGTGCGAGAGCTCGACCTCGTCGTTGCGCAGCACCTCGCATTCGGCGCCGAGCTGGTAGAGGTACTGGACCAGGTTGAAGACAAAGCTGTCGTAGTTGTCCACAACCAGAATGCGCGCGCTCACGGAGTGGCTCCCGATCCCTCGTCCACGGTCACATCGTTGAACGGAAGGAGCGGCTCGGCCCACGGGAAGACGTACTGGAACAGCACGAACACCACCGCGAGGACCAGTACGAGTGAGATCAGCGCGCGTACCCACGCGTTGCCCGGCAGATGCCGCCAGATCCAGCCGTACATGCCGCCTGTTTCCTTTTCGTCCACGTTCGTTCCACGCACCGCAGGGGCGGTACGCCAACAGACTAAAGGCAGCGGCCCGGCGGGGTGGGTCACCTCGGCAAACCCTCCGGCCCGCCCTGCCCCACGGCGCGCGTGCCGGTCAGTTCCGCCCAGACGACCAGCCGGTGACTGTGGCCCCACTCGGGGTCGCAGGTCGTCAGCGTCAGATACCTGCCGGGCGTTGTGAACGGCGACTTCCGGGGCACGGGGTCGACCACGCCGATGTCCGTGGGCACGGTGCGCAGCGGCCCGCCGCGCACCGTGTACGTGTACCAGGTGGTCGCGTCCTTGAGGATCACGGCGTCCCCGGGACGCAGCTCGGGGAAGTCCTTGAAGGGGTCCCCGTACGTGCGCCGGTGGCCCGCCACCGAGAAGTTCCCGGTGGCGCCGAGCGCGGCGGTGCCGGGGTAGTGGCCCAGGCCCTTCTTCAGCAGTTCGGTGCCCGTGCCCTCCAGGACGGGCTTGTTCCAGTCCTTGCCGAACCGCGGGATGTACATCTCGGCGAAGGCCTGGCCGGCGGGGTGGCGGACCGGCTCGGCGGGCTTGGGGGACGGCGCCGGGGCCGGTTCCGGCGCCGCGGCCGGGGCCGCAGCAGCGGCCCAGTCGTCGCGCAGCCGGGCCATCTCGCCGTCCATGGCCCGGTCGGCCTTGACCCCGGTCCACAGCAGGACGTAGGCCACGAACAGCACGATCAGGGTGCCCGCCGTCAGGCACACCTCGCTGAACGTCCGTACCACCAGGCGCAGTACGACGTCGGGCCGCAATGCCTCAGGACGAGGGCTCCACCGGCTTCGCATAGTGGAGGTCCACTGTGCCGGAGTAGCCGGGAAGTGTCAGGTCCTTGTGCTCGTCCACTTTCCAGCCGAGCCCGTACGCGTTGACGTACAGCTGGTAGTTCTGCAGCGCCGGGGAGGCGGCGAGGGCCTTGCGCAACGCGCCCGGGTCGCCGACCGCCGAGACCTTGTAGGGAGGCGAGTACACCCGGCCCTGGAGGATCAGCGTGTTGCCGACGCAGCGGACCGCGCTGGTGGAGATCAGCCGCTGGTCCATGACCTGGATGCCCTGGGCCCCGCCCTGCCACAGGGCGTTCACCACGGCCTGGAGGTCCTGCTGGTGGATCACCAGGTCGTTGGGCTGCGGCTCGGGGACGTTGGGGATGCGCGCGGTCGCGTTCGGCGGGGCGTCGTTGAGGGTGACGGTCAGGCCCTTGCCGGTCAGCTCCTCGGTGCCCGACGCCACGCGCAGGGCGGCCAGCTTGGCGTCCTCGGCCTTGGTGCTGCCGTCGTCACGGTCGGCGAGGGCGTCGACACGGTCGCGTGCCGGTCCGAGGCTCTCCTCCAGCTCCGCATTGCTCTGACTGCGTTCTTCGATGAGGTCCGACAGCTTCAGGAGCGATGCGTCGGTCCGGATGTTCGTACCCTTGGAGGTGTTGAAACTGGTGACGAAGAGCAGCCCGGCCAGGGCGAAGACGGCGGCAGTCAGCAGCCAGACCGGTCTGGCCCGGCGACGGGGACCCACGGAGGAGTCGTCGGAATTGCTCAACGTACCCTTCTCCTTCAACGCCACAGGTCCACTACGCTAACGGACGCCCGGGGCAGGCAAGGTCCCCAGCGCATCGACAGGAGAGCCCCTCGTGCCGAAGTCACGTATCCGCAAGAAGGATGACTACACGCCGCCGCCCACGCGGCAGCCGCAGGCCATCAGGCTGACCAACCGCAGCTGGGTCGCCCCGGTCATGCTGGCACTTTTCCTGATCGGACTCGCGTGGATCGTCGTCTTCTACGTGACCGAAACCCAGCTGCCGATCGAATCGCTGGGCAATTGGAACATTGTGGTCGGTTTCGGCTTCATCGCGGCGGGATTCGGCGTCTCCACGCAGTGGAAGTAGCACCAAACCTTCCCTGAGAAAAGCTCTCCCCATGAGTTATCCACAGCGTCATCCACACCTGAGGAAAAGACAGAAGATCTGTGGATAACTCTGTGGAGAGTTGACGCCGGTGTGATCAGGTGAGTTCCGCGGTCCGGAGCAGAATCACCGCTGCCGCCAGCAGGAACACCACCACGCAGGTCCCCCACTGGATGAGTGTGCGGTTCCGGCTGGCGGCGGGTCTCAGCATGCCCAGGCCCACCAGGGCGCCCGTGACCAGGCCGCCGACGTGCGCCTGCCAGGACACGTTGAGGCTGCCGCCGAGCGGTACGAAGGTCAGGGCCAGCATCAGCACGACCATCACGATCACCGGCCGCATCTCGTAGCGCAGCCGGCGCGCGAGGACGACGGTGGCGCCGAGCAGGCCGAAGACGGCGCCGGACGCGCCGAGTGTCGGGGTGTTCGGCTCGGTCAGCAGATAGACGAAGGCGCTGGCGCCCAGCCCCGAGAGCAGGTAGACGGCGAGATAGCGGGAGCGGCCCAGCGCCGCTTCCAGCGGGCCGCCGATCACCCACAGGCCGATCATGTTGCCGATGATGTGCCACCACTCGACGTGCAGGAACACCGAGGTCAGCAGGCGGTAGTACTGGCCGGTGGAGACTCCTTCGACGGGGGCGCCGAAGAATTCCACGTACCGGCCGAGCAGCTCGAGCCGGACCACGATCGCGGGGGCGGCCAGCCCGGCGAGGAACACGGCGGCGTTGATGCCGATCAGGATCTTGGTGACCAGCTGGGGGTCGGCGGCGACCACCCCGCCCGCGAGGGTGCGCGGCGCGTTCGCGGTCGGCCGGTGGCCGGTGCCGGAGCCCTCGCGGACGCATTCGGGGCACTGGAAGCCGACCGAGGCACTGATCATGCACTCGGGGCAGATGGGGCGCTCGCAGCGGGTGCAGCTGATCCCCGTGTCTCGGTCCGGGTGGCGGTAGCAGCCCGGCAGACGGTCGGTGTCCATCGGTCCCCTCGATCGGCGGCCGGGCAGGGGGGCGCCCCGCCGGTCCGGTATGACCCCACACTTCGTATGCATGCAGGACGGACGGGCGGGGCGGAAAGGTTCCCGGCGCCGGGTACGCGGGCGCGCGGTGTCAGGCGTGCGGTGTCAGGCGTGCGGTGTCAGCGCTTCTCGATGACGACCGACTTGATGATCACGTCCTCCAGCGGGCGCTCGGTGCGCGCGTTGGTGGGGAGCGAGGCGATCTTGTCCACGACCGTCTGGCCGGCCTTGTCGGTGACCTCGCCGAAGATGGTGTGCTTGCGCGTCAGCCAGGCGGTGGGCGCGACGGTGATGAAGAACTGCGAGCCGTTGGTGCCCGGGCCGGCGTTGGCCATGGCGAGCACGTAGGGCTTGGTGAAGGCCAGGTCGGGGTGGAACTCGTCGGCGAACTGGTAGCCGGGACCGCCGGTGCCGTTCCCCAGCGGGTCGCCGCCCTGGATCATGAAACCGCTGATGACGCGGTGGAAGACGGTGCCGTCGTACAGCGGGTCCGTGGTCTTCTGACCGTCGGTGGGGCGGGTCCACTCGCGGGCGCCCGTGGCGAGCTCCACGAAGTTCCGGACGGTCTTCGGAGCGAAGTTCGGCAGCAGCTCGATCTCGATGTCGCCGTGGCTGGTCTTCAGGGTGGCGTAGAGCTTCTCGGCCACAGATCTGCCTTCCATAGTCATCACTGTCGGTTCCGATCCTCCCACGGAGGGCAGTAGCGCATAGAAATGCTCCACCCGTATGCCCTGTCACGCATGCCCGGAGGCGTTATGCCAGGCATGATCCGACAAAGGGTGGAAAGGTGAACTGTGTCCGCCACCGAGAAGGAGGAATCCTGTGACCCGCAAGGACAGCGTGCTCGCGGCAGCGGAAAGCGCCAGGGAGACCGTGCGGCACGCGTCGGAAGTGGTGGCACCGTACGCAGGGACCGCCAAGGACGCCATGGCGCAGTACGCGCACGAGGCGAATGAGCTGCTCGCGCCGAAGCTGTCGTACGCGGCCAACGAAGCCGCGCGGCAGGCGCGTACGACCTACGACACCCATCTGCACCCGCGGATGAAGGCAGCGCGTGCGCACGTGCCGCCGAACGTGGACCGGGCGGCGACGCAGGCGGTGAAGCAGACGCGCCTGGCGGCGCGTCAGGCTGCCGACTACACGCAGCCGCGGATCGAGAGCGCGATCGCGGCGGCCACGCCGGTGGCCGAGGAGGCCGCCTCGCGGTCGGTGGCCGCGTTCGCGGCGCTGCGCGGTCAGGTGACGCCGCAGGAGATCCAGCGGCTGGTGCGGCGCAACGAGCGGCGGGCGCGCTGCGGCCGGGCGCTGCGCGGGGTCGCCGTGGTCGGCGTCCTGGCGGCGGTCGCCTTCGCGGCGTGGAAGTGGTGGGACCAGCAGTCGAACCCGGACTGGCTCGTCGAGCCGCCGGCCGCCACGGAGGTGCCGGCGCGCGATGCCGAGCCGGCGAGCTTCGACGACGAGCTGGCGGCGAAGGAGCGCGAGGCGGGGTCAAACGGCGACAAGTCGCTCTGACCGGCGGTGGAGCGATCGGCGCAAGGGCCCGGATCCTGATGGATCCGGGCCCTCGCGCTGTCGGTCGGCGCGGCGGGGTCAGTGGGGGAGCGTCAGCACCATGCCCGGGCGGATGAGGTCGGGGTTGGAACCGATGACGCCCTTGTTCATGGCGTAGAGCTCGCGCCAGCGGGCCTCGTTGCCGAGCTCGCGGCGGGCGATCATGGCGAGCGAGTCGCCGGACCTGACCGTGTACGTGCGCTTCTTGGCGGTGGGCATCGGCTTGGGCGCCGCCGGAACGGCCTTGTGCGCGGCCGAGCCGGGGGTCGGGGTGTGCGCGGCGCCCGGCGCCGCCGCGGCGGCCGCCCCGGGCTTGGGCATCGCGGCGGGCCTGGGGGGCGCGGGGACGGCCTTGTGCGCGGCCGAGCCGGGGGTCGGGGTCGCGGGGGCGGGCCTGGGCGGCGCGGCGGCGGCCATCCGCTCGGCGGCGGCCCGGGTGGCCGATGCCGCGTCGGCCGCCTGGCTCTTGGAAGGCGTCGCCGCCGACCCCTGCTGCTGGACCTGCTCCTTCGCCTTCTCGGCGGCGTCGTGTGCCTTCTTCTTGTCGGACTTCAGGAAGTCGAAGAGTCCCATGTGTGTACGCCTCCGGCGTGGTCTTTCCCCCTGGGCGGCGCCTTGGGGCGCGGCGCCTCCCCCCACTGTCTGACAGCGGGCGCCGGGCGGCCCTGTGACTGGGCCGTCCGGGGGACAGGACCGGGCGGTCGGCCGCCCGTCACTGACGGGCGCGGCGCGCCGGGCGGGGGCTGTCGGAGGCGGTTGCGAGGTCGCCTTCGACGAGGAGGCCGAGGACCCGCAGCAGGGCGGTGCGGTCCGCGTCGGCGAGGGAGGCCAGGGCGTCCGCGTGGACCTGGTCGACGATCCGCTGGCTGTCCACGGCGACGGCCGCGCCCTTCTCGGTGACGGCGATGATCCGGGCCCGGCGGTCCTTGGTGGACGGGCGGCGCTCGGCCAGTCCGGCCTTCTCCAGGGCGTCCACGGTGACGACCATCGTCGTCTTGTCCATGTCGCCGATCTCGGCGAGCTGGATCTGGGTCCGCTCCTCCTCCAGGGCGTGGACGAGGACGCAGTGCATCCGGGGGGTGAGCCCGATCTCTCCGAGGGCGGCCGCCATGCGGGTGCGCAGTACATGGCTGGTGTGGTCCAGGAGGAAGGAGAGGTCAGGCTCGGTCCGGGTGGGTGCCATGGCAGTCATGCCTCCACACTAACAATTCGATCCGAAGACAATAGTCTGCAACGAAACCATCTGTTACGGTCGTACCAGTCGCCCTCACTGACTGGAGAGACCGATGCCTGCCGCTTCCACGTCCGCCTCCGCCCCTTCCCTTACGACCGGCCCTTCCTCGACGACCGGCCCTTCCCTGACGGCCGACCCGACGGCCGCAGCCGCCCCGCGCGGGCTGCGCTCCCGCTGGACCGCGCTCACCGTGCTCTCGACCGGCATGCTGATGACGATCCTCGACGGCAGCATCGTCACCGTGGCGATGCCCGCCATCCAGAGCGACCTCGGCTTCTCGCCCGCGAGCCTGAGCTGGGTCGTGAACGCGTACCTGATCGCCTTCGGCAGCCTGCTGCTGCTCGCCGGACGCCTCGGCGACCTGCTCGGCCGCAAGCGGATGTTCCTGGCGGGCACCGCCGTCTTCACCGGCGCCTCGGTGCTCGCCGGCTTCGCGGCCTCGCCGACGGTGCTGATAGCCGCCCGCTTCCTCCAGGGCATCGGCAGCGCGATGGCCTCCGCCGTCAGCCTCGGCATCCTGATCACCTTGTTCACCGCGCCCCGTGAACGCGCCAAGGCGATCGCGGTGTTCTCCTTCACCGGAGCGGCCGGCGCCTCCCTGGGCCAGGTGCTCGGGGGTGTCCTGACCGACGCACTCGACTGGCACTGGATCTTCTTCATCAACCTGCCCATCGGGCTCGCCGCGCTGCTCCTGGCCCTGCCCGCGCTCCCCGCCGACCGGGGCCTGGGGCTGGGTGCGGGTGCCGACGTACTCGGCGCGGCCTTGGTCACCAGCGGGCTGATGACCGGCATCTACTCCGTGGTCAAGGTGGAGCAGTACGGCTGGACCTCCCCGCACACCCTCGGCCTCGGGGCACTCTCCCTGGCCCTGCTCGCCGCCTTCACGCTGCGCCAGGCGAAGGCCCGCACCCCGCTGGTGCCCCTGCGGATCTTCCGCTCGCGGACCGTGGTCGGCGCGAACCTGGTCCAGATGCTGATGGTGGCCGCGCTGTTCTCCTTCCAGATCCTGGTCGCCCTCTACCTGCAGAAGGTCCTGGGCTACGGAGCCGCCGCCACCGGCCTGGCCATGCTGCCCGCCGCCCTGGTGATCGGCGCCGTCTCCCTGGGCGTCTCGGCCCGGCTGAACGCCCGCTTCGGGGAGCGGAACGTCCTGCTGGCCGGGCTCGCGCTGCTCGTCCTGGCCCTGGGGCTGCTGACCCGGCTGCCCGTGCGCGCCGACTACGTCACCGACCTGCTGCCGGTGATGCTGCTGGCCGCGGGCTTCGGCCTGGCCCTGCCGGCCCTCACCACGCTGGGCATGTCCGGCGCCGACGGCAACGACGCGGGACTGGCCTCGGGGCTGTTCAACACCACCCAGCAGATCGGCATGGCCCTCGGTGTGGCGGTCCTCTCCACCCTGGCGGCCTCCCGTACGGAGTCCTCGGCACGGTCCGGCAGCACGCCCGCCGAGGCCCTCACCAGCGGTTACCACCTGGCATTCGCCCTGGGCGCCGCGCTCCTGCTGGCCGCCATCGCCCTGGCGGCGACCCTCCTGCGGACCAATGTTTCACGTGAAACATCCCCCGGCCGGTGACGCCTCGCCCACCGGCCGGCTCCGGCCCGGCTGGTAGCGTCCCGGGCATGCCCGAGCTGATACCGCCCACCCCCCGACTGCACTCCTCCTGGCTCGCCGCCCAAGAGGAGTGGGGCGACGACGCCCACATGGACGGGGCCGGTCTCGGCTCGGAAGACGACGTCGACAGCCCCGAGGGCTTCGCGGCCTGGGTGGACAAACTGCACCGCTCCGCGGACCGTACGGTGCCGGTCGAGCAGGGCCGGGTCCACGCGACGTACTGGTGGATCGCCGAGGGCGACACCTACCTGGGCGCCATCGACCTGCGCCACCACCTGAACGCGTTCCTCCTCGACGCCGGCGGCCACATCGGATACAGCGTGCGACCCTCGGCGCGGGGGCGCGGGGTGGCCGGCCGGGCACTGGAATCGGTGCTCCACGAGGCACGGGTAATGGGGATGGACCGGGTCCTGCTGACCTGCGACCCCGACAACACCGCGTCGGTGCGCACGATCGAGCGGGGCGGCGGGGTCCTGGAAGACGTCCGCGAGACCCTGATCGGCCCCAAGCGCCGTTACTGGATCGATCTCTAGCCCGCCGCCCCGGGCCTGCCGAGCCCCGCACCCCGAACGTAAAAAGACCCCCCTTGACCACGTTTTCGCAGGTCAAGGGGGGTTTGAGAGTGGAGCCTAGGAGATTCGAACTCCTGACATCTGCCTTGCAAAGGCAGCGCTCTACCAACTGAGCTAAGGCCCCATGGGTCCGGACACGCCTGTCCCCTTGCGGGGAGCGGGTGTTCCGCAGAACAGAGTACCGGGTGTACCCCCTCATCTCGCAAAATGATAGGGACTCCCGCCCTGCGACCACGCTCCGTAAGATGCTCGCGAGGTTCGCACCAGCGAAGGGGAGTAGGAAGAGTGGACGCAGTACAGCAAGAGGCCACGGCCAGAGCCAGAGAGCTTCAGCGCAGTTGGTACGGGGAGCCGCTGGGAGCGCTCTTTCGCCGGCTCATAGATGACCTCGGCTTGAACCAGGCTCGCCTCGCTGCCGTCCTCGGACTGTCGGCGCCCATGCTGTCCCAGCTGATGAGCGGCCAGCGCGCCAAGATCGGTAACCCTGCCGTGGTGCAGCGCGTCCAGGCCCTCCAGGACCTCGCCGGCCAGGTGGCCGACGGGAGCGTCAGCGCGGCGGAGGCCACCGACAGGATGGACGAGATCAAGAAGACCCAGGGAGGTTCCGTCCTCAGCAACAGCGGCCAGACCCCCATCAGTTCGGGCGCACCCACCGTCAAGCGCATCGTCCGTGAGATCCAGTCGCTGCTGCGCTCGGTCTCCGCGGCGGGCGACATCATCGACGCGGCGGACACACTCGCCCCCAGCCACCCGGAACTGGCAGAGTTCCTCCGGGTGTACGGCGCGGGCCGCACCGCCGACGCGGTGGCCCACTACGAGGCCCACCAGAACTGACACGCACGACGGCGGGCCAGGGCGACTACGGGTGACGGGGGACGGGCACAGCGATGGGTGAGATCTTCGCCGGTCGATACGAGTTGATCGATCCGATCGGGCGCGGTGGCGCGGGTGCCGTGTGGCGTGCCTGGGACCACCGGCGCCGCCGGTACGTCGCCGCGAAGGTTCTGCTTCAGAGCGACGCCCACACGCTCCTGAGGTTCGTGCGGGAACAGGCCCTGCGGATCGATCACCCGCACGTACTGGCCCCCGCCAGCTGGGCGGCCGACGACGACAAGGTCCTGTTCACCATGGACCTGGTCAGCGGCGGCTCCCTCGGCCATGTGATCGGGGACTACGGTCCCCTCCCGCCCCGGTTCGTCTGCACCCTGCTCGACCAGCTCCTGTCGGGGCTGGCCGCGGTACACGCGGAAGGCGTCGTCCACCGCGACATCAAACCGGCCAACATCCTGATGGAGGCCACCGGAACCGGGCGGCCGCACCTGCGGCTGTCCGACTTCGGCATCTCCATGCGCAAGGGTGAGCCCCGGCTGACGGAGACCAACTACGTCGTCGGCACCCCGGGTTACTTCGCCCCCGAACAACTGCTGGGTGCCGAGCCCGACTTCCCCGCCGACCTCTTCGCCGTCGGGCTGGTCGCCCTGTACCTGCTCCAGGGGCGCAAGCCCGACTCCCAGGCCCTGGTGGAGCACTTCCTCGCGCACGGCACCCCCGGCGCACCGGAAGGCGTTCCCGCGCCCCTCTGGGACGTCATCGCCAATCTGCTGCAGCCGGACCCCCACACCCGCTTCAAGACGGCCACAGGGGCGCGCAAGGCCCTTGTCGAGGCCGTGGAGCTGCTCGCTCCGGCCGCGCCGGACGAGGTTCCGGTGGAGGTGTTCGACCAACTCGGACCGCTCCCCGCCGGTTTCGGACCTCAGGGGCCGTCGGCCGCGGCGGCGGGCACGCCCGGCAGCGGCACCGAGGCGCCCACGGCCGCCGCGGTGCCCACCGGACCGGCGGCCCCGCACACGCCTCCGAGCCCGACGCCGACCCCGTCGCCGTACGGGTCCCCGTACCCGTCCCCGTACACGACCCCGACCACGGTGGCGGAGGCGACCCGCAGCGATCCGGGCGCGACCGCACAGACCGTCCCCGTGGCCTCGTACGGGCCCCTGGAGACCGGGAGCTTCCACCTCGCTCCGCCGGCGCCCCAGGCCCCGCCCGCGCCGCCCGCCCGGACCGGCGGCGCGATCGCCCCGCCCGCGGCGAAGGTGAAGGCCGGGATCCTCGCCACGGCGCTGCTCTGCTTCGCCGTCGGCGTATGGGCCCTCACCCGGATGTAGCGGCTCCGCGGCCCCGCCGGGCGAGCAGGATCCAGCCGCCCAGCACGAGCAGCAGCAGGGTCCCGGTACCGAACCCGGCGCCCGCCACCACCCGCATCGCGGAGTGGGTACTGGCGGCGTCGGAGGCTTCCGGGGCGGTGAGCCCGTCCTTGGCGGCGGCCCGGTCCTCGGCCCCGACCCCGAAGCCGCCCGCGGCCAGGCTCTCCTTGTACGCGGGCGCCTTGGCGGGGGACCCGATGACGTCCGTGCGCAGGGTCAGCGGCACGGGGGTCGCGTCCTCGGTGAACTCGGCGACCTTCCCACCCATGGTCACCGCGATGTAGTACCAGCCGGCCACCCGGACCGGCCGCACCTTGGTGTCGTCGGAGAAGCGGTTCTCGTACGCCACCGGAGCCGCCTTCGGCAGGGTGACGGCCGCCTGCTTGCCGTCGTAGGACGCGTCCTCGGACACGACCAGACCCCGGTAAGGCGTGTAGAGCGAGACGGTGAGGCCGTTGGAGGCGCTGCCGTACGACTTGGTCATTTTGGCTGCGGCGAGTTCGGCGCTGAAGCCCAGTTGCTGCCCCCAGTCGAGGGGGACGCGGTAGAAGCGGGTCTGCCCGGGCCGCAGCTCGTCACGCCACACTCCGCCGTCCAGCGCGCGGGCGTCGTTGAAGCCGGTGCCGCCGGTGCGGGCGACCGGCTCGCTGCCGGGCAGGGTCGGGGAGGCCGAGGGCCAGACGCTGGGAGCGGTGGTGGGCCCGCTGCCGGCGGCCGGAGCGGGCTCGCGCTGGAGCCGGAGCTCCACGGGCCACGGGCTCTGGTCACTGTCCTTGGCCGCGGTACGGGTGACCTTGGCGTAGTAGGTGCCGCCCTGCTGGCATTCGGCGTCCTCCTCCAGCCGCCGGACGCCGACCTCGCTGAGGGGGACGGGGTCGTATCCGAAGACCGCATGGCCGTTGTTGTTCGGGCAGGCACGGCCTTCCTTGGTCATGACCTCCACCTCGATGCCGTCGCTGTAGGCGACCTTGGCACCCCGGGGAGGCCGGACGACGGCGGAGACGTACACGCTCGACTTGTCGTCCAGGTAGAGCCGGTAGACGCGCTCGCCGGGCCCGATCGTGTCCGTGTAGACCTGCCCGGCCTCCAGCAGGGGGGCGTCCGCGGTGGAGGGCTTGCCCTCCACCGCCTTCGCGCCGTCGGCGGCGCGGTACGTCGGCACCGGCTGCGGCGCGGTCCCCTCCGCGTAGGCGGCGCCCTGCGGACCGCCCGCCAGGACCAGGGCCACCGCCCCCGCCGCGGCTCCCGTCCGCATCGTCGTCCGTACCCGACCCATCACGCCCACCCCGAGTTTGCTAGCGCAAGCCAAATCTTTGCATAACGTAACTTTTTGTCACAGAACAGCACAAAGCCCCGGCCGCAGCGGCAGCCGGGGCTTCATGAGATCAGCCTTCGGTCTCACACACCGGAACCAGAGGGCACGGAGTCAGTTGCCTCCGTCCACAGGTCCTGCTCGGCGCGGTCCGCCTGGATCTGGCGGTACACGAGGAGCCCGCCGATGGCGGCCAGTGCGACCAGGAGCAGCTTCTTCACCGCGCGACCTCGTCTTTCGTTGACGTAGGGGACTTCTGGCAGCCAACAATACACACCGACCGATACCGATCGGTTATCTGTGAACCCGCCAACTGGCCCTACGACAAAGACCCCCAGGCCTTGGGCCTGAGGGTCTTCGACACTGTGGGGCTAACAGGATTTGAACCTGTGGCCTCATCCTTATCAGGGATGCGCTCTAACCAACTGAGCTATAGCCCCATCCGCGCTGCGCGCTGACTCCTGAAGGTTAGCGCACAGACCCGGGAGCTCCAAAATCGGTTCCTGCGATGCGTCTGCGCAGGTCACTCGTCCTCGGCGAGCGTGAGCTCCACACCGCCGACGAAGCCCGCCGACAGGTTGTAGATGAACGCGCCCAGCGTCGCCAGCGCCGTCGCCAGCACCACGTCGATCACCGCGATGACCGAGGTGAAGATCAGAACGCGCGGCAGCGACAGGAACGACTGGAGGTCGAAGCCGTTGCTCTCGTTCGAGCCGGTCGCCTCGCTGATCGTGCCGCCGACGGTCGAGAAGACACCCATCGCGTCCATGACCATCCACAGCACCACCGCCGCCACGATCGTGCAGATGCCCAGCGCGATCGACAGCAGGAAGCTGACCTTCATCACCGACCACGGGTCGGCCTTGGCCACCCGCAGCCGCGCCTTGCGCGTCCTGGGCGCGATACGGGCCCCCGTACGCGGCTTGCGCTGCGCGGTGCCCGCCCCGCCGGCCCGCGGCACACCCGGGCCCGAGGGCGCCGAGTAGGCCTGCGGCGGGTGGTACGGCTGCGCGGGGGCCGCGCCGGCCTGCGGCTGCGGCTGCGTTCCTCGGGTATCCGTCACAGTCCCCCCTTGGGAGTCCGCGGCAGGGCCACGGGCACCGTTCTCTCCAGTCATGGCCGGTCCGGCGCCCGTGGCTCCACTCACGACTTACTCCTCGTGCTCCCCAGCCGAAGGCTGCGTGCCCTCGGCGGCCTCGGCGGCCTGTCCGTCGGCTGCCTCGGTCTCGGTCTCGATCTCGTCGGCCTCGACCTCGTCAGCTTCCTGACCGGCCTCGGCGTTACGGGCGATGCCCACCACGGCATCGCGCTTGCCCAGGTTGATCAGCTGGACGCCCATGGTGTCACGGCCGGTCTCCCTGACTTCGTTGACGCGCGTACGAATCACACCACCGCCGAGCGTGATGGCGAGAATCTCGTCCGTTTCGTCCACCACGAGTGCCCCGACGAGCGACCCGCGGTCCTCCACGATCTTCGCGGCCTTGATGCCCAGACCGCCACGACCCTGGACGCGGTACTCGTCGACCGGCGTCCGCTTGGCGTAGCCGCCGTCGGTCGCGGTGAAGACGAACGTACCCGGCCTCACCACGCTCATGGAGAGCAGTTCGTCACCTTCACGGAAACTCATGCCCTTCACGCCCGAGGTGGCGCGGCCCATCGGGCGCAGCGCGTCATCGGTCGCCGTGAAGCGGATCGACTGCGCCTTCTTGCTGATCAGCAGCAGGTCGTCCGCAGCGGACACCAGCTCCGCGCCGATCAGCTCGTCAGAAGCGCCGTCGGCGCCGTCGGCGCCCGTCTCCCGGAGGTTGATCGCGATGACACCACCCGAACGGGGCGAGTCGTAGTCCTTGAGCGCCGTCTTCTTCACCAGGCCGCCCTTGGTGGCCAGGATCAGGTACGGCGCCGCGTCGTAATCGCGGATCGCGAGGATCTGGGCGATCTTCTCGTCCGGCTGGAAGGCCAGCAGGTTCGCCACGTGCTGCCCGCGCGCGTCCCGGCCGGCGTCCGGCAGCTCGTACGCCTTGGACCGGTAGACCCGGCCCTTGTTCGTGAAGAAGAGCAGCCAGTGGTGCGTGGTCGAGACGAAGAAGTGGTCGACCAGGTCGTCCTGCTTCAGCTTCGTGCCGCGCACGCCCTTGCCGCCGCGCTTCTGCGAGCGGTAGTCCTCGGTCTTGGTGCGCTTGACGTAGCCGCCGTGCGTGATCGTGACGACGATGTCCTCTTCGGCGATCAGGTCCTCCATGGACATGTCGCCGTCGAAGGGCACCAGCTTGGAACGCCGGTCGTCGCCGAACTTCTCGACGATCGCCGCCAGTTCCTCGCTGACGATCGAGCGCTGCTTCTCCGGCGAGGCCAGGATCGCGTTGTACTCGTTGATCTTGGCCTGGAGCTCGTCGTGCTCGGCGACGATCTTCTGCCGCTCCAGCGCCGCCAGGCGCCGCAGCTGCATCTCCAGGATCGCGTTCGCCTGGATCTCGTCGATCTCCAGCAGGCCCATCAGGCCCTCGCGCGCGATCTCGACCGTGTTGCTGCGCCGGATCAGCGCGATGACCTCGTCGATCGCGTCCAGCGCCTTGAGCAGACCGCGCAGGATGTGCGCGCGCTCCTCCGCCTTGCGCAGGCGGAAGCGCGTACGGCGGACGATGACCTCGATCTGGTGCTGCACCCAGTGACGGATGAAGGCGTCGATCGACAGCGTGCGCGGCACGCCGTCCACCAGCGCCAGCATGTTCGCGCCGAAGTTCGTCTGCAGATCGGTGTGCTTGTACAGGTTGTTCAGCACGACCTTGGCGACGGCGTCGCGCTTCAGGACGATCACCAGGCGCTGGCCGGTCCGCGACGAGGTCTCGTCACGGACGTCGGCGATGCCGCCGATCTTCCCGTCCTTCACCAGGTCCGCGATCTTCTGCGCGAGGTTGTCGGGGTTGGTCTGGTACGGAAGCTCCGTCACCACCAGGCACTGGCGGTTCTGGATCTCCTCGACCTCCACCACCGCGCGCATCGTGATGGAGCCGCGACCGGTCCGGTACGCCTCCTCGATGCCCTTGCGGCCCACGACCAGGGCGCCCGACGGGAAGTCCGGGCCCTTGATCCGCTCGAGCAGCGCGTCCAGCAGCTCCTCGTGCGAGGCCTCCGGGTGCTCCAGCGCCCACTGCGCGCCCGCCGCGACCTCGCGGAGGTTGTGCGGCGGGATGTTCGTCGCCATACCGACCGCGATACCGGCGCTGCCGTTGACCAGCAGGTTCGGGAAACGCGCCGGCAGGACCGTCGGCTCCTGGTTGCGGCCGTCGTAGTTGTCCGTGAAGTCGACGGTCTCCTCGTCGATGTCCCGGAGCATCTCCATGGCCAGCGGCATCAGCTTGCACTCGGTGTAGCGCATCGCGGCCGCCGGGTCGTTGCCCGGAGAGCCGAAGTTGCCGTTGCTGTCCACCAGCGGCATGCGCATCGACCACGGCTGGGCCAGGCGGACCAGGGCGTCGTAGATCGAGGAGTCACCGTGCGGGTGGTAGGTGCCCATGACGTCGCCCACGACACGGGCGCACTTGTAGAAGCCCTTCTCGGGCCGGTAACCGCCGTCGTACATCGCGTACAGCACACGGCGGTGGACCGGCTTGAGGCCGTCCCGCACGTCGGGCAGCGCGCGCGAGACGATGACGGACATCGCGTAGTCGAGGTAGGAGCGCTGCATCTCCGTCTCGAGCCCCACGGGCTCGATGCGTACGACGGGCTGCTCTTCCTCGGTGTTCTCGGCAGTGGGCGTGGTTTCGTCGGCCATTGCTGGTCAAAGGTCCTTTCAGGCGGTCAGCTGAGCCGACTCAGATGTCGAGGAAGCGAACGTCCTTGGCGTTGCGCTGGATGAAGGAGCGCCGGGCTTCGACGTCCTCACCCATCAGCACCGAGAACAGGTCGTCGGCCTGCGCCGCGTCGTCCAGGGTGACCTGGCCGAGCACACGGTGGTCCACGTCCATGGTGGTGACGCGCAGCTCCTCGGCGTTCATCTCGCCCAGACCCTTGAAGCGCTGGATCGAGTCTTCCTTGATCCGCTTGCCGTTCTGCTTGCCGAGCTCGACCAGGGCGTCGCGCTCACGGTCCGAGTACGCGTACTCGAAGTCGTCCCGGCCCCACTTGATCTTGTACAGCGGCGGGCGGGACAGGTACACGTGACCCGCCTCGACCAGCGGCCGCATGAAGCGGAACAGGAAGGTCAGCAGCAGGGTGTTGATGTGCTGGCCGTCGACGTCGGCGTCCGCCATCAAGATGATCTTGTGATAGCGGAGCTTCTCGATGTCGAAGTCCTCGTGCACACCCGTGCCGAAGGCGCTGATCAGCGCCTGGACCTCGGTGTTCTGGAGGATCTTGTCGATACGGGCCTTCTCGACGTTCAGGATCTTGCCGCGGATCGGCAGGATGGCCTGGTACATCGGGTTGCGGCCGGACTTCGCGCTGCCACCGGCCGAGTCACCCTCGACGATGAAGATCTCGCACTTCGTCGGGTCGTTCGACTGGCAGTCGGACAGCTTGCCCGGCAGCGAGGCGCTCTCCAGCAGACCCTTGCGACGCGTCAGGTCACGGGCCTTGCGGGCCGCGACGCGCGCCGTGGCCGCCTGGATCGACTTGCGGATGATGTCCGCGGCCTCGACCGGGTTCCGGTCGAACCAGTCGTTCAGGTGCTCGTGCACGACCTTCTGCACGAAGGTCTTCGCCTCCGTGTTGCCCAGCTTGGTCTTCGTCTGGCCCTCGAACTGCGGCTCGCCCAGCTTGATCGAGATGATCGCCGTCAGACCCTCGCGGATGTCCTCGCCGGCGAGGTTGTCGTCCTTCTCGCGCAGCAGCTTCTTGTCGCGCGCGTAGCGGTTGACCAGGCCGGTCAGCGCCGCGCGGAAGCCCTCCTCGTGGGTACCGCCCTCGTGCGTGTGGATCGTGTTCGCGAAGGAGTAGACACCCTCCGTGTACTGCGAGTTCCACTGCATCGCGATCTCGACCGAGAGCATGCGCTCCTTGTCCTCGGCCTCGACGTCGATGACGGTCGGGTGGATCATCTCGCCCTTGCGCGAGTTCAGGTACTTCACGAAGTCGACGATGCCGCCCTCGTAGTGGTACTTGACCGTCCGCGCCGCGGGCTCCGCCGACTCCGCCTCAGGGTCGTCGGCGCCGACCGTGGCCTTCGCCGACTCGCGCTCGTCCGTCAGCGTCAGGGTCAGGCCCTTGTTCAGGAAGGCCATCTCCTGGAAGCGCCGCGAGAGCGTCTCGAAGGAGTAGTCGGTCGTCTCGAAGACGTCGGGGTCGGCCCAGAACGTCACGGTCGTGCCGTGAGCGTCGGTCTCCTCGTTCTTCGCCAGCGGCGCCGTCGGCACGCCCAGCTTGTAGTCCTGCGTCCAGCGGTAGCCGTCGCGCTTGACCTCGACCGAGACCTTCGTCGACAGCGCGTTCACCACGGACACGCCCACGCCGTGCAGACCGCCGGAGACGGCGTAACCGCCACCGCCGAACTTGCCGCCCGCGTGCAGGACCGTGAGGACGACCTCGACCGCCGGCTTGCCCTCGGACGGCACGATGTCGACCGGGATGCCTCGGCCGTTGTCGACCACGCGCACGCCGCCGTCGGGGAGGATCGTCACGTCGATCGTGTCCGCGTGCCCGGCCATGGCCTCGTCGACGGAGTTGTCCACGACCTCCTGCACGAGGTGGTGCAGGCCGCGCTCACCGGTCGAGCCGATGTACATACCGGGCCGCTTGCGGACCGCATCCAGGCCCTCGAGGACCTGGATGGCACTGGCGTCGTAATTCTTCTCGTTGGAGTCGCCGGAATCGGCCACGAAGCGCCCTTTCTGGCACAGCGCAGCCCGTACTCCGGACCAGCGAGTGCGCCGGAGGAGCGGCCGCGTCGATCTGCGTTGTCTGCGTGATCCCGCGAACGGGCGGGATTTCCCCCAGTCTACCGGTACCACCGACATGAATGGGGGTTTGCCGGTACCTGAGTCCGCATGTGCCGCCCTGAACCTCCACCTTCCGACTCCCCATATCCGGGAAGGGGCTCAAAGAGGCTCACACGGGCATCCAGCGCTTCGGCCTGTCAACCTCCCACTACCGTGAGGGACACCACCGTCGCCCCGGCCTACTCAGCCGTAGGTATCCCCCGGGCCCTTGCTCCCCGGCGCCCGCCACGGCCCGTACCCCTTCGGCCGCCCACCCGGGCCCTGCACCTTGATCAGCCGCACCGTGCCCTGCCCCAGATCCGCGTTGAGCCGCGCCACCAGCTGCGGAGCCAGCAGCTTCAGCTGCGCCGCCCACGCCGAGGAATCACACCGGACCACCAGTTCACGATCCTCGTACCGCTCCGGTTCACAGTGCGCCGCGATCTCCGGACCGACGATCTCCGGCCAGCGCTCCATCACACCCGCCACCGCCATCGGCATCTCCCAGCCGCGCTCCGTGCGCAACCGGTCCAGCGCCGCCATCAACGGCATCGGATCCCGGCCGTCCGCACGGGCACCCGACCGCAGCCCCGGATGCTGCTGACGCTTCTTCCCGCCCACCGCGTTGCCCCGCGCCCGCGCCTGCTCCCGCGCCGCGGCGAGGGCCTGGCGCGCCAGATCCACACCGGAAGGCTCCGGCGCCTTGCGGGGCTCGCCGCGCGGCTCCTTGTCCTGATCGCTCACAGCCGGGTCACCTCACCACCGGACACCCCGAACCGCGCCCCCGCCAGCACACCCGGAACGTCATCGTCCACCGCCGCCGTCACCAGCACCTGCTCGCCCGGCACCACCAGCTCGGCCAGCCGCTCCCGACGCCGCGCGTCCAGCTCCGCGAACACGTCGTCCAGGATCAGCACCGGCTCCGCGCCCTCCGAGCGCAGCAGCTCGTACGAGGCCAGCCGCAGGGCCAGCGCGTACGACCACGACTCCCCGTGGCTCGCGTACCCCTTCGCCGGCAGCTCCCCCAGCCGCAGCAGCAGGTCGTCGCGGTGCGGACCGACCAGCGTCACGCCCCGCTCGATCTCCTGCTTGCGCACCTCCACCAGGGCCGCCAGCAGCACCTCGTAGATCGCCTCGCGGCTCCGCGCCGCCCCGCTGTCCACCGGCTCGCCCGCCGAGGACTTGTACGAGAGCCCCAGCGGGCCGCCGCCGGGCGCGAGCTGCTCGTACGCCTTGTCCGCCAGCGGCAGCAGCGTCGCGATCAGGTCCAGCCGCTGCGCCAGCAGCTCCGCGCCCGCGCGCGCCAGGTGCTGGTCCCACACGTCCAGGGTCGACAGGTCCATGGTCCGGCCGCCGTGCCGACGCGCCATCGCCGCCGACTTCAGCAGGGTGTTGCGCTGCTTCAGCACCCGCTCGTAGTCCGAGCGGACCGCCGCCATCCGCGGGGAGCGCGCGGTGACGATCTCGTCCAGGAACCGCCGCCGCTCACCCGGATCGCCCTTCACCAGGGCCAGGTCCTCCGGCGCGAACAGCACTGTCCGCACGATCCCCAGCACGTCCCGCGGCCTGACCTGCGAGGACCGGTTTATCCGGGCACGGTTCGCCCGGCCCGGATTCAGCTCCAGCTCCACCAGCTGCTGCCGCTCGCCCTGGGTGACGGCCGCGCGGATGATCGCCCGGTCCGCGCCCATCCGTACGAGCGGCGCGTCCGAGGAGACCCGGTGGCTGCCCAGCGTCGACAGGTAGCCGATCGCCTCGACGAGATTGGTCTTCCCCTGGCCGTTGGGGCCCACGAAAGCCGTGACGCCCGGGTCGAGGGGAACCTCGGCCCGGGCGTACGAGCGGAAGTCGGCCAGCGAGAGATGCGAAACATGCATACGGCGCCGACCTCCCCCGGCTTCCTGCTGCTCTGTGTGGTGCTGTGCGGCTGCTCCGAGCCGCACGGTGTCTCTTGTCGACTACTTCTTCTCGACCGCGTGGCCGCCGAACTGGTTGCGCAGCGCGGCGATCATCTTCATCTGCGGGGAGTCGTCCTGGCGCGAGGCGAACCGCGCGAACAGCGAGGCGGTGATCGCGGGCAGCGGAACGGCGTTGTCGATCGCCGCCTCCACCGTCCAGCGGCCCTCTCCCGAGTCCTGCGCGAAGCCGCGCAGCTGCTGGAGGTGCTCGTCCTCGTCGAGGGCGTTCACGGCCAGGTCCAGCAGCCAGGACCGGATGACCGTGCCCTCCTGCCAGGAGCGGAAGACCTCGCGGACGTCGGTGACCGAGTCCACCTTCTCCAGGAGCTCCCAGCCCTCGGCGTAGGCCTGCATCATGGCGTACTCGATGCCGTTGTGAACCATCTTCGCGAAGTGGCCCGCACCGACCTTGCCGGCGTGTACGGCGCCGAAGTCACCCTCGGGCTTGAGCGCGTCGAAGATCGGCTGAACCCGGCCCACATGGTCCTTCTCGCCGCCGTACATCAGCGCGTAGCCGTTCTCCAGGCCCCACACGCCGCCGGAGACGCCGCAGTCGACGAAGCCGATGCCCTTGGTGGCCAGCTCCGCGGCGTGCTTCTCGTCGTCGGTCCAGCGGGAGTTGCCGCCGTCGACGACGATGTCGCCGATCGAGAGCAGCTCCGCGAGCTCGTCGACGGTGGACTGCGTCGCCGCACCTGCCGGGACCATCACCCACACGACGCGGGGGGCCTGCAGGCTGTCCACAAGTTCCCGCAGGCTGTGGACATCGGCAAGGTCCGGGTTGCGGTCGTATCCGATGACGGTGTGGCCTGCGCGGCGGATGCGCTCGCGCATGTTGCCGCCCATCTTGCCGAGACCGACGAGACCAAGCTCCATCAGGTGGTTCCTTAAGCGTTGTGGCCGTCTTTGCCGGGGCCTCCTGCTTCCCGGAGGACATCCCAGGCCCCGAGCCTACGCCCGGCCGGGCCGCCGGGCTCCACGGGGCGCGCACGGCCCCGGGCTGCGGGAAGAACGCGGTCAGGCCCGGTCTCGCGGGGCGCGAAACCGGGCCTGACCTGCGAAGAATCAGCCAGAGAGGCGTACCGGCATGATCAGGTACTTGTACGCCTCGTCGGCTTCGGCGTCGACCGCCGGGCGGCCGCTGAGCAGCGCCGGCTTGGTGGACGTGGTGAAGCTGAGCTGCGCGGCGGGCGAGTCGATCGCGCTCAGGCCGTCGAGCAGGAAGGTCGGGTTGAAGGCGATCGAGATGTCGTCGCCCTCCAGCTTGGCGTCGACGCGCTCCACAGCCTGTGCATCGTCCGAGGAACCGGCCTCGAGGATCAGCACGCCCTGCTCGAAGCTCAGGCGGACCGGGGTGTTGCGCTCGGCGACCAGGGCCACGCGCTTGACGGCCTCGACGAACGGGGCGGTCTCGATCACCGCGATGGAGTTGAACTCCGTCGGGAAGAGCGTGCGGTACTTCGGCAGGTCGCCCTCGAGCAGGCGGGTGGTGGTGCGGCGGCCGGCGCCCTCGAAACCGATCAGGCCCTCACCGGCACCGGAGCCGGACAGCGCCAGGGTGACCGTGTCACCGCTGGTCAGGGACTTGGCGGTGTCCAGGAGCGTCTTCGCGGGCACCAGGGCCACGGCGGAGGCGTCCGGGTTCTCCGGCTTCCACAGGAACTCACGGACCGCGAAGCGGTAGCGGTCGGTGGAGGCCAGGGTGACGCGGTCGCCCTCGATCTCGATGCGGACACCGGTCAGCACGGGCAGCGTGTCGTCGCGGCCGGCGGCGATGGCGACCTGGGCGGCGGCGGAGGCAAAGACCTCGCCGGGCACGGTGCCGGTCGCGGTCGGCATCTGCGGCAGCGCCGGGTATTCCTCCACAGGCAGGGTGTGGAGTGTGAATCGCGAGGAGCCGCAGACCACGGTCGCCCGTACACCGTCTGTGGAAATCTCCACCGGGCGGTTGGGGAGGGCGCGGCAGATGTCGGCGAGCAGCCGGCCGGAGACCAGGACCGTGCCGTCCTCCTCGACGTCCGCCTCGACGGAGACGCGGGCCGAGACCTCGTAGTCGAAGCCGGAGAGGCTGAGGGTGCCCTCTTCGGCCTTCAGCAGCAGGCCCGCGAGAACGGGCACCGGCGGCCGGGCCGGGAGGCTACGGGCCGCCCAAGCCACCGCCTCCGCGAGTACGTCGCGCTCCACCCGGATCTTCACCGGAACCGCCTCCTGCTGTTGATCGCTCGTGTGCCGGCCTTCGTCCTCGGCTCGTCGATGCCTCGACCGATGCCGGGGACCAGTCTGACGTACGGCGCCGACACTCGGTGCGGCTGGCGGTCAAGTCGGGGGCGAGGCGTCGAGGAGGCTGCCCACCGAGTTGTGCACAGGTCCTGCTTGAAAACCGAAACCGGGCTAACTCTCTATGGGGGTAGTAGTAGGGCCTGTGGAAACGGTGGATAACGCTGTTCTCGCAGGTCAACCCGCGTTTTTTATCCCCACACCCTGTGGGTGGCACCGGTGGACAACACGGTGTTCCTGTGGAGAACGAAAACTTCTGCACAGGCCGTCCCCAGACGACCTCCACTACTCCACAGGTGTGTCCCCAGCTTTCCCCCAGTACTCCACAACCCAAACGTCCACCTCCGTGTGACGGCTTTCACTCGGGGCGGTGAGAGGGGGTGGCATGTTGCCGAACAGTGGACAACGGTGTGGAGAAGACATCTGATCCTGTGCACAGGATCAGCGAACCTGTGGGTTGGTGGTGGACAACATCGTGGACAGCGCTGTGGACGAAAAATCTGTCCACAGCCTGTGGATGGAGCTTGCGCACAATTCCACAGGCTGCTGACCTGGCCTGATGGGCCCTCAACCGGCACCCCTGTGGACAGATTGTGGGCGACGAGGGCCGTCCCCAGGGTGTGGACGGCAGAAAGTCCGTGAATCTGTGGATGAGTTGCTCCCGCGGGGGCGTATTCGAACAGGTCAGGGGCGCGCGGACGAAGAAGGGCGCCCCCGGCATGGTCCGGGAGCGCCCTCGAGATGCGTTTGAAAGGGCCCGGCGAGGCTCTCCCCGGGCGTCCGGGGAGGCCGGCTCAGGCGTTCTTGATGCGGTTGGTGAGCTCCGTGACCTGGTTGTAGATGGAGCGGCGCTCTGCCATCAGGGCGCGGATCTTGCGGTCCGCGTGCATGACGGTGGTGTGGTCGCGGCCGCCGAACTGCGCCCCGATCTTGGGCAGGGACAGGTCGGTGAGCTCCCGGCACAGGTACATGGCGATCTGCCGGGCGGTGACCAGGACCCGGCTGCGCGAGGAGCCGCACAGGTCGTCCACGGTGAGCCCGAAGTAGTCGGCGGTGGCCGCCATGATGTCGGTGGCCGTGATCTCCGGAGCGCTGTCCTCGCCGCCCGGGATCAGGTTCTTGAGGACGTCCTCGGTGAGGCCCAGGTCGACCGGCTGCCGGTTGAGGCTCGCGAAGGCCGTGACCCGGATCAGCGCCCCCTCCAGCTCGCGGATGTTGCGCGAGATGCGGGAGGCGATGAACTCCAGTACCTCCGGCGGGGCGTTGAGCTGCTCCTGGACCGCCTTCTTGCGCAGGATCGCGATGCGGGTCTCCAGCTCGGGCGGCTGGACGTCGGTGATCAGGCCCCACTCGAAGCGGTTGCGGAGCCGGTCCTCCAGGGTGACGAGCTGCTTGGGCGGCCGGTCGGAGGAGAGCACGATCTGCTTGTTGGCGTTGTGGAGCGTGTTGAAGGTGTGGAAGAACTCCTCCTGCGTCGACTCCTTGCTCGCGAGGAACTGGATGTCGTCGACGAGCAGGATGTCCATCTCGCGGTAGCGCTTGCGGAACGCGTCGCCCTTGCCGTCGCGGATGGAGTTGATGAACTCGTTGGTGAACTCCTCGGAGCTCACGTACCGGACGCGGGTGCCGGGGTACAGGCTCCGCGCGTAGTGGCCGATGGCGTGCAGCAGGTGCGTCTTGCCCAGCCCCGACTCCCCGTAGATGAAGAGGGGGTTGTACGCCTTCGCGGGTGCCTCGGCGACGGCCACCGCGGCGGCGTGCGCGAAGCGGTTGGAGGCGCCGATGACGAAGGTGTCGAAGAGGTACTTGGGGTTCAGCCGGGCGGTCGGTTCGAGCGGGCCCGAGGGGGAGCCGCCGGACGGGGCCGGGGCGGCAGCGGACCGGCCGGGGGCCTGGCGGGGCGCTGGCTGCTCGTACTGCTGCTGTTCGTACTTCTGCTGCTCGTACTGATGTGACTGGTGCGGCTGATGCTGCTGGTGTTGCTGCTGGGACTCGTACGGGGACTGCTCGTACTTCTGCTGCTCGTAGGAGCCCTGGTCGTAGCCGGAGGGCTCGGACTGCTGGAGGTAGCCCGGCTGCGGGGAGGCGTACGGGTCGCGCTCGGGGAAGCCGCCGAGGCGGGGCTGCTGCCAGCCGTAGTCGTCCTGCTGGCCGCCCCGGGGCCAGGCGCCGGGCTCGGGGCGCGGCTGCTGATAGTCCGGGTAGGCGGGGCGGGCGGTGGGGAGCTGGTCGTCGGAGGGGCCGCCCGGGCCGCCGCCGGGGCGCTGGCCGGGGTACGGCTCGTAGCCGCCCTGCTGCTGGGCGGGCGGGGCCGGGGGCGCGGGCTCGCCGGCGGAGTCGTCCACGGTGATGGCGATCCGGATGGGGCGGCCGCATTCGCGGCTGAGGGCGTCGCTGATCAGCGGGGCGAGGCGGCCTTCGAGGACGCGCTTGCCCCACTCGTTGGGGACGGCGAGCAGTGCGGTGTCGGCGACGAGTGCCAGGGGCTGGCATCGCTCGACCCACTGCTTGTCCTTGGGCTCGATCCCCGGCTGTCCCTCCCCGAGGAGCTTTTCGAGCACCCTTGGCCACACTGCGGCAAGATCGGCAGGTACGTCAGCCACAGAGCACGCTCTCTCACAGGGGTCCCACGAATGTGTGGTTCTTTGGGACGGTCGGGACAAAAAATCCAGGGTCAGACAACGGTAGTCAGGCCAGCGGGTACGGTTCAAGTCGTTGTCCACAGCCTGTGCACAGTGTGGGGCAGCATCGCCTCGGTTTGACCGGATGGCGTAGCCGCGCGTACCGTAACGAGGTCGAGTTGTCGATGGCTGCTGCCGCCTGCCTACCGATGGGCGAGATCACTGATTGTGATCGTTTAGCGGTGCCACTCGGGCGAACACGCGAGTTTCCTCGTGGGCGCACGGTGACAGCCAGGCGATGTCCCGCCACAACGATTTATTCTCTGGAGCCCCCGAGTGAGCAAGCGCACCTTCCAGCCGAACAACCGCCGTCGTGCCAAGACCCACGGCTTCCGCCTGCGGATGCGTACCCGTGCCGGTCGCGCGATCCTCGCGAACCGTCGTGGCAAGGGCCGCGCCGCCCTTTCCGCGTAACAACACGCAGGTCGTGACGTCGTGCTGTCTCCCGAAAATCGGATGAGGCGGCGCGAGGACTTCGCGAGCGCGGTACGCCGAGGGCGTCGGGCTGGTCGCCCGCTCCTCGTCGTCCACCTACGTACAAGCGGTGCAACGGACCCGCACGAGTCGGGGGAGATCGATCCCTCGGCGCGTGCGGGTTTCGTCGTCAGCAAAGCTGTCGGCAATGCCGTCATACGTAACCGGGTGAAGCGCCGTCTGCGCCATCTGGTCCGGGAGCGGCTGTCTCAGCTGCCCGCCGGTAGCCTGGTGGTGGTACGTGCGTTGCCCGGAGCGGGTGATGCCAGCGCCGACGAGCTGGCCCGGGACCTGGATGCCGCTCTGGTGCGGCTCCTGGGAGGCGTGGCTCGATGAAGTACCCGCTGCTCGCTTTGATCAAGCTGTACCAGTGGACGATCAGTCCGCTGCTCGGGCCGGTGTGCCGCTACTACCCGTCGTGCTCGCACTACGGGTACACGGCCATCGACCGGCATGGTGCGGTCAAGGGGACGGTCCTGACCGCCTGGCGGATCCTGCGGTGCAATCCGTGGTCGCCCGGTGGCGTGGACCATGTCCCACCCCGTAAACGCCCGCGTTGGCACGAGCAGCTGCGCAGTGCGTTGCGTAGATCTCGCAATGCTCAAGGAGCCTGATTAGTGGACACGATTGCCAATCTGTTCAGCTTTATCACCACACCCGTCTCGTGGGTCATCGTCCAGTTCCACAAGCTGTACGGGGCGATCTTCGGTGTGGACAGTGGGTGGGCCTGGGGCCTGTCCATCGTGTCCCTGGTGGTCTTGATCCGTATCTGCCTGATCCCGCTCTTCGTGAAGCAGATCAAGGCGACGCGTGGCATGCAGGCGCTCCAGCCGAAGATGAAGGCGATCCAGGAGCGCTACAAGAACGACAAGCAGCGTCAGTCCGAAGAGATGATGAAGCTGTACAAGGAGACGGGTACCAACCCGCTCTCCTCGTGCCTTCCCATCCTGGCGCAGTCCCCGTTCTTCTTCGCGCTCTACAGCGTGCTGTCGGCCATCGCCAACGGGAAGACGATCGGCGTCATCAACCAGGAGCTGCTGGAGAGCGCGCGTCAGGCGCACATCTTCGGGGCCCCGCTGGCCGCGAAGTTCACGGACAGCGCCGAGAAGGCCGCTTCCCTGGGCGCCTCGATCACCGATGTGCGTGTCGTCACCGCCATCATGATCGTCCTGATGTCGCTGTCGCAGTTCTACACGCAGCGTCAGCTGATGGCGAAGAACGTCGACCTGTCGGTCAAGACGCCGTTCATGCAGCAGCAGAAGATGCTGATGTACATCTTCCCCGTGATCTTCGCGGTCATGGGCATCAACTTCCCCGTCGGTGTTCTCGTCTACTGGCTGACCACGAACGTGTGGACCATGGGTCAGCAGATGTACGTGATCAACCAGAACCCGACGCCGGGCAGCAAGGCCCAGGACCAGTACCTGACCCGCCTGCTGAAGCACGTCAGCTCGCACGGTGACGTCAAGGGCCGGGGCAAGAAGAAGATCGTCGCGGCGATCGTGGCCAAGGGCCCGGACCGCAACGACAACGAGCGCAAGTTCATCTCCGCGCTGACCAAGCAGGGCATGGCCGCTCAGGCGGACGGCTCCGTGACCAAGAGTGCTGAAGCCACCGTGGATTCGGATGCGGCGAGCGGTGGTGTCGCCACGAAGCGGCAGCAGCCCAAGCGGCAGCCGAAGTCGAAGCGTCAGACGCCCCCCAGCAAGCCCTCCAAGAAGTAAGAAGGAGTCCCTCCCGTGACGGAAGGCACCACCACCGCCGCCGCTGAGAGTGGCGACACCCTGACCCGCCTCGAGCAGGAGGGTGAGATCGCGGCCGACTACCTTGAGGGTCTGCTGGACATCGCCGACCTGGACGGCGACATCGACATGGACGTCGAGGCCGACCGGGCCGCGGTGTCGATCGTCAGTGACTCGGCCGGCCGTGACCTGCAGAAGCTCGTGGGCCGCGACGGTGAGGTTCTGGAGGCTCTGCAGGAGCTGACCCGCCTCGCCGTGCACCGCGAGACCGGTGACCGCAGCCGGCTGATGCTGGACATCGCCGGGTTCCGCGCGAAGAAGCGCGAGGAGCTGGCGGCGCTGGGCGCTCAGGCCGCGGCGGACGTGAAGGCGTCCGGCGAGCCCCTGAAGCTGGCCCCGATGACCCCGTTCGAGCGCAAGGTCGTCCACGACGCCGTGGCTGCGGCCGGTCTGCGGAGCGAGTCCGAGGGCGAGGAGCCGCAGCGCTTCGTCGTTGTGCTCCCGGCCTGACCGGTAGCGAGAGTGTTCGGCCCCGTCTGTGTCGCAGACGGGGCCGAAGTTTGTCAGCCTGGCATGTGAACGACGCGCCATCTTGAAGACGTGGTTCTTCAGAACCATGCGGTACGGAAGGGACGGTCCCCGTGACGGAGGCAGCTGAGCTTCCCCCGGCGCCTGAAGAGGCGCGCGCGGTGTTCGGTGAGTTTTTCCCGGAAGCTGTGCGCTACGCGGAGCTGCTGGCCGATGCGGGAGTGAAGCGGGGCCTGATCGGGCCGCGTGAGGTGCCGCGGCTGTGGGAGCGGCATCTGCTGAACTGCGCTGTGCTGTCGGAGGTGGTTCCCCAGGGCGTCACCGTGTGCGACGTGGGCTCGGGTGCGGGTCTGCCCGGCATCCCGCTGGCGTTGGTGCGGCGTGATCTGAAGATCACGCTGCTCGAGCCGCTGCTGCGGCGGACGACCTTCCTCCAGGAGGCCGTGGAGCTGCTGGGCCTGGACCACGTCACGGTCGTGCGCGGGCGGGCCGAGGAGGTTCTCGGGAAGCTGCAGCCGGTGCACGTGGTGACGGCTCGGGCGGTGGCTCCGCTGGACCGGCTGGCCGCCTGGGGTGTGCCCCTGCTGCGTCCGTACGGGGAGATGCTGGCGCTCAAGGGTGATACCGCCGAGGAGGAGCTGGTGTCGGCCAAGACCGCGCTGACGAAGCTCGGTGTGGTGAAGACCTCAGTGCTGCACGTGGGTGAGGGTGTGGTGGACCCTCTGTCGACTGTGGTGCGCGTGGAGGTCGGAGAGAGTCCCGGCGGGGTGAGGTTCGCTGCCAAGCGTGCGAAGGCGGCCCGGGTGGGACGCACGCGTCGGCGCCGCTGAGGCTCTGGTTCTTGGGGTTCCGCAGGAGATTTCGGCCGTGTTGGGCCCTATAGGTATGGATTTCGGAGTGTCGTAGCGGCCTGAAGTCTTCACCCGGGCATCGTGTTTCACGTGAAACGTCGCTCTCTGCTGCACGGAATCATCAGCCGCGGTCGTGCGGCTGCGTCCCCCCGCAATCGCAAGGATGCGAGGGGGACGGAGTTGTCCACATCGGTGGATTCATCCACAGGAGTACGGGCCCCGCTGGTTCGCGACCCCGGTGACATGGGAGGCTCTGTTCATCGCGAGCCTGATGTCGAGGAGAGTGACACCGTGCGGTCCGACGCCAACCTCGCGGGGCCGATGGCCGACCCGGTCCCCGGTCCCCGCTCTGAATCGGCGGGAGACGATGTTTCACGTGAAACATCGCCCCCTCCCCTTGTAGACAACGACACCCCCATCGGCCGAGCCGCCCAGCTGGCGGTCGAGGCGCTGGGGCGCGCCGGCGAGGGTCTGCCCCGGCCGGAGCAGACCCGGGTCATCGTGGTCGCCAACCAAAAGGGCGGCGTGGGCAAGACCACGACGACCGTGAATCTGGCGGCCTCGCTGGCACTGCACGGGGCGCGGGTCCTGGTGGTCGACCTCGACCCGCAGGGCAATGCCTCCACCGCTCTGGGGATCGACCACCACGCGGATGTGCCGTCGATCTACGACGTGCTGGTGGACAGCAGGCCCCTGCTGGAGGTCGTCCAGCCCGTGGTGGATGTGGAGGGGCTCTTCTGCGCCCCGGCCACCATCGATCTGGCGGGTGCGGAGATCGAGCTGGTGTCGCTGGTGGCCCGTGAGAGCAGGCTCCAGCGGGCGATCCAGGCGTACGAGCAGCCGCTCGACTACATCCTGATCGACTGCCCGCCTTCGCTGGGGCTGCTGACCGTCAACGCCCTGGTGGCGGGGGCGGAGGTGCTGATCCCGATCCAGTGTGAGTACTACGCGCTGGAGGGGCTGGGGCAGCTGCTGCGCAATGTCGATCTGGTGCGGGCCCACCTGAACCCGACGCTGCACGTGTCGACGATCCTGCTGACGATGTACGACGGCAGGACCCGGCTGGCCTCGCAGGTGGCGGACGAGGTGCGCAGTCACTTCGGCAAGGAGGTGCTGCGGACGAGCATTCCGCGGTCGGTGCGCATCTCCGAGGCGCCGAGCTATGGGCAGACGGTGCTCACGTACGACCCGGGTTCCAGCGGTTCGCTCTCCTACCTGGAGGCGGCGCGGGAGATCGCGTTCCGTGGGGTCGGAATGCAGTACGACGCCCAGCAAGCCCATCTGGGCGCGGGTGTGAACAACAGCACGCAGAGTGTGGCGGAGGGGATCCAGTGAGCGAGCGACGTAGAGGTCTGGGGCGGGGGCTCGGTGCGCTGATTCCCGCGGCCCCGCAGGAGAAGACGCCGTCGGCGGGCGGCGGCGGGTCGACGTCTCCGTCGGCGGTGCCGGTGTTGACCTCGGAGCGCGGGATCGCGGCGGCGAAGCTGGCTTCGCTGGTGCAGGCCGATGTTTCACGTGAAACATCGCTCGCGGTCGCGCCGGTGAGCGAGCCGGTGCCGGAGGCGCCGGAGGCCAATGTGGTGGCCGGAGCGACGTTCGCGGAGCTTCCGATGGACGCGATCACGCCGAACCCGCGGCAGCCGCGTGAGGTGTTCGACGAGGACGCACTGGCCGAGCTGGTGACCTCCATCCAGGAGGTGGGTCTGCTTCAGCCGGTGGTGGTGAGGCAGTCGACTCCGGGCCGCTATGAGCTGATCATGGGCGAGCGGCGCTGGCGGGCCTGCCGGGAGGCCGGTCTGGAGAGCATTCCGGCGATCATCCGGGCGACGGATGACGAGAAGCTGCTACTGGACGCGCTGCTGGAGAACCTGCACCGGGCTCAGCTGAATCCGCTGGAGGAGGCTGCGGCGTACGACCAGCTGCTCCAGGACTTCAACTGCACGCATGACCAGCTGGCGGACCGGATCGGCCGCTCGCGTCCCCAGGTGTCGAACACGCTTCGGCTGCTGAAGCTGTCGCCTTCGGTGCAGCGCCGGGTGGCTGCGGGGGTGCTGTCGGCGGGTCATGCGCGGGCGCTCTTGTCTGTGGAGGACTCCGAGGAGCAGGACCGTCTGGCGCACCGGATCGTGGCCGAGGGGCTGTCGGTGCGTGCGGTGGAGGAGATCGTGACGCTGATGGCGTCGGAGCCCTCCAGCGCGGTGAAGCCGAAGGGTCCGCGTGCGGGTGCCCGGGTGGCTCCGGCGCTCAATGAGCTGGCGACGCGGCTGTCGGACCGGTTCGAGACGCGGGTGAAGGTCGATCTGGGTCAGAAGAAGGGCAAGATCACCGTCGAGTTCGCGTCGATGGAGGACCTGGAGCGGATTCTGGTCACGCTGGCGCCGGGCGAGGGCCGGGTGCTGGAGCAGGGTCTGTCCGGGGAGTGACACCTGGGCCGCCGAGGGGCGGATCGTGCCGGTGAGAACCGACGCGGTCCGCCCCTCTGGCGTCCTGTCGAAGCTGTGCCTGTCGAAAGAGTGGGGGCCAGTGGATACGATGCGTTCATGGGTCGTCGGCTGGTACCGCTCACGCTGGACAACCTCCAGGATCTGCCTCGTCGTTGCCGGTCCTGCGTGTTCTGGGAGCTGGATCCGGTCAGTGGTGAGGCCGCCGTGAAGGCGGGTACGCCGGCGATGGAGAAGGAGGCCTGGATCTCCGCCGTCCTCCTGGAGTGGGGATCGTGCGGCCGGGTGGTCTACGTGGACGAGGTTCCGGTCGGGTTCGTGCTGTACGCGCCGCCGGCGTACGTGCCGCGGGCCACGGCGTTTCCGACCAGTCCGGTGTCGCCGGACGCCGTGCAGCTGATCACCGCATGGATCATGCCGGGATATCAGGGGCAGGGGCTCGGCCGGGTGATGGTCCAGACGGTGGCGAAGGACCTGCTGCGGCGGGGGTTCCGGGCCATCGAGGCGTTCGGGGACGCGCGGTGGGAGGGGCCGGCCTGCCTGCTTCCGGCGGACCACCTGCTCGCGGTGGGCTTCAAAACGGTACGGCCCCACCCCGCGCATCCGCGGCTGAGGCTGGAGTTGCGCTCCACGCTGTCGTGGAAGGAAGACGTGGAGCTTGCGCTGGACCGGCTGCTGGGTGCGGCGCGCAAGGAGCCGGTGCTGCGCCCGTTGTGAGCCGGATACGTGAAACGGGGCCGCCCCTTTGAGGGGCGGCCCCGTTTCACGTGAAACATGTGCCTCGTCAGACGGTCTTGACCTGGACGAAGTTCTCAAGGTCGCGCAGGATGGCGGCCTTCGGCTTGGCACCCACGATGGTCTTGACGACCTCGCCGCCCTGGTACACGTTCAGGGTCGGGATGGACATGACGCCGTACTTGGCAGCCGTGGCCGGGTTCTGGTCGATGTTGAGCTTGACGATCTCGATCTGGTCGCCGTACTCGGCCGCGATGGCCTCGAGCGACGGCGCGATCTGGCGGCACGGGCCGCACCACTCGGCCCAGAAGTCCACCAGCACCGGCTTGTCGCTGGCCAGTACCTCGGCGTCGAAATCGGTGTCGGTCACGGTCTTGAGAGCCACGGCGGGCCTCCTTCTTTCCTGCGGGGTGGGGTGTGGGGATGAAGCGGGTCAGACGGTCGCGTGGGCCTTCTCGGCGTCCGCGAGGGCGGCGAGGAAGCGCTCGGCGTCGAGGGCGGCGGAGCAACCGGTGCCCGCGGCGGTGATGGCCTGACGGTAGGTGTGGTCCACGACGTCGCCGGCGCCGAAGACGCCGGTCACGTTGGTCCGGGTGGAGGGGGCGTCGACCTTGAGGTAGCCCTCGTCGTCGAGCTCCAGCTGGTCCTTGAACAGCTCGGTGCGGGGGTCGTGGCCGACGGCGATGAAGAGGCCGGTCACGGGCAGCGCGGAGGTCTCGCCGGTCTTGGTGTTGCGCAGGGTGAGACCGGAGAGCTTCTGCTCACCGTGGATCTCGGCGACCTCGCTGTCCCAGGCGAACTTGATCTTCGGGTCGGCGAAGGCGCGGTCCTGCATGGCCTTCGAGGCGCGCAGGCTGTCGCGACGGTGGACGATCGTGACGGACTTGGCGAACCGGGAGAGGAAGGTCGCTTCCTCGATCGCGGTGTCGCCGCCGCCGACGACGGCGATGTCGTGGTCCTTGAAGAAGAACCCGTCGCAGGTGGCGCACCAGGAGACGCCGCGGCCGGAGAGGGCGTCCTCGTTGGGCAGGCCGAGCTTGCGGTGCTGGGAGCCGGTGGTGACGATGACGGCCTTGGCGCGGTGCACGGTGCCGGCGGTGTCGGTGACGGTCTTGATCTCACCGGTGAGGTCCACGGACACGATGTCGTCCGGGACCAGCTCGGCGCCGAACCGCTCGGCCTGGCCGCGCATGTTGTCCATGAGGTCGGGGCCCATGATGCCGTCCTGGAACCCCGGGAAGTTCTCCACCTCGGTGGTGTTCATCAGCGCACCACCGGCGGTGACGGCGCCTTCGAATACCAGCGGCTTGAGCGAAGCGCGTGCGGTGTACAGGGCAGCCGTGTAACCGGCCGGCCCGGAGCCGATGATGATCACGTTTCGAACGTCGCTCACGGGTTTCTTCCTCGTCTCTGCGGACTGCGTGCTGCCTACCGGGGGCCGGTTCGGACTCTCACCCCACCCAACGGATCCTACGGCGCATGCATTCCCCTGCTGTCCCCTGCAGTCCTTACGTGTCGGTTACCGGGGATAGGTGTTCGTCAGCAGGACCTTTCCGGGGGTGGCCGGGGTGGTGTTCTCGCAGCCGGAGTCGACGAGGTAGGCGTCCACGCGGGAGGAGTCGCCCGGGTGCGGCAGGACGAGCAGGAGTACCGGAGTGCCCTGGTAGCTGCCGCGCTCGGAGGCGATCGGGGTCTCCGGGCGGCCGGTGGCCTCCTGGACGCAGGCGGGGACGGAGGCCGCCTGGCGGTCGTTGGGGGCGATCCCGGGTGCCGGGGTGTTCTCCATCCCGTAGGTGTTGTTCTGCTCCCCCTGGGTGGCCGCCTTGGCGCCCTGCCCGGAGTCGAGGAGCTGCTTGACGCTGCTGCGCAGGCCCTGGGAGGTGTAGGCGCCGTCGGTGGGGGGCTGGGCGGCGGAGCTCGTCGTTTCCCGGCGGGCGGTTGCGTCATGAGAGGGCGGGCCGGACACGTCGCTGAACAGGAAGATTCCGAGCGCGCAGGCGGCGGCCCCGGCCAGGCCCGTGAGTACGGCGATCCGGCGGCGGGCGCGGCGTCGCCCAGGGCCGCTTGGGCCGTTCGGGTGGCCGGCGGGCGATGTTTCACGTGAAACATCGCGGTCGGTCGGGCGGGGACGGGCAGCGGATGCGGGCCGACTGTCCTCGTCGGAAGCCTGGGGGGTGGTGGAGTCGAGGAGGGCCTCGGCGGCGAGGGCCGCGTCGATGCGGCCGGCGATGTCGGCGGGCATCCGGGCCGGGCCCGGGAGCGTGCCCAGGACGGCGCGGATCTCCTCCAGGGAGGCGCGGACGTCGGCGCACAGGGTGCAGCCGCCGAGGTGGAGTCTGACTTCGGCGCTGCGGGTCGGGGAGAGGAGTCCTTCGGTCAGGTCGGAGATCTCCGAGACGTCCGGGTGCCGGATCGTGCCGGTCGTGCCGGTCGTGGGGGTCACGGTCGTCCACCTCCGCCCTTCACTGCGTCTGGGTCTGGCTGCCTGGGTTCTGCCGCTGGTGGGACGGCTGTGCCCGGCGTCCGGTTCCTTCCCCGCTCGGTGGCGGTGTTATCCCCGGCATTCGTGCGCAGATGAGTGAGCATCGGGAGGAGTTTCGCGCGGCCGCGTGCGCAGCGGCTCTTCACGGTGCCGGTGGGGACGTCGAGGATGTCGGCGGCTTCGGCGACGGGGTATCCCTGCATGTCGACGAGGACGAGCGCGGCCCGCTGTTCGGCAGGGAGGGTGCTGAGGGCGGCCAGGAGCTGGCGGTGGAGGTCCTGGCGCTCCGCGGGGGCCTCGGCGGACTCGTGGGGCTCCAGGAGGCGCTCCAGGCGCTCCGTGTCGTCGAGGGGCGAGGTCTTGCGGGAGGCGGCCTTGCGGGCCCGGTCGAGGCAGGCGTTGACGGTGATGCGGTGCAGCCAGGTGGTGACGGCGGAGTCCCCGCGGAAGGTGTGGGCGGCCCGGTAGGCGGAGACGAGGGCGTCCTGCACCGCGTCGGCGGCCTCCTCGCGGTCGCCGAGGGTGCGCAGGGCCACGGCCCACAGCCGGTCCCGGTGCCTGCGGACGAGCTCACCGAAGGCGTCGGGGTCTCCGGCGACGTGCAGCGCCAGCAATTCCTGGTCGCTGTCCCCGCCGGTCGCCGCGTCGTGCATCACACCTCCCCTCCCGGAAGGGAGCGTACGGGTCGGGCGGGACGAATACGAGGGCCTGCCCGGGCCCGGTGGCTGTCCTCGCGGCCGGTCCTATTCGGCCGTGCCGAGCACCTTGATCTCTTTGATGCCGCCGCGGTAGGCGCCGCTTCCGTCAGAGGGCAGGGCCGTGATGTGGACCAGCAGGAAGCGGGTCTTCACCGGGGTCTCCAGGGTGGTCTTCAGGTCCTTCCCTGTCGTGCTCGGCTTGACGACCTCGTGGGGGAAGTCCGAGAGGGAGCGGGCTGAGGAAGCCTCCGGGGAGGCGGCCCGCACCTCGACCTTGTGTCCAGCCGCATACAGGTCGACGTCGAGGCCGGCCACGTCCTGGACGCTGCCGAGGTCGACAACGATGCCGCTGCCGTCGTCGTAGCTGTCCAGGTTGCCGAAGTTGGCGTAGCCGTAGAACACCTTGGTGACCCAGGCGGTGTCGGCGTTGCGGTCGACCGCCTTGTCCGCGTCCTCCGCCTTGATCGGCTCCTTGCCGAAGACGGTGGCGTTGCCGATGGGCAGCGGCTTGCCCGGCTTGATCTCCTTGGGGGCGTCGGTGGGCTCGGTCTGCTGGTTGGAGCCGCTGTTGCCGGAGCCCCCGTTGTTGCCGCGCAGGAGGGTGTCGGCCAGCTGCCAACTGCCGAGGCCGAGGGCGGCGATGAGCAGGGCGGCGACGCCCCACTTCAGGGCCCGGCCGGTGCGGCTGTTCAGCGGGGGCGGCGGGGGCGGCGGGGGGACGGCCGTGACGGACTGGGTGGGGGGCGTACCCGGCGTGGGGCGGCCGTAGCTGCCCTGCTGGTAGGTGGTGTGCTGGTACTCGGGCGGGGCGGTGAAGGCGGGCTCCGGCGGCCTGATGCGGGGCATCGCGGCGACGGCCTTGGCCAGCTCCTCGGGGGTGGTGCAGGCGGGTTCCTGGCGGGAGGCCGTGGCCCCGTCGTTGGCGAGGGCGCGCATGGCGAGCTCGCCCAGGCCCCGGTGGACCCCGGCGCGTACCTGGTCGGGGGCGATCAGGCCAACGCCCTTGGGCAGGCCGGTGAGGCCGTAGGCGTCGTTCTCGTACGGCCAGCGCTGGGTGAGTGCGGCGTACAGGAGTGCGCCGATGGCCTCGGTGTCGGCGCGCTGCGGTGTCTCGCTGGTGATCCCGCGCAGGGCGGCGTTCACTGCGAGGCCGCGGATGCGGTACTGGCCGGTGGAGGTGCGCAGTATCGCGCTGGGTGTCAGGCGCAGATGGGCGAGGCCTTCGCGGTGGGCCGCGGTCATGGCCTGGGAGATCTGGCTGACGAGCTGGTACGCCTCGTGGGGCTCCAGGGGGCCCGCGGCGAGGAGCGCGGTGAGTTCGGTGGCGTCGGGCAGCCATTCGTGGACGACGTAGACGAGGTCGTTCTCTTCCACGGCGTCGAGTACCTGGACGAACCGGGGGTCGCCGAGCAGGGCGGAGGAACGTGCGGCGGCCAGGACGGAACGGGCCCGCGGGTGGTCGGCGGGCAGCAGGTGGACCCCGACGGCCCGGCGCAGCTTCTCGTCCATCGCACGCCAGCTGCTGAATCCGTCCACACGGGTGACGCACTCTTCGAGCCGGTAGCGTCTGGCGAGTTTGTGGCCGCTGTGGAGTTCTGGTGCGGCCGCGGGGGCCGCGGGCGTGCGTTCGCCGTCCTTTTCGGTCATGGGTCCGTCCGCGGCTCGTCCGTTCTGGGTGTCCACCCCGTCGGCCGTGGCCTTGTCCGCTTTCGCGGCCAGCGGCTTGTCGCCACTGTTGTCGGCCACGTCGACGGCAGCCGTGCTACGTTCCGCCACCGTCGTTCCCGCCTCCCCATTCGTTGCGCGCTGTCGGCCAATCTGCGAAGCCAAGCCAATTGTGCCCACAGTCCGACGCTATGCACGACACACGAAGGGGGGCGACGGTTGTGCGGATCAGCGCCCCAGTCGTCCGCGGACCATTCCGACCATCGAGTTGAGTTCTTCGATCCGCATCCGCTTGGCGGCGATGAGGAAGACGGCCGCCAGGGCGATGCCGCCGGCCACGAGGGAGGCGGCGGAACCGGCCACTCCGCTGCCCAGCCACTGAGTGACCCCGTAGGCGGCGGCGCCGGCCACGGCGGCCGCGGGGACGCAGGCGCCCGTGAGGCGGGCGTAGGTGCGCATCACGTGGGCGCCGTCGAGGTCGCCGCCGAGGCGGGTCTTCAGGCGGCGCCAGGCGACGCCCACGCCGACGGCGTAGCCGAGGCCGTAGGCGGCGGCCATGCCGACGACGGCCCACCGGGCGGGCAGGACGAAGAAGGAGGCCGCGGAGCCCGCCGCGTTGACGGCGGCGACGATGACGGTGTTGTAGAAGGGCGTCCGGGTGTCCTCGTAGGCGTAGAAGCCGCGCAGGACCACGTACTGGACCGAGTACGGGATCAGCCCGAGGCCGAAGGCCATCAGGACGTAGCCGATGTTCTGGGCGCCGGCGCCGGAGCCGGCGTAGAGCAGGGTTGCCATCGGGACGCCGAGGGCGAGGAACGCGAAGGCGCAGGGCACGATCGCGACGGCGGAGGTGCGCAGCCCGTAGGAGATGTCGTCGCGGACGGCGGCGGCGTCCCCGTCGTGGGCGGATCGGGAGATGCGCGGCAGGACGGCCGTCATGACGGAGACGGTGATGATGGCCTGCGGCATCTGCCACAGCAGCAGCGCGTAGTTGTAGGCGGTGATGCCGGTGCCGGGGTGGCCCTGCTTCTCGGCGACGGAACCGGCCCAGGTGGCGAGCTGGGTGACGACGACGAGCCCGATCTGGTTGGCGAGGACGAAGAAGAACGTCCACTTGGCCAGGCGGGCGGCCTTGCCGAGGCCGTGGCCCTTCCAGTCGAAGCGCAGGCGGGGCTTGAAGCCGGCGTCGCGCAGGTAGGGCAGCATGGCGAGGGCCTGGACGGTGAGGCCCAACAGGGTGCCGAGGCCCAGGAGGCGGACACCGTCGGCGGTGACGGTGGTGGCGTTGACGCCGGAGGTGGTGAAGCCGCCGAACACCCAGATGAAGGCGCCGAAGGTGGCGATGACGACGATGTTGTTGAGGACCGGGGTCCACATCATCGCGCCGAAGCGGCCGCGGGCGTTGAGGATCTGACCGAGGACCACGTGGACGCCCATGAAGAACATGGTGGGCAGGCAGTAGCGGGCGAAGGCGACCGCGACGTCCATCTGCTGGGGGTCGGAAGCGATCTTCGGCGACATCATCGTGATGAACACCGGTGCGGCGAGGACGCAGATGGTGGTGATCGCGGCCAGCAGGACGACGACGAGGGTCAGCAGCCGGTTGGCGTACGCCTGGCCGCCGTCGCTGTCGTTCTTCATGGCCCGGACCAGCTGCGGGATGAAGACGGCGTTGAGGGCGCCGCCGCCGACCAGCACGTAGATCATCGTGGGCAGGGTGTTGGCGATCTGATACGTGTCGTTGAAGGTGCCGACGCCGATGGCACCGGCGATGACCAGGGTCCGCAGGAAGCCGGTGATGCGGGAGACGATCGTGCCGGCGGCCATGAGCGCGCTGGACTTCAGCAGGCTGGACGCGCGTCCGGCGGGCTTGGCCGGGGCCGGGGCGGCGACGGGGGCGTCCTCGGCGGGGGTGCGGGGGGCCGCCTCCTGGTCGCGGTACAGGTGGGCGAAGGCGTCGGGTTCGGCCTGTTCGTCGGCCGCCTGGGTGACGAGGGAGTCCACGCCGACGAACTGGGTGGTGGTGGCGTGGTCGCCGTATGGCAGGTGGCGGGAGGGCCCGTCCGGCTCGGGCGGCGGGGTCTGGGCCCAGACGTGCGGATCGGGGGCGTAGGAGGGCGCGGTGGGCGCCGCGTAGAGCGGGCCGGGCTCCTGGTAGGTGCCGGGCGGCGGCGGGGGGTGTGCGGCCCGGTCGTAGAGGACCTCGGCCACGGGGTCCTGTGCGGACAGGTCCTGTGCCCGGTACGGGTCGTAGTCGTAGGCGTCCTGGACATATGGGTCGCGGTCCGGCGCGGGCGCAGGCGCGGGAACCTGCCCGGGCACCGGGGTGCCCGGGGCAGTGCCCTGGGAGGGCGCGGGCCCACCAGTGCCCTGCGCGCGGTCACCGTCGTACGGCGCGTTCATCGAAACCCCACCTCATCGTCCCCAGGCCGATCGGCCACGGCATCGCTCAACGGTCCACTGTCTCACCCGTGCCGGACCCGTCGGTGCTTTGCGGTCCGGTGTCCGGGGACTCGTCACTCGGCTGCGTGCTCTCCTCGGCGGCCGCGCGTGCCGCGACGCGCTTGCGGCTGGCGTACATCTTGATGCCCGCCAGGACGAGGAGGAGCACACCGCCGGCGATGACGAGCATGACGGTGGGGGTGATCTCGGTGGCGTCGACGGTGAACTTTCGTTCCTTGCCGTAGGGGACGCCGTCCTTGGTGAAGAGCTGCGCGGTGACCTCGACGGGGCCGCTCGCTGTGGCGTTGGCGGTGAACTTGACGGTCTGGGTGTGGTCGCCCTGGACGGTGACCTGCTGTTGCTGTTCGGCCTCGCCCTTGTCGCCGAACATCAGGCGGGTCGGGTTGGCGGACTTCACCCGCAGGACGAGGTCGTGGACGTCCTGGACCAGGCTGTTCTGGACGCTGACCGGGATGGTGGCGCTGTGTCCGGACAGGGTGGCGTCGGACTTGGGGACGACCTTGACCTTCTCGGTGAGGCCGATCAGGTAGTCCTGGACCTGGTCCCGGTAGAGGGCGGCCTCCACGGGGTGGCCGCGCCAGGAGGTGGACATCTCCCGGTTCGTGGTGTTGCCGAAGGGGATCTCGACGCGGTCGGGTGCGGCGAGGATCACCTTGAAGTGGTCGAGGGTGTTCTGGGTGGTCCGGATCTTCTCGAACGCGGGCACCGGAAGCTCCTGCTTGCGCAGGTCCTCGGGGTACTGCCCGGCGCCCGGCACCTGGGTGGCGGCCGCGGGGTCGGGTTTGGCCGCGGCCGCGGCCTCGAGGTCGCTGGGCTGGGTCCAGCGGCCGGCCTGGAGGGCGCGGATGGCCTGGGCCATCGTCTCCACCTGGCTGACGCTGGGCATCCGCTGCGGGGCGACGACGAAGCTGCGCTGCTCGTCGGTCTTCTGCAGGTTCAGGGCGAGGGTGTCGGCGAGGAACCGCTGCAGGGCGAGGGTGGAGTTCCCGGAGCTGAGCATGTCGCCGTCGAAGGCCGTGGAGAGTTCCGCGTCGGCGACGACGGCGGTGGCGCCCGCGCCGATGGGGCGGGCGGCCGAGGGGGTGTACCCGAGGGCTCCGCTCTCCGAGAGGCTGTCGCTGCGGGTGAGGATGTTGTGGGCACCGGCCGAGGTGGCGACGTTGACGATCGAGGGGTCGATGGCGCCGTCCACGGGCCAGGAGAAGTCGGTGGACGCGGGGACGTGCAGGACCGTCTCGACGGCCTGCTTCGCCTTGTCGGTGGCGGGCCGCAGCTGGCCCAGGGTGCCCGAGACGTCCTTGCCCCGGTGGGCGAGGGAGGCGAGGTCGGGGTCCGCGAAGGGCAGGGCCACGACCTTCTTGCCCTGGACGGCGGCTTCCAGGGAGCTCAGCCACTGTTCGGCGACGGCCTTGTTCTTGCCCTGGACGGGCTTTCCGCCCGGGACGCGGACCCGGTAGCCCTTGGTCATCGCGTCGACCGTGTACAGCAGGTCGGGATCGATGACCCAGGTGATGGGCAGGTCCTTGCCGAGCGCGACCATCCGCTCCAGCCGGCCGCCGGACCTGAGCTCTTCGGCGAGGGAGTCGTCGAGGAAGACGGGGGTCTGGGTTTCGTCCGAGCCGGTTTCCGCGGTCACGTGGGTGGTGGAGATCAGCGGCCACACGTAGGTGAGCTGGCCCCGCTTGGACGCGGCCTCCGGCTGCCAGGGCAGGAAGGTGCGCTTGATGCCGAGGACCTGCTCGGACGGACGGCTCTCGGTCACCCCGGACAGGGAGACGCCGAGCTGGTAGACGCCGTCCTTGTCCAGCTCCAGCTTGTTCACCGGGACCGTGAGGGTGAAGGACTGGTTGACCTTCGAGGGCAGCGAGGCGATCTTCACGGCGTGGGCCGGGTCGATCTCCCCTGGGTCCGTGCCGGCGCGGAAGCCGGTGCGGTCCGCCGCCTCGTCGATCGAGGACCGGTCCGCGAGGAGGGGGCCGACCCGCAGACCCACGTGTGCGTCGTTGATCGTCTCGGAGCCGTTGTTGACCACGGTGCCGGAGATGGTCAGGGTGTCGCCCTTGACCGGGGCGGCGGGGGTCATCGAGTCCAGCTGGACGTCGACGCTGGCCGCCTGCGCGGCCTGGGCCTTGGGGGCCGGTGAGTAGACCAGAGCGGCGAGGACGGGGGTCCCGGCGAGCAGGACCACCGCGCGCCGCAGCCATCGGCGCCGGACAGGAGTGGGGGGCGTCCCCAGGATGTCTGCCGCCTCGGCCACGCGCTAGCCCGTCCCTCGAAGTGTCGGTGTTCGTCGTTTGTGCGTCCAGGCATGGTAACGAGACCCGCTGTGCGCGAGTGCCGCTCCTTGCTCCACATGATCGGCTCAGCCCCGGGGCAGCGGTGTACCGGGGTCGCCGTAAAACGGGGAAGCCCGCGCCGGGCGGGGCACGTACCCTTTTCTGTTGTGCCGAACGCCAACGAAGACAACCCCAGTGCCCTGAGTCAGGTGCAGCGCCGCGCGGTGAGTGAACTGCTGCGGGTCGCCCCTGTCGCCGACGAGCTCGGCCGCCGTTTCCAGAAGGCGGGCTTCCGCCTCGCCCTGGTCGGCGGTTCCGTCCGCGACGCGCTGCTCGGGCGTCTCGGCAACGATCTCGACTTCACCACCGACGCCCGCCCCGAGGACGTTCTGAAGATCGTCCGGCCGTGGGCCGACTCGGTGTGGGACGTCGGTATCGCCTTCGGCACGGTCGGGGCGCAGAAGGCTGCCCGCGTCGGAGACGCTGATTGGAACTTCCAGATCGAGGTGACGACGTACCGCTCGGAGGCCTACGACCGTACGTCGCGCAAGCCCGAGGTCTCCTACGGCGACTCGATCGAGGAGGACCTGGTCCGGCGCGACTTCACCGTCAACGCCATGGCGCTGGCTCTGCCGGAGCAGGAGTTCATCGACCCGCACGGCGGTCTGGAGGATCTGGCCGCCGGTGTGCTGCGCACCCCCGGCACCCCGGAGGACTCGTTCTCCGACGATCCGCTGCGCATGCTGCGGGCGGCGCGGTTCGCCGCGCAGCTGGACTTCGAGGTCGCTCCCGAGGTCGTCGCGGCCATGAAGGCCATGTCCGACCGGATCGAGATCGTCTCGGCGGAGCGGGTGCAGGGCGAGCTGAACAAGCTGGTCCTCTCCGCGAACCCGCGCAAGGGTCTGGGCTTGCTCGTGGACACCGGGCTGGCCGACCGGGTCCTGCCCGAGCTGCCCGCGCTGCGGCTGGAGAGTGACGAACACCACCGTCACAAGGACGTCTACGACCACTCGCTGATCGTGCTGGAGCAGGCGATCGCGCTGGAGGAGGACGGCCCGGACCTGGTGCTGCGGCTCGCGGCCCTGCTGCACGACATCGGCAAGCCCCGTACCCGGCGCTTCGAGAGCGACGGCAGGGTCTCCTTCCACCACCACGAGGTGGTGGGCGCAAAGATGACCAAGAAGCGTCTGACGGCTCTGAAGTACTCCAACGACATCGTCAAGGACGTGTCCCGGCTGGTGGAGCTGCACCTGCGCTTCCACGGCTACGGCGACGGCGAGTGGACGGACTCCGCGGTGCGGCGCTACGTCCGCGATGCCGGCCCGCTGCTGGAGCGCCTGCACAAGCTGACCCGGTCCGACTGCACCACCCGCAACAAGCGCAAGGCCAACGCGCTCTCCCGGACCTATGACGGGCTGGAGGAGCGCATCGAGCAGCTGCAGGAGCAGGAGGAGCTGGACGCGATCCGGCCCGACCTGGACGGCAACGAGATCATGCGGGTGCTCGACGTCGGCCCCGGCCCGGTGATCGGGAAGGCGTACGCGTTCCTGCTGGAGCTGCGGCTGGAGAACGGCCCGATGGGGCACGATGCGGCCGTCGCCGCCCTCAAGGAGTGGTGGGCCGCGCAGGCGTGACGCAGGAACGCAGGGGTCGATGTTTCACGTGAAACATCGACCCCTGCGTTCCTGCGGGCGGCAATGTTTCACGTGAAACGTCGCTCCTGGCGGCCCAGCAGCACTGCGGTGGCGGCGTAGAGGGCGGACACACAGAGGATCAGTGGCACGGACTGTCCGTTGGCGGGGAGCATGAGGGAGGCCACCGCCGCGGCGCCGACGAAGGCGACGTTGAAGAGCACGTCGTAGACGGAGAAGACGCGGCCGCGGTAGTCGTCGTCCACCCGGGACTGCACGACCGTGTCGGTGGAGATCTTGGCGCCCTGGGTGGCGAGGCCGAGGACGAACGCGGCGATCAGCATCGGTGCGGGGGCGAAGAACAGGCCGAGCGCCGGGACCAGGACCGCGGCGCCCGCGGAGCAGGCGGTGATCCAGCCGAGGGGGCCCAGCCGGCTCACCAGCCAGGGAGTGACGACGGCGGCCGTGAAGAACCCGGCCCCGGAGACGCCGACCGCGATCCCCAGGAGGGCGAGCCCGTCGGCCTCGTTGTCCGACCACGAGTAGCGGCAGAGCATCAGCAGCATGACGAACAGGGCTCCGTAGCAGAACCGCATCATGGTCATGGCGGTGAGCGCCTGGGCGGCCTCCCGGCGTGAGGCGAGATGGCACAGTCCCGCGGCCATGCCCCGGACGGTGAGTGCGACGCCCTCGGCGACCGACGGGTGGAGCACGCCCGGGGGGTGGTCGGGCCCGAGGAGGCCGATGGCCAGGCGCAGGGAGACGAGGGCCGCGAGCAGGTAGAGCCCGGCGCCGAGGAGGATGACGAGGGCGTCGGCGTCGGCGGCCAGCAGCCGGACGAGGAAGGCCAGTCCCCCGCCGGCGGTCGCCGCGAGGGTGCCGGCGGTCGGGGAAAGGGCGTTCGCGGTGACCAGCTGGTCGGGGCCGACGACTCGCGGCAGGGACGCGGCGAGCCCGGCCAGGACGAAGCGGTTTACGGCGGTCACGGACAGCGCCGACGCGTAGAACAGCCAGTCGGGGACCTGGGCGACGATCAGCATTCCGGTGATGCAGGCGAGGAAGGCCCGCAGCAGGTTGCCGTAGAGGAAGACCTGGCGGCGGCGCCAGCGGTCGAGCAGCACCCCGGCGAACGGGCCGATCGCCGAATACGGCAGCAGAAGTACCGCCATGGCCGAGGCGATGGCCGCCGGTGAGGTCTGCTTCTCGGGGGAGAAGACGACGTAGGTGGCGAGCGCGACCTGATAGACGCCGTCCGCCGCCTGCGAGAGCAGCCGTACGGCGAGCAGGTTGCGGAAATCCCTCAGGCGCAGGAGTACGCGCAGATCACGTACGACAGGCATGAGGGCAAGGGTCACATACGCGGAGGGTCCCCGGGCATATTGCCCGGGGACCCTCCGCGGAAGAACAGTCGAAGTCCAGGTGTCCTTGCGGACCCCTTGGGGCTCGACTAGCGCTCGACCTCGCCCTTGATGAACTTCTCGACGTTCGCGTAGGCCTCGTCGTCGAAGTACTGCACCGGCGGGGACTTCATGAAGTAGCTGGACGCCGACAGGATCGGGCCGCCGATACCGCGGTCCTTGGCGATCTTCGCGGCGCGCAGGGCGTCGATGATGACACCGGCGGAGTTCGGGGAGTCCCACACCTCGAGCTTGTACTCGAGGTTCAGCGGGACGTCGCCGAAGGCGCGACCCTCGAGGCGGACGTAGGCCCACTTGCGGTCGTCGAGCCACGCGACGTAGTCGGACGGGCCGATGTGGACGTTCTTCTCGCCGAGCTCACGGTCGGGGATCTGCGAGGTGACGGCCTGCGTCTTGGAGATCTTCTTCGACTCGAGGCGGTCGCGCTCGAGCATGTTCTTGAAGTCCATGTTGCCGCCGACGTTGAGCTGCATGGTGCGCTCAAGACGGACACCGCGGTCCTCGAACAGCTTGGCCATCACGCGGTGCGTGATGGTGGCGCCGACCTGCGACTTGATGTCGTCGCCGACGATCGGGACACCGGCCTCGGTGAACTTGTCGGCCCACTCCTTGGTGCCGGCGATGAAGACCGGGAGGGCGTTGACGAAGGCGACCTTGGCGTCGATGGCGCACTGGGCGTAGAACTTCGCCGCGGCCTCGGAGCCGACGGGCAGGTAGCAGATCAGGACGTCGACCTGGCGGTCCTTGAGGATCTGCACCACGTCGACCGGAGCCTCGGCGGACTCCTCGATGGTCATGCGGTAGTACTTGCCCAGGCCGTCCAGGGTGTGGCCGCGCTGGACGGTCACACCGGCGTTCGGGACGTCGCAGATCTTGATGGTGTTGTTCTCGCTGGCGCCGATGGCGTCCGAAAGGTCGAGGCCGACCTTCTTCGCGTCGACGTCGAACGCGGCGACGAACTCGATGTCACGCACGTGGTAGTCGCCGAACTGGACGTGCATCAGACCGGGGACCTTGGCCGCCGGGTCGGCGTCCTTGTAGTACTCGACGCCCTGCACCAGCGAGGCGGCGCAGTTGCCTACGCCGACGATGGCTACGCGAACCGAACCCATTCCGGTTGCTCCCTGTTTGTTCTCGGACGAGGTCTGCGAGATGCAGGCCTCATTTTTCTGTTTCGTCGGACGGACCGGGTCGTCTCCGATCCCGTCCCGCCCGCTCACTCTCGATGAGCTCGTTCAGCCAGCGCACTTCGCGCTCCACGGACTCCATGCCGTGCCGCTGCAGCTCAAGCGTGTAGTCGTCGAGGCGTTCCCGCGTGCGGACCAGTGAGGCGCGCATCTTCTCCAGACGCTCCTCCAGCCGGCTGCGGCGGCCCTCCAGTACCCGCATGCGTACGTCTCGTTCGGTCTGGCCGAAGAAGGCGAAGCGGGCGGCGAAGGACTCGTCCTCCCAGGTGTCGGGTCCCGTGTGGGAGAGGAGCTCCTCGAAGTGCTCCTTGCCCGCGGCTGTCAACCGGTAGACGATCTTGGCGCGCCGCCCTGCGAGTGAAGCGGCGAGCGCGTCTTCCGGGGCGTTGCCCGGCTCTTCGATCAACCAGCCGTTGGCGACGAGCGTCTTGAGGCAGGGATAGAGCGTCCCGTAGCTGAAGGCCCTGAACACCCCGAGCGAGGTGTTGAGCCGCTTGCGCAGCTCGTACCCGTGCATGGGGGATTCGCGAAGCAGGCCGAGGACGGCGAATTCGAGGATGCCTGAGCGCCTGCTCATCCGCCTGCCTCTCCTCCGACTCTGACTCCGAGCTCTGGCTCAGAGTCTTTATGCCGAGCTGATGTATCGACTCGATACATCCAGACGATAGAACGGTGCGCGTCCGGCGACAAGGGGTGACGTGGTGACCGGCATCACATCACCAATTCGTACGATGCAAGTTGCCTGATTTGGGGTGAACTTCGGCACTGGTCGGGTTTTGACCGTGCGTAGTCTGTGCGCCAGGACATGGGGGATCCGGAATTCACCTGCCGCTTCCAGGCCACTCGCCTGCCCGAGGAGTAGTCGTTCGATGAGCGAGCACCGCCGCAAACCGTCGCAGCCCCAAGGTGGTGGGCGAGCCTCGGCCCGCCGGGCTGCCCAGCAGCGTCCCGGCCGGGGCGCCGGATCCGGACGTGACGTGCCCACCGCCTCGCCCAGCGGGCCGTATGCGGAACCGTCCGCCCCCGGCAGCCGCGCCGAGGCCCGCCGGGCCGCCCAGAGAGGGCCCGCCGGCCGCGGCAGAGGCTCCGGCCGGGCAGCCCGTGGCACCGGGCGCCCTGACAAGCGCCTCATCAACTACCCGCGGTCCGATCGGGACGGCTGGAAGCGTTTCCTGCCGTCCTGGAAGCTGGTGTCCGGCACGGCACTGGGGTTCTTCGCGATCATCACCGCCGGAGCGGGCATCGGCATCGCCATGGTGAGCACGCCCGACCCCAACAAGGCGGCCCAGGCGCAGAACAACGTCTTCTACTGGTCGGACGGGACCCAGATGGTCGCGACCGGCGGTTCGATGAACCGGCAGATCGTGACCATCGACAAGATCCCCCGGGCGATGAGGGACGCCGTGATCGCGGCGGAGAACGAGTCCTTCGAGACGGACAAGGGCGTCGACCCGATGGGCATCGGCCGGGCCGTGTGGAACATGGCCACGGGCGGTTCCACCCAGGGCGGCTCGACCATCACCCAGCAGTACGTGAAGAACACCTACCTGGACTCCGACCAGACGCTGAAGCGAAAGGTCACCGAGCTCTTCATCGCGCTCAGGCTGGGTGTCTCCGAGGAGAAGGACACGGTCCTCGCCGGCTACCTCAACACCGCCTACTACGGGCGGGACGCCTACGGCATCCAGGCAGCGGCCCGCGCCTACTTCGGCAAGGACAGCCACGACCTGAACCCCTCCGAGTGCGCCTTCCTGGCCTCCGTGCTCAAGGGCCCCAACCTGTACAACCCGGACGGCGGCATCGGCGCCGCGGCCACCCCCGCCCTCAACGAGGACCGGGCCAGGAAGCGCTGGGCCTGGGTTCTGGACCGCGAGGTCGAGGTGGGCCGGATGGCCAAGGACGAGCGGGCGAAGTACACGGACTTCCCCGCGCGCGTCGAGTCGGAGCAGGCCCGCGGCATGACCGGGCAGATCGGCTACCTGGTCGAGACGGCCAAGCAGTACGTGATGAAGACCAAGAACATCACCGCCGAGCAGATGGCTCTGGGCGGCTACCAGATCCACACCACCTTCCAGAAGCCGAGGGTGGACGCCCTGGTCAAGGCCGTCGAGGAGACCCGCAACGACTTCCTCGACGAGAAGAAGCGCCCCGAGTACGACACCTTCGTGCAGTTCGGCGCCGCCTCCGTCGATGTGAAGTCCGGGGCGATCGTCGCCCTGTACGGCGGGCCCGGCTGGGACCAGAAGCACTTCAGCAACAACGCCAACACCATCGGTGTCCCCGTCGGCTCGACCTGGAAGCCGTACGTCCTGGCGGCCGCGATGGAGTACGGCACGCAGAACTCCAACGGCCAGGGCATCTCGCCCGACAGCAAGTACATGGCCGACGACCTCACCGTGATCAAGAACCGTCAGGGCAGCCCCTTGGCGGGCCCCGACGGCAAGCCGTTCCGGCAGAAGAACGAGAGCCCCACGGCCTTCGGCTACGTGACCCTCAACGAGGCGATGGAGAAGTCCATCAACGTCCCCTTCGCCCAGCTCGTCTTCGACGTCGGTCACACCAAGGTGCGCGACGTGGCCAAGTCGACCGGGATCCTCGAGGATTCGATGGACAAGGACAACACCGCCTCGTTCGCACTGGGCACCTCGACCCCGAGTGCCATCCGCATGGCCGACTCGTACGCCACTTTCGCCGCCTCCGGTATGCACCGCGAGCCGTTCTCCGTGACCAAGGTCGAGAAGGACGGCGAGGCGCTGAGCGGGTTCGAGGCGCCCAAGGAGCAGCGGGCCATGGACAACGACGTCGCCGACAACGTCACCAAGGTCCTCGAGAACGTGGTCCAGAACGGCACCGGCACCAAGGTCAAGAAGCTGGGCCGGCCCGCCGCGGGCAAGACCGGAACCACCGACCAGAACAAGTCGGCCTGGTTCGTCGGCTACACGCCGGAGCTGTCCACCTCCGTCGCCCTCTTCCGTACCGATCCCAACTCGGCGGACAAGAAGCTGATCTCCATGAACCACGTCGGTGGCGTCGACTCCATCCACGGTGGTGACATCCCGGCCGTGATCTGGACCGAGTACATGCGCGAAGCGCTCAAGGACGCCCCGGTCAAGAAGTTCCCGGAAGCCGAGGACATCGGCGTCACGGCGGACTCCGCCGGAGCGCCCTCGCCCACGCCCTCGGCCCCGGCTTCGCCGTCCCCGTCTCCCTCGATGCCGCCGTCGAGCTCTCCGCCGCCGGTGTCGCCGAGCCCGTCCCGGGGCGGCAAGCCCACCTGCAAGCCGTGGGAGCTGTACTGCGAGCCGGACACCACCGGCGGTACCTCCACCGGGGGAACGAACGGCGGGACCAACGGCGGGGTCATCGGCGGCCCCAGCGGATCGCCGTCCCCGTCGAACACCGCCAAACCCGGCCGCCCAGGCGGCACCACGGGCTGGCCGACCGGAGCGGCGGCCGACTGACCGGGACCGCCTGCTGACTCGGGGAAGGCCGTCGCACAGGGTGCGACGGCCTTCCCCCATGTCCGGCCCGGTACGGCAGGATGAGCCCATGACCAAGGTGCACGAGGACAGCCCCGTACTGCCCACCCAGCAGGACGAGGTCGCCGCAGCGGGCAGTGAGTTCCTCGGCGGCCCGATCGGCCGCCACGCCCGGCTGGGCGGCCACTGGCTGGGGCCCGTCCGGGTGGTGGCCCTCATCGCCATCGGCATGTTCGCGCTGGGCATGGTGCAGAAGCTGCCCTGCTACGACTGGGCGTGGTTCCGGGGGGCGACTTCCCAGTACACCCACGCCTGCTACTCCGACATCCCGCACCTGTACGCGGTACGCGGCTTCGCCGACAACCTGACCCCGTACTTCGACCGGCTCCCCGGCGACATGGAGTATCTGGAGTACCCGGTGCTCACCGGGCTCTTCATGGAGATCGCCTCCTGGCTGACCCCCGGCAGCGGCTCCATGCAGCACCGCGAACAGATGTACTGGATGGTCAACGCGGGCATGCTGATGGCCTGCGCGGCGGTCATCGCCGTATGCGTCGCCCGGACCCACCGCCGCCGGCCCTGGGACGCCCTGATGTTCGCCCTCGCGCCGGCCTTCGCGCTCACCGCGACGATCAACTGGGACCTGCTGGCCATCGCCCTGACCGCCGCCGGAATGCTCATGTGGTCCCGGGGCCGGACGGTGCTCTTCGGCGTGTTCATCGGCCTGGCCACCGCAGCGAAGCTCTACCCCGTGCTGCTGCTCGGGGTGCTGTTCGTGCTCTGCTGGCGGGCCGGCAAGTGGCGGGCCTTCGGCGCCGCCGCCCTCGGCGCGGCCGGATCCTGGCTGCTGGTGAACCTGCCCGTCATGGCCTTCGCCTGGGACGGCTGGACGAAGTTCTACACCTTCAGCCAGGAACGGCCCATCGACTTCGGCTCCGTGTGGCTGCTGATCTCCCAGCGCTCGGGCAACCCCCTGGACGGCGCCAACACGTACGCGACCGGGCTGACGCTCCTGCTGTGCGGGGCCATCGGGCTGCTCACCCTGACCGCCCCCCGGCGCCCCCGGTTCGCGCAGCTGGCCTTCCTGGTCGTCGCCGCCTTCATCCTGTGCAACAAGGTCTACTCGCCGCAGTACGTGCTGTGGCTCATCCCGCTCGCCGCGCTGGCCCGGCCGCGCTGGCGGGACTTCCTGATCTGGCAGGCCACCGAGGTCGTCTACTTCCTCGGGATCTGGTTCTACCTGGCCTACACGAGCAGCGGGGACAAGCACCAGGGCCTGCCCACGGAGGGCTACCAGGTGGCGATCGCCGCCCACCTGCTGGGCACCCTCTACCTGTGCGCGGTCATCGTCCGCGACATCCTGATGCCCGAACGGGACGTCGTGCGCCGGGACGGCTCGGACGACCCCTCCGGCGGCGTCCTGGACGGGGCCGAGGACGTGTTCGTCCTGTCGGACGCGGCGAGGGCGCCGCGGTACGCGACGCCCTCGGAGGGACAGCGGGTCGACTGGGGCACGCTCCCCAAGGACTGACCCCGGCGTGCCGGCCGGTCACGGACCGGCCGGCGAGCGGCCGGTCAGGCGTCGAGCACCCGGTCGAACTGCGTGGTGGTGTGGCGCAGGTGTGCCACGAGCTCGTCGCCCACCTTGGGCTCGGCCGCGTCCGACGGCACGAACAGGATCGACACCTGCATGTGCGGCGGCTCCGCGAACCAGCGCTGCTTGCCCGCCCACACGAAGGGCGACAGGTTCCGGTTGACCGTGGCCAGGCCCGCCCTGGCGACGCCCTTGGCGCGCGGCATCACGCCGTGCAGGGCCTTGGGGGCCTCCAGGCCCACTCCGTGCGAGGTACCGCCGGCCACGACGACCAGCCAGCCGTCGGAGGCGGCCTTCTGCTGGCGGTAGCCGAAGCGGTCGCCCTTGGCCACCCGCGTGACGTCGAGGACCGCACCGCGGTACTCGGTCGCGTCGTGGTCGCCCAGCCACAGCCGGGTGCCGATCCGCGCGCGGAAGCGGGTCTGCGGGAACTGCTGCTGAAGCCGTGCGAGCTCCTCGGCCCGCAGGTGGCTGACGAACATGGTGTGCAGCGGCAGCCGGGCCGCGCGCAGCCGGTCCATCCAGCCGATGACCTCCTCGACGGCATCCGAGCCGTCCGGGCGGTCCAGCGGCAGGTGCAGGGCGAAGCCCTCCAGCCGGACGTCCTCGATCGCCGCGTGCAGCTGTCCCAGGTCCTGCTCGGAGACGCCGTGGCGGCGCATCGAGCTCATGCACTCGATGACCACGCGGGCGCCGACCAGACCGCGGACCCCGTCCAGCGAGGACACCGAGCGGATGACCCGGTCGGGCAGCGGCACCGGCTCCTCGCCCCGCCGGAACGGGGTGAGGACGAGCAGGTCGCCGCCGAACCAGTCCTTGATGCTGGCCGCCTCGTACGTCGTCCCGACGGCCAGCACGTCGGCGCCCAGCCGGGTCGCCTCCTCGCACAGGCGCTCGTGGCCGAAGCCGTACCCGTTGCCCTTGCAGACCGGGATCATTCCCGGGAACTGGTCCTGGATCTGCTTCTGGTGCGCACGCCAGCGCGCGGTGTCGACGTAGAGCGTGAGCGCCATGCCCGTCCGGAACCTCTCCTGAAAAGCTGCGGGTGCAGCGGTGCGTGGGTGGGTGGGGTGGGATCAGCGACGCGACATGTAGATGTCGAGCGCCTTGTGCAGCACCTTGTTGAGCGGGAAGTCCCACTCGCCGACGTACTCGACGGCCTCGCCGCCCGTGCCGACCTTGAACTGGATCAGACCGAACAGGTGGTCGTTCTCGTCCAGCGTGTCAGAAATGCCGCGCAGGTCGTAGACGCTCGCACCGAGTGCGTACGAGTCGCGCAGCATGCGCCACTGCATCGCGTTGGAGGGGCGCACCTCGCGCTTGTGGTTGGCGGAGGCGCCGTACGAGTACCAGACGTGCTGGCCGACGGTGAGCATCGTGGCGGCGGCCAGCGGCTCCCCCTCGTGCTTCGCGATGTACAGCCGCATCCGGTTGGGGTCCTCGGAGTTGAGGGCCGTCCACTGGCGCTGGAAGTAGCTGAGCGGGCGCGGGCGGAACTTGTCGCGCTCGGCCGTGATCTCGTACAGGTGCTGCCAGGTCGGCAGGTCCTCGTAGCCGCCCTGGACGACCTCGACGCCGGCCTTCTCGGCCTTCTTGATGTTGCGGCGCCACAGCTGGTTGAAGCCCTTGAGGACATCGTCCAGCGAGCGGTTGGCCAGCGGCACCTGGAAGACGTAGCGGGGCTGGACGTCACCGAATCCGGCGCCGCCGTCCTCCGCCTGCTGCCAGCCCATGCGGCGGAGCTTGTCGGACACCTCGAAGGCGCGGGGCTCGATGACCGAAGCCTCCACGTCGCGCAGGCGCTTGACGTCGGGGTCCTGGATTCCGGCCTTGATGGCGGCGGAGTTCCAGCGGCGGATGACGACGGGCGGACCCATCTTCACGGTGAAGGCGCCCTGGTTCTTGAGGTGGGCCAGCATCGGCTGGATCCACTCCTCCAGGTTCGGGGCGTACCAGTTGATGACCGGGCCCTCGGGGAGGTACGCGAGGTACCGCTTCACCTTGGGCAGCTGGCGGTACAACACCAGTGCCGCACCGACGAGTTCACCGGACTTGTCGAACCAGCCGAGGTTCTCCGAACGCCACTCGTTCTTGACGTCGGCCCATGCCGGGACCTGGCAGTGGCTAGCCGACGGCAGGCTCTGGAGGTAGGCCAGATGCTGCTCTCGGCTGATGGTGCTCAGGGACAGGCTCATGCGGGGTGTCTCCTCCGGCGGCTTCGCTGGCTATGGCGCGAAGCCTACTGCGACGGGGGCGCCACCCATCTGGGGGACGGGCCGCAGGCCCGGGCCGGTGTGGGCGGCACCCCTGCCGCGGAGGTACCCCGGTCAGCCCAGCCAGCCGCCGAAGAGGCCGCCGTGGAACATGCCGATGAAGAAGCCGATGGCAGACGCGCCAAGGCCGATGATCAGCGCGAAGCGCTCGCGTGTCGTGACGGAGACGAACTGTCCGTACGCGCCGGTCAGGATCCCGATCAGTCCGGCCCACGAGGTGAGCAGGTGCAGGTTGTGGAAGAACGCCGTGATGAACGCCACGGCTCCGAGGAACAAGGTGACCGCCATCAGGGTGTCCTGCAGCGGGTGGGGCTTGCCGTCGGTCGAGAAGAGGGAGATCGGCGGGGGTGAGGACTGGGGTCGCATGGCCTGTGCCATCGGAAGGCACCTCCTGGCTGAAGCAGACGGTGCTGCGGAGCCACCTCCGGCGGGGGCCGGGGGCATAGCACCGAGCACACCCGATGGATACAGATTGTGGACCTCTCCTGCCGGATTTCAACCGGAAGGAGTCGAGCAGGTAGTCTGTACGGTCTGCGCGGTGTCTGCTCTGCGGATGCCGTGCGCACGCATCACGACCCTCCTGCCACGGAACGACCGTGGCCGCTGAGTCCAAAGGAGGTGGGTTCCACATGCGTCACTACGAAGTGATGGTCATCCTCGACCCCGATCTCGAGGAGCGCGCTGTCTCCCCGCTGATCGAGAACTTCCTTTCCGTCGTCCGTGAGGGCAACGGAAAGGTCGAGAAGGTCGACACCTGGGGCCGTCGTCGTCTCGCTTACGAGATCAAGAAGAAGCCCGAGGGCATCTACTCGGTCATCGACCTTCAGGCCGAGCCTGCGGTCGTCAAGGAGCTTGACCGACAGATGAACCTGAACGAGTCGGTTCTCCGGACCAAGGTCCTTCGCCCCGAGACCCACTGAACTTCGGTTCAGCGGTAATCGGGACCGAGTAGCACAGCAGCCCAGCAGCAATCCCCGCCGAGAGGTTCATCCATGGCAGGCGAGACCGTCATCACGGTCGTCGGCAATCTCGTCGACGACCCCGAGCTGCGCTTCACCCCCTCGGGTGCGGCGGTCGCGAAGTTCCGTGTCGCGTCCACTCCCCGCATCTTCGACAAGCAGACCAATGAGTGGAAGGACGGCGAAGGCCTGTTCCTGACCTGCTCGGTCTGGCGTCAGGCGGCGGAGAACGTCGCCGAGTCCCTTCAGCGGGGCATGCGCGTCATCGTGCAGGGCCGGCTGAAGCAGCGGTCGTACGAGGACCGTGAGGGTGTCAAGCGCACGGTCTACGAGCTGGACGTCGAGGAAGTCGGCCCCAGCCTGAAGACCGCCACGGCCAAGGTTGCCAAGACCAGCGGTCGCGGTGGCCAGGGTGGGTACGGCGGCGGCGGCCAGCAGCAGGGTGGCGGCGGCGGCAACTGGGGCGGAGCCCCCAGCGGCGGCGCCCCTCAGGGCGGCGGAGCTCCCTCCGACGACCCGTGGGCGTCCAGCGCGCCGGCCGGCGGCCAGCAGCAGCAGGGCGGCGGCGGTGGCGGCTGGGGCGGAAGCTCCGGAAGCTCCGGCGGCTCCGGCGGTGGCTACTCGGACGAGCCGCCCTTCTAGGGCAGCTCGCACCCCCACTTCTTGATTTCACAGGAGAGACACAATGGCGAAGCCGCCTGTGCGCAAGCCTAAGAAGAAGGTCTGCGCTTTCTGCAAGGACAAGACCGCGTACGTGGACTACAAGGACACGAACATGCTGCGGAAGTTCATTTCCGACCGTGGCAAGATCCGTGCCCGCCGCGTTACCGGCAACTGCACGCAGCACCAGCGTGACGTCGCCACGGCCGTCAAGAACAGCCGTGAGATGGCGCTGCTGCCCTACACGTCCACCGCGCGATAAGGAAAGGGTGACCGACTAATGAAGATCATCCTGACCCACGAGGTTTCTGGCCTCGGTGCCGCCGGCGATGTCGTCGACGTCAAGGACGGTTACGCTCGCAACTACCTGGTCCCGCGTGGTTTCGCGATCCGCTGGACCAAGGGTGGCGAGAAGGACGTGGCGCAGATCCGCCGCGCCCGCAAGATCCACGAGATCGCGACCATCGAGCAGGCCAACGAGATCAAGGCCAAGCTCGAGGGTGTGAAGGTCCGTCTGGCCACCCGCGCGGGTGACGCCGGTCGTCTCTTCGGTTCCGTGACCCCGGCCGACATCGCCACGGCGATCGAGTCCTCGGGCGGCCCGAAGGTCGACAAGCGCCGCGTTGAGCTGGGCTCCCCGATCAAGACCCTCGGTTCGTACCAGGTCTCCGTGCGTCTGCACGCCGACGTGGCCGCGAACGTGGGCATCGAGGTCGTCGCCGCCTAAGGGCTGCGCACACGAAGGGCCGCACCCCGCTGGGGTGCGGCCCTTCGTCGTTGCCGGATGCGGCGGCGGTGCCGGCGATGTTTCACGTGAAACATGCCCGGAGGGGAGGCGATGTTTCACGTGAAACATCGCCTCAGCGGGTGGCCCCCGCGACCAGCCACCGGCCCGAGCGGGCGCGCAGCTGGAGGGTGACCATCCGGACCAGCATCATCAGCGTCATGGCCCACCAGAGCGTCGTCAGGCCGCCGCCCAGTGCCGGTACCAGGAGCGCTGCCGGGGTGAACACGGCCAGCGTCACCAGCATCGCCCAGGCCAGGTAGCGGCCGTCGCCCGCACCCATCAGGACGCCGTCGAGAACGAAGACGATGCCGGACACGGGCTGGGAGAGCGCGACGACCAGCAGGGCGGGCAGCAACGCCTCCTCGACGGCCGGATCGCTGGTGAACAGCGGAATGAACACGGGGCGGGCCAGGACGACCAGCAGGCCGAGCACGATCCCCGCGGCGATCCCCCACTGCACCATGCGACGGCAGACGGCCTTGGCGCCCTCGGTGTCGCTCGCGCCCAGATAGCGGCCGATGATGGCCTGCCCGGCGATCGCGATGGCGTCCAGGGCGAAGGCGAGCAGGCTCCACAGGGCGAGCAGGATCTGGTGGGCGGCGATGTCGGCGTCGCCGAGGCGGGCGGCCACGGCGGTCGCGATCATCAGGATGACCCGCAGTGACAGGGTGCGGACCAGCAGGGGTGCGCCGGCCTGTGCACAGGCCCGGATCCCCGCGAGGTCGGGGCGCAGGGAGGCGTCGTGCCGCCGGGCTCCGCGTACGACGACGACGAGGTAGGCGGCGGCCATGGCGCACTGGGCGATGACCGTGCCCCAGGCGGAGCCGGCGATGCCCAGGCCCGCACCGTAGACGAGGAGGACGTTCAGGCCCGCGTTGAGGGCGAAGCCTCCGACGGCGACGTAGAGCGGCGTACGGGTGTCCTGGAGGCCGCGGATGACACCGGTGGCGGCCAGGACCATGAGCATGGCGGGGATGCCGAGCGCGGAGATCCGCAGATACGTGATCGCGTACGGGGCGACGGTGTCGGAGGCCCCGAAGAGGGAGACCAGCCAGGGGGCGGCGGGCAGGACCACGGCGATGACGGCCGCGCCGAGCAGGAGAGCGAGCCAGATGCCGTCCATGCCCTGCCGGATGGCCGCCTGCAGGTCGCCCGCTCCGACCCTGCGGGAGACGGCCGCGGTGGTGGCGTAGGCGAGGAAGACGAAGACGCTCACGGCAGTGGTGAGCAGAGCCGCAGCGATGCCGAGGCCGGCCAGCTGGGGCGTCCCGAGGTGCCCGACGATGGCGCTGTCGGCCATCACGAAGAGGGGTTCGGCGACGAGGGCGCCGAAGGCGGGCACGGCGAGCGCGAAGATCTCTCGGTCGTGCCGTCTCGGCGCTGTCTTCGGTGCGACGGGGGCCTGTGTCATGTGCTCAATCTAATCTTCCACAGGTAATAGATGCAACTGCCTTTGGATCCTTACCAACGCGCTGACTTGCGCGTTCCTCCCCACCCGTTGGAGGCGATCTTGAGACAGTGGCCAAGATTTTTCCGGGCCACAGTTGCCGAGGTGGGAAATGCCAGGTCAGATGGGGTGACAGGGTGGGGTAGGTGATTTTGTCCACAGCGTCGTCCCCCGGTCCGTGCACAGCTTCCGGGGACTTACCCACAGCATTGGCGCCGTCGTCCACATCTCATCCACACAGCCTGTGGATAACAAGATTGGCTGACGCTGCCATCGGCCCTACCGTGGTGCGTTGCCCGACTCGCCGAGAGCCGATCCGGGTGCCCCATATGTCAGAGCCGTGTCGTAGAAAGAGTGGCACGGCGAGGTCCGCGTTGCGGACGGAGGAGGTGGCCCGGTGAGCATGCCCGAGCCCTTGGACGACCCCTGGGCCGACAGCGGTCCAGGTGACCGTCTGCCCCCCCGTCCCCGCCGCAACGGCGAGGGCCGCGGACGCGGGGACGAGCAGCACGACCGGGGCCGTGAGGGCGGCTCCTGGGACGGCGGCGGCGCCGGCGGCGGCTTCGAGCGCGTCCCCCCGCAAGACCTCGACGCCGAGCAGTCGGTGCTCGGCGGCATGCTGCTGTCCAAGGACGCGATCGCCGATGTCGTCGAGGTCCTCAAGGGCCACGACTTCTACCGGCCCTCCCACGAGACGATCTACCAGGCCATCCTCGACCTGTACGCCAAGGGGGAGCCGGCCGACCCGATCACCGTCGGCGCCGAGCTGACCCGGCGCGGGGAGATCAGCAAGGTTGGCGGGGCCTCGTACCTGCACACGCTCGTGCAGTCGGTCCCGACGGCGGCCAACGCCGAGTACTACGCGGAGATCGTCCACGAGCGGGCCGTCCTGCGCCGCCTGGTCGCGGCCGGTACGAAGATCACGCAGATGGGTTACGCGGCCGACGGGGACGTCGACGAGATCGTCAACAGCGCCCAGGCCGAGATCTACGCGGTCACCGAGCAGCGGACCTCCGAGGACTACCTGCCGCTGGGCGACATCATGGAGGGCGCCCTCGACGAGATCGAGGCGATCGGCTCGCGCAGCGGCCAGATGTCGGGTGTGCCCACCGGCTTCACGGACCTCGACTCGCTGACCAACGGCCTGCACCCGGGCCAGATGATCGTCATCGCCGCCCGTCCCGCGATGGGCAAGTCCACGCTCGCGCTGGACTTCGCGCGCGCCTGCTCCATCAAGAGCAACCTGCCGAGCGTGATCTTCTCCCTCGAAATGGGTCGCAACGAGATCGCGATGCGCCTGCTCTCGGCCGAGGCCCGGGTGGCTCTGCACCACATGCGCTCGGGCACGATGACGGACGACGACTGGACCCGGCTGGCCCGGCGGATGCCGGACGTGTCCGCCGCCCCGCTCTACATCGACGATTCCCCCAACCTGTCGATGATGGAGATCCGGGCCAAGTGCCGCCGGCTCAAGCAGCGCAACGACCTCTCGCTCGTGGTCATCGACTACCTCCAGCTGATGCAGTCGGGTGGCTCGCGCCGTCCCGAGAGCCGTCAGCAGGAGGTCTCGGACATGTCCCGAAACCTCAAGCTGCTGGCGAAGGAGCTCGAGGTCCCCGTGATCGCGCTCTCCCAGCTGAACCGTGGCCCGGAGCAGCGCACCGACAAGAAGCCGATGGTCTCCGACCTGCGTGAGTCGGGCTCGATCGAGCAGGACGCGGACATGGTGATCCTGCTGCACCGCGAGGACGCGTACGAGAAGGAGTCACCCCGCGCGGGCGAGGCGGACCTGATCGTGGCGAAGCACCGTAACGGCCCCACGGCGACGATCACGGTCGCCTTCCAGGGTCACTACTCGCGGTTCGTGGACATGGCCAACACGTAGCGTCCGGGTCACCCAGGACGGGCGCTCAGCGCCTCGTCTCGTACCTGGTCAGGATCACGCCGCCGGGAAACGTCCGCGTCTCCACCAGGTTCAGGTTCACCCAGTTGTCCAGCGCGGTGAAGAACGGCGTGCCGCCGCCCACCAGGACCGGCGCGGTGGCCAGCACGTACTCGTCAATCAGCCCGGCCCGCATGGCCGCCCCGGCGAGCGTCGCGCCGCCGATGTCCATCGGGCCGCCGTCCTCGGCCTTGAGCCGGGTGATCTCGGCGACCGCGTCGCCGGTGACCAGGCGGGTGTTCCAGTCGACCTTGTCGATCGTCGCGGAGAACACCACCTTCGACATGTCCCGCCAGCGGCGCGCGAACTCGATCTCCGCCGGGGTGGCGTTGGGCTGCTGGTCGCCGGTCGGCCAGTGGGAGCTCATCGTCTGCCACAGCTTGCGCCCGTACAGCGACAGGTCGGTCGCCTGCAACTGGTCGGACCAAAACTGGAACAGCTCGTCGCTCGGCACGCTCCAGCCGATGTCGTCGCCGGGCGCGGCGATGTAGCCGTCCAGGGTCAGGTTCATGCCGTAGATCAGTTTCCGCATGGCGCCAGCCTTCCGTGAGTCGGTCTCACGCGTACAGACCGGCGCGCCGCGGGAAACTCATCGGTGCGCGATCGATGACCACCCGGCTCAGGGACGCGAGTTCATAGAATCCGATCATGGATGAGATCTCTGAGGACCTGGAACTCCTTCCCGCCACCCGGCGTGCGCTGCGGCACCGGATCGCCGTGGCGCAGAGCGATGGGCGGGCCCCGTCCGTGGTGGCGGCCGTGGTGCGAGGCGGGGAGGTGGTCTGGGAGGGCTCCCGGACCTCGGTGGAGGGCCACGGCCCGGACGGGAACGTCCAGTACCGGATCGGGTCGATCACCAAGACCTTCACCGCCGTTCTGGTGATGCGGCTGAGGGACGAGGGCCTGCTCGGGCTCGCGGATCCGCTGGAGAAGCACCTGCCGGGTACCGGTGCCGGTGAGGTGACCATTGCCCAACTGCTGGCCCACACCGGTGGTCTGGCAGCGGAGACGCCCGGCGAGTGGTGGGAGCGCACTCCCGGTGCGCTGCGGCCCGAACTCGCCGACGTGCTGGGGGACGATCCGTTCCGGCACTCGCCGGGGAGCAGGCACCACTACTCCAACCCCGGGTACACGCTGCTGGGTTCGCTGGTCGAGGCGCTGCGCGGGAAGCCGTGGGAAGAAGTGCTGAAGGCTGAGGTGCTGGAGCCGCTGGGGCTGGACCGGACGAGCGGGTCGCCGCAGTCCCCGCATGCGGGCGGCTGGGCGGTGCACCCGTGGGCGGACCTGATGATGCCCGAGCCGCTGGAGGACCTGGGGCTGATGGCTCCGGCCGGTCAGCTGTGGTCCACGACAAGGGATTTGGCGCGGTTCGCGGACTTCCTGCTGCGGGGGGACGAGCGGGTGCTGGGCGCGGAGTCCGTACGGGAGATGCGCACGTCGGCGGCGCCGCCGGAGCCGGGCATCGCCGAGTGCGGCTACGGGCTGGGGATGCAGCTGATGGCCCAGGACGGGCGCCGGCTGGCGGGGCACAGCGGATCGCTTCCGGGGTTCGTCGCGGGGCTGTGGCTGAGCGAGGCGGACGACGTGGCGGCCGTGGTGCTGGCGAACTGCACCTCGGGGTTGCCGGCCGCGTCGGTGGCCGCGGACCTGGTGGCGGTCGTCGCGGAGGCCGAGCCTCGGTTCCCGCAGCCGTGGCGGCCGTTCGCGGAGGCCGCCCAGGTGCCGCTGGAGGTGTGCGGGCCCTGGTACTGGGGGACGTCGGCCCAAGTGGTGCGGCTGAAGGCGGACGGATCGCTGGAGCTGGGACCGGTGGGCGCGACGGGGCGTTCCGCGCGCTTCCGGGCGGAGCCGGACGGCACCTGGACGGGCCTGTCCGGGTACTACGCGGGGGAGACGCTGCGGGCGGTACGGCGTGCCGACGGCTCGGTCAGCCATCTCGATCTGGCGTCCTTCGTGTTCACCCGGGAGCCGTACGACGCCCAGGCCCCGGTGCCCGGCGGGGTGGACCCGCAGGGCTGGCGGGGTATCGGCTGACGGCCCGGCTCAGGCGACGAGTTCGCGTTCCAGCGGGGTGCGGAAGCGCGGGGTGATACGGGCGTCGCCGATCCAGTCGGCGAGGCGGGCGGCCTCGGCGGTGATCGCCTTCTCGGCGGCCCGGCCGGGGTCTGACAGCAGCCGCCAGACGATCTCGCCGTCGCCGCGCTGGGCCCAGGCGCCGACGATCTCGCCGTTCCACCACACCGTGGGGCCGATGTTGCCGGCGTAGTCGAACAGGGCGGGCCGGTGGGCGGGGTCGAGATGGAAGCCGCGGTCGGCCCAGCCCATGCCGCTGGGGTCGAGGCCGGGGAGCAGGGCCGCCCAGGGTTCCGGGGCCGGTTCGGGTGCGGTGTCGCCGGGGCTGACGAGGGCGGTGGTCCCGTCCTCCAGGCGTACCTGGTCGGGGCCCACGGCCGTGAGGGCCTTGCGGACGTCGCCGAGCGTCCAGCCGGTCCACCACTTGAGGTCGGCCTCGGTGGCCGGCCCGTACGCGTGGAGCCAGCGGCGGGCGACCTCGGCGCGGGCCTCGGTCGCGGGTACGGCGGGCCAGGGCTCGGTGTGGACCCAGCGGAACTGGCTGGAGGTCCACGAGCCGCGCGGGCGGTCGCGGCGGATCCGGCCGTCGGCGGCCAGCAGGCGGATGACCCGGGTGGCGACGCCGGTCTCCGTCTCGTACTTCTTGCCCCTGCCGATGGTGATCTTCTGGCGCAGTGCAGGTACGGCGGCGGACAGTTGGCTGCCGGTGCAGGGCCCGCGGCTGTCGAGGGCGTCGAGCGCCGCGGTCTCGGCCTGGGCCAGCCAGGCGGCGTCCAGCCCCTGGCCGTCCTCGTCGAGGCGCTTGAGGAGGGTGCGGCGCTCCTTGACGGCGATGGCGCGGGCGGTGGAGGAGTCGACGTGCGGGGCGAGGCCGGTCGAGACCGCGAACAGCGTGTTGCGCATGCTCAGCAGCCGGACGAGGCTCACGTCCTCGTAGAGCGCCTGCTCGATGATGTCCGCGCTTCCTTCGGCGAGCCGGGCGCGGGCGGAGAGGAAGACGGTCGCGGCGTCGGTGGCGTGCAGGGCGACGACGGCGTCGGCGGCCTCGGGAACCGTGGCGGCGCGGGTCGAGGGAGCCAGGCGGTGGCGTCGGCCGAGGCGATGGCGGCGCTCGGCGGTGGTGACGAGAGGCAGGCTGGGGCTCATCCTCCCGATCGTAGGCCGGGCCGCCGACACGGCGGCCCGGTCTGCGGGTTCGGCCGGTCAGAGGGGCAGTTTGAACCCGACGTGGGAGGGGGCGAAGCCGAGCCGCTCGTAGAAGCGGTGGGCGTCGGTGCGGGTCGCGTCCGAGGTGAGCTGGACGAGGTCGCAGTTCTCGGCACGGGACTTCTCGATCGCCCATTCGATGAAACGGGTGCCCAGGCCGCTGCCGCGCTCGTCCGCGTGGACGCGGACGCCCTCGATGATGGAGCGGGTGGATCCCTTGCGGGAGAGGCCCGGGACGATCGTCAGCTGGAGCGTGCCCACGACGCGGTCCGCGCGGACGGCGACGACGAGGTGTTGGTTCGGGTCCTCGGTCAGGCGCTTGAACGCCGCGAGGTACGGGGTGAGGTCCTCCGGGGATTCCCGGGTGGCGCCGAGGGGGTCGTCGGCCAGCATGGCGACGATGGCGGGCAGATCGGCCTCGGCGGCGGGACGGATGGCCAGTTGGGGGGTGTCGGTCACGGTGGGGTGTTCCTCTCTCAGCACGCGGCCACGGTGAGCGGTGCCCAGCGGCGGGTCCAGTCGCCGGGCAGGCCCGGGATGTCTCGGGTCATGACGGTGTTGAAGGCCACGGAGCCGAGCCCGCGGTCCTTGAGCCAGGAGATGAGCTCCTCGTGGCGTACGTCGACATCGGTGCGCAGCGGCCGGTCGGTGGTGGCGGCGAGGGCGGTGACGAGTGCCTGGGCTCCGGCGGTGTCGCGGGCGATCAGCGGGCCGATGACATGGGTCTCCATGTTGGGCCAGATCGCGGCGTAGCCGGTGAGGGTGCCCGCACGGTCCTCGGCGACGAGCAGCCGGTCGGTGAAGGCGGGAAGCCTGGTGATCATGTGGGTCCGGTCGGTGCCGAAGACCTCGGTGTCCAGCCGGACGATCCTCGGCAGATCCTCGGCGGTGGCGGGCCGGACGGTGCCGTTGCCGGACGCGTTGGCCGCGGGGCCGGGGCGGAAGGTGCCCTTCAGCATCTCGGCGCGGCCGGTGGTCTCGAAGCCGAGCTCCTCGTAGAGCGGGCGGCCGTAGGGCGTGGCGTGCAGAGTGAGGGGGATGCCCTTGAGGACGTCGTCGCAGACGTGCGTCATGAGGCGGCGGCCCAGGCCCCGGCGGGAGTAGCGGCCGGCGACGAGGACCATGCCGATGGCGGCGAGCTCCGGTTCGGCGCGTGTGCCGCCGTACCGGGTGACGATGCAGGCTGCAGCCAGTCCCTGACCGTCCGGGGCGTCGACACCGTAGCCGTTTCCGGCGGTGAGGAGCAGGCGCCATTTGTGGTCCTCGCGGGGCCAGCCGCGGTCTTCGGACAGGTCGGCGCAGTGGCGGAGATCGTCCGCGGTCAGCGCTCGGATGGGCAGCTCGGTGAGGTGTGGTGGTGTCACCGACTCAGACTGGATCATGGAGTCGGGAGCCGTCCAGAGGATTTGGGGGGAGATGTTTCACGTGAAACAGGCCGATGTTTCTCCTCCAGCTACCTCCCCCAGACTCCGTCCGGGGGGGACCCCCAGGGAGGTGCCCCCAGTGAAACGGATCGATGTTTCACGTGAAACACGCCGCTGCACGTGGAGCGGACGGTTTAGCCTCGATGGCTATGGCCCTCCTGCACCTCTTCGACCTCGACGGCACCCTGATGTTCGGCTCCGCGGCGCCGGTCGAGATCTCCCGACAGCTCGGCCTGAGTGCCGAGATCGCCGAGCTGGAGCGCTCGTTCAGCGCACGGGAGATCGGGCCGCAGGAGTTCTCGGTGGCCGCCCATGCGCTGTGGTCGGAGCTGACGCCCGCGCACGTCCGGGCGGCGTTCGACGGTTCCCCGTGGCTGGCGGGCATCCAGGAGGTGTGGCGGGAGATCCGGGAGCGCGGGGACTACTGCGCGGTGATCTCCTTGTCGCCTTCCTTCTTCGTGGAACTGCTGCTGGAGTGGGGTGCGCATGCCGCGCACGGTTCGGTGTTCCCGACGGTGCCGTTCACCGGGCCCATGGAGGTGTCCGGGATTCTGACGCCCGAGGGCAAGGTCACGGTGGCGGACCGGCTGTGCGCGCAGTTCGGGGTGAGCCGGGGCGACTGCGTCGCGTACGGGGACTCGATGACCGATGCGGTGCTCTTCGAGGTGGTGCCGGTTTCGGTGGCGGTCAACGCGCGGCCGTATCTGGCGGAGCGCGCCACACACGTCTACGAGGGCCGGGACCTTCGTGAGGCATACCAGCTTGCAGGGGTGCCGCGCCCGGGAGTTGAGGCATCTTAAGAGGAAAGTGGGTTCGAAACGCGGATTTCCCGCATTCCCCCACAGGCCTTTGGACCGGCTGGCACGCTGTAAAACCCGGAACCACGGATTCACAGAACGTGGCGTGTGCAACCCGACCGAGATGTTCGAAGCGAGGCACCGCATGGACGCTCCGCCCACCAGATCGGCCAGACGGGGGGCAGCCCGGATACCCGCCGAGGGCGGTGCGACCGAGCCCTCGCCGGATGCCGTGCTCATCCGCCGGACCCTCGCGGAAATCGCACCCGTCGCCGACAAGGTGACCTCGTACTTCTACGCCCTCGTGTTCAGCGGGCACCCGGAAGTGCGCGGCATGTTCCCCGTTGCCATGGACGTCCAGCGCGACCGGCTGCTGAAGGCCCTGATGACCGCGGCCGAGCACATCGACGATCCCGAGGTGCTCGTGCCCTATCTGCGGCGGCTGGGCACCGGGCACCGCAAGTACGGCACCATGGCGGGCCATTACCCGGTGGTGGGTGAGGCCCTCGTGGGGGCGCTGGCCCGGTACGCGGAGGCGACCTGGGGGCCGGAGGCCGAGGCGGCGTGGGTGCGGGCCTACACCGCGATCTCCCAGATCATGATCGACGCGGCGGCGGAGGACGAGGCCAGGACCCCGGCGTGGTGGCAGGCGGAGGTGGTCTCGCACGATCTGCGCACCTCGGACATCGCGGTGCTGACCGTCCGCCCCGACCAGCCGTACGCCTTCCTGGCCGGCCAGTACGCCAGCCTGGAGACCCCGTGGTGGCCCCGGGTGTGGCGGCACTACTCCTTCGCTTCGGCGCCGCGCGCCGACGGGCTGTTGTCCTTCCACGTCAAGGCCGTGCCCGCGGGCTGGGTCTCCAACGCCCTGGTGCGCCACGCCCGCCCGGGGGACGTGCTGCGCCTGGGGCCGCCCGCCGGGTCCATGGTGGTGGACCACACGACGGACAACGGGATGCTGTGCCTGGGCGGGGGCACCGGGATCGCCCCGATCAAGGCGCTGATCGAGGACGTGGCCGAGCACGGTGAACGGCGTCCGGTGGAGGTGTTCTTCGGGGCACGCAGCGACCACGACCTGTACGACAAGGACACCCTGCTGGGGCTGCAGCGCTCCCACCCGTGGCTGTCGGTGCGCCCGGTGGTCGGCGACTGGCTCGCCGGGCAGCTGCCGCAGGCGGTCGGCGAGTACGGGCCGTGGAGTTCGTACGACGCGTTCATATCCGGGCCGCCCGCGATGATCCGCAGCGGGGTCGACGAGCTCAAGCGGATCGGGATCCCCGGCGAGCGGATCCGGCACGACGCGGTGGAGGAGCTGGCGGGCGTGGCCGGCTGAGACCGGCGGCCAGCCCGCCGGTCCAGGTCGGGGCTCAGCCCAGGTCGGGGGCGTGCATGGCGCGTACGCCCTCGATGTTCCCGTCGAGGTAGTGCCGCAGGGACAGCGGAACGAGGTGGACGGCGGCGATGCCCACCCGGCTGAAGGGCACGCGGACGATCTCGTACTCGCCCTCGGGATGGTCGATCTCGGGGCCGTGCCGTTGGCTGGGGTCCATCGATTCGAGGTGGCAGACGAAGAAGTGCTGCACCTTCACGCCGGTCACTCCTCCGTCGGCGATGTGCTCGACGGTGTCGACGAAGCAGGGCACCACATCGGTGATCTTCGCGCCGAGTTCTTCGTGGACCTCCCGGTGGAGGGCGTCGACGACGGTGGCGTCAGAGGACTCCACCCCGCCGCCGGGGGTGAGCCAGTACGGATCGACGCCGGGCTTGGTGCGCTTGATGAGGATCAGGTCGTCACCGTCGAGCAGGATCGCGCGGGCGGTGCGTTTGACCACGGGACGTTCGGTCATGGGAGAAGAGTGGCCCACGGCTACCCTTCTGAAACGCGTCAGAGGCCGGAAAGAGAGGCTCACCAGCGTGCGGCGGCGTGCAGCAGCCGCTCGTGCGCGCGGGCGACATGGGCGAGGGCGAGGCTGCCGGCCCGCACGACGAGGAACCAGGTGCGCAGCGGCGGCACCGGGGGCTCCGCGAGGGCCACGATCCGGCCGCTGTCGAGGGAGTCCTGGCACAGGTAGCGGGGCAGGACGGCGAACCCGGCACCGGCCTCGACGCATTCGAGTACGGCCCTCAGGTCGGGCGCGACCACGGTGGCGGCGGCGTCACCGGCCTCGGGCCGGGTATCGAAGACTGCGGCCCAGTAACGGGTGACGAGAGGCAGGCTCTCGTGGACCTCGACGAACGGAATGCCCGCGAGAGCGGCGGGACCGGCTTCGCGCAGCTGGTCCGTGCCGATGAGGGCGGCCCAGTACGGCGCGGCGACCAGGACGTGCTCCTCGTCCCACAGCGCGGTGGCGGTGAAGAGCCCGCCCCGGGGGTGGGCGGTGGTGACGACGAGGTCGTGGTGGCCGGCGGCGAGCCCGTCCAGGGTCTCCTCGGCGCCGCTCTGGAGGGCGGCGCGCAGGGTGTGGCCCTGGCCGACCAGGGGCGCGAGGGCGGGCAGCACGCGCAGGCACAGGAACTCGGGGGGCCCGGCGACGTGGAGGGTGCGCGACGCGCCGGCGGCCTCCCGCTCCGCCTCGGTGATCCGCAGCAGCGCGTCGAGGTGCGGGGCGGCCTTGTGGGCCAGCTCGTCGCCCACGGCGGTGGGTGTGACACCGCGGGCCCGGCGGTGGAACAGCGGTCGGCCCAGCTGGCGTTCGAGCGTGCGGATCTGCGAGGTGACGGCGGGCTGGGACAGCCCCAGCAGTGCGGCAGCCCGGGTGAAGGAACCCGCCCGGTGTACGGCGACGAAGGTGCGCAGCAGGGCCAGGTCCATCGCGGCACCTCTCGGTGGGGGCCTTCAACTATAAATATGCCGATAGCCCCCTGTCGTTACCGTGATTGGACTCTGACGCAGAGTCAACTAGCCTTGTCACGTGGTTCTTCGCGGGCAGAACCCGAGGGCGGTCCGAGCCACGAGGGGGGAGGCTCGGACCGCCGTTCCACGGCCCGTTCAGCCGCCGTCGGCCGCGAGGACCGCGTGATCGAGGGCGTGCAGGACGTCTGCGACGAGGTCCTCGGTGTCCTCCGCGCCGGCCGAGAAGCGGATGAATCCCTCCGGCACGGCGTCGCCGCCCCACCGCCCGCGCCGCTCGGCGGTGGACCGTACTCCGCCGAAGCTCGTCGCGTCCTCGACCAGGTGCAGGGCCGCCATGAACCGTTCGGCGTGCGCGCGGTCGGGCAGCGTGAAGGAGACCACCGACCCGAAGCCTCGCATCTGGCGGGCGGCCGTCTTGTGGGACGGGTCCGAGGCCAGGCCCGGGTAGCGCAGTCCGGTGACGTCGGTGTGGTCGGCCAGGGCCTCTGCGACGGCCAGTGCGTTGGCCCACTGGCGCTGTGCGCGCAGCTGGATGGTGGCCAGGGAGCGGTGGGCGAGCCAGGCCTCCATCGGACCCGGGATCGCTCCGACGATCTTGCGCCACTGCCGGACGCGGGCGGCGAGTTCCGCGTCGCGGCAGACGACGTAGCCGAGCAGTACGTCGCCGTGTCCGGTCAGGCCCTTGGTGCCGCTGGCGACCGAGAAGTCCGCGCCGAGCTCGAGCGGCCGCTGGCCGAGCGGCGTGGCGAGGGTGTTGTCGACGGCGACCAGGGTCCCGCCGGCGTGCGCCGCTGCGACGAGGCGGCGTACGTCGCACACGTCGAGCCCCGGGTTGGAGGGGGTCTCGATCCACAGCATCCGGGCGCCGTCGAGTACCGCGAGCTGGGCGTCGTCCCCGGTCGGGGCGGTGCGTACCTGGATTCCGTAGGCCTCGAGCTGCGTCCGCAGCAGGGGGAGCGCCTGGTAGCCGTCGTCGGGCAGGACCACGGTGTCACCGGTGCGCGCCTGGGAGAGCAGGACGGCGGAGACCGCGGCCATGCCGGAGGCGAAGACGACGGTGTGCACGTCCTGGCCGGGGGCTTCCAGCTCTCCTACGGCCTGTTCCAGGAGGGTCCAGGTCGGATTGGTGTCGCGGCCGTAGGTGTACGGGCCTTCGACGTCGCCGGGGAGGTGGAAGTGGGCGGCGAAGACCGGTCCGGGCAGGGGCGGTTCGTTCTTGACGGGCTCGGGCAGCCCGGCGCGGACGGCGAGCGTGCCGTCGCCGAGCCCGGCGGTCTCGTGCGTGTGCTCGTTCATGGGGTGGGCTCCTTCACGGCCTCGCGTACGGCGTCCAGCAGACCGGGGCTCGCCGCCTCGACCAGCTCCAGACACTCCTCGAACCCGTCGAGAGAGCCGTAGTAGGGATCCGGTACGTCGGTTTCCGCGGCCGGGGCCGGATCGTAGGACCGCAGCAAGCGGACCTTGGCGGCGTCGTGCGCAGTGGGGGCGAGCGCCCGCAGATCCCGCAGGTGCCCGGCGTCGAGAGCGATGACGAGGTCGAGGTGGTCGAACCAGGAGGCCCGGAACTGCCGGGCCCGGTGGTCCTGCTCGTATCCGGCGGCCTCCAGGACCGAGACGGTGCGCGGGTCGGCGCCGTCGCCCTCGTGCCAGCCGCCGGTTCCGGCGCTGTCGACCTCGACCAGGGCGTCGAGCCCGGCCTCGGCGACGTGGGCGCGGAAGACGGCCTCGGCCATGGGCGAGCGGCATATGTTGCCCGTGCAGACGAAGCACACGCGGTACATGGGCAGCCCGTTCAGTTCTTGTCGGGCAGGACCATGTTCACGGCCCAGGAGACGATGGAGATGATCAGGCCGCCGACGATCGCGGTCCAGAAGCCGTCGACGTGGAAGCTGAGGTCGAGCTGGTCGGCCAGCCACGAGGTCAGCAGCAGCATCAGGGCGTTCACGACCAGGGTGAACAGGCCGAGGGTGAGGATGAACAGCGGCAGCGAGAACAGCTTCACCACGGGCTTGACGATGAAGTTGACCAGGCCGAACACGAGGGCGACCAGCAATAGGGTGAGCGTCCTGCGGCCCAGGCTGCTCCCGTCGTCGAGGGTTATCCCGGCAAGCAGCCAGATGGCGACGGCCAGGGCCGCGGCGTTGGCGAGCGTCTTGACTACGAAATTCGTCATGTGTCTGATCGTGGCAGAGAAGATCCCGGTGGAACATCCGCAGATCAGCGGATGTGAGGGAACGATCGAGTACAAGGGGCACAACAACGATGAAAGCCTTCCGGCTTGACGAGCTCGAGGCGGAGCGGGCCGCCAACGACGGCGCCTATCTGCAGTTCGTACGCGAGCGGAACATGTCGGTCGGGCTGTACGCGCTCGACGCGGGACAGAGCGATCCGCAGCAGCCGCACCGCCAGGACGAGGTGTACTTCGTCGTGAGCGGCCGGGCCTCGATCACGGTCGGGGAGGAGACGACGACGGTGGCGCGCGGCAGCGTCGTCTACGTCCCGGCGGGGGTACCGCACAAGTTCCACCACATCAGCGAGGACCTGCGGGTGATGGTGGTGTTCTCCCCGCCGGAGGGCTGAGCGGCTCCCTGCCGGATGAGGGTCGTGGCCCCGGTCCCCCTAGGGGGCGGATCAGGGGACTCCGGGGGCTCGCGGGCCCCCGCCCGAGTCCGCCGCCTCCTAGCATCGAGAGCAGGAAGTCACGGACGAGGAAGACGAGGAAGAGGTCGAAGACATGGACGGCATCCGAGAGGTATTCGCAGGCATGCCCTGGTGGGTCAAGTGGGTCGCGGTCCCGCTGCTGGCGCTGTTCGTCTTCGGCGGTGTGATCACGAGCATCCTGGGCGCCCTGATCTCGTTCGTCTTCAAGCTGCTGCTCTTCGTCGGTCTCGTCGGCGGCCTGATCTTCTTGGTGAAGAAGGTCAGCGGCAAGGGTGCGAAGTCCTCCTCCGGGGAGTGGTAGAAGGACTCGGACCGGACGGTTCCGGATTGGGCCAGGCGGGGGAACGTGCTGGGCGAAACCGCTCACACCACGGGAATCGGTGGATAGAGTGGCAATCTGGGCCGTCCCCTGGGCACCGAAAGCCGGTACTGCCGCTCTGAACTGCGGCTCTGTCAAGTAGCTGCTGAGCATCACCCCCAGGAGTCACGGCATACGCGGGGGCGGCCCCCGCAGGGCGGGCCCCCCAAGCCCGCCGCCACGCCTGGGGGTGAGCTTTGTCTTCGGTTCACAACGCCGGTGTGCCGACTCTGATCGGTTCGGTGCAGCGGGCGCTGAGGCTGCTCGAAGCGGTGGGCTCGCACAGCGAGGGAGCCCCGGCGAAACAGCTGGCCCGTGAGGCCGGACTCCCGCTCCCCACCGCGTACCACCTGCTGCGCACCCTGACGCACGAGGGCTACCTGCGCCGGGAGAGCGGAGTCTTCGTTCTCGGCGACGCAGCCGGGCGGCTCGCCGGCGGCGGACTCCAGCAGAAACGTCGCAGCATGATCCTCGACTCGCTCGCGCACTTCCGCGACGCCGTCGGGGCCCCCGTCTACTTCGCGGTGTTCCGCGAGGGTGAGATCGAGGTCGTGGGCGTCTCGGACACTCCGGCCAGCCCGGCCTGCGAGGAGTGGGCCGACTTCCGCGAGACCGGCCACGCGCACGCCATCGGGCAGTGCCTGCTCGGCCAGCTCGACGAGAAAACGCGCAAGGACTATTACGACCGGCACCCGGTCGAGTCCATCACCCCTTATACCGTGCCGGATCAACGCTCTCTTGAACACCGGATCGGATCTCTGGAGCGAATGCAGCCAGTGACCGAGCGACAGGAATATGCCCTCGGCACGGTATGCGCCGCCATCCCCATTACTGCGGGTGATACCGCCGCGACCATGGCGATTTCTCTTCCTCTGCACCAAGAAGCACGCTTGCTCTATGCAGTTGATCGGCTACGGAGTGAAGTAGGCGCGCTGTTGAGCACCCTCTCGTTCTCTATCAGTATCTGAAAACTCACTCCTTGTGATCTGCTAGCGCTTCCACCACTCTTGTCAAGAGGGTCCTGGGGGACCATTCCTGGCCACTTCCACTACAGCGGGGTAGGCAATGCGCGAGTCGGTACAGGCAGAGGTCATGATGAGCTTCCTCGTTTCCGAGGAGCTCTCGTTCCGGATTCCGGTGGAACTCCGGTACGAAGCTCGTGATCCCTACGCAGTCCGCCTGACCTTCCACCTTCCCGGAGATGCGCCCGTGACCTGGGCGTTCGGCCGGGAGCTCCTCCTCGACGGCATCAACAAGCCGTGCGGTGACGGCGATGTGCACATCGCCCCCACCGATCCCGAGGAACTGTCCGACGTCCACATCCGTCTCCAGGTCGGCGGCGACCGGGCCCTGTTCCGCGCCAGCGCGGCGCCGCTCGTCGCGTTCCTCGACCGCACCGACCGGCTCGTTCCGCTCGGCCAGGAGCGGAACCTGGGTGACTTCGAGGAGAACCTTGACGACGCACTCGGCAAGATCCTGGCCGAATCCCGGCAGAACGAGCAGAACGCGGGCTGAACCTGCGGTTTGACGGACTCAGCGTGCCGACGCGCTGAGCGCCACTTCCCTCCCGAACACTCTCAGCGCTTGCGCCGACGGCCCCGGCCGCTGCGGACCGGCTCCGAGGCCGCTCCCGTGCCCGGGGTCCCCGGCCGGTCGGCCGAGACGACCAGAGCCGCCAGCGCCGTCGTCACGGGGACCGAGGCCACGAGACCGATCGAGCCCACGAGGGTCCGTACGATCTCCACCGCGACCAGCTCGCTGGTCGCCACCGAACCCATGCTGCTGTTCGCGATCGAGAACAGCAGGAGCAGCGGGAGCGCGGCACCCGCGTACGCCAGCACCAGGGTGTTGACCACCGATGCGATGTGGTCGCGGCCGATCCGCATGGCTGCCCGGTACAGGCCGCGCAACCCCATCGAGGGGTCGGCCTGGTGGAGTTCCCAGACCGCCGAGGTCTGGGTGATCGTCACATCGTCCAGTACGCCCAGCGATCCGATGATCACGCCTGCGAGCAGCAAACCGCTCATGTCGATGTCCGGGTAGAGCCCGTGGATCAGACCCGTGTTGTCGTCCGTGTTGCCGCTGAGGAACGCCCAGTCGATGAACACCGAGCCCAACAGCCCGATCAGCAGCAGTGAGACGAGCGTGCCGAGGACGGCGACCGAGGTGCGGGCGGTCAGTCCGTGGCACATGTAGAGGCCGATGAGCATGATGGCGCTCGCCCCGATGACCGCGACGACGAGCGGGTTCGACCCTTGCAGGATGGCCGGGAGGATGAAGAGGGTCAGCACGCCGAAGCTGATGACCAGCGCGATCAGTGCGAACAGCCCGCGCAGCCGGCCGACCACGACGACCGCGACGGCGAAGATGCCGGCCAGCAGCGCCATGGGGAACTTGCGGTCCACGTCGATCACCGAGTACTGGAGGTCCCGCGGGGCGTCCGGTGCGTACGCGACCACCACCCCCTGGCCGTTCGTCAACTGCCGTGGTGCGCCCGGCTGGACGATCTCCACGAAGGTGCGGCCCTGGTCCGGTCCGGTGGTGACCTTCACCGTGGCCTTCTTGCACTCGCCGGTCTGCGCGGCCTGGGCCTCGCGGCCCTCTGGGGTGGACGTGTCGCCGGTGGGCGGCACCTGCGAGGCGTTCACCGATTTGCAGTCGACGTGCTCGATCGAGACGACCGTGCCCTGCTGGGTCTGGCGGTCGAAACCGACGCCGGTGCGCTCGTGCGCGGGCGCGCCGCCCGGCCAGAGCACCGCCATGCCGATGAAGACGGCGGCGGCGAAGGGGATCAGCACGGCCGCGATGACCTTGCGCAGGTGCTTCGAGACGGGGGCCGCCGGGCCGTGGCCGTGGCTGTGGGAATGACCGGCGGACTGCCCGGAACCCGAGTGTGAGTGGCCGGTGTGGCCAGCGGGATCCGTGGGCTCGGTGGGGGGCTGCGGCGAGGTCGTCACTGGCAGATCATCGCAAGAGATGAGGGGGCCCACTGTTCAGCACGCCCTAGATGACGCTAGCGTGGGGGCACCTTTGCACAACGCGGGAGCTCGGAGCACCGGGCTGAGAGGGCGCTGATCACCGTACGAGCATCACGGATGCGTACGGGAAGAGGCTGCGTCGACCGCCGAACCTGTTACCGGGTAATGCCGGCGTAGGGAGATAGGTCTCATGACCATTCAGGACGCACGCACGCCTGCCGTCAGCCAGGACGCCGACGGCCAGACCGAGCGCCAGCCGGGCTGGCACAAGGGGTACGTGGCGGGCTCCCGCCCCGACATCCGGGTGCCGGTCCGCCAGGTCCACCTCACCAACGGCAAGGACGTGACGCTCTACGACACGTCCGGTCCGTACACCGACCCTCAGATCGAGACCGACGTGCGCCGCGGTCTCGCGCCGCTGCGCGAGAACTGGATCATCGGTCGCGGGGACACCGAGGAGTACGCGGGCCGTCCCGTGCGCCCCGAGGACGACGGAATCAAGCACACCTCGCCGCGGGGTGGGCTCAAGAACCTCGACGCGGTCTTCCCGGGCCGCCCGCGCCAGCCCCGCCGGGGCCGTGGCGGCGCCGCCGTCACGCAGCTCGCGTACGCCCGCCGGGGCGAGATCACCCCGGAGATGGAGTACGTCGCGATCCGCGAGAACGTCTCCCCCGAGGTCGTCCGTGAGGAGATCGCCGCAGGTCGTGCGGTGCTTCCGGCGAACGTGAACCACCCTGAGATCGAGCCGATGATCATCGGCAAGCGGTTCCTGGTGAAGGTCAACGCCAACATCGGCAACTCCGCGGTCACCTCCTCCATCGAGGAGGAGGTCGACAAGATGACCTGGGCGACCAAGTGGGGCGCCGACACGGTCATGGACCTCTCGACGGGCCGCAACATCCACACCACGCGTGAGTGGGTGCTGCGCAACTCCCCGGTCCCGATCGGCACCGTCCCGCTCTACCAGGCGCTGGAGAAGGTCGACGGCCGTGCCGAGGACCTGACCTGGGAGATCTACAAGGACACGGTCATCGAGCAGGCCGAGCAGGGCGTCGACTACATGACGGTCCACGCCGGCGTGCTGCTGCCTTACGTGCCGCTGACCGCCCGTCGCAAGACCGGCATCGTCTCGCGCGGCGGATCGATCATGGCCGCGTGGTGCCTGGCGCACCACAAGGAGAACTTCCTCTACACGAACTTCGAGGAGCTCTGCGACATCCTCGCGACGTACGACGTCACGTACTCGCTGGGTGACGGCCTGCGCCCCGGTTCCATTGCGGACGCCAACGACGCGGCGCAGTTCGCGGAGCTGAAGACGCTGGGCGAGCTGAACACGATCGCCAAGCGGCACAACGTCCAGACGATGATCGAGGGCCCGGGCCACGTCCCGATGCACAAGATCAAGGAGAACATCGACCTCCAGCAGGAGATCTGCGAGGAGGCGCCGTTCTACACGCTGGGTCCGCTCACCACGGACGTCGCGCCCGCGTACGACCACATCACCTCGGGCATCGGCGCCGCGATGATCGCCTGGTGGGGCACCGCGATGCTCTGCTACGTCACGCCCAAGGAGCACCTGGGCCTGCCCAACCGTGACGACGTCAAGACCGGCGTGATCACGTACAAGATCGCCGCGCACGCCGCGGACCTGGCCAAGGGGCACCCGGGAGCCCAGGAGTGGGACGACGCGCTGTCAGACGCCCGCTTCGAGTTCCGCTGGGAGGACCAGTTCAACCTGGCCCTCGACCCGGTCACGGCGCGTGAGTTCCACGACGAGACCCTGCCCGCCGAGCCGGCCAAGACCGCGCACTTCTGCTCCATGTGCGGTCCGAAGTTCTGCTCGATGAAGATCTCGCAGGACATCCGCCGTGAGCACGGCGGTGACCTGAAGGCCGAAGAGATCCAGGCGGGCATGGCGGAGAAGTCCGCCGAGTTCGCGGCGTCGGGCAACCGCGTCTACCTGCCGCTGGCCGACTGACGCACGGCTCACCGACAAGGGCGCCGCTCCACGGCCGGTCTGGCCGGGGGCGGCGCCTTGGTTTCACGTGAAACACCGACGGCCGCGGGCGAGCTCTACTGCGGTTCGTGTTCCGGGCCGCCGAAGTCCGGACTCGAGAAGTCCGGCGGCGTGTAGCCGGGCCGGGGGCCCTCGGAGGGGGATCCCGGACTGGTGAAATCAGGAGCCGTGTACCCCAGGTGGGGCATCCGGCTGCCGCGTCTGCGGGGGGCCGGAAAACCGGTTCCCGCGCTCGGGTCGGCCAGCGCGTCTCGCAGGAACGGCATGATGCCGCGCTCCAGCAGTGCGTGCCGCCAGGCCTCGCGGGCCCGCGCGACCTCGTCCGGTATCTCCTCGGCCCCGTCCGCGGCCACCTCGGTCGCGCCGTTGCGTATGGCAGTCACCAGCAGGCCGATCACGGCGAAGACCAGGGCGGCGACGGTGAGCACCCCGAAGAACGAACCCGCCGTCAGCATGGTCTCGGCGAAGGCCGGTTCGGGCTCGATCATCTTCAGGATGTAGCCCACCAGCAGGAATATCAGCATGGCGGTGCCGGCCAGGACGGGCGCGAGGACCACGATCACGGCGCCGAGGCCCGCGCCGCCCGCGCCGGCCTGTCCGCCGGCCTCCTCCCCCGTCGTCCCGGGAGTGGAGAGGACCTCGTCGCGCCGTTCCTCGCGGACCTTCACGTAGTGGTCGTACTCGGTGGCGGCGGCTGCGGTCAGCAGGGCGCTGGCCCCCAGGGCCATGGTGCGCAGTTGTTCGGCGTTCAGGCGTTCGCCGAGGGCGGCGAGCTCGGGCCGTTCGTGTGCGGTGCGCAGCGCCTCGTCGAGGAGCCGATCAAACTCCGGTCGGTCTTCGGTCAGCAGGTGCGGAGCGCTGGTCATGTGCATCCCCCGATGCTCCGTGGGGGCCGGTTTGCCCGCGTAGACCCGGGCGCCGGCACAAACGGAGGAGAGCCTGCTACGGATAGAGCGATGGTAGAGGGCCCACACCGCAGGTTGACAGGGGCTTTCCAGAAATACCCCCTGCGTGACAACCCTTAGTCACTCAGAGGAAGTTGCACGACGAGCAGCTTGCCCGCCATCGTGACCCCGCCGTCCATCGCGATGGCGAGCCCCGCCGCGTACACGTGGGGGCCGTCCACTGCCTCCGGTCCGCGGGACTCGTCACCGTCCTCGGTGCCCACTTCGCCGAGCAGGTAGGGGATGGGGCTGTGCCCGTGCACGACGCGGCTGCCGCCGTAGGTACCGAGCAGTTCGCGTACGGCTCCGGGGCCGGTCTCCTCGTCGCGGAAGGCGAACCGCTTGGTGAACTTGCGGAAGAGGTCCCAGGTGATGTCGGCGTCGTTGCGGTTGAGCAGTTCGTGGATGGTGTCGTTGACGTCCTCGATCGAGTCGCCGTAGTCCAGGTAGGCCGTGGTGTCGGAGTGCAGGAGCAGGTGCCCTTCCTCCAGGACGGCCGCGTCCAGGCGGGACATCCACTGCAGGTGTACGTCCTGAAGGCGCTCCATGTCGGTGCGCTGGCCGCCGTTGAGCAGCCAGGCCGCCTGGAAGGTGGCGGTGCCGGCGCCGGAGGAGACGGGGGTGTCGCCGAACCGCTTGGCGCCGATGAGCAACAGCTCGTGGTTGCCCATGAGGGCCTTGCAGTAGCCGCCGGCGGCCGCTGCCTCGGCGGACAGCCGCATGACGAGGTCGATGACGCCGATGCCGTCGGGGCCGCGGTCGGTGAAGTCGCCGAGGAACCAGAGGCGGGCGTTCCCGGCGGACCAGCGGCGCTCCGCGTCGATGAGGCCCTGGGCGTGGAGTTCGGTGACGAGTTCGTCGAGGTAGCCGTGGACGTCGCCGACGACGTAGAGCGGGCCGGGACCGGCGGCCGCCACGTCCTGGGGCACGTACTGGACCTGCACGGTGTCGCCGGGGCCGCCGAGCGCGCCGCGCCCGATGACGGGCAGGTCGCGGTGGGTCGGGGTGTACCCGTCGAAGTCGTCGTCGGGCTCGGATGCGGGTTCGGGCTCCGTGACCGCGTGCACCTCGTGGACCTCGTACGCCTTGTGATGCGGGACGGGCGGTGCCGCGGGCTGCATGGCCGACTGCGGCGTGTAGCCCGGCTGCGGGGGAACGCTCCGTGCGCCGTCCTCGTAGTACGCCGGGTACTCGCCGTAGACGGGGGCCTCATCGGGCAGCCCGGCGGATACGGCGTACGGAACGGGTTCGGTGACCGGCACCCGGAAGTCCCGCAGCGTTTCCGTCCGCATCGCGGGTCCCTGACCGGCCCCCTGAGTCATCGACCCCTCCACCACCGTCGCGCTGCCGTACACCTGCGGACCCTCCTGACCTCCAGGGAGGAGGGTCCGTGATGTCGTGCGCCCATCATAGGAATGCGGCTCGCGCTCTGTGACGCACCAGGGGTGGTGAATCCTTTGCGGAGCCGATCGTTCCTGCCGATTTCTCCCGATATCGGTGTTGCGGAAATCCGCGGCCGGGCTGTTGGCCAAGCCGACCGGACGGTCTGGCGGTCAGTCCTGGGCCGGAGAACGGGGCGGGCTGACGGTCGTACGGGGCTGCCTGCGCTGTGACGAAGTTCGGATGATGAGCTCGGTCGGGACGACCTGTTCGACGGGGCGTCCGGTGTCCACTCCCTCGATCGCGTCGATGAGCAGCTGCACGACGGCGGTGCCGATGCGGCGCGGTTTGAGGGAGAGGGTGGTGATGGGCGGTTCGGTGTTGGCGTACACGGTGGATTCGCTGCAGCACACGAGCAGCAGGTCCTCCGGGACGCGCAGGCCGTAGCGCCGGGCGGCGGCGAGCAGGTCGGTGCCGTTGGGGTCGAAGAGCCCGTACACGGCGTCGGGCCGGTCGGGGCGGGCGAGGAGCCGGTCGGCGGCCACGGCACCCGCGCAGGGGTCGTGGGCGGGATAGGACTCGTAGACGGGGTCCTGGCCGACGCGCTCGCACCAGCTGAGGTAGGCGGTGGTGGAGAGCCGGGTGTAGGTGTCGGTGGTGGTGCCGGTCAGCAGCCCGATCCTGCGGGCGCCGGCGGCGGCGAGGTGGTCGAGCAGGCCCAGTACGGCGGCCTCGTGATCGTTGTCGACCCAGGCGGTGACGGGGAGGGAGCCTGCCGGGCGGCCGTCGGAGACCACGGGCAGGCCCTGGCGGACCAGTTCGGTGACGACGGGATCGTGGTCGGAGGGGTCGATGACGACGGTGCCGTCGAGGGCGACGTTGGACCACACGTCGTGTCGGGAGGTGGCGGGGAGGATGACGAGGGCGTAGCCGCGCGCGAGCGCGGCGGAGGTGGCGGCCCTGGCCATCTCGGCGAAGTAGGCGAATTCGGTGAAGGTGAAAGGTTCATCCCCGTACGTCGTCACGGTCAGGCCGATGAGGCCCGACTTGCCGGTACGGAGGGTGCGGGCGGCGGCTGACGGGCGGTAGCCCAGCCGGTCGGCTACCTCGCGAACGTGGCGGCGGGTGGCGTCGGGCAGCCGTCCCTTGCCATTGAGCGCGTCGGAGACGGTTGTGATGGAGACGCCCGCCGCGGCGGCCACGTCCCTGATGCCTGCCCGGCCCTGTCGGCCGGCGGCCCGCCGGGTGGTCTCGGTCCGGCTCACCTGATGCTTCCCTGCTGCTGTCATGGCGAGCCGATAGTAGGGCTCGGTGGGGTGGGTGGTCCGTGTGCATATGCACGCGTTGACAGGCACGTTTCTGCATGGTTCGCCACCCCCAATGACCTTGGAACTGAAGGCATTTGATCCCTTGACCCTGTGGTGAAGCTTGTCGGCGGCCACGGGCATGCCAAAACGGTGTGGTCTCGGGCCGGTCTCAACTCACCTGCACGAGGGACGCGCGCCACGGCGCAGGCCACCGGCGCGCGCATATATGCGCGCGCTCCCCCGCATTCCAGGCGCCCCCATTCTCGGGAGAGCGGAATCCTCATAAGGTGAGCAGTATTGAGTCGACGGCGACGTCGGACGGGATGGTCGAGGAGGACCTGCGGTGAGCGAGAAGAGCCCGAGGCTGCGCGCCGAGCTGGATGGCATTCCCACGTACAAGCCCGGGAAGCCGGCTGCCGCGGGCGGGCCCGTCGCGTACAAACTGTCCTCGAACGAGAACCCCTACCCGCCGCTGAGCGGGGTGCTGGAGAGCGCGGTCGCGGCGGCCGGGAACTTCAACCGGTACCCGGACATGGCCTGCACCGGCTTGGTGAACGAGATCGCGGAGCGGTTCGGGGTGCCGGTCGAGCACATCGCCACCGGCACCGGCTCGGTGGGTGTGGCCCAGTCGCTGATCCAGTCGACGGCCGGCCCGGGCGACGAGGTCATCTACGCCTGGCGCTCCTTCGAGGCGTACCCGATCATCACGCAGATCTCGGGTGCGACCTCGGTGCGGGTGCCGCTGACCGAGGGCGATGTGCACGACCTGGACGCGATGGCCGAGGCGATCACCGAGCGGACCCGGCTGATCTTCGTCTGCAACCCCAACAACCCCACCGGCACCGCCGTGCGCCGTGCCGAGCTGGAGCGCTTCCTGGACCGGGTGCCCTCGGACGTCCTGGTGGTGCTGGACGAGGCCTACCGCGAGTTCGTGCGCGACGCCGACGTGCCGGACGGCATCGAGCTGTACCGCAACCGCCCGAACGTCTGCGTGCTGCGTACGTTCTCCAAGGCGTACGGGCTCGCCGGCCTGCGCGTCGGCTTCGCTGTGGCGCACGAGCCGGTGGCCGCGGCGCTGCGCAAGACGGCGGTGCCCTTCGGCGTCAGCCAGCTCGCGCAGGACGCGGCGGTCGCCTCGCTGCGCGCCGAGGACGAGCTGATGGGGCGCGTCGGGGCGCTGGTGTGCGAGCGGAACCGGGTGCACGAGACGCTCCTCGCGCAGGGCTGGACCGTGCCGGACACCCAGGCGAACTTCGTGTGGATGCGGCTGGGGGAGCGGACGGCCGACTTCGCGGCGGCCTGCGAGAAGGCCGGTGTGGTGGTCCGGCCCTTCGCGGGCGAGGGCCTGCGGGTCACGATCGGTGAGACCGAGGCGAACGACCTCTTCCTGCACACGGCGGAGGCGTTCTTCAAGGAGCTGTAGGCCTGGTCAGGCCAGTTCCACGCGGATGGGATCGCCGTCGCGGACGGTGGACAGCAGGCGGGGGTCGCCGTCGAACGAGCCGAGCACGTTGCACGGGCTCGCCAGGCGGCTCTCGCCTCCGCGCGAGATGGGCGTGGGGCCGTAGGGCAGGGCGAGCGCGTCGCCCTCGGTCCAGAAGGCGACCGTGCCGGGCTCGACGACCTGCTGGGCGTCGTGCTCCAGGGCGACGGAGACGCCGGTGTCGAAGTAGACCTCCTCGCCCCAGGTGTTCGCGGAGGCGGAGATCGGAAGGGCCTCGGCCAGCGCCTTGCTGGTCGGGGTCTCGTCGAGGGTTGCGGTGAGCTGACCCGCAGGCCAGGAGATTCGTATCTTCATGAGCCGCATTCAACAATCTGTTGAATCTGTTGGCTAGAGGGGACCCGCCCGAAGGGGCCGGATGCCGGTGCGACATAATGCTTGTGAATGTGAACGCGTTCACAAGCGTGTCCCGCTTCCTCCCGAATTGAGCGGGACACAACAGGCAGACTGCGGCTGTGACCACGGCGAACCGAAGGAGACGACGACGTGGACCTAGCTTTGGCGCCAGAGACCCTGGCGCGATGGCAGTTCGGTATTACCACCGTCTATCACTTCCTGTTCGTCCCCTTGACGATCTCGCTCGCCGCGCTCACGGCCGGCCTGCAGACCGCGTGGGTGCGTACCGAGAAGGAGAAGTACCTCAGGGCCACGAAGTTCTGGGGAAAGCTCTTCTTGATCAATATCGCGATGGGTGTCGTCACCGGCATCGTCCAGGAGTTCCAGTTCGGCATGAACTGGTCCGACTACTCGCGATTCGTCGGTGACATCTTCGGGGCCCCGCTGGCCTTCGAAGCGCTGATCGCCTTCTTCTTCGAGTCGACCTTCATTGGTCTGTGGATCTTCGGCTGGGACAAGCTGCCGAAGAAGATCCACCTGGCCTGCATCTGGATGGTGTCCATCGGCACCATCCTTTCCGCCTACTTCATCCTGGCGGCCAATTCCTGGATGCAGCACCCGGTCGGTTACCGCATCAACGAGGAGCGCGGCCGGGCCGAGCTCACCGATTTCTGGCACGTGCTCACCCAGAACACCGCGCTCACCCAGTTCTTCCACACCATGACGGCCGCCTTCCTGGTCGGCGGCGCGTTCATGGCCGGCATCGCCGCCTTCCACCTGGCCCGCAAGAAGCACGTCCCGGTGATGCGCAGCTCGCTGCGGCTCGGCCTGGTCGTCATGATCATCGCCGGACTGGGCACCGCCATCAGCGGCGACCTGCTCGGCAAGGTGATGTTCAAGCAGCAGCCCATGAAGATGGCGGCCGCCGAGGCGCTCTGGGACGGCGAGGCGCCGGCTCCCTTCTCGATCTTCGCCTACGGCGATGTCGACAAGGGCCACAACAAGGTCGCGATAGAGATTCCGGGCCTGCTGTCCTTCCTGGCGAACGACGACTTCACCTCCTTCGTCCCGGGCATCAACGACGTCAACAAGGCCGAGCAGGAGAGGTTCGGGCCCGGCGACTACCGGCCCAACATCGCGGTCGCCTACTGGGGCTTCCGGTGGATGATCGGCTTCGGCATGGCCTCGCTGGGCGTCGGCGTGCTGGGGCTCTGGCTGACCCGCAAGAAGTTCATGCTGCCGCCGGGGCTGCGGACCTCGGAGGACGAGGTCCCGAACCTGGTGCTTTACAAGCAGGCGCTGAGCCCCAAGTGGGGAAAGCTGTACTGGATCGTCGCGCTCTGGACCATGGGCTTCCCGCTCATCGCCAACTCCTGGGGCTGGATCTTCACCGAGATGGGCCGCCAGCCCTGGGTGGTCTACGGCGTCCTGCGCACCCGGGACGCGGTCTCGCCGGGTGTCTCCCAGGGCGAGGTCCTCACGTCCATGATCGGCTTCACGCTCCTGTACGCGGTGCTCGCCGTGATCGAGGTCAAGCTGCTCGTGAAGTACGTCAAGCTCGGGCCCCCCGAACTCACGGAGGCCGACCTCAACCCGCCCACCAAGATCGGCGGGGACGACAAGAACTCCGACCGGCCGATGGCCTTCTCGTACTGAGGCTGAGGAGACCACACGATGCAACTCCACGACGTCTGGTTCGTGCTCATCGCCGTTCTGTGGATCGGCTACTTCTTCCTGGAGGGCTTCGACTTCGGAGTCGGCGTACTGACCAAGCTGCTCGCCCGTGACCGTACGGAGAAGCGGGTCCTGATCAACACCATCGGGCCCGTCTGGGACGGCAACGAGGTCTGGCTGCTCACCGCGGGCGGTGCGACCTTCGCCGCGTTCCCCGACTGGTACGCCACCCTCTTCTCCGGGTTCTACCTGCCGCTGCTGCTCATCCTGGTCTGCCTGATCATCCGGGGGGTGGCGTTCGAGTACCGGCACAAGCGCCCCGAGGACAAGTGGCAGACCAACTGGGAACACGCGATCTTCTGGACCTCGCTGATCCCCGCGTTCCTGTGGGGTGTGGCCTTCGCCAACATCGTCCGCGGTGTGAAGATCGATCAGAACAAGGAGTACGTCGGCACCTTCCTCGACCTGCTCAACGGCTACTCGATCCTCGGCGGCCTGGTCACCCTGACCCTGTTCACCTTCCACGGCGCGGTCTTCACCTCGCTCAAGACGGTCGGTGACATACGGGACCGCTCCCGCAGGCTCGCGATCCGGCTGGGCCTGGTTACCGCGGTGCTGGCCCTGGTCTTCCTGACCTGGACCCAGTTCACGCGCGGCGACGCCAAGAGCCTGATCGCCATGGTGGTCGCGGTGCTCGCGCTGGTGGGGGCCCTCGGCTTCAACCTGGCGGGCCGCGAGGGCTGGGCGTTCGCACTGTCCGGGGTCACCATCGCGGCGGCCGTCGCGATGCTCTTCCTGACGCTGTTCCCGAACGTCATGCCGTCCTCGCTGGACGATGCCTGGAACCTCACGGTCACCAACTCCTCGTCCAGCCCGTACACCCTGAAGATCATGACCTGGCTCGCGGCAGTGGCCACGCCGCTCGTCCTGCTCTACCAGGGCTGGACGTACTGGGTGTTCCGCAAGCGGATCGGGACGCATCACATCGTCGACGCGCACTGAGTTCCGACGTGTGAGCCCCGCCGCCCCGCCCCTCCTGCCTGACCGACTGACCCTGCCTGGGGGATGTTTCACGTGAAACCGATCGACCCGCGCCTGCTTCGGTACGCCCGTTCCACCCGCCTCTTCCTGGGCGCGGTGGTGGCCCTGGGCCTGGCCGGGGCGGGGCTGGTCGTCGGTCAGGCGATGCTGATCGCCGAGATCGTGGTCGGTGCCTTCGAGGAGGGGCTGGGCGGGGCCGCGCTCCGGACGCCGCTGCTGCTGCTCGCGGCGGTGGCGCTGGGCCGCGGCCTGATCGCCTGGCTGACGGAGCTGGCCGCGCACCGGGCCGGTGCTGCGGTCAAGTCGGAACTGCGGGGCCGGCTGCTGGACCGGGCCGCGGATCTGGGACCGGGCTGGCTGAACGGTCAGCGGACCGGGTCACTGGTCGCCCTGGCCACCCGGGGCGTGGACGCACTCGACGACTACTTCTCCCGCTACCTGCCCCAGCTGGGGCTCGCGGTGGTCGTACCGGTGGCGGTGCTCGCCCGGATCGTCACCGAGGACTGGGTGTCGGCGGCCATCATCGTCGTCACCCTGCCCCTGATCCCGCTGTTCATGGTCCTCATCGGCATGGCCACCCAGTCCCGGATGGACCGCCAGTGGCGGTTGCTGTCACGCCTGTCGGGCCACTTCCTCGACGTGGTGGCGGGACTGCCCACACTGAAGGTCTTCGGACGGGCCAAGGCCCAGGCCGAGTCGATCCGCAAGATCACTGACGACTACCGGCAAGCGACGATGCGGACCCTGCGCATCGCCTTCCTCTCCTCCTTCGCGCTGGAACTGCTGGCGACCCTGTCGGTGGCGCTGGTGGCGGTGACCATCGGCATGCGGCTGGTCCACGGGGAACTGGACCTCTACACCGGACTGGTCATCCTGATCCTGGCGCCCGAGGCGTACCTGCCGTTGCGGCAGGTCGGCGCGCAGTACCACGCGGCCGCCGAGGGGCTGGCGGCCGCGGAGGAGATCTTCGAGGTCCTGGAGACCCCTGTCGCGCGTCCGGCAGGCGGGGCCGCCCTGCCGAGCGGCACTCCCCTGCGCATCGAGATCGACGGGGTCGCCGTCCGGTACGAAGGCCGGGGTCAGGACTCGCCCGGGCCGGTCTCGCTGACCGTCGAACCGGGGGAGTGCGTGGCCCTCACCGGCCCGAGCGGGGTCGGCAAGTCCACGCTGCTCCAGGTGCTGCTGGGGTTCGTGGCACCGACCGCGGGACGGGTTCGGATCGCGGGCACGGACCTTGCCGGGCTGTCGCCGGAGCAGTGGCGGGAGCGGGTGGCGTGGGTGCCGCAGCGCCCGCACCTGTTCGCCGGGACCATCGGGGAGAACGTACGGCTGGCCCGCCCGGGAGCCTCGGAAGCGGAGGTGACCCGGGCCCTGGAGGACGCCGGGGCCTGGGAGTTCGTGGCCACACTGCCGCGCGGGGTGGAGACCTCCCTGGGCGAGGGCGGTGTCGGACTGTCCGCCGGGCAGCGCCAACGGCTGGCCCTCGCACGGGCGTTCCTGGCGGACCGCCCCGTGCTGCTGCTGGACGAGCCGACCGCGGCGCTGGACGGCGAGACCGAGGCCGGCGTGGTGGACGCGGTCCGGCGGCTGGCCGTGGGCCGGACCGTCCTGCTGGTCGTGCACCGGCCGGCGCTGCTCGCCGTCGCCGACCGGGTGGTGGCGATGGCCGCGCCAGGAGCCGGGTCCGGGCCGCTCCCCCGGCCGGTGGCCGGCCGGGCCGGGGCTCCGGAGCCGTCCGCGTCCGACGCCGGGGAGTGGATCCTCGGGGCTGCGGCCGAGCGGGCGCGCGCCGTCGGCGGGACCGACTCGGGCGGGAGCGATCCGCTGCGCCGGGTACGGGCCGTGGCCAAGGCGTGGCAAGGCCGCTTCCGGCTCGGGCTGTTGCTCGGAGCGCTGGCCGTGGGGTGCAGCGTCGGGCTGATGGCCGTGTCCGGCTGGCTGATCTCGCGGGCCTCCGAGCAGCCTCCCGTGCTCTATCTGATGGTGGCCGTGACCGCCACGCGGGCCTTCGGCATGGGGCGGGCGGTCTTCCGGTATGCCGAGCGGCTCGTATCGCACGACGCCGTGCTGCGGATGCTCGCCGATCTGCGCGTCTCCGTGTACCGGAGGCTGGAGCGCATCGCCCCCGCCGGACTGCGCGAGCACCGGCGCGGGGACCTGCTGACCCGGCTGGTGGCCGACGCCGACGCACTGCAGGACTACTGGCTGCGCTGGCTGCTGCCGGTCGGGACCGCGGTGCTCGTCGGCACCGGCTCGGTCGCCTTCACCACCTGGCTGCTGCCGGAGGCCGGAGCCGCGCTCGCCGTCGGGCTGCTCCTCGCCGGCATCGGCGTTCCGCTCGTCAGCGGGGCCTGCGCCCGGCGTGCCGAGCGCCGGCTCGCGCCCGCCCGGGGCGAGCTCGCCACCCAGGTGGCCGATCTGCTCACCGGCACCGCCGAGCTGACCGTCGCCGGGGCGCTGGAGGACCGCAAGGGCCGGGCCAGGCAGAGCGACGGCGTGCTGACGCGGATCGCCGCGCGCGGAGCGGCCGCGGCCGGGCTGGGCGGTGGGTTGTCCGCCCTCGTGTGCGGGCTGACCGTCGTGGCCTCGGCGGCCGCGGCCGCGACCGCGGTGCACGACGGACGGCTGTCCGGGGTGGTCATGGCCGTCGCCGTACTGACCCCGCTCGCCGCCTTCGAGGCGGTCAACGGCCTTCCGCTCGCCGTCCAGTACCGCCAGCGGGTGCGCCGTAGCGCCGAGCGGGTCTACGAGGTCATCGACGCACCGGCACCGGTGGCCGAGCCGGAGCAGGCCGCCGCGGCCCCCGGCTCGCCCTTCCCGCTGAGGCTGACGGGGCTCGCCGCACGGCACCCCGGCCAGGAGCGAGACGCGCTGCGGGGCGTGGACCTGACCCTGGAAGCCGGCCGGCGCATCGCCGTCGTCGGCCCGTCGGGATCCGGCAAGACCACCCTCGCGCAGGTCCTGCTGCGCTTCCTGGACCCGCGCGAAGGCACGTACACCGTGGGCGGGACCGACGCGTGCACGCTCGACGGCGACGACGTGCGCGTGCTCGTGGGGCTCTGCGCCCAGGACGCGCACCTCTTCGACAGCTCGGTACGGGAGAACCTGCGGCTGGCCCGGACCGGAGCGAGTGAGCAGGAGCTGCGGGATGCGCTGGCCGCGGCGCGGCTCCTGGAGTGGGCCGACGGATTGCCGGACGGGCTCGACACGCTGGTCGGCGAGCACGGTGAGCGGATCTCGGGCGGCCAGCGCCAGCGCCTGGCACTGGCCCGGGCGCTGCTCGCGGACTTCCCCGTACTGGTGCTGGACGAGCCGGCCGAGCATCTGGACCTGGCCACGGCGGACGCGCTGACGGCGGACCTGCTGGCGGCGACCGAGGGCCGTACCACCGTGCTGATCACGCACCGGCTGGCCGGGCTGGAGGCGGTCGACGAGGTGCTCGTGCTCGACGGCGGAGAGGTCGTACAGCGCGGCGCGTACGCCGAGCTGGCCGTCGCCGAGGGACCGCTGCGGCGGTTGCTGGAGCGGGAAAGGGAAGCCGACGGGACCGTGGCCGACTTTCTCCAGGCCGACTTTCCCCGCTAATCGGGACTAACTAGGCTCAAGGGCATGTCAGTGCAGGAGTCCAAGGAATCGCCGGAACCATCACCGGGAACGCCGGACCCGCTGGAGGCCGCCACCCAGGCCACCCGGAGTCTGCAAGGCCTGTCCACCGAGCTCACGGCCCGGGTACCGCAGCTGCTGGAAGCCATGAGGTCGGTCGGTACCGGACTCGAACTGCACTCCACGCTGGACCGGATCTGCGAGACCGCGGCCGAACTCGCGGACGCGCGCTACGCGGCGATCGGCGTCGTCGACACCGAGGGCCGCGGACTTTCGGACTTCGTCACGTTCGGGATCAGCCCGGAGCTGGCCGGGAAGATCGGGCACCGTCCGGACGGGAAGCGGGGGCTGCTGGGGGCGCTCATCTCGCACCCCGACACCGTCCAGCTCGTCGATCTGACGAAGGATCCGCGCTCGGCCGGATTCCCGCCGCACCACCCGGCCATGAAGACGTTCCTCGGTGTCCCGATCCGGGTGCAGGGGGAGATCTTCGGCAATCTGTACCTTGCCGAGAAGAACGGCGGCGGCCCGTTCAACGACTACGACGTCCACATGGTCCGGGTGCTGGCCACCGAGGCGGGCATCGCCATCGGCAACGCCCGGCTGTACGAGGCCGCCACCCAGCGCGAGCGCTGGATCGACGGATCGGTGGCCGTCACCACGGCCCTGCTGTCCGGCGGGGACGCGGACGACGCCCTCGCGGTGGTGGCCGAGCAGGCCCGCCACCTGGCCGACTCCTCGGCCGGGATCGTGATGCTGCCGGCCGAGGAAGGCGGGATGGAGATCGTCGCCGTCTCCGCGGAGAACCCGGCCACCTCGCTCGGCGTGGTGATCCCCGCCGAGAGCCCGGTCGTGCACAGTCTGTTCCAGGGCGAGCCGGTCTTCGTGGACGACGCCGCGTCGGATCCGCGCATGATCAGCGAGATGACCAGCCAGTACGGGCCCTGCATGATGCTGCCGCTGCACAGCGGCGGCCGGGTGCTGGGGGCCCTGGTCACCCCGAGGGCCCGCGGTAAACGGCCGTTCTGCGAGGCCGAGCGGACCTTGGCCACGCAGTTCGCCTCGCAGGCCGCGCTCGCGCTGATGATGGCCGAGGCGCAGCGCGACCGGGAGCGGCTCGCCGTGTTCGAGGACCGTGACCGGATCGCCCGGGACCTGCACGACCTGGTCATCCAGCGGCTGTTCGCGACCGGCATGATGCTGGAGGGCGCCCAGCGCCGGTCCATCGTCCCCGAGGTCCGCGACGGGGTCGGAAAGGCCGTGGACGAGCTGGACGTGACGATCCAGGAGATCCGTACGGCGATCTTTGCCCTCCAGCAGGGCCCGGCGGAGGCTCCCTCGGGGCTGCGCACCCGGGTGCTGCGGGAGATCAACATGGCCGCCGTGCCGCTCGGCTTCAAGCCCGCGCACCGCTTCCTGGGTCCGATCGACGCGGTCGTCGGCGAACTGGTGGGCAAGAACCTGATCGCCGCGCTGCGCGAGGCCCTGTCCAATGCGTTCCGCCACGCCGACGCGTCCCGGATCGAGGTGGTTCTGGACTCCACGATCACGCTGGCGGACGGACGCCCGGGCGTCCGGCTGGAGGTCGCCGACGACGGGGTGGGCATCCCCGAGGGCGGGCGGCGCAGCGGGCTGCGGAACCTGCGCCGGCGGGCCGAGTCGCTGGGCGGCGCGAGCTCGTACGGCCCGGGCATCGGCGAGGACGGCGGCGGCACCACCCTGGTGTGGGAGGCCCCGCTCTAGAGCTGTCCTCCGGATCCCGCGGGGCCTGCCCCTCGGAGTCCCTACTGCTGTCGCTGTGCGATCCGGTCGGCCACGATGCGCTCGATGACGACGGCGACCCCGTCCTCGTTGTTGGCGGTCGTACGGCCGGACGCGGCCGCGATCACATCCGGGTGGGCGTTGCCCATCGCGTAGGAGGTGCCCGCCCAGCTGAGCATCTCCACGTCGTTCGGCATGTCCCCGAAAGCCACGACCTCGGCGGGGGAAATGCCCCGCTCGGCGCAGCACAACGCCAGGGTGCTCGCCTTGGAGACACCCTGCCCGCTGATCTCCAGCAGGGCGGTCGGGCTGGAGCGGGTGATCGAGGCGTACTCGCCGGCAGCCGAGCGGGCCAGGGCGAGGAACTCGTCCGGAGCCAGTTCGGCGTGGTGCGCGAGCAGCTTGAGTACGGGCGCGGCGCTCTCGTCCGTGCCTTCTGTGAGCAGCTTCTCGGCGATGGCGACGTGGGCGCCCGGGTCCTTGAAGAACGGCGGGTACGCAGGCTCGTAGTTGATGCCGGTGGTCAGCTCGACCGCGAAGGAGGCGCCCGGTGTCGCGGTCCGCAGGGCGGTCACGACGGCCAGGGCGGCAGCTCGGGGAAGCGCTCTGACCTGCACGAATTCCCGCCCTGCGTGCAGATCGACGACCGCCGCGCCGTTCGCGCAGATCGCGAGGCCGTGGCCGTGCACGTGGTCGCTGACCACGTCCATCCAGCGGGCGGGACGTCCGGTGACGAAGAAGACCTCGATCCCGGCCTCCTCGGCGGCGGCGAGGGCGGCGACGGTGCGGAGCGAGACGGACTTGTCGTCGCGCAGCAGGGTGCCGTCGAGGTCGGTGGCGATGAGCCGGGGGGTGGGGGTTGGCCCGTCCGGGCACTGGGGAGCCGAGGTCACCGCTCCATCTTCGCCCATCGCCCGTGACCGGCCGGACCACGGTGGGATTGTCCCGTGCCGGAGGCCTCATGTTTCACGTGAAACATGAGGCGGCCGTAGTCTCGAACGCATGAGTCTTCGTCTGAGCACGGTGATCCTTCCGGTACGTCGATGGCACGAAGGAGGCCGTGACCAGTGGCTCCGGGCTGAGCAGCTCGGGTTCCACACCGCCTACACCTACGACCACCTGTCCTGGCGGTCCTTCCGCGACGGTCCGTGGTTCGGCGCGCTGCCCACCCTGACGGCGGCGGCCACCGCCACCGAGCGACTGCGCCTGGGCACGCTCGTCACCTCGCCGAACTTCCGCCACCCGGTGACCCTCGCCAAGGAGCTCATCTCCCTGGACGACATCTCCGGCGGGCGCGTCACGCTCGGCATCGGCGCGGGCGGCAACGGCTTCGACGCGACCGCACTGGGCCAGGAGCCGTGGAGCCCGCGCGAGCGGGCCGACCGCTTCGCCGAGTTCGTACCGCTGCTGGACACGCTGCTGACCGAGGGCGCGGTGAGCCACGAGGGGACCTTCTACTCCGCCGAGGAAGCCCGCAACATCCCCGGTTGTGTGCAGCGGCCGAGGCTGCCGTTCGCCGTCGCCGCGACCGGGCCGCGCGGCCTGCGGCTCGCAGCGCGGCACGGCCAGGGCTGGGTGACCACAGGTGACCCGAAGCTCTTCGAGGACGGCACGCCCGAGCAGTCGCTGGAGGCCATCCGCGGGCAGCTCGCCCGGCTCGACAAGGCCTGCGCGGAGATCGGCAGGGACTCTGCATCGATCGAGAAGATCCTGCTGACCGGCTTCACGCCCGAGGCCAACGCTGTGCTGTCGTCCGTGGACGCGTTCGTCGACTTCGCGGGCCGTCACCTCGAGCTGGGCTTCACCGAGCTGGTGATCCATGCGCCGATCCCGGACTCCGACTTCGCCGTGGACGAGGCGGTCTTCGAGAAGATCGCCACGGAGGCCGCGGCCCAGCTGGACAGCTGATCCCACGCTGCCGCGGTCGTCGCCGCTGCCCTCGGCGGGGGCGGCGACGACCGACGGCAGCCGGTTCAGACAGCCGGTTCAGGCAATCGGCTCAGGCGGTCAGCTGCGCGAACAGACGCTCGGCGGACGGCAGAAGCCAGTCGGGCACATCGCTTTCGGGCAGTGCCTTGACCTCGTCGATCAGCGCGGCGACCCGTGCGGCCCCCGCGTCCGCCCGGCCCCGCTCCTGCTCCGTCCAGGCGGCGTTGTTCAGGCACTGGAACCGGTCCCGCAGATGGTCCGGTCCGAGCTCCGCATAGGCCGAGGCGGCCCGGTCCCAGAGGCCGATCTCCTCCAGACGCAGCGCCTCGATCTCCGCCTCGCTCAGCTTCTCCGGCGCGTCCTCGCCCCCGCCTTCATCCCCGTCCCGGTCGTCGTCCTCGTGCTCGTCCTCGTCCTCGTCGAAGTGTTCCGCCTGCGCGCTGACACGTCGGTCGAGGACCTGCGCCAGCTGGTGCCAGGTCTGGGCCAGTTCGGACCGCAGGTGCGCAGCCCCGGGCTCCGCCGTCAGCGCGGCCTCCAGTACGCCGACCGCCTCGTCCATCAAGGTCCGGGCCCGCGATACGGCCGCGTCGGTGACCGCCTCGCGCAGCCCCAGCCAGGCCAGCGAGCGCAGGACCCGCACCTCGGCAACCGGCGCCTCCCCCGTCAGCCGGTGCAGCTCCAGCGCCCGTTCGTAGGCGGCGACCGCCTCCGTGGCCAGCCCCGCGTCGGACAGGGTGTCGGCGGCCGACTGGGCGAGGCCGGCCTGCGGCCGCGGATCCTCCCACCCCTTGGCCGTCTCCGCCGCCAGCAGGTACTGCTCCGCCGCCGGCCGGAACTCGTTCAGCCGACGCAGCAGATCACCCAGGAACTCCCGGGCGAAGACGGCCTGCTCCTCGCCGTGCTCCAGCAGATCCGGAAGGGCCGACTGCAGGACCTCCGCCGCCTCGGCGGCCCGCCCGTCCTGTGCGTACGCCCGGGCCAGAACCAGCCGGACCTGCGCCCCGCCGTCGGCGGTGAGACCGGCCTGGTCGAACCAGTGGGCTCCCGTCAACGCGTGCCCCGCGGCCTCGGCCGCCTCCCCCCGTCGCAGCAGGATGTCCGCGAGGGTCAGCCGTACGACGCCCTGCGCCTCGGCGTCGGTCACCTCGGCGGCACCCTCCAGCGCGGAACGCGCCGCCTGCTCCGCCTCCTCAGGCCGGTCCAGCCGCATCAGCACCCCGGCCCGCAGCACCAGCGCGTCCACCGCCTGCCACGGCAGGCCCGCCGCGACCGCCCGCTCCGCAGCAGCCGCCAGCAGATCCACGGCCCGCTCCAGGTCGCCCTGCGACAGCGCGATCCGCCCCAGCATCTCCTCGGCCTCGGCCGTGAGATCCGCCAGCGTGCCCTCGTAGGCCGCGACGAAAGCGGTCAGCTCGGCCGCCAGCTCGACATGACCGTGCCCGTGCTCCTCGTCCCCGGTGGCCTCGACCGAGCGCAGGTACGACTCCACGCGGATCGCCGTCAGTTCCGCGAGCGCGATCCGCCGGGTCCGCAGCGGCTCCGCGGCGTCCAGCGACTCCGCGGCCCGCACGGCCACGCCGAGCAGCCTCCTGATCTCCGCGGGCGCGGCCCCGGACTGTGCGGCCACGCTCGCCAGCCGCAGGTCGGTCAGGGCCGCGCGTTCCGCCCGCCCGAGCGCCCGGTAGCCCGCGCGCACCGCCGCCAGCAGCTCCGGTGCCTCCTCGGCCCCCCGCTTCGCCGCGGCGAGCGCCCGGTAGTCCGCCAGGTCGGCCGAGACCAGCGGGTCGGGCTCCGGCTGTGCGTCCACCCGTACGGCCACCTCGGCCCACAGTGCGTCGGCGCCTGGATGGCCCAGGTCACGCGCCTGCCGGGCGCGCTCCACCAGCTCGGCGAACCCGGTGGGCGCCATCGCCGGCGAGGGCGCGGTGGAAAAGCCGGGAGCGGCGGGGCTGACGGCCTGCCCGAGCGCCGCACTGCGCACCCCCAGCGGCAGGTGGCCGATCAGCGGCTCCCGCCCGATCCGCGCCAGGAACCGGTCCGAGACCCGGGTGGTGCCGTTGCGCACGTCGAACTGCCGGGCGATGCCGAGCGCGCCCGCGTGCAGCACCTCGTACAGCTCGGAGACGGTGTGCGGCACGCCCTCGTAGGGGACGGCCGGGCTCTGCCCGTGCCCCAGCTCCCTCAGCCGGCGCAGCAGTACGAGGATGCCGCCGTGGAAGGCCAGCTGGTCGTCGACATTGGCGAGCGGTCCGACGTGGGAGGCGTGCTCGGCCAGGATCTCCAGGCCGCGCGATTCGTTCCCGGTCAGCGCGCAGAACTCGATGTGCTTGGCGACCGCGGGCAGCAGGCTTTCGTTGCCACGCGCCATGCGGTAGCCGCGCAGGTGGTTCGAGCGCGCCTCGTCGGTCCGGCCGAGCCGCGACAGCGGCAGCAGGGAGGTGGCCAGCACCCGGTGCGGCTCCTCGGCGCAGGTGTTCTCACCCGCCAGCACCGGCGCCCAGATCTCCAGGGCCTGGGCGTCGTCGTCGCGCAGGACCGCGTACTGGCCCTGGCCGTTGAGCTCGCAGGCGCGGCAGTCGCTCATGTCGTCGCGATCGGCCGCCAGCCAGCGCTTGAAGGCCCGCTCCGCCCGCTCGTCGTCGCCGATCGCATCGGCGAGCCAGAGTTCGGCCTCCCGTACGGGCCGCTCGCTGTAGCCCGCGATCCTGTATCGCCGCTCCATCTCGTCCAGCCAGCCGGTGGCCGACTCCAGTGGGATCCCGGGGGAGTCGGAGATGGCCGTGGCAACCCACTTGAACTGCCAGAACAGCGAGTGCGCGTCCCATTCCGAGAAGGCGCCGGGATCCTTGTCGTACTCCTGGAGCAGCCGGGCGAAGGGCACCAGCAGCTTCGAGGACTCGGAGCTCCACAGATAGGCGTTGATCAGGTTGTCCAGGGTCTCCCGGAAGAGGGCGCGGTCGCCGCTCGCCTCGGCGGCGGCGACCAGGGCCTCGGCGTGCGCGTTGCGCGCGGAGCCGCCCGGGGATTGGCGGTTCTCCGCCAACCCCTGCTCGATCTCCTGACGCGTCAGGCTCGTCACTTCTGGTCCTCCTGGGCCTCGGTGGAGTGGGTCGCCCATTCCAGGAGCCCGAGGAAGGCCCGGTTGAGCAGGGTGGAGTCGGCGGGACGCAGGGGCCGCTGGGACATCAGCAGGGCCTGTCCGTAGAGCGACTCGACGGCGGTGCCCGTCAGCGCCTCGTCGGGGAGCGCGGAGATCCGCCGGATGAGCGGGTTGTTGTGGTTGAGGACCAGGCGGGCACGGGGCGCGGAGCCGCGCAGCGCGCCCAGGATGCCGCTCCACAGGGAGTCGGCGCTCTCCAGCGCGGCGGTCCGGTCCCGCTCCTGCCGTGCCTGCCGGTCGTCGAGGTAGAGGGCGGGGACGGCGACGGGCTGGAAGGCGCGCAGCACGACGTCGCAGCCCTGCGGCTCCAGGCGGGTGCGTGCGGTGGCGAGGAAGGGGGCGAGTTCCAGTTCGGCGGCGGTGGGCACCGGGTCGAGCCGCTCGGTGACGGCTCCGGCGTCCAGCTCGGTGACCTTCAGCTCGGGCCGTACGGAAGGCAGCAGGGCCAGCAGGTCCGCGTCGTAGGTGTAGCCGGCGTTGATGACGCCGAGTCCGTGGGCCGCGGCGATCGGTGCGATCTGGCGGAACTCCTCGACGGTGCGCGTGAAGTGGACATCGGTGTGGGCGGCCGCGAACTGCTCCAGGCTCATCGGTCCGTCACTGGTCTCGAACGGAAGCCAGGGCAGCATCAGGCCGAGCAGCTCGGGGTCGTGCCGGGCCATGGACTTCACACCGAGGTGGTGGACGCGCAGGAAGGCGGCCAGCCGCTCCGGGTCGCTCGCGGCGAGCTCGGCGAGCCAGCCGCGGACGCGGCTGCCGAGGGCGTCCCGTACGGCGGCCAGGGTCTCGTCGTCGTACAGGTTCTCGCGGGAGGCGGTGGGCCGCAGCGTGTCCGTGTCGAGGACGGCCCGGACGAAGAACGCCCAGTCCGGCAGCAGGTTGTCGGCCCGGTCGGTCAGCAGCATGCCCTTGAGGTGGACACGGTGTCCGGCCCGGTGGGCGGGACTGGTCGGCTCGGGCAGGACGTACGCCACCCCGCGCACTCCGGCGACCGGCAGGTCGAGGTCGATGCTGTCGAGCGGGGTGAAGCCGAAGAGCTCCGAGCAGTGCCCGGCGAGCGCGACGCGCCGGGCGGCGGGGGTGGGGAAGGGCCGGTCCCAGACGGCGGGACGGTCGGTGACCGATCGCGGCTCGCCGCCCTCGCCGTCGTCGAAGGTGATGTCGTACAGCAGCAGGGAGCCGTAGTCGCGGGCCAGCTGCCCGACCTTGGACGGGACGGTCCACTCGGCGGCGCCCGGGCGGGCCTCGAGGACGACGGTGGTCCCGGGCTCCGGGCGTGCCTCGTACGGAAGTTCGCGCACGGTGTACGAACCGTCGTCCGTGGCCAGCCATTCGACGGGCCGGGCCTGGGGATCGCGGGCGGACCGGGTGACGACGCGGATCTGGCGGGCCACGACGAAGCACGCGAGCAGGCCGATGCCGAACTGGCCGAGGAACTCCTGCCGGGCCGCCTCCAGTCCGTGCTCGCCGCCGCGCTTGGAGCTGCGGCCGATGGTGGCGAGGAGGGAGTGGGCCTCGGCGGCGGTCAGGCCGATGCCGCTGTCCTCGATGGTCACCCGGCCGCCGGTGGCGGTCAGCCGGATGCGGATCTCGGCCTGAGGGTCGAGGGTCTGGCGGGCGGTGACGGCGTCCACGGCGTTCTGCAGGAGCTCGCGGACGTAGACGCGCGGGCTGGAGTAGAGGTGGTGGGAAAGCAGGTCGACCAGGCCGCGCAGATCGACTTGGAAGTTGTGGGGTGTGGACGTCATGGGGCGTCACCTCGCGTGCGTACGGGGATGGTTCGGCGATCGCGAGGTCCCCCCCTCACAGATCCCGGAGTGGGCAACAGATTAGGGGGATGGTCCGACAATCTCTGAGTGAATTCCCGTCCGGGGAAGACGCCCGGGAAGTGCCGGCCGAGAACGGTCCGGGACGTCCTGCCGGTTCCTACTGGAAGCGCAGGAACTGCGGCGGTACGGCGTCCACCAGCCACACCCCGTTGGCGCTGATCCGGAAGACGTGCCCGGCGGCGCGCATCGCGCCCGCGTCCACGCTGAGCACCACGGGCCGGCCGCGTCGTGCGCCGACCCGGGTCGCGGTCTCCCGGTCGGGGGACAGGTGCACGTGGTGGCGGGCCATCGGGCGCAGGCCCTCGGCGCGGATCGCGTCCAGGGCGGCGGCGACGGTGCCGTGGTAGAGGTACGCGGGCGGTTCGGCCTCCGGAAGGTTCAGGTCCACGGCCACCGTGTGGCCCTGGCTGGCCCGGATCCGGGTGCCGTCGACGGCGAACCTCTGCTTGTCGTTGGCGGCGACGACGTGATCGAGCTCGGCCCGGCTGAAGGCGAAACCGTGGGCGGCGGCCGCGCGCAGCAGGTCGTCGATCTCCACCCAGCCCTGGGGGTCGAGCACCAGTCCGATCCGTTCCGGCTGATGTCGCAGGTGTTTCGAGACGTATTTGGACACCTTCACGGTGCGCCTGTCATCCATGGCCCCAGCCTGCCCGGTCGGGCGGCCTTCCGGCAGGGATTTTCGGGGTGCCGGCCCGGTGTGGACACCCCCTATCGTCATTCCAAGATACGGAATACATTTTCCGCTGCCACTTCTGCTCAGGGGGAGAAACCATGACAGCCCATACCTCTCTGCCACGTCGTGCGGCTGCCGAACTGATCGGCACGGCCGGCCTGCTCGTGGTCGTGGTCGGCTCCGGGATCCAGGCCGCCGAGCTCAGCCGCGACACCGGTGTCGCCCTCATAGCCAACTCGCTCGCCTCCGCCATCGGCCTCGGGCTGATCATCACGCTCTTCGGGCCGCTGTCCGGCGCCCACCTCAACCCGGTGGTCACCCTCACCGCCTGGTGGTCCCGGCGCACCGGCGGGGAAGGGCTCGACGGCCGGGAGGCACTGGCCTACGCCGCTGCCCAGACGGCCGGAGCGATCGGCGGGGCGGTGCTCGCGGAAGCCATGTTCGGCCGGACCCCCGGCACCTTCGCCACCCAGGTGCGCGACGGCGGCCACCTGCTGGTCGGCGAGGTCGTCGCCACCGCCGGACTGGTCCTCGTCATCCAGGGCCTCGGCCGCATCGGGCGTCCCAAGCTCATTCCGGCCGCGGTCGCCGCGTACATCGCCGCGGCGATCTGGTTCACCTCCTCCGGCTCCTTCGCCAATCCGGCCGGCACCGTCGGGCGCAGTTTCAGCGACTCCTTCACCGGCATCGCCCCGGAGTCCCTCCCCGGTTTCGTGGTGGCGCAGCTGATCGGCGGGATCCTCGGCCTGGCCCTCGCCGGCCTGCTGTACGGAACCTCCCGGTCCGCGAAGCCCGTGCCGGTGGAGACCCTGGCCGAGCCCGGGCCGGTGGACGGGACGACCCCCACCAAGGCCGCGTACGAGACCATCGGCTGACCTCTCAGCCTCAGTTGCCCACAGGGAAACGGGACTTGTCCACAGCCGTTTGGGCGGGTTTTGACGGCAAACGAGTGATCCGCCCTGTGGACTACCGACCGGGCTCCGCCCGCCGCGCCAGATCGTTCATCGTCCGGGCCTGGAGCTCCCGCTCCGTCGCGGCCCGGACGAACTCCGCCACGTGATCGGCGCCGACGAGGTCCTGCACCGCCCGCACCGTCCCGGCCGGCAGCGCCACCGGAGAGGGACCCGACGGCTGCGGTGACCCGCTCGCCCCCAGGTGTCGCTGCAGATGCCGGGTCGCGAACAGCCGCATCGCCCGCGCCAGCTCCGCGTCCACGGTCTGCTGGGCCAGCGGCCGCAGCCGCCGCACCATCGTCGCCGCCTCCGCCGCGTCCGCGTCGGTCGGAGGCACCTGCCCGAGGTAGCGCGCGAAGACGTGCTCGGTGGTGAACTCCAGGAACCGCGAGGCGATGTGCTCCACCTGCCCGCGCAGCTCCCGCAAGTGCCCCGTGATCGCCGACAGCGGCACCCCGGCCGCGTACAGCTCGGCCGCCACCGCCAGCTCCTGCGGCGAGGGCACCAGGAACTGGTCCGGGCGGCCCGCGATCCGCTCCAGCACACCCAGTTCGCAGGCCTCGTCCACCGCGTCGTCGTCGGGCCTGCCGCCGAAGCGCTCGTTCAGCTCCTCCCGGCTTATGCGGGCCGCCTCCTCGTCGGTCCAGGGCCCGTGGACCTCGGCGACCAGCCCGAGTACGCCTCCCAGCCCGCGCCCCGCGTCCCAGGCCTCCAGCAGTTCCTTGATGGAGGCCAGGGTGTAGCCGCGGTCGAGCAGGTCCGCGATCTGGCGCAGCCGCGCCAGATGCGTGTCCCGGTAGACGTTGGAGCGGCCCCGCCGCTCCGGCTTCGGCAGCAGACCCCGGTCCTGGTACGCGCGGATCGTGCGCACCGTCGCCCCGCTGTGGTGCGCCAGATCCTCGATCCGGTACTCGGCTACCGCCTGCTCGGACAATCCCGGCTCCCTACGACATCGCGGCTCGGCCGACCGCACCCGCCGCGGCCCGGGCGGCAGGTGACGCCGCAAGGTACTCGACCGCCCTGCGCAGCGAGCCCTCCTGCGAGGGATGGTACGACCGCCGGAAGTAGCGGGGTATGGCCGTGCCGAGCTCTCTCCACGTCGGCAGCAGGCCCTTGGCCACCGCGCGGTTGTGTCCGCGGAGCGAATAGCGCAGCCGGCCGCCCGGTTCGGGGTCGTTGCGCATGAGGTACGAAGCCCCCCACACCCACAGCCACGCCAGGACGGGCGCGACCACGACCATCCCCTCGATGCGCCGCGCGTACCGGGGCAGGCCCGCTCCCCCGCAGTGCTGGTACATGTCGAAGGCGACGGAGCGGTGCTCCACCTCCTCCGCGCCGTGCCAGCGCAGCAGATCCAGCATGATCTCGTCCGCACCGGCCCGGTCCAGCCCCTCGGCGCGCAGCACCCAGTCCCCGAGGACCGCAGTGAACTGCTCGATGGCGGCGACCAGCGCGAGCCGGAAGCGCAGCCACTCCTGCGCCGAGATCGGCGCCCCGAACGGCGGGGTCTCCCCGAGCAGCTTCTCGAAGAGGAAGTCCACGTGCCTCGTGTACGCCTCCGTCGGCAGCCGCTGCTCGGCGAGGTGGTCCAGTACGTAGGAGTGCTGCACGCTGTGCGTGGCCTCCTGGCCCATGAACCCCTTGACGTCCTTGCGCAGCTCGGGGTCGGTGACCAGCGGCAGGCCCTCCTTGAAGACCTTCACGAACCACCGCTCCCCGGCGGGCAGCAGCAGGTGCAGCACGTTGATGACGTGGGTGGCGGTGGGCTCGCCGGGTATCCAGTGCAGCGGTGTCGCCTTCCAGTCGAAGGCCACCCGGCGCGGGCTGATCACGTACGAGGCCGCTGTCACAGCTTGGGCTCCACCTTCGCGATGCGCCGCAGGGTGCGCGGGGCGAAGCGGGACATCCACAGGGCGCCCTTGGACTCGGGAGTCACCGGCACCACGGCCTCGTTGCGCACCACGGCCCGCAGGATCGCGTCGGCGACCTTCTCCGGCGGGAAGTTGCGCAGGCCGTACAGCCGCGAGGAGCGTACCTGACGGCGCTTCTCCTCGGCCTCGTCCACCCCGGCGAAGCGCGAAGTGGAGGTGATGTTGGTGTTGACGATGCCCGGGCAGATGGCGGAGACGCCGATGGACTTCGACGCCAGTTCCGCGCGCAGGCACTCCGACAGCATCAGCACCGCGGCCTTGGAGGTGCTGTAGGCGGGCAGGGTCCTGGAGGGCAGGTAGGCGGCGGCGGAGGCGGTGTTGACGATGTGCCCGCCCTGACCGCGCTCGGCCATCTGCTTTCCGAAGATCCGGCAGCCGTGGATGACGCCCCACAGATTGACGTCGAGGACCTTCTTCCAGTCCTCGGCGCTGGTGTCGAGGAAGGCCCCGGACAGGCCGATCCCCGCGTTGTTGACCAGGACGTCCACGATCCCGTACTCCGCGGCCACCTTGGCCGCGAGCTTCTCCATGGCCTGCTCGTCGCTGACGTCCGCGCACTCGCCCCAGGCCTCGGGGGCACCGACCAGGCGGGCCATGTCCGCCGTGCGCGCCGCACCCTCGGCGTCCCGGTCCACGGCCACCACCCGGGCCCCTGCCTCGGCGAACGCGAAGGCGGTGGCCCGGCCGATGCCGCTGGCCGCACCGGTGACCAGGACCAGCTGGCCGCCGAAGCGGTCGGAGTACTTCCCCGGAGCCTTCTGCTCCGGTGCTCGCGTGGCGGGCTCCTCCCGGGCGGTGACGAACTCGGTGATCCACGCGGCCAGCTGGTCGGGCCTGGTCCGGGGCACCCAGTGCTTGGCCGGCAGCGTGCGGCGCACCAGATCCGGGGCCCAGGTCTCCAGGTCGTCGTAGAGCCGCTCGGACAGGAAGGCGTCCCCGGTCGGGGTGATCAGCTGCACCGGTACGTGGGCGTACGCGTCCGGGCGCGGCCTGCGCAGCCGGGGGCGCACGTTGTCGCGGTAGAGCCAGGCTCCGTGCGCCGCGTCCGAAGGCAACGAGGCCGTCGGGTAGGAGCCGGCCGGTACCTTCTCCAACCGCTGGAGGATCGCCGGCCAGCGCTTGCCGAGCGGCCCGCGCCAGGCGAGCTCCGGCAGCACGGGCGTGTGCAGCATGTACACGTACCAGGATTTGGCGCCCTGGCCGAGCAGCTGCGCCGCCCGGCGCGGGGTGGGCCGGGTCATCCGCTTCTTGATCCAGTGCCCGAAGTGGTCGAGGGAGGGGCCCGACATCGAGGTGAAGGAGGCGATCCTGCCCTCGGTACGGGCCACCGTGGCGAACTCCCAGCCCTGTACCGAACCCCAGTCGTGGCCGACCAGGTGGACCGGCCGGTCCGGGCTGACCGCATCGGCCACCGCGAGGAAGTCGTCGGTCAGCTTCTCCAGGGTGAAGCCGCCGCGCAGCGGCTGCGGCGCGGTCGAGCGCCCGTGGCCGCGTACGTCGTAGAGCACCACGTGGAAACGGGCGGCCAGCCGCTCGGCGACCTCCGACCAGACTTCCTTGCTGTCCGGGTAGCCGTGCACCAGGACCACCGTGGGCTGGTCGGCGTCGCCGAGTTCGGCCACGCACAGCTCCACCCCGCCGGTGCTCACCCAGCGCTCGCGCGCGCCCGCCGGTCCCGCCGTACCCGTCCCGTTCATGCTGCTCATGCCGCCTTCTCCTCAGCCCAGCGCCGCACGTGCGGCAGATCGTCGTCCAGCCAGAACGCGCTCTCCTCGGGGTCCCGGGAGTCGGTGACGACCAGGATCTCCTCGAACTTCGCACCGGTGCCCCGGAAGCCCAGATGCGGCTCCACCGCCCACAGGCCGGGCTGCGGCGGGTGGTCGGAGAAGTGGTACGGGCTCCACAGCGGGGACCATCCCTCACGGTGCCCGTGCAGGGCGTCGGAGGCCAGCCCCTTCAGGGACTGGGTGCCGAACCCGAACGCCGTCGGGGACCAGCGCCGCTCCTTGACCCGGTCGATCTTGTGCGCGATCACGCCGAAGGGGTAGGCGCGATGCCGGTTGGCGTACCCCTGCCGGTTCATGAGCCGCTCGACGTTCTCGTAGATCTCGCGCAGGGAGCGGCGCTCCCGCACCTGCTCCAGGATCAGGGTGCGGTGGGCCTGCAGATCGGACATGAGCCGGTCCTGCACCGGATTGAGTCCGAGGCTGCCCGAGTACCCGATGTCCGCCGCGTAGCCCTTGTAGACCGGGGCCATGTCGAGGATGAAGGGCATCCCCGGCTCCAGCTTCCGGTTCGTCGGGAAGAACTGCAGCGGGATACGGAAGTTCGCGAAGGCGGTGCGGTCCCCGAACCAGGCGAAGGGCAGGTGGAACCAGTCGCGCACCCCGCGCTCGCGCAGCCACTCCCGCTGCATCCGCGCGGCCTCGCGCTCGGTCATCCCGGGGCGCAGCTGCGCGGCGACGGTCTCCGCGCACTCGTAGGAGAGGCGCTGCACTTCCCTGAACCCGCGAAAATCGTCCCCTGCCATGTTCAGCACCCGTCTCGGTCGCCGTACGTGCCCGTAAGTTGACACTGATGAATGTGACAATGACCGGAGATCACGTCAAGGGCCGTGCACAGACCTGTGGACAAAGTTGTCCGGTCCACATCAGCCTCCAGTACGGGCATGTACGCCTGAAGGCTGAGACCGGATCCAGCTCAAGGTCTGACGTTTCGCGGGAGCTGCGCCACTAACGTCGAAGCCGTGACTGTCATCGCGACCGAAAGCCTGAGCAAGCGGTACCCCCGAGTGACCGCCCTCGACCGGCTCTCCCTGGACATCGGGCCTGGTGTGACCGGCCTCGTGGGTGCCAACGGAGCCGGCAAGTCCACGCTGATCAAGATCCTGCTGGGACTGTCCCCCGCCACCGAGGGCAGCGCCGCCGTGCTCGGCCTCGACGTCACCACGCATGGCAGCGCCATCCGTGAACGCGTCGGCTACATGCCCGAGCACGACTGCCTGCCACCCGACGTCTCGGCCACCGAGTTCGTCGTCCACATGGCCCGCATGTCCGGGCTCCCGCCCACCGCCGCCCGTGAGCGCACCGCGGACACCCTGCGCCACGTGGGGCTCTACGAGGAGCGCTACCGCCCCATCGGCGGCTACTCCACGGGCATGAAGCAGCGCGTGAAGCTGGCCCAGGCGCTCGTCCACGACCCACAGCTGGTCCTCCTCGACGAGCCCACCAACGGGCTCGACCCGGTCGGCCGTGACGAGATGCTCGGCCTGATCCGCCGCGTCTACACCGACTTCGGCATCTCCGTCCTGGTCACCTCCCACCTCCTCGGCGAGCTGGAGCGGACCTGCGACCACGTCGTGGTCGTCGACGGCGGCAAGCTGCTGCGCTCCAGCTCCACCAGCGACTTCACCCAGATCACCACGACCCTCGCGGTCGAGGTCACCGACTCCGACGCGCACCCGGACGGCACCGCCGCCCTGCGCAAGGCACTCACCGAGGCGGGCATCGCCCTGCACGCGGCCGAGGAGCAGGGCCTGCCCGGTGCCGGCCACATCCTCCTGGTCGAGGCCACGGGCGAGGACACGTACGACACGGTCCGCGACACCGTCGCCGACCTCGGTATCGGCCTGGTCCGCATGGAACAGCGCCGCCACCACATCGCGGAGGTCTTCCGCGACAACGAACAGCCCGCGCAGCCCATCCAGCAGAAGGGAGCCGGTTCCGATGGCGCCTGACACCTCGACCCAGATCCACAACATCGGCTACCGGTCCTACGACGGTCCCCGGCTCGGCCGCGGCTACGCCCGCAAGTCGCTGTTCTCGCAGTCCCTGCGCGGCGCCTACGGACTCGGCCGCTCCGCCAAGTCCAAGGTGCTGCCGATGATCCTCTTCGCGGTGATGTGCGTCCCCGCGCTGATCCTCGTCGCGGTGGCCATCGCGGTCCCCGGCTCCACCGAACTGCCGATCAAGTACACGACGTACGCCCTGACCACCCAGGTGGTCATCGGCCTCTACCTCGCCTCCCAGGCACCCCAGTCGGTCTCCCGGGACCTGCGCTTCAAGACCGTGCCGCTCTACTTCTCGCGGCCCATCGAGCGGGTCGACTACGTCGTGGCCAAGTTCGCCGCCATGGCCTCGGCCCTGTTCATCCTCACCGCCACCCCGCTGCTGATCATGTGGATCGGCTCGCTGCTGGCGAAGTTCGACTTCGGTGACCAGACCAAGGGATTCGGGCAGGGACTGGTGTCGGTACTGCTGCTGTCGTTGCTGTTCTCGGGCCTCGGCCTCGTCATGGCCGCGCTCACCCCGCGCCGCGGGTTCGGCGTCGCCGCGATCATCGCCGTGCTCCTGATCCCGTTCGGCGCGGTGACCGCCGTCCAGGGGATCGCCTACAGCACCGGGAACACCGGAGCCATCGAGTGGATGGGCCTGTTCTCCCCGATCACCCTGATCGACGGGGTCCAGACGGCCTTCCTCGGCGCGACCTCCGCCTTCCCCGGTGGTGAAGGCCCCTCGGCCGGCACCGGCTTCGTCTACCTGCTCGTCGTCCTCGGCCTCATCGCCGGCTCCTACGCCGCCCTGATGGCCCGCTACCGGAAGGCCGGGCTGTGACCATCATCGACATCGACCACACCTCCCGCTGGTTCGGGAACGTCGTCGCCGTCAACGACGTGACCATGCGCATCGGTCCCGGCGTCACCGGCCTCCTGGGCCCCAACGGCGCCGGCAAGTCCACCCTCATCAACATGATGGGCGGCTTCCTGGCCCCCTCCACCGGCACCGTCACCCTCGACGGCACGCAGATCTGGCAGAACGAGCAGGTCTACAAGCAGATCGGCGTCGTGCCCGAGCGCGAGGCCATGTACGACTTCCTCACCGGCCGCGAGTTCGTCGTCGCCAACGCCGAACTCCACGGGCTCGGCGACGCGGAGGCCCAGCGGGCGCTGGCCACCGTGGAGATGGAGTACGCCCAGGACCGCAAGATCTCCACGTACTCCAAGGGCATGCGCCAGCGCGTGAAGATGGCCTCCGCCCTGGTCCACAACCCGTCCGTGCTGCTCCTCGACGAGCCGTTCAACGGCATGGACCCGCGCCAGCGCATGCAGCTGATGGACCTGCTGCGGCGGATGGGCGACGACGGGCGCACCGTCCTGTTCTCCTCCCACATCCTGGAGGAGGTCGAGCAGCTGGCCTCGCACATCGAGGTGGTCGTGGCCGGCCGGCACGCCGCCTCCGGCGACTTCCGCAAGATCCGCCGCCTCATGACGGACCGCCCGCACCGCTACCTCGTCCGCTCCTCCGACGACCGGGCCCTCGCCGCGGCCCTGATCGCCGACCCGTCCACGGCCGGTATCGAGGTCGACCTGAAGGAGGGCGCCCTGCGGATCCAGGCCGTCGACTTCGGGCGCTTCACCGAGCTGCTGCCGCGGGTCGCCCGCGCGCACGGCATCCGACTGCTGACGGTCTCGCCTTCCGACGAGTCCCTCGAGTCGGTCTTCTCCTACCTCGTCGCGGCCTGAAGGAGCTGGCACCCATGTACGACCCCACCGTTGCCCGGCTCACCTACCGGGCCCTGCTCGGCCGCCGCCGGGCGCTGATCCTCTTCCTGCTGCCCGCCCTGCTGATCGTGATCGCCATCGCCGTCCGCGCCCTCACGGGTGTGGACGACAAGGTCGCCGCCGACCTGCTCGGCGGTTTCGCCCTCGCGACGATGGTCCCGCTGATCGGAGTCATCGCGGGCACGGGCGCCATCGGCCCCGAGATCGATGACGGATCGATCGTCTACCTGCTCTCCAAGCCGGTGAAGCGGCCGACGATCATCATGACCAAGCTGATCGTGGCGATCGCCGTCACCATGGCCTTCTCCGCGATCCCCACCCTGATCGCCGGCTTCATCCTCAACGGCAACGGGCAGCAGATCGCCGTCGCCTACACCATCGCCGCCCTCGTGGCCTCGATCGCCTACAGCGCGCTGTTCCTGCTGCTGGGCACCGTCAGCCGGCACGCGGTCGTCTTCGGCCTGGTCTACGCCCTGATCTGGGAATCCCTCTTCGGCAGCCTGGTCTCCGGTGCCAAGACCCTCAGCGTCCAGCAGTGGGCCCTGTCCCTGGCCGAGAAGGTCGCGGGCGAGGGATACGTCGATGCCACCGTCGGCCTGCCCACCGCCGCGGTCCTGCTCATCGTGGTCACCGTCGGCGCCACCGTCTACGCGGGCCAGAAGCTGCGCCGCCTCACCCTGGCCGGCGAGGAGTAGACCCGCTCGCCGACCCATGGCACGCTCCGCGCGAAGCTGTGCCCCGCCCGGCCCACCGGCCAGGCGGGGCACAGCTTCGCGCGTCATCATCGGTGCATGATCGAGCACCCCGAGCCTGAGCCGTCCAGGCCCCTGCGGTCCTGGATACGCTCCTCGCCCGGAACGCACATCTGGCTGCTGATCATCGCGATCACCAGCATCGTCGTCGTGATCGCGCCCGACCGAGTCGAGCACATCCTGCTCCACCGCAACAGCAGCAACATCCACCAGCTGGTCAAATACCCCGTCAGGGCGCTTCTCAGCAGTGCCTTCTGGATCGAGAACCCGGCCTCGCTCGCTCTCTACGCCGTGCTCTTCGAGCTGTTCCAGGCCCCCGTCGAACGCTGGCTCGGCACCCTGCGCTGGCTCCTGATCGTCGCGACCGCCCACATCGTCGCGACACTGGTCAGCCAGAAGGTCCTCCTGATGGCCATCCAGGACCACCGCGCCCCGCGCACCATGACCCATGTCGTCGACATCGGCGTCAGCTACGGAATCGCGGCCGCCGTCGGAGTCCTCACCTACCGGCTCCCCAGCCCCTGGCGGTGGCTCTACCTCGCGGGCGCCGTCGCCTTCTTCGGGCTCCCTCTCCTCACCGGCGGCACCTTCACCGACCTCGGGCACGCCATCGCGCTCTCCGTCGGCCTGCTCGCCTGGCCGCTCACCCGCCACGTTTCACGTGAAACACGACCCCTGTTTCACGTGAAACGTGACTAATCGGCTTCCGCTTTCGCCACGCCGTGCTCCCACGCCCACGCGGCGATCCCCACCCGGTTGCGGGCCCCGAGCTTCGCCTGGACGTTCGCGATGTGGGTCTTGGCCGTCCCCGCGCTGATGAACAGCTCCGCGCCGATCTCGGCATTGGTGAGCCCCCGCGCCACCAGCCGCACGATGTCCAGCTCGCGGCCGGTCAGCGGATGCGGCTGGGGCGCCCGCGGCGCGGTGACGGCCGGCCCCGCCTCGGCGATCTTGCTCAGCAGCCGCACCGTGATCTGCGGACTGATCAGCGTGTCCCCGGCCATCGCCGCCCGCACCCCTTCGATGAGCAGCGCCGGCCCCGACCGCTTCAGCAGAAAACCGCAGGCTCCGTTGCGCAGTGCGGTGTGCACGTACTCGTCCAGGTCGAAGGTGGTCACCACCACGACCCGCGTCTGCGGTGCCAGCAGCCGGGTCACCTCCAGCCCGTCCAGGCGGGGCATCCGGATGTCCGCCAGCACCACGTCGGGGCGCAGCTCCCGGGCCAGCGCCACCGCGCTCTCCCCGTCCGCTGCCTCGCCCACCACGGTCATGTCCGGCTGTGAGTCGAGGATCAGCCGGAAACCGCTGCGGATGTCCTCTTGGTCATCGGCTATCAGGATGCGTGTGGTCACGCCGCCATGATCACCCGAGAGGGCGCTCCCGCGCCGGGAAGACCGCGCAAACCCGCCATCCGCCGTCCGCGTCCGCTCCGGCCCGCAGCGTCCCGCCCGCCGCCTCCACCCGCCCGCGCAGTCCGGCCAGTCCGGTCCCGCTCCGCCGCATGCGGGGCAGCCGCCCGCCCGCGCCACGGGGGGCCGCGGCGTTGGCCACGCTGACCTCTACGTCGGCCCCGGCCCGGCGTACGGAGACCCGCGCCACCGCCCCGGGCGCGTGGCGGCGTACGTTCGTCAGGGCCTCGACGGCCACCCGGTACGCCGTGGTGTCCGCCTCACGCGACAGCTCCCGTACGGCCGCCGGGTCGGCATCGAGCGTCCCGCCCTCGAACCGGTCCACCAGCTCCGGCAGTTGCGCCAGTCCCGGTACCGGAGTGGTCGGTCCGCCCGCGGCCTCCTGCAGGGCGTGCACGGTGCGGTCCATCGACTCCAGAGCGCTCAGCCCCGAGGCCTCGATCCGCTCCAGCGCACGCACCGCCTGCCCGGGGTCCTGCGCGGCCACGAACCGCGCCGCCTGCGCCTGCACCACGATCGCGCTCACATCGTGCGCCACGAAGTCGTGCAGATCGCGGGCCAGTTCGAGCTGCTGGTCGCGTCGCGCGTCCCGGACGGCCTGCCGCATCCGGCCCGCCTGGCGGCGCAGGTAGCCGCCGACGGCCACCGCGCCGAAGGCCGGCACCGCCCAGAACGCCGCCGCCCCCGCGATCTCCAGCCACGATCCGTCGGCCCACACCAGCGGGACCGGCCACAGCATCACCGCTGCCACGCCCAGGGCGCCGGCCATGGTCCCCGAACGCACAGGCGACGAGCGCGCCACCAGGGCCAGCAGCGGCAGCAGTACCGCCGTCCCCGCCAGCGTCCACGTGTCGGGGATGCCCACGGCCGTACCGACCAGGGAGAGCAGGGCCGCCGCGGCCAGCACGGGGGCGTACAGCGCGCTCGGTTTCAAGGTCACGCCCCGACCCTACGAGCCCCCTTGGACACCGGCCATCTGCCGTTCGGCAGAGACCGGCCGGTCCCGGGCACCGCCCGGCCTGCCGATCGGCGGATGGTTCCGCAGGGCCCGTCCGACCAGGCTTGAGGCATCACCCACCGTCTCCAGAACAGGACTTGGACGATGACCACACTCACTGCCGCACACGCTGTACCCGCCGCCGCCCCTGCCGTCAGCCGGCCCATCCACTGGGCCGCCCACGCGGCCGCCCTCACCCTGCTCCCCAGCGGCCTGTGGCGCGTCGCGATCGCGGTCGGCATACCCGTCGGCTGGGGAGCGGGCAGCGGACTGGAGGCAGAGCTCTTCCCCGGTGTGTGGTCCTTCTACCTGGTGGCCCTCAGTGCCTTCGCCGAAGGCCTCGGCCTGCTCACCCTCGGCCTCGTACAGCGCTGGGGAGAGGTGGTGCCGAGCTGGATCCCGCGGCTGGGCGGTCGGCGGATCCCACCCCTCGCGGCCGTCATACCCGCCGCCCTCGGGGCCACCGCCGTCACCTTGACCGGTGTCCTCGGCATCTTCAACTGGTCCGCCAACATGGCGGCGCCGGGATCCCCCACCGGGTCCTACTGGTGGCTGATGACCCTCTGCTACGCGCCGCTGCTGCTGTGGGGCCCGCTCCTCGCGGTCGTGACCGCCGCCTACTGGCGCCGCCGTCGCATCCACGGCTGATGCACGGAAAATCGCTGGTAAGGGGATTCCGGCCGGGGCAGAGTGAGTCGTGCGGGGAGCAACAAAAGGTCCGGGGCAGCCACTTCGAGCGCGCCGTCTGGCGCGGGCTGCCCCGGACCTCTCGTACGTACGTCGTGCGCGCTACGCGGCGCCCAGCAGACGCTCCAGCACCACCGCGATGCCGTCCTCCTCGTTGGAGGTCGTCACCTCGTCGGCCACCGCCTTGAGCTCCGCGTGGGCATTGGCCATGGCCACCCCGTGCGCCGCCCAGCCGAACATCGGGATGTCGTTGGGCATGTCGCCGAAAGCGATCGTCTCCGCCGCCTTCACCCCGAGCCGGCGCGCGGCCAGGGAGAGGCCGGTGGCCTTGGTCAGCCCCAGCGGCAGGATCTCCACGATCCCGGGACCGGCCATCACGATGTCGACCAGACTGCCCACCGTCTCCCGGGCCACCTTGACGAGCTCGTCGTCGCCCAGGCCCGGGTGCTGGATGTACAGCTTGTTCAGCGGGGCCGTCCACACCGCGGCGGTGTCCTTCAGGTAGACGGCCGGGAGGCCCTCCTGCACCTGGTAGCCGGGCCCGAACAGGACCTCGCCGTCCACGCCGTCCCGGCTGGCCGCCAGCGCCAGCGGACCGATCTCGGCCTCGAGCTTCGACAGCGCCAGACCGGCGAGCTGCCGGTCCAGCGTCACCGACGTCAGCAGCCGGTGCGCGCCCGCGTCGTAGACCTGCGCGCCCTGCCCGCAGACGGCGATCCCCTTGTAGCCGAGATCGTCCAGTACGTGCCGGGTCCAGGGCACGGCACGGCCGGTGACGATGATGTGCGCCGCGCCCGCCGCGGTGGCCGCGACGAGCGCTTCACGGGTGCGTTCCGAGACGGTGTCGTCGCCACGCAGCAGCGTGCCGTCGAGATCGGTCGCGACGAGCTTGTACGGGAACGGGGCCGGGCTCACTTGGTGATCGGCTCCAGGACCTCGCGGCCGCCGAGGTACGGACGGAGTACCTGGGGCACGCGCACCGAACCGTCGGCCTGCTGGTGGTTCTCCAGGATCGCGACGATCGTGCGCGGCACGGCGCACAGCGTGCCGTTCAGCGTGGACAGCGGCTGGGTCTTCTTGCCGTCGCGGTAGCGGATCGACAGGCGGCGGGCCTGGAAGCCGTCGCAGTTCGAGGCGGAGGTCAGCTCGCGGTACTTGCCCTGGGTCGGGATCCAGGCCTCGCAGTCGAACTTGCGCGAGGCGGAGGAACCGAGGTCACCGGTGGCGACGTCGATCACCTGGAACGGCAGCTCCAGGCTCGTCAGCCACTGCTTCTCCCACTCGAGGAGGCGCTGGTGCTCGGCCTCGGCCTCCTCCGGCGCGACGTACGAGAACATCTCGACCTTGTCGAACTGGTGGACGCGGAAGATGCCGCGGGTGTCCTTGCCGTACGTGCCGGCCTCGCGGCGGAAGCACGGCGAGAAGCCGGCGTAACGCAGCGGCAGCTTGTCGGCCTCGATGATCTCGTCCATGTGGTACGCGGCGAGCGGGACCTCGGAGGTGCCGACCAGGTAGTAGTCGTCCTTCTCCAGGTGGTACACGTTCTCCGCGGCCTGGCCGAGGAAGCCGGTGCCCTCCATGGCGCGCGGACGGACCAGCGCCGGAGTCAGCATCGGGATGAAACCGGCCTCGGTGGCCTGGGCGATGGCCGCGTTGACCAGCGCCAGCTCGAGCAGCGCGCCCACCCCGGTCAGGTAGTAGAAGCGCGAGCCCGACACCTTGGCGCCGCGCTCGACGTCGATGGCGCCCAGCGACTCGCCGAGCTCCAGGTGGTCCTTGGGCTCGAAGCCCTCGGCGGCGAAGTCACGGATGGTGCCGTGGGTCTCCAGGACGGTGAAGTCTTCCTCGCCGCCGACCGGGACGTCCTCGTGGACGATGTTGCCCAGCTGGAGAAGAAGCTTCTTGGCGGCTTCGTCCGCCTCGTTCTGCTCGCTCTCGGCCGCCTTGACGTCCTGCTTGAGCTGCTCGGCCTTTTTCAGGAGCTCCGCCCGCTCCTCCGGAGAGGCCTTCGGGATGAGCTTGCCGAGCGACTTCTGCTCATTGCGCAGTTCGTCGAAGCGCATGCCTGAGGACCTGCGGCGCTCGTCGGCGGAGAGCAGTGCGTCGACGAGTTCGACGTCCTCTCCACGGGCGCGCTGCGAGGCGCGGACACGGTCAGGGTCTTCACGGAGCAGCCGGAGGTCAATCACCCCTCCAGGCTACCGGGCTGGGGTTCCTGGGATCACACCGATATCACGCTGCGTGTCGCTATGTCCTAATTGCCGCAAATGGATAAGTCTTGGCGGCTGGCCGGAAGTGGCTCTTCTCGGGTGGTCAATAAAAGCGGGCCCATTCGCCGAAAAGGGGCACAGTGTCAGTCGGCGTGCAGCCTCTGAGCAGGGCGGGAGGGGGTTCCTTGTCCACAGGAATTACCTTCCCTCAGATCTTATCCACAGGCTGTGCGCCGCATCTGTGGACACGGAAATAGATCATTACCGACCGGCGGGAGGCGGGGGTGAATCGGGGTTCAAACCACCCTCACACACTCATTCGGGTGGGAATGACTCGCCCCAAAGAGTTGATCCGCGATACGGGGGTGACGCCGTTCACCTTCCGCTCCCCAGCGCGAAACCTGTGCCCTGCGACCGATTTGTCGACCTTGTCGTGCCACTCTGTCGACTTGTCCCCAGGTCCCCATCTCGGCCTGTGGATAACTCTGTGGACAGTGGACGAAGCCTCAGGCCCGGCCGTCGAGGCAGCGCGTCAGCCAGTCGGACGCGGCCGTGAAGTCGCCGTCGGAGGTGCCCGGCCGCGGAGCCCGGACGTCACTCTGAGCGACGCCCGCACGCGGATAGGACCCGAGGAAGCGGACCTGGGGGCAGGTGCGCTTGAGGCCCATGAGGGCCTCGCTGACGCGACGGTCGGAGATGTGGCCCTCGGCATCGACCGCGAAGCAGTAGTTGCCGATGCCCTCGCCCGTCGGCCGCGACTGGATCAGCATCAGGTTGACCCCGCGCACGGCGAACTCCTGGAGGAGCTCGAGCAGCGCACCGGGGTGGTCGTCGCCGAGCCACAGCACGACGGAGGTCTTGTCGGCACCGGTCGGGGCGGCGGGCCGGGCGGGGCGTCCGACGAGCACGAACCGGGTCTCGGCGTTCTCCGCGTCGTGGATCTCGGTGACCAGCGGGACGAGCCCGTAGGTGGCGGCGGCGAACTCACCGGCGAAGGCCGCGTCGAAGCGGCCTTCCTGGACCAGCCGGGCGCCGTCGGCGTTCGAGGCGGCCGACTCCCACACGGCGTCGGGCAGGTTCGCCCGCAGCCAGTTCCGCACCTGGGGCTGGGCCACCGGGTGCCCGGTGACCGTCTTGACGTCCGAGAGGGCGGTACCGGGGCGGACGAGGAGCGCGAAGGCGATGGGCAGCAGCACCTCGCGGTAGATCATCAGCGGCTCGCCGGAAGCCAGCTCGTCGAGGGTGGCGGTGACACCGCCCTCCACCGAGTTCTCGATCGGGACCAGGGCGGCAGCGGCCTCGCCGTTGCGCACGGCGTCCAGGGCGGCCGGTACCGACACCATCGGGATGAGCTCCCGGGTGGCTGCTTCCGGCAGTGTGCGCAGGGCGGCTTCGGTGAAAGTGCCCTCGGGACCGAGATACGTGAAGCGGGTGGCCGACATGCGGTCAGCCTAATGCCGGGGTGCTGCCCGCCGGGGTGCTGTTCACCCTTCGAGCAGCCGCTGCCCCACGTACTCGCCGGTGCGGGGACCGGGCGGAACCGCGTAGAGGCCGCTGGACTCGTGCCGGATGAAGGACGACAGTGCGTCACCGCGGTCGAGCTTGCGCTGGACGGGGACGAACCCGCGCAGCGGATCGGCCTGCCAGCAGACGAAGAGGAGTCCTGCGTCGGGCGTACCGTCCGCGCCGATCCCGTCGTGGAAGGAGAAGGGGCGTCGCAGCATGGCGGCTCCGCCGTTCTGCTCGGGGGCGGAGATCCGGGCATGGGCATTGGACGGGATCACCGGCTTGCCGTCGGCGCCGATCTTGTCGAGCGCCATCTCGGTGGTCTCGCCGCCGCCGGTCAGCGGGGCCCCGGTGGCCTTGGTACGGCCTATCACCTGCTCCTGCTGGGCGAGGGACTGCTTGTCCCAGTCGTCGAGGAGCATCCGGATGCGCCGGACGACGGCGTACGAGCCCCCCGCCATCCAGGCGTGCTCGGCGGGCCCGGGGCCGGCCGCGGGCACGAAGAGCCTTTTGTCGAAGTCGGGCTCCGAGGGCTTCGGGTTGCCGGTGCCGTCGATCTGGCCCATGAGGTTGCGGGCGGTCATCGGGGAGGCGGTGGCGCCGGGGGACCGATTGAAGCCGTTCATCTGCCAGCGGACGCGGGCCGCGTCCCCGGCGTCCTTCTGGAGGGCGCGCAGGGCGTGGAACGCGACGAGCCCGTCGTCCGCGCCGATCTGGACCCACAGGTCGCCGTTGCTGCGCTGGGCGTCGAGCCTGTCCGAGGAGAAGTCCGGCAGTGGGTCCAGGGCGGAGGGGCGGCGGGCGGTGAGGCCGGTGCGCTCGAAGAAGGAGTGGCCGAAGCCGAAGGTGACGGTCAGGGAGGACGGACCGGCGTCGAGGGCGATGCCGGTGTCATCGGACGAGGTGGTCTCGCCCGCCATCAGCCGACGGGAGGTCTCGGACCAGCGCCGCAGCAGTGCGGCGGCCTCCGTGCGGCCCGCTCCTGCCGCGAGGTCGAAGGCGACGAGGTGCCCCTTGGCCTGCAAGGGCGTGGTGATGCCGGCCTGGTGGTCGCCGTGGAAGGCGACCTCGGTGGCGCCGAGGGAGGACAAGCGGGCGGCGGCCCCGGAGGCGGAACCGCTCCCGGAGTCGGCGAGCGCGGAGTGCGCGAGGGCGCCACCGGCGGCGCCCAGCGCGAGCCCGGCGGCGCCTGCGGCGCCGACGGTGCCCAGCAGCCGGCGGCGGGAAATCTCGATGTCGGGGTTGCTCTCGGTCACGCTGGTCAGCCGATCTTCACGGTCTTCTGGACGGTCGTCTGGTCGATGTCGGAGGTACGCACGGTCACGTCGATGCGCCATTCGCCGGCGAGCGGCAGCTGGACACCGGACGCCGTCCAGTGCCCGGGGGCGGCACGTTCGGGCAGGAGGGGCAGGGGGCCGATGTCCTTCGCCGGGAGGGTGAAGGACACCTTGACCTCGGGGAGGTCGAGGGGCGTGCCATCGGCGGAGTCGGCCCAGAGATGAAGGGTGTTGGCGCCGACCCGCCCCGGGTCGAGTTCGAGCCGGACGTTCCCCTTGCCGTTCTGGCCGCCGGTGTCGAAAGGCAGGGTGATCTTCACGGCGCGGTCGGGAACGGCCGTGGAGGTGGAGCCGCGGGACGCCTCCCGTTCCACGGTGCGTCCGGGCTCGGTGCTCGTGAGCACGGTGGTGACGGCGAGGAGGGCGACGGCGACACCGGCCTCGGCGAGGACGGAGCGGCGCAGGCCCGCGCGGTCCGGGTCGGCGTCACGGACCCGCTTCTCGCGTGCGCTCTCCAGGGCGGCGCGCTGCCGGGCGAGCTGAGCGGCGCGCTGCGGGTCGGCAGGTACGGTCACCGGCGATGTCTCACCGGGGGCACCCCCAGCGGTAGCTGGGGGAGAAACATGGGCTGCGGCGGTCGATGTTTCACGTGAAACATCGACGCTGCCCGCGGGGGCGTCGGCGAGCCGTGCGGTCCACTTCCGGGACACGTACGCGATGCCGACGAGGACGGCGACCAGGCCGACCTTCAGGAGCAGCAGCTGTCCGTACGAGGTGCCGGTGAGTGCCGACCAGCTGCCGAGCTGGCGCCAGGACTGGTAGACGCCGGTGACGGCGAGCACCAGCACACTGACGAAGGCGACCTGGGAGAAGCGCCGGACGGCCGCCCGCTCGATCCCGGGGATCTTGTGCAGGGCGACGAGCAGCGCGGCGAGCCCGCCGAGCCAGGTGGCGACGGCCAGCAGGTGCAGGATGTCGGCGGGCATGGCGATGCCGGGCTGGACGCCCGTGGAGGCGTGTTCGGACAGGGCCCAGGTGGCGGCGATACCGGCGGACACCACGGCCCCGCCGATGCCCAGGCCGAAGGTGAGGTCGCTGGTGTCCCTGGCCTCGGTGTCGCCGTCCTCCTCCGCGTCCTTCGTCGAACCCTCTTCCGCGTCCTCCTCCGTGGCCGCGGAGCCCTGCCGGCGTGCGTAGACGCCGAAGAGGACCGCGATGAAGAGGGCCGCGGCGCCCAGCAGGAGCAGCCGGGAGATCAGCGAGGCGCCGGTCTTGGTCTCCAGGACGGCCTTCAGGCCCTCGAGGTCGAAGACGTCGGCGAACTTCCCGGACCCGGTGTAGGGGGCGCGGAGCACGAGCATGGCGAGGGTGGCGGCCGTCAGGGTCACCCAGGCGCGTACGACGAGCTTCTGGAGCGGCTGTTCGGCGGCTCCCCGGCGCCAGCACAGCAGGATGAAGGCGGCGCCGCCGACGAGGACGGTGAAGCCGGCGTAGGCGGCGTAGCGGGCGATCCCGTACGCGATGCCGACGGGCCCGCCGCCCGCCTGCCCGGTGGGCAGGGTGACATCGGTCGCCGAGGGGGCTCCGATGGAGAAGGTGAAGGCGCCGGAGATCGGGTGACTGTCGGCGGAGACGGCCTGCCAGGCGACGGTGTACGTGCCGTTGGGGAGACCGGAGTGCAGCGCGGTGCCGTAGCGGATGGTGTTCCCGCTGCACATGTCGCGCAGTTCGCCGGTGTCCACGCGCTTGCCCTGGGGGTCCAGCACGCGGATGGAGTCGTCGCCCAGGGCGACCTGCTCCGAGAAGGAGAGAGTGACCTGGGCGGGGGCCGTGGCGACCACCGCCCCGTCCTTGGGGTCGCTCGCGGTGAGTGCGGCGTGTGCCGAGGCCGGGGCGGCCGCGGTGAACAGGGTTGCCAGCAGGGCTGCGAGGACCAGCACCAGCCGCGGCAGAAGTGCCGCGACCCGGGCGTGGGCCGTGGATGGGGCGGGGGCGGTGGCCGTCATGGCGTGTCGCTTCCTCGGTCCGTCAGTGGGCGTTGCCGGCGGCGGATGTCGGAGCCTGCCCGGTGTACGTCCGTTCCTTCACGTCGAGCTCGACCTTGACCGGGTCGGCCTTCTCGAAGCGCAGCTCGACGGTGACCTTGTCGCCGACCTTCGGAGTGCTCTTGAGCCCCATGAACATGATGTGGGTGCCGCCGCGCTCCAGCTTCAGCTCGCCGTTGGCGGGCACGTTCAGGGACGGGACCTGCTGCATCTTCTGGTCCTTGGTCTCGTGGATCTGCAGATCGTCGGAGAGCGTGGAGGTGACTCCGGTGAGCTTGTCGGCGGTCTTGGAGTCGTTCTTGATGACCATGAACGCGCCGGCCATCTTGTCGTTGACCGGCTGGGGCATGAAGGCGTCGCCGACCGTCGGCGCGGGCTTGGACGCGTCGTCCTTGGAGCCGGAGGAGCCTGAGGAGCCGGAACAGCCGGATATGGCGAGCGCTGCCGTCAGGGAGAGAGCGGCGGCGAGGGTGCGGGTGGTGCGGGCGTTCACGGGTTCTCTCCCTTGATGAGCTTCGGCAGGTCCTTGGCGTAGTCGTCGACGGTGGTGCCCTCGCCGTAGAGGAGGTAGCCCTCGTCGGTCTTGGGCGAGAACGCGATGACCTGGGCGCCGTGCATGGAGACGACGCTGCCGTCGGCCTCCTTCTTGGCGGCCTCGATGCCGATGCCGAGCGAGCGCGCGGCGGCCTGGATGGTGGCGAAGTCCCCGGTGAGCCCGGTGAAGGACGGGTCCTGGGACCTGAGCCACGCGCCGAGGGAGTCGGGAGTGTCCCGTTCGGGGTCGGTGGTGACGAAGACGACCTGGAGATTGTCCTGGTCGGCCTTCGGGAGTGCCTTCTTGGCGACGGCGATGTTGCTCATCGTCAGCGGGCACACGTCGGGGCAGTTGGTGTAGCCGAAGTAGATGAGCGTCGGCTTGCCCTTGGTCTGCTCGCGCAGGTTCCACGGCTTGCCCGTGGTGTCGGTGAGGACCAGCTCCGGCTTGGTGAACGGGCGGTCCAGCACGGTGGCGGCCTTGTTCTTGCTCTGGCCGCCGGCGATCTGGGTGACCGAGCCGGTCTTGGCGGGTTCGCCGCCGCAGGCGGTCAGGGTGAGTGCGGCCGCCGCGAGGAGTGCGGCGACCGTCACGCGTGTGGTGCGCATGGAGAGATGTCCCTGGGATCGGGGATGTGACGGACGTTCGGGAACGGCAGGGCGTCGGGGCGCGGCCGGTCAGGCGGAGCGACGGCGCGAGGCGACGCCGAAGGCGACACCGCCGAGACCGATGACGATGCCGGCGATGCCGAGGGCACGCGCGGTCGTGTCGGAGCCGTGCTTGGCGTCGGCCTGGTCGTGGCCGTGCTGCGCGTCCTTGGCGTTCTTGTCGGCGTTCTTGTCGCCGACATCGTGGTGGTCGGCGCCCTTGGCGGCGGTCAGCTTCAGGACGGGCGCCGGGTTCTGCGGTTCCGCGGCGCCTTCCTTGGCCTCTTCGATCCAGCGGACGACCTCGCCGTTGTCGTAGGTCTGGACCGCCTTGAAGACCATCTGGTCGACGTTCTCGGGGAGCTTGCCCACGGCGAGCGGGAACTGCTGGAACTTGCCGCTCTCGATCTTGCCGCCGGACCAGGTGACCTTGGTGACGGCCTCGTTGATCTGCTTGCCGTGCACGGTCAGCGGCTTGTCGAGCTTGGTCTTCTCGACGTTCACGGTCCAGCCGGGAACGTCCTGCGGCATGACGGACGTGAGCGGCTGGTCGACCGGGAAGTTGACCTCCAGCTGGGTGGTCGCCGCGTTGTCGCGCTCGTTGGGGACCTTGAAGTTGATCGTCGCGTAACCGCCCTTGGCGGCTTCGCCGGGCTGCACGCTGACATGGGCGAAGGCCGGACCGGAGAGGACGAGGACGGTACCGGCGGCGAGGGCGGCGGCGAAGGAGACGCGAGAGGTCTTCATGGCAGAAACACTCCACGGAAGCAGGGGTGACGGTCGCTCCGCGCACGGGCGCGCGCGGAGTTGCGCGGCACCGGTGCTCCCGGCGTGTCCGGGGAGGAGGGTGCCGCCTCAGGCTGCGAGTGCGAGAGCCGTGGGCGGCCCGCGCCTGATGACCGTGTGCTGGAGTGCTTCCCGGCCGGTGGCAGCGGCGGGGACGCCCGAGGTCCGCAGGGCCTGCGGGGTACCGGCGGGCGCGCCCGGGAGTCCGGTACCGAGGGCGCGTACGAAGGCCAGCGCGGCCCGCAACGGGCGTACCGGGGCGGCTTCGGCGGAGAGCCGGGACAGTTCGACGAGCCGGAAGAGCGCGGCGTCGCCGCGGCCGAGAAGCCAGCCGACGGCCAGTGCCGCCAGCAGGTGGCCGAGCAGCATGGCCGGGCTGAACAGCCCGGTCGAGGGGGCCTCGGTGGCGACCTGGGCCACGTGGACGTGCGCGCCGTGGCCCTGTGCGGCGAGTTGTCCGGCCTGAGAGGCCTCCGCGGCCAGGGCAGCCGGGTCCAGCCCGGCGGTCGTCAGGATCTGCCGGGCGTCCGCCGGGCTGAGCGGTACGGAGTTGCCCCCGCACACCAGCCGGGCGGCGAGCTCGGCGAGCGAGCTGTCGGCAGCGGTGGCCGGTGCAGGGGCCGCCGACGCGGCCGCGGCGTTGTGCTGGCCGAGGCCGAACACCACGTGCAGCGCGAGCTGTCCGGCGGTCAGCCCGGCGGCGATGCCGGGCAGCGAGCGCCGACGTCCGGCGAGCGGCGCGGCGACCGCGAAGACGGCCAGGAAGCCGAGACACAGGGACCACCACGGCACGGTGGCGCAGGATGCCAGGGCGTGCCCCGCCGCGGACAGCACGACACAGACCGCGGTGAACACCGCGGCCCGGATGAGCCGGAGGCCGGCTCCAGCGTGCGTCGCGTGGGGGTCAGTCATGGCCGGGCCATCATCGCACTGCGCTTAGGCCCTCCATACGGCAGGTCCGGAAGGTCCCATGAGTCCGTCATGGGACCTGGTCCGGCGGGTTGCCCGAGTATGGCGGTGGCCACCGTCGCATATACCGGATCCCGGAGAGCCGCATCGGCCGAACGAGGGCAATGGAGCTCTCGGAGGCCCTCCGCGTGCTTACGGGCCCTCATGGGCGGCAATAGGTAACCGTATGAGCATCTGGTGGTCTCTCCACTTGAGGCGCGAAGCCGCGAGCGTGCCGCTCGCCAGGCGACTGCTGCTCGGGACGATGGAGACCGCGGGGGTGGACCCGGACATCTCCTACGATCTCTCGGTGGCGCTGAGCGAGGCGTGTGCGAACGCGGTGGAGCACGGCGGGTGCGGCGGATTCCCGGACCAGGCCGAGGCGTACCACGTCACGGCCTATCTGGACGGGGACTGCTGCCGCATCGAGGTGACCGATTCGGGCCCGGGGTTCCCGCCCTCGACGGTGGCCCGTCTCAGACCCTCGCTGGCCGAGCACGGCCGTGGCCTGCATCTGATCGAGGAACTCGCCGACCACGTCCGCTTCCGCAACCGGCCCGGCCGCGGCGCGGTCGTGAGCTTCGACAAGATGCTGAAGTGGCGCGACGACGCGCTGCTGAAGGTGTCGTAGAACACCGCGGGAAACGCCGCAGGAACACCGACGGGCGGGACCCCCCACCGGGACCCCGCCCATCACGGCGTCGAGACTCGCTCGTCAGCCCTTGAGGCGCGCCATCCATGCCTCGACCTCGTCCGAGGTGCGGGGCAGTCCGGCCGACAGGTTCCGGTTGCCGTCCTCGGTGACGATGATGTCGTCCTCGATCCGGACGCCGATGCCGCGGTACTCCTCGGGCACGGTCAGGTCGTCGGCCTGGAAGTACAGACCCGGCTCGACGGTGAGGCACATACCCGGCTCCAGGGTGCCGTCGACGTACGCCTCGGTGCGCGCGGCGGCGCAGTCGTGGACGTCCATGCCGAGCATGTGGCCGGTGCCGTGCAGGGTCCAGCGGCGCTGCAGGCCGAGCTCCAGGACGCGCTCGACCGGGCCCTCCAGCAGGCCCCACTCGACGAGCTTCTCGGCCAGGACGTGCTGGGAGGCGTCGTGGAAGTCGCGGAACTTGGCACCCGGCTTGACGGCGGCGATGCCGGCTTCCTGGGACTCGTAGACCGCGTCGTAGATCTTGCGCTGGATGTCGGTGTACGTGCCGTTGATCGGCAGCGTGCGCGTGACGTCGGCGGTGTAGAGGGAGTGGGTCTCCACGCCGGCGTCGAGCAGCAGCAGGTCGCCGGAGCGGACGTCGCCGTCGTTGCGGACCCAGTGCAGGGTGCAGGCGTGCGGGCCGGCGGCGCAGATGGAGCCGTAGCCGACGTCGTTGCCCTCGACGCGGGCACGCAGGAAGAAAGTGCCCTCGATGTAGCGCTCGGAGGTGGCCTCGGCCTTGTCGAGGACCTTCACGACGTCCTCGAAGCCGCGGACGGTGGAGTCGACGGCCTTCTGCAGCTCGCCGATCTCGAAGTCGTCCTTCACGGCGCGGGCCTCGGAGAGGTAGACGCGCAGTTCCTCGTCGCGCTCCTTGGTCACCTTGTCGGTGAGGGCGGACTCGATGAGGGAGTCGTGGCCGCGGACGTTCCGGACCGGGCCCTCGGCCTCGGTGAGGGCCTCGGCGAGTTCGCGGACGTCCTTGGCGGGAATGCCCAGGAGCTGCTCGGCCTCGGTGAGGGAGTGGCGCCGGCCGACCCACAGCTCGCCCTGACCGGACAGCCAGAACTCGCCGTTCTCACGGTTGGAGCGCGGCAGCAGGTAGACGGTGGCCGTGTGGCCGGTCTCCCCGGTGGGCTCCAGGACCAGGACGCCGTTCTCGGTCTGGTCGCCGGTGAGGTACGCGTACTCGGTCGAGGCGCGGAAGGGGTACTCGGTGTCGTTCGAGCGGGTCTTCAGGCGACCCGCGGGGACGACGAGGCGCTCGCCGGGGAAGCGCGCGGACAGCGCGGCTCGGCGGGCGGCGGTGTACGAGGCCTGGGCGATGGGCTCCAGCCCGCGCAGCTCTGTGTCGGCCCAGCCGGTGCGCATGCTCTCGGCGAGTTCGTCGCTGACGCCCGGGTACAGACCGTTCTTGCGCTGCTTGTGCGTCTTCTTGGGCTGCTCTTCTTCCGGGGTCTCCGGGGTGAGCTCGTCAGCCACGTCATTCTCCTCAGCTACGACAGGCACGGACCGGGGTGGGGCCCTCGTCCATCGTATGTGCGAGCGCCAGGAGGCCCGTGTGCTTTATCGCACAAACAGCCGGTTTCGTCGCAACAGTCCCAGCTCACTCAAACCGGGCGGCGAGCAGGACGATGTCCTCGGGGAGGTCGGCCGGCTCCCCTTCGGGCAGTACGGTCCGCAGGATGTGGTCGCAGAGGGTGGCCGGGTCTTCCCGGGCTGCACGGGGGACCGCCGCGGCCGCCGCGTGCAGCCGGGCGTAGGCCCGGTCCATCGGGTCGCCGGTGCGGCGCAGCAGGCCGTCCGTGTACAGCAGCACCGTTTCTCCGGGTGCGGGCTCGATCTCCACGCTCGGCGCCTCCCAGCAGGACAGCATCCCCAGCGGCGCGGAGAGCGAGGTCTCCACGTACTCGGTGCGGCGCTCGCCGATGAGCAGCGGCGGGGCGTGCCCGGCGCCGGCCAGGATGATCTTCTGCTGGGCGGGCTCGCAGTAGGCGAAGAGCGCGGTGGCCGAGCGCGCCGGTTCGGTCAGGCGCAGCAGCAGCTCCAGGTCAGACAGGACGGCGACCGGGTCCTCGCCCTCCATCACGGCGTAGGCCCGCAGCGAGGCCCGCAGCCGGCCCATGGCGGCGACGGCGCTGGGCCCGGAACCCGTGACGGACCCGACGGCCAGCCCCAGGGCGCCCTCGGGCAGTGGCAGGGCGTCGTACCAGTCGCCCCCGCCGCGCGGCCCGGTGTGGTGGCGGGCGGCGAGCTGTACCCCGGCGACCCGGGGGAGCCGGCTGGGCAGCAGTTCCTCGGTGAGGGTGGCCAGGCGCGATCGGGAGCGCTCCACCTCGAGCATCCGGGCCAGGTGCTCGGCGGCGTGCCGTACGTACAGCCCGGCGAGGTCGCGCTGGCGGTCGCTGGGCTCGGCCTGCTCGTCGTAGAGCCAGACGGCCGCGCCGAGCCGGCCGGTGGCCTCGGCGGTCAGCGGGAGCGCGTAGCTGGCGGCGTATCCGAGGCGGGCGGCCACCTCGCGGTGGCGGGGATCGACGGGGGCGGCGAAACCTCCGGCGCCGGGAGGCTCGCCCGGTTCGGGGAGCATCTCGGAGCCGCCGTGGGCGTCGGGGAGCCCGTCGAGGATGCGGCCGTACGAGGTCGCGCTGCGCGGCACGGTCTCGATGTGGCCGAGGTCGGCGTGGCCGAGGCCGAGGCCGATCGTGGTCGTGGGGCCGAGTCCGTCGGAGGGCTCCAGGACGATCAGGCCGCGGCGGGCGCCGACGAGTGCGGCACCGGCGCGCAGGAACTCGTGGAGGGAGGAGTCGAGATCGTCGGCGCGGGCCAGGCGCTCGGTGAGTTCGTGGAGGGTGGTGAGGTCCGAGACCATGCCTGCCAGCCGGTCCTGGATGAGACTGCCCGGTCCGGGTGCCGGGACCGGGTCGGGGGTGGTCCGGGCGGGCGGGGGCGCCACAGTGTGCGGTGACGTCGTAACTGCTGGATCGATTCCAGCCACTTTCGGCAGATGCGGGGCGCTCATGGCGTCCGCCTTTCCACCTGGTGCGATTCGCCAAATAGCATCGCAAACCCCCAGATCGTGCTGCGCCGCCATCAAGGAATCCACATCTACACGCACACACGGATGCATGTCCAGCATTGCCCAGGTGGGAATCCTGGTGTCCGTGGGACGGCAACTCACTGTCCAGCCAAGGCTAGAACTTGGCCGGAAAAAGCTGGAAGCGGGCGGTTTTTGCGGTCGACTGGACGGGCTTCACAAGGGGGCCGGGTACGTAATCGGTAGCACCCGGGGCCAGTTGGCGCGGTTCCGGTACTGCTTCGGTGCGGCGTGCGACCTGCCCGGCGGGGGGCCGGGAACCGTTCGGCGCGGGCCGTCGTCCTTAGCGGCGGCAGCCGGTATCGAACCGGCTCGGCAAACTGTGCGGGTCGCGCTCCAGCCCCGCCGGACGTTTGATGGACCTGTAAGAAAACTGCACGAACCGTGTGAACCTGCTTATAGCGGACAGTGACGCGAAACGTGTACGTGTGGTGAGACACCCCTTACATGGTGTGATGTGGCCCTCGGCGTTCAACGGAAAGGAACGAGCGCTCATGCGCGAGATCCTCGGAAGGCGTCTCCAGCGGCTCCGCGATCGCTTTCAATCCCTGCGCCCCACCCCCGGACAGACCGGCGCCACGCCGGCTCTCCTCGACGCGGCGCTCACCTGCGCCACCCGTTGGCAGTGGCCCGTGCTGCCCGGCGTCGGCCGGTCCGCCGCGGACGGCTCGCGCTGCGCCTGCCCCGACCCCGACTGCGTCGTCCCCGGCGCGCACCCCTTCGACCCCGGGCTCCTCGCGGCCACCACCGATCCCCGGATGGTGACCTGGTGGTGGACCAACCGGCCCACCGCACCTGTACTGATGGCCACCGGCGGGACCGCTCCGTGCGCGGTGAGCCTCCCGGCCGCCGCGGCCGCGCGGGCGCTCGTACGGCTGGACGCGCAAGGCATGCGGCTCGGGCCGGTCGTGGCGACGCCCACCCGGTGGTCGCTGCTGGTGTCGCCGTATTCGCTGGAACGGCTCGGCGAACTCCTTTACGCAAAGGATCACGTGCCGTCCTCGCTGCGCTTCCACGGTGAAGGCGGCTATCTCCTGCTGCCGCCCTCCGCCGCCTCCAGCGGTGGCCAGGTCCGGTGGGAAAGGGAGCCGTCTTCGGGGCCGGCCGGGCCTGCGGGCGCGCCGGATCTCTGGCTCCCGCAGGTGGAAGCGGTCGTGGACGCGCTCGTCGAGGCGAGCAGCGGCGCACCCGGCGGCGGCAGCAGACTCGCGTACTGACCTGCCCGATTCGGCGGATCACCGGTGCGCGGCGCTTGTGCGGATCACTCGTACGGGTGCCAGTGGGACGGGTTTCCAAGGGAATTGGGCGCGGGGATCTCCGTGCCCCATTCCCGCATCGCTATCTTCGGCGAATGAATCTCCGCCTGATCGGTATCGGCACCGGTGTGCTGATCATCTTGTCGCTCCCGCTCGCAGGAGCGATCGCCAGGCCGGATTTCGCCGGTCAGGATGACGGAAAAGGCAGCGGCCTGTTCTCGGCCCTCGGGCTTTCGGACTCTTCGCGTACGTCTCCCACGGCGCCCGCCCGTCCTGCGGCGCCGGAGGGACCGGCGGCCGGGCCCGAGCAGCCCGGCCCCGTCGAGCAGCCCCGTACGGATTCCCGGTGCGGTCCCGAGCTGTCCTCGCCCCACGGTGTGGAGGCGCAGACTTGCATTCTGGTGGGTGAGGGCCGGACGTGGGGCCGGAGTTACTACCGAAACACGAGTGGCCGCGCGCTGGATGCCGTGCTGACGGTGATGGGGCCCGCCGGGCGTACGGTGCAGATCCGTTGCGCGGTCGGCGAGGGCGACGAGCCCGGTCTGTGCGAGACGCCGAAAGAGGACTCGGCGGGGGAGCCGGACAGTTACTCGGCCGTAGCGGAATTTGCAGTTCCGGATGATGAAGGGCAGCTGCTCCTGCGGTCCGGGAGCAACGCACCGGCACCGGGTGGCGGTTGAGTACCGCCGGAATTGGAAGGGCCCGGTCGCTGGCGACGGGGGATGCACCAGCGACCGGGCTACAAGAACGGTAACAAGAGATCGCCTCTACGCAAATTCGATCTCTGATATTCAGACACCGATTTGCAGACGGTTAGCGGGAGTTGTGACTCCTGTCACCGGATCAGCGCGTGGGTGCAGGTCAGCTGAGGGTCACCTGGCGGTTGGTGAGCCCGCCGCGCGCCCGGCGCTCTTCCGTGGTCAGCGGGGCGTCCGAGGCCAGAGCCGTGGCCAGCCGCTCAGCGAACTCCGCGGCGGGCTTCTCGACATCGTCGGCCGTGACGCCGGTGGGCAGGTCCCAGACCGGAACCATCAGGCCGTGCGCGCGGAAGGAACCGACGAGCTTCGTGCCCTCGCCGAGCGAGGACGTGCCGGCCGCGTGCAGCCGCGCGAGGGCGTCGAGCAGCTTCTCCTCGGGGTGCGGCATGACCCAGCGCAGGTGGTTCTTCTCCGGGGTCTCGCACCAGTAGGACGCGTCCACGCCCGTCAGCTTGACGGTGGGGATGGCGGCCGCGTTGGCGCGTTCCAGCGAGGCGGCGATCTCCGGGGAAGCGCTCTGGGCGCTCTCCGATTCCGGAATCCAGAATTCGAAGCCGCTGTGCACAACCGGCTCGAAAACGCCGTCGGTGTCCAGGAGATCCTGAAGTCGCGGCCCCTCGGCCGGAACCCGGCGCGCCGGAACCGGAGTACCCGGCTCCGCTACGAGCGCACGCTCCAGGGTGTCGGCCATGTCGCGGCCGAGGTCCCCGGTGGAGGAGTCGTTCTGCAGGCCGAGGAGGACGGAGCCGTCCTCGCGGCGCAGCGCCGGCCAGGCCATGGGGAGCACGGTGACCAGCGTGACGGAGGGGACGCCCTCGGGCAGGCCGCCCTTGAGGGACAGCGGGACGGTGGCCGCGGGCACGAGCTCGCGCAGCGCGACCCAGTCGCACTCGCCCGGCAGGCCCTCGAAGGGGCGGCGTACGTGCTCGGTGACGGCGTGTGCGGCGGCTGCGCCGTGGCAGGCCTTGTAGCGGCGCCCGGATCCGCAGGGGCAGGGCTCGCGTGCGCCCACCACCGGGATTTCACCGTTGTTGAGCTGCGGCTTTGCAGTCTTGGCTGCGGGGCGCTTCTTGGCCATCGTGCGTGTCTCCCGGTTGCGGCGGTACGGCGTCTTGTCTGGGCGCGAGCCTAGCCGTTCGTACCGCCGGAACCGGTGGGGTGCGGCCGGGAGCACGGTCGGCGTGCGCTCCCGGACGGCCGCCTCTGCGATGCCCGGTACTGCTGTGGTGATCTTCGTATGTCGTGATGTTCGATTGTCGTGCGGTTCGCTTGTCGTGCGGTTCGCGGTCGGGGATCCCGAGTTCACGGATCCAGGTCGTCGAACGCCGTACTGAAGTCGATCGCCGGGGGCGCAACGCGCGTAGCGAAATCGTCGTGCCGGGGCCCACAGGCAACGATCACCCACACGGTGACCTCACCCGCCGCTCCATCCCGGACACCCCAGTCCTGGGCCAGCGCGCTGATGATGTTCAGCCCCCGGCCGCCGCGCGCGGTGACCGAAGGCGTGGCCGGGACCGGGCGGGTGGGTCCGCCCCCGTCCGTGACCTCGACCGTCAGTCGCCCCGCTATGTCGACGCGCCATGCGGCGCGTATCTCCCCGTCCCCGACTTCCCGCGCGCCCAGTGGCCTGCCGTGTCGACAAGCGTTGCTGAGCAGTTCGGAAAGGATCAGTACGGCATCGTCCACGACCGATTCGGACACCCCGCTGATGCGCAACTGCTCACGCATCCGGTGTCTCGCCTCGCCCACGCCCGCAGGACCATGGCGTACATCCATGCACGACGACGTGGGCACTTCCTGTGCCACCACCAACGCCACCCCCGGAACCTCCTTAGCCCCACGCATGGTCTGGATGCCCCAATGGCCTGGACCGGAAACCGTCGAAGTGGAGCCCCCTGACGCATTCGTGCCGACCGGATGCGGAGCGGATGCGCCGGGGCACACCCTGTTACCAGCGGTGCGCGGGGGGCTGGTGGGCAAAGCGGGACGTCAGCGCCCCAGTTGGGACAGAACCTGACGCGGTCTGTTCGTGATGATCGCTTCTACACCCAGATCAGCGCACAGCTGAACGTCTTCGGGATCGTTCACTGTCCATACGTGTACGGAATGGCCCGCGCCCTGGAGCTTGCGGATGAAGCCGGGGTGGTTGCGCACGATCCGCATTCCAGGGCCGGCGATCTTCACTCCGGCGGGCAGTCGGCCGTCGCGCATCCGGGGCGAGATGAACTGCATCAGGTACACGGTCGGGATCGTCGGGGCGGCCGCCCGTACCCGGTGCAGGGAGCGGGCCGAGAAGCTCATCACCCGCACCGGGTGCGGGCCCTCGGCGGCGGGGGCGTCCAGGCCGAAGCGCTTGAGCAGGAAGAGGAGGCGCTCCTCCACCTGTCCGGCCCAGCGGGTCGGATGCTTCGTCTCGATCGCGAGCTGCACCGGCCGTCCGGCATCGGATGTCAGCTCCAGCAGACGTTCCAGGGTGAGGACGGAGGTGAGCTCGGGGTCCGCGTCCCAGTCGGGGGACTCCTCGCGGTCCCTCCAGGAGCCGAAGTCGAGGGCGGCGAGATCGGCCAGCTCCAGGGCGGAGACGGCGCCGCGGCCGTTGGAGGTGCGGTTCACCCGGCGGTCGTGGACCAGGACCAGATGGCCGTCGGCGGTGAGCCGGACATCGCATTCGAGGGCATCGGCACCGTCCTCGATGGCTTTGCGGTAGGCGGCCAGGGTGTGCTCGGGGGCATCCTCCGAGGCACCTCGGTGGGCGACGACCTGGATGGGGCGCGGCGTTGCGTGGGTCACTGGGTCATGGTGCCACCGACAGGCAGGCCGACGTCGAGACCAGGTCCTGCGGATGCGTCCGAAATGCCGGATATAAAGAATGGCAGGAGATGCACAGGTCCGGCTTACAGTGCTCTGACGGGCCATGGGAAAGGCTTTGCCCAGGAACTTGTGCGGTACGTCGAACGTTCAGTCGGCCCGATACGCCAGAGATTTCTGAAGCCGTGTGTGACGAGGAGAGAGCGCTGTGAGCACCGAGAACGAGGGCACCGCGGCCCCCACACCCCCCGCGGCCCCGTCCGCACCCCCTGCTCCGGCCTCCGAGACGCAGGCGGCCGGACAGGCGCCCGCCGCCGAGCCGGTGACCCAGCAGCTGCCGCATACGGCGGCGCCCGGAACCGAGCCGACCCAGCAGATTCCGCACGATCCGGAGCCCCCGGCCGCGGCTCCGGCCGCTCCGGTTGCTCCGGCCGCGGCTCCTGCTCCGGCGTACGGTCAGTCCCCCGCGGCGGCTCAGGCCCCGGCCGCCCACGGAGCCGAGGGCTGGCCGCCCCCGCCGCCCACGATGCCCGCTTACGGTGCGGGCGGCGGCCACGGAGGCGGCGCCTGGGGCGCTCCCCTCGGTGCGGACGGCGCCCTGCCGGCCAAGCCGAAGGGCAAGGGCGGCCTGATCGCGGCCGTGCTCGTGGCGGCACTCCTGGCCGGCGGCATCGGCGGAGGCGTGGGCTACTGGGCCGCCGACCGGAGCAACGGCGGCGCCGGCTCGACCACGATCAGCGCGGGCAACACCCCGAAGGAACTCAAGCGGGATGCCGGCTCCATCGCGGGGCTCGCCGCGGGCGCGCTGCCCAGCGTGGTCACCATCGAGGCCTCGGCCGGCGACGGCGAGGGCGGAACCGGCACCGGGTTCGTCTACGACCAGCAGGGCCACATCCTCACCAACAACCACGTCGTGGCCTCCGCCGCGAACGGCGGCAAGCTCACCGCCACCTTCTCCGACGGCAAGAAGTACGACGCCGAGGTGGTGGGCCGGGCCCAGGGCTACGACGTCGCCGTCCTGAAGCTGAAGAACCCGCCCGCCGGCCTCAAGCCGCTGCCGCTCGGCGACTCCGAAAAGGTCGCGGTCGGCGACTCGACCATTGCGATCGGCGCCCCCTTCGGCCTGTCCAACACGGTCACCACCGGCATCGTGAGCGCCAAGAACCGCCCGGTCGCCTCCGGGGACGGCTCCGGCGGCAAGAACTCGTACATGAGCGCGCTCCAGACGGACGCCTCGATCAACCCGGGCAACTCCGGCGGCCCCCTCCTCGACGGGCGCGGCGCCGTCATCGGCATCAACTCCGCGATCCAGTCGGCGGGCAACGGCGGCTTCGGCGGCGGTCAGGCCGGTTCGATCGGCCTCGGCTTCGCCATCCCGATCAACCAGGCGAAGAACGTCGCCGAGTCGCTGATCAAGACGGGCAAGCCCGTCTACCCGGTGATCTCGGTCTCCGTGGACCTCCAGTCCAAGGCCGAGGGCGCCAAGATCTCCGAGCAGGGCGCGGCCGCCAACGACCTGGTCGACCCGAACGGCCCGGCCGGCAAGGCGGGTCTCAAGCCCGGCGACATCATCACCGAGTTCGGCGGCAAGCCGGTCGACAGCGGCCCGACCCTCATCAGCATGATCTGGACGTACAAGCCCGGCGACACGGTGAAGCTGACGTACCTGCGCGGCGGAAAGCCGAGCACGGTCGACATCACCCTCGGCTCGCGGGTCGGAGACAAGTAACGGCCGCGCAGCGCGGACTGGCTTGATGGGGAGGGGCCGTGGGCGGGATTCCGCCTACGGCCCCTCCCAACGTCCGCTTATGCTTCAGAGGTGTTCGATTCCCGGCACATTCGGACGTTCCACACCGTGGTCGCCTCCGGCTCCTACTCGGCGGCCGCCCGCGTGCTGGGGTACACCCAGCCCGCCATCACCCAGCAGATGAAGGCGCTCGAACGCGCCGTCGGAACCCCGCTGTTCACGCGCGTGGGCCGGAAGATGCAGCTCACCGAGGCCGGGGAGTCCCTGTCGCGGCACGCCGAGACCATCCTCGGCAGCCTCTCCGCCGCCGAGGCGCAGCTGAAGGCGTACGCACGCCTGCGCACCGGGCGGGTCCGGCTGTGCGGATTTCCCAGCGCCAACGTCACCCTCGTCCCGGAGGCCTTGAGCGGCCTGGCCAAGGATCATCCGGGCGTGCAGGTGGAGTTGCTGGAGGGGGAACCTCCGGAGTCGCTGCGCCGGCTGGAGCGCGGGGAGTGCGACATCACCCTGGCCTTCACCTATCCCGGACTGCACGAGGAGATCCCGGAGGAGGTCGCCGAGGTCAGGCTGCTGGAGGACCAGCTGACGGTGCTGCTCCCGACCGGGCACCCGCTGGCCCGTCGCCGTGCCGTACACCTGGCCGACCTCGCCGAGGAGCAGTGGATCGCCGGCTGCCCGCGGTGCCGGGCCAACCTGCTGCACGAGTGCGCGGAACTGGGCTTCGTGCCCGACATCCGGTTCGCCACCGACGACAACCTGGTCGTGCAGAGCCTGGTCGGACAGGGGCTGGGCGTGGCCATGATGCCCGCACTGGTGCTTCCCTCGCTCTCGCTGAACCGCGTCTGCGGGCGGGCGCTCCAGCCCGCCGCCCGCCGCCACATCGCCGCCTACGTCTACCGCGACCACCTGCGGGTTCCGGCGACGGCCGTGGTGCTCGGCGCACTGAAGAGCGTGGCCGCGAACCGGGTCGGCTGCTGACCAACCCATAAGCAGAGCTTGGGATTTTGGGTCAGAACTGTCGTTGGACGTGATGAAACGGCAGCAGGACGCTGCCGGTATGACCACCACCAGCACGCCGGCCCGTACGACCACGAGGATGGCCGCCCTCGTCAGTGAGATCCGCACGGTCGTGGACCGGGGCCTGGCTCCCGACCTCACCGCGTACCTGGTGGGCGAACGCCTTGCCCCGCATCTGGGCGCGCCCGACCTGCTGACCCCGGCGCAGCAGGAAGGCGACCCGGAACGGTACCGGCAGCACGTCCTGCACGCAGAGTCCGACGGCAGCTTCTCGGTGGTGGCGCTGGTCTGGCTGCCGGGCCAGGAGACCTGCATCCACGACCACGTGTCGTGGTGCGTGGCCGGGGTGCACCAGGGCGAGGAGAGCGAACGCCGTTACCGGCTCTCGCCCGGACCGGACGCCGCCCGGCTGGTGGCCACCGAGGACGTGGTCAACGGACAGGGCGAGGTCTGCGGATTCGCCCCGCCCGGCGACATCCACAAGGTGCGCAACTCCTGTCGTACGAAGGCGATATCCCTGCACGTGTACGGAGCCGACGTCTCCCGGCTGGGCACCAGCATCCGCCGCGTCTACACGCTCCCCGTCGGCTGATGGCGCTCCTCCACCGCCCCCAGAGCGCGGCGGTCCGGCATGTTTCACTGGGGGAACCCCCAGCGGTAGCTGGGGGAGAAACATCCACCGTCTGGCCGGGGTTGGCGGCGGCCGCGGGCGGAGCGCTGGCGGCCTGGTGCATCCACCGGGTGGTGCCCGCCGTGCCCATGCTGACCGCGTCGGTGGTACTGGGCATCGCCGTGGCGCATCTCCCCGGGCTGCGGGGCTACGTACGGGGAACCGCCCGTCCTGGCCTCTCCCTGGCGGGGCGGCGGCTGATGCGGATCGGCATCGTCCTGCTCGGCCTCGGTCTGGGGCTGGACCAGGTCCTCCGGCTCGGCTGGGCGACGGTCGCCATGGTGGCCGGGGTGGTCGCGGCCACTTTCTTCGGCACCCTCTGGCTCGGGCGTCGCCTCGGACTCCCCGGCGACCAGCCGTTGTTGATCGCCACCGGGTACTCGATCTGCGGGGCCTCGGCGATCGGCGCCGTGAGCGAGGTGTCGGGCAGCGACGAGGAGGACGTGGCCGCATCGGTGGCGCTGGTGACCCTGTGCGGGACGCTCGCCATCGCGGTGCTTCCCCTGCTGCAAGGGCCCCTGGGGCTCTCCGACCTCGCCTTCGGGCGCTGGGTCGGCGCGAGCGTCCACGACGTCGGCCAGGTGGTGGCCACCGCGCAGACCGCAGGCCCGGGTGCCCTCGGCGAGGCGGTGCTGGTCAAGCTGATGCGGGTGGCGTTGCTCGCCCCGCTGGTGGCGGCCGTCGCCTTCTCCGTACGGGCCCGGCGGCGCGGCGTGCGCACGGCCTCGGGTCGCCGGCCTGCCCCGGTGCCGCTGTTCGTGGCCGGGTTCCTGGCCGCGGCGGCCCTGCGCGCCACGGGAGCACTGCCCGACCTGGCACTGGAGTGGGCGCACACCGCGCAGGAGGCCCTGCTCGCGGCGGCCCTGTTCGGTCTGGGCAGCGCGGTGCACCTGCCGACCTTGGCCCGGACCGGCGGGCGGGCCGCGGTGCTCGGACTCGGCGCCTGGGTGGTGGTCGCGGGGGTCTCGTACGCGGGCGTGCTGCTCACGGCATGACCGTGGGAAGGAAGGGAGTTGGCCATTTCATGGCCGGAACCGACCGAACGTTCTGACTGCCCCCTGACAATGACGCGCGGCCGTGCCACTCTGCCCGGCAAGCGCAGAGCGCAGAGCGCAGAGCGCACAGCGCACGGCACACACCGCACAGCGCACCCGGCACACCGCACAGCCGATCCGCACCGACCGTTCTTCACCCCCACCCTGCCCTGGTCCGACCGACAGGACCGGACCGGGCACGGCAGAAGGAGTCATGCGTGAATCGTCATCGCATTGCCGCATCGGTCCTCTTATCGGCAGGCGCCCTGATCGCGGGGGTCCTGACCGCGGCCTCCCCCTCGGTCGCGGCAGACACCCCCGCGTCCTTCCGGCAGCAGCACACCCAGGGCTTCTGGACCGCCGAGCGGATGCGGGGCGCGACCCCGCTCGACGTCACGGCGGCCCCCGGCGCGGCCCGTACGCCGGTCGCCACCACGGCCGCCCCCACCCACATCGCCCCGACGGCCGCCTCCGCGTCCCCCACCGCCTTCCCGCAGGCGGGCGGCGCCTGGACGGGCGCCGGAGCGGTGGTGAAGACCTCGGGCCGGGTCTTCTTCACCATGGGAGACCGGACCGCTTCCTGCTCCGGCGACTCGGTCACCAGCGCGAACGGCAGCACGGTCATCACGGCCGGCCACTGCGTGAAGTACCAGGGGGCCTGGCACACCAACTGGGTCTTCGTCCCCGCCTACAACAACGGCAGCGCGCCCTACGGCCAGTGGTCGGCCACCAAGACCTTCGCCACCGACCAGTGGGCCGCCAGCGAGGACATGAACATGGACGTCGGCCTCGCCGTCGTCGCCCCGCTGAACGGCCAGACCCTGAGCCAGGCCGTCGGCGCCCAGGGCATCCTCTTCAACGGTGGCTACAACAAGAAGATGTACTCCTTCGGCTTCCCCGCGGCGGCCCCGTACGACGGCACCAAGCTCGTCTACTGCAGCGGCAACAGCGGCAAGGACTTCCTGCTGACCAAGGACCACAGCCTGGCCTGCAACATGACCGGCGGCTCCAGCGGCGGCCCCTGGTTCCAGGACTTCAACGAGAGCACCGGCCTCGGCACCCAGGTCTCGGTGAACAGCTTCGGCTACACCTTCCTGCCGAACCGGATGTACGGCCCGTACTTCGGCAACGAGGCGAAGGCCGCCTACGACAAGGCCCAGACCGCCTGACCCTCACCCGCACCCGCCATCCCCGCCTGGCCGGTACTCTGTACCGGCCAGGTGGGTTGCCCGAGCGGCCTAAGGGAACGGTCTTGAAAACCGTCGTGGCAGCGATGTCACCGTGGGTTCAAATCCCACACCCACCGCCAGGTCAGAGAAGTAGCAGGTCAGAGGGCGGGTACCCGAACCGGGTGCCCGCCCTCTCTGCTCAGCCTGTCTCACCCTGGACCACTCGTATCTCGCTGTTGACCAGCACGTATGGGCCATCTGTGGGCCAGGAGGAGGGCTGTGTGGCCGTGCTCCGTATTGATCAGGCTGCATCTGCCCCCAGGACCGACCGAGCCTCGGTCACGAGATCCCTCACCGCCGAGTTTCGCTGTGCACCAATCTCGAACTGGGCGTCAGCTAGTGGCGGCAACGCTGCATCGAACACCAGAGTCTTCCGCTGCTGAGCTGTGAGTGCCGGGACGTTGTCGAGTGCGGAACTCGCCGCTGTGCGGCAGGCCTGCCGTTGTGCCTCATCGTCGTCGCCAACGTACGCAGCCTTTAGTTCCTCAAGGCGGTTCCATGCCTCATGGGCAGCCTCGTAGCCACTGTCGCCTGCTCGCCCGCGGGACAGGGTCCGCCGTGCACGAGCCGCCGGTCCACGGAGAAGCCCAAATTCCAGGCTGTTCTGGACAGCATCCATTACTCGTTCAGCTGGTGCTAGGACGCTCTCCGGAGAGACAAGTTCGAGCTGTCCTTCCAGCTGGAGCAGTTCCTCATAGGCGGACCTGGCTGACGGCTCGTGTCCCTCCTCCAGGAACATCAAGTCGCATTCCTTCAGGATCTCTCGGGCATGCCGGATGAAGGCGGCGATCTGCACCCGCCGGTCCTCACGCAGAGCACTCATGCGCTGTGCCTCGGTGCTGATCCGGGCTGCATCCACTGCGGCGTTGGCCTGAGCCTTCCCGCCTGATGCCTGCACCTTGGCCGATATCCAGTTTCCGAAGACTCCGCCTACGATGGCGATCGCAGCTACCAGCGCAGCGAACACCTCGGGGTTGTTCTTGATCATGTCGAATGCTCTGTCCATTCGCACATCTTGCCGAGGCATGGATCCCCATACGGGTTGATCTCGCAAGCTGTTCTGCCCAGCGACAGGTCGAGGTCCGGCCGAGGCCTGACTTCCTTCCAGGGTCGGCAAGATGTGCAGGACATTGCCCTACCCGCCGCTGAGGCCGTGCTCGATCAGTTCGTTCGCACGCGAATGCTGGCCCCTGAGGATCTTGGCGTAGAAACGGAACAGGACCGTCAGGCTGTGCCCGGCTCGGCGGGCCACTTCCACCGGGTCGACCCCCAAGTTGATCCACAGGGACACGCCGGCGTGCCTGAGCGAGTACGGCACGTCCGCCAGCGGGGACTCGGCCTCTTGCGGAGACAGCGCCATGACTCTGGCGGCATCCCAGAGTTCGCAGTACTCCGTGGACCGCACTCGCCCACCGCGGGATGCCCGGAACAGCCGGCCGTCGGCGGCCACCCCGAACTGCGCGATCTGTATCGAGTGTTGCCCATCTGTGGGCCATCTGTGGGCCAAGAGGTTCCCCAGGATCGCCGCCAGCTGCCTCCGGCGCAGGTCATGGCCAATGCGGGTGCGGCATCCGGAACCCTCTTGAAAACCGTCGTGGCGCGAGTCACCGTGGGTTCAAATCCCACACCCACCGCAGCAGGTCAGAGAACTGACCGGTCAGGGGGCGGGTCCCCGATCCGGGGGCCCGCCCTCTGCGTTCATCCTGGTCAGCGCCGGGATCCCCCGCGTCCCGGCGCTGACCAGTGCATATGGGCCAGGAAGCAGCCGACACGCCCAGGCCGCGAGCGGGACCTCAGCGGCCGTTGGCGTCACCGCCCTCTCGACGCCTGCGCCTGCGAGCGCCGAGGGCTCCCGCCAAACCGATCAAGCCGCCGGTGATCGCGCCGGACACAAGGATGCGCAGCAGGTCTTCCATCGAGTACTCCCCCTCTGGGCAACTACGAACGGGGACACTATCGACGTGCGGGCGGCCTGGCTTGGACAAATTTGACCTCGCCTCTCACAGGGCGAGGGCTCCCTCCGCCACGCGGGCGGCGGCCATCTGGCCGGGGGTGGTCTCGGCCAGGGCGCGGAACTCGCGGTTGAGGTGGGCCTGGTCGTAGAAGCCACAGGCAGCGCTCACTTCGGTGAGGTTCGCGTCCTCGCGCGTGAGCAGCCTCACGGCACGGTGGAAGCGCAGCACGCGGGCGGACATCTTGGGTGTCAGGCCGATCTGTTCGGTGAACCGGCGGACGAGGTAGCCCTGGCTCCAGCCGACTTCGGCCGCGATACGGCCGACCGGGATCGCCCCGCCGGCGCGGGCCAGCAGGTGCCAGGCATGGCTCACCTCGGGCGCGGGATCCGGGCCATGCGCCAGCCGGGCCGACAGAGCCATGTCCAGGAGGTCGAACCGGGCTCCCCAGTCGCTGGTGGCTTCCAGCTGCTCCACCAGCATTGCGGTCTGGGGTCCAAGGACGTCGCAGAGCTCGACCACCCTGTTGGTCAACTCGCTCATCGGCACGGCGAACAGCCGAAAGGCGCCCAGCGGGGTCAGTTCGAGCCGAATCGCCTCCTGGCCGCCAGGATGGTCACACACCCGGGGCCCGTCCTCCAGACCCGCGACCAGCGAGCCGGTCACCAGGCTGTTCGGGCTCGCGTCCCCCAGCCGGCGGACCTGGGCGAACGGTTCCCCGAGGCTGATCACCACGACGGCTCGGCCCGTGGGCACCAGCCGCACCCGATAGGGCGAGGCCGCCGCCTCCCAGTAGCCGGCGTAGCTGTGCACAAACGGGCGCAACTGGGGAGGCCACGGCCGGGTCACCCGCCACCGATCACCCACCCGAGTCATCTCGACTCCCCGACCGGTCATGCCCGTGCTTCCGATCACCGGCATATCCCTCTCCCTCCCGTGGCGACGAACGCCCAGCGCCGCCCGAGCACCGCCCCCAGCCCCGTGAGAGGTCGGTGCACCCCGGCCCCCGCAACACTTCCAGACGAACGAGGAACCCGTGCAATTCCGTCCCCCTCGCCGGAAGCGTTCCCCGCCAGGGGGTAAGACGCGCGACGTATTTTCCGACTTGCCGACGTGCCAGGCGCGTGCTGCTGTGGGATTCCGGGCCCTGACGTGGCATGAAGGCGCAGGTCAGGATGGTTCCGGGTACCGCGGAGGCGCTTCTTCTCCGCTGGAGACGACTCCGATGGCTGGTCCTTCCGAGTGGTGTTTGTCGGAAGATCGGCGCGGGTTGTGGGGGTGGTGCAGTTGCGGGCACATCATGACGAATGTATTCAGATCCGCCCGTCGCAACATCTTGAAACGAGGCACCCCGTCATGGCTCAGCGCAGCATCCTCACCTCGATCTGGACCTCCGTCCTCGCAGCCCTCGTGGCTCTGCTCGGCTCCCTCGGTTTCGGTGGGAAGGCCGCTCCGGCCGCCGCTTCCGTCTCTGCCCCCGCCGCCCCGGTCGCTGCTGTGCGCCGTCCGGCCTTCACGGCCCGGCGGACCTGGAGGGCGATGATGCGGGGCGGATCGCTGCCGCCGACCATCAAGCAGCGGATCCGTGCCGAGGCGCACGGCAAGACCCCGTCCGTCCGTCGCTCGACCACTGCCGCGGCCATGGGTGCCGGACCGGGAACCGCCGCCCGAGCCCTGACCCAGGTCGGCGCCCCGACCGGAGCCACCGCCGGAGTTCCCGCCGGAGCCGCCCGGGAAGTGCTCGCGCTCGCCGCGTAGGCGCAGGCGTAGGCGTAGGCCCGTACCCGTACCCGTACCCGTACTCGTACTTGTCCCGCGGCAGTCGCGGGATCCGGATTCGCCGGCGTACGCGCCGCCTCCGGGCAGAACAGTCGGAACAGGCGCTGGAGCCCGGTCACGTGTGACCGAGGATCGCGCCGCGTGGTGCCCCGGAGCGGGGCACGGATGGATTGCCCCGGCGGGCGCCGGGGGCGTGCAGGGGGCGCAAAGCTTGGTATTGCAGGGCCGCAAGCCCGGGAGACGGTGGGGTTCCCGGACGGCGCGGCCCTTTTCGGCATGTCCGGGACACGGCGGTTTGGTGGAACGCTTCATCCCTTGTGGGGCAGGCGTTGCAGCAGGTTCCTGAGTGCTGATCTGGGGCGCCGGGGGCGCGAAGGGGGTTTATCCGATGTTGCTCATGCTTGAGGGGGAATCGCAGACTCCGGGGTGGTTCGCCGGGGATTCGGTGGGCAACTCTGATCTCGCGACGTCGTCAGCACGCAGAACGACCGAGGCGGTCGGCCAACTGCCTTGGAGCAAGTCCCACTTCGGTTTTCTGGAGGATTCAGACATGGCAAGCATCCGTACCGCCCGCGTCATCGCCGCCGTCGCCGCGCTCCCCCTCGCCGTCGCCCTGTTCGGCGGGGTGGCCTCGGCCGACAACGGCTCCTTCGCGAACGACGGATCGAATGCGAGCGTCGCCAGCATCATCGGCAGCGGCGTGGGCGGCAACAACAACGGCAACTCGTCCACATCGCAGCAGGTGGCCACCGGTTCCGGCGCCTCCAACCAGAACAACACCGCGCAGGTCAACGGCTCGGCCTTCACCGCGATCGACCAGTCCAACTCGAACGTCGCCGTCAACTTCCACCCCTGGTGGTAGCCGCGGCCTGAGCGGTTCCGACTGATGAGGGCGCCTGTGCGACCGGACCGGCTGGGGTCCGGTAGCGCAGGCGCCCTCGCGCATGCCCGCCCAGCCACTCCCCGACCTTGACACCACAGGTGAATCTGACGGACAGTCAGGTTCACTCGATGATGTGATGCCGGGAGGCCAGCGCCGTGCACCTCGCCCCGACCGAAGGCCAGTTGCGGCTGCGCGCCGAACTGCGGGAGTACTTCCAGGATCTGCTGCCGGACGGGGCCCCCGAGGACCCGGCCCGCCAGCGCGAACTGCTGCGCCGCATCGGCGCCGACGAACTGCTCGGTCTCGGCTGGCCTGTCGAGTACGGGGGCCAAGGGCGGGGCCCCGACGAACAGTTCGTCTTCTTCGACGAGGCCTACCGGGCCGGTGCACCCGTCTCGATGGTCACGCTCAACACGGTCGGCCCGACCTTGATGAAGTACGGGACCCAGGAGCAGAAGGACTACTTCCTGCCCCGGATCCTCAAGGGCGAGATCGTCTTCGCCATCGGCTACTCCGAGCCCGAGGCCGGCACCGACCTCGCGGCCCTGCGCACCCGCGCCGTCCGCGAGGGCGATGAGGGCAACGACGGCAGTGACGGCAGGGACGGCGACGGCGGCGGTGATGGCCGCGACTGGGTCATCGACGGGCAGAAGATCTTCACCTCCAACGCCCAGAACGCGGACTGGATCTGGCTCGCCTGCCGCACCGACCCCGACGCCCCCAAGCACAAGGGCATCTCGATCATCCTGGTCCCCACCGACGCCCCCGGCTTCTCCTGGACCCCCATCGACACCGTCGGCGGGCTCACGACCACGGCGACGTACTACGACTCCGTGCGCGTGCCGGCCGGCAACCTCGTCGGCCCCGAGCACGGCGGCTGGGGCCTGATCACCAACCAGCTCAACCACGAGCGCGTGGCCCTCGCCGCCATCGGCATGCAGGCCGAGGACTTCTACGAGGCGGCCCTCGCCCATGCCCGCACCCCGGACCCGGTCACCGGCGACCGCCCCGCCGACCTCCCCTGGGTGCGGTCCCGGCTCGCCGAGGCGCACGCCCGGCTGGCCGCCGTACGCCTCCTCAACTGGCGCCTCGTCCAGGACGTGGGCGGCGGCACCCTGGCCCCCGGCGACGCCAGCGGCGTGAAGTTCCTCGGCACCGAATCCACCGTCGAGGTGTACCGGATGTGCCAGGAGGTGGTGGGCGAGGAGGCCCTCGTCCGCGGGCCCACGGCCTTCGCGGGCGGCGAGCTGGAACGGATGAACCGGGCCGCCCAGATCAACACCTTCGGCGGCGGGGTCAGCGAGGTCCAGCGGGAGATCGTCGCCATGATGCGGCTCGGCATGAAGGGAAGGAAGCGATGACGGCAGACGCTGCCGGCACAGCCGAGGAGGCAGGCCGGTTCCACACCCTGCTCACGGCCTTCGAGGGGCAGCCCGCCGCCACCGCGGGCCGGGGCAAGGACGTGGTCAACCAGCCGATGATCCGCCACTGGTGCGAGGCGATGGGCGACGCCAACCCCGCCTACACCGGCCCGGACGCCATCGCTCCGCCCACCATGCTCCAGGCCTGGACGATGGGCGGCCTCTCCGGCCACACGGACCGCTCCTCCGCCTACGACGAGCTCTTCGCGCTCCTCGACGCCGCCGGTTTCACCTCCGTCGTCGCCACCGACTGCGAGCAGGAGTACCTGCGCCCGCTGCGCCCCGGCGACGCGATCACCTTCGACGCCGTCATCGAGTCCGTGTCGCCGTGCAAGACGACCAAGCTCGGCACCGGCCACTTCGTGACCACCCGTATGGACATCCACGCGGACGGGGAGCTCGCCGGCACCCACCGCTTCCGGATCCTCAAGTACGCGCCGGCCGCCCGACCGCAGAAGAAGCCCAAGGCCCAGCGCCCCCGTCCGGTGATCAACCGCGACAACGAGGGATTCTGGGACGGGGTCCGGGACCACAAGCTGTTGATCCAGCGCTGCACCGCCTGCGCCACCCTCCGATTCCCCTGGCTCCCCGGCTGCAACGCCTGCGCCTCACCCGACTGGGACACCGTCGAGGCCTCCGGCGCAGGCACGGTCTTCAGCTACGTCGTCATGCACCATCCGCCGTTCCCCGCCTTCACTGCGCACGAAGATCCCGCTGCCGCGGGGGGCCCTTACGCCGTGGCGCTCGTCGAACTCGCCGAAGGGGTCCGGATGGTCAGCAACATCACCGGCGTCCCCTACGACAAGGTGCGCATCGGCCTGCCCGTCCAACTGGAGTTCCTGCGCGTCGACGACGACCTCGAACTCCCCGTCTTCCGCGGGGGCGAGGGCTGATGGACTTCCACCCCACCGAGGAGCAGGCAGCCGCGGCCGGTCTCGCCGCCCGCATCTTCCGCGACCTCGCCACCCACGAACGCCTCGCCGCGGCCGGCACCGGCAGCGACGCCGAGCTGTGGAAGGCCCTCACCGCCTCCGGGCTGATCGCCGCCGTCCAGGACGTCGGCCTGCTGGGACTGGTCCTGCTGCTGGAGGAACAGGGCCGCACCACCGCGCAGGTCCCGTACGCCGCCACCTGCGTGTACGGGATGCTCCCGCTGGCCGCGCACGGCAGCGCCGAGCAGCGCGCCCGGCTGCTGCCCGCCCTGGAGACCGGCGAGGCGGTGGCCACCGGGGCCTTCCCGGCCCGCGGCCGGATCACCGCGGAGGACGGCAGGCTCACCGGGACCGCCCCCACCGTGCCCTGGCTGCGCGAGGCCACGCACGTGCTGGTCCCGGACGCGGACCGGGCGCTGTGGATCGTACGGACGGACGCGCCCGGCGTACGGACCTCCCCGGTGGAGACCACCGCCCCCTGGTCGGCGGGACGGCTGACCCTGACCGGCGCCCAGGCGGAACGGATCGGCGCCGAACAGGCCTACGACGAGGTCCTCGCCGCTGCCCGAACCGCCTTCGCCGGTCTCCAGGCGGGCGTCTGCGCGGGCTCGCTGGCCCGGGCGGTGGAGTACACCTCGACCCGCGAGCAGTTCGGCAGGCCGCTCTCCACCAACCAGGGGGTCATGCTGCGCGCGGCCGACGCGTACATGGACACCGAGGCGATCCGGGTCACCGCGTACGAGGCGGCCTGGCGCATCGACGAGGGGCTTCCGGCGCGCGAACACGCGCTGACGGCGGCCTGGTGGGCCTCGGAGGCGGGAAAGCGGGTCGTGCACGCGGGCCAGCACCTGCACGGCGGAATGGGCGCCGATCTGGACCACCCCGTCCACCGGCACTTCCTGTGGGGGCGCCAGCTGGACGCGTATCTGGGCTGCGGCAGCGAGCTGCTGGCCGAGCTGGGAGCTTCGATAGCCGAGGGGGAACACGCATGAAGGTCGGCGACACACTGCCGCCGCTGGAGATCCCGGTCACCCGCACGCTGATCGTGGCGGGTGCGATCGCCTCCCGCGACTACCAGGACGTGCACCACGACGCGGCGCTGGCGCGCGAGAAGGGATCACCGGACATCTTCATGAACATCCTGACGACGAACGGCCTGGTCGGCCGCTACGTCACCGACCACCTCGGGCCGCACGCCGTGCTGCGCGGGGTGGCGATCCGGCTGGGCGCCCCCAACTACCCCGGCGACACGATGATCCTGACGGGCACCGTCACCGCCGTGGCCGGGACCACGGTCGAGATCCGCGTGGTCGGCGCCAACGGCATCGGCCACCACGTGACGGGAACCGTCACCGCGGAGGTGCCGGCATGAGCGTCCGCACGCGCGACGAACTCGGCGGCCGCGCCGCCATCGCCGGCATCGGCGCCACCGAGTTCTCCAAGGATTCCGGCCGCAGTGAGCTCAAGCTCGCCGTCGAGGCCGTGCACGCCGCCCTCGACGACGCCGGGCTCACCCCCGCCGACGTCGACGGCATGGTCACGTTCACGATGGACACCAGCCCCGAGATCACCGTCGCCCAGGCGGCCGGCATCGGGGACCTGTCCTTCTTCTCCCGCATCCACTACGGCGGCGGCGCGGCCTGCGCGACCATCCAGCAGGCCGCCCTCGCCGTCGCCACCGGGGTCGCCGAGGTCGTGGTCTGCTACCGCGCCTTCAACGAGCGCTCCGGCCGCCGCTTCGGCTCCGGAGTCCAGCAGCGCGAGCCCTCGGCCGAGGGCGCGGCGCTCGGCTGGTCACTGCCCTGGGGGCTGCTCACGCCCGCCTCGTGGGTGGCCATGACGGCCCAGCGCTACCTGCACACGTACAACCTCACCCCGGAGGCCTTCGGGCACGTCGCGGTCACCGACCGCCGGCACGCCGCGAACAATCCCGCCGCGTACTTCCACGGCAGGTCCATCACCCTCGCCGACCACGCCGCCTCGCGCTGGATCGTGGAGCCGCTGCGGCTGCTGGACTGCTGCCAGGAGACCGACGGCGGCCAGGCCCTCGTCGTCACCACGGCCGAGCGGGCACGCGACCTGCGGCACGCGCCCGCCGTGATCACCGCTGCCGCGCAGGGCGCCGGCCGCCGCCAGGAGGGCATGACCTCCTTCTACCGCGACGACCTCACCGGGCTGCCCGAAATGGACGTGGTCGCGCGCCAGCTGTGGCGGACCAGCGGGCTGCGGCCCTCGGACATCGACGTCGGCATCCTCTACGACCACTTCACCCCGTTCGTGCTCATGCAGCTGGAGGAGTTCGGCTTCTGCAAGCCGGGCGAGGCCGGCGATTTCGTGGCTGCGGACGCACTACCGCTCAACACCCACGGCGGCCAGCTGGGCGAGGCCTACCTGCACGGCATGAACGGCATCGCCGAGGCCGTCCGCCAGCTGCGCGGCAGCTCCGTCAACCAGGTCGCGGGGGCGGAGCACGTACTGGTCACAGCCGGTACCGGCGTGCCGACCTCCGGGCTGATCCTCGGAGCCGACGGCTGAGACCGGCCTTCCGCCGGGCCCTGCCTTCTCCACCTTCAGAGGGTGGGGTTTGCCCTACTCCTACAACCTGAGGCGGATCCCCCTTCGGCACTTGCGGCCGATCCCAGGGCGGGCGGGCGCTCCTAGCGTGGAGGCATGACCACGCCTGTGTGCACGCTCGCCTCGAACCCGACGCCGTACCCGTCGTTCTCGGCGTACGTCCGGACCCGCGGCACGGTCCTGATGCGCACCGCGCGCTCCCTCACCGCCAACCCGTGCGATGCGGAGGACCTGCTCCAGACGGCCCTCGCGAAGACGTACATGGCCTGGGACCGCATCGAGGACCACCGCGCCCTCGACGGATACGTCCGGCGCGCCCTCGTCAACACCCGTACCTCCCAGTGGCGCAAGCGCAAGGTGGACGAGTTCGCCTGCGACGAGCTCCCGGAGACCGAGGATGCCCCGGCCGCCGACCCCGCGGAGGCGCAGGCCCTGCGCGACGCGATGTGGCGCGCGGTGACCCGGCTGCCCGACCGGCAGCGGGCCATGGTCGTCCTGCGCTACTACGAGGACCTCAGTGAGGTGCAGACCGCCGAGCTGCTGGGGGTCTCGGTCGGCACGGTGAAGAGCGCCGTCTCCCGCGCGCTGGGCAAGCTCCGAGAGGACCCTGAGCTCACCCCGGTCAGGTGAGCATGACGTTTGAGCCGGGCGATGTTTCACGTGAAACGAGAGGATGTTTCACGTGAAACACAGCGCGGTTTCTACTCCCGGGTAGTGACATGCCGACCGGTACGTGCGCAGAATCGGCAGCATCCGTAGCCGCCGCAGCGCCGCAGCGCTCACCGGGAGGACGCTTTGCTGAGCACCATGCAGGACGTACCACTCCTCGTCACCCGCATACTCCAGCACGGGATGACGATCCACGGGAAGTCCCAGGTCACGACCTGGACCGGGGAGGCTGAGCCGCACCGCCGAAGCTTCGCCGAGATCGGCACCCGCGCCACCCGCCTCGCGAATGCCCTGCGCGACGAGCTCGGTGTGCAGCAGGACGACCGTGTAGCAACCCTCATGTGGAACAACTCGGAGCACATCGAGGCATACTTCGCGATCCCGTCCATGGGCGCGGTCCTGCACACCCTCAACCTGCGGCTCCCTCCCGAGCAGCTGGTCTTCATCGTCAACCACGCCGCCGACCGGGTCGTCCTGGTCAACGGCACCCTGCTGCCCCTGCTGGTGCCGCTGCTGCCGCACCTGCCGACCATCGAGCACGTCGTGGTCTCGGGCGTCGGCGACCGCTCCGCGCTCGCGGGCATGGACGTACGCGTGCACGAGTACGAGGAGCTGCTCGAGGGCCGCCCCGACAGCTACGACTGGCCCGAGCTGGACGAACGCCAGGCGGCAGCCATGTGTTACACCTCCGGTACCACCGGGGACCCGAAGGGCGTCGTCTACTCGCACCGCTCGATCTACCTGCACTCCATGCAGGTCAACATGGCCGAGTCGATGGGTCTGACCGACAAGGACACCACCCTCGTCGTGGTCCCGCAGTTCCACGTGAACGCGTGGGGGCTGCCGCACGCCACCTTCATGACCGGCATCAACATGCTGATGCCGGACCGGTTCCTCCAGCCCGCCCCGCTCGCCGAGATGATCGAGCGGGAGAAGCCGACGCACGCCGCGGCCGTCCCCACCATCTGGCAGGGGCTCCTCGCCGAGGTCACCGCCAACCCGCGCGACCTGAGCTCGATGAAGCACGTCACCATAGGCGGCTCGGCCTGTCCGCCCTCCCTGATGGAGGCCTACGACAAGCTCGGCGTCCGCGTCTGCCACGCCTGGGGCATGACCGAGACCTCCCCGCTGGGCACGATGGCGCACCCGCCGGCCGGTCTGAGCGCCGAGGAGGAGTGGCCCTACCGGCTCACCCAGGGCCGCTTCCCGGCAGGAGTCGAGGCCCGTCTGGTCGGCCCCGACGGCGGCATCCTGCCCTGGGACGGCGAATCCGCGGGCGAGCTGGAGGTGCGCGGCACGTGGATCGCGGGCGCCTACTACGGCGGGGCGTCCGGCGAACCCATCCGCCCCGAGGACAAGTTCAGCACGGACGGCTGGCTCAAGACCGGCGACGTCGGTGTCATCAGCCCCGACGGCTTCCTCACCCTGACCGACCGGGCCAAGGACGTCATCAAGTCCGGCGGCGAGTGGATCTCCAGCGTGGAGCTGGAGAACGCGCTGATGGCCCACCCCGAGGTCGCCGAGGCCGCGGTCGTGGCCGTCCCCGACGACAAGTGGGGCGAGCGCCCGCTGGCCACCGTCGTCCTCAAGCAGGGCGCGACCGTCGACTACGTGGGGCTGCGCGCGTTCCTCGGCCAGTCCATCGCCAAGTGGCAGCTGCCGGAGCGCTGGACGATCATCGAGGCGGTCCCGAAGACCAGCGTCGGCAAGTTCGACAAGAAGGTGATCCGCAAGCAGTACGCGGACGGCGCGCTCGACGTCACGACTCTGGCCTGACCGCCCTCAGCCCTTGGTGAGCCATGGCCGCAGCAGCTTGCTGACGGCGGGCATGGCCACATAGGTCATTAGGGTGCTGAAGACGACGGCGAAGGCTGCCGTCCGCGCCACGAAGTGCAGATCCACCAGGTACGGCCCGAGCACCGCGTTGCCGATCAGCGAGATCGGGAAGATGGCCAGCCCCGAGCTGATCGCCATCTTCCACCGCGGCGGCGCGGGCCGGGTCGTACCCGGCTTGGCGAACCACGTCTCCATGCCGTGCAGTTCGCGGCGGGCTATCTCCGTGTGGTGGTGTCCGAGGCAGTTCGAGAACCACTCCGCCCGCTCCGCGGAGTCCTGCCAGCGCTGGAACGCCGCCTGGTTGCGGAAGCGGTGGACGAGGAACCACGGACCGCCCTCGGCCGCCGGGCGGAACAGCCCGTACCCGAGGTGATCCGGGAAACGCGCGGCCGTCTCCAGGATCCCGTGGGCCCAGGCCTCGAAGTTCTCCTCGTGCCCCGGCTCCACCTGCCGTGCGATCAGCAGGTTCACCTCCCCGTTGTCGGCGGGGACGGTGTGCTCGGTCGTGTGGGTCATGGCCATCGGGCCAGGATTACTAGTTGGTGCCGATCTTGGCCAGCAGGTCCACGATGCGGCCCTGTACGTCCGCCGTCGTGGCCCGTTCGGCGAGGAAGAGCACGCTTTCGCCGGACGCCAGCCGCGGCAGTTCGGACGGCTCGATGCCGGTCGTCGTGTAGACGACCAGCGGGGTGTGGTTCAGCTGCCCGTTGGCACGCAGCCAGTCCACGATCCCGGCCCGCCGACGGCGCACCTGCATCAGGTCCATGACGACCAGGTTGGGCCGTATCCGCGTCGCCAGTTCCACGGCGTCGGTGTCGGCGCCCGCCCGCGCGACCTGGAGGCCGCGCCGCTCCAGCGCGGCGGTCAGGGCGGTCGCGATCTCGTCGTGCTCCTCGATCAGCAGGACCCGGGAGGGGTGCTGCTCGCTGTCACGCGGAGCGAGCGCCTTCAGCAGGACGGCCGGATCGGCGCCGTACGCCGCTTCGCGCGTGGCGTGCCCCAGCCCGGCCGTGACCAGCACGGGCACCTCGGCGGCCACCGCGGCCTGGCGCAGGGACTGCAGGGCGGTCCGGGTGATCGGCCCGGTCAGCGGATCGACGAACAGCGCGGCGGGGAACGCGGCGATCTGAGCGTCCACCTCCTCGCGGGAGTGCACGATCACCGGGCGGTAGCCGCGGTCGCTGAGCGCCTGCTGCGTCTGCACGTCGGGTGCGGGCCACACCAGCAGCCGTCGCGGGTTGTCCAGCGGCTCGGGCGGCAGCTCGTCGTCGACGGGCCGCGGCACGGGTCGGTTGACCACCTCGACGGCTCCGCCGGGGCCGTCCAGCGGCTCCGGGCCCTCGTCGGAGCCCGCCTCGGGGGCTCCTATGGCGAAGGCCCGTCCCTGGGGAGCGGGCTCGGAGAGCCGGCGGCGACGCCCGGAGCCCGAACCGCCGGGGTCCACGGAGATGCCCTGTCCGAGGGTGCCGAGGGCACGCACGCTGATCGGCTGCGCGGCCTGGCCCTCCGCCGGGGCGTCCTGCGGCTGCCTGGCCCCGGGAACCGCGACCTGGCCGGAGGCGGCCTCGTCGTCCTCCGGAGCGGTCCGCGCCGCCGGAACCGGCCAGGCCGGCGCGTTCGCCAGCGCCCGGCGCCGCCCGGTGGGATGTACGGGGTCCCCCTCGGCCGCGGCCGACGGCACGGCGGGGGCTTCGTCCTCGGTGCTGGGCGCGCCCAGCACCCGGCGTCCGCGCCGCCCGCCGGGGGCCTCGGACTCGGCTTCGGCGGGAGCGGGGGCGGAACCGGCCATCACGGGATCCTGCGGAGCCGTGGAAGAGGTGGTCGGGCCGGCGGGCAGGGCGAAGCCGCCCTCGGGGGCGATGGGCCGCGCGGGAGCCTGGGCGGGAGCGGGCGTCGGCCCGAGCCCGGTCGCCGGCACGGGACCGCCGGGCTGCGCCGGACCGGCCGTACCCAGCGCGCGCCGCCGCCCGGCGGGATGCTCCATCAGCGGCACCGGGGGCACGGTGGGAACGGGAGGCAGCGCGGGCATGGCGGTGCCCTGCGGGGGCACGGGCTGCCCCGGGCCGCCTTCGCCGCTGCCGTCACCGGCGCGGCCACGGCGCCGGCCGGTGCCCAGCCCCGCCGGGTTCACCGGGGACTGCGCGAGCTCCGGCCCCGTCTCGGCCCCGGCCTCACCGGCGCGGCGTCGCCCGGACGGCAGCGCCAGCGCGGCGCCGCCCTCGGCGGCCTTATCGGCCCCGGGCGCGCCGGAACCGCCGACCTCGTCCTCCAGGAACGCGTCCACGCCGCGACGGGCCCGCCGTCCTCCGGAGACCCGGCCCGCGGCGGCCGTTTCGGCCGGAGGCTCCTCCGGCGGCTCGGGCAGGGTGACCGTCCCCGCGCCCGCGCCCAGCGGGAGCTCCAGCACATACGCACCGCCGGGCGCGCCCGGCACCTCCACCGTCTGCAGCACGCCTCCGTGCGCGGCCACGATCCCTCGTACGATCGGCTCGTGGACCGGGTTCCCGCCCTCGTACGGCCCGCGCACCTCGATGCGTACGACATCGCCGCGCTGCGCGGCGGCCACCACGATCGTCGAGTCGCTGTACCCGCTGCCCTGACGCGTCTTGCCGGTGGCGTCCACCCCGGCGACGTCCGCGACCAGGTGCGCGAGAGCGGTCGCGATCCGGTCCGCGTCGATCTCGGCCTCGATCGTCGGCGCGTGGACGGCGAACTGCGCGCGGCCCGGGCCGATCAGCTCGACGGCGCCGTCGACGCCAGCCGTGACCACGCCGTTGATCAGGACTTTCTTCTTCTTGAGCCGGTCGGTACCGGAGTCCAGGCGCTGGAACCCGAGCACGTTGTCCACCAGCGTGGTCATCCGGGAGTACCCGGCGGCCAGGTGGTGCAGCAGCTGATTGGCCTCGGGCCACAGCTGCCCCGCGTCATCGGCGGCCAGCGTCGCCAGTTCCCCGCGCAGCTCGTCCAGCGGCCCGCGCAGCGATTCGCCGAGCACGGCCAGCAGCTGTGCGTGGCGCGCGGCGAGGGCGTCGTAGCGCCGCCGGTCGGTGAAGGTCATGACGGCGCCGACGAGCTGCTCCCCGTCCCGTACGGGCGAGGTGGTGAGGTCCACGGCGACCGGCTGCCCGGCCTTGTTCCACAGCACCTGGCCGCGTACGCGGTGCTTGCGTCCGCTGCGCAGGGTGTCGGCGAGCGGGGACTCCTCGAAGGGGAACGGCGAGCCGTCGGCGCGCGAGTGCAGGACCAGCCCGTGCAGTTCGCGGTTGCCGAGGTCGGTGGCGCGGTAGCCGAGGATCTGGGCGGCGGCCGGATTGACCAGCACCACCCGTCCGTCGGTGTCGGTGCCGACGACGCCTTCGGCGGCGGCCCGCAGGATCATCTCGGTCTGACGCTGGGAGCGGGCCAGCTCGGCCTCGGTGTCCACGGTCTGCGAGAGGTCCCGTACGACGAGCATCAGCAGCTCGTCACCGGTGTAGGCGGGCTGCGGCTCGCGGTAGGCGTCGCGCCCGTCGAGGTGGGCGCTGGTGACCTCGACGGGGAACTCGGTGCCGTCGGTGCGGCGCCCGATCATCCGTGCGGGCTTGGCCCGGCCGCCCTCGTCCTCGCCGGGCCGGCGCATGGAGCCGGGGATCAGCTTGGAGTCGAATTCGGGCAGGAGGTCGAGCACGCCGCGGCCGACGAGCCCGGTGCCCGGGCTCTCCATGACCTCGAGAGCGATCGAATTCGCGTTGACGACAGTGCCGTTGGCGTTGACGAGCAACAGCGCGTCCGGAAGAGCGTCGAGTATTGCTGCGAGGCGAGCAGCGCCTCGGGATGGCCTGCTGCTCACGACGAGCTTCCTCCCTGACCACAACTACCGGCATGTCACGGGAGGAGTCTAAGGCCACAGTCCCCCGGGAAGGTGGACGATGTGTGGCGGATACCACCCGTCACGCGCATCCTCCCAGGTCAGGAACGCCCCGGCGGAAGCAGAGGTTCCAACTCCTGCCAGCGGCTGATCTCGCAGCCGTCCGTCCGGCTGAAGCGCGCGTCCACTTTGCGCCCCTGCCAGGTGCCGGTGATCTCGGCGGTGGCCGGGCCCCCGTACTGCTCGGAGCAGATCTGCCGCTTGGAGACGGGCGCGAAGGGATCCTTCCCCTCCTGGGCGAGCCGGTCCAGCTTCGCGCAGGCCTGCTCCGCGGAGGGATGGTCGCCGCCCGCGGGGCCGCATTCGAGTTGGTACTTGCGGTCCATCTGCCGGTTGCCGGTGTTGGACATGGTGATCGTCAGGCGGTCGGGCGTCGAGAGCAGCCGGCCCAGGGGCTCGGGCAGCGGGGGCAGTGGCCCGGCGGCCGCGGCGGCCAGGGCGGAGGTGACGGCGAAAGCGGCGAGACGCAGCATGAGGCACTCCAGGTCGTCCGTACGTCGTACGCCTGACCAACGACGTGGGTCCGCCGACGTTGCGTGCCGAGGGGGGTTTAAGGCTTTGCCCTCCGCCCGCCCCTCCTAGTACCGTGGGAGCGGATTGGTGAGGGGCCCTGCGCCTGTGTCATCATCTGCACGCACCTTCGTACGCGAGGGTGTGCTGGAGGCGTCGCCTAGTCCGGTCTATGGCGCCGCACTGCTAATGCGGTTTGGGGCTTACACCCCATCGAGGGTTCAAATCCCTCCGCCTCCGCACTTCACGAAGCCCCGGTCCATGCGGACCGGGGCTTCGGTGCGTTCGGGCGCCCGCTTCGTCCGTTCCGATGTCTGTGCGACCTCCGAAGCGTCCCGAACGTCGCAGGGGTGGCCGCGCGCGGGTTCGCCCGGGGTTTCCCGGGCCCAACCGGATGATCTTCTTCCAGAGCGTTTCCGCAGGTCAGAAGTGGTTTGGCTAATGGATTTCGCGTCCCGGCGAGGTCCATGTATTGTTGTTCTCGCAAGGCCAACGGGGCGCAAAACCCCAGCAGCCAAGCACTCGTAGCTTAACGGATAGAGCATCTGACTACGGATCAGAAGGTTGCAGGTTCGAATCCTGCCGAGTGCACAGCAGGGCAAAGGCCCCCAGGAGAAATCCTGGGGGCCTTTGTCGTATGCCCTGGCGGAGCCGGGCGGTGCGGGTCTCCTCCTTTGTGGGGAGGGCGTACCCCGTGGGTGGTCAGGGGTGAGATGGCTCTGGAGAGGGACGCGGGTTACGGGCCGGCTTCCGTACGGTTCTTGAAGATCGCTCGAATCGGAAACCGGAACACGGGGGGCTCTCATGGGACTGTTCGGAAACGCGCACAGTGTGGATCCGGGGTCGGCGCAGCGGGACTACGCGCGGCTGCTGGGGCAGGGCGAGCAGGTGCATGCCGCGTATCTGCTGATCCGGGACACGATCCTGTTCACCGACCGGCGGCTGGTGCTCATCGACAAGCAGGGGCTCACGGGGAAGAAGGTCGAGTACCACTCCGTGCCCTACCGGAGCATCACGCACTTCTCCGTGGAGACCGCCGGTCACTTCGATCTCGACGCAGAGCTCAAGATCTGGATATCCGGGAGCTCGGCGCCGATCGAGAAGACCTTCACCAAGGGTGTCGACATCTACGAGGTGCAGGCGATCCTGACGCAGTTCGTCGCCCGGTAGCCGGGCGCCGTGCCGGTTGCCCTGCTCACGGGTGATCAGGCGGCCTTCAGGGTCCAGGGTGTTGCCGTTGGGGTAGCGGCCGGTCTTGCGGGGTTCGTTCAGGATCTCGTACAAGGTGAGGTCGGCTGTACTTGACAGCATTCCACATGAGAGTAGATTGCCGAATTTTGTTCGGTTTGATGGTGGGATTGCAGGATCAGGTACCGTCTTCGCGAGGGCCGACGGGCCCATGGGAGGAAGATCGCGTGGACGACATCGACCGGGCGCTCGTCCTGCGCCTGCAGGAGGACGCCGGCCAGTCGTACGCCGCGCTCGGCGCGGCCGTGGGGCTCTCGGCGGGGGCGACCCACGAGCGGGTCCGCAAACTGCGCGAGCGCGGGGTGATCCGGCGGACCACCGTCGAGGTGGATCCGGCGGCCGTCGGCAGCGGGGTGCTCGCCTACGTGATGGTCGACTCCAACGCCTGGATGGGCGAGTCCGCCGCCGCGTTCGCGGCGATCCCCGAGATCCAGGAGGCGCACATCATCGCGGGCAGCGCGTCGGTGCTGGTCAAGGTGCGCACGGCCTCGACCGGGCAGTTGCAGGACGTCCTGCGGCGCCTCTACGCCATCGAGGGGGTCAGCGGTACACACGCCACCGTCGTCCTGGACACCTTCTTCGAGCGGCCGCTCCCGCTGTGAGCTGGTGGTGCACCGGAATCCGGTGGAACGACGGGCAGCCCGCCATCGGTTGGTACGGCGAGCGGCGCGGCGAGCGGGCGAGCCTGCTCACCTACGGGCAGCGGCTGGCCTTCGTCGCCCGGGGGGAGCGGCGCTGCCTCGGAGTGCGGCGGGCCGGGAAGCGGACGCCCTGCCCCACCGGCGCCACCGTGCCCGGCCGCGCCGGGAACGCGCAGTGTCCCGAATGCGCGCGGCTCGACCGGTCGTTCTCCGTGGCCGCCGACACCAATGCCGCCGATCCGCGCACCTACCGGGTCTACCTGGCGTGGTTCGGGCCCGGGATGGTCAAGGTCGGCATCACCGCCGAGGAGCGCGGCCGGGCACGGCTGCTGGAGCAGGGTGCCGTGGCCTGGGCCTGGCTGGGGCGCGGGCCGCTGATGGCCACCCGGCGCACCGAGGAGCTGCTGCGGGCGGCGCTCGGGGTGCCCGACCGGATCGCCTACGCCCGTAAGCGCGCCGTACGGGCACACCTGCCGGCTGCGCCGGAACGGGCCCGGGAGGTCGCCGAGCTGCACGCACGGGCCGCCGCGCTGCCCGGCTGGCCGGACTCGCTGGAACGGGTGGGATGCGAAGTCGCCGACCACGCAGGAGAGTTCGGGCTCGAGGGGCTGCCGGATCCCGCCCGGGTGATCACCGAGATGGTTCCCGGCGGGGTGGTCGTGGGGCAGCTGGTGGGTGCGGCCGGTCCCGATCTGCACTTCGCGGGCGGGCTGGTGGTGGACACCCGCCTGCTGGCCGGGTGGGAGCTCGTGGCCCCGGTGGACGAGGCCGCCGTGACCTCGGTGCCGGTGGCGGAGATCCCGTCTGCCGCGGTACACCCTCCGGCCGAGCAGGACGGGCTGTTCTGAGGAGTGCCGCCGCTTGGCGGGCCTGGCCGGGCATGGTCAAAAGTTGGATCCCTTTGGCCTGCCGGGGCTGATTCCGATGGACATGCCGGGGCGCGCCGCACAGGGTGGTGGGCATGAGCATTCAGCCCGTACCGGCCTTCGAACCGCCCTACCTGATGGCCGTTTTCAGCAATGTCCGCACCGACGACGACAGCGGTTACCCGCAGACCCTGGCACGGATGAACGAGATCGTCTCGGCGAACCCGGGCTTTCTCGGCTACGAGTCCGCGCGTAACCCGGGAGGCCTCGGGATCACCGTCGCCTACTTCCGCGACCACGAGTCCCTCAGGGCATGGCGGGAGGACCTGGAGCACCAGGCCGCCATCAAGCAGGGCCGCGAGGGCTGGTACGAGAGCTACACCCTGCACGTCGCGACCGTCGAGCGGAGCCACGGCTTTGCCCGCAACGGCTGAGGCGGTCCGCGCCTTCCGGGAGCGGCTCGGGCTGCCCGGACTGGTCGACGTACACACGCACTTCATGCCCGAGCGGGTCCTGGACAAGGTGTGGGACTACTTCGACGCGGTCGGTCCGCTGACCGGGGTCGCGTGGCCCATCACCTACCGGCACGAGGAGGAGCAGCGCGTCGCGCTCCTGCGGGAGTTCGGGGTCCGGGCCTTCACCGCCATGCTCTATCCGCACAAGCCGGCGATGGCGGCGTGGCTCAACGCCTGGTCCGCCGATTTCGCCGCCCGGACCCCCGACTGCCTGCACACGGCGACCTTCTTCCCGGAGGAGGGCGTGACCGCGTACGTGCGCCAGGCCCTCGACGCCGGGGCCCGGGTCTTCAAGGCACACCTCCAGGTCGGGGGCTTCGACCCGAACGACGACCGGCTCGACCCCGTCTGGGGGCTGCTCGCCGAGGCCGGCGTCCCGACCGTGATCCACTGCGGCTCCGGTCCCGCCCCGGGCAAGCACACCGGGCCCGAGCCGATCGCCCGGCTGCTGGCCCGCCACCCGCGGCTGCCGCTGATCGTGGCCCACATGGGCATGCCCGAGTACGCCGACTTCCTGGACCTCGCCGACCGGTACTCCGAGGTGCGCCTCGACACCACCATGGCCTTCACCGACTTCTCCGAACGGCTGAGCGGCTTCCCGCAGAGCGACCTCGGGCGGCTCGCCGACCTCGGCGACCGGATCCTGCTCGGCACCGACTTCCCGAACATCCCCTACCCCTACGAGCACCAGCTCGCCGCCCTCGAACGGCTCGGCCTGGGTGACGACTGGCTGCGGGCCGTCTGCCACGACAACGGCGCCCGGCTGTTCCGGCTCGACGGCTGAGTCCTGCCGCAGCGGGCTCCTTCCGTTTCTCAGGAAATTCACAGGAAGGGACAAGAACGCTCTCAGGGGCGCCGGACAGCGTGGATGCATGACTGCGACGACCACCACCCACGCGTCCACGTCCACCAGCAACCCCACGGCCCTGGTGCGGCCCGACGGCGGGCCATGCCGGGTCCTCGTCGTCGACGACGAGGCCTCGCTCTCCGAGCTGCTGTCCATGGCCCTGCGCTACGAGGGCTGCGAGGTCCGCAGCGCCGGTGACGGGGCCGGTGCGGTACGGGCGGCCCGGGAGTTCCGGCCCGACGTCGTGGTCCTCGACATCATGCTCCCCGACATGGACGGGCTCGCCGTCCTGGGACAGCTGCGCCGGGAGCTCCCGCAGGTCCCGGTGCTCTTCCTGACCGCCAAGGACTCCGTGGAAGACCGCATTGCGGGCCTGACGGCGGGCGGCGACGACTACGTCACCAAGCCGTTCAGCCTGGAGGAGGTCGTGGCCCGGCTGCGCGGCCTGGTCCGGCGTTCGGGCGCGGCGCAGGCGGCGCGCGGCGGCTCGGTGCTCGCCGTCGGCGATCTGCGGCTCGACGAGGACAGCCACGAGGTGGTCCGCGCCGGGCGGGAGATCCACCTGACCGCCACCGAGTTCGAGCTGCTGCGCTACCTGATGCGCAACCCGCGCCGGGTGCTCAGCAAGGCGCAGATCCTGGACCGGGTGTGGTCCTACGACTTCGGCGGCCAGGCCAATGTGGTCGAGCTGTACATCTCCTACCTGCGGCGGAAGCTGGAGAGCGGGCCGGGAATGGCGCCGCTGATCCACACCCGGCGCGGAGCCGGCTACCTGATCAAGCCGGCCGAATAGTGGCCCGTCGCACGAACCGGCGACCGCGTGCCCGTCGGCCCTGGTCGCTGCGGACCCGGCTGGTCGTCTCGGCGGTGGCACTGATCGCCGTGGTGGGCGCGGCCATCGGGTCCGTCACCACCCTCGCCCTGCGCTCGTACCTCGTCGACAAGCTCGACGAGCAGCTGCGGATCTCGGTCGACATGGCCGCCTCGCCGCTGGGCATGCAGAAGGCGCTCAGGGAGGGGAAGTCCGTCCTCGGCTCCCCGGGCACCCCGCTGGGCGCCGTCGGATTCCGCATGGACTCCGACGGCAAGGTGTTCGGGGCCGACCGCAGCGTGCGCGCCGAAGACCCCGAGCACGGCAACCAGCAGCCCCTCACCGAGGCCCAGACAGCCGTCCTCGCCAAGGCTCCCCGCGCGGCCGGGCCGGGCAGGGCCGACGCGGTCAACCTGAGCCTTCCGGGGCTCGGGGAGTATCGGGTGCTGTCCGCGCCCGACGGAAGCGTCGTCCTCGGCTTCCCGCTGCACGAGGTCGACTCCACCGTTCGCACCCTGATCGCGGTGGAGGTCTGCGTCACCCTGGCGGGGCTGATCGCGGCCTCCCTCGCCGGGCAGGCCCTGGTCGGGGTCGCCCTGCGGCCGCTGCGCCGGGTCGCCGCCACCGCCACGAGGGTCTCCGAACTGCCCCTGCACAAGGGCGAACCCGCTCTCCACGAGCGGGTTCCGGATGCCGAGGCCGACCCCCGCACCGAAGTGGGCCAGGTCGGCGCGGCCATCAACCGGATGCTGGGCCATGTCTCCGCCGCCCTCACGGCCCGCCAGCAGAGCGAGACGCGGGTCCGCCAGTTCGTCGCCGACGCCAGCCACGAACTGCGCACCCCGCTGGCCTCCATCCGCGGCTACGCCGAACTGACCCGCCGGGGACGGGAGGAGCCGGGCCCCGACACCCGGCACGCGCTGGGCCGGATCGAGTCCGAGGCCACCCGTATGACCGGGCTGGTCGAGGACCTGCTGCTGCTGGCCCGGCTCGACGCGGGCCGCCCGCTTACCGCCGGCGACACGGACACCGACACCGACCTGGCCCCCCTCGTCATCGACGCCGTCAGCGATGCCCGGGCCGCCGGACCCGAGCACCACTGGCGGCTGTGCCTGCCCGACGAGCCCGCGCCCGTCCGCGGCGACCCGGCCCGCATCCAGCAGGTCCTGGTCAACCTCCTCGCCAACGCCCGCACCCACACCCCGCCCGGCACCACCGTCACCGCGCGTGTTTCACGTGAAACACGCGTCGTCCGGCTGCGGATCGAGGACGACGGGCCCGGCATCCCGCCCGCCCTGCTCCCCCACGTCTTCGAGCGCTTCGCCCGCGGCGACGCCTCCCGCTCCCGGGCGGCGGGCTCCACCGGCCTGGGACTCGCCATCGTCCAGGCCGTCGTCACCGCGCACGGCGGCCGGGTCGGGGTACGGAGCGAGCCCGGGCGGACCTGCTTCGAGGTCCTGCTGCCGCGCGCCCAGTCCGAGGGCCGGGTGCCCGTCGACTCGCGGCAGGACCCGCGGCCGGACCCGAAGCCGGACGTGCAGCCGGACCCGCAGCCGGATTCAAAGACGGGCCACAGGCTCACCACACAGAGGTGACAGGCCGCCCGGCGAGTGTCGGACCATGCGAACCGACACCTCTCCCGGGGCCCTTCCGGCACGGGCGCCCCTCGCGCCCGTGCCCGGCGAGCCCGTCCTCGACGTGGTGATCCCGGTCTTCAACGAGGAGAAGGACCTCGGCCCGTGCGTGCGCCGACTGCACGAGCACCTGACCCGGACCTTCCCCTACCCCTTCCGGATCACGGTCGCCGACAACGCGAGCACCGACCGCACCCCCGAGGTCGCGGCCGGGCTGGCCGCCGCACTGGACTGCGTACACAGCACCCGGCTGGAGGAGAAGGGCCGGGGCAGGGCCCTGCGCACCGTCTGGTCCGGTTCCGACGCGCCGGTCCTCGCGTACATGGACGTGGACCTCTCCACCGACCTGAACGCCCTGCTGCCGCTGGTCGCCCCGCTGATCTCCGGTCATTCCGACCTCGCCATCGGCACCCGCCTCGCCCGCTCCTCCCGGGTGGTGCGGGGAGCGAAGCGGGAGTTCGTCTCCCGCGCCTACAACCTCCTCCTGCGCTCCTCCCTCGCCGCCCGCTTCAGCGACGCCCAGTGCGGGTTCAAGGCCATCCGGCGGGAGGTCGCCGAGCGGCTGCTGCCGCTGGTGGAGGACTCCGGCTGGTTCTTCGACACCGAGCTGCTCGTGCTCGCCGAGCGCGCCGGGCTGCGGATCCACGAGGTGCCGGTCGACTGGGTCGACGACCCCGATTCCACCGTTCACATCGTCCGGACCGCCACCGAGGACCTCAAGGGCGTCTGGCGGGTGGGCCGGGCCCTGGCCGTCGGCGCGCTCCCGCTCGACCGGCTTGCCCGCCCCTTCGGCGACGACCCGCGCGACCGCGCCGCCCTGCCCGGGGTGGACCGAGGGCTGGCCCGCCAGCTCCTCGGCTTCTGCGCCGTCGGAGCCCTGTCGACCCTGCTGTACCTGCTGCTGTACTCCGCCTTCCGCGCCGGGACCGGCCCGCAGGTCGCCAACGGCGCCGCCCTGCTGCTCTCCGCCGTCGCCAACACCGCCGCCAACCGCCGGCTCACCTTCGGTGTGCGCGGCCGGGACCGGGCCGTGCGCCACCAGGCCCAGGGGCTGGTGGTGTTCGCCATCGGACTGGCCCTGACCAGCGGTTCCCTCGCCGCCCTCGGGGCGGCCGCGGCCCACCCCGCGCACAGCACCGAACTGGCCGTACTGATCACGGCCAACCTCGCCGCCACCGTGCTGCGGTTCCTGCTCTTCCGCGCCTGGGTCTTTCCCGACCGGCGCGGCCCCGAGTTCCCTACGCCCAAGGACAGTCGATGACCACGGCAGCACTTCCGCTCTTCCCGGCCGCCGAGGCCCGGGCCCGAACCGGCCGGCCCCGCTGGGAACGGCCCGCGTTCGCCGGGCTCCTGATCGCCACGGCCCTCCTGCTGCTGTGGGACCTGGGCTCCTCCGGCTACGCGAACTCCTTCTACTCCGCCGCCGTGCAGGCGGGCAGCGAGAGCTGGAAGGCCTTCTTCTTCGGCTCCTCGGACGCCGGGAACTCCATCACCGTCGACAAGCCCCCGGCTGCCCTGTGGCCGATGATGCTGTCGGTCCGGCTGTTCGGGCTCGGCTCCTGGCAGGTTCTCGTCCCGCAGGCCCTGATGGGCGTCGCGACGACCGCCGTGCTGTACGCCTCCGTACGACGCCAGTTCGGGCCGGGGGCCGCGCTGCTGAGCGGCGCCGCCTTCGCGCTCACGCCCGTCGCCGCGCTCATGTTCCGCTTCAACAACCCCGACGCGCTGCTGACCCTGCTGCTCACGGTCACCGTGTACTGCGTCCTGCGCGCCCTCGACGGGGCGCGTACGAAGTGGCTGCTCTGGGCCGGTGTCGCGGTCGGGTTCGCCTTCCTCACCAAGACCCTGCAGGCCTTCGTCATCCTGCCGCCGCTCGCCGTGCTGTACGCCGTCTGCGCGCCCACCCCGCTGCGCAGGCGCCTGGGCCAGCTGCTGCTGGCCGGGCTCGCGATGGTGGTGGCCGGCGGCTGGTGGGTGGCCATCGTGGAACTGTGGCCAGCCTCCTCCCGCCCGTACATCGGCGGCTCGCAGAACAACTCCTTCCTGGAACTGACCCTCGGCTACAACGGGCTGGGGCGGATCAACGGCAACGAGACGGGCAGCGTCGGCGGCGGCGGAGGCGGCGGAGGCGGCGGCTGGGGTGAGACGGGCATCGACCGGCTGTTCTCGGCCAATATCGGCGGTCAGATCTCCTGGCTGATACCCGCGGCCCTGGTGCTGCTCGTGGCCGGGCTGGTCGTCACCTGGCGGGCCCGCCGGGCCACCGACTCGCTGGAGGGCATGGCCCGTGCGGCCTTCCTGGCCTGGGGCGGTTCGCTGCTGATCACCGCGCTCGTCTTCAGCTACATGCAGGGCATCTTCCACGAGTACTACACCGTGGCGCTGGCGCCGTTCGTGGCCGCGCTGATCGGCATGGGCGTCGCCGTGCTGTGGGAGGAGCGGGGCACCCGGGCCGCGCTCCTCACCCTGTCCGGCACGCTCGCCCTGACCGCCGTCTGGTCGTACGTGCTTCTCGGCCGTGCCACCGGCTATCTGCCGTGGCTGCGCTGGGCGGTGCTGGTGGGCGGGCTGCTCGCAGCGGCCGCGCTGCCGTTCGCCGCGCGGGCCGGGCGCCGGGTGCTGCTGGCCATAGCGGCGCTGGGGCTGGGCGCGGCGCTGGCGGGACCGCTCGCGTACTGCCTGACCACCGTGAGCACCGGGCACACCGGCTCCATCGTGACGGCGGGGCCCGCGGTGGCGGGCGGCCGGGGCGGACCCGGCGGCATGATGCGCGGTGCGGGCGGGGCCGGCGAGATGCCCCAGGGCGGCCCCGGTGGTGCGGGCCAGGGCGGCGCCCCGCAGGGCGGCAACACCCCGCCGCAGGGCGGCATGCCGGGGGGCCAGGCGCCCCAGGCGGGTCAGGACGGCGGACCGGGCGGCGCGGGCGGTCAGGCCGGGCGCGGCCTCGAGCGCGCCGGCGGCGGCCAGGGCGGACCCGGCGGCCTGCTCGGCGGCACCCAGGTCAGCGCCGAGGCCAAGGCGGCCCTGAGCGCCGACGCCGACCGGTACACCTGGGCGGCGGCGGCCATCGGCTCGCAGAACGCGGCGAGTTACCAGCTGGCCACCGGTGCGCCGGTGATGGCGATCGGCGGCTTCAACGGCAGCGACCCCTCGCCGACCCTGGAGCAGTTCAAGCAGTACGTGCGGGACGGGAAGATCCACTGGTTCATCGCCCAGGGCAGCACCGGGGGAGCCACTGGCGGCGGCACCGGCGAAGCAGCCGGAGGCATGCGCCAGGGCGGCCCGGGCGGAGCCACCGGCACCGCCATCGAGACCTGGATCAAGGCCACCTTCAAGGCCGGCACGGTCGGCGGAGCCACCTTCTACGACCTGACGGCTCCCGCGGCCTGATCCGGCCCGACAGGCGCCACACCCCCACAGGGGGTGCGACGCCTGTCACGCCGGGCCCGCGGCGTCTGGCACGCACGTCGGCTGCGTTCTCGTCGGTCGTCGATGCTCCGCATCGACTCCCTCCTCCGCCTTGCCGCCGCACGCACCAGACGCCGCGGCCTGATCCGGCCCGACAGGCGCCACACCCCCTAGCATCAAGAGGGCGGACCGGGCATTCCGGGCTGATCCACCTGGCGTGAGGAGGGTGCCTCCATGGTGATCGCGGCCGATTCCGGTGATCCGCTACCGGTCGAGTCCAGCGTGTGGCTGACCGCCAGGCCCGCCGCACCCGCCAGACGCCGCAGCGAGGCGCCCTCCGGGCTCGACCGGGAGCGGATCACCGCCGCCACCGTGCGGCTGCTCGACTCCGAGGGGCTGGCCCGGTTCTCGATGCGGCGGCTCGCCGCCGGGCTCGGGGTCACCGCGATGTCCCTGTACTGGTACGTGGACACCAAGCACGAGCTGCTCGAACTCGCCCTGGACCGTGCGCTCGGCGAGCTGGCCCTGTCGGCCGGGCCCGCCCCTGAGGGCTGGCCCGGCCGGCTGCGGTCGCTGGCCCGGGGCTACCGCCGGCTTCTGACGGACCACCCCTGGGTGGCCCCGCTCACCGCGGCCTATCCGAACATCGGCCCGCACGCCCGGGCCTTCGACGCCGCCCTCCAGCGGCTGTTGGACGCCACGGGCCTCGCGGACTCCGCCCGGACCGGCGCCCACCTGGCCGTCTCGCAGTTCCTGCACGGCTGCGGGGGCGCGGCCCGGCGGGCGCCCGAGGGCGACTTCTGCCTCGCGCTCGACGTCCTGATCGCGGGCATCGAGGCCAAGGCCGCGGCGTAGACCCCGGCCCGGGTGCTCAGGCCTTGGCCGCTACCTCCGCGGGGGCGGCGGCCGCCTCGGTGGAACCGGCCGCCGGAGCGTGGGCCTCGGGCTTCGACTTCAGCGCGACCTCCTTGATGAACAGGCAGAGCAGCAGCGCGAGCAGCGCGGTGGGCGCCGCGTAGAGGAAGACATCGCCCACGCCGTGCCCGTACGCCGACTCGATGACCGTACGGACGGGGGCCGGCAGCTTGTCGAGGTCCGGGATGGCGCCGCCGCCCGTGCCGCCGTGGCCGAGCGCCGCGGCCTTCGGGCCGAGCGCGGCCAGGCCGTCCTTCACGTACCCGGTGACCTGGTGCGCCATCAGCGCGCCGAGCGCCGAGACGCCCATGGCGCCGCCGAGCGAGCGGAAGAAGGTGACGACCGAGCTGGCCGCGCCCAGGTCCTCGGGGGCCACCTGGTTCTGGGTGGCGAGGACCAGGTTCTGCATCATCATGCCGAGGCCGAGGCCGGTCAGCGCCATGTAGATCGCGATGTGCCAGTACGGGGTGTCGTACCGCAGGGTGCCCAGCAGCCCCAGACCGGCGGTCAGCAGGACGCCTCCGGCGACGAGCCAGGCCTTCCACTTACCCGTCTTGGTGATCACCTGACCGGAAACGGTGGAGGAGACGAAGAGCCCGCCGATCATCGGAATCGTGAGGATTCCGGACATCGTGGGGGACTCACCGCGGGCCAGCTGGAAGAACTGGCTGAAAAACACCGTGCCCGAGAACATCGCGACACCGACGAACAGCGAGGCCGCCGAGGCGAGGGTGATGGTCTTGTTGCGGAACAGCCGCAGCGGGATGATCGGGTCGCTCGCGCGGGACTCCACGAGGACGAAGAGCAGGCCGAGCGCCACCGCGCCACCGGTCATCGCCCAGGTCTGCCACGAGATCCACTCGTACGAGTCGCCGGCCTGCGTGACCCAGATCAGCAGCAGCGAGACGGCCCCGCTGATCAGGAAGGCGCCCAGCCAGTCGACCTTGACCTCGCGGCGTACGACCGGCAGGTGCAGGGTGCGCTGGAGCACGATCAGGGCGATGATCGCGAAGGGCACGCCGACGTAGAAGCACCAGCGCCAGCCCAGCCACTCGGTGTCGGTGATGACACCGCCCAGCAGCGGACCGCCGACGGTGGCGACGGCGAAGACCGCGCCGAGGTAGCCGCTGTACCGGCCGCGCTCGCGCGGGGAGATCATCGCGGCCATCACGATCTGCGCGAGGGCGGACAGGCCGCCGACGCCGATGCCCTGGACCACGCGGCAGGCGATCAGCGTGCCGGTGTTCTGGGACATGCCCGCGACCACGGAGCCGAGGACGTAGATCACGAGGGAGATCTGGACCAGCAGCTTCTTGCTGAAGAGGTCGGACAGCTTGCCCCACAGCGGGGTGGCCGCGGTCATCGACAGCAGGGCAGCGGTGACCACCCAGGTGTACGAGGACTGCGTGCCGCCGAGGTCGCTGATGATCTGGGGCAGGGCGTTGGAGACGATCGTGGAGGACAGGATCGCCACGAACATGCCGAGCATCAGCCCGGAGAGGGCCTTCATGATCTGCGGGTGGGTCATGGTCGTGGCCGTCGCCACGGGCGCGGTCGCGGGCGGGGTCACGGACGGGGGCGGGTTGTCGTTCGTCGTCTCCGACTGAACCATGTCTTTCCTTTGGCTAGAAGCTCGATCGGAGTCGGGCCAGCAGGGTGTTGAGTGCGTCGATGTCCTGGGCGGACCACGTGGCCAGCGCTCTTTCCAGCGCGGCCGTGTAGCGGGCGCCGAGCTCGGCGAGGAGCGCCCGCCCGGCCGGGGTGAGCCGCAGGATCCGGCAGCGGCCGTCCCCCGGGTCGGCCTCGCGGCCGATCCAGCCGCGCTCGGCCACGTGGGTGACGTGGCGGCTGGTCACCGAGATGTCGACGGCCATGAGCTCGGCCAGCCGGCTGAGCCGCATCTCTCCGTGCCGGTCGAGCACGGTGAGGACGGCGGCGGCGCCGGGCGGGCAGTCCGGGGGCAGGCTGCGGGCGAGGTCGCGCTTGACCGCGCCGATCCCGGTGAGCTGGCGGGCCAGCTCCTCGTACCGCGTGATCTCCGCCGTCTGCGTGCCCACCGGACAGCCCCCCATCTTGTTGCTTAGAGCAACCATAGAAGCGGATGGTTGCTACAGGCAAACGAATCCGGGGGGTGGGGCGGTAAAAGAATCGGAAAACCGGCTAGGGTCCTGCCCCATGGCTGCGAACCACAACTCACAGGGCCCCGAGGGCAACTACGACCCCGCGGGCAGCACCCAGATGTTCCGAGCGTTCGTCGAGGAGGCCGCACCGGCCCGGCAGACCCCCACCCGTCGCCAGCGCCGCGAGGAGGAGCAGCAGGCCGCAGGCCCGAAGAAGGGCATGTGGCTGGGGCTGGCCGTCGCGCTGGTGCTGGTGATCGGCGCGGCCGCCTGGGTCGTCCTGCACTGATCCCGCGGACCCGGACCCGGACCTCGGACCCGGACCCGGACCTCGGACCCGGACCCGGACCCGCCAGGTCCCGGTTCCGGCCTCAGTTCCAGGTGGCCGTGACCTGCCGGGTCTCCACGTGCATGCCCAGCGGTACCCGCCACGCCTCCACGCACACCGTGTAGGTCTGCGTCTTCGCGGCCCCGCCCGCGATGGGTGCGGGCAGCGGCTGGGCAGTGGTGATCGTGGCCCAGTCGATGCCGAGGGCGCCGATGATGTGCGTCGCGAAGCCGACCGTGCCCGAACGGGCCGCGGCGGTCCCGGTGTTGGTGAAGGTGACGGTGACCCGCTCGCACCAGCGGTCGTCCGCGGCCGCCCTGACGGGGGTGGACAGCGTCAGCTTCGCCGGAGTGGCCGGCGGCGCCGGGGGCGTGGTGCCGGGCTTGGCGGGCGGGCTCGACGGCGTGTTCGGCGTGCCGGGGCTGCCGGGTGCGGTGGTGGACGGGCCGGCTCCGGGTGCGGTGCCCGGGGCGCGTTCGGAGCCGCCGGGTCCGGTGGTCGTGCCTCCGCCAGGGGCGGAGCCGCCGGGCACCTGGGACCCAGGCGTACTGGCCGACGTACTGGACGACATGGAGGAGCCGCCCGCCGCGGACGGGCCGCCGAGCGGCTGGAACTCCACCTGGCCCTGCGGCGCCACGTTCTCCCCCGCGCCCCGTTCGGGGCCCGGGGCCGCGGCGCCCACGGCGACATAGCCGTCCCGTGCCGGGCCGCCGCAGCCGGTGAGGCCGGCGGCGGCCGTGCAGCACAGGGCGAGGAGGATGGCCGCGCGAGGTCCCTTTCGCATCGCGCCAGTTTTCCTGACGCTCCGTCAATTGGGAAGCCCGTGCGCCCGGATCACTCGCCGATGAGGCCTACGCGCAGCTGCGCGAGGGTGCGGGTGAGCAGCCGGGAGACGTGCATCTGGGAGATGCCGACCTCCTCGCCGATCTGCGACTGCGTCATGTTCGCGAAGAACCGCAGCATGATGATCTGCCGTTCCCGGGCCGGGAGTTTGGCGAGCAGAGGCTTCAGGGACTCGCGGTACTCGACACCCTCGAGCGCGGTGTCCTCGTAGCCGAGGCGGTCCGCGAGCGAGCCCTCGCCGCCCTCGTCCTCGGGGGAGGGCGAGTCGAGCGAGGAGGCGGTGTAGGCGTTGCCCACGGCGAGGCCGTCGACGACGTCCTCCTCCGAGACGCCCAGGACGGCGGCGAGCTCGGGGACGGTCGGCGAGCGGTCCAGTTTCTGGGCGAGCTCGTCGCTGGCCTTGGTCAGCGCGAGGCGCAGCTCCTGGAGGCGCCGCGGGACGCGGACGGACCAGGAGGTGTCCCTAAAGAATCGTTTGATCTCGCCCACGACCGTCGGCATCGCGAACGTCGGGAACTCCACTCCGCGTTCGCAGTCGAACCGGTCGATCGCCTTGATCAGGCCGATGGTGCCGACCTGGACGATGTCTTCCATCGGCTCGTTGCGGCTGCGGAAGCGCGCGGCGGCGTACCGGACCAGGGGCAGGTTCAGCTCGATCAGGGTGTCGCGTACGTACGCCCGGTCGGGGCTGTCCGCGTCCAGGGCGGCAAGGCGATGGAAGAGGGAGCGGGAGAGGGTGCGGGTGTCGATGGCTTCCGAGCGGTCAGACGCTGCCGGTGCTGCCGGCGTCGCGCTCTTGACGAGCGTGAGCACCTTGGAGCTGCCCTGGTCTACGGACATGCCACCCCCTTGAGGTCGCGGACGGTCGCGTACGGCGCGTCCGTCGGAGGAACGCAGCCTCCACCTGAATACCGGAGGCGGGGCTGCGGCAAACGCGGTTCAAGCAGAATGTCACATGTCGGCAACACGCTGTAGCGCCAAGTCGACATATATCTCCAGCGACAGACGAGGCCAGGGGGCGATCAGCCCGTTCTGTCGGGAAACGCGTGAATGATCTCCACTCGTTCCGGTTACGCCTCGATCCTGTTTGCGGATCGCAGTCGGGCGAAGCTCCGGGCGAGGAGTCGGGAGACGTGCATCTGGGAGACGCCGAGCTCGGCGCTGATCTGCGACTGCGTCAGATTGTTGTAGTACCGCAGGAGCAGGATCCTTTGTTCACGCTCGGGCAGCTGCACGAGGAGGTGGCGGACGAGGTCGCGGTGCTCGACCCCGGCCAGCTCCGGGTCCTCGTATCCGAGGCGGTCGAGGAGGCCGGGCATGCCGTCGCCCTCCTGGGCGGCCTCGAGCGAAGTTGCGTGATAACTCCGGCCGGCCTCGATGCAGGAGAGGACCTCGTCCTCGGTGATGCGCAGCCGCTCGGCGATCTCGGCGGTGGTCGGGGTGCGGCCGTGGAGGGTGGTGAGGTCCTCGGTGGCGGCGTTGACCTGCACCCACAGCTCGTGGAGGCGGCGGGGCACGTGGACGGTGCGGACGTTGTCGCGGAAGTAGCGCTTGATCTCGCCCACGACGGTCGGCATCGCGAAGGTCGGGAACTGCACCCCGCGGTCCGGATCGAACCGGTCGATGGCGTTGATCAGGCCGATGGTGCCGACCTGGACCACGTCCTCCATCGGCTCGTTGCGGCTGCGGAAGCGGGCGGCCGCGTAACGGACGAGCGGGAGGTTGGCCTCGATGAGGGCCCCGCGCACCCTGGTGTGCTCGCTGGTGCCCGGCTGCAGCCCCTTCAGCTGCCCGAAGAGGACCTGGGTCAGGGCCCGGGTGTCCGCGCCCCTGCTCGGGGGTCTCGGAGGCGTGGGCGGGGCCGGGGGCTCCTCGGGGGAGGGCTCCTGTCGCGGCTCCTGTCGGGGCTCCTGCTGGGGCGGCACCTGGGAGTCCTGCTGCGGGTCCTGCTGGGGTGGCACCTGAGGCGCTGTACTGGCCGGCACGGTCACGCCACCCCTTCAGTCAACTCATCCGTCAAAAGCGGTCATAGCATCACAAGAGATGTGCACTGTGTGCAAGCACCGTATATCACCGTGTTGAGGGCAAGTTGGGCATACTGGGGCATTGTGCCCAGTGGTGGGTATGCAAAAAACCCCCCACCCGTCGGAGTGGGGGGCCGGAGAATCCGGAAGCCGCTTCAGCGTACGGGTTCAGCGCACCAGTTCGGTCATGAACTCGCCGATGCCGGAGGCCGCATCCGATATGCCTTGGAAACCTATTCCCACCATCTCGGCCGCACGCTTGGGCTGGGTGATGATCACGAAGAGCACGAAGACCGTGAGGGCGCCCGTGATGAGCTTCTTGGTGTCCATGAGCGGTGACGGCCTCCCCAACCGGTACTGCAAAGTCGGGTGAGTCTAACCGGTCATGTTTGGACACTCACCTTTCCTTTAAGGACCAATGACCCCGTACTCCGGGTCCTTTGCCGGTGCGTCCGCGGTTGCGGGGGGCGCAGGATTGGTGTGAGCCCACCGGTTCTGGCAGGAAATCGGCGGGTGAGGGACAGGACCTCACTGCGGGGTCCGAGCCGCAAGCTTCCCCCCTGACTGCGGCTCGGGCTGGCAGGTTCCGTCCTCATCGGGGGAAGTGGCTTGTCCCCCCGATGCCACTTCCCCCGTCCACACGTGGAAGGTCCCGACCCCGGTCGGGGCCTTCTTCGCGTTCTCCCGCTCGCGGTACCGCTACTCGAGACCGCCGAGCAGGTCCACCGCGGGCTGTACGGGGGCGGTCAGCTGCTGCGTCTGGTTCACCACTTCCATCAGCTGGTTGAGCTGGTTCGCGCCCTCGGCGACCTTTGCGCCGATCTCCTGGACGGAGGCGGGCTGGGCCCCCGCAGGCATGCCCGGGGCGGTCGGGAGGTCCGGGAGGGTGAGGGGGGCCAGGGGCGCGGCGGAGGCGGCGGGTGCGGCGAGGCCCGCGGCGGCCCCCGCGAGGGCGAAGGCGGCGAGCATGCGCTGGGTCTTGGTCATGCCGTGACAACGGCCGAGGGGGCGGGCGGTCACGCGGGCGTCATCCGTAGGGACGTGCGGGTGGAACGCCGAGAGCCCCGACCCTTGCGGGGCGGGGCTCTCGATCGGAGCGGTAGTGGAGGGATTTGAACCCCCGATGGGTTGCCCCATACTCGCTTTCGAGGCGAGCTCCTTCGGCCACTCGGACACACTACCGAGATGGATCCTAGCCTAAGGAGCCGCATTCTTTGAAATCGGAATCCGCCGGGCCGGTCAGCGGGGCCCGTCAGCCGGTCGGGTCAGTCGGTCGGGTCACCGGTCGCGGAAGAAGTCCGTCAGCAGCTCGGCGCACTCCGTGGCGAGGACGCCGCGGATCACCTCGGGCCGGTGGTTGAGCCGGCGGTCCCGTACGAGGTCCCAGAGCGAGCCGGCCGCGCCCGCCTTCTCGTCGTCCGCGCCGTAGACGACCCGGGCGACGCGCGACTGTACGAGCGCGCCCGCGCACATCACGCACGGCTCCAGGGTCACCACCAGGGTGCACCCCGGAAGCCGCCATTCCCCGACTGCGGCCGCAGCCCGGCGCAGCGCGACCACCTCGGCGTGCGCCGTGGGGTCGCCGGTCGCCTCGCGCTCGTTGTACCCGGTGGCGAGGACCGTGCCGTCGGGGCCGAGCACGACGGCGCCGACCGGCACATCGCCGGCCGGCACCGCCCGGGCGGCCTCCTGGAGCGCCAGGCGCATGGAGTCCCGCCACGGGTCCCGTACGGGATCGGGGTCGTGCGCGTCATGCGTGTCGTGCGTGTCGTGCGTGTCGTGCGTGTGGTGCGTGTCATGCGGAGGGAGCACTAGCGGACTGCCTCCAGGACCTCGGTGGCGCCGAGGGACTCGGCGATCTCCGAGAGAGCGTCCCCGTCCAGGGTCATCAGTTGTTTGTGGGTCACGCCGAGGTCGTCCAGCAACTGGGGGTCGCCGAGCGGGCCGGCCGGTACCGGCTCCGCGCCGGTCCCTCCCAGCTCGTCCTCGTCGTCGTCGGTCTCGTCGGCGAAGGCGGTGAGGGGTTCCTCCTCGCCGTCTTCGGTGCCGTCCAGGTCCAGCTCGTCGAGTTCGTCGTCCTCCTCGTCGCTGCCCAGCAGCTCTTTGGTCAGCATCGAGCCGTAGGAGCTGCGGGCGGCCGCGGAGGCGTTCGACACGAAGTACCGCGGGTCCTCCTCCCCGTCCACGCGGACGACGCCGAACCAGGCGTCCTCCTGCTCGATGAGGGCGACCACCGTGTCGTCGTCGACAGCGGCGGACCGGGCGAGATCGATCAGATCACTGAGGGACTCGACGTCGTCGAGTTCCATGTCGCTCGCTTCCCACCCGTCTTCGGTGCGCGCGAGCAGTGCGGCGAAATACACCGTGACTCTCCCACTGGTCTTAGGCGTGCCGGTTGGAGGTCCCCCCGGCCGGAGGATGGGGTCGAACGGCCGTGGTGCTCGCCGTACTGCCCCGCCCAATCGGCATCGTGGCAGAAACGGCGGCTTTGCGAGAGGTCTTCCGCGCTTGCGTCGTCCCGTGCCGTGCCCTGCCGGGGGCTGCGCGGGGTTGTGGCGCCGGGGCGTGTCGGTGTGGCGGGGCCGTGTCGCTTGCCCTGCGGGCCGCTCGTGTCGCAACGGTGCGGCGCCGTTGCCGGGGCTCCGCCCCGGACCCCGCGCCTCAAACTCCCCCAGACTCCGTCTGGGGGTACCCCCAGACGGGGCTGAAATTGCTACCAGCGGAACGTGCGCATGCGCATTTGCTGCCGCATGCGGGCGGCGCGGGCGCGGCGGGGCTGGACGCGGTCGCGCAGTTCGCGCGCCTCCATCAGGTCGCGCAGGAACTGCGCGCGGCGTGCTCGGCGCTGCGCCGCGGTCTCCGGCACCTCGTCGCTCGGCTGCGTGTCGGGCATCGGCCACCACCCCGGGCTGGTCGGTCATCCCCCTGCACCCACCTTCCCCCGGACGGGCCGTTTGATGCCACCCCATCGCAGGTCAGACCGGTCAGGCCGGGTCCGTGCCGTCGTCGGAGAGCGCCGGGACCACGGCCACCGGTCCGTGCGCGTGCTGGAGCACCGCGTGCGCCACCGAGCCGATCAGCAGCGACATGGCCTTGCGCCGCGGATGGTGGCGCCCCACCACGACCAGCGCCGCCGACCGGGAGGCCATGACCAGCCGGCCCGCCGCGTCCCCGGGCACGGCGGCCTGCATGACCGGGACGTCGGGGTGGCGGGTGCGGAACGGCGCCAGCCGCTCCGTCTGGGACCGCAGCATCTCCCGCTCGGCCGGTACGGCGTCCCCGTCGTCCGCCAGGCCCTCCGGCGGTATCACCGCGAAGGGGCTGTCGATCACCAGGGTCGGCGCGGGCGGAATGGCGTACGCGGACACCACCTGGACGGTGGTCCCCCGCACGGAGGCTTCCGCGAACGCGAAGGCCAGGACGTCGTCGGGGGTCTCCGCGGCGTGCAGCCCGAGCACCACCTTCCCGGCGGACTCCTCCTCCGAGGCGTCCGGCGCGTGCCGCTCCGCGTGCGGGACCACCACCACCGGGCACGGTGCGGTCGTGGCGACGGCGCGGCTGTTCGAGCCGAGCAGCAGGGTGGCGAAGCCGCCGCGCCCCCGGGAGCCCATCACCAGCATCAGGGCCCCCGCGCCGATCACCCGCAGGGCCTCGGGGACGGAGCCCTCCAGCGACTCGTACGTGATCCCCTCCGGCAGCTCGGGGCCGCCGCCCAGCAGGGCCCGGATCCGGTCGCTGACCGGGTCGGCGAACTCCTCCGGCTGTGAGGCGTCGTGCAGCGCGGCCCGGCGTCCGGCATACAACTGGGCGTGGTCGGGCAGTACATGGGCGATCAGCAGCCCCGTACCGTGCCGCAGCGCCGCGGCCCTGGCCCAGTCCAGGGCCCTGAGGCTGTGCTCGGATCCGTCGACGGCGGCGATCACCGGTGCGTTGCTCACCAGTCCAGCCTGGTGGGCACCCGGGCGGGTCGCATCCCCAGACGGACGCGCAGGGGCCCCGTCAGCGCGTAGCCTTTTGGGTGCAGGTCGCGTCTCGCGGCCGTTTTTGCAGGTCGCAGGCCGAGTTTTGGAGGATGTTGTGCGTTTGCAGGTCGTCGATCACCCCTTGGTGGCGCACAAACTCACCACCCTGCGCGACAAGCGCACCGACTCCCCCACCTTCCGGCGGCTCGCCGACGAGCTGGTGACCCTGCTCGCGTACGAGGCCACCCGGGACGTGCGCACGGAGCAGGCCGACATCGAGACCCCGGTCGCCAAGACCACCGGCGTGAAGCTCTCGCACCCGCGCCCGCTGGTCGTGCCGATCCTGCGGGCCGGCCTCGGCATGCTCGACGGCATGGTGCGGCTCCTGCCGACCGCCGAGGTGGGCTTCCTCGGCATGGTCCGCAACGAGGAGACCCTGGAGGCCTCCACGTACGCGACGCGCATGCCGGAGGACCTCTCCGGGCGGCAGGTCTACGTCGTCGACCCGATGCTGGCCACCGGCGGCACGCTCGTCGCCGCGATCCGGGAGCTGATCAAGCGCGGCGCCGACGACGTCACGGCCGTGGTGCTGCTGGCCGCGCCCGAGGGCGTCGAGATCATGGAGCGCGAGCTGGCGGGCACGCCGGTGACCGTGGTGACGGCCGCGGTGGACGAGCGGCTCAACGAGCACGGCTACATCGTTCCGGGCCTGGGCGACGCGGGCGACCGCATGTACGGCTCGGCCGAGTAGCCCTTGGCACCGGATCGGCGCATCAGCACTTCGTGGCGGGCGCGGGCGCGGGGTTGGCCAGCAGGGCCAGCGCCTTGTCCGCGTCCTCCTTCGTGCTCAGCTCCTTGAAGGCGTCGCCCAGGATCAGGTCGATGTCCGCGGTCTCGCGGGTGTCGGTCTGCTGGGTGGTGCCGGCGAGCTGGGTGCCCAGCACGCTGAAGGCGGCCTTGTCGGTGGCGGGGGAGCCCAGCAGTATCCCGGTGCCGGGGACCTTCTTGTCGAAGTCGGCGGGGGCGTTGCCGACGTTGCCGATGACGAAGCCGCGTTTCTTCAGCTCGTCGCCGACGGCCTTGGCGAGTCCGGCGCGCGGGGTCGCGTTGTAGACGTTGACGGTGATGTCGGCGGGCTGGGGCAGCACCACCGCGGGTTTCGGGGAGGCGGCCGATGCGGCTTCGGGGCCGCCCTTGACGGCCGCTTCGGCCGCCTTCGTCGGACAGTCCTTGGCGCCCGCGGCCGTGTTCCGCTTCGGGCTGTCGCCCTGGAACACGTCGATGAGCTGCAAGGCCCCGTAGCCGAGCAGGGCCAGTGCGAGGACCGAGCCGAGCACGGCGAAGACGATCCGACGACGGCTCCGCTTACGACTCATACGAGGGTAGGCGGCTCCCGTGACGCGGTACTTTCCGCCCATGCCGGGGGGAGTGAGCATGCTCATGGGCGCAGCGTAGTGCCGCCCGGTGGCGATGCCTACTAAATGATCTGCTGATAGGTCAATGGTGACCCGAAAGGCGCAATCCACGCGAAGCGCCGCAGCCCGTGGACGGGCTGCGGCAGGGCCGGGCGGCGCCGCGCGGGGTCGCCTGAGGGCTCAGTCCATCTCGAGGACGCGGGCGTGCAGCACCTGGCGCTGCTGCAGGGCAGCGCGCACGGCGCGGTGCAGCCCGTCCTCCAGGTAGAGGTCGCCCCGCCACTTGACGACGTGCGCGAAGAGGTCGCCGTAGAAGGTGGAGTCCTCGGCGAGCAGCGTTTCGAGGTCGAGCTGCCCCTTGGTCGTCACCAGCTGGTCGAGCCGGACCGGGCGCGGCGCGACATCCGCCCACTGCCGGGTGCTTTCCCGGCCGTGGTCGGGGTACGGCTTTCCGTTACCGATGCGCTTGAAGATCACACGGAAAGCCTACCGGGCCCGGCCCTGCGAGCGCAGCCTCGCCGCGTTGGTGCAAAAGTGGCGAAGGGCGCCAATTCGGGAGTGATTCATGAGCGAGAGCACCGACCCCGCCGTCGTGGCGGATCAGACGGGCCCGGTTGACAAGATCGCTGCCGGATACGCCTTCACCGGACCGGCGCTCGACCTGGGGGCCCTGCTGTGGGACGGCACCTGCCTGCCGGGCCACCAGATCCGCATCCCCCTGCCGATGCTGAACCGGCACGGGCTGGTCGCGGGCGCCACCGGCACCGGCAAGACCAAGACCCTCCAGCTCATCGCCGAGCAGCTGTCGGCCAACGGGGTCCCGGTCTTCCTCGCGGACATCAAGGGCGACGTCTCGGGGATCTGCGCCCCGGGCGCGCCGAACGAGAAGGTCGGGGAACGGGCCAAGGACGTGGCCCAGGAATGGGAGGCCACCGGATACCCCAGCGAGTTCTACTCGCTCGGCGGCATCGGCCCCGGGATCCCGGTCCGCTCCACCGTCACCAGCTTCGGCCCGGTCCTGATGTCGAAGGTGCTCCAGCTCAACCAGACGCAGGAGCAGTCCCTCGGCCTGATCTTCCACTACGCCGACACCAAGGGCCTGGAGCTGATCGACCTCAAGGACCTGCGCGCGGTCGTCGCCTTCCTCGTCTCCGACAAGGGAAAGCCGGAGCTCAAGGGCATCGGCGGACTGTCCACGGTGACGGCCGGGGTGATCCTGCGGTCGCTGACCGCCTTCGAGCAGCAGGGGGCCGCGGAGTTCTTCGGCGAGCCGGAGTTCGACACCAGCGAGTTCCTGCGGACCGCCGCGGACGGCCGCGGCATGGTCTCCGTACTGGAACTCCCCGCGGTCCAGGACAAGCCGCAGCTCTTCTCCACCTTCCTGATGTGGCTGCTGGCCGACCTCTTCAACGACCTGCCGGAGGTCGGCGACCTGGAGCAGCCCAAGCTCGTCTTCTTCTTCGACGAGGCGCACCTGCTCTTCAACGGCGCCTCGAAGGCCTTCCTCGACTCCATCACCCAGACGGTGCGCCTCATCCGCTCCAAGGGCGTGGGCGTCTTCTTCGTGACGCAGACCCCCAAGGACGTACCGGGGGACGTGCTCGCCCAGCTCGGCAACCGCGTGCAGCACGCGCTGCGCGCCTTCACCCCCGACGACGCGAAGGCGCTGAAGGCGACCGTGAAGACCTTCCCCAACTCTCCGTACGACCTGGAGGAGCTGCTCACCCAGCTGGGTACGGGCGAGGCGGTCGTCACCGTGCTCAGCGAGAACGGCGCGCCGACCCCGGTCGCGGCGACCCGGCTGCGGGCCCCGCAGTCGCTGATGGGGCCGATCGAGCCGACGGCCCTGGACCAGGCGGTGAAGTCCTCGCTGCTCTGGTCGCGCTACGCGGAGCCGGTCGACCGCGAGTCGGCGTACGAGAAGATCAGCGCCGAGCAGGCCGCCGCCGAGGCCGAGGCGGAGGCCGCAGCGGCGGCCGCCGAGGCCGCGAAGCAGGCCAAGGAGGCCGAGAAGGCGGCGCGCAGCGCGCCGAAGCCGGATCCCTCGCTGGCCGAACAGGTGGTGGGGAGCGGGCTGTTCCGCTCGCTGGCCCGGTCGATCGGGACGCAGGTGGGCCGGGAGATCTCGCGCTCGATCTTCGGGACGGCCCGCAAACGGCGGTGAGCCGAAGCCCCGTTCGAGGCTGAATCCAGCGAACCGGGTGACTGGAACCGGTCCGTCGCTGACAGACTCGGTGCATGCGGACCGAACTGACCGACACCACGTCCAGCAAGATCAACCGGGCGCTGCTCGAAGCCCGCCGGGCCATAGGAAGCCCCACCACGGGGCTGGTGCTGACCCTCATCGTCGTCACCGACGAGGAGAACGCCTACGACGCCGTGCGCGCGGCCTCCGAGGCCTCGCGCGAGCACCCCTGCCGCATCATCACGGTGATCAAGCGGACCTCGCGGGGCTCGCACAAGCTCCGCGCGACCCGGCTGGACGCCGAGCTGCGGGTCGGCTCGGACGCCGGGACCGGGGAGACCCTGCTGCTGCGCCTGCACGGGGAGCTGACCGAGCAGGCCGGCTCGGTCGTACTGCCGCTGCTGGTGCCGGACGCTCCCGTCGTGGCGTGGTGGCCGGCCGACGCCCCCGCCGACGTGGCGCGGGACTCCCTGGGCTCCCTCGCGCAGCGCCGGATCACGGACGCGGCCGCGGCCTTCGACCCGGTCGGCGTACTCGGCGAACGGGCCGCCGCGTACCGGCCCGGCGACACCGACCTGGCCTGGACCCGGCTGACGCCGTGGCGGGCCCTGCTGGCGGCCGCCCTGGACCAGAAGCCGCTGCCGGTGACCGGCGCGGCGGTGGAGAGCGAGCCCGGCAACGCGAGCGCCGAACTGCTCGCGCGCTGGCTGGAGGACCGGCTCGGCGTGCCGGTGGACCGGGTGGCGAGCGAGGGCCCGGTGATCACCCGGGTCAGCCTGCGCACCACGGGCGGCGAGATGCGGGTGGACCGGCCCGCGGGCGCGCTGGCCACGCTGATCCTGCCGGGGAGCCCCGACCGCAGCGTGGCCCTGAAGATCCGCAGCGGCGCCGAACTGATCGCGGAGGAACTGCGCCGCCTCGACGCGGACGTGATCTACGGCTCCGCGCTGCGGCGGCGGCCGCTCCAGGCGGCGCTCTCCGCGTAGTGGTTGTCGTACGTGGGGGAGCTGTCCTTGATGTCCTGCACGGTGGCCTCGCCCGCGTTGACCCGGCCGAGGAGACGGTAGTAGTCGAAGCGGCCCATGCCGGGGGTGAAGCCGACGAACACGCTGGCCGTGTGGCCGGCGGCGGGGGCGAAGGCGTGCTTGACGCCCGGCGGGATCGCGATGAAGTCGCCGGCGTCGAGGGTCTGGACCTCGTCCCCGACCAGGATGTCGAGCCGGCCGGCGGTGACGTGGAAGAACTCGGTGGCCTTGGTGTGGAAGTGCACCGGGGCACCGGCCGCGCCCTCGTCGAACGTGGCGGTGTTGCAGGTGAGTTCGGCGGTGTCCGTGAGCAGCGTGATGAGGCTGCCGGGGGCGTCCTGGATGGCTTCGGCGGTGGCGGCGCGGGTCGCGATCTCTGTCATGTCCCCTAATTTACGGCCTGGATAGACCGGTCTCAGGGGTCAATCCAGCACTCTTCGAGCCGGTCAATCCGAGCCCTTCGCGGCCTTGGCCGCGGCCTTCATCTCCTGTTTGTGCGCCCGGACCTTGGCCAGGGACTCGGGGCCCGTGATGTCGGCCGCCGAGCGGTAGACGTTCGCCGGTCCGTACCCGCCCGCCGCCTCCCGCCAGCCCTTCGGGCGCACGCCGAGCCGCTTGCCCAGCAGGGCGAGGAAGATCTGGGCCTTCTGCTCGCCGAAGCCGGGCAGTGCCTTGAGGCGCGCCAGCAGTTCCGCCCCGGTCGCGGCGCCGGCCCAGACGGCCTCGGCGTCCCCGCCGTAGTGCTCCACCAGGTATGCGCACAGCTGCTGGATCCGCTTCGCCATCGACCCCGGATAGCGGTGGACGGCGGGCTTCTGCGAGAGCAGCGCGGCGAAGGCCTCCGGGTCGTACGCGGCGATGGCGTGCGCGTCCAGGTCGTCGGAGCCGAGCCGCTGGGCGATCGTCCAGGGGCCCGAGAAGGCCCATTCCATCGGCACCTGCTGGTCCAGCAGCATCCCGACGAGTGCGGCGAGCGGGCTCCGGGAGAGCAGCGCGTCGGCGTCCGGCTGCTGCGCCAGCCGGATGGTGATGTCCTTGTCCATGGCTCCAGCCTCCCGCGCGGACGCGTTCCCCGCGCGGGAGGCACACCGCGCGCCTAGCGTGTCTACGACGACAGCTACGAGTCCGAGGAGTCGATCGATCATGGTTGAGTTCACCGAAGGCGCACCGTGCTGGGTGGACGCGATGTTCGCCGATGTGGAGGCCGCGAAGACCTTCTACGGCGATGTGCTGGGCTGGACCTTCGGCGAGGCCAGCAGCGAGTACGGCAACTACACGCAGGCCTACTCCGGGGGGAAGGCCGTCGCGGCCGTGGTGCCCCCGATGCCCGGGGCCGACGCCCCGTCGCAGTGGTGTCTGTACTTCGCCTCGCCCGACGTCGCGGCCACGGCCGAGAAGGTCACCTCGTCCGGCGGAGAGGTGCTGATGGGGCCGATGCAGGTGGGCAGCTTCGGCTCGATGCTGATCGCGAAGGAGCCGAGCGGCGCGGTCTTCGGCGTCTGGCAGCCGGGCGACCACAAGGGCTTCGAGAAGATGGGCGAGCCGGGCGCGTACGCCTGGGCGGAGGTCTTCACCCGGGAGCCGGCCAAGGCGGACGCGTTCCTGCCGAAGGTCTTCCCGTACAGCGCCCAGCAGATGGACGCGGGCGACGACCCGGAGATGGCCGGCATGGACTTCAAGGTCTTCAGCCTCGGCGGCCCCGAGAATCCGGTGCTGGGCCGGATGAAGATGGACAAGGACTTCCCGGCGGACCTGCCGCCGTGGATCCAGGTCTACTTCGGGGTCCCGAACTGCGACGAGGCGGTGGAGAAGGCGAAGAAGCACGGCGGGAAGCTGCACTTCGGCCCGATGGACAGCCCGTTCGGCCGCTTCGCGGCGGTGGCGGACCAGCAGGGTGCGGCCTTCGCGGTGATCGACATGTCGACGACGGTCGGCGAGATGCCGAAGTTCGGCTGAGCTGTCCGACCGCCGTGCCCCCGCTGGTGATCCACGGCCGGGGCACGTCGGCGTGCCCGCCCCGGTGGCCGTCCGCGGGCGGCATACCTTCGCTCCGTGCGGCCCGTCCGTGTCGCGCGAACGTGACGCCTACGCAAGAGGTCAACGCATCATGAGCCTGAGCATCCGCAACCAACTCGCCGGTACCGTCACGGCCGTCACCGCCGGTGAGGCCATGGCCGCGGTCAAGGTCCGCCTCGAGGGCGGCCAGGAGATCACCGCCGCCATCACCGCCGACGCCGTCAAGGAGCTCGGCATCGGGACCGGATCCTCGGTCACGGCGCTGGTCAAGGCCACCGAAGTGGCTCTCGCCACCGGGCCGGTCGAGGGCCTGTCGATCCGCAACCAGATCGCCGGCACGGTCGCCGACGTCGCCGCGGGACCCGCCATGGCCTCCGTCAAGGTGGACGTGAACGGCGGCGGGCTGACCGCCGCCATCACCGCCGACGCCGTCGACGCGCTCGGCCTGGCGGCCGGCTCCTCCGTCGTCGCGCTGATCAAGTCGACCGAGATCTCGCTCCGGACCGTCTGATCACCCGTCGGGGTCCGCAGGGCGCGGCACCGTTACAGGCCCGCCCCCGGCGCCGTGAGCGCGCCGAACCACACGTGTGTGACCGCGCTGACGTAGCGCGCCCCGCAGCGGTCAGACGGAACCACCAGCTGGCTGCCCGCCTCGTCGAGGTCCTCCCCGTCGAGCCGGGTGGCCAGCAGGACCGGGCTGTCGCCGAAGTCGGCGTCCAGCTCGGCCCAGGACACGACGGAGTGGTGCCCGTCCCCGCCGCTGATCGCGATCAGGAAGCGGCTTCGGTCCTTCCGCCGCCGGGCGTCGAACGCGGGCCCCGCGTCCGCGATCACATCGCGCAGCAACGGGCCTTCGAACACATGGTGTTGCGGACCGTTGGTCGCGCAGTCGAACGTGACCGTGGCCCGGTGCTGTTCCCATTCCCGCAGGTCCGCGACGCTCAGGGTCGCCGGGTGGTCCAGGTCTCCGTGCAGCATGAGTTTGGCCATGCGTATGTCATGCCCGGGACCTCTCATTCCGGAACCTCATCTGCAAGGTTGAGAGGTTGATGTGAGCCGCAGATGCGTGCGTCTTGGTCGTTTCCACCTGGCAGGACCGGAGAGCCTCAGGCCGCGGCCTCCTCGGCGCAGCCGCGGCACGTGCCGCGGGTGGGGCTGCGGAAGGCGCGATCGCATCTCTCGCAGGTCTGGAACGGGTCCGGCGGTATGAAGGAGAGCTCGCGGTGGACCGGTTCGAGGACCGGTGGCAGCTGATGGGTCAGCCGGTAGGCGATGAGCCCGGCCGGATTGTGCGGCGGGGTCGGCAGGTTCGCGATGAGCGCGGCAGTCACCGCCTGCGGAGCGGCGCCCCGCTCCAGCCAGGCCTCCACGCCGGATGCGAGTCGCTCGATGTCCCGCTCGCCGAGGAGGAGCCGCTGGTCGATGCGGCGCAGCTGCCCGAGGAGGGCCTTGGCGGCCTTGCGGCGGGAGGGGATGACCTCATCCGGGACGGGCACTGCTGGGGCGCTCACGGGTGCGGGTACGGGGAGTTCGGGAGCGGCTTCCGGTGCGGCGGGCTCGGGTGCCGGAGGCGGCGGCGGTGGGGGTGGTGGGGGTGGTGGGGGCGGTGGTGGCGGGAGGTCCCGCTCCGGCAAGGGGACGGCCCCCGGGCGGTTGTAGGACACCGTTCGGGTGATGAGCCTTCCGCCCGGCAGGTGCTCCTTGGACCGGCTCAGATAGCCGTGGCGCTCCAGTTCGCGCAGCGCCGAGGCGATCCGGACCTCACCCTCGGTGAACCGGCGGGCCAGATCCTTGATGCCGACCAGGGCGCCGCCAGGCAGCGACTGGATGTGCACGGCGAGCCCGATCGCGGTCAGTGACAACTCGCGGTGCTGGGCGAGGTGGTTGCCGATCACGGTGTAGTGCGACGTGTGACGGACGTTGGCGTGGCGTACGCCGGACGGGAAGACCGGGCGCGCGTTAAGGTGCTCGGAAGCCATAAGGAAGGTGCTTCTTCCGCTTTGGTCAGGCCCTCGTTCGGGATTGCCGTCCCGGCGGGGGCCGTCTCATTTCTGGTGGGATGCGCCAGAGCATATTCCAGCCAACCGCCCCGAAATCCAACCCAGTTCGGTCGTGTCACTCGTGTGAGTTACCGGCCGCCGCGGGAGGTAGGAGGGGTTTGGTGGGAGTTTCTTTCTCTTGTTACTGCGAAGCAAAAGAAGAATCGTGCGTCACCGGGTCGTGATTCCGCGCGATCCGGTGGGATTTTCCGTTCGAACGAAAGTGCCCGGCGCGAGCAGGTGTCGAGTTCGCGAAACTTGGGCGGTGATGTCGGATATGGCCGCAAGAAGCTCTGGGGCAGTCCGGCGGCCACACGGGCGGGGCGATGGCTTATCGTCGAAACGTTTCTGCGGATTCGCGTGCGCCCGACTGCCACTGGGGGGCAGTTTCATCGCAGTCGCGCGGCGCCGCACCGTAATACATGCATTTCGCATGCTTTCCCGAAGGAATTCCCGTGCGTCCCACTCGCGCGACGGTCCTGCTGACCGCAGGCCTCGTCACCCTTCTCGGCATTCCGGCCGCCACCGCCGCCGATACGCCGGCCAATCTCTACGTGAACAACGAGGCCGACTCGAACTGCTCCGACGCGGGGGCCGGTTCGCAGGCGGTCCCCTTCTGCACCATCTCTGCGGCGGCGAAGCTCGTCAAGCCCGGTCAGACCGTGCGGATCAAGACATGGACGACGTATGACGAGAACGTCGTCATCGACCGCTCCGGGGAGCCGGGCAAGCCGATCACCTTCACCGCGGACACGGAGAACTTCTCCTCTGCGGTGTACCTGGAATTCGGCAGGAGCCTGACCGTCAGCGGTGCCTCCCACGTGGTGGTCCGCGGGCTGCAGAGCTACGGTGGCGTCCAGGTCCAGCGCTCGACGGATGTGGAGCTGGACCGGCTCTACGCCTCGAACGACTCCGCCGTCGGCCTCGTGGTCGGTGAAGGAAGCGTGGGCGTACGGGCCACCCGGAGCCGACTCCTCGGTGTCCGTGTCGAGGGTGGGGCCCGGGGCACCGTGCTCGGCCGGAACCGCATCGACAGCGACTTCGAGCGGGCCGTCGACGTGGTGGACGCCCCGGAAACGGCCGTCACCAACAACACCGTGCGGAGTGGCTGCGGGACGACCCTCTCGGTCCGTGGCACCTCGTCCTCCTCCGCGCTGTTCAACAACGCGATCCTCACCTGGCCCGTCGAATGCGCGTCGGCCGAACCGAGCAAGACCATCGAGGTCGCGGCGAGCGCGACGGCGGGTACCCGCGCCGACTACAACCTGATCGCCCGGCCCGATCCCAAGGTGACGCCCTACACGTGGGGCGGCGCCGGCTACCAGACCCCGGCGGCGTTCGCGGCGGCCACGGGACAGGGCGCGCACGACATCCTGACGGCGAAGCCCAGCGACACGGGCACGGACGACGGATCCCCGACCATCGACTCCGGCGACCCGACGGCGCCGGGGGTGCTGCCCACCGACATCTACGGGAAGCCGACGGCGGACGACCCGCGCGTTCCCAATACGGGCAAGGACGGCGGCTTCATCGAACGCGGTGCCGTGGAGACCCAGGACGTCCTGAAGGGCGTCCAGTTGGGTCTCGAGCCGACGTGGGCGCCGGTCGGCACCACGGTGAAGGCGACGGCCGTTCCGAACAGCCGCTGGCCCGCCGGGCTCACGTACCACTACGACTTCGGCGACGGAACGGCCCCGGTCGTCACCAAGAACACCACCGCCGAGCACGTCTACGGCAAGCCGGGCGACTACGTGGCCAAGGTGACGGCGGTCACCGGAGTCGGCGAGAAGGTCACCTCCTTCGACCACCCGGTCAAGGCCTCCGCGGCCGGTCCGCTGACCGCGGCCTTCACCGCCGAGCAGGTCCTGCCGACCTCGTCCAACCCGCTCTCCGGAGACGGTCCGCTGACCGTCTCCGTCGACTCCACGAGCACTGCGGCGCCGTGGCCGGTGACCGGCACGGACCTGGACTTCGGTGACGGCACCCAGGGTCACGCCGACGACCTGCGGGCGTACAAGCACGAGTACAAGCTGCCCGGCACCTACGAGGTGACGGTCACCGTGCAGGACGCCAAGGGAGCGAAGTCCACGGCCAAGCGGAGCGTGAAGGTCGACTACGCCCCGTCCGGCTACGTGGCCACCGAGCCGTTCCGCCTGCTGGACACCCGTACCACCAACACGCCCGTCCAGGGAGGCGTGGCCACTCCCGTGGTCCTGCCCGTCGGCCTCGCCGTACCGGGTCACGAGCTTTCCGGAAGCATGGCGTCGGCGGTCCTGAACGTGACGGTCACGGGTGCCACGGAGGACACCCACCTCAGTGTCTGGCCGTCGGGTCAGCCCCGTCCGGTGACCTCGAACGTCAATGTGAAGGCGGGCGGTACCTCGTCCAATACGGTCACGGTCCCGGTGGGCGCTGACGGCAAGGTTGCCGCGCAGCTCAACTCCGGCAGGGCCTCGCTGATCGTGGACTTCGTGGGTTACTACCAGCCGAACATCGGGGAGCGGTTCAGCCCGGTGACCCCGACCCGCGTCGTCGACACCCGTACTGCCGGTGGTGCGCTGGGCGCCGGCCAGACCCGCACGGTGAAGGTCGCCGGTGTGAACGGCGTCCCGGCGGATGCCACGGCGGTTGCGCTGAACCTGACGGGTACGGGTGCGACCGAGCAGGCGCACGTGATCGCCTACCCGGATCCGGCGAAGCGTCCGGCGACGTCGAACCTGAACGTGGAGCCGGGCAAGGACAAGTCGAACCAGGCGATCGTCCCGGTCGGGCCGAACGGCACCATCACCCTGTTCACCAACTCCGGTTCCACCCATCTGGTCGTCGATGCGGTCGGCTACTACGGCAAGGACGGCAAGGCTCTCTTCACCCCGGTCGTGCCCAAGCGTCTCGCCGACACCCGTACGACCGGCAAGCTCGCCCCGGGCGCGACCACCACCGTGGCCGGCCTGCCGGCGAACGCGGTCGGTGCGGTCCTGAACGTGACCGCGACCGAGTCCACCGGCCCCGGCTTCCTGACCGTCCACGGGTTCGGGACTCCGCGTACGGATGCGAGCAGCCTGAACACGCTCCCGGGTCTGACCGTTCCGAACCACGTCACGACCCCGGTCGGAGACGGCAAGGTCAGCGTCTTCAACAGCTGGGGCGGCAGCAACCACGTGATCACCGACCTGCTCGGCTACTTCACCCAGGGCTAGCGGTCGCGCTCGGCCCCGGCCTGCATCTTCTGCCACACGACGTCGCGTGTGACCGGCAACTCCGTGAAGCGGATGCCCGTCGCGTCTCGCAGCGCGTTGGTGAAGGCCGGGGCCACCGGGTTGAAGGGGCTCTCGCTCATCGACTTGGCACCCAGCGGCCCGATCGCGTCCGAGGTCTCCATGAAGTGCACCTCGGTGCGCGGGACGTCGGCGTACTGGGGGAGCCGGTAGCGGCGGAACGCCGCCGTCGTCACCTCGCCGCGCTCGTCCACCCGTACCGTCTCGAAGAGGGTGGCGCCCAAGGCCTGGGCCACGCCGCCCTCGACCTGGCCGCGGCACTGCATCGGGTTCATGACCTTGCCCGCGTCCGCCGCGTGCACGCTGCGCAGGATCTTCATCTCGCCGGTGTCCGGATCCACCGCGAGGCGGAACCACTGCGCGTTGAAGGCCACCGAGCGGGGGGAGCCGCCCCAGTGGCCGTCCGCCGCGATCTCGTCGAGCTTGCCCGTGTCGTACGCGGCCTCGTACAGCTCCTTGAGGGTGAGGACGCGGCCCGCGCAGTCGAAGGCCTCGGCCTGCAGCTTGCACAAGTGCCGGGCCACGCCCGTGTGCCGGGCCGCGAAGGTCTGGAGGCGTTCGGAGAGGGAGCCCGCCGCCAGCATCACGGCCTTGCCCGCCACCACGGTGCCGGCCGAGCCGAACGCGCCGGTGTCGTGCCGGACGACGTCCGTGTCGGACTGGCGGACCGCGATCCGGTCGACCGTGGTGTTCAGCGCGCCGGCGGTGATCTGCTTGTGGACGGTGGTGGTGCCGTTGCCGAACTCCGCCGTGCCCACCGCGATGTCGTACGTGCCGTCCCGCATCAGGCTGACCCGCGCGTCGGCGTAGTGGCCGCCCGGGGGGGCCGGTCGCGATCATCGCGACCGCCGTGCCCGTCCCGGTGAGCCAGCCCTCCGGGACGTCCTCGTGGCTGCGGTCCTCGGCGATGGCCTTGCGCACGACGTCCATGCACTGCCTCATCCCGTACGAGGCGATGAAGAGGTCCTCCTCGTGGCCGATCGGGGTCACCATGTGGTCGCCCGGGCCGATGACGTTCTTCTCGCGCAGGACGAGCGGGTCCATTCCGAGCCGGATGGCGAGCTCGTCCATCACCGATTCGAGGGCGAAGAGGACCTGGCCCAGGCCGTAGCCGCGGAAGGCGCCCGCCGGGACGCCGTTGGTGTAGACGGAGTACGCCTCCACCTCCTTGTTCGGCGCCCGGTAGACGGCGAAGGACTCCCCCACGCTGTGGAACATCACCGCCGGGCCGTGGTTGCCGTAGGCGCCGGTGTTGGAGACCACGCGGATGCGCAGCGCGGTGAGGGTGCCGTCGGCCTTGGCGCCGATCTTGATGGTGATCTTGAAGGGGTGGCGGGTGGTGGCACCGTAGAACTGCTCGGCCCGGGTGAATTCGAGTTTCACCGGGCGCCGCAGCTTCAGGGCGGCGAGGACCACGATGTCCTCGGTGAGCATTTCCTGCTTGCCGCCGAACCCGCCGCCCACGCGGCCCGCGACGACGCGGACCTCGTCCTCACCCAGGTCGTAGAGGGCGCACAGCGCCCGCCGGGTCAGGAACGGCGCCTGGGTGGAGGAGCGGACGGTGATGCGCTCGCCGTCGCCCTCCTCCTTGGGCTCGAAGTACGCGACGCTGCCGTGGGTCTCGAGGCTGGCGTGCTGCACGCGCTGGGTGTGGAAGGTCTCCTCGTAGACGACGTCCGCCTCCGCGTACCCCTTCTCCATGTCGCCGAGGGTGTTGTGGACCTCGCCGCACACGTTGTTCTCGGCGCGGAAGATCCCGGATTCGGGGCCCTTGGGGTGGAGGACGGGCGCGCCCGGCAGCATGGCCTCCTCCGGGTCGATCACGTACGGCAGTTCCTCGTACGTGACGACCACGCGGCGGCAGCCCTCCTCGGCCGCCTGCTCGCTGTCGGCGACGACCGCGGCCACGCGCTGGCCGACGAAGCGGACCACGTCGTCCAGGACGCGGGTGTCCATCGGGTCCTCGGTGGGGTGCTCGTGCCGGGCGCTCGAATAGAGCCACTCCGGGGCGTCGTGGTGGGTGAGGACCGCGTGTACGCCCGGCACCTGGAGGGCGTCGGTGGTGTCGATGGAGACGATCCGGGCGTGCGGGTGCGGGGAGCGCAGCAGCTTCATGTGGAGCAGCCCGGGCACTTCGATGTCGAAGGTGTAGCGGGCGTTGCCGGTGACCACTTGGGGGCCGGCGGGGGCGCCCAGGCTCTTGCCGACGGCCTGCCCGGCCTCCGGGCGCTCGGTGTGCTTGACGCCGCGCACCGCGTCCTCGATGGCCCGGTAACCGGTGCAGCGGCAGATGTTGCCTTTGAAGGCGCGCGGGAGGTCGTCGAGTTTGCCGTCGTCGTGGGCGGTGCCCTGCTCGGTCTGGAGGGCGGCCGTGGTCATCAGGAACCCGGCCGTGCAGAAGCCGCACTGGAAGCCCTGGGCGTCGAGGAACTGCTGCTGCGCGGGGTGGAGTTCGCCGCCCGGGGAGCAGAGCCCCTCGACCGTGGTGACGGAGCGGCCCTCGGCCCGTACGGCCGGGTAGAGGCAGCTGTGCACCGGGCGGCCGTCCACGTGGACGGTGCAGGCGCCGCAGTCGCCCTGGTCGCAGCCCTTCTTCACGCCGAACCAGCCGCGCTCGCGCAGGTAGGTGCGCAGGCACTGGCCGGCCCGGGGCTCCTCCTCGAAGCGCTGCTTGTTGATCTCGATCTCGTAGCTCATCGGGAATCGTCCTCCAGCGTGAGTTCGGCGCGGATCTCCTCCGCCAGGCGCAGCGCCATGTGCCGCCGCCAGGCGGGCAGTCCGTGGATGTCGTCGAACCAGTCGGCGGGCGGGACGGCGGAGTCGATCGCCGCCCGGAGCTCGGCGGCGGTGGGCGGCAGCGCGAACCAGCAGGTGAACGGGCGGGTGGTGGCGGCGGTGACCGTGACCGTGAGGGAGCCGTCCGCGGGGTCGGACGTGCCGACCACGAGGGCGCCCGAGCGGCCGAGCCCGTAGAGCGAGGCCTGCCGGAAGGCCGTACGTGAGTCCAGCGCGCGGGCGGGCAGCCGCACCGAGCGGAGCAGCTCTCCGTCGCGCAGGTCCTTGACCCCGGCTCCGCGGATGAACTCGGTGACGGGCAGGCGGCGGGTGGCGCCGTCCTGGTCCTGGAGCAGGACCGTGCCGTCGAGGGCGGCGGTGAGGGAGATCATCGGCCCTGCGGGGAGGCCGTTGCAGAGGTTCCCGCCGACCGTCGCCATGTTCCAGATCTTGAAGCTGGCGAGGAAGGCCCGGCAGCACTGTTCGAAGAGCGGGGCAGCGGTGGTGGGCAGGGTCCGGCCGAACCGGGACAGCTCGGTGATGGTGCAGGTGGCGGCGATGTCGAGGGAGCCGTCGGGCTGCCAAGACAGGGGCGGCCAGCCCATCCGGGAGAGGTCGACGAGACGGCGGATGTGCGGCTGCGGCTCGGAGAAGAGGTACGTGCCGCCGCCGAGCCAGGCATCGCCGGGGCGCCAGGGTTCGCGGCGTCGAGCGTCGCGCACGTCGAGCACCGTGTTGAGGTCCATTTCGCGCCACCAGCCCTTCCCTACCCGGGTGTTTCCGCCAGTGAAGCAAGGGCGGCAGGGGCGGGACGACTGGTCTCGGACACGGAAAGACACGGACGAGGGGTGGTCCCCACTGGAGGATCAACCAAGAGGAAATGGTGCCGGTTGCCCTTGCATTTACGATGACTAGCGCCCGATCAACCTCGCGAATGCGGGCTACCACCCATCGCAAGGAGACCCCGCCATGCACGTCCTCGACCTGCTCCAGTCCGACAGCCTCGGCCTCACCCTGCTCTGGGGCGAGGATGCCCTTCTCGGCCAGGAGGTCAGCGGGGTCACCGCCACCGACCTGGAGGACCCGGGCCGCTTCCTGGGTCCCGGGGAGCTGGTCCTCAGCGGGCTGGTGTGGTGGACGGACGGCGACCTGGCCAAGGCGGATCGTTTCGTCGCCGCGCTCGCCGGGGCCGGGGCCACCGCCCTGCTGGCCGGCGAGGAGACCCACGGACGGGTGCCCGACGAGCTCGTCGCCGCCTGCCGGGCCCACCGGGTGCCGATCGTCGCCGTCCCCGCGCGGACCAGCTTCCGCGCCGTGACCGAGGCGGTGTACCTGCGCCACTGGGGCGACCTGAGCCGCCGCCCGACCCGGACCTTCGCTCTTCCGGAGAACGTACGGGGCGAGCTCAGCCGACTGCTGGAGGGTGGCGCCGGGGCCGCGGAACTGCTCGACCGGGCCTGCGCGCACCTGGGCCGGGTCAGCGGCTACCTGCTCACCGCGAGCGGCCGTACGGTGGCCCGTACCCCGTCCGCGCCGGCGCTCCCCGCCGGGCAGGCGGTGGCCGCGCCCGGCCGGGAGGGGATCTCGCTGGGCATCGAGGCCGAGAGCTCCGACAGCTCCCCGTACGACGCCTGGCGGCTGTACCTGCCGGACCCGGACGCGGCGCCGCCGCGGGTGCTCCACGAGATCGCCGAGGTCTTCGCGCGCTACCGCGACCGGCAGACCAGGCGCGCCGCCCTGGAGCGGGCCGCGGGCCAGGAGGTGATCGCCCTGCTGGAGGAGGCCGGGTCGCCGTCGGGCGATCCGGGCGCCCTGGAGGAGGCGCTGGCCGCGGCCGGACTGCCGGCGGGCGGCCCCTACCGCGCGCTGGCGGCCACTTCGGGAGACGCCCTGGCCGAGGCGCTGGGGCACCTGGAGGCGGTTCCGTACGCGGTGGGCCGTACGGCGGCGGTGCTGTACGAGGACCCGGACGCGGGGGTCGACGCCGTGGCCGGGCTCCGCTCGGTGTGGCCGCTGCTGCGGGCGTGCGGTGGCCCGGGGGCGGACCTGCGGCTGGGTGCGGGCGCGCGGGCCGAGGGGGCGGAGGGGCTGCGGGCCTCGCTGAGCCAGGCCCGGTTCGCCCTGACGGCGGCGGACGAGGAGGTTCCGGTGCGCGCGGTCGAGCAGCTGGGCACCCTCGCGGAACTCCTCGCCGGGGTGCCGCCCGAGGTGCGCGGGGTGTTCGGGGCGCGGACGCTGGGGGCGCTCGGGGACGGGATGCTGCGGGAGACCCTGGAGGTCTTCCTGGCCAACAACTGCTCCTGGGCGCGCACGGCGGAGGCCCTCCACCTGCACGTGAACACCGTGCACTACCGGATCGAACGGGTGCAGGTCCTGACGGGCCGTGACCTGTCCCGCCTGGACCACAAGCTCGATCTCTACGCGGCGCTGCGCTGCCTGTAGCGGTGGATGAGCGACGTACGCGGCACGAGAGGCGGGGGAGGCCGGTCTACGGCCTCCCCCGAAATTCTTTTCCGGCGGGCCGTCACATCCGTGCGGCGGGGCGGGTCAGTGCAGTGAAGGCCGGGCGACAGCGCACCGGCACCAGCCAGGGGAGCGAACCTCATGTCCACCACCGCCGTAGTCCTCACCCTCGTCGGCGCTTTCATGGTCGGCTTCTCCGCCGCCTCGGTCTTCTTCCGCGCCAAGTGGGTCGTCGAGCCGCTCGCCGCGTACGGGGTCCCGGCCTCTTGGTGGACCTGGCTGGGCCTCGCCAAGGCCGCTGGGGCGGCCGGCCTCGTCGTCGGCCTGTTCGTCCCGGCGATCGGCATCGCCGCCGCCGTCGGCATCACCGTCTACTTCACCGGGGCCGTCATCACGGTCCTGCGCGCCCGCTCCTACGCGCACGTCCCCTTCCCCCTCCTGTACGCCGCCCCGGCCGTGGCCGCCCTCGCCCTCGGCTTCTGACCGCCGAGGCGTGGCCCGATGGTGCCGCGGCCCGGAAGACGCCGACCAGTAGGCCGAAACGAAGATCAACGGCAGGCGGCGGCCAGTCGTCCTCGAGCACGAACGCGCCCGAGGCGCGGGCCGTCGGGACCGTGCAGCCGGAACCGCAACCACGGAACGCAGAAGGCCCCGGCCGGTTTCCCGGTCGGGGCCTTCAAGTGCCCGGTGAGGCACTGGCGGAGGATACGAGATTCGAACTCGTGAGGGGTTGCCCCCAACACGCTTTCCAAGCGTGCGCCCTAGGCCACTAGGCGAATCCTCCGCCGCAAACAATACAAGACGTTGAGGGGTGCTCGCGAACGTGATCGTCCGCGGGGAGCGGGGGCGGGGGCGGGGTCGATTCCGGGGGCGTGGATCCGCTAGGGTGGGGTCAGCCCCTCACGTGGCGCTATCTCACCCAACTCCCCCAGGGCCGGAAGGCAGCAAGGGTAAGTGGGCTCTGGCGGGTGCGTGGGGGGCGCTTTGCGTTCCGGGGGCCTTGTGGGCCGCCGATGTCGGTGGGCCCGGATAACCTCGTAGACGTGTCGTCCCTTGCGCTGTACCGCCGCTACCGCCCCGAGTCGTTCGCCGAGGTCATCGGGCAGGAGCATGTCACTGTCCCGCTGATGCAGGCCCTGCGGAACAACCGGGTCAATCACGCGTACCTGTTCAGCGGGCCGCGCGGTTGTGGAAAGACGACCAGCGCGCGCATCCTCGCCCGCTGCCTGAACTGTGAGCAGGGTCCCACCCCCACCCCGTGCGGGGAGTGCCAGTCCTGCCGTGACCTGGCCAGGAACGGGCCGGGGTCCATCGACGTCATCGAGATCGACGCCGCCTCGCACGGTGGCGTGGACGACGCCCGTGACCTGCGCGAGAAGGCCTTCTTCGGGCCCGCGTCGAGCCGGTACAAGATCTACATCATCGACGAGGCCCACATGGTCACCTCGGCGGGCTTCAACGCCCTGCTGAAGGTCGTCGAGGAGCCGCCGGAGCACCTCAAGTTCATCTTCGCCACCACCGAGCCGGAGAAGGTGATCGGGACCATCCGGTCCCGGACGCACCACTACCCCTTCCGGCTCGTGCCGCCCGGCACCCTTCGGGACTACCTGGGCGAGGTCTGCGGCCGCGAGGGCGCCAAGGTCGAGGACGGCGTGCTGCCGCTCGTCGTGCGCGCCGGGGCCGGCTCCGTGCGTGACTCGATGTCCGTCATGGACCAGCTGCTCGCCGGCGCCGCCGACGACGGTGTGACATACGCCATGGCCACCTCCCTGCTCGGGTACACCGAGGGCTCGCTGCTCGACTCCGTCATCGACGCCTTCGCCGCCGGGGACGGGGCCGCCGCCTTCGAGGTCGTCGACCGGGTGGTCGAGGGCGGGAACGACCCGCGCCGGTTCGTCGCCGACCTGCTCGAGCGGCTGCGGGACCTGGTGATCCTGGCCGCCGTGCCCGACGCCGGGGAGAAGGGGCTGATCGACGCCCCCGCCGATGTCGTGGAGCGGATGCAGGCACAGGCGTCCGTGTTCGGGGCCGCCGAGCTGTCGCGCGCCGCCGATCTCGTCAACACCGGCCTCACCGAGATGCGGGGCGCGACCTCGCCGCGGCTTCAGCTGGAGCTGATCTGCGCCCGCGTGCTGCTGCCCGCCGCCTTCAGCGACGAGCGGTCCTTCCAGGCCCGGCTCGACCGCCTCGAGCGCAGCGGGGCTGCCGCCGCCTTCGCGCCCGCGCCCGCCGTGCCCGCCATGGGCTACGTGCCCGGGCCCGAGGCGCACCCCATGGCCCCCGCCGGCGGGGGTGTCGCCGCCACGCGGGCCGCCGTACAGGCCCCGGCGCCGGTCGCGGCCCCCGAGCCGGTACGGGCACCCGCGCAGCCGGAGGCGCCGGTTCAGGCCGCGCCCGCCGCAGCCCCCGCCGCGCCCGCGCCCGCAGCCCCCGCCCCCGGGGCGTGGCCCGGAGCCGCGCAGCCCGGTGCCTGGCCCAGCGCGGCCGCGCCCGGCCAGGGGATCCCGGCTCCCGCTCCCGCCGCGCCCGCACCGGCCCCCCAGGCCCAGGCCCCAGCCGCTCCCGCCGCCCCCGCACCCTCCCCCGGCATGGCGGCCGGCGTCGGGCAGATCCAGGCGATGTGGCCCGGCGTCCTCGAGGCCGTCAAGAATCGCCGCCGCTTCACCTGGATCCTGCTCAGCCAGAACGCCCAGGTCACCGGCTTCGACGGCACCACCCTCCAGCTCGGCTTCCCCAACGCCGGAGCCCGCGACAACTTCGCGAGCAGCGGTAGCGAGGACGTGCTCAAGGCGGTCCTGGCCGAGCAGTTCCAGGTCAACTGGAAGATCGACGCCGTGGTGGGCGGCGGTGGCCCGGCTCCCATGGCCCAGGCGTCCTCGGCCTCCTCCTACGCCGCCCCGCCGGCCCCCGCCTACAGCCCGCCGCCCCCGGCACAGCCCGCCCCGGCGGCCCCCGCGCCCCAGTACCCGCAACAGCAGCCGCCCCAGCAGTCCGCTCCCGCCCCGCAGCCCCCCGTACAGCAGGCGCCCCCGCCGGTCGCCCCCGAGGACGACTTCGCCGAGGAGGACGATCCGGACCTCGTGGAGAGCGCGCTGACCGGACACGACCTGATCGTGCGCGAGCTCGGAGCCACCGTTGTGGAGGAATACACGAATGAGTAGCCCCCGCTGATTGGGGTGGCCGCACGAAGGCGGCTGCGCCGTCCGGGCTAGGCTGAGCAGCGTGAAGGTCCTCGTCATCGGCGGCGGCGCCCGCGAACATGCCCTGTGCCGCTCTCTGTCCCTCGACCCCGACGTCTCCGCGCTGTACTGCGCTCCCGGCAACGCCGGCATCTCCGAGGTGGCCGAGCTCCGCCCGGTCGACGCCCTCGACGGCGACGCCGTCACCGCCCTCGCCACCGAACTCGGCGCCGACCTGGTCGTCGTCGGCCCGGAGGCTCCGCTTGTCGCCGGAGTCGCCGACGCCGTGCGCGCCGCCGGCATCCCCGTCTTCGGCCCGTCCGGCGAGGCGGCGCAGCTGGAGGGCTCCAAGGCGTTCGCCAAGGACGTGATGGCAGCGGCCGGGGTCCCGACCGCGCGCAGCTACGTCTGCACCACCCCGGAGGAGGTGGACGAGGCCCTCGACGCCTTCGGCGCCCCGTACGTCGTCAAGGACGACGGCCTCGCCGCCGGCAAGGGCGTCGTGGTCACCGAGGACCGCGCCGCCGCCCGCGCCCACGCGCTCGGCTGCGACCGCGTGGTCATCGAGGAGTACCTCGACGGCCCCGAGGTCTCCCTCTTCGCCATCACCGACGGCGTGACCGTCGTCCCGCTCCAGCCCGCCCAGGACTTCAAGCGGGCGCTGGACGGCGACGAGGGCCCCAACACCGGCGGCATGGGCGCGTACTCCCCGCTGCCCTGGGCCGACCCGAAGCTGGTCGACGAGGTCATGGAGCTGGTCCTCCAGCCGACCGTCGACGAGCTCCGCCACCGCGGAACCCCCTTCTCCGGACTGCTGTACGCCGGGCTGGCCATCACCGGTCGCGGCACCCGGGTCATCGAGTTCAACGCCCGCTTCGGCGACCCCGAGACCCAGGTGGTCCTGGCCCGGCTGCGCACCCCGCTCGCGGGCGTGCTGCTGAACGCCGCCAACGGCACCCTGGACGTCCAGCCCCCGCTCCGCTGGAGCGAGGACGCGGCCGTCACGGTGGTCATCGCCTCGCACAACTACCCCGAGACGCCGCGCACGGGCGACGTCATCGAGGGCCTGGCCGAGGTGGCCGCCGAGGACGCCCCCGAGGCGTACGTGCTGCACGCCGGGACCCGGCGCGAGGGCGACTCGGTCGTCAGCGCGGGGGGCCGCGTGCTCTCGGTGACGGCGACCGGTTCTGATCTGGCACAGGCCCGCGAGAAGGCGTATAAGGCCGTCGCGCGCATCCGGCTGGACGGCTCGCAGCACCGTACGGACATCGCCGCCAAGGCGGCCGCACGCCCCTGAGCTGCGGCAGAGCAACCCCCGCGGGCCCGGTGCGCACGAGGTGCGCCCGGGCCCGCGGGCGCGTTCGCGTGCGACTGCATCCGGCCGCGTTCGAACGCACCCACCTTTACCCAAAGCCATTCCATCGGGTGATCGTCCTCCGGTCTGCCTGACGCCCGGGCGTGCCCCAACTAGGGTGCGGCGCAAGCATTCCGGCACTCATTCCGGCACTTGGCCCACCGGCATTGCGATGTCAGTGGCGGGTGTCACAGTGGGGGAGTGAGCAAAGCCGCCGCAGGGCAGAGGGGGTGAGGTCCGGCCGTGTCCGGAACCGGTTCGATCATGGAAGTGGGCGTGCCGTCCGCGCGTTCCCGTGCCCTGGCCGTGCTGCGCGTTCGCAGCAGGGCCCTGGCCGTCGGGCTGCTGCCCGCCGCCCTCGCGGTGGTGCTGGTGGCCGCCCGGATGACGGGCCGGCTGGCCGGTGACCCCTGGCCCGCGGTGACCCTCGCCGTCTGCGCGGCCGCCGCGCTGGTGCTGCTCGTCGGCGGGATCTTCGCCGCGGTGGTGCTGCGGGCGAGCCCCGCCGTGACGCCGACGGTGCCGCTCTCCGAGGCCGCCGCCCCAGATCTTTACCGGCTGGTGCGGGACCTGGCCGACCGCATGGACGTGCCGGCGCCCTCCGCGATAGCCCTGACCCCCGACTGCGACAGCTGGCTGGAGGACCGCACCCACGCGGCCCACCGCCGCGGCGCCGCGCGTACATCCGCCGGCATAGCCGGACCCGCCGGCCCGGAGTCCGATCCCGGTGCCGCCCCGGTGCTGGTGATCGGCTCGCCGTTCCTCTGGTGGATGCGGGTCGCAGAGCTGCGCGCCGTCCTCGCGCCGGTCGTCGCCGGTACGGGACCTTCGGCGCACCCGGACATAGCCGATGCGCGCGGGTTCGTACGGGGGCTGGACGCCGCCGTGGACGTGGGCGGCCGGCGCGGCCTCGGCTGGATCGCCGGACCTGCCCGGCTGCTGCTGCGCCTGTGCCGGGTGGACGCCGCCGAGATGGAGCGCGGGGTGGCCTCCGCCGCCTCGGAGCGTGCACAGGGTGTGGACTACGGGCTGCGCATCGTCGCCCAGGAACAGGTCGGCCTCGCCTACGCGGGCTGGGACCGGCTGCTGACCCGGGTCGCGCTGCCCGCCTGGCGGATGGGCCGCTGGCCGGCGCACCTCGACGCCGGGGTGGTCTCCGCGCTGACCGAGCTGTCCCGCCGGGACCGGCTGGCCGACGGGTTCACCTCGAGGCTCGGCGAGCGCCCCGCCTGTGACCTGCTGGAGCAGCCCGGTGCGGTCGACGAGGCGGCTTCGCTGCTGGCCGCGCGGCTCTTCCACGGGGGTCCGGCCCAGACCGGACCGGAGTGGTCCCCGGTGGACTGGGCGGCGTATCCGGAGGAGGTCGTGGACCGCAAGTGGCGTACGGAGGCGGCCCGCCTGCACACGGCGCTGGACGCCCTGGCCGTCGCGGCCGCGCCGCCGGCCGCCGCGGTTCCCGCTTCCGCCCCCGCCGCCGCGGACGGCTTCGCCGGGCCCACGCTGGAGCGGGTGCTGGGCTATCTCACCGACCCCGCCGGTGCGGGCGCGGCCGGGGAGGCGCTGGCCGGACGGCTCAGCGGGGACCTGGCCCGCGAGGAGCACGCCGCCGGTTCTGCCGCCCGGGCCGGGAAGGAGCGCGGCGCGGACGCCGTGCCGCTGTTCCCGCTCCAGCCGCCGCGCAGCGGCCGGGACCTGCTGGCCGACCACGTGACGGCGATGGTGTGCTGTGCGGCGGTCGACTCGGCCGGGGCCGCACCCGGCCTGGACTGGCTCGACGGCCCGGTCCTGCTCGTCGGCGGAGTCCGCCGCTCCGACCTCGCGCCCCGCGTGCTGTGCCTGGTCGAGGACGGCGACCCGGAGCCCCTTCGCGACTGGCTCGCTGACCTCGGCGTCCGCCCCGAGAAGCCCGTCCGCCTCGTCTGACGGCATCTGCCTGCGTCTGACGGGCATCTGACGACGCCCGACACCCTCCCCCGACGGGCTACCGATCGCACGAATAATCGGATCCCTCTGTTCCGATCACGTCAATTCGCGACGAACGGTGACGGAGTGCGTGCGTTATGTGATGTGCTGGGACCGGCTCGATGCATGCCCGTACGGGGGGAGCGAGGGAGGGGAACGGTTATGGGTGCGGACCAGATCCGGCGTTGGGAGTCAGGTGCGCTCGCGCACGCGGTGACCGACCCCTTCGGACAGGGCCCCCTGCCCTGGTTCCGGGGCAGTGAGCTCTACTTCGACGACACCGGCCAGGTCGTCCCCTGGTACGTGGACCCGGCGCTCGCCCCCGGCCAGCTCCCGCGCGCCCGCGGCGGCAACGGCGGCCCCCGCACGGCCGACGACGTGCACCGCCAGATCAAGGGCTTCGCCTCCACCGGCGCCGTGGCCCCCGGCGAGGCGATCGACTTCCACATCACGGTCGACCCGCCCCAGCAGTTCTCCGTCGACGTCTACCGCATCGGGCACTACGGCGGCGACGGCGCCTCCAAGATCACCACCAGTCCCCGCCTCTCCGGCATCGTCCAGCCGGCCCCCCTCGCCGCCGACCGGACCGTCTCCTGCCACCACTGGTGGCTGTCCTGGCGTCTCCAGGTCCCGTCCTACTGGAGCGTCGGCGCGTACGTGGCCGTCCTCACCACCGCAGACGGCTACCGCTCCCACATCCCCTTCACGGTCCGCGACGACCACCCCGCCGACCTCCTGCTCCTGCTCCCCGACATCACCTGGCAGGCCTACAACCTCTACCCGGAGGACGGCCGCACCGGCGCCAGCCTCTACCACGCCTGGGACGAGGACGGCCGGCTGCTCGGCGAGCAGGACGCGGCCCACACGGTCTCCTTCGACCGCCCCTACGCGGGCGCCGGCCTCCCCCTGCACGTCGGCCACGCCTACGACTTCATCCGCTGGGCCGAGCGCTACGGCTACGACCTCGCCTACGCCGACACCCGCGACCTGCACGCCGGCCGCGTCGACCCCACCCGCTACCGCGGCCTGGTCTTCCCCGGCCACGACGAGTACTGGTCCGTCCCCATGCGCCGCACCGTCGAACGCGCCCGCGACCACGGCACCTCCCTCGTCTTCCTCTCCGCCAACACCATGTACTGGCAGGTCGAGCTCGCGCCCTCCCCCTCCGGGGTCGAGGACAGGCTCCTGACCTGCCGAAAACGCCGTGGCCCGGGCCGACCCAGCCTCTGGCGCGAGGTCGACCGCCCGGAGCAGCAGCTGCTCGGCATCCAGTACGCGGGCCGGGTCCCCGAGCCCGCGCCCCTGATCGTGCGCAACGCCACGCACTGGCTCTGGGACTCCACCGGCGCCGGCGAGAACGACGAGCTGCCCGGCCTGGTCGCGGGCGAGGCCGACCGGTACTTCCCGCGCACCCAGCTCCCCGAGCACCAGGACCGGATCCTGCTCGCGCACTCCCCGTACCTCGACACCGAGAACCACCGCCGCCACCAGGAGACCTCGCTCTACCGGGCGCCCAGCGGCGCCCTGGTCTTCGCGTCCGGCACCTTCGCCTGGTCCCCGGCGCTCGACCGCCCCGGCCACGTCGACGAGCGCGTGCAGCGCGCCACCGCCAATCTCCTCGACCGGATCTGCAAGAGGGACTAGGGACCGACGCGCCCGCCGAGACCCCGCACGACACCCCGCTTGCCCGGGCACGCGACCCCGTACGGGAGAATGGGTTTGCGCTTGTACAGACCCACAGGGAGACCCCGTGTCCGGATTCGTCGAAAAGCCCGAGCCGGTTGAGGTTCCCGGCCTCGTCCACCTCCACACCGGCAAGGTGCGCGACCTCTACCGCGACGAGGAAGACCGCCTCGTCATGGTCGCCAGCGACCGCATGTCCGCCTTCGACTGGGTGCTGCCCACCGAGATCCCGGACAAGGGCCGCGTCCTGACGCAGCTCTCCCTGTGGTGGTTCGACCAGCTCGCGGACCTCGTTCCGAACCACGTCATCTCCACCGACCTGCCCGCCGGCGCCCCCGCCGACTGGGCCGGCCGCACGCTGGTCTGCCGCAACCTCGACATGGTCCCCGTCGAGTGCGTGGCCCGCGGCTACCTCACCGGTTCCGGCCTCGCCGAGTACAAGCAGACCCGTACGGTCTGCGGGCTGGCCCTTCCCGAAGGGCTCGTGGACGGCTCCGAGCTGCCCGCCCCGATCTTCACCCCGGCGGCGAAGGCCGCGGTCGGCGAGCACGACGAGAACGTCTCGTACGAGGAGGTCGCGCGTACCGCGGGCGCCGAGACGGCGGCCCTGCTGCGCCAGACGACCCTGGCCGTGTACGGCCGCGCCCGGGACATCGCCCGCGAGCGCGGGATCATCCTGGCCGACACCAAGTTCGAGTTCGGCTTCGACCCGAAGGACGGCACGCTGGTCGCCGCCGACGAGGTGCTGACCCCGGACTCCTCCCGCTTCTGGCCGGCCGACCAGTGGGAGCCGGGCCGCACCCAGCCCTCCTTCGACAAGCAGTTCGTCCGCAACTGGCTGTCCTCCCCGGACTCCGGCTGGGACCCGAAGGGGGAGCTCCCGCCGCCGGCCCTCCCGCAGGAGATCGTCGAGCAGACCCGCGCCAAGTACGTCGAGGCCTACGAGCGGCTCACCGGCCTGACCTGGCAGAGCGAGGCCTGAGGCACGAAGAAGCCCCCGGTCGCAGGACCGGGGGCTTCTTCGTTCTGAGCGGACAACGCGACTCGAACGCGCGACATCCACCTTGGCAAGGTGGTGCTCTACCAACTGAGCTATGTCCGCAGGTGCGCCGTAACGCGAGAACCACTATACCCAACCTCGCTCGCGTGCGAGACGCACTGCCGTGTGACGGTTCTCGGCGCCCAGCTTCGTCGCCGCCGAGGACAGGTAGTTCCGTACGGTCCCCTGCGACAGCCGGGCCCGCTCCGCGATCTCCGCGACGGGCGCCCCGTCCGCCGCGAGTTCCAGCACCTCCGCCTCCCGGGCGGTCAGCGGCGAGTCCCCCGCGCTGATCGCGTCGGCCGCCAACTCCGGATCCACATAACGCCCTCCGGCGTGCACGGTCCGGATCAGCTCGGCCAGCCGCTGCGCCGAGACGGTCTTCGGCGCGAAGGCCCTCACCCCCGCTGCCAGGGCCCGCTTCAGGTGCCCGGGACGGCCGTGACTGGTGACGATCATGGCCTTGCAGTCGGGCAGTTCGGCCCGCAGCGATGTGGCCACACTCACACCGTCGGCCCCCGGCATCTGGAGGTCCAGCACCGCCACGTCCGGCCGGTGCGCCCGCGCCATCGCCAGGGCCTCGGGCCCCGATGCCGCCTGGGCGACGACCAGCAGGTCGTCCTCCAGCGCCAGCAGGGCGGCCAGCGCCCCGCGGATCAGATGCTCGTCGTCGGCGAGCAGTACGCGTACGGGGCTCACGCCCGCACCTCCAGTCCTTGCACGTGTGCGCTCGGGATCTCGGCGCACAGCCGGAAGCGGCCGCCGGCCACCAGCCCCGCCTGCAGGGTTCCGTCCAGGACCGCGAGCCGCTCCCGCAGCCCGGCGAGTCCCGACCCCGGCACCCCGGCGGGAGCCTCGGGCGCCCCGTCGTTCTCCACCACCAGCGTCACGGCACCGGCCTCGGGCGCCGTCAGCCGTATCAGGCAGCTCTGCGCGTCCCCGTGCCGCAGGACGTTCGTGGTCGCCTCGCGCACCACCCAGCCGAGCGCCGACTGCACCTCGGAAGGCAGCGCCCGCCCGGCCTCGAAGTCGACCTGGCAGTCCATTCCGGCCGCGCTCAGCACCCCGCGCGCACCCTCCAGCTCCACCGCGAGGTCCGCCTCCCGGTAGCCGCGCACGACGTCCCGTACCTCTCGCTGGGACTCCCGGGCGATGCGCTGCACCTCGATCATCTGGTCCACCGCCTCCGGGCGTTCGCGCCGCGCCAGCTGGACCGCCAGCTCGCTCTTGAGCGCGATCACCGCCAGATTGCGGCCCATCACGTCGTGCAGGTCCCGCCCGAAACGCAGCCGCTCCTCGGCGACCGCCAGCCTCGACTGGGCCTCGCGGGAGCGGTCCAGTTCCCAGACGACCTTGAGCAGCCAGGTCGTGAAACCGCAGGCCAGCGAGAAGAAGAGGGCGGAGATCAGCACGCCGATCACGTACCCGACCGCCTCGCCGACCGACAGTCCGAGCGCGAGCACCACCAGCCCCGTGCCGCCCGCGAAGGCCGGACCGACGTACCGCATCTGCCGCACCGAGGGCAGGCACATCACCAGAGCCCCGCTCCCGAAGCCGGCCACCCCCACGATCAACTGCGGGGCCACCGCAGGCTCGGAGAGCACCCCGTACGCGCGCAGGGCGAGCACCGTCACCACGAAGGCCGCCGTCGTCGCGGCGAGCGTGACCGAGAGCCGGACCGGGCGCTCGCGCCGCCCGACCGCCCAGTCCATCGCCCGCGAGTACGCCACTCCGCACAGCACCGCGTGGGCAACCACCAGCAGGAAGAGGGCCAGTGCCGGCACGGGCCGTTCGGCGCCCTCGGCGGCCACCGGGAGCAGTCCGAACGAGAAGATCTCGAGGAGGATGAAGAGATGGCACGACCAGCGGCAGTACAGCTCGATCTTCTCCGCACTGCTGCGGTTCTTCCACCACCCCGTCAGTTTCGACACGGTCCCGTCCCCCGACTCCTCTAGCGGCGCGGTTCCCAGCGGAACCACTTCTGCACAGCAAACACGGTGATCATGACCCAGGCCAGCGTGTTGAGCGCGGCCCCCAGCAGGTCATGGGCCTGGGCGCCACCGCTCCACCCGGCCCGCACCAGGGCCATCACCCCGCTGAGCGGCAGCAGTTCGCACACGGAGGCCAGCAACTGCGGCAGCCGGTCCAGCGGTACGAACATCCCCGAGCCGAGCGCGCTCAGCAGGAACAGCGGCAGCGTGGTGAGGCCGGCGCTCTCCACGTTGCGGGTGACAGTGCTGGTCAGCGCGGACATCCCGGTCAGCAGCACGATCCCGGCGAGGACACCGGCGACGAGCAGCAACGGATTCCGCGGCGTCCGCACGTCCAGGGCGGCCGCCCCGGCGACCGCGAGGACGGCGATCTGGCCGATCGCGAGGGCGGCGGACGGCAGCGCGGTCCCGGCCAGGATCTCCAGGTCGTTGGCCTCGCCGGTACGCAGCCGCTTGAGCACGAGCTCCTCGCGCCGGGCCACGTACGCGGAGACCAGGTTCATGTACACGACGAGGAGCAGCACCATGCCGATCCCGCCGGTCAGCGTGGCTTCGCCGACGGCTGCCGCGCCCTGAGCCCCGCCCAGGGTGGAGCGCAGGACGAAGACCATCAGCAGCGGCATCAGCAGGGCCACGCTCAGGGCCGCCCGGTTGCGCACGAGCAGGGTGAGCTCGCTGCGGCCGAGCGCGGTGAGCCGGCCGGGGTTCAGGGTCAGGGCGTTCATCGGGCTGCTCCTGCCAGTGCGTCGTCCGTGCCGGCCGGGTCGGCCATGTCGTCGTCGGTGCGGCGGCCCTGCGCGATCTCCAGGAAGGCCTCCTCCAGGGAGCCGGACCGGGCGTCGAGCCGGTCCAGTTCCACCCCGGAGTCGTGGGCCCAGCGCAGCAGTTCGGTCAGGGACTCCTGGAGCCGGCCGGTACGGATCTCCACGCGCTGCCCGTACGCCGCCGCGTGCAGCGACAGCGGGAGCCGGGCCGCGGGCACCTGGGCCGGCAGCGTGAAGCGGATCCGGGCGGGCCGGGTGGCGGTCACCTCGGCCGGGGTGCCGGACAGCACGATTTCCCCCTCGTGCAGGATCGCCAGCCGGTCGGCGAGCTCCTCGGCCTCCTCCAGGTAGTGCGTGGTGAGCACCACCGTGGTCCCCCGGTCCCGCAGTTCCCGTACCAACGCCCAGGTGTTCCGGCGTCCTTCGGGATCCATTCCGGTGGTCGGCTCGTCCAGGAACAGCACCTCGGGCCGCCCCAGCAGGGCCAGCGCCAGGTCGAGGCGCCGCCGCTCACCGCCGGACAGCTGCTTGACCCGTACGGAGGCACGCGCGCCCAGGCCCACCAGCTCCAGCACCTCCGCCGCCGGCCGGGCGCCGGTGGTGACCCCGCCCCACATCCGGACGGTCTCGGCGACCGAGAGGTCCGAGGGGAAACCGCCCTCCTGGAGCATGACCCCGGTCCGCGGGCGGACCTCTGCCCGCCGTGCGTACGGGTCGAGGCCGAAGACGCGGACGTGTCCGCCGCTCGGCGCGGCCAGTCCCTCCAGCAGCTCGACGGTGGAGGTCTTGCCCGCCCCGTTGGTGCCGAGCAGGGCGAATACCTCGCCGCGGGCCACGGAGAAGGAGACGCCCCGTACGGCTTCGAAGCCGCCGGCGTAGCCGCGGCGGAGCCCCTCGACGTCGATCACGGTGTCAGTCATGAACCCAGCCTCGCGCCGCCCGGACGGACCGGGCAGTGCGCGCTGTCATGATCCGCGATGACATTTGTCAGGGCATAGGGGAGCAGCGGGGGCAGTGGAAGGGAAACACGAAGAAGGCCCCGGTCGTAATGACCGGGGCCTTCTTCATATGGAGCGGACGACGCGACTCGAACGCGCGACATCCACCTTGGCAAGGTGGTGCTCTACCAACTGAGCTACGTCCGCAGGTTTACTGCGTGCACTGCGTGAGCAATGCGAGCATCACTCTACCTGATCCACGGTGGTGGTCGGTAAACCGATGCAGAGCGGGTGACAGGGATCGCACACTGCGCCTTCCTCCTGGAAGGAGGATGTTCTGCTACTGAACTACACCCGCACGACCTTCGGGGCTTTGACCTGCGGTCTGGCCCCTTGGCGTGATCCACACACTAGCCGACGGAGGGGGGTGGATGGCAAATCGGCCCTCAGTGGGCCGCGTTGTAGGCCTCGTAGATCTTCTTGGGGATGCGGCCGCGGGGCGGCACCTCGAACTGGTTGGACCGGGCCCAGGCCCGGACGACCGCCGGGTCCGGTGCGATGGACGTGTGCTTGAAGGCCTTCCCCGAACGCGACTGGCGGCGGCCGGCGGCTACGAAGGGCTCGAGGCCCTTCCGCAGTTTCTTTGCGTTGGTCACATTGAGGTCGATCTCGTACGACTTACCATCCAGAGCGAACACGACCGTTTCCGTCGCTTCTCCGCCATCGATGTCGTCGGAGAGCGTGACTACTACGCGCTGCGCCACGGATATCGGTCCCTTCGTGCGACGTCGCCACCTGTTGACGTGGGGCGATGTCGACTGTGTGGATGTTTCGGGGCAATGCAACTTTGAGGCGGAATCTCAGGTGATTCCTTTGTACCCCGATTCCCATTGCATTGCGAAGCCCAGTTAATTCTCTCCGCGTGTCCCGCCGCAATGCCGGACGCGTGGTTTTCTGTCGGATTTTGCGAAGCGTTGGTGAAGCCGAAACGGCTCGGTGATCACGGCTCCCGCATATCTACCCGCGTAGAAATTTCGGCCGGGTACGCTGAGGGAACCGCCTTCGCACCAACCACACACGGGAGTGCCCGATGGCACGCGTCGTAGTCGACGTCATGCTCAAGCCGGAGATCCTCGACCCCCAGGGCCAGGCGGTGCAGCGTGCACTGCCGCGCCTGGGCTTCGAGGGAATCGCGGACGTCCGCCAGGGGAAGCGTTTCGAGCTCGAGGTGGAGGGACCGGTCGACCAGGCCGCCCTCGACCGCATCCACAAGATGGCCGAAACCTTCCTCGCCAACACCGTCATCGAAGACTTCACCGTGAAGGTCGAGGCCTGAGGGTGACCACTCGCATCGGAGTCGTCACGTTCCCCGGAACGCTCGACGACCGTGACTCGCTGCGCGCCATCCGCCTCGCGGGGGCCGAGCCGGTTTCGCTCTGGCACCGCGACAAGGACCTGCACCAGGTCGACGCGGTCGTCCTCGCGGGCGGCTTCTCCTACGGGGACTACCTGCGCGCCGGAGCCATCTCCCGGTTCTCGCCGGTGATGGACACCATCATCGAGCAGGCCAAGGGCGGCATGCCCGTCCTCGGCATCTGCAACGGCTTCCAGGTCCTCACCGAGGCCCACCTGCTGCCGGGGGCGATGCTCCGCAACAACCACCTGCACTTCATCTGCCGCGACCAGAAGCTGCGGGTGGAGAACGCGGAGACCGCGTGGACCGGCGACTACACCGCCGGCCAGGAGATCTCCGTACCGCTCAAGAACATGGACGGCCGCTACACCGCCGACGAGCGCACGCTCGACGAGCTGGAGGCCGAAGGCCGCGTGGCCTTCCGGTACCTGGTCCGCGGCGAAGCCGCTGATGGATTCGGTAACCCGAACGGCTCGCTGCGCGACATCGCCGGCATCACCAACGCCGCGGGCAACGTCGTCGGCCTCATGCCGCACCCGGAGCACGCGGTCGAGCCGCTGATCGGGACGGGCCGCACCGACGGCCTCCCGTTCTTCACCTCGGTCCTGAAGAAGCTGGTCAACGCATGAGCCTCGACACGGTCAAGAACGCCACCGAGACCCCGGACGCGGCGCAGCCCTGGAAGGAGCTCGGCCTCAAGGAGGACGAGTACGCCCGCATCCGGGAGATCCTCGGCCGCCGCCCCACGGGCGCCGAGCTCGCCATGTACTCGGTCATGTGGTCCGAGCACTGCTCGTACAAGAGCAGCAAGGTCCACCTGAAGCAGTTCGGCGAGAAGGTCCCGCAGAACGACGCCATGCTCGTCGGCATCGGCGAGAACGCCGGTGTCGTCGACGTCGGCCAGGGCTACGCGGTCACCTTCAAGGTCGAGTCGCACAACCACCCCTCGTACATCGAGCCCTACCAGGGCGCGGCCACCGGCATCGGCGGCATCGTCCGCGACATCCTCGCCATGGGCGCCCGCCCGATCGCCGTCGTCGACCCGCTGCGCTTCGGCGCGGCCGACCACCCCGACACCAAGCGCGTCCTGCCGGGCGTCGTCGCGGGCATCGGCGGCTACGGCAACTGCCTGGGCCTGCCCAACATCGGCGGCGAGGTCGTCTTCGACGCCTGCTACCAGGGCAACCCGCTCGTCAACGCCGGCTGCATCGGCGTGATGAAGCACGAGGACATCCACCTCGCCAAGGCCTCCGGCCCCGGCAACAAGGTCATCCTCTACGGCGCCCGCACGGGCGGCGACGGCATCGGCGGCGTCTCGGTCCTCGCGTCCGAGACCTTCGACGACACCAAGCCCACCAAGCGCCCCGCGGTCCAGGTCGGCGACCCCTTCCAGGAGAAGCTCCTCATCGAGTGCACCCTGGAGATCTTCAAGGAGAAGCTGGTCGCCGGCATCCAGGACCTCGGCGGCGCCGGGCTCTCCTGCGCCACCAGCGAGCTGGCCTCCGCCGGTTCCGGCGGCATGCGGGTCGAGCTGGACACCGTCCCGCTGCGCGACGCGACGCTCTCGCCCGAGGAAATCCTCATGAGCGAGTCGCAGGAGCGCATGTGCGCGATCGTGGAGCCGCAGTACGTCGACCGCTTCATGGAGATCTGCGAGAAGTGGGACGTCATCGCCACCGTCATCGGTGAGGTGACCGACGGCGAGCGCCTCGAGATCTTCTGGCACGGCGAGCAGATCGTGGACGTGCCCCCGGGCACCGTCGCCCACGAGGGCCCCGTCTACCACCGCCCGTACGCGCGCCCCTCCTGGCAGGACGCGCTCCAGGCGGACGACGCGGGCAAGCTGCCCCGCCCGCAGACCTCGGAAGAGCTCCGCGCGCAGGTCCTGGCCCTGGTCTCCTCCCCGAACCAGGCGTCGAAGTCCTGGGTGACCGACCAGTACGACCGCTTCGTGCAGGGCAACACCGTCCTGTCGCAGCCCGAGGACGCGGGCATGGTCCGCATCGACGCCGAGTCGAACCTCGGCGTGGCCATGGCCACCGACGGCAACGGCCGCTTCGCCAAGCTCGACCCGTACACGGGCGCGCAGCTGGCGCTGGCGGAGTCGTACCGCAACGTGGCGGCGACCGGCGCCAAGCCGCTCGCCATCTCCGACTGCCTGAACTTCGGTTCCCCCGAGGACCCGGACGTCATGTGGCAGTTCGCCGAGGCCTGCCGCGGTCTGGCGGACGGCTGCCTGGAGCTGGGCACCCCGGTGACCGGCGGCAACGTCTCCCTCTACAACCAGACGGGCGACATCGCGATCCACCCGACCCCGGTCGTGGCGGTCCTCGGTGTGATCGACGACGTCAACCGCCGTACGCCGATGGCCTTCAAGGAGGCCGGCCAGCTGCTGTACCTGCTGGGCGACACGGCCGAGGAGTTCGGCGGCTCGGCCTGGTCCCAGGTCGTCCACGACCACCTGGGCGGCATGCCGCCGAAGGTGGACCTGGGCCGCGAGAAGCTGCTCGGCGAGATCCTCATCTCCGCATCGCGCGACGGCATGATCGACGCCGCGCACGACCTGTCCGACGGCGGCGTGATCCAGGCGCTCACCGAGTCCTGCCTGCGCGGCGGCAACGGCGCGCGGATCGTGGTCCCGGAGGACCTGGACGCCTTCACCTTCCTGTTCTCCGAGTCCGCGGGCCGGGCCATCGTGTCCGTCCCGCGCAGCGAGGAGCTCCGCTTCACCGACATGTGCGGCGCGCGGGGCCTCCCGGTCGCCCGCATCGGCGTGGTGGACGGCGAGGGGATCGAGATCCAGGGCGAGTTCACCCTCCCCCTGACCGAACTCCGCGAGGCCCACGAGGCCACGATCCCGGCCCTGCTGGCCTGATCCCCGCCCTCGGCTGTACGAGGCCCCGCCCACCCTGTGGGCGGGGCCTCTGCGTTGTCGTCGGTGGTTGGTACGGTCAGCCGCGTCGTCGCAGTTGCAAGAGCGGGGGTCGGGATGTTCGAACCACTGGAGCCGTCCAGCGGCGGGGTGCTGCCGGATCGGGGCCGATGGCGCAATGCGGTCAATTTGCTGCTGTGCATCGCGGGTGTGGGCGGCGTGGTCTTCGGCGGCTGGGCGCTGTACGACTCGTACGAGACCCACCAGGACCGCAAGGCGAGCCGCGCGCTGATAACCCAGGCGTGCGCCGGGCTGGTGGACGCCGAGACGGTCATGAGCCTGGACGGCGGCACCGACCGGGTGGTCCTCGGCGGCGAGGAGCCGAGGACCATCGACTTCGACACGATTCCCGACAACTGTGTGCTGAGCCGCCTGGAGGACCGAAAGGGCCGGGACGTGCGGCTCAGCCAGTTCACCCTCGCCCTGAAGGGGCTGCCCCAGGCGCGAGCCCTGCACACCGCCGACGATTCCGGGGACCCCTTCGCCACCATGCGCCCCGGCTCGCAGGGCGATATGACCGCTCGGACCAGGCTGCCCGACCGGATGCCGCTCGGGGACGGCCGGCTCGGCGACTACGGTCCCGACGACGTCACCGTCGTGGCCCGGTGCGAGCAGCCGGCCAAGGCCGGTACGACCACCCTGATCGTGACCGCCACCTCCCCGAGCACCCGGCACGAGGCCGGTGACCGCCCGGTCCTGGCCCGTCTCGCCCGGCACGCCGCGGAGGGCGCCGCCGCGAAGTTCGGCTGCCGGACGCAGCTGCCCGAACTCCCGGAGCAGCTGCCCGCACCCGTTGCCGATCTCGGCCCGGTGGGTGACCGGTCGGACAGCTGCGGCTGGTACGCCGCCCACCTGCGTACGGCGGACCGGGTCAGGCTGCCCGACAGGGCCGCCGGCGTACCCCTCGGAGGAGCCGCCCGCGAGGAGGGCTGCCTGCTCGCGGTGGGACGCGAGGCGACCAAGCGCCTCTTCCCCACGCTGAGCGAGGAGGAGCGCGCCCACGTGAACCTGGACGCGGTCCTGCGGGTCGCACCGTGGTGGGTCCGGACCCGGTCGTACTTCGGCGACGACGCGGCAGCGGTCGCCGCCCCCGGCAGGCGCAGCCCGGACCCGGTGATCCCCGGCAAGGCGGGCCGCCTCGGCGACGTGCTCTACGGCTCGATGACCTGCCAGGAGCGGCCGGCCACCCTGACGATGACCGTCCCGTACGACTACCGGTCCGTCCTCGGCCCGCGCTTGGACGAGTTGTTCAAGGCCTACGCCACCGACACCGCCCAGCGCCGCGGCTGCACCGGGCTCGTGCTGCCCGGGCCCGAGTAGGGTCGGGTCATGCCGCCCGCCAAGAAGAAGCCGCGTGCCTTCGACCCCGTCAGGATCCGCGCGGCCGTCACCGCGCAGTTCGGGCATGTCGCCGACGCCGTGCGCGAGTTGACGCCCGAGCAGCTGGCGCGGCCCAGCGGGCTCGGGGAGTGGACCGTCGGCGAACTCGCCGCGCACATCGCGTGGATCGCGGACTCGCTGGCCGCCGGCCTCGCCCGGCCGCCCGCCGCCGTCGTCGAGCTGACCGCCGTCGAGTGGCCCTCCGCCACCGCCTCCCTCGCCGGGAAGATCTCCGAGGCCGCCCGCGAGACCCTCGCCGGGGCCCCGCTCCCCGAGCTGTACGAGCGTGCGGCCACCCGCATGGCCGAGGCGCTGGAGGCCAACACCGGCGCACGCGTGCTGGACCTGTGGATCGGCGACATGACCCTGGCCGACTTCATGGTCACCCGGACCGTGGAGCTGGTGGTCCACACCGACGACCTGAACCGGGCCGCCGGAACGGACATCCCCATCGAGCGCCAGGCACTGGCCGCCTGCACCCGGCTGCTCGCCGACGCCCTCGCCCTCAAGGCGCCGGGCGGTTCGGTCGAGGTACGGATCCCGCCCTTCGCGGTGGTCCAGTGCATCGAGGGCCCCCGCCACACCCGCGGTACCCCGCCCAACGTGGTGGAGACCGACCCGCTGACCTGGATCCGGCTCGCGACGGGCCGTACGCACTGGGCCGCGGCCCTCGACGAGGCGCAGGTCAGGGCCAGCGGAGAGCGGGCCGACCTGTCGGCGCTGCTCCCCCTGATGAGCTGAGCGGAACCGCCCGGCCGCCCGCTCCGTCCCATCGTCATGCGTACCCTCAGGCACCTTCCGACCGGCCTGGCCCTCCTCCTCGCGCTCGCCGCGTGCGGTCAGTCCGAAGACGCCGGGAGCAGCCCGCTCCCCGACCCCGTCGGCTCCTGGTCCGTGGAGTCCCTCACCACCGGCGGCCGCACCCTGCACGCACCCGCGGCCGCCCGCGTCGACCTCAAGCAGGACGACGCCACCGGCAACTACGGCTGCAACGGCTTCACGGCGAAGGTCGTCCCCGAAGGCTCCTCCGCCCTGACCGTGACCCCGGGCGCGACGACCAACATGGCCTGCGAGAACCAGGAGTTCGAGACCGCGTTCGCCCAGCTCTTCAAGGGCCGGCTGACCATCGACCGGGGCCCCGACCGGCTCACGCTGAAGACCGCCGACGGGAGCACGATCGCCTTGACCTCCCAGCCCCCGGCCCCGGACGCGCCGCTCGCCGCGACGGAGTGGACCGTCGACTCGCTGGTCGACGGTGCGACCGTGTCCTCCGTCCCCGCCGAGGCGGCCGGCAAGGCCAGGTTCACCCTCACCACCGACGGCACGGCGAGCGGCAGCCTCGGCTGCAACCGGTTCAGCGCCAAGGCCACCGTCGACGGTCCCACGGTCACCTTCGGGCCGCTCACCACGACCCGGATGGCCTGCGAGGGCCCGGCCGGTGAGGTGGAGCGGACGCTGACCGCCCTGTTCGGCAGCGGCCCGCTCACCTGGAAGATCCAGGGTCAGAACCTGACCCTCACCGCGCCCGACGGCAAGGGCCTCACCGCCAAGGGGGCCACGGCGGCCGAATGAGCGCGGCCCGGACCCGGGTGCGTCAGGCCGGGTAGGGCAGCAGTTCCGCGTTCACGGACTCCCAGGCCGACCGCAGCTCCGCCAGCCGGGCCGGTTCCAGCGCGGCCTTGTCGGCCTGCTCGCGGACGTCCCCGGCCAGGTTGAACAGCTGGTCCCGGCCCGCCTTGCCGCGGTAGTACTTCCAGTCGCCGCGCCGCAGGGCCCGCTCCCCGCGGACCCGCCAGAACAGGTCCCGCCCGGCGACCTCCTCGCCGCGCAGCAGGTACCCGGCCAGGCTCACCCCGTCCAGCGGGTACGCCGGGTGCGGCCGCGTCCCGGCCACCTCCAGCAGCGTGGCCGTCCAGTCCGGGCTGAACACCGGGACGCGGCTGACCTGCCCGCCGTCCAGCCGCGCGGGCCAGCGCACGATGTTCGGCACCCGGATCCCGCCCTCCTGGAGCGAGGCCTTGTTGCCCGACAGCGGCCAGTTGTACGAGAAGCGCTCGCCGCCGTTGTCGCTGGAGAACACGACCAGGGTGTTGTCCTCCTGCCCGGAGCGCTTCAGCGCCTTCAGCACCTCGCCGACCGACCGGTCCAGGTCCTCCACCATCTGCCGGTACTTCTCGACCGAGCCGCCGTCCTGGTGCCACAGCGCCCGTGCGTCGCCCGCCTTGATCCGGCGGACGATCTCGGCGCTCTCCTCCGTGTCCCCCTCGGCGATCCAAGGCCAGTGCGGGGTGGTGAAGTTCAGGTTCAGCAGCCACGGCTTGCCGTGGTGGTCGCGCGAGACGTACTCGCTGGCCCGCTCGGTGATGATCCGGGTGTAGTAGCGCAGGTCCCGGTAGGTGGCGTCGCCCTCGTAGAGGTCGTACTCGCCGCCCAGGCCCAGCTTGGAGTAGTACTCCAGCGCCCCGCCGAAGTTGCCGAAGAACTCCTCCCAGCCGGACTTCGTCGGGCTGTAGTCCGGCAGGTAGCCCGCGTGCCACTTGCCGATCAGCGCGGTGGAGTAGCCGGACTCCTTCAGCAGCGAGGCCAGCGTGGGGTGGGTGGGCTCCAGGCCCGCCGACTTGTCGGCGATCGGCTCGGCCAGCCCGCCCTTGGTGCGGGCCGGGTAGCGGCCCGTGTACAGGCTGAACCGGGTCGGAGAGCAGGTCGCGGAGCCCGAGTACGCGTCGGTGAACCGGACGCCCTGGCGGGCCAGTCGGTCCAGGTTGGGGGTCTTGATGTGCGTGGAGCCGTATGAGGACAGGTCCGCCCAGCCCAGGTCGTCGCCCAGGATGAACAGGATGTTGGGACGCCGGGACTGCCGCCCGCGCGCGGCGCGGAACTCCCGCTCCTGCGCGGCCTCGGCGGCCTGGGCGGGGGCGGCAGCGCCGACTCCGACGGCCGCCGCGGCGGCGCTCACGCCGACCGCCCCGCCGAAGGCACGCCGGGACAGATGGGGTTCGTACGAGGTCACAGGTACTCCAAGGCACGGCCTGGCGCCCGGCAGCGCAGGGCATGCCGGGGCGGAGGCAGGAGAAAAGGGGAAAGGAAAAGCGGCGTGTGACTACGCAGAACAGCGACAGATGGCGCTCGCGACACGGACCAGGTCCACGTGCCGGCGCTCGACGAGGGTGACGGTGCGGTCACCGAGAGGCTGCATGAGGCGAGAGCCTGTACGAATGCCCATACGGCTGTCAACAAAGGAATCCGGATACCGAGACGCAGCGGCCCGGTCACCCTCTGTGCTGTGACATTTCCCGGGGCTCCCGAATTCGGACCAGTGGTCGACCTCGCCTACACTTGAGCTGTGCCTCGTGGTGATGGACGACTCAACCACGACCTGCTCCCCGGAGAAAAGGGCCCCCAGGACGCTTGCGGCGTCTTCGGTGTCTGGGCTCCGGGTGAAGAGGTCGCCAAGCTCACCTACTTCGGACTGTATGCACTGCAGCACCGCGGACAAGAGTCCGCGGGAATCGCTGTGAGCAACGGTTCCCAGATCCTCGTCTTCAAGGACATGGGCCTCGTTTCCCAAGTCTTCGACGAAACCTCTCTCGGCTCGCTCCAGGGTCATATCGCGGTCGGTCACGCCCGCTACTCGACCACTGGAGCCTCCGTCTGGGAGAACGCCCAGCCCACCTTCCGTGCGACCGCCCACGGCTCCATTGCCCTGGGTCACAACGGCAACTTGGTGAACACCGCCGAGCTTGCCGAGATGGTCGCCGACCTCCCCCGTCAGGACGGCCGCGCCACCCAGGTGGCGGCCACCAACGACACGGACCTGGTCACCGCCCTCCTGGCGGGCCAGACCGACGAGGACGGCAAGCCCCTGACCATCGAGGAGTCGGCCACCAAGGTCCTCCCGAAGGTGAAGGGCGCCTTCTCGCTCGTCTTCATGGACGAGGGGACCCTCTACACCGCCCGTGACCCGCAGGGCATCCGCCCGCTGGTCCTCGGCCGCCTGGAGCGCGGCTGGGTGGTCGCGAGTGAGACCGCCGCCCTCGACATCTGCGGGGCCAGCTTCGTCCGCGAGGTCGAGCCGGGCGAGCTCATCGCGATCGACGAGAACGGCCTGCGGACCTCCCGATTCGCGGAAGCGAAGCCCAAGGGCTGTGTCTTCGAGTACGTCTACCTGGCGCGCCCGGACACCGACATCGCCGGCCGGAACGTCTACCTCTCGCGTGTCGAGATGGGCCGGCGCCTGGCCAAGGAAGCCCCGGTCGACGCCGATCTGGTGATACCGACGCCGGAGTCGGGCACGCCCGCCGCCGTCGGATACGCCGAGGCCAGCGGGATCCCGTACGGCTCCGGCCTGGTCAAGAACGCCTACGTCGGCCGGACCTTCATCCAGCCCTCGCAGACGATCCGCCAGCTCGGCATCCGCCTGAAGCTCAACCCCCTCAAGGAAGTCATCCGGGGCAAGCGCCTGGTGGTCGTCGACGACTCGATCGTCCGCGGCAACACCCAGCGCGCCCTGGTCAAGATGCTCCGCGAGGCCGGCGCGGCGGAGGTCCACATCCGGATCTCCTCGCCGCCGGTGAAGTGGCCGTGCTTCTTCGGCATCGACTTCGCCACCCGGGCCGAGCTGATCGCCAACGGCATGACGGTCGACGAGATCGCCACGTCGCTGGGCGCGGACTCGCTCTCGTACATCTCGCTCGACGCGATGGTCGAGGCGACCACCATCCAGAAGCCCAACCTCTGCCGTGCCTGCTTCGACGGCGAGTACCCCATGGAGCTGCCCGACCCGCAGCTCCTGGGCAAGCAGCTGCTGGAGTCCGAGCTGGCCGGCGGCACGGACGCCGCCGACGCGCTCCGCCGCCCGTAGGCGCTCCTCGGTTTCGCCGGCTCAACCTGCGCTGGGCCCTCCCTTTTGAGGCTTCTCCGGGGGCCCAGCACCACCCGCAGTAACGACACGAAAGCTCTCTCCTGTCATGACAGAGAAGACCACCGGTGCCAGCTACGCAGCCGCAGGCGTGGACATCGAAGCGGGAGACCGCGCCGTCGAGCTGATGAAGGAGTGGGTGAAGAAGACGCAGCGCCCCGAGGTCCTCGGCGGCCTCGGCGGCTTCGCCGGCCTCTTCGACGCCTCCGCCCTCAAGCGCTACGAGCGCCCGCTGCTCGCCTCCGCCACCGACGGGGTCGGCACCAAGGTCGACATCGCCCGCCAGCTCGGCGTGTACGACACCATCGGCCACGACCTCGTCGCGATGGTCATGGACGACATCGTCGTCTGCGGCGCCGAGCCGCTCTTCATGACCGACTACATCTGCGTCGGCAAGGTCCACCCCGAGCGTGTCGCGGCCATCGTCAAGGGCATCGCCGAGGGCTGCGTCCTCGCCGGCTGCGCCCTGGTGGGCGGCGAGACCGCCGAACACCCGGGTCTGCTCGGCCCTGACGACTTCGACGTGGCGGGCGCCGGCACCGGTGTCGTCGAGTACGACCGGCTGCTCGGTGCGGATCGCATCCGTACGGGTGACGCCGTCATCGCGATGGCTTCGTCCGGCCTTCACTCGAACGGGTACTCGCTGGTCCGGCACGTCCTCTTCGACCGGGCCGGAATGTCCCTGGACCAGGAAGTCGCCGAGCTCGGCCGCACCCTGGGCGAGGAACTGCTGGAGCCCACGAAGATCTACTCGCTCGACTGCCTCGCCCTCACCCGTACGGCCGAGGTGCACGCCTACTCGCACATCACGGGCGGCGGCCTCGCGGCCAACCTGGCGCGGGTGATCCCGGACCACCTGCACGCCACGGTCGACCGTTCGACCTGGACCCCCGGCGCGATCTTCGACCTGGTCGGCAAGGCCGGTCAGGTCGAGCAGCTGGAACTGGAGAAGACGCTGAACATGGGCGTCGGCATGATGGCGGTCGTCCCGGGCGAGTCGGTGGACGTGGCCCTCACCGCGCTGGCCGACCGGGGCGTCGACGCCTGGGTCGCGGGCGAGATCCTGGACCGCGGCGACCACGCCGAGGGCGCCACCCTGACCGGTTCCTACGCGAGCTGAGCAGCACTGAAACCCGGCCCGGGGCGATGCCCTGGACCGGGTTTCAGTCTTTGACCCTGTTGTGCAGACGCTCTCGAGAAAGCGTCAAGCGCCGCGACGCTGTGCCGACGGACCGGACTCCTCGTCCTCGTCGTCGTCATCGCTGTTGTACAGATCCGCGTACTTGGCGTACGGGTCGTCGTCGTCCAGATCGTCATCGACTTCGACCGGCTCGCTGATAGGCAGCGGCTCTGTCGGCGATGCGCCCAGCTCATTGGCCAGACGCGAGAGGTCAGTCCCGCCGCTGTTGTACTTCAGCTGGCGGGCGACCTTTGTCTGCTTGGCCTTGGCCCGGCCGCGCCCCATGGCTCGACCCCCTCGGTGACGGGGCTCGACGGCCCCAGAGTCTGACACGCGTTCATGGTTCGGAGCGGGCTCTCCGTGGAGAGACCGTCCGTAGGGGTTTAACGGTACCTGCTTCCGCGGCCATACGGTACGCCGCCCGCATGACGCGCCCCGGTGCAGAACCAACAAGGCGCCCCGTCCTCGCTGGTCAACCGCGATTTTAACGCTTTCCTGGCCCGCGACCCGCCGAAGTGCAGTGAGTTCCGTCTCGCCGCACCCCGGCGGGCGCATCCGGGAGCCCCGGGAGGTGCCTAGACCGCGCGCGCGGAGCGGGCGTCCGCCATCCGCTGCTCGGCGATCCGGTCGGCCGCAGCGGCCGGCGGAATGCCGTCCGCCTTCGCACGTGCGAATATGGCGAGCGTGGTGTCGAAGATCTGCGCCGCCTTGGCCTTGCAGCGGTCGAAGTCGAAGCCGCGCAGCTCGTCGGCGACCTGGATCACGCCACCGGCGTTGACCACGTAGTCGGGCGCGTAGAGGATCCCGCGGTCCGAGACGTCCTTCTCGATGCCCGGGTGGGCGAGCTGGTTGTTCGCCGCTCCGCAGACGACCTTGGCCGTCAGGACCGGCACCGTCTCGTCGTTCAGGGCGCCGCCCAGCGCGCACGGGGCGTAGATGTCCAGACCGGGCACGCGGATCAGCGCGTCCGTGTCGGCGACCGCCGTGACCTTGCCGGGGTGCTTGTCGAGGATCCGGCGCACGGACTCTTCCCGCACGTCCGTGATCACGACCTCGGCGCCGTCCTCCAGCAGGTGCTCGACCAGGTAGTGGCCGACCTTGCCGACGCCCGCCACGGCGACCTTGCGGCCGCGCAGGGTCGGGTCGCCCCACAGGTGCTGGGCGCTGGCGCGCATGCCCTGGAAGACACCGAAGGCGGTGAGCACCGAGGAGTCGCCCGCGCCGCCGTTCTCGGGGGAGCGGCCGGTCGCCCAGCGGGTCTCGCGGGCCACGATGTCCATGTCCGCCACGTACGTGCCGACGTCGCAGGCGGTCACGTAGCGGCCGCCGAGGGACTCCACGAACCGGCCGTAGGCCAGCAGCAGTTCCTCCGACTTGAGGATGTCGGGGTCCCCGATGATCACGGCCTTGCCGCCGCCGAGGTCGAGACCGGCGAGGGCGTTCTTGTACGACATGCCGCGGGAGAGGTTCAGCGCGTCGAGGACGGCCTCCTCGTCCGAGGCGTACGCGTGGAAGCGCGTGCCGCCGAGGGCGGGGCCCAGGGCGGTGGAGTGGATCGCGATGACGGCCTTCAGGCCTGTGGCTCGGTCCTGGCACAGCACGACTTGCTCGTGGCCGCCCTGTTCCGTACGGAACAGGGTGTGCAGGACGCCGTCGGTCATTTCGGTCACGGTGGTGACTCCCATGGAAGAGATGCGGCGGATTGACGCCCGCCCTGCGGGTGGGGGAGGGCGTGCTGGGAGCAGCGTAAGACCTGCGGACGGCGCGGGGACCGCCTGTCCGAGGATCGGAACACTCCCGTGTCACGGGCGCGCCGAAGGTAGCGGAGCCGCAAAAAGGGGAGTACGAGAGCGTGAGCGAATCTCCCGATCCCCTGCTGCCCTCCGCGCGCTCGGCGCCGGCCGTCCCGTACGCCTCCTACCTGCGCGTCTACGAGCCCCTGGTTGCCTTCCCGGAACCGGAGCGGTCGCACTGGGCCGACTACGCCCGGCGCGGGAAGGCCCCGACCGCCCAGGACGAACTGCGCCGGTCGCTCACCGACTTGGTTCGGGTGCCCGTGGTGGGGGTGCCGGCCCACGAGAGCGCGGACGCCTTCACGGCGGAGGTGGACGGGGTGCTGCTGGTCTGCCCGTGGCGTACCCGGCTGCGCGGCTGGCTGGCGCTCCAGGAGCTGGTCGAGTGGTTCCCGCTCCCGGTCCTGGACGCGGCGCTCCCGCCGCCGTTGCGTCTGCAGGCGGCCGAGGAGTACGAGCGCTGGCGCGAGCGGAACCCGGACGCGCGCCCGTGGATCCGTACGGGGGTGTGGCAGGTCCCGCTGCGCTGGTTCGTGCTGGTGGCGGACCAGGAGCGGGAGTACCTGCCCGGCGAGCGGCTGCGCTACCGGACGCCGATGGTGCAGGCGCGGCGGCGCCTGGCGCGGGCCCTGCGGACCCTGCGGGAGGCGGAGGGGTACGGGATGCTCGCCGACGGCCTGGTGGAGGTCGGGAGCTGGCTGGAGGAGTTCCACCCGCGGTCGATGGTCGAACTGGACTACGGGGGGCTGCTGCACGCACTGCCGGCGGACCGGCTGGCGGCGGACCGGTCGGCGCGGGAGCTGGCGGAGGGCATCGCGGCCTTGCGGGCGGGGGACGCGGAGGGGGCGGCCGAGGTCTACGAGGAGCTGGCGGAGCGGTGGAGGGCGGTCCGGGAGAGACTGTTCGCGAATTAGTCCCCGAGGCCCGATCGTGCTCCGATCGGGCCCAAGAGGACCCGTACGTACCCCCGCGTATCGGTCGATCAGCCATAAGTGGCTGATCAGGGGCTTGATCATCTCTTTAGGGACGTAGTACCAGGACCTACGTCCCGATACGGGCCATTGGCCCAAGCGTGACGGACCGCACTATCTACACCCTTGCGCCCTTCCCCTACCCTCGTGCCAAAATAGGACAAGGAGTCCGGGGAGGGTTCCTTCCGCCCAACTAAGGGCGGAATGCTCGGCATTGCGCTCTACGGGGGGTCTGACGACTCCTGATCGCTCTGTGACTGATCGTCACAGTGGGGTGACTGTCCGTTATGGGACGGTCCATCGGCTTCCGCCGCTGATGAACACCTCGGAGGGCAATTCCGTCGGTTTGGCCCTTGGGGCTGGACGGATGGTGTAGTTGTAGTGCCGAGGACAAGCCGTTCGTCCTATAACCGACTCGGCCCGCGTATGTCCATTTCGGGCAACGCGGGCCAAGGTGCAGAATTTAGAGGAAAGAACCGAGATGGTTCGGTTCTCCCGAGGAGGCCGCTCATGACCGCTCGCACCCCTGATGCCGAGCCGCTGCTGACCCCGGCTGAGGTTGCCACGATGTTCCGCGTGGACCCGAAGACGGTGACCCGCTGGGCCAAGGCTGGCAAGCTCACGTCCATCCGCACCCTGGGTGGACACCGCCGTTACCGCGAGGCCGAGGTTCGCGCACTGCTTGCGGGAATTCCGCAGCAGCGCAGCGAGGCCTGAGGTTCCGCAGCACCCCTGCTTTAACGGGTCTATATCGGGTCCCCCAATCCGATGAAACCCACATAGCTTCATACGACTGAACCTGCCCCAACAGGTTCATTGGTCGTCGATCGCGCTGGACTCCGCCGGGTCCAGCGCGATCTTTTTTATGCCCAGGTCAGGGCGGTGTCGAGCTGGCGTGCGGTCACCGGCGGAGTAGGTGCCATTGCACATATTAAATCGAGCGGGTGTATGAGTGCGATAAAAGTACACATCTCAAAAACTCATGCGGTGACTCCCGTCACAGATGATCACTCTTGTATTCACGGGAATGCACCCCGTAAGGGGACGTGAGCCGCGGAGCGCATCATGCGAACGGGGGATTCTCGGCGGCGCGGGCGGTGGCGGCCGCGGTGGCGCCGGACCGGATGGCCGGGAGGCCCGGCGCGGCCCGGTGTGACGGCCGTCAGATCGCCCGTGGACGCCGGAACGGGTGAGGGAGGTTCGGGAGGACGCCGACGGACCCGCGCGGGCCTCAGAAGCCTCGGGGAGCCTCAAGAGTCTCGGGAGTCTCCCCAAGGCCGCCCAGCGGGTTTCCCCGCCAACGCGTCAGGGCCCGCATCCCCTGGGGGATACGGGCCCTGACGTTTCTGCGAACCTGACGGGACTTGAACCCGCGACCTCCACCTTGACAGGGTGGCGAGCTAACCAACTGCTCCACAGGTCCTTGATTTGCGGCCGCTCGGCGGCTGCGAATCAGACTGTACCGCAGCTCAGGGGGTGCAGTCGAACCGGATCACGCGGCCGGTCACCCGGCCGGTCACGGAGCCGCCGCATCCACCGCCTTCACGATCCGTTTGTCGGAGATCGGGTAGGCCGTCCCGAGCGCGTGCGCGAAGTAGCTGACCCGCAGTTCCTCGATCATCCAGCGGATCTCGGTGACCGCCTCCGGGACCGGCCGGCCCTTCGGCAACTGCTCCAGCAGCCACAGGTACTCGTCCCGCATCTCGTGGACCTTCTCCATGCGCGTGGTGTCGCGCTGGACGCCCGTGGGCATCTGCTGGAGCCGCCGGTCCACCGCCACCAGGTAGCGCATGAGGTCCGGCAGCCTGCGCAGCCCGGTGAGCGTCACGAAGCCGGCCGGCATGAGCGCCGCCAGCTGCGTCTTCACGTCCTGGAGGTTGGCGACCAGGGCGAGGCTGCTGGTGGCCTTCAGGCGCCGCTCGCAGGCCTGCCAGGCGGCCAGCACCTGCTGCACCTGCCCGACCGTCCGCACGGTCGTGTCCACCAGGTCGGCGCGCACGGCCTCGTAGAGCTTGCGGAAGCCCGTCTCGTCCCACGCGGGGCCGCCGTGGTCGGAGATCAGCTTGTCGGTCGCCGCGGTCGCGCAGTCGTCGAACAGCGCCTGGATGGAGCCGTGCGGGTTCCTGGACAGGGCCAGCTTCTGCTGGTTGGTCAGGTGGTCCGAGGCGAACTTCGCCGGATTCACCGGGATGTTCAGCAGGATGAGCCGCCGGGTGCCCAGCCACATCGCCTGCTGCTGCTCGGCCTCGGTGTCGAAGAGCCGTACGGAGACGCTCGCACCCTCGTCCACGAGCGCCGGGTACGCCTTCACCGGCTGGCCGGCCCGCCGGGTCTCGAAGACCTTGGTCAGCGTGCCGATGGTCCAGTCGGTCAGCCCGGTGCGCTCCACCGATTCCCCGCCCGCCCGCTCGGCGGTGGCCGCGGCGGCCTTGGAGAGGGCCTGGCGGGCCTTGGGCTTCAGACGCAGCCTCAGCGCCTCCAGGTCCTTGTCCTCGGCGAGGTTCTTGCGGCGCTCGTCGACGATCCGGAAGGTGATCTTCAGGTGGTCCGGGATCCGGCTGAGGTCGAAGTCCTCGGCGGAGACCGGGACCCCGACCATCCGCTGGAGCTCGCGCGCCAGCGTGACCGGCAGCGGCTCCTGCAAGGGCACCGCCGTGTCCAGGAAGCGGCCGGCGAAGTTCGGCGCCGGGACGTAGTGGCGGCGGATCGGCTTCGGGAGCGAGCGGATCAGCTCGGTGACGACTTCCTCCCGCAGACCCGGGATCTGCCAGTCGAAGCCCTCGTCGGTGACCTGGTTCAGCACCTGGAGCGGGATGTGGACGGTCACGCCGTCCGCGTCCGCGCCCGGCTCGAACTGGTAGGTCACCCGGAACTTCAGCGGCCCCTGGGGCCAGGAGTCCGGATAGTCGGCCTTGGTGACCCCGGCCGCCTTCTCCGTCAGGAGCATCTCGCGCTCGAAGTCGAGCAGTTCGGGCTCGTCCCGCTTCTTGTGCTTCCACCAGGAGTCGAAGTGCGCCCCGGAGACCACGTGCTCGGGGATCTTCTGGTCGTAGAAGTCGAAGAGGGTCTCGTCGTCCACCACGATGTCGCGGCGCCGCGCCCGGTTCTCCAGCTCCTCCACCTCGGTGAGGAGCTTGCGGTTGTCGGCGTAGAACTTGTGGTGGGTCCGCCAGTCGCCCTCGACCAGCGCGTTGCGGATGAACAGCTCGCGCGAGACCTCGGCGTCGATCCGGCCGTAGTTGATCTTCCGCTGGGCCACGATCGGCACGCCGTACAGCGTGACCTTCTCGTACGCCATCACGGCGGCCTGGTCCTTCTCCCAGTGCGGCTCGCTGTAGGTGCGCTTGATCAGGTGCTGGGCGAGCGGCTCCACCCACTCCGGCTCCACCTTGGCGTTCACCCGGGCCCACAGCCGCGAGGTCTCCACCAGCTCGGCCGACATCAGGAACTTCGGCTGCTTCTTGAAGAGCGCCGAGCCCGGGAAGATCGCGAACTTGGCGGACCGCGCCCCCAGGTACTCGTTCTTGTCGGTGTCCTTCAGGCCGATGTGCGAGAGCAGACCGGCCAGCAGCGAGACGTGGATGTTCTGCTCGGGGGCATCGGCCTCGTTGACGTGGATGCCCATGGTCTTGGCGACCGTGCGCAGCTGCGAGTAGATGTCCTGCCACTCCCGGATCCGCAGGAAGTTCAGGTACTCCTGCTTGCACATCCGGCGGAAGGAGGACGAGCCGCGTTCCTTCTGCTGCTCGCGCACGTAGCGCCACATGTTCAGGAACGAGAGGAAGTCGCTGGTCTCGTCCTTGAAGCGGGCGTGGTTCTGGTCGGCCTGGGTCTGCTTGTCCGAGGGCCGCTCGCGCGGGTCCTGGATGGACAGGGCCGCCGCGATGACCATGACCTCGCGGACGCAGTTGTTCTTGTCCGCCTCCACGACCATGCGGGCCAGGCGCGGGTCCACGGGGAGCTGGGAGAGCTGGCGGCCCATCTGCGTGAGCCGCCTCGACGGGTCCTTCTCCGCCGGGTCGAGCGCCCCGAGCTCCTGGAGCAGCTGCACGCCGTCGCGGATGTTGCGGTGGTCCGGCGGGTCGATGAAGGGGAACTTCTCGATCTCGCCCAGGCCGGCCGCGGTCATCTGGAGGATGACGGAGGCCAGGTTCGTGCGCAGGATCTCGGCGTCCGTGAACTCGGGACGCCCGTTGAAGTCGTCCTCGGAGTAGAGCCGGATGCAGATGCCGTCGCTGGTACGGCCGCAGCGGCCCTTGCGCTGGTTGGCGCTGGCCTGCGAGATCCGCTCGATGGGCAGGCGCTGGACCTTGGTGCGGTGGCTGTAGCGGGAGATCCGGGCGGTGCCCGGGTCGATCACGTACTTGATGCCCGGCACGGTGAGGGAGGTCTCGGCGACGTTCGTCGCGAGCACGATCCGGCGTCCCGTGTGCTGCTGGAAGACCCGGTGCTGCTCGGCGTGCGAGAGGCGGGCGTAAAGAGGAAGGACCTCAGTGAAGCGTAGGTTCCGCTTGTTCAGGGCGTCCGCCGTGTCGCGGATCTCGCGCTCTCCGGAGAGGAAGACCAGGACGTCGCCCGCGCCCTCGGACTGGAGCTCGTCCACGGCCTCGCAGATCGCGGTGATCTGGTCCCGGTCGCTGTCCTCGGAATCCTCTTCCAGCAGCGGCCGGTAGCGGACCTCGACCGGATACGTCCGCCCGCTGACCTCGACGATGGGGGCTTCCCCGAAGTGCCGCGAGAACCGTTCCGGGTCGATGGTCGCCGAGGTGATGATCACCTTGAGGTCGGGGCGCTTCGGCAGCAGCGTGGCCAGGTAGCCGAGCAGGAAGTCGATGTTCAGCGACCGCTCGTGGGCCTCGTCGATGATGATCGTGTCGTACGCGCGCAGCTCGCGGTCCGTCTGGATCTCGGCGAGCAGGATGCCGTCCGTCATCAGCTTCACGAAGGTCGCGTCCTGGTCCACCTGGTCGGTGAAGCGGACCTTCCAGCCGACCGTCTGGCCGATCTCGGACTTGAGCTCCTCGGCGATGCGCTCCGCGACCGTGCGGGCGGCGATCCGGCGGGGCTGGGTGTGCCCGATCATGCCCCGGACGCCGCGGCCCAGCTCCATGCAGATCTTGGGGATCTGCGTGGTCTTGCCGGAGCCGGTCTCGCCCGCGACGATCACGACCTGGTGGTCGCGTATCGCCTCGGCGATCTCGTCCTTTTTCTGGCTGACGGGCAGGTTCTCGGGATACGTGACCTCGGGCATCCGCGAGGCACGGCCGGCCAGTCGCTCGGCGGCCTTCGCGGCCTCCGCGGCGATCTCGTCGAGCACGGCCTGCTTGGCCTCGGGCTTGCGGATACGGCGGGCGCCCTCAAGGCGGCGGCCTAGGCGGTGCGCGTCGCGGAGGGAGATCTCACCGAGAAGCGTCTGCAGGGCGGCGAAGGAAGTAGACATACCTGGTCGAGGATCTCACCCGGGGCCGCCGGGTGGCGAACGCATTTGTGGGGCGTACCCGTACCATTTCGGGACGATCCCCCGGCCGTATGAGTGAGAGGCAGCCCACCTTGTCCCGCCGCAGCCGTGTGTGGTGCCTGCTCGGCGCCGTACTGGCACTGCTGGCGGGATGTGCGCTGCCGGCCGCCGCGACGCAGCCGCCCGGGCCGGCGGCCACGGCCGCCAGGGTCCACGCGGTGGTGGCGTACGAGGAAGGCGGCCCGTCCTGCGCCCCCGGAACCGGGGACCACGGCCGGCCGCCGGCCGTTCCGCCGCGCGCGGGCGACCACGCCCACGTCCCGGCTGCCGGACGGCTCTCGGCGGACCGGGCCTGGGACGGCAGGGCGATACCCGTACGGGATCTCGTACGCGGGCCCGACCAGCCGGCGCCCGGCCCCGTGGAGCTGTCCGTGATGCGGGTCTAGGAGGACCGGTCACCCCACCGGTCCTCCTCACACCCGTAGCCCTGGAGCACGCATGTCCTCTTCCAAGACCAGCCGCAAGACCAAGACCTCCAAGAAGCCCCTGTACATCGCCGCCGGGGTCGCCATCGCCGCGATCACCCTCGGCCTCGTCTCCTGGCAGGCCTCCACCGCCCCCGCCGAGAAGCCCTCCGGCGGTTCCGGCGCCTCCGCCGCGCCCCGCATTGACCCCGTCGCCGAACTGAAGGCGCTGGCCCGCCGCGAGTCCGGCGACAAGCTCGCCGTCGGCCGGGCCGACGCGCCCGTCGTACTGATCGAGTACTCCGACTTCAAGTGCGGCTACTGCGGCAAGTTCGCCCGGGACACCGAGCCCGAGCTGGTCAGGAAGTACGTGGAGGACGGCACCCTGCGCATCGAGTGGCGCAACTTCCCGATCTTCGGCGCCGACTCCGAGGCCGCCGCCAAGGCCGCCTGGGCCGCCGGGCAACAGGACCGTTTCGCCGCCTTCCACGCGGCCGCGTACGCCGACGGGTCCAAGGAGAAGGGCTTCGGCGAGGCCCGCCTCGTGGAGCTGGCCGGGCAGGCGGGCGTCCAAGACCTGGAGCGCTTCAAGAAGGACATGGCCGGGGAACAGGCCGCGGCGGCTCTGAAGAAGGACCAGGACGAGGGCTACCGCATCGGCGTGACCTCCACCCCGTCGTTCCTGGTCAACGGGCAGCCCATTGCGGGCGCCCAGCCCCTCGACGCCTTCACCACGGCCATCGCCCGCGCCAAGGCGGCGGCCCGCCCGTGACCCACATCGGATATCTGGCCGCCCTGCTGGGCGGCCTCCTCGCGCTGCTCAGCCCGTGCAGCGCCCTGCTGCTGCCCGCCTTCTTCGCGTACTCGATCGACTCCACGTCCCGGCTGCTGGCGCGGACCGGGATCTTCTACGCGGGCCTCGCGAGCACCCTCGTACCGCTGGGGGCGGCCGGCTCGTACGCCGGGCGGTTCTTCCACGGCAACCGCGACGCGCTGGTCCTCGTCGGCGGCTGGCTGATCATCGCGCTCGGGCTCGCCCAGATCCTCGGACTCGGGTTCGCCTCCCGGCGCGTCTCCGAGCTGTCGGGGCGGATCCGGCCGACGACCGCCCTGTCGGTGTACGCCCTCGGCGCGGTCTACGGTCTGGCCGGCTTCTGCGCGGGCCCGATCCTGGGCAGCGTGCTGACCGTGGCGGCGGTCAGCGGCAGCCCGGTCTACGGCGGCCTGCTGCTGGCGGTGTACGCGCTGGGGATGGCCGTGCCGCTGTTCGTGCTGGCCCTGCTGTGGGAGCGGTTCGAGCTGGGCCGGCGGCGCTGGCTGCGCGGGCGGGCCCTGCGCGTGGGCCGCTTCGAGCTGCACACCACCTCGCTGCTGTCCGGGCTGTTCTTCGTCGCCCTGGGCGCGATGTTCCTGGTCTTCGACGGGGCGAGCGCCCTGCCGGGGCTGCTGGACGTGGACGACTCGTTCGCGGTGGAGCAGTGGGTCCGGTCGGTGGCGGACGGGGTCCCGGACTGGGCGCTGCTCGGCCTGGTCGCGGCGGGGGCGGCGGCCGTCGGGCTGGCGCAGTGGCGTCGCAGGGCCCGTACGGCGGAGACGGCGGAGACGGCGGAGATGGAGTAACCGCGGTAGGAAACAGGAACGCCCCGTCCGATGGACGGGGCGTTCCTGTTCTTGATGGTGGCTGGGGCCGGGGTCGAACCGGCGACCTATCGCTTTTCAGGCGATCGCTCGTACCAACTGAGCTACCCAGCCACGAAACCGTTTCCGGCTTCAGCGATCCTGACGGGACTTGAACCCGCGACCTCCACCTTGACAGGGTGGCGAGCTAACCAACTGCTCCACAGGACCTTGCAGTGTGCGAGACCAAGTCTTGCACACGGTAATGCGTACCCCCAACGGGATTCGAACCCGTGCTACCGCCTTGAAAGGGCGGCGTCCTGGGCCACTAGACGATGAGGGCTAAAGGCCCGCCGGGCACTTTCCAGCGCGTCGGGGACGTGAGAAGCATATGGGATCCGGGGAGCGATCGCCAAAACGGTTTCTCCCCGGCAAGCGGGAGGCGGCCCCACCGGGGGGACAATGGCCCGGTGCTGGAGATGACGCGCGAGGAGTTCGAAGAGCTCGTCGCAGAGGCCCTGGACCGGATCCCGCCGGAGCTGACGCGGCTGATGGACAACGTGGCGGTGTTCGTCGAGGACGAACCGCCCGCCGACGACCCCGAGCTGCTCGGTCTGTACGAGGGGACCCCGCTGACGGACCGCGGCGAGTGGTACGCCGGGGTGCTGCCGGACCGGATCACGATCTACCGGAACCCCACGTTGCGGATGTGCGAGGACCGGGAGAGCGTGGTCGCCGAGACGGAGGTCACCGTGGTGCACGAGATCGCCCACCACTTCGGGATCGACGACGAACGGCTGCACGCGCTGGGCTACGGATGACCCGGCCGGTCCCCGGCGACGAGGCCATCGACCCGGACGTCGACCTGCACGTGCCGGCGCAGGCCGCCGAGCCGCAGGGCCGGGTGCTCGCGGCGGTGGCGGCGGGCGGGGCGGTCGGGGCCTCGGCGCGGTACGGGATCTCCCTGCTGTGGCCGGCCGGGCCCGGGGCCTTCCCGTGGGCGACCCTCGTGATCAACGCGGCCGGCTGTGCGCTGGTCGGCGTACTGATGGTGCTGATCAGCGAGGGCGGCAGGACGGCGCCGCATCCGCTGGTCCGGCCCTTCGCGGGGGTGGGGATCCTCGGCGGCTTCACCACCTTCTCGACGTACGCGGTCGACTTCTCGCGCCTGCTGGACGAGGGGGAGGCGGGCACCGCGCTGGCGTACGCCGGGCTCACGGTGGTGGCGGCGCTCGGTGCGGTGTGGGCGGCGGCCTCGGTGACGCGCCTCGCGGTCCGGGGCCGGGTGGCCTCCCGGTGAACTGGCTGCTCGTGGTGGCGGGCGCGGCCGTCGGGGCTCCGCTGCGGTACCTGACGGACCGTGCGGTGCAGGCGCGGCACGATTCGTTCTTCCCCTGGGGCACCTTCGTGGTCAACGCGGTCGCCTGCCTGGTGATGGGGGTGCTGACCGGCGCGCTGCTGGCCGGGGCCTCCTCCGGGCGGCTGCAACTGCTGCTGGGGACCGGTCTGTGCGGGGCGCTGAGCACCTACTCGACGTTCTCCTACGAGACGTTGCGGCTGGCCGAGCGCGGCTGGAAGTTCCTCGCGGCGGCGAACGTGGCGGCATCGGTGCTGGTCGGGCTGGGCGCCGTACACCTCGGGTCGCAGGTGGCGCACCAGCTGTTCGGCTGAGGGCGTGTCTCTTATGGGTCAAAGGGAGTTGGGCACATTGACCCGGTCATGCGGACCGCTCACCCCTCAGGCTCGGAGGTGCCCTCGTGCGCCAGTTGTCCGCTTCCCTCCGACTGGCCGTCACCGCGCTCGCGGTCGCGGCGACGGCGGGCTGCATGAGTGTCGGCGAGGACTCGGCGAAGCCCGGGCCCTCCTCCACGGCCGACGGTCGCGGCGGCGCCGCGGCGGGCGGGGGGTCCACGGCCGGACGGGGTTCCGGGGTGCACGGCAACGGGCACGGCGCGAAGGACGGTACGGGGAACCAGGACGGCACGCCCAAGGAGGACGGCAAGGCGTCCGGCGCGACCGGGGGCTCACCGAGCCCGGGGGCGCCGAGCGGCAAGCCGGGAGTGCCCTCGCCGTCGGCGGGACCGGGCGGCGGGGCGGGCGGCCAGGGGCCGCAGGAGCCCTCCGGGGGCGGTTCGGGCGGATCCGGGGGTTCCGGTGGCTCGGGCGGATCGGGTGGCTCGGGCGGTTCCGGCTCCGGCGGCTCGGGCGGCGGGCAGCAGTCGCACAGCCCGACCCCGGAACCGCCGGCCACGACTCCTCCTGTGACGGAACCCACGCCGCCGCCGCCGAGCCCGCAGCCGGAGCCGAGCACCCCAGCCGGGTCGTGATCGCGGGGCCGTTCCGGCGTCGGCCGCGCTCCGCCCGCCCCCCGGGCTCAGGGCATCTTCGCAGGTCAGGGTCGTTTCTGCGGGGGTGACTTGCCAGACCCGGGGGAGGGTGCGTATGGTTATAGATCGTTTGATCCCATTGCCCGGCGCCGAATCCGAAGAGCGCCGTGTGGCGCGTACTCTCCCTAGCCGTGGCTGACCGCATTGAGGCGGTCGATTTGCGATTCACGGAGTTTGGGCGCGTGCCGAGACTCCGGAAGGTTTCGCATTTCGCATGTCCATTTCCAGTTCTGACCGTGCCGTCATGCCCGAGAACGACTCGAACGAGATCGTCGACGCAGTAGAGACCCTTGTGGTCGACGAGACCATCGAGGCTCTTGAGGCCGACGTGACGACCGACCAGTCCATCGACTCCTTCGACGCCGACGGCGACGACGAGTCCGACGCCGACGCCGAGCCCACGATCACCTTCGGCGACCTCGGTCTGCCCGAGGGCATCGTGCGCAAGCTCGCGCAGAACGGCGTCACCGCCCCCTTCCCGATCCAGGCCGCGACCATCCCGGACGCCCTGGCCGGCAAGGACATCCTCGGCCGCGGCCGCACCGGCTCCGGCAAGACCCTCTCCTTCGGTCTGCCCACCCTGGCCTCGCTGGCCGGCGGTCACACCGAGAAGAAGAAGCCCCGCGCCATCATCCTCACGCCGACGCGTGAGCTCGCGATGCAGGTCGCGGACGCCCTCCAGCCCTACGGCGACGTGCTCGGCCTGAAGATGAAGGTCGTCTGCGGCGGTACCTCGATGAGCAACCAGATCTACGCCCTCGAGCGTGGCGTCGACGTCCTCGTCGCCACCCCGGGCCGTCTGCGCGACATCATCAACCGTGGCGCCTGCTCCCTCGAGAACGTCAAGATCGCCGTCCTCGACGAGGCCGACCAGATGGCCGACCTGGGCTTCCTGCCCGAGGTCACCGAGCTGCTCGACCAGATCCCCGGCGGCGGCCAGCGCATGCTCTTCTCCGCCACCATGGAGAACGAGATCGGCACCCTGGTCAAGCGCTACCTGTCCAACCCCGTCACGCACGAGGTCGACAGCGCGCAGGGCAACGTCACGACCATGACGCACCACGTCCTCGTCGTGAAGCCGAAGGACAAGGCGCCGGTCACGGCCGCCATCGCCGCCCGCAAGGGCCGCACCATCATCTTCGTCCGCACCCAGCTGGGCGCCGACCGCATCGCCGAGCAGCTCGTCGAGGCCGGCGTGAAGGCCGACGCGCTGCACGGCGGCATGACGCAGGGCGCCCGTACCCGCGTCCTCGCCGACTTCAAGGACGGCTACGTCAACGCGCTCGTCGCCACCGACGTCGCCGCCCGCGGCATCCACGTCGACGGCATCGACCTGGTCCTGAACGTGGACCCGGCCGGCGACCACAAGGACTACCTGCACCGCTCGGGCCGTACCGCCCGCGCCGGCAAGTCCGGTGTCGTGGTCTCCCTGGCCCTGCCGCACCAGCGCCGCCAGATCTTCCGCCTGATGGAGGACGCGGGCGTCGACGCCTCGCGCCACATCGTCCAGGGCGCCGGCGCCTTCGAGCCCGAGGTCGCCGAGATCACCGGTGCCCGTTCGCTGACCGAGGTCCAGGCCGACTCCGCGAACAACGCCGCGAAGCAGGCCGAGCGCGAGGTCGCCGAGCTCACCAAGCAGCTGGAGCGCCTGTCGCGCCGTGCCGTGGAACTGCGCGAGGAGGCCGACCGCCTGGTCGCCCGCTCCGCGCGTGAGCGTGGCGAGGACCCGGAGGCCGCTGTCGCCGAGGTGGCCGAGGCCGCCGAGGCCGAGGTCGCGGCTGCCGCCGCAGCCGCTGCCGCCGAGCTGGCCGCGCAGGAGCGCCGCGAGGAGCAGCGCGCCCAGCGCGACGACCGCGGCAACTTCGAGCGTCGCGACAACCGCGGTGGTGACCGCGACAACCGCGGTGGCGACCGTGGCGGCTTCCGCCGCGACGACCGCGGTGACCGTGGTGACCGCGGTGGCCGCCCGTCGGGTGGCTTCAACCGTGACGACCGCGGTGGCGACCGTGGCGGCTTCCGCCGCGACGACCGTCCGTCCGGTGGCTTCCGCTCCGGTGGCGACCGTCCGACCGGCGGTGGCTTCCGTCGCGACGACCGTCCCTCGGGTGGTTTCAACCGCGATGACCGCGGTGGCGACCGTGGCGGCTTCCGCTCCGGTGGCGACCGTCCGACCGGCGGTGGCTTCCGTCGCGACGACCGCCCCTCTGGTGGTTTCAACCGCGATGACCGCGGTGGCGACCGTGGCGGCTTCCGCCGCGACGACCGTCCGTCGGGCGGCTTCCGTTCCGGTGGCGACCGTCCGTCCACGGGCAACGGCACGTACAACCGTGACGACCGCACCTCCGGCAGCGGCTTCCGCTCCGGTGGCGGCGACCGTCCGTTCAACCGCGACCGTCGTGACGACCGTCCGTCCGGTGGCTTCCGCTCCGGCGGCGCCGGCGACCGCCCGTACGGCCGCCGCGACGACCACCGTCCGTCCGGCTCCGGCTCGACCGGCTCCTTCGGCGGCCGCCGCGACGACAAGCCGCGCTGGAAGCGCAACGGCTGATCGCAGCTGAGCTGAACCCCTGACAGGGCCCCCACGACCGCTTGAACTCAAGCTGGTGGTGGGGGCCTTGTCGCGTGTTGCTACGATCCACAGACTTTGCGGTGGGGGGCACGGCAACGCGGATCGCGACCACCCCCTGCGCACTTCCTGGGGGTGGGACTTCAATGAGACGGTCACGTGTGCTGGGCGCCCTCGCGCTCGCACTGGCCATGGGGGTCGGCGGCCTGACGGCCGTATCGGCCACGGCCGGACCGACGGCCGCCGACGACCTGACGATCGCGCCGCCGCCGCACAAGGACCCGGCGCGCCAGGCCGTCTCCGGAGCCGGTACGGGCCTGGTGATGTACCGGGACGGAAGCTGGTTCTGGCGGAGCCTGAAGGACGGCCGGGAAGCATCCGGCGCGGGCTGCAGCGTGTCCGGCTCGGACCTCTGGTGGGCGGCCTCCGGCGACTCCGTCGTATGCGAGAAGTCCAGTGGCGGATCGGCACCGGGTCCGATGCACCTGCACGACTTCGCCTCGGGCAAGAGCGAAACGCTGACTCCCCCTGCGGGCCGAGCCTGGGCCAAGGCCTTCTCACCGACCCAGGTGCTCGCCACGGAGGTGGACCAGGCGGGCTGGCTCACCCTGCATCTCATCGGCCGGGAGAACGAGCCGCGCAAGGACGTGGTCGTCACCTCACCCGACAGGTTCGGGACCTCCCGTTTCCGCGTGCAGGCCTTCGACGCCAAGGGCGCGCTGGTCTCGTACCTGAACGGCAAGGGCGGCGAAACCGTGGCCCTCCTCGACTTCGCCACGGCGACGCTGCGCCCGGTGCCGATGCCGGACGGTGTCACGGACACGGCCCTCGTCACGTTCGGGCTCGGCTCGCAGTGGATCGCGATGGAGAACTCGGGCAAGGCGACGCTGCGTTCGCGCGCCGACGGCAAGGTGAGCCACACGGTCGACCTGGCCACGTCGTCGGCGGAGTCCGTCCAGCCCGTGGGCGACTGGCTGCTCGCCCAGGTCCCGAAGGGACTGACCGCGGTACCCGTCGCGGGCGGAGCGACGCGCACCCTGCTGCCGCGGACCGGGAGCGACCCGATCCTGCCCGGAACGGACGGCGCCGCCTACCTGGCCGGCGGTACCGACTCCAGTCACTGGGGCATCCAGCGCATCGAGCCCGGAACCGACGGCGCTCCCGTGATCAAGGAGGCCCTGCGCGTTCCGCCGAACCCCGCGGACCGCGTGGGCCTCGCCTTCGCCCAGGGGCAGCTGGCCGTGGGCCAGACCGACCCCGCCCGGAGCGTCCAGGGCTACACGGCCTCGGTGTCCGGCCCCGCGACGGTGTCCCAGACCCCCTCGTGGAAGTGCGACGTCATGGTGAACCAGGAGGTCTGCGGCGTCCAGGACGCCGTCGGCACCCGGAGCGTCGCGACGGGCGACGGCCGGTTCCTCTCGCTGTCGTCCGTTGACGCGGGGAACTGCTCGTCGTGCGCAATCGCCGTGAACGTGATGGACGCCGGAGCGGGCGGCGCGGTGCGCCGGGTGACCCTGGCGGGCAAGACGCAGTTGCAGCCGAGCCACATCGAGAGCGTCTCGGGCCGCTACGTGCTCATCGTCGCGACCGAGAACTCCGCCTCCCGCCTCCTCGTGGCGGACATCGACGCCGGGAAGATCCTGGACGTCAACGCCTCCTCGTCCGCCGTCCTGTGGGGGTCCGTGCTCTGGCAGCCCGAGGGTGACAAGGGCGTGGTGGCCGGGACGGACCTGCGGACCGGGCAGATCACGCAGCGGGTGGACCTCGGTTCGGGCTGCCGCCCGTACGAGCTCGCGGTCAACGGTGGCTGGTTCTACTCCACCTGTTCCTTCTACGGGGACGGCGCCGCCGCCTTCCACCTGCCGTCCGCGAAGCGGATCCCGCTGCCCTTCACGCCCGAGCGCCACCGCGTGCGGCTCGGCGACGGCTACGTCGTGCACCAGGGGGGCGTCGGCCTGGAGGTCTACAACCTGCGCTCCGGCGCGCCGGTACGGGAACGCGAGATCGCCCAGTACGTCAACAGCTACGGCAACGACTGGACCATCGACCGGTTCGGCGGCCGGCTGGCGTACACGGACGCGAGCGAGACGGTCCACCTGGCCGGAGTCACCGGCTCGGCTTCCCCGCTCGCGGCGATCGACCAGGACGTTCCCGCGACCGTGGACTTCAAGACCGCGAAGAACTGGCCGTCGCGCTGGTGGCTGTCCAAGCCCGTCGCCTCGTGGAAGCTGACGGTGCGCAACAAGACCTCGGGCATCTCGACCGTCGTGCGCAGCGGCGGTGAGGCGCGCGGTGTGATCGCCCCCGCGTGGGACGGCAAGAACCAGTGGGGGACCTACCTCTACGCCGGCGACTACGAGTGGACGCTCACCGCCAGGCCCGCCGACGGCCAGGGCGCCGAGCTCCGGACCACCGGCTCGGTCAAGGTCACCGCGGTCCCGTTCCGCGCGGTGCTCCCCGCGGTCCGCTGACCCCGACAGGCCGGTCAGCCGATACCCGATCGGCTGACCGGCGCTGTCCGGCTATGCTCTGGGGTGAGCACGCCGAGGGCCATTAGCTCAATTGGCAGAGCAGCGGACTTTTAATCCGTTGGTTGTCGGTTCGAGTCCGACATGGCCTACTGCTCAGGGCCCGCGGGGGACAACCCCCGTGGCCCGTACGACGAAGCGCCCCACCCGATCACTTCGGGTGGGGCGCTTCGTCGTACGGGGTGCCGGTCAGGCGGAGATGCCCCGGCGGCGGCGGGCGCCGAGCCAGGCCGCGGCCGCGCCGAGGGCGACCAGGGCCGCGGCGAGGCCGGCGTACAGGCCCGTGCCCGACTGGGCGCCGGTGGCGGCCAGCGAGCCCGAACCGGTGGTGGCCACGTGGGTGTTGCCCGCGGCGGCGGCCGAGGAGGAGGTGGCCGCGGCCGGCTGCGCCACCGTGGAGCTGCCCGGGGTCTTGGTGGGCGTGGCCGACGGCGTGGTGGTCGGGGTCGAGGAGGGCGCCGGCTCCGCGAACGGGACGAGCGGGAACTGCACCTCGACGGACTTGAGCGGGTACGTGTTGCCCTTGGCCGGCGCGACCTCGACCGACATCGTGATGGTGGTCTTCTTCTTGATCTTGGTGTCCTTGCCCAGGCTGACCCGCAGCGGCAGGGTGCGGGCGCCGGAGGCCGCGCCGAAGCCCTTGGGGATCTCGGGCAGCGCGTAGCGGCTGTCCTGGGCCTTCAGGTCCTGCCAGCGGCCGTCGATCAGGGCCTGGAGGCGGAAGTCGGCCGCCTCGTCGCCCGGGTGCGTCAGGCTCAGGCTGCTCGCGAGGCCGGTGGCGAACTCGCCGTCGCCGGTGGCCTGGTAGTTCAGGTCCCAGTACGCGCGGTGCTCCTGGCCGCCCGTGTCGGAGCTGCCCTGCTTGAACCAGGTCTTCAGCTCGCCCGTCTTGATCTGCGGGCCGACCTTGAAGAGGTGGGAGCCCATGCCGTCGGCGGCCACCGAGTTGTTGTAGCTGGCGGCGCGGAGGTTGAAGTCCCCGTTGTTGGTCGGGTAGTTCGCGCCGAGGCCGAGGGTGACCTTCCAGGTCATCTTGCCGTTCGCGGGGATGTCGAAGCCCTTGTCCGACTCGCCCGGGGTGGCGGCCGCCGGGAAGAACATGCCCTGCCACTCGCCGTCCTGCTGGCCGATCGAGGACTTGGTCGCGGGGGCGTCCACCGCGTCGACCTTGAAGACCACGTCGTCGTTCTGGAGCCGGCTCGGACCGGTCGGGTCCAGGAGCATCCACGGCTTGTACGTGACGGGCTTGCCGGTCGGGTTCTTCACCGTGAGGTCGAAGGTCTCGGTGACCCCGCCGCGGGTCAGCGGACCGTTGGGGACGGGAGTACCCATCTCCGTACGCAGCACGGCGTGGTCGCCGGCGGTGGGTGCGGCGGACGCGGCGGTGGCCGAGAGCGGCAGCAGAGTGGTGACAACGCCGGCGACGACTGCGATGGCGGCTGCGGTGCGAACGGACATGGTGGACTCCCCCCAGGAATCACATGGGCACGGCAGAGCGCCGGGCCGGTTGGTGTGGTCGGTGTCGCCTCGCCGGTTCGTGTTCCCCTCGGCCTTGGCGACAGGTGAATCTTCACCCGCGAGCGATCCCGGAACCATCCCCGCAGTGTCACCAGCGTGCAACAGAGATGATCTTCGCTCCGGCATGCCGGTTTGGGGCCGGTTGAACCCTCCTGACCTGGGGCTATGGGGGGGCGTGGGGGTGGGTGAGCGGTTAATTGGCGGAGGCCTCCCCCCGGATGGGCTAGAGTTGGGTTTACCGACGCGGGGTGGAGCAGCTCGGTAGCTCGCTGGGCTCATAACCCAGAGGTCGTAGGTTCAAATCCTGCCCCCGCTACTCAGTACGAAGGCCCGGTTCCCCTTGGGGAACCGGGCCTTCGTCGTGTTCCGGTCCGTCAGCTCACGCTTCGTCACCCGATCGGCCACCGCCGGGTCGCCCTACGGGCACGCGTGCCGCCAGCCTTGAAGGGCGAGGCGGTGGCCGGCCCGCACCCGTGCGAGCGACCGGGCGGCAGGAGAGCAGCGTGGTGGGGCTGGGCCGGCAGGACAACGGCGAGCGCGAGCGCCCGGAGGGCGAGGGCGCGGACGGTGCCGTCAACGGTGTGGCCCGGCAGGTGGTCCGGGTGCTGCCGGCCGCGCTGATCACCCTCGGGCTGGTCTTCGATCTGCTGACCCCGCCCAGCTTCACCGGATCCCCCTTCTTCTCGGCGGCCCCGCTGATCGCCGCCCCGCTGTTCAGCCTCCGGGCCACGGCCGCGACCGGCGCGCTGGCCTCGCTCGCGGTGATCCTGCTGCACCTCTACCACGGCACCACCTGGAAGGTTGAGGCGCTGACCGAGCTGGTGACCGTCCTGACCGTCTCCGGGCTGGCGCTCCTGATCAACCGGGTGGTGCGGCGCAGCGGCGAGCGGCTCGCCTCCGCGCGCGGCATCGCCGAGGCCGCGCAGCGGGCCGTACTGCCCACGCCCGCCGAGCGGATCGGGGGCCTGCACGTCTCCGCCCGGTACGAGGCCGCGCAGGCCGATGCCTTCATCGGCGGGGACCTGTACGCCGTCCAGGAGACCCCGTACGGAGTGCGGCTGGCGGTGGGCGACGTACGGGGCAAGGGGCTGGGCGCGGTGGAAGCCGTGGCAGTGGTCCTGGGGGCCTTCCGGGAGGCGGCGGAGACGGAGCCGACGCTGGAGGACCTGGCGCGGCGGCTGGAGCGGGCCCTGGCCAGGGAGGGCACCCGGCGCGACAGCCTGGACGCGGTCGAGGGGTTCACGACGTGCGTGCTCGGGGAGATCCCGCCGGAGACGCAGGTGCTGCGGCTGCTGAACCGAGGCCACCCCGAGCCGTTGCTGCTGCACGCGGACGGGGAGCTGGCGGTCCTCGCCCCGGCCGAGCCGGCCCTGCCGCTCGGCATGGCGGAGCTGGGCGGCTGGCCGGACCGGGCGGAGGAGTGGGCCTTCCCGGCGGGGACCACCCTGCTGCTCTACACGGACGGGCTGACCGAGGCCCGGGACCGGGCGGGGGCCTTCTACGATCCGGCGGACCGGCTGCGCGGGCGGGTCTTCCCCGGGCCGGAGGCGCTGCTCGGCGCGCTCAGCAGCGACGTGCGCCGGCATACCGGGGGCGGGGCGACGGACGACATGGCGCTGCTCGCGGTTGGCCGGCCGGGCGAGGGGCAGCCGGAGCGGCGGCGGACCGTACCGGTGGTGCGGCGCGACGACAGGCTGTAACGGTCAGTGAGGGAAGCGACGCTCTCTGCAAGATGGCTGACGGAACGTCATGATCCGGATGTGGCTGGAGTGATATCGGAGTCGCCCGAATTTTGCCTGAGTTGATCCGGTTTCATGGCGAAAAGTCTTGGCCAGAGCCCGTCGGGGAGTGGCTGATTGGTGTGAACGATCAATCGCAACAGCTTGGAATCACTCCCCTCCGTCTATTACCTTTCGATAACGCAGCGCGGTCGTCCCGGCCGTCGCAAGAGACGGCGCCGCGCCGTGCGCGATCGCGTCAATGAGGAGTGTGCCCCGGTGGCCTCCAACTTGCCTGCCCCTGAAGGCATCGAGAACCAGGAGCCGCCGAGCGCGGGTGCCTGGGGCGAGTGGAATCCCACCGAGGATTCGGTCCGTTCGGTCCGCGGCAAGCACCGCGTGGCCAAGCAGCGCGGCGGACTCGCCCGCAGCTCCACCGTCCTCGGCGTCGGCGTCATCGCGGCGGTCGGCGCGAGCGGCATCGCCACCGCCCAGGACCGGCCCCAGGTCGCGATATCCATGCCGTCGCTGCCCGACCTGCCCGACCTGATGCCCGGCGGCTCCGGCGCCGAGATCACCGGGTTCACCGGGGACGACGTCCGGCACGCGGAGGCCGGCTCCGGGCAGGCGGCCGGGACGGCCGCGAAGACCGGGATCATCCCGCAGCAGGCGGACCGGCGCGCCGACGCCGGCGAGGTGCTGCGCAACCGCATCCTCCAGCAGGCCGACTCCCAGCAGGCCGCGGCCGCGGCGCAGGCCCAGGCGGAAGCCGAGCGCGTCGCCCGGGAGACCGCCGCCCAGGAGGCCAAGGACAAGCTGGAGGCCGCGCACAAGGCGGCCGAGGAAGCGAAGGCCGCGGCCGAGGCGAAGGCCGCGGAAGAGGCCAAGGCAGCCGAGGAGGCCGCCGCGGCCAAGGCCGAGCAGGAGCGCCTCGCGAAACTGGCCGGGAGCTACTCCCTGCCCACCTCTGCCTACACCCTCACCTCGCACTACGGCGTCGCCGGCTCCATGTGGTCCTCCGGCTACCACACCGGCCTCGACTTCGCCGCCCCCACCGGCACCCCGGCCAAGGCCGTGGCCACGGGGAAGATCACCTCGGCCGGCTGGTCCGGTGCGTACGGCTACCGCATCGTGCTGGAGCTCGAGGACGGGACGGAGATCTGGTACTGCCACCTCTCGTCGATGTCGGTGACCTCCGGCACGGTCTCCCCGGGCGAGACGATCGGCCGCGTCGGCGCCACCGGCAACGTCACAGGACCCCATCTCCACCTGGAAGTACGCAAGGGCGGCTCGACGATGGACCCGCTGGCGTGGCTGACCTCCAAGGGCCTGAACGTCTGAATCCCGCCCAGGCGGAGCCCGTCCTGGCGGAGCCCGCCCAGGCGGAGCCTGCCCAGGGGCCGGCCGTTCTGGCGTTGCCCGCCCGCCGCGGAGCCGGTACGCCGGTCCGCACGGCCCCGGGCGCCGTATCGGGCCGGGGCAGGGGGTCGAACCACGGCGGAAGCAGCTCCTCCATGACCGCCGCCCGGGCCAGCGCGGGACCCGCCGTCGCCCGGCGCAGCCAGAGCCGGTCCAGCAACTCCCGCTCCCGTCCGGCGAAATCGGGCTCGCGCCCCGGGCCACCGCGGCGCGCCCGGTTCCGCAGCAGCGCCAGGGCTGCCGCGTCGGCCTCGTACAGGGCGACCGCCCGCGCGGCGGCCCGGCCCCCGCTGCGCCGGGCCAGGGTGCGGGCCAGCGACCGGGCCGGCATCGAAGCCAGGGCGGGGACCTCGGCCGGACCGAGCCAGCCCGCGGCCGCGTACACCGCGAGCTCCCCGGCGACGGCCCGCAGACGCCGGCGCCTTATCCGCACGGCCAGCCACAGCAGCAGCCCGAACACCGGGACCATCACGCAGCCGTAGACCGTGTAGAAGCCGTACTCCCCCAGCCGCGAGGAGCTGTTCCACAGTGCGTGCAGGCTCATGGCGAGCGCCAGGCCGAGCAGGGGCAGGACGATCCTGCGCCCCCGGCGGGCGCTGAGCGCGGCCGCGCCGAAACCGAGCCCGGTGAGCACCGTGAACAGCGGGTGGGCGAACGGCGACAGCACTATGCGGACGAAGAAGGTCGCGGCCGTGATCGAGTTGAGCATGCCGGTGCCTTTGGACAGGTCCTCGTCGAAGGCGTTGCCGAGGTAGAGGATGTTCTCGGTGAAGGCGAAGCCGGTGGCGGTGAAGCCGGCCACCACGAAACCGTCGGCGGGGCCGGTGAAATGCCGTCTCCGGAAGAGGAAGACGAGGAGCAGGGCCGCCGCTTTGGCGGTCTCCTCCACCACCGGCGCGATCGCCACCGAGCCGAGCTGATCGGCATCGGAGGGGTCCGCGGTGGCCGCGGCTATCCACTCGGTCGCGAAGCTGTTGGCCAGTATCGCGATCAGCGCCGCGGTGCAGGCACCCCAGCCGAAGCAGAACAGCAGCTGCCGCCAGGGCGCGGGCGCGGCCCGGCCCAGCCACCGGAAGGCCGCCATGAGCGGCGCAACCGGCACCAGGGCCAGACCGAGACCTACGAAGAAGCCCGGGGTGCCGGTCTGTTCCCGCACGAGCTCGAGGATCGTGACCCCGGTGGCGGCGAGCAGGACGAGGAGCACGCACGTGCGGACCCTGCCCGACGGGCGTGCGAGCACAAGGGGGAGCGCTCGGAACACATCATGACCCTACAGAGCCGGTCTGACACGTGCAGTGACGTTGTCAGTTCTCCGTGCGACGGAAGAGCAAGTCGTGTACGAGGTGCCCCTTGTCGAGGCCCTGGCCCTCGAAGCGGGTGAGCGGCCGGAAGCCGGGGCGCGGTGAGTAGCCGCCGTGGTCTTGGGTGTTCTCGAAGTCCGGGTGCGCGGTGAGCACTTCGAGCATCTGCTCGGCGTACGGCTCCCAGTCGGTCGCGCAGTGCAGCACGCCCCCGGGGGCCAGGCGGGTCGCGGCCAGGGTCAGGAACTCGGGCTGGATCAGCCGGCGCTTGTGATGGCGGGCCTTGGGCCAGGGGTCCGGGAAGTACACGCGGATCCCGGCCAGGGAGTCGGGCGGCAGCATCTCGCGGAGCAGGATGATGGCGTCGCCGTTGGCCACCCGGACGTTGGTGAGGCCGCCCCGCTCCGCGAGGGCGAGCAGGTTGCCCTGCCCGGGAGTGTGGACGTCGGCGGCGAGGATGCCGGTGCCGGGGTCGGCGGCGGCCATCTGCGCGGTGGCCTCGCCCATGCCGAAGCCGATCTCCAGGACGACGGGGAGGCCGTCGAAGAGGGTCTTCAGATCGATGACCTCGTGGCCGTCGATGTCCAGGCCCCAGGTCCCCCACAGGCGCTTCAGGGCTTCGCCCTGTCCGGTGGTGACCCGGCTGCGGCGGGGCTGGAAGCTCCGGATGCGCCGCTCGTGGTGCGAGCCGGCCGGATCCGGGGAGGGCCCGTCGGGGAAGCGGGGCTCGGTGCGCCACTTGGGCGGCACGTACGCGTTCGCCTCCGGCGCGGCGTCCGGGAGGCTGGGCGGCTGGGGGTTCAAGGACTCAGACACAATGCGCTGATTCTACGACGGGGGCGGTGCCCTGCCGGGCCCCGGCCGCCGCCGCGGGCCCCCGGGCCCCGGGCCCCCGTTCCCGGGACGCCTCAGGCCGAGGCGAGCGTGCGCAGCGCGCGGGTGGCGATCTCGCGGCCGATCGGGAGCGAGGCGGTGGCGGCGGGCGACGGGGCGTTCAGCACGTGGACCGTGCGCGGGGCGTCCCGGATCAGGAAGTCGTCCACCAGCGTGCCGTCCCGCAGGACGGCCTGCGCGCGGACCCCGGCCGGGGCGGGGCGGAGGTCCGCCGCGGTCACGGCGGGCAGGAGCCGGCGTACCGCCTGGGTGAAGGCCTGCTTCGACAGCGAGCGGTGGATCTCGCCCACCCCGTACCGCCAGTGCCGCGCGGCCATCCGCCAGGATCCCGGCCAGGCCAGCTCGGAGCCGATGTCGCGCGGGCGGATGGTGGACCAGGCGTATCCCTCGCGGGCCAGCGCGGGCACGGCGTTCGGGCCGACGTGGACGCCGCCCGCGATGCCCCGGGTCAGGTGGACCCCCAGGAAGGGGAAGGCGGGGTCGGGGACCGGGTAGACCAGCCCGCGGACCAGATCCGGTCGGGTCAGGTCGTAGTACTCGCCCCGGAAGGGGATGATCCGCATGCCGGGGTCGTCTCCGGCCAGGCGGGCGATCCGGTCGCACTGGAGGCCCGCGCAGTTCACCAGGACCCGGGCGCGGACCACCAGGCCCGAGGTGGTGCGGACCGCCACCGCCGATGCGCGGCGGGAGATCAGGTCCACCGCGCCGCCGTAGACGATCTCCGCGCCCGAGGACTCGGCCAGCTGCGCCGTCACCCGGCCGTAGTCCGCGATGCCGGTGCTGCCCACGTGGATCGCGGCCAGGCCCTGGACCTCCGGCTCGTACTCCGAGATCTGCGCCGGGCCGAGCTCGCGCACCGGAATGCCGTTCTCCCGGCCGCGCTGCACCAGCGCGTGCAGCCGCGGCAGCTCCTCGCGCTCCGTGGCGACGATCAGCTTGCCGGTCACCTCGTGCGCGATGCCGTGCTCCGCGCAGAACTTGACCATCTCGGCGGCGCCGCGCACCGCGAAGCGCGCCTTGAGCGAGCCGGGGCGGTAGTAGATCCCGCTGTGGATCACCCCGCTGTTGCGGCCCGTCTGGTGCCGGGCCGGGCCGGCCTCCTTCTCCAGGACGACCACTTTGGTCCCCGGAGCCAGACGTGACAGGGCATGCGCCGTCGACAGGCCGACGATCCCGCCACCGATCACCAGCACATCGCAGTCCACGCCGCCGCCCACGCTGACACCTCCCACCCCTGCATACTGCACCCCGCCACCGACAACGCGGCCACGCGGCCCCTACGCGGGCGCCACCAGCAGCGGCCGCGCCCGCTCGCGCAGCTCCGCCACGCGCGGTTCGTCCCCGTACGGTTCCAGGCGGTGCAGCAGGTCCCGTACGTATTCGGTCGTCCGCGCCGAGGAGATCCGGCCCGCCACCTCCACCGCCCGGGTGCCCGCCGCGCAGGCCGCGTCGAGATTGCCCGACTCGAGCTCGGCGACCGCGCTCACGACCAGGCGCAGCCCATGTGACCGTACATACTCCTCGGTGGGCCGGGACAGGGCCTGTTCGGTGAAACGCCTTACCTGCCGCGGGAGTTTGAGGTCCCGGTAGCACTCCGCCGCGTCCGCTGCGAAGCGGTCGTACGAGTAGAAGCCCAGCCAGGTCGGGTCCGGGTCGCCGGCCCGGGCGCGTTCGAGCCAGCCTTCGGCCGCCCGCAGCGCGGCACCCGCGGCCGTGGAATCGCCCGCCTTCGCGTGGGCCCGGGCCTCGACGAGGCGGAAGAAGCTCATGGTGCGGGCGGTGGCCAGACCGCGGTTGCGCTCGACGGCCGCCTGCGCGAGGTCCACGCCCTCGTCCGGGAAGTCCCGGTAGGTCGCCTGCAGGGACATCGAGGCCAGGACGTATCCGCCGAGCGGTACGTCCGCGGCCGCCCGGGCGAGGCGCAGCGCCTGGATGTAGTAGCGCTGGGCCGCCTCCTGCTGGCCGGTGTCGAAGGCCATCCACCCCGCGAGCCGGGTCAGCTCGGCGGTCGCGCCGAACAGGGCGCGGCCCACCTCGTCGGTGTAGGAGCCCAGCAGCAGGGGCGCCGCGTCCACCCGGAGGCACTCGGGCACCATCGACGAACGCCAGTCCCCGCCCCCGTACTTGGAGTCCCAGCGGCGGGCGTCCTCGGCGGCCTCGCGCAGCTTGGTCACATCGCTGTGGCCCACGCGCTGGCCGTGGTCACGGGGCGTTTCGGGTCCGGGCTGGGCGGGCACAACGGTGGACGGCGGAGCCGGCAGGCTTCCCGCCGCACCCGTCACGGGCCCTGTCGTCGGACCGGTCGCCGGTCCAGCGGCTTGTCCCGTGGCCTGTCCTGAGACCTGTCCGACGACCTGTCCCACAGCCGGTGTCTTGCGTACCGGTGCGTCACTCGCCGCTGCGTCGTGCACCGGCACGTCTTGAGCCGAGGGGGTCAGAACCGAGCCGCCCGCACCCGAGGGCTCGCGCGCCACCGAGCCGTCGGCAGGAGATATCAGCCAGCGCGAGGCGGGCGTCGCGTAGGCCGCCACCGAGAACGAACCCGCCAGCGACTGCCAGATCCCGCCACCGCCGCGCCGCCCGGCCAGGTCGAGCCGGTAGAGGTCGGTGGCCGACCGCACCGCCGCGCCCACGTCGCGCGGGAAGGCCAGCCCGACCTCGGGCGCGGGATCCGCGTCCGCCAGCCCGATCTCGTGCAGCGGCACCGGCCGCCCCAGCTTCGCGCCGATGGCGGCGGCGATCAGATGAGGTGCGGCGCCCTGCGGCACCATCCCCTTCGACACCCACCGGGCCACCGACGTCTTGTCGTACCGAAGCGTCAGGCCGCGCTGTGCACCGAGGTCGTTGACCCGCCGGGCCAGCCCCGCGTTGCTGATGCCCGCGAGGGCGAGGACGGCGCCGAGCTTCTCATTGGGCTCGCGGAGCTCCCTGGACATGCGCCACCCCTCGTCACACGCGGAACGCAGACGCCGCCGGGGCATAGGCGCCCGGCATTTCGTAAACCCAGCGTAGTTCCCCGCCTCCCAAGCGTTAAGGCCCCGACTTCCGTATGGCGGGATTGTTGTCCGTTTGCACAGTCCGCCCCGGCCTGGTCTCCGGGGCGCACGTGTCATCGCGTGCTCCGTCCGTGTGGCCGTGCGCCCGCCCGTGCGCTCTGGTCCGTCCGGGGACCCGGCGATTCGATGTGCGGTGCGTGGGTCGGCCCGCTGCGCGGATCGGGCGGGCCGGGGGATGCCGCTACCTCAATCCCCGCGGGTGGCGGAACGGTCCGGGGGGCGGATTCCGCCTCCCGGACCGCGCCCGCGCACCCGGGGGCCGGCGGCCCCCGACGGCTCTCAGGACGGCCGAAGAATGGCCGAAAGCGACCTATGGGGCGGGGGGAACGGAACGCCAAATACCGCGTGGCGGGGGCGTGTTCGTTTGCATGTGCGCCCCCTTTAATCACTCTCGCACGCCTGTCCCGTGGCAGCATGGACCCGAGCCACCCGGGGTCCCGCCGACCGCGCCCTCAGCGCCGCCGTGCTGCCCGTGCCCCGGTCATGTGCCCACAGGCTGGGGAGGCGGCGGTGCGCTGGTTGGTGGGTTGGAGCAGTATCGCCGCGAGCTTCGGCACGGCCGGCCGCGTCTTCGGCCGCGACTCCGGCCGCGACTCCGGCCATGGGCCCAAACACGGCTCCGGCCAGGGCGGTTACCCCGACACCGGGTACCCGGGAGGCGGCGCCCCGCCGCACGGCGGCATCGCGGACGCCGCCCACGCCGACGACCCCGGCGCGGACGCCGAGCGCACCGTCCACCCCGTCGGAGCCCAACTGCTGTGGGGAGACCCCGACCCGCTCTGGGCCGTCGGCGACTGGCGCCCCGACGAGATCCGCACCCTCACCGCCGACCCGGCCGACCCCTTCACCCGGCTCGCGGTCCTCGGCTGCTGCGGCGCCACCGACGCCGAGCTGAGAAGAGCCCTCTACGCCGCCCGCGGCGGAGCCCTGCGCCACCTCACCCAGTGGTCCGGCAGCTACACCGCCGTCGTCCAGGCCGGTCGCCGGATCACCGTCGTCGGCGACCTCGCGGGCGCGCGGCCCGTCTTCTACACCCCCTGGGCCAGCGGCACCGCGTACTCGACCGCCGCCCTCCCGCTCGCCGACCTCATCGAGGCGCAGCTCGACATCGGCCATCTCGCCGCCCTGCTGGCCTGCCCCGACAGTCCGGAGGCACTGGGCGACGGCACACCGTACGCCGGGGTCCGCCGCATCCCGCCCGGGCACGCGCTCATCCTGCGCGAGGGCTCCCGCGAGATCACCGGCTACGAGCCCGTCGCCTCGCTCGCCGTGGCCGGGCCCCAGGCCGATCCCGACCGCGCGGTGGAGGGCGTACGGGAAGCTTTGGTGGATGCCGTGCGCGCCCGGCTCACGGCCCCCCGCCATGCCCCCGACGCAGCTCCGCCGTACGATCCCGGCCCCGTACCCGGCATGGGCCCCGCCGACCGGCGTGCGGCCCGGGGCGCCCCGGCGCCGGGGGTCGGCGCCGACCTCTCAGGCGGCAGTGCCTCCGCGACCCTGGCCCTGCTGGCGGCCGGCCTGCCCGGCGCCCCCGGCACCCTCACCAGCCCCGCCGGGGCCCGGCTGCTGGCGGTCACCTTCAACGACCTGGCCACCCCGCAGGGCCGCGAGGACGAACTGGAGCGGGCCCGCGCCATCGCGGCCGACCCGCGCCTGCACCACGTCGTGGTGGCCGCCGCCGAGGAGGCCCTCCCGTACGCCGAACTCGACGGCCCGCTGACCGACGAACCCGGCCCCTCGCTGGTCTTCGCCGCCCGCGAGCGGCGCCGGCTGGCCGCCGGTTCCGCGGACCACTTCACCGGCCACGGCGCCCGCCAGGTCCTGGACGCGCACCCCGCCCGCCTGGCCGACCTCCTGATGGACCGCCGCCGGCGCCACCTGCTGCGCCCGGTGGCGGCACTGGCCCGCTCGGCATCCGCTTCCGGGGAGTCCCTGCTGGTGCCGCTGACCGTGTACTCCGCGGCCCGCAGACTTGCCCGTACGACGTACCGCGCGGGCATGGAAGCCGCCGCGGCCAGGCTCCGCGAAGGCGGGGTCACCCAGCGCGCTTCCGGTCCGGTGGACGCCTCCCTGGCCGCCCTGACCTGGTCCCGTCCGGGCCCGGCGGCGGGCTGGCTGACGGGCGAAGCCCTGGCGGAAGTATCGATCCGTCTCGCTGCCGCGGCCGGCCGCCCTCCCCTGTCGCTGCGGCCGGGAGAGGCCAGGGCCCGCGCGGTCCTCGCCCGGCACGCCGCGGACCACCGGGTCTTCGAACAAGCCGTGGAGGTCCGCAGCCAGCGCCTGCACGCCCCGTTCCTGGACAACCAGGTCGTACGGGCCGCCCGCGGCCTCCCCGAATCCCTGCGCGTCCAGCCCGGGGCCCGTGCCGCGATCCTGCGCACCGTCCTGTCCTCGGCCGGGGTGCGGGAACTCCCGCCCGGCTGGGGGGCCACCGCCCACACCCCGAACGAGACGGCGACCCGGCTGGGGCTGCGCGCCGCCCTGAGCGACCTGCTCGCCCTCTTCACCTCGCCGCTGCTCGCGGACGCCGGGCTGATCGACGCCCGGGTCGTCCAACAGGCCCTGCTCGACGCGGCGGACGGCCGCCCCGTCCCGCTCGACGGGCTGGCGGAACTCGTCTCGATGGAGCTGTGGCTGCACCGCCTCCTGGCCCGCCGCGGCACCTGCTGGACGGGCACGTCCGCGGCCCGCCGCCGCGCGGTGCCGGAGGGAGTCCCCGTGCACCGCCCGGCCCTGTCCTGACGCGAACGCGGGACGCCGAACCCCGGACGCCGGTCGCCGGACGCCGGGCGCTCAGCGGCAGCTGATCACCGAGTCGGCCCAGCTCGCCAGCGCGGGCAGGTGGCCCGGACCGGCCTTCTCCGTCACCAGGCGCAGCGTCTTGCGCCCGGCCAGCGAGACCTGCACGGCCGTCGGCGGATCCCCGTACCCGAGGGCCGCGGACTGCCACAGCCGTTGCCCGTCGGCGTACACGGAGAACCGCACCGAGCCTCCCCCGGACTCCGTCCGGGGGGACCCCCAGGTGACCATCGACAGGCCGTCCACCCCGGCGCGCGCCGAGAAGGCGGTGCACTGCCGGTTGAGGGTGATCTCCACGGAGGAACGGGAGTTCACGGTGATCCCCTGCCCGAACCGCCTGTCTCCCACCTCCAGGCCCCAGCGCTGCCACACCCAGCTGCTGCGCCAGGTCTGGATCTCCGGGCCGTCGTGGTCCCCGTAGACCGACTGACCGAGCCGGGCCAGCTGGAACCCCTGGGCCGGCTTCGGCGCGGGCGGTGTGGGGGCGGGGCTGGGCTTCGCCGAGGTCCGGCTCGGAGACGGGGCGGGCGACGGCTTCTCCCGGCTCGGCGAGGAAGAAGGCGAGGGGCTCGGCGGGGCGGGAGCCGGCGCGGCCGACGCTGACGGCTTGGCCTGCGGCCGCGGCGGTACGGAGCCCCGCGCGGGCGGCGGCTCCTCCTCGGGCGCGGTCGGCGCGGGCGAGGCGGGGGCGTTCGGCACCGCCGGCGCCGCCACGCTGGGGGCGGGCTTCGCCTGGGCCTGAGGCTCGGTGTCGTCCCCGGCCAGCGCGAACACCACCCCGGCGGCGGCCGCGACCGCGATCCCGGCGGCGATGGCGGCCTTGGCCGGCATCCCCAGCCCCTCGGACACCACGGCGCCCCCGGCCCCGGCACCCGACCCAGCCCCACCGGCAGCCCCTCCTGCCCCACCCGCAGCACTCGCTCCACCGGCGGCACCCGCACCGGCCGCCCCACCGGCGGCTCCGGCCCCGGCCGTCGACCCGGCAGTGGCAGCCGCAGCGGCCCCGGCTCCGCCCGCGGCGACGGCCCCACCGGCCACCACCCCGGCCGCCTTGGCCGCGTACCCGGCGGCGAACCACCCGATGACCGCGACCGGAAGCAGCGCGGGAATGCCCGCGTTGACGTCCCTGAGCTCCCCGGCGGCCAGCCGGCACTTCGCGCACTCCTCCAAGTGCTTGCGCAGCCCCCGCTCCGCCCGCATCCGCAGCCCGCCGCGCGCATACGCGCCCAGCCGGTCCGCGTACCGCGCGCAGTCGCCGCCCTCACTCAGCGCCGAACTCACATGCGCCTGCAGATACGCCTGCTTGAGCCCCTCGCGGGCGCGACTGGCCAGCACCGCCGTCGCGTTGGCGCTCAGCCCGAACAGCGGCGCGATCGCACTCGGCGAGGCCTCCTCGACGGTGGTGTGCCACAGCACGGCCTGCCACCGCTCGGGCAGGCTCCGGAAGGCCTGCATGGCCAGCGACTGCTCGGCCTCGTGCATCGCCCGGACGTCCGCGCCCAGTTCGAGGGTGTCGTCCCCGGACAGGCCGGACAGGCCGGACATCCCGGCCCCGCCCTCCGTACCCGTGGACGCCTGCTCCGCGAAGACGGCGAAGTCCTCGACGAGGTGCTCCCGCCTGGCGGTCTTCGTCCAGGCCGCGGCGACCCGGCGCACGGTGGTGAGCAGATAGGCCCGCACCGACTGGTCCGGCCCGGCCCCGCCCCGTACCGCCTGAAGGGTCCGCGCGAACACTTCGGCGGTCAGGTCGTCGGCGGTGTGCCCGTCCCGGCAGCAGGTCCGCGCGTAGCGGCGTACGGAATCGGCGTGCCGGCGGAACAGCTCCTCGTACGCGCCGTCGTCACCGCCCCGCATCCGGGCGATCAAGTCCCCGTCGGACGGCGGCAGCTCACCACCGATGCCCGCAGGAGCGGCGTGCCGACCTCCCGGCTCGCGCTGCGCGGGTACCTGCCGAGCTGGCAGACTGCCCGCCCCGACCTCGCCGCCGGCGCCACCGAGTGGCTCTTCACGCCCGTCAACGTTCATCGCGGAAGCCCCCGCACGACACACTCAACCGGTACACCGATCAAGCGTGTCACACGGCGGCCACGCGTCGAACCCTTCCGCAGGCCATCCACTCATCCGGGCACAATTCGACGAAACCCCGTACGGGCACGCGTATTGACGCACGGTCGTGCGAGCGGACACCGCCCCCGGCGGCGGTCACATCGTCCGGGACCGCAGCCCTTCGAGCAGGATGTCGAGCAGCCGTGTCGAAGCCGCCGCCTGGTGCGCCGGGTCGGGCAGCGCGGGCGCCGCCGTCGCTATCACCAGCAGCACATCGGCCACCGTGACGTCGGTGCGCAGCGCACCGGCCTCCCGGGCACGGTCGACCAGCCGGCCGACGACCTCGAGCAGCGCACCCGCGCCCGAGTCCTCCGAAGGCTCGTCCTCGCTCGCGGGCCGGGCGCCCACGACGCGCAGCTCGGGAGCCCCGCCGGCCGTGACGGCCTGACGCTGGTGCGGAACCCGCGCCGCCTCGGTCTCCTCGGCGCCGTCCTCGCTCGCCGAGCCCACCCGGAGCACCTGCGGCGGCAGCAGCCGCCCCGCGCCCGAGGCCACGGAGGTGCGAAGGAAGCGCGACAGCGCCTGCCACGGCTCCTCCTCCTGGCCCAGCGCGGCCTTGGCCTGCTCGGTCAGCCGTGCGGTCTCTTCCTCGGCTATCCGCCGGACCAGCACGTCCTTGCTCGGGAACCGCCGGTACACCGTGCCTACGCCGACCCGCGCGCGCCGCGCCACGTCCTCCATCGGAGCCCCGTAGCCCAGCTCGCCGAAGACCTCGCGTGCCGCGCGCAGCACGTGCTCCAGATTGCGCTGGGCATCGACGCGCAGCGGCGTGGACCGGCCCACACCGTGCGTGGTGCTGCCGCCCGCGATACCGCGACCGTTGCTCTCGACCGAGAGCGCGGTCGCAGAGCCATGGAAATCGGAAATGTTCATATGTTTCCCCCGGTAATCATTTGTCTCCCCCCGGAGACACTCCCCGCCTTCACGCCGAGGGGGCCACGGTCAAGTGGGCCCGGTCCTACTCCTCGACGAGATACGAACATAGTTGAGCCAGAGTCAATTCAGAAGAGGCAGCCCCGGACGGAGCACCGCCCGATCGGAGCATTCACCCCCACTTTTCCGTTCCGTGCTCCCGGAACCATCCAGTCCGCATGCCCTGACCTGCGGATCTACACCCCCATCCACGGTCCGCTTCCACCCCGCCCCAGCACCACCTCCGGTCACACAATTTGCCGGGCCTGTGGACAAACTCCCGGCCACGTTGCGTCATGGGATGGTGAAGGCTGCTAACTCCCGGGGCGCGGCCCCCGGTACCCCGCCCCGCACCCGCATCCTGGTCGTCGGCGGCGGCTACGTCGGCATGTACACGGCCCTTCGGCTCCAGCGAAAGCTGAGATCCGACGAAGCCGAGGTCACGGTGGTCACCCCCGAGCCCTACATGACCTACCAGCCCTTCCTGCCCGAAGCGGCGGCCGGTTCGATCTCGCCCCGCCATGTCGTGGTCCCGCTCCGCCGCGTCCTCGACAAATGCCGCATCGTCATCGGCGAGGCCCGGCGCATCGACCACTCCAAGCGCACCGCCACCGTCACCACCCTCGCCACCGACGAGGAGGGCACCGGCGCCACCGAGATCGAGTACGACGAACTCGTCCTCGCCCCCGGCTCCATCTCGCGCACCCTGCCCATCCCGGGACTCGCCGACTACGGCATCGGGTTCAAGACCGTCGAAGAGGCCATCGGCCTGCGCAACCACGTCATCGAACAGATGGACATCGCCTCCTCCACCCGCGACCCCGCCCTCCGCGACGCCGCCCTCACCTTCGTCTTCGTCGGCGGCGGCTACGCGGGCGTCGAGGCGCTCGGCGAACTCGAGGACATGGCCCGCTACGCCGCGCGGTACTACCACAACATCAAGCCCGAGGACATGAAATGGGTGCTGGTCGAGGCCAGCGACCGGATCCTCCCTGAAGTCGGCCCCGAGATGGGCGTCTACACGATCCGCGAACTGCGCCGCCGCAACATCGACCTCCGCCTGGAGACCCGGCTCGACTCCTGCGAGAACCGCGTCGCCGTCCTCAGCGACGGCGCCCGCTTCCCCACCCGCACCATCGTGTGGACCGCCGGCGTCAAACCCCACCCGATCCTCAGCGCCTCCGACCTCCCCAAGAACGAGCGCGGCCGCCTGGCCTGCACCGCCTTCCTCACCGTCGAGGGGGTGGAGCACGCCTGGGCCGCCGGCGACGCCGCGGCCGTTCCCGACATCACGGCCCCCGAGCCCGGCCGCGAATGCGCCCCCAACGCCCAGCACGCGCTGCGCCAGGCCAAGGTCCTCGCCGACAACCTCATCGCCGCCCTGCGCGACGAAGTCCTCACGGAGTACGCCCACAAGTACGCCGGTTCCGTCGCCTCCCTCGGTCTCCACAAGGGCGTCGCGCACATCTATGGCCGCAAGATCAAGGGCTACCCCGCCTGGTTCATGCACCGCGCCTACCACCTCAGCCGCGTCCCCACCTTCAACCGCAAGATGCGCGTCCTCGCGGAATGGACCCTCTCCGGTCTTTTCAAGCGGGAGATCGTCTCCCTAGGCTCACTCGAACACCCCAGGGCAGAATTCGAACTCGCCGCAGGAGGCGGACCCAAGGAACCCCCGCCGAACCCGGCTCCCAACCCCCCGCAGGACAGCCAGGGCTGACGTTGTCAGTGCGGTCGGCCACACTGGACGTGTGACCATAGGTGGGCTCACACCTGCACAGAGTGACAACGTCCAGTCAGCGACTCACCACGAGCGACACAGCGACCACTTGCGACACCACGAGGCTTGAACGCAGTGAACTTCACGCGCTGGAGCGCCCGGTTTCCCGGAACGCAGCGCCGCGCAGCCGCCCGGTCCGAACACGCCGCCGCCCAGGCCAAGCGGGGTGAAGGCTCGGTCCCGGCAGCCCGCGGCGGCCGCGCCGACCCCGGAACCGAGCGGTCCACGCCCGCCGCCGACGGCTGCCCGGCCGACCCCACGGTCTCCGGCACCGGCAGCGGCTCCGGCACCACCCCGGCCATCGCCCCCGCCCCGCGGACCGGTGTCCACCCCGCGACGGCCCCGCCGCCCTCCCCCGACGAGCTCTCCGTACGCGAGGTCCTCGGCCGGCTCCCCGCCCTGGTCGCCCTCGTCCACGGCCCCGAGCACCGCGTCGCCTACGTCAACGACGCCTACACAGCCGGCTTCGGCACCCGCACCCCGGGCGCCCCCGCGCACGAGGCCCTCCCCGAACTCGGCGAGCTCGGCCTCCTCCCGCTCCTCGACCAGGTCCAGCGCAGCGGCAAGCCCCGTACCGCCAAGAACCGCACCACACCGGGCGGCACCCACTCGTACACCGTCACCTGCACCCCGGTGGAGTTCCCCAAGACCGGCACCCGCGGCGATCAGGATCCCCACCACACCGGGGTCCTGATCCACCTCGCCGACGTCACCGACCACGCCGAGGCCGTCGAACGCCTCCGCGCCAGCGAGCGCCGCCAGCGCGAAGCCGCCGTCACCCTCCAGCGCTCCCTCCTCCCGCAGGAGCTCGAACAGCCCGACGACCTGCGCGTCGCCGCCACCTATCAGCCCGGCGGCACCGAGGCGGCCGTCGGCGGCGACTGGTACGACGTCATCACCCTCGGCGCCGGCCGCACCGCCCTCGTCATCGGCGACGTCATGGGCCGCGGGGTCCGCGCCGCCGCCGTCATGGGCCAGCTGCGCACCGCCGTCCGCGCGTACGCCCGCCTCGACCTGCCCCCGCACGAGGTGCTCCAGCTCCTCGACGGCCTCGCCGCCGAAATCGACGCCAGCCAGATCGCCACCTGCGTCTACGCCGTCCACGACCCCAATGAGGGCCTGCTCGCCTACGCCTCCGCCGGCCACCTTCCGATCCTGGTCCGCGACGAGGACGGCACCGTACGCAGAGCCGCCGACCCCACCGGCCCGCCGCTCGGCACCGGCGGCTGGCTCCACACCTCCGGCACCATCGCCCTGGGCCCCGGCTCCACCGCCGTCCTCTACACCGACGGCCTGGTCGAACGCCGCGGCGAGGACATCGACGAAGGCGTCGCCGCCCTCGAACGCGCCCTCTCCGGCGCGCAGGGCACCCCGGCCGTCATCTGCGACCGCCTGATGCGCGCCCTCGGAGTCGACGCCGACCACGACGACGACGTCGCCGTAATGGTCCTCCAGCAGCCCGCCCGCACCGGCGCGGACGCCGAGCTCTTCCACAACGCCGCCCTGGAACTCCTCGGCGGCATCGAGGCCGCCCCCCGCGCCCGCGCTTTCGCCCAGGGAGTCCTCACTTCCTGGCGCTTCCCCGTGGAGCTGTGCGACCTCGGAGTCCTGGCCGCGAGCGAGCTCGTCGCGAACTCCCTCCAGCACGGCACCCCGCCCATGCGCCTCCGGCTGCGCCGCACCGACCGCCGCCTGATCATCGAGGTCACCGACGGGGACGACCACCTCCCGCGCCGCCGCCGCGCCGAACCGGCCGACGAGACCGGCCGCGGCATCTCGATCGTCGCCACCATCGCCTCGTCCTGGGGCACCCGCCGCACCCCGGGCGGCGGCAAGGCCGTCTGGTGCGAGTTCGCGCTGCCGGACAAGCAGGCAGACAAGTAGCGGGACAAACAGCCGGACAAGCCGAAGGCCCCGGTCCACCGGACCGGGGCCTTCCGCCTTCTTCTGCGGGTACGGGCGCTTACGCGTGCACGGGGTCAGCGGCCTTGGCCACGACGGCCGGGCCCTCCGGACCGGCCGGAGCCGCCGGACCACCCTGCGCCACGACCCTGGACAGCGACGGGTTGTCCTGCGCCGGCGTCAGCTGCTTGCCGAGCCGCAGCGCCAGCCAGGCGATCCCGAGCGAAACGGCGATGAAGATCCCGATGTAGAGCATCGGAACCCCCGCACCGAGCGGCACACCGAGCGGCCCCAGCGCCAGCGCCATCTGCTTGACCAGCGCGAAGGCGGAGTTGTACTGGCCCACGGAGCCCTCCGGAGCCAGATCCGCCACCAGCGGCGCCAGCGTCGGCGACAGCATGGCCTCGCCGATGCCGAAGAGCGCGTACGTGGTGATGAACGCGGCGGCGGCCATCATGGCGCTGCCGTGCCCCAGCCCCGAGAACCCGGCGATGACCCACGCCACGGTCCAGATCAGCCCGACCAGCGCGATCACCCGGGACCGACGCCGCTTCTCGACGAGCCGGAGTACCACGAACTGAGCGACGACGATCGCACCGGTGTTGGCGGCCAGCGCGAAGCCGAGGGTGGAGGGGGAGATCCCGGCGGCCTCGGTACCGAAGGCGGCCAGACCCGACTCGAACTGCCCGTAGCAGGCGAAGAAGATCACGAAGCCGAGCACGAGCAGCTTGACCATGGCCTGGTGCTGGAGCAACCGCTTCCAGGCACTGCCGCCCGCCTGCGCCGGGTCCTTCGGCGTGGCGTCCTTGATGACCGGCGCGTGCGGCATCTTCACGGTGAGGATGACGCCGGCCAGCACGAGGAACATCACGGCCTCGATGCCGAACAGCAGGGTGAAGCTGCCGGGCCGGGTCTCGTCGACGATCTGCCCGCCGATGAGCCCGCCGATGCCGAGACCCAGGTTCTGCATGAAGAACTGGAGGGCGAAGGCACGCGTCCGGGTGGACGGGGTGGAGCACCACACGATCATCGTGGCGAGAGCCGGCTGCATCACGGCCTGCCCGGCGCCGAGCGCCAGGGCGGACAGCAGGATCGGCACCAGGCCGGTGGAGAGCCCCAGCGACATCGCGCCCACCGAGGCGGTGACCGCGGCGCCCATCACCACGGGTACGGGACCGCGTCGGTCGATGACCCGGCCGGTGAGGGGCAGCGCGACGAGGGCGCCCAGGGCGAACGCCACGAACGCGCTCGTGGCGGCCATGGAACCCAGACCTCGCACCTGCGCCACATAGATGTAGAGGAACGGAACCGTGAAGCCGATGCCGAACGCGGTCAGCGCGTTCCCGGCCTGGATCCGCCGCATCGCAGCGCCCATCACCCTGGTCACTTCTCACCTGCCTTTGAGAGCCGAAGACTGAAGACTTCAGAACTTCATACCTAAACTTCGATCCTTAACTCTACACATTGAAGGAGTTAGATGCCAACGGGCTCGTGCCATACTTCGATCCATGGGTGACACCCCCGACGGCACTACGCCCGTCCACGAACCGAGCCTCGATGAGCAGATCGCCGTCTACCAGCGCGAGTTCCAGGACCTCGACCCCCAGGTCGAGAAGGTGGTCTCGGCCCTCAGCCGCCTGAACCGCCGTATGAACGTCGCGTACGGACGCCAGACCGCGGCCCTGGGCATCAGCAACGCCGAGTGGGAGGTCCTCAAGGCCCTCGTCATCTCGGGAGCCCCGTACCGGATGGGCCCGAGCGAACTCGCGAAGCAGCTGGGCCTCACGCCGGCGGCGATGACCCACCGGATCGACCGCATGACGGCGGAAGGACTGGTCACGCGCGAGCGCGACGAGTCCAACCGGGTCCGCGTGATCGTGGAGCTCACCGACGAGGGCCGCAGCAAGTGGCTGGACGCGATGCGCGCGGCCACGGTCTTCGAGGAGGACCTCCTCCAGGACCTCTCCACCGCGGAGCGCGGGGTGCTCGGCGACATGCTCACCCGGCTGCTGGACCGTGTGGAAGACCTCCAGTCACCCAGCTGACCACCGGGGTTGACACAGCCTTCGCGGGTCCGTAAGGTTCTTCGAGTTGTCCCAGAGCCGGAAGGTTTCGGCGACAACACCTCCCGCCGCCTCGTTGCGGCACCCAACTCAGCAAGATCCCCCACCGGGAACGAATTCGGCATGCCCGAATTCATTTCCGAAGGCCGATTATGAATCGCCGGGGAAATCCACTAGAGTTCGGGAGTCGGAAGGGCCCAACAGCCCGGAAGACAAACCCCGCTGACTGGGGGTCAGGCCCGAAAGAGTCTGATAGAGTCGGAAACGCAAGAACACAGAACGAAAGCCCGGAGGAAAGCCCGAGAGGGTGAGTACAAAGGAAGCGTCCGTTCCTTGAGAACTCAACAGCGTGCCAAAAATCAACGCCAAAAGTTGATACCCCGTCCACTTCGGTGGATGAGGTTCCTTTGAAAAAGACCTGTGAGGCTTCCTTGTGGAGTGCTTGCAGGCAATTACACAGCGAGGACGCAGTGGTCAGTCGGTCTTATTCCGACCATGACTGGCCCGCTCTACGTGATGTGTGCACCCGATTACGGGTAAACATTCATGGAGAGTTTGATCCTGGCTCAGGACGAACGCTGGCGGCGTGCTTAACACATGCAAGTCGAACGATGAAGCCCTTCGGGGTGGATTAGTGGCGAACGGGTGAGTAACACGTGGGCAATCTGCCCTTCACTCTGGGACAAGCCCTGGAAACGGGGTCTAATACCGGATACCACTCCTGCCTGCATGGGCAGGGGTTGAAAGCTCCGGCGGTGAAGGATGAGCCCGCGGCCTATCAGCTTGTTGGTGGGGTAATGGCCCACCAAGGCGACGACGGGTAGCCGGCCTGAGAGGGCGACCGGCCACACTGGGACTGAGACACGGCCCAGACTCCTACGGGAGGCAGCAGTGGGGAATATTGCACAATGGGCGAAAGCCTGATGCAGCGACGCCGCGTGAGGGATGACGGCCTTCGGGTTGTAAACCTCTTTCAGCAGGGAAGAAGCGAAAGTGACGGTACCTGCAGAAGAAGCGCCGGCTAACTACGTGCCAGCAGCCGCGGTAATACGTAGGGCGCAAGCGTTGTCCGGAATTATTGGGCGTAAAGAGCTCGTAGGCGGCTTGTCACGTCGGATGTGAAAGCCCGAGGCTTAACCTCGGGTCTGCATTCGATACGGGCTAGCTAGAGTGTGGTAGGGGAGATCGGAATTCCTGGTGTAGCGGTGAAATGCGCAGATATCAGGAGGAACACCGGTGGCGAAGGCGGATCTCTGGGCCATTACTGACGCTGAGGAGCGAAAGCGTGGGGAGCGAACAGGATTAGATACCCTGGTAGTCCACGCCGTAAACGTTGGGAACTAGGTGTTGGCGACATTCCACGTCGTCGGTGCCGCAGCTAACGCATTAAGTTCCCCGCCTGGGGAGTACGGCCGCAAGGCTAAAACTCAAAGGAATTGACGGGGGCCCGCACAAGCGGCGGAGCATGTGGCTTAATTCGACGCAACGCGAAGAACCTTACCAAGGCTTGACATATACCGGAAAGCATTAGAGATAGTGCCCCCCTTGTGGTCGGTATACAGGTGGTGCATGGCTGTCGTCAGCTCGTGTCGTGAGATGTTGGGTTAAGTCCCGCAACGAGCGCAACCCTTGTCCTGTGTTGCCAGCATGCCCTTCGGGGTGATGGGGACTCACAGGAGACCGCCGGGGTCAACTCGGAGGAAGGTGGGGACGACGTCAAGTCATCATGCCCCTTATGTCTTGGGCTGCACACGTGCTACAATGGCCGGTACAATGAGCTGCGATACCGTGAGGTGGAGCGAATCTCAAAAAGCCGGTCTCAGTTCGGATTGGGGTCTGCAACTCGACCCCATGAAGTCGGAGTCGCTAGTAATCGCAGATCAGCATTGCTGCGGTGAATACGTTCCCGGGCCTTGTACACACCGCCCGTCACGTCACGAAAGTCGGTAACACCCGAAGCCGGTGGCCCAACCCGTAAGGGAGGGAGCTGTCGAAGGTGGGACTGGCGATTGGGACGAAGTCGTAACAAGGTAGCCGTACCGGAAGGTGCGGCTGGATCACCTCCTTTCTAAGGAGCACAGTACCGATTGCAGACAAATGTTCTGCACGGTCAGCTCATGGGTGGAACGTTGATTATTTGGCACGGTTTCTGAAACTTCCTGTGAGTACTGCTTCGGCGTGGAAAACAGTGACAGTGGACGGGATCGTGTCTGGCACGTTGTTGGGTCCTGAAGGTACGGCCGTGAGGTCATGTCTTCAGTGCCGGCCCCAGTGAACTCACTAGCTTGTCTGGTGGGGTGATGGGTGGCTGGTCGTTGTTTGAGAACTACACAGTGGACGCGAGCATCTGTGGCCAAGTTTTTAAGGGCGCACGGTGGATGCCTTGGCACCAGGAACCGATGAAGGACGTGAGAGGCCGCGATAGGCCCCGGGGAGCTGCCAACTGAGCTTTGATCCGGGGGTGTCCGAATGGGGAAACCCGGCAGTCGTCATGGGCTGTCACCCATGCCTGAACACATAGGGCATGTGGAGGGAACGCGGGGAAGTGAAACATCTCAGTACCCGCAGGAAGAGAAAACAACCGTGATTCCGGGAGTAGTGGCGAGCGAAACCGGATGAGGCCAAACCGTATGCGTGTGATACCCGGCAGGGGTTGCGCATGCGGGGTTGTGGGAATTCTTTTGATCGGTCTGCCGGCCGGTCGGCGAGTCAGAAACCGTTGATGTAGTCGAAGGACATGCGAAAGGTCCGGCGTAGAGGGTAAGACCCCCGTAGACGAAACATCAGCGGCTTGCTTAAGAATCTCCCAAGTAGCACGGGGCCCGAGAAATCCCGTGTGAATCTGGCGGGACCACCCGCTAAGCCTAAATATTCCCTGGTGACCGATAGCGGATAGTACCGTGAGGGAATGGTGAAAAGTACCGCGGGAGCGGAGTGAAATAGTACCTGAAACCGTGTGCCTACAAGCCGTGGGAGCGTCGCCGTTGTTCTTCGGAACAACGGTCGTGACTGCGTGCCTTTTGAAGAATGAGCCTGCGAGTTAGCGGTGTGTAGCGAGGTTAACCCGTGTGGGGAAGCCGTAGCGAAAGCGAGTCCGAATAGGGCGATTGAGTTGCACGCTCTAGACCCGAAGCGGAGTGATCTAGCCATGGGCAGGTTGAAGCGGAGGTAAGACTTCGTGGAGGACCGAACCCACCAGGGTTGAAAACCTGGGGGATGACCTGTGGTTAGGGGTGAAAGGCCAATCAAACTCCGTGATAGCTGGTTCTCCCCGAAATGCATTTAGGTGCAGCGTCGTGTGTTTCTTGCCGGAGGTAGAGCACTGGATAGGCGATGGGCCCTACCGGGTTACTGACCTTAGCCAAACTCCGAATGCCGGTAAGTGAGAGCACGGCAGTGAGACTGTGGGGGATAAGCTCCATGGTCGAGAGGGAAACAGCCCAGAGCATCGACTAAGGCCCCTAAGCGTACGCTAAGTGGGAAAGGATGTGGAGTCGCAGAGACAACCAGGAGGTTGGCTTAGAAGCAGCCACCCTTGAAAGAGTGCGTAATAGCTCACTGGTCAAGTGATTCCGCGCCGACAATGTAGCGGGGCTCAAGCGTACCGCCGAAGTCGTGTCATTGCAGCAATAGGGCCAACGCCCGCTGTGATGGGTAGGGGAGCGTCGTGTGCCGGGTGAAGCAGCAGCGGAAGCTAGTTGTGGACGGTTCACGAGTGAGAATGCAGGCATGAGTAGCGATACACACGTGAGAAACGTGTGCGCCGATTGACTAAGGGTTCCTGGGTCAAGCTGATCTGCCCAGGGTAAGTCGGGACCTAAGGCGAGGCCGACAGGCGTAGTCGATGGACAACCGGTTGATATTCCGGTACCCGCTTTGAAACGCCCAATATCGAATCAGGCGATGCTAAGTCCGTGAAGCCGTTCCGGACCCTTCGGGGAAAGGAAAGTGGTGGAGCCGACGAACCAGACTTGTAGTAGGTAAGCGATGGGGTGACGCAGGAAGGTAGTCCAGCCCGGGCGGTGGTAGTCCCGGGGTAAGGGTGTAGGCCGAGGGGTAGGCAAATCCGTCCCTCATTAAGGCTGAGACCTGATGCCGAGCCGATTGTGGTGAAGTGGATGATCCTATGCTGTCGAGAAAAGCCTCTAGCGAGTTTCATGGCGGCCCGTACCCTAAACCGACTCAGGTGGTCAGGTAGAGAATACCGAGGCGTTCGGGTGAACTATGGTTAAGGAACTCGGCAAAATGCCCCCGTAACTTCGGGAGAAGGGGGGCCATCACTGGTGATCGGATTTACTCCGTGAGCTGGGGGTGGCCGCAGAGACCAGCGAGAAGCGACTGTTTACTAAAAACACAGGTCCGTGCGAAGCCGTAAGGCGATGTATACGGACTGACGCCTGCCCGGTGCTGGAACGTTAAGGGGACCGGTTAGTGCGCTTTCGGGCGTGCGAAGCTGAGAACTTAAGCGCCAGTAAACGGCGGTGGTAACTATAACCATCCTAAGGTAGCGAAATTCCTTGTCGGGTAAGTTCCGACCTGCACGAATGGCGTAACGACTTCTCGACTGTCTCAACCATAGGCCCGGTGAAATTGCACTACGAGTAAAGATGCTCGTTTCGCGCAGCAGGACGGAAAGACCCCGGGACCTTTACTATAGTTTGATATTGGTGTTCGGTTCGGCTTGTGTAGGATAGGTGGGAGACTTTGAAACCCCAACGCCAGTTGGGGTGGAGTCGCCGTTGAAATACCACTCTGGTCGTGCTGGATGTCTAACCTCGGTCCGTGATCCGGATCAGGGACAGTGTCTGATGGGTAGTTTAACTGGGGCGGTTGCCTCCCAAAGGGTAACGGAGGCGCCCAAAGGTTCCCTCAGCCTGGTTGGCAATCAGGTGTTGAGTGTAAGTGCACAAGGGAGCTTGACTGTGAGACCGACGGGTCGAGCAGGGACGAAAGTCGGGACTAGTGATCCGGCGGTGGCTTGTGGAAGCGCCGTCGCTCAACGGATAAAAGGTACCCCGGGGATAACAGGCTGATCTTCCCCAAGAGTCCATATCGACGGGATGGTTTGGCACCTCGATGTCGGCTCGTCGCATCCTGGGGCTGGAGTCGGTCCCAAGGGTTGGGCTGTTCGCCCATTAAAGCGGTACGCGAGCTGGGTTTAGAACGTCGTGAGACAGTTCGGTCCCTATCCGCTGTGCGCGTAGGAATATTGAGAAGGGCTGTCCCTAGTACGAGAGGACCGGGACGGACGAACCTCTGGTGTGCCAGTTGTCCTGCCAAGGGCATGGCTGGTTGGCTACGTTCGGGAGGGATAACCGCTGAAAGCATCTAAGCGGGAAGCCTGCTTCAAGATGAGTATTCCCACCTCCTTGAGAGGGTAAGGCTCCCAGTAGACGACTGGGTTGATAGGCCAGATGTGGAAGCCCGGTAACGGGTGAAGCTGACTGGTACTAATAGGCCGAGGGCTTGTCCTCAGTTGCTCGCGTCCACTGTGTTAGTTCTGAAATAACGAACAGCTGTGTCCATGCCAGCGTTCAAATTTCATAGTGTTTCGGTGGTCATAGCGTTAGGGAAACGCCCGGTTACATTCCGAACCCGGAAGCTAAGCCTTTCAGCGCCGATGGTACTGCAGGGGGGACCCTGTGGGAGAGTAGGACGCCGCCGAACAATCATTGCGGGAAGCCCCGCACCAAACCCTTACGGGTTCGGTGCGGGGCTTTTCTGCGTTCACCACCAGAACGGCGGGTTCGGCTGGGTATCCTGGCCGCGTTCCCCTGGAGGACGTGATGACAGCACAGCAGTTGGAAGACGGCGGGCCGCTCATTCCTCAGCCGGCCATGACGCGGGAAGCCCTGCGGGACGCCGTGCGTCGGATCGACATGGCCAACCTGGCCGTCCTCGACAAGGAATGCAACGAGGCGTTCGACCGCGCCGCCGAGACCGGCGCCATCAACCCGCTGCGGTTCTTCCTGATCAAGTGGGCCACCCACGTGGCGATCCACCGCTGGCCGGCCCGCGTGGCCGCGCTGCACGAGGCGGAACGTGTCGCGGGAGATCCGGCGGCCACGGAAGAGGAGTTCCGGGCCGCGATGGAGACCAGCAGCCGCATCCTGGCCGAGGCCCAGCGCGAGATCGGCCAGTGACTCCGCGGGGCGAAGGCGTGGAGAACGACACCGGCTGGGCATGGGAGTGCGACCCCAGCCGGCTGTGGGTACTCGGCGACATGCCGGCGGAACAGCAGAACCTCGTCGGCGCCGTCATGGACGGCCTGGTCGACCTGGCGGCGATGTCGATCGACCCCAAGGACGGCAGCCTCTACGAGGACCCCAATCCCATGAGGCTGCGTACATACGAGGACGAGCACCTGATGGTCTGGTACCAGACCATCCCGCACCGCAGCCGCGTGTACCTGAAGCGGGTCAACCTCTGACCGAGGCTTGCCAGTTCTTGAGATGCGCGATGCCGTGCCGGCCCCGCTCGCAGGCTGGGCTGGACTGCAGAACGGAGCCTGCGGCGCTGTCCATGACGACCACGGCTCTGACGGCGTTCTGCGTTCTGCTTGTCCTTGCCGGAGATGAACCTCCCCCGGTCCTTGCGGCCGGCGCGGGGCCTGCGGACCCGGATCTCGGTGCCGTCGGTGATCCAGGTCTGCCGATGGCTCCAAGGTGGTCGATGACCTCGGCGAGAGTACGGAGCCGGATGCCGGGTGCGATGTTCCCCGCCCCGGAACGCGCTCTCGTTCTCACCGGCACCGGCCCACTTGTCCTCCTCGACGGCTACCAGAGCCCGGCCGCGATCCGTCGCATGGGCACCGCTCGGCTGACCCGCTGGCTCCGTGCCCGAGGCGTCCGCAGCTCAGAGGAGCGCGCGACGACGGCAGTCGAAGCCGACTTCCTCGCAGAGGTCGGCAGCGACCTCACCTTCTTCAGGACCGCGGACCGGCCGACCGCCTTCGCCGGGCTCGCGCCGGTGCCGCACGACTCGGGGAAGAAGAGCGGGTACACCGAACCGCCGGTCACGGCGTCGCCCGCATCGTGGCCCCGCTCTTCGACATCTCTTCGGCCACCGTCTGCCGGGAGTGCCTCACCGGTCCAGGGCCCCTTCTCGGGTGCCGGCGGCGTACTGGTGGCTCCCCGCATGCTCGTCGAGGCGACACACACGATGGACCACTCGACCTTGCCGACCGGTGGCCCGGCCCGGTTTTGACACCTCCTGGGCAGGGTTGTAGGGTTGAGCAGTTGCCTGGAGCTGGACACGCTCGGCAGCACCACCCCGCAAGGAATGCAATTCGGCGCGGGGACTCGACTCTTCATTCGGGAATCGAAGCCGGTAAATCCGGTGGAAATCTTCTGATAGAGTCGGAATCGCCGGAAAGGGAAAGCGCGAAAGCGCAGGACCTGGAAAGCACCGAGGAAATCGGGCCCGAAAGAGTCTGATAGAGTCGGAAACGCAAGAACACAGAACGAAAGCCCGGAGGAAAGCCCGAGAGGGTGAGTACAAAGGAAGCGTCCGTTCCTTGAGAACTCAACAGCGTGCCAAAAATCAACGCCAAAAGTTGATACCCCGTCCACTTCGGTGGATGAGGTTCCTTTGAAAAAGACCTGTGAGGCTTCCTTGTGGAGTGCTTGCAGGCAATTACACAGCGAGGACGCAGTGGTCAGTCGGTCTTATTCCGACCATGACTGGCCCGCTCTACGTGATGTGTGCACCCGATTACGGGTAAACATTCATGGAGAGTTTGATCCTGGCTCAGGACGAACGCTGGCGGCGTGCTTAACACATGCAAGTCGAACGATGAAGCCCTTCGGGGTGGATTAGTGGCGAACGGGTGAGTAACACGTGGGCAATCTGCCCTTCACTCTGGGACAAGCCCTGGAAACGGGGTCTAATACCGGATACCACTCCTGCCTGCATGGGCAGGGGTTGAAAGCTCCGGCGGTGAAGGATGAGCCCGCGGCCTATCAGCTTGTTGGTGGGGTAATGGCCCACCAAGGCGACGACGGGTAGCCGGCCTGAGAGGGCGACCGGCCACACTGGGACTGAGACACGGCCCAGACTCCTACGGGAGGCAGCAGTGGGGAATATTGCACAATGGGCGAAAGCCTGATGCAGCGACGCCGCGTGAGGGATGACGGCCTTCGGGTTGTAAACCTCTTTCAGCAGGGAAGAAGCGAAAGTGACGGTACCTGCAGAAGAAGCGCCGGCTAACTACGTGCCAGCAGCCGCGGTAATACGTAGGGCGCAAGCGTTGTCCGGAATTATTGGGCGTAAAGAGCTCGTAGGCGGCTTGTCACGTCGGATGTGAAAGCCCGAGGCTTAACCTCGGGTCTGCATTCGATACGGGCTAGCTAGAGTGTGGTAGGGGAGATCGGAATTCCTGGTGTAGCGGTGAAATGCGCAGATATCAGGAGGAACACCGGTGGCGAAGGCGGATCTCTGGGCCATTACTGACGCTGAGGAGCGAAAGCGTGGGGAGCGAACAGGATTAGATACCCTGGTAGTCCACGCCGTAAACGTTGGGAACTAGGTGTTGGCGACATTCCACGTCGTCGGTGCCGCAGCTAACGCATTAAGTTCCCCGCCTGGGGAGTACGGCCGCAAGGCTAAAACTCAAAGGAATTGACGGGGGCCCGCACAAGCGGCGGAGCATGTGGCTTAATTCGACGCAACGCGAAGAACCTTACCAAGGCTTGACATATACCGGAAAGCATTAGAGATAGTGCCCCCCTTGTGGTCGGTATACAGGTGGTGCATGGCTGTCGTCAGCTCGTGTCGTGAGATGTTGGGTTAAGTCCCGCAACGAGCGCAACCCTTGTCCTGTGTTGCCAGCATGCCCTTCGGGGTGATGGGGACTCACAGGAGACCGCCGGGGTCAACTCGGAGGAAGGTGGGGACGACGTCAAGTCATCATGCCCCTTATGTCTTGGGCTGCACACGTGCTACAATGGCCGGTACAATGAGCTGCGATACCGTGAGGTGGAGCGAATCTCAAAAAGCCGGTCTCAGTTCGGATTGGGGTCTGCAACTCGACCCCATGAAGTCGGAGTCGCTAGTAATCGCAGATCAGCATTGCTGCGGTGAATACGTTCCCGGGCCTTGTACACACCGCCCGTCACGTCACGAAAGTCGGTAACACCCGAAGCCGGTGGCCCAACCCGTAAGGGAGGGAGCTGTCGAAGGTGGGACTGGCGATTGGGACGAAGTCGTAACAAGGTAGCCGTACCGGAAGGTGCGGCTGGATCACCTCCTTTCTAAGGAGCACAGTACCGATTGCAGACAAATGTTCTGCACGGTCAGCTCATGGGTGGAACGTTGATTATTTGGCACGGTTTCTGAAACTTCCTGTGAGTACTGCTTCGGCGTGGAAAACAGTGACAGTGGACGGGATCGTGTCTGGCACGTTGTTGGGTCCTGAAGGTACGGCCGTGAGGTCATGTCTTCAGTGCCGGCCCCAGTGAACTCACTAGCTTGTCTGGTGGGGTGATGGGTGGCTGGTCGTTGTTTGAGAACTACACAGTGGACGCGAGCATCTGTGGCCAAGTTTTTAAGGGCGCACGGTGGATGCCTTGGCACCAGGAACCGATGAAGGACGTGAGAGGCCGCGATAGGCCCCGGGGAGCTGCCAACTGAGCTTTGATCCGGGGGTGTCCGAATGGGGAAACCCGGCAGTCGTCATGGGCTGTCACCCATGCCTGAACACATAGGGCATGTGGAGGGAACGCGGGGAAGTGAAACATCTCAGTACCCGCAGGAAGAGAAAACAACCGTGATTCCGGGAGTAGTGGCGAGCGAAACCGGATGAGGCCAAACCGTATGCGTGTGATACCCGGCAGGGGTTGCGCATGCGGGGTTGTGGGAATTCTTTTGATCGGTCTGCCGGCCGGTCGGCGAGTCAGAAACCGTTGATGTAGTCGAAGGACATGCGAAAGGTCCGGCGTAGAGGGTAAGACCCCCGTAGACGAAACATCAGCGGCTTGCTTAAGAATCTCCCAAGTAGCACGGGGCCCGAGAAATCCCGTGTGAATCTGGCGGGACCACCCGCTAAGCCTAAATATTCCCTGGTGACCGATAGCGGATAGTACCGTGAGGGAATGGTGAAAAGTACCGCGGGAGCGGAGTGAAATAGTACCTGAAACCGTGTGCCTACAAGCCGTGGGAGCGTCGCCGTTGTTCTTCGGAACAACGGTCGTGACTGCGTGCCTTTTGAAGAATGAGCCTGCGAGTTAGCGGTGTGTAGCGAGGTTAACCCGTGTGGGGAAGCCGTAGCGAAAGCGAGTCCGAATAGGGCGATTGAGTTGCACGCTCTAGACCCGAAGCGGAGTGATCTAGCCATGGGCAGGTTGAAGCGGAGGTAAGACTTCGTGGAGGACCGAACCCACCAGGGTTGAAAACCTGGGGGATGACCTGTGGTTAGGGGTGAAAGGCCAATCAAACTCCGTGATAGCTGGTTCTCCCCGAAATGCATTTAGGTGCAGCGTCGTGTGTTTCTTGCCGGAGGTAGAGCACTGGATAGGCGATGGGCCCTACCGGGTTACTGACCTTAGCCAAACTCCGAATGCCGGTAAGTGAGAGCACGGCAGTGAGACTGTGGGGGATAAGCTCCATGGTCGAGAGGGAAACAGCCCAGAGCATCGACTAAGGCCCCTAAGCGTACGCTAAGTGGGAAAGGATGTGGAGTCGCAGAGACAACCAGGAGGTTGGCTTAGAAGCAGCCACCCTTGAAAGAGTGCGTAATAGCTCACTGGTCAAGTGATTCCGCGCCGACAATGTAGCGGGGCTCAAGCGTACCGCCGAAGTCGTGTCATTGCAGCAATAGGGCCAACGCCCGCTGTGATGGGTAGGGGAGCGTCGTGTGCCGGGTGAAGCAGCAGCGGAAGCTAGTTGTGGACGGTTCACGAGTGAGAATGCAGGCATGAGTAGCGATACACACGTGAGAAACGTGTGCGCCGATTGACTAAGGGTTCCTGGGTCAAGCTGATCTGCCCAGGGTAAGTCGGGACCTAAGGCGAGGCCGACAGGCGTAGTCGATGGACAACCGGTTGATATTCCGGTACCCGCTTTGAAACGCCCAATATCGAATCAGGCGATGCTAAGTCCGTGAAGCCGTTCCGGACCCTTCGGGGAAAGGAAAGTGGTGGAGCCGACGAACCAGACTTGTAGTAGGTAAGCGATGGGGTGACGCAGGAAGGTAGTCCAGCCCGGGCGGTGGTAGTCCCGGGGTAAGGGTGTAGGCCGAGGGGTAGGCAAATCCGTCCCTCATTAAGGCTGAGACCTGATGCCGAGCCGATTGTGGTGAAGTGGATGATCCTATGCTGTCGAGAAAAGCCTCTAGCGAGTTTCATGGCGGCCCGTACCCTAAACCGACTCAGGTGGTCAGGTAGAGAATACCGAGGCGTTCGGGTGAACTATGGTTAAGGAACTCGGCAAAATGCCCCCGTAACTTCGGGAGAAGGGGGGCCATCACTGGTGAGGGAACTTGCTTCCTGAGCTGGGGGTGGCCGCAGAGACCAGCGAGAAGCGACTGTTTACTAAAAACACAGGTCCGTGCGAAGCCGTAAGGCGATGTATACGGACTGACGCCTGCCCGGTGCTGGAACGTTAAGGGGACCGGTTAGTGCGCTTTCGGGCGTGCGAAGCTGAGAACTTAAGCGCCAGTAAACGGCGGTGGTAACTATAACCATCCTAAGGTAGCGAAATTCCTTGTCGGGTAAGTTCCGACCTGCACGAATGGCGTAACGACTTCTCGACTGTCTCAACCATAGGCCCGGTGAAATTGCACTACGAGTAAAGATGCTCGTTTCGCGCAGCAGGACGGAAAGACCCCGGGACCTTTACTATAGTTTGATATTGGTGTTCGGTTCGGCTTGTGTAGGATAGGTGGGAGACTTTGAAACCCCAACGTCAGTTGGGGTGGAGTCGCCGTTGAAATACCACTCTGGTCGTGCTGGATGTCTAACCTCGGTCCGTGATCCGGATCAGGGACAGTGTCTGATGGGTAGTTTAACTGGGGCGGTTGCCTCCCAAAGGGTAACGGAGGCGCCCAAAGGTTCCCTCAGCCTGGTTGGCAATCAGGTGTTGAGTGTAAGTGCACAAGGGAGCTTGACTGTGAGACCGACGGGTCGAGCAGGGACGAAAGTCGGGACTAGTGATCCGGCGGTGGCTTGTGGAAGCGCCGTCGCTCAACGGATAAAAGGTACCCCGGGGATAACAGGCTGATCTTCCCCAAGAGTCCATATCGACGGGATGGTTTGGCACCTCGATGTCGGCTCGTCGCATCCTGGGGCTGGAGTCGGTCCCAAGGGTTGGGCTGTTCGCCCATTAAAGCGGTACGCGAGCTGGGTTTAGAACGTCGTGAGACAGTTCGGTCCCTATCCGCTGTGCGCGTAGGAATATTGAGAAGGGCTGTCCCTAGTACGAGAGGACCGGGACGGACGAACCTCTGGTGTGCCAGTTGTCCTGCCAAGGGCATGGCTGGTTGGCTACGTTCGGGAGGGATAACCGCTGAAAGCATCTAAGCGGGAAGCCTGCTTCAAGATGAGTATTCCCACCTCCTTGAGAGGGTAAGGCTCCCAGTAGACGACTGGGTTGATAGGCCAGATGTGGAAGCCCGGTAACGGGTGAAGCTGACTGGTACTAATAGGCCGAGGGCTTGTCCTCAGTTGCTCGCGTCCACTGTGTTAGTTCTGAAATAACGAACAGCTGTGTCCATGCCAGCGTTCAAATTTCATAGTGTTTCGGTGGTCATAGCGTTAGGGAAACGCCCGGTTACATTCCGAACCCGGAAGCTAAGCCTTTCAGCGCCGATGGTACTGCAGGGGGGACCCTGTGGGAGAGTAGGACGCCGCCGAACAATCATTGCGGGAAGCCCCGCACCAAACCCTTACGGGTTCGGTGCGGGGCTTTTCTGCGTTCACCACCAGAATCCATCGGGGGTTCCGTCGGGGGTTAGGATCTCTGACCATGAATCAGTACGTGATACGTCCGGTGCGTGGTGACGAGTGGGAGAAGGTCAAGGAGCTGCGGATTGCCGCGCTCAATGACCCGGCGGCTCCCGTGGCGTTCCTGGAGACCGTGGAGCAGGCCGAGAGCAGGCCCGACGAATTCTGGCAGGCACGTGCCGAGGGGGCTTCGCACGGGCGGGCGGCGCGGCAGTTCGTCGCCGAGAGGCCCGGGGGTGAGTGGGCCGGGTCGGTGACGGTGCTGGTCGAGGAGAGCGGAACCACCGATATTTTCGACCGGGTCATCGAGCAGGCTCAGGGGCATCTGGTCGGTGTGTTCGTACGGCCCGGGCAGCGGGGGAGCGGGCTGACCGAAGGGCTCTTCGAGGCCGCGCTGGAGTGGGCCTGGTCGTTGGAGGAGCCGGGGCTGGAGCGCGTACGGCTCTTCGTGCACGAGGACAACGCGCGGGCCGAGGCGTTCTATCGGCGGTTCGGGTTCGAGGCGACGGGCACGGTCGTGCTCGTGTCGGCCGAACCGTCCGCCAAGGAGCTGGAGTACGCGTTCCCGAGGCCGGCGACCGCCTAGGCCCGGACAGGGCTAGGCCAGGTCGGCGTCGGGCCAGCGGGAGCGGGCCTGTTCGCGGCTGCGGCACAGGGCGAGGAGGGGGAGCGTCTCGTCGGTCAGGAGCTCCGGGAGCTGGGGGATCGGGGCCACCGCCGCCACGTCGTCCAGGATGAGGGAAAGTGGTGGGTCGAGCCGACCGTGGGATGACCGTGCGGCCATGCGGCGGCCGTGCTCGACCACGTCAGAGGCGAGTGCCGTCAGCAAGGGCATCGCACCCGGGTGGGTGCGGGGATCTTCCAGGGGTTCACCCACCACGTAGAGGCTGCCCCCTTCGTTCAGGAACGAAGCCAGTGTGAGCGAATCCGTTCGGTTCGGATTGCAGGCCTCGCGGATGTGGATCGAGGTCAGGCAGGAGAGGGCCCGGGCCGTCAGGTTCTGGGCCAGTTCCCGGCGTTCGGGGTGGGCGGTGAGGGCGCTCTCCAGCTCGCCGGCGGCGCCGGGGGCCGCCTGGGGGTGCGTGCGCAGGATGCGGACCGGGTCCTGGGCGCTGTTGCCCTGGGTCCAGCGGTGGAGCTGCTTGAAGGGGCGGTCCTCGAGGGCGGCCGCCTGGAGCCAGCTGCGCAGGAGCGTTTCCGCGGTGTCGGCGACCGCGGCGTCCAGGCGGGCCTGGGGGCGTACGGGGGCCAGCAGGGCGATCGCGCGGGCGGCGGCGGTGTCGCGGTCGGCGCAGCCCTCGGCGGGGTTCCAGTGCATGCGGGCCGGGGTGTCGCACAGGTGCGAGGGGTCGTAGAGGAGGACCGGGCCGAGTTTGGCGCGGGCGTCCTTGGTCTCGGCCCAGAGGGTGGGGGAGGAGGTCACGATCAGCGTCGCGCCCTCGGCCGCGGCGATGCTCTGCGCTGCGAGCCGGTGGCGTTCGGCGGGGCCCTCGTAGGCGATGCGGTGCGGCGGTCTGGTGAGGGCCGAGGGCGCCGGGGCGTAGCCGAAGCCGGGGCGGTAGGCCTCGTCCGCCGGTGGCCCGGCCATCACGGCCGGGGACGCGGAGAGCTGGGCGGTGGCCGGTTCGGGTGCCGTCGCAGGAGCGGGGACGTGGGGCCGGGGCTCCTGTGCCGGTGCCGGGCGCGGGGCCTCGTACGGTACGGGGTTCTGCGCGGCGGTCTGTCTGGCCAGGGCGCGCCGCGATTTGGTGCGGGCGATCACGCCGATGGCGAAGACGGTGAGGACGAACAGCACCAGGAGCTGGCTGAGGAACAGGCCCCAGAACAGGCCCCAGCCGGAGAGGGCCGCGGGGTCGGTGTCGGGCCAGGCGCCCGGGACGTCGTGCGGTTGCGCTATCAGGGCGCGGACGGCCTCCGGGGTGCGGGTGAAGGTGACGGTCTGCGGCCAGGCGCCCTTGGCGAAGAGGGCGGCGAGGCCGGTGGCCGACCAGACCAGGACGGCGAGGCCGAGGAGGAAGGCCAGCAGGCCGATCAGCAGGCCGTCCGGGATGCCCCCGGCGCGGGCAGGGGGCTCCGTACGTCGGGCGTCGGGCATGGTCAGGCCACCGTGGTCGCGGAACCGGGGCCGCTGCTGTTGCGGCGGCGTTCGATGGACAGGGCGCGTTCCTCCGCCTCCAGTTCGGCGGCGAGGAGTTCGTCCGGGAGCTGGGAGGGCACCGAGGATTCGGTCATGGCGCGGTCGGTGTAGACGAGGGGGCGTTCGGCCTCGGTGATCAGGTGTTTGACCACCTGGACGTTGCCGTTGACGTCCCAGACCGCGATGCCGGGGGTGAGCGTCGGGATGATCTCGACCGCCCAGCGGGGGAGGCCCAGTACGAGGCCGGTGGCGCGTGCTTCGTCCGCCTTCTGTGCGTAGATGGTGCGGGTGGAGGCCATTTTGAGGATGGCCGCGGCTTCGCGCGCGGCCGCGCCGTCGACGACGTCGGAGAGGTGGTGGACGACGGCGACGAAGGACAGGCCGAGGCGGCGGCCGAACTTCAGGAGGCGCTGGAACAGCTGGGCGACGAAGGGACTGTTGATGATGTGCCAGGCCTCTTCGACCAGGAAGATGCGCTTCTTGCGGTCGGGACGGATCCAGGTGTGTTCCAGCCAGACGCCGACGATCGCCATGAGGATCGGCATCGCGATGGAGTTGCGGTCGATGTGGGAGAGGTCGAAGACGATCAGCGGGGCGTCGAGGTCGATGCCGACGGTGGTGGGGCCGTCGAACATGCCGCGGAGGTCGCCGTCGACGAGGCGGTCGAGGACCAGGGCCACGTCGAGGCCCCAGGCGCGGACATCGTCTATGTCGACGTTCATCGCGAGGGCGGATTCGGCCTCGGGGTGGCGCAGTTGTTCCACGATGTCGGTCAGGACGGGCTGGCGGTCCTGGATGGCTTCGACGACGTAGGCGTGCGCGACCTTGAGGGCGAAGCCGGCGCGCTCGTCGAGGCCGTGGCCCATGGCGACTTCGATGATGGTCCGGAGCAGCGCGAGCTGTCCGGTCGTCGTGATCGCCGGGTCCAGGGGGTTGAGGCGGATCCCGTCGTCGTTGGCGGCGATGGGATCCAGGCGGATGGGGGTTATCCCCAGCTGCTGGGCGATGAGGTTCCATTCGCCGACGCCGTCTTCGCCCTGGGCGTCGAGGACGACGACCTGGCGGTCCTTGAAGCGGAGCTGGCGCAGTACGTACGTCTTCTCCAGGGCGGACTTGCCGTTGCCGGATTCGCCGAGGACCAGCCAGTGGGGTGCCGGGAGCTGCTGTCCGTAGAGCTGGAAGGGGTCGTAGATGTAGCCCTTGCCGCTGTAGACCTCGCGGCCGATGATGACGCCGGAGTCGCCGAGTCCGGGGGCGGCGGTGGGCAGGTATACGGCCTGCGCCTGCCCGGTGGAGGTGCGTACGGGCAGGCGCGTGGTTTCGACTTTGCCGAAGAGGAAGCTGGTGAAGGCGTCCGTCAGCGCGGACATGGGATCTCGCATGGGCGGCACTTCCCTCCAGCTAGCGTCGGATGCCGGTGGCGAACGGCAGGGTGTTGACGAAGGCTCGGTGGTGCTCGCGGTCGCACCACTCCAGCTTCAGGTAGGACTTGCCGGCGGAGGCGCGGATCGTCCGCTTGTCGCGGGCGAGCGCCTCCGGCGAACGTGAGGACACCGTGATGTACCCGACCAGGTTGACTCCCGCCGCACCGCTGGCGAGATCTTCACCCCTCTGGTCGAGCCGGCCGTGGGCGGCGATGTCGCGCGGGTCGACGGTGCGGTTCATCTTGGCGGCGCGGGAGGCGTCGGCCTCGTCGTTGGTCTTCTCGGTGAGCATCCGCTCGATGGCCACCTCGGTGGGCTCGAGGTCCATGGTGACGGCGACGGTGCGGATGACGTCCGGGGTGTGGACGAGGAGGGGGGCGAGGAAGTTGACGCCGACGGGGGTCATGGGCCATTCCTTCACCCACGCGGTGGCGTGGCACCAGGGGGCGCGGGTGGAGGACTCGCGGGTCTTGGCCTGGAGGAAGGTGGGCTCCACCGCGTCGAGTTCGGCGGGCCAGGCGTTGCGCTTGGTCATGGCCTGGATGTGGTCGATGGGGTGGTCCGGGTCGTACATGGAGTGCACGAGCGAGGAGAGGCGGCCCTGGCCCAGCGGCTGGCGGACGCGGATGTCGGCTTCCGCGAGGCGGGCGCAGATGTCGGTGAGCTCGCGGGCCATGACGATGGCGAGGCCGGCGTCGCGGTCGAGCTTGCGGCCCTTGTGGGGGGTGCCGGCGCGGGCGATGGTGTGGGCCTCGGCGGCGAGTTCGCGGGTGTAGTGCATGCAGGCGACGAGGTACGCGCGGTGCTGCTCGGAGGAGGTCGACACCATCGACTGGAGCTGGTCGTAGGACTCGCGCAGCCAGCCGGGGGCCCGGGTGTCGCCGCGCTGGGCCACGTCCTTGGCGTGCGCGTCGGGGTCGGCGGGCAGGGTGCGGGCGAGCATCTGGAGGCGGGTGACGAAACCGTCGCCGTTGGCCACGTGCTTGAGGAGGGTGCCGAAGCGGTCGACGAGGGCCTCTTGGTCCTCGCTGTCGCGCAGGCCGACGCCGGGGCCCTCGATCTCGATGGCGGCGGTGACCGTTCTGCGGTCCGCGTGGAGGAGTACGGCGATCTCGTCGGGGCCGAAGGGGGCGGCGAGCCAGTTGATGCGGCCGATGCCGGGGGGCGGGCCGACCTCGACCTCGCGGCCGTCGGCGCCGCGGACGCCGGCTTCCATGGCGCCCGAGCGGTAGGTCGTACCGCGTCGCAGGGTGCGCTTGTAGCTGCGGCTGATCTCGAACCAGCGGTAGAAGGTGCGGCCCTTGTACGGGACGTACACGGCGGCGAGCGCGAGCATGGGGAAGCCGGCGAGGCTGACGATGCGCAGGGTGAGGTCGGGGACGAGCAGTCCGCTCATCATGCCGAAGAACGCCCCGGTGATGATCAGGGCGATCTCGCCGGTCTCGCGGTTCTTGCCGACGATCGCGTTCGGCCGGGCCCGGCCGATGAGATACGTGCGGCGGGGCGCGACCGGGTGCATCTGGTGGGACTGGGTCGTCAACGCCCGTCACCTCCTGTGTTCCTCGTGCTCGAACTCGTGCGGGGCGGGGGTGCGGCGGAGGGGACAGATCCGCCGCCGGCCCCGCCGCCGGAGGTGGGGCGGCTGCTGTGGGCGGCCACGCCTCCGGAGATGGGATTGGCGGGGCGGGGCGTACTGCCGCCGCCGTCGCCGCCGCGGTGGGCGCCGCGGCTGCTGTGGGCCTTGATGCCCTGTGAGACGAGGGAGGCCGGGGAGCTGATGACGGCGGCTGCCTGGGCGCCGTCGGTGGCCTTGCTGCGGTTGGAGCGGGCGGAGGCGATCTCGTCGCCGAAGCCGGGGACGAAGCGGTAGATCATCGCGGAGGCGAAGATCGCCAGGAGGATGATGGCGAGGCCGGTGACGACGGCGGAGAAGGCGTCGGGGCCCTTCTCGCCGGCCAGGGCTCCGGCGAGGCCGAGGACGATGACGATGACCGGCTTCACGAGGATGACGGCGATCATGATGCCCGCCCAGCGGCGGACGTGGCCCCAGAGGTTCCGGTCGACGAGGCCCGCGTAGACGACGACGCCGAGGAGGGCGCCGACGTAGAGGAGGGCGGCCCGGATGAACAGCTCGAGGAAGAGGATGCCGGCGGCGAGGACGGTGACGAGGGAGACGACGATCAGCATGATCGGGCCGCCGCCGATGTCGTCGCCCTTCTTGAGGGCTTCGGAGAAGGAACCGAAGAAGACGTCGGTCTGGCCGCCGCCGGCGGAGGCGATGACCTCGGTGACGCCGTCGGTGGCGGAGACGACGGTGTAGAGGATCAGGGGGGTGAAGGCGGAGGCGAGGACGGTGAGCCAGAGGAAGCCGATCGCCTCGGAGAGGGCGGTGGTGAGGGGGACGCCGCGGACGGCTCGCTTGGCGACGGCGAAGAGCCAGAGGACGAGGGTCAGGATGGTGGAGGCGGCGAAGACGACGGCGTACTGCTTGAGGAAGGTGGCGTTGGTGAAGTCGACGTTGGCCGTGCCCTTGACCGCTTCGCTGAGTTTGCCGACGATCCAGGCTGCGGCGTCGGCGCAGCCCTTGGCGAGGGAGGCGAGGGGGTTGAGGGCGTCGGCCGGGTCGTTGGGGGCCAGGCCCGTTCGGGGGGCCTGACCGGATCCGCGGTCGCAGTACTCCCGGGCCGGCCCGGCGATCAGCGAGCAGGGGTCGTTGCTCGTGCTCGGCGCCGGAGTGGGTGTAGGGGTCGGGGCGGCCGTTGCACGAGTGGCAACGAGAATGACCGCGGTCTGGAGGACCGCGGCGGTGGCGCCGATCCTTCGGAGCGGGGGCCGGTGACTACCGGGCATAGGTGAACCCTCCGAATTCGGTGACCGCGCTGCCGATCTCATCGGAGGTGGATACGGGGTTGTCGCCAGTGACCGGGGTGGGGCCGTCCTTCTGCGAGGATTCGACGACCTTCCAGTCGGAACCGTTCCACTTGAGCGTCAGCGAGATCGTGAACCACCCGCTGGTGACGGGGCGAGTGGACTTTTCGCCGGTCAGGCCGAACATGCCGATGCACCACACGTCGACCGACGCGGCTCCGCCGGCGAAGTTCTTCACCTTGGTCCCGGCCGGAACCGTCCGGTTGACGAAGGTGGAACCTGCCGGTGCCAGACCATCCTTCGTCAGGCCGATCTGGGAGAGCAGACCGGCCGAGTAGTCGGCATCGAATCCGGCCTGGAGCTTCGCCCGGCTTCCTTCGTCCGCGACCGCGTCCACGATGGCGCGGCGGCGCGCCGGGTTGAACATGCCGTCAGAGCCCAGTGCGACCGCGTAGTTGGTGGCTGCCGACTCGGCGCCTTGCTGGTCCTGGGCGAAGCCCTTGGGGATGGTGCCGTTCTTGCCCGTTACCGGGGTCGTGCCCGTGGGTGATGTGGAGGAGGCGGCCGGGGAGTTGCCCTGGGGCTTGTCCTGCGGGGTGTCCGGGCCCTGGTTCGCGAACGCGATGGCCGCGATCAGGAGGACCACCACGCCGACCACCGTGATCAGGCTGCGGGAGGTGCGCGGGGTGCGGCGGGTGGGGCCGTACGGGTCGGCGTTGGAGTCCGGGAGGCGGGTACGGGTCTGGCCCGTGCCGCCGTACTGGTCCTCGCTGCTCATTCCGTTTCGGCCCCCTCCGCGTCGTACGACGGTAGTACTGGTTCCCGCGTAGGCGCGGTGTGGTGAGTCCTCATCAGGTACGGCCGCGGTGGCCCGGCTAGACGGCCATTCCGTAGACGATGGTGAAGAGGGTGCCCAGGGAGCCGATGATGAAGACGCCCGTGAGGCCGGCCACGATCAAGCCCTTGCCCTGTTCCGCGCTGAACGTGTCGCGCAGGGCGGTCGCGCCGATGCGCTGTTTGGCCGCGCCCCAGATGGCGATGCCGAGGCAGAGGAGGATCGCCACGGCCATGACCACCTCGATCATGACCTTCGCTTCGTTGCCGAGACTGCCGAACGGCCCCCAGTTCGGGGCGATTCCGCCGATGATGGTGGTGATGTCGCCCTTTTCGGCTGCCAGGATCATGTAACTCACCGCCCCTGTATGGGTAGTTCCGGAAGCCCATGCCCGACGGCAGGGGTTACGTACTATCTTCGCTGATGAAACCGCCGCCGTCGTCGACTTGACGGCTCTCTTTACCCGATCTCCCGGCCCGCGTCCCGCCCCTGTGCTCTGACCTGCGCAGGTGCGGTGTGTATGCGAAAGAACGTATGGTCACTCTGTGTATCACGGGGTGTGACGCCGGGCAATGATTGTCGTCTCGGCGTGCGGGGGGTGACGCGAGGGGCCGCCGTTCGGCGCAGTGGGATCGCGTGTCGTTGTCAGTGGGGTGCGGCAGCCTGGGGACATGACGACGACTCCGTGGACCCTTGCCGACGTGGAGGCTGCCATCCGGGCGGGATGGTCGGCCGAGACCTGTTCGCCGGACGATGTGGAGCGGGCGCCCTGGACGGCCGACAACCCGGCTTGGGGGCACTGCGACATCACGGCCCTGGTGGTGCAGGACATAGTCGGCGGCGAGCTGATGGTCGGCGAGGTCTGGCTGGACGGGGAGCAGCAGGGCTTCCACTGCTGGAACGTGTTGCCCGGGGGGATACGGGTCGACCTGACGCGGGAGCAGTTCCGGCGCGGGCAGACGGTGACGCCGGGGAGGCTGATGGGGAAGCGGCCGGGCGGGCGGCTGCCGAGGCGCTGGGAGGAGTACCAGCTGCTGCGCCGGCGGGTCATCGACAAGCTGGGGCCGTTGCCGGGTGTGGTGCGGATGCCGGACGGGCGGCGGCCGGCCTATACGGACTTCGGTGGTCCGGGGGCGCCGCTGCTCGCGCTGCACGGGCACTTCCGGGACGGCAGGTGCTTCGGGGACCTGGCGCGGGAGGCGGGTCCCCGGTGGCGGGTGATCACTCTCGACGAGCAGGGTCACGGGGAGTCGGACCGGGCCGCCGCGGACACGGAGGAGGGGTACGTGGCGGATGCCGCGGCCGTTCTCGAGCACGTGGGGCTGGGGCCCGCGGTGGTGGTGGGTCACTCGCTGGGCGGGGGCGACGCGTATCGGCTCGCGGCGCGGCGGCCGGATCTGGTGCGGGCGGTGGCGGTCGAGGGCATCGGGGTGGTCGACGACGACCTGTCGCACGCGCCGGGCAACTGCGTGCGGCTCGGGGGCGGGGAGGGGTTTTACGACGCCTTGCGGGGGTTCTTGGCCCGGGTGTGACCCGGCGGCTGGAGCGGTGGTCAGCTCCAGTGGGCGGGGTGGGTGAGGGACGGGGGGATTTGGGTCTTCGGGTTGCCTTGGGCCGCGTTCAGCTGGGGCTGGGTGAGGAAGAGGGCGTTGCGGAGGTCCGCGCCGCGGAGGTTGGCGTCGCGGAAGTCCGCGCCGATCAGGTCGGCGGTGCGGAGGTCGGCGCGGCTGAGGTCGGCGGCGATCAGGTAGGCGCCGCGGAGGTTCGCGCCGCGCAGGTCCGCTCCGGAGAGGCGGGCGCCCATCAGGTCGGCGCCGCGGTGGTTCTTCTTGCGGCCCGGCACCTTGGCCCGTACGAGCTCGCTCGTCTTCAGGAGCAGGGTGTTGATCTGCTGGCGGAGGGCGCCGACGTCCAGGTCCGCGAGGGAGGGCGCGTCCGCGCGCGTCCACTGCTCGGTCTCCGCGAGCGCCTCGCGCAGCCGCGCGTGGAGCGGGGCGGCGTCCGGGAGGGTCAGCGCCTCGGCGACGTAGAAGAGCAGCTCGTGCAGCTGGCGCATCACCGGGAAGACGTCGAACATCTCCGCCCGGGTCTCGGGGTGGGCGCGCCAGTCGCGGCCGCCGAAGGTGACCTGGGACACCTGCTGGCCCGCCCCGAAGCAGTCGAAGACCGTGCAGCCCTGGAAGCCCGTGTCGCGCAGCCGGGTGTGGATTCCGCAGCGGAAGTCCTCCCGGAGGTTCTTGCAGGGGGTTCCGGCGGGCTTGTTCACGGCGAAGTCGTTGGACTTGGCGAAGGGGAGGGCGACGCAGCACAGCGCGAAGCAGTTCGCGCAGTCGGCCTGGAGGAGGGGGAGACGCGTGGGCACGTCGTCCATTGTTACCGGTCGGGGGCGGTGAGCCGCATCTGGACGGCGGTCCACGGGACGCCGTCGACCTCCTCGACGCCCTCGAGGATCTCCTCGGTGCGGAAGCCGAGCTTCTCGTAGATGCGCAGGGCGGCCGTGTTGTGGGCCCAGACGCCGAGGGTGATCTCCGGCAGGGCCAGTTCGCCGAAGCACAGCTCGACGGCCTGGGAGACGAGGGCTCTGCCGAGGCCCTGGTCGCGGGCCTCGGGGGCGATCAGTACCCGGCCGAGGCGGGTGCCGGAGACGGAGACGTGCCCGACGCGGTGGTTGCCGGGGGACACGGCGGTCCATATGTGCCGGCCGGGGTCGGCGGCGTAGGCGGCGAGCTGGGCGTCGTCCAGTGGCCAGGAGAAGGCGGGGCCGGCCCAGGTGATCAGCTCGGTGCGGGTCGTCACCCACGTGCGCAGCAGCGGTGCGTCCTCCGCGGGCCGGTAGGGGAGCAGGGAGATCAGGTGCGACAAGGTCATTCCTCAAGTATCCCGATGGCGAACGGGGTTGATCCGGGGGCGGGCGGGCGGTGAGCATCGCGGTATGACAGAAGTGATCGCAGTCGCTGTTATTACTCTTCTCGCCGTGATCAGTCCCGGCGCCGATTTCGCCATGGTCGTACGCAACAGCTACCTCTACGGGCGGCCCACCGGGCTGTTCGCCGCGGCCGGGGTCGCGGCCGGTGTCCTGGTCCACGTCTCCTACACGATGCTCGGGGTCGGTCTGCTGATCGCCTCCTCCACCACCCTGTTCACCGTGATCAAGCTGGCGGGCGCGGCGTATCTGGTGTGGATCGGGATACGCACCTTCCGGGCGCGGGCCGAGGTGGCGGTGGACCTGGAGTCCAAGGCGCAGCTGACCCGGCTCGGGGCGATGCGGTCGGGGTTCCTGACCAATGTGCTCAACCCGAAGACGACGCTGTTCGTGGTGTCGACCTTCACCCAGGTGGTCAACCCGGACACCGCGGTGTGGCAGCAGGCGGGCTACGGGCTGTTCATGTCGGCCGCGCACCTGGGCTGGTTCGGGGCGGTGGCGCTGTTCTTCTCCAACTCCCGCCTGCGGGACCGGATGCTGAAGGCGCAGAAGGCGCTGAACCGGGCCATCGGGTCGGTGCTGGTGGGGCTGGGCGTGGGGCTGGGGTTCGCCCGCTGACCTCCGCCGGCGGTTGCGACAGGGGCTGGTGATGCCGGTTACCTGTCGGTAGCGTGGGCGTCATGGGTGCTGCCGAGGGGTTCTTCGAGCGGATCGACGCAGGCCGGTTCGTGGCCACGGAGTACACGCGCGGGCCGTGGGACCCGGGCTCGCAGCACGCCGGTCCCCCGGCCGCCCTGCTCGGGCGGGCCGTCGAGGAGCGGCCGGGCGCCCGCGCCGACATGCGGATCGCGCGGATCACGTACGAGATCCTGCGCCCGGTGCCGATCGGCGCACTGGAGATCACCACCAGCGTGCTCCGGGCGGGCCGCGGCACCGAGGTGGTCGAGGCCTCGCTCACCCCGCAGGGCGCGGCGGCGCCGGTGATGCTGGCGCGCGCCCTGCGGATCCGGGTGGCCGAGGAGGCGGTGCCGGCCGTGGCGCCGGGCCCGCAGCTGCCGCCGCCCGGGGAGGCCGCGGCGGTGCCGTTCTTCCCGGTGCCGTGGGAGACCGGCTACCACACGGCCATGGAAGCCCGCTTCACCGAGGGCGCCTTCGTGGAGCTGGGCCCGGGCACCTGCTGGATGCGGATGAGGGTTCCGCTCGTCGCCGGGGAGGAGATCCGTCCGCTGGACCGGGTGCTGACCGCCGCCGACTCCGGCAACGGCATCAGCTCGGTGCTGGACTTCGGCCGGTTCGTCTTCGTCAACGGCGACCTCACGGTCCATCTGCACCGCCATCCGGTAGGTGAATGGGCCTGTGTGGAATCCCGTACGAGCGTGGACGCGGCCGGCATCGGTCTCGTCGACGCCCGGCTGCACGACGAGAAGGGCCCCATCGGGCGCAGCGCGCAGAGCCTGTTCGTCGCTCCGCGGTAGCCCGTGCCCCCGTCCGCCGCCCGTGCGGACTGGACGGTGGTCTTCTGTCGCGCCGAGGATGAGGCGGTGAAGTGCGCCCGCATCGCCTGTTCGGGTTTCCGAGTGGGGTAGTAGGACATGCGACACGGCCGAATCACACGTTGAAGTGACGGGAATGGGGGAGGGTTGACGGGTGCGCAGATTCTGGATGGCCGGTGGGATCGGGGTCGGGTTGTGTCTGACCTTCGTGGCGCTGCTCGTCGTGGGGACGTACTCGGCAGCCGCCGGCCTGGTCGGGGCCGCCGGGGCGGGCGGCCGTGCGGTGGGCCTGGCGAAGGGGGCGGTGCCCGCCAAGTACCAGGGACTGGTGGAGAAGTGGGGCAACCTCTGCCCGGCCATAACCCCGGCGCTGCTCGCCGCCCAGCTGTACTCGGAGAGCGGCTGGAACCCGAGCGCCGTCAGCCCCGCGGACGCGCGCGGCATCGCGCAGTTCATCCCGGGTACGTGGGCGGGCCACGGCATCGACGGTGACGGTGACGGGGACCGGGACATCTGGGACCCGAGCGACGCGATCCCCTCGGCGGCCTCGTACGACTGCGAGCTGGCCAAGGACGTGGCGAGCGTGCCGGGTGACGCGACGTCGAACATGCTGGCCGCCTACAACGCGGGGGCCTACGCGGTCATCAAGTACGGGGGCGTGCCGCCGTACAAGGAGACCCAGGGCTACGTGAAGACGATCACGACCCTCGCGAAGAGCTTCGCCCGGCCCGTCGGGCGGGTCGCGCCCTCGCAACAGGCCGCCGGGGCCATCTACTTCGCGCAGAAGCAGCTCGGTACGCCGTACCTGTGGGGTGGCAACGGAACGCCCGACCAGGACGGGCGGTTCGACTGTTCGGGTCTGACCAAGGCCGCGTACGAGACGGTGGGGATCGAGCTGCCGCGCGTGGCGAACGACCAGTACAACGCCGGTCCGCATCCTTCGCGCGACCAACTGTTGCCCGGTGACCTGGTGTTCTTCTCCGATGATCTGACGAACTCTCGGGAGATCCGGCATGTCGGGCTCTACGTGGGCGGCGGCTACATGATCAACGCTCCGTACACCGGCGCCGTGATCCGCTTCGACAAGATCGACACGCCCGACTACTTCGGCGCGACGCGTGTGACGAAGGACGGTGCGGAGGCCCTTCCGGAGCGCGCCGCGGCGAGCAAGTCGCCCTAGCCACGCTCCGTTAAGCCAAGGCCCTGAGCTGCGACGATGAGTCTCTCTTCGATAACGTTGAAGTGATCATTCGGTGGAGAGTGGAACGTACTTGCCAGAACGGGCGTTCCATGAGCACGGGGGTTGATCAAGCGGGGGGCGAAGGGGCGCACACCGGCGTGCGCCCGCAGGGGAACCACGGCAAGGGCAAGGGGCCGCATCACCATGGCTGGACTCACGACCGGTGGGCCGAATGTGGATGTCAGCCTGCTGTACGGGATCAACGGGCTGGCCCGGCGGGCGCCGGACTGGCTGGACCGGGCCGTCGGCCTGGTCGGTGAATACGGGATTCCGCTGGCCCTGGTGCTGCTGGTCCTGTGGTGCTGGCGCGGTGCCCGCCGCCAGGACGAGAGCACGGCCGTCGAGTCCTTCGCCGCACTGGTGTGGGCCCCGCTGGCCGCCGGGCTGGCGCTGCTCGTGAACGCGCCGCTGCGTGAATTCGTGGGACGGCCGCGGCCGTTCCGGCAGCACGAGGGGCTCCAGGTGCTCGACACCGGTCCCGGGTCGGGCTTCGGACCCGAACTGGGAGGCGCCGACTTCTCCTTCGTCAGCGGCCACGCCACCCTCGCGATGGCCCTGGGCGTGGGCCTGTTCGTGGCGAACCGGAAGCTCGGGCTCATCGGGATCGCGCTGGCCGTCCTCGAGGGCGTCTGCCGTGTGTACGCGGGAGTCCACTACCCCACCGACGTCATCGGCGGGTTCGCGCTCGCCGCCGCCGTCGTCCTGGTGCTCGCGCCGCTCGCGATGGCACTGCTGACCCCGGTGGTGCGTGCGGTGGCCGGCTCCCCGCGACTGGGGCGCCTCGTACGGGCCAAGGACCGGGCGCTGCCCCGGCCGGTCGACCTGACGCAGGCGCAGACCCCGCCGGCCGGGCAGCGTACGCACGAGAGCGACCTCGCCGCGTAGGCCGCGCAGGCCGTTTCCGGGCCTACGCCCCGTAGGAGTCCCATACGGCGAGCAGCAGGGCCACCACCAGGCACAGCCCCGCCGCGGCGAAGCACAGGCGCACGGCCGCCGGGCGGGGCCGGGGCGTCACCGGTCTCTGCCGTCGGTGTCGCCGTCACGGCGGTAGCGGGAGCGCAGCCACAGGCCGGTGGCCACCGCCGCGGCGCTGGTGAGCCCGATGGCCAGGGCCACGTCGGCCGGACCGTCCGCCGAGCCGACCGGCCGGGCCCAGGCCGCGGCGGCAGGCGTCAGCGAGATGAGCAGGGCCCAGAGAAGGGCCGCGAGGCGGGCTGCGGGTCCTGGCATGAGTCCAGGGCATCCGCTCCGGCGTGCCCCGGCCAGCCGGGCCGTCCGAACGGGCTACGCCGGCTGTCCCGGCTGTCCCTGCTGTCCCGGTTACCCCGCCGTGTGCCGGGCGGCGTCCTTGCGCGCCAGGTCGCGGGAACGGCGGGCCGGGCCGCTCCAGCCGCAGGTGCAGACGGCCAGGCAGAACGATCCGCGGTCGGCGGTGGAGGTGGTGTGCCCGGAGGGTGGCGCCGGCTGATGCGGCTGGTGCGGCCGCTGCTGCGGCACGGCGGAGGCAAGCGGAAGGGCCAGGGTCGCTTTCGTGTGCGGTTCCACGCTCCCACCGTACCTGGGTCGGCCAAGGGTCGCGGAGCGGTTCCGGCCGTGACGGGAAACCCCTGACCTCGTTAACCGGAGCGGGTGGGGGCCTCGGGCAAACAGCGGTCATGCGTTGGGGGTTGGCAGGCGATGGTGGTGCACCAGCACAGGCGGCGGCGCGAGCGCGCGGGTGAGGCGGTGCTCGCCGTCGGCGTCACCCTGGCGGTCACGGCGATGGGCGGGTGCGCGGGCGCCGGCAGCGACGACCGGCCTCCCGCGGACGCGGCGGCGGTGGTCCGCGGGGCCGCCGACGCGCTGATGGCGGCGGGCAGTGCCCGGGCCCGTACGGCCATGGAGATGGCCACCGGCGGGACCAGGGTCACGATCCACGGCGAGGGCGGGGTCGACTTCAAGAACCGGATGGGCCAGCTGCTGGTCATGCTCCCGGCCGACGTGAAGGGCAAGGCCGAGCACCGGCCCATCACCGAGCTGCTGGTGCCGGGCGCCCTCTACATGAAGAACCGGGGCGCGGGCGTCCCCGACGACAAGTGGGTCCGGGTCGACACGACGACCCTCGCCGACGGGAACCTGGTCACGGGCGGGGCCACCGATCCGCTGGTCGCGGCCGAGCTGCTGCGGGGCGTCCAGGAGGTGACGTACGTCGGGGAGACCGAGGTGGCCGGCACCAAGGTGCGGCACTACCGGGGGACCACCGACATCGGGCGGGCCGCGGGGAGTGCGTCGGCTGAGGTCAGAGGGGCGCTGGAGGCGGCGGCGAAAGGGTTCAGCAAGGACACCGTGCCGTTCGACGTCTACCTGGACGAGGAGGGGCGGCTGCGGAAGGTCCGCCACCGGTTCACGTACGTCAACAATGGCGTGATCGATGTCTCGTCGACCACGCTGCTGTACGGATTCGGGACACCGGTGACCGTCGTATTGCCCCCAAGCGGGGACATTTACGCCGGGAAGATCGCCGACTAGCGGTGCGGGCGGGGCGGGGGCTGCGCGATCGGGTCATGGCCGGGTATCCGGAAATGGTCCATCCGTGTCATGCGCCGCGTGCCGTCCCCTCCCTACGCTGAGAAGTCGAGCGCCGACGACCGAAGACGGCAGATTGAGGTGACACGCGTGACTCCCGCAGGCGGTACGACGGTGCAGGATCATGTGGCGCTCGCCGAGATCGAGCTGTGCGGTGAGCTGATCATCGCGGCTTCGGCCGCCGCCGAGGAGCGGCTGAGCCAGGACCGGATCGACGAGGTGCTGATGGGGATCTGGTCCGGCTGACGCGCCGCTGCCGGGAATCAGGTGCGCAGGAGGCGGGCGATGGCCTTCGTGGCCTCCTCGACCTTCGCGTCGATTTCGGTGCCGCCCTTGACGGCGGCGTCGGCGACGCAGTGGCGCAGGTGCTCCTCGAGCAGCTGGAGCGCGAAGGACTGGAGCGCCTTCGTACTCGCCGAGACCTGGGTGAGTATGTCGATGCAGTAGACGTCCTCGTCGACGAGCCGCTGGAGGCCGCGGATCTGACCCTCGATCCGGCGCAGCCGCTTGAGGTGCTCGTCCTTCTGGTGGTGATAGCCGTGGACGGCTCCGGAGCCCTCCGCCTCGATGGTCGTCATGCGTCCTCCCTGGTCCGGAACGAGGGGATGCATACCCCTCATGGGTATAGGATACCGGGCCGCGGCCGGGGGAGCAGGGGCCCGTGTTCCCCACTCTGCCTGATGGAGGACACTGGGGAACTGCCGGTTAGCCGTGGCCGGGGGATGCGCCTAGCATCAGCCTGACCGAATCCAATGCACCCCGAGGACCTCACGTGCGATTTCGTCTGACCCCCAGGGAGACGAGCTTCTACGACATGTTCGCCGCATCCGCGGACAACATCGTCACGGGCTCCAAGCTCCTGATGGAACTGCTCGGAGCGGACTCCTCCGCCCGGGCCGAGATCGCGGAGCGGATGCGGGCGGCGGAACACGCGGGGGACGACGCGACCCACGCGATCTTCCACCAGCTGAACTCCTCCTTCATCACGCCGTTCGACCGCGAGGACATCTACAACCTGGCCTCGTCGCTCGACGACATCATGGACTTCATGGAGGAGGCGGTCGACCTGGTCGTCCTCTACAACGTGGAGGAGCTCCCCAAGGGTGTCGAGCAGCAGATCGAGGTGCTGGCGCGCGCGGCCGAGCTGACCGCCGAGGCCATGCCGCACCTGCGGACGATGGACAACCTCACCGAGTACTGGATCGAGGTCAACCGCCTTGAGAACCAGGCCGACCAGATCCACCGCAAGCTGCTCGCCCAGCTCTTCAACGGCAAGTACGACGCCATCGAGGTGCTGAAGCTCAAGCAGATCGTCGACGTGCTCGAAGAGGCGGCCGACGCGTTCGAGCACGTTGCGAACACGGTGGAGACCATCGCGGTCAAGGAGTCCTGAACCTCGTGGACACCTTCGCCCTGGTCGTGACCATCGGTGTCGCGCTCGGCTTTACATATACGAATGGTTTTCACGACTCGGCGAACGCGATCGCGACGTCCGTTTCGACGCGGGCGCTGACCCCGCGCGCGGCGCTGGCGATGGCCGCCGTGATGAACCTCGCCGGTGCCTTCCTGGGCAGCGGGGTCGCCAAGACGGTCAGCGAGGGCCTGATCGAGACGCCCCACGGCAACCGGGGCATGTGGATCCTCTTCTCGGCGCTCGTCGGCGCGATCGTCTGGAACCTGATCACCTGGTACTTCGGCCTGCCCTCTTCCTCCTCGCACGCGCTGTTCGGCGGCATGGTGGGCGCGGCGCTGGCGGGCGGCACCGGGGTGATCTGGTCGGGTGTGATCGACAAGGTCGTCATCCCGATGTTCGTCTCGCCCGTCGTGGGTCTGATCATCGGTTTCCTGGTGATGGTGGGCATCATGTGGATGTTCCGCCGGTCCAACCCGCACAAGGCGAAGCACGGTTTCCGTATCGCGCAGACCGTGTCCGCGGCGGCGATGGCGCTGGGCCACGGCCTCCAGGACGCGCAGAAGACGATGGGCATCGTCGTGATGGCGCTGGTCATCGCCGACGTGCAGACCGCCGAAGACGAGATCCCGATCTGGGTCAAGATCGTGTGTGCCGTGATGCTGTCGCTGGGTACGTACGCCGGCGGCTGGCGCATCATGCGCACCCTCGGCCGCAAGATCATCGAGCTGGACCCGCCGCAGGGCTTCGCGGCCGAGACCACGGGCGCCTCGATCATGTTCGGCTCGGCGTACCTCTTCCACGCGCCGATCTCCACCACCCACGTGATCACCTCGGCGATCATGGGTGTGGGCGCGACCAAGCGCGTGAACGCGGTCCGCTGGGGCGTCGCCAAGAACATCGTCCTGGGCTGGTTCATCACGATGCCGGCCGCGGCCCTGGTCGCCGCGCTGTGCTTCTGGGTCGTGAACCTGGCGTTCGTCTAGCCCGCGAACCCGCCCCGTACGAAAGCGGGCCGGCTCCCCCCACCCAGGGGGAGCCGGCCCTTTTTCTTTCTTTCGCCTTGCGGTGGCACCGCCATGCAGCACCGCAGGACGTTCACGACATCTCTTTAGCCGAAGCGGCCCGAGATGTAGTCCTCGGTCGCCTGGACGGACGGGTTGGAGAAGATCCGGTCCGTGTCGTCTATCTCGACGAGCTTGCCGGGCTGGCCGACCGCGGAGAGGTTGAAGAAGGCGGTGCGGTCGGAGACACGGGCCGCCTGCTGCATGTTGTGCGTCACGATGACGATCGTGAAGCGCTCCTTGAGCTCGCCGATCAGGTCCTCGATGGCGAGGGTGGAGATCGGGTCGAGGGCCGAGCAGGGCTCGTCCATCAGCAGGACCTGCGGCTCGACCGCGATGGCGCGGGCGATGCACAGACGCTGCTGCTGGCCGCCGGAGAGGCCGGAGCCGGGCTTGTTCAGGCGGTCCTTGACCTCGTTCCAGAGGTTGGCGCCCTGGAGGGACCGCTCGACGATGTCCTGGAGCTCGGACTTCTTGAAGGAGCCGTTCAGGCGCAGGCCCGCCGCCACGTTGTCGAAGATCGACATGGTGGGGAAGGGGTTCGGGCGCTGGAAGACCATTCCGACCGTGCGGCGGACCGCGACCGGGTCCACGCCGGGGCCGTACAGGTTCTCGTCGTCCAGGAGCACCTTGCCCTCGACGCGGCCACCGGGGGTGACCTCGTGCATGCGGTTCAGGGTGCGCAGGAAGGTGGACTTGCCGCAGCCGGACGGGCCGATGAAGGCGGTCACGGAGCGGGGCTCCACGGTCATCGAGATGTCATCGATGGCCTTGTGGGTGCCGTAGAAGGCGGACAGTCCGCTGACGTCGATTCGCTTCGCCATGAGGGGTCACTTCGCTTTCATGTGGTCGCGTCAGCGACCGGTCTTCGGGGCCTTCCAGCGGGCGATGCCGCGGGCCACCAGATTGAGGATCATGACGAAGGCGATCAGGACGAGCGCTGCGGCCCATGCCCGGTCGTAGGAGGCTTCACTGCCGACCTTGTACTGCTCCCAGATGTACAGCGGGAGCGAGGACTGAGCACCTTCGAAGGGGTTTCCGTTGATCAGCTGGGAACCGAAGACCAGCAGCATGATCGGCGCGGTCTCACCGGCGATGCGGGCCACTGCCAGCATGACGCCGGTGGAGATGCCGCCGATGGCGGTGGGGAGCACGACCTTGAGGATCATGCGCCACTTCGGCACACCGAGGGCGAGGGCGGCCTCGCGCAGCTCGTTCGGGACGAGCTTGAGCATCTCCTCGGTGGAGCGGACCACTACGGGCATCATCAGGATCGACAGGGCCATGGCGCCGGCGAAGCCGGAGGGGCCGAAGCCGAGCATCAGGTTCCAGGTCGTCAGGATGAACAGACCCGCGACGATGGAGGGGATGCCGGTCATGACGTCGACGAAGAAGGTCACGGCCTTGGCGAGCGAGCCCCGGCCGTACTCGACCAGGTAGACGGCGGTCAGCAGGCCGATGGGCGCCGCGATCAGGGTGGCCAGGGCGACCTGCTCGATGGTGCCGAGCAGGGCGTGGTAGACGCCGCCGCCCTCGTCGAAGCTGGTCACGCCGTTCATCGAGTGGCTCAGGAAGCTGCCGCTGAGGAGCTTGAGGCCGCGGCTGATCGTGGTCCACATCAGCGAGAGCAGCGGGACGACCGCGAGGACGAAGCAGACCCACACGACGGAGGTCGCGACGCGGTCCTTGGCCTGGCGGCGGTTCTCGATGACCGAGCTGGCGGTGTACGTGATGATGACGAACAGGATGGCCGCGATCAGACCCCACTGGACCTTGCTGTGGAGGTCGAAGACGATGCCGATGCCGCTGCCGAGGGCGATCGAGAGGACCGCGATGCCGGCCGGGGCCCAGCGGGGCAGGCCGCCTCGGGTGAGCTTGGCGGGCGCGGCGGACTTGGGGGCCCGGGCGGGCCGCTGGTCCTGGATTGCGTGGCTCATCAGGCGTTCGCCCCCGAGAAGTCCTTGCGGCGAGCGATGATCAGGCGGGCTGCACCGTTGACCAGCAGGGTGAGCAGGAAGAGGACCAGACCGGAGGCGATCAGCGCGTCCCGGCCGAACTCGTTGGCCTCGTCGAACTTCGCGGCGATGTTCTGCGCGAAGGTGCCGCCACCCGGGTTCAGGATGTGGCCGGAGATCAGGAAGCTCGGGGAGAGGACGGTCGCGACGGCCATGGTCTCGCCGAGTGCGCGGCCGAGGCCGAGCATCGAGGCGGAGATGACGCCGGAGCGGCCGAAGGGCAGTACCGACATCCGGATGACCTCCCAGCGGGTCGCGCCGAGGGCCAGGGCGGCCTCCTCGTTCATGCGCGGAACCTGGAGGAAGACCTCGCGGCTGACGCTGGTCACGATCGGCAGGATCATGATCGCGAGCAGGATGCCGACGGTGAAGAGCGAGCGGGCCACGCCGACCTGGGTCTTCTCGAAGACGTAGGTCCAGCCCATGTACTCGTCGAGCCAGAGGTTCAGGCCTGCCAGCTGCGGGACGAGGAAGAGGGCGCCCCAGATGCCGTAGATGATCGACGGCACGGCGGCCAGCAGGTCGACCACGTAGGCGAGGGGGGCGGCCAGCTTGCGCGGCGCGTAGTGCGAGATGAACAGGGCGATGCCGACAGCGATCGGAACCGCGATGGCCATCGCGATGATCGAGCTGACGACGGTGCCGAAGAGCAGGACGGCGATGCCGAAGACGGGCGGGTTGGCCGACGCGTTCCAGTCGAAGGTGGTGAGGAAGTTCCCCTCGTTCTTCGACAGGGCGATCGTGGCGCGGTAGGTGAGGAAGGCGGCGATCGACGCCATGATCACCAGCAGCAGAATGCCGGAGCCCTTGGAGAGCCCGGCGAAGATCTTGTCACCGGCGCGGCCGGTGGATCCCTTGCTCCTGGAGACGGGCGGAGCCGTGTCTATCGGGGTGGGTGTGGTGGAAGCCATGGTCTTTCCGGTCTGTGTGGGGGGCAGGCCCCCTGGCGGCGGTGCACCGGATCCCCCTGGGTGGAGGGGGAGGGTCCTCGGGTGCCGGGCGGTCGGACGGGATCCGCCCGGCACCGAGGGTCAGGACTAGCCCAGCTTGGCGACGGCCTCGCGGACCTTGGCGTTGATCTCGGCCGGGATCGGCGCGTAGCCGTTCTCGAGGAGGACCTTCTGGCCCGCGTCGGAGGCGGCGTAGTTCAGGAAGGACTTCACGGTCGGGAGCGTCTCGGCCTTGTTGCCCTTGTCGCAGACGACCTCGTACGTCACCAGGACCAGCGGGTAAGCGCCCTCGGCCTTGGTGGTGTAGTCGAGCTTCAGGGCCAGGTCGGAACCGGTGCCGGCGACCTTGGCGGCGGCGATGGCCTTGGAGGCGTTCTCACCGGTGGCCTTGACCGGGGCGGAGGCGCCCGTGTTCAGGTCGACCGTCTTGATGCTCTGCGAGCTGGCGAAGGAGAGCTCGAAGTAGCCGATCGAACCGTCGACCTGCTTGACCTGGGCGGCGACACCGGCGGAGCCGGAGGCGGCCTGGCCACCCGGAGCGGCCCACTTCTTCGCGGCCTCGTACGGCCAGGCGTCGGGCGCGGTGGCCTTGAGGTACTTGGTGACGTTCTCGGTGGTGCCCGAGTCGTCGGAGCGGTGGAAGGCCTGGATCGCGGTGGAGGGAAGCGTGACGCCGGGGTTCAGCTTCTTGATCGCCTCGTCGTCCCACTTCTTGATCTTGTCGTTGAAGATGTTGGCGACCGTGGCGGCGTCGAGGTTCAGCTTCTCCACGCCGGCGACGTTGAAGCCGAGGGCGACGGGGCCACCGACCATCGGCAGGTTGATGCCCTGGCCACCGGTGCAGACCTTCTTCGACTCCTCGACCTGCTCCGGCTTCAGCGCCGAGTCGGAGCCGGCGAAACCGACGGTGCCCTGATTGAAGGCGACGATGCCCTCACCGGAGGAGGAGGACTTGTAGTTCACCTCGACGCCGGAGCAGGCGGCCATGTAGTTCTTCACCCACAGCTCGACCGCGTTCTTCTGCGCGGAAGAGCCCGAGGCCAGGAGCTTGCCCTTGGCGTCGTCGCACTTGATGTCGCCCGCGGCGGCCGCCGACGGCTTGCCGCTCGCGCCGGTGTCCTTGGTGTTGTCGTCCGAGCCGCACGCCGTGAGGACCAGGGCGCCGGACACGACAAGCGCCCCGAGGGCGGAGGCACGAAGCATGTTCTTGCGCTGAAGCTTCACTTTCGGGTGTTCCTTCCAGAAGCCGCCGGCCGCTTTCTGTATCGGGGCGGCGTGCGAAGAGGACTACGTCGGTTGCGAGGCTGAGCTGCTCGTTTGCCGGGCGGCTCGCACCTTGCACCGCTGAAATTAGTCAGATCAAGTGAAGCGGCCGACCGGGCCGAGTGAACGGACGGTGAACCATGGCGGACGACCCGGTGCGATCCGGCAGGTCCGCCCACAGGCGTAATCTTCCGTTATCCGGCTGTTATCTCGGCGTGACCGCGGGAGTCCGCGGAGGCGGGGAGCCAGATCTGCCGGAAGTCGAAACGGGCGGACTCGACCGCGTGGCGCTGGTCCGCGTGCAGGATGCCCAGCGCGTACGCCGTCGCCGGGGCGATGCGCGGGGTGCGGGCCGCCGTCGCGGAGGCGTTCGCCGCCTCGGCCGCGTCGCGGTGGCGGTCCAGGGCCTCGCCCGCGGCCGCGGGGCGCGTCACGTCCTCGCCCAGCGCCTCCCGCGCGTACCGGTGGACCCGCAGGAGGCGGCGTACCTCGTGCCAGGGCCCGTCACAGTCCGCGTCGTACCGGTGCGTGTCCTCGGCCGGCGGCAGCGCCGAGACCGCCGCCGACAGGCGGGTTTCGGCCACCGCGGCCAGCGGCACCAGGACGTCCTCGATGCGGCCCCGGGCCGCGACCGGATCCAGCGGGACCTCCGAGGCCAGCACCGCCACCGCGTCCGCCACCGCGTGGAAACGGGCGGAGCCCAGGGCTTGGAGGGTCGCCGAGTGGGCGCGCGTACGGGCCAGGGTGAGCTGGCGCTCCAGCAGTGCGCCCGCGCGCGCCGAGCCCACCGTGAGCGCGCCGGCCGTGCCGCGCGGCGCCGGGACCTCGGACGTGCCCGACAGCCGGTGGAGCGCGTCCATCAGCCGGGCCAGCCGGGCGGCGTACGCGTGCTCGTCGGCCAGGGTCGAGGACAGCCACACCAGCTCGGTGCGCAGCCCGTCCGCCCAGGAGGACTCGGTCACCACCCGGAAGGTGGCCAGGGAACCGCTGATCCGGCGCGCGGCCCCCCGCAGGCTGCGCGCCGCATCGCTTCCTTCCGAGGCGTCGGCCCCTCCCCCAGACTCCGTCCGGGGGGACCCCCACTCCTCGTGCAGGCGGAGCCCGCGCAAGAAGGCCGTGGCCTGGGTGCGCAGGTACGTGCCGAGCACGTCACCCGCGCATGCCGTAACTGCCATCGGGTCATGGTTTGGCTGAGCCACGCCGGCGCCTCCGGGCGTCTATGAGCATCTCCTGTACGTGCCGCAGCGGCTGGCCTTCCGCGTCCGTGCTGTGCCGCGTCCATTCGCCGTCCGGGCCCAGGTGCCAGGAGGAGGTGACGTCGGACATCCCGGTTTCCAGCATCCGGTCCAGGGCCGCGCGGTGGGCCGGGTCGGCGACCCTGACCAGTGCCTCGATACGGCGGTCGAGGTTGCGGTGCATCATGTCGGCGCTGCCGATCCACACCTCGGGTTCGCCGCCGTTGCCGAAGGCGAAGACCCGGGAGTGTTCCAGGAAGCGGCCGAGGATCGAGCGGATCCGGATGTTCTCCGAGAGTCCGGGTACTCCGGGGCGCACCGCGCAGATGCCGCGCACCCAGATGTCGACGGGCACACCGGCCTGGGAGGCCCGGTAGAGCGAGTCGATGAGGGCCTCGTCGACGATCGAGTTCATCTTCAGGCGCACGTACGCGGGGCGGCCGGCCCGGTGGTGGGCGGCCTCTTTGTCGATCCGGGCTATCAGCCCGTCGCGCAGCGAGCGGGGTGCCACCATCAGCCGGCGGTAGGTCTCGCGGCGCGAGTAGCCGGACAGCCGGTTGAAGAGGTCGGAGAGGTCCGCGCCGACCTGCGGGTCGGCGGTGAGCAGGCCGAGGTCCTCGTAGAGCCGGGCGGTCTTGGGGTGGTAGTTGCCGGTGCCCACGTGCGAGTAGCGGCGCAGCTGGTCGCCCTCCTGGCGGACGACGAGCGAGAGCTTGCAGTGGGTCTTGAGGCCGACGAGCCCGTAGACGACGTGGCAGCCGGACTCCTCCAGCTTGCGCGCCCACTTGATGTTGGCCTGCTCGTCGAAGCGGGCCTTGATCTCGACGAGTACGAGGACCTGCTTGCCCGAGTCGGCGGCGTCGATCAGGGCGTCCACGATCGGGGAGTCGCCGGAGGTGCGGTACAGCGTCTGCTTGATCGCGAGGACGTCCGGGTCGGCGGCGGCCTGCTCCAGGAAGGCCTGCACCGAGGTGGAGAAGGAGTCGTACGGGTGGTGCAGCAGCACGTCCCGCTCGCGCAGCGCGGCGAAGATGTCCGGCGCGGACGCGGACTCGACCTCGGCCAGGTCCCGGTGGGTGCCGGCGATGAACTTGGGGTACTTCAGCTCGGGCCGGTCCAGGGAGGCGATCCCGAAGAGGGCCGTCAGGTCCAGCGGACCGGGCAGCGGGTACACCTCGGAGGGGTTGACCTTCAGCTCCTGCACCAGGAGGTCCAGGACGCCCGGGTCGATGGACTCCTCGACCTCCAGGCGCACGGGCGGGCCGAAGCGGCGCCGCATGAGCTCCTTCTCCAGGGCCTGGAGGAGGTTCTCGGCGTCGTCCTCCTCCACCTCGAGGTCCTCGTTGCGGGTCACGCGGAACATGTGGTGCGCGAGCACCTCCATGCCGGGGAACAGCTCCTCCAGGTGCGCGGCGATGACGTCCTCCAGCGGGACGTAGCGCTGCGGGGAGGCCTCCAGGAAGCGGGAGAGGAGCGGCGGGACCTTGACCCGGGCGAAGTGGCGGTGACCGCTGACGGGGTTGCGCACGACCACGGCCAGGTTCAGCGAGAGGCCCGAGATGTACGGGAACGGGTGCGCGGGGTCGACGGCCAGCGGGGTCAGCACCGGGAAGATCTGGTTGCGGAACAGGGTGAAGAGGCGGGCCTGCTCCTTCTCGGTGAGGTCCGGCCAGCGGATGAGGTGGACGCCCTCCTCGGCCAGCGCCGGGGAGATGTCCTGCTGGAAGCAGGCGGCGTGCCGGGCCATGAGCTCGCGCGAGCGGGTCCAGATGAGGTCCAGCACCTCGCGGGGCTGCAGGCCTGAGGCCGAACGGGTGGCGACGCCGGTCGCGATACGCCGTTTGAGGCCCGCCACGCGGACCATGAAGAACTCGTCGAGGTTGCTCGCGAAGATCGCCAGGAAGTTGGCGCGCTCCAGGAGGGGCGTCGTCGGATCCTCGGCGAGCTCCAGCACCCGCTCGTTGAAGGCGAGCCAGCTGCGCTCCCGGTCGAGGAACCGGCCGGGCGGCAGCTCGCCGCCGTCCTTGTCGTCGTAGGCGTCCAGGTCGGCGTCGAGATCGGGCTCGAGGTCGACGTGCGGGCGGTGCGCGCTGATGGAACCTATCCGCGCGTGGGCGCCGGTGACGGCCGTATTGCCCGGCCCTCCCGCGGGGGCGGCGGACGTCTGAGACGGGTGCTGGGCGGGGACCTCGGTGGGACCTGCGCTGGGCTTGTGGCTCATGACTCCATTCTTCCGCGCGCGCGGCAGGACAGGCGCGTCGGAAGTGTCGGCCGTCAGTCGGAGTCGGGGGTACATGCGGGGAGAGTCGCAAGCGCGTCTTAATGCCTGGTTAATGGCGTGTGGCTTCCCGGGTCCGGCTGGCGCACGAGTCCGCTATGTGTGCGCCGGGGTGCGGTGCGTGTCCGCCCCGGACCCTCCCCCAGACTCCGTCCGGGGGGACCCCCACGCCGCAAACTCCCCCGGCCACCGCCGGGAGGGGCCCCCAGTGGGTCTGGACCGGCTCAGCTCTCCGTCCGGTACATCAGGTCCACCTCGTGGGTCGTGAAGCCCATGCGCTCGTAGACGGCCAGGGCCGCCGGGTTGTCGGCGTCCACGTACAGCATCGCCGTCGGCAGGCCCGCCGCCGCGAGGTGGCGCAGGCCGATCGCCGTCAGGGCCTTGCCGAGGCCGCCGCCCTGGGCCCCCGGGCGGACGCCGACCACGTAGACCTCGCCCAGCTGCTCGGCCCGGTGGATCTTCGTCCAGTGGAAGCCGACCAGCTCTCCGGCGCGCTCGGCGAGGAAGAAGCCCTGCGGGTCGAACCAGGGCTGCGCGATCCGGTCGTTCAGGTCCCGCTGGGTCAGCGCGCCCTGCTCGGGGTGGTGGGCGAAGGCGGCCGCGTTCGCCGCGAGCCAGGCCTCGTCGTCGGTGCCGGGCAGGAAGGTCCGTACGGTCACACCCGCCGGCAGTACCGGTTCCGGCAGCGGGTCCGCGTCCGGGCCGAGCGGCCGGCGCAGCTGGCGCAGCTCGCGGAACAGCGTCAGGCCGAGCACCTGGGCCAGGTGCCGGGCGGCCGACTTGCCGCCGTGGGCCCACACCCGGATCCGCTTGCCGGAGGCGGCCAGCAGGGCCGTGCCGAGTGCCCGCCCGTGGCCGCGTCCGCGCAGCGCCGGGTGGACGACGAGCTCGGCGGCCGGGGCCTCCACCGGGTCGGTGTCCTCCAGTTGCCCGTATCCGGCGAGCCGGCCGCCCTCGGTGAGCAGGAAGTGCCGGATGCCCTCGCGCGGCCCGCCGCGCAGCTGGAGGCGTCCCTGTTCGGACACGGCGGTGGTGCCGTCGGTGCGTGCCGCGTCCTCGATCAGGGCGAGTACGGCTGCGGCCTGTTCCTCCGTCAGCTCGTCGAGGGTCTCAATCTGCCGTCCCGGCTCCAGGGCCGCTGCTGCGTCAGTCATGCCCTGAGACTACGACCGCGGCGGGCGGAGGTGCTGGTGCGGCCCCGGGCATCGGTCCGCCTTGTCCGCGTACGTCTCCGTGTAACCACCTCGATACCGTTCCTAGCCGAGTTGGCCCGTGTTGGCCGCATCGCCTCCTACCGGACTGGCCGGTTGTCTCCCCGAACGGTCTTGGGAGACTGGGAACAGCGCGTGCTGGTCGCTTCGGTCCCGGCAGGTCTTGGTGCCCTGGTGGGGCGTGCCTGCGGTCCTTGGCGGGCTCGCGGTCCCGCGTGCCCTCGGGCGGGGGACGGTCTGGCCGGTAGCTCTCCGCGCCACGATCCTCTGGTCGTGTGCGGTCACACCTGGCCGACGCCGTAGCCCGTGTCCGAGGGCGCGCCTGCCGATTGCCGCAGCGGCCGCGTGGTGGCCGGTGACGACGGTGGTCTTCGATTGTTGCTGGAGCGGCTGCTTCCAGTGCTGGGCTCCCCAACGGGAGGTGTATGCGGGGTCGACGGCGATCACAACGAGCCCGTGGTGGTGGGCCATGCCGCGCAGCCGTTCCCGGAAGCGCGCGGTGGGAAGTCCGGCGACGGCGCGGCGGAAGTTCTTGCCGTGTCTGCCGTGTCCCATGGTTTCGCGGCCTGTGGCACGGGCGTCAGCGAAGCCGAGATTCTCGATCGCCAGGCCGGCGCAGCCGTTCGCCCTGGCGAGGTTGATGAGTTCGGTGATCGCGGCCCGTAGGCGGCCGTCGCGCTGGGATGTGGGGCCGGGCAGGTCGGTGGGCACCGTGACGGGTTCACCGACCGGGTTGCCGTGGGTGTCTACGACGCAGGCGGCGAGATGATCGGCGTTGAGGTCGACCGCCAGCAGGCGGGCGCCGGTGGCGGCGAGCTCGTCCGCAGTGGGCTGCACTCTTTTCGGGGTGGCCCAGGAGGCGTCGAGGTACCAGCGGCCGCGGGACGGGTCGTGAACGATGTCGTAGCGGACGGCTTGGCCGGCGGTGATCCGGTCCAGCCACTCATCCAAGCGGTGGTGGAAGGTGACGGTGCAGTCGAGCTGGTACCGGCCACGGGGCGCGTTGGCGAGGTGCCGCATTGGTTCGGGCAGGACGATCGTGACGCTGCCGTCGGCCGGGTCAACGCTGATCGTGTAGTTCCCGTAGGGCACGCCGGACTCGCCGTCGGCGGTCAGGAACAAACGGGCAGAGTCCCACCGCTCCCGCCACTCGCTCTCCGTGAGACTGGTGTCGGCGAGGTTGTGCCGTGCCCTCGCGAGCCTTCGCCCGCCGAGCACGATCGCCGGATGCCCGCCCTCGATACGCCGATCCACCTCGGTCAGGCGGGCGGTGAACGACTGCAGCCGGCACTGCTTCTGTGCCCGCTCAGCCCGGCTCTGGTAGCCCCGAACCCCACCCACACGTCGGCCGCAGGGTAAAGCCAGACGTTTGCCGATCTCCGTGATTGCCCTGCGCAGCAACGCCCGCTCATCGAAAAGACAGCGCAATGACAGCCGGTACTGGTCCTCACTGGCCCGGGTGATGGCCCCCGCCCACCGTGACGACGACACTTTCGTCAGCGCGCGCTTACGCTCCGCCCGACGATTGTCCTTGACCGGCACCTTGCCGATACGGACGCGTTCGGCCAGATCAGCACGAGCGTGATGACCGAGGTGGTCACCGAGGAGCATCAGGATCTTCTCATCCGCCGAACTCAGACGCAGACGGTCTCGGATGCGGGCACCAGTTGGGGCAGCGACCACGAATGGATCTGCTAGCAGGCGGAGTTCGAGCACCTTCTTCCGTGTGCCCTGCGCCACAGCCCGCCCCCTCTCCACTCGCCGCAGCGGCCATCCCGCCCCCACAGGCAACCAGTTCGGCAAGGCCGGGAACCTCTCAATATGGCCCATGTTCACCCAAAAGAGGTATCCGATGTCCGGCCGCGACCTTCTAACAATTCAGCAGTCGGCTACCCCTTACCCCCTGTCGTGCTACGCGCGTTGACAATAGGCTGCGGCGGACCTCCCAAGTTTGTCTCGCTGTCCACAAAGGGGACTAAATGTCAGCGACGCCACAACGGCACCGCCGCACCCGCCGGTTGACCTTCACCGCTCTCGCCGTCACGGCCGGGGCCGGGGCGATGGTCGCCGCCGCTCTGCCGGCCGGCGCCGCGAGTGGTGGCGGTGCCGGCAAGAGCCGGACCGTCGATGTGCAGATGCTGTCGTTCAACGATTTCCACGGCACGCTCGAGCCCCCGCAGGGCTCGTCCGGCAACGTGACCGAACGTCAGGCCGACGGCACCACCAAGGCCATACCCGCGGGCGGGGTCGAGTACCTCGCGACCAGCCTGCGCGAAGCCCGCAAGGGCCACGAGTACTCCGTCACGGCCACGGCCGGTGACATGATCGGCGGCAGCCCGATGCTGTCCGGGCTCTTCCACGACGAGCCGAGCATCGAGGCGCTGAACAAGCTCGGCCTGGACGTCACCAGCGTCGGCAACCACGAGTTCGACGAGGGCAAGGCCGAGCTGCGCCGCATGGCGTACGGCGGCTGCCACCCGGTCGAGGGCTGCTTCGAGCCCAGCAAGGAGTTCACGGGCTCCGAGTTCAAGTTCCTCGCCGCCAACGTCACGGACGAGAAGACCAAGCGTCCGATGATGAACCCCACCTTCATCTGGAAGAAGGGGGACGTGAAGATCGGCTTCATCGGCGTCACCCTGGAGGGCACTCCGGACGTCGTCACCGCCGAGGGCGTCAAGGGGCTGAAGTTCGGCGACGAGATCGAGACGATCAACAAGTACGCCGCCGAGCTGAACAAGCAGGGCGTGAAGTCGATCGTCGCGCTGATCCACGAGGGCGGTCTGCCGGCGAACGGCGCGTACAACTACGACTGCAACGTCCCCGGCGCGGGCGCCGGCATCTCCGGTGCCATCGTCGACATAGCCAAGAACGTGGACGCCAAGGTCGACGCGCTGGTCACCGGCCACACGCACCAGGCGTACGCCTGCAACATCCCCGACCCGGCGGGCAACCCGCGCATGGTGACCTCCGCCGCCTCCTACGGCCGGCTGTTCACGGACACCACGCTGACCTACGACCGGCAGACCAAGGACATCGTCCGTACGCCGGTCAGCTCGCCCAAGCCGGTCAACAAGGTCGTCACCCGCGACCAGCCCAAGGCCGCGGACATGACCGAGCTGATCAAGCGCTGGAGCGAGCTGGCGGCCCCGATCGCGAACCGCCCGCAGGGCTTCATCTCGGCCGACATCTCCGGCCGCGGCTCCGAGGCGCCGGAGAAGCCGCTCGGTGACCTGATCGCCGACGCGCAGCTCGAGGCGCTCGCCCCGGCCGACAAGGGCGGCGCGCAGCTGGCCATCATGAACCCGGGCGGCATCCGTGCCGACCTCGCCTACAAGGCCTCGGGGGCCGAGGGCGACGGCGTGGTGACGTACGGCGAGTCCTACACGGTCCAGCCGTTCAACAACATGATGAACATCGTGGACCTGACCGGCGCGCAGCTGATCACCGCGCTCCAGCAGCAGGTCAGCGGCACGGTCAACGGCCCGAACCCGAAGATCCTCCAGGTGTCGAAGGGCTTCACGTACACCCTCGACATGACCAAGGCCAGTGCGGACCGCATCGTCGTGGACTCGGTCAGGCTCAACGGCGCGGCGATCGACCCCGCCAAGACCTACCGGGTCGCGATGAACGAGTTCCTCGCGGGCGGCGGTGACGGCTTCACCGTCCTGAAGGAGCACAAGAACAAGCTGGTCGGCGCGCCCGACCTGGACTGCTTCAACGCCTACCTGGGCAAGTCGACGGCCGCGAACCCGATCGTCCCGCCGGCGGCGGACCGGATCACGGTCATCAAGTAGTACGTCACGCAGTACGTCACGCAGTACCCCTGTGAGGGGCGGCGGGCCGGTCGGCCCGCCGCCCCTTCGGCGTTCTCCGGCGTCGCTAGAGGGTCGCGAGGAAGGTGTGGACGGCCTTCGCGAAGCCCTCCGGGTCCTGGAAGGGCACGAAGTGCTCGGTGTCGAGGGCGGCGTACGAGGTCCCGGGCCGCCGGGAGACCATCGCGTCGGCCTGCTCCTTGGAGAGCGCCTGGCTGCGCAGGCCGTGGATCAGCAGCGCCGGGCAGTCGCTGGCGAGCCAGACGTCCCAGCGGTCGCCGTGGGCGAGCGCCAGGGTGGCCAGGGTGTCCTGCGGGTGGAACGGCAGCCGCCAGCCGCTGCCCTCGGGGCGCAGCGCGGGGGCGTAGGTCGGGCCCATCGGGCCGAGCGCGGTGATGAGTTCCTCGCGGGTCGGCGCGGTGTACGGGAGGTGGTGGAGGAAGGCCCAGAAGTCCGGGCCGTCCTTGGGCACCACCTCCACGGGGCAGTCGACGTTGATCAGCGCGGAGACCAGGTCGGGGCGGGCGGCGGCCAGGTGGTAGGCGTTGGTGCCGCCGAGGGAGAAGCCGAGGACGGGCACCGGGGTGCCCAGGTCCAGGTGTTCCAGCAGCGCGACGGCGTCGCCCACGTATCCCTCGCGGGTGTACTCGGGGGTGCGGTCGGAGTCGCCGTGGCCGCGCTGGTCGGGGGCGATGATCCGCCACTCGTCGCCGAGGGCGGTGGCCAGGCCGGCGTAGGAGGCCGCTTCGGAGAGGCCGCCGTGCAGGGCGAGCAGCGGGCGGCCGGTGCCTCCGAAGTCCAGGTAGGACAGGGTGCGGTCGTCGATCTTCAGCTCGTGGCGCATGGCAGGTGCCTCCTGTGGGCCCGTGGATCTTCTTCCGATGACCGAAGCCTGCCAGGATTTGGGCAAGCGCGCAATACGTATGTCTAGGGCGGTTGCCCAAGCGGGGGGCGCGGATACGATCCCGGCATGGGAAATCGCGAGGACCTGCTGGCCGGAGCCCGGCGCTGCCTGGAGGAGAAGGGGTACCTCCGCACGACCGTGCGCGACATCGCCACGGCGTCGAAGGTCAGCATGGCCGCGATCGGCTACCACTTCGGATCGCGTGAGGTGCTGCTCAACCAGGCGCTCTTCGCCGCGATGGACGAGTGGGCCGCGGGGTCCGGACGGCTCACCGGGCAGGGCGACACCGCCGTGGAGCGGTACGCCGACACCTGGGACCGCAAGATCCGGGACTTCGGCGACATGAGCTGGCTGTGGATCGCCAACGTCGAGGCCTTCGTGCACGCGCAGTCCTCGCCCGAGCTGCTCGCGGTCCTGGCCGAGGGTCAGCGAAGGTCCCGGCGCATGGTGGCCGCGCAGCTGCGCGGGGTGTCCGAGGACGCGGTCACCGAGGAGGACGTACGGGCCCTCGGGTCGGTGCACATCGCGCTGCTCACCGGGGTGATGGTCCAGTGCCTGACCGACCCGGAGCACACGCCCGACGGGCAGTCGATCGCCCGCGGGCTGCGCGCGATGGCGGAGCTGCTGGACGGTTAGGGCTGTCTTGCCCCAACTCGCCTGAGGTGTAAGGGAGTTGTTCTGAAGTTCGCTCCTACCGGCAGGTAGTAAAGGCTGGTTCCGCACGCCATAATCCGGACCCACCACTGGGTCGGCAAAGGGGCGGGCATGGGCATGGGCGTGGGACTGGACCGGCGGGCGTTTCTGGCCGGAGCACTGGCTACGGGCGTTGCCGTCGGGCTCGGCACACCATCCGCCGCGGCCACGGCACTGGGCACCCAGGACTGGATGGCGGGCCTCGGCGACCCGACGCCCCTCCAGCGGATGACCATCCCCGGCACGCACGACTCCGGAGCCCGCCAGGGCGGGCTCTACGTCGCCTGCCAGAACACCTCGATCGCCGAACAGCTCGACTCCGGCATCCGGTTCCTCGACGTCCGCTGCCGGGTGACGGGCGGCTCGTTCGCCATCCACCACGGGTCCTTCTACCAGAACCTGATGTTCGGCGACGTGCTCGCCGCCTGCTGGAACTTCCTCGCCGCGCGCCCGTCCGAGACCGTCCTGATGCGGCTCAAGCAGGAGTACTCCACGGACAGCGACGCCACCTTCCGCGCCGTCTTCGACGACTACCTGGACAACCGCGGCTGGCGCCCGCTGTTCCGGATCGCCGACACCCTGCCCGCGCTCGGCCAGGCCCGCGGCAAGGTGGTCCTGCTCGCCGACAACGGCGGACTGCCCGGCCTGCGCTACGGCGACGGCAACGTCTTCGACATCCAGGACGACTGGAACGCCGAGCCCTTCGCCAAACGCGGCAAGATCGAGAACCATTTCCGCAAGGCCGTCCAGCAGCCCGGCAAGCTCTTCGTGAACTACAGCAGCACCTCGGCGTACATGCCGCCGCGCTGGAACTCCGACCGCCTCAACCCACAGGTGCACGCCTTCGTCGACGGCGGGGAGATGGCCGGCCGGACCGGGCTCGGGATCGTCCCGATGGACTTCCCGAACACCCGCTCCGGCCTGGTCGCCTCACTGATCCGGCACAACTGAGGGCCCGGGCGGCGGCGGGGACGGGGCTCCCGGGATGCGGAGCACCGCCTCCGTGCCCGGTCCGCCGTCGGCCGCCGCCCGCAGTTCGGCGCTCCCGCCCGCGCGTGCCACCGTACGGGCCACGATCGACAGGCCCAGGCCGCTGCCGGGCAGGGCGCGGGCGGAGGGGGAGCGCCAGAAGCGCTCGAAGACGTGCGGGAGGTCCTCGTCCGGGATGCCCGGACCGTGGTCCCGTACGCGCAGCTCGCCCGCCCGCAGCGTCACCTCGACCGCGCCGCCCGGCGGGCTGAACTTCACCGCGTTGTCCAGGACGTTGACCACCGCCCGCTCCAGCGCGGCCGCCTCGCCCCGTACGTACCAGGGATCCAGGGCGGAGCTGAAGTCCAGCTCCGGACCGCGCAGCCGGGCCCGGGACAGCGCGGCCCCGGTGATCTCGTGCAGGGCCACCACCCCGAGCGGGCCGGGGGAGACGGCGTCGGGGCGGGACAGCTCCTGGAGGTCCCCGATCAGCGCGGCGAGCTCGGTCATCTGTGCTTTGACCGAGGCCAGCAGCTCCCTGCGGTCCTCGGGCGGGATGGCACGGCCGGTCTCCTCGCTGCGGGCCAGCAGCTCGATGTTCGTCCGCAGCGAGGTCAGCGGGGTGCGCAGCTCGTGCCCGGCGTCGGCGATCAGCTGGGCCTGCCGCTCCTGGGAGGAGGCGAGGGCGGCCGTCATGGAGTTGAAGGACCGCGACAGGCGGGCGATCTCGTCGTCACCCTCGTCGGGGATCCGTACGGTGAGGTCCTCGGTCCGCGCGATGTGCTCGACCGCGCCGGTCAGTTCGTCGACGGGCTGCAGTCCGGTCCGGGCCACCCACAGCCCGGCGGCGCCCGCGCCGACCACTCCGATGCCGGAGACCAGGAGCAGCACCCAGGCCAGGGTGGACAGGGGCTTGTCGATGTCGGCGAGCGGTTTGGCGACGGAGATCGCGAAGACCGGGCCGCCGGGCTGGGCCTGTGCGGGGAAGGTGTAGACGCGCATGTCGGTGCCGTCGGTGGTCGTCACGTCCTGCAGGGCGGCCCGGTGCTTGCCCGCCGCGATCTCCTTGTCCACGGCGGTCACGGGCAGCGTCTCAGGGCCGCTCACCCAGCAGTGCGCGCCGTCGGCGGTGACGATCTGGACCGTCGCGTTGAGGTTCCCGGCGATGTCCTGCTGCGCCTCGGGAGGGCGGGCGCAGCGCCGGTCCTCCAGGGCGCGCGACACCTGGGCGTTCGGATTGGTCGCCAGGAGCGAGCGGTCCAGCTGGTCGAGGAGCTGGGCGCGCACCATCACCCAGGACACCGCAGCACACGCGGCCACGGCCAGCGCCACCGCCACCGTGACCAGCAGCGCGAGGCGGGAGCGCAGCGGCAGGGCGCGGAATCTGGCGGCCGGGGACATCCGGATCACTCGGGACCGCTCTCGCCGGCGCGCAGTACGTAGCCCACCCCGCGCACGGTGTGGACCAGGCGGGGCTCGCCGCCCGCCTCGGTCTTGCGGCGCAGGTACATCACGTACACGTCCAGGGAGTTGGAGCTGGGTTCGAAGTCGAAGCCCCAGACGGTCTTGAGGATCTGCTCGCGGGTCAGGACCTGGCGCGGGTGCGCGAGGAACATCTCCAGCAGCGTGAACTCCGTACGGGTCAGCTCCACCGGGCGCCCGGACCGGGTGACCTCGCGGGTGGCCAGGTCCATGCGCAGGTCGCCGAAGGTCAGCGCGTCCTCGAGGCTCTCGCCGCCCGGCTGCGGGGCGGCGTAGGAGCTGCGGCGCAGCAGGGCGCGGACGCGGGCGAAGAGCTCGTCGAGTTCGAAGGGCTTGACGAGGTAGTCGTCGGCGCCCGCGTCGAGGCCGGTGACGCGGTCGCCGACGGTGTCGCGGGCGGTGAGCATCAGGACCGGGGTGACAGTCCCCGCGGCGCGCAGCCGGCGGGCCGCGGTCAGTCCGTCCATCCGGGGCATCTGGATGTCCAGGACGATCAGGTCGGGGGCGTACGAGGCCGCCTTGTCGAGGGCGTCGAGCCCGTCGACCGCGGTCTGTACGGCGTACCCCTCGAAGGCGAGGCTGCGGCGCAGCGCCTCACGGACGGCCGGCTCGTCGTCGACGACGAGGATGCGCTGCTGGTCGCCCGTGGCAGGGATTGCAGCCATTGAGGTCCCCCAGGGGTGGTGGTCGGTCGCGGTTACCAGGATCCAGGGTCTCAGTACGAGGTGCCGAAGCCGGTCGTACCGGTGCCTGAGCCGCTGCCGCTGCCGGAGCCCGCGCCGCCGGGGCCGCCCTTGCGGAGGGAGTCCAGGTCGGCCTTGATGGTGTTGACCGGGATGGCGAACCCGAGACCGACGCTGCCGGCGGCGCCGCCGCTGTTGGGGGAGTAGATCGCCGAGGGCATGCCCACGATCTCGCCGTTCATGTTGAACAGGGCGCCGCCCGAGTTGCCGGGGTTGAGGGAGGCGTCCGTCTGGATGGCCTTGTACGTGGCCGTGTCCGAGCCGGTGTTCCCGTTGAACTCCTTGCCGCCGTACGAGAAGGGCCAGCCGCCGTCGCCCTGCTGCTGCGGGGACTGCTGCTCCGGCTTCGCGACGTTCACCTCGCGGTCGAGGGCCGAGACGATGCCGCTGGTCACGGTGCCGGTGAGGCGGTCGGGGGAGCCGATGGCGACGACCTGGTCGCCGACCTTCAGGCTGCCGGAGTCGCCGAGTTTGGCGGGCTTGAGGCCTCCGGCCCCCTGGAGCTTGATGAGCGCCAGGTCCTTGTCGGGGTCGGTGCCGACGATCTTGGCGGCGTACTTCTTTCCGTCGCTCATCGTCACCTGGATCTCGGAGGCTCCGCTGACGACGTGGTTGTTGGTGACGATCTCGCCGTCGGCGGTGATGACGATGCCGGAGCCGGTGCCCTGGCCGGAGCCGGTGCGGGTGTCGATGCGGACCACGGAGGGGCCGGCCTGCTCGGCGACGCCGGAGACCGTGCCGGTGTTGGACTGGGAGACGTTGGTGCCGTTGACGCCGCCGGTGCCGGTGGAGGCGGGGGTGCCCATCAGCTGCTGGACGGCGGCTGCGGTGCCGCCGCCGATCACCGCTGCCGCGAGGGCGACGGCGGCGATCAGCGCGACCGGCTTCTTGGCGCGGTGACGGGTGGGGGCGGCCGGGGCCGCCGGGGCCGGGGCGTCCGGGACGGTCTCGCCCAGGATGACCGGGGGCTGGTGCGCCTCGTGCCAGCCCGGCGCGGCGGGCGGGTACGAGGGGGGCGGCGGATGGATCGCCCCGGCCTGGGTCGGGCGGTGCTCCTGCGGGTACTCGCCTTCGCGGCGGAAGCTCTCGGTCATGGCTATGACTCTGTCCGCGGATCATGAGAGCTTCCTGAGCCTGGCCTGAGAAGCCCGACAGAACCGCGTATGCCCGATATAAGGCCGGGGCCCGTTCCCCCGGCGGCGAACCGCCGGAGGCTAGCGGCAGCCGCAGGAGCGGCGGATCACCAGGGCCGACGGGAACTGCTTCAGGCGTTCGCGGCGGGAGCCGGCCACGCGGAGGGCGTCGTCCAGGACGAGGTCCACCGCCGCGCGGGCCATCGCCGGGCGGTCCGAGGCGATCGTGGTCAGCGGCGGGTCCGTGAGGGCCGCCTCCTTCACGTCGTCGAAGCCCGCGACGGCCAGCTCCCCGGGCACGTCGATCCGCAGCTCCCGCGCCGCCCGCAGCAGCCCGATCGCCTGGTCGTCCGTGGCACAGAAGATGGCCGGCGGGCGGTCCGGGCCCGACAGGACCTCCAGGGCCACGCGGTACGCGTCGTAGCGGTTGTACGGGGCCTGGAAGAGCCGTCCCTCCACCGAGCGGCCGGATTCCAGCATCGCCCGGCGCCAGCCCTCGACGTGGTCGGCGACCGGGTCGCCGACCTCCGGCGTGGTCTCCACGCCGCCCAGGCAGGCCACGTACTCGTGCCCGTGCTCCAGCAGGTGGCGGGTGGCGAGCTGCGCGCCGCCGATGTCGTCCGTGACGACGGCGACGTCGTCGATCGCCTCCGGACGCTCGTGCAGCAGCACGACCCGCGCGTCCCAGGCCTCGATCTCGGACGCCGCGCGTTCGCTCATGCCCTGGCTGACCAGGATCAGGCCCGAGACCCGCATCCCGAGGAAGGCCCTCAGGTAGTGGACCTCGCGCTCGTCGCGGTAGTCGGAGTTCCCGACGAGCACCATCTTCCCGCGCTCGGCGGCGGCCTGCTCGACCGCGTGCGCCATCTCCGCGAAGAACGGCTGCCGGGCATCGGGGACGATCATGCCTATGAGGTCGGTGCGCCGGGAGGCCATCGCCTGGGCGACCCGGTCCGGGCGGTAGCCCAGCTCCTTGATCGCGGCGAGTACACGCTCGCGCGTGGCCGGGGCAACCGGCCGGGGTCCGTTGTTGATGACGTAGCTCACGACGGCGGTAGAGGTACCCGCAAGTCGCGCCACGTCATCCCGCGTCACCTTGGCCACGCGCGGCAGTCTACGCGGGGTGACCTACCTCTGGGCAGGGCGTCCTGAAGAGTGGATGCTCACAGGATCTTCGGCCGACCGGGTGACGGCCGCGCCGGCCTGCGCGACAGCCTGTGCGGCCGCCTGCGCCGCCGCCTGGGCCGCCGCCTGGGCCGCGGCCTCGGCAGCCGCCCGCTCGACCTTCTCCGGAGTGACGAAGCGGTAGCCGACGTTGCGGACCGTACCGATCAGCGACTCGTGCTCGGGGCCGAGCTTCGCGCGCAGCCGCCGTACGTGGACGTCGACCGTCCGGGTGCCTCCGAAGTAGTCGTAGCCCCAGACCTCCTGGAGGAGCTGCGCCCTGGTGAAGACCCGGCCCGGGTGCTGCGCGAGGTACTTGAGCAGCTCGAACTCCTTGAAGGTCAGGTCCAGGACCCGGCCCTTCAGCTTCGCCGAGTACGTCGCCTCGTCCACCGACAGGTCGCCGTTGCGGATCTCCATGGGGGAGTCGTCCGAGCCCAGCTGCTGGCGGCCGGTGGCCAGCCGCAGCCGCGCCTCGACCTCGGCGGGACCGGCGGTGTCCAGGAGTACGTCGTCGATGCCCCAGTCGGCGGTGACGGCCGCGAGCCCGCCCTCGGTCACGACCAGGATCAGCGGGCAGCCCGGCCCGGTGGAGCGGAGCAGCTGACACAGCGACCGCACCTGCGGCAGGTCGCGGCGGCCGTCCACGAGGATGACGTCGGCGCCCGGGGTGTCCACGAGGGCCGGGCCCTCGGCGGGCGCCACCCGGACGTTGTGCAGCAGCAGGCCGAGGGCGGGCAGCACCTCGGTCGACGGCTGCAGGGCGTTGGTCAGCAGCAGGAGAGAGCTCATACCCGCTCACCTGCCCCGGTCAGGCGGTTCTGCACGGATCGCTGGTCCATCACGTCGGTTCCTCCTCGGTCCCGTCGAGGACGTGCGCGGTACTGCTTCGTACGGTGACGCTGGCGGTCTCCACGCGGGCCCCGCGCCCTGAGGCCCGGATGGATACCACTGTTCTCGGTTCGTTCAACGTGCTGAAAGCACAAAAGGACCCGGGGGCAACGTTGCCCGGATCCTCTCGCCAGCAGAATAGCCCACCGGCCGTTCGTCGGCCGAGGTCTCCGCCGGGTCCGCTTCTGTGGTTCCTGCCACGCCACTGACCAGGGTATGCCCCGGTTTCACCGGTTCGGTGGCTCGCCGAGCGGTACTGCCGGGCCGCCCGGGCGCACACGGGGCGCGCGGAGGCACGCCGGTGCGGGGGTGCGGAGGGGTCATCATGGAGGCCGACGGTAGAGAGCCGACGATAGGAGCTGCAGTGGCAACCGGAACCATCCGCTACTGGGCGGCGGCCAAGGCCGCGGCCAAGACGGCGGAGGAGCCGTACTCGGCGCGCACCCTGGCCGAGGCGCTCGACGCCGTGCGGGAACGCCACCCCGGGGAACTGACCCGGGTCCTGCTGCGCTGCTCCTTCCTGGTGAACGATGAGCCTGTGGGCAAGCGCCCGCACGATTCCGTCCTGCTGACCGAGGGGGGCACCGTCGAGGTGCTCCCGCCGTTCGCGGGCGGGTGAGCGGGAGCCGATGAGCACGCCTGAGGAACAGCAGCAGTACGAGCAGCAGCAGCGACAGCGGCAGCAGCAGTACGAACAGCAGCAGCAGCCGCAGTACGAGCAGCCGCAGTACGAGCAGCAGCCGCAGCAGCACCAGGACCCGTACGGGACGCAGACCTGGCAGACCGACACCTGGGACACCGGCTACCAGCCGGTGCAGCCGCCGCTGGGCGGGGTGCCGGGGCAGCCGGTCGCGCCCGAGGGCTGGTTCCGCGACGAGGCCCCGGCCGCCGAACAGACCGCCTATCTGCCGCCCGCCGCGCCCGCTCCGGCGGCCCCGGACGGCTGGTTCCGTGACGAGGTCCCGGCTCCGGCTCCGGCCCAGGACTGGTCCCAGGCGGCCCAGGCGGCCCCGGTGGCCCCGGCGGCCGAGCAGACCGCCTATCTCCCGCCCTACCCGGGCCCCGGGCACGACCCCGGTTCCGCGCAGCAGCCGGCCGCCCCGGAGGGCTGGTTCCGCGACGAGGCCCCGGTCCCTGCTCCCGCCCCTGCCGCGGACTGGGCCGAGACCACCGCGTACTTGCCGCCCCAGGCGGAGCCGCCGGTCGAGCAGACCGCGTACCTGCCGCCCGTGGCGCCGGCGCCCGAGCCTCCCGTACTGGCCGGGCCTCCCGTACTGCCCGCGCCGCCGGAGGCCGCCGGCGAGGAGCCGGAGTACTCCCCGCCCACCCTCGGCGGCAACACCGTGCGCGCCGTCGACCCGGCGCAGGCCCGCGCCGAGGGCCGGTCGCCGATCATCGACCCCGGTCCGCAGCCGGCCATACTGACCGCCGTTCTCGGGGTGCTGCTCGCCGTGGCCGCCGCCGTCGGCCAGTACGCCCTCCTCGTGCCGCTGATCGCCCTCCAGGGGCTCACCGCGGCCGGCTGGTTCCGCCTCAACGGCATGTGGCCCGCCCGGCAGGGCATCGCCCTGGCCTTCGCCGGAGCCCTGGTCGCCGACGTGGCGGTGCTCGCGGTGGACGAGGCGTACGGTCCCGGCGCGATCATCGGCACCCTCGGAGCCTGGGTGCTGCTCACCCTCGTCCTCCAGCTGCGCAGCCACGCCGACCCCGACGAGCGGATGTACGGCCTGATGGCCTCGGTGGCCTCCGCCGCCCTCGCCATCGTCTGCGCCGGTTACCTGGCCGCGGACACCGCCGCCGTGACCGTCGGCGCGGCCGCCGTCGCGGTCGCCGTCTTCGCCCGCGCGCTGCCGCTGCCGCCCGCGCCCTCCGTCGCCGTCTCGCTGGCCGCGGCCGCCGGTGCGGGCATCGCCGTCGGCCCGATGGCCGGAGCCGGGGTGGGCGGCGGGGCGCTGCTCGGCCTCGTCGCCGGGGTGTGCGCGCTGATCGGGCTGCGCGTGGCCGCGTACGACTACCCGTCGAAGTTCGTCCACATGACGGCCGGTGTCGCGCTGCCGCTGGCGGCCGCCGCCCCCGCCGTGTACCTGATCGGCAGGGTGGTGGGCTGATCCCTGCCCGACGAGGGGCGTGGTCAACTAGAACGCACGTACCGACTAGTAGGGGGAGGGCACGTGCGTTTCCTGCGCGCCATCGTGATCATCGGAGTGGTTCTGGGAGCCCTGTTCGTGGGAGCCGACCGGTGGGCGGTGAGCTATGCCGAGAACCGGCTGGCCGACCGGATACAGGCCCGGCAGGGGCTGGCCGGCACCTCGGAGGTGGAGATCGGCGGGTTCCCGTTCCTCACCCAGGCGCTCAGCCATGACCTGGACCGCGTCGACCTGAAGCTCCGGGGCGTGGACGTGGCCGCGGAGGGCCGCAAGACGCGGCTCTCCGAGCTCGACGCCACCTTCCGCAGCGTGAAGCTGAACGGGGACTACAGCGGCGGCACCGCCAAGCGGGCCGAGGGCACCGGCCTCATCACGTACGCGGACCTGACCGCGGCCTCGCAGACCGGCGCGACCCTGTCCTACGGCGGGGCGCCCGGCAAGGTGAAGGTGACCGCGGCGGTGGACGTCTTCGGCAGGGTGCTGACGAAGAGCGTGGTGTCGACCATCACCCTCGAGGACGCCAACGACGGCAAGGGCGGCAAGATCGTCCGGGTGCGCGCCGACGAGGTGCCGGGCGAGGGGATCCCCGGGATCGAGAAGGTGGTCCGCAAGAAGACCGACTTCGACCGCAGCCTCGACGGCGGACTGCCCGCCGGGCTGCACCTGTCCGCCCTGACCTCGGACGAGGCCGGTGTGCACCTCACGCTGGGCGGCACGGACGTGGTACTGGCCGGATCGTGAGACGGTGTGGTCCGATCCGCAGAAGGACGGGCCGTACGAGGGCTCCGCGGGGCGGCGCGGCGGCCGCTCGCAGACCTCTCATCCCACTATTCGGACGATCCTGTCTCGGAATATGACACACCGGTGACAGGGCGGCCGATTCGTCCCTACGATCCATGGCTATGAAGCATCAGCAGGCGGACCTCACGAAGCGGCGGGCAGTAGACCTGTGTCGCGTCGCCGCCATGCTCTGTCGATCCATGTGACGTGTGAGCGCATCCGCTCCACAAGCGCCGGACGACGGCCCCTCCCGCGTGACCGCACCTGCCTCCTGATCCCCTGACGCCTCTTGCGCCGGACCGGACCTGCGAGCGCACCCGGACGTACGCATCGCCCGCACCAACCGGCAGCACCCGCAGCCGGCCGGTGCGCAGCACCGCCAGCCCTGCCAGCACAGCCCCGCCGCACACTGCCCCGGAGGAGAACACCATGAGCCGCAGCGACGTCCTCGTAGACGCCGACTGGGTCGAGGCCCACCTGAACGACGCCAATGTCGTCATCGTCGAGGTGGACGAGGACACGTCCGCCTACGACAAGAACCACATCACCAACGCCGTCCGGATCGACTGGAAGAGCGACCTCCAGGACCCGGTCCGCCGCGACTTCGTGGACCAGGAGGGCTTCGAGAAGCTCCTCTCCGCCAAGGGCATCTCCAACGACGACACCGTCGTCCTCTACGGCGGCAACAACAACTGGTTCGCGTCCTACGCCTACTGGTACTTCAAGCTCTACGGCCACCAGGACGTCAAGCTCCTCGACGGCGGCCGCAAGAAGTGGGAGCTCGACTCCCGCGACCTGGTCGACGGCAAGGACGTCCCGAACCGCCCGGCCACCCAGTACAAGGCCAAGGCCCAGGACACCTCGATCCGCGCCTTCCGCGACGACGTCGTGGCCGCGATCGGCTCCCTGAACCTGGTCGACGTGCGTTCGCCCGACGAGTTCTCGGGCAAGCTGCTCGCCCCGGCGCACCTCCCGCAGGAGCAGTCGCAGCGTCCCGGCCACGTGCCGAGCGCCCGCAACATCCCGTGGTCGAAGAACGCCAACGACGACGGCACCTTCAAGTCGGACGCGGACCTGATCGCCCTCTACGAGGCCGAGCAGGTCGACCTGGCGAAGGACACCATCGCCTACTGCCGCATCGGTGAGCGCTCCGCGCTCACGTGGTTCGTGCTGCACGAGCTCCTGGGCCAGGAGAACGTCAAGAACTACGACGGCTCTTGGACCGAGTACGGCTCGCTGGTCGGCGTGCCGATCGAGCTCGGCGCCAACAAGTAACCCTGCCGGGCATGCAGGGCCCTGAGGCCCCGTAGTAGTCAGAACCTCTCTCTAGGACAGGACAGAGAACATGTGTGGAGCACAGATCGGCGGGCCCGACCTCGCGACGCTCAAGCCCGGTGAGACCGCGATCCAGGGTCAGATCACCAAGGCGGGTGAGCCGGTGTCCGGCTACGTCCGCCTGCTGGACTCGACCGGTGAGTTCACCGCCGAAGTCCCGACCTCGGCGACCGGCCAGTTCCGCTTCTACGCTGCGACCGGCTCCTGGACGCTGCGCGCGCTCGTCCCGGGTGGCACGGCGGACCGCAAGGTCGTCGTCGCCGAGGCCGGCGGCGTGACGGACGTGGCGATCGCGGTCTGAGCACCGCACTTGTGATCGCCTGATTGATCGGCCGAAGGGCCGCACCCCCGGGGGTTGGACGCCACTGGAACGGGGTGCGGCCCTTCGTGCCGTCCGCTCTTACCCTTGAAGCATGTACGCCCGGCGCCGACGCGCCTATTTCCTGCTCATGGGCGGATGCCTGGTTCTGTTCGTCTCCGCCTGGTCCTTCGTGCGCCTGTGGTCGGTGGAGGCCGCCGTGGCCATGTGCGTGGTCGCCATGGTCATCCCGCCGGTCGCCGCGGTGATCGCGAACCGCCGCGGGCCGGACGACCGCTGGTGGGACGACCCCTCGGGAGATCCGAAATCCGACGAGTGGTGGGACGAACTGGACGGAAAGCGGCGTCACGAGGAATGAAACGCCGTGAGATAAAAATGTAATAAGGGTTCGTACAACTAGTCCTCGCCAGGGCGGGTCATGGGTACGCGCGGGTATCCGAATCCGCGCCTCCAGGCCTGTGGGGGGACTTCCTTGGAACATGAACACACCATCCCCGAGCAGCGGAAAGAGGGGGAGCTCGCGGCTCCTGACCCCGTTGCCGATCCTGCGCCGGCCTTCGCCCCGCGCCGCCGCCGGGGCCGTACGACGCTCCTGATCGCCGGCGCGGCCGTCCTCGGCGTGCTCGCCGGGACGATCACCGGCTACACGGTCCAGTACCACCGGGCCCCGACCCCGCTGCAGCCACTGGCGCAGCAGAACGTGGCCGTGCAGCCACCCGTCGCGGCGAACGAAGCGACCACCCGTCGCTCCGTCAACGCCAACCGGTGGGACAAGGCGGAGGAGGACCTCGCCAAGAAGCTGCTGGAGGCCCCGAGCGGCGCGAAGGACGGCTACTCCGGTTACGAGTCGCTGGACACGTTCGCGGCGGACTACTACGAGTCCCCCGACCGCGGCTTCGACTCCATCGCCCAGGACGTGCGGCGGATCGCCACGGCGGGCTGGCGGCAGGGCGAGCACGACTTCATCGAGATCCGGCTGCTCCAGTTCCAGGACCAGCACTCGGCCCAGAAATACCAGGACGGCCAGTCCTCGTACCAGGACGAGGAGAAGCGCGCGGGCAACGACGGCTTCGCGCTGCCCGGCGTGCCCGACGGCTACGGCCGCGCCTGGCTCTACAAGCCGAAGACGAAGGCGGGGTACCACCCGCTGCGCCAGGCCCGGGCCATCCTCCGGCGCGGGGACATCGTCATGGACGTCGAGATCACGAACAACCGCGGTGACGTCTCCCAGGGCGAGATCACCGATCTGGCCAAGCGACAGATGGAGCGGCTGTGACCGAGCAGCAGAACGACGCCGTGACCGGTCCGGCGGCGGAGCAGGACGCACCGGTCTCCGCGCGCCCGCCGCGCAGGGTGAACCGCAGGACGCTGGCCCTGGTCGCGGGCGGGCTCGGCCTGGCCGTCCTCGCGGGCGGCGGCTTCTGGGCCGCCGGCAGGATCGACCAGGCCGACCGGACCTCCCCGACGCGCTACTGGGTACCGGACGGCCCCCGGCCGACCGCCTCGGCGACCCCGGTGCCGACCGTGCCGCCCAACGAGCTCACGGGCAAGCTGCTGCCGGTCCCCGCAAGCTATGAGCTGGGTCCCGACCTGGACGACGAGGGCAACGACTTCTACGTGTCGGGCGAGCGCGCGGTCCAGGCCGTGAAGGACGCCCGTACGGGGCTGTCCGCCGCCGAGCGCGCCGAGCGGGACAAGGCCGTGGCCGAGCTGAAGCTCAAGGGCGTGGCCGGCCGCAGCTACACCCTCTCGTACGCCGGCCCGGTCATCGAGATCGAGCTCACGCAGGCGGACCCGCAGGCACTCGTCAAGTTCGCGGACCTCAACAAGAAGCTCCTCGACGTCCTCGTGGCGCTGGGCGAGAAGAAGCACGAGGCGCCCGCCGTTGAGGGGTTCCCGCAGGCCAAGTGCGTCCTGCTGGACATCGTCGAGGAACGGCCCGACTCGCCGAAGCCCGAGACGATCGAATCCCTCGACTGCGTGGCCGTCGAGGGCGATGTGCTGGTGACCTTCCGTTCGTACGGTCCCCGGCCCCGGTTCGACGTGAAGACGGCCGTCGGTCTGTTCACGAGGCAGCTGAACCACCTGAAGTCCCCCGGGGAGTCCGTGTGACCGAGCAGAACACCACCGGCGTCGAGTCCGCCACTGCGCTGGACGCGACCGCAGAAGCAGCACCGCAGGACGCCTCTCCGCAGGACGCCTCTCCGCAGGACCCGGCAGTCCCGCATGACACAGCAGTCCCGCATGACACGGCCCCCGAACCGGACCCGGCCCCGGCCCCCGTCGCGCCGAAGGACCGTCGCAAGCTGTTCGCCGCCCTGCGGTGGACCGCCGCCGTCCTCGTCTTCGCCGTCGTCGGCGCGGGCACCGCGTATGGGCTCGTCCAGCCGGAGCGGACCAAGATCCCCGGGCTGTCCACGCTGCCCGACGGCCGCTGGACCTACCCGTCGCTGGCCAAGCCCGAGCTGCCGGCCGGAGCCCCGCTGCCCGGCGCCACGGACAACCCGGACGGCACGCACTACGCCGCCCTGAGCGGCCTGCTGCTCCCCGCCCCCGAGGGGTCCCGGCCCGATGATGTCGTCAAGGCGGACAAGGACGGGAAGGTCGAGCCGGACGCCTTCCTGGAGGAGTACGCCCCCGACGACCGGGCGAAGCTCAAGGAGGGCTTCGAGTACGAGGGGCTGCGTCAGATCACCGGCCGGTCCTGGACCATGCCCGACGGCACGCGGACCCGCGTCTACCTGCTGCGCTTCCACTCCTCGAGCTTCGTGGACACCTTCCGCGGCTGCGGCATCAACACCCGGCTGACCGGCGCCGACTCGCTCTCGGTCGACTTGTCGTGGAGCAAGGCCAAGACGGAGCAGTACAGCACCGTCGGAAGCAGCGGCTTCGCCGGGTCGGGCACCCTCAGCTCCAGCGAATTCAGCCTCTATGAGGAGGCCAAGCCCTTCGGGGACGAGCAGGTCCGCTTCGGCTGCCTGCAGATGGGTGACGTCCAGGGAGTGGTCGTCCAGTCCCGCAAGGGTGGGCTGCCGATCATTCCCTTCCACCAGACGGTGATCCTCCAGAGCCAGCTGCTCAGCTGAGCGCCGGTACGGCCGACCTCGCAGAGTGCGCCGGTCCCCGGGCCAGTAGGCTTGGGGACCGGCCGTACCCTCCTCGGACTCCGTCCGGGGGGACCCCCAAACGAATCCTCCGAGGAGCACCCCGTGCTTGAGGCAGTCTTCACCTCCCTGCTGGTCCTGGTCTGCGTCGGCGTCATGGCCTTCACCGGCCTGGCCGTCAAGAAGCTGTACCAGGGTCAGCGCTGAGCATCCGCTCAGCAGACCGCCCCGGAACCCCTCCCACAGATCGCCTGAGCAGCCATTCATGATCCAGATCCCGTCCGACCTGAACCCGGGACTCGTCCCCCTCGCCTTCCTCCTCGGCAACTGGGAGGGCGCCGGAGTCTTCGACTTCCCGGGTGAGGAAAAGTGCAACTTCGGCCAGGAGGTCGTCTTCAGCCACGACGGCCGGGACTTCCTGGAGTACACCTCCCACACCTGGGTCCTCGACGCCGAGGGCAAGAAGGTGCGGCCGCTGGAGTCCGAGTCGGGTTACTGGCGCATCGACAAGGACCGCAAGGTCGAGATCGTCATGGTCCGCGACCAGGGTGTCGTCGAGGTCTGGTACGGCGAGCTCGCCGATCAGAAGCCCCAGATCGACCTGGCCACCGACGCGGTCGCGCGCACCGCGGCCTCCGGCCCGTACAGCGGCGGCAAGCGGCTCTACGGCTACGTGAAGAGCGACCTGATGTGGGTCGGCGAGAAGGCCACGCCGGACGTGGAGCTGCGCCCGTACATGTCGGCCCAGCTGAAGAAGGTCGTCACCCCCGAGGAGGTCGCCGAGATGGCGCGCAACCTCCCGGACATGCCGGACGACGGCATCGCCTTCTTCCGCTGAGGCCCAGCCGGCGAGATCGGGGACCGCAGGGCTGCCTGTGGTCCCCTTCGCGCGCTTACACTGGCCGGGTGGTGAGCACCGAGAGCACCGACTGGAAGACCGACCTGCGGCAGCGCGGATACCGCCTGACACCGCAGCGCCAGCTCGTGCTGGAAGCGGTCGACGCCCTGGAGCACGCCAGCCCGGACGAGATCCTCGCCGAGGTGCGCAAGACCGCCTCCGGCGTCAACATCTCCACCGTCTACCGCACGCTGGAGCTGCTGGAGGAGCTGAAGCTCGTCTCGCACGCCCACCTCGGCCACGGCGCGCCCACGTACCACCTCGCCGACCGGCACCACCACATCCACCTGGTGTGCCGCGACTGCAGCGACGTCATCGAGGCCGACGTGGACATCGCCTCCGAGTTCACCGCCAAGCTCCGCGAGACCTTCGGCTTCGAGACCGACATGAAGCACTTCGCGATCTTCGGGCTGTGCAAGAAGTGCGCCGCCAAACACCGTGCCGGGCACGCGTAGCCGAGTCGTACGCTTGGTCCCATGACCAGCAGCCCCTTGCTCCATCTCCCCGGCGCCGTGCAGGCCGAAGGCCGCGACGAGGGCGTCGCCGCCCACTACGGAGAGCTGTACGGCGAACAGCGCGCCCTCAGCGACGGCCGCGGCTTCGTCGACCTCTCGCACCGCGGAGTCGTCACCGTCACCGGACCGGAGCGGCTGAGCTGGCTCCACCTGCTCCTCACCCAGCACCTCACCGAGCTGCCGCCCGGGCAGGCCACCGAGGCGCTGATCCTCTCCGCCAACGGGCACATCGAGCACGCGCTCTACCTCGTCGACGACGGCGAGACCACCTGGGCGCACGTGGAGCCCGGCACCCAGGGGGAGCTGATCGCCTACCTGGAGTCCATGAAGTTCTTCTACCGCGTCGAAGTCGCCGACCGCACCGAGGAGTTCGCGGTCGTGCACCTGCCGGCCGGCTCCATCGCCGAGGTCGCCAAGGAGCACGTCGTACGGGAGACCGCGCACGGCCGCGACGTCTTCGTGCCGCGCGCCGAGCTGGAGGCCTTCGCCGCCGCCCACGGCCCCGCCGCCGGGCTCCTCGCCTACGAGGCCCTGCGCGTCGAGGCGCACCGGCCGCGGCTCGGCCTGGAGACCGACCACCGCACCATCCCGCACGAGCTCGGCTGGATCGGCACCGCCGTCCACCTCCAGAAGGGCTGCTACCGCGGGCAGGAGACGGTGGCCCGCGTCCACAACCTGGGGAAGCCCCCGCGCCGCCTGGTCTTCCTGCACCTGGACGGCTCCGAGGTGCTGCTCCCGGCGCACGGCGCTCCCGTACGGCTCGCCGCGGACGGGGAGGAGGGCCGCCAGCTGGGCTTCGTGACCACCGCCGTGCGCCACCACGAGCTGGGCCCGATCGCGCTCGCGCTGGTCAAGCGGAACGTCCCGGTGGACGCACCGCTGCTGGCCGGGAACACGGCCGCCGCGCAGGAGGTCGTCGTAGCCCCGTGACCGCCAGGCCGGGTCCTAGATGTCGATGACGATGGTGAACGGGCCGTGGTTGGTCAGCGAGACCCGCATGTCCGCGCCGAACCGGCCCGTCTCCACCGTCGCGCCCAGCGACCGCAGCTGCGCCACGACCTCGTCGACCAGCGGCTCGGCCACCGGTCCGGGCGCGGCCGCGTTCCAGGTGGGCCGACGGCCCTTGCGGGCGTCTCCGTAGAGCGTGAACTGGGAGATCACCAGCAGCGGCGCGTTCACGTCGCTGCATGACTTCTCCGCCTCCAGGACCCGCACCGACCACAGCTTGCGGGCCAGCAGCGCCGCCTTCTCCGGTGTGTCGTCGTGGGTCACCCCCACCAGTACGCACAGACCCTCGCCGACGATCTCGCCCACGGTCTCGCCGCCCACGACGACGCTCGCGCCGTCCACCCTCTGCACCACTGCTCGCATACCACCTGTGTACCAGGCTTGCACCCGTCCGGGGCCGATCGGGTGGAGTGGGACTGCATGGGGGCCACGGAGAGTGGCACCATGCACGCAGGCGGTGCGGGTGCGCCGCACCGGTCGAGGGGACGGACTCGTTCGTATGAATACTTCTGGTACCTCCGTACCTGCATCACCCGCTTCCATCGCAGCTGCCGCGGTACGACCGCCCGCGCAGCGCACCTCCGACAGCCAGGCCCCGGCCGGCGCGCCGACCAGCGCCCTCGGGCTGCCGGAACTGCGCGCGCTGCGCCGCGACGCGCAGCGCGACGAGGCCGACCTGAGCTACGTACGCAGACTGCTCCAGGGCCGCATCGACATCCTGCGGGCCGAGCTGGCCCGGCGTACCGACCCCGAGACGCCGGTGGTGGACCGGCTCTCCGAGATCCTCGCCGACGCGCCGTCCAGCCGCAGCGCCTCCGCCCGGCACGTCACGCTCGGCACCCCGCACAGCGAGGAGTTCCGGCTGCTGGCGGCGGAGATGCTGGCCGACGTGGAGCTTTCGGACCTGGCCGCGCGCACGGACGGCGAGCTCTACGACGGGATGGGCAAGCTGGTGCGCTACGAGCAGCAGGTCTCGAGGCGCCGCCAGCAGCTCCAGCGCACCGTGGACGACTGCAGTGCCGAGATCACCCGCCGGTACCGGGAGGGCGAGGCGCAGGTGGACGACCTGCTGGCCTGAGGCACACCCGCCTGGAGGGGCGCCGGAAAACCGGGCGACTCGGGCCGGTCGGGCGATTAGCGTGACCCGTTATGAGTGCTGACGTCCGGCCGATCGCCGAATCCGAACTCGCCGACTGGATGCGGGCCCTGAACACGGGGTTCCTGGCCCCCGCCCGGGTCACGGAGTCCGATGTCGCCCAGCGGGCCAAGTACAACGACCTGGCCCGGATCCAGGGCGCCTTCGACAGCGACACCGGCCGCTGTGTGGCGGCCTTCCGCTCCTTCGCCCAGCGGCTGACCGTCCCGGGCGGGGCGGCCGTCCCGGCCAGCGCGGTCTCGAACGTCGCCGTGTTGCCCACGCACCGCCGCCAGGGCCTGCTGACCCGGATGATGGCCGCCGAACTCGGCGCCGCCCATGCCCGCGGGGACGTGCTGTCCACGCTGATCGCCGCCGAGTACCCGATCTACGGGCGGTACGGGTACGGGCCCGCCGCCTCGATCGCGGAATGGGAGATCGACGTACCGCGCACCGGACTCGACCGGCGCCGGCCGGTGCCCGCGGACGGCGGGAGGATCGACCTGGTGGACGCGGCCGAGGTCCGTGAGGTGGGGCCGGAACTGCACGAGCGGCTGCGCGCGGTCACGCACGGGGCGGTGAACCGGGACGAGCGCTGGTGGCGGCTGACGACCGGCCTGGAGGAGATGTCGTACCGCCCGTACAAGGAGAAGTTCCACGCCGTGTACCGGACGGCGGCGGGCGAGGTGGCCGGTCTGGCCGTCTACTCCGCCGACGACCACTGGACGGATGCGAAGGTTCCGCTGAACACCGTGCAGGTCAAGGACCTGATCGCGGTCACGCCGGAGGCGGAGCGGGCGCTGTGGCACTTCCTGTGCTCCATCGACTGGGTGCTGAAGGTCCGCACAGGCCGCCGGGCCCCCGACGACCTCGTCACGCAGCTGCTGCCCGACCCGCGTTCGGCCAGGCCCCTGACCTCGGCTGACTTCCTGTGGGTGCGGCTGCTGGACGTGGTACGGGCGCTGCGCGCGCGGACGTACGCCGTGCCCGGGGTGCTCGTACTCGAGGTCACGGACCCGGCGGGGCTCGCGGACGGCCGCTACCGGCTGGACGCGGGGACCGGCGCGTGCGAGCGCACCGAGGACCCGGTGGACCTGCGGCTGGACGTGTCCGCGCTGGGCTCGCTGTACCTCGGCGACGAGTCCGCGGTGCGGCTGGGCGCGCTCGGGCGGGTGGCGGAGCTGCGGCCGGGCGCGCTGGCGCTGGCCGACGCGGTGTTCCGTACGGCGCGCCGGCCGTGGTGTCCGGACGTCTTCTGATCCCGGTCCCTGCCCCGGCTTCCGGCGCAGACCGTAGCGTGTGAGTGAACCGAGAACCGATGACCGAGGACTGAGGTATTTGACGACCCTGGTGGAACAACTGCGTGTGGCCGGCTGCGTCTTCGCGGAGGAGGAGGCGGACCTGCTGCTCGCCTCCGCGCGGGACGACGGCCACCTGGCGGAGCTGCTGGCCCGCCGGGTCGGCGGCGAGCCGCTGGAACACGTGGTGGGCTGGGCGGAGTTCTGCGGACTGCGCGTGGAAGTGGGCGCGGGGGCCTTCGTGCCGCGCAGGCGCAGCGAGTTCCTGGTGACGGAGGCGGTGGCGCTGGCCCGGCCCGGCGCGGTGGTGCTGGACCTGTGCTGCGGGGTCGGCGCCCTGGGCGCGGCCGTCGCGGCGCGGGTGCCGGGCGGGGTGGAGCTGCACGCGGCGGACATCGACCCGGCGGCGCTGGCGTACGCGCGGCGCAACGTGGCCCCGTACGGCGGCAGCGTGTGGGAGGGCGACCTGTACGCCCCGCTTCCGGCGTCGCTGCGGGGGCGGGTGGACGTGCTGGTGGTCAATGCCCCGTACGTGCCGACGGAGGAGATCGGCCTCATGCCCTCGGAGGCCCGCGACCACGAGCCGCTGGTCTCCCTGGACGGCGGTTCGGACGGCCTGGACATCCACCGCCGGGTCGCGGCGGACGTCCTCCCGTGGCTGGCCCCGGGCGGCCACCTGCTGATCGAGACGAGCGCCCGGCAGTGCCCGTCGACGGCCTCGGCCCTGACCTCGGCGGGCCTCGCGACCCGTGTGGCCACCTCGGAGGAGCTGTACGCGACGGTGGTGATCGCCGCGCGCTGAAGTCCTTACTTCTTGCGGGGCTGGTTGAAGCGGAGCATGTTGCCGGCGGGGTCGCGGAAGGCGCAGTCGCGGACGCCGTAGGGCTGGTCGAGGGGTTCCTGGAGGACTTCGCCGCCGGCCGCCCGGACCTTTTCGAAGGTGGCGTCGACGTCGTCGGTGGAGAAGATCACGCCGCGCAGCTGGCCCTTGGCCAGCAGTTCCGCCATGGCCTGCCGGTCGGCGGGTGAGGCGTTGGGGTCGGCGAGCGGCGGTTCGAGGACGATCTCCACGTCCGGCTGCGACGGGGAGCCGACGGTCACCCAGCGCATCCCTTCGTATCCGACGTCGTTGCGGACCTCCAGGCCGAGGGCGTCGCGGTAGAAGGCGAGGGCCTTGTCGTGGTCGTCGACGGCGATGAAGCACTGCGAGAGCTTGATGTCCATGCCCTCGACGCTACGAGACGGCGGCGGATCGCGCTTCCTCGATCCTGATGTGTCCGCTTACCTGTTCCTGACCGGTCGCGTGAGGACCTTGGCGACGCACGCCGGGATCGGGGCGCCCGCTTCGTGGGGGCGGGCCCGGTAGGCGCTCGGGGTCTCGCCGACCAGCTCGGTGAAGCGCGAGCTGAACGACCCGAGCGAGGTGCATCCGACGGCGAAGCAGACGTCCGTCACGCTCATGTCGCCCCGTCGCAGCAGCGCCTTCGCCCGCTCGACGCGGCGGGTCATCAGGTAGTTGTACGGCGTCTCGCCGTAGGCGGCGCGGAAGCTGCGGGAGAAGTGGCCGGAGGACATGAGGGCGACCTTGGCCAGCGCCGGGACGTCCAGCGGCTGCGCGTAGTCGCGATCCATCACGTCCCGGGCGCGGCGCAGCCGAACCAGATCCTCCAAGGTCACGCTCACCAGCATCGCACGGCCCTCCGACAGACACGGGTGGGAGATGTTGCAAGCATGCGCTTGCAATAGTTAGCAGAGTCGGGCAGGATCGGGGCATGGCATCGCTCAACGTCGGAAACCTCGGCGAATACCTCCGTGAGCAGCGTCGGCAGGCCCAGCTTTCGCTGCGGCAGCTGGCCGAGGCGGCGGGGGTGTCGAATCCGTACCTGAGCCAGATCGAGCGCGGGCTGCGCAAGCCGAGCGCGGACATCCTGCAGCAGCTGGCCAAGGCGCTGCGGATCTCCGCGGAGACGCTGTACGTGCAGGCCGGAATCCTGGATGAGCGGGACCGGGACGAGGTGGAGACGCGGGCCGTCATCCTCGCCGACCCGTCCATCAACGAGCGGCAGAAGCAGGTGCTGCTCCAGATCTACGAGTCGTTCCGCAAGGAGAACGCGCTCGACGCGCCCGATGTGCCCGACGCGCCCGACGTGCCTGACGTGCCCGACGGCGAGATGCCGTCGAAGACGAACTGAACTTGATCCGGGAGGACCAGCACATGGCCATCGCCGATGACCTGAAGAAGACCCTCACCGACCCGACCCCCCTCTACTTCGCCGCCGGTACGGCCGACCTGGCCGTGCAGCAGGCCAAGAAGGTGCCCGGGCTCATCGAGCAGCTGCGCGCCGAGGCCCCGGCGCGCATCGAGGCCGTGAAGAACACCGACCCCAAGGTCGTGCAGGAGAAGGCCGCCGCGGCGGCCAAGGAGGCGCAGGAGGCGGTCACCGCCAAGGTCGCCGAGGTGTTCGGCGCGATCGACCCGAAGAAGCTCGGGGAGACCGCGCAGGACCTGGCGCTGCGCGGCGTCGGCGTGGCCGCGGAGTACGCGGTCCGCGCCAAGGAGACGTACGACAAGGTCGCCGAGCACGGCGAGCAGGCTGTCCGGGCCTGGCGGGGCGAGGTCTCCGAGGAGATCGTCGAGATCGCCGTGGCCGTCGAGCCGGAGCCCGAGGCCGAGCCGGCCGCCGCGGAGGCCTCCGCCTCCGAGGAGAAGCCCGCCGCGAAGAGGACCACGGCGCGCAAGAGCACGGCCAAGAAGGCCGCCGCCACGGCGGGCGACGAGAGCTGAGACGCATGAGCGGCGGCGGGCCGGGCACCTTGAGGGTGTCCGGCCCGTTGTCATTCGTGAGGGCGCCCGTGCCGGTAGCGTGGAATCGGGCGGCATCCCGTCAGGAGTGCGAAAGCAAGAGCGTGAGAAGGCGGTCGAAGCGATGTTGATGGACGGGTTCGATCGAGGCGTGCTCCCGATGCTGGGGCTCGCCATGCTGGTGCTCGCCGTCGTGGCCTTCGTGTTCGCGCTGCTCGCGCGCGAGGACGCGTATCGGGCGGCCGAAAAGCAGACCAAGACGTTCTGGCTGGTCATCCTCGGCATCACCGTCCTCGTGGACTTCTTCCTGGGGATGCTGTTCCTGGAGATCGCCGGCCTGGTCGCCACCATCGTGTTCTTCGTCGACGTGCGCCCCGCGCTCAAGCAGGTCTCGGGCGGCGGGCGGCGCAGCGGCGGCAGCAGCAGTGACGGGCCGTACGGGCCCTACAACGGCGGAAGGTAACCCTCCCCGCCGCCCCGCCCGGCGGTCAGGACACGACGTCAGTGCCCGACGTCAGTGCCCGACGTCAGTGCCCGGCGTCAGGACCCGCCGCGGGAGAGCAGGACCACGGCCACGTCGTCCGTGAGCTCGCCGCCGTTGAGGCGGCGGGCCTCGGTGACGGAGGCCTCCAGCAGGTTCTCGCCGCTCAGCCCGTCATCGAGGTGGCGGTTGATCATCTCGACCATGCCGTCCTGCCCCAGGCGCTCCTTGCCCGCGCCGATCCGGCCCTCGATCAGCCCGTCGGTGTAGAGCATCAGGCTCCACGCGCCACCGAGCTCGACCTGGCGCCGGGGCCAGCGGGCCTTGGGCAGCAGTCCGAGTGCCGGGCCGCTGTTCTCGTACGGGAGCAGCCGCGCGGGGCGCCCCGGCCTGGAGATCAGCGGTGCCGGGTGGCCGGCCAGGCACAGGCCGGCGCGGCGGCCGTCCGGGGCGATGTCCACCGTGCACAGCGTCGCGAAGATCTCCTCGCAGGGACGTTCCACCTCCAGGACTTCCTGGAGCGTGGCCAGCAGGTCGTCGCCGCACAGGCCGGCCAGGGTCAGGGCGCGCCAGGCGATGCGGAGCTCGACGCCGAGGGCCGCTTCGTCCGGGCCGTGGCCGCAGACGTCGCCGATCATGGCGTGGACGGTGCCGTCGGGGGTGCGGACGGTGTCGTAGAAGTCGCCGCCGAGCAGGGCCCGGCTGCGGCCGGGGCGGTAGCGGGCGGCGAAGCGGAGGTCCGAGCCCTCCAGGAGGGGGTTGGGGAGCAGCCCGCGCTCCAGCCGGGCGTTCTCCTGGGCGCGCAGTTTCGATTCTGCAAGCTTGTACTGGGCGATGTCGGCCCGTTTTCTCTCCACCGCGTACCGGATGGCGCGGCTCAGCAGCCGGCCGTCCAGCTCGTCCCGGAAGAGGAAGTCCTGGGCGCCGACCCGGACGGCCTCGGCGCCGCGCTCGGCGTCCGCCTCGGCGGTGAGGACGAGGACGGCGTGGCGGGGGGCGATGCGGAGCACCTGGCGGAGGTTGTCCAGCTGGTCCGCGGCCGTGGCGGTGGACGCCGTACGGGGGCCCGTGTCCGGCAGGGCCAGGTCGAGCAGGATGCAGTGGACGTCGGGCGTGAGCAGCCGTGCGGCCTCGGTGAGGTTGCGGGCGGTGCGGAGCCGGATGCGGTGGCCGTCGGTGTCGAGGATCTCGGGGACGGTGAGGCCGCCGGCCGGGTCGTCCTCGATGACCAGGAGGGTCAGCGGGGTCGTGTGCGTGGTCGCCTGGGCCGTCGCTTCGGCGGCCGCCTGGCCGGTTGCCTGCGCCAGGGGCGGTTCGGCGGTCAGAACGGCCTGACCGCTTTCCGTGGCCGGGGTGTCCCTCTGCCGCGGTACGGGTACGGGCATCGTCTCCGGTTCCTTCCCTCCCCCCGAGGGTGCGCTCGTGCGCCGACCCTAGCGGCCCGGCCCGGCGGGCGGAATGCCGTGCCGGGCCAGGGCCTCCGTCATATGCCGTTATCGCGGGGGAAAATCGGCCTCGTGGATGACAAAGGTCACGGCGGGGCCGTGTTCCGTCCCGCCTAGCGAGACGTCCGGCGGGCCGGTTTGGTTGCCTGCGGCGCCCGCCCTGAACCCCGCCCTGCGGGGCTTCCCCCACGCCGCCCCCGGACCCCCGCGCCCGGCGTCCGGGGCGCGGGCTACGCGTCCGGCCGGACGACCGCCTTGATCGGCATCGAGCCCGCACCCGCCATCGTCACGTTCCGGCCCGGGCGCGGGGCGTGGACCATCGCGCCGTCGCCGACATACATCGCGACGTGGCTCGCGTCGTCGAAGTAGATGATCAGATCGCCCGGGCGCATGTCCTTGATCGCGACCTTCGGCAGCAGCCTCAGCTGCTCCTGCGAGGTGCGCGGGATCGGCCTGCCCGCCGCCAGCCAGGCCTGGGAGGTCAGACCGGAGCAGTCGAACGAGCCCGGACCCTCGGCTCCCCAGACGTAGGGCTTGCCCATCTGCGCGGTGGCGTACTGCACGGCCCGCTTCCCGGCGTCCGTCGCCAGGCCGTTGACGTCCTTCATCGCGCCCGTCGACAGCCACGCCGTCTGCGCCTTGTACTGGGCTTCCTGCTCCAGCTGGATCAGCCGGGCCTTCTCCTCGGCCTCGAGCTTGTTCTCCAGCTCCTCCGCAGCCTTGATCTTCTCCTCGATCTGCTTCTTCGCGTTCTCCTGCTTGATCCGGTTGGCCTCCAGCGTCGCCCAGTGGGCGCTCGCCTCCTCCGCGTACCGCTTCAAGTCGTTCTGGGTGCGGTCCAGTTCGGTCAGCATGTCCGAGGCGGCCTTCTCGCCCTGGCGCATCCGGCCCGCCCCGTCGAGGAAGTGGCCCGGGTCGTCGCTCAGCGCCAGATTCGCGCTCGGCGGCAGACCTCCCGAGCGGTACTGGGCGCGGGCGGCGGCGCCCGCGCGGCTCTTCAGGGTGGTGATCCGCTCCTGGCCGGCCACGATCAGGTTGGCGATCTCGACGATCTTGTCCGACTGGGCCTTGGCCTCGGCCTCGGCGAGGTTGTAGGCGTCCGTGGCGGTGCCCGCCTGCCGGAACAGCTCCTCCATCTCCTTGCGGACCTGCTCCAGGGACTTGGCGCCCGGCTCCGGAGCCGGAGCGGCGGGAGCCCCGGGGGCCGCCGGAGCCACGGGTGCCACGGGCGCGGCAGGAGCCGCGTACGCCATGCCCGTCGCCAGGCCCGGCGCCGTCAGTATCGCCATCGCGCACAGCAGCACGAGCCCGCTTGTGCCCCGCCGTCGCCGTTCGGCCCCCATGGTCCCCCCAGGCACCCAGAGTCAGACCCTGCATCATCCTGCATTAGATCTGACTATTCGTCAGTAACTTGTCGCTGCCTTCGGGATGGTGCCACGAGCCGGTGAATTCCGACACCCTTGTGGATGTCCTTCCGATCTTGTCCGCCCCAACGGACCCCACCCCTGACCGCTCAACGGGCGATCCGTATCACCGGTTCCCCCGGCCGCCGTATTCACCCCGCCGGGCGCAACGCCTCCCAGCGCACCGTCAGTTCGCCCTGCCGCCACCGCCCCGGCCCGTCCGCCAGCGGCCAGTCGCCGGACAGGGCCCGCGCCGTCCGGATCCAGCGCTGCCGCGCCCCGTACGAGGCGTACGGAGCCGCCGCCGCCCACGCCCGGTCGAAGTCGCGCAGGAACGCGTGCACCGGCTCGCCCGGAACGTTGCGGTGGATCAGCGCCTTCGGGAGCCGCTCCGCCAGGTCCGAGGGGCGCTCCAGGGAGCCCAGCCGGGTCGCGAACGTCACCGTGCGCGCCCCCTCCGGCCCCAGTGCCACCCACACGTGCCGCCGCCCGATCTCGTCGCAGGTCCCCTCCACCAGCAGCCCGTCCGGGGCCAGTCGCGCGCACAGCCGCTCCCACACCGCCGCGACCTGCTCCTCGTCGTACTGGCGCAGTACGTTCGCCGCCCGGATCAGCGCCGGGCGGGCCCCGTCCTCCAGCGGGACCTCGAAGCCGCCGTGCCGGAAGCTCAGACCCTCCCGCTCGTACGGCTTCGCCCCGGCCACCCGCGCCGGCTCGATCTCGATACCGACCACCCGCACCCGCGGAGCCGCCTCGCGCAGCCGCGCCAGCAGCTCGACCGCCGTCCAGGGCGCGGCCCCGTAGCCGAGGTCCACCGCGACCGGCGCCTGCGCGCGCCGCAGCGCCGCCCCGTGCGTGGCGGCGATCCAGCGGTCCATCCGGCGCAACCGGTTCGGGTTCGTCGTCCCGCGCGTCACCGAGCCCACGGGGCGCCCGGGGGCGCGGCTGGGAGTCGGAGTGGTGCGGGAGGCCATGAGCCGAGAGTAAGCGGAGCGCCCTCACCGGAGGAAAATCGGGAGCCCGCCGAGAAAAAGACGCGGAAATCCGGCCACCCCGGAATGCGCGGGACGGCCATCCGGGTTGCACTCCTTGCAGGGCGCCCGGCGCGCCCCTGTCGGCATGCCCGGCAGCCGCCCGCCGCCAGCCCGGCAGCCGGTCCGAGTGTCGTCCGATCCGCGTGTCGTCGAGCGAGAGGAACTGCTCCCTTGAGCCAGTACGTGTCCCGCCTCGGCGGCAGCATCAGCGGCCGCCTCGCCGCCGCCCGCGCCACCCGGCACGAGCCGCCGCGACTGCGCCTGCCGGCCGTCGGCCACCACCGCAAGCCCCGCCGCGTGGCCATGCTCAGCGTGCACACCTCCCCGCTGCACCAGCCCGGCACCGGCGACGCCGGCGGCATGAACGTCTACATCGTCGAACTGGCCAAACGCCTCGCCGCCATCAACATCGAGGTCGAGATCTTCACCCGGGCCACCACCGGCGGACTGCCGCCCGTGGTCGACTTGGCCCCCGGGGTCCTCGTACGGCACGTGGACGCGGGCCCGTACGAAGGCCTCGCCAAGGAGGAGCTCCCGGCCCAGCTGTGCGCCTTCACCCACGGCGTGATGCAGGCCTGGGCCGGCCACCGCCCCGGCTACTACGACCTCGTCCACTCCCACTACTGGCTCTCCGGCCACGTCGGCTGGCTCGCCGCCGAGCGCTGGGGCGTCCCGCTCGTGCACGCCATGCACACCATGGCCAAGGTCAAGAACGCCGCGCTGGCCGAGGGCGACACGCCCGAGCCCGCCGCCCGCGTCATAGGCGAGACCCAGATCGTGGCCGCCGCGGACCGGCTCATCGCGAACACCGCCGAGGAGGCCGACGAGCTCGTCCGGCACTACGAGGCCGACCCCGCCAAGGTGGCCGTCGTCCACCCCGGCGTGAACCTGGACCGCTTCACCGTCGGCGACGGCCGGGCCGCCGCCCGTGCCCGCCTCGGCCTGCCGCAGGACGCCGTGATCCCGCTCTTCGCCGGGCGGATCCAGCCGCTGAAGGCCCCCGACATCCTGCTGCGCGCCGTCGCCGAGCTCGTCGACCGGGACCCCTCGCTGCGCGGCCGCCTCTTCGTCCCCGTCGTCGGCGGCCCCAGCGGCAGCGGCCTCGCCAAGCCGGAAGGCCTGCAGAAGCTCGCCGCGAAGCTCGGCATCGCCGATCTCGTGCACTTCCACCCGCCGGTGGGACAGGACAGCCTCGCCGACTGGTTCCGCGCGGCGTCCGTGCTGGTCATGCCCTCGTACAGCGAGTCCTTCGGACTCGTCGCCATAGAGGCGCAGGCCAGCGGCACGCCGGTGCTCGCCGCCGAGGTCGGCGGACTGCCCGTCGCCGTCAACGACGGGGTCACCGGAATCCTCGTACCCGGCCACGACCCGGTGGACTACGCGCGTGAGCTGCGGCGTTTCGTGGACGACCCCGGGCTCGCGGACCGGATGGGCGCCGAGGCGGCGCGGCACGCGCAGTTCTTCGGCTGGGACACCGCCGCCGGCGGCACGGCGGACGTGTACACCGCGGCGATGCATGATCACCGCCGTCGCGTACGCTCCCACCATGGCTGACACCGCCGAGATCATCGAGGCCACGCTCGCCGGCGCCGAGCTGAGCTGGGAGAGCCCCGAGCCGGGCTCCTACGTCGTCCAGCTCCCCGGCACCCGCAAGCTGAGCACCACCTGCTCGCTCCGGGTCGGCCGGCACTCGTTGTCGGTCAACGCCTTCGTGATCCGCCACCCCGACGAGAACGAGGCCGGGGTCCACCGCTGGCTGCTGGAGCGCAACCTCAAGCTGTACGGGCTGAGCTACGCGGTGGACCGCCTCGGCGACATCTACCTGACGGGCCGCCTACCGCTCGCCGTGGTCACCCCGGAGGAGCTGGACCGGCTGCTCGGCACGGTGCTGGAGGCGGCGGACGGCTCCTTCAACACCCTGCTGGAGCTCGGTTTCGCCGGGGCGATCCGCCGCGAGTACGAGTGGCGCGTCTCCCGCGGCGAGCCGACCTACAACCTGGACGCGTTCAAGCACCTGACGCAGCCGTCGGCCTGACCTCGGCCGGCGAGGCCGGCGCGGACGGTTCGGCCGACGCGGCCGCCGGCAGCTCCGGCGCGATCACGGGCGGCAGGTTGCGCATCAGCAGCCAGTACCCGAGCCCGGCGACGGTTCCGAGGACCGCCGTCGCCCCCCACAGCCAGCCCGCGCCGAACCGGTCGATCACCCCGCCCGCCAGCAGCGGCGCGATCAGCGAGGCCACCGCCCAGGACATCGTGTACATCCCCTGGTAGCGGCCGCGCCCGTGCAGCGGGGAGAGCCGCGCGACCAGGCCCATCTGGGTCGGCGAGTTGATGATCTCGCCCAGCGTCCACACGCAGACGGTCAGCGCGAGCACGCCGATCGAGCCGCCGAACGCCGTCAGACCGAACCCGTACCCGGCCAGCAGCGCCGAGATCACGAGCAGTTTCTGCGGGTCGCGGTGCTCGATGAACCGCGTGACCGGGATCTGCAGCACCACGATCAGTACGCCGTTCACGGCGGCGACCAGTCCGTAGTCCCCGGTGGAGAACCCCGCGGTGCCCATGGCCAGCGGCAGCCCGAACGAGCCCTGCATGAAGATCAGCGAGATCAGGAACGACAGCCCGACCACAGCCATGAACCGCCCGTCGCGCAGCACGGTGCCGAGTCCGATCCCGGGCTCGGCCGCCGCCGCGGCCGCGTCGCCCTTCTCGGGCCGCGACTCGGGCAGCTTCACGAAGACGAGGACCGCGCACAGCAGCGTCAGCGCCGCCTCGCCCAGGAATCCGGCCAGGTAGCTGTACTCGGCGACGAAACCGGCGACCGTCGCGGAGATCGCGAAGCCGAGGTTGATGGCCCAGTAGTTCAGCGCGAAGGCCCGTACCTGGTCCTCGGGGCGGACGATGTCGGCCATCATCGCCTGCACGGCGGGGCGCGAGGCGTTGGAGGTCATGCCGACCAGCAGCGCGACGGCCGCGATCGCCGCCGGATGCTCCATGAAGCCGAGCAGCGCGACCGACAGGGCGGTCGAGACGTTGGCGGCCATCAGCGTGGGCCGGCGCCCGAGCCGGTCGGTCATCACCCCGGCGACCAGCGAGGAGATCACACCGCCGAGCCCGTGCAGGGCGACCACAAGTCCCGCGAAGGAGGCCGAATAGCCCCGGTCCAGGGTCAGGTACAAGGTCATGAACGTGGCGACGAAGGCCCCGAGCCGGTTCACCAGGGTGCTCGCCCACAGCCACCAGAACGCACGCGGCAGACCCGACACGCTCTCCCGGGCGGCCCGTCTCAAACTGGCAGCGGACATAAGGAATCCCCCCGGTGATGTAAGTGTCTCTTGAGCTCCCCGCACATTACGATTGGTGGTTCCGTCAACGCCAGTCAATTGACGCCCGGCGTCAATCGGCGGGCATGGACACCGCGCGCGAGCGCCCCGGCCCGTCCATTAGGCTCGTACGCATGGCCGACGCACCGTACAAGCTGATCCTCCTCCGCCACGGCGAGAGCGAGTGGAACGCGAAGAACCTGTTCACCGGCTGGGTGGACGTCAATCTCAACGAGAAGGGCGAGAAGGAGGCGGTCCGCGGCGGTGAGCTGCTCAAGGACGCCGGCCTGCTCCCCGACGTCGTGCACACCTCGCTCCAGAAGCGCGCGATCCGCACCGCGCAGATGGCGCTCGAGGCCGCCGACCGTCACTGGATCCCGGTCCACCGCTCCTGGCGCCTGAACGAGCGCCACTACGGCGCCCTCCAGGGCAAGGACAAGGCCCAGACCCTCGCCGAGTTCGGCGAGGAGCAGTTCATGCTGTGGCGCCGCTCGTACGACACCCCGCCGCCGGCCCTCGAGGACGGTACGGAGTTCTCCCAGTCCGAGGACCCGCGCTACGCGTCGATCCCGCCGGAGCTGCGCCCGCGCACGGAGTGCCTCAAGGACGTCGTCGTCCGCATGCTGCCGTACTGGTACGACGCGATCGTGCCGGACCTGCTCGACGGCCACACCGTCCTGGTCGCCGCGCACGGCAACTCCCTGCGCGCCCTGGTCAAGCACCTGGACGGCATCTCCGACGCCGACATCGCGGGCCTGAACATCCCGACCGGCATCCCGCTCGCCTACGAGCTCGACGCCGAGTTCAAGCCCCTCAAGCCGGGCGGCACCTACCTCGACCCGGACGCGGCCGCGGCCGCCATCGAGGCCGTCAAGAACCAGGGCAAGAAGTAGCCCCCACGCACGAAACGGCCCCCTGCCTGCTGGTTCTCAGCAGGGAGGGGGCTTTTCTTGGTCACGGGGCCGTCTGGGGGCCGTCCCCGTTCCATGGCGGGCATTGTGCGAGGCCGATCGACGTGTGCACCGCCGACATGGGCCGAGCTTTCGCCCTCGCGGCGAGGTCTTCGAAGTAGAGCATGGCTGGGGTTGTGAGTGCCCGCTCTCGGTAGATGTAAGGGGCCAGGACATCCCACATGGACACGATGTTCAAGCCGTACGAGCCGATGACCAGAACCTCGTCTACTACGCCGTGAGCAACGAGCTTGCCCACGTCGTCGTAGAACAAGCTGACTCGGCGTATGTGGCCCAGTGCCTCAGGGGGCAGCCTCCGGTACCCGTTCTCGTGTGAGTGCTCAGTGTTCAGTCGAGTGCTGATGTACGCGATCGCCTGCGAGAAGTCGGGTTCACGGGTCTCTCGGAAGAGCTCGATGACTATGGGCAGCACGTTGGAGTTCTGCGCGAGCCGCAGCTGACGTTGTGCGACGGCTACCGAGGTGCCTAACGCCGCCAAGGCCACGAGAACGGCAAGCAGATTCAGCGCGAGCGACAGGCTCATGGCGGGAGGCTAGTCCTGTTGCAGGGTCTGCGAAAGATCTCAGTCCGTACCATGCCCGTTGTAGACCGACGCTATGGCCTTGCGGGTCCGCTCCCGGCTACTGGGCATCAGATGTGCGTACACCCGGAGAGTCAGACCCGGGTCGGAGTGACCCAGGTAGTCGGCCAGAGCCTTGATGTTCTCTCCGGCATCAAGCACCCGGCTGCGCTCCGCTCCGCCGGGCGGGCTTCCCGGCTCCGCTCCGCGCGACGCTCCTGCCTTCGGCCCGCTCCGCGCGCTGCGCCGACGCCCGCCCCTACGGCTGGGATAGGCCCGAGGGCATGAGGCGAGCCCCGACCGGCCGTCGATTCCATCCCTCACCGACATGCCTCCGGCGGGGGCCTCAGGCTCCGGGATGGCGGGGGCACCGCGGGCGGGTGGCGGCTGGTGGGGGTTGAGGCGGGGGAACTCCCATCCCGTCTGCCGTCAGTGGTGGGCGGAGGCAGGGGTGATCTGACGGTGGTCCGTCCCCGTCAGAACCGATGGGAGTAGGCCCCGGGCCCTCCAAATGCTGTTACAGACCTCGGTCCCTGTTCCAGCGGCTCACATGCACTGCGTAGAAGATGTTGCCGATGCCCGCCGTAAACATGAACAGCCAGAAGTGAACCCACAACGACTGACGGCGCCGCCTCAGACCCATCCCGCCGACCATCGCGGTAGCCGACGCCGCTGCGGAGCTGGTGTTGTTAATGATGATGGTCGGAGGTTGCGCGTAAGCCTGGGCAGGCTGTTGGTCCGGCGATGTCGTCATGTTGCGTCGACTCCCTGGTGCGTCGTTTGTGCAAGAACGAGATGCACCCTAGGTAGGCCTAAGCGATCACTGAGGTGAAACCACCCATGCGTCACCCGGTCGGGGGGCTGGGCACTTGCGGAGCGTCGCGCGTGGGCCGTCTGTGGGCCGTGGGACGGTGACCGAGGGCGGCCAAGGGTGACAACCGCTGACCGCTCGACCGCTGGTCAGAGCCGGGGTGCCGGGTAAAGCCCCAGGTCGGAGCAAGAACCAGGGCAAGAAGAAGTAGTCCCAGCCAAGGGCAGGGGCGGACCGGCCGGAGTCGAACCGGCGTCCTCGCGGTTTTGGAGACCGCGCGCGACGACCTCTGCGCTACGGGCCGCCCCCGCAGGCATCGTAAGGGCAGCTCACGCGAAGGGCCCCGGCCGAGGACGTCGGCCGGGGCCCTTCGCGTACGGTGCGCCGGGTCGGCGGGGTCAGCCGCCGCACTGGCAGGGGGCGCCGGACTGGCAGCCGCAGCCGCAGCCCGAGCCGCAGCCGCAGGCTGCGAGCAGCGGGAGGCGCAGCGGTTCCGGCCTCGGCGGCTGCTCCTGCTCCGGCGTGATGGGGACGGGGGAATCGGGCATGGTTCCTCCTCGCGGGCGGCGTACGGGACTTCGCACGACGGACCGCCCTCGCCTCATTCATGCCCAGCCACACCGGCGCGTCAACGGCGCATTGGGGCTCGCGCCCGTGCTCAGACGCCCTCGACCTGGGTCGGCGGCTGGAGCTCGTCCGCGTGCTCGCCCGTCACCAGGTAGACCACGCGCTTGGCCACCGACACCGCGTGGTCCGCGAAGCGCTCGTAGTACCGGCCCAGCAGCGTCACGTCCACGGCCGTCTCGATGCCGTGCTTCCAGCGGTCGTCCATCAGGTGCTGGAACAGCGTGCGGTGCAGCTGGTCCATCTCGTCGTCGTCCTGCTCCAGCTGGAGCGCCAGGTCGACGTCCTTGGTGATGATGACCTCGGCGGCCTTCGCCATCAGGCGCTGCGCCAGCTGCCCCATCTCCAGGATGGTGGCGTGCAGGTCCCGCGGCACGGCCGTGTCCGGGAAGCGCAGCCGCGCGAGCTTCGCCACGTGCTGGGCCAGGTCGCCGCTGCGCTCCAGGTCCGCGCTCATCCGCAGCGAGGTCACCACGATGCGCAGGTCGGTGGCGACCGGCTGCTGCCGGGCCAGCAGCGCGATCGCGCGGGCCTCCAGGTCGTGCTGGAGGTCGTCGACCTTCTGGTCGGCGGCGATGACACTCTCGGCGAGCTTCAGGTCGGCGTCGAGCATGGACGTCGTGGCCCGCCCGATCGCGGAACCGACCAGCCGGGCCATCTCGACCAGGCCCTCTCCGATCGAGTCCAGTTCCTCGTGGTACGCGTCACGCATGTCTGGTGTCCCTCTCTTGACCTACTGCACTACTGCCCGGGGGGCCCGGCCAGGGCGGCCGCTGGCCCCACGTTGACACGGTGAGGCGCAAACGCGTCCGACTCCGGCATCACAAATGAATCAACCCCGTACCCAGGGTGAACTCTGGGCGACGAGTGTTCGAGGTGGCACCCGAACGGCTGTGGAAGTGTCGTCACGCCTGCTTAACCTGGATGCATGGACGTGAACGCGGCGGTCGCCGCAGCTGCAGCGATCGCCGGTCTTTGCACCGGTGTGATCGCGATGCTGGCGTTCCGCTGGAGCGAGCGCGACCAGGCCCGCCCCACCCGGAGCTCCATGCGCCCCGACATCAACGCGGTGCTCCCACCCGGTGTGGACACCGTGCTCTCCGTACTGCGGTCCTCGGCCGTCGTACTCGACGAGGGCGACGCGGTGGTCAAGGCCAGCTCGGCGGCGTACGCCCTCGGACTGGTCCGAGGCGGCAAGCTCGCCGTCGAACCCATGCTCCACATGGCCCGCGACACCCGCCGCGACGGGGAGATACGGCAGGTCGAGCTGGACCTGCCCCGGCGCGGCACCGGCCGCGGGGAGGCCCTCGCCGTCTCGGCGCGCGTCGCCCCGCTCGGCTCCCGCCTGGTGCTCCTCCTGGTCGAGGACCTCACCGAGGCCCGCCGCATCGAAGCCGTACGCCGCGACTTCGTGGCCAACGTGTCCCACGAGCTGAAGACCCCGGTCGGAGCGATCTCCCTGCTCTCCGAGGCCGTCATGGACGCCTCGGACGACCCCGAGGCGGTCAGTCGCTTCGCCGGCCGCATGCAGATCGAGGCAACCCGCCTGATCAACCTCGTACAGGAACTCATCGACCTCTCCCGGGTACAGAACGACGACCCGCTGGAGGACGCCGAGCCCATCCGCGTGGACACCCTGGTAGCAGAGGCGATCGACCGCTGCCGACACACGGCCTCCTCCAAACAGATCACCATGGCCGCCGGCGGCACCGCCGACCTGCGCGTCTGGGGCAACCGCGGACAGCTCGCGGCAGCCCTCGGAAATCTGGTCGAGAACGCCGTCAACTACAGCCCCGCCCGCACCCGCGTCGGCATAGCCGGGCGCAGGGTGGCGGCACCTGGGGGAGACTTGATCGAGATCGCCGTGACCGACCAGGGCATCGGCATCCCGGAAAAGGACCGCGAGCGCATCTTCGAGCGCTTCTACCGCGTGGACCCGGCCCGCTCCCGTGCCACGGGAGGAACGGGCCTCGGCCTTGCGATCGTGAAGCACGTGGCTGCCTCGCACGGCGGGGAAGTGTCGGTGTGGAGCTCGGAGGGCCAGGGCTCCACGTTCACGCTGCGACTCCCCGAAGCGGCCGCGCCGGCCCCGGCGACGACCCCCGCACCCGCCCCACCCCTGACTGACCCAGCAACAGCCATCCCTGCCCCGGAGGTCCTTCCGTGACCCGAGTGCTCGTCGTCGAGGATGAGGAATCATTCAGCGACGCCCTGTCCTACATGCTCCGCAAGGAGGGCTTCGAAGTCGCCATCGCCGCGACGGGGCCCGACGGACTGGACGAGTTCGAGCGCAACGGCGCCGACCTCGTCCTCCTCGACCTGATGCTCCCCGGCCTGCCCGGCACGGAGGTCTGCCGGCAGCTGCGCGGCCGCTCCAACGTCCCCGTGATCATGGTGACGGCCAAGGACAGCGAGATCGACAAGGTCGTCGGGCTGGAGATAGGAGCCGATGACTACGTCACCAAGCCCTTCTCCTCGCGGGAGCTGGTCGCCCGCATCCGCGCGGTCCTGCGCCGCCGCGGCGAACCGGAAGAGGTCACCCCGGCGGCCCTCGAGGCGGGCCCCGTACGGATGGACGTCGACCGCCACGTGGTCACCGTCGCCGGCGGGAAGGTGGACCTCCCGCTGAAGGAGTTCGACCTGCTCGAGATGCTGCTGCGCAACGCGGGCCGCGTACTGACCCGCATGCAGCTGATCGACCGGGTCTGGGGCGCCGACTACGTCGGTGACACCAAGACCCTGGACGTCCACGTCAAGCGCCTGCGCGCGAAGATCGAACCGGACCCGGGCGCGCCGCGCTACCTCGTCACGGTGCGCGGTCTCGGCTACAAGTTCGAGCCGTAAACCGAGCTTCACGCAGGACAGCTCCACGCAGTACGGGAAGGGCCCCCAGCCGCCGATGCGGATGGGGGCCCTTCCCGTATGCGTATGCGTACATGTACGGCGCTACGCCGTCATCCGGGTCAGTGGCCCGCGCTGTGCGAGGCGGAACCCGACGGCGTGCCGGCGGCGCCCGAGGGGGATCCGGACGGGCTGCCCGAGGCCGCACCGGTGGCCGCGCCCGACGGGGTGCCGGACGGGCTGCCGGAGGGGGCGCCGGACGGGGTGGAGCCGGCGGCCGGGGTGGCGGCCGGGGCCACGGTCGGGCCGAACGGCGCCCACGCGCCGGTGTTCGGCACCACGAAGGCCTCCAGCTCGATGCCGCCCGTGCTGCTCAGCTGGAAGAGGAGCTTCTGTACCTCGCCGTCCCTGACGGTCGCGGCACCGTTCTCGATCACGGCGGAGGCGTTGCCCTTGCCGCCGATCACCACGTAGCCGAGGGCCGGCACGGTGACCTTGCCGGAGCCTTCGGCGGGCTTCAGCGCGACCTTGCCCTGGCCACCCGGGAGGGTGATGCCGTCAAGGGTCTCTGCCTTGGTGCCGTTGTTGAAGAGCGTCGCCGAGACGACTGCTGCGCCCTTCTCGCCCTTCTGGCCCTGGGTGATCACCAGTGCGTTCTGGACCTCGATCTCGCCCTTGGAGGCGGCGGCGTTGTCCGGCTTGATCTGGAGGGTCTGCGCGTCGTTGCCCGCACCGCATGCGGCCAGCGAGGCGATCGAGAACACGACGGCGGTGGCGGCGAGGGCGCCGCGTCGAAGGCTGCGGCTCACGGCGGCGGCATCTCCTTGACGTACGGAACGGGAGGGTGGGCTCCCTTGGGACGGCCGAGGTAAAGCCGCTCTAAGGGTGTGTCAGCGCGCTTAGGTTACCGAGCCGCCGCCCTGCCCCCGCACCCGACCCTCCGCAGCGCGGCGGCCACCCTGCCGGGGGTCTGCGCCCACTTCCGCGATCTTGCATTCCGCGTGCCGTTCACCGTGCCGTTCACATGCCGATCACCCTGCCGTTCACACGCCGATCACATGACACCCGCATATCGAGCCACGGACGCCCGGTGATCAATTCCCGGATTCCCGTGAACGCCGCCGCGTGATCAATTCGGGATTGGGCCTGAACCGCCCCGCACTGGCGGCCGCCAGTCGAACGGAGTAGTTCGGTTTTGCGACTCCGAAACCGGCAAATCGGGACGTACGTCACACTGACGGTGGTGTCGAGCGGGTGTAGCGTGGCCCTTTCGCCCGGTCCGCACAGCGCCCCCGACCTGCGAATACCCCCTTCCGGAAGCCCTTCGCAGCACGTTCCTGTCGCTGTTGTCAAGCCCCGAGATGTGCCCTGACCTGCGAAAACGCCATTCATAACAGTCAGTTCTCGTGTTACCCTGGATAGCCACGGAAGGGGTACCTGTCACATGACGTTCAAGGTTGGCGACACCGTGGTCTATCCCCATCACGGGGCCGCGCTGATCGAGGCCATTGAGACTCGTCAGATCAAAGGCGTGGACAAGACCTACTTGGTGCTCAAGGTCGCCCAGGGCGACCTGACGGTTCGTGTGCCTGCGGACAATGCGGAGTTCGTCGGCGTTCGCGACGTAGTCGGCCAGGACGGGCTGGACCGGGTCTTCGAGGTGCTGCGCGCACCGTATGCAGAAGAGCCGACGAACTGGTCCCGGCGCTACAAGGCAAATCTGGAGAAGCTCGCTTCTGGCGATGTCATCAAGGTCGCCGAAGTCGTGCGTGACCTGTGGCGTCGTGAGCGTGAGCGCGGGCTTTCCGCGGGTGAGAAGCGCATGCTCGCGAAGGCGCGCCAGATTCTGGTGAGCGAACTCGCGCTCGCCGAGAACACGAACGAGGACAAGGCCGAGGCCCTCCTCGACGAGGTTCTCGCGTCCTGACGCGAGGCCCCGTTCAGCAAACAGTGTTCATCAGAACAATGTGTACACAGTTGTGCCGCGGTGCCCGATGACGAGGCCCCTCCTCCACGAGGGGCCTGTTGCCGGGCGCTGCGGCATGTCTGTACCCATACCTTTTGATCCACCTCACTGGTGTGCCGGGTCCGGGCAGCCTGCTCGACCGGTCGTCCACGGAAGGGGCGAGGGCGTCGCACCCGGCACCCTCCAGGCCATACCCATGTCGGCCGAAGTCACAAACCTGGCTCGGAGCTACTGATGTCTGACGAAACGCGCCCCCACCGCACCGCCGCGGTGATCCCGGCCGCCGGCCGCGGGGTACGCCTCGGCCCCGGCGCCCCCAAGGCCCTGCGGGCCATCGGCGGAACGCCGATGCTCATCCACGCCGTCCGCGCCATGGCCCGCTCCCGCGCGGTCTCCCTCGTGGTCGTCGTCGCCCCGCCCGACGGCGCCGACGCGGTACGCCTCCTCCTGAACGAGCACGCGCTGCCCGATCGCACCGACATCGTGGTCGTGCCCGGCGGCGAGACCCGCCAGCAGTCCGTACGCGCCGGCCTCGACGCGCTCCCGCAGGACGTCACCTCCGTGCTCATCCACGACGCGGCCCGCCCGCTGGTCCCCGTCGACACCGTGGACTCCGTCGTCGAAGCCGTACGCGCCGGAGCCCCCGCCGTGGTGCCCGCCCTGCCCCTGGCCGACACCGTCAAGGAGGTCGAGCCCGGCAAGCCCGGCGAGCCCGAGCCCGTCGTCTCGACCCCCGAGCGGGCCCGGCTGCGCGCCGTACAGACCCCGCAGGGCTTCGACCGTGCCACCCTCGTACGCGCGCACGAGGAGATCGCCGTGGCCGGCGAGGGAGCCACCGACGACGCCGGCATGGTGGAGCGCCTCGGCGTCACCGTCGTCGTCGTCCCCGGCCACGAAGAGGCCTTCAAGGTCACCCGCCCGCTCGACCTGGTCCTCGCCGAGGCCGTACTCGCCCGCAGGAGGGCCACCGATGCCTACTAGCCCCGACGCCCCGCTGATCCCGCTCGTCGGCATCGGCACCGACGTGCACGCCTTCGAGACGGGCCGCGAGCTGTGGTGCGCCGGACTGCTGTGGGAGGGCGAGGACGGCCTCGCCGGACACTCCGACGGCGACGTCGCCGCGCACGCCGCCTGCGACGCGCTGTTCTCCGCCGCCGGCGCCGGCGACCTCGGCGCGCACTTCGGCACCTCCCGCCCCGAGTGGTCCGGAGCCGCGGGCGTCACCCTCCTGGCGGAGGCCGCCCGCATCGTCCGCGCCGAGGGCTTCGAGATCGGCAACATCGCCATCCAGGTGATCGGCGTACGCCCGAAGATCGGCAAGCGGCGCGAAGAGGCGCAGAAGGCGCTCGCCGCCGCCGCGGGCGCCCCCGTCTCCGTCTCCGGCACCACCACCGACGGACTGGGCCTCACCGGCCGCGCCGAAGGGCTCGCCGCCATCGCGACAGCCCTCGTGTACCGGACGAATCCCGCGTAGTGCGACGTACGAAGACACTTCTTCCACAACAAAGAGGCCCCCGGGTCCCCAAAGGGTCGCGGGGCACTGCTACAGGCGCACTACCCTGGATGCCGTGACTATTCGCCTGTACGACACCAGCGCCCGGCAGATCCGTGACTTCACCCCGCTCACCGCGGGCTGTGTCTCGATCTACCTCTGTGGCGCCACGGTGCAGGCGGCCCCCCACATCGGGCACATCCGGTCGGGCCTCAACTTCGACATGATGCGCCGCTGGTTCGAGTACCGGGGCTACGAGGTCACCTTCATCCGCAACGTCACGGACATCGACGACAAGATCATCGCGAAGTCCGCCGAACAGCGCCGCCCCTGGTGGTCCATCGGCTACGAGAACGAGCGTGCCTTCAACGACGGCTACGCCGCCCTCGGCTGCCTCCCGCCCACCTACGAGCCCCGCGCCACCGGCCACGTCACCGAGATGGTCGAGATGATGCGCGGCCTCATCGAGCGCGGCCACGCCTACGAGTCCGAGGGCAACGTCTACTTCGACGTGAAGTCCTACCCCGGCTACCTCTCGCTGTCCCGCCAGGAACTCGACAACATCCGCCAGCCGGAGAGCACCGGCGAGACCGGCAAGCGCGACGCCCGCGACTTCGCCATGTGGAAGTCCGTCAAGCCCGGCGAGCCCTCCTGGGAGACCCCGTGGGGCCGCGGCCGCCCCGGCTGGCACCTGGAATGCTCCGCCATGGCGCACAAGTACCTCGGCGAGGCCTTCGACATCCACGGCGGCGGCCTGGACCTGATCTTCCCGCACCACGAGAACGAGATCGCCCAGGCCAAGGCCTTCGGGGACGAGTTCGCGAGCTACTGGGTCCACAACGCCTGGGTCACCATGTCCGGCGAGAAGATGTCCAAGTCCCTCGGGAACTCGGTCCTCGTCTCCGAGATGGTCAAGCAGTGGCGCCCGATCGTCCTGCGCTACTACCTCGGCACCCCGCACTACCGGTCGATGATCGAGTACAGCGAGGAGGCCCTGCGCGAGGCCGAGTCCGCCTTCGCGCGGATCGAGGGCTTCTACCAGCGCGTCATCGAGAAGGCCGGCAAGCCCGTCGAGCCCGCCGCCGAGGTCCCGCCCGCCTTCGCCGAGGCCATGGACGACGACCTCGGGGTCCCGCAGGCGCTCGCCATCGTCCACACCACCGTCCGCCAGGGCAACAGCGCACTCGCCGCCGACGACAAGGACGCGGCCATCGCGCGCCTGTCGGAGGTGCGGGCCATGCTGGGCGTCCTCGGCCTGGACCCGCTCGACCCGCACTGGGCCGGCGAGGCGGACCGCGGCGAGGACCTGCACGGCGCCGTCGACACGCTCGTACGCCTCGTCCTCGAACAGCGCGAGTCCGCCCGGGCCCGCAAGGACTGGGCCACGGCCGACGCCATCCGCGACCAGCTCCAGCAGTCCGGACTGGTCATCGAGGACAGTCCGACGGGTCCGCGCTGGACGCTCGGCCCCCGCTGAGCCCAGGCAGCTGAGCTTGGTGTGCTGCCCGGCGTTCCGGGCGGCACACTCTTCATACGTACATACCGCAGCATCAACGAAAACAGGTAGAAGTCATGGCCGGGAACAGCCAGCGCAGGAACCGCCGTACGTCCAACAAGAAGGGCGCGACGGTCGGCAGCGGTGGCCAGCGGCGCAAGGGCCTGGAAGGCAAGGGCCCCACGCCCAAGGCCGAGGACCGCAAGAAGCACAAGGCGAACCGCATCAGCAACGCCATGGCCCGGCAGGCCGCCAAGCGCCGCCCCGCCCCCCGCCGCGGCGGAGCCAAGGGCACCAGCGAGATGGTCGTCGGCCGCAACCCGGTCTTCGAGGCGCTGCGCGACGGAGTTCCCGCCACCACCCTCTACGTCCAGCAGTTCATCGACAACGACGAGCGCGTCCGCGACGCCCTCAAGCTCGCTGCCGACCGCGGCAACATCAACCTGATGGAAGCCCCGCGCCCCGAGCTCGACCGCATGACCAACGGGCTCAACCACCAGGGCCTCGTCCTCCAGGTCCCGCCGTACGAGTACGCGCACCCCGAGGACCTCACCGCCGCCGCCTACGACGACGGGGACGACCCCCTCATCGTCGCCCTCGACGGCGTCACCGACCCGCGCAACCTCGGCGCGATCGTCCGCTCCGTCTCCGCCTTCGGCGGCCACGGCGTGGTCATCCCCGAGCGCCGCGCCGCCGGCATGACCGCCGGTGCGTGGAAGACCTCGGCCGGCACCGCCGCCCGCACCCCGGTCTCCCGCGTCACCAACCTCACCCGCGCCCTCCAGGACTACAAGAAGGCCGGCATCACCATCGTCGGCCTCGCAGCCGAGGGCGAGCACAGCGTCAACGACCTGGACGCGCTCGGCGGCCCCGTCGTCATCGTCGTCGGCTCCGAGGGCAAGGGCCTCGGCCGCCTCGTCGGCGAGAACTGCGACTACCTCGTCCGCATCCCGATGCCCGGCGGCGCCGAGTCCCTCAACGCCGGTGTCGCCGCCGGCGTCGTGCTCTACGAGGCCGCCCGCCGCCGCGCGGACCGCGGCCGCGCCTGATCCATCCGCCTCATCCGCTTGATCCGCTTGATCCACTTGGCTCACGGAAAGTGACACGTGAGGCTGTCACCCCGCCCGTTTCGGGCGGGGTGGCTTGATCTTGACGGGTCTCGGACAGATCCCTGATGTCAAGGCAGTGTCCTAAACACTGATCACTCGGTTAGATGAGTGTGGACACCAGAACGTCAGGGTTCGACGACCAGCCCGCGCTGAGCATGGTCAAGGTGCCGTGCGACCCCGCACAGGTCATCGTCAACCACGCCAGCTTCCGCGTGCGGCTCGCACCGAGCCCGAGCGCGCGTTCCAAGCCCGCGAACGCCCCCGGCCGCGCCCCCGTCCTCGGCGGCGCCGTGGCCGCCGCGGCCGGAGCCACCCGCCGCAGAGCCCCCGTCGTCTGGAGCGGCAAGGCCGCCCCCGGCGACGGAGCGGCCATGGGCGGACTCCTCCAAGCCGTACGCGAGGCCGGCCGCGGCATCGACGAGTACGACGGCGGCGCCACCCAGGTCATCCCGCGCATCGACCTGGCCCACGACCTCGCCGACAACACCCTCACCACCCCCACCGTCATCGGCCAGCGCACCTACGGCGACCCCGACGAGACCCGCCCCCTGGCCGCCGTACGCGACCTCCCGTACGAGCCGGCCTACGGCAGCGGATCACCCGACCCCGGCGCCGACACCCGGCGCGCCGGCACCGACACCCGCGGACAGGCCTCCTACTACCCCGGCCGCCGGATGAACCTCGGCGTCGTACTCCTCCCACTGCGCGTCTTCCTCGGCTTCATCTCCATCTACGCCGGCATGGGCAAACTGTGCGACCCCGTCTACTTCGACGGCGGCGAACGCGGCTCCATGGTCACCTGGCTGCACACCCTCCACCCCTGGGCACTCGCCGAACCACTGCGCGACTTCGCCCTCGCCCACCCCGTCGGCGCCGGCCTCAGCGTGGCCTTCCTCCAGGTCATCGTCGGAGTCCTGACCGTCTTCGGCCTCTGGCAGCGGTTCGCCGCCTGCTTCGGAGCACTGCTCTCCGCCGCGCTCCTGATGACCGTCAGCTGGAAGACCGTCCCCGCCTACGACGCGCCCGACATCATCTACCTCGCCGCCTGGAGCCCGCTGATCATCGCCGGCGCCCCCGTCTACTCCCTCGACGGACGCCTCGCCGGCGAAGCCTGGCGCACCCTCGGACCCCGCTCCGAGATCTGGCGACTGCGCCGGCGCGTACTGCGCCGCGGAGCCGTCATGGCCAGCGTCATCTGCGGACTCACCCTGCTCATCGGCTCCCTCCTCGGCGGCGCCGTCCGCTCCACCACCGTCGTCACCGTCCCCGGCCCCGGACAAGCCCCCAGCAACTACCTCCCCGGCCGCCCCCTCCCCAAGGAACCGGCCAGGCAGCAGCAGCCCACCCAGCAGCCGTCCAAGCCCGCACAGCCCTCCGCCAGCGCCTCCGAGCCCGCCGCCAAGTCCGGCAAGGGCGCATCCGGCGGCCCCGCCCGGGAAACCGCCGGCACCCGCTCCGAATCGCCCACCGCCACCAAGGGCACCACCAGCAGGCAGACCCCCCGCAGCACCCCGCGGCAGTCCGCCCCCCAGAAGCCGCCGACCTCCTCCGGCAGCAGCACCTCCGGCACCACCACCCCGGCCAAGCAGCCCGGCCTGGTCGGAGGCCTCCTCGGCTGAACCCGGCCGACCGGCATCCAGAACACCAGGGGCCCGGCGCGCGCGAGCGTGCCGGGCCCCTCCGCGCGCCCCGAGCACACGAAGCATCGTAAATCCGTCCGAAAAGGCTCAGGAGCCCGTCTGCGCCGCCAACTCCCGTGCCGCCTCGGTCAGGTCCTTCGCCGTGTCGATCGCCCGCCAGTAGGCCCCCTGCGGCAGCGGAAAGCCCGCCAGCCGCCGCTCCCGCGCCAACCGCGGGAACGTCGTCCGCTCGTGATCCCCCAAATCCGGCAGCAGCGCCACGAATTCGGGCCCGAAGACATACACGCCCGCATTGACCGGATACGGCGACGGCGGAGCCTCGATGAAGTCCAGCACCTGCCCGAACTCGTTCGTCTCCACCACCCCCCACGGAATCCGCGGACGGGCCAGCGCCAGCGTCGCCACCGCACCGCGCTCCGTATGGAACGCGGCCATCTCCCGCAGCGAGAACCGCGTCCAGATGTCACCGTTCGTCGCGTACCAGGACCCCTCCGGGTCCGGGAGATGACGCGCCGCGTACTTCAGACCGCCACCCCGCCCCAGCGGCTCCTCCTCCACCACCGTCGTCACCCGCAGCGGCAACTCCGCCTCCGCCAGCCACTCCTGAAGCACCCCGGCCAGATGCCCGCACGACACCACGACGTCCGTGACCCCCTCCGACGCCAGCCACGCCAGCTGATGCCCGATGATCGGCACCCCCGTCCCCGGAATCTCCACCATCGGCTTCGGACGGTCGTCCGTATACGGCCGCAGCCGCGAACCCTGACCGCCCGCCAGGACAACGGCCTGGGTGGGGGCGGAAGAGAACGCGGCTGCGGGAGGCGGAGTGGAAGGGGTGGATCGGGAAGTGTCGGTCATGCAGGCCAGGGTAGGGACGCGACGCGCCTCAGCCCATGGAGGCGACACCGGACGCGTACGAGGTGTCGCACACCGGCCGGGCGAAGGACTGGGCCTTCGTCGGACCGTAGGCGTCCACCGCCGCCCGGCCCAGCGCCCGGGCGATCCCCACGCAGTGCGCGGCCAACGACGGCCGCTTGTCCACCTCCTGCTGGAGGTGCGTGAGGACATCACCCGGCTCCTTGCCCTGCTGGATCTCGCCGACGAGCGTGTCGCGCAGCACGTCGTGCGCCGCGGGCCGCGGCTTGGCGGGGACGGAGACGTCCTCGGCGGAGGCGGTCAGGACCTGGGACGAAGAAGTGTCCGCCCAGGGGACCATGGTGACCGCGAGGGTCCCGGACAGGACCAGGACGACGGGCAGGACCAGGGCGAGGGAACGGCCGATACGGCGGGCAGTGTGGGTCACGAGGGCGAGAGTAGCGCTCGGTGAAGATTTGGCGACATTTAGTCACCCTGTCGGGGGATGGTTCGACGTGGCTTTTCGAATTATGGGTTGACGGGTTGGGCCTGAATGGCCCGGTCTGCCAGGGTTCCTGCGCGGCAGCCCGACACGGAGGAGGGGCGCCCCCGACGGGGACGCCCCTCCAACACCCTGCCGCAGCCGACTAGTCGGAGAGCCGCTCACCCGAAGAAGTCGAGAACACGTGGATCTCGCCGCCCTGCGGCACCACGTGCAGGCTCGAACCCTTCTCCGGCACCTGGCGGCCGTTCACACGGACCACAAGGTCCTGCGAACCCTCGGCCGACGTGGCCGACCCGTACACGTAACCATCGGCACCGAGCTCCTCGACCACGTTCACGACGATCGTCAGACCGCCGCTCTCCGCGATGTCGAAGTGCTCCGGACGCACGCCCACCGTGACGGTACGGTCGCCCGCGTCGGCGGCGGCCGACAGCGCCTCACGCGACACCGGGACCACGCTGTCGCCGAACTTCACACCGCCGTCGGTGATCGGGACCTCGACCAGGTTCATGGCCGGCGAACCGATGAAGCCCGCCACGAACAGGTTCGCCGGACGGTCGTACATGTTGCGCGGGGTGTCGACCTGCTGAAGCAGCCCGTCCTTCAGGACCGCCACCCGGTCGCCCATGGTCATGGCCTCGACCTGGTCGTGCGTGACGTAGACGGTGGTGATGCCCAGATCGCGCTGGAGCGCCGCGATCTGCGTACGGGTGGACACGCGGAGCTTGGCGTCGAGGTTCGACAGCGGCTCGTCCATGAGGAACACCTGCGGCTTGCGCACGATGGCACGGCCCATCGCCACACGCTGGCGCTGACCACCGGAGAGCGCCTTCGGCTTGCGGTCGAGGTACTGGGTCAGGTCCAGCATCTTCGCCGCGTCCTCCACCTTCTTGCGGATGGTGGCCTTGTCCTCACCGGCGATCTTGAGCGCGAAGCCCATGTTGTCGGCGACGGACATGTGCGGGTACAGCGCGTAGTTCTGGAACACCATCGCGATGTCCCGGTCCTTGGGCGGCAGGTGCGTGACGTCACGGTCACCGATGCGGATGGAACCGCCGTTGACGTCCTCCAGACCGGCGAGCATGCGCAGCGAGGTGGACTTGCCGCAGCCGGACGGACCGACGAGGACGAGGAACTCGCCATCCTCGATCTCCAGCTCCAGCTGGTCGACGGCGGGCTTGTCCCCGCCGGGGTACAGACGGGTCGCCTTGTCGAAAGTGACAGAAGCCATGGTGATGAATCCCTTCTACCGGCAGGAACGTGCCGGACGATCCGAGTGGAAGGTCTAGTCCAGTAATCGGACTCCGCCCGACGCTACCCGCCGGCCCGCCTCCTGTCAGCACCCGCATCGACGTGACTTCGAACTCTGTGCGATCCGTCGGACCCGGATGCTTGGATGACGCGCATGAGCGGCATACAGCGTCCCCGCGACGTCCACGAACTGATCCGCGTCCTCCCCGATGTCCCGGTTCTCCGGGACCGCTGCCGGGCGCTGGCAGCCCTGGAAGTGCTCATGGGCGGCCGCTACGGCCGCTACTACGACTACGACCCCGCCTGGGGCCCGGGAGTCGAAGCCGCACTGATGAACAACGGCTCGGGTGACGAGTACGCCATCCTCTTCACGCCCGACGGCGTCTTCGGCCGCGGCTTCGACCACGAGTCCTGGATGAGCCCCTACACAAATGAGGACATGGCCCTGTGGCCCGGTCTCGTGGACACCCTGCCGGAGGTGTTCCGGCCGCAACTCGAAGAGCAGGCCTTCTGCGACGAGCACGTCCAGGTGGCCACCGTGGTGTTCTGGCGCGAGACCGCCGACACCGCCTGGCGGGCGGGACCGGTGGAGATCCCCACGGACGCGGACGACGGCACGGGCCACCTCTTCCACGTCCTGGCAGCTGGCACCCCGGACGCGTACGCGGACTTCGCCGAGCACTACTACGAGCGCGAGATCGACCTCGACGCGGTCCGGCACGTCTTCGCCCTGCGCCCGCTCACGGAAGCGGTGGTCAAGGCCCTGAACCCGGGGGCGGACCTCGCCGGTGTGGCGAAGGCGGTGGCCGGGACGGGGTATCCGGTCGCCGCCTGACGTCCGTCGGCAGAGCAACGCGCTTTTGACCTGTGGCCCCAGCAGAGCAGGGCACTTTTGGCCTCGGCTCTGTTGCGCCTCACCACCCTCACGAGCAGTGGTTCCTGCTTCGACGCCCGTTGCCGGCCCGGCATGACCCTGGGGGTCGCACCTGGCCGGTCTTACGCGGGCTCCACAGGCATTGCGGCCGACGGCCCGTCGGCCCGTACTGCGGTTGGCTACGCGGCCGGTACGAGATCCACCAGCTCCGAAGCCCTGATCACACTCGGCGGCACCCGCCCCGGCGGCAGCCCGGCGGCCACGGTCCAGTACAGCCGCATCCCCTCGTCCTGGAGGTTCACCGCCGCGTTCTCGTCGCGGTCGTGCACCGTCCCGCACTCCGCGCAGGTCCACTCGCGGATCGAGACGTCGAGCCGCGGGCCCTTCGTATGGCAGGCCGAGCAGCGCCGGGTCGACGGGAAGAACCGGTCCACGATCACCAGCGTCCGCCCGTACCACGCGCACTTGTAGCGGAGTTGGCGCAGCAGCTCACCCCACGCCGCGTCCAGGATGGACCGGTTCAGCGCCGCCTTGCGCCGGCGGCCCTTCCCCGTCGCCGCACGCAGGAGGTTGGCGATCGGCAGGTCTTCCACCACGAGCACTTGGTTCTCGCGCACGAGGCGGGTCGTGAACCGGTCCAGCAGATCACGACGGACATCACCGATCGAGGCGTACAGGCGGGCGATACGCTCCCGCACCTTCCCCCGGTTCTTCGAGCCCTTCCGTTTCCTGTGCAGATCGCGCTGCAAGGAGGCGAGCTGTTTCGCGTACTTCTTCAGCAGCCGCGGATGCGGCAGCTTCTCCCCGTCGTCGAGCGTCACCAGCGTCGCGAGTCCGAGGTCCAGGCCCACTGCCTTCGGCTCGCGGCTGGCGGGGAAGAGCGCCTCGGGGAGCGGCGCGATCACTTCCTCCACCAGTACGGAGAGGAAGAACCGGCCGGCCCGGTCCCGGGTGACCGTCAGCTTCACCGGTAACTGCCCTGGTGGAAGCGCCCGCGACCAGCGCACGTCCAGCGGCGTGCTCTGCTTGGCGAGGGTGACCGAGGCCGTACCCGGACGCTCGGGGTTCTCGACCCACCGGAAGCCGGTGCGGACGTACGTCGCCGAGTCGCGGGAGCGGTGCTTCGACTTCCGCTGCGGGTACTTCGCCGATCCCTTGAAGAATTTGGAGAACGCGGAGTCGAGGTGCCGTAACGACTGCTGGAGGACCGTGGAAGAGGCTTCCCTCAGCCAGGCGGTCTCCGGTATCCGCTTCCATCCGGTCAGGGCCCGGCAGGTCTCGGCGAAGCCCAGCGATACCCGGTGGTCCTCCCAGGCCTTCACCCGGAGGGCGAGGCCCTCGTTGTAGACCCAGCGGCAGGCGCCGAAGGTCTGGGTGAGCTGAGCGGCCTGGTCGGCGGTCGGATAGAAGCGGAAACGGTAGACGCGCTGCTGCGTGCCCGGCGCTCTGACCAGGCTCTTCAGTGGCGTGGCCGTCCGGCCCTGGTGTTTGGTCCGGTCGCCCACTCCGAGGTGTTCGCGCTTGACGCGCCGGGCTTCCTCCCCCGTGACACGGTCCCCCATCGCCCCTCCCGCGATCTGTTCTCCAGAACGGCACACCAGTCCGTACAACGAACGTGTGCGTGGGTGGTTACGGGCGGCTCCAATGTGATGGCTTGGGGAATCGGCCGCTGTGTAGAGTGATGGCGGCTCCACGCGCGGTGGGTTTGTGGGTGGGTGTCATGCCGCCTTAGCTCAGTTGGTAGAGCACCGGCTTTGTAACCCGAAGGTCATCGGTTCGATTCCGATAGGCGGCTCGAGAAGGCCAGGTCACACCATGTGTGACCTGGCCTTTTGGCTTTGTCAGAGCCAGCCCAGGCGGACGGCTTCCATGCCGGCCTGGAAGCGGCTCTGGGCGTTGAGGCGCTTGAGGAGGGCCGCGCACTTCCTGACCGGATCCGACGGCCGGGACCTGTGGTTCGAGGCGTTGTGCAAGGACCTGGCCCTGTGCGCGACGGAGTCCGTCCTCGATCGCATCGCGTGGACGCGGCGCGCGGAAGGCCCCGGGTGATCACCCGGGGCCTTCCGGCGTACTGATCAGTGGCGGCCCGAGATGCGGTCGGCCAGCCGGGCCAGCGGGGTCGTCGTCGGGGTGTGGCTGGCCGTTTCGTGGCGGTCCGCCCGACGGTAGGCGGCGTAGAGGGCCTGGACGCCGAGCCAGCGGAAGGGTTCCGGCTCCCAGCGGCGCACGCGGTGGTTGACCCAGGGCAGGGCGGTCAGCTCCGTGGTCTCGCCGAGGATCAGGTCGCGCAGGGTGCGGCCCGCGAGGTTGGCGGTGGCGACGCCGGAGCCGACGTAGCCGCCCGCCCAGCCGAGGCCGGTGCCGGCGTCCAGGGTGACGGTGGCGCACCAGTCGCGCGGGACGCCGAGGACACCCGACCAGGCGTGGGTGATCTCCGTACCGGTGAGGACCGGGAAGAAGGAGAAGAGCAGCTCGCGCAGGGAGTCGATGGTGGCCGGCTGGGTGCGTCCGTCGTTGTCCGTGCGCGAGCCGAATCGGTACGGCACCCCGCGGCCGCCGATCGCGATGCGGCCGTCGGCGGTGCGCTGGGCGTACATGTAGGCGTGGGCCATGTCCCCCAGGAGCGTCGAGTCCGACCAGGACAGCTGCTGCCACGTGGACTCCGGGATCGGGGCCGTCACGATCATCGAGGAGTTCATCGGGAGCCACGAGCGCTTCTGGCCCTTGAGGGCGGCGGTGAAGCCCTCCGTGCAGCGCAGTATGTACGGGGCGCGGACGGTGCCGTAGGGGGTGACGGCCTTGCGCGGGGCGATCTCCGTGACGGGGGTGGACTCGTGGATCACCACGCCCAGCCGTTCGCAGGCCGCGGCCAGGCCCCTGGCCAGCTTCAGGGGGTGGATGCGGGCGCCGTGCGGGGTCCAGCTCGAGCCGACGGCGTCGGCGATGTCGATGCGGGCGCGGGTGGCGGTGGCGTCGTGCAGCTCGCGGTCGGTTTCGCCGAAGGCGAGTTCGGCGGCGTGGAAGGCCTTGAGGCGGGTGAGCTGGGCGGGGGTGCGGGCGACCTCGAGGACGCCGCCGCGGTGGATGTCGGCGTCGATCCCTTCCTTGGCCGCCACCTCGATGACCTCGGTGACCGTGTCGTTCATGGCCTGCTGGAGGCGCTGGGCGGCCTGGTGGCCGTGGAGCGCGGCGTAGCGGTCGCGGCCGGCGATGCCGTTGTAGAGCCAGCCGCCGTTGCGGCCGGAGGCTCCGTACCCGCAGAACTTCTGCTCCAGGACGGTCACGCGCAGGTCGGGGGCGGACGCCTTCAGGTAGTAGGCGGTCCACAGGCCCGTGTAGCCGCCGCCCACGATGACGACATCGGCCGTGGCGTCGGCGGTCAGGGGTGGGCGCGGTGGGGTGGTGGGGGCGGTGCGGTCGGTCGCGTACCAGAAGGAGATGCCGCCGTTGATCGTCATGGGGGAGTTGGTACACCTGGTTCCGGCGGCGCGTCCATGGACTGGTTGTCGTGCTTCGGGGGGTGATTCCAGGCCGGATGGCCGATGTGGGGACCGCGGCGGCGTCGTAGGGTCGGGCGGTGATGGACATCTCGGAGATTCCGGAAGGTCTGGTCCGGGCGCAGATCAGGTGGAACGGCGAGGCGGGCCGGGAGTTCATCGCCGGGCTGCCGGCGCGGGCGGCCCGGTTCCTGGAGCGGTGGGAGCTGCGGCGTACGGGGCCGGTGATGCACGGGGTGACGGCGCTGGTGCTGCCGGTGGTGCGGGCCGACGGGAGTGCGGCGGCGCTGAAGCTCCAGCGGGTGGACGAGGAGAGCGCCGGGGAGCCGGTCGCGCTGCGCGCGTGGGGCGGGGAGGGCGCCGTACGGCTGCTGGAGTACGACGCGGAGACGGGCACGCTGCTGCTGGAACGGCTGGACGAGGGGCGCCACTTGTCGGCGCTCGCGGAGCGGGATTCGCGCCGGGCGGTCCAGGTGGTCGCGGAGCTGCTGGCGCGGCTGACGGCGGTCCCGGCGCCGGCGGGGCTGCGCGGGCTCGGGGAGATGGCCGCCGGGATGCTGGACGACCTGCCGCAGGCGCTGGGTCGGCTGGCGGACGGGCGGGAGCGGCGGCTGCTCGGGCGGTGCGCGGCGGCGTTGGCGGAGGTCGCGGGGGAGCCGGGCGACCGGTTGCTGCACTGGGACCTGCACTACGACAACGTGCTGGCGGGGCGCCGGGAGCCGTGGCTGGCGATCGACCCGAAGCCGCTGTCGGGCGATCCGGGGTTCGAGCTGCTGCCGGCGATCGTGAACAACTTCCGTGCGCAGGAGGTGCGGTGGCGCTTCGACCTGCTGACGGAGGTGACGGGACTGGACCGGGACCGGGACCGGGCGCGGGCGTGGACGCTGGGGCGGGTGGTGCAGAACTGCCTGTGGGACGTGGAGGAGGGGGAGGAGCGGCTGGGGGCGGAGCAGGTGGCGGTGGCGGAGGAACTGCTGGGCTCGCGCAGGACGCCCGTTTAGGGTGCGGGGCATGATCCGGAATGCTGAAGTCACCGATGTTCCCGTCATCCAGGCGATGATCCGCGAGCTCGCGGAGTACGAGAAGGTGCCGCACGAGGCGCGCGCGACCGAGGAGCAGCTGCGGGAGGCGCTGTTCGGGGAGCGGTCGGCGGCGTTCGCGCACATCGCGGAATCGGCGCAGGGCGAGGTCGTCGGCTTCTCGGTGTGGTTCCTCAACTTCTCGACGTGGCGCGGGGTGCACGGCATCTACCTGGAGGACTTGTACGTCCGCCCGGGCGCCCGTGGCGGCGGCTACGGCAAGGCCCTGCTGCGGGAGCTGGCGCGGATCTGCGTGGAGCGCGGCTACGGGCGGCTGGAGTGGTCGGTCCTGAACTGGAACACGCCGTCGATCGAGTTCTACGAATCCCTGGGCGCGCGCCTGCAGGACGAGTGGTCGGTCTACCGCTTGACGGACGGGGCACTGGCGGAGCTGGGGCGTTAGGGCGGCTGGTGGCGGCTTCGGCGATGCGCGGCGTTGTCAGTGGGCTGGGCCACGATGGGGTGATGGCGCGCAAAGGGCAGCAGGAGACGGTGAAGGCGGCGCGGCGGCCGGAGGTACGGCTGCCGGAGCTGTCGGTGTGGGAAGCGGGTGAGCTGGAACCGGACGGGGACTACGACGGGCTGGAGTTCGCGGACCTGGACCTCACGGGGCAGGAGGGGGTCGGGGCGCAGTTCATGGACTGCGCGGTGCGGCGGTGCGTGCTGGACGAGGCGGGGCTGCGCAAGGCGCGGTTCCTGGACTCGGTGCTGGAGGGGGTCCGGGGCGTGGGGACGGACCTGGCGGGGGCTTCGCTGCGGGACGTGGAGCTGGTGGACGCCCGGCTGGGCGGGGTGCAGCTGCACGGGGCGGTGCTGGAGCGGGTCCTCGTACGCGGCGGCAAGATCGACTACCTGAACCTGCGGCAGGCGCGGCTCAAGGACGTGGTCTTCGAGGGGTGCGTGCTGGTGGAGCCGGACTTCGGGGACGCCGTGCTGGAGCGGGTGGAGTTCCGGGACTGCGCGCTGCGGGGAGTGGACTTCGGCGGGGCGCGGATGACGGACGTGGATCTGCGCGCCGCGGGCGTACTGGAGATCGCACGCGGGCTGGACTCGCTGGCCGGGGCGGTGATCAGCCCGGCGCAGCTGTTCGACCTGGCCCCGGCGCTGGCCGCGCAGCTGGGGGTACGGGTGGTGGCCTGAGGCCACCCGCAGGAAGAGACGCCCCGGACAGGGCCTAGGCCGGGACCCGGGGGAAGCGGGCCTGGAGGGTCCAGATGGCCGGGTTGTCGCCGAGGCCCTCGTGCATGTCGACGAGGTCCGCGATGAGGTCGTGCAGGAAGTCGCGGGCCTCGCGGCGCAGCAGGCGGTGGCTGAAGGTCAGCGGGTCCTCGTCGCCCGGCATCCAGTCGGCCTCGATGTCGACCCAGCCGAAGCGGCGCTCGAAGAGCATCCGGTCCGTGGATTCGGTGAAGTCGAGCTCGGCGTACTGGCGGTTGGCGGAGCGGTTGCCGCGCGGGTCCCGGTCGAGCTGTTCGACGATGTCGCACAGGGCCCAGGCGAAGTCCAGTACCGGCACCCATCCCCAGGCTGTGGACACTTCCCGGTCCTTGTCGGTGTCCGCGAGGTAGACGTCCCCGCAGAACAGGTCGTGCCGCAGGGTGTGGACGTCCGCCGAGCGGTAGTCGGTCTGCGGGGGGTCGGGGAAGCGCCGGGAGAGGGAGTAGCCGATGTCGAGCACGTACCCGATGGTGTCACGGCTTCGGCGCCGCCCCGCATCGAGGCGTCACGGCAGCAGGCGCTGCTCCTTGGCGACCGAGACGGCGCCGGCGCGGGTGTCGACGCCGAGCTTGTCGTAGATGCGGCCGAGGTGGGTCTTGACGGTGGCCTCGCTGATGAAGAGGGCGCGGGCGATGTCGCGGTTGCCGAGGCCGCGGGCCAGCTGGCCCAGGATGTCCAGCTCGCGGTCGGTCAGGGTGGGGCGGGTGCCCCGCATGTGGGCCATGACGCGGCTGGCCACGGGCGGGGAGAGGGTGGTGCGGCCCTGGGCGGCCGAGTGGATGGCGGCGAAGAGCTCCTCGGGGCGTTCCGCCTTGAGGAGGTAGCCGGTCGCGCCCGCGCCGATGGCCCGTGTGATGTCCGCGTCGGTGTCGTACGTGGTGAGGACGAGGACGTGCGGCGGGCCGGGGAGGGCGGTGATGCGGCGGGTGGCCTCGACGCCGTCGATGCCCTCGCCCAGCTGGAGGTCCATGAGGACGACGTCGGGGCGGAGTTTGGCGGCCAGGGCGACGGCCTCCTCGCCGCTGCCCGCTTCACCGAGCACCTCGATGTCGGGTTCGCTGCCGAGCAGGGCCAGGAGCCCGGCACGGACCACCACGTGGTCGTCGCAGAGCAGGATCGTCGTCATCCGGTGGGCTCCAGGGGGATGGCCGCAGAGAGGACGGTGCCCTCGCCGGGGGTGGATTCGATGGTCAGGGTGCTGCCGAGCTGGCGGACGCGGGCCCGCATCGCCGGGAGGCCGTGCCCGCGTTCGGCGCGTTCGGCGGCGTCGTCGCGGGGCTCGGTGAAGCCGTGGCCGTCGTCGGCGATGTCGAGGACCACCTGGTCGCCCAGGAAGCTGAGGGTGAGTGCGGCCGTCCGGGCGCCGGAGTGTTCGCGGACGTTGGCCAGGGCGCCCTGGGCTATGCGCAGCAGCGCGGACTGGACGCGGTCGGGGAGCGGGGCCGGGGCGCCTTCGAGGTGGAAGCGCACCTCGACGTCCGGGCCGGCGTCCAGGGCGCGCAGGGCGTCGGCGAGGCCGGCGCCGTCGGCGAGCTCGGCCGGGGCCAGGTCGTGGACCAGGCGGCGGGCCTCGGCGAGCCCGCGCGCCGCGATGCCGGTGGCGGTACGGACGTGCGCGCGGGCGGTGCCGGGGTCGGTGTCCCAGGTGCGGTCGGCGGCCTGGAGGAGCATCTGCTGGCTGGAGAGGTTCTGGGCGAGGGTGTCGTGGATCTCCATGGACAGCCGCTGGCGTTCGGCGAGGGTGCCTTCGCGGCGTTCGGTGGCGGCCAGCTCCCGGCGGGTGCGGATCAGGTCGTCGATCAGTGCGCGCTGGGCCTGGGCCTGGCGCTCCATGTGGACGAAGACGGCGGTGGCGAGGGCGGCGACGGCCGGCGGCGCGAGCAGCAGGTTGGGGTCGAACTCCTTGGCCAGTTTCAGCTGGGCGACGACCACGAGGCCCGTGAGGAGGGCGACGAGGACGATCGCGGCGCGCGGGGGGAGGGTGCGCAGGGCGGTGAAGAAGAGCGGAACGGCGCACCAGGCGAAGCTCGGCGCGAGGACGACGAGGACCACCCAGGTCGTGACGACCAGGCCGAGCCAGAGGCGGCGGCGCGCGGTGGGGGCGGCGCCGAGGGCGGGGCCGAGTACGTAGAGCAGTGCCAGGGCGATGCTGAGGGCGATGACCCACGGGGTGCGGGGCTCGCCGGGATGGCGCAGCAGGAAGCGGGCCACCGAGGCGCCGAGGAGGAGGAAGAACGCCGTGTGCATGACGGTGGCCAGCGTGCGGGTGTCCGGTTTCCGCGGGGGCTGGCTCACGGGGTGCTCCTGGGGTGGGGGGCGTGCGTCCATTGTCGGCCGAGGCACCGCGGTCGGCGCCGCTGCCGGGGCCGCGCCCTGGGCTGACCAGCCAATACGAACGACGGCCGCGGGCGCATCGACCGATCGGATGACCCCCGGGTCAGCCGGTCCGGTAGGTGGTCGGAGCCGGTACGGCGACGGGGCGGCGGGGGGTTTCCGCCCAGGCTTGGTGATGTCACCGCCTCACCGTTGTCAGGAGCAGAGATGAAGACCCGCACCCGCGTTCTCACCGGTACCGCCCTCGCCGTCGCGCTCGGCGCCGGGACCTTCGGCGCCGTCAGCGCCAGCGCCACCACGAACACCGGCACGGCCGCCGTCTCCGCGAAGAAGCAGGAGACGGACGACAAGAACTTCACCACCTCGACCCACCTCACCATCGACGCCGCCACCCGCGCCGCCACGGCCGCGCTCGAGGCCGCGCAGAAGGAGAACCAGAAGGTGACGGTCGCGGTCGTGGACCGCAACGGCAACACCATCGTCACCCTGCGCGGCGACGGCGCGGGCCCGCAGTCCTACGAGTCGGCGCAGCGCAAGGCCTTCACCGCCGTGTCCTGGAACGCCCCGACCTCGGTGCTCGTGGGCCGCCTCGCCCAGACCCCGAACCTGAAGGACATCCCCGGCACCCTGTTCCTCGGCGGCGGCACCCCGGTCCAGGCGAACGGCGCCCCGGTCGCCGGCATCGGTGTGGCCGGCGCCCCGAGCGGTGACCTGGACGAGAAGTTCGCCAAGGCCGGAGCCGACGCGCTCGCCAAGTAGTCCGCCGGCCGGCACGACCTAGGATCGAGCGCGTGGAACACCGTGCGCTCTCCCGCCTCGCCGCCCCTGCCGTTGCCGCCCTGCTCGCCCTCACCACGGCGTGTACGGGCGGCACCGTGCATGGGCGGCCGGGTGCGTCGGGGCTGCGCGATCCGTACTTCCCCAAGGCGGGCAACGGCGGTTATCAGGTCGAGCACTACGAGCTGGACCTGGATTACGACCCCGGCGACGGCCTGCTGCACGGCACGGCGGTGATCACCGCCCGCGCCGAGCAGGGGCTGAGCTCCTTCAACCTCGACCTCAGCGGCCTGAAGGTCGAGGGCGTGACGGTGCAGGGCGCCGGGGCCCGGTACAACCGGACCGGCAACGAGCTGACCGTGCGCCCGGCCGAGGACCTGGAGAAGGGCGAGGTCTTCGTCACGGAGGTCGACTACTCCGGCCGGCCGAAGGCCCTCACGGACGCGGACGGCGCCAAGGAGGGCTGGATCACCACCGAGGACGGCGCGGTGGGCGTCGGCGAGCCGGTGGGGTCGATGACCTGGTTCCCGGGCAACCACCACCCCAGCGACAAGGCCACCTACGACATCACGATCACCGTGCCGAAGGGCTACGAGGCCGTGTCGAACGGCGAGTTGCGCGCCCGGACCACGCAGGCCGACGGGCGCACCGCGTTCGCGTGGCACAGTCCGGAGCCGATGGCGAGCTATCTGGCGACCGCGGTCGTCGGCAAGTACCGGGTGGCGACCGGGCGGACCCCGTCGGGGGTGGCCCTGTACGACGCGGTGGCGCCCGGGGAGGCGGCGGCGAGCGCGGGGGACCTCGCGCGGGTGCCGGAGATGGTGGAGTGGGGCGCCGGCCGCTTCGGCCCGTACCCCTTCAGCACCGCGGGGGCGATCGTGCTGCCCGCCGGGACCCTCGCGTACGCGCTGGAGACGCAGACCAGGCCGGTCTTCTCCGGCGCGCCGGGCAGCGAGGATCTCGTGCTGCACGAGCTCGCCCACCAGTGGTTCGGCAACTCGGTGTCGCCGAAGTCCTGGAAGGACATGTGGCTCAACGAGGGCTTCGCGACGTACGCGGAGTGGCTGTGGGCCGAGGACCACGGCGGGGTCACCGCGCAGAAGCGCTTCGAGGCGTTCCTGGCCGGTGACACCGAGGTCGACGAGGGGGCCGACTCCGACTGGGACGCCTTCCCGCCGGCCGCCCCGCCCGGTCCCGAGCACATTTCCGGGAACCCGGTGTACTTCCGCGGTGCGATGGTGCTGCACCGGATCCGTCAGGAGGTCGGCGACGAGAAGTTCTTCGCCCTGGTGCGCGGCTGGGCCGCCGAGCACCGGCACGGGAACGCGAGTACGGCCGACTTCACCGCGTACGCGGAGCGGCAGACGGGTCACGACCTGAAGAAGGTCTGGGACGTGTGGCTGTACGGGAAGGACAGCCCCCGCTAAGGCAGTTCGGCAGTGAGGGGTTTGCGCAGCACGGTGCACTCGCGGCCCAGCTCGCGGTCCCTGGCCCGGCGCAGGAACCCGTAGCCCTGGGACTGCCAGAACGCGAGGGCCTTGGGGTTGTTCGCCAGTACGGCCAGGCGTACGCCCGCCCGTCCCGCGGCCCGGAAGTGGTCCTCGACCAGGGTGGCCACGGCGCGGCCGTATCCCTCGCGGTGCGCGGTGGCGTCGATGAGCAGCAGCCCGATCCACGGGTCCGGGTCCTCGGAGGCCGGGTCAGGGTGGTGGGCCAGGGTGGTGGCCATGCCGACGAGCCGGCCTGCGGAGCGGGCGAGGAGGACCTCGGCGCCGTCATGGGCGAGTTCGTCGGCGAGGGCGGCCGCGACCTGTTCGACCGTGATGCGGCCCGGATCGGGGAAGTCGCCGCTGAGTTCGAAGAACGCGTGGTTCGTCGCGTACAGGGCGGCGATCTCGGTGAGGACCGGACCGGGCAGGTCGCCGTCCACGGGGACGAGCGGTTGAAGGATCACCTGCTGAACGGTAGCGAAGCCCCCTCCCCGGACGGCCGGGAGGGGGCTTCGCCGTAAATCCGCCGGTCTTAGACGTTGACGCCGAAGTCCTGGGCGATGCCGGTGAGGCCGGAGGCGTAGCCCTGGCCGACCGCGCGGAACTTCCACTCGGCACCGTTGCGGTACAGCTCGCCGAAGACCATGGCGGTCTCGGTCGCCGCGTCCTCGGAGAGGTCGTAGCGGGCGATCTCGGCGCCGCCGGCCTGGTTCACGACGCGGATGTACGCGTTGCGGACCTGGCCGAAGTTCTGGCTGCGGGCCTCGGCGTCGTAGATGGAGACCGGGAAGACGATCTTGTCCACGTCGGCGGGGAGACCGGCGAGGTTGACGTTGATGGCCTCGTCGTCGCCCGCGCCCTCGCCGGTGCGGTTGTCACCGGTGTGGACGATGGTCTGGTCCGGGGTGGACTTGTTGTTGAAGAAGACGAAGTGGCCGTCCGAGACGACCTTGCCGGTCGGGTTGACCGCGATGGCCGAGGCGTCGAGGTCGAAGTCGACACCGGTGGTCGTACGGACGTCCCAGCCGAGGCCGACCGTGACGGCAGCGAGGCCGGGGGCCTCCTTCGTGAGCGAGACGTTGCCGCCCTTGGACAGGCTTACAGCCATGGGAATGTCCCTTTCCTCATCCGACATGCACGTACAGGCGGTCAAATTACCGCTCACCCCTCTAACGCCACGAGGGGGCGGTCAGGTTCCCATGTGAAATCGGCCCCGGGTGAAATGCGGGTGACGTGGCGAGGGCGGGCACGGATCATAGGGGGCATGCCTGGTCCTTATGTCATCCGCGGTTCGGTCGTGCTCCCCGAGGGCGAGCTCGCCTGGCGTTTCTCGCGGTCCTCCGGACCGGGCGGCCAGCACGTGAACACCTCGGACTCCCGCGTGGAGCTGCTCTTCGACGTGGCGGCGACGAACGCGCTGCCCGAGGTGTGGAAGGCGCGGGCGCTGGAGCGGCTCGCCTCCCGCCTGGTCGACGGGGTGGTGACCGTACGGGCATCCGAGCACCGCTCGCAGTTCCGCAACCGGGAGATGGCGCTGGTCCGGCTGGCTTCGCTGCTGGCCGAGGCGACGGCGCCGCCGCCGAAGCCGCGCCGGGCGACGAAGATCCCGCGGGGGATCAACGAGCGGCGGCTGCGCGAGAAGAAGGCGCGCGCCGAGACCAAGCGCGGCCGCACCGGCCGCGACTGGTAGCACCGCCCGTCCGGGACTACTGGCCCAGGTGGCGGTAGCGGCCCCGGAAGTACGTCAGCGGCTGCCCGTCGGGGGAGGGCAGGGCGGCGGTCAGGACGCGGCCGATCACCAGCGTGTGGTCGCCCGCCTCGACGCGGTTCTCCGTACGGCATTCGAGGGTGGCCAGGGCGCCGCTCAGCAGCGGGGCGCCGGAGGCCTCGCCGCGCGTGCAGGGGAGGTCGGCGAAGAGCAGCCGGTCGCTGATCCGGCCCTTCATGGCGAACCGGCCGGCGATCTGGAGCTGGTGGTCGGCGAGGAGCGAGACCGCCCACAGCGGCTGCTCCGCCAGCAGGTCGTCCATCCGCGAGCCCTCGCGCACGCTCACCAGCACCAGGGGCGGATCCAGGGACACGGACAGGAAAGCGGTCGCCGTCATGCCGACGTCCTCGCCGCGCGGGCCGTCCGCCGCCAGAGGGGTCTCGCGCGCGGTGATCAGGCACACGCCTGCCGCCAGCCGGGACATGGCGGCCCGGAACTCTTCGTTGCTCACTCCCTCAGCATGGGGGCTGGCATGGGGCACGGTGGTTACGGGGGTCGTCTTCAGCACGACGGGAACGCTAATCCCGCCTCCCCGTACGCACATCGGGCCCTGGTCCGACTCGCGCCCCGCCCCTTGTCCTAGGACCCGGGCGTATCGTTTGCTCCCGGGAATGAGGGGGAGCGCTCCCAGTCTTCACCCGCCCGTTGGGCACTCTTTTTCATCTCATGTGACTTAAGTCACAGAGAGCAAGATTTGTTGACCCTGTGTACCTGCCGCACAGCTCACTGTGATTCAGTGGACGGGACACCGCAACGAAACGCCGATGACAAACCTGGAGTTGCTGTCGAGGTCTCGGGGAGAGCGAGCAATGGAGACCGAGTCGGAGCCGTACGTCCGTCTTGCGACCCTGCGGCAGCTGCACCGGGTGGTGGCCGAGCTCAATACGGCCCGGAGCCTGGCGGACACTCTGCAGACCGTCGTGGACGGCATCGTCGTGGGCCTCGGCTACGAACTCGCCTGTGTCAATCTCGTACGCCCGGACGGTGATCTCGTCGTCGCCGCCTTCGCCGGCGACCCCGCCGCGGAGGCCCTCATCACCGGCCGCGTCGGCTCCCGCGCCTCCTGGGAACGCCGTCTGACGATGGGTGAGAACTGGGACGGGCTCCGCTTCATCCCGCACACCGAGGGCTGGGTCCTCATGGAGGACGACGTCCCCCAGTGGCACACGGACGGCCCCGAACCGCGGTTCGAGGACGAGTGGCACCCCGAGGACCGGCTCTACGCCCCCATGTATGCGTCCGGCGGGGAACTTCTGGGTGTCATTTCGGTGGACAGACCGCGCAATGGCCGCAGGCCCGGCGCCTGGGGCCGCGAGGCGCTCCAGATGTACGCCTTCCAGGCGGCGATTGCGATCAGCAATGCCAGACTCCGCGCGAACATGCAGCGGGCCCTGGTCCGCCTCGAGCGCGAGCAGCAGGCACTGCGCGCCAGCGAGGAGTCCTTCCGGCAGGCCTTCGAGTACGCGCCCAGCGGCATGGCCATCGCCGAGATGGGCGGCGACCAGCACGGCCGGCTGCTGCGGACCAACGACGCGCTGTGCCGGCTGCTGGGCCGCCCGGCCTCCGTCCTGCGCCGCTACTCCTTCTCCGACCTGGTCCACCCCGAGGACATCGGGACCCTGCTGCGGACCTCTGCCGAGGGCGGGCGCGCCGAGCTGCGCCTGGGCCGGCGCGACGGCACGTACGTATGGGTCTCGCTGCGCAATTCCGTGGTCGCCGACGCCGCCGACGGGCCGCGGTTCCTGCTCACGCACGTCGAGGACATCGAGGAGCGCAAGCGCCACGAGCTCCAGCTCGCCCACCGGGCCAGCCACGACTCGCTGACCGGGCTGCCCAACAGCGCCGAGCTGCGGGCCCGGCTCGGCGCGCGGCTGTGCCGCAGACCCCAGTCCGTACGGGCCACCGCCGTCGAGGCCCTGGACGCGGCGTACGAGACGCGGCCCGAGGCGGGTGGTGCCGCCGAGCACGGCTTTCAGCCCGACGCCTCCCACGTGTTCTCCGGGCCCGGGCCCGAGCCCTTCGAGTACCCCGGGACCCTGCCCGCCCAGGCGGACGGCCCGTACGACCACCACGTGCACACGGTGGCGCCCGCGACGGACGTCGACGACGGGACGAAGGGGCTCGCGGTGCTCTTCTGCGACCTCGACGGCTTCAAGTCGATCAACGACCGGTTCGGACACCACACGGGTGACGCGGTCCTGATCGAGGTGGCCCGGCGGTTGACGACCGGCGTCAGGGACGGTGACACCGTCGCTCGGCTGGGTGGTGACGAGTTCGTCGTCCTCGCCGACGGACTGGGCGCCGCCGACGCCGCCGATCTCGCCGTCCGGCTGCGCAACGCGATCATCCCGCCGATCCGGGTCGACGGCCGTGCCGTCCGTGTCGGGGCCAGTTTCGGCATCGGCTGGGCCAGCTGCGGCATGTCGGCGGACGAGGTGCTGCGCTCCGCCGACCAGCGGATGTACATCGAGAAAAGGTCCCGCTCCAAGGCACACCGCCGGGCGGGCTGAGGCGATCGGCCGCTCGTAGGTGCACGTGTTCGGGGTAGGCTCCCGGGGGTCGAAAGGAGTGACCTGCGATGACGACGCCCGCGAACAACGGCCCGCACGGTGGGGCGAACAAGCCCGAGGACGACGATCCGTTCGGCTACCTCTACGAGGACGGCCAGGCGGCCGGCGCCACCCCGCCCGGCCAGGGCGGCGCATACGGCTACCCGGGGCCCGCGGCAGGCGGTCCTTCCGGCGCGCAGCGCGGGGTTCCCCGTACCTCCCACCACCAGGTGCGGACGGTCGGTGAGCGCAGGAACGGCGGCGCCCAGCGTGGACAGGTGCCCGCGCAGCCCGCGCCGGCCTACCAGGCGCAGTACCAGGCCCCTGAGGCGCTCCAGGCGGGCGGCTACGGCGTTCCGCCGCAGCAGCAGCCCCCGCAGCACCAGACGCAGTCGATCGCGCACTCCGGCGGCCACGGCGGTCACGGTGGTCACGGCGGCGGTGGCTCCAGCCGCAAGGGTCTGCTCATCGCGGCCGTCGCGGTGGTCGCCGCGGTCGCGATCGGCATCGGCGCGGCCGTGGCCTTCGGCAACAAGGACGGCAAGGACAAGAACGGCGCGGCGAAGGGCAACCAGCAGTCGACCGCCCCGCAGAACTCGTCGAGCCCGGCCCCGAGCGCCCCGCAGCCCTCCGAGGCCCCGCTCCCTAAGGCGGACTTCGCCGGTGCGGGCATGTCCCTGACGGGCGGCGCGATGCTGCAGAACACCGTGCCGGGTGCCAAGAGCGCCGGAGGCCAGTACGTGGGCGGCCTGAACGCGCTCGGCGCAGCGGCGACCTGGACGCTCGACGTGCCCAAGGCGGGCGGTTACAAGCTGAAGATGACCTACGGGGTGCCGGGCAAGGACGCCAACACCACGCTGACCATCAACGGTGAGGCCCAGTCCCGGCCGATCAACATGAAGAACTTCTCCAAGGCCGCCGAGGGCGACTGGGCGAAGGGCTGGACCAACACGTACTCGATCGTGCAGCTCAAGCAGGGCTCGAACACGATCAAGATCTCGTGCGAGGCCGGCAACCAGTGCGACGTCCTCCTCGACCAGCTGTGGCTCGAAAAGGAGTGAGGCCGCGGCCCTAGTCGGCCTGCGTGACCTTCACCGACCCCCGTACCTCCTCGTAGGTGCGGGGGTCGAACTCTCCCGCCGTCGGGGCGTGCACCGTGGCCGCCGAGAGGGCGACCGCGCGGGCCAGCCGCTCCGGCCAGTCCAGGCCCTCCGTCAGGGCCGACAGCAGCCCGGCGACGGCGGAGTCGCCGGCGCCGGTGGGGTTGCCGGTCAGGGTGCGCGGCGGGGCCGCCCGCCAGGCGCCCTCGGGGGTGGCGGCCAGCAGGCCGTCCGGGCCGAGCGAGGTGACCACGGCGTGGGCGCCCCGGCGGCGGGCGTCGCGGGTGGCGGGGAGCGGCTCGCGGGATCCGGTCAGCTCGGCGAGCTCGGCGGCGTTCGGCTTGATGATCTCGGGGCGGGCGGCGACCCCGCGGCGCAGGGCCTCGCCGCTGGTGTCCAGCAGGACCGGGACCCCGGCCGCCCGGGCGGCCCGTACGAGCACCGCGTACGCGCCCACCGGCACGCCGGGCGGCAGGCTGCCGCACAGGGCCACGGCGCGGGCCCCGGCCGCCAGCAGGTCCTCGTACCGGTCCAGGAAGCCGGACCACTCCGCTGCCGAGATCAGCGGGCCCGGTTCGTTGAACTGCGTGGTGTCGCCGGAGGCCACGTCGACCACGGCCAGCGTGCGGCGCGTGGTGCCGGCGCAGGGGACCAGGGCGTCCACCACGCCCGGGGACTGCGCGAGCAGGTCCCGTACGACGGCGCCGACCGGGCCGCCCGTGAAGCCCGTGGCCGTCACCTCGTGGCCGAGGGCGGCCAGTACGCGGGCCACGTTGATCCCCTTGCCGCCGGGGCGCTCGCTGACCGCGGCGACCCGGTGCGAGGCGTGCGGCAGCAGCCGCGGCACGCGGTACGTGACGTCGAGCGCGGTGTTGAGCGTGACGGTCAGGATCATTGGGCTCCCCCGGGTCTGTTGCTGCCGGGATCATGCCAAAGAGAAAGCGGTCGGCCCAGTCTTCCGGGACGACCGCTTGCCGTGTACAGCCGGTTGGCCGTCAGGCGCCCTCCTACGCGGCCGGGCTGACGATCCATTCGCCGCGCCGCATGACGCCCTTGAGGCCGAACTCGGCGTCCAGGACGACCAGGTCGGCGTACTTGCCCGGCTCCAGCGAGCCGATCTCGTCGTACAGGCCGATCAGCTTGGCCGGGTTGGCGGAGATCGCCTGGACCACCGACTCCACGGGCAGCTTGTCGACGGTCACCGAGCGCTTGAAGGCGGTGTCCAGGGTCAGCGTCGAACCGGCGATGGAGCCGCCCTCCACCAGCCGGGCCACGCCCTCCTTGACCTCGACCTCCAGCGGGCCGAGGTGGTAGGTCCCGTCGCCGAACCCGGCCGCGTCCATCGCGTCGGTGATCAGGGCCACGCGGTGCGCGCCCGCGTGGTGGAAGGCCAGTTCCAGCGCCGCCGGGTGCAGGTGGGTGCCGTCGTTGATCAGCTCGACGGTGATCCGCTCGTCCTCCAGCAGCGCGGCGATCGGGCCGGGTTCGCGGTGCGCGAGGCCCGGCATCGCGTTGAAGAGGTGGGTGGCCACGGTCGCGCCCGCGTCGATGGCGGCGCGCGTCTGCTCGTACGTGGCGTCCGTGTGCCCGATCGCGGCGATGACCCCGTGCTCGGCCAGCAGCCGTACGGAGTCCAGGCCGCCCGGCAGTTCGGTGGCGAGGGTGAACATGCGGGCGGCGCCGTGCGCGGCGTCGATGAGCTTGCGGACCTCGGCCGGGTCGGGGTCGCGGAGCAGGTCCTCCTTGTGCGCGCCCTTGCGGCAGGCGTTGATGAACGGGCCCTCGAAGTGGATGCCCGCGATCTCGCCCTGCTGGGTCAGTTCGGCGAGCAGCCCGGCGCGGCGGGCCAGTTCGTCCAGGTCCCCGGTGACGGTGGAGGCGACCAGGGTGGTGGTGCCGTGCTCGCGGTGGGTGCGGACGCCCTTGAGGACCTCCTCGGCGGTGCCGGAGGTGAACGAGGCGCCGCCGCCGCCGTGGTTGTGCATGTCGACGAAGCCGGGGACGATCCAGTGCCCGGCCAGGTCCACGACCCGCGCGCCCTCCCGGGCGCTGCCGGCGATGCGGTCGCCGTCGACGATGACACGGCCGTTGGCCACGGTTCCGGTGGGCAGCACCACCCTGGCGCCGGAGAGAACAGTGCTGTGCGCGCTTCCGGACATCAGGCAGGTACCTCCGTGGCGAGTAGGTCCCAGGCGAGCAGCCCTGCGCCCAGGCATCCGGCGGTGTCCCCGAGGGCCGCCGGAACGATGTGCGGCAGCCGCTGGAACGTCACGCGCTCCTCGACGGCCGTCCGCAGTGGTGTGAACAAGGTTTCCCCCGCCTCGGCGAGCCCGCCACCGATGATCAGCGTGCGCGGGTCCAGCAGGGTGATCGCGGTGACCAGGCCGTCCGCGAGGGCGCCGATCGCGGCCAGCCACACCTCGCGGGCGCGTTCGTCGCCGGATTCGACGGCCTTGGCGCAGTCGGCCGCATCGGCCTCGGGTTCGCCGCAGGCGGCGGCCCAGGCGCGGGAGACGGCGGAGGCGGAGGCGAGGGTCTCCAGGCAGCCGTACTGGCCGCAGCCGCAGGCGGGGCCGCCGGGGCGGACCACGATGTGACCGATCTCGCCCGCGTAGCCGTGGGCTCCGGCCTCGATGCGGCCGGCGATGCCGATGGCTCCGGCGATGCCGGTGCCCAGCGGCACGAACAGGAAGCGGTCGGCGCCGCGGCCCGCGCCGATGCGGCCTTCGGCGAGGCCGCCCGTGCGCACGTCGTGGCCGAGGGCCACCGGGATGCCGCCGAGCCGGCTGCTGAGCAGTGCGCGCATCGGTACGTCGCGCCAGCCCAGGTTCGCCGCGTAGACGGCGATCCCGTTCTCGGCGTCGACGATGCCGGGGACGGCGACTCCGGCGGCCGAGGCGGCCCGTCCGCAGCGCTCCCGGCCGATGTCGAGCAGTTCGGCGGCGAAGTCCTGGATCGTCTCGACGACGGCGTCGGCGCCCCGCTCGCGGCCGGTGGCGCGGCGCGCCTCGTGGAGCAGGGTGCCGTCGGCGGCGACCAGGGCAGCCTTCATCCCGGTGCCGCCCACATCGAGGGCGATGACGTGTTTCACGGGTTTCACAGGTGACAGTCTCGCGTGCTTCACGGGGAAAGGTCTAGTCCATTGAGGGGGATTGTTGAGTGGCCATACAAATTCGGGACCAAGGATGTGGACCAGCGGCCAAAGTGGTGTAGACCTTACGTGGATCGTACGTACAACAAGGGGTGGAAAGAGAACTGTGAACCGCCGATACCTGCGCCTGGCCGCGTCCGGCGCCGCACTGTGTCTGACTGCCGTGGCACTGACGGGCTGCGGAGCCGTCGGCGGGCTCACCGGGGACAACGAGGTGACCCTGCGGGTCGTGGCGGCCGAGTACGGGGACAATCCGCAGAACTCGTCGGCCACCTACTGGAAGACGCTCGCCGAGGGCTTCGAGAAGGACAACCCCGGCATCAACGTCGAGGTCAGCGTCTACTCCTGGTCCGAGGTCGACGCCAAGGTCGCCGAGATGGTCAAGGCGGGCAAGGCCCCCGACATCGCGCAGATCGGCGCCTACGCCGACTACGCGGAGGCGGGCAAGCTCTACACGGCGGACGAGCTGCTCTCCGTCAAGACCGAGGCCGACTTCCTCGGGCCGCTCGCCGACGCGGGCAAGGTCAAGCGGATCCAGTACGGGCTGCCCTTCGTGGCCAGCACCCGGCTGCTCTTCTACAACGAGAAGCTGCTGACCGACGCCGGGGTCATCGCGAAGGACGCCAAGAACGGCTGGCAGCCCAAGAGCTGGGCGGAGCTGGAAGCGGCCGCGAAGAAGCTCAAGGGCGCCGGCGTCCCCACCCCCTTCGCGCTGCCGCTGGGCCGCGAGGAGGCGCAGGCCGAGACGATGATGTGGATGCTGTCGGGCGGCGGCGGCTACACCGACAACGAAGAGCAGTACTCCATCGACTCCGCCGAGAACGTCAAGGCGCTGGAGTTCCTCCGGGACAAGATGGTCGGCCAGGGCCTGACCGGATCCGTCGAACCGGGCAAGGTGGACCGGCAGGCCGCCTTCGACGCCTTCACGCGGGGCGAGGTCGGCATGCTCAACGGCCACCCGACGCTGCTCAAGCAGGCGGCCGGAAAGGGCGTCAAGTTCGGCATGGTGACCATGCCCACAATCGACGGCACCGAGCACTCGGCGATGGGCGTCGCCGACTGGGTGATGGCCTTCAAGAACGGCCACCGCAAGGAGTCCGGGAAGTTCCTGGACCACCTCTACGAGGCGAAGAACGTGACCGCCTTCACCACCATGTACGACCTGCTCCCGGTCACCACCACCGGCTACCGGGCCGTGCAGTCCGGTACGGGCGGCTCCGCGCCGCAGCTCAAGACCTTCCTGGAGGCACTGCCGTCCTCGCGGCTCTACCCGGTGGGCAAGAAGTCCTGGGCGGGCGTCAGCGAGGACATCAAGCAGAACATCGGCAAGGCGGTCCAGCCGGGCGGACAGCCGGCCAAGGTGCTGGAGGACATCGCGACGTCGGCGCGGGCGGCCGAGCCGCGCTGACCCGGGCCGGCCGGCGCCGACCCCTGGCCGGCGCCGACCCGGGCCGGGCCGGTGTCGGTGGGCGGCGTTAATCTGGCGGTATGACGGACGACGGGCGGCTGACGGCCACGGAGGCCGCGGTGCTCGCGTACGAGGGACGCACCTGGCCCGGGCCCGGGGCCAAGGAGCGGGCGATACGGGAAGGGCTGGGGATGACCCCGGTCCGCTACTACCAGCTGCTCAACGCCCTGATCGACGATCCCCGGGCGCTCGCCCACGCACCGGGCACGGTGAACCGCCTGCGCCGCATCCGCGAGGCCCAGCGGGCCCGGCGATAGCCGTAGCCGTCACCCGGCTGGGCCGTTAGGGTCATCCGTATGGGGAGCCATCCGCACGACCTGCCGATGCCCGTCACCGCAGCCGGACGCGAGGGACTCGATGCCCTGCTCCGCGCACCCCGCCGATCCGTGGTCGCACTGGACTTCGACGGCACCCTCGCCGAGATCGTCCCGGACCCGGACCAGGCGCGGGCCCACCCCGATGCCGTACCCGCCCTGGCGGCGCTGGCCCCCGAGGTGGCCTCCGTCGCCGTGATCACCGGCCGGCCGGCGGGCGTCGCCGTCCGCTACGGGGGCTTCGCCGGGGTCCCCGGACTGGAACACATGGTCGTCCTCGGCCACTACGGGGCCGAACGCTGGGACGCCGTCAGCGGGATAGTCCACGCCCCCGCCGAGCATCCGGGGGTGGCGGCGGTCCGGGCGGAACTGCCGGGGTTCCTCGACTCGATCGGGGCCTGGCGGGGCACGTGGATCGAGGAGAAGGGCCGGGCGCTGGCCGTCCACACGAGGCGCGCCGAGGATCCGGAGGCGGCCTTCGCGGCGCTGCGGGAACCGCTGGCCGAGCTGGCGGCGCGGCACGGCCTGATGGTCGAGCCGGGCCGGGCGGTCCTGGAGCTCCGCCCCCCGGGCATGGACAAGGGCGTCGCCCTCACCGAGTTCCTGGCGGAGCGGGACGCGGAGGCGGTGCTGTACGCGGGTGACGACCTGGGCGACCTCGCCGCGTACTCGGCCGTCGAGAAGCGGCGGGCCGACGGTCTGCCGGGGCTGCTGGTGTGCAGCGGCTCGGCCGAGGTCCCAGAACTCGCCGCCCGCGCCGACCTCGTTGTGCCGGGCCCCGGCGCGGTGACGGCCTTCCTCGCCGACCTGGCCAAGGCCTTGCGCGCCTGACCTGCGGCGCCGTTGTCGGGGGCGCTGCCCCCGAACCCCCGCGCCTCAAACTCCCCCAGCTACCGCTGGGAGGGGCCCCCAGGCGGGGCTGGATTTGCCGCTGCGCGGCAACGCCCTCAAACGCCGGGCGGGCTGGAATTGCCCTGCGGGCAATCCAGCCGCGCCTGGCGGGCGGCATCGGCCAAAATCCAGCCCCGCCGGCGTTTGAGGCGCGGGGTCTGGGGCGGAGCCCCAGCAGCGGACCCGCGGGTCAGGGGCGGAGGGCGGAGAGCTGGGCTTCGAACCAGGCCGCCGGGGGAAGGGCGGTGGCGGCCGCCGCCAGGCGTTTGGTGCGCTCCGCACGCTCGCCCCCCGGCATGGACAGCGCCGCGTGCAACGCCGAGGCCGTCTCCGTGACGTCGTACGGGTTCACGGTCAGCGCGTCCCGGCGGAGCTCCTCGTACGCCCCCGCCCCGGTGGACAGCACCAGCACGCACCCCGCCTCCGACACCACCGGGATCTCCTTCGCCACCAGGTTCATCCCGTCCCGCACCGGGTTGACCAGCGCCACGTCCGCCATCCGGTACGCCGCCAGCGAGCGCGCGAAGTCGTCCTTCACGGACACGTGCACCGGCTGCCAGTCCGCCGTCCCGAACTCCGCGTTCACGGCCGCCGCCAGCTCCCGCACCGACTCCGTGTAGTCCCGGTACACCTTCAGGTCCTGCCGCGACGGGTAGGCGGAGGCCAGGTGCACCACCCGGCCCCGCCACTCGGGGTGGACCGTCAGCAGCTCCCGGTACGCCAGCAGGCCCCGCAGGATGTTCTTCGACAGCTCCGTCCGGTCCACGCGGACGATCGTCTTCAGGTCCCCGACCTCCGCCCGCAGTTGCGCCAGCTTGTCGTCGACCTGCGGCCGGTGGGCGAGCGCCCGCAGCTCGTCCGCGTCCACGCCCAGCGGGAACACGGCCACGTTCCCCCGGCCCGCGCCGTCCAGGAAGCTGTCCGCCCAGGCCCGGGTGTGGAAGCCCACCACGTCCGCCCCGAGCATCCCGTGGACCAGCTGCTCCCGGACGTCGTCCGGGAGCATGTGCAGGAACTCCTTCGACGCCCACGGCGTGTGCGTGAAGTGCGCGATCCGCAGATCCGGCCTGAGCTCCCGCAACTGCCCCGGCACCAGCGCCAGGTGGTAGTCCTGCACCAGCACGCAGGCCCCCTCCGCCGCCTCCTCGGCCAGGGCGTCCGCGAAGGCCTGGTTGTAGGCGGTGTACGAGGCCCAGTGCCGCCGGAACGCCGCGTCGAAGACCGGCTCGCGCGGGATGTCGTACAGGTGGTGGTGGGTGAACCACAGCACCGAGTTGGCGATGCCGTTGTACGCGCCGTCGTACACCGTGGGATCGATGTCCAGCATTCGGACGCCGGGTTCGGCGACGCCCCGGCGGACCGCCTCCCGGTCCGCGTCCGACAGGGCCGCGCAGATCCACACCGCGTCGGGCTGCTGCGCCAGCGCCGCGGAGAGGCCGGAGACGAGACCGCCCCCGCCGCGCCGGGCGCTGAGCATCCCGTCATCGGCGATGGCGTAGGAGAGCGGGCCGCGGTTCGCTGCAACGAGTACCTGAGAAGCCATACGGCCAACCTAACCTCACGCCGCGCGACGCAGGGCGTACTCCTTGATGCCGAGCATCGGCGGTCGCTCCTCCGTGTCCACCGGGTACGTGTGCGGTACGAACCCGTCCGGCCCCCGCTCGAACTGCGTCAGCTCCGGCCGTACGAGGTGGCCGCGCGAGAGCCGCAGCTGCGCGGTGCGGTAGATCGCCGCGGCCATCCGGCCCAGCGCCTGCCCGTCCTGATGGCGGTGGAGCCGTACGCCCACGTCCACCTGGGCCAGCGCGTCCAGCCCGACCGTGTGCAGCGCGTCGACCAGCAGGCCCAGCTCTACGCCGTACCCGACGGGGAAGGGCAGACGTTCCAGCAGGGAGCGGCGTACGGCGTACTCGCCGCCGAGCGGCTGGACGAAGCCGGCCAGCCGCGGCCAGTGCAGATTGAGCAGCGGGCGCGCCACCAGCTCCGTGACCCGGCCGCCCTGGCCCGGGGCGTCACCCAGCGGGCGGTCGTACATCGCCTTCACGAACTGCACGTCCGGCTCCGTCAGCAGCGGTCCCACGATCCCGGAGACGAAGGTCGACGAGAAGTCCCGCAGGTCGGCGTCGACGAAGCAGACGATGTCCCCGGTGGCGGCCAGCAGGGAGCGCCACAGCACCTCGCCCTTGCCGGGCAGTGCCGGGATCCGCGGCAGGATGTCGTCGCGGTGCACCACGTGGGCACCGGCCTTCGCCGCCACTTCCGCCGTAGCGTCGCTGGAGCCCGAGTCGATCACGATCAGCTCGTCCACCAGGGGGACCGGCAGTCCCTCCATCAGCTCACGCCGGATCACCTCGACGATCGCGCCGACCGTGGCCTCCTCGTCAAGCGCCGGCAGCACCACGCTGACCGTGGTCCCAGCTGCCCGTTTCCGGTCCAGCAACTGGTCGAGCGGTCGGTCGGCGGCGGACCAGGAGCGGTCGGCCAGCCAGCGCTCCACCTCTTCCAGCACTCTCAGCACTCCTTGCTGCTTGGTCGGATTGACCGAAAAGCGATCCATCTCGCGGTTCGGACGGCTGTCTCAACCGCACGACCCTTCGGTTACAGTCTTGAACAACGCGCAGGACCGCCGCATGCCGGGGGGCCTCGCGTACAAACGCACCGGCGCGCCATAGAGCGCGTGTGCCGGTGCCATACCGCTCATCCAGAGGGGCAGAGGGACACGGCCCGTTGAAGCCCCGGCAACCCTCCAGTCGGTTCTCGCGATGCGACAAGCATCCCGCGGGGCCCCGGCTAGGGAAGGTGCCAATTCCGTCTCATGGCGAAGTGCGCCATGGGGAAGATGAGGAGAAAGGGCCTCGCCATCATGGCTGCACAGACTGCTCCCACCTCTGTTGATCTCGGACCCGCCACCGGCCTTTCCTGTCGCGAGTGCGGTACCCGATTCGAACTCGGCCCCATCTTCGCGTGCGCCGAGTGCTTCGGACCTCTGGAAGTCGCCTACGACCTCCCCACCGGTGACCCCGAGGCGCTGCGCGCCGCGATCGAGGCCGGCCCGAACAACATCTGGCGTTACGCGCCGCTGCTGCCGGTCCCCGCGGACGTGGCCTCCAAGCCGAGCCTGAACCCGGGCTTCACCAAGCTCGTGGACGCGGCCAACCTGGCCAAGGAGCTCGGCATCACCGGCAAGCTCTACGTCAAGGACGACTCCGGCAACCCGACGCACTCCTTCAAGGACCGCGTCGTGGCCATCGCCGTCGAGGCCGCCCGCGCCTTCGGCTTCACCACCCTGTCCTGCTCCTCCACCGGCAACCTGGCCGGCGCCGTCGGTGCCGCAGCCGCCCGGGCCGGTTTCCGCTCCTGCGTGTTCATCCCGCACGACCTGGAGCAGGGCAAGGTCGTCATGGCCGGTGTCTACGGTGGCGACCTCGTCGGCATCGAGGGCAACTACGACGACGTGAACCGCTTCTGCTCCGAGCTCATCGGCGACCCGCTGGGCGAGGGCTGGGGCTTCGTCAACGTCAACCTGCGCCCGTACTACGGCGAGGGCTCCAAGACCCTGGCGTACGAGATCTGCGAGCAGCTCGGCTGGCAGCTGCCCGACCAGATCGTCATCCCGATCGCGTCCGGCTCCCAGCTGACGAAGATCGACAAGGGTCTGCAGGAGCTGATCAAGCTCGGCCTCGTCGAGGACAAGCCGTACAAGATCTTCGGCGCCCAGGCCGAGGGCTGCTCCCCGGTGTCGACGGCCTTCAAGGCCGGCCACGACGTGGTCCGCCCGCAGAAGCCGAACACCATCGCCAAGTCCCTCGCGATCGGCAACCCGGCGGACGGCCCGTACGTCCTGGACATCGCGCGGCGCACCGGCGGCTTCGTCGAGGACGTCACCGACGAGCAGGTCGTCGAGGCCATCAAGATCCTCGCGCAGACCGAGGGCATCTTCGCCGAGACCGCGGGCGGCGTGACCGTCGGCGTCACGAAGAAGCTCATCGAGAACGGGCAGCTCGACCCGACGCTGACCACCGTCGTCCTGAACACCGGCGACGGCCTCAAGACCCTGGAGGCGGTGGCCGCGGACAGCGGCCAGACCGCCACCATCCGCCCGAGCCTGGACGCGTTCCGCGCCGCCGGCCTGGCCTGACCACCTCCACCTGCTCTACCGGAAAGGCAGTAGCGCCATGAGCGTCAACGTCCGCATCCCCACCATCCTGCGCACCTACACCGGCGGCCAGGCCGAGGTCGCCGCCGAGGGCGCGACCCTGTCCGAGGTCATCGCGTCGCTGGAGCAGAACCACCCGGGCATCGCCGCCCGCGTCCTGGACGACCAGGGCAAGCTGCGCCGCTTCGTGAACGTCTACGTCAACGACGACGACGTGCGCTTCGAAGGCGGGCTCGAGGCGGTGACGCCGGACGGCGCCGGCGTCTCGATCATCCCCGCCGTGGCCGGCGGCTGATGCTGTGCTCGTCTGACTGACTGACACGCATAACCGTAATTACCCCCTCCGCTAATAAGCGGAGGGGGTAATTCTGTTTGATTGGGCGCGGTAGAGTTGGGGAAGTCCCCTCCGCTGTTCTTGCCCGCCGCATATGAACGGGTCGCGTGAGGGTCGACATCGGGTCAATGTGCAAGTGCGGTATGGGGCTTTGGCGAGATATGCGGGGCCCGAGTTGCCCTGGAACATGCCAACTTTTCACTCTATTTCAATGTTTCGCGGTGTCCAGAATTCTCGTCGGATTGACCTGTTGCAGACAGCACCGGCGCGGATACATTCAGCCTCGGTCGACGCGTTCCGACGCAAGTGATGACCCGGGACCGCGAAGTGCGTTCCTGCGCAAGGGCCAGTAATAGGGGAGTTAGGCATGGCTCAGGGCACCGTCAAGTGGTTCAACGCGGAGAAGGGCTACGGCTTCATCGCGGTCGACGGTGGTGCGGATGTGTTCGTCCACTACAGCGCCATCCAGATGGACGGGTACCGCACCCTTGAAGAGGGTCAGCGGGTCGAGTTCGAGATCTCGCAGGGCCAGAAGGGTCCGCAGGCGGACATGGTCAAGCTCGCACTCGGCTAGTCCCGGCGCGATCGACCGCCCACGCGTACTTGTGAGGGGCCCACATCCTGGACACGGGATGTGGGCCCCTCGCGCGTTCCCGGGGGTGTTCACCCAAGCCGCTTGCACTCGTGGGGGTCGAGTGCTAATCATTGGCGTTAGCACTCTCCAGGTGAGAGTGCTACCAAATCGAGGACCGGGTCGGTGAGGCCCAGCAGGGTCCGGCGGGAAGGAACCGCCGGGCACGCAGGCCGTCCGTCGCGGGCGCGGGCGCGGTCCGGAGCAATCCACCGTCCCCTCAGGCCTGGCGGCCCAGGGGGAACCCCAGTCCTGGAGGACCACTTCAGATGGCCAAGATCATTGCGTTCGACGAGGAGGCCCGGCGCGGTCTCGAGCGTGGGATGAACCAGCTCGCCGACGCCGTCAAGGTCACCCTTGGCCCCAAGGGTCGCAACGTCGTCCTTGAGAAGAAGTGGGGCGCCCCCACGATCACCAACGATGGTGTCTCCATCGCCAAGGAGATCGAGCTCGAGGACCCGTACGAGAAGATCGGCGCCGAGCTGGTCAAGGAAGTCGCCAAGAAGACGGACGACGTCGCCGGCGACGGTACGACCACGGCCACCGTGCTCGCCCAGGCGCTGGTCCGCGAGGGCCTGCGCAACGTGGCCGCCGGCGCCAACCCGATGGCCCTCAAGCGTGGCATCGAGAAGGCCGTCGAGGCCGTCTCGGGCGCCCTGCTCGAGCAGGCGAAGGATGTCGAGACCAAGGAGCAGATCGCTTCGACGGCCTCCATCTCCGCCGCTGACACCCAGATCGGCGAGCTCATCGCCGAGGCGATGGACAAGGTCGGCAAGGAAGGCGTCATCACCGTCGAGGAGTCGCAGACCTTCGGTCTGGAGCTCGAGCTCACCGAGGGCATGCGCTTCGACAAGGGCTACATCTCGGCGTACTTCGCCACCGACATGGAGCGTATGGAGGCGTCGCTCGACGACCCGTACATCCTGATCGTCAACTCCAAGATCGGCTCGGTCAAGGACCTGCTGCCGCTCCTGGAGAAGGTCATGCAGTCCGGCAAGCCGCTGCTGATCATCGCCGAGGACGTCGAGGGCGAGGCCCTGTCGACCCTGGTCGTCAACAAGATCCGCGGCACCTTCAAGTCCGTCGCCGTCAAGGCCCCGGGCTTCGGCGACCGCCGCAAGGCCATGCTCGGCGACATTGCCATCCTCACGGGCGGCACGGTCATCTCCGAGGAGGTCGGCCTCAAGCTCGAGAACGCCGGTCTCGACCTGCTCGGCCGCGCCCGCAAGGTCGTCATCACCAAGGACGAGACCACCATCGTCGACGGTTCGGGTGACAGCGACCAGGTCGCCGGCCGCGTGAACCAGATCCGCGCCGAGATCGAGAACTCCGACTCGGACTACGACCGCGAGAAGCTGCAGGAGCGCCTGGCGAAGCTCGCCGGCGGTGTTGCGGTCATCAAGGCCGGAGCCGCGACCGAGGTCGAGCTCAAGGAGCGCAAGCACCGCATCGAGGACGCCGTTCGCAACGCGAAGGCTGCCGTCGAGGAGGGCATCGTCGCCGGTGGCGGCGTGGCCCTGCTCCAGGCCTCCTCGGTCTTCGAGAAGCTCGACCTGTCGGGTGACGAGGCGACCGGCGCCAACGCCGTGAAGCTCGCGCTCGAGGCCCCGCTCAAGCAGATCGCCGTCAACGGTGGTCTCGAGGGTGGCGTCGTCGTGGAGAAGGTCCGCAACCTGACGGTTGGCTGGGGCCTGAACGCCGCGACCGGCGAGTACGTCGACATGATCGCCGAGGGCATCATCGACCCGGCGAAGGTCACCCGCTCTGCCCTGCAGAACGCGGCGTCCATCGCGGCCCTCTTCCTCACCACCGAGGCCGTCATCGCCGACAAGCCCGAGAAGGCCGGCGCCGGCGCCCCGGGCGGCATGCCGGGCGGTGACATGGACTTCTGATCGACCCCTGGCTCCGGCCTGAAGGTTGATCGGCTGTTCTCGAACGAGGGCGGCACTCCCCACGGGGGGTGCCGCCCTCGGGCGTTCAGGCGGCTGTGCGCGCGACGAAGACGACCTGCTCGTGGTCGTCGCCCAGGGCGATGTTCAGCGAGGCGTCGAGGGCGTGTGCCAGGCGGCGCAGCAGGGGCAGAGTGGGTACGGCGTCCGCCCCCTCCACGCGGGAGATCTTCGCCTGGGTGAGCCCGGCCCGCTCGGCCAGTTCGGCCTGAGACAGCCCCAGGGCCTTGCGCCGGTCGTACACGGCTTTGGCGAAGGCCATCGCCAGCCGGATCTCGGCTCGCTGGGACTCGACCTCGGCGGACTCGACGTACTCTCCTGCGGCCTGCTTCTCGCGGGCCAGCTTCCAACGGGTGTGGTTCATGAGGCGTTCCCTTCCTCGCCGCGGCCACGTGATGTGGGCGGTCCCGTGCTCTTTCTCGCAGCACGACTCTGCGCCCCGGCGCGAACCAGTACGTGATCCGCGTGGCGACCCCGTCGAGTGTGGGCCTCAACTCGTACACCCCGTTCCCGAGGGGCCGAGCGAAGGGCATCGGGGTCAGGGTGCCGTAGACGGCCAACAGCTCCGCATACTCCTCCACCTTTCGGTACTGCTTGTCCGGCAGCAGTTCGAGCCAGCTCCGCACTTCGGGCTCCAGCTCGATCACATGCAGATCGTCCATGACGGGCAGCGCATTATGTCGTCAACGACATAATGCGCCGGAGTGGTCGCTCATCCCCTCATCGGATGGCGATGGCTTCGAAGTTGACCCGGCGGGTTCGGCGGCGCGGGTCGAGTCCGGCATTCGGACCGCCTGTGGTGATCTCCACCCCGTTGTCGTCCATCCGGCCGTTCTGGGGTTGACTACGACGTATGACGGAACCGTTCATCAAGATCTGCGGGCTGCGGACCGCCCATGACGTCGACGTGGCCGTCGGCGCCGGGGCGGACGCCGTCGGGTTCGTCTTCGCCCCCGGCAGTCCGCGTACGGTCGATGCCGCCACCGCGCGGGAGCTGGCCGGGCGGGTGCCGGACTCGGTGCTCACCGTCGGGGTGTTCCGCGGGCAGCCGGTCGAGGAGGTGCGCCGGCTCACCGAGGAGAGCGGGGTGCGCGCCGTACAGCTCCACGGGGACGAGGGCCCGGAGTACTACGAGGAACTGCGCGCGCCGGGGCGCAGGCTCATCCGGGCCACCGCCGAGCACGTGGAGCGCTGCGGTGAGTACGGCGAGGACCTGCTCCTGCTCGACGCCCCGGACCCCGGCTCCGGCAAGCCGTGGAACTGGGGCTCCGCCGAGTTCACCCCGCCCGAGGGGCAGTGGCTGCTCGCGGGCGGGCTCACCCCCGCCACCGTCCGGGAGGCCGTCGAGGCCACCGGCGCCTGGGGCGTGGACGTGTCCAGCGGGGTGGAGCGGGCGCGCGGCGTGAAGTCCCCTGAGCTGATCCGCGCCTTCATCGAGGCGGCACGCGGCCCGGCCACCACTCGCTGAGCGTGTTTGTGTGATTACTCCCTGCGAGAACTCTGGCGTGGCCCGCTCCCCCCGGGGCAGAGAAACCCTATGGTCACGGACACGCTCGCATGGCTGCGGCGCCTGACGCGCCGCCTCGCTCCGGGCGGTGAGGGCGGCCGCGGGCCGATGCTGCCCTCGCCCCGCCGCACCCCCGTCTTCACCGCCGACTTCGCCTCCGCCACCCAGTGGGTGGCGGGCCGCTCCTGGGCCTATCCCGACGGCGGCCCGACCAACCCCGGGGACAACAAGCTCGACCACCTCGTCGCCGACCCCGCCTACAGCCGCGGCGGCGTCTTCCGGGCGACACCGCGCCCCGACGGCAACTGGGACACCGGACTGCTCACCACCGAGGGCAGCGACGAGGAGTTCGCGGTGCGCACCGGCGACGTGCTGGAGGCGCGGGTGAAACTCCCGGTGGAGGTGGGGGCGTGGCCCGCGATCTGGACCTGGCGGGACGGCGGCCAGGAGATCGACGTCTTCGAGTACCACCCCGACAACCCGGATCTGCTCGAGCTCTCGAACCACGTCCGCGAGGCCCACTGCTACCACCGCGACCCGTCGGTCCGGCCCGGGGCCTGGGTCGACCTCAAGGTCGAGTTCGGCAGGAGCTCGGTCGTCTGGTGGGTCAACGGCGCCCGCGTGTACGCCGATCACAAGGGCGTGGGCCGCTCCTGGCGGGCGTACCTCATCGTGAACCTCTCCGTATCGGCCGGCCGCTACCACCCGGCGCCCGGCCCGGGGGTGACGGAAATGGCGTACGAGGTCTCGTGGTTGGCGGTGTACCGGCGCTAGGCCGGCCGCGCTAGCCCGCGCGCCAGACCGTCATGTCCGCGGTGATCACGTCGGGCAGGTTCTTCAGCCGCACGACCGACTTGGTCTGGATCACGAGCAGCGCGATGTCCCCCGACGGGTGCCTGACGCAGATCTCACTGCCGGGCGCCGTCGCGGCCAGCGGGAGCGTGTGCTGCTTGCTGGCTTTGGTGATGAGGCTGCACGCGTCGAGGCTGCCGGTGCCGGGCTCGGCGTACAGCAGGGTGAACACGCTCGCGTCGCTCTCCAGCGCGCAGTTCTGCTGCGCGCACTCCAGGCGGATGTCCCCTGCCCGGTCGTCGCGCTTGACCGGTTCCTTGATGCCGATCGAGTTCTTCTCGTCCAGGCGCACCAACGGGTAGGGGACGGGCTTGGGCGGCGTGGACACCTTGGGCGATGCGGATGCCGATGCGGATACGGAGGGTTCCGGGGCCTTGGCCTTGCCGCCGCTCGCCGGGCCGGACGACTTGGCCGCGGCCGCCTGCCGTTCGCGCACCCGGTCCGCCGCGTCCATGACCGTCCAGGCCAGGCCGGTCAGCAGGAGCGCCGACGCCGTCACCACCGTGGTGGCGATCAGAGCGGTGCGCCGCCTGCGCTTGCGCCGTTCCTCCGGCGTGAGCGGAGCCGTCGGCGGCGGCTGCCAGACCATCGGCGTCGTGTGCACCGCGGTCGGAGGCGGGACCGGAGCCGGGACCAGCACCTCCGGCCCGGTCACCTCCCGCCAGACGGCCGGTCCGCCGCCCGCGTCGGCGTCCTTGCCCAGCCGCTGCCTGCACCACATCACGATCTCCGCCGGGGTGGCCCGTTCCGCCGGATCGGCCGCCAGGCAGCGGGCGATCAGCGGGCGCAGTGACTCCGGCAGCCGGGTCAGGTCGGGCTCGGAGTGCACGATCCGGAACAGCACGCTCACGGAGGGGCCGTCTCCGTACAACGGCTCGCCCAGCGCGGCGAACGCGGCGGTCTGGCCCAGCGCGAAGACGTCGCTGGCCGCCGTGACCTCGCCCGCCGACGCCTGCTCGGGGGACATGTACTGGGGCGTGCCGATGGCACTGCCCGTGGTGGTGCCCGCGGTGGTGTCGGAGGCCAGCGAGATGCCGAAGTCGATGACACGGGGCCCGTCGGCGGCCAGGAGCACGTTCGACGGCTTCAGGTCCCGGTGCACGATGCCCGCACCGTGGATGGCCTGGAGGGCTTCGGCCACCCCCGCCACCAGCCACAGCACCGCGGGCACCGGCAGCGGACCGCGCCGGGCGACGGCCTCCGACAGCGAGGGCCCCGGCACGTACAGGGTGGCCAGCCAGGGCGGGGTTCCGTCCGCCTCGGCGTCGATCAGCTCGGCGGTGTACGCGCCCCGGACCCGCCTGGCCGCCTCCACCTCCCGGCGGAACCGCCGCCGGAACGCCGGGTCCTCGGCCAGTTCCGGCCGTACCACCTTGATGGCCACCGGGCGGCCGCCCTGGGTGTGGGACAGGTAGACCCGGCCCATGCCGCCCGCACCGAGCCGGGCCGCGAGGCGGTAGCCGGGCACGGTCTGCGGATCGTCCGCCCGCAGCGGCTGGAACACCTCGGTCGCGCTGTTCATCGGTCTCCCCCCGATTCCCCCGATCAACCGATGAGTTGATCCGCCTCACCCTAACGAGGCGGCGGGCAGGGCAAGGGAACCGAGGTCGGACGGTCAGACGGTCAGACGGCGGGGCCGAACGAGGACGCGCCGCCGTCCTCCTCGACCGACTTCACGACCGCGGTCGTCCGCAGGGCATCGACCTGCTCGGGGGAGAGGCGGGCGGCGAAGCCGTTCAGGGTGTCGCGGTAGACGTGCAGCGGGGTGATCCCGTAGGCGTCCGCGACGGCGGCCGGGTCGAGGCCCGGGTGCACGGTGACGATGTACGTGGCGTGGTCGGCGGGGGCCGTGCGGGACACGGGTACGGCGGCGGTGGCTGTGGCGGCGGCTGCGGACACGGGCAGGGCGACGGTGACGGCGGCCAGTACGGCGACGGCCACGGGCAGGGCTCGGCTCAGACGGTTGCGCATGGGTGGAGGCCATCACGCGCTGCGGTGCAGGTCAACGAGGTTCGGGGGTGAGGCGGGGGCACTGGCGGCGCACCAGCCGTGCGCTCCCCGGTGTGGGGGCGGGCCGTACGGGTGATCTTGCCGGGCCGCCGGGACCGTACGGGCCGGGGCGCGGCCTTGACGGCAGAGGGGGTTAACCCTTTCTGCAGCTTGTCGGACACGCCGTGTTGACGGGACCGCCGGGCGATCGGCCAGGCGGGGGCGGCGGTTCAAGCCGGTTCGAGGTGGCACCGATGGAAGGGAGGGCCGCACCCGCAGAGCACTTGATGCCGCGGGGGCGGCTCACCCATGCCGACCGTTCCACTCCGTCAGGGAGTTCCTTTCATGCGCCTGCTCGCACGCCTGGCCACCGCCGCCCTCCTCACCGTGCCTCCGATCGCGGCCGGCTCCGCCTCCGCCGCCGCCCCGGAGCCGAACCCGGCCCCGCTGATCACGGCCGAAAACCCGGTGCCCGGCAAGTACATCGTGACGCTGCAGAAGGGTCAGGACGCGGCGAAGGTCGCGAAGAAGCTGGGCCTGAAGCCGTCGTTCGTCTACACGGCGGCGATGAGCGGCTTCGCGGTACCGCTGACCTCGCTCGAGCTGACGCTCGTCCGCAACAGCCTGGGCGTGGAGAAGGTCGAGGAGGACGCCTCGGTCCAGGCCCTGCCGATGCCGGCCGCCGGGGCGTCGCGTGCCCCGTCGAACTCGTGGGGCCAGGACCGGATCGACCAGAAGGAACTGCCGCTCGACAACAGCTTCACCACCGAAGGCAACGGCGCCGGGGTGACCGCGTACATCCTCGACACCGGCATCGACTACAAGCACGCCGAGTTCGGCGGGCCCGACGCCTCACGTGCCACCTTCGGTTTCGACGCCGTCAATGACGGCCGCAACGGCCAGGACTGCCAGGGCCACGGCACGCACGTCGCGGGCACGGTGGCGGGCAAGACGCACGGCGTGGCGCGCAAGGCGAACCTGGTCAGCGTCCGCGTCCTCGGCTGCGACGGCAAGGGCACGTGGTCGGGGATCATCGCGGGCATGGACTGGATCGCCAAGAACGCCAAGCAGCCGGCGGTGATGAACGGCTCCCTGGGCGGGGACAGGTCGGAGGCGGTCAACAACGCCGCGACCGCCCTGTCCGACGCGGGCGTGCTGCCGGTCATCGCGGCGGGCAACTCCGCGATCGACGCATGCAACGTCTCGCCCGCGTCCGCCGCCCGCGTGATCACGGTCGCCGCATCCAACGAGTGGGATGAGGAGACCGACTTCTCCAACTACGGCACGTGCGTCTCCCTCTACGCCCCCGGCCAGGCCATCGTCTCCGCGAAGCTCGGCGGTGGCAGCGTGGCCCTCGACGGCACGTCGATGGCAGCCCCGCACGTCGCCGGTGTGGCCGCCCTCTACAAGCAGGCACACCCGAACGCGGACCCGGCGGAGCTCAACGAGTTCCTGGACACCGAGGCCACCAAGGACGTCCTGAAGAGCGTCAGCAAGACCAGCCCGAACGTACTGCTGAACACCGGCGGTCTCTGACCGTCAGAGGGTTCTGACGAACTCGGCCCAGGCCCGTGCGTGGAACACCACGTGCGAGCCTTCGGGCTGCTTGGAGTCCCGGACGGGGACGAGGGTGGGGTGGCCGTCGGCGACCTCGAGGCAGCTGCCGCCGCTGGCGTCGCTGTGGGTGGACTTCCGCCAGGTGGCCATTTCCAGGCAGTCGCCGCCGCTGCCGTCGCTGTAGCTCGACTTGTGCCAGATGGCCACTGACAGGTCGTACTCAGGCATGCTGGTCATGCGCGTAATCCTCCGCTACAGACTCGATCAAGGCCAGCGATTCGTGTGGTGGCAGCGCACTGGCCGTGAGCAGATCGTAGGTCAGGGAATGGCGGTTGACCTCGGCTGGATCATCAAATAGAAGCCCTGTTCCGTTGCCTTGAGAGTAGGCGAGTGGGGGCGCGTCCTCGAAGGCCATCAGCTTGATGGAACCGCCGGTGGAGGCGTGGGCGCCCGCGCTGAACGGGAGTACCTGCACGATGATCCGGTGTGACCGGATCAGGTTCGCGATGTGCACCAGGGCTTCGGCCATCACCGCCGCGCCGCCGACCGTCCGTCGGAGTACCGCCTCGTCAACCACACACCAAAACAATGGTGTTGTTGGATCAGTGAGGAGGGCTGCGCGGGCCAGCCGGTTCGTGACCAACTCGTCGATGGTCTCCACTGTCGCCGTTGGCTGGTAGGCGCGGCATACGGCCCGCGCGTACGCCTCCGTCTGTAGCAGCCCCGGGATGATCAGCGGCGCGTACTCCCGGATCGATGTCGCCAGAGCCTCCGCCTCGGCCGCCGCCGCGAAGTGGTCCGGGTACTTGGACTTGGCCGCCGCGCCGCAGTTGCGGGCGAAGAAGCCGTTCGTGTCGAGGATGTCGTCTATCTGGCGCGCGAATTCGATGTGCATCCGGCGCGTGCCCGCTTCGAGCTGGCCGATGAACGAGCCGCTGACAAAGAGCGGTTCGCCGAGTTCGGCCTGGCTCAGTCCGGCGCGCTCGCGCGCCACGCGCAGCTCGGCGCCGAGCAGGGCGCGGGGTGAGGAGGAGGGATCGAGGTTCTTACCTGCCATGGCGACTCCCGGGCCAACAGGTGGGGTTGTTCTCGGTGCTTCCTTGAAAGGCTAGCCAGCCCGTCGCCACGCTGTGTGCGGAACGTGAACACGCAGAGTAGAAAGGTGACATGTCATGGTGATGACGGCGAAGGAGCGGATGCTCGCGGCCGAGGAGACCGTGCGGCAGCTGAAGGGCGCGCTGGACGGGGTGGGGGTCGTCTTCCCGTCGCTGGGTGTCGAGCGGGTCTCCGCGGCCGGTACGTACGGGATGCCCCTGGTCGACCTCGGCCGCTGCAACCTGGACACCGCGCTCCGGCTGGCCGCCGTACTGCACGAGAGGGCACGCGCGTGAGCGAGTCCGTCGACGCGGCGGAGTTCGCCTTCGAGCTCGGCTGGAAGCTGCGCGGCCTGGAGACCGCGCTGGCGCCGCGCGTGTCCTTCGGGTCGGCGGCGGGGTGCCCGCAGCCGCCTCCGCCGCCGGGGTGGCAGCGGTTCACGCTGGTCCACTGTCCGGTGGACGGGTATCCGGGGTTCGACGATCCGGGCTACGAGGGGCTCAGGGCGAGCCCGCCGCAGGGGTGCGTGGTCGAGGACTTCGGCGGGTGCCTGGGGCTGCGGTGCGAGCGGCCGGGTGTGCGGCTGCTGGACGCGGTCGCGGACCTGTGCGCCGAGATCCGTACCGGGCACGGGCTGCTCATGACCGGACTCGGGATCCAGAAGCTGTGGGAGTGGTCGGCGGACGGTACGGACGGCTGGGGCGCGGAGATCGTGGGCCAGCTGCTGCTGATGGCCGCGGAGCGCGGGCCGAAGCTCGGCTACGACGTCGATGACCTGGTGCGGGTCCTGCGTACCGCCGCCGGCTGAGTCGTATTCAGGAAGCGCGTGCGGTCGGCGTTCAGGTCGTGGTGATGAGCACGGCGTCGTAGGTGCCGCCTACGCAGGTGTACAAGCCGGTGGTGGCGTCGTACTCCACCGTTCCGCCGCCCTCCACGCACTTCGGTCCGGTGACAGTCGGTACGGCAGCCTGCGCAACGGGAACCGCGGCGCCGAGAACGGCCAGTACGAGGGCGGCGGTGAAGCCGAGAAGTCGTGTACGCATGGGAGCTCCTGTGGGGATGAAGCGGCACCAACACGTCAACACCAGCTTCTCCCCACGCCGTGCCGGGCGCACCCTGACGCGCGGGCGCGCTTGCGGTGCACGCTCCGGAAGCGCTTCCCGCGGACAAGCGGCAGGCTGGTGTCATGGCGAACACGCGTGTGGTGACCGTGGGCGCGCCGGATGACCTCGGCTTGCGGAAAGTTCTGATCGACGGCAGGCCGGTGGGCGGGGTCTGGTCCGAAAAGGAACTCAAGAGACTCCTGAGTTGTGAAGGTGTGGCAGACGGACACCCCATCCGTTGGGTCGGCGAGGACGGCACTTACTGGCCGGACCAACCGTGGATGCGACGAATCACCGGCCTCTGCGTGGTTCTCGGGCTCCTCGCGACCGCATATCCGCTCTTCAAGATCGGAATGGCGGACAGTGGTGATGCCCTGACCTATGGCGGACGTATCGCGGGAGTCACCATTCTTGTCGTGGCCGTGGTGGAGGTGATCGCCGCCGGGGCTGCTGTCGACTTCTGGGAAACGCGGCGATGGCCTTATTCGGGGGTGGTCGTTCTCGTCGGAGTCGTGATCACCCTCTTCTGTAGTATTTCCGTTCTTCTGCTGCAGATCGGCGAACGTTTCACCAACTACACCGTGATCGGGATAGCCCTCGTCGTCTGGTCTTCGGTGGCTTTGGTCGAACTGGTCAAATGCCGGGCGTGGAAGGGTCTCCGCATTCCCAGGAACATTGCGATCGGTGTGATCGTTTCCACCCTTCTGGCCGTCGCCAACCTGGCATATTCGCAGGTCTATGTTCCCTATGTGACGACCCCGCTGATACAGAGTGGGGCCGAGTTCAGAGAGTCGAACATGGAAAAGGGAGGGGCGCCGATGTATGTGACGGTCCATCTGTACGTGAAGAACGCCGGACAGGTTCCCGTCTACGTCCTCGCCAGCATCTACTGGATCCATGGCGCGCCTGCGAGTCCCCCGGACGTGAAGATGTCCGACTATGACCTGATCTACGATGGCCAGTTCGTTCAGCCGGGCCAGGTCCTGAATCCAGGGGAAGAGGTGGCGCAGGACGCGGTCGTTGAGATCAAGGATCCGGTGGGGCGCCGTTATGAAGCCCTTAGGGCCCAGGCCGAGGTGTACGTGATCAGGAAAGACAGAATGACGATGACCACTGATTACGAGCGCTCCAAGGTGGAGGGTCGGGAGCTCGAAAAGAACCACGAGAAAGGGGATCCGCTCGATGCGAAATTCAGATACCGGACCGACATCTCGAACAGCAGTGAAATCTTGAACGCGACCCGCGGCCAGCAGCGTGTAACCGTGTGGAAGATCGCCAGCGGCCAGTGGCCGCACATCAAGGTGGATGTGTCACCACCGGGTGACCGGATATCCTTCCCGCCCAACCAGCCCTACGCGAACGAAGAGGCCATTGATCGGTACGGTCTCACGCAGGTGCGCGGCTCCGTGGCGCAGACGCCCTACAAGGAGCTCCTGGAGAAGGCCCGCTCCACCGAGAAGGGGGCGAGCCCGGTCCCGACCCCGGCCGCGTGACCCGGTCTACCCCAGGGCGTCGGTGCGCAGGCGGCCGTGGAGGTGTTCGTCGTGCCAGCCGTCCGCGTGGAGGAGGGCGCCGCGCATGGTGCCCTCCAGGGGGAACCCGGCCTTCAGGGCGATCGCGCAGGAGGCCGGGTTGGCCACGGAGTGCGTGATCCGCAGGCGGTGCAGGCCCAGGTCCTCGAAGGCCCAGCGGCTGACGCGGTCCGTGGCTTTCACCATGATCCCGCTGCCGCGCCCGGCGGGCAGCAGCCAGTACAGGATCTCGCCGCTGCCGCCCGCGAGATCGAGGTCGGCCAGGCCGATCAGCCCGACGGCCGGGCCGCCTGTGGCGGGGGCGACGGCCCAGATCGCGGCCTTCTCGGTCTCCCAGTTGGAGCGGTAGCGGGCGATGCGCTCCTCGGCCCGAGCCTCGGTGAACCGGCCCGTGCGGTTCCAGTGCTGGATGTCCGGGTCCCCACCCGAAGCGACCAACGCGGGGGCGTCGTACGGCTCCCAGGGCCGCAGCAGCCACCCGCCGGGGAGGCTGAGGACGGGCTGGGGCAGCGCGCTCATCCGTCCGGCCGGTACAACTGCGGGTATCTCCATGCCGGGCAGCCTACGCCGGGCCCGCTGAGCGGAAGCACCGGCCGTATCCCTGCCGGGCTCTCGCGGGGTCAGACCACGGCCGGTTGCTTGGCCGGGTCGGTGGGGGTGGTCGAAGTGTCCGGCTGCGGGTCGGTGTTGAGGTCGGTCAGCATCCGGCGGGTGAAGCCGAAGAAGTACGTGGCGAGGAAGCCCAGCAGGTAGCCCACCACCAGGCCGCCCGCGTAGATGGCGAGGGTGGCGCCCAGGCCCGAGGTGCCGTTGAGCAGGGGGAACAGGGCCCAGCCGGAAGGGCCGATGGCCGTCGAGCCGAAGGCAACACCGAGCTGGTTGAAGAGGCCGACGAAGGCCCCGCCCGCCGCGCCGCCGATGCAGGCGGTGACGAACGGGCGGCCGAGGGGGAGGGAGACCCCGTAGATCAGGGGTTCGCCCACGCCCAGGAAGCCGGCCGGGAGCGCGGACTTGATGGTCGTACGGAGCGAACGGTTGCGCGGGAGCCGGCAGTAGACCGCGATGGCCGCGCCGACCTGGCCCGCGCCCGCCATGGCCAGGATCGGCAGCAGGACCGTGTAGCCGGACTGTTCGATGAGGGTCGTGTGGATGGGGATCAGGGCCTGGTGCAGGCCCAGCATGACGAGGGGCAGGAAGAGGCCGCCCAGGACCAGGCCCGCGAAGGCGCCGCCGGTGGCGAGCAGCCAGTCGGCGAACGTACCGATGGCGGCGGAGGCCTCGCCGGCGAGGAACATGAGGCCGTAGATCGTGACCAGGCCCGAGATCAGGACGGTGAGGGTCGGGGTGACCAGCACGTCCAGGGCCTCGGGGACCCACCGGCGGCACCACTTCTCGACGTGGACCGCGAGCACGGCCGCGGCGAGCGCGCCGAGGACGCCGCCCTGGCCGGGGGAGAGGTGCTGGCCGAAGGCATCGATCTTGGCGATGCCCGGGAAGACGATGATCGCGGCGACCGCGCCGCCGAGGATCGGCGTACCGCCGAACTCCTTGGCCGTGTTGTAGCCGACGAAGACGGCGATCAGCGACATGAACCCGGAGGCGATGGCGGCCAGGGCCGGGACGACGCCGGGCAGCCAGCCCGCGTTCGTCAGTACGCCGTTCAGCCCGGCGATGATGCCGCAGCCGATGAGGGCCGGGATCAGCGGGACGAAGATGTTCGCGATGCGGCGCAGGAACAGCTTGAGGGGAGTCGAGTTGCGCGTCTTCCGAGCTTCCTTCAGCGCCGCGCCCTGGGCGGCCAGGTCGTCCGCCGTGACCGGCTGCGGGGCGGTGGCGGCAGCGGCCGGGCGCCGGCCCTCCTCGACCAGCGCCTCGAACTCCGGGGTGACGCGGGCGACCGTACCCGGCCCCAGCACGATCTGGTAGGTGTCGTCGTCGACCACCCCCATGACCGCGGGCAGGGCCCGCAGGGCCTCGTCGTCGACCAGCGAACGGTCCAGCAGTCCGATGCGCAGCCGGGTCATGCAGTGCGCGATGGAAGCGATGTTGTCCGGGCCGCCGACCAGAGGAAGGATCGCGGCGGCTGTGGCGCGGTTCTTGTCAGTGGACATGTGGGGGGTCGCCTTCGTCAGCGGGTCTGGGTGTGGGCTTCGGCGAGGGCTTCGCGGAGGTGGCCCTGGGCGGAGGCCAGCAGGGCGGCGGCCTGCGGGCCGTCGACGCCGCCGAGGACGACGAGGATGGCGTTCTTGACCTCGCCGCCGGTGGCGGTCAGCGCCGCCTCGATCTCCGTGTCGGGCGCGCCGGTGGCCAGCGCCACGATGCGCCGGGCCCGGGCGCGCAGCTTCTCGTTCGAGGAGCGCATGTCGACCATGAGGTTCCCGTAGGTCTTGCCCAGGCGGATCATGGTGATCGTCGAGATGAGGTTGAGGACGAGCTTCTGCGCCGTGCCGGCCTTCAAGCGGGTCGACCCGGTGAGCAGTTCGGGGCCGACGACGACCTCGATGCCGTGCTCGGCGGCCGCCGCGAGCGCGGAGCCCGCGTTGCAGGACAGACCGACGGTGAGCGCGCCGCGCGTACGGGCGAACTCGACGGCGCCGATCGCGTACGGGGTGCGGCCGGAGGCCGAGACGCCGATCACCGTGTCATCGGGGGTGAGGCGCAGTGCGGTGAGGTCTTCCGCCGCCAGCTCCTTGGAGTCCTCGGCGCCTTCGACCGACTTGACCATGGCGGAGGGGCCGCCCGCGATGAGGCCGACGACATCGGCCGGGTCGGTGTTGAAAGTGGGCGGGCACTCGCTGGCGTCCAGGACGCCCATCCGGCCGGCCGTCCCGGCGCCCGCGTAGACCAGGCGGCCGCCGCGGGCCATGCGGGCGGCGATCGCGTCGATCGCGGCGGCGATCGGCGGCAGCTGCGCGGCGACGGCGGCCGGGACCGTGGCGTCCTCGGCGTTCATCGTGCGGGCGATGTCGAGGGTGGACAGCCGGTCGATCTCGGCCAGTTCGGGACGGAAGGCCTCGGTGGTCAGCGTCTCCAGCTGGGCGCGGAGTTCGGCGTACGCGGTCATGGTCGGGGCTCCTGACTCCGGGCTCCGGGCTCCCGGGCGGTTCAGCGGGCGGTGTGGCGGTGGGCGAGGGCCTCGTACGAGGCGGCGAGGGCGGGGGCGGCGGTCTCGTACGTCTGCTGCGCCACGCCGACGAAGAGGCAGTCGACGACGAGGAGCTGGCTGGTGCGGCTGGACATGGCGGCCGGGCGCAGCTGGGTCTCGCGGGCGGCGGAGGTGGTCAGGACCAGGTCGGCGTAGTGGGCGACGGGGGCGTTCGGGCGGCCGGTGAGGGCGACGGTGGTGGCGCCGCGTTCGAAGGCCGTACGGAGGGGCTCGATCACGTCGCCGGTGGAGCCGGAGTGGGTGATCGCGACGGCCACGTCGCCGGGGCGCAGCTGGACGGCGTTGGTGACGGCGAGGTGGGGGTCGCTGTGGGCGTGCGCGACGAGCCCGATGCGCAGCAGCTTCTGCGCGAGGTCCTGGCCGACGAGGGCGGAAGCGCCGATGCCGTAGATGTCGATCCGGCGGGCGGTCGCGAGGGCGGTGACGGCGGCGGCCAGCTGGGTCAGGTCGAGTCCGGCGGCGGTGTCGGCGAGGGTCTGCGCCTCCTCGTGGGCGAGTTTGGCGACGACGTCGGCGAGCGGGTCGTCGACGGCTATGTCGACGGTGACGGCGGGGGCGGCGCCGGACTCCTGCTGGGCGGCGAGGGCGGCCAGCGCCAGGCGCAGGTCGCGGTAGCCGGGGTAGCCGAGGAGGCGGGCGGTGCGGACGACGGTGGCCTCGCTGGTGCCGGTGCGCGCGGCGAGGGCGGAGACGGTGAGCCGGGCGCAGCCGGCGGGGTCGGCGGCGACGGCCTCGGCGACGGTCTGCATGGAGCGGGTCATGGAGGGCCCGAGAGCCCGCACGCGGGCCCGCAGCGTGGCGGGCGCCGGGGCTACGGGCTTCTCCACGTCTCCGCTGCCGCCGTTTGCGCCACTGAAAGTTTCTTTCGCTCTCTTGCTCACGCGTGAAAGCTATTTTCGGCGGTGCCGGGCGTCAAGGAGCCATGGGTCATGCCCGGGAAAGGACCTTCGCCACTTAGCCCGTACGGGGTCACAATGAGCAGATGGACCACGCAACCCCCCTGGAACAGGCGCTGCACGTCGCCCGTGCACTTGTTCTCGCCGATCTCGCCGCCGGCGAGGTCGCCGACGCCGATGTCGTCTCCCTCGTCGAGGACTCGGTCACGCACCGCCGGTGGTGGGTGGAGCAGTGGCCGGAGGGGGTCGGCTACCTTCCCGGACTCGTGGCCCAGGACGTGCAGGACGCGCTGCTGGAGAAGTACGGGCGCTGGCCGCTGTGCCCGGTCTGCGCGCACGGCGAGCCGCACGCACTGGACGTGGAGCCGGAACTCGGACCCGACCCGCACTGGGTGTGCTCGGAGGCGGGCGTGAGAGTGGCGGCGGTGGGCGCCCTCGGCCCCGTCTTCCACCCGTGACCGTCTACATCGACCCGCCGACCTGGCCGGGTCACGGCCGCATGTGGTCGCACCTGGTCAGCGACGTCTCGTACGAGGAGCTGCACGCGTTCGCGGCGGCCATCGGCTGTCCGCCCCGCGCCTTCGAACGGGACCACTACGACGTGCCCTCCTACCGCTACGCGGACGCGGTCGGCGCGGGCGCGGTGGAGATCGGCAGCAAGGAACTCGTCCGCCGCCTCACGGACGCCGGCCTTCGCCGCCCGAAGGGCCGGCCGGTGTAGGTGCCGCGCAGGTCAGCCGCGGGCCGCGGCCTGCGGCTGGCCGGTGGCCGGGGTGGCGGTGCCGCCCGAGGCGACCAGGCGGGTGGCCGGGGGCGGGGTACGGCGGTGCAGCCGGAGGGCCAGTGCGGTCAGGGCGATCGCCGTGACGGTCATGGCGGCGCCGGCCCAGGCGGTGGCGGCGAAGCCGAGGTTCGCGTCGATGACGGTGCCGCCGAGCCAGGGGCCGCCGGTGTTGCCGAGGTTGAAGGCCGCGGTGGTGGTGGCTCCGGCCAGGGTCGGGGCGGCGCCGGCCACGTTGAACATGCGGGCGTTGAGCGCCGGGGCGGTGAAGAAGGCCGAGACGCCGAGCAGGAACGACAGGGCGATCGCCGCGGCGGCGGCCGAGGCCAGCAGGGCGAGCGCGGCCAGGAAGACGGTCGAGGCGGTGATGCCCCAGATCATCACGCCGAACAGGTGCGCGTCCGCGACCCGCCCGCCGATGGTGGTGCCGACCAGCGCGCCCACCCCGAAGAGGCCGAGGATCCACGGAACCCAGCCGGAGTCCAGCCCCGCCACGTCCGTGAGCAGCGGCGACAGGTAGCTGAAGGCGCAGAACACGCCGCCCGCGGCCAGGGCCGTGATGCCGATGGAGAGCCACACCTGGCGGTCGCGGTAGATGCGCAGCTCCCGCCCGAGCGAGGGCTTCTCGGCGGGCAGCGGGATCTTCGGGATCAGCGCCAGGATGCCGGCGAGGGCGACGGCGGAGGCCGCGCCGACCGACCAGAACGCGGAGCGCCAGCCCAGGTGCTCCCCGAGGAAGGCCCCGGCGGGCACGCCGAGGACGTTCGCGATGGACAGGCCGCCGATCATGACGGCCATCGCGCGGGCCCGCTGGTCCTTGTCGACCATGGCGATGGCCACGGCCGCGCCCACCGCCCAGAAGCCGGCGCAGGCGAGGGCGGAGACCACGCGGGAGGCGAAGAGGAGCTCGTACGAGGGGGCCAGCGCGCCCGCGACCTGCCCGAGGCCGAAGAGGCTGATGAGGGAGACGAGGGTGGTGCGGCGCGGGAGGCGCAGCGTGGCCACGGCCAGCAGCGGCGCCCCGACGACCATGCCGATCGCGAACGCGGAGATGAGCAGGCCCGCCCGCGGAATGGTGACGCCCATGTCCTCCGCGATGGGCGGCAGCAGCCCGGAGAGCATGAACTCGCTGGTGCCGAGTGCGAACACGGACAGGCCGAGGACGTAGACGGCTACGGGCATGCGGGGGCGGCGTGCGGCATCAGCGGGCATGACTCTCACCAACCGCGGCGAACGCGGTCAAATTCCCCGCGGGGCGAGCCGTGCCAGCTCAGCGGCCAGGTTGGCGCGCGCCGGAGCCTCCCAGTGGGCGGCTCCGTACGGGGTGCGGAAGAGCCGCGGCAGGGCGAGCAGCTGCCGGAGCACCTCGGCGCGGCCCGCAGTGAAGGCGTCGTCCGGCACGAACCCGTACTCGGCGCGCACGGCGGCGGCGTAGGCGGCGTACGCCTCGGGCGCTCCGGCCAGGACGGCCAGGTCCGCGTCGCAGAGCGCCTCGCCGTTGGTGTCGCCGGGGGCGGGGTCGTGGGTGACGGTGAGCCGGACCAGCCGGGCCACCTCGGCGGTGCGCGCGGGCGCTATGCCGAGCTCGGGGAGGGCGCGCTCGGCCAGGACGGCGCTGCGTTCCTCGTTCTCGGAGCGGTCGGGGCGGTAGACGGCGTCGTGGAACCAGGCGGCCAGCTCGACGGCCGCGAGGTCGGCGGCGTGGTCCGCCAGTACGTCGATCCGCGCCAGTACGTCGGCCAGGTGCGCGGTGGTGTGGTACCGGCGCTGCGGCTCCGCCCAGGCGGAGAGCAGGCGGTCGGCGTAGGGGGCGGGATCCCGGTCGGCGGCGGCGCCGGCGGCGATGGCGGTCGCCTGCCAACGGGCGCGGAGGGCCGTGGTGTCGGTGTGCGGGGTGCCTGTGTCCATGCGCACATTGTGGGGGTGGCGTGATTCTGCTGGTGGAGCGTGGGCGGAGGCCCGTACCCTGGATATTGGACTAGACCTATTTTGTGCAGCTTCTCGAAGGATGGGATCGAATGAGCAACCGTGCGCTCCTGGAGGTGATCGCCCTCGACGCGGAGGACGCGATCGCGGCCCAGGCCGGTGGGGCGGACCGACTCGAGCTGGTCACCGACATGGCCGCCGACGGGCTCACCCCGCCGCGCGAGACCTTCGCGGCGATCAGGGCGGCGGTCGAGATCCCGCTGCGGGTGATGCTCCGCAAGTCCGACGGCTTCGCGGCGGGCGAGGTCTCCGGTCTGGTGGCGGCGGCGCGGGAGCTGCGGGCGGAGGGCGCGGAGGAGTTCGTACTCGGGTTCCTGAACCCGGACGGCACCCCCGACCTGGCGGCGGTCGAGGCCGTGGTGGCGGAGCTGGGCGGCTGCCGCTGGACCTTCCACCGGGCGATCGACCGCGCGGCGGACCGGGACGGCCTGCGCAAGGCGCTGGCCGACCTTCCCGGTCTGGACACCTACCTGACGGCGGGCTCGGCGGCCGGGGTCGACGAGGGCATGCCGGTGCTGCTGGCCGAGGCCGCGCGGCGGGGGGAGCCGGGGTACGGGGCGCGGATCCTGGTCGGCGGGGGCCTGGCCCTGTCGCACCTGCCGGTGCTGCGGTCGGCCGGCATCGACGCCTTCCACATCGGCGGCGCGGCCCGTCCCGACGGCTGGGGCCGCCCGGTCTCGGCCGCGGCCGTCGCCCACTGGCGGGCCGAACTGGGCTGACCGGCGCGGCGCCGTTGTCGGGGGCGCTGCCCCCGAACCCCCGCGCCTCAAACGCCGGCGGGGCTGGAATTGCCGCTGCGCGGCAACCCAGCCCTCGGGGCTAAGGATTGCGCTGCGCGCACTTTCGTGCGGACGACATCAGCCAAAATCAGGCCCGCCGGCGTTTGAGGCGCGGGGTCTGGGGCGGAGCCCCAGCAGCAGACCCGCAGGTCAGGACAGTGCAGGAGGCAGCGGGGCCGAGTGGAGGGCCGTCAGGCCTGAGACGGCTCGGGTGAGGCAGACGTACAGCCGGCGCAGGCCCGTCCGCTCGTCCGGCTCGCCGTCGACGATCGCGGCGGGCTCGTCCAGTACCACGTAGTCGTACTCCAGACCCTTGGCCAGCGAGGCCGGGACGAGGGTCAGACGGGACTCCGCCGTCGTCTCCTCGCCCGGCGCGAGGTACGCCAGCCCCGCCGCCCCCAGGGCCTCCGCCAGGACCGGGATCCGCGCGTCCGCCGCGATCAGCCCGATCGACCCCTCGTGGGCGAGGGAGGCGCGGCAGGCCTCGATCACCGCAGGTGTCAGGTCCGCCGTCTCCGCGATCCGCAGCGACCCCGGCGTCTCGCGCACCGAGGAGACCGGGGCCAGCCCCGGGGAGATGGACGGCAGCAGCCGCGAGGCGTACGCGATCACCTCGCGCGGCACGCGGAAGCCCGCCGTCAGCTCCTCCACCACCGCCTGCGGCTTCCCGAGGTGCGCCAGCGCCTCGTCCCAGCTGCGCGTGGCCCACGGGGTGGTGCCCTGCGCCAGGTCGCCGAGCACCGTCGCCGAACCCGTCGTGCAGCGCCGCCCCACCGCCCGGTACTGCATCGGCGACAGGTCCTGCGCCTCGTCGAGTACGACATGGCCCAGCGAATGCGTCCGCTCCACCAGGTCGGCGGCCTCGTCGATCAGGACCAGGTCCGCCGCCGACCACTTCGCCGACTTCACGCTCCGGAACGGCTTCGGCCACAGCAGCAGCTTCTGCTCGTCCGCCGTCAGCACGTCCGCCGCGTGCAGCGCGAGGAACTCGGGGTCCGACAGCAGTCGCAGCACCAGCTTCGCCGGCTCGACCGGCGGCCAGATCTCCTTGACCGCCGCCTTCACGGCGGCGTTGCGCGCCACCGCGTCCTGCACGCGGTCGTCCGGCGCCTCGCCCGCCTGCTCCATCCGTACGAGCACCGCGTGCGCGATCCGCTGCGGCAGCGCTTCGCGGGCGGCGCCGTAGCGGATGTCGCGGTTCTGCAGCTCCTCGACCATCTCGGCGATCTCGTACGCGGGCACCCGCCAGCGGCGCGAACCGCGCACCACCATCAGCGGCTCGGTGGGCTGCGCGACGTGTGAGGCGAGCGCGCGGCGCAGCACCTGCGCCATCCGGGCGTCGCCCTTGACCACGGCGGTTTCGGCGGCGTCCGTGCCGCGTACCTCCAGACCGCCGCGCGCCACCAGGTCGTCGACGGTGGCCTGCTTGACCTCCAACTCGCCCAGGGCGGGCAGGACCTGCTCGATGTAGTGCAGGAAGGAACGGGTCGGCCCGATGACGAGGGTGCCCGTACGGGCGAGCCGGTCGCGGTGCGCGTACAGCAGGTACGCCACCCGGTGCAGGCCGACCGCCGTCTTCCCGGTGCCGGGGCCGCCCTGCACGCACACGGAGCCGGACAGGCCGGAGCGGACGATCTCGTCCTGCTCGGGCTGGATCGTCGCGACGATGTCCCGCATGGGACCGACGCGCGGGCGCTCGATCTCCTGCTGGAGCAGCTTGCTGACGGCGGCCGCCTCGGAGGGGTCGGAGAGGTGCTCGTCCTCGTACGCCGTGAGCTCGCCGCCGGTGTAGCCGAAGCGGCGGCGCAGCGCGATGTCCTGCGGGTCGGTCTTGGAGGCCCGGTAGAACGGCTGGGAGACGGGCGCGCGCCAGTCGATGACCATCGGATCGCCGTCGGCGTCGTGGACGTGACGGCGGCCGATGTAGAACTGCTCGCCCTCCGCGCCCTCGGCGAGCTCCGCGCCGGGCGCGTGCAGGTAGTTCAGGCGGCCGAAGAAGAGGGGGGTGTGGGCGAGGTCGGCGAGGGCCTTGATCCGGTCGTCGATCTGGGCCTGGAGGACGATCGCGTTGACCCAGTTCGCGGTGACGTCGCGGATGTCGAGGGCCTCAACGTCCTCGCGCATGGCGCGGAGCGCGGCGCGGGAGGAGCTGAGGTGGGCCCGCTCGCGGGTCAGGGGATTGACGGCCAGGTCGGACTCGGGGGCGTGCGCGGGCACGGGACTGCCTCCAGCTGCTGGTACGGAACAGATGGCCCGCCGGTTCCAACCGGTGGGCGGCTCTCCCCGGTGGTGCGGCGGGAGGCGGCAAGAGCGGAGATTCTAGCCATCGGGCCCGCGCGGCGCGAACGGATTATCCGGGGCCCTCGAGCGCCTCCGTACGGGTGGCATGTGACCACTCATGCGACCACTAGGGGATGCCATGGGCCGTGAGTAGTACGCGGGACGCCCGGGGGTTCCGCCCCCAGAGCGATGTGCCGGCGGGCGCGAAATCGCACCATGGACACATGAGCACCGCAACCTTCACCCCGATCCAGGGCGGCCGCCCTGGGGGCACCTCCCGGACGAAGTCTGGGGGAGGCGCCACTTCCCTCTCCGATTCGCGTCCGCGCTACGGCCTCGGCGGCGTGCTGCGCGCCGCCAAGGTCTTCGCGGCCGCCGCCGTCAGTGTCGTCGTCCTGGGCGAGTACGCCGAGGACGCGGGCGTCGTCCGCCGCTGATCCGGCGTCGCGCAGCGCCCTGGCCGGATACGGCGGTCACCGGGCACTGATCCACTAGGGTCACGCGCGTGACCCGGAGTCCCGCCCTCGCCGCCCCCAGCCGTTCGGCGTCGCCCCTGGCCGGCCCCCTGGTGGCAGGCTCGCTCCTCGTACTCGGCGTGCTCTGCGTCGCCCTGCGCGTTCCGATGGCCGACGCCCTCGTCCAGGGCATCTCGCTCACCGAATGGCAGCCGCCCGCCGCGTACCCGCCCTTCGCGGCGATCCTGTTCACACCCGCCGCCTGGCTCCCGGCCGGCCTCCTGAAGGCCGTCCTCGTCCTCGGCAGCGCCGGCCTGCTCGCCCTGCTGATCCTGCTGTCCTGCCGCCTCGCGGGGCTGCGCGCCAGACCCGGGCCCGTGCTCGCCGCCACCATCGCCGGGCTGTGGCTGGAGCCGCTGGTGCAGGCCCCGCTGCCCGGCCTGGTCAACCTGGCCCTGGCCTGCCTGGTCCTGTGGGACCTCGGCCGGCCCGCGGGCTCGCTCGGCAAGGGCTTCGCGCTGGGCACCGCCGCCGGGATCACCCTGACCCCGGCGGCGTTCGTCCCGTACCTGCTGCTCACCGGCCGCGTCCGGGCCGGGCTGACGGCACTGGCCGCATTGACCGGTACCGCCCTGCTGGGCCTGGTGGCCTTCCCCGAGGCCTCCGCCGAATTCTGGATCCGGCACCTGCCCGCCACCGGCCGGGCCCTGCTGCGGGACTGGCCGGCCCTGTGGATCTGGCTGGCCCCGCCGCTCGCCGCCCTGCTGGCCGCGCTGCGTCAGTCGCTCGCCAGCAGCTCGTCGGCGTCCATGATCCGGTAGGCGTAGCCCTGTTCGGCGAGGAAGCGCTGGCGGTGCGCCGCGAAGTCCTGGTCGATGGTGTCGCGCGCGACCACCGAGTAGAACCGCGCCTCGTGGCCGTCCGCCTTCGGACGCAGTACGCGGCCCAGGCGCTGGGCCTCCTCCTGGCGGGAGCCGAACGTACCCGACACCTGGATGGCGACCGTGGCCTCGGGCAGGTCGATCGAGAAGTTCGCGACCTTCGACACGACCAGCACGCTGATCTCGCCCTGCCGGAAGGCGTCGAAGAGCTTCTCGCGCTGCGCGTTGGAGGTCTCGCCCTTGATGACGGGCGCGTCCAGGTGCTCGCCCAGCTCGTCGAGCTGGTCGATGTACTGGCCGATGACCAGGGTCTGCTCGCCCTGGTGCTTGCGCACCAGCGCCTCGGTGACCTTCCGCTTCGTCGCCGTCGTCGCGCAGAAGCGGTACTTCTCCTCGGTCTCGGCGGTCGCGTACGCGAGGCGCTCCGTTTCCGTCAGGTTGACCCGGACCTCGACGCAGTCGGCGGGCGCGATGTATCCCTGCGCCTCGATCTCCTTCCACGGCGCGTCGAACCGCTTCGGCCCGATGAGCGAGAAGACGTCCGACTCGCGGCCGTCCTCCCGTACGAGCGTGGCCGTCAGGCCGAGGCGCCGACGGGCCTGGAGGTCGGCGGTGAACTTGAACACCGGCGCGGGCAGCAGGTGCACCTCGTCGTAGAGGATCAGGCCCCAGTCGCGGGAGTCGAAGAGCTCCAGGTGCGGGTAGACGCCCTTCCGCTTGGTCGTGAGGACCTGGTACGTGGCGATCGTGACGGGCCTGATCTCCTTGCGGGTGCCGGAGTACTCGCCGATCTCCTCCTCCGTCAGCGAGGTCCGCTTGACCAGCTCGTGTTTCCACTGGCGGGCCGAGACGGTGTTCGTGACCAGGATCAGCGTCGTCGCCTTGGCCATCGCCATGGCCCCGGCGCCGACCAGCGTCTTGCCCGCGCCACAGGGCAGCACGACCACACCGGAACCGCCGTGCCAGAACCCCTCGACGGCCTGCTGCTGGTACGGGCGCAGCGCCCAGCCGTCCTCGACGAGGTCGATCTGGTGGGCCTCGCCGTCCACGTACCCGGCGAGGTCCTCGGCCGGCCAGCCCAGCTTGAGCAGCGTCTGCTTGATCTGCCCGCGCTCGGAGGGGTGCACGGCCACGGTGTCGGCGTCGAGCCGCGCCCCGACCAGCGGGGCGATCCGCTTGGAGCGCAGGATCTCCTCCAGCACGGGCCGGTCGGTGCTGGTCAGGACCAGCCCGTGCACGGGGTGCTTGGAGAGGGTGAGGCGGCCGTAGCGGGCCATGGTCTCGGCGACGTCGACGAGCAGCGCGTGCGGGACGGGGTAGCGGGAGAACTCGACGAGCGCGTCGACGACCTGCTCGGCGTCATGTCCGGCGGCCCGGGCGTTCCACAGCCCGAGCGGGGTGATCCGGTAGGTGTGAATGTGCTCGGGAGCCCGCTCCAGCTCGGCAAAGGGAGCGATGGCACGCCGCGCGGCTCCGGCGAGCTCGTGGTCGACCTCGAGAAGGAGTGTCTTGTCGCTCTGGACGATGAGTGGACCATTCACGCGCGGCGCCCCGTTTCAGTCAGGTCAAACCTCCAGTCTGCCGTACCGCGCCGGGGCTGGAAACAAGGCGCTCTGGCCCGGCGCCCCGGGCCGCGCGGGAGCCGGTCGAAAAGCTGCTGACGCCGGCGGCGCAGGCACGTACGGTCCCGCGCATGAGTGATGATCAGCAGAATTTCGTGCCCGCCGGCTTCGAGGCGCCCACGAGCCTCGTCGGCGAGGGCTTCCGGCTGGAGCCCCTGGGCGGGCAGCACAACGAGCGGGACCTCGCCGCCTGGGGCGGGAGCATCGAGCACATCCGGGCCACACCAGGGTTCGGCAGGAACTGACCGCCGCTGGATGCGTGAGGTCTGGCCCTTCGACGCCGGGCTGATCGACTACGCGCCCAGGTGAGGCAACGGGCCCGCCGGGTACGGGGTTTCCGCGGGCAGCAGGGCGCGCGCCGCCGCCTCGTCGCCGGTCCGGAGCAGGGAGCGGATCTCCCGGACCAGCGGGGTCACGTCGCGGATGGCGACCGTCCACTCGTCGGCGTAAGCCCGTGAGGCGGGCCCGGACAGGCCCAGCTGGAGCGAGCGGTACGGCAGCGGTTTCAGGTGGAGGTCGCGCTCCGGGTCCCACTGGACGCGGGCCGACGTCGCGCGCAGCGACTGCTGCCAGGCCTCGCGGTCCGCGTGCACCCCGCGCTTCCAGTGGGACAGGCAGGCCCCGCGGAGCGCCTCGTCGAAGCCGGACCGGGTGATGTCGATGGCCAGCACCGTCTCCTGGCCGGCCTTCGAGGCCCAGCCGCAGCGGTACATCATCCACAGGAACGACGGCTTGATCCACGTCATCCGCTCCCGCTTCCAGGCGGGCGGGAACCGGCCGTCGCGGGCCGCCGGGCCTCCGAGGGCGGGGGAGTAGGCCTGGTAGACGGTGATCGTGCTGTCGGTGTGGGCCGCGCGGATCTGGCGGTTCGGTACGTCGAGGGACGTGGTGGTGGACATCGCGGTGGACATACGGACCAGGGTGCGGGGCCCCGGCCCCGCCCGGCCACCGCTTTTCGAGCCGGACAGGACCTAGACCTGGTCCTCCGCCAGTTCCGCGACCCCCGTGATCCGGTGCAGTGCGTACGTCCGCACCTCGTCCGCCGTGTGGTCGTAGCCGGTGACGAAGCCGCCCTCCACGCGGACCGGGGCGATCACCCGCTGGCTCGCCGCCCCGTCCGCGTTCACGTACCCGATCCACACCGCCGACCCGGTCAGCGCGGCCGCCTGCACCGTCGCCAGGGTCTCCGCCGCGCTCGTGCGCGGCAGTTCGCCGGGGACCACCGAGGGCGACGCGGGCTCCTTGCGCACCGCCGTCGCCGCCAGGTCGCCCGCGCGGATGGCCCGTACGGCCGCCCCCAGCAGGGTGTCGTCCGGCACCGGCGGGCCGTCCGGCACGGGTACGGGCGCCGAGCGCGCCGGGGTGCGGCGGGCATGGGCCCGGGCCACCAGCACGTCACCGGTCAGGGACTCCGCGGCCGGCGCGTACCCCATCGCCCGCAACCCCTCCAGCAGCGCGGCGGGTTCGGCCTGCGCGGCCAGCACCGTCGGCGCGAGGCGGCGCAGCGACAGCCCCGCCGAACGCTTGTCGGCCAGGATCTCGCCGAGCATCGCGTCGTCGTCGCAGCGCACGTACGAGGACGCCGCGCCGACCCGCAGGTGCCCGTGCCGCCGGGCGACGTCGTCGATCAGGTAGGCCAGCGGCTGCGGCACCGGCGTACGGCTGTGTTCCTTGAGGAAGGCGTGCAGGTCGGCGGCGGCGTGCCCGGCGTCCAGGGCCCGGCGCACCGACCCGGGCGTGAAGCGGTACACCGTCGCCCCGCCCTTGGACTCCACGTCCGCGAGCACCGCCAGGGTGTCGCCGAGCGGGCGGCGCAGCGGCCCGGGGGCCACCGCCGTCAGGTCGGCCTGGAGCAGTACGTGGTCCACCGGCTCGGGAAGGAGCGGTGCCAGCAGCGGCGCCGGGTCGCGATGCTCCAGCAGGGCGCGGCCGGGCCCGGACAGCGCGCCCCGGCCGGTGACGCCCAGGACCTCCGCCTCGGTCAGCGTCCAGTGCGCGAGGCGGGCGCGCAGATCGCTCGCACCGCGTACGGGACGCTCCCACGCCAGACGGTCCAGCAGGGCGTCGGGATCGGGGGAGGCCCCCTCGGGCAGGGCGGCGAGGAGCTCCAGGACGCGCCGGCGCACCTCGGGGGCGGCGGAGCGGTCGAGTTCGGGGCCGAGCGTGGAGAGGGTGCGGCCCTTGCCGTCCTGCTCGCCGACCAGCCCGGCCGTCCGGGTGGCCGGCAGCCAGGCCGCCGCGATGACCGACCACCTTTCGGGGGGCGGCAGTTCGCACCAGTCGTCGAAGGCGGGGGTGGGCGCGTACCGCTCGTCCGCCTCCCCGTCGCTGGCCAGCAGACCTGCTGCGTAGGCGAGTTCGATCCAGAACGCCGCCGCCGGTTCGGTGGTGTCCAAGGTGGCCGCGGCCCGCTTCAGGTCCCGTACGGCGAGCCCGCCCGCGCGCAGCACCAGCGGACCGGCGTGCTCCCAGGACTTCACCAGCTCCTCGACGGTGGACAGCGCGGCCAGCGCCTGCCCGGCGGCGTTCGCGTCCACAAGCTGTGGACGGTGCTCGCGGTGCGCGGGCACCGGCGGGGCCACGGGCGCGGTGTCCCGGTGCGCGAGGCCGCCGCGCAGGTGGAGCGCCACCTCGCGGGGCAGCACCACGGTCCGCGCGGAGGCGGGCAGCAGCAGTCCGCGGTCGCGCAGCCAGCGCACCGGCGCCGTCGGGTTCGGGGTCACCTCCCCGTACGGAGGCCCCCACACGAGCCGTCCGAGCACCTGGTGCGCCTCCGCCGGGGCCTCGTCCAGCAGCGCCGACATCCGCTCGGGGTCGGTGAACAGCCCGGTCAGCGCCGAGACCGCGGACACCGGGTCGTGGGTGCCGGGCAGTCCGGCGGCCGACACGATCTCCTGGACCCGGGTCGGCGACATCCCGGACGTGGCCTCGGCGACGGTCGGGCCGAGGCCGGTCGGGGAGGGCCGCTGGGCGGAGGGCGCGAGCAGCTCGCGGGCGGTGCGCACCAGGCGCAGCCGGTCGTCGTCACCCCACACCAGGGCCTGGTCGCGCAGGGTGGACAGCGCCCGGGGGAGCTCGGCGCGCGCCCCGTTGTCCTGGCCGGTGGTGCCTTCCTCGCCGGTCAGCAGCGACTCCAGAACCGGGTACGTGCAGGGGTCGGGGGCCACCGCCAGGGCCTCGGCGGTCTGCAGCGCGAACCGGTCCAGCCGCTCGAGCGCCCGCACCACCGAGGCGCGGGTCCCGGCCCGGGTGGCCAGCTGGGTCACGTCGCCGGGCACCGGGCTGAGCAGGTCCGGACGGGCGTGCAGCAGTGCGGCGAGCGCTGCGTCGTCGCGGGCGCGCAGCGCCTCGGCGAGGGAGCGCGGGGCACCTCCTGCGGTGCCCCCTGCGGTGCTTGCCTCAGGCACGGTCGTCGCCTCCTGGTCGCGTCGGCCGGTCAGTCGGCCGGTCCCCATCCGGCCAACGGTATCCGCTGAGCACGCGGCCGCTCCACGGGCGCACGCGCTACCTTCGGGACAGGCTGTACGGGAGGAGCCGGGGCGTGGGGATCGAAAGCGACCAACTGGTCTACGAATATCTGAGCCGCGTCGGGGACTTGGCGCAGCGGCGGCAGCTGTCCTCCGGGGACCGGATGCGGCTGGTGTCGGGGCTGCGGGACGAGATCGACCGTCGGCGCGCCCGGTACGAGCCGGAGACCCCGGCCGCCGTACGCGGCATCCTCCAGCGGCTCGGCACGCCGGAGGAGGTGCTGGCCGGCCACGGCGTCACCGGTGCGGGGTCCGCGCCCGTGACGCCCGCCCCGGCGGTGCCCGCCCAGCGGGGACCGCGCGGCCCGAAGCCGGCGGCGGAGCCGCGGAACGTGCCGCCGCACCTGGCGGGTCTCGACGAACTCGGCCCCTCGGGCGGGGCCGAGCCCGACTGGTGGCGGGTGAGCCCGGGCGGGTTCGGGGCGGGGCCGCAGGTCGAGGGTTTCGCGGGTGGCATCGAGTTCCCGGACCACCTGGCCAAGGAGGAGGAGGCGGCGCAGGAGCCGGAGCCCCCGGCCGGGCCGCCGGAGTCGCGCGTACGGGGCCTCGTACGGTTCCTGCGCGAGCGGCGGCGGGCGAAGAAGGACGCGAAGAAGGAGGCGGCGGAGGCGGAGCCGGAAGCGGCGGCCGCCGCCGCGCGGCCCCGGCCGAACGCCTTCCTGCTGCTGGCCGCGGCCGTCCTCGTCGTCGGCATGGTCACCGGGTACTGGCTGCTGCTCGTCGTGGGCTGGCTGCTGCCGTACGCCTCGCGCGCACTGCGGCCGACCGAGCGCAAGTGGGCCGTCTTCGGCCCGCCCGGCGTGGTCCTGGCGGGGGCGATGGTCTGGCTGTGGGGCCGGATGAAGGGCAAGTGGGGCGAGACCCTGGCGGAGGACCAGCTGAGCGGCGCCCTGCACGGCATGTGGCCGTGGCTGCTCCGGGCCGCGGCGCTGGCCTCGGTCGTCTACCTGGTGTGGCGGGCCCGCCGCCGCTGACCGGGCGGGGACGGGCCCGAGGGGCGCGGCTCAGCCGCCCGGGATGATCTTCTGCTCCTGCTCCACCGGGTCGCTGTCGGCGGCCTTGACCAGGTCGAGGAAGCCGGGGGCCTTGGCGAGCTCCAGCAGCTGGTCGCCGGTGACGGGGGCCGAGGTGCCCGAGGCGTCGTGCGGGCTGACGGACAGCGAGACGTTGCTCTTGCCGTAGTGGAACGAGAGCCGGGTCTCGGCGACATCGCCGTTGTTGACCGGCGCGGTCGCGGCCGTGGCCTCGATGCCGCCGGGCAGGGTGGCCCTCTTGCAGACCTGTCCCTTCACCTCCAGGCACGGCCTGTCGGTACGGTCCGCCCCCGACGGCTGTACCGAGAAGATGATGTCGAACGTCTTGCCGTCCTTGGTGCCCCGGTAGAGGCGCACCGAGAGATCGGTCCGCTGCACGGTGCCGACCGTCGGGGGCAGCAGCTCCTGCAGGACGGCGACGGCCCGGTTCTGGAAGTTCTCCTGCCGTGCCCGCTCGGCGGGCGGCAGATCGGCCATCGACGATTCGCCCGGGGACGGTTCCAGGTGGACGGGCGGCTGCGGCTGCGCCTGGGAGCTCGGCGGCGGCGCGGCCACCTCGACCCCGGTCGCACCCCGACCGGTGCCCGTACCCGTGCCCGGCAGGGCGAAGGCTCCGGCGACGGCGATCGCGGCGACGGCCACCGCCCCACCGCCGATCGCCGCCCGGAGGCGCGCGATGCGGCGGCGGCCCTGGGCGCGGGCCGGGCCTGCCAGATCGGGGATCGCGGGCAGGTCCGCGGTGGTCCGGGCCATCGCGTCCCGGACCAGCAGCACGGCCCTGGCGTGTTCGAGGTGTCCGTTGAGGTCTTCGTTGGTGCCCATGACGTCTCCTCAGCTCTCGGTCGCGTAGATGTGGGCCTCGCCCAGCCGGGTACGCAGCTTCGCCAGGGCGCGCGAGCACTGGCTCTTGACCGTGCCCTCGCTGCACCGCAGCAGCTCGGCGACGGTCTCGACGCTCAGGTCGTCCCAGTAGCGCAGGACGACCATGGCCCGGGCCCGCGGCGGCAGTTCGGCCAGGACGGCGAGCAGGGTGACGCGCAGCTCGGCGTGGTCGGGCAGAGGTGGCGGATCGGCGCGCCTGTGCGCCAGGAGGTCCCGCAGCCGCCGTCGCCGCTCGGCGAGGAAGGTGCGGGTCAGCACGGTCCTGGCGTACGCCTCGGGGTACTGGGCGACGGACACCCGCCGCCAGTGCTGGAACAGCTTCGCGAGTGTCGTCTGGGTCAGATCGCGTGCGCCGTCGGCGTTGCCGCACAGCAGGTACGCGGTCCGGTACAGCTTGCGCTGAACGGTCCGGGCGAAGGCCTCGAAGTCGAGGCCGGAATCGTTCCCGGGGTCGTGCTCGGTGCCTGGCGGCATCCGCCCTCCCCTTCACATCGTGTCTCTCACCCCTGTCCTGAGTGCGGCCGCACGGAAAAGGTTGAACACGAATCGAGAAGGATCGAGAAGGATCGTGAACCGCCCCCGGGGACGGTCAGGAAGCGGGCTGTGGTCCACCCGGTACGACGGGTCGTCAGGGCGCGCCGAAGGGCGGGCGGGGCAGACATGTCACCTATTTCACGATCTGGTAAGGCGAGCCTAAGTGTACGTTCCCCCGTTGTCGGCCTGCTGTCGGCCCGGGTGCCGTCCCGCGTCGGCACAATGGCAGGTATGAACCTCACCGTCGGCTTCGACCTCGACATGACCCTCATCGATTCGCGCCCGGGAATCAAGGCCGCCTACCAGGCACTCTCGGCCGAGACGGGCACGTTCATCGACGCCGACGCGGCGATCACGCGGCTCGGTCCGCCGCTGGAAGAGGAGCTGGCGTACTGGTTCCCGGAGGCCGAGATCCCGGCCGTGGCGGACCGCTACCGGGAGATCTACCCCACATACGCCATCGAGCCGACCCCCGCGATGCCCGGCGCGCGCGAGGCGATCGAGGCCGTCCAGGCACTCGGCGGCCGCGCGATCGTCGTCACCGCCAAGCACGAGCCCAACGCCCGCCTGCACCTGAAGCACCTGGGCATCGAGCCGGACACCGTCATCGGCTGGCTGTGGGCCGAGGCCAAGGCCGGGGCGCTGCGCGAGTACGGCGCGCAGGTCTACGTCGGCGACCACGTGGGCGACGTACGGGGCGCCCGCAAGGCCGGCGCGCTGTCCGTGGTGGTGCCGACCGGCCCCTGCCCGGAGCCCGAACTGCGCGCCGCGGGCGCGGACGTGGTCCTCGCGGACCTCACCGCACTGCCGCAATGGCTCGCGGAATACGTCGCGGCCCAGCCCGTCTAGGGGCAGCCTCAGGCCTGCGAGGCCCGGGCCGCGCGTCGCTGGGCGGCGGCCGAGCGGAGCACGCCCGCCGCGGAGATCGCGAAGCCGACGCCCATCAGCATGCACACGGCCCACGCGTACGACGGGAACGGGTCGACGTCGAGGAACAGCGGGGCCATCGTCGCGAGCGTCGCCACGGCGCCCACGATGAACACGATGCCGCCGGCCTTCACCAGGGCGTCGCCGGGCCGCGCTTCGTCGGAATGAGGAGTAACAGTCACCCCACCAGGGTAGTTGCATGGCCTGAGTGGCCGACGGCGAAGGACCGGGGAACGTCTTGTCACCGGGCCCTCGGCCATTAGCCTTGAGGTGGCGGGTCACAGTGACCCGCTGCGCTGTTATCCGGAGCCGTTCCGCGGCACTTCGGACCCCGACGAGCACAAGGACAGAGGACGGACGTGCCTACCGGCAAGGTCAAGTGGTTCAACAGTGAGAAGGGCTTCGGCTTTCTCTCCCGCGACGACGGCGGCGACGTCTTCGTCCACTCGTCGGTGCTCCCTGCCGGGGTCGACTCCCTCAAGCCCGGCCAGCGCGTCGAGTTCGGTGTCGTCGCCGGTCAGCGCGGTGACCAGGCGCTTTCGGTGACGGTCCTGGACCCGGCGCCGTCCGTCGCGGCGGCCCAGCGCCGCAAGCCCGACGAGCTCGCCTCGATCGTGCAGGACCTCACGACCCTGCTGGAGAACATCACGCCGATGCTGGAGCGCGGCCGCTACCCCGACAAGGTGCACGGCACGAAGATCGCCGGCCTGCTGCGCGCGGTGGCCGACCAGCTCGACGTCTGAGCAGTACCTACGACGACGGTGCCCCGCCACTCTGCCGAGTGGCGGGGCACCGTCGTACGAGGACTCCGAGGATTTCGAGGGCTACGGGAACGCCAGCGCCCCGGGCGCAATGGCCGGTACCAGCCCCTCGGCCGCCGCCCGGGTCAGCAGCCCGCGCACGGCCGCGTAGCCGGCGTCGCCGAGGTCGGCGGTGAACTCGTTGACGTAGAGCCCGATGTGCTGGTCTGCGACGGCCGGGTCCAGCTCCTGCGCGTGGGCCCGTACGTACGGGCGGGAGGCCTCCGGGTCGTCCCACGCCATCCGGACCGACGTACGGGCGGACTCGGCCAGGGCCTTCAGGGTCGCGTCGCCCAGCGAGCGCTTGGCGATGATCGCGCCGAGCGGGATCGGCAGCCCGGTCGTGGACTCCCAGTGCTCGCCCATGTCGGCCAGACAGTGCAGCCCGTAGTCCTGATAGGTGAACCGGGCCTCGTGGATGACCAGTCCGGCGTCCACCCGGCCGTCGCGCACCGCGGGCATGATCTCGTTGAAGGGCAGCACGACCACCTTGCCGACGCCGGCCGGGAGCACGTCCGCCGCCCACAGCCGGAACAGCAGGTAGGCGGTGGAGCGTTCGCTCGGCACGGCGACCGTCTTGCCGGCCAGCTCGACGCCCGGCTCGCGCGTGAGCACGAGCGGGCCGCAGCCGCGGCCCAGGGCCCCGCCGCAGGGCAGGAGCGCGTACTCCTCGAGAACCCAGGGCAGCACGGCGTACGACACCTTCAGCACGTCCAGCTCGCCGCGCTCGGCCATGCCGTTGGTGATGTCGATGTCCGCGAAGGTGACCTCGAGGCCGGGCGCGCCCGGGACGCGGCCGTGCGCCCAGGCGTCGAAGACGAAGGTGTCGTTCGGGCAGGGCGAGTAGGCGATCTGCACGGCGTTCCCGGCCTTACCGGTCATGGCGTTCTCCCCAGTTCGCGAGTACGGGCCCCAGCGTGCGGAAGCCGTCGGCGAGGGCGGCGAGCGCGTCCCCGATCCGCCAGGCGGCACGGTCACGCGGGCCCACGGCGTTGGACACGGCGCGGATCTCCAGTACGGACAGCCCGTGCGCGGCGGCTGCCTCCGCCACCCCGAAGCCCTCCATGGCCTCGGCACCGGCCATCGGGTGCCGGGCGGCGAGCTCGGCGGCCCGGGCGGCGGTCCCGGTGACGGTGGAGACGGTCAGTACGGGCGCGAGCAGCGCCCCGGTGGCCTCGGCGGCGCGGGCGGCCAGCTCGGCGGGCGGCAGGTGCACGCTGTGTCCGAAGCCGAGTGCCCGTACGTCCAGGAAGCCGTCGGGGGTCTCGGCCCCCAGGTCGGCGGCGACGATCGCGTCCGCCACGACGAGGGAGCCGGGCGGGGCGGCGGGCTGGAACCCGCCGCCGATGCCGGCCGAGACGACGAGCGTGTACGAGCCGAGGGCCAGGGCTGTGGCGGTGCCGGCGGCGGCCGCCGCCGGACCGACGCCCCCGACGAGCACGTCGAAGGCGGCGCCCGGGAGGTCCCGGCGGGTGATGAGGTACCCGCCGGGAAGGGCACGCGGCTCAGGACCTGGGGCGTCCGGATGAGGGGTCAGCCCGGTGAGGACGGAGTCTGCCTCCGCCGCCACCGCGGTCACGACGAGCGCGCGCACCGGTGCCGCCCGGTTACTTGAGCTTGAGGTTGAAGGTCCAGACGGAGAGCGGCTTGCCGTCCTCGGCGACCTGGACGAAGGCGAGCTTCTTGGAGGCCGGGGCCTCGCCCTGGCCGCCGGTCGCGAAGACGTCGGCGCCCGGGAAGCTGCGGTAGGTGTTCGAGGACGGCTCGGTGATGGGCTGCCCGTCCAGGACCGCCTGCCACTTCTTGCCGTCCTCGACTACGTCCGGCTCGACGCCCAGGCGCAGGGTGTCGCCGCGGGCGTACTCGACGGTCTTGGCGTCCTTCAGGTTGGTGAGGCAGTCCTGGACCTTGTCCATGGACAGCGGCTCGGTGCCTTCGTGGCAGGCGGCTTCGGCGGACACCGACGAGGTGCCGACCGTCACGGTCGCCAGCGGCGTCGGCTTGTCGCAGGCGGAGAGGAGGAGGAGGCCGGCGGACACGGCTCCGAGGGCCGCGACGCTGCGGCGGGCCCTACCCGAGAAAAGCGGTGCGGTCATGAGCCGAAGGCTATCGGGCCCCTGGGCTGCGCCGCTGCACGGGGGGTGTCGGGTGCGGCGCAGCCGCGCGAGCGGCCTCGGCTAGGCCACCCGGGGGCGGGACGTGCCCTGGTGCTGGTGGCGGGGGGCGGCGAGGAGGCCGCGGATGGCCATCGTCGTGCCCATGGCGACGATGGCCGCCGCGACGGACATGCCCAGTACGCCGTTCAGCGGCAGGGCGATGCCGATCGCGCCGCCCAGTACCCACGCCATCTGGAGCAGCGTCTCCGAACGGGCGAAGGCGGAGGTGCGGACCGCCTCCGGGACGTCCCGCTGGATCATCGCGTCCAGCGAGAGCTTCGCCAGCGCCTGGGAGAAGCCCGCCGTCGCGCCCAGCACGGCCATGAACAGCCCGCTGAAGAAGGCCGCCGCCAGTACCGCGACCGCGAGCGTCAGGGACAGCACCGCCGCGATGATGGCCTCCGGGGCCCGCGCCCGCAGCCACGCGCCGGCCGCCGTGCCGCAGGCGTTGCCCACGCCCGCCGAGACGCCCACGATGCCCAGCGACACCGCCGCGCTCTGCCCCGCCATCGGGTGTTCGCGCAGCAGGAACGCCAGGAAGAAGATCAGGAACCCGGACAGTGCGCGCATCGCGGCGTTCGCCAGCAGGCCGCACAGGACCGAGCGGCTGACCGTCCGCAGCCCCGGCCGCTTCGAGTGCGCCTCGTGTGTGGACAGCCGCGCCCGGCGCTCGCCCTTGGCCTCGTCCACCTTGTGCGGCAGCGTGAACGCCGCGAAGGTGCCGAACGCGAAGATCACACAGGCCCCGTACAGCGGCCACTCCGGCCCGATCTGGTGCAGCCCGGCGCCCACCGGCGCGGCCGCGCCCGTGGCCAGCAGCCCGGCGAGCGTGACCCTCGAGTTCGCCTTGACGAGTGAGAACGTCGGCGGCAGCAGCCGTGGCACCACGGCGCTGCGGACCACGCCGTACGCCTTGGACGCGACCAGGACACCGAGCGCCGCCGGATACAGCTCCAGCCCGCCCGTGGCCACCGCGGCCGACATCATCAGCGCCAGCAGCGCCCGGGCCAGCATCGCGGCCGCCATCGACGCCCGGCGGCCGTGCGGCAGCCGGTCCAGCAGCGGGCCGATCACCGGGGCCAGCAGGGCGAAGGGGGCCATCGTGATGGCCAGGTACAGGGCCACCCGGCCGCGTGCCTCGTCCGTGGGGACCGAGAAGAAGACCGTCGAGGCCAGCGCCACGGTGATCATCATGTCGCCGGCGCCGTTGATGGCGTGCAGCTCGATCAGCTTGCCGAGACCCGATTCACCGGCCCCCTGCGCGTGGGTGGCCCGCCGGATGCCGCGGGCCGTACCGGTGAAGGGCAGGTGCAGGGCACGCCCCAGGGCCCGGCCGGCCCGCCTGGCCGGTCCCGAGCCGTCGCGGGACGACCGTACGGGTGCCACCTGGCCATAGTGCCCCACAGGTCCCTCCCGGACCCCTCCCGGCGCGTCGCGGGCGCTCTGCGCACGCTCTCCGTGCGCTCTCCGCGCGCGGCCTTGTCCGCGAATCGGACCTTGCATGTGGGCCCAAGGCTTCGGAGGAGGTAGCGTGCGTAGCGCGCCACCGGCGGTTGCTCTTGGCCGCGCGCCTCTTCGCGATCCCGCAGAATGGATCGCATAAAGGTGCGCCCGGAGTCCGATCGGGTGCGGACGTCGACGCGGCCCTCTGGTCCGCTCCGCCCGCTCCACGTACGGACAGGACCGACGGGTCGTTGTGGACGACAGTACGGACGGCGCACTCGTGAGACGGCGTAGGAGAGAACGAGACCAGTGAGTGCTGCGACGACGCGAAGCCGTACCCCGCGTACCCCCGACCGCCTGTGCGTCGAGGCGGTAGAGCTCGCCCGTGCGGCGGCCGAGGAGGCCGCTTTCCCCGGTGTGGTGGGCGAGCACGTTTCCGCCGTGGCGGAGGGCGACCGGGTCGTCACCCACTTCTTCGAGTCCAAGGAGCCGGGCTACCGCGGCTGGCGCTGGGCCGTCACCGTGACCCGCGCCTCCCGCGCGAAGAACGTCACCCTCGACGAAACGGTGCTGCTCCCCGGCGACGACGCGCTGCTCGCCCCCGAGTGGGTGCCGTGGAGCGAGCGGCTGCGCCCCGGCGACATGGGCCCGGGCGACCTGCTGCCCACCGACGCCGAGGACCTGCGGCTGGAGCCGGGCTGGTCGGGCGAGGACACCCCGCCGCCGAACTCGGTGGTCTCCACCGAAATGGCCGAACTGGTGGAGGCGGAGGACGCCGACGTCACCGACCGCGCGGTGGTACCGGTGCGCGGCTCCATCACGTCCGTCGCCGAGGAACTCGGCATGCGCCGGGCCCGCGTCCTCTCCCGCTACGGGCTGCACGGCGCGGCCGACCGCTGGGACGAGTCGTTCGGCGCGAAGACCCCGATGGCGCAGGCAGCGCCGGCGTCCTGCGTCTCCTGCGGCTTCCTGGTCGCGATCGGGGGCTCGCTGGGCCAGGCGTTCGGTGTCTGCGCGAACGAGTTCAGCCCGGCCGACGGCCGGCTGGTCTCCCTCTCGTACGGGTGCGGCGGGCACTCGGAGGCCGCGGTCATGCCGGCCCCGCTGCGGCCCGCTCCGCCGGTGCTCGACTCGATGGCCTCGGACGAGTTCCCCCTCCGGCCGTCCCCCGACACCGGCTCGGTCCCGACCGCGGACCTCCCGGCCGCGGACCTCGGCCACTCGTAGCCCTGCGTCGCCGCGCCCGGACGGGTGATCCGGGGCCGGTCCCGGGCGGGGCGTGGCCGCGTACGCTCGGCCCATGGGGGACGACGTGGACATGGTGGGAATGACCGGCCGGGTGACCGGGACGGTCGGGCCCGGCCTGGTGGGCGAGGTCATCGTACGGATCCGGGGCGGGGCCGAGCACTTCCTCGCGCATCCGGTGCACGGGACGGGCCGGCTGGCCGTGGGGACGGTGGTCACGGTGGTCGAGCACCAGCCGCCGCGCACGGTGTACGTCATGGCGGCCTACGGCTCCTGAGTATCAAGATGGCGACAAGAATGATCGCGCCACTTCTCGGGCGGCCCGCGCAGGCGCAGACTCGCCCTCGTCGGTGTCGAACGGCACCGCGATAAGGGGGCGTTGCCGATGGCTATCGGCGTCGTGGCGGGAATCGTTCTCGCCGCACTGGGGGCCGCGGTCGGCCTGTTCAAGCTCATGTGGCGGGTGGCCGAACCCAATGAGGCACTCGTCATATCCGGTTCCACGCACAGGACCGAGGGTGTCGGCGAGGGCATGGGGTTCCGGATCGTCACCGGGCGCGGAACGCTCGTACTGCCGGGCGTGCAGGCGGTGCGGAAACTGTCCCTGGACCTCAACGAGACCCAGCTGTCGGTGGATTGCGTCACCCACCAGGGCATCCCGCTGCGGGTCAAGGGCGTGGTCATCTTCAAGGTCGGCGACGACCTCATCTCCATCGCCAACGCGGCGCGCCGCTTCCTGGACCAGCAGAAGATGATGCCCGAGCGGGTGCACATCGTCTTCGCGGGCCATCTGCGGTCGATCGTGGGCGGCCTGACGGTCGAGGACATGATCCGGGACCGCGAGAAGCTGACCGGGCAGACCCGGATGGCCTGCGGTACGGAGATGGAGAAGCTGGGCCTGATCGTCGACTCCCTCCAGATCCACGAGATCGAGGACCCGACGGGCTACATCAAGAACCTGGCCATGCCGCACGCGGCCGCCGTCCAGCGGGACGCGCGGATCGCGCAGGCCGAGGCGAACCGGCTGGCGACGGAGGCCGAACAGGCCGCCTCCGCACGGATGGCGGAGGCCACCCGGGACAGCGAGATCCTCCAGGCCGGTTACCAGGCGGAGCGGGACAAGGCGGCGGCGACGGCCCGGCAGGCGGGCCCGCTGTCGGAGGCGGCGGCGCGGCAGGAGGTCGTGGTCCAGGAGACCCGGGTCGCGGAGCTGGAGGCACACCGGCGCGAGCAGCAGCTGCAGGCGGACGTACGCAAGCCCGCGGACGCCGCGGCGTACGAGACGCGCACGCGCGCGGAGGCGGACCGCGACGCGCGGATCTCGGCGGCGCAGGCCAAGGCGAAGGAGACGGAGCTGGCGGCGGCCGCGGAGGCGGCGGCGACGCGGGCCACGGGTGAGGCGGAGGCGTCGGCCACGCAGGCGCGGGGCCTGGCGGAGGCCGAGGCGGCGAAGGCCAGGGGTCTCGCCGAGGCGGAAGCCCTCAAGGCGCGGGCGGCGGCCCTGGCGGAGAATCAGGAGGCGGTGGTCGCGCAGCAGCTGGCCGAGAACTGGCCGGCGATCGTGGAGGCGGGCGCGGGTGCCTTCGGGAGCGTGGAGCACATGGTCCTGCTGAACGGGGCGGAGGGCATGTCGGAGATGTTCGCGAAGGCGCTGACGATGGGCGGCACGGGCCTGGGCGTGGCCCGCCAGCTGCTGGCGTCGATGGCCCAGACCGCCCCTGGCGCCGGCGCTGAGCCCAAGGTGAACGGGCGCATCCCGATCCGCGAGGAGTAACCACCTGCGGCGCCGCTGCTGGGGCTCCGCCCCAGACCCCGCGCCTCAAACGCCGGCGGGGCTGGGTTTGCGCCGGGCGGTACTTGCGAGCGCAGCTCAGCCAAAATCCAGCCCCGCCGGCGTTTGAGGCGCGGGGGTTCGGGGGCAGCGCCCCCGACAGCGGCGCCGCAGGTTACTTCGTGTCCCGGCGGCGGAACAGGCGCTTCGCCGCGAAGACCACGGCCAGGGCCCCCGCCAGGACAAGGGCTCCCTTGCCGTAGCCGCCCGGCTCCGGCGCGGGGGCCGCGTCCGGCGGCGACCCCGGCTGCGGGGACGCCGACGGGGCCGCGGCGGACAGCGGGACCGCGATGACGCGGCTGCCCTCACCCTCGGCGCCGAACATCAGCGCCGAGCCGTCCGCCGCGTACGTCACCGACTCCGCCTGCCCCTGCCACGGCGCGTCCACCCGCTCGCCCTCGCCCTCCGGCCGCCCGTCCTTCCACGGGTACGTACGGGCCGTGAAGTACCCCCGCAGGGCCAGCCGGCTCCCGTCGGGGGAGAACGCCCCGTCCGTCACCCACGGCACGTCCGCGACCCGCCGGAACACGTTCGGCCCGTCCTCGGACAGCCGCTCCGGGCCCTCGTACAGCCCGCCCGTGCTCTCGTGCTTGCTCGCGATGTACACCCGCCCCGTCACCGGATGCACCATCAGCGCCTCCGCGTTCCGCGGCCCGTCCGCGTACCGCACCGTGAACTGCGCGGCCTTGACCGTGACATCGCCCAGCTGCTTCGGCTCCGGGAACCGGTAGATCCACACGTGGTCCCAGGTGCCGTTCTTGTTGTCCCCGATGTCACCGACGTACAGCTGCCCGTCCGGCCCGAGCGAGATCGCCTCGACGTCCCGCGGCTTCCCGACGCCCGTCAGCGTGACCCGGGCCACCGTCTTGCCGGTCGCCGAGTCCACCGCGTAGACGTACGGGCCGTCGTCGCTGTCGTTGTGCGTCCAGTACACGCCCGGGTGGATCCGGCTCGCCGCCAGCCCGCTCGACTCCTTGATCCGCGGATCGGCGATGGTGAAGGAGGACGCCCCGGGACCCGCGGCAGCCTCGGCCGCGAGGGCGGCCGACGACGGCAGCAGGGCGAGCACGAGGGCGGCGGAGGCGGACGACAACGGCAACAGGCGCATGCCCCCAGCCTGCCAGCCCGCTGGGCCTGTCTCTCGGCGTGTCCGGCATCACAGGGGCGCCTGTCGGGTGATCCGCGATGATGACCGGATGCGTTTCATGTTCGTCGGCGACTCCATGACCATCGGACGCGCCGGCGACTACACCTGGCGCTACCGGATGTGGCAGCACCTGGGCTCCACCCTCGGCGGGCCGTACGAGATCGTCGGCCCGCGCAGCGAGCTGTACGACACCGCCGCCGACGCGCCCGCCAGCCACGCGTACGCCGACCCGGACTTCCCGCAGGACGCCCGCCGTCACCTGGCCGGCTGGGGCGAGGGCTGGCAGCACATGGCGCCCCTGATAGGCCCCGCCGCCCGGGCCAGCCGGGCCGACGTCCTGCTCGTCTCCCTCGGCCTGATCGACCTCGGCTTCTACACCGGCGCCGAGGACACCGCCGCCAACGTCCGCCGCTTCGTCGCGGCCGCCCGGGAGGCCCGCCCCGGCATCCGGATGGTGCTGCTGCCGGTGATCCCGAACATCCGCGCCGACGAGGACGCCCCCTTCGCGGCGGAGGTGGCCCGCTTCAACGAGCTCCTGGCGAAGGCGGTGGCCGATCTGACCACCGCCGCCTCACCGATCCTGCTGGGCGCGCGGCCGGACGCGTACGACATCCACCGCGACACCTACGACGGGACCCACCCCAACGCCTCGGGCGAACACCGCCTGGCGGGCGAGTTCGCGGCGGTCCTCCACCAGGCCTGGGGCATCGGCGGTCCCTACCGGGGCGCGTGAGCGGGACCTACCAGGCGAAGGCCTCCGGGGACGCGCCGGGTCCCGGGAAGATCTCGTCCAGGGCGGCCAGCACCTCCTCGCTCAGTTCCAGCTCCAGCGCGCGCAGCGCGCTCTCCAACTGCCCGGCCGTGCGAGGGCCGACGATCGGGCCCGTGACCCCGGGCCGGGTCAGCAGCCAGGCCAGCGCGGTCTCGCCGGGTTCCAGGCCGTGCTTGTCGAGCAGGTCCTCGTACGCCTGCACCTGGGCCCGTACCGAGGTGTTGGCCAGCGAGTCCGCCGACCGTCCGGAGGCGCGGCGCCCGCCCTCGACCTCCTTCTTGATGACCCCGCCCAGCAGGCCGCCGTGCAGCGGGGACCACGGGATGACCCCGAGCCCGTACTCCTGCGCGGCCGGGATGACCTCCATCTCGGCGCGCCGCTCGGCGAGGTTGTAGAGGCACTGCTCGCTGACCAGCCCGACCGTGCCGCGCCGGGCGGCGGTCTCGTTCGCCTGGGCGATCTTGTAGCCGGGGAAGTTCGACGAGCCCGCGTAAAGGATCTTGCCCTGCTGGATCAGTACGTCGACGGCCTGCCAGATCTCCTCGAAGGGGGTCCGGCGGTCGATGTGGTGGAACTGGTAGAGGTCGATGTAGTCGGTCTGGAGCCGCTTCAGGCTGGCCTCGACGGCCCGTCGGATGTTCAGTGCCGACAGCCGGTCGTGGTTGGGCCACGGGTCGCCCTCGCCGGCCATGTTCCCGTAGACCTTGGTGGCCAGGACGGTCTTGTCCCGGCGGCCGCCGCCCTGGGCGAACCAGGTGCCGATGATCTCCTCGGTGCGGCCCTTGTTCTCACCCCACCCGTAGACGTTGGCGGTGTCGACGAAGTTCAGACCTGCGGCGAGGGCGCCGTCCAGGATGCTGTGACTGGTGGGTTCGTCTGTCTGCGGACCGAAGTTCATCGTGCCGAGAACGAGTCGGCTGACCTTGAGTCCGGTGCGTCCGAGCTGCGTGTACTTCATGGACCCCAAGCCAACTGCTTCGAGTCCACTCGAGGCAAGGGCCCGACGCCCGCCCAGGGGCAGCGGGCGCTACTGCCCCACGGCGGCCGCGACGGCCACTACGACGAACATCAGCACGAGCACACCGGCCATGACACGGTTTCTGGTCTTGGGATCCACCCGTCGAGCCTAACGCGGCCGTCGCCCTGCCCCGCACGCGCGTACGCGCACTCAGAGCCCGCGCAGCTCCAGGGTGCAGCACTTCACGCTGCCGCCCGCCTTGAGGAGCTCGGAGAGATCGACCCCGATCGGCTCGAAGCCCCGCGCGCTGAGCTGGGCCTTCAGGCCGGTGGCCGCCTCGGGCAGCAGCACGTGGCGGCCGTCGGAGAAGGCGTTGAGCCCGAAGACGGCGGCGTCCTCGGCCGTGGCGAGGATCGCATCGGGGAACAGGGTCCGCAGCACGGCCCGGCTCCCCTCGGAGAAGGCGGCCGGGTAGTACATGACCTCGTCGTCCGAGAGCACGGCGAGCGCCGTGTCCAGGTGGTAGAACTCCGGGTCGACGAGGGTCAGGCCGGTCACCGGCAGACCGAAGAACTCCTGCGCCTCGGCGTGCGAGCGCGGGTCGGTGCGGAAGCCGGTGCCGGCCAGCAGGCGGCGGCCGACGGTGAGGATGTCGCCCTCGCCCTCGTTGATGTACTCCGGCCACAGCAGCTCGCGGTAGCCCCGGCTCTCGAACCACTTGAGGTACGCGGGCCCCTCGGCCGTGCGCTGCGCGTGCAGGAAGCGGGCGCCGTAGACCTTTCCGTCCACCACGGTGGCGCCGTTCGCGGCGAACACCATGTCGGGGAGCCCGTCGATCGGGTCGATCTCCTCCACGAGGTGGCCGAGCTCCAGGTAGAGGTCGCGCAGCCGCTCCCACTGGAGGACGGCCAGGCCGGTGTCGGTGCTCTTCTCCGGGTTCATCCACGGGTTGATCGAGTAGGTGACGTCGTAGTGCCTCGGGCGGCACATCAGCAGCCGGCGCCGGGTGGCCACGCGGGTGGAAGCGGTGACGGTCTCGGTCATCTGCACGGGGACTCCTTCGAGGGGTGGCCCGAGTGACGTTGCCCCGGGTCCTCCACAGGAGCATTCCGAGCGAGGGTCCTACGGCTGAACCCGGACCGAACACCAGGCCCAGGGCGTGTCTAGCCGTGCAGCGGCCAGGCCCCGACGGTCTCGTAACGGGGCTGCTCGCCGGGGACCCCGCTGACCGGCAGGTTGCTGCGCACCAGACACAGGGTGTCGGTCTGCCAGGGGGCGCCCTCGAAGTCCGCGAGGGCGTCGAGGTAGGGCCGCAGGCGGGCGCCTTCGCGGGACCGGGCCAGGGTGAGGTGCGGGGTGTAGCGGCGGTGCTGCTCCATGGGCACCCCGGCCCGCCGGGCGGCGGCGTCGGCCCGCTCCGCGAGCAGCCGCATCGTCTCGAGGTCCCCGGCGGCGCCGACCCACAGCGCGCGTTCGCCGAAGTGGCCGACGCCGTGCAGCCGCACCGCGAACGGTGCGGTCCGCGCGGCGGCGCGCGCGAGCCGGGCGTGCAGGTCGGGGAGCACCTCGTCCCGTACCTCGCCCATGAAGGCGAGCGTGAAGTGCCAGCCGGCTTCCGCGGTCCAGGTCAACCGGTCGTCGCGCACTCCGTGCACGGCCGCGGCCAGCTCGGCGACGGCTTCCGCAGGCGGCAGTACGGCGGCGAACAGTCTCATGCCGCGAGCCTAGCGGGGCTGCCCGGGCTGGGCGCCGTTGTCGGGGGCGCTGCCCCCGAACCCCCGCGCCTCAAACGCCGGCGGGGCTGGATATGGCTGGCGTTGGCGGGATCAGCCAAAACCAGCCCCGCCGGCGTTTGAGGCGCGGGGTCTGGGGCGGAGCCCCAGCAGCGGACCCGCAGGGGTCAGGCGGCCGCCACCAGCTCGCGGCTGCGCACGGCCGGGACGAAGGCCACGCCGTGCCGGTCGACCCGCAGCCGCAGGTTGCCCACCCGGGCCAGGACCACCGCGATCGCCACGGAGGCGAGCAGCGAGACCAGCCCACCGGCAGCCATGCCGATCCGGGCGCCGTACGTGTCCGTGATCCAGCCCAGCAGCGGCGCACCCAGCGGGGTGCCGCCGGTGAAGACCATCATGAACAGGGCCATGACCCGCCCCCGCATCTCGGGGTCGGTAGCCATCTGCACGCTGGAGTTGGCCACCACGTTGACCGTCAGGCCGAAGACCCCGAGCGGCACGAGCAGCGCGGCGAACAGCCAGAAGCCGGGCGCGAAGGCGGTCACGAGCAGCAGCAGCGAGAACAGCACGGCCGACGCCACCAGCAGCCGCAGCCGGGAGTGCCCGCGCCGGGCGGCGAGCAGGGCGCCCGCGAGGGAGCCTGCCGCGATCAGGGTGTTGAAGAGCCCGTAGGTGCCCGCGTCCCCGTGGAACACGTTGCTCACGTAGGCCGACAGCCAGATCGGGAAGTTGAACCCGAAGGTGCCGATGAAGCCGACGAGGACGATCGGCCAGATCAGCTCCGGGCGGCCGGCGACGTAGCGCAGGCCTTCGCGGAGCTGCCCCTTGGCGCGGGGCCGGGGCTCGACCGGGTGCAGTTCGTGCGTCCGCATCATCAGCAGGCCGGCGATGGGCGCGGCGAAGGACAGTCCGTTCAGCAGGAAGGCCCAGCCGGAGCCGACTGCGGTGATCAGCACGCCGGCGATCGCCGGGCCGACCAGCCGCGCGGACTGGAAGTTGGCCGAATTCAGACTGACGGCGTTGGCGACCTGGTCCTTGCCGACCATCTCGGGGACGAAGGTCTGCCGGGCCGGGTTGTCGACGACGGTGACCAGGCCGAGCAGGAACGCGGCGAGGTAGACGTGCCAGACCTGGACGTGTCCCGCCAGGGTGAGCACGGCCAGTGCGACGCCTGTGAGGCCCATCGCGCTCTGGGTGGCCAGCAGCAGCGGCCGCTTGGGCAGCCGGTCCGCGAGTACGCCTCCGTAGAGGCCGAACATCAGCATCGGCAGGAACTGCAGGGCGATGGTGATGCCGACGGCGGAGGCCGAGCCGGTCAGGGAGAGGACCAGCCAGTCCTGGGCGATCCGCTGCATCCAGGTGCCGGTGTTCGAGACGACCTGACCGGTCGCGAAGAGCCGGTAGTTCCGGATCTTCAGCGAGCTGAACGTCCCCCGGCTACCGCCGGGAGGTGCCCCCGGGTTCCTGCTCGCGGGGGTTGTGTCGGGGGTGGATATGTGGCCGGGTGCGGAGTCTGCTCCGTTTCCCGTACTCAAAAGCGTTCGCCTCCTGGCGTCGTTCCTACAGGTGCGCGAGCTTCTCCAGGACGGGTGCGGCCTCGCGCAGCTTGGCCCATTCGTCCTCGGTCAGCTCGGCCGCGAGCCCGGCCAGGAAGGCGTTGCGCTTGCGGCGGCTCTCTTCGAGCATCGCTTCGGCCTCCTCCGTCTGGCGGACCACCTTCTGGCGGCGGTCGTCGGGGTGCGGTTCCAGCGTGACCAGCCCCTTGGCCTCCAGCAACGCGACGATGCGTGTCATCGACGGCGGCTGGACGTGTTCCCGCCGGGCCAGCTCGCCAGGTGTGGCCTGGCCGCAGCGGGCGAGGGTGCCGAGTACCGACATCTCGGTCGGGCTCAGCGATTCGTCGACGCGCTGATGCTTCAGGCGCCGGCCCAGCCGCATGACGGCGGAGCGGAGGTCGTTCACGGCGGCTGCGTCGTCGCCATGGGAGAGGTCACGCATGTCCTTAGAGTAACTCATTACTCTAGCTAAGGAACACCATTATTGGCCGTCACTCATAAGGGTGAGTCGGCGGCGGAAAGTGACACGCGTCCATACCCTCTGCCCCGACTCTTTCGGCATGGGGACACATGTGCTGAGCATGCGCATAGACGGGGAGCTCCTCGACAGGCTCCGGACTCATGCCGCCAAACGCGGAATGAGCGTCCAGGACTATGTGGTCCGGACGCTCATTCGCGATGACTTCGACGAGCGCTTCAAGTCGGCCGTCGACGAGACGGAGAAGTTCTACGGGCTTACGTGAGGCCGAGGGCCGGCATCGCGTAGTAGAAGACGAACACCGCCGACACCACGTACATGGCCACCGGGACCTCGCGGCCCCGGCCGGTCGCGGCGCGCAGCGCGCAGAAGCTCACGAAGCCGATGCCGATGCCGTTGGTGATCGAGTAGGTGAAGGGCATCGTCACCATGGCCAGGAAGGCCGGGACGGCGATGGTGAAGTCGCTCCAGTCGATGTCCTTGACCGAGCCCGCCAGGATCAGGAAGCCGACCGCCACCAGGGCGGGGGTGGCCGCCTGGGACGGGACCATGGTGGCGAGCGGGGTGAGGAACAGCGCCACGGTGAAGAGGCCGCCGGTCACGACGTTCGCCAGGCCGGTACGGGCGCCCTCGCCGACCCCGGCCGTGGACTCCACGAAGCAGGTGGTGGCCGAGGAGGAGGTGGCTCCGCCCGAGGCGACCGCCAGGCCGTCGATCAGCAGGACCCGGTTGATGCCGGGGAAGTTTCCGTCCTTGTCGATCAGCTTCGCCTCGTCGCCGACGCCCAGGATCGTGCCCATGGCGTCGAAGAAGCAGGACAGCAGCACGGTGAAGACGAACAGGACGCCGGTCAGCATCCCGACCTTCTCGAAGCCGCCGAACAGGCTGACCTGGCCGACGAGCCCGAAGTCGGGGGCGGCCACCGGGTTGCCCGGCCACTCGGGGACGGTGAGGCCCCAGGCCTCGCTCGGCAGCCCGGCGACGAGCTGGACGGCGACCGCGACGACGGTCATCACCACGATGGAGATCAGGATCGCGCCCGGCGTCTTGCGGATCAGCAGGGCGAGGGTGAGCAGCACGCCGATGACGAAGATCAGTACGGGCCAGCCGTGCAGGTGGCCGCCCGTGCCGAGCTGGAGCGGGACGGTGGTGTGCGCGGCGTCGGGGATGCGGGTGACGAAGCCCGAGTCGACCAGGCCGATCAGCATGATGAACAGGCCGATGCCGATGGCGATGCCCTTGCGCAGGCCCACCGGGACGGCGTTCATGACGCGCTCGCGCAGGCCGGTGGCGACCAGCAGCATCACCACGAAGCCGGCCAGGACCACCATGCCCATGGCGTCGGCCCAGCTCATGCGGGGCGCGAGCTGGAGGGCGACGACGGTGTTGACGCCGAGGCCGGCGGCGAGCGCGATCGGGACGTTGCCGATGACACCCATGAGGAGCGTGGTGAAGGCGGCCGTCAGGACGGTGGCGGTGACGAGCTGGCCGCCGTCGAGCTGGTGCCCGTACATGTCCTTCGCGCTGCCCAGGATGATCGGGTTCAGCACGATGATGTAGGCCATCGCGAAGAAGGTCGCGAAGCCGCCGCGGACCTCGCGGCCGATGGTCGAGCCGCGCTCGGAGATCCGGAAGTGGCGGTCCAGGCCCGAGGTCGCACGGGGGGCGGGTTCCGGGGCGGTGGCCGTGGGGGCGGGGGCCGGGGTGCTCATACGGTCCTCATTGGGTGGTTCATACGAAGAAAATGGGCCACGCCCAAACCGTTTCAGTATGAACACATGAACGAAGAGGCGTCCATCTCCGCGCGTAGACCAGGAATTCGCGCACCTAGACTGGACGCATGGCGAAATGGACCCCCAAGCACGAGGCACCCGAGCCCCTGGAGGGCCCGATCGTCGCCACCATCACCGGCGGCACGATCATCTGGTTCGTCCTCTTCGTCGTCCAGCTCCCCTTCTACGGGTGGTTCGCCGACCGCGACCTGCTGTGGTGGGTCTGGACCTGCGCGGCCGGCGGCTTCCTCGGCCTGATCGGCATCTGGTACGTCCGCGGCCGCGACGCCGCCCTCAAGCGCCACGCCGCGGAAGCGTCGTCCGCCGAGGCGGACCCCTCCGCGCAGGCCTAGACCCCGCGTGTCCTTCGGGGCGCGCAAGGGGGGACCAAGGGAGGATTGGGGTCATCCCGAAGTCGGATCTTCCGACTTCTCGGCGGGTGAAGCGTTCGAACCGCCCTTACCGTCGAAAGCATGACGCAGCGGGCGAAGATCGATCAGGACGGTCCGGAGCGGGCCGGCGGTGCCATCGACGCGGGGGCCGAGCTGGACCCCGTACACCCGATGCGGCCGCCCGCGCCCCGGTTCAAGCCCGGCGGCCTGACCACCGCCGAGGTCGCCGAACGCGTGGCGCGCGGGGACGTGAACGACGTCCCCGTCCGCAGCAGCCGTTCCACCGTCGACATCGTCCGCGCCAACGTCTTCACCCGGTTCAACGCGATCATCGGCGTGCTCTGGGTGATCATGCTGTTCGTCGCGCCGATCCAGGACAGCCTCTTCGGCTTCGTGATCATCGCGAACACGGGCATCGGCATCATCCAGGAAATGCGCGCCAAGAAGACCCTCGACGGGCTCGCCGTCATCGGCGAGGCCAAACCCAGCGTGCGCCGCGACGGCAGGACCGGCGAGATCTCCACCTCCGAGATCGTCCTCGGCGACGTCATCGAACTCGGCCCCGGCGACAAGGTCGTCGTCGACGGCTCCGTCGGCGAGGCCGACGGCCTGGAGATCGACGAGTCCCTGCTCACCGGCGAGGCCGACCCCGTCCTGAAGAAGCCCGGCGACCTGGTCATGTCCGGCTCCTTCGTCGTGGCCGGCGGCGGCGCGTTCACCGCCACCAAGGTCGGCCGCGAGGCCTACGCCGCCCAGCTGGCCGAAGAGGCCTCCCGCTTCACCCTCGTCCACTCCGAGCTGCGCTCCGGCATCTCCACCATCCTGAAGTACGTCACCTGGATGATGATCCCGACCTCCATCGGCCTGATCATCAGCCAGCTCGTCGTCAAGGAGAACAACCTCAACGACGCCATCGCCCGGACCGTCGGCGGCATCGTCCCGATGATCCCCGAGGGCCTCGTCCTCCTCACCTCCGTGGCCTTCGCGATCGGCGTCATCCGGCTCGGCCGCCAGCAGTGCCTGGTCCAGGAACTGCCCGCCATCGAGGGCCTCGCACGCGTCGACGTGGTCTGCCTCGACAAGACCGGCACCCTCACCGAGGGCGGCATGGACGTCACCGAGCTCCGCCCGCTCGGCGGCGCGGACCCGGCGTACGTCAAGAAGGTGCTCGGCGCCCTCGGCGAGTCCGACCCGCGCCCCAACGCCAGCCTCCAGGCGATCATCGACGCCTACCCCGACAGCGCGGAGTGGCGCTGCACCGAGTCCCTCCCCTTCTCCTCCGCCCGCAAGTACAGCGGCGCCAGCTTCAGCGAGGGCGACGGCGAGAACAACACCTGGCTGCTGGGCGCCCCCGACATCCTGCTCCCCTCCGGGGACCCCGCCCTCGACGAGATCAACGACCTCAACGAGCAGGGCCTGCGGGTCCTCCTGCTGGCCCGCTCCGCCCGCGAACTGGACGACGCCGCCGTGGCCACCGGGGTCAGGCCGACCGCTCTCGTCGTCCTCGAGCAGCGGCTGCGGCCCGACGCCGCCGACACGCTGCGCTACTTCGAGGACCAGGACGTCAAGGCGAAGGTCATCTCCGGCGACAACGCCATCTCCGTGGGCGCGGTCGCCGGCAAGCTGGGCCTGCCGGGCGCCGAGAACACCGTCGACGCCCGCAAACTCCCCACGGAGCAGGTCGGCATGGCGCAGGTCCTCGACGCCAACTCCGTCTTCGGGCGCGTCACCCCGCAGCAGAAGCGGGACATGGTCGGGGCCCTCCAGTCCAAGGGCCACACGGTCGCCATGACCGGCGACGGCGTCAACGACGTGCTCGCGCTCAAGGACGCCGACATCGGCGTCTCGATGGGCTCCGGCTCGGAGGCCACCCGGGCCGTGGCCCAGATCGTCCTTCTCAACAACAGCTTCGCGACCCTCCCCTCGGTGGTCGCCGAGGGCCGCCGGGTCATCGGCAACATCACCCGCGTGGCGACCCTCTTCCTCACCAAGACGGTCTACTCGGTGCTGCTGGCCGTCCTCGTGGTCTGCTCACAGGTCGAGTACCCCTTCCTGCCCCGCCACCTGACGCTGCTGTCCACCCTCACCATCGGCATCCCGGCCTTCTTCCTGGCCCTCGCGCCGAACAAGGAGCGCGCGAAGCCGCACTTCGTGAAACGGGTGATGCGGTACGCGATCCCGGGCGGCGTGATCGCGGCGACGGCCACCTTCGTGACGTACCTGATCGCCCGCCACTACTACACCGGCCCGGACGCCCTCAAGGCCGAGACCAGCGCGGCGACCCTCACGCTGTTCCTGACCTCGATGTGGGTCCTGGCGATCATCGCCCGCCCGTACACGTGGTGGCGGGTCGGCCTGGTCGGCGCGATGGGCGGCGCTTTCCTGATCGTGCTGGTCGTGCCGTGGCTCCAGGACTTCTTCCAGCTCAAGCTGGTGGGCGTGACCATGCCGTGGATCGCGGTGGCCGTCGCCGCGGCCGCCGCGACCCTGATCGAGTTCACGTTCCACTGGGTGAACCGCAAGTTCCCGGCAGGACCGGCATGACCGGCTCGCCGGGGCGAGGGCGCCGCCCGGCCGGCGGACGCCCTCGCCCCGGACCAGGGATGGCACGAGAACTACTGCGGAGCCGCCCGGCAGGCTCCGGCCGCGACGTCCTTGGAGATGCCGGCCGCGTCGAGGCTGGCGGAGCAGCTGGTCTGGTTGCCGATCTGACCCTGGTAGCACGCCTGCCGGACCGCGTCGGTGACCTGAGCGTTGTGTTGCGTGACGTATTGCTCGCAGGCCTTCATGTCCGCGTGGGCGGCCGGGGCGGCCAAGGCGACGCCGCCGACGGCGAGGGCCAGGCCGGCGAGGATGCTGGGGATTCGAGCCGACGAACGCATGCGGATGCACCTGCTCTCTCGGTCGGTCGCGCGATCCGCGTGTGTGCCGGACCACGGGCGGGGGCGGCGCTGAGCAGGCGCTGAGGGGCGACCGGCTCGACGCATCGGTCACCCTCGCCCTTCCGACGCTAGAGCAGGGGACCGGTGCACGCACTTCAGCCGACCGGGCGACGGAACCGCCCGGACAGGGCTAGTCGAACCACCTGTCCCGGGCCAGCTCGGCGGTCCGGGACGGGTCCTCCAGGAGGGCTGCCACCTCGAAGCGGCGGGGCCATTGGCCCGCCGACCAGGCCAGGCCCGCGGCGACGCCCTCCAGGGTGGAGGCGTGCAGGGTGCCGTCGGGGGTGCGGCGCCAGTCCAGTTCGATGCCGCCCGCGATCAGTTCCTCGTGCTCGACGTACGTGGCCGGGGTCGAGGGGCCCAGCAGGACCCGGACCGGCTCCGGGACCTCGTGTTCCTCGCCCGGGGTGGTCACCTCCGCCGGGACCGTCTCCGAGACGCGCCGGACCTGGAGGAGGTCCGCCAGGTCCGGCGCCCGGGAGGGGGCGACCGGCAACAGCGGCAGGCCCTCCGTCAGCGGGAGCAGGTCCGGGGCGTCCGCGATGACCGCGTCCGCCGCGTCCACCACCCGGACCTCGCCGTCCACCACCGCGCGCAGCTCGTCCGGGAGGGTGACCTGCTCGGGGTCCAGATCGGCCAGGGCCGAGTACAGGCCGTGCAGCTGGCGGCCCGTCACCTCGCGCTCAGGGTCCGCGAGACGGGCCAGCAGCTCGGCCGCGCCGCCGGGTTCGTCCAGGAGGGCCGGCACGGTCGTCCGTACGCCCAGGGCCCGCAGGACCTGCTCGTCCTCGAACCCGGTGGCGTCCGCCGAGGTGTAGAGGCCCGCCAGCAGCGGGTCGCCGCCCGCCGCGCGCAGGCCGGCCGGGCGGCGGCCGTCGAGCACCGGGTGGTCGCGCAGCCACCAGGCGGTGTACGAGCGCACCGACTGCGTGGTGCCGTCCGGGAGCAGCACCCGTACGGGCTGGGTCAGCGCGTCGCGCAGCGGGGGCTGCGCGAGCATCGCCAGGGCCTGGGGCCAGCAGTCGTCGTCGACCAGGTCGAGGTCCCGTACGGCGACCAGCTCGGTCGCCACCGGCGGCACCGGGGTGTCCGGCAGCTGGTCCAGCAGGTCCTCGCACCACACGTCCACCGCGTCGAGCAGGCCCGCGTCGTCGGGCTCGGCGAAGTCCCCGTCGCGCGGTTCCAGTTCGTCCGGGTCCAGGACCACGTCGGTGGCGCGGACCAGCTGGAAGACGGCCAGTACCCCGCAGGCGGTGAGGGTGTCCGCGTCCCACCGGGAGGCCAGTTCGGCGTCCACGTACGGGACTTCGTCCTCGCGGATGACCGAGGCGAGCGGCGATCCGGGCAGCAGCAGCTCACCGGCCGGGGTGAGCTCCCCGTCCTCGTCCGGGAGGGCCAGCGCACCCAGCCAGGGCTCCTCGCCCGGTGCCAGGTCGGCGTCCCGGACCAGGCCCAGGACCACGTCGGCCAGCTCCTCCGGGTCCAGCGCGTCCTCGTCCCAGATCTCGCCCGCGTCCATCGAGCCCGCCACGGCGGCCCGCACCTGCGGGGTCGTCAGGACGGCCCGCGGGGTCGCCGGAAGGGATCCGAGCTTCTCCAGCAGCGGGTGCGCGGCATCCGGGTGGGCCACCTTCAGCCCCAGCCGGGCCAGGTCCACCGGGGTGTCCGCGTACGGGAGGAGGACGTGGCGCGGCCCGATCGTCGTGCGGCCGTCGGCGAGCGGCACGGGCAGCCCGGACAGCCGGTCCGGGTCGACCCCGGCGAGGCTGTCGTAGAGCCGGTGCCACCAGTCGGGGGTCCGCTCGATGCCCGCGATCCGCTCGATGGCGTCCCCGAGCGGGAGCCGGCCCACGCCCAGCGTGCGCAGTTCGGGGCGGCGCTCCAGACCGGCCGGGAGCAGGGTCGGCAGGACCTCGGCGAGGACCCGTACGGTGTCGGCGCCCGCGCCCTCCACGACCTCGGCCTCGAAGGGGCGCAGCGCGGCCCGTTCCTCGGCGTGCTCGGGCGGGGCGGCGGGCTCGAGGAAGGCCGTACGGGGCAGCCGCCGGAGCACGGCGGCGCGCAGGGCCCCGTCCAGCTCGCCCTTGCCGAGCGGGCCGGGGACCAGGTCCACGAGCGCGGTGGTCACCGGGTCCCAGGCGCCGAGGAGTTCGGCGTACGCGTCGGCCGCGCGCTCCACGAGGAAGTCGGTCAGCGGGCCGGGCGCGGGGTGCCGGCGGGTGGTGTCCAGCGGCAGGGTCGCGATGAGCAGGGCGGGGATGCCGAGGGGTTCGTCGGTGGGGGTCGGCGCGTGCACGACGGGCGCGGTGGCCGGGCGCAGCGGCGCGCCCTCGGTGTCGACGGGCACGGCCCAGGACACCGACCAGAAGGGCCGCAGCCGTTCCTCGACGGGCCGGTCGGCGAGCAGGGCCTTCTCGATGGGGCCGCCGTGGCGGACGGTGCGCCAGCGGCTGGTGCCCGACCGGGAGTCCTCGATGACGGTGTACGAGCCCTCGTCGCGGCGGTACAGGGTCCGGGCGGGTCCGGCCGGGGTCTCCACCACGACCTCGCGCAGCCCGGGCAGGGTGAGCAGCAGGGCGTCGTCGATGCCGGTGAGGAGCCGCTCGACGAGGCCCTCGGCGGCGGCGTCGCGCAGCGGGAGGACCACGACGGTGTCGTAGCCGTCGGGGGCGGTGCCCTCGGCGGGCAGCGGGAGCCGCAGCAGCGGGACGTGGCCGTCGCGGCGGCGCAGCTCGTCGCCGAGGCCGGGGCTGCCGACGGCGGCGTCGCGGGCCAGTTCGCGGGACTCGGCGAGGGACCAGCGGACGCCCCCGTGGCGGCCGAGGACGGCGGGCTCGTCGGAGACGGCGAGGACGGCCGCGAAGCCGACGCCGAACCGGCCGACGGTGTCGCCGGAGCCGGAGCCGGAGCCGGAGCCGGAGCCGGAGCCCGCCCCGGTCCCGGATTCGCGCTTGGCGGAGGCGCGCAGGGTGCTCAGCGACTCCACGCCCGTCGCGTCGAGCGCGGCACCGGTGTTGGCGACGGCCAGGACCGCGTGCCCGCCCTCGCCCGCGTGCAGGGTGAGCCGCAGCCGGCCGGGCACCCGGGCGCGGGCGGCGGCGTCGGCGGCGTTCTGGGCCAGCTCGACGACGAGCCGGTCGCGGTAGCCGCCGAGTGCCAGGTCCTCCTCGGCGTTGGCGTCCTCGCGGAAGCGGGCCGGGCCCGCGCCCCAGGCGTCGAGCACCCCGCGCCGCAGCCGGGCCGTGCCGAAGGGGTCCACGCCGCTCTGGGCCGCCGTCACTCGCACGCTCACGCCGCTGCCTCCACGCTGTGCTGCCTTCAAAGAACTCCTGAAGGTACCGCGTACGGGGCTGCTCCTCGCCCGTGAGGTGGGCGGACACCACCACGTCGGCGTTCCCCGGCATCCCGTTGACCTCCGCGCCCCGGGCCGCCGCGTACGCAGGAGCCCCCGGTGACACGAGGTCACCGGGGGCTCCGCGGCCGATTCTTAGAGCTTCTCGATCACGTGGTCGATGCACGCGGTCAGCGCCTGCACGTCCGCCGGGTCGATCGCCGGGAACATCGCGATGCGGAGCTGGTTGCGGCCGAGCTTGCGGTACGGCTCGGTGTCCACGATCCCGTTGGCGCGCAGCACCTTGGCGATGGCCGCCGCGTCGATGTCGTCCGAGAAGTCGATCGTGCCGATGACGGCGGAGCGCTTGTCGGCGTCCACGACGAACGGGTTCGCGTACTTCGAGGCCTCGGCCCAGCCGTACAGGTTGCGCGCGCTGGCCGCCGTACGCCCGGTCGTGAACTCCAGACCGCCCTGGCTGTTCATCCACTCCAGCTGCTCGTTCAGCAGGAAGAGGGTGGACAGCGCCGGGGTGTTGTACGTCTGGTTCTTCAGCGAGTTGTCGATCGCCGTCGGCAGCGAGAAGAACTCCGGGATGTGCCGGCTGCCGGAGGCGTGCACGCGCGCGGCGCGCTCCAGGGCGGCGGGGGAGAACGCGGCCAGCCACAGGCCGCCGTCCGAGGCGAAGGACTTCTGCGGGGCGAAGTAGTAGACGTCGGTCTCGGTGATGTCCACCGGCAGACCGCCGGCGCCCGAGGTCGCGTCCACCAGGACGAGCGAACCGGCGTCCGCGCCCGCGACGCGCTTGATGGGCGCCGCGACACCCGTCGAGGTCTCGTTGTGGGTGTACGCGTACACGTCCACGCCCGCCTCGGCCACCGGCTCGGGGTGTGTGCCCGGCTCGGAGGAGATCACGGACGGCGCGTCCAGCCACGGCGCGAGCTTCGCGGCCGTGGCGAACTTCGAGGAGAACTCGCCGAAGGTGAGGTGCTGGGACTTCCGCTCGATCAGACCGGCGGTCGCGATGTCCCAGAAGGCGGTGGAGCCGCCGTTGCCCAGGATCACCTCGTAGCCCTCGGGGAGGGAGAAGAGGTCCCGGATGCCCTGGCGGACCGAGCCGACCAGGTTCTTGACCGGGGCCTGGCGGTGTGAGGTTCCGAGCAGGGAGGTACCGGTGGCGGCGAGGGCGTCCAGCGCCTCGGTCCGCACCTTGGAGGGGCCCGCGCCGAAGCGTCCGTCGGCGGGCTTGATGTCAGCGGGAATCTGGATCTCAGCCACGAGCGGAGCGTATCCGGTCCCGGTCCGCGCTTCGGCAGCGCGTCCACCCGATGAGACGCACCGTGAGACCGGGACGGTGGCAGGGTTGACGCCGTGACGACACCCGGGGAACTCGAACGGACCTTGCGGGCGGAGCTGCGCGGGGAGGTGGACTTCGGTGCCGCGGCCCGGGCGCTGGTGACCATGGACGCCTCGAACTACCGGCGCGTGCCGGTCGGCGTGGTCAGCCCGCGCGACGCCGACGACGTGGCGGCCGCGCTGCGCGTGTGCGCCGGGGCCGGGGTCCCGGTCGTCCCGCGCGGCGGCGGGACCTCCATCGCCGGCCAGGCCACGGGGGTGGGCGTGGTGCTCGACCTCACCCGGCACATGAACGCCCTGGTCTCCGTGGACCCGGCCGCGCGCACCGCCGTCGTGCAGCCCGGGCTGGTCCTGGACCGGCTGCGGGAGGCGGTGCGCCCGTACGGCCTGACCTTCGGCCCGGACCCCTCCACGCACTCCCGCTGCACCCTCGGCGGCATGATCGGCAACAACGCGTGCGGGGCCCACTCGGTGGCCTGGGGGACCACCGCGGACAACGTGGCCGAGCTGGCGGTGACGGCGTACGGGGGCACGGTCCACCGGATCGGGACGGGCTGGCCGGGGGCGCCGCGGGGCCTGCAGGAGCTGGTCGAGGGGAACCTGGCGGTGCTGCGCACCGGGATGGCGGGCGGCTTCTCCCGGCGGATCTCCGGTTACGGGGGACTGGACGCGCTGCTGCCCGAGCGGGGTGTGCAGCTCGCGCGGGCGTTCTGCGGGAGCGAGGGCACGCTCGGGGTGGTCACCGAGGCGGTGGTGCGCCTGGTGGAACTGCCGCCCGCGCCGGTGCTGGTGGTCCTGGGGTACGGAGACGAGAGCGCGGCGGCGGACGCGGCCGCCGGGCTGCTGCCGTACCGGCCGCTCACGGTGGAGGGGATGGCGCAGGACCTGGTGCGCGGGGCCGTGGGACTGCCGAGGGGCGGGGCCTGGCTGTTCGTGGAGATGCGGGACGAGGGCGCGGCGCGGGAGCTCGTACGGGGCGCCGACGCGCTCGACGCGGTGCTGGTCACCGACCCGGCGGGGCAGCGGGCGCTGTGGCGGATCCGGGAGGACGCGGCGGGCACGGCGACGCGGATGCCGGGAGGGGACATGGCCTGGCCCGGGTGGGAGGACTGCGCGGTGCCGCCGGCCCGGCTGGGGGCGTACCTGCGGGAGTTCCGCGCCCTGCTGGCGGCACACGGGCTGCGCGGATCCCCGTACGGGCACTTCGGCGAGGGCTGCGTGCACGTACGGATCGACTTCGACCTGGTGTCGGCGGAAGGGGTCGCCCGCTTCCGGGCCTTCTCGTCCGACATGGCGGATCTGGTGGTGGCGCACGGGGGCTCGCTGTCCGGGGAGCACGGGGACGGGCAGGCGCGGGCGGAGCTGCTGCCGAGGATGTACGGGGACGAGGTGGTGCGGCTGTTCGGCGCGTACAAGGACGTGTGGGACCCGGCGGGCGGGATGAACCCGGGGATGCTGGTCCGGCCGGCGCGCCTCGACGAGAACCTCCGCTTCGCGGTCCTGCCGCAGACGCCCTTCGCGGGGGACGTGGCCCGGTGCGTGGGCGTCGCGAAGTGCCGTTCGGCGGACACCGGCGGGCCGGGGGTGATGTGCCCGTCGTACCGGGCCACGGGGGAGGAGCGGCACTCCACGCGGGGTCGGGCCCGGCTGCTGCACGAGATGCTGGCGGGGGAGGTCGTACGGGACGGCTGGCGCTCGGCGGAGGTCGCCGAGGCGCTGGACCTGTGCCTGGGCTGCAAGGGGTGCCTCAGCGACTGCCCGGTGGGCGTGGACATGGCCTTTTACAAGGCGGAGTTCCTGCACCACCACTGGGCGGGCCGCGTCCGCCCGCTCGCGCACTATGCCCTGGGAGGCCTGCCGGACTGGCTCCGCCTGATCGCCCGCCTGCGCGGGGCGCGGGTGGCGAACGTGCTGGCGCGGTTGGTCCGCGTCCCGGGCCTGGCCAGGGAACGGGCGCTGCCGCCCCTTGCGGCCGAGCCGTTCACGCGCCGGTGGCGTCGTTCAGCCGCGCGGGGCCCCGCCCCGGCCCCTGTCCCGGCCCCTGTCCCGTCCCCCGTCCCAGCCCCGTCCCCCGTCGTGACCCTCTGGCCGGACACGTTCACCGAGTACCTGACCCCCGAGGTCGGCCGTGCGGCGGTCCGCGTCCTGGAGGCCGCCGGCCTCACCGTCACCGTCCCCACGGGCCAGGTGTGCTGCGCACTGACCTACGTCTCCACCGGCCGCCTCGACCGCGCCCGCAAGGTCCTCCACCGCACCCTGGACGCCATCGGCGAAATCCAGGGCCCCGTCGTGGTCCTGGAACCCAGCTGCGCCGCGGCCCTGCGCACCGACCTGCCCGCCCTGCTCCCCGGCGACCCCCGGGCCAGGCAGCTGGCGGCAGCCGTCCGCACCTTCGCCGAGACCCTGGAGGAGCACGCGCCGCACTGGCAGCCGCCCCGCCTCGACCGGCCGGTGACCGGGCAGACCCACTGCCATCAGCACGCGGTGCTCGGCGACGCCGCCGACCGGCGGCTGCGGGAGCGGGCCGGGCTCACCGGCGAGCTCAGCGGCGGCTGCTGCGGCCTGGCCGGCAACTTCGGCTTCGAGCCGGGCCACCACGAGGTGTCGGTGGCGTGCGCGCAGGAGCAGCTGCTCCCGTCGCTGCGCGCGGCTCCGCGGGACGCCGTGGTCCAGGCCGACGGGTTCTCCTGCCGCACCCAGATCGCCCAGCTGGGCGGAGTCCGGGCCCGCCACCTGGCAGAACTCCTGGCCGAGGGACTGGACGGCGGGTGAGACGGGACAACGGCGGGTATGACGGTGTGTAAGGCGAGAGACGTGGCAACACTCCTTACGACCCACTAATCTGGACAGATGCCCGCACCCTCCGCGCCCCCGACGGCCACCAGCGCCACCACCGCACCCCCCGCCGCCGCGGTCCCCGCCGGGGTCCCCGCCGGGGTCCCCGCCGGGGGATCCCGCTTCGGGCCGCTCGCGCTGGTGATCTCGGCCGGGATCTCGGTGCAGTTCGGTGCCGCCCTCGCGGTCATGATCATGCCGCGGGTGGGGGCGGCGGGCGTGGTCACGCTGCGCCTCGCGGCCGCCGCGATCGTGCTGCTGCTCCTGTGCCGCCCCAAGGTGCGCGGCTACGTCCGTGCCGACTGGGGCACGGTGGTCGCCTTCGGCGTGACCATGGCGGGCATGAACGGCCTCTTCTACCAGGCCATCGACCGCATCCCGCTCGGCCCGGCCGTCACCCTGGAGGTGCTCGGCCCGCTGGCCCTGTCCGTGATCGTCTCCCGGCGTCTGGTGAACCTGCTCTGGGCGGGTCTCGCCCTGGCCGGTGTCGTGCTGCTGTCCAGCCACGGCGGGGGCGGCTTCGGCGGTCTCGACCTGGTGGGCGCGGCGTACGCGATCGGCGCCGGAGTGATGTGGGCGGCGTACATCGTGTTCAGCGCGCGTACGGGCCGCCGCTTCCCGCAGGCGGACGGCCTGGCCCTGGCGATGGCGGTGGCCGCGGTCCTGTCGCTGCCGCTGGGCATCGTCGAAGCCGGCTCCGAGCTGCTGGAGCCGAGCACCCTTGCGCTGGGCCTGGGCGTGGCCGTCCTGTCCTCCGTGCTCCCCTACACCCTGGAACTGCTGGCCCTGCGGCGGCTCCCGGCCCCGACCTTCGCGATCCTGATGAGCCTGGAACCGGCCATCGCGGCCGCCGCCGGGTTCCTCGTCCTGAACCAGGCCATGTCCGCCATGGACGCCCTGGCCATCGCGCTGGTGATCGCGGCCAGCATCGGAGCGGTCCGCTCCCAGACCCGGAAGCAGGCCGCCTGATGGACGCCGTCACCTACCTGGCCGCCGTCCCGGAAGCCCGCCGCGAGGCCCTCACCCGCCTGCGGGAGCTGTGCCTGTCGGAACTTCCGGGCTTCGAGGAGGTCATCGCGTACGGGATGCCGGCGTACGTCCGGCCGGGCGAGCCGGTCGGGGAGATCGCCTGGGCGAACCAGAAGCAGTACATCTCCTTCTACCTGCTGCGCACGGACGTCCGCGACGCCTTCGCGGACCGCCTGGCGGCCCACGACATGGGCAAGGCCTGCCTCCGCTTCCGCAACCCGGCCAAGGTCGACTTCGGCCTCCTCCGCGACCTCCTCCGCGCAACGGCCTCGGCGGCCCCGGGGAAGGTCTGCTGACCGGTTACGTGGCTCCAGGCGGGACCGGTGTGGCCTGGTGGTAGTACATCTGCCAGGTCGAGCCCGCGCTCTGCTTGCGCCAGAGCGAACTGCGTCGTGCGCGGTGTCCGGCGATGGTGGTCTCGTAGGTCAGATGCACCAGCCCGGGCGCCAGCAGGACACCGGCCAACTCCGAAGGCTCATAGCGCGGGCCGTCTTCCGCTGCCCCGTCGAGCTCGGGCAGTGCGGCGAGCATTTCCTCGTACGTCCAGCGCCGGCCCGAGGCGCCGACCTCCACGAAGTCCGGGTCGAGGAGCTCCCGGGCCAGCGACCGGGACATGCGCACGCTGGGGTCCATCAGGCGCAACTCGCCCGCGATCGCTTCGCCCACCTCGTCTGTTTCCATGCCCATGCAGGCATCCTCGCCCACGGCGAGCGGCTGTCATCCGGCCGGTACGACGTTACCGACGGCAGTGGCAAACTCCCGGCGGCGATCGCCTCCAGCTTGGACGGACCAGGTGTACGGACGCCGCGCTCGCAGCCTTTGATCACGGGGAGGCTGAGATCTACGGTTTGACGATGTCCGGCAGTTCGGCGCGGGAATCGATGGACCAGGCTGCGGCGGCACGGACTTGAGGATCGTCCGCCCACCAATGCCCCCAGGGGCCTCTGCGTGGGTGGGCGGTGCACAGCCCTGCGGCAGCGGCGGGGAAGACGTCGTTCTGCGGGTGGTCGCCGACGTACAGGGTCTGCGCTGCCGGGGCGCCGGACACTTCCAGTACGCGCTCGAAGAAGGCGGGGTCCGGTTTGGCCACGCCCCACTCGCCGGATGTCACCACGAGGTCCGCCGGCAGGTTCAGCGCTCGGAGCTGTTCGCCCGCGCGGGTGCTCTGGTTGCCTGCCACGATCACACGTACCCCGGTGGCCCGCAGTGCGGTCAGTGGCCTCTCGGGCGGCGTACTCGCGGGCCAAGTCGATACCCGGGCGCACGAGCCGGATCGCGTCGGCGTTGTCACGGCCCTCCACCACCACGGCCCCTACCAGTGCCGACAGAGTGTGCCTGGGCACGCCGAGCCAGTCAGCCCAGGCTCCCCAATAGCGATCGTCGCGGGTCAGTGTCTCGCCGACGTCCAGCACCACAGGCCGAATCACCGGGCCTACTGAGCACGGCCTACGCGTAGCGGGTCGTCATCGACGCCAGGGTGGTCTGGATGCGGGTGCGCAGGGCCGGTGGGGAGAGGACTTCGGCTTCCGTCCCCAGTGCCAGGAACTGGGATTCCGCCTGGGTGTGGGACTCGATCGGGAGGGTCGCGCGGGTCCAGCCGGGGATCTCCGGGTCCGGGTGGCCGGTGGCGGTCAGGGCGCGGGACTGGGCTCCCGTCAGCCGGGCCGCGGCGTGCGCGGAGAGGCGTACCTCCGCCTCCTCCGGGTACAGCCGGGCGTGGAAGTCCGCCTGGGTCTGGCGCCAGTGCGTCGCCAGGTCGAAGCCCTCCGGCAGGTCCGCGGTCTGCGTCGTCTCCGTCACCGACAGGATCTGGTCCACCCGGTAGGTCCGGGCGCCGTCCGGGCCCGCCACCAGGTACCAGCGGCCCGCCTTCAGGACCAGCCCGTACGGGGCGAGGCGCCGGTCCACCTCCCGGGGCTCCTTCCACCGGCGGTAGCGCACCTCGATCACCCGGCCCCGCCACACGGCGTCGGCGACCTGCGCGAGGTACGGGGTCTCCTCGTGCTCCGCGTACCACCCCGGCGCGTCCAGGTGGAAGCGGAGCCGCATCCGGTCCGCCTGGGCGCGCAACTCCGGCGGCAGGGCGGCCCGCAGCTTCAGCTGGGCCGCCGACAGGGCCCGGCCGAGGCCCAGTTCCGCCGCCGGTCCCGGCATTCCGGTCAGGAACAAGGCCTCGGCCTCGCCCGTACTGAGCCCCGTCAGCCGGGTCCGGTAGCCGGCGAGCAGCTGGTAGCCCCCGCTGTGCCCGGCGTCCCCGTACAGCGGGACGCCCGCCGCGGCCAGCGCCTCCGCGTCGCGGTAGACCGTACGGACGGACACCTCCAGCTCGCGCGCGAGCTCGGTGGCGGTCATCCGGCCCCGGGTCTGGAGCAGGAGCAGGATCGACAGCAAGCGGCTGGACTTCACTGACACAGGATGTCAGTGAAGTGCTCCTACGGTCCTGCCATGAACGATTTCGACTTCCTCAACGGGACCTGGGACGTCTCCAACCGCTGGCGCGCCGACTTCCTCGACGCGGACAGCGAGTGGGAGGAGTTCCCGGCCGTGTCCCACGCCTCCCGCCACTTCGACGGCGGCGCCAGCTTCGACGAGATCGACTTCCCGACGAAGGGGTTCGGCGGTCTGACGCTGCGGCTCTTCGACCGTGAGCGCGAGGAGTGGTCGCTGTACTGGTCGAGCCGCCGCACCGGCGTCCTGTTCCCGCCCGTCGTCGGCCGGTTCGACGGCGACGGCGGGCGCGGGGTCTTCGAGGGGAAGGACACGCACGACGGGAAGACGGTCCGCGTGCGGTTCGTGTGGTCGGGGACGACGGCGGGGGAGTCGCCGCGCTGGGAGCAGTTCTTCTCGCTGGACGAGGGCACCAGCTGGATCCACAACTGGACGATGGACTTCACCCTTCGTCCCTGAGACCGTACGCCCGCCCCGCCGGCCACGGGGGACTGGCGGGGCGGGCGTACCTCTGGGCGTAGCCCTTGGTGGTGTCTAGAAGGGGAGGCCGAAGCACGCTCCGCAGACGTACGGGGTGCCGCAGACTTCGTGATAACCCGACCCGAAGTCATATCGCTGGCAGCAGTCCTCGCACACGTTGACCACGCCATAGCATTCGGCCTTGCTGTATCCCGCCGCGCTCGCGCATTGAGCCGGGTACGACTGCGGAACGATGCCGCCTTCTCCATCGGCCCACCGAACCTCGAGCCGAGGGTTACGGAGAAGTGGCGATCTCCGGTCGAGCGTTGCTACTGCAGAGAATCCTGGATTCGTCATCTTTGCCTCCATCACTGCAGGTGAGGATCGGACCTGCGTCATCGCTCGTAGAACGGCGAGAGTTTGGTGACCAGGAAGGGGAATTCCTCGGTCACGTCCACGCGGACGAAGTACTTCTCGGTCGTATCGGTGCGCCGATGCGTGTAGGAGAAGATGACGTCCACTATGTTCCGTGCGCCGCTCAGGCGCGAGGGCCGGACCTCCACCCCACTGAGAGATGATTCCGCGGCGTGGGATTCGGCCGCCCTGGTGTAGATCGCGTGATAGCGAACCGCCAGGTAGTTGAGGGCCCGGTGCCCGTCGGTCGCCCCCGAGTTGTCCGCCACCTGACCGATCCTGTCGAAGAGCTCGGCAGCGGTGGCGTGGAACTTCTCCTCCGGTTGATCCTGCGGTCGTGGGATCTCACGGATGAGGGAGTCGCGATCGAACGAGTACAGCTGGTCGAACGCCACGACGGGAACCATCAGCCCGTTGCACTTGTCCGGTGGGGCGTTGGGGCCGCGCATGCCCACGACCACGTCCACGTCATGTGTGCCGGGTTCAGGCCGCACGGCCTCCACCAGGAGATCGAAATCGGCGGGATCGCGAGGAGCCAGGAGGTAGGTCTCCAGCCCTTCGATCGTGAACACCCAGCAGATCTGGCGGGCGAGGTACCTGCCGCCCCGGTCTTGCAGGACGGACCGAAGCGCCTGCCGGTCGGTCTGACCCGCGGTCTCGATCCGGCCCGTCGCCTGCGCGAATTCCTTCTCCGCCGCAAGGCCCGGAAACCGTGGCTCCACCTGGCCGACCGCGTAGACGTACGAAGGCGGCGCCGGCGGGCCGGCGGCCGACCCGGCCGAAGGACATCGGTTCGCGGGCGGCTCCGCGGGAGATGGTGCGGGCTGGTCAGGGGTGCTCACGTGCTCTGGTGCCTGTGCCATGACGAACCTCCTCGTACCGTTGCTTCACGAATCGGCCGAACCTTGGGGGGAGAAGACCATCCAGTCGTTGAGCCGCCTGGCGCGCTCGGTGCAACCACCGCACGGTTTGATCCCCACGGCTGACGTCGCCCTTCGGACGACGTCCCCGAGGCCGATCTCTTCGTCGTTGATGAATCCGGGAAGGCGCACCTTGTGCGGGTTCCTGCGTCCTTCTTCGGAAGGCGTTTCCACGTGCTCGCTCATTGCGTGTCCCTCGCTGACTGTGTGACCGACAACGTCTGATGTGCCCTCCAGGCGTCGAGCAGGGGTGGGACGACGCTGGTGCGCCGAGGCCCATGGCCGCCCGTCACGGCTCTCTTGATCTCCGAGACGCTCGCCTTCGGGAACCGTGACCACAGCAACGCGATGGCGCCGGTCACGAACGCGGCCGCGACGCTGGTGCCGTCCTGGGTCTGCAGCCCTCCGTTCGGGCTGAGGCTGGTCACGTTCTCGCCCGGTGCGCCCAGCCCTCGCTTGCCCATCGAGCTCCCGAGGTTCGACTGCGCCATGGGCTGCGCGTCCATGCCGTACCCCACGACGGGGATCACCCAGGGGTGGCGTGTGAGCGCGCTGCTGCCCAGCGTCCCTTGATTGCCCGCGGCCACGACCACAAGTGCGCCGTGCCCGGCCGCGTAGTTCAGGGCCATGTGCAGTTCCCGCTCCTGCCTGGTGGAGGGCTGTGACATCCCCGCACTCAGGTTCAGCACCTGCGCACCCGCATCGACGCATGCGCAGATCGCCTCGGCCAGCCGCGGAGCCGTCACGCTCGGAAGCCGCTGTCCGTCAGACGTCGTCTCGGCGAAGACGGGACGCGCGATCACGGTGCAACCGGGGCAGATGGCCGGAGCCGCTCCGCCACGGCGCGCCACGAGGATGCCGGCGATGAAGGTGCCGTGTCGGCATGCCGAACTCCCGGGCAGGAAGCAGGGGCCGCCACCGGGAAGCTGCCGGATGCTCTCGGCGGTCAGTGCGGGGTGATCCATGGCGACCGGTCCGTCGAGCAGCCCGATCGCGATCTCGCGCTCGCCGCTCGTGAGCTTCATCAGCGAGGTAAGTCCGACCAGATCCAAAGGGACCATCGGGGAGACCTCCCAACCGAGGGGCTACCTCACCCTCACCTCACCACCATGCCACGATCTATCCCTTTTGTCTCTTCCGCGCTTGTGGGCAGTGGAGTTGACGAAGGGGCAGGTCCCTCCCCGAACGAAGTCCTTGGCGGGAGGCGGGGTGTACCGCTGACTTAACGGCCGAACGGTCACGGCTCCGTCGGGTGCATCAGGCTGCGGATGGTGTGGTGAACCAGGAGGTGGCCCCATACCTCCTGTTCGACGCCGTCGGGCCAGCGGGAGCGCAGGACTTGCGGCCTGCCGGGGGCCAGGGTGCCGAGGGATGCGAGAGAAGCGTGCAGGCGCCATCTGCGGCGATGGAGCGCGATCAGCTCCGGGGCGGGGGCCTCCTGGTGGTCCAGGACGGTGGTCGCAAGAGGGGCGCCTGAGGTCGGAGCGGCGCCGATCACGCGGACGGCGCCGGGGAGGCCGGCCAGTTCGCACAGGCGGGAGCCGTCGGGGAGCAGGTCGGTGGTCTGCAGCGGTGCGCGGGGACGTGTCCGCCAGACCAGATCCGCACCCGTGGCCCGCGCGCCCGCCAGCGTGACCGGATCGTCGAATTCGTCATCGGCCAGCAGGAGGTCGCCGGTTCCGAGGGCGCCGCACAGTTCCCGGGCGAGCGTCCCGATGGAGTGGTCGGGCGGTCGTTCCAGGACAGCGTGGCGGATGGTGTGGCTGATGTGCCCGCCCAGGGCGAGCACATGAACGCGGGGAAGGTCCCCGCGGGGGGAATGCGGGAGCCGCCTCTGGGCGGGTACGGCGGCAGGCTGCCCTCCGTAGCAGGAGCGGTTCTCCTCGCTTTCCGGGACCGGGACGGCCGCGGTGTCGGCGGTCACCACCCGCCAGTGGCGGTACCGGTCTCCGGGTGCAGGACGCGAGCCGGACGGGCGGGTCACCTCGGCGAACAGACCGGCCAGCGGCTCCGGTCCCAAGCGGGCCCGCGCGCGTGAGATGGCGGCGGTCGTCGGCAGCCGGCGCGCCGCGTGGTCCACTCCGGCCCAGAGCAGCCCGTCGGTGAGGAGCTCGGCGACGCGTGCGTAACTCTCCTGCGTGAAGAGGCATATCGCCAGGACGAAATAGACGGTGGTCCGCGACGGCAGCAGTCTTTGGCGGTGTTCCGTGCGCCCGCACGAGGCGACCACGGCGTCCACCAATTCCGGCGGGAACGTGCGAATGATCAGTCCTACGGAGATGCGATCGGTGAGTGCGTCATCCGCTGCTTTTCGGGACTGCCCTGCCCGTGGCACCTGGTCGCCTCCCTCGAACTGTCCAACCGTCAACAGCTTTCTTAAGTCAGCGGTAGTCGATCGTTCCATGTTGCCGGGCAACCGGATAGGTCGAAGCATGAAGTTGTGCTCATCGAGAGCCTTTGTCTCCGACCGACGCGAGGAGATGCTGTCCGGTTGCACGGGAGAATCGATTCCGCATTTCTCTCGGGACGAGCAAACGATTCTTCCTTCGGGTCCGTGACAAACAATCCGCACGACGAAGAAAGGGGCAGTGATGACAGATCGGGCACTACTCGTCGGAATCGACGAATACCCGGATCCGGCGAATCGCCTGAACAGCTGTATCGCCGACACGGCGGCCTTCAAGGACCTGCTGGGAAAGCTCGGATTCGCCGATTCGGAGATCCGCGTCCTGCACGACGCCGACGCCACCCTGGACCGAACCAGGGAGGGGCTGGACTGGCTCTGCCAAGGCGCGCAGCCGGGCGATCGCCGGGTCTTCTTCCAGTCGTCCCACGGATACCGCTATCTCAAGGGTGACGTGATGACGGAAGTCCTCTGCTGCTACGACGAGTTCCTGGAGGACACGGAGCTGGTCCGACGTACAGCGGGGTTGCCGCGCGGAGTGCTCACCGTGATCCTCGACGCCTGCCACTCCGGGGGCATGGAGAAGACCTTCTTCCTCGACAAGGCCACCCGCCTCGTACGGACCAAGGTGTTCACGGCGCCGCCGGAAAAGGCCCTCTCGAAGGCGAACACGCTGACGGCCTGTCGTGCGGTGAAGCCGTTCGGCCGGCCGGCGCTGCGCGACGAGTCGTCCCTGCTCTTCAACTTCGCGAACTCGCCGGGCAAGGCGTTCGTACCCAAGGGGGTCGTGCCCGGTACCGGTGAACTGAACGGCATCCTGATCACGGCATGCCGCGCGGACCAGACCGCCGCCGCGGGCAGCGCGCCGACCGACTGGCTCTCGGCGTTCACCTACGCCCTCCTGCGCGAAGTGGACGGGGCCATCCCGGTCGCGGACCTGGTGTCCCGGGCCGCGGACCGGCTGGCATCGCTCAACATGAGCCAGACCCCGTGCATCTTTGCCCCGTCCGGCCGCGAGGAGCAGCTCGCCCGGACGCTCATCTCCATGGCCGAGGTGAGCAAGGAGCTGATCAGGAAGGTCGAAGACCTCCTCAAGTCCGCATCCTTCGCGATGGACACAGCAGCGAAGTCCCCCTCCGCTTCCTTCGGATCCGAAGGAAGCGCAACGAAAGGAACATCCGAGATGACCACCACCCTCAAGGTCGACAAGGCCGTCGACACCTTCCTCGACGAACTGAAGAAGGCGAGCAACAAGACCGCCGGCAAGGACTTCGTCTCCGGCGACGGCTGGTACTCCGACGTGCAGACGTGCAGTGCCCTCTTCGCCCCGGCCATCGCCGCGGCGGCGCCGCCTCCCGGGCAGGGCAAGGCGCTCCGCCCGACGCTGGACAACCCGTACAACCTCGCCGAGCCGAAGTTCTGGGACGCGATCTTCGAAGCAGGCAGCATTCTCATCCCTGCGGTGATCGACGAGCTCACCAAGAGCGCCGCTCCTGTCGGTGGCGCCGCGAAGGGTGACGTCCACGCGCAGATCGCGCAGAAGATCCCGTCCGAGTTCCGCGGCAACGACAAGTTCTTCGGCCTCGTCGAGACGCTGGTGGCCGTCGGGCTGCCGCTGGCCATCGAGGCGTTCAGCAAGGACTACAAGAAGGACCACCAGGCGTACGACGGCGGGAAGATCGACCTGCCGCTTCCTGCGGGCCTGTCCGAGGCGGAGCGCAAGAGCTGGCTCTCGGCCGCGCTCAACGTGGCCGCCGACTGTCTGCCGCCCCTCATCAGGGCCCTGTCCTGACCTGACCCGGAGGCCCCGCGTGGTGGCTGCGCCGCAGGTCGGCGCAGCCACCACAGTGAGGCCCCTCGGACGCCGTGGCCGCCACCGCGGCCACGCCGACAGAGGAGAGCCGATGTCCAGAACCGAGGATGAAGCGGTCTACCACAAGGCGGCCGCGGATCTCGCCCGCATGCTCCAGCCGGACCTGTCGGACCTCCCTCCGGCACAGACCACTGTCGCCATGCTCAAGGCCTTCGGACGGAACGGGCCCAGGCAGGACTGGCTGGAGGAGTTCCGCCACCTCGTTCACGACGAAAGCGCCGGCCGCGTGACGCTCGTGGGCGTCGACCGCGAGACGGTACCGCCGCCCGTCGTGAAGAGCCCCGCAGCCTCGTACCAGCGGCTGGTCGACAGCCAGGACGAGACGGAACAGCTGCTGGTCATGGGCCCGTTCGAGCCACCCTTCCAGTTCACGGGGACCACGCACAGCGGAGGCGACGCCGACGACGACTCCCCACCCCTGACGGACCCCTCCCGTGCGGGTCAGCCGAGCGGCAGGTCCAGGTACGAGGGCGTCGCCTCCGGTGAGGTGAACGCCAGCGTCGCGCGCGGCAGGTTGGCGTCACCGTAGAAGGGGTCGCGGGCGTCGATCACCAGCATCAGCCGGTTGCCGCGCGGGACGTCGTACGCCGTGGCCTGGAGGTCGATGTCCGCGCTGATCAGGCTGTCGGGCGGCGAGTCGAGATCGGTGTACGGGGCGTGCGTGACGATGTGCGCCGTCCCGTCGGGCGCCGTGTCGAGGAGGTACGCCACGAAGGCGGAGCCGGGGTTGGGCGCCCGGTAGGTGACCCGCAGTTTCGGCGTGCCCCGCAGCCGGGTGGTCTCCTCCACCGGGGCCGACGCCCACACGGCGGCGACGGAGCGGTCGATCTCGCCCGTCGGGTAGACCTTCGGCCGGCCGGCCATCTCCGCGTAGCCGGACAGGACGACCGCGTCGGCGACGGTCGCCGGGGTGTCCACCCCGCACAGCACGGTCGCCGTCCAGCCGGCCTCCGGCGCCTCGGCCAGTTCCCCGCTGCCCGCCAGGTGCAGCCGGTGGATGTGCTCGGTGAGGGAGGGCCAGGTCGGGCGGGGTTCGAGGGTCTGGTTCCACATGACCTCGCTGAGCACCTGGCCCTCGTCGCCGATGCCGTTCTCGATCTCCTTGAGGTGGTGGTCGAACCAGCGGTGGGCTTCCGTCCAGATCCGGTTCGGCAGCCCGAACATGCCCGAGGACTCGGGGCCGGAGTGGTCGCCGATGGACAGGACCATGCGCTTGGGGCCGGTCAGTTCGTTGAACATCTTCAGCGTCTGGTTGGCCGGGAAGAGCGTCTCGTGCCAGGCGTGCGCGTAGAGGACCGGCACCTGGCGGCGGTTGAGCTCCTTGATGTGCGTGAAGGGCGAGCGCGTCTCCGCCCACGCCAGGGTGCCCTGGATGTCGCGGTTGGCGAGGACGTTGTCGAAGACGCTCTGCGTCTGCGGGCTCAGCCTCGCCTTCTCGGCCGCCTTGAGCAGGGCCCGTACGGCTTCGACGTGGCGGGTGGAGTTCTCGTAGAACGCCTCCCCGAGGTCACCCCAGCTGCTGAGCGCGACCACGGCGTCGACGCGGGTGTCGTGCGCGGCGACCAGCTGGCTGATGCCCGAACCGTACGAGTCCCCGAGGAAGCCGATCCTCGTCACCGGGCCGGCGGTGCGCTCGATGAGGTGGTCCAGGGCCCGGCTGCCGTCGACGACGTCGAGCGGGCCCGCCACCTCCACCTGGCCCTCGGAGCCGGGGAAGCCGCGGGTGGTGTAGGCGAGGACGTTGTAGCCGCGGGCCGCGAAGATGCCCGCCTGGACGGCGTACACGAGCCAGCCCAGGCTGGTCCACGGCGAGGGCATCACGATCAGCGGGCGCGGCAGGCTGCCGGTGTGGCGCCAGAGCGCGGCGTCGAGCAGGTCCCCGTCGGCGCCGGTCACCTTGCCGCGGGTGAAGACGACGACGGCCCGGACCTCGGCGACCTCGGCGGCGCGGGCGGGGGAGAGGCCGGTGACGTCACCGCTCTCGAGGGCGGTGACGTAGGCGTTCAGGGCGTTCGCGTCGAGTTCGGGGTAGAGGGAGAAGGGGGTCTGGGGACCCTGGGGAGGCTGCGGGGTTCGGGCGGCTGGAGTCACGTCAGTTCATCCTCTTCGTCGTCGTCTGCGTCGAGTGACATGAACGTGCTGCGCGCTCGCCCGGGCCCGGAGCGGAACGTCCAGTATCGACGGGACATCCAGTGACGTATCGCGAGTTTCCGGCTTACGGCCTGAATCGCCCCCTCCCGTCCGGTGACCGCGCCGCCGCGGGACCGGTGCCCGTCAGGGGAGGTCCACAACTTCCCGTCGTATGGGGGCGGTTGGCGTGGGTGGCGGGAACGCGCCACCCTGCGAACAAATCATGCAAGCGTGCTTGATTGTTTTCGTGACGGCTGCCAGTCTTCCCCTCACGCCGAGAGGGGAGCACGCCGTGCCCGATCCGTCCGCCGTCGATGCCACCGCAGCCGTCTTCGCCGACCTGCGCGAGGAGGGGCGGGAACTCGACGCCCTGGTCGGGGAGTTGTCCGGCCCCGACTGGGCCCGGCCCACCCCCGCGCCCGGCTGGAGCATCGCCCACCAGATCGCCCACCTGCACTGGACCGACCGGGCCGCGCTGCTCTCCCTCATCGACGCCGCCGGCTTCGGCCTCATGGTCGAGGAGGCCCTCAAGGCCCCCGACTCCTTCGTCGACGAGGGGGCGGAAGAGGGCGCGGCGCTGCCGCCCGCCGAGCTGCTCGCCCGCTGGCGGTCCGGGCGCACCGGCCTCGACGCGGCCCTCGCCGCGGCCTCGCCCGACACCCGCTTCCCCTGGTACGGGCCCCCGATGAAGGCCGCCTCGATGGCGAGCGCACGGCTGATGGAGACCTGGGCGCACGGCCAGGACGTCGCCGACGCGCTCGGCGTACGCCGCACCCCGACGGCACGGCTGCGGCACGTGGCCCGGATCGGGGTACGGGCCCGCGACTACGCCTACGCCGTACGCGGACTGCCCGCGCCCGCCGAGGAGTTCCGGGTGGAGCTGACGGCCCCCGACGGCGCCGGGGTGTGGACGTACGGGCCCCCGGACGCCCCGCAGCGGGTCACGGGCCCGGCGCTCGACTTCTGCCTCCTGGTGACCCAGCGGGCCCACCGCGCCGACCTGTCCCTGGCCGCGACCGGCCCCGACGCGGACCGCTGGCTCGACATCGCGCAGGCCTTCGCGGGCCCGGCGGGCCCCGGCCGCGCGCCGGAAGGCTCCCGATGACGCGCCGCCCCCTGCTGATCGGCAATGCCTCGGGTTTCTACGGGGACCGGTTCGACGCCCTGCGCGAGATGCTGACCGGCGGCCCGCTGGACGTGGTGACCGGGGACTACCTGGCCGAGCTGACCATGCTCATCCTCGGCCGCGACCGCCTGAAGAACCCGGACCTCGGCTACGCGAAGACCTTCCTGCGCCAGCTGGAGGAGGGGCTCGGGCTCGCGCACGAGCGGGGCGTACGGATCGTCGCGAACGCGGGCGGCCTGAACCCGGCCGGACTGGCAGACGCCGTACGGGCGCTGGCGGCCAAGGCGGGTGTTCCCGTCACCGTCGCGCACGTCGAGGGCGACGACCTGATGCCGTACTCCGAGGGTGCGCTGACCGCCAACGCCTACCTCGGGGGCGCCGGGATCACCGCCTGCCTGCGGGCGGGCGCGGACGTGGTCGTGACCGGCCGGGTCACGGACGCGGCGCTGGTCAGCGGACCGGCGGCCTGGTGGTTCGACTGGGCGCCGGACGACCACGACAGGCTGGCGGGGGCGGTGGTCGCGGGCCACGTCCTGGAATGCGGCACCCAGGCCACCGGCGGGAACTACTCGTTCTTCACCGCGCACGACGTCCGCCGCCCCGGCTTCCCCCTCGCGGAGATCTCCGAGGACGGCTCCTCGGTGATCACCAAGCACCCGGGGACGGGCGGAGTCGTCTCGGCCGGCACCGTCACCGCCCAACTCCTCTACGAAACCCAGGGCGTCCGCTACCTCGGCCCAGACGTGACCGCCCGCCTGGACGCTGTCCGGCTGTCCGGGGACGGCCCCGACCGCGTCCGCGTCTCGGGCGTGCTCGGCGAACCGCCGCCGTCCTCCCTCAAGGTGGGCGTCACCCGCATCGGCGGCTGGCGCAACGAGGTGGTCTTCGTCCTGACCGGCCTGGACATCGAGGCGAAGGCGCGGCTGGTCCGCTCCCAGCTGTCCGATGCCCTGGAGGGCGTGGCCACCGTCGACTGGACCCTTGCCCGCACCGACCACGAGGACGCCCCGACGGAGGAGACGGCGAGTGCCCTGCTGCGCCTGGTGGTCCGCGACCCGTCTCCGGACCGGGTGGGCCGCGAGCTGACCTCGGCGGCGATCGAACTCGCCCTGGCCAGCTACCCGGGCTTCCACGTCACGACCCCACCGGGCCCGGCCCAGCCGTACGGGGTCTTCACCTCGGCCCTGATCCCGGCGGACGAGGTCCCCCACACCGCGGTCCTCCCGGACGGCACCCGCCTGCCGATGCCCGCTGCGCCGCACGATCCAGCCCCTCCTGGGGGTCCCCCCGGACGGAGTCTGGGGGAGCTTGAGGAGCGGGGTCTGGGGCGGAGCCCCAGTTTCGGGAAGGGGCGGGTAGGGGAGAGCCCCGCAGGGCCCACCACCCGCGCCCCCCTGGGGGCGGTGGCCGGGGCCCGCAGCGGAGACAAGGGCGGCGACGCCAACATCGGCGTGTGGGTCGAGTCCGACGCCGCATGGGACTGGCTGCACCGCACCCTCACGGTGGAGACCCTCCAGGACCTGCTCCCCGAGACCGCCGGTCTCCCCGTCACCCGTCACGCGCTCCCGAACCTCCGGGCCCTGAACTTCACCCTCACCGGCATCCTCGGCGACGGCGTCGCCTCAGGCCACCGCTTCGACCCCCAGGCCAAGGCCCTCGGCGAATGGCTCCGCGCCCGCCACCTCGACATCCCGAACCACCTACTGTCCGCCCCGGAGGGGACCGGCTCATGACCCGCCTCGGCACCACCGTCGACCCCCACGCCCCCGAGCACGCGCAGGCCCGTACCGCCGCCCTGGAACGCCTGGCCGCGCTCGACGCCGAGCACGCCAAGGCGCTCGCCGGCGGCGGCGAGAAGTACACCGCCCGCCACCGGGCCCGCGGCAAGCTCCTGGCCCGCGAGCGCATCGAGCTGCTCCTCGACCCGGACACCCCGTTCCTGGAGCTGTCCCCGCTCGCCGCCTGGGGCAGCGACTACCCCATCGGCGCCTCCATGGTCACCGGCATCGGCACGGTCGAGGGCGTCCAGTGCCTGGTCACCGCCAACGACCCCACCGTCCGCGGCGGCGCCAGCAACCCCTGGACCCTGAAGAAGGCCCTCCGGGCCAACGAGATCGCCCGGCAGAACCGGCTCCCCTGCATCAGCCTCGTGGAGTCCGGCGGCGCCGACCTGCCCTCCCAGAAGGAGATCTTCATCCCGGGCGGCGCGATCTTCCGCGACCTCACCCGGCTCTCCGCCGAGGGCATCCCGACCATCGCCGTCGTCTTCGGCAACTCCACCGCCGGAGGCGCGTACGTCCCCGGCATGTCCGATCACACCATCATGATCAAGGACCGCTCCAAGGTGTTCCTCGGCGGTCCGCCGCTGGTCAAGATGGCCACCGGCGAGGAGAGCGACGACGAGTCCCTCGGCGGAGCGGACATGCACGCCCGCAGCTCCGGCCTCGCCGACTACTTCGCCCTCGACGAGCACGACGCGATCCGCCAGGCCCGCCGCGTCGTCGCCCGCCTGAACCACCGCACGGCGCACGCGGAGCCCCCGAAGGCCGAGGAGCCGGCGTACGACCCCGAAGAGCTCCTCGGGATCGTCCCGCCGGACCTGAAGACCCCCTTCGACCCCCGCGAGGTCATCGCCCGCATCGTCGACGGCTCCGACTTCGACGAGTTCAAGCCGCTCTACGGCACCAGCCTCGTCACCGGCTGGGCCACCCTGCACGGCTACCCGGTCGGCGTCCTCGCCAACGCCCAGGGCGTGCTGTTCAGCGCCGAGTCGCAGAAGGCCGCCCAGTTCATCCAGCTCGCCAACCAGCGCGACATCCCGCTGCTCTTCCTCCACAACACCACGGGCTACATGGTCGGCAAGGAGTACGAGCAGGGCGGCATCATCAAGCACGGCTCGATGATGATCAACGCGGTCTCCAACTCCCGCGTCCCGCACCTCTCCGTCCTGATCGGGGCCTCCTACGGCGCCGGCCACTACGGCATGTGCGGCCGCGCCTTCGAGCCCCGGTTCCTCTTCGCCTGGCCCAGCGCCAAATCCGCCGTCATGGGCCCCCAGCAGCTCGCCGGGGTGCTCTCGATCGTGGCCCGGCAGTCCGCCGCCGCCAAGGGACAGCCGTACGACGAAGAGGCCGACGCCGGCATGCGCGCCTTCGTGGAGGCACAGATCGAGTCCGAGTCCCTGCCGGCCTTCCTGTCCGGGCGGCTGTACGACGACGGGATCATCGACCCCCGCGACACCCGAACCGTCCTCGGCCTGTGCCTGTCCGCCGTCCACAACGCCCCCGTCGAGGGCGCCCGCGGCGGCTTCGGCGTCTTCCGGATGTGAGCCCGCACATGACCATCAACTCCCTCCTCGTGGCCAACCGCGGCGAGATCGCCGTCCGCGTCTTCCGCACCGCCCGCGCCCTGGGCCTGGCCACAGTCGCCGTCCACTCCGACCCCGACGAGAGCGCACTGCACGTACGTGACGCCGACGTGGCCGTACGGCTGCCCGGCGCGGCCCCCGCCGACACCTACCTGCGCGGCGACCTGATCATCAAGGCCGCCCTCGCCGCGGGCGCCGATGCCGTCCACCCCGGCTACGGCTTCCTCTCCGAGAACGCCGGCTTCGCCCGCGAGGTCCGGGCCGCCGGGCTGACCTGGATCGGCCCGCCCCCCGAGGCCATCGAGGCCATGGCCTCCAAGACCCGGGCCAAGGAGCTGATGCGCGCCGCCGGGGTGCCGCTCCTCGAACCCGTCGACCCGGCTGCCGCCACCGCCGCCGATCTGCCCCTGCTCCTCAAGGCGGCCGCCGGGGGCGGTGGCCGCGGGATGCGCGTGGTCCGCGAACTCGACGCGCTCAAGGAGGAGCTGGAGGCCGCCTCCGCCGAGGCCCGCTCGGCCTTCGGCGACGGCGAGGTCTTCGCCGAGCCCTACGTCGAGCGCGGCCGCCACGTCGAGGTGCAGATCCTCGCCGACTCCCACGGCACCGTCTGGGCTCTGGGCACCCGCGACTGCTCCCTCCAGCGGCGCCACCAGAAGGTCATCGAGGAGGCCCCGGCCCCCGGCCTGCCGGAAAGCCTGCGCGAAAGCCTCCACGAGGCCGCGGTCGCCGCCGCCCGCGCCGTCTCCTACCAGGGCGCCGGCACCGTCGAGTTCCTCGTCACCGCCGACGGACGCCCGTACTTCCTGGAGATGAACACCCGCCTCCAGGTCGAACACCCCGTCACCGAAGCGGTCTTCGGCCTCGACCTCGTCGCCCTCCAGCTGCGCGTCGCCGAGGGCACGGCCCTGCCCCTGACACCCCCGGCGCCCGTCGGCCATGCCGTCGAGGCCCGCCTCTACGCCGAGGACCCCGCCCAGGACTGGCGCCCGCAGACCGGAGTCCTGCACACCCTCGCCGTGCCCGGGGAGGTCCGCGTCGACACCGGCTTCACCGACGGGGACACCGTCGGCATCCACTACGACCCCATGCTCGCCAAGGTCGTCGCCCACGCCCCGACCCGCGCCGAGGCCGTACGCGTCCTCGCCCACGCCCTGGCCGGAGCCCGCATCCACGGGCTCACCACCAACCGCGAGCTCCTCGTACGGTCCCTGCGCCACCCGGAGTTCGCCGCCGGACAGCTCGACACCGGCTTCTACAAGCGCCACCTCCCCGCCCTCACCGAGGACGCCCCGGACGCCACCCTGGCCGCCCTGGCCGCGGCCCTCGCCGAAGCGGCCCCGGCCCCGGACGCCCCCCTGGCCGCGCGCCTGGGCGGCTGGCGCAACGTCCGCTCCCAGCCCCAGACCCGCCGCTACACCGCGGCCGGCAGCGAGGCCACCGAATACACGGTGAGCTACCACCCGGTGGACCTGCCCGGAGTCCGGGTCCTGGCCGCCGAACCCGCCCTCGTCACCCTCGAAGTCGAGGGAATCCGACGGCTGTTCCACGTGAAACAAAATTCGAACAAGCCGGAGATCTACGTCGATTCGGCGCTCGGCGCCCACACCCTCGTCCCCGTCCCCCGGTTCGCGGACCCCCAGGACCGCACCGAACCGGGCTCCCTGCTCGCCCCCATGCCCGGCACCGTCGTCCGCGTCGCCGAGGGCCTCGCCCCCGGCAGCGCCGTCACCGCCGGGCAGCCCCTGCTCTGGCTGGAGGCGATGAAGATGGAACACCGCATCCTCGCGCCCGCCTCCGGCACGCTCACCGCGCTCCACGCCGCCACCGGCCAACAGGTCGAGTTCGGCGCCCTGCTCGCCGTAGTCCAGGAGGAAACGCCGTCATGAGCTCCGCCACCATCGAAACCCAAGAGCACAAGGCCCTGCGCACGGCGGTCGCCGCCCTCGGCCAGAAGTACGGCCGTGAGTACCTCGCCCGCGTCGCCCGCGAGGGCGGTCACCCCGACGAACTGTGGGCCGACGCCGCCAAGCTCGGCTACCTCGGCGTCAACCTGCCCGAGGAGTACGGCGGCGGAGGCGGCGGCATCGCCGAACTGTCCATCGTCCTCGAGGAGCTCGGCGCCGCGGGCTGTCCCCTCCTGATGATGGTCGTCTCACCCGCCATCTGCGGCACGGTCATCTCCCGCTTCGGCACCGAGGCCCAGAAGCGGGCCTGGCTCCCCGCCCTCGCCGACGGCAGCCGCACCATGGCCTTCGGCATCACCGAACCCGATGCCGGATCCAACTCCCACCGCATCACCACCACCGCCCGGCGCGACGGCGACGAGTGGGTGCTGAACGGCCGCAAGGTCTTCATCTCCGGCGTGGACATCGCCGACGCCACCCTCATCGTCGGCCGCACCGAGATCGTGTCTGATCAAGGCGTGAAGAGCGGCCGCCTCAAGCCCTGCCTGTTCATCGTCCCGCGCGAGGCCCCCGGCTTCTCCCGGTCGGTCATCGACATGGAACTACAGGCCGCGGAGAAGCAGTTCGAGCTGACCCTGGACGAGGTCCGGCTGCCTGCCGACGCGCTCGTGGGCGACGAGGACGCGGGCCTGCTCCAGCTCTTCGCCGGCCTCAACCCCGAACGCATCATGACCGCCGCCTTCGCCATCGGCATGGGCCGCTACGCGCTCGCCAAGGCCGTCGACTACGCCAAGACCCGCCAGGTGTGGAAGGACCCCATCGGCGCCCACCAGGCCGTGGCCCACCCCCTCGCCGCGGCCCACATCGAGCTGGAACTGGCCCGCCTGATGATGCAGAAGGCCGCCCACCTCTACGACGCCGGCGACGACATGGGCGCCGGCGAGGCCGCGAACATGGCCAAGTACGCCGCCGCGGAGGCCTGCGTCCGGGCGGTGGACCAGTCCGTCCACACCCTCGGCGGCAACGGCCTCACCCGCGAATACGGCCTGGCCTCCCTCATCACCGCCTCCCGCGTGGCCCGCATCGCCCCGGTCAGCCGCGAGATGATCCTCAGCTTCGTCTCCCACCAGACCCTGGGCTTGCCCAAGTCGTACTGACCGCCGGGGCCGGGGTCCGCGGACCGGCCCCCGGCAGCGGCGGCGCGCGCAGTGCCCACATACCCTCCCCCGGGAGGATCCCGCCCGACCGAACACCCGCTCCGGAGGAGACATGGCTCCACTCGTGCATGCCGCGCAAGCGACCGGCATCACCACCCTCACCCTGGACTCCCCGGCCAACCGCAACGCACTCTCCGCGGACCTCGTCGAGGAGCTGCGCGCCGCCCTCGCCGCGGCGGGAGCGGACCCGGCGGCCCGCGCCGTCCTCCTCACCCACACCGGCACCACCTTCTGCGCCGGGGCCGACCTCAAGTCCCCCTGCGACCCGGCCGACTTCCTGGCCCTGCTCCGCGAGATCGCCGAACTGCCCAAGCCCGTCCTCGCCCGCGTCACCGGCCACGTCCGCGCGGGCGGCCTCGGCCTGCTCGGCGCCTGCGACATCACCGCCGCCGGGCCGAAGTCCTCGTACGCCTTCACCGAGACCCACCTGGGCCTGGCCCCCGCCGTGATCTCCATGCCGCTGCTCCCGCGTCTCGAACCGCGCGCGGCCGCCCGCTACTTCCTCACCGCCGAGCCCTTCGGCGCCGCCGAAGCCGCCCGCATCGGCCTGCTGACCCTGCACGCGGAAGAAGACGTGGACAAGGCCCTCGAGCCCGTCCTCGCCGGCCTGCGCAAGGCCTCCCCGCAGGGCCTGGCCGCCACCAAGGCACTGACCGCCGCCGCCGTACGCGAGGCCCTGGACCGCGACGGCGCCCGCCTGACCGAGCTGTCCGCCGCGCTCTTCGCCTCGGACGAGGCCCGCGAGGGCATCACCGCCCGCTTCGAGCGCCGGGACCCGTCATGGTCGCTGTGACCGGCGCGCCCGGCCCCAAGCAGGCGCGCAGCCGCGTCACCCGCCGCCACCTCCTCGAGGCAGCCGTCTCCTGCCTGGCCGAACACGGCTGGGCGGGCTCCACCGTCTCCGTCGTCGCCGAACGGGCCGGCGTCTCCAGGGGCGCGGCCCAGCACCACTTCCGCACGCGCGAGGACCTGTTCACCGCGGCCGTCGAGTACGTCGCCGAGGAGCGCTCCACCGCCCTGCGCGAGCTCTTCCACGCCGGGCCGGCCGCCCGCCCCGCCGTGGTCGAGGCGCTCGTGGACCTGTACACGGGCACCCTCTTCCGGGCCGCGCTCCAGCTGTGGGTCGCCGCCTCCAACGAGGAACAGCTGCGCCCCCGGGTCACCGAACTGGAGGCCCGCGTCGGCCGGGAGACCCACCGCATCGCCGTGGAACTGCTGGGAGCGGACGAGTCCGTCCCCGGCGTACGGGAGACCGTGCAGGGCCTCCTCGACATGGCCCGCGGCCTCGGCCTGGCCAACGTGCTCACCGACGACACGGCCCGCCGCGACCGCGTGGTCGCCCAGTGGGCCCGCGTCCTGGACGCGACCCTGGGCTGACGCGCGGGAACGCGAAGGGCGCCACACCCCGCCACGGGGGTACGGCGCCCTTCGCCGGTGCCTGCGCGAGGGATCAGGCGGTGTCGGCGATGTCGGCGTAGCCCCCGATGTCCCGCGGGTCACGCCGGCCGGGGCCGATGTAGCGCGCCGACGGACGCACCAGGCGGCCCGTGCGCTTCTGCTCCAGGATGTGCGCCGACCAGCCGGCGGTACGGGCGCAGCTGAACATCGAGGTGAACATGTGCGCCGGGACCTCCGCGAAGTCCAGCATGATCGCGGCCCAGAACTCCACGTTGGTGGCCAGCACCCGGTCGGGGCGGCGCGCGTGCAGCTCCTCCAGCGCGGCCTTCTCCAGCGCGGCGGCCACCTCGTAGCGCGGCGCGTCCAGCTCCTTGGCCGTACGCCGCAGCACACGGGCGCGCGGGTCCTCGGCGCGGTAGACCCGGTGCCCGAAGCCCATCAGCCGCTCGCCCTTGTCCAGGGCCTTCTTCACGTACGCCACGGCGTCGCCGGTGCGCTCGATCTCCTCGATCATGCCGAGCACCCGCGAGGGCGCCCCGCCGTGCAGCGGCCCGGACATCGCGCCGACGGCGCCGGACAGCGCCGCCGCCACGTCCGCGCCGGTGGAGGCGATGACGCGCGCGGTGAAGGTGGAGGCGTTCATCCCGTGCTCGGCGGCCGAGGTCCAGTACGCGTCGACGGCCTTGACGTGCTTGGGGTCCGGCTCGCCCCGCCAGCGGATCATGAACCGCTCGACGACGGACTCGGCCTTGTCGATCTCCCGCTGCGGGACCATCGGCAGGCCCTGGCCGCGGGCGGACTGGGCGACGTACGACAGCGCCATGACGGCCGCGCGCGCGAGATCGTCGCGCGCGGTCTGCTCGTCGATGTCCAGGAGCGGTTTCAGACCCCACACGGGGGCGAGCATGGCGAGCGCGGACTGCACGTCGACACGGATGTCACCGGAGTGGACGGGGATCGGGAAGGGCTCGGCGGCGGGCAGGCCGGGGTTGAACGCTCCGTCGACCAGCAGGCCCCACACGTTCCCGAAGGAGACGTGCCCGACCAGGTCTTCGATGTCGACACCGCGGTAGCGGAGCGCACCGCCTTCCTTATCGGGTTCGGCGATCTCCGTCTCGAACGCGACGACCCCTTCGAGCCCGGGTACGAAGTCGGACATCAGGCGGCTCCTCAGATAGTGCGAACACGCGCGGCTCCCGGCGTGATTCGCGGTCCGGCGCGGTCATCCCCGTTGATGCCCGGCACGGCCGATGGTCACCCCCGCGGGGACCCTCGGACCGGCCCCAAGATTTTGTCCGTTCCGGATGGACTGCGGAAGCGTGACATACGGCACACCTCCACAGGGCCTGCTGCGGCAGGATGGCCAACGTGACCCACCAGGACCTTGACCCCGCCATCATGCGCAAGCAGTACCGCTCGGAGATCGTGGAGGAGGACAGCCTCGCCGAGGACCCGATGCGGCAGTTCGACCGGTGGTTCCAGCAGGCCGCCGCCTCGCACATCTTCGAACCCAACGCCATGATCGTCTCCACGGCGACCGCCGACGGCCGCCCCAGCTCCCGTACGGTGCTGCTCAAGCAGTTCGACGAGCGTGGCTTTGTCTTCTTCACCAACTACGAGTCCCGCAAGGGCCGCGAGCTCGCCGAGAACCCGCACATCGCCCTGCTCTTCCCCTGGCACCCCATCTCCCGCCAGGTCGTCGTCACCGGTACGGCGGCCCGCATCGGCCGCGACGAGACGGCGGCGTACTTCCGCTCCCGCCCGCACGGCTCGCAGCTGGGCGCCTGGGCGAGCGAGCAGTCCAGCGTGATCGGCTCCCGCGCGGAACTGGACCGCCGCTACGCGGAGCTCGCCGCCCGCTACCCGGAGGGCGAACAGGTCCCGGTCCCGCCGCAGTGGGGCGGCCTGCGCGTCACGCCGGACGAGGTGGAGTTCTGGCAGGGCCACGAGAACCGCCTCCACGACCGCCTGCGGTACGTCCGCGATGCCGAGAAGTGGCGCGTCGAGCGTCTCTGCCCGTAGACCGACTCCGCCCGTGAACCACTTCTGCCCGCGAACGCAGACGACCCGCGGGCTCGGGTTTCTCTCCTGCAGTGAGAGAAGCCGGCCGGACGTGCCGGCGAGCCCGCGGGTCGGGTGACTGCTTGGGATTGGCGCTCGGCGATCCCGCCGGGCACCGCACTGGGTGCGTGCGACGACGGGCGCTTAGCCCGCAGTCACCTCACGCGTCCGGATGTCATACATTTCCGGGATCACCTCCTTTCAGTGTGCTGCCACTGTAGGCACCCCTGCGGACGCCGCTCAAGGGAATTTCGGGACCCGTCTTCGAGACGGCCGATCCCGGCCCCACCCCCGCCCGAACCGGATCATTCCGGGGTATTCGGAGGAACGGGGTGTGGGCTGCGTCACGTTCCAGTTCAATGATCTGACGTGCCGCACACGCGAACACCTGCTGGGGGTGCCAGGTGACTGCTTCCGGACGTGACGAGACCACCGACGACGATCTGCTCGCAGCGCTGCTCGACGGGATGGACGCCGCGCTGTGCGCGTTCGACTCCGATGGCGTGATCACCCACTGGAACCGCGAGGCCGAGCGGATCCTGGGCTGGTCCGCTGCCGAGGCCGTCGGGCGCAAGGGCTTCGAGGGATGGGCGGTGCGGGCCGCCGACGCACAGGACGTGCAGGACAGGCTCATGGCCGCCCAGGACGTGCCGGGCCGGCAGGTGCACGAGTTCGCGCTGCTGACCAAGGACGGCGGGCGCGTCCTCGTACGCACCCAGTCCGCCGGGGTGCCGGGCGCGGACGGGAAACCGGCCGGGGTGTACTGCGCGTTCACCGAGGTGCACGCGCAGATCGACCTGGAGCGGTCCATCGCGCTGAGCGAGGCCCTGCTGGAGGACGCCGCGTGGGGCGTCGTCCTCGTCGACGTCGACCTGCGGCCCGCCGTGGTCAACACGCACGCCGCGCGGGCCCTGGGGGCCGGGCGCACCGCTCTGCTGGGCCGTCCCCTCGGGGAGCTGCTCGTCCAGGGGGTGGAGGAGCTCGAGGGCGCCCTCCAGCACGTGCTCGCCGAGGGGGCGCCGCCCGCCCCGGTGGAGCTGTGGGTGTCGGTGCGGACGCCGGAAGGGCCGCGCCGGCGGTGCCTGCGCTGCGGGTTCCTCAGGCTGGCCTCGCCGCTCGCGGAGGAGCCGGTGCCGCTCGGGGTGGCCTGGCTGTTCCAGGACGTCACCGAGGCCCGGCAGGCCCAGCTGGACACCGCGCAGCTGCGGTTCCGCTCCCACCAGCTGCACCGCGCGGGCCGGGCCGCCGCCGAGTGCGAGGACCCGGCCGAGGCGGCGGCCGTACGCCTGGACTTCGCCCTCGCGGGCTTCGCCGAGCACGCGCTGCTGGACGTACTGGACCCCTCGGCCGGTCCCGAGCGGCGGCGGCTCGTACGCTCCGCCGTCTCGCCGCCCGCGCTGCCGGGGCCCGGGGCGATCCCCGTGCGGTACGAGGCCGGACACCCGGCGCTGCAGGCCCTGGACCGGATCGGCTCGGTGCGGACGAGCGCGCCGCGCGGGGCGGTGGACCCGGAGTGGGCGCGGGCCCGCCACTGGCCCGAGGGCGCGGCGCACGTGCTGTGCACGGTGCTGCGCAGCCGGGGGCGGACCCTGGGAGCCGTGACGTTCGTACGCGGACCCTCGCGGGCCGCCTTCGAGGGACCGGACGCGGCGTACGCGGAGGAGGTCGCGGGCCGGATCGCCGCCGATCTGGACCTGGCGGCGGGGACACGTTCCTAAGGGCTGTCCGGGAGGTGCCTAGTGGCGGAAGAAGATCCGGTCGCCGTACTCCTTCATGACGCGGCCGTTCCACTCGTGGCCGCCGTCGACGTTGCCCGAGCGCAGCAGCGGGGGCTCGATCCCGCGGGCGGCGAGCTCGCCGGCCGCCGCCGCCATGACCGCCTGCATGATCGCGCTGGTCACGACGGTGGAGGCGGGGGCGAAGGGCGCGTCGATGCCGTCGATGCTCAGCTCGGCGTCGCCGACCGCGATCTTGCTGTCGAGGACGAGGTCGCAGTGGTCCTTCAGGAAGGTGCCGGAGGCGTGCCGCGACCTGGTCTCGGTCGCGTACGCCAGCGAGGTCACGCCGATCACCTTGAGGCCGATGGCGCGGGCGTTCATGGCCATCTCGACCGGCAGCGCGTTGCGCCCGGAGAGGGAGATGATCACCAGGACGTCGCCTTCGGAGGCGGGGCTGCTGTCCAGGACGGCGGCGGCGAGGCCGTCGACCCGTTCCAGCGCGCTGCCCAGCGTCGCGGGCATGACGTCGATGCCGGCGGTGCCCGGGACCGCGAGGAAGTTCATCAGGGCCAGTCCGCCGGCCCGGTAGACCACGTCCTGGGCGGGCAGCGAGGAGTGCCCGGCGCCGAAGGCGAAGAGCCGCTTCCCGTCCGCCACGGCGTCGGCGACGAGGGAGCCGGCCTCGGCGATCCGCGTGGCCTCCTCGTCCCGCACCCGCTCCAGAAGGCCGATGGCGGCGTCGAAGAACTGACCGGCCAGCTTGCTCTCGCTCATACGCCGATGGCCTTCCGGGGGTGGGGTGCGTCCGTGTCCGCCGCTCACCGTGCGGTCTGGACCAAGGGCGTGTCAATACGAACGTCAATCCAGGGGGGACATCTCCGCCGAGATGTCGCGGAGATGTCCGGGAGAGGGCTTGACGCTCGGTACGGGACGGTTGTGGGCCCGATGCGTCAGAATTGGGGGCAGGGCCAGCGCACGCAATCCGAGGGGCACGAATGTCCGGACTGATCGACACCACGGAGATGTATCTCCGCACCATCCTTGAGCTGGAAGAGGAAGGTGTGGTCCCCATGCGCGCCCGTATCGCCGAGCGGCTCGACCAGAGCGGCCCGACGGTGAGCCAGACGGTGGCGCGGATGGAGCGGGACGGGCTGGTGGCCGTCGCCAGCGACCGGCACCTGGAGCTGACGGAGGAGGGGCGGCGGCTGGCGACGCGCGTGATGCGCAAGCACCGGCTCGCCGAGTGTCTGCTCGTCGACGTCATCGGCCTGGAGTGGGAGCAGGTGCACGCCGAGGCCTGCCGCTGGGAGCACGTGATGAGCGAGGCGGTGGAGCGGCGCGTACTGGAGCTGCTGCGCCACCCGACCGAGTCGCCGTACGGGAACCCGATCCCGGGTCTGGAGGAGCTGGGTGAGAAGGCCGAGGCGGACCCGTTCCTGGAGGACGGCATGGTCAGCCTCTCCGAGCTGGACCCGGGCGCCGACGGCAAGACCGTGGTCGTGCGCCGGATCGGGGAGCCGATCCAGACGGACGCCCAGCTGATGTACACGCTGCGGCGGGCGGGCGTGCAGCCCGGCTCGGTGGTGAGCGTGACCGAGTCCCCGGGCGGTGTGCTGGTCGGCAGCGGCGGCGAGGCCGCCGAGCTGGACGCGGAGGTCGCCTCGCACGTGTTCGTGGCGAAGCGCTGACACGGCAGGCAGAGCTGAAGCACTGACACCTGGGCCTGAATCCCGGCAGGAACCCACCCGTCCGGGTCAGTCGGTGGTGTAGTCCTGGTCGGTCAGTGATGTAGATGTTCGTGGTGTGGACGTAGACGGTCGGTCGTGATGTGGGCGGTCCCGGCGCCTTGCGGCGCCGGGACCGGTCCTCCCCTTGTGACCTGGAGCCCCGAGCTCTCAAGGTCATCCCCTTCGGACCGTCTTCCCCGAGCGGCCCGCCTCCCTGTTGAAAGGATCTCCATCGGCAGCGGCGGCCAATCCTTGAGCAAGGTCACTCGAAAGAGCGGTGTTGTCGGCGAGACGCCCGTTTTCGAATACAGGTTCGATAGTCTGGCCGGGAGCGAAGGGGGTGCATCTGCGGTGGTACAGCGCATCGATGTGACAGGGGCCGACGGCGTACGCCTGGCCGCCTGGGAGTTCCGCGAAGCGGATCCTGCGGCCGGGGCGCAGCCGGCCGGGCCGGACCCCCGCCCCGCGGTGCTCTTACTCCACGGGCTCATGGGCCGCGCCTTCCACTGGGCCGGCACCGCCCGCTGGCTCGGCGAGCACCGCCGCGTCATCGCCCTGGACCAGCGCGGCCACGGCCAGAGCGACCGCCCGCCGGCCGGCCACGACGTCCGGACCTCCTTGGGGCGTGAGGCCTTCGTGGCCGACGCGGAGGCCGTCGTCGAGCAGCTCGGCCTGGCCCCCGTGACCCTGATCGGCCACTCCATGGGCGCCCTCACCGCATGGCAGCTCGCGGCCCGCCGCCCGGACCTGGTCGAAGCCGTGGTCATCTGCGACATGCGCGCCTCGGCTCTCGGCGAAGCCTCGCAGCAGGAGTGGGAGGACTGGTTCCACCGCTGGCCGGTGCCCTTCCCGACGCAGGACGCCGCCCGCCGCTGGTTCGGCGAGGACGACCCCCGGGTGGAACGGCCCGACCCCGGCCGCGGCGCGTTCTTCGCCGAGGTCATGCACGAGGCCCCGGACGGCTGGCGCCCGCTCTTCTCCCGCCGCCAGATGCTGACGGCCCGCGAGACCTGGGTCCACGACGCCCACTGGGAGGAGCTGGCCCAGGTCCGCTGCCCCACGCTGGTCGTCCGCGGCCTGGACGGCGAACTGGGCCGCGCCGAAGCCCAGGAGATGGTCCGCGTCCTCCCGGCGGGCCGCTACGCCGAAATCCCGGACGCGGGCCACTACCTCCACTACGACCAGCCGGCAGCTCTGCGCGCGGCCCTGGAGCCCTTCCTGGAGGGTGTCAGGGCAGACGCTTCACGTTGAGGCTCCGGGCGGGGGTCCGCCCCCCGGAGCCCCCGCCCCTCACGTCACCCCTTGCTGACCGCCAGCAGGATCTCCGGCAGCCTCCGTGCCACCGTCGGGGCCGCCAGGCGCAGGCCGGCCCAGGTCGCCAGCGTGCCCCAGGCCACGCCCAGCGGGAGCACCAGCCAGGACACGTCCTGGAGGTCCGCCACGTTGAGCCAGATCGTCAGGGCGATCACCGGGGCGGCGATCAGCGCCGACGCGAGCATTCCGCCGAAGATGCCCATCCAGGCCAGGCCGCCCTGTCCCGGGGCGACGTTCTTGAACGCGCCGTCCGTCGGGATCGAGTACGGGTACCGGGCCGAGGCCACCGCCCCCGTGCAGAGCATCGCGCCCAGCAGGGCCAGGGCCAGCCCCAGCGCCGCCGGGAAGCCGGACCAGTTGCCGACCAGGGCGGCCGTCACCACCGTCACGAAGACCGTGTACGGGACGGTGACCAGGGCCAGCGCACAGGCCCGCGCGCGCAGTTCCACGTACGCGTCGCGCGGGGTGGAGATGGTCTGCGCGACCATCCAGAACGCCGAGGTGTCCTGCCCGAACTGGTTGTACATCTGGACGCCGAGCATCCCGGCGCCGAAGCAGGCGAGGTAGAGCGAGCCCGTGCCCTGGAGGGCGTTGAAGACCGGGACGATCAGGCCGATCGCCAGCGCGGTCACCCACGCCGACTTCGTCTTCGGGTCGCGGACCGCGTAGCGCAGGGTCCGCTGCATGGCCGCGCCCGTCCGGCCCGCCGGCAGCAGCGACCAGAAGCCGCCCGCGCTGCGGTCCTTCTCCGGCTTGGCGGCCGCGATGGTCGAGCCGTCCGGGGTGACCATCAGCTTGGTCAGGCTGCGCTCCCAGGACCAGAGCAGCAGGGCCAGGGCGCCGACCGTGAGGGCCAGTTGGGCCGCCGCCACCCCGTACGAGCCCTTGCTCGCGGAGTCCACCATGCCGACGGCGGTCGCCGGCGGCAGCCAGCGCACCACCGCCTCGGCCGGCTCCAGCTGGGACAGTCCGCCCGTCTGGAACAGGCGCTGGCTGGCGAAGTTGGCCAGCTGCGCGCCCACCGCGATCAGCAGGCCGCTGAGCAGCGCCAGGTCCCGCCCCTTGCGGCTGGTCAGCAGCCGCACGTTGGCCGTGGCCACCGCCCGCGCGAGGGCCACGCAGCCCAGGAGCAGCAGCGGGACGGCCACCACCGAGGCCGCCACCCCGGCGGCGCCGTGCGCGACGGCTATCACCGAGCCGACCGCCAGGCACAGCGTGAACAGCGGTCCGATGCCGACCAGCGAGGAGGCCAGCAGGGCCCGTACGAGAGGACGCGGGCGCAGCGGCAGCATGACCAGCCGGCTCGGGTCCAGGGTCTCGTCTCCGGTGGGGAAGAACAGCGGCATGAAGGCCCAGCCGAGCGCCAGGATCGCGGCCAGCAGTACGACGACCGTGCCCGCGTGGGCGTTGCCGTGCAGCACGGCCAGGCCGAGCGTGACGAAGAAGCCGACCACCAGCGCGAAGACCAGCGAGGTGATCCAGGCGGCCTTGCGCTTGGAGGAGCCCTTCAGCCCGTTGCGCATCAGCGACAGCTTCAGCCGTACGAAAACCGCCGTCACAGAGGCAGGAGCGGAAGCGGAAGTGGTGGCAGCGGTGGATGCGGTGACCGCGGTCATCGTGCGACCGCCGTCCCGGAGCCGCCGCCCAGCCAGTCCAGGGAGTCCCCGGCGGCGTCGCGCCCGTGGGCGCCGACCAGTTCGAGGAAGGCGGCCTGGAGGGAGGGCGCGGAGCCCCGTACGTCGGCCAGCGGGCCCGCGGCGCGGATCTGCCCGGCGGCCATGACCGCCACCCAGTCGCACAGCGACTCGACGAGCTCCATCACGTGGGAGGAGAAGACGACCGTGGCACCGGACGCGGTGTAACGTTCCAGCACCCCGCGGATGGTCTGTGCCGACACCGGGTCCACGCCCTCGAACGGCTCGTCCAGGAACAGCACCTCGGGGTTGTGCAGCAGCGCGGCCGCCAGGCCGATCTTCTTGCGCATGCCCGTCGAGTAGTCCACGACGAGCTTGTGCTGCGAGCCCGCCAGGTCCAGGACCTCCAGCAGCTGCGTCGCCCGCTTGTCGGTCTCCTCGCCCGGCAGCCCCCGCAACCGGCCCATGTAGCCGAGCAGTTCGCGCCCCGAAAGCCGCTCGAAGAGCCGCAGCCCCTCCGGCAGCACGCCGATCCGCGATTTCACCTCGACCGGGTCCGCCCACACGTCATGCCCGGCGACGAAGACCCGTCCCATGTCCGGGCGCAGCAGCCCGGTCACCATCGACAGCGTTGTCGTCTTTCCCGCGCCGTTCGGGCCGACCAGCCCGATGAACTTGCCCGCGGGCAGCTCCAGGTCGATCCCGGAGACGGCCACCTGCTCGCCGAAGCGCTTCCACAGACCTTCCACCCGCACGGCGGACGGCGCGGATCGCGCGCCACCCGTCCCGTACGTCCCGCCCGTCGCATCACCCTGGTCCGGCATGCGCCTGCCTCTCGTCACACGTCCCCGTTTGGTCGTTCTTCGCTCACCATAGGAGGAGGGGGAGAGGCTTGAGCAGTTACTTATGTCATGAGTTTCCGGTCAGTAATGTCCCAGGTCGGCGGGGGCGGACCTGGCTCCGGTGCCCGGGCCTCAGGCCTGGCGCCGCTTTCGGTCGGCGGCGGCCTCGCTCCCGCACGCGTACGCCAGCGCGTCGATCAGTTCCTCCGTGTCCGGCAGCCACCGGTTCGCCGGCGTGGGCCGCCGCGCCCACTGGACCGAGCCCCGGCCGCCGAAGCGGGTGGGCGGAGCGGCCACGTACTCGCCCTCGCCCCGGGCGACCAGGTCGAGCGCCGACGGCGTCCAGCCCAGCTTGCGCACGAGGTCCGCGACCTTGGCCCCGGCGCCCGGCAGGACGAAGAACAGCATCCGGTGGTCGGGCGTGAGGGTGACCGGCCCGAGCGTGCGCTCCATGCGCTCCAGCCGCGCCAGGGCCAGGAACCCGGCGGCGTCCGGCACGTCCAGCGCGTCGAACGTCCGGCCCGTGGGCATCAGGATCGAGGCCCCCGGGTGCCTCCCCCAGATCTGCCGGACCCGCACCGCGCTGCCGGTCGCCTGCGCAGCCCAGTCCTTCACCGCCGGGTGCGCGCCCGGGGTCGCGCAGTCCTCTGCCCCGCAGGAGCACAGCTCCCGTCCGTCGCCCGCCTCCAGCCAGGTGCCGGCGAAGACATCCCAGTGCCGTTCTTCCGCGTACCGCACGGCATGGTCCAGCAGCTGCTCGCCGCGCTGCTTGGGGATGGGTGCGGTCTCCGTGACTCCCATGGTCTCTTCCACGCCCATCACAACTCCGCGGGTCACCTGGGGTTACGGGCGTAAACCAGCCGGTGGGCGGAGCATCGATCCTGCATGCGGGGCGCACTGATGCACGGGCGGGGGCGCGTAGGAGCCCGGGGCGCCGGAGTTGGGTAGCGACACGACGCAGAGCGGAAGATTCTCCGCACATCAGGCGGGAAGTGATCATTCCAACGATCACCCGCGGCCTCAGGGGGTTTTCATGGCAGCCAGGCCTCTCGTTGCCCGCCAGCCGAACGAACGGCTGCAGGCGCTCATCCAGGAAGCCGGGTGCTCCAACGCCGGGCTCGCCCGGCGGGTCAACATGTGCGGAGCGGAACACGGCCTCGATCTCCGCTACGACAAGACCTCCGTGGCCCGCTGGCTGCGCGGCCAGCAGCCGCGCGGCCGGGCTCCCGGAATCATCGCGGAGGCGCTCGGACGCAAACTCGGCCGGACCGTCACCATCGACGAGATCGGCATGGCCAACGGCAAGAACCTCGCCTCCGGCGTCGGCCTGCAGTTCTCCCCGACCGTCATCGGCGCCATCGAGCAGGCCTGCGAGCTGTGGCGCAGCGACGTGGGCCGCCGCGACTTCCTGGCGGGCTCCAGCGTGGCCGCCTCCGCGCTCGTCGAGCCGAGCCGCGACTGGCTGATCACCGGCGCTGACACGCAAGTGGCGCGCAGTGGCGGCTCGCGCGTCGGGATGTCCGACGTGGAGGCGGTACGGGCCACCACCGACGCGCTCAAGGACCTCGACCACCGCTTCGGCAGCGGGCACGTGCGGCCGGTGGTCGTGCACTACCTCAACTCCGTGGTGTCCGGGCTGATCGGCGGCTCGTACCGGGAGCCCGTCGGGCGCGCGCTGTTCGCGGCGGTGGCCCGGCTGACGGAGCTCGCGGGCTACATGGCGGTGGACACGGGCCAGCCGGGCCTGGCCCAGCGCTACTACATCCAGGCGCTGCGGCTCGCCCAGGCGGCCGGCGACCGCGCGTACGGGGGCTACGTGCTCGCGGCGTCGATGAGCCACCTCGCCGCCGAGCTGGGCAACCCGCGGGAGATCGCCCAGCTGGCCCGGGCCGCGCAGGAGGGGACGCGGGGGCAGGTCACCCCGCGCGTGGAGGCCATGTTCTACGCCGCCGAGGCGCGCGGGCACGCGCTGCTCGGCGACAACCGGGCGACGGCGGTGCTGTCGTCCCGGGCCGTCACGGCGCTGGAGCGGGCGGAGCCGGAGTCGGGCGACGACCCGGTGTGGATCCGGCACTTCGACCAGGCCTACCTCGCGGACGAGCTGGCCCACTGCCACCGGGACCTGGGCCAGGCGGACGCGGCGGCCAAGCAGGCGGCGGAGGCGCTACGGGGCCTCCCGGCGGGCAAGGCGCGCCGCCGGGCCATCGGGCTGCTGCTGCTGGCGGCGGCGCAGGTCCAGCAGCGGGAGGTGGAACAGGCCTGCCAGACGGCCACGCAGGCGGCGGACCTGCTGTCGGGCCTGCGCTCGAACCGGGGCGCGGAGTACCTGGACGACTTCCGGGCCCGCCTGGAGCCGTACGGGGAGGAGGCGGCGGTCCGCGAGTTCGGCGCGCGGCTGGAGGCGCGGGTCGCCTAGCGGCGGCCCGGCGGGCCGGGTGGGTTGCCGGGTGGCCTCCCGGTAGCGGTGCGTTACCGGGTAGCGTGACCGACGGTTCCGTAAGGTTCGGGCGAGTCGGAGAAGGAGACCCGGTGACGGAGAACGGACAGGGGAGCGCCCCCCAGCCGGGTGCCCCGTGGGGTCCGGAGCCCGCGTACGGCTACCCGCAGCACCCGCAGCAGCAGCCGCAGGAGGCCCCCGGGCACGTGGTGGGGCCCGGGTACGAGGGGCCGGGGCAGCCGCACGGCTACGGCTACCCGCCGCTGCCCGAGGCGGCGACGCAGTACATCCCGCCCGTGCCGGCGGGCCCCGCTGCCCCCGCGGCCTCCGCGTACGAGGAGGCGGCGACGCAGTACATCCCGCCCGTGCCGGCGGGCCCCGCTGCCCCCGCGGCCTCCGCGTACGAGGAGGCGGCGACCCAGTACATCCCACCCGTGCCGGCGGGCCCCGCGGCTCCCGCGCACGAGGAGGCCGCGACCCAGTACATCCCGCCGGTCCCCGCCGCCGGCGGGTTCGAGCCGTTCGACGGGCTGTTCCGCGGTGACGACTCCGCCGGGCACACCCAGCACCTGCCGCCGGTCCCGCCGCGCGCGTATCCGCCGCGCGGGCAGGGCCCCGTACCGCCGCAGCCGCAGCAGCACCACCAGCCGCAGCAGCAGCACCACCAGCCGCACCCGCAGCAGCAGTTCGCGCCGCCCCCGCCGCCGGAGGCCCCCCGCCGGGTCTCGCCCGCGATCATCGCCGCGGTGGTCATCGGCCTGGCCGTGGTCGGGCTCGGCGTCGGCTCGCTGCTCGGCGACGGCAAGCCGCAGAACAACGACCCGGGCGCGGTACCCCCGGCGGCCACCGCGAGCGGCGGCTCGGCGGCGCCCGGCGGCGAGGCCCCCGTCGACCCGGCCCGCCCGCAGGCCGTCCAGCTGGACAAGCTCCTCGCGGACAGCAACGACAGCCGGGCCGCGGTGATCAAGGCCGTGGAGGACATCAAGAGCTGCAGCAACCTCGACCAGGCGGCCGCCGACCTGCGCGACGCGGCCCGCCAGCGCGAGGAGCTCGTCACCCGCCTCCAGGAGCTGAAGGTGGACCAGCTCCCCGACCACGCGAAGCTGACCGCCGCGCTCACCAAGGCCTGGCAGTCCTCGGCGGCCGCCGACAACAGCTACGCGGCCTGGGCGGACGACGTGGACGACGACAAGTGCAAGGACGGCAAGGCCAAGAACTCCGAGAACGCCAGCGCCGGCAACAAGGCGAGCGGCGAGGCGACGAAGGCCAAGGAGTCGGCCGCGGTCCTGTGGAACAACATCGCGGCCAAGTACAGCCTCACCAAGCGCGACAAGTCACAGCTGTGAGCCGGACGGCCGTCAGGCCGCCCGGGGGGCCTGTTCCAGGGTCACGGTCATGTCCATCGTCTGTTCGCCCTCCTGGGCGACGAGCCGGCCCGCCTGGACGACCTGGAAGGTGACCCGGCCGTTGACGATGCGGGGGAAGCCGGCGACGGCGCGCATGTCCTGGTAGCGCCAGCTCAGATCCGGGGTGAGGCCGCCGGTGTTGACGGACTCCGCCTGGTTGAGCGCCCGCGTGACCTTGCGGCCGGTGATGTCGTCGTCCGGCTTGAAGCGCTTCAGGACGTCGTTCAGCACGGTGTACGCGATCCAGGTGGTCTGCGTTCCGCTGTCGTCGGGGTCGACGCCGTCGTCGCCGAAGGCGAAGTCGGAGATGACCTTGCGCATCGGCTCCCAGAGGGGGTCGGTGGCCACCGGGTACCAGCTGGTCAGGTAGGCGCCCTCGAAGGGGCTCTCCTTGCCGCCGGTGCGGTCCACCAGGGACTGGCTGACGCTGCCGAGGACCGAGGAGATCTGCGGCTTCCTGTTCTGGGAGTCGGCGCGGCGGAAGGCGTCGAAGAAGGTCTCGGTGCGCTCGCCGAGGACGGCGGTCACACAGCCCTTGGCCTTCTCCTTCTCCTTCTCCTTGCTGCTGCCGGCGGCGGTGATCGCGGCGGTGTCGGCGAGGGCCTCGCGGGCCTGCGCCGAGAAGTCCGCGGAGTCCTCGGCGGCCCGGATGTCGGAGGCGTCGGGGATCTTGTTGGCCTTGAGCCCGGCGTTCAGCAGGATCGGCATCGAGTCGCCCGCGAGGGTGTCGGGGCGGACCAGGGAGACCTGGGCGCAGGCGCGGCCCAGCTGGTGGCCGGCGCCGGCGAGGAGGACGGGCTGGCCGCCGTTGACGGGGTAGGAGAGGGTCGACTGGAATTCTTCGGAGGAGACTCCGTACCCGCCGATGAACGGGATGCCCTCGGCCTCCAGCGGGGCCATGAAGGCGCGTCCGTGCTGGCTGTAGGAGCCGACGACGGCGACGGCCTTCTCGTCGATGGCCTTGCGGGCGCAGTCGGCGGCGCCGCTGGGCGTGTTCTTCTCGTTGCAGGTCAGTACGCGCAGCTTGCGGCCGTTGATGCCGCCCTTGGAATTGACCCAGCGCTCGTACGCCTTGGCCATGCCGGGCATTCCGGGCATGTTGGTCGCCTTGGTGTCCTCGGGTGCGAACGTCATGACGGTGAGGGTGCCCGCGGAGCCCCCCGAGCCCCCGGGGATCACCCCGCACCCGGCGACGAGACACGCACCCATCGCCGTGGCCAGGAGGGTGCGGGAGAGAGTTGCTGTGCGTCGCCGATCGGTCATGTCCATGCACCATTCCGCCCCACGGGGAACTGGAGAGTGAGGGGTTCACAACATCCGGTGACGTGCAGGTGAATTACCGGGGGGAATACTCGCCTCCGGTTGTTCACACGCGCCTGAAGATCGCGGAAGGCGGGAACGTACGATCGACGACGTGACATTCGCCCAAGGTTCGAAGAACTCTTCCCGCCGAGGTGGCCGCTCCTCCACCATGGGCGGCATGCCCCTGAACGACATGCCGTGGTGGCGCTGGCGCAGCAACGTGCGCTCGGCGCTGCACATGCTCTCCGATCCGGCCTTCCACGAGGACACCTGGCTCGCCGGCGCCGAAGGCTACGGGGACGTCACCGATGCCGTGTACCGGCTCGTCGAGGACACCTGGCTCGACAGCTGGTCGGCCGAGAAGTACGTCGGCACGATCCTGCGCGACTCACAGGAGGCGGCCCTGGTAGACCTGGCGGTGCTGCGGGTGCTCCGCATCATGCACCAGGTCGGTCCCGACGCGGCCGTCTCCGCCTACCTGGAACACCACGCCTGGCCCGAGGCGGTCCGTGCCGCGCGCGAGGCGCACGTACGGCTGGCCACGGCGGACGGGGACGACCCGGACGCCCGGCCCACGTCGCTGGATGTGTTGAGGATCCTCACCCGCGCGGTGTGAAAGGCTATGCGGTCATGAGCGACCCGCAGCCCGAGGCACAGTCCCAGCCCCCGCAGTACGTCCTGACCGTGTCCTGTCCCGACAAGCAGGGCATCGTGCACGCCGTGTCGAGTTACCTCTTCATGACCGGCTGCAACATCGTGGACAGCCAGCAGTTCGGAGACCGGGAGACCGGACTCTTCTTCATGCGGGTGCACTTCGAGGCCGACCCCCCGGTGACGGTGGAGAAGCTGCGCGCCAGCTTCGCCGCGATCGGCGACTCGTTCAGGATGGACTGGCAGATCCACCGCTCCGAGGAGCGCATGCGGATCATCCTGATGGTGTCCAAGTTCGGCCACTGCCTGAACGACCTGTTGTTCCGCTCCCGGATCGGGGCACTGCCGGTCGAGATCGCGGCCGTGGTCTCCAACCACACGGACTTCGCCGAGCTGGTGGGCTCGTACGACATCCCGTTCGTGCACATCCCGGTGACGAAGGCCACCAAGGACGCGGCGGAGGCGGAGCTGCTGGAGCTCGTGCGTTCCGAGAACGTCGAGCTGGTCGTGCTCGCCCGGTACATGCAGGTGCTGTCCGACACCCTGTGCAAGGAGCTGAGCGGGCGGATCATCAACATCCACCACTCGTTCCTGCCGAGCTTCAAGGGCGCGAAGCCTTACCACCAGGCGCACGCGCGGGGCGTGAAGCTGATCGGCGCGACCGCGCACTACGTGACGGCGGACCTCGACGAGGGGCCGATCATCGAGCAGGAGGTCGAGCGGGTGGGCCACGAGGTGACCCCGGACCAGCTGGTGGCGGTCGGGCGGGACGTGGAGTGCCAGGCGCTCGCGCGGGCGGTGAAGTGGCACAGCGAACACCGCGTGCTGCTGAACGGCTCGCGCACGGTGGTCTTCGCCTAGGCCGTCTGCGGGTGAGGCGCGGTAGGGCCCGTGCGGGCCGGCTGCTGGGGCTCTGCCCCAGACCCTCCCCCAGACTCGGTCCGGGGGGACCCCCACGCCTCAATCTCCCCCCGGACTCCGTCCGGGGGGACCCCCAGGCGAGGCTGGATGAGGCCGGTCCCGGCCGTCAGGCGTCGGGGGCCTCCACGCCGCAGTAGGACGCGAACGCCGACAGGATCTCGTCCTCCGAGATGCGGCCGTCGCCGTCCGCGTCCAGGGCCGCCGCCACCTGCGGGGCCAGGTCGGGCGCCGTGCCCAGGACGCGCAGGACCCGGGCGGCGGCCTGCGGGGTCGCGCCCGCGCCGTCCTCGTCCGCCACCGCGATCACGGCCCGCAGGAACGGCCGCGCGATCTCCGCGAACCGGTCCGGGCTGTCGCGCAGCCGCTTCGCCGCCCCGGTGATGAACTCCTCGCGGGACACCCGCTGGTCCCCGTCGACGTCCGCGATCCCGGCCATGCCCTGCCAGAACGCCTCGGCCCCGGCGAAGACGGCCTGGCCCTTGTCCGACCGGGCGGTGGTGCCGAATTCGGCCAGGACGGCCTTCGCGGCCGCGCTGAAGTCCTCCCGGTCGATATAACCGGACCCGTCCTGGTCGAAGGTGGCGAATCGGGCGGCGATCTTGCGCTCGTACTCTGCGCTGTCCATGTTCGGCGTTCCGCCTTCACGTGTGCGGTGTGTTCAGATCCAGACAAGGCAGGAGCGTAAGGCCTCGGTGGCCTGTGCGTTAAGCGAACGGGTCAAGGGCGCGAACGCATCGAACCCGCGCACGGGGAGCGCAGTGGGGCGCGTACACCTGTACCCATGTGTCGCTGCCCGTACCACGGTTCACACACTGCCACGCCCCTATCACCCAGGGCTCACTTCCAGGGTGACCTTTCCCCAAAACGGGCGCGATCGGCCAGGTGCCCATTACATTCGATGCGTCGACAAACGGCTGGGGGCACTATGCCTAAGGACGTACCACCGCGCTGGGACCGCCGCATGCAGCAACGCCTCGCCCGCGGCGAGGCCGCCGCGCTCGGAGAGCTGTACGACCGCTTCGCCTCGCTCGTGCACAGCCTGGCGCACCGCGTACTGGGCGACGAGAAGGCCGCGGACCGGATCACCCGCGAGGTCTTCGGCTACATCTGGGAGAACCCGGACGCCTACGACCCCAAGCAGGGCTCCATGCGCTCCTGGGTCGCCCGGATCACCCAGGGCCAGGCGGTGGCCCGGCTGCGCCAGGCCGAACTGGGCCGCGGCTCCCGCGAGGAGCTCGAGCAGAAGGTGCGCAGCGCCAACGCCGCCGCCCGCGCGGACTACATCGTCACCTCCATGCCCGCGCCGCTGCGTGCCGCGCTGGAACTCGCGTACTTCAAACGGCGCGACTACCGGCAGGCCGCCGCGGACCTCCAGATCAGCGAGGACGAGGCGCGGCGCCGGCTGCGGCTCGGGCTCCAACTGCTGTCGACCGCCAACGCCCTCCCGCTGGAGGACACCGCCCAGCCCGGATATGGAACGTCGCGATGAACGGCCCTGCCGAGTGGCCCGAGGACGGATACGAGCGCCCCGGCGGCCGGGCCCGGATACCGGGCCCGCGCGGCGCCGCCGACGACCTCGACCCGCGGCAGGCGCCGCAGGCGGCGCGGTTGCAGCCGCTGCCGGCCGCCCCGCCCTCCCACGCCGTGCTGAAGTCGCTGCTCGGCGCGTGGGCGCTGGCCGCGTGCTCCGCCGAGGAGACGCAGGCGGTGGAGGACCACCTCACCGAGTGCGCGCCCTGCGCGGAGGAGGCGCTGCGGCTGCGCGACGCGGTGGGCCTGCTGCACCCGGAGGAGAACCTCGACCTCAAGCCGCTGCTGCGCTCGCGGGTGCTGGAGGACTGCCTGGGCAAGCGGCCGGCCCGGATCCCGGTGCCGGTGTGGGCGAACCCGTACGACACCGAGACGGCGCGGCTCGACGCGCTGCTCCAGGACTTCGGGGACTCGGAGTGGCACACCCCGGTCCGGCTGAAGTGGTTCGAGGAGGAGCGGCGCAAGACGCAGCGGACCACGGTGGCGGGGGTGATCGGGCATCTGCTGGCGGTGGACGGCCTGGTGGCCACCGCGCTGGGGCTGGACGATCCGCTCGGCAAGGAGGCGCCGGCCGGCGTCGGCCCGGCCGCGCGGACGGAGCACTTCTGGCAGGCGTCGGCGTACCCGGCCACGCGGCAGGTCCGCGAGCCGTGGCGGGAGCAGGGGCACACGCTGGTGCGCACGGTCTCCTTCGCGGGGCGCGGTGTGGCGGAACTGGCGGTGGAGTACGGGGACTTCTCGCTGCCGCTCGGGGACGCGTTCCTGGAGCGGGCCTTCGAGTGCTGGGTACACGCGTGGGACATCGCGGAGGCGGTGGACTATCCGTACGAGCCGCCGGCCGGGCCGCATCTGCACCGGATGATCGACCTGGCGGCGCGGCTGCTGCCGGGGGCGCTCGCGCAGCGTCGGCGTGCGGGGCTGGCGGCTCCGGCGAAGGGGCTGGTCGCGGCGGGTGCGCCGGGGCGGACGCTGCACCTGGAGATCGAGGGTGCGGGTGGTGGCGGGTGGGACATCGCGCTGGACTCGCCGGGGGCGGTGCCGTCGGCCGAGCGGACGGTGGCGGAGATCGCGCTGGACCGCGTCGAGTTCTGCCAGCTGGCTGCCGGGCACATCTCCCCGGAGGAGGCGGCCGCGGGCCAGCACGGTGACCGCGAGGCCATCCGCGATGTCCTCTTCGCCGCCGCGTCCCTGAGCCGGATGTAGCCCCCAGACCCCCCACGCCTCAAACGCCGGCGGGGCTGATCTTCAGCCTCGCCGGCGTTTGAGTGGGGGTCCCCCCGGACGGAGTCTGGGGGAGGGTCCGGGCGGAGCCCGGTTTCGGGAAGGGGCGGGGCGGGGAGCAGCTCCGCGCAGCGGCCCCCGCGCCGCCGGGCTAGGAATACCGTTCGCGGAGGCGGTACTTCAGGACCTTGCGCAGGGCCTCGTTGCGCGGGAGCGCGTCCAGGAGCTCCAGCTGCTCCGGGAGCTTGTGCGTGGCCAGGCCCGCGGCCCGCAGGTACGCCGTCACCTGCGCCAGCGTCAGCGCCGCCGCCCCCGCCGGCTGCTCGACCACGGCACAGACACGCTCCCCCCGCTCCGCATCCGGCAGCCCGATGACCGCCACGTCGGCAACCCCGGGCAACTCGTGCAGCAGGTCCTCGATCTCCTTCGCCGAGATGTTCTCGCCCTTGCGGATGATGACGTCCTTGCTGCGCCCGGTCAGCACCAGGTACCCGTCCGCCGTGAGGTGGCCCAGGTCGCCGGTGATCAGGTAGCCGTCCGCGTCGAAGACCTCCGCCGACTCCGACGGATCCCGGTTCAGGTACCCCTGGCAGACCGCCTCCCCCCGGAGCCGGACCTCCCCGTCCACCCCCGCCGGGAGTGGCTCGCCCGCCGGGTCCGTGATGCGGATGGACATCCCGGCCGGGGGCCGGCCCTCGGTGGTGGCCAGGTGTTCCGCCGTGTCGTCGGGGGCGCCCATGGTGATCATCGGGACCTCGGTCATGCCGTAGCCGTGGGTCAGCTGGCAGCCCATCTCCCGTACGACGGCGTGGTAGATCTCCGGCGGCTTCGGGGCGCCGCCGCCCGCCAGCAGGCGCAGCGTGGGGATCAGCGGGACGCCCGGGTCCTTGCGCTGTTCCGCGAGGAACATGGAGTAGAAGGCCGTGGAGCCGCCGGCCACGGTGACCCCGTGGCGGCGGTAGCCGTCGAGGGCGTCCGGCATCGCGAACTTCTCGAAGAGCACCGCGGGGAAGCCGTACAGGAGCAGCATCACCAGGTAGTCCGGGCCGCCTATGTGCGCATACGGGAAGGCCATCGAGCCGACGTCGGCCGGGGTCAGGCGCAGGGCGTGCGCGAGGCAGGAGCCGCCCGCGATCAGGGAGCGGTCGGTGTGCAGGACGCCCTTGGGGTCGGAGGTGGTGCCGGAGGTCCAGTAGATCCACCGGACGTCGGTGCCGGAGGCGGGCGGTGGGGGGAGTGCGGAGGGGTCGCCGTCCGGGAGGGCGGAGTACGCCTCGAAGACGCCGCGCGCGCCGAGCCGTGCGGCCATCGCCGGGTAGTCGAAGCCCCGCCACACGCCCGGGACGGCGAAGAACTCGGCCTTGGACTCGCGGAGCGCGAAGCCGACCTCCCGGTCCCGGTAGAACGGGATGACGGGGGACTGGACGGCGCCGATCCGGGCCAGGGCGGCCGAGAGCAGGACGGTCTCGATGCGGGTGGGGAGCTGCCAGGCGACGACCGTGCCCGGGCGCACGCCCATGGCGTACAGGCCGGCGGCGGCTCGCTCGGAGCGCTCGCGGAGCTCCCCGAAGGTCAGGCGGCGGCCGTCGGCGGGGCTGTGGGAGGCAGGGGCTTCTGCGGTTTCGGCCGCCTCTATGAGGACGGTGTCGTCCGGGGTCAGGGCGGCCCGGCGGGCGATCAGTTCCCACAGGGTCGCGGACCGGCTCAGTTCCGTCGCGGTGCCGGTCGTCGTGTCCGTCATCACAGACCTCCCCATAGCTGACGGATAGTCAGATCAAGCGGAGAGCGTAGAGCGCTGACGCTTGTCGGTCCAGGGGTGGCGGGGCTAGCTTGTTTCTGACGATCCATCAGATTGGGGAGACCGCATGGGACTGGAACTGCCTCGGATCATCAGCGTCGACGACCACGTGATCGAGCCCGCGCACCTCTTCGACGTCTGGCTTCCCGCCAAGTACCGGGACCGCGGCCCCAAGGCCCTCACCGCGGGCATCGGCGAGCTGGAGTACACCGGCGGCAAGTACGTGATCTCCATGGACCCCGACGGCCCGCCGACCGACTGGTGGATCTACGAGGACCTGAAGTTCCCGTACAAGCGCAACATCGCCGCCGTCGGCTTCGACCGCGACGACATGACGCTGGAGGGGATCACCCGGGAGGAGATGCGCCGCGGCTGCTGGGACCCCAAGGCGCGGCTCGCCGACATGGACCTCAACCACGTCGAGGCCTCGCTGTGCTTCCCGACCTTCCCGCGGTTCTGCGGGCAGACCTTCGCCGAGGCCCACGACAAGGAGGTGGCCCTCGCCTGCGTGCGCGCCTACAACGACTGGATGGTCGAGGAGTGGTGCGGCGACAGCGGCGGCCGGCTGATCCCGCTGTGCATCATCCCGCTGTGGGACATCGACCTCGCGGTCGCCGAGATCCGGCGCAACGCGGCGCGCGGGGTGCGCGCGGTGACCTTCTCCGAGATCCCGACCTACCTGGGGCTGCCGTCCATCCACTCCGGGTACTGGGACCCCTTCTTCGCCGTCTGCCAGGAGACCGGCACGGTGGTCAACATGCACATCGGGTCCAGCTCCCAGATGCCCGCCGCCTCCCCCGACGCGCCGCCCGCCGTCCAGGCCTCGCTCAGCTTCAACAACGCGATGGCCTCGATGATGGACTTCCTGTTCAGCGGGGTGCTGGTGAAGTTCCCGACGCTCAAGCTGGCCTACAGCGAGGGGCAGATGGGCTGGATCCCGTACGCCCTGGAGCGCGCCGACGACGTCTGGCAGGAGCACCGCGCCTGGGGCGGGGTCCGCGACCTGATCCCCGAGCCGCCGTCCACGTACTACTACCGGCAGATGTTCTGCTGCTTCTTCCGCGACAAGCACGGCATCGCCTCCCTCGACGTGGTGGGCCGCGACAACGCCACCTTCGAGACCGACTACCCGCACGTGGACTCGACCTTCCCGCACACCAAGGAGGTCGCCCTCGACCACGTGAAGGGCCTGGACGACGAGACGGTCTACAAGCTGATGCGCGGCAACGCCATCCGCATGCTCGGCCTCGACCTGGACCGGGACCTGGACCGGGTCAAGGGCCGCTGATGGAACTGACCTACACGGAAGAGGAGCAGGAGTTCCGGGCCCGGCTGCGCGGATGGCTCGGCAAGGCGCTGCCCGAGCTGCCCGCGAAGCCCTCGCCGGACGACTGGCCCGGGCGGCGGGCGTACGACCTCGGCTGGCAGCGCAGGCTGTACGAGGCCGGGTACGCGGGCCTGCACTGGCCGGTCGACGCGGGCGGCCGCGGGGCCACCCCGACCCAGCACCTGATCTTCCTGGAGGAGACCGAGCGCGCGGGGGCCCCGTACGTCGGGGCCAACTTCGTCGGGCTGCTGCACGCGGGCCCGACCATCGCCGCCGAGGGGACGGCGGAGCAGCGGGCGCGCTGGCTGCCGCCCGTACTGCGCGGCGACGAGGTGTGGTGCCAGGGGTTCAGCGAGCCGGACGCCGGCTCCGACCTGGCCTCCCTGCGCACGCGCGCGGTCCGCGACGGCGACGAGTACGTGATCACCGGATCGAAGATCTGGACCTCGCACGCGGAGGTCGCCGACTGGTGCGAACTGCTCGTGCGGACGGACGCGCAGGCCCCGAAGCACCGGGGGATCTCCTGGCTGGCCATGCCCATGGACGCGCCGGGCGTGACGATCCGGCCGCTGCGCACGCTCGCCGGGTCGACGGAGTTCGCGGAGATGTTCCTGGACGAGGTACGGGTTCCGGTCGCCAACCGGGTCGGAGCGGAGAACGACGGCTGGCGGGTCACCATGGTCACCCTGTCCTTCGAGCGGGGCACCGCCTTCGTCGGGGAGGTCGTCGCCTGCCGCCGGACCCTGGGCGAACTGGCCCGTACGGCGAAGGCGAACGGGCGCTGGGACGACCCGGTGCTGCGGCGCAGGCTGGGGCGGCTGTACGGGGAGTTCGGCGCGCTGTGGCGGCTCACGCAGTGGAACGTGAGCGAGTCGGAGCGCTCCGGCGGGGTCCCCGGCATCGGCGGCTCCGTCTTCAAGCTCGCCTACTCGCACGCGCGCCAGGAGCTGTACGAGGCGGCGGCGGAGGTGCTGGGGCCCTCGTCCCTCTCCCTGGAGGAGGAGTGGACCCTGGACCGGCTCTCCTCCCTCTCCTACACCATCGCGGCGGGCACCTCGCAGATCCAGCGGAACATCGTCGCCGAGCGCATCCTCGGCCTCCCGAAGGGCCGGTGAGGGGCGTGGACTTCCAGCCGACCGAGGATCAGCGGGACCTGCGGGCCGGCGTACGGGACCTCCTGTCGGGCCGGTACGGGCGCGAGGCCCTGCGGGCGTCGGTGGACACGGGTGCCGCGGTGGACCGCGGGCTGTGGCGGGAGCTGGGCGAGGCGGGCTTCTTCGCGCTGCGGCTGCCCGAGGCCGACGGCGGGGTCGGGCTCGGGCTGCCGGAGGCGGTGCTCGTCTTCGAGGAGGCCGGGCGGGCGCTTGTACCGGGGCCGCTGGTGGCCACGCACCTGGCGGCCGGGGTGGTCCCGGGGGCGGCGGCCGGGACCACGGTGGTCACCGCCTTCGACCTGGGGGACGGTCTGGTCGCGTACCTGGGGGAGGCGGAGGCGGTCCTGGGCGCTTCCGGGATGCCCGCCGGCTCACCGGTGCGCTCGGCGGACCCGCTGACCCCGCTGCACCGGGTGGTCTCGTACGGGGACTCCTCCGCGTACCGCTCGGAGGGGGCGCTGCTGACGGCCGCGCTCCAGGTCGGGAGCGCGCTGCGGACGGTGGAGCTGGCGGTGCGGTACGCGGGCGAGCGCGAGCAGTTCGGGCAGCCGATCGGGGCGTTCCAGGCGGTCAAGCACCTGTGCGCGCAGATGCTGGTGCGGGCGGAGGTGGCCCGTACGGCGGTCTACGCGGCGGCCGTGACGGCTGCGGTGCCGGCGGCGGTGACGGCGGCGGTGACGGCGGCGGTGACCGCGGAGTGCGCCGTGGGAGACGCGGAGATCGCGGCGGCCAAGCTCCTCGCGGACGAAGCCGCCGTGGGCAATGCCCGGGACTGCCTCCAGGTGCACGGCGGGATGGGCTTCACGTGGGAGGCGGACGTCCATCTGCACCTCAAGCGGGCGTGGGTGCGGGCGCAGCAGTGGTGTACGGCGGCGGAGGCGGAGGAGCTGCTGGCGGCGGAACTGCTGGGTTCGGCGCCGTAGCCGTCTGTTACGGGAGGGAAGGCGCGGGACTCATGTCCGATTACGGAGAGTTGATATCGGTTTGTGTCCTTCGCCCCCCTCGTTACGGACCGGAGTCGGGGGGTCGCTCCGGTACGCTCCCACGAATGCGAGCGGTTGAGCGGCGCAGGCGTCGCACAGTATGCACCACGCCCACTCCTTCGCGCGGGAATATGCCCGAAGCGCTTGTTGTGGTGACTGTATGTCAACCATGCTGCTCCGCAAGGGGATCACAGTGGGTGATTCCATCCTGTCGCGAGGCGAAGTGTCCGCCGGTTCGGATGGTGTGAGCGGTGCAGGTGCTTCAGGTTCAGCTGGAGGTAGGACCGGACCCCGCCGAGGTCGGCCGGGCGCGCCGGTGGGCCCGGTCGCGGCTGGCGGGGTCGGGCATAGGGGATGACGAACCGCTCGCCGAGACGCTGATCCTGCTGATCTCCGAGCTGGTCACGAACGCGGTCGTGCACACGGGCTGTCCGGCCGTGCTGCGGATGCTGTTCGGGGGGCCCGGGGTGCGGGTCGAGGTCGCGGACGCGAGCGACCGGGCGCCGGACCGCCGGCAGGCGGCGGGTGACGACACCGGCGGGCGCGGCCTGGAGCTGGTGGACGGCCTGGCGGACCGCTGGGGCTGGCAGCGCGAGGGTGCGGGCAAGCGGATCTGGTGCGAGATCGACCGCGCGGAGAAGTCCGCGGACGCGGCCTCCGGCGGCCCCTCGGAAATTCACACTCCCGGGCGGGAACCGCGCGTGTACCTCTAACGAGGTGTTGACGATCCGTCACATCTTGATCACCCTGGTGTGGAGCGATTCGACGCGAGGGGACGCCAAGGGCAGGCCTTGACGAGTGCGGGTCGCGGGGTGGCGGCTGCCGTGCCGCGCTCGGGGCGTGCATGCGCACCGCCGCCACCCGCAGGTCCTCACGCCCTCGAATTCAGCGGCGCGAGTGTCAAGCGGAATGAGTAATCGATCATCACTAAGTCGAAGTTGTCCAATCCCTACTTGGTCGATCGAGCTCGCCCTACACTTCGTGCCGACAACACCGGAATCAGGCAAGGGGGCGGGACATGGCGCCTAGCCAATCGACCGTCGAAGTCCGAGTGCAGGAAGGTGTGCTGTGGGTCAACGGTGAGGCCTATCCATTGCGCAACATTTCCCACGTCGGGCAGCGCATGCTGGAAGTCGACAAGGGTGCGGCCTGGAGAAAGTTCATCGCCCGCGCTCTCATCACTCTCGTCATCGGCGGGATCGTGGCGGCCGCGGTCGGCGAAGTCGGAGTGATCCTGCTGGTCGCCGTGCTGGGTCTGCTGATCTGGCGGCTCGTCGCGCTCATCGGCAAGCCGCCGCTGTACGGCCTGGTCCTCAACACCTCCGGCACGCAGCGCGACGCCGTGTGGTCCACGGAGCACAGCGAGATCCAGGCCCTCGTCATGGAGATCACCAAGGCGATCGGCCGCCCGGACACCGCCCAGGTGGTCTACAACGTGCGGCACGCCGTCATGGGCGACCACATCGAGCAGTACGGGGCCGGGAGCATCGGCAAGGCCCAGCACAGCGGCTCCGGCAACATCGGGACCCGCTGATGAGCGGCGACAGCTACACGCAGTACGGGGCCGGGAGCATCGGCAAGGCGGAGCACACCGGCTCCGGTGACATCGTGGCCGGCGGAAAGCGAGCAGGCGGCCCGGAAGCCGGGGAATCGGCCATCGAGACCCTTCTCGCGGAAGTCCGGGCGATGCGACAGCACCTGGGTGAAGGCGACCGGGCGGAGGTGGACGCGGCAATCGAGGAGCTCAATTCGAATCCCCCCGAAGACCGTTTCAGGAGACTGCTCGGAACGTTCTCCGGAATCGCGACGCTGGTCGGAGAAGCCGGAGTTCCCGTGATCAATGCCGTCAGGGCACTACTCGGCTGAGCCGAGAGGAGAAAACAAAGGGGGCCGCGTCAAGCGGCCCCCATTTTTGACCCTCGGGGAGCCTTTATGCGTCGGCGCAGATCACGTCGTAGGGGCGGCCTACCGACATGGTCAGTTCCATGGGCTCGCTGGTGCCCGACGGGCACTCGCTCTTCGTCTTGACCAGGCCGAGCACCTTGTACGTGCCCGAACCGCCGCCCGCGCAGGGGACTTCCTGGGCCTGGTCCGTCACGCAGTCGCCCTTCACCAGCTGGCCGCCGCCCGCGCCCGGGTCACCGGGGTGGTCGTTGGACAGGTTCCGGCCGCAGACGGTGTTGGTGGGGATGCCGCCCTTCTTGCTGCTGCCGTAGGAGATGCTCACCTCGATCATGAGGTCGGTGCCGGGCGGGCACTGGATCGAGCCGGGGAGGATGCTCGCGTCCTTGATGTCGATCGCCTTGAAGGAGGCGCCGGTGGCGGTGCACTTCTGCGGCCGGTAGCCGTCGGGCTTGTTGTCCGGGTCGGGGCCGCCGCAGTCGCCGACCTTCCACGAACTCGACGTGTCGGAGGAGGACTCGGGGTTCCCGGAGTCCGAGGGATTGGGCGAGGGCTTGGCGGACGGGGACGTCGTCGCGGAGGCGGACCCCTTGGGCTTGCCGTCGTCCTTGCCGAGCCAATGGGAGGCGCCGTAGATGCCGGCGATGACCAGGGCGACGGCAATGAAGCCGGCGATGCCTCCGTTCGACCGGCGCCTGGGGGGCTGGGGCGGGGGCGGTGGCGCTACCGCGTAGGGGTTGGCCATGGGTCCTCCTGTGGTGAGGGTGGTGTGTCCGGGGATGTGACGCGCGAACGGTGACGCGTCATGGACACCTCATGGTTCCACGGTGCGGAGGCCCGAATGACCGTGGGGCGCGGCCCGGCCGGGGCCGTCCCGCGGCCGCCCGTTCAGCCGTTGCCGGTGGTGGTTCTGGTGGCCGATCCAGTGGCGATCGCCTTGATCTCCTCAAGGGCGGCGGCCAGGCCGTGCACGACCGCACTGGCGGCACCGAGATCGGGTGAGTGCCACGACTGGCTCGCGTCGCGGATCGACATCTGTGCGTAGTAGACGTCGCCCATTTCCATCGAGTAGCTGGGCTGAACCGAGGACGAGGAACTGAAGTACGTGTCCTTGAAGTTGGTGTACGGGAACATCATCCGGGAGCTGTCCTGCTGGATGCGCACCCCGCGGCTGGTGAACAGCAGGCGGCAGCCGCGCCGGGGGAAGAACAGCGGCTTGGCGGGCCACCGCCAGACCCCGATCAGTTCCTCGTCCTTCGCCAGCCCGAACCAGGGGCGCTCCTTGGTGAGCCAGGCGGGGGTCGGCAGACCGGGCCCGACCACCGTCAGTCCTTTGATGCGCCCGTGGCGGCCGAGCAGCAGTTGCCTGATCAGCGCGGGCATCCGGGAGGGCAGTTCCGGCGGCTGCGCCGGAATCACGACGACCGGGGTGCGCGATGCCGGTGCTGTCGTGGCGGGCTGCGTGTTCTTCGCGATGCAGACGAGACCGCCCCCGCCGCGGGAGCCCAGCTCGGGTCGCTGGTTCCTGAGGAGGGTGTGTGCGTGGACATGCAGGGTCTGCATGGTGAGCAGCTCGGGTTCCCCCGGAATGCCATGGTCGAGGAGGTCGAGGAGCACACCCGTGAACGCGGTGTACGCGGCGCCGATGGGGGCCATGGCCCGCTTCGTCTCGGCGGACGCGGTGAACACGGCCCTGCTGGAGATCGCGGCCAGATCGGCCAGACGCTGCCCCGCCGACATCCCGGCCTTCACCGCCAGGCCGCTGAAACAGCAGTCGAGGATGACGACGACGTGCTTGGCCTTGGCGGCGCCGGGTCGCAGCCGTCGGCTGATGAACTCGTAGCGCAGGGCGGTGTCCAGTTCGTTCTCACGGGTGCCGGGCAGGCCGAGGTACAGCTCGTCGGAGAAGTCGTCGTTGATCCCGTGGCCGGCGAAGTACACCAGGAGCGTGTCGGTGGCCTCCTCGGCGGCCTTCGTGATGGTGCGGATGAACCCGTCCCGCACGTCTCCTGGTTGGACGATGCTGATGTTCTGCCGAGGCAGACCCCAGATGCGGGGGTCTGCCAGGGTGTCGGCCAGGCCGGTCACGTTGCGGGCGACCGCCGGGAGCGGTTCCATGTGCTCGTAGTCCCAGATTCCGGCGAGCACCGCACGCGAGGCGGACGGGTCGGCCAGTCTGATCTCCGCCATCAACGGCCCCGGGGGTCTCCGCCGGAGTTGTCGCGGCCGGTCGGATCGAGCCGCGCCGCGAGCTCTTCGGGGCTCTCCCCGCTGTCGTCGGCGAGTACGACCGATGCGTCCTCCGTGTCGACGCGAACAGCGCGGGACCCGGTGGTGCCGGTGGTGCGGGTGTGCCGCCACAGGGTGATGGCGGCGATCACGGCGTTCAGCCCGGCCAGGGAGTTCGACACCACCACGTTGATGGTGTCCATGTCCCAGCCCATGGACCCCGGCTCCGCCGTGTCCCCCACCAGCGACAGCTCCGCCGCATCGGTGACGTCCGGGTCCTTGGACAGCCACCTGTACAGCGACTTGATCTCGTCGGAATCTTCGCCCTGTGCCATTGAGACGCGTATCCGCATGATGTCCCCCCATGCCCGTCGTCGCTCGACGGGAGGGACATGCCCCGGCCGACTGGCTCACAATCCTGCTCCGCCGACCGGCCCCGCCGCCGCCCGATGACCGCGCGGCACGCGGTGTGGCACGAAACCCGCGATCATGGGCAGAAGAGCCACTCGTGAACAGTCGGCCGGGGCGCGAGGCTTGAGCCATGACGAACCAGCCCCTCGGCCGCAGCGCCGTGTACACCGTCCTGACCACCGGCTACACCACCTCCACCGGCCCCGGGGTCGCGGCCACCGTCTCGTACGTCACCGACGGCGACCGGCACGTGATCGTGGACCCCGGCATGGTGGCCCACCGCGACCGCATCCTCGGCCCGCTCGCGGAACTGGGCCTGGGGCCGGACGACATCACCGACGTCGTGCTCAGCCACCACCACCCCGACAACACCATGAACGTGGGCCTGTTCCCCCAGGCATGGGTCCACGACCACAAGGCGGAGTACCGCAACGACCAGTGGACCGACCGGGACGCCGAGGGCCATGAACTCACCGACTCCCTGCGCCTGATCCGCACCCCGGGGCACAGCCCCGAGGACATCACCCTCCTCGCCGGCACCGCCGACGGCGTGATCGCCTTCGCAGGCGACCTCTGGTGGCGCCCGGACGGTCCGGCCGAGGACCCGGTGGCTCCGGACCGGGACGTCCTGCGCACCTCGCGCCTTCGTGTCCTGGAGGCATCCGACGTGATCGTCCCGGGTCACGGCGGGCCGTTCCCGGCGGGGGACGAGGCGCCGCTGTAGCGGGCCGGCGCGGACCGCCTCACTCAACCGCACACGCCGGCCGCGCCGACCGCCCTGGCTGCGCCGACCGCACCGGCCATGCCGACCGCCCTGGCCGTGCCGACCGTCGCAAGGGGACTCCCATGACATCGCTGCTCGAACCCGCCAACTCCCCCCGGGGGACCGCCTGGCGCACCGCCTGGCGCACGTGCCACCGCCCGCTGCTGATCTGCGCGGCCCTCATGACGGGCCTCATGCTCCTCTGCGCCGTCGGAACGGCCGTGGACAGCCGGACCCTGCTGGGCGAGTCGGTATGGGTCAAGCCGATGAAGTTCGGCTTCGCCTTCGCCCTCTACACCGGCACGCTGGCCTGGCTGCTGACCAAGCTGAACAAGGGAAGGCGCCTCGCCCGGTGGGTCGGTACCGTCTTCGCGCTGGCCGTGGCCGCCGAGGTCGGCGCCATCACCCTGCAGGCGGCACGCGGCACCTTCAGCCACTTCAACGCCGACCAGAGCGACCCGGTCGCCCTGGCCCTCGTACCGGTCCTCACCTTCGGCGTCCTGGTCATCACCATCGCGCAACTGATCGTCGCGACAGCGGTGTTGGTCCAGCGCACGGGCGGACCGGACCTGAACCGGGCGATCCGGGCCGGGCTCGGCCTCGCCACCGCCGGCATGCTCATCCCGATCTACTGGATGGTGACCGCCACGCACCCCCGTACCGTCACCGACGCCAACGGCGCCGACGTCCCGATGTACCAGGGCCACGGCATCGGCGACCCCGACGGGCACGGCATGTTCCTCACCAACTGGAGCGCGACCGGGGGCGACTTCCGGGTCCCGCACTTCTTCGCCCTGCACGGCATCCAGGTCCTGCTCCTGCTCACCGTCGCACTGACCGCCCTCTCCGCCCGGCACGCCTGGCTGCGGGACGAGCGGGCCCGCGCCCGCCTGGTGGGCAGCATCGCGCTCGGCTACGGCGGCCTGGTCGCGGTCGTCACCTGGCAGGCCGCCCGCGGCCAGTCCCTGATCCACCCGGACACCGCGACCCTCACGGCCTTCGGCGCGGTGCTCCTGCTCACCGCCGCGGCGACGGTACGGATCGTCGTCGGCGCCCGACGCGCCGTCGCAGCCTCCTGACCTCAGAGGATGGCCACGGGAGCCACCGGGGTGCCCGTGCCGCCGACGAACGGTTCCGGCATGGCGGAGAGGAGGAAGGCGTACCGGTTATCTTCTGCACAGGCTGTGGACAACTTTTCGAGATTCCAGTTCTGGCCCTGGTGCATGCCCATCTCGACCAGGTCGAGGGCGTGCACCGGCAACCACAGATTCTCTATCTCCGGCGGGAAGATCTCGAACGTGAGCGTGTCGTTCGCGACCGCCGCCACGTCCCGGGCGTGGAACCACTCCGGGGTGCGGACGGACAGCCCCGGGGAGGGGAAGCCGTAGCCGTGCTTGTCGCCCGCCAGGTAGACCTGGATCTGGCCCGTGCGGACCAGGACGATGTCTCCCGGGCGGACCGTGACCCCGCCGAACTCCTCCGCCTCGGCCAGGTCCTCCGGGGTCACCGCGTGACCCCCGGGCAGCCGGTCCAGGCCCTTGGCGCGCGCCACGTCCAGCAGCACGCCCCGCGAGACGATGTGCCCGGCCTTGTCGATGCCGCTGAACTCCGACCGCGCGTGCGCGGTGATCGAGGAGGCCGGGCGGCCGTTGTAGATCTTCCCCGAGTGGGAGACGTGCGTCAGGGCGTCCCAGTGGGTGCCCGCCTGGAGTCCCATGGTCACGGCGTCGTCGCTGCACGCCACCGTGCCCGGACCGAAGAGCTCCTGGTTGATCTGCACCATCGTGTGCAGCGGGTTGATCCGGCCGGGGATCAACCCGGCCTGCACCCCGTCCTCCTTGAGGGGGAGGGCCAGCGGGATGCGGCGGCCGGTACGGATCTCCGCCGCGGCGGCCCGGACCACCTGGTCGGTGACGAGGTTCAGGGTGCCGATCTCGTCCTCGGCGCCCCAGCGCCCCCAGTTGTTGACGCGCTTGGCGATGTCGTGGAACTCGGCGGGCAGTGACATGGGCCTCAACAGCTCCTTGCGTGGAAACGGCAACGAGGGCTTGTGCAGGTGCATCTGACTCCCCATAGAATCTAACGGTCCGTCAGAAAACGCGGGAAGGGGCCGGACGTGGGGAACTTCTTGTCAGGCAAGGTCGTCGCCGTCACCGGCGCCGGCCGGGGCATCGGGCGGGCCGTGGCACTCGCCGCGGCCGCCGAGGGCGCCAAGGTCGTCGTCAACGACTACGGGGTGGGCATCGGGGGCGGCGAGCCGACGAGCGAGATCGCCGACGGCGTGGTGAAGGAGATCCAGGCCGCCGGCGGCGAGGCCGTCGCCGTCGCCGACGACATCTCCACCATGGCGGGCGGCCAGCGCATCGTCGACACCGCGCTCGCCCGGTACGGGCGCATCGACGGCGTCGTGTGCGTGGCGGGCATCCTGCGCGAGCGGATGCTCTTCAACATGTCCGAGGAGGAATGGGACCCGGTGGTCGCCACCCACCTCAAGGGCACCTTCACCGTCTTCCGCGCCGCCTCCGCCGTCATGCGCCGACAGGGCTCGGGCACCCTCATCGGCTTCACCAGCGGCAACCACCAGGGCTCCGTCGCCCAGGCCAACTACAGCGCCGCCAAGGGCGGGATCATCTCCCTCGTCCGGTCCGCCGCGCTGGGCCTGGCCAAGTACGGGGTCACGGCCAACGCCGTCGCACCCGTCGCCCGCACCCGCATGTCCGCCAACGTCCCCATGGAGCTCAAGGAGATCGGCGAGCCCGAGGACGTCGCGGCGCTCGTCACCTACCTCCTCAGCGACCGGGCCAGGGCGGAGGACATCACCGGGCAGGTCTACACGATCGCCGGCCCGAAGATCGCCGTCTGGGCACAGCCGCGCGAACTGCGCGCCGGGTACGCCGAGGGCTCCTGGACCCCGGAGAAGATCGCCGACTTCCTGCCCGGGACGGTGGGCACCGACCCGATGCCGATGCTCGCGCAGCTCGAGGCCATGGCCAAGGCGGCGGCCGCCAAGGACCGCCCCAACGCGTAGAGGAGCGGGAGACCGGATGGACTTCAGCTTCGGGGCCGAGGACGAGGAGCTGCGCGGTCGCGCCCGCGCGTGGCTGGTGGAGCACCTCGTGGGCCCGTACGCGCGGGCACGGGGCCTCGGCGGGCCGGGCAGCGAACACGAGGGGGTCGGCGCCCGGCGCGCGTGGGAGCGCGAGCTGGGCCGGGGCGGCTGGATCGGGCAGGGCTGGGAGGCCGAGGGGTACGGGAACCGCCGGCTCTCGCTGACCGGGCAGGTGGTGTGGGCCGAGGAGTACGCGGCGCTGCGCGCGCCCGGCAGGGTCGGCCACATCGGGGAGAACCTCCTCGCGCCCACGCTCATCGCCTACGGGACCCGGGAGCAGCGGGACCGCTTCCTGCCCGGCATCGCGCGCGGGGAGGAGCTGTGGTGCCAGGGGTACAGCGAGCCGGACGCCGGCTCCGACCTCGCGGGCATCCGTACGGCGGCGGTACGGGAACCCGGTCGGGGCGCGGCCGGGCCGTACCGGATCACCGGCCAGAAGATCTGGACCTCCCTCGCCCAGGACGCCGACTGGTGCTTCGTACTGGCCCGCACCGAGCCGGGGTCCCGGCGCCACCGCGGGCTGTCCTTCCTGCTCGTACGGATGGACCAGCCGGGCCGGATCGACGTGCGGCCGATCCGGCAGATGTCGGGGACCTCGGAGTTCAACGAGGTGTTCTTCGACGGGGCGGTGGCCGACGAGGTCGTCGGCGCGGAGGGCGACGGCTGGACCGTGGCCATGGGACTCCTCGCCCTGGAGCGGGGGGTCTCGACCCTGGTCCAGCAGATCGGCTTCGCGGCGGAGCTGGAGCGCGTACTGGCGGCGTACGCGGCTTCGGGCGCTCCGGATCCGGCCGTGCGGGAGCGCCTCGTACGGCAGTGGGCCGAGCTGCGCACGATGCGGTGGAACGCGCTGCGGACGCTCGGCGCCGCCGGTGACGCGGGCGCGCCGAGCGTGGCCAAGCTGCTGTGGGGCGGGTGGCACCGGCGGCTCGGCGAGCTGGCGGTGGAGGTCCGGGGCGCGGCAGCCTCGGCCGGTCCGCCGGCCTGGGCGCCCGGGCTCCCGTACGAGCTCGGGCTCGACGAGGCGCAGCGGCTCTTCCTGTTCACCCGTGCCGACACGATCTACGGCGGCTCGGACGAGATCCAGCGCAACATCATCGCCGAGCGCGTGCTCGGCCTGCCTAAGGAGTCCAGTTGAATCCTCCCCCACGTCATAGACGAGGGGGATTCCTGGTTCACGCTGCTCGGTCGCCCAGCGAGCCATCGAGTCTTACGCGATCAACACCAGTCGGGTTGAAACCAGCCCGGACGCATGAAGTTGTGGAAGGAGTTGCTGTGCGGGCTTGGTTCTCGCTCCGCGATCAACAACATTGCCACGCAGCGTGTGCGTGTCGTTACCCGAATTCTCTCCGGCCTGAGGGTCGGCGCATCCTGAAGGAGTTCCGGTGAGAGGCGTCGTATTCGACGGCAAGCAGGCCCAGGTGGTCGACGACCTGGAGATCCGCGACCCGGGGCCCGGGGAGGTGCTGGTCGCGATAGCGGCGGCCGGGCTGTGCCACAGCGATCTGTCGGTGATCGACGGGACGATTCCGTTCCCGCCGCCGGTGGTGCTCGGGCACGAGGGCGCGGGGGTGGTCGAGGCGGTCGGCTCCGGGGTCACGCACGTGGCGCCCGGGGACCACGTGGCGCTGTCCACCCTCGCCAACTGCGGGGCGTGCGCGGACTGCGACCGGGGCCGGCCGACGATGTGCCGCAAGGCGATCGGGATGCCCGGGCAGCCGTTCTCGCGGGGCGGGAAGCCGCTGTTCCAGTTCGCCTCCAACTCGGCCTTCGCGGAGCGGACGATCGTCAAGGCCGTGCAGGCGGTGAAGATCCCGGACGACATCCCGCTGACCTCGGCGGCCCTGATCGGCTGCGGGGTGCTGACGGGCGTGGGCGCGGTGCTGAACCGGGCGAAGGTCGACCGCGGCGAGTCGGTGGTCGTGATCGGCACCGGGGGGATCGGGCTGAACGTGCTCCAGGGGGCCAGGATCGCGGGGGCCACGACGATCGTGGCGGTCGACGCGAACCCGGCGAAGGAGGCGGTGGCCCGGCAGTTCGGGGCCACGCACTTCATCGACGCCTCGGCGGTCGCCGACTCCTCGGCGGCGGTGAAGGAGATCCTGCCCACCGGCGCGGACCACGCCTTCGAGTGCGTGGGCAGCGTGAAGCTGATCCGCCAGGCCATCGACCTCCTCGACCGGCACGGGCAGGCGATCCTGCTCGGCGTGCCCGGGTTCACGGAGGAGGCCTCGTTCCTCGTCTCGTCCATGTACCTGGACAAGACGATCATGGGCTGCCGGTACGGGTCCTCGCGCCCGCAGCGCGACATCGCGCTGTACGCCGAGCTCTACCGGCAGGGCCGGCTGCTGCTCGACGAGCTGGTGACGGAGGTCTACCCGGTCGAGGACTTCGCCAAGGCCGCGGACGACGCCCACCACGGCCGGGTGGCGCGCGGGGTCCTCACGTTCTAGCCGGGGTGGTGCCGGGACCGCCTGGCCGGCCGACGGAGTCGTCAGCCGGCCAGGCGTCCGAAGCGGCCCTTGTGGAAGAGGAGCGGGTCGCCCTCGCCCGCCGCGCCCATGGCCACGACCTTGCCGACCACGATGAGGTGGTCACCGCCGGTGTGGACGGCGTGGATCCGGCAGTCGATCCAGGCGGGCACGGCGTCGAGCTGCGGAGACCCGGTGACGGGGGCCGGGGTGTGGGTGACCCCGGCGAACTTGTCCGCGCCGCTGACGGCGAAGGACCGGCACAGCTCGCCCTGTTCGGCGCCCAGGATGTTGACGCAGAACACCCCGGCGCGGGCGATCCGCGGCCAGGTGGTCGACGTACGGGCCACCATGAAGGTGACCAGGGGCGGGTCGAGGGACAGCGAGGCGAAGGACTGGCAGGCGAAGCCGGCCGGGCCCTCCTCGTCCTCGCCGGGCGGCGCGGTGATGACGGTGACCCCGCTGGCGAAGTTCCCGAGCACGGCCCGGAATTCGGCGGGGGAGACCGGCGCGCGCTCGTCCGCGCCGACGGCCCGCAGATCGGGGCGGGGCAGGACGTCGACGGGCTCGGGTCCCGGCTCCGGCGAGGCGGAGGTGGGGGAGCCTACTGACCTGAGGTATCGGACGACGGTGGCCGCCATCCCTGCGTGTCCCATCACACCCATGATTGAAGCTGACGGTTCGTCAGATTGGAAGTGTGGTGCGGGAGCAGTCCGCCCCGGGGTGCTTCTCCAGAGCCCGGTTCGGTTCCCAACTCCCCTGTGATCAACGAGACATGGCCTTCCGGCATGCGCGCGGGAGTGCCTGTGTACAGTCGTCGCCAACGACAGCGACGTCGGGGGCTGGGGTGGGCATGGGGAGCGGTTTTCGCAACCGGGCCGAGCGGATCGCACTGGGTGCGATGGCAGTGGCGGGCATCGCGGTCCTGCTCGCCGACGTCCTCGGGTGGCTCGACAAGATGGCTCCCGGGGGCACGCTCCCGAAGATCACGCTGCTCATCCTGAGCACGGTCACGCTCTTCCTCCTCATGGAGTTCGATCGCCTGAAGGTGCTCGACACCATGAACGCGCAGATCTCCAGGCTCGACATCGACGGCATCGAGGGCCAGCTCCGGCGCGAGCGCTACGACGGCGTGGCGAGGGTGCACCCGACCTTCCCCGAGGCGGCCTTCCTCGAGCTGCTGAAGAACGCTCGGCGGGAGGTGTCCATCCTGCAGACCTGGATACCCAACCTCGAGCAGTTGAAGAGCGAGTTGACGAGGGCCGTCGCCGAACGGCGGACAGAGGTGCGCATCCTGTTGCTGCACCCTTCGTCACTGGTGGCGGACCTGCGCGACCGGGCGTTACAGGTCGGGGAGCCCGGCCGGGGGGTGGACGTGAGGGGAAGCCTGCAGATCCTCAAATCCGTCTACGACGAGGTTCCGCCGCAGCTGCGGCACATGCTCCAGGTGCGGGTGTACAACTCCCTGCCGTCGATCGCCGTGTACAAGGCCGACGAGCGCTACCTGGTCAGCTCGTTCCTGCACGGCCGGCTCGCCATCCAGTCGACCCAGCTCGAGATCGACGGGTGCGAGACGGCGATGGGCCGGGAAGTTCAGGGTGAGCTGGACAAGTTGTGGGGCATCGGCCGCGATGTCGATCTCCGTGACTGGCAAAGATCAATCGACACCATGAATTAGAGGTAACGGCCGTGGAAGAACTGGACCGGTTCGAGGACGAACTGATCGAGCGGTACGCGCAGCACCCGGTACTGGCGAACATCGCGCAGCTCTCGGACGAGGACTTCACCGCGATCCTCCTCCAGCGGCGCTTCCTTTCGCTCGCGTTCACCCCGGCCTACGACCTGGCGATCGATCTCCTGCGCGACGAGGAGGGGCTGCGGATCGCCCGGGTCATCCTGCGCGAGGAGTATCCGGACAGCCACGGGATGCGGTCCCACCGCGAGGACATGACGGCGGACATGTACCGGCTCGGCGTCTCCAGGGAGGCCCTCGTCCACACCAGGCCGACCCCGGCGACCAAGCGGGCCATCGACGCCACCTTCGACCTGATCGCCGACGCCGGTACCCACGACGACGCCGACCTGCGCGTGCTGACGATCCTGCGCTTCTGGGGCGAGATCCTGGTCTCCGTGGAGTACGGGCGGTTGTGGGAGCGCATGGAACCCGTGCTCACGCAGGACGGGTCGCGTTTCTACTACCCGCACCACTCCCACGACGCCAAGGGGACCTCGCTCGCGACCGCGAACCTCCTGGCCACGAGCCACTCCGACCGCCTGGCCACCCGGGTGTGGGCGTTCCTCGGCAGCGGCGGCGAGGGGGCGGCCGACTCCTTCAGGGAAGTGGAGCGGCGCTCCCTCCAGATCAAGGTGGGGTTCTACGACCAGTTCCTGCCGGCGCTGGAACGCGTGGGGATCTGAAGCCGCGGTCGGCCCCTTTGCTCCGCACGGGTGAAACCCCGGCCCGCCAGGGGACCGTACGCCCGCCGGCACTCGGGGGGTCGGCATCGTGGCCGGCGGACTCGTACCGCCGGACCCGTAGGAGGCATTTCATGCTCGGCACCGACTTCCGTACCGGATCACCCAACTGGCTCGACCTCGGAAGCCCCGACACCGACGCGGCCGCCGCTTTCTACGGTGCCGTCTTCGGCTGGAACTTCGTCTCCGCCGGGCCCGAGGCGGGCGGGTACGGCTTCTTCCACGTGAACGGGAAGACCGTCGCCGCCCTGGGCCCGCTCACCGAGGAGGGGGCGACGTCCGCCTGGATGACCCACTTCCAGAGCACCGACATCCGGGCCACCGCCGAGGCCGTCAAGGCCGGGGGCGGGACGGTGCGGATGGAGCCCATGGACGTCATGGGCGAGGGCTGGCTGGCCCAGTTCACCGACCCGCAGGGTGCTGAGTTCGCGAGCTGGCAGCCGGGCAAGACCGGCGGGCTGGGGCTGGCCTCCGCCGAGAACACCCTGGTGTGGGTGGAACTGCACGTCCCGGACCCCGTCGCGGCCATCTCCTTCTACTACGGGCTGTTCGGGTGGCGGCACGAGGAGATGGAGGCGCCCGGGATGACGTACCGGGTGCTGAGCCTCGCCGAGGGCGACAAGCAGCTCACTTCGTTCGGCGGGGTCGCACCCCAGGGCGAGGGCGCGGGCGGCGGGTCGGCCATGATCCCGCGCTGGGTGCCGTACTTCAACGTCGCCGACGTGGACGCCACCGTCTCCACGATCGAGGGCAACGGCGGTGCGGTGATGATGCCGGCGGCGGACGTGCCGGGAGTCGGCCGGATCGCGTGGGCCTCCGACCCGGCGGGCGCGGTGTTCGCCCTGCTGAAGCCCGACCCCCGGATGTAGCGTTCAGCGGCCGAGGTACTTGGGCGTGCGGCGCTCCACGAAGCTCGCCACGCCCTCGTTCGCGTCGGCCGTGCCCATGTTGATCTCCTGTGCGGTGGCCTCGGCGGCCAGCGCGGCCGCCCGGTCGCCGTCCAGGGAAGCGTTGACCAGCTGCTTCGCCAGGGCGAGGGCCCGGGTGGGGCCCTGCGCGAGGCGCTCCGCCCACTCCCGGGCGGCGGCCTCCAGCTCCCCGCCCGGGACGACCTTGTTGACCAGGCCGAGGCGCTCGGCCCCGGCCGCGGGGACGGCGTCGCCGAAGAAGATCAGCTCCTTGGCCTTCTGCGGGCCGATCAGGCGGGGGAGCAGGTACGCGCCCCCGCCGTCGGGGACCAGGCCGCGGCGGACGAACACCTCGATGAAACGGGCCTCTTCGGCGGCGATGACCAGGTCGCAGGCGAGGGCGAGGTGGGCGCCGATGCCGGCGGCCGTGCCGTTGACGGCGGCGATGACCGGTTTCTCGCAGTCGAGGACCGCGGTGATCAGGCGCTGCGCGCCGAGGCGGATCATGCGGGCCACGTCACCGGCGACGCGTTCGGCGCTGGCCGGTGCGCCGCGCAGGTCGGCGCCCGCGCAGAAGCCCTTGCCGGTGGCGGTGACGACGACGGCCCGGACGCCGGGGTCGGCGGAGGCGTCCGCTAGTAGCGCGATGATGCGTTCGCGCTGGTCCCAGGTGACGGCGTTCATGGCCTCGGGCCGGTTGAGGGTGATCCAGGAGACGCCGTTGTCGATGCGGTGGAGGACTTCGTCCTCGGGGGTGCGGGTCATGGGTGAACTCCCGTTCATGGTGGGGACCCCTAGGTCGTGTCGTCAAAGTCCCGTCTGGCTGGCGGGGCCTGGCACGCACTCCCCCAGACTCCGTCCGGGGGGACCCCCAGCCGCGTTGTCGTCGGTCACCGACGCTCCGCGTCGATTCCCTCCTCCGCCTTGCGATCGCACGCACCAGGCCCCGCCAGCCCCGCCCTTCGGGCGGCCGACGCTACTTTGACGACACTCCCTAGCGGCAGATGGCGAGGGCGTCCAGGGCGACCGCCCCCTGGCCGCGGGGGAGGACCATCAGCGGGTTGATGTCCAGCTCGGAGAGCTCGTCACCCAGCTCCAGCGCCATCCGCTGGATCCGCAGGATGACCTCCACCAGGGCGTCGACATCGGCCGGGGGTGCTCCCCGTACGCCCTCCAGCAGCGCGTGCCCGCGCAGTTCGGTGAGCATCGCGCGGGCCTGGTTCTCCCCGAAGGGCGGCACGCGGACCGCCGCGTCGTGCAGGACCTCCACCAGGACCCCGCCCAGCCCCACCGTGACGGTGGGCCCGAAGAGGTCGTCCTGGGTGACGCCGACGACCATTTCCACACCGCGTTCGACCATCTGGCAGACCAGGATGCCGTCCAGCGGGACGTTCTCGTAGCGGGCTATGTCGGTGAGCTCGCGGTAGGCGTCGCGGATCTGGCTCGCGGAGGTCAGGCCGATCTTGACCAGGCCCAGTTCCGTCTTGTGGCCCAGCTGGGGGCCCGAGGCCTTCATGACCACGGGGTAGCCGACCAGGCCGGCCGCGCGGACGGCGGCCGCCGCGCTCGTCACGAGCTGCTCGCGCGGCACCCGGATCCCGTACGCCCGCAGCAGCTGCTTCGCCGCGTGCTCGCTGAGCTGCTGCCCGGGCCGCATCAGGGCCTGCGCCTTGCGGTACGAGGGTGAGGGCGTGCGGGGGGCCTCGTCGAAGGGGGAGCGGTAGCCGGTGGTGAACCGGTGGTGGCCGAGGTAGGCGCGGACGGCGGTGATGCAGTTGCCGAAGGTGCGGAAGGTGGCCACGCGGGAGGAGCCGAGCAGGGTGCTGCGGTAGGCCTCCTCGGTGCCGACCGGGGAGCCCCAGATCACGCAGATCAGCTTGTCCGAGGCCTCCGCCGCGTCCACCAGGTCCTGGGCGAGCTTGTCGCTCATGGGCGGGAAGGGCCCGGTGATCGGGCAGATCAGCACGCCCACCGAGGGGTCGGCGAGGATCGCGTCGATGATCTTGCGGCCGCGCCAGTCGCCGACCGGGTGGCCGCCGTTGTCGACGGGGTTGGCGACGTTCAGGTACTCCGGGATCCACTGGTGGAGCTCGTCCTGTTTGGCCCGGGAGAGGGTCGGGAGGCTGAGTCCGGCCTCCGTCGCCAGGTCGGAGAAGTGGGCGCCGGTGCCGCCGGAGATGGAGTAGACGACGACCCCCTCGGCTTTGGGCCTGCGGGCCCGGGCGAGCAGGGCGGCGGTGTCCTGGAGCTCGTCCAGACCGTCGACGCGGATGACGCCGAACTGGCGCATGGCGGCGTCCACGACGGTGTCCGCGCCGGTCAGCTTCCCGGTGTGGGAGGCGGCCATCCGGGCGCCGGTCTCGGTGCGGCCGACCTTGACGGCGACGACCGGGACCCCGTTGCGCGCGGCCCGGTCGGCGGCGAGCAGGAAGGACCGGCCGTCCTTGAGCCCTTCCACGTAGCAGGCGATCGCCCCGACCTCGGGCTGCTCGGCGAAGTAGGAGATGAAGTCGGAGGTCTCCAGGTCCGCCTCGTTGCCGGTCGGCGCCCAGTGGGAGAGGCGGATGCCCAGCTCCTGGAGGGTGTAGACGGGCCGTCCCTGGTGGCCGGACTGGGTGATCAGCGCGATGGCCGGTCCGGTGAGGTCGTCGCGGAACCTCTCGAAGGCGTTGAGGTTCGTGTTGGGGCCCAGCAGGCGCAGCCCCGAGCGGCCGACGGCGGCCGTGAGGCGGGCCTGGGCGGCGGCGCCCGCGTCCCCGGTCTCGGCGAAGCCGGAGGCGAAGGCGACGGCGAACTTCACCTTGGTCTCGGCCAGTTCCTCGATGACGGGGAGCGGATCGGCGACGAGGAGGACGGCGAGGTCCACCTGCTCGGGCAGCGCCGCGACCGAGGGCGCGCACGGCAGGCCGAAGACGCTCTCGCGGGTCGGGTGCACGGGATGGATGCGTGCGCCGACGCGCTGCGCCCAGGCCATGAGCTGGCGGGTGATGCCGGTGTTCGGTCTGCCCTCGGCATCGGAGGCGCCGATGACGGCGACCGACTCGGGCCGGAAGAACCGGTCCAGGTCGGGGACGTCGGAGTGCAGGGGCCGTCCGCTGACGTCCATGGCGACCGCGTCCTCGGCGGACGGCGCCGCCGAGGAGTGGACGGCCGTTCTGGGGGACTCCCCGCAGGCCTCGACACGTGCGCGGAAGTCGGTGGTGAGGGTGCCGTGAGTAGATCCAAGCATCGTTCCGCCCGCTCCTGCTCGATGAACCTCGATGGAACTCAATAACTGACGTGTAGTCAGATTACTGAACTGACGTGCCGTCAGGAACAGGGCTGCGCAGGAAAGGTGGTGGAGGTGGTGTGTGGAACGGTGTCAGATCCGCTCGGCGGCGGTCCAGAGTGCCGTTCCGGCCGGACTCAGGCCGGGGTGCGCAGGTGGCGGGCGACAGCCTTGGCGATCTTCTCGGCGTCCCGGGCCATCTCCCGGAACATCCCGCTGATGGGGTTGGAGAAGCCGGTGAAGTACAGGCCGGGGGCGTGCGCGGGCGTGTGGGCGCCGAGCGTACGGGGCCGCCCGCGCTCGTCGAGCACTCCGTCCAGCCCGCCCACCAGACCCTCCAGGGCCCGGCGGTATCCGGTCGCCGCGACCACCGCGTCCGGGGTGATCCGCGAGCCGTCCGCGAGCACCACCTCCGCGCCGTCGAAGGCCTCCACGGCGGCCACCGGCTCCACCCGCCCGGCGCGGACCGCGTCGATCAGGCCGACGTCCTGGACCGGGATCGCCCCCTCCTCGACCCTGCTGTACAGGCCGGTGCCGGGCCGCGGGAGCCCGTACGCCGACAGGTCGGGGACCGAAACCCGGGCGACGAGCGCGCCCAGCCGGTCCACGAGGCGCACGGGCAGCCGGCGTACGAGGATCCCCGTGCGCTGGGCCGGCCAGCCGGCGGTGGAGCGGCGCACGATGTGCGGGGCGGTGCGCACGGCGAGCCGTACCCGGGCGGCGCCGCCCTCGACGAGGTCGACGGCTATCTCGGCGCCGGTGTTGCCGACGCCGACGACCAGGACGTCCAGGCCGGCGTACGGCGTGGGGTTGCGGTAGTCGGCGGCGTGCGACAGCTGCCCGGTGTACGTGTCGCGGCCGGGCCAGTCGGGGAGCCTGGGCGTGTGGTTGAACCCGGTGGCTACCACCACGGCCGCGGCGGTGAGCACCCGGCCGCCGGTGGCGTGCAGCGTCCAGCCGCCGTTGCCGCCGCTCCCGTCGTTCCCGTTGCTTTCGATGTGCGTCACCTCGACGCCGGTGACGACCTCCAGCTCGTGGAACTCGGCGTACTTCTCCAGGTACCGCACCACGTCGTCGCGCGAGACCCACCGGCCGAAGCGGCGCGGCATGGCCAGGCCGGGGAGCGCCGAGAGCCGGCGGGTGGTGTGCAGGTGGAGGCGGTCGTAGTGCCGCCGCCAGGACGCGCCGACCTCGTCGGACTTCTCGACGACCACGGCGCGGACCCCGCGGGCGCGCAGCGCTGCGGCGGCGGCGAGCCCGCCGGGACCGCCGCCGATGACGTACACGGGGCGGGGCTGAGTGGTCATGTCGGGTACTGCGGGGACTCCTGGCATGAGGTGTGATCGTATCGCCACGCTGAGTTGATGGGTCTCGGTCAAGCGGGGAATCGATTGCGGATCGATCACGGGCGCACGGAACGCGGCGGTGGCAGGCTGGAAGGGGACCGCTCGCCGGGGGGCCGGGGAGAGGAGCCGGAGCCGATGTGGCAGCCCGACGGCTGGGACGTACGCGTCCGCCTGGGTGTCCTCACCCCGCACGCCGACGTCGGACCCGAGTCGGAGCTGCGCGCCATGGCCCCGGCCGATGTGGGCCTGCACGCCGCTCGGGTGCCGTTCGGCGCCATGGCGGCCGGCGGTGCGATGGACCCCACCATTCCACTGGCCCCCGTACGGGCCTTCGCCGGGCCGCCGCACGTGGACGACGCCGTCGAGCTGCTGGCCGCGGCCCCGGTGGCGGGGATCGCCTTCGCCTTCACCAGCTCGGCGTACGTCATCGGCGCGCGCGGCGAGGAGGCGATGCTCGCCCGCCTGGGGGAGCGCGCCCACGGTCTGCCTGTGGTCGCCACCTGCGCGGCGACGGTGGAGGCGCTGCGCGTGCTGGGGGTCGCCCGGCTCTGCCTCGTCGATCCGCCGTGGTTCGACGCGGACCTGACCGGGCTGGGCCGCGCCTACTACCGGGACGCCGGATTCGAGGTCCCGTACGCCGCCCCGTGCGGCCTGCCCAGCGGCCAGGCGCTCATCCGGCCGGACGCGCTCCATGACTGGGTGGCCCCGCGGGTGCCCGACGAGGCCGAGGCGGTCGTGGTCGGCGGCAACGGCTTCCGCGCGGTCGGCGCGATCGAAGCCCTGGAGACCACCCTCGACCGACCCGTCCTCACGGCCAACCAGGTCCTCCTCTGGTCCGCCCTGCGCGCGGCCGGCGCCCCGACGGCCGGCATCACCCGCTACGGCAGGCTGTTCGCGAACCCGTAGCCGGCGGAGGCCTTGCGTGATCGCCCCGCATCCGCTGAACTGACGTTCCGTCAGATCGTGCGTGTCGATCGCGAGAGGGGTGGGGGCCGCCGATGCAGACCATCTGGCTCAGTGGGGCCGAATGGCTCGCCGTGCTCCGGATAGGCCTCGGCCTGTGGTGGCTGGAGAGCTGGCGGCACAAGGACAAGAAGGGCTGGTTCGAACGCGGCACCGGCATCGCCTGGGCCGCCGACGTCGCGGGCAAGCACCGCTGGACCTTCGTCAAGGGCGGCTTCGAGCTGGTCGTGAAGCCGCGCCCCAAGGTGATGGCGTACCTCGTCGTCTACGCCGAACTCGCCCTCGGGCTGGGCCTGGTACTCGGCTTCCTGACCCCCATCGCCCTGGTGGGCGGGCTGCTGCTGAACCTGCTCTACCTGGTGCTGATGATCCACGACTGGGCCGAGCAGGGCCAGAACGCGATGATGGCACTCATCTCGCTGGTCGCCCTCCTGGCCATGTCCTGGCAGACCTGGTCCCTCGACGCGGCGATCGGACTCTTCCTGTGAGCGGCGTACGGTACGACCTCCCGGAGGCGGACGAGTTCACCCGCCCCTACTGGGACGCGGCGGCCGAGGGCCGGCTCCTGCTGCGCCGCTGCGCGGACTGCGGACGGGCGCACCACTACCCGCGGGAGTTCTGCCCGTTCTGCTGGGCCGGCGAGGACCGGGTGACGTGGGAGACGGCGAGCGGTCGCGCGACCCTCTACACCTGGTCGGTGATCCACCGCAACGACCTCCCGCCGTTCGGCACGCGCGTCCCGTACACGGCGGCGGTGGTCGACCTGGCGGAGGGCCCGCGGATGATGACGGAGATCGTCGCCTGCGCCCCGCCGGACCTCCGCATCGGAATGCCCCTGACGGTCACCTTCCGCGAGGCGGCGGACGGCATCAGCGTGGCGGTCTTCGAGCCGAGGTCAGCGCGGTGATCCCGGAGCAGCGCCCCGCACGGCCTCGGGTCGAGCGGTGAGCGAGCTGGTCACGGTATCGGCCATGGCACGGGCCATGCGCTGGTAGAAGCGCCACAGGAAGGGGTCGACGGGGCTGGGCGCGCCGAAGTAGCCCTGTGGCGTCACGCTGCGGGCGTGTTCGCCGCCTTTCCGCCACTCGGCCAGGTCCGCCGGCCCGAGGCCTGTCGGCCGGAGGCGGGCCATGGCGTCGTAATCGACGAGCTCGGGGAACCAGCGCATCATCAGCGCGCTCTCGATCTCTTCGGCATGGACACCGAGTTCACCGGTCAGTTCCAGGCCCTCGAACAGCGGCTGCATGGCGAACGTGGCCAGAGCGGGTGTCTTCGCCGCCTCGCCCAGGCGGTCGGCGATGAAGTCGGGTTCGATGAGGACGACTCCCGTGCTGCCCTCCTCGTGTCGGCGGGTCACGACGTCGAGGAGCATCCGGTTGTGGGCGATGTCGCCCTGGTGGTTGATCACGAAGATGTGCTGGAACCCGTCTGTGGCGAGGGACTCCATGATGTCGAAGTGCAGCGCGGCCGCGGTTTCGGGGCGTGTGCGGAACGTCCCGGCGAAGGCACCGGAAACCTGATTGACGCCCCAGAAAACAGGTGGGGCGATCAGCGTCGGTACCTGGTGCCGATCGAGCTCGTCCTTCACCATCCGGCACAGCTGGTAGGCGCCGTACGCGTCGGTGCCCAGCGGCAGATGGGGGCCGTGCTGCTCGATGACACCGGTGGGTAGCAGGACGCATGCGCCGGCGGCCGCGGCCGCCTCCACCTGCGGGTATGTAAGGTCGGCCATCGTTTCTGCGAAGACCGAGTATCCGCTGTGCATGTACTTCCCCCGTAAGCGATGTCATGACCGGCCTGACCGCCGATCATGATCATTTTCGCCAGTGCGCGCAGCCCCTCACGAGCGGCACCTGCGCCGGAAATCACGCCGATGCCTTGTAGGGAGATCACAAACGGCCTCCGCGAGCCACTTCTCCGGACTCCGCCTAGGGCCAGAGCAGTTCGCGGACCCAGTCACCGGCCGGGGTGCGCCGGTATCGCAGCCGGACGTGCCTGCGTGCGGCATCGCCCTGGAAGAACTCGACCTCGTCCGGTTCCAGCACGTACCGCGTCCAGGTCGGGGCCGGGGCGTCCGGCTCGGCCCCGGCCCGCTCCCAGGCGGCCGCCGACACCCGTACGAGCTCCTCCCGGGAGCCGAGCACCTCGCTCTGGCGGCCCGTGAGCGCGGCGGCGAGCGCCCCGCGCGAGCGGACCGCCAGGTCCGCCCGGCTCTCCTGCGGCCCGCAGGCCCCGACCCGGCCCCGGATGCGCACCTGGCGTCCCACGGCGGGCCAGTAGAACCCGAGCGCGGCCGCCGCCTGCCCGGCCAGCTGCACACCCTTGGCGCTGGTGGCGTGCGAGGCGAAGTGCCAGCCGCGCTCGTCGGCGTCGTGCAGCATCAACGTCCGCACGTCGGGCCGCCCCTCGCCGTCCACGGTCGCCAGACTCATGGTGTGCGGCTCCACCTGCCCCGCCTCGGCGGCGTGCACGAACCACTCCCGGAACAGCGCCAACGGCTCGTCGGGCGCCTCCCCGGCATCGAATCCGGGCAGCGGGGTGTCCCACACCCGCAGGGAGTGCAGGGCCTCGCGGAACTCGTCGCTGCTGATCTCACGGCTCATGCCGCCCATGGAACACCACGCGCCCGCCCGCCGAAACGCCCCCTCAGCCCCGCCCCAGGATCACCGTGCCCGACGAGCAGAACCAGCCGCCCGTGCCCGAGGCCAGGGCCACTTGTGGCAGACGGCCGCCGGGTTTGGTGACCTGGCCCGCGCCCGCCTCGCCGCGTAGCTGGCGGACCGCTTCGACCAGGAGGAACAGGCCCCGCATGCCCGGGTGGCAGGCCGAGAGGCCGCCTCCGTCCGTGTTGACCGGCAGCTCGCCGTCCCTCAGCAGTCGGCCCTTCTCCACGAAGGCGCCGCCCTCGCCCTTCGCGCAGAAGCCGAGGTCCTCCAGGGTCACCAGGGTCATGTACGTGAAGGCGTCGTAGATCTCGGCCACGTCCACGTCCGCCGGGGTCAGACCCGCCCGCTCGAAGGCGAGGCGGCCCGAGACCGCCGCCGGGGACACCGTGAAGTCCTCCCACTCCGACATGGTGGTGTGGGACACCGAGGTGCCCGTGCCCAGGATCCAGACGGGGGCCTTCGCCGTGTCCGGCACGTAGTCCTCCGCCGCCAGCAGCACCGCGCAGCCGCCGTCCGAGCGGATGCAGCAGTGCAGCTTCGTGAAGGGGTCCGCGATCATCTCGCCCGACAGGACGTCGTCCACCGTGATCGGGTCGCGGAACATCGCGTCCGGGTTCGTCGCCGCGTTCGCCCGGGCCTGCACGGCCACCGCGGCGAGCTGCTCCAGCGTCGTCCCGTACTCGTGCATGTGGCGGCGGGCGGCCATCGCGTACTTGGAGATCAGCGTGTGCCCGTACGGGACCTCGAACTGCAGCGGCCCCCGCGCCCCGAAGGACAGGTTCGAGGTGCGCCGCCGGGCCTTGATGTCCGCGCGGGCCGTGGATCCGTAGACCAGCAGGACGGCGTTGGCGTGCCCGGCCGCGATCGCGTCCGCCGCGTGGGCCGCCATGACCTCCCAGGTCGAGCCGCCCACCGAGGTGGAGTCGACCCAGGTGGGGCGCAGGCCCAGGTACTCGGCCACCTCGACCGGCGCGAGCGTGCCGAGGCCGGCCGAGGCGAAGCCGTCGATGACGGAGCGGTCGAGGCCCGAGTCGGCCAGGGCGCGCCGGGCGGCCTGCGCGTGCAGCGCGTACGGGGTGGGGCCGTCGACCCGGCCGCAGTCGGAGAGCGCGACGCCGACCACCGCGACCCTGCGGCGGGGGTGTGAGGAGACGGGTCCGGGTGTGAGTCCAGGCATGGAAGGACGGTACAACTGACGCTGCGTCAGTTTCTAGCCCCACGCGCCCGCCCCCTGTGCATCTGCCGCCGCCCGCCCTAACATGACGCCCCGTCAGATATCCTCCCGGCCATCGCTGGGAGGTGCCCCCAGGAGGAGCCATACGATGGATGCCGCCTTCACCGCGGAGCAGGACGAGATTCGCCGTACCCTGCGCGAGATCCTGGGCAAACGCTGCGGTCCCGACGAGGTCAAGGCCGCCGTCCGTACCGCCGCCGGATACGACCGCGAGCTGTGGCAGCAGCTCTCCCAGCGGCTCGGGCTGCCCGGCCTCGCCGTCGCCGAGGAGTACGGCGGCGTCGGCTGCACCTCCGCCGACCTGGCGCTGGCCTGCGAGGAGACCGGGCGGGCGCTGCTGCCCTCGCCGCTGCTCGCCACCGCCGCGCTGTGCGTGCCGCTGATCACCGCCCTCGGCACCGCCGCCCAGCGTTCCGCGCTGCTCCCGCCGCTGGCCGCCGGCGGGCTGACGGCCGCCCTCGCCGTCCCCGGCCCGGCGCTGGCCACCGCCCTCGCGCTGACCGGCGACAACGCGGCCGGCCCGTGGTCCGGCGGCGGGCGCGCGGGCGGGGTCCAGGCCCGCGCCGGAGCGGAGGGCGGCTGGCGGCTGTACGGGGAGGCCGCCCAGGTGCTCGACGGGCACAGCGCCTCGCTGCTGCTGGTCGCCGCGCACACCGGCGGCTTCGCCCGCAGCCGTACGCTCCTCTTCCTCGTACGGGAGGACGCGCCCGGCCTCGTACGGTCACGGCAGACCACCCTGGACGAGACGCGGCCCCAGGCCCGGATCCAGCTACGGGACGTGCCCGCTGAGTTGCTGGGCGGCGACGAGGCCGGCGAAAAGGCCGGCGAAGAGGCCGGCGTACTCGAAGCCCTCGCCGCCACCGGCCGCACCGCCTCCGCCGTGCTCGCCGCCGAGGCGGTCGGCGCGGCCGGCCAGGCGCTCTCCCGCACCGTGGAGTACGTGTGCGGGCGCGAGCAGTTCGGCCGGGCGATCGGCTCCTTCCAGGCGGTCAAGCACCGCCTCGCCGACCTGTACGTACAGGTGGAGGCGGCCCGCTCGGCGGCCTACTACGCCGCCTGGGACCCGCGGCAGGGCGCCCTCGCCCTCGCCCAGGCCCTGGAGGCCCTGCGGATGACCGCGGGCGAGGCGATCCAGCTGCACGGCGGCATCGGCTTCACCTGGGAGCACGACGCGCACCTCTACTTCAAGCGGGCGGCGGCCGACGAGCTGCTGTTCGGCCCGGTCCACCGGCTGCGGGCGTACGCCGCGGACCGCGCGGGCCTGTTCACCCCCTCCGCCACACCCGAGAAGGTGGCCGTCTGATGGCTCGCGTGGCCCCCGGCGTCAAGCTGATGCAGAAGGTCTCCTCGACCATGCTGTTCGCCAAGATCGCACCGCACTTCATCCCCGCCATGGACAAGGCGGTGCACAAACTGACCCGCGGCAAGGTCATGCTCAGCGCCCAGATGCTGCCGGGCGTGATCCTCACCGCCAAGGGCGCCAAGACCGGCGAACCGCGCACCACCCCGCTCGCCTGCATGCCGGAGGACGGCGGGGCGAGCTGGCTGCTGATCGGTTCCAACTTCGGCCGGCCCGGGCACCCGGCATGGACCGGGAACCTGCTCAAGCACCCGGACGCGTCCGTGAGTTGGAAAGGCAAGGACATCGCCGTGCGGGCCCGGCTGCTGGCGGGGGAGGAGCGTGCGGCGGCGTGGCAGGCGGTGCTGAGGTTCTGGCCGCCGTACGCGGCGTACCAGGCGCGCATCGAGCGCGAGATCCGGCTGTTCCGCCTGGAGCGTCGCTGATCACAGGCGTATGGAAGCGGTTTCGACAGCTGTAGCGGTGGTGGTGCCGGGCGGCGGACCCTCTCCAGGGCCCGCCGTCACTTGGTCGGCTTCTTGCCCGTGATGCCGAGGTGGACGAGCAGCGCCAGATTCGGCTTGAGCTCGGCCTGCTTGACGCCCCAGGTCTGGAACCCCTTCTGGTGCGAGGCGACCGCGGCCAGCATCGCGACCAGCGAACCGGCCATCGCCGCGGGGCTGACGTCCTTGTCGACCTTGCCCTTGGCCTGGAGATCCTTCATCGACTCCGTGAGGGAGTTGGTGACCGAGTTCAGGATCTTCATGCGGATCTTGTAGAACCGCTTGTCGCCCTCGGCCGCGCCGAGGTCGACGACCCGCAGGATCGCGTCGTTGCGCCGCCAGAAGTCCAGGAAGCCTTCGACGAGTTCCTCGGCGGCGGCCCAGCCGGACTTGCCGACCCAGGTGCGGCCCTCGACGAGCTGCGTCAACTGCGCGCCCTCGGTGGCCATTTCCTCGGCGATCTCCAGGACGGCGCCTTCGACGTCCGGGAAGTACTGGTAGAAGGTCGCGGGGGAGGTGCCGGCCTTGCGCGCGACGTCGATCACCTTGACGTCGCGGTACGGCGAGGAGCTGAGCATCTCGCTGAGGCAGTCGAGCAGCTTCTGCCGCGTCGCCTGGCCGCGCCGGCCGGCGACACGCCCGTCGACGGTGCGTACTTGTCCTGTCATGCCGTCAGCTTACCGAGGGGTGATCGGCGCGCTATTCGGCCGCCTGCAAATGGGGTTACGGGGTCCCTGGCCTGGGCGGAAGCCGGTCCTGTGCGGCGGTGGGAGCGGAATCCGGCCGAATCCCGGCCCCGGAACCACCGGGATGTGCCGTCCGGGCGTGCCGCCCGCTTCCTCAGCGTTTCCCCCGAATAGTCTTATCAACAGGCTGTGGACAAGTTTTCGGGCGGACCATGGCTGGGAGAGGTGGGAGACGTGGGGAGAGGTGGGACGGTACACATCCCCGCACAACGGAAGGAACCGGGCTCATGGCCGCATTCGCGGAAGGCGCACCCTGCTGGGTGGACGCCTCGCTTCCGGACGTCGAGGCGGGCAAGCGCTTCTACGGTGAGCTCTTCGGGTGGACCTTCGCGGACAGTGCGGGCGCCGAGTACGGCCACTACACCCAGGCCTACAGCCGCGGCCGCAACGTCGCCGCCCTCGCCCCCAAGCCCGACGGCCGGATGCCCACCGTATGGGGGATCTACCTCTACACCACCGACGCCTACGCCTGTGCCCAGCGCATCCGCGCCGCCGGCGGCCAGATGGTCATGGACCCGATGCCGGTCGGCCCGTACGGGACCGCCGCGATGGCCGCCGACCCCGGCGGAGCCGTCTTCGGCCTCTGGCAGCCCGGCACCCACCACGGCTTCGAGGCCCAGATGGAGCCTTACACGTACTGCTGGACCGAGGTCTACACCCGGGCCCGCGACGCCGTGGACGTCTTCTACGCCAAGGTCTTCGGCTACGTCCCGCAGGACCAGGACGACGCGGGCGTCGAGTACCGCGTCTGGTCCCCGCCCGGCAGCGCGCCCGGCACCGACACCGCCGTCATGGGCCGCAGTCTGATCACCGACGCCTTCCCGGAGATCATGCCCGCGCACTTCCTCGCCTACTTCGCCGTGCCGGACTGCGACCAGTCCGTCGCCATGGTGCAGCGGCTCGGCGGCCGGGTCACCGCGGATCCCTTCGACACCCCGTACGGAAGGATCGCGGTCGTCGCCGACAATCAGGGGGCGGTCTTCGGGCTGCTGTCGGAGCCCCGGACCAAGCCGGAGGCCTGAGGATCCACGACGGACCCCACGACGAATCCGCGACGGTTCCGCGACGAACCCCACGACGAATCCGAGACGGATCCCACAGCGGATCCACAACGGATCCACAACGGATCCAAGACCCCGCCGCGGCCGTCCGCCGTGCCGGGGCCGGACCGGGCGCGGGCCTGACAGAATCGGGGTTGCACGACCCGGGCCGCGCCCGGGGGTGAGACGCTGCACGGGACGGCACGGGGCAGGACCAGGGCCCCGTACCCGCGCGCGTGCAGCCGGCGTGCTGTTCGTAGGAGCGGGCCCGGCGAGGGCCCGTACGGGGAGGTGTGGAGGCGAGTGGTGGAGCAGCTGACGCAGCACGACCCGAGACGGATCGGCCCCTTCGAGGTGCTGGGACGGCTCGGCGCCGGCGGCATGGGGCTGGTCTATCTCGCGCGGTCCGCGTCCGGACGGCGGGTCGCGATCAAGACGGTGCGCACCGAGCTCGCCGAGGACCAGCTGTTCCGGGTCCGCTTCACCCGCGAGGTGGAGGCGGCGCGTGCCGTGTCCGGCTTCTACACCGCGGCCGTGGTCGACGCGGATCCGCGCGCCGCCGTGCCGTGGCTGGCCACCGCCTACGTGCCGGCGCCCTCCCTGGAGGAGATCGTCAACGAGTGCGGGCCCATGCCCGCCCAGGCCGTACGGTGGCTCGCGGCGGGCATCGCCGAGGCGCTGCAGTCCATCCACGGCGCCGGCCTGGTCCACCGCGACCTGAAGCCCTCCAACGTCCTCGTCGTCGAGGACGGACCGCGGGTGATCGACTTCGGCATCGCGAGCGGGGTCTCCAACACCCGCCTGACCATGACGAACGTCGCCGTCGGCACCCCCGCCTACATGTCGCCCGAGCAGGCCAAGGACTCGCGCAGCGTCAAGGGCGCCAGCGACGTCTTCTCGCTCGGCTCCACGCTCGTCTTCGCCGCGACCGGCCATCCGCCGTACCACGGGGCCAACCCCGTGGAGACGGTCTTCATGCTGCTGCGCGAGGGCCCCAACCTGGAGGGCCTGCCCGCCGAGCTGCGGCCGCTCATCGAGTCCTGCATGCAGATGGACGCCACCTTGCGGCCGACCCCGGCCGACCTCCAGGCGCAGCTCGCCCCGCACCTCTTCGAGGGCGACGACGAGAGCGGGACCGCCTCGGCGTGGCTGCCCGGGCGGGCCGTCGCGATGATCGAGGCCCGGCGGGCGGGCAACCGTACGCCTCCCGCCGCCGTGCCGGTGCCCGCGCCCGGCCCCGGCCGGGACGGCGGAGCCGGATCCAGGGGGCCGATCTCCGGCCCCGCCACGCACCGCCGCCAGCGCGGCGCCGAGTCGTGGGTGGACCCGCGCACCGGACAAGCCGTTCCGCAGCGCCCGCACCACCCGCCGATGTCCCCGGCGCCCTCGGGCGAGCCCGTCCTGCTGGCCGGCTCCCCGGTGCCGATCGGGCCCGGCCCGCGCGCGAGCGCCTCGGCGCCCGCCGCGCACGCCGCCGCCGACTCGGCGACCGGCTGGATCCGCCCGCCGGGCGGCTCGGCGGCCGCCCCCGCGTCCGTGGCGTCCGTACCGGCCCCCGGCCCGGCCCCGGACAGCGGCCGCTGGCGCCCGTGGCGCTTCCGCATGTCCAACGAGGTCTGGGGCACCCCCACCGTCGCCGGTGACCTGCTCTACGTCACCTCCTTCGAGGTGCACGCCCTGGACGTGGCCAGCGGCCGCCGCCAGTTCAAGACCCGCGACGTCGCCTGGTCCATGGCCGTCGCGGACGGCCGCATCCACGCCTCCGACGGCCCCTCCCTCTTCGCGCTCGACGCCTCCGACGGCTCCGAGCGGTGGCGGGTGTCCGCCGACGCCTGGGTGTACGCCCTGCGCGCGGACCGCGGCACGGTCGTCACCGCCACCCGCGGGGGCGGCGTACAGGGCTGGGAGGCGTCCAACGGCCAGAAGCTGTGGGAGCTGACCGGCGCGCAGACCGACTTCGAGACCCCGGAGGCGGCCCCCGTCCTCCACGACGGCACGGTGTACGTGTGGCAGGACGCCCGGCTGCGCGCGCTCGACGCCCGCAGCGGCCGCGAGTCCTGGTCCTACCCGGTCGGCGACGCGGGCTCCTGCGGGAACGTCCCCGTACGGGTCACCCCGGCCCCCGACGGCAACGTCTACGTCGCGGCCGGCACCCGCGTGCTGTCCGTGGACCGGGCCTCGGGCCGGGTCCGCTGGCACTTCGAGGCCCCCGCGGTCTTCCTGGCGCCCCCGGCCTTCGCGCCGGGCGCCGCGGTCACCGGCGGCGGGGTCTACCTCGCCGACTACCTGGGCACCGTCTACGCCCTGGACGCGGCCACCGGCCAGGACCGCTGGCGGATCGCGACCGAGGGGCGCACGTCCCCGGACCCGGTGCTGGTCGCGAACGGCAACGTCCACCTGGGCGCGGGAAGCGCGCTGTACACGCTCGACGCGGTCACCGGCACCCCGAAGTGGCGGTTCGCGGCGGGCGGCGAGATCACCGGCCTCCCGGCGGTCGCCGACGGCCGGGTGCACTTCGGCTCGGCCGACCACTGCCTGTACACGCTGGACGCGGCCGGCGGCCAGCTGCGCTGGAAGCTGGCTACAGGCGGCGAGATCACGGGCGCCCCGGTGGCGGAGGCGGGCGTGGTCTACGCGTGCAGCAAGGACCGCTGCGTATACGCCCTGGACGCGGCGAAGGGCACCGGCACCCGTACGAGTGGCTGAGGCGACTCGGCCCCCTCCCGCTAGCGGAACGCACCGGGAGTGACAGGATGGACCCCATGAGCAACGTCTACTTCGACATCAACATCAACGACAAGCCCGCGGGCCGCATCGTCTTCGAGCTGTTCGACAAGGTCGTCCCGAACACCGCGAAGAACTTCCGCGAGCTGGCCACCGGCCAGAACGGCTACGGCTACGCGGGCTCCGGCTTCCACCGCATCATCCCGCAGTTCATGCTGCAGGGCGGTGACTTCACCAACCACAACGGCACCGGTGGCAAGAGCATCTACGGCGAGAAGTTCGCCGACGAGAACTTCGAGCTGAAGCACGACCGCCCGTACCTGCTGTCGATGGCGAACGCCGGCCGCAACACCAACGGCTCGCAGTTCTTCATCACCACCGTCGTCACCACCTGGCTCGACGGCAAGCACGTCGTCTTCGGCGAGGTCGTCGAGGGCAAGGAGCTGGTCGACCAGATCGAGGGCCTGGGCTCCCAGTCCGGCGCCCCCAAGGCCAAGGTCGAGATCGCGGCCTCGGGCGTCGTCGACGCCGCCTGATCACCACCCCGCCTGTACGGCCGGTCGGCCCCGCCCCCTCCCGGGGGCCGGGGCCGCCGCCGTTTCAGGCCTGTGCCGAACCGGTGCCTGGTAGCGTGACCCGCCGTCTGTCCAACGGGGAGGGGTCGGGTCATGGTGGCTGGGCGTCACATCAGATTGACCGCGGTGCTGGTGACCGTGGTGTTCGCACTGACCGGGTTCTCGTCCAGCGGCGGGAGCAGCGGGAGCAGCAGCGGAAAGAGCAAGAGCAAGAGCAGCAGCAGCGGAGGCGGCTGCTCCAGCTCCAAGAGCAAGAACAAGAAGAAGAGCCACAGCAGCGGCAACAGCGGCAGCAGCGCCACTCCGTCGCCGAGCAAGACCTCCCCGCCCGCGCACGCCGTCGTCGTCACCTGCGCGGGCCCCGGCAAGAAGGAGGCCGTCCTCAAGGTCACCTCCGACGTGTCGGCGGAGCGCACCGTGGACGTGCCGCTGACCTTCCAGGGCGCGAACGGCGCCGTCGACCGCAACTCCGTCCGGATCACCCTCAAGGGCAAGGAGACGCGGACCGTCACGGTGTCGATGGTGCAGGTCGACAAGGCCGCCGAGGTGCAGAGCTGCGTGGTCGGCCGGATCGACTAGGAGCCAGGACGGGCGTCAGCGGATCCTGGGCTCCGGCTGCTCGCGGCGGCCGGCGAACAGCTCCGCCTGCCGCTCCGGGGCCAGGTTGCCGAGCGCGATCAGCGCCGGTGCCTGGGCCAGCGCCTGCTGGAGCGCCGCCTGCTTCGCGGACCACAGGGCCCGTACGGTGCCCTGCACGGCCTCCGTCGGGAAGCCGGCCAGGGTCCCGGCCGCGCGCAGGGCCGCCTCGAGCAGCTCCCCGGGCCCGGCCAGCTCGGACACCAGGCCGATCTCGTACGCCCGCCGCGCGGAGAGCCGTTCCGCCGTGCCCATCAGCGACATCCGGGCGGCCTCCCCGAACGGCATCCGCTGCGCCATGTAGACGGCCTCGTAGGCGCTGACCATCCCGTAGGCGGTGTGCGGGTCGAAGTAGGTGGCGGTCGACGAGGAGACGATGAACTCGGCCTCGCCCAGCAGGTAGAAGGCCCCGCCGCACGCCATGCCGTTGACGGCGGCGATCACCGGCTTCCACAGGTCGTTCGCCTTCGGGCCGATGGAGACCAGCGGATCGTCGGCCGAGTACGGGGAGCCCGGCTGCGGCACCTCCACCCCCCGGTCGATGCCCGTGCAGAAGGCGGCCGTCCCGGCGCCCGTCAGCACCACCGCCCGCACCTCGTCCTCGAACCGGAAATCCCGCCACACGGCGGCCAGTTCGGCCGCCGTCTCCAGGTCGATGGCGTTGTGCCTGCGCTCCCGGTCCAGGGTGACGACCGCGACCCCGGTCGCCTTGTCCCGCTCCACCCGCAGCGTCATGACTTCTCCAGTACCCAGCGCGGCACCGCGACCCCGCCCGTCTCGGTGAACACCACCTGCACCCGCGCCCCGATGCGCAGCCGGGCCGGGTCCATCGAGTTCAGCGGGGCGTCGGCCGAGGTCACCAGGTTTCCGGCGAGCCGGATGTGCGGGGCGTCGGCGAGCTCCACGAGGATCACGTTGTACGGGGCCTGCGCGGCGTACGCGGGCAGCAGCGGCGGATGCGGCTGGACGTAGGACCAGATGCGGCCGCGGCCGCTCATCAGGCGCCACTCGGAGTCGAAGGAGTGGCAGTGCGGGCAGCAGGGGCGCGGCGGGAAGCGGAGTCTGCCGCACGCCGTGCAGGCCTGGACGCGGAGTTCGCCCCGGGCGGCGTACTCCCAGAAGGGGGCGCCGTCCTCGTCGGGGACCGGGAGCAGGAGCGATTCTTCAGTGGCGGCGGTCATGATCAGCTCCTCAGCAGTATCGCGGACGTCGGGACACCCTCGCCCGCCGTCACCAGGCAGGTGGCGGCGTCCGGCACCTGGGCCGTGGAGATGCCGCGCAGCTGCTTGACGCCCTCGTTGATCAGGTTGAAGCCGTGCACGTAGGCCTCGCTGAGTCCGCCGCCCCCGGTGTTGATCGGGAGCCGGCCGCCCATCTCCAGCGCCCCGCCCTCGGTGAAGGCGGCGCCCTCGCCGCGCCCGCAGAAGCCGTAGCCCTCCAGGGAGAGCGGGATCAGCGGGGTGAAGGCGTCGTAGATCTGGGCGACGTCCACGTCCTGCGGCCCGAAGTCGGCCTGCTTCCACAGGTGCCGGGCGGCCGTCCAGGCCGGTCCCGACAGGGGGTCGTCGTTCCAGTAGTTGACCATGCCGTGGTGCTGGGCGGGCAGGCCCTGGGCGACGGAGTGCACGTAGACGGGCTTCTGGCGGCAGTCCCGGGCCCGCTCGGCGGAGACGATCACGCAGGCCAGCGCCCCGTCCGTCTCCAGGCAGTTGTCGAAGAGGCAGAGGGGGTCGCTGATCATGCGGGAGGTCATGTACATCTCGCGGGTCAGCGGGCGCTCGTACATCATCGCGGCCGGGTTCTCGTTGGCCCGGTTGCGGCAGGCCATCGCCACGTTGAAGAGGTGGTCGCGGGTGGCGCCGTACTCGTGCATGTAGCGGCGGGCCAGCATGCCGATCTCGTCGGCCGGGCGCAGCAGGCCGAAGGGGCGGGTCCACTGGCCGGGGGTGGGCAGCTGGACGGCGGTGTTCTTCCAGGGGCGGGGGCCGGAGCCGCGTTTGCGCGAGCGCCAGGCGACGCCGACGGTGGCCTGGCCGGTGGCGACGGCGGAGGCCAGGTGCCCGACGGTGGCGCAGGAACCGCCGCCGCCGTAGCCGATCTTGGAGAAGAAGGTGACGTCGCCGGCGCCGATGGCCTTGGCGACCTCGACCTCGTCGGTCTCCTCCATGGTGTAGGAGGAGAAGGCGTCGACCTCGGAAGGTTCTATGCCGGCGTCGGCGAGGGCTGCCAGAATGGCCCGACAGGCCAACTCCTTCTCAGACTGCGGCAGTTGCTTGGCAAAGGCGGTCTGGCCGATGCCGACTATCGCCGTCGCGTCCTTGAGCGTTGCCGCCATCGCCACCTCCGGGGGTGCACCAGTACTGACAGCCGCGAAGGCTACAGCTAATCTGACGGATAGTCAGCTACTGGGTTCGGGGGAGAGTGACACGCCATGGCCGAAGACAGGCGCGAAGACGGGCACGAGCACGGGCACGAGGACGTCCGGGGCGATCTGCGCTGGGGCAGCATCGCGGAACTGGTCAGGGACGCGGCGGCCCGGTACGCCGACCGCGAGGCCGTCGTCGACGGCCGCGTCCGCGTCGGCTACGCGCAGCTCGGCGAGCGCGTCGAGCGCGCCGCGGCCGCCTGCATCGCCGCCGGGGTCGAACCGGGCGACCGGGTAGCCGTCTGGGCCCCAAACACCCTGGAGTGGATCGTCTCCGCGCTCGGCGCCGTCTCCGCGGGCGCGGTGCTCGTCCCCCTCAACACCCGTTTCAAGGGCACGGAAGCCGCGTACGTCCTCCGGCGCAGCCGGGCCCGGCTGCTCTTCGTCACCGGCACCTTCCTCGGGACCTCCTACGTCGCCTCCCTGCGCCGCGCCGCGGCCGAAGGCCCCGGCGAGGGGCCGCTGCCCGGGCTGCCGCACCTGGAGCAGGTCGTCGTCCTCGCCGAGGACGCCCCCGAGTCCTTCCGCACCTGGAAGGACTTCCTGACGGGCGGGGACTCCGTACCGGCCGACGCCGTCCGCGAGCGCGCCGGGGCGATCCCCGCCGACGCCCCCTCCGACATCATCTTCACCTCCGGCACCACCGGCAGCCCCAAGGGCGCCGTCATCACCCACGCCCAGTCCCTGCGCTGCTACGACGTGTGGAGCGAGCTCGCCGGACTGCGCGAGGGCGACCGCTACCTGATCGTGAACCCGTTCTTCCACACCTTCGGCTACAAGGCCGGGATCATCGCCTGCCTGATGCGCGGGGCCACGATGATCCCGCAGCCCGTCTTCAACGTGGACACCGTCCTCGCCAACATCGCCGCCGAGCGGATATCCGTACTCCCCGGGCCGCCCACCCTCCACCAGTCCCTCCTCGACCACCCCCAGCGCGACCACCACGACCTCTCCGCCCTGCGGCTGGTCGTCACCGGCGCGGCCGTCGTCCCGCTCCAGCTGGTCGAGCGGCTGCGCGGCGAACTGCGCATCGCCACCGTCCTGACCGCGTACGGACTCTCCGAGGCGAGCGGCATCGTCACCATGTGCCGCCGCGGCGACCCGGCGCAGATCATCGCCGAGACCTCCGGACGGGCCATCCCGGACACGGAGGTGATGATCAGGGACGCGGACGGGCAGGCACAGCCCGCCGGCCGGGTGGGCGAGATCGCGGTCCGCGGCCACCACGTCATGCGGGGGTACTTCGAGGACCCCGACGAGACGGCGAAGACGATCACCCCGGACGGCTGGCTGCTCACCGGCGACGTGGGGTTCATGGACGAGGACGGCAACCTGCGCATCACCGACCGGATCAAGGACATGTTCATCGTCGGCGGCTTCAACGCCTACCCCGCCGAGATAGAACAGCTCCTCGGCCTGCACCCGGACGTCGCCGACGTCGCGGTGGTCGGCATCCCGGACCCGCGGCTCGGCGAGGTCGGCAAGGCGTACGCGGTCCGGCGCCCCGGCTCCACCCTCACCGCCGACGACCTGATCGCCTGGTCCCGGCGGGAGATGGCCAACTACAAGGTGCCGCGCGCGGTGGAGTTCGTCGCCGAACTGCCGCGCAACGCGAGCGGCAAGGTCCTCAAGCGCGAACTGCGGGCCCGCTGAGCGGCGCAGCCGGCTCGGCCGGCGCGGCGGTCTTGCGGGCCAGGACCAGCCGCCAGCGCGGAGCACCGGACGCCGCCTGGCGCCCGAAGTGCTCCAGCGGCACGGTATCCACCGCGAAGCCGGCCGCCCGCAGATCGGCGCGGACCCCGCCCAGCGGGAAGGTCCGGTAGTACATGACGAAGGGCGGGCGCCACACCGCGTTGCGCACCCGCATCGCCGCGTCGAAGCCTGCGACCGCCCACCACAGCGGGTGGCTCGGCGGGATCGGCGCGCCGATCGGGAAGGCGAAGACCCCGCCCTCGCGCAGCGCCGCGTGGATCCCGGAGAAGAGGGCGGGCCGCTCGGCCGGGAGGAAGTGGCCGAAGGCGCCGAAGCTCACGGCCAGGTCGTAGGAGTCCCCGAGCGCGGACGGCAGGGCCCGCGCGTCGGCCCGTACGAAGTCCACGCGCTCGTCCGGATGCGCCCGCCGGGCCTCGGCCAGCATGCCCGCGCTCAGGTCCACCCCGGTCACGCGCTCCCGGCAGAGCCGGCGCAGCATGCCGATCCCGGCGCCGGTGCCGCAGCAGACGTCCAGCCCGGCGCGGAAGGATCCCTCCCGCTGGGCGAGGGTCTCCTCGACGGCGTCGAGCATCCGGTCCGGGGTGCGGAAGGGCGTGTGGTCGAACTTCGGCGCGAGCAGGTCGTAGCCGCGCTCGACGGAGGAGAGGGCCTGCACGGCGAGTTCCCGGACGCTCGGCCCATGGCTGGTGAACACGTCTCCCAGCCTAGGGGGTGTCTTGTCGATCAGGCCGGGCTCGCGGCGTCTGGCACCGCGCCTCGCCGCGTTGTCGTCGGTCGCCGACGCTCCGCGTCGGCTCCCTCCTCCGCCTTGCGATCCACGGCACCAGACGCCGCTCCCTGATCCGGCCCGATCGACAAGACACCCCCTGAGCCGAAAGCGGCCGGACGCGGGCATGCGGCGGCGGCCGCGGTGGCTCCCCCTCCGGGCCACCGCGACCGCCGTCTCCCCCGTGCTCCCCCGTACGATTCCCCCGTACGTTTTGCTGTTTGCCTACGGCCGAGGACCTGACGCGTGGTTGTCCAGCGTCTGGATCTCCTCGCCCGAGGCGTGGTTGTCGAGCGGCTTGATCTCGATTCCCGAAGCGTGGTTGTCCAGAGTCTCGATCTCGACGCCCGAGGCGTGGTTGTCGAGCGGCTTGATGTCGCCGTCGTTCGGCAGGATGTTCTCGTTCGTCGTCATCGAATCTCCTGATGGATGGGTAGGGCCCGTTCGGCGATTCCCCCGCGGACCGCCGAACGGGTGGTCCTCCAACCGACCCGGTTGCCCCCCGACGCACCGGGTCGATGAACCAATAGTGTCGCGGGGCGATAAACGAACGATGAACGCCTCGTTCATCGGACGTCACCGCAGGTCACCAAAGGTCGCCACTGGCCACCACCGGCTCAGGCGGCGATCTCCGACGCCAGCAGGGCCTGGACCTCCGCCAGTTCGGGCGAACCGAGTTGCGCGAACACGGCCTCCGCGTCCCGCCAGCACGCCCGCGCCCGGTCCGTCTGCCCCAGCCGCCGCAGCGCCTTGCCCAGCACCGTCAGCACGGTCGCCCGCCGCCACTCGCCGCCGATCCCGCGCAGCGCGATGGCCTGCTCGGCGTGCGAGGCGGCCAACGTGGGCCGTCGCGCCGCCAGATGGGCCTCGGCGAGCCGGAAGTGGGTCACGCCCTCCCACAGCGGCTGGCGGTTGTCGTGGAACAGCGACAGCGCCTCGGTGAGCTGCGACAGGGCCTCGCCGAGCCGGCCCGCCTGGGTGAGGGCGATGCCCAGCGCGTAGCGGCCGTTGGCCAGGCGCAGGGTCAGACCCATCCGGTCGTAGATGGCGATGCCCTGCTGGGCGAGGTCTATGGCGCTGCTGAGGCGGCCCAGTTCCACGTGGATGCGGGAGAGGTTGCACAGCGCGCTCGCCTCGCCCACGTTGTTGGCGTCGGCCCGGAAGCTTTCGATGGCCTCCCGCAGGTAGCGCTCGCCGTCCGCGTACCGGCCCTGGTAAAGGGCGATGATCCCGCGGTCGTTGGGCGCCCAGCAGCTGGGCAGCGGGTCGCCGGCCTCGCGGGCCAGCGCCGTGGCCTGGCGGGCCTCGTCGTCGGCCTCGGCGAACCGGCCCGCGACCAGGTGCACGTTGGTGAGCGTGGTGCGGGCCCGGCCCTCGGCGTACGGATCCTTGGCGGCCTGGGCGGCGTCCCGCAGCGCGACGGCGGCCGATTCGTACTGCTTGGAGTTGGCCCCGGACTCGGCCAGGTCCTTCGCCGCCCACAGCAGGTCCACGGCCCGGCGCAGGACGAGCGTCTCGCCGCCCCGTACGGAGGCCTGCCGTACGCACGCCAGCAGCGGGTCCGCCTCGGCGTACAGCCAGTCCAGGGCGGCGCGCGGCTCCCCGAAGACCAGCCCGGGGTAGTGGGTGTCGGACAGGTGCGCGGGCAGCCGGTCGCCGGGGCGCTCCAGGGCGTAGACCCCGGAGGCGGTGGCCAGGTAGAAGTCCAGCAGCCGGTCCAGGGCGGCGTCGCGCCCGCTCGGCGGCTGCTCGTCGCGCTCGGCGCAGGCACGCGCGTAGAGGCGTACGAGGTCGTGGAAGCGGTAGCGGCCCGGTGCGGCGGATTCGAGGAGGGAGCAGTCGACTAAGGCTTCGAGGAGGTCCTCGGTGTCGTGCTCGGGCAGGTCCAGTACGGCGGCTGCCGCCGAGAGGGAGATGTCGGGGCCGTCGGCGAGGCCGAGGAGGCGGAACGCGCGCTGCTGGGCGGGCTCCAGCTGGCCGTAGCCCAGCTCGAAGGTGGCCTTGACGGCGAGGTCGCCGGCCTGGAGCTCGTCGAGGCGGCGGCGCTCGTCGGCCAGTTTGGCGGCGAGGACGGAGACGGTCCAGGTACGGCGGGCGGCGAGCCGGGAGGCGGCGATGCGGATGGCGAGCGGCAGGAACCCGCAAGCGCCGACGACGTTCAGGGCGGCCTGGCGTTCGGAGCGTACGCGCTCCTCGCCGACGATCCGGGTGAAGAGCTGGAGGGCCTCCTCGGGGCTCATCACGTCGAGGTCGACGAGATGGGCCCCGGCGAGGCCCGCCATGCGGACCCGGCTGGTGACCAGGGCGGCGCAGCCCGCGGTGCCCGGCAGAAGCGGGCGGACCTGGGCGGCGTCGCGGGCGTTGTCGAGCAGGACCAGGACGCGGCGGCCGTCGAGGGTGGAGCGGTAGAGGGCGGCCCGGTCGGCGGGGGAGTCGGGGATGGCGGTGTCGGGGGTGCCCAGCGCGCGCAGGAAGGAGCCGAGGACGGCCTCGGGTTCGGCGGGGCGGGCCTCGGTGCCCTGGAGGTCGACGTAGAGCTGGCCGTCCGGGAAGTGCGGGCGGGCGGCGTGCGCGACGTGCACGGCGAGGGTGGTCTTGCCGACGCCGCCGATCCCGGCGAGCGCGGAGACGGCCATGACCTGGCCCTCGGCCCCGCCGGAGAGGATCGCGCCGAGTTCGCCGACGAAGCTGCTGCGGCCGGTGAAGTCGGGGACGGTCGCGGGCAGCTGGGCGGGCCGTACGTGGACGGCGGCGGCCGCCGGGGCCGGGTCCTCGGCGCGGGCCAGGTCGGCGTCGGCGTTCAGGATGCGCTGCTGGAGGGCGGAGAGTTCGGGGCGCGGGTCGACGCCGAGTTCGCCGGCGAGGAGCCGGCGGGTGTCGGCGTAGACGGCGAGGGCCTCGGCCTGCCGGCCGCTGCGGTAGAGGGCGAGCATGAGCAGCTCGCGCAGGCGTTCGCGCAGCGGGTGGGCGGCGGTGAGGGCGGTGAGCTCGGAGACGGCCTCGGCGTGGTGGCCGACCTCCAGGTCGAGGTCGAGGCGGGTCTCCAGCAGCTGGAGCCGCCATTCCTCCAGCCGGGTGCGCTCGGTGGCGGCCGCGGGGCCGGGAACCCCGGCGAGGGGTTCGCCGTCCCACAGTTCCAGGGCGCGGGCCAGCAGCGTACGGGCGAGGGCCCGGTCACCGGCTTCGCGGGCCGTCTCGGCGTCGGCGACGAGGCTCCGGGCGACGCCGAGGTCGAGGGTGGCGGTGGAGCGCAGCCGGATCGCGTAGCCGCCGGACTCGGAGACGAGCAGCCCGGGGTCGAGGACCTTGCGCAGGCGGGAGGCATACGTACGGATCGTGGCGAGGGCCTGCTGCGGCGGGTCCTCGCCCCAGATCGCGTCGATCAGCTCGGGCGCGGTGGCGGTACGGCCGTCGCGCAGCAGGAGCGTGGCGAGCAGGGCGCGCTGCTGGGGGGTGCCGGAGGGCAGTGCCTCGGGGCCGCGCCAGGCGCGGATGGGTCCGAGGACGGCGAAGCGGGAGTTGTGGGGGGTGGGGGGTTCGGGTGTGGCCCGGGCTGCGTCGGGGTGGTTCCGCGGGCGTGGGATGGCCGGTACGCCGTCCATCTGTCGTCCCCCTGCCTTCCGTCGGTGTAAGGGTCAGTCTGCCCTGTCTTGCGCGTACACGTCAGCCCGTCCCGGACTGATCCATTCCCGATCCGGTCCTGATCCAGGCCTGATCCAGGCCCGATAGGTGCCCAACTAGCTGACGGTTCGTCAGATCGGCGCTACCGTATCGGGTATGGAGACCTTCCCGAAGATCATCTCGGTGGACGACCACACGGTGGAGCCCCCCCATGTCTGGCGGGACCGGCTCCCGTCCAAGTACAAGGACACCGGTCCCCGGGTCGTCCGCGCCCCCTTGAAGGAAATGACCTTCCTCGGCGGCAAGTTCGCCCCCGTCATGGGGGCCAAGGGCGACGACGGCCCGATAGGCGACTGGTGGGTGTACGAGGACCTGCACCGGCCGCTCACCCGACTCGACACGGCTGTCGGATACGACCGCGACGAGATCAAACTGGAAGTCATCACCTACGAGCAGATGCGCCCCGGGTCCTTCTCGGTTCCCGAGCGTCTCGCGGACATGGACGTCAACCACGTCCAGTCGGCGCTCTGCTTCCCGACCTTCCCCCGCTTCTGCGGCCAGACCTTCACGGAGGCGACCGACCGCGAGCTGGGGCTGTTGGGCGTACGGGCGTACAACGACTGGATGGTGGAGGAATGGTGCGGCCCGGACGCCCGTGGCCGGCTCATCCCGCTGACCCTCATCCCGCTGTGGGACGCGCACCTGGCGGCCGCGGAGGTCCGCCGCAACGCGGCGCGCGGGGTCCGCGCGGTCGCGTTCTCGGAGATACCCCCGCACCTGGGCCTCCCGTCCGTCCACACGGACTACTGGGACCCGTTCCTCCAGGCCTGCGACGAGACCGGCACGGTCATCGCCATGCACATCGGCTCCTCGAGCCGGATGCCCTCCACCTCGGCGGACGCCCCGCCGGCGGTCGGCTCCACCATCACCTTCGCCAACTGCTGCTTCTCGATGGTCGACTGGCTGATGAGCGGCAAGTTCGAGCGCTTCCCGAACCTGAGGATCATGTACGCGGAGGGTCAGATCGGCTGGATCCCGTACATCCTGGAGCGCGCGAACGTGGTCTGGGAGGAGAATCGCGGCTGGGGCGGAGTCGCGGACAAGGTGCTGCGCCCGCCGTCGGAACTCTTCGCCGGGCACGTCTTCGGCTGCTTCTTCGACGACGCCTTCGGCCTGAAGAACCTGGACTCGATCGGCGTCGGCAACGTCCTCTACGAGACGGACTACCCGCATTCGGACTCGACCTGGCCGAAGTCCCGCGAGGTCGGCGAGGCCCAGATGGGCCACCTGGCGCCGGACGTGATCGACCGCATCGTGCGCGGCAACGCGATCGATCTCCTGGGGCTGACCGAGGGCGGCCTGTGGGCGGGGCCGGGGGCGTAGCCGGGCCTGCTGGCCCTGTGCGGTGCGATCGAGCTCGAGGTGCCACAGCGCCCGGGTGCGGGACGAGGCCCAGGAGATCCGCGAGGAGCTGCGCGGCTTTGACTGGCTCGTTCCACCGCCCTGCGGTCGCACCGTCGGCGGCGGGATCAGCGGCTCCGCGATCTCCCACAGACCGTCTGGAACAATCCACGCAGCCGCAGTTGCTATGACGGTCGGTTTGGCGCTGCTCGTTGGGCTGTGAATGGGTGGGTATTAGATAATGTCGTGGGATACGAAATGATGACGACAGGTGGCACGAGAGCAGAGGCTTGAGTGCCCAGAGCTAGGAGACTTGTAGGCAGGGCAATCGCATCTGAAGCAGTGAGTGTCCCCGTCGTGACCATTCATCCCCGATAGTTGCTGACGAGCCTTCTTCTGCACCTCTCGAAGACCCGCCTCAGCCTCATCGAGCTCAGCGAAGATTTCATCGCGAGTCTTTCTCTGTGCGTCAGTCAGCTTGGAGTCGGCAGGCACTGGTATCACGCCTTTCCAGTCAGGCGTCGCGACCTCAAGAGGCGTCGACCCCCAACAGTCGGAATCACGGGCTCGGCAGGGCGAAACTGAGTTCGAATTTTCCTCCATGACCCGGGACTCTGCTCCGGAAGGTGGTCTCGGAAACCCCGTCGTCAAAGACGGTGACTTTCCAGACCGGCTCCTCTTCGGGCGGTGGATGTGCAGCAAGGTGCATGAAGTTGAGGAATTCGCCGGGATGCCCCAGGGCGTCGAAGGTTCTGGTCCCCAACTCGACAAACAAGGTCGTGATGGGCATCGTCACGTTGACGTCAATGGTTCCTCCTTGGTGAATAAACCCCTCGAACACCTCCTCGTTGTCCACGCGAAGGATGATCAATTGATCATTGTCGCCGCTCGCCGTGACCGGGGCGAACACACTCTGAAATTTGATTTTCGTCATCACGTTCTCCGGGGTGGTCGCTGGCTTCTCGCCTCTCTCCACGTTCTCTCCGGTAGCCCCTCCCGGCAACTCGCCATCTGCCTGAAAACGAGTCACTTGAAGGAACAGGGCCGTGGGATCGGTCGCTGCCACGCCCTTTCATGCGCTGACCTGAAGTGCTGGAGTCGCAGGGGTGCACGGTCGATGGCGGTCCCAGTGTGAGCACCTCTAAGGATGGTGCTCCGGCTTCAGGGAGTGGTCGGGGGCGAGGGCGGCGGCGATGCGCTCGGCCACGGTCTGGGCCTGGTTGCCCTCGGGGGTCTTCGGGCCCTTCGTCACGCTGACCGCGATGGACAGCCGCTCCGCCGGGAGGTAGGCCTGCATGGCCGCGTAACCGGAGAACGACGGATTCTGCAGGATCCAGCCGTTGACGACGATGACCCCGAGCCCGAAGTGCTCGGCCGCCGTGTTCTTCAGGCAGACGGTGGCCGGACAGCCGGCCGTGGGGCGTCCCAGGCCCACCGTGCCCGGATCTAGCTGTGTCTTGAACGCCTGCGGGGACAGCAGCTCCCCGGTGCCCATGGCACGGCCGGAGCGCTCCAGGTCACAGATGTTGCTGGTGAGGACCGCCCCCGGAGCGGTGGTCCAGGACGGGTTCCAGTAGCTCGATTCCTCGTAGATGCCGCGGTCCGAAGTGAAGGAGTGCTGAACGGGGACCGGGATCTCCGGCGTGGTGCTGCTCGAGGTATGGCTCAGCCCCAGCGGGTCCATCACGCGCTCCCTCAACAGCCGCTCCAGGGGGATACCGCTGATCTTCTCCAGGGCGGCGCCGAGGAGCTGGAAGTTGGCGTGCGAGTAGCTGAAGTTGGTGCCCGGCTCGTACCAGAGCGGATGGGCGGCCGCGATGCCTGTGACCTCCGCCGGGGGCCACTGCTTGAACGGTGCGGCCTCCAGCTCCGCCAGGAACTTCGGGTCCGTCACGTAATCGTGCAGTCCCGAGGTGGAACTGCCGAGCATGCGCAGGGTGATCTCCGAGGCGTGCGGGGCGTCCGGCAGCCAGCGCGCGATCGGGTCGTCGAGGCCTGCCTTGCCCTCGTCGACCAGCTGGAGCAGGACGGTGGTCATGTACGCGATCCCCACGGACCCCGAGCGGAAGTGCATCGCCGGGTCGGCGGGAACGCCCGTCACGGATTCGCCGAGCGACGCGGTGACGAGCTCCTTGCCCTCGGAGGAGACCCGCAGGATCACGGAGTTCAGACCGAGCTCCCGCTTGGCCCGCTCGGCGATGTCGAGCACCTCCCGGGCCTGGCCCTGCACGGGCCCCGGGGTCCTGACGCAGTCCCGCGGCGCGGCGGCCGCTGCCCCTGCGGGGAGCGTTGCCGCAACCAGCCCGGCGATGCAGAGCAGCACCGTACGCGTACGCCTCACCCCACCATGATGGCCAGGTACGGGGCCCCGCGCGCGGCGGGCGGGATCAGCGGTGCGCGGTGATCCCGCCCAGGAAGGCGCTCCAGGTCGCGGGGGCGACCGTCAGCTCGGGACCGGCGGTCACCTTGGAGTCCCGGACGTGGATGGTCGTGGGGCAGGTGGCGACCTCGACGCATTCACCGCCCTCGCCGCTGCTGTAGCTCGACTTCCGCCAGGCGAGCGCGACCTCGACGCAGTCGCCGCCCTCGCCGTCGCTAAAACTGCTCTTGAACCAGGCCAGGTCGGTGGTCTTCATCTGACTTCTCCCAGCGTTTTCTCGATCAAGGCGAGGGACTCGTGGGGCGCGAGTGCCTGTGCCCGGATGATCCCACAGCGCTCGGCCATGATCCGTACCTGATCGGGGTCGGTGATCAGGTGAGGACGGCCATAGGCCTCGTGGTAAGCGATCTGCTGGCGGCCCTTGGGGTGGAGCAGGGTGAACGAGCCGCCCATTGCGGTGTGTGCGCCACGCATATACGGCATCACCTGGAGCTCCACCGTACGCAACCCCCCGATGTGCAGGAAGCGTTGGAGCTGTTCACGGTGGACGTCTGGGCCACCGACCTGCCGTTCCAGCAGGCTCTGGTCGAGGATGAAGCTGAAGGTGGGAGAGGGCCAGCGTTCAAAGATCTGCTGGCGGGATAGTCGGTCCTGCACCCGCTTCTCGATGGTCCCCTCGTCCAGCAACGGGCGGCGCTGGGTGAAGACCTCGCGTGCGTGACGCTCCGTCTGCAATAGGCCGGGTACGCCCTGGTGCGCATACGCATGGACGGCCTGGGTGTTCGCCTCCGCCTCCGCGTAACTCCGGAACCAGTCCGGATGCCGCGTCCGCGCCCGCTTCTGCGCCTCCTTGACCTCCGGGATCGCCACCAGCAGGACGCCCCGCGCCCCGAGAACCCCGTCGGCCCGTTCCAGCAGGTCCGGCTGCGGGGTCCGTACGCCCCGCTCGATCGCACCGATCAGGTCCTCGCCCACATGCAACAGCGCGGCCAGTTCCCTCTGGTGGAGGCCGGCCGCCTCCCGTAGCGCCTTGATCTGTTTGCCCAGCGCGCGGAACAGGTGTGCCGTGCCGTCCGCCTCCACCGGGCGTTCCGGCCGCTCCTCGCGGTCTGACATGTCGTTCATCGGCTGAACCGCCCTCGTCCGTACAAGCCGTACACGCAGACGTCGGCGTACCTACAGCGCATGTGCGTCACGCCGCGACTACTGGAAAGCGTAGAGCGCGGTCGCCACGCTCGGTGAGGTGACGACTGAAAAGAGTGACATGGCACAGCGGTTCAGTTCCACGCCGCGAGGGGCCCGGCTCGCCCGGCGGCTCGCGCAGGCGCAGCTGGCCTTTTGGGGGGTGCCGTTCGGCTGCGAGCTCTCCGACGACGTCGGGCTCGTCGTCGGGGAGCTCGCGGCCAATGCCGTACTGCACGGGCGGGTGGCCGGGCGGGACTTCGAGCTGCGGCTGGAATACGCAGGGGGGAACGTGCGGGTGATGGTCAGCGACACCCGGGGTGACAAGGCGCCGGTGGACGGACCCGTTGATCCGTGGTCCGCGGAGGGCGGGCGGGGACTGCTCGTGGTGGCGGCCGTGGCGCGGGAGTGGGGGGTGGTGGTGCGAGGTCCTGGCAAGACGGTGTGGGCGCAGGTCGGGGACATGCCTTCGGGCCGGCGCCAGGACGGCGCCGACCCGAACGGGGTGTCACGGGTGTTTCAGGAGGCGGTGCCGGGGCCCGCGTCGACCGCGGAGTCCGGGAACGGGTCGTCGGCCGGGGGCCTGGGCTGAGTGGACGGCTTCGGCTTGGGATTCGCCGCCTCGCGTTCGATGGCGAAGGCCTCCGTCGTCGCCGTTGACGTCGCGCCGTCGATGAAGCCGCCGATGGCGTACACGCAGTCGCTCTTCGTGTTCTTGGGGCAGGGCGCCGCCGCCGCACCGAACTCCCTGCGGGGTGTGGGAATCGACGGCAGCGTCACCCAGGCGTTGGTGACCGGGCTGTAGGCCTCGGCCGTCGACAGGGTGACCCCGTTGTCGCTCCCGCCCAGGGCGTACACGCAGCCGTCGCTCATGCCCTCGGGGCAGGGTGCTGTGGCCGCGGAGAGGGTGAAGCGCGCGGTCGGCAGGGGGGCCACGAACTGCCAGGCGTTGAGGACCGGGCTGTACACCTCCACCGACGTGAGGTTCCCGGCGGCGCCCGCGCCGCCGATGGCGTACACGCACGTGCCCTTGAGGCCCAGAGCGCCGGGGCAGGGCGCGGCCGAGGCGCCGATGCCGCTGCGCGCCGTCTGCAGGGGCGTCAGTGAGGCCCAGGTGTTGGTCGCCGGGCTGTAGGCCTCCACCGTGGCGAGGGAGTTGACGCCGTCGCTGCCGCCGATGACGTACACGCACGTACCGCGCAGCCCCAGCCCGTCCGGGCACGGTGCCGTGGCTGCTGCCCCGCCCCGGAGGGTCGGCGGGGCGGGAAGGGTCAGCCAGGCGTTCGTCTCCGTGCTGTAGGCCTCTGCCGGCGCCTGGGGGATACCGGTCCAGAACCCTCCGATGGCGTACACGCAGTCGCCCTTGATCCCGCTGGGGCACGGTGCGGTGGTGGTCGCGGGAAGGAGGCGTTGGGGGCTCTTCAGCGACGGAAGGGTGGCCCAGGTGCCGCTGGCCGGGCTGTACGCCTCCAGCTTGCCGTCGCCGGTGCCGCCGACGGCGTACACACAGGTGCCGCGGAGCCCGTCCGGGCAGTCCGCGGCGGCCCCGCCCACGCCGGAGGCGGCGGTGGGCTTGGGCGGGGTCGTCACCCACACCCCCTGCGCGGTCGCGGCGGTGGCCGACAGGGCCAGTAGCGGGGCCATGGCCAGGACGGCGAGCCGCCGCCAGCGCCTGGTCCGGGTGTGACGTACGTGCCTCATCGCGTGCCTATCTCGTGGGGATTCCGGCACTGCGAAGTTACATATGGTGAGAGGATTGTCGCTCTTCGTGACGGCTGAATGCCCTAACCGGCGGGTTACGGCTTCCGGCTGTCCGTGATCAGCTGCTTGAAGGCGTCCGGGGTGATGGATTCGATGCCTTTGCCCGAGTTGAGGATGATCCTCTTGCCGTCGATGAACACCGCCGGGGTGCCGTTGATGTTCTCGTCGTGGAAGGCCTGGCCGACCTTCTCCACCCAGGGCATGTAGGTGAGTTCCTTGACGGCCTGGTTGAACGCGGGCGTCGGCAGGCCCGGGACCTGGTCCGCGAGTTCCAGGAGGGTGGCGGTGGAGGCGAACTTGTCGTCCGTCTCGTTCTCCGGGTGGTTCTCGAAGATGACGTGGACGTACTCCATGAACTTCTCGGGGCTCTCGTTGACCGCCGCGCCCAGGGCGTTGAGGGCGCGCTTGGAGCCCTTGCCGCCGCCGAGGGACTTGTCCAGGAAGGTCGCGAAGCGGTACTCGACCCGGTAGGCGCCGGCGTCGGCCTGTTCCTTGATGGTGGGGCCCAGGCCCTGTTCGGCTCCCGCGCAGAACGGGCAGCGGGGGTCCACCCAGATCGTCAGGACGTGCTGGGCGTCCGGCTTGCCGTACGGGACCACGATCCCGTCCTTGCCGGTGGTGTGGGCGGGCCGCACGAACGGCTTGCCCGCCGCCTCGTCGTCGCCCGCGCCGGAGGAGTCCGCCGCGAGGACGCCGACGACGGTCGCGAGGGCGAGTGCGGAGGCCACCGCGCCGCCGATGAGGAGCCGGCCGCGCAGCTTCGCGCGACGCGCCGCGGCCTCGCGTTCCGCGTGGAGCCGCTCGCGGGCCTCGCGGCGCTGGTCCTTCTTGGTACTGGTCGCCATAAATACCAGCGTAAGCAGCGGACTAGGGTGAAACCGGGGGTCTTTGGGGTTATTCGGGCAGGGACTTAGGTCCTCTGTTCGTTCGGTCATGAGAGTCCGGTGAAGCCGAGACGAATGGTCCGTCACATCTCCCGGGGTGACGGCGAGTCTCCTGCGAATACCTGATAGACAGTGGATATTCACGGCCCGACCGGTCGTATAACTTGACGGCTCCTGGGGGGATCGCCGCACTGTGAAGCCGCTTCACCGTCACCTCGTCAACACCTCGCGCAAGGTCCTGTGCACCGCCGCCCTCGCGGCCAGCCTGACCACCGCCGCGGTCGTGACCAGCCCGTCGACCGCCGACGCGGGCGAGTCCGAGCCGACTCCCGACAGCCCGCAGGCCACCGACCGCGGTGACGCCCGGCTGGACCTGCCCGGGGAGGTCGCCGATCCGCAGGTGCCCGCCGGGCAGGCCGCGCCGGAGGGGGCCAGCGGGATACCCGCGACCGCCCTCGACGCCTACCACCGCGCCGAGGTGTCCGTGGCCGCGGCGCTCCCCGGCTGCAAGCTGCCCTGGCAGCTGCTCGCCGGCATCGGCCGGGTCGAGTCCGTGCACGCCTCGGGCTACGGGCTCAAGGCCGACGGCTACACCGAGAAGCCGATCCGCGGTCCCCGCCTCGACGGCAACGGCTTCGCGGAGGTCCGCGACACCGACAAGGGTGAGTTCGACGCGGACGCCGTCTACGACCGGGCCGTCGGCCCGATGCAGTTCATCCCGTCCACCTGGGCCACGTGGGGCGCCGACGGCAACGGCGACGCCAAGCGGGACCCGAACAACATCTACGACGCCGCCCTGGGCGCGGGCCTCTACCTGTGCGCGGGCGACCGGGACCTCTCGGTCGCGGCCAAGCTCGACGCGGCGGTCCTCAGCTACAACAACTCCCGCGAGTACGTGAACACCGTGCTCGGCTACATGCGGCAGTACCAGACCGGCGGCGTCGGCGAGGTCCCGAACCCGCCCGCCGGGAACTACCCGACCGAGACGCCGGGCACCCAGCCCGGCTATCAGCCGCCGGCCAAGAACACGCCGAAGCCGACGCCCACCCCTACGCCCACCCCGACCCCTACGCCGACTCCGACTCCGACCCCGGAGAAGCCGAAGCCGACGGCCCCGCACCTGAACGGGCTGTCGGTACTCGGCGGCCCCGGTCTCACGGCCGAGGTGGGGGCGGCGTTCGCCGAGGTCCCGCGGGTCAAGGTGGTCCTCAGCGACGGCAAGCCCGCCGCCGGCCAGAAGGTCGTCTTCGCGGTCGAGGGCGACACCACCGGCGGCACCGCCTTCCCGAAGGCCCCGACCGACTCGCTGGTGGCCGTGGCCGACGCCGAGGGCATCGCGTCCGCGCCCGGTCTCACGGCGGGCCCCAAGGACGGCACCTTCACCCTGCGGGTCTCGGCCACCGACACGACGGGCCGGCTCACGGCGTCCTTCGAGGGCAAGGTGACGCCGAAGCCGGTCGCCGACCGGCTGGCCCGCCCGGACGGCGCCCAGCCGCTGGAGGCCGTCGCCGGTACCGGCATCAAGGACATCACGGTCCTCGCCACGGCCGCCGGCAAGGCCGTGGAGGGTACGGAGACCTTCGCCGAGCTGGTGGTGAAGGGCGCGGACGGCGTGTGGGTCCCGGTGGACCCGGCGACCGCGAAGAGCCCGTACTTCAAGGACGAGGCCGGCAAGAAGACCTTCAGGCTCCCGCTGCTGAAGTCGGGCGCCGACGGCAAGATCGTCCTGCCGGAGCTGTTCACCGACGCGGACCTGCCCGCGGGGACGTACTCGTTGCGCCTGACCACCCCGCAGAAGGTGACCCTGATCCTGGACATCAAGATCACGGCTCCGGTCACCCCGGCCCCCACCCCCGCCAAGTAACGCCAAGACGGCCGGCCCCGGCACCGTGGAAACGGTGCCGGGGCCGGCCGTCTTCGTGCGCCCACCCCGGAGACCCCTCCGGAGGGCAAAGGCAGGAGCCCTGCCGCTCTGCTCGCGCAGAGGTGACAGGGCTCCTTGGGTACTGCATATCCAACCGCGACTGGTTGGCCCAGGCGATTAAGCCGGGGTGACGTTCTCCGCCTGCGGGCCCTTCGGACCCTGCGTGACGTCGAAGTTCACCGTCTGGTTCTCCTCGAGGGAGCGGAAGCCAGAGGCGTTGATCGCGGAGTAGTGGACGAAGACATCCGGGCCGCCGCCGTCCTGGGCGATGAAGCCGAAGCCCTTTTCAGCGTTGAACCACTTCACGGTTCCGGTAGCCATGAGCCCTCCTATGGGCCAAAGGGTCGCCCTGCTCCAGAACCTGCTAAGAAGTCTGAAAACTACAAAAGCCTGCGGGTCACATTCTCCGCAGGCCTCGTACTGCAAGGGAAACCAAACTGCAACTTGCGACGAGCCTAGCACGCACCCTGCGGCCGAGACCAGAGGGAAAGATCACGTCACCCGGACGTTTGAGACCCGTGGGAAGGCTGACGTGGAACCGGGGGCTAGTCTCGCGATGTGGACGTCTATCGCAGCCGGCCCCGCGTCGGCCACATCCAGTTCCTGAACTGCCTGCCGCTCTACTGGGGGCTGGCCAGAACCGGCACGCTGCTGGACCTGGAGCTGACCAAGGACACCCCCGAAAAGCTCAGTGAGCGCCTCGTCGCGGGCGAGCTCGACATCGCCCCGATCACCCTCGTGGAGTTCCTCCGCAACGCCGACCAGCTCGTCGCCTTCCCCGACCTCGCGGTCGGCTGCGACGGTCCCGTGATGTCCTGCGTGATCGTTTCGCAGGTCCCGCTGGAGCAGCTCGATGGAGCCCGCGTCGCTCTGGGCTCGACCTCCCGTACGTCGGTACGCCTCGCCCAGCTGCTGCTTTCCGAGCAGTACGGGGTCCGGCCCGACTACTTCACCTGCCCGCCCGACCTGGGGGTGATGATGCAGGAGGCCGACGCGGCCGTGCTGATCGGCGACGCCGCGCTGCGCGCCTCGCTCCACGACGCCCCCCGGCTCGGCCTGGCCGTGCACGACCTGGGGCAGATGTGGAAGGAGTGGACCGGGCTGCCGTTCGTCTTCGCCGTCTGGGCCGCCCGCAAGGACTACCTCGCCCGCGAGCCCGTCGTCGTACAGAAGGTCCACGAGGCCTTCCTCGCCTCGCGTGACGTCTCCCTGGAGGAGGTCACCAAGGTCGCCGAGCAGGCGGCCCGCTGGGAGGCCTTCGACGCGGAGCTGCTGGAGCGGTACTTCACCACGCTCGACTTCCGCTTCGGACCGGAACAGATCGCCGGCGTAAGGGAATTCGCACGCCGTACGGGACCGACGACGGGGTATCCCGAGGATGTGGCCCTGGAGCTCCTGACGGCGGCCGTCGCGGAACACTGAGCGGAACGCTGAGCGGAACGCCCATCGGGTTTGAGGTCCGGGAATGACGGATATGCCGTTTCCGGTGAATTCGGTTCCCCTTTCCATTCCCGTCACCCGCCGGGAATGGAAAGGCGGCCCGTCCCGGCCGCGCACCCCCCCAAGCGGCCTCGGGGAAGTGCGGCACGCCCCCGCGCCGCCCGGCACGGCACCTCGCCGCACTGCCGCATCACCCAAGTACGTCCAGTACGCGGGCGAAGCGGCAACACGCCGATGCACCGCACCGGACGACGCGGAAACGCACCGCACTTCCCCGAGGCCGCTTAGTGTGCTGCTTGGCCGGGCGACACGAGGGCCCCGGATCCCGGGGATGAGGGGGACACGATGCAGCCGCTCGAAGCCGGTGAGCCGCGGACCATCGGCGCGTACCGGCTGCTGGGCCGGCTCGGCGCGGGCGGTATGGGCCGGGTCTACCTGGGGCGCAGCGCGGGCGGCCGGACCGTCGCCGTCAAGATCGTGCACCCGCACTTCGCCGCCGACGAGGAGTTCCGGGCCCGGTTCCGCCGCGAGGTCGAGGCCGCCCGGCGGGTGGGCGGCGAGTGGACCGCGCCCGTGCTCGACGCGGATCCGGACGCCCCGGTGCCGTGGGTGGCCACGGGGTACGTGGCGGGCCCTTCCCTGGACCGGGCGCTGGCCGCGCACGGTCCGCTGCCCGAGACTTCGGTACGCGCCGTCGGCGCCGGGCTGGCCCGCGCCCTGGTGGCGGTGCACGGGCTGGGCCTCGTACACCGGGACGTGAAGCCGTCCAACGTGATGCTGACCCTCGACGGGCCCCGGCTGATCGACTTCGGGATCGCCCGGGCCACGGACGGCACCGCCTCGCTCACCTCCACCGGGGTCTCCGTCGGCTCGCCGGGCTACATGTCACCCGAGCAGATCCTCGGCAAGGGGATCACCGGAGCCGCCGACGTGTTCTCGCTGGGCGCGGTACTGGCCTTCGCGGCGACCGGGCGCCCGCCCTTCACCGGCGACAACTCGGCGACCCTCCTCTACAAGGTCGTCCACGAGCCGCCCGAGCTCGGCGCGGTCCCGGCCGGACGGCTGCGCGAGCTGATCGAGGCCTGCCTGGCCAAGGCGGCCGCCGACCGGCCCACGCCGGAAGCGATCGCGGCGGCCCTGGACGGGGCCCTGCTGACCCCGGGCTGGCTGCCCGCGCCCCTGGTGGAGGAGGCCAGCCGGGCCGCCGTCGCCCTGCTCGACCTGGACACGGCGGTGGCGGAGAGCCCCTCGGGCCCGGTCCCCTTCACGACCCCCTCGTACCCGAGCGGACCGGGATTCGGGGCGCCGGACCCTTCGTACGCGAACGGCGGCGGACCCTACGGCTCGCCCACCGAGACGGCCGGCGGCGGCGCCGTCGGCAGTGGCGTCCGGGGTGGCGTCGGCGGTGCCGGAGGGAACGTGCCGCACCCCCGGACCACCTCCGACGGGCGCCGGGTCAGCGTGACCGCGGCCGGGCGGCGCTTCAGCTGCACGCTCGTCCTCGCCGCGGCCGCCGTACTGGCCGGGCTCACCGGCGGGTTGTACGGGATGGGCCTGATGCCCGGACAGGGCGACAAGGGCCGGGACACGGCGTCCGGCGAGGGCCCGCGAACCTCCGCGTCCGCAGCGCCCTCGGCTTCCGCTTCGGCCCCGGTCGTGGCCGGGACCCCGTCCACCGGCACGACCACGGAGGCCCCCAAGGGGACCCGCCAGGACGTCCCCAAGGAGTTCACCGGCACCTGGAAGGGCACCATCACCACCGCCCGCATGGGCGTCTCCAGCGAGTTCGAGATCACCATCAAGGCCGGCAAGGTCGGCGAGGTCGTCGGCCGGGACAAGTCGGTCCTGGCCATCCTGGGCACCGACTGCAGCGGCGACTGGAAGCTCGCCTCCGCCACCGACCGTTCGCTCGTCCTGGACACCGCGGGCGGCCCCAACCCGGCTCCCGGGATCTGCTCCAACGGCTCCGCCGACGAGCGGTTCACGCTCAACGCCAACGGCACCCTCCACTACAAGTCGGGCGACGGCCCGGCCGGAAACCCCGAGGGCGACCTGACGCACAGCCCGTGAAGGGGAGCCGGAACGCCTGGCGTAGGCTGGATCGGTCCGGACCTTGACACACCGCCGAAAGGTGACGCACCGGTGACCGACCAGGCCGCTCTCCAGTCTGTCCTCGACCGCGCCGCCGCAGGGGGCCGGATCACCAAGGAAGAGGCGCTCGACCTCTACCGGGACGCGCCGCTGCACGCGCTCGGCCAGGCCGCCGACGCGGTGCGCCGCCGCCGCTACGCGGGCACCGAGCACATCGCCACGTACATCATCGAGCGGAACATCAACTACACGAACGTGTGCGTCACGGCGTGCAAGTTCTGCGCCTTCTACGCGGCCCCCAAGGACACGAAGAAGGGCTGGTCCCGCGACCTCGACGACATCCTGCGCCGCTGCGCGGAGACCGTCGAGCTCGGCGGCACGCAGATCATGTTCCAGGGCGGCCACCACCCGGACTACGGCGTCGAGTACTACGAGCACCACTTCTCCGCCATCAAGAAGGCCTTCCCGCAGCTGGTCATCCACTCCCTCGGCGCGTCCGAGGTCGACCACATGGCCCGGATCTCGGGCGTCTCGGCGGAGGAGGCCATCAAGCGCATCCACGCCGCCGGTCTCGACTCGTTCGCGGGCGCCGGCGCCGAACTGCTGCCGGAGCGCCCGCGCAAGGCGATCGCCCCGCTCAAGGAGTCCGGCGAGCGCTGGCTGGAGATCATGGAGATCGCCCACACTCTGGGCGTGGAGTCCACCTCCACCATGCTGATGGGCACCGGCGAGACCAACGCCGAGCGCATCGAGCACATCGCGATGATCCGGGACACCCAGGACCGTACGGGCGGCTTCCGCGCCTTCATCCCGTACACCTACCAGCCCGAGAACAACCACCTCAAGGGCCGCACCCAGGCGACGATCTTCGAGTACCTGCGCATGATCGCGATCGCGCGGCTGTTCCTCGACAACATCGCCCACATCCAGGGCTCCTGGCTCACCGTCGGCAAGGAAGCGGGCCAGCTCTCGCTGCACTACGGCGCGGACGACCTCGGCTCGATCATGCTGGAGGAGAACGTCGTCTCCTCGGCCGGTGCCAAGCACCGCTCCAACCGCCAGGAGATCATCGACCTGATCCGCAAGGCGGGCCGCACCCCGGCGCAGCGCGCGACGACGTACGAGCACCTCCTGGTGCACGACGACCCGGCGAACGACCCGGTCGACGACCGCGTCGTCTCGCACATCTCCTCCACCGCCATCGAGGGCGGCACCGCGCACCCCGAGCTGAAGCTCATCTCCACGAACTGATGCTGACGCTCCACTCCGCCGAACTCCTCGTCCCCGCGGCCGGTTCCGCGCCGCTGTCCGGCGGCGCGGTCCTCGTCGAGGGCGACCGGATCGCGCGCGTGGGACCGTACGAGGCCCTCGCCGCGGCCTATCCGCACGCACGGGCCCGGCGTTGGCCCGGGGTGCTCACCCCGGGGCTGCTGGTGCGCGGGGCGGACACCCTCCTGGAGCGGACGTACTACCCGGACGATCCGTACGAGACCACCGAGCTCGGCGCCGACCCGATCAGCGGGCAGGACGCGCTCGAGGCGCTGAAGATGACCGAGGCGCGGTGGGGCAACAGTGCCCGGCGCGGCACCCAGAAGCTCCTCGCGCGCGGGGTGGTGGCGGTCACCGGCCGCCTCGCGATCCCGGCGGTGCGCACGGCGGTGGTCCGCTCGGGGCTCACGCTCCTGCCGCCGGCCCCGTACGAAGGCACGCCCGCCCTGGACCCGTTCGCCGGCCGGGACACGGCCGAGGAGGCCTTCCACGGGGTCCTGGAGCAGGGCGCCCCGGCCCGCTTCGCGGTCTTCGCGGTTCCGGACCCGGAGGCGCTGCTGGCGCAGGGCGCGACCACCTGTGTGGCCACGGTCATCGGGGGCCGGCTGCTGCACCGCCGTCGCTGAGCCGGCTGCCCTCGCGGGCGAGGGCAGCGAGCAGACAGGCCTGGAGGCGGCTGATCCCGCCCAGCTTCGTCCGTATGTTGCCCACGTGGAACTTGACGGTGCTGACGGACAGTTGCAGCTCGGCGGCGAGCTCGGCGTTGGAGGCGCCGGTGGCCAGGCACAGGAACACCGCGGACTCCTGGTCCGTCAGCTGGGCCGGAGGCCGCACGTCCGAGCTGTTCGCGCCGTCCGAGCCGTCCGCGTCGTACGAGGGAAACCACTCGGGGACGCTGAAGCTGACGACGCGCACGGTTTCCACCTCTAGCCCCCGGGCCGGCCCAGTCGGTGGCCGGCTCTCCCCGTTAAGGGACGCGCGGACCGGACAGATAAGTTCCGCTCGCGTCGTACGGCCAGGCGTTGGACTTGCAGCCGAGCAGTCCCTTGATCTGCTGCATCATCGCGGGCGCGGGCTTGCCCGGGCCCGCGCAGCTCTCGTGGTCGTGGCCGAGCTCGTGCCCGACCTCGTGGTTGACGATCAGCGCCCGGTACTCCTCCACCGGGCCGCTGAACTGCGGTGATCCCTCCTGCCAGCGCTTGAGGTTCACCACGACGGTGTGGCCGGCCCGGCAGTTGGTCTCGCCGATCAGCTCGGGTGTGACCACCTCGCACAGGCGGTCGGTGGTCGTCGGCGTCGCGATCTTCACGGTGAAGTCCACCGGCTGGCCGGGTCCGGCGAGCTGGAAGCCGTACGCCGGGTCCTTGGTCCAGCCGCGCGGGTCCCCGAGGATCGCCTCGACCGAGCGGGCGGCGGAGTCGGGGTCGACCCCGCTGCCCTCCTCGACCTCGATCCGCCAGCGGCGCACGGTGCCCTTGCCCTGTGCCGTGCCGGAGGCGGCGGAGGCCTTGAACGCGCCCGATCCGGAGGCCGGGACCGGTGCGGAGGGCGCTGGGGAGGTGGCGGCGGGCGAGGCCGGGGGCTGGGCCGAGGGGGCGCCGGAGGAGGATGCCGGGCTGGGGGAGCGTCTGCCGCCCTGCGCGGCCGCGTCCGAGCCCTCGGCGGGATCGCCGTCCTGCCCGTCGGGCCGGGCCGCCGTGGGCCGTCCGTCCGCCGTACCACCGTCCTCGCCCGGGACCATCGCGTACGCGGTCGCCGAGACCGCGACGAGGGCCGCCGAACCGATGATGATCGTACGCCGCAGCCGCTTGCGCCGCTCTGCCCGGCGCTTGGCGCGGGGGCTGAGACGGGAGCGACCGGTGGAATGGCCTGCCGGCATCGTGAAGCCCTTTGCTCGTGGCGGCCGCCACGGATCCGGCCGCTGCTCAGGGCCCATGATCCATTGGGTGACCTTCACCGGGCCGCACCGGCCCCCAGTCAACGCGCCCCGGGGCCCGGGCGGAACTGTCCTTCGGGCCAGTTGTCCGGTTCCGCCGGACCCGGGCCGTGTCCGGCCGATCGGGCCCGGCCTGAGAGGATGGTGCGGTACCCGCCGATCCGCAGCGCACACCGAGGGGCGAACACCAGTGACAAGGGCTTCCCTGGACAAGCAGCCGCACGAAGTCGCCTCCATGTTCGACGACGTCGCGGCGAACTACGACCTCACCAACGACGTGCTCTCCCTCGGCCAGGCGCGGCTCTGGCGCAAGGAGGTCGCCAAGGCGGTCGGTGCGCGCCCGGGGCACCACGTGCTCGACCTGGCCGCGGGGACCGCGACCTCCTCGCTGCCGTTCGCCGAGGCCGGTGCGTACGTCGTGCCCTGCGACTTCTCGCTGGGCATGCTGCGGGAGGGCAAGAAGAAGCACCCGTGGCTGCCGCTGACCGCGGGCGACGCGACGAAGCTGCCGTTCAAGGACGACGTCTTCGACACCGTGACGATCAGCTTCGGCCTGCGCAACGTCCAGAACACCGACGCCGCGCTGCGCGAGCTGTACCGGGTCACCAAGCCCGGCGGCCAGGTCGTCATCTGCGAGTTCTCGCAGCCCACCTGGGCCCCCTTCCGCACGGTGTACACCGAGTACCTGATGCGCGCCCTGCCGCCGGTGGCCCGCGCGGTGTCGTCCAACCCCGACGCGTACGTGTACCTCGCCGAGTCCATCCGCGACTGGCCCGACCAGCCCGCGCTCGCCGCCCTGCTGCAGAAGGCCGGCTGGTCCAAGGTCGCCTGGCGCAACCTGAGCGGCGGCATCGTGGCGCTGCACCGGGGCTTCAAGGCGTAGGAAGCAGTGGACTACCAGAAACTGCTGGAGCAGATCGCGGCCGACATCGCCCCGACGGTGGGCAGCGGCACCCCCGCCGAGTACATCCCGGCGCTCGCCGCCGTGGAGCCCGCGCAGTTCGGCATGGCCGTCGCCGACCTCGAGGGCAACGTCTTCGGGGTCGGGGACTGGCAGGTCCCCTTCTCCACCCAGTCCATCACCAAGGTCTTCGCACTGGCGCTGGCCCTGGCGGAGGGCGGCGACGCCCTGTGGGAGCGGGTCGGCCGGGAGCCCTCCGGCAACCCGTTCAACTCGCTCGTGCAGCTGGAGTACGAGAACGGCATCCCGCGCAATCCGTTCATCAACGCGGGCGCCCTGGTGGTCACCGACCGGCTGCAGACCTTGACGGGCGACGCGAGCAGCGAACTGCTCGGCTTCCTGCGGGAGGAGAGCGGCAATCCGGACATCGGCTTCGACGCCGAGGTGGCCGCCTCCGAGCAGTCGCACGGCGACCGCAACGCCGCCGTCGCCCACTTCATGGCCTCGTACGGGAACATCGACAACCCCGTGCCCGCGCTGCTGGACCACTACTTCTGGCAGTGCTCCATCGAGATGAGCTGCGCCGACCTGGCCCGCGCCGGGCGCTTCCTGGCCAGGCACGGACTGCGCGCGGACGGCTCGCGGCTGCTGACGCGCAGCGAGGCCAAGCAGATCAACGCGGTGATGCTGACCTGCGGGACGTACGACGCGGCGGGCGAGTTCGCGTACCGCGTCGGGCTGCCGGGCAAGAGCGGCGTCGGCGGCGGCATCGTGGCGGTCGTCCCGGGCCAGTGCGTTCTGGCGGTCTGGAGCCCGGGCCTCGACCCCCAGGGCAACTCCGTTGCGGGTGTGGCCGCCCTGGACCGCTTCACGACCCTGACAGGGCTGTCCGTCTTCTGACGCGCGCGTCCGCTGCTGGGGCCACCCCGCGGGGTCCGGGGCGGAGCCCCGGGGCCGGGCGCAGCCCGGTCAACCGGCCCGCAGCGCCAGCTCGTAGCGGCGGCCGTAGCGGGTGCCGCTCGGCAGGAGGAAGCGTTCCGCCAGGGTCATGCCGAGCCGCTCGGCCACGGCTATCGAGCGGACGTTCTCGTCGTTGATCATCGCCACGACGTGGGGGACACCGGCCGCGCGGACCCGCTCCAGCGTGGCCAGCGCAGCGGCGTACGCGTACCCCTGACCCCATGCGGAACGGCCCAGCCGCCAGCCGATCTCGATCTCCCCGACCGGGCCCCACTCCTTCTCCGCCGGCCACGGCTGCGCGCCGGTGAAGCCGAGCACGGTGCCCTCCCCGTCCAGCAGGGTCCACAGGCAGTAGCCGAGCTGTGCGTCGTGCATGCGCTGGCGGGCGGTGAACTCCACGTACGAGGAGAGTTCGGCCGGTCCGCCGAGGAACTCCATGACGTCCGGGTCGTCGAAGACCCCGTGCCAGGCATGGGCGTCCTCGTGGGTGGGCACGCGCAGCTGTACGACGGGGAGCGGCCGGGTCGGCGAGGTGGTCACAGGAGGCAGCCCTTCGGTTCGCGATCTCTCTCGCTGCATAGACTGCACATGTCCGGTGCCGTTGGGCACCCTTTATCGAGCCTTCGGGAGACCCCGCAGTGACCGAGCCCCTCTCCGAACACTCCGCGGACGTGATCGTCGTCGGGGCCGGGCCCGCCGGCTCCACCACCGCGTACTACCTCGCCAAGGCCGGACTTGACGTCCTGCTGCTGGAGAAGACCGCGTTCCCGCGTGAGAAGGTCTGCGGTGACGGACTGACCCCGCGCGCCACCAAGCAGCTGGTGGCGATGGGCATCGACATCTCCGAAGAGGCCGGCTGGCTCCGCAACAAGGGCCTGCGCATCATCGGCGGCGGGCAGCGGCTCCAGCTGGACTGGCCGGAACTCGCCTCCTTCCCGGACTACGGGCTCGTCCGCAAGCGCGACGACTTCGACGAGACCCTGGCCCGTCAGGCGCAGAAGGCCGGCGCCCGGCTATACGAGCGCTGCAACGTCGGCGAGCCCGTCCGCGACCCGCGCACCGGCCACATCACCGGTGTGCAGGCGAAGCTGGGCGAGGAGAAGACCCCGGTCACCTTCAGCGCCCCGCTGGTGGTCGCGGCCGACGGCAACTCCTCGCGGCTGTCCCTGGCGATGGGCCTGCACCGGCGCGAGGACCGTCCGATGGGCGTCGCGGTGCGTACGTACTTCACCTCGCCCCGGCACGACGACGACTACCTGGAGTCCTGGCTGGAGCTGTGGGACCGGCGCGGTGCGCAGGACCGGCTGCTGCCCGGCTACGGCTGGATCTTCGGCATGGGCGACGGCACATCCAACGTCGGCCTCGGCATCCTCAACTCCTCCTCCGCCTTCAAGGAGCTGGACTGGCGCGAGGTCCTCAAGGCCTGGTGCGCGTCCATGCCGGAGGACTGGGGCTACACCCCGGAGAACATGACGCAGCCGATCCGCGGCGCGGCGCTCCCGATGGCCTTCAACCGGCAGCCGCACTACACCAAGGGGCTGCTGCTGGTCGGTGACGCGGGCGGTCTCGTCAACCCGTTCAACGGCGAGGGCATCGCCTACGCCATGGAGTCGGGCCAGATCGCGGCCGACGTCATCGTGCAGGCGCACGCCAGGGCCACCCCGGCGCAGCGCGAACTGGCCCTGCACAACTACCCGAAGGTGCTGAAGGAGACGTACGGCGGTTACTACACGCTGGGCCGCGCCTTCGTGAAGCTGATCGGCAACCCGAAGGTCATGAAGGTCGCCGCGCAGCGCGGCCTGACGCACCCGGTGCTGATGAGGTTCACGCTGAAGATGCTGGCCAACCTCACCGACCCGACGGGCGGCGACGCGATGGACCGCATCATCAACGGCCTCTCGAAGGTGGCCCCGAAGGCCTGAGGCCGCTGTCCGGCGGGCCGGGCGGGGTGTCCCCGTTCCGGTCCGCTTCCGCGTGCACGGTGCGCACGCACCTGGCCAGCAGGACCAGCCCGCACAGCAGCATCGCGCCCGAGGCGGTCCAGCCGAGACCCAGGGCGAGCGCGTGCCCGGGCTTGTGCCAGGGGCGGGCGGTGGTCAGCAGCCAGCCGCCGACGGCGAGCAGGCCGAGCCCGAGCGCGGCCGGTCCGGCGGTGGGGTCGCCGGTGCCGTGCTTCTCGTACGGCTGCAGGTTCACGCGCCCACCACCTCCAGGGGTCGGTCTGATGGTCGTGCCCCATCTTCGCAGGGCGAGCGCGGCCGCGGTCGGGAAGGGCTGCACAAGCAGCGCAGCCCGAAGGGCCGGTACTCCACCCCCGAGCGGGGGAGTACCGGCCCTTCGGACCGCTCAGAGCGACGCGGAGGCCTCAGGATGCCTCAGACGCGTCAGAGGACGCGGACGGCGCCCGTCGGCTTGTCGTAGCTCAGGTTGCGCTCGACGATGCCCGTGCTGGGGTTCTGCGCGCCGACGAACTTGCCGCCGCCGACGTAGATGGCGACGTGGTACGCGTTGCCCTTGGAGCCCCAGTACAGGATGTCGCCCGGCTGCAGGGCGCTCAGGGACACCGAGGTGCCGGCCGAGGACTGCGCCTGGGACATGCGCGGCAGGGAGATGCCGGCCTGGCGGTAGGCGGCCTGGACGAGGCCGGAGCAGTCGAACGAGGACGGGCCGGTGCCGCCCATGACGTACGCCTTGCCGACCTGCGCGCGGGCGAAGTTCACGATGGCGGCGGCGGAGCCGGTCGCCGGGGCGGCCACGGAGGCGCCGGAGCCGTCGCTGGAGGTCGAGCCGGAGGACTTGGTCGACAGGGAGGCGCGGGCCGTGCTGCGGTTGGCGCGCTCGGCCTCGGCCTTGCGGTCGGCCTCCTCCTGGACCTTCTTGGCCTCGTCGGCCTTCTTCTGGGCCTCTTCCTTGGCCTGCTTAGCCTCGGCGGCGGCGCCGGTACGGGCGCTCTCCTCCTGGGCGGTCAGTTCGCCCTTGATGGCGGCCGCGCGGGTGTTCTCGGCGGCAGTGGCCACGGCGGAGGAAACCTCGGCGGCCAGGTCCAGGTTGAGGACCGGCATTTCGAGCGTCGTCTCGGCCACGGGCTCGGACGGGGACGCGCTCGCGGTGCCGGCCATGGCGAGGGTGCTGAGGACGCCACCGGCAACTCCGGCGCGGACCGCGAGCTTCGAGGCGCTGCGGCGGGGCTTCCGGTGGCTGGGTATGTGAGCGGTGTGGGACATGAGGACAACCGCTATCAGGGCGCGCGGGGTCCCTTCAAGAAACGTGGCTTGCGCCACAGTTGTGCGCGAAAGGCGCTAACCGGGCGCGCCGCGCTTCTTATTGACGCCGTAACGGACAGAACGGACACGCTTTCACAAGGCTGTGATCATGGGGTTTCCGCAATAAGTCCGGAATGATCCTCGGCCTACCATCCCTCCGCACAGATGGCCAAGCCCTCTTTCCTCGTCACGAAACGGGAGTGGTGCAGGTCACAGGAGCGTCACGCTGTGCGGACGCTGTGGGCCTTCCGTGACCTTGCCGTGAACTCCCCGTCGGGTTCGTGAACGGATGCACGCGGTGGTGGTGCCCCAGGACCCGCGTCTGCCCCGTGTCCACCTCCGTACACGTGGGCTCCCCCGACCGGGCGACGCCGATCCCTTTATCACTACGGCGGCCGCGTCGCCAATTTGCCTGCAATGGCCATCATTTGATAGGGCGGCACCTCTTCTACCTGCGGTAACGGGGTCGGATGTCACCTTTGGTGATCATGTGGATGCTTCGCGTATGAAGATCACCACTCATCGGACTTCATGATCGTTCGTCAGGTGGTGGAGATCACAAACTCGGTGTTGCAACCCGTGTCGCAGATCACAGAGGAGCGGGCATAAGATGCGCACGAGTCCGGCTTGTGAACTGCCTCACATGGAAGCGTTCGATCAAAGCGCGATCTTGGCGAGGCGGGGCACGCGGCGCCGGAGGCGGTCCAACGGTCAAGGACGACTGGAAGGAGCGAGGAGCGTGAATGCGTACGCGCCCATCCTCGTGCTCGGCGCCCTCGGCGCAGGGTTTGCGATCTTCTCCGTGGTCATGGCCACGCTGATCGGCCCAAAACGGTACAACCGGGCAAAGCTTGAGGCATACGAGTGCGGCATCGAGCCGACTCCGGTGCCGGCCGGCGGCGGCCGCTTCCCCATCAAGTACTACCTGACGGCGATGCTCTTCATCGTCTTCGACATCGAGGTTGTCTTCCTCTACCCCTGGGCCGTCACTTTCGACTCCCTGGGGATCTTCGGGCTCGTCGAGATGCTGCTCTTCGTGCTCACCGTCTTCGTCGCCTACGCCTACGTGTGGCGCCGCGGCGGCCTGGAATGGGACTGAGGGGCTGAATTTCCCATGGGACTGGAAGAGAAGCTGCCGAGCGGCTTTCTGCTGACCACCGTCGAACAGGCAGCGGGCTGGGTGCGCAAGTCATCCGTCTTCCCCGCGACCTTCGGCCTGGCCTGCTGCGCCATCGAGATGATGACCACCGGAGCGGGCCGGTACGACCTGGCCCGCTTCGGCATGGAGGTCTTCCGGGGTTCCCCCCGCCAGGCCGACCTGATGATCGTGGCCGGCCGGGTCAGCCAGAAGATGGCGCCGGTGCTGCGACAGGTGTACGACCAGATGCCGGCTCCCAAATGGGTCATTTCCATGGGGGTTTGTGCATCTTCGGGCGGAATGTTCAACAACTACGCGATCGTCCAGGGCGTCGACCACATCGTCCCGGTGGACATCTACCTGCCCGGCTGCCCGCCGCGCCCCGAGATGCTGATCGACGCGATCCTCAAGCTCCACCAGAAGATCCAGGGATCGAAGCTCGGCGTGAACCGGGAAGAGGCGGCCCGTGAGGCGGAGGAGGCGGCCCTCAAGGCCCTCCCCACCATCGAGATGAAGGGGCTGCTCCGGTGAGCGAGACCCGAGAGCCGGAGAACGGCGACAACGTCCCCGCCCCGCGCGCGAGCGGCCCCGAGGTCATCGGCGTCCGCAAGGGCATGTTCGGGGCCGCGAACGGCGGCGACACCAGCGGCTACGGCGGCCTGGTCCGCACCGTGGCCCTGCCCGGCGCGACCAGCCGCCCCTACGGCTCCTACTTCGACGAGGTGGCCGACGAACTCGAAGGCGCCCTGGAGGAGCAGGACCTGGTCCCCGAGAACGCCATCGAGAAGACCGTGGTCGACCGGGGCGAGCTCACCTTCCACATCGCCCGCGAGCACCTCGTGCGCGTCGCGCGCACCCTGCGCGACGACCCGGCCCTGCGCTTCGAGCTCTGCACCGGCGTTTCCGGCGTGCACTACCCCGGAGACAAAGGCCGCGAGCTGCACGCCGTCTACCACCTGCGCTCGCTCACCCACGGCCGCGTCCTGCGGCTGGAGGTGTCCGTCCCGGACAGCGACCCGCACGTCCCCTCGCTCGTTGCGGTCTACCCGACCAACGACTGGCACGAGCGCGAGACGTACGACTTCTTCGGCCTGATCTTCGACGGGCACCCGGCCCTCACCCGGATCATGATGCCGGACGACTGGCAGGGCTTCCCGCAGCGCAAGGACTACCCGCTCGGCGGCATCGCCATCGAGTACAAGGGCGCCCAGATCCCGGCTCCCGACCAGCGGAGGTCGTACAGCTGATGTCCACTTCGAATCACGCCTCCGCCGACCACGCCTCCGCGCGCGAGACGACCGAAGGCACCGTTTACACCGTGACCGGCGGCGACTGGGACGAGATCGTCCAGTCGGCGGCCAAGGCGGACGACGAGCGGATCGTCGTCAACATGGGCCCGCAGCACCCGTCCACCCACGGCGTGCTCCGCCTGATCCTGGAGATCGACGGCGAGACGGTCACCGAGGCCCGCTGCGGCATCGGCTACCTGCACACCGGCATCGAGAAGAACCTCGAATTCCGGAACTGGACGCAGGGCACCACCTTCGTGACGCGCATGGACTACCTGACGCCGTTCTTCAACGAGACGGCGTACTGCCTCGGCGTCGAGAAGCTGCTCGGCATCACCGACCAGATCCCGGACCGCGCCACCGTCATCCGCGTCCTGCTGATGGAGCTCAACCGGCTCTCCTCCCACCTGGTGTGCATCGCCACCGGCGGCATGGAGCTGGGCGCGACCACGATCATGATCTACGGCTTCCGCGACCGCGAGCTGATCCTCGACGTCTTCGAGCTGATCACCGGACTGCGCATGAACCACGCGTTCGTCCGCCCCGGCGGCCTGGCGCAGGACCTGCCCCCGGGCGCCGTCGACCAGCTGCGCGAGTTCGTGAAGACCATGAAGAAGAACCTGCCGGAGTACGACAAGCTTGCCACCGGCAACCCCATCTTCAAGGCCCGCATGCAGGACGTCGGCTACCTCGACCTCACCGGCGCTATGGCGCTGGGCGCCACCGGCCCGATCCTGCGCTCCGCCGGCCTGCCGCACGACCTGCGCAAGTCGGAGCCGTACTGCGGTTACGAGAACTACGAGTTCGACGTGCCGACCACCGACACCTGCGACTCCTACGGACGCTTCCTGATCCGCCTGGAGGAGATGCGCCAGTCGCTGCGGATCGTCGAGCAGTGCCTGGACCGGCTGGCGCCGGGCCCGGTGATGGTCGCCGACAAGAAGATCGCCTGGCCGGCGCAGCTGGCGATGGGCCCCGACGGGCTCGGCAACTCGCTCGACCACATCAAGAACATCATGGGCACCTCCATGGAGGCCCTCATCCACCACTTCAAGCTGGTGACCGAGGGCTTCCGGGTACCGGCCGGGCAGGTGTACGCGGCCGTCGAGTCACCCAAGGGCGAGCTCGGGGTGCACGTCGTCTCCGACGGCGGCACGCGTCCCTACCGGGTCCACTTCCGCGACCCGTCCTTCACCAACCTTCAGGCCATGGCAGCGATGTGCGAGGGCGGCCAGGTCGCCGACGTCATCGTCGCCGTCGCCTCCATCGACCCCGTGATGGGAGGCGTCGACCGATGACCGACATCCAGTTGGGGATGCCCCAGCTTCCCGCCCCCGACTTCCCGGCCGAGGTGCGCGCCCGGCTCGAAGCGGACGCGCAGGAAGTCATCGCCCGCTACCCCGACAGCCGCTCCGCGCTGCTGCCCCTGCTCCACCTCTGCCAGTCGGAGGAGGGCCACGTCTCGCGCACCGGCATCCGCTTCTGCGCCGACGTACTGGGCCTGACCACCGCCGAGGTCACGGCCGTGGCCACCTTCTACACGATGTACCGGCGCAAGCCCTCCGGCGACTACCAGGTCGGCGTCTGTACGAACACCCTGTGCGCGGTCATGGGCGGCGACGCCATCTTCGACGAGCTCAAGCAGCACCTCGGAGTCGGCAACAACGAGACCACCCCCGACGGCAAGGTCACCCTCGAGCACATCGAGTGCAACGCGGCCTGCGACTTCGCCCCCGTGGTGATGGTCAACTGGGAGTTCTTCGACAACCAGACCCCCGAGTCCGCCAAGGCCCTGGTGGACGACCTGCTGGCCGGCCGCGAGGTCCTGCCGACCCGGGGCGCGCCGCTGTGCACCTACAAGGAGACCGCCCGGATCCTGGCGGGCTTCCCGGACGAGCGCGAGGGCGCGGTCGAGGCGAGCGGCGGAGCGGGCCCCGCCTCCCTGATCGGCCTGCGCATCGCGCGCGGCGAGTCCCCGCACACCTCGATCGTGCACCCGCGCGGCGAGTCCCGTGGCGAGACGCGCGGCGAGACCAAGTCCGAGGGAGGGGAGTGATGTCCGTGTCTTCCAAGGAAAGTCATGGGGGTACCTCCCGGCCGGAGGCCGGGGGAGGGACCAGCCCGGAGAAGCTCCTCGCACCCGTCCTGTCGGCCTTCTGGGACGAGCCCGCTTCGTGGACGCTGGAGACCTACCGGCGTCACGAGGGCTACGAGGGCCTGCGCAAGGCCCTCGCGATGACCCCGGACGACCTCATCGCCTACGTGAAGGACTCGGGTCTGCGCGGACGCGGCGGCGCGGGCTTCCCCACCGGAATGAAGTGGCAGTTCATCCCGCAGGGCGACGGAAAGCCGCACTACCTCGTCGTGAACGCGGACGAGTCGGAGCCGGGAACCTGCAAGGACATCCCCCTCCTCTTCGCCAACCCGCACTCCCTCATCGAGGGAATGATCATCGCCTGCTACGCGATCCGCTCGCAGCACGCCTTCATCTACCTGCGCGGCGAGGTCGTACCGGTCCTGCGGCGCCTGCACGAGGCGGTGCGCGAGGCGTACGAGGCCGGATACCTCGGGAAGGACATTCTGGGGAGCGGGCTCGATCTCGACATCACGGTGCACGCGGGAGCGGGCGCGTACATCTGCGGCGAGGAGACGGCTCTGCTCGACTCCCTCGAAGGCCGGCGCGGTCAGCCCCGGCTGCGTCCTCCCTTCCCTGCCGTGGAGGGGCTCTACGCGTGCCCCACTGTCGTCAACAACGTGGAGTCCATCGCCTCGGTTCCCGCGATCCTGAACAAGGGCAAGGACTGGTTCAAGTCGATGGGGACCGAGAAGTCCCCCGGCTTCACGCTGTATTCGCTCTCCGGGCACGTCGCGGGCCCCGGCCAGTACGAGGCCCCGCTCGGCATCACCCTGCGCCAGCTGCTCGACATGAGCGGCGGGATGCGGCCCGGGCACCGGCTGAAGTTCTGGACCCCGGGCGGCTCCTCCACCCCCATGTTCACGGACGAGCACCTCGACGTCCCGCTCGACTACGAGGGAGTGGGCGCGGCCGGCTCGATGCTCGGCACCAAGGCGCTCCAGTGCTTCGACGAGACCACCTGCGTGGTGCGGGCCGTGACCCGGTGGACCGAGTTCTACGCCCACGAGTCCTGCGGCAAGTGCACACCCTGCCGCGAAGGCACGTACTGGCTGGTCCAGTTGCTGCGCGACATCGAGGCCGGCAAGGGCGTCATGTCCGACCTCGACAAGCTGAACGACATCGCCGACAACATCAACGGCAAGTCCTTCTGCGCGCTCGGCGACGGCGCCGCCAGCCCCATCTTCTCCTCGCTCAAGTACTTCCGCGAGGAGTACGAGCAGCACATCACGGGCAAGGGCTGCCCCTTCGACCCCAAGAAGTCGACCCTCTGGGCTGACACGGAGGTGAACGCATGACCGTCACCACGAACGCTCCCGCCGGTGGCGGGGAGCCTGCGGTGCCAGCGGAGAATCTGGTGTCGCTGACCATCGACGGCGTCGAACTGTCGGTGCCCAAGGGGACCCTGGTCATCCGGGCCGCCGAGCAGCTCGGCGTCGAGATCCCCCGGTTCTGCGACCACCCGCTCCTCTCCCCGGCCGGCGCCTGCCGCCAGTGCATCGTCGAGGTCGAGGGCCAGCGCAAGCCGATGGCCTCCTGCACCATCACCTGCACCGACGGCATGGTCGTCAAGACGCAGCTCACCTCCGATGTAGCGGACAAGGCCCAGCGCGGGGTGATGGAGCTGCTGCTCATCAACCACCCGCTGGACTGCCCGGTCTGCGACAAGGGCGGCGAGTGCCCGCTGCAGAACCAGGCGATGTCGCACGGCAACGCGGAGTCCCGTTTCGAGGGGAAGAAGCGGACGTACGAGAAGCCGGTCCCGATCTCCACGCAGGTGCTGCTGGACCGCGAGCGGTGCGTGCTGTGCGCGCGCTGCACCCGCTTCTCCAACGAGATCGCCGGCGATCCGATGATCGAGCTGCTCGAGCGCGGCGCGCTCCAGCAGGTCGGCACGGGCGAGGGCGACCCCTTCGAGTCGTACTTCTCCGGCAACACCATCCAGATCTGCCCCGTCGGCGCCCTCACCTCCGCCGCGTACCGGTTCCGCTCCCGCCCCTTCGACCTCGTCTCCTCCCCGAGCGTGTGCGAGCACTGCGCGGGCGGCTGCGCGACCCGGACCGACCACCGCCGCGGCAAGGTGCTGCGCCGGCTGGCCGCGGATGACCCCGAGGTCAACGAGGAGTGGATCTGCGACAAGGGCCGCTTCGGATTCCGTTACGCACAGCAGCGGGACCGGCTCACCACCCCGCTGGTGCGCAGCGCCGCCGGTGTCCTGGAGCCGGCGAGCTGGCCCGAGGCGCTGGAGGCCGCGGCGAACGGTCTCGCCTCCGCGCGCGGCCGGGCCGGGGTGCTGACCGGCGGGCGGCTCACCGTCGAGGACGCCTACGCGTACGCCAAGTTCGCGCGGGTGGTGCTCGACACGAACGACATCGACTTCCGGGCCCGGGTCCACAGCGCGGAGGAGGCCGATTTCCTGGCCGCCACCGTGGCCGGCACCGGCAAGGACCTCGACGGTGCGGGGGTCACGTACACCTCGCTAGAGGCCGCGCCCGCCGTCCTGCTCGTCGGCATCGAGTCCGAGGAGGAGGCCCCCGGGGTCTTCCTGCGGCTGCGCAAGGCCCACCGCAAGCACAAGCAGCGGACCTTCGCCCTCGCCCCCTTCGCCACCCGCGGCCTGGAGAAGGCGGGCGGCACCCTGCTGGCCGCCGCCCCCGGCACCGAGCCCGAGTGGCTGGACGCACTCGCCTCGCGGTCCGGGCTGGAGGCGGGCGGCGCGGCCGCCGCCGACGCGCTGCGCCAGACCGGTGCGGTCATCGTCGTCGGGGAGCGCCTCGCCGGGGTGCCCGGCGCGCTGACCGCCGCCGTACGGGCCGCCGCCGCGACCGGGGCCACGCTGGTGTGGATCCCGCGCCGGGCCGGTGAACGGGCCGCCGTCGAGGCGGGCGCGCTGCCGTCGCTGCTGCCCGGCGCCCGCCCGGCCACCGACCCGCGGGCCCGCGACGAGGTGGCCACGGCCTGGGGCCTGGACGAACTCCCGCACCGCTACGGCCGCGACACCGGCCAGATCGTCGAGGCCGCGGCCACGCGCGAACTGTCCGCCCTGCTGGTGGCGGGCGTCGAGGTCGCGGACCTGCCGGACCCGGCCCGCGCGCGGACCGCCCTCCAGGAGGCCTTCGTGGTCTCCCTGGAACTGCGGCCCAGCGAGGTCACCGAGCACGCGGACGTGGTCTTCCCGGTGGCCGCGGTGGTCGAGAAGGCCGGCGCCTTCATCAACTGGGAGGGCAGGGTAAGGCCGTTCGAGGCGGCGCTCAAGCCCGACCAGATGACCCGCCGGCTCGCCCCGGCCGACGCCCGCGTGCTGCACATGCTGGCCGACGCCGCGGACCGGCCGATCGCGCTGCCCGACGTACACGCCGTACGCCGCGAGCTCGACGGGCTCGGCCCGTGGGCCGGGGAGCGCGCCGCCGAGCAGTCCGCGGACACCGCGCCGCTGCCCCGCCCGGGCACCGGCGAGGCCGTCCTCGCGGGCCACCGGCTCCTCCTCGACCAGGGCCTGCTCCAGGAGGGCGACGAGGCCCTGGCCGGCACCCGGCACGAGGCGAGCGCCCGGCTCTCGGCGGCCACGGCGGCCGAGACGGGCGTCAAGAACGGGGACGTCCTCGCGGTCACCGGCCCGGCCGGCTCCGTGGAACTCCCGCTCCGGATCACCGAAATGCCCGACCGCGTGGTCTGGCTCCCGCTGAACTCCACCGGCTCCGGGGTCCTCGCCGACACCGGCGCCCGCCCGGGCACCCTGGTCCGGATCGGCCCCGCGACCCCGGCCGGCACCGGCGACACCACTGCGGAGGTGGGCGCGTGAACGCGGTACAGCTTGCCGCCGAGGACCTGAGCCTGTTCGGCAAGGACGTCTGGTGGCTCGTCCTCATCAAGGCGGTGTTCTGCTTCGCCTTCCTGATGGTGACCGTGCTGTTCTCCATCGTGTGGGAGCGCAAGGTCGTCGCCTGGATGCAGCTGCGCATCGGCCCGAACCGGCACGGCCCCTGGGGCATGCTCCAGTCGCTCGCCGACGGCGTGAAGCTGATGCTCAAGGAAGACCTCATCGTCAAGCGGGCCGACAAGGTGGTCTACGTCCTGGCCCCGATCATCGCGGCGATCCCGGCCTTCATGGCCATCGCGGTGATCCCCTTCGGGCCCGCGGACGACCAGATCTCCATCTTCGGCCAGCGCACCACGATGCAGCTGACCGACCTGCCCATCGCGATGCTCTACATCCTCGCGGTGGCCTCGGTCGGCATCTACGGCATCGTGCTGGCGGGCTGGTCCTCCGGCTCGACCTACCCGCTCCTCGGGGGCTTGCGCTCCTGTGCGCAGATGATCTCCTACGAGATCGCGATGGGCGCGGCCTTCGCCTCGGTCTTCCTCTACTCCGGGTCGATGTCGACCTCGGCGATCGTGGAAGCCCAGGCGGACCGCTGGTACATCGTCCTGCTGCCGGTGTCCTTCATCATCTACGTCATCACGATGGTCGGCGAGACGAACCGCGCCCCCTTCGACATGCCGGAGTCCGAGGGCGACCTGGTCGGCGGCTTCAACACCGAGTACTCGTCCATCAAGTTCGCGCTGTTCATGCTCGCCGAGTACGTCAACATGGTCACCGTCTCGGCGGTCTCGGTCACCCTCTTCCTGGGCGGCTGGCGGGCCCCGTACCCGATCAGCACCTTCTGGGAGGGCGCGAACCACGGCTGGTGGCCGATGCTCTGGTTCGTCATCAAGGTCCAGCTGCTGCTGTTCTTCTTCATCTGGCTGCGCGGCACGCTGCCGCGCGTGCGCTACGACCAGCTGATGAAGCTCGGCTGGAAGGTCCTGATCCCGGTCTCCGTGGTCTGGCTGATGCTGGTCGCGACCGTCCGGGCGCTGCGCAACGAGCAGTACGACTTCAGCGAGATCGTCCTCTACGTCGGCGGCGCCGTCGTGGCGATCCTGCTCCTCTCCTTCGTCGCGGACCTCTTCCGCGACAAGCGCGAGAAGGCCGCCGCCGAGGAGGCCGGCAAAGCCGCCGCGGCCGAGCCCTTCGACCCGCTCGCGGGCGGGTTCCCCGTACCGCCCAAGCCGGGCCAGCACCTGGCACCCGTACCGCGCCGACGGCCTCGCGCAGAGCGAGAGCTGATTGTCAGTGGCGGAGCGAATACTGACAGTGACCGAGAGGAGGGTGCTGAGAATGTCTGACGCCGACAAGAGCGAGAAGTGGCAGAACCCGGTGGCCGGCTTCGGCGTGACCTTCAAGGCCATGTTCAAGAAGCGGCTCACCGAGCAGTACCCGGAGACGCAGAAGACCACCGCCCCGCGCTTCCACGGACGGCATCAGCTGAACCGGCACCCGGACGGTCTGGAGAAGTGCATCGGGTGCGAGCTGTGCGCCTGGGCCTGTCCCGCCGACGCCATCTACGTGGAGGGCGCGGACAACACGGAGGAGGAGCGCTACTCCCCGGGCGAGCGGTACGGCGCGGTCTACCAGATCAACTACGCCCGCTGCATCCTGTGCGGGCTGTGCGTCGAGGCGTGCCCGACCAGGGCGCTGACCATGACGAACGAGTTCGAACTGGCCGACTCCAGCCGCGAATCGCTCATCTACACCAAGGAGCAGCTGCTCTCCGGGCTCACCGAGGGCATGGTCGAGGCGCCGCACTCGATGTTCCCCGGCACGGAGGACACGGACTACTACCGCGGACTGGTGACGGGGGCCGCCCCCGGCACGGTCCGGCAGGTGGCCGTCTCCAAGGGTGAAGTCGCGGAAACCGCCGAGGAGGTGGAGGCATGAGCGCCCTCGCCGCCGCCACCCTGACCTCGACGGGCGAGGCGGTCCAGTTCTGGGTCCTCGGCACGGTCGCCGTCATCGGCGCGCTGGCCACGATCCTGATGAAGAAGGCCGTGCACAGCGCCCTCAGCCTGGCCGGGACGATGATCATCCTGGCGGTCTTCTACCTCGCCAACGGGGCGTACTTCCTGGGCGTCGTCCAGGTCATCGTCTACACCGGCGCGATCATGATGCTCTTCCTCTTCGTGGTCATGCTCGTCGGCGTCACCGCCGCCGACTCCCTGAAGGAGACCATCAAGGGGCAGCGCTGGCTGGCCGTCCTGTGCGGGCTCGGCTTCGGCACCCTGCTGATCGCCGGCATCGGCCACGCCAACCTCACCCACTTCAACGGGCTCGGCCGGATCAACTCCGCCGGACACGTCGAGGGCCTGGCGCAGCTGATCTTCACGAAGTACGTCTTCGCCTTCGAGATCACCGGCGCGCTGCTGATCACCGCGGCCGTCGGCGCGATGGTGCTCACCCACCGCGAGCGCACGGAGCGGGCCGCCACCCAGCGCGAGCTCGCCGAGAAGCGCGTCCGCGAGGGCGTGCAGCTCCCGCCGCTGCCCGCGCCCGGCGTCTACGCCCGGCACAACGCGGTGGACGTCGCCGGCCTGCTGCCGGACGGCACCCCGTCCGAGCTGACGGTCAGCAAGACGCTGCGCGCCCGCGGCCAGATCCGCGACGTCTCCAGCGAGGCGCTCGACGACCTCAAGGCACTGGAGCAGGCGTCCTCGGAGCGCCTCGGCCGTGAGGAGGCCTCGAAGTGAATCCGGTCAACTACCTGTACCTGGCGGCCCTGCTGTTCACCATCGGTGCGGCCGGAGTGCTGATCCGCAAGAACGCGATCGTGCTGTTCATGTGCGTCGAGCTGATGCTCAACGCCTGCAACCTCGCCTTCGTCGCCTTCTCGCGGATGCACGGCAACCTCGACGGCCAGATCATCGCGTTCTTCACGATGGTCGTCGCCGCCGCGGAGGTCGTGGTCGGCCTGGCGATCATCGTGTCGCTGTTCCGTACCCGCCACTCGGCCTCGGTCGACGACGCCAGCCTGATGAAGCTGTAAGGGGTCGCTGTGGAGAACCTGATTGCGCTGCTGATCGCGGCGCCCCTGCTCGGAGCGGTGGTGCTGCTGTGCGGCGGCCGGCGCCTCGACAAGACCGGCCACTGGATCGGCACCCTGCTCGCGGCCGTCTCCTTCGGGATCGGCGCCGTACTGTTCGCCGACATGCTGAGCCGCGGGGCCGATGACCGGACCCTGCACCAGAACCTGTACACCTGGATCCCCGTCGAGGGCTTCCAGGCGGACATGGCCTTCCAGCTCGACCAGCTGTCGATGACCTTCGTCCTGCTGATCTCCGGGGTGGGCACGCTCATCCACGTGTACTCGATCGGGTACATGGAGCACGACGAGCGCCGCCGCCGTTTCTTCGGCTACCTCAACCTGTTCGTCGCGGCCATGCTGCTGCTGGTCCTCGCCGACAACTACCTCCTGCTGTACTTCGGCTGGGAGGGCGTGGGCCTCGCCTCGTACCTCCTGATCGGCTTCTGGCAGCACAAGCCCAGCGCGGCCACGGCCGCGAAGAAGGCCTTCCTGGTCAACCGCGTCGGCGACATGGGCCTGTCGATCGCGATCATGCTGATGTTCACCACCTTCGGGACCTTCACCTTCGGGCCGGTGTTCGGCGCGGTGGGCGAGGCGTCCGAAGGCAAGCTGACGGCGATCGGCCTGATGCTGCTGCTGGCCGCCTGCGGCAAGTCGGCCCAGGTTCCGCTGCAGTCCTGGCTCGGCGACGCGATGGAGGGCCCGACCCCGGTCTCGGCCCTGATCCACGCGGCGACGATGGTGACGGCGGGCGTGTACCTGATCGTCCGCTCGGCCGCCGTCTTCAACGCGGCGCCGGACGCCCAGCTGGTGGTCACCATCGTGGGTGCGGTCACGCTGCTCTTCGGTGCGATCGTCGGTTGCGCGAAGGACGACATCAAGAAGGCCCTCGCCGGGTCGACGATGTCGCAGATCGGCTACATGATCCTGGCGGCGGGCCTCGGCCCGATCGGCTACGTCTTCGCGATCATGCACCTGGTGACGCACGGCTTCTTCAAGGCGGGCCTCTTCCTCGGCGCCGGTTCCGTGATGCACGGGATGAACGACGAGGTCGACATGCGCAAGTACGGCGGGCTGCGGAAGTTCATGCCCGTCACCTTCGTCACCTTCGGCCTCGGGTACCTGGCCATCATCGGCTTCCCGGGCCTGTCCGGCTTCTTCTCCAAGGACCTGATCATCGAGGCGGCCTTCGCGAAGGGCGGCACCGAGGGCTGGATCCTCGGCGGGGTCACCCTGCTGGGCGCCGGCATCACCGCCTTCTACATGACCCGCGTCATGCTCCTCACCTTCTTCGGCGAGAAGCGCTGGCAGACCGACGCCGAGGGACACGAGCCGCACCCGCACGAGTCCCCGAAGTCCATGACCATCCCGATGGTCATCCTGGCCTTCGGTTCGGTCTTCGCCGGCGCCTTCTTCGAGATCGGCGACCGCTTCCTGAACTGGCTGGAGCCGGTGACCGGTTACGCGCACGGCCACCCGCCGGTCAGCGCCATGACGGTGACCCTGGCCACCATGGCGGTCCTGGTAGTCGGCGTCGTCATCGCCTGGTCGATGTACGGCCGCAGGCCCGTCCCGGTCATCGCCCCGCGCGGCTCGCTCCTCACCCGGGCGGCCCGGCGGGACCTCCTCCAGGACGACTTCAACCACGTCGTGCTGGTGCGCGGCGGGGAGCACCTGACCCGCTCGCTCGTGTACGTCGACCACAGTCTGGTCGACGGGGTGGTCAACGGTACGGCCGCCTCGGTCGGCGGACTGTCGGGCCGGCTGCGCAAGCTGCAGAACGGCTACGCCCGCAGCTACGCGGTCTCGATGTTCGGGGGCACGGCGATCCTGATCGCCGCGACCCTGCTGATGAGGGCGGTGTGAGATGAGTTTCCCGCTTCTGACGGTGACGGCCGCGGTCCCCGCGGTCGGTGCGATCCTGACGGCGGCCGTCCCGGCCGCCCGCAGGACCGCCGCCAAGTGGCTCGCCCTGCTCTTCTCGCTGGCGACCCTGGCCCTGGCCGTGCTCGTCGCGATCCGCTTCGAGCCCGGTGGCGCCCGCTACCAGCTCACCGAATCCCGGTCCTGGATCGCCGACTTCGGCGTCCGCTACGAGCTGGGGGTGGACGGGATCGGGGTGGTGCTCATCGGGCTCACCGCGCTCCTGATCCCCTTCGTGATCGCGGCCGGCTGGCACGACGCCGACCCGCTGGAGACCGCCTCGTCCCGGTGGCGGCCGACGCAGGGCTTCTTCGCCCTGATCCTGCTGGTCGAGGCGATGGTGATCATCTCCTTCGAGGCCACCGACGTCTTCCTCTTCTACATCTTCTTCGAAGCCATGCTCATCCCGATGTACTTCCTCATCGGCGGCTTCGGGGACCGGGCGCACTCAGGCTCGGACGAGAACGCGGCCGCGCAGCGCTCGTACGCGGCGGTCAAGTTCCTCCTCTACAACCTGGTCGGCGGCCTGATCATGCTGGCCGCCGTCATCGGGCTGTACGTGGTCGCCGGGAACTTCTCGCTCCAGGAGATCGCCGCCGCCCGCGCCGCGGGCACGCTCGACATGGCGACCAACACCGAGCGGCTGCTGTTCCTCGGCTTCTTCTTCGCCTTCGCGGTGAAGGCCCCGCTGTGGCCGCTGCACACCTGGCTGCCGAACGCGATGGGCGAGGCCACCGCCCCGGTCGCCGTGCTCATCACCGCGGTCGTCGACAAGGTCGGCACCTTCGCGATGCTCCGCTTCTGCCTCGGCCTCTTCCCCGATGCCAGCAAGTGGGCCACGCCGGTGATCCTGGTCCTGGCCCTGATCAGCATCGTCTACGGCGCGCTGGTCGCGGTCGGCCAGCGCGACATCAAGCGGCTGGTCGCCTACGCCTCGATCTCGCACTTCGGGTTCATCATCCTGGGCATCTTCGCGATGACCTCCCAGGGCCAGTCCGGCGCCACCCTCTACATGGTCAACCACGGACTGTCGACGGCGGCGCTGATGCTGGTGGCCGGCTTCCTGATCTCGCGGCGCGGCTCGCGGCTCATCGCCGACTACGGCGGCGTGCAGAAGGTGGCCCCGGTCCTCGCCGGCACCTTCCTGATCGGCGGCCTCGCCACCCTCTCGCTGCCGGGGCTCGCGCCCTTCGTCAGCGAATTCCTGGTCCTGGTCGGCACGTTCGCCCGGTACCCGGTCGTCGGCATCATCGCCACCATCGGCATCGTGCTGGCCGCCCTCTACACGCTGGTGCTCTACCAGCGCACGATGACCGGCCCCGTGAAGGAGGAGGTCCGCACCATGCCGGACCTGCGCCTGCGGGAGGTGCTGGTGGTCGCCCCGCTGATCGCGCTGCTGATCGGGCTGGGCGTGTACCCGAAGGTGCTCACCGACATCGTCAACCCGGCGGTGGAGCACACCATGTCGGACGTGAAGCAGACGGACCCCGCACCTGAAGTGGAGGCGGCGAAGTGAGCACACTGACTTCCGCCCACAGCCTGTGGCCGCTCGCGGCCGAAGCCCCGGTCGACCGGATCCCGGCACCGGTCATCGAGTACGCACAGCTCGCGCCCACGCTGATCGTGGTGGGCGCGGCGGTCCTCGGGATCCTCGTCGAGGCCTTCGTACCGCGCAAGTCCCGCTACTACGTGCAGGTGTTCCTCGCCGTCGCCGCGCTGGCCGCGGCCTTCGCGGCGGTCGTCGGCCTCGCGGCCGGCGGGTACGGGAGCACCAAGGCGCACATCGCGGCGATGGGCGCCATCGCCGTGGACGGCCCGGCGCTGTTCCTGCAGGGCACCATCCTGCTGGCCTCGATCGTCGCGGTCTTCACCTTCGCCGAGCGGCGCCTCGACCCGGCCGCGCACGGCAACCGGGTGGACTCCTTCGCCGCCCAGGCGGCGTCCGTACCGGGCAGCGAGAGCGAGAAGGCCGCCGTCAAGGCCGGGTTCACCACCACCGAGGTCTTCCCGCTGGCACTGTTCGCGATCGCCGGAATGCTGATCTTCCCGGCGGCCAACGACCTGCTGACGCTGTTCATCGCGCTGGAGGTCTTCTCCCTCCCGCTGTACCTGCTCTGCGCCGTCGCCCGCCGCCAGCGGCTGATGTCGCAGGAGGCCGCGGTCAAGTACTTCCTGCTGGGTGCCTTCTCCTCCGCCTTTCTCCTCTTCGGCATCGCGCTGCTCTACGGGTACGCGGGCTCGGTCTCGTACGCGACGATCGCCGACGTCGTGGACGGCACGGTCGTGAAGGTCGACCCGGCGCTGGCCGACACCATGGGCAACGACGCGCTGCTGCTGATCGGCGGGGCGCTGATCCTGACGGGCCTGCTCTTCAAGGTCGGCGCGGTCCCGTTCCACATGTGGACCCCGGACGTCTACCAGGGCGCTCCGACCCCGATCACCGGGTTCATGGCGGCGGCGACGAAGGTGGCCGCGTTCGGCGCCCTCCTGCGTCTGCTCTACGTGGTCCTGCCCGGCCTGCGGTGGGACTGGCGGCCGGTGATGTGGGGCGTCGCGATCGTCACGATGCTGGCGGGTGCGGTGATCGCCGTGACCCAGACGGACGTCAAGCGGCTGCTGGCGTACTCCTCGATCGCGCACGCGGGCTTCATCCTGGCCGGTGTGATCGCCACCTCGGCGGAGGGCATCCAGGCGGTCCTCTTCTACCTGGCCGCGTACTCCTTCGTGACGATCGGCGCCTTCGCGGTGGTCACGCTGGTGCGCGACGCGGGCGGGGAGGCGACGCACCTGTCCAAGTGGGCGGGTCTGGGCCGCCGCTCGCCGCTGACCGCGGCGGTCTTCGCGGTGTTCCTGCTGGCCTTCGCCGGCATCCCGCTGACGTCGGGCTTCACGGGCAAGTTCGCCGTGTTCAGCGCGGCGGCGGAGGGCGGTGCGGGTGCGCTGGTCGTGGTCGGTGTCATCTCGTCCGCGATCGCCGCGTTCTTCTACATCCGGGTGATCGTCCTGATGTTCTTCAGCGAGCCGAAGGCCGACGGCCCGACCGTGGCCGTCCCCTCGCCGCTGACGATGACGACGATCGCGGTGGGCGTCGCGGTGACCCTGGTCCTGGGTGTGGCCCCGCAGTACTTCCTGGACCTGGCGGGCCAGGCGAGCACCTTCGTCCGCTGACCGGTTCGCCGTACGGGACAGGGCCCGGCCCCCTTCGGGGGAGCCGGGCCCTTCGTCGTGCGGGCACCCGCTAGCGGCCGTGCGCGTGCCCGGCTCCCCCCGCGGCCGGGCTCTTCTTGGGGCAGGTCAGCGCGGGGTTCCAGTTGTGGAAGCGCCCGGCCGGGTTGTCCTTGTACGCCCACATGTGCAGGTCGTAATGCTTGGGCATGCCCGCCCAGTGGCCCGGCATCGGCCCGTCGAAGGGCAGCCCGAACATGCTCGGACGGTCATCGGCCGTTTTCAGGTCCTGGTCCCGGTCGGTGTACATCCACTCCACGGTCTGGAGCTTGCGACGGCCGTTGCGGTCCTTCTCGGTGCTGTAGAGGAGCGCGGTCGGCCTGGCGGGGTCCATCGAGCCCCAGTTGGCCTGCTTGACGTAGTGGTAGCCCATGGAGCCCACCCCGAACGGGTTGGTCATGCACGCCTCGCCGTGCGGGACGTACCCGTCCTTGAGGGCCTCCCGCTCGTCCACGTACTTGGCCGTCACCGCGATGGCCGTCGCCATGTCCCTCATGGCCTTGGGGTTGCGCGGGTCGGGCGCGGGCCCCTCGACCGCGTGGGCCGGAGCCACTGCGGCCAGACCGAGCGACACGGCGGCCGCACAGGCGAGGACGGTCTTCAGACTGCGTACGTACATGGCGGGGGCTCCTCGCGGTGGGGGTACGGGGTACGGGTTCCCGCTTCCATTCGTCCGTCCACCATCCCGGCCCGTCCCGCCCGCCGCACGCGGCGCGCCTCCGAACGGGGCCCCCGGCGCCCCTCAGGCGCGGGCCGCGTACGCGCGGACGTCCGCGTCCGGGTCCGTGACCGCCGTGGCGAGCGCGGTCCGGGCCTCCGCGGTGTCCCGGTGGGCCAGCAGGGACAGCACCGCTGCCTTGCGGACGTCCGCGTTGGCGTCGGCCAAGGCCTCGGCCAGAGCCGGCACAGCCGATTCCGGGGCGGCCGCCGACAGCCCGGCCGCCGCCCCCGCCCGGACCTGCCAGGCCGCGTCGGCCAGGGCCGCCACCGCAGTACGGGCGTACCCGTCAGGGCAGCCGACCGAGGCCAGCGCGGCCAGGGCGGCGCCGCGCACCAGCGGGTCCGGGTCGGCCAGCAGCGGGTCCAGGGGTGCCGGGGCCGGGGCGTGCACCGCGGCCAGGCCCCTGGCCACGGCCACCCGGACCTCGCGGGCCGGGTCCGCCGCGGCCGTGGCCAGCACCGGGACCGCGTCCACCGCGACCAGCCCCCGGACCGCGTGGATGCGGACCTCCGGGTCGGCATCGGCCAGCGAGGCGGCGTACAGCTCCGCATCGCCCAGCCGGAGCGCCCGCAGGGCTTCGAGCGCGGCCGAGCGCACCGCGGGGTCGGGCACCGCGAGGGCGGCGCGCAGCCCGGCCCCCAGCTCCGGCTCGCCCGGCAGGACCTCCACCAGCTCGCGCAGCGCGGCCGCGGCGGCCGCCCGTACGGCGGGAGCCGTGTCGCCGAGGCGGGCGGCCAGCGCGGGCCCGGCCCCCTCGGGGACGGTCTCGCCGAGCGCGGCCACCGCTGCGGCCCGTACCGACGGATCGGGGTCGGCCAGGTACGGCGTCAGGGCGGCCAGGTCCGGTGACTCCTCGGCCAGGGCGAGGAGTTCCACGATCCGCGGCGAGGCTCCCGGGGAGCTCCCGGGGGCGAGCGCCGGATCCGGGACCGGCATGGCCGGGGTGCGGGCCGCCGGAGCCGCCTCGCGCGGGCCCGCCGTCGCCACCGGGGTCAGCGCGACCTCGCCCAGGTGCCGCGAGGGACCGCCGGCCGGGGCGAACCCGTCCACCGGGACCAGGTAGGGCTCGACCGGCCGGGCGGTGAACTCCATCGCTCCCGTGGCCGATTTGCGCAGGTCCAGGTGGTACAGCCAGCCCGCGTCGTCCCGCTCCGGATGATCGAGGCGCTCGTGGTAGAGGCCCCAGCGGGACTCCGTACGGGCCAGCGAGGAGCGGGCCGCCATCTCCGCGCAGTCCCGGATGAAGGACACCTCCGCGCACCGCATCAGCTCGTGCGCCGTGGTCGCGCCCATCTCCGCGATCTCGCCCGTCATCCGGTCGAAGGCCTCGACGGCGAGCGAGAGCTTCGCGCCCGTCTTCGGCGGCGCCACGTAGTCGTTCACGAACCGCCGCAGCTTGTACTCCACCTGAGGCTGCGGCGGCCCGTCCGGGTTGCGCAGGGGGCGGTAGACCAGCTCGTGGGCCGCCGTCAGCTGGTCGGCCGGCAACACGCCCTCGTAGGCGGTGTGGCGGGAGGCGTCCGCACCCGCCAGGTCGCCGAAGACGAAGGCCCCGATCATGTAGTTGTGCGGCACCGAGGCCAGGTCCCCGGCCGCGTACAGCCGCGGGACGGTGGTCCGGGCGTGGTCGTCGACGCGGACTCCCGAGGCGGAGTGGCCCCCGCACAGGCCGATCTCCGAGATGTGCATCTCGATGTCGTGGGTGCGGTAGTCGTGGCCGCGGCCCGCGTGGAAGGTGCCGCGCGTCGGCCGTTCGGTGGTGTGCAGGATCGATTCGAGGGAGGCCACCGACTCCTCCGGGAGGTGGCTGAGCTTGAGGTAGACCGGGCCCCGGTCCGAGGCGAGTTCGGCGGCGAACTCCGCCATCATCTGGCCCGACCAGTAGTCGGAGTCCACGAAGCGCTCGCCGTGCCGGTTGACCTGGTAGCCGCCGAACGGGTTCGCGACGTACGCGCAGGCCGGCCCGTTGTAGTCCTTGATCAGCGGGTTGATCTGGAAGCACTCGATCCCGGTCAGCGCGGCGCCCGCGTGGTAGGCCATCGCGTAGCCGTCGCCCGCGTTGGTCGGGTTCTCGTACGTGCCGTAGAGGTAGCCGGAGGCCGGCAGTCCGAGCCGCCCGCAGGGGCCGGTCGCCAGGATCACGGCCCCGGCGCGCACGGTCACGAAGGCGCCGGTGCGGGTGTTGAAGGCGGCGGCGCCGATCGCCCGGCCGTCCTCGGGCGAGGTGAGGACCCGTACCGGCATCACCCGGTTCTCGATCCGGATCCGCTCGCGCATCTCGCGGCGCCGCAGCTGCCGGTAGAGGACCTTCTTGACGTCCTTGCCCTCGGGCATGGGCAGGACGTACGAGCCCGAGCGGTGGACCTGGCGCACCGCGTACTCGCCGTGCTCGTCCTTCTCGAACTTCACCCCGTACGACTCCAGGCGCCGCACCATCGCGAACCCGCGGGTGGCGGTCTGGCGGACGGTCGACTGGTCGACGATCCCGTCGTTGGCGCGGGTGATCTCGGCGACGTAGTCGTCGGGCTCGGCGCGGCCGGGGACGACGGCGTTGTTGACCCCGTCCATGCCCATGGCCAGGGCGCCGGAGTGGCGGACGTGCGCCTTCTCCAGGAGCAGCACCCGCGCGCCGCGCTCGGCGGCGGTGAGCGCGGCCATCGTCCCGGCGGTGCCGCCGCCGATGACGAGGACGTCGCAGGAGAGTTCCTCGGCGTCGCCGATCGCGGGGATGTCCATGGTGCGGCCCTTCAGAGGTCAGGGTTCAGGGTTCGGCGTTTCAGAGTGAGGCGATGATCTGCTGCCGGAGTGCGGAACGGTCGGCGTCCCGGCTGCGCGGCCGGGGGACGGCGAGCACCTCGCCGGTGGCCGGGAGGGCGACGCGGTCGCCGAGGAACAGCGCCTCGTCCACGTCGTGGGTGACGAAGACGACGGTCGCCCCCGTGCCGGCGAGGACCTCGACGAGGAGGTCCTGCATCCCGGCGCGGGTCTGGGCGTCGAGCGCGCCGAAGGGTTCGTCCATGAGGACGGCGCGGGGGCGCGCGACCAGGGCGCGGGCCAGCTGCACGCGCTGGCGCTGACCGCCGGAGAGCTGGTGCGGCAGCCGGTCCGCGTGCGCCCCGAGCCCGACCCGCTCCAGCCACTGCCCGGCGACCCGCCGCCGCTCGGCGCGGGGCACCGACCGGCCGATGGCCAGCGGGAGTTCGACGTTCGCCCGGACCGTGCGCCACGGCAGCAGGGCGTCGTCCTGGAACACCAGGGCCCGGTCGGCGGCCGGACCCGTGACCGGGGCGCCGTCCTGCTCGACCGCACCGCCGAGCGGCGGCAGCAGCCCGGCCAGGGTCCGCAGCAGCGTGGACTTCCCGCACCCGGACGGGCCCACGACGGCCAGCACCTCGCCGGCTTCGACCGCGAGGTCGAACCCGTCGAGCACCACGGCGCCCCGGTGGCCGAGCCGCGCACCGCGCAGCACGAGCCGGGCGCCCCGGACGGCAGGGGCGGTCGCGACATCGAGCAGGCTCATGCGGGGATCCCCTCCCGGGTACGGGTCTTCGCGGACTCGGCGGCGCCGGGCCGGACCGCGGTGGCCCGCGACGGGAGCCAGCGCGTCAGACGGCGGCCCGCGCGTTCCACCGCCGTGGAGGTCAGCCAGCCCAGCGCCCCGATGGTGGCCATCCCGACGAAGACGCCGGGGTAGTCCACCACCGTGTAGTCCTGCCAGGTGCGGTAGCCGACCCCGTACTCGCCGGAGATCATCTCGGCCGAGATCACACAGATCCACGACACCCCGATGCCCACCGACAGCCCCCCGAAGATGCCCGGCAGGGCGCCGGGCAGCACCACGGAGAACAGGATCCGCGCGCTGCCGCCGCCCATCGTCAGCACCGCCTCCTCCCACACCGGCGTCAGCGCGCGCACCGCGTGCCGCGTCGAGACCAGCACCGGGAAGAAGGCGGCCGCGAAGGTGATGAAGACGATCCCCTGCTCGTTGGACGGGAACAGCAGGATCGCCACCGGCACGAGGGCGATGGCCGGGACCGGGCGCAGCACCTCCAGCACCGGGCCCAGCAGATCGGCCGCGGCCTTGGACCGGGCCAGGGCCGTGCCCACCGCCACCCCCAGGACCGCGGCGAGCGCGAAGCCCGCCACGATCCGGCGCAGGCTGAAGCCCAGGTCCTGCCAGTAGGACCCGGCCCGCGCCCGCTCCGCGAACGTCGACGCCACCTCGCCCACCGTCGGGAACTGCTCGAAGCGCAGCCACAGGTTCACGTCGAGGGAGGTCAGCCCCTGCCACAGCAGGAGCGCCGCCCCGAGCGAAGCCACCCGCAGCAGCCGGCGCCCGGCCGTCATGACGCCAGGGCTCCGGCCTCGGCGAAGCTCACGATCCGCGCCCCGGATCCCTTGTGCTGGTCGACGTACGACTTGGCGCCCGCCGGCGTGACGAACGCGTGCAGCTCCGACCCCTCCGACACCCACACCGCCTTGTCCGCGAACCAGAGGGTGCCGGTCACCGCGTCCGGCACGTACGCCGCCCGGACGTCCGCGCCGCGCAAGGCCCTGAGCAGCTCGCGCGCGGTGGCGAAGCTCTGCGTGCGCGCCTGCCCCTTGAGCCACAGTTCGGGGCGGGCGGGCGCCGCCTTCGGGTACTCCGGCGTGCCGGCCGTCGCCTGCTTCAGCGGCTCCGGATCGATGAAGCCGTCCACGTCCACGCCGGGGACCAGCTTGGCGTCCTTCAGCACCGGCACGTCCTGCTTGAGGGCGTCGATCAGCTCCGGGCGCAGGGCCGGGTCGAAGGTCGCGATGCCGTTCGCGCCGTTGTAGAGGTACACCACCTCCGCGGGCAGGCCGGTCTCCTTGGCCACCGACTCGGCGGCCGCGACCGGCTCGGCGCGCAGGTGGTCGGTGGCCTTGCGCTGCGCCCGCAGGAAGTCCTCCAGTACGCCGGCCCGCTCGCGCGCGAACTTCTCGCGCACGGTGACCCCGTGGAAGGTCGGCAGGTTCAGCTCCGCGCCGTCGTACAGGGCCTTCGCCCGCCCCTCGTGGGCCAGCTGCCCCGGCCACGCCACGAACTGCGACAGGGCGTCCACACTGCCCGCCTGGAGCGCCGAAGCGCCCACGCTGGGCTGCTGGTTGAGCTTTTCGATGCCCTTCTCGGGGTCGATGCCGGCGCGCTGCAGGGCCCGTACGAGGGTTCCGTCGGCCGCGGAACCGACACTGGTCGACACCTTCCTGCCCCGCAGGTCGGCGAGGGACTCCAGCTTCGAATCCGGCGCCGTGACCACGGTGTTGAGGCCGCCGCGCAGGTTGTAGCCGGTCACGGACACGAGGCGGGTGGGCTGCTTCAGCTCCCTGCCGCGCACCGCGTTGATCAGGAGCGGAAAGTCACCCATCGAACCGATGTCGATCTTTCCGGCGGTCATCTGGGCGGTGATCGGGGCGCCGGTGGCGTAGTCCTGCCAGTCGACCTTGTAGGTGACCCCGTCCTTCGCGCCGCGCGCCGCGAGCTCCTGTTCGAAGTAGCCGAGGGAGCGCAGCAGGGTGCCCGCGGTGACGGTGTTGATGGTCTTGGACTGGTAGCCGACGGTCACGGTGACCGTCTTGGAGCCGGCCGCCCCGGAGGCCTCGCCGCCGCACGCGGTGGCCAGGGGGGTGAGGAGCAGGACGAGGGCGGGCGCGAGTGCCTTGGTTCGCATGAGAGCAGGGCCTTTCACCGGAGCAGGTAGGGCATGTTGACGGTGACCGCGCCGGTGGGACAGCGGGCGGCGCACGGGCCGCAGTACCAGCACTCGTCGACGTGCATGTACGCCTTGCCGTTGTCCTCGCGGATCGCGAGCGAGTCGAGCGGACACATGTCGACGCAGAGGGTGCAGCCTTCGATGCACAGGGACTCGTCGATGGTCACGGGCACGTCGCCGCGCTGGGGGACCAGAGGCATGGCTGTCTCCAGGAAGGTGGGTACGCAAGGGGGTCAGAGGGAGCGGCGCAGCAGGCCGCTCATGGTGATCCGGTCGCCGCGGAAGCGGATGAACTCCAGGTCCACGGGCCGGCCGTCGCCCAGGTGGGTGAGGCGCTCCAGCATCAGGACGGCGGCCCCGCGCGGGGCCTGCAGGACGGCGGCCGAGTGCGCGTCGGCGTTGACGGCCTCGAGGGTGATCTCGGCGTGGCCGAGCGGCTGTCCGGTGAGCTGTTCCAGGAGCCGGAAGACGTCCGTGTTCTCCAGGTCGCAGCCCAGCAGTCCGGCGCCGACGTCCATCGGGACGTAGGTGAGGTCGAGGGAGAGCGGCAGCCCGTTCAGGCGGCGCAGCCGTTCGATGTAGAGCACGTCGGCGTGCTCGGGCAGGCGGAGGCGGCCGGCGACGGGGGCGGGGGCGCGCACGGCGCCGACCGTGCGGACCTCGTTGCTCACCCGGCCGTGCTCGTGCAGGGTTTCGGCCAGGCCCTGGAGGCGGTCCAGGCCGTGCCGGTACTTCTCGCACACGACGACGGTTCCGACGCCCGGCCGGCGCTCCACGAGCTGCTCGCCGCGCAGCAGGTCGAGGGCCTGGCGGACGGTGTTGCGGCCGGCGCCGTAGTCGGCGGCGAGGGTGTCCTCCAGGGGGAGGACACCGCCGGGATAGCCGCCCGCCAGGATCTGGTGGCGCAGCAGGTCGGCGAGCTGGCGCGCCTGGTCCGCGCGCAGGCGCCGGCGGCGCGCGGCGGCGACCGGGACGGTGTGCGTGGCGGTGCGTTCGGCTGGCATGGCAGGGAACGTACCGGCGCTCCGGCGGGCGTGGTGTTGCCGCAGTGTTGCGCCACCGGGCGGAGCTCTTACGAGGCTGTGACCTGCGGGTTCGACGGGGTGGCGGAAAGATCCGCCACCCCGCCGACCGAATACCGGACTAGCGCGATCCCACGATGCGGCCGGTGACCTCGCCGAGGCCCACCCGGGTGCCGTCGGCGCCGGGCGCCCAGGCGGTGAGGGTGACGGTGTCCCCGTCCTCCAGGAAGGTGCGCTTGCCGTCGGCGAGTTCGATCGCGTCGCGCCCGTTCCAGGTCAGCTCCAGCAGCGAGCCGCGCTGGCCGGTCTCGGGGCCGCTGACGGTGCCGGAGCCGTACACGTCGCCGGTGCGCAGCGAGGCGCCGTTGACGGTCATGTGCGCGAGCTGCTGGGCGGCGGTCCAGTACATCGACGCGAACGGCGGCTGCGCCACCTCCTGCCCGTTGATGGAGACGGTGATGCGCAGGTCGAAGCCGCCGGGGCGGTCGCCGGCGGCGTCGTCCAGGTAGGGCAGGAGCGGGAAGTCCCGGGCGGGCGGGGCGACACGGGCCGCGTCCAGGGCCTCCAGCGGTGTCACCCAGGCGGAGACGGAGGTGGCGAAGGACTTGCCGAGGAAGGGGCCGAGCGGCACGTACTCCCAGGCCTGGATGTCCCGCGCCGACCAGTCGTTGAGGAGGAAGAGCCCGAAGACGTGGTCCTCGAACTCGCCCAGCGCCACGGGGCGGCCCAGCTCGGAGGGGGTGCCGACGACGAAGCCGACCTCGGCCTCGATGTCGAGCTTGACGGACGGGCCGAAGACGGGCGCCGGGTCGGTGGGGGCCTTGCGCTGCCCGGAGGGCCGTACGACGTCGGTGCCCGAGACGACGATCGTTCCCGACCGGCCGTGGTAACCGATGGGCAGGTGCTTCCAGTTGGGGGTCAGCGCGTCACCGTCGGGCCGGAAGATCTTCCCGACGTTGGTGGCGTGGTGCTCGCTCGCGTAGAAGTCGACGTAGTCGGCGACCTCGTACGGGAGGTGCAGCGTCACGGCGTCGAGCGGCGTGAGGTGCGGCTCGACGGTGGGGCGGTGGCCGGGGTCGGTGACCCAGGCGGTCAGCGCGCGGCGCACGTCGCGCCAGGTGGTGCGCCCGGCGGCCAGCAGCGGGTTGAGCGAGGACTGCCCGAGCAGCCCGGCGTACGGGGAGCCGAGTGCGGCCGCGGCCGCCCCCGCGTCGAGCACGTGTCCGCCGATCCGCACACCGATCCGGCGACGGCCTTCCGAGGCGGTCGAGAAGACGCCGTAGGGGAGGTTGTGCGGCCCGAACGGGTCGCCCTCGGGAACATCGAGGGGGCTCTGCTGGGGCATGGGGTACTGCCTCGCTTTCGACGCGGTCCGGGGGTGTCCCGGGGGATGGGTTGACACGTTACGTGGCCGGTGGGGCCTGCGGGAGACCGGATTGGGGCGCTATTTGTAGGACTTGTCCAACGGGGTCCGTATCCTTGGCGCCGTGACTTCCGCCCTCCCCTATGCCTTGATCGCCACTGACCTGGACGGGACTCTGCTGTGCGCCGGGGACTTCGTCTCCGCCCGCTCGTACGCGGCGCTCGCGACGGCGCGCGCCGCGGGCGCCCAGCACATCATCGTCACCGGCCGCCCCGTCCCGCAGGTCCGGCACGTCCTGGACGGCCTCGGTTACGAGGGGCTCGCGGTGTGCGGGCAGGGCGCGCAGGTGTACGACGCGGCGCGCGGGCGCTTGCTGCACTCCGTGTCCATGGACCGGGGGCTGGCCGAGGTGGCCCTCGGCAAGATCGAGGCGGAGATCGGCGAGGTCTACGCGGCGGTCAACCAGGAGGGCGTCGACGCGGAGATGCTGATAGGGCCGGGCTACCGGATGTGGCATCCGCACCTTCCGACGGTCCGGGTGCCGCGGCGGTCGGACCTGTGGTCGGCCCCGATCAACAAGGTGCTGCTCCAGCACCCCCGGCTGGACGACGACGAGCTGACCCAGGTGGCGCGGTCGGTGGTCGGCGACCTGGTCAACGTCACCATGGCGGGGGAGCACACGGTGGAGCTCCAGCCGCCGGGCGTCGACAAGGCCAGTGGGCTCGCGCGGGCGGCGGAGGTCCTCGGCCTGGCCGCCTCGGCGACGATCGCCTTCGGTGACATGCCGAACGACGTCCCGATGTTCGCGTGGTCGGCCCACGGGGTGGCCATGGCCAACGCCCACCGCGAACTGGTCGCCGTCGCCGACGAGATCACCCTCTCGAACGAGGCAGACGGCATCGCGGTGGTCCTGGAACGGCTCTTCGGCTAACCGCCCTGGCGCCCTGCAGGGCGGTCAACCCGCCGCGCGCGGAAGCCGGCGTTCCCACGTGCGGTGGAAGACCACCTCGTCACCCTCCCGGCACACGACCTCGTTCGACGTCAGGAACCCGCCCTCGTCGCACGAGATCTCCGACCGGGTCTCGACCCGCGCGTCCCAGCCCCGTTCCGGCCGGTGGAGCCGGATCCGCCAGTCCGAGCGGGTCCGGGCCGACAGCGGGTCCGCGTCCTGGATCTCGTACACCTCCAGCGCGTCCTCGCTGAACTCCAGGCCGTCCGGGTACACCCGCGTGCCCCCGTACCGGGGATCCACCTCCAGCCGCCAGGTCCCCCGCGCGACGTCCCGTACGACCAGCCGTTCCGGCCGCGGCTCGTCCAGCGTGGCCGGAAACACCACCCCCAGCGGCTCCGCCTGCTCCGGGGCCTCGAAGAGGATCCCCTCGTCCGAGGCGGCCGGAGACGAGCCGGCCGGAGACGAGGCAGAGGACCCGGCCCGCACCGGCAGCGTCAGCGCGCTGCCCGCCGGGTCCAGGGTCCAGCCCGCCTCGGAGCCGGCCCGCGGCCAGATCCACGGCCAGTAGGCGGAGGAGACGGCGAGCCGGATGCGGTGCCCCGGCGCGAAGGCGTGGCCGATGCCGTTCAGCTCGAAGGTGACGTCCTCGTACGAGCCCACCGGCCACGGCACGGCCCGCTCCCGGCCCTGACGGGCGGACAGGTTCAGGGCGCCCCGCGTGACCAGCGTCGAGGAGCCGTCGGCGGCGACGTCGCAGAGCCGGGCCACCACCTGGCCGTACGGGACGTCCAGCCGGAGCCGCAGCGTCACCGACGGCCGCCCCAGGATCTCCACCGGCTCCCCGGCCGCCACCGGGAACTCGAAGCACGCCGACTTCGCGTCCTCCTCCCGCTGGTCCGGCGGCAGGTCGGCGTCGTTGCCGAACGGGAAGAAGCGGCCCGCGTCCAGCCCGGTGTGCTGCGGGGAGGCGACGGCCACCGGCGCGCCCTGGAACCCGTACGAGACCGGGACCACCGACGGCGAGGGCCAGGCCTTCTCCCCGACCCAGCGGCCCGGGAGTTCCCCGTACGAGGTCGCGGGCGGATGGGAGCCGCTGATCCAGGAGCGCAGCAGCGGCTCGTCCAGCACGCCGTTGTCCTCGCCCCGCAGCCAGTGGTCCCACCAGCGCAGGGTCTCCTGGAGGAAGCCGATGGACGGGCCCGGCGGCAGCCCGCGGTCCGGGTACTGGTGGGACCACGGGCCGATCAGGCCGCGCACCCGCGAGGACGGCAGCGCGGAGACCAGCCGCAGCACGGTGTCCCGGTACGGGTCGTGCCAGCCGCCCACCGCGAGGACCGCCGCGCCGATCGCGGAGTAGTCCTCGCAGACGCTGCCGTGGCGCCAGTAGGCGTCGCGGGTCTGGTGCGAGAGCCAGGTGTGGATCAGCGGTTCCACGGATTCCAGCCGCGAGAGCCACTGCTCCCGCCAGCCGTCGCCGACGAACTCCGGGTCCGGCGGCCGGGAGGCGAAGGCGAGCATGGTGGCCGCCCACGCGTGCATGTCCACGGCCAGCACGGAGCCGCCCATGTAGTGCACGTCGTTGTCGAACCGGTCGTCCGTCGAGCACACGGTGACGATCGCCTTCAGCGGCTCGGGGGCCAGGGCGGCGATCTGGAGGGAGTTGAAGCCGCCCCAGGAGATGCCGAACATCCCCACCGACCCCGTGCACCACGGCTGCTCCGCCAGCCATTCGATCACCGCGACCCCGTCGGCCAGCTCGCGCGCGTCGTACTCGTCGCCGGGACGGCCCCCGCTGCACCCGTGGCCGCGTACGTCCACGCGGACCGAGGCGTAGCCGTGCCCGGCGTACCAGGGGTGGCGCTGCCAGTCGCGGGGCGCCGTCCAGTCGGTGAGCCGGTACGGGAGGTACTCCAGCAGCGCCGGTACGGGCTCCTTCGTCACCGGGCGCCAGATCCGGGCGTAGAGCTCCACCCCGTCGGCCATCGGGATCCGGACGTCCTCGCGGGTGGTCTCGTACGGGAAATCGGTGCGGATGATCATCAGGTCTCAGTCCCCACATGGCCTCAGTGGACGGGGTGCATCGTGCGCCGCAGCCAGGGCGCGAGCGCCAGCACGGCCAGGCCCGCGGCCACCGCGATCCCGCCGTTGACGCCGAAGTACACGGGGTTGGACACCTCGCCGTAGAGCTTCACGACCTGTGCCTGGATGCCGTTGGCGAGCGCCAGGGAGAGGAACCAAAGCGCCATGGTCTGGCTCCCGAAGGCCTTCGGGGCGAGTTTGCTGGTGGCCGACATGCCCGAGGTCTCCAGCAGGACGTCGCCGAGTCCGAGCAGCAGGTAGGAGCCGACGATCCACCAGGCGGCCATCTGGTAGGTGTCCCCGCTGTGTCCCGAGGTCGGGACGACCATCAGCAGGAAGGACAGGCCGCCCAGGATCACACCGATGGCGATCTTGTTCGAGGCGTGCGGCTGGCGGTGGCCCATACGGGCCCACAGGGCGGCGACGACCGGCGCCAGGGCCACCTCGAAGGCGCCGAGCGCGGAGGCGTACCAGCTCGCGGGGAACTCGAAGCCGAGGATCGTGGTGCGGGCGTTGGTCGAGGCCAGCAGCATCATCGTCGAGTAGGCCTGGAAGAGGATGAAGTTGAAGGCGACCGAGGCCAGGAAGAGGACCACGTACGGGCGAAGCCGCCCGCGCTCCGCGGCCGTCACCCGGGGGCTGCGGAACATGACGGCGAAGTAGACGACCGGGGCGATCACCGAGACGAGGGTGAGCAGGTCGACGAAGCGGCCCATCGTCAGCCATCCGGCGACGGCCAGAAGGGTGGCGAGCGCGGCGAATACCAGACAGCCGCAGATGATCTTCGTCACGGCCGAGCGCATCGCGTCGGGCGCCAGCTCGTATTCGGCGGAATGCTTGCGTCCGGCCAGGTGGCGGCGGCCCAGGACGTACTGGATCAGGCCGGCGGTCATACCGATGGCGGCGGCGGAGAAGCCCCAGTGCCAGCCCTTGTGCTCGCCGAGCCAGCCGGTGATCAGCGGTCCGGCGAAGGCGCCGATGTTGATGGCCATGTAGTAGAGGGCGAAGCCGGCGTCGCGCCGGTCGTCGTCCGTCCGGTACAGCTTGCCGACCATGGTGGCCACGTTCGGCTTGAGCAGGCCGGTGCCCGCGCTGATCAGGCCGAGGCCCGCCCAGGTCATGCCTGCGGTCGGCACGGCCATGGCGTAGTGGCCGCAGGCGATGAGGATGCCGCCCCAGAGCACGGCGCGGTACGAACCGAGGATGCGGTCGGCGAGCCATCCGCCGGCGACGGAGACGAGGTAGACCATGGTCCCGTAGGCAGCCGAGACGGAGGCCGCGGTGCCCGGGTTCATCCCCAGTCCGCCGTTCGCCACCGTGTCGGCGAAGTAGAGGACGAGGATGGCCTGCATGCCCAGGAACGAGAAGCGCTCCCAGACCTCCAGTCCGGACAGCGTCGCCAGCCCCCGGGGGTGTCCGAGGAAGGCGTGGTCGTCGCGGGGTGGCGGCTGGTCAGCCTCCGGGTCCGCGGGTTCCTCTATATCGGTCGAAGTTCTGGACAAAACGTATTCTCCGGTTGATTCGGCTCCTCACGAACATACCGGTGTGCTTCGGGCGCTGCGCGGGTGGCGACCGGACAGGCGCTCTCGGTGATCGAAAACAGACCCGATACGCTGGGTTGAGTGATGGCAGCGACACATCGACAATCCAGGTGATCGTCAACGTGATCGTCAGCAGACAGGAGTACCCCTCGTGACCGTCGTCGGGCCGTTCGGACTGAGCGTGCGGGACCAGGCTCTTGAGACCGATGTCCAGGCCGGACTGGCCGCCGTCGAGGCGGGTCTGCTGGAAGCCACCAAGAGCGAAGTCCCCTTCATCACCGAGGCCGCACAGCATCTGGTGCGGGCCGGTGGCAAGCGTTTCCGCCCGCTGCTCGTGATGCTGGCGTCCCGGTTCGGCGATCCCTACGCACCCGGAATCGTGCCGTCCGCGGTGGTCGTGGAGCTCACGCACCTGGCGACCCTCTACCACGACGACGTCATGGACGAGGCCGACGTACGCCGTGGGGTGGAGAGCGCCAACACCCGCTGGGGCAACTCGGTTGCCGTCCTGACGGGTGACTTCCTGTTCGCCCGCGCCTCGCACATCCTGGCCGACCTCGGGCCGGAGGCCGTACGCATCCAGGCCGAGGCCTTCGAGCGGCTGGTGACGGGTCAGATCCTGGAGACGGCCGGCCCGCGCGACGGCCGTGACCCGGTCGCGCACTACCTCGACGTCATCGCGGGCAAGACCGGCTCGCTGATCGCCGTCTCCGGCCGCTTCGGCGCGCTGATGTCCGGCGCCGACGAGTCGGTCGTCGACATCCTGACCCAGTACGGCGAGCGGCTCGGCACCGCCTTCCAGCTCGCCGACGACGTCCTGGACATCGCCTCCGACGCGCACGAGTCCGGCAAGACCCCGGGCACCGACCTGCGCGAGGGCATCCCGACCCTGCCCGTGCTGCGGCTGCGCGAGATGGCCGCCCGCGACGGCAACCCGGACGACCTGGAACTCGTACGGCTCCTGGACGGCGACCTGACGGACGACGCCCGCCACGCCGAGGTGCTCACCCGGCTGCGGGCGCACCCCGCGCTGGAGCAGGCCCGCCGCGACACCATCCGCTACGCGGAGGACGCGCGGGCCACGCTCGCGCCGCTGCCGGAGTGCTTCGCGAAGTCGGCGCTGGAGGAGCTCTGCGACGCGGTGGTCCACCGGGCGGGCTAACGCCCTCGATGCGCCTGCAATACCGGAACGGGCTCTTCCGCCCCGTCGACCCCTACGGGTCGGGGCAGAAGGGCCCGTTCCGTGTCATCCCACGGTCGTACGCGCAGTTGCGTCCGGGGACTGACGCTTCCCGGCGGCCGTTTTGGTCAGATGGAGTCATCAAACCCCACCAGATCGGGTGAGCGCGGCGACACGGGGGTCGCCGCCGTCGACACAGAGGGCAGGGCACTGACATGGCAGCGAACACGAAGACTTCTCGCAAGGTCGCCCGGTACGCCGTACCGGTCGCGGTGGCAGGTGTGGCCGCGGCGACCGTCGCGATGGTCCCGGCCTTCGCCAACGCCGGCGGACCCGACCTTCCGAAGGTGACGGCGCAGCAGCTCATCGAGAAGATCGCCGCGTCGGACGTACAGGAGCTGTCGGGCACCGCCAAGATCAGCACCGACCTGGGCCTGCCGAAGATCGCCGGCGGCCTGCTCGGCGGCAGTGGCGTCGCGACCGGCTCCGCCGCTCCGGAGGACAAGGTCGCGCAGCTGGCGAACGGTACGCACACCTTCCGGGTCGCGGCCGACGGCCCGGACCGCCAGAGGCTGACCTTCCTGGACGGCAAGGACGAGTACAGCCTCATCCACAACGGCAACGACGTGTGGGGCTACGCCTCCAAGTCGAACGAGGTCTTCCACGACAAGAACGCCGGCACCGGGGACCAGAAGAAGACGGCCGACCGGCTCGGCGCCTCGCCCCAGCAGCTGGCCGAGGAGGTCCTGAAGGCCGCCGGCCCGACCACGGAGGTCGGTGTGGGCGACACGGCGCAGGTGGCCGGGCGGGACGCCTACCAGCTGGTGCTCAAGCCCAAGCAGGCCGGTTCCACGGTGGGCTCGGTCCAGATCGCGGTCGACGCCAAGAACGGCGTGCCGCTGCGCGTGCAGCTGCTGTCCTCCCAGGGCGGCAAGCCGATCGTGGACGCGGGCTTCACCAAGGTGGACTTCGCCAAGCCGGCCGCCGACACGTTCGCCTTCACCCCGCCGAAGAACGCCAAGGTGACCGAGGGGACGGACGGGGCCCACAAGGGGGAGAAGGGCAAAGAGTTCAAGGCGCTGGAGTCCTTCCCGGGCCTGGACGCCCTGACCGGCGGTGCGAACGGCAAGGGCGACGTGAAGGTCCTCGGCGAGGGCTGGGCCACGGTGGCGCAGATCAACACCGGGGCGGGCCAGAACCTGAAGGATCTGGAGAACGACAAGAACGCGCCGAAGGAGGCGAAGCAGTTCCTGAGCTCCCTCGGGGACAAGGTCTCCGGGAAGTTCGGCGAGGGCCGGTTCTTCTCCACCCGCCTGGTCAACGCCCTGATCACGGATGACGGCAAGGTCTACGTCGGCGCGGTCACCAAGGACCAGTTGGTGAAGACGGCGAACTCCGCCAAGTAGTCCGCCAGGCAATTCGAACGTCCGAAGGGTGGGCGGGGACTGTGTCCCTGCCCACCCTTCCGGCATTCCCGTCCTGCGTACAGCAGGGCCGCTGTACGGTGTTGAGCATGTCGAGACACGTCACCATCCGCCTGGACGAAGAGTTCCATGAACGCCTGAAGGCGCGCGCGGCGGCGCTGGGGACGACGGTCACCGCGCTGATCACCGAGGTCACGGAACGCGAACTCGACGAGGACCGGAAGAACTTCCTGTCCGGCATAGAGGAGTTCGCCGACCACTGGAGCTACTTCCAGGAGCGGTTCGGCAATTGAAGATCACCATGGAGTGGGCCTGGACCGCTCTGGCCCACCATCTCCCGTCCGATCCCGCCGTCTGGGACCCCTCCGGGGTGGCCGCCGCGGTCGCCCGGCACCAGAACGACCTCGTCCTGGTGCCCGAACAGCCCGCCCCGGACACCGCGTGGCGGGCCGCCGCGTTTCTGCACACCCTCGCGGTGTGCCCGGCGCTGGAATCCCCGATGAACGAGTTCTACGCCGCCGCCGCGACCCGCTCGTACCTGCGCGTGGCCGGGGCCAAGCAGCTGCCCTCGCCCGAAGTCCTGGGTGATCTGGTCGAGGCGGCGAAGCTGGGCCTCGCGGACATCGGGGCGGTGGCCGAGGAGCTGCGGGCCCGCATACAGGACCCGCAGCCCGCCTCGCGCGGCTAGGACCGGCAGCCCTAGAAGGTGATCTTCCAGCTGTTGATGTAGCCGACGTCCTGCGCGGCCACGTCCTTGACCTGGAGCTTCCAGATCCCGTTGGCCACCTCGGAGGAGGCGTTGACGGTGTAGGACTGGACGAGGTTGTCGGCGCTGCCACCGCTGCGGTTGTGCAGGTTGTAGACGGTGCCGTCGGGGGCGACCAGGTCGACCACCAGGTCACCGCGGTAGGTGTGGACGATGTTCACGTCCACCTTGGTGGTGGCCGGCGCGTTGCCCGTGACCCCGGAGACCGTGATCGGAGAGTTCACGGCGGCTGCCGGGGAGTCCGGGATGTTCACGTCCGCCGTGTTCTCGAAGGACGGGCCCGGCGGGACCGGGGTGGCCGCCCCGAGGTTCCAGATCGCGTAGGCGATGGCGTCGGCGTTGCGGTCCAGGGCGGTGTCGTTGATGTTCGCCGTGCTGTCGCAGGAGGAGTGGTAGCAGCGGTCGAAGGCCTGACCGGAGGTGCCGCCCCACTTCTGCGCCTGGGCCGCCGTCTTGGTGTAGTCGGCGCCGGAGAACAGGCCGCCGACCGGGATGCCCGCGCTCTTGAAGGGGGCGTGGTCGGAGCGGCCGTCGCCCTCGGTCTCGATCTCGGTGGGTATGCCGAGGCCGGCGTAGTAGTTCTTGAAGGTCTGCTCGATCGTCGGGTCGTCGTCGTAGACGAAGTAGCCCGGGTTCGGCGAGCCGATCATGTCGAAGTTCAGGTAGCCGGAGATCTTCGCCTTCTCGGCGGCCGGCAGGTTGTTGACGTAGTACTTCGAGCCGATCAGGCCCAGCTCCTCCGCGCCCCACCAGCCGAAGCGCAGGTGCTTCGTCGGCTGGAGACCGGCGCGGGAGACGGCGAGCGCGGTCTCCAGGACCGCCGCGCTGCCGGAGCCGTTGTCGTTGATGCCCGCGCCCGCGGTCACCGAGTCCAGGTGCGAGCCGGACATCAGGACCGAGTTCGGGTCACCGCCCGGCCAGTCGGCGATCAGGTTGTAGCCGGTGGCGCCGCTGGAGGTGAAGGTCTGCAGGGTGGTCGTGAACCCCGCCGCGTCGAGCTTGGCCTTCACGTAGTCGATCGAGGCCTTGTAGCCGGCCCGGCCGTGGGCGCGGTTGCCGCCGTTGTTGGCGGCGATGGTCGAGAGCTGCGAGAGGTGGGCCTTGACGTTGGCCAGCGGAATGTCGGGCGGCGTCGGCGCCGCGGCGACCGCCGTCGGTGCGGCCAGCGCGGCGGGAGTGGTGGCGGCGAACAGGCCGGCGACCGCGAAAGCGGTCACGGCGGCAAGGCGCCGGGAGACGGACAGGCTCATGTGGGGGCTCCGGGATTCCGCGGGGATGTGACGGAACGATGGGGATAGAGCAGGTGAGCGATAGTGCGTCTGTGCGAGCCCGATGGTCAGTGAGAGTGTGACAGTCCGTCAAGACCACAATTCGGTCAGGGCAGTTCGGAAAACGGACGATCCCCGCTACGGGGGTTCCGTAACGGGGATCGTGGGGGTCGGGTGCCCGCTGGTGCGGGCTCTGCTCAGGCCCTGCTCGGGCCCGGCGCGGGCTCCTGCGCGGGCTCGCGGGCCGGCACCGCGACGGTGGCCGCCGCCACGGCGAGCGCGGCCCGGGAGCGGCGCGCCCTGCGCAGTGCGTCCCAGGTCAGGAGCGCGAGCGCGGCCCACACCAGGGAGAATCCGGCCCAGCGCTCGGGCGGCATCGCCTCGTGGAAGTAGAGGACGCCGAGCCCGAACTGGAACACCGGGGCCATGTACTGGAGCAGTCCGAGGGTGGACAGCGGGACCCGGATCGCCGCCGCCCCGAAGAGCACCAGCGGGATCGCGGTGACGAGTCCGGTCGAGGCCAGCAGGAGCGAGTGTCCAGTGCCCTGCGAGGTGAAGGTGGACTGGCCCTGCGCACCCAGCCACAGCAGGTAGCCGAGGGCGGGCAGGAACAGTACGGCCGTCTCGGCGGTCAGCGACTCCAGCCCGCCCATGTTGAGCTTCTTCTTGATCAGCCCGTACGTCGCGAAGGAGCAGGCCAGGACCAGCGAGATCCACGGCGGCCGCCCGTAGCCGATGGCGAGCACCAGCACCGCGGCGAAGCTGATGCCGACCGCCACCCACTGCGCGCGGCGCAGCCGCTCACCGAGCACCAGTACGCCCATCGCGATGCTGACCAGCGGATTGATGAAGTAGCCGAGGCTCGCCTCGACGACGTGGCCGTTGTTGACGGACCAGATGTACAGGCCCCAGTTCACGGTGATCACCGAGGCGGCGAGCGTGGTCAGCCCGAGCTTGCGGGGCTCGCGCAGCAGCTCCCGTATCCAGCCCCAGCGGCGCAGCGCGAGCAGGGCCAGCCCGACCACGGCCAGGGACCACACCATGCGGTGGGCCAGGATCTCGATGGCGCCCGAGGGCTGGAGCAGCGGCCAGAAAAGGGGGACCAGCCCCCACATTCCATACGCGCCGAATCCGTAGAACAAACCCGCGCGCTGGTCGGTCTCTGCCTTCACGGGGCCTCCTGTACGACTTTCAGCCAACCTCACGACGGTAGCGCCGTACGGGCCAGATGTCATGCCCGTCAACACGAGATACTCATGACATCTGAGTGAAACCCCCGGAGGGCAGCGGCGGCGGTCAGGCCAGGGCGGCGGCGATCGCCTCCGACACCGGGGTCGTCGGCCGCCCGATCAGCCGGGCCAGGTCCCCGCTGGTCCCGGCCAGCCGGCCGCGCGCGATCGCCGCGTTCACGTCGACGATGATCGCGGCGAAGCCCTCGGGCACTCCGGCGCCGGTCAGGATCGCCAGGTGCTCGTGCGCCGGGACCCCGGAGTAGGCGATCTCCTTGCCGGTCTGCGCCGACAGCTCGGCCGCGTACTCCGTCAGGCTCCAGGCGGTGTCGCCGGAGAGCTCGTAGACCCGGTTCAGGTGGCCCTCCCCGGTGAGCACGGCGGCCGCGGCGGCCGCGTAGTCGGCCCGCGCCGCCGAGGCGATCCGGCCCTCGCCGGAGCTGGCGACGACGGCGCCGTGCTCCAGGACGGTGGGCAGCTCGCGCGTGTAGTTCTCGTGGTACCAGCCGTTGCGCAGGAAGGTGTACGGGATCCCGGACTCGAGGATGGCCTGCTCGGTGGCCGTGTGCTCGGCCGCCAGGTCGAAATCGGCCTCGGGGCCGCCGAGGATGCCGGTGTAGGCGAGCTGCGCCACGCCCGCCGCCTGTGCGGCCTTCAGTACGGCGGTGTGCTGGGCGACGCGGCGGCCGATCTCGTTGCCGGAGATCAGCAGCACGCGGTCGCCGGCCCGGAAGGCGTCGGCCAGGGCGGCCGGGTCGTCGTAGTCGGCGACGCGTACCTCGACCCCGCGTCCGGCCAGGTCGGCGGCCTTCTCCCGGTCGCGGACGACGACGGCGACGCGGTCGGCCGGGACCCGTTCCAGGAGCTCGTCGACGACGAGACGGCCGAGGGCTCCGGTGGCGGCGGTGACGACGATGCTCATGATTGCTCTCCTCGTGAGGTGGCGATAACACCACCCTACGGTAAGCGCTAACTTTTAGAAAGTATTCAGGGTCGAGAGTGTCGCCATGCACCGGAGCCCGGATCTCCTGGGAGATCCGGGCTCCGGTTTCACGCGTCGTACGGGTTACGGGGTGCGGGTCAGCCGACGACCGTCCACGTGTCGTTGCCGGCCAGCAGGGTGGCGAGGTCGCCCTTGCCGCTGCGGTCGACGGCCGTGTCCAGCTGCTCGGCCATCAGGGTGTCGTAGACGGGCCGCTCGACGCTCCGGAACACCCCGATGGGGGTGTGGTGGAGGGTGTCGGGGTCGGCCAGGCGGGAGAGCGCGAAGGCGTTGGTGGGGCTGGCGCCGTACGCGTCGTGGACCAGGATCTGCGACTCGTTCCCGGGGGTGACCGTGACGACCTGGAGGTCGCCGGTGGCCGGGTCGCGGACGACGCCCTTGTGGCCGTCGGTGCCGAACCGGATCGGCTGCCCGTGCTCGAGGCGGATCACGGCTTCCTGCGCCTGGTCCTTGTCCTTCAGGACCTCGAAGGCGCCGTCGTTGAAGATGTTGCAGTTCTGGTAGATCTCCACCAGCGCCGTGCCCTGGTGGTCGGCGGCCGCGCGCAGCACCTCGGTGAGGTGCTTGCGGTCGGAGTCCACCGTCCGCGCCACGAACGAGGCCTCCGCGCCGATGGCCAGGGACACCGGGTTGAACGGCGCGTCCAGCGAGCCCATCGGGGTGGACTTGGTGATCTTGCCGACCTCGGAGGTGGGGGAGTACTGCCCCTTCGTCAGACCGTAGATCCGGTTGTTGAACAGCAGGATCTTGAGGTTGACGTTGCGCCGCAGGGCGTGGATGAGGTGGTTTCCGCCGATGGAGAGCGCGTCGCCGTCGCCGGTGACGACCCATACGGACAGGTCGCGGCGGGAGGTGGCCAGACCCGTGGCGATGGCCGGGGCGCGGCCGTGGATCGAGTGCATCCCGTAGGTGTTCATGTAGTACGGGAAGCGGGAGGAGCAGCCGATGCCGGAGACGAAGGCGATGTTCTCCTTCGCGAGGCCGAGCTCGGGCATGAAGCCCTGGACGGCCGCGAGGACGGCGTAGTCACCGCAACCGGGGCACCAGCGGACCTCCTGGTCCGACTTGAAGTCCTTGGCCGACTGCGCGGCCTCGGCCTTCGGCACCAGCGACAGCAGATTCGGGGCGTCGGTCACCTCAGTCATTGATGGCCTCCTCGAGAACCTTCGCGAGCTGCTCCGCCTTGAACGGCATTCCGTTGACCTGGTTGTACGACTGGGCGTCCACCAGGTATTTCGCCCGGATCAGGGTGGCGAGCTGCCCGAGGTTCATCTCCGGCACCACTACCTTCTCGTAACGCCTCAGAGCCTCGCCGAGATTCCTCGGGAAGGGGTTGAGGTGACGCAGGTGGGCCTGGGCGATCGGGTGGCCGGCCGCGCGCAGACGCCGGACCGCGGCCGTGACCGGGCCGTAGGTGGAGCCCCAGCCCAGGACGAGGGTGCGGGCCTGGTCGGGGTCGTCGACCTCCAGGTCGGGGACCTGGATGCCGTCGATCTTGGCCTGGCGGGTGCGGACCATGTGGTCGTGGTTGGCGGGGTCGTACGAGATGTTGCCGGTGCCGTCCTGCTTCTCGATGCCGCCGATGCGGTGCTCGAGACCGGGCGTGCCGGGGACCGCCCACGGGCGGGCCAGGGTCTCCGGGTCGCGCTTGTAGGGCCAGAACACCTCGGTGCCGTCCGCCAGCTCGTGGTTGGGGCCGGAGGCGAACTGGATCTTGAGGTCGGGCAGGTCGGCGATGTCGGGGATCCGCCAGGGCTCGGAACCGTTGGCGAGGTAGCCGTCGGAGAGCAGGAACACCGGGGTCCGGTAGGTGAGCGCGATCCGGGCCGCGTCCAGCGCCGCGTCGAAGCAGTCCGCCGGGGTGCGCGGGGCGACGATCGGCACCGGGGCCTCGCCGTTGCGCCCGTACATGGCCTGGAGCAGGTCGGCCTGCTCCGTCTTGGTCGGCAGGCCGGTGGAGGGCCCGCCGCGCTGGATGTCCACGATCAGCAGCGGCAGCTCGAGGGAGACCGCCAGGCCGATCGTCTCGGACTTCAGGGCCACGCCGGGTCCGGAGGTGGTGGTCACGCCCAGGGCCCCGCCGAACGCGGCACCCAGGGCCGCGCCGATGCCCGCGATCTCGTCCTCGGCCTGGAAGGTCCGCACGCCGAAGTTCTTGTGCTTGCTCAGCTCGTGCAGGATGTCCGAGGCCGGGGTGATCGGGTAGGAGCCCAGGTAGAGCGGCAGGTCCGCCTGCCGGCTCGCGGCGATCAGACCGTAGGACAGGGCCAGGTTCCCCGAGATGTTGCGGTAGGTGCCGGTCGGGAAGGCCTGGGTGGCCGGGGCGACCTCGTAGGAGACCGCGAAGTCCTCCGTCGTCTCCCCGAAGTTCCAGCCCGCGCGGAACGCGGCCACGTTCGCCTCTGCGATCTGCGGCTTCTTCGCGAACTTCTGCCGCAGGAACTTCTCCGTACCCTCCGTCGGCCGGTGGTACATCCACGACAGCAGCCCCAGCGCGAACATGTTCTTGCTGCGCTCGGCCTCCTTGCGGGAGAGCCCGAAGTCCTTCAGCGCCTCGACGGTGAGGGTGGTCAGCGGGACCGGGTGGAGGTTGTAGGCCGCCAGCGAGCCGTCCTCGAGGGGGGAGGTCTGGTAGCCGACCTTGGCCATGGGGCGCTTGGTGAACTCATCCGTGTTGATGATGATCTCCGCGCCGCGCGGCACGTCCCCGATGTTCGCCTTCAGGGCGGCCGGGTTCATCGCGACCAGCACGTTCGGGGCGTCCCCGGGCGTGAGGATGTCGTGGTCCGCGAAGTGGAGCTGGAAGGACGACACGCCCGGCAGGGTTCCGGCGGGGGCGCGGATCTCGGCGGGGAAGTTCGGGAGCGTCGAGAGGTCGTTGCCGAACGACGCCGTCTCCGAGGTGAACCGGTCACCGGTGAGTTGCATACCGTCACCCGAGTCACCCGCGAACCGGATGATCACACGATCAAGCCGGCGGACTTCCTTGCCGCCCGGACTCGCAGGGGTGCGCTGTCCTGCGACAACGGCACCCCCAGCCCCGTCGGCCTGCTCGGCCGGGCTACTGACCTGGCTGGTCACTGAACTGGACCTCCTTCGAGGCGTGGGCACCCCCAGAACCAACCCTACGTCGGTCAGCTCTCCGGGGGCGGCCACATTCTGGACCGTTGGACCGCCCTTCGAGACAGCCCGACCGGTATGCCTTATCTGACAGAGTGTCAGTCGATCATGATTTGAGATAGGTGAGAACGGCCAGTACACGCCGGTGATCCCCGTCACTCGGCGACAGACCCAGCTTCATGAAGATGTTGCTGACGTGCTTCTCCACCGCTCCGTCGCTCACGACAAGCTGCTTCGCCACGGCGGAATTGGTGCGTCCTTCGGCCATCAGGCCCAGTACCTCGCGCTCGCGCGGCGTCAGCCCCGCCAGCACGTCCTGCTTCCGGCTGCGGCCGAGCAGCTGGGCGACGACCTCGGGGTCCAGGGCGGTACCGCCCCGTGCCACCCGGACCACCGCGTCCAGGAACTCTCGTACCTCGGCCACCCGGTCCTTGAGCAGGTACCCCACCCCGGTGGTGGAACCGGCCAGCAGTTCGGTGGCGTACTGCTCCTCCACGTACTGCGACAGCACGAGCACCCCGATCCCGGGATATTCGCGGCGCAGCCGTACGGCGGCCCGTACGCCCTCGTCGGTGTGCGTCGGCGGCATCCGTACGTCGGCCACCACCACATCCGGCAGCTCGTCCTGAGCCGCCAGGTCCGACACGGTCTTGATCAGGGCTTCCGCGTCCCCGACGCCCGCCACGACGTCATGCCCCCGATCGGTCAGCAGCCGGGTCAGGCCCTCCCGCAGCAGCACCGAATCCTCGGCGATGACCACCCGCACCCTGTCTTCCACGATTCAGCAGCTCCCGCGTCCACTCATCCCGCACTCCCTGGCTCAGCCAAGCATCCCAGCCTCGAGGCCGGATCCAGGCAGAGCCGGGACAACGGGTGGGTGCCCGGGGGGAGTTTTCGCACGCGGTGAAAACGGACGGGTCCGGGCCGCTCGGCCCGGACCTCGTCGTGACGTCGTGACGTCGTGACGTCGTGGCGCCGCTATGTCGCGGTCGCGGTCGCGGTCGCCGCCAGCCGTTCACGCCCGCCAGGGGAGCTCGGCGGTCACCGTGGTCCCCACACCGGCGGGGGAGTCGACGACCAGGACCCCGTCCACGGCGTCCAGCCGCTCGGCCAGCCCCGCCAGCCCGGTCCCCTCCCCGACGCTCGCCCCGCCCCGGCCGTCGTCGGCGACCTGGATCAGCAGCCGCTCCCCGGACTTCCACATCTCCACGCTCGCGACCTGTGCCCGCGCGTGCTTGCTGATGTTCTGCAGCAGCTCCGAGACCGTGAAGTACGCGATCCCCTCGATCGCCGCCGTCGGCCGGGCCGGGAGGTCCACGGTCACCCGTACCGGAACGGCACACCGCGAGGCCACCGAGGACAGCGCCGCGTCCAGGCCCCGGTCGGTCAGCACCGCCGGGTGGATCCCGCGGGCCAGGTCGCGCAGCTCCTGGAGGGCGATCTTCACCTCTCCGTGGGCCTCGTCCACCATCCGGGCGGCGGCAGCGGGATCCTCGGTCGCCTTCTCCTTCGCCAGCCCCAGGTCCATCGCCAGGGCAACCAGCCGGGCCTGTGCCCCGTCGTGCAGATCCCGCTCGATGCGCCGCAGGTCGGCGGCCGCGGTGTCCACGACCACCCCGCGGTCGGACTCCAGCTCGGTCACGCGGGTGGCCAGCCGGGACGGCCCGAGCAGCCCGCCGACCATCACCCGGTCGACGGTGGTCAGCGCCCGGATCACCCACGGGGTTGCGAGGGTGAAGGCCAGCCCGACCAGGCAGGTGAGGGCGATCTCGGCGGGGGAGTCGAGATAGAAGGAGTAGTCGCCGTTCTGGAAGAGCTGAAGCCCGGGCTGGTCGGTGTAGGCCGGGAAGACCCAGAACCAGAGCGGATACAGCAGGTAGGCCCACCCGGACGCCCAGAACACCAGCGCCACGCAGAAGCCGAAGACCGCCCACGGGAAGTGGATCACGCAGTACAGCACGTGCCGCCAGGCGCTCCCGCTCTTGAGCAGCGCCCCCATCGCGGAAAGGGCCCCGCGCTTCCTGGCCCGGATCGGCGCCGGATCGGCGATGTCGGTCCCGAGCAGGACGCGCACCCGGGTCCGCTCCAGACGGCCGAACCCGCGGCACATGGCGAGCACACCGGCGAGGACCGGAACCCCTAGGAAGGTGACGAGCAGCCCGGCGCCGGAGCTCAGGCCGGCGAGGGCCAGCGAGAAGTACAGGATGCTCAGCGGCAGCCCGATCAGCAGGTACCCGAACTCGCGCCAGGTCCGCCGCGCGACGGGAGCCCGCACCACCGCCCCGAAGCCACTGTCACTGCCCGTGCCCTTGCCGTCGTCCATGTCCCGACCCGCCCTTCCGTCTCCGCGCTACCCCTCCACCCTGTCGCCCCCCACCCCGCCGAACCATGCGGCGTGTCGGCCTCTGCACCGGGGGGTTAACCCCACCCCGGCCCAATCCAGCCGCGCCTGGGCCACTCCAGCCCTACGCCGCCCCATCCAGCCGCGCCGGCGTTTGAGGCGCGGGGTTCGGGGCGGAGCCCCGGCAGCCGGGCCGCGCCCGGAAACGCAACCGGGACCCCCGTCCGCCCCGGACGGGAGTCCCGATCCCAACCCTGACCCCGGCTACCCGCGGCCGCGCCACGGCAGCTCCGCCGTCACCACCGTCCCCGCCCCCTCGGGAGAGTCCACGACGAAGACCCCGTCCACCGCCCCCAACCGCTCCGCGAGCCCCGCCATCCCGGTCCCCCCGGACATCCGCGCGCCACCGCGCCCGTCGTCCGACACCCGGATCAGCAGCCGTTCCCCCGCCCGCCACACCTCCACGCTCGCGCCCCGCGCCTGCGCGTGCTTGCTCACGTTCTGCAGCAGCTCCGACACCACGAAGTACGAGATCCCCTCGATCGCCTCCGCCGGCCGCGCCGGCAGATCCACCGCCACCTTCACCGGCACCACGCACCGCGCCGCCACCGAGGACAGCGCCGCGTCCAGGCCCCGGTCGGTCAGCACCGCCGGATGGATCCCGCGCGCGAGGTCCCGTAGCTCCTGGAGCGCCAGCTTCACCTCGCCGTGGGCCTCGTCGACCATCGCCGCCGCGCCCTCCGGGTCCTCCAGCAGCTTCTCCTTCGCCAGGCCCAGCCCCATGGCCAGGGCCACCAGCCGCGCCTGCGCCCCGTCGTGCAGATCCCGCTCGATGCGCCGCAGGTCGGCCGCCGCGGTGTCGACCACCACGCCCCGGTCCGACTCCAGCTCCGCGATCCGCCGTTCCAGGCCGTCGGAGGGCGACAACAGACCCCGCACCATCGCCCGGTCCGCGTTCGCGAGCATGCGCACCAGATACGGCAGCACCGGCCACAGCACGAACAGCCCGGCCAGAGCTACCGTGAAGGTGAGCACTCCCCACGGGAGCCGGACCAGCTGGTACAGCACCGTCCGCCAGCCGACCGGGTCCTTGATGCTCGTCCACAGCCAGGGGAAGAACCCGCCCGCCCGCCGCGGGCCGGGTATCGGCGTCGGCTCGTCCACCCGTACGCCCAGGAGCGACCGGGCCCGTGCCCGGTCCAGCCGTCCCAACTGCCGAGACAACCAGAGACCACATGCGAGCAGTGGAAGTCCGATCGCGGTCACGGACAGACCGCCCGTTCCCACAACCATGACAACCGCATAAAGGAATCCGACCATCGCCAGCGGCAGGTTGCTCACCAGGTAGGCGATCTCCTTCCACGTCACGGCACTGAAGACGGCGCGGACGGGGGGCGGCCGGTCGTTGTCGGGGAGGTCATGGGTCGTGGTCATGCGGCACAGCCTGCCAAGGGCCGTACGCCGACGCCATGGGGTGGCCGGGGTGCTGTGAACGGGGGATAACCCCACCCTGTGTGAGGCAGGCCCTAGACTCCCGCCTGTACCAGATCGTCGACAGTGACCGAGGAGCGAGGAACGGACGTGCCTGAACCAACGGTATCGACCGTAACCGTGCTCGCGGCGGACTACTTCCGGAGTTATTCGGTCGTCGGTCTGCTGGCCCTCCTCGGTGTGCTCTTCGTGGCCGTGGCCTTCGGCGCCGGACGCCTGTTGCGGCCCGTGGTCCCGACCCCCGAGAAGCTGCTGACGTACGAATGCGGAGTGGACCCGGTCGGCGAGGGCTGGGCGCACACCCAGGTCCGCTACTACGTCTACGCGTTCCTCTACGTCATCTTCGCCGTCGACTCGATCTTCCTGTTCCCGTGGGCGACGGTGTTCGCCGCCGCCGGTTACGGCGCCACGACGCTGGTGGAGATGTTCATCTTCCTGGGCTTCCTGGCCGTCGGCCTGCTCTATGCGTACAAGAAGGGCGTCCTCGAATGGACGTGACACCGGAGCCCGTGATGCTGCCGGAGCCCAAGCGCCTGGGAGTTCTCTCCCGGCTCGCCCCGGAACCGATGAAGGTGGTCCTGAACTGGGGCCGCCGGTACAGCCTGTGGGTCTTCAACTTCGGCCTGGCCTGCTGCGCGATCGAGTTCATCGCCGCGTCGATGGCCCGCCACGACTTCATCCGGCTCGGTGTGATCCCCTTCGCGCCGGGCCCCCGCCAGGCCGACCTGATGATCGTCTCGGGCACGGTCACGGACAAGATGGCGCCGGCCGTGAAGCGGCTCTACGAGCAGATGCCGGAGCCGAAGTACGTCATCTCCTTCGGCGCCTGCTCCAACTGCGGCGGCCCGTACTGGGACTCGTACTCGGTGACGAAGGGCGTCGACCAGATCATCCCGGTCGACGTCTACGTACCCGGCTGCCCGCCGCGCCCGGAGGCGCTGCTCCAGGGAATCCTCAAGCTCCAGGAGAAGATCGCTCGCGAGTCCCTCGCGGACCGCTATGCGGCCGGCCCGTCCGTGGGCCAGCTCACCAGCGGCCTGGTCACGCCCCCGCCGGCCCCCGGGAGCGGCGCGTGAACCTCTACGACTCCCTTCCCGACGCGGCGGCGACGGTCTTCGGCGAGGAGGCCGTGGGCTCGTCCTCGTACGACGTCCTGACGGTCGACGTGCCGGTCGGCTCCTGGATCTCCTCCCTGGAGATCGCCCGGGACAAGCTGGGCTGCACGTACTTCGACTGGCTGAGCGCGGTGGACGAGCCGGGCACCGGCTTCCGCATCTGCGCGCACGTGGTCTCGCTGGAGAACCACCGCGTACGCCGCCTCCTGCTGCGCACGACGGTCCCGCACTCCGCCCCCTCCCTGCCGTCGGCCGTCGCCGTCTACGCGGGGGCCGAATGGCACGAGCGCGAGACGTACGAGATGTTCGGGATCGTCTTCACCGACCACCCCCACCTCGTCCACCTCCTCCTTCCGGAGAACTTCGAAGGGCACCCGCTGCGCAAGGACTTCGTCCTGGCCGCGCGCGTCGCCAAGGCCTGGCCCGGCGCCAAGGAGCCGGGCGAGGCCCACGATCCGAACGCGCCGAAGCGCCGTCAGATGCTTCCGCCGGGCGTCCCGGACCCCAACGACTGGGGCCCGATGAAGGGCCAGCTCCCGCCGGCCCCGGCCCGTCCGGCCCGCACCCCGCGCGCCGCGGGCGCCGCAGGCGCGGCGGGCGCCGCCGCCCGCACCCCGCGCGAGGGCGCCCCGGTCCGCCGCACCCGCTCGGTCACCGAGGGCTCGGCCACCCAGGCCGCGGAGGCCGCGCCGGCCGCGCCGCAGACCCCGGCAGCCGGGCCCGCGTCCGAGACCCCGCCCCGCCCGCCCCGCCGCACCCGCTCGGTCACCGAGGGCTCGGCCACCCAGGCCGCGCCGGCCGCGCCGCAGACCCCGGCCGAGGCCGAGGCACCCGCGCCCGAAGCCGCACCCGGCTCCACCCGCCCGGCGGCAACCGGCTCGGACGCCCCCTGGCACAACCCGAAGCCGGCCTTCGAGGAACCGCAGCCCCCGGCCGCGCCGGCCGCACCTGCCGCCCCGGCCACGCCGGCCACCCCGGACCAGGCCGAGACCCCGGAGCCGGACCCGGACCCGGAATCCGACCCCACCCCAGACGAAAAGGGAGGCGACGCGTGAACGACGTCCTCGACGTCGCGCTGCGACTCATCGTCGTCTTCGCCGTCTTCCTCGTGCTCCCGCTCGTGGTCGGGCAGACCGAGCACAAGGTGATGGCGCACATGCAGGGCCGCCTCGGCCCCATGTACGCCGGCGGCTTCCACGGCTGGGCCCAGCTCGTCGCCGACGGCGTGAAGTTCGCGCAGAAGGAAGACATCGTCCCGGCCAACGCCGACCGGCGGATCTTCCAGCTCGCCCCCGCCGTCGCCCTGCTCCCGTACCTCCTCGTCCTCCTCGCGATCCCGATCGGCCCGGGCGAGGGCGCGGTCGGCCAGGTCATCGACGCCGGCCTGTTCTTCGTACTCGCCGTCATGGGCGTCGGAGTCCTCGGCTCGCTCATGGCCGGCTGGGCTTCCGCGAACAAGTTCTCCCTGCTCGGCGGCCTGCGCACCGCCGCCCAGCTGCTCGCCTACGAGCTCCCCATGCTGCTGGCCGCCGCCTCCGTGGCGATGGCGGCCGGAACGGTCTCCCTCCCCGGCATCGTCGAGAGCTTCCAGTGGTGGTGGCTGCCCTGGCAGATCGTCGGCGCGCTCGTCTTCTTCACCGCCGGCCTCGCCGAACTGCAGCGGCCCCCCTTCGACATGCCCGTCGCCGACTCCGAGATCATCTTCGGCGCGTACACGGAGTACACCGGCCTGCGCTTCGCGCTGTTCCTGCTCGCCGAGTACGCCGGCATCGTCGTTCTCTGCGCCCTCACCACCGTCCTCTTCCTCGGCGGCTGGCAGGGGCCCTTCGGCGCCGACGGCCTCGGCTGGGTCTGGACCCTGCTCAAGACCGCGATCCTCGCCTTCGTCGTGATCTGGCTCCGCGTGAGCTACCCCCGGCTCCGTGAGGACCAGCTCCAGAAGCTCGCCTGGACCGCACTCATCCCGCTCGCGCTCGCCCAGATCGCGCTCACCGGCATCGTGAAGGTGGCGATCCAGTAATGCCCATCCCCGGATCCGGCCTGGCCAAGGGCCTCGCGGTCACGCTGCGGACGATGACGAAGCGGTCGCACACCGCCCAGTACCCCGAGGTTCAGCCCCAGCTCCCGCCGCGCAGCCGCGGGGTCATCGGGCTGTTCGAGGAGAACTGCACGGTCTGCATGCTCTGCGCCCGTGAGTGCCCCGACTGGTGCATCTACATCGACTCCCACAAGGAGACGGTCCCGGCAGCCGCCCCCGGTGGCCGCGAGCGCAGCCGCAACGTCCTCGACCGCTTCGCCATCGACTTCTCCCTCTGCATGTACTGCGGTATCTGCATCGAGGTGTGCCCCTTCGACGCCCTCTTCTGGTCGCCGGAGTTCGAGTACGCGGAGACCGACATCCACGAGCTGACCCACGAGCGCGACAAGCTGCGCGAGTGGATGTGGACGGTCCCGGCTCCGCCCGCCCTGGACCCGGCCGCCGAGGAGCCCAAGGAGATCGCCGCCGCCCGCAAGGCCGTGGAGAAGGCCGAGGCCGCCGCCGCGGCAGCCGCCGCTGCCGAAGCCGAAGCCGCCGGCGAGGCCGAAGCCACCCAGCCCCCGACCACCCCGGAGGGAGACGCGTGACCCCCGCCGTCACTCTCGCCGCAGCCGGAGGCCAGGGCTTCCTCTCCCCGAGCGGCGTCGAGATCGCCTTCGTCCTCGTCGGCCTCGCCACCCTCGGCGCGGCCCTCGTCACGGTCACCACCAAGCAGCTCGTGCACGCCGCCCTCTGGCTGGTCGTCGCGCTCGGCGGCATCGCCGTCGAGTACCTGCTGCTGACCGCCGAGTTCATCGCCTGGGTCCAGGTCCTGATCTACCTCGGCTCCGTGGTCGTCCTCCTCCTCTTCGGGCTGATGCTCACCAAGGCCCCCATCGGCCGCTCCCCGGACGCCGACTCCGGCAACCGCTGGATTGCGCTCTCCGTCGCCGTCGTCGCGGCCGTCTCACTCGTCTGGGTCGTCGTCGACGCCTTCCGCACGACCTGGATCGACCTCGACGGCCCGGTCCAGGGCTCCACGAAGGTCTCCGGCGAGATCCTCTTCCAGCACTGGGTGCTGCCCTTCGAAGCGCTCTCCGTCCTCCTCCTCGCTGCCCTGATCGGCGCCATCGTGCTGTCACGCAGGAACAGTCCCGCCGAAGACGGCGCCGCCACCGACAAGGGGCAGCGCTGATGCACCTCGCCTACCCCGCCGTGCTCGCGGCGCTGCTCTTCTGCACGGGCCTGTACGGAGTGCTCGCCCGCCGCAACGCCATCCTGGTCCTGATGTCCGTCGAGCTGATGCTCAACGCCGTCAACCTCAACCTGGTGGCCTTCGACGTCTGGCTGCGCGACGCCCTGCACGCCGGCCAGGCCCTCACCCTCTTCACCATCGCCATCGCCGCCGCCGAGATCGGCATCGGCCTCGCGATCGTGCTGATGGTCTACCGCAACCGGGGCACCTCGGACGTCGACCGGCTCCGCGACACCGCCGAGGGCCACGAGCCCACCCCGAACAACCAGAGCGAGGTCACCGCGTGAGCACCACGACCCTCGCCGTCCTGGTCCCCCTCCTGCCCTTCCTGGGCGCGGTCGCGGGACTGCTCTTCGGCCGCACCGCCCCCGGCTTCGTCCGGCCGCTCGCGATCCTGCCGACGCTGGCCGCCGCCGTACTGGCCGTGCTCGTCGCGATCCGGCAGGGCGGCGGCACGGCGATCAGCACCGCGACCGAGCTCACCCCGACCGGCTCGGTACCGATCGACCTCTCGCTCTACATCGACGGCTTCGCCGCGCTCGTCGCAATCCTGGTCGGGGTCGTCGCCACCTGCGTACAGCTCTACTCGACGGCGTACCTCCGTGAGGACCCGCGCTACCCGTCGTATGCCGCTCTCGTCTCACTGTTCACCTCCGCCATGCTGCTCGTCGTCTACTCCGGCGACCTGATGGTGCTGCTGGTCGGCTGGGAGGTCATGGGCATCTGCTCGTACTTCCTGGTCGGCCACTACTGGGAGACCGAGGCGGCCCGCTCCGCCTCCCTGAAGGCCTTCCTCGTCACCAAGCTCGGTGACGTCCCCTTCCTGATCGGCCTGTTCGCGCTCGCCACCGACGCCGACTCCTTCCAGATCACCAAGATCCTGGGCACCGTCGCCGCGGGCGGGCTCGACCACCCGACGCTGATCGCGCTGCTCCTGCTCGCCGGAGTCGCGGGCAAGTCCGCGCAGTTCCCGCTGCACACCTGGCTCCCCGACGCCATGGCGGGCCCCACTCCGGTCTCCGCGCTGATCCACGCCGCGACGATGGTCGCCGCCGGTGTCTACTTCGTCGCCCGCCTCCTCCCGGTCTTCGCGGCCTCCCGCGCCGCGCTGGTGGTCATGGCCGTCATGGCGGCCGTCACGATGATCGGCTCCGGCCTCGCCGCCCTCGCCCAGGACGACATCAAGCGGGTGCTCGCCTACTCCACGGTCGGCCAGCTCGGCTACATGATCGGCGCCCTGGCCGTCGGCGACCGCGGCGCCGCCGTCTTCCACCTCCTGTCCCACGGCTTCTTCAAGGCACTGCTGTTCCTCGGCGCGGGCGTGATCATCCACGCCGCCGGTACGAACTCCCTGGCCGCCATGTCCCGTATGGACGGCCTGGCCAAGCGCATCCCCGACGCCTTCTGGACGATGACGCTCGCGCTGCTCGCGCTCGCCGCGATCCCGCCCTTCGCCGGCTTCTTCTCCAAGGAAGCCGTCCTCGTCGCCGCCGAGCACACCGCCACCGGCCACTCGGAGTTCGCCCCCAGCGCCGCCGGCTGGCTGGTCCTGATCGCCGGCCTGCTGACCGCCCTGCTCACCGCCGCCTACGCCACCCGGCTGTGGCTGATGGCCTTCCGCGGCCGGGGCGCCGCCGCCCCCGACCACGGCAAGGAGCCCGTCGCCATGACCGGCGTGCTGTGGCTGCTCGCGATCCCCACGATCGGCTTCGGCCTCGCGGCGGGCCCCCTCGCCGACTGGTTCGACGGCAGGGAACTCACCCCGACCCTGACCACCTCGCTCCTCGGCACCGGCGCCGCCGTCATCGGAGCGCTGCTCACCTACGCCCTGTGGCAGCGCGCCACGGTCAAGGCCGTCGCAGCCGGTTACGGAGCCGGCCTGTCCGCGTCCGCCGCCGCTGCCGAATCCGCCGCCGAGACCCCCGAGGTCGCCGAGGTCACCCACGACCACCCCGCCGTCCCGGTCGGCTCGGCCCCCGACCCGGGCAAGGCGTTCCTCGGCCCGCTGCACCGCCACGCGGCCGACGGCTTCCACCTCGACGCCGTCTACGACCGGCTGTTCGTCCGCCCCGTCCGCGCGGCCGCCGGCCTGGTCCGCTTCCTCGACCGCGAGGTCGTGGACACGTACGTCAGCGGTGCCGGCAGCGGCACCCGGCTGCTCGGCAGCCTCGTACGCCGTGCCCAGACCGGCAACGTGCAGAGCTACCTGAGCGCCCTGCTCGCCGGCGCCGTGGTCCTGGCGATCGCCACCGCCGTCCTCGCCAACGTCAACGCCGGATCGTGAGCCGTGAGTCAGCCGTGATTGATATCAGCCCGTCCGTGATGCAGTTCCTTCTGGCGTTCATCGTGGCCGCACCGCTCCTCGGCGCGGCCGCGGCGCTCCTGCCGCCCCCGCCCGGACTCAAGGGCCGCAGCCCCGAACAGGCCGTCCTCCGCCACGGCGTGACCGTGACCGGCGTGATCCTCGCCGCGGCGATCGCCCTCACCCTGGGCTTCGACCACGACGCCCCGTCCCGCTTCCAGGCGACGACGGACATCAGCTGGATCCCGGCGCTGGACGTCCGGATCCACCTCGGTGTCGACGGCATCTCGCTCCCCCTCCTCCTGATGACCGCGCTGCTGTTCTTCCTGTGCGCGCTCTACAGCTACTTCAAGTTCCCCGAGGGCCCTTCCCCGAAGGCCTTCGTCGCACTGCTCCTCGTCCTCGAGTCCGGCACCCTCGCGACCTTCGCCGTCCTCGACCTGCTGCTCTTCTTCCTCGCCTTCGAGATGGTCCTCATCCCGATGTACTTCCTCATCGCCCGCTGGGGCGGTGCTCAGCGGCAGGCAGCCGCCTGGAAGTTCATCCTCTACACCCTCCTCGGCTCCGTGGTCATGCTGCTCGGTCTGCTGCTGATCGGAGTGAAGAGCGGCACATTCGACATGGTGGCACTCGCCACTGACAACGGCCGCGAACTGTCCCACACCACCCAGCTCCTGGCCGTCCTCGCCATCGGCCTCGGCCTCGCCGTGAAGACCCCGATGTGGCCGCTGCACAGCTGGCTTCCGGACGCCCACACAGCCGCCCCCACCGTCGGCTCCGTCCTGCTGGCCGGAGTCCTGCTCAAGATGGGCACGTACGGGTTCGTCCGCATCCTGCTCCCCATCACCCCCGACGGCATGGCCACCTTCGCCCCCTACCTGGGCGCCTTCGCCGCCGTCGGCATCGTCTACGGATCGCTCGCCTGCCTCGCGCTGGCCCGTAAGGGGAGCAAGGGCGACCTCAAGCGCCTCATCGCGTACTCCTCCGTCGGCCACATGGGCTTCGTGCTCCTCGGCATCGCGTCCATGACCCCGACCGGCGTCAACGGCGCGCTCTTCGCCAACATCGCCCACGGCCTGATCACGGGCCTGCTCTTCTTCCTGGTCGGCGCCCTCAAGGACCGCTACGGCACCGCCGACCTCGACATCCTCGCCGGGGCCACCGGCGCCGCCCTCTACGGCCGCGCCCCCCGCCTCGGCGCCCTCCTCGCCTTCGCCGCCGTCGCCTCCCTCGGCCTCCCCGGCCTGGCCGGCTTCTGGGGCGAGATGCTGGCCCTCTTCGGCGCGTTCGACCCCGCCGGGGGACTGTCCCGCCCCGCCTTCCTCACCTACACGGCCATCGGCGCGTTCGGCACCCTGCTCACCGCCGCCTACCTGCTGATCGTCGTACGACGCGTCTGCATGGGCGACCCCAAGGCCGGCCCGGAGCTCGCCGTCGCGGACATCCAGCACTACGAGTTCGCCGCCTGGACCCCGCTCGCCGCCCTCACCGTCCTCGCCGGCCTGTGGCCCGCGCTCCTCCTCGGCCTCACCGACCCGGCCGTCCAGAAGCTCCTCGCAGGAGGCAACGCATGACGGCCCTCACGGTCCTCGCCGCCGAGACCCCCAGCTTGGTCCAGGCCGTCGACTGGCTCGCCATCGCGCCCGTGGTGATCACCGCCGCCGTCGGCCTGATCGTCCTCGTCGCCGACCTCTTCGTACCGGAGCGTGCCAAGCCCGCCCTCGGCTGGATCTCCGTCGCCGGCCTCGCCGCCGCGACCGCCACCCTGCTGCCGCTGCGCGCCGGTGACCGCAGCACCTTCTGCCTCACCACCGACCCGGCCGCCTGCAGCTACGTCGCCGACCACTTCACGCTCGTCATCCAGTTCCTGGTACTGGCCGGCGCCCTGGTCACCGCCCTGCTGTCGGTCACCGCCGTCCGCGACGCGCGCATGCCCGCAGGCGAGTACTGGTTCCTGCTGCTCTCCTCCGCCGCCGGCGCGGCCCTGCTGCCCGCCTCCCGCGACCTCGCCACGCTGATCGTGGCCCTCGAAGTGGCCTCGCTGCCCGCCTTCGCCCTCGTCGGCATGCGCCGCGGCGACCGGCTCTCCTCCGAGGCCGCCCTCAAGTTCTTCCTCTCCTCCGTCACCGCCACCGCCGTGTCGCTGATGGGCGTCAGCTTCGTCTACGCGGCCACCGGCTCCCTGCACCTCACCCAGGTCGCCGACCGCCTCGAAGACGTCCCCGGGCAGCTCGACACCCTCGCCATGGCCGGCGTCGCGCTCACCCTCGTCGGCTTCGCCTTCAAGACCGCGGCCGTCCCCTTCCACTTCTGGGTCCCCGACACCTACGTCGGCGCCCCCCTGCCGATCGCCGGGTACCTCTCGGTGATCGGCAAGGCCGTCGGTTTCACCGGCCTGATCCTCGTCACGGTGATCGCCTTCCCGGCGTACTCCGAGATCTGGGGCCCGGCACTGGCCGTCCTCGCCGCGCTCACCATGACCCTCGGCAACGCCGCCGCGCTGCGCCAGTCCGCGGACCGCCCGAACAGCGCCGTACGGCTGCTCGCCTGGTCCTCGGTCGGCCAGGCCGGCTACCTGCTGGTCCCGATCGCCGCGGCCGCGTACGCCGACCGCGACCAGATCGGCGCCACGGTCGCCTACGCCCTCATGTACGCCGTCGTGAACCTGGGCGCCTTCGCCGTGGCCGCGCTGGTCGCCCGTACGAAGCCGCTCAACCGGATCAGCGACTACCGGGGCCTCTACGCGGAGCGCCCGGCGGCCGCCCTCTCGCTGGCCTTCTTCCTGCTCTGCCTGGCCGGTCTGCCGCCGGGCATCATCGGCCTCTTCGCCAAGGTCACCGTCTTCCGGTCCGCGGTCGACGCGGGCCTGGCCTGGCTGGCCGTGATCATGGCCGTCAACGTGGTCATCGCCCTCTACTACTACCTGCGGTGGACCGCGCTCCTCTTCCGCGCGCCGGAAGCTGTCGAAGGTACCGAGGCCGCCGAGGGTACGGCGGCCCGCACGAAGGCCCCATGGCCGGTCACGGCGGCCATCGCCGTCACCGCGGTCACGGCGGTCGTCCTCTCGGGTGCCCCGCAGCTCGTCCTGCGCGTCGCGTCGGGCAGCCTCTTCCCGCAGTGAGCCCGCACGCGTAACCCGTACGGACCAACGCCCGCCGCCGCCCCGCCGCCCCGCCGCCCCGGCCCACGGGGTGGCGGCCCCCGCGTGCCCTGGGAACCTGACGCCCCCACCTCGCGTTGACCAGGAAGGGAGGGTCCACTGGACCGTAGACCCTCGCTTCGGGTCCCCCTGCCGCACCACTAGGAGGGCGTACCGTGCACCGCCGGCACAACGGGCTGAAGACCGCCGTACTCCTCGGAGGTCTGTCGGCACTCATCATCGTCATCGGAAGCTTCTTCGGCCGGGGCGGCCTGATCGTCGCCGTCGTGATCGCCCTCGGGACGAACGCTTACGCGTACTGGAACAGCGGCAAGCTGGCTCTACGCGCGATGCGCGCCCGCCCCGTCAGCGAGTTCGAAGCCCCCGAGCTCTACCGCATGGTGCGTGAGCTCTCCACCTCAGCGCGCCAGCCCATGCCCCGCCTCTACATCTCACCCACCGAGGCCCCCAACGCCTTCGCCACCGGCCGCAACCCGCGCAACGCCGCTGTCTGCTGCACCGAGGGCATCCTGCGCATCCTCGACGAGCGCGAACTGCGCGGGGTCATCGGCCACGAGCTCAGCCACGTCTACAACCGGGACATCCTGATCTCGTCGGTCGCCGGCGCCCTCGCCTCGGTGATCATGTTCCTGGTGAACTTCGCCTGGCTGATACCGGTCGGTCGATCGAGCGACGACGAGGGGCCTGGCCTCTTCGGCATGCTCCTGATCATGATCCTGGGCCCGCTGGCCGCCTCCGTGATCCAACTGGCCATCAGCCGCTCGCGCGAGTACGAGGCCGATGCCTCCGGCGCCCAGCTCACCGGAGACCCGCTCGCCCTGGCCAGCGCCCTGCGCAAGCTGGACGCGGGCACCAAGCAGCTCCCGCTGCCCCCGGAGCCGCGGCTGGAAACCGCCAGCCACATGATGATCGCGAACCCGTTCCGCCCGGGCGAAGGGCTTTCTAAGATGTTCTCCACACACCCTCCGATGGCCGAGCGCATCGCCCGGCTCGAACAGATGGCAGGCCGCCGCCAATGAAGACAATCCTGAACATCATTTGGCTCATCCTCAGCGGCATCTGGCTGTTCCTGGGCTACGTCCTCGCGGGTGCCCTGCTCTGCATCACCATCATCGGCATCCCCTTCGGCATCGCCGCCTTCCGCATCGCGGTCTACGCCCTGTGGCCCTTCGGGTACACCACGGTCGAGCGCCACGACGCCGGCGCCCCGTCCTGCGTGGGCAACGTCCTGTGGCTGGTCCTGGCGGGCTGGTGGCTGGCCCTCGGCCACATCGTCACCGGCATCGCGCTGTGCATCACGATCATCGGCATCCCGTTCGGCATCGCCAACTTCAAGATGGTCCCGCTCTCCCTGCTCCCGCTGGGCCGCGAAATCGTCCCGACGGACGCCCCGTTCGCCTCCCGCTGACCTCGTTCGCCCTGTGGGGCGAGGCTGGGAACCACGACGATGAGCAGCTGTGGGCGCTGTGCGAGACGGCGGAGAACCTCGTCGCCGTCCCGCCGTCCCCCCGTCCCCCCCGTCCCGCCGGCCCGCCGGCCCCCGTACGCAGGGGGTACGAACTCCTCGGCTGCGCACTGGACAAGGCCCTCGCGGACGGTTTGGGGTTCCTTGCCGTGGCGGCGTTGGACCGGCACGACCTGACCGTTCACATGGATCCGCTGCCACCCGTCACCACGGACATCCGGCCGTTGTGGCAGGGCGTACGAGTTCGACGGACGGTACGTCACCGACGAGGCAGGCTTCCTCTGCGCCCTCGGCGAGGCGGTCAACGGTCCCGGCGGGTACTTCGGGCGCTCGCTGGCCGGCGTCTCGGACGCCCTGTGCGGCGGCTTCGGGGCAACGGCGCCCTTCACCCTGGTCTGGCGCGACCACGAGGTCGCCCGCCGCTGCCTGGGCGTGCAGCCACTGGTCGCCCGGCCCTCGGCCTTCCCCGAACTCATTGCCTTCCTGCGTGAACGGCGCGTCGACGTCGTCCTCGACTGAGTTATCCACAGGCCGAGCGGGCTGTCAGTGGGGTGCGTCACCATGAACGCATGAACGAGACCGAGCAGTTGCTGGAGCAAGTCGCGGACCGCGTACGCAACTCCGCGTGCGGGCACGGAAGGGTCCTGCCCGCGCCGCTGGGCAGCGGGGAGATCGCCCGGGCCGAGGGCATACTCGGCTTCGCTCTGCCGCCGCTGCTCGCCGGGCTCTACACCCGCATCGGCGACGGCGGATTCGGCCCCGAGCGCGGCCTGCTGTCGCTGCGTCAGACCGTCCGGACGTACGAGGCGCAGCGCCGGTCGGGGTGGCGCTGGCCCGAGGGCGTGCTGCCGATAGCCGACTTCGGCTGCGGCATGTACGTCTGCGTGGACTGCCGCTCCGAGACCGCTCAGGTCCTGCTGTTCGACCCGAATCCCGGGGAGCCGGACCTCGCCTGGTCCATCGACACCCCGAGTCTGGCGGGCTGGCTCCGCGGCTGGCTGGACGGCACCGCCTGGTTCTGCGAGGAGTCCGCCCTGGGCGAGGAGTTCGACCTGGAACTGGCTCCCTGGGACGAGTTCAGATCCCGGATCTGATTCGCCCGCGTACCCCGTAAACCAGCGCGCCGAGCGCCAGCACCGCCGCCCCCGCGACCGCCGACGCGAGGGGCAGCGCGCAGGCCAGCACCACACAGCCGGACAGCCCGACCGCTGTCACGGCCCGGCCCTTGACACCTGAATCGAGAGTCCACGCGGAGGCGTTCGCGATCGCGTAGTAGGCCAGCACCCCGAAGGAGGAGAAACCGATCGCGCCCCGCAGATCGGTGGTGGCCGCGAGCACCGCCACCACCGCACCCACGGCCAGCTCCGCATGGTGCGGCACCTTGCGCCGGGGATGCACGGCGGCCAGTGTGCGGGGGAGATGGCCGTCCCGGGCCATCGCCAGCGTGGTCCGCGAGACCCCGAGTACGAGGGCGAGCAGCGAGCCCAGCGCGGCCAGGGCCGCACCCACCCGGACGACCGGGGTCAGTTCGGGCCACCCGGCCGCCCGGACCGCGTCGGCCAGCGGGGCCGCCGCCCCTGCCAGCCCGTCGGTGCCGAGCACGGACAGGGCCGCCACCGTCACGAGGGCGTACACCAGCAGCGCGATCCCGAGCGCGAGCGGCACCGCCCGCGGGATCGTCCGCTCCGGGTCGCGCACCTCCTCGCCCAGGGTGGTGATCCGGGCGTAGCCCGCGAAGGCGAAGAACAGCAGCCCGGCCCCCTGCAACAGCCCGACGGCGCCCCAGTCCCCGGTGCCGAGCCGCCCGGCGTCGGCGGCATCCGAAGACAGGCACGCCACGACCACCCCGGCCAGCACCGCCAGCACCGCCGCCACGATCAGCCGGGCGATCCGGGCGGACTTCTCCACGCCTCCGTAGTTCGCGGCGGTCAGCGCCACCACCGCCGCGACGGCCACGGCACGTTGCTGTCCCGGCCAGACGTACGCGCCGACCGTCAGGGCCATCGCCGCGCAGGAGGCCGTCTTGCCGACCACGAACCCCCAGCCGGCCAGATACCCCCAGAAGGGCCCGAGCCGCTCGCGCCCGTAGACATACGTGCCGCCGGAAGCCGGGTACCGGGCGGCGAGCCGCGCCGACGAGTGCGCGTTGCAGTAGGCCACCAGGGCCGCCAGCCCCAGAGCAGCGAGAAGCGCCCCGCCCGCCGCGCGGGCCGCCGGGGCGAGGGCGGCGAAGATACCGGCGCCGACCATCGCGCCGAGTCCGACCACGACGGCGTCGGAAACCCCCAGCGTGCGCTTCAATTCGTTGTCCACGGGCGGAGGGTAGCCGGGCTAGATGACGCCTTCCCGGCCGGGCATCGGCGTCCGCTGGCGCTCCCACCCCTCCAGGGCGGTCAGACAGGCGTGGTCGAGATGGCGCAGCCCGCTGAGGTCGAGTCGTACCGGCTTCCCGTGCGGCAGCGCGTCCAGGGCGTCGAGCAGCTTGGGCAGCCGCAGGAAGCTGGCGTTCCCCACGACCCGGAGGCACAGTTCCCCCTCCTCCAAGACCTCCTCGATGTGCACGTGGGAGGTCTCCCAGGCCGCCTTGGCGATGGCGAGCCCCAGGCCGATCAGCACTCCCTCGAAGAGATTGGTGACCACGATCGCGGAGGCGGTGACCAGCAACACCACCGCCTCACCCCGGTGCGTCCGCCACAGCACGGCCACCGCCCGGGCCGGGAGCAGCTTCCATCCGGCGTGCAGCAGCACCCCGGCCAGCGCGGCGAGCGGCACGATCTCCAGCACCCGGGGGAAGGCCACGGCGAAGAGCAGCAGCCAGCCGCCGTGCAGCACCCGGGACGCCCGGGTGCGGGCCCCGGCCTCCACATTGGCGGCGCTGCGCACGATGACGGCCGTCATCGGCAGCGCCCCGAGCAGCCCGCACACGGTGTTCCCCACACCCTGGGCCACGAGTTCCTGGTCGTAATCGGTCCGGGCCCCGTCGTGCAACCGGTCCACGGCGGCGGCGCTGAACAGCGTCTCGGCGGAGGCGATCAGCGCCAGGGCGATCACGGTCCCGACCGCCCCGACGGACGCCAGCACGCCGAAGTCGCCCCAGGCGGGCGGGGACACGGCGTCCAGTACCCCCGTCACCCGCACCTTCTCCACGGGCAGCCGCAGCAGGGCGGCCGCGGCGGTGGCGGCCGCCACCCCCACCAGCGCCCCGGGTACCAGGCGCAGCCGCGCCGGCACGCGGCGCCAGAACGACAGGACGGCGATGGTCCCGACGCCGAGCGCCACGGCGGCCCAGTCGGCCTGGGCGCCGAGTCCGTGCACCCCGCCCAGCTTGGCCAGGGTCTGCCCCGGAGCCTCCACCCCGCCCAGCGCGTAGAGCTGCCCGGAGATCAGCACGAGCCCGATTCCGGCCAGCATCCCGTGCACGACGGCGACGGAGATCGCCCGGAACCACCGCCCGAGCCGCAGCACCCCCATGCCCAGCTGCACCACCCCGGCGGCCAGCACCAGCACCCCGAGCGCGGGCAGACCGTACGCCTGCACCGCCTCGTAGACCAGCACGGTCAGCCCGGCCGCGGGCCCGCTGACCTGGAGGGAACTCCCCCGGAACCACCCGGTGACCAGCCCGCCGACCACCCCGGTGACGATCCCCAGCTCGGCAGGCACCCCGGAGGCGACCGCCACCCCCACGCACAGGGGTAACGCGACCAGCGCGACGACGACGGACGCTCCGAAGTCATCGCGAAACGTGCCGGCCCCAGGCATGCGAGAACCCCCTGCCACGCGGTGATGTGATGCCCCAGCGTGCTGGGCGCACTCATCGCCGCCCAAGTGCCCACAGGAGTCCGCAGTGGCGCATGCGCCGCTCACGCCCCGCACACACCTCCGCGCAACCGCCGCGGCCCGGCGGTCCGTGAGGACCGCCGGGCCGGCGTGCGGGCAGGTCTGGGACCTGGATCAGCGGTAGTTCACGAACTGGATCGCGAAGTCCAGGTCCTTGCCCTTGAGCAGCGCCTGGACCTCCTGGAGGTCGTCGCGGCTCTTGGAGCTGACGCGCAGCTCCTCACCCTGGACCTGGGCCTTGACGCCCTTGGGACCCTCGTCCCGGATGATCTTCGCGACCTTCTTGGCGTTCTCCTGGGAGATGCCCTCCTCGATCGTGGCGAAGATCTTGTACTCCTTGCCGGACAGCTGCGGCTCGCCGGCGTCCAGCGCCTTGAGCGAGATCCCGCGCTTGACCAGCTTGGTCTCGAAGACGTCGAGGACGGCCTTGACGCGCTCCTCGGAGTTCGCCTCCATCAGGATCTTCTCGCCGGACCAGGCGATCGTGGCGCCGGTGCCCTTGAAGTCGTAGCGCTGCGAGAGTTCCTTGGCGGCCTGGTTGAGGGCGTTGTCGACCTCCTGCCGCTCGACCTTCGAGACGATGTCGAAACTGGAGTCGGCCATGTGCTGTGGCTCCTTGAAGTCGGGAGTGATCGCCCCTGAGGGCACGGCCGGACATCCCCGGTCCGCGCGGCAAAGCCTAGCCACCGCACCCACCCGCGGGGCTGATCAATCCGGTGGCGAAGCACCCCCGGTCATCAGGTATCGTTTACGTCGTTGCCAGGGAGCGCCGCCGTAAGGCGGAAAAAATGGCAGCAAATCTTGGCGGTGTGCCCGAGTGGCCAAAGGGAGCAGACTGTAAATCTGCCGGCTCAGCCTACCCAGGTTCGAACCCTGGCGCCGCCACGCGAAAGAAGCCCCTCTGATCTGCGGAAACGCAGGCAGGGGGGTTTCTTCGTCCTTTGTGCGTGCGGCGCAGTTCTTGGGCAAAGGGCGGTCCCGGCTCGGGACGCGTGGCTAAGCTCGGTCCGGTTGTGGAGGGCTTCGGGGGAGGCGCTGGGTGGGGGCCGACGGGAACGACCGGTTGAAGCGGATCGGCCTGCTTCTGCTGTCCGCGCTGCTCGGTGGTGGCGTGTTCGTGCTGTCGATCCTCGCGGACGATGCCGAGGGCGTGCACAAGGTGCGCTGGACGGCGCTCGGCACGATCGTGGCGTGCGCCGTGGTGGCCGTGGCAGCGTACGAGAACCATCGCGCCGAGTCCGCCCGGCGCAAGACCCGCGAGCTGGCGGTGAAGGCGGTGGCCGATCTGGCGGTCACGTACAACCAGGCGCTGCTTCCCGTGACCCGGGAACTCGGGGGCCTCGCGGCCGAGTACGCCAAGGCCAATCAGCAGACCTCGCCACCGGTGTCGGGTACTCAGGCAGCGCACCGGGCAGTGATTCTGCAGGTGGTGCTGGACGGCGCCGTCAGTCTCACCGCGCCCTCCACGCCCGCACCGGCCAACCTCCCACGGGCGCGCAGCGCCTTCTACACCTGGGATCCGGTGGCCAACGTCTTCCGCCGCCAGGGCATCGCACACGGCGACCGGACCACGGAGATCAAGTCTCAGATCCCCTGGCAGAGCGACGCGTGCGGCGCGAAGATGCTCGCGATACTCCAGGCCGGCGGGCCGTTCTGGCGCGAGAACGAGGCGGATGGTGACGACATCAAGCTCGATGTGGCGGGGGCGGGCTACAAGGCGGTCATCGTCGCTCCGGTGCGGTCCAGAGACGTGCTCTTCGGCGTGCTGACGGTGGATGCACCCGAGTACGAGGACTTCACCAGGCCGCACCGGGATCTGATGGCTACGCTGGGCCATGTGCTGGCCGCTTCCCTCGTGCTGGACGGTCCTTGATGAGCGGGTTCGGAGTGTTCCGGCGGCTGCGTTTCTTCCGGCGAGGACGCCAGGAGCACATGGAGCAGACGGAGGGCTCCACCGTGCGCCCGTCCTCGGAAGATCCGGAGGAGATCGAGCGCGCAGCCCAGCGCAGACGCCTCGCACAGATGCTGGAAGCGAGGGCCGACTGGCACGACGAGGCCGCGCGCATCGTGGACCGGCGGCTCGCTCTCGCCCGCGACGCGGCCTCATGGAACGTCGCGACCTTCGGCACCCTCACCCTGGCCTCCGCAGCTGCCGTGGCCACCCTGGTGCTGACCGGTTTCACCTGGTGGTTCCTGCTGCCCGCAGTGTTGGGTGTGATCACCTTGTGGCTGACCGTCCAAGCCGTGCGCCGCCTGCGGGTCCCTACTTCCTAGGTGGCGTCGGCGGGTGGGGTCTCCGTGAGGGCCGCCTGCCAGGACCAGGAGGTGCGGCGGGGGCGGCCGGGGAGGGCCAGGCGGCCCGCGGACCAGAGCAGCGCCTCCGTGGGCGGACCCTGCGGGGAGTCGGGGAACAGGCGGGCCAGCACCGGCGCGGCGAGGTCGGGCGGCGGCAGCCACGGCAGGGCCAGCCCCTGGGCGATGTCGTACGTGTGGAGCAGCAGCTCCGCCACCCCCATCGCCGCGAAGCCCCCCGGATCGCAGGGCCCCCAGTGCCAGGCCCGGTCCGCCGGGTCGGCCGCCGTGATCGCCGCGCTGAGCAGGCGGGCGCTCGCCGACACCACCGTCAGCACCTCGGCCGGGGGAGTGCCCGGGCGTACCCGCAGGTCCAGCGGCAGGTAGTCCGACGGCGCGCGGGAGGCCACCTGTGCGGCGTACGCCGTCAGGTCGTGCGCGATGTGGGCCGCCGTCGTCCAGCAGGACCAATCGAGGGAACCGGCCGGCACCCCCCAGTCCATGCCACTGTGCGGGCCGAGGGCCGATACCGCTTCGGCTGCCGCCCGTTCGACGTCCAGGCCGGTCATCGACCGCATCGTCGGGGTCTCCTGTTCGTTCACCTTGAGTGAAATGGACAACTGACATGCGGGGGAAAGTAGGCGGTGGGGTGCTCATCGCCCTGCTCGGCGCCGGGATTCCGGCCCTGGTCGGGGCAGCGCTCCACACGGACGTGGGGCAGCCCTACCAGGAGACCCGGCTGTACTTCGGCACCGACCGCTCCGACGGCGGCAGCCCGGTCGGGGAGCGGGAGTTCATGCGGTTCCTGGACCGCGAGATCACCCCCGCCTTCCCCGAGGGGCTGACGGTCCACGACGGGTACGGCCAGTGGCGGGGGCAGGACGGCAAGGTCGTCCGCGAGACCTCGTACGAAGTGGTGCTGCTGTACCCCGAGAAGGAGGCCGGCGAGCGCAGCGGGCGCATCGAACGGATCCGCCAGGCGTACGAGGACCAGTACCAGCAGGACTCGGTCGGACGGTCCGACGACAAGCTGACCGCCGAATTCTGAGCGGGCGGGCGGGCGGGCGGGCCGGCTGGCGGGCTGGCGCGGGCGGGCCGACGCCCGCTCAGCGTCAGTTGCCCGCAACGTCCTTGACCGCAACCTCGACCGGCGTCGAACCGGAGACCAGCTCCAGGGTCAGGCCCGCCGTCGCCGGCGTCTCGACCAGTTCGGCGAGCACCGCCGCCACGTCGTCGCGCGGGACGGACCCGCGGCCCGTCCGTACCTCCAGGCGGACCAGGCCCGTCCCCGCGTCGTCGACCAGCGAGCCGGGCCGCAGGACCGTCCACTCGAGGCCCAGGCGGGTCTGCACGTGCTCGTCGGCCTCGCCCTTCGCCCGGAGATAGGCGTCGAAGACCTCGTCGCCCTCGTGGTGTGCGTCCGCGCCCATCGAAGAGACCATCAGGAAACGCCGTACACGGGCCCGTTCGGCCGCGTCGGCGAACAGCACCGCCGCGCCCCGGTCCACGGTGTCCTTGCGCCCGACCCCGCTGCCCGGACCCGCGCCGGCGGCGAACACCGCCACGTCCGCGCCATGCAGGATGCCCGCCACGTGCTCCACCGAGGCCGACTCCAGATCGCACAGCACCGGTTCGGTGCCGGCCTCCCTGAGGTCGTCGCCCTGTGCCGGGTCGCGGATGATCCCCGCGACCTCGTACCCGCGCGCGGCGAGCAGTCGCTCCAGCCGCAGCGCGATCTGACCGTGTCCACCCGCGATGACGATGCGCATGACCCGACCGTACGACGAGCCGGGCGGCTACGCCCGCGAACGCCCGGCGAACCTTCAGGGTCCGGGCGCCGTACGGCCCTGCCGGGGCAGGTCCAGGGCCACGGCGACGGCCGAGTCGCAGTACTCCCGTACGGCACTCGTACGGGCTACCACCCGCCCGCGGTGGATCACGATCCTGCTGTACGCGAGGGACAGCACGCTCGCGATCCGGTCTCCGCGTACGGCGAGCAGCTCAGCCGGGAAACCGGCCTCCACCCGGACCTCCGGCAGGCCCATGGCCTCCCGGGCGGCGGAGCTGATCGACTCGTAGGCCTCGCCCGGCCGCAGCCCGCCCTGGGAGGCCAGCAGGTACGCGGCCTCGAGGGGGTCGCCGCGGCCGACCGGGTTCCCGGCGTCCCGCAGGGCCCCGCTGCCGGCCGTGACCCGCACTCCGGCGGCACGCAGCAGGCGTACGGGGGCGGTGCGCAGGCCGCGGCGTTCCAGGGCCGCGCAGTCGCCCTGGGGGAGGCAGGTCACGCGCACCCCGGCCGCGGCCAGCTGATCGGCGGCGCGGGCCGCCACGTCCAGCGGGAGCCGGGAGAGGCCGCCGCAGGGGCCGATGCTCACCCCGGGGCGAAGCCCGCCGGCCATCGCGGCGAGCCGGGCCAGGCGGCCGGGGTCGTCACCGTCCGTGTGCAGGTCCACCGGACAGCCGTGCTCGTCGGCGAGTTCCAGGACGGCTTCGAGGAAGCCCGTCGGGTCGGGGTCCAGGTCGGGGCAGCCGCCGATCACGGACGCGCCCATCTTGACCGCGTCCCGCAGCATCGCGAGCCCGTCCGCGCCGGCCACCCCGGTCAGCAGCCGGGGCACGGCCACGGTGGTCAGGTCGGTGAGCCCGCGCAGGGAACGGCGGGCCTGGAGCACGGCCTCCATGGGGCCGAGGCCGTGCACGTCGCCGATCCGGACGTGTGAGCGTACGGCGGTGGCACCGTGGCCGAGCTGGAGCAGGGCGGCCTCGGTGGCCCGGCGCTGGACCTCGTCGGGGGTGTACGAGACGGGCCCCTCGCCGTCGGCGGTCAGGGCGGTGTCCCCGTGGGCGTGGGGCTCGGCGGGGGCGGGCAGCAGCAGGTACCCGCCGAGGTCCACCCGGGACAGAGCGGGGGCCGGGAGGCTGCCGGCGGTGCCGACGGCCTGGATCCGGCCGCCGCTGAGGCGGACGTCGACGGTCCGGCCGTCGGTCAGACGCGCGCCGGCGAGCAGCAGGGTGGTGGCCTCGGCGGCGGCCGCGTGGCCGTGGCCGAGGGAATGGCCGTGCTGTTGGCCGTGATCGGGATCGGGGAGGTGGCCGCGGCTGCGGGAGGGGCTCTGGGCGGGGCTCTGGGAGGGGCCGTGTGCGGGTCCGTGTCCTCCGCCCTCGCCGCGGCCGCTGCGCGGGGAGTGGAACGGCTCCTGCGGCTGGCTGTCGGACATCGCGCTCCTGCGGTGGCTCGGGCGGTCCTGGGCCGTGGCCGCGGCCCGCGGCCCAAGATCACGCAGCGTGCTCAGAGCCTAGGGCGCGGCGCACCCCGCTTCGGGGAAGAGCGCAATAGTCGTACCGGTGTGGTGCCCGTGCGCCGCAGCGCACGGGCGCGCGCCCCGTCGGGGTCAACCGGCCCCAAGCGGCCTCCGTACGAGCGTGATGGTGTGTGAGCCCGCACACATTGCGTGCCCAAAGTGGCTTGTGAGCCCTCGGTGAGCTGATCAAGAAAGGCGGCCCAACCCCCTCGGAGCCCGGTCCCCGCAAAGGATTTGGGCGATCGGCGGGCAACCGTGTAATGTCTTCATCGCTCGCCCCAATAGCTCAGTCGGTAGAGCGTCTCCATGGTAAGGAGAAGGTCTGCGGTTCGATTCCGCATTGGGGCTCTGGTGAGAGAGGTTCCCCACCCTCGGGTGGGGAGTCGATCACATCAAAGCGGCGTAGCTCAGTCGGTAGAGCAAGCGGCTCATAATCGCTGTGTCACCGGTTCAAGTCCGGTCGCCGCTACACACAGTAGCCGATTGCGGGGTCGGTCTCCCGATCGGCTACTCTTTTATGCGTTCATCCGTCCCATAGTCCGTCAAGGAGCACTCACGTGGCTGCCACCGACGTCCGCCCGAAGATCACGCTGGCCTGCGTGGAGTGCAAGGAGCGGAACTACATCACCAAGAAGAACCGGCGTAACGACCCGGACCGTCTTGAGATGAAGAAGCACTGCCCGCGTTGCAACTCGCACACCGCGCACCGCGAGACCCGCTGACCCCAGCGAAGTCTCGTATAACAGGCACCGTCATGAGGTCGTCCCCTTCTTTGGGGGGCGGCCTTGTGTCGTTTCCGCCCCGCGCGCGTTCGCGGGCGGGCGCCTCTCGCCGCACCTGTCTTTCTGTCTTTCGTGTCCCTTCATCAGGAGGTAGTGAGTCATGGCTCTCGACCAGTCCTTCGTGGGGCGGAGTTACCCCCCCACCGATCCGTACGAGGTCGGCCGGGAGAAGATCCGCGAATTCGCGGTTGCCGTGGGTGACGCCAATCCCGTGTACACCGACCCCGAAGCCGCCAAGGGGTACGGCTACCCCGATGTGATCGCTCCGCCGACTTTCGTGTTTGCGATCACTTTCGCGGCGGCGGGCCAGGTCGTCGAGGACCCGCAGCTGGGGCTGGACTACAGCCGCGTCGTGCACGGCGACCAGAAGTTCGCGTACTCGCGTCCCGTGCGGGCCGGTGACCGGCTCTCCGTGACCTCGACCATCGAGGCCGTGAAGTCCCTCGCGGGCAACGACATCATCGACATCCGCGGCGAGGTCCACGACGAGACCGGCGAGCACGTGGTGACGGCGTGGACGAAGCTCGTCTCCCGCGCCCCCGAGGAGGCCTGACATGGCAGCGCAGATCCAGTACGCGGACGTCGAGGTCGGCACCGAGCTGCCGGCGGCGTCCTTCCCCGTGACGCGTGCCACGCTGGTCCGTTACGCCGGCGCCTCGGGCGACTTCAACCCGATCCACTGGAACGAGAAGTTCGCCAAGGAGGTCGGACTGCCGGACGTGATCGCGCACGGCATGTTCACCATGGCCGAGGCGATCCGCGTGGTCACCGACTGGGCTGGCGACCCGGGCGCGGTGGTCGAGTACGGCGTGCGCTTCACCAAGCCGGTGGTGGTCCCGAACGACGACCAGGGCGGCCTGATCGAGGTCACGGCCAAGGTCGCGGCCAAGCTGGAGAACAACCGCGTCCGGGTCGACCTGACGGCGATGAGCGCGGGCCAGAAGGTGCTGGGCATGTCCCGCGCGGTGGTGGAGCTGGCCTGAGGGAGCGGGAGCGCCCTGCTGGGGGGGCTTCGGGGGCGCTAGCCGCTCGGGCGGGATCAGGGGTGTACCCGGGGGCTTCGGGGGTCGGGGTTCCGGTTGCTCGGGATCGGGGAGGGTTTGGGGGTTTCCCGTCAGTCCCACTGTCTCCCCGGGTCGGGCCGGTCTGTAAAGGGCGCTCCTCCTTCGTCGTCGCGTCGCTTCGCGATGGCCTTCGGCCACCCTTGACAGACCGTCCCGCCCCGGAAAGACAGGACTGTCGGGAAGCCCCCAAAAGAAGGGTCCACCGGTTCACGATTCAGACCGGGGGACATCAGGGACCGAATGCTTGGCTGCCGTGGGCGGGCATGCGCCCGGGCCGATCGGGAGGGAATCCGGGGTCGGTGGGCGCGTCAGATCGCTACGCACTTGCTCATTGTCTGGCGGCTGTGGGCTGTCTGGGGCTGGGAATAGGCCGCCCACTGGTCGCTGCCCGCCTGAGGTGCTCTGGCGGCGATCAGACCGTCATGGTCTGGACACAAACTGCCCCAGACCGTCAGTTGACCCCCTCGGTAGGCGTCTGCGGGCGGTCGCGGGCACGGAAAGTGCTCTGACGGAGTGTGGTGCCGGACTTTTGAGTCTCTCACTCCGGGAAGTGATCGATTGGCTCTCAACTCGCCGCCAAATACGGACAAACGACCCGCAGTCGCGTGATCGAGACGCGTGTACCGACCGTGGGCGGCTTATGTCCAGCCCCAGACGGGCGCCGGACGCCATGGGCGAGAAGTGTGTAGCGATCTGATGCGCCCACCGACCCCGCCATCCGCTCCCTACGGGCCCGGGCGCATGCCCGCCCAGGGCAGCCAGGGAGCCGGTCCCTGATGGCTCCTGCCCGTCCATGGAACCGGTGGACCGTTCTTTTGGGGGCTTCCCGACAGTCCTGTCTTTCCGGGGCGGGACGGTCGGTCAAGAGTGGAGCGCAGCGACATCGCGAAGCGACGCGACGAAGGAGCGCTCTTGAGGGACCGGCCCGACCCGGGGAGACAGTGGGACTGACGGGAAACCCCCAAACCCTCCCTGATCCCGCCCCGCTGAGACCCCGACCCCCGAAGCCACCGCCCCACCTCCCTGATCCCCCGTCCCCGTCCCCGTCCCCGCCCACCCCCTTGCCTAGTTAGTGATTGAGTACTAACTTAGGACTCATGCCAAGGATGAGTGCAGAGGAGCGGCGCGAGAGCGTCATTCGGGCGGCGATGCATGAGTTCGCCCGCGGTGGTTACTACGGGACCTCCACCGAGGCGATCGCCAAGCGGGTGGGTGTCTCGCAGCCGTACCTCTTCCGGCTCTTCCCGAACAAGCTCGCCATCTTCCTCGCCGCCGCCGAGCGCTGTCTGCGGGACACCCGCGAGGTCTTCGCCGTCGCCGCCGAGGGGCTGCAGGGTGAAGATGCCACGCACGCCATGGCGAACGCCTACACCCGGCTCATCGCCGAGGATCCCGACAAGCTCCAGATGCAGCTCCAGATGTACGTCACCGTCGCCGCCGCCGAGGCGGCCGGGGATCACGAGCTCGGCGAGCTCGTCCGCAAGGGCTGGATGGAGCTCTGGGACACGGTCAACGTGCCGTTCGGCGGGGACGTGAACGAGACCACGACCTTCATGGCGTACGGGATGCTGATCAACACCCTCGCCGCCATGGGCTTCCCGCCCGAGCACCGCGTCTGGGAGGGGCTGTACCCCTCGGCCCGCGCCAAGGGCCGTCTGGAGGCGTGAGGGCGCGCCGCCTGTCCGGCGGGTCACTCATGCCCACGAAAGTTAGTCAGCAATAACTAACAACCCTCAGGGGGAAATCGTGAACACCCACGTTGCGGACACCAAGCTCCGCGGGTCCGCCATCTGGGCCCTCGTCCTGACCGGCGTCGCCAGCTTCATGGCCGCCCTGGACAACCTCGTCGTCACCACCGCCCTGCCCGCCATCCGCGAAGACCTCGGCGGCCGGCTGGAGGACCTGGAGTGGACGGTGAACGCGTACACGCTCACCTTCGCCGTCCTCCTCATGTTCGGCGCGGCCCTCGGGGACCGCTTCGGGCGCCGCCGGCTGTTCGTCGCCGGCCTCGCGATCTTCACCGGCGCCTCCGCCGCGGCCGCCCTCTCGCCCGGCATCGACGCGCTCATCGCCGCCCGTGCGGTCCAGGGCGTCGGCGCCGCGATCATGATGCCGCTCACCCTGACCCTCCTCACCGCCGCGGTCCCGGCCGCCCGCCGCGGCATGGCCCTCGGCATCTACGGAGCCGTCACCGGCCTCGCCGTCGCCAGCGGCCCCCTCATCGGCGGCAGCCTGACCGAGCACATCTCCTGGCAGTGGATCTTCTGGCTGAACGTTCCGATAGGCCTGGCCCTGATCCCGCTCGCCCGGCTGCGGCTCGCCGAGTCCACCGCCCCCGGGTCCCGCCTCGACATCCCGGGCACCCTGCTCATCAGCGGCGGCCTGTTCGGCATCGTCTACGCCCTGGTCAACGCCAACTCCGAGGGCTGGACCAGCGCCCCCGTGCTCACCGGCCTGATCGCCGGAACCGCGCTCGTCGGCGGCTTCGTCCGCCACGGCTTCCGCAGCGCGAACCCGATGCTCCCCATGCGGCTCTTCCGCGACCGGGGCTTCCTGGGGATCAACCTGGCCAGCCTGCTGATGTTCCTGGGCATGTTCGGCTCGATCTTCCTGCTCAGCCAGTACCTCCAGGGCGTCGCCGGCTACTCGCCCACCGAGGCCGGCCTGCGCATGCTCCCCTGGACCGGCATGCCCATGCTCATCGCCCCCCTCGCGGGCATCCTCTCCGACCGCATCGGCGGCCGGCCCGTCGTCGCCGCCGGGCTGGCGTTCCAGGCCCTCGGCCTCGGCTGGTTCGCGGCGATCCTGACCACGGACGTCTCGTACGCGGCCCAGCTGCCGCCGCTGATCCTCAGCGGGATCGGCATGGCCCTCTACTTCGCCCCCGCCGCCAACGTGCTGATGTCCACGGTGGCCCCCGCCGACCAGGGCAAGGCCTCCGGCACCAACAACGCCCTGCGCGAGGTCGGCGGCGCCCTCGGTGTCGCCGTACTGGCCTCGGTCTTCTCCGCCCAGGGCGGCTACGAGTCCCCGCAGGCCTTCACCGACGGCACCGTCCCCGCCCTGTGGATCGGCGCCGGCGCGGTCGCCCTGGCCGCCGCGCTCGCCCTGCTGCTCCCGAGCCGGCCGAAGCCCTCCCGGGTTCCCGTCGCCGACGAGGTCATGACACGGGAGCCGCAGAAGGTCCCCGCGGCCCGCTGACCCCGCCCACACCCACCTCAAGAGCCAAGGAGTGCCCGCCATGCCCGACATCCCCTGGTCGACCCCCACCCAGGCAGCCCCCGACGCCGAGGTCTACGTCATGGCCTCCCGCTTCGAGACCGCCACCCTCGCCGGAGCCGTCCGGTTCTTCCTCAAGGCCCCCGGCATCATCGGCCAGATCCGCAAGGCCCCCGGCGCGCACGGCGTCGCCCTGCGGGCCCGCGTCTTCAGCCGGACCTTCCTCACCCTCTCGGCCTGGGAGGACCGCGACGCGCTCTACCGGTTCGCCCGCAGCGAGCCGCACCGCTCCAGCTCCCGGGCGGCCGCCGCCTTCATGAAGGAGTCCGCCTTCACCTTCTGGACCGTACGGGCCTGCGAGCTCCCCATCGGCTGGGCCGAGGCGGAGCGCCGTCTGGCCGAGCAGCGGACCGCCTACTGAGTCACGGTCCGTGGCCCCGCCGGGACGCGAGGGGCACGGACCGTACTCTTGTCCACGTGCAGGAACTCCACGACGCCCCCCTCGCCCCGCTGACCACCTTCCGTCTCGGTGGTCCCGCCGCCCGTCTGGTCACCGCGACCACCGACGCCGAGGTGGTCGCGGCCGTCCGTGCCGCGGACGAGCGCGGAACCCCGCTCCTGATCATCGGCGGCGGCAGCAACCTGGTCATCGGCGACCAGGGTTTCGACGGCACAGCCCTGCGCATCGCGACCACCGGCTTCACCCTGACCGGTACGACCCTGGAGCTCGCCGCGGGCGAGAACTGGAGCGACGCCGTCGCCCGCACCGTCGAGGCGGGCCTCGCCGGAATCGAGTGCCTCGCCGGAATCCCCGGCTCCGCGGGCGCCACCCCGATCCAGAACGTCGGTGCGTACGGCCAGGAGGTCTGCGACACCATCACCGAGGTCGTCGCCTACGACCGCACCCGCCGCGAGACGGTCACGCTGACCGCCGCCGAGTGCGCGTTCACGTACCGCAACAGCCTCTTCAAGCACCAGCCCGAGCGGTACGTCGTCCTGCGCGTGCGCTTCGCCCTGGAGGACGCCGGCGGGCTGTCCGCGCCGATCAAGTACCCCGAGACCGCCCGCGCCCTCGGTGTCGAGGCCGGCGACCGGGTCCCCGCCGCCACCGCCCGCGAGACCGTGCTGCGCCTGCGCGCCGGCAAGGGCATGGTCCTCGACCCCGCCGACCACGACACCTGGTCGGCCGGCTCCTTCTTCCACAACCCGATCCTGACCGACGAGGCCTACGCCGCCTTCCTCGCCCGCGCCCAGGACCGCCTCGGCCCCGACACCGCCCCGCCCGCCTACCCCGCGGGCGACGGCCGTACGAAGACCAGCGCGGCCTGGCTGATCGACAAGGCCGGTTTCACCAAGGGCTACGGCACCGGCCCCGCGCGCATCTCCACCAAGCACACGCTGGCCCTCACCAACCGCGGCGAGGCGACCACCGAGGACCTCCTCGCCCTGGCCCGCGAGGTCGTCGCGGGCGTCCACGCGGCCTTCGGCGTCACCCTGGTCAACGAACCGGTGACGGTCGGCGTCAGCATCTGAGGAGTCCCGGCCGCCCATGCTCTGTCCCCTCCACGGGGCCGGTACGGACCCCACCCGCCTCGTGGGCCGCACGCTCAGCAGAGTCGTCGCGTCCTGGCACATCAGCGACGGTGAGCGCTCCGAGGCTCCCCTCGACGTCTGGCTGATCGACAGCGTCGGAGACTCCATCCGGATCACCACCGGGTCCGACCAGTGCCTCATCGTCGAGTCCGCCGCGCCGCACGAGCCGTACGACATGGGGGAGTGGGGCCGCATCGAGGTCGGCGAGGACCTCGGCGACCACCCCTTCCTGCGGCACCTCGGCGAGACGGTCGCCTCGGTCGCCGAGTTCGCCCTGCCCGAACAGGGCCGCACGCACCTGGAGATCGGCTTCCAGAACGGGCACCGGGTGCGGGCCGACTGCTACGAGGGGGACCTGCGGCTTACCCGGTGAGCCAGTGGTCGATCCCGGCGAGCAGCTTCTCCTGTACGTCGGCCGGCGCGGCCGAACCGCGCACCGACTGGCGGGCCAGCTCGGCGAGCTCCGCGTCGGTGAAGCCGTGGTGGCGGCGGGCGATCTCGTACTGGGCGGCGAGCCGGGATCCGAACAGCAGCGGGTCGTCCGCACCGAGCGCCATCGGCACCCCGGCCTCGAAGAGGGTGCGCAGCGGGACGTCCTCGGGCCGCTCGTAGACCCCTAGGGCGACGTTGGAGGCCGGGCAGACCTCGCAGGTGATCTGCCGGTCGGCGAGCCGCTTCAGCAGCCGGGGGTCCTCGGCGGCCCGTACGCCGTGCCCGATGCGGGAGGCGTGCAGATCGTCGAGGCAGTCGCGGACCGAGGACGGGCCGGTGAGCTCGCCGCCGTGCGGGGCCGCGAGGAGGCCGCCCTCGCGGGCGATGGCGAAGGCCCGGTCGAAGTCGCGGGCCATGCCGCGGCGCTCGTCGTTGGACAGGCCGAAGCCGACGATGCCGCGGTCGGCGTAGCGGACGGCGAGGCGGGCCAGGGTCCGGGCGTCGAGGGGGTGCTTCATGCGGTTGGCGGCGATCAGGACGCGCATCCCGAGGCCGGTCTCGCGGGACGCGGTGTCCACGGCGTCGAGGATGATCTCGACGGCCGGGATCATCCCGCCGAGCAGCGGCGCGTACGAGGTGGGATCGACCTGGATCTCCAGCCAGCCACTGCCGTCGCGCACGTCCTCCTCCGCGGCCTCGCGGACCAGGCGGCGGATGTCGTCGGGCTCGCGCAGACAGGAGCGGGCGGCGTCGTAGAGCCGCTGGAAGCGGAACCAGCCGCGCTCGTCGGTGGCGCGCAGCTTGGGTGGCTCCCCGGCGGTGAGCGCGTCCGGGAGGCGCACGCCGTACTTGTCGGCGAGCTCCAGGAGGGTCGATGGTCGCATCGACCCGGTGAAGTGCAGGTGGAGGTGGGCTTTCGGCAGAAGCGTGAGATCGCGTGCGTGCTCCATTGGGTGATCCTGCCGTACCGCTGCGCCGGGCGGGAGGGGGTTTTACCGATCGGGGGCTTGCTCGAACGCCCGAGCGGCGCCACCCCGGCTCGGGGTGGCGCCGCTCGGGTTGGCCTTAGGCCTTGGCTTCGGCCAGCAGCTTCTGGACGCGGGAGACGCCCTCGACCAGGTCCTCGTCGCCCAGGGCGTAGGACAGTCGCAGGTAGCCCGGGGTGCCGAAGGCCTCGCCGGGGACGACCGCGACCTCGACCTCGTCCAGGATCAGGGCGGCGAGCTCGACGGAGGTCTGCGGGCGCTTGCCGCGGATCTCCTTGCCGAGGAGCGCCTTGACCGAGGGGTACACGTAGAACGCGCCCTCGGGGGTCGGGCAGACGACGCCGTCGATCTCGTTCAGCATCCGCACGATCGTCTGGCGGCGGCGGTCGAAGGCGGTGCGCATCTCGTGGACCGCGTCCAGGTTGCCGGAGACGGCGGCCAGCGCCGCGACCTGGGCCACGTTGGAGACGTTGGAGGTGGCGTGCGACTGCAGGTTGGTCGCGGCCTTGACCACGTCCTTGGGGCCGATGATCCAGCCCACCCGCCAGCCGGTCATCGCGTACGTCTTCGCGACGCCGTTGACGACGATGCACTTGTCGGCGAGCTCGGGGACGATCGCCGGGAGCGAGACGAACTTCGCGTCGCCGTAGACCAGGTGCTCGTAGATCTCGTCGGTCAGGACCCACAGGCCCTTCTCGGCGGCCCAGCGGCCGATCGCCTCGGCGTCGGCCTCGCTGTAGACGGCGCCCGTCGGGTTGGACGGGGAGACGAAGAGGACGACCTTGGTGCGCTCGGTGCGCGCGGCCTCCAGCTGCTCGACGGAGACCTGGTAGCCGGTGGTCTCGTCGGCGACGACCTCGACCGGGACACCGCCGGCGAGACGGATGGACTCCGGGTAGGTGGTCCAGTACGGAGCCGGGACGATGACCTCGTCGCCCGGGTCCAGGATCGCGGCGAAGGCGTTGTAGATCGCCTGCTTGCCGCCGTTGGTCACCAGCACCTGCGCCGGGTCGACCTCGTAGCCGGAGTCGCGCAGGGTCTTGGCGGCGATGGCGGCCTTGAGCTCGGGCAGACCGCCGGCCGGCGTGTAGCGGTGGTACTTGGGGTTGCGGCAGGCCTCGACAGCGGCCTCGACGATGTAGTCCGGGGTCGGGAAGTCGGGCTCGCCCGCGCCGAAACCGATGACCGGGCGCCCGGCGGCCTTGAGGGCCTTGGCCTTGGCGTCCACGGCGAGGGTGGCGGACTCGGAAATGGCGCCGATACGGGCGGACACCCGGCGCTCGGAAGAAGGCGTTGCAGAGGTCATGCGAGCAATCGTCCCAGACGGCAAAGAGCTGCCGCACAACGTTTCAGTTACCGGACCACGGGATGCCGCGTCGGGTTCTGTTCGACGTCAGGGCGCGGTTCACGTACACTCACCTGTCGTTGGCCCTCGCCAAACGCCCCAGAGCGTGAGCACTCCGTGCACTCGCCCGGATGCGGTAGGTTGGGGGACGCAAAGGGTCGTAGCTCAATTGGTAGAGCACTGGTCTCCAAAACCAGCGGTTGGGGGTTCGAGTCCCTCCGGCCCTGCTCCACACTCCTTCTCGGATGTGTGTGCGCAGGTACGTACTTCGATGCAACGCCGTGCGGCGCAACCGGGCGCGGTACGGCCACGACCCGGATTCAGGTGAGAGACGTGACGGACGCCCTGGGCTCCATCGACATGCCTGACGCCGAGGACGAGACTCGCGAGAAGAAGGCCCGCAAGGGCGGTAAGCGCGGCAAGAAGGGTCCTCTGGGCCGGCTCGCGCTGTTCTACCGTCAGATCGTCGCGGAACTCCGCAAGGTTGTATGGCCCACTCGCAACCAGCTCACGACGTACACCACCGTGGTGATTGTCTTCGTGGTCATCATGATCGGTCTGGTGACCGTGATTGACTATGGGTTCCAGGAAGCCATCAAGTTCGTCTTCGGCTGATCCCCGCGGAGGGCGGCGCCTTGATGGGTGCCGCCCGTTTTCGCATGTTCCACCACCTTTTGTATCCAGGAAGAAGCAGCCACCGTGTCTGACCCGAACCTGAACGCGAGCCACGACTCCGTCGAGTCCGTCGAGGACCAGCTCGACATCGTCGAGGCTGCAGACGCCGTGGACCCCGATGAGGCCGAGCACGCCGACGCCAAGGCGGGAGTCGCCGCCGAAGAGGCCGCGCTGCACGTCGAGGACGAGAGCGCTGGTGACGCCGAGATCGAGGACGACGCCGAGGTCGAGGCGGCTGCCGACGACGTTGAGGCCGCCGAGGCCGAGGTCGAGACCGCCGACGAAGAGGCCGCCGACGAAGAGGCCGCCGAGGCCGAGCCGGTCGACCCCGTCCAGGCCCTGCGCGACGAGCTGCGCCTCCTGCCCGGCGAGTGGTACGTGATCCACACCTACGCCGGCTACGAGAAGCGCGTGAAGGCCAACCTGGAGCAGCGCGCCGTCTCGCTGAACGTCGAGGAGTTCATCTACCAGGCCGAGGTGCCCGAGGAAGAGATCGTCCAGATCAAGAACGGCGAGCGCAAGAACGTCCGGCAGAACAAGCTGCCCGGTTACGTTCTCGTCCGCATGGATCTGACGAACGAGTCCTGGGGCGTCGTCCGCAACACGCCTGGCGTCACCGGCTTCGTCGGCAACGCGTACGACCCGTACCCGCTGACCCTGGACGAGATCGTCAAGATGCTCGCCCCGGAGGCGCAGGAGAAGGCCGCCAAGGCCGCCGCGGAAGAGGCCGGCCTGCCGGCGCCCGCCGTCAAGCGCACGATCGAGGTGCTCGACTTCGAGGTCGGCGACTCGGTCACCGTCACCGACGGTCCGTTCGCCACGCTCCAGGCGACGATCAACGAGATCAACCCGGACTCGAAGAAGGTCAAGGGCCTCGTCGAGATCTTCGGCCGCGAGACCCCGGTCGAGCTCAGCTTCGACCAGATCCAGAAGAACTGATCTTCTGAACGACAGCTTCCGGACAGGTCAGATCGCCCCGCAAAGGGCGGTCTGACCTGCTCGGTTTTTAGCCCCGCTCCGATACCCGTTATTGTGGTGCGGTATGCCTCCATCCGGATGACCGGATCGGCGGCGAAAAACTCTCACTAGGACCCGGAGAGAGCAATGCCTCCCAAGAAGAAGAAGGTCACGGGGCTTATCAAGCTCCAGATCAAGGCCGGCGCGGCCAACCCGGCTCCGCCGGTCGGCCCCGCGCTCGGTCAGCACGGCGTCAACATCATGGAGTTCTGCAAGGCCTACAACGCCGCGACCGAGTCGCAGCGTGGCATGGTCGTGCCGGTGGAGATCACGGTCTACGACGACCGCTCCTTCACCTTCATCACCAAGACTCCGCCGGCCGCGCGCCTGATCCTCAAGGCCGCGGGCATCGAGAAGGGCTCCGGCGAGCCGCACAAGACCAAGGTCGCCAAGCTCACCGGCGCCCAGGTCCGCGAGATCGCCGAGCTGAAGATGCCCGACCTGAACGCCAACGACGTCGATGCCGCGATGAAGATCATCGCCGGCACCGCGCGCTCGATGGGCGTCACGGTCGAAGGCTGATCCAGCCACCCCAGTACCACCAGTGGTAGGGCCAAGCGCTGGTCCGCACCACGACTCCATGCCTGAAGCCGAAATACAGGAGCAGAAGTGAAGCGCAGCAAGACTCTCCGCGCTGCGGACGCCAAGGTCGACCGGGAGAAGCTGTACGCCCCGCTCGAGGCCGTCCGTCTCGCCAAGGAGACCTCCGCGACCAAGTTCGACAGCACCGTCGAGGTCGCCTTCCGCCTGGGTGTCGACCCGCGCAAGGCCGACCAGATGGTCCGTGGCACCGTGAACCTCCCGCACGGCACCGGCAAGACCGCCCGGGTCCTGGTCTTCGCGACCGGTGACCGTGCTGCGGCCGCGGAAGCCGCCGGCGCCGACATCGTCGGCGATGACGAGCTGATCAACGAGATCGCCAAGGGCAACCGCCTGAACGAGTTCGACGCCGTTGTGGCCACCCCGGACCTCATGGGCAAGGTCGGCCGCCTCGGCCGCGTGCTCGGTCCCCGTGGCCTCATGCCGAACCCGAAGACCGGCACCGTCACGATGGACGTCGCCAAGGCTGTCACCGAGATCAAGGGTGGCAAGATCGAGTTCCGCGTCGACAAGCACTCGAACCTGCACTTCATCATCGGCAAGGTCTCCTTCTCCGATGAGCAGCTGGTCGAGAACTACGGCGCGGCCCTGGACGAGATCCTTCGTCTGAAGCCGTCCGCCGCGAAGGGCCGCTACATCAAGAAGGCCGCCCTGAGCACCACGATGGGTCCCGGCATCCTGCTGGACCAGAACCGCACCCGGAACCTCCTCGTCGAGGAAGACCCGGCTGCTGTCTGAGCCTGACGGCTCACTGAGTGGCTGAACGGGCCCCTCGCCCCCCTTCACCGGGGTGGCGAGGGGCCCGTTTTCCGTGTTTGGGGTCACATATCCCTCGATGCGCCCCATAAGGACGCGCCACACCCCGGCGGCGGAACGTAAGGTCGGCCTGAATCAGCGATCACTCAAGGGGTGGGGACCTCCATGTCCGTGTACCGGAAGAAGACCGTCGGCGCCGCGCTGGCCGCCGTACTGCTCGTGGGAGGCGCCACCGCCTGCGAGAACGGCACCAAGGAATCCACCGGCAAGGCCGCCGCCAGTGCCTCCGCGGAGCCGACCGCGCCGGTGGCCGGCGGTTCGGCCACCGAGGCGCTCACCGCGGCCTACAAGAAGACGTCGGCGGCGAAGTCGGCCAAGTTCCGCATGACGATGACGATGCCCGCGTCGCTCGGCGCCGGCGGCACCGTGGAGATGACGGGCATCCAGGGCTGGGACCCGACCGTCATGGACGTCACCACGAAGGGCGCGCTCACCCCGGGTGGCAGCGTCGACTCCATACGCATGATCATGACGAACAACGTCATGTTCATGGAGATCCCGGGCGGCTCCGCCATGTCCGCGGGCATGGAGGGCAAGCGCTGGATGAAGATCGACCTCAATGCCGCGGCGACGGCCTCGGGGGACGCCGAGGCGCTGAAGAAGCTCGGCGGCATGGGCGGCGTGGAGCAGAGCCAGGACCCGGCCAAGCAGCTCGCGCTGCTGCTCACCTCGCCGAACGTGAAGCACCTCGGGGCCGAGAAGGTCGAGGGCACGGACACCGAGCACTACAAGGGCACCCTGAGCTTCGACGAGATGCTCGCGGCGAACGAGTCCTCCAAGGCATTGACCGAGGCCGAGCGCAAGAAGCTCGTCGACGCCATGAAGACGGCCGGCATCAAGGGCTACGACATGGACGTCTGGGTCAACAAGGACGGCTACCCGGTCCACATGAAGGTCGGCATGGGCATGCCCCAGGGGACCATGAACATGGACGCCTACTACTCGGACTACGGCTCGGCGGCCACCGTGCAGACCCCGCCGGAGAACGAGACCCTCGACCTCTTCGCGATGCTCCAGGAACTGGGCAAGGCCGGCGCCGGCGCCTGACCGTCCCGCGCGCATTCGGCAGTAACCGTTTTGGCAACACAAAGATCATTCATGGGGGAGAACCAGATGAACAAGGCTGTCCGGACCCGGGCCGGCATCGCGATGGCGGGGGCCGCGCTGCTCGTGGGCGGTCTCACGGCCTGCGGGGGCGACAAGGCCGGCGCGGGTGACAAGGGCAAGGCGGACGGGGCCAAGGCCGCGGAAGCCAAGGCGCAGACGCCCGTGGACGCCGTGAAGGCGTCGTACCTGAAGACGGTGGCGGCCAAGTTCGCCAAGGCCGAACTCTCCACCGTCGGGAGCGACGGCAAGACGAGCGGCCAGTCCGGCACGAAGGGCTGGTACCCGTCCAGCCACGACGTGACGCTGAAGGGCGAGGAGCCCGACTCCCGCTCGGTCATGATCGGCGACATCGTCTACACCCAGATGGACAAGCCCCTCGAGGGCAAGACCTGGATGAAGATGAACCTGGCCAAGGACGGGAAGCCGGGCATCCGGCTGAACGAGGACCCGGCCGAGTACCTCGCGATGCTGCTGGGCCAGACCAAGCTCACGCTCGTCGGGGCCGAGCAGACCGACGGCGTCGACGCCCAGCACTACAAGGGCAGCTTCACCAACGCGGACCTGCTGGCGGCGGACGAGTCCACCAAGGTCATGGAGGAGAAGAACCGCCAGTACCTGCACGATTCCGTGAAGCACATCACGGCCTTCGAGGTGGACCTCTGGATCGGCAAGGACGGCTACCCCGTACGCGTCGACTCCGTGAGCACGGACGGTAAGGGCACGTCCAAGACCACGGCGAAGTTCTCCGCCTTCGGCACGGCCACCCCGGTCACCGCACCGCCCGCCGACCAGGTCGTCGACTTCGACGACGTGATGAAGGGCGTCGACGAAAAGCTCAAGGAGACCGACCAGAAGCTGAAGGAGGCCGACCAGACGCTGAGGGACGCCGGGCTGGGCGGTCTCGGCGGCAGTGGCTCCTGAGGCGATTTGCCTCGACTGGACCCCTTCACGTACTCTTCCCGAGAAGCCAAAGACCGCTGGTCGTTGCCGTGCCCGCAAGGGTTCGGTGGCCGAAGGATCCGCTGAGTGCGGACGTCCTGCGCAGGTGTTCGTGGAGAAGCTCCCGGAGTGATTCGGTAGAGCTTACGCCCCGTGCGCTTGCGCCGGGGCGTTTCGTTTTGTTCAGCCCCTTCTGAGCGGTCCTCATCACCCGGAAGGAGGCCGACGCTCTATGGCAAGGCCCGACAAGGCTGCCGCGGTAGCCGAGCTCACGGACCAGTTCCAGAGCTCGAACGCCGCCGTGCTGACCGAGTACCGGGGTCTCACCGTCGCGCAGCTCAAGACGCTGCGTCGTTCGCTCGGTGAGAACGCCCAGTACGCCGTGGTGAAGAACACGCTGACCAAGATTGCGGCCAACCAGGCCGGGATCACCGCGCTGGACGAGCACTTCGCTGGTCCGACCGCGGTCGCCTTCATCACCGGTGACCCGGTGGAGTCGGCGAAGAGCCTGCGTGACTTCGCCAAGGAGAACCCCAACCTCATCATCAAGGCGGGTGTCCTTGATGGTAAGGCGCTCACCGCCGATGAGATCAAGAAGCTTGCGGACCTCGAGTCCCGCGAGGTTCTGCTCAGCAAGCTGGCCGGCGCGTTCAAGGGCAAGCAGTCTCAGGCTGCCTCGCTCTTCCAGGCGCTGCCGTCGAAGTTCGTCCGCACCGCGGAAGCGCTTCGCGTCAAGCTCGCCGAGCAGGGCGGTGCCGAGTAATTCGGCTCGCGCACTGATCCACGCCGCCTAGTGCGTGGGTCGTAGCGGGCCGTTACGCCCGCCTCTATATACATCCGGCACCTGCCGAATTAGTGGAAGGATCGCCCATCATGGCGAAGCTCTCTCAGGACGACCTCCTCGCCCAGTTCGAGGAGATGACCCTCATCGAGCTCTCTGAGTTCGTGAAGGCGTTCGAGGACAAGTTCGACGTCACCGCCGCCGCGGCCGTCGCCGCTGCCCCGGTCGGTGGCGCTGCCGCCCCCGAGGCCGCTGAGGAGCAGGACGAGTTCGACGTCATCCTCACCGGTGCCGGCGACAAGAAGATCCAGGTCATCAAGGTCGTGCGCGAGCTGACCTCCCTGGGCCTCAAGGAGGCCAAGGACCTCGTGGACGGCGCCCCGAAGCCCGTCCTCGAGAAGGTCACCAAGGAGGCCGCCGAGAAGGCTGCCGAGTCCCTCAAGGGCGCCGGTGCGGCCGTCGAGGTCAAGTAACACCTCTGGGGCCCTCTAGGGCCCCAACCAAGGGCGATCACCCGTAAGGGTGGTCGCCCTTTGGCGTACCCGCAGTGCCTGACTTGCCCTGGTCTCGTTGGGGAGTAGGGTGATCTTCGTTGCCCCGCAGCTGGGTCCGAAGATGATCCGCACGGAGCAGGGGGCCTTGACGAACGGGACTCGGCGCGCAATTCTCAGTCCCGTCGCCAGCTCGAACCAGCTCGAACCAGCTCGATCCGAGAACCGAGGCATGGATCGGCTACGAAGAGGGCAGTACTGATACGCGCTCTGTGTGCGAGGGACGCGACGACGTTGGACCGAGTGTTGTTGTTTTGAAGAGACGTGGGGAAGGCCTGTTGCCGGTTTCCGGAAACCTGGTCTGGACATCAGTGAGCCAAGTGGCTACACTGACCCTTTGCGCTGCCTGTTAGCTGCCCCCTGCCCGTCGCCAGGGGCATGCCCACGCTTGAGCACACTTGATTGATACGCCCTGACCTGGTCTTTTGGATCAGATCGGGAGGGTCCGTCTTCTGTGTCGGCTGGGACCGGTACGCGCGTAGTGAGTCCGAGCCCTCGGAAGGACCCCCTCTTGGCCGCCTCGCGCAACGCCTCGACCAATACGAACAACGGTGCCAGCACCGCCCCGCTGCGCATCTCCTTTGCAAAGATCAAGGAGCCCCTCGAGGTTCCGAACCTCCTGGCGCTGCAGACCGAGAGCTTTGACTGGCTGCTCGGCAATGCCGCCTGGAAGTCTCGCGTCGAGTCGGCGCTTGAGAGTGGACAGGACGTCCCCACCAAGTCCGGTCTGGAAGAGATCTTCGAGGAGATCTCGCCGATCGAGGACTTCTCCGGGTCGATGTCGCTGACCTTCCGCGACCACCGTTTCGAGCCGGCGAAGAACTCTGTCGACGAGTGCAAGGAGCGCGACTTCACGTACGCGGCTCCGCTGTTCGTCACGGCCGAGTTCACGAACAACGAGACCGGAGAGATCAAGTCTCAGACGGTCTTCATGGGCGACTTCCCGCTCATGACCAACAAGGGCACCTTCGTCATCAACGGCACCGAGCGTGTCGTCGTGTCGCAGCTTGTCCGCTCCCCTGGTGTCTACTTCGACTCCTCCATCGACAAGACGTCCGACAAGGACATCTTCTCCGCCAAGATCATCCCGTCCCGGGGTGCCTGGCTGGAGATGGAGATCGACAAGCGCGACATGGTCGGTGTCCGCATCGACCGCAAGCGCAAGCAGTCCGTCACCGTCCTCCTGAAGGCTCTCGGCTGGACCACCGAGCAGATCCTCGAGGAGTTCGGCCAGTACGAGTCCATGCGCGCCACCCTGGAGAAGGACCACACCCAGGGTCAGGACGACGCGCTGCTCGACATCTACCGCAAGCTGCGTCCGGGCGAACCGCCGACCCGCGAGGCTGCTCAGACGCTGCTCGAGAACCTCTACTTCAACCCGAAGCGCTACGACCTCGCCAAGGTCGGCCGCTACAAGGTGAACAAGAAGCTCGGCGCCGACGAGCCGCTCGACGCCGGTGTGCTCACCACCGACGACGTCATCGCGACGATCAAGTACCTGGTCAAGCTGCACGCGGGCGAGACCGAGACGGTCGGCGAGTCGGGCCGGGAGATCGTCGTCGAGACCGACGACATCGACCACTTCGGCAACCGCCGTATCCGTAACGTCGGTGAGCTGATCCAGAACCAGGTCCGTACGGGTCTCGCCCGTATGGAGCGCGTCGTGCGCGAGCGCATGACGACCCAGGACGTCGAGGCGATCACGCCGCAGACCCTGATCAACATCCGGCCGGTCGTCGCCTCCATCAAGGAGTTCTTCGGCACCAGCCAGCTGTCGCAGTTCATGGACCAGAACAACCCGCTGTCGGGTCTGACGCACAAGCGTCGTCTCAACGCCCTCGGCCCGGGTGGTCTGTCCCGTGAGCGGGCCGGCTTCGAGGTCCGTGACGTTCACCCGTCGCACTACGGCCGCATGTGCCCCATCGAGACCCCTGAAGGCCCGAACATCGGTCTGATCGGCTCGCTGGCCTCCTACGGCCGGATCAACCCGTTCGGCTTCATCGAGACCCCGTACCGCAAGGTCATCGAGGGTGTCGTCACCGACGAGGTCGACTACCTCACGGCCGACGAGGAAGACCGCTTCGTCATCGCCCAGGCCAACGCGCGCCTGAACGACGAGATGCGCTTCACGGAGAACCGCGTCCTGGTTCGCCGTCGTGGCGGCGAGATCGACTACATCGCCGGCGACGACGTCGACTACATGGACGTCTCCCCGCGCCAGATGGTGTCCGTCGCGACCGCGATGATCCCCTTCCTCGAGCACGACGACGCCAACCGTGCCCTCATGGGCGCGAACATGATGCGCCAGGCCGTTCCGCTCATCAAGGCGGAGGCCCCGCTCGTCGGCACCGGCATGGAGTACCGCTGTGCGGTCGACGCCGGTGACTCGATCCGTGCGGAGAAGGACGGTGTCGTCCAGGAGGTCTCGGCCGACTACATCACCGTCGCCAACGACGACGGCACGTACACCACGTACCGCGTCTCCAAGTTCTCCCGCTCGAACCAGGGCACCTCGGTCAACCAGAAGGTCATCGTCAACGAGGGTGACCGGATCGTCGAGGACCAGGTCCTCGCCGACGGCCCGGCCACCGAAGAGGGCGAAATGGCCCTCGGCAAGAACCTGCTCGTCGCGTTCATGCCGTGGGAAGGTCACAACTACGAGGACGCGATCATCCTGTCGCAGCGCCTCGTACAGGACGACGTCCTCTCCTCGATCCACATCGAGGAGCACGAGGTCGACGCCCGTGACACCAAGCTGGGCCCCGAGGAGATCACCCGGGACATCCCGAACGTCTCCGAGGAGGTCCTCGCCGACCTCGACGAGCGCGGCATCATCCGCATCGGTGCGGACGTCGTCGCCGGCGACATCCTGGTCGGCAAGGTCACGCCCAAGGGTGAGACCGAGCTGACCCCGGAGGAGCGTCTGCTCCGCGCGATCTTCGGTGAGAAGGCCCGCGAGGTGCGTGACACCTCGCTCAAGGTTCCTCACGGTGAGATCGGCAAGGTCATCGGTGTCCGCGTCTTCGACCGCGAGGAGGGCGACGAGCTTCCTCCGGGCGTGAACCAGCTGGTCCGCGTCTACGTCGCCCAGAAGCGCAAGATCACCGACGGTGACAAGCTCGCCGGCCGCCACGGCAACAAGGGTGTCATCTCCAAGATCCTTCCGATCGAGGACATGCCCTTCCTTGAGGACGGCACGCCGGTCGACATCATCCTGAACCCGCTGGGTGTCCCGTCCCGAATGAACCCGGGACAGGTCCTGGAGATCCACCTCGGCTGGCTCGCCAGCCGCGGCTGGGACGTCTCCGGGCTCGGCGAGGAATGGGCCGAGCGGCTGAAGGTCATCGGCGCCGACAAGGTCGCGCCGGGTACCAACGTCGCCACCCCGGTGTTCGACGGTGCGCGTGAGGACGAGCTCGCGGGCCTGTTCGAGCACACCATCCCGAACCGCGACGGTGACCGCCTGGTCCTCCCGTCCGGCAAGGCGCGTCTGTTCGACGGCCGCTCCGGCGAGCCGTTCCCGGACCCGGTTTCGATCGGGTACATGTACATCCTCAAGCTCCACCACCTGGTCGACGACAAGCTCCACGCTCGGTCGACCGGTCCGTACTCGATGATCACGCAGCAGCCGCTGGGTGGTAAGGCGCAGTTCGGTGGCCAGCGCTTCGGTGAGATGGAGGTGTGGGCGCTCGAGGCTTATGGCGCCGCTTACGCCCTCCAGGAGCTGCTGACCATCAAGTCCGACGACGTCACCGGCCGCGTGAAGGTCTACGAGGCCATCGTCAAGGGCGAGAACATCCCCGAGCCGGGCATTCCCGAGTCCTTCAAGGTGCTCATCAAGGAAATGCAGTCGCTCTGCCTCAACGTGGAGGTGCTGTCCTCGGACGGCATGTCCATCGAGATGCGCGACACCGACGAGGACGTCTTCCGCGCGGCGGAGGAGCTCGGTATCGACCTGTCCCGGCGCGAGCCGAGCAGCGTCGAAGAGGTCTGACGGGCCTGACGGGGGGCTCGCTCAAGAGCCCCCCGTCATCCCCGGGACCGTTCAGACCATGATTGAGACTCGACCCCGAAAGAGGGATTGACGCACAGTGCTCGACGTCAACTTCTTCGACGAGCTGCGGATCGGCCTTGCCACCGCGGACGACATCCGAACCTGGTCCCACGGCGAGGTCAAGAAGCCGGAGACCATCAACTACCGCACGCTCAAGCCCGAGAAGGACGGACTCTTCTGCGAGAAGATCTTCGGTCCGACCCGGGACTGGGAGTGCTACTGCGGCAAGTACAAGCGTGTCCGCTTCAAGGGCATCATCTGTGAGCGTTGTGGCGTCGAGGTCACGCGCGCCAAGGTGCGCCGTGAGCGGATGGGCCACATCGAGCTTGCCGCTCCCGTCACCCACATCTGGTACTTCAAGGGCGTCCCGTCGCGCCTCGGCTACCTGCTGGACCTCGCGCCGAAGGACCTCGAGAAGGTCATCTACTTCGCCGCGTACATGATCACGTTCGTGGACGACGAGCGCCGCACCCGCGACCTCCCGTCCCTGGAGGCGCACGTCTCCGTCGAGCGCCAGCAGATCGAGAACCGACGCGACTCGGACCTCGAAGGCCGCGCCAAGAAGCTCGAGACCGACCTGGCCGAGCTCGAGGCCGAGGGCGCGAAGGCCGACGTACGCCGCAAGGTGCGCGAAGGTGCCGAGCGCGAGATGAAGCAGCTCCGTGACCGCGCCCAGCGCGAGATCGACCGCCTCGACGAGGTGTGGGCCCGCTTCAAGAACCTCAAGGTCCAGGACCTCGAGGGCGACGAGCTGCTCTACCGCGAGCTGCGTGACCGCTTCGGCACGTACTTCGACGGCTGCATGGGCGCCGCCGCGCTGCAGAAGCGCCTGGAGTCCTTCGACCTCGAGGAGGAGGCCGAGCGCCTCCGCGAGATCATCCGTACCGGCAAGGGCCAGAAGAAGACCCGTGCGCTCAAGCGCCTCAAGGTCGTCTCCGCGTTCCTGCAGACCAGCAACAAGCCCAAGGGCATGGTTCTGGACTGCGTGCCGGTGATCCCGCCGGACCTGCGTCCGATGGTGCAGCTGGACGGTGGCCGCTTCGCGACCTCCGACCTGAACGACCTGTACCGCCGCGTGATCAACCGCAACAACCGTCTGAAGCGTCTCCTGGACCTCGGTGCTCCCGAGATCATCGTGAACAACGAGAAGCGCATGCTTCAGGAGGCCGTGGACGCCCTCTTCGACAACGGTCGTCGTGGTCGTCCGGTGACCGGTCCCGGTAACCGTCCCCTGAAGTCCCTCAGCGACATGCTGAAGGGCAAGCAGGGTCGATTCCGTCAGAACCTTCTCGGCAAGCGCGTGGACTACTCCGCGCGTTCCGTGATCGTCGTCGGTCCCCAGCTGAAGCTGCACCAGTGCGGTCTGCCCAAGGCCATGGCGCTGGAGCTCTTCAAGCCGTTCGTGATGAAGCGCCTGGTCGACCTGAACCACGCGCAGAACATCAAGTCGGCGAAGCGCATGGTCGAGCGCGGCCGCACGGTCGTGTACGACGTGCTCGAAGAGGTCATCGCCGAGCACCCGGTTCTGCTGAACCGTGCGCCCACGCTGCACCGCCTCGGCATCCAGGCCTTCGAGCCCCAGCTGGTCGAAGGCAAGGCCATCCAGATCCACCCGCTCGTCTGCACCGCGTTCAACGCGGACTTCGACGGTGACCAGATGGCCGTGCACCTGCCGCTCTCCGCGGAGGCGCAGGCCGAGGCCCGCATCCTGATGCTGTCCTCGAACAACATCCTCAAGCCGGCCGACGGCCGTCCGGTCACGATGCCGACCCAGGACATGGTCCTCGGTCTGTTCTTCCTGACCACCGACGGTGAGCTCCGTGACGTCAAGGGCGAGGGCCGCGCGTTCGGCTCCACCGCCGAGGCGACCATGGCGTTCGACAACAGCGAGCTCGCGCTCCAGTCGTCCGTCGACATCCGCTTCCCGGTGGGCACCATCCCGCCGCGTGGCTGGGTGCCGCCGGTCGCCGAGGAAGGCGAGCAGGAGTTCCAGCCGGGCGACAGCTTCCGGCTGCGCACCACCCTGGGCCGCGCGCTCTTCAACGAGCTGCTGCCCGAGGACTACCCGTTCGTCGACTACTCGGTGGGCAAGAAGCAGCTCTCCGAGATCGTCAACGACCTGGCGGAGCGCTACCCCAAGGTCATCGTGGCGGCGACGCTCGACAACCTGAAGGCGGCCGGCTTCCACTGGGCGACCCGTTCGGGCGTCACCGTGGCCATCTCCGACGTCGTCGTGCCCGAGGCCAAGAAGGCCATCGTCGCGGGCTACGAGGCGCTGGACGAGAAGGTCCAGAAGCAGTACGAGCGCGGTCTGATCACCAAGGACGAGCGCACGCAGGAGCTCATCGCGATCTGGACCAAGGCGACCAACGAGGTTGCCGAGGCGATGAACGCGAACTTCCCCAAGACGAACCCCATCTTCATGATGGTTGACTCGGGTGCCCGAGGAAACATGATGCAGATGCGACAGATCGCCGGTATGCGTGGTCTGGTGTCGAACGCGAAGAACGAGACCATCCCGCGTCCGATCAAGGCGTCCTTCCGTGAGGGCCTCACCGTTCTGGAGTACTTCATCTCCACGCACGGTGCCCGTAAGGGTCTGGCGGACACCGCCCTGCGTACCGCCGACTCGGGTTACCTGACCCGTCGTCTGGTGGACGTCTCGCAGGACGTGATCATCCGCGAGGAGGACTGCGGCACCGAGCGCGGCCTGAAGCTGAAGATCGCCGTTCGCGGCGAGGACGGCGTGCTGCGCAAGGCCGACGACGTCGAGACCTCGATCTACGCCCGCATGCTGGCCGAGGACGTCGTCATCGACGGCAAGGTCATCGCGCCGGCCAACGTCGACCTCGGTGACGTGCTCATCGACGCCCTGGTCGCCAACGGCGTCGAGGAGGTCAAGACCCGCTCGGTCCTGACCTGTGAGTCCGCGGTCGGCACCTGTGCCTTCTGCTACGGACGCTCGCTCGCCACCGGCAAGCTGGTCGACATCGGTGAGGCGGTCGGCATCATCGCCGCCCAGTCCATCGGTGAGCCCGGTACCCAGCTGACGATGCGTACCTTCCACACCGGTGGTGTGGCCGGTGACGACATCACGCAGGGTCTGCCGCGTGTCGTCGAGCTCTTCGAGGCCCGTACCCCGAAGGGTGTCGCCCCGATCTCCGAGGCCGCCGGCCGCGTGCGGATCGAGGAGACCGAGAAGACGAAGAAGATCGTCATCGTTCCCGACGACGGCAGCGACGAGACGGCCTTCCCGATCTCGAAGCGCGCCAAGGTCATCGTGTCCGAGGGTGACCACGTCGAGGTGGGCCAGAAGCTCACCATGGGTGCCACCAACCCGCACGACGTGCTGCGCATCCTCGGCCAGCGTGCCGTCCAGGTCCACCTGGTCGGCGAAGTCCAGAAGGTCTACAACTCGCAGGGCGTGTCGATCCACGACAAGCACATCGAGATCATCATCCGGCAGATGCTGCGCCGCGTGACGATCATCGAGTCCGGCGACGCGGAGCTCCTGCCGGGCGAGCTGGTCGAGCGGTCGAAGTTCGAGACCGAGAACCGTCGTGTGGTCACCGAGGGCGGTCACCCCGCCTCCGGCCGTCCGCAGCTGATGGGTATCACCAAGGCCTCGCTCGCCACCGAGTCGTGGCTGTCGGCGGCGTCCTTCCAGGAGACGACCAGGGTTCTGACGGACGCGGCGATCAACGCCAAGTCCGACTCCCTGATCGGCCTCAAGGAGAACGTCATCATCGGTAAGCTCATCCCGGCCGGTACGGGTCTCGCCCGCTACCGCAACATCCGGGTGGAGCCCACCGAGGAGGCCAAGGCCGCGATGTACTCGGCCGTCGGCTACGACGACATCGACTACTCGCCCTTCGGCACCGGCTCCGGCCAGGCTGTCCCGCTGGAGGACTACGACTACGGCCCGTACAACGGCTGAGTCGGACCAGAGCAGTAACCGCAGGGCGGTCACCCGAGAGGGTGGCCGCCCTGCGGCGTTTCTACCGGGTCGGCGTCAGGTACGGCTGGAGGTGGTGCAGCCGGGTCCGGTGGTCGGGGTGGGTGGAGAGCAGCCGGTCGAGGGTGCCGGGCTCGGCGAACGGCTTCCCCGTCCGGACGAGGGCCGCGTGCTTCTCCTGCTCCTCCTGGGCCATCACCCCGTGCAGCATCTGCGCGAGCACCGGCGCGAAGCCGAGTACGGCGGCGTGTTCGTCGGCCCGCAGCTCGGCGCGCCGGCCCACCGCGGCCGTCAGGTAGGGCATCACGAGCAGCAGCAGCGGGAGCCCGTAGGTGGCGGTGATCGTCACGAGGGTGAACAGGCCGACGAAGATGATCACGAATCCGGTGGCCAGGTAGGAGAAGAAGCTGGTGAACCGGATGACGAACACGGTCACGGCCCGGATGACCTGCCAGGCGATCCGCCCGGGCAGGGAGTACCACCAGCCCAGCAGCCCGGACCAGGCATGGCCGCCGGTGTGGTGGCCGAGCTCGTGGGCGAGTACGGCGGCGAGCTGGGACTTCGGCAGGTTCTCCAGGGCGTACCGGGTGACGCCGACGATGTGCCCGGCGGCCGCGTAGGCGTTGAGGTGGTCGCTGTCCTCGATCCACAGCTCGTAGCGGGAGCCGTCGACGCCGGCGCGGGCCGTGACCTCGCGCCACACGGGGGTGAGCGCGGCGAGCTCGTGGGGGAGCGGCCGCTGCAGACGCAGCAGGTGACGGGCGAAGAAGTCCTCGCTGGGCCGGTGGAAGACGAGGGCACCGCTGGCGGCCCAGAGCAGGGTGGGCAGCCAGTAGGGCAGGCCGGTCAGGGCTTCCAGGAGGGTGGCGACGAGCAGGACCACCATCAGGCTCATCAGGAACCCGGGGACGTGCAGGGCGAGCTGGCCGAAGGCGGTGGCGTCGGCGCTGCGCTGCTGGGCCTTGATGTGGACGCGGGTGCCCGGGGCGATCTGGTACTCCAGGTCGTCCAGGGGAGCCGGGGCGGGTAACGGGGCCGGGGGCGGGGCCGGCTGGTACGCGGGGTGCGCGGGCGGCCGGGGCTGCTGCCGGGGCTGCGGGTACGCCGCCGGGTAGGCCGGGGGCGGTGGGCTCTGCGGGTACTGGGGGGCCTGGGGGTAAGGCGGCTGCTGCTGCGGGGGCTGTGGGTACTCGGGTGGCTGGTTCACGGTGATCCTTCGTTGTTTTCGGGGACGTCAGCCGATGAGCAGGGCGGCGGGGATCAGCACGGCGGCGGTGCAGAAGGCCAACAAGCCGGCCCTGATCCACTGGTGTTTGCGGGCGGCGATCCGGCTGTTCTCGGCGAGCGCGGCCATGAGCGAGGCCCGGGGATCGCGGTCGGTGTCGGCGAGGGCCTCGGCGAGACGGCCCTGGCGGACCGCCGAGTGGATGTCACCGAAGTACGAGAGCGGGGTGCCCGGATGCCACTCGGCCGCGCGGTACCGGGGCAGCACCGCCAGCAGCAGGGCGGGCAGCGCCAGGGCCAGGGCGGTGGTCCCCGCCCACCAGACGGCCGTGCCCGGGGTGGAGAGGGAGTCCGGCCGCCAGCCCTTCCCGGCGAGCAGGGCGCTGATCACCCCGGCGGTCATCCCGAGGGCGCCGACCAGCACCGAGGCTTTGCTGTCGGCCCGGGCTATCTCGCCGCGCAGGTCGGCGAGCAGCCGGGTAGCGGCTTCGCCGCCGGTCGCGGACGGGGTCGGGTTCGGGGGCGCGGCGGTCACGGCTGCGGCCTCCCGTCGTCGGTCCCGGTCCCTGCCTGGGGCTCGGGGACCGGGGGCGGCTGCACGGGAGCGGTCCCGTACCCGGGCGGGGGCTCCCACTGGGAGAAGGTCGGGGGTGGTCCGAACTGCCCGGGCGGGGCTGCGGGCGGCTGCGCCGGCGGCGGTCCGGGAGGCGGTCCCTGGGGTGCGATCTGGCCCGGGTACTGCGGCGGGGCCGGCGGGGCCGGTTCGTGCGGGACGCCCGGGAGGCGCTGGTTCAGGATGTCGTTCATGGCCCGCAGCGCCAGCTGCTTGGGTCCCTGCAACTCGTGCCGCTCGGCCCCGCCGTCGCTGAGCACCTGGCTGACCAGGCTCATCTGGTCCCGGATCATCTGGAGCTGGTCCTCGCGCATGGTCCGCATGACGAGGGCCGAGTCCTCGGGGTGCTGGGCCAGGTGCAGGGCCCACCCGTGCACCCCGCCCTGCTCCAGGTGCCACTGGTAGAAGGCGATCTTCTCGGCCTCGACGCGCTGGAGCTCCGCCTGCTGGCGGCTGAGCTCCACGCGCTGCTGGTGCTCCCACTGCTGCTGCTGGAGGGCGAGCTGGTGCTGCTGGCCGCCGTAGGCCAGCGCCCGCCCCGTCGTGAGCTCGTCCTGCCGGCGGGCCCGCTGGTCGAGCTGGACGTCGTACCGCATGCCGAGTTCCTCGGTGAGGATCTGCTCGGCGGTGCCGTGCTGGATGGCCTGCATGCGCAGCTGGTGGTCGATGTTCTCCTGGTCGCGGCGCAGCCGGACGGTCCAGGAGGTGTGCAGCCCGCAGTCCCGGCCGAGCGGGCCGGCCTCGGGCAGCGCCCGCAGCAGTTCCCCCTCGGCCTGCGCGCTCTCGGCGATGGCGAAGCGCCGGGCGACCGGACGCGCGGTCTGTTCCAGCTCGCCGAGCAGCAGCCGGGGCACGTCGCGGTGGCCGCTCGCCACGAACAGCGCGGGATCCGCCACCCGCCAGCTGAGCTCCACGACCACCACGAACTGGTGGGCGTCGTTGTCGCTGGGGAGTTCGATGTCCGCGCGGACGTGGTGGACTCCCATGTCGACCTCGTACACCGCCGTGTAGCCGCGGGTGGAGCCGGGCCGGTGCGGCGGCAGGAAGGCGACGTACCCGCCCTTGGTGGTCGAGAAGACCAGGGCGTGGTCGATGCGGGTCTGCAGCTTGCGGAACACCTCGAACCGCCCGAGCTGCTGGACGGTGATCACCGGGTCGATCAGCTGGGTGTGCCGGTCGGCGGGCTGTTCCCAGTCCGGATGGCGGCGGGGATCGGACATCGCGCGGCTTCTCCTCGGTTCGGTTCGGTTCAGTGGGTCGGCAGTACGGTCAGCAGGCGCTGGGAGACGGCGGGTAGCACTCCGTGGTTCCCGAAGGTCAGCAGGTGGAGCAGCCGGTTGCGCTCGTCGGTGCGGGTGACGAGGGCGGGCAGCAGGGCGGCGAGCGCCCATTCGGTGTCGCGGTCGCGGTCGGCGGCCTCCACCCAGCCGTGCAGCAGGTCGAGGGCGGCCTGGTTGCCGGCGCGGTCGAGGGCGCCCCGCCACAGGGCGGCGATGCCGCGGGCGGATTCGGGCCTGGTCGCGGCGGCGCGGGCGTACCAGTCGAGGACCAGCGGGCGGCCGTGGGGCGCGTCGTCCTCGGTGTGCCGGCAGGCGCGCAGGAAGCCGTCGAGCGTGACGTGCACGGCGACCAGGTCGTCGTCGCGCGTGCGCAGCAGTTCGTCGAGGATCTCGTCGCACGTGTCGGAGAGGAGCAGCAACTCGACGGACTGGGCGACTTCGGCCTGCGAGTCCGGGTCCTTGTCGAGCGTGCGGCTGACGGCGCGCAGTGCTTCCACGGTTTCCGCCGGCCGCTCGTGGCCGATCAGCCCGTGGACGCGGATCGCGGCCCAGCGCAGGCGCAGGTGGCTGGTGTCGTCGGCGCACCAGCGGTCGATGATCCGCGGGATGTTCGGGGTGCCGATGATGTGCGCGAGGGCGAGGGCGTTGACGGCGCCGATCCGCAGCCACGGGCGGTCGGACAGTGCCCAGTCCTCGATGACGAGGGCCATCGCGGAGGGCAGGTCGTGGAGGGCGAGTACCGCGGCGGTGGACGCGGCCCGGGTGCGTACGAAGGATCGCCCGTCGGCGGCGAGCAGCCGCAGCCAGCCCACCAGCGCGGGACGGGCGGACGGGTGGCCGGTCCACACCTCGCGGAGCAGGACCGCCGCGAGGCGGTCGTCCTGGAAGGCGGCCATCGACTGGGTGACCGGGCCCCACTCGGTCTGCTCCTCCTTCGGGTAGCGGATGGCGCGGGCCAGCTGGAGGCGCTTGGCGGGGTTGGTGCCGAAGACGGGGACGGCCGCGGGCAGAGCCGGGTCCTCGGTGCGCTGGAGGAGGCCGAACAGGAGGTCGCTGAGTTCGGCGGTGAGGGCGTACGGCCCTTTGTGGAAGGCGGCGAGGGCGACGAGGAAGGCCTTCTCCCGCAGGTGGAGGGTCCCGTCCGCGTCCTCGAACCACTCCTGGATCTGCTGTTCCAGGGCGCCCTGGGAGAAGGTCTCGATCTCCGAGGCGTCGGCTCCGCGGAGGGAGTGCCGTTCCAGCAGGACGGCGAACCGTGCGGCCTCGCGGAGCTGGTGGTGCCGGCTCAGGAAGTCGGTGACGGGGGGCAGCGCCAGCAGCCTCCGTAACTCCGCCTCGTCGTCCACCATTGCGCGCAGCGAGGAGCGCAGGACGGCAGCGGTGTCGGGAGGCTGCCAGGGGCGGCCTGCGATGCCCTCCAGATGGGTGTGCGGACCGGCGGTGATCACCAGGAAGCTCTGGTCGTCGAGCTTGTCCCGGGCGGCCAGCAGGTGCGTGTCGCGCAGCGGCTGGTTCCGCGCGGTGATCGGGTCGCACAGTACGTACCCGCGCGCCTCCCCGGTGCCGAGCCGCTCGGCCAGGTTCTCGGGTGACGTGCTCCGGTCCAGCTGGTGCACCGAAGCGGCGCCCAGGTGCCTCAGCAGCATGAACGCGGCGGTACGCCGGCCCGTGAAACGGGGGCCGGTGAGGACCAGGACGCGCTCCTTGCGGAGCCGTTCCAGCAGGTCCCGGAAGTTGCTGCCGTCCTCGACGAACACCTGGTCGAGGCGGCGGAGGGTGGCTCCCGGGACCTCGCCGGAGGTGTGCCCGGCGCCGCCGACCGTCACGTGGTTCACGGTGACGCCGCCGTGGAAGGTGCCGCCGCTGATGCCGTGGTTGACGCCGCCGAAGACCCCGCCGCCGACACCGGCGCGCATGGCGTCGGGGATGCCGCGGAACAGGTCCCGCCGCGCGTCGTAGGCGCTCTGGGGCTGCGCGTCCTCCGCGGCCGCCGGCTCGGTCGCCGGCTCCGGCTGGTCCGCGCCCTCGGCCGGTGCCTCCGCGGCCGGCGTGCTCATCGGCGGTCACCGCCGCCCAGCCGGATGTCGCCGTGGAAGGTGCCGCCGTTGATGCCGTGGTTGACGCCGCCGAACTGCCCGCCGTTGATCACGTTCGCCGACCGGGTGGCCGCAGCGGCCCCCGTCCCGGCGCCGGAGTCCCCCTCAGGCTCCGGCGCCGGGCCCCCCTTCGGCAGTGGTCCGTACAGCCACGCGCCCAGCGGGCCGTTCTTGCTGGGCATGGTGACCGGGCTGAATTCCTCGGCCGGGATGCCGGTGTGGTGGTGCCGCACGATGCCCGCGTAGACCGGCTCCGAGACGCAGAGCGCGTAGTCGTCCGTACGCTCGCGCAGGGCCTGCTTCAAGGGTTCGCCGTCCAGCAGGCGGCAGGCGTGGTTGAGGTCCGAGCCCACCCAGCCGTCGAACTCGTCGACGGCGACGTACCCGGTCGCGAGGACGGCCCGCAGCCGGATCTGCGCCGAGGCCGCCGCCAGCCGGTTCACGGCGCGGAGCTGGGCGGGGACCTCGGTCAGCAGGGTGCGCAGCAGCGTGGTGAGCGGGGCGTTCGGGTCGATCAGCTCCATGATCGCGTCGCCGCGGTCGGCGCGCAGCCGTAACGTCTGGTCGATGCCGGCGGCCAGCAGGGTCCGGTCGACGACGTCGTACAGCATCCGGCGGAGGAAGGCCTGCTGGACGTCGTCGCGGTCGCTGTACCGCTCGGTGTCGACCAGGAGGATCGTGCGGGGGAGTGGGTCGTTCATGATCGCCTCTCGTGGTGGATCCCGGTGGATCCCTGCTGTGACAAGAGAGTGGGGCAGGCGGGCGCGTCGGGGTGAGGGCGGATGACGCACCCGGAGTGTGACGCCGTGCACTGAAGACGGGCCCTGGGGGCGAGCTCAGCCCTGGACGGGCGGTTGTGCCTGGGCGATCCGCCGCAATACGTCCGGCCGGACGATCACCAGGGCGCGGCGGCCGGTGATCACGACCCCGCGCTCGCGGAGCTCCTTGAGCTCCCGCTGGACCATTTCGCGGGAGGCCCCGACGGCTCCGGCGAGCTCTTCCTTGGTGAGCGGAACAGATAGCTCCACGCCGGTGGGGCCGGGGCGGCCGTGGGTCCGGGACAGGTCCAGGAGCAGGACGGCCAGGCGCTCGCGCACGCTCAACGAAGCGAACTCCAGGCGGCGCTGGTCGGCGGCCCGGGTGCGGTCGGAGGTGAGAGCGAGCAGCTGGAGGGCGGCCGCGGGGACGGCGGCGAGGAACGCGCGGAAGGACTCGTGGTCGACGGCCACGGCCCGGACCGGCTCCAGCGCGGTCACCGTGGCGGACCGGACGCGCCGGGTCAGGGCGGCCGACTCCCCGAGGATGTCGCCGGGCCCGCGCAGGGCCAGCAGCGCCTGGTAGCCGTTGGGGGCGACGGCCGTCACCTTGGTCCAGCCGTGCAGGATCAGCAGGATGTGCGACGAGGGTTCGTGCTGGTGGATCAGTCGGTCGCGCGGCGCGAAGGCCAGCTCACGGCCGAGCGCCCGTAACGCCGTGCCGTCCTCGTTCTCCAGCCGGGCCAGGAAGGGGACGCGGTCGTCCAGCCCTCCGTCGCCCGGGAGGTCTTGCCCTGTCATGCGGCCCCCCGATCCATCAGGGCGGTCAATGTACTGACCGGTGGCCGCGCGTAGATCCGGAACCACGGGATTGATGCCGGACGGTCACGGACAGTGCCGTTACGAGCCCGCTCTGCGGCGGCGCAGGCCGGTCACCGTGACCGAGGCCAGGGCCAGCAGGGCCAGGGTGGCGGCGGCCAGACCCGGGGTGAACCCCTTGGGCGTGAAGGTGCAGGAGACCTTGTCCGTGCCGGGCGAGAGCGGCAGCGAGACCAGGCCGTGGAAGTCGCGCACCGGGGCGGAGCACTGCCAGCCGGGGACGTCCGTCATCGCGAAGACCGCGGTGCCGGTGGCGCCCTGCGGGAGGGTGGCCTCGATGGTGTGGCCGCCGGCCTTGACCCGGGTGGCGCCGGTGGCCTTCAGTTGGGCGATCGTCTGGTCGAGTGCGGCGCGGTCCAGGCAGCCGAGCGGGTGCTCCCCGGCGGTCGCGCCCTCGGTACGGGTCTTCACGGTGACGTCGACCCGGCCCGAGGCGGGCACCCGGCCCAGCGGGACCACCCCGGTCATCTGGTCCTCCAGCGGCCGCTCGGTACCCCCGGCCAGGAGGGTTCCGTACAGGGCGGGGGAGTACCAGTAGGCCTCGGAGCCGGGCCTGCACGTGGCGGCGTAGGTCTGCTCGTCGGTGCCGCCCCCGCGCGTGACCGGCGGGACCTCGTAGACGGTGGCGCCCAGGACGTTCTCCTGGCGGGCGTAGACGCTGCCCGCCGGGTTGGTCGAGGTGTACGGGCCGCTGCGCACGGTGACCAGCGGCGGCGCCGGGAACTTCGAGCCCGTCCAGGTGCCCGGGGCGGTCCCGGGGCGGACCCGCGCGCCGATCGAGAAGATCGCGTCGAGCACCGGGTTGTCGGCGCCGAAGAAGGTCCGGCCGTCGTTCTTGAAGCCGTACCCGAGGGGCTCCAGCGCCCGGTACGTCGCCTCCGGGAGGTAGCTGCTGTAGTACTGCGGGCCCTCCGACCGGAGCGCGAGAGCGTCGTTGTACGAGGTCTGCGGCGCGCCGGAGTCGGTCCGGTACGCGGGCCAGCCGTCCACGCCCCGGACGGCGTCGAAGTGCTCGTTGATCGACTTGCTGGTGGTCGCCGTCGGCTTCGCCCAGCGCTCGCGGGCCCGGCGGGCGTCCGCGCTGGCCGCGGCCACCGTGGACTCGGCGAAGACGACACCGACCATCAGGACGGCCGCCACGGGAAGGAGCGCGCGCCGCTTCTCGCCCAGCGCGAGCAGGACCAGGGCCAGCAGGGAGACGGACCCGCCGCCGAGCACGGCCGGCCAGGTCCAGCCGCCGAAGTCGTCCGTGTGCCGGAGCGCGAAGGTGGCCGCCACCAGCAGCGCCGCGACCAGGGCCAGGTGCAGCGGGCGCGGCCGGTGGGCCAGCGCCAGCCAGGCCACGATGACCACCATCCCGCTGAAGACGAACGCCTCGCGGTACGGGTTGCCGTTCGGCACCGCGAGCCCGTGCCACGCGTACTGCGTGGGCGGGAACTGGAACGAGACGACGACGAGCAGGGTCGCGGCCGCCCACACCAGGCGGGTCTTCTTCGCGATGGCGGTGTTGAAGAGGAAGGTCCCGGCCAGGATCAGACCGAGCGAGGCGACGTAGAGGCGCGGGCGGCCGCCCCACAGGTGGGTGGCCGGGAGCATGCCCGCGAGGAAGATCTCGATCCGGACCGGGTCGAAGGCGGCGGCCTGGGTGGGCTGCGCCGAGCCGCTCGACAGGAAGGACGGCAGGAGCAGGGGGAGGGTGAGCAGTATCCCGGTCGCGGCGGCGGTCGCGGCACGCCACAGCGCGCGCAGTCTCCCCCCGACTCCGTCCGTCGTGTCGCGGGTGATCAGGCGGATGGCGAGCAGCACGCAGGCCGCCATCGTGGCCATCATCGCGGTGTAGAAGTTCCCGTACCAGGCGAGCGCGACGAGCAGGGCCGCGCCCGGCCAGCGGCGCCCCTCCAGGCACCACTCCACGGCGATGCCGAGCATCGGGAGGGCGACCAGGCCCCACAGCCACATGGGGATGTACGAGGCGTCGCTGAGGGCCCAGCCGCACAGGCCGTAACAGGCGCCGAGCACGCCGCGCTGCCACCAGGGGCCGGGCTGCAGCTTGCCGAGGTACACCGTCATCAGGGCGGCGGCGGTGCCCATCGTGATCGGGGTGATCGCGAAGACGGCGAGGTCGACGTGGGCCCGCGGGACCAGGACGACCAGCCACGAGAAGGGGTTGCCGAGGTACGTGTGGTAGTCGGACAGGAACTGCTGTCCGAAGCCGCCGCGCCAGGTGAAGAGCAGGTCACCGGCGGCCTGCCCGTGCACCAGGTCCCACAGCGCGCGGTGGAAGGGCACGTACTGGTTGGCCTGGTCGTTGATGGCCCGGCCGGTGTTGCCGAAGGGGAAGGTGCCGCGGGCCACCCAGGCCGCGGAGAAGGCGCCCGAGGTGACGAGGAAGGCGAGCAGGGGCCCGTACAGACGCGCGAGGCGCGGACGGCCTCGGCCTCGGCGGCGGGGCGAGGAGAGGTCGTGGCCGCCGTCGGGGGGCGGGGTGTCCGCCGTCGTCGGCTCCGAGGTGACCGTCCCCAATGTCCCGCTCCCTGATGGTCGTGCCGTTTGGGCTGAATCGCTCGGCAGTTTATTCGCCGGGCCGGTGCCGGGCCGCCCGCCGGGTCCCGGGCCGGGGCTCGCGCATACGCTCGCACGGTGGGGGGACCGGTGGGCGGAGCGGCCGGCGCACGGGCGCTGACCTGGCCGTCCCTACCACGCCCCGACCACATCCGCGAGTCGGCGGGGCCGCACGGGGGTGTCGCCCATGCGGCGCACGGGTCGTTACGATCTACGGGCGCCCGCGCCGGGGCTTTTGTTTTGACCGGAGTGGATGCGGTAGGTACGCTCAGACCTTGTGCCTGGGGTGTGCCTGGGCTCCCGTGCGTGTCCATCAACCGCAGGAGAGCCCGTATCGGCCACCGCGATCCATGCGTTTCCGTGCTTGCGCGGAGGTCCGCCGGATCCGACACACCCGACCGCGTGGGTCGGCAAATGTTCCAGGTTAGCTTCACTAACGGCACACAGAAACCGGAGAAGTAGTGCCTACGATCCAGCAGCTGGTCCGTAAGGGCCGGCAGGACAAGGTCGAGAAGACAAAGACCCCCGCGCTTGAGGCTTCGCCCCAGCGTCGCGGCGTCTGCACGCGTGTGTTCACGACCACCCCGAAGAAGCCGAACTCGGCGCTGCGTAAGGTCGCGCGTGTGCGTCTGACCTCTGGCATCGAGGTCACCGCCTACATTCCGGGTGAGGGACACAACCTGCAGGAGCACTCGATCGTGCTCGTGCGTGGTGGCCGTGTGAAGGACCTGCCGGGTGTTCGTTACAAGATCATCCGCGGTGCGCTTGACACCCAGGCTGTCAAGAACCGCAAGCAGGCCCGCAGCCGCTACGGCGCCAAGAAGGAGAAGTAAGAATGCCTCGTAAGGGCCCCGCCCCGAAGCGCCCGGTCATCATCGACCCGGTCTACGCATCTCCTCTGGTGACGTCGCTCATCAACAAGCTCCTCCTGAACGGCAAGCGCTCCACCGCCGAGCGCATCGTTTACGGCGCCATGGAAGGCCTCCGCGAGAAGACCGGCGCTGACCCGGTCATCACGCTGAAGCGCGCGCTGGAGAACGTCAAGCCGTCGCTCGAGGTCAAGTCCCGCCGTGTCGGTGGCGCCACCTACCAGGTGCCGATCGAGGTCAAGCCTGGTCGCGCCGCCACCCTCGCGCTGCGCTGGGTCGTGGGTTACTCCCGCGCCCGCCGCGAGAAGACCATGACCGAGCGCCTCATGAACGAGCTGCTCGACGCCTCGAACGGTCTTGGCGCTGCCGTCAAGAAGCGTGAGGACACGCACAAGATGGCCGAGTCCAACAAGGCCTTCGCGCACTACCGCTGGTAGTCCCAACCCACATCGAGACCGAGAGAAGACTGAGCCGAGATGGCTACCACTTCGCTTGACCTGGCCAAGGTGCGCAACATCGGCATCATGGCTCACATCGACGCGGGCAAGACGACCACCACCGAGCGCATCCTGTTCTACACCGGTGTGTCTTACAAGATCGGTGAAGTCCACGACGGCGCTGCCACGATGGACTGGATGGAGCAGGAGCAGGAGCGCGGCATCACGATCACGTCCGCCGCGACGACCTGTCACTGGCCGCTCGAGGACGTCGACCACACCATCAACATCATCGACACCCCGGGTCACGTGGACTTCACCGTCGAGGTGGAGCGTTCGCTCCGCGTCCTCGACGGTGCCGTCACCGTGTTCGACGGTGTCGCCGGTGTGGAGCCGCAGTCCGAGACCGTTTGGCGTCAGGCGGACCGCTACGGCGTGCCGCGTATCTGCTTCGTCAACAAGCTGGACCGCACCGGCGCCGAGTTCCACCGCTGCGTCGACATGATCAAGGACCGCCTCGGTGCGGTTCCGATCGTCATGCAGCTCCCCATCGGTGCCGAGATGGACTTCCAGGGCGTTGTCGACCTGGTCACCATGAAGGCGTTCGTCTGGTCCGCCGAGGCGACCAAGGGCGAGATGTACGACATCGTCGACATCCCGGCCACGCACACCGAGGCTGCTGAAGAGTGGCGCGGCAAGCTGGTCGAGACCGTCGCCGAGAACGACGACGAGATCATGGAGCTCTTCCTGAACGGCGACGAGCCGTCCGAGGAGCAGCTGCACGCCGCCGTCCGTCGCATCATCCTCGGCTCCGGCAAGGGCAAGGGCGAGCCCACGATCACCGCGGTGTTCTGTGGCACGGCGTTCAAGAACAAGGGCGTTCAGCCCCTGCTCGACGCCGTCGTCCGCTACCTGCCGTCGCCGCTGGACATCGAGGCCATCGAGGGCCACGACGTCCGCGACGCCGAGACGGTCGTGAAGCGCAAGCCTTCCGACGAGGAGCCCCTCGCCGCGCTCGCGTTCAAGATCATGCGCGACCCGCACCTCGGGAAGCTCACCTTCGTCCGGGTTTACTCGGGCCGCCTGGAGGCCGGCACTGCGGTGCTGAACTCCGTCAAGGGCAAGAAGGAGCGCATCGGCAAGATCTACCGCATGCACGCCAACAAGCGTGAAGAGATCGCCGCGGTGGGCGCCGGTGACATCGTCGCCGTCATGGGTCTGAAGCAGACCACCACCGGTGAGACGCTGTGTGACGACAAGGCCCCCGTGATCCTGGAGTCCATGGACTTCCCGGCTCCGGTCATCCAGGTCGCCATCGAGCCCAAGTCCAAGGGTGACCAGGAGAAGCTGGGTGTCGCCATCCAGAGTCTCGCGGAGGAGGACCCCTCCTTCCACGTTCACTCGGACGAGGAGACCGGCCAGACCATCCTCGGCGGTATGGGCGAGCTGCACCTCGAGGTGCTGGTCGACCGTATGAAGCGCGAGTTCAAGGTCGAGGCCAACGTCGGCAAGCCGCAGGTCGCGTACCGCGAGACGATCCGCAAGACCGTCGAGCGTCACGACTACACCCACAAGAAGCAGACCGGTGGTACCGGTCAGTTCGCCAAGGTGCAGATCGCGATCGAGCCGATCACCGAGTCGGACGGCCCGGCGTACGAGTTCGTGAACAAGGTCACCGGTGGCCGCATCCCGAGGGAGTACATCCCCTCGGTCGACGCCGGTGCGCAGGAGGCCATGCAGTTCGGCATCCTGGCCGGCTACGAGATGACCGGCGTCCGCGTCATTCTTCTCGACGGTGGCTACCACGAGGTCGACTCCTCCGAGCTCGCCTTCAAGATCGCCGGTTCGCAGGCCTTCAAGGAGGCCGCGCGCAAGGCTTCGCCCGTACTGCTCGAGCCGATGATGTCCGTTGAGGTCACCACGCCCGAGGAGTCCATGGGTGACGTGATCGGCGACATCAACTCCCGCCGTGGCCAGATCCAGGCCATGGAGGAGCGTCACGGCGCTCGTCTCGTGAAGGGCCTCGTGCCGCTTTCGGAGATGTTCGGCTACGTCGGAGACCTCCGCAGCAAGACCTCGGGTCGCGCCAGCTACTCGATGCAGTTCGACTCCTACGCCGAGGTTCCCCGGAACGTCGCTGAGGAGATCATCGCGAAGGCCAAGGGCGAGTAACTCTTCCGAGTACACGCTTTAGGCTTGTCACCGGAGCCTCTGGGGCAACAGGAATAACCTTCCGTTGCCCCGGGGGACCGGCTTTCCAGCAAAGATCACCTGGCGCCGATGAGTAAGGCGTACAGAACCACTCTCCAGGAGGACCCCGTGGCGAAGGCGAAGTTCGAGCGGACTAAGCCGCACGTCAACATCGGCACCATCGGTCACATTGACCACGGTAAGACGACCCTCACGGCCGCCATTACCAAGGTGCTGCACGACGCGTACCCGGACCTGAACGAGGCCTCGGCCTTCGACCAGATCGACAAGGCTCCTGAGGAGCGCCAGCGCGGTATCACCATCTCCATCGCGCACGTCGAGTACCAGACCGAGGCGCGTCACTACGCCCACGTCGACTGCCCGGGTCACGCTGACTACATCAAGAACATGATCACCGGTGCCGCGCAGATGGACGGCGCGATCCTCGTGGTCGCCGCCACCGACGGCCCGATGCCGCAGACCAAGGAGCACGTGCTCCTGGCCCGCCAGGTCGGCGTCCCCTACATCGTTGTCGCCCTGAACAAGGCCGACATGGTGGACGACGAGGAGATCCTGGAGCTCGTCGAGCTCGAGGTCCGTGAGCTGCTCTCCGAGTACGACTTCCCGGGCGACGACCTGCCGGTCGTCCGCGTCTCCGCGCTGAAGGCCCTCGAGGGCGACAAGGAGTGGGGCGAGAAGCTTCTCGGCCTCATGGCTGCCGTCGACGAGGCCATCCCGACCCCGCCGCGTGACACCGAGAAGCCGTTCCTCATGCCCGTCGAGGACGTCTTCACGATCACCGGTCGCGGTACGGTCGTCACCGGCCGTATCGAGCGTGGTGTCCTGAAGGTCAACGAGACCGTCGACATCATCGGTATCAAGGAAGAGAAGACCACCACCACGGTCACCGGTATCGAGATGTTCCGCAAGCTGCTCGACGAGGGCCAGGCCGGCGAGAACGTCGGTCTGCTCCTCCGTGGCATCAAGCGCGAGGACGTCGAGCGCGGCCAGGTCATCATCAAGCCGGGTTCGGTCACTCCCCACAAGGAGTTCGAGGCCCAGGCGTACATCCTGTCGAAGGACGAGGGTGGCCGTCACACCCCCTTCTTCAACAACTACCGTCCGCAGTTCTACTTCCGTACCACGGACGTCACGGGTGTCGTCACCCTGCCGGCCGGCACGGAGATGGTCATGCCGGGCGACAACACCGAGATGACGGTCGCGCTGATCCAGCCGGTCGCCATGGAGGAGGGCCTGAAGTTCGCCATCCGTGAGGGTGGTCGTACCGTGGGCGCCGGCCAGGTCACCAAGATCACGGCGTAGTTCCGTGCTCTGACCTGGTAGCTCGTTCTTCGAGCACCAAGTTGCACTGAAGGGCCCCGGCCCATCGCTTCGGCGGTGGGGCGGGGCCCTTCGGCGTTGGGCGTTCCGCTCCGTCGGTACGAGCTCCGTCGGTACGAGCTCCGGTGGTACGCGAAGAGGGCCGCACCCCCGGCAGGGGTGCGGCCCTCTTCTTCCGTACGGGCGGAGGCCGGTCAGCTCACGCGGAGCGACTCGGTGAATTCCTTGCAGGCCGCGTAGTCGGGCAGCAGCCCGGACGCGATCGCGTCGGCCAGCGACGGGGCGGCCTCGTCGCGGGCGGACAGCAGCGGGACGTCGGCCGGCCACTCGATGCCGAGGTCGGCGTCGAGGGGGTGAACCGAGTGCTCGCCGGTCGGGTTGTACGTCTCCGAGCAGAGGTACGAGAGCGTCGCGTCGTCGCTCAGCGCGCAGAACCCGTGGCCGAGGCCCTCGGGGATGTAGACCGCGCGGCGGTCCACGTCGTCCAGGCGGACGCCTTCCCACTTCCCGAAGGTGGGGGAGCCGACCCGGAGGTCGACGATGACGTCGAGCACGGCGCCGCGCACGCAGGTCACGTACTTGGCCTGGCCGCGCGGTACGTCGGCGAAGTGGATGCCGCGGACCACGCCCGTGGAGGAGACCGAGAGGTTCGCCTGCGCCAGGTTCAGCGGGTGGCCGACCACCTCGGCCAGCCGGTCGAAGCGGTACCACTCGGTGAACAGGCCGCGCGGGTCGCCGTGCAGCTGCGGGGTGACCTCGAAGACGCCCTCGATGGAGAGTTCGCGGAACTTCATCGGGCGGCCTCCTCGTCGAGCAGGGCCAGCAGGTAGGTGCCGTAACCGCTCTTGGTGAGGGGCTCCGCGAGCGCGCGCAGCTGCGCGGAATCGATCAGGCCGGCCCGCCAGGCCGCCTCCTCGATGCAGCCGATCTTGAAGCCCTGACGCTCCTCGATCACCCGGACGAACTCGGAGGCCTGCACCATCGAGACGAAGGTGCCGGTGTCCAGCCACGCGGTACCGCGGTCGAGGATGGTGACGTTCAGCTCACCGGCCTGGAGGTACGCGTCGTTGACGGCGGTGATCTCCAGCTCGCCGCGGGCGCTGGGCTTCAGGCCGCGGGCGATCTCGACGACCTGGTTGTCGTAGAAGTACAGGCCCGGCACCGCGTAGCGGGACTTGGGCTGGACCGGCTTCTCCTCGATGGAGATGGCCTGGCCCTTCTCGTCGAACTCCACCACGCCGTACGCCGTCGGGTCCGCCACCGGGTACGCGAACACCCGGCCGCCCTTGGCGTCGGTGTGCTGGGCCAGGCGCGTGCCGAGGCCGCTGCCGTGGAAGATGTTGTCGCCGAGGATGAGCGCGACGGACTCGTCACCGATGAAGTCGGCGCCGAGGACGAAGGCCTGGGCGATGCCCTCCGGACGCTCCTGGACGGCGTACTCCAGCCGCAGGCCGAACTGCGAACCGTCGCCGAGCAGCCGCTCGAACTGGTCGCGGTCTTCCGGAGTGGTGATGATCAGGATCTCGTTGATACCCGCCATCACCAGGGTGGAAAGGGGGTAGTAGATCATCGGCTTGTCGAAGACGGGCAGCAACTGCTTCGAGACTGCCCGTGTCAGCGGCCAGAGTCGGGATCCGGTACCACCGGCCAAGAGGATTCCACGCATGGGTGAACCCTATGCGAGAGGGCGTGGGAGAGCCGAGCCCAGGGAATGTGACGTTCGGCGGGCGGCTAGACTCTTCGTATTATGCGCATCCTCGTGACCGGCGGCGCCGGCTTCATCGGTTCAGAATTCGTCCGCCAGCAGCTCGGTGCAGATGCCTCGGCCCGGATCACGGTCTTCGACAAGCTGACCTATTCCGGAGTCGAAGAGAATCTGGCGCCGGTCGCGGATCACCCCGGATACACCTTCGTCAAGGGCGACATCTGCGACGCGGAGGCCGTCGACCAGGTGATGGCCGGCCACGACGTGGTCGTGCACTTCGCCGCCGAGTCCCACGTGGACCGCTCCATCGCCGGAGCCGGCCCCTTCGTGATGACCAACGTGGTGGGCACCCAGGTCCTGCTGGACGCCGCCCGCAAGCACGGCGTCGGCCGCTTCGTCCACATCTCCACGGACGAGGTCTACGGCTCGATCAGCGAGGGCTCCTGGACGGAGGAGTGGCCGCTGGTGCCGAACTCCCCGTACTCCGCCTCGAAGGCGTCGTCCGACCTGTTGGCGCTGGCCTACCACCGCACCCACGGCATGGACGTGGTGGTCACCCGCTGCTCCAACAACTACGGGCACTACCAGTTCCCGGAGAAGGTCATCCCGCTGTTCGTCTCCAACCTGATGGACGGCAAGAAGGTCCCGCTGTACGGCAACGGCGGCAACGTCCGCGACTGGCTGCACGTCTCCGACCACTGCCGCGGCATCGACCTGGCCATGCGCAAGGGCCGCGCCGGCGAGGTCTACAACATCGGCGGCGGCACCGAGCTCACCAACAAGGAGCTCACCGGCGTCCTGCTGGAGGCCGCGGGCCTCGGCTGGGAGATGGTCGAGCGGGTCGAGGACCGCAAGGGCCACGACCTCCGCTACTCCATCGACATCAGCAAGATCGGCGCCGAGCTCGGCTACGCCCCGCAGGTCACCTTCGAGGACGGCATCAAGGCCACCATCGAGTGGTACCGCGAGAACCGTGCCTGGTGGGAGCCCCTCAAGGTGAAGGCGGCCCTGCAGAAGTGACCGCCTACCCCGTGCCCACGCGCTGGCTCGTCACCGGTGCCGCCGGGATGCTCGGCCAGGACGTCCTGGCCGTCCTGAAGCGCGCCGGGATCGAAGCGGTGGGCCTGCGCCGCGGCGACCTCGACATCACCGACCCGGCAGCAGTCCGGGCCGCCGTCGAGGGCGCCGCCGTGGTCGTCAACTGCGCAGCCTGGACCGACGTGGACGGCGCCGAGACCGCCGAGGAAGCCGCCACCGCCGTCAACGGCACCGGCGTACGCGTCCTCGCCGAGGCCTGCGCCGCCGCCCACGTGCGCCTGCTCCACGTCTCCACCGACTACGTGCTGCCCGGCGACGCCTCGCAGCCGTACCCGGAGGACGCCGAGACCGGCCCGGTCAACGCCTACGGGCGCTCCAAGCTGGTCGGCGAGCAGGCCGTGGCCGAACTGCTGCCGCAGGACGGCTACGTGGTCCGCACCGCCTGGCTGTACGGCGAGCACGGGCCGAACTTCGTCGCCACCATGCTGAAGCTGGCCGCCCAGCGGGACACCCTCGACGTGGTCGACGACCAGCACGGCCAGCCCACCTGGTCCTACGCGCTGGCCCGCCACCTGGTCGAGCTCGGCCAGGCCGCGCTGAAGGGCTGGGCCATGGGCGGGATCTACCACGGCACCGCGAGCGGCCGGACCACCTGGATGGGACTGGCCCGCGAGACCTACCGGCTGAGCGGGCTCGACCCCGAGCGGATCCGGCCCACCACCTCCGAGGCGTTCGTGCGACCCGCCGTCCGCCCCGCCTTCAGCGTGCTCGCGCACGACCACTGGGACGAGGCCGGCCTGGCCCCGCTGCCCGACTGGCGGGAGCAGCTCGCCGAGGCCCTCCGCACCCCGGTCTTCTCCGCACTGGCCGCCCGGGCCCGGGACGGCCGTACGGGATGAAAACCCTGCTGAACAAGCTGACCGCGGCGCTGCCGCCGGGCACCGTCGCGGTGGCCGGCGGCACCGTCGTGCTCGGCGCGGCCTCCTACGTCCACCTGGGCGTGGCCGGCCACAGCCTGTCCAAGGACGCCTTGGCGAACGTCTCCGTGCTGTGGACGATCGTGATGTCCATCGGCATCGGCGTCTTCTTCCCCATCGAGCAGGAGCTCACCCGGATCGTCTCCGCGCGGGTGGTCCTGGGCCACGGCGCCGCTCCCGTCCTGCGCCGGGCCACCCTGCTGACCGGGGCGATCCTCGGCGCGACCCTGCTCGTACTGGGCCTCGGCGCGGGCCCGATCGCCGACCTGCTGTTCGAGGGCGACCGCGCGCTGGTGGCCGCGCTCGGTGGTGCCTTCGCCGGCATGGCCGTCTGCTACCTCACCCGCGGCGTGCTGGCCGGCCTCGGCCGGTTCGGCGCGTACGGCACCCAGCTCGCCGTCGACGGCGGCCTGCGGATCGTGCTCGCGGCCGGCTGCGCCGTGTTCGGGCTGCACTCCGCTCTCGCCTTCAGCCTGGTCCTGGCCGTCGCACCCGTCATCGCCACGCTGGTCACCCTGCCGACGCTGCTGCGCGCCGTCGGCCCCGGCGAACCGATCGCCTGGCGGGAGCTGTACAGCGGACTGGGCCTGCTCATCTGCGCGACCCTGCTGTCCCAGCTGGTCGTCAACGCCGCGGTGATGAGCACCAAGCTGCTGGCCCCCACCGACAGCGCCCTGATCGGCGCCCTGCTCAGCGCGCTGGTCCTGGCCCGGGTGCCGCTCTTCGTCTTCGGCTCGCTCCAGGCCTCGCTGCTCAGCGGCCTCACCGCCGCCTTCACGGCCGGCGACCGGGCCGCGTTCTGGGCGATGCTGCGCCGGATCGCAGCGGTCGTCGGCGCGCTCGGCCTGCTCGGCGGCGTACCCGCCACCGTGCTCGGCCCCTGGCTGATCGAGGTGCTCTTCAACGCCAAGGAGCCGGTGCTCGACCGCTTCGACTTCTTCCTGATGTCCGCGGGCACCGTGGCGTACATGTTCGCGATGGTCCTCGGACAGGCGCTCATGGTATTCAAGCGACACAACCTGCAACTGCTCTGCTGGGCCCTCGGTACCGCGGTCCTGGTGGGCATCACCCTGATTCCGGGCGATGTGGCCGTGCGCGTGATCGTTGCCTACGCTCTCGGCTCGCTCGCCACCGTGCTCGCTATGCTGGCTGCGCTGAGGCTGAGCTTCCCCGGAGCGGCTGCTGTAGCCACCGAAGAGCCCGGGCAGGTGGCCGACACAGGCCCCCTGGGCGTGGGCGCGGTCGGCAAATGACCACGCCCGCCCACGACGTCACACCGATCACCGAGCACTCGTTTGTGCCCCGTTCCGCTGGAGCTACCGTGTCCGATTACGACGATGTCTGGCTGGTCATACCGGCCTATAACGAGGGCCAGGTGATCGCCGACGTGGTCGAGGGGGCCCGCAAGACGTTCCCCAACATCGTCGTCGTCGACGACGGAAGCACCGACGACTCGGCCAGGCACATCGCCACCACCGGCGCGCACCTGGTGCGCCACCCGGTCAACCTCGGCCAGGGCGCGGCCCTGCAGACCGGCCTCACCTACGCGCTCGCCCAGCCCGGCGCCCGCTACTTCGCCACCTTCGACGCGGACGGTCAGCACCAGACCAAGGACGTCGAGACGATGGTGGCGGTGCTGCGCAGCGGAGAGGCCGACGTCGTACTCGGCTCCCGCTTCATCGAGCAGAACGGCCAGGTGCCGTGGATCAAGCAGGTGGTGCTGCGCACGGCCGCCGCGGTCAGCCCCACCGCCCGCAAGCTCAAGCTCACCGACGCGCACAACGGTCTGCGCGTCCTGGGCCGTGAGGCCGCCGAGCAGCTGAACATCACCATGAACGGCATGGCGCACGCGTCCGAGCTCGTCGGCTTCCTGGCCGGCTCCGGCCTGCGGGTCACCGAGGTCCCGGTGGACATCCTCTACACCGATTACTCACGCGCCAAGGGTCAGTCCCTGATCAACGGCGTCAACATCCTTTTTGACATTTCGCTGCGGGAGCGTGGGCGTCGATGAAGTACTTCTGGATCCAGCTGGTCCTGATCCTCGGCTCGGTGTCCATGGCACTCATGTTCATCCGGACCTGGAGCCAGGCGAAGAACCGGGCCTGGAAGCGCATAGCGTTCTCGGTGTTCGTGGTCGTCAACGTCTACGCGGTGCTCCGCCCGACGGACGTCACCTGGCTCGCCCACCAGCTCGGCGTCGGCCGAGGCACCGACCTGGTGCTCTACGTGATGGTGCTCGCGATGGGCTTCCTCACGCTCAACACCTTCCTGCGCTTCCGGTCGCTGGAGAAGAAGATCACCGACCTGGCGCGGACCGTGGCCATCAACGAGGGCGTCCGGGCCAACGACGAGCGCCTCGGGCAGGACATCGTCGCGAGCTCCGGCGCCCGGGCCGACGCCGACTCCGACTCCGTGAAGGCCTGACGCTCCATGGCGACCTTCGACTTCATGCTCCCCTACTACGGGGACGTGCAGCTGATGCAGGACGCTGTCCGCAGCATCCTGGCGCAGACCGACCGGGACTTCCGGCTCGTCGTCATCGACGACGGCAAGGAGCCGGACGTACCCGGCTGGTTCAAGCAGCTCGGCGACGAGCGGGTCCACTACACCCGCAACGAGCAGAACCTCGGCATCACCAAGAACTTCCAGAAGTGCGTGGAGCTCTCCGAGGCCGACTACGTGGTCATCATGGGCTGCGACGACCTCCTGCACCCGCACTACCTGGAGACCGTCCGCGGGATCATCGGCGCCCACCCGGGCATCGGCATGGTCCAGCCCGGCGTCGAGGTCATCGACGGCGAGGGCCGGATCACCCAGGGCCTGGCGGACAACACCAAGAAGCGGCTGTACGCGCCGCAGGTGAAGGGCCGCCGGCTGATGGCCGGTGAGGAGCTGGCCGCCAGCGTGCTGCGCGGGAACTGGCTGTACTTCCCCTCCATCGCCTGGCGCGGCGAGGCGCTGCGCAAGGTGAACTTCCGCGACGACTACTCGGTGATCCAGGACCTCGCGCTGGTGGTCGACCTGCTGGAGGGCGGTGAGGAGATGGTGATCGACAACTCGACCACGGTCTTCCAGTACCGCCGGCACGCGGTCAGCGAGTCCTCGGTGCAGGCCTTCTCCGGCACCCGCTTCGCCGAGGCCGAGCGGTACTTCGCCGCGGTCGCGGCGCGCATGGATGCCCGCGGCTGGCCCAAGGCCGCCCGCGCGGCGCGCTTCCACAGCGCCTCCCGCCTGCACGCGCTCACCATGCTCCCCGGCGCACTGCGCCGCGGGCACCGGGAAGGCGCCCGCACCCTGGCGAAGCACGCCTTCACCTCCGGCCAGAACTGAGCCGACACCGCACACCACGAAACGGACTGAGATGACACACCTGGCCCCCGAGGAGGCCGGTGAGGCCGGCGCCCCGGCGCCCCGCCCCGCCGCGACAGCGGAAGGAAAGAGCCGACTGTCCCCCTCACGGAGCCGGGCGTGGCTCTCCCGCCGCTGGGTGCTCCCCCTGGCCGAGGTCGTCGTCAGCCTCGTGGCAGCCCTGGGGTTCACGCTGCTGAGCACGCACATCAGCGTGAACCCGCTCATCCGGATCGGCCAGGTCAGCGGTCTCGCCAAGCTCCAGCAGTACGCGGCCGTCCTCGGCCTGCCGCTGCTCGCGGTCCTGCTGTACACCGCCTACCGCGGCCCGCTCCACCGCCACCAGGTCGCGAAGCGCCTGGTGTGCTCCGCGCTGGCCGGACTCGCCACCGGCGTGCTGGCGGGCGGCGTGGTCGTCGCCCTGCGCGGTACGCCCTGGGGGCTCGGCGGCCAGGAGGGCGACCCGGCGGCCCTGATCGAGATGGCCAACTCGTTCCTGCACGGCGAGAGCATGTCGGGCATCTACCCGCCCCTGTTCCCCGGCCTGATGGCCGTCTGGGCGAAGATCCGCTACGACGTGCCCGGCGGACCCGGGTTCGCCCTCAAGGACTTCCAGATCTTCTTCACCGCCATCGCGGGCCCGCTGACGTACCTGGCCTGGCGGCTGCTGCTCCGGCCGTTCTGGGCGCTGCTCATCGCGGTGCCCTCGGCCCTGCTGTTCATGGACCCGATCCGCCCGTACAGCCACGGCAGCATGCTCGTACTGCTGCCGCTGCTCGGCTACTGCCTGCGCGAGATGCGCCGCTCCGGCGAGCGTCCGCTGCGCCAGAACCTGCTGCGCGGCGCGGTCCTCGGCCTCGTTTTCGGCCTGGTCTTCCTCTGGTACTCCGGCTGGTACGTCTGGGCCGCGCCCGGGGTGTTCGTGCTCGCGCTGTGCCTCTTCCCCTGGCGCGGCGGAAAGACGGTGGTCAAACGGACTGGCGCGTTCATCGCCGTCACCCTGCTGACGGCCGGTGTCGTCGGCGCCCCGCTGATCTACCAGATGGCCCGGCTCGGTTCCCAGACACCTGACCGCTACGCCTTCCTGGCCACGTACGTCGATCCGACGTACGTGCTGGGCTGGGTGTCCGACCGGTCCGGGAAGCTCGATTACCAAACCTGGCCGGTGGCCGACGAGATGGCGGGCCAGAGCGGCTTCGCCCTGCTGCTGCTGTTCGCCGTGGGCCTGGGCATCGGACTGGCGCTGCGCAACATCATGGTCCTGACCGCCGCCGCCACGCTGGCCGGCGCCTGGCTGGCCCGCTTCTGGTTCGCCTCGCACATGGCGCACGACAAGGCCGTGCAGCTCTACCCGCGCACCACCTGGATCATCATGTACTGCCTGATGATCCTGGCCGTCCTCGGCATGATGGCCGTGGTCAACCGGGGCTCCGGCTGGGCCGAGCGCACGCTGCGGCCGAGCGGCGCCGCACCCGCCGCCCGGGTCGTTCCCCGGCGGGTGGTCGCGCAGCTCGCGGCCGGCATGGTGTGCGCGATCGCGCTGTTCGCCACGATGGGCGCGTCCTGGTCGGTCAACCGGTACATGCCGCAGGCCGACACCATGTCGATGGGCATCGACGCCTGGCGGGCCCACACCATCAAGAAGTCGGACGGCACCTGCCCGCGCTTCGCGCCGGACAAGAAGAACTGCGCGGACATCGTCACGAAGGACTGGCGGGAGCGCCCCGACAAAGGCTTCTGGTGCTCCGGCATCGAGCCGTCGGAGTGGCCGTTCGTCTGCGGGCGCAAAGCGCCGTACTAGGAAGGCGAAGGAGTAGCCTCCGTCCCAACCGAGGGCCCCCGGCCCGCAGTTCGCTGCGGATCACCGGGGGTCCTCGCGTATTCGAACCCGTGCCCTATACCCACCCCCCTGTTCGAGCCAACATCGGGTGCCAGTAGCATCCGGCCGGTCAGCCATGTCTTCTGGCGTAGTCACAACAGGGGTTGGGGACAACTTGAAACTAGGTCGTGTGCGCGGGACGGCTCTGGCCGCCGCGCTCGGTGTCGTGACGGTTCTCGGCATCCAGGGCGTCGCCAACGGCATCGGCGCAGGGGACGGCGACGTGTCGCCGTACAGCGCCGGCGCCCGGGAGAAGGGTCCGGTCGAGGGGGAGCTGCACAAGCACGCCCTGAAGCCCAAGGGCAAGGGCGAGGCCGTCCTCTCCCAGCAGGACACCGAGCCCTTCGGGCTCCTCGGCGTCTCCTGGAACGACCCCGAGGCCGAGGTGAAGGGGAAGATCGAGGCCCGCACCCGGGACGCCGACACCGGCAAGTGGTCGAAGTGGAAGGTGCTGGAGCAGGCCGAGTCCGGCCTCGACGGCAAGCGCCCGGGCCTGCGCGGCGCCACCGAGCCCGTCTGGGTCGGTCCGTCCGACGGAGCCGAGGTACGGGTGGGCGGCGGCGACGCCGAGCTGCCCGCCGGCATGGAACTGGCCCTGGTGGACCCGGGTGCCGCCGGCGCGAAGGCGAAGAAGAAGGGCAGCCTGAGCCTCGGGCCGGCCTCCTTCGCCCTCCCCGCGGTGGACCCCGCGCCGACGACGCCGGGACCGGAGTCGACCGCCCCGCGGCCGGACGTGGTCTCGCGCGTGCAGTGGGGCGCCGACGAGTCCCTGAACAACGAGGGCCCGATCTACCTGCCCGGTGCGAAGATCAAGGCGGTCTTCGTCCACCACACCGCGGCCACCGCGCCGTACGAGTGCTCCGAGTCCGCGGCCATCGTCCGCAGCATCCACAAGTACCACGTGGAGGTCGAGAAGTGGCGCGACCTCGGCTACAACTTCCTCGTCGACAAGTGCGGGACGATCTTCGAAGGCCGTCAGGGCGGTGTGGACCAGCCCGTCCAGGGCGCGCACACCTACGGCTGGAACTCCGAGTCGACGAGCGTCTCCGTCCTCGGTGACTACACGAACGCGGGTGCCTCGGCCGCCGCTCTCGAAAGCATCTCCAAGGTCGCGGCCTACAAGCTGGGCCAGTACGACGGCGACATGAACGGCACGACGACGCTGACCGCCGGCGCCACCCAGAAGAACTTCTTCGGCACCAGCTACACCGCCGGGCAGACGTACACGTTCAAGACGCTCTCGGGTCACCGCGACGGCTTCAACACCCAGTGCCCCGGCAACTCGCTCTACCCGCAGCTGGACGCGCTCCGCAAGACGGGCCCCGCGGCCCAGCTGAAGATCGCCTCGGTGAACGGAGCGGCGGCCACGCCGGGCGCCACCCTGCCCAGCGGCGCAGCCCTGACGGTCGACTGGACCACCAGCACGGTGAGCGGCCAGCTGAGCAAGTTCGAGCTGCTGGTGGACGGCGAGGCCGTCGCGGTCACCGACGCTTCCGCCCGCAAGGCGACGGCGGCGCTGACCGACGGCAGCCACGAGGTCCGGGTCCGCGCGACCGCCGCGAACGGCAAGGTCTCCACGAGCCTCGCGGTCACCGTCGACGCGGACGTCAAGGGCGCCAAGTTCGTCCCCCTCGCCCCGAAGCGCCTGATGGACACCCGTACGGGCCTGGGCGTTGCGGCCGGGCCGGTCGGTCCGGGCGCCGTGGTCACCCTCCCGGTGGCGGCCGCCACCGGCGGTACGCCCACCGCGGTGGTGCTGAACGTGACGGCGACGAACCCGACGGAGCCGAGCTTCGTGTCGGTGTACCCGGGCGGTACGACCCGTTCCAGCGCGTCGAACCTGAACTTCACCCCGGGCAAGACGATCCCGAACCTGGTGGTCGTGCCGGTCATCAACGGGACCGTCAGCTTCTACAACAACCAGGGCAACGTCGACCTGATCGCGGACATCACCGGCTACTTCACCTCGACCGGTGACGGCGCCACGCAGACCAACTTCGGCCCGAAGCGTCTGATGGACACGCGTACGGGCACGGGCGTTCCGGCCGGCGCGGTCGGTTCGGGCGGCGTGGTCACGCTGCCCGTGGCGGGCGTCGACGGCATCCCGGCCACCGGCGTCAAGGCCGTGGTGCTGAACGTGACGGCGACGAACCCGACGCAGCCGAGCTTCGTGTCGGTGTACCCGAGCGGTACGACCCGTTCCAGCGCCTCGAACCTGAACTTCACCCCGGGCCAGACGATCCCCAACCTGGTGGTCGTGCCGGTCGTGGACGGGAAGGTCAGCTTCTACAACAACCAGGGCACCGTCGACCTGATCGCGGACATCACGGGCTACTTCTCGGACAGCGACGCGGGCGCCATGCACGCGAACTTCGGTCCGAAGCGACTGATGGACACCCGTGCGGGCCTGGGCGTCCGGCAGGGCCCGGTCGCCGGGGGCAGCGTGGTCACGCTGCCCGTGGCGGGCGTCGGCGGCATCCCGGCCACCGGTGTGAAGGCCGTGGTGCTGAACGTGACGGCGACGAACCCGACCGAGGCGAGCTTCGTGGCGGTCTTCCCGAGCGGTACGACCCGTACGAGCGCCTCGAACCTGAACTTCACGGCCGGTCTCACGATCCCCAACCTGGTGGTCGTCCCGGTGGTGGACGGGAAGGTCAGCTTCTACAACAACTCGGGTTCCGTGGATCTCATCGCGGACATCACGGGGTACTTCAGCTAGTGGCGTGAACGCGCCTTTTTGCAGGTGAGGGGCTCCACACCACAAGGTGCGGGGCCCCTCGCGCATGTCGGGGCAGGGAACGGAAAACAGGGGACATGGGGAAGAACGAGGACGACAGAGCGGGGATCTCCGACGAGGAGTGGGCCCGGTTCATGGAACAGGCCGCCGCGGGGTCGGGGGACGCTCCGAAGGAGCCGTCCGCGCGGGCACGGATGGTGACCGAGCGACTGCGCGAGGAGCGCAGCCGGGGCCAGGAGCCCCCGGGCTGGCGCACCGGCCCGGCGTGGCAGGAGATGCAGGGCCGGGGCAGGCGCAAGCGGCGGCTCAAGGCCTTCGCGGCCATCGTCCTCGTCGCCGGGCTCGCGCTGATCGCCGTACGGCCCGAGCTGGTGATCGACCGGATCACGGGCAAGACGGAGGCCCGCCAGCAGGCGAAGAACGCTGCTCCGCTGCCCGCGGAGTCCGGACGCCCGACCGCGCCCCCGGCGGCCGTGGACCCGGACCAGCCGACTCTGCAGGAACCTTTCCGCGGTTCCCCGGCCCTCCAGTGGGCCGACGGGGCCGCCGGCATCGAGGTCCCCGAGGCCACGGCCGTCGGCGGGATGTCCAAGCAGCAGGTCGCGGACGCGCTCGAGAAGACCAGGCAGTTCCTGATCGCGGCCAACCTCGACCCGGCGACCCTGCGCGGGGAGCGGCCGGCCGCCGCCCTGGCGATCCTGGACCCCCGGCAGCCGGAGGTCCCGCAGCGGCTGGAGCAGTCCCTGACGAAGCCCACCGCGGAGAACACCCCGGTGCTGCTCTTCACCCGCTTCGACCAGGCGAAGGTCAAGCCGGTCGGTGACGTCGTCAAGGTGCGCGGCAGCATGCGCGCGGAGCAGGGGGAGCCCGGGGAACTGCTCGTGGTGACGGACTACACCTTCGTCCACCCCATGACGAACGGGGGCACGAGCGTGCAGCGCACCATCGTGCGCCGGCAGATCACCCTTAGCCTGCTCGACCCGGCGCGCTGGGCGGCCACCGGGGACCGGCTCCAGCTGCGCAAGTACGTCTCGGAGTGGTCGAACGTCGGATGCGAGACGGCCGACGGCTTCCTGCACCCGGACTTCCCGCGGGCGGCGCCGGCCGGGTCGGCGCCCACCGGGCCCGCCGTGGATCCGTACGACCGCAGCAGGGACATCGAGGGCGAAGGGTGCGGGACGGTCACCCGCTCCTGACCGGGGGAGTCACCCCGTCACGCGATTGCGTGGTGCTGTTTGACCACTCAGCGTGGCGGGGTATTCTCTTCCGCCCGATTGGCCAGGTACGTGCCTCGTATGGCAGACTACTCAAGTTGCTCGGCTGAGTGCCGATGCTGCGCGCCTCCCGCCGGGAGGACCGGAAGCGAGTCCCACAGTACTCGTCGTCCTTAATCTGCCTTCCGGGGCAGCAATGGGGACGGACGTACGGGAATCTTCTGGGAAGTGTCAGCACGGTGCCCACCAGGCACTCGGTGGGTGTTTCTCCCCCGAAACGCGGTCACAGGGACCGCACCCCCTTGGATGAGGGAATTTCCGTATGGGAATTTTCTGTAGAGGGAGTGCGACACGCCCGACCGCGTGGGTCGGAGAGAAGCCGCGGGATCCGTCCCGCAGCCGACCGAGAGCCAGAGCGTTTCCACATACAGACAGGACTACGGAGTAGCCATGGCGGGACAGAAGATCCGCATCCGGCTCAAGGCCTACGACCACGAGGTCATCGATTCCTCGGCGAAGAAGATCGTCGAGACGGTGACGCGCACTGGTGCGTCGGTCGCGGGCCCGGTGCCGCTGCCCACTGAGAAGAACGTGTACTGCGTCATCAAGTCGCCGCACAAGTACAAGGACTCGCGCGAGCACTTCGAGATGCGCACGCACAAGCGCCTGATCGACATCCTCGACCCGACCCCCAAGACCGTTGACTCGCTGATGCGCCTGGACCTTCCGGCCGGCGTTGACATCGAGATCAAGCTCTGAGAGGCGTCGAGAAGATGGCAAAGCAGATCAAGGGCGTCCTGGGCGAGAAGCTCGGCATGACCCAGGTCTGGGACGAGAACAACCGTGTCGTCCCGGTGACCGTGGTCAAGGCCGGACCCTGCGTCGTTACCCAGGTCCGTACGAACGACATCGACGGCTACGAGTCGGTCCAGATCGCCTTCGGCGAGATCGACCCGCGCAAGGTGAACAAGCCCCTCAAGGGCCACTTCGCCAAGGCCGACGTGACCCCCCGCCGCCACCTGGTGGAGCTCCGCACCTCCGACGCCAGCGAGTACACGCTCGGCCAGGAGATCACTGCTGAGGTGTTCGAGTCCGGCGTCAAGGTTGACGTCACGGGCAACAGCAAGGGCAAGGGCTTCGCCGGTGTCATGAAGCGGCACAACTTCCGGGGCCTCGGCGCCGGTCACGGTGTGCAGCGCAAGCACCGCTCCCCCGGTTCGATCGGTGGCTGCGCCACCCCTGGGCGTGTCTTCAAGGGCATGCGCATGGCCGGTCGTATGGGCAACGAGCGTGTCACCACCCAGAACCTGACCATCCACGCGGTTGACGCGGAGAAGGGTCTGCTCCTCATCAAGGGCGCGGTCCCCGGTCCGAACGGCGGCCTCGTCCTGGTCCGTACCGCGGCCAAGGGGGCTTGAGGTAATGAGCACCATTGACATCCTTTCGCCGGCAGGCGACAAGGCCGGTACCGTCGAGCTCCCCGCGGAGATCTTCGACGCGAAGACCAGCGTTCCGCTGATCCACCAGGTCGTTGTCGCTCAGCTGGCTGCTGCCCGTCAGGGCACGCACAAGACCAAGCGTCGTGGCGAAGTCCGTGGTGGTGGCCGCAAGCCGTACCGCCAGAAGGGCACCGGCCGCGCGCGCCAGGGTTCGACCCGTGCTCCGCAGTTCGTCGGCGGTGGCGTTGTCCACGGCCCGCAGCCGCGTGACTACTCCCAGCGGACCCCGAAGAAGATGAAGGCCGCCGCCCTCCGCGGTGCCCTCTCGGACCGTGCGCGTCACTCCCGCATCCACGTCGTCACCGGCGTGGTCGAGGGTTCCGCCTCCACGAAGGCCGCCAAGACGCTGTTCGGCAAGATCTCGGAGCGCAAGAACCTGCTCCTGGTCGTCGAGCGCGCCGACGAGGCCGCGTGGCTGTCCGCCCGCAACCTGCCCCAGGTTCACATCCTGGAGCCGGGCCAGCTGAACACGTACGACGTGATCGTCTCTGACGACGTGGTCTTCACTCAGGCCGCTTTCGAGTCCTTCGTGTCTGGCCCCAAGGCCGATGAGACCGAAGGGAGCGACGCCTGATGTCTGAGGCGACCGTTACCAGCAAGACCTTCACTGACCCGCGCGACCTGCTGATCAAGCCGGTTGTCTCGGAGAAGAGCTACGCGCTGCTGGACGAGAACAAGTACACGTTCATCGTCGCGCCTGGCTCCAACAAGACCCAGATCAAGCAGGCCGTGGAAGCGGTCTTCGGGGTCAAGGTCACCGGGGTCAACACGATCAACCGTCAGGGTAAGCGCAAGCGCACCAAGACCGGTTTCGGCAAGCGCGCTGACACCAAGCGCGCCATCGTGACCCTCGCTGAGGGCGACCGAATCGACATCTTCGGCGGCCAGGCCTCCTAACGGAGGTCTAGTCGTCCGGAATCGGACGAGGACTGAGAAATGGGTATCCGCAAGTACAAGCCGACGACCCCGGGCCGTCGTGGCTCCAGCGTCGCCGACTTTGTCGAGATCACGCGGTCCACGCCGGAGAAGTCGCTGGTTCGCCCGCTGCACAGCAAGGGCGGCCGTAACAACACCGGTCGGATCACTGTTCGCCACCAGGGTGGTGGACACAAGCGCGCCTACCGCGTGATCGACTTCCGTCGTCACGACAAGGACGGCGTGCCGGCCAAGGTCGCGCACATCGAGTACGACCCCAACCGCACCGCGCGCATCGCGCTCCTGCACTACGCGGACGGCGAGAAGCGCTACATCATCGCGCCGAAGGCTCTGAAGCAGGGCGACCGGATTGAGAACGGCCCCACGGCCGACATCAAGCCGGGCAACAACCTGGCCCTCCGCAACATCCCGGTCGGTACCACGATCCACGCGATCGAGCTCCGTCCCGGTGGTGGCGCCAAGTTCGCCCGTTCCGCGGGTGCCTCCGTGCAGCTGCTGGCGAAGGAGGGCACGATGGCCCACCTTCGTATGCCTTCCGGTGAGATCCGCCTGGTCGACGCGCGCTGCCGCGCAACGGTCGGCGAGGTCGGCAACGCCGAGCAGTCGAACATCAACTGGGGCAAGGCCGGCCGCATGCGCTGGAAGGGCGTTCGCCCGTCCGTCCGCGGTGTCGCGATGAACCCGGTTGACCACCCGCACGGTGGTGGTGAGGGCAAGACCAGTGGTGGTCGCCACCCGGTCTCCCCGTGGGGTCAGAAGGAGGGTCGTACTCGCTCGCCGAAGAAGGCTTCGAGCAAGTACATCGTCCGCCGCCGCAAGACGAACAAGAAGCGCTAGGAGCGGGTTTAGATGCCGCGCAGTCTCAAGAAGGGGCCCTTCGTCGACGACCACCTCGTAAAGAAGGTGGACGTCCAGAACGAAGCCGGCACCAAGAACGTCATCAAGACCTGGTCCCGTCGCTCGATGATCATCCCCAGCATGCTGGGTCACACCATCGCGGTGCACAACGGCAAGACCCACGTCCCGGTGTTCGTCACCGAGTCGATGGTCGGCCACAAGCTCGGCGAGTTCTCGCCGACTCGCACCTTCCGCGGCCACGTCAAGGACGACCGGAAGTCGAAGCGCCGCTAAAGGCGGGGTGGTTACGACTATGACTTACACCGAAGGGACAACCATGGAAGCCAGGGCCCAGGCGCGGTACATCCGCGTCACGCCCATGAAGGCCCGCCGAGTGGTGGACCTTATCCGTGGCATGGATGCCACGGAGGCTCAGGCGGTCCTGCGTTTCGCCCCGCAGGCCGCGAGCGTGCCGGTTGGCAAGGTGCTTGACAGCGCCATTGCCAATGCCGCACACAACTACAACCACCCGGACGCCTCCACGCTGGTCATCAGCGAGGCGTTCGTGGACGAGGGCCCGACCCTGAAGCGGTTCCGTCCGCGTGCGCAGGGCCGTGCCTACCGGATCCGCAAGCGGACCAGCCACATCACCGTGGTCGTCAGCAGCAAGGAAGGTTCCCGGTAATGGGCCAGAAGGTAAACCCGCACGGGTTCCGGCTCGGCATCACCACCGACTTCAAGTCGCGTTGGTACGCCGACAAGCTGTACAAGGACTACGTCAAGGAAGACGTCGCCATCCGCAGGATGATGACGTCCGGCATGGAGCGCGCCGGCATCTCGAAGGTTGAGATCGAGCGCACCCGTGACCGCGTGCGTGTGGACATCCACACCGCTCGTCCGGGCATCGTCATCGGCCGCCGTGGCGCCGAGGCCGACCGCATCCGCGGCGACCTCGAGAAGCTCACGGGCAAGCAGGTCCAGCTGAACATCCTCGAGGTCAAGAACCCCGAGCTTGACGCTCAGCTGGTTGCCCAGGCCGTTGCCGAGCAGCTCTCCTCCCGCGTCTCCTTCCGTCGCGCCATGCGTAAGAGCATGCAGGGCACGATGAAGGCCGGCGCCAAGGGCATCAAGATCCAGTGTGGCGGCCGTCTCGGCGGCGCCGAGATGTCCCGCTCCGAGTTCTACCGCGAGGGTCGTGTGCCGCTGCACACGCTGCGCGCGAACGTGGACTACGGCTTCTTCGAGGCCAAGACCACCTTCGGCCGTATCGGTGTGAAGGTCTGGATCTACAAGGGCGACGTCAAGAACATCGCCGAGGTTCGCGCCGAGAACGCTGCGGCCCGTGCGGGTAACCGCCCGGCCCGTGGTGCTCAGGGCGCTGGCGACCGTCCCGCCGGCCGTGGTGGCCGTGGTGGCGAGCGCGGCGGCCGTGGTGGCCGCAAGCCGCAGCAGGCTGCTGGTGCCGAGGCCCCCAAGGCCGACGCTCCCGCCGCCGCTCCGGCCGAGAGCACCGGAACGGAGGCCTGACCGACATGCTGATCCCTCGTAGGGTCAAGCACCGCAAGCAGCACCACCCCAAGCGCAGTGGTATGGCGAAGGGCGGTACTGAGGTCACGTTCGGTGAGTACGGCATCCAGGCGCTGACCCCGGCGTACGTGACGAACCGCCAGATCGAGGCGGCTCGTATTGCGATGACCCGCCACATCAAGCGTGGCGGCAAGGTCTGGATCAACATCTACCCGGACCGCCCGCTGACGAAGAAGCCTGCCGAGACCCGCATGGGTTCCGGTAAGGGTTCTCCCGAGTGGTGGATCGCCAACGTGCACCCGGGCCGGGTCATGTTCGAGCTGTCCTACCCGAACGAGAAGATTGCTCGTGAGGCGCTCACCCGCGCTGCTCACAAGCTTCCGATGAAGTGCCGGATTGTTCGGCGCGAGGCAGGTGAGTCGTGATGGCGACGGGAACCAAGGCGTCCGAGCTGCGTGAGCTCGGCAACGAGGAGCTCGTTGGCAAGCTGCGCGAGGCCAAGGAGGAGCTGTTCAAGCTCCGCTTCCAGGCGGCCACGGGTCAGCTGGAGAACAACGGCCGGCTCAAGTCCGTCCGTAAGGACATCGCTCGCATCTACACCCTGATGCACGAGCGTGAGCTCGGTATCGAGACGGTGGAGAGCGCCTGATGAGCGAGAACAACGTGACTGAGAAGACCGAGCGCGGTTTCCGCAAGACCCGTGAGGGTCTGGTCGTCAGCGACAAGATGGACAAGACCGTCGTCGTCGCCGTCGAGGACCGCGTGAAGCACGCCCTGTACGGCAAGGTCATCCGCCGTACGAACAAGCTCAAGGCTCACGACGAGCAGAACGCTGCCGGCGTCGGCGACCGCGTCCTCATCATGGAGACGCGTCCGCTGTCGGCGAGCAAGCGCTGGCGCATCGTCGAGATCCTCGAGAAGGCCAAGTAATTCGTCCGGGGGGTTTCCCCCGGATTCGTTCCGCCAGGCTCGGTGGGGGCCCAGCTCCTCGGAGTGAAGCCCCCGCCGGGAACCGGCAGACAAACAGGAGATACACGTGATCCAGCAGGAGTCGCGACTGCGTATCGCCGACAACACTGGTGCCAAGGAAATCCTTTGCATCCGTGTTCTCGGTGGTTCCGGTCGCCGCTACGCGGGCATCGGTGACGTCATCGTCGCCACCGTCAAGGACGCGATCCCCGGTGGCAACGTGAAGAAGGGTGACGTCGTCAAGGCGGTCATCGTTCGCACCGTCAAGGAGCGTCGCCGCCAGGACGGCTCGTACATCCGCTTTGACGAGAACGCCGCCGTCATTCTGAAGAACGACGGCGACCCTCGCGGCACCCGTATCTTCGGCCCGGTGGGCCGTGAGCTGCGCGAGAAGAAGTTCATGAAGATCATCTCGCTCGCGCCGGAGGTGCTGTAAGCATGAAGATCAAGAAGGGCGACCTGGTTCAGGTCATCACCGGTAAGGACAAGGGCAAGCAGGGCAAGGTCATCGTCGCCTTCCCCGCTGAGAACCGCGTCCTCGTCGAGGGTGTCAACCGGGTCAAGAAGCACACCAAGGCCGGCCAGACCGCTGGTGGCTCGCAGACCGGTGGCATCGTGATCACCGAGGCGCCGATCCACGTCAGCAACGTTCAGCTGGTTGTGGAGAAGGACGGCCAGAAGGTCGTTACCCGCGTCGGTTTCCGCTTCGACGACGAGGGCAACAAGATCCGCGTTGCCAAGCGGACGGGTGAGGACATCTGATGGCTACCACTCCGCGTCTCAAGACGAAGTACCGCGAGGACATCGCGGGCAAGCTGCGTGAAGAGTTCTCGTACGAGAACGTCATGCAGATCCCCGGCCTCGTGAAGATCGTGGTCAACATGGGTGTGGGCGACGCCGCCCGCGACTCCAAGCTGATCGACGGCGCCATCCGCGACCTGACGACGATCACCGGTCAGAAGCCGGCCGTCACGAAGGCCCGCAAGTCCATCGCGCAGTTCAAGCTGCGCGAGGGTCAGCCGATCGGCTGCCACGTCACCCTCCGTGGTGACCGCATGTGGGAGTTCCTGGACCGTACGCTGTCGCTCGCGCTTCCGCGTATCCGTGACTTCCGTGGTCTGTCGCCGAAGCAGTTCGACGGCCGTGGCAACTACACCTTCGGTCTCACGGAGCAGGTCATGTTCCACGAGATCGACCAGGACAAGATCGACCGTACCCGGGGTATGGACATCACCGTGGTCACCACGGCGACCAACGACGCTGAGGGCCGCGCGCTCCTTCGTCACCTCGGCTTCCCCTTCAAGGAGGCGTAAGCGAGATGGCGAAGAAGGCTCTCATCGCGAAGGCTGCCCGCAAGCCCAAGTTCGGTGTGCGTGCGTACACCCGCTGCCAGCGCTGCGGTCGTCCCCACTCCGTGTACCGCAAGTTCGGCCTGTGCCGCGTGTGCCTTCGTGAGATGGCTCACCGTGGCGAGCTGCCGGGCGTGACCAAGAGCTCCTGGTAAATCACCCTAGTCCGCAAGGACTTGGGGGGTACCAGGCACTCTCGGTAAGCATCTGGACGGTGGGTGCCCGGCCGCGCATGCCTTAGGCTTGTGTGGTTGGGCGTCCGCCGCCCATAACGACTTACTACGCCGTAGGTCCCCGCACCGCACCCGTCCCGCCACTGAGTGGGGAGAGGGATGGCGCATACAGGAAACCCCGGCGAGAGAGGCCGAAGGCCACTTCATGACCATGACTGACCCGATCGCAGACATGCTCACGCGTCTGCGTAACGCTAACTCGGCGTACCACGACACCGTCGTGATGCCGCACAGCAAGATCAAGTCGCACATCGCAGAGATCCTCAAGCAGGAGGGTTTCATCACCGGCTGGAAGGTCGAGGACGCCGAGGTCGGCAAGAACCTCGTCCTCGAGCTGAAGTTCGGGCCGAACCGCGAGCGCTCCATTGCGGGCATCAAGCGGATCTCGAAGCCCGGTCTGCGCGTGTACGCGAAGTCCACCAACCTGCCGAAGGTGCTCGGCGGCCTGGGCGTGGCGATCATCTCCACGTCCCACGGTCTCCTGACCGGCCAGCAGGCAGGCAAGAAGGGCGTAGGTGGGGAAGTCCTCGCCTACGTCTGGTAGTCGGGAACGGAGGAAAAGCAATGTCGCGAATCGGCAAGCTCCCCATCCAGGTTCCCGCCGGTGTGGACGTCACCATCGATGGCAGCACGGTCGCCGTGAAGGGCCCCAAGGGTTCCCTCTCGCACACCGTCGCGTCGCCCATCGGTGTCGTTAAGGGCGAGGACGGTGTCCTCACCGTCACGCGCCCCAACGACGAGCGTCAGAACAAGGCCCTGCACGGCCTGTCCCGCACGCTGGTGGCGAACATGATCACCGGCGTGACCACGGGTTACGTCAAGGCTCTCGAGATCAGCGGTGTCGGTTACCGCGTCGCCGCGAAGGGCTCCAACCTGGAGTTCCAGCTTGGCTACAGCCACCCGATCCTGATCGAGGCGCCCGAGGGCATCTCCTTCAAGGTCGAGTCGCCCACCAAGTTCTCGGTCGAGGGCATCGACAAGCAGAAGGTCGGCGAGGTCGCCGCCAACATCCGCAAGCTGCGGAAGCCCGACCCGTACAAGGCCAAGGGTGTCAAGTACGCCGGCGAAGTCATCCGCCGCAAGGTCGGAAAGGCTGGTAAGTAGCCATGGCATACGGTGTGAAGATCGCCAAGGGCGACGCGTACAAGCGCGCTGCCAAGGCTCGCCGCCACATCCGCATTCGCAAGAACGTGTCGGGTACGGCGGAGCGTCCGCGCCTCGTCGTGACGCGTTCCAACCGCAACATCGTTGCTCAGGTCATCGACGACCTCCAGGGTCACACCCTGGCGTCCGCGTCGACCCTGGACACCTCGATCCGCGGTGGCGAAGGCGACAAGAGCGCCCAGGCCCAGGCCGTCGGCGCGCTCGTGGCCGAGCGTGCGAAGGCTGCCGGCGTCGAGACCGTTGTCTTTGACCGCGGTGGCAACCGATACGCCGGGCGCATTGCCGCTCTGGCTGACGCCGCCCGCGAAGCCGGGCTGAAGTTCTAAGCCCCGGTTCCGGGACTCACGGACGTAACAGAGAGAGGTAATCCAATGGCTGGACCCCAGCGCCGCGGAAGCGGTGCCGGTGGCGGCGAGCGGCGGGACCGGAAGGGTCGCGACGGTGGCCCTGCCGCCGAGAAGACCGCTTACGTTGAGCGCGTTGTCGCGATCAACCGCGTCGCCAAGGTTGTCAAGGGTGGTCGCCGCTTCAGCTTCACCGCGCTGGTCGTGGTGGGCGACGGTGACGGCACCGTAGGTGTCGGATACGGCAAGGCCAAGGAAGTTCCCGCGGCCATCGCCAAGGGTGTCGAGGAAGCCAAGAAGAGCTTCTTCAAGGTTCCCCGCATCCAGGGCACCATCCCTCACCCGATCACGGGCGAGCGTGCCGCGGGCGTCGTGCTCCTGAAGCCGGCTTCCCCCGGTACCGGTGTTATCGCCGGTGGCCCGGTGCGCGCCGTTCTGGAGTGCGCCGGCGTTCACGACATCCTGTCGAAGTCGCTCGGCTCTTCCAACGCGATCAACATCGTGCACGCGACCGTGGCGGCCCTCAAGGGCCTGCAGCGTCCCGAGGAGATCGCGGCTCGCCGTGGTCTGCCCCTCGAGGACGTCGCCCCCGCGGCCCTGCTTCGTGCACGTGCTGGGGCGGGTGCGTAATGGCTCGCCTCAAGATCACGCAGACGAAGTCGTACATCGGCAGCAAGCAGAACCACCGCGACACTCTGCGTTCGCTCGGGCTCAAGCGCCTGAACGACGTGGTCGTCAAGGAGGACCGCCCCGAGTTCCGCGGAATGGTGCAGACCGTCCGCCACCTCGTGACGGTTGAGGAGGTTGACTAACATGGCTGAGAACAGCCCGCTGAAGGCCCACAACCTCCGTCCCGCCCCCGGTGCCAAGACCGCGAAGACCCGTGTCGGTCGTGGTGAGGCGTCGAAGGGTAAGACGGCCGGTCGTGGTACGAAGGGCCAGAAGGCCCGTTACCAGATCCCGCAGCGCTTCGAGGGTGGGCAGATGCCCCTCCACATGCGCCTGCCGAAGCTCAAGGGCTTCAAGAACCCGTTCCGCACCGAGTTCCAGGTCGTGAACCTGGACAAGCTCGGCGCTCTCTACCCCGAGGGTGGAGAAGTCACGGTGGCCGACCTGGTCGCCAAGGGCGCGGTTCGCAAGAACAGCCTCGTCAAGGTCCTGGGCCAGGGCGAGCTCTCCGTGGCGCTGCAGGTTTCGGTTGACGCCGTTTCCGCCTCCGCCAAGGAGAAGATTGCCGCTGCCGGCGGCACTGTCACCGAGCTCGTCTAAGACGAATCCAGTGGCTAAATAGCACGAAACCCGACCGGGGATGCCTCACATATGGGGCATCCCCGGTTGGTCGTTCCACGGGAGGCACACTCGCCGGTAAGGTGGCGTGCACCTTTGCTTTGTCGTATACGTCGATCCCTCAGACCGTCACCTCTGACGCAGTAGCGCGGGGGTCGCAGGAGGCACCGTGCTCACCGCGTTCGCCCGGGCGTTCAAGACGCCCGACCTGCGCAAGAAGCTGCTCTTCACGCTCGCCATCATCGTGCTGTTCAGGCTCGGGTCCCACATCCCGGTCCCCGGCGTGAGCTACAAGAACGTTCAGATCTGTGTCGACCAGGCAGGCAGCAGCAACGGGCTGTTCGGTCTCGTCAACATGTTCAGCGGCGGTGCGCTGCTGCAGATCACGATCTTTGCGCTCGGCATCATGCCGTACATCACGGCGAGCATCATTCTGCAGCTGCTGACCGTGGTCATCCCGAAGCTGGAGAACCTCAAAAAAGAGGGACAGTCCGGCACGGCGAAGATCACTCAGTACACGCGCTATCTGACGGTCGCACTCGCGATCCTGCAGGGCACGGGCCTCGTGGCCACTGCCCGCACTGGTGCCCTGTTCCAGGGTTGCCAGGTCGCCAGCCAGATCGTCCCGGACCGGTCGATCTTCACCACGATCGTCATGGTGGTCACCATGACCGCCGGTACCTGCGTCGTCATGTGGCTCGGTGAGCTCGTGACCGACCGCGGCATCGGCAACGGCATGTCGATCCTCATGTTCATCTCGATCGCCGCCGGCTTCATCGGCGCCCTGTGGCAGATCAAGCTCCAGGGCAAGATCGCCGACGGCTGGGTCGAGTTCGGTGTCGTCATCCTGGTCGGCCTCGCGATGGTCGCCCTGGTGGTCTTCGTCGAGCAGGCGCAGCGCCGGATCCCGGTCCAGTACGCGAAGCGCATGATCGGCCGCCGTGCGTACGGCGGCACCTCGACCTACATCCCGCTCAAGGTGAACCAGGCGGGTGTGATCCCCGTCATCTTCGCCTCGTCGCTGCTGTACATCCCGGCGCTGATCGTTCAGTTCAGCGGTTCCACCGCGGGCTGGGCGACCTGGATCCAGAAGCACTTCGTCAAGGGCGACCACCCGTACTACATCGCGACCTACTTCCTCCTGATCGTCTTCTTCGCGTTCTTCTACGTGGCGATCTCGTTCAACCCCGAGGAAGTTGCAGACAACATGAAGAAGTATGGTGGGTTCATCCCGGGTATTCGTGCCGGTCGACCCACCGCCGAGTACCTGAGCTACGTGCTCAACCGGATCACTTGGCCGGGGTCGCTGTACCTGGGTCTCATCGCTCTTGTGCCGACGATGGCGTTGGCGGGCTTCGGAGCGAACCAGAACTTCCCGTTCGGCGGGACGAGCATCCTGATCATCGTGGGTGTGGGTCTGGAAACCGTGAAGCAGATCGAGAGCCAGCTCCAGCAGCGTAATTACGAAGGGTTCCTCCGCTGATGCGAATCGTCCTCGTCGGACCGCCCGGTGCGGGCAAGGGAACGCAGGCCGCGTTCCTTGCCAAGAACCTGTCGATCCCGCACATCTCCACGGGCGACCTGTTCCGGGCAAACATCAGCCAGGGCACCGAGCTCGGCAAGCAGGCCAAGGCGTTCATGGACGCCGGCGACCTGGTGCCCGACGAGGTCACCATCGCCATGGCCAAGGACCGCATGGAGCAGGCGGACGCCGCGAACGGCTTCCTGCTCGACGGGTTCCCGCGCAACGTGTCGCAGGCCGAGGCCCTCGACGAGATGCTCCAGGCCGCTGGCATGAAGCTCGACGCCGTCCTCGACCTGGAGGTCGAGGAGGACGAGGTCGTCAAGCGGATCGCCGGTCGGCGGATCTGCCGCAACGACTCGGCGCACGTCTTCCACGTCACGTACGCCCCGCCGAAGGCCGAGGGCGTCTGTGACAACTGCGGCGGCGAGCTGTACCAGCGGGGCGACGACTCCGAGGACACGGTTCGCAACCGGCTCGAGGTCTACCACACGCAGACCGAGCCGATCATCGACTACTACAAGGCCCAGGGCCTGCTCGTGACGATCCCCGCCCTCGGTGAGGTCGCGGACGTGACGAAGCGCGCGATGGATGCGCTGAAGAAGTAGTCACCCCCTGTTGTGCAGGTACGGCCGCGGTGTCCCCAGGGCATCGCGGCCGTACTGTTGAGAAGACTCGTTTCGAAGCTGGAAGGCTGTTCCACATGGTCCAGATCAAGACCCCCGAGCAGATCGCGAAGATGCGCGAGGCAGGGCTGGTCGTCGCCGCGATCCACGCGGCGACCCGTGAGGCGGCCGTACCGGGCGCCACGACGCGGGATCTGGACATGGTGGCCCGCAAGGTCATCGCGGACGCCGGCGCGAAGTCGAACTTCCTCGGCTACGGCGGCTTCCCCGCGACCATCTGCACCTCGGTGAACGAGGTCGTCGTCCACGGCATCCCGGACGACAAGACGGTCCTCAAGGACGGCGACATCATCTCGATCGACGCCGGTGCGATCGTCGACGGCTGGCACGGGGACGCGGCGTACACGGCCTTCGTGGGCACTGGGCACGCCCCTGAGCTCGTGGAGCTCTCCCGGGTGACCGAGGAGTCCATGTGGGCCGGTATCGCCGCCATGAAGCTCGGCAACCGGCTCGTGGACATCTCGAAGGCGATCGAGACGTACATCAAGCGCCAGCCGCGCCCTTCCACCGGTGAGCACAGCCTCGGCAAGTTCGGGATCATCGAGGACTACGGCGGCCACGGCATCGGGTCCGAGATGCACATGGACCCCCACCTGCTGAACTACGTCTCGCGCAAGCGGGGCAAGGGGATCAAGCTGGTCCCCGGCGTCTGCCTGGCCATCGAGCCGATGGTCTCCCTGGGCACCGCCCAGACCGAGGTCCTGGCGGACGACTGGACGGTCATCACCACGGACGGCACCTGGTCCTCGCACTGGGAGCACTCCATCGCGCTGACCGAGGCCGGCCCCATCGTCCTGACCAGCCCGGACTGCGGCAAGGCGAAGCTGGCGGAGTACGGAGTCACCACGGCTCCGGACCCTCTGGCGTAATGATCTACACTCTGGGGCAAACTTTCCGGATTCGTCTTTCTGGGTGCCCTGACGTAGACTGACTCGTCGGCTCTCGTGCACTTCCATGCCTGCATGGAGCGCGAAGCCGATCAAGGTAGCCGATTCGAAAGGCGAAGCGTGGCCAAGAAGCAAGGTGCCATCGAAATCGAGGGCACCGTGATCGAGTCCCTCCCGAACGCGATGTTCAAGGTGGAACTCCAGAACGGTCACAAGGTCCTCGCGCACATCAGCGGCAAGATGCGCATGCACTACATCCGCATCCTCCCTGATGACCGGGTTGTCGTGGAGCTGTCTCCGTACGACCTGACGCGTGGCCGGATCGTCTACCGATACAAGTAGATCTTGTCGTCACTCCCGTCTGGGCGTCTTGTCCCGGCGCGGGTGGTGGCACTGACCCGGAGAACCTCACCAACATGAAGGTCAAGCCGAGCGTCAAGAAGATCTGCGACAAGTGCAAGGTGATCCGCCGTCACGGTCGGGTCATGGTCATCTGCGACAACCTGCGCCACAAGCAGCGCCAGGGCTGACGCACGCCGACCGACCTGCCTTCCGCAGTTCTTCGCGCGACGTAAGAAAACGTACATACGCAGAACCCGCCCAGCCCTTCACGGGGCCGGCGGCACCTCCGGCGGGGGCCGGGGACCCGGGCGTACCACCACCCACTTCGGGTTGGTCGGCGGTCGGGGTCGGTTCTGTGGAAGACCCCCGAACACACAGGAGCCATTGAATGGCACGCGTTTCCGGTGTTGACATCCCGCGCGAAAAGCGTGTGGAGATCGCACTCACCTACGTCTTCGGTATCGGGCGCACCCGGTCCAAGGAGATCCTCGCCTCCACCGGCGTGAACCCGAACACCCGCGTTCGTGACCTGGCCGAAGAGGACCTCGTCAAGATCCGCGAGTACGTGGACGCCAACCTCCGTACCGAGGGTGACCTCCGCCGCGAGATCCAGGGCGACATTCGCCGCAAGATCGAGATCCAGTGCTACCAGGGTATTCGCCACCGTCGTGGCCTGCCCGTGCACGGTCAGCGCACCAGCACGAACGCTCGTACCCGCAAGGGCCCGCGTCGCGCGATCGCCGGTAAGAAGAAGCCGGGCAAGAAGTAGTCCTGTTCAGCGGTCTTGCGCTGTAGGACCGACCACCTCCCGTAGGAGATTTAGATGCCCCCCAAGGGTCGTCAGGGCGCTGCCAAGAAGGTGCGCCGCAAGGAAAAGAAGAACGTCGCTCACGGGCACGCCCACATCAAGAGCACGTTCAACAACACCATCGTTTCGATCACCGACCCCTCGGGCAACGTGATCTCCTGGGCCTCCGCCGGCCACGTCGGCTTCAAGGGCTCGCGCAAGTCCACCCCCTTCGCCGCGCAGATGGCCGCCGAGTCGGCCGCCCGCCGCGCGCAGGAGCACGGCATGCGCAAGGTTGACGTCTTCGTCAAGGGTCCGGGCTCCGGCCGCGAGACCGCGATCCGCTCCCTCCAGGCCACTGGCCTCGAGGTCGGCTCGATCCAGGACGTCACCCCCACCCCGCACAACGGCTGCCGCCCGCCGAAGCGCCGCCGCGTCTGACGCAGCGGACGCACCTGTGCGTTCTTGAGTGTCCGGGCGGTACGACCCCTTCGGGGGCCGTGCCGCCCGTACCCTTGCAGTAGCCGTACTCCGGTACGGCGTCCCGTCGGGCGTCAAATAGTGGGCGTCCACGAATGAAGGAACACAGACATGCTTATCGCTCAGCGTCCTTCGCTGACCGAAGAGGTCGTCGACGAGTACCGCTCGCGGTTCGTGATCGAGCCGCTGGAGCCGGGCTTCGGCTACACCCTCGGTAACTCCCTGCGCCGTACGCTCCTGTCCTCGATCCCGGGTGCCGCTGTCACCAGCATCCGCGTGGACGGCGTCCTGCACGAGTTCACCACCGTGCCGGGTGTCAAGGAAGACGTCACCGACATCATCCTCAACATCAAGCAGCTGGTCGTCTCCTCGGAGCACGACGAGCCGGTCGTGATGTACCTGCGCAAGCAGGGGCCCGGCCTGGTCACCGCTGCCGACATCGCGCCCCCGGCCGGTGTCGAGGTGCACAACCCGGACCTGGTCCTCGCCACGCTCAACGGCAAGGGCAAGCTGGAGATGGAGCTGACCGTCGAGCGCGGTCGCGGCTACGTCTCCGCCGTCCAGAACAAGCAGCTGGGCCAGGAGATCGGTCGCATCCCGATCGACTCCATCTACAGCCCGGTCCTCAAGGTCACCTACAAGGTCGAGGCGACCCGAGTCGAGCAGCGCACCGACTTCGACAAGCTGATCGTCGACGTCGAGACCAAGCAGGCCATGCGCCCGCGCGACGCCATGGCGTCCGCCGGCAAGACCCTGGTCGAGCTGTTCGGCCTGGCGCGCGAGCTCAACATCGACGCCGAGGGCATCGACATGGGCCCGTCCCCCACGGACGCCGCCCTGGCCGCCGATCTGGCGCTGCCGATCGAGGAGCTCGAGCTCACCGTTCGGTCGTACAACTGCCTCAAGCGCGAGGGCATCCACTCCGTGGGTGAGCTCGTCGCCCGCTCCGAGGCCGACCTGCTCGACATCCGCAACTTCGGTGCGAAGTCGATCGACGAGGTCAAGGCGAAGCTGGCCGGCATGGGCCTGGCCCTCAAGGACAGCCCGCCCGGATTCGACCCGACCGCCGCTGCCGACGCCTTCGGCGCCGACGACGACGCGGACGCCGGTTTCGTCGAGACCGAGCAGTACTAAGCAGTACGAAGACTTTCCCGCGGCATCCGCCTCGGGGGAACTGACACCGGTACCTGACACGGCCGGTGCAGATATGAAGGAGTAACACCATGCCGCGTCCCGCAAAGGGTGCCCGTCTGGGCGGCAGCGCCGCGCACGAGAAGCACCTCCTCGCGAACCTCGCGAAGTCGCTCTTCGAGCACGGCCGCATCACCACCACCGAGGCCAAGGCCCGTCGCCTGCGTCCCTACGCCGAGCGTCTGGTCACCAAGGCCAAGAAGGGCGACATCCACAACCGTCGCCTGGTGCTGCAGACGATCACGGACAAGAGCATCGTGCACACGCTGTTCACCGAGATCGCCCCGCGCTACGAGAACCGCCCCGGTGGTTACACGCGCATCACCAAGATCGGCAACCGTCGTGGCGACAACGCCCCGATGGCCGTCATCGAGCTGGTCGAGGCCCTGACGGTCGCCCAGCAGGCCACTGGTGAGGCCGAGGCCGCCACCAAGCGCGCGGTGAAGGAGGCGGAGGCCAAGGCCGAGGCCACCGAGACCCCCGCCGAGGAGACCAAGGAGGCCTGATCCCGCTTCGGGATCGAGCTTGCTTGATCGGCTTTGAACGGGCCCGCCCCTTCCGGGGGCGGGCCCGTTCTGCATTTCTGAGCTTCTGAGAGGATCTGTCACGTGAGTGACGAGGTGGAGCCCGGGCACGTCCGGGTGCGGCTGGACCTGAGCTACGACGGCAAGGACTTCTCCGGCTGGGCGAAGCAGCGCGTGCTGCGGACCGTCCAGGGCGAGCTGGAATCGGCCCTGCAGACCGTGATGCGGCTGTCCGATCCGGTCGAGCTGACCGTGGCCGGACGTACGGACGCGGGCGTGCACGCCCGCGGCCAGGTCGCGCAGTTCGACCTGGCCGAAGAGGTGTGGGCCGAGCACCACGACAAGCTGCTGCGCCGCCTCGCCGGCCGGCTGCCGCACGACATCCGGGTGTGGAAGGCCGCGGAGGCCCCCCAGGGCTTCAACGCGCGCTTCTCGGCCATCTGGCGCCGCTACGCCTACCGCGTGGGCGACCACCAGGGCGGGGTGGACCCGCTGCGCCGCGGTCACGTCCTGTGGCACCAGTGGCCCCTCGACGTCGACGCCATGAACGAGGCCGCCGCCCCGCTGCTCGGCGAGCACGACTTCGCCGCGTACTGCAAGAAGCGCGAGGGTGCCACGACCATCCGTACGCTCCAGCAGCTCAGCTGGGAGCGCGCCGAGGACGGGATCATCACCGCGACCGTGCGCGCCGACGCCTTCTGCCACAACATGGTCCGCTCGCTGGTCGGCGCCCTGCTGCACGTCGGCGACGGGCACCGGCCCACCGACTGGCCCGGCAAGGTGCTGGAGGCGGCCGTACGGGACTCCTCGGTGCACGTGGTCAAGCCGCACGGGCTCACCCTGGAGGAGGTCGGCTACCCGGCCGACGAGCTGCTGGCCGCCCGCAGCAAGGAAGCGCGGAACGTGCGGACCCTCCCGGGCGCCGGCTGCTGCTGACGGGCTGGGGGCACCTCCCGGCGGTAGCCGGGGGACTAACTCGTTTGGGCGGATCGCGGCCGGACCTGGACAATGCGCGGCATGGGACATCTCGAAGCCAGCCACCTGGAGTACTACCTTCCCGACGGGCGGGTACTGCTCCCCGACGTCTCCTTCCGGGTGGGGGAGGGTTCGGTCGTCGCCCTGGTCGGGGCGAACGGTGCCGGCAAGACCACGCTGCTGAAGATGATCTCCGGCGAGCTGCAGCCGCACGGCGGCGGCGTGACCGTCAGCGGCGGGCTCGGCGTGATGTCGCAGTTCGTGGGCTCGGTCCGGGACGAGACGACCGTACGGGACCTGCTGGTCTCGGTGGCCCAGCCGCGGATCCGGGAAGCCGCGAAGGCCGTGGACCGCGCCGAGCAGCTGATCCTGACGGTGGACGACGAGGCCGCCCAGATGGCGTACGCGCAGGCGCTCAGCGACTGGGCCGACGTACAGGGCTACGAGGCCGAGACGCTCTGGGACGTCTGCACCATGGCCGCGCTGGCGATCCCGTACGACACCGCGCAGTTCCGCGAGGTGCGCACGCTCTCCGGCGGTGAGCAGAAGCGCCTGGTTCTGGAGGCGCTGCTGCGCGGGCCGGACGAGGTGCTGCTGCTCGACGAGCCCGACAACTACCTGGACGTCCCGGGCAAGCGGTGGCTGGAGGAGCAGCTGGCGGCCACCCGCAAGACGGTGCTCTTCGTCTCGCACGACCGGGAGCTGCTGACCCAGGCTGCGGAGAAGATCATCAGCCTGGAGGCGAGCCCGAACGGTTCGGACGTGTGGGTGCACGGCGAGGGCTTCGCCACCTTCCACGACGCCCGCAAGGAGCGATTCGCGCGCTTCGAGGAGCTCAAGCGCCGCTGGGACGAGGAGCACGCCCGGCTGCGGGCGCTGGTGCTGCGACTGCGCAACCAGGCCGCGTCCAGCCCCGACATGGCCTCGCGCTACCGGGCGATGCAGACCCGCTTCCAGAAGTTCGAGGAGGCCGGCCCGCCCCCGGAGCCGCCGCGCGAGCAGGACATCAAGATGCGGCTCAAGGGCGGGCGTACGGGCGTGCGCGCGCTCACCGTCGAGAACCTCGAACTGACCGGGCTGATGAAGCCGTTCTCCCTGGAGGTCTTCTACGGGGAGCGGGTCGCGGTCCTCGGATCGAACGGCTCCGGCAAATCGCACTTCCTGCGCCTGATGGCGGGCGAGGACGTCAAGCACACCGGCACCTGGAAGCTGGGCGCCCGCGTGGTACCCGGCCACTTCGCGCAGACGCACGCGCACCCGGAGCTCTTCGGGCGCACCCTCGTCGACATCCTGTGGACGGAGGCCGCCAAGCCGCTCGGCCAGGCGATGGGCGCACTGCGCCGCTACGAGCTGGAGCGTCAGGGCGACCAGCCGTTCGAGAAGCTCTCGGGCGGCCAGCAGGCGCGCTTCCAGATCCTGCTGCTGGAGCTGGCGGGGACCACGGCGCTGCTGCTGGACGAGCCGACGGACAACCTGGACCTGGAGTCCGCGGAGGCCCTCCAGGACGGCCTGGAGGCGTACGACGGCACTGTGCTGTGTGTCACACACGACCGCTGGTTCGCGCGCACTTTTGACCGTTACCTGGTCTTCGGTTCGGACGGTGTTGTGCGGGAGACTCAGGAGCCCGTCTGGGACGAGCGACGCGTCGAGCGCCGCCGCTGAGACGTGCGGTCGGCCCCCGTTCGACGGACGGAGTCCGGCGCAGCCGTCCGAAGCCCCTGAGGCCCCCTGGGGCCGAGGGGTGCGAGGGCGGCGGTGGGGAGGGGTCTCAGGAGCCCGTCTGGGACGAACGTAGAGTCGAGCGGAAGCGCTAGGGGGAGACCGCCCCCTCGGTCGGAGTGAGGGGGAGGCGTAGTGGGCCTGCGGCCTAGCATCTGGCTCATGAAGTGGGAGAACCACAGCTCCGGAAACCGGCTGATCGACTGGCTGCTGCGGCCCGCGTCCCGGCCCTGGCAGCTCGTCTCCCTCGCGGTGGTCCTGGGGGTCTGCGTCTCCACGAGCCTGCGGGAGAACTGGGGCTCGGACAACGCCTTCGTGGTCAAGGCGGCGGAGACGCTCCTGGCGGGCGGCTCCCCGTACGAGGACAAGCGATTCCTGTACCTGCCCAGCGCCGTGCTCATGGCCGTCCCGGAGGCGCTGCTGCCGCAGACGGCGCTGCGGTGGTGCCTGCCGGTCGGGATGTCCGGGCTGCTGGGCATCGGCTGGCTGGCCGCGCTGCGGCTGTTCTCGGTGCCGCTGCGCTCGCGGTTCGCGGTCGTCGGGTTCCCGGTGCTGGCCCTGGCCTACAAGCCGTACGTGAACCTCGTGCTCATCGGCAACTGGACGGCCATCTCGGCGGCCGCGCTGCCGGTCGCGCTGCTGCTCGCGCACCGGCGCCACTGGGGGGCGGCCGGCCTGGTCGTCGGGCTGGCGATCGCCTGCAAGCCGATGCTCGTGCCCGTCGGGCTGGTCTTCCTGATCGCCCGGCGGTGGCGCGGGCTGGCCGCGGCCGTGCTGGTGCCGCTGGGGCTCTCGCTGGCTGGCGCGCTGATGATGCCGAGCCCGTCGCTGTTCTTCACCAAGACCCTGCCGTTCCTGCTCCAGGGGCAGGACGCGTACGCACTGCCGTGGGACGCCTCGCCGATAGCGGTGCTGCCGCGGCTGGGCGTGCCGGAGCCGCTGGCGGTGCTGGTGGCCTTCGCGGGGGCGGGGGCCGGGCTGTGGGCGGCCTGGACGCGGTGGCGGCGGCCGGAGTCCGCCGAAGGCGGCGGGGAACACGACGAGACGGACGGGGGAGAGCTGCGGCTCGTGGAGACGGCCTGCATGGTGATGCTCGCCGCATTCCTGGTCTCGCGGCCGTCCTTCGACCACTACCTGCTGGTGGTGCTGCCGGTACTGCTGGCCTCGGGGGTGCGGCCGGGCTCGATGCCCCGCTCGCCCTGGTTCTGGCTGGCACTGACGCCCCAGGTGGCCCTGCTCCCGTGGCCGTCGGAGCTGGCCCACAAACGGCGCGCCTTCAAGGACTGCGCCACCCTGTGCGGGCTCGCGATTCTGCTGGCGCGTCGTGCGCTGCGCTCCGGGCGGGTTACTCTGGGACCCGTAACAACTGCGGGGTCCCCACCCAGGACCAAACCGGAGTGCGCCGCGACGCCAGCAGAATCGGCATCGCGGACCGCGTTTTGACCCGTTCGGGTCTGCTTGGGTATCCTGCTGGTTTGTTATGCGTATTGGCTTTCTCATTCTCACGTGAAAGGGCCTTGCGCCGGTCCACCGGACCGATGACCAGCAGTTCACACGGGTTGCGTCCCCGTTGTGATTGAGGGCTGTCGTGATCGTCCGTGGTGACCCTGTCAGGACCTTCCCGTGGGGCTTGCGCCCTTTGGGATACCACCACTGAAGAAGCGAAGGCATACGCGTGCGTACGTTCAGCCCCAAGCCCGGCGACATCTCGCGCCAGTGGCTCGTCATCGACGCCCAGGACGTTGTCCTCGGCCGTCTGGCGACCCAGGCCGCTGCCCTCCTGCGGGGTAAGCACAAGCCGACTTACGCCCCCCACATGGACATGGGCGACTTCGTCATCATCGTCAACGCCGACAAGGTTCACCTGTCCGGCAACAAGGCGACCCAGAAGATGGCGTACCGCCACTCCGGCTACCCGGGCGGCCTCCGCTCGGTGCGCTACGACGACCTCCTGGCGAACAACCCGGAGAAGGCCGTCGAGAAGGCCATCAAGGGCATGCTCCCCAAGAACACCCTGGGCCGTCAGATGCTCTCGAAGCTGAAGGTCTACTCGGGCGACCAGCACCCCCACGCTGCTCAGCAGCCGGTGCCGTTCGAGATCACCCAGGTCGCGCAGTAGTTCCGGCCACCCCCTAAGACGTAGAAAATTCTGAGGAGCATCGTGGCCGAGACCACCGCCGAGACGACCCCCGTCGACGAGTTCGAGGGCAACGTCGAGGAGTACACCAGCGAGTCTGAGGTCGTCGTCGAGGGCGACTACACCTCCGAGTCCCTTGCCGGTCGCTTCGGCGACCCCCAGCCGGCCGCCGGCCTGGGCCGTCGCAAGAACGCCATCGCCCGCGTCCGGATCGTTCCGGGCACCGGCAAGTGGAAGATCAACGGTCGCACCCTTGAGGACTACTTCCCCAACAAGGTGCACCAGCAGGAAGTCAACGAGCCGTTCAAGCTCCTCGAGCTGGACAACCGCTACGACATCATCGCCCGCATCGCGGGTGGCGGCGTCTCCGGCCAGGCCGGCGCCCTGCGCCTTGGTGTGGCCCGTGCGCTGAACGAGGCGGACGTGGACAACAACCGCCCGGCGCTGAAGAAGGCCGGCTTCCTCTCCCGCGACGACCGTGCGGTCGAGCGCAAGAAGGCCGGTCTCAAGAAGGCCCGTAAGGCTCCGCAGTACAGCAAGCGTTAATCTGCGCCTGCTGTTCTGCAACGACCGCCCCGGCAGCACTCTCCGTGCTGCCGGGGCGGTTCGTTTACCGCCACAAGCGGCAAATACCTGTCACAAGCGGTCACAAAGCGATGCAGAAACTCGGGAGGACAACAGTGGGACGACTCTTCGGGACGGACGGTGTACGCGGCGTTGCCAACGCGGATCTGACGGCGGAGCTCGCGCTCGGCCTCTCCGTGGCGGCTGCCCACGTACTGGCCGAGGCGGGCACCTTCGCGGGCCACCGGGCGACGGCCGTGGTCGGCCGGGATCCCCGTGCCTCCGGCGAATTCCTCGAGGCGGCGGTCGTGGCCGGCCTCGCGAGCGCGGGCGTGGACGTCCTGCGCGTCGGTGTGCTGCCCACCCCGGCGGTGGCGTATCTCACCGGTGCGCTGGGTGCCGACCTCGGCGTGATGCTCTCTGCCAGCCACAACGCCATGCCGGACAACGGCATCAAGTTCTTCGCCCGCGGCGGCCACAAGCTCGCCGACGAGCTGGAGGACCGCATCGAGTCCGTCTACGAGGAGCACCGCACCGGCGCCCCCTGGGACCGGCCCACCGGCTCCGGAGTCGGCCGCGTCTCCGACTACACCGAGGGCTTCGAGAAGTACGTCGGCCACCTGATCGGGGTCCTCCCCAACCGCCTCGACGGCCTGAAGATCGTCCTGGACGAGGCGCACGGCGCGGCCGCGTACGTGTCGCCCGAGGCCTTCGCCCGGGCCGGCGCGGAGATCGTCACGATCGGCGCCGAGCCGGACGGCCTGAACATCAACGACGGCTGCGGCTCCACCCACCTCGGCCTGCTCAAGGCCGCCGTGATCGAGCACGGCGCCGACTTCGGCATCGCGCACGACGGTGACGCGGACCGCTGCCTGGCCGTGGACGGCACCGGCGCGGAGGTCGACGGCGACCAGATCCTCGCGGTGCTGGCACTGGCCATGCGCGAGGCCGGGCAGCTGCGCGAGAACACCGTGGTCGGCACCGTGATGTCCAACCTGGGCTTCAAGCTGGCCATGGAGGGCGAGGGCATCCACGTCGTGCAGACCGGCGTCGGCGACCGGTACGTGCTGGAGTCGATGAAGGAGCACGGCTACGCGCTGGGCGGCGAGCAGTCCGGCCACGTGATCATCCTCGACCACGCGACGACCGGCGACGGCACGCTGACCGGGCTGCTGCTGGCGGCGCGGGTCGCGGCCACCGGCAAGTCCCTGGCGGAGCTGGCCGGCGTCATGCAGCGGCTGCCGCAGGTGCTGATCAACGTTCCCGACGTGGACAAGTCCCGTGTCGCGACCTCCGGCGAGCTGGCCGCGGCGGTGACCGACGCCGAGCGCGAGCTGGGCGCCACCGGGCGGGTGCTGCTCCGTCCGTCCGGTACGGAGCCGCTCGTACGGGTGATGGTGGAGGCCGCCGACATCGAGCAGGCGCGCTCGGTCGCCGGCCGGCTCGCGGACGCCGTGAAGTCGGCGCTCGGCTAGACAGGTCTTAAACGGCCCCGCTCGGCCTGCGTGGCGCACCCGGCTTCCGGATCATCCGGCTCTGCTGGGTGCGCCACAGCAGTTTCCAGGCGATGAGGGTGAGCGTGCCCGAGAGGATGATGCCGCCCAGGTTGAGCGCCAGCTGGACGCCCGAGCCCCACATCTGGGCGAAGTCCCCGTAGCTGAGTGCCACGGCGGCGTTGGCGCCCGCCGGGACGGTGGTGACGGAGATCGCCACGCCGACCAGTGCGCCCGCCTTCGCCGAGGTCAGCGACAGCATGCCGGCCACGCCCGCGAGCAGCGCCACGACGAAGGAGAACGGGTCGGGCTGCCAGATGAAGCTGGTGTTCGGCCGTGGGTTGTCGAGCATTCCCTCGTGGAACAGGCCGAGCCCGTCCATCGCCAGACTGAAGACAGTCGTGGCCGCGATCGCCGCCGTGAAGCCGACCACCAGCGCGAAGAGCGAACGCCCGGCGAGCCTCGGCCTGCGCTGCACCAGGCCCGTGCAGATGCCGGCGAGCGGGCCGAACTCCGGGCCGACCGCCATGGCGCCCACGATCAGGATCGCGTTGTCCAGGACCACACCGCAGGCCGCGATCATCGTCGCCACGATCATGAAGACGCTGTAGGTGATCGTGAGGGTGGATTCCTCGTGCGTCGACTCGGCGAGCTGTTCCCAGACCACCGCGTCGGCGGCCTCGCCCGGCGCCTCCTCCTCCGCGTCGTCGGCGCGCTTGGAGATCGACAGGTCGATGTTCTCGACGGCGATCGAACCGCTCTCGCCGATGCCGAGCGTGCGCATCTCCTGCAGCAGTTCGTCGGCCGCCTCGCGCGCGACGTCGCACAGCACCAGGTCGCCCTGGGGATCGCGGGCGGCGCCGTCCAGCACGACCAGATGAGTGGTACCGACCGTCCGGTCGATCAGTTCCACCACCTGCTCCGTGAGGTGGTGCGGGGTGATCATCCGCAGATGCAGCATGCCCGCACCCTAACCACTAGAGCTTGCGCAGGCTCAGCTTCTGCACCTTGTGGTCCGGTCCCTTGCGGACGACCAGGGTGGCGCGGCCGCGGGTGGGGGCCACGTTCTCCAGCAGGTTGGGCTTGTTGATGGTCCGCCACATCGTCTGCGCGTACTCCATGGCCTCCTCCTCGGAGACCTGGGTGTACTTGCGGAAGTAGGAGAAAGGATTCTGGAAGGCGGTCTCGCGCAGCTTCCGGAAGCGGCCCAGGTACCAGCGCTCGATGTCCTCGGGGCGCGCGTCCACGTAGACGCTGAAGTCGAAGTAGTCGGCCAGGGCGACGCGGGTGCGGCCGTCCGTCCCGGGGAGGGCCGGCTGGAGCACGTTGAGGCCTTCGACGATGAGGATGTCCGGGCGGCGTACGACGAGCTCCTCGCCGGGCACGATGTCGTAGATCAGGTGCGAGTAGACCGGGGCCCGGACCTCGTCCTTGCCGGCCTTGATGTCGGCGACGAAGCGGGTGAGCGCGCGGCGGTCGTAGGACTCCGGGAAGCCCTTGCGGGAGGTGAGCCCGCGCCGCTGGAGCTCCTTCATCGGGTAGAGGAAGCCGTCGGTCGTGACCAGCTCCACGCGGGGGTGCTCGGGCCAGCGCGCGAGCAGGGCCTGGAGCAGACGGGCCACGGTGGACTTGCCGACGGCGACCGAGCCGGCGACCCCTATGACGAAGGGGGTGCCCTGCTGGGCGCCGTGCCCGTTGCCGGCGTCGCCGAGGAAGGTGTTGAGGGTGCCGCGGAGATTGCTGGTGGCGCCCACGTACAGGTTCAGGAGGCGGGAGAGCGGCAGGTAGACGTCGCGGACCTCGTCGAGGTCGATGACGTCGCCCAGGCCGCGCAGCCGCTCGACCTCGTCGGCGGTGAGCGGCAGCGGGGTCCGCTCGCGCAGGGCGCTCCACTCGGCGCGGGTGAGGTCGACGTACGGAGAGGCGTCGGGGCTCCGGCGGTGGGTGGGGCGGGTGGGGTGCCCGTCCGGGCCGGTGCGCTCCGTTGCGTTGTCCGGCGTGCTGCTTCGTGGCGGCGAAGTGATCACACCGCCATTGTCGGCGCTCCGGCTCGGTTATGGGTGGTGTGGTCGGTCACGTGGTCGGTCACGCGGTCGGGGCCGGGGCCGGTACCGAATCGAGGCCCTTGTGGTCTCGTGCCGATCACGATCGGCCGCAGGTGCGCCAAAAGCCCGGCCGGGTGATCGTACTTACCAGTACATTGCGGGAACGCAGCAGTTCTGAGCGTGCTCCGTCATGCCGGGTGGCGCTCCTGCTGAGCTGATTCTCGTTGTTGTCTTTGGGGGAGATCCTTCGTGCGTACCGCTCTTGTCCGTCGTACCGTCCTGACCGCGTCCGCGGTGTCCCTGGCCCTGCTGGCCACCGCCTGCGGCTCCGACAAGGCCGACACCAAGACGGACGCCAAGCCGTCCGCTCCGGCGAGCTCGGCGGCCCCGGCCGCCAAGGGCAAGACCGACGCGGAGCTGACGGCCCTGCTGGTCACCCAGGCCGAGGTCCCCGACTACGTGGTCAACGCCGAAGCGGCCGCCAAGCTCGGCAAGGTCGACTCGACCCAGGTCACCACCGACAAGCCCGAGTGCAAGGTCCTGGTCCAGACCCAGGCCCTGCAGAAGATCGGTACGCCGACCGGTGTCGCCCGTACGGCGCTGAGCGCCAAGCCGAAGGAAGCGGCCGCGAACGCCTCGCCGGAGGAGAAGCTGGAGGCCATCCAGAAGGCGCTCGGCGCCACCGCGACGATGACCGGCCTGTCCTCCTTCGACGGCAAGGGCGCCGAGGAACTGGTCGCTTCCTTCAAGGCGGCGGGCACGGCCTGCGCGGGCGGCTTCAGCGCCACCTCCGAGGGCGAGACCACCAAGTACGAGAGCGTCAAGCCGGGCCCGGCGGTCACCGGCGGCGACGAGGCCGTGAGCCTCGCCCTCACGGCGGACCTGGAGGACGGTGACAAGGGCACCCTCCTGCTCGTGGTGGCGCGCAAGGGCTCCACGGTCGCCTCCTTCAGCTCGATCAGCCTGCTCGGCGCGGCGGAGTCCCCGAAGACGCTCATCGACACCCAGGTCAAGAAGCTCGGCTGACGCCTGCCCGGCGATGCGTCAACCCCGCTCCGGCACATTCGCCGGGGCGGGGTTTTCGTCTTGTTCAGGTACGGGGCAGGAGCTCAACTTCGGCGTACGCTGCGGCCTATGTGCGGAATTGTGGGTTACGTGGGAGCGCAGTCGGCGCTCGATGTGGTCATCGCCGGACTCAAGCGACTGGAGTACCGCGGCTACGACTCGGCGGGGATCGCCGTGCTCTCCGAGGGGGAACTGGCCGCGGTCAAGAAGGCCGGGAAACTCGTCAACCTGGAGAAGGAACTGGTCGGCAACCCGCTGCCGGCCGGGTCCACCGGGCTGGGGCACACCCGGTGGGCCACCCATGGCGGGCCGACCGACGCCAACGCCCATCCCCACCTGGACAACTCCGGGCGGGTGGCGGTCGTGCACAACGGCATCATCGAGAACTTCGCCGCGCTGCGCGCCGAACTCGCCGAGCGCGGACACCGGCTGGAGTCCGAGACGGACACCGAGGTGGTGGCGCACCTGCTCGCCGAGGAGTACGCGGCCGGCGGGGACCTGGCGGCGGCGATGCGGCGGGTGTGCCTGCGGCTCGAGGGCGCCTTCACGCTGGTCGCCGTGCACGCCGACGCGCCGGACGTGGTCGTCGGCGCGCGCCGGAACTCGCCCCTGGTGGTGGGCGTTGGAGAGGGAGAGAACTTCCTCGCCTCGGACGTGGCCGCGTTCATCGCCCACACCCGGTCCGCGATCGAGCTGGGGCAGGACCAGGTCGTCGAGCTCCGCCGCGACGGGGTGTCGGTGACCAACTTCGACGGTTCGGCCGCGACCGTGCGGGCGTACCACGTGGACTGGGACGCCTCGGCGGCCGAGAAGGGGGGTTATGACTACTTCATGCTCAAGGAGATCGCGGAGCAGCCGAAGGCTGTCGCCGACACCCTCCTGGGCAGGATCGACGCGAGCGGCTCGCTGACCCTGGACGAGGTGCGCATCCCCGCCTCGGTGCTCAGGGAGGTCGACAAGGTCGTGATCGTGGCGTGCGGTACGGCGTACCACGCGGGCATGATCGCGAAGCTGGCCATCGAGCACTGGACCCGCATCCCGTGCGAGACGGAGCTGGCGAGCGAGTTCCGCTACCGCGACCCGATCCTGGACCAGCGGACGCTGGTGGTCGCGATCTCGCAGTCCGGCGAGACCATGGACACCCTGATGGCGCTGCGGCACGCGCGCGAGCAGGGCGCCCGGGTGCTGGCCATCTGCAATACGAACGGGTCGACCATTCCGCGGGAGTCGGATGCGGTGCTCTACACGCATGCGGGCCCGGAGGTGGCGGTCGCCTCCACGAAGGCGTTCCTGACGCAGCTCGTGGCCTGCTACCTGGTCGCGCTGTACCTGGGGCAGGTACGGGGCACCAAGTGGGGCGACGAGATCCGGGCGGTGATCCGGGAGCTGTCGGACATCGCCGCGGCGGTGGACACCGTACTGGAGACGATGGAGCCCGTACGGGAGCTCGCCCGGTCCCTCGCCGACAAGAACACCGTGCTGTTCCTGGGGCGGCACGTGGGGTACCCGGTGGCGCTGGAGGGCGCGCTCAAACTCAAGGAGCTGGCGTACATGCACGCCGAGGGCTTCGCGGCGGGCGAGCTCAAGCACGGGCCGATCGCGCTGATCGAGAAGGACCTGCCGGTGGTCGTCGTCGTCCCGTCGCCGCGCGGGCGGTCGGTGCTCCACGACAAGATCGTGTCGAACATCCAGGAGATCCGGGCACGCGGGGCGCGGACCATCGTCATCGCGGAGGAGGGCGACGAGGCGGTCGTGCCGTACGCCGACCACCTGATCCGGATCCCGGCCACGCCGACGCTGCTCCAGCCGCTGGTGGCGACGGTGCCGTTGCAGGTCTTCGCGTGCGAGCTGGCGACGGCGCGCGGGAACGAGGTGGACCAGCCGCGTAACCTCGCGAAGTCGGTGACTGTGGAGTGAGCGAAGCGAACGGAACAGGTCGCCGGCAATCGGGCACAGTGGTGACTGTGGAGTGAGTAGCGGGCAGTGGGGCAGGCGTTGTGATTATCGGCGTGGGAATTGACGTTGCGGAGATCGAGCGGTTCGGCGCGGCGCTGGAGCGGACGCCGAACATGGCCGGGCGGCTGTTCCTCGACGCCGAGTTGACGCTGCCGAGCGGTGAGCGGCGCGGGATCGCCTCGCTCGCCGCCCGGTTCGCGGCCAAGGAGGCCCTGGCCAAGGCGCTCGGCGCGCCCGGCGGGCTGCTGTGGACCGACGCAGAGGTGTACGTGGAGGACACCGGGCAGCCCCGGCTGCGGGTGTCCGGGACGGTCGAGGCCCGGGCACGGGCGCTGGGCGTGAAGTCCTGGCACATCTCACTGAGCCACGACGCCGGCGTCGCCTCCGCCGTGGTGATCGCCGAGGGATAGGCGAGAGATAGCCGAGGGGCAGCGGCCTCCGTCGGGCAGGGTGGTGCCATGCGTACTGCTTACAGCGTGGAGACCGTACGGGCCGCCGAGCGGGAGCTGATGGCCCGGCTGCCCGAGGGCGCCCTGATGCAGCGGGCGGCGGCCGGGCTGGCCGCCGTATGCGCGGGGCTGCTGGGACGGGTGTACGGGTCCCGGATCGTGCTGCTGGCCGGGCCCGGCGACAACGGGGGCGACGCGCTCTACGCCGGGGCGCGGCTCGCCCGGCGCGGGGCCGGGGTGACGGCGGTGCCGATGGACCCCGGGAGGCTGCACGCGGGCGGGCTCGCCGCGCTGCGGGCCGCCGGAGGACGCGTCGAGGAAGCCGTCCCGCAGCGCGCGGACCTCGTGGTGGACGGGCTGCTGGGGATCGGCGGCCGGGGCGGGCTGCGGCCGGCCGCGGCAGCGCTGGTGGAGCGGATCCCGCCGGGGGTCCCGGTGGTCGCCGTGGACCTGCCGAGCGGGGTGGACGCGGACACCGGGGAGGTGGCGGGCCCGGCCGTCACGGCCGATGTGACGGTGACCTTCGGGGCGTACAAGCCGGGCCTGCTGATCGATCCGGGGGCCTCGCGGGCGGGCGTGGTGCACCTGGTGGACATCGGCCTGGAGCTGTCCGGCCGCCCCGCCGTGGAGGCCATGCAGCACGCCGACGTGGCGGGCCTGCTGCCGGTGCCGACGGCGTCGAGCGACAAGTACCGGCGGGGCGTGGTCGGGATCGCCGCCGGGTCCCCGCAGTACCCGGGCGCGGCCGTACTGGCCGTTGCGGGGGCGCTGCGGGGCGGTGCGGGCGCGGTGCGGTACGTGGGGCCGGCGGCGGAGGCCGTGCTCGCCCGGTACCCCGAGACGCTGATCGGGCGCGGCCGGGTGCAGGCCTGGGTGGTCGGGCCGGGGCTGGGGGAGGGGCGCGGCGGCGAGGTCGCGGAGCTGCTGGCGCAGGACGTTCCGGTGCTGGTCGACGCGGACGGGCTGCGGGGGCTGGACGCCGGTGTGCTGCGGGCCCGGACGGCCCCGACCCTATTGACCCCGCACGCGGGGGAGGCGGCGGCGCTGCTGGGGGTTCCGCGGGAGTCGGTGGAGGCGGGCCGGCTGGGGTCCGTACGGGAACTGGCCGAGCGGTACGGCTCGGCGGTGCTGCTGAAGGGCTCGACGACGCTGGTCGCCTCGGGCGGGGTGGCGCGGGTGAATCCGACGGGGACGCCGTGGCTGGCCACCGCCGGGAGCGGTGACGTGCTGTCCGGGCTGGCTGGCTCGCTCCTGGCGGGCGGGCTGTCCGGGGCGGACGCCGGGTCGGTGGCGGCGTACCTCCACGGCCTGGCGGCCAGGCTTACGGGCGGCCCGCTGCTGGCCCACCAGGTTGCCGAGGCCCTCCCGGCGGCGTGGCGGGACGTCCGCCGGCCGTGACCGGGCGCGGAGCCCCAGGGGACCAGGTCCAGGTGGGGGTTCTGAGAGACTGTGGGGGATGAACGAGACACCGACGCGCGTGTACGCCGAGATCGACCTCGATGCCGTACGGGCGAACGTGCGCGCGCTGCGCGGGCGGGCGCCCCGGGCCGAGCTGATGGCCGTCGTCAAGGCGAACGCCTACGGGCACGGCGCTCTGGCCTGCGCCAAGGCCGCCCAGGAGGCCGGAGCCACCTGGATCGGGACCGCCACGCCCGACGAGGCGCTCGCGCTGCGCGCCGCCGGGGTCGAAGGCCGGATCATGTGCTGGCTGTGGACCCCCGGCGGGCCCTGGCGGGAGGCCGTCGAGGCCGGCATCGACGTCTCCGTCAGCGGAATGTGGGCCCTGGACGAGGTACGGGAGGCCGCCCGCGCCGCCGGCCGCCCGGCCAGGATCCAGCTCAAGGCCGACACCGGACTCGGCCGCAACGGCTGCCAGCCCGGCGACTGGGCGGAACTGGTCGGGGCGGCCGTCGCCGCCCAGGCCGAGGGCACCGTCCAGGTCACCGGCCTCTGGTCGCACTTCGCCTGCGCCGACGAGCCCGGGCATCCGTCCATCCAGCTCCAGCTCACGGCCTTCCGCGACATGCTCGCGTACGCCGAGAAGGAGGGCGTGGAGCCCGAGGTCAGGCACATCGCCAACTCGCCCGCCACTCTCACCCTGCCCGAGTCCCACTTCGACCTGGTGCGCTGCGGGCTGGCCGTCTACGGGGTCTCGCCCGCACCCGAACTCGGCACCCCGGCCCAGCTCGGCCTGCGGCCCGCCATGACCCTCAAGGCCTCCCTCGCGCTGGTCAAGACCGTCCCGGCCGGGCACGGCGTGAGCTACGGGCACCACCACGTCACCGACGCCGAGACCACCCTCGCGCTGATCCCGGCCGGTTACGCCGACGGCATCCCGCGGCACGCCTCAGGGCGCGGCCCGGTCCTCGTCGGCGGCAAGATCCGCCACGTCGCCGGGCGCGTGGCCATGGACCAGTTCGTGGTCGACCTGGACGGCGACACGGCCACGGCGGGCGACGAAGCGGTCATCTTCGGGGACGCGGAGCGCGGTGAACCCACCGCCGAGGACTGGGCTCAAGCGTCAGACACGATCGCGTATGAGATCGTCACCCGTATCGGAGGGCGTGTGCCCCGGGTGTACCTGGGCGCCTGAGTCGGAGTGAGGGCGGCGGCGTGAGCGAGAACTGGCGCAAGGCCGGCTGGGCCGGCGCTGCCATCGGCGTGATAGCGGCGGGTGCGGCGGCCGGTGTAGCCGTCGAACGGATCACCGTCGGGCGCGGCATGCGCATGAAGGCGCGCCTGGCCCTCGACGCCGCCGGTGACTACGGGTCCCTGCGCGGGACGCAGGGGACCTGCCGGGCCGAGGACGCCACCGAGCTCTACTACGAGGTCGACGAGCTCCCCGAGGACACCAAGCGGCCGCGGTCCCGGCTGCGCCGGAAGCCCGCGCCCGGCGCCACCGTCGTCTTCTGCCACGGCTACTGCCTTGGCCAGGACTCCTGGCACTTCCAGCGCGCCGCGCTGCGCGGAGTGGTCCGCACCGTCTACTGGGACCAGCGCAGCCACGGCCGCAGCGCCCGCGGACTGGCCCAGGCGGACGGCGAACCGGTCACCATCGATCAGCTCGGCCGCGACCTGAAGGCCGTCATCGACGCCGCCGCCCCCGAGGGCCCGCTGATCCTGGTGGGTCACTCGATGGGCGGAATGACCATCATGGGATTCGCGGAGCAGTTCCCCGACCTCGTGCGCGACCGCGTCGTCGGCGTCACCCTGGTCGGCACCTCCAGCGGCCGCCTCGACGAGGTGACGTACGGGCTGCCCTCCGTCGGGCTGGGTGCCGTACGCCGCATCCTGCCGGGCGTGCTCAAGGCGCTCGGCTCGCAGGTGGAGCTGGTCGAGAAGGGCCGCAGGGCCACCGCCGACCTCTTCGCGGGCATGATCAAGATGTACTCGTTCGGCTCCCGCGACGTGGACCCGGGCGTCGCGCGCTTCGCGGAGCGGCTCATCGAGGCCACCCCGATCGACGTGGTCGCCGAGTTCTACCCGGCCTTCCAGACCCACGACAAGACCGAGGCCCTCCAGCGGTTCGCGGACATCCCCGTCACCGTCGTCGCCGGGGACAACGACATGATCACCCCGCCCGGGCACAGCGTGGCCATGAAGGAGGCGCTGCCGAGCGCCGAGCTGGTGATCCTGGAGTCCACCGGGCACCTGATGATGCTGGAGCGCCCGGAGACGGTGACGCGACTGCTGACCGAGCTGCTGGCGCGCACCGGCGCGGTCCCCGCCCTCGCAGCGACTAACGTTGGCGGGCATGGAAGAAGTACCGCTGGAAGCACAGCGCAGCCAGGCACCGGCACCTGAGGCCGGTGTCGCGGCCGAGACCCGGATCACCGTCGACTCCCCGGACTCCATGCGGGATCTGGGCCGCAGGCTCGCCGGCCTGCTGCGCCCGGGCGACCTCGTCCTGCTGACCGGCGAGCTCGGCGCGGGCAAGACCACGCTGACCCGCGGGCTCGGCGAGGGACTGGGCGTGCGCGGGGCCGTGACCTCGCCGACCTTCGTGATCGCCCGCGTACACCCCTCGCTGAGCGGCGGGCCCGCGCTGGTGCACGTGGACGCGTACCGGCTGGGGGGCGGGCTGGACGAGATGGAGGACCTGGACCTCGACGTCTCGCTGCCCGAGTCCGTGGTCGTCGTGGAGTGGGGCGACGGCAAGGTGGAGGAGCTCTCCGACGACCGGCTGCACGTGGTGATCGCCCGGGCCGTCGGCCACGAGGAGGTCCTGGACGACGTACGGGAGGTGTCGGTGCGCGGGATCGGGGCGCGCTGGGCCGACGGGGCCGGACTGGACGCCCTGGCCGGGGCCCTCTCGGAGTAACGCGCCCGCGACTGGAGCGACAGCCGGAGCGACGACTGGAGCGGCGACCGAAGCGGCGAACGTGCCGACAACTCGTCGGCAAGATATTGCGCAGGCGGTGGCACGCGTGATGACATGGTACCGAGAGTTTCTTAGGTATGCCTAAGTTCAGCGTCCCGGTGTCCCAGGAGGCAGCCATGTCGGCACCAGCAGGAGCGCAGCGCGATCCCCGGCCGTCCGCCGTGTCCATGGGAGCGCTGCTCGCCGCGGGCGTGGCTGCCAGCGCCGTCTCGACGCCGCCCGCCCTCGCGCCCGTCACGGGCGAGGGGGAACCGCAGGGCTGCGTACGCGAACAGGCCGCTCCGGAATCCGAAGCGGCCTAGGTTCGTCGCACGTACGGGTGGTCTGCCCCCGGGACGTCAGGGAACGACGACGACCTTCGAGTTGATCGTCGCGAAGGCCCACATCGCGTCGCCGTCGGCCTTCGTCATGCGGATGCCGCCGGTCTTCCGGTTCGGGTCGGGCTCCGGCGTCGCGCCGTCCGCGCGGGCGCTGAATCCGATGATCACGCCCTCCGTGGTGGCGAACCGTACGACGTGCTCGATCGGCACCCCGTCCGAGCCGGTGACCGCGCCCGAGCGCGAGCCCACCAGGTAGCTGCCCGCCTTGGGGTGCACCGTGCTCGGCATCACCGTGAACGACTTGGGCTCCTGACCGGCCTCGCCCACCAGCCACACGCGCTTGTTGCCCACGGAGTACACGACGCGCACCCCGGTGCCCGAACCTTCCGGCAGCGGCACCGGCTTCGCCGGGTCCTGCTTGCCCGCGGCCGGGCTGGGGGCCGGGGCCGGCGCCTGCGGGGCGGCCTGCGGGGGACGCTCGGGAGCTGTCGCGGATGCCTGGTAGCCGAGGAAGCCGATCGCGGCGAGTGCCGCGGCGGTGAGCCCGGCCACGATTCCCGAGCTGCTGCGTGCCACCTTGCTCCACCTCTCCGCACTGCCTGTTGCCTCGTCCGACGCCTGATCGAAAGGTAGCAGCAGGCCCGCTCCACAACCGGCCGCAAAGCCTGGGGGTTCCGGAGTCGTAGGCTGTTCGCGTGCTCTTGCTCGCTGTAGATACCGCCACGCCCGCCGTCACCGTCGCCCTGCACGACGGCGAGTCCGTCCTCGCCGAGTCGAACCAGGTCGACGCCCGCCGCCACGGGGAGCTGCTGCTGCCCTCCGTGGACAAGGTGCTCGCCGAGGCCGGGCTGAAGCTCGACGCCGTCACCGGCATCGTCGTCGGGGTCGGCCCCGGCCCCTACACCGGGCTGCGCGTCGGCCTCGTCACGGCCTCCACCTTCGCCTCCGTGCTGGGCGTGCCCGTGTACGGCGTGTGCACCCTCGACGGGCTCGCCCACGCCGCCGGGGCCGCCGGGATCGAGGGCCCCTTCGTCGTCGCCACCGACGCGCGGCGCAAGGAGGTCTACTGGGCGCGCTACGAGGACCCCCGCACGCGGGTCGGCGGACCCGCCGTGGACCGCCCGGCCGACATCGCCGAGCAGGTCGCGGGCCTGCCCGCGGTGGGCCAGGGCGCGTTGCTGTACCCCGAGGTCTTCCCCGACGCGCGCGGGCCCGAGCACCAGTCGGCCGCCGCACTGGTCTCGCTGGCCGCGGAGCGCCTGGCCGCCGGGGAGCCGTTCGAAAACGCCGACGGCGTGGCTCCGGCCCCGCTCTACCTGCGCCGGCCCGACGCGCAGGTGCCCAAGAACTACAAGGTGGTCACCCCGCAGTGACGGCCGCCCCTGACGTCGTACTCCGCGAGATGCGCTGGTGGGACATCGAGCCGGTGCTGAAGCTGGAGCACGAGCTGTTCCCCGATGACGCCTGGTCCGCCGGGATGTTCTGGTCCGAGCTGGCCCACGCCCGCGGCCCGCAGGCCACGCGCAGATACGTCGTCGCCGAGGACGGATCGGGCCGGCTGGTGGGCTACGCCGGGCTGGCCGCCGCCGGCGACCTGGCCGACGTACAGACCATCGCGGCCGCCCGCGACCAGTGGGGGACCGGGCTCGGCGCCCGGCTCCTGACCGACCTGCTGCGCGCCGCCACCGCCTTCGAGTGCGCCGAGGTGCTGCTGGAAGTGCGGGTGGACAACGCCCGCGCCCAGAAGCTCTACGAGCGCTTCGGCTTCGAGCCCATCGGCTTCCGGCGGGGCTACTACCAGCCCGGCAACGTCGACGCGCTCGTCATGCGACTGACCGACCCCGCACAAGCACGAACTGAGAGCAGTGAGAGCAATGGCTGACGAACCTCTCGTCCTCGGCATCGAGACCTCCTGCGACGAGACCGGCGTCGGCATCGTCCGCGGCACCACCCTGCTCGCGGACGCGATCGCGTCGAGCGTCGACGAGCACGCCCGCTTCGGCGGGGTCGTGCCCGAGGTGGCCTCGCGCGCCCACCTGGAGGCGATGGTCCCCACCATCGAGCGCGCCCTGAAGGAGGCCGGGGTCAGCGCCCGCGACCTCGACGGCATCGCGGTCACGGCGGGTCCCGGCCTGGCGGGGGCGCTGCTGGTGGGCACCTCGGCGGCCAAGGCGTACGCCTACGCGCTGGGCAAGCCGCTCTACGGCGTGAACCACCTGGCCTCGCACATCTGCGTGGACCAGCTGGAACACGGTCCGCTGCCGGAGCCGACCATGGCGCTGCTGGTGTCCGGCGGGCACTCCTCGCTGCTGCTGGCCCCCGACATCACCTCCGACGTACGGCCGCTCGGCGCGACCATCGACGACGCGGCCGGCGAGGCCTTCGACAAGATCGCGCGCGTGCTCCAGCTGGGCTTCCCCGGCGGTCCGGTCATCGACCGGCTCGCGCGCGAGGGCGACCCGAAGGCGATCCACTTCCCGCGCGGGCTGACGGGGCCGCGCGACGCGGCGTACGACTTCTCCTTCTCCGGGCTGAAGACGGCCGTCGCCCGCTGGATCGAGGCGAAGCGGCACGCGGGCGAGGAGGTGCCGGTGCGCGATGTCGCGGCGTCCTTCCAGGAGGCCGTGGTGGACGTGCTGACGCGCAAGGCCATCCGGGCGTGCAAGGACGAGGGCGTCGACCACCTCATGATCGGCGGCGGTGTGGCGGCCAACTCGCGGCTGCGCTCGCTGGCGCAGGAGCGGTGCGACGACGCGGGGATCATCCTGCGGGTGCCGCGGCCCAAGCTGTGCACCGACAACGGCGCGATGGTGGCGGCGCTGGGCGCGGAGATGGTCAAGCGGAACCGTGCGCCCTCGGACTGGGACCTGTCGGCGGACTCCTCGCTGCCGGTGACGGACCCGCACGTCCCGGGGACGGCCCACGAACACGCGCACGGGCAGTCGGACGGCCACGGGCACGGCCACGGGCACTCGCACGACCATGACCACGTGCACGAGCTGAGCAAGGACAACCTGTACTCATGAGCACCGTCGCGCTGATGTGGGAGGCCCGGGCCACCGACGGTCGGGGCAACGAGCTGCTGGAGTGGGCCCGTTCGCAGGTGCTGGCCCAAGAGCCGGTGCGCCGCGAGGTGTTCCGGGCCCCGCAGGACCGGGTGCTCGTCATCACCTGGTGGGAAGCGCCCGAGGGCGTGTCGGCGGACCTTCCCGAACTCCCGGAGCCCGCAGCCGACTTGATCACGCGGGCGGTGCACCGCTGGCGGTTCGAGTCGGTGGAGGTCGGCTAGGGCTGACGGGTTCCGGGCCGGCCCCGGCGGCTATGGTCATGTGCATGCCTCGCCGTGACCTGCCGCCTCCGCCGCCTCCCGCGCACCTGCGGGCCTGGCTGGACGAGAACGCCGTACGGGCCGACCGTGCGCGCATCCTGCACGAGTTGGGCCGGCGCAGCCTGGGCATCGGGCGGCTGCTGCTGCTCTGGGCCGTCGCGGCCGTCTTCGCCCTCGGCTGGACCTTCGTCGCCATGGCCCTGATGGCCTTCGAGGAGGGCGACCCGATCTCCTTCATCCTCGGCTTCGTCTTCGTGGTGCTCGGCGTCGGCGTGCTGGTCCCGGCCGGGTTCTGGTTCGCCCGGGGGGCCCGCCTGGACCGCCAGGTGCGCGGGCTGCTGTGCGCGTGGGCGGAGGCGGGCCGGGATCCGGCCGCCGACGCCCGGGTACGCGCTCCGGGGCGGAGCCTGACCTGGCTGCTCACCTCGTTCGGGCTGGGCGTGGCGGGGCTGTGGCTGACCTTCGGGGTCGCCCTGTCGGCCCGCCCGGGCCGCGAGGCGTACGGCGAGCTCGCGTACTACATGGGCCTCGGCATGATCCTCTGGATCACCGGACTGCTCGGCCTGGGCAAGGCGGGCGCGCACTACCGCTGGGCGGTGCGCGTCTTCCGCGGCTAGGTCCTGTCCCCCGGACAAGGCCTAGTTGCGCGCCGCTAGTCACGCGCCGCCAGGTTCAGCTGCCAGGAGACGCCGAAGCGGTCGTTCACCCAGCCGAACCTCTCGCTGAAGCCGTACGAGCCCACCGGCATCAGCTCCCCGCCGCCCTTGGCGAGGGCCCCGTACAGGCGGTCGAGTTCGGCCGCGCTCTCGCACTCCACGAAGAGCGATACCGACGGGGTGAAGCCGAAGCCGTGCTTGACGTAGCTGTCGATGCACTTGAACTGCTGCCCGGCGAGCGCGAACGTGGCGAGCTTCACCGAGCCCTCCGGGCCGGGTCCGGCGGCGTCGTAGCGGGCGATGTCGATGACCTCGGCGTCCTCGAACAGCGAGGTGTAGAAGGTCAGCGCCTCCTCGGCCCTGCCTTCGAACATCAGGAACGTGGTGATCTTCTGAGGTGCCGGGGTCATGGTGCCTGCCGTCCGAGGGGTCGGGGGAGTCCTTCGAGACCGAGGCTAGGACACGGGTCCGACAGTGGCCCCGAGGCTCACTGATCCGCGGGATCCGCCTGGGCGGCCTGGTCCCGTACGGGCTTCGCCGCCGGTGCGCCGATCAGCATCGACGGGGCGCCCGCGACCCGGGTCAGGAAGACCGTCGCCGAGTTCGGCCCCTGCGGCTTCACCTTCCTGCGGAGCTCCTCGGGCTCGATGGCCGAGCCGCGCTTCTTCACCGTCAGGATGCCGACCCCGCGCTCGCGCAGCAGGGCCTTCAGCTTCTTCAGCCCGAAGGGCAGCACGTCGGTGATCTCGTACGCCGTCGCGTACGGCGTCGCGCGCAGCTCGTCGGCGGTGATGTACGCGATGGTCGGGTCGATCAGCCGGCCGTCCAGTTGTTCGGCGACCTCGGCCACGAGGTGCGCGCGGATCACGGCGCCGTCGGGCTCGTAGAGCCAGCGGCCGACGGGCCCGGCCTCCGGGTCGGGCAGCGGATCGGCGGTGTGCAGGGCGCGCGGCCCGGGCAGCAGGGTGGCGCGTACGGTCCCCGGCGAGGTCCCGAACCAGAGCACGGCCTCCTTGACGTCCCCCTGGTCGGAGATCCACTCGGCCTCGGCCTCGGCCGGGACCGCCTCGTGCGGGATCCCGGGAGCGATCTTGATGGCGGCGCACTTCGCCGTACGGGCCGTCTCGACGGCCCAGGACAGCGGCGGCGAGTAGGACTCCGGGTCGAAGATCCGGCCGCGGCCCCCGCGCCGGGCCGGGTCGATGAAGACGGCGTCGTACGCGGACACGTCCACGTCCGTCACATCCGCCTCACGGACCTCGATCAGGTCCGCCAGCCCCAGCGCCTCGGCGTTGGCCCGGGCGACGGCGACGGTCAGCGGGTCGTGGTCGACCGCGAGCACCCGGATGCCGAGCCGCGCCAGGGCGAGGGCGTCCCCGCCGATGCCGCAGCACAGGTCCGCGAGGCTGCGTACGCCGAGAGCGGCGAGGCGCTCGGCGCGGTACGAGGCCACGGACGCGCGGGTGGCCATCTCGCCGCCGCCGGGCGTGAAGTACATCCGGAAGGCGTCCTCGGCGCCGAACTTCGCCACCGCGCGCTGCCGCAGCCGGGCCTGTCCGAGCGCGGCGGACACCAGAGCGGCGGGGTGCTCGCGGCGCAGCCGGGTGGCGACGGCCAGCTCCTGGCCGGGGTCGTAGTCGCGGAGCGAGTCGAGGAGGGTGCGCCCCTCGGGGGTGAGGAGGGCGGCGAAGTCTTCGGGGGTCACGGGTCCATTGTCGGCGACGCACGGGCGCGCGCGGGGTGTGGGCCAGTCGGTGGAAGGTGGGACTCCGCTCGCGGTGTCTTCCGGGGAGCCCGCGTGTCGGGTGCCAGGATGCGCAGCTATGCAGCTAGTCCGACAAAAGGAAGATAAGACGCAACAGGGTCACCGGTACGCGGCGGGTCCGCGCGGCCGGTTCGGGGTGGCCGTGGCCGCCCTGCTGGTAGCCGCCCTCGGCACGGCGTGCGGCTCCGGGGGGTCCGGAGCGCCGGACAAGGCCGAGAAGGCCAAGGCGGGCAAGGCGGGCAAGGGCGCGGAGGCGGGCGCGGCGGGCGCGCTCAGCGCCGCCGAGAAGGCCAAGGCGGCCCAGCAGGCGCGCATCGCGGCGGCGAAGAAGTGGCGGCTGGCCAAGACCCCGCTCGCCGCTCCGGCGGCGCCGAAGGTGAAGCCCGAGCTCACCACGCGCGACGGTTTCGAGGTGGAGGACCAGGAGGAGTACCCGCCGGTCTTCACCACCATCGACACGGAGGACAAGGTCGTCTTCCTGACGGTCGACGACGGCGCCGAGAAGGACCCCGAGTTCCTGCGGATGATGCAGGAGCTGAAGATCCCGTACACGGCGTTCCTCAGCGACTACATCGTCAAGGACAACTACCCGTACTTCAAGGAGATGCAGGCCGCCGGCGTCACCCTGAACAACCACACGCTCAACCACCGCTACATGCCCGGCCTGTCGTACGAGAAGCAGCGCGAGGAGATCTGCGGCCAGCAGGACACGATCCAGAAGCAGTTCGGCAAGCGCCCGACCCTCTTCCGGCCGCCGTACGGCAACTACAACCAGGACACGCTGCGCGCGGCGAAGTCCTGCGGGATCAAGGCGGTTCCGCTGTGGAACGCGGAGGCCTTCCCGAACCGGACGGAGTACCGCGAGTGGGACCGCGATCTGCACCCCGGTGACATCATCCTCACGCATTTCCGGGGCAAGGAGGACTGGAAGGGCACGATGCCTGACATGATCCGTCATGTCATGAAGACCGTCACGGACAAGGGGTACGCCGTGGCTCGCCTGGAGGATTACCTGTGATGCATGCGCGCCGGTTGGTGGCCGGGACGCTGGCGGCCGGCGCGCTCGCGCTGTCCCTGACGGGGTGCGGGGACGGCGCGGACACCGGCGAGCGGCTGGGGCCCAAGGCGAAGGCGACGCAGGGGACATCGGGCCCTTCCGCCTCGCCGTCCCCGCCGTCGGCCGCTGCGTCGCCGTCCGCTGCGCCGCCGGCGGGCGGGGCCGCGGACGAGGCGTACCGCAAGTGGGGCCTGACGGGCCCCCTGGAGTACGCGCCGAAGCCCGACCGGAAGCCGGAGATACCGAAGGCCGCCCCGGGCAAGGTGCCCGTGATCGACCGAATACCCGTACCGGCCGGGGACAAGGTCGTCTTCCTGACCTTCGACGACGGCGCGGAGAAGGACCCCGAGTTCCTGAAGCTGGCCGCTGATCTGAAGCTGCCGATCAGCATGTTCCTGACGGACAGTGTGGCCTCGCCGGACTACGGGCACTTCGAGAAGCTCCGCGACAACGGCTCGGCGAGCACGATAAACAACCACACGCTGACGCACCCGAACCTGCGGACCCTGCCCTTCGAGGCGCAGAAGCACGAGATATGCGGCCAGCAGGAACGCCTGGAGAAGCGCTTCGGTCAGCGACCGCCGCTCTTCCGCCCGCCCTTCGGGAACTACAACGACGACACCCTCCGGGCCGCCTCGGAGTGCGGAGTCTCGTCCCTGGTGCTGTGGCGGGTCTCGATGCAGATCAACAACTTCCAGTACGCCGAGGGCTCCGCCCTCAAGCCGGGCGACATCATCCTGGCCCACTTCCGCGGCCCCGCGGAGCTCAAGGGCTCGACGGAGATCCAGATGACGACGCGGATGCTGCAGCGCATCCAGGAACAGGGCTACCGGATAGGGCGCCTCGAGGACTACCTGTAGGACTACCTGGTAGGGCTACCTGTAGGACTGGCTGCAGGACACCGGGCCTACGGCTACCGCAGCAGCCAGTTCTTGGTCAGTTCCATCATGTCCGCCCGGCTGTGGCTGCCGTGGTCGGCGGCGATGAAGTACTCGCCGATCCGCACGGAGAAGGTGACCGTGCAGCGGACTTCGACCTCGTCCGCGTCGGTGCAGATCTCGCCGAACAGCGAGCGCAGGTAGTCCATGCGCCGGTTGTCGACGCGCCGGAGGCGCTGGGCGACGTCCTCGTCGCGCCGGGCCCAGTCGCGGATCGCGAGCTCGGCCGCGACGCCCGTCATCGGCCCGCCGGAGCCGGACGAGGCGATCGCGAACAGTCGCTCCAGCCTGGCCCTGGCCTCTCCGCCACCGCTCTCGACCTGCTCGATCACCGCCTCGGTGACCTCCCGCTCCCAGGTGTCGAGCATCTCGGTGAGGAGCGCGCCCCGGTTGCCGAAGTACCCGTAGAAGCCCCCTTTGCTGACGCCGAGCGCCTGCGCCAGCGACTCGATGCGGACGGACTCCGGGCCGCCCGAGGCGAGCGCCCGCAACCCCTCCTCGATCCACTTGCCGCGAGGCGTGCGGGTCGTGCCCATGGTGTGTCTCCGCTCACGTCTTCCCCCGTCTATACGGTGCCGTATAGACGGGTGCTAGCCTTCTTCTATACGGCATCGTATAGATAGGGGCTTGATCGTGAGACTCCCCAAGACCGCGCACACCTCCCGACCCTGGCGGATCCACGAGATCGCTGGCGACTTCCGGCTCGAAGACGTCTGGGCGCTCCCGACGCCGGGAGGCCCCGACGACCTCGAGCGGCTCGTGCGCCAGTTCGCGTCCGGCAAGGGGGATCCCGTCCCCTCCCCCGTGGGGCGCATGCTCTTCGCGCTCCGCTGGAAGCTCGGCGCGCTGCTCGGCCTGGACAAGGCCGGCGCCGGCATCGGCGGCCGGGTGGCGACGCTGCGGGACCGCCTGCCGGCGGACCTGCGCGAGGGTCCCCGCGGGCCGGACCTCAACGCGGTTCCGTTCACCTCCGTCTACCAGACGCACGACGAGTGGGTGGCGGAGATGGGCAACAGGACCGTGCACGGGGTGATGCACATCGGCTGGGTCCCGGACGGTTCCGGCGGCTACCACGGCCAGATGGCCGTCCTGGTGAAACCGAACGGACTCCTCGGCGCCGCGTACATGCTGGCCATCAAGCCCTTCCGGTACCTGGGCGTGTACCCGGCGCTGATCCGGGGAATCGGACGCGAATGGCGGGAGGGCACCTCGGGGTCGGGGCAACCACACGCTGACGCGACTTAGCCCGGAGGCGCACCCGGCGGGACGGCGGCACGCTCGATGTTGCCGACCGCGGTGGTGAATTCGCGACCGGAGGCGCCGCGGATGTAGGCCAGCTCCACCCAGTGCTCGCGCAAGGCGGAGTCCGAGACGTTCTCGTTGATCACGGCCATCAGCTCGCCCTCGGTGCCGGAAGCGATGTCGCGGACGCGGTGCCGCAGGAGCCGATGCGGGACGTACCCGTAGCGCTCACTCATCGGGCACTGCCTCAAACGTGCCGAGGAATCGCTCCCAGCCGACCAGCGCCCGGTCGAGTAGATCTGAAGCATGGGGGATGACTCCTCACTCGTGAGGCCTGCCTCTGGTCCTAGGGTGTCTGGAGAGGCGAAGGAGTGATGGGTTCATGACCAGCCAGGGCGGTGCCCGTCAGCCGAAGTACCAGCGGATCGCGGATGCGCTGAGGACGGCTATCCAGTCGGGCGAGTACGGTCCGGGCGACCGCCTGCCGGGTGAGAACGACCTCATGGCCACCTACGAGGTCGCCCGGATGACCGCACGCCAGGCCCTCGCCGTACTTCAGAACGAAGGCCTTGCGGAGGCGCGGAAGGGTGCCGGCGTTTTCGTGCGAGCCTTCAGGCCCTTGCGGCGGCGCGGCGTCCAGCGGTTGGCACAGGAGCAGTGGGGGTCGGGCCGGTCCATCTGGTCCGCCGATACCGAAGACCGCGAACTCGTCGTCGACCAGATCGAGGTGCGTGAAGAAGGGGCGAGCGACCGAGTCGCCGACGCCCTCGGCGTTCTGCCCGGCACTCCGGTCTGGGTGCGTGGCCGCCGCTTCGTACTCGATGGCAAGCCGGTGCTGTTCGCGACGTCCCACCTGCCGGCGGAAGTCGTCGGTGAATCCGCGATCACTCACGTCGGCACCGGCCCTGGCGGGACGTACGCACGCCTGGCCGAACTGGGCCACGAGCCGGTCCACTTCCGCGAGGAGGTCCGCTCCCGCATGCCTTCGACAGCCGAGGCCGAGCGACTCTCGCTCTCGATGGGCACCCCTGTCATCCAGATCGTCCGCACCGCATTCGCCCAAGGAGGGCGGGCCGTCGAGGTGAACGAGATGACTCTCGACTCCGCGTCCTACGTGCTGGAGTACGACTTCGACGCCTGACCCGCGGTGGGGGTACCGCACGCTGTCCTGGTCGCTGATTCCTGAAGGCATCGCCCCCAGCCGGCCGTCCGATCAGGCTGACGGCCCCCCAACGACCAGCAGGCCGACCCGCCCGAGGGGGATGCGGTCGGCCCCGACCCCGCCCGGCAACATGCCCGGCCTCGGTCTCGCCGCCGAGGGGGGCGGGTGGGCAACCGCCGCCCCGCTGTGTGGTGAGAGGGGGGCGGAGACCCCGCCTCGGCGAAGCGCCCCGGAGCCCGCGCGCTACGCCGCCGACACCGTTGGGGTGATCGTCGTTTCCACCGGGCCGCGGGCGTCCGCCTCGCGTTGGCGTTCCGCGCTGTCGCTGATGCGGAGCAGCAGGGCGACCATGATCCAGTTGGCCAGGAGGGACGAGCCGCCCTTGGCCAGGAAGGGGAGGGCCTTGCCCGTCAGGGGGATCAGGCCCGTGACGCCGCCCGCGACCACGAAGACCTGGAGGGCCAGCGCCGAGGCGAGGCCCACCGCCAGGAGCTTGCCGAAGGGGTCGCGGGCGGCGAGGGCCATCCGGAGCCCCCGCTGTACGAGGAGCGCGTACAGGATCAGGACCGCCATGACCCCGGCCAGGCCGAGTTCCTCGCCCACCGTGGTCAGGATGAAGTCGCTGCGGCCCGCGAACTTGATCAGCTCCGGGTTGCCCATGCCGAGGCCGGTCCCCGAGATGCCGCCCGTGCCGAAGCTGAACAGGGCTTGCGCCGACTGGTCCGAGGTGATGCCCGGGGGCGGGGTCGGCCAGTAGACGGAGAGCGGGTCGAGCCAGGCCGCCACACGTGCCTTGACGTGCGGTTCCGTCGAGCCCACCACGAACGCGCCCGCCGCCGCCATGAACAGGCCGCACACGATCCAGCTGGTGCGTTCGGTGGCCACGTAGAGCATCACCACGAAGACGCCGAAGAAGATCAGCGACGTACCCAGGTCTCGCTCGAAGACCAGCACCAGCATCGAGACGATCCACACCGTGACGATGGGGCCGAGCTGGCGCATCGGGGGCAGCCGCATGCCGAGGAACTTCCGGCCCGTCAGTGCCAGCGAGTCGCGGTGGATGACCAGGTAGCCGGCGAAGAAGATCGCGATCATGATCTTCACGAACTCGCCGGGCTGTAGCGAGAACCCGAAGAGGATGATCCACCGCTTGGCGCCGTACGTGTCCGCGGGTGAGAACGCCGGTGCGATCAGCAGCACCAGCGCGACGGCCATCGTGATGTAGATGAACCGCTGCAGCAGCCGGTGGTCGCGCAGCAGCGCCACCACCGCGATGCAGGCGGCGACGCCGACCACCGTCCACATCAGCTGGCCCGGGGCGTTCGCGTCCGAGCCGTACCGCTCGATGTAGCCCTGGTCGAGGCGGTGGATCAGCACCAGCCCCAGCCCGGTCAGCAGCATGGCGAGCGGGAAGACCAGCGGGTCCGCGTACGCCGCGAACCGGCGGATGCCCAGGTGTCCGACCAGCGAGAGCAGCGTCATGCTGATCGTGAAGCCGGCGAGGTTGGGCGGCAGCTCGTCGTTCATGGCGAGCCCCGCCGCGGCGTGGCCGAAGACGGCGATCATGAGGACCAGGACCAGGAGCATCGCCTCGGTGCGGCGGCGGGAGCCCGCCGTCGTCAGGGGTTTCAGTCCACGCACGGGATGCCGCCGCCGTCCGTGGGCGTGGATGTGGATGCGGACGCGGGGGCGGGCGAGGGTGACGGTGAGGACGACGGCGGTGAGGAGGACGCGGCGCCCGGTGCGCTCGGGCTCGCAGGGGTCTTCGGCCCGATCTGCTCGGCAATGAGGCGCTTTATCTTCATATCATCTACGACGTTGATGTCCTCCCCATGGTTCCTTCCGAAGCGCTCGACGGGAAGTGTCGTGAAGTGGACCTTCCCACCGGACAGGTTCTTCGCCTGCTTCACGAACGACAGCAGATCCCAGCCCTCGTCCGTCACCACGTCCTGTTTCGCGGCGTCGATCAGCCTCATCAGCTTCACCGGGTCGGTGAAGGTCCCGGCCGAGTTCAGCTTCTTCGTCGCGCCAGCGAGGAAGGCCTGCTGCCTCTTCGTCCGGTCCAGGTCCCCCATGTCCAGGCCGTGCCGCTGGCGCACGAAGGCCAGCGACTGCTGTCCGTCGAGGGTCTGCGGGCCCGCCGGGAAGTCCGCGCCGGAGTACTTGTCCTTCACCGCCTTGTTCAGGCACACCGGTACACCGCCCAGGGCATCGGCGAGGTGGTAGAAACCGGCCAGGTTCAGCTCGGCGAAGTGATCGATCGGGACCCCCAGGAAGTTCCGTACCGTCTCGATCTGCGCCTTGCGCCCCGCCTCACGGCCCTCGCGCTCCAGCTGCCGGCTGTCGTTGACCCCCCGCGCGGCGAGCTGCTCCTGCTTCTTCTCCTTCGCCAGCCCGTACGCCTTCTTGATCTTGTCCTTGCCGTGGCCCGCTATCTCGACGAAGTCGTCGCGCGGGACCGAGAAGGCCTTCGCCTGGCTGCCGTCGCCGGGCACGTGGAGCAGGATCAGGGTGTTCGCGTTGTAGCCGCCGATGTCCGAACTTCCGGCGTGCAGCTTGTCGAGGACGTCGTCCGGCAGGTCCTGGCCGTTCTGGTCCTTTCGGCTGTCCAGGCCCATGAGCAGGACGTTCACATCGCCGGACGCCGACTTCTCGGCGCCTTCCAGGGCCTTGGAGCTGCCGATGCCGGCGGCCAGGTCCCGGTACAGGTACCAGGCGCCGCCGCCCGCCGTGACCACCAGCGCGCAGCCGGTGATCAGCAGGGTGCGGCCGAGCCGCCGCCGGCGGGAGAGCCGGTGGCCTGGGGCAGTCGTCTTCCTCCGGTGCGCGCTCATGCCTGTCGATGGTGGGGGAGGGGCGCTGAAGGAATCCTGAGTGTCAGTGTCCTGAGGAGATGGCCTATCGGCGCGGGATGCGCAGTACCAGCCGCGCGCCCCCGCCGGGCGCCGGCAGCGCCCGTACGTCGCCCCCGTGCGCCCGCGCGATCTCCCGGGCGATGGCGAGGCCCAGCCCCGTCCCGCCGCTGGCCCGCCCCCGGTCCGCGTCCAGGCGTACGAACCGCTCGAACACCCGGTCCCGGTCCGCCTCCGGGATCCCCGGACCGTCGTCCGCGACCTCCAGCACCGCCCAGCCGCGTCCTGCGGCCGTGTCCGCCGCCGCCCGCACCACGACCTCCGCGCGGGCGTAGCGCAGGGCGTTGTCCACCAGATTGGCCAGCGCGCGCTCCAGCCGCGCCGGGTCTCCGGCGGCCGGTACGGGCGCCCGCGCGTCCAGCCGCAGCGCCACCCGGGGGCCGCCCCGGCGCGCCACGTCCTCCGCGGCGAGCAGTGCCAGGTCCACCGGCTCGCTCCGCGGTCCTGGTCCGCCGTCGAGGCGGGCCAGCAAGAGCAGGTCCGCCGCGATCCGCTGGAGCCGTTCGGTGTCGGCCAGCGCGGCGGCCACCGACTCCCGGTCGGGGCGGTCCATGGCCAGCGCCACCTCCAGCCGGGACCGGACGGCGGCCAGCGGATTGCGCAGCTCGTGCGAGGCGTCCGCGGTGAACTGCCGCTGCCGGGCGTCGGCGCGTTCCAGCCGGTCCAGGGTGTCGTTGACGGTCCGGGCCAGCTGCGCGATCTCGTCCGCCCCGCCCGGGTCCGGAACCCGCCGGTCCAGCTCGCTCGCGGTGACCGCGGACAGTTCGCTGCGGATGGCGGTCACCGGGCGCAGCGCGTGCCCGGTCACCCACCAGGCCAGGGCCGCGGCGAAGCCGATCAGCGGGGGCGCGCCCGCCAGCAGTCCGGCCGCGACCGCCCCGGTCGCGTCGTCCACGTCGCCGAGCACGGTCATGGCGTACACGGTGTGGGGGGCGTGCGCCCCCGGCGGACCGGCCGTCTCGACCGCGACCGCCACGCGCCGCTCCGCGCCGGGGCGCTCGGGAGCCAGTACGGCCGACCGGGAGTCGTCCCCCGAACCGTCCCCCGCGCCGGCGCGCGAGCCGCCATCCGGCCCCGGGCGCAGCTCGCCGAGGTCCGGGGTGTCCGCCGGATCCCCGCTGGTCGCCACCGTGCGCCCCTGGGCGTCCCGTACGAGCACCAGGTCCACCCCGCGTTCGGGCGCGGGCAGCCGGCCGCCGCGCGGCAGGGTCCGGCTGTCGACCTGGGCGGCGACCTTGCGGGCGGCGAGCTCGGTGCGGCCGGTGGTGTTGTCCAGCAGGTTGGCCCGCAGCAGGGTGTACAGCCACAGCCCGCCGGTGGCCAGGACGGCGGCCATCGCGAGGGCGGCGGCCATCGCCGATCGTGCGCGGACCGTACTAGCCACCGTCGGGGGCCATCCGGTAGCCGGTCCCGTGGACGGTGAGGATCGAGCGGCGGCCGAACGGTGCGTCGATCTTCCTGCGCAGCGAGGAGACGTACACCTCGACGATGTTCGGGTCGATGCCGTGCGGGGTGTCCCAGACCTCGTCGAGGATGTCCTGCTTGGCGACGGCCCGTCCGGGCTGCTCCATCAGGCAGGCCAGTACGCCGAGTTCGCGGGCGGTGAGCTCGATGTCGCGGTCGCCGCGGCGGCAGCGGCGGCCCTGTGGGTCGAGGAGGAGGTCGCCGGCCTGGAGGGTGGTGCGGTCGGGGGCGCCGGCGCGGCGGGCCAGCGCCCGGATGCGGGCGGCGAGGACCACGAAGGAGAACGGCTTGGTGAGGTAGTCGTCGGCCCCGGAGTCCAGGCCCTCGGCCTCGTCGTACTCGCCGTCCCGGGCGGTGAGCATCAGCACCGGGGTGGTGTCACCGTGGGCGCGCATCCGGGTGCAGATCTCGTAGCCGCTCATGCCCGGGAGCATCAGGTCGAGGAGGACCACGTCGTACGGGCCGCCGGCGAGGGCGAGGTCCAGGCCGCGGTGGCCGTCGTGCGCGACCTCGACCAGGTGCCCGTCGGCGGACAGGCCGCGCCGCAGGGACTCGGCGAGGCCTTCTTCGTCTTCGACCACGAGGATGTGCACCGACCAAGCCTCACATATCAGGCAATGCGCCCTCCCGTCGGCCTCGGTTCAGCCGCCCAGGCAGTCGGTGTGGCCGCCGCCGCTGTGGCAGTTCGGGGCCTGGCGGGTGGGGGCAGGTACCGGTTCCCCGGGTCCGCCCGCCAGGACCACGAGGAGTCCGATGAGCAGGATGCAGGCTCCGCCGTGCAGGGTGCCGGCGATGCCGGCGCGCAGCCGGAAGAAGCCGAAGGACGCGGCGGCGGCGACCGAACTCAGGACGCCGACGAAGACCAGCGCGCCGGTCGGGGCGGAGTCGGGGAAGGCCTCGGTCCCGCCCCACGCGCCGAAGGTGACGTAGGCCCATCCGACGAACAGGGCCACGGCGAGGACCGCGAGCGTGAGGACGGCCAGGATGAGGTCGGCGGCCCAGTACACGGGCTCGCGGTCGCGTGTCGTCGCCATGCCGGCCAGTGTGCCGACGCGGCGGCGCCCCCGCCTGAGTACCCGTACCTACCCGGCCTGCCCGGCTTGTCCGGCGAGGGAGGGGCCGCGGCTCCGGCGCCGGGCGAGGGCGTCCCGGGAGGCCGCTGCGACGGCCCACGCGGGAAAGGCGAGGGAGAGCACCCCCACTGCCCCGGGCCCCAGCCAGACGAAGACGCCGGGCTGCACGGCCGTGCCGGCGGACGGCCCGAGGACGAATGCGGTCTGCGGCCCGTCCGGACGGGTGTCGAAAGCGGTGTCGACCTCGACCCGGGGGATGGTGAACGATCCGTCGCCGGCGGCGAAGGAGCCCTCGCACATCCAGTGCCGGTCCCCGTCCGAGTCCCGCTCCTCCGCGCACCGCGTGGCGACGAAGGCGCCCTCCACCCCGGCCACCTGCGCCACCAGCCGCGGCACGGAGCCCGACAGCATGTAGATCCCGGCCGCGAGGCCGACCGCGATCGGGATGCCGTGCCGCCACCGCACACCGGAGTTCGTCCTGGTCATGACGCGAAGAGTAGTGAGATCGAACGCCCGTACGCCCGGGATTTAAGGGTTTCGGGGGCCGGTCCGCGCAACGCCCGTGGGCGGGAATTGGCACTCCGCTTGACCGAGTGCTAATCGCCGGAATAGTGTCGCATCTGGCACTCGCCCCTGGTGAGTGCCAACACAGCGACAGGCAGATCCGGCACCCGCGACGACGGATCGACCTGGTCGCCACCTCAGACAGTTAACCCCGGATCTCCGAAGGGGGAGGTCGGATCGTGACGACCACCAGCTCCAAGGTTGCCATCAAGCCGCTTGAGGACCGCATTGTGGTCCAGCCGCTCGACGCCGAGCAGACCACGGCCTCTGGCCTGGTCATCCCGGACACCGCGAAGGAGAAGCCCCAGGAGGGCGTCGTCCTTGCCGTGGGCCCGGGCCGCTTCGAGGACGGTCAGCGTCTCCCGCTGGACGTCACCGTCGGCGACGTCGTCCTGTACTCCAAGTACGGCGGCACCGAAGTGAAGTACAACGGCGAGGAGTACCTCGTCCTCTCGGCCCGCGACGTGCTCGCGATCGTCGAGAAGTAATCACTTCTCCAGTTTTGCTTTGAGCTACGCCCCTGGTCACCCCTGCTGATGCCGGGCGGCGAGGGGCGTAGTTCGTTCTAGGCGGTCGCGGTGAGCGGCCGGGGATCGCAACGAGAGGGCTGAACCGCTCCCATGCCGAAGATTCTCAAGTTCGACGAGGACGCCCGTCGCGCCCTCGAGCGCGGCGTCAACAAGCTTGCCGACACGGTCAAGGTGACGATCGGCCCCAAGGGCCGCAACGTCGTCATCGACAAGAAGTTCGGCGCCCCCACCATCACCAACGACGGTGTCACCATCGCCCGCGAGGTCGAGCTGGACGACCCGTACGAGAACCTGGGCGCGCAGCTCGTGAAGGAGGTGGCGACCAAGACCAACGACATCGCGGGTGACGGCACCACCACCGCCACCGTGCTGGCCCAGGCGCTGGTCCGCGAGGGTCTGCGCAACGTCGCCGCGGGCGCGTCCCCGGCCGCCCTGAAGAAGGGCATCGACGCCGCGGTCAAGGCCGTCTCCGAGGAGCTCCTCGCGACCGCCCGCCCGATCGAGGACAAGTCCGACATCGCCGCCGTGGCCGCGCTCTCCGCGCAGGACCAGCAGGTCGGCGAGCTCATCGCCGAGGCGATGGACAAGGTCGGCAAGGACGGTGTCATCACCGTCGAGGAGTCCAACGCCTTCGGCCTGGAGCTGGAGTTCACCGAGGGCATGGCCTTCGACAAGGGCTACCTCTCCCCGTACATGGTCTCCGACCAGGAGCGTATGGAGGCCGTCCTCGACGACCCGTACATCCTGATCAACCAGGGCAAGATCTCCTCCATCCAGGACCTCCTGCCGCTGCTCGAGAAGGTCATCCAGGCCGGCGCCTCGAAGCCGCTGCTGATCATCGCCGAGGACGTCGAGGGCGAGGCGCTCTCCACCCTCGTCGTCAACAAGATCCGCGGCACCTTCAACGCGGTCGCCGTCAAGGCCCCGGGCTTCGGTGACCGTCGCAAGGCGATGCTGCAGGACATGGCCACCCTCACCGGTGCCACCGTCATCGCCGAGGAGGTCGGCCTCAAGCTCGACCAGGCCGGTCTGGACGTACTGGGCTCCGCCCGCCGCGTCACGATCTCCAAGGACGACACGACCATCGTCGACGGTGGCGGCAGCCACGAGGACGTCGTCGGCCGCGTCAACCAGATCAAGGCCGAGATCGAGTCCACCGACTCGGACTGGGACCGCGAGAAGCTGCAGGAGCGCCTGGCGAAGCTCGCCGGCGGCGTCTGCGTCATCAAGGTCGGCGCCGCCACCGAGGTGGAGCTCAAGGAGAAGAAGCACCGTCTCGAGGACGCCATCTCGGCGACCCGCGCCGCGGTCGAGGAGGGCATCGTCTCCGGCGGTGGCTCCGCGCTCGTCCACGCCGTCAAGGTCCTCGAGGGCAACCTCGGCCTGACCGGTGACGAGGCCACCGGTGTCGCGGTCGTGCGCCGCGCCGCCGTCGAGCCGCTGCGCTGGATCGCCGAGAACGCCGGCCTCGAGGGTTACGTCATCACCGCGAAGGTCGCCGAGCTCGACAAGGGCCAGGGCTTCAACGCCGCCACCGGCGAGTACGGCGACCTGGTCAAGGCCGGCGTCATCGACCCGGTGAAGGTCACCCGCTCCGCGCTGGAGAACGCCGCTTCCATCGCCTCCCTGCTGCTCACGACCGAGACCCTGGTCGTCGAGAAGCCGGCCGAGGAAGAGGGCGACGCGGGCCACGGCCACGGTCACGGCCACAGCCACTGATCGAGCACCGCGCTGAGAAGGCCCCGTTCCGCATCTGCGGAACGGGGCCTTCCCGTGTGTGAGGGCTTGTCCGTGAGGGCCCGTGGGCGAGGGCTCGTGTGCGGGGGCTACAGGGCGCCCAGTTGGCGCATCAGGCCCATGGCGTCCATGTGCCACCAGCCCTCCGCGATCATTCCGTCCTGACATCGGAAGGTCGTGGTGCCGGTCATGGTGCAGCGCTTGCCGGTCGGCGCGATACCCATGAACTCGCCCTTGTGCGTGCCCGTCCAGGTCCACACCGTGGTGACGTAGTCGCCCTCGGCCAGCTGCGCCTTCGTGTCGAAGGTGAAGTCGAACGCGTTGCGCCACATCGTGACGTCCTGCCGGATGACGTCGCGGCCGGTGACGCTCTCCTCGGCCTTCATCGTGTCGTGGTCGATGTAGCCGGACGCGAAGATCTCGTCGATGACGCCGAGATTCCCCTTCATGGCGATCTCGTCGAACATCTTGTCCACCATGAGCTTGTTGAGGTGCTCGTCGCGGACCACGTCCAGGTTGGTGAAGCTGGGCATCCCGTCGCAGAGGGCCACCATCTCCTGGAACATCTTGTCCGTCTCCGGAAGATGAGAGTTCTTCATGGCGTCTTCGTACGAGGGGAATTCGACCAGTTCCACGTAGTGGTTCTCGTTCTCGCGGTCCTTGCCCATGATGCTGTGGGTGACCGTGCGCTTGCCCTGGCTCTGCGAGACGTACCGGTCCAGCAGCTGATTGAGGTCGTCCTGCCGACTGGTCTTGTAATCGATTATCTGTACGAATGTCATGGCGTCTCCCGGGCTGGAGGTTGGACACGTCCAGTTTAGGTAGATTTCGCCCATTCAGCTGGTTTACCGGCGAGTTACTGCGGCCCGTACTTGCGGCCCGTACGGGACGACACCCCGCCCAGCAGCCCGCGCGGCGTCAGCTTCACGACGCCCATCAGCGCCTTGTACCGCGGATCCGGGATCGACACCGTCTTGCCCCGCGCCAGGTCCGCCAGGGCCGCGGCCACCAGCTTGTCCGCGTCGAGCCACATCCAGCCGGGGATGTTGTCCGTGCCCATGCCGGCCCGCTCGTGGAACTCCGTCCGTACGAAGCCGGGGCACAGCGCCATCAGCCGTACCCCGGACCCCGCCAGGTCCCGCGCCGCGCCCTGGGTGAACTGCACGACCCAGGCCTTGCTCGCCCCGTAGGTGCCGCGCGGTACGAAAGCGGCCACCGAGGCCACGTTGATCACGCCGCCGCGCCCGCGCGAGCGCATCGACCCGGTGGCCGCCGAGGTCAGCCGCAGCACCGCCTCGATGTGCACCTTCAGCATGGTGAGCTCGTCGGCCATGGAGACCTCGAGGTAACGGCCCTTGTTGCCGAAGCCCGCGTTGTTGACCAGCAGGTCCACCGGGTGCGTGCGGTCGCCGAGGCGCCGCTCGACCGCCGCGATGCCCTCCTCGGTGGAGAGGTCGGCGGCCAGCACCTCGGCCTCGATGCCGTGCCGGTCGTGCAGCTCGGTGGCCTGCTCGCCGAGCCGCTTGGTGTCACGCGCCACCAGCACCAGGTTGTGGCCCTGGGCGGCGAGCCGCCGGGCGAAGGCGGCGCCGATGCCCGCCGTGGATCCCGTAATCAACGCAATCGTCATAGGCGCAACCTAGCCGCCCGGGCTGACCGCGTTACTTCGGCCCGGCCCCGGCCCCGTACTTCTCAACGTACTGGCGCACCCGCTCATGGGCCTCGGGCTCCATCGCCGTGCCCGCCGCCAGGGTGCGCGGCAGCAGGGTGCGCTCGGTGGTGAAGGCGCGGAACCACAGCTGCACCGTCACGTCGTGGTCCGGACGGTGGATGATCTCGATGGTGTCGCCCGGGGAGACCGAGCCCTCCTCGATCACCCGCAGGTACGCGCCCGGCCGTGCCTCCTGGGTGAACCGCTTGACCCAGGCGCTCTCGCCGACGGCCCCCTGGAAGGTCCGGCACGGAATGCGGGCCGAGGCCACTTCGAGGACCAGGTCCGCGCCGACCCGCCAGCGGTCGCCCAGGCGCGCGGTGTTCAGGTCGATGCCGGAGGTGGTGAAGTTCTCGCCGAACATCCCGCCGGGCAGCTCTCGGCCGAGCTCGGTCTCCCACCGGTCCAGGTCCTCGCGCGCGTACGCGTAGACGGCCTGGTGGTCACCGCCGTGGTGGCGGCGGTCGCAGACCGCGTCGCCCTCGAGGCCGCTGCCCAGGCCGGTGGCCTTGAGGCCGGGGGCGAAGACGCGGACCGGTCCGGGGACCGGGCGCTTGCCGTGGCCGGTCACCCCGCCTTCCGCGTCGGTGTAGTCGACTGCCGTGGCGCGGCCGAGGTTCACGGAGATCAGATGCATGGGGCCCATGGAAACAAACTAGCGGAGCGACCCCAAAGCGTCACGGGGGTATTCGCGCGACAGTCAAAGCGGGGCTTATGCTCGAGGAGTGATCGAGGCACGTCATCTCCGGGTTCTGCGCGCTGTCGCCGGGACCGGGTCCTTTTCCGCCGCCGCCCGCGAGCTCGGCTGCACCCAGCCCGCCGTCTCCCAGCAGATGAAGGCGCTTGAGCAGTCGGCCGGCACCCCGCTGCTCATCCGCACCGGCCGCGAGATGCGGCTGACCCAGGCGGGCGAGGCCCTGGTCCGGCATGCCGCGGGGATCCTGGCCGGGCTGACCGCCGCCGAGGAGGAGGTCGCGGCCATCGCCGGGCTGCGTGCGGGCCGGGTCCGGCTGGTGTCCTTCCCCAGCGGCAGCTCCACCCTGGTGCCGACCGCGCTCGCGGCGATGCGCGCCGAGCACCCGGGGACCCGCATCTCCCTGGTCGAGGCAGAACCGCCGCGCTCGGTGGAGATGCTGCGCGAGGGGGAGTGCGACCTGGCGCTGGCCTTCCGCTACGGCGGTGCGGCCGGATCCGCCGCGGAGTGGGAGGACTTGGTGGTGCGCCCGCTGCTGACCGACCGGCTCGTCGGGCTGGTCCCCGAAGGCCACCGGCTGGCCGGGGCCGAGCGCGTGGGCATGGCGGAGCTGGCCGACGAGCCGTGGATCGCGGGCTGTCCGCGCTGCCGCCGCCATCTGGTGGAGGTGTGCGAGGGCGTGGGCTTCACCCCGCGGATCGACTTCGCGACCGACGACTACCCGGCGGTCGTCGGCCTGGTGGGGGCGGGGCTGGGCGTCGCGGTGCTGCCGCAGCTCGCGGTGGAGTCCGTACGCGCCAAGGGCGTCAGCACGGTGGCCGTGGAGCCGGCCGTCGAGCGCGAGGTCGTGGCGCTGACCCTGCCCGACCTGGCCCGGGTGCCGGCCGTGGCCGCGACCCTGGTCCAGCTGGAGCGGGCCGCCACGCGCTGACCGTACGTTTCCTGGCGGGACGTACGGCCGAACGCGTGACGTTTCGCTCCGGACTGCGACACGCCCGGGTGGTGGCGGCGGGTCGGAGAACTCCCAGATATCGCAGGAACGTTCCTTCGGACGTTTGTGCTCCGGATCAGTGTGGCGTGATCGGTCCGATCGCACTGGACGCGGGGATCAGACGGTGGCGGGCGCGACCCATCAGTTCCTCGCGCTCGTCCTCCGTCAGACCTCCCCACACTCCGTAGGGCTCGCGGACGGCGAGCGCGTGCGCGGCACATTCCGCGCGGACCGGGCATCGCATGCAGACCTCTTTAGCCGAGGCCTCGCGCGCACTCCTGGCCGCGCCCCGCTCGCCTTCCGGGTGGAAGAAGAGGGAGCTGTCGACCCCGCGGCAGGCAGCGAGCAGCTGCCAGTCCCAGAGGTCGGCGTTCGGTCCGGGGAGCCGGGAGAAATCTGCCATTGGTAGTCCTCTTGGTGCCGGTACTGAGGCGGATACGGTCCATGTCTCCAAGGGTCTCCACACCTACTGTCGTAGTAGATGTAAATATGACTCATTGGGAATCTAGCCTCAGACACGTGCCAAACGGAAGGAAAGCCGCCAAATAGGGCATAGCTCCAGATGGAGGACAGTTGGCTTGTGGCGCCCGTGTCGTGTTCGCTTCCTCACGTAGAGTGCCGAAGGTGTCCGTCCGACCCGTAACTCTTTCGAGTGACCATCGTTGTGAGTGCGAAGGCGGTTGAACCAAGAAGTTCTCGGACAGGTGTCCGGGAGCATCGACCGCTCAGGTGACGATACGTACCAGCCTGGAGGCTCAAGGTGACGCGCATCAGCAGCTGCGGAGGGCGGTCATGACATCCGTCCTCGTCTGCGACGACTCCCCGCTTGCCCGAGAGGCGCTCCGTCGCGCGGTTGCCACCGTGCCCGGCGTCGAGCGTGTGACGACGGCTGCCAACGGCGAGGAAGTCCTCCGCCGCTGGGGTGCCGACCGCTCCGACCTGATTCTGATGGATGTACGGATGCCCGGTCTCGGCGGTGTGGAGACGGTTCGCCGGCTGCTCTCGGCCGACCCCGGCGCCCGCATCATCATGCTGACGGTCGCCGAGGACCTGGACGGCGTGGCCCTCGCGGTCGCCGCCGGCGCCCGGGGCTACCTGCACAAGGACGCCTCGCGCGCCGAACTGCGGGCCACGGTCACCCAGGCCCTCGCCGACCCGACCTGGCGACTGGCCCCGCGCCGGCTCCGCTCGGCCGAGATGGGCGCCGCGCCCACGCTCACCGCGCGCGAGATCCAGGTGCTGGAGGGCATGAGCCACGGCCGGTCCAACGCGGAGATCGGGCGCGAGCTCTTCCTCTCCGAGGACACGGTCAAGACGCACGCCCGCAGGCTGTTCAAGAAGCTCGGTGCCTCGGACCGGGCGCACGCCGTGGCGCTCGGCTTCCGCTGGGGCCTGGTCCGCTGACCCACGGGTCACGGCCCGGTCCGACGACCGTGAGCCCCGTCGTACCCGGTGCGCACCCGGGGATTGGCGGGGCACAATCCGGGGGACGTGTCGCTTCGTGCGCGATGCCGCATCCTTGAGGGTGTGCCGCATTCTTGGAAATGTGGGGTCCCCGTCCTTGGGGACCATTCGGCCGAGCGGGAGGGGAGGGTGCAGACCATGAGTTCCGGGGCACCCGCTCATAACGCTTCGATGCACGAAACCGGCCGTGGTGCCACGGAACCTCCGGCGTCAAGGCACCATGGATTGATGCGCGACGACGAGGCCCTGGGGTCACCCGCGGCCACAGGCCCGACCGGCGCCGCCAAAGGCGGCAGTGCCGGGGGCGTCAGCGCGCTCGTACGCAGGGCGGTGGAGGGCGACGAGCAGGCCACGCACGACCTGCTCGCCTTCGTTCACCCGCTCGCGATCCGCTACTGCCGCACCCGGCTCTCGCGGCTCCCGGGTGATGCTCGCCACTTCGTGGAGGACCTGGCGCAGGAAGTCTGCGTCGCCGTTCTGATGGCCCTGCCGCGCTACCGGGACACCGGGCGGCCCTTCGAGGCCTTCGTCTTCGCCATCGCCGCGCACAAGGTCGCCGACCTGCAGCGGGCCGCCATGAGGCACCCGGGCAGCACGGCCGTCCCGTCCGACGAGATGCCGGAACGGCCCGACGACTCGCTCGGTCCTGAGGAGCGGGCGCTGCTGAGCAGCGACGCGGCCTGGGCCAAGAAACTCCTGGCCAATCTGCCGGAGAACCAGCGCGAGCTCCTCGTCCTGCGGGTGGCCGTCGGGCTGACCGCGGAGGAGACCGGGCAGATGCTCGGGATGTCCCCCGGGGCGGTGCGGGTGGCCCAGCACCGTGCCCTCAGCCGGCTGCGCGCGCTGGCCGAGCAGTAGGAACGGCCGGACGGCTCGTCGTAGGAAGCGACGAAACTTTCGATAGGCCTTGCTCGTGGAATGAGACGCTTCGGGATCCCGTTAGCATGGACATCCGCGCTGAGCAAGACCATTTGGGAAGGTGTCATGACTGCCGACGGAGTGCCCGACAAATTCGCCACGCTCGGACTGACCTACGACGACGTGCTGCTGCTGCCGGGCGCGTCGGACATGTCGCCTGATGCGATCGACACCTCTTCCCTCATCTCGCGCAACGTCCGGGTGAACGTTCCGCTGCTGTCCGCCGCCATGGACAAGGTCACCGAGGCCCGCATGGCCATCGCGATGGCCCGCCAGGGCGGCGTCGGCGTACTGCACCGCAACCTCTCCATCGCCGACCAGGCCAACCAGGTCGACCTGGTCAAGCGCTCCGAGTCCGGCATGGTCACCGACCCGATCACGGTGCACCCGGACGCGACGCTGCGCGAGGCCGACGAGCTGTGCGCGAAGTTCCGCATCTCCGGCGTCCCGGTCACCGACCCGGCGGGCAAGCTGCTCGGCATCGTCACCAACCGCGACATGGCCTTCGAGTCGGACCGCACCCGCCAGGTGCGCGAGGTCATGACCCCGATGCCGCTGGTCACGGGCAAGGTCGGCATCTCCGGCGTCGACGCCATGGAACTGCTGCGCCGCCACAAGATCGAGAAGCTTCCGCTGGTCGACGACGCGGGCATCCTCAAGGGCCTCATCACGGTCAAGGACTTCGTCAAGGCCGAGAAGTACCCGAACGCCGCCAAGGACAAGGGCGGCCGGCTGCTCGTCGGCGCGGCCGTCGGCGTCGCCGGTGACGCGTACGACCGCGCCCAGGCGCTGATCGAGGCGGGCGCCGACTTCATCGTCGTCGACACCGCCCACGGCCACTCCCGCCTGGTCGGCGACATGGTCGCCAAGATCAAGTCGAACTCCTCCGTCGACGTCATCGGCGGCAACGTCGCCACCCGCGACGGCGCCCAGTCGCTGATCGACGCCGGCTGCGACGGCATCAAGGTCGGCGTCGGCCCCGGCTCCATCTGCACCACCCGCGTCGTCGCCGGCATCGGCGTCCCGCAGGTCACCGCGATCTACGAGGCCTCGCTGGCCGCCAAGGCCGCGGGCGTCCCGGTCATCGGCGACGGCGGCCTGCAGTACTCCGGCGACATCGCGAAGGCCCTGGTCGCGGGCGCCGACACGGTGATGCTCGGCTCGCTGCTCGCGGGCTGCGAGGAGTCCCCGGGCGAGCTGCTCTTCATCAACGGCAAGCAGTTCAAGTCGTACCGCGGCATGGGCTCGCTCGGCGCGATGCAGTCCCGCGGCGACCAGCGCTCCTTCTCCAAGGACCGCTACTTCCAGGAGGGCGTGGGCGGCGACGACAAGCTCATCCCCGAGGGCATCGAGGGCCAGGTGCCCTACCGCGGCCCGCTTTCCGCGGTCGTGCACCAGCTCGTCGGCGGCCTGCGCCAGTCGATGTTCTACGTCGGCGGCCGCACCGTCCCCGAGCTGCAGGACCGGGGCCGCTTCGTCCGGATCACCTCGGCGGGCCTCAAGGAGAGCCACCCGCACGACATCCAGATGACGGTGGAAGCACCGAACTACAGCCGCAAGGGCTGAACAGAATGACCGCGTGAGGGGCGGGCCCGTCCGGGCCCGCCCCTTCGCCGTGCCCGCCCCTCGTGAAATGCCGCAGTCGTCCGTACAGCGGTCACCGGAACGCGGGCCCCCGGGGTTCGGGGATACTGGACGGGCAGACCCAGAGGAAAGGCCACCACACGTGACTGAGATCGAGATCGGGCGCGGCAAGCGCGGCCGCAGGGCGTACGCGTTCGACGACATCGCCATCGTCCCGAGCCGGCGTACCCGGGACCCGAAGGAGGTCTCGATCGCCTGGCAGATCGACGCGTACCGCTTCGAGCTCCCCTTCCTGGCCGCCCCCATGGACTCGGTCGTCTCCCCGCAGACCGCGATCCGCATCGGCGAGCTCGGCGGCCTCGGCGTGCTGAACCTCGAAGGCCTGTGGACCCGGTACGAGGACCCGCAGCCGCTGCTCGACGAGATCACGGAGCTGGACGAGCAGTCCGCCACCCGCCGTCTCCAGGAGATCTACTCCGCCCCGATCCAGGCGGACCTGATCCGGCAGCGCATCAAGGAGGTGCGCGACTCCGGCGTCGTCACCGCCGCCGCACTGTCCCCGCAGCGCACCGCCGAGTTCTCCAAGGCCGTCGTGGACGCGGGCGTGGACATCTTCGTGATCCGCGGCACCACCGTGTCGGCGGAGCACGTCTCCGGCGCCGCCGAGCCGCTGAACCTCAAGCAGTTCATCTACGAGCTCGACGTCCCGGTCATCGTGGGCGGCTGCGCCACCTACACGGCGGCCCTGCACCTGATGCGCACCGGCGCCGCGGGCGTCCTGGTCGGCTTCGGCGGCGGCGCCGCGCACACCACGCGCAACGTGCTCGGCATCCAGGTCCCGATGGCGACCGCCGTCGCGGACGTGGCCGCGGCCCGCCGCGACTACATGGACGAGTCCGGCGGCCGCTACGTGCACGTCATCGCCGACGGCGGCGTGGGCTGGTCGGGCGACATCCCGAAGGCCGTCGCCTGCGGCGCCGACGCCGTGATGATGGGCTCCCCGCTGGCCCGCGCCACCGACGCGCCCGGCAAGGGCAACCACTGGGGCATGGAGGCCGTTCACGAGGACGTGCCGCGCGGCAAGAAGGTGGACCTGGGCACGGTCGGCACCACTGAGGAGATCCTCACCGGTCCGTCGCACACCCCGGACGGCTCGATGAACATCTTCGGCGCGCTGCGCCGCTCGATGGCCACCACCGGCTACAGCGAGCTCAAGGAGTTCCAGCGGGTCGAGGTCACGGTCGCGGACTCGCAGCACAGCCGCTGACGGTTCCCGTGGCAACGCCGGAGGGCCGGCACCCCGAGTGGGGTGTCGGCCCTCCGGCGTACGTGGTGGCGCCGGGTCAGTCGCTGACCTTCTTGGCCGAGCCGAAGGCGACGAAGCCGCCGATCGCGAGGAAGAGGAAGGACATCGCGTCCATGCTCTCCTTCCAGAGGTCGTTCAGGCCGCCGATGCCCGCCTCGCTGATGACCTCGCCCACGCCGACGCTGCCGTAGTCGGCCAGCACGAGCGCGATGAAGAAGAGCTGGCCGAGGTAGACGGCGCCGAGCGAGAGGACGGCGGCGACGACGGGCAGGACCGGGTTGCGGCCGCCGAGCTTGCCGGCGGCGAGGCCGACGAGGAGGCCGACACCGGCCGCGGCGTAGCCGACCTCGCGGTCGATGGCGTTCATGATGCCGCCGTAGGCGCCGGCCGCGACCAGGGCCGCGACGACGGCGGCGACGATGCCGAGACCGAGGTTGCCGGTGCGGGCCGGGGCCGGGGCGGCCGGGGCCTCGGTGACGGAGTCGGGCGCCGGCGGCTGGAAGTTCTGGCTCATTGGGAAATCCCCCCCAGGGATTCGGGCATGCGAACGCCCGGAGGGCGTAAGTGCGAGATAAGTGACGCCGCAGGCTAGCAGGCGGGAACGACATCCGTGAGGGGGAATTTCCGGGCTCAGAGCCGGTGGGCCGCGCCCGCCGGGCTGGCGCCGCGGGTGTCCAGGAGCAACTGGGCCTTCACCGCCAGGCCTTGCAGGTCGTAGGTGCGGTGGTGCTGGAGCAGGATCGTCAGGTCCGCGTTGGCGGCGGCCTCGTACAGGGAATCGGCCCGGGGGACCGGCTGGTCCCTGACCCGCCAGCCCGTGATGAACGGGTCGTGGTAGCTGACGAGCGCCCCCAGGTCGAGGAGGCGGCTGGCGATCTCGCGCGCCGGAGAGCCCTCCTGGTCGGCGAGGTCGGGCTTGTAGGTGACGCCGAGGAGGAGGACGCGGGCGCCGCGGGCGGATTTGCCGTGCTCGTTCAGCAGGGTGGCGGACCGCTGGATGACGTACTGCGGCATCCGGTTGTTGATTTCCTGGGCCAGGCCGATCATGCGCAGGGGGTGGCCGGGGGTGCGGGTGGTGTGGGGGAGGTAGTTCGGGTCCAGGGGGACCCCGTGGCCGCCGACCCCCGGGCCGGGGCGGAACGCCTGGAAACCGTACGGCTTGGTCTCGGCGCAGCGGATGACGTCCCACAGGTCGACGCCGAGGTCGTGGCAGAGCACCGCCATCTCGTTCATCAGGGCGATGTTGACGTGCCGGTAGTTGGTCTCCAGGAGCTGTACGGTCTCGGCCTCGCGCAGGCCGCGGGCCCGGACCACCTTCTCGGTGAGGCGGGCGTAGAAGGCGTGCGCGCTCTCCGTGCAGGCGGGGGTGAGGCCGCCGATCACCTTGGGGGTGTTGGCGATGCCGTGCGTGCGGTTGCCCGGGTCGTGGCGGCTGGGGGAGTAGGCCAGGTGGAAGTCCCGGCCGGCCCGGAGCCCGGAGCCCGCTTCGAGGATCGGGCGCAGGTACTCCTCGGTGACGCCCGGGTGGACGGCGGATTCGAGGATCACGGTGGTGTGCGGGCGCAGCCGGGCGGCGAGCGCCTGGCCGGCCTCGCCGACGGCGGACAGGTCCAGTGCGCGGTCGGCGCCGAGCTGGGTGGGGGCGCAGATGACGGCGGTACGGACCCGGCCGAGCTCGGCGGGGTTGGTGGTGACCCGGAAGCCGGCCGCCGACATGCGGCGGATCTCGGCGGCGGTGAGGGTGGAGTCCGTGACCGGACCGCTGTCATAGCCGACCGTCTCGATCCGGGCGGCGACGGCCGCCTGGGCGAGGGGGAGGCCGAGATGGCCGAGTCCGATGACGGCGAGGTCTGCGGGCATGGGGGTGCCGTCCCTTCCCTGACATGAGGGGGATGCGCGCGCAAGTCCTGTGGACAGGGAAAGCCCGGAGGGAGCTGGCGCAATGTCAGACTAGGCGTATATATGACAGATATGTCGCATTCTGGGGTGGTGGTCGCCGTTGTGTTGTCCACAGGCGGTGGCTGATGTGGGTGCGGGCGGTCAGAATCATGAAACGGGGATGTGAGCGGGATCACCCGCACGACGCGGGGAGCACCCGCACCAACGGGAGGCAGCCGTGAGGACAGCGACACTGGGACCGGCGCAGCGCGCCGAGGCCCTCGCCCGGATGGCCGAGCGGGAGCTGGACGTACTGGTCGTGGGCGCGGGCGTGGTCGGCGCCGGCACCGCGCTCGACGCGGCGACCAGAGGCCTGTCGACCGGCCTGGTGGAGGCGCGGGACTGGGCGTCGGGCACCTCCAGCAGGTCGAGCAAGCTCATCCACGGCGGCCTGCGGTATCTGGAGATGCTCGACTTCGCCCTCGTGCGGGAGGCGCTGAAGGAGCGCGGCCTGCTGCTGGAGCGCCTCGCACCGCACCTGGTGAAGCCGGTGCCGTTCCTGTACCCCTTGCAGCACAAGGGCTGGGAGCGGTGGTACGCGGGCTCGGGCGTGGCGCTCTACGACGCGATGTCGATCTCCAGCGGGCACGGCCGGGGGCTGCCGGTGCACCGGCACCTCTCGCGCAAGCGCGCGCTGCGGGTGGCCCCGGCGCTGCGCAAGGACGCGCTGGTGGGCGCCCTGCAGTACTACGACGCCCAGATGGACGACGCGCGGTACGTGGCGACCCTGGTCCGGACGGCCGCGGCGTACGGGGCGCAATGCGCCAACCGGGCGAGAGTGATCGGCTTCCTCCGTGAGGGCGAACGGGTGGTCGGCGCGCGGGTGCGGGACGTGGAGGGCGGCGGGGAGTACGAGATCCGCGCGAAGCAGGTCGTGAACGCGACCGGGGTGTGGACGGACGACACCCAGGCGCTGATCGGGGAGCGCGGGCAGTTCCACGTACGGGCGTCGAAGGGCATCCATCTGGTCGTACCGAAGGACCGAATCCATTCGAGCACCGGGCTGATCCTGCGGACCGAGAAGTCGGTGCTGTTCGTCATCCCGTGGGGGCGGCACTGGATCGTGGGGACCACGGACACCGACTGGGACCTGGACAAGGCGCATCCGGCGGCGTCGAGCGCGGACATCGACTACCTGCTGGAGCACGTGAACTCGGTGCTGGCGGTGCCGCTGACGCGGGACGACGTCCAGGGCGTGTACGCGGGCCTGCGGCCCCTGCTGGCCGGGGAGTCGGACGCGACGAGCAAGCTGTCGCGCGAGCACACGGTGGCGCACCCGGTGCCGGGGCTGGTGGTGGTGGCGGGCGGCAAGTACACGACGTACCGGGTCATGGCCAAGGACGCGGTCGACGAGGCGGTGCACGGGCTGGACCAGCGGGTGGCGGAGTGCGTTACGGAGGACGTGCCGCTGGTGGGCGCGGAGGGGTACCGGGCGCTGTGGAACGCACGGGCGAGGATGGCCGCCCGGACGGGTCTTCACGTGGTGCGGGTGGAGCACCTGTTGAACCGGTTCGGGTCGCTGACGGAGGAGCTGCTGGACATGATCGCCGCCGATCCGGGGCTGGGTGAGCCGGTCACCGGGGCGGAGGACTACCTGCGGGCCGAGATCGTATACGCCGCCTCGCACGAGGGGGCGCGGCACCTGGACGACGTGCTGACGCGGCGGACGCGGATCTCGATCGAGACCTTCGACCGGGGGACGCGGTCGGCGCGGGAGTGCGCGGAGTTGATGGCGCCGGTGCTGGGGTGGGACAAGCAGCAGATCGAGAAAGAAGTGGAGCACTACGAGAAGCGGGTACAAGCGGAGCGGGAATCGCAGCGCCAGCCTGACGACCAGACGGCGGACGCGGCGCGGCTGGGGGCGCCCGACATCGTTCCGTTGTAACTCCGGGATGCGGAAGGGGGAACCGCGGACCCGGGGCGCCCGTCCGTTGCGGAGTGAGGAACAATGAAGGTTCTGCCGGGGTGGGTTACGCGGACCCCGGCCGCCGGGTCGCTCGGCCGCCGAGTTGGCCGGCCGTCGGGGCAGGCGGAGCAGCGGCACGATCGCAGAGGGGACGCATGTCGAAGCCGGAGCACACCGAGTCACCTGCCGGGGCGCCTACGGCTGAGCCGGAAGATGCGAAGCCCGCTGTCGTGGAGCCGGAATCGGAGCCCGAGCCGGCCAACGCCGAGGCCGTGCCTGCGGCGAAGCCGGAGCCCGCGGCGAAGCCGGAGCCTGCCGCGAAGGCGGAGCCTGCGCCTGCGGTGACGGCCGAGCCCGAGGACGCGAAGCCCGCAGCGGCCAAGGCTGACCTGGCAAAGCCCGTCAATCCCGTGGTGGAGAAGGCCGATGCCGTGGCCGCCGAGGTCAAGGCCAGGGCCGAGGCCGCCAAGTCGGCCGGGACCGGCCAGGACAAGGGGCGGCTGCTGGCCGGGCGGTACCGGCTGGGGGCCGTGCTCGGCAAGGGCGGGATGGGTACCGTCTGGCGGGCCGAGGACGAGACCCTGGGCCGGACGGTCGCCGTCAAGGAACTCCGGTTCGGCAGCGGTGTGGACGAGGACGAGAAGCGGCGCCTCATCACCCGTACCCTCCGCGAGGCCAAGGCCATCGCCCGGATCCGCAGCGGCGGAGCGGTCACCGTCTACGACGTCGTCGACGAGGACGCCCGGCCGTGGATCGTCATGGAGCTCATCGAGGGCCCCTCGCTCGCCGAGTTCATACGGGAGAACGGCGCCCTCACCCCGCGCCGCGCCGCCGAGGTCGGCCTTGCCGTGCTCGACGTGCTGCGCGCCGCGCACGGGCAGGGCATCCTGCACCGGGACGTCAAGCCGTCCAACGTGCTCATCGCCGCCAGCGGCCGCGTCGTCCTCACCGACTTCGGCATCGCGCAGGTCGAGGGCGACCCCTCCGTCACCTCCACCGGCATGCTCGTCGGCGCCCCGTCCTACATCTCTCCCGAGCGTGCCCGCGGCTACAAGCCCGGCCCGCCCGCCGACATGTGGTCGCTCGGCGGCCTGCTGTACGCCGCCGTCGAGGGCGTGCCCCCGTACGACAAGGGCTCCGCCCTCGCCACCCTCACCGCGGTGATGACCGAGCCGGTGGACCCGCCCAAGAACGCCGGCCCGCTGACCGACGTCATCTACGGTCTGCTCGCCAAGGACCCGGCCCACCGCCTGGACGACGTCCGGGCGCGGGCGATGCTCAACGCCGTCATCAACGCGCCCGAGCCCGAGCCGGTCCCGGTGGCTGCCCCGCCCGCCGAGGAGACCCGGCAGATATCGCTCGCGGACGCCAAGGCGGCCGCCGAGAAGGCCGCCGCGGAGAAGGCGGCCGAGAAGGCGGCGAAGAAGGAACGCGAGCGCCGGGATCGCGAGCAGCGCGAACGCGCCCGCGCCGCACTGAAGTCGGCCCGCAAGGCGGCGGCGGTCGCGTCGGCCACGACGGCCGCCACGGCCGCGGAGTCGCCGGCGGACAAGCCCGAGTCCACGCCCAAGCCCAGCACCAGGACCGCCCCGGTGATGGCCCCGCTCACCGACGTCATGCCGCGCCGCACCATCGCGCTCGCGATAGCCGCCGTGGTGGTCGTGCTCGCGGCGGTCGGCTCGCTCATCGCCTACGCCATCAGCGGCGACGACAACGACGGCCGCAAGAACGAGGGCAAGGGCGGCAACACCAACCCGTCCGCGTCCGCGGGCCCGTCGTCGGGCGGCGCCGCGCAGAGCCCCCAGCCCTCGGCCAAGTCCGGTGAGCCGGGCGCCGGGACGGGGGGCGGCAACGCCACCCCCGGCGGCCAGGGGCAGCAGAGCCCGGGCGCCGACCAGGGGCAGGGCCAGGGCCAGGGACAAGGCCAGGGCGCACAGCCCGGGGGTGCCGGCAGTGGACTCCCGGCGGGATACGCCCTGGTGACGGACCCTGGATTCCACTTCACGATGGCGATGCCCGAGGGCTTCCACCTGACGGGCATAGCGGGCAGGAAATCGGGCGGGATATACAGCCGTGACGGCGGCTTCCCCCGGATCCAGGTCGACTACAACGACACCCCGGGCGACGACGCGCGCAAGGCCTGGATCGAATCGAATCCCGGTACGGCGGCCAGCAGCACGAACTACAAGCTGCTCAGGATCGACCTGGCGAGCTACCGGAACTACCCCACCGTCGCCGACTGGGAGTTCGAGCGCGACCAGAACGGCATCCGGGTCCGCGTCCTCAACCGCGGCTTCAAGATGGACGCGACGCACGGCTACGCCATCATGATCAGCTGCCCGGCCGACCAGTGGGACGGCCCCGAGTGCACGCAGATGCGCACCACCGCCTTCGAGACCTTCCAGCCGCTCGGCTGACCTCGGGACGCGGGCGGCCCCGGAGACGTATCGTGTCAGCGGGGCCACGGGGGTGCCCCCAGCACTCGGGGGAGGCGATGTGGAGGACTACGCGGGCCGGATCCTGGCCCACCGCTACCGTCTGCCGCTGCCGCCGACGGACGAGTACGAGCTGGTGGAGACCCGGGCCTTCGACACCCGCAGCGGGCAGGAAGTCCTGGTCCGGCAGGTGCCGTTGCCGGAGGTCGTGGACGCCGAACTGCTGGACGGGCACCGCGCCGTCCCGGTGGCCGGGGGCCGCGCCCCGGGCGATCTGCCGGCCGTGCGGCGCGCGATCGAGGCGGCGCAGGCCGCCGCGGCCATTCCCGATCACCCGCGGCTGGACCAGGTCTTCGACGTGTTCGCCGAGGGCGGGTCGCTGTGGATAGTTAGCGAACTGGTCCCGGCCAGGCCCCTGGCGGCGCTGATCGCCGACGAGCCGCTGAGCCCCTACCGGGCGGCGGAGGTGGCCTCGGACGTGCTGACCGCGCTGCGGGTGCTGCACGCGCACGGCTGGACCCACCGCAACATCACCGTACGGACGGTACTGGTCTGCGATGACGGGCGGGTCGTGCTGACCGGCCTGGCTGCCGGCGCGGCCGAGGAGGCCCTGTGCGGGTACGACCCCGTCCCGGGCGGCCCCGAGGCCTCGGGCGGCGACGAGGGCTGGGCCGCGGCTCCCGCCCCGCGCCCGGAGCCCGCGTCGCCGGACCCCGGGCCCCGGCCCGATCCCGGGTACGCGCCGCTGGTGGCTCCCGGGTACGACACGGGGCCGCGGTACACCGACCACATCACCCCAGGGCGCCCAGAGGACCAGCCGGAGCTCAAGGCCGCCGCGCGGGCCGGGGCCATCGCCGCGTACCGGGCCGGGACGCGGGCGGCCGCCGCCAAGGTCGGCGAGCAGCGCCAGGCCGACCCCATCGTCGTGCCGGAGCCGAGGCCGCAGGGGTCGGCCCTCCCGCAGGGGTACTCGTACCCGTACGGCGGCCCCGAGACCGCCGCCACCGCGCCCTGGCACGGCGCGACCCCCCGCCGCCCGGCCCTCGCGCCTCCCGAGCCGGAGCCCGACGGGGAGCCCGACCGGGAGCCCGATCCGCAGACACCGCAAACAGCACAGGCACCTCAGGCGACACAGGCGCCGCAGTCGCCCGTACTGCCCGCCCAGCTCGCGCTGCCCCAGGGCTACCGCCAGGCCGACGCCCCGGAACAGGCGCTGGCCCCGTCGACCCGATCAGCCTCGCAAACCGGCACGGGCCCCGGCACCGGCTGGGCCGGCCCGCGCAGTGGCCTGGACGCCGAGCGGGCGCGCCTGACGCGGATGACGGTCGTCGGAGCCGTCACCGAGCGCTGGGCCCCCGAGCAGGCCCGCCCCGTGACCGGGCCCTGGCAGATCGCGGCCCCCGTCGGCCCCGCCACCGACCTCTGGGCGCTCGGCGCGCTGCTGTACCGGTCCGTCCAGGGGCACGCCCCGTACCCCGAGGAGAGCGTCGCCGAACTCGTCGAGATGGTCTGCGCCGAGCCCCCGGCCTTCGCCGAGGAGTGCGGCGCGCTCCGCCCGGTCGTGGAATCGCTGCTGCGTCAGGACCCGACCGAGCGGCCGGACTTCGAGGAGCTCCGGGGCTGGCTGCGCTCGCTCGTACGGTCCGCCCCCGAGCCCGACGCGGGCTTCGCCATGCTCCCGATGCCCGATCCCGATCCCGCGCGGCTGCCCGTCGTACGCCGCCGCGGTGACCTCCACGGGCGGCACCGCAATCCCTCGGCCCCCCGCAAGCCCCGCTCGCTGGGCCGGACCCTGCTGGTCGGCATCCTGGTCCTGCTCGCCGGGGCCGTGGCGTACGCGATGCTGTTCATGCCGCGGTCCGCCGCCCCGGCGGGCCAGGGCGACACCGCGCAGACCCCGCCCAAGCAGAGCCCGTCCCAGGTCCCCACCGGTACCCCCGAGTCCAAGCCCGCACCCCAGACGACGACACCGCCCCCGACGGCGTCGGCCCCGCCCGCCCCGGCCGGGTACACCACCCAGCAGGACCCGGAGCACTTCGAGATCGTGGTCCCCGACGGCTGGGACCGCCGCGGCATCAACGAGGCCGGCCAGGTGCGCTACACCGGCGGGCAGTTCACCCTGACCGTGGTCCCCGGCCGGGACAAGGTCGAGGGCAACCCGGACCCGGCGGCGTACCAGAAGGACAAGGAGCAGGAGCTGACGCCGTACCGGACCTCCACCTGGTCCACCGTCGGCGACGTCAAGACCACCAAGGTCGGCCAGCAACTGCGCGCCACGGGCCGCTACACGTGGATCGACGGCACCGGCCGCAACGTCTTCGCCCGCAACTTCGTCGTCGCGCTCGGCGGCAGCTACCACGTCGTCATGGTGACCGGGCCGGAGGACGAACAGGGCAAGGTCACCGAAGTCTTCGAGAAGGCCACGGCGAGTTACAAGTCGGGCGGCTGAGCGGTGCCTGACGAGCAGTCAACACGGCGATTGCGTCACAGTGCGGGCTTTCCACGGCCGGGCGGTTCCGACAGCGCCCGTGGGCTCCGTAATCTGGCCTGAAGTGCAGAGAGCGGCGGGGTTTCGTGGAACAGCAGACAGGTGGGGGCGCCGTGCTGGCGGGCCGGTACCGGCTCATCGAGCCGATCGGCCGGGGCGGCATGGGCAAGGTGTGGCGCGCGCATGACGAGCTGCTCCACAGGACCGTCGCCGTCAAGGAACTGACGGCGGGTCTGTACGTCGCCCAGGCGGACCGGGACGTCATGCACGCCCGGACGCAGAAGGAGGCCCGGGCCGCGGCCCGGATCCAGCATCCGGCGGTCGTCACCGTCCACGACGTGCTGGAGCACGACGACCGGCCGTGGATCGTCATGGAGTACATCGACGGCCCCTCCCTCGCGGACGCGGCCAAGGCGGCCGGGCGCATCGAGCCACGCGAGGCGGCCAGGATCGGGCTGCACGTGCTGGGCGCGTTGCGCGCCGCGCACGCGGTCGGCGTACTGCACCGCGACGTGAAGCCGGGCAACGTGCTGCTGGCCAAGGACGGCCGGGTGCTGCTCACGGACTTCGGGATCGCGGCGATCGAGGGGGACTCCTCCATCACGCGCACCGGCGAGATCGTCGGCTCCATCGACTACCTGGCCCCCGAGCGCGTCACCGGCGGGACCCCGGGCACGGCCTCCGACCTGTGGTCGCTGGGCGCCACCCTGTACACGGCCGTGGAGGCCCGTTCGCCGTTCCGCCGCACCTCGCCCATCTCCAGCCTCCAGGCCGTGGTCAACGAGGAGCCGCCGGCCCTGAAGCAGTCCGGCGCGCTGGGGCCGGTCATCACGGCCCTGCTGCGCAAGGATCCTGCGGACCGCCCCACGGTCGTGGAGACCGAGCGGATGCTGCTGGAGGCGATGGAGGGCCGGGAGCCGAAGGCCGCCCAGGCGTACGTGCCGACGCGCGCGGTGACCTCGGAGGAACTGGCCCCGGCGCAGGACCGGCCCGAAGAGCCCGTCGTGCGGCCGGACGCCACGCCGACGGCGCAGCTGCCCGAGCCCCCCGGGCCCGCGGCCGCGCCCGAGGCGCCGGCGAACGGCTGGATCAAACGTGCCGCGGTGATCGCCCTGGTGGCGGCGCTGCTCGGCGGCGGCGGTGTCTTCGGGGCGCTCAAATACACGAGCGACACCGAGAAGGACGGCGACTCGGACAAGAACGTCAGCGCCCCCGACGACGCGGTGCCGGCCGGATACACCAAGGTCACCGACCCCATCGCAGGCTTCACCCTGTTCGTCCCGGACGGCTGGACGCGCCAGACGAACGGCGACCAGATCGACTACACCCCGGACAACGGAAAGCACCTCATCCGGATCGCCGCCGACTCCACTCCGGACTACGAGAACCCGTACGCGCACCTGCTCGACCTGGAGAAGCAGGTGCAGAAGCGGACCGACTACAAGAAGCAGCTGCTGAACCAGAACACCTTCCGGGACAGCACCCGGGCCGCGCTCTGGGACTTCAGCTGGACGGAGAAGGTGAACCACCCCGGTCCGCGCCGGGCCAGGGAGCAGATGTACATCGCCCCGGACGAGACGGAGTACGCCGTCTACATGTCGAGCCCGGTCGCCGACTGGGCCACGACCCAACAGCAGTTCGACATCGTGCTCAGCGGCTGGGAGCCGCCCCCCGCGAAGCCCTGATTCCGGCATTCTGCCAGCGATCACTGGCGGAAATGGCAAAATCCGGTTACCGGCGGGTACCCAAAGCCTGTCCGGCGCAATACGCTCACCGGCATGACGGACTCGCAGGCCCCGGCCCCCCTCCGCACCGCACCGGCACCCACCAACCCGGTCGCCCCGGCCCCGGCCGGCGCCCGCACCGCCGCCGACGTGGTGACCCCCGATCTGGTCGTCCGCCTCACCCGCGGGGTGATCGGCTCCGGCCGCACCGCCAACCACACCCCCTTCACCGGGGACCGGCTGGCGGAGCTCCCCGAGGCCACCCCCGAGGACGTGGCCGAGGCGTTCGCCCGGGCCCGCGCCGCCCAGAGCGCCTGGGCGGCCGTCCCCGTGCGCAAGCGCGCGGCGGTCCTGCTGCGCTTCCACGACCTGGTGCTCGCCCGGCAGGCCGAGGTCCTCGACCTCATCCAGCTCGAGACCGGCAAGGCCCGCCTGCACGCCCACGAGGAGGTCCAGGCGGTCGCCGTCGCCGCCCGCCACTACGGCCGCAAGGCCCCCTCGTACCTGCGCCCCAAGGGCCACACGGGCGCCATGCCCACCCTCACCAAGGTCACCGAACTGCGCCAGCCGCGCGGGGTCGTCGGCCAGATCGCCCCCTGGAACTACCCGCTCGAGCTCTCCGTCGGCGACGCCCTGCCCGCCTTCGTCTCCGGCAACGCGCTCGTCATGAAGCCCGACACCGAGACCGCGCTGACCGCACTGTGGGCCCGCGACCTGCTCATCGAGGCCGGGCTGCCCGCCGAGGTCTTCCAGATCGTCCTCGGCGAGGGCCCCGTCGTCGGCCCCGAGGTGGTCCGGCACGCCGACTACGTCTCCTTCACCGGCTCCACCCGCACCGGCCGCGAGGTCGCCCGGGGCGCGGCCGACCGCCTCGTCGGCGTCTCCCTCGAACTCGGCGGCAAGAACGCCATGCTCGTCCTGCACGACGCCGACATCGAGAAGGCCGCCGCGGGCGCCGTCCGCGCCTGCTTCTCCTCCGCCGGACAGCTGTGCATCTCCATCGAGCGGCTCTACGTCCACGCCTCGATCGCCGACGCGTTCGTGGAGCGGTTCGCCGCCCGCACCAAGGCCATGCGCCTGGGCAGCTCGCTGGCATACGGCGCCGACATGGGCTCCCTGGTGGGGACGCGCCAGCTGGAGACCGTACAGCGGCACGTCGACGAGGCCGTCGCCAAGGGCGCCACCCTCGTCGCGGGCGGCACCGCCCGCCCCGACATCGGCCCGCTCTTCTACGAGCCCACCATCCTCGACGGCGTCGAGTCGCCCATGGCGGTGTGCGGCGAGGAGACCTTCGGCCCGGTCGTCTCCATCTACCGCTTCACCGACGAGGACGAGGCGATCGCCGAGGCCAACGGCACCGCCTACGGCCTCAACTCCAGCGTCTGGACCAAGGACGCGCGCCGCGGCCACGCCGTCGCCGCCCGCCTGCGCACCGGCACCGTCAACATCAACGAGGGCTACGCCCCCGCCTACGGCAGCGCCCAGGCGCCCATGGGCGGCATGAAGGACTCCGGCCTCGGCCGCCGCCACGGCTCCGAGGGCATCCTCAAGTACACCGAGGCCCAGACCGTCGCCCACCAGCGGCTGCTCCCGATGGCGCCCTCGCTGGGCATGGACGACGAGAAGTACGCGGCGTTCATGACCCGCAGCCTCAAGGCCATGAAGGCACTCCGATTCCGCTAAATGAGACTCCGCTAAGGGGCAGCACCGTGTCTGAGTCGTACGACTACGACGTCATCGTCATCGGATCGGGCTTCGGGGGGTCGGTCTCGGCACTGCGCCTCACCGAGAAGGGCTACCGGGTCGGCGTCCTGGAGGCAGGACGCCGCTTCACCCGCGAGAGCCTGCCCAAGAACAGCTGGGACCTGCGGAACTACCTGTGGGCCCCGGCCCTCGGGCTGTACGGGATCCAGCGGATCCACCTGCTCGGCAACGTGATGGTGCTCGCGGGCGCAGGCGTGGGCGGCGGCTCGCTCAACTACGCCAACACCCTGTACGTGCCGCCCACCGCCTTCTTCGAGGACCGGCAGTGGGCGTCCATCACCGACTGGCGGGGCGAACTGGCCCCGTACTACGACCAGGCCAAGCGGATGCTCGGCGTGCGCCTCAACCCGACCATGACCCCTTCCGACGTCCACCTCAAGGCGGCCGCCGCGAAGATGGGCGTGGCGGACTCCTTCCACATGGCCCCGGTCGGCGTCTTCTTCGGCGACGGCGCCGATGCCGAGGGCCACGCGAAGGTCCGGCCCGGGGACGAGGTCGCCGACCCGTACTTCGGCGGCGCCGGACCCGCCCGCAAGGCCTGCACCGAATGCGGCGAGTGCATGACCGGCTGCCGGCACGGCGCGAAGAACACCCTGGGCGAGAACTACCTGCACCTCGCCGAGCGCGCCGGGGCCGTCATCCACCCCATGACCACGGTCACCGCGCTCTCCGAACACCCCGAGGGCGGCTACCGGGTCCGTACGGTCCCCACCGACCAGCGCCGCAAGGGCAAGGCGAAGGTGCTGCGCGCCCGGTACGTGGTCGTCGCGGCGGGTACGTACGGCACGCAGACCCTGCTGCACACCATGAAGGACCGGGGCGAGCTGCCGAAGATCTCGGAGCGGCTCGGCGACCTGACCCGGACCAACTCCGAGGGCCTGGTCGGCGCGCAGACCGACGACCGCCGCTACCGCAAGGCGCACGGCGATGGACCCGGCAAGGCGCAGCGGGCCGACTTCACCCGGGGCGTGGCGATCACCTCCTCGGTGCACCCCAACGCCGACACCCACATCGAGCCCGTCCGCTACGGCAAGGGCTCCAACGCCATGGGGTTCATGACCGTCCTGCAGGTGCCCTACGCCAAGCACCGGGTCCGCGCCTGGTTCGCCCGTACCGCCCGGCACCCCGTGCAGCTGGCCCGCTCGCTCTCCAACCGGCGCTGGTCGGAGCGGACCATCATCGGCCTGGTCATGCAGTCGCTGGACAACTCGCTGACCACCTACCGCAAGCCCGGCGGCATCGGGAAGGGACTGCTGACCGCCCGCCAGGGCCACGGCGCCCCCAACCCGGTCCAGATCGCGGAGGCCACCCAGGCCGCGACCCTGCTGGCCGAGGAGATCAACGGCTTTCCCGGCAGCAACGTCGGCGAACTGATGGGCACCCCGCTGACCGCGCACTTCCTCGGCGGCTGCCCGATCGGCGCCTCGCCGGAGGAGGGCGTGGTGGACCCGTACCACCGGCTCTACGGGCACCCGGGGATCTCGGTGGTGGACGGCTCGGCCGTCTCCGCGAACCTCGGCGTCAACCCGTCGCTGACTATCACGGCGCAGGCCGAGCGGGCGATGTCGTACTGGCCGAACAAGGGCGAGCAGGACCCGCGGCCGGAGCAGGGCGCGGACTACGTACGCCTCGCGGCGGTGGAACCGGTCCGTCCGGCGGTTCCGAAGGAGGCCTTCGGCGCGCTGCGGCTGCCGTTCCTGGCGGTCCCGGAGGTCCCGCCGAAGGTCGTGGACCAGGCCTGATGACCGGGCGGGTACCGCGCTCCCCCTCCGAGCGCGGTACCCGCCGCGGTACATGAGTGACAGGCGGTCGCCACGGATGGTTGTACCGGAATCCGGCGGCCCGGGCTGTGGTTTCGATCACACAGCGAAGTGTGCAACCGCGACGCGGGGCCACTGGTCAACGGGTGCATGAGAAAGCGCATCTCCCTGCTGGCGGCAGCCGGCCTGGCGGCCGTCGGTCTGGCCGCCGCCCCCGCGAACGCCGCGGATCCCGTCTTCACGCTCACCAGCCCGGCGGAGGTCGGCCTGCGCCCGCACCCCGGGCAGAGCGGTCAGCCGAAGAAGACCTCGGTCGAGTTCCGCGTCGAGAACGAGACCGGCAGCGTCTTCGACCGGCTGAGCACCTTCACGATCGACCTGAGCCCGCTCAAGGGCGTCGCCGACGTCGCGCTCCCCAAGGACCGGGGCGGCGACTGCACCCTCGTCGCCGCGAAGGTGACCTGCAAGGACTGGGCGATCTGGACGCACGGCAGCAACGTGGTGTCCCTGGACCTCACCGCCGGCAAGGACAGCGTGGTCGGCACGGTCGCCGACCTGACGATGACCGGCACGGCGGACGGCGCCACCTTCAAGCCGGCCACCACCAAGGTCAAGGTCGGCGGCCCCGACCTGGTGCTGGGGCCGGCCGCCCTCAAGGCGAAGCTGACCCCGGGCGAGACGCAGCCGCTGCCGATCGTCTTCACCAACGCGGGCACGGAGTCCGTCAACGGCGTGGCGCTGGAGGTGAACACCACCCATGGCATCGGGCTGGTCGAGAAGTACGACAACTGCTCCTACAGCAAGAACGACACCCCGGGCCGGCCCTGGAACGCGGGCTGGGGCACCACGGTGTGCGTCCTCGACGGCGAGTACAAGCCGGGCACGGTCTACGAGGTGAAGAGCGCGCTGACCCTCAAGGCGGAGCCGCACGCCTTCATCGACGGGATGACCTACGCGGTGCACGCGGCCGGCGCCCAGCCGAAGACCTCGCAGAAGCAGGAGCGGCCGAGCACGGGCAAGAAGCTGACCGTCGTCGAGCGGGAGGCCAAGGCCGGCCCGCTGTCCGCGGACATCGACCCGTCGGACAACCAGCACGAGTTCGACTTCCAGACGAAGAACACCGCCGACTTCGTGGCGCGTGCCGTGTCCCTCAAGGGCAAGGCCGGCGAGACGGTGAAGGCCGACTTCGGCTTCGAGAACAAGGGCCCGGCGTGGGTCGCCTACCTGCGCTCGGGTGAGGACGTCGCCCGGACGGACATCGTGATCCCGCAGGGCGCGAAGGTGACGAAGGCTCCGGAGCAGTGCTCCGGGGTCAACGCCGACGGCAGCTACCGCGAGCAGAAGCTGGGCGCCCCGCGCTACTTCTGCGGAACCACCCACATCGTGGGGGAGACGGAGAAGGTCTCCTACCCGTTCGAGCTGAAGATCGAGAAGGTCGTGGCGGACTCCACGGGCTCCATCTCGGTCGGCCAGTGGACTGCGGATGGCACCAAGCCGCAGGACTGGGACCCGAGCCACGCCAACAACAAGGCCGCCTTCGTGATCAACGCCAAGGACGGCGGGACCACGCCGACCCCGGGCCCGACCACGACCGGCACCCCGGCGCCGACGGGCTCCGCGACCCCGTCGGCCACGCCGAGCGCCGGCGCGAGCACCAGCGCGAGCACCGCCGCCACGGCGCAGGGCGGCCTGGCGAACACCGGCGTCACCGCCGGTCCGCTCCTGATCGCCGGCGCGGCACTGGTCGCCGCCGGCGGCGCGGTGTTCCTGGCGTTCCGCCGCCGGGCCACCGGGCGCGCGTAGCGGCGTAAGCACGGAACACAGAAGAACGGCCGGCCCGGGGCGTCCCCCCTGGCCGGCCGTCCTCATGGGGTGACCGGGCTGCTGTCCCCTGCCGTCCGGTCACGCGAGGGAGCGAGGTCCCACGACACACTCCCCACGGGGTGTGCGCCTCATCGCTCCTGCGGAGCCACGCGTGGTGGTGCGGTTCCGCGCCTGGCTGGCGCGGACAACCTCACCAACGAAGGGCCCCGGGGCCGGTCACGGTCCGGACGGGTGACGAACGCCCGTCAGACGCGGCCCCGGCACAGCTCCAGCAGGGTCATGGCGAGGGTGGTGCCGGGCTTTCCGAGGGCGTCGCTCCAGTGCGAGAGCACCTCCATCTCGCGGGACAGGTGCACCCGGCGGCCGCCGGAGGAGATCCGGGCCTCCTGGATGACCGTCGAGACGGCCATCCGCTCCTGGATCAGCCCGATGATCCGGTCGTCGAGGGCGTCGATGCGCTCGCGGGAACCGGCGATGAGCTGCTCGGGGGTGGTGGCGATCGTGGTCATGGTCTTCGTCTCCTGTGGTTCGTTGCGACAGGAGCGGAAACGCCAGAGCGCCCCGGTCCTGTCGGACCGGGGCGCTCTGGGAAGTTCAGTGGCTCAAGCGAGCATCACGAGGACCCATGGCGACCGGACCGGCCGGTGCCATAGGTAAAGAGGAAGCTCAGCTGCTTGCGCATGGAACGGATTATTACCTTCCGTCCCCCTCCGGGCCAACCCGGTTCGGATGGTGAGACGAAGAGGGGTGCGGGTCCCCCGTTAGAATCGACAAAACAGCCACCTCTTCCGCCGGAAGGCCGCCCCGTGCCAGAAGCACCCTCCGCCGCCCACGACAGCGCCCCGGACACGGTTCTCGTCGTCGACTTCGGCGCCCAGTACGCCCAGCTCATCGCCCGCCGCGTCCGCGAGGCACGGGTTTACAGCGAGATCGTGCCGAGCTCGATGCCCGTCGCCGAGATGCTGGCGAAGAACCCCAAGGCGATCATCCTCTCCGGCGGCCCGTCCTCCGTGTACGAGGAGGGTGCCCCGCAGCTCGACCGCTCCCTGTTCGAGGCAGGCGTCCCCGTCTTCGGCATGTGCTACGGCTTCCAGCTGATGGCGGTCACCCTCGGCGGCCAGGTCGACAACACCGGCGCCCGCGAGTACGGCCGCACCCCGCTGGCCGTCTCCAAGGCCGGCTCCACCCTCTTCGAGGGCACCCCCGAGAACCAGTCGGTGTGGATGTCCCACGGTGACGCCTGCTCCGCCGCCCCCGAGGGCTTCACCGTGACCGCGTCGACCGACGTCGTCCCGGTCGCGGCCTTCGAGAACGACGAGAAGAAGCTGTACGGCGTGCAGTACCACCCCGAGGTGATGCACTCCACGCACGGCCAGCAGGTCCTGGAGCACTTCCTCTACCGGGGAGCGGGGCTGTCCCCGACCTGGACCACCGGCAACATCGTCGAGGAGCAGATCGCGGCGATCCGCGAGCAGGTCGGCGACAAGCGCGCCATCTGCGGCCTCTCCGGCGGCGTGGACTCGGCCGTGGCCGCGGCCCTCGTGCAGAAGGCCATCGGCTCGCAGCTGACCTGCGTGTACGTCGACCACGGTCTGATGCGCAAGGGCGAGACCGAGCAGGTCGAGAAGGACTTCGTCGCAGCCACCGGCGTGCAGCTGAAGGTCGTCGACGCGCAGGAGCGCTTCCTGAACGCGCTGGCCGGCGTCTCCGACCCGGAGACCAAGCGCAAGATCATCGGCCGCGAGTTCATCCGCGTGTTCGAGCAGGCGCAGCTGGAGATCCTCCAGGAGGACGGCCCCGCGGTCGCCTTCCTCGTCCAGGGCACCCTGTACCCGGACGTCGTGGAGTCCGGCGGCGGCACCGGCACCGCGAACATCAAGTCCCACCACAACGTGGGCGGGCTCCCCGACGACATCGAGTTCGAGCTCGTCGAGCCGCTGCGCCAGCTGTTCAAGGACGAGGTCCGGATGGTCGGCCAGGAGCTGGGCCTGCCGGACGAGATCGTCCAGCGCCAGCCCTTCCCGGGCCCGGGCCTGGGCATCCGCATCGTCGGCGAGGTCACCAAGGAGCGCCTGGACCTGCTGCGCGAGGCCGACGCCATCGCCCGCCACGAGCTCACCGCGGCCGGCCTGGACCGCGAGATCTGGCAGTGCCCGGTCGTCCTGCTCGCGGACGTCCGCAGCGTCGGCGTCCAGGGCGACGGCCGCACCTACGGCCACCCGATCGTGCTGCGCCCCGTCTCCTCCGAGGACGCGATGACCGCGGACTGGACGCGCATGCCGTACGAGGTGCTCGCGCGGATCTCCACCCGCATCACCAACGAGGTGCCGGACGTGAACCGCGTGGTCCTGGACTGCACGAGCAAGCCCCCGGGCACCATCGAGTGGGAGTAGTCCCCGCGTAGTCCGCACGGAGTCCCCACCCGGACCTGAGACGCAGCCGCCGTTCCGCAAGGAGCGGCGGCTGCGTCGTTTCTATGGCCACTTGGCGAAGCCGCCGGTACCTTGCGCCGCGACCCGAGCCGTCGGAGGAGGTCCCATGCCGGATCAGCCCGTACCCGTACCCGTGGAACGGCTGGGCTTCGAGATGCCGCCCGCGCACGCGGATCCGGCCGACGAGCGCGCCCACCGCAAGGAGCGGCTGGCCGGGGCGCTGCGGCTGCTGGGGAGGCTCGGGTACGAGGACGGGGTGTCCGGGCACGTCAGCGCGCGGGACCCGGAGTTCGAGGACTGCTACTGGGTGAACCCCTTCGGGCGGGCCTTCGCCGGGCTGACCCCCGGCGACCTGCTGCTGGTGGACGGGGACGGGCGGGTCGTCCAGGGGGACCGCCGGGTCAACGAGCTGGCCTTCGCCGTGCACGCCGCCGTGCACCGGGAGCGCCCCGGGGTGGTGGCCGTCGTGCGCACGCAGGCACCGTACGGCCGCGCCCTCGCCAGTCTCGGCGAGCTGCTGGCCCCGATCTCCCAGGAGGCCTGTGCCTTCTACGAGGACCACGCGCTGCTGGACGAGTTCGCCGGAGCCGAGGACGCGAGCCGGATCGGGCGCGCGCTGGGCCCGTACAAGGCGCTGATCCTGCGCAACCGGGGGCTGCTGACGGTCGGGGACTCGGTGGACGCGGCGGTCTGGTGGTTCATCGCCGCCGAGCGGGCCGCGCAGGTGCAGCTGATCGCGCGGGCGGCCGGGAAACCGGTGCCCATCGACCACCACAGCGCGGTCGCCACGCGGGAGCGGTTCGGGTCCGATCTGGCCGCGTGGGTGAACTACCAACCCCTGCGCCAAAACGGTGACACGCCGGTGGCGTCAACATCATGAACCGTTAATCACCTGCTCTGACATCGTGCGCAATCCGGAACACTGCCGCAGTGGTGCACAATTCGCTGGCATTGCACCGTAGTTCAGAGAGGCGGCACGCACGTGGCTGTCCAAGAGATGTCCCGTGGTACTCACACCGCAGCCTGCGCCTGCGACGACTGCGCACGGGAAGGACACCGCCGCGCCATGGTCGCCTTCCTCGAGAAGCGCGACGAGTTCGCTGCCGGACAGGGGGTGCCGGACGCCGTGGCCCACTCCCTGGGAGCGTCCCGGCAGTGGGTCTCCGACGAGCTGACCCTGTCGGCCCGCACCGTCGCCGACCGGGGCCGGGAGGCCGGGAACTCCTGGCTTTACCTGTTCTCGCGGCGCGCCGTGCTCGCCGTGTGGATCGCCGCCGGGATGCTGCTCCTCGTCCAGGTCGGCACCGCGCTCGGCACCGGCTGGTCCACGGCCCGTACCGCCGGGCTGCTGGCGGCCCTCGTACTGGCCGGGCTGCTCACCGTCGCGGCCCGCGCCCAGTCGGTGCGCGGCGGGCTGCTGGCCCCGCTGGTCGGCGAGGACAACCGGCTGTCCACTTCCAAGGCGGTGCCGAGCGCCTGGGTGGTGCTGACGGCGTTCGCCGCGCTGCTGCCCGCGCTGCGGCTCGCGGCCTCGGCGCCGGGCCCCGAGCGGCAGGCCCTGTACGCGGGGCTGGCCCTGGACCGGGCGCTGCCGCTGCTGGCGGTGGTCTCGCTGACCTCGGTGGTGGCCGTCGTGGTGCGCCGGGTGGTCACCGTACGGATCATGGGCCAGCGGCTGCAGAAGCTGCCGGCCGACCGGCCGCGCGGGGTGGACCTGCTGACGGACGACGCGGGGCGCGGGAGCTTCCCGGACGCGCAGTACGTGCTCGTCTCCACGGTGGTGCTGGCCTACGCGGCGGTGTCGCTGGCGCGGTTCCCGGACCGGCTGCCGCAGCTGCCGTGGGCCCTGGCCCTGCTGGTGGCCCTGTCGGCCGTGGTGTACATGGCGGCCAAGTACGCGGAGGGCACCCGCCCGCTGGTGCTGGCGGTGGTGCGCAGACGGGAGCCCGGGGACCTGGACGCGGCCGTCCGCCCCGGGGACGACATCGAGATCCGGGGGGTGGGCTTCGTGCCGCCCGGGGCGCAGACGCCGGAGATGCTGGCCCGGCTGGTGGTGCGGATCGGGGCGGTGCACGTGCACGTGCCGCTGGTCCCGGTGCCGGGCGGGTTCACCAACCCTTCCGACACCGTGCTGACGGTGCCGGTGCCGGCCGAGGTGGAACCGGGGCGGATCGACATCCAGGTGGTGACCGCCGCCGGGGTGGAATCCAACCGATGCATCATCGACGTGGCCGAGTGATCGGGGTACACATGACGCGTGACCCGAACTGATGTCTCTGGTGTCCCCCTGCTGAACGCCCCCTCGTTGAGGGAGCAAGCGGGCCGGCACGCACTGCTGCCCCTGCGGATCTTCCTCGGCGTGACCTTCGTCTACGCGGGCCTGGACAAGCTCACCGACTCCGCGTTCCTCTCCGCCTCCGGCGCCGGCTCCATCGGGGAGCTGATGCGGGGGGTGCGCGACACCTCCGCGATCCCCGCCATGGTGGACATGGCGCTCGAGGCCCCCGTCGGCTTCGCCGTCGCCCTGGCCATCGGGGAGCTCCTCGTCGGCCTCGGGACGCTGGCCGGCCTGCTGACCCGTGTCGCGGCCGTCGGCGGAGCGCTGATCTCGCTCAGCCTGTGGCTCACCGTGTCGTGGGCGGTGACCCCGTACTACTACGGCAACGACCTGATCTACCTGATGGCCTGGACCCCGCTGATCCTCGCCGGGGCGCCCTACCTGTCGCTGGACTCGCTGATCCGATCGCGGTGGTCGCGCCGTACGGCGTAGGTCACCATCCCGGTCAGCGCGGCGAGCGAGAGGCCGCCCACCGCGAGCGGGATGACCAGGAACCAGGGCACGTCGGCCTCGCCGCTGCTGTCGAGCAGGTACAGCACGCCCGCCACCAGCAGCGCCATCCCGGCGATCAGCCGTCCCGGCTGGAACTCATGACGCCGCACGGGCCACCTCCACCTGTCCCACACCCGTGTTCAGGTGCAGCTCGATCGTCCCGCCGGCCTCGGTGCCGGCGGGGGGCGGCAGGGTCGCCTGCCGGTGTTCGCCGCCGCCGCGGACCCGTACGTCGTCGCTCGTGTCCCCGGGCATCTGGATGTCGCCCAGCCGGATCGAGACATCGGCCTCGGCCGTCACCTCCCGGGGCACGATCACCTTCAGCCGCCCCGCGTCCAGGGAGGCCCCGACGGCCAGCGTGGTGCCCTTCGGCACGTCCAGACGGCTCAGGTCCAAGGTGGCGAGCCCGGTCCCCGCCTCGTACACGGGCCGTACGTCGGCCACCGCCGCCGGGCGCCAGTCGACCTCCTGCCAGTCCGTGCCGATGTCCCGGGGCAGTACGGCGGCGCCCGCGAGCAGGCCGGCCGTCAGCACGGCCAGCACGACCGTGCCGAAGCCGGTGCGCCCCAGCAGGGAGCTGACTGCGAGGCCCAGCCCGAAGACGACCAGCGCGGCGGCCAGTCCGGTCTGCAGGGCCTCGCCCAGCGGCCGGCCGTGCCAGTCGACGCTCGCTCCGATGATTCCGGCGATCAGTGCCAGGACGAAGACCCGGCCGCCGATGCCGCCGCGCGGGCGGGCCGGGGCGGCGGGCGCCTTCGCGGGGACGGCCGGCGCCGTGCCGGGCTCCGCCGGGGCGGAGTCGGCGGGGCCCCACAGGTACCCCGTCGCGCCGACCGGGCCGGTGGTGCCGTCCTTGACCAGCGGGTCCCGCCACCAGGACGGGCCGCCCGGGGTGGGCGGAGCCTTCGTCTCCGGCGGGGCGGGGGCCTCGGTCTCGACCGGGTTGGCGGTCCGCCGCCGCTGCGACCAGTACGAAGCTCCGCCCAGCGCCAGGATGACCAGCACCGAGAAGACCGCGAGCACGCCGTTGTCCAGCATCGACAGGAACAGCGCGCAGCCCACCAGCGCGGCGAACACCGCCGCGAGCGTGGCGCCCTCGACCCGGCCGGTCAGCATCTTCTTCGCCTCGCTGTCCTCCTCGCCCTCCTGGGGGAGCAGCAGCCACGCGAAGCCGTAGAAGATCAGGCCGACGCCGCCGGTGACCGCGAGGACGCCCAGCACGATCCGGAAGATCACCGGGTCCAGGTCGAAGTACCGGCCCAGGCCGCCGCACACGCCCGCGAGGACCTTGTCGCGCTTGCTGCGGCGCAGGGGAGGCCGGGCGTCGGGAGGCTGGGGCGCCCCGGGCCCTGCCGGCGGGGCATCGTGTACTTCGGTCATGGGTCCATGGTGACGGGCCGCGGCGGCCCGTGGCATCGGGCCCGACCCTGGCACAACCCTGATATCCCCCGGGTGGAATTGGGGGGCAGCCCTGATGCCCGGCCGCCTCCGCGCGTGTGACCCTTGGTGACATGCCCGCAGCCGCCGCCGCTCCCCGTACCCCGCTCGCACCCGACATAGACGAAGCGCCGCAGCGCAAGCTCTACCGCAGCGCCGACGGCCGGATGCTCGGCGGTGTCGCGCGGGGTCTCGCCGGGCACCTCGGGCTGCCGGTGATCTGGGTCCGGCTGGCCTTCCTCGGCCTGTTCATGTGGGGCGACGGCCTCGGCGTGCTGCTGTACGCCGCGTTCTGGGTGTTCGTACCGCTGGGCGTCGGCGGCCGCAGCGGGCACCGCTCCTACTTCGAGACCCTGCCCGACGGCACGCGCCGCCTGCGCAAACCCGACAAGGGGCAGATCAGCGCGCTGATCGCGCTGTGCATCGGCGCGGGCATCTTCATCTCGCAGGTCCAGGTCGGCGGCGCCTCCGGCCGGTACGTGTGGCCGACGCTGCTGGTCGGGGCCGGGGTGGTCCTCGTATGGCGGCAGGCCGACAACGCCCGCCGGGCCCACTGGACCGAGGCCGCCGGACGGCACGGGCGGCTGCTGCAAGCGGCCCGGGCGCTCGCCGGAGTCGCCCTGGTCGGCGTCGGCCTCACCGTCTTCATCGTCGTGCGCGGCTCCGCGGCCCAGCTCGGCAACGTCCTCACCGCCACCCTCGCCGTCCTCGTCGGCGTCGCGCTGCTCGCCGGACCCTGGCTGATCCGGATGACCCAGGACCTCTCCGAGGAGCGCCTGATGCGCATCCGCGCCCAGGAGCGCGCCGAGGTCGCCGCCCACGTGCACGACTCGGTGCTGCACACCCTCACCCTGATCCAGCGCAACGCGGAGGACGTCGGCGAGGTGCGCCGGCTCGCGCGGGCTCAGGAGCGGGAGTTGCGGAACTGGCTGTACAAGCCCGAGGGCACCGGCAAGGACGAGGCCGAGGAGCCGGCCACCCTCGCGGAGGCCGTGAAGAAGACCGCCGCCGAGGTGGAGGACCACCACGGCGTCCCCATCGAGGTCGTGGTCGTCGGCGACTGCCCGCTCGACGAGCGGCTGGCCGCACAGGTCCAGGCCGCGCGCGAGGCGATGGTCAACGCCGCCAAGTACGGTGGCGAGGGCGGGCCGGTGCAGGTGTACGCGGAGGTGGAGGGGCAGACGGTGTTCGTGTCCGTACGGGACCGGGGACCGGGCTTCGACATCGACGCGGTACCGGACGACCGGATGGGCGTACGAGAATCGATCATCGGCCGGATGCAGCGCAACGGCGGGACCGCACGGCTGCGGTCGGCGCCCGACGGCGGCACGGAAGTCGAGCTGGAGATGGAGAGGGCGGCGAACGCAGCATGACCGAGGACAGCGGTGTGCAGGAGACCCGGCGCGTCAGGGTGGTGCTCGTAGACGACCACCGGATGTTCCGGACCGGCGTACAGGCCGAGATCGGCGAGACCGGGCGGACCGGGGTCGAGGTCGTCGGCGAGGCCGCCGATGTGGACCAGGCCGTCACCGTCATCACCGCCACCCGGCCCGAGGTCGTCCTGCTGGACGTGCACCTGCCCGGCGGCGGCGGGGTCGAGGTGCTGCGGCGCTGCGCCCCGCTGATGGCGGCGTCCGAGAACCAGGTGCGGTTCCTGGCCCTGTCGGTGTCGGATGCGGCGGAGGACGTCATCGGGGTCATCCGGGGCGGCGCGCGCGGCTACGTCACCAAGACCATCACCGGCTCCGACCTGGTGAACTCGATCTTCCGGGTGCAGGATGGGGACGCGGTGTTCTCGCCGCGGCTGGCGGGCTTCGTGCTCGACGCCTTCGCCTCCACGGACGCCCCGCCGGTCGACGAGGACCTGGACCGCCTGACCCAGCGCGAGCGCGAGGTGCTGCGGCTCATCGCGCGCGGGTACGCGTACAAGGAGATCGCCAAGCAGCTCTTCATCTCGGTGAAGACGGTGGAGTCGCACGTCTCGGCCGTGCTCAGGAAGCTCCAGCTCTCCAACCGGCACGAGCTGACCCGCTGGGCGACGGCCCGCCGGCTGGTGTAGCCGCAGGACGATCCGACGATCCCGATGTGATCCATGCCGCAGGGGGGAGGGGCAACCGGGAACGGCCGTGCGGCCCTCTACGTTCCCGTGATGAGCCTGACGGGGACCCCCCTCTTCGCGACGGCGGTCGCTCTGACCGTGATCGCCGTCGTCCTGCCGCTGGCCGTGTGGAGCAAGGTGCGCGGCCCTGCCGTCGTACGTGTCGCGTCCCGCGGCCTGATGGTGGTGTTCGCCCAGGTCACCGCCATCGCGCTGGTGTTCATCGGGGTCAACCGGGACATGACCTTCTACGCCTCCTGGGGCGATCTGTTCGGCACCGGAAAGTACGTCACCGCCGCCCCCGACCTCGGGCCGGACGGGCTGGGCGGGAAGAAGGCCGAGTCCGCGCCGAAGGTGAAGCAGGCCTTCCAGCCCGTCGAGGGCCTCGGCGGCCGGGTCCAGAAGACCGAGCTCGACGGCAAGATCTCCGGGGTCAAGGGCGACGTCATGGTGTGGCTGCCGCCCCAGTACGACGACCCGGCCTACAAGGACAAGAAGTTCCCCGTGGTCGAGCTGATCCCGGGCATACCGGGGACGGGCAAGTCCTGGTTCCAGGGGCTCAAGGCGCACGAGGTGCTGGAGCCGCTGATGAAGAGCGGCAAGGTGCAGCCGTTCATCCTGGTCTCGCCGCGCGCCATGCTGCTGGGCAACGCCGACACCGGCTGCGCCAACATCCCCGGCAAGGTCAACGCCGACAGCTGGTTCAGCGTCGACGTCCGCAAGATGGTCACCGACAACTTCCGGGTCTCGGAAGAGGCCCGCACCTGGGGCGTGGCCGGGTACTCGGCCGGGGCGTACTGCGCCGCCAAGCTGGCGATCAACCACCCCGACCGCTACAGCGCGGCCGTCTCCCTGTCCGGCTACAACGACCCGGGTCAGGAGCCCTCCTCGCTGGTGGCCCAGGACCCGGAGCTGCGCCGCACCCACAACCTGAAGCACCTGCTCCAGACCACGCCCACGCCGCCGGCGGTCTCGCTGTGGATGTCGGGGGCGGAGCAGGACGGCTACCTGTCCGGCATGGACCTCAAGGCCATCGCGAAGAGCCCGACCGCGGTGCACTCCGAGAAGGTGACCGGCGGGCACAACCTCGACTCGTGGTCGAAGCAGCTGCCCCAGACCTTCGACTGGCTGAGCAAGACGGTCAAGGCGCCGTAGCCGCTGCGGGCTGCGGCGCTGCGCGGGGCTACGCGGGGCGGGAGGCGCCCGCCCAGGGCATCGAGTCGATCGGGGCCACCCGGACCGTCGACCCCGGACGCGGTGCGTGGATCATCTGGCCGTTGCCGATGTACATGCCGACGTGCGTGACCCCGGAGTAGAAGAACACCAGGTCGCCGGGGGCCAGCTGGTCGCGTGAGACGCGCCGGCCCGCGTTGATCTGGGTGTAGGTGGTGCGGGGGAGGGAGACCCCGGCCGCGCGCCAGGCCGCCTGGGTCAGGCCCGAGCAGTCGAAGGAGCCCGGACCCGTCGCGCCCCAGATGTACGGCTTCCCGATCGCCCCGTGCGCGAAGGCCACGGCGCGGGCCGCACGGGAACCTCCCCCAGCTACCGCTGGGAGGTGCCCCCATGACGGCGGCGGCGGGGGCGCGGACTGCGGGCGGGCGGCGGGGGTGGCGGGATCGCCGCCGCCCGAGCGGGCCTCGTACGCGGCACGCTGCTCGGCGGTCAGCTTGGCCAGCAGCTGCTTGGCGGTGGTGAGCTTGCCCTCGATCTCGGCCTTGTGCTCGGCGAGTTCATCCCGCTGCGCACGGAGGTCGGCGAGGTGTCCGGCGGCCTGCTCCTTCAGCTTGCCGACCTCTTCGAGCCGGCGGCGTACGGTGCTGATCCCGGCGGCGTTGCGGTCCCCGGCGCGGGAGATGAAGGAGGCCTGGGACAGGTACTCCTGCGGGTCGGCCGCCATCGCGAGCTGGACGGCGGTGCCCAGGGACCCCTTGCGGTACTGGCCGGCCGCGAGCGAACCGAGCGTGCCGCGGGCGGCGTTGAGCTGGTCGGTCTTGCGGGCGGTCTCGTCGCGCAGGCCCACCAGCGCCCGCTCGGCCTCGTCGGCCTGCTGCTTCGCCCCGTTGTACCGCTCGGTCGCGGCCTCGGCCTCCTCGTAGAGCCGGTCCACATCGGCCTCGACCTGCGCGGGCGTGGGGCGGGGGTCGGCCTGGGAGGTGCCTTCGAAGGCGGTGGCGGTGGCAGCGCCCGCGAGGGCGAGGGTGGTGGCGGCGGTCCGTACGGTGCCGCCGGAAAGCGGGCGCTGCCTGGGCTTTCGGTGACTGGCCACGAGGGCCTCACGTCCTTCCTCTCTCGGTGCTTGGAGGAGGACGCTAGACCCGGAGGTAACGGGCAGATGACGGGATGATCGTAAGTGGTCTGATGCGACCGCGGTTGGCCGCGGGGGACCGATGCGGATCAGTGCCAGAGGACCGCGATGAAGATATTGACCACGGTCAGACCGCCCACCACGCCGAACAGCGACTTCTCCACCCGCTCCTCGTCACGCTTGACGTAGACGAGGGCGAGGATCACGAAGAGGAGCGCCAGCTTCACGCCTATCTTGACGTTGTTGACGGCCGAGCCGTCCATCTCGTTGAAGCCGACGAGGAGTACGCCGGTGACGAGCATGGTGAGCGCGCCGTGCAGCATGGCGGGCACGAACCGGGCGGTGCCCGCGCTCATCGCCTTCATCTGGGTCAGGAACCCGCCGAGGAGCGAGGCGATCCCGATGATGTGCAGGCCGACGAAGACATTGATGAGTACGTCCATGGCGTCGAGCGTACGGGCGGGCTTCCGGGCCCTGGAGGGCGGGTGCCGGGGCCCCGAGGGCCGGTGCCCCGGGGGCTGGAGGTGTCCGTTCGGGTTTTGCGTACAGTTGCTCCATGGCCGCCGACGAGCTCCACCACCCCGACGCCTCCCGGATCGAGCTGGTCGACGTCCTGGCGGCCCTCGGCCATCCCGTCCGGCTGGAGATCGTCCGGACCCTCGCCGGCTCCGGGACGGAGGTCTTCTGCGGCGCCGTGGCCACCGGGCTCCCGCGCTCCACCGTCACCCACCACCTGCGCACGCTGCGCGAGGCCGGGGTGATCTGCCAGCGGCCCGAGGGCCGCAAACTCTTCCTGACCCTGCGCCGCGAGGACCTGGAGCGGCGCTTCCCGGGACTGCTGACCCTGGCCGTCGGCGATTTTCCGGGCCCGGGACCGGCTGTCGGTCCCGCCCCCTAGACTCGGAATGCGATGAGCAGCCTCTTTGACGACAGTTTCCTGGCGGACCTCAGCCCCTCCGACGAGGTCCCGCCGCCGCCCGAGGACCACGCCGCCCCGGAGCCGGAGGCGGACGATCTCTTCGGGGGCCGGTTCGACGTACCCATGTCCGGGGACGCGTACTACCGGGACGGTGCCCCCAGGCCCGTCATCGACCCGGCGGCGCTCCTGGACGGGCTGAACGAGCAGCAGCGCGCGGCGGTGGTGCACGCGGGTTCGCCGCTGCTCATCGTCGCCGGCGCCGGCTCCGGAAAGACCCGGGTGCTGACCCACCGCATCGGACACCTGCTGTCCGCGCGGAACGTGCACCCCGGCCAGATCCTGGCGATCACCTTCACCAACAAGGCCGCCGGAGAGATGAAGGAGCGCGTCGAAAGCCTGGTCGGCCCGCGCGCCAACGCCATGTGGGTCTCCACCTTCCACAGCGCGTGCGTCCGCATCCTGCGCCGCGAGTCGAAGCGGCTCGGCTTCACCTCCTCGTTCTCGATCTACGACGCGGCCGACTCGAAGCGCCTGATGGCGCTCGTCTGCCGCGACCTGGACCTGGACCCGAAGAAGTTCCCGCCCAAGGCCTTCAACGCCAAGATCTCGAACCTGAAGAACGAGCTGATCGACGAGGAAGCCTTCGCCGACACGGCGGTGGACGGGTTCGAGAAGACCCTGGCCCAGGCGTACGCGATGTACCAGGGGCGGCTGCGCGAGGCCAACGCGCTCGACTTCGACGACATCATCATGACCACGGTCCACCTGCTCCAGGCGTTCCCGGACGTCGCCGAGCACTACCGGCGCCGCTTCCGGCACGTGCTGGTGGACGAGTACCAGGACACCAACCATGCCCAGTACACGCTCGTGCGCGAGCTGGTCGGCACCGGCTATCCGGACCTGCCGCCCGCCGAGCTGTGCGTCGTGGGTGACGCAGACCAGTCGATCTACGCCTTCCGCGGTGCGACGATCCGCAACATCCTCCAGTTCGAGGAGGACTACAAGGACGCGACGACGATCCTGCTCGAGCAGAACTACCGCTCCACGCAGACGATCCTCTCCGCCGCCAACGCGGTCATCGAGCGCAACGAGAACCGCCGCGCCAAGAACCTGTGGACCGAGGCCGGTACGGGCGCGGTCATCACCGGCTACGTCGCGGACACCGAGCACGACGAGGCGCAGTTCGTCGCCGACGAGATCGACCGGCTGACGGATGCCGGGGACGCCAAGGCGGGGGACGTCGCGATCTTCTACCGGACCAACGCGCAGTCGCGTGTGTTCGAGGAGATCTTCATCCGCGTCGGGCTGCCCTACAAGGTCGTCGGCGGCGTCCGTTTCTACGAGCGCAAGGAGGTCCGCGACGTCCTCGCGTACCTGCGCGTGCTGGCGAACCCCGAGGACAACGTCCCGCTCCGCCGGATCCTGAACGTGCCCAAGCGCGGCATCGGCGAGCGCGCCGAGGCGATGATCGACGCGCTCGCGATGCGCGAGAAGATCACCTTCCCGCAGGCGCTGCGGCGGGTGGACGAGGCCTTCGGCATGGCCGCGCGCTCGACGAACGCGGTGAAGCGGTTCAACGTGCTGATGGAGGAGCTCCGCACGATCGTCGACTCGGGCGCGGGCCCCGCGGTGGTGCTGGAGGCGGTGCTGGAGCGTACGGGCTACCTCGCCGAGCTCCAGGCGTCGACCGACCCGCAGGACGAGACGCGGATCGAGAACCTCCAGGAACTGGCGGCGGTGGCGCTGGAGTTCGAGCAGGCGCGGGAAGCCGCGGCGGCCGAGGCCGCCGAGACGGGGGCCCCTGCTCCCGGTTCCGGCACGCTGGCCGAGTTCCTGGAGCAGGTCGCGCTGGTGGCCGACTCCGACCAGATCCCGGACGAGGACACCGAGGGCACGGGCGTCATCACGCTCATGACCCTGCACACCGCCAAGGGCCTGGAGTTCCCGGTGGTCTTCCTGACCGGCATGGAGGACGGGGTCTTCCCGCACATGCGGTCGCTGGGCCAGACCAAGGAGCTCGAGGAGGAGCGCCGCCTCGCGTACGTCGGCATCACGCGTGCGCGCGAGCGGCTGTACCTGACCCGGTCCTCGATGCGCAGCGCCTGGGGGACGCCCTCGTACAACCCGCCGTCGCGGTTCCTCGAGGAGATCCCGGCGGAGTACCTGCAGTGGAAGCGCACGGGCGCGGCCCAGAAGCCGGCGGGTCCGATCCGGAGCTCGGGCCAGGGTGGTGGGAAGACGTCGTTCGGCACCTCGCCGGAGGCGTTCCTGTCCTCTTCGCGCACGAAGTCGGGCCCGTCCGGGTTCGCGACGCGCCGGGCCGCCGACAAGCCGGTGATCGCCCTGGTGGTCGGGGACCGGGTGACGCACGACCAGTTCGGACTCGGCACCGTCATGGAGGTCAAGGGCGCGGGCGCGGACGCGCAGGCCACCATCGACTTCGGGGACGACAAGCCGAAGCGGCTGCTCCTGCGCTACGCGCCGGTGCAGAAGCTGTAGCTCTGGCTGTCGGGGGTCAGTTCGGGTCCAGGCCGTGGCTGCGGAGCCACGGCAGGGGGTCGATCGCGGACCCGCCGCCGGGCCGTACCTCGAAGTGGAGGTGCGGTCCGGTGGAGTTGCCGGAGTTGCCGGAGTACGCGATGACGTCGCCGGCCTTGACCTTGCCGCCCCGGATCTTGGTGCTGCTGAGGTGGCAGTACCAGGTCTCGGTGCCGTCGGGCGCGGTCACTATGGCCATGTTCCCGTAGGCGCTGTTGTACTGGGTGCGTACGGTGCCGTCGGTGGCGGCCATGACCGGGGTCCCGTAGGCCACCGGGAAGTCGATGCCGGTGTGCACGGACATCCACATGCCGCCGGCCTGGCCGAAGCTGGCGCTGAGGCCGTGCTGTTCGACGGGGATCGCGAACTTGGGGCGGGCGGCCTCCTTGGCCGCGGCTTCCTCCGCCTTCTTCTTCTTTTCGTCCTCCTGGCGCTGGCGCAGGTCGATGCGCTCCTGCGTGCGGCTCGCGCGGTCCGCGAAGTCGCCCGCGTCGGCGCTGAGCGCCGCCAGTTGGGTGTCGAGCTTGGTGTTCGCCGCGACGGGCTTCACCGAGGCCGGGTCGGGCGCGGCCATCGTGGTGGTGTCCTCGCCGGGCTTCTCCGTGCCGGTGAGCCCGCCGACGGAGGCGGCCGCGACACCCGCGACGCCCATCACGCAGGCGGAGGGGACGGCCACGGTCAGCAGGGCGGAACGCTTCGCCGGGGTGCGGCGACGGCTGCTGCCGCCGCCCGCCTTGGCGTTGCCCTTGGCCGCGGTCCGGCGCGCGGCGCGCGGCACGGAGGGGGAGGTGACGGGCATCGCCTGGGTGGGGAGGTCGTGGACCTCGGGCGTGTCGGTGACTTCCTCGGGGAGGACCTCGAAGACGGAGGTCTCGCTGTAGGTGTCTCCGTAGGCGTCGCTCTCGCCGACGGCGTCCTGGGCCGGGATGTGGACCTCGTAGGCGTAGTCCGCGGCGGGCGCGGCCGCCTCGTACGTGTACTCCTGCTGCTGCTGAGCGGGTTGGTACTCGTACTGCGTCTGGGCCTGGGTCTCCGTGACGGTGTTCCAGGCGGTGGCGTCGTACGCGCCGGTCTCGGTGCCGTAGCCCGGCATCGCCCAGTGACCGGTCTGCTCGGCCGAGGTGTCGTACCCGAAGGGGGCCGGCTGCTGGTACTCGGTGTAGCCGGAGTAGTCCGTGTTCTGCGTGTTCTGGGTGTTCCAGGCGCTCGCATCCCACTGCCCCGTGCTGTCCGCGGGCATGCCCTGGGACGGGATCGTGGTCAGGTACGCGTCCTGAGAGGTCCATGCCGTGGTGTCGTACGCGCCCGTCTCATAAGAGCCGTATGCCGCGTAGTTGACCCCCTGGCCCTGCGTTTCATAGGAAACGTAGGTCGAGTCACCAGCGAAAGTGGTGGTGGCAAGGCCGTCATACCCGGGATCCGGGTACTGGCCCGGCGAGGGGCGGTCGTTCACCAACTTCTCTTTCGCCTCGGCATTGGGGGGCCTGGGTGGCCGGGGAACTCGGGGTTCACCGGAGGAGAGCAGTGGCGTGACTGTACCCGGCGGTTACTCGCAACGACAATCTTCGGAGGGTTTCCACCTCGCCGGAACCGGGCATTCGGCCGTCTTTCGGTCGCATAAAGACGCAGCCTTGGCCTTGAGTTCGAAATCCGTTCGACTTCGCGTCGGTTGGCGTCTATGCGACGGACGAGGCTTCCGAGGACTCCGCGGAGGCCGATCCGATCCCGTCGAGGACGCGCCGGATCGCCGCGATCACGGTGGGGTGCGCGGGCAGGGCGAGGTGCCCGATGCCGGTGACCTGGACGTTCTCCACGCGTAGATCCGGATGCTCGATCCGGGCCGCCGAGACCGGGACCATCAGCGTGTCGAACTCGCTCCAGAACGCCACGCAGCGGGTGGCGCAGCCGGGCGCGGGCGCGGCCAGCTCGGCCAGCACCTCGGAGTCGGGGCGCATCTGCCGCACCAGCGGGTGCGCGTCCATGAAGGGGGCGACCAGCGTGCCGGAATGCGGGGTGCCGAGCGTGACGAGGGTCCGGATGCGGGCGTCGCCGCCCAGGCGCTGGACGTAGTACCGGCCGACCAGCCCGCCCAGGCTGTGCCCGACCAGGTCAACCCGCTCCTGCCCGGTGCGCGCGCACAGCTCCTCGACGCGCCGGGCGAGATGGCGGGCCGTGACGCGCAGGTCGCGGGTGAAGGGCGAGTAGTTGTACGCCTCCACGTGCCGCAGGCCGCCCGCCCCGAGGGCGCGGCGCAGCAGGACGAAGACGGAGCGGTTGTCGGTGAACCCGTGGAGGAGGAGGACGGGCGGGCGTGTCGCGGGCGGGCCGGCGGCGACCTTCTCCTGGCACACTCCGGTGGGATACAGGAGAAGATGTCCGCCGAGCACGACCACCTCGAGCGCGCCGGCCCGCAGTGCGGCGCCGACCGTGGGTATCGACAGCGTGGGAATCGACGCGGGTATGCACAGCCCCATTGACGGCCTCCCCTGAGCCTCTCGGGACTGCGGCCGTTACGCCACCGTGCCGTGCGGCTGTCGGCACGGTGGCGTAATGCCGTCCCACGTGTGATTTCCCCCTCCTGGTTGACCGTGAAACGGCGGCGTGCGCGATGCTGTACTTAACGTTCGTTCACTCGGGAGGCAGTGCGATGGGTGTGACCGGTCCGATCCGTGTGGTGGTGGCCAAGCCGGGTCTCGACGGCCACGACCGCGGCGCGAAGGTGATCGCGCGGGCGCTGCGTGACGCGGGCATGGAGGTCATCTACACCGGCCTCCACCAGACGCCCGAGCAGATCGTGGACACCGCCATTCAGGAGGACGCCGACGCGATCGGCCTCTCGATCCTCTCCGGCGCCCACAACACGCTCTTCGCGCGCGTCCTGGAACTCCTCAAGGAGCGCGAGGCGGAGGACATCAAGGTCTTCGGCGGCGGCATCATCCCGGAGGACGACATCGCCCCTCTCAAGGAGAAGGGCGTGGCCGAGATCTTCACCCCGGGCGCGACGACGACCTCCATCGTCGACTGGGTCCGCGCGAACGTCCGCCAGTAGCCTCTGCGGCGCCGTTGCTGGGGCTCCGCCCCAGACCCCGCGCCTCAAACGCCGGCGGGGCTGGATTTTGGCTGGTGCAGCCTGCCAGGCGCGGCTGGATTGCCGCGCCGCGGCAATTTCAGCCCCGCCGGCGTTTGAGGCGTGAGGGTCCCCCCGGGCGGAGCCCGGTTGGTCAGGCCGGGGTCAGCTCCGAGAGCATCGCTTCGCGGAGGCGGAGGGTGGCCACCAGCCGCTGGAAGGCCTCGGACCAGTACGCGGCGGCGCCGGACGCGCTGTCCGCCGGCTCCTCCGCCGCGGCGGTCAGTGTTTCCAGCCGGCCGGCCTCCGCAGGGTCGAGGCAGCGCTCCGCCAACCCCATCACCCCGCTGAAGCTCCACGGGTAACTGCCCGCCTCCCGGGCGCAGTCCAGCGCGTCCACGACCGCCCGGCCCAGCGCCCCCGCCCACGGCACCACGCACACCCCGAGCAGCTGGAACGCCTCCGAGAGCCCGTGGGCCCGTATGAACTGCGCGACCCAGTCGGCCCGTTCCCCGTCCGGCAGGGTCTCGAGGAGCTTGGCGCGCTCCGCGAGCGAAGCCGTCCCCGGGCCCGCCGCGGGCGGCGCGGACGCCACGCCCAGCAGGGCCCGCGACCACCGCGCGTCGCGCTGGCGCACCGCCGCCCGGCACCACGCCGCGTGCAGTTCCTCCCGCCAGACCTCGCCCTCGGCCACCGGCAGGGCCACGATCTCCGCCGGGCCGAGCCCCCCGAACCGCTCCCGCCAGCAGGACAGCGGAGCCGCCTCCACCAACTGGCCCAGCCACCACGCCCGTTCCCCCCGCCCGGCGGGCGGATTCCTGACCACCCCGTCCCGCAGCATCCCCGCATCGCACTCGGCCGGCGGATTCACGCCCTCCGGGCCCACGCAGGCCAGGGAGCGCTCCGCCATCCGCCCCGCCAGTGCCGAGCCGGGCAGCGCCGACAGCAGCTCGGCGGCCGTCGCGCGGACATTTCGGCTGCGGTCGCCCAGGGCCGCCTCCAGGAACGGCTCGTCCCCCTCCGACAGCCCCACCCGCAGCGAATCGAGGAACATCAGCCGGTCCTCGGCCCGCTCGGTGGCCCAGGTCGTCGCCAGCAGCCTCGTCGCGGCCGCCGCGTCGTGCGCCCGTACTGCGCCCAGCAGCGCCACCCGCTCCGCGAACAACCCCTCCTGCCAGAGCCGCTCCACCCCGGCCAGGTCCGTCACGTCCGGCAGTTCCCCGGCTCCTCCGGCCCCGCCGCGCAGGGCGAACCGCCAGTCCGGATTCAGCCGCGCCAGCCACAGCCCCCGCGCCCCGGCCAGGGCCAGTGCCTGCGGCCGCAGGTCCGTACGGGCCCGGGCCGCGTCCAGCAGTGCGGGCACGAGCGCGGCCGGTGAGCGGTAGCCGTGCCGGCCGGCCGCGGCCAGCCACTGCGGCAGCAGCTCCGTCAGATCCGGGGCGGCGCCGCGCCGCCCGCCGCTGCCCGCGCCGGTCCGGCCGGCCAGCAGCTGCGCGAGCCGCTGCCGGGCCGCGGCCGGTGGTGCCGGGCGCGGGTCCCGGGGCGCCGGCTCCGGGCGCGAGCCCGCCCCGGCCGGTCGCAGCCCGGCCCGGCGCCGCACGGTGTGCACGGCCGCCGCGTCCAGCAGGGCCTCCGGCGAGCCGGCGGGGCCCCCGCCCCGGCGCCGGTCGGTGCCCAGCAGCGCCGCCCCGACCAGCTCCTCCCAGTCCCCGTACTCCTCGTCGCCCTTGCCCATCGGACCCCTCCCTCTTCGTGTCCTGCGCTCCGGTCCCGCCCCCTCCGCGGGACCGGAGCCGTCGATGCCCCGTGTCAACTGCGCTCAACTGGCGTGGTTGTCGTTCATGCAAGCCCCCCGGCTTCTCGTCACTTCACGCCGGCGCCCCCGCGCCACCGCGTCCTTCCCCTCTCCGCGCCCCTTCGTGACGGCACACGTGTCCCCAGGCCCCTGCCGATTCCTCTGCGATTTCCCCTTGGATCCGGCCGCTGTTCAGGCCAGCGGCACCGGCTCGGGCGAGCCCGGCTGCCAGGCGGTCAGCGGTGTGAAGCCGCGGTGGCCGCACTCCCCGAACACCGTCACCGGGCCCCCGCCCGACAACGCGGCCAGCTGCCACAGGCCCCCGCGGGAGCGGCTGCCCGCCCCGGTGACGGGCACCGGCAGGGCGGAGTCACCCTCCGCGTCCGCCAGTTGCCAGCCGAGCTCTCCCGGTATCGGGATCACTCGGCCGAGCACCACCGGCCAGGACTCCAGCCACGGGTCCTCCCGCAGCGCGGCCCCGTAGGCCTCCAGGGCAGCCCCCGTGCTCACCCCGGCCGGAACCTCCGCACACGGCACGGCCGCGGCGACCCTTTCCCCGAGATCCGCCCGCAGCCCCGCCGAACCGGGCCGGAAGCGGACTTCCGCCTCCAGTACCAGCCCCACCGGCAGTGCCAGCCCCGGCGGCCGCCCCGCCGGTCCGAAGTCCAGCACCAGGGCCGGCCGCCCGCCCCCCAGCCCGCGCAGCCATATCCGGCGGGTGGTGAGCCGGCCGTCCGGCGACACCGAGTCGTACTGAGCCAGCACCAGCCAGCGGTCCCGTACGGCCTCCCCCTCCCCGGAGGCCGGCAGTCCCACCCGGCTGCGCACGGTCGCGGCCAGCTCTTCGGGCAGTGCCGACACGCCCAGCCAGGCCCGGTCCAGCAGGTGCAGCAGCGCCGCCTCCTCCAGCATCCTGGCGGGCCAGCCGGGGCCGCAACTGGGTATCGTGCCCAACTCCCTTACGCGTCCCGCCAGTCCGGGCGCCTGGGCGTCGATCATCCGGGCGGCCGTCTCCTCCCACGCCGCGTAACCCGACTGCTCCTGCCCGGCGAGACCGCCGCGCAGGAGGTCGGCCAGGCGCTGCTCCAGCTCGGTGACGCCCGCGCCGATCCGAGCCGCCCGCCGCTCGGCCCGCCGCCGGGCCCCCTCCTCGTCCACCGGCCTGCCCGTCGCGGCGGCCGGTCGCGCAGCCTTCGCCGCACGCTCCGCCAGCCACTCCGCGGCCCAGTCCGGCGCCTCTCCCGGCTCGCCCGCCCCCTCCGCGGACCAGAGCAGCAGCAGGCCCAGCGCGTGCTTGCACGGGAACTTCCGGCTCGGGCAGGAGCACTTGTACGCCGGTCCCGCCAGGTCCACGACCGTGCGGTACGGCTTGCTGCCGCTGCCCTTGCACAACCCCCATACAGAACCGGAAGCGGAACCTCCGATCTGCGACCACGGCCCCGCCCCGCCGAGTCTGCTTCCCGCCTTGCGTGAGGCATCGTCAGGAGCCAGAGCCAGTACCTGTTCCGCCGTCCAGCGGACCCCCTGCTCAGTCATGTGAACCACCGTACGGACCGCCACTGACAATCGCTCTGACCTGCAACAACGCCTCGAACAAGGACCGTTGTCAGTGGCGTGGTGCACCTTGGATCCAGCAGTCGGGAGCGGCTGCCGAGCATTGGAGGGGGACCATGACCATGCCCGAGGACAACAAGGGCGCCCAGGCGCTGCGACCGCACGCCGAAGACGCTTTCGCACACGAACTGAAAGCCCTGGCGGCCACCGACGACCGGCCCCGCCCGGCCCGCTGGAAGCTGTCCCCGTGGGCCGTGGCCACGTACCTGCTCGGCGGCACCCTCGACGACGGCACGGTGATCACGCCCAAGTACATCGGGCCGCGCCGCATCGTCGAAGTCGCCGTCACCACGCTGGCCACCGACCGTGCACTGCTCCTCCTCGGCGTCCCCGGCACCGCGAAGACCTGGGTCTCCGAACACCTCGCCGCCGCCGTCAGCGGAGACTCCACCCTCCTCGTCCAGGGCACCGCCGGAACCCCGGAGGAGGCCATCCGGTACGGATGGAACTACGCCCGGCTGCTCGCCCACGGCCCCAGCCGCGAGGCCCTCGTGCCCAGCCCGGTCATGCGGGCCATGGCCGACGGCATGACCGCCCGCGTCGAGGAGCTCACCCGCATCCCCGCCGACGTCCAGGACACCCTCATCACCGTCCTGTCCGAGAAGACCCTCCCGATACCGGAGCTCGGCGAAGAGGTGCAGGCCGTCGGCGGCTTCAACCTCATCGCCACCGCCAACGACCGCGACCGCGGGGTCAACGAGCTCTCCAGCGCGCTGCGCCGGCGCTTCAACACCGTCGTCCTGCCGCTGCCCGCCACCGCCGACGCCGAGGTCGACATCGTCGCCCGCCGCGTCGACCAGATGGGCCGCGCCCTCGACCTGCCGGCCGTGCCCGAGGGCCTGGAGGAGATCCGCCGCGTCGTCACCGTCTTCCGCGAGCTGCGCGACGGAGTCACCGGCGACGGCCGTACGAAGGTGAAGTCGCCCAGCGGCACCCTGTCCACCGCCGAGGCCATCTCCGTCGTCACCGGCGGCCTGGCGCTGGCCGCCCACTTCGGGGACGGCGTGCTGCGCCCCTCCGACGTGGCCGCCGGAATCCTCGGCGCCGTCATCCGCGACCCGGCCGCCGACAAGGTCGTCTGGCAGGAGTACCTGGAGGCCGTGGTCCGCGAGCGGGACGGCTGGAAGGACTTCTACCGCGCCTGCCGGGAGGTGACCGTATGAGCCCACTGCTGCTGGGCGTACGGCACCACGGGCCCGGCTCGGCCCGCGCGGTGCGCGCCGCCCTCGACGCGGCCCGGCCGGCGGCCGTGCTGGTCGAGGGGCCGCCCGAGGGGGACGCGCTGCTCGGCCTGGCCGCCGATCCCGGGATGAGGCCGCCCGTGGCGCTGCTCGCACACGCCGCGGACGACCCCGGCCGGGCCGCGTTCTGGCCGCTGGCCGGCTTCTCCCCGGAGTGGATCGCGATCCGCTGGGCGCAGGAGGCGGGCGTACCGGTGCGGTTCACGGACCTCCCGGCCGCGCACTCGCTGGCCCGCCGTGAGGAGGGCGAGGAGGGGGAGGAAGGGGGCGGGGATCCCGATTCCATGCGGGTGGACCCTCTCGCGGTGCTGGCCGAGACCGCCGGGTACGACGACCCCGAGCGCTGGTGGGAGGACGTGGTCGAACACCGGGGCACCGGGGCCGTGCGGGACCCGCTGGCCGCCTTCGAGGCGCTCGGGGAGGCCATGGGCGCCCTGCGCGAGGCGTACGGCGACGGCGGCCACTCCCGCGACCTCGTCCGCGAGGCGTACATGCGGCAGCGGATGCGGGCCGCCCACCGGGAGTTCGGCGACGCGTACGCCGTGGTGTGCGGGGCCTGGCACGTCCCGGCGCTGCGGGCCAGGACCACCGCGGCCGCCGACAAGGCACTGCTCACCGGCCTGCCGAAGGTCAAGGTGGAGACCACCTGGGTGCCCTGGACCCACCGCAGGCTGGCCCGGGCCGGCGGGTACGGCGCGGGCATCACCTCGCCCGGCTGGTACGCGCACCTCTTCGAGGCCCGGGACCGGCCCGTGGAGCGGTGGCTGACCAAGGTCGCGGGGCTGCTCCGCGAGGAGGACCGCCAGGTCTCCTCGGCGCACGTCATCGAGGCGGTCCGGCTGGCTGAGACGCTGGCCGCGATGCGCGGAAGGCCGCTGCCCGGGCTGACGGAGACCCTGGAGGCGGTCCGGGCGGTGATGTGCGACGGATCCGACGTACCGCTCGCGCTGATCGAGGACCGGCTCGTCGTCGGGGACGTGCTCGGCGAGGTCCCGGACACGGCGCCCGTCGTACCGCTCCAGCGCGACCTGACCCGCCGGCAGCGCTCGCTGCGTCTCAAGCCCGAGGCGCAGGACCGCGAGCTGGAGCTCGACCTGCGCAAGGAGACCGACGCGGCCAAGTCGCTGCTGCTGCACCGCCTGCGGCTGCTCGGCATCGACTGGGGCATACCGGCCGCGTCGAGGGGCAGCACCGGGACCTTCCGGGAGACCTGGCGGTTGCGCTGGGAGCCGGAGCTGTCGGTGCGGGTCGCGGAGGCCGGTATCTGGGGCACCACCGTGCTCGCGGCGGCCACCGCCAAGGCGGACGCGGACGCGGCCGGGGCCGGGGAGCTGGGCGAGGTCACGGCGCTCGCCGAGCGGTGCCTGCTGGCCGGGCTGTCCGAGGCGCTGCCCGCCGTCCTGCGGGCGCTCGCGGACCGGGCCGCGCTGGACACCGATGTGGCGCGGCTCGCCAAGGCGCTGCCCGCGCTGGCCCGTTCGCTGCGGTACGGGGACGTCCGCGGCACCGACGCGGCGGCCCTCGGCACGGTGGCGGCCGGGCTCGCCGAGCGGATATGCGTGGCGCTGCCACCCGCCTGCGCCGCCGGCCTGGACGCCGACGCGGCGGCGGAGCTGCGCGGCCACGTGGACGGGGTGCACGGGGCGGTCGGGCTGCTGGCGGACGCCGACGAGGGGCTGCGCGAGCGCTGGTCCGCGGTGCTGCGGACGCTGTCAGGCCGGGAGACCGTGCCGGGCCTGATCCGCGGCCGGGCGGCCCGGCTGCTGCTCGACGACGGGCGGCTTCCGGCCGCGGAAACGGCGCGGCTGATGGGGCTCGCGCTGTCCCCTGCGGCGTCCCCGGCCGACGCCGCGGGCTGGATCGAGGGCTTCGCGGGCGGCAGTTCGGGCGGCGGGACCCTGCTGGTCCACGACGACCGGCTGCTGGGCCTGATCGACACCTGGCTGTCGGGAGTGCCCGAGCGTGCCTTCATCGACGTGCTGCCGCTGCTGCGGCGGACGTTCGGGGCGTACGAGCCGGGGGTGAAGCGGACCCTGGGCGAGCTGGTCCGGCGCGGCCCGGGCGGCCCGGCCGCGCCCTCGCGCGCCGGCTCGGCCCCCGAGGGCTTCGGCCCGGAGCTGGACCCGGCCCGCGCCGACGGGGTGCTGGACCTGGTCCGGCTGCTGCTCGCCGGCCCGGGACCGGCCGGACATGACGGACACGACCTTGCGGGGGTGGGCTGATGGACACGGCGGACGAGCGACTGCGGCGGTGGCGGCTGGTGCTCGGCGGTGGAGAGGCCGACGGGACGGGCCGCGCGCTGACCGGGCGGGACGCGGACATGGACGCCGCGCTCGGCGCCCTCTACGGCGGGGGCGGATCGGGCGGCCCGCGCAAGGGGTCGGGCCCGCGCTCCGCCGGGCTCGGCGGGTCCGCGCCGAATGTGGCGCGCTGGCTCGGGGACATCCGTACGTACTTCCCCAGCTCGGTGGTCCAGGTCATGCAGCGCGACGCCATCGAGCGGCTCGGCCTGTCCGCCCTGCTGCTGGAGCCGGAGATGCTGGAGGCCGTCGAGCCCGACGTGCACCTGGTCGGCACCCTGCTCTCCCTGAACAAGGCGATGCCCGACACCACGAAGGAGACGGCCCGGGCCGTGGTCCGCAAGGTCGTCGAGCAGCTGGAGAAGCGCCTCGCGACGCGCACCCGGGCCACGCTCACCGGCGCCCTGGACCGCTCCGCCCGGATCAGCCGCCCCCGCCACCACGACATCGACTGGAACCGCACGATCCGGGCCAACCTCAAGAACTACCTGCCCGAGTACCGCACGGTCGTCCCCGAACGGCTGATCGGGTACGGCCGGGCGGCGCAATCGGTGAAGAAGGAGGTGATCCTCTGCATCGACCAGTCGGGTTCGATGGCGGCCTCCGTCGTCTACGCCTCCGTCTTCGGCGCCGTCCTCGCGTCCATGCGCTCGATCGCCACCCGCCTCGTCGTCTTCGACACCGCCGTCGTCGACCTCACGGACCAGCTCGACGATCCGGTCGACGTCCTCTTCGGCACCCAGCTCGGCGGCGGCACCGACATCAACCGGGCTCTCGCCTACTGCCAGTCGAAGATCACCCGGCCCGCCGACACCGTCGTGGTCCTGATCAGTGATCTCTACGAGGGCGGCATACGCAACGAGATGCTCAAGCGGGTCGCCGCGATGAAGGCCTCGGGGGTGGAGTTCGTGACCCTGCTCGCACTGTCCGACGAGGGCGCCCCGGCCTACGACCGCGAGCACGCCGCCGCCCTCGCGGCGCTCGGCGCGCCCGCCTTCGCCTGCACCCCCGACCTGTTCCCGGAGGTGATGGCCGCGGCGCTGGAGAAGCGGCCCCTGCCGGTTCCGTGACCTTCACCGTTGTGAATGGGCCGATCGCACGAACTTCCAGTTCAACCGTGAGGCGATCTGTGACAGGTATCACCGCTCAGGTGTGATCTGCGATTTAGGGACCTACGGCCCACGGGGATAACCTGCGGGACGGACATGCCGCGTCCACGGTCACCGTGTGCGCCTTCCTTGTGACAGCGCCGTCACGTTGCCCTCCGCGGCACGCCCACGCAGATAGCAGACAACCGCGAATCACTGCGAATCTTTAAAAAAGACAAGGGACGGACGCGCGTGGACCTGTTCGAGTACCAGGCGAGGGACCTCTTCGCCAAGCACGGTGTACCGGTGCTGGCCGGTGAAGTCATCGACACGCCTGAGGCGGCTCGCGAGGCCACCGAGCGGCTGGGCGGCAAGTCGGTCGTCAAGGCGCAGGTGAAGGTCGGCGGCCGCGGCAAGGCCGGCGGCGTGAAGCTGGCCGCCACCCCGGACGAGGCTGTCGCCCGGGCGACGGACATCCTCGGCATGGACATCAAGGGCCACACGGTCCACAAGGTGATGATCGCCGAGACGGCTCCCGAGATCCTCGAGGAGTACTACGTCTCGTACCTCCTCGACCGCACCAACCGCACCTTCCTCGCCATGGCGTCGGTCGCGGGCGGCATGGACATCGAGCAGGTCGCCGAGGAGACCCCGGAGAAGCTCGCCAAGGTCCCGGTGAACGCCAACGAGGGCGTGACCATCGAGAAGGCCCGCGAGATCGTCGCGCTGGCGCAGTTCCCGGCCGAGGTCGCCGAGAAGGTCGCCGAGGTCCTCGTGACCCTGTGGGCGACCTTCATCGCCGAGGACGCGCTCCTCGTCGAGGTCAACCCGCTCGCGAAGGTCGCCAACGGCGACGTCATCGCGCTCGACGGCAAGGTCTCGCTCGACGAGAACGCCGAGTTCCGCCAGCCGGGTCACGAGGAGTTCGTGGACCACGCGGCCGCGAACCCGCTCGAGGCCGCCGCCAAGGCGAAGAACCTCAACTACGTGAAGCTCGAGGGCGAGGTCGGCATCATCGGCAACGGCGCGGGTCTCGTCATGAGCACCCTCGACGTCGTCGCCTACGCCGGCGAGAACCACGGCGGCGTCAAGCCCGCCAACTTCCTGGACATCGGCGGTGGCGCCTCCGCCGCCGTCATGGCCAACGGTCTCGAGATCATCCTCGGCGACCCGGACGTCAAGTCCGTCTTCGTCAACGTCTTCGGTGGCATCACCGCGTGCGACGAGGTCGCCAACGGCATCGTCCAGGCGCTGGCCCTGCTGGAGGAGAAGGGCGAGGCGGTCACCAAGCCGCTCGTCGTCCGTCTCGACGGCAACAACGCCGAGCTGGGTCGCAAGATCCTCTCGGACGCCAACCACCCGCTGGTCCAGCGCGTGGACACCATGGACGGCGCGGCCGACAAGGCCGCCGAGCTCGCGGCTGCGAAGTAAGGGCAGAGGTCACAGACTCACATGGCTATCTTCCTCAACAAGGACAGCAAGGTCATCGTCCAGGGCATGACCGGTGCCACGGGCATGAAGCACACCAAGCTGATGCTGGCTGACGGCACCAACATCGTCGGCGGCGTGAACCCGCGCAAGGCCGGCACCACCGTCGACTTCGACGGCACCGAGGTCCCGGTCTTCGGCTCCGTCGCCGAGGCGATGGAGAAGACGGGCGCCAACGTCTCCGTCCTCTTCGTCCCGCCGGCCTTCGCCAAGGCCGCCGTGGTCGAGGCGATCGACGCCGAGATCCCGCTGGCCGTCGTCATCACCGAGGGCATCGCGGTGCACGACTCCGCCGCCTTCTGGGCGTACGCGATCGCCAAGGGCAACAAGACCCGGATCATCGGCCCGAACTGCCCGGGTCTGATCACCCCCGGCCAGTCCAACGCCGGCATCATCCCGGGCGACATCACCAAGCCCGGCCGCATCGGTCTCGTGTCCAAGTCCGGCACGCTGACCTACCAGATGATGTACGAGCTCCGTGACATCGGCTTCTCCTCGGCCGTCGGCATCGGTGGCGACCCGGTCATCGGCACCACGCACATCGACGCCCTCGAGGCGTTCGAGGCCGACCCCGACACCGACCTGATCGTCATGATCGGCGAGATCGGCGGCGATGCCGAGGAGCGTGCGGCGGACTTCATCGCGAAGAACGTCACCAAGCCGGTCGTCGGCTACGTCGCGGGCTTCACCGCCCCCGAGGGCAAGACCATGGGCCACGCGGGCGCCATCGTCTCCGGTTCCTCCGGTACCGCGCAGGCCAAGAAGGAGGCCCTCGAGGCCGCCGGCGTGAAGGTCGGCAAGACGCCGACCGAGACCGCCAAGCTGGCGCGCGAGATCCTGAACGCCGCGCAGTAACAGCAGTACGCGTGCACGGGCGTGGCCCGCACCCTTCCCGGGTGCGGGCCACGCCCGTTTCTCATTCGATCCCGGGCGTGAGGCGGGCGGGCCCGGAGTCCGGGTCCGCCCGCAGCTTGTCGTGGAGCAGCCTGCTCTGCTCGGTGAGCCGCTGGGGGCCGCTGAGCGGGGGCACGCCCGAGACGTTCACACCGGGGGCGATCGGCGGCTGGTACTGGGTGGGCGCGGTCGCGGCCGTGTACGCCGTCGCGACCGCGATGACCGAGGTCATGCCGAGGGCGGCGCGGGTCCACAGCCGGGTACGCCCCTCCGCGCGGCCGCGTACGAGGGCCGCGGGGCGCGGTTCGAGCCGCACCGCCGGAGTCAGCGCCGCGAGCATGTCGTGCAGCAGCTCGGACTGTTCCCCGGGCGGTACGTCGGCCAGTTCGGGTACCCGGTCGGCGAGGTATTCGTGCGCGTGGAGCAGGCGGCTGCCCGCGGTGGGCGTGGTGGCCTCGGTCTCGGCGGCCGTGTCGGGGAGGTCGAGTCCGACGCCGTCGTAGAGCAGGACCGTACGGCGGTGGGCGGTGGGCAGCGAGAGCAGGGCGTCGAGGAGGATCCGGTCGGCGGGCTCGGCGGGAGGCTTGTCGGTATGCCGGTGTGCCGGGCGCAGCTGGTGCCAGGGGGAGAGGGCGCAGTCGTACGCGGCCGTGCGGACCCAGCCCACCGGGTCCGGATCGGTGTCCACTTCCGGCCACTGCCGCCAGGCCTGGCGGAACGCCCGCTCCACGGCCTCCCGGGCGAGGGCCCGGCGGCCGGTGAGCAGGTAGGTCTGGTGGATGAGGGCGGGGGCGGCCAGGGCGTAGAGGGCGTCGAACGCCGCTGCGGCTCCGCCAGTCGCCGCCGCCACGGGAGCATCGTCGGGGGCGGGTTCCGGGAGCGCAGGTGGCTGGTCCGCCTCGTCCGCCCCGTCCGCCCCACCCGCCTCTGTGGCGGCGGCGAGTGGCGGTACCTCCTCGACGGCCTGCTCGACGGCCTGCTCGACGGCCTCCTCGACGGCCTCCTCGACGGCCTCCGGGGCCGGGCCGGCGGCCTCGGCCCCGGCCTCCGGTTCGGCCTCCGCCGCTCTTTTCGCCTCGGCCTCCGCCTCGAGCTCAGCCCCAGCCCCAGCGTCAGCCCCAGCCCCAGCCCCGGCCTCGGGGACCCCCTCCGACGGATCCCCGAGGCCGGCCAGGAACTGCACGTACGCCTCGCGCTTGCGCCCGCGGGGATCCGTACGGCCCGTCTCCCAGGAGCGCACCGTGGCCGGCGTGACGCCCACCGCGGCCGCGACCTCCTCATGCGTCAGGTCCGCCGCTTCGCGCAGTCTGCGGCGTTCCTCCGGGGAGGGGAGGCTCAGCTCCGAGGTCGTCTCGACGCTTTGAGTCATGCCACGCTCCCCGCGACCCGACAGTCCTGGGCGAAAAAGTACATAAACGTATATTGAGCGACACCACGGACATTCGCCTGTTACCCGCTCATAGCGCGTGTCGTTGGCACCATGGCGGGGTGACCCAAGTGACCGAACGCGGGACCCCGTTGTCCGTGGCCCCGCGAGCCGTCCGGCGGCGCCGCTCCCCGGCGGCCGCCGCATGCGTGGTGGGCGGCGCCGTGGCGGCCGGACTCGGGCTCGGCTTCCTCGCCGTGCTCGTCATCGTGCTGTGGATCAGCTCCCCCTATCCCGACAGCGGCCCCGGCGGGGCCCTGCACCTCGCCGCCGGGCTCTGGCTGCTCGCCCACGGGACGGAGCTGGTGCGGTACGAGACCCTCTCCGGCGTGCCCGCGCCCGTCGGCCTGACCCCCCTGCTGCTCGTCGCGCTGCCCGTACTGCTCATGCGGCGGGCCGCCCGGCTGGGGAGCGCCTCCGAGGAGGAAGGGGAGGAGACGCTGCCGGCCAGCGCCGTCTTCTCGGCCGTGCTCTGCGGCTATCTGGCCGTCGGGGCCCTGGCCACGGTGTACGCGGCGGGCGGCCCCATGCCCGCCGATCCGCTGAGCGCGGCCTGGCACGTTCCGCTGGTCGCCGTGCTCGCCGCCGCGAGCGGGGTGTGGGCGGTACGCGGCCGGCCGCTCGGGCCGCCGCCGTCCTGGGTGCCGGGGGGCGTACGGAGGGCAGTCGCACGCCCTCGTTACGCGCTGGCGCTCCGGGCCGGTGCGGGCGGGGCCCTCGTCCTGCTGGGCGGCGGCGCGCTGCTCGTCGGCAGCTCGCTCGCCTGGCACGGTACGGAGGTCCAGGGGTCCTTCCTGGCGCTGACCGGGGTGTGGTCCGGCCGCTTCGCGGTGCTGCTGCTCGCGATCGCGCTGATCCCGAACGCCATGGTCTGGGGGGCGTCCTACGCCCTCGGGCCCGGCTTCGCCCTCGGCGCCGGGGTGACCGCCACCCCGCTCGGGTTCACGGGCTCTGCCGCCCTGCCCCGGTTCCCGCTGCTGGCGGCGCTCCCGCCCGAGGGGCCCGGGACTCCGCTGACCTGGGCGGTCGCGGGGCTGCCGGTGGTGGCCGGGCTGGCGGTGGGCTGGTTCGCGGTACGCCGGGCGCGGGAGGTCGCGTACGGGGAGACCGCGCTCACGGCGGCGCTGGGCGCGCTGGTGTGCGGGCTGGTCATGACCGGGCTCGCGGCGGCCTCGGCAGGGCCGCTCGGGTCGCGGGCGCTGGCCGAGTTCGGGCCGGTGTGGTGGGCCACGGGGGCGGCCGCCTTCGTCTGGACGCTGCTCCCGGCGGTGCCGGTGGCGGTGGCGGTGCACGCGTGGCGCAACCGGCCGGCCCTGGCGATGGACGACGGCTGGCACGACAGCGGCGTACGGGAGATCCGGTGGGCGGCCCTGCGCCGTGCGGCGGGCACGCTGGTCCCGGACATCACCCCGGCTGAGCCCCCGGCCCCGGCCCCGCCGCGGTCCCCCCGACAGGTGACCGTCGTGCCCAGGCTCCGCCTGGACCTGCTCCCGCCGAAGTCGCTGACCCCGCCGGTGGTCGGAGCCCGAGTGCTCCCCCGCCGCAAACCAACCCCCTGACCAGCCGATCGCGCGCGGCGCCGTTGCGGGGGCTCCGCCCCCGGACCCTCCCCCAGCTACCGCTGGGGGGACCCCCAGCGCCTCAAACTCCCCCAGCTACCGCTGGGAGGTGCCCCCAGGCGGGGCTGCAATTGCCGGCGCCGCGCGTGGCGGACCCGCCCGGCGGAGGCGGGGGCCGGGGCGTTGGCGCCCCGTGGCTTCGTCCGGTGGGCCGGGTGGCGGAGAGCGATCGTTACTGGCGGACCTTCAGGATGTCGCCCACGAGGTTGTCCGGCAGGAGCGAGTTGCACTGGAGTTCCGCCGCGTTCGTCAGGGCGTCGTCGCGGCAGACGTAGAAGTCCTTGTAGGCCAGCTGCAAGGCGTACGAGCTCATCGCCAGCAGGATCGCCAGCGAGGCCGTGACCAGGCCGCTCACCGCCGCCGTGCGCTGGGGGCGGGCCGCCTCGCCCAGCGCCGCGAGTCCGCCCTGGGTGCTCTGGGCGCCACCCTGGCCGGCCTCCGCCGTCGCCGGCCTGCCCCGGAGCGCACTGATGCCCCAGTACAGGGCGAGTGCCCCCAGCAGCAGACCGACCGACGGAATCCCGAAGATCCCGAAGAAGAAGCCCCACATGCCGGCCAGCAGCGCGTAGCGGGCGCGGCGCTGGATCGGGTCCGTCGGGTCCCAGCGCGCCGGGCCGCCCCGGCCGCCCTCGGGGTCCTGCCCGCCGCCCCCGCCCTCGCCGTTGCCGCCGCGGCGCGGCTGCCACGGCTGGTCGGGCCGGCCTTCCGGGGGAGCCGCGAAGGGGTTGTCGTCGGTGGGGGAGTCGGGCTGACGGCGGTCCGGCATCGGGTGTGTTTCTTCCCCTGTGTCATGGACGTCAGGGCGACGTCGCGGCGGAGGCCCAGGTGGGTGAGGCCTGTTTGCGGCTTGTAGGCCAGACGCTACCGCCCGGCCGTCCCCCCGTCCCTCGGGGGCCGTCCCGTGTGCCGGTATCGTTGCAGGCGGTCGGTGGCTTCGTATGGTTCCCCGTATATCGGTACCCCGAAGTTTCGTATGACCACACAAAGACGAACACCGCATTCCCGTGAGAAAGGGCCTCCCATGGCCGCCTCCCGCCTGGTCGTGCTGGTATCCGGTTCCGGCACCAACCTCCAGGCCCTGCTCGACGCCATCGACGCCCACCCCGGCGGATCCGAGGGCTTCGGCGCCGAAGTCGTCGCCGTGGGAGCCGACCGCGAGGACATCGCCGGTCTGGACCGTGCCGAGAAGGCCGGGATCCCCACCTTCGTGTGTCCCGTCAAGGCGTACGGCAGCCGGGAGGAGTGGGACACCGCCCTCACCGAGGCGACCGACGCCCATGCCCCGGACCTCGTCGTGTCCGCCGGTTTCATGAAGATCGTGGGCAAGGCGTTCATCGACCGCTTCGGCGGCCGGTTCATCAACACCCACCCCGCCCTCCTCCCCGCCTTCCCGGGCGCCCACGGCGTACGGGACGCGCTCGCCTACGGCGCGAAGGTCACCGGCTGCACCGTCCACTTCGTGGACGCGGGCGTGGACACCGGTCCGATCATCGCCCAGGGTGTCGTCGAGATCGGGGACGAGGACGACGAAGCCGCTCTCCATGAGCGCATCAAGGAAGTCGAGCGACAGCTGCTCGTCGATGTCGTGGGGCGCCTGGCCCGACACGGCTACCGCATTGAGGGACGAAAGGTAACAATCCAGTGACCGCCGTAGAGAGCAACGACCCGACCACGACCCAGCGGCCGATCCGGCGTGCGCTCGTCAGTGTCTACGACAAGACGGGACTGGAAGAGCTGGCCCGCGGGCTGCACGAGGCGGGCGTCGCGCTCGTCTCCACCGGCTCCACGGCCTCGAAGATCGCCGCGGCCGGGGTGCCCGTCACCAAGGTCGAGGAGCTCACCGGCTTCCCCGAGTGCCTCGACGGCCGCGTCAAGACCCTGCACCCGCGCGTGCACGCCGGCATCCTCGCCGACCTGCGCCTGGAGGACCACCAGCGGCAGCTCGCCGAGCTGGGCGTAGAGCCCTTCGACCTGGTGGTCGTCAACCTCTACCCCTTCCTCGAGACCGTCCAGTCGGGTGCCACCCCGGACGAGTGCGTGGAGCAGATCGACATCGGCGGCCCCTCCATGGTCCGCGCCGCGGCCAAGAACCACCCCTCGGTGGCGGTCGTGACCAGCCCCGAGCGCTACGCGGCCGTCCTCGACGCCGCGAAGAACGGCGGCTTCGACCTCACCGCCCGCAAGCGCCTGGCGGCCGAGGCCTTCCAGCACACCGCCGCCTACGACGTGGCCGTGGCCTCCTGGTTCACGAGTGTGTACGCCCCGGAGCCGGAAGCGGTGCTTCCGGAGTTCCTGGCTGGCGCCTGGGAGCGCAAGTCGACCCTGCGCTACGGCGAGAACCCCCACCAGGCCGCCGCGCTGTACACGGACGGTCAGCCGGGCGGGCTCGCCAATGCCGAGCAGCTGCACGGCAAGGAGATGTCCTTCAACAACTACGTGGACACCGAGGCCGCCCGCCGGGCCGCCTACGACCACGAAGAGCCCTGCGTCGCGATCATCAAGCACGCCAACCCGTGCGGCATCGCCGTGGACACGGACGTCGCCGCCGCGCACCGCAAGGCGCACGCCTGCGACCCGCTGTCGGCCTTCGGCGGTGTCATCGCCGTCAACCGCCCGGTGACCGTCGAGCTCGCCGAGCAGGTCGCCGAGATCTTCACCGAGGTCATCGCGGCCCCCGGCTACGAGGACGGCGCCGTCGAGATCCTCGCCAAGAAGAAGAACATCCGCGTCCTGAAGGTGGACGGCACCCCGCACCAGCCGGGCGACCTCAAGCCCATCAGCGGCGGCGCGCTGCTCCAGCAGAGCGACCTCTTCCAGGCCGAGGGCGACGACCCGGCCAACTGGACCCTCGCCACCGGCGACGCGCTCTCCGCCGACGAGCTCGCCGAGCTCGCCTTCGCGTGGAAGGCCTGCCGGGCCGTCAAGTCCAACGCCATCCTGCTCGCCAAGGACGGCGCCTCGGTCGGCGTCGGCATGGGCCAGGTCAACCGCGTCGACTCGGCGAAGCTCGCCGTCGAGCGGGCGGGCGCCGAGCGCGCGCAGGGCTCGTACGCCGCCTCCGACGCCTTCTTCCCCTTCCCGGACGGGCTGGAGATCCTCACGGCCGCCGGCATCAAGGCCGTGGTCCAGCCGGGCGGTTCGGTCCGTGACGAGCAGGTCATCGAGGCCGCGAAGAAGGCCGGCGTGACGATGTACTTCACCGGGACCCGGCACTTCTTCCACTGAGTCCGGCACCGTCAGAACGGCGAAGGCCGCGACCCGCACTGCGGGTCGCGGCCTTCGCCGTTCGGCTACGGGTTTCAGTAGCGCGGGTATCAGAAGCGCGGGCGCTTGAACCAGGCGGCGCCGGGGGCGGTGACCATCGCGGCGAGGATCAGGCCGCCGATGGCCAGGCTGATGACGCCGGCCGCGGGACCGCCGCCCTCGGAGGCGCTGTTGGTGAAGTTGGCGAGGCCGCCCAGGATGGACAGCGCGCCGTAGACGATCGTCGTGATGCGCACGCCGTTGCCGCCCTTGGCGAACTTGGCGCCGAGGACGATGGCCAGCACCCCGAGGGCGAGGACGAAGAGGCCGACGGCGATCACGACGCCGCCGACCACGTCACCGGTGGCGCCGCTGTCCGTGCTGGACAGTGCGGCGCCGCCGAGCAGCGCGAGGAGGCCGACGATGATCTGCAGGCCGCCCACGACGAAGAGCAGGACGCGCGCGGTCTTCACCAGACCCGGCATCTCCATCGGCATGCCCGGGTAGCCGCCGGGGCCACCGGGGTAGGCCGGGTAGCCCTGGGGGGCCTGCTGCTGCGGGTAGGCGTAGCCGCCCTGCGGCGGAACGCCCTGCGGGGCCTGCTGCGGGTAGCCGTAGCCGGGCTGGCCCTGCGGGGCCGGGGGCTGCTGGCCGTACGGGTTGTTCGGGTCGCCGAAGCTCATCTTGGGGTGTTCCTCCGTGGAAGTGCGGGGACGCACGGCACGCGCGGAGGAAAGCTGTGTTCTACGGTCCGCCCCCCGGCACTGCCCGCGGCACTCTTTCCGGTCATCGTCGTCCGACCGACCTTGACTTGTCCAGTTGGTTCACGCCGAGCCGGGGAATCGTTGTGCAAGTGCATTGACTTCGTTCCCTCCTTCGGGAGAAGGGAGTCCCATCTCACGGGTGAGGTTTCCTGCTTCACTGCGGACCGCCCGGACCGCCCGGACCGCCCGGACCGAGAGGAGGACTCCCGATGAGGTCTTACGCCCGCTTCACGGAAGGAATCCCCACGACCCGGACGTTAGGGTCGGTCACGATCCGTACACAAGCGCAGGCGAAAGCGTCACGCAACGGAAGGATGCCAACGGCTCCGAGTCCCGGGATGTGTCTTCACCCCCGGTTGAGACCGGGAGCTTCCTCGCAAGGGGACCGAGCCGTGGATCGCGCGCTCCGACGCGGGGCTTGAGCGCCTTGACTGGAACCGGGGGCACTCCATCCGGGAGGATGGGTACATGACCGCCCAGATTCTCGATGGCAAGGCCACCGCGGCCGCGATCAAGTCCGAACTGACCGCCCGTGTGGCGGCCCTCAAGGCCCGGGGCATCACCCCCGGCCTCGGCACCCTGCTGGTCGGTGACGATCCGGGAAGCCGCTGGTACGTCAACGGCAAGCACAAGGACTGCGCCGAGGTCGGCATCGCCTCCATCCAGCGCGAACTTCCCGCGACGGCCTCCCAGGAGGACATCGAGGCGGTCGTACGGGAACTCAACGCCAATCCGGAGTGCACGGGCTACATCGTCCAACTCCCGCTCCCCAAGGGCATCGACACCAACCGGGTCCTGGAGCTGATGGACCCGCTCAAGGACGCCGACGGCCTGCACCCCATGTCGCTCGGCCGGCTGGTGCTGAACGAGCCGGGCCCGCTGCCCTGCACCCCGTACGGGATCGTCGAACTGCTGCGCCACCATGGCGTCGGCATCAACGGCGCGCACGTCGTCGTCCTCGGCCGGGGCATCACCGTCGGCCGCTCGATCGGTCTCCTTCTCACCCGCAAGTCCGAGAACGCCACCGTGACGCTGTGCCACACCGGTACGCGCGACCTCTCGGGGCTGCTGCGCCAGGCGGACATCATCGTCGCCGCGGCGGGCGTCCCGCACCTGGTCAAGCCGGAGGACGTGAAGCCGGGCGCGGCCGTGCTCGACGTGGGCGTCAGCCGCGACGAGAGCGGGAAGATCGTCGGCGACGTGCACCCCGGGGTCGCCGAGGTGGCGGCCTGGATCTCCCCGAACCCGGGCGGCGTCGGCCCGATGACCCGGGCCCAGCTGCTCGTCAACGTCGTCGAGGCCGCGGAACGGAGCACCAGTGCAGGCTGAGCGGGACGACGATCGCGTGGTGTCCGCGGCCGACGCTTCCCGGTCCCGGCGCTTCCCGTCCGTCACCCGGGACACGGCCCGTCCCGAGGGCAGCGGCCGGGCGGTGCCCGGGGCCGTGTCCACGCCCGCCCGCCAGTGGCCGATGCTCAGCGTGCTCACCGCGACCGCGGCCGGTCTGCTGGCCACGGCGATGGGGCATCCGCGGATCGGCTGCCTGGTGATCGGCGTGGCCCTGTTGGCGGCCGCGGTGCTGCGGCGCGTACTGCCCTCCGTGGGGATGCTCGCGGTGCGCTCCCGCTTCACGGACATGGTCACGTACGGGCTGCTGGGCGTGGCGATCACGCTGCTCGCGCTGGCGATGGAGCCCAAGCCGTTGCTGCACATCCCGTTCCTGGAGTCGGCGGTCCGCTTCACCGTCCGCTGACCGCGCCGCGCGGCGCTGCCGGAGTCGAATGGCCCCCCGGGGCTCCGGCGGCGCCCGGGTCCGATAGCCTGACCGCGGATGTCTCTTCACGTCAAGATTTACTGGGGAGCGGCGTCCTCCAGCACATGGGGCAGGGACGCCCCACCGCCAGCTGTCTAACGGAGAAGGCCATGACCCGCACTCCCGTGAATGTCACCGTCACCGGCGCCGCCGGCCAGATCGGCTACGCGCTGCTCTTCCGCATCGCCTCCGGCCACCTGCTCGGCGCTGACGTGCCGGTCAAGCTCCGCCTTCTGGAGATCCCCCAGGGCATGAAGGCCGCTGAGGGCACCGCCATGGAGCTCGACGACTGCGCCTTCCCGCTGCTCAAGGGCATCGACATCTTCGACGACCCGAACGCGGGCTTCGAGGGTGCCAACGTCGCGCTGCTCGTCGGCGCCCGCCCGCGCACCAAGGGCATGGAGCGCGGCGACCTGCTCTCCGCCAACGGCGGCATCTTCAAGCCGCAGGGCAAGGCCATCAACGACCACGCCGCGGACGACATCAAGGTCCTGGTCGTCGGCAACCCGGCCAACACCAACGCGCTCATCGCGCAGGCCGCCGCCCCGGACGTACCGGCCGAGCGCTTCACCGCGATGACCCGCCTGGACCACAACCGCGCGATCTCGCAGCTCGCGCAGAAGACCGGCGCCGACGTCACCGACATCAAGCGCCTGACCATCTGGGGCAACCACTCGGCCACCCAGTACCCGGACATCTTCCACGCGGAGATCGCCGGCAAGAACGCCGCCGAGGTCGTCAGCGACGAGCTGTGGCTCGCCGAGACCTTCATCCCGACCGTCGCCAAGCGCGGCGCGGCGATCATCGAGGCCCGTGGCGCGTCCTCGGCCGCCTCGGCCGCCAACGCCGCCATCGACCACGTGCACACCTGGGTCAACGGCACCGCCGCGGGCGACTGGACCTCCATGGGCATCCCGTCGGACGGCTCCTACGGCGTCCCGGAGGGCATCATCTCCTCCTTCCCCGTCACCACCAAGGACGGCAAGTACGAGATCGTCCAGGGCCTGGACATCAACGAGTTCTCCCGCACCCGCATCGACGCCTCCGTGCAGGAGCTCGTCGAGGAGCGCGACGCGGTCCGCGCGCTCGGTCTCATCTGATCGAGGCTCCACCGCCAGAGAAAGGCCCCGGCGCCCAGTGCGCCGGGGCCTTTTGGCGTGATCGGCCCTGTCCGGGACGCGCCCCGCCCCGTACGGTTTCCTCCCACACCTGAGGGGGGACTCGGTGAGCGGCACCACCCAGGACGGCAGAACGCCCGTACACCCGTCGCACACGGAAGCCGGACGGCTGCTGTGCGCCGGCGTCTATCTCGACACCGCCTACCGGGACCGGGTGATCGACGAGCTGTACGTCCACGAGGAGCGCTTCACCGCGCCCTCCTACGGGTTCGACGCCTCCCGCGTCCTCGCCCACGCCCTGCGCGCCCGGCGCATCGAAATGGCCTGGGCGGTGGCGGTGGTGGCGGTCTGGGCCCTCGGGCTGCTGCTGCTCCAGACCTTCATCGTCTTCCTGATCGTCCCGGCGCTCCTGCTCAGCGGGGCCGGCCAGATCAAGCGGCGCCGCGACCGGACCGGCCGCGGCAGCCGGATCGTCGAGTACCTCCTGCGCGGATACGCCGTCTGGATGCTCGGCAACGTCCTGTGGGGGGTGGTCGCCGGTTTCGCCGACGACATCGTGCAGCCGATGCGCTTCTCGGAATCCGGCTGGTTCCTCCCGTACCTGGGCGAGGTGATCGCGCGGAACCCGCTCGGCATCTTCCTCGAGTGGCCGCTGATGGGGCGGTTCTACGGGGAGGCCTACTCGTGGGTCGCCGTCCTCGTCTTCCTCCTGCTCACGACCGTCGCCGGGCTCCAGCGGGGCCACTTCGCCCGGGTCCTGCACTCCTCGCTCGACCGCGAGGGCTACGCCGCCGGGGCGGGCGACCTGCTGGTGACGGGCCGGCGCTTCGGGCGGGCCCGCGCGCGGATCCAGCGGATCCAGCACGGACCCCTGGTCATGTACGACGTGGCCAATCCTTTCTGCGGCGCGGGCCAGGCCCACCTGCCGTGGCAGCTGTCCGTCGAACTGCGCCCGCGCGGCGACCGCGAGCCGGACGAGCTGGACAACGCGCAGATCGTGGAACGGATCCGGCCACTGCTGGAGGCCCTGCGGGTGCCCTCGCCGCACGGCTCCGAGGAGGCGGAGGCCTCCGTACTGGACCGGCTGCGGGAACTGGTCATCGACGAGTGCGTGTTCCTGCCGGCCGACGGGCTGCCCGACGTCGACTCCCCGGACCTGTCGGAGCGGGCGTTCGCCGAGCACCGTGCCACCGCCGTGGAGGAGGGCGGCGAGCGCCGCCGGCACTTCCTGCGCGTGCGGATCGGGGCCTGGGACGAGAACCTCGTCGTCACCGTCTTCATCCGCGTCCACACGCAGGGCGGGATGCTGATGCTGGAGGTGGCGCCGCACGTGCTGCTGCCCGTACGGCCGCACTTCCAGATGGCCGACGACATCGCCCAGCGGCACCGGCGCAACACCGCCTTCGCCAAGGTGACCTGGGCGGTCACGAACGGCGCGGGTGCGCTCGGGCCGGCGCTGCTCGCCCTGGTGCGTGCGATCCGCATCCCGTGGCGGCTGGCCACCGAGGGGCACGGCGTGGCGATGCCGGCCGGACCGTCCGTCTCCGTACGCGAACTCGCCTCGCAGACCGACGCCTCGCTGTTCCAGCTGACGGACCTGGACCGGTACCTGAAGACGATCCAGGAGCGGATCGTCGGCGGGGTGGCCCTGGCCCTGCACGAGGCGGGCTGGCACACCAAGGAGTTCGCGGAGCGGGCCGTCAACGTCGCGGAGGGCGCGGTCTTCATCCAATCGGTGAACAACAGCGCGTTCGGCATCGGCGGAGTGAGTCACAACAGCAGCAGCACCGGCCACCGGGCCCCGGAGGCGGGCAGGGACACGGGCACGGGCAAGGGCAAGGACAGGGGGAGAAGTGGCGGAAACGAGCGGTGGTAGCGGCGCGGAGCGGCCCGCGGTACGGATCGGCGACATCCACGGCAGCAGCTTCAGCATCGGCGGCACCCACAACACCAACAGCACCGTCCACCACGGCGGTACGGGGGACCGCGCGCCGGGCGCCGAGGAACTGCTGGAGGCCGTACGGGAGCTGCGCGCGGCCCTCGTACGGCTGCCCCGCAGCCCCGAACGGGCAGCGCTCGACGGCGAACTGGACGAGGTCGCGGGCGAGTTGGAGGCGGGCGGGGAGGTACGGGCGGGTCTGCCGGCCCGGCTGCGCGCGGCGCTGGAGAGATGGGCGCCGCTGGTGGACTCCGTGAGCGCGGCCACCGCCCTGGCCGCCCTGCTGACCTCGCTGGGCGGCTGACCGTGGCACCGGGGGAGGGCGGCGTCCGCTGGAATCCGCGGTCGCAGCGGTGGGAGCGGGTGGAGCGGGTGGAGCAGGGCCCGGCGCAGGCCGCGCCCGATGCCCCGGCCACGGCGCCCGATGCCCCGCCCCCGACTCCGCCCCCGGCCGCGTCCCCGTACTCGTACCCGCCGGGCGTCCCGCCCCTCCCGGAGGGGCCGTCGGCGCCGCCCCCCGCGCGGCGCCGGCGGACCCTGGTGGTGGCGCTCGGCGTGGCCGTGCTGGGCGCCGCCGTGGCCGGGTGGCTGTACCTGGGCCACAAGGGCCCGGGCCCGGACTCGGGCCCCGCGCGGTCCGACTACACGCAGGTGCGCGACACGGCGGCCGGTTTCTCGGTCGCGATTCCCCCGGGCTGGCAGGCCAGTCCGGGAGAGACCGCGTACGGGACCGTCTACCGCCCCGCGGGAGGTGACCGGAGTGCTGGACTCCAGGTCTTCCGGGCCACCGAGGACACCAAGGCCGCCTGCGAGGTCCTGCGCGAGTCCACCGCGGAACTGAGCAAGAGCTCCGGCTACCGGGAGATCTCCAACGAGCCCGTGGCCGGTGACGGCTGCGAACAGGTCTACGAGTACGACGACCCCGGCTCGTCCGATCCGGCCGCCCACGCCATCGTGCGGCTCGTCGTCGCCGCCGGCGACACCCGCTGGGTGCTCATGGTCTACGGCCCCAGGACCGACGTCCCGCTCGTGCGCAGGCACCTTGAGGCGGCCGTCGAATCCTTCCGGGCGGACTGAGCCGGGGTCAGCTCTTGTACATGCCCGGCGTGTAGTGCCCCGGCACCATGCGGGTGGTGACGCCGATGCGGTTCCAGACGTTGATCGTCGCGATGACGGCGATCAGTTGGGCCAGCTCGCGCTCCTCGAAGTGCTTCGCCGCCCGCTCGTACACCTCGTCGGGCACGAACCCGTCGGTGAGGACCGTGACCGCCTCGGTGAGTTCGATCGCGGCGAGTTCCTTCTCGGTGTAGAAGTGCCGCGACTCCTCCCAGGCGCCCAGCTGGACGATCCGCTCTACGCTCTCACCGGCCGCGATGGCGTCCTTGGTGTGCATGTCCAGGCAGAACGCGCAGTGGTTGACCTGCGAGGCCCGGATCTTGACGAGTTCGACGAGGGCCGGGTCCAGGCCCTTCTTGGCGGCGATCTCCAGGCCCAGGACGGCCTTGTAGACCTCGGGGGCGAGCTTCGCCATGTGCATGCGGGGGGTGTGCTCGGGTGCGTTCTGCGTGTTCTGCGTGTTCTGTGCGGTCGTCATGTGATCCACCGTAGAAGACAGGCGGCCCGCCGCTATGGTCCATATCCATGACGGAATCGTGGGCCACTTTCGGTGCCGACCTGCATCTCGACCTCTCCGCCGGCCGCGGGCTGCGGGCCGGTCTCACCGAGGCGCTGCGCGAGGCCGCCCGCAGCGGGCGGCTGCGGGCCGGGACCCGGCTGCCGTCCTCCCGTTCGCTGGCCGCCGATCTGGGGATCGCCCGGAACACGGTCGCGGAGGCCTACGCCGAACTCGTCGCCGAGGGCTGGCTGACGGCCCGCCAGGGCTCCGGCACCAGGGTCGCGGAGCGGGCGAGGCCGCGCCGGGCCGCGGCGCCCGCCCGCGTACGGCATCCCGCGCGCCGCGGGCTCTCGTACAGCCTGATGCCCGGCTCCCCGGACCTGAGCGGCTTCCCGCGTGCGGCCTGGCTGTCGGCGGCCCGGCGGGCACTGACCGACGCGCCGAACGAGGCCTTCGGGTACGGGGCCGACGGGCGCGGCCGCCCCGAGCTGCGGGAGGCGCTGACCGGCTACCTGGCGCGGGCGCGCGGGGTGTACGCGGACCCGGAGCGGATCGTGCTGTGCGCCGGCTTCGCGCACGCGCTGACCCTGCTGGCCCGGGTGCTGCGGACGCGGCGGGTGCGGGAAATGGCGGTGGAGGGGTACGGCCTGGACGTCCACCGGAACCTGCTCACGCGGGCGGGCCTGCGGACCCGGCCGCTGGGGGTGGACGGGGACGGGGCCCGTACGGACGAGCTGGGCGCCGGGGCGGGCGCCGTCCTGCTGACCCCGGCGCACCAGTTCCCGACGGGCTCCGCCCTGACCCCGGCCCGCCGGGCGGCGGCGGTCGACTGGGCCCGGACCACCGGCGGGCTGATCCTGGAGGACGACTACGACGGGGAGTTCCGCTACGACCGCCAGCCGGTGGGAGCCCTGCAGGGACTGGATCCGGACCGGGTGGTGTACCTGGGCACGGCCAGCAAGTCGCTGGCGCCCGGGCTGCGGATGGGCTGGATGGTGGTCCCGCCGGGGCTGCTGGACGAGGTCGCGGCCGCCAAGGGCGTGAGCGACCGGACCTCCAGCGCGCTGGACCAGCTCACGCTGGCGGAGTTCATCACCTCGGGGGCGTACGACCGCCACGTGCGCGGCATGCGCCTGCGCTACCGGCGCCGCCGGGACGAGCTGGTGGCGGCCGTCGGCGACCGGGTCGGGGTGTCGGGGATCGCGGCGGGGCTGCACGCGGTGCTGGACCTTCCGGCGGGGACGGAGCGCTCGGTGCTCCAGTCGGCGGCCTGGCAGGACCTGTCCCTGGAGGGCCTGTCCGCGTTCCGCCACCCGGAGGCGGACCTTCCGCCGCGCGACGCCCTGGTCGTCGGCTACGGGACTCCGTCGGACAGCGCCTGGGCGCCGACCTTGGCGGCACTCTCCGCGGCGTTGCCCTAGGAGGCGTGGTCACGGCGTCGGCAGCGGCTCCGCTACCTCCGGCGGCTCGCCGAAGCGGGCCAGGGCCAGGGATCCGGCGATCGCCACGACGAAGCCGAGGATCGCCAGCCAGGCCAGGCCCTCGCGGGTGCGGTCGCCGAGCCAGACCACGCCCACCACCGCCGGGCCGATCGTCTCGCCCAGCACCAACCCGGCCGTCGCCGCCGTCACCGAGCCGCGCTGGAGCGCCGAGGTGAGCAGCAGGAAGGCCGCGCCGCCGCCCAGCAGCAGCGCGTACAGGGCGGGGTCCCGAAGGTCCCAGAAGGAATCGATGAGCCGCACCGAGACCTCCACCACCCCGAAGCCCGTCCCCGCGGCCAGGCCCAGGACCAGCGCCCGCGGCCCGTCCGGGAGCCGGCCCGCCACCATCCCGACCAGCAGCACCAGACCCGCCACCACCAGCAGCCCCAGCTCCAGCGCGAGCGACCCGGTCCCCGAGCCCTCCTCCCCGGAGGCCAGCCCCAGCATCAGCAGCCCCGCGCACACCACCCACACCGCGCCCCACTCCATCCTCGACAGCCGGACCTTCAGCAGCCGGGACGCGACCACGGCCGTCACGGCCAGACTCGCGGCCAGCGCGGCCCCCACCGCGTAGATCGGGATGTGGCGCAGCGCGATGATCTGGAGGACGAAGCCCACCGCGTCCAGGCCCAGACCGGCGAGATACCGCCACTGCCGCAGCGCCCGCATCAGCAGCGCCGGGTCCACCCCGGACCCCGTCCCCGGCTCCGCGGCCCGCGCCGCCACCGCCTGCAGAACGGACGCCGTGCCGAAACAGATCGCCGCACCGAGCGCGCAAATCATCCCAATGAGCACGAACTGACTCTAGGTCACGGATCTCACGACGGCCGGATTCCATCGGCCCGGGGCCCCGCTCTAGTCTGTCGGGAGCACGCCAGGGCCTAGGGGAGCAGCAGACATGGACAGCAGCAGCACCAACACGCGCCGTATGCGCTCGGGCGCCGTCGCGCTCGGCGGCATGGGCCTGCTCGCGGCCACACTCGTGGCCTGCGGCAGCAGCAACGAGCCGGACAAGCGCTGCGCGTCCCGCTCCACGCTGGAACACCTGAACAACAAGGAGTGCAAGAGCGGCGGCACCGGCGCGTACTACTACGGCGGCTCCGTCCGGTCCGGCAAGGTCACCGGCGGCAGCTTCGACAAGTCCGCCGTCACCCGCGGCGGCATCGGCGGCCACTCCAGCTCCGGCTCCAGCGGCGGCTGAGGAACAGGCAAGAAGCACATGAAGCGGCACACCATCGAGCCCCGCCCCGACTGGCAGAAGACCGTCGAGGAACAGGGGCTGATCTACCCCCTCACCCGCTACCCCGACGACTCCCTGCGCCCCTACTGGGACGAGAGCGCGTACTACTCCTTCTCCCTCCCCGAGGTGGAGGCGCTGGAGAACGTGGTCGAGGAACTGCACGCCATGTGCCTGGCCGCTGCCGCGCACATCGTCGAGCACGACCGCTTCGCCGACCTCGGCATCACCGACCCCAAACTGGCCGCGCTGATCGCCGAGTCCTGGCACCGCCGTGCCGAACAGCCCTCCCTCTACGGCCGTTTCGACCTGCGCTACGACGGCACCGGCAGCCCGGCCAAGATGCTGGAGTACAACGCCGACACCCCGACCTCCCTGGTGGAGGCGGCCAGTCCGCAGTGGTTCTGGATGGAGGAGCGCTTCCCCGGCGCCGACCAGTGGAACTCCCTCCACGAACGCCTCGTCGACGCCTGGCGCCGGCAGGCCGAGCTGCTGCCGCCCGGCCCGCTGCACTTCGCGCACTCCGAGACGGACGAGCTCGGCGAGGACCTGATGACGGTCGCCTACCTCCAGGAGACCGCCGAGCAGGCGGGCCTGGACACCCAGGCCCTGTCCGTCGAGCAGATCGGGTGGGACAGCCTGTCCGGCCGCTTCGTGGACGAGAAGCTCCGCTTCATCCGCAGCTGCTTCAAGCTCTACCCCTGGGAGTGGCTGGCCACGGACCAGTTCGGCCCCCAGGTCCTCGGCACCTACGACCACGGCGGCGGCTCCGGTACCACCTGCTGGATCGAGCCGCTGTGGAAGATGCTGCTGTCCAACAAGGCGCTGCTCGCGATCCTGTGGGAGCTCTTCCCGGAACACCCCAACCTGCTGCCCGCCTACCTCGACGGCCCGCGCGAGCTGGCCGACGAGGGCGGTTACGTCGCCAAGCCGCTGCTGGGCCGCGAGGGCGCCGGGGTCACCCTCCACGAACCCGGCGGCGAGCCGTTCACGGCGCTCGACGACGAGCGGTACTGCTTCCAGGGCCTGGCCCCGCTGCCCGACTTCGACGGCAACCGGGTGGTGCTCGGCGCGTGGGTCGTCGAGGACGAGGCGGCGGGGCTCGGCATCCGCGAATCGGCGGGGCCGGTCACGGACGAGTACGCCCGCTTCCTGCCCCACGTCATCTTGTAGGGAACAGCATCCTCTGATCAGGCGGCCAGGAGAGACCTGAGCTGGTCCAGCCCCCAGTCCAGGTCCTCCTTGCTGATCACCAGCGGCGGGGCGATGCGGATCGTCGACCCGTGGGTGTCCTTCACCAGCACGCCCAGTTCCATCAGCTTCTCGGAGATCTGCCGTCCGGTCCCGCGCGACGGGTCGATGTCCACGCCCGCCCACAGCCCCCGCCCCCGTACGGCGGTCACCGCGCCCCCGCCGACCAGCAGGTTCAGCTCCCGGTGCAGGTGGTCGCCGAGCTCGGTGGCGCGCTGCTGGTACTCGCCGGTCTTCAGCATCGCGATGACCTCCAGGGCGACGGCGCAGGCCAACGGGTTCCCGCCGAAGGTGGACCCGTGCTCGCCCGGCCGGAACACCCCGAGCACGTCCCGGTCGGCGACCACGGCCGATACGGGCACCACCCCGCCGCCGAGGGCCTTGCCGAGGATGTACACGTCGGGGACGACCCCCTCGTGCTCGCACGCGAAGGTCTTGCCGGTCCGGCCCAGCCCCGACTGGATCTCGTCCGCCATGAACAGGACGTTCCGCTCGCGCGTGAGCTCCCGTACGCCGCTCAGGTACCCGGCGGGCGGCACCAGCACCCCCGCCTCGCCCTGGATCGGCTCCAGCAGGACGGCGACCGTGTTCTCGGTGACGGCGTGGGCCAGCGCGGTGAGGTCCCCGTACGGGACGATCTCGAAGCCCGGGGTGTACGGACCGAAGTGGTCGCGCGATTCGTGGTCCGTGGAGAAGGAGACGATGGTCGTCGTCCGGCCGTGGAAGTTGTCGGCGGCGACCACGATCTTGGCGTGGCCGTCCGGGACGCCCTTGACCTCGTAACCCCACTTGCGGGCGGTCTTCACGGCCGTCTCCACGGCCTCCGCGCCCGTGTTCATGGGCAGCACCATCTCCTTGCCGCACAGCGAGGCGAGTTCGGTGCAGAAGTCGGCGAAGCGGTCGTGGAAGAAGGCCCGCGAGGTGAGCGTGACCCGCTCCAGCTGGGCGCGGGCGGCGTCGAGCAGACGGCGGTTGCCGTGGCCGAAGTTGAGCGCCGAGTAGCCGGCGAGCATGTCCAGGTACCGGCGGCCCTCCACGTCGGTCATCCACGCGCCGTCCGCGGAAGCGACGACGACGGGCAGCGGGTGATAGTTGTGCGCGCTGTGCGCGTCGGCGGAGCGGATGGCATCAGAAGTTTTCGACACGGGGTCTCCGATCGTCCGTCAGGCCTGTGACGAGGGTGGCGTCACTGTCCATCCTCGCTCGTATACAGGACGGAGAAACCTTTCTCGTGGCGCGCCCGCTAAGGTGGTCGGTACGCACGGCGACTGGCGTACGGAGAACGAACTCCGGGGGAGTCGTGCGCGCTGGACCGCACACAGGGCCGCTCGCCTGGGCCTCGCGGGGTACCGATCACATCGACCCCGGAGGAGCCCGCCATGTCCGCGAGCCGCCATCCCGCCCTGTCCGCGACCGACCCCGAGCTGGCGTCCTTCGTCGCGGCGGAGGAATCCCTGCAGGCCGAGACCCTGCGCCTGATCCCCAGTGAGAACTACGTGTCCGCCGCCGTCCTCGAGGCCTCCGGCACGGTGCTCCAGAACAAGTACAGCGAGGGCTACCCGGGCCGCCGCTACTACGAGGGCCAGCAGAACATCGACCGCGTCGAGGCCCTCGCCGTCGAGCGGGCGAAGGGCCTGTTCGGGGTGGACCACGCCAACGTCCAGCCGTACTCCGGCTCGCCCGCGAACCTGGCCGTCTACCTGGCCTTCGCCAAGCCGGGCGACACGGTGATGGGCATGGCGCTGCCGATGGGCGGGCACCTGACCCACGGCTGGGGCGTATCGGCGACGGGCTCCTGGTTCCGGGGCGTCCAGTACGGCGTCCGGCCCGGCACCGGCCTGATCGACTACGACGCGGTGCGCGACCAGGCGCTGGCGGAGCGGCCGAAGATCATCTTCTGTGGTGGCACGGCGCTGCCGCGCACGATCGACTTCGCGGCCTTCGCCTCGATCGCCGAGGAGGCGGGCTCGGTCCTGGTCGCGGACGTGGCCCACATCGCGGGCCTGATCGCGGGCGGGGCGCACCCGTCCCCGGCGGGTCACGTGGACGTGATCTCGACGACCACGCACAAGACGCTGCGCGGGCCGCGCGGCGCGATGCTGATGTGCCGCGAGGAGCACGCGAAGGCCATCGACAAGGCCGTCTTTCCCGGTCTCCAGGGCGGTCCGCACAACCAGACGACGGCCGGTATCGCGGTGGCGCTGCACGAGGCGGCGCAGCCGGCGTTCGTCTCGTACGCGCACGCGGTCGTGGCCAACGCCAAGGCCCTGGCACAGGCCCTGCTGGAGCGGGGCTTCGACCTGGTGTCGGGCGGTACGGACAACCACCTGATCCTGATCGACCTGACGGGCAAGGACGTGCCGGGCAAGGTCGCGGCGAAGGCGCTGGACCGGGCGGGGATCGTGGTGAACTACAACACGGTGCCGTTCGATCCGCGCAAGCCGTTCGATCCGTCCGGGATCCGGATCGGTACGCCGTCGCTGACCTCCCGCGGCCTGTCGACGGAGCACATGCCGCAGGTCGCGGACTGGATCTCGCGCTCGGTCGACGCCGCCGCCAAGGCCGACGAGTCGGCGCTGGCCGTGGTCCGCGCCGAGGTCACGGCCCTGATGTCGGCCTTCCCGGCCCCGGGCCTCCCCCTGTCCTGACCCGCGGCCCGGCTGCTGGGGGCTCCGCCCCCAGACCCCCGCGCCTCGAACTCCCCCAGCTACCGCTGGGAGGGGCCCCCAGGCGGGGCTGGATTTGCCGCTGCGCGGCAATCAGCCCGCCCGGCGATCGAGGTGCGGGGAAATCGGTCGCTCGGCCGGGGTGGGATCCGGACGGGCCGCTACTGCCCGGTACCCCGGCGCGGCACGGCGCGGCCCGGTGCGACCCGGAAGGATCCGGCCAGCGGCGGGCCCGAGCCCGCCCCCGCACCTGAGAGAATGAAGCCATGGCTTCTGATCGTCCTCGCGCGCTCTCCGGCATCCAGCCCACCTCCGGTTCGTTCCACCTCGGGAACTACCTCGGAGCCATCCGCCAGTACGTCGCCCTCCAGGAGACGCACGACGCGTTCTACATGGTCGTCGACCTGCACGCGATCACCATGCCGCAGGATCCGAAGGATCTCCGCGCGAACACCCGCCTCTCCGCCGCGCAGCTGCTCGCCGCCGGCCTGGACCCCGAGCGCTGCACGCTCTTCATCCAGAGCCACGTGCCCGAGCACGCACAGCTCGGCTGGGTCATGAACTGCATCACCGGCTTCGGCGAGGCCAGCCGGATGACCCAGTTCAAGGACAAGTCCGCCAAGGGCGGCGTCAACAACGCCACCGTCGGCCTGTTCACGTACCCGATCCTCCAGGTCGCCGACATCCTGCTCTACCAGGCGAACTCGGTCCCCGTCGGCGAGGACCAGCGCCAGCACATCGAGCTGACCCGCGACCTGGCCGAGCGCTTCAACCAGCGCTTCGGCCAGACCTTCACGCTGCCCGCCGCGCACATCGTCAAGGAGGTCGCGAAGATCTACGACCTCCAGGACCCGGCGATCAAGATGTCGAAGTCCGCGTCGTCCCCCAAGGGCCTGGTCAACCTCCTCGACGAGCCCAAGGTCACCGAGAAGAAGATCAAGAGCGCGGTCACCGACGCCGAGGCCGAGATCCGCTTCGACGCCGAGAAGAAGCCCGGCGTCAGCAACCTGCTCACGATCTACTCCACCCTCACGGGCGAGACGATCCCCGCCCTGGAGGCGAGGTACGAGGGCAAGGGCTACGGCGCGCTGAAGACCGACCTGGCCGGTGTGATGGTCGATTTCGTCACACCCTTCAAGCAGCGCACCCAGGAATACCTGGACGACCCGGAGACGCTGGACTCCATCCTGGCCAAGGGCGCGGAGAAGGCCCGGGCGGTCGCCGCCGAGACCCTCGCGCAGACGTACGACCGCCTGGGATTCCTGCCCGCCAAGCACTGAGGAAAAGAGGCCCTGGCGAGACCGGGGGTACTGGCCTCACACTGGCGGCAGAAGTCCATCCAAATCGACGGAGGAGAGATACGTGGGGACCGTAACGCTCGGCGTTTCGATCGCGGTCCCGGAGCCGCACGGCAGCCAGCTCCAGCAGCTGCGCGCCGGCTTCGGGGACGCTGCCGCGCACGGCATCCCCACGCATGTCACCCTCGTCCCGCCGACCGAGGTGGAGGCGGACCGGCTCACCGAGATCCGGGCCCACCTGGCCGAGGTCGCCGCCGCGTTCCGGGCCTTCCGGATGCGGCTGGGCGGGACGGGAACCTTCCGCCCCCTCTCACCGGTCGTCTTCGTCCAGGTCGTCGAGGGCGCCGCGGGCTGCACCCGCCTCCAGGGCGAGGTCCGCGACCCCGACGGGCCGCTCAGCCGCGAGCTGGCCTTCCCGTACCACCCCCACGTCACGGTCGCCCACGGGATCTCCGAGGAGGCGATGGACCTGGCGTTCACGACCCTCGCCGAGTACGCGGCCGAATGGGTCTGCGCGGGCTTCGCGCTCTACGAGCAGGGCTCGGACGGGGTCTGGCGCAAGCTGCGCGAGTACCCGTTCGGCACCGGCCCGACGGGCGTTCCGGCGCAGCAGGGGTCACCTGCCGACGAAGCGGCCGGGACGACCGCACGACCTTCCTGACGTAGCGGCCGCAGGGCCTGGTGCGTGCGGAACCTGAGCCTGCGCAGGACCAGGGCGTGGAACGGGCGACCCGTCGGACGCGCTTCGGGAAAAGTCACAGTCGACGACCGTAGTCCCAGAAACCGACAATCCTGGCTATTTCCGGCAGCTCAATTACGGTGACTTCATGGACTGGCTGACGAAACTCCCGGTGATCGGTCCGCTGGCGGCCCGTCTGATGCGCACACACGCGTGGCATTCGTACGAACGTCTTGACCGCGTGCACTGGACCCGGCTCGCCGCCGCGATCACCTTCATCAGCTTCCTCGCCCTCTTCCCGCTGATCACGGTGGCCGCCGCCGTGGGTGCGGCGCTGCTCAGCGAGGAGCAGCTCAAAACGCTGCAGAAGAACCTCGCCGAACAGGTCCCCGGCATCTCCGACCAGCTCGACCTCGACGCGCTCGTCGCGAACGCGGGCACCGTCGGCCTCATCGCCGGCGTGATCCTGCTCTTCGCCGGCATCGGGTGGATCGGCTCGATGCGGGACTGCCTGCGCGCGGTGTGGGAGAAGGACGACGAGGACGAGGGGAACCCCTTCGCCCGCAAGGGCAAGGACACCCTCGTGCTCCTCGGCCTCGGCGCGGTCGGCCTGGCCTCGGCGGCCGCCTCGGTCTTCGGCGCCAGCGCGGTCGGGAAGTCCGCCGAGTGGCTCGGCATCCCGCGCGAGGGCGCGGGCGGCGCGCTGCTGCGCTCGGGCGCCTTCGCCGTCGGCGTCGTGGCCGCGTTCCTGCTGCTGCTGTACGTCCTGACCCTGCTCCCCGGCGTCGAACCGCCGCGAGGCCGCCTGATCCAGGCGGCCCTCATCGGCGCGGCGGGCTTCGAGCTGCTGAAGCTCCTGCTGAGCGGCTACATGCGCGAGGTCGCCGCGAAGAGCATGTACGGGGCCTTCGGCGTGCCGATCGCCCTGCTGCTCTGGATCAACTTCACGGCGAAGCTGCTGCTGTTCGTCGCGTCCTGGACGGCGACCCGCGACGACGAGACCGACGCCGAAGACGGCGGCGAAAACGGCGACGAGAACCCGGCCCCCGCCCCGGCCGCGCCCTAGACGAGGTCCTCGCCGCGGCTGCGGCGGCCGCGGGGCCAGCGACGGTTGACCACGAAGGCGCCGCCCGCCAGCACGGCCAGCGCGCCGCCCGCGACGCCGAGCGCGGTACCGACGCCGCCCGAGCCCCCGCCGGCCGCCGACGGGTTGTTCTCGTGGGACTGGGCCGGCGAGCCGTGCGAGCTGGTGTCCTCGCTCTTCGGCGGCACCAGCTCACCCACCGGCTTGACCTTCCCGGCCGCCGCGAAACCCCAGTCGAAGAGCGCGGCGGTCTCCTCGTACACCGAGTTGGCGCCGCCCGCGCCCGGGTTCATCACCGTGACCAGCAGCTTCCGCGCGCCCTGCTGCGCCGCGCCGGTGAAGGTGGCGCCGGCCATCGTCGTGTTGCCGTTCTTCACCCCGGCGATGCCCTTGTACGGGGAGATGCCGCCCGCGCCCGTCATCAGCCGGTTGGTGTTCTGGATCTCGAAGTAGTCCCGCGGCTTCCCGGGCAGCTGCAGGCCCGGGAACTTGGCCTCGGCCGTGCCGCAGTACTCCCGGAAGTCCTGCTTCCGCAGCCCGGAACGGGCGATCAGCGTGAGGTCGTACGCGCTCGACACCTGCTCCGGGGCGTCGTACCCGTCGGGCGACACCACGTGGGTGTCCAGCGCCTGGAGCTCCTCCGCGTGCGCCTGCATGTCCTTGACGGTCTTCTCGATGCCGCCGTTCATGGCCGACAGCACGTGCACGGCGTCGTTCCCCGACCGCAGGAACACCCCGAGCCACAGGTCGTGGACGCTGTACTCGTGGTCCTCTTTGACCCCGACCAGGCTGCTGCCCGGCCCGACACCGTCCATGTCCTGCTCGGTGACCTTGTGGACCTGCTCCTTGGGCAGGCTCGGCAGCACGGTGTCCGCGAAGAGCATCTTCATGGTCGAGGCCGGGGGGAGCCGCCAGTGCGCGTTGTGCGAGGCCAGCACCTCGCCGGACTCGGCGTCCGCCACGATCCACGACCGCCCCGTCAGGTTCGAGGGCAGGGCGGGCGCGCCGGGCAGCAGGTTCACCTGGGTCCCCGGCTGGCCGAGCAGGCCTCCGCCGACCGTGGACATCGAGGCCGGCGGCGCGGGAGCCGCCTTGGCGTTCGGGGCCTTCGGCGGCTGCCCCTTCCCGTCGGCCGGCGGGACCGGCGGGGTCGGCGAGGCGTGCGCGGGGGCCACGAGCATGGCCGGGACCAGCAGCGCGGCGGAAAGGACCGTCAGCGCGGTCTTCTTTACAGACACGCAGGTGAAAGTACCTCCCGATCGGCTGGACGGCGGCGCTGACCGGCCAATTCGGTACAACCACTGCCGGGACAGCCCACCCCGGCGCGTCCGTCCCGGGGACCGATCCGATACTGGGGCCATGAGACTCAGCCGTACCGCCTCCTGGTTCCTGCTCGCCTTCGGAGTGTGGAGCTGGTTCATCTGGGTGTCTTTCGTCCGGAACCTGTGGAAGAACGGCAGCGGCCTTGCATTCGATGCGGCGGGCGACCCGACGTCCTACTTCTGGGTGCACCTGACACTTGCGGTGACGTCCTTTCTCCTGGGGACGGCCGTCGGTGTGATCGGGTTGCGCGGGGTGCGGGCGCTGCGGCGTGAATCACGTAAGGGACAGAACGCATGAGAATCGTCGTCTTCGCGCTGGTCGCGCTCGCCGTCGTCGCCCTCCTGGTGCTGGTCCACCGCTGGCTGTGGATCCGGCTGGTCCGCGACACCACGGCTCCCGGCGGCCTGCCCCGCCGCATCGGCACGACCTTGTCCATCGCCCTGCCCCTCCTCTCCGTGGCCGCGCTGACCGCGGGCCGCGCGGGCGCTCCGTTCCCGCTCCAGCAGGCCGTGGCCTGGCCGGGGTTCCTCTGGCTCGCGGTGCTCCTCTACCTGACCCTGACGATGCTGGTAGCGGAGCCGATCCGCGCGCTGTTGCTCCGCCGACTGGCCCACCAGGTCCCCTCCGAGGTGGCGGACCCGCCCTCCGGCGCGCGCCAGGACGGCACCACCACGACCACCACCGTCGCCGCGCCCGTCACGCCCGCCACGCCGTCCGCGGACGAGCTGACCCGCCGTCGCTTCGTCGCACGCACCCTCGGCGGCGCGGCCGCCGCCGTGGCCGTCGGGACCGTCGCGAACGGGGCGTACGGCGCGCACGGAGTCCTGCGCGGGCCCGGCGTCCGGCGCGTCCAGGTGCCCCTCGCCAAGCTGCCGCGCGCCGCGCACGGCTTCCGGATCGCCGTCGTCAGCGACGTCCACCTCGGCCCGATCCTCGGCCGCGCCCACACCCAGCGCATCGTCGACACCGTCAACCGGACCCAGCCCGACCTCATCGCCATCGTCGGCGACCTCGTCGACGGCAACGTCCACGACCTCGGACCGGCCGCCGAGCCGCTGCGCGGGCTCACCGCCCGCCACGGCGCGTTCTTCGTGACCGGGAACCACGAGTACTTCTCCGGCGCACAGCAGTGGGTCGACCACGTCCGCGAGCTCGGCCTGACCCCGCTGGAGAACGCCCGCCGCCCGCTCCCGTACTTCGACCTCGCCGGCGTGAACGACATCGCGGGCGAGAATGAGGGCCACGGCCCCGACTTCGGGGCGGCGCTCGGCGACCGCGACCGGGCCCGTACCGCCGTACTCCTCGCCCACCAGCCCGTCGTCATTCACGACGCCGTCAAGCACGGCGTCGACCTCCAGCTCTCCGGCCACACCCACGGCGGTCAGCTCTGGCCCGGCAACTACCTCGCCGAGCTCGCCAACCCCACCGTCGCCGGCCTGGAGCGCTACGGCGACACCCAGCTCTACGTGTCCCGCGGAGCCGGTGCCTGGGGACCCCCGGTCCGGGTCGGCGCGCCGTCCGACATCACGGTCGTCGAACTCGCCTCATATCAGGCCTGACCGGCGGCCGGGGCGCGCTTGCGGGCCCCCGCCGTGGCCGTCTGCGCCATACCGGGCAGGAAGTCCGCGAACAGCTCGTGCACCTCGCGCACCAGCGGCCGCAGCACCTTGAACCGGGCCAGCACGATGCCCCGCGTCGTCAGCTGCGCGCCGCGCTCGGCGAGCCGCCGCGTCTTCTCGCTGTTCGGCGACCGGTCGAAGACCCAGTACAGGACCAGGCCCATCTGCGAGAGCCACATCAACTCCGGCAGTACGTCGGCCAGCTCGGCTGGCACCTTGGTCTTCGCGCCCGCCAGCACCTCGCGGTGGATGTCGATCGCCGCCTGGCGCGCGTCCTCCGACTCCGGCGAGAAGGGGCTGAGCGGACTTTCAGGGTCCGCCGCGTTCTTGAAGAACTGCGAGGCGAACTCGTGGTACGGGGCCGCGATGTCCATCCAGCTCGTCAGCACGCCGGCGAGCCGCTTCTGCAGATCGGTCTCGCTGTCCAGGATGGGCCGGACCGCCGCCTGGTGGGCGGCGCCGATCCGGTCGTAGAACCCCTGGACGAGGTGTTCCTTCGATTCGAAGTAGTAATAGGCGTTGCCGACCGAGACACCGGCCTCCTTCGCGATACCCCGCATCGTCGTCTTGTCGAAGCCGCGCTCCTGGAAGAGACGGAGCGCGGTTTCGAGGATGAGCGTGCGGGTCTGCTCGCTCTTTGGAGCCTTCTGATCAGTCACGGTGCACGAGCCTATCGGGGGACGGAGCACTGGTCGTCACAGGCCGCTTCGTCCGCCCCTTGCGGACCTCCCTCGGTCCGTACGGCCTGTCGCCACTTGGAAGCCGTGTACATGGCCGCCCGGGCGAAGGGCCGCCCGGCGGGCGTGGCGAGCCAGTTGGCCTTCGGCCGGTGCTCGACCAGCGCCCACAGACAGACGATGAAGGCATCGGTCCCGGTCCACACCTGCCCGGAGTCCCCGATGACGGTGATCTCCTTCAGCGTCGACGCGTGGTCGAGCTGTGGGTACCGCCGCCGCGCCTCGTACGACGCGGCGGGGATCAGGACGAGCGGGACGAGCCAGCGCTGCGCGAGCAGCCAGTGCCGGATGTGCACGCAGAGCGGGCAGTTCGCGTCGTACAGGACGGTCACCCTGCGGACCGCCCCCGAGCCCGGGGCGCCCATGGCTCAGACCCCGGCCGGAGCGGTCCACCCCTGCGGGGCGACCGGCGGAGTCTGCTGGCGCTCCATGATTCCGCGGCGGCGCATCTTGTTGAGGACCCAGACGTTGCCGAGGTGCATGACGCCGAGGACCAGCAGGACGACACCGATCTTGACCGAGAGCGCCTCGAAGAGGTGGCGGGCCTCGACTATCTCCTCGCCCGAGCGGAGGTAGAGGGTCACGAAGCCGATGTTCACGAGGTAGAAGCCGACCACGAGGAGCTGGTTGACGGCGTCCGCGAGCTTCTCGTTCCCCGCGAGGACGTCGCCGATGAAGACGCGGCCGTTACGGCTGAGCGTACGGGCGACCCAGACGGTGAGCCCGATGCTGATGAGCAGGTAGATGACGTACGCGACCACGGTGAGGTCCATAGCCCTCAGCCCCCTTGAACGTGTTCAATACTGCTGACAGGGATGACTGTAGGGCTTCTTTTGAACAGGTTCAAGCGAATGTCTTCTCCAGCATCCCCGGATCCACGAAGGGCGCCGCCGGCGTCGGCACCGACCGCCACGCGAGCGGCCACGTCGTCCCGTACAGCGCGGGCACGCCGACGAACGCGAGGGCGGGCCGGGTGCGCGAGGTGTACCGCTGCGCGTAGGAGGGCCAGCTCCGCTCGCGCGCGGTGCCGGGCGGGAGCAGGAAGTACATCCACCGGAAGCCGTTGAGCTCGTAGACGATCGGCCCGGGGTCGTAATCGGTGAGCCGACTGAGCTCCTTGGCCTTCTCCTCGCCCAACTGCCCCTGGATGCGGACGGCGTCGAAGTGGACACCGGCGAGCCGCAGCGCGAAGCCGGAGGCGGGGACCCAGTCGGGGATTTGCTCGTTCATGGGGCAAGGCTGATGGCTCAGCCCTAGCCTGGACAGTAGTTGGGCCGTTACAGGGTGTGAAGCGTGAAGGGCTGTGAAGCCGGTGTCCGAGCCTGTGAACTCGAGTGAACCCCTGCCGTCACCGCTGCGCCGGGGACTCGGAGCCCAGATGCGGACGCTCCGCGAGAAGCGCGGGGTCTCACGACAGGAACTGGGCGGCCGGACCAACTTCTCGCCGTCGGCGATCGGCGCGTTCGAGCGGGGTGACCGCGCGATGGACGCGGGGATGATCGAGCAGGTCGATGATCTGCTGTCCGGCGACGGCCTGCTGAAGGTGGTCGTCCCGTACCTGGAGGAGGAGGGGCGGTACGCGCCGCAGTTCCGGGACTTCGCGCCGATCGAGAAGAAGGCGGTGAGCTTGTGGGTGTACTCCACGCACGTGCTGCACGGCCTGCTCCAGACGGAGGCGTACGCCCGCCAGCTCTTTGAGGACCACTGGCCGCCGGTTGAGGCGGTAGCGATCGAACGCCGTCTGGAGGACCGCATCGGCCGTCAGGCGCTGCTGCATCGCACTCCGCCCCCGGCTCTGTGCTTCCTGCTGGAGGAGACCTTCCTCCAGCGCCGCATCGGCGGGGAGGTGATCTGGCGCGAGCAGCTCCAACACCTGCTGGAGTGCGGGCGTTTACCGCATGTGCGGATCCAGCTGATCCCTGTGGAGTGCGAAGAGGCCTTGGGTTCGGTAGGCCCGATGACGATCGCGGAGACGCCGGAACACCGGATGTTCGGCTACGTCGAAGGTCAGGGCCAGAGCTGGGTGATCTCGGACCGGGAAGTGGTCAGCGAGATGGTTCAGCGTCATGCGAATATTCGAGGGGCGGCGCTGAATTCGAAGGAGTCGGCGCGGCGGATCGAACAGCTGCTAGGGGAGCGATGAGCATGGAACTGGCCTGGTTCACGAGCAGTTACAGCGGCGGCTCCGGCGGCGAGTGCGTCGAAGTAGCCCTCGCCTGGCACAAGTCCACATACAGCGGCGGAGACGGCGGCGAGTGCGTCGAGGTCGCCACCTGCCCCTCCGCCGTTCACGTCCGGGACTCCAAGGACACCGAGCGCCCCGCCCTCACGGTCGCCCCGGCGGCGTGGGCCGCCTTCACGGCCCACGCTTCCGTCACGGTCTGAACAGCACGCCGCGCCAGGTCCATCCCGCCTTGAGGACCGTGTTCCGCAGCGGGTTCTTCACGTCCCGGGTGTCGAAGCGGAGCGTCTCGACCTTGCGCCGGCGGCCGTCCGGTCCCTTCTTGAACTCCCACTGCTTGTACACCGCGGTCGCCGGGCCGCGGCCGTACTGCTCACGCGAGGACTCGTGCGACGGCTCCCACCGCTCGTCCAGGGCCCGCACCTCGCGCGTCGCCGCGACCAGGCGCATGCGGATCTTGAGTGTCAGGCGCAGCTCGCGGACCCGGCAGTCCGCCACCAGGTCGCAGCCTTCCTTCGAGGTGCCCTGGCGTATGACGAACCGTATGCCCGTGTCGTTGAGCGCGAGCAGCGCGTCGCGGAGCTCCGAGGCGGGCAGCGGTGCGACACCCTTCTCGGGGTACCGGGTGCCCATGTACTTGTCCACCAAGCGGCCCATCAGAGCTTGAACACCGCTCCGCGCCAGGTCCATCCGGCGGCGAGGACGGCGTCCCGCAGCGGGTCCTTCAGCTGCGCGGTGTCGAAGTGGAAGATCTCCGTCTTGTGCAGCTCGCCGTCCTCCCCCCGCTCGACCGACCAGCGCTTGGACACCGTCTTCACCTGCCCGCGGGACTGCTCGGCCGAGATCGCCAGCCGGGGCGTGTTCCCCGCCCACGTGACGTCCCACTGCTCGTCGAGGGAGCGCACCTCGTGCTTCTCCGGGACCAGGCGCATCCGGATCTTGAGGGTCCGGGAGAGCTGGGTACGGAGGAAGAAGGTGTTCCAGGCAGGTTCCAGGATCCGCCACTCCGCCAGCAGGTCGGCCTTCTCCGCGGGGGCGGCGTTGCGCACGACGTACGCCACGTCCGCAGCGTTGAGCGCGAACAGCGCGGCCCGGACCTCCTCGGCGGAACGGGGTGCGACTCCGGTGCCGGGGTGCCGGGTGCCGGTCAGTTTGTCGAAAAGGCCCATCGGATCAACCTTCCTCCGCCCCGGTGTCCGGGCGGACGGTGCGCAGGAATTCCTGGAAGTCGCCCAGGACGCTGTCGTGCTGGGCCTCGGTGGCGGTCAGGACCATCTTGATCACCGCACGCTTGTGGGGATCTTTGGCATCCACCATGGCCAGGTAGACGTGGGACTGGACGAGGTCGCGGCGCGCGCCGCCGGCGACCGCCGAGAACGTCAGCCTCTGGGTGAGGCCCGGCGAGTCCTCGGAGCCGATCTCCCGGCGGTGGGCCACGACCACGGATTCGGCGACCTCGTGCAGGTTCTGCACCGACGCGTCGGCGAGGCCCTCGAGCGTCGCCGCCTCCGACAGGAACTCGCCCTCGATGGTGATGTTGGCCGTGAACCCGGCATCCGGATGCGGATGCAACGCGACGAAGGCGACGCCCGGGGCGTTGACCGCGTCCGGCGGGGCCGGGAGCCAGCCCTCCGGCAGGCGGAATTCGATCGGCACGGGCAGTGTCGTGGACATCTAGGACCTTCCTTCCTGGGCAACGTACATCAGTCGAACCAGCTGGTGACTTCGTCCTTGACGGAGCCTGCCGCGTCGCCGACCGCGTCCGCCGCATCGCCCACCGCGTCCGCCGCGTCGCCCGCGGCATTGGTGAACTTGTCCGGGTCGAAGGTGAACTCCGCGCCCACGGAGCCGCCGAACCCGAGGGCCGCGCCCGCCTTGCCGCCGATGTGGAACTTGCCGTCGTCGCCCTTGCCGAAGGTCACCTTGGCCTCCGCGCCGACTCCGGCCCATCCCTCGGCCGTCCCGCCGGCGCCGATGCCGGCGACCTCGCCGCCTCCGGCGACGGAGCCCTTGGCCCCGGCGAACGCCTTTGCACCGGCGTTGAGGCCCTCCGGGCCCACTCCGGCACTGACGCCCGCCTCGCCGCCGGCGAATCCCTCGACGCGCCCGTAGCCGCCGACGTGCCCGTATTCGATCCGGCCCTCGTTCAAGGCCCGGATCCCCGCGGACGCCTCCGCCTTGCCGACGAGGCCCTTGTCGGTGAACCCGTAGTTCGCGGTGGCGCGGGCGCCCCCGTACCAGTCCTCGACACCGGAGAGCTTCACGCCGCCCATGGTGGTCGAGCCTTCCGCCTTCGCGTGGAAGAGGTCGGCGTACGCCTTGACCGACCCCTCCTTGCCGTACTTGGTGCCGCTGACGGTGAAGCCGGCATCGGGCCCGGTGACCGTGACCTTGCCGGTGTCCCCGTCCGTCTTCGTGGGGACGTCCTCTTCCTTGGGCTTGCCGGCCTTCGCCAGGTCGCCCTCGGCGTAGTTGTTGAAGCCGGTGAGGGTCTCGTCGGCGCCCTTGCCGAAGGCGTCCTTGTTGCTGTCGACGACGGCGGCCGAGAGGGCGGTCTTGACGCTCTGGTCGACTTCGGTGAAGGCCTTCACCCGGTCGTCGACGTGCTGCTGCCACTTGGCGACCGCGTCGCGGATGATCGTCTGGCCGTCGGGGTCGTGGTGGTAGGCGCTGCGCTCGGAGGGGGTGAGCTTGGAGTAGTCGAAGGCGACGTGTCCCGCTTCGGAGACGGTCATGCCGGCGGCTATCGCGTCGTCCCGGGCACTTTCGAGCTTCTTCTTCAGGTCGGTGAACTTCTCGTGGGCGTCCCGCAGGAGGCTCGCGATCGCCTTGGCCTGGTTCTGCGCGGCGGCGTACTCGTAGCGGGTCGCGGCGAACCTGGTGTGGGCGGTTCCGGCGCTGACGCCGGACCAGCCGTCGCCCATGCTGATCTTCTGGACGGTGTCGCCGTAGCGGGTCTCGACCTTCTTCAGCTCACCCGCCATCGAGTCCCACTTGGCGGCGGCCGTCGTCAGGAGGCCCAGATCCGTGGTCATGACTTCGTGATAGGTCAGCACCGCAGCCCCCTACAGACCGTTCAGCTTCGACTGCGCCGCGAACTGGTTGTTCAGGCTCAGGTCGTTGCGTGCGAAAAGACCCGAGGCGCCGCGCAGCGCGGACTTTTCCGAGGCCAGGCGGCCCATCAGGGTCTTCACCTGCTGGTCCCAGGTGTCCGCCACCTTCTTCAGGCCGGCGGCCGTGTCCCAGCCTTCGAAGCCCTTCTGGGCGGTGCTGGTGGCGTCGTCCGCGTGCTCGGTGGCCTTCTTCGTGTTCGGCTCGAGCTCGGTCTCGATCGTGTTCGCCGCGGCTTTCTTCTCCGCCGGCGTCGATGCGAAGTTCGCGGATCCGCCCGGACCCACCGGCCCCGGAGCCGACGATCCTGGTTCCGGCGGCACCCCGTTCAGCCGCATGCCCACCTGTCCGAGATCTGACATGTTCACGCCTCCCCGTTCACAGGCTTCGATCATATGCACGGCAGCTGCGAACCGGCCAAGGCGGCCTGCGCGGTACCCCTCAGGCCGTTTGGCGCGGCTGCACCCACAGGGCCTCGGCGAAGGCGCAGAGGTCGCCCGCCGCCGTGGCCAGGGCCGTGCCGACGGTGTACTTGCGGCCCTCCGAGCCGAGCAGCCAGGAGTACGTGACGAGGCCCTCGCCGACCGGAACCGGCCGCAGCAGCCGCGCGGTCAGCGCGGCCGTGACGGCGCCGGCCGGGCGGCCGTCGAGCAGGCGCCCGGCCGCGTTCCCCGGGCAGTCCAGCGAGCCCCACACCAGCTCGGGCGGCAACAGGCCGTCCGGGCCGCCGAGTTCGGGCGCGGGAGTCCACGCGGTGGCAACCATTCCGGCGGTGCCCGGCACCAGTCCGCAGTGCTGGCGCAGGCCGGTGGCGGGCGTGCGGTCGAGGCCGCAGCCGAAGCAGTCCGCCGACCCGTCCGGCGGGTCCGCCCGGTAGGCCTGGGCCGCGGCCGAGGCCGCCGCCCAGGAGGGGGCGTCGGGGATGTCCGTCATGCCGGCATGCAGCTCGGCGGGCGTCGCGGCGGCCAACAGCAGCTCACCGGTGGTGAGTTCGGCGCCGCCGTCGGCCCTCCCGGTGAGCAGCACCGGCGCCCCGGTCGGCACCGGCCGGCGGAAGTCCACCCGTACGGTCTTCGCCGCGGCGCGGGCGGCGAGCAGGCCCGCCACGTAGCCGCCGAAGGCGACTCCCGGATATCCGCAGAGGTGGGCCGGAACCGTGATCGTCTCGAAGTCGGTCATGGCGCCCAGTCCATCACAGCGCCCGGCCCGGCTCTCGAACTCGGTGGACAGGGAGCGCGGGCCTGGCCGATAGTCCGGCCATGACTTCTCTCGTACGACACCTCACCTTCGACTGCTCCGACGCCTACGCCCTGGGGCAGTTCTGGGCCGGCGTCCTGGACGGCAAGATCTCCGACGAGGATTTCCCGGGCGACCCCGAAGCCCTGGTCACGGCGCCCGGTTCGGCGCTGCTGTTCGTGACGGTGCCCGACGCCAAGACCGTGAAGAACCGGGTGCACGTGGATCTGCAGCCGCAGGACCGCACGCGCGACGAGGAGGTCGAACGCATCCTCGCCCTGGGCGCCACCGTGGTCGGCGACCACCGCAACCCCGACGGCACGGGCTGGGTGACACTGGCCGACCCCGAGGGCAACGAGTTCTGCGTGGAACGCAGCGCGGCCGAACGCAAGCAGTGACCTAGGCCTGGGAGGTCTCGTCCGTCGCCGGCGGGACGGCCTGCTTACGGGGCCGCGGCCGCCCCGCCGCCAGGAGTTCGTCGACGTCTAGCGTGACCTTGGCGCCGAGGGAGTCGGGCAGGGTGGCGAGCTCGCCTGTGGCGAGGATCCGGTGGCTGTCGTACGTCCCGTCGGCGGGGTCGGTCAGGACGTGTACCCGCTGGTGCTTGCGGTTGACGATGACGTAGACGGGGATCCCGGCCTGGGCATAGGCGGCGGCCTTGGCGCGCAGGTCGTTGTTGTAGTTCGACGAGGTCACTTCCAGGACCAGACGGAACACCACCGGGTCGTAGCAGTTGAACTCGATGAGATGGTCATCGATGTCGGCGTCGACCACGGAGAGGTCGGGGATCGCGTAGTCCTCCGGACCGCCGGGCAGCCATAGGCCGACACCTTGCACGACCTGGGACTCGGGTCCGTGCAGGCCGGCACTCAGGAACGGCAGCATGAGGTCCGTTAGGACTCGTGCGTGCGGGAGGTCTGGGGGCGGGGTCACGGTGAGGATGCCTCCGATGATCTCGACGCGGTAGCCGGGGTTCCGCTCCATGAGCAGGTCGGCCTCTTCGAGGAGGCTCAGCGGCTCCTCCTCGCCGGCGTACTCAGAGTGCTCGACGGGTGCTGTGGACATTCCGGGCCTCCCGTGGGCTGGGTCGAGAGCATCATCGTAGGACGGTGGCAGGCCCGCGTCCCGTAAGCACTCTCTTCACCGGATCGGGTGGAGGAACTCCAGCATCAGGTCCGTGATCTCGGCGGGGCGCTCCATCGAGGGCAGGTGGCCGGCCCAGGGGAGTTCGACGTGCCGCGCGCCGGGGACGAGGGCCGGGAGTTCGGCGGCGATGTGGCGGTAGTCGGGGAGGTCGTGGGCGCCTCCGACGGCGAGGACCGGGACGGTTATGGCGGCGAGATCGACCTCCGGCGCGGGGAGTTCGTGGTCCCCGGTGGAGGCCAGGGCACCCTGGAAGTTCCCCAGCTGCATGGCTTGTACGAGGGCATGCGCGGCTTGGTCGGCGTCCGGGCCCAGCCAGGTACGGGCGTTCAGCGCGGCCGCGCCGGCCAGATCACCGGCCTCCGTCAACGCGTCCTCGGCGGCGCGGAACTCCTCCACCTCCGGGCTGTCGGGCCGATACCCCGGGCGACCCGCGCAGAGCAGGGCCAGCCGGGTCACCCGCTCCGGGTGCAGGGCGGCGATCTGCAGGGCGACCTGCCCGCCGTACGAGGACCCGACGACCGCGGCACGCTCGACCCCGAGCCGGTCCATCAGCGCGAGGACGTCCCCGTCGTCGCTGTACGTGGCTTGCGCGGCGGGGGAGTTCCCACAGGTCCGAAAGTCGAGCCGGACCACCCGGAACCCGGCCTCGGCCAGCGGACCCCACTGGGGATCCCACATGCGCCGGTCACAGACGGAAGAGTGCAGCAGGACGACGGCGGGCCCATCGGCGGGCCCGGACACCTCAAAGTAAACGCTCATTCCCGGATCTTCGCGGGGGCCTTGCTCCTTCCGCCACTGTGTTTCGGAGCGGTGGGGGTGGGGTGGGGGCGCGGGGGGATGTGGGGCGGGGGCTTCGGGGGCTTCGGTGGCTTCGGGGGGCGGGGTCTCGGCGGGGCGGGATCGGGGAGGGTTTGGGGGTTTCCCGTCAGTCCCACTGTCTCCCCGGGTCGGGCCGGTCTGTAAAGGGCGCTCCTCCTTCGTCGTCGCGTCGCTTCGCGATGGCCTTCGGCCACCCTTGACAGACCGTCCCGCCCCGGAAAGACAGGACTGTCGGGAAGCCCCCAAAAGAACGGTCCACTGGTTCACGATTCAGACCGGGGGAGATCAGGGACCGGCTGCTTGGTGGCCGTGGGCGGGCATGCGCCCGGGCCCGTCGGGAGGGGATGCGGGGTCGGTGGGCGCGTCAGATCGCTACGCACTTGCTCATTGTCTGGCGGCTGTGGGCTGTCTGGGGCTGGGAATAGGCCGCCCACTGGTCGCTGCCCGCCTGAGGTGCTCTGGCGGCGATCAGACCGTCATGGTCTGGACACAAGCCGCCCCAGACCGTCAGTTGACCCCCTCGGTAGGCGTCTGCGGGCGGTCGCGGGCACGGAAAGTGCTCTGACGGAGTGTGGTGCCGGACTTTTGGGTCTCTCACTCCGGGAAGTGATCGATTGGCTCTCAACTCGCTGCCAAATAGGGACAGACTGCCCGCAGTCGCGTGATGGAGAGGTGTGTGCCGGCCGTGGGCGGCTTATGTCCAGCCCCAGACGGGCGCCGGACGCCATGGGCGAGAAGTGTGTAGCGATCTGATGCGCCCGCCGACCCAGGATCCCCTCCCGACGGGCCCGGGCTCAGACCCTGCCCCTGGGAACCAGGGAGTCGGTCCCTGATGCCCCTTGCTCATTCATGGAACCGGTGGACCGTTCTTTTGGGGGCTTCCCGACAGTCCTGTCTTTCCGGGGCGGGACGGTCGGTCAAGAGTGGAGCGCAGCGACATCGCGAAGCGACGCGACGAAGGAGCGCTCTTGAGGGACCGTCCCGACCCGGGGAGACAGTGGGACTGACGGGAAACCCCCAAACCCTCCCTGATCCCGCCCCGCTGAGACCCCGACCCCCGAAGCCACCGCCCCGCCCAGCGCCCCGCCCCCGCCCCGCCCCCGCCCCTCAGATGCTCAGCGACCGCGCGTAGTTGATCTGGCCCATCACCCGTTGGTACGACATTGCGTCCGTGGCCGGGAGCATCGTGGAGTGGTGGCGGCCGCCGCTGGTGACCGTGATCTGGATGTAGCCCGTGGTCTTCTTCTCCTTCATCAGGAGGAACAGCAGGCCGAGCAGGCAGAACAGGAAGAAGATGACGGCCAGGATGATCGCGTGGGTCGGGATCTTCTCCTCGGTGCGCGAGAAGTCCGTCGCGTTCCACATCGCGCCCCTGAGCGGCATCGAGCCCGACGGGGTGATGATCTGGTCGCCGGCGACGCTGATGTCGCCGACAGAGAAGCTGGCGCCGCCCGGGGTGGCGGCGGGGTAGGCGGGGGCCGGTACGCCGGCGCCCATCGTGGGCTGGTAAGCCGGGGCTCCCGGGTAGGGCTGCGGGTAGCCGTAACTGGCCTCGCCCGGGCCCCACCTGTAGTCGCCGCCCTGGCTGGGGTCGCTCGCGTAAGGATTCGGCTGCTGCTCGCTCATGCGGCCGATCCTTCCATAGCGGCCTGCTGTCCCGTACCCCCGGTCAGAGAGCTGCTTCGAGAATCCCCACGATGCGCCCGGCAGGAAGGGGTAGGTGACGATCCGTCGGCCGCAGCCCGTCCCGGAGGTCCCCGAGTACGACTGAGGCCCGCACCCCGAGAAGGGGTGCGGGCCTCAGGCACAGGCGAGGGGGATCACAAGGATCCGGGAAGGACCCAGAAGGATCCAGAAGGGATCAGAAGCGACGCGTGATCAGCGCACGCTTGACTTCCTGGATCGCCTTCGTGACCTCGATGCCGCGCGGGCACGCGTCGGTGCAGTTGAACGTCGTGCGGCAACGCCACACGCCGTCCTTGTCGTTCAGGATCTCCAGCCGCTGCTCGCCGGCCTCGTCACGCGAGTCGAAGATGAAGCGGTGCGCGTTGACGATCGCCGCCGGGCCGAAGTACTGGCCGTCGTTCCAGAACACCGGGCACGAGGACGTGCACGCGGCGCACAGGATGCACTTGGTGGTGTCGTCGAAGCGCTCGCGGTCCTCGGCGGACTGCAGACGCTCGCGCGTCGGCTCGTTGCCCTTGGTGACCAGGAACGGCATGACGTCCCGGTACGCCTGGAAGAAGGGCTCCATGTCGACGATGAGGTCCTTCATCACCGTGAGGCCCTTGATGGCCTCGACGGTGATCGGCTTCTCCGGGTTGATGTCCTTGATCAGCGTCTTGCAGGCGAGCCTGTTCTTGCCGTTGATCCGCATCGCGTCGGAGCCGCAGATGCCGTGCGCGCACGAGCGGCGGAAGGTCAGCGTGCCGTCGAGGTCCCACTTGATCTTGTGGAGACCGTCGAGCACGCGCTCCTTCGGGTCGATCTCGATCTGGAAGTCCTGCCACTGCGCCTCGTCCGAGATCTCGGGGTTGAAGCGGCGGATCCGGAACGTGACCGTGATGTACGGCGAGGCCGCGGCCGCGGCCTCCATCTCGTCCGTCTTGGACAGGGTGGGGGTGGCCATCAGTACTTACGCTCCATCGGCTGGTAGCGGGTGACGACGACGGGCTTGTAGTCCAGCCGGACGGAGTCCTTGCCGTCGTCGCCGACCTCGCGGTACGCCATGGTGTGGCGCATGAAGTTGACGTCGTCGCGGTTCGGGTAGTCCTCGCGGTAGTGACCGCCGCGGGACTCCTTGCGCGCCAGCGCGGACACGGCCATGACCTCGGCCAGGTCGAGCAGGTTGCCCAGCTCGATGGCCTCCAGCAGGTCCGTGTTGAAGCGCTTGCCCTTGTCCTGGACGGACACGTTCTTGTAGCGCTCGCGCAGCTCGGCGATCTTCTCGACCGCCGTCTTGATGGTCTGCTCCGTACGGAACACCATCACGCACGCGTCCATCGTCTCCTGGAGCTCCAGGCGCAGGTCGGCGACCCGCTCCTTGCCCGTGGAGTTGCGCAGCTGCTCGACGAGGTCGATGACCTGCTGCGCCGGGTTCTCCGGGAGCTCGACGTAGTCGTTCTCCTGCGAGTACCGCGCCGCGGCGATGCCGGAGCGCTTGCCGAAGACGTTGATGTCCAGCAGCGAGTTGGTGCCCAGGCGGTTCGCGCCGTGCACCGACACGCACGCGACCTCGCCGGCCGCGTACAGGCCCGGGACGACGGTGGTGTTGTCCCTGAGGACCTCACCCTCGACGTTGGTCGGGATGCCGCCCATGGCGTAGTGCGCGGTGGGCTGGATCGGGATCGGGTCCGTGTACGGCTCGATGCCCAGGTACGTGCGCGCGAACTCGGTGATGTCCGGGAGCTTAGCGTCGAGCTGCTCCGGCGGCAGGTGCGTCAGGTCCAGGTACACGTGGTCACCGGCCGGACCGCAGCCGCGGCCCTCGCGGATCTCGGTGTAGATGGAGCGCGAGACGACGTCACGGGACGCGAGGTCCTTCATGACCGGCGCGTACTTCTCCATGAAGCGCTCGCCGTCCTTGTTGCGGAGGATGCCGCCTTCACCGCGGGCGCCCTCCGTCAGCAGGATGCCCATGCGCCAGATGCCCGTCGGGTGGAACTGGAAGAACTCCATGTCCTCCAGCGGCAGGCCGCGGCGGTAGCAGGCCGCCTGGCCGTCACCCGTGAGGGTGTGCGCGTTGGAGGTCACCTTGAAGAACTTGCCGGTGCCGCCGGAGGCGTAGATGACGGCCTTGGCCTGGAACACGTGGATCTCGCCGGTGGCGAGCTCGTACGCGACCACACCGGCCGACTTCTGGACGCCGTCCTCCTCGACCAGGAGCTGGTCCAGGACGTAGAACTCGTTGAAGAACTCCACGCCCTCCTTGACGCAGTTCTGGTACAGCGTCTGGAGGATCATGTGGCCGGTGCGGTCCGCGGCGTAGCAGGACCGGCGGACCGGGGCCTCGCCGTGGTTGCGCGAGTGGCCGCCGAAGCGGCGCTGGTCGATGGTGCCGTCCGGGGTGCGGTTGAACGGCAGGCCCATCTTCTCCAGGTCGAGGACGGCGTCGATGGCCTCCTTCGCCAGGATCTCGGCGGCGTCCTGGTCGACCAGGTAGTCACCGCCCTTGACCGTGTCGAAGGTGTGCCACTCCCAGTTGTCCTCTTCCACGTTGGCCAGCGCGGCGGCCATGCCGCCCTGCGCGGCGCCCGTGTGGGAGCGGGTGGGGTAGAGCTTCGTCAGCACGGCGGTGCGGCTGCGCTTCGTCGACTCGATGGCGGCGCGCATGCCTGCGCCACCTGCGCCGACGATGACGGTGTCGTACTTGTGGATCTTCATTGGTTTCGCCTCAGCCCCGTTGGCTAGCGGATGTTCGGGTCGAAGGTGAAGATCACCAGCGTGCCCAGAAGGATGGTGAACACCGTGGCGGTGTAGAGCAGGCCCTTCAGCCACAGCCGCGTGTTGGCGCGCTCCGCGTAGTCGTTGATGACGGTACGCAGACCGTTGGCGCCGTGCAGCATGGCCAGCCACAGCATCAGCAGGTCCCAGACCTGCCAGAACGGGGAAGCCCACCGGCCCGCCACGAAGGCGAAGCCGATCTTGGAGACGCCGCCGTCGAGCACCAGCTGGATCAGCAGGTGGCCGATGACGAGGACGACGAGCACGATGCCCGAGAGGCGCATGAAGAGCCACGCGACCATCTCGAAGTTGCCGCGGGTCGAGCGCGGGGTCTTGCCCGTGCGCTTGCGCGGCGCCTCGATGTACGGCGCCGGGTTCTCGACGTCGTAGAGGCTCACGCCTTCGACGTCACCGATGGCCTTGGCGGAAGAAGTGTCAGAAGACATGCGTGTCACTTCCCGAACAGTTCAAGGTAGGCGTGGCTGAGAACGGGGAGGATGGCCCCGATCATCAGCACGGCCCAGATGATCACGACCCACCAGAGCATCGTCTTCTGGTGGCGCGGACCCTTGGACCAGAAGTCCACTGCGATCACACGGAGACCGTTGAGCGCGTGGAACAGGATTGCGGCGACGAGGCCGTACTCCAGCAGCGCGACGATCGGTGTCTTGTAGGTAGCCACGACATCGTCGTACGCCTCGGGGGAGACGCGGACGAGTGCGGTGTCGAGGACGTGTACGAACAGGAAGAAGAAAATGAGGACGCCGGTGACTCGATGAGCCACCCAGGACCACATTCCTTCCCGGCCGCGGTACAACGTTCCAGCCGGCACGGAAAACCCTCCGGAAGCGGGGCGGGGGCCAGCCGGCTTCTTTGTCGGTCGGGCCCGGCCGGGTACGGTCCTCCGGCCCCGGACATCGTAGCGACGCTTTGTCGGTTCCTTCGCGCGGGGGCCATCGGTGTGATCAAACAGGCTCGGACGGACTATCCGACAGGGGCGAATAGCCCTATTTCCGCCCCAGTCAGACCATCGGCCAGGCGATCCGGCCGGCCATCGGCCGACGTCAGCCAATGTGTCAGGTCGCACAGTCGGGCCTGCGCGAGGCGGCGCAGCTCGTCGGCGGAGATCGATCGCTCCTCGTCCACCTCGTGTCCCATCCGGCGGCGGATCGCGGTCAGCAGCTGGTCCGCCTGTTCCTCCGGCGGGTGCCCGTCGAGGCAGATCACGAAGGCGTGCCCGAACTTGCGCTCGTACTCCGCGTGGCCCGCGTCGAGGGCCAGCAGGGCGGCGTACGGGGCCCCGTGCTCCAGCTCCGCCGAGCACTCGGCGGCCAGCGCCTCCGCCAGGTCGGCCTGCGACAGGTCGTACGAAGCCTCGTCCGCGGCGGCGAGCAGAGCCCCGGAATCGGGGTAAGGGCGGTGCGTGGCGACCCGGTGTGCCCAGCGCCGGCTGCCGCAGCACTGCATCAGGACCGCCTCGGCGGTCTCGGGGGACAGGGCGTTGAACCGCGCCAGCCCGGAGCCGTGAGAGGGGTCGGAGCTGCCGCGGGCCTGTGCCGGAAGGTGGCTGGACAGCGGGGGGCTCCTCGGGGCGTGGCGCTGGTGTGCTGCCACGCTATCGACGCAGGGCAGGGTGTGTCGTACGCATTCGGGGAATTCACCCGGAAGTGAGCCGAAAGGATGACGGGGGCACCATGGACGCGAACCGAAAGAGGGCCGGGAGGCGAGGACGGCCCGGGGAGGGGAGGGCGGCCGAGGCCGCCACCCCCCACAGGAGAGGCCCCGGCCACCATCCGTCACGGGCTCGTGCGACAAGCCCGTATCCCTGTCAGCGCCCTGAGTGCGTTTTGTGTCACACCTCGCTCCGCGCAGGATTGGTTGCTCGTTGTACAACTCGTGGACGAAGGTGCTTGAAAGCCGTAACGTGCTGATTTGCGCCAGACGTACAGGACAGTGAACGGGTTGGGGACTTTGCTGGGGGACGACGCGGAGCTGACCGCCGCGGTGCTCGCGGCACAGGACGGCGAAGAGAACGCGTTCCGTGCTGTGTACCGCGCCGTGCACCCACGCCTGCTCGGATACGTACGCACGCTCGTCGGTGACGGCGACGCGGAGGACGTGACATCCGAGGCCTGGCTGCAGATCGCCCGCGACCTCGACTCCTTCACCGGCGACGCCGACCGCTTCCGCGGCTGGGCCGCCCGGATCGCCCGCAACCGGGCCCTCGACCACATCCGCATGCGCGGCCGCCGCCCCGCCATCGGCGGCGACGACACCGAGCTCACCGGCTGGGCCGCCGACTGCGACACCGCGGGCGCCGCGATGGAGTCCCTCTCCACCGGAACGGCCATGGCGCTCATCGCTCAGCTGCCACAGGATCAGGCGGAGGCCGTCGTCCTGCGGGTCGTGGTCGGCCTGGACGCCAAGAGCGCGGCCGAGACCCTCGGCAAGCGGCCCGGCGCCGTACGGACCGCCGCCCACCGGGGTCTGAAGAAGCTGGCCGAGCTGCTCGGCCCGGAGGCCGCGGAGGGCGGCTTCGAGCCGGACTCGGACCGCGACGGGGACCGCGACTCGGATCCGGGCGCGCGCGTCGGCCATAATGCCGGTGGCCAGGCACTGGGCGGCAGGGGCGGGAGGGATCTCGACGCCGTACCCGCTCAGCGCGGCCGCGGCGGGGGCCTCGTAGAAAAAACCGGTGTGACGCATTCACGTTGGCGGACGCAGAAGGACATGTGATGGCCGACGAGCGCGACAGGTGGCTGGACAGAGCCGCGGCGGACAAACTGCTGCGCGGTGAACCGGTGGAACCTGTGGGGCCGGCCGCCGATCCGCGGGCCCGGAGCGAAGCCGCCCGGCTGCGAGCCGCCCTCGACAGCCTCGCGCAGACCGCCCCGGCCGCTTCGGCCGCCGGGGAACTGCCCGGCGAGGCCGCGGCGGTGGCCGCCTTCCGCGCGGCGCACGGCACGACCGCGGCGTCCGCTTCCTCCGCACCCTCCGCGGTGCGGACCGGGACGGCCCGCTCCCGTGAACCCCTGGTCGACCTCGGCCGCGCCGCCGGCCTGCGCGTGCCCGCACCCCGGCGCGCCCGGGCGGTGCGGTTCGGTCTCGCGGCGGCCCTGGCGAGCGTCGCGGTCGGCGGACTCGCCGCGGCGGCGGGCGCCGGTCTGCTGGACCCCTCCGGCCGCGACACCGCGGGTCCGGGACCCGCGATGTCCGTCAGCGCCGACGGGGACCCGACCGCGGGCGACGACAGCGGGGCCGCGACGCTCAGCCCGCAACTGCGCCCCACCCCCCTGCGGGACGGTACGGATCCGGCGGCCTCCGCGGGCACCTCCCAGCCGCCGGGCACGGACGGGTACACGGCACCCGGCGGTGACACCTTCGGCGGGACCTCGCCCGGCACGTCCACCACCGGAGGCACGGGGAGCACCCAGGGCGGCAAGGACCACAAGGACGGCCAGGACGGCACGTTCCGGACGGACGGAACCCCGGACGGCTCCGGCGACGGGAGCACCAGCCGGGACCGCGACCAGGACCGGGAGAACCAGCGCCGGGCCGTGGACCTGTGCAACGACTACCGGGCCGGGCACCTCAACGACGACCGGCGCGAGCGGCTGTCCCGCCTGGCCAAGGGCCTGGCGCGGATTCCGTACTACTGCGAGGCGCTGCTGGACGGCGTCGTCAACGACGGCGGCGGGCGCATGAGCAGCCCGGGCACGCCCGCGGGCGGCGGTACGTACGACGGGATCTTCAGGTCTCCGACCTCGAGTCCGGCCCCGGTCCCGTCCCGCCTGTAACACTTTTCGAATCGGTGGCGCAGTACATAGCGAGCCGACTGGTCATCGGCCGCGCATGAGCCGGGGTTCCCCCCGTACCCCTGGGCTCTGCGCAACCGGCGCGGGCGGGGCACGTTCCCCCGGCCCTGCCCGCGCCTCTAACTTCCAGACCGCGCAGCCCGTGCAGCCCCCCGGGCCTCACCAGTAGACGACGACCTTGTCGCCGGCCTGGACCTGGGCGAAGAGCGCCGAAAGCTTTCCCTTGTCCCGGACGTTCACACAGCCGTGCGAGGCGCCGGCGTAGCCGCGGGCCGCGAAGTCGGCCGAGTAGTGCACCGCCTGGCCGCCGCTGAAGAACATCGAGTACGGCATGGACGTGTGGTAGAGCGTGGACGTCCACTCCTTCTCCTTGCGGTCCACCTTGAAGACGCCTTCGCGGGTCGGGGTGTTCTCCGAGCCGAAGCGCACGTCCATGGTGGAGATGATCTTGCCGTCGATCATCCAGGCGAGGGTGCGGCTCTCCTTGCTGATGCACATGACCCGGCCCTCCATGCAGCGCGGGTCGGGGGCGTCCGCCTCGTTGACCGCCGGCGGGCGCAGCTCGTCTGCGGTGGGCTTCTTCGTGGCGCCCTGGATCTTCTTCCAGGTGGCTTCGTCGACCGAACCGGTGGGGTTCAGCCCGTTCTTCGACTGGTAGGACTTCACGGCCGCGGTGGTCTTCGTCCCGTAGAAGCCGGTCGGCGCGACCGACATCAGCTTGAGCTGCTTCAGGCGGGCCTGGAGCTCGCGCACCTGCTCGCTGTCGTCGCCGTTGGCCATGATCTGCTTCACCGTGGGCGAAGGAGAGGCGGACGGGGACGCCGAGGCGGAGGCCGACGGGGACGGCGAGGCCGGCTTGTCGTCGGTGGACGGTGAGGACTCGGGGGAGGCACCCGCCGTGGGCGAGGAGGAGACCGGGGAAGGGGAGCCCGCGGACTCCGACTTCTGCGGCCCACAGGCGGTCGCGGCGAGCGCGACGGCGGTGGCCACCCCGAGCGTGCGGAATATGACTCTCTGGCGGTGCATTGCAGTCCCCCGTTTTCTACGTCGTGTATCTAGGTGATGCCTCGCACGCGTGGAGAGTTGCACTCGGTCCCGCGATGTTGCGCCATTGTGACCAGGAGCCGTCCACAGCCTTACGAAGCGGGACGGTTCTACCAGCCCCGGGCCCGGTTGCTCTATGGAGGTCTTCGTCACATGGCACGCACCGAGAGCGGAAACCCGATCGAACCCGTCTACGGGCCCGGCGATCTGACGGGGTGGGACCCCGGCGTCGAGCTGGGGGAGCCGGGGGATTTTCCCTACACCAGGGGGATTTATCCGACGATGTACACCGGTCGGCCGTGGACCATGCGGCAGTACGCCGGCTTCGGCACGGCCGCCGAGTCCAACGCCCGTTACCGGCAGCTCATCGAGGGCGGCGGGACCGGGCTGTCCGTCGCCTTCGACCTGCCGACCCAGATGGGCCACGACTCCGACGCACCCCTCGCGCACGGCGAGGTGGGCAAGGTCGGGGTGGCCGTCGACTCGCTCGACGACATGCGGACGCTGTTCGACGGGATCCCCCTCGACCGGGTCTCCACCTCCATGACCATCAACGCGCCCGCCGCGCTGCTCCTGCTGCTCTATCAACTGGTCGCGGAGGAACAGGGCATCTCGGGCGCACAGCTGACGGGGACGATTCAGAACGATGTTCTGAAGGAGTACATCGCACGCGGAACGTACATTTTTCCGCCCGGGCCCTCGCTCCGGCTCACGGCCGACACCTTCCGCTACTGCCGGGCCGAGATCCCCAAGTGGAACACCATCTCCATCTCCGGCTACCACATGGCCGAAGCGGGGGCCTCGCCCGCGCAGGAGGTGGCCTTCACCCTCGCCGACGGCATCGCGTACGTCCGTACGGCCCTCGCGGCCGGGATGGCGGTCGACGAGTTCGCGCCCCGGCTCTCCTTCTTCTTCGTCGCCCGCACCACCCTGCTCGAGGAGGTCGCGAAGTTCCGCGCGGCCCGGCGGATCTGGGCCCGGGTCATGCACGAGGAGTTCGGTGCGCGGGACCCGAAGTCGCTGATGCTGCGCTTCCACACCCAGACGGCCGGGGTCCAGCTGACGGCGCAGCAGCCGGAGCTGAACCTCGTACGGGTGGCCGTGCAGGCACTGGCCGCCGTACTGGGCGGCACGCAGTCGCTGCACACCAACTCCTTCGACGAGGCGATCGCGCTGCCCACGGAGAAGTCGGCCCGCCTCGCCCTGCGCACCCAGCAGGTCCTCGCGTACGAGACGGACGTGCCGCACACCGTGGACCCCTTCGCCGGGTCGTACGCGGTGGAGCGGATGACGGACGAGCTGGAGGCGGCCGCGCTCGACCTGATGGGGCAGGTCGAGGCGAGGGGCGGTGCGGTGGCCGCGATCGAGGCCGGCTTCCAGAAGGCGGAGATCGAGCGGAACGCCTACCGCATCGCGCGGGAGACCGACGGCGGGGAGCGGGTGGTGGTCGGGGTCAACCGCTTCGTGCTGGAGCGGGAGGAGCCGTACGAGCCGCTGCGCGTGGATCCGGAGATCGAGGCGCGGCAGTGCGCTGCGCTGGCCCGGCTGCGGGCGGAGCGGGACGGGGAGGCGGTGGCGGGCGCGCTGGCGCGGCTGCGGGAGGCGGCCGCGGGAACGGGGGCGAACGTGCTCTACCCGATGAAGGAGGCGCTGCGGGCGCGGGCCACGGTGGGGGAGGTGTGCGGGGCGCTGCGGGAGGTGTGGGGGACGTACACCCCGGTGGATTCCACGTGGTGAAATCCAGGTTCTGACAGGTGTGTCCTTGTGGGACACTCCTGCCCATGCTGGGTGTGACAGATCTTCCTACTTATCTCGCCGGCCTGGTGCTGATCGTTCTGCTGCCGGGGCCGAACTCGCTCTACGTGCTGTCCGTCGCCGCCCGCGGCGGGGTGAAGGAGGGCTACAAGGCCGCCTCCGGGGTGTTCACCGGGGACACCGTGCTCATGGTGCTGACCGCGGCGGGCGCCGGGGCGCTGCTCCAGGCCAGCCCACTGCTGTTCACCCTGGTGAAGTTCCTCGGCGCCGGGTACCTGGCGTGGCTGGCCGTCGGGATGATGCGCGCCGCCTGGGGGATGTGGCGCGATCGGAAGGCGCGGCAGGAGGAGATCCTCACCGGTGAGGAGCCGGCCGGCGGCATGGAGCGGCCGTACCGGCGGGCGCTGGTGGTGAGCCTGTTCAACCCGAAGGCGATCCTGTTCCTGCTGTCGTTCTTCGTGCAGTTCGTGGACCCCGGCTACGCCTACCCCGCCCTGTCGTTCCTGCTGCTGGGCACGCTGTCGCAGCTGGCGAGCTTCCTGTACCTGTCGACGCTGATCTTCACCGGGACCCGGCTGTCCGCCGCGTTCCGCCGCCGCAAGCGGCTGTCCGCCGGGGCCACCTCGGCGGCGGGCGTGCTGTTCCTGGGGTTCGCGGCGAAGCTCGCCGTCAGCTGAGACCCCTTGGCTGAGGCCCCTCAGCTAAGAACGCGGCGCAGCCGCCGGGCCATGCGCCGCACGGCCCTGCTGCGGGGCAGGAACGACAGCTGGGCGGGGATGCCGCCGGGCAGGCCGAGCGCGGTCAGCCGGCGGCGGGTGAAGTACCGCCAGGTGCGGTCGGTCAGATGCCGGGTCAGGTAGGCCTCGGCCATCAGCCGGCGCGCGGCGAGGATCTGCGGCTGCATGGTGAATCCGACCGCCGTCAGCAGCCCGGCCGGCTCGGCCCGGACGCGCTCGGGCGTCGGGGGAGTCCAGGTGCGCACGGCCTCCGCGTCCGCCAGGTCGGGGAGCAGGGCGTCCACCAGGGCCAGCGGCACGCGGTTGCTGTTCGGGTACGGGGTCAGGCGGGCCAGTATGGCGTCCGTGCCGGTCCGGGCCACCGGGAGCCCGTACAGGGTGGCGGCGGTCAGCAGTCCGGTGGAGAAGCAGCCGACGACCAGGGCCGGGCGCAGCCGCTGGTAGAGGGTCTCGGCCAGGAACGGCGTGTCGATGACGGTCATGCGGGCGCCGAGCCGCTCGGCCTCCTCCTCCGCGCGGCGGGAGTAGGCGGCCGGGGCGCTGGGGTGCGGTTTGAAGACCAGCTCGGTGTGGCCCAGGGCGTGCGCGCCGCGGACCATCGAGACGTGGAGCTCTTCCTCCTGCTCCGGGGTCATGAGGTCGAGCGCCGAGAGGTACTGGCCGAGGAGGAGGGCGGGGGATTCCCCGATGCCGTCCAGGGCGGAGTCCTGCGCGGGCAGTTCCGCCAGGACCTTCAGGAAGGCCTCCGTCGGCACCAGTTCGACCCGCACCCCGAACTCGGTCAGGAGCAGCGGCTCCAGTCCCGGTACGAGGTCCAGGTGCAGGACGCGCCGCACGCGCATCCCGAGCTGCGGGTCGAGGCGGATGCGGGTGGGTCCGTAGCTCATCAGTCCGTCGGCGTAGACGTCGACGGCCGCGCCGGGGAAGAGCCGGCACAGGGTCTGGGCGGGCGCCACCTGGATGGACTCCACGATCAGTTCGACGCGGTCCTCGCCGAGGCCCCACAGGGTGCGCAGCTGCCGTTCCCACAGCGGGACGTCCTCCGCGCGGGGGGCCCAGGTGCTGGGGTGCTGCGGTTCGATGACGCGGTTCCAGTCGAGGACCTCGTCGAAGCGGGGGCGCAGGGCATCGAAGCCCGGCATGTCCGCGACTCCGGGGCTGACCTCGGCGGTGACGGCGTGGTTGCTGGTCAGCAGGATCCGGCGGGCGGCGGGCGGGAAGGCGCCCGCGTCGATGCCGGCGGCGAGGGTGGCCGCTCCGTAGAGGGTGGAGGCCAGGAAGATCTGGGTGGGCATCAGGCGTTCGCCCCCGAGGCGGTGGTGCGGCGGCGGCCGCGCACGCGGCGCAGCAGTGTGGAGCGCTCCACGTCCATCGAGTCCAGGACCAGGTCCAGCACGTCCTGGGGCATGCGGCCGAGCGCGGCCGTGCTCATGGAACGGAGTTTTCTGGCCACGTCCGGTTCGAACCTCTCGATGGATCCGAAATGGTGCGCGATAATCGCGCAATATGTTCGGACGGCTTTCGGGAGCAGCAGATCCGATTCTACGTCTGCGGCGGTATCCGAGAGCACTTGATCAAATGCGCGAATGAAATCGAGCTGCCGTTCGTCGCCGATCTGGGTCAGTGAGGTGGCAACCCCGCGCCGGTAGAAGATTCCGGGCAGTCCGACCGCGGCGAAGGACTCCGCCTCGCGGTGCAGCCGCCAGATCCACGGCCGGTCCTCCGCCGTCCGCAGCCCGTCGGTGAAGTGCAGCAGCCCGCGGTCCAGCAGCCGCCGGTGGTACATCCCGGCCCAGGCGTACGGATAGTCCACCGAGGTGGCCCGGTCGGCGGGCAGGATCGCGGTGCGCGGATCGGCGACGACCGACTGCGGGCCGTACGGGACGCGCTGCACGCTCCGTGACCTGCCGGTGCACTTCACGTGCTCGGTACGGACGAAATCGCAGCCCAGGGCCTCGATGGCGGCCAGGGTCCGGGCCAGGTGGCCCGGGGCCAGCCAGTCGTCCCCGTCCAGGAACGCGAGGTACTCGCCGCGCGCCGCGTCCAGACCGGTGTTCCGGGCGGTGGCCAGGCCGCCGTTGCGCTCGTGTCTGAGGTGCACCGCCCCCGGCAGCTCGCGGGCCGCCCGCTCGAGCAGGCCGGGCGTCCCGTCCGTCGAGCAGTCGTCGACGAGGAGGAACTCGAAATCGTCCCGGGCGTTGAGTTCGAGACTCTTCAGGGCATCCGGTGCATATGTCTGCACGTTGTAGAACGGCACGACAACAGAGAGCTTGGGCACCCGTGAGACATTAGGACGCCGTCCGGCATTCACTGTGACCCCGACGCGGATTCCACATGAACGGCGCGGGGCGGGCACGTTAACCCGCGCGCTTTCGCATTCCGTCGACGCGTTGTTAACCCGCTGTTGTGCGTTCGTTGGGCCGATCACCGAATTTGCGGAATAGCTTCTGCCGCGTGCCAGAACGCAAACGCGTCGCCGTAATCGCAGATTCCGACACGCGATGGAAATGGGGCGCACTCACCGCCCGCCGTCTCGTGTCCGACCACCAGCTCACCGGATTCCTGTTGCGCGGACGTGCCACACCCACCGCGCGCCAGCTCGGTGAGGTGGGCGTCCAGGGTGACCGGCCGGCCGAGGTGACCTGCGCCGAATTCCTCGCCGAGATCGGGCGGGAGCACTACGACGTGGTCGTCCTCTCCCTCGTCGGCGGGGCCGTCCAGGCCGTCCTGCACGGGGCCCGCGCCCTGTGGCCCGAGCCGTCGCGCCGCCCCGTCCTCGTCACCGGGTACGTGGGCGTCGTATACGAGAAGCTCGCCGACGGGCTGCTGCTGCGGCACGGCGCCGACCTCGTCCTGGCCAACTCCCGCCACGACGCGGAGCGGTTCCGTGCCGTGTACGAGGGGGTCGGCGCGGACGCGGGCGCCGTCACCGAGACCGCACTGCCCTTCCTCGGCGGGGCCCCGTACGAGCCGGCCGGATCCCGGACCCACACAGTCGTGTTCGCCGTCCAGCCCTCCGTGCCCGACAGCCGCGCCGACCGCGCGTACCTGCTGGAGCGGGCGGCCGGGCACGCGCGGCTGCACCCGGAGCGCGAGGTGCTGATCAAGCTGCGCAGCCGCCCCGGGGAACACACCACGCACCTGGAGGAGCAGCCGTACCAGCGGCTCGCCGCCAAGCTCCCCGGCGGGCTCCCGCCCAACTGCCGGCTGGTGTACGGGAACATGGGCGAGGTGCTGGACGGCACCGACCTGCTGGTCACCGTCTCCTCCACCGCCGCCCTGGAGTCCCTGCACCGCTCCATCCCGACGGCCGTCCTCACCGACCTCGGCATCCGCGAAGCCCTCGGCAACCACCACTTCCTGGGCTCCGGCTGCCTGGCCTCGTGGGACCAGCTCGACGCCGGGCTGCTGCCGAAGGCGGACCCGGACTGGCTGGCCGCCCAGGGGGTCGCCGGAGGCGGGGACCCCTACGCCGCCGCCCGCGCGAAGGTCGCCGAGCTGGCGGACCGGGACCGGCTCCCGGCCCCCGCCCCGTACTACACGCTCACCACCGCCCCCCGGTACCTGCCCGGGATCCTCGCCCGCCAGCACCTCGCGCCCGACGGCAGCCCGCTGCCCGGTGCGGTGCGCGAGACGGCGGGGCAGTCCCGGCTGCGCCGCAAGCTCCGCGCCCACCTGCGCGAGGCCGCCCGCGGGGCCTACCGGCACGGGGTGCAGCGCGTGGCCCCGGTGATCCGCCGGATGGGGGAGCTGTGAGCCCCCGCGTCCTCGCCGTGATCCCGGCGCGCGGCGGCTCCAAGGGGGTCCCCGGCAAGAACCTCGCCGAGGTCGCCGGCATCCCGCTCGTCGCCCGCGCCGTCCGGGCCTGCCTCGCCGCGCCGACCGTCACCGACGTGGTGGTCTCCACCGACTCGGAGGGGATCGCCGCCGCCGCCCGCGCCGCGGGCGCCGACGTGATCACCCGCCCCGCCGCGATCTCCGGCGACACCGCGAGCAGTGAGGCCGCCCTCCTGCACGCCCTCACCGCCTTCGAGGAACTGCACTCCGTCACCGTGGACGTGGTCCTCCTGGTCCAGTGCACCAGCCCCTTCCTGGCCGCCTCCGACGTGGAGTCCGTCGCGGCGGCCGTCGCCTCCGGCGCCGCCGACTCGGCCCTGACCGTGGCCCCCTTCCACGGCTTCCTCTGGCGGGAGGACCCCGACGGCTTCGGCACCGGGGTCAACCACGAGACGGCGTACCGCCCCCGGCGCCAGGACCGCCCCCAGGACCTGCTCGAGACCGGCGCCGCCTACGCCATGGACGCCGTCGGCTTCCGCGCCGCCCGCCACCGCTTCTTCGGGCGCACGCTCCCGGTCGCCACCGACCCCGCGCGGGTCCTGGAGATCGACGACCCGCACGACCTGGAGCGCGCCCGCCTGCTCGCCCCGCTGCTCGACGTACGACCCGACCCGCAGCTCACACCCCTCGCAGCACCCGCCACACCCGCAACACCCGCTCTCGTACCCCCGCACCGAAGGACGTCACCTGTCATGACCGCCTCCCCCAACACCCGCCTCCGCAGCTTCGGATCGCGCACCGCGGGCCCCGGACAGCCCGTGTACGTCGTCGGCGAGATCGGCATCAACCACAACGGCGACCTCGGCAACGCCTTCGCCCTGATCGACGCCGCCGCCGAAGCCGGCTGCGACGCCGTGAAGTTCCAGAAGCGCACCCCCGAGATCTGCACCCCGCGCGACCAGTGGGACATCGAGCGCGACACCCCCTGGGGCCGCATGACCTACATCGACTACCGCCACAAGGTGGAGTTCGGCGAGGACGAGTACCGCGCCATCGACGAGTACTGCACCACGCGCGGCATCGACTGGTTCGCCTCCCCGTGGGACACCGAGGCCGTCGCCTTCCTGGAGAAGTTCGACCTCCCCGCCCACAAGGTGGCCTCCGCCTCGCTCACCGACGACGAGCTGCTGCGCGCCCTGCGCGCCACCGGCCGCACCGTCGTCCTCTCCACCGGCATGTCCACCCCGAAGCAGATCCGCCACGCGGTGGAGGTGCTCGGCAGCGACAACATCCTTCTCTGCCACGCCACTTCGACGTATCCGGCCAAGGCCGAGGAGCTCAACCTGCGGGTGATCAACACCCTCCAGGACGAGTTCCCCAACGTCCCGATCGGCTACTCCGGCCACGAGACGGGCCTGCAGACCACCCTGGCCGCCGTCGCCCTCGGCGCCACCTTCGTCGAGCGGCACATCACCCTCGACCGCGCGATGTGGGGCTCCGACCAGGCCGCCTCCGTCGAGCCCGGCGGCCTCGCCCGCCTGGTCCGCGACATCCGCACCATCGAGACCGCCCTCGGCGACGGCGTCAAGCGGGTCTACGAGTCCGAGCTGGGCCCCATGAAGAAGCTCCGCCGCGTACAGGGCGAGCTCGCCGCCGTCTGACCCCGGTCCGGCCCCCGCTCCGCCGCCGCGTACGAGATCCGTCCCCTGTCGAGGAGTACGTGATGCCCACTTCAGCCCCCACCCTGGCGTTCGTCGAGAGCCCGGTCCAGCTCCTGAACGTGCTGGAGTGGGCGTACTCCGGCAGTGCGCCCGGCGAGTCCGTCCCGCTGCTCGACGGCGTTCCGAGCCAGCCGGGCCGCGGCACGGGCGTACCGCCCGGACCGGCCGGTCCGGGCGGTACGCCGGCGGCGCGGATGCGGATCGTCGTCCTGCCTCCCACCGACCCCATGTCCCGCGGCCAGCTGCGCCGGATGGCGGCGCTCGCCCGCGACGAGGGGCACGAGGTCCGCTGGCAGGAGGCGCGCGGGGGCCGGCTCGCGCCGCTGAGGGCGCTCGCCGCCCTGGCCGGCGACGTGCGCGCGGCGCGCACGGTCGTCGTCGGCGACCCCTTCTCCCGCTACGTCCAGCTGCTGCTCACCCTGGTACGGGCCGAACAGCTCGTCGTGGTCGACGACGGCACCGCCACCATGGAGTTCATCGCCCAGACCGCCCGCGGCGAACGCCTGGTCCGCTGGCACCGCGTCGGCGGCGGAGGGCCGGCCGGCCGGGTGCGCGAGCTGGCGTACGCACCGGTCTCGGCGACCGCCCGGCGCCGCTTCAAGGCCGCCAAGGCCACCGGCACAAAAGCAGCCCGGCGCGTCGAGGTGTTCAGCTCGATGCCCGTGACCGCCCACGGCGCGATGACGCTGCGGGTCAACGACTTCGCCTGGACCCGGGCCCGCTTCGGCCCGCCGCGCCTGACCAAGGGCACCGACCTGGTCGGCACCTCGCTCGTGGAGACGGGCGTGGTGGACCCGGCCTGCTACCTGGACGCGGTGCGCACCCTGACCCGCGTGCACGGCGCCACCCGCTACTTCGCGCACCGCCGCGAGTCCCCGGAGAAGCTGCGCGCGCTCAGCGAGGCGACCGGGCTGGAGATCGTGCGCCCGGACCTGCCGCTGGAGCTGATCGCGCGGCGCGGACCGGTCGGCCGGACGATCGTCAGCTTTCCGTCCACCGTCGTCCACACCCTGCCGTACGCGCTGACCGGCACCGGAGTCACCGTCGCTGTATGCGATATCGACCCCGACTGGCTCACCGGGTCCGCGTCGCCCCGTGCCCGCGGCTTCCTCGCCGGGGTCACCGACACGGCCCGCGATGTCCGCAGACTCCCCGCTCAGGCGGCTTCCGCGGCCGGATGAGCGGGCGAGTGTACCCCCGGGTGCATCCCGTCATGCGTCCAGAGGTCGGGTTTCTTTCCCCTAACGGCATGAACTTTTCGTGATCCTCAGCCAGTTGGGCCATTGGTGCGCCTACCCTTCAACGGGTGAACCAGTTGATGTCCCGCGAGTCCCAGACCGCCCAGCCCGCCGTGTCCGAGCGGCCCGAGCTGCCCGGCAAGCTTCCGGACCACCTGCGTGCCGAACTGATCGCCTTCCGCCGGGACTTGCACATGTACCCGGAGCTCGGACACCAGGAATTCCGCACCACGGCGGCGATCAAGGCCCGGCTCGAAAAAGCCGGCCTGCGCCCACGGGTGCTGAAGTCCGGAACCGGCCTGGTCTGTGACGTGGGGACCTGGGACGGCGTACGGCCGATGCTGGCCCTGCGCGCGGACATCGACGCCCTGCCCATCCCGGATGCCAAGACGCACGTCTCGTACCGCTCGACCTTCCCGGACCGCGCCCACGCCTGCGGCCACGACGTGCACACCGCGATCGTCCTCGGCGCCGGACTGGTCCTCGCCGAGCTCGACCGCCAGGGCCTGCTGCCCCGCCCCGTGCGCCTGCTCTTCCAGCCCGCCGAGGAAGTGCTCCCGGGCGGGGCCACCGACGCCATCGAGTCCGGGGTCCTGGACGGTGTGGGGAAGATGATCGCCGTGCACTGCGACCCCCGGGTCGACGCCGGGCGGATCGGGCTGCGGCCCGGCCCCATCACCTCCGCGTGCGACCGGCTGGAGGTCACCCTCTCCGGCTCCGGCGGGCACACCGCCCGCCCGCACCTGACCACCGACCTGGTGACGGCCGCCGCCCGGGTGGCCGTGGACGTCCCGGCGCTGCTGACCCGCCGGATGGACGCGCGCTCTGGCATGTCGGTCACCTGGGGCCGGATCGAGGCCGGGCACGCCTGCAACGTGATCCCGATGCACGCCGAGCTGTCCGGAACCGTACGGTGCCTGGACCTGAACGCCTGGCACGAGGCGCCGGACATGATCCACGCGGCGATCGACGAGGTCGCGACGATGCACGGGGCCAAGTTCGAGATCAACCACGTCCGCGGGGTGCCCCCGGTGGTCAACGACCCGGTGATCACGGAACTGCTGCGCGAGGCGATGACGGTCCGCTGCGGCGCCGGGTCGGTCGAGGACACCGAGCAGAGCCTGGGCGGCGAGGACTTCTCCTGGTACCTCGAGCATGTCCCGGGTGCCATGGCCCGCCTGGGTGTGCGCCGGCCCGGGGACACCGCCAAGCACGACCTGCACCGGGGCGACTTCGACGTGGACGAGTCAGCCATCGCCGTCGGCGTCGAGTTCTTCACGGCCGCCGCCCTGCTGGACGGGCGGCGCCCGGGAGTCGTCAGGTAAAGGCAAGGGCCCGCCGCCCCAAAATCCGGTACAACATTCGCGCATCTCGCGGCGGAGGTGTCCAGCCCTTGGTACACAAGGGCTGGGCACATGAGGAGTTACCGATCGGTCACTGTCCGGTTCGCGACGATCCGATAACGACTCATGAACGGGCCTTTAACTGACATCTACGCGCGTTACGATCGCCGCGAAACCAGCGCCGGTCGTGGCGCTTCGGTCAGGTTTTGAAGGAGCCTCCCCTTGCGCCGGATCACCAGGATCGCCACCGTGGGCCTCGCGTCCGCTGCGCTGGCCCTCTCGGCCACCGCCTGTGGCGGTAAGAACTCGTCGGACACCGGATCTTCGGACTCGAAGGACGCCAGCGCCGCCATCGCGTACGACATCGGTGGCCGCGGCGACCAGTCGTTCAACGACGCCGCTTACGCCGGCCTGCAGAAGGCCGAGTCGGACCTGAAGATCAAGGGCGCCGAGGCGGAGCCCACCGACGGCGAGGGCGAGGCCGACAAGGTCCAGCGCCTCACCGAGCTGGCCCGCAAGGGCAACAACCCGGTCATCGGCGTCGGTTTCGCCTATGCCCCGGCCATCAAGAAGGTCGCGCCGAAGTTCCCGAACACCACGTTCGGCATCATCGACGACACCTCGGTGACCGGCCCGAACATCGCCAACCTCGTCTTCAACGAGGAGCAGGGCTCCTACCTGGCCGGCGTCGCCGCCGCCAAGGTGTCCAAGACCGGCACGGTCGGCTTCATCGGCGGTGTCGAGGTTCCGCTGATCAAGAAGTTCGAGGCGGGCTTCACGCAGGGCGTCAAGGACACCAACCCGAACGCCAAGGTGCTGTCCCAGTACCTGACCCAGCCGCCGAACTTCGACGGTTTCGCCAAGCCCGACCTCGGCAAGGCCGCCGCGCAGGGTCAGCTCGACGCGGGCGCCGACGTGGTCTACGCCGCCGCCGGTCTGGCCGGCTCCGGTGCCATCGAGGCCGCCTCGGCCAAGGGCAAGTGGGCCATCGGCGTCGACTCCGACCAGTACAACCAGGCCGGTCTGTCGAAGTACAAGGACGCCATCCTGACCTCGGTCACCAAGGACGTCGAGGACTCGGTCTTCAACCTGATCAAGTCGGTCAAGGACGGCAAGCCGACCACCGGTGAGATCCGTTACGGCCTGGACAAGGACGGCGTCGGCCTGGCCGACTCCAACCCGAAGTACAAGGAGATGACCGACGTCATCGCCGCGGTGGAGAAGGCCAAGGCCGAAATCATCGCCAAGAAGATCAACGTCAAGACCGCCCCGTAAGGTCGTCTCTGACACTCAGTCGCGGTCTCCGGGGTCCGGGAAGCGGTCTCTATCGCTCCCGGGCCCCGAGCCGCGTTCTGAATTCACACCAGTGATCGAGCGGCCTGTGTGGCCGCAAGTTTTCACTTCCGACAGTGCTACGCGCGTAGAAGCATCGTGGACGCGATACTTTCACTCCCCGCCCTGTCCCCCCCCCTGCCTTCCGCTCCTTCCGCGCCAAGGAGAGTGCGTCATCAACGCGTCCAGCCCGCCCCCCGCCGTAGAACTGCACGGCATCACCAAGCGCTTCCCCGGCGTCGTCGCCAACAAGGACATCGCGATCACCGTCCGCAAGGGCACGGTCCATGCCTTGATCGGCGAGAACGGCGCCGGCAAGTCGACCCTGATGAAGATCCTCTACGGCATGCAGAAGCCGGACGAGGGCACCATCGCCATCGACGGGGAGCAGGTCTCCTTCCACAGCCCCGGCGACGCCATCGCCCGCGGCATCGGCATGGTGCACCAGCACTTCATGCTCGCCGACAACCTCACCGTCCTGGAGAACGTGGTTCTCGGCGGCGAGAAGTTGTACGGCATCGGCGCCAAGGCCCGTAAGAAGATCAAGGAGATCTCGGACGCGTACGGCCTCGGCGTGCGTCCCGACGCCCTGGTCGAGGACCTCGGTGTCGCAGACCGCCAGCGCGTGGAGATCCTCAAGGTCCTCTACCGCGGCGCCAGGATCCTCATCCTCGACGAGCCGACCGCCGTGCTCGTGCCGCAGGAGGTGGACGCACTCTTCGACAACCTGCGCGAGCTCAAGGCCGAGGGCCTGACCGTCATCTTCATCTCGCACAAGCTGGGCGAGGTGCTGAAGGTCGCCGACGACATCACCGTCATCCGGCGCGGCACCACGGTCGGCACCGCCGACCCGAAGACCGCCACCACCAAGCAGCTCGCCGAGCTGATGGTCGGCGCGGAGCTGCCCTCGCCGGAGACCCGCGAGTCGACCGTGACGGACGTCCCGATACTGAAGGTGGCGGGCCTGACCCGCACCGCGGACGACTCCGTCATCGCCGAGCCGGAGATCCTGGTGCGCCAGGCCCCGGAGGACTCCACCCTCCACGAGCACGTCGAAGCCGGCCGTCTCCTGCTGGACGACGTCACCTTCACCATCCACAAGGGCGAGATCCTCGGCATCGCCGGTGTCGAGGGCAACGGCCAGACCGAGCTGATCGAAGCCCTCATGGGCATGAACCCCGCCGACACGGGCGTGATCACGCTGGACGGCCGGGACATCACGAAGGTTCCGGTGCGCGAGCGCCGCGAGGGCGGCATCGGCTACATCCCCGAGGACCGCCACCGGCACGGCCTGCTGCTCGAGTCCCCGCTGTGGGAGAACCGCATCCTCGGCCACGTCACCGAGGCGCCCAACTCCAAGCGCGGCATCCTCGACACGAAGGCGGCCCGCAAGGACACCGAGCGGATCGTGCGCGAGTACGACGTCCGCACGCCCGGCATCGAGGTCACCGCGGCCTCGCTCTCCGGCGGCAACCAGCAGAAGCTGATCGTCGGCCGCGAGATGAGCCACAACCCGAAGTTCCTCATCGCCGCCCACCCCACCCGCGGTGTGGACGTCGGTGCGCAGGCGCAGATCTGGGACGCGATCCGCAAGGCCCGCCACGAGGGCCTGGCCGTCCTGCTCATCTCCGCGGACCTGGACGAGCTCATCGGCCTGTCCGACACCCTGCGCGTGATCTACCGCGGCCGCCTGGTCGCGGACGCCGACCCCGCGACCGTCACCCCGGAGGAGCTCGGCACCGCCATGACGGGCGCCGCCTCCGGGCACCTGGAAGCAACCGACAACCACTCCGCCGCCGGTACCGCGCCCGGTACCGATGCACCGGAGGACGAGGCCCGATGAAGCAATTCGACAAGGACCGGCTGCTCCTCGGCTTCGCCGGACCCGCACTCGCCCTGGTCAGCGCCTTCCTGCTGACCATGATCGTGCTGGCGGCGACGGGCATCGACCCGATCGAGCCGCTGCGCCTCATGGTGGAGAACGCCGGCTATGAGGACGTCCAGGTCCTCATCGTGAACCAGGCCGGTACGTACTACCTCGCGGCCCTGGCCGTGGCCATCGGCTTCCGGATGAACCTCTTCAACATCGGCGTCGACGGTCAGTACCGCCTCGCGGCGATGCTCTCCGCCGTGGTCGGTGCGGCCGTGACCCTGCCGGGCCCGCTGCACCTGCTGGTGATCATCCTCGTGGCGATGCTCGTCGGTTCCTTCTGGGCCGGCATCGCCGGTGTCCTCAAGGCCAAGCGCGGGGTGAGCGAGGTCGTCTCCACGATCATGCTGAACGCCATCGCGACCAGCCTGATCGCCTGGCTGATGCTGACGAAGAACCTCGGCGTCCAGATCGAGGGCTCCAACGACCTGACGACCGGCGACATCGCCGAGTCCGGCTGGTTCCCGGCGGTGTCCCTCGGCGACGGTCTGGAGCTCTACGGCTTCACCTTCGTGGCCTTCGCCCTCGGCATCGTCTACTGGTTCACGCTCAACCGGACCCGTTTCGGCTTCGACCTGCGCGCCACCGGCGCCAGTGAGTCCGCCGCCCAGGCCTCCGGCGTCGACGCCAAGAAGATGATCATCACCTCGATGCTCATCTCCGGCGCGGTCGCGGGTCTCGCCGGCATGCCGCAGCTGCTGGGCGAGACGCACACCTACAACCTGGCCTTCCCGGTCGGCGTCGGCTTCACCGGCATCACCATCGCGCTGCTCGGCCGCAACAGCCCGGTCGGCATGCTCTTCGCCGCGTTCCTGATGGCCTTCATCGACAAGGCCTCGGCCTCGCTCGACCAGGCCGGGTACGCGAAGGAGATCGGCACGATCATGAAGGGCCTGATCGTGATCGCGGTCGTCGTCTCGTACGAACTGGTCCGCCGCTACGGCATCCGGCGCCAGCAGCAGAAGGTCGGCGAGGAGCTCGCCGCCGGGCACGCCATCAAGACCGACAAGGAGGTCGCGGCGTGAGCACCAGCACTGTCTCCGCGACGGCTGCCGCCCCCAAGAAGTCCGGCGGCCGCAAGAAGCTCACCCTGCCCTGGATCCTGCTGATCATCGCGGGCGGCCTTGCGCTGCTCTCGCTGGTCCGCCTGATCAGCGGCGCGAACGACCTGACCTCCATCGGCCAGGTCTCCGGTGCCCTCTCCCTCGCCGTCCCGATCGGCCTCGCCGGCCTCGGCGGCCTGTGGGCCGAGCGCGCGGGCGTCGTCAACATCGGCCTCGAGGGCATGATGATCCTCGGCACCTGGTTCGGGGCCTGGGCCGGCTACCAGTGGGGTCCGTGGACCGGTGTGCTCGTCGGCATCGCCGGCGGCGCCGCCGGCGGCCTGCTGCACGCGATCATGACCGTCACGTTCAACGTCAACCACATCGTCTCCGGTGTGGCCATCAACATCCTGGCGCTGGGCTTCACCCAGTACCTGTCGAACTTCACCTTCGCCGACGCGCCGGGCGGCTCCTCGAAGCAGTCGCCGCAGGTCGAGCCGATCTACAAGATCACCGTGCCGGGGTTGTCCGACTGGATGGCCGATCTCCAGGCCAAGCACTGGTTCTTCGTCTCGGACCTCGCCGGCGTCATCGGCGGCCTGGTCACCGAGCTGTCGCTGCTGACGATCGTCGCCCTGCTGCTGATCCCGGGCACCTGGTGGGTGCTGTGGCGGACCTCTTTCGGTCTGCGGCTGCGCTCCTGCGGTGAGAACCCCACCGCCGCGGAGTCCCTCGGCGTCAACGTCTACAAGTACAAGTACATCGCCGTGATCGTCTCGGGCGCCCTGGCGGGCCTCGGCGGCGTGTACCTGTCCGAGGTCGCCAGCCCGATCTACCAGGAGGGCCAGACCGGCGGCCGCGGCTATATCGGTCTCGCCGCCATGATCTTCGGCAACTGGATGCCGGGCGGCATGGCGCTGGGCGCGGGCCTGTTCGGCTTCATCGACAGTCTCAAGCTGCGCGGTGGCGCCACGAACGTCCACGCGATGCTGCTGCTGATCGCGATCCTGCTGGTGCTGGTCTGCGCCTGGCAGCTGTACAAGAAGAAGTACCTCCAGGCCGGCATCTCGGCGGTCTGCGCCGCGCTGCTGTTCCTCTGGTACGCGCTCACCGACTCGGTGCCCAGCCAGTTCGTGGACGCGGCTCCGTACGTGACCACCCTGCTGGTGCTCGCGCTGTCGGCGCAGCGGCTGCGGATGCCCAAGGCGGACGGTCTGCCGTACCGCAAGGGCCAGGGCAAGTGACCTCGGCTCCGGCAGCCCAGGCCGTGGACTGGGAAGCCCTCCGGGTCGCGGCCCGGGAAGCCATGACCCACGCGTACGCGCCGTACTCGGGCTTCCCGGTCGGGGTCGCGGCCCGCGTGGACGACGGCCGGGTCGTGACCGGCTGCAACGTGGAGAACGCGAGCTACGGGCTGGGCCTGTGCGCCGAGTGCGGGCTGGTCTCCTCGCTCCAGGCCACGGGAGGCGGCCGCCTCACGCACTTCACGTGTGTGGACGGCAAGGGCGAGATCCTCGTCCCGTGCGGGCGCTGCCGCCAGCTGCTGTTCGAGTTCGGCGGACCGGAGCTGCTGGTGGAGACCCCGGACGGGATCCTTCCGCTGGCGGCGATGCTGCCCCAGGCCTTCGGGCCCGACCACCTGAGATAGCCGTGCCGACGGCCCTTCGCCCCCTGCGGGGCGGAGGGCCGTCGCAATTCCTCTCACCCCTCTCTCTATGCGCGTAGAAGGAAGCACTTCATGGACGTCATCTCCGTCATCCGGACCAAGCGGGACCGCGGCGAGCTGAGCCCCGAGCAGATCGACTGGGTCATCGACGCGTACACCCGCGGTGTCGTCGCCGACGAGCAGATGTCGGCTCTGGCGATGGCCATCCTGCTGAACGGGATGAACCGGGCCGAGATCGCCCGCTGGACCGCCGCGATGATCGCCTCCGGCGAGCGCATGAACTTCGACTCCCTCTCCCGCCCCACCGCCGACAAGCACTCCACCGGCGGAGTAGGCGACAAGATCACGCTGCCGCTGGCCCCGCTCGTCGCCGCGTGCGGCGCGGCCGTGCCGCAGCTGTCCGGCCGCGGGCTCGGCCACACCGGCGGCACCCTCGACAAGCTGGAGTCCATCCCCGGCTGGCGCGCGCTGCTGTCCAACGAGGAGATGCTGCACGTCCTGGACACCACCGGCGCGGTCATCTGCGCGGCGGGCGACGGCCTGGCCCCGGCGGACAAGAAGCTCTACGCCCTGCGCGACGTGACGGGCACGGTCGAGGCCATCCCGCTGATCGCCTCCTCGATCATGTCGAAGAAGATCGCCGAGGGTACGGGCTCCCTCGTCCTCGACGTGAAGGTCGGCAGCGGCGCCTTCATGAAGAACATCGAGGACGCGCGCGAGCTGGCGCGGACCATGGTGGGCCTGGGCACGGACTCGGGCGTCAAGACCGTCGCGCTCCTGACGGACATGTCCACCCCGCTCGGCCTGACCGCTGGCAACGCCCTGGAGGTCCGCGAGTCGGTCGAGGTCCTGGCCGGCGGCGGGCCCGCTGACGTCGTCGAGCTGACCATCGCCCTGGCCAAGGAGATGCTGGACGCGGCGGGCATCAAGGACGCCGACCCGGCGAAGGCCCTGGCCGACGGCTCCGCCATGGACCACTGGCGCCGGATGATCGCGGCCCAGGGCGGCGACCCGGACGCGGCCCTGCCCGTGGCCCGCGAGCAGCACGTGGTCACCGCCTCGGCCTCGGGCGTCCTGACCCGCCTCGACGCGTACGCGGTGGGCGTCGGCGCCTGGCGCCTGGGCGCGGGCCGTGCCCGCAAGGAGGACCCGGTCCAGGCGGGCGCGGGCATCGAGCTCCACGCGAAGCCGGGCGACACGGTCACCGCGGGCCAGCCGCTGATGACCCTGCACACGGACACCCCGGAGAAGTTCGACTACGCCCTGGCCTCCCTGGAGGGCTCGTACGACGTCGCCCCGGCGGGCACGGTCTTCTCCGCCACCCCGATCGTCCTGGATCGCATCGCCTGATCCCGGACCCCGGTCCCGTCGGCGCGGCTCCCCGTCCGGAGCCGCGCCGGCGTCTTTTCACCGGCCCGGAAGGGCCTCCCCCCGTCCCGCGCCCTGTCCCGCGCCCCGGCTCGCGCCCGATGAGTTCCGGGCGGTGGGGGAGTCATCCCCTCGTGGAGATCAAACGACTCGTGCTGCCCGGACCCGGACCCGACGCGCAGGACACGGCGCGACTGTGCGCCCGGCTGGCGCGGCTGTACGAGGACGGGGCCACCGCCGTGGTGTGTGACGCCACCGCCGTCACCGCGCCCGGCCTGGTCGCGGTGGAGACCCTGGCCCGGCTGCGGCTGACCGCCCGAGGTCACGGCGCCGGCTTCGCCGTCATCGGCGCCGGCCCCGCCCTGCGGGCCCTACTGGACCTCGTGGGCCTCGTCGAGCTGCTCGGGGAGCCCGAAGAGCGGGAACCACCGGGCGGTGTCCAGGAAGGCGTTGAGCCCGACGATCTTGCCGTCTGAGACCTCCAGGACCTGGAGCGCCCACGGGGTGTGGCCCTTCCCGGAGGCCGCCGGCCGGTACTGGCCGAAGGCCGGCATCCCGTTCGCCGTCGTCGGGATCAGGCGCGAGCCCTTGCAGCCGATGCCCTGGTTCAGATGCCAGGCCGCGATGTCCTCGTGGCCCTGGAGCCACAGGTCGAACGGCGGCATCGACAGCACCGCGTCCTCGTGCAGGAGCGTCGTCAGCCGCGAGATGTCATACGCCTCGAAGGCGGACAGGTACTGCTCCAGCAGCTTCGCCTGGTCCGCGTCCAGCGGATCGGCGGCCTCGCTCTCGCGGATCCGGCTGCCGGCCAGCGTGGCCCGCGCCCGCTGCAGCGCGCTGTTCACCGAAGCCACCGTGGTGTCCAGCAGCTGCGCGACCTCGTCGGCCTTCCAGGCCAGCACCTCGCGCAGGATCAGCACCGCCCGCTGCTTGGCCGGCAGGTGCTGGAGGGCCGCGACGAACGCCAGCCGCACGGATTCCTTCGCCAGGGCCATCTCCGCCGGGTCCGCGGTCTGCGGCAGCACCCGGCCGTCGGGGACCGGCTCCAGCCAGGTCACCTCGGGCCGTTCGTTGAGCACGGCGGAGGCCTGGTGCTGCGGGGCGGTCAGGTCCATCGGCCGGGCCCGCTTGTTCCCCGCGTTCAGCAGGTCCAGGCAGACGTTGGTGGCGATCCGGTACAGCCACGAGCGCAGCGAGGAGCGGCCCTCGAACTTCTCGTAGCTGCGCCAGGCACGGATGTACGTGTCCTGCACCGCGTCCTCGGCGTCGAAGGACGAGCCGAGCATCCGGTAGCAGTAACCCGTCAGCTCGACCCGGTAGCGGTCCAGCGCGGCATCCAGGTCCGGCGGTGTCGTCGCGAGGTCACTCATGGCTGTCGCCCCCAGGTAGGTCCACTCCTTCGGAACCTACCGGAGGGGTCTGACAACGGCAGCCCGAACGGCCGCAACAGCCGCAACGGCCGCGAGCGAGGTGTGGCGAGGCCTTACGTGCCCGGCTTGCGGCCGTAGACATAGACGTCCTCGCCGTTGCCCAGCAGGTTCCAGTACGCCTTGGCGTCGGCGGGCCGCATGTTCACGCAGCCGCCCGAGCCGGGCGGGTTCCACATGCTCTTGGTGGTCGAGTGGAAGGCGATGCCGCCGTCGAAGAACTGCGAGTAAGGCATCGCGACGTCGTAGATCGTCGACCAGTGGTCGATGCTGCGGTAGTAGATCTTCTTCAGGCCGGTCCGGGTCTCCGTGCCGTCCTTGCCGGTGCGGACCGGGACGGGGCCGTACTTCAGCGTGGCGCCGTCCTGGATCCAGCTGAGCTGCCGCGTCAGGTCGACGCAGGCGATCCGCCCCCGGTTCACCGGGCAGTTGCCGGCCTTGTTGGGGGTGCTGCCCGCCGCCCGCTGGGCCAGCATCGTGCTCATCGTCTGCCAGGTCAGCGGCCCCGCGTACCCCTGGGACGGGGTGATCCCGTGGCTCGCCTGGAACGACCTGATGGCCGTGCAGTCGGCCGAGGACTGCCTGCCGTCCACCGGCCGCCCCAGGAACTGCTCGACCTGCCGTTGGTACGGCCCGGTGCCGAGGTTGCAGGAGGCGGCCTGCGCCGCCCCGCCCCCCGCGACCACCAGCGGCAGCGCGAGCGCCACCGCACCCCCGAACACCACCACCGCCCGCCGCCTTGCGCGCATGCGCGTCGTCCGATTCACAGGCGTCCCCATCGCGTCCTCCCCTGCTCGCCCTGCATTCGTTCTCCGTGTTGAATGCCCGGAAAACCAGCGCGAGTTGCCTGTAGAGGGGACGTATTTCCCGATTTTCCCGACGAGTTCCTCAGCGCGCGGCCGCGGCCGAAGCCGGCATGCGCCGCTCCGCGCGGGCCGCGTGGGACCCGTACAGCGTGATCGAGACGACGCCGAGCACGGCCAGCAGCGCGATGCCCACCGTGGCCGCCCACCCCGCCGAGTGGTAGGCGAGGGCGCCCAGGGTGCCGCCCGCGCTGGAGCCCAGGTAGTACGCCGACTGGTAGAGCGCCGAGGCCTGCGCCCGGCCCGTCCGCGCCGTCCGGCTCACCGCGGCGGAGGCCACCGCGTGCCCGGCGAAGAAGCCCGCGGTGATCAGGATCAGCCCGGCCAGGATCGCGGCCAGGGAATCGGACAGCGACAGCAGCAGCCCGAGCGCGGTGGTGGTCACGGCCAGGTACAGCGCGCCGCGCCGCCCCGTGCGGGCCACCAGCTGCCCGGCCGCCGCCGAGGAGACCGTACCCACCAGGTAGATCAGGAAGATCGACCCGATCACGCCCTGCCCGAGCGAGAACGGCTCGTCCACCAGCCGGTAGCCGATGACGGTGTACACGGCGCCGAAGACGGTCATGAACAGCGCGCCGATCCCGTACAGCCGCAGCAGCAGCGGATCGCGCAGGTGACCGGCCACGGTACGGCCCACCGCGCGCGGGTTCAGCGAGGCCGGGCGGAAGAACCGCGCCCGGGGCAGCAGCACCAGGAAGGCCGCCGCGCAGGCCAGCGACATCAGCCCGACGGTGAGCAGGCCCGCCCGCCAGCCGCCGAGCTGCGCCCCCCAGCCGGTGACCAGGCGGCCGCTCATGCCGCCGATGGAGTTGCCCGCCACGAACAGGCCGATCGCCCCGACCAGGGCCTTCGGCTTGACCTCTTCCGCCAGGTACGCCATCGCGGAGGCCGGGATCCCGGCGATCGCCGCGCCCTGGAGGGCCCGCAGGGCCACCAGCCACTCCAGGCTCGGCGCGAAGGGCACCAGCAGGCCGACGCCCACGGCCACCGCCATCGACCAGGTCATCATCCGGGTGCGCCCGAACCGCTCGGACAGCGCGCTGAGCGGCAGCACGAACAGGGCGAGCGCGCCGGTGGCCGCGGACACCGTCCAGCTGGCCTGACCCGCCGTCACCCCGAACCCGTCGGAGATCGCGGGCAGCAGCGCCTGGGTGGAGTAGAGGAGGGCGAAGGTGGCCAGTCCGGCGGCGAAGAGCGCGAGGCTCATCCGGCGGTAGCCGGGGCGGCCGGGGGCTCGGAGCTCGGGGCGGTTGGGCTGCGGAAACAACGAGGTGGAGGCACCCGGGATGACGGGTGCCCCGGTATGAACGGGAGGCATACGTCGAAGGTAGGCCCGTGTTTTTGATGCGTCCAATGCACAGAATCGCGATAATCGATCCACTCACGCATCAGCACAGCTCAGGGCGGCGCACGTCGATGAACCGTTACGAAGAAGACATGGCCGTGACACGTCTGCTGGCCCCGCGCCTGGCGTACTTCGCGGCCGTCGCCCGGCACGAGCACGTCACCCGCGCCGCCCACGAACTGGGCGTTCCCCAATCGACGTTGTCGCGGGCCATGGTCCGCCTGGAACAGGACCTCGGCGTCACCCTGTTCGCCCGCAAGGGCCGCACCGTCGCCCTCACCACGGCGGGCCGCACCTTCCTGGCCTCCACGGAACAGGCCCTGGACGGGATCGCCCGCGCCGCCGAATCCGTCCAGCAGGACGCCGACCCGGCCCTCGGCAAGGTCGCCTTCGGCTTCCTGCACACCCTGGGCTCCGAGACCGTACCCGGCCTCATCCGCGCCTTCCGCGCCGACCACCCGCGCGTGCGCTTCTCCCTGGTCCAGAACTACGGCGAGGCCATGCTGGAGAAGCTCCGGTCCGGCGAACTCGACCTCTGCCTCACTTCACCCGTCCCGGACGCCCCCGACCTGGTCGCCCGCCGTCTCGACGAACAGCGGTTGCGCCTGGTGGTCCCCGACGACCACCGCCTGGCCGGCCGCAAGCGCATCCGCCTCGCCGAGGCCGCCGAGGAGACCTTCGTGACGCTGGAGCCCGGCTACGGCCTGCGCCGCATCACCGACGACCTGTGCGCGGAGGCCGGGTTCGTCCCCCGCGTCGCCTTCGAGGGCGAGGAGGCCGAGACCCTGCGCGGCCTGGTCGCCGCCGGTCTCGGCGTGGCCCTGCTGCCGCCGCCGGCCGTGGCCCGCCCGGGTGTCGTCGAGCTGACGGTGACCGCCCCGCGCGCCGTCCGCGAGATCGGCGTCGCCTGGCTCGACGGCCACCCCGACACCCCTCCGGTGGCCGAGTTCAAGCGCTTCCTGCTCTCCCGCCGCGGCCGCCTGATCCCCGAACTGGAGCCGCCCGCCTAGTCGCCCGCTTAGTCGCCCGGCTGCTCGTCCGCCTGGGGCGGTGACTGCGAGGACAGCAAGTACCCGGCCTGGAAGCGGGATTTGGCGCCGACGGCCCGCATGATCTCCGCGATGTGGCGCTGGCAGGTCCGCTCCGACATGCCCAGCCGCCGCGCGATCACCTTGTCCTCCAGCCCCTCCGACAGCAGCCGTACGATCGTCTGCCGCAGCTCGTCCGAGATCGACCGGGCCGCCTCCGGACTCACCGTCGTCGGGAAGGGCTCCGCCCCCAGCCAGGACCGCTCGAAGGCAGACGTCATGAAGTGCACGACGCTCCGCTCGCGCACCACCAGCGCCGCCCCGCTGCGCTCCGGCACCTCCATCAGGCCCGTGTGGTCGTCGAAGACCAGCATCCGCATCAGCCCGTCGCCCAGCGTCCGTACCTGCGCGCCCAGCGCCGTCACCCGCTCGACGTACGCCGCCGTGGGCCGCGAGTACCGGGCCGTGTGCTGGTAGAGCGTGCGCATCCGGACCCCGCGCGTCAGCAGCGACTCGTCCCGCCCGATCGACTCCTCCAGCGTCTCCAGCGGCCGGCCCCCGCCCGGCTGCGAGGTCAGGAGCTCCCGCTCGCACGCCGCGACCAGCTCCGTGATCAGCCCCCGTACCGCGCCCAGGTCCGTCACCAGCTCCAGGCGCCCCGACCCGCTCAGGTCCCGGTGCGCGGTCCCCGCCTCGTACGCCGGCACCAGCGTCTCCAGCCGCCCCCGCAGCCGGTCCATCTCGTCGTGGGTCTCCCGTACGAGCAGGGCCAGCGGGGCGAGCGCCCGCGCGGCCGCCGCCCGGGGTGCGACGGCGCTCCACCGGTCGGGCCCGCCGCCGGGCGCCCGCTGGAGGAGGTGCGCGGCGGCCAGCTCCGTGATGGCCGCGGCCGCGCGCACGCCCAGGGCCTCGGTTGCCTCGCCCGCATCAAAGGCGTGCCGCTCGACGGCGTAGGCGTAGAGGCGCCGGGCCGCGGGGCTCAGGTCTTCGGCTTGATCGGCTGGCATATGCCTATTCGTCCCGGAGTGTGTCCGTTCGTAAACCCCTCGTATTCCCGCAAGGCGACAAGACGACCCCTGTCCGGCGGCTTTCGGCATATGCCGAAGCGGCACAGTGGTCACACGGCGTGAGGGGGGAGCGCGGTATGCGACAGCGGACACCCAGGGAAGAACGGGGGCCCTTGGCTGTCCTGCTGAGCCCGCGACCCGCCGTGGTGGCGGCCGCCCGCCGTGCGGGTGCCCGCACCGTGGTGGTCGCGCCGGATCCATCGGTGCCATCCGACCGTGAGGGGGCGGAGCGGCGGGTACGGACGGACTGGCGCGACCACCGGCACCTCGTCGGGGCCGTCGGCCGGATGGAGGCGGTCCGCCGCGGCCGCGCCGCCGTCTTCGGGTTCGACGCCGCCGGAGCCCTCGCCGCGGCCCGCGCCAACGAGGAACTGGGCCTGCCCGGCACCCCCACCGCCGCCGTCACCGCCCTCATGGACAAGGCCGCCCTGCGCGCCCGCTCCAACACCCTGCACCCCGCCCGGCCCGTCTCCTTCGCCCGCTGCGGACGCGCGGAAACACTCCCGTTCGTCGCCACCCTCATCGGCTACCCGTGCGTGATCAAGCCCCGGGCGGGCGCCGACGGCGAAGGCGTCCGGCTCGTCCACGACGAAATCGAGGCGCGGGCCGCCGCCCACGGCTATCCGGAGGTCACCGACCTCCTCATCGAGGAGTACCTGGAAGGCCCGGAGCTCACCGTCGAGGCCCTCTCCCGCGCCGGGCACCACCGCATCCTGGGCTGGTCCCGCCGGCGCACCGGCCCCCGCCTCACCGCCACCGGCCACGACCTGCCGGTCGCCCTGGATCCCGGGACCGCGCAGGCCGTACGGGCCCTCGTACGCGGCGTCCTCGACCTCGCCGGACACCACGACGGCCCCTCCCACACCGAGGTCATCCTCACCGCGCACGGCCCCCGCCTCGTCGAGGCCCACGCCCGCCCCGGCGCCGAGGAGTTCAGCCGGCTGCTCCGGGCCGCCCACGGAACCGACGTCCTCGGCCTCGTGCTCGCCGCCGCCCTGGACCTGCCCGACCCGGAGCACAGCCCGCGCACCGCCTACGCCGGGCTGCGGTACGTGGACTTCCCGCCCGGCCGCGGCCCGGGCGGGGTCCGCCCGGGGATCGCCGCGGCGCGGGCCGTGCCGGGAGTGATCCGGGTCCAGCTGGAGATCCCGTCGGGCGCCACGGTCCGGCGCGCCCCGACGGGCGGTCTGCACCACGCGTACGTCCTGGCCACCGCCCCGACGGCGGGCTCGCTGGCCCGCACCCTGGACCGGGCCGCGGGTCTGCTCGGACAGGGCGTGCCGGGACGGTGGACGCGTCAGCTGCGTCAGCCGGAGACCGGCTTCGCGTAGTCGCCGTAGCCGGTCCAGTCCAGCGCGACGCAGGGCTCGTCACCGAGGACATAGGCGTCGTGCCCGGGCGCGATCTCGATGAAGTCGCCCGGACCGATCTCGCCGCTCTCCCCGTCGTCCATGACGATCTTCATGCGGCCGCTCACGACGTACCCCGTGTGAGCGGACTGGCAGCTTTCCGTGCCCGCCAGCGGCTTGATGTGCTCCGACCAGCGCCAGCCCGGCTCGAACACGGCACGGCCGACGGCGCCGCCCCCGGTGTTGAAGACGTCCAGCCTGCCCTTGCCGTCCGGGAACGGTCGTGTCTCGTCCGGCTTGTCGAAATTCCGGAACGTCAATCCGGCCATGGCCCATCGCCTCCGGGAGGAAAGGCCCCGAGTTCACTCCTCACGGTACGCGCGACAGCCGCGCCTCACCGCCGGAGCGAGCGCCCGAACCCCGATGCCAGCGGCATCCGCAGACCCAGCGGCGGGGGAGCGGCCAGCGCGTCCGTCACCGGCCGCGAGTACCGCCCCGAGCACACCGCGCCGAGGACGAAGTCCACGGCCAGTGCGACGACTTCCGGCTGGTGCTCGCGCAGCCCGTGACCGTCCGAGTGCACCTCGAACCGGCACGTGGAACGATTCGCCTTCTTGGCCCGCGCCGCCAGCAGAAACGATGCCTCCGGGTCGCTGTGCGCGTCGTTCGTGCCGTGCACGATCAGGACCTGCCGCCCCGACAGCTGTTTCACCGGTTCAGGCGAGTCCGCCACCACCGCTTCTCCCAGGCAAGGGGCCAGCGACACCACCGAGTTGACGGCGTCGTGGCCCGCCGCCCGCAGCGCGGCCAGGCCTCCCGCACCGAAGCCGGCCAGGCACACGGGCACGTCCCCGTACCGCCGCACCGCCTCGTCCGCCGCCCACCCCGCCTGCTCCTCGCGGGAGGCGTCCCCACCGTGGATCACGGTGTGCGCGACCAGCCCCTCCGCCCCGCCCGCCCGGGCCAGCGCCCGCCCGAGCGGACGCAGCGGACCGGGGGAGAATCTGGACGCTCCGGGAAGAAGGAGCACCACACCACTGACCGTCGACCCCAAGCCGTTCGCGCCGGCTGCCCGCCCCAGGCGGGCCCCGCGCGCCGGCGGCGCATGCTGTGCCATGGCGGAACAGTCTCAGACACCGAGGTGTACGACATCCGTCCGTGCGGTCTCTGTTACATATCGGCACTCGCGGCCGTCACCCGCTCTACGCGCGTAGGAGCTAGAGTGCCCAGATGACGAGCGAGACCCCCAACCTGCCGACCCCGGATCAGATCCGCCGCTCCCCGAAGGTGCTCCTGCACGATCACCTCGACGGTGGACTGCGCCCCGGGACCATCATCGAGCTGGCCCGCGAGGCCGGCTACGAGAGCCTCCCCGAGACCGACGCCGACAAGCTCGGCATCTGGTTCCGGGAAGCCGCCGACTCCGGCTCCCTCCCGCGCTACCTGGAGACCTTCGCGCACACCTGCGCGGTCATGCAGACGAAGGAGGCCCTCTTCCGGGTCGCCGCCGAGTGCGCCGAGGACCTGGCCGAGGACGGCGTCGTGTACGCCGAGATCCGCTACGCCCCCGAGCAGCACCTGGAAGCCGGCCTGACCCTCGAAGAGGTCGTCGAGGCCGTGAACGACGGCTTCCGCGAGGGCGAGCGGCGTGCGAAGGCCAACGGCCACCGCATCCGCATCGGCGCCCTGCTGACCGCGATGCGGCACGCCGCCCGCGCGCTGGAGATCGCGGAGCTGGCCAACCGCTACCGCGACAACGGCGTGGTCGGCTTCGACATCGCCGGTGCCGAGGCCGGGTTCCCTCCCACCCGCCACCTCGACGCCTTCGAGTACCTCAAGCGCGAGAACAACCACTTCACGATCCACGCGGGCGAGGCCTTCGGCCTGCCGTCGATCTGGCAGGCCCTGCAGTGGTGCGGCGCCGACCGCCTCGGTCACGGCGTGAAGATCATCGACGACATCGAGGTCGCCGCCGACGGCTCGGTGACGCTGGGCCGCCTGGCCTCGTACGTCCGGGACAAGCGCATCCCCCTGGAGATGTGCCCGACGTCGAACCTCCAGACGGCCGCGGCCGCCTCGTACGCCGAGCACCCGATCGGCCTGCTGCGGAAGCTGCACTTCAGGCTCACGGTCAACACCGACAACCGCCTGATGAGCGGCACCAGCATGAGCCGCGAGTTCGAGCACCTGGTGGACACCTTCGGCTACACGCTGGAGGACATGCAGTGGTTCACCGTCAATGCGATGAAGTCCGCGTTCATTCCTTTCGATGAACGACTGGCCATGATCAACGAGGTCATCAAGCCTGGTTATGCGGAGCTGAAGTCGGAGTGGCTGTTCCAGCAGACTGCTTCCACCAGCGGTTCTGTCTCGGCTTAGGCCATGGCGTGACGTACTGAAAGCGCCCGGGAGGAGCAATTCCCGGGCGCTTTCTCATATTTACGGATGTTTGCGGGCGGCGGTTTGAAGTGACTAGTTTGCGGAGCCGCTCAATTCCCCGTCGCAAGGACACGTTTTCATGAAGCAGTCAGCTGCCAAGATCATCGGTGCCGCCGCTCTGGGTGCCGCCTTCGCCGCCGTCGCCGCCGGTTCCGCCTCGGCCGCGGCCCTCCCGGCCGTCGGTCTCACCGACGCGCTGGGCAGCGCCACCGGTGCGCTCCAGGGTGTCACCAGCCAGCAGTCGGCCTCCGAAGAGGGCGGACAGCCGAGCGACCCCACCGCTGCGGTCACCGGTCTGCTGGGCCCGGTCACCGGCGCCCTCAACGGCTGACGTTGCCGCGACACGAACGCGTGCACGGCGGTCGCGCACCTCTTCGACGAGGTGTGTGTGCCGCCGTGCGGTGTGTCACGATCACCACCAACTGCCCGCCGACGTACGCGGTATGAGGTTATTGGTCATGCGCATGAAAGTACGAGCGACCGTGGTCGCGCTGGTCCCCGCCCTGCTGCTCGCGGCGGCCGGATGCAGCAGTACGGACACGTCCCCGACGGGCAAGGACCCGGACCCCAAGGGCTCCGCGAGCCACGCCTCCGGCGCGCCCGGTGCCCCCGCGGCCACCGCCACCGGCGGATCCGCCACGCCCAAGACCGGCGGCAGCAAGGCGGAACGGTCCGCGCTGGAACAGGGCGACCTGCCCGGCTACCAGGTCTCCGCGGAGGGCAAGAACCCCAACGCCCCGGACGGCCAGCCGCAGGCCGACAAGAAGGCCTGTCAGCCGCTGGCCGACATCATGGGCGACAAGCCGGACCCGGCCGCGCGCGAGACCGTAAACCGGGGCGTCGGCTCCCAGAAGCAGGTCGGACTCGCCGTCTCCGCCTCCGTCAGCACCTACGCCGAGAGCGACGCCAAGGCGCTGATCGCCCGCCTCAAGGCCGCCGTGCCCGCCTGCGCCACGGGCTTCACCGCCACGGTCGAAAAGCAGTCCGGCACCTACCGCGAGGTGCGGGCCGCCGACTACCGCACGACCGGCGACGAGAGCGTCAGCTGGACCACGACCGCGGCCGCCCAGGGCGTCTCCGCCCAGGTCCACCTGGTCGTCGTACGCGAGGGCGACACCATCGTGCGGCTGATGTCCCTCAACGTGGCGGCGGCCGAGCAGAAGACGCAGGTGCCGCAGGAAGTCGCCGACAAGCAGCTGGAAAAGGTCCAGCGGGCCGGCTGACCCCGCCCTACCAGGCGGTGGAGGCGGACTTCTCGTTCGGCAGGAGCAGCCACAGCGCCAGGTAGATCAGGAACTGCGGGCCGGGCAGCAGGCACGAGACGACGAATATGACGCGCATCGTGTTGGCGGATATTCCGAAACGCCGGGCCAGTCCGGCGCAGACGCCGCCGATCCATCGACCGTCACGGGGGCGGACAAGGGCGCTCATGGGGTTCTCCTCACATTGAGATCGGCGCTGTGAAACCAGCACTGCGTGCGATGCCTCAATACTCGCGGGGAACCGCCGAAAGAACCTCGGTCCACGGACCGAGCCCGACCCTGGTAATTCTCGGGGTGGGTCCCTGATAAGCGCTGCGTGAGCGCCGCAGCCGGGCCCGTAGCGCCGGTACGACGGCCGCGTGGGCGAGCAGCACGCCGACGGTGTTCAGCAGGACCGAGTCCACATCGACCACCTGGCCCGGCACGGCGGTCTGGAGCATCTCGATGCACACCGAGATCAGCGCGCCGGCCGCCGCGGTCCGGGCCAGCGAGGACCACGCGGACAGCGCCGACGGCGCGAGCCGTCCGCTGACCAGCGGCAGCAGCACCCCGAGCGGGGCCAGCAGCGCCAGTCCCTCGCCGATCCGGCGGGCGCCCTCCAGCGGCCCGTAGGCGAGGTCCGCCCTGATCCCCTCCAGCGGGGTCAGGTTCGCGGCCGCGGCCCAGGGCACGTCCAGTGGTCGCAGCGTCAGCAAGCCGACGACGAGGAGATGGGCGGCCAGCAGGGCGCCGCCCAGGAGCCGGAACCGGAGATGAATGGCGGTGGCGGCGCTGCCGCCGGCCTCATGACGCTGCACACCTGCGAGGACGCAGCGTCCGGTAGCCCTGGTTCCGCCCCGGACGGGGTGTGGTGGGGAGCACGTACGACGGCACGTACGAGGGCGCGTGCGAGGGTGCGTGCGAGGGTGCCGGACGAGGGTGCCTACGGGCCCCGTCAGCCCGTGGCGAGGAGCACGATCAGCAGCACCGCGCCGGCCACGGCGGGCGCGATGATCTCGTACGACCACTGCACGCGCACGCTGCCCTGGGCGCCGGCCCGCGAGGCGCCGCGCTCGGCCAGCTCCCGCAGTTCGTCCACGACCTTGTCGGCCCCGGCCCGCTGCGGTCCGGCCGGTGCGGCCGGCTTCTCGGCGTCCGCGGCGGACATGCCCCGGCCGGTGAGCCCGCTGCGGCGGCTGAGCTGCTGCCGGCTCGCCTTCTTCCGCTCCCGCAGGGAGACGGGGACGGACCAGAGCTGGTACTTCGAGCCCTCGGCCAGCACCTCCGCCGAGTACCCGGCGCGCACCGCGTCCACGGCCGCCCAGGGCAGCTCGATGACCCGGAAGGGGTTCCGCACGCGCATCCGGTCCTCATTCGCGAAGACGGCGGGGCGGATCGTGAAGGCCACGACGAGCGGTACGGCGAACAGCGCCAGCGCGAGGGCGATCCACGGGGTGTTCCCGGAGCCGCGCACCACGGCGTCCCCGCAGAGCCACGCGGTCAGCGCGAGCAGCAGCACCCCGGTGACCACGGCCATGGAGGAGCGGTAGACCCGGTCGTCGTAGACGGGCTCGTCGGTCGGCTGGTGCTGGCTGCTCATGGGCCCGATTCTGCCCCACGCCGTCTCACCCCACGAGATCGGCGTACAGAATGATGTTGTCGGGCCGGTGGCCGTCGGTGATCCGGCCGCCGCACGTGATGACGCGAAGCTCCGGACGCGCGGTGTCCCCGTAGACCTTGTCGGTGGGGAACCGCTTCTTGTCGACCTGCTCCAGCTCGCGGACGCGGAAGACGGCGGTGCTCCCGTCCGCCCGGGAGACCGTGATCTCGTCGCCGGCGCGGACGCGTGAGACGTCCTTGAGCACGGCCGGGCCGCGGACGGTGTCGAAGTGGCCGATCAGCACCGCGGGGCCGGTCTCGCCGGGGGTGACGCCCTTGCCGTACCAGCCGATCTTGTCCCCGTCGGCCACGGAGGGCACCTCGACCGTGCCGTCGGCGGCCAGCCCCAGCGTCAGCAGCGGCGAGGCGTCCACCCCGGCCGCGGGGATCCGTACGCGTACGGGCGCGGAGGCGGGCAGCGGGGTGGCCGATGCCGGGGCCGCGGGGGCGGCCGTGGGGGTGACGGCGGGCGGGGCGGCGGGCGGTGCCGCGTCCGCGGGCGGGGTGGCGGTGGCGGCGGTGCCGCAGCCGGTCAGGGCGGCGGCGAGGAAGACGGCGGCGAGCAGCGGACGGGCGGCGCGGCGGGCGGCGCGGTCGGCGGCGCGGTGGGCCATGGGGACGCTCCGGGAACGGGCTTCGGCGGGCCACCGGGATGGTGGCCCGCCGGAGGCGAGACGAGGCTGAGGGGTGTATCAGCCCTGGGCGCGGCGGCGGCGCAGGGCCACGCTGGCGCCGAGCGCACCGAAGATCGCGATCAGGCCGACGCCGGCCGCCACGGTGGTGCCGTTGTCGGTGTCCTCGGCCGCCGCGGCGGGGATCTCGGCGCCCGCGGCCACCGCACCCTTGGGCACGACCGAGGTCTGGCCCGCGTTCTGCGCCTTCGGGGCGGGGGCAACGGCCGGGGAGGCGGTGGGCTTCGGCGTGGCCGTGCCGCCCTTGCCCGAGGGGGTCGTCGTGCCCTTCGGCAGCAGGTAGAAGCCGTTCGAGGCGCCCTCGCCCACCACGTGGACGTTGAGCCCGTAGCGGCCGCCGTCGGTCTTGGTGAGGGTGTACTCGACGCCGTCGACCACCGCGCGCGGCTTCGAGGGGTCGAGCTTCGCCAGGACGCGGCCCGCCCAGCCGTCGGCCGGCTTCCAGTCCGGGGCGACGGCGCGGATCCAGACCTCGGGGCCCTCGGACTTGTTGCGCAGCACCGCGATCCGGCCCTCGCCCACGAGGACGACCTCGCCGTCGTAGCGGTCGTCGCCCGGGGTGCTCGCGGCCGCGGCCGACACCGGCGTCGCGTTCTGGGCGCCGGGCGCGGCGAACGCGGTCGCGGCGGGCATCAGGAACACCCCGGCGAGGGCGGCGGTGACGATCGAGGCGCGGAGGGCGGAACGCATAACGACTCCTGAAGCGTGGGTGAGGAAAGTGGAGGAGAGTCGCATGCCGCGTTGAGTCTGTTCGGTCTGGTTCACCGGGTCAGGTGTGGCGGGCTGCTGAAGAGAAATCTATGGATCTTGTGCTGGCGGACGATCCCGGTCCTGTCATGGCCGCGTAACAGCGAACGCGTGTCCGAGCGGAGGTGTCGATTCCGCACCGGAACCGGCCGAATCCGGGGGAGGGGGTGACAGGCCGCTACGCGCGTAGATATGCTCATGTGGTGACCATGCCCACCACCCTCACCGCATTCGCTGACGTGACGACGTCCGACAGTGCGCTGCGCCGCTTCCTGCACGGGCTGCCCGGCGTCGACGCAGTCGGACTGGAGGCCCGCGCGGCCGCCCTCGGCACCCGCTCGATCAAGACGACGGCCAAGGCGTACGCCATCGATCTGGCCATCTCGATGATCGACCTGACGACGCTGGAAGGCGCGGACACCCCGGGCAAGGTCCGGGCGCTCTCCGCCAAGGCCGTCAACCCCGATCCGACCGACCGTACGACGCCGATGACCGCCGCGGTCTGCGTGTACCCCGACATGGTGGCCACCGCGAAGGCCGCCCTCAACGGCGCCGACGTCAAGGTGGCCTCCGTCGCGACCGCCTTCCCGGCCGGCCGCGCCGCGCTGCCCGTCAAGCTCGCCGACACCCGTGACGCCGTCGCCGCCGGCGCCGACGAGATCGACATGGTCATCGACCGTGGCGCCTTCCTCGCCGGCCGCTACCTCGACACGTACGAGCTGATCAAGGCCATCAAGGAGGCCTGCGTCCGCCCCGACGGCAGCGCGGCCCGCCTCAAGGTCATCTTCGAGACCGGCGAGCTGTCGACGTACGACAACATCCGCCGCGCCTCCTGGATCGGCATGCTCGCGGGCGCCGACTTCATCAAGACGTCGACCGGCAAGGTGGGCGTCAACGCCACCCCGGCCAACACGCTGCTCATGCTCGAAGCCGTCCGCGACTTCAAGGCGCAGACTGGAATCCAGATCGGCGTGAAGCCGGCCGGCGGCATCCGGACCACCAAGGACGCGATCAAGTTCCTGGTCCTGGTCAACGAGACCGTGGGCGAGGACTGGCTGAGCAACCACTGGTTCCGCTTCGGCGCCTCCAGCCTGCTCAACGACCTGTTGATGCAGCGCCAGAAGCTGAGCACCGGCCGTTACTCCGGTCCCGACTACGTGACGGTGGACTGATCACCATGGCATCCCTCTTCGAGTACGCACCGGCTCCCGAGTCCCGCTCGGTCGTCGACATCGCCCCCTCCTACGGGCTCTTCATCGACGGCGAGTTCACCGACGCCGCCGACGGCAAGGTCTTCAAGACCGTCTCCCCGTCGTCCGAGGAAGTCCTGGCCGAGGTCGCCCAGGCGGGCGCCGCCGATGTGGACCGTGCCGTGAAGGCCGCCCGCAAGGCCTTCGAGAAGTGGTCCGCGCTGCCCGGCTCCGAGCGCGCCAAGTACCTCTTCCGCATCGCCCGGATCATCCAGGAGCGCAGCCGCGAGCTCGCCGTCCTGGAGACCCTGGACAACGGCAAGCCGATCAAGGAGACCCGCGACGCGGACCTCCCGCTGGTCGCCGCGCACTTCTTCTACTACGCGGGCTGGGCCGACAAGCTCGACCACGCGGGCTACGGGGCCAACCCGCGCCCGCTCGGCGTCGCCGGCCAGGTCATCCCGTGGAACTTCCCGCTCCTGATGCTCGCGTGGAAGATCGCCCCGGCGCTCGCCACCGGCAACACGGTCGTGCTGAAGCCGGCGGAGACGACCCCCCTCTCCGCGCTGTTCTTCGCGGACATCTGCCGCCAGGCGGGCCTGCCCAAGGGCGTCGTCAACATCCTCACCGGGTACGGGGACGCGGGCGCGGCCCTCGTCGAGCACCCGGACGTCAACAAGGTCGCCTTCACCGGCTCGACCGCCGTGGGCAAGAAGATCGCCCGCCACGTCGCCGGGACCGACAAGAAGGTCACCCTGGAGCTGGGCGGCAAGGGCGCGAACATCGTCTTCGACGACGCCCCGATCGACCAGGCCGTCGAGGGCATCGTCAACGGCATCTTCTTCAACCAGGGCCAGGTCTGCTGCGCGGGCTCGCGCCTGCTGGTCCAGGAGTCGATCCACGACGAGCTGCTGGACTCCCTCAAGCGCCGCCTCTCCACGCTGCGCCTGGGCGACCCGCTCGACAAGAACACCGACATCGGGGCGATCAACTCCGCCGAGCAGCTCGCCCGGATCACCGCGCTCGCGGAGACCGGCGAGGCCGAGGGTGCCGAGCGCTGGTCCCCGGCCTGTGAGCTGCCGTCCGCCGGCTACTGGTTCGCCCCGACGCTCTTCACGAACGTCACCCAGGCGCACACCGTCGCTCGCGACGAGATCTTCGGCCCGGTGCTGTCCGTGCTGACCTTCCGCACGCCCGACGAGGCCGTCGCCAAGGCCAACAACAGCCAGTACGGCCTGTCCGCGGGCATCTGGACGGAGAAGGGCTCGCGGATCCTCGCGGTCGCGAACAAGCTCCGCGCCGGTGTCGTCTGGGCCAACACGTTCAACAAGTTCGACCCGACCTCGCCCTTCGGCGGCTACAAGGAGTCGGGCTTCGGCCGCGAAGGCGGTCGCCACGGCCTGGAGGGTTACCTCGATGTCTGAGTCGTCGACGGCGCGTCTGAGCGTCTTCAAGACCTACAAGCTGTACGTCGGGGGCAAGTTCCCCCGCTCCGAGAGCGGCCGGGTGTACGAGGTGACGGACTCCAAGGGCAAGTGGCTGGCCAACGCACCACTGTCCTCCCGCAAGGACGCGCGTGACGCGGTCGTCGCCGCCCGCAAGGCCTTCGGCGGCTGGTCCGGCGCCACCGCCTACAACCGCGGGCAGATCCTCTACCGCATCGCCGAGATGCTCGAGGGCCGCCGCGACCAGTTCGTCCGCGAGGTCGGCGAGGCCGAGGGCCTGTCCAAGTCCAAGGCCGGCGCGGTCGTGGACGCGGCCATCGACCGCTGGGTCTGGTACGCGGGCTGGACCGACAAGATCGGCCAGATCGTCGGCGGGGCCAACCCCGTCGCGGGCCCGTTCTTCAACCTCTCCACCCCCGAGCCGACCGGCGTCGTCACGGTCGTCGCCCCGCAGGACTCGTCCTTCCTGGGCCTGATCTCGGTGGTCGCCCCGGTGATCGCCACCGGCAACACCGTCGTCGTGATCGCCTCGGAGAAGTCCCCGCTGCCCGCCCTCTCCCTGGGCGAGGTGCTGGCGACCTCCGACCTGCCCGGCGGCGTGGTCAACATCCTGTCCGGCAAGGCCGGCGAGATGGGCCCGCACCTGGCGTCCCACCAGGACGTCAACGCGATCGACCTGGCGGGCGCCGGCACGGCGCTGGCCAAGGAGCTGGAGATCGCGGCGGCGGACAACCTCAAGCGCGTTCTTCGTCCACAGCCTGTGGACGACTGGACCGCCGACCCGGGCACGCACCGCATGACGGCGTTCCTGGAGACCAAGACGGTCTGGCACCCCACGGGTTCGCTGGGCTCGGGCGGGTCCTCGTACTAGAAGGCCCCCGCGAACCGGCCCCGGCAGCCCACCCCCGTGCTGCCGGGGCCTTCGCGTACCCCTGCTTCGGCAGGACCGGCTACTTCGGCAGGACCGGCCCGAGCAGCGAGGTGACGGCGGCGGTGGGCAGCTCGCCGACGGAGGGCCCCTGGGTCAGGACGCCGGTGACCATGCCGGTGCCGACGGCCGGGAAGTCCGCGACCTTGGTGGCGATCCCGTTGTCCAGCGGGTCCACGCCGGTGTGGGCCAGCGGGTTCACCTTGAGGTTCGCGATCGGGTCGGTGACCCCGGCCAGCGCCGCCGGGACATCGAGCTCGCCGGCCTGGGCACCGCCCGCGGCCATCGCCAGCGCGGCGCCGGCCATCGAGAGGGTGAGGCCTGCGGAGCGCAGCGTGGAGGTGTGTGAAGCTGCGTGACGTGCCATGGGGGTTCCCGCCTGTGGTCGTAGTCGCGTGCGCACGCAGCGTAGTTGACGTGTGATCCTGGATACCAACCGGCCACCGGAGGGATCCCCTACAGGGGTTAATGGTTCAGACTGGTGTCCCGTGAGCTGTTCTTCTCCCCTGCCTACGCGCGTCGTGCTGCTGACCGGGCCCTCGGGGTCCGGCAAGTCCTCGCTGGCGGCCCGCTCGGGCCTGCCCGTGCTGCGCCTGGACGACTTCTACAAGGAGGGGGACGACCCGACCCTTCCGCTGGTCGAGGGGAGCTCGGACATCGACTGGGACTCTCCGCTGTCCTGGGACGCGGACACCGCTGTCGCGGCGATCGAGGAGCTGTGCGCGGCGGGCCGTACGGAGGTCCCCGTCTACGACATCGCGACGTCCTCCCGGACCGGGACGGAGGCGCTGGACATCTCCCGGACGCCGCTGTTCATCGCGGAGGGCATCTTCGCGGCCGACATCGTCGCCCGGTGCCAGGAGCTGGGGCTGCTCGCCGATGCCATCTGCCTGCGGGGCCGCCCCTCGACGACGTTCCGGCGCCGGCTGGTGCGCGATCTGCGCGAGGGCCGCAAGTCGGTGCTGTTCCTGCTGCGCAGGGGGTACCGGCTGATGCGGGCCGAGCGGGGCATCGTGGCCCGGCACACCGCCCTCGGGGCACACGCCTGTGGCCGCGACGAGGCCCTCGGCCGCCTGGCGGCCGCCGCGGCGGGCCGCCACCGCGCGGCAGTGACCCCGGCCTAGGCGTATCGACCCGCGGACGTGAAAAGGCGGGATCAGGCGGACCCCCGTCCGCTTGATCCCGCCTCTTCCCCCCGCGGCCCCCGTCCCACCCCCGTAGGACGGGCCCCCTGGCCCGATGGCTCTTGTTATGCGACTTACGCGACGAGCTCCTCGAAGGACTCCGCCTCGTCGCGGCCGAAGCTCAGCGCCTCGTCCTCGCGCAGGCGCCGCAGCGAGCGCCAGATGCTCGACTTCACCGTGCCGACGCTGATCCCCAGGATCTCGGCGATCTCCGGGTCCGTGCGGCCCTCGTAGTACCGCAGCACCAGCATCGTGCGCTGCGGCTCCGGGATCCGGGTCAGCGCCTGCCACAGCACCGCGCGCAGCTCCGTACCGCGCATCGCGTCCGTGTCGGAGGCCGTCTCCGGCAGCTCCTCCGTCGGGTACTCGTTCAGCTTCCGCCGGCGCCACGCACTGATGTGCAGGTTCGTCATCGTGCGGCGCAGGTACCCGCCCACGGCCGCCTTGTCGGTGATCCGGTCCCAGGCGCGGTACGTGGAGAACAGCGCGCTCTGCAGCAGGTCCTCGGCCTCGTGGCGGTCGCCGGTGAGGTGGAAGGCCGTCGCGTACAGGGCGGCCCGGCGCTCCTGGACGTACGCCGTGAACTCCGCCTCGGACGTGGAGGACGGGGTGTGCTGTGCGGGAACCGCCTGGTACTGCTTCGCGTCAATGGCTACGACATGTGAAGGCCGGGGGCGGGCGACCGCAACCGTACGGACACCCGCCCGGCGGTTCACATCGTGCAGCCGCGTGACAACCGCGCTGGTGGTGGTGCTGTGCAGCGTGTTCATCTCGCGCCCCCCGTCGTGGAGTCTGCTTCGGTCCGTTGCTGTGCTTCGGTGTTGGTAGAAGCCTGCCCGGCCGACTTAACCGGGGTGTCCGTCGACTGTCACAGGCCTGTCACAGCCACCTCCGCCGGGGCCCGGCGAGATCGCGTGCCCCCGCCGGTCGAACTCCCGACTGCCGATGGGACAGAATGACCCCGTGCCTTTCCTGTTGCTGATCGAGGACGACGACGCCATCCGCACGGCCCTCGAACTCTCCCTGTCTCGCCAGGGCCACCGTGTGGCCACCGCGGCGACGGGCGAGGACGGCCTGAAACTGCTGCGCGAGCAGCGGCCGGATCTGATCGTGCTGGACGTGATGCTGCCCGGGATCGACGGCTTCGAGGTGTGCCGGCGGATCCGCCGCACCGACCAGCTGCCGATCATCCTGCTCACCGCGCGCAGCGACGACATCGACGTGGTCGTCGGCCTGGAGTCCGGTGCCGACGACTACGTGGTCAAGCCTGTCCAGGGGCGGGTCCTCGACGCCCGCATCCGGGCCGTGCTGCGCCGCGGCGAACGCGAGTCCAGCGACTCGGCGAGCTTCGGCTCCCTGGTCATCGACCGCGCCGCCATGACGGTGACGAAGAACGGCGAGGACCTCCAGCTCACCCCGACCGAGCTGCGGCTGCTGCTGGAGCTGAGCCGCCGTCCCGGACAGGCGCTCTCCCGCCAGCAGTTGCTCCGCCTGGTCTGGGAGCACGACTACCTGGGTGACTCGCGGCTCGTGGACGCCTGTGTGCAGCGGCTGCGCGCCAAGGTGGAGGAAGTGCCGTCCTCCCCGACCCTGATCCGTACGGTCCGGGGCGTCGGCTACCGGCTGGACTCCCCGCAGTGATCAGAGCTCTGTTCGCGGGCCGGCGCTGGACCAGCCTGCGGCTGCGGCTCCTCGTGGTGTTCGCGCTGGTCGCGCTGACGGCCGCGGTCTCCGCTTCGGGGATCGCGTACTGGCTCAACCGGGAGGCGGTCCTCACCCGTACCCAGGACGCGGCCCTCGGCGACTTCCGGCAGGAGATGCAGAACCGGGCCGCGGCGCTGCCCGCCGACCCGACGGCGCAGGAGATCCAGCGCACCGCGGAACTGATGGCGGGCAGCAGCCCCGGCTACAGCGTGCTGCTGGTGCAGGAGGGCAAGGACGGCCTGGTGTCCGGGGCGGCGGGGCCCGACGCCTTCGGGCTGGGCGACGTACCGAAGTCCCTGCGGGACGCGGTCGACGACCGGCAGAAGATGACGGCGGCGAACGACTCCGAGTACCACATGTACTGGCAGCGGACGAAGCCCGGCGGCAATCCGTACCTGGTCGGCGGGACGCGGATCGTGGGCGGCGGGCTCACCGGCTACATGTACAAGTCGCTCGCGCAGGAGCGGGACGACCTGAACGCGCTGGCCTGGTCGCTGACGATCGCGACGGGCCTGGCGCTGCTCGGCTCCGCGCTGCTGGCGCAGGCTGCGGCCCGTACGGTGCTCAAGCCCGTGCAGCGGCTGGGCGACGCGGCGCGGCGGCTCGGCGAGGGCGAACTCGACCACCGGCTGGACGTGTCGGGGACGGACGAACTCGCGGATCTGGCGCACACCTTCAACAAGACGGCGGAGGCGCTGGAGAAGAAGGTCGCCGACATGAGCGCGCGGGAGGAGTCGAGCCGGCGCTTCGTCGCGGACATGTCGCACGAACTGCGCACGCCGCTGACGGCGTTGACGGCGGTCGCCGAGGTGCTGGAGGAGGAGGTCGACGACCTCGATCCGATGATCGCACCGGCGGTGGCGCTCGTCGTCAGCGAGACGCGGCGCCTCAACGACCTGGTGGAGAACCTGATGGAGGTCACCCGCTTCGACGCGGGAACGGCCCGGCTGGTGCTGGACGACGTGAACGTCGCCGACCAGGTCACGGCGTGCATCGACGCGCGGGCCTGGCTGGACGCGGTCGAACTCGACGCCGAGCGGGGCATCGTGGCGCGGCTCGACCCGCGCCGCCTCGACGTGATCCTGGCCAACCTGATCGGCAACGCCCTCAAGCACGGCGGCTCGCCGGTGCGCGTGAAGGTGCTCGTGGAGGGGGAGTGGCTGGTGATCGCGGTGCAGGACAACGGGCCGGGCATCCCGGAGGACGTCCTGCCGCACGTCTTCGACCGGTTCTACAAGGCGAGTGCCTCGCGGCCGAAGTCGGACGGGAGCGGGCTGGGCCTGTCGATCGCCATGGAGAACGCGCACATCCACGGCGGTGACATCACCGCCGCCAACGGGCCGGAGGGCGGCGCGCTGTTCACGCTGCGGCTGCCGGTGGACGTGGGGAAGGTGATCGCGGGTGACCAGGACGCGTAGGACGCGCAGGGCGCTGGCGGTGGGCTTGGCGGTGCTGGCCCTGTCGGCACTGTCCGGATGCGGGATCAGGGCGACGACCGTGCCGGTGGACGTGGGCGCGGCGCCCTCGCGGGTGTCCTGCGACACCCCGGCGCAGCCCAGCGGGCAGGGCGGCGTGCAGGGCTTCCGGGCCACGGTGGAGCTGGTCTGCGGATCGCAGCTGGTGGGCGTGGAACGGGTGGTGCCGGTACCGGAGAAGAGGCCGCTGCGGGACCCCGTGGCACTGGTCGTGCAGGCGCTGCTGGAGGCACTGGAGAAGACGCCGTCCGGGGAGGAGCGGGACGCCGGGTTCACCACCGGGGTGCCCGCGGGACTCACGGCGGGAGCGCCGAGGCCGTCGGATCCGGCGGGCACGGTGCGGCTGAGCCGTAAGCCGGAGGACCTGCCGCCGGTGGCCCTGTCGCAGATCGTGTGCACGCTGGCGGGCAGTGAAGCGGTGTCGGCGGGTCCGGGACCGGTGGTTCTGGGCGGGCCGGACGCGGATCCGCCGCGGGCGTGGGAGTGCACGGACACGGTCCGCTCCCGCCCGGAGTCGATCCCGACCCTGGGCGAGATCGTCCGCCCGACCGCCACACCTTCCTGACGGACTCCGTCCGCCGGAACGATGCCGCGCCGGGTTCATCTTTCGCTGCGCAACGGCCCCGGGACGGCGACGGCCCCCCGGGCCGGACGGGGCTCGGGGGGCCGTCGAACTGGTGGGGCGGGCTAGATGCCGGCCGCAGCCGCGAGGTCCTTCTTGATCGCGTCCAGGATCTCCTGGCCGCGCGCGCGGGCCGGGGCCAGGTCGGAGGCCTCGGCCACCGGGACCACGACCTCCAGGTAGCACTTCAGCTTGGGCTCCGTGCCCGACGGGCGGACGATCACCCGGGCCTTGTAGGCGCCGTCCAGGTAGTACCGCAGGCCGTCCGTGGGCGGGAGGGACTCCGTGCCCTTGGTCAGGTCCTCCGCCGAGGTGACCTGCAGGCCCGCCAGCGAGACCGGCGGCTCCGCCCGCAGTGCGGCCATCGCCGAGGCGATGACCGACAGGTCCGAGACGCGGACCGACAACTGGTCGGTGGCGTGCAGGCCGTGGGCCATCGCCAGGTCGTCCAGCAGGTCGGTCAGGGTGCGGCCCTGCTCCTTGAGCTCCGAGGCCAGCTCCGCCACCAGCAGGGCGGCCGTGACGCCGTCCTTGTCGCGGACGCCCTCGGGGTCCACGCAGTAGCCGAGCGCCTCCTCGTAGCCGTAGCGCAGGCCCTGTACGCGGGCGATCCACTTGAAGCCCGTCAGGGTCTCCTCGTAGCCGACGCCCGCCGCCTCCGCGATCCGGCCCAGGAGCGAGGACGAGACGATGGATTCCGCGAAGACGCCCTGCGCGCCCTTGTGGACCAGGTGGGCCGCCAGCAGCGCGCCGACCTCGTCGCCGCGCAGCATCCGCCAGCCGTCCCCGGCGGGCACGGCCACCGCGCAGCGGTCCGCGTCCGGGTCGTTGGCGATCACGATGTCCGGGTTGACCTCGGCGGCCTTCGCGAAGGCCAGGTCCATCGCGCCCGGCTCCTCCGGGTTGGGGAAGGCCACCGTCGGGAAGGCCGGGTCCGGCTCCGCCTGCTCGGCGACGAGCACCGGCTCCGGGAAGCCGTGCCGGGCGAAGGCTGCCATGACGACGTCCTTGCCGACGCCGTGCATGGCCGTGTAGACGGTCCGCACGCCCCGGGGGCCCCCGGGGGTCAGGACCGCGTCCGTGCGCGCCAGGTAGGCCTCCAGGACCTCCTCGTCGAGCTGCAGCCAGCCGTCCGCCGGGCGGGGTACGGAGGCGAGCGTCTCGATGCGGCCGATCTCCGCCGCGATCTCGGCGTCCGCCGGGGAGACGATCTGCGAGCCGTCGCCGAGGTACACCTTGTAGCCGTTGTCCCGGGGAGGGTTGTGGCTCGCGGTCACCTCGACGCCGGCGACGGCGCCCAGGTGCCTTATGGCGTACGCGAGGACGGGCGTCGGCAGCGGGCGGGGCAGGACGGCCGCGCGCAGTCCGGCGCCGGTCATGACGGCCGCGGTGTCGCGGGCGAAGTCCGCCGACTTGTAGCGCGCGTCGTAGCCGACGACGACCAGGCCGCCGGTGTGGCCCTGGGCCTTCAGGTAGGCCGCGAGGCCCGCCGCGGCCCGGATGACCACGCCGCGGTTCATCCGCATCGGGCCCGCGCCCAGCTCGCCGCGCAGTCCGGCGGTGCCGAACTGGAGCGTGCCGGCGAAGCGGTCCGCGAGCTCCGCCGTGTCGCCCGCCTCGATGAGCGCGGCGAGTTCGGCCGCCGTCTCCGGGTCCGGGTCCTCCGCCAGCCAGGCCTGCGCCCGGGTGATCAGGTCGTCCTGTTCCTGCACTACTTCCGCCTTACCTCTCGTACGGGCCCGGTGCCTCAGATGCGGGCGAGGACCTGGGTCAGCAGCTTGCCCATGCGCGCGGCCGAGTCACGGCCGGCCTGGAGCACCTCTTCGTGGTTCAGCGGCTCGCCGGAGATGCCCGCCGCCAGGTTGGTGACCAGGGAGATGCCCAGCACCTCGGCGCCGGCCTCACGGGCGGCGATGGCCTCCAGCACGGTGGACATGCCGACCAGGTCGGCGCCCATGACGCGGATCATGTTGATCTCGGCCGGGGTCTCGTAGTGCGGGCCGGGGAACTGAACGTAGACGCCCTCTTCGAGGGTCTCGTCGATCTCCTTGCACATCGCGCGCAGACGCGGCGAGTACAGGTCGGTGAGGTCCACGAAGTTCGCGCCGACGATCGGCGAGGTGGCCGTCAGGTTGAGGTGGTCGCTGATCAGGACCGGCTGGCCGGGCTTCATGCCCTCGCGCAGGCCGCCACAGCCGTTGGTGAGGACGACGGTCTTGCAGCCCGCGGCGACCGCGGTGCGCACGCCGTGGGCGACGGCGGCGACGCCGCGGCCCTCGTAGTAGTGGGTCCGGCCGAGGAAGAGCAGCGCGCGCTTGTCGCCGATCTTGTACGAGCGGATCTTGCCGCCGTGGCCCTCGACGGCCGGGGGCGGGAAGCCGGGCAGCTCGGTGACCGGGAACTCGGCCTCGGGGGCGCCGAGCGCCTCTGCGGCGGGGGCCCATCCGGAGCCCATGACGAGGGCGACATCGTGGGATTCCGCGCCGGTCAGCTCGCGGAGGCGGGCGGCTGCGGCGTCGGCTGCGGCGAAGGGGTCGGTAACAGATGCGTTCACGCGGAAGAGCGTAGCCGCTCATTGCCTACGCGCGTAGATGGCACAGCTCACGGTCTTCGGATCGTTGCTTTGTCGTTTCCGACCAAATGTCCCCGACATACCCCCATGGGGTTCCTGGGGTTCCAGGGCCGACCGTGGCGCCCGCGGCGCCGGGGTTCAGCAGGGCCGCTTGCGCAGTTCCATCACGTAGTCGTGCGGAGCGCCCGCGGACTCGGCGGCGTCGGCGAGCTCGCCCAGGTAGCGCGCCGAGGGCAGGCCGCCCTCGTAGCCGTTGAGGACGTACACCCAGGCCGCCTCCTCGCCGTCCAGCGTGTGCACGCGCACCCGCATCCGGCGGTAGATGTCGAGCCCGACGCCCTCCCAGCGGTCCATCGAGTCCTCGTCCAGCGGCGCGATGTCGTACAGGGCGACGAAGACCTGGTGGCGCGGGGCTTCGACGATCGTGGCGAGCGCGCCCTCCCAGCCCATCTGCTCGCCGCCGAAGGTCAGCCGCCAGTCGTTGATCCAGCCCGTGCCGCGCAGCGGCGAATGGGGTGCGCGGCGCGTCATCAGCCGCGGGTCGAGGTTGCCGGCGTACGCGGCGTAGAGCGACATGAGGTCGAGGGTACGGGAGGGGCGGCGGTGGCCGCGCTCCCGGATGGAGGGACTGTGCGCGAAGCACCTTGAAGCGTGCGGGACAATGGGGCACGGAATGCATCCCCCGGGGAGACCCCCCGGAACACCGGCCGGGGCGGCAGCCGGCCGGGTAGACGTGAGGCGGACTTTTCGTGACCCGGATCGTGATCATCGGCGGCGGACCCGGCGGGTATGAGGCGGCCCTGGTGGGGGCCCAGCTCGGCGCGGAGGTGACCGTCGTGGACTGCGACGGTCTTGGCGGGGCCTCGGTCCTGACCGACTGCGTACCCTCCAAGACCCTCATCGCGACCGCCGAGGTCATGACGACCTTCGACTCGTCGTACGAGGAACTCGGCATCGTCGTCGCGGACGACACCCCGCACATCGAGCAGGCCGCGCGCGTCGTCGGCGTGGACCTCGGCAAGGTGAACCGGCGCGTCAAGCGCCTCGCCCTCGCCCAGTCGCACGACATCACCGCCTCCGTCACCCGGGCCGGCGCCCGAGTCGTACGGGGCCGCGCCAAGCTCGGCGGCCCGCAGGGCATCGACGGCACCCGGGACGTCATCGTCACGGCCGCCGACGGCACCGAGACGATCCTGACCGCCGAGGCCGTGCTGATCGCGACCGGCGGCCACCCCCGCGAGATCCCGGACGCACAGCCGGACGGCGAGCGCATCCTGAACTGGACCCAGGTCTACGACCTGGACGAGCTCCCCGAGGAGCTCATCGTGGTCGGCTCCGGCGTCACCGGCGCCGAGTTCGCCGGCGCGTACCAGGCCCTAGGCTCCCGGGTCACGCTGGTCTCCTCCCGCGACCGCGTGCTGCCGGGCGAGGACCCCGACGCGGCCGCCGTCCTGGAGGACGTGTTCCGGCGCCGCGGCATGAACGTCATCGGCCGCTCCCGCGCCGAGTCCGCCAAGCGCGTCGGCGACCGGGTCGAGGTCACCCTCTCGGACGGCCGGGTGCTGACCGGCACGCACTGCCTGATGGCGGTCGGCGCGATCCCGAACACCAAGGACATGAACCTGGAGGAGTCCGGGGTCCGGCTCAAGGACTCCGGGCACATCTGGACCGACAAGGTCTCGCGTACCTCCGCGCCCGGCGTGTACGCCGCGGGTGACGTCACCGGCATCTTCGCGCTGGCCTCCGTCGCGGCCATGCAGGGCCGCATCGCGATGTACCACTTCCTGGGCGACGCGGTGGCCCCGCTGAACCTCAAGACGGTGTCCTCGAACGTCTTCACCGACCCCGAGATCGCGACCGTCGGCTACACCCAGGCCGACGTGGACTCCGGCAAGATCGACGCCCGCGTGGTGAAGCTGCCGCTGCTGCGCAACCCGCGCGCCAAGATGCAGGGCATCCGGGACGGCTTCGTGAAGCTGTTCTGCCGCCCGGGCACCGGCATCGTCGTCGGCGGCGTGGTCGTCTCCCCGCGCGCGAGCGAGCTGATCCACCCCATCTCGATCGCGGTCGACAACAACCTGACGGTCGAGCAGATCGCAAACGCGTTCACCGTGTACCCCTCCCTGTCGGGTTCGATCGCCGAGGTGGCCCGCCAGCTCCACACGCGGAAGACCGCCGGGGAGGCTTAACCCCCGCCTGCCGCAAGGGGTTTGGGGCGGGGCGCCGCCTCGTGGCCGGTCGTTCACACAACCAACCGACCGCGTATACCACTAGTCGCCCCGCCGTACGGACAACTTCGGTATTCCGGCGCAAGGAGCTGAAACCAGACGGTCGTTGGGGTTACTGTCAGTTTCGTGTTCGCTGCAGAACGTCGCCAATTGATCCTCGAAATGGTGCGGGCCAACGGAGCGGTATCGCTCCGGGAGCTCGCCCGCGTCGTCCAGACCTCCGAAGTGACCGTACGGCGGGACGTGCGGGCACTGGAGGCAGAAGGACTCCTCGACCGCCGACATGGCGGTGCGGTCTTGCCGGGCGGTTTCACGCGGGAGTCCGGCTTTCCGCAAAAGTCCCATCTCGCGACGGCGGAGAAGACCGCCATTGCCGATGTCGCGGCCGGCCTCGTCGAAGAAGGCGAGGCCGTCGTCGTCGGCGCGGGCACCACGACCCAGGAGCTGGCCCGCCGGCTCGCCCGGGTGCCCGGACTGACCGTCGTCACCAACTCGCTGCTCGTCGCCCAGGCGCTGGCCCATGCCAACCGGGTGGAGGTGGTGATGACCGGCGGCACCCTGCGCGGGTCCAACTACGCCCTCGTGGGCAGCGGGGCCGAGCAGTCCCTCCAGGGGCTCCGGGTCTCCCGCGCCTTCCTCTCGGGCAGCGGCCTGACCGCCGAGCGCGGCCTGTCCACGTCCAACATGCTCTCCGCGAGCGTGGACCGGGCGCTGGTCCAGGCGGCGGCCGAGGTGGTCGTCCTGGCGGACCACACGAAGCTCGGCACGGACACCATGTTCCAGACCGTGCCGACCGATGTGATGACCCGCCTGGTGACGGACGAGCCCCCACCGCACGACGACCGCGCCGCGACGGAACTCCAGGCGCTGGCCGACCAGGGCGTCCAGATCACCGTGGCCGGCGGAACCGCGGCCTCCGGCGGCGGTGACGGCATGACGGGCCGGCGACCGCGGCGCGACTCGCCCCTGCCGGTGCAGAGGCGCGGCGGGCCCACGGCTCAACTGCGCAGCGCGCCCGCCGGGCTGCTGGAGCAGCAGGCCGGGGAGCGGGCGCGGGTCGCCGACATGCGGCGCCGTTAGGCCGCTCGACGCCGACGGGGCTGGTGGCGCTCAGCGCCATCCAGCCCCGTCGGCGTTTTTGCGGACGTCAGTCCTTGATCTCGCAGATCGTGGCGCCCGAGGTGAGGGAGGCGCCGACCTCGGCGGTGAGGCCGACGATCGTTCCGGAGCGGTGCGCGTTGAGCGGCTGCTCCATCTTCATCGCCTCGAGTACGACGATCAGCTCGCCCTCCTCGACGCGCTGGCCCTCCTCGACCGCGACCTTGACGATCGTGCCCTGCATCGGGGAGGCGAGGGTGTCGCCGGAGGCGGCCGGGCCGGACTTCTTGGCCGCGCGCCGCTTGGGCTTGGCGCCACCGGCGGCGGCCGTGCGGGCCAGGGTCATGCCCAGGGACGAAGGCAGCGAGACCTCGAGGCGCTTGCCGCCGACCTCGACGACCACCGTCTCGCGGCCCGGCTCGTCCTCGTTGTCCTCCGCGGCCGGGGCCGTGAACGCCGGGATCTCGTTGACGAACTCGGTCTCGATCCAGCGGGTGTGGACCGTGAAGGGTCCCTCCGCGGGGGCGAAGGCCGGGTCGACGACGACGGCGCGGTGGAACGGGACGGCGGTGGCCATGCCCTCGATCTCGAACTCGGCGAGCGCGCGGGCGGCGCGCTGGAGCGCCTGCTCGCGGGTGGCGCCGGTGACGATCAGCTTGGCGAGGAGGGAGTCCCAGGCCGGGCCGATGACCGAGCCGGACTCCACGCCCGCGTCCAGGCGGACGCCGGGCCCGCTCGGCGGGGCGAACTTCGTGACCGTGCCGGGGGCCGGGAGGAAACCGCGGCCCGGGTCCTCGCCGTTGATGCGGAACTCGAAGGAGTGCCCGCGCAGGACGGGGTCCCCGTAGCCGAGCTCCTCGCCGTCGGCGATGCGGAACATCTCGCGGACCAGGTCGATGCCGGTGACCTCTTCGGTGACCGGGTGCTCGACCTGGAGGCGGGTGTTGACCTCCAGGAAGGAGATCGTGCCGTCCGTGCCGACCAGGAACTCGACCGTACCGGCGCCGACGTAGCCGGCTTCCTTCAGGATCGCCTTGGAGGCGGCGTACAGCTCCGCGTTCTGCGCCTCGGAGAGGAACGGCGCGGGGGCCTCCTCGACCAGCTTCTGGTGGCGGCGCTGGAGGGAGCAGTCACGGGTGGAGACGACGACCACGTTGCCGTGGCTGTCGGCGAGGCACTGGGTCTCGACGTGCCGCGGCTTGTCGAGGTAGCGCTCGACGAAGCACTCGCCGCGGCCGAAGGCGGCGACGGCCTCGCGGACGGCGGAGTCGTAGAGCTCCGGCACCTCTTCGAGGTTGCGGGCGACCTTGAGGCCGCGGCCGCCGCCGCCGAAGGCCGCCTTGATGGCGATGGGCAGGCCGTGCTCCTTGGCGAAGGCGACGACCTCGTCGGCTCCGGAGACCGGGTCCGGCGTACCGGCGACCAGCGGCGCACCGGCGCGCTGGGCGATGTGCCGGGCGGCGACCTTGTCACCCAGGTCGCGGATGGCCTGCGGCGGCGGGCCGATCCAGGTCAGGCCCGCGTCGAGCACGGCCTGCGCGAAGTCGGCGTTCTCGGAGAGGAAGCCGTATCCGGGATGGATGGCGTCCGCACCGGAATCGGCTGCGGCCTGGAGGACCTTGGAGATGTCCAGGTAGCTGGCGGCCGGGGTGTCACCGCCCAACGCGAAAGCTTCGTCTGCCGCGCGGACATGCAGAGCGTCCCGGTCCGGATCGGCGTAGACGGCTACGCTCCCGATCCCGGCGTCCCGGCAGGCCCGAGCAACGCGGACAGCGATTTCGCCACGGTTGGCGATGAGCACCTTGCGCACGATGGCTCCCTCCTTGAAACAAGCTGAGTTTAGGGACAGCCCACACGGCCTTTCGACCCTTCCCCAGTGGTGAGCTTGCCCACACAGAGTGTGATTCGAGGCTCGCTCTACTGGGGAACCCTTATGGCGCCCCAGGTCAGGGGGATCCCCGACTGCACAGTAACCCCGTATTACAGCCCGGGTCTCTGTCATGCCGGTCAGCGGCCCCGGGTGATTCTTTGTCGAGTCCCTACGAACGGCCCACTTTTTCTTCGCGTGATCACTGTGCGCGGCCGCTCCCGTAACGAAGCGGCCCGCACCCCTTGTCCGCACGTTTACCCGTTAGTAGCCTCCAGGCGTCGAACAGGCTTGTGACGCGTGGGGGGTGGGGACGTCGTGCTGCGAAGACTCGTGGCCGGACTGGCCGCGATCGTACTGGTCGCGGAAGCGGTCGTACTCGTGTTCGTCCACATCGTGCTGGGCCGGACCACCGCGAACCAGTCGATGTCGATCGCGGGCAGCGATCCGGATGTCATGTCCAAGGCAACCTACGGCCTCGGGGCGGGCATGGGGGCCTTCCTCCTGCTGTGCGCCGTGCTCGCCGCCCTTGCGGCGGTCCGCGACCGCGCGCCCGGCGGCTTCGCCCGCGCCGTGCTCGTCGGCGCCGCCGTCACGCACGGGGTGCTGGGCATCCTGTCCGTCGTCCTGGTCGGCTGGGGCGCCTTCGTGGCGATGATGCTGATCCTGTGCCTGCTGGTCCTCACCCTGATGCTCTACGCCGCCCCGCGCGAGACCGGCGTACAGGACGCCCCGCCGCCGCTCGGGGAGCTCAAGCCCACAAATCCGTGATGGACACGCCCAGTTCGCCCAGCAGGGAGCGGAGCAGCGGCAGGGACAGCCCGATCACGTTGCCGGGGTCCCCGTCGATGCCCTCGATGAACGGCGCCGACAGCCCGTCCAGCGTGAACGCCCCCGCCACGTGCAGCGGCTCGCCGCTCGCCACGTACGCGGCGACCTCCGCGTCCGTCGGCTCGCCGAACCGGACCGTCGTGGAGGCCGTCGCCGAGACCTGACGGCCGCCGACCGTGTCGATCACGCAGTGGCCCGTGCGCAGGATCCCGGACCGCCCGCGCATCGCCTTCCAGCGGGCCGTGGCCTCCTCGGCGTCCGCCGGCTTGCCCAGGGCCTCGCCGTCCAGCTCCAGCACGGTGTCGCAGCCGATCACCAGGGCGCCCGCGGCCTCGTCCAGGGCCGCCACGGCGCCCGCCTTCGCCTCGGCCAGCGCCAGCGCCAGCTCGGCGGGCTCGTCGTGGTCCAGCGCGTCCTCGTCGAAACCGCTGACGATGACGTGCGGGGCGAGCCCGGCCTGCCGCAGCAGGTTCAGGCGGGCGGGGGAGGCGGAGGCGAGGACGAGCGAGCGCGGTTCGACAGTCATGCCCGCCATCGTAGGGGCGCCACGGGGCAGCCCCGTCCGGGATGCGACGTGCCCCGGACGTGCGCCGGACCTGTGCACGTCCGTGCCTGCGGCCGTGCCTGCGGCCGTGCCTGCGGGCTTGCCTTCGGCCGTGCCCTAGAAGTGGCCCACGCCCAGGACGTAGACCCCCACGAGCATGGCGATGGCGATCACCACGGTCATGCGCCGGACCATCGCCTGCACGTCGCGCATGTCCTTCGGCGGCTTGTTCTCAGGATCGGACCAGAGCATGGTCCGATCCTGTCCCCGGGACGGGCGGGACGCCTGAGTACCCGTACTCAGGCGTCACCGTCCGTTCGCGTCATATTCCGCCTGGGGGGACCTATCCGGGCCAGTACGTACGGCCCCACGCGCGCGGCCCCGGCCGCGGCAGCCGGCGCCGCGCCACCCGGGCGGGCGTCGACCACTCGTCCGCCACCCGGGGCGCGCCCGACGGCACCGAGGCCAGCGCCGCCGCGCGCGCTTGGACCACCGCCAGTGCGGCGGCCAGCTCCTCCGCGGTCGGATTGCCCTTGACGACCTTGATCACCACAGAGACCTCCTGGAGGGGCTAGAGGGGGATGTTGCCGTGCTTCTTCGGCGGCAGGGACTCCCGCTTGGTGCGCAGCTGCCGCAGCCCCTTCACCACGTGCGCCCGGGTCTCGGACGGCATGGTCACCGCATCGATGTAACCGCGCTCGGCGGCCGTGTACGGGTTCAGCAGCGCGTCCTCGTACTCGGAGATGAGCCGGGCCCGGGTCTCCTCCACATTGTCCGCCTCCGCGATGGTGCGGCGATGCAGGATGTTCACCGCGCCCTGCGCGCCCATGACGGCGATCTGCGCGGTCGGCCAGGCCAGGTTGAGGTCCGCACCGAGGTGCTTGGAGCCCATGACGTCGTACGCGCCGCCGAAGGCCTTGCGGGTGATGACGGTGATCAGCGGGACGGTGGCCTCCGCGTACGCGTAGATCAGCTTCGCGCCCCGCCGGATGATTCCGTTGTACTCCTGGTCCGTGCCCGGCAGGAAGCCCGGTACGTCCACGAACGTCAGCACCGGGACGTTGAACGCGTCGCACGTCCGGACGAACCGCGCCGCCTTCTCGGAGGCGTTGATGTCCAGGCAGCCGGCGAACTGCATCGGCTGGTTGGCGACGATGCCCACCGGGTGGCCCTCGACCCGGCCGAAGCCGGTGAGGATGTTCGGCGCGAACAGCGACTGCGTCTCCAGGAACTCCGCGTCGTCGAGCACGTGCTCGATCACGGTGTGCATGTCGTACGGCTGGTTCGCGCTGTCCGGGATCAGTACGTCGAGCTCGCGGTCGCTGTCGGTGACCTCGGTGTCCGCCTCCTCGGGGAAGGCGGGCGGCTCGGAGAGGTTGTTCGACGGCAGGTACGCGAGGAGCGACTTCACGTACTCGATGGCGTCCTTCTCGTCGCCCGCCATGTGGTGCGCGACGCCGGACGTGCTGTTGTGCGTCCGGGCCCCGCCCAGCTCCTCGAAGCCCACGTCCTCGCCGGTGACCGTCTTGATGACGTCCGGGCCGGTGATGAACATGTGCGAGGTCTGGTCGACCATCACCGTGAAGTCGGTGATCGCGGGGGAGTACACGGCCCCGCCCGCGCAGGGCCCGACGATCAGGCTGATCTGCGGGATCACGCCGGAGGCGTGGACGTTGCGGCGGAAGATCTCGCCGTACATGCCCAGGGCGCTGACGCCCTCCTGGATGCGGGCGCCACCGGAGTCGTTGATGCCGACGAGCGGGCATCCGGTCTTCAGCGCGAAGTCCATGACCTTCATGATCTTCTGGCCGTAGACCTCGCCGAGGGCCCCGCCGAAGACGGTGAAGTCCTGCGAGAACACCGCGACCGGGCGGCCGTCCACCGTGCCGTAGCCGGTGACGACGCCGTCGCCGTAGGGGCGGGTCTTCTCCAGCCCGAAGCTGGTGGAGCGGTGCCGGGCGAACTCGTCCAGCTCGACGAAGGAACCCTCGTCCAGCAGCAGGGCCACCCGCTCACGCGCCGTCAGCTTGCCCTTGGCGTGCTGCTTCTCCACGGCACGCTCGGATCCTGCGTGGGTGGCTTCGTCGATGCGGCGCTGCAGATCCGCGATCTTGCCCGCGGTGGTGTGCATGTCGATCGGCTCTGACGGTTGTGACATCGGGGTCGCGGCTCCCTGCGTGGTGTCAACTGCCTGGTCAATTGATTGACTACTGCTGGCTACTGGTGCGTAGCGTATCGGCGGGCATGGCGCTCGGCAGTGCGGCGTTTGACACACCTACTGTGGGTTGCTTGGCCTCGCCCCCTTCCATAAGGGGAGGGGATCCCGCCCTCGCGGGCGGGGCTTCCTGCTTCGTCACGCGCTGCCCCGGCCGGGAGGATTCCCGCTGAGGTCTTACGCCCGCTCCACAGGCGGACACCGCCAGCCCGGCGGCCAGAAGGTTGATCGCTGCGTTCTCGTCGCGGTCATGGTCCGTACCGCAGTGCACGCAGGTCCACCGGCGGACGTGCAGGGGCATCTCCGCGGCGATGGCCCCGCAGGCCGAACACAGCTTGGAGCTGGGAAACCACCGGTCAATGGTGATCAGCTCACGTCCGTACCAGGCCGCCTTGTACTCCAGCATGTTCCGCAGCTCGCGCCAAGCCGCATCCGAGATGGCGCGGGCGAGCTTGTGGTTGCCCAGCATGTTGCGGACGGCGAGGTCCTCGATCACGAGCGTTTGGTTTTCGCGCACGAGTCGAGTCGTCAGCTTGTGCAGGTGGTCCCGGCGGCGGTCGGCGATCCGGGCGTGGATCCTCGCCACCCGAGTCCGCGCCTTGCCCCGGTTCTTGCTGCCCTTCTCCTTGCGCGACAGCGCCCGCTGCGCACGGGCCAGGCGCTCCCGGTCCTTGCGCCCAGGATTCGGGTTGGTGATCTTCTCTCCGGTGGACAGGGTGACGAGGGCTGTCAGTCCGGCATCGATCCCGACCGCCTGGGCGGCGAGGGGCAGCGGGACAGGGATGTCTTCGAACAGCATGGAGACGAACCAGCGGCCGGCGGAGTCCCGGGACACGGTCACTGTCGTCGGCTGGGCGCCGTCCGGTGTCGGGCGTGACCAGACGATGGGCAGAGGGTCAGCCATCTTGGCGAGCGTGAGCTCGCCGTTCCGGAAGCGGAAAGCGGACCGGGTGTACTCGGCGCTTGCCCGGGACTTCCGCTTCGACTTGAACCGCGGGTAGCGCGCCCGTTTCACCCAGAACGCGGTGAACGCGCTCTGGAGGTGCCGCAGAGCCTGCTGGAGGGGCACGCAGGACACCTCGGCCAGATAGGCCAGTTCCTCGGTCTGTTTCCAGGCGGTGAGCATCCCTGAGGTCTGGGCGTAGTTCACCCGCTCTTGACGGGCCCAGGCCTCTGCGCGAGCGGAGAGCGCCAGGTTGTAGACCTTCCGGACGCACCCGAACGTTCTGGACAGCTCTGATGCCTGCGCGTCGTCAGGGTAGAAACGGAACCTGAATGCCCGCTTTACCGCAGAATTCCCCACAGCCCCGGAAGCTAGGGTCAGTCAAGATCCGAACGCAATCCCGGGTCAGAGGATCACACACGGCGACATAAGGAATCCGATCATGTCATCAGATGCCTCAGCAGGTGCTTCCGCGGGTCGCTGGTCGAGCCTGGACCGGCCGCCCCTGAATGCCGCCGCGCTCCAGCGGGCCCTCGTCACCGAGGGCGGGCTGTGGACCTCCCTGGAGGTGGTCGCCGCCACCGGGTCCACCAATACCGACCTCGCGGCCCGGGCGGCGCAGCTGCCCGAGGGGGCCGTGCTCGTCGCCGAGGAGCAGACCGCCGGGCGCGGGCGGCTCGACCGGAGCTGGGTCGCGCCGGCCCGGTCGGGGCTGTTCTTCTCCGTGCTGCTCAAGCCGGGCGAGGCCGTGCCGCAGGAGCGGTGGGGGTGGCTGACCCTGCTGGCCGGGGTGGCCGCCGCGAGCGGGCTCTCCCGGGCGGCGGGCGTGGACACCGGCCTCAAGTGGCCCAACGACCTGCTGGTCACCGTGGACGGCGAGGAACGCAAGACCGGCGGGATCCTCGCCGAGCGGGTCGCCGACGGGGTCGTCATCGGGATCGGGCTCAACGTGACCCTGACGGAGGACGAGCTGCCGGTGCCGGCCGCCGGGTCCCTCGCGCTGGCGAAGGCCACCGTGACCGACCGGGATCCGCTGCTCAGGGCCGTACTGCGCTCGCTCGAGCAGTGGTACGGGAACTGGCGCGCGGCCGGTGGCGACCCGGGGTCGAGCGGCCTCCAGGAGACCTACGCGGCGGGCTGCGCGACCCTGGGCCGTCACGTCCGCGCGGAGCTCCCCGGTGGCCGCACGCTCACCGGAACGGCCGAAGCGATCGATGCCGACGGCCGCCTGCTGATCCGTACCGCCGCGGACGAGCACGAGGCGGTGGGCGCGGGCGACGTGGTGCATCTGCGGTCCGTGCACTGACCCCCGTTCAAAGCAGGGGAGGGGGAGTGAGCTACGGCACACCTGCCGTATGGTTTAGGCGATCCCGGTACTCGTGGTGATCACCCGGTTCGGCAGGGCAGTGCGCGCACGGAATGGACAGGAGGCGGCCCTTGACCGTCGACGACTCTACGTCCAGCGCGTCCGCCCACGGGCCCACGGGTCCGGCCCACCCGATCGGGCGTGACCAGCACCACCCGCACCACGAGGTGGACCACACGGCCCAGCCCACCGCCGACCCCCTCGCCATCCGGCTCGAGCAGCTGATCCTGGGCGCCGAGCGCCGGTACACCCCCTTCCAGGCCGCCCGCAGTGCCGGTGTCTCGATGGAGCTCGCCTCCCGCTTCTGGCGGGCCATGGGCTTCGCGGACATCGGCCAGGCCAAGGCCCTGACGGAGGCGGACGTACTGGCGCTGCGCCGCCTGGCCGGTTTGGTGGAGGCCGGGCTGCTGTCCGAGCCGATGGCGGTGCAGGTGGCGCGGTCCACCGGGCAGACCACGGCGCGGCTGGCGGAGTGGCAGATCGACTCGTTCCTGGAGGGGCTGACGGAGCCGCCGGAGCCGGGGATGACCCGTACGGAGGTCACGTACCCCCTGGTCGAGCTGCTGCTGCCGGAGCTGGAGGAGTTCCTCGTCTACGTGTGGCGGCGCCAGCTGGCGGCCGCGACCGGGCGCGTCGTGCAGGTGGCGGACGACGAGGAGATGGTCGACCGGCGGCTCGCGGTGGGCTTCGCGGACCTGGTGGGCTTCACCCGTTTGACGCGGCGGCTGGAGGAGGAGGAGCTCGGAGAGCTGGTCGAGTCCTTCGAGACGACCTCGGCGGACCTGGTCGCGGCGCACGGCGGCCGGCTGATCAAGACGCTCGGCGACGAGGTGCTGTACGCCGCCGACGACGCGGCGACGGCGGCGGAGATCGCGCTGCGGCTGATCGAGACGATGGAGGCCGATCCGCAGATGCCCGAGCTGCGGGTCGGGATCGCCTTCGGCACGGTGACGACCCGGATGGGCGATGTCTTCGGGACCACGGTGAACCTGGCGAGCCGGCTGACGTCCATAGCGCCGAAGGACGCGGTGCTGGTCGACGGGGCGATGGCGGAGGAGCTGGGCCGGACCGGGGCCGCGCCGGTGTCCGAGAAGGAGGCCGAAGCGGAGGGCGGCGGCGCGTACCGCTTCGCGCTCCAGCCGATGTGGCAGCGGCCGGTGCGTGGTCTGGGTGTCGTGGAGCCCTGGTCGCTGACGCGGCGGAAGCCTAAGATCCCCGGGTAACGTTCGTTAACCGGGAGGGTCTGTCCTATGTCCGAGTCCGCGTCCGAGTCCGCGTTCGAGTCGGAGTTCGTTTCGGTACGTCGGCACGGTGACGACGGGGTCGTCGAGCTGGTGCTGGACCGCCCGAAGGCGATGAACGCGGTGTCGACGGACATGGCCCGCGCCATCGGGACGGCCTGCGCGCAGCTGGCCGCCGACGCTTCCGTACGGGTGGTGGTGCTCTCCTCCGCCGCGGAGCGGGCGTTCTGCGTGGGGGCGGACCTGAAGGAGCGGAACTCGCTGTCGGACGCCGAGCTGGTGCGGCAGCGGCCGACCACGCGGGGTGCGTACGGGGGCGTACTGGAGCTGCCGATGCCCACGATCGCCGCCGTGCACGGCTTCGCCCTGGGCGGCGGCTTCGAGCTGGCCCTGGCCTGCGATGTGATCGTGGCCGACGAGACGGCGGTGGTCGGGCTGCCCGAGGTGTCGGTGGGGGTGATCCCGGGCGGCGGGGGCACGCAGCTGCTGCCGCGCCGGGTGGGTGCGGCGCGGGCGGCCGAGCTGATCTTCACGGCGCGGCGGGTGGAGGCGGCCGAGGCGCTGTCGCTGGGGCTGGTGGACTCGGTGGTCGCGGCCGGGCAGGACACGGCCGAGGCGCTCTCCCTGGCGTCCCGGATGGCGGCGAACTCCCCGGTGGGTCTGCGGGCGGCCAAGCGGGCGCTGCGGCTGGGGCACGGGATGGACCTGGCGGCCGGTCTGGAGATCGAGGACGCGGCCTGGCGGACGGTTGCCTTCTCGGGGGACCGGGCCGAGGGCGTGGCGGCGTTCAACGAGAAGCGCAAGCCGAACTGGCCCGGGCAGTAGCCGGACCGCGTCACTGTCGCCGCCTCGGCCGTTACCCTTCGTGATCTTGCTGCCACTGAAAGTCGCGCCAATTATCACCAAATCAGACAAAACTCCCTAACCTGGGGTGATGGGAGTTGACGGGCGGCTGCGAGCCGTGGTGGGCCTCGCGCAGGCGATGGCCGCGGCGTGCGCGCCGCGGGACAGTGTGCGGGCGGCTGCGCGGGGAGCGCGGGTGGCGCTGGACGGCTCCTTCGCCGCGATCTCCGCGTGGGAGCGCGAGCGGGGGCGCCTGCGGGTGCTCGTGAACGAGGGGGAGCGGCGGCGGGGGGAGGAGGAGTTCCCCGAGGACGAGTCCTATCCCGTGCACGACTTCCCCGAGATCACCGAGTTCCTGCACGAGCGCTGGGTGGGCGGCGGCGGCCCGCACGCCTGGGTCGAGAGCGCCGTCGGCGACCGGCCGGGGCGGCGCGGCGAGGCCCTGCGCCGGCGCGGGCGCGGCACCTGCGTGGTCGCGCCGATCGTGCTCAGCGGGCGGGCCTGGGGCGAGCTGTACGTGGCCCGGGACGAGGGGCTGCCCGACTTCGACGAGGACGACGCCGAGTTCGCGACCGTCCTGGCCGCTGTGGTCGCGGCCGGGCTCGCGCAGAACGAACGGCTGGAGGAGGCCCGGCGCCTCGCCTTCACCGACCCGCTGACCGGCCTCGCCAACCGGCGGGCGGTCGACATGCGGCTCGACGAGGCCCTGGAGGAACACCGGCGGACCGGAGTCGTGGTCAGCCTCGTGGTCTGCGACCTGAACGGGCTGAAGAAGGTCAACGACACCCTGGGCCACGCCATGGGCGACCGGCTGCTGGAGCGGTTCGGGTCGGTGCTGAGCCTGTGCGGGGCCATGCTGCCCGGCGCGCTGGTGGCGCGGCTCGGCGGCGACGAGTTCTGCCTGCTGGGGGTGGGGCCGACGGCGGACGAGGTGGTGCGGGTCACCGAGGAGCTGTGCACCCGGGCCGCCGAGCTGGATCTGGGCGAGGGCGTGGCCTGCGGGGTGGCCTCCACCGGGGACCCGATCGGGCTGGTGAAGTCCTCCCGCCGGCTGTTCCGGCTCGCGGACGCCGCCCAGTACAAGGCGAAGGCCGCGCGCTCCCCGAAGCCGGTGGTGGCGGGCCGGGACACCGCCGTGGTGCGGCTCGCGGACGCCGCTGCGCAGGAGGCTCCGGGGGAGCGGCGCCGCTTCCGCGGCCGCCAGTGACCGCCGCTCGGGCCGTAAGGGGCCCTCCTGGCGCGTGATCGTGACAGTTTCGCCTAGTGACATGTAGCGATTCAATCCGTAGGGTGCTGAATATGGATATGCACACTGTCGTGGTGGGGACGTCCGGGACCACCGCCGAGGACGTCATCGCCGTCGCCCGCCACAACGCGCGCGTCGAGCTGTCCGGCGAGGCGCTCGACGCGCTCGCCCGCGCCAGGGGGATCGTCGACGCGCTCGCCGCCAAGCCCGAGCCCGTCTACGGGGTGTCCACCGGCTTCGGCGCGCTGGCCTCCCGGCACATCAGCCCCGAGCTGCGCGCCCAGCTCCAGCGCAACATCGTCCGCTCGCACGCCGCCGGCATGGGCCCGCGCGTCGAGCGGGAGGTCGTCCGCGCGCTGATGTTCCTCCGGCTCAAGACCGTCGCCTCCGGGCACACCGGCGTACGGCCCTCCGTCGCCCAGACCATGGCCGACGTGCTCAACGCCGGGATCACCCCCGTCGTCCACGAGTACGGCTCCCTCGGCTGCTCCGGCGACCTCGCGCCGCTGTCCCACTGCGCGCTCGCGCTGATGGGCGAGGGCGACGCCGAGGGTCCGGACGGAACCGTCCGCCCCGCCGGGGAACTGCTCGCCGAAGCCGGGATCGAGCCCGTCGAGCTCCGCGAGAAGGAGGGCCTCGCCCTCCTCAACGGCACCGACGGCATGCTCGGCATGCTGGTCATGGCCCTCGCCGACCTCGGCAAGCTGTACACCTCCGCCGACATCACCGCGGCCCTCACCCTGGAGGCGCTGCTCGGCACGGAGAAGGTCCTCCAGCCCGAGCTGCACGCCATCCGCCCGCACCCCGGCCAGGGCGCCTCCGCCGCCAACATGGCCGCCGTGCTGAAGGGCTCCGGGCTGACCGGGCACTTCCAGGAGGAGTCCGCCCCGCGCGTGCAGGACGCCTACTCGGTGCGCTGCGCCCCGCAGGTCGCGGGCGCCGGCCGCGACACCATGGCGCACGCCGCCCTGGTCGCCTCCCGCGAGCTGGCCGCCGCCGTCGACAACCCGGTGGTGCTGCCCGACGGACGCGTCGAGTCCAACGGCAACTTCCACGGGGCCCCGGTCGCGTACGTGCTGGACTTCCTGGCCATCGCGGCCGCCGACCTCGGCTCCATCGCCGAGCGGCGCACCGACCGGCTGCTCGACAAGAACCGCTCGCACGGCCTGCCGCCGTTCCTCGCGGACGACGCCGGTGTGGACTCCGGTCTGATGATCGCCCAGTACACGCAGGCCGCCCTGGTCAGCGAGATGAAGCGGCTCGCGGTGCCGGCCTCCGCCGACTCGATCCCCTCCTCCGCCATGCAGGAGGACCACGTCTCGATGGGGTGGTCGGCCGCGCGCAAGCTCCGTACCGCCGTGGACAACCTCACCCGGATCATCGCCATCGAGATGTACGCGGCCACCCGGGCCATCGAGCTGCGCCACGGGCTCACCGCCGCCCCGGCGAGCCTGGCCGCGATCGAGGCCGCCCGCGCGGCGGGTGTGCAGGGTCCCGGGCCGGATCGTTTCCTCGCCCCCGACCTGGCCGCCGCCGACGCGTTCGTCCGTTCCGGCGCCCTCGTCGACGCGGTGGAGTCCGTGACGGGCCCGCTGGCCTGACGTACACCGAGGCATGAGAAGGGCCGCCCCGCCGGGGCGGCCCTTCGTGCAGTTGCAGGCGCTTACAGGGTGCGGGAGCGGCGTACGGAGAAGGTCACGAACCCGGCCCCGGCGCCGAGGCAGAGCATGCCGCCCAGGAAGTAGGGGGTGGTGTCGACGGAGCCGGTGTCGGCGAGCGTGAGGGGCGCCGCCTGTGCCTGCGCCTCGGGCCCTGCGTCCGCGTGTGCGACCGTATCGGCCGCGTTCGCGGCGGCGGGCACCGCGGAGTGGCCCGCGGCGTGCTCCGGTGCGGTGGCGTTGGCCGAGGGGACGAACCAGAGGGCGGCGAGGAGGGTGGTCGCTCCGAGAGCGGTGAGCAGCGGTCGGCGTGCGGACACGGTGCGATCCCCCTTGTGGCAGCAGCGAATTGGCCGTGTGCGGTGATGCTACGGAAAGGGGCGGGTCGTGGGAAAGTCAGGGGTTCCCCGGGCTTACTCTCCGTCGTATGAACTCTTCTGAGACATCACGATACGTACGGCTTCGGGTTGATTTGATCCTCGAGGTGCCGGACTCGCAAGCACTCACGGGAGCCGCGCTCGCGCACATCAAGGCCGACGAGTTCATGCCGGACGAGGAGCGCGGGCACGCCGAGTCCGCAGTGCGGGAGGACGAGTCGGAGGCCCTCGCCTATCTGGTCGACCCCACTGACCTGGTCGCCGACATCCCCGGCGTGGAGCTGGCGCAGGCCTCCTGGAGCAGCGAGCCCGTCGAATACGACCCCGAGTCCATGGAGTGGGACATGGACGAGGAAGATGGTGCCTTCGACGAAGAAACCGACAACGCCTGACCGTGTGGTTGCCCACATCCCAACGGAATGTGGAACCGATCCGCGACGTTAACGCGTTGTCAGGACGAGGCAGGGGGCCATGTCCCCCTGCCCGGCCAACCCCGGGACGGCAGCCTCGGGGTTTCCGGCAACGATGGAGTGGCGTGTGAGGACGGACAGCAAGCGACGGAGAAGGTCCCTGGTGGCCGTATCCGCCGTGCTCGGCGGCGTACTGGTGCTCTCGGCGTGCAACGGCGGGGGCGGTGACAAGCCGAACGCGAGCGAGAGCAGCAAGTCCCAGGCGGACGTCGACGCGGCGGCGGCCAAGGACGCCTCCAAGGCCCGAATAGCCATCACGCCGAAGGACGGCGCCACCAACGTCGGCCTGAACGACTCGGCCAACGTCGCCGTCAGCGACGGCACGCTCACCCAGGTCGAGCTGAAGAGCGCCGAGGGCACGGCCGTGGCCGGCAAGATCGCCGCGGACGGCAAGAGCTGGAAGCCGGACGCCGCGCTCAAGCGCTCCACCAAGTACGCCCTGTCGGCGACCGCGAAGGACGCCGACGGCCGCGAGGCGCACGAGAACGCCTCCTTCACCACCGTCTCCCCGGAGAACAGCTTCGTCGGCTCCTTCGTCCCGGACGAGGGCCAGACCGTCGGCGTGGGCATGCCGGTCTCGATCACCTTCAACAAGGCGATCAAGGACAAGAAGGCCGTCCAGGCGGCCATCTCCGTCTCCTCCAGCAGCGGCCAGGAAGTCGTGGGCCACTGGTTCGGCGCGCAGCGCCTCGACTTCCGCCCCGAGCAGTACTGGCAGGCGAACTCCACCGTCACGCTGAAGCTGGCGCTGGAGGGCGTGCAGGGCGCGCCCGGCGTCCAGGGCGTCCAGAGCAAGACCGTCACCTTCAAGATCGGCCGCAGCCAGGTCTCCACGGTCGACGCGAAGACGAAGAAGATGACGGTCACCCGGGACGGCGCGGTCCTCAAGACCATCCCGATCTCGGCGGGCTCCCCGGAGAACCCGACGTACAACGGCCAGATGGTGATCTCCGAGAAGTTCAAGGAGACCCGGATGAACGGCGCCACCGTCGGCTTCACGGACGACGACGGCAAGGGCGAGTACGACATCAAGGACGTCCCGCACGCCATGCGGCTGTCCAACTCCGGCACCTTCATCCACGGCAACTACTGGGGCGCGGACTCGATCTTCGGCAGCGTCAACACCAGCCACGGCTGTGTCGGCCTGAACGACGCCAAGGGCGCGGGCGACCCGAACCAGCCGGCCGCCTGGCTCTACGACAACTCGCTCATCGGCGACGTGGTCACCGTGGTCAACTCCCCGGACAAGACCATCACGCCGGACAACGGCCTCAACGGCTGGAACATGAACTGGGCGGAGTGGAAGGCGGGCGCGGCCGTCTGACGGACCGTGTGAAGACCTTCTGACCTCGCAGTACATCCGGCGGACGGCCGGGAACCCCCTCGGGTTCCCGGCCGTCCGCCTTTTCATGCGACTCTCACCCGCGGCTTATCCGGCCATCACGGGTGCTGCCTAGCTTCGGCCGCATGTTCCTCACCTACCTCCGGCGCGAGCTGCGCCGCCGCCGGAAGGCCGCCCTCGTCGTCGCCTCCGGACTCGCCCTGGGCATCGCCCTCGTCATCGTCGTCACCTCCGTCTCGGCGGGTATGACGCAGGCGCAGGGCAAGGTCCTGCAGTCCCTCTACGGACTCGGCACGGACATGACCGTCACCAAGGCCCAGACCCCGCCGGAGGAAGGCAGCACCGCCGCCCGTCCCCGCTTCCAGTTCGACGCCAAGGGCGAGGGGGAGGAGGACGCCGGCACCGAGCAGAGCAGCGACATGGTGCTGCCCCAGGGCTTCCAGACCCTCGACGCCGCCACCGTCGCCAAGGTGGCCGGACAGGACGGGGTCGCGCAGGCCGTCGGCGGCCTCAGCCTTCAGGTGATGAAGGTCAACGGGCAGTTCAAGCGCGGCGAGTTCAAGCGCGTCGAGGGGGCTACGCCCGCCAAGCCGGGCGCCACGGGAGGCGCGGGCGCAGGCTCCGGCTCCGGCGGTACTGTCGAGGGCGGCGGCGCCGACTTCGACGTCAACTCCTTCACCGTCTACGGCGCGGACGTCACCCGGCCGAAGCTGGGCCCGCTCACCACCTCCAAGATCACCTCGGGTCGCGGTTTCGAGGCGGGCGAGACCGACGCGGCCGTGGCCGTCGTCGACAGCGCCTACGCCACCAAGAACAAGCTGGCCGCCGGCTCCGAAATCACCGTCAAGAAGACCGTGTTCAAGGTCGTCGGCATCGCCACCGCCGACAGCGGGGACGCCGCCGCCAACGTGTACGTCCCGCTCAAGCAGGCCCAGACCCTCGCCGAGACCCCTGACAAGATCACCACGGTCTACGTCCAGGCCAAGGACTCCCAGGGCCTCGCCGACGTCAAGCAGGCCATCCAGAAGAACGTCCCCGACACCACCGTCACCACCTCCGCCGACCTCGCCGACACCGTCTCCGGCTCGCTGTCCACGGCCGCCTCGCTCGCCTCCACCGTCGGCACCTGGCTCTCGTACGCCGTCCTCGCCGCCGCCTTCCTCGTCGCGGGCCTCCTCACCTCCTCGGCCGTCAGCCGCCGGGTCCGCGAGTTCGGCACCCTCAAGGCGCTCGGCTGGAAGAGCGGCCGCGTCACCCGCCAGGTCGCCGGCGAAGCCCTCGTCAACGGCCTGATCGGCGGCGTCCTCGGCATCGGCCTGGGCCTCGGCGCGGCCTACCTGATCACCGCCGTCAGCCCCACCCTCACCGCGCAGCTCGCGGGCGGTGGCGGCGGCCTGATGCGGGCCGCCGGTCCGGGCGGCGGCGCCGCGATGACGCGGGGCGCCCGCGACGCGGCCGGCAAGGCCCTGGACGTCGCGCTCACCGCGCCCGTCTCGCTCGCCACCATCGGCCTGGCCGTGGGCCTCGCCGTCCTGGGCGGACTGGTCGCGGGCGGCTTCGGCGGCTGGCGCGCCTCCCGGCTGCGGCCGGCGGACGCCCTGCGCCGCGTCGAATAGCCGCGCGCCCGCCCATCAGCCCGCCCATCAGCCCGTACAACACCCACGCGCGTACCCCCGCCCGTACGCCCGTCCGCACCCAGCGACCGAGGGAACGAACGACATGTACCAACTCACCGGTGTCACCAAGCGCTACCGGCGCGGCAAGGAATCCATCGACGCGCTCGCCGGGGTCGACCTGACCATCGAGGACGGCGGCCGGCTCGTCATCCAGGGCCCCACGGGCGGCGGCAAGTCCACCCTGCTCCAGATGCTCGGCGCCCTCGACCGGCCCACGCAGGGCCAGGTCGTCCTCGACGGCCTGGACCTGGCCACGGTCTCGGAGGCCCGGCTCACCCGGGTCCGGGCGGAGAACATCGGCTTCGTCTTCCAGTCCTTCAACCTGATCCCGACCCTCACGGCGCAGGAGAACGTCGAGACGGCCCTGGTCCCGCTCGGCCTCAAGGCCCGCGTACGGCGCGAACGGGCCGCCGAGGCCCTGGAGTCGGTGGGGCTCGGCGAACGCATGGGCCACCTGCCCGGGGAGATGTCCGGCGGCCAGCAGCAGCGCGTCGCGATCGCGCGGGCGCTGGTGAAACGGCCGAAGGTGCTGCTGGCCGACGAGCCGACCGGCAACCTCGACGAGTCCATGCGCGACGAGGTCATGGACCTGCTGGAAGGGCTCTGCACGGAGCACGGGCTCACCTTCGTCATGGTCACGCACGACAGCGCGCTGGCGAAGCGGGCGCCGCGGGTGGCGACAATTCGCCGCGGACGGGTGACGGTGACCGAAAACGCCTGACCAGAGGCCGCGGCCGCTGCTTAGGCTCGGGGGATGACGATCAGAGCGCTGCCCGTGCCCCCGACCGAGACCCAGGTGGACGACTGGTGGGCGGTCCTGGTCGCCGCCTCGGCCGCCGACCTGCCGCAGCTGCCCGCGCCCTCCCGGCTGGAGGTCGCCGGGCGGCTGTGCGTGGCGCCCGCCCGCGGCCACGCCGTGCTCTGGGCGGCGGACGAGGCACAGGGCGTGGCGGGCCTGCTCCTGTTCACGGACGAGGCCAACAGCCACACCGCGTTCCTGGACGTGCTGACGGTACGTCCGGACGCCCGCCGGCGGGGCGTCGGCACCGCCCTGTGGCAGCGGGTCCGCGACGAACTGCTCGCGCAGGGGCGGACCTCGGTGGCGGCGATGGTGGACCTGGGAGGTCCGGGGCAGGCGTTCGCGGAGTCGCTCGGGTTCGAGAACGTCCTGCCCCTGGCCTGGTACGCACAGGACGTGACCCGGCAGCAGGACCGGCCGGCCGCCCCGGCCACGCCGGGGTACGAACTGCACGCCTGGCACGGCCTGGTGCCGGACGACCGGGCGGCGGCGGTGGCCAGGGCCCACGGGGCGATGGAGGACGCGCCCATGGGGGACGTGGACGAGAGGATCGAGACCTGGACGGCCGAGCGGCTGCACGCGGCGCACCGGCTGATCCTGGACCGGGGCGGCGAGCTGACCACGGTCGCCGCGGTCACCGGATCCGGCGAGGTGGCCGCGTACACGGAACTGGTCCTGCCGGATCCCGCCGGCGCCCGCGCCCTCCAGTACGACACCGTCGTCGTCCCCGCCCACCGCGGCCACGGCCTCGGCCGCGCCGTGAAGCTGCGCATGATGGAGCTGGCCGCGCACCGGTATCCCGCCCTGCGGCAGATCGCCACGACGGTCGCGGACGAGAACACTCCGATGCGCGCGGTGAACGAGGCCCTCGGCTACCGCCACGAACGCGACACGGCGTACTACCAGCTCAAGCTGTAGCGGCGGGGTCCCGGTCCGCCCCGGCCCCGGCCGCCCCGGCTGCTCCGGCCTCGCTTCCGGCCTGCTCCGACGGGGCGGACCACGACGACAGCAGGCGCAGCGCGTCCTCGGACGGGGACCCGGGCGCCGCGTGGAAGGTGACCAGGAACTGCGCCGGATCGTCCGGCAGCTCCAGCCTCTCGAAGTACAGGTCCAGCTCGCCCACCAGCGGATGCCGCAGCTTCTTCACCCCGTGCGTCTTGTCGGCCACCGTGTGCGCCGCCCACAGCCGGCGGAACTCCTCGTTCTTCACCGACAGCTCCCCGACCAGCGCAGTCAGCTGCTCGTCGTCCGGGTGCTGGCCCGCGTACATCCGCAGGTTGCTCACCACCTCGCAGGCCCGGCACTCCCACTCCGCGTACAGCTCGGCCGTCGCCGGGTCCAGGAACACCAGCCGCACCAGGTTCCGCTCCTGCACGGGCAGCGCCCCGAAGTCCCCGAACACCGCGGCCGCGAGCCGGTTCCAGCCGAGTACGTCCTGCCGCCGGCCCACGAGGTAGGCCGGTACGCCTTCCATCGCGTCCATCAGCGTCCGCAGCTCCGGCCGGACCTGCTGCGGACGGTGGCTCTGGCGGCGCCGGCGTGCCTGCGGGCGCGCCAGATGCGTCAGGTGCGCCCGCTCCGTGCCGTCCAGGCGCAGCGCCCGCGCGATGGCGTCCAGCACCTCCGCCGACACGTTGTGCCCGCTGCCCTGCTCCAGGCGCGTGTAGTACGCGACGGACACCCCCGCCAGCAGCGCCAGTTCCTCGCGGCGCAGGCCTGGGACGCGCCGGTGGCGCCCGTAGTCGGGCAGGCCCACGTCCTCGGGGCGCAGCCGCGCGCGGCGGCTGCGCAGGAACTCGCCGAGCTCGGCTCGCTGATCACGCTGGTCCATACCGCCAGTATCGCCGGGAGCCCGCCGCGGCGCGGCGGTGTTCCTGACCCCGCCAAGGGTAGGTCCGGCAGTCCTAGGCAGGGCAGGGGGCTGGGTGGGCGCCGCCCGGCCCGGCAGGCTGGCATCCGAACACACCAGCGTCACCGCCGAGGAGCACCCCCATGTCCGTCACCGCCATCACCCAGGTCGCCGCCTACGCGGCCCCCGCCCCCAAGGCCCCGCTGGAGCGCATCACGGTCCCGCGCCGCCCCGTCGGCGAGCACGACGTCCTCATCGACATCAAGTACGCCGGAATCTGCCACTCCGACATCCATCAGGTCCGCGACGGCTGGGGCGAGGGCATCTACCCCATGGTCCCCGGGCACGAGATCGCCGGCGTCGTCACCGAAGTCGGCCCGGGCGTCACGAAGTTCGCGGTCGGGGACCGGGTGGGCGTCGGCTGTTTCGTCGACTCCTGCCGTGAGTGCGAGTACTGCCTGCGTGGCCAGGAGCAGTTCTGCGCCAAGGGAATGACCGGCACGTACAACGCCCTCGACAAGAACGGCGAGCCCACGTACGGCGGATACTCCAGCCACATCGTCGTCGACGAGAACTACACCGTCCGCATACCCGACGGCCTCGCCCTCGACGTCGCCGCCCCGCTGCTGTGCGCCGGCATCACCCTGTACTCCCCGCTCCGCCACTGGCAGGCGGGCCCCGGCAAGAAGGTCGCCATCGTCGGCCTGGGCGGCCTCGGGCACATGGGCGTGAAGATCGCCCACGCGCTGGGCGCGGAGGTCACCGTGCTGTCGCAGACCCTGCGCAAGAAGGAGGACGGCCTGGGGCTCGGCGCCACCCACTACTACGCCACGAACGACGAGACCACCTTCGAGAAGCTCGCCGGCAGCTTCGACCTGATCCTGTCCACCGTCTCCGCGCCGCTCGGCCTGGACGCGTACCTCGCCCTGCTGAAGGTCGACGGCGCGCTGGTGAACGTCGGCGCCCCGGAGGAGCCGGTCGCGCTCAACCTCTTCTCCGTCATAGGCGGCCGCAAGTCCCTCGCCGGATCGATGATCGGCGGGATCGCCGAGACCCAGGAGATGCTGGACTTCTGCGCCGAGCACGGCCTGGGCTCGGAGATCGAACTGATCCGCGCCGACGAGGTCAACGAGGCGTACGAGCGCGTACTGGCGAGCGACGTCCGCTACCGCTTCGTGATCGACGCCTCGACCATCTGAGCCGTTCGTGCAAGGCGGGAGCGGCGGTCGCGCAGGGCGCCGCTCCCGCCGGGGTCGGTCGGGCGGGCCGTTACTGCGCGGGGGCCACGCCGATCGGGCAGCTCACGCCCGTGCCGCCGATGCCGCAGTAGCCGCCCGGGTTCTTGTCGAGGTACTGCTGGTGGTGGGCCTCCGCCGGCCAGAACGGGCGGTCCGTCGCCGGGAGGACGGCCGTGCTGATCTCGCCGTGGCCCGAGGCGGTGAGGACCCGCTGGTAGGCCGTGCGGGAGGCCTCGGCCGCCGCCTGGTGGACGGGGGAGTGGGTGTAGACCGCCGAGCGGTACTGGGTGCCCACGTCATTGCCCTGGCGGAAGCCCTGGGTCGGGTCGTGGGACTCCCAGAACAGCTTGAGCAGGGTCTCGTACGAGACCTGCGCCGGGTCGAAGACCACGCGGACGACCTCGGTGTGGCCGGTCTGGCCCGAGCACACCTCCTCGTACGTCGGGTTCTCGGTGAAGCCGCCCTGGTAGCCGGCCAGGGTGGTCCACACCCCCGGGGTCTGCCAGAACTTGCGCTCCGCACCCCAGAAACAGCCCAGACCGAAGTCGGCGACCTCCAGGCCCTCCGGGTACGGGCCGGCCAGCGGGTTGCCCAGCACGGTGTGCTTTGCGGGCAGGGCGAAGAGAGGCTCAGGGCGGCCCTTCAGGGCCTCCTCGCGGGTGGGGAGCTCGGGCGTGCGGCGGTACGAGAACATGGAATTCCCTCCTTGTACGCATGACAACGGGCCAGGGCGGGCGGGGATTCCCGGCCCGTCGGACCCGTAAGGCCTGCGTAAGATCCCGGCCCGTCGGCCCGTCGGCCCGTCGGCCCGTCGGCCCGTCAGTGCGGCAGCGTCGCCGGGGAGCCGCCGTTCGCCTCGTAGCCCGCGACCGCCAGCGCCCGGTACACCGCGTACTGCGCCGCCGGGTCCTCCGAGGCCGACCACGGCAGGGCTCCCACGTAGCCGTCCACGTGCCGGACCTGCTCCATGGCCTCCGCCCAGCGCTCCATGTTGACCAGGAACAGCAGCAGCAGATGCCGTACGTGCGCCAGCATCGGGTCGTCCTGGCGCGCCGTGTGGACCGCGTACAGCGCGCCCTCCACCGCCCGCGTCACGACCGCGCCCTGGTAGAAGCTCCCGACCAGGACCACGTCCGGCAGGTTCTCGTACAGCGCGAAGAGCGGCAGCGCCGCCAGCAGCGAGCCCTGCGGGGCGCGGGCCGCGGCCGCGTGCGAGAAGGCGTCCGCCTGCTCCCGCGAGCCGTGCCACTTCCCGCACCAGTAGTGCAGCGCCGCCAGATGCGCGCCCATGTGCGCCGGGGCCCGGTCGATGACCTTCGCCCACAGCGTGTCGAACTCCGCCTCCGAGTACGCGAGCCCCCGCGCGATCGCCAGCTCCGTGATGTAGGGGACCGGGTCGCCCGGCGACAGCAGCGCCGCCTTGCGGCACGCCTCCCGCGCCTCCTCCAGGATGATCCGGTGGTCCTGCGAGCCGACCCCGCCCGAGCTCCGCCACGCCTGCTGCACCAGCAGTTCCGCGTGGACCTGCGCGCCGGCCGCGTCCTTCTCCGCTTCCAGCCGCCACGCCTTCAGCCACTGCGCGCCCACACCCGGCTGCTGTACGAGCTCCAGCGCCGCCGCGCCACCGAAGGCCTGCACGCGCTGCCAGCGCTGCTCGCCGTCCTTCGGGGTCCCGGCGAGCAGCTGGGAGGCCGCCTGCCACTGGCCGGTCGACCGGACGTTGTCGAGGGCGTCCATCAGGTCCCGGTCCGGCCCGGGGATCCGGATGTCGAGATCCTCCTGCCGGTCGAATCCGTAGTTCGCGGGGTCGGCGGCGTCCGGGCTGCCCGGGGCGACCAGGCGAATACCGCCGCGCTTGCGCCGTATGTACGGACTGACGACGAACACGATCATGAGGATCGCGAACAGGAACAACAGAATCTCCATGCCCCAAGCGAACCAGACCGAGGGGGGCACAGGCCAATGGCCTTCCAATGGCAGGCCAGGAGAGGAGCAATCCCCATGCGGGGCTTAGGCTCTGCCCATGAGCGACGACAGCCACGAGCACCAGAGCTTCGAGACCCGCGCGATCCACGCGGGCAACACGGCGGACCCGCTGACCGGCGCGGTCGTACCGCCGATCTACCAGGTCTCCACGTACAAGCAGGACGGCGTCGGGGGCCTGCGCGGCGGCTACGAGTACAGCCGCAGCGGCAACCCGACCCGCACCGCACTGGAGGAGAACCTCGCGGCGCTGGAGGGCGGCCGGCGCGGGCTCGCCTTCGCGTCCGGGCTCGCCGCCGAGGACTGCCTGCTGCGGACGATGCTCTCCCCGGGCGACCACGTGGTCATCCCCAACGACGCCTACGGCGGCACCTTCCGCCTCTTCGCGAAGGTCGTCTCCCGCTGGGGCGTGGAGTGGTCGGTGGCCGACACCTCCGACGCGGCCGCCGTCCGCGCCGCCATCACCCCCAAGACCAAGCTCATCTGGGTCGAGACCCCTTCCAACCCGCTGCTCGGCATCACCGACATCGCCGTGGTCGCCGACATCGCGCGCACGGCCGGCGCCCGGCTGGTCGTGGACAACACCTTCGCGTCCCCCTACCTCCAGCAGCCCCTCGCGCTCGGCGCGGACGTGGTCGTGCACTCGCTGACCAAGTACATGGGCGGCCACTCCGACGTGGTCGGCGGCGCGCTGGTCACCGCCGACGCGGCGCTGGGCGAGGAGCTGGCCTACCACCAGAACGCCATGGGCGCGGTGGCCGGGCCGTTCGACTCCTGGATCGTGCTGCGCGGCATCAAGACCCTGGCCGTGCGGATGGACCGGCACGCGGAGAACGCGGCCAAGATCGTGGACGTGCTCCAGCGCCACCCGAAGGTCACCAAGGTCCTCTACCCGGGCCTGCCCGAGCACCCCGGCCACGACATCGCCGCCAAGCAGATGCGCAACTTCGGCGGGATGATCTCCTTCCGGGTCGCCGGCGGCGAGGAAGAGGCCGTCGCGGTCTGCGGCCGCACCAAGATCTTCACCCTGGCCGAGTCCCTGGGCGGCGTCGAGTCGCTCATCGAGCACCCGGGCCGCATGACCCACGCCTCGGTGGCCGGCTCGGCCCTGGAGGTTCCCGCGGACCTGATCCGCGTCTCGGTCGGCATCGAGAACGCCGACGACCTCATCGCGGACCTGACCCAGGCTCTGGGCTGACCGCGTCACCGTCCTGGAGGGCTGGGGCTACCAGCCCTCCAGGGGCGGTGAGATGTCCGCCGGGGGCGTGACCCACGGCTGGGTCAGGGCGGCCCAGACCGTGAAGGCCACCGCCGCCGCGAGGAGCAGCGCCCAGCCGAACCCGCGGAGCACCCGGCGCCGGCGCAGCAGCCGGTCGCCGCGGGCCGCCGCGCCCGCCGCGAGATCGGCCGGGACCACCGGGTACGGGCCTTCCAGGAGCCGTCTGACCCGGGCTTCCTTCCGGTCCGGGAAGCCGCTCACCGCAGCTCCGCCACGGCCCGGTTGCACAGCACGCGGACCCGCTCGGCCGGCAGCCCCAGCTGCGCCGCCGTGACTTCCTCCGCGACCCCCTCGTAGATCCGCAGGACCAGTACGAGCCGCTCCAGCGGGCTCAGCCGGGCCAGCACCCCCGTCCCGCCCTGGTGGCGCCAGCCGGTGCGGGCGAAGGCGGCGCACAGCTCCTGGCGGGTGAAGTCGTACGGGTCGTCCCCGCGCAGCCGCTGCCAGTTCGCGTACGTACGGGCCAGCGCGCCCGCCAGCAGCCGGCGCGCGGGCTCCGGCTCACCGGTCAGCAGGATCGCGACGTGCAGCAGCCGCCCCGCCGCGCCTGCGACGAAGGCCTGGAACTCCGTGTAGGAGCCTGCCCGTTGGTCAACCGCCCGCATGCTTCACATAGTGCGGGCAGCGGGTCCGTCCAGGTCAAGAGTCAGGACGCGGGACCGGCGTCGGCGACGGCCGCCATCAGCTCCGACAGCGACACGTTGAACCGGGTCAGCAGTTTCGTGAAGGACTCGCGCTCCTCCTCGCTCCACTCGTCCGTCACGCGCGCCATCAGCTCGCGCCGCGAGGAGCGCACCTCCTCCAGCCGCGCCAGCCCGCGCGGGGACAGCGCGAGGACCACGGCCCGCCCGTCCTCGGGGTGCGAGGTCCGCTTGACCAGACCGGTGTCGACCAGCGGCGCGACCTGCCGGGTCACCGTGGACGAGTCGATGCCCATGCCGCCGGCGAGCGCCTTGACGCCCATCGGCCCCTCCAGGTCGAGCCGGTTCAGCAGCAGGTACGCGGCCCGGTCCATCGAGTTGCGGGCCTGGCCGACGCCGCCCAGGCGGGTCTGCTCGGCGCGGCGTGCGAAGACCGCCACCTGGTGCTGGAGCGCGTCGAGGAGACCCGCTCCGGCAGGCGCTTCGCCCGCCACGGGCAGATGGGAATTGGCCGGGGATGAAGGCATGGCCGTGGGCTCTCTTCGCATGGGTCCGACAAGGATGGGGGACAGAGTACGCGGCCGTACGGCGCCTCGTACGGCTCGTACGAGAACTGGTACGGCCCGTCAGCGCAGCCGCTCCGCAGCCGTCCCGGTTGGCCTGATTTCGCCCCTCTCGCACCCCTCTCGCACCGCCCGCGCACCCTCCTCGCGGCCGGCTCGCGCACCCTTCCCGCGAGCCGCTTCCGGCCCTTTCCCGCCCCCTTCCTGTTTCGTTCCCGTCCTCTTCCCGCCCTCTTCTCGCCCTTTTCCCGTCACCTTCCCGTCCCCTTCGCCGCGCAGAGCCCGGCCGCGCGCGGGCTGCGAGACTGGCGGCATGAACTACCGCGTGCCCGAGCCCGTCCCGCAGGTCATCCTCGACGACATCCGGGGGGCTCAGAAGATGCTCTCCGGCGTCTCCCGGGTCACCGCGATGGAGGGCAGCCGGCACCTCTCCTCGCTCACCGGCTCCCCGGTCCACCTCAAGTGCGAGAACCTCCAGCGCACCGGCTCCTTCAAGCTGCGCGGGGCGTACGTGCGCATCGCCGGACTGCGGCCCGAGCAGCGGGCCGCGGGTGTCGTGGCCGCCAGCGCCGGCAACCACGCGCAGGGCGTGGCGCTGGCCTCCTCCCTCCTCGGGGTCCGCTCCACGGTGTTCATGCCCGTCGGGGCGCCGCTGCCCAAGGTGGCCGCGACGCAGGAGTACGGCGCCGAGGTGCGCATGCACGGGCACGTCGTCGACGAGACCCTGGCCGCCGCCCAGGACTACGCGGACCGCACCGGGGCGGTGTTCATCCACCCCTTCGACCACCCCGACATCATCGCGGGCCAGGGCACCGTGGGACTGGAGATCCTGGAGCAGTGCCCCGAGGTGCGCACGATCCTCGTCGGCATCGGCGGCGGCGGTCTCGCGGCGGGCGTCGCGGTCGCCGTGAAGGCGCTGCGCCCCGACGTGAAGGTGATCGGCGTCCAGGCGGCGGGCGCGGCCGCGTACCCGCCCTCGCTGAAGGTCGGGCACCCGGTGTCGATCGACAACCCGAACACGATGGCGGACGGCATCAAGGTCGGCCGCCCCGGCGACGTCCCCTTCAAAATCATCGGCGAGCTCCTCGACGACGTGCGTACGGTCTCCGAGGACGCGCTCTCCAGTGCCCTGCTGCTGTGCCTGGAGCGGGCCAAGCTGGTGGTCGAGCCGGCCGGGTGCAGCACGGTCGCCGCGCTGCTGAGTGAGCCCGAACGGTACGGCGGTGGCCCGGTGGTGGCCGTCCTGTCGGGCGGGAACATCGACCCGCTGCTGCTCCAGCGGATCCTGCGCCACGGCATGGCGGCGGCGGGCCGGTACCTGTCGCTGCGGCTGCGCGTGGCCGACCGACCGGGGGCCTTGGCCGGGCTCCTGGCGGTGTTGTCGGTGGTCGATGCGAACGTACTTGATGTGAGCCACGTACGGACCGACCCGCGGCTCGGGCTCACGGAGGTGGAGGTCGAGCTGCACCTGGAGACGAAGGGTCCGGAGCACTGCGCGGAGGTCGCGCGGTCGCTGCACAGCGCGGGGTACAAGGTGATGAGCTAGCACTGTGTGACGAGCCGGGAAGCGGAGGTGGTACGTCCCCCGTTGGGCCGGGCGAGGGATGTCCGGCGCCCATAAGCTTTGCCTAGGAACGCCCCGATTTCTGCTGGTCCGATCACACTGGGAGAATCCGTATGCCAGGCGCGATCTACGCCGAAGGCCTGGTCAAGTCCTTCGGCGACGTACGGGCCCTGGACGGCGTGGACCTCGATGTCCCCGAAGGCACCGTCCTGGGCCTGCTCGGCCCCAACGGCGCGGGCAAGACCACGACCGTGCGCGTCCTGACCACCCTCCTGCGCCCCGACAGCGGCAAGGCCGTCGTCGCCGGCCTGGACGTCCTCAAGTACCCCAACGAGGTCCGCCGGGCCATCGGCCTGTCCGGCCAGTTCGCCGCCGTCGACGAGTACCTCACCGGCCGCGAGAACCTCCAGATGGTCGGCCAGCTCTACCAGATGAGGGCCAAGGCGGCGAAGGCGCGCGCCGACGAACTCCTCGAGCGCTTCAACCTCGCCGACGCCGCCGACCGCACCGCCAAGACCTACTCCGGCGGCATGCGCAGGCGCCTCGACCTCGCGGCCGCCCTCGTCGTCAGCCCGCCCGTGATGTTCATGGACGAGCCGACCACCGGACTCGACCCGCAACCGCCAGCAGCTGTGGGGGATCATCCAGGAACTGGTCGCCGGCGGCACCACCCTGCTGCTCACCACCCAGTACCTGGAGGAGGCCGACCACCTCGCGCACGACATCTGCGTGGTCGACCAGGGCAAGGTCATCGCGCGCGGCACCTCCGACCAGCTCAAGGCCCGTACGGGCGGCGAGCGCGTGGAGGTCGTCGTCCACGAGCGCGACCACATAGCCACCGCGCGCGAGGTGCTCGCCGTCTTCGGCAAGGGCGAGACCACCGTCGAGGAACACACCCGCAAGCTCACCGTGCCCGTGTCGGGCGGCGCCAAGCTGCTCGCCGAGGTCATCCGCGAGCTGGACGGCCGGGGCATCGAGATCGACGACATCGGGCTGCGCCGCCCGACCCTCGACGACGTGTTCATCTCCCTGACCGGCCACGCGGCCGAACTGGCCACCGACGAGAACGGCGACGGCGCCCCCGCCGCCGACGCCAAGGGCCGCAAGACAGCGCTGAAGGAGAAGGCGAAGTGACCATCACCTCCCCGACCCCGGGCACCCCGGGCTCCTCCCCGATCAGGGAACTCGCGGCACCCCGCCCGCGCGGCGGCATCGTCCAGGGCATGAACGACTCCCTGGTGATCGCCAAGCGGAACCTGATCCGGATGTCCCGGATCCCCGAGATGATCATCTTCGGTGTGATCCAGCCGGTCATGTTCGTCGTGCTCTTCAGCTACGTCTTCGGCGGCTCCATCAGCGTCGGCGGCAACACCTCGCCCGCCGCCTACCGCGAGTTCCTGATGGCCGGCATCTTCGCCCAGACCGTCACCTTCGCCACCGCCGGCGCGGGCGCGGGCATCGCGGACGACATGCACAAAGGCCTGATCGACCGCTTCCGCTCACTGCCCATGGCCCGCGGCGCGGTCCTCACCGGCCGCACGCTCGCCGACCTCGTCCAGACCACGCTGACCCTCGTGGTCCTCGCGATCGTGGCTCTGCTCGTCGGCTGGCGCACCCACACGAGCATGGGCGAGGTGCTCGCCGGCTTCGCCCTGCTGCTCCTGCTCGGCTACGCCTTCTCCTGGATCGGCGCCCTGATCGGCCTGTCGGTGCGCACCCCGGAGGCGGCCACCTCGGGCGGGCTGATCTGGCTCTTCCCGCTGACGTTCATCTCGAACGCCTTCGTCCCCTCCGAGAACATGCCGCCGTTCCTGCGGACCATCGCGGAGTGGAACCCCTTCAGCGCCACCGTCCAGGCGGCCCGCGTGCTCTTCGGCAACCTCCCGGAGGGCTACCCGGTCCCGGAGGCCTGGCCGATGCAGCACCCGATCCTGGCGTCCGTCCTCTGGTCGCTGCTGATCATCGTGGTCTTCCGGAGCCTCGCGGTCCGCAAGTACCGCTCGGCGACCGCATAGGCCCGTACGCGCCCGCCCGTACGCACGCTGCACGCACCGATGCCCGGCCGGGTTCTCCCGGCCGGGCATCGGTGCGTGTATGAAGGGGGGTGATCAGCCGGTGAAGGGCTTGACGTCAAGGATCTTGACGGAGGCCTTCTTGCCGTTCGGGAGCTCGTACTGGGCGTCCTCGCCGATCGCCTTGCCCAGCACGCCGCTGCCCAGCGGGGACTGGGGCGAGTACGTCTCGAAGTCCGAGGACGCGTACTCGCGGGAGGCCAGCAGGAACTCCATGGTGTCGTCCTCGTCGCCATCGAAGGCGATCTTGACGAGTGTGCCGGGCGCCACCACGCCGTCGGACGCGGGCGCGGTCCCGACCTTGGCATTCTCCAGGAGCTGCGTCAGCTGTCGGACGCGGAGCTCCTGCTTTCCCTGCTCTTCCTTGGCCGCGTGGTAACCGCCGTTCTCACGCAGGTCGCCCTCCTCGCGGGCGGCTGCGATCTTCGTGGCGATCTCCGTGCGTGCGGGACCAGAGAGGTAGTCCAGCTCTGCCTTCAGCTGGTCGTACGCCGCCTGGGTCAGCCAGGTGACGCTTTCGCTCGTCTGGGTCACGGGTGCTCCTCGTCGGTACAGGGGACTACTAGGCCGCCAGCGGCGGACGAAACCACGAGCCTAACAATTCGGGAAGAAAAGGGGGAGGACCCGCGAGTCCGTTTGCCCGCCGTCCGTGGTCCGTACCGTGTCCCGGGCCGTGTCCTCAGCGGGCCGCCGGCTGGCAGCCGACCAGCTCGATCATTGTGGCGCGGCTCGTCGTCCTGAGCGAGACGACCTCGTCCACACGCGCCTCGGCCTGTGCGAACGTGAAGTCCGCGCGGCCCACCTCGGCGTGCTCCTTGTCCTGGGAGCTGAGGGTGCAGACCCCGGTGACCGAGGACTCCTTGCGGACCTCCAGGTGCACCTTCACCTCGGTGTCCGATTCCACCTGGAACTTGATCACCTCGGCGCTGACGCTCTGCCCCGCGACGTAGTCCCAGCCGATCCAGCCGACCACACCCAGCAGCAGGGCCCCCAGCACGGACCCGACGATCTTGAGCTTCCGGTCCGCACGCTCGTCCGCCGACCGGCCATAACGACCCTCGGGCAGCCCCTCGCGCACCGCGCTCATCGATCGTTCCTTCCGCCAGGGCGGGGCCGGATCCATGCGGACCCACCCCCGGAATTTTCCGTCCCCCGATTCGGTCACTATAGAAGCCGACTGTCACGCCGAATTGCAGAGGATCCCGTCTTGACCGAGCAGCTTCGACTGATGGCCGTCCACGCCCACCCCGACGACGAGTCGAGCAAGGGCGCGGCCACCATGGCCAAGTACGTGTCCGAGGGGGTGCCCGTGCTGGTCGTGACCTGCACCGGAGGCGAGCGCGGCTCCGTGCTGAACCCCAAGCTCCAGGGTGACAAGTACATCGAGGAGAACATCCACGAGGTACGCCGCAAGGAGATGGACGAGGCCCGCGAGATCCTCGGCGTCGAGCAGGAGTGGCTCGGCTACGTCGACTCCGGCCTGCCCGAGGGCGACCCGCTGCCCCCGCTGCCCGAGGGCTGCTTCGCACTGGAGGACGTGGACGAGGCCGCCGGCCGCCTCGTGAAGAAGATCCGCGCCTTCAAGCCGCAGGTCGTCACCACCTACGACGAGAACGGCGGCTACCCGCACCCCGACCACATCATGACCCACAAGATCTCGATGGTGGCCTTCGACGGAGCGGCCGACACCGAGAAGTACCCCGAGGCCGAGTTCGGCCCGGCGTACCAGCCGCAGAAGCTCTACTACAACCAGGGCTTCAACAAGCCGCGCACCATCGCCCTGCACGAGGCGCTGCTCTCGCGCGGCATGGAGTCCCCGTACGGGGAGTGGCTGGAGCGGTGGAAGGAGTTCGAGCGCACCGAGCGGACCCTGACCACCCACGTGCCCTGCGCGGACTTCTTCGAGATCCGTGACAAGGCGCTCGTCGCCCACGCCACGCAGATCGACCCGGACGGCGGCTGGTTCCGCGTCCCCATGGACGTCCAGCGGGAAGTCTGGCCCACGGAGGAGTACGAGCTCGCGAAGTCGCTCGTCGACACTTCCCTCCCCGAGTCCGACCTCTTCGCGGGCATCCGGGAGAATGCGTAGCTATGAGCGCTACGCAGGCAGCACTGACCCAGCTCCTCCCGCTGGCGGGTGACACCTTCGACAAGAACAAGGTGACGCCCGGCATCCTGGGCTTCATCGTGTTCGCGGCCCTCGCCATCGGGGTGTGGGGCCTGATGAAGTCGATGAACCGGCACATGGGCCGGGTCGACTTCGAAGAGGCCCCGGAGCCGGGCGCCGCCCCCTCTCCGTCCGCGGACAGGACCTAGCCGACGGAGACCGCCGCCCGCCCCGCCCCGCCCGTCGATCCGGCGGGGCGGCGGTCTCCGCGCGTCATGTGTGTCACACGGGCTCGGCCGCGGGCGGCGGCAGCGGTACGCCCATGATCTCCCGCGAGTGGAGGTTCGGCACCAGGCCCAGCCGCCACGCCTGCCAGCCCTCCGCCGGGTCCACCCCGCGGCCCAGGATCACGGCGTACGTCTCCAGGCAGTCCTCCAGCCGCCCGTCCCGCGCCGGATGCGGCGCCCCGGCCAGCCGGTCCAGCTCCGCCCGCGCCTCCTCCGGCGCTCCCGGCACCGTCAGGTCCGCGAAGTGGGTGTACGGCAGCAGCGTGCACCGCAGGAACCGCGCCCAGTCCTCCCCGCGCCGGTCCCCGTACGAGATGAACAGCCGTACCGCCTCCTCGCACAGGCCCAGCGCCTGCGACACCTTGGCGTTGCCGGCGTCCACCACCGCCAGCTCCAGGCAGGTCCACGCCTCGCCGTGCGCCAGCCCGATCCGCCGGAAGTCCGCCCGCGCGTCCACCAGCAGCTGCCGCGCGAAACCGGAGTTCTTCAGGTTCCCCGTCTGCGCCGCGCGCTGGTCCCGCGTCACCCGCCCCGAGTGGTGCCGCGCGTGCGCCAGCCCGTACACGTCCCGCATCCGCGAGAACATCGTCCGGGCCCGCTCCAGCTCCCGGACCGCCTGATCGCGCTCGCCGCCCTCCTCCAGCGCCTGCCCGAGGTAGTACAGCGTCCACGCCTCCCCGCGCGCGTCCTCCGCCTCCCGGTGCCGGGCCAGTGCCTCCCGCAGCCGCTCCAGCGCCGGACCCGGATCCCCGTCCACCACCCGGGCCCGGCCCAGCTGGGTCAGCGCCCACGCCTCACCGCGGTCATCGCGCGTACGCCCGTACAGCTCGAGGGCGAGCCGCAGCTCCGCCTCCGCCCGCTTCACGTCCCCCACCCGCAGGAACACCTGCCCCAGCTGGAAGTGCGCCCACGCCTCACCGTGCACGCTCTCGCTCTCCCGGTGCAGCGCCAGGGACTGCTCCAGCAGAGCCATCGCCTCCGCCAGGTGCGCCCGGTCCCGCTCCACGGCCGCCAGCGCGTGCAGCCCCCACGCGCGGTCGCCCGCCAGCTCCGGCGACTCCTGGAGCACCAGCGCCTCCCGGATGCGGGCCGCGGCCTCCGGGAGATTGCCCTGGTGGTGCAGGGTGATGCCCAGCGAGATCAGGGCCATGCCCGCCCCCGCGTCCTGATGGGCCTCCATGTACTGGTCCACCACCGAGGTCAGCGTCGTACGGGCCTTGTCCAGCTCGCCCAGCTGCCGGGCCGCGATACCGGTACGCCACTGCACCGACCGCACCAGCCGCCCCTGCTCACCCCCCTGCCGGCCGGCCTCCACCGCCTGCGTGAGCTCGTTGATCTCACCGAGCCGGTACAGGTCGCCGCGCAGCAGACAGAAGTCGCACAGCGCGCCCAGCAGGTCCAGCACCGCCTGCTGGTCCACGCCCTCCGAGTGCCGCAGCGCGGCCGTGATGAAGCTCGACTCGTCGTCCAGCCAGCGCAGGGCCGCGTCCAGCGAGGTGAAGCCGTGCCCGCCGAACTGATTCGCGCGCGTCGACATCTTCCCGTCGACCATCCGGATCACCGAGTCCGCCAGCTGCGCGTACACCCGGATCAGCCGTTCGTGCGCGGCCGCCGCCTCCGCCCGGTCCTCCTCCGCCTCCAGCCGCTCCGCCGCGTACCCGCGCACCGCGTCGTGCATCCGGAACCGCTGGCCCCGCACCCGCTCGATCAGCCCGGCCTCCCACAGCTCCTCCAGCGCGCGCAGCGCCGACTGCTCGGGTACGTCGGCCAGCGCGGCCGCGGCCGCACCGCCGAGCGAGGCCCGCCCGGCCAGCGACAACCGCCTGAGCAGCAGCCGGGCCGGTCCGTCGAGGCGGGCATCGGCGGCCCGCAGCGCCAGCTCCACCGGGTGGCCCGGCCCGGCATCGGGCACCAAGCCCTCGCGGGCCAGCGGCGTCAGCATCCGCAGCGCCAGCGGGAGCCCGCCGCTGCGCTCCACCACGGCGGCCGCGTCCGTGTCCCGGGGCGGCGCGGCCGCCCGTACCAGCTCCGCCGCGTCCGCCTCCGCCAGCCGCTCGACCGGCAGCTGGTGCACCCACGCCGCGAGGTCCGCGGGCAGCTCCAGCGGCTCGGGCGCCGTCACCAGCACCAGACTCTCCGACCGCTCCGGCACCAGCATCCGTACCTGCGCCGCGTCCACCGCGTCATCGAGCACCACCGTCACCGGCAGCCCCTGGAGGTGCTGGTGGTACAGCTCGCCCAGCCGCCGCACCTGCTGATCCGCCGAAGCCCCCTCCCGGAACAGCAACTGCTCGCGCGGCGCCCCCAGCCGGTTCAGCAGGTGCAGCAACGCCTCCCGTGTCGACAACGGGGCCTCGCCCCGCGGCGAACCGCCCCGCAGGTCCACCACGCACGCGCCCCGGAACTGGTCCCGCAGCCCGTGCGCCGCCCGCAGCGCCAGAGCCGTCCGGCCCACCCCCGGCTCCCCGTGCAGCACCACCACGACCGGGCGGGTCTCCGTACTGGCCCGGGCCGCCTGCACCCACTGCGCGATCCGCGTCAGCTCCGCCTTCCGGCCCGCGAACAGCCCCGCCGGCTCCGGAAGCTGCCCGAAGGACTGCTCCAGGGCGCTGCGCCGCCGCGCCTCCGCGCTGCGGTCCGTCCCGCGCAGCTGCGGCGTGCTCCGGGGAGCCGTACGGGGCGCCCGCGCGGCCGCGGTGACCGCGCGCTGCTGTTCCAGGAAGGGCCGGATGCCGCGCACCTCCAGTGCCGACAGCCATTGCAGCTTCAGCTGCTCGGGCCCGCCCGGACGGCCCCGTTCCCCGGCCCGCCGGTTGGCCGCCGGCAGGTGCAGGGCCGTCACCTTCGCCACCGTCGCGACCGCGCCCGCGACACCCGTCACCGCCCCCGCGGTCAGCGCCGCACCGGCCGCGACACCGAGCGCCAGGTCCGCCCCGACGGCCGCGGCAGCCGCGACCGCCGTGACGAGTAAGGCCGTTGAGGTGTTGCCGCGCTTGAAGGCCTCGCCGAGCGACTGCTCCCCGGCCGCCGCCTCGTCCAGGGCCCGTACGTACGCCTCGTACTCCGGAGCCGCGCTCGCGGCGAGCGCGTCCAGCGCCTCCCGGGCCCGGGCCAGCAGTGCCGCCTTGTCCACCGGCGCGCCCGCCGCCGCCCGCCGCGTCTCCTCGTCGACGGCCCGCCCCAACAGCCGCTCGGCCTCACTGCGATGGCTGTCCCGCATCGGCATCCCCCTCAGAGAGCTCCGGCAACGTGCCACAAGTGTCCGTCGGGACGCTCGCGAGCGCGAGGGAATCTGAGCTAGTTCAGAGGGAGTTGAGCACCGGCAACCTCCTATAGTCGTCTCTCGTTGATCCAATTCAGGTGAACGGGGGACCCGGTGACGGCGCGAGGGATCCGTACGGCTGGGGTGGCCGCGGTCCTCGCCGGATGTGCGGCGGGGGCGCTGCTCGTGTGGGCCGCGGCCGGATTCGAGGAGGAGCTGCCCGACAAGGGGTTCGTCCTGCGCTACGAGGAGCCCGCGGCGGCCGACCGGCAGAACTCCCGCTTCCTGCAGGACCGGAAGATCGCCGAGTCCGTCCTCGCCGACCTCAACGACTACCTCGCCCTCCCGTACCGCGTCACCGTCGTCGCCCGCTCCTGCGCGGGCGAGGGCACCGGTTACGACCCGCAGGAGCGCCGCGTCGAGCTCTGCTACGACGATCTGACCGAGGAGCGCGAGCTGTTCGAGCGGGCGGGGGACCCGCGGCCGGACGAGCCGCTCGCCGAGGTCGTCCGCGAGACGCTCCACCACGAGGCGGGCCACGCCCTCGTGGACGCGCTGGACCTCCGGCCCGGGGGCGACCGCGCCGAGGAGGACGCCGCCGACCGCTTCGCCCAGGTGATGCTCCTGCTCCGCGACCCCGAGGGCGGTCGGACCCTCCTGACCGCCGCCCGGGCCTACGACCTCGCCGCCGCGGCCGACCCCGCCCCCGACCCCGCGGACGAGCACGCCCCGCCCGCCGCCCGCGCGGAGTCCCACCGCTGCGCGGTCCGCGGCGCGGCCCCCGACGGCCACCCGGACCTCGCCACCCCGCCCCGCGCCGACTGCCCCGCCACCTGGGCCCGCACCCGCGACACCTGGACGCACGACCTGTCCCCGCTCCTTCGGCGCTGATCTGATCTCTTGCGGCAGGATGTCCCCATGCCGAACCGCCTCGAGAACGAGACCTCGCCGTATCTGCTCCAGCACGCCGACAATCCCGTCGACTGGTGGCCGTGGTCGCCGGAGGCATTCGCTGAGGCGCGGGAGCGGGGCGTGCCCGTCATGCTCAGCGTCGGCTATTCAAGCTGCCACTGGTGCCATGTGATGGCGCACGAGTCCTTCGAGGACGAGCTGGCCGCCGTGTACATGAACGAGCACTTCGTCAACATCAAGGTGGACCGGGAAGAGCGCCCCGACGTCGACGCCGTCTACATGGAGGCCGTGCAGGCCGCCACCGGGCAGGGCGGGTGGCCGATGACCGTCTTCCTGACCCCGGACGCCGAACCGTTCTACTTCGGGACCTACTTCCCGCCCGAGCCCCGGCACGGGATGCCCTCCTTCATGCAGGTGCTCGAAGGCGTGCGGACCGCGTGGGTGGGGCGGCCCGAGGAAGTGGCCGAGGTGGCGCAGCGGATCGTACGGGACCTGGCCGGGCGGCAGTTGGACTACGGGAAGGCCGGCACGCCCGGGCCCGAGGAGCTGGCGCAGGCGTTGCTCGGGCTGACGCGGGAGTACGACGCCACGCGCGGCGGATTCGGCGGGGCGCCGAAGTTCCCGCCGTCCATGGTGCTGGAGTTCCTGCTGCGCCACCATGCCCGGACCGGGTCCGAGGGTGCGCTCCAGATGGCCGCCGACACGTGTGAGGCCATGGCCCGGGGCGGGATCTACGACCAGCTCGGCGGCGGGTTTTCGCGGTACTCCGTGGACCGGGAGTGGGTCGTGCCGCACTTCGAGAAGATGTTGTACGACAACGCGCTGCTCTGCCGTGTCTACGCGCATCTGTGGCGGGCCACGGGATCGGATCTGGCGCGCCGGGTCGCCCTGGAGACCGCCGACTTCATGGTCCGGGAGCTGCGCACCGACCAGGGCGGTTTCGCCTCCGCGCTCGACGCCGACAGTGAGGACCCGGTCAGCGGCAAGCACGCGGAGGGGGCGTACTACGCCTGGACGCCGGCCGAGCTGCGGGAGGTGCTCGGGGAGGACGACGGGGAGTTGGCCGTCGCGTACTTCGGGGTGACGGAGGAAGGCACCTTCGAGCACGGGAAGTCCGTACTCCAGCTGCCCCAGGACGGCCCGGCGGCCGATGCCGAGCGGATCGCGTCGATCCGGGCGCGGCTGTTCGCGGCGCGGCAGACGCGGCCCGCGCCCGGGCGTGACGACAAGGTCGTCGCCGCCTGGAACGGGCTCGCCATCGCCGCGCTCGCCGAGTGCGGGGCGTTCTTCGAGCGGCCCGACCTGATCGAGCGGGCCACCGAGGCGGCCGATCTGCTGGTGCGCGTGCACATGGACGGCCGGGCTCGGCTGGCGCGGACCAGCAAGGACGGTCAAGTGGGAGCCAATGCAGGTGTGTTGGAGGACTACGGCGATGTGGCCGAGGGGTTCCTCGCGCTTGCGTCGGTGACGGGGGAGGGGGTCTGGCTGGAGTTCGCCGGATTCCTCGTCGACCTGGTGCTGGACCGGTTCACCGCCGAGGACGGTTCGCTGTACGACACCGCGCACGACGCGGAGAAGCTGATCCGCCGGCCGCAGGACCCGACCGACACGGCCGCGCCGTCCGGCTGGACCGCCGCCGCGGGCGCGCTGCTCTCGTACGCCGCGCACACCGGTTCGGAGGCCCACCGTACGGCGGCCGAGCGGGCGCTCGGGGTGGTGCACGCCCTCGGGCCGCGCGCTCCGCGCTTCATCGGGCACGGGCTGGCGGTGGCCGAGGCGCTGCTGGACGGTCCGCGCGAGGTGGCGGTCGTCGGGCATCCGGAGGACCCGGCGCGGGCGGCGCTGCACCGGACGGCGTTGCTGGGGACGGCTCCTGGGGCGGTGGTGGCGACCGGCCTGCCGCTCGCGGAGGACGGCAGCGGCGCCGAGTTCCCCCTGCTGGCCGAGCGCACACTCGTGCACGACCTCCCGACGGCGTATGTGTGTCGACATTTCGTCTGCGCGCGGCCTACGACCGATCCGGTCGAACTGGCAGAGCAGTTGGGGGTGGTTCGTCCCTGAAGTACCCGGAGTACCGTCAATTCCGGTTGCCGTATATCAGTTCAGAAACACGTCATTTATCTCCGCTGCGCCTGACTGTCATGTTCACTGTCTAACCTCAGGTCGTTCGGGAGTCACTGTTTCGGGAGACATCGAGATGGCGCACTGGGGGGTGCGCGCAAGGGGGAAGCGGAGGCGGCGGGCCGGGGGGCCCGCCGTGAGCCTCCGGGGGGTTTGACGATTGCCGCCGGGGGTTGCGGCATGTCCGGGGGGACAATTTGTACACTTCTGTGTTCATTTCTGTCATTTCGCTGGCACTCTTCGGGATTGCCGCCTTCACGCTCTGGTGGCAGATGCACGCCTGGCGAACGCCGGAGGTGCTCGCGTCCACCCGCTTCGACCGCCCCGACGGGGGCGGCCGGCTGGCCTTCTCCCTGCTGCTGCCCGCCCGCCACGAGCAGGCGGTGCTGGAGCACACCATCGACCGGCTCCTGGAGTCGAGCCACAACGACTACGAGATCATCGTGATCGTCGGGCACGACGACCCCGAGACCGCCGCCGTCGCCGAGCGCGCCGCCGCGAAGGATCCGGCCCGCGTCCGGGTCGTCGTCGACCACCACGAGACCAAGAACAAGCCGAAGGCCCTCAACACCGCCCTCCCGTCCTGCCGGGGCGACATCGTCGGGGTCTTCGACGCCGAGGACCAGGTCCACCCCGAGCTGCTCGCCCACGTCGACCACGCCTTCCGCTCCACCGGCGCGGACGTGGTCCAGGGCGGCGTCCAGCTCATCAACTTCCACTCCAGCTGGTACAGCCTGCGCAACTGCCTGGAGTACTTCTTCTGGTTCCGCTCCCGGCTGCACCTGCACGCCGAGAAGGGCTTCATCCCGCTGGGCGGCAACACGGTCTTCGTGCGCACCGAGGTGCTCCGCGAGGCCGGCGGCTGGGACCAGAATTGCCTCGCCGAGGACTGCGACCTGGGCGTGCGGCTCTCGTCGGTCGGCAAGAAGGTGGTCGTCGCGTACGACTCCGACATGGTCACCCGCGAGGAGACGCCCGGCTCCCTGGTGAGCCTGCTCAAGCAGCGCACCCGCTGGAACCAGGGCTTCCTCCAGGTCTACCGGAAGAAGGACTGGCAGCAGCTGCCCGGCCGCGGGCAGCGCTGGCTCGCCCGCTACACGCTGATGACCCCGTTCATGCAGGCCGCGTCCGGGGTGATCATCCCGCTCAACTTCGCCGTCGCGGTCTTCCTCGACGTGCCGGTCGGCATCGCGATCATCACCTTCCTCCCCATGATCACGGCGATGGTGACGTTCGTCTTCGAGATCGTCGGCCTGCACGACTTCGGCCGCCAGTACGGACTGCGCATCCGCTTCGTGCACTACGTCAAGCTCGTCGTCGGCGGCCCGTTCTACCAGGTGATGCTCGCGGGCGCGGCGATCCGTGCGGTCTGGCGCGAGCAGCGCGGCCAGAGCGAGTGGGAACTGACCAGCCACACCGGCGCCCACCTCACCGGGGCGCCGGCCACCACCGCGATCCGAGAGGACAGCCACCAGTGACCGCCACCCTGCCCACGGCCACTGATCCCCAGCCCCAGTCGACGGGTACAGCGACCGCCACCGCCACCGCCACCGCCACCGCCACCGCCACCGCCACTGCCTCCGCAACCGCGCCCCGCGTCCCCGCCCAGCGCAGCGCCACCGGCGTCCGCCCGTCCGTGCCCGTCCGACCGCTCGTGCGCTTCCGCTCCTCCCGCCCGGACCTGCTGCTGTGCGGGGCCCTGCTGCTCGTGATCCTCCTCGTGCAGGGCTGGAACATCACCGAGTTCCCGACCCTCAGCGACGACGAGGGCACCTACCTCGCCCAGGCCTGGGCGGTCCAGCAGGGCGACGGCCTGGCCCACTACACGTACTGGTACGACCACCCGCCGCTCGGCTGGATCCAGATCGCGGGGCTCACCTGGCTGCCCTCGCTCTTCGTGCCCGACTCGATGACCGTCGCGTCGATGCGGTTCTCGATGCTGGTCGTCTCGGCCGCCAGCGCGGTGCTGATCTACGTGCTCGCGCGCCGGCTGTGGCTGCCGCGCTGGGCGGCCGGGCTGGCGATGGGCCTCTTCGGGCTCTCCCCGCTCTCGGTCGTGCTCCAGCGGGAGATCTTCCTCGACAACCTCGCGGTGATGTGGATCCTGCTCGCGTTCTGTCTCGCCGCGTCCCCCAGCCGCCACCTGTGGCACCACTTCGGGTCCGGGCTGGCGGCCGCCACCGCCGTCCTGACCAAGGAGACGATGCTGGTGGTGCTCCCGGCGCTGCTGGTGACGATGTGGCGCCACAGCCACCGCGACACCCGCAAGTTCGCCGTCACCGGAGCCATCACCGCCTGCACGCTCATAGGGCTGGCCTATCCGCTGTTCGCGCTGCTCAACGGTGAGCTGCTGCCCGGCTCCGGGCACGTCTCGCTCATCGACGGGATCACCTACCAGATGGGCCGCGAGGGATCCGGCTTCATCCTCGACCCCGGTTCCGGCTCGAACGGAGTCTTCCGGTCCTGGCTGTACTACGACACCGTCCTGCCCCTCGGCGGTCTGGCCGGCGCCGTCCTGCTGCTGGTGACCCTGCGCTGGTCGGTCACCGCCCGCGCGCTCGCAGGTCCCGCCCTCGCCGCGGTCATCCTGGCCCTCGTCGCGATGCGGCCCTCCGGCTACCTCCCGGCGATGTACGTGATCCAGGCGCTGCCGTTCCTCGCCCTGGTGCTGGCCGGGGGCGCGGCCAGCGTCACGCACGCCGTGCTGCGCCGCCGCCGCTCGCCGGGGGAGCGCAGGCAGTTGGTGTACGCGCGCTGGGCGCTGGTCGGCGTACTGGCCGCGGCGGCCTCGGTGTACGTGCTGCCGCGCTGGTACGACGGCAACCGTACGGCGCTCACGGTCGACGCGAACGCCCCGTACCGGCAGGCAGCGGCCTGGCTCGGCAGCGGGGTCGACGACCCGGCGCGCACCCGGGTGCTGCTGGACGACGCACTGTGGCTGGACGCGGTGCACCACGGTTTCGAGCCCGGGCTCGGCGCCATCTGGTTCTACAAGGCGGACCTGGACCCGGCCGTCACCAAGACCCTGCCGCGGGGCTGGCAGGACATCGACTACGTCGTCTCCTCGCCCACGGTGCGCCGTGACGCGGTGGACCTGCCGAACGTGAAGGCCGCGCTGGAGCATTCGACGGCGGTCGCCGTCTTCGGCGAGGGCGAGGACCGCATCGAGATCCGCCGGACCGACCGGACCGACCCCGCGGTGCGGACCGCCCCCGCAGACCGGACCGACCCCGCCGACCGTCAGAGTGGGAGCTGAGTCACCATGAGCGAGGACCTGTGGTCCCTCCATGCCCCGATCGATCCGGACCTCACTGTTCCGCAGGCGGTGAGCGGCAGCGTCACCCTGATCATCCCGACCTTCAACGAGGCGGGGAACGTAGCGGAGTTGCTGCGTCGGCTCGGTGACGCACTGCCCGACCCCGAGCACCTGCCGTGCGAGGTGCTGTTCGTGGACGACTCCACGGACGACACCCCGGCCGTCATCGAGAAGGCGGCCGGCGACCACCCCTTCCCGGTGTCCGTCCTGCACCGGGAGGTGGCCGAGGGCGGCCTCGGCGGCGCCGTCGTCGCGGGGGTCAAGCGGGCGGACACCGACTGGATCGTCGTCATGGACGCCGACCTCCAGCACCCGCCCCACCTGGTGCCCGAACTCGTCGGCGAGGGGATACGCACCGGCGCCGACCTCGTCGTCGCCTCCCGCTACATCAGCGGCGGCAGCCGGGCCGGACTCGCCGGCAGCTACCGCATCGCCGTCTCCCGCGGCGCGACCTGGCTCACCAAGGGGCTCTTCCCGCGCGCCCTGCGCGGGATCAGCGACCCGATGAGCGGCTTCTTCGCGATGCGCCGCTCGGTGGTCACCGCCGAGACCCTCAAACCGCTCGGTTACAAGATCCTGCTGGAGCTGGCGGTGCGCTGCCGGCCCGCGAAGGTCGCCGAGGTGCCCTTCGTCTTCCAGGACCGCTACTCAGGCGAGTCGAAGTCCACCGCCCGCGAGGGCATGCGCTTCCTGGCGCACCTGGCCTCGCTGCGTTCCGCGACCCCGCTGGCCCGGCTGATCGGCTTCGGCCTGATCGGGCTCTCCGGCTTCGTCCCGAACCTGGCCGCGCTCTGGCTGCTCACGCACGCCGGGATGCACTACCTGCCGGCCGAGATCGTCGCCAACCAGGCCGGGGTCCTGTGGAACTTCCTCCTCATCGAGACCCTGCTCTTCCGCGACCGCCGCCGCCACCGCCACTGGGCGGACCGGATCGGCCGCTTCGCGCTGCTCGCCAATGCCGATCTGCTGCTGCGGATCCCGCTCATAGCGGTGTTCGTCGCCAAGTTCGGCATGGACGTGCTGCCCGCCACCGCCCTCGCGCTGGTCACCACCTTCGTCCTGCGGTTCGCCGCCACCGAGGCCCTCGTCTACCTGCCGCGCACCTCGCGCAAGGCAGGGCGTCACACCAGGAGTTGAGCCGCACAGAAGGGAACCTTTCCATGCGTCTGAAGATCCGGCGGAGGTCGGGGCGGCGTGCCGCCCTGCTGGCCGTCGGGGCGCTGACCGCGGGCCTGCTGCTCACCGCACCCCAGCAGGCCACGGCCGGACCGCCCAATCTGCTCTCCAATCCCGGTTTCGAAACCGCCGGCGCGCCCGGCGCCGACATGCCGTCCTGCTGGTCCAAATCGGGCTGGGGAGACAACGACTTCACCTTCGCGACCGTCCCCGACGCGCACAGCGGCACCAAGGCGATGAAGGTCTCCCTCACCCGACGGGTGGACGGCGACCGCAAGGCACTGGTCACCGAGAACAACACCTGCGCTCCGGCCGTGACGCCGGGCAAGCAGTACGACCTGTCCGCCTGGTACAAGTCGAACACCCCGGACGTGTCCGTGACGGTGTTCCGGCGGGAGGCCGCGACGGGGGCCTGGCAGTACTGGACCGATCTGCAGAATCCCCCGGTCAGTGCCGGATGGGCGCGCACGGAGGTCCGTACGCCCGCCGTCCCGCCGGGCACCGACAAGATCGCGTGGGGGCTGTCGGTGTACGGGGTGGGCACGCTCACCACCGACGACTACACGCTGGAGCAGGTGGGCGCGGTGCCGCCGCAGCCCACCTGTTCGGGTACGGCGGAGGAGTGCGCCAAGGGAAAGTGGCAGGTGATCCCGGCCAAGAACCCGGTGCGTTCGATGCACGCGGTCGTGCTGAAGAACGGGAAGGTGCTGCTGATCGCGGGCTCGGGCAACGACATCGCCCAGTTCAACGCGGGCACCTTCACCTCGGCCGTCTACGACCCGGCGAACGGGTCGTTCAAGACCATCCCGACCCCGGTGGACATGTTCTGCTCGGGCCATGTGCAGCTGGCCGACGGCCGGGTGCTGGTGATGAGCGGCAACAAGGGCTATCCGTCCGCAGACGGCAAGATCGGCTACCAGGGGCTGAAGGACAGTTACGTCTTCGACCCGGCGACCGAGGCGTACACGAAGACGAACGACATGAACGGCGGGCACTGGTACCCGTCGGCGACGATCCTCGGCAACGGTGACGTGATCTCCTTCGGCGGCCTGAAGGAGGACTCGACGGGCAACGTGACCGCGGAGAAGTTCTCGGCGGCGCAGAACAAGTGGCTCCCGATGAACGAGGTCAACCAGACCTGGTCGTACTGGGGCCTGTACCCGTCGATGATCCTCATGCAGGACGGGAGGCTCTTCTACTCGGGCAGCCACACCTTCGGCAACGGCACCCCCGGTACCGGCGCGTCCATCTACAACTACGACGCGAACACCGTCACCGACGTGCCGGGCCTGCGGAACAAGGACCAGCGCGACGAGTCGGCGAGCGTGCTGCTGCCCCCGGCGCAGGACCAGAGGGTGCTGACCATCGGCGGCGGCAACAACGAGACCAACCCGGCCGCGAACCGGATCACCGACATCATCGACCTGAAGAAGCCGAGCCCCGCCTACACGGCAGGCCCGGACCTTCCGCAGGGGCTGGTGGACACGGGTACGGGCAAGCGGCCGCAGACCGGGGCCGAGGGCAAGATGTACGTGTCCGCCGTGCTGCTGCCGGACGGCAAGGTGCTGGAGACCGGCGGCGGGCTGCACGACCGGGCCGACCCGGTGTTCGAGGCCTCGTTCTTCGACCCGGCCACCAACACGTACCAGGCGGGCCTGGCCACCGATCCGATCCCGCGGACCTACCACTCGGCGTCGTTCCTGATGCCCGACGGGCGGGTCATGTCGGTCGGCGACAACCCGGGCAACGGGACCTACAACCACAACGTGTCGATCTACACCCCGCCGTACCTGTTCAAGGGCGCCCGCCCGCAGATCACCTCGGTGATCGACACGCAGTGGGTGTACGGGGACATGCAGCGGATCACCGTCAACCGGCCCGTCGCCAAGGCGGAGCTGATCCGTCCGGCAGCGGTCACGCACTCCTCGGACCCGAACCAGCGGTTCGTGGACCTGCCGATGACGGTGGACGGGAACAACATCGACCTGAACGTGACCAGCAACCCGAACCTGGCGCCGCCCGGCTGGTACATGCTCTTCGCGGTCGACGCGAACGGCGTCCCGTCGATCGCGACCTGGGTGCACCTGGGCGGGCCGTCGGCGCTGGCGGCGACGGCGGAGCCGCCGTCCGCGCACGAGCACGACTTCGCGAACGAACTGGCGGCCCCGAAGCCGACTGTGCCCGATAAAGAGGGGGCGAAGCGGGACTCCGTACCCGTGGCCCCGACCGTGGCCGGCTGCGACCGGCACTACGGGACGGTCAGTGTGTGCGTGCCGACCCGCTTCCCGGCGGAGGTGAAGGAGACGCCGAAGGCCCGCTGCGACTGGCTGGCCGCCCACCAGTACCCGAAGCGGATGAAGGTCAACGGCAGCGACCCGCTGCGCCTGGACCAGGACGGCGACGGCCACGCCTGCTGATCCTCGAGCGAAAGGACCCCGCCACGCTCCGGCGTGGCGGGGTCCTTTCGCACCGTGGTCCGGTGCGCGCGGCGGCTAGTGCGAGTACGCGGCCAGCGAGATGCCGACGTAGTGGGCCACGAAGGCCGCGAGGGTCAGGGAGTGGAAGACCTCGTGGAAGCCGAAGAAGCGGGGGGAGGGGTTGGGGCGCTTCATCCCGTAGATGACCCCTCCCGCGCTGTAGAGCAGGCCGCCGACGATCACCAGGACCAGCACGGCGATGCCGCCGGTGCGCATGAAGTCGGGGAGGAAGAAGACGGCCGCCCAGCCCATCGCTATGTAGCAGGGGGTGTACAGCCAGCGCGGTGCGCCGACCCAGAACACGCGGAAGGCGATGCCGGCCGCGGCCGCGAGCCACACCGCCCACAGCAGGGTCCGGCCGGTGGAGGGCGGGAGCAGCAGGACGGTCAGCGGGGTGTAGGTCCCCGCGATGATCAGAAAGATGTTGGCGTGGTCGAGCCGCCGCAGGATGGCCTCTCCCCGGGGGCCCCAGGTGCCGCGGTGGTAGACCGCGCTGACGCCGAAGAGCAGGCAGGCCGTGAGGATGTAGATCCCGCAGGCGACGCGTGCCCGGGTCGAGTCGGTGAAGGCCATCAGCACGAGGCCCGCGACCACCACCGCGGGGAACATCCCGAGGTGCAGCCAGCCGCGCATCAGCGGCTTGGCCTCCGGAGCGGCCGGGACGGCCGGGGCGGCGGCGTCAGAAGTCATGGCCCACATGGTACCTACGGGTCCGTAGGTTTCCGTTAGTCCTCTTTACGGAAGATTGACGGACGTGGCGATGCTCACGTGAGAGGCCCCCTGGACATATGCGCACATGCACCGGATGATCAGATGAGTGCGGTCGACACCGGATGAGCGGAGCGCGAAGCGTCCGGGTCGCAGCCCCCACGGGGCCTACACCAAACAAACCCCTCAACAAGGAGCAATCGTGGCGCGCGACAACGCGGCTCCCACCATCCCGACGACTCACCAGGAGCTGATCTCCTGGGTGGACGAGATCGCAGCCCTCACCCAGCCGGACCGCGTCGTCTGGTGCGACGGCTCCGAGGGCGAGTACGAGCGCCTGTGCGAGGAGCTCGTCGCCAAGGGAACGTTCAAGAAGCTCGACGAGACGAAGCGCCCGAACTCGTACTACGCCGCCTCCGACCCCTCCGACGTCGCGCGCGTCGAGGACCGGACCTTCATCTGCTCCGAGAAGGAGGAGGACGCGGGCCCGACCAACCACTGGAAGGCCCCTTCCGAGATGAAGGAGCTGTTCGCGGGCGAGCAGGGCATCTTCCGCGGTTCCATGAAGGGCCGGACGATGTACGTCGTCCCCTTCTGCATGGGCCCCCTCGGCTCCGAGCTCTCCGCGATCGGCGTCGAGATCACCGACTCCGCCTACGTCGCCGTCGCGATGCGCACCATGACCCGCATGGGCAAGCCCGTCCTGGACGAGCTCGGCTCCGACGGCTTCTTCGTCAAGGCGGTCCACACCCTCGGCGCTCCGCTCGCCGAGGGCGAGGCCGACGTGCCGTGGCCGTGCAACACCACCAAGTACATCTCGCACTTCCCCGAGAGCCGCGAGATCTGGTCCTACGGATCCGGCTACGGCGGCAACGCCCTGCTCGGCAAGAAGTGCTACGCCCTGCGCATCGCGTCCGTCATGGCCCGCGACGAGGGCTGGCTCGCCGAGCACATGCTGATCCTCAAGCTCACCCCGCCGCAGGGTGAGGCGAAGTACCTCGCCGCCGCCTTCCCGAGCGCCTGCGGCAAGACCAACCTCGCCATGCTGGAGCCCACGATCCCCGGCTGGACCGTCGAGACGGTCGGCGACGACATCGCCTGGATGCGCTTCGGCGAGGACGGTCGCCTGTACGCGATCAACCCCGAGGCCGGCTTCTTCGGCGTCGCGCCCGGCACCGGCGAGCACACCAACGCCAACGCCATGAAGACGATGTACGCGAACACCGTCTTCACCAACGTCGCGCTCACCCCGGACGGCTCCGACGTCTGGTGGGAGGGCATGACCGAAGAGGCGCCCGCCCACCTCATCGACTGGAAGGGCAACGCCTGGACCCCGGAGTCCGAGACCCCGGCGGCCCACCCGAACGCCCGCTTCGCCGTCCCGGCCTCCCAGTGCCCGACGATCGCCCCCGAGTGGGAGGACCCCAAGGGCGTCCCGATCTCGGCGATCCTCTTCGGCGGCCGCCGCGCCTCCGCCGTGCCGCTGGTCACCGAATCCTTCGACTGGAACCACGGCGTCTTCATCGGCTCGAACATCGCCTCCGAGAAGACCGCCGCCGCCGAGGGCAAGGTCGGCGAGCTGCGCCGCGACCCCTTCGCCATGCTGCCGTTCTGCGGCTACAACATGGGCGACTACATGGCCCACTGGGTCAAGGTCGCGGCCGACAAGGACCAGTCCAAGCTCCCGAAGATCTACTACGTGAACTGGTTCCGCAAGAACGACGCGGGCAAGTTCGTGTGGCCCGGCTTCGGCGAGAACAGCCGCGTCCTGAAGTGGATCGTCGAGCGCCTCGAGGGCACCGCCGAGGGCGTCGAGACCCCCATCGGCATCCTGCCGACCGTGGGCTCCCTCGACACCGACGGCCTGGACCTCCCCGCCGAGGACCTGGCGTTCCTCCTCACCGTCGACAAGGAGGTCTGGCGCGAGGAGGCCTCCCTGGTCCCCGAGCACCTGAACACCTACGGCGACCACACGCCCAAGGAGCTGTGGGACGAGTACCACGCACTCGTCAAGCGCCTGGGCTGACCGCCCGCCCCGATGACCGGGGCCAATGAACGTGGGAGCCCCCGACCAAGCGGCGTCCCACCGCTGTGGGAGCCCCCGACCAAGCGGTTCCCACCGCAGCACGTGACCTGTCAGGAGCGTCCGCGCTCCTCCAGATAGGTCGTGTGCGTCTGCTGACGGCGGGCCTCTGCTTCGCGGAGGCTCGCCGTCACGCGTTCCGCCTCGTCGTACAGGACCGTCAACTGCCGCTCCAGGTGCCGCTCCGGCGACTCGCCGCCCGGCGTCAGCCGGGTCCACCAGCGCGTCCGGTTGTAGGTGTCCACGCACTCCGGCACGTCCAGCCGGATCGCCCGCGACAGCGAGTGCACCGCCTCCGGGTCGGCGGCCAGGGCATCGGCCACCCATCCCGGATCGAGCAGGGCCGCGTACAGCTCCATCAGCTCGGCCAGCTTGCCGCCGGCCGCCGGCGGCAGGTCCACCTCGGCCAGGTACTCGCGCAGCCGCCCGAAGTCCTCCCGTACGACGCCCAGCTGCTCGGCGACGTCCGGATAGTGCGGCGGAGGCACCCGCTCCGGCGGGGCGATCAGCGCGCCCGCACCGTACAGCCCGGCGACCACCACCGGCCAGTACGAGCCGCCCACCCCGGCGAAGCCCAGGCCCAGCCCGGCCACCCCGCACGCGGAGCCGGCCAGGTTCTTCTTCGACTCCAGGTAGGTGAGAAAGCCCGTACCGAGCGACTTGGCGGCTCTATTGGTAGCCACGGATCTCCTCGAAGGCTCCGTTCAGCGAACCGTTCCCGCCGGTGGCGTCGAAGAGCCGCCCGCCGGTCAGTTCGGTGATGTGGGTGAGCTCCTTGCGGTCCGAATCGCCGAACAGCACCGCGAACACCGGCGTGTGCTTCTGCCCCTCGGGCAGCGCGGCGTAGAAGGAGTCGAAGTGCTGGGCGCCGACGCCCTCCGTGTTCTCGCCGTCCGTCATGAGCACGATCGAGGTGAAAGCGTCCGCGCCGCCCTTGCCGAGCTGCTCGTACGCCGCCTCCAGGCTGCTGTAGATCGCGGTGCCCCCCTCCGGCGCCAGGGACTTCACGTCGCCCCGGATCCCGTCCAGGGCCGGTCCCGGATTACCGGGCTCGACGACGTGCGTCCGTACCTTCTTCACCTTGGACCCGAACGGCAGGAGTGTCACCTCCTCGCGGTCCCGGAACCGCTGCCCGACCCCCGAACTCCCGCTGCCCGTCAGCTCCGTGAGCGCCGCCTTCAGCCGCCCGATGCGGTCCTCCTCGGACATCGAACCCGAGGTGTCCAGCACGTACACCGTCCGCGAGGGCCGGCGCAGCTCGTTCTCGTAGGAGGCCAGCAGCCCGTCGGCGACCGCCAGCGAACCGGGGAACGGCAGCTCGCGCCGCTTGTCCGTACCCAGCCCGGCGGCCGGCGCCACCCCGGCCGCGACCGGCCGGCGGAAGGTCTTCTCGGTGATCGCCTGCTGCGCCTCGGCGCCGCGCAGGTACTCCGTCAGCGCCCGGCCCGACTCGCGGGCCCCGGCCGGGGCCGAGGTCAGCAGGGTCAGCGGGTAGTGCGCCGTGATCACGCCGTCGCGCGGCCGGATCACCGTCAGCGGGGACTTCGCGTCCCGGTTCACCGACAGCAGTACCGACTCGTAGTTCACCAGCGCGTCCACGTCCGCGCGCTGCGCGTAGGCGGTGGCGAGCCAGCCGGAGGAGCCCGAGGTCAGCTTCTGCCCGGCGAAGAACTCCTTCAGCCGCGGCGCGGCCGCCTTCACGTCCGCGTCGGTCAGCGCCGCCTGCGCGCCCGACAGGCCCGAGGCCACCGAGACCAGGGCGGAGAAACCGGAGTTGGAGCGCACCGGGTCGGTCATCCCGTACGTGAGCTTCCCGCCGGTGACGGCCTCGTGCACCGCCGACCAGGTGACCTCCTCGGGCTTCCAGCCGAGCCGGGCCAGCGCCTCCGGCCGTACGCCGAGGGCGACGGGCGAGGACATCACCGGGGTCTCGTTGGCGAGCTTCCCGGCGGCCTCGGGCCGCAGCCGCAGATAGTCGTTGGAGGACAGCCAGATCGCGTCGTACTTGCCGTCGGCCTGCCCGGACGCGACCTGCTCGGCGGCGTCGAGCGTGCCGGACCAGGTCAGGTTCACGGTGACCCCGGTGGCCTTCCTGGCCTGATCCAGCACCGGTTGCATGTCGGCCAGCTCGCTGGAGGCCAGCACCCGCAGGGTGCCCTCCTTGTACGCGGGCGGCTTCGGGCTGTCGGCCTGTTCGGAGGTGCAGCCCGAAGCCGCCGCGAGCACGGCGAAGGCGAAACCCGCCGCCCAGCCACGCCGGCGACCACCGCGCAGCGGCCCGCTCACAGCGCACCGCCCTCGAGCGCACTGACGGTCCGCGTCCGCGCGAGGTACGCCGAGGCCGTCTGGAGCTCCCCGGTCAGGGACTCCACGGTCGCCGCCATGTTCTCGGTGGCCTGCACCTTGAAGGTGTCGATCGCGTCGAGCGTCTGGTAGATCTGCGCGAACGCCGTCCGCAGGGTCTCCGCCCCCACCGCCGGATCGGCCGCGATCCGCTGGATCTCGCCGCTCTGCGTGGACAGCATCTCCGCGTTGCCCCGGATCAGGTCCTCCGTCGTGTTGCGCAGGGTGTTGACCTGCTCGATGACCTTGCGCTGGTTGTCGAGGGCCGAGGCCAGCATCACCGCGATCCGCAGCGCGGAGACGGTGGTGGTCGCGGCCCGGTCGACGCCCTTGATCAGCTCGTCGTTGTTGCGCCGGACCACGTCCATCGCCAGGTATCCCTGGGCGCAGACGGCCAGTTGGGTCAGCAGGTCCTGGTGCTTCTGCCGGACCGGGAACAGCATGTCCGCGCGCAGTGCGTCGGCTCCCTGCGGATCGGAGTGCTCGGCCTCGGCGATCCGCTGCTCGACGGCGGAGTCCAGGGCCTCGGTGAGGACCGCGTACTCCTGGAGCTTGCCCATGGTCTCCCAGAGGCGGGCGCGCTCGGTGTGCAGGGCCGCGTTGTCGCGGCGCAGCTCGTCCTGGCCGCTGCGCAGCGAGCCGACGATCTTGTTGAGGGTGGCCTGCGAGGAGGCGTACTTGGCCACGTGGTCGCGGAACTTGTTGCCGCCCGGCAGCTTCGAGAGTAGCTTGCCGAAGCCCTTGGCGGGCGTGTCGCGCGGGTCGAGGTCCTCGACGGTGCGGCGCAGCTCGACGAGGGAGCCGGCCACCCGGGCCTGGGCGTCCCCGCCGCCGTCGGAGCCGAGGGAGCGCACGGCCCGGTCCAGCATCCGGTTGGACTGCTGGGCGGCGGAGCGGATGTCGGCCGAGCCGAGCCCGGCGATCTCGCCGAGGCGCTGCGCGAACTCGGGGGAGCGGGTGTCGATCCCGGCGAGCGAGCCGACGTACTCCCCGGCCCGGCGGGCCATTTCGTCGCGGACGCCGTCCTGGAGCGGTACGAGTCCGGCGGCCTGCTCCTTGCGGACGGGGGCGACGGGTTCGGGCGCGGTGAGGACGAGCGGGCCGCGGTCGTCGGAAGGTGTCTCGGGAGGTGTCAGTGTCACGGTGTGTCCCCCTGGCCCTTGGCGCGGGCGGCGAGCGCCATCAGGATCTTTACGGTGGGTGTGCCGACCTGGCGGATGCCGGTCAGCGCGGGGTTGAGGTAGGCGGCGTGCGGGGCGGTCGCGGCGGTGAACTCGGGCACGCCGTCCTGCGGCCGGAACCCGTGGCGCAGGGCCAGCTCGCGCAGCTTCGGGTCGGTCGCGAGGAGGGTGCCGAGTTCCTTGGCCTTGTCACCGAGCGGGACGAAGGTGTGCGCCGTGTTGACGGTGGTGTCCGGGTAGAGGACCACCATGTCGCCGGGATCCTGCTTCTGCAGGAGCAGGGCGGCCACCTGGGACTCGTAGACCAGGATGAGCGGTTCGCCGCTGCCGCTGATGAAGGCCCGGAACGGGTCGTCGGTGCTCGGCTCCAGGGCGCCCTGCACGGAGATCAGCTTGTGCAACAGGGGTGCGGTGCGGGCGATTCCGGCATCGTCGGAGACCACGTTGCTGCCGTTCGCCACGTTGGAGGTGGCGGCGAGGAAGAGGGCGCCGGAGTTCGAGGTGGACGGGTCGGTGGTCTTGATGAACACCGTGCCGGTCAGCTCGGCGTGGGCGGAGGAGCCGGGCAGCTGCTGCCAGGTGCGGTCCTCGCCGGCGGCCTTGAGGAAGGGGCCCATCAGGAGGGTCCCCGAGTTCTTGCCGGTCATCTTCGCGAGGCCGTTGTCGGCGAGGACCTTGGCGGCGTTGGAGCGGGCGATGACGACGAGCGGGGAGTAGAAGGGCTTGGTCTCCTGAGCGCCCTTGACCCCGGCCGCGGCCTCGACCTCCTTGGCGGGTTCACTGCTGCTGGGGAAGGCGAAGTCGAACTCCTTGAGGGCGAGCTGGTCCATCGCCCAGGAGCCCGAGGTCTCCGTCTTCACGGTGTAGCCCTTGGCGGCAAGGGCCTTGACGACGTCCGGGTCGCGGAAGAATTCGGACTTCTCCGAGCCGATGACGCCACGCACGGTCTTCGTTGCCGGCGTTTCCGGGTCCTGCCCGTTGACGAGGGCGACTGCTACGACGCCGCCGATCAAGAGGAGGCCCAGGACGATTCCTAGGATGCGTCTCACGAGTGCAGAGTGCTCGCGGAAACCCACATTCCGCGACAAGTTGAATGAACGTCAGGTGTCCAGGCGGTCCCACTTCGAAATGCTGTGTGAGCCCGTGGGTGCTGGTGGGAGGGGCTGCTGCCGAGGAGGATCTGGGCATGGGCGTGAGCGCGTTGAAGTGGCAGGGCTGGCTGGTCGGTCTGGTGACGCTGGCCGGGCTGCTGGTGTTCGCCCCGCTGGGGCTGTACGTGTGGGCCAGTGGCGGCGGGGCCGGCGAGGCGGCGCCGCGGGCCGCGGCGGAGGACGTACGGGTGACCGGGTGCCGCATCGATCCGGCCAGCCGGCGGGTGGTGGCCGCGGTGACGGCCGCGGGCAGGCCGCAGGGGCCGGGCGCGTACGTGGTGACCGTGGAGTTCCGCGAATCCGCGGACCCGGTGCCGGGAGGGCGGGCCGCCCAGGCGCTGGTGAAGATCCCGGGCGTGGCCCTGGGGGCGACCGAGTACGGCGAGGCGGTCGGCCCGGTCTGGCCGATCGCGACGGTCCCGTGGTGCGGGGTCGCCGACGCGGAATTCAGCCCCGAGCCGTAGGGCCTGTCGGCAGGGGTTTATGGCGCCCGGTCCGGAGCCTCCGCGGCCCCGGACCGGGGCCGTCAGAGGGCGCCGGCCAGGTCCTGGGACGTGAGGGCGGCGGCGTGCGCGTCCATGCGCTCGGCGGCGAGGATCGCGACGGTGGTGTCGGCGCGGGACGCGGCGACGAGGAGCGCGCGGGCGGCGAGGTCGTGCGCACGCTGGTGCAGGGCCGTGGTCGTGTCCGTGCCCTCGGCGGGGTCGTACGACGGCGACGGCGACGGCGACTGCGGGGCACGGGTGGGCTGGGCCCCCCGCAGCCGCGCGACCTGCGCGGCGATCCGGGCGGCGGCCTCGTCGAGCCCGAGCTCGTCGGTGACGGCGAGCAGGGCCGCGAGGTGCCCGGCGAGCTGGATGTCCAGGGCCTCGCTGCGGCTGCGGTGCGGATAGTCGGCCGGGGCGGCGCCCATGCGGTGGACGACCGACTTGGTGCGGATCGGCTCGTACATGAGGTGGCCTCCTGCGTGGTCAGGAGACCATCCTACATTGGAATCATTCTAAAGTTGAGCTGAATCCTGTCGAAACTCGAGCGAGGCCCCTGGGGGCGGGGTTATCGGGGGCTACGGCTGGCTGTAGCCGTCCAGGAAGTTCCCGATCCGGGTCACCGCGTCCGCCAGATCCTTGGCGTTCGGCAGCGTCACGATCCGGAAGTGGTCGGGCTCGGGCCAGTTGAAGCCCGTACCGTGCACCACCATGATCTTCTCGGCCCGCAGCAGGTCGAGGACCATCTGCCGGTCGTCCTTGATCTTGTAGACGGAGGGGTCGAGCTTCGGGAAGAGGTACAGCGCCCCCTTGGGCTTCACGCAACTGATGCCGGGGATCTGCGTCAGCAGGTCGTATGCCGTGTCGCGCTGCTCCAGCAGCCGCCCGCCCGGAAGCACCAGGTCGTTGATCGACTGCCGGCCGCCGAGGGCGGTGGCGACGGCGTGCTGCGAGGGCATGTTGGCGCACAGTCGCATGTTGGCCAGGATCGTCAGGCCCTCGATGTACGACGAGGCGTTCTTCTTGGGGCCGCAGACCGCCATCCAGCCGGCCCGGTAGCCGGCGACGCGGTAGTTCTTGGACAGCCCGTTGAAGGTCAGGGTGAGCAGGTCCGGCGCGATGGCGGCGGTGTTCGTGTGCGTCGTGCCGTCGTACAGGATCCGGTCGTAGATCTCGTCCGAGCAGACGACCAGGTTGTGGCGGCGCGCGATGTCCGTGAGCCCGCGCAGCATCTCGTCGTCGTAGACGGCGCCGGTCGGGTTGTTCGGGTTGATGATCACGATGGCGCGGGTGCGGTCGGTGACCTTGCGCTCGATGTCGGCGAGGTCCGGCATCCAGTCGGCCTGCTCGTCGCAGCGGTAGTGCACGGCCGTGCCGCCCGCGAGCGAGACGGAGGCGGTCCACAGCGGGTAGTCCGGCGCGGGGACGAGGACCTCGTCGCCGTCGTCGAGCAGCGCCTGCATGGACATCTGGATCAGCTCGGAGACGCCGTTGCCGAGGTAGATGTCCTCGACGTCCAGGTCGATGCCCTTGGTCTGGTAGTGCTGCATGACCGCGCGGCGCGCGGAGAGCAGCCCCTTCGCGTCCCCGTACCCGTGGGCGTTGCCCAGGTTGCGGAGCATGTCCTCAAGGATCTCCGGCGGGCACTCGAAGCCGAAGGCCGCGGGGTTGCCGGTGTTGAGCTTGAGGATGCGATGACCTGCTGCTTCGAGCCGCATCGCCTCTTCGAGGACGGGGCCGCGGATCTCGTAGCAGACATTGGCGAGTTTCGTTGACTGGATCACCTGCATGACGGGAGCTTACGGGGCCGGGTGCGGCCGTGGCGCGCCATTTGGGCGGGAGAGGTGGCGGGCGATATGTCCCGTTTCGGGTAATGCTTGGGTGCTGGTGCGATCCACCCTTGGAATGCGGGGCTGGGGTCGCGGTACGGCCTGCGGAATGGGTGGGGAGGCGGGGTGGGCGGGTGCGGGGGAGTTGGGGGTGTTGCGCTCGTCACGCTGGGGGGTGGGCTGGGGTGGGGTGGGTGAGTACGCGGGCTGAGTACGCGGGCTCATGCGGCGGGCCGGTGGCGGGGGGAGGCTGGAGATCCGGAACGGCGGCTACCGAGGGGCGTGGGGCAGTGGAGTTCGTAGTCGGTGAAATGGCGATCACCACGGTCGGCACGGACGGCGATGACCGGGCGATCGAGTTCCTGGTGTCCGGTCCGGCCGGCACGGACCAGGGGTGCTTCGCGATCCACCGCGAACACGGCCAGGGCTGGGAGACGGCCCGCCTCAGCCTGGACCCGCACGCGGGGAGCGTCCCGGTGGCTGCGGTGGAGTGGGCGGTGGAGTTCGCGCGCGAGTACTTGTGAGGGGGAGGTTCGAGGGGCGGGGCGGGGGCTTCGGGGGGCGGGGTCCGGGTTGCTCAGGATCAGGGAGGGTTTGGGGTTTCCCGTCAGTCCCACTGTCTCCCCGGGTCGGGCCGGTCTGTAAAGGGCGCTCCTCCTTCGTCGTCGCGTCGCTTCGCGATGGCCTTCGGCCACCCTTGACAGACCGTCCCGCCCCGGAAAGACAGGACTGTCGGGAAGCCCCCAAAAGAACGGTCCACTGGTTCCATGGGCGGGCGGGGGCCATCAGTGACCGGCTCCCTGGCCCCTGGGGCGGTGTCTGAGCCCGGGCCCGCCGGGAGGGGATGCGGGGTCGGTGGGCGCGTCAGGTCGCTACGCGGTTGCTCATTGTTTGGCGGCTGACGGCCGTCTGGGGTTGGACATGAGCCGCCCACGCTCGTCGTGGGTCAGGTGCCGGACGGGGTGGTGATCCGGTGGACGGACTCCACCACCGCCGCGCGGTGGCGGGCGAGCTGCTCCGGCGCCCAGTCGGTGCCGACCGCGCCGAACCACGCCTGCGAGATGGCGATCACCAGCGTCAGTACATCGGTGGCGTCCATCCCGGCGTCGATGCGGGCTGACTCCTGTGCCTGCCGCACTGCGGCGATCTTGCCCCGGTAGGACGCCGCCTCCGTGTCCGTGGTCCCCGGACGCTCCAGCTGCTTCCACAGCACCAGGCGCATCAGGGCCGGCCGCTCGGTGAGGTGGTCGAAGACGGCGCCCGCGTAGCCGGGCAGGTCGTCGGCGTTGAACGGAACGGACTCCGAGCCCGTCTCCAGTGCCCGCTGGAGCACGGCGTCGAAGAGCTGCTCCTTGTTGCCGTAGTAGACGTAGATGAGCCGCTTGTTCGCCTGTGCCGCCTCGGCGATGCGGTCGACTCGCGCACCGGCGATGCCGTACGTCGCGAACTCGGAGAAGGCCGCATCGAGCAGGCGCGCCTTGGTCGCGCTGGAATCCCGTGCCATGCCTCAAGGCTAGCAAGTAACTATCTGGTTATTGACATCGGCTGCAGGTGCGGTGCATGCTCTATCTATCCAGTTAGTTACTTAGAGGGAGACCACGATGGACATCCGCGCACTGGGCAGCCAGGGACTGAAGGTCGGCGCCGAAGGGCTCGGGCTCATGGGCATGAGTGCCCACTACGGAGCCACGGACGAGGTCGAGTCGCTGGCCACGATCGACCGCGCCCTGGAGCTCGGCGTCACCCTCCTCGACACCGCCGAAGGCTACGGGCCCTTCCTCAACGAACAGCTTCTCGGCAAGGCGCTGGCCGGCCGCCGCGAAGCCGCCGTGATCGCCACGAAGACCGGCGTCGAGTTCACCGACGAAGGGGCCTTCCGCGGCCACAACGCGACCCCCGAGTACATCCGCCACTCGGTCGACCGTTCCCTGCGCCACCTGGGCACCGATCACATCGACCTGTACTACCTGCACCGCATCGACCCGAACGTGCCCGTCGAGGAGAGCGTGGGCGCCCTGGCCGAGCTCGTCGCCGCCGGCAAGGTCCGCCACATCGGCCTCTGCGAGGCCGCCCCCGCCACCATCGCCCGCGCCCACGCCGTCCACCCGCTGGCCGCCGTACAGACCGAGTACAGCCTCTTCGAGCGCGGCATCGAACACGACGGTGTCCTCGACACCCTGCGCGAGCTCGGAATCGGGCTCGTCGCCTACTCCCCGCTCGGCCGGGGATTCCTCTCCGGAGCCATCACCAGCCCCGACGACTTCGCCGCCGACGACTTCCGCCGCACCGACCCCCGCTTCCAGGGCGAGAACTTCCACCGCAACCTGGCCGTCGTCGACCAGGTGCGCCGCCTCGCCGCGGAGAAGGGCGTCACGCCCTCGCAGCTCGCCCTGGCGTGGACCCTGCGCCAGGGCGCGGTACCCATCCCGGGCACCAAGCGCCGCCGCTACCTGGAGGAGAACATCGCCGCCACCGCTGTGACGATCAGTGACGCGGACCTGGCCGCCATCGACGCCGTGGCCCCCCACGGCGTGGCCTCGGGCGACCGCTACGCCCCCGAGCTGATGACGTCCCTGAACGGCTGACCCCCCGACCACCGTCATCCAGCCCGCAGCCGCCAATCAACGGGGAGCACGTGGCGATCTGACGCGCCGGCGGCTCCCGAGGGGCTTCTGGTCGCTGTCTCGTGCGGGTCGGGCCGCTCCCGGCCCGGATCCCCTCCCGATGGGCCCGGGCTCAGACCTGCCCCCTGGCAACCAGGGAGCCGGTCGCTGATGGCTCCTGCCCGTCCATGGAACCGGTGGACCGTTCTTTTGGGGGCTTCCCGACAGTCCTGTCTTTCCGGGGCGGGGTGGTCTGTCAAGGGTGGCCGAAGGCCATCGCGAAGCGACGCGACCGAAGGGAGCGCCCTTTACAGGCCGGCCCGACCCGGGGAGACAGTGGGACTGACGGGAAACCCCCAAACCCTCCCTGATCCCGCCCCGCTGAGACCCCGACCCCCGAAGCCACCGCCCCCCGACCGCCCCCCGATGTCAGTGGTTTCGCATATCTTTTCGAGTATGAAGCCGCTCAAGATCATCGCTGGAGATGCGACGAGTCCGCAGGCCAAGGGGCCCAAGGTGATCGCTCATGTCTGCAACGACCTCGGGGGGTGGGGGAAGGGGTTCGTGCTCGCCGTTTCGCGGCGGTGGTCGGAGCCGGAGGCCGAGTACAGGGCCTGGCATCGGGGGCGCAGCGGTAACGACTTCGGGCTCGGTGCCGTGCAGTTGGTGCGGGTGAAGCCCGACGTGTGGGTGGCCAACATGGTCGGTCAGCGGGGGATGCGCACCGGAAGCGGGGGCCCGCCGATTCGCTACGACGCCGTCGCGCGCTGCCTCGCCGCCCTGGCCGATCACGCCGTCGAGCTGGGCGCCACCGTCCACATGCCGCGCATCGGGTGCGGACTCGCCGGCGGCACCTGGTCACGCATCGAACCACTCATCACCGACGCGCTCTGCGCGCGCGACGTGCAGGTCACCGTCTACGACCACGCGTGACGACGGCGCCGCGCACAAGGGGCAGGCGGCGGCGGAGGAGGAGGTCCCCTCGCGCGGCCGCGGCCGGCCGATGGTGACGAGGGCGTCCGCCAGTACCTTCGCGAGGAGGAATGGTCCGTTGTCGCGGCTCCGGCCCTGCTCATGGGTGTGTGCGTTCAACTGTTCCCCCTTCCCGCCCCGTTGGTAGCCGATCGGGGAGGGGTCAGGCCACCGTTTCGGTGATCGGTGACCCGAACGGGTGGCGGCGGTGGTCAGGAGCGCGGCCCGCCACGCCGAGGGATTCCGGAGGATCGATTCGCCCTTCCGAGGCCTCCTAGGGTCGTGCCCGCACAAGCCCCCAACGCTTCAGCCCCCGGAAGGGATTCACCCCGTCATGAAGCTCCGCAACACCGCCGCCGCTGCCGTCGCCGCCTTCGCGCTGGTCCTGTCACTCCCCGCGTCGGCTCTCGCCGCCACCGGCGACTTCCACTACAAGTACCGCGACCAGAACGGCGTGGAGCAGACCGGCACCCTGCACGACCCGGAGAGCGACAGGTGCATCAACCTCGACGAGGTCGGTTCCAACGACGCCGATCCCGGCTACGCCCCGCACAACCGGACCGACTCCTGGGTGACCGTCTACCTCGGCGCCGACTGCGACGGTCCCGACTGGCGGCTGCGGCCCGACGGCCGGCCCGCGACCGAATGGCTGCTCGTGCGCTCGGTCCGCTTCGACGTCAACGACTAGCGGCCCCAGCGGACCTGGCGACCGCAGCCACTCCACCGACCACAGCGGTCCCAACGGGCACACCAGTCCGCCCAACCGTTTCTGCCATCGTCACGTCTCGATGATCACCAGCGGGATCTCGCGGGGCGCCGCGGCGGCCTGGTCGTCCTCGTAGGCCGGCCACAAGCCCGTCATCATGTCCCAGTACGTCTCCCGCTCCTCCGGCGTCGCCGTGCGCGCCACGGCCCGGGAGACGGTGGCGCCGACCTGGACGCGGACCTCCGGGTGGGCGGCGAGGTTCCGGTACCAGGCCGGGTGCTCCGGGGCGCCGTACCCGGCGGCCACGACGACGAGGCGGTCCGCGTCCTCGCCGTAGATCAGCGGGGTGCGGACCGTCCGGCCGGTGGCGCGGTCGACGGTGGTGAGCAGCAGGGTGGGCACTCCGTGCCACAGGTGTCCGTCGGCGCCCGCCGTGCTCACGTACGCGCGGACGTGGTCGAGCCGCGGGCCGGGGCGCGGGTCCGTGGGGCGGTCCCAGTCGACATCGAGAGCGTGCATTCACCTGTCCTTAGGGTTGTGTCCCCCGGACCGCTAACGAGCATTCACCGGCTCTGGATGCGGCCCCGCCCTGCCCGCCCCCGCGTGCGACACGAGCACGAGCACGAGCATGAGCACGAGCACGAGTACGAAACGACCCCGGCCCGAGGCGCGACCTCAGACCGGGGTTTCAGCAGCATGCGAACGGAGCGAACAGAGCGCTACGGCAGGTAACGCTCGATGACCTGCGGGCCTTCCTTCTCGATCAGCTGGCGCGCCTTCTCGACCCGCTCCGGAGTCGGGTCGTGGCCTGTCGCCATCACGAGGTCCTCGGGGTCGTACGGTCGCTCCCCGCCCGTGAAGAGCCGGTCCGACCGCGTGGGCTGCTGGTCCGATTCACTGTCCATCGCGTACCTCCTCCGGTGCACACCGGGTGTCCCCCGGTGTTCCCTGGCCCCATCCTCCGGCGGCAGCTCCATGAACGCACCTTGACCCGAACGGACGAGGTCAGACGGTGATCGTCACCAGGGCGCCGAGGGCCACGAGCAGGCCGCAGATCCCCAGGTTCACGGCCTTGTGCTCCCAGAACACCGCGACGAACTCGCGGATCGTGGCGCTCGGCCAGAAGTACCTCGCGGTCGGCGAGCCGAGCACCTGCCCGTTCACCCCGGCCTTGCGCGCCATCATCGCGGCCCGGAAGGCGTGGAAATTGTTGGTGACCACCACGCACCGGTAGCCGGGGTCGTCCGCCAGCATCAGCTCGCGGGAGAACCGCATGTTCTCCTCCGTCGTCCGGGACCGGTCCTCCAGCCGGACGTGCTCCGCCGGAACACCACCCTCCGCGATCAGCCAGTCCGCCATCGCCCGGGCCTCGGAGACCCGCTCGTCCGAGCCCTTGCCCCCCGAGACGAGGAGCACCGGCGGACGGCCGCCCCGGGCCAGCTGGGCCTCGTAGATCTCCTGCCCCTTGCGCAGCCGCGAGGCCAGCAGCGGCGGCACCCGGTCGCCGCCGACCAGGCCCGAGCCCAGCATCACCACGTGGTCGACGTCGCCGCGCACCTTGATCCGCCCGTACAGGAAGGCGTAGCCGAGGAAGCACAGGAAGATGAAGGAGACGTAGGCGACGACCAGGGTGAGGGTCGCCGCGATGCCGTGCGCGACCGTGGAGCCGTACCGGCCCACGAGGAGCAGCAGCGCGATCATCCCGAAGATCCCGAGGCCCGCGACCATCGACAGCAGGTTGGGCGGGCGGCTGCCTTCCTTGCGGACCATCGTCAGGCCGTTGGCGACGAGGAAGACGCCGAGCGCCAGGGTGCCGAGCGTGGGGACGGCGAAGACGAGCAGGACCACGGGCATGGCCAGCCAGTGCGGCAGCGCGGGCACCTGGAGGAGCAGGGCGAACGAGAAGGTGATGAAGGTCAGACCGAACAGCACCGCGTTGCGGAAGCCGCGGCGGTCCTGTCGGGCACTTATGCCGAAGGCGAGGAAGAACAGGGCGGCGAGGGCGAAGGCGACCATCGGTTCATCGTAAATGTCCCTGTCACGCCGCCGGGGGAGTGCGGGGAGCGCCGGCAGCGTGGGGTGTGCGGCGGACGGAGCGGCCCGCCAGCACGTCCGTGCGCCGTCCGTCGCGCATCACGAAGCGCCCGTCGATCAGGACGTGCGGAATGCCGGTGGGCAGCGTGCGCGGGTTCTCGTACGTGGACCCGGCGGCGACCGTGTCCGGATCGAACAGGACCAGGTCGGCCCGGTGGCCGGCGCGGACCAGACCCCGGTCGGGCAGGCGCAGGCGGGCCGCCGGGCCGCCGGACAGGTGCGCGACGCACTCCTCGAGGGAGAGCACGCCGAGCTCGCGGACGTAGTGGCCGAGGTAGTGCGGGAAGGTGCCGTAGGCGCGCGGGTGCGGCTTCGCGCCCTGCAGGATGCCGTCGGAGCCGCCGGTGTGGACGCGGTGGCGCATGATCGCCCGGACGTTCTCCTCGTGGCCGACGTGCTGGAGGACCGTCGGCGCGAGCCGGTCGCCGAGGAGCAGCCGCCGGGCGGTGTCCCAGCCGTCCAGGCGCGTGCCGACGTACCCCGCGAAGGCGGGATCGGCGGTGCCGGAGATCTCGATCGTCGACCAGTCGACGGGGACCCCGTGGCAGCCGTCGGCGCCCGTCACCTCCAGCGCGTGGCGGATCCGCGCGGCCTCGGCGTCGTCGTGCAGGCGTGCCAGGACCGCCTCCGGGCCGCCCTCGTTCGCCCAACTGGGCAGCAGGGCCACGAGGGTCGTGCAGCCGGGGGTGTACGGGTAGCTGTCGAGGGTGATGTCGCAGCCGTCGGCCAGAGCGGCGTCGAGCAGGGCGAGCAGCTCGGGGGCGCGGCCCCGGTTCTCGCCGAAGTTCATGGTGGCGTGCGCGAGGTGCAGGGCGCAGCCGGCCTCGCGGGTGAGGTCGACCATCTCGGCGTAGGCGGCCAGGGCGCCGTGGCCGTACGAGCGGTGGTGGGGGCAGTAGTAGCCGCCGTACCGGGCCACCACGCGGCACAGCTCTGTCAGTTCGGCGCCGGAGGCGTACATGCCGGGGGTGTAGGTCAGGCCGGAGGACATGCCGACGGCGCCCTGGGCCAGGCCGTCGGCGACCAGCTGCCGCATCCGGTCCAGCTCGTCCGCGCTCGCCGGGCGGTCGTCCCAGCCGAGGGCGTACGCGCGGACCGTGCCCTGGGGGACGAGGTACGCGGCGTTCACGGCGACGCCTCGGTCCAGGCGGTCGAGGTAGCCGCCGACCGTGCGCCAGTCGAAGCCGTCGGGACCGTCGAAGTCGATGTCGTCGCCGGAGCCGTTCCAGCCCGCGATGGCGGTCCGTACCTCGCCCAGGGTGCGGTCGTCGGCCGGCGCGTACGACAGGCCGTCCTGGCCGAGGACTTCGAGGGTCACGCCCTGGGCGGCCTTCGCGCTGTGGTCCGGGTCGCGGAGCAGCGCGAGGTCGCTGTGGGCGTGCATGTCGACGAAGCCGGGGGCGAGGGCCAGCCCGTGCGCGTCGAGGGTCCTGCGGCCCCCGCCGGGTATGCGGCCGATCTCGGCGATCCGGCCCTCGTGCACGCTGACATCAGCGGTGTACGAGGGCCCGCCCGTGCCGTCGACGACGCGGGCCCCGCGGATGACCAGGTCCACGGCCGGGACCTAGAAGAACGTGCGGACGTAGTCGCTGACCGTGCCGTCGGACTCCACCACCGGGATCAGCGGCCACTTCTCGAAGATGGTGCAGGGGTGGGACATGCCGAGGGCCACCCAGTCGCCGACCTGGACGTCGTCGGCGGAGTCGGTCTCCAGCCAGGCGTGCTGGTCGGAGAGTTTGACCACGCGGACTCCGGTGGCGGGTCGCTCGTCGCCGGTGAGGGCGTCGCGGACCAGCTCGGCGGTGGGCAGGCCGAGGTCGTAGGCGATGTCGCGCTTGCCGGCGTTGACGAAGGCCTGGGTGGGGGAGGGGCGCGAGACGACCTGGGTCCAGAGCCGGAACGCGGGGCGCAGGCCGCCCTCTTCGGGGTGGCGGTTGAAGGGGGTGAGGCGGGTGTACCAGCCGTGGTCGTGGGAGACGTACGCGCCGGAGCGGAGCAGTTTGAGGGTGGGGCGGGAGAGTTCGGGGAGTTCGGCGAAGACGTCGGCGACGGCGTCGAACCAGGCGGATCCGCCGGCGCTGACGATGATCTCCTCGAGGTCCGGGTACGCGGCGAACCGGCCGGCCTTGTCGAACTCGACGGCGAGGCCGGTGAGGCGGCGCAGGTACGCGTGGACGCGGTCCGGATCGGCGTCGGGGACCTCGGCCTCGTAGCCGGCGATGCCGACGAGGCGGAGGGTGGCGGCGTCGGCCACGGCGTCGGCGACGGCGCGGCAGTCGTCGTCGGTGCGGGCGCCGGTACGGGCGCCCTCGCCGGCGCCGAGCTCGACGACGACGTCGATGACGGCGGGCGCGTCGCGCAGGGCGCGGTCCATGAGGTGGACGCCGCGCACGGAGTCGACGTAGCAGACGAAGCGGAAGCCGGGGTCGGCGGCGAGTTCGGAGGCCACCCAGCGCAGGGCGGCGGGATCGACGAGCTCGTTGGCGAGGAAGATGCGCTGGATGCCGAAGGCGCGGTAGACGCGGGCCTGGTGGGGGACGGCGGCGGTGATGCCCCACGCGCCGTGGTCCAGCTGGCGGCGGAAGAGCTGCGGGGCCATGCAGGTCTTGCCGTGCGGGGCGAAGGCGAGGGCGTGGCGGGCGGCGTACGTGCCGAGGGCGGTGAGGTTGTGCTCGAGCGCGTCCGCGTCGAGGGTCAGGACGGGGGTGGTGAACCCGCCGGTGTGGAGGTCCCGGCGCTGCGCGGTGAGCTCGCCTACGGTGAGGCCGGCCGCGTGGGCGTCCGGGGGGAGGCCCTTGAACCGGTGGTCGACCGGTTCGTCGGCGAGGTCCTTGACGGGGTCGCTGGCCATGCGGTGCCCTCCCGGGGAGTTGCGCTGTATGCAACGGTCGTTGCGTATGTCGCTGCCTGCTGTCTAACATCCCGGGTGACGGTGGGTCAACGCCGACCCGAGGGCCCGGGCGCGGCGCCACTGCTGGGGCTCCGCCCCAAACCCTCCCCCAGACTCCGTCCGGGGGGGCCCCCACGCCTCAAACGCCGGCGGGGCTGGGTTTCGCGCGGTGGACGGCACCAGCCAAATCCAGCCCCGCCGGCGTTTGAGGCGCGGGTCCGGGCGGAGCCCGGCACCGGCGGAGCCGGTGTTGCCGTGACCCGTACGAGAGGACGAGGATGAGCCAGTCCGTGGAGCGGGCGCTCGGGATCCTGCCGCTGCTGGCCAAGGGGCCCGCCGGCCTCGGCGAGGTCGCCGACGAGCTCGGGGTGCACAAGAGCACCGCCTTGCGGCTGCTGCGCACGCTGCACGAGCGGGGGTTCGTGTACCGGCAGGCCGACGGCCGCTACCGGCTCGGCGCGCAGCTGTTCGCGCTGGCCGCCGAAGCCGTCGAGAACCTCGACGTACGGGAGATCGCGCACCCCCACCTGGTCGCGCTGAACAAGGCCACCGGGCACACCGTCCACCTCGCCCTCCTCCAGGACGACGAGGTCGTGTACATCGACAAGGTCGACAGCCGGTACCCGGTCCGCATGTACTCCCGTATCGGCAAGCCCGTGCCCCTCACCGTCGCCGCCGTCGCCAAGCTGCTCCTCGCCGACCTTCCCGAGGGCGAGCGCCGGAGCCTCGCCGCGCGGATCGACTATCCGCGCTACACCGCCCGCTCCACCCCCGACGCCGCCGCGTTCCTCCGCGAGCTGGAGCTCGTACGGGAGCAGGGCTGGGCCGCCGATCTCGGCGGGCACGAGGAGTCCATCAACTGCGTCGGGGCCCCCGTGCGCGGGCCCGACGGGCGGGTCGTCGCCGCGCTGTCCGTCTCCGCGCCCAGCGTGGTCGTCACCGCCGAGGGGCTCGTCGAACTGCTGCCGCTGGTGCGGGGTACCGCCGACGCCGTCAGCCGGGACTATTCAGGATCACAGGACCCGCAACAGGACCAGCAAGAGGAAGAGGACTCGTGAGCGAGAAGACCGCCATCACCCCCGACACCCACACCACCCCGCCCGCGCGGTTCTCGCACGGCGTGCGCAAGGGGAACATCCTCCAGGTCGCCGGGCAGGTCGGCTTCCTCCCGCACGTCGACGGGCAGCCGCCCACCCCCGCCGGGCCGGCGCTGCGCGAGCAGACGCTCCAGACGCTGGAGAACGTCCGCTCGGTCCTCGAGGCGGGCGGCGCCGGCTGGGACGACGTGATGATGATCCGCGTCTACCTCACCGACACCGCGCACTTCGCCGAGATGAACGAGCTCTACAACGCCTACTTCGAGGAGCAGGGCCTCAAGGAGGCCCCCGCCGCCCGCACCACCGTGTACGTCGGCCTGCCGGCCGGGCTGCTCATCGAGATCGACGCGCTCGCCGTCCTGGGCTGAGCGGGCTGAGCATGCGGCGGGGCGCCCCCCTGGCGGTGGGGCGCCCCGGTTCGTGCAGGGATCGTGCAGGGATCAGGTGCAGTACTGGGCTTCCTTGCCGATCGAGCGGTACATGCAGTCCGCGTTCTCCAGGAGCTGGAGCACCGCGTCCTTGTTGCGGGCGGTCTCGCGGTCGATCACCTCGTCGGGCGGGTAGAAGCCGCCGCCGCCCGAGCTCGCCGGGTACATCTCGAAGGTGTAGGAGAAGATCTTCTGGTTGCCCCACAGCCAGTCGTCGATCGTGCCGTCCGTGATGTACAGGTCGCTCGACTGCTCCGGGGTGTAGCCGTTGCTCGCCGCCATGCTCGTGCCGATCTTCTTGTAGACGGCGAGGTCGTCGGTGGTCAGGCCCGGGGCGGTGTCGTTGTACGTGTACCCGAAGGGCCACAGGACCAGTTCGCTGTACGTGTGGAAGTCGATCGCGGCCTTGATCTGCTGCTTGCCGCCGATGACCCGGCTGCGGACGAAGTCCGAGACCACCTTCACCTCGGGCGCCGACTCGGCTGCCGAGCCGCGGTAGGTCTCGGAGCTCTTGCTGCTGCTGGAGCCGCCGCAGCAGCCCCACTTGTAGTCCCAGTTCCGGTTCTCGTCCGTGCCGACGTACGAGGATCCGGAGTTGGGCTGACGGTTCTTGCGCCAGGACCGGTAGGAGCCGGTGGCGATGTCGTACTCGCCGCCGTCCGGGTTGAGGTCCGGGACGATCCAGATCTCGCGGCCGTTGACGGCGTTGGTGATCCGGGAGTCGGTGCCGTACTTGGAGCCGAACTCCTTGAGCAGGTACAGGGCCATTTCCACGGTCAGGTGCTCGCGGGCGTGCTGGTGTGCGGTGAAGAGCACCTCGGGCTCGGCCTCGTCGGTGGCCACGTTGTCGCTGATCTTGATGGCGATGAGGTCCCGGCCCTGGTACGACTTCCCGATGACCCGCTTGCTCATGATCCCGGGGTACTGGGCGATGCGCTGGTCGATCTCCGCGTTCGCCTCGGCGTAGTTGTGGTAGCGGGAGTCCGCCGACGGGAAGTCCATCGGGCCCGCCGCGATCCCCGGCAGGGTGCGGTCCGGCGGGCCGGGCAGCGCGGTGAGCTGGTAGCCCAGCGCGCGCAGGTTCTTGGCCTGCATGGTGTCGGCGCTGACCACGACCGTGTGGTCGTCCACCTCGTCGATCGACACGCCCGTACGGAGCAGGGCGGTGCGGTCGGTCGCCGTGGCGGGGCCGTGGATCCGGTATTGGACGATGGCCTCGTCCTGGGTGGCGGTGGACGGGGTGGGCGGTGGTGACGCCGTCGCGCTCATGCCGTAAGCGGGTGCGCCCAGCGCGAGCGCCAGAAGGGCCGCCGTGACGGCGGCCCTTCGGCGGTAGTGGAGCCGCATGCGTTCTCCTGGGTGGGGAGTGTGGGGGTAGCCGTGCGGATGCGCACAGCGTGCTCTCGTGGCATGTTCAGGTCAAGGACGCCTCCTGTCGGCCGACCCGAACCGGCCACCCCCACACCTACCGCCTAGGGGAGGCTGTGGACCTTGGGACCCACCGCGTTGGACCAGGCACTACCCGCCTTGGCGTCCCAGTTCGTCGACCAGGTCATCGCACCGCGCAGGCCGGGGTAGGTCTTGGACGGCTTGAAGGACCCGCAGCTCGTGCCCCTGGTCAGACAGTCCAGGGCGTTGTTGACGACGGTCGGGGAGACGTAGCCGCTGCCCGCTCCGCTCGGCGAGGCCGGCACACCGATGCCCACCTGGGAGGGGTCGAGGCCGCCCTCCAGCTGGATGCAGGCGAGGGCGGTGAGGAAGTCCACCGAGCCCTGGGAGTAGACGTTCCCGTCGCAGCCGTTCATCGAGCCGCTGTTGTAGTACTGCATGTTCACGACGGTGAGGATGTCCTTGATGTTGAGCGCCGTCTTGAAGTAGCCGCCCTGCGTGGACTGCATGTCGATGGTCTGCGGGGCCATGGTGATGACGAGCGAGGAGCCCGCCTTCGCCGAGAGCGCGCGCAGGGCCTGCGTCATGTAGGTCGGGTTGAGGCCGTTCTCCAGGTCGATGTCGATGCCGGAGAAGCCGTACTCCTGCATCAGCGCGTACGCCGAGTTCGCGAGGTTGGTGGCGGAGGTGGAGTCATTGACCGAGATCGTGCCCTTCTCGCCGCCGATGGAGAGGATGACGGACTTGCCGGCCGCCTTCTTCGCGGCGATGTCCGACTTGAACTGGGCGACGGTGTAGCCGCCGAGACCGGCCGAGTCGAGGTTGAAGGTGATGGCGCCGGGTGTGGTCGTGGCGTCGGCGAAGGAGACGGCGATGATGTCGTACTGCGAGGAGACGTCGGAGATCTTCTGGACGGTCGCGCCGTTGTTGAAGTTCTGCCAGTAGCCGGTCAGCGCGTGCTTGGGGACGGCCGGGTTCGGGTTCGGCCCTCCGCCGCCGGTCGTGGTGCCGGTGACGGCCGCGGACTTGGGGCCCTCGCCCGCCGCGTTGTACGCGCTCACCTGGAAGGAGTACGAGGTCGAGGCTGCGAGCCCGGTGATCTGGGCGCTCGCCGAGGACACCGTACGGATGCGGACGCCGTCCTGATACACGTAATAGCCGGTGGCCCCGCTGACCGCGTTCCACGAAAGGGTGAGCCCGCTCGAGCTCTGTCCGGAAACAGCGGTCCCGGACGGGGCGCCGGGGATGGAGGGGCCGGGGTCCGTGCCACCGCCGCCGTCCGGGCCGAAGACGCTGAACTCGTCGACGACGTAGGCCGGCTGGCCGTACCAGCCGTGGGTGTAGACGGTGACCTGGGTGGTGCTGGGGCCGGTGGTGAAGGTGGTGGAGAGCTTCTGCCAGCCCGCGCCCGAGCCGGGGGTCCAGGTGGAGACGTCCTGGGTGCCGGTCCCGGTCGCGCCGAGGTAGACGTAACTGCCCTGGACCTGCGTGCTCAGCGTGTACGTCGAGTTCGGCTTGACCGTGACGGTCTGGCTGCAGCGGGCGTTGTCGGATCCGGCCGGGGTGCCCTTGAGGGCGCCGGACCCGGCGTAGACCGGCGAGGAGACGGAGGCGCCGCTTCCGGCGGAACAGGACCAGTTGGCGAGTCCGGACTCGAAGCCGCCGTTTCGGGCGACGTTGACGTCCGCGGCCTGCGCGGTGCCGGTGGCGAGGGCGGTGAGGCCGCCCGCGGTGAGGGTGGCGGCGGCGAGGAAGGCGAGGGAGCGTATGCGGTTCACGTGGGCTCCGGTGGGGGGAGGAAAGGGGATGAGGAGAGCGAGGGGCGCGTGGGGGCGCCCCGGGAAAGGCCTGGCGGAGCCAAGTTGGTCCAGACCAATCCCCGTGTCAAGAGTCTTTGCAATGTGGCTGGAAATGCTCGATCGTCCGATCCCTGTTGTCCGGGTTTCCCGCCACCTGTGACGCGTGCCGGTGGCACGGGAATTCCCAAGCCCCTGCCCTGCCAGGGGTGACGCGGATATGGTGCTGAGGCAAGGGGGAAGAGCGTCGATCGTTTGCGGTCGCGCAGAGTGTGCGTGTGTGCGACGGCTACGCGAACGGCCGTGGCGCACGGGGTGAACGGGGGGATTCGCGTGCCGACCGCCATTGCCGTCACCAGCGCCGATCTGGTCCTTCCGGCCCCCGACCGGCACACGCCCGGCGCCGCCGTACTGCACCCGCCCGAGCAGCTCGACCTCGCGGGCGCGCTCGCCCAGACCAGTGCCCTGCTGGAGCGTCACGGCCATCTCGTGGCCGTCGTACCGCCCTGGCTGCCGCGGGCCACCGTCCAGCGGCTGCACACCGTGCGCGCCATCCTCGAAACCGACCGGATCGCGCTCCTCGGCGTCGATCTGCCGCCCCTGGGCACCGCTCTGCTGGTACGTCAGCTCCGCCAGCTCAGCGTCTGCGACTTCAGCCCCGGAGTGCTCGCCTCGGCGGCCCGGCTGCTGTCCCACTACGTCTACGCGGGCGCCCTGCTGGGCTCGGTCGCCAAACTCGACCGGGTCCCGGTCGGCCTCAAGGCGCACGCCCGCTCCTGGTCGCCGAGCGCGCAGTTCGCCGTACTCGCCCACCCGACGCCGCACCTGGCCAGGCTGGGCGCCTCCGGCGGGGCGCACGGGGGCGGGACCGTCCTCCCCGCAGGGCCCGAGTTCGCCACCCACCTCACCTTCGCCCGCGGCCAGCTCGCCTCCGACTGGGTGGCGGCCGAACTCGCCCCCGCCTGGCAGGTGCAGGGCGTCATGGAGAACCCGCTGCCGGCCGATTCGCCCGGCTGGTGGGGCACCCCCAAGCTCGTCGAGTTCGCCGCCGGCATCCCGGACCTCTCCGTCCTCTACCAGCTGGTCGCCTCGGTCCGCCGTGAGGAGTGCCGCTGGTGCGGCTTCGAACTCATCGGCGACCGCTGCGGATTCTGCGCCGCGCCGCTCCAGACCCTGATCGAATCGAACGAACGAAGAACGGCGAGGTAGTACGGCCCATGAACTCACGCCAGCGCCGCGGCGTCATTCTGCTGCTCCTGTCGGTCCTGTGCGCCCTGGGGGCCTTCGCCGGAGTCCTCGTGGTGATCGGCGACGTCAACTCCAAGGTCGGGTCCGAGGTCGTCGCGTACCGCGTCAAGGGCGACATCGCCCCGTACAGCCCGCTCACGGCAGGGCAGTTCGAGGAGGTCACGGTCCCCAAGCGGTGGCTGTCGGAGACCGCCATAACCGACCTGGGCGCGCTCAAGGACAAGATCGCGCTGACCACCCTGAAGAAGGGCTCGCTGCTCCAGGCGGACATGTTCGTCGACCGTCCGCAGCTCCAGCCGGGTGAGCAGGAGATCGCCATCATGATCGACGCGGCGACGGGGGTGGCTGGCAAGATCACCTCCGGCGCGAAGGTCAACATCATCGCCACCTTCAAGGGCGCCAAGGACACCGACCCCTCGCGGTCGGTGATCATCGTCGCCAACGCCCGGGTCCTGGGCGTCGGCAAGCTCACCGCCCTCGAGAAGGACAGCGACCGCAAGGGCCCCGCCGAAGCCGTCCCGATCACCTTCGCCCTGAACACCAAGGACACCCAGCGCGTCGCGTACGCCGAATCCTTCGCGGAGCACGTGCGCCTGGCCCTGGTGGCCCCCGGTACGGACTCGGCGCCGAGCGCGAGCGACCGTACGTACACCCTCGACGGGGACAAGTGAGGCGGCCCGGATGACCACCCGAATCCTCCCCGCGGCCGGCGACCCGGACGCCGCGCGCGTCCTCGTGACCCTGCTGAGCCAGCTCCCGTCCTCGGAGCCGGCCGTTCCGGTCCCGGACTCCACCACGCTGCTGGACACCCTGGGCCGGCTCGCCGCCGAATCGATCGACGAACTCCCCGAGGTCGTCCTGGTCCACGAGCGCATCGGCCCGGTGCCGGCCCTGGAACTCATCCGGGAGGTGGCCCTGCGCTTCCCGGCGGTCGGTGTCGTCCTGGTCTCCTCGGACGCCGGACCGGCCCTCTTCTCCGCGGCGATGGACTCGGGCGCGCGGGGCCTGATCGGCCTTCCGCTCGCCTACGAGGAACTCGCGGCCCGGGTCCAGGCCGCCGCCCAGTGGTCCGTGGGAGTACGCCGCCACCTGGGGCGGGGCGCGGCCGAGATCGTCTCGGGGCCCGGCGGGCGGGTGGTCACGGTCTCCGGGGCCAAGGGGGGCGTGGGCACCACCTTCACCGCCGTGCAGTTCGCGCTGGCCGCGGCCGCCTCGGGGCGGCGTACCGCACTGGTCGACATGGACCTCCAGGCGGGCGACGTGGGCTCGTACCTCGACGTGCAGTTCCGGCGCTCGATCGCCGACCTCGCCGGGATCCAGGACATCTCGCCGCGGGTCCTGCAGGACGCGGTGTACGAAGACCGGACGGGCGTGGCGCTGCTGCTGGCCCCGGCGGACGGGGAACGCGGCGAGGAGGTGGACGAGCGGGCGGCCCGGCTCGTCATCGGCGCCCTGCGCGCCCGCTACGAGCTCGTCGTCATCGACTGCGGAACCCAGGTGACGGGCGCGAACGCCGCCGCGGTGGAGACGGCCGACGTGGCGGTGCTGGTCACCACCCCGGACGTGGTCGCGGTGCGGGCGGCGAAGCGGATGGTCCGGATGTGGGAGCGGCTCCAGGTGCGCAAGGCGGAGGACACCGCGATGGTCGTCAACCGCTGGAGCAAGCACACCGAGATCCAGCCCGCCCTGATCGAGAAGATCACCAAGACCCGCGCCACCCGTACCCCGGTCCCGGCGGCCTTCAAGGAGCTCCAGGCCGTGGTGGACGCGGGCCGGGTCCAGGACCTGGACAACCGGTCGACGGTCAAGCAGGCCCTGTGGACCCTGGCGGGCGAACTGGGCCTGCTGGCGGCCCCGGAGGCCCCGGCGCCGCAGCCCCCGGGCGCCTCGCTGGCGGTCCGCGCCTCGGGGCAGGTGGCGCGGCTGCGCCGGGGCCGGGAGGGCTGACGCATGCCGTCGCGCAGGGGGGTGCGGGACCGGGACCGGGGCCAGGTGGCGATCGAGTTCGTCGGCACGGTGCCGCTGATCCTGCTGCTCGTCGCGGCGGTGTGGGAGTGCGTCCTGATCGGCTACGCCTTCTCCCTGGCGGGCAACGCGGCGGACGAGGCGGCGCGGGCGGGGGCGGTGACGGGGGACGCCGCGTGTGCGGCGGCGGCGGGGGAGCACATCTCCGCCGCATGGGGAATGAAGGCGGAGTGCGGTCCGGCGGGCGACATCTACAAGGCGACGGTGAAACTCAAGATCCCCGTCCTCTATCCGGGGCTCAACTTCGGCGAGATCACCGGCACCGGCGGCGCGGCGATGGAGAAGGAGTGACATGAACCGGAAGCGGAAGTGGCGCTCCGAACGGGGCCAAGTGGCCATCGAGTACATCGGCTTCGTGCCGATCCTGCTGTTCGTCGCGCTGTGCGGGATCCAGCTGGGCTGGGTGGCGTACGCCGAGGAACAGGCGGACACGGCGGCCCGTACCGCCGCGCGCGTGGAAGCCCGTAACGGCAAGGGCGGTGAGGCGGCAGGACGGGCCGCGATCAGCGGTGGACTGGCCGGGAGCGCGAATTTCGCCTGGGCCAAGTCGACCGACGCGGTCAGTGTCACCGTCACCCTCACCGCCAACTCCATCGTGCCCGGACTCGACGCGCACAAGGCGTCGGCCACGGCAGTCATGCCCAACGACGACCCGAAGGGCCCCTGACCATGAGCCTGCGTTCCCGGGTCAACACCCCCGACGACCGCCACAGTCCGCGCGAGGACGGCCGGCTGGTCTCCTCGTACCGCGCCAAGCTGCTGGAGGAGATCGACCTCGCCGAGATGTCCGCGCTCGCGCCCGCCGAGCGCCGCTTGCGCCTGGAGCGCGTACTCGGCCACATCATCAGCCGCGAAGGGCCCGTCCTCTCCACCGTCGAGCGCGCGCAGCTGATCCGCCGCGTCGTCGACGAAGCCCTCGGCCTCGGCGTGCTCGAACCGCTCCTCGAAGACCCGTCGATCTCCGAGATCATGGTCAACGGGCCCGACCAGATCTTCGTGGAGCGCGCCGGGCGCGTGGAGCAGCTCCCCATCCGCTTCGCCTCGCACGAGCAGCTGATGCAGACCATCGAGCGCATCGTCTCCACCGTCAACCGCCGTGTGGACGAGGCCAATCCGATGGTCGACGCCCGGCTGCCCAGCGGCGAGCGCGTCAACGTCATCATCCCGCCGCTCTCCCTGACCGGCGCGACCCTCACCATCCGCCGGTTCCCGCGGGCCTTCACCCTGCACGAGATGATCGCCCTCGGCTCGCTCGACGAGCAGATGCTCCTGCTGTTGTCCGGGCTGGTCACGGCCAAGATGAACGTGATCGTCTCGGGCGCCACCGGCACCGGCAAGACCACCCTGCTCAACGCCCTCTCCGGTCTGATCCCGGAGGGCGAGCGCATCATCACCATCGAGGACTCCGCCGAGCTCCAGCTCCAGCAGGCGCACGTCATCCGCCTCGAATCCCGCCCGGCGAACGTCGAGGGCAAGGGGCAGATCACCATCCGCGACCTCGTACGCAACTCCCTGCGCATGCGCCCCGACCGCATCATCGTCGGCGAGGTCCGCGGCGGCGAGACCCTCGACATGCTCCAGGCGATGTCCACCGGCCACGACGGCTCCCTGGCCACCGTGCACGCCAACAGTTCCGCCGACGCCCTGATGCGCCTGCAGACCCTCGCCTCCATGTCGGAGGTCGAGATCCCCTTCGAGGCGCTCCAGGACCAGATCAACAGCGCCGTCAACGTCATCGTGCAGCTCACCCGCTTCGGCGACGGCTCGCGCCGCATCACGGAGATCTCCATCCTCGAATCGCACGGCCGCGAGCCCTTCCGGATCACGACGGTCTGCCGCTTCGTGGCCCAGCCCATGGGGGCGGACGCGCGCGTGCACGGCTACTTCGAGTACTACCCGCTGCCCCGGTTCATCGCCGATCGCCTCTACATGAACAACCAGCCGATCCCGCAGGCCTTCGGGGTCGCGCTGCCCGACGACCCGCTCACCGGCCCCCTCACCACCCCCCGCATCACCCGGACCGCCCTGTGAACCCACTCGTCCTCCTCACCCTCGGCGCCACGCTGCTCGCCTGCCTGCTCGTGGTCCTCGGCGTACACGCGTACGCGGCGGGCCGCGCCCAGCGCGCCGCGCTCATCGAACGGCTCTCGGCGACCGGAGTCCCGGCGTCCGCGGGCCGGCGGCGCCGGTTCGCCGGAATAGACCGGCGGCTGCGGAAGACGAAGCTCGGCCGCCGCATCGAGATCAAGCTCGCGGTGACCGGCCTCGACCTGACCGTCGGGGAGTTCTTCGTCTACATGTGCGCCGGGGTCGCCGGCACCTGGCTGGTCGCCGCTTCCTTCCTGGCCCCGTTCTTCGGCCCGGTGGCCGGCCTGATCGGCCTGTGGGCGGCGAACGCCTTCCTCAACTGGCAGCGGACGCGGCGCACCGAGCGGTTCATCAACCAGCTCCCCGACCTGGCCCGCATCCTCGCCAACGCCACCCAGGCCGGGCTGGCGCTGCGTACGGCCATCGGGCTGGCGGCCGAGGAGCTGGAGGCCCCGGCGGGCGAGGAGCTCGCGCGCGTCGCCAACCGCCTCGCCGTCGGCCACTCCATCGAGGAGTCCCTGGGCGAACTCACCGAACGGCTCCCGTCGCGGGAACTGGTCGTCCTGGTCTCCACCCTCGTCCTGTCCGCCCGCGCGGGCGGCACGATCGTGGAGAGCCTGCGCAACCTCACGGTGACCCTGGAGCAGCGCAAGGAGACCCGCCGGGAGATCCGTACGCAGCTCTCCCAGGTCACGGTGACGGCCTACCTGGTCCCGGCCATCGGCCTCGGGTCGCTGCTCCTGGTGGACATGATGATGCCCGGCGCGCTGGACCGTATGACGGGTGCCTTCATCGGCCAGACAGCGGTTCTGATCGCCCTTGGCCTGTTCACCCTGGGCTTCATGCTCATCCGCCGCCTTTCCAAGATCGACGTGTGAGGGGGCTGCCGGCGTGATCGCTCTTCTCCTGGCCGTGGCCGTGGCGTTGTCCGTCCTCGGCGTCTTCCACGGGATCCGGCTCTACCGGGCCGACGTCAAACTGCCGACCGACCTCGCACTGGCCCTGGAGGTCGGCGCCACGCGCACGACCGCCGTCGGCTCGGTCGTGGACCGGATGGGCATCCGCTGGGCCCCGGCGGTCCTGCGCCTGATGGGACCCAACCAAGTGGCCCGCAAGCGCCGCCAGATCGACATGGCGGGCAACCCGGCCGGCCTGACGATCGACCGGTACGCGGCGCGGCGCGCGGTGTACGGAGCCCTGGGTGCCCTCGGCGCCTTCTCGATGCTGATCAACGGACAGCTCGTACCGGCCCTGCTGATGGTCGCCTTCGGCCTGTTCTGGATCGAGGTCGGGCTGTGGTCGGCGATCCGCGTCCGGCGCGACCACATCGAGCGCACCCTGCCGGACTTCCTGGACGTGCTCGCGGTCGTGGTGAGCGCGGGACTCGGCTTCCGGCAGGCCCTGGAGCGGGTGGCGCACAAGTACGAGGGCCCGTGGGCGGACGAGATCCGGATCACCCTGCAACAGATGGACATGGGCGTCAGCCGCCGCCAGGCCTTCGACGAACTGCGCCGCCGCAACGACAGCGAACAGGTCGCGCAGTTCGTCACGGCCCTCCAGCAGGGCGAGGAACTGGGCTCCCCGATCGTGGAGACGCTGATCGCGATCGCCGACGACATGCGGCGTACGGACGCCCAGAACGCCCGTCGGCGCGCGGCCCGGGCCGTCCCGAAGGCCACGTTCGCCGTCACCATGTTCATGCTCCCGGGCACGCTGATCCTGCTGGTCTGCGGTTTCGTCTACGGCGCGAACGTCGACTTCGGCGCGCTGCTCGGGGGTGGCTGAGCCGTGGCCCCACTGAGCGTGCTCATCGCCGACGACAACCCGGTCATCAGGGCGGGCCTGGCGGCCATCCTGTGCACGGCCGAGGACATCGAGGTCATAGCGCAGGCGGCGGACGGCCGCGAGGCACTGAGCCTGACCCGCCGGCACGCTCCGGACGTGGTCCTGCTGGACGTCCGGATGCCGGGGGTGGACGGCATCTCGGCCCTGCCGCACTTGGTGCAGCTGGCCCCGGTGCTGATGCTGACGTACAGCCGGGAAGCCGAAATCGTCCGCGAGGCCCTGCTCCTGGGCGCGGGCGGCTACCTGGTCCACGGCGAGTTCACGGGTGACGACCTGCTCCGCGCGGTCCGCGACGCCCCGGAGGGCCGCCCCCACTTCACCCCGACGGCGGCGAGCGCACTGCTCGCCGAACTCCGGTCCTCTTCGCAGCAGCAACGAACTGTGGCACCCTCTTCTGAGCGGATGCACAACTCTGTTGTCTTCGGGCTGAGTTCGCGGGAGGTGGAGATCATGGATCTGATCGCGTCCGGGATGAACAACCAGCAGATCGCCGCCACGTGCTTCATCAGCGAGAAGACGGTCAAGAACCACATCAACCGGATCTTCGCCAAGCTCCACTGCACCACCCGCAGCGAGGCGATAGCCCGCTGGCTGGGAACCGCCCGTCCAGGAGTGACCGGTCATGGGTAGACGGAGTGCGCAATGGGTCCGTATTTGGGCCCCGGGACCCTTGGTTACGACTGGTGACTCGCCGTACCGTCCGCAAACCAGCAGTGGCACCGGCCCGGGAGGAAACCCCCATGTTGCAGAACACCCTGGCGAGGATGCGGAAGCGGTACGCGGGAACAGGCACGAGGGATCGCGGCCAGACGGCCTTCGAGTACCTGGGGATCATCCTGGTTGTGGTGGTGATCATCGGGGCGTTGGTGGGTACTGGCATCGGTCAGGGCATCACGAACAAGATCAAGGACCAGATCGCCGGGATCACCGCGGGCAAGTGATCGAGCGCAGACTAGGTGACCGTGGGCAGGCTTTCCCCATCTACATCGTGGTGGTGGCGGGTCTGCTCTTCGCCGCGTTGGCGCTCTTCGTCGTCGGACGGGCTTCGGTCGTACGGAGCGATGCACAAGGTGCGGCGGATGCTGCGGCACTGGCGGCGGCTCGGGATGCCAGAGACCATCTGATGCCAGGAATTGATCTACTCACTCTCAAGCCGGATGGGTGGAAGAAGCTCCTCGAGGGTGGGCTCTTGGATGCCGACGGCGCCTGCGGTGCAGCCCGGGACTTTGCCGCGAGGAACGATGCGACGGCCGACTGCGAACCGGATCTGCCGCGATTTACAGTCGAGGTGACGACCACAGGCACAGTTGGGGACTCTGTGGTCCCCGGGGCCAGTGGACAGCACGGCACGGCCAACGCCACGGCAGTCATAGAACCCCGCTGCCAGTTGGGGACTGCGGTCGCTGAGCCGTCGCCGTCGCCGTCGCCTGGTGGTGAGGAGAAGCCCGTCTCGGTCGAGATCAAATGCAAGGGCGGTGGCGAAATCAAGTTCGACCCTGCGAAGCCCGAACCCTGGCGCACATTGGCGGGGACATTCTTCGCCGTGCGACTGGTCGACTGACAGCGAATACAGAGTGAGGAAGCGGCATAGATGAGCATGCGGCACATGGTGAAGGTCCGCGGGGGAGCGGCCGTAGGGGTTGCGGCGGTCTTGGCCCTCATGCTCGCCGGATGTAGTAGCGGCGACGACAAGAAGCCGCAGGAGTCTCAGAAACCGTCCACGTCCCAGTCGGGCGGTGGCGCATCTGCACCTGCACCAAGCGGTAGTCCCGCACCCTCGCCTACCGAGGTGCTCGCGACGGCAGACGGGGAGGAGGGAGTCGTTCTTGTGGTCAACTCGGCGACACGCGATGCGGGCGGATTCCTGACGGTCAGCGGACAGCTCAAGAACACAGGCGCTAAGGACTTCACGCACACAACGGCTTGGCGCGGCAATGAGCTGACCAGTAGCGGAGAGTCCGTCGCCGGGGCGACTCTGGTCGACAAAGCTGGGAAGAAGCGCTATTACGTGCTGCGTGATACCGATGGAAGGTGCCTCTGCACCACGGGAGTGAACGCCATCGGTGCTGGCAAGTCGGTCCCCTTCTTTGCTCAGTTTCCCGTGCCTCCGGCCACGACTGCAGAGGTTGAGTTCAACCTCCCCACCTTCGCCACGGCCACCGTCAAACTCTCCGGGTGACCCCATGACAAAAAGCCACCGCACCACCGCCGCCACGGCCGTCGTCGGTCTCGTCATCGCCGGGGCACACTTCGTCGGCGTGACCAGCGCACACGCCGACGACGTCAAGCCATCGGTACCCCCCGGCGCAGAGCCATCGGCATCCGCTCCCGTGCCCATCGACTCCAGCTCGCCCGGGCTGAAGATCCCCCAGGGCGGCACCCTCGCACCCGCCAAGGTGCTCGACATCGCCGAGGTCGTCGAAGACCTCGGCGGCGAGCAGCGGCGGCAGGAGACCAACCAGACGGTCATGATGGCGCTGCAGTCCGAGGTCCTGTTCCCCGAGGACAGCGCCGTGTTCAACGCCCAGGCCGCCGCCCGGATACAGGCCATCGCCTCCGAGATCAACACGCAGAAGGCAACCCGCGTCCGAGTCTTCGGCTTCACCGACGACCAGGGCAGCTACGAACACGGCAAGGAGCTCTCCAAGCAGCGCGCCGACGCCGTGCAGGCGGAGCTGTCCAAGACCGTGACCAACCCGGGCGTCGTCTTCGACGTACGCGGCTACAGCGAGGACTACCCGATCGCCGACAACGGCACCGAGGAAGGCCGGAAGAAGAACCGCCGAGTCGAGATCACCTTCCCCCGCACCGCGGGCGGCTGACACCGGCGATCCGGCGGGCTCAGTCGGCCAGCAGGTGGTCGGCCTTGCCCGCCTTGATGTCCCGGATCAGCTGACGGAGGGCGTCCGCCGAGTCGGTGAGGTACGTGTCCTCCCGGCCGGCGATGGCGATGTAGCTGTTCCCGCCCCCGTCCACCCCTATTCGGTAGCAGGAGTTTCCTTCGCCGCAGAACGGCTCCTCCCAGGTCACGTCAGGCACGGAGTCCCCTCTCACAGCTGGCTCGCGATGGTGTGGATGAACCCCCGGGAATCCTCCGGGGACAGCGCTAGTTTCTCCAGAGCGTCGAAGTGCGCCCGGTACTTGGCGAGTTGCGCGTCCGCGTAGAGGAAGTCGGGGCCGTGCGAGTTGTCGACCTGGACGGTGTCGAGCTGCATGGTGGCGCCTTCCGCGTAGAGCACGGTCTGGCCCGCGCCCGGGAATCCACCCGCTTCGAACGGGATGACGAGTAGGGTCACGTTCTCCTGCGCCGACCGATCGAGCAAGTGCTCCAGCTGAGTGCGGAGAACCCCACGCCCGCCGAACTGCACGCGCAAGGCGGCTTCGTGCACGATCGCGACGAACTCGCGCGCGCCGGCGCCGTCCAGCAGCTGCTGGCGTTCGGCGCGAAACGCCAGCCGCAGCGCAACCTCGTGTTTCGGCAAGCGGGGGATGACCATCCGGAATACGGCAAGTGCGTGGTCCGAGGTCTGGAGGAGACCCGGCATGTGCACCGAAAAGGCGCCCCGCATCCTGCTGCTGTGCGCCTCCAGCTCCGCGATGTCCAGGAATCCTTGGGGGAGTTGGCCTCGGTAGCGGTCCCACCATCCGCGACTGGGCGCGGCCATCGCCGTCATGCCCGCGATGTGCTCCTCGTCGGTCACGGCGCAGTTGCAGGCCAGTGTCCGCAGTCGCTCAGCGGAGATGGCGCGCGTACCTGACTCCATGGCGGAGATGGCGCCTCGGTCCACGCCCAGCAGCCCAGCCGCGTACTCGGCTGAGACGTCGGCCGATGTGCGCATCCTGCGTAGCTCATACCCCAGCCTCTTCTGACGCTCTGTGGGGGCGGTCCTCGCGGTCATGGCGTGCAGTCTTGCGTGTCGGTAGCCGGTCTGGCCACGTACGGATGATTTCTCCCGTATGCCGGGCCAAATAAGGCCCGCATGGCGCTACGTTAGGTACTGCACCGCTCACGCAGGGGAGTTGAAGTGCATCGCCGCAGCATGCCTCGGCCTCGGCGACGAGCCACGCTCCCCGGTCGCGTCAGCCATCCGTGCGCGCCGAACTCGCCGTAGTCACCTCCGCCCTCAGGGAGTCCGCGATGTCCAGCCGCCCCTTCACCACCTGCCCCGTGTCCCCGCCCGAGGCCGACCGGGACGAGCCGCCCGCGCTCGACACGCTCGCGTGCAACCTCACCGTCCCGGGGGCCCCGTACAGCGCCCAGATCGCGCGGGCCGCCGTACGGTCCGTCCTGCACGCGTACCGGCTCGATCCGCTCGCTCCCGCCGCCGTACAAGTCGCCGGGGAACTGATGGCGGCCGCCTGGCACTTGGACCCCGGCCGCAGCCTGTACCTGTCCGTGCGCTACCGCGACGACTCGCTCCGCCTGACCGTCTACGACGGCCACGCGCCCCACGCCCACCCCCGGCTCGCCGCCCACTGCGAGGCCCGGCGGCGGGTCGCCCTGCGGCTCATGGGCGCGGTGGTCCGGGACTGCGGAGGGGCCTGGGGCTTCGGTGACTCCCGTGAGCCCGGCGGCGGGACCCGGACCTGGGCGAGCCTGCCCCGGTTCGGCGCCGCCGACTACCTGAGCGGAGGGCTTGTATCCGCACCTGTTGGTTTGTCATAGGTGCGTCACAACTGGCTCGTTGCTCGTTGCAGGAGCGATGTAGGTTGATCGGAGTGGACATACTTACGATCATCCGAGAGCACGGGGGATTGGGATGAAGTTCGACATGGGGGCGCAGGTTCTGTCGAACCTGATGTCCGGGTCGCGTAATTCGAATACGGACCTGGGGTCGCTGATCAAGCAGCTGGTGGCTGCGGCGCAGCCGCTGGAGGGCAAGTTCCAGGGGCAGGGCAAGGTGGCGTTCGACTCGTTCAAGCTGCGTGCGGACGGGATCGCGAAGGAGCTGAACGCTTCGCTGGCGGCGATTCTCGGTGGTCAGTCGGGGATGGAGCAGGCGTTCGGGTCGGGTGACCAGGAGCAGGGTGAGAACGCGCGGCAGCAGCAGGGCGCGGCGAACTTCGACGGCGCCCGTTTCCGTGGCCGCTGAGCCCGTTTCCGAGTTTTCTGAGTCTTCTTCTTCACGGGGAGTGTGGTTGTGATGGCGAGTGGGACGGATCGTCGGGCGTATGACCTGGGTGCCTCGACGGAGGTGCAGGGCGGTATCAAGGCGATCATCGGTCAGCTGGAGCAGGTGATCGCGGCGCGTGAGGCGCAGGTGGCGGCGGCGATGACGGACTTCGCGGCGGATGGTGTGGCGGATGACTACCACGCCAAGGAGCTGCGGTGGAAGAACGCCTCGCAGGAGGTCAAGAACATCATCCAGCTGCTGAACACGACGCTGGAGAAGAACGACGTGACGGCGCAGCAGACGCTTCAGCGGGCGAGGGCCGCGGTCGACAAGATCGGCTGAACGGGCCGGTGACGTAGGACAGTTGGTCGGTTGTACGGGGGGTCGTTGATGACGTCGTGGGACATTAAGCCGCAGGGTGTGCAGGGCCAGTTGAAGACCGTCGGCACGAACGCCGGCGAGCTGGAGAAGGCGTTGAACGCGCTGCTGACAGCCATGTCGGAGGCGGCTCAGGCCGCGGGGACGGCCGTGCCGGGTTCGCAGTCGGGGATGACTCCGCAGGGTCCCTTGGCCCCCGGCGCGGGCCCGGCCCCCGGCTCGGCTTTCCTGGCGCCGCAGAAGGCGCTGGGCCCGGTCGCGGCTGCGCTGGGCGAGTACCTGACGGTCCGCAAGCCGGAGTTCGAGTCGATGGCGAAGCGGATCGAGGCGTGCATCCTCGGCGCGGTGACGGCGACGAACGAGTACCTGGAAGGCGATCTCGACCAGGCCAAGGAAGCGCAGGACGCGGCGAAGTCCGTGAACCTTGAATTCCTGCGTGAGAAGACGGGGGCCAAGAAGTGAGTGGGGACGCGCCGGTCGATCCGGCTGAGATACCGGTCTTCACCGGGGATCTGGCGGTACTGGACGAGAAGGTGAAGGCGATCTCGTCGGGCGGGGCCGCCGTCTCGACGAAGGCGAGTGACGTCCACACCAGTTTCGGCGGGATCCAGGCCTTCTACCAGGCGCCGGAAGCGGACCAGCTGTTCGCGACGACGAAGCCGGTCTCGGACCTGGGTCTGAAGCTGAGCTCCGACATGTGCACGATCGCCGGCGCCCTGGGCACGTACTCGCGTGACGCCGCACCCGTGATCAAGAAGCTGGAGAAGCTGAGGGCGGACGCGCAAGCCTTCCGCGAGAAGACGGACAAGGACGAGAAGTGGCGTGAGGACGGCGATCTGATCGACGAGAACCTCGATCGCCGCAACAAGATCGCCGACGTGTGGGAGGAGTTCCACGACGTCGAGAAGGCCGCTCACGCCAAGATCGTCGCGCTGGTGGGCGGGAAGCCACTGAAGACGGACGACGGTTCCCACGGCGAGGGCATGTACGGCTACGACGCCGAGGCGCTCAAGCAGTCCAAGTCCCTGCCGTGGGGTGACGCGGTGGAGGAGTCCATACCGGGCTGGCAGTTCTGGGAGCACGGCTGGGAGTTCACCAAGGGCTTCTTCGTGGACGGCGTATGGGGCACCCTCAAGGGCCTGGGCGGCCTCGTCGGCCTCCAGGGCTGGGACACGTTCAAGCAGTCGTGGACGGGTCTGGCCAAGCTGGGCACCGGTCTGGGGATCGCGATGATGCCGGGTGTGGGCCCGCTCTTCATGGCGATCCCGGACGACAAACTGCCCTCCTATCTGCGCGAGTCGCGCAACGCGATGAAGGAGACGGGCAAGGCCCTCCTCGCGTGGGATCAGTGGGGTTCCAACCCGGGCCGCGCGGCGGGTGCGGTCACCTTCAACGTGATCACCACCATCGCCACGGGCGGTACGGGTGGTGCGGTCTCGGGCGCGGGCAAGGCCGGTGCGATCGCGAAGGCGCTGTCGCTGGCGGGCAAGGCCGGCAGGGTCGTCGACCCGATGACGTACATCATGAAGGGCGCGGGCGCGGGCTTCACGAAGGCGGGCGACGTGATGGCCGCCCTCAAGGGCATGGGCAACATCGACGTCAAGATCGCCGACGGCGCGTTCGCGATGCCGGGGGGTTCCCTCAAGCTCCCCGACGGCTCGATCCAGCTCCCCAAGGGCACGGCCATCCCGGACGGCGCGATCAAGCTCCCGGACGGCAACATCAAGCTCCCCGAGGGCACTGCCACGCTGCCCCCCGGCACGGTCAAACTGCCCTTCGACGGCGAGGCGAAGTACCTCGACCCCGACGGCAACTACTACAAGGAAGACGGCAGCCTCCACCAGACCGTCGACGAGGGCCCGGTCGAAAAGGTCCCGGCCACGAAGCCGGGTGCGGACGTCCCCAAGCTCGACACCCCGGTCAAGGTCGAGGTCCCGGACCGCGTCCTGGAGACGGTCGGCGGCCCCGCGGGCGACGGCGTTCACCTCGGATCCAACATCTCCGACCCGGTCCACGCCGCCGACCACACCCCGGGAACCCATCCGGACACCGCCCCCGGCGGCATGGCCGACAACGGCGTCCACAACAGCCACAGCGACCCCACCCCCACAGGCGGTGGGAGCCACGCCACGGACACCACGCCGACGGGCGGTGCCACCCACACGGACACCCCGTCCACGGGCGGCGGCCACGGCGACGGCCCGTCTACTGGTGGGGGCCACGGCGGTGGTGGCGATGCGGGCGACGGGGCGGGCGGACCTGGGGCGGGTGCAGCAGACGGGGGAGAGCCGAACCGACTCGCGGCGGCGACGGACGACAGCGTCGATCTCGACCAGCTGGGCATGCCGGTCGTTTGGCGTACCGACGATGCTCCCTTGTACAGGAGCGACAACAGGAAGCCCGAGGACATCTTCGAGAGCGGCTTCGAGCCCTTGGATCCCTCAAGTGTCGACCTTCGTCACTATGTCGAAGAGAGTGACAACTCGGCGTTCATCAGCACCTCGTACCGTGATGACATTGGTGAGGACTTCGGCGGAAAGTACACTTATGAGGTCGATCTGCCAGGCGGCATCGATGTGAACACCTCCATGGGGCCTCACCCCCTCGACTACGAGATGGAGATCGCCTTCCCCGGTGGGATTCGCCCCGAATACATCAAGGGAGCTCGCCCGTACAACTATGCGACGGGTGAAATGGGTGACCTGATCCCTAACCCGAACTATCGCCCTGAGGCTGAACGTGTCCCGTGAGATGGAAATGCTGCATGACTCGGAGGTCATTCTCGTCTCCGAAGTCGGGTCCACGCCGGGAAGGCTGGTCGCGGAATTTTTGGATACCGAATATACGGTCCGAATTTCCTACTTCGACAAGGTCGTAGAGGCTACTGCATGGAATCTCTTTGAGGCTCTGGCGGATGTTCGCTCAGGTCTTGAGCGGGAAGGGTTGAAGCCCGCGGTCGAGGGTGCCTGTCGTGACGTGTATCCCAGTAGGATGGCACTGGAAATGGGAGGCGGCAGGAAGGCCTACCGCTGGCCCCTTGTGGATCGGCCGGTCACTGTCGGAATCTTCGGCGCAGTGCCGGACGTCGAGTACGGTCGGCTCGCCTACGTGGGCGAACAGAGGGACTTCGTTCGCAGACTGAGAAATAAGGGACATGAGTGAATCACTGACTCCAGACCCGGCTCGATGGATCACGGAATCCATGCGCGCGGAAGCGGCGAGGAACCCTGGCTCCTGGGTCTATGCGATCGACCCGTTCGTCGATTCGCATGGTCGGGTCCCGCCCTACGCCATCATGGGTGCCTGGAAAGTCGACGACGATGGTGTGATCACCGATGAATTTAAAGGCAACTCGAAATATCGCCCTTCGCCGCGCACCATGGGAATGCCTGAGCCGACAGATCCGGTAGATGCGGCCATTCAGCTTGCTGTCACTGGGTACGGGCCCGAAGCTGCCATCTGTCAGGCACTCGCGAAATCCAGTGTTTTCCTGATCCCTGACTCGATCGTCGGCCTCGGGGAACATCGCGCGGTAGCAGGCGGTAGCGGGGTCGTGGAAGCCTTCACCGATGTGCGTCATGCCCCCGGCACGGCTCCCGAGCTGCGGAAGATGGATGCTCTCCGACTCGCAGCCAGCCTGCCGATCGATGCCCACCTGAAACTGAACCCCGGAGGCGTCATTTCCGTGCAAGTTCCTGTCGCCGATCTGCTGAGCTGACTGGATATCGCTCGTCCGCCCCGATGTCATTGCTTTCGATCAATGCCGCCGAGTCGTACGGAAGTTCCATGCCGATGCTGATGCGCGCGCCGAAAGAATGCGGCTCGTGGTTCTGGGATCTGGATGACGTGGCGGAGCCCGGTCTGGAGTCCGCGCTCAGGACCGCGGCGCGCATGGGTGCGGTGCTTCAGAAGCACGCTTTGCTGGAGCCAGCCTCACTTGAGTGGAACTGGTTCCAGGTCGGCAAGGGCGGCCTCGGCATTCACAGCCGCCTCGACCTCGGCAGGCGTGCGCTCGGTGATCCGGCACTGCCCGGTGACCTCCGCGCCTGCCAGCCGGGCGGCCATCCGCAGGCGGAGATGGGCGGCATCCTCGTGTCGGGATCCGGCGCCTGGTTCGACGCGAGCGGAACCCGCCACAACGAGTACCGCCTGGTCGAACTCATGGTGTCACCCGACGAGATCGGCCCCTCGGCCGAACTGACCGTGTACCACGACGTATGGGGTCAGTGCGATTTCCGGGGCAAGCCGCACCCGGCCATCCATGCCAACAACGCGCCGCGGCTCGCGTCAGCCCTGCGGGAGCTCGACCAGCTGCTCGGGGTCGAAGCGGAGCCCGGCGAGCCGACGTACTACGGTCGAGCCGAGGGCTACGGGCTCGAGGCTCCCGACCTCATCGACGGACGTGGGCCGGACCTCACCGACGCCGTATTCGGGTAGACGACGGCATTTGGACAAGCAGGGGATCGTGAAGTGAGCGACCGGGCGGCGTCACTCGTGCTGGAGCGCCTTCGGGCGGTGGAATGGGACGGGGAGTGGGACGACGTGCTCGTGCACGTCATGTCCCGTCGCCTGTTGTTTCGTGAGTACCTGCGGCGGGCCGGGATATGGGCGCAGGCCTACTCGGCCGAGGCGATGTGGCCGTTCTTCGACGTCGTCGACTACGTGGACCCCGAATTCGCGCTTCCCCCGGAGGTCGATGCACAACTCCGGCAATACCTGGGCCAGATCATCTGCGTCGGCGCCGTCAAGCGGACCTGTGCGGGTGTGGTGCGGCTGGCGGACTACCGGGCGCGGCATCCGGAAGCCCTTCCGGACCTACCCGACCCCTACGAGCCGCTCCTGCTCTTCTACGAGCGGGGCGGAGCGTTCTTCCAGGACAGCGGCGGTTTCCTCGACCTGACCGGTGTGACGGTGCGCCGCGGAACTCTGGTGGGCCGCGTCGCCAATCCCCCGCTGAGCTCCCTCGACCCCGCACTGCTCGACGCCGTGGACGCCGAGGGCCGCATCACCTACTACACCGCGGCCGACCGGCAGGGCCCCCTGCTGCGGAGGCGTGCGGTGCGCAGCGTGCCGTACGACGAGGCGTTCGGCCGGGACAGCCTGCGCTGGGAGCCGACCGGCACGCAGCTGCCCGTTTCCCCGGAGGAGGCCGCGGAACTCCGGGTGGTGTGGCTGGACGAGATGGAGGCGGCCGCCCTCATCTGGGCGGCCATCGCCGAGGCCGGCGGCGCGGCCTGACTACGGGATCAGGTGGTTGTAGATCTGGATCACCTTCGTCTCGAACGGCGGGGCGCCGAGGTCCTTTGCGGCAGGGGCGATCGTCTCCTCCGCGAAGCGCTGGAAGTCGGCTTCCGACTCCCATACGTCGATGACCTGCCAGCCGCCCCTGTCGCTGGGCGACGCGATGTGGGCGAGGAGTCCGGCGGGCGGGTTCGCGGGGTCCGGGAGTACCCGGTCGTGCATCGCCTGGTAGAGCTCCTGGGTCCAGTCCGCGCCCCGGTTGTAGACCAGAACTGCCATCTCGGCTTCCTCGATTCCGTGATCCGGCGGGAGGGGGTCCGCCTGCGACGCTACGTCCGCGCGCGGGCGGGAGCGAGCGGTGGCGGACCCCCCTACGCCGTCTGCCGGAACGTCCGCCCGTCACCCCGCCCCGGGGCGGCGAGCGTCACCCCGTCGCGGCGATCAGCCGCTCCGCCACCTCCCGCGCCCGACGCGCCGGTTCCGGGCCCGGTTCCAGGGCGGCCACCACCGTTGCGCCCTCGACCAGGATCAGCAGCTGGTCCGCCAGGGCCGGGTGGTCAGGGCCGGCGAGCTCGGCCAGCAGGGCGCGGAGTTCGGACTTGTGGCGGCGTACGACGTCCAGGACCGCCGGCGGGCCGCCCGCGCCCAGTTCCCCGTACGCGTTCAGGAACGCGCAGCCCCGGAAATCCGGCTCGGAGAACCAGTCCGCCAGCCAGTCGAAGACGGTGAGGACCGGGGTCGGGGAGCCTGTCACCGCCTCGCGCAGGCTCGTCGTCCAGCGCCGGTCCCGGCGTTCCAGGTACGCCGTGACCAGGGCTTCCTTCGCCGGGAAGACCCGGTAGAGCCGCTTGAGCGGGACGCCCGAGTCGGCGCGGATGCGGTCCATGCCGACGGCCTGGATGCCGTCGGCGTAGAACAGTGCCTCCGCCGCGTCCAGGAGTCGGGTGCGGGCCTCTTCGTCGTCCATGGGGGAAGGGTAATCCAGTTTTCGCTTGCGTGGAGAACGTGCGTTCTCTAGCGTGAGAACGAACGTTTTCCGTGTCGTGTCAGAGAGGGACCGCCATGACTGCCACCACCACGCCACGCCCGCCCCTGCCGCCCTTCACCGAAGAGTCCGCCCGCGCCAAGGTGCAGGCCGCCGAGGACGCCTGGAACAGCCGGGACCCCGAGCGCGTGGCCCTCGCGTACACCGAGGACTCGCAGTGGCGGAACCGCGACCGCTTCCTCACCGGCCGCGCCGAGATCCGGGAGTTCCTCGCCGACAAGTGGCAGCGCGAGCTGGACTACCGGCTCCGCAAGGAGCTCTGGGCATACACCGGCAACCGCATCTCCGTGCGCTTCGAGTACGAGTGGCACGACGCCTCCGGCCAGTGGTGGCGCAGCCACGGCAACGAGCAGTGGGAGTTCGACGGCAACGGCCTGATGCGGCGGCGCGAGGCCAGCGTCAATGACGTCCCCATCGCTGCCGAGGACCGCCGGCTCGTCTGAGTGGCAACTCGTCTGTCCGCGCTATGCCGCCTGGTGGGCCTGCGTGATGAGGTCGGTTGCGACCTCCAGGGCGGCGAGGCGGGTTTCTTCGGGGTCGCCTTCGACGTGCTGGAGGTACATCATCCCGGCGTGGAGGGTGAAGAGGGCGCTGACGCAGCGGACTTGGTCGGTGAGGGGGCCGTCCTGGGTGCGCAGGAGTTCGACCAGTTCGGCCATGTGGTTCTTCATGGTCTCGCCGATGCTCAGTTCGCGCATCGTCGCCTGGTTCTCCTGCATGAAGCGGAAGAGTGAGGCGCCGGCCCCCATCGACTCGCTGTAGCGGCGCAGCACTTCCCGCTTGGTGTCCAGGGTGGGGGGCTGCTGCTGGGCCCAGGTGATGAGTTCGTCGATGGGCCGGGTCAGGTCGTTGAAGACGCTGACGATGATGTCTTCCTTGGTCTTGAAGTGGTAGTAGAGCGCGGCTTTGGTGACGTCCAGGCGCTCGGCGATCTCGCGGAGCGAGGTCTTCTCGTAGCCCTGCTCGACGAACAGCTCCAGGGCGATGTCCTGGATGCGCTGACGTGTGTCCCCGCGCCGTCTCTGCGCAGTGCTGCTGGACATGGAATCTCCTTCGGCTCGCATGCTCACTCGTACTTACTTGACGCCCGGCTAGTTACGGGTCTACCTTAGTGGTGAACTAGCCGGGCGGCAAGTAAGTGCCGTGTGGTGGGCGATGCGTGAAGCAGGGTCAGGGGAGGGGACATGGTGGACACAGTCAATTCTGCCGGGACTTCGAAGGGCGGGAAGCCGCGCAGTGTGCGGGTCGTCCTCATGTCGGTGATGATCGCGATGCTGCTGGCCTCGCTCGACACGATGATCACCAGTACCGCGATCCCGACGATCGTCGGTGAGTTGGGCGGTCTGGAGTATCTGTCGTGGGTGGTGACCATCTACACCCTGGCCACGGTGGCCTCGACCCCGATCTGGGGCAAGGCCGGTGACATGTGGGGGCGCAAGGGCGCGTTCCTGACCTCGGTGGTGATCTTCCTGATCGGCTCCGCGTTGTGCGGGGCGGCGCAGGACATGGGCCAGCTGATCGCGTTCCGTGCGATCCAGGGTCTGGGCGGGGGTGGTCTGCTGGTCGGCGCGATGGCGATCATCGGCAGTGTGATCCCGCCCCGTGAGGTCGGCAAATACCAGGGCATGATGGCCGCCGTCTCGGCGATCTCCATGATCGGCGGCCCGCTGATCGGCGGCGCGATCACCGATCACCTGGGCTGGCGCTGGTCCTTCTACATCAACCTGCCGCTCGCCGCCGTCGCCCTGGTCATGGTCTCCGCGGTCCTCCACCTGCCCAAGAAGACGCAGGACACCCGTCCGAAGGTCGACTACCTGGGGGCGGCGCTGCTGACCGCCGCGATCACCTCCACGGTGCTGGTGACGACCTGGGGCGGCACCCAGTACGCCTGGTCCTCCGCCCGCATCACCACCCTGATCGCCGTCAGCGTCCTGTCCACCGCCGCGTTCCTGTACGTGGAGACGAAGGCCGCCGAGCCGGTACTGCCGCTGCACGTCTTCCGCAACCGCAACTTCAGCCTCATCGCCCTGATCGGGTTCCTCGTCGGGTTCGTCACCGTCGGCGGCGTGTTCTACCTCCCCCTGTTCCTGCAAGCGGTCCAGGGTGCCTCGGCCACCAACTCCGGGCTGCTCCTGCTGCCCCTGCTCGGCTCGATGCTGGCCGTCTCGATGATCACAGGCCGCATCACCACCAACACCGGCAAATACAAGATCTTCCTGATCGCCGGCGGCGCACTCGTGGTCCTCGGACTCTTCCTCGCCTCCACGATGGACACCGCCACCCCCCGGTTCGTCTCCGGTCTCTACATGGCCGTCCTCGGCGCCGGAATCGGGTTCCTCATGCAGATCACCATGCTCGTCGCACAGAACAGCGTCGAGCTGAAGGACATGGGCGTCGCCTCCTCCACCACCGCCCTGGGCCGCACCCTCGGCGGCGCCTTCGGAGTCGCACTGATGGGCACCCTGTTCACCCACCAGGTCACCACCACCATGACCGACGAACTCGGCACCCAGGCCGCCGCGGCCGCCGGCTCCGCCCAGCTCGACGCCGCCAGCCTGGCCAAACTCCCCGACACCATCCGCGAGGCCTACCAGTACGCGGTCGCCGTCGGCACCCACTCCGCCTTCCTCCTCGGCGCCATCATCGCCGTACTCGGCTTCGCAGCCGCCCTGTTCATCAAGGAAGTCCCCCTCCGCGGCACCCCCACCCCCAACAACACTGCGAGCGACGCGAGCCAGGACGACAAGACCGCACCCGCCCCACAAGAACCCGTCACCGCCTCCGCCTGAGGGGCGGACCAGGAAGACGAACCGTTTCACCTCGGTTGCGCAAGGGCAGGAACTCGGGACGATCGAGGACTAAAGTCCCACCGATCCCATCTGTCCCATTAATTGGAATTTATGGGCTCTTCGGCTGGAACCCCCCTGCTGCGACGAACGTCCTGATCCACAGAACGCGGACGAGGCGGATGGGGAGTGGACATGGGGTTCTTGGCGCGCATGAACGAGAAGGGCATCCGGGCCCGCGCCGTCGTCGCGGCTTCCGCCGTAGCCGTGGCGGCGACGGTGTGGGGCGTGGCGGCCGCCGTGGAATCGGGGCACGAGCCCGCGCATCGGAACGTGTCCCGGGAGAAGGAAGCCGAAAACCCCGGCCAGGCGGGCCAACCCGGCCAGGCGGGCCAGCCCGGCCAGCAGCAGCCGGAGCGGATACCCGAGGGCATAGCCCACGCCTCCGAAAGCGGCGGAAACGCCGTCAACATCACCATCGACGACGGCCCCGACCCCCGCTGGACCCCGAAGGTCCTCGACGTGCTGAAGCAGCACGACGTGAAGGCCACCTTCTGCATGATCGGTCCGCAGGCCAAGGCCCATCCCGACCTGGTCAAGCAGGTCGTCGCAGCCGGCCACCGGCTCTGCGACCACACCATGGACCACGACACGGCCATGGACAAGAAGCCCGTCGCCTACCAGGAACAGCAGATCCTGGACGCGAAGCGGCTGATAGAGGAAGCCGCGGGCGCCGGCGCGAAGGTCGACTACTACCGGGCCCCCGGCGGCGCCTTCACCCCCGACAGCCGGCGCCTGGCCGCCGCACACGGGATGCGCCCGCTCGGCTGGAACGTGGACACCAAGGACTTCGGCAAGCCGGGCACGGCCGCCATCGTCGACGCCGTCAAGCGCGAGATCGGCAACGGCCCGACCGTGCTCTTCCACGACGGCGGCGGCAACCGCGCACAGACCGTCGACGCCCTCGACCAGGTGCTGGCCTGGCTGAAGGAGCAGGGCCGGCCGACGGGCTTCCCGGTCCGCACCGTCCCCGAGGCCCCCGACCCCTCCTGACACGCCGTCCGGCGGCGAACGGGTGAGGGTCGACGCCCCGGACCGGCCCGGGGTGTTCCCTGGTCACGGGCGTACGACCGTACGCCCGTGGGCCCGTAAGCCCGACCAGGAGGCCGCTGTGACCCTCACCCCAGGCAAGCTGTCCGACCCCGTCGTCGGCGCCTTCGTCGCCGCCGTCAACGGCCACGACAAGGACGCCTTCCTCGCACTGCTGACCCCCGACGCGACCATGTCCGACGACGGTTCGGACCGCGACGTCCACCAGTGGATCGACAAGGAGATCTTCGACTCCGGCGGCCACATGCAGGTCGAGTCCGAGTCCGACGGGGGTCACCACCTGGTCGTCAACTACCGCAACGACACCTGGGGCGAGATGCGCACCGCCTGGAACTTCCGCGTCACCCCTGACGGCCGCATCAGCCGCTTCGAGACGGGTCAGGCCTGAATTACAGCCCCGCGCCATTCCGGCAGGTGAGCGCTCCCGTACGGGTGAAAGCGCGCCCGGCGTCGTTCCGGCCCGCCGGAGGGCCCCGTTGGACCGGGCATGACGCGCACCCGCATGGCAGCTCTCGCCCTCGCCACCACCGCGGCGGCCCTCGCCCCCGCCCTCGTCCAGCCGGCCACCGCCGCGGAGGGGACTGCGTACCTCCAGGACCCGGCCGGGGGCGAGAAGTCCATGAAGTCGATGTGGACCAAGGACGAGATGCACAAGCTGGAGGCGCAGTTCCGCTTCCACACCGGAATCCAGTACGACACGGTCACCCGCCCCGGCCCCTCCGGCGCCCCGGACTACGAGCGACAGGTCCCCGACCCCAAGACGCTGGAGTGGCAGCCGTCGTACGAGTTCGCCTGGTCGGTGTCGGACTCGACGCTCGTGAAGAAGGCGGTGACGACCAAGGAGGGCACGCACCAGATCGAGGTGCACGCCGTACTGCGCACCGCCAAGGGGGCCAAGGCGGGGGAGGTCCGCCGGAAGCTGGACGGGAAGCCGGCGACGGGGCGCGAGAAGGTCGCGGGCGGCAAGCGGATCGCGTGTGACACCGGTGAGTACACGGTGGAGTGGTCGGTGACGCGCTCGGGCTACGCGACGCTCACGGGCAAGCTGCCCTGGAACTCGAGCTGCGAGCAGCACCGGAAGGCGTTCGCCGCGGACCACGGGAAGCAAGGGCGACAAGCGCAGTAAGGGCGATACGGGCAGCAGCGGCAGCGCTGAGGCCGGCCGCCCTGCGCACCTTGTGGGTGCTCGGCGGGCGACGGGGCCGGGGCCTCGGATCGAGAGCCGCAGTGGCCATCCTGCCGCACGGGGTGGTCTGCGGCATGGGGCGAAGGTCCCGTGTCACGGGGTTCTTCAGTGCTTCTTCGAGGCCTCGTTCGCCTTGGAGGCGATGTCCTCGAGGACGGTCTTCGGGTCGACGTTCGGTTCCACCGCCCGTCCGATGTTGCGCTTGATGGTGTCGCTGACGGTCACCCAGGACGGGTCGTTCACCGGGTAGAGCTGTGCGCCGTACAGCGCGGTCAGGAACTGCTGGTCGTTCTTGTCGAGGCCGCCGCCCGCGGTGCGCGAGGCGGTGACGGTGGACGGCAGCAGGTGGTAGCGGTTGGCGAAGTCCGACAGGTTCTTGTCCTGGTAGAGGAACTCCAGGAACGTGCCGATCTCGGTGCGCTGGTCGTTCTGCTTGAACGCCATCATCCAGTCGGCCACGCCCACGGTCGGCGGGACCTCCCCGCTGGCGAGGGTGTCCGAGACAGGCATGGACACGGTGCCGACGCCGATGCCCTTGGCGCGCGCCTCGTGGGCGAGCGACGGGTAGCCGTTGAGCATGCCGACCTCGCCCCGCAGGAAGGCGGCGAAGGCGTCGGCGCGGTTGAGCTGGGACGGCGGGGTGGGGCCGACGAGGCCGGGGGCGATCAGGTTGTCCTTGACCCAGCGCCAGGTCTGGATGTTCGGGTCGGAGGCCAGGCTGTAGTTGCCGCTGTTGTCGGCGTAGCCGCCGCCGTTGCTCAGCTCCCAGATCATCGCCTCGGCGTGCGCCTCCTCCGGGCCCAGGGGCATGGCGTACGGGAACTTCACGCCCTTGTCCTTGAGCGCCTTGGCGGCGGACTTGAGGTCGGCCCAGGTCTTGGGTGCGCTGACGCCGGCCTTGGAGAACAGGGCCTCGTTGTAGAAGAGGAGGCGGCTGCTCGCCACGAAGGGCAGACCGTAGAGGGTGCTGCCGACGGTGCCGGCCTCGGCGAGCGGCTGGAGGAAGTTCGCCTCCCGGGTGACCGAGAGGAGCTCGTCCGCGGAATAGAGCTTTCCCTGGGCCGCGAAGTCCGAGTACGAGCCCATGAGCGCGATGTCCGGCGCGTTCCCGGCCTTGACCATACGGGAGACCTCGCGGTCGATGTCGGCCCACGGCAGGAGCTTGACCTCGACCTTGATTCCGGGATTCGCGGCGGTGAAATCGGCGGTCACCTTGTCCCAGAACGCCTTTGAACTGGTGGCCGGAGTGTCGCCGTATTCGGCGGCGACGAGGCGCAGCGTGCCGCTGCCACCTGCGCCGCCTCCGGAGCCGCCACATCCGGCCAGTGGTATCAGCAGTCCGAGCACGACCGTGGTGGCGGCCGTTCCGAAGATTCTTCGTCCCACGGGTGTATTCCCCTGATTTTCTTTTGGATCCCGTTACTACTTATGAGTTGCTCCGGGCTGGGGTGTCCCTTCATGGCCCGTTGGCCGGAATTCTCTCCTGAAAGTGGGGTGGCTGATTCCATTGGGGGGCACTTGTGGTCAATGCTCCAACTGGGGCTTTTCCGCATGGTGTTTTCCGATATGTGATCCACGGAATGGACGCGCGTAGACATGCCGAAAAGCCCGTTTCCGGTCACGGAACGGGCTCGGTGGTGTGACGGGAACGTCAGTCGGCGAATTCGCCCGCGTACGGGTCGGGCTCACCCGTCTCGGGGTTGCGGCCCTCCTGCCACCGGCGCTGGGCCTTGCGCCAGTGGACGAAGCTGAGGTGGTCGCCGTCCCAGAAGGTGATGCTGACCGGGCTCACGTCGAACTCGTCGGAGCAGAGCCGGTAGAGGAACTCGGCCATGCCGTACGGGTACACGGCGAAGGAGTCGGCGGTGTGCCGCCCGCACACCAGGACCGGCCACCGGTCAGGGTCGGGGTCGGAGGTGAGCCAGCACAGGATGTCGGATCCGCCGGTGACGCCCCAGGCGATGATCGCCTCCGGGTCCACGTCGAAGGCGGCCCGGCCGCCCTCCGCCTCCCAGACGTGGCGGGCGTTCTCGGTCTCCTCGGCCATCTCGGCCGGGTCCCACTGGAGTCCGGGCTTGGGGAGAGGGAGCAGGATGCTGGCCTCACCGTTGATGGAGCCCGCACCGAAGCGGCCCATGAAGGCGACGAAGTCGGCCGGGAACCGGGTGCCCCAGGCAGCCTCGGCGCTCGGCCAGTCGATGTCCTCGTCGGCGCCGTGCGTCGCCGGCATGATCTGCTCCAGCGCTTTGATCGCGTTCTCCGTCATGCACTCCCCTGACACCCCAGCTCAACCGCCCCAACCTACCGCCGAGGCGGGACCTCCACTAGGACCTGTCCAGGGGCCCGTCCGCGGACCTGTCCTCGGGCCTGTCCACGCGCACGGTGGTGCCGGGCCCCAGCCCCCAGCCGGCCATCGCTCCGGCCGCCGCCTCCAGCACGTGCCGGGAGCGCGGCCGGGGCAGCCCGAGCCGGCCCGGGGCCATCGTGACCACGGCCAGGACGCGCAGGTTCCGGTCGAGGTACGCCACGTCGATCGCGAAGCGCATCCGGAAGGTGTGCACGCTCGCCGCGGGGGTGAGCAGCATGGCCCCGGCGATGCCGTCCCGGCCGAGCAGCCCCCGGGTCCGCGCCCGGTACGAGGCGGCGATCTCCAGCGGCACCGCCACCGCCCCGACCGTGAGGGTGCCGTGTCCGTCGTCCCAGTGAGCCATGCGGGTCACCCTAGGGGTGCGGCGCCGTTGCCGGGACTCAAGCCCAGCCGGGGCTGGTTCGTGCGGGGCTGCGGGGCCTACCGTCGCCGGATGGGTGTGGTCGTGATCGTTCTTGCCGCCGGGTACGGGGTGGCCGCGGGGCTGCTGCTGCCGCGCGCCGCCTGGCGGCTGTCCGTCGAGCCGGAGGAGCCCTGGCGGGACAGCTGCCCGAAGGGGCATCCGCTGCCGGGCTGGCTGGGCCCGGCCCGCTGCCGGGTCCCGGGGCCGGGCGGGCACGCGTACGGGAGACGGGCGGCGCCGGTCGCGGTACTGACGGCGGGGGTCTGCGCCGCGCTCGGGGCGGCCGTCGGCGCGCGGCCCGAGGCCGTGGCCTACGTGGGGCTCGCCCCGGCGCTGGTGCTGCTCGCGCTCGTCGACCGTGCCGTGCACCGGCTGCCCGACGTACTGACCCTGCCGCTGGCCGCCGCGGTCGCCGCCGGGCTGGGATCGGCCGCCCTGCTGCCCCGCGCCGGAGGCGACTGGCGGCTCGCGCTGCTGGGCGGGGGCGCGCTCGGGGCCTCGTACCTCGTGCTGCACGTGATCAACCCCGCCGGGCTGGCCTTCGGCGACGTCAAGCTGGCGCTTCCGCTGGGGGTCGCTCTTGGGTGGTACGGGTGGGGGGTATGGGCTTTCGGGGCCTTCCTGGGCTTCCTCTACGGGGCCCTGTACGGCCTCTTCCTTGTGCTGCGCGGCTCCGCAACACGCCAGGACGGCTTCGCCTTCGGCCCCTTCATGGCCGCCGGGGCACTCACCGGAGTGCTGCTGGGCGGTTTCGGAGCGTAATCATGGCGCGCCAATGCACGCATCACGCTTTACGAAGGGTTATGGTGGAACCCCCCCCTCGGGCCGGTCCGTATCCCCCCCACGGACCGGCCCGTTTTTTGTTCTCCGCGCCCCACGGGCATACGCGCAGGTCAGCCGCGCTGGGCCCAGAGGTTGGTGCCGGGGGTGGACACGGCGAAGGAGTCGATCTCCTTCAACTCGGCCTCGGAGAGCGGATCGCCCGCCAGCGCGGCCACGTTTTCCTCCAGCTGCCGCACGCTGGACGCGCCGATCAGCGCCGAGGTCATCCGGTCGTCGCGCAGCACCCACTTCAGTGCCAGCTGTGCCATCGACTGCCCGCGCCGCGCGGCGATTCCGTTCAGCCCGTCGAGCCTGCGGAGCACCTCGTCCGACAGCAGCTCCGGGTTGAGGGACTTGCCCTGGGTGGCCCGCGAGCCCGCCGGGATCTCCTTGAGGTACTTGCCCGTCAGCAGGCCCTGCGCGAGCGGCGCGAAGGAGATGCAGCCCATGCCGGACTCCTCGAGGGTGTCCAGCAGCCCGTCGTCCTCGGTCCAGCGGTTGATCATGGAGTACGAGGGCTGGTGGATCAGCGGACGCACCCCCATCCCGCGCAGGATGCGCACCGCCTCGGTGGTCTGCTCCGCGGTGTAGGAGGAGACGCCGACGTAGAGGGCCTTGCCCTGCTGGACCGCGGACGCCAGGGCGCCCATGGTCTCCTCGAGCGGGGTCTCCGGGTCGAAGCGGTGCGAGTAGAAGATGTCGACGTAGTCCACGCCCATCCGCTTGAGCGAGGCGTCGAGCGAGCTCAGCAGGTACTTGCGGCTGCCCCACTCGCCGTACGGCCCCGGGTGCATCAGGTAGCCGGCCTTGGTGGAGAGGATCAGCTCGTCGCGGTAGGACGCGAAGTCCTGGGCGAAGATCTTGCCGAAGTTCAGCTCGGCCGAGCCGGGCGGCGGACCGTAGTTGTTCGCCAGGTCGAAATGGGTGACGCCGAGGTCGAAGGCCCGGCGGAGGATCGCCCGCTGGGACTCGAGCGACTTGTCGTCGCCGAAGTTGTGCCAGAGGCCGAGGGAGATGGCGGGGAGCTTGAGGCCGCTGTGGCCCGTGCGCCGGTACTCCATGGAGTCGTAGCGCGAGGGCTCTGCCCGATAGGGATTGTTATCAGTCACGTTGTCCTCCCTATCACGGAGCTGTGACAGACCGAGTTGGGTACCCCATCCCGCCGCGCAGTAATGTGGCGCACTCGGGGGACCGCAATTCGCACGGGGGCATTGCACGGAGGGGCTGGAAGATCGTGAAGCTGCGCGACCTGGTGTACAGGCTCTACGCACGCCGGGTGGAAGGCCGCCTCGACCATGACGCGGCGCCCAAGCACATCGGCGTCATTCTGGACGGGAACCGGCGCTGGGCGAAGGCGTCCGGAGGCACCACGGAACAGGGCCACCAGGCCGGAGCCGACAAGATCTCCGAGATGCTGGGCTGGTGCACCGAGACGGACGTCGAGGTCGTCACCCTGTGGATGCTCTCCACGGACAACCTGGACCGGCCGGAGGTCGAGCTCCGCCCGCTGCTCAACATCATCGAGAACACCGTACGGGGCCTCGCCGCGGACGGCCGCTGGCGCGTCCACCACGTCGGCAACCTCGACATCCTGCCCGCGCGGACGCAGACCGTGCTGAAGGAGGCCGAGCAGGCCACGCACGACATCGACGGGATACTCGTCAACGTCGCCGTCGGCTACGGCGGCCGTCAGGAGATCGCCGACGCGGTCCGCTCGCTGCTGCTGGAGCACGCGCAGAAGGGCACCTCCTTCGAGGAGCTCGCCGAGATCCTGGACATCGACCACATCGCGGAGCACCTCTACACGCGCGGCCAGCCCGACCCGGACCTCGTGATCCGCACCAGCGGCGAGCAGCGGCTGTCCGGATTCATGCTGTGGCAGAGCGCGCACTCCGAGTACTACTTCTGCGAGGTCTTCTGGCCGGCCTTCCGCAAGGTCGACTTCCTGCGGGCCCTGCGCGACTACGCGGCCCGCCACCGGCGGTACGGGTCCTGATCACGCTCTGTACCCCCGGGGGCCCCTGACGCCCCCTCGGTCACCGGCACCCCTCCCCTCCCGAACCCTTCACCAGGGGTTCACCGAGCGTCCGTCATATGCCATGGCATGGCCTGGCCTGATCGGGGAATACCACTTTCAGGTCGATGCCCGATCCACGGGTGTCGAGTCTCAGCGGACGGCATGGGGTCGTCCGCCCGGGAGGCCCTTTGCACCAGGACGCACGTGCGGTTCGCACGGTCGGAGTGGAGGGCCGGGAATCGGCCCTGGCATGGGTGCCGATGACCGGTCCGGTCTTCATGGCCCGACCTCTTCCGAGGGGGTACGTCCTTCCGTGGTGACCAGCACAAAGCGCCGCCTGCCCGACAGGCGGACCTACGTCCTCGACACCAGCGTCCTGCTGGCAGACCCCAACGCGATCTCCCGATTCGACGAGCACGAGGTCGTGCTCCCGATCGTGGTGATCACCGAGCTGGAGGCAAAGAGGCACCATCCCGAACTCGGCTACTTCGCGCGCCAGGCCCTGCGCCTGCTCGACGACTTCCGGGTCCGGTACGGACGCCTCGACGCCCCCATCCCGCTGGGCGATCTGGGCGGCACCCTGCGTGTCGAGCTCAACCACTCCGACCCGGGTGTCCTGCCCGCAGGCTTCCGATTGGGGGACAACGACTCGCGGATCCTCGCGGTCGCCCGCAATCTCCAGGCCGAGGGCTACGACGTCACGGTGGTCTCGAAGGATCTCCCACTGCGCATCAAGGCCTCCTCCGTGGGGTTGATCGCCGAGGAGTACCGCGCGGAGCTCGCGATCACCGATGCCGGCTGGACCGGCATGAGCGAGCTCGCCCTCTCCGGCGAGCAGGTGGACCTCCTCTACTCCGAGGAGCGCCTCTACGTCCAGGAGGCCGCCGAACTGCCCGTGCACACCGGGCTGGTCCTCCAGTCCGAGCGGGGCAAGGCGCTCGGCCGCGTCACGGCGGACGGCAACGTGAAGCTCGTACGGGGCGACCGCGAGGCCTTCGGGCTGCACGGCCGCAGCGCCGAGCAGCGCATCGCCCTGGACCTCCTCCTCGATCCCGAGATCGGGATCATCTCGATGGGAGGCCGGGCGGGTACCGGAAAGTCGGCACTGGCCCTGTGCGCCGGCCTGGAGGCGGTGCTGGAGCGCAGGCAGCACCAGAAAGTGATGGTCTTCCGGCCGCTGTACGCGGTGGGCGGGCAGGACCTCGGCTATCTGCCCGGGGACGCCTCCGAGAAGATGAGCCCCTGGGCGCAGGCGGTCTTCGACACCCTCTCGGCCGTGGCCGGGCGCGAGGTCATCGAGGAGGTGCTGAACCGCGGGATGCTGGAAGTCCTGCCGCTCACGCACATCCGCGGCCGCTCGCTCCACGACGCCTTCGTGATCGTGGACGAGGCCCAGTCGCTGGAACGGAATGTCCTTCTGACCGTTCTGTCACGAATCGGAGCGAATTCGCGGGTCGTTCTGACCCATGATGTCGCCCAACGGGACAACCTGCGGGTCGGCCGGTACGACGGAGTGGTCGCCGTCGTTGAGAAGCTGAAGGGACATCCGCTCTTCGCGCACATCACGCTGACGCGTTCCGAGCGGTCCCCGATCGCCGCTCTGGTCACCGAGATGCTGGAGACCCTCTGACCCCGACAGGGGGCTGAAACGGTCAAAAAACCCATAGCGGGAAAGTGAGTTGACGCCGTCCGGTAAAGGCCCGAGAGCCTAGCCGGGCGGCGTCGTGCTGCACAGGTCTTTCGCGAAACCAAAGGCAACATCCCAGGTGTGACCTTTCACACGCAACATAGAATTGCCCTGCGGCGTCGAGGTCCGGCAGAGTCTGTTTTCCGTCAGGCCCCGCATACGGCACAGTTGTATCTCCGGCATCAGCCGTGAGGTACGCGCAGCACCACAACTCCACAGTCGATTGCCGTATGCCGCCCGGAGTTTCACGTGCAGCCCCCGCGAGGGAGTTGCCCACGGGCCCGCGTCTCCAGTGACCGTAGAACCACGGAGGCCAGTGTCGAGGGGCACTCTTGCGTCCGCGCGGTCACTGCGGACGTTGCTGGAAGGACATCGTGTGAGCCGGATCTCGGTACGGGGCTTCGCAGTGGCTTCTGCCACCGCGGTCACCACCGTCGGCGCAGTCGTGGGCGTTGCCACCGGCGACCCCTCCTCGAACGACCTCGAGACGACCGCCTCCGGGGCGACTCTCCTCACTGACATCCCGGTCGGCGACCAGGCGCAGGTCCAGAGTGCGTCCCTGACGCAGCAGGCCGACACCATCGCCCACGCCGCCGACACCGACGCGAAGCGTTCGGCCGAGGAGGCCGCCCGCATCCAGGCCGCCGAGGACGCCAAGGCCAAGAAGGCCGAGGCGCAGAAGGCAGCCGACGAGAAGGCGAAGAAGGAACGCGAGGCGAAGGAAGTGGCCAGCCGCTCCGCCGCCCGCGACGCCGGCGACTTCGCGGTCCAGAGCTCCTACACGGTCGCTCAGGTCAAGGCCATCGCCCAGCAGATGGTCCCGGCCGGCCAGTTCCAGTGCTTCTCGAACATCATCAACCAGGAATCCACCTGGAACTACAAGGCCGTCAACTCGTCCTCGGGCGCTTACGGTCTGGTCCAGGCGCTCCCGGGCTCGAAGATGGCCTCGGCCGGTGCCGACTGGCGCACCAACCCCGCCACGCAGATCAAGTGGGGCCTGAACTACATGGAAGACCGGTACGGCAGCCCGTGTGGAGCCTGGAGCTTCCACCAGGCCAACGGCTGGTACTAGGCGACACCGCCGCACCCCGCTCAACTCGGGAGAGCCCCGCACCGTCCTACGGTGCGGGGCTCCTCGCGTGTACGGTCTTTCGAGGTGTGACCAGCGGGGCGGGGGGAAAGGAACGACATGGCGAAGAGGGAAGGCTGGCTCGGCCGGCTCGGGAGCAGGCTGAACCGGATGGAGGCGCGGCTCGACGAGCGGCGCGCCGAGGTCGAGGCCGAGGCCAGGAGCGGCCTGCCGCACCCCGTCGCCGCCGACCGGGGACCGGCGGCGGCCGCCGCGGTGGCGCCGGGCCCCGCGCCCGCCCCCGCGCTTCCCGAGCGCCCCGACCCGGTGAGCGTGGTCCCGTGGGGCATGCGGGTCGCCGCCGAGGTCAGCTGGCGGCTGCTGCTCCTGGCCGGGATGCTCTGGGTGCTGATGAAGGTGATCAGCGAAGTCCGCCTGGTGGTCCTCGCCTTCGCCGCCGCGATGCTGGTCACCGCGCTGCTCCAGCCCTTCGTGGTCCGGCTGCGGAAACTGGGCCTGCCCCGGGGACTGGCCACCGCCGTCACCGCGATCCTCGGCTTCGTGGTCATCGGGCTCGTCGGCTGGTTCGTGGTCTGGCAGGTCATGGAGAACCTCGACGACCTCTCCGACCGCGTCCGCGACGGCATCAACGAACTCAAACTCTGGGCACTGGACAGTCCGTTCCACGTGACCGAGAAGCAGATCAACGACATCGCGAAGAACCTCAGCGAGACCATCGGCACCAACACCGAGCAGATCACCTCCGCCGGCCTGCAGGGCGTGACGGTGCTCGTCGAGGTGCTGACGGGCATCCTGCTCGCGATGTTCTCGACGCTCTTCCTGCTCTACGACGGCAAGCGCATCTGGAACTGGACGCTCGGCCTCGTCCCGGCCGCCGCCCGGCCCGGCGTGGCGGGAGCCGGTCCGCGCGCCTGGCGCACGCTGACCGCGTACGTACGGGGCACCGTCCTCGTCGCGCTCATCGACGCCATCTTCATCGGCCTCGGCATCTACTTCCTGGACGTGCCGATGGCCGTGCCGCTGGCCGTCTTCATCTTCCTGTTCGCCTTCATCCCGCTGGTCGGCGCCGTGGTCTCCGGAGCCCTCGCGGTGGTCGTGGCGCTCGTGACCCAGGGCGTGTTCACCGCTCTGATGGTGCTGCTCGTCGTCCTGGCGGTGCAGCAGATCGAGGGGCACGTGCTCCAGCCGTTCATCCTGGGCCGGGCGGTACGGGTGCACCCGCTCGCGGTGGTGCTGGCGGTGGCCGCCGGCGGCCTGATCGCGGGCATCGGGGGAGCGGTGGTCGCCGTACCGCTGGTCGCCGTCACCAACACCGCGGTGGGCTATCTGAGGGCGTACTCGCGCGAGCAGCTCCACATGGGCCACGGAGCGATCGGCCCGGGCCCGCACGGGGCGACGGCGGTGGGCTCGGCCATGGGGGAGCCCGGGAATGATCAGCGAGCCTGAGCTGGAGGGGGAGTGGCCCCCGGACCACCCGGGCGAACCGGCACGACCGGACGCGGTGGGTGAGCCCGTACGACGGCCCGTACGGCCGTGGTGGTGGGCGCTGGGCGGGGCGGTGCTGGCCTCGGCTGTCTGGGCGGGGACCCTGGCTCTGCAGGATCGATTCACCGATGCCCCGCGGATCGCCTACCGGCACTCCGAGGACCTGTGCGCCCAAGCGCCGCTGAGGGCGCTCGGCGGGATGGCCGGTGCGTTCGAGGGGGGTCTGCCGAGCCACAGCGAGAGTCCCGTTCTGGACTGGTCGTTCTGCAGTTACAACACCTTGCGTACCGAGGGCCGGGCCTCCTACTACGGTCAGGTGCTGGTCGAGCTGCACAAGAAGACCGACCCGGCGCCGGAGTTCGGCGTTCGGCCGGTGCTCAACGGGTCCATGGACGTGCAGACCGTGAACGTGCAGAAAGTCCCCGGGCTCGGGGAACAGGCACTGATCTCCGGTCTGGTGCGGTCTCCACAGCTCCAGGTGCTCGACGGCGGCTCGGTGTTCACGCTCACCGTCCAGTGGTGGGGGGAGGACGGGGACGTCGAGACCGACGGGGACGCGCTCAAGGCGGCGATGATCGAGGACATGCGCATGCTCATGGTGGCGCTGAAGAAGTGAACGACCAGGGCCCCGCAGCCGGGAACGGCTGCGGGGCCCTGGTCTTCGTACGGGGTGCTGCTACTCGGCGGCGAGGGCGGCCTCGGCGTCGAGGGTGACCGCGACGGCCTGGATCACCGAGGCGATCTTGAAGGCCTCCTGGATCGTCTCGCGGTCGACGCCGGCCTTGCGCAGGACCTGCTCGTGCGAGTCCAGGCACTGGCCGCAGCCGTTGATCGCGGAGACGGCGAGCGACCACAGCTCGAAGTCGACCTTCTCCACGCCCGGGTTGCCGATGACGTTCATCCGCAGGCCCGCGCGCAGCGTGCCGTACTCCGGGTCGGAGAGCAGGTGCCGGGTGCGGTAGAAGACGTTGTTCATCGCCATGACCGCGGCGGCGGACTTGGCGGCGGTGTACGCCTCCGGCGAGAGGTTCGCCTTCGCCTCCGGCTCCAGCTCACGCAGGACGCGCGGGGAGCGGGCGGCGATCGCGCAGGACAGGACGGTGCCCCAGAGCTGCTGCTGCGAGAGCTTGTCCTGGTTGCCGATGACCGAACCGAGGTTCAGCTTCAGGTCCTTGGCGAAGTCCGGTACGGCGGACTTCAGGGAGTCGAGGGGCATCCGTCACTCACCGGCCAGCAGCGCGCCGGCGTCGATGGTGCTCTCGCCCTTGTTCCAGTTGCAGGGGCACAGCTCGTCGGTCTGCAGGGCGTCGAGGACCCGCAGGACCTCCTTGGGGTTACGGCCCACGGAACCGGCGGTCACCATCGAGAACTGGATCTCGTTGTTCGGGTCCACGATGAAGACGGCGCGCATCGGGAGGCCGTCCTGGCCGAGGATGCCGAGGTCGGTGGAGAGCTCGCGCTTGATGTCGGACATCATCGGGAAGGGCAGGTCACGCAGGTCGGCGTGGTCCTTGCGCCAGGCGTGGTGGACGTACTCGGAGTCGAGCGAGAAGCCGAGGATCTGGGCGTCGCGGTCGGCGAACTCCTCGTTCAGCTTGCCGAAGGCGGCGATCTCCGTCGGGCACACGAACGTGAAGTCGAGCGGCCAGGCGAAGACGACCTTCCACTTGCCCTCGTACGTCTTGTGGTCGATCTGCGCGAACTCGGATCCGGCTTCGAGCGAGACACAAGCGGTCAGGTCGTACGTGGGGAACTGGTCGCCGACAGTGAGCACGTGCTCTCCTTGAGAATGGAAATTGCCCCTTTTGGGGGTTTTCCGAGAGGGTTGGACGGATCTCACATGCTGGCACAGCTGCATTGATTACAGAAATAGCTACGCTAGAGCCTGGTGATCGGAGGTGCCTATCAGTGGCTGTCGGTAATAGGGGAGCGAAGCAACCCACCCTGGCGCAGCTGCGCGCCTTCGCGGCCGTGGTCGAGCATCTGCACTTCCGGGATGCCGCCGCCGCCATCGGGATGAGCCAACCGGCGCTGTCCGGAGCCGTGTCCGCGCTCGAGGAGGCGCTCGGCGTGCAGCTGCTGGAGCGGACCACCCGCAAGGTGCTGCTGTCCCCGGCGGGGGAGCGGATCGCGGCCCGGGCGCGCCTGGTGCTCGAGGCGATGGGCGGGCTGCTCGAGGAGGCCGAGGCGGTACGGGCGCCCTTCACCGGGGTGCTGCGGCTCGGGGTGATCCCCACCGTGGCGCCGTACCTGCTGCCGACCGTGCTCGGGCTGTTCCACCGGCGCTATCCGCGGATGGACCTCCAGGTCCACGAGGAGCAGACGGCCTCGCTGCTGGACGGGCTGGCCGGCGGGCGCCTCGACCTGCTGCTGCTCGCGGTGCCGCTGGGCGTGCCCGGGGTCACCGAACTTCCCGTCTTCGACGAGGACTTCGTCCTGCTCGCGCCCCGGGAGCATCCACTGGCCGGGCGCAAGGACATCCCGCGCGAGGAACTGCGCGGACTGCAGCTGCTGTTGCTCGACGAGGGGCACTGCCTGCGGGACCAGGCCCTGGACATCTGCCGGGAGGCCGGGCGCACGGCCGGGGCGGATGTCACCACGACCGCCGCCGGGCTCTCCACGCTCGTCCAGCTGGTCGCCGGCGGGCTGGGCGTGACCCTGCTGCCGCGTACCGCGCTGCGCCTGGAGACCACCCGCAACGAGTACCTGGCCACCGGGTACTTCGCCGAGCCCGCGCCGTCACGGCGGATCGCCCTGGCCATGCGGACGGGGACCGCCCGCCAGGAGGAGTTCCGGGCGATCGCCGCCGCGCTGCGCGAAGCCGTACGCCCGCTCCCGGTGTGGCCCACTGACTAGCGAGCCGTAGGGAGCGGGCGTGCGGGTCACTCCGTGCGCAGGCCGTCCGGGCGCATCAGGCGCAGCAGCGGCGGCAGGCTCAGCACGGTGACCAGCGCGACCACACCGGCGGCCACGCCGGTCATGCCCGCGACCGACAGCCAGTCGATCCGCACCGGGGCGGCGGCCATCCGCATCAGTACGGCGCCCAGTCCCACCCCGAACACGGCGGCCAGGCCCAGCCCCAGGCCGACCGGCAGGGCGGTCTGCCACAGCACCGACAGGCTCAGCGTGGAGCGCTTGGTGCCGAAGGCGACCAGCGCCGACAGCAGCTTCTTGCGCTCGCGCAGCTGCTCCAGCTGGGAGACCAGCAGGCTCGAGCCGATGAGGATCAGCACGGCGGTGGCCCCGAAGAACAGCCCGGTGCGGATCGCCGAGTAGCCGCCGTCCTGCTTCGTGGCCCTGAGCGTCATGGCGGTGGACAGGGGGGACGCCTTGAAGGCGGCCGTCCGGGCCCGCTCCAGCCCGTCCGGGTCCGAATCGTCGTCCTGTACGAAGATCTGGGTCGAGCCGAACGTGCCGGTGTCCTTCGGGGCGACCGACGGGGTCACCAGCAGACCGGAGCGCAGATTGCCGGTCGGGTCCGGGCGGCTGGCAACCGTGCGAGCGGTGGCGGGCACGGTCCACTCGACCGGCTTGACCTCGTCCGAGTGGCCCATCACGTTGCCCACGAACAGCTTGTCGCCGGGCTCGGCCGTGCCGCCGTACCTGCTGCTCTTGTCGGGAGAGCCGGTGGCGAGGAAGGCGTCGCCGTCCTTGCAGGAGTCCAGCGCGGCGACCTCGCGCAGGGCCTCGCAGCTGCCGACGGTGACGTTGATGAGCTTGGTGTCCTCGGGGACGTCGTGGGCGGCGGCGACGGAGCGCAGCGGCACCGCCTTGAGGATGCCGGCGGACCCGGCGACCTGCTGAGCCAACTGCTCCACGTCGACCTTGGATTCACGGTCGAGGAGGATCGAGACGGCGGCCCGGGAGGGGTCCTGTCCGGTCTCCGCGGTGTAGTCGCCCTCGACGCCCGCGAACAGCATCTGCAGGGCGATGGCGCCCGCGACCGCCACGGCGATGCCGTTGACGAGCCGGGCGGCGCCGCCGCTGTTGACCTGGAGCCGGCGCACGGCCAGCTGCCAGGAGACCGGGCCGCCGGACATCCGGCCGACGAATCGTTCCAGCACCCAGGGCAGCAGCGCGGTGACGGCGACCAGGAGCAGCACCACGCCGCCGCTGACCTGCCACTGGTTGAACCTCCCGCTGTTGTTGCCACGGCCCGCCATCGGTGCGAGCAGGCCCAGTCCGGCCAGCGGCAGGAGCAGCCGCCACCAGATCCGGCGCTTGCTCGGCCGGGCCGTGCGTACGACGCCCAGCGGCTCGATCACCACGCCGCGCAGCGCGAACAGGGTGACCGCGACGGCCGCGGCCGGCACCGCGACCGCCACGAGCGCGGCCAGCCACACCGTCGGGTCGAGGTCGGAGGGGAAGACGCTGCGCTGCTGGAGGTTGAAGCTGCCGACGAGCCGGCGCCCGATCAGGAAGAAGCCGGTGCCCAGCACGAGCCCGGCCAGCGACCCGGCCAGGGCCTCGCCCGCGGCGATCCGGCGGACCATCCGGCCGTCGGCGCCGACCAGGCGCAGGGCCGCGAGCCGGCGGTCGCGGCGCTCGCCGCCGAAGCGGACGGCGGCGGCGATGAAGACGGCGACCGGCAGCAGCAGGGCGACGAAGGTGAGGACGACCAGGAGCAGCAGGACCGGGCTGAGGGGCTCGCCGTCCCGCTCGTAGCCGAACGCGGTGATCCGCTGGACGCGGCCCATCGTGTCGGCCGCCACCTGCAGCCGGTCGTCGCCCGCGTAGAAGACCAGCTCGCCGGGGCCCGTCAGGCCGGCGTCGGCGATGGTCTCGGTGATGCGTCCGTCGAGACGGTCGCGCAGGAGCTTGCCGTCCGAGGAGGCCAGCAGCTCCTTCAGGGCGGGGGACACGGCCAGTTCGCCGGGGCCGGGGATCCTCTTCAGGCCCGGTGGCACCGGGGCCTCGGGGCCCTCAGCCTTCACCAGGCTGCCGTCGATGTCCTTCTGGTGGTACGTCTGGTTGGCCCGGGCGATGAGCAGGGTGTCGGGCCCGGGGTGCTCGGCGGTGGCGGTCATCGTGCTGCGGGCGTCGCCGCGCTCGTTGCGGGCGGCGAGCGCGCCGGGGATCGCCGTGCTGATGAGCAGCAGCGAGACGCCGAGGCCGACGCCTATGCCGGTGAGCAGGGTGCGGGTCCAGCCCTCGCGGCCGCCGGCGAAGGCGAACCGGGCGCCCATGCCGAGGTCGCGGGACCACGTGCGGAGCTTGCTCATACGATGCGCTCCATGTCGCGGGACTTGCCGTCGCGTACGACGATCTCGCGGTCGGAGTAGGCGGCCACGCGGGTCTCGTGCGTGACGAGGACGACGGCGGTGTTGGCGGACCGGGCGGCCTCGGTGAGCAGCTGCATCACCAGCTCGCCGTTGAGGGAGTCGAGGGCGCCGGTCGGCTCGTCCGCGAAGATCACCCGGGGCCGGGTGACCAGGGCGCGGGCGACGGCCACGCGCTGGCCCTGGCCGCCGGAGATCTCCCCGGGCCGCTTGCGGGCCAGGTCCTCCACCTGGAGCCGCTCCATCCAGCCCAGGGCCGTCCGCTCGGCCTCCTTGCGCTTGACGCCGGTGAGGCGCAGCGGGAGGGCGACGTTCTCGACGCAGGTCAACTCCGGTACGAGCTGCCCGAACTGGAAGACGAAGCCGAACTCGCTGCGGCGCAGGGTGCTGCGCTCGGCGTCGTTCATGGCGGACAGCTCGCGGCTGTCGTACGTGATGGAGCCGGAGTCGGGCGTGACGATCCCGGCGAGGCAGTGCAGCAGGGTGGACTTGCCGGAGCCGGAGGGGCCCATGACGGCGACGACCTCGCCGGGGTGGATGGAGAACTCGGCGCCGTCGAGCGCGTGGGTGGGCCCGTACGACTTGCGGAGGTCCGTGGCGGTGAGCAGGGAACCGGCCGGGGTCATCGGCGTACCTCCTGGGCGAGCTGGTCGAGGCGGGCGGCGGTGAGCTCCAGCCACCGCAGGTCGGCCTCCAGGTGGAACAGGGCGTGGTCGCAGACGAGCTGGTCGGCGAGGTCGCCCTTGCGCTTGCGCTGGGTCAGGATGCGCATGAGGCGCAGGTGTTCGGCCCGCTGGGTGTCCAGCAGACCGGCCGCGCTGCGGCCGGTGAGCAGGGCGAGGACGATCTTGGTGTAGAGGGTCGAGTGGAGGTACGGCTCGGGCTTCTCGGGCTCGGAGAGCCAGGTGTCGACGTCGGTGATGCCGGCGTCGGTGATGGCGTACCGCTTGCGGTCGGGGCCGCCGCCGCTCTCTATGCCGTCGACCTCGACGAGGCCGTTCTTGAGGAGGCGGGACATGGTCGAGTAGACCTGCCCGTACGCGAGGGGGCGGTCGTGGCCGAACTTCTCGTCGAAGGCACGCTTGAGGTCGTAGCCGTGGCGGGGGCCGGCCTCGAGGAGGCCGAGGAGTGTGTGACCGATGGACATACCGGTGACTGTACACCGGGTGTATACCCTCGATGTATACCTGGAGCGCATAGCCGAGGTGCGGGGTCTGGGGCGGAGCCCCAGCAGCCGTCAGTCGGCCGGCTTCGGGGGGCGGCCGCGGCGGGGGATGGGGCCGGGGGACGAGGGGAGGCGGCCGGACTCCGCCAGGGCCCGGCGGAGCAGGAACTCGATCTGGGCGTTCGCGCTGCGCAGCTCCTCGCCCGCCCAGCGGGCCAGCGCCTCGTACACCTGGGGGTCGAGTCGCAGCAGCACCTGCTTGCGCGGCTGCCGGCCCGCCCGGCCACCTTCCTCCGGCGGGGTCACTGGTAGAGGGTTCCCGTGTTGACCACCGGCTGGGCGGCACGGTCACCGCAGAGGACGACCATCAGGTTCGAGACCATGGCGGCCTTGCGCTCCGGGTCCAGGTCCACGATCTCCTCCTCGGCCAGGCGGGTCAGGGCCAGTTCGACCATGCCCACCGCACCCTCCACGATCTGCTTGCGGGCCGCCACGACCGCGCCCGCCTGCTGGCGCTGGAGCATCGCGGAGGCGATCTCCGGAGCGTACGCGAGATGCGTGAAGCGGGACTCGATGATGGCCACCCCGGCCGCGTCCACCCGGGCGTGCAGCTCGGCGGCCAGCTTCTCGGTGATCTCCTCGGCGTTCCCGCGCAGCGAAAGGCCGCCCTCCTCGTGCGCGTCGTACGGGTACTCGATCGCGATGTGCCGCACGGCCGCCTCGGTCTGGGTCTCGACGAACTCCGTGAAGTCCTCGACCTCGAAGGTGGCCCGCGCCGTGTCCTCGACCCGCCACACCACGACCGCCGCCAGCTCGATGGGGTTGCCGTAGGCGTCGTTGACCTTCAGGACGGCCGTCTCGTGGTTGCGCACCCGGGTGGAGATCTTCTCCCGGGAGGTCAGCGGGTTGATCCAGCGCAGTCCGTCGGTGCGGATCGTGCCCCGGTAGCGGCCGAACAGCTGGACCACCCGGGCCTCGCCGGGCGCCACCGTGTTGAGCCCGCTCATCGCGAGGAGCGAGGCGAGGATCAGGATCACGCCGCCGGCGCTCAGGGCCGCCTGCGCGGAGGAGAGCGCGGTGGCGCCGAGCGCGATCAGCCCCGCCCCTGCGAGTACGCCCACCAGTCCGAGCAGCAGCGCCAGGCCGCCGCCCACGCTGCGCGCGGTGAATTCCCGTATGCCCTGCGGCGTGGAGACGTCGTTCGTCATCATTTGCCCCGTTTCTCGTGGTCGCAGCCGGTCGAGCTGCTTAGCAAAGTGATATCACTTTTTCGGAGTACGGCAACCCTTGGGGCATCGTGTGCGTCGGTTCCTGTGATGTGGGTGCTGATTCTCACGTCCGGATTGACCGGTATTGGCAAGGGTTGACCATCCTTTGTCACAGCCTGCGGTGTTAGCTTTCTGAGCTGACGTCGGGGGGTAATCGAGCGGAGCGGGAGCGATGGGCCGAGCAGAAGCGCGTAAGGCACAGCAGCAGCGCGGTGCGCGGCGGGCGCCGACCGGACGTGCCAAGGGCGCCAAGGACAAGGGCGGCGCCGGCAAACGCACCGGCATACGTCGCTTCTTCACCTGGAAGAAGATCCTCGGGACGTTCCTCGGGCTGATCCTGCTCCTCATGGCCGCGGCGGTCATCCTCTACTTCTCGGTGAACGAACCCACCGACCCGAACAAGCAGGCCACGCTCCAGAGCAACACCTACCGGTACGCCGACGGCTCGGTCATGGCCCGCACCGGTGACATGAACCGCGAGATCGTCCCGATCGACAAGATCCCCGAGGACGTCCGCACCGCCTTCATCGCCATCGAGAACAAGTCCTTCTACCAGGACCGCGGCATCGACGTGATGGGCGTGGCCCGAGGCCTGTTCAACACCGTCACCGGCAAGGGCAAGGCCGGTGGCTCGACGATCACTCAGCAGTACGTCAAGAACTACTACCTGACGCAGGACCAGTCGGCGACGCGCAAGCTCCGGGAGCTGGTGATCTCCCTCAAGGTCGACCAGCGCATGGAGAAGGACGACGTCCTCGTCGGCTACCTGAACACCAACTTCTACGGTCGCAACGCGTACGGGATCCAGGCCGCGGCCCAGGCCTTCTACGGGGTCGACTCCGACAAGCTCACGCTGGAGCAGGGCGCCTACCTCGCCTCCGTCATCCAGGCCCCCAGCCAGTACGACCTGGCGACGGCCGGCCCGAACGGCACGCGGCTGGTCAACATCCGCTTCAACGCCGTCCTCGACAACATGGTCGAGATGGGCAAGCTGGACCCGGTCAAGCGCAAGACCATGACCCTCCCGGAGCCGATCAAGCCCAAGCCCCGCCCGGGCATGGAGGGCCAGAAGGGCTACCTGATCCAGGCCGCCAACGACGAGATGAACGAGCAGAAGATCACCGACGCGCAGATCGCGGCCGGCGGCTGGAACATCGTGCTCAACATCGACCCGAAGAAGCAGGCGGCGCTGGAGAAGGCGGTCCAGGACGAGCTGGAGTCCAAGCTCGACCGCAAGGACACCAAGAACCGCCCGCAGGACCAGAGCGTCCAGGCCGGCGCCACCTCGGTGGACCCGAAGACCGGCGCGATCGTCGCCATGTACGGCGGTCAGGGCCTGGCGGAGAAGTCCGCGAGCAACGCCCTGCGCACCGACTACCAGCCCGGCTCGACCTTCAAGCCGATCGTGCTCGCCTCCGCCCTGGAGAACAACGCCAACACCCAGGACCGCAAGCCGATCACCCCGAACGCGCTCTACGACGGCACGAGCAAGCGCCAGGTGGTCGGCAGCAAGATCCCGTTCAACCCGCAGAACCAGGACGACAAGGACTTCGGCAAGGAGATCACCGTCCAGGACGCGACCAACTTCTCGGTCAACTCCGTCTACGCGCAGATGATCGTGGACGTCGGCCCGCCCGCCGTGAAGAAGACGGCCCTCGCGCTCGGCATGAAGGACCGCGAAGGCTGGCCCGAGGACAAGCCGGCCATGTCGCTCGGCACCATGAGCGCCAACACCATGGAGATGGCGGGCGTCTACGCGACCCTCGACAACCACGGCAAGAAGGTCACGCCGACGATCATCAAGAGCGCCGAGCACAAGGACGGCGAGTTCACCCCCCGTCAGGCCGTCGGCAGCCAGGCCATCAGCCGTCAGACCGCCGACACCGTCACCAAGGTGCTCACCGGCGTGGTCAACGACGGCTCCGGCAACAAGGTCAAGAGCAGCGCCTACGAGGCCGCCGGCAAGACCGGTACCACCGAGTCCAACGTGGCCGGCTGGTTCACCGGCTACACCCCGGAACTGGTCACCGTCGTCGCGATGTTCGGCGAGGAGCCCGGCACCCACAAGCAGGTCACCCTCACCGGCACCGCCGGCGGTGGCCGCGCGGGCGGTTCCAGTTTCCCCGCCGAGATCTGGAAGGCGTACACGCTGGCGGCGCTCAAGGGCGTGAACACGGGCGAGTTCGACACGTCGGACGCGGAGATGGGTGCCTCGCAGGCGCCGTCCCGCAGCGCCTCCCCGACGCCCTCGCCGAGCCCCTCCAGCCAGCCGCCGGCCAGCAGCAGCCCGCCGGCGAGCTCGCCGACCCCGACGCCGACCCCGACGCCGACCAACACCCGGACCACGTCGCCGACTCCGACGACGTCGCCGACCGCGACGCCGACCAAGACCGGCGGCCCGAAGCCGCCGGACCCGCCGCTGTTCGGTGAGAACCAGGGCCACTGACAGACCGCCGCCTCGCAGCCTTCACGCTGCGGGGCGGCGGTTCTCGTAGGGGCTTCCGTGGGCCTCAGGGGCCCGAGACCGCCGCCGCGATCCGGTCGCCCGTGGTCTTGTCGATGCTGCGCCAGTACTGGAAGGCACGCTCCAGGACCGGGGCGCTGACCCCGTCCCGCAGGTGCCCGCTGACGTTCGAGACGAGGCGGTCGCGTGCCGCGTCGTCGAGGACCTGCCGGACCATCGTGCCGGGCTGGCCCCAGTCGTCGTCCTGGCCGTGCGCGGAGTACGCCTCGCGGACCATCTCGCCCGCCGTGGCCCAGCCGGCCGGCTCGCCGAAGCGCGCGACGTCGGCCGCGGGGCCGCCGTACGAGTTCGGTGCGTACGGGCGGGCCGCGTTGGACGCCTCGAACCGCATCGGTCCGTCCTTGGCGTACGAGGACACCAGCGAGCGGGCCCGGTTCGGCGGGAGCTGGGCGTAGTTCGGCCCGATCCGGTAGCGGTGCGTGTCGGGGTACGAGAACAGCCGGCCGAGCAGCATCTTGTCCGGCGACGGGCCGATGCCCGGCACCAGGTTCGAGGGCTCGAAGGCGGCCTGCTCGATGTGGATGAAGTAGTCCGGCGGATTCTTGTCCAGGGTCATCCGGCCGACCTCGATCAGCGGGTAATCGCCGTGCGGCCACACCTTGGTGAGGTCGAAGGGGTTGAAGCGGTAGCTCGCCGCGTCCTCGAAGGGCATGACCTGCACGTGCATGGTCCAGCTCGGCGGCTCGCCGCCCGCGATCGAGTCGAAGAGGTCGCGCCGGTGGTAGTCGGGGTCCTCGCCCGCGATCCGGTCGGCGTCGGCCTGCGTCAGGAAGCCGATGCCCTGGTCCGTCTTCATGTGGTACTTGACCCAGAACCGCTCGCCGCCGCCGTTGACCCACAGGTAGGTGTGCGAGCCGTAGCCGTTCATGTGCCGGTAGTCCTTCGGAATGCCCCGGTCGCCCATCAGCCACGTCACCATGTGCGCGGACTCGGGGGACAGGGTCCAGAAGTCCCACTGCATGTCGTGGTCGCGCAGCCCGTTGTCGGGGCGGCGCTTCTGGGACCGGATGAAGTCCTGGAACTTCATCGGGTCCCGCACGAAGAAGACCGGGGTGTTGTTCCCGACCAGGTCGTAGTTGCCGTGCTCGGTGTAGAACTTCAGGGCGAATCCGCGCGGGTCCCGCCAGGTGTCGGGGGAGCCCTGCTCGCCCGCGACCGTAGAGAAGCGGGCCAGCATCTCGGTCCTGCGGCCCGGCTGGAAGAGGTCGGCCCTCGTGAACTGACTGACGTCATTGGTGACCTGGAAGACGCCGTACGCGCCCGCGCCCTTGGCGTGGACCACCCGCTCGGGGACCCGTTCACGATTGAACTGGGCCATCTTCTCGATCAGGTAGTGGTCCTGGAGCAGGATCGGGCCGTCGGGACTCACGGTGAGCGAGTGCTCGTCGCTCTCCACCGGAACCCCGGCGTTGTTCGTCGAGTACGGAATCCTCTGCGCGTCCTGGGTCACGAGCGTCCTCCCCTGGGGGGCCGGTCGGTTCGCTACCCAGTCAACGCCGCTCGTGCGCCACCGGCAACGCCAGCTCGAACCAGACCACCTTTCCGCTGCTCAGCCGGGTGGCACCCCAGCGGCGGGCCATCCGGTTCACCAGGAACAGGCCGCGGCCGCCCTCGTCGGTGTCCCGCGCCCGGCGCTGGCGCGGCAGCTGCGGGGAGTCGTCGCCGACCTCGCAGCGCAGGACGTCCGTACGCAGCAGGCGCAGGGTCACGGGCCGCTCCGCGTACCGGACGGCATTGGTGACCACCTCGCTGACCAGCAGCTCCAGGGAGTCCTGGAGCTCCTCCAGGCCCCACCGCGTCAGGGCGCGGCGGGCGAACCGGCGGGCGCGGCCCGGAGCGGTCTCCTCCGGGTCCAGGAACCAGTACGCCACGTCACTGGGCGCGATCCCGTCGAAGCGGGCCGCGAGCAGCGCGATGTCGTCGTCCCGGTCGCCCGGGCCGAGCATGTCCAGCACGTCGTCGCAGAGGGCCTCCAGCGGCGGCGGGTGGTCCAGGCCGGTCAGCTGCGCGGTGGTCGCCAGGCGCTCCCGGAGCTGCTCGATGCCGGTCCACACGTCCCGCAGCCGGGACTCCACCAGCCCGTCGGTGTACAGCAGCAGGGTGGCCCCGGCGGGCGCGTCCAGCTCCACGGCCTCGAAGTCCACGCCGCCGACGCCGATGGGGGCGCCCGGGGGTACGCGGAGCACCTCGGCGCGGCCGCCCAGGTGCAGCAGCACCGGCGGCGGGTGGCCGGCGTTGGCGATGGTGATCCGGTGCGAGACGGGGTCGTAGACGGCGTACAGACAGGTGGCCATGCGGTCGGAGCCGAGACGCTGGGCCTGCTCGTCCAGATGGTGCAGCACCTCGGCGGGCGGCAGGTCCAGCTGCGCCAGGGTCTGCGCGGTGGTGCGGAGCTGGCCCATGATCGCGGCGGAGGTCATGGAGTGCCCCATGACGTCGCCGACGACGAGGGCGACCCGGCTGCCGGGCAGCGGAATGGCGTCGTACCAGTCGCCGCCGACGCGGGCGGTCTCGGCGGCGGGCAGGTAGCGCGAGGCGAGCCGCACCCCGGTGGGCTGGGGCAGGCTGTCGGGCAGCATGGTGCGCTGGAGCTCGTCGGCGATGTACGCCTCGCGGCCGTACAGGACCGCCTTGTCGATGCCGAGCGCGGTGTGGGTGGCCAGCTGGGCGGCGACCAGGAGGTCGTTCTGCTCGAAGGCGGGCCGCTCGGGGCTGCGCAGGAACACGGCGGCGCCGATCACCCGGCGGCGCCCGCGCAGGGGCGCCAGCACGGCCCGGTTGCCGCGCGGCAGCGGATGGTCCGCACCCAGCAGCTCGGGCAGCGCGGCCTTGGCGGCCGCGGAGGACCCGAAGACGGGCCGTACGCCGCGCAGCACCTCGGCGAGCGCGCCGCCGGAGCGGATCTCGCACAGCTCGGCCGCGGGCAGGTCACCCTGCGGGCCGACCAGCGGCAGCTGGCTGAAGTCGAGCTCGCCGGTGGCCCCCGCGGCCCCGGCGAGGTCCAGGCCCGCGCCGATGGTGCCGCCCGACGCGGCATCGGTGAGATCGTCGATCGGCCGGAGCCGGTCGGTGCGGCGCAGCCTTAAAACGACCGGGCCGACGGGGCGCTCGTCCCCGACCGGCAGCGGGTCGCGCAGGTAGACGAGGATGGCGTCCGAGAACGTCGGCACGGTGGCCCGGCACAGGCCGAGCACGATCTCGTCGAGGTCGATGCCGCGGGCGATCCGCCGGGTGGCGGCGCCGACGAAGCGCAGCCGGTCCCCTTCGCGGCGCGCGGCGGTGTCCCCGGCGCCGCCGACGGCCGGTATCCCGGTCCCGCCGCCGTGCCGGTCGCCTCCGGCGGGGTGGAGCGCGGGGGCTCCGGGGCCGTCCTGTCCGCCGAGCGGGCCGTCGGCCGCGTTCCGTGCGGCGATGCCCTGCGGATCGTCGGCGGTCGCGTTGCGCGCGGCTCCGGTGTCCCTGGCCCGGGCGGTGGCGCCGTCCCGCGGCCGGGCACCGGCCCGGCCCGGGCCGTCGGCCGGGAGGTCCGCCGAGGCGGCTCCGCGGGGCCGGGGGAGCCCGGCAGGGGCGCCGCCCGGCTCCGCGCCCGGGCTCTGCGCATGCGTGCGTACGGCCTCGGCTGCGGCGATGGGCGCCTTGCCGTGGCCGGCCTCGTCCGTACCTCCGCCGGAGGCGACGGGCTGCGGGCCCTCCTGAGAGGTGGGGTACTCCGTCACGCGTGGAATTCCGTCCGTTTGCGCTCGATGTGCGCTGCACTCAACTCGGTCAGTCGCGGTATACCCGCTCAGCGGCCGGGGCACCATAACCCCGCGTTTCCGCGTCTCCCCCGTTACCTCTCGCCCTGCGTCGACCTCCGGTCAAATCCCGCGTACGGCACGACACTTGCGCACACAGGGTCTCATCGCGCCGCCCCGCGCGCGCGACCTTGCGGAGGACGATCCTACGTTTGTACCCCGGGGGCGCATCAAGGGTCTCATGAGGTCATATGCGCCGGGGTGTGGTCCCAGTCCTCCGGCAGGTCCGGAACCGTCCAGGCCGGATCCGGCCGCCAGTTCTCCCAGCCGTCGGAGAACGGCGCACCCCATTGCCCGATGACCTCGACCGCCGCCCGCCCGGCCTCCCGCACCCGGTCCGCTTCCTCCGGGCCCATCAGCCCGGAGCGCTGCGCCTGGGCGAACTCGTCCTCGTCCCGCCACTTCCAGCTGCGGTCCGGGTAGACGGAGATGTCGAGGAAGTGGTCCACGGAGTCGACCCCGCCGGACCAGCGCGACCGGGGCTCCTCCAAGTTCACGTACCAGCTCTTGAACCGCCAGCCGTGCTCCCAGAACAGCCACACCGACCACGGGTCCCCGGGCCGGGCCAGCTTCAGCACGCCCGCGCCGAACCAGCGCGACCGTACGGTGGTGCGCGGCGCGGTGTAGCGGGTGGCCAGCGGCTCCTCGTGGACGGGGGTGCCGTCGGCGAGGACCGGTTTGACGCATTCGGTGCCGGGGGCCATCCAGACGGCGAGCAGTTCCTCGGTGTCCCGCACCACCGTCACCGGGCGGCAGATGTGCACCTGGCCCTTCAGCCCCGGGGCGTGGTCGCGGTAGCGCCAGAGGATCTGCTCCCCGGGCGCCCAGTGGGTGCCCTGCGCACGCGTGCGCGCGGCGCCGCCCGCGGGCCTGAAGGTACCTGTCATGCGCAGATCTTAGGTCGGGCACCCCCGCGGATGCTGCGGTGCAGGTCACCGAGGGGTCCGGGGACGGTAAACGACCGGATTCGGACCCTGCCGCGAGGCTCGTCAGGGGTGGGTCATGCGCAGGACGTCCAGCGCCTCGTCGAGCTGCTCCAGGGTGAGCGCGCCGCGATCGACGTAGCCGGACTCCAGTACGACCTCCCTGATCGTCTTCCGCTCGGCGAGGGCCTTCTTGGCGACCTTGGCCGCTTCCTCGTAGCCGATGTACCGGTTCAGCGGGGTCACCACGGAGGGCGAGGATTCGGCGTACTCCCTGGCCCGCTCGGCATTGGCGGTGATCCCGTCCACCGTGCGGTCGGCCAGCAGGCGGCTCGCGTTGGCGAGCAGCCGGACCGATTCGAGGAGGTTCCGGGCCATCACCGGGAGCATCACATTGAGCTCGAAATTGCCGGCCGCGCCCGCCACCGCGACGGTCGCGTCGTTCCCCATCACCTGCGCGGCGACCATCAGGACGGCCTCCGGGACGACCGGATTGACCTTCCCGGGCATGATCGAGGAGCCCGGCTGGAGATCCGGGAGATTGATTTCGGCCAATCCGGTGCGCGGTCCGGAGGCCATCCAGCGCAGATCGTTGGAGATCTTGGTGAGCGAGACGGCGATCGTACGGAGCATCCCCGAGGTCTCCACCAGCGCGTCCCGCGCCCCCTGGGCCTCGAAGTGGTTGCGGGCCTCGGTGAGCGGCAGCCCGGTGTCCGCGGCCACCTCGGCGATCACGGCGGCGGAGAACCCGGGCGGGGTGTTGATCCCGGTGCCCACCGCGGTGCCGCCCAGCGGCAGCTCGGCCAGCCGCGGCAGGGCCGCGCGCAGCCGCTCGACGCCGTAGCGGATCTGGGCGGCGTACCCGCCGAACTCCTGGCCCAGGGTGACCGGCGTGGCGTCCATCAGGTGCGTCCGCCCGGCCTTGACGACCTGCTCGAACGCGGCGGCCTTGCGCTCCAGCGCGGCGGCGAGGTGCTCCAGGGCCGGGATCAGGTCGCGGGTGACGGCGGCGGTGGCGGCGATGTGGATGGAGGAGGGGAAGACGTCGTTGGAGCTCTGCGAGGCGTTGACGTGGTCGTTGGGGTGGACCTCCCGGCCCAGCCGCTCGGTGGCCAGGGTGGCGATCACCTCGTTGGCGTTCATGTTGGACGAGGTGCCGGACCCGGTCTGGAAGACGTCGATGGGGAAGTGGTCGTCCCAGCGGCCCTCCGCGACCTCGGCGGCGGCCGACCGGATGGCCTCGGCGACGTCCTGCTCCACCACGCCGAGGCGGGCGTTGACCAGGGCGGCCGCGGCCTTGACGCGGGCGAGCGCCTCGATGTGGGCGTGTTCCAGGCGCTGTCCCGAGATGGGGAAGTTCTCCACCGCGCGCTGGGTCTGAGCACGCCATTTGGCGTGGGCGGGCACCCGTACGTCGCCCATGGAGTCGTGCTCGATCCGGAACGCTTCGGCCTGCTGCTGATCGGTCATTTTCGTGGCCTCCTCAAAAAGTTGAGCAATTGTCTTGTTCGAAGTGTTCCCAACTCCCCTACTGACCAGTAAATACCGGGGGTAACACCGGCATTAGGGGAGGCGTTCATGACACGTGCACACAGGAAACCCAGGCTCAGATCTACCTTCGCCGCCGTCGCGGCGGCCGCGGCCGCCCTCGGGGGCGTCACCGCCATCACCCCCACGGCCCAGGCGGCGGTGCCCGCGGCGGCTCCGGCAGCGGCCGTGACCCCCCTCTCGCCCGAGCTCGAGGCGATCCGCGCGGCCGAGGCCGTCAAGATCTACGGCGACGCGGCCGTCCGCCCGCTCGGCGAGCGCAAGACCGGCCTGATCTCGCTGGGCGACAGCGAGATCTCGGGCGAGGGCGTCGGCAACTACGACCCCGCGACCAACACGCCGAACAACCAGTGCCACCGCTCGCCCGACGCGGCGATCCACCGCACCGGCATCCCGGCCGACCTCACCTTCAACGTCGCCTGCTCCGGCGGGTACACCGGCAACATCAGGATCGGCGGCAGCAAGCAGTACGCCGACGAGCTGGTGCAGAGCGACAGCCTGGCCATCAAGGCCCGCAACACGAAGATCAAGATGGTGCTGCTGGTCGCCGGGGCCAACGACGACCTGCAGTTCGGCCCGGTCATGACCGACTGTGTCACCCGCTGGGTGCTCAGCCAGGGCACCTGCGAGCCCAAGTACGGCCCCGGCTGGCAGGCCCGCGTCGACGGCCTGAGGCCCAAGGTGGAGTCGACCGTCGCGGACCTCAAGACGGTCATGCGCGACGCCGGCTACGCCGACTCCGACTACAAGCTCGTCGTCATGGGCTACCCCAGCCCCATCGGCCCCGACTTCAACGACAACCCGAACTTCCCCGGCAAGCTCCCCGGCGGCTGCGCCGGCTACGACTCCGACGCCAGCTGGGGCCGCAACTACGCGGTGCCCACCTTCGAGAAGGGCATGCGCGCCGCGGCCCTCGCCTCCGGCGCCACCTACCTGGACAACTCGCGGCTCTTCCACGGCCACGAGGTGTGCATGGAGGACACCTGGGCCCGCGGGCTCTACCTGGACCTCGGCGACCACTTCCCGTGGGACGAGAACACCGCCCGCCAGTCCTTCCACCCCAACTACCGGGGCCACGGCGCGTTCGCGTCCTGCCTGACCCAGCTCTACAACTCCGGCCTGCGCGAGGCCTCCTGCGCCGACCCCGCGAGCACCGGCACCCCCGTCCTGCAGGCCGGGGCCTGGGACGACAAGTTCAAGCCCCTGAAGAACGAGGCGACCGGCACCTGCCTCGACGCGAAGGGCGGCTCCAGCGCCAATGACACGGCGATCCTGGGCTGGGACTGCCACGGCGGCCGCAACCAGGGCTGGTGGTACGACGCCGCCCGCAAGTCCGTCCACATCGAACTGACCCAGGACCGCTGCCTCGACGCCCCCGGCGCCAACTACGGCTCCGGCACCGGCCTGATCGTCTGGAACTGCCACGGCGGCGCGAACCAGCAGTTCGTCCGCGACGGCGCCACCCTGCGACCCGCGGCCTCCCCGGGCATGTGCCTGACGGTGGCCGCCGCCCACGAGCCGCTGCGCCTGCAGACCTGCAACGGCTCGGCGGCCCAGCGCTTCGCGTAACCCCGCCCCGCTCCACCCGACCCCCCACACCCGGCCGGCGCACCCCGGCCGGGTGCCTACATGTCGAGCAGCAGTTTCCGTACCTCCCGCGGCCGGTTGGTGATGATCGTGTCCACGCCGAGCCGCACGCACAGCTCCACGTCCTCCGCCTCGTCCACGGTCCACACCCGGACGGACAGCCCCTTGGCCTTCAGCCGGGCCACCAGACCCGGGTCCCGCCGCACGAGGTCGATGCCCGGGCCCGCGTGGGTCGCGTACGGGGGCCGCACCGGGCGGACGGTGCGCTCGATGAGGAACACGGCGGGCAGGCCGGGCGCGAGCCGGTGCATCCGGGTCAGCGCCGTGCGCGAGAAGCTCATCACCTCGACGCGGCCGGTGGCCCCGTCGGCCAGCCCGTACTCCCGGAGCATCCGCACCAGCTCGGCCTCCAGCCGCCCGCCCGCGCGGGACGGGTGCTTGGTCTCGACCGCGAGCCCGACCGGCCGCGGCGCCGCCAGTGCCTCCCGCAGCAGGTCCTCGAAGAGCAGCACCCGGGCCCCGGCGTGCGCGGCCCCCTTCCACGCCCCGAAGTCGAGCGCGCGGAGCTCCTCGTACGTCATCTCGGAGACGACCCCGCGCCCGTCGGAGGTCCGCTCGACCCGCCGGTCGTGCACACAGACCAGCTTCCGGTCGGCGGTCAGCCGCACATCGCACTCGAGCGCGTCGGCCCCGTCTTCGATGGCCTGCCGGTACGCGGCCATGGTGTGCTCGGGGTGCTCGTGGGAGGCCCCCCGATGGGCGACCACGCGGACGGCGCGGTCGGTGCGGGGAGAGGACATCACAGTCATACGGAAATCCTTGCAAACCGGGGTGAACAGGCAGGTGCGCCCCTGTGTCCCTGACGTTAACCCGGTGCCGATCAGGAGTGGGCACTCCGGCCTTCACGGCGTCGAGGAATGGATACGCTGGCCGAGGCACCCCTTGGAGGACACCGTGACCACACAGTCGGACCACGGCGCGGAGCTGATCCCGCGCCCCGAGCGCGCCCCCGACGCCGTACGTGTCGCCCTCGCCCGCATCGCCCCGCACCGTCTGGCGGAGCTGGAGCAGCACAAGGAAAACGCGCTGGCCGCGGCCATCCGCAGTGGGAAGATCGGCCACCTCACACACTGGCTCGACTGGTGGATGCGCGAGGTGGAGATCGAACGGCGTCCAGACCTCTTCACTCGTCGCAATGACGCCCTGGCTGCCATTCACCGCACCACCGGCAAGGATGATCCGGACTTCCGCCCCGCCATGGACGAGCTGGCCGCTGTCGAGGCCGAGGCCGCGGAGGCGGTGACCGCGTGACCTGGAGGTGGGAGTACGACCCCAGCGAGGAGTACGTCACCGGAGGCGCCCCGCCGGCGTTCGTAGCGGAAGTGGAAAAGGCCGCTGACGAACTCGTACGAGCATCGGAAGCGCTCTACCTCGACGGCACCGCCTACCGCGAGATGGGGCCGAAGGGTGCCGTCATGAACCTTGACGACGGCATGTTCGTCTATCTGATCATCCCCAGGAGTGAGTGCGTCTACATTCGCCAGGTGACCTACCTGTAACGCGCACCTGGGATACGCCCGGGCCGTTGCGGCCCGGGCACGACCACGCGGAACCGGGGCAGGCGCAGCCTCCCTGCCCCGGCGCAGCGACTCGTTACGCGAGACCCGGACCGCGCACCGGGATGTGGGTGAACGTCGGCTCCGGGGCCGGGTTCTGGAAGAAGTCGTTGCCCTTGTCGTCGACCACGATGAAGGCCGGGAAGTCCTCGACCTCGATCTTCCAGACAGCCTCCATGCCGAGCTCCTCGTACTCCAGGACCTCGACCTTCTTGATGCAGTCCTGGGCGAGGCGCGCCGCCGGGCCGCCGATCGAGCCGAGGTAGAAGCCGCCGTGCGAGCCGCAGGCGTCCGTCACCTGCTGGGAGCGGTTGCCCTTGGCCAGCATGACCTTGGAGCCGCCCGCCGCCTGGAACTGCTCGACGTAGGAGTCCATCCGGCCGGCCGTGGTCGGACCGAAGGAGCCCGAGGCGTAGCCCTCGGGGGTCTTCGCCGGGCCGGCGTAGTAGACCGGGTGGTCCTTCAGGTACTGCGGCATCTCCGCGCCCGAGTCCAGCAGCTCCTTGATCTTGGCGTGCGCGATGTCGCGCGCCACGACCAGCGGGCCGGTCAGCGACAGGCGGGTCTTGACCGGGTGCTTGGTCAGGGTCGCCAGGATCTCGTCCATCGGCTGGTTCAGGTCGATGGAGACCACGTCCGCGGACTCGGCCAGGTGCTCGTCGGTGGTCTCCGGCAGGAAGCGGGCCGGGTCGCGCTCCAGCTGCTCCAGGAACACGCCCTCGGCGGTGATCTTCGCGGTGGCCTGGCGGTCCGCCGAGCATGACACGGCGATCGCGACCGGCAGCGAGGCGCCGTGGCGCGGCAGCCGGACCACGCGCACGTCGTGGCAGAAGTACTTGCCGCCGAACTGCGCGCCGATGCCGATCTTCTGCGTCAGCTCGAAGACCTGCTGCTCCAGGGCCTCGTCGCGGAAGCCGTGGCCGAGCGGCGAGCCCTCGCGGGGCAGCTCGTCCAGGTAGTGCGCCGAGGCGTACTTGGCGGTCTTCAGCGCGTGCTCGGCGGAGGTGCCGCCGACCACGATCGCCAGGTGGTAGGGCGGGCAGGCCGCCGTACCGAGCGAACGGATCTTCTCCTCCAGGAACTTCATCATGGAGGCCTCGTTGAGGACCGCCTTGGTCTCCTGGTAGAGGAAGGACTTGTTGGCCGAGCCGCCGCCCTTGGCCATGAAGAGGAACTTGTACGCGCCGCCGTCGGTCGCGTACAGCTCGATCTGCGCGGGCAGGTTCGAGCCGGTGTTCTTCTCCTCCCACATCGTGATCGGCGCCATCTGCGAGTAGCGCAGGTTCAGCCGCGTGTAGGCGTCGTAGATGCCGCGGGAGAGGGCCGCCTCGTCGCCGCCCTCGGTGAGGACGTTCTGGCCGCGTTTGCCCATGACGATCGCCGTGCCGGTGTCCTGGCACATCGGCAGGACGCCGGCCGCCGCGATGTTCGCGTTCTTCAGCAGGTCCAGCGCCACGAACTTGTCGTTCGCGCTCGCCTCGGGGTCGTCGATGATGCGACGCAGCTGCCCGAGGTGCGCGGGGCGCAGGAAGTGCTGGATGTCGTGGATGGCCTCTTCGGCGAGCTTGCGCAGCGCCTCGGGCTCGACCTTGAGGAACGTACGGCCATCCGCCTCGAAGGTGGACACGCCCTCGGCGGTCACCAGCCGGTAGGGGGTGGCGTCCTCGCCCAGGGGCAGCAGGTCGGTGTACGCAAACTCTGGCATGACGGCAGTCATTCCTCACTCGGCAGACAGCGCTGGCGACCAATTGGCAGCGCAGTCCACCAGCGTAGAACCTCCCGGGGTGCCCGTGTCTGTGAGGTAAGGCTCACTCGGGTTCACTCGGGCTCACGCGGGAGTATCGCGATCTATCGTGTCTCGCTATGCTGGGTCGCGTGGACCTGGAAAAGCACCCCGCCGCCCCTGCCCCCGCGCCGGCTCCCGCCCCCGCGGCGGCCGAACTGCGCGCCTCCGACGCCGACCGGGACCGGATCGCGCAGATCCTCGCCGACGCCCTCGCCGAGGGCCGGCTGACCTCCGAGGAACACTCCGAGCGCCTGGACTCGCTGTACGCCGTCAAGACGGTGGGCGAGCTGGAACTGCTCGTACGGGACCTCCCCGCGCCGGGCACCGGCCACACCTCGGCCGCGCCCGCGTATGCGGCCCACGCCACGGCGGCGGGCTACACCGAGACGGTCGTCGCCGTGTGCAGCAGCTCCGCCCGCAAGGGCCGCTGGCGGCCGGGCGCGCTCACCCGTGCGGTCTCGGTCATGGGCGACATCACCATCGACCTCACCGAGGCGGTCTTCGAACAGCAGGTCACCGAGATCAACGTGACCTGCGTCCTCGGGAACGTGGAGGTCCTGGTTCCGGAGAACGTCACCCTGCGCGGCTACGGAAGCGGAGTCCTCGGCAACTTCGAGGTGCGCGGCGAGGGCCGCGGGGAGACCGACCCGCAGGCCCCGGTCGTGATCGTCCGCGGCTTCGCCCTGCTGGGCAACATCGAGGCACGGCCCAGGCCCGGCGCCCGGCTGGTCGATCTGGCGGACCGGATGCGCAAGCGCCTGGACGGCTGAGAGCGGCTCCCCGCGGGGGTCGCGTTTCGGACGAACCCCCGCCGCCCGCCGGTACCCGGTGCATAGGGGCACGCACAGCGGGTAGGGACAGGTGCATCGTCTCTCGCTCGCGTATCCGTCGTCAGGAGTAGACCGTGCCGCATCCGCCGCATCAGTCCCTGAAGGTTGCCGTCGTGCCGAAGCCGCGGGTGCCGGCGAGGGCTGAGGACGGCCCATGGCATGCGGAGGCGGTGTGCCGCCGCGACGAGGCGGGCCTGTTCTTCGCCCCCTCCAAAGAGCCCACGGCGGCCCGGCTCTCCCGCGAGGAGGCCGCCAAGCGCGTCTGCGCCCGCTGCCCGGTCATGGTCGCCTGCCGGGAGCACGCGCTGCTCCAGCCCGAGCCGTACGGGGTCTGGGGCGGCCTCACCGCCGCCGAGCGCCGGGTGGTCCTGGCCCGGATGCGGCGCAGGGCCGCAGAACTGCGCCAGGCCCCCGGGTCCGGGCCGATCGCCGCCGCGGGCTGAGCCCCGTACCCCGGGCGCGCAGCACCGTACGGAATGCGCGGGGACAGCGAGAGGGGCGGTCACCGCCGCACGCGGTGACCGCCCCTCTCGCTGTGCCCGCCCTGGTCCTACTGGGCCCGGTCGAAGTCGACCGCGCTGTACGCGCGCAGCTTCGACAGACGGTGCGTCGAGTCGATCTGCCGGATCGTGCCCGACTTCGAGCGCATGACCAGCGAGGACGTGGTCGCGGTCTCCGAGCGGTAGTGGACGCCGCGCAGCAGTTCGCCGTCCGTGATGCCGGTGGCGACGAAGAAGACGTTCTCGCCGGACACCAGGTCGTTCGTGTGCAGAACCCGGTCCAGGTCGTGGCCCGCGTCGAGGGCCTTCTGGCGCTCGGCCTCGTCCTTGGGCCACAGCTTGCCCTGGATCGTGCCGCCGAGGCACTTTATGGCGCACGCCGAGATGATGCCCTCGGGGGTGCCGCCGATGCCGAGGAGCAGGTCCACGCCGGTGCCCTCGCGCACGGCCATGACCGAGCCCGCGACGTCGCCGTCCGAGATGAACTTGATCCGCGCGCCGGTCTCGCGGATCTCCTTGACGATGCCCTCGTGGCGGGGGCGGTCCAGGATGACGACCGTGACGTCCTCGACGGCCATCCCCTTGGCCTTGGCGACGCGCCGGATGTTCACCGAGACGGGTGCGTTGATGTCGACGAAGTCGGCAGCCTCCGGGCCCGTGACCAGCTTCTCCATGTAGAAGACGGCCGACGGGTCGAACATGGTGCCGCGGTCGGCGGCGGCCAGGACGGCGATGGCGTTCGGCATGCCCTTGGCGTTCAGGGTGGTGCCGTCGATCGGGTCCACGGCGATGTCGACCTCGGCGCCGGTGCCGTCGCCGACCCGCTCGCCGTTGAAGAGCATGGGGGCTTCGTCCTTCTCCCCCTCGCCGATGACGACGACGCCGTTCATCGAGACGGTGGAGATCAGGGTCCGCATCGCGTTGACCGCGGCGCCGTCCGCGCCGAGCTTGTCACCGCGGCCGACCCACCGGCCCGCGGCCATGGCTGCGGCCTCGGTCACCCGGACGAGTTCCAGGGCGAGGTTGCGGTCGGGGGCTTCGGGAGAGACTTCGAGCTGGGGCGGCAGGTTGTGCTCGGTCATCGGAGCGCACCTTTCTGTACGACGACGGCCGGGATGTGAGGGTGCTGGAACTCTATCGGTACGTCGACATATTGAGCAGGGCGGGTCACGTATGAGCGGGATATCGGTCAGCCGATTGGCCTGAGCGGACGTCTTGCCGACCGCGGTGGCGCGCCGCACAGGAGTCCGGGGCGACCCCGGCGGTGATCGCTCGCGCGCATGCGGGACGATGGTGCCGTGGCAGGTATGAAAGGCAAGCAGACGGTCTGGGACATGGTCCGATCGCTGGCGGTGATCGGCGTCGTGGTCGCGGGGATCTACCTCTTCGTCCCACATGACGAGAACGCCGATCCGACGCGCACGGTCGACTACCGGGTGGAGACGCTCACGGCCCGGCGCGCCGCACCGTACCCCGTGGCCGTCCCGGTGGGGCTGCCGGCGGAGTGGCGGGCGACCTCGGTGACGTACCAGCGCAAGGACTCCAACGCCTGGCACCTGGGTTTCCAGGACCCGGACCGGCAGTACGTGTCGGTGGAGCAGTCCACGGACACCTCCGCCAAGTACCTCGGTGCGGTCACCCAGAAGGCGAAGCCCACCGGGCAGACGCAGCAGGTGGGCGACGCGGTCTGGGAGCGCTGGGACGGCGAGAAGTACGACGCCCTCGTGAAGCAGGAGCAGGGCTACGTCACGGTGGTCACCGGGACGGCCTCCTTCGAGCAGCTCGGCACGATGGCGGCGGCGCTGGAGTTCAAGCAGGGCCAGCAGGGCGCCTGAGGTCTTCGGCCGGAAACCTTCGGCAGCGCGAAACCTTCGGCAGCGCGAAACCTTCGGCAACGCGAGTTCGGCAACGCGAAACGGCCGCGCGCCCCGGGAAACCGGGGCGCGCGGCCGTTTGCCGTGCGGGGTGGCTCAGACGGTGGTGACGACCTCGTCGAACGCCAGGCGCGGGGAGCGCGGGAACCAGGCGTCCTCGCCCGGCTTGCCGATGTTGACGATCATCAGCGGGGTGTGGTCGGCGTCCAGGAACTCCTTCTGGATGCCGGCCAGGTCGGCGCCGGTCATCGGGCCCGCGGCCAGGCCGGCGGCGCGGATGCCGACGATGAAGTACGCGGCCTGCAGCGCGGCGTTGAGCAGGGCGGACTGCTCGCGGACCGGGCGCTCGGCGAAGAACATGTCCTTGGCCTGCGGGAAGTGCGGCAGCAGCGCCGGGAGCTCCTCGTGGAACTCGTTGTCGGCGGCGAGGATCGCGACCAGCGGCGCGGCGGCGGTCTTGGCCTGGTTGCCCTCGGCCAGGTGCTTCACGAGGCGCTCGCGGGCCTCGGGGGAGCGGACCAGGGTGATGCGCAGCGGGGTCTGGTTGAAGGCGGTGGGGCCGTACTTCACCAGGTCGTAGATCGCCTGCACCTGCTCCTCGGTGACCGGCTCGTCGGAGAACGAGTTGGCCGTACGGGCCTCGCGGAACAGCAGGTCCTGCGCGGCGGAGTCAAGAACGAGAGACATCGGAAAGCCTTCTTCCATACGTGGGTGAAGCGATGTCCCCGACTCTACGGCGAAAATAGGTGAACTTTCAACTAAATAGCCACGGTGGTGATCGGGATCACTGCTCCTCGGCCGCGTCGTCGCGCGCCGCGAGCGCCGAGTCCAGCCGCGCCCTGGCCCCCTCCAGCCAGTGCCGGCACACCTTCGCCAGCTCCTCGCCGCGCTCCCAGAGCGCCAGCGAGTCCTCCAGCGACGTCCCGCCGGCCTCCAGCTTGCGGACGACCTCGATGAGCTCGTCGCGGGCCTGCTCGTACCCCAGCGCCGTTTCGGCCTCTGCCATTCCCTTTTCCACCCTATGTGTGTAGTGCAACGACTTGATTGCGGCAGTGTGTCGCCGTCTGCTGCCCGCTATTCGGCCTCGGCGACCCGTACGGAGAACTCTCCCTCCGCCACCCGCGCACGCAGCACCTCGCCCTCCGCGACCTCCTCCGGCGCGCGCACCACGTGCCCGTCGGCCCGCTGGAGCACCGCGTACCCCCGCTCCAGGGTCGCCGCGGGCGACAGCGCCACCACCCGGGCGAGGGTGTGCGCGAGCTCCGAATCGGCCCGGTCCAGCAGGTGGCCCAGCGTCCGCCTGCTGCGCCCGAGCAGGGCCTCCAGCTCGTCCTCGCGGGTCTCGACCATCCGCTGCGGATGGACGAACACCGGCCGGGCGAGGGCGTGCGCGAGGCCGCGCTCCTCTCGGTCCAGCAGCCCGCTCACCGCGCGCAGCCCCCGGCCCTGCAACTGGCGTACGCGCTCCAGCTCCTCGCCGACGTCCGGGACCACCTTCTTGGCCGCGTCCGTGGGCGTGGAGGCCCGCAGGTCCGCGACCAGGTCCAGCAGCGGGGAGTCCGGCTCGTGGCCGATCGCCGAGACCACCGGGGTACGGGCCGCCGCGACCGCCCGTACGACCTCCTCGTCGGAGAAGGGCAGCAGGTCCTCCACGCTGCCGCCGCCGCGCGCCACGATGATCACGTCGACCTCGTCGAGGGCGTCGAGCTCCTTGACCGCCTGGATCACCTGCGGCACCGCGTGCACGCCCTGGACGGCGACGTTGCGCACCTCGAAGCGGACCGCCGGCCAGCGGCGCCGGGCGTTCTCCAGTACGTCGCGCTCGGCCGCCGAGGCCCGCCCGACCACCAGCCCGATCAGCTGCGGCAGGAAGGGCAGCGGCTTCTTGCGGTCCAGCGCGAACAGGCCCTCCGAGGCCAGGGACCGCTTCAGCCGCTCCAGCCGGGCCAGCAGCTCCCCGATGCCGACCGGCCGTATCTCCGTGGCCCGCAGGGACAGCTGCCCGCGCGGGGCGTACCACTCGGGTTTGGCCAGCAGGACGACGCGCGCCCCCTCCGACACGACGTCCGCGACCTCGTCGAAGACCTGGCGGAAGCAGGTCACGCTGACCGAGATGTCGTGCGAGGGGTCGCGCAGCGTCAGGAAGACCACCCCCGCTCCCGGCCGCCGCGAGAGCTGCGTGATCTGCCCCTCCACCCACACCTGGCCGAGCCGCTCGATCCAGCCCCCGATGAGCCGGGACACCTGGCCTACCGGCAGCGGCGCCTCGGCCGACGTATTGAGTCCCATGTACGCAGGCTAACGGGCGCCGCTGACAGCGTCTCAGGGTCCGGCGCCGATGTCGGGGCGGATGTCCGCGCCGGTGTCGGCGCCGCTGTCGGGGCGGATGTCCGCGCCGGTGTCGGCGCCGCTGTCGGAATCCCGGCGACCGCGCTGCACCACCAGCAGGCCCAGGCCCACCGCCAGCCACGCCGCCCCCACCACCTGCGCCTCCCGGGAGGCCTCCACGATCACCGTGACGGTCACCGCCGCCCCCAGCACCGGGACCACCAGGTGCTTCCACCAGCTGGGCGGGCCCTCCCGGCGCTGGACGACGAACCAGCCCACCACGGAGGCGTGCAGCAGAGTGAAGGCCACCAGCGCCCCGACGTCGACGACCGACACCAGATGGTCGAGCCCGTCGGCACGCCTGGCCGCCCACACCGCCGCGACCAGCGTCACCGTGGCCGCCACCAGCAGCGCCGGCCGCGGCGTGCCGTCCGAGGTCCGCGCGAGCACGCCCGGCAGCCGCCGCTCCCGGGCCATCGCGAACAGCAGCCGCCCGGCGGCCGCCTGCCCGGCCAGCGCCGCGAAGGCCGCCCCGATCGCCTTGGAGATCGCCACCAGGTCGTGCAGCCAGAAGCCGACCGAGGCCTCCACCGCGTTGTAGAAGGCCGGCCCCTGCTGCGCCGGATCGGCCGCCAGCTCCGCCGAGGTGACCGGGCTGAGCAGCGCGACGAGGTAGGTCTGGGCGATGAACAGCACCCCGGCCAGCGCCAGGCAGAACAGCACCGCCCGGGCCACCCGCGCCGAGCCCCCCGTGACCTCCTCCGCGAAGGAGACGATCGCGTCGAAGCCCAGGTACGAGAGCACCGCGACCGACACCGCGCCCAGTACGGCGGCCGTCGAGAAGCCCAGCGAGCCGTCGCCGGTCAGCGGGGACAGCCAGCCGCGCTGCGCCCCGTCCCGCGCCAGGACGGTCACCGCCGCGACCAGGAAGACCAGGAGCACCAGGATTTCCATGGCCAGCACGGCGAAGCCCACGCGGGCGGCCGCCCGTACGCCCCACAGGTTCAGCAGGGTTGTGACCACGACGGCCAGGGCGGTCCACGCCCACCGGGAGACCTCCGGCACCAGGGCGTTCATCGCGATCCCCGAGAACAGGTAGGCGACCGCCGGGATCAGCAGGTAGTCGAGCATCGCCATCCACCCGGCGATCAGGCCGGGCCCCTCGCCGAGGCCCTTGCGGGCATAGGTGAAGACCGAGCCGGCCTGCGGGGCGACCCGCACCATCTGGGCGTACGAGAAGGCGGTGAAGGCCATGGCGACCGTCGCGGCGAGGTAGACGAGGGCCACGGCGCCGTGCGACTTGGCGTCCAGGGTGCCGAAGACCCCGACCGGGGCCATGGGCGCGATGAAGAGCAGCCCGTAGACGACCAGGTCCCGGAAGCCGAGGCTGCGCCGCAGCCCGGTGTGTTCGGTACGGGGCTCCGTCGCGGACGCCATCGTTCCTCCGGGGGATGGGCAGTACGGACATTCGCCCCAGTCTCTGCCGAACGGGCGATGCCCGGCCTCCTGGAGACCCCCGTACGATGGAGCCCATGACTGCTCCCGCTTCCCGCCGTGTCCTGCTCGCCGCCCCCCGCGGCTACTGCGCGGGCGTGGACCGAGCCGTGATCGCTGTCGAGAAGGCTCTCGAGCAGTACGGTGCGCCGGTCTACGTCCGCCACGAGATCGTGCACAACAAGTACGTCGTCCAGACGCTGGAGAAGAAGGGCGCCATCTTCGTCGAGCGGACGGAGGAGGTGCCCGAGGGCTCCATCGTGATGTTCTCGGCGCACGGCGTGGCGCCGGTGGTGCACGAGGAGGCGGCGCGCGGCAAGCTCGCGACGATCGACGCGACGTGCCCGCTGGTCACCAAGGTGCACAAGGAAGCCATCCGGTACGCGAACGAGGACTTCGACATCCTCCTCATCGGCCACGAGGGCCACGAGGAGGTCATCGGCACCTCCGGCGAGGCCCCGGACCACATCACGATCGTGGACGGTCCGGACGATGTCGCCAATGTCGAGGTGCGCGACGAGTCCAAGGTCGTCTGGCTCTCGCAGACCACGCTCTCCGTCGACGAGACGATGGAGACGGTCGACGCGCTGAAGACCAAGTTCCCGCTGCTGGTCTCGCCGCCGAGCGACGACATCTGCTACGCCACCTCGAACCGGCAGGCCGCGGTCAAGGTCATGGGCGCCGACTCGGACCTGGTCATCGTGGTGGGCTCCAAGAACTCCTCCAACTCGATCCGGCTGGTCGAGGTCGCGCTCGACGCCGGCGCGCGCGCCGCGTACCTGGTCGACTTCGCGAGCGAGATCGACGAGGCCTGGCTGGAGGGCGTCACCACGGTCGGCCTGACCTCGGGCGCCTCGGTGCCGGAGGTCCTGGTCGAGGAAGTCCTGGAGTGGCTGGCGGTGCGCGGCTACGTGGACGTGGAGATCGTCAAGACCGCAGAGGAATCGATCGTCTTCTCGCTCCCGAAGGAACTGCGCCGCGACCTGCGTGCGGAAGCCGCGGAACTGGTCGCCGACAAGTAAGTCCTTTCGTACGGTATGTCCATGCAGATCATGGGTGTGGACATCGGCGGTTCCGGGATCAAGGGCGCTCCCGTGGACCTGGACCGTGGCGATCTGGCGCAGGAGCGCCACAAGGTACTGACACCGCAGCCGGCCACCCCCGAGGGGGTGGCCGGCTGCGTCGCGGAGGTGGTCCGCGCCTTCTCGTGGTCGGGCCCGGTCGGGGTCACCTTTCCGGGGGTGGTCACCAGCGGCGTCACCCGTTCGGCGGCCAACATGGACAAGGCGTGGGTCGGCGCCGACGCGGCGGCGCTGCTCTCGCGCGAGCTGGGCGGCGGCCTGCCGGTCACGGTCCTCAACGACGCGGACGCGGCGGGCGTCGCGGAGATGACGTACGGGGCCGGGCGCGGGCGGGGCGGCACGGTCATCCTGCTCACCCTGGGCACGGGCATCGGGAGCGCCGTGTTCACGGACGGGCGGCTGGTGCCGAACACGGAGCTCGGGCACCTGGAGCTGAAGGGCCACGACGCGGAGACGCGGGCGTCGGTGAAGGCCAAGGAGGACGGGGACCTCACGTGGGAGCGCTGGGCGCACCGCGTCCAGAGGTACCTGGCCCATGTGGAGATGCTGTTCTCCCCGGACCTCTTCATCATCGGCGGCGGCGTCAGCCGCAAGCCGGAGAAGTTCCTGCCGCTGATCGAGGGCATCAGGGCCGAGATCGTTCCGGCGAAGCTCCAGAACAACGCGGGCATCGTGGGAGCGGCGATGGCGGCGCGGGCGGCTTCGGCGGGGAAGAACCAGGCGGGGAACGGCTAGGCGACGCGGCGGGGCAGCCGCCGCCGGCCGATGAGCACGGCCTTGCGCACCACGACGATCAGGGCGGCGACCAGGGTCCCCGCATACAGCCAGCCCGCGTGCAGGGACAGGGCGGACACGAGCCCCATCAGCTGCCCGCCGAAGCCGCCGGAGCCGCCGGAGATGGGCCACACTCCGGCGGCGAAGGCGATGGGGACGGTGATCGGCGCGGTGATCAGGTCGGCGGGCCTTACCCAGATGGCGGTGGCGGCCGCTACGGGCAGGAAGAGCAGCCCGTAGACGAAGAGCGAGGAGCCGAACAGCAGCCAGCAGATCCCGCCGACCAGCAGCATGCCGGCGCAGGCGAAGAGCCCGCCGCCGAGCCCGGTCAGCCGGGGCCGGGGCATCCGCCGCCCGATCGGGGGCAGCGGGCCGCCGCCCTGGCCCTGGGCGGGCACGGCCGCGGGCCGTGTCCCCCGGCGCTGGGCCGGGGGTCGCTGCGGGTGAGGGGCCGGTCGCGTCCTGTATTGCTCCACGGCTCCACGCTAGGCGGGGCGAGCGCGGTATCCGTGTGGGGACACGCGTACAACGACTGCCACTCATCGGAAAGTAAACTGTCCGGTGGCCCACTCCGGGCCGCCGCCCCCTCCAGCTACGGGAAGTCGCCAACGTGTCGCTCACGATCGGAATCGTCGGCCTGCCGAATGTCGGCAAGTCGACCCTGTTCAACGCCCTGACCAAGAACGACGTGCTGGCGGCCAACTACCCGTTCGCCACCATCGAGCCGAACGTCGGCGTCGTCGGCGTCCCGGACGCGCGCCTGGCCGTCCTGGCCGGGATCTTCGGCTCGCAGCGCATCCTGCCCGCCACGGTGGACTTCGTCGACATCGCGGGAATCGTGCGCGGCGCCTCGGAGGGTGAGGGCCTGGGCAACAAGTTCCTGGCGAACATCCGCGAGTCGGACGCGATCTGCCAGGTCATCCGCGCCTTCAAGGACGAGAACGTCGTGCACGTCGACGGCAAGGTCTCGCCGAAGGACGACATCGAGACGATCAACACCGAGCTGATCCTCGCCGACCTCCAGTCCATCGAGAAGGCCGAGCCGCGCCTGACGAAGGAGTCCCGCCTCCAGAAGGAGAAGGTCGCGGTCCTCGCGGCCGTCGTCGAGGCCAAGAAGATCCTCGAAGCGGGCGACACCCTCTTCTCCAAGGGCATCACGAAGGGCACGGAGCGGGGCGACCTGCTCCACGAGCTCCACCTCCTCACCACCAAGCCCTTCCTGTACGTCTTCAACGTGGACGAGGACGAGCTGACGGACGACGCCTTCAAGGCGGAGCAGTCCGCCCTGGTCGCCCCGGCGGAGGCGATCTTCCTGAACGCCAAGCTGGAGGCGGACCTCGTCGAGCTGGACGACGAGGAGGCCCTCGAACTCCTCCAGTCGGTCGGCCAGGACGAGCCGGGCATGGCCACCCTGGGCCGCGTCGGCTTCGCCACCCTGGGCCTGCAGACCTACCTGACGGCCGGCCCGAAGGAAACCCGCGCCTGGACCATCAAGCAGGGCGCCACCGCCCCCGAGGCCGCAGGCGTGATCCACACCGACTTCCAGCGCGGCTTCATCAAGGCCGAGGTCATCTCCTTCGCGGACCTGGTCGAATGCGGCTCGGTCGCAGAAGCCCGCGCCAAGGGCAAGGCCCGCATGGAGGGCAAGGAGTACGTCATGCAGGACGGCGACGTGGTGGAGTTCCGCTTCAACGTCTGATCGCATAACCACAGGCGGCCTGACCTGCGAGAACGCGGGTCAGGCCGTTGTGCTGTCCGCAATAGTCCGCAGAACCGCGGGCAGTTACGTGCCGTAGACCGTGGAGCGGTGTCCGACGTGTACGACCCACACCACCAGCTCCCCGTTGTCGATCGTGTAGACGAAACGGTAGTCGCCGACGCGCAGGCGGCGTCGTTCGGGCTGGGATACGAGTGCGGTGGTGTTGAAGCCGAAGGGGTCGCTCTCCAGCTCTGTCAGTTTGGCCAGGACGCGAAGCGCCATGTCGCGCGGGATCTTGCGCAGCTCGGCCTGCGCCTCGGGGCGGAAGGCGGTCCGGTACTCACTCACCGCGCGCCAGCGTCTCCCTCATGATGTCCTCGATCGGGATGCCGGGTGCCGGGTTGGCCATGCGCTCGTCGATGATCCGGTTGATCTCGCGCTCTTCCCACTCCTGGTACTTGCGCAGCACCTCGATCGACACGACGGCGGCGACTTCCTTGCCGCGGCGCGTGATCACCGTCGGCACGCCGTCCCGATCGGCGCGCTCCACGACCTCGGCCAGGTGCGCGCGCACGTCGCGGATGGACTCTACGGGCAGCGGCTGTGTCATGTGCCCAAGGGTACCGAGTGTCCCATGTGTACACAACGTCTTGGCCGTGGGGGGCGGACGGGCATGCCTCGCCGCGGCCGAGGGTGCTGGATGTGCTGGGTAGGGCTGCACCATGCTGGATGGGTGCTGGATGCGATCTCCGAGAAGCGCCTTTTCGCAGGTGTGTTGGGTCAGGCGTGGGGCACCGCCGTGGCGAGGACCACCTCGAATTCCTCGAGGCTGCGGGTGGTTGCGCGAGCCTTCGCCGCGGCCTCTCCGCGGACCGCCGCGATGGCGCCACGGGATGCCACGAGTGCGTCGCGGTCGGCGTAGAGCGCGCCGACAGCGGCTCTGCTCCGGTCGCGATCGATGAGCAGGGAGATGCCCGCCAGTCCGGGGATCTTCTGGACCTTGGGCAGCGAGGTGTCGCGGAACGTGTCCACCAGCAGGTCGATGTCGGCCGGCTCGACGTCCATGTGGACCAGCCGGAACCCCGCGCCCGGCCCGAGTTCCTCTGCGCGCCGGGCGACCGCCGCTTCCCAGTTGTCGACCGTCACGGTCTGCGCGAAGGGCGCCATCATCTCGGCCCGCCGCTTGCTCAGGTTCTCGTAGCTGGCCTGCCGGGAGGCCTCGTCCTCCCACCACGATCCCACCAGGAGCTTGCCGAGCTCGCGGTCGGCGAACAGCCCCATCCCGCGAAAGCCCGGTTGCGCCGACAGCAGCGCACGCCCGTCGGTCCGGAGCGCCTCGGCGACCCCGTCGAGCTCGGCCGGATCACCCGTTGCATAGATGCTGCGAACGTACATAGCGCCCTTTCCTGCCTTCCGGTGGCCCCGCGCAGGCTCGTGTTCCCACTCCATGCGATGACCGGGGCGGATGGGGGGCAACGCGGCAGGGGCATTCGGGTGAAGAGGCGAGCCGTCGTCCCCTGCTGTTTCCCGTGCTGGGGTGGCGCTGGGGTATCTGGTCAACCATCAGCCGTTCGGCTCGCCTGAAGAGCGCCGGTGCGCGCGCCAGAGGGGGAGGAGGCCGCGCTCCACGGTGCTGACAACGAGAGGAAGGCCGTGCCCACCGAACGGAATATCCGCACCAACTTCACCTTCGCTCCGCCCCAGGGTGATGGCGGAGCCTGGCGTGCTACGGCCGAGCCCCTGGAGAGGGCTCTGAGGGAGACATTCCCGATCCCACCTTGCGCGGCTCCGGGACTCCTTCGTGCTTGCACCTCACCTCGCCTGGTTCGCGAGCAGCCTCGCTGTGGCGAACGGCGAACGGGACCCGTGGCCGCTGCCGGGCGAGGGCGGCGACGAAGAGATCGCGGCGGAGCTGCGCAGGCACCTCGACTCCGTGGAGACCCCGCAAGCCAGTCCGCAGTCAGTCCGCAGGGCACCCGTAAGTGCCCGTCGGGACCCAACGCACGCAAACGGAGAAACGCCTGGTCAGGGCGTTGTGCGGGGCTCCGCCGCAGGTCAGGGTCGGTCCGCAGGCATTCCGCTTCAACGTCTAATACGTCAAGCGCGCAGGTCGGAAGGGGTCGGGCTCTGTCGAGTCCGACCCCTTCGGCATTCTCGTGCTGACTGGGTGCTGACTTCGGGCGGGCGGGGGAGTCCATGCGGTGTGGGTGAGCATCCGACTGCTGATTGTTACTTTCATCGGGCGCTTGATATCCCGCGTCCAATGAAAGTCTCACCGAGCCTGCTCCCGATCCTGCGATCTCGCATTCAGGGCGAGCTCCTCGCCCTCGTGCTGCTGCACCCGGAGCGCGAGTACAGCATCACTGAGCTTGCCAATGGCGTCGGGGTGACGCCCACCGCTGTCCTGCGCGAGGTTGGCCGGTTGGCCGGCGGCGGGATCCTGACCGATCGGCGAGTGGGGCGCAGTCGCCTCGTCAAGGCTCGAACGGACACCCCGCTGTACCGTCCGCTGAGCGATCGCATGTCCGTCTCCTTCGGTCCGTTGCCGTTGCTCACCGAAGCGCTCGCGGGACTCGAAGGTGTGCAGCAGGCGTACATCTACGGCTCTTGGGCCGCTCGGTACAACGGCGAGCCGGGGCCGCCGCCGGCGGATGTCGATGTCGTTGTTGCGGGTGATCCCGATGCTGACGCGCTCTTTGACCTCGCCGAGGAGGTGTCCACACGGTTGCGTCGCGAGGTCAATGTCCTTCGGGTTTCCGCAGAGGCGTGGGAGGCCCGCACGGATGATCCGTTCCTCACGAGCGTTCGGGAACGTCCGCTGGTCCGGTTGAACCTTGACCTGGAGGCGCAATGACGCGTTGGAATCAAGGGGGATCGACGGTCGGTGCGCTCATTGACGGTGGCCGACTTGAACGCGTGCCTGCTTCCCAGCAGGCCGCCGAGGCGGAACTGGTCCGGGCGCGTACGCATGTCAGCTCCGCGCGACAGGTGTTGGCCACGGACCCGGAGGGCGCATACACGCTGGCCAATGACGCAGCGCGCCGATCGCTGGCCGCGGTATTGCAGCCAGGTCGTTGATGATCGCCGTGAAGTGGGCAGAGGGCCAGCCGGGGCTGTCCGACCCGGTATCAGTGCGCAGGCGGGCGGTCAGGGAGGGGACGACGGGGCTGCGGGCGCCGAGTTCGGTCAGGGCCCAGCGGATGCCGTCGGGCTCGGTCCACTCCCGCGAGGTGGCCCGTTCCAGGCAGGCGCGGTAGGCGCGGCGCAGGGGCTCGACCGCGTCGTCGATCTCCAGGCTCGCCAGGGCGATCGCCGCCCATTCGCGGACGGTCGGGTTGTCGCCGCCCAGCAGTCCGATGAGGGCAGGGCCGCAGCGGGGATCGCCCACCGCCTCGAAGACCTCGATGGCGGTCAGCTGACCGAAGCCGCCGGGGGGGGGGAGTCCGTCGACGATGGCCGGGATGGCTTGGAGCCGATCCGGATCAGTTCCGCGCGGGCGTCGTAGGACTCGCCGGGCTCGCCGTCGAGCTGCTGGACGAGTCGCTCGATGGGGGAGGTCATGACGCCGGGGCGTCGCGGCGCCAGAAGGTGGGGAGCCACCAGCAGAGCACCGAGCGGTCGTCGGGCCACGGGGTGGGTTCGTCCGCGTCCCAGTCCTCGAAGGAGTCGCGCGTCAGGTCGATGGGGCGCCAGGCGGGGTCGAGCGGTTCGTCCTCGGCCGGCGGGCGGACGTACTGGCGGCCGTGCCGGTCGCAGGCGCCGAAGCGGCGGTAGTTGTGCTGGGCCTCGACCAGGGAAACGCTGTTGGCCCCGACGGGCACGGTCGGCCAGCGGAACTGGAACTCGTCGTCCTCCCAGAAGCAGACGGGGCAGATCGAGTAGGAGCCGGGCATGGCGTCGAGCACGCGGTGTCCGCAGCAGGGGCAGGGGTGGCGGTCGTTCACCTGCGCAGTCTCGTCGCAGGTCCCGCCGGTGTGCCATGGATTTCTCCACGCACCGGTCGGTCACTGCCCGCCCGGCGGGGCCGCGTTGCGTGGGGAGGGCTAGAGGCCGCGGACCGAGGCGATCGTGAATGTCGTGGGGGTGCCCGAGCCGGGGGACATGGGGCCGCCCTTGTCGAACTGGGAGCGGACCACCAGGGTGCGGCCCCGGGAGTGGGTGAGGGTCGTCGGGATCTGCAGGGACGGGTCCGTGATCGTGTGCAGCAGGCGGGCGCGGGTGCCGTCCGGGGTGAGCTGCCAGCGCGTCAGCGTGTTGGGCGCGTTGTGCGCCACGCGCAGGGTGCCGTCGGGGGACAGGTCGAGGCCGTCGGCTGCCTTGAGGTCGGCGCCGGCGAGGTCGACCCGGCGGACGGCGCCGGTGCGCAGGTCCACGCGGTAGAGGTCGCCCTCGACCATGTCCACGGTGAGCAGCCAGCGGCCCGCCCGGTCCGAGACGATGCCGTTGAGGCTGAAGCCGCCCGCGGGACGGGGGCGCAGGGCGGGCGTGAGGTCGTAGGCCTCGGTGAGGGGGCCGCTGCCGGCGGCCAGCTGGGCCGGGGTCACCCGGTAGAGCACTCCGCGGATGCTGTCCGTCAGGTACGCGGTGCCGTCCGGGGTGATCGTCAGGTCGTTGACGAAGCGGGGCGCGTCGCCGGCCACCTCGAAGTGGGCCAGGCGGGTACCGGTCGCGGTGTCGTAGACGGAGACCCCCGTGGTGGAGTCCGTCACCCACAGGCGGCCCCGCGCGTCGACCCGCAGGCCGTTCGCGGTGCGGCGGCCGTCGGTGCCGGCGGGCAGGAAGACCTCGGCCTCGGACCGGCCGGGGCGGGCCCGGTAGACGGTGCCGTCCGCGTACGAGCCGACGTAGACGGCGTGGGTACGGGCATCCGTGGCGATGCCCTCCGGGTAGACCTTCGCGCCGGGTATGGAGAAGGCCGTGGATATTCGGGCGTCCGCGGCCGGAGCAGGAGTCGCCGCAGGCGCGCCCGGGGCCGCTCCCAGGGTGAGGGCCCCGGCCAGGGCGGTGGTCAGGGCGGTGGCCAGAAGCTTCATCAGGTGTCCTCTACTGATCGGGTGTAGTCGAATGTATGTGAGAGCTCTAATGCTCGCAAGGGTCGGGCCGTAGGATGCGGTCATGACCTCCATGGCCCCCGCGGAGCGCATCGGCTCGCACCTCAAGCGCGCTGAGCAGGCGCTTCTCGCGGCGAAGAACGCCGCGTGCAAGCCGGCCGCAGTAACGGTTCCGCAGTACGCCGCGCTGCTCTGGCTGGACGAGAAGCCCGGCATCTCCGCCGCCGCGCTCGCGCGGCTGTGCGGGGTCACCCCGCCGACCATGAACACCGTGCTGAAGAACCTCCAGGAGCGCGGGCTCATCGAGCGGACCCCCCACGAGTGGCACCGCAACGTGCTGGAGACCCGGCTCACGGACGAGGGGCGCGCGGCACTGGAACTGGCCGATGCCGGTGCGGTGCGGGTGGAGCGGGCGCTGGCCGCCGCGTTCACCGAGGAGGAGCGGGAGCAGCTCATCCACCTGCTGGGCCGGTGTGCGGAGGTGCTCGACGGCCAGCGTTGAGGCCCGTCTTTTCGCGCTCCGTCATAGCCCGTCACGCCCTGTCGCACCCGGCCGTGCTCCGTCGCGCTCCGTCACGCCCTGTCGCGCCCGCCTCCGCCCGGTCCCGCCCACCGCCGCCCGGTTCCGGCCAGGTATTTTGCTGGGATTTGGAACTGTGCCGCGGATCCGGACATCAGGACTAAGGGATGCCCAGCCGTGCCCAGCCGTTCTGCCCCCGGGGGCAGTCAAGACCGTTCGGAGCGAAGTTCGTGCACCACGACCCGTACCAGCCGGAGCCCAAGCGCTCCCGCCGCCTCATATGGATCAGCGCGGTGGTCGCCCTCGTGCTCGTACTGGGCGGCGGCGGATTCGCTGCCTGGAAGCTCGACTGGTTGTCCGGCAACGGTGAGGCCGTGAGCTTCGGCAAGGCCAGCACCCCGCCCCCGGCGGCCGCGGACAAGCAGGCTCCGAGCCAGTCCCCGTCCGGCAAGCCCTCGCCCTCCGGCGACCCGGACGTGCTCATGCCGACGGGCCCGAAGGCCGACTTCAAGCAGACCGCCAAGCTCGACGACGGCACGATCATCGCCAAGACCCGCCTCACGGGCGAGAAGTCCGGCTTCGAGGGCGACGTATGGGTGTGGGCGCCCAAGGAGTACGACGACCCGAAGTACGCCAAGAGCGGCTTCCCGGTGCTCATCGCGCTTCCCGGCGGCAACGGCTTCCCGACGAACTACTGGGCCGACCGCAGCCTCGGCCTCCAGAAGGCCATCAGCGAAGGCGTCCAGGCCGGAACCAGCCTCCCCTTCATCGTGGTCATGCCGGTGCTCAACCCGGACAACAAGTACTACTACGACGGCGCCGACATCCCCGGCCAGCCCAAGATGGGCACCTGGATCGCCGAGGACGTCCCGGCCTTCGCCAAGGCCAACTTCCGTACGTACAAGTCCCGTGACGGCTGGGCCTTCATGGGCTCCTCCTCCGGTGCCTTCGTCGGCATGAAGACGGTCCTCCAGCACCCGGACAGGTTCAAGGCCGTGATCGCCAGCGGCGGCGAGATCGTCCCCGACTCCCCGCTCTGGAAGGGCCACCAGGCGGAGATGGACGCGAACAACCCGGAGAAGCTCGCCCAGAAGCTGATCGACACCAACGGGCCCGAGGTCTTCATCAACTTCCAGATCGGTACCAAGGAGAGCGGGAAGGAGCGGATGACGAGGTTCGTGCAGGCGTACGGCAAGGGCCCCGTCAAGACGACCGTCCGCGACATCCAGAACGGCGAGCACAACGGCTGGCACTACGTCCGGGGCATGAAGGAAGGCTCCCTGGAGTGGATCAGCAAGGTGCTCAAGGCCCCGAAGCCCGACGCCGCCTGACCTGACCCGTCCGTCACGTGGTGCCGGCCACGTCCCGCCCGTCCCAGGCAACCCATCCCGTCGTTCATACCTCTGTAAAGGGTGTAAGGGGGACCGATCGGTCCGGCCCGCGCTCCTTCGTGAGCGCCGGATAAGGAACGGGACAAATCCGTGCAGCATGACCAGCAAGGCGACGGCAGCCCCATGACCAAGGGCGGCCGTCGCCCCAAGCGCCTGCGCCTGCTTCTGATCACCGGTGGGCTCGCGCTCACCCTCGCCGCCGGGGGCGGCGCCGCAGCGTACAAGTACGGGCTCTTCTCGGACATAGGGGATCCGGTCTCCTTCGGGAAGGTCGAGGTCGACGTCAAGGAGAAGGAGAAGGGGAAGGAGAAGGAGAAGGCCGCCAAGGTCTCCGACACCCGTCCGGGCGTACGCATGCCCACCGGCCCGAAGGCCGAGTTCGTCCGCACCAGCCGGCTGCCCGACGGCACCCAGATCGGCCGCACCACGCTCACCGGCCCGAAGTCCGGATTCACGGGCGACGTATGGGTGTGGGTGCCCAAGGAGTACGACGACCCGAAGTACGCCAAGAGCGCCTTCCCGGTCCTAATCTCCCTGCCCGGCGGCCGCGGCTACCCCACGAACTACTGGGGGACGGGCCCCGGCCTCGGCCTCCAGAAGGCCGTGAGCGACGGGGCGAAGGCCGGTACGAGCCTGCCCTTCATCCTGATCATGCCGGTGCACAACGCCGACACCAAGCACCACTTCGACGCCTCGGACATCCCCGGAGAGCCCAGGATGGGCACCTGGATGGTCGAAGACATCCCGGATTTCACGAAGGCCAATTTCCGGACCTTCACCTCACGCGACGGGTGGGCCTTCATGGGCTCCTCGGCCGGAGGATTCGGCGCCTTCAAGCACGTCCTGAAGTACCCCGACCGCTTCAAGGCGGCCATCGCGAGCGGGGTCGACATCGTCCCCGACTCCCCGCTGTGGAAGGGGAACACGCAGGCCATGGACGAGAACAACCCCGAGAAGCTCGCCGAGAAGCTGATCACGGAGGGTGGCCCGGACGTCTACGTCAACTTCCAGATCGGCACCGCCGAGACCGGCCGCGAGAAGGCCGAACAGTTCATCAAGGACTACGGCAAGGGCCCCGTGCACACCACGCTGCAAGTGATCCAGGATGGTGAGCACAACGGAAAGTCGTACGTACGCGGGATGCGGGAGGGCGCACTGGCGTGGATCAGCAAGGTGATGGCGGCACCGACACCCGAGTCCGGCGTGCGGTGAGCCCGGTGGTGAAGGGGGCATCGGTGGCAGCCGCGGCGGGGATCGCGGCGGTGTTCGCCGTCCTGTTCCTGAAGTCGCCCGGCGAGCGGCCGGTGCATCCCTTCCCCACCGTCGGCGTCCTCATGGCCAACGGCGAGCACTGGTGCACGGCGAGCGTGGTCGACAGCCCGAAGGGCAACGTCGTCGCCACCGCCGCGCACTGCGTGGCCCCGGCCGGCGAGGACGGCAGCCCGGGCGAGGTCGCCCACGACGGCCTGGCCATCGGCGAGCTGGCCTTCGCCCCCGCCTTCTCCGGCGAGGGCACCGGCAGCCAGCCGCTGGGGACGTGGAAGGTCCGCTCGATCCACGTGGACGACCGCTGGACGAAGTGGGGCGAGGACACCGCCGACTTCGCCTTCCTCACCATCGCACCGGACGGCGACGGGCGCAGCGTCCAGGAGGTCGTCGGCGGCCGCGCCGAGACCCCGAAGCCCGACTGGACCTCGGGCTACGAGCGGGACGTGACCGTCGTCGGATACCCGGAGTCCGAGCACAACCCGCAGAACAAACCCGTCTCCTGCACGACGCAGACCCGCCACGACGATGACGACCCGGACATGCTCTACATCAGCTGCGCCGGGTTCTGGACGGGGACCAGCGGCAGCCCCTGGATCGCCGACCGGGGCGGGTCGGACCGTCCCGGTCGGCTGATCGGGGTGCTGAGCGGCGGGGACACGGACGTGGACTCCACTGCCGCACTGTTCGACGAGCACGCGAAGGCGCTGTACGAGCAGGCCGCGCGGGGCTGAGTGCCCCGTCGGGTCCCGTCGGGTTCCGTCTCGTCCCTCCGCGTCCTCCGCGTCCCTGTGCGCTACTTCTTGCGCTCCGTGCTGACGATCACGCCGACCGCCGCCACGACGATCGTGCCGCCGAGCATGATCGGCCAGGTCACGGCCTCGCTCAGGATCAGCGCCCCGAGCGCCACCGCCACCACGGGATTGACGTACGCGTACGTGGACACCAGCGACAGCGGCGCGTTGCGCAGCAGCCAGGTGTACGCCGTGAACGCGATGAGCGAGCCGAAGACGACCAGGTAGCCGAGGGCCAGCCAGGAGGCGGTGGAGTACGCCGTCAGGTCGAGGCCGCGGTGCTCGCCGCGCAGCAGGCCGACGACCACTCCGCCGATCCCGCCCGCGAGCATCTGGTACGCGCTCCCGGTGAAAGGATTCTCCGGAAGCCTCAGCTTCGACCCGGAGAACGAGCCCAGGGACCACAGCACCGACGCGGCCAGCACCAGCAGCACCCCGGACAGCTGCACCGCGCCACTGAGCCCCGGGCTGGTCAGCACCGCGAGCCCGGCCAGGCCCACCAGGACCCCGCCCAGGGTGCGCAGCGGCGGCCGGTCCCCGCTGCCCGCGCGCAGCAGCACCACCCACATCGGCACCGCCGCCACCAGCAGCGCGGCGAGCCCGGACGGCACCGAGGTCTCGGCGAGGACGACCAGTCCGTTGCCGCCGAGGATCAGCAGCAGGCCGACCAGGACCGCCGAGCCGAGCTGCGAGCGCGTGGCCTTGAGTGCGGCCGGGCCGGACCGCCAGGCGACGGCGCCGGCCAGCAGCAGGCCGGCGGTGATGAAGCGGGCCCCGGCGGAGAGGAACGGCGGCATGGTCTCGACGGCGATCCGGATCCCGAGGTAGGTCGAGCCCCAGACGACGTAGACCAGGACGAGGGCAGTCCAGACCGCGCCGCTGATCTTGCGGTGCGGGGTGGTCGTGGACCGGCTCTCCACCGGGGTTGATGTGCGCATGGCTGGATCCTCTCAGCCTTCGAGCAGGCTGTTCAGCTCGCCGTACGGCAGGGAGCCCGCGAGCGATCCGTACGTGCCGCCGGAGACCAGCTCCTCGGTGGCGCGGCGGACCACGGCGTACGCGGCCTCGGCCACCCAGGATCCGAGGCTGACCCGGGCCACGCCGAGGGCGCCGAGCTCGGCGACGGACGGGGCGCCGGGGCCGACGAGGACGTTGAGCGGGGCGTCGATGCCCTTGGCGAGCTCGGCGACGGTCGCCGGGTCGGTGACGCCGGGGACGAAGACGCCGGTGGCCCCCGCCCGCAGGTAGGCGGCGGCGCGGGCCAGGGTCTCGTCGAGGCGGGTCGCGGGGTCGCCGAGGCCCCTCAGGTACGTGTCCACGCGGGCGTTGATGTACAGCGGGACCCCGGCGGCATCGGCCGCGGAGCGGGCGGCGGCCACGCGCTCGGCGTGCTCGGCGGGGGCGCGGGTGCCGTCCTCGATGTTGATGCCGACCGCGCCGGCGGCCAGCACCCCGGCGACGGTCTCCGCGACGGCGGCGGGGTCGGCGCCGAAGCCGCTCTCGATGTCGGCGGTGACCGGGACGGACACGGCGGCGGCCACGCGCGCGATGAGGTCGAGGGCGCGGTCGCGGGCCAGGGCGTCGCCGTCGGGCGACCCGAGGGACCACGCGACCCCGGCGCTGGTGGTCGCGACGGCCGCTGCGCCGGCCGCCTCGACGAGACGGGCACTGGCGACGTCCCAGGCGTTGGGGAGGGCCAGCGGCTTGGCCGGGCTGTGCAGATCCGCGAAGGCGCGGGCCAGATCTGTGGTCATGAGGCCAGTTGAACAGACCTGGCCGGTCGAGGCGCGCGAGTTTCCGACATGGAAGTCGGCGGCGGCGCCGCAGGCTACTTCGGGCCCGCGCCGCAGAGGGGGAGGACCGCCGTGCGGCCCTGCAAGGGGTCGTCGGGGGACAGCGGCCCCACCGCGGCCCAGCAGGCCGCCGCCGTCGGCTCCACGGAGAGTCCGCGCCGCGCCAGGTCCCGCTGGGCCTCGCGCAGCCGCTCGTCCGGGACCGTCAGGAACGTGCCGCCCGACTTGCGGACCGCGGCCAGGATCTGGCGGGCCCGCGGCGGCGCCGGGATCGCGATCCCCTCGGCCAGGGTGGGCAGCTGCGGAACCGGCTCGGCGTCCTCCGCCCCGGCGGCGAAGGCCGACGCCAGCGGAGCCACCGCCTCCGCCTGGACGGCGATCAGCGCCGGCGGCCGCACCCCGCGCCGGGCCAGCTCCTCCACCGCCAGCGCGGCCCCGAGCAGCAGGGTGCCGTTGCCCACCGGGACCACCAGGGCATCCGGCAGCCGGCCCGACATGGCCTCCCAGATCTCGTACACGTACGTCTTCGTACCGTGCAGGAAGTACGGGTTGAAGACGTGGCTCGCGTAGAACACCCCCGGCTCGTCCGCCGCGGCCCGGGCCGCCTCCGCCGTGGCCTCGCGCCCGCCGGGGACGACCCGTACGGCCGCCCCGTGGGCCCGGATCCGGTCGGTCTTCTTCTCCGAGGTGCCCTCGGGCACGAAAACTTCACAATTCAGCCCGGCCCGCGCGCAGTACGCCGCCACCGCCGCCCCCGCGTTGCCGCTGCTGTCCGCCACGACCCGCCGCGGAGCCAGCCGCCGGGCCACCTCCGCGAGCATCACCGCGCCCCGGTCCTTGAACGACAGCGTCGGCATCAGGAAGTCGAGTTTGGCGTGAACCCGCTCTGCCAGCGGCACCATCGGAGTGTTTCCCTCCGCCAGCGATACGGAGAACGCCCCCGGCAGGGGCAGCGCGGCGGCGTACCGCCACAGCGAGTTGGGCCCGGCGGAAGGTTCCAGCACGCTGGCCGGATCCGGTGTGAAGTCGAGGTCCCAGGGGCCGGAGCAGAGGGGGCAGCACCACGGGGCGGTACGGACGTCCGCGCGCGTGCCGTCCTCGGGGCAGAGGTATCCGGGGAGTGCATGCGTCATGTGCGGAGCGCCTTTGCTTGATCATGGCGGGCGTGTGGCACGGATGTTACGCGTCGCCTGGCCTCTTGTGGGAGGTGGCGACGGTGGGTCAACCTTTCGGAGGCGGCAGCCCGTTGGGCCGAATGATTTGTCATGGGCATGGCTATCCCACATGCCCGTACGTCTGCCCGTACGGCTCCGTCCCACCCCCCGCAACGCACCGCCTATGAGGAGGACCCCTCACATGTCCGTGATGCGTCACACCCGCCGGAAGCTCGCCGGCATCAGTGCGACCGCTGTCGTGGCCCTCGCGCTCGGCGCGGCCGCGGCGCTGCCCGCCTCGGCGGCCGACAACGGCCCGCAGGGCGTCATCGAGAACGCCGGCGCCGCCGGGACCGTCTCCGGCAGCTACATCGTGACTCTGCACGACTCCGCCGCCCGCTCCACCGCGGACAGCGGCAAGGCCGTCGCCAAGCGGTACGGGGCGAAGATCGACCGTACCTACAGCGCCGCCCTCAACGGCTACTCCGTCGAGGTCTCCGAGGCGCAGGCCAAGAAGCTGGCCGCCGACCCGGCGGTCAAGTCGGTCGTGCAGAACCGGGTCTTCACCGTCGACGCCACCCAGCCCAACCCGCCGTCGTGGGGCCTGGACCGCATCGACCAGCGGGCGCTCCCGCTGAACCAGAGCTACACCTACCCGGACAAGGCCGGTGAGGGCGTCACCGCCTACATCATCGACACCGGCGTCCGCAAGACGCACCAGGACTTCGGCGGCCGCGCCTCGGACGGCTACGACGCGATCGACAACGACAACACCGCCCAGGACGGCCACGGCCACGGCACGCACGTCGCCGGCACCGTCGGCGGCGGCGCGTACGGCGTGGCCAAGAAGGCCAAGATCGTCGGCGTCCGGGTGCTCGACAACAACGGCTCCGGTACGACCGCCCAGGTCGTCGCGGGCATCGACTGGGTGACGCGCAACGCCGTCAAGCCGGCCGTGGCCAACATGTCGCTCGGCGGCGGCGCGGACTCCGCGCTCGACACCGCCGTACGCAACTCCATAGCCTCCGGCATCACCTACGCGGTCGCGGCGGGCAACGAGTCCACCGACGCCTCCACCAAGTCCCCGGCGCGCGTCGCCGAGGCCATCACGGTCGGCGCCACCACCAACACCGACGCGAAGGCCAGCTACTCCAACTACGGCACCATCCTGGACATCTTCGCGCCGGGCTCCTCGATCACCTCCTCGTGGGGCACGGGCGACACCGCCACCAACACCATCTCCGGCACCTCGATGGCCTCGCCGCACGTCGCGGGCGCCGCGGCCCTCTACCTCTCGCAGAACCCGGCCAGCACCCCGGCCCAGGTCCGCGACGGCCTGGTGAGCGCCTCGACCCCGAACGTGGTGACCAGCCCCGGCACCGGCTCCCCGAACCGTCTGCTGAACGTGGGCGCCGGCGGCACCGTCCCGCCCGGCCCGAAGTTCGAGAACACCGCCGACTTCGCGATCAACGACAACTCGACCGTCGAGTCGCCGGTCACCGTCAGCGGAGTCTCCGGCAACGCCCCGGCCACGCTGAGCGTGCCGGTCGACATCAAGCACACGTACATCGGTGACCTGAAGGTCGACCTCGTCGCCCCCGACGGCACCGTCTACACCCTGCACAACCGCGCCGGCGGCAGCGCCGACAACATCATCAAGACCTTCACCGTCAACGCCTCCTCCGAGGTGGCCAACGGCGTGTGGAAGCTCCGGGTGAACGACAACGCGAACATCGACACCGGGAAGATCGACTCCTGGGCGCTCCAGTTCTGAGGCACCGGAACTGAACGCACGCGCTGAGCCGCGATGAACGAGCGGGGGCGACCGACTGGGCGGTCGCCCCCGCTGCGTACTATTCGCGCATTCGTTCGCGCCCCCTGTGATGCCCGCCCTTTGATGGAGTCCCCAGCCCGTGAGCACCCCGCCGAGCCCTCCCTCCGGACCGGGCCACTCCTGGCCGCCGCCCTCCCCGCAGCCGGGGTGGGGGCCGCCACCCGGCTACGGGCAGCCGCATCCGGAGCAGGCGCTCAACGGCTTCGCGCTCGCCTCGCTCCTGGTCGGGCTGCTGTGCCTGCCGCCGCTGGGCATCGTCTTCGGCATCGTGGCCCTCGTGCAGATCGCCAAGCGGCGCCAGCGCGGCAGGGCGCTCGCGATCGTGGGCCTGGCGGTGTCCGTGGTGATGACGGGGGTCATGGTCCTCACGGTCGACCGGGTCGCCACGGCGGTCCGCGACCGGATGGGCGCGATGGGCGAGTTCGCCGACGTCGAGGGTGACCTCAGGGACCTCGACGACCTGCGGGCGGGCGACTGCTTCAACGTCCCGGGCGGGGACCTGCTGGACGACCGGCCCCTGACGTACAAGGTCGACTGCGCGCAGACGCACCACGGAGAGGTCACCGCGTCCAAGCTGCTGGACCTGGACCCGGAGAGCGTCCCCGAGTCGGCCGAGGCGGACCGGGCGTCCGAGGACGAGTGCTGGAAGGCGCAGGACGCGTACGCGATGGACACGTGGGCGCTGCCCGCCTACGCGGAGATGTTCTACTTCGCGCCCTCGCGCCAGTCCTGGCGCCAGGGGGACCGGCGGCTGGTGTGCGTGATCGGTACGACCGAGGAGGAGCGGCGCGGCAGCCTGCGCCAGGACGCCGGATCGCTGAAGCCCGAGCAGTCGGCCTTCCTGCGCGTGGCCAACGAGGTCGAGTTCGTGCTCGGCCGGCCGCCCGAGGGGGACCTGGAGGACACGCTCCCGGAGCACCAGGCGTGGGCGCGCACGGTGTACTCGGCGCTCGGCGACGAGGCGAAGGTGCTGGAGGCCGACAAGGCCCGGCCGGGGCTGGAGAAGGCCGTCCAGGCGCAGCTCAAGGAGATCGAGGCGGCCCGCACGGCATGGCAGCGGACCTCCCAGGCGAAGACGGTCGCGGACTTCGACCGGCAGTGGGAGCGGGCGCTGGGCACGATGTCCGTGGAGACGGAGAAGGCGCTGCGCGGGGCGTACGGGCTCTCGACGGAGGTTCCGGAGTGGCTGCTGGAGTCCCCGGAGTCCCCGGAGTCCCCGGAGGGCGGGTCCGGCCGGGGCCCCTCCTCGCAGCCGGCGTGACGTCGTCCGCGTAACGCGCGGTAACGGGTTTGGGTGACCTGGCTTCATCACTTCGGGTGAAACTCTGGCCCTTGCTTGCGGTCTACAACCGTCGGTTGCCAGGCTGTAGCTGTCTGTCAACCTGATGGGAGTGGCCAGTGACTTTCGGTGAGCAGCCGGCCTATCTGCGCGTGGCCGGGGATCTGCGACGGAAGATCGTCGACGGTTCCCTGCCCCCGCACGCCCGGCTCCCCTCGCAGGCTCGCATCCGCGAGGAGTACGGGGTCTCCGACACCGTGGCGCTGGAGGCGCGCAAGGTCCTCATGGCGGAGGGGCTGGTCGAGGGCCGGTCCGGGTCGGGTACGTACGTACGGGAGCAGCCGGTGCCGCGGCGGGTCGCGCGCTCCGGCTACCGCACGGGCCGCACCTCGACCCCGTTCCGGCAGGAGCAGTCGGAGGCCGGGGCGCGCGGCACGTGGGATTCGAACAGCGAGCAGGCGGCGGCCCCGGCGGAGATCGCCAAGCGGCTCGGCATCGAGCCGGGCGAGCGGGTGATGCGGACGCGGTACGTGTTCCGCGACGCGGGGGAGGCGATGATGCTGTCGACCTCGTGGGAGCCGCTGGCCGTGACCGGCCGGACGCCGGTGATGCTGCCGGAGGAGGGGCCGTTGGGGGGCTCCGGGGTGGTCGACCGGATGGCCGCGATCGATGTCGTCGTGGACAACGTGGTGGAGGAGGTCGGCGCGAGACCCGGACTGGCGGAAGAACTCGTCCTCCTCGGCGGGGTCCCCGGGCACGTGGTGCTCGTGATCGGCCGCACCTACTACGCGTCCGGCCGCGCGGTCGAAACGGCCGACGTGGTCGTCCCGGCGGACCGCTACCGCCTGGCGTACCACCTCCCGGTGAGGTGAGCCCGCGGCCCGCGGGGGTGTAACCGCCGTGCAGTGCCCGCGGGTGACGGGGTGTCAACCCGTCGGATTTCGGCGCGATGGTGATCGCCTTCGTCCTCGCGATCCTCGCCCCGCCCCCGTCGGCCCGGTCCGCGAGACGCCGACCGCCCCGTCCGGTCGGGACGGGGCCGCGCCCTCGGGGCCACCTGCGGGGATGCCCGCCGCAGCGGCACGGTGATCCTTCCCGTGCCCTCCGTACGCCGGGTCTGAACCGGCGCGTACGGCCCGCTCGTACGCATGGCCGGATGCGTACGCCTGCGAGGTACCTCTTCGTGAAAAACCGTATCCGCTCCGTAAAGTCCGGGCGTAAGCTCGGGCATATGCGCAATGCGGTTTCCCGGTCAGGTGCGTCGGCGGAGGGTGAAACGCGATGAACGACAGCGGTGCCCTGCTCCCGTGGCTGGTCATACGTCAGGACGACAACGGCAACCGCTACCGGGTGGGCCGGTACTCCACCCGGGCCGAGGCCCAGAAGGTCGTCGACAGCCTCGACGACCGTGGACACAAGCAGGTCTACTGGGTCGAGCGGATCGGTCAGACCGCCACGATGAACTGAGCATCCAGTGTTGACATAGGCTCCGCCCATGACTGTACGAGTGGTCGTGGGCGGAGCCCTTTGTCATGAGGGGCGCCTGCTGGCCGCCCGTCGCAGCGCACCTCCGGAGCTGGCCGGGCGCTGGGAGCTGCCGGGCGGCAAGGCCGAGCCGGGTGAGTCCGTCCCCGAGGCGCTGGTGCGCGAACTGCGCGAAGAGCTCGGCGTCGAGGCCGAGCCGCTGGAGCGCATCCCGGGGGAATGGCCGCTGAAGCCCGGCCTCGTCCTGCACGTGTGGACCGCCCGCCTGGTCTCCGGTGAACCCGCGCCGCTGGAGGACCACGACGAGCTGCGCTGGCTGGGGCCGGATGAGCTGGAGTCGGTGGACTGGCTCGACCAGGACCGGCCCGCGGTCGCCGAGGCCGGGCGCCGCCTGCGCGCCGGGCAGCGCCCGAAACTGCACGACGGGGCGCCCGGGGGCGCGTGACGCTCGCGTTCTAGGCCGTCTGCGCCACAGTGCGCCGGTGCATGGGGGGTCGAGTGGTACGACGCCCCAAATAGGGGGTATGTCGCTATTAGTCCCAATCTCGTCCCCCTTTCGTCCCCGACGAACCGGACTGGGGTCGCTGCCGGCCCGGGAAGTGATCGGCGTGATCGACACAGACGGTGAATGCGCCGAGTGGGCCTTCCCCGCTGAGCCCGGCGCCGTCCGCACCGCCCGGCACGCCGTGCGCGGCGCCCTCCGGGCCTGGGGCCTCGAATCCGTCGGCGATGTGACCGTCCTGCTGGTCAGCGAGCTCGTCACCAACTCCCTGCGGTACGCGTCCGGTCCCATCGGCGTCCGTCTGGTACGGCGGAATCCGGCCGCCGGCAGTCCGGTCGGCGGCGCCGCCCTCCTCGTGGAAGTTTCCGATCCGCTTCCGGATCCGCCCCGGGAGAGGGTCGCCCACGCCGACGACGAGGGCGGCCGCGGGCTGCATCTCGTCGCCGTCTCCTCGCAGCGCTGGGGGACCCGTCACGGGAAGTCGGGCAAGACTGTGTGGTTCGAGTTGGCTCTTCCTGGTGAGTAACAAGGTGACGGGTGGCCGACCATCACACGAGGTGGCTCGAAACTAACGGGACCTTTTTGTGATCGTGAACGCCGTGCCGTCCGGGGCCGTGGTGCTGAATACTGCGGTCATGGCCGGTCCGGTTGCGGTGAGCTGGAGGGGACGGTCGCGTGAGCGAGATACCTGCGCAGGCACATCAGACCAGGGTGCCCGGGGAGACATGGCACGACTCCCTGTGGCACAGCAGTCCGCCTGGTTCGATATATGACTACATAAAGGTCGCCTCTTTCTCGATCGGTCCTGACGGGCTCATCGACCAGTGGAGTCTGCGCGCCGAGGATCTCTTCGGGCTGACCGCGGCCCAAGCCGTGGGCCGCGATCCGGTCGACGCCTTCATGCCGCCCGAGCTGCGCGCGGGCGGACACCGCCGGGTCGCCGAGATTCTCGACGGCAAGGAATGGACGGGCCTCGTCCCCTTCCGGATTCCGGGCGGCGACGGTGAGCACGGCGTGGCCGAGATCTACGTGATGCCCACGCAGACCGAAGCCGCCGAGCGGGCCGCGCTGTGTGTCGTCGTCGACGTGCGCGCGCTGCGGCGCATCGAATCCGATCTGGCGGCGTCACAGGCCATATTCGGCCAATCTCCTTTCGGTTTCCTCCTTTTCGGTACGGACCTGACCGTGCAGCGGGCCAACCGCCGCTTCGCCGCCGTCTTCGGGGGCTCCGCCGAGGAGCACCGGGGCCGGACCGTGCACGACTACCTGCCGGTGCACGAGGCCGACCGGATGGCCGAGGCCCTGCGCCGGGTGCTGGAGACCGGGGACTCGGTCACCGACCTCCGCATCACCGGAGCCGCCCCCGGCAGCCGGGACAACCGCCACTGGTCCATCAACCTCTACCGCGTGCACGGCGGGACGGGCCGGCCCATCGGCATCGCCGGGATCGGGACCGACGTCACACGCCGTCACCTCGCCGCCCGCGAGGCCGCCGGGGTCCGGCGCAATCTCGCACTGCTCAACGAGGCCGGGCACCGCATCGGGAACTCCCTCGACCTGGAGACCACCGCCCGCGAACTCCTCGACGTCACCGTCCCGGGCTTCTGCGACCTGGCCGCCGTCGACCTCTACCAGGGGCTGCTGCTCGGCGACGACGACCGGCCCGCGCGGCCGCAAGGACCCGGGGTGCCCTCGCTGCCGCCCGGGCTGGGCGCGGGCCGCGCTCCGTCCGCGCCGCTGCGGCGGGTCGCCTTCGCCTCGGCCGTCTCGGACGCCCCGCTGTCGGGACCGGGCGCGCTGGTCTCCGTAGGCGAGGTGCACCGCTATCCGGCGGCCTCGCCCGGGGCGCTGGCGCTGCGCACGGCACGGCCGCGGCTCATCGAGGGGGGCGGCGCGGACGATCTCGTGCAGTCCACGCTCGTCGTGCCGATGGTCGCCCACGACACGGTGGTCGGCCTCGCGCAGTTCTCCCGTACGAAGGGCAGCGAACCCTTCGGCGAACGGGACCGGGCGGTGGCCGTGGAGCTGGCCGCACGGGCCGCCGTCTGCATCGACAACGCGCGGCTCTACCGCCGCGAGCACGAGCGGGCGCTGATACTGCAGCGCAGCCTGCTGCCGCCCGGCGACCCGGAGGCGGCCGGCCTGGACATCGCCTGCCGGTACCTGCCGGGGAACGCGGCCACCGAGGTCGGCGGCGACTGGTTCGACGTCATCGAGCTGCCCGGCCACCGCACGGCGCTGGTCGTCGGCGACGTGATGGGACGGGGGCTGCGGGCCGCCGTCGCGATGGGCGAACTGCGCACCGCCGTACGGACCCTGGCGCTGCTGGACCTCGAACCGGCGGAGGTGCTGACCGCGCTGGACGAGATCGCCCGGGGCCTCGGGGCGCCCGGCGGATCCCAGCAGGCCTCGCGGGCGGCCCTGCACTCGCGGGACGCTGACCGCTCGGAGGTGTACCTCGCCACCTGTGTGTACGCGGTGTACGACCCGGTGACGCGGCGCTGCACCATCGCCAATGCGGGCCACATGCCGCCCGTGTTGGTGGAACCACCGGACGAGGCCGGGCGGCCGCGGCCCGCGCTGCTGCTGGAGGTGCCGCCCGGGATGCCGCTGGGAGTGGGCGGGGAGCCGTTCGAGGAGGTAGAGGTGGACCTGCCGGAGGGGGCGCTGCTCGCGCTGTACACCGACGGACTCGTGGAGTCGCGCGACCATCCGCTGGAGGAGGGCCTGCGCGGGCTGCGGGAAGCCCTGGCGGACCCGGTCCGCCCCCTGGAGGACGTCTGCGACCACGTCCTGAACACGCTGGACACCCGGCACGGGGAGGACGACATCGCCCTGCTGATGGCCCGGGTACAGGGCCTGCCGCAGGACGCGGTGGGGGACTGGCAGCTGCCGCGCGAGGCCCGCTCGGTGGGCCGGGCGCGGGAGCTGGCGCGGGCGAAGCTGCCCGCGTGGGGCCTGGAGGGACTGCTGGACACCACCGAGCTGCTGGTCAGCGAACTGGTCACCAATGCCCTGCGCTACGGGGAGGGCGAGATCCGGCTCCGGCTGCTGCTGGACCGGACCCTGGTGTGCGAGGTGTGGGACGCGAACCTGGTCCAGCCGCGGCGGCGCCGCGCCCGCGACACGGACGAGGGCGGGCGGGGCCTCCAGCTGGTGGGCCTGCTGTCGGCCGGGTGGGGCACGCGGCGCACCCACCGCGGCAAGACGGTCTGGTTCGAGCTCCCGCTCCCGGGCGCGGCGGCGGAGGCCGTGGCGGAACTCTCGGCGGAGCAGCTGCTGGGCATGTACGGGTAGGGGTAGCGGGCCGGACGGGGCCCAGGTCCTGTCGCCCGGGCAGGGCCTAGGCGGTGGCCTTCAGGGCGGCGAGGCGGGCCTCGATCTCCGAGGTCTTGCCGAGGTCCTCCAGGGACTCGAACTGCGCGTCCAGGGAGGACGCGGCCAGTTCCTGCTTGCCCATCGCCATGGCCTCCTCGCGCCGCACCTTCTCCTCGAAGCGGTTCAGGTCGCTGGTCGGGTCCATGACGTCGATGTTCTTCACCGCGTCCAGCATCGTGTTCTGCGCCTGCGCGGTCTTGGCCCGGGCCACCAGCTCGTCGCGCTTCGCCTGGAGCTCCGTCAGCTTGTTCTTCATCGAGTCCAGACCGGACTTGAGCTTGTCGACGACCTCCGTCTGGGCGGCGATCGTCGGCTCCGCCGTCTGCGCCTCCTTCTCCGACTGCATCTGCCGGCCCAGCGCCACCTTCGCCAGGTTGTCGAACTTGTCGGCGTCCGCAGCCGAGCCCGCCGCCCGCAGCTCGTCCGCCTTCTTGCTCGCCGCGAGGGCCTTGCCGCCCCACTCGGCCGCCGCCTCCACGTCCTCCTTGTGGTCGGCCTCCAGCATCCGGAGGTTGCCGATCGTCGTCGCGACGGCCTGCTCGGCCTCCGAGATGTTGTTCGTGTAGTCCCGGATCAGCTGGTCCAGCATCTTCTGCGGGTCCTCCGCCTGGTCCAGCAGCGCGTTGATGTTGGCCTTGGCGAGCTGGGTGACGCGGCCGAGGATGGTCTGCTTGCTCATGGTGGGTCTCTCCTGGTGAGGGATGTGGGTACGCGCTGAGGTTCAGAAGCGGCCGCCGCCGCCCATCCGGCCGCGGGTTCCGCCGCCGCCGAAGGATCCGGGCCCGCGGCCGCCCCCGCCGCCCCCGAACCCGCCTCCGCCCCGCAGGAGCTCGCCGAGGATGATCCCGCCGAGTACGGCGCCGCCCTGGCCGCCGCCGGACCGGCGGCCCCCGTACGGGTCCTGGTACGCCCGTACGTCCTGCTCCGCCAGCTGCTGTGCCTGCCGGGCCAGCGCGTCCGCCTGCTGGGCCTCCGCCAGCGCGGCCGCGGGGTCCGGCTCCCTCATCGACACCGACCGCTCGATGTGCCGCTGGGCCTCCGCCAGCCGGGTGCGGGCCTGGCTGCCGACCGCGCCCCGGCTGGTGGTGATGTAGTCCGTGGCCGCGCCGATCGCGCTGCGCGCCGAGAGCATGGCCTGCTCGAGCAGGGCCGTCGCCCGCTGCCGGCCCGACTCCCGCTCCCGCGCGCCGGCCAGCGCCTCGTCCAGGGCCGCGTCGGCCTCCTCGACCCGGCGCAGCGCGTCGATCGGGTCGTACCGGCCGCCCGCCTGTTCCTGCCGTACGTCGGCCAGGACCGACTCGGCGCGGCCGATGCGGCCCCGCAGATCCGCCGTCGAGGTGCCCTCCGAGGTGCCGCTGAGCAGCCCGCCCGCGTCCGCGAGGTCGGTCTCCGTCTCGTTCAGCGCGCCCGGCAGCTTCCCCGCCGCCTCCGCTAGCTCCTGGGCCCGCCGCTCCACCGCGTCGAGCAGTGTCGCGGCCTGGTCGACCGCGCCCTCGGCGGCCCGTACGTGCACGGCCGCCCTGCCGTTGTCGCCTCCGTCGACGGCGGCACGGGCCTCGCCGAGGTGGGTGGTGACGAACAGCAGCCGGTCCTCGGCCTGTTCGGGGTTGGAGGCGACGGGCGCGGACGCCGAGTCCGCGTACCGCTGCGTCAGCGCGGTCAGGGTCGCCACGGCCGTCGTGGTGCGCCCCGTCAGCGCCCGGAAGTGCGCTTCCACGGTGGCGAGGGCCTGCGGGGCGTTCTTCTCCAGGTCCCGCAGCCGGTCGAAGTCCGCGGTCTCGGCGTCGAGCCGCCGGCTCGCCTCGGTGCACCGGGCGACGATCTCGTCCAGCATCCGGCGCCGGGTCGCGTCGTCCTCCGGATAGGCGTCGTCGAGCTGCTGGCGCAGCCGGAAGGCGTGCGTCAGCTCGCTCTTGGCGTACTCCACGGCCGTGTTGAAGGGGGCGACCGCCTCGTCGCCGAACTGTGCGGTGGCGAAGCCGAGTTCCTCGATGCTGGTGCGGATGGAGTCGTCGGTCTCCACCAGCAGCGCCTTGGCCTTCGCGTCCAGCTCCGGCAGCGGGAGCCGGTCGGGCGCTCCCTCGGGCCAGCCCGGCCCGGTCTTCGTACCGCGACCGCCGCCGGCGGCGTCCTTGCGCTTGCGGCGGGAGTACGCGTACGCCCCGAGCGCCCCGGCCGCGCCGACCGCGATCACCGGGAGCACGTAGTCCCCGGCCCCGCTCTCCCCGCTGTCCTTGCCGCCGGGATCCGCCGGGCCGGGGGTGATGGCGGGCACGGGTACGGGCTGCCCGCCGAGCACCGCGTTGTAGCCGTTGGCCGCGCCGATGGCGGCCCCCGCCCAGTCGTTCTGCCTCAGGGCGGGCTCGATGGCCGTCCGGGCGACGTCCGCGAGCTGCTGCTCGGTGAATCCGGAGTCGACGGCGGCGGAGTAGGCGTACTGGCGGGCCCCGGTCGCCACCGCCAGCAGGACGTCGTCCTGGCCCAGGCCGTTCTTCTCCGCGGTGGCGTCGGCCCAGCTCTGGGCGGAGCGCCCGGAGAAGTCCCGTACGTACGTCACGAAGAGCTGGATCCTCCGGTCGGCGTACAGCTTGTCGATCGCGGCGGCGACGGCGGCGTTGCGGTCTCCCAGTGCGCCGACCCGGTCGGTGATCTGCCCCTGCTGCGAAAGGGTGACGGGATCCTCGGCCCGGGCGGGCGGCGCCCCGGCCACGCCCCAGCCGCCGAGCGCCAGCAGCGCGGCGGCGAGGGCGAGCCCGGCCCGGGCGACCATGGTGCTCTTCAGCGCAGTCACAACTGGGAGCGTATGGGCGGTCCTATTGCTCCGCACCCGGAGTGATCACCGGTGACCTGCCCGGCACCGGCTCGTTGGCAAGCCATGAAGAAGATCATGGCCGCCGCCGCGCTCACCGTGGCCGCCCTCAGCCTCGCCGTCCCCGCCCACGCCGACAACGACAGCAACTTCGGCGGGGGTGTGAACGCCGCGAACAACTGGAACTTCACCGCTGCCGCCGTCTGCCTCCAGGAGGTGGCCGTGGTCCCCGTCCTCGGTGACTGGGTGGGCGACCACGCCAACAACTGCTCCAACGGCAACGTCATCGACCACTCCGGGCGCTGACCCCCGCCGCGGGCCCCCGCAGGCGCACACGCCGCGCACGGGGGCCCGCACCGCACTACTGGGAGCCGGAACGCCGCCGGATCTTGCTCCCCAGCCACACCAGCGGGTCGTACTTGCGGTCCACCGCCCGCTCCTTCAGCGGGATCAGGGCGTTGTCGGTGATCTTGATGCCCTCGGGGCAGACCTCCGTACAGCACTTGGTGATGTTGCAGTAGCCGAGCCCGTGCTCCTCCTGCGCGGTGCTCTTGCGGTCCAGGCCCCCCTCCGCCGCCGCGTCCAGGGGGTGCATGTCCAGCTCCGCCACCCGCATCAGGAAGCGCGGACCGGCGAAGGCGGGCTTGTTCTCCTCGTGGTCACGCACCACATGACAGGTGTCCTGGCACAGGAAGCACTCGATGCACTTGCGGAACTCCTGCGAGCGCTCCACATCGATCTGCTGCATCCGGTACGCGCCCGGGGCCACCCCCGCCGGCGGTACGAAGGCCGGGATCTCCCTCGCCTTCTGGTAGTTGAAGGAGACGTCCGTGACCAGGTCGCGGATGACCGGAAAGGCACGCAGCGGGGTGACCGTGATCGTCTCGGACCGCTCGAAGGTCGACATCCGCGTCATGCACATCAGCCGCGGCTGGCCGTTGATCTCCGCGCTGCACGAGCCGCACTTGCCCGCCTTGCAGTTCCAGCGCACCGCGAGGTCCGAGGCCTGCGTCGCCTGGAGCCGGTGGACGATGTCCAGGACCACCTCCCCGTCGTGCACCTCGACGGTGAAGTCCCGCAGTTCCCCGCCCTCCGCGTCGCCCCGCCAGATCCGGAAGCTCGCGTCGTACGTACTCATTCGTAGAGCTCCTCTTCGGAGAGGTACTTGACCAGCTCTTCCTTCTCGAAGAGCGCGAGCAGGTCGGAACGGATGGGGTCGGTGCGGGTGCGTACGAGGGCGATCCGGTCGGCTGCCGGATCCGCCGGGGCCAGGTTTCCATCATCAACAGTCACGGGGCGGCACAGCAGGTTCACCGGGCGCCAGCTGCGCTCCATCGCCGGGTAGTCCTCGCGGGTGTGCCCGCCCCGGCTCTCGGTGCGCTCCAGGGCGGCGCGTGCCACGCACTCGCTGACCAGCAGCATGTTCCGCAGGTCCAGGGCCAGGTGCCAGCCCGGGTTGAACTGCCGGTGCCCCTCGACACCGGCCCGGGCGGCCCGCTCCCGCAGGCCCGCCAGTTTCTCCAGGGCCTCGGCCATCTCGCCCGCCCGGCGGATGATGCCGACCAGGTCGTTCATCGTCGTCTGGAGCTCCTGGTGGAGGGTGTACGGGTTCTCCGCGCCCTCGGCGGCGTGGAACGGGGCCAGCGCCTCCGCGGCCGCAGCGTCGATCTCCGACTGGGCCACCGCCGGGCGCGCTCCGGCCCCCGAGGCGTACTCCGCCGCGTGCAGCCCGGCCCGCCGCCCGAAGACCAGCAGGTCGGAGAGGGAGTTGCCGCCGAGCCGGTTCGAGCCGTGCATCCCGCCCGCGACCTCGCCCGCCGCGAAGAGCCCCGGCACCCCGACCGTGGCGGCGGTGTCCGAGTCGACCGCGATCCCGCCCATCACGTAGTGGCAGGTCGGGCCTACCTCCATCGGCTCCGCGGTGATGTCCACGTCCGCCAGCTCCTTGAACTGGTGGTACATCGAGGGGAGCCGCCGCTTGATCCGCTCCGCCGGCATCCGGGTGGACACGTCCAGGAAGACGCCGCCGTGCGGGGAGCCGCGGCCCGCCTTCACCTCGGAGTTGATGGCCCGGGCCACCTCGTCGCGCGGCAGCAGCTCGGGGGGACGCCGGTTGTGGTCCGGGTCCTCGTACCAGCGGTCGCCCTCCTCCTCCGACTCGGCGTACTTCTCCTTGAAGACGTCGGGGACGTAGTCGAACATGAACCGCTTGCCCTCGCTGTTGCGCAGCACCCCGCCGTCGCCGCGCACCGATTCGGTGACGAGGATGCCCTTCACCGAAGGCGGCCAGACCATGCCGGTCGGGTGGAACTGCACGAACTCCATGTTCAGCAGGGGCGCGCCCGCGAGCAGGGCCAGCGCGTGCCCGTCGCCGGTGTACTCCCAGGAGTTGGAGGTGGTCTTGAAGGACTTGCCGATCCCGCCCGTGGCCAGGACCACCGCCGGGGCCTCCAGCACGAAGAAGCGCCCGGACTCGCGCTCGTAGCAGAAGGTCCCCGAGACCCTCTGCCCGTCTTTCAGGACCCTGGTGACCGTGCACTCCTGGAAGACCTTGAGCCGGGCCTCGTAGTCCCCGTACTCCTTGAAGTCCTCCTGCTGGAGCTGGACGATCTTCTGCTGCAGGGTGCGGATCAGCTCCAGGCCGGTGCGGTCCCCGACGTGTGCGAGGCGCGGGTACTCGTGGCCGCCGAAGTTGCGCTGGGAGATCTTCCCGTCCGGCGTGCGGTCGAAGAGCGCGCCCCAGGTCTCCAGCTCCCAGACCCGGTCCGGGGCCTCCTTCGCGTGCAGCTCGGCCATCCGCCACTGGTTGAGGAACTTGCCCCCGCGCATGGTGTCGCGGAAGTGCACCTGCCAGTTGTCGCCCTCGTTGACGTTGCCCATGGAGGCGGCGATCCCGCCCTCCGCCATCACCGTGTGGGCCTTGCCGAAGAGGGACTTGCAGATCACGGCCGTACGGGCGCCGCGCTCGCGGGCCTCGATCGCGGCCCGCAGCCCGGCGCCGCCCGCGCCCACGACCACCACGTCCCACTGCTGCCGTTCCACTTGAGCCATCTCAGAAGATCCTCGGGTCGGTGAACGCGCCGGTGGCCAGCAAGTACACGTAGAAGTCGCACAGGGCCACGCTGACCAGGGAGGCCCACGCCAGCTGCATGTGACGGGTGTTGAGCCGGCTGACCCAGCCCCACAGCCGGTAGCGCACCGGGTGCTTCGAGAAGTGCTTGAGGCGGCCGCCCATGATGTGCCGGCAGGAGTGGCAGGACACGGTGTAGGCCCAGATCAGCACGATGTTGACGAGGAAGATCAGCGTGCCCAGGCCCATGTGGCCCCACTCGTAGTGCTCGTCGCGGAACGTCAGCACGGTGTCGTACGTGAGGATGCCCGCGACCGGCAGCGCCGTGTAGAAGAAGTACCGGTGCGCGTTCTGGAAGATCAGCGGGAAGCGGGTCTCGCCGGTGTACTTCGCGTGCGGTTCGGCGACCGCGCAGGCGGGCGGCGAGGCCCAGAAGCCCCGGTAGTAGGCCTTGCGGTAGTAGTAGCAGGTCAGCCGGAAGCCGAGCGGGAAGATCAGGATCAGCAGGGCGGGGGACAGGACCCACCAGCTGCCGAAGAGGTCCCAGTTGGGGCCGCCGCGCATCTCCTGGCAGTTCTCCGCGAGACACGGGGAGTAGAACGGGGAGACGTACGGGGCCGCGTAGTAGTCGGCGTTAGCGAACGCCCGCCAGGTCGAGTAGACGATGAAGGCGAGCAGCCCGGCCGCGGTGCCGGCGGGGGCCAGCCACCACCGGTCGGTCCGCAGGTGCCGGGCAGCGATCGCGGCCCGGGAGGCGTCGTGGACGCCGCCGGGCCGCTGCTGGGGTGGTTGTGTGCCTGTGGCCAAAGGAGACTCCGGGAGGAGTGATGGGCCCAGGAGACCCGGCCGCCGTGGGCGGCCGGGCCAGATGGGGTGAAGGGCGTACGGGTGCTCGCGGGGCGGGGGACGTCAGGGGGCGCGGCGGTCGCGGGCGCCCAGACCCTCGTCGTCGGTGTCCGTCCACAGCGAGCTGTCGTACGGGGTGTCGGGGACCGTCACCATCCGGGACGGGTCCGGCGGGGCGGATCCGGTCCGCGGGCTCGCCGGGTCCTTCCGCTTGGCCTGCTGTTCCAGCTGCTCGACCTTGCGCGTCAGCTCGTCCAGGTTGCGCCGTACGGCATTCAGATCGTCTTGCAGGGACATGATTTGTGCCCTCACTTCCGCAGGGTGCGGTGGCAACGCTCATGTGCGCCTGCGAGTGTCGCCCTTCACGTCCCCCGTTGTGAAGGGACGTGCAGCGATTGCGGGCGCGCAGGCGTGAACTGTGCGCCCCTCCCTGGACCCCATTCTCATCCCTCTTCCGAGGGAACGCCTCTTTGGCGCGCAAGCGGGATTGGTCCGCACGGGTGGGGTTCGCGGCGTGGCGCGAGGCGGCTGCGAGGGGTGTGGCGGGCTGTCGATTTCAGTGGGTTCCGGCAACCGGTGTGATCAGCTCCATATACCGCCGAACGTGATCATGCTTCCCCCACGCCCCGCCCCGGAGGTACCACCCATGTCCCAGAGAAGGCGCAGGTCCTTGGCGCTCCTGACCTCGGGAGTCCTCGCACTGCCGCTCCTCACGGGCTGCGGCGCGGGTGACGACGAGGGCGGCCCGGCCGCCGCCGGACCGGACATCGCGACGACCGCGCGTGACAAGGTCGCCGACGGGGGCGTGCTGCGCTGGGCGGTGGACGCCCTTCCGGAGACCCTGAACACCTTCCAGGCCGACGCGGACGCCACCACCAACCGGATCGCCGCGGCCGTGCTGCCGCAGCTGTTCGTGCTGGACGCCAAGGGGCGGCCGGTGGCCAATCCCGACTACCTGGAGAAGGCCGAGGTCGTCGAGCGGGAGCCCAAGCAGGTCGTCCTGTACAAGCTGAACCAGCAGGCGGTGTGGAGCGACGGCCGCGAGATCGGCGCCCCCGACTTCGTCGCGCAGTGGCGGGCCCTGAACGGCAAGGACTCGGCCTTCTGGACGGCCCGCAACGCCGGCTACGAACGGATCGAGAAGATCGAGCGCGGCAAGACCGACCTGGAGGTGAAGGTCACCTTCGCCAAGCCGTACGCCGACTGGCGCTCCCTGTTCAGCCCCCTTTACCCCAAGCAGGTCACCGCCACCCCGGACGCCTTCAACGAAGGGGCCCGAGGCGCCCTCAAGGTGACCGCCGGACCCTTCGGCCTGGGAACGATCGACAAGAAGACCGGCACCGCCGCCCTGACCCGCAATCCGCGCTGGTGGGGCCAGCCGGCCAAGCTGGACACCCTGGTGCTGACGGCGGTGCCCCGGGCGGAGCGCCCGGCCGCGCTGGCCGCCGGGAAGCTGGATCTGGCGGAGATCGACCGCTCCGGCGCCGACCGGATCGCGCTCGCCCACCGGGACGCGAAGCAGGGCGGCGCGGGTGCCGGCGGGGCGGGTGCGGGCGGGGCCCCGGCCCACGGCCCCGCAGCCTCCATGACCGCCGCGCAGGCCACCATGTCCTGGGCGGTCGCCTTCGGCGCGGACGAGGAGAAGGCGGAGGCGGAGAAGGAGACCCGCAAGAAGCACGCCGAGTCGGTCACGCGGTACGCCGCCGAGCAGGAGGCCCTGCGGAGGTTCACCATCCGCAAGTCCCTGGAGCCCGCCTACACCCAGCTCGCCATGAACGGCGCCACCGGTCCGCTGGCCGACGAGCGGGTCCGCCGGGCGGTGGCGCGGGCCCTGAACCGCAAGGAACTGGCCGAGATCGTACTGAAGCCGCTCGGCCTGCCCGCGAAGCCGGTCGGCAGCCACCTGGCACTGGCCGGGCAGCGCGCGTACGCCGACAACAGCGACGCCCTCGGCGGCCAGGACACCCAGGCGGCCCAGGCCCTGCTCGCGGACGCGGGCTGGCGCCGCGGCGGCAAGATCACCGAACCGGCGGGCGCGAAGGCGGGACCGGAGAGCGCGCCGCAGGACGACTCGAAGACCCCCTCGGGCCCGGGGACCGGCAACGACGGCCTCTACATCGTGGGCCAGGACGACGAGCGCAACGGCGACCACGGCGGTACGCACGGCGCCCTCCCCGAGGGGGCGCAGTACGGCCCCGACGGCGAGATCGTCGATGCCGACGTCTTCGCCCCGGACGCCCCCGGCGCGGCCCGGAACCGGCCCTCCCCGGTGCTCGCCCCGGCGCCGTTCGCGGCCCGGCAGGAGGCCTTCCTCCGTGCCCAGGCCGCCGCGGCGGGCAGCGTCGACGACGGCAAGGACGGCAAGGACGGCGAGGCAGCCGAGCCGGCCGATCCCGCCAAGGGCACCGCGCCCCCGGCCAAGCAGGCCACCCGTACCTCCGGCGCCATGCTCGCCAAGGACGGCAAGGCGCTCAACCTGCGCTTCGTGCTCCCGGCGGGTCCCGGATCGGAGGCCCTGCGCTCGGTCGGCGAGCGGATCGCCCAGATGCTCCGGAAGGTCGGGGTGAACACCGAGATCAAGAAGGTGGCCGACGAGAGCTTCTTCAAGGACCACATCGCCTCGGGCCAGTACGACCTGGCGCTCTACTCCTGGCCCGCGACCGCCTACCCGGCCACCGACGCCCGGCCGATCTTCGCCAAGCCGGAGCCGGCCGCGGACGGCTCGCTCCTCGTCGAACAGAACTACACACGGGTCGGCACCGACCACATCGACCAGCTCTTCGACCAGGCGGCCGGCGAGCTGGACGAGGAGCAGTCCCGTGAGCTGATGCGCAAGGCGGACGCCAGGATCTGGGCCGCTGCCGGCTCGGTCCCCCTCTACCAGCGCCCGGAGCTGGTGGCCGTCAAGCCGGCCCTGGCCAACGCCGGCGCCTTCGGACTCGGGGCTCCCCGCTTCCAGGACATCGGCTGGAAGAAGCCCCCGACGGCCAAGAACAAGAAGCAGTAGCCGCAGAAGGAGAGTGGGCGAAGAAGTGGTGACAAAGGGGGGCCTGTCAGGTTGACCCTTGGCTTCCAAGCTCAGATGTGACTCAAGTCCCTTGCCCGCCGGATCCCCGGCGGGCAAGGTCGTGGATACCCGTTGACCCGCATGATTTCCGGCAGGACCAACGGCCGGTGCACCCCACCCCGCACCCGGCCGTCCTCATTCGTCCGGCCTCTTGACAGACCCCCCGGCGGGCGGTTCCCGCCGCGCGACGTACCATGGGGTAAGGCCGTGGCAGGTTTTCGCCCGGTCGAGGCGCGCGTGCCAGGCCGTACGCGACGCCATCCACGATCCCGGGAGAAGCGCCGAAGTGCCCACGCGCCACGACATCCGTAACGTCGCCATCGTCGCCCACGTCGACCATGGCAAGACGACCATCGTCGATGCCATGCTCAAGCAGGCCGGTGCCTTCGCCGCCCACCAGCACCTCGACGACCGCATGATGGACTCGAACGACCTGGAGCGTGAGAAGGGCATCACGATCCTCGCCAAGAACACGGCGGTGAAGTATCACCCCAAGGACGGCGGGGCCCCGATCACGATCAACATCATCGACACCCCCGGCCACGCCGACTTCGGTGGTGAGGTCGAGCGCGGTCTGTCGATGGTGGACGCCGTCGTTCTGCTGGTGGACGCCTCGGAGGGTCCGCTGCCCCAGACCCGCTTCGTCCTGCGCAAGGCTCTGCAGGCGAAGATGCCGGTCATCCTCTGCATCAACAAGACCGACCGCCCGGACTCCCGGATCGACGAGGTCGTCAACGAGACGTACGACCTCTTCCTGGACCTGGACGCGGACGAGGACCAGATCGAGTTCCCGATCGTCTACGCCTGCGGCCGTGACGGCGTGGCCTCGCTGACCAAGCCCGAGGACGGCACCGTCCCGGCGGACAGCACCAACCTCGAGCCGTTCTTCTCCACGATCCTCGAGCACGTCCCGGCCCCGGTGTACGACGACGAGGCGCCCCTCCAGGCCCACGTCACCAACCTGGACGCCGACAACTTCCTCGGCCGCATCGCGCTCGTCCGCGTCGAGCAGGGCGAGCTGCGCAAGGGTCAGACCGTCGCGTGGATCAAGCGTGACGGCACGATCTCCAACGTTCGCATCACCGAGCTGATGATGACCGAGGCGCTCACCCGCAAGCCGGCCGAGGTGGCGGGCCCGGGTGACATCTGCGCGGTCGCCGGTTTCCCCGACATCATGATCGGCGAGACCCTGGCCGACCCGGAGAACCCGATCGCCCTGCCGCTGATCTCGGTGGACGAGCCGGCGATCTCCATGACCATCGGTACGAACACCTCCCCGATGGTCGGCCGCGGCGGCAGCGGCAAGGGCGCGGACGCCAAGTCCGCGGTCAAGGACCGCAAGGTCACCGCCCGCCAGGTCAAGGACCGTCTGGACCGTGAGCTGGTCGGTAACGTCTCGCTCCGCGTCCTCGACACCGAGCGTCCCGACGCCTGGGAGGTCCAGGGCCGCGGTGAGCTCGCGCTCGCCATCCTGGTCGAGCAGATGCGCCGCGAGGGCTTCGAGCTGACCATCGGCAAGCCGCAGGTGGTCACGCAGGAGATCAACGGCAAGGTGCACGAGCCGGTCGAGCGCATGACGGTCGACGTCCCCGAGGAGCACATGGGCGCGGTCACGCAGCTCATGGGCGTCCGCAAGGGCCGCATGGACAACATGTCGAACCACGGCTCCGGCTGGGTCCGCATGGAGTTCGTCGTCCCGTCGCGCGGCCTCATCGGCTTCCGTACCGAGTTCCTGACCGGTACGCGCGGCACGGGCATCGCCCACTCGATCCACGAGGGCCTGGAGCCGTGGTTCGGCCCGCTGGTGACCCGTAACAACGGTTCGCTGGTCGCCGACCGCTCCGGTTCGGTCACGCCGTTCGCGATGATCAACCTGCAGGAGCGCGGCGTCCTGTTCACCGAGCCCGGCACCGAGGTGTACGAGGGCATGATCGTCGGCGAGAACTCGCGCGCCGACGACATGGACGTGAACATCACCAAGGAGAAGAAGCTCACCAACATGCGTGCGGCTTCCGCGGACAACACCGAGAACGTGGTGCCGCCCCGCAAGCTCTCCCTGGAGCAGTCCCTGGAGTTCTGCCGCGACGACGAGTGCGTCGAGGTGACCCCGGAGGCCGTCCGCATCCGCAAGGTCGTCCTGGACCAGAAGGACCGCTCGCGCACCGCGTCGCGCGCCAAGTCCGGCAAGTAGTCACAGCCGCGTAAGCGGTTCAAAGCCCGGCCCCGCACGGATTCCGTGCGGGGCCGGGCTTTTTCGCGTCCGCTTCCCCTGCTCCCGGGATTTCTTCCCGGTATCGGGACAAGTACGGGACAGCCGCCTCATGAAGGTCGGGACCGGATTCGGACATCCTGACGAAGTCCATTCCAGAGGGAGTGGACGAGAGGAGAAGCTGATGCCGCAGTTGGAGATCGAATTCCCGGCCATCGCGCAGAACTGGCTGGCAGCCGAGAGCGTCCCGCAGATCGGGCGGGATTCCGGCGAGGAGCGCGCCTGGGTTCCCGCCTACTGGGCCGGTCCCGCCGCCGCCTGAGGCGTGACATTCAGCCGGGGGGTGCCAGTTCCGGGCACCCCCCGGTTCCCTTTTTCCCGCACTCCGTACCGGACGGTGTTTTCGATGTCGCTTGTAGCATCACGTGATTCCTCCCGAGAGAAAATCGGCCGCGCGGACGGACTGCTGGTCGCCGATGGCCGATTCGGTGATTCCGGGGCCATCGGAGAACGCAACGTGGCCCGCTTCGTCCTCGGCCTCCAGCTGCTGGCGCAGAAGGACGCCCGCCACCCGGACGCGTTGCGGCGGCTCTCGCTGCTGAGCCGCGAGCAGCTGCTACCGCTGCTCGGCGACCCGGTCCTGCGCAACGTCTTCGAGGACGACATGGCCAAGCTGGAGAACGGCCATTCCGGCGCCCTCGGCCTCGCCGAACTGGCCGCCCGCCTGCCGCTCGACCCGGACGGCCTGGGGCCGTGCGAGCGGATGGCCACCCCGCACGTCAGGCCGTGGCCGGAGCACGGGCCCGCCTGGCTGTGGACCGAGATGAGCCCGGCCGACCGGGTGCCGGGGGACCTGTCGGCCCGGCTGCGCCGGCTCTACGACGGCAGCATCGAAGGCGGTCCGGCCGCGGATCCCGTCATACCGACCCCGGAGATGTGCCGAGCGCTGACCCGGGGAGCCGACCTGCTCACGCGGCTGCTGCCGCAGGTCGGCCCCAGCGTGCTGCGGCACGTCTCCGTCGTCGGCTTCACCCGGGGGGAGTCGGCCGACGGCCCGCTGCAGTCGCTCTCGGGCGGTGACCCCCTCCCGTCGGCCATCCTGATGGCCCCGGAGCGCCTCGACGACCCGTGGACGGCCGCCGAGACCCTCCTGCACGAGGGCGTCCACCTCAAGCTCTTCGACGCGCTGCGCTCGGGCGCGCTGCTGAAGGACGCGGACCTGTCGGTGCCGATCCCGTGGCGGCAGACGCAATGGCGGCTCGTACGGGTGCTCGTCGCGCTCCACTTCTACGTCCACATGCTGGTGTTCCAGGAGGCCGCCCGGCACGCGGACGACACGCTCCGGGCGCAGTTCGGCGATCCGCCGTCGGGGGAGGTCATCGACGCGGTGAGCCCGGACACGGAGGCGGCCCGGAACGGCACCTACGGGTCGAGCCTGGAGCGCGCCCGCTACCTGGCCGAGTACGCCCTCGGCCTGCCGGAAGGGCGCCTGACGGCCGACGGCCGGCGGTTCCTGAGCTGGCTGCTCGACGCGCTGCACCTGGTGCACGAGGACTCCGGGATCACGCCGCCCACGGGGGTGGCAGGCGTGGCCCCGGCGCAGCCGCCCGCCGTGCCGGAGGGCGTGGTGGTACGCCGTACCACGTGCGCGATGGCCCGGCCGCTGCCCGAGCGGGGGGAACTGCTCGTGGTGAACACGGACACCGCCGCGATGCACTGGCTCAACGCACGCTCATGGCTGATCTATTCGCTGTGCGACGGCCGAGACGTGGGATCCGTACGGGATGAATACGGGCGCAGGGCAGGACTGGATTCCGAGTCCGCGCGCACCCAGGTCGACGCCTGCCTTTCCGAATTGACGGCGGCCGGGCTCGTGCGGTGAGAAAAGCCGGGACGCAGTCGGGACATCTGGATCAGGTATCCGGGACGGAATCCGGGAGATGATCGTCTCGATTCATTCGGCCCCAATTGCGAGGGGGAAACGTGTCAGTTTCTCTGGTAGATCCGGTCGTCCGGGAGTTCGGCCTCGATGAGTTCGATCTCGATGTGCGCATCGCGGTGAGTTCGGACATGGCGCCCATCGAGGCCGGCTTCAGCAACTGGTACTCCTGCAAGGGCACGTGTGGCATGCAATGCGTTTCGCAGCCCATTATGTACTCCCACTGTTTTTGCTGAATCGGGACACGGTCGGGACATTTGCATCAGGAATCCGGGACGGATGGCGAGAGAAAATCATCTCGTTCCATTCGGCCCCAATCAACTCATGGGAGAAAACATGTCGGTTTCTTTGGTGGAGCCCGTCGTCCAGGACCACGGCCTCGATGACTTCGACCTCGATGTGCGCATCGCGGTGAGCTCGGACATCCCGTCCATCGAGGGCGGGTTCAGCAACTGGTACTCGTGCAAGGGCACGTGTGCCTCGTACTGCTGCGACCAGGAGGCAACGCTCATTACCTGCGCTGTCTGCTGACAATGATCGGGAGGCGGCCTGCCCTTTCAGGGCAGGCCGCCGTACTCATGTGAAAGGGCGGCCTGAAGTGTCAAGCGAGCGGGTCTTCGTCATATCTCCGCGGAAAAGCGGAACCCACCTGGTGCAGGAACTGCTCGTGCACCTCGGCTACAGGATCTACGGTGAGCCGGTACCGCCGAGCGCGGGGCGCCCGGCCTTCAGTATCCGCGAGCGGCTCGAGATGGCGGAGAAGTTCCTCGACCCCGCCGAATTCGAAGCACTCGACCACGAGCGGGACCGGGACGCCTTCATCCGTACCACGGACGAGGTCTGGCTCCAGCTGGCCTGGGCGTGGCAGACCCGCCTGGCCGTGGCGCCGCTGGCCCATGTCGAGGCGATGGCTCCGGAGGCACGCTTCGGCCCGAAGATGCGCCCCGAGATCTGGACCGCTCCGTTTTCCAGTACCCCGGCCGGTGTGAGCTGGATCTTCCACTCGGTGGACGTCTGGCGGATGGACAGCTCGTTCCTGGCCGAGTGGGTGAACACCGGCTCCCCCAAGGTGATCCTGAACTACCGGGACCCCAGGGACGTCCTCGTCTCGCTCGTGGACTTCTTCTCCCGGAACAACGGGCTCAAGTTCATGAGGTACCCGGAGTCGGCCATCTTCGGTCCGGTCCTGGAGTCGATCGAGGACTACGGGAAGAAGCTGGACTACGCGCTGTCCGATCCGCAGATGCCGCTGCTGTCCGACTTCGAGTCCGCCATCAGCTTTCTGCACCACCCGAACGTCTGCCACGTCTCCTTCGAGGATCTCGTCGGCCCGCAGGGCGGCGGGAGCCGCGCGGCGCAGCTGGCCGCGGTGGGGCGCGTCGCGGACTGGCTGGACCACGACGTCGACCCCGAGTCCGTCGTCGACCGCCTCTTCAACCCGCAGTCCTTCACGCTCAACAAGGGCCGTACCGGACGCTGGCGGGAGTCCTTCTCCCCCGCGCACGTGGAGCGGTTCGAGGCCAGGTTCGGCCACCTCCTCGACAGCTTCGGCTACGCGCGGGAGGCCGGACAGTGATCACCGGCCCCCTCGCCGGGCAGGCACGCCGCACCGCACACCTGATCGCCTCGCGCCTCGCCGATGCCGGGTACGTCGCCGACCGCGTGGCCGCGTCGACCGCAGACCCCAACACTTCGGGAGCGCGGCGCGCCAGCTCGCTGCTCGCCGGTGACGCCGGGATCGCGATGGTGCTGCGCCTGGCCTCGGAGGCCGACCCGGAATCCGGTGACCACTGGCGCCGGGCCGCACACGGGACGCTGACCCGAGCGGTGCGGAGCACCCACGACAGGCCGCTGTTCGGCCATGGCATCGTCGGCGGGTCGGCCGGCCTGGCCCTCGCACTTTCGGAGTTCGCCGCGGGCGACCAGCGCTACCAGCGACCGCTCGACAGCCTGCACACCCGCCTCGCCGACCAGCTGGGCGCTCGGGACAAGCCGGCTGTCGGCTCCCATGCGAGCATCGCCGAGTACGACGCGCTACAGGGAGCGGCGGGCACCCTCGGCTACTTGCTGTCCGTGCCCGGACCGGATGCCGCACTGCGGGACGGCGTCCACGGACTCGTCGACGAGCTGGTGCGGCTCTGCACCCCCGCCCCGGCGGAGGCGGAGTCCCGCTGGGTCGTCCCGCCCGAGGACTACCCGCTGCTTCCCAGGGACCTGGAGGAGTATCCGCACGGGTACATCAACCTGGGCCTCGCCCACGGCATCCCCGGCCCGCTCGCCGCGCTGTCCCTGGCCTGGCGAGCCGGCTACCGCCGCCCCGGCCTGCGCGAGGCGATCGGCAACGGGATCGCCCTGCTGTCGTCCGCCGCCGTCGAGGACGGCTTCGGGATCGACTGGCCGAGCGGCATAGCGATGGACCCCGAAGGCAGGCGCACCCAGGCCCGGCACCCCGCCAGGACAGCCTGGTGCTACGGAGCGCCGGGGATCGCCGCCGCCCTGCTCATCGCGGCCGACGCCCTGGAGGACGAGGAACTGCGGGCCTACGCCGTCGCGGCGTTCGAAGCGGCGCTGCGACGGTCCGAAGAGCACATCCACACCCTGTCGCCCACGATCTGCCACGGCCTGGCGGGCCTGCTGGCGATCTGTGAGGTCTTCGCCCGTACGACGGACAGCGTCCAGGCCAGGGCCGCGCTCCCCGTACTGACGGAGCGGCTGCTCGCGCACTGCTCCGAGGACCTGGCCTTCGGGGTGCAGAACCTCGAAAGGCCCGACCTGCGGATCGACAACCCGGACTTCCTGTGCGGAGCAGCCGGTGTTGCCGCAGTGCTGTGGACCGTGTCCGCGCCCGCCCCCCGACGGCGGTGGCAACGCGCCCTGCTCATCGCCTGACCCACCTGCGGAAGAAAGTGACCCCATGAGTCTGTACACCCCTGCCGGATTCTTCCTGGTCCGCTCGCCGGCGCTGCCGGTCGACCCGTACGTCGAGGCACTCGACGGCCGGGGCCGGGGTGCCCGCGATCACCTTTGGACGCTGGGGGAGCAGCCCCTGGTCCGACAGGCCGTGCGCGTGGCCAGCCACAGCCTTGCGGAGGAGCTGGAGAAGAGCGCGCCCGGGGCCGACAGCCGCGCCGCCGACCGGATGCATTCCTCACTGCTGCGCTACCTGTCCCGAATGAGCTCCCGGCCCACCCCGTACGGTCTGTTCGCGCAGGTGGAGGCGGGGGAGTTCGGCGAAGCCACCACGCTGGCGCGGACCGGTGAACACCCGGCGGCCGGCAGGACCCGCGCGGACATGGGGTGGCTCATGGCACTGGTCAAGGAGATGGAGGGCGATCCGGAGCTGCGGGGCGAGCTGACGGTCGGAGTGAACCCGCTGCTCCAGCGCACCGGCGACCGCATCACGCTGGCCGTGGCTCAGACATCGGTCACGGCGGACCAGCAGTCGAGCAGCGTCCGCGCCACCCGGGCCGTCGATGCCGTCCTGGCCCGAGCCGCCGCCCGGCCGCGCTGGTCAGAGCTGATCGCCGCGCTGGCGGGGGAGTTCCCGGCGGCGCCGCCGGCGAAGATCACGGCCCTGATGGACCAGTTGTGGGACCTGGGCATGCTGACGAGTGACCTCCGCCCCGCCCTGACCCACCCCTGTCCCGAGCAGGCGGTCCTCGACCGCATCGAAGGCCTCGCCGGCGCCGGCCGCTACCGCCGGGCCCTGCGCCGCACCCGGCAGCTCGCCGCGGCAGCGGACCAGGCCCCGCCCGAGGAAGGCAGCCGACTGCTGGCGGAGCTGTACGACCACCAGCGGGTGGTGGTGCCCGGCCACACACAAAGCCCGTTCCACGCGGACGCACGGCTCGACCTGAGGGGCACCACCCTCCACTCGCAGGTGGCCGACGCCGCCGCCGAGGCTGCCGACGTGCTGCTGCGACTGGGGCAGCAGACACCCCGGCTGCACCATCTCGCCGTGTACCACAGGGAATTCCTCGAGCGCTATGGCGTGGGGGCGGAGGTCCCCGTCCTGGACCTGCTGAATCCCGAGACCGGCCTTGACGCACCCGAGACGTACAGGTATCCGCCCCGCGAACTGCCCCTGACTCCTTCCCCGAGGAAGGACCGGCGGGAGCAGGAGGAGGCACTGGCCGCCCTCGCTGCCGCAGCGCTCCACCAAGGGAAGCGTGAAGTGGAGATCACGGATGCCTTTCTCAAGGCGTGGCAGCCTCGGGACGACGGGGGCTCGGGCCCGGACGCCCGGCCGTCGCTGGACATCATGGGGCAGGTCGTCGCGGGATCGCGGGGACAACTGGACGACGGAGACTGGAAGTTCGTGCTCAGCACGGGCCCCATGCGGGACGGCGGCCGCTTCGGGGGGCGGTTCTTCGACCTGCTCGGCGAGAACTTCCAGAAGCTGCTACAGGAGTACGCCACGGCCGAGGAGGAGCTCTGCACCGCCACGGTCTTCGCCGAGCTCAACTACGCCCAGCTGGAGGGGCGGCGAGGAAACGTCGCCGTTCACCCGCCGGTTCGCCGCTACGAGATCTGCGTCAACGCCTCGCCCACAGGAGGCGACGTACAGCAGATAGACCTCTCCGATGTACTGGTGGGGGCGACTCCCGACCGCTTCTACCTGCGGTCGGCTCGCCTCGACAGGCAACTGCACGTGACCCAGAGCCACCTCGTCAACTGGGGCAGCGCGCCCAACGTGTGCCGGTTCCTGCTGGAGGCTTCGGAGGACGGCTGGGCCCCACTCGCCGAGTTCTCCTGGGGCGCCATGGAGCGGGCGCCGTTCCTGCCGCGCGTGACCAGGGGGCGGATCGTACTCAAGCCCGCACGCTGGCTGTTCGGCTCCGACGTCCCGGGATTCCCCGACGGCTGCGCCGACGCCGCGGCCATGGACCGCGAGGCCTTCTTCGACGCGTTCGGGCAATGGCGGCAGGCCTGGCAGGTGCCCCGCTGGGTCCACCTGAGCCTGTTCGACCACCGGATCCTCCTCGACCTGGAGAACCCGCTGTGCGTGGACGAGCTCCAGCGCGCCCTGCGTACCTCCTACGGACCCGGTGGCCCCGGCGCCCTGGTGCTCGAGGAGTCGGTCGCCGATCCCGCGCAGCCGTCCTGGCTGCGCGACGCGGACGGCCGCTCGTACGCGAACGAGATCGTCGTCCCCCTGCTGGCCAGGAAGACGGCGGTGGAAACGCCGGTCCCGGTCGTCTCCCCGGCCGCGGCCCTGGCCGCCCGCGAACTGGCCGCCGACCCCGCCCGTGCCAAGCGCCAGACCGCCGGCGGCGACTGGGCCCACGTGAAGCTCTACGCGGCAGCCGCCCGGCACGAGGACATCCTCAGCGGCAGCCTTCCGGAACTCATCCGGGGGCTGCGCGAGGAGGGCCTGATCGACCGGTGGTTCTTCATCCGCTACGGCGACCCCCACCCGCACCTGCGGATACGCGTGAGGCGGGCACCCGGGGCCGACGCCTCGGCGCCGCTGGTCCGGCTCGTCGGCTGGGCGAAGGGGCTGGTCGACGCGGGGCTGGCCGCGGACCTGGCGGTCGTCTCCTACGACCGGGAGACCGAGCGGTACGGGGGTCCGCTCGTGATGGACGCCGCCGAGGCGGTCTTCGAAGCGGGCAGCGACATGGCGACCGCGCTGCTGGGCCTGCTCCGCAGCCGTCCCGGCCTGGACGCCGACATCGTCGGCGCGTACGCACTGGACGCGCTCCACCGGCAGTGGGGCGCCGCCCCCGACGGAGGCCACGGCCTCGCCGGGAAGGAGATCCCGTCGGCCACCCGTGAACGGTTCCGCACCGTGCGCCGCACGCTGTGCGACCTGATCGCGCCGTGGGACGAACGCCCGGACCCGCTCGCACGCGAGTGGGCGGACGCGCTGGGCACGGTGCTCGCGGTGCAGGCGGACGTGGTGGCGGACGCGGGACGGCTCGTGCGGAGCCTCGCCGAGTCCGGGCAGCTGATCGGCACGGAGCGCGAGATCCTCGGGAGCCTCGCCCACATGCAGTCCATCCGGCTTCAGGGCCTCGACCGGGAGCGCGAGGTCCGGTGCGGGCATCTGCGGGCGCTCGCGCTGCGCGCCGTCCAGGGCCGTCGCGCGGCGGGCGGGCGGCGGTGAGCCGGCTCGGGGTGCGGGCCCTGCGCCTGCTGTGGGGGATCAGCCCCCGCCAGGTGCTGTCGGTGTCCGTGATCTCCCTGGTCTCGGCGCTCCTCCCCGCGGTCCAGGTGTACTTCACCGCGCGGATGGTCCAGGCCGTGGTGGACGCGGTGAGCCGGGGGACGGGAACCGCACCGGCGCTCACGGCGGGCGGGTGTCTGGCGGGTGTGGCCGTGGTGAGCCACTTCCTCGCGGTGTTCCAGGACCACCAGCAGGCCCTGCTGCGCAGCCGGCTGCCGGAGGCGGTCGGGCTGTCGGTCATGGAGAAGTCGGCCCGGCTGTCCCTGCGCCAGTTCGAGGACCCGGATACGTACGACCGCCTGCAACGCGCCACCCGGGAGTCCGCGTTCCGGCCCCTCCAGGTCTTCACGCACCTGATCGCGGTGGGCTCCGCGGCGGTGTCCTTCCTGTCGGTCGGAGCGGTTCTGCTGGGGACGAGCGTGCCGGTGGCCCTGGCCATCTGCCTCGCCCCGGTGCCCGCCGCGCTGGTGAGCCTGTACTTCAGCCGGCGTACCCACGCGGTGGAGCACGCCCGGTCGGAGGGACGCCGGCGGCTCACCTACCTGGAGCACCTGCTCACCAACGACCAGACCTACAAGGAGACCCGGCTGTTCGGCCTGGTGCCGCTGCTGCTCGGACGGTCGCGGACGCTGGTGGACGAGTTCCACGCGACCGACCGGCGCATCGAGCACCGCAGGGCCCTGTTCAGCGCGCTGTTCGGCCTGCTCAGCGCGGGGACGACCGCAGTGGCGATCCTGCTGGCCGTGCGTTCGGCGCTGGGCACCGGCCAGGTGGGCGTCCTCGCCGGATACATCGCGGGCGTCACGCTGATCCAGGCCTCGGTGCGGGGCCTGTTCGCGAGCGGCGTGCAGCTCTACGAGAACTGCCTCTTCCTGAGCCACCTGTTCGCCTTCCTGGACATGGCGGAGGAGCCGTCCGAGCCGGACGGACTGCCCGTACCGACCGTGCTGCGACGGGGGATCGAGTTCCAGAACGTCTCATTCCGTTACCCGGGGGACGAGCGGGCGGTACTCGACGGCGTGTCCTTCACGGTGCCGGCGGGAGCGTGCGTGGCACTCGTCGGAAGGAACGGCGCGGGCAAGTCGACCCTGCTCAAGCTCCTCACCCGGTTCTACGAGCCGACCGGCGGCCGGATCCTGCTCGACGGCAGGCCCCTCACGCACTACGCGCTGAGCGAGCTCCGGGACAGCATCGGGGTGATCTTCCAGGACTACCAGCAGTACGAGGCGCCGGTCCGGGAGAACATCGGCTTCGGCAGGGTGTCCGCCCTGGACGACGACCAGCTGCTGTGGGAAGCCGCCGAGACGGCCGGCGCCCGCGACATCCTGGCCGGGCTCCCGCGCGGACTCGACGCCCAGCTCGGCCGCTGGTTCCCCGGCGGGCACCAGCTCTCCGGCGGCCAGTGGCAGAAGGTGGCCCTGGCCCGGGCGGTGGTCCGCAGGGCTCCGATCATGATCCTCGACGAGCCCACGGCAGCCATCGACGCCGCCGCGGAAGCGGAGGTGTTCGACGTACTGCGCAGCGTCCACACCCGGGCCACCTCGCTGCTGGTGGCGCACCGCTTCTCCGCCGTCCGTACCGCCGACCACATCGTGGTGCTGGACGGCGGCCGGGTCCTCGAAGAGGGCTCGCACGACGAGCTGATGGCCGCCGACGGCCTGTACGCCTCCCTGTTCGACCTCCAGGCCGCCGGGTACCACTGACCAGGCCGCCCCCCCCGGCCCGCCCGGCCCCGCCCGCCCCCCGCAACGGACCTCAGGCCGTCAGGCCCATGCCCGCCTCACGCCCGTACACCACCGCCTGCGCCCGGCAGTTGACGCCGATCTTCGCGAAGACGGCCGAGACGTGGTTGCGTACGGTCTTCTCGGCCAGGGTCAGGGCACGGGCGATCCGGCGGTTGTCGTACCCCCGGGCCACGAGGTCCAGGATCTCCCGCTCGCGCCGGGTCAGCATCGGCAGCGGATCGTGCTCCGCGGCCCGGCCGGGCGCCCACAACAGGCCTGTGACCAGCCGGGCCGCGCTGTCGCTGGCGACCATGAACCCGTTGCCCACCATGTGCACCGCGCCGATCATCTCGGCGGCCCCCGCCGACTTCGACACGTACCCGCGGACCCCGGCCATCAGGGCCGCCCGCAGCAGCCTCTCGTCGTCCCCGTGGCCCGTCATGCCCAGGATCCCCCTCACCCCGGCATCGCGGACCAGCGTTCTGCACACCTCCACAGAGGCGGAACCGGGCAGATCCAGATCCATCAACACCACATCGGGAGCGGCGCTCAGTACCAGGGGCACCACGTGGTCGAACTCCCCGGCCTCCGCGACGACCTCGATGCCCCCCGCGCTGTCGAGTGCCGAACGGATGCCCGCCCGCAGCAGCGGATGGCGTTCCACGAGGGCGACACGAAGATTGTTCTGATCGGGCGCAGACTTGGTCATGAATGCAACTCCGGTGTAGCGCGGTCAACGTGGCGTCAGCATGCGAGGGCGGTACTAGCGGATTACTAGCGAGGCTTGAGCGAGGCGTTCCCGTAGGCTCCCCCCAACGCCCGTTCGGGCGTTGGGGGAGGGGTGCGGGTTGTTCCACTATCGGGTCCTGGGGCCGTTGGACGTCCGGCGCGCGGGCGAGTCCATAGCGATCACGGCTCCGAAGGAGCGCGATCTGCTCGCCCTGCTCCTGCTGAACGCCGACCGTCCGGTTCCGGCCGAGGAGCTGATCGACGGGATCTGGGGCGGCGAGCCCCCCTCGACGGCCCGCACCACACTGCAGAACTACGTCAAGCGGCTGCGCCACGCCCTGCACGGTTGCCGCGCCGACGGTGAGGTACTGGCGACCCAGCCCGGCGGGTACGTGCTCCGGCTGGACCACGGAGTGCTGGATCTACGGGAGTTCGAGCTGCTGACCCGTGGTGCGGCCGAGGCGTCGGAGCGCGGGGACGACGCCACTGCGTCGGCGCGGCTGCGGGCGGCGCTGGCACTGTGGCAGGGGGAGGCCCTGGCGGGGAGCCGCGCGGACCGGCTGACCCAGGTCGAGGCGCCCCGGCTGAACGAATCCCGGATGGTCGCCTTCGAGAACCGGGTCCAGGCGGACCTGCGGCTGGGCCGTCATGCGGACGTCATCATCGACGTCCAGTCCGCGATCGTGGGCCACCCGCTGCGGGAGCGGCTGCACGGCCAGCTGATGCTCGCCCTGTACCGCTCGGGCCGCCGGGGCGACGCGCTCACCGCCTACCAGCAGGCGCGCGCCCAACTGGTCCACGACCTGGGACTGGAGCCCGGCCCGGAACTGGCCGCCTTGCACCGGCGCGTCCTGGCCGGCGACCCGGAACTCCTGGAGCCGCGCGCGCCGCGGACCGAGCCGGGCGCGTCGCGGGCCGCAGGGCGCTCCGCGGGCGCGGCGTCCGGGCAGCTGTCGGGGCAGGCGCCGCCCGCCCAACTGCCCGGATCCACACCGGCCTTCGCCGGGCGAGCGGACGTACTGCGCCGGCTCGACGCGATGCTGCCGGCCGGCGGAACCGTGCCTTCTGGGGTGGTGCGGATCGGGCTGATCACCGGGCAGGGCGGCGCGGGGAAGACGGCCCTCGCGGTCCACTGGGGCCATCGCAGACGGGACGCCTTCCCGGACGGACAGCTCTACGTCAACCTCCGCGGTCACGATGCGGGCCGGCCGCTGCGGTCCATCGACGCGCTCGGCGGCTTCCTCCAGGCCTTCGGCGTGCCGGCGCAGCACATCCCGGTGGAGGAGGACCGGGCGGCGGCGCTCTACCGCTCCCTGTGCGCGGGAAAGCGGATGCTCGTCGTCCTGGACAACGCGCGCTGCGCCGATCAGGTCCGCCCGCTCTTCCCGGGCAGCTCGGAGTGCCTGGTCCTCGTCACCAGCCGGGACTCGCTGGCCGGCCTCGTCGCACGGGAAGGCGCGGCTCCGCTGCCGCTGCGGACACTGGAACCCGGCGAGGCCGAGGAAGTACTGCTCAACATCATCGGTGCGGCCCGGGTCCATGCAGAGCCCGAGGCGGCCGCCGTCCTCACCGCCGCCTGCGCCTACCTGCCGCTCGCCGTCGCGATCACGGCGGCCGACCTGGCCGTCCACCCGGACCGGTCCCTCGCCGACCAGGCGGCCCGGCTGGCCGGGGACCGGCTGGGGGCACTGCAGGTTCCGGGGGACGAGGGGACCGCCGTCCGCGCAGTGCTCGACATGTCCTTCGCCACGCTCTCGCCGGCCGCCGCCCGGATGTTCCGTCTCTTCGGGATGGTCCCCGGTTGCGACGTCCCGCTGCGGGCCGCCGCGGCGCTGGCCGGTGCGGAGCTCCCCGCCGCCGCCCGGCTGCTGGAGGAGCTGGTCCGGAGCCACCTGCTGGAGGAGCACGCGCCCGGCCGGTTCACCTTTCACGATCTGCTGCGCGCCTATGCCGTGGAACGGGTCCGGGAACAGGAGGGGGAGGAGGGGCAGGCGGCCGCCCTGGACCGGCTGCACTCCTGGTACCTGGGGAGCACCGACAACGCCGTGCGGCTGCTGCAGCCCGAGACCGTGCGCCTGCCCGTGGAGGCCGCCGGCGAGGCGCTCGGCTTCGACGGCGCCGGTGAGGCCCTGGAGTGGATGGACGCGGAACGGCCGAACGCCGTGGCCCTGGTGCAGCGCGCCGCGGAACACGGTCCGCGGCAGCTCGCGTGGACCCTGGCCGATGCCCTGCGCCCGTACATGATGCGGCGGGCCTACGCGGTCGACTGGCTCGCCGTCGGGACGGCGGGCCTCGCCGCGGCCGAGGCGGACGGGAACCTGGCCGGCCAGGCGGCCGCACACCGCAGCCTGTCGAGCGCGTACCTGAACCAGAGCGACTACGACAGGTCCATGGTCCACGACCACCGGGCTCTGGAGCTCTACCGTGCGACCGGATCGACGCAGGGCCAGAGCTCCGCCCACAACAGCCTCTGCATCGCCACCTGGTACGTGGGCGATCTGAACTGTGCCCTGCTCCACGGCGAGCAGTGTCTGGAGCTCTCCCGCAGTACGGGCTTCCTGGTCGGCGAGGCGATCACGATGGGCAACGTGGGGGCGATCCTGCATGAGACGGGTCGGCTGGCCGAGGCCGAGGAGCGGCTGATCCAGGCACTGGCCCGCTACGAGGAGCTGGGGCTCCAGACGGCCATGGCGATCGCCGAGCGCAATCTCGGGGCGGTCCTCTTCGAGAGCGGGCAAGCGCAGCGGGCGCGTGGAGCCCTCGAACGGGCGGCCGCGATGCAGCGACGCCTCGGCAACGAGACCGACCTCGCATACACCTTCTTCTGGCTCGCTCTGACCATGATCCAGTCGGGCGACCGGGCGGGCGCCCTCGACCACATCGATCAAGGGTTCGAGATCGCGACCGGTGAGGCGCGCGCGGAGTCGTACCTGTACGTCGGGCGGGCCCTGCTCTCGCAAAGCCTCGGCAACCACGGCACCGCCCTGCACCACTTCGGTACGGCGCGCGACCTGGCCCGGCGCTGCAACGCCCGTACCCCCGAGCTCCGGGCCCTGCTGGGGCTGGCCGAGAGCAGCCTGAGGCTGGGGCGGCACACGGAGGCGGCCGGGTTCGCGGAGGCGGCGCGGGAGCCGGCGAGCCGCAGCGGATACGGGCTGTTCCATGCCAAGGCGCTGATCCTGCTGGCCGAGCTGGACCTGAACGGCGGCGAGTTCGAGGCCTCCGCGCGACGGGCCGGGCAGGCGGTCGATCTGCAGCCGGAGGCCGGCCACCGGGCCGGCCGGGCCGATGCCCTGGTCGTCCTGGGGCACGCCCGGCGGGGTGCGGGTGATGAGAAAGGGGCCCTGCGGTCCTGGACGGATGCCCTTGACCTGTACGAGGCTCTCGGTGCCGGGCCGGCCGGGGAACTGTGTGCCCTGATGGCCCGTTGACAGAGCGGTGTGACGTTCACTTTTGTCAAGCGGATTTAGGGGTTCACGTGTCCGCATACCGACCGTGACGCTCCGGAAGGTGAACTAACCGTCCGTTTCGCACGTGTCTGTCTCCTATCCGTTTGTCCGGATTTCGGGTTTTCGACATGGGGCGATGTTGTGAAAACGAGACCACTTAAGTGTGGTTTACGGTCTAGGCGTCCCTGAGGATGGCTCCATTGAGCTCGGGTCAATGGGTCACGCGCTGTGGGGAGCGCCGACTCACGAGCACACACGATGGGGCCGGAAATCGCTGTCAGGGGTGTCAGCGAGTGCCGGGCCCTTCACGTATCGACAGTGACTCCTGAGGAGGCAATTACCCATGCGCGGAGCAACGAGCGCCAAGTGGGTCGCGGGTGCCGTCATCGTGGCGATGGCTGCCACGGCCTGCAGCACCAGCAAGGACGAGGCCGGCAGCAAGTCCGGTGGAAACATCACCGTGGTGCTCGGCGAGCCGCAGCACGGTCTGGTCGGTCAGAACACCGCCGAGTCCGAAGGCGCTGAGGTTCTCAACGCGCTCTTCAAGGGCCTCGTCGAGTATGACAACAAGACCAACGAGCCGAAGCTCGCGGTCGCCGAGTCCATCACCACCACGGACTCGAAGACCTGGACGATCAAGATCAAGGACGGCTTCACCTTCCACAACGGCGAGAAGGTCGACGCGCAGTCGTTCGTCCGCGCCTGGAACTGGGGAGCCAACCAGGACAACGCCGCAGAGGGCCTGCCCTTCTACGACAAGATCGAGGGCTCCGAGGAGCTGGCGCCGGGCAAGGACAAGAAGCCCACCGCCACCGAGCTCAAGGGCCTGAAGGTCGTCGACGAGAAGACCTTCACCGTCTCGCTGAAGGCTCCGTTCTCCCAGTTCAAGACGATGCTGGGCTACAACGCCTTCTACCCGCTGCCGAAGGCCTTCGAAGCCGACCCGAAGAAGTTCGGCGAGGCCCCGATCGGCAACGGCGCCTTCCAGATGGACGGCACCTGGGAGCACAACAAGCAGATCAAGATCAAGAGGTACGACAAGTACCCCTCCGAGGGTCGCGCCAAGCTCGAGGGCGTCACCTTCAAGATCTACGACAACCTGGACACCGCGTACAACGACCTGCGCGCCGACACCATCCAGATCGTCGACAAGCTCCCGATCTCGGCGATGGCCACCGTCTCCCAGGAGTTCGGCGACCGTTACCTCTACAAGCCCGAGTCCGGCGTCGGCTACATCGGTCTCCCGCTGAAGACGAACCCCGAGGCGTTCGGCAAGGTCGAGATCCGCAAGGCCATCTCGATGGCCATCGACCGGGAAGCCATCACGAAGACCATCTTCAACGGCACCCGCAAGCCGGCCGATGACTTCATCAGCCCCATCGTCCCGGGCTACCGCAAGGGCGCCCTGGGTGAGGTCGGTACGTACAACCCGACCAAGGCCAAGGAGCTCTACACCCAGGCCGGTGGCATCCCCGGCAACAAGCTGGAGCTCGGCTACAACGCCGACGGCGGCCACAAGGAGTGGATCGAGGCCGTCGGCAACCAGCTGAAGGCGAACCTCGGCATCGAGGTCACCGCCAAGCCGTTCACCAAGTTCGGCGACATGCTGACCGAGCTGGGCGACCAGAAGTACAAGGGCGCCTTCCGCATGGCGTGGTCCATGGACTACCCGGCGGCCGAGAACTACCTCCGTCCGATCTTCTCCAAGATCGCGATCGACAACGGCTCCAACTACGGTGCCTACGTCAACGAGGAGTTCGAGACCGTCATGGACAACGCCGACAAGGCGACGGACCCGGCAGAGGGCCTCAAGCTGTACCAGCAGGCCGATGACATCATCATCAAGGACCTGCCGTACATCCCGGTCTTCACCTACATGTCTTCCTCGGCCTACTCCAAGTCCGTGAAGAACGTTGAGATCGACGCCCAGGGCCGCATGGACCTGGCCACGGTCGAGCTCAACTAACACCCTTCTTCACACCAAGGGGACAACGGGGGCGGGCAGACGGAATCAGGTTTCCGTCTGTCTGCCCCTTCCCCCTGCTCTTCTGCTGGAGGTCTGATGGGCCGCTACCTCATCCGCCGACTCATACAGGCGATCCCTGTTCTGCTCGGTGCCACGTTCCTGATCTACACGTTGACCTTCCACATGCCGGGAGCTGACCCGATTCAGCTCCTCGCGGGTGACAAGAAGGCCGACCCGCTCGTCGCGGCGATGCTGCGCGAGAAGTACCACCTCGACGACCCGTTCCTGATGCAGTACTGGAACTACATCAGCGGCGTCTTCCAGGGCGACCTCGGTGAAACCCTCACCGGCCGCAAGGTGATCGACCTCATCACCGAAGCGTTCCCGTACACGGTGAACCTCGGTCTGATCGCTTTCATCATGGAGGCCATCGTCGGCGTCCTCGCCGGCGTCATGGCCGCGCTGCGCCGCGGGAAGTTCCTCGACCAGCTGGTGCTGCTGTCCACCCTGATGGTCATCTCCATCCCCGTCTTCGTCACCGGCTTCGTGCTGCAGCTGACGCTCGGCGTGGAGCTCAAGGACGCCTGGGGCATCGACTTCTTCCCGGTCTCCTTCAACGAGGCCGACGGCATCCGTGCCTATCTCCTCCCGGCGTTCGTCCTCGCCTCGACCTCGCTGGCGTACGTGGCCCGACTGACCCGGACCAGCCTGATGGAGACGATGCGCGCGGACTACGTCCGCACCGCGACCGCGAAGGGCCTGCCCCGTCGCCGCGTCGTCGTGAACCACGCGCTGCGCAACGCGCTCATCCCGATCGTCACGTTCCTCGGAGCCGACCTCGGTGGCCTCATGGGCGGCGCGGTCATCACCGAGCGCATCTTCAACATCCACGGCCTCGGCGGTCTGCTCGCCCAGTCCGTGTACCTCAAGCAGGGCGCCGTCGTCGTCGGCGGTGTGACGCTCCTGGTCCTCATCTACCTCGTCGCCAACCTGCTGGTGGACCTGCTGTACGCCGTGCTCGACCCGAGGATCCGCTATGCGTGACACAACTACGGTGGGGGATGAGTTGACCGACACCCAGACCACCGGAGCCCCCGCCACGAGCGCCCCGGTCAAGGGCAACGGCAAGAAGAAGAAGGACCGCGAGGCCAGCCTCTGGTCCGACGCGATCCGCGACCTGCGCCGCAACCCGATCTTCCTGATCGGCACCGTGCTGGTGCTGGCCATGCTGGTCCTGTCGGCCGTGCCGCAGTGGTTCACCGACGGCAGCCCGTTCGACGCCACCGCCTGCACCCTGCAGAACTCGCTCAAGACCCCGAGCGCGGACCACTGGTTCGGTTTCGACATCCAGGGCTGCGACGTCTACACGCGTACCGTCTGGGCGGCCCGGAACTCCGTGATCGTCGGCGTCGTCACCACCACCCTGGTGATCATCGTCGGCGGCGGCCTCGGTCTGCTGGCCGGCTGGCTCGGCGGAATCGCCGACAGCGTGCTGTCCCGCTTCGCCGAGATCTTCTTCGCGCTCCCGCTGCTCCTCGGCGGCATGCTGATCATGTCCGCCCTGCCCGGCAACGCCTGGACGGTCTCCATCGTTCTGGCCACCCTCGGCTGGCCGCAGATCTTCCGCATCATGCGGTCCTCGGTGCTGCAGAACAAGAACAACGACTACGTGATGGCCGCCCGCGCCCTCGGCGCCGGCGCCTGGCGCATCACGATCCGGCACATCCTGCCGAACGCCGTCGCCCCCGTCATCGTGGTCGGCGCGATCAGCCTGGGTGTGTACATCTCCGCCGAGGCGGCCCTGTCGTACCTCGGTATCGGCGTCCAGCCCCCGGAGATCTCCTGGGGCCTGATGGTCAGCGACGCTTCCGTCCGCTGGCTCCAGGCTCCGCACGTGCTCCTCTTCCCGGCCGGCGCGCTGAGCATCACGGTGCTCGCGTTCATCATGGTCGGCGACGCGGTGCGCGACGCCCTCGACCCGAAGCTGCGCTGAGGAAGGGCGTACGTTGACCATCATCGACAAGACCTCGAACGTCCCCGCGCCCCGCTCGGCGCCGGAGGGCATCCCGCTGCTCGAAGTGCGAGACCTGCACGTCGAGTTCCACACCCGCGACGGTGTCGCCAAGGCCGTCAACGGTGTCTCGTACTCCGTGAACGCCGGCGAGACCCTCGCCGTCCTCGGTGAGTCCGGCTCCGGCAAGTCCGTGACGGCGCAGGCCATCATGGGCATCCTGGACATGCCCCCCGGCAAGATCCCGTCCGGCGAGATCCTGTTCCAGGGCACCGACCTGCTGAAGCTCCCGGCTGAGGAGTTCCGCAAGGTCCGCGGCCAGAAGATCGCGATGATCTTCCAGGACGCGCTGTCCTCGCTGAACCCGGTGCACACCGTCGGCGCCCAGCTCGGCGAGATGTACCGCGTCCACCGCGGGATGTCCAAGAAGGACGCCACGGCCAAGGCCGTCGAGCTCATGGACCGGGTGAAGATCCCCGCCGCCAAGGCGCGCGTGGGTGACTACCCGCACCAGTTCTCCGGCGGTATGCGCCAGCGCATCATGATCGCCATGGCGATGGCCCTGGAGCCGGACCTGATCATCGCCGACGAGCCGACCACGGCTCTCGACGTGACGGTCCAGGCCCAGGTCATGGACCTGCTCGCGGAGCTCCAGCGCGAGATGAACATGGGCCTGATCCTGATCACCCACGACCTCGGCGTCGTCGCCGACGTCGCGGACAAGATCGCCGTCATGTACGGCGGCCGGATCGTCGAGAACGCCCCGGTCCACGAGATCTACAAGAACCCGGCGCACCCGTACACGCGGGGCCTGCTGGACTCGATCCCGCGCCTGGACCAGAAGGGCCAGGAGCTCTACGCGATCAAGGGCCTGCCGCCCAACCTGCTCAACATCCCCTCGGGCTGCGCCTTCAACCCGCGCTGCCCCAAGGCGCAGGACATCTGCCGCACCGACGTGCCGGTCCTGCACCAGGTGACCGCGCAGGACGGCACCGAGCTGTCCGGCCGCACCAGCGCGTGCCACTTCTGGAAGGAGCAGATCAATGGCTGAGCTCACCAAGAACGTCACCGAGCGCGAGCCGATCCTCCAGGTCCGCAACCTGGTCAAGCACTTCCCGCTGACCCAGGGCATCCTGTTCAAGAAGCAGGTCGGCGCGGTCAAGGCGGTCGACGGGATCTCCTTCGACCTCTACCAGGGCGAGACCCTCGGCATCGTGGGCGAGTCCGGCTGCGGCAAGTCCACCGTCGCCAAGCTCCTGATGAGCCTGGAGACCGCCACCGCCGGCGAGGTCTTCTACAAGGGCCAGGACATCACCAAGCTGTCCGGCCGGGCCCTCAAGGTCGTCCGCCGCAACATCCAGATGGTGTTCCAGGACCCGTACACCTCGCTGAACCCGCGCATGACGGTCGGCGACATCATCGGGGAGCCGTACGAGATCCACCCCGAGGTGGCTCCCAAGGGCGACCGGCGCCGCAAGGTCCAGGAACTCCTGGACGTCGTGGGCCTCAACCCGGAGTACATCAACCGCTACCCGCACCAGTTCTCCGGCGGCCAGCGCCAGCGCATCGGCATCGCCCGCGGCCTCGCGCTCAACCCGGAGATCATCATCTGCGACGAGCCGGTCTCCGCGCTCGACGTGTCGGTGCAGGCGCAGGTCATCAACCTGATGGAGAAGCTCCAGGACGAGTTCAACCTGTCCTACGTCTTCATCGCGCACGACCTGTCGATCGTCCGGCACATCTCGGACCGCGTGGGCGTCATGTACCTCGGCAAGATGGCCGAGATCGGCACGGACACGCAGATCTACGACCACCCGACGCACCCCTACACCCAGGCGCTGCTGTCGGCGGTCCCCGTCCCGGACCCCGAGGTCCGCGAGAACCGCGAGCGCATCATCCTCACCGGCGACGTCCCGTCCCCGGCCAACCCGCCGTCGGGCTGCCGCTTCCGCACCCGCTGCTGGAAGGCCCAGGACAAGTGCGCCACCGAGGAGCCGCTGCTGGCGATCCCGGAGCGCTTCAAGGGCCAGGACACCTTCGCCGCGCACGAGTCGGCGTGCCACTTCGCGGAGGAGAAGGCCATTCTGGCCGTCTGATCCGCACCGCGCACGACCGAACGGCCGGCCCCCGGCGCCACTCATCGGCGCCGGGGGCCGGCCGTTTCGGCTGCCAGGTGGAAATGCCGTGCGGAGAAAGCAGGTTGCGGCCGCCGCCCGGGCGGGCCGACAGTGGGGCGATGACCGCCATGCTGACCGTCCGGCCCGCCGGGCCCGGGGACGCGTCCGACATCTGCGCCCTGCTCAACGCCGTCGACGTGATCGAGATCGGCCGCCCGGAAACCGACCTGGGCACCGTCGAGGCCGACTTGAACCACCCCGACGTCGATCTGGCCACCGACTCCTGGCTCGCCTTCCAGGACGGCCGGCTCGTCGCGTACGCCCTCGTCTGGTCGGACTCCGGGCCCGGCCAGGTCGACGGGGACCACTACGTCCTGCCCGCCCACCCCGAGGCCGCCCTCCGGCTGCTGGAGCTCATGGAGGCCCGGGCCCGCGAACTGGCCGCCGGGGCCGGGCAGGGCCGGCTGCGGCTCCAGCTCAACATCAAGCCCACCCTCGACCTCTCCCTGCTCACCGGTCGCGGCTACCGCTCCGTACGCCGCTACCAGGTCATGACCCGCGCCGTGCACCCGGCCACCGACCTCCCTCCCGCCCCGCCCGCCGGGCTCACCCTGCGCGACTGCTCCGCCGACGAGGCCGACCGCCACCGGGCCCACGCCCTGGTCGAGCAGACCTTCGCGGCGCACTTCGGCCATGTGGAGCGCGCGTACGAGCCCTGGCTGGACCATCTGGACGCGCGCAGGCTCGACTGGTCCCTGGTGTGGATCGCCTCCCTGCCCGGCGAGGGCGACGTGGCCGTGCTGCTCAGCCGGGACGACCGTACGAGCATGGGCTGGCTCAGCCACATCGGCGTACGGGAGGACCTGCGCGGCCGCGGCATCGGCGGCTACCTGCTCCGCCACGGCTTCGCGGCCTACGCGGCACGCGGCCGGGACACCGTCGGCCTCGGCGTGGACATCCACAACGAAACCGGCGCACTCGGGCTCTACGAGGCGCACGGCATGGGCCTGCACTACGCGGTCGACACCTGGGAGCTGCCTTTGCACTCGCAGGGGTGACAGGCGGCGGACGCGCGGGTGCAATCGGTCCAACAGGGGGTGTGCGCGAACCCGCATAGTGTGACATAGGGCCCTAAGCGAGTCTTGGGATCCCTAGGAGGCACTCCATGCGCGGAGCCACCCACGCCAAGTGGGCCGCATGTGCGATGGCCGTCGCCCTCGCGGCGACGGCCTGCGGCGGCGGAAGCGACGGCGGCGGAGGCGGTGGCGAGGGCGCGGGGATCGTGAGCTCCTCGTGGGGTGACCCGCAGAACCCACTGGAGCCCGCCAACACCAACGAGGTGCAGGGCGGCAAGGTGCTGGACATGCTCTTCCGGGGCCTGAAGCGCTACGACCCGAAGACCGGCGAGGCGCTGAACTTCCTCGCCGAGAAGATCGATACCACCGACAGCCAGAACTTCACGATCACGCTGAAGGACGGCTGGAAGTTCAGCAACGACGAACCCGTCACCGCCCAGTCCTTCGTGGACGCCTGGAACTACGGGGCGGACGTGCGCAACAAGCAGAACAACTCGCCGTTCTTCTCGGACATCGTCGGCTACGAGGACCTGCACCCGGCCTCCGGCGAGCCCAAGGCCAAGACGATGAAGGGCCTGGTCGTCAAGGACCCCAAGACCTTCACCGTCGCACTGAAGGCGAAGTTCTCCACCTGGCCCGAGACCCTCGGCTACCAGGCCTTCTCCCCGCTGCCCCAGGCCTTCTTCACCGACCACAACGGCTGGCTCGCCAAGCCGGTCGGCAACGGCCCGTACACGGTGGACTCCTACACCAAGGGCACCGGCATGAAGCTGCGCAAGTGGGACGGCTACCCCGGTACGGACAAGGCGCAGAACGACGGCGTGGACCTCAAGGTCTACACGGACAACAACACCGCCTACACCGACCTGATCTCCGGCAACCTCGACCTCGTCGACGACGTCCCGGCGCAGCAGTTGAAGAACGTCGCGAACGACCTCGGCGACAGCTACATCAACCAGCCGGCCCTGATCATCCAGACCCTCACCTTCCCGCTGTACGACCCGCAGTGGAACAAGGAGGGCTCGGAGAAGGTCCGCCGCGGCATCTCGATGGCGATCAACCGCGACGAGATCACCAAGCAGATCTTCCGGGACACCCGCACCCCCGCCAAGGACTGGACCTCCCCGGCCCTCGGCGAAAAGGGCGGGTTCAGCGCCACCGCGTGCGGCGACGCCTGCACCTTCAACCCCACCGAGGCCAAGAAGCTCATCCAGGAGGGCGGCGGACTGCCCGGCGGCAAGGTCACGCTGACCTCCAACGTGGACACCGGCTCGCACCGCGACTGGATGGACGCCGTCTGCAACAGCATCAACAACGCCCTGGGCGAGGGCCCGGTCTGCACGGTCAACCCCATCGGCACCTTCGCCGACTTCAGGAACCAGCAGAGCAGCTTCAAGCTGACCGGCCCCTTCCGCTCCGGCTGGCAGGCCGACTACCCGCTGATCCAGAACTTCCTGCAGCCGCTGTACTACACCGGCGCCTCCTCCAACTACGGCAAGTTCAGCAACCCGGAGTTCGACAAGCTCGTCGACCAGGCCAACCAGGAGAGCGACTCCGCCAAGGCGACCGCCACGTTCCAGAACGCCGAGAAGATCCTCGCCGACCAGATGCCGTCCATCCCGCTCTGGTACCAGAACGGCAGCGCCGGGCACTCGGAGCGGATCACGGACGTCGCGCTCAACCAGTTCAGCGTGCCGGTCTACGACCAGATCAAGGTCAGCTGACCCACCGACGGATCGATCCTGGAGCAGTCCATGGGACGTTATGTGATCCGGCGGCTGCTCCAGATGATCCCCGTGTTCATCGGCAGCACCTTCCTGATCTTCTTCATGGTGTACGCGCTCGGTGACCCGGTCGCGGCCCTCTTCGGCGACAAGGCGCCCGACCCGGCCACCGCCGCGCGCATCCGCAAGGACCTCTACCTCGACCGCCCCCTGTGGGAGCAGTACCTCCACTACATGGGCCAGATCTTCCAGGGCGACTTCGGAACGGCCTTCAACGGCCAGCCCGTCACCGAGCTGATGGCGACGGCCTTCCCGGTCACCCTGCGCCTGACCGTCATCGCGATCCTCATCGAGATCGTCTTCGGCATCACCTTCGGCGTGGTCAGCGGACTGCGCCGCGGCAAGTCCATCGACACCTCCGTGCTGGTGATGACCCTCGTCGTCATCTCGGTGCCCACCTTCGTGACGGGCTACCTGCTCCAGTACCTCTTCGGCGTCAAATGGGGCTGGGTCCGGCCCACCGTCTCCCCGGACGCCCCCTTCAACGAGCTGATCCTGCCCGGCATCGTCCTCGCCCTGGTCTCGCTCGCGTACGTGACCCGGCTCTCGCGCACCTCCATCGCCGAGAACGCCAAGGCGGACTACGTCCGCACCGCCACCGCCAAGGGACTGCCGCGCCACAGGGTCATCACCCGCCACCTGCTGCGGAACTCGCTGATCCCGGTGGTCACCTTCATCGGCACCGACATCGGCGCGCTCATGGGCGGCGCCATCGTCACCGAGCGGATCTTCAACATCCACGGCGTCGGCTACCAGCTCTATCAGGGCATCCTGCGCAACAACTCCCCCACCGTGGTCGGCTTCGTGACCATCCTCGTCATCGTCTTCCTGCTGGCGAACCTGCTCGTCGACCTGCTCTACGCGGTCCTGGACCCGAGGATCCGTTATGCCTGAGCCCGAGCCGCCCGCCTACGACCCGCTGGAGCCCGGAGAGGGGGAAGCCATCGCACCCACCGGCGCGGGCGGGCCCATGGATCTCGCGCTGGACGAGGCCGAGAGCCTGGAGAAGACGCTCGGCGACAAGCCGGCCGGCTCCGGGCCCAAGGAGAAGCCCCGCTCCCTGTGGTCCGACGCCTGGCACCAGCTGCGTCGCAACCCCGTCTTCGTCATCTCCTCGCTGGTGATCCTGTTCCTCGTGGTCATCTCGATCTGGCCGCAGCTCATCGCCAGTGGCGACCCGCTGCAATGCGACCTGTCCAAGTCCCAGCAGGGCGCCTCACCCGGCCACCCCTTCGGCTACGACACCCAGGGCTGCGACGTGTACACGCGTACCGTCTACGGCGCCCGCGCCTCCATCACCGTGGGCGTGTGCGCCACCCTCGGCGCCGCCCTGCTCGGCTCCGCACTCGGCGGGTTCGCCGGCTTCTTCGGGGGCTGGGGGGACTCGCTGCTCTCCCGGGTCGCGGACATCTTCTTCGGCATCCCGGTGATCCTGGGCGGCCTGGTCTTCCTGTCCGTCGTCACCAGCACCACCGTCTGGCCCGTGGTCGGCTTCATCGTGCTGCTCGGCTGGCCGCAGCTCGCCCGCATCGCCCGCGGCTCGGTGATCACCGCCAAACAGAACGACTACGTCCAGGCCGCCCGCGCGCTCGGCGCCGGCAACGCCCGGATGCTGCTGCGGCACGTGGCGCCCAACGCCATCGCGCCCGTCATCGTCGTCGCCACCATCGCGCTCGGCACCTACATCGCCCTGGAAGCCACCCTGTCCTTCCTCGGCGTCGGCCTGCGCCCGCCCACCGTCTCCTGGGGCATCGACATCTCCAACGCGGCCTCGCAGATCCGCAACGCCCCGCACATGCTGCTCTGGCCGGCGGGCGCGCTCAGCCTGACCGTGCTCGCCTTCATCATGCTCGGCGACGCGGTGCGCGACGCCCTCGACCCCAAGCTGCGCTGAGGAGCCCCGCACATGCTGCTCGAAGTCCGCGACCTGCACGTGGAATTCAAGACGCGCGACGGAGTCGCGAAGGCGGTCAACGGCGTCGACTACTCGGTGGACGAGGGCGAGACGCTCGCCGTGCTCGGCGAGTCGGGCTCCGGCAAGTCGGTGACCGCCCAGGCCGTGATGGGCATCCTGGAGACGCCGCCGGGCCGGATCGCGGGCGGCGAGATCCTCTTCAAGGGCCGGGACCTGCTGAAGATGAAGGAGGAGGACCGGCGGAAGATCCGCGGCGCCGACATGGCGATGATCTTCCAGGACGCCCTCTCCTCCCTGAACCCCGTGCTCAGCGTGGGCGCGCAGCTCGGCGAGATGTACGAGGTCCACCGCGGGATGTCCCGCAAGGACGCCAAGGGCAAGGCCGTCGAGCTGATGGACCGGGTGAAGATCCCGGCGGCCAAGCAGCGCGTGGGGGACTATCCGCACCAGTTCTCCGGCGGCATGCGCCAGCGCATCATGATCGCGATGGCGCTGGCGCTGGAACCCTCGCTGATCATCGCGGACGAGCCGACCACCGCCCTGGACGTCACCGTCCAGGCCCAGGTGATGGACCTGCTGGCCGAGCTCCAGCGCGAGCTCAACATGGGCCTCATCCTGATCACCCACGACCTGGGCGTGGTCGCCGACGTCGCCGACAAGATCGCCGTCATGTACGCGGGCCGGATCGTCGAGGCGGCCCCCGTCCACCAGATCTACCAGGCGCCCGCGCACCCGTACACGCGCGGCCTGCTGGACTCCATCCCGCGCCTCGACCAGAAGGGCCAGGAGCTGTACGCGATCAAGGGCCTGCCCCCGAACCTGCTCGCCATCCCGCCCGGCTGCGCCTTCAACCCGCGCTGCCCGATGGCGCAGGCCGTCTGCCGGGCCGAGGTCCCGCCGCTGGCGCAGGTCGCCGAGGACCGGACCAGCGCCTGCTTCTTCTGGAAGGAGTGCCTCCATGTCTGAGTCCCTTCTGGAAGTGAAGGACCTGGTCAAGCACTACCCGCTGACCCAGGGCATCGTCTTCCGCAAGCAGATCGGCGCGGTGAAGGCGGTCGACGGGGTCTCCTTCGACCTGCGCGCCGGCGAGACGCTCGGCATCGTCGGCGAATCGGGGTGCGGGAAGTCGACCGTGGCCAAGATGCTGGTCAACCTGGAGCGGCCGACGGCCGGCGCGATCTCGTACAAGGGCGAGGACATCACCAAGCTGTCGGGGCGCGCCCTGAAGGCCGTCCGGCGCAACATCCAGATGGTGTTCCAGGACCCGTACACCTCGCTGAACCCGCGCATGACGGTCGGCGACATCGTCGGGGAGCCGTACGAGATCCACCCCGAGGTCGCCCCGAAGGGCAGCCGGCGCCGCAAGGTCCAGGAACTCCTGGACGTGGTCGGCCTCAACCCGGAGTACATCAACCGCTATCCGCACCAGTTCTCCGGCGGCCAGCGCCAGCGCATCGGCATCGCCCGCGGCCTGGCCCTCCAGCCCGAGATCATCGTCGCCGACGAGCCGGTCTCCGCGCTCGACGTCTCCGTCCAGGCCCAGGTGATCAACCTCCTGGAGCGCCTCCAGGACGAGTTCAGCCTGTCCTACGTGTTCATCGCGCACGACCTGTCGATCGTGCGGCACATCTCGGACCGGGTCGGGGTCATGTACCTGGGCCGGATCGTGGAGATCGGCTCCGACACCCAGATCTACGACCACCCGACCCACCCGTACACCCAGGCCCTGCTGTCGGCGGTGCCGGTCCCGGACCCGCAGGCCCGCGCCCACCGCGAGCGGATCATCCTCTCCGGGGACGTGCCCTCACCTGCCAACCCGCCCTCGGGCTGCCCCTTCCGCACGCGCTGCTGGAAGGCCCAGGAGAGGTGCACCTCGGAGGTGCCGCTGCTCGCGGTCCCCGCGGTCTTCCCGTCGGGCCCGGCGGCCCACCCCTCGGCCTGTCACTTCGCGGCGGAGAAACAGGTGGTTCCCGCACCACCGGAAGACGCGAACTCCTAGGGGGCGTCTCGAGGAGTGAACCACCCTTCCCTGCCAGCCGATTATTTCCGGCCACGCGCGCATATCCCACGCCGTGACGGCGGGCTCTGCCCCAACGCCGTTTACACGCGGGCAACTTGACCGTTTCTGCCCCGAGATCTGGGGCATGCAGCCTGGGTGGCGTGCGGCCGTGCGGGTGCCGACAGCCGGCCGGAGGGGCGTACAGCCTCTCCGGCCGGCCTCCCGTGTGCCCCTGCCTATGCGCGCCATGCGCCCCTCGTGCTGCCGGATTTCGATCGATGCGCTGGTACGGAAAGTTATGATCCGTAGCGCACGGTGGGTATGACTCCCGCCGAGCACTAATACGCGTACCGATGTCCGCTCGACGTGGAGGTGAAACGCCGTGGCACTCTCGATCTCGGCCGTGGTGCTGCTGGCGATCGTCGTATTCCTGCTGGTCCGAAGGTCGGGCCTGAAGGCGGGACACGCGGTGGTCTGTGTGCTCCTCGGTTTCTACCTGGCGAGTTCCACCATCGCCCCGACCCTCAGCCAGCTCACTTCCAACGTGGCCAGCATGATCAGTGGCCTCAAGTTCTGAGCCCTGCCTCGTAGGCTAGGCCCATGAACGGTCTTCCCGCCCGTCGTCTGCTCCTCGTGCACGCGCACCCGGACGACGAGTCGATCAACAACGGCGTCACCATGGCCAAGTACGCGGCCGAGGGGGCTCACGTCACCCTGGTGACCTGCACCCTCGGCGAAGAGGGCGAGGTCATCCCGCCCGGGCTCGCCCACTTGGCGGCCGACCGCGACGACAGCCTCGGCGCGCACCGGGTCGGCGAGCTCGCCGCCGCCATGGCGGAACTGGGCGTCACCGACCACCGGTTCCTCGGCGGTCCCGGCCGCTACCGGGACTCCGGGATGATGGGCGCCCCGCAGAACCGCCGCCCGGAGGCCTTCTGGTCCGCCGACGTGGACGAGGCCGCCGCGTACCTCGTGGAGGTGATCCGGGAGGTACGGCCGCAGGTGCTGGTCACCTACGACCCGAACGGCGGCTACGGGCACCCCGACCACATCCAGGCCCACCGCGTCGCCATGCGCGGCGCCGAACTGGCCGCGGAGGCCGCGTACCGGCGCGACCTCGGCGAGCCGCACGAGGTCGGGAAGATCTACTGGAACCGCGTGCCCCGCTCGGTGGTCGAGGAGGGCTTCGCCAGGCTGAGTGCGGCCGGTTCCGAGGCGCCCTTCCCGGGGCTGGCCTCGCCGGAGGACGTGCCCGGGGTCGTCCCCGACGAGAAGATCACCGCCGAGATCGGGGCCGCGCAGGAGCTCGTGGCGGCGAAGTCGGCCGCCATGCGGGCCCACGCCACCCAGATCGCCGTGGACGGGCCCTTCTTCGCCCTCTCCAACGACCTGGCCCAGCCGCTGTTCGCCCGCGAGTACTACGAACTCGTCGCGGGCCTGCCGGGAGCGCCGGCGGGCGAGCGCGAGCGCGACCTGTTCGCGGGGGTGGCGGCGTGAGCGGGCCCCTGACCCCGGCGCGGATCGCCGGCTGTCTTGGCCTGGTGGTGCTGGGCGCGCTCACCGGCCTGGCCGGCTGGCTGGTGGTGGACCTGTGGTTTCCCGGCGGTCTGTTGCTCGCGCTGCTGGCGGCCTTCGGGCTCTTCCTCGGGGGCCGGATCGCACTCGGCACCGGACTCGGGGTGGGCGGGGCGGCGGTCGGCTGGTTCCTGGCGTACGTGCTGCTCGGTGTCCCGCGTCCCGAGGGGGACTTCCTGCTCAGTTCGTCCGGAATCGGCATGTACGTCTACCTTTTGGGTGGAACCGTCTTCGCTGTGATGTGCGCCACGATGCGCGGTCCGCTGGATCGGCCGGTTTCGGCCGCGCGGCCCGCCAAGTGACGTGGTGTCGGACTACTTAGAGATGGCAGGTCCACGGGGGTTCGCAGGGGCTCGCGGGCGGCTTCAGGGGGGTTTGGCGGGGGCTATGAGGAACCCCTGATTCCTGGGGGTCAGTTGCGCGAGGGCGGCGGCCAGTATGGTGGACGGGCCGCCGAGCTGCCCGCGCACGGTATGACGGGCGGCGGAGCCAACCGGGAGAACCTGCCTTGAGTCGTGAAACTGACAGTTCGTCCTCCGGGCCCACAGGGCGCGGTGGAGCCGCCTACCCCTCGGGTACGCCGCCGTATGGAACCGGCCAGTATCCGTCCACGGCTGTGCCACCTGGCCCTGGCGCGGCGACAGCCCCGGAGGAGAACCCTGTGACCTCGAAGCCGCCCACGCCCGACTCGGACGGGCCCAAGACCGAGACCACCCTGACGACCCGGATCCGGATCAACATCCCGGGTTCGCGGCCGATCCCGCCGGTGGTCGTACGCAAGGCGATGGGACCTGCCTCCGACGCGGCCGACGCCGCGTCCCCCGGGGCGCGGCCGACGCCGCAGCAGGCGCCCGAGCCGACGCCCGGGCGGGCGGCCGAGCCGCCGCTCGCGCAGCGGCCGAAGCCCGTGCCGACGCGGATCGAGGCCGAGCGGGAGCCCGCGCGCGGCGGCCAGGGCCCTGCCGAGCCCGAGGAGTCCGCCAGCAACTGGTTCGCCCCGCGCAAGGCGCCCAACGGGGCGCCCGCCCCCGCTCCCGCCCCGGCGCCCACTGCGCCGCCCGGGCCCGCCGCGGGGCGCGCACCGGCCCCGGCTCCGCACCCGCATCCGGGCCCGCACCCGCATCCGGCTCCGCGGCCCGCCCCGGGTCCCGGGCCCGGACCGGTTCCGGGGATGACCCCGCCGCCTCCGGCCGGGCCGGGCGCCGGCTACCCGCCGCCCGTACGCACCCAGGCCGCGCCCGCGCCGGACGCGGGCTTCGCGCCGCCGCGCACCCCGCCCCCGCCGGTCTCGGACTACGGCCCGCCCGCGGGCGGCCCCGGCGTCGGGTCGACCCAGGGCTTCCCGGCGTACGGCGGCGGCCAGGACGACGCCGGCCCCGTCACCGAGGCGTTCCCCGCCTACAGCAGCCAGGAAGGCTTCCCGGCCGGCCCCACGGCGGGCCCCGGCTTCGGGAGCGGCCCCGTGGGCGAAGAGGCCGCGCGCTGGCCCGGACCCGAGACGGGCCCCGGCCACGGCCCCGGGCCGACCCCGGTCCCGGCCCCCGCGCCCGCCGTCCCGCGGCCCGCGCCCGCGCAGCAGAAGGCATCCGCCAAGGCCGCGAAGCCCGCCAAGAAGGGCCGCTCCAAGCTGGTCCTCCTCGGCGGCGGCATCGTGGTCCTGCTCGGCGTGGCCTACGGAGCCGGGCTGCTGCTCAACCACTCCGACGTCCCCAAGGGCACCACCGTCCTCGGCGTCGACATCAGCGGCAGCCGCGACGAGGCCGTGGCCAAGCTCCAGACGGCCTTCGGCACCCGCGCCGCCGCCCCGCTCCAGCTCAGCGTCGGCGGCAAGCAGGTCGAGCTGAAGCCCGAGAAGGCCGGCCTGACCCTGGACAGCCAGACCACCGTCCGCAACGCCGCCGGCAGTGACTACAACCCGGTCACCGTCATCGGCTCCCTCCTCGGCAACGAGCGCAAGGCCGACGCCGTGATGCCGGTCGACGAGGAGAAGCTCCAGGTCGCGCTCCAGGAGCTCGCGGGCACCGCCGGCACGGCCACCGAGGGCACCATCAAGTTCGACACCGGCAAGGCCGTGGCCGTCCCCGGCACCCCCGGTACCACCCTCGACGTGGACGCTTCCGTCGCGCTGGTCACCAAGTCCTTCCGCGACATGGTCGCCACCGGCAACCCGGGCGTGGCCGAACTGCCCGTCACCACCAAGGCGCCGGTCATCGACGAGGCCGAACTGGGCCGGGCGATGAAGGAGTTCGCCGAACCGGCGATGTCCGCCAACGCCACGGTCAAGATCGGCCCCAAGACCATCGCCTTCGGCAGCAAGTCCCTGCCCAAGATCCTCAGCATGCAGCCCGTCGAGGGCCACCTGGTCGAGAAGTTCGACCTGGACGCCCTCAAGGAGACCTACGGGAACACCTTCGACGGCATCACGATCACCCGAGGCACCGGCGCCAAGACGGCGGTCACCCCGCAGGACGTCGCCGGCGCGCTCGGCAAGGCCCTGCGCGGCAAGACCACGGCCGAACGGACCGTCGTCGTCGACACCAACGCAGGCTAGGTTCCCGGCCCTTCAGCGCCCCCCGCCAGTGCCCCCGCCCCCACCGGGCGGGGGCACTGTCATGCCCGCCGCATGACATCCGTCATACGGCACCCAGGACGGCCGACACTGCCGCGCGGGACCCCGTACGGGCGAGCCTTGGGCCATGACGACGACCGAGACGAAACACACCGCGCACCCCGGCCCCGCCGCCCCCGGCACCGTGGTGAGCTTCGAGAACGTGACCAAGAGCTACGGCACGGTCCGGGCGGTCGACGGCCTCTCCCTCGCGCTCCACCCGGGCGAGACCGTCGCACTCCTCGGCCCCAACGGCGCCGGGAAATCCTCCACCCTCGACCTCCTCCTCGGCCTGCGCCCCGCCGACTCCGGCTCCGTCCGGCTCTTCGGCACCACCCCGCGCGAGGCCGTCGCCGCCGGCCGCGTCGGCGCGATGCTCCAGAGCGGCGGCCTGATGGAGGACGTGACCGTGACCGAACTCGTCGCCCTCGGCTGCGCCCTGCACCCCCGCCCGTACCCGGTGGACGAGGTGCTGGCCCGCGCCGGAGTCGACACCCTCGCCGACCGCATGGTCAACAAGCTCTCCGGCGGCCAGGAACAGCGCGTCCGCTTCGCCCTCGCCACCGCGGGCCACAACGACCTGATCGTCCTCGACGAGCCCACCACCGGCATGGACGTCACCTCCCGCCAGGCCTTCTGGGCCACGATGCGCGAACTGGCCGCCCAGGGCCGCACCGTGCTCTTCGCCACCCACTACCTGGAGGAGGCGGACGCGATCGCCGACCGCGTGCTGGTCCTGAACAGGGGCCGGCTGCTGGCCGACGGCACCGCCGCCGAGATCAAGGCCCGGGCCGGCGCCCGGAAGATCTCCTTCGACCTCGACGGCGTCCACGACCCGGTCGACGAACAGGTGCTGCGCGCGCTCCCGCACCTCACCGGCTACGAACGGCACGGCGCGACCGTACGGCTCCAGTCCCGCGACGCCGACGCGACCGTGCACGCCGTGTACGCGCTCGGGCTCTACCCCCGCAACCTGGAGGTCGCGGGCCTCGGCCTGGAACAGGCCTTCATCGCACTCACCGAGGCCGAGGAGGCCGCCAAGTGAACGTCCTCGTCAAGCTCGAGATCACCCGGGCCCTGCGCAACAAGAAGTTCCTCTTCTTCACCGTGCTCTATCCGGCCGCCCTCTTCCTGATGCTCGGCGGCACCCTCGACGGCACCACCAAGGTCATGGGCACCGAACTGACCATGCCCGCCTTCTACATGGTCGCCATGGCCTCCTTCGGCGCCCTGACCGCCGTCCTGATGGGCAACAGCGAACGCATCGCCAAGGAGCGCGAGAGCGGCTGGGTCCGCCAGCTGCGGCTGACGGCCCTGCCCGGCCGCGGCTACGTACTGGCCAAGACGGCCAGTGCCGGCGTGCTCTCGCTCCCCGCCATCCTGGTCGTCTTCGCGGTCGCGGCCGCCGTGAAGGACGTACGGTTCGACGCCTGGCAGTGGTTCGCCCTCACCGGCGCCATCTGGGCCGGCAGCCTGGTCTTCGCCGCGCTCGGCGTGGCCATCGGCTACCTGGCCAACGGGGACACCGCCCGCCCCGTCACGATGCTCGTCTACTTCGCCCTGTCGATCCTCGGCGGCCTGTGGATGCCCACGACGAACTTCCCGCAGTGGCTCCAGAACATCGCGGACTGGCTCCCCACCCACGCCTACGCGGGCCTCGGCCAGGCCATCGAGCTGGGTGGCGCGCCCCAGGCCAAGGACGTCGCGATCCTCGCGGTGTACTTCGTACTGTTCACCGGTGCCGCCGCCTGGCTGTACCGCAAGGACTCACTGAAGGCATGAACCCGTGGCGCTGATGCAAGCAGACGAGGAGCGGCGTTTCCCCGAGATCGCCAAGGAGCCGGAGAACCGCCGCCAGAGGCTGGTGAAGGCCCTGTGGATCAGCATCTGGCTCTTCTACCTGAGCGCACCCGTCACCGACCTGGTCAGCGGCGGACACAGCCCCGGCGTGCGGCTGCTCGGCGGCCTGGGCCTGGCGGCCTTCGTCGCCTGGTACCTGGTGCTGGTCTTCCGCACGGCCCGGCAGATGGCGGTGCGCAAGGTCCTGGTCTCCTTGGCGGTGCTCTCCGCCCAGGCCACGGTCCTGTCGCTGACCCTGGGCCGCGAATGGCTCGTGCTCTTCGTCTACGTGGCCATCTCCTCCGGCGCCGCGCTGCCCGGGGAGATCTCCCGCTGGACGGTCCCCGCCGCGGCCGCGCTGATGACGGCCACGGCCTTCGCGGTCCCGGGCGGCGACGCCTACCTGGCGAGCCTGCTGATCCCGGCGCTGATGGGCGGCTTCGCGATGGCCGGGGTCCGCGCGATGATCCGCACCACCATCGAACTGCGCCAGGCCCGGGCCACGGTGGCGCAGCTGGCGGCCAACGAGGAACGTCTGCGGATGGCCCGTGACCTGCACGACCTGCTGGGCCACTCGCTGTCGCTGATCACGCTGAAGAGCGAGCTGGCGGGCCGCATGCTGCCCGGGCAGCCGGAGGCGGCCGCGCAGCAGGTCGCGGACATCGAGCGGGTCAGCCGGCAGGCCCTGGTCGACGTACGCGAAGCGGTGAGCGGCTACCGGCGGCCCACCCTGCCCGGCGAACTCGCGGGCGCCCGGACGGCGCTGGCCGCCGCGGGCGTGGTCGCGGACCTCCCGGCGGAGCCGGTGGCCGACCTCTCCGAGGAGGCGGAATCGGCCTTGGCCTGGTCCCTGCGCGAGGCGGTGACGAACGTGGTCCGGCACAGCGGGGCGCGGCGCTGCACGGTCGCCCTCGCCGACCGGCAGACCCTCGGGGGCCGGTTCATGGAACTGACGGTGTCGGACGACGGCGCGGGAGGCCCGGCCGTCCACGGAAACGGCCTGACGGGCCTGACCGAACGCCTGGAGGCGGTCGGCGGGGCCCTGTCGGCCGGCCCGGCCGGCAAGACCGGCTTCCGGCTCGTCGCCCGCGTCCCCCTAGGATCCCCGTCATGAGCCCACGCCCCATCCGCATCCTCCTGGCGGAGGACCAGTCGATGGTCCGCGAGGCCCTCGCCGCCCTGCTCGGCCTGGAACCGGACATCGAGGTACTGGCCCAGGTCGCCCGCGGCGACGAGGTGGTGGCGGCGGCCCGCGCGCACGACGTGAACGTGGCGCTGCTAGACATCGAGATGCCGGGGATGACCGGCATCGAGGCGGCCGCGGCCCTCCGGGACGCCCTCCCCGGCATCCGGATCGTCATCCTGACCACCTTCGGCCGCCCCGGCTATCTGCGGGGGGCGATGGAGGCGGGCGCCTCCGCCTTCCTGGTCAAGGACGCACCGGCCGCGCAGCTGGCGGACGCGGTACGCCGGGTCCTGGCGGGGGAGCGCGTCATCGACCCCACCCTGGCGGCGGCGGCCCTGGCGGAGGGCGCGAATCCGCTGACGGAGCGGGAACGGGAGGTCCTGCGGGAGGCGGAGTCGGGCGCGACCAACGCCGAGCTCGCCGCCCGGCTGCACCTGTCTCCGGGCACGGTCCGCAACTACCTCTCGACGGCGATCCAGAAACTGGCGGCCCGCAACCGCGCGGAAGCCGTGCGCACGGCCCGCGAAAAGGGCTGGCTCTGACCCGCGCAGCGGCCCGGCTCAGTTCAGCAGAGCGCGAGCGGAGGCGGCCTCCGCGTGTATGCGGGCGGCCGCATCGGCATCCACCGCAGCCACCACATCGGCATACGCGTCCAGCTCGGCCGCGCCGTCCCGGAAGGAACCCCGTTCCACCAGCAGACGGGCCCGCTCGTACCGCAGCGACGCCGGATGCGACGGCAGCAGCAGCGACAGGTCCAGCGCCCACAGCGCCACCCCCGACTGCTCCGGCCGGGTAGCGGCCCACGCCCGGATGTTGTTCAGGATCCGCAGCACGATGTCCAGCGTGCGGGCCGGGCTCCGCGGCCCCTCCGCGAGCTCCGCCGGTCCCGCGCCCAAGGACGCGCCGCCCGCGAACGGGTCGACCACCACGCCCTCCTCCGGGTCCCCGAAGCCCACCACGAAGTGCCCCGGCAGCCCCAGCCCGTACACCGGCGCCCCCGCCCGCCGGGCGACCTCCAGCCAGACGACGGACAACAGGATCGGCAGGCCGCGCCGGCGCCGCAGCACCTCGTGCAGCAGCGAGGACGACAGCCGCTCGTAGTCCGCCGGGGTGCCGTGGAACCCGAGGCGCCCGCCCAGCAGTTCCGTGATCGCCGAGGCCCAGGCCCGCCCGCCCCGCAGCCCGTACGGCAGCAGCCCGGCCAGCCGGTCCAGCTCGATCTGCGCCCAGTCCATGGCGCGCTCGTCCAGCTCCGGGTCCGCCTCCGCCGCCAGCAGCAGGCACAGCAGCGCCAGGTCCGGCCGCTCCGACCGCGCCTCCGCCGCGAACTGCGCGCGCCGGTCCGCCGGACTCACGCCGCCGCCCGGTAGTGGTGGTACGAGTGGTGCGTCGCGAAGCCCAGCCCGTCGTACAGGGCCCGCGCCGCCGGATTGTCCGTCTCCACCTGGAGCCAGGCCGCCGACGCGCCCTCCTCCAGCGCCCGGCGCGCCAGCGCCGCCATCACCGCGGTCGCCAGACCCTCCCGCCGGTGCGCGGGATCGACCGTCACCGCGGCGAAACCGGCCCACCGCCCGTCCACCACGCACCGCCCGATGGCCCGGCCCCCGGGCAGCGCCGCGAACCACACCGAGGGGCCCTCGACCAGCATCCGCCGGGCCACCTCCGGGTCGCGGACCTTCCCGTAGCGCCCGAGCCAGGCCTCGTCCGGCGTACGGGTCAGACGTACGGCCTCGGCGGCGGGCGCGTCCACGTCCCCGACCGGCGCCAGCGCCCCGATCCGTACGTCCGCCGACACCTCGGCCGCCCAGCCGCGCCGCTCCAGCTCCGCGATCAGCAGCTCCTGGGTGCCGACGGCCCCCGTCGCGGCCTGCACGTACGCCGGCAGTCCTCGCTGCGCGTACCAGGAGGTCACCCGCGCGAGTGCATCGTCCAGCGGTATCCCAGGATCGCCGAGCGGCAGCACCGAGTTGGCCCGCCGGGTGAATCCGGCGGCCGCACGCAGCGTCCACTCGCCCAGCGGCTCGCTCTCCAGCGGCTGCCAGGAGCGCGCCGTGACCCTCGAGAGCTCCTCGAAAGAGGCCGCAGGACCCCTCCGGCGGGCCGGTGCGGGGGGCACGACCTTGCCCGCCACCAGCGAGGATTCCGCGATGCGGACGGACTTTCCGTTCTTTTGTGTGATCGTCAGCACACCCTCGTCCCAGGATGTGAGAACCCCGACCGCATCCGTGTACGCGGGGGCACCGCTCGACCCGCGCTCCACCCGTCGTACAGAGACTCGTTTTCCCACGTCAGCCGGGGTGATACGGACCTCCAGCAGCCCACCGGCAGTGATTTCCACAGCTCTGTCCGCCCCTCCTGTTCGGATCGTGCCCGGGAACGGAGATACTAGGTGCGGGCATCGACGACGCCGCGCTCCCGCGCGATATGGAAAGCCCTACCGAGGAGGAACGAGAGCGTGACCTACGTCATCGCGGAGCCTTGTGTCGACGTCAAGGACAAGGCATGCATCGAAGAGTGCCCCGTCGACTGCATCTACGAGGGCCAGCGGTCCTTGTACATCCACCCGGACGAGTGCGTCGACTGTGGTGCGTGTGAGCCGGTCTGCCCGGTCGAGGCCATCTTCTACGAGGACGACACTCCGGAAGAGTGGAAGGACTACTACAAGGCGAACGTCGAGTTCTTCGACGAGCTCGGTTCGCCCGGTGGTGCCTCCAAGCTGGGCCTGATCGAGCGCGATCACCCCTTCATCGCGGCGCTGCCCGCCGGTATCAACGGCGAGCACTGACCTTCACGGCAGACGCGCCCCTCGGTCCCGTACGGCCCTCCCGCCGCACGGGACCGAGGCGTTTTCCCGACCCAGCGCCCCGCACCGCGCAACCAGCACTCAGAGAGAGCAGAGACCACCGTGGCCGCAGTATCCGACCGTCTTCCCGCCTTCCCCTGGGACAAGCTGGAGCCGTACAAGAAGACGGCGGCGGCCCACGCGGACGGCATCGTCGACCTGTCGGTCGGCACGCCCGTGGACCCGGTGCCCGAGCTGATCCAGCGCGCCCTGATCGGCGCCGCGGACTCCCCGGGCTACCCGACGGTGTGGGGTACGGCCGCCCTGCGCGACGCGATCACCGGCTGGCTGCGCGACCGGCTCGGCGCGAGCGCCGCCGAGCACCGCAACGTCCTGCCGGTCGTGGGCTCCAAGGAGCTGGTGGCCTGGCTGCCGACCCAGCTCGGCCTCGGCGCGGGCGACAAGGTGGCCTACCCCCGGCTCGCCTACCCCACGTACGAGGTCGGCGCGCGGCTGTGCGGCGCCGAGGCGGTCGTCTACGACGCTGAGACATTTGCGAGTGACCCCGCGGGGACGGAGCTCGACCCGGCGGGCGTGAAGCTGCTGTGGCTCAACTCCCCGTCCAACCCCACCGGCAAGGTCATCCCGAAGGAAGACCTGATCCGGATCGTGGCCTGGGCGCGCGAGCACGGGATCCTGGTCTTCAGCGACGAGTGCTACCTGGAACTGGGCTGGGAGGCCGAGCCCGTCTCCGTCCTCCACGACGACGTGTGCGGGGGCTCGTACGAGGGCCTCGTCGCCGTCCACTCGCTCTCCAAGCGGTCCAACCTGGCCGGCTACCGGGCCGCGTTCGTCGCCGGTGACGCGGACGTCCTCGGCGAGCTGCTGGAGATCCGCAAGCACGGCGGCATGATGACCCCCGCCCCGGTGCAGGCGGCCACGGTCGCGGCGCTCGGCGACGACCGCCACGTAGAGGAGCAGCGCGCCCGCTACGCGGCCCGCCGCGCGGCGCTGCGCACGGCGCTGGAGGCGCACGGCTTCCGGGTCGAGCACAGCGAGGCGAGCCTCTACCTGTGGGTGACCCGGGACGAGCCCTGCTGGGACACCGTGGCCCACCTGGCCGACCTGGGCATCCTGGTCGCGCCGGGCGATTTCTACGGCGAGGCGGGCGCGCGGTTCGTGCGCGTGGCCTTCACCGCCACCGACGAGCGCGTCGAGGCCGCGGTCAAGCGCCTGGGCTGAGGCCGCCGGACAGCCCGAAGGGGCCGGGAGTTCGTGCTCCCGGCCCCTTCGGTGTTCCCGCGGTGGTTCGGCGGTGGTCAGCCGCCGAGCGGCAGGCCACCGGGCAGGCCGCCCGTGAGACCACCCGGCAGCTCACCGGGCAGGCCGCCCGTGAGACCACCCGGCAGGTCACCCGGCAGCTCACCGGCGAGCGGCGCCGCCGGCAGCTGCTGCGTGGCGGGCAGGCCACCGAGCAGGCTGCCCGCGGTGTCGGTCACGCCGGCGGCGGAGGCGTCCGGAACGGCCTTCACGGCGGTGCTCGCCGTGTCGGTCGCCGCTGCCGTCGTCGCGGCCGCGGCGTCGGGGGCGTCCGCGGCGCTGGCCGCGCCGGCCGCACCGACCACGGGCGCTGCCCCGGCTGCGAGGAGCAGCGCGGCACGGGCGATCCGACGGGTCAGGGGGAGGGACATGATGCTCCTAAGCGGTAGCGGCTGAGTACGCCGTGTACAACCGCTCGGGGGGCGGGTGGAGTTGCGGAGCCGGTAGGTAAAAGATCGGTAACGCATCGTTTAATCGGCTTCCCCCACAAGCTCATTGGATACGCGCCCACCAGGCCTTCTGTCCGTCCGGGGTCCCCGAGGCCGCCATCTCGGCCACCCCCGCAGGAGTGACGCCTCGTACGCGCGGCCGGGTCTCGCCGGGGCGCGGTGGGGCTCAGCGGGCGATGAAGATCCGGACCTCGTCGCCGAGCGAGTTGTGCGGATCGCCGTCGCCGGACTTGCCGGGGCCGCCCTTGTCCTGCCACACGCCCCGGGCCTGCCCGCCGATCCAGCCGCCGCCCCGGTACGAGACCCGGGCGATGCCGAGTTCGTGCGACCGGGCCACCGCCCAGTGCGCCATCGCACGGCCGCGGCGCTCCTCACCCGGGCCGCCGTCCTGCTTCAGCCGCAGGTTGATCTCGGGCTCCGGGATCCCGCCCGGAGCCGTCCGGCCGGCCCCCGCACCGCCCGCGGCGCCCGCACTGCCCGTGCTGCCGGCCAGTGCCTCCTTGCCGAAGGCCCGTACCAGCTCCGCCTTCACCTTCTCCGGATCGCCCTTCAGCGGGGCCGGGCCCGAGCAGGACAGCACGCCGCTCTCGCCGAAGGCCGCGGTCAGGACCGTCGCGTCCGTCTCGTGCTTCGCGTAAGCCTGCGGGTAGCCGCTGCGCTGCACCTTCTGCGCCGCCACCGTCAGCGGCAGCCTCGAGTACCCCGGAACGTCGACGAGGTGGTCGTAGAAGATCCCGGCCGAGTACACCGGGTCCTGGATCTGTTCCGCGGTGCCCCAGCCCATCGAGGGCCGCTGCTGGAACAGGCCCAGCGAGTCCCGGTCACCGTGGCCGAGGTTGCGCAGCGCCGACTCCTGCATGGCGGTCGCCAGCGCGATGGTCACCGCCCGGTCCGGCAGCCCCTTGGAGATGCCGACGGCGGCTATCGTCGCCGCGTTCGCCGCCTGCTCCGGCGTCATCTCGTACTTCTGCCCGTCGGTGGCGGTCGCGGTGGCGGTGCAGTACGGCGCGCCCGCGCCGCCGTTGGAGTACCGCTGCACGGCGAAATAGCCGATCACCGCGAACAGGACGAGCAGACCGACGGCCGTACGGAGCGGCCTGCGGCGACGGGGGCGTGGAGCACGGTTCTCGGACACGCGCCCACCGTACTTGAGGCATATGACGCGTCCACCGGCCGGACGTCCGAGGCTGCCCCACGGCCGGGGCGTTAGGGTCGGTTCCATGCCGGAATCCGAGCTGGACCTCACCCTGGACGCCGCCGAGCTGACCGCCCGGCTCGTCGACATCCCTTCCGTGAGCGGCGACGAGAAGGTAATCGCCGACCTCGTGGAACACGCGCTACGGGCCCTGCCGCACCTCACCGTGGACCGCTTCGGCAACAACGTCGTCGCCCGCACGCACCTCGGCCGCGCCGAGCGCGTCGTGCTCGCCGGCCACCTCGACACCGTGCCGATCGCCGACAACGTTCCCTCCCGACTCGACGAGAACGACGTCCTGTGGGGCTGCGGCACGACGGACATGAAGTCCGGCGTCGCCGTGCAGCTGCGCATCGCGGCGACCGTTCCCGAGCCGAACCGGGACCTCACCTTCGTCTTCTACGACCAGGAGGAGGTCGCCGCCGACCTCAACGGCCTGGGCAAGGTCGCCGCGGCCCACCCCGACTGGCTGACCGGCGACTTCGCGGTGCTGCTCGAACCCTCCGACGCCGAGGTCGAGGGCGGCTGCCAGGGCACCCTGCGGGTGCTGCTGCGCACCTCCGGCGAGCGCGCCCACTCCGCACGCAGCTGGATGGGCTCCAACGCGATCCACTCGGTCGCGCCGATCCTGGCGCGGCTGGCCGCGTACGAGCCGCGCAAGCCGGTGATCGACGGCCTGGAGTACCACGAGGGCCTCAACGCGGTCCGCATCGAGGGCGGCGTCGCCAACAACGTCATCCCCGACGCCTGCACGGTGACGGTCAACTTCCGCTATGCCCCGGACCGCAGCGAGGCCGAGGCCCTGGCCCACGTACGGGAGGTCTTCGCGGACTGCGACATCGCCGAGTTCGTGGTCGACGACTCCTCGCCCGGCGCGCTGCCCGGCCTCTCCCACCCGGCCGCCGCGGCCTTCATGGAGGCCGTCGGAGGCCACGCCATGCCGAAGTTCGGCTGGACGGACGTCTCCCGCTTCAGCGCGCTGGGCGTACCGGCGGTCAACTACGGCCCGGGCGACGCCCTGCTGGCCCACAAGGTCGACGAACGCGTCGAGACGAAGGCGATCCTCCACTGCGAGGAACGACTCCGTGCCTGGCTGACCTCCTGAATTCCGCTTGTGGTCACCTTCGTGCGCCTAACCTGATCCAACGATCAGCAGGAGGGAGCACATCATGGGCAACCCTGAAGGGTCCGCTCGTCGTCGGCCCGAGGAGCAGCAGCTCGGGCCGGTGCTGAGGAGGCGGAGCCAGATCAAGGCCGGCAGTACGACGGACCAGCGGCTGCTGGATTCCGCCGGGCCTTCCGAGTGGGTGCACACCGATCCCTGGCGGGTCCTGCGCATCCAGTCGGAGTTCATCGAAGGCTTCGGCACCCTCGCCGAGCTGCCGCCCGCGATCAGCGTGTTCGGATCGGCCCGCACCCCGGCGGGGACGCCGGAGTACGAGGCGGGCGAGCGGATCGGGCGCGCACTGGTCGACGCCGGGTTCGCGGTGATCACCGGTGGTGGTCCGGGCGCGATGGAGGCGGCCAACAAGGGCGCCCGCGAGGCCAACGGAGTCTCGGTCGGCCTGGGCATCGAGCTCCCCTTCGAGCAGGGGCTCAACCAGCACGTCGACCTCGGGCTGAACTTCCGGTACTTCTTCGTCCGCAAGACGATGTTCGTGAAGTACAGCCAGGGCTTCGTGGTGCTGCCGGGCGGGCTCGGCACGCTGGACGAGCTGTTCGAGGCGCTGACCCTGGTCCAGACCCAGAAGATCACCCGCTTCCCGATCGTGCTGTTCGGCACGGAGTACTGGAGCGGCCTGATCGACTGGCTGCGCAACACGGTGATCGCCCAGGGCAAGGCCTCGGAGAAGGACCTCTACCTCTTCCACGTCACGGACGACGTGGACGAGGCGATCGCGCTGGTGACGAAGGAAGTCGGGAAGTAACCCCACGGGCCCGGGCCGCAACGGCCCGGGCCGCGGCGGGCTCAGGGTGGGCAGGGTTCAGGGTGCGGCGGCTCAGGCCAGTCCGCGGCGGGCGACCGCCGGGGGGCGGTGGCCCTGGATGGTGCGGACCATGTCCAGGATCTGCTTGGTCTCCGCGACCTCGTGGACGCGGTAGACCTGCGCGCCCAGCCAGGCCGAGACCGCCGTCGTGGCCAGGGTGCCCAGCAGGCGCTCCTTGACCGGCTTGTCGAGGGTCTCGCCGACGAAGTCCTTGTTGGACAGGGAGACCAGCACCGGCCAGCCGGTGTCCGTCATCTCCGCCAGCCGGCGCGTGGCCTCCAGCGAGTGCCGGGTGTTCTTCCCGAAGTCGTGGCCCGGGTCGATCATGATCGCGTCCCGGCGGACGCCGAGTTCCGCCGCCCGTTCGGCGAGGCCGACGGTGACGCGCAGGATGTCGGCCATGACGTCCTCGTACGAGGTCCGGTGCGGCCGCGTACGCGGCTCGACCCCGCCCGCGTGGGTGCAGACCAGCCCGACGCCGTAGCGCGCCGCGACCTCGGCCAGCTTGGGGTCCACCCCGCCCCACGCGTCGTTCAGCAGATCGGCCCCGGCTTCGCACACGGCCTCGCCGACCTCGTGCCGCCAGGTGTCCACGCTGATCACCACGTCCGGGTGGCGGCGCCGTACCTCGGCCACGAAGCCCACCGTGCGCCGCGCCTCCTCGGCCGCGTCCACGTGCTCGCCGGGACCGGCCTTGACCCCGCCGATGTCGATGATCGCGGCGCCCTCGGCGACCGCCTGCTCGACGCGGTCGAGTGCCGGCTCGTCGCGGAACGTCGCGCCCTGGTCGTAGAAGGAGTCCGGAGTCCGGTTCACGATGGCCATGATCACCGGCTCATGGGTGTCGAACTCGCGCCTGCCCAGTCGCAGCATCCTGCTCTTTCCTCCTTCGGCGGCCCATGCGCCTCGCCTGCGACCTTAACCTGGTGGCCGGAGTCTCTCAGGGGAGTTGATCGTGTTCTTCTTCTTGATGATCGCGCTGGTCGTGGTCGTGGCAGCGGTCACCCTGGCGGTGATCGGCGGCGGTTCGGAGGCCGTCCTGCCGGAAGCGGAGCCGGACCGGGTGGCCGACGGGCTGCCGGAGACCCGGCCCGTCGTACGGGCGGACATCGACGCGCTGCGGCTGCCGGTCGCGCCGCGCGGCTACCGGATGGCCGAGGTGGACGACGTACTGGAGCGGCTGGCGGCGGAGCTGGCCGAGCGGGACGCGCGGATCGCGCAGCTGACGGCGGCGGCCACCCCGGCCGCCCCGGCCCCGGAGGACCGGGTCGACCTCACCAAGGACGACCGGTGAGCGGCGCCGGGCTCGTGGCCGGACCGGACGGCGGTCTGCGCTGCCCCTGGGGGCTCTCCACAGAGGACTACGTCGTCTACCACGACACCGAGTGGGGCAAACCGGTCCACGGGGACGACGCGCTGTACGAGCGGCTGTGCCTGGAGGCCTTCCAGTCCGGGCTGTCCTGGATCACGATCCTGCGCCGGCGCGCGGGGTTCCGTAAGGCCTTCGCGGACTTCGAGATCGCGGCGGTCGCGGAGTTCGGGCCGGCCGACGCCGAGCGGCTGCTGGCGGACGAGGGGATCATCCGCAACCGGGCCAAGATCGAGGCCACCCTGGCCAACGCGAAGGTGCTGGCCGGGTGGCAGCCCGGGGAGCTGGACGAGCTGATCTGGTCCCACGCGCCGAAGAAGCCGGGCCGGGCCCCGAGGAGCACCGCCGACGTGCCGGCGGTCACCGCGGAGTCCACGGCCCTGGCCAAGGCCCTGAAGAAGGCGGGCATCCGCTTCGTCGGGCCCACCACGGCCTACGCGCTGATGCAGGCGTGCGGCCTGGTCAACGACCACCTCGCGGGCTGCGTCTCCCGCGAGGCGTAGTCGTTCCGCACGGTCAGCGGCCGAGGTACTTCGGCGGCTGCTTCGCGAGGAAGGCCTGGACCGCGATGGAGTGGTCCTCGGAGGCCCCTGCACGGGTCTGGAGGACGTCCTCGCGCTCCAGCGCCTCGGCGAGGGAGCGGGAGGCCCCGTACGCCAGGGACTCCTTCAGCGCCGCGTACGCGACCGTGGGGCCGGACGCCAGCGCACGGGCCACGGCCTCGGCCTCGGCGTGCAGGGAGTCCGCGGGGACCAGGCGGTTGGCGATGCCGAGCTCGTACGCCTCCTGGGCCTTGACCGAGCGCGGGAAGAGCAGCAGGTCGGAGGCGCGGGAAGCGCCGATCAGCCGGGGCAGGGTCCACGAGACCCCGGAGTCGGCGGTCAGCGCCACCCCGGCGAACGAGGTGTTGAAGGACGCGGTGTCGGCGACGACCCGGAAGTCCGCCGCGAGGGCGAAACCGAAGCCCGCCCCGGCCGCGACGCCGTTCACCCCGGCCACCACCGGCTTCGGCATCTCCGTGAGCGCGCGGACGATCGGGTTGTAGTGCTCCGTGACGGTGCTCATCGTGAGGGTGGAGCCGCTCTCGCGGTCCGCCGCCAGGTTCCCGATGTGTTCCTTGAGGTCCTGGCCCACGCAGAAGGCCCGGTTGCCGGCCGCGGTCAGCAGGACGGCCCGCACCGCGGTGTCCGCGGCCGCCGCGAGCGCCGCGTCGCGCAGCGCGACCTTGGCCTCCGTGTTCATGGCGTTCATCGCGTCCGGGCGGTTGATCGTGATGGTCGCGAGTCCGTCGCTCACTTCGTAGAGCACGCTGTCGGCCATGGCAGGGGGTCCCCCTTCGTCGCGGGATGGCTACCGGCCGGTACCGGCCGGTGCAAGGGCCAGCATGGCGGACCGGACGGCACGCGCACATGTGATGTGCGTCAAAGAAAGCCGGGGCCGTTCACCGGAAGCGGGGGCGAAGTATCGCAGGCGGGTCCCCGAAATGAGTGGTTTTGGCCGAGCGCGTTGCCGAAGCGTTCCCGGGCGATGTTGGTCATCGGGTCCTGACATGCGGGATAATGGCTGGGAAGCAATGTGTTCGATGCCGGTACTAGGCGCCTGAATGGGGCCGTCGGCTGACGATGAGCTGGTTTCAGGAAGGGGAACGAGCATGGCGGCCATGAAGCCGCGGACGGGCGACGGCCCGCTCGAGGTCACCAAGGAGGGGCGGGGCATCGTCATGCGCGTACCGCTCGAGGGCGGCGGTCGGCTCGTCGTCGAGCTGACCCCGGACGAGGCGGACGCCCTGGGTGACGCCCTGAAGAAGGTCGTCGGCTGATCCCCCGAGGACGCTGACCGCACTTTCACTGCATTTCCGCGTTACTGCATTCTCTGCGCTGCCCCGACCGCGATGAGCGGCCGGGGCAGCGTTGTGTCGTGTTCGAGGACATCCCCTTCCCGGAGCCGTCGCCGTGACCTACTCGCCGCCCGCGCCGCCCGCTTTCGCCGACTGCACCCCGCGCGAGAAGGCGGCCCGGATCCTCTCCGACGTCCTCGCGCCGGCGAACCTCGTGGTCGCCCTGCTCCTGCTGGTCGGGTGGCACAGCACCGGCTCGTGGTCCGGCCTCGGCTGGGGTCTGCTCGCCGCCCTGTTCTGCGGTGTGGTCCCGATCGGGATCATCGTGCTCGGCGTCCGGCGGGGGGCGCTGACCGACCAGCACATACGGGTGCGGCGCCAGCGGGTCGTCCCGATGGCCCTGAGCCTGGTCTCCGTCGCCGCCGGGATCGGCCTGCTGCACGTCCTGGGCGCCCCGGCGGACGTGTTCGCGCTCGTCGTGGCGATGCTCGCCGGGCTCGTCTCGTCCCTGCTGGTCACCGTCGGCTGGCAGATATCCATCCACATGTCGGTGGCCGGCGGCACCGTGATGATCCTGCTGCTCGTCTTCGGCCCGCCGGTCCTCCCGGCGGCGCTGATCGCCGCCGCCATCGGCTGGTCGCGGCTGGCGCTGCGGGCGCACACGGCCGCTCAGCTGCTCGCCGGGACCGCCCTGGGCGGGACGGCGGCGCTCACCTTCGCCCTGCTGCGCTGATACGAGCCGCTCAGCGCCGCACGGCGCACAGCAGTCCGTCGCCCACCGGGAGCAGCGCGGCCTCCAGGGCGGGGCTCTCCCGGACGCTGCGCAGCAGCTCGCGGACGCGGAGCACCTCCACCGGCTGGGCCGAGGAGTCGACCGTACGGCCGTCGGAGAAGACTCCCTCGAAGCACACCAGCCCGCCGGGGCGCAGCAGGCGCAACGATTCAGCGAGGTAGTCGAGGGACTCGGCAGGGTCCCCGTCGCAGAAGACGAGGTCGTACCCGCCGTCGGCGAGGCGGGGGAGCACGTCCAGCGCCCGGCCGGGGATGAAGCGCGCGCGGTTGCCCGCGAAGCCGGCGGCGCGGAAGGCCTGGCGGGCGAAAGCCTGCCGGTCCGCTTCGGGATCCACCGTGGTCAGCACCCCGTCCGGGCGCATTCCGTGGAGCAGGTGGATGCCGGAGACGCCGGTTCCGGTGCCGATCTCGGCGACCGCCTTGGCGTCCGCGGTGGCGGCCAGCAGGCGCAGCGCGGCCCCGGTACCGGGGGAGACCGAGCGCAGGCCCGCTTCCCTGGACCGGTCGCGGGCCCATCGCAGAGCGTCGTCCTCGGCGACAAACGCGTCGGCGAACGCCCAGCTCGTCTGCCGGTTGCCGGTAATGACCCTCTCCTGTCCCCATAGTTGGCGCAACGGTGACTGTATCCGTTGACGTCGGGAACCCGCAGATGGGACCGGGCGTTGTGTGGGGTGTGGGCGGGATAAGAAGGGACGGTGCCGGGCAGATCGCCAGTCCGGGACCGCTCCGGGGCCCACGAGCCATGCAAAGTTACTGCAAAAACACTTATCCGGAGCTGACGGAGGGGGTGGCTATGGTAGGGACTCCGCTGGACACCACCAGAGCCGACAGGGGAGGTGCGGCTGCGCCTGTGGATCGTGGGGGCGTGTTGAGACGCCTCTTCTGGTCGTCGGGTGAGCCGAAATCCGTGACCGACACCGCTGACCGCTTCCACACCGCAGCCGCCGCAACCACCGCGACGTTCGCCGCCGATGCGGGCTCCCAGGCGTGGACCCCTCCTTCATGGGAGGAGATCGTCAGCACGCACAGTGCGCGGGTCTACCGTCTTGCCTACCGTCTGACGGGCAACCAGCACGATGCCGAGGACCTGACCCAAGAGGTCTTCGTCCGCGTCTTCCGCTCGCTGTCGACGTACACGCCCGGCACGTTCGAGGGCTGGCTGCACCGCATCACGACCAACCTGTTCCTGGACATGGTCCGCCGCAAGCAGCGCATCCGCTTCGACGCGCTCGCCGACGACGCCGCCGAGCGGCTGCCCAGCCGCGAGCCGTCCCCCCAGCAGGTCCTGCACGACACCCACTTCGACGCGGACGTCCAGCAGGCGCTGGACACCCTCGCGCCCGAGTTCCGCGCGGCCGTGGTGCTGTGTGACATCGAGGGCCTGTCGTACGAGGAGATCGCCGCCACGCTCGGCGTCAAGCTCGGCACCGTGCGCAGCCGTATCCACCGGGGCCGTTCGCACCTGCGCAAGGCGCTCAAGCACCGGTCCCCCGCGGCCCGTGCCGAGCAGCGCGCGCTGGCCGGGGCGGCCGTGGGCGCGCCGGGCGCCGGGGGAGAGGGCGGAGCCGAGTGAGCGGAGCCAATCCGTCCCCCGCCGAACAGCACCTGGGCGACCGGCTTGCCGCCCTGGTGGACGGCGAGCTGAACCACGACGCGCGCGAGCGGGTCCTGGCCCACCTGGCCACCTGTGCCAAGTGCAAGGCCGAGGCCGATGCCCAGCGCCGTCTGAAGACCATGTTCGTGGAGAGCGCGCCGCCGCCGCTGTCCGCCGGGCTGCTGGCGCGGCTGCAGGGGCTGCCGGGCGGCGGCTTCGACGGACCGTCCGGTCCCGGGGGCCCGCCCTCCGGCGACCCGCTCGCCTCTTTCGCGTACGCCCTGCCCTCGGCCTCCCGGCCGCAGCAGGAGGGCTTCCGGATCCACGAGGTGGGCCGGCCGCGCCGCCGGTTCGCGTTCGCCGCCGCCGGAGCGGTGTCCCTTGCCGCGCTGGCGCTGGGCGGTGCGATGCCGCTGGAGACCGTGGACCCGAACCTGCGGGGTGAATCCCCCGCGCCCGCCTCCCGGCCGGGCCCCGCGGTGTCCGTGGCCGACGCCTCGGTGACCGACGCGTTCGTCCGCGACCGGCGGCCCACCCCGGCCGCCGTACCGACGCTCCTGTCGACCGCGGCGACCCCGCTCCCGCCGCTCCACCCTTCCCCGCCCAGCTCGGCCCGCCCGGTCTCCCTGCTGCGCTGACCTCGGACCTGGTTGAATCTGCGGCACATGCGCACAAGTACGCGGGGAGCGCCGATGGCCGACAGGCAGCAGACCGATCCGGCTCCACAGTGGTGGAGCCGGCCCGAGGGCACGGCGGCGGACACCGGCCGCGAAGGGGTGCCCGCCCCGCGGCCGGAGGGCGGCGGCGAGGCGGAGGCCCAGGAGCCGGTCCGCGAGGTGCGGTACGACCCCTGGGGCGAACAGCCGTTGCAGGTCGTGGACCGGGGCAGGCAGGGGCGCGGGTTCCGGCTGTGGCAGGTGGCGGCCCTCGCCGCCGGAACGGCCCTGCTCGCCGGCGGGATCGGCGGGTACCTCGGCGTCCTCGCGGAGCGCCAGAGCAGCACCCGCCTGGAGCTGCCCCAGGCCGGGGTCGCCGACAAGGGCCGCGCCCCGGAGAGCGTCGCGGGCATCGCGGCCGCCGCGCTCCCCGGGGTGGTCACCCTGCACGTGCGCGGCTCCGCCGGCAGCGGTACCGGTACCGGCTTCGTACTCGACCAGCAAGGGCACATCCTGACCAACAACCACGTGGTCGCCGACGCCAAGGAGATAGCGGTCACCTTCAGCACCGGTGAGAGCGTCACCGCCGAGCTGGTGGGCCGCGACTCCGGGTACGACCTGGCCGTGGTCAAGGTCAGCGGGGTGCGGGGGCTCCAGCCGCTGAGCCTGGGGAACTCCGAGAACGTGAAGGTGGGCGACCCGGTCGTGGCCATCGGGGCGCCGTTCGACCTGTCCAACACCGTCACCGCGGGCATCATCAGCGCCACCGGCCGGCCCGTCACCGCCGGCGGAGACAAGGGCGACGGCAGCGACATCAGCTACGTCGACGCCCTGCAGACCGACGCCCCCATCAACCCCGGGAACTCCGGCGGCCCCCTCCTGGACGCCAAGGCCCACGTGGTCGGCATCAACAGCGCGATCCGGGGCGCCGACAAGGACGATCCCGCCCGCCAGGGCGGCTCCATCGGACTCGGCTTCGCCATCCCGATCAACCAGGGCAAGCGCGTAGCCGAGGAGCTCATCCGCACCGGCCGTGCCACGCATCCCGTCATCGGCGTCACCCTCGACATGGAGTACACGGGCGACGGGGCCCGGGTCGGGGACAAGGGCGAGGACGGCAAGCCGGCCGTGGTCGCCGACGGGCCGGCCGCCCGCGCCGGGATCAAGGCCGGTGACGTGATCACCAAGGTGGACGGCCAGCGCGTGCGCGGCGGGGACGAGCTGATCATCAAGATCAGGTCCCACCGGCCGGGTGACCCGCTGACCCTGACGGTGGTCCGCGACGGCCGGGAGCGCACCCTGGAGCTGGTCCTCGGGTCGGCGAACGGCTCATGAGCACCGGATGACGACACGGTGAAAGCGCTACGGAGGCGGTACGCAGGTATGGCCCGGCGGACAACGCCGGGTACCGTGTGTCCGGGCCCGAAGTGATAGAGAGCCGAGGAGCGGCAAGGTGTTCAACGACATAGGCGCACTCGAACTTGTCACGATCGTGGTGCTCGCCATTCTCATCTTCGGCCCGGACAAGCTGCCCAAGGTCATCCAGGACGTCACCGGCGTCATCCGGAAGATCCGCGCGTTCTCGGACAGCGCGAAGCAGGACATCCGGTCCGAACTCGGCCCGGAATTCAAGGACTTCGAGTTCGAGGACCTGAACCCGAAGAACTTCATCCGCAAGCAGCTGACCGAGAACGAGGACCTCAAGGAGATCCGCAGCAGCTTCGATCTCCGCAAGGAGCTCACCGACGTCACCGACGCCGTGAACAGCAAGGAGACGGATCCCGCGGTGGCCTCCGCCGGTCCGTCCGCCACGCCCGCCGCCACCGGTCCGGACCTGCTGAAGAAGCCCGCCGCCCCGGCCGCCGACCAGCGCGCCCGCTTCGACGCCGACGCCACCTGAGACGCCACCTAACACGCCACCTGACAGGCAGCCTGCCCGGTGATCGGGGGTCCGGTGGCTATCCTCCATCTGTCCGGACCCAGGCCGCCCGAGGGTGGGGGTCCCCCCAGCGAAGCGAGGGGGGCTGGCCGTTCCGGGCCCCACGGAACGAGAGGCCGCTCAGATGGAGACGACGAGCAGCAGGGTAGGGGCGCAGACCGCCGCCGCACCCGCTGAGGAACCACAGACCGCCGCGCAGGCGCCGGAGGAGGCCGCCGCGCCCGTCCCGGCGGCCCGCCGGACGGCCGAGGGCTTTCTGGCGGCCGACTTCCCCTGGTACGGGCTGGACGAGGCCTTCACCGGCCCCCGCTGGCTCATGCAGGTGGGTACGGCCGCCGACGGCACCGTCGAGCACGGATCCACCGGCCACGGCGACGAGCCGTCCGCCCGCGGTGAGATCGCCACCGGCGAGAAGGAGCGCTTCGCGGTGGTCGTCACCGTGGCCAGCAACCCGGTGCGCCGCAGCGGCGACGGCACCGGCACCCTGGAGGCCACCTCGGTCTCCTCGGCGGCCTGGCTGGCCGGCTCCGGGCTGCTGGCCTACAGCTGGCCCGGGCAGATGGACCACACCCTGCGCAGCGACTGGCTCGACCAGCAGACCGAGGCCGCCTGGGAGCTCGCGGACGATCTCGGCGGCGAGGACTGGTCCACGCTGTCGCTCCCGGTGGACGGGGAGCCGACGCCGTTCCACTACCGCGAGTCGGAGTTCGGGTGGGTGCTCGCCGGGTCCACCGGCAGCGGGGTCCACCTCGGTGCGTACGGGCGCGGGATGAGCGCGTACGGGCTCGGCTTCTCGGCCATCACGGACCTCGGCACGTACGAGTAGCGGGCAACGCGAAAGGGCACCGCCGGTCGGCGGTGCCCTTCACGCTGTGCCCTTGAGGTCAGAACTTGTTGCGCGGGGTGATGCCCAGCGACATGCCCGACAGGCCGCGGGCGCGGCCGCCCAGCTTGCCCGCGATCGCGCGCAGGGCCGCGCCGGCCGGGGAGTCCGGGTCGGACAGGACGACGGGCTTGCCCTCGTCGCCGCCCTCGCGCAGCCGCACGTCGATCGGGATGGAGCCCAGCACCGGAACCGTCGCGCCGACCGTCTTGGTCAGCCCGTCGGCGACCTTCTGGCCACCGCCCGAGCCGAAGACGTCCACCATCTCGTCGCAGTGCGGGCACGGCAGGCCCGACATGTTCTCGACGACGCCGACGATCTTCTGGTGGGTCTGCACGGCGATCGAACCGGCCCGCTCCGCCACCTCGGCGGCGGCCTGCTGCGGGGTCGTGACGACCAGGATCTCCGCGTTCGGCACCAGCTGCGCCACCGAGATCGCGATGTCACCGGTGCCCGGCGGCAGGTCCAGCAGCAGCACGTCCAGGTCGCCCCAGAACACGTCCGCCAGGAACTGCTGGAGGGCTCGGTGCAGCATCGGACCGCGCCACACCACCGGCGCGTTGCCCGGGGTGAACATGCCGATGGAGATGACCTTCACGCCGTGCGCCGACGGCGGCATGATCATGTTCTCGACCTGGGTGGGGCGGCCGTCCACGCCGAGCATGCGCGGCACGCTGTGGCCGTAGATGTCCGCGTCGACCACGCCGACCTTCAGGCCGTCCGCGGCCATCGCCGCGGCCAGGTTGACGGTGACCGAGGACTTGCCGACGCCGCCCTTGCCGGACGCGACCGCGTACACGCGGGTCAGCGAGCCCGGCTTCGCGAAGGGCACCTCGCGCTCGGCGGTCCCGCCGCGCAGCGAGGTCGCCAGCTCCTTGCGCTGCTCGTCGCTCATCACGTCCAGGGTGACGGCGACCGAGGTGACGCCCGCGACCCGCTCGACGGCCTCGGTGACGTTCTTGGTGATGGTCTCGCGCATCGGGCAGCCCGACACCGTCAGGTAGACGGTGACGGCGACCGCGCCGCCGTCGCCGATCTCCACCGATTTCACCATGCCGAGCTCGGTGATCGGCCGGTGGATCTCGGGGTCGTTCACCGTCGCCAGCGCGTCCAGGATCGCGTCCTGCTCAGGCACTGCGGCGGCGTCGGCGGAGCTTGTGTCGGTAGCCATGCCCCGATGGTACGGCTCGGTAGCACGGCTCAGGAAAGCCCGTCAGCGGTCGCCTTCGTCACGTTCCTGCGGGAATAGCCGCCGCTCGTCCATCTCCTTGATCAGGTCCTGGAACTCGGACCTGATCCAGTCGCGTGTGGCGACCTCGCCCAGGCCCATCCGCAGGGCCGCGATCTCCCGTGTCAGGTACTCGGTATCGGCGATGGACCGCTCGTTCTGCTTGCGGTCCTGTTCCAGGTTGACCCGGTCACGGTCGTCCTGCCGGTTCTGGGCCAGCAGGATCAGCGGGGCGGCGTACGAGGCCTGGAGCGACAGCATCAGCGTCAGGAAGATGAACGGGTACGGGTCGAACCGCAGGTCGTCCGGCGCGAAGATGTTCCACAGCACCCAGCAGATGATGACGACCGTCATCCAGACGATGAACCGGCCCGTGCCGAGGAACCGCGCCACCCGCTCCGACAGCCGCCCGAACGCCTCCGGGTCGTACTCGGGCAGCAGCCGGCGCCGCGCCGGGCGCGGCAGGTCCAGCCGGACCCGCGAACGCGTCAGCGCGCTCGAACCGGTCGACGGGCCGAACCCGCCGGCCTTCGCCCGCTCGCCGCGCTCGAAGGAAGAACGTTCCACCCGCTCGGCGGCCTCCGCCAGCCCGTGCTCGCGCGCCGACAGCCGTGCCTGCTCGCGACGCTCCCGGATCTGCTCGCGCCGCCGCTCGCGCGACTGATCGCCGCGCCCCCGTTCAGTGCCCATTGACGACCTCCTCGGAGTGGAAGTCCGTCTCGCGCCAGTCTTCCGGCAGCAGGTGGTCCAGTACGTCGTCCACCGTCACCGCGCCCAGCAGCGAACCGCTCTCGTCGACCACCGGCACGGCCACCATGTTGTAGGCGGCCAGATAGCTGGTCACCACCGGCAGCGAGGCGTCCGGCCGCAGCGGCGCCAGGCCCGTGTCCACGATCGAGCTGACCAGCGTGAACGGCGGATCCCGCAGCAGCCGCTGGAAGTGCACCGTGCCCAGGTACTTGCCCGTGGGCGTCTCGTCCGGCGGCCGGCACACGTACACCTGGGCCGCCAGCGCCGGCGACAGGTCCGCCTGCCGTACGCGGGCCAGCGCGTCCGCGACCGTCGCGTCCGGCCGCAGCACGATCGGCTCGGTGGTCATCAGACCGCCCGCCGTCCGCTCCTCGTAGGACATCAGACGCCGCACGTCGGCCGCGTCGTCCGGCTGCATCAGCGTCAGCAGCCGCTCCTTGTCGTCCTCCGGCAGTTCGGAGAGCAGGTCGGCCGCGTCGTCCGGGTCCATGGCCTCCAGGACGTCGGCGGCGCGCTCCTCCTTGAGCTTGCCGAGGATCTCCACCTGCTCGTCCTCGGGCAGCTCCTCCATGACGTCCGCGAGCCGGTCGTCGTCGAGGGCGCTCGCCACCTCGGCGCGCCGCTTCGGCGACAGGTGGTGCAGGACGTTCGCCACGTCGGCGGGGCGCATCTGCTCGAAGGTGGCGACCAGGTTCTCGGCGCCCTGCCCGTGCTCCTCCAGGGAGAAGCCGGTGACCGCGGACCACTCCACCGTCAGGGTTTCCCCGCGCCGGCGCAGCGCGCCCGCCTTGCCCTTCCGTACGAAGATCTTGTCGATCTCCCAGTCCCGGCGGGCCGGCAGCTGCTGGATGGCCACGTCCAGGACGGTGACCTCCTCGCCGTCCGCGACCAGCTTCACGCGCCGGTCGAGCAGCTCGCCGAGGACCAGCCGCTCGGTGGGGCGCTGCTCGAAGCGCCGCATGTTGACCACGCCGGTGGTGATGACCTGCCCGGACTCCACGCCCGTGACCCGGGTCATCGGCAGGAAGATCCGGCGCCGGCTGACCACCTCGACCACCAGGCCCAGCAGCCGCGGCGGGCGTCCGCCGACGCGCAGCATCGCGACGAGGTCGCGGACGCGGCCGACCTGGTCGCCGTTGGGGTCGAAGACGGGCACACCCGACAGATGTGAGACGAAGATCCGCGGGGCGCCTGCAGCCATCCGAGCGCCTCCTAGAGCGTCAATCAACAGTCCTGCCGCCCCTCAGGCTAGCCCGTGCCCCGCGCAAGCGTCCTGGTGGGGCGGTCCGCACGGGGTCCCTCCGGGGGGCTGGCGGCCCTCGGTCTACGGGCGGGTACGCTGCCAGCTGCTCCCCCCCAGTCGCCGCTGGGAGGTCCCCCAGCAGACGACGGACGAGAGGCACTCGCACGTGACCGCCTACTTCCCTGCCGCGCGGCTGCGCCGTGCCGCCTTCATCGGTGTGTTGTGCGCGGGTCTCGCCGTCACCGGTACGGGCTGCGGGGAGGATCCCGACGAGGGCACGAACGGGATCGGCAAGCTCTCCGCCGACAAGATCGAGGCGAAGGCGAAGGCGGCCGCCACCGAGGCCGACTCGGTGCACCTGTCCGGCACGCTGGTGAGCGGCGGCAAGTCCTTCACCCTCGACATGCGGCTGAAGTCGGACGGCGGCTCCGGCGAGGTGAAGTCCCAGGACGACACGTTCCAGCTGCTGCGGGTGGGGGAGCAGCTGTACCTGAAGGCGAGCGCGGCCTTCTGGGGCCAGTCCGACTCGGCCGGGAAACTCGGCGACAAGTACGTGAAGGTGCCCGAGGGGGACCCCTCCTACAAGCAGTTCCGCGGTTTCACCGACATGGACGTCCTGCTGGACGGGCTGCTGGGCCTCGAGGGAAAGCTCGCCAAGGGCTCCTACACGAAGGTCGGGCACACCCGGGCGGTCCAGGTCACGGCGGACGAGGGCAAGGGCGGCAAGCTCGCGGTCTCCCTGGAGGGGACCCCGTACCCGCTGCTCATGGAGCGCGCGGGGGGCGCCGGCCGGGTGGAGCTCGCGGAGTGGGGCAAGGCCTTCCCGCTCGATCCGCCCGCGCAGGACCAGACCGTCGACTACGGGTCCCAGCTGCCGACGACGAAGGAAGCCGAGACCAAGGGCTCCGGCCAGGGCTCGAACCCCACCAAGCCGTAGAGGCCCAGGGGCGTAGAGCCGCAGAGGCGCAGAGCCCGGGGGTCTAGCGGGCGGCCTTCTTCCGCTTCAGCAGCAGCTTCGGCAGGTGCGCAGGGATGGGCCTGCGCGTGATCGCGGGGGAGGCCAGCGGGGCCGCGGCCAGCGAGCCGGCCGGCAGCTCCGTGCGGACCGACTCCGGCTCCAGCCGCAGCAGGCGGCACTCGCGTGCCCACCGCTCGGTCATCTCCTCCGAGTCGGGCGCGTTCAGCCGCTTGCCCTTGAGCTCGGCGACAGCCGCCGCCCACTCCTCGCCGCGCGGCGGGATCTCCCGTACCGTCGCGGTCCAGGCCACCAGCCGGCCGCCCTTGTCCTTGCTCCGCACGGTCACCTCGGCGCTCGCCCCGTCGGCGAGCCCCGGGAACGGCTGCTCGCCGGGCCCGTCGCCCAGTACGTGGGCCGCGCCGTCCACCCAGGCGTGCCACAGGGCGCGGTCGGCCCCGCCGCCGCGGACCCAGATCAGGCCGGACTTCTTGGTGGCCTCCTCGACGAGGGCCAGGTCGAGCGCGCTGAGAGTCATGCGGACCAGAGTAGGGGAGGCCGGTACGGGCCTGGGAGCCAGCCGTGGACGGGCCTCAGAGCCAGCCGTGGCGGCGCAGGGTCCGGTGGATGCTGAAGCAGATTCCGACGATCGAGGCCATCACCATCGGATAGCCGTACTTCCACTGGAGCTCGGGCATGTGATCGAAGTTCATCCCGTAGACCCCGCAGATCATCGTCGGTACGGCGATGATCGCCGCCCAGGAGGTGATCTTGCGCATGTCCTCGTTCTGGGCGACCGTCGCCTGCGCGAGATTGGCCTGGAGGATCGAGTTCAGCAGCTCGTCGAAGCCCACCACCTGCTCGTGCACCCGCGCCAGGTGGTCGGCTACGTCCCGGAAGTACTTCTGGATGTCCGGGTCCACCAGCCGCATCGGCCGTTCGCTGAGCAGCTCCATCGGCCGCAGCAGCGGCGAGACCGCCCGCTTGAACTCCATCACCTCGCGCTTGAGCTGGTAGATGCGGCCCGCGTCGCCACCGCGCGCGGCGCCCTTCGCGGGGGCGGCGAAGACCTCGCTCTCCACCTCGTCGATGTCGTCCTGCACGGCCGCCGCGACCGCGATGTAGCCGTCGACCACGTGGTCGGCGATGGAGTGCAGGACCGACGAGGGGCCCTTGGAGAGGAGGTCGGGGTCGTCCTGGAGGCGGTGGCGCAGCCCCTTGAGGGATCCCTGCCCGCCGTGCCGGACGGTGATGACGAAGTCGGGGCCGGTGAAGCACATCACCTCGCCGGTCTCCACCACCTCGCTGGTGGCGGTGAGTTCGGCGTGCTCGACGTAGTGGATCGTCTTGAAGACGGTGAAGAGGGTGTCGTCGTAGCGCTCCAGCTTCGGCCGCTGGTGCGCGTGCACGGCGTCCTCCACCGCCAGCGGGTGCAGGCCGAAGGTGGCCGCGATCCCCGCGAACTCCGCCTCGGTGGGCTCGTGTAGGCCGATCCAGGCGAAGCCGCCGTCCTCGCGGACCCGGCGGATCGCCTCACGGGGCGTCAGGCAGTCGGGCCCCAGCACGCGTCGGCCGTCGCGGTACACGGCGCAGTCGACCACGGCGCTGCTCGCCGACGGGTCGCGGGTGGTGTCGTATCCGGGCTGTGCCGGGGTGGACTTGCGCAGCGACGGACGGACGGCCGCACGCAGGTAGGGCAGCATGGACATGGCAGGCTCCTTCGCGCGCACGGCTGCGGACCGTACGGGTGGGAGACCCTCCACCGCTGCGGGCGGGCAGGCCCGGGCAAGGGGAGGGAACAGGACGGGAGGACAAAGTTCTGCCGTCGCTCTTCTACTGATCAGGAGATCAAAGGGGGCGGGAGGCGCCCGTCACAGAAGCGGAAGAGCGATTGGTACTGCACGATCGACTTCGATCCATCGCAGCCCCACCTCCTCCGGCCGGTCCCCCGTGAGGGACGTCCTGTCGCCGGAGCACCCATACATCGCTTCTGCGTGCGGCCCCGACCAGCTGTCAACAGTATCAGCCGACGGATGGTCAAGACGCGTCCTTTACCCGGCTGATACGAGTTCTATGCTCGCTCCATGGCAGAAATTCTGGCCCTCGTGGAGGCTCGGCTGCGCACCGCGTTCGGCGTACCCGACGCACGCGCCGCCGTCACCTTCCTGGGCACCGACCGCATCGAGGTACTCCGTTTCGCCGAGGGTGACCTCGTGCGGTACGCGACCCTCGGCATGTCCGCGCACCCGATGACCGATCCGACCGCCGTGGTCGCCGACCCCGTACGCGGGCCGCGCGCCGAGCTGGTGCTGACCGTACGGGGCGGACTCGCGCCCACCGACAAACTGCTCAGGCCGCTCGCGGTACTGGGTGCCTCCCCGCAGGTCGAGGGACTGATCGTGGCCCCCGGGGCCTCGCTGGACGTGGGCGAACCCCTCTGGGACGGGGCGCCGTTCAGCTCCGTCCTGGTGGCGGAACCCGGCGGCCTGGTGGAGGACCTGGAGCTGGACGAGCCCATGGACCCGGTGCAGTTCCTCCCCCTGCTCCCCATGACGGCGAACGAGGCCGCGTGGAAACGGGTGCACGGAGCGGCCGCCCTCCAGGAACGCTGGCTCGCGCGCGGCACGGATCTGCGGGATCCTCTGCGTACCGCAGTCGCACTGGACTGAGCCCGGACGGGTGATCGCGTCTTGACGGCGCGCCGGGCGGGGAGGAGCGTGGCTTCTTATGAGGGGCGAACCAAGTTGCCCGAAGTGCGGTGGCCGGGTCAGAGCGCCCGGTCTCTTCTCCGACTCCTGGCAGTGCGCTGTGCACGGCGCTGTCCACCCTCTGCAACCCGTCATCCCGCCCAGCGTCGAAGGCCTGAGCGTGGTCGTGCACCGGACGAAGGTGCCGGTGTGGATGCCGTGGCCGCTCCCGGTGGGGTGGCTGTTCACCGGGGTCGCCTCCGCCGGCGACGACCGCAGCGGGGGGCGGGCGACGGCCGTGGCCTGCTCGGGTCCCGGTCCGCTGGGCGGCATGGGTGAGCTGCTGCTGGTCGCCGAGGAGCTCGGAGTGGGGCTCGGCGCGCGGTTCGCGGGCATCGACGGCCCGGACCCCGGCTCGCACATCGACGTGTCGGCGCCGCCGCACGCCAAGGTGGTCGCGGCGGGCCGCCCGACACCGCTGTGGCACCTCAAGGGGGCCCCGGACGACCGGGCCGTGTTCGCGGGCGAGGCGCGGGGCCTGTGGCTCTGGGCGATCGTCTGGCCGGAGCAGACCGGCCTCCTGATGTACGACGAGCTCGTCCTCACCGACCTCCGCGACGCGGGGGCCGAGATCGAGCTCCTGCCGTGCGGGGCGCTGAGCCCGCGCATCCTCGGGCCGGGATAGCCCGCGGGCCCGCTGCCCGGGGGGACCTCCGGCCCGGTTATCCTGGAGTGCCCCCCCGTTCGTACCACCCTTGGAGCCCGGCTGTGCGCATCGACCTGCACACCCACTCCACGGCTTCCGACGGTACGGACACCCCCGCCGAGCTGGTGCGCAATGCCGCCGGCGCGGGGCTGGACGTGGTCGCGCTGACCGACCACGACACCGTGGGCGGATACGCCCAGGCCATCGCCGCGCTGCCCGCCGGGCTGACGCTGGTGACCGGAGCCGAGCTGTCCTGCCGGCTCGACGGGGTCGGGCTGCACATGCTCGCCTACCTCTTCGACCCCGAGGAGCCCGAGCTCGCCCGCGAGCGGGAACTCGTACGGGACGACCGCACCCCCCGCGCGCAGACCATGGTCGGCAAGCTCCGGGCGCTCGGCGTGGACGTCACCTGGGAGCAGGTGGCCCGGATCGCCGGTGACGGCTCCGTGGGGCGGCCGCACATCGCGACCGCGCTGGTCGAGCTGGGCGTCGTACCCACCGTGTCGGACGCCTTCACGCCCGACTGGCTCGCCGATGGCGGCCGGGCGTACGCCGAGAAGCACGAGCTCGACCCCTTCGACGCCATCCGCCTGGTCAAGGCGGCCGGCGGGGTCACCGTCTTCGCCCACCCCGCCGCCGTCAAGCGCGGCGAGTGCGTGCCCGAGGCGGCGATAGCCGAGCTGGCGGCCGCGGGCCTGGACGGCATCGAGGTGGACCACATGGACCACGACACCGACACCCGCGCGCGGCTGCGCGGCCTGGCGGCGGACCTCGGACTGCTGACCACCGGCTCCAGCGACTACCACGGCAGCCGCAAGACCTGCCGGCTCGGGGAGTACACGACCGACCCCGAGATCTACGGCGAGATCACGCGCCGCGCGACCGGGGCCTTCCCTGTGCCCGGCGCCGGCGGACGTGAGGGTTAGCGAGCCAGAGCTCCGCTCCACCCGTCCCACCACTTTTCTTCGCGACACCCCTCTCTCCCGCAAGGCATCACTGTGTTCGACTTCGCCGTCTTCGGATCCCTTTTTCTCACGCTTTTTGTGATTATGGACCCCCCGGGGATCACGCCGATCTTCCTCGCCCTGACCTCCGGGCGCCCCGCCAAGGTGCAGCGCAAAATGGCCTGGCAGGCCGTCTGCGTGGCCTTCGGCGTCATCGCGGTCTTCGGTATCTGCGGCCAGCAGATCCTGGACTACCTGCACGTCTCCGTCCCGGCGCTGATGATCGCCGGTGGTCTGCTGCTCCTGCTCATCGCGCTCGACCTGCTCACCGGCAAGACCGACGAGCCGAAGCAGACGAAGGACGTCAACGTCGCCCTGGTCCCGCTGGGCATGCCGCTGCTGGCCGGCCCCGGTGCGATCGTGTCCGTGATCCTGGCCGTGCAGAAGGCCGACGGGTTCGGCGGCCAGGTCTCGGTCTGGTGCGCGATCATCGCCATGCACGTCGTGCTGTGGCTGACCATGCGCTACTCGCTGGTGATCATCCGGGTCATCAGGGACGGCGGCGTGGTCCTCGTGACCCGGCTCGCCGGCATGATGCTCTCCGCGATCGCCGTCCAGCAGATCATCAACGGTGTGCTCCAGGTCGTACAGGGCGCCTGACCGCCACGGACATGCGAACGCCCCCGCACCGGTTCCGGTGTGGGGGCGTCGACGTTCGTGCGGTGTGTCAGGGCGTCAGCAGGACGCCGTCTCGGCCGGTCGGATCAGAATGCGCTGGCCAACGGCTGCGGCCTGCTGCACGATCCGGTTGACGGAGGCCGCGTCCACGACGGTGCTGTCCACGGCAGATCCGTCGACGTCGTCCAGGCGCAGAATCTCGAAGCGCATGGGGCTTCTCCCTTCGTCAGTGTTCTCCTTGCAAAGGTCACAACGAAGTGTAGAGGGAAAACATTCCCTACGCTAAGGAAATTTTTTCACTCGCTAACTACTCTGCGGTGCACGCGTCCCAGAACGCAGCCAGCGCACCCGCCGTGACCTGCGGATTCTCCGCATTGGGGGAGTGCTCGGCGCGCTCGACGATCACACGCGAAGCGCTCAGGCGCTCCGCCATGTCATCCATCAACGGCACCGGCCAGGCGTTGTCCACGGCTCCCGACAGCACCAGCTTCGGGAGCGGGACGGCCGCCAGCTCCGCGACCCGGTCCGGCTCGGAGATCAGTACCCGGCCCGTGGCTATCAGCTGCTCGGGGACGGTGGCCAGCCACCGCTCGCGCAGGAACCGCGCCAGCTCGGGCGAGTCCGCGACGGCGTCCTCGGGGTCATGGGCGCGCATCGCCTCCCACACCGCCGGCATGTCCTCACGCAGCGCCTCCAGGGCCGCCACCAGCAGCTTCGTGCGCGCCTGCTGCTCCTCGGAGATCGCGGCGGGCCCGCTGCTCATCAGCGTGAGCGAGGCGAAGGGCGAGGCGTCGCGGAGTACGGCGGCGCGCGAGACCAGCCCGCCGAGGGAGTGCCCGACCAGGTGGACCGGGCCCGCGTCCAGCGCGGCGGCCTGCGCGAGGACGTCCCCCGCCAGCTCCTCCAGCGCGTACGCGGACTCCTCGCGCGGGCCGGGGCTCTGGTACTGGCCGCGGCCGTCGACGGCGACGACGCGGTACCCGGCGGCGGCCAGCGGCTCCAGGAGGGCGATGAAGTCCTCCTTGCTGCCCGTGAACCCGGGCACCAGCAGGGCGGTCCCGCGGACGGGCGCACCGGCCTCGTGGACGGCGAACGCGCCCCGGTCGGTGTCGAGGAGGTACGCGCGGGCGCGCGGGGGCAGGGTGAGGCGCGGCGGCTTGCTCATACGGCTCACGTTACTGGCCGGTCGGCACCGCGGGTCCGCGGGTCGGCCGATACGCCGATGGCCCGGCCCCCCTGGACGGGGAGCCGGGCCATCGGCGTATAGGGCTGTGCTGCTTACGCCTCCGGCGCGGCCGCGGCCTTGCGGGTGCGGGTGCGCTTCGGCTTGACCGGGGCCTCCTCGGCCACAGCGGCGGCCGGAGCCACCGGAGCGGCCTCGGCGACCTTGCGGGTCCGGGTACGGCGGGCCTTGACGGGCTCCACGGGCGGGGCCATCTGGAAGTCCGGCTCCGGAGCGGCCTCCGCGACCTTGCGGACGCGCTTCGGCTTGACCGGGGCCTCCTCGGCCGGGGCCTCGACCACGGCCGCCTCGGCGACCGCGGCGACGGCCTTGCGGGTGCGGGTGCGCTTCGGCTTGGCCGGAGCCTCCACGACGGCCTCGACCGCGACGGCGGCAGGGGCCTCGACCACGGCGACCGGAGTCACCGGAGCGGCCTCGACGGCCTCGGCTGCCTGGGCCGGGACCACGGCGGCGCGGGTCCGGCGGCGGCGCGGCCTGCGCGGCTCGTCGGCGGCCGGAGCCTCGGGAGCCTCGGCCTGCGGGGTCACCGCGACCGCCTCGGCGGTCTCGGCGCCCAGCTCCGTGCCACCACGGGTGCGGCGGCGCTGACGCGGCGTACGGGTACGCGCGGGGCGCTCCTCCGTCACCACGGCGGCAGCCGCGGCCGGGCCGGAGCGGCCGCCACGGCCACCGCGGCCGCCGGTCTCGCCCAGGTCCTCGACGTCCTCGGCCTTCAGGCCGGCCCGCGTGCGCTCGGCGCGCGGCAGGATGCCCTTGGTGCCGGCCGGGATGTTCATCTGCTCGTACAGGTGCGGGGACGTGGAGTACGTCTCGACCGGGTCGTGGAAGTCCAGCTCCAGCGCCTTGTTGATCAGCTGCCAGCGCGGGATGTCGTCCCAGTCGACCAGGGTGACGGCGATGCCCTTGTTGCCCGCGCGACCGGTGCGGCCCACGCGGTGCAGGAAGGTCTTCTCGTCCTCCGGCGTCTGGTAGTTGATGACGTGGGTGACACCCTCGACATCGATACCGCGCGCGGCGACGTCGGTGCACACCAGCACGTCGACCTTGCCGTTGCGGAACGCGCGCAGCGCCTGCTCGCGCGCGCCCTGGCCCAGGTCGCCGTGGACGGCGCCCGAGGCGAAGCCGCGCTTCTCCAGCTGCTCGGCGATGTCGGCCGCCGTGCGCTTGGTGCGGCAGAAGATCATGGCCAGGCCGCGGCCCTCCGCCTGCAGGATGCGGGAGACCAGCTCCGGCTTGTCCATGTTGTGCGCGCGGAAGACGTGCTGCGCGATGTTGGCGACGGTCGCGCCCTCGCCGTCCTCGGAGACGGCGCGGATGTGGGTCGGCTGCGTCATGTACCGGCGGGCCAGGCCGATGACCGCGCCCGGCATGGTCGCCGAGAACAGCATCGTCTGACGCTTCGGCGGCAGGTAGTTCATGATCTTCTCGACGTCGGGCAGGAAGCCCAGGTCGAGCATCTCGTCGGCCTCGTCGAGGACCAGGGCGCGGATGTGCGACAGGTCGAGCTTCTTCTGACCGGCCAGGTCGAGCAGGCGGCCCGGGGTGCCGACGATGATGTCGACGCCCTTCTTGAGCGCCTCGACCTGGGGCTCGTACGCGCGGCCGCCGTATATGGCGAGGACGCGGACGTTGCGGACCTTGCCCGCGGTCAGGAGGTCGTTGGTGACCTGGGTGCACAGCTCGCGGGTCGGAACCACCACGAGGGCCTGCGGGGCGTCGGTCAGCTGCCCGGGCTCGGCCCGGCCCGCCTCGACGTCCGCGGGGACGGTGACCCGCTCCAGCAGCGGAAGGCCGAAACCGAGCGTCTTGCCGGTTCCGGTCTTGGCCTGGCCGATGACGTCCGTGCCGGAAAGGGCGACGGGAAGGGTCATCTCCTGGATCGGGAAGGGGGACACGATGCCGACGGCCTCAAGGGCTTCGGCGGTCTCGGGGAGAATCCCGAGGTCTCGGAACGTAGTCAGGGTGCTGCCTCTTCTGTGAGACGCGGCCCGAGGCGGCGAAGGGGGTCGTACCGTGCCTGGCTATGCCGTACTGCTACGTACGAAGCTGCGCGGGACCACTGCCGTCGCTCAAGCGCTCTTGCCGCTGAGGGGGCCCCTCGTGCGGGAGGTACGCGTCCGCGCACACACCACACCACTGAGGGCGGTCGGTTTGGAGCCGATCGGGCCACCGACCGGGCATCCTCATTCGGGATGGCCCGCCGAGTATCCGGCAGGCGCATTACCACTGTACCCCGGAATCGCGCAGCTGTGTCGGGCGAATTCACCGCACCGGCACGTTTAGGCAGACCGGCAGTGACCAGGGATGGTGACTTGAGGCGCCTTTCGGCGGGCTATTGTGCGGAGCATGTCGACCGTAGAAAACGCCTCGCCCGCCGACGACGGCACGCCCGCCGAAGCCGTGGGCATCGCCGCCCAGGACTGGGCGGCCGCCTCCGCCTCGCCGCAGTACCGGGCCGCCGTCGTGGACCTGCTCGGCGCGCTCGCGTACGGAGAACTCGCGGCTTTCGAGCGCCTCGCGGAGGACGCGAAGCTCGCGCCCACCCTCGACGACAAGGCCGAGCTCGCCGCCATGGCCTCCGCCGAGTTCCACCACTTCGAGCGGCTGCGCGACCGGCTCGCGGCGATCGACGCCGAGCCCACCGCCTCCATGCAGCCCTTCGCCAAGGGCGTGGACGACTTCCACCGCCAGACCGCTCCGTCGGACTGGCTGGAGGGCCTGGTCAAGGCCTACGTCGGCGACTCGATCGCCAGCGACTTCTACCGCGAGGTCGCCAGCCACCTGGACACCGACACCCGGGCCCTCGTCCTCGGTGTGCTCGACGACACCGGTCACGGCAACTTCGCCGTCGAGAAGGTGCGCGCCGCCATCGAGGCGGACCCGCGCTGCGGCGGCCGGCTCGCGCTGTGGGCCCGCCGGCTGATGGGCGAGGCCCTCTCGCAGGCCCAGCGCGTGGTCGCCGAGCGCGACGCGCTCTCCACCATGCTGGTCGGCGGAGTCGACGGGATGGCCGCCGGCTTCGACCTCGCGGCCGTCGGCGAGATGTTCACCCGGATCACCAAGGCGCACACCAAGCGGATGGCGGCCCTCGGCCTCGCCGCGTAGCACCCGGCACACGTACGTCGGCCCCGGTACGGAACCATCCGTACCGGGGCCGACGTGCGTCAGGGATCAGGGATCAGGGGTCAGCCCCGTGTCGGGACCGAAAACGGAGTCCTGTGCGAGGGCCTGCGGGGCCCGGAGGCCGGCCGGAGCAGCAGGGACAGCACCACCGCCGACACCAAGACGGCCCCGACGAAGGTCGCGGTCAGGGTGTTGTGCCCCGGGCCGAGCGCGAAGTGCGTCAGATAGGCCCCGAACAGCGCCCCGAGCACCCCGCTGACCAGCACCACTCTCAGGGCGGGCAGCCTGCGGGCGAGCACTCGCGCGGCTGTCGCGGACAGGGCGAGGCCCAGCAGGGCAGAGCCGAGCACTTCCATCAGCACCATGAAGTCCCTCCCACACATCAGGGCAAACGCCTTCACTGCGGTCCTACCCGAAGCGGAAGACACGGAAACGGCCCGGTGGAATCAACCACCAGGCCGTTTCAGACAGTTCTCGGCACGTCAGGTGCCACCGCGTCAGAGCGCTCCGAAGCCGACCTTGCGCGCGCTCGGCTCGCCCAGGTCGACGTACGACAGGCGGTCGGACGGCACCAGAACCTTGCGGCCCTTGGTGTCGGTGAGGCTGAGCAGCGGCGCCGTGCCGGACAGCGCGGCGGCGACGATGGTCTCCAGCTCCTCGGCGCTCAGGTCGCTCTCCAGCACGATCTCCCGGGGTGCGTGCTGCACGCCGATCTTGACCTCCACGGCTTTGTCCCTCCGACGATCCGGTTCGCGCGATCAGCCGCGCCGTACGCGGTCCACATTAGCCCGGAGAGGGGACGCGGACCGCGCACAGCGGACACGCTCGCAGCGAACAGCGGAGAACGGACACCGCCCGCGGCCGTCCGGCGGCTCAGGCCTCGGTGCCCTGCTCGCTGCCGTGCAGCGGGAAGCCCGCGATACCGCGCCAGGCGAGCGAGGTCAGCAGGCCCACCGCCGTGTCCCGGGCGACCGGGCTCTCGCTGGACAGCCAGTAGCGGGCCACCACCTGCGAGACCCCGCCCAGGCCCACGGCCAGCAGCATCGACTCGTCCTTGGACAGGCCGGTGTCCTCGGCGATGACGTCGGAGATGGCCTCCGCGCACTGGAGCGAGACCCGGTCGACGCGCTCGCGCACGGCCGGCTCGTTCGTCAGGTCGGACTCGAAGACCAGCCGGAAGGCGCCGCCCTCGTCCTCCACGTACGCGAAATAGGCGTCCATGGTCGCCGCCACGCGCAGCTTGTTGTCGGTCGTCGACGCGAGCGCCGTGCGCACGGCGAGCAGCAGGGCCTCGCAGTGCTGGTCCAGCAGCGCCAGGTAGAGGTCGAGCTTGCCGGGGAAGTGCTGGTACAGCACCGGCTTGCTCACGCCGGCCCGTTCCGCGATGTCGTCCATGGCCGCGGCGTGGTAACCCTGCGCGACGAAGACCTCCTGGGCCGCGCCCAGCAGCTGGTTGCGCCGGGCTCGGCGCGGCAGTCGCGTGCCCCGCGGACGCGCTGCCTCGGTCTGCTCGATGGCTGTCACGCCGCCTCCCACTTTCTCTAAGAACACAGTGCGCTCTGCGCCGCGCCGCCATCGTACTTTTCGGTAACCGAATCTGGTGGGTTCAAGCCGAGTTTTCTCGCGGTACGGACCGGTCGGACGTGCTGGTCAGCGGTAGTCGTCCTCGTCCAGGGGCACCACCCTGGCCTGCTCCACGGCGTCCCCGTCGTTGGCCTCGCCGCGATCCACACCGGTGACCTTGTCGTCCTCCTCCGACGGCTCCACCTCGGTCAGCTGCTCCGCCAGGTCCGCCTCGGGCGCCTCAGGGTCGATGACTTCCGGAATCGCCTCGCGGAAGGTGTCCGGCTCCGCAGGGTCGACAGTCATGCCGCTCCCCTCGCTTCCTTGTTCTCACTACGAGCCTAGGAGGCTTGCGGATACCCCGCTATACGGATCGCCATGCCTCTGTGACCGCGAACACAAGGATCCCGGCGTGATCGTCTCGTAACATTGCCGCATGTCTTCGACCGAGCTGCCGGGTGTACGGTCCACCGCCGAGCCGTCCGCCCTGGCGGGAGCGGTCCGGGTGGCCAATGGAGAGCAGCTGCGCACCGTCGCGCTGCCCGGGCTGGAACTGGCCGTCCGGGTGCGCCCGCCCGTCCGTACGGACCTGCCGCCCGCCCTGTTCGTCCACGGACTCGGCGGTTCCTCGCAGAACTGGTCGGAGCTCATGGAGCGGCTGGCGGGCACCGTCGACGGCGAGGCCCTCGACCTGCCCGGCTTCGGCTGGTCCCCGCCGCCCGCCGACCGGGACTACTCCGTCACCGCCTTCGCCCGCGTGGTCATCCGGCACCTCGACGCCGCCGGACGCGGGCCGGTCCACCTCTTCGGGAACTCCCTCGGCGGCGCCGTTTCCACCCGGGTCGCGGCCGTCCGGCCCGACCTCGTCCGCACGCTCACGCTGGTCTCGCCCGCCCTGCCCGAACTGCGCGTGCAGAAGTCGGCCGTGCCGACCGCGCTGCTCGCCGTACCGGGGATGGCCGCGCTCCTGGGCCGGATCGCGCAGGGCCTGACCGCCGAACAGCGCACCCAAGGGGTGACGGAGCTCTGCTACGGCGACCCCGCGCGGGTGACGCCGGAGGGATTCCGCAACGCGGTCGAGGAGATGGAACGGCGGATGGCCCTGCCGTACTTCTGGGAGTCCCTGACCCGCTCCTCGCGCGGCATCGTCGACGCCTACACCCTCGGCGGGCAGCACGGACTGTGGCGGCAGGCGCAGCGGGTACTCGCCCCGGCCCTGCTGGTCTACGGTGGCAGGGACCAGCTGGTCTCGTACCGTATGGCGCACAAGGCGGCCGCTGCCTTCCGGGGCTCGCGGCTGCTGTGCCTGCCCGAGGCCGGGCACGTGGCGATGATGGAGTACCCCGAGGTGGTGGCCGCCGCCTTCCGGGAGCTGCTCCGAGATACCGAAGACGGCAGAGGCTGAGGACCGTGGGACGACATAGTCGCAAGGCCCCCGCGCCTGCCCCGGCGCCCGCACCCGCACCGGCCCCCGCACGTCAGCCGTACGAGCGGCCGCCGGCGTACGAGGAACGCACCCGGGCCCGGCCCGAGCCCACCGTCACCCACCAGGGGTACGTGGCCGAGGAGCGGCCCGCTCCGGGCGGCCACCCCCAGCAGTACGAGTCCGGCGGCGCCTGGGGAGCCGGAGCCGGAGCCGACTCCGTGTACGGGGACTGGCGCGGCGTCCCGCGCCCCCGGACCGCGACCGCCCTGCTGGACTCCGACACCCCGGCCTTCGGCACCCCCGCGGTCGGCTTCCCGCAGGTCACCCTGGCTCCGCCGGACGCCGAGCCCCCCTACGAGCACGCCCTCGACCCCGTCACCTCCACCGGCTCGCACCGCCGGGTGCCCGGGCCGCGCAAGCCGGCCGACGCGCCCGTGGAGCCGGAGCGGCCCGACTCCGGCCGCGGTACGAAGACACGCACCTACACCGGCATGGCCGCCGCGGCCGTCACCACCGTCCTCGCCGTCGTCGTCGCCGTCCAGGTGGTCTCCGACGGCGAGAGAGTCCAGCACGGCACGCTCGCCGCGACCGACGGCGGCCGGGCCGACGAGGCCGCCTCCCGCTCCGACGACCGCCCGACGCCGGACGCGCCCGCGCAGGCACCCGCGCCCGCGCAAGAGCTCACGTACGAGCAGAAGATGGCCCAGCAGCTGCCGATTGACGCGAAGCTCACCGGCTCCGGCGCCTTCGACACGGTGCCCGGCGTGGCCAAGGCCCCCGGCAAGGGCAAACTCGTGCGCTACCGGGTCGACGTGGAGCAGGGCCTGGGGCTGGACCCGCAGCTGTTCGCCGAGGCCGTCCACCGCACCCTCAACGACGACCGCAGCTGGGGCCACGGCGGCACGAAGACCTTCGAGCGGGTGCCGGGCGGCGAGGCCGACTTCGTGATCACCCTCGCGAGCCCCGGGACCACCGGGAAGTGGTGCGCCAAGTCCGGGCTGGACACGACCGTCGACAACGTCTCCTGCGACTCCGCGGCCACCGACCGCGTGATGATCAACGCGTACCGCTGGGCCCAGGGCTCCGCCACCTACGGGCCGGACCAGATGGTCGCCTACCGGCAGATGCTCATCAACCACGAGGTCGGCCACCGGCTCGGGCACGGCCACGTGAGCTGCCGCACGCCGGGCGCTCTCGCCCCGATCATGCAGCAGCAGACCAAGTCGCTCGACATCGACGGGATCCAGTGCAAGCCCAACCCCTGGGTGTTCCCCGGTAGCTGACGGTCAGTCGGCCGTCCGTGTCGACAAACGGTTCGCGTAGCGCGCTCGAACGCGAACCGTACGGGAAAGTTACGACTCTTCACCCCTTCCGGTGGCGCGACGGACAACCGTCCGTCGCGCCTTCGGCACATCCGCTTGAGTTCTTCCGCGGCGGGTCGCCGGACCGACGGCGACCGCCTGAAACGGGAGATCGGGGGTGCCACTCGTGCGGGTCGGACTGCTCACGGAAGGTGGTTATCCGTATGCCACGGGAGAGGCGAGGCTGTGGTGCGACCGGCTCGTGCGCGGGCTCCCGCAGCACGAGTTCGAGCTCTACGCACTGAGCCGAAGCGCCGAGCAGGAACGCGCGAGGGTCCAGCTGCCCGAGCACGTCACCCGGGTCCGCACCGCCCCCCTCTGGGCCCCGGCCGACGACGGGCGGACGTACTCCCGGCGCGAGCGCCGGCGGTTCGCCGACTGCTTCCGGGAACTGGTCCACGGGATCTGCGCGGGCGAGGCCCCCGCCTTCGAGGCCGGGCTCTACGGGCTCGCCGCACTCGCCCGCGAACAGGGCGGCCTGTACGCGGCGCTGCGCTCCGAGTCCGCCGTACGGGCCGTGGAGTCCGCCTGCCGGGCGCCGGGCGCCGGGCGCGCCGTACAGACGGCGCAGGTGCCGGACCTGCTGGAGTTCGTGGACGAACTGGAGCGGATGCTGCGGCCGTTGTCCCTCGACTGGTACGAGGAGCCCGGCAGCCTCGGCGCGGTCGACGTCTGCCACGCGGCGGCGGGCGGGGTCGCGGCGCTCCCCGGGCTGCTGGCCAAACGCTTCTTCGGAGTCCCGCTGCTGGTCACCGAGTACGGGGTCCAGCTGCGGGCCCACTACCTCGAGCAGAGCCGGGAGGGCCGCCCCGCCCTGCGGGCCCTGCTCGCGGCCTTCCACATCCGGCTGGCCGGCGAGATCTACGCCCGGGCCGACCTGCTGACCCCCGGGAACGCGCACGCCCGCCGCTGGCAGGAGCGGTGCGGAGCCCCCCGGGACAAGCTGCGGACGGTCTACCCGGGGATGGAGGCGGACCGATTCGCCACCGTCGGGGAGTCCGTGGACGGCGGGGACCCCGACACCCTCGTGTGGGTCGGCCGGATAGAGCCCGCCAAGGACCTCATCGCCCTGCTGCACGCCTTCGCGGAGGTCCGCAAGGCCGCCCCGCAGACCCGCCTGCGCATCTTCGCCACGGCCGCGGCACCCGGCTACCTCGCCGACTGCCGGTCCCTGGCCGCCCAGCTCTTCCCCGACGAGGCCGCCGACGCCGTCACCGTCGGGGAGAACCCGGTCACCTTCGAGGAGATCGGCGGACCCGAGGCGCCCACCCCGGCCGAGGCCTACGGCGCCGGGCGCGTCGTCGTCCTGTCCTCCGTGATCGAGGGCTTCCCGGTCACCCTGGCCGAGGCGATGCTCTGCGGCCGGGCCACCGTCTCCACCGACGTCGGCGCGGTCCGCGAGGTCATCGGTGGCACCGGGCTCGTCGTCCCGCCGCGCAACCCCCGGGCGCTGGCCGACGCCTGCCTGTCGCTGCTGCGCGACCCGGAACGGGCGCACCGGCTCGGTGCGGCCGCCCGGGCCCGGGCCCTGGAGCTGTTCACCGTCGAGCAGAACGTGGCCGCCTTCCAGGAGATCTACCTGCGGCTGCTCGCCGCCGGATCCGCCCGGCCGGACGGGGAGGTCCCCTTCGCCACGCCCCCGGAAGCCCGCGTGCCGGGGCACTGGACCAGCCCGACGTGGGCCGCCGCCCCCACCCCCACCTCGGAGGCAGCCGTATGACCGTCGACGAAGCCGCCCCCGCGACTCCCCGCCGGCGACCCGGCGGGGACCCCGTCAAGGCACTGCTGCACCGCCACCGCGAGCTCTGCGAACGGGCCGTGGACCCGCTGGAGATCGCCGCCGGTCTGGAGGCCCACGGGATCACCGACCGTACGGCCACGCGCTTTCGGCACCGGGACGTCTTCTCGCTCGCCGAGGAGCTGTACGCCCGCACCCCGCACGGGGAGGTGCCCGCCGCCGCGCTCAGCCGCGGGCCGGCCGGGCCGTCGGCGCTCCGGGGCTTCGGCTGCGCGCTGCTGCCCGGGGCCCTCGCCATCGGGGTCGGCGCCGCCGCGCCGGCCTGGGCCGGGCCCGCCGCCGTGGCCGCTGCCGTCGCCGCGCTGGTGTGGCCCGGGCGGGCCGCCGGCGGGCGGTTCCCCTTCGCCGTGCACCTGCTCGCCGCGGCCGTCGCCGGCTGGGCCGCGCACCGGCACGGCACCGCCCTCGCCCTCGGCCTCGCCCTGGCCGTCGCCCCCGGCCACCTGGTCGCCGCGGCCTTCGCTGCCCGGGCCCGGGCCCGGCTCGCCGGGAGCCGCGCCCTGGAGGAGTTCGCGGACCGGGTCCGGCCGCTGCTCCTCGCCGCCGTCGCGGTGTTCGCGGCGGCCGCCGCCGGGGCGGCCGCGCTCGCCGGAGCCCCGCTCACCGCGGCGGTACCGCTCGCCCTCCTGCTGTTCCTGACGAGGCTGCTGCTCCGGCACGGGGCCCACCGCGGACCCGTCGCCGCGGCCCTGGCGCTCGCCCTCGTCCCCGTCCCGGCAGCGGCCTCCGCCGCCGCGGTGGGACTCCTCGTACACGCGGTCCTCGCCCTGTCCCGCGCATCCGCCCATGCGCGGCCCCATCCACCCACCCGCAAGGAGAAACAGAAGATGACCGGCCAGCCAACCAACCAAGGGGCCACGCGATGAGGGTGCTGCTGATCGGAGCCAACGGATACCTCGGCCGCTACGTCGCCGACCGGCTGCTCGCCGACCCGGCCGTCCAGCTCACCGCGCTCGGCCGCGGCGACGACGCCGACGTCCGGTTCGACCTCGCCACCGGCAGCCCCGGCGCGCTGACCCGCTTCCTCGACGCCGTCCACCCGGGCGTCGTGGTCAACTGCGCCGGCGCCACCCGCGGCGGAGCCCGCGAGCTCACCCGGCACAACACCGTCGCCGTCGCCACCATCTGCGAATCGCTGCGCCGCAGCGGCTGCGGGGCCCGCCTCGTCCAGCTCGGCTGCGCCGCCGAGTACGGGCCCAGCCAGCCCGGATCGTCCACGGCCGAGGACGCCGTGCCGAGACCCGGCGGGCCGTACGGCGTCAGCAAACTGGCCGCCACCGAGCTGGTGCTGGGCTCCGGGCTGGACGCCGTCGTGCTCCGGGTCTTCTCGCCCGTCGGCCCCGGCACCCCCGCCGGATCCCCGCTCGGCCGCCTCGCCGAGGCCATGCGGCGCGCGATGCAGTCCGGGGACGGGGAGCTCAAGCTCAGCGGGCTCGGCGTGCAGCGCGACTTCGTGGACGTTCGGGACGTGGCGCGGGCCGTGCACGCCGCCTCCCTCTCGGCCGCCCAGGGTGTGGTCAACATCGGCACCGGCCGTGCGGTCAGGCTGCGCGACGCGGCCGCCGTCCTGGCCCGGGTCGCCGGGTACGGGGGCGCCCTGCACGAGCTGGACGTCCCGCACGGCGGGCCGCAGCAGCACGGGCACCCCGGCCGGCCGGCCGGTCTCGCCGCCATCGGGTCCCCCCGCTCCGAGGCGACCGCCGAGCAGCTCGCCGCCGCGGCCCCGCAGCCGTACCCGTACCCCGACGGGTGCGGGGCCTGGCAGCAGGCGGATGTCCGCACCGCCCGCGACCGGCTCGGCTGGCGGCCGCGGATCAACCTGGAGGAGTCCCTGGCGGACATCTGGATGGAGGCGGCGTGCCGCATCTGACCACCCCGCCAGGGGCCACGACGGCCGCCCCGACCGAGGCCGGGCGCCTCGGCCTCGGCGTCCCCGGTTACGCGCACCCGCTGCTCGCCCCCGTCGAGTGGGCCGAGCTGACCCGCCCCGGCACCCCGCTGCACTGGGCCGTGCTCAACGTCACCGACGGACCGGGCGGGCGGCCCGACCCGCACTGCACGGAGGCGGCCGCGAAGCTCCGCGGCGCGGGCGGTACCGGTCCCCGGCTCCTGGGCCATCTCGCCATGCGTGACGGCCGGCGGTCCTTCGGGGAGCTGATCTCCGACGCCCACCGCTTCCGCGACTGGTACGGGGTGGACGGCTTCTACCTCGCCGGCGCCCCGTCGGACAAGGCCGAACTCGCCCCCGTGCGCCGGGTCGCGGACACCCTGCGCGGCCTCGGCGAGGACGTGCGGATCGTGCTCGGGCACGGCACCCACCCCTACGAGGGCTACGTGGAGGCCGCCGACCAGCTGGTGACCTTCTCCGGGGCCTGGGCCGACTACCGCTGGTCGCAGGTCGCGGAGTGGACCGCCGACCATCCGGCGGAGCGGTTCTGCCACCTCGTCCACGGGGTGCCGCGCACGCACCTGGAGGAGGCCGTGCGGATCGCCCGCTGGCAGGGAGCGGGCACCATCTGGTTCACCGACCGGCGCGGGGCGGGCGACCGCGACCCGTGGGCCTCGATGCCCGCGTACTGGGACGAAATCGTCTCGCGGATCGGGACGGGTGTCTTGGAATGAAGACGGGCGTGGCAGTGTTACGGGGAGAACCACCGTTAAGACGTCACCATCTACGGAGTCCCCGTGTCGCTGCCACCCCTGGTCGAGCCAGCTGCTGAGCTCACCGTTGACGAGGTTCGTCGGTACTCCCGCCACCTGATCATCCCGGATGTGGGGATGGACGGCCAGAAGCGCCTGAAGAACGCCAAGGTGCTGGCCGTGGGCGCGGGCGGTCTCGGTTCGCCTGCCCTCATGTACCTGGCCGCGGCCGGCGTCGGCACGCTGGGCATCGTGGAGTTCGACGAGGTCGACGAGTCGAACCTGCAGCGCCAGATCATCCACAGCCAGGCGGACATCGGCCGTTCCAAGGCCGCGTCGGCCCGCGACAGCGTGCTGGGCATCAACCCGTACGTGAACGTGGTCCTCCACGAAGAGCGGCTCGAAGCCGAGAACGTGATGGAGATCTTCAGCCAGTACGACCTCATCGTCGACGGCACGGACAACTTCGCCACGCGCTACCTGGTCAACGACGCCTGCGTGCTGCTGAACAAGCCGTACGTGTGGGGCTCGATCTACCGCTTCGACGGCCAGGCCTCGGTCTTCTGGTCCGAGCACGGCCCGTGCTACCGCTGCCTCTACCCGGAGCCCCCGCCGCCGGGCATGGTCCCGAGCTGCGCCGAGGGCGGCGTGCTGGGCGTGCTCTGCGCGTCCATCGGGTCCATCCAGGTCAACGAGGCGATCAAGCTCCTCGCGGGCATCGGCGAGCCGCTGGTCGGCCGCCTGATGATCTACGACGCCCTGGAGATGCAGTACCGCCAGGTCAAGGTCCGCAAGGACCCCGACTGCGCGGTCTGCGGTCCGAACCCGACCGTCACCGAGCTCATCGACTACGAGGCCTTCTGCGGCGTCGTGTCGGAGGAGGCCCAGGAGGCGGCCGCCGGCTCGACGATCACTCCCAAGCAGCTCAAGGAGTGGATCGACGACGGCGAGAACATCGAGATCATCGACGTCCGCGAGATCAACGAGTACGAGATCGTCTCGATCCCCGGCGCGAAGCTGATCCCCAAGGGCGAGTTCCTGATGGGCACGGCCCTCCAGGACCTGCCGCAGGACAAGCGCATCGTCTTGCACTGCAAGACGGGTGTCCGCAGTGCGGAAGTCCTCGCGGTCCTGAAGTCCGCGGGCTTCTCGGACGCGGTCCACGTCGGCGGCGGCGTGATCGGCTGGGTCCACCAGATCGAGCCGGACAAGCCGATCTACTAGCAGTCACCCCGGAGGGGCCGTACCGCCTGCGCGCGGTGCGGCCCCTCCGGCGTTCAGGCGCCCTGGGGCGGCTCCGGCCCGACGGGCGTCCCCGTGGGGTCCGCGGTCGCGGTGCAGACGGTGCCCGCCTTCGGCGCCTTCCCGTCCAGGAGGTACGTGTTGACGGCCTGCTGCACGCACGGGTCGCCGCTGTTGTACGCGCCGTGCCCCTCGCCCTTGTAGGTGAGCTCCACGCCGACGCCGGGCCCGAGCTGCTCCACCATGCGGCGGGCGCCCTCGTACGGGGTGGCCGGGTCGCCGGTGTTGCCGATCACCAGGATCGGGGCGGCTCCCGGGGCGGACACGTCCGGGGTCTCCCAGGCGCCCGCGACCGGCCAGTCGGTGCAGCTCATCATCGCCCAGCCGAGGAAGTCACCGAAGACGGGCGAGGCCGAACGGAACGTCGCCAGCTTGGCCTTGGTCTCCGCCAAGGTGTAACGGACCTTCGAGTCGACACAGTTGATGGCGGTGTTCGCCGCGCCGATGTTGCTGTAATGCCCCTGCTGGTCGCGGCCGTTGAGGGCGTCGGAGAGGGCGAGCAGCAGCTGGCCCTGGCCGCCTTCCGCCTCGTCGAGGCCCTGCTCCAGCAGCGGCCACAGCTCCTTGGAGTACAGGGCCTGCGCGATGCCGTTGGTCGCCTGGCTCTCGGTGAGCGGCCGGTCGCCGATGCCCGCGATGGGCTTGGCGGAGAGGTCCTTCTGGAGCTTGATGATGTTGGCTTCGATCTCCTTGGCGGTGCTGCCCTGGAGCCGGCACTCGTCCCCGCGGTCCACGCAGTCCTGCGCGAAGTTGCCGAGGGCGAGCTGGAAGCCCTTCGCCTGGCCGAGCGCGCTCTCTTCGGAGGTCTTGGTCGGGTCCACGACGGCGTCGAAGACGGCCCGCCCGACGCTCTTCGGGAAGAGGTGGGCGTAGACCCCGCCGAGCTCGGTCCCGTAGGAGATGCCGAAGTAGTTCAGCTTCTCGTCGCCGAGGGCCTGGCGGATGCGGTCCAGGTCGCGGGCGGCGTTCGAGGTGCCGACGTGGGGCAGGAGCGCGGCGGACTTCTGCCGGCAGGCCTGCTGGTAGTCCCGGATGTTCCGGACGAAGGCCTGCTCCTCCTGCGGGGTGTCGGGGCTGGAGTCCTCGGCGTAGTAGGCGTCCAGCTGCTTGTCGCCCTCGCAGCGGACGGGGACGCTGCGACCCACCCCGCGGGGGTCGAAGCTGACCAGGTCGTACCGGGCGCGCAGGGCCTCGTACTCCTTGGCGGCGCCGGGGAGGGTGGTGATGCCGGAGCCGCCGGGGCCGCCGAAGTTGAAGACGAGGGAGCCGATGCGGTTCTTCTGGTCGCGGGCCTTGGCACGGATCAGGGCGAGCGGGATGGTCTCGCCCTCGGGCTTCGCGTAGTCGAGGGGGACGTCGAGGGTGGCGCACTGCCAGTCCTTGGGCGGGGCCTGTCCGCCGCCCTCCAGGGGGGTGGGGGCCGGGCACTCGCCCCACTTGAGGGGCTTGGCCTCCTTGGTGCCGTCGGCCTTCGTCTTCTTCCCGTCGCCGTCGTCGGAGCAGCCGCCGGTGGCGAACAGGGCGGCGGCCAGTGCGGCGGCGGATGTGACCCGCCAGGCGTTTCTCGGCATGCCCCCATCCTCTGCGGCCTCGGCCACCCCCGCCCCCGCGCTGACCCGAACGGGTCCCTCCCCGGCCCCCCCGCACCGAGCCGGAGGCTAGGCCCTGTCCGGGCGATCTTCGCGGGCCCGCGTGGCCTGGCACGGCACCTCGCCGCGTTGTCGCATCGCGCGAGTACGGCCAAGTACGAGCTGCGATGTCCCCCAGCTACCGCTGGGAGGTGCCCCCACCGCCTTGCGATGCACCGCACCAGACCACGCGGGCTGACCCACGAAGATCGCCCGGACAGGACCTAGATGGATTCCTTGCGGGTCAGGAAGTTGAACGAGATCCACCCCGGCAGCACCGGCAGCCAGAACGTCATCAGCCGGAACAACAGCACCGCCGAGATCGCGACCTCCTTCTCCAGGCCGGCCGCGATCAGACCCAGGGTCAGCGTGGTCTCCACCGCGCCCATACCGCCCGGCGTCGGCGCCGCCGACCCCAGCGCGTTGCCCGCGAGGAACACCACCGCGATGCTCGCGTAGCTGATGGCCTGGCCGCCCCCGAACGCCCGGATCGACGCGTCCAGGCACATCACGAAGCAGCCCGTCAGCAGCAGCATCCCGCCGATGCCGGTCACCAGCTTCTGCGGCCGCTGGAGCACGTCCAGCATGCGCGGCACGACCCCGGCGAACAGCGCCCGTACCCGCGTCGCGACGAACTTCCGCATGAACGGGACCGCCGTCACCACCAGCACCAGCACCGCCACCGTCAGCAGACCCGCGATGACCGTCCGGGACGGGGTCATCTCCGGGGTCTTCTCCGTCCCCGTCAGATAGCCGAAGGACAGCAGCAGCAGGATGTGGCTGGCCAGTCCGAACAGCTGCGAGGCGCCCACGCTCGCGACCGCGAGCCCCGGCCGGACCCCCGCCCGCTGGAGGAACCGCGTGTTCAGCGCGACACCGCCCACCGCCGCCGGAGCCACCAGCTTCACGAAGGACCCGGCCACCTGCGCGACCACGGTCCGCAGGAACGGCACCCGCTCGGGCACGAAGCCCAGCAGGCTCATCGCCGCCGCGAAGTAGCTCAGCGCCGAGAAGGCCAGCGCCGCCCCGACCCAGCCCCACTGCGCCTGGCCGACGATGGTCGCGAAGTCCACGTGGGCGAGCTGCGTCAGCAGGAAGTACGCGCCGAAGGCGCCCGCGATGAACGACACCAGGGTGCGCGGCCGGATCCGCTCCAGCCGGGCCGGCTCCACCGGGGCCTGCGGGCGGATCAGCAGCACCTGCTGGCGGATCTGGCTCAGCAGGTCCTCCTCCCGCGCCCCGTCCAGCGCGTTGTCCAGCGCCTTCTTCTCCGCCTTGCGGTCCGCGGCGGGGCTGGTGGCCGCGGCGTCGGCCTCGCGCGCCGCCTTCGCCGCCCGCGAGGATTCCAGTACGGCCTCCCGCTGCCGCTCCGCCCGCTCCCGGGCCAGCTTGCGCAGCGTGGCCCGCGTGGAGCGGCTCAGCGCGATCGGCTGGAGCAGCGGCAGGCAGTCCGCCACCGCGTCCGGGCCGAGCACCGACACCGCAGAGGCCACCGCCCGCTCCGCGCCGACCCGCAGGCCGAGCGTGGTCAGCAGCTGGGCGATGTCCATCCGGAGCACCAGGTCGCCCGCCGCGATCTCACCGCCGCGCAGGTCGGTGAGGATGACGTTGCCGGAACGATCCACCACGAGGGCGTCCCCGGTCAGCCGCCGGTGCGCGATCCGCCTCGACTGCAGGGCCCGTACCTGCTCCCAGGCGTTGAGGCTCAGCTCGTCGGTGATCTCCTCGTCGGGCAGGGAGTCCAGGGTCCGGCCGCCCAGGTGCTCGTACACGAGCATCACGGCGTCCGGGCCGAGCTCGGAGGTGGCGATCAGCCTCGGCGCGTTCGCCCCGGCCGCGATGGCGGCGTACGCGAGCAGCGCCTCCTGCTCCAGCGCCTGGCGCAGCGACTGCAGGCTGCGCCCGGTGGTGATGCCGCGCAGTGTGAGCCGGCGCCAGACCCGGTAGAAGAAGCCCTGGGCCTGCTGCTCCCGGTCCACGACCGTGACGTCGAGCGGCGGGCCGTCCTCCAGGGTCACGTGGTAGCGGCGGCCCCGGTCGCTCACCTCGGAGGCCTCGGGGCCTTCGGGGACCTCGGCGCGCATCGCACTGACCGGCCGGAAGCCGACCCGGCGCAGTCCCGCGAGGAGGGTCTGCCCGGTGGGGCGCACATTCGGCGAGCCGACGGCGTACAGCGTCCCGTAGGCGACGCTCCAGCCGATCAGCACGGTGAGGATGATCGAGAAGGGTGTGGTGTAGCCGCTGACCAGCATCGTGAACGCGTCCATGAGCAGGACCACCCACAGCGCCACGCGCCAGCGCGGCCGGCGGGTCATCCCCACGGCCGTCATGTACGCGATCACGGGCGCGAGGTAGCCGTGCACCGGATCGGTCAGGGCCCCGCCGGCCCCGGCGGAACGGGTCAGGGCGTCCTGGATGGTGTCCGGGGCGGCCTGCGAGACCCACAGGTCGGTGGCGAGGGTGACCCCGTGCGCGAGGACGGCCGCGAGCACGCCGTCGGCGATGCGCAGGCCGTCGCGTTTGATCAGCCGCTCGATGGCGAAGGCGACGGGGAGCAGCAGCACCGCGATGCTCGACACCAGCGCGGCGACCTTGATCAACAGGTCGGGCGCCTGGCCGGTGCCCTTGTTGATGTCCTCCTCCAGGCCGACGGTGGTGCCGTGGGCGAAGGCGGCGATGGCGAGGACGACGGCGATGCCGAGGACGCCGACGAGCAGGCGTACGAGGTCGGACGGGCGGTGCACGCGGGCGGCGAGCAGCGGTTCGTCGACCTCGACCCGGTCGGCGGCGGTGGGGGCGTGCCCGTGCGGGCCCGCCGGCTCGTCGTCGCCGTCGGGCCGGGGTCTGGGCCGGGGGGTGGTGCCGTCGTCTGGGCGCGCGTCGTCGTCAGCCGACGCGCCGTCCGGAGGGCTCACACCCTGCTCCTTAGTCGTCACTTCCGTCTCTTCTTGATCACGTATCACCAGTCACCGCCCGCAAGATGGTGGCACGGACCGACCTTCGAGCGGGGCATCAGGGTGCGCGCCGGTACGGAACCTTGTCTTCCGGCGCCGGCCCGCCATCGTGCTGCACCATGGGCCGGATGAGCGAGGAGCTGCCCGCGTACGCGGAGCACGTGCTGGAGCTGGTCGAGCGTATTCCGCCCGGCCGGGTGATGACGTACGGAGACGTCGCCGAGTGGCTCGGCGACGGTGGACCGCGCCAAGTCGGGCGCGTCATGGCCCTGTACGGGGGAGCGGTGCCCTGGTGGCGCGTGGTGCGGGCGGACGGCGTACCACTGCCCGGCAGCGAGCGCCGAGCCCTGGAGCACTACCGCGCCGAGGCCACCCCGCTGCGCCTGACGGCGGGCGGCGAGCAGCGGCTCGACATGCGCCGGGCACGCTGGGACGGCGACGGGGACCGCGACGAGGCTCACACCTGACAGCTTCGGCCATGCGCGGCCCGCGCGGGCGGTCGGGCGTCCGTGCGAAGGCCCGTCCGGGGGACGGAGAGGAACTACGCGGGGCAGGCCGGTTGCCGTAGCGTTGCCTCTTCCGCTCCGGCCGCCGCCGTCGCGGCGGCACCCGAAGACCCACCAGGACCGGCAGCTCACGTGATCACCTCTCCTTCCGACCGCACCGAACGGCGGCGTACGCGGACTCCTGACGCGTACCGCCTCGTGCGTACCGGGCCGGAACGGGTGGACCCCCCTGTCCTGGACGCAGCGCAGCGCGCGGTGGTTGACCACACCGGCGGACCACTGCTGGTCCTGGCCGGACCGGGCACCGGGAAGACGACCACGCTGGTCGAGGCCGTCACCGCCCGAGTGGAAGCGGGCACGGACCCCGCCCGGATCCTCATCCTCACCTTCAGCCGCAAGGCGGCCGTGGAACTGCGCGACCGGGCCGCCCTGCGCCTCGGCGGCGCGCGGGCTCCGCAGGCGACCACCTTCCACTCCTTCTGCTACGGGCTCGTCCGCGCCCACCAGGACACCGACCTCTTCGCCGATCCGCTGCGGCTGCTGTCCGGCCCGGAGCAGGACGTGATGGTCCGCACCCTCCTGGAGGGCCAGCGCCGGATCCGCTCCATCCGCTGGCCGGACGACCTGCGGGCCGCGCTGACCACGCGCGGGTTCGCGGACGAGGTCCGCGCCGTGCTCGCCCGCGCGCGCGAGCTGGGGCTGGGCCCGTCCGCGCTCGACTCCTTCGCGACCCGCATCGGCCGCCCGGACTGGAAGGCGGCCGCGGCCTTCCTCTCCGAGTACCTGGACGTCCTGGACCTGCAGGGCACGCTGGACTACGCGGAACTCCTGCACCGCGCGGTCCTCCTGGCGGAGGGCACCCCCGCCCTGTCCTCCTCCTACGACGCGATCTTCGTGGACGAGTACCAGGACACGGACGCCTCCCAGCTGCGGCTGCTGCGGGCGCTGAGCGGCCCCGGCGGCACGCTGGTGGCCTTCGGCGACCCCGACCAGTCGATCTACGCCTTCCGCGGCGCCGACATCAACAACGTCCTGGACTTCGAGTCGGCCTTCCCGGGCGCGGCGGTCAAGGCGCTGACGGTGGGCCGCCGCTCGGGCGCGGCCATCCTCGCGGCGACCCGCCTCCTCACGACCCGCATGCCGCTGCCCCGGCTTCCCGCGGCCGCGGTACGGGCGCACCGAGCCCTCCATGCCACCAGGGAGGGCGGCCGGGTGGAGGTGTACACCTACCCCACGGCCGGTGCGGAGCTGGACAACATCGCCGACATCCTGCGCAGGGCCCACCTGGAGGACGGCGTGCCCTGGCAGGACATGGCCGTACTGGTCCGCGCGGGCGGCCGCACCCTCCCGGCGATGCGGCGCGCCCTGATCACGGCGGGCGTCCCCGTCGAAACGGACGGCGCGGACACCCCCCTCCGCCACGAACCGGCCGTAGCCCCCCTCCTGACAGCCCTCCGCGCCACAGCCACGGCCGCCGCCGCCCTCCCCCCGTCCACCCCGGACACACCACCCGCACCCGGCTCCACCGACGTGCGCGAGCCTGCTCGCGACTCCGGGGCGGGTGGGCTGGGATCATCCCCCGGTCCGCAGGACCAGCCCGCCGCAGGCGAGCCGGACCCGGGGCCCGGCCCCGAGAACCCCGCCGACCCCGCCGGAGGTATCGGCGTCGAGGCCGCCCTCGCCCTGCTCACCTCCCCGCTCGGCGGAATGGACGCCGCCGATCTGCGCCGCCTCGGCCGCGCCCTCCGCGACGAGGAGCGCGCCGCAGGCGTCAAGGTGCCCGCACCCTCCGACGTCCTGCTCGCCCGCGCCCTCGCCGAGCCGGAACGGCTCACCGCGCACGACCCCGCCTACGCCCGCGGAGCGCAGCGCCTCGGCCTGCTCCTGCGCAAGGCCCGCGAGCTCCTCCAGGGCGGCGGCACCGCCGAAGAGGCCCTGTGGACCCTCTGGGACGGCACCCCCTGGCCCCAGCGGCTGGAGCGCAGCGCCCGCCGCGGCGGCGCGGCCGGCCGCAACGCCGACCGCGACCTCGACGCCGTCTGCGCCCTCTTCGACACCGCGGCCCGCGCCGAGGAACGCACCGGCGGCCGCGGCGCCCTCAACTTCCTCGAACAACTGGAGGCGGAGGACATCGCCGCCGACACGTTGACGACCCGCGCCACCCGCCCCGACGCGGTCCGGCTGATGACCGCCCACCGCTCCAAGGGCCTGGAGTGGTCCCTGGTCGTCGTGGCCGGCGTACAGGAGGGCCTCTGGCCCGACCTCCGCCGCCGCGGCTCCCTCCTCGAGGCCGACCGCATCGGCCGCGACGGCCTCGCCGAGCCCCTCACCCCCGGCGCGCTCCTCGCGGAGGAGCGCCGCCTCTTCTACGTCGCCGCCACCCGCGCCCGCGACCGCCTCGTCGTCACCGCCGTCAAGGCCCCGGCCGAGGACGGCGACCAGCCCTCCCGCTTCCTGACCGAGCTCGGCGTCATCCCGAAGGACGTCACCGGCCGCCCCCGCCGCCCGCTCGCCGTCCCGGCCCTCGTCGCCGAGCTGCGCGCCACCACCGTCGACCCCGACGCCTCGCCCGCCCTGCGCGACGCGGCCGCCCGACGCCTCGCCCGCCTCGCCGCGCTCACCGACGACGAGGACCGCCCGCTGGTCCCCGCCGCCCACCCGCAGCGCTGGTGGGGGCTGTACGAGCCCACCCGCAGCAGCGTCCCGCTGCGCGACCGGGACCGGCCCGTCGCCCTCTCCGGCAGCGCCCTGGACCAGCTCGCCAACAGCTGCTCGCTCCAGTGGTTCCTCGGCCGCGAGGTGAAGGCCGACGCCCCCTCCACCGCCGCCCAGGGGTTCGGCAACGTCGTCCACGTCCTCGCCGACGAGGTCGCCTCCGGCCGCACCCCCGCCGACCTGGCCGTCCTCATGGAACGCCTCGACTCCGTCTGGGACGGCCTCGCCTTCGACGCGCCCTGGAAATCGGCCCAGGAGAAGGAGAACGCCCGCGCCGCCCTCGAGCGCTTCCTGCGCTGGCACGCCACCGACCGCGGGGGCCGGGCGGCCGTGGCCACGGAGCACGAGTTCGACGTCACACTCGAAGCGGGCGACCACACCGTCCGGATCCGCGGCTCCATGGACCGCGTCGAATCGGACCCGCAGGGGCGCGCGTACGTCGTCGACTTCAAGACCGGCAAGGCCGCGCCCACCAAGGACGAGGTCGCGCGCCACCCCCAGCTCGCCGTTTACCAGCTCGCCGTGCGCGAAGGCGCCGTCGACGAGGTCTTCGACGGCCTGCGCCCCGCATCCGGCGGCGCCGAACTCGTCCAGCTGCGCCAGGGCGCGCCCAAGAAGGAGGGCGGTGACGAGGTCCCCAAGGTCCAGGGACAGCAGCCGCTCGACGGCGAGTGGGTCGGCGACCTGCTCGCCACCGCCGCCGGCCGGGTCCTGGACGAGCGCTTCGCACCCGCCGCGGGCAAGCACTGCGACCACTGCTCCTTCCGCAGCTCGTGCAGCGCCCGCCCGGAAGGCCGCCAGACGGTCGAGTAGCGGGGACTGTCCGTGGGGGCGGCTAGCCTCTTAACGTGTCCGCGCGTCCGTCCGTCCTCACCGACCCCGAGCAGCTCAAAGAGCTCCTCGGCATCCCCTTCACGCCCGAACAGCTGGCCTGCGTCACCGCACCGCCCGCCCCCCAGGTGATCGTCGCGGGCGCCGGATCCGGCAAGACCACCGTCATGGCCGCCCGCGTGGTCTGGCTGGTGGGCACCGGCGCGGTCGCCCCCGAGCAGGTCCTCGGCCTGACCTTCACCAACAAGGCCGCCGGGGAGCTGTCCGAGCGCGTACGCACGGCCCTCGCGCGGGCCGGCATCACCGACCCGGACCCTTCGCCCGCCGAGGCCGACGCGGCCGGCGGCGAGCCGCGCATCTCGACGTACCACGCCTTCGCCGGGCAGCTCCTCAAGGACCACGGCCTGCGCATCGGCCTGGAGCCCAGCTCCCGCCTCCTCGCCGACGCGACCCGCTTCCAGCTCGCCGCCAAGGTGCTGCGCGAGGCCCCCGGCCCCTACCCCTCGCTCACCAAGTCCCTGCCCGACCTGGTCAGCGACCTGCTCGCGCTCGACGCGGAGCTCTCCGAGCACCTGGTCGAGCCGGAGCGCCTGCGTACGTACGACACCGGGCTGCTGAGTGAGCTCGCCGACGCCAAGCTCACCAACGAGGACCTCCGCAAGGTCCCCGAGGCCGTGCGCGGCCGCCTCGAGCTCCTGGAGCTCGTCGCCCGCTACCGCGCCGCCAAACGCTCCCGCGACCTCTTCGACTTCAGCGACCAGATAGCCCTCTCCGCGCAGCTCGCCACCACCCGGCCCGAGGTCGGGGCGCTGCTGCGCGAGGAGTTCCGGGTGGTCCTGCTCGACGAGTACCAGGACACCTCCGTCGCGCAGCGGCTGCTGCTGTCCGGGCTGTTCGGTGCAGGCACCGGCCACGCGGTGACCGCCGTCGGCGACCCCTGCCAGGCCATCTACGGCTGGCGCGGCGCCTCCGTGGCCAACCTCGACGACTTCCCCGAGCACTTCCCGCACGCCGACGGCACCCCCGCCACCCGCCTCTCGCTCAGCGAGAACAGGCGCAGCGGCGGCCGCCTGCTCGACCTGGCCAACGGGCTCGCCGAGCCGCTGCGCGCCATGCACGAGGGGGTGGAGGCGCTGCGCCCGGCGCCCGGCGCCGAGCGCGCGGGCTTCGTACGGTGCGCGCTGCTGGAGACCCACGCCGAGGAGCTGGAGTGGCTCGGGGACTCCGTCGCGCACCTGGTCCGCACCGGGACGGAGCCGGGCGAGATCGCCGTCCTGTGCCGGTCCGCCGCGGACTTCGCGCGGATCCAGGCCGTCCTGGTGGCCCGGGACGTGCCGGTGGAGGTCGTCGGACTCTCCGGGCTCCTGCACCTGCCGGAGGTCGCGGACCTCGTCGCCGTCTGCGAGGTCCTCCAGGACCCGGGCGCCAACGCCTCCCTCGTCCGGCTGCTCATCGGCCCGCGCTGGCGGATCGGCGCGCGCGACCTGGCCCTGCTGGGCCGCCGTGCGCGACTGCTCGTGGGGCGGTCGCCGTCCGACACGGAGGCGGACCCGGACGAACGGCTCGCGGCGGCCGTCGAGGGCGTGGACCCGGCGGAGATCGTGTCGCTGGCCGACGCGCTGGAGACGTTCCTGGACGGGGCGGGCCAGTCCGATGACGGCCTTCCGTTCTCCGCCGAGGCCCGGGTCCGCTTCGCGCACCTCGCGCAGGAGCTGCGCGACCTGCGGCGGTCCCTCGCCGACCCGCTGATGGACGTCCTGCACCGGGTCCTGGCCGCGACCGGCCTGGAGGTGGAACTGTCCGCGTCCCCGCACGCGCTGGCGGCCCGCCGGCGCGAGACGCTGTCGAACTTCATGGACGTGGCCGCGGGCTTCGCCGCCCTGGACGGCGAGGCGACCCTCCTGGCCTTCCTCGCCTTCCTGCGCACGGCGGCCCAGTACGAGAAGGGCCTGGACCACGCCCTGCCGGGCGGGGAGAACACGGTGAAGGTGCTCACCGCCCACAAGTCCAAGGGCCTGGAGTGGGACGTGGTCGTCGTCCCCGACCTGTGTGCCGGATCCTTCCCGAAGGAGAAGGCGCCGGAGTCCTGGACCTCGTACGCGAAGGTGCTGCCGTACGCCCTGCGCGGCGACGCGCCCACCCTGCCGGGGGACCCGGCCTGGACCTCGGCCGGGCTGAAGTCCTTCAAGACGGCCCTGAAGGACCACAAGTCCGTGGAGGAACTCCGCCTCGGCTACGTGACCTTCACCCGCCCGCGCTCCCTCCTGCTGGCCTCGGGCCACTGGTGGGGCCCGACCCAGAAGAAGCGCCGCGGCCCCTCCGCCTTCCTGACCGCGCTGTACGAGCACTGCGCGGCCGGGTTCGGCGAGATCGAGGCCTGGGCGGACGAGCCCGCCCCGGACGCGGAGAACCCGGCCCTGTCCGCCGAATCCACCCGGGACCAGTCCTGGCCGCTGCCCCTGGACCCGGACTCCCTGACCCTCCGCCGCTCGGCGGCGGCCCTGGTGGAGTCCTACCTCGCCTCCCCGGCCCCGCCGGAGGAGGACTCCTACCTCTGGCCCCCGGACTGCGAGGACCCGTCGTACGAGGACGAACCGTGGCCTGACGACGAGGCCTGGCCGGAGGACGACCTCTGGGCCCCCGAGGCGACGGGCCCCGATCCAACGGCCCCCGAGGCGCCCACCCCCGCGCCGGAGCCGGACGCCGACGACCCCTGGGACGGCGAGGCCTGGGCCGCGGCCCCCACCCCCGCCGGGCGGCAGGCGGCGGCAGGCCCGAACCCCCTCACCCCCGAGGACGCGAGGGCCGTCGCCTCCTGGGACCGGGACCTCGACGCCCTGGAGGGCGAGCTCCGCCGTGCCCGCGCAGCCGTCCGCGACGTGGAACTCCCGGCCGCCCTCTCGGCCAGCCAGCTGCTCCGGCTCGCCGCCGACGAACAGGGCTTCGCCCGCGACCTCGCCCGCCCCATGCCCACGCCCCCGCAGCCCGCCGCCCGCCAGGGCACCCGCTTCCACGCCTGGGTCGAGTCCCGCTTCGACGAGCTCCCGCTCCCGCTGCTCGACGTGCTCGACCCCGCCACCGAGCTGCCCGGATCTGACCAGGAGGTCGCCGACGAGGCCGACCTCGACTCCCTCAAGGCCGCCTTCGAGCGGAGCGAATACGCGGACCGGCCACCCCACCGCATGGAGGCCCCGGTCCAGCTCACCCTCGCGGGCCGTGTCATCCGTGGCCGGATCGATGCCGTCTACCGCACGGACACCGGCTACGAGATCGTCGACTGGAAGACCGGCCGCACCACCGAGGCCGATCCCCTCCAGCTCGCCGTCTACCGCCTGGCCTGGGCGGAAGCCACCGGCACCCCGCTCGACCAGGTCACCGCGGCCTTTCTCCACGTTCGCAGCGGCCGCGTGATCCGCCCCCGCAACCTCCCCGACCGGGCCCGCCTTGAGCGGATCCTCCAAGGCAAATCGGACACCGGCGGTGACCATCAGGCGGACAGCTAGGCTCGGGGGCATGAGCGACACCCCGCCGGACAGCGCCGTCCGCACGTACATCGACACCCACCGCGCCGCCTTCCTCGACGACCTCGCCGAGTGGCTCCGCATCCCCTCCGTCTCGGCGCAGCCCGAGCACGCGGGCGACGTACGCCGCAGCGCCGAATGGCTCGCGTCGAAGCTCAAGGAGACCGGCTTCCCGGTCGCCGATGTCTGGGAGACCCGCGGCGCCCCCGCCGTCTTCGCGCACTGGCCGAGCGAGGACCCGGACGCGCCCACCGTCCTCGTGTACGGGCACCACGACGTGCAGCCCGCCGCCGTGGCCGACGGCTGGCACACCGACCCGTTCGAGCCGGTGATCCGCGACGGCAGGATGTACGGGCGCGGCGCCGCCGACGACAAGGGCCAGGTGTTCTTCCACACCCTGGGCGTACGGGCGCACCTGGCGGCCACCGGCGCCGCCGCCCCCGCCGTGAACCTCAAACTGATCGTCGAGGGCGAGGAGGAGTCCGGCTCCATCCACTTCCGGGACCTCGTCGAGTCCCGCGCCGCCGAGCTCGCCGCCGATGTCGTGATCGTCTCCGACACCGGCATGTGGTCCGAGACCACCCCCACCGTCTGCACCGGCATGCGCGGCGTCGCCGACTGCGAGATCGACTTCCACGGCCCGGACCAGGACATCCACTCCGGCGCCTTCGGCGGAGCCGTGCCCAACCCGGCCACCGCAGCCGCCCGCCTGGTCGCGGCCCTGCACGACGCCGACGGGCGGGTCACGATCCCCGGCTTCTACGAGGGCATCGCCGAGCTCACCGACGCCGAGCGCGCGCTCATCGCCGAGCTCCCCTTCGACGAGTCCGAGTGGCTCCGCACGGCCAAGTCCCACGCGGCCGCCGGCGAGGCCGGGTACTCCACCCTGGAGCGCGTCTGGGCCCGCCCGACGGCCGAGGTCAACGGCATCGGCGGCGGCTACCAGGGCCCCGGCGGCAAGACCATCGTGCCCGCCTCCGCCCACCTGAAGCTGTCGTTCCGCCTGGTGTCGGGGCAGGACCCGTACGAGGTCGAGGCGGCCGTCCGGGAGTGGGTCGCGGCACGAGTCCCGGCCGGAATCCGGCACTCCATCACCTTCGGCGCACCGACCCGCCCGTGCCTGACCCCGCTGGACCACCCGGCGCTGCAGTCGGTCGTACGGGCCATGGGCCGCGCCTTCGGCCAGAAGATCCGCTTCACCCGCGAGGGCGGCTCGGGACCCGCGGCCGACCTCCAGGACGTCCTGGGAGCGCCCGTCCTCTTCCTCGGCATCTCGGTGCCCTCCGACGGCTGGCACTCGCCGAACGAGAAGGTCGAGCTGGACCTGCTCCTCAAGGGCGTCGAGACGACCGCCTACCTCTGGGGCGACCTGGCCGCGTCCCACCGCACATCCGCCTGACGCCCACCTGCCTGTCCCACCACCGGGGGAGTTGGAAGTACCCGTGAGCATCCATACCGAGCGCCCGATCTCGCTGACCGCGCCCAGCGGAATCGACCGTGCCGCGCACCACCGCCTCGACGAGGCCTGGCTGGCCGCCGCCTGGAGCCACCCGGCGACCCGCGTCTTCGTCGTCTCCGGCGGCCAGGTGCTGATCGACGACACCCCGGACGGGGGCACCGGCATCGTGATGACCCCGGCCTTCGAGGCCCCGGTCACCGAGACGCACCGCTACTTCCTGGGCACCGACGAGGACGGCGTACGGTACTTCGCGCTCCAGAAGGACTCGCTGCCGGGCCGCATGGACCAGTCGGCCCGCGCGGCCGGCCTGCGCGAGGCAGGACTGCTGCTGAACCCGCGCGACGCCGGGCTGATGGTGCACGCGGTGGCGCTGGAGAACTGGCAGCGGATGCACCGCTTCTGCTCCCGCTGCGGCGAGCGCACCGTGGTCGCGGCAGCCGGCCACATCCGCCGCTGCCCGGGCTGCGGCGCCGAGCACTACCCGCGCACCGACCCGGCCGTGATCATGCTGGTCACGGACGACCAGGACCGCGCGCTGCTGGGCCGCCAGGTGCACTGGCCGGAGGGCCGCTTCTCCACCCTCGCCGGGTTCGTGGAGCCGGGCGAGTCGATCGAGCAGTCCGTCGTCCGCGAGGTGTGGGAGGAAGCGGGCGTCAGGGTCGGCGAGGTCGAGTACGTGGCCAGCCAGCCGTGGCCGTTCCCGTACAGCCTGATGCTGGGCTTCACGGCCCGCGCCACCACCTCCGAGATCACGGTGGACGGCGAGGAGATCGAGGAAGCCCGATGGTTCTCCCGCGACGACCTGCGCGCGGCGATCGAAGCGGGCGAGGTCCACCCCCCGGCGGGAGGCATCTCCATCGCCGCCCGCCTGGTCGAGCTCTGGTACGGCAAGCCGCTCCCGAAGCCCGGCCCCACCGCCTGACGCACGTCGTCGGCCGGCAGACGCAGAAGGCCCCCGCCGAGGCGGGGGCCACTCTGTGTGCGGGGCGGATCAGACGGCGAGGGCCTGCTTGACCTGGGCCAGGCTCGGGTTCGTCATCACGGACTCGCTGCCCGTGACCGACGTCACGAGAACGGTGGGGACCGTCTGGTTGCCGCCGTTGGCCTTCTCCACGAACGCCGCGGACGCCGGGTCGAGCTCGATGTTGATCTCGTTGTACGCGATGCCTTCCCGGTCCAGCTGGGTCTTCAGCCGACGGCAGTAGCCGCACCAGGTCGTGCTGTACATCGTGACGGTGCCCGTGTCCTGCATGCTGCGCTCTCCTTCGTGGGGCCTCGGTGGTCCGAGTAGTCGAACGTACGGGACCCCCCTGCCATTCCCGTAAGTACGACGGATGCGGGTGGCCTGTGGACAGGTTTCCCGCCCGACCCACGAGACCTGGCAGCATGGCGGGGTGACAGCAGCAACGCACTCCTCATCGTTCCCGGGTGGCCCCGCCTCCGCCGACTCGGCAGACGCAGTGCTCCTGGGCCTGGACCCCGAGCAGCGCGAGGTCGCGACGACCCTGCGCGGGCCGGTGTGCGTGCTGGCGGGCGCCGGTACCGGCAAGACCCGCGCGATCACCCACCGCATCGCCTACGGGGTCCAGTCCGGCCAGCTCATGCCGGCCAGTGTGCTGGCCGTCACCTTCACCAACCGCGCCGCGGGAGAGATGCGCGGCCGCCTGCGCAATCTCGGCGCGGGCGGGGTCCAGGCCCGCACCTTCCACTCCGCCGCCCTGCGCCAGCTCCAGTACTTCTGGCCCAAGGCGGTCGGCGGGGACGTGCCCCGGCTGCTGGAGCGCAAGATCCAGTTCGTGGCCGAGGCCGGCGCGCGCTGCCGCATCCGCCTCGACCGGAACGAGCTGCGCGACGTCACCGGTGAGATCGAGTGGGCCAAGGTCACCCAGACCGTGCCCGCCGACTATCCGGCGGCCGCCCTCAAGTCGGGCCGCGAGGCACCGAGAGACCTGGCCGAGATCGCCCAGATCTACGGGACGTACGAGCAGCTCAAGCGCGACCGCGGAATGATCGACTTCGAGGACGTGCTGCTCCTGACCGTCGGCATCCTCCAGGACCGCCACGACATCGCCGAGCAGATCCGCACCCAGTACCAGCACTTCGTCGTCGACGAGTACCAGGACGTCAGCCCCCTCCAGCAGCGGCTGCTGGACCTGTGGCTCGGCGAGCGCGACAGCCTCTGCGTCGTCGGCGACGCCAGCCAGACGATCTACTCCTTCACCGGCGCCACCCCCGACCACCTGCTGAACTTCCGCACCCGCTACCCCCAGGCCACCGTGGTCAAGCTGGTCCGCGACTACCGGTCCACCCCCCAGGTGGTCCACCTCGCCAACGGGCTCCTGAACCAGGCCAAGGGCCGGGCCGCCGAGCACCGCCTCGAGCTGATCTCGCAGCGCGAGGCCGGCCCCGACCCGGTGTACGCCGAGTACCCCGACGAGCCCGCCGAGGCCGAGGGCGTGGCGCACCGGATCCGGGACCTGATCGCGGCGGGCGTCCCGGCCGGCGAGATCGCCGTGCTCTACCGCATCAACGCCCAGTCCGAGGTCTACGAGCAGGCCCTGGCCGACGCGGGGGTCCCGTACCAGCTGCGCGGAGCCGAGCGGTTCTTCGAGCGCCAGGAGGTCCAGAAGGCGATCCTCGCGCTGCGCGGGGCCGCCCGTTCCGGCGGGAACGACCCGCTGCTCGACGATGTCGTCGAGCTCGGCTCCCAGGTCCGGGCCGTGCTCAGCTCCACCGGCTGGACCACCGAGCCGCCGGCCGGCTCCGGCGCCGTGCGCGACCAGTGGGAATCGCTGGCCGCGCTGGTCCGGCTCGCCGAGGACTTCGCCCGCGCCCGGCCCGGTGCCACCCTGGCGGACCTCACGATCGAGCTGGAGGAGCGCAAGGCCGCCCAGCACGCCCCGACGGTCCAGGGCGTCACCCTGGCCTCGCTGCACGCGGCGAAGGGCCTGGAGTGGGACGCCGTGTTCCTCGTCGGCCTCACCGACGGCATGATGCCGATCACCTACGCCAAGACCGACGAGCAGGTGGAGGAGGAGCGCCGGCTGCTCTATGTCGGCGTCACCCGGGCGCGGTTGCACCTGGGTCTCTCCTGGGGGCTCTCGCGCGCTCCGGGCGGCCGGGCCTCCCGACGCCCCAGCCGCTTCCTGAACGGCCTGCGGCCGGGCTCCGTGGCCCCGGGAAGCGGGCCGGGCGGTGTGGCGGAGCGGTCGGCCCGCAAGCGCGGCCGCCGCGGGCCGGTGCTCTGCCGGGTCTGCGGCAAGACCCTGACCGAGGCGGGCGAGCTGAAACTGATGCGTTGCGAGGACTGCCCGTCCGACATGGACGAAGGGCTCTACGAGCGGCTGCGCGACTGGCGTGCGGGCCAGTCGAAGGAGCAGGGCCTGCCCGCCTACTGCGTCTTCACGGACAAGACGCTGATGGCGATCGCGGAGGCCGCGCCCTCCGAGGAGGGAGAGCTCTCGATGATCTCCGGCGTGGGTGGACGCAAGCTCGAGCGGTACGGAGCCGACGTGTTGGCCATCTGTGCAGGTCAAGAGCCTGAGGCCGCAGAATCTGACGACGCGTAGAAACTCGTCGGAAAAATAGTTTGCACATGCCCAGCGAATCCCCATAGGTTCTTAGCAACGGAAACGGTGGCTTCTCCGAAGCCCTGGATCCGTGCTGTACTTATCCGAATACGCATGGGACAGGCCCCCGGGCCCCGTCCCCGAGACGCCGAGAGGAGGCGAGACCAGTGACCAGCTTCATGACCTTCACCAAAATGACCGATCGCTCGGTTGCCGCCTCCTGCCTGCTCGGTTCCGTCTCCGTCCTGGGTACCGGTGTGTCCGCGATTTCCGCGGCCCGCCCCGCCCTGCTGGCGACCCTTCCGGGCAGCGTCAGCGAGCGCAATGAGCGACCGACCCAGGCACCGGTGGCAGTACTGGCAGCAGAAGCCCAGGCACATGGCGCCTATGGCTCCGCCGCCGCAGCCGGTGCCGCCAGTGCCGGATTTAAGCGCCAGACGAAGCAGACGAAGCACCAGCACCACCTGATGTGGGCCTTCCGCGGGCTCGAACCCTGGAGTGATCCAGCCTGATCGCATGATCTGGCCGGCGCCTTCAGGGCCGCGGAACCCCACCCGGGATCCGCGGCCCTTCTGTTTGTCCCCGAACGGGGGCGACGCAGCGAAGGAGCCTCGGGACTGGCAGAGCCAGTCGGTGTGAGGACAGCCCAGCCGAACCCGGCCGACCGGCCGGAACGACTAGCCGAACAAGACGAGGAAGAAACCACCGTGCAACTCGAAGCGCACGCCCCGTCCGTACCGCAGACCCAAACGATCTCCCCGCCCGCAGTCCCGGAGGACCACACCTTGACCCCGCTTACCGCGCTCTCCGCGCTCGACGACGCCATCGAGAACCTCGGCGTCCCGGTTCCCTGCCGCACCTTCGACCCCGAGGTCTTCTTCGCCGAGTCCCCGGCCGACGTCGAGTACGCCAAGTCCCTGTGCCGGACCTGCCCGCTGGTCGAGGCCTGCCTCGCCGGGGCGACCGAGCGCCGCGAGCCCTGGGGTGTCTGGGGTGGCGAGCTCTTCGTCCAGGGTGTCGTCGTCGCCCGGAAGCGTCCGCGTGGCCGCCCGCGCAAGAACCCGGTTGTCGCGGCATGACCGCCAACGGAACCATCGACCGCCCCCTCACGCACGACCCCCTGAAGCAGGCCCTCATGACCGCCCACTCCACGAGCGAGCAGCCGCACGGCTCCGCCCACGCAGACTTCATCACCGCCGGCGCGATCACCTCGCGTCAGAACAGGACCCGCGAAATGCAACTCATCCCAGAAGCCCTGGCTCGTGCCCATATGGACGACCGCATGCGTGAGGCGGACGCCGAGCGTCTCGCCGTGCGCCTGGTCGCCGCCCGCCGCATGCAGCGGCGAGCCGAGCGCGTCTCGCTGCGCGCCCGGCGTGCGCTGGCCATGGCCGTCATGCACTAAGAGCAGAGAAGAAGAAGTCCCGGGGGGACCGGTCCGAACGGACCGGTCCCCCCGGTGCGTTGCGAGGGGCTGTCCACCCCGCACGGCGATATCGTCTGGAGGTGGACCAGCCGACTCCCCGCCCCGCCCAGTCGGGACCCGAGGCCCAGCCCGTCGTCTGCGCGCGCTGCGGTGCCCGGTCTCCCGACGGCGCCCCGATCACCTGGACCTGCTCGGTCGAGAACGGGACCAGACAGTACTTCTGCGTCGACTGCGCGCGCGCCAATCTCAGGTCGATCGAGGGCAGGCTCGACTCCTCCTGGTGGTGACGGACCCGCCCGTCACTCCCCGGCAGCGAACCCCGGCAGCCAGCTGTCCAGTTCGTCACGCAGCCGTACGGTCGCGCCCAGCTGGCACAGCACCCCGATAGTGCTCAGCGTCACCCGGTGGATCAGCAGGTACGAGGGCGGCAGGTTGATCTGCCGGCCCAACTGGTGCGCGGGGGAGCGGGGATCGGCGATCCGCGCCGCCTGACCGCGCAGCCACGGCCGGGTGAAGGTGAACTCCTCGGCCTCGGCGGGCTCGATGATCGGCTTCAGGTAGTCCAGCACCGCGTCGGGGGCCAGTTCGATGGACTCCTTCACGAACCCCTCGGCACACAGGTGCCCGTAGACCCCCTCGGCATCACCGTCCAGCGTCATCCGCAGCGACTTGCCGATGGGCTTGGGCCAGCCGCCGGGCAGCCGGTCCACCGTGCCGAAGTCCAGGACGCCCAGCTGCATCCGGCCGTCCGCCCCCGATATCAGCCGGAAGTTGCCCGGGTGCGGGTCCGCGTGCAGCAGCCCGGTCCGCGCGGGCCCGGAGAAGAGGAACCGGGCCAGCAACTGCCCGGCGCGGTCGCGCTCCTCCTGCGTGCCGTCGGCTATCACCTCCGACAGCGGCGTCCCTTCGAGCCACTCGGTCACCAGCACCTGGTCGCCCTGGTGCACGACGTCCGGCACGACGACATCGGGGTCGTCCACGAACGCGTCCGCGTGCGTCCGCTGGGCCTCGGCCTCCAGCTCGTAGTCGAGCTCCTCCGCGACCCGGTCGCGCAACTCCTTGATCAGCGGCTTGATCTCCATGCCGGGTATCAGCGGGCCCAGCAGCCCCGCGAACCGGCTCAGCTGCTTCAGGTCCGACAGCAGTGCCTCGCCGGCCCCTGGGTACTGGACCTTGACCGCCACCTGCCGGCCGTCGTGCCACACCGCCCGGTGCACCTGCCCGATCGAGGCCGCCGCGGCCGGCTTGTCCTCGAACTCCTCGAACAGGTCCCGCCAGTCCGCGCCCAGCCGGTCCGTGAGCACCTGGTGCACGGTGGCGGCGGGCAGCGGTGGGGCCGCCTCCTGAAGCTTGGTCAGCGCCGCCCGGTAGGGCCCTGCGACCTCCTCGGGCAGGGCCGACTCGAAGACCGACAGGGCCTGCCCGAACTTCATGGCACCGCCCTTCAGCTCCCCGAGCGTGCGGAACAGCTGCTCGGCGGTGCGCTGCTGGAGCTCGCGCGCCACGATCTCCGCCGACTTGCCGCCGATCCGCTTGCCCAGCCCCCAGGTGGCCCGACCCGCGATGCCGAGCGGCAGCGCGGCCAGCTTGACGGTACGGGTGACCGCCTTCCGGGGAAGATCAGACATACGCCCCTCCATGTCCCAGACAGCTGCGCCGCAAGCGGCGGTTCGGGAATGCCCCTCCAACCCACGCATCCTGTCATGGCCCTCCCGGCGGATCTCCGCCCGATCCTTCTCCCGCCCCTTGCAGCGCCGCCCGGCGGCCGGCGCTCGCACCGCAGGGGCAGTCGGAGTGGGGCCGGAGCGCGGTGTGCTGCCAGTGGAGGCCCGGCAGGGCGGCCTCCCAGCGGGATGCCGTGGAAGCGGGCAGCTCGCCGTCGAGGAAGGACAGCGCGTGGGCCGCGGCCAGGCCCGCCACCGCCGTGGACAGCCCCAGGTCGCAGGCGGCGCCCGTCCGCCGGCGGTGGGTAGACCGCCACTGCACCAGCATCCTCGGCCAGGCGGGATCCTGGTCCACGCGGTCGCGCTCCATGCACCCCGCGCATGCCGTCGCCCCGGGCAGCACCAGCGGCCCCACCAGCCCGGTGCCCTCCAACACCCCCGCGTACAAGTGGGGGATGCCCGTGGTGACCCAGTCGGCCGCGGTGTCCGGATCAGGGGCCCAGGCGTGCAGTCCGTCGCGCGGCGCGACCACCACCAGGGCGAGCCCCGGCTCCGGGCCCGCGCCCTCCCCGGCCCGCGGGGCGCGACCGGGGGCCGACTCGCGCACCAGCCCGCCCGCCGCCTCCGCCCGCAGCCGGCCCACGCTCCCGGGCCCGAGCCCGCCCGGTGCCACGTCCCCCGGCTCCACCCGGCCACCGTCGAGCACCTCGACCCCGCCCACGCCGGCCCCCGCCAGGACCGATGCGATCAACGCGCCCACCCGGCCGCTCCCGCGCACCTGGACCCGTATCGCCCGGCGCGCGGCGATGCCCCGTAAGTCCCCGCCCGGTTCACGGTGCACCAGGGAGAGCGAGCCCAGATCGGGTCCCAGCCGCTCCAGGGTCTCCGGCCGCTTGCGCACGGCCTGGGCCCGCGGGCCGCCCGCCGTGGCGTCGTCGAGCAGCCCGGCCCCCGCCAGCCGCCGGACCACCTCGTCCGCCCGGCCCTCCGGCAGCCCCATCCCCGAGGCTTCCGCCCGCAACAGCTCCATCCGCCGCGTCCCGTCGATCCGGTCGATGAGCGTGCCCGTCGCCGTGTCGACCGGGCCGAGCACCACCGCGTGCGCGGGGGTCACCCCGAACTGCACGGTGTGCAGATCCCGCCACGCCCGGGCCAGCGCCGGCTTCACCTTCGGATACATGACCGTCCCCCTCGATTCCACGGGCGGCACTCGGGCCGCCCCCTTTCCGTTCCTCCGCAACACTGCCCGTCCGCCGCATACCGTGCAGGAATTTGTCCACAGGCGAGGCCTATTAGGCATATGAGATGGAGAAATGGTGCGCCCCGGATATCGACCGCGAATCGATCGTGTTCGAACCGCGGACGGGCGGGACTTCCGTGACGGGTTCCGGGTACCTTCGTGGCGTGTCCGCCGACCCACCGCAGCGCGCCGTCGAAGTCCGCCGGAGCGCGCGCCGCCGCAGGACCGTATCCGCCTATCGCGAGGGTGACCGTACGGTCGTCCTGATCCCTGCCCGGATGTCGGAGGCCGAGGAGCAGCGCTGGGTGGGCGTCATGCTCGACAAGCTGGCTGCCCAGGAGAGCAAGCGCACCCTCGGGGACGCGGAACTGACCGAGCGCGCCGAGCGTTTGTCCGAGCAGTTCTTCAGCGGCCGGGCCCGCCCCCGCTCCGTCCGCTGGGTGACCAACCAGAACACCCGCTGGGGCTCCTGCACCCCGGCCGAGGGCAGCATCCGGCTCTCGCACCGCCTCCAGGGAATGCCGGAGTACGTCGTCGACTACGTACTCCTGCACGAGCTGGCGCACCTCCTCGTGCCCGGCCACGGTCCCCGCTTCTGGGAGCTGCTGGAGGCGTATCCGCGGACCGAGCGGGCCCGCGGATACCTGGAGGGGATCGTCGCCGCCGAGCGCCTCCCGAAGGTTCCCGCCGCCCGGGACGAATAGCCCGGCTCCACCCGGGCTGTCACACACGGTGATATGTACCGGGTCGGTACCGACTTGGCCGGATGTCGGCCGTTGCCGTTAGCCTGAGCGGCACGCATTCACAGTCGGGATGGGGGACGGTCGTTACGTATGGCAAGGGAATTCCAACGGGGCCACAAGGCCAAGATCAGTGATCTGACGGCGGGCACCGATCTGTATGTGGGTGTCCAGATCGCCGGGCCCGGACTCACCTTCGACATCAGCTGCTTCGGCCTCGACGCGAACGAACAGTTGTCGGACGACCGCTACTTCGTCTTCTTCAACCAGCCGAAGTCGCCCGAGGAGTCCATCCAGCAGCTCGGCGCGCAGGCCGGTGACACGGAATCCTTCCGGGTGACCCTGGACCGCGTGCCGGCCTCCATCCACAAGCTGTCCTTCACCGCCACCATCGACGGCGCCGGCCAGATGTCGCAGATCGGCCCGGGCCACATCCGGATCGTGGCGGGCGGCGAAGAGGTCGTCCGGTACGCCTTCACGGGCGCGGAGTTCACCACCGAGCGGGCCGTGATGCTCGGCGACTTCTACCTCAAGGACGTGTGGCGCTTCGCCGCCGTCGGCCAGGGCTTCGACGGCGGACTCGACGCGCTGCTCAAGAACTTCGGCGGCGAGGTCGCCGAGGAGGAGCAGCAGCCGCAGCAGCAGGCACCGGCCGCCCAGGCCGGCGCCGCGCCCGGATTCGCCCCGCCCCCGCAGGCGGCCGCTCCGGCCCCGTCGTTCGGCGCCCCGGCCCCGGCCCCGCAGGCTCCGGCCCCGCAGGCCCCGGCTCCCGCGCCCTCCTTCGGCGCGCCGCCCGTGCCCGCCCCGGCCCCCGCGCCGGCCCCGCAGCCGCAGGCGTACCCGCAGCCGCAGGCGTACCCGCAGCACAGTGCGCCCACCATGGCCGCGCCGATGGCCCCGCCGGCCCCGGCGCCCTACGGCCAGCCGCCCCAGCAGCCCTCGTACGGCCAGGTTCCGCCGCCCGCCCCGGCCCCCGCCCCCTACGGTCAGCAGCCGGGCTACGGGCAGGTCCCGGGCCAGCAGCCGCCCGCGTACGGGCAGGTCCCCGGTCAGCAGCCCGGGTACGCCCCGCAGGGCGCCGCCCCCGCCGGAGCCGGCCTCGCCGCCGCCCTCCAGCCGTACAAGGAAGCCCCCACGGGCGCCCGCTGGACCCCGCAGAACCAGCAGCTCATGCGCGTCGACCTGTCGATGGGCGGCCAGGCCGTCCTCGCCCGCCAGGGCAGCATGGTGCTCTACCAGGGCAAGGTCGACTTCAGCTACAAGGGCGCAGGCTTCGCCGGCCGCATCGTCGGCAACGCCACCGGCCAGGAGATGCAGCTCATGCGCTGCACCGGCCGAGGCCAGGTCTTCCTCGCCGAGAACGGTGCCCACCTGCACGCCATCGAGCTCCAGGGCGACGGAATCTGCGTCTCCGCCGAAAGCGTCCTCGCCTTCGACGAGTCGCTCCAGCACGAGGTCCGCCGCATCGAAGGCCACGGCATCCCGGGCGGGGCCCTGTTCACCATGCAGTTCCAGGGCACCGGCACGGTGATCGTCAAGACGCACGGCGTCCCGGTCGTCCTGCCCGTCACCCCGACCACCTTCGCGGACAGCAACGCCATCGTGGCGTGGTCGGCCGCCTCCCAGGTGATCATCTCCAGTCAGGTCCGGCTCCGGCGCAACGCCTACCCCGGCCACAGCGGGGAGACCGTGAACCTCCAGTTCCGCGGCGCTCCCGGCAACTTCATCGTCGTCCAGCCGTACGAGGTCTGAGGGAGCCCGACATGAACGCAATGAACCAGCAGCTCGCGGGCTACGCCCCGACCCCCGTCACGGCCCGCATGGAGAACCACGGCCGGGCCATGCTCAAGGTCGCCATGCAGAGCGGCCAGGACCTCTTCGCCCGCACCGGCTCGATGGTCGCCTACGAGGGCTTCGTGCAGTACGAGCCCAACCCGCCGGCCGTGCGCCAGATGGCCTCGCAGTGGCTCACCGGCGAAGGCGCCCCGCTGATGAAGTGCACCGGTGACGGCCTGCTCTACCTCGCCGACTACGGCGCCGACGTGGTCGTCATCAACCTCAACAACGACGCGCTCTCCGTCAACGGCACCAACCTGCTCGCCTTCGACGCCCACCTCCAGTGGGGCGTCGAGCGGGTCAAGGGCATGGCGAAGTTCGCCGGCCAGGGCCTGTTCAACGTGCAGGTCGCCGGCACCGGCTGGGTCGCGATCACCTCGCGCGGCACGCCGATCGTCGTCGACTGCGGCCGTGGCGAGGACGAGACGTACGTCGACCCGGACGCGCTCGTCGCCTGGTCGCCGAATCTCAAGGTCAAGGGCAAGCGCAGCTTCAAGGCCTCGTCGATGATCGGCCGGGGCAGCGGGGAGGCCTACCAGATGGCCTTCTCCGGCCAGGGCATCGTCGTCGTACAGCCCAGCGAGGACAGCACCGACCGGCTCCGGGCCCGGGGCTGAGGGGGAGCGGACACATCATGCAGAGCGCACTTTTCGCCCACGCCGAGGCACAGTCCCAGGAGCGGTACGCCGTCCAGAACCCGCAGCTGCTGCGGGTCTCGCTGACCGGCCACGACGACGTACTCGCCCGCAAGGGCGCGATGGTCGCCTATCAGGGGATCGTCGACTTCGACGGCGAGTACCAGAGCACCAACCAGCGCACCGCCCGCGCCCGCACCGGCGAGGGCCTCGACCTCATGCGCTGCTCCGGGCAGGGCACGGTCTACCTGGCCAACCTCGCCCAGTACGTGCACGTCGTGGACGTGGACCAGGACGGCCTCACCGTCGACAGCAGCTACGTGCTGGCCCTGGACTCCACCCTGCACACCGAGGCCATCGCGGTGGACAGCCAGTACGGGATCTCCGGCTCCGGCAAGTACCAGCTCAACATCACCGGCCGCGGCAAGGTCGCCCTGATGACCTCCGGGCAGCCGCTGATGATGCAGGTCACGCCCGACAAGTACGTCAACGCCGACGCGGACGCCATCGTCGCCTGGTCCACCTCGCTGCGGGTGCAGATGCAGGCCCAGACGCACTCCACCGGAGTCTGGCGGCGGCGCGGCAACACCGGCGAGGGCTGGGAGCTGAGCTTCCTCGGCACCGGTTTCGCCCTCGTGCAGCCCAGTGAGGTGCTGCCCCCGCAGAACGCCCAGCTCGGCCAGGGCGCCGCCGCCCAGTTCGGCATGGGCCAGCACGGCTCGCACGCGCAGAACCAGAACAACGCCTGGAACTAGCCTTCCGGGGCACGGCGAAGGGGCGGCCCCGCGAGGGACCGCCCCTTTCGTCACACCAGGCTCGTCACACCGGGCTCACAGCCGGGCCAAGGTCGCCTCCAGCAGCCGTACGACCGAGGTGTCGGCCACCGCCGCCACCTCCTCGTACGGGAACCAGCGCAGGTCCAGGGACTCCTCGCTGATCTCCGCCACCGCCCCGGCCGGCGCCAGCGCCGCGTACTGCACGTCCAGGTGCCAGTTGCAGGGCGCCGGGATCGGATGCCGGTCCAGGCGCACCGGACCGCCGGGCAGCAGCTCCAGCCCGGACGCGATGCCGGACTCCTCGACGGCCTCGCGCAGCGCCGCATCGGCGAGGGTGGCGTCGCCGGGCTCGCAGTGGCCGCCCATCTGCAGCCAGATGCCCAGCTTCTTGTGCAGGGTCAGCAGTACCCGCCGCTGCTCGGGGTCGATCACCAGCGCGCTGCCCGTGACGTGTCCGGCCTGGCAGGGCTTGTAGACCCCGTCCGGATGCGCGGCCAGGTGCTCCAGATAGACATCGCGCAGCTCGGGCTGGCCCTCGTAGCCCTTGAGTACGAGGACCGCGTCGTCGTGCAGGCTCACTTCTTCTCTTCGCCTTCGCCTTCGCCCTGCTCGGGCTTCTCCTGCTTCCCGGGCTTCCCGTGCTTCTCGGCGGCCTCGCCGAGCATCTTGTCGATCTCGGAGAAGTCCAGCTGCTCCCGGTGCACGAAGCCGTCCGGGTCGTCCAGGTCGGAGGCCGTCGGCAGCATGTCCGGGTGCTCCCACAGCCCGTCGCGGCCGTCCACACCGCGTGCGTCGGTGAGCGAGGCCCACAGCCGCGAGGCGTCGCGCAGCCGGCGCGGGCGCAGCTCCAGGCCGATCAGCGTCGCGAAGGTCTGCTCCGCCGGGCCGCCGGAGGCACGACGCCGGCGCATGGTCTCGCGCATCGCGTCCGCCGAGGTCAGCCGGGGCTTCGCCGCCTCGTGCACCACCGCGTCGACCCAGCCCTCGACCAGCGCGAGCGCCGTCTCCAGGCGGGCCAGGGCGGCCTTCTGCTCGGGGGTGTCCTGGGGCTGGAACATGCCGCCCTGGAGCGCTTCCTGCAGCTGCTCCGGGTTCGACGGGTCCAGCTGCCCGACCACGTCCTCCAGCTTCGAGGTGTCGACCTTGATGCCGCGGGCGTAGCCCTCGACCGCGCCGAACAGGTGCGAGCGCAGCCACGGCACGTGCGCGAAGAGCCGCGCGTGGGCCGCCTCGCGCAGGGCCAGGTACAGCCGCACCTCCTCGGCGGGGACGCCCAGGTCCTTGCCGAAGCTCTCGATGTTCAGCGGCAGCAGGGCGGCCTTGCCGGCCGGACCCAGCGGCAGCCCGATGTCGGTGGAGCCGACGACCTCGCCCGCGAGCACGCCCACGGCCTGCCCGATCTGCTGGCCGAACATGGCCCCGCCCATGGAGCGCATCATCCCCAGCAGCGGGCCCGCCATGGCCTGCATCTCCTCCGGGAGGACCCCGCCCATGGCGGCGCCGACCCGCTCGGCGACCGGGTCCACGAGCTCCTTCCACACCGGGAGGGTGGCCTCCACCCACTCGGCGCGGCTCCACGCGACGGCCGTGGTGGCGCCCGAGGGCAGCGAGGTCACCCCGTCCAGCCAGTGGTCGGCCAGGCGCACGGCCTCCTCGACGGCGGACTTCTCGGCGACGCCGACGCTGGTGTCCTTCACGCCGTCCGACGTGCCCTGCGCCACGGTCTGGCGGGCGATGTCCTTGGCCATGTCCCAGTTCACGGGACCGCCCTCGTAGCTGAGCATCTGGCCGAGCTGCTGGAAGGCCGCACCGAGGTCGTTCGGGTTCATCGAACCGAACATCGCGGCGAACGGATTGTCCGCACCGCCCTCGCCGCCCGCGCCGCCCGGCAGGCTCATGCCCGGGAACCCGAACGGATTCGGGCCGCCCTGACCGCCCTGATTGCCCTTCTTCTTGCCCTCGTCGCCGTTTTCCGGCTCCTCCGGCGGAAGGCCGAATCCGAATGGGGTGTCACTCACGGGTTTCCTCGGCTCGTAGGGCCGCCGGCGGGAGCCGACGGGCAATGGTCCGACAACACCACCCAGCGTAGACACCAGACCCGCTTCCGGGCTCGGTGCTCCGCCGACTCCTGGGCTGCGGCAGGATGGACATCACCTGGTAGGTACGCGCCGCAGCGCGTCCCTACTGAAGACAACCGCTGGAGACGCCTGGTGAGTTCCCCGGATCCGCACGCTTTGGGCAAACACAGCTCGGACAAGCACAGCCGCGCGCCCCACGACGCCGAAAACCGCTCTGAGCTGGGCGAAGACGCTCCCGGCGTTCGCCAGCCGCGAAACCAGGCCGGCCCGCCACGGCGCAGCCCGGTGATCGCCGTGACCGGCGCCGCGTCGGGCGTCGGCGCGGCCCTGGTGACCCGCCTGGTGGCATCCGACGAGGTCAAGCAGGTCGTGGCGATCGACGAGCGGCGCGGGGACTGCGCGGCCGCGCAGTGGCACGTCCTTGACGTACGGGACCCCGCCATCGCCGAGAAGCTGCGCGGCGCGGACGTCGTCGTCCACCTCGCCCTGGACCTGGATCTCGAGACCGACCCGGCGGCCCGTACGGCGTACAACGTGCGCGGAACCCAGACCGTGCTGACGGCCGCCGCGGCGGCCGGCGTCCACCGGGTGGTGCTGTGCACCTCCGCGATGGTCTACGGGGCCCTGCCCGACAACGACATCCCGCTCTCGGAGGACTCCGAGCTGCGGGCCACCGCCGAGGCCACCGGCGTCGGCGACCTGCTGGAGATCGAACGTCTCGGCCGCCGGGCCCCCCGGGCGCACCCCGGCCTGAACGTCACCGTGATCCGCCCCGCGGTCCTGGTCGGCGGCACGGACACCGCCCTGACCCGGTACTTCGAGTCCCCGCGCCTGCTCGTCGTCGCCGGATCCCGCCCCACCTGGCAGTTCTGCCACGTGGAGGACCTGGTCAGCGCACTGGAGTACGCCGCCCTGGAGAAGGTCGAGGGCGAGCTCGCGGTGGGCTGCGAGGGCTGGCTGGAGCAGGAGGAGGTGGAGGAGCTGAGCGGGATCCGCCGCATGGAGCTCCCCTCGGCGGTCGCCCTGGGGGCCGCGGCCCGGCTGCACCGCATCGGCCTGACCCCCTCCCCGGCCGGGGACCTCGCGTACACGATGCACCCGTGGGTGGTCAGCGTCAGCGGCCTGCACGCGGCGGGCTGGCGGCCGCGCTGGACCAACGAGGAGGTGCTGGCCGAGCTCCTCCAGGAGGTCGCGGGCCGGCACACGGTCGCGGGCCGCCGCCTGGGCCGCAAGGACGCCACCGCTGCGGGTGCCGCAGGTGCGACGGTCGCGCTGCTGGGCGCCGCCGCGGTGGTCCGGGCGGCCCGCCGCCGCCGGGGGATCTGACCGGGCCGGCCTGGGTCCCGGCCGTAGCCCCGTGCGGCGCCGTTGCCGGGGCTCCGCCCCGGACCCCGCGCCTCAAACTCCCCCAGCTACCGCTGGGAGGTGCCCCCAGGCGGGGCTGGATTTTGCTGGGTTTCGTATGAGGATCCCAAGCGGGTGGGAGCGGCACGGGCGAATCTGCTATTTCGCCATGTCAGCGGCTAGGGCACGATGAAGGCATGGCACCGAACTTCGATCACCCCGGTGAGCAGGCCGCGCAGGACCCGATCCGGCTGCTCGGCATCCGTGAGACCCCGCTCTCGATCGACGAGGTCTTCCAGGCCGTCGGCGACGACGCGACGGGCGGTACGACGCTCTTCGTCGGCACGGTGCGCAACCACGACAGCGGGGCGGACGTCGACTCGCTCGGCTACTCCTGCCACCCGACGGCGGAGGCCGAGATGCGCCGGGTCGCCGAGCGGGTCGTGGCCAAGTACCCGGTCCGCGCCCTGGCCGCCGTGCACCGCGTGGGCGACCTGTCCGTCGGCGACCTGGCGGTGGTCGTCGCCGTGTCCTGCCCGCACCGCGGCGAGGCCTTCGAGGCCTGCCGGATGCTGATCGACGACCTCAAGCACGAGGTCCCGATCTGGAAGCACCAGACGTTCGCCGACGGCACGGAGGAGTGGGTCGGCGCCTGCTGAGGCCCGCTGAGGCCTGCTGAACCCCCGGTCGCGAGGCTGCCCCCGGAAGGGGGTAGCCTCGCACCCGTTCGGCCGCGCAACACGCCCTCGATTTGCGTAACCCCCTCCCGGGCATGAGCGTTGAAGCCACCAACGACATGTACTTCGGGGTAGGGAGGCACGCCCATGGCGTCTCTGGCGTGGTTGCTGATTCCGCTGTTCGCCGCGATAGGCGCGGGCATATGGGGCAGCTGGGCGGCACGCGACCGCACGCAAGGTGACATATCCGAGCTCGCCGGCTACGCGCGGTTCCGCGAGGCCATGGGCAACGCCGAACAGGCCAGGGCGAAGGCAGAGGCCCACTCCGGCTCCGACGCCGTCTGAGATTCCGCCGGGAGTTCCGCGTACGGCCCCGTACGGACCGGCCCCAGCGGCCGCCCGTCAGGGCCGTCCCGTACTGTCGGATCCATGCCACGCCGCACTGCGACGATGCTCGCTTCCACCCTCGTGCTGTTCGCGCTGCTCTGCGCAGGAGTGTTCATCAAGGTCCCGTACTCCGAGATGAGCCCGGGCCCGACCGTGAACACGCTCGGGGACTCGCACGGCGAGCCCGTCCTCAACATCTCGGGGCGCCCGACGTTCCCGACCAGCGGTCACCTCAACATGACGACGGTCCGCGTCACCGGCGCGGACTACGACATGAACCTGCTGGAAGCGGTGTACGGGTGGCTGGCCGACGACAACATCGTCGTGCCGCACGAGAACCTCTACCCGAACGGCAAGACGGACGAGGAGTCCACCCAGGAGAACGCCGAGGAGTTCAGCCAGTCGCAGCAGAGCGCCAAGGTGGCGGCTCTCAAGCAGCTCGGCATTCCGGTCTCCGCCCGCGTCATCGTCGCCTCCGTGGTCAAGGCGAGCCCCGCCGACGGCACGCTGCACGCCGGTGACGTCATCAAGGCGGTGGACGGCGCCCCCGTCACCGCCCCCGAGGACGTGGCGAAGCTCGTCACCAAGCACAAGCCCGGCGAGCCGGTCGAGTTCACCATCGTGCCCGCCGCCGAGGCGGCCGAGGCGGCGAAGGCGAATCGCGAGCCCACCGGCTCCACCAAGGTCACGATCACGGCGGGCAAGGCGGAGGGCGACGGCCACGCCATCGTCGGCATCCGGGCCGGGACCGACCACACCTTCCCGTTCACGATCGACATCAAGCTCGCCGACGTCGGCGGCCCCAGTGCCGGGCTGATGTTCGCCCTCGGCATCGTCGACAAGCTCACCGCGGAGGACCTGACCGGCGGCAAGTTCGTCGCGGGCACCGGCACCATCGACGACGCGGGCAAGGTCGGGCCGATCGGCGGCATCCAGATGAAGACCATCGGCGCCCGCCAGGCCGGCGCCCGGTACTTCCTGACGCCCGCCGACAACTGCGCCGCCGCGGCCGCGCACGTGCCCGACGGGCTGACCCTGGTGAAGGTTTCCACCATCGCCGACGCCACGCAGTCGCTGCAGAAGATCAGCAAGGGGGACACGGCCGGGCTGCCGCAGTGCGCGGCCAAGCCCTGACCGGTCCCGGACCCCTGCTACGAGAAGGTCGCCGCCAGCGCCTCGGCCAGGCCGGGCACCAGGCCCCCGCCGGTGAGGACCTCGGTCGAGGAGTCCTTCTCGCGCAGCCGTACGGCCGACTCCCGCGAGCCGTCGCGCAGCACGGCCACGGTCAGCCGGACCTCCTGCCGCTCCGGGTGCCCGGCGACCCACTTCGCCAGCTGCTTGTCGTTCAGGCCCTCCGGTACGGAGGCCTCCGCGGACGGCGGCAGCATCAGCCGCTCGACCGTCAGCGCGCAGCCGACGACGGCGTCGGGCCAGGCGATGGTGCCCAGGAACTTGTCGAGGGCGGTCCCGGCGGGCAGCTCGTCCTGCTCGATCGGGGTGAGGGAGGTCTTGCCGGCGTCGTCCTGGTCGAGGCCGAGCTGACCGGCGAGGCGCGGTTCCTGCTTCTTGAGCTTGGCGGTGTCGACCAGGGCGAACAGCCGGGCGGGCTGGTCCCAGCCGAGGCCGGCCGCGTACTCGTCGATCTCGAGACAGGCCCGGGTCAGCGGGCTGGCCGCCATCGGCGTGCCGGGGGAAGGCGAAAGGTTGGACATGGGCAACATCCTGCCTCCTTTCCGCCGGATACCGGGAACTGACCGATGCCTCCGTAAGTTGCATGAGTGGGCTCTACGATCGGCGGGTCCGTTGAATACCAGACCCAGCGACTTTCAGAGGTGCGCACCTTGGCTTTCCAGATGCCGGACCGCGGCGGAGGCCCTTCGGGGCCACGGATGAGAGTCGGCCGCCCGTCCCGGCGAGCCCGCACTCTCCTCATGACCCTGGGCGTGCTGGCTGTCCTGGTCATGCTCTTCATCATGTTCGCGGGCTTCTGGACGGACTGGCTCTGGTTCCGCTCCGTGAAGTACTCCACGGTCTTCACCACCACCCTGTGGACCAAGATCGGCCTCTTCGCCGTCTTCGGTCTGCTGATGACGGGTGCCGTCGGGTTCAACATCTGGCTGGCGCACCGGCTGCGACCGCCGCTCAGCGCGATGTCGATGGAGCAGCAGAGCCTCGACCGCTACCGGATGAGCGTCGCCCCGTACAAGAAGTGGCTGCTGCTCGGCATCTCCGTGCTCGTCGGTCTGATCGCGGGCGCCTCTGCGGCCGGCCAGTGGAAGACCTGGCTGATGTACGTGAACGGGGTGCCCTTCGGTCAGAAGGACCCCGAGTTCCACCTGGACGTGTCGTTCTACACCTTCGACCTGCCCTGGTACCGCTTCCTCCTCGGCTTCGGCTTCGCCGCGGTCGTCCTGTCGGTGATCGCCGCGGCCGTCGTGCACTACCTGTACGGCGGACTGCGCGTGACCAGCCCGGGCGCCCGGGCCACCGCCGCGGCGACCGGCCACCTGTCGGTGCTGCTCGGCCTCTTCGTCACGCTCAAGGCGATCGCGTACTGGCTCGACCGGTACGGCCTCGCCGTGAAGTCCAGTGACTTCAAGGCCGCGGACAACTGGACCGGCCTGCGCTACGTCGACGCGAACGCCTACCTCCCGGCGAAGACGATCCTGGTCGCCATCGCCGCGATCTGCGCCGCGCTGTTCTTCGCGACGCTGTGGCGCCGCACCTGGCAGCTGCCGGTCATCGGCTTCGGCCTGATGGTGCTCTCGGCGATCCTGATCGGCGGGCTGTACCCGGCGATCGTGCAGAAGTTCCAGGTCCAGCCGAACGAGCAGGCCAAGGAGTCGCCGTACGTCGAGAAGAACATCAAGGCGACGCGCGACGCCTACGGGATCGCCGGCTCCGAGGTCAAGGACTACCCGGGCGTACCGGCCGCGGGGACGGACAAGAACCAGCTGCGCAAGGCGGCCGACACGACCGCCAGCGTCCGCCTCCTCGACCCGAACATCGTCTCGCCGGCCTTCCAGCAGCTCCAGCAGGTCAAGGGCTACTACGCCTTCCCGTCCACGCTCGCCGTGGACCGGTACAACGGCCAGGACACGGTCATCGGGCTGCGCGAGCTGAACATCGGCGGCATCCCGAAGAACAACTGGATCAACGACCACTTCAAGTACACGCACGGCTACGGCGTGGTCGCGGCCAAGGGCACCACGGTCGGTGACCAGGGCGCTCCCGACTTCACCCAGTCCGACCTGCCCTCCAAGGGCATGTTCGGCACGGACTTCGAGCAGCGCATCTACTACGGCGAGCAGACGAAGCAGTACTCGATCGTCGGCGGACCGCAGAAGGAGCTCGACTACTCGGACGACAAGGGCGAGAAGGAGACGAGCTACACCGGGAACTCCGGCGTCAGCCTCGACAACCCGATCAACCGGGCGGCGTACGCGCTGACCTTCAGCGAGCCGCAGATCCTGTACTCCGGGGCCATCGGCGACGGCTCGCGGATCCTGTACAACCGCACGCCCAAGGAGCGCGTCGAGGCCGTCGCCCCGTGGCTGACCATCGACGGCGCCCCGTACCCGGCGGTCGTGGACGGCAAGGTCAAGTGGATCGTCGACGCGTACACGACCACCAACGGGTACCCGTACGCCTCGCGCACCACGCTGGGCCAGAGCACCGCGGACTCGCTGACCAACAGCCAGCGCGCGGTCGTGGCGCAGGAGAACCAGGTCAACTACATCCGGAACTCGGTGAAGGCCACCGTCGACGCGTACGACGGCACGGTCAGCCTGTACCAGTGGGACACCCAGGACCCGGTCCTGAAGACCTGGATGAAGGCGTTCCCGGGCACGGTGAAGCCCAAGAGCGAGATCTCCAAGCCGCTCATGGACCACCTGCGTTACCCGCAGGACCTGTTCAAGGTCCAGCGCGAGCTGCTGACCCGCTACCACGTCACCGACCCGCAGACCTTCCTCAGCGGCAGTGAGGCCTGGGCCGTCCCCGACGACCCGACGACCAAGGCCGGCACGGCGGTTCCGCCGTACTACCTGTCGATGAAGCTGCCGGGCCAGACGGAGAAGGACCAGGTCTTCTCGCTCACCACGACGTTCACGCCGAACGAGCGGGACAACCTGAGCGCCTTCATGGCGGTCAACGCCGATCCGGGCACCCCGGACTACGGCAAGATCAGCGTGCTGAAGCTGCCGACCAGCAAGCCGGTCGACGGCCCCAAGCAGGTCCAGAGCAAGTTCCAGTCCGAGCCGAAGATCGCCGAGTCGATCCGCCTGCTGCGCGGTGGCGACTCGGAGGTCGAGTACGGCAACCTGCTCACGGTCCCGCTCGACGGCGGAATGCTCTACGTGGAGCCGGTGTACGTGCGCAGTTCGGGGCTGAAGTACCCGCTGCTGCGCAAGGTGCTGGTGACCTACGGCGGGCAGACCGCGTTCGAGGACACGCTGGAGAAGGCGTTGAACGTGGTCTTCGGGGCCGAGGCTCCGACCACGCCCGTGCCTCCGGCCCAGCCGCCGGGCGAGGGCACCACGACGCCTCCGGCTGCCACGGACCCGACGGTGAAGGCGGCGCTCGCCGACGCGTCGAAGGCCATCGAGGACGCCGAGAAGGCCAGGCAGGCCGGTGACTGGGCGGCCTTCGGCAAGGCGCAGGACGAGATCAAGGCGGCGCTGAAGCGGGCGATCGACGCGGAGGCGAAGCTGACGGCGCCCAAGCCGGCAGGCTGACGATCAACCGGTAATGGCTCCGTCCCGCGTCGTGATACTGTGGTTTCACCGACGCGGGGTGGAGCAGCTCGGTAGCTCGCTGGGCTCATAACCCAGAGGTCGCAGGTTCAAATCCTGTCCCCGCTACTGAAGACGAAGGCCCGGATCCATGGGATCCGGGCCTTCGTCATGCCCGGGGCGGACACGCGGTAGCTGAGACGGGTGAGTTGGGGCAGGAGCGTGTTTGACTTGGCTCTCTATGGGCATGTCGACAAAACGCTGTAGTGACCTCACTGGCTGCGACATACCAGGTGTACGCGGGTAGCAGGTGATGCGACGATGGGATTTATGGGGGACAGGTCAACTCTGCTGGAGACAGGGCGGTTTGCGAGGGCGGATGCCGAGCCGGGTACGGGAGCCGGTGACACGGCTCCCGTTGTCAACGCGCAGACCGCACTGACCGATGCGGATTTCTTGGACAAGCACAGCGCGGAGGAAATGTTCGCCGAGACCGACGCGGCCAGCGACGCCGAGCTCGAGGCCCGGCACCGGGTGGCCGCCGACAAGGGCGACCCGGGCGCCATGAGCGTGCTCGGTGCGCTGCTGCTGCGCCGCGGCGACCTGGACGGGGCCGAGCCGTACCTGCGCGGCGCCACGGGGGAAGGGGACCGCGCCGCCGCGAACAACCTGGGCGTACTGCTGCACCAGCGGGGCTACCCGGAGGAGGCCGCCGGCTGGTGGCGGGTCGCGGCCGTGGCCGGATCCGCTCCGGCCGCGCACGCCCTGGGCCGTCACTTCCGCGAGCGCGGCGACGAGCCCGCCGCCGAGTACTGGCTCCGCCAGGCGGCGGAATCCGGCCACGCGCTGGGGGCGTACGGTCTGGCCGACCTGCTCGAGCACCGCGGGGACAAGGGCGTGGAGCGGTGGTTCCGCGCCGCGGCGGAACAGGGGCACCGCGAGGCCGCCTACCGGCTGGCACGGCACCTGCGCAAGGGAGACCCCACCGAGGCCGAGCAGTGGTACCGGCAGGCCGCCGCGCGCGGACACCGTCGCGCCGCGCTGCACCTGGGCGCGCTGCTCGAGGCGCGCGGGGAGCTCAAGGAGGCCGGGCGCTGGTACCTGACCTCCGCCAAGCAGGGGGAGGCCCGGGCGGCCTGCGCGCTGGGCTTCCTGCTGCGCGACGCCGGTGACGAGGACAGCGCCGCCACGTGGTGGCACCGCGCTGCCCAGGACGGCGACGGCAACGCCGCGAACGCGCTGGGCGCGCTGCACGCTGCCCGCGGCGAGACCCAGACCGCGGAGCGCTGGTACCGCACCGCCATGGACGCGGGCGACCAGAACGGGGCGTACAACCTTGCTTTGCTGTGCGTCGCACAGGAACGGACCGCGCAGGCCGAGCAGTGGTACCGGCGGGCGGCCTACGCCGGCCACCGCGAGGCGGCCAACGCGCTCGCCATCCTGCTGCTCCAGGGCGGGGACGCGGCGGGCGCGGAGCCGTGGTTCTCGAAGGCGGCCGAGGCGGGCAGCGTGGACGCCGCCTTCAACCTCGGGATCCTGTTCGCCAGCCGCGACGAGGACCGCACGGCGCTGAAGTGGTACGAGCGGGCCGCGTCGGCGGGCCACACCGACGCCGCGCTCCAGGTCGGCATCGCGCTGGTGCGCGACGGCGAGGAGCGGGCCGCCGAGCGGCACCTGCGGTGCGCGGCGGGCGGCGGCAGCGCGGAGGCGGCCTTCCGGCTGGCCTCGCTGCTGGAGTCGCTGGCCCCGGCGCCGGAGCCGGTGGCGCTGGGCGAGCCGGTCGGCGGCGCCCCGCGGACCGAGAGCGAGGAGTGGTACGAGCGGGCCGCCGAGCTGGGGCACCGCCGGGCCCAGGTGCGGGTCGGCATGCTCGCGGCCGCCCGCGGTGACCTGGCGGCCGCCGCGCGCTGGTACCGGGAGGCGGCCGAGGCCGGGTCCCGCAACGGTGCCTTCAACCTGGGGCTGTTGCTGGCCCGCGAGGGGAGCGAGCCGGAGGCCGCCCTGTGGTGGACCCGCGCGGCGGTGGCGGGCCACGGCCGGGCGGCCCTGCGGCTGGGGCTGCTGGCGGCGCGCCACGGTGACCTGGCCGAGGGGCAGAAGTGGTGCGTGCGCGCGATCGAGCTGGGCCCGGAGGAGGTCTCGCAGCGCGCGGCACGCCTGCGCGACGCCCTGGCGGAGGAGCTCTCGGCCTGACCCCGGCGCCCGTGACCGGGGCTGCCGGGGCCGGCCTGGCCGCTCAGCGGTAGAGCCAGCCCGTGGAGCGGGCGTAGGCGTGCCGGAAGACGAAGGGCATCAGCAGGTCGTTGACGCGGCGCTGGACCGTGCCCGGGGTCTTGGAGTCGCGGTTGGACGCGGCGGCCTTGGTCATGCGGGCCGCGCGGGGGCGGCGCAGCCGGGTGTACTCGGCCAGCGCCGTCCGGACGTCCGGTGCCGTCGATACGCACCGCGCGAGCGCCACCGCGTCCTCGATCGCCATCGAGGCGCCCTGCCCGGCGCCCACCGGGTGGGCGGCGTCACCGATCACGACGGTGCGGTCGTCGTGCCACACGGGAAGCTCCGCCAGCCGGTGCATCGGCATCGGACGGTCGACGCGCGTCGCCGCCCGCAGTACGTCGAGCGGCATCCGCGAGGTGCGGTACAGCTCCGTGAGCAGGCCCAGGGTGACCTCCGCCGGGTCCGGGGGCTCGGGCGCGGCCACCTGGGCCGACCACCACACCGTGCCGTCCGGCGCCGGGATGCAGAGGAACGCGCCCCGGTGGCCGAAGGTCATGTGGAAGGAGCCCCGGGCCAGGTCCAGGCCCTCCGAGACCCCCGACACGCTGTAGAGCCCGGCGTACTCGGGGACCGGGGCCGCCGGGTCCAGCGCGGTGCGGCTCGCCGACCAGAGGCCGTCCGCGGCCACCACCAGGTCCCCTTCCACACCGGACGGGTCGACCCGTCGGCCCGTCTCGATCCGCACCCCCGCCCGCTCCGCCTCCGCGCGCAGGACCTCCACGAGCCGCCCCCGCAGCAGGGTCGTGCTGTGCAGGGTGTCCGAGGCCAGCCGGCCGCGGGGCACCTTGCCGAGGAGCTTGCCCGACGCCGACCACATCAGCTGGTCGGCGACCGGGAACCCGGCCTCCTGGACCCGGGCGAGGCAGCCCAGCTCGTCCAGCCCGCGCAGCCCGTTGACGGCGAGGCTCAGGAACGAGCCCACCTGGCCCGCGGGATCTTCGTACGCCTCGTAGACGGTGACCTCGGCTCCCGTACGCCGACGCAACGCGATCGCGCTCGCCGCTCCGGCCACTCCGCCCCCGATGACTGACACACGCATGCCCGACCCCTTTCGGTGAATCCACATTCACTGAATATTAATTCAGTGAAATCGGGTTCAGTATGATGAGGGCGCGAAGGTGGCGTCAAGCGGGAACGGGGATCGCGGTGGGAGTGCGCAAGGAGAAGGCGGCCGGCACGGAGGCGGCGCTCAAGGAGGCGGCGCGGGCGCTCTTCCTGGAACGCGGCTACACGCAGACGAAGATCACCGACATCACCAAGGCGGCCGGCCGCTCCACCGGCTCCTTCTACGAACACTTCGCCGGCAAGGACGAGCTGCTGAACGCGCTGATGGCGGACATGGGGGCCCAGGTGGACGCCGCGGTCGGTTCCCATGACCACCCGCGCGACCACGACCTCGCCGACCGTGCGCAGCTGCGTACGCACATCGCGGTGAGCTGGGAGGTCTTCCGGGACCACCTGCCCGTCGTGGTCGCCCTGTTCCAGAAGTCCATGGCGGAGCCGCCCCGGTCGGGACAGGCCTGGGAGGGGCTCGTGGCGGAAACCGCGCCGTTGCGCGAACACCTCGCGTACATGCGCGAACGCGGCCAGGAGCTGCCCGGTGATCCCCAGCTCGTCGCCGCGGCGATGGGGGCCATGATCTCGATGCTGGGCTATGCGGCCATGACCAGCGCGAATGCCTTCGACGACGATGAAGTGGTCGACACCCTCACCGCGCTTCTCCACCGGGGACTGGCGGCCGGTTAACCGATTTGCATCTGCCGGGGGCCCTCACGTAACGTTGGGTTTACCGACGCGGGGTGGAGCAGCTCGGTAGCTCGCTGGGCTCATAACCCAGAGGTCGCAGGTTCAAATCCTGTCCCCGCTACTGAAGGCCCGAGGCCCGGATCCCATGGATCCGGGCCTCGAGTCGTTTCTGAAGGTGAACGGCCGGGCCGCGTCGCGTCGCGGACGAGCCGTCGCGCGCCACGAAAGAAGGCCGGGAGCTGATGCTCCCGGCCTTCCTCGTCGATCAGGTCAGGTCAGGCGGCCGCGCAGTTCGGGCACACCCCGCGGTACGTCACCTCGACCGCCGACACCACGAAGCCGAAGCGCTCCGTGTCCGGCAGGTCGGCCAGCGGGTTGCCCGCCGGGTGGACGTCGCGGATCGCGCCGCACTGGGCGCAGACCAGGTGCTGGTGGGGCCGGTGGGCGTTCGGGTCGTACCGCTTGGCGCGGCGGTCCGTGGAGACCTCCAGGACCTCGCCGAGGGTCACCAGCTCGCCCAGCGTGTTGTAGACCGTCGCCCGGGAGATCTCCGGCAGCTTGGCCACGGCACGCGCGTGCACCTCGTCGGCCGTCAGGTGAACGTGGTCACCGTCGAGCACCTCGGCCACGACACGCCGCTGTGCGGTCATGCGCCATCCGCGTCCGCGAAGTCGTTCCAGCAGGTCACTCATAGACGTCAGCCTAACAGTGAGGGGACTCGGTGTAACTCCCGAATCAGTGCGGACTTGGATGCTTACTTGACTTAGACAAAGTCCATCGTAGGATCGGGTACGGCAAAGGCCAAGGACAGGACATGCAGGAATGACGCAGGAGGCGCACGTGACGCAGGGACCGCTCACCACGGAGGCCGGGGCTCCGGTCGCCGACAACCAGAACAGCGAGACTGCAGGCGTCGGCGGGCCCGTCCTCGTCCAGGACCAGCTCCTACTCGAGAAGCTCGCGCACTTCAACCGTGAGCGCATCCCGGAGCGCGTGGTGCACGCCCGCGGCGCCGGTGCGTACGGCACCTTCACGCTGACCCGTGACGTCTCGCAGTGGACCCGCGCCAAGTTCCTGTCCGAGGTCGGCAAGCAGACCGAGACCTTCCTGCGCTTCTCCACCGTCGCCGGCAACCTCGGCAGCGCCGACGCCGTGCGCGACCCCCGCGGCTGGGCGCTGAAGTTCTACACCGAAGAGGGCAACTACGACCTCGTCGGCAACAACACCCCGGTGTTCTTCATCAAGGACGCCATCAAGTTCCCGGACTTCATCCACACCCAGAAGCGCGACCCGTACACGGGCTCGCAGGAGGCGGACAACGTCTGGGACTTCTGGGGTCTGTCGCCCGAGTCGACCCACCAGGTGACCTGGCTGTTCGGTGACCGCGGCATCCCGGCGTCCTACCGCCACATGAACGGCTACGGCTCGCACACGTTCCAGTGGAACAACGAGGCCGGCGAGGTCTTCTGGGTCAAGTACCACTTCAAGACCGACCAGGGCATCAAGAACCTCACCCAGGCCGAGGCCAACCAGCTCGCCGGTGAGGACCCCGACTCGCACCAGCGCGACCTGCGCGAGTCCATCGAGCGCGGCGAGTTCCCGTCCTGGACCGTGCAGGTCCAGATCATGCCGGCGGCCGAGGCGGCCCAGTACCGCTTCAACCCGTTCGACCTCACCAAGGTGTGGCCGCACGAGGACTACCCGCCGGTCGAGATCGGCAAGCTGGAGCTCAACCGCAACCCGGAGAACGTCTTCGCCGAGGTCGAGCAGTCGATCTTCTCCCCGGCGCACTTCGTCCCCGGCATCGGTCCGTCCCCGGACAAGATGCTCCAGGGCCGACTCTTCGGCTACGGCGACGCCCACCGCTACCGCGTCGGCATCAACGCCGACCACCTGCCGGTGAACCGCCCGCACGCCACCGAGGCGCGCACCAACTCCCGCGACGGCTACCTGTACGACGGCCGTCACAAGGGTGCGAAGAACTACGAGCCGAACAGTTTCGGCGGCCCGCACCAGACGGACCGCCCGCTGTGGCAGCCGATCGACCTGACCGGCGGCACGGGCAACCACCCCGCGGCCGTCCACAGTGAGGACAACGACTTCGTCCAGGCGGGCAACCTCTACCGCCTGTACTCGGAGGACGAGAAGTCCCGCCTGGTCGAGAACCTGGCCGGCTTCATCGCCAAGGTCTCCCGCGACGACATCGTCGAGCGTGCGATCGACAACTTCCGCCAGGCGGACGGCGACTTCGGCAAGCGGCTCGACGCCGCGGTCCAGGCCCTTCGCGGCTGACACGGATCGCTTGCCGTAGCAGGACGACGGGCCGGAACCCCCACGGGTTCTGGCCCGTCGTCGCTCTATGCCGGGACCGTACGCCGCGCGGGCACCCAGCAGCGGATGATGTCGCGTACGGAGACGATGCCCACCGGGCCGCCGTTCTCCAGCACGATCAGGTGCCGGAAGCCGCCGTGGGCCATGGCCTCGGCGGCCTCCTGCAAGGTGGCGTCCGGGGTGCAGAACACCACGTTGTTCGTGGTGTGCGCACCCACGGCCTCGCGGTCGGGATCGTGGCCCGCGCCGATCGAGTTGAGGATGTCGCGCTCGGTCAGGATGCCGATTCCGCTGTGGTCGGGGTCGAGTACGACGGCCGCGCCGACGCGCCGCCCCGACATCAGGCAGGCCGCCTGCCGCAGGGTGTGCGCGGGTCCGAGGGTGAGGATCACGGTGCTCATTGCGTCACGGACGAGCATGAAGAGAGCCACCTCCTGGGTGAGTCCCGCCGCTTGGGTGTGGTGCGCCCGGAGGATCCTAGAGAAAGAGTTCACAAGCGCACAAGCGGGGGATTCTCAGATTCCCACGGACACGCACCGTCAACAAGAGGGCACGCACAGGCGCGTACTCAGGCGCGCGGGCGCAGCAGCTCCAGCATCTCCTCGTGGAGCAGTCCGTTGGAGGCCGCCGCGTTCCCGCCGTGCACCCCGTCCACCCCGTCCAGGCTGGTGAAGCGGCCGCCCGCCTCCTGGACCACGACCGCGATGGCCGCCATGTCCCAGAGGTTCAGCTCCGGCTCGGCGCACAGGTCCAGCGAGCCCTCCGCGACCATCATGTACGGCCAGAAGTCGCCGTAGCCGCGCGTACGCCAGCAGGCGCGGGTCAGGTCCAGGAAGCCGGCGAGGCGGCCCTGCTCCTCCCAGCCGCTCAGCGAGGAGTACGCGAACGAGGCGTCGCCCAGCCCGCCCACCTTCGAGACGCCGATCGGCGTGGTCTCGCCGAGCGCGCCGCCGCCGTACGCACCGCCGCCCCGCACCGCCCACCAGCGGCGGCCCAGCGCGGGCGCGGACACCACGCCCACCACGGGGCGGAAGACGCCGTCCTCGCCCTCCGTCATCAGGGAGATCAGGGTCGCCCAGACCGGGACGCCGCGCACGTAGTTCTTCGTGCCGTCGATCGGGTCCACGACCCAGCGCCGCGGGCCGCTGCCCTGCAGGCCGTACTCCTCGCCGAGGATCGCGTCGTCGGGCCGCGCGGCTTCGATGCCGGCCCGGATGATGGCCTCGGCGGCCTGGTCCGCCTCGCTCACCGGGGTCATGTCCGGCTTCGTCTCGACCTTGAGGTCGAGGGCACGGAACCGCTCCATCGTCGCGACGTCCGCCGCGTCGGCGAGTTCGAGGGCAAGGCGCAGGTCATCGTCATACTCGGACATGGCCGAACAGTATCGCGGCCGGTGGCGCGGCCGGGACGCGCCCTTGACAGGATCTGTCGCCCCGTCAACTCTGGCCGGGGAGCCCAGCGGGAACGGCCCAGTGGGGAGGCGACGATGCCGGCAGCCCGGGAGACCTTGCTGGAGGCGGCGGGAGCGGCGCTCTCGGCGCGCCCCTGGCCGGCCGTGCGGATGGTCGACGTGGCGGCGGCCGCCGGGGTGTCCCGGCAGACCCTCTACAACGAGTTCGGCGGCAAGGGCGGCCTGGGCCGCGCCCTGGTCCGGCGCGAGGGCGAGCGGTACCTCGACGGGGTCGAGCGAGCCCTGTCCACCCCCGCCCCGACCGCCGAACGGCTCGCCGCGGTCGCGGAGTGGACCGTACGGGCGGCCCGCGCCTATCCCCTCGTACGGGCCCTGCTGACCGGGTTCTGGGACCCGGACCTGCCCGCTGCGGGCCGTGCGCCCGGGCCCGGTGAACTGGCCCGGTCGGTACGGGACCGGGCGGCCGCCGCGCTCATGCCCGCGGAGGACGTCCAGCGGTGCGAGCTCGCGATACGGCTCGCCCTCTCCTACGTGGTGGCCCCGGGGGAGGACCCGGGGGCGGGAGAACTGCTCCGGCTGCTCAGTGCGCAGAACCGGACAGCTGGAGCCCGATGACCCCGAGGATCACCAGGGAGATCGAGACGAGCTTGAGGGTGGAGACCAGGTCGCCGAGGAAGATCATGCCGTAGATCGCCGTCCCGGCGGCGCCGATGCCGGTCCACACCGCGTACGCCGGACCGACGTCCAGCTTCTTGAGGGCCAGCGTGAGCAGGCCGAAGCTGCCGAGGGCGAAGCAGGCGAAGGCGACGGTCGGCCACAGTCGGGTGAAGCCGTGGGACAGCTTGAGGCAGACCGCGAATCCGGTCTCCAGGAGTCCGGCCACCACGACGAGCAGCCACGCCATGTCGAATGCCTCCCCGCGTCACGTGATTTCTCGTCACTTGGTGCGATTATGGATTTATCCAGACGCGATCTTCGGCAAACCCGACGCTGCGTCAGTCGCCTTCGCGGCGCTCCCGCGTCTCCAGCAGCCGCCGCAGTGAGTACAGCCGCGCCGGGTCCGCGTGGCCGTCCTCCACCCACTTGTCGAGCGCGCAGTCCGGCTCGTCGTGGCTGCAGGCGCGCGGGCACTCCTCGGTACCGGGCACCAGGTCCGGGAAGGCCAGGATCACCCGGGACGGATCCACGTGGTGCAGGCCGAAGGAGCGCACGCCCGGGGTGTCGATGACCCAGCCGTCGCCGCCCGGCAGCGGCAGCGCGAGCGCCGAGGTGGTGGTGTGCCGGCCGCGGCCGGTGACCGCGTTGACGTGCCCCGTGGCGCGCTGGCGGCCCTCGGCGACCAGCGAGTTCACCAGGGTGGTCTTGCCGACGCCCGAATGGCCGACGAAGGCGGTGATCCGGCCGTTGAGACGTTCGCGCACCCGGTCGGCCGCGTCGCCCGTCGCGAGCTCCTCGCGGTTGGTCACCACGTAGTTCACGCCGAGCGTCGAGTAGATCTCCAGGATCTTGTCGGCGGAGGTCAGATCGGACTTGGTGAGCACCAGCAGCGGTTCCAGACCGGCGTCGTACGCCGCCACCAGACAGCGGTCGATCATCCGGGGCCGCGGCTCCGGGTCGGCCAGGGCCGTCACGATGGCCAGCTGGTCGGCGTTGGCGACGACCACCCGCTCGTACGGGTCGTCGTCGTCGGCGGTGCGCCGCAGGACGGACTTGCGCTCCTCGATCCGTACGATCCGGGCGAGGGTGTCCTTCTTGCCGGACAGGTCACCGACGATCCAGACCAGGTCCCCGACCACCGCCGCCTTGCGGCCCAGTTCCCTGGACTTCATCGCGTGGACCGTGCGGTCCCCGACCAGGCAGGTCAGCCGGCCGCGGTCGACGGTGAGGACGAATCCCTCGGAGGCGTCCTCGTGTTTGGGGCGGATGTTCGTACGCGGCCGGTTGCCCTTGGGGTTGGGGCGCTGGCGGATGTCGTCCTCGTCGGTGTGCTTGCCGTACCTGCGCATGACGGGCCCTACGCTCCCGATCCCGCTTCGGAATCCCCTGCGAGCATATCCGCCCACATCCTCGGGAAGTCCGGCAGGGTCTTCGCGGTCGTCGCCACGTTCTCGATCAGTACGCCCTCCACCGCCAGGCCGATCACCGCGCCCGCGGTGGCCATCCGGTGGTCGTCGTACGTGTGGAAGGTGCCGCCGTGCAGCGGGCGCGGCCGGATGTGCAGGCCGTCCGCCGTCTCGGTGACGTCGCCGCCGAGCGCGTTGATCTCCTTGGTCAGCGCGGCCAGCCGGTCCGTCTCGTGCAGCCGCAGGTGCTGGACCCCGCGCAGGACCGACTCCGAGTCGGCCAGGGCCGCCACCGCCGCGATGCCCGGGGTGAGTTCGCCGACCTCGCCCAGGTCCACGTCGATGCCGTGGATCTTGCCGGTGCCGGTGAAGACCAGGCCCGCGTCGGTCAGCTCGCAGGAGCCGCCCATCTCCGTGAAGATCCGGCGCAGCGCGTCGCCGGGCTGCGTGGTGCGGCGCGGCCAGTCCGGGATGGTGACCGTACCGCCGGTGATCAGCGCCGCGGCCATGAAGGGCTGGGCGTTGGACAGGTCCGGCTCCACCACCAGATCGCGGCCGAGCAGGGCGCCGGGGGCCACCCGCCACACGTTCTTCTCGCCGCCGGCTTCGGGGGTGTCGACCTGGGCGCCCGCCGCGCGCAGCATCTCCACCGTCATCCGGATGTGCGGCATCGACGGCAGGTTGCTGCCCACGTGCCGCACCTCGATGCCCTGGTTGAAACGCGGGGCGGAGAGCAGCAGCGCGGAGACGAACTGGGAGGAGTTGCTGGCGTCGATCTCCACGACGCCGCCCTCCAGGGCCCCGCCGCCCTGCACGGTCAGCGGCAGAGCGCCCCGGCCGTCGTCGTCGATCCGGGCGCCGAGGGTGCGCAGGGCGTTGATGACCTGGCCCAGCGGCCGCTCGTAGGAGCGCGGGTCGCCGTCGAAGCGGATGTCGCCGTCGGCGAGGGTGGCGACGGGCGGCAGGAAGCGCATGACCGTGCCCGCGTTGCCGACGTCGACGGTGGCCGGGCCGTGCAGGGCGGCCGGGATGATCCGCCAGGCCTCGCCGCCGGCGCCCTCGCCGGCCGAACTGGAGGAGACGGTTTCCTCGATGCCCACGCCCATCGCGCGCAGGGCGTCGGCCATCAGTTGGGAGTCGCGCGAGCGCAGCGGGCGGCGCACCCAGCCCGGCTCGGCGGCGAGCGCGGCGAGCACGAGAGCGCGGTTGGTGACCGACTTGGACCCCGGCACGGTGACGGTGGCATGGACGGCAGCGTCGGCGATCGGGGCGGGCCAGAGGGCGTGGAGCGCGGGGGTCTCGGTCATGGCCACCACTTTAGTGGCTTCCTCCGGACCCGGATCTTGATCGCTGCCCGGTCTCAGAGGGCGAGAAGCCAGCGGCCGCCGCCCACCAGGGAGCACAGCGCGACAACATGGAAGAGGAGCAGCCACACCACCGGGTGCACGTGGGTGAGCCGACCGAGCTGATCGGCGTCCGAATCCGGCGCTCCGCCGTGCCGGCGCTTGGCCCCGAGCTCGAAGACCGGCCGGACCCCGCCGAGCAGCAGGAACCACACCACCCCGTACGCGAAGACGGCCTGCACCTCGGCGGGGGCCAGCCAGGACACCAGCAGGAAGGCCCCGCCGGTCAGCACCACGGTCAGGGCCCCGTAGGCGTTCCGGATCATCACCAGCATCGCCACCAGCAGGACGGTGGCCACCCACAGCAGCAGCGTGATCCGGTGCGCGGACAGCAGGGCCGCCCCGCCGAGCCCGAGCAGCGAGGGCGCGGTGTACCCGGCCGCGGCGGTCAGGATCATGCCCAGCCCGGTCGGCTTGCCCCGGCTGACGGTGACCCCGCTGGTGTCGGAGTGCAGCCGTATCCCGTCGAGCCGCCGCCCGGTCAGCAGCGCCAGCAGGCCGTGGCCGCCCTCGTGCGCGATGGTCACGGCGTTGCGCGACAGCCGCCACAGCGGGCGCGGGCCCACGGCGGCCAGCGCGGCCACGCCGGTCACGATCACCAGCCACAGGTCGGGCGCCGTCTGTATACCCGTGAGCCGGTCCCAGAGGCCGGCCGTCGTGCTGCTGTCCATGAGGTGGCGGACTCCTTGCGGTGGTGAGTGGGTGACATGGCAGTGTGGCAGCCATGTGCGGACGGTATGCGGTGAGTCGTGGACCCGAGGACCTGGTGGAGGCCTTCGGCATCGAGAAGTGGGAGCCGGAGGAGGCCCTGGCCCCCGACTTCAACGTGGCGCCGACCAAGCAGGTCCACGTCGTCCTCGACCGTCCCCTGAAAGACGCGTCCGACCCCCGTCCGGTTCGCCAGCTGCGCACCCTGAAGTGGGGGCTCGTCCCCTCCTGGGCCCAGAACCCCGACGGCGCCGCCCGGATGATCAACGCCCGGTCCGAGACCCTCGCCGAGAAGCCCTCCTTCCGGCGCCCCTTCGCGCAGCGCCGCTGCATCGTCCCCGCCGACGGCTACTACGAGTGGGTCACCGCCCACGACGAGCGGCAGCTGGAGGTGGAGGGCAAGAAGAAGCGGGCCCGCAAGCAGCCCTATTTCGTGCTCCCCGCCGACGGCTCCGTGTTCGCCATGGCCGGGATATACGAGTTCTGGCGCGACCGGACCCTGCCCGACGAGCACCCGCTCGCCTGGTGGGTCACCTGCTCGGTGATCACCACCGAGGCCGAGACTGGGCCGCTGGGGGTGGCTCCCGCCGAGGGGCCGCGCTCGCTGTCCGAGATCCACCCGCGGATGCCGCTCATGCTGACCCCCGACCGCTGGGACGCCTGGCTGGACCCGGCGAACACCGACACCGAGGGCTCGCTGCGGGAGCTGCTGGCACCGCCGCCGGGCGGCCTGATGCGCGCCTACCCGGTGTCCACCGCCGTCAGCAACGTACGGAACAACGGGCCGGAGCTGCTGGCGGAGCTCGCCGCGCCGGAGGAGGGCACGCTCTTCTAGCGCGTCGGCCAGCGCGCCGGCGCCGCGGCCCGTTGCAGGATGGGTCCATGAGCACGCGTACCGAGAGCGTCGACACCCCGGCGGGCGAGGCCCGCATCACCTGGCACACCGCCCGCAAGGCCGGGCTCGTGCTCGCCGTCAGCCACGGCGCCGGTGGCGGCATCGAGGCCCGGGACCTCCAGGCGCTGGCAGCCGCCCTGCCCGCGCGCGGGATCACCGTGGCGCTGGTCGAACAGCCCTGGCGGGTCGCCGGGAAGAAGGTCGCAGCCGCGCCCAAGGTGCTCGACGAGGGGTGGCACGGGCTGTGGCCGGCCCTCGCGAAGCCCGGGCTGCCCGTGGTCGCGGGCGGCCGCAGCGCCGGGGCCCGGGTGGCCTGCCGGACCGCGGCCGCACTGGGCGCGGCCGGGGTGCTGGCGCTGGCCTTCCCGCTGCACCCGCCGGGCCGGCCGGAGAAGTCCCGGGCCGAGGAGCTGCTGGGCGCCGGGCGGCCCACGCTGGTGGTCCAGGGCGGCCGGGACCCCTTCGGGCGCCCGGAGGAGTTCCCGCCGGGCGGCTCCTACACGCTCGTGGAGGTCCCGTACGGGGACCACGGCTTCGCGGTGCCCAAGAAGGCGGACGTCACCCAGGAGGCCGCCCTCGCGCTGATCACCGAATCGGTGGCCGAGTGGCTCACCGCCCTCGAGGTCTGATCGGGACCCGGTGGATTGTGGGGTGATCCGCGTCACCCCTGCCGCGCGGGCCCCGGAACGGGCCGAAATCCCGGCCCCCGCCGGGGAATGCGCCGCCCGAACCTTCTGTTGTCCCGGATGTCGGTACGTAAGGGAACTTGTCGGAGGAGAGGGAGCGCATGACCCAGGTCATCAGTCAGAACCGTCGGCAGGCCGCTGACCTGGACTGGACGGTTCTTCCTGCCCCCAAGCGCAGCACGGCTCGGGCGGCGGAGGGCCGGGATGGTCGACTATTCTCCGATTCGAGCGGATCCGCTTTCGGAGCCGCCACGCAGTCGGAGGAGGTGGGTCCTGTCGCTGGGACCGACGAAGGCCACGCGGAGGAGACGACCCCGGAGCGGAACGCGCGCTTCGAGCGGGACGCCCTCGGTTACCTCGACCAGATGTACTCGGCCGCGCTGCGCATGACGCGCAACCCGGCCGACGCCGAGGACCTGGTCCAGGAGACGTACGCGAAGGCATACGCGTCCTTCCACCAGTTCCGCGAGGGCACCAACCTGAAGGCGTGGCTGTACCGCATCCTGACCAACACGTTCATCAACTCCTACCGCAAGAAGCAGCGCGAACCCCAGCGCAGCGCCGCGGAGGAGATCGAGGACTGGCAGCTGGCGCGCGCCGAGTCGCACATGTCGACCGGGCTGCGATCCGCCGAATCGCAGGCGCTCGATCACCTGCCCGATTCGGATGTGAAGGAAGCGCTCCAGGCCATTCCGGAGGAGTTCCGCATCGCGGTCTACCTTGCCGACGTAGAGGGCTTTGCGTACAAGGAGATCGCCGACATCATGGGTACACCCATCGGTACGGTCATGTCGCGACTGCACCGTGGCCGCCGTCAACTCCGCGGAATGCTGGAGGACTATGCCCGTGAACGCGGGCTGGTTCCCGCGGGCGCGGGAGAGTCGAACGACCGGAAAGGCTCGGGCTCATGAGTTGCGGAGAGCCGCACGAGACGGAGTGCTCTGAGGTCCTGGATCACCTTTACGAGTTCCTCGACCATGAGATGCCCGACAGCGACTGCACGAAGTTCGAGACACACTTCGGCGAGTGCAGCCCCTGTCTGGAGAAGTACGGCCTGGAGCAGGCCGTGAAGAAGCTGGTGAAGCGCTGCTGCGGCTCGGACGACGTACCGAGCGACCTGCGGTCCAAGGTGATGGGACGGATCGAACTGATCCGGTCGGGACAGGCCGTTCCCGATCATGACATCACCGCCGACAACCCGGCCACCGGCTGACACTTCCGCGGCCGTTCGGCCGGAAGATTGAACAACCCCCGCCCCCGGACCGGCACTTCGTTCACTCGAAAGTGCTAATCCGGGGGCGTCCGTATGGCGCAATGTGAAAATGTGGCCCGCTTCTCTCGGGGCCCCACTTATTCTCCCCATTCGGTGCTGGTTTGATTCAGTACCTGGCGTGCACGGCACAGGGGAGGAGAGCGCCATGCGGGTACTTCCGCCGGCGGCGCGCGGCTACATCCTGTGCGCCGTCCTCGCGTCCCTCGCATGCGCCGCGCCCGCCGTCGCCGATTCCGGTACGCCCTGGGCCGCCGTCGCCCTGCTCGCCGTGCTCTACCTCGGCTGCGAACTCGTGAAGATCTTCCCGCTGCCGGGCAGCCGGGTGCCCGAGGGCATCGGCTCCTTCTTCCCCGTGGTGCTGGCCGCCGTCTTCCTGCTGCCGCCCGCCGCCGCCGCGCTCGTGGCGCTGCCCGGCGGGCTCGCGGGGACCGTGGTCCAGCGGCCCGCCTGGGTGCGCCGGGTGTGGCACGGCGCGCAGCAGTCGATAGCCGCCTGGACCGCCGGGCAAACGTTCCGGCTGCTGCGCGGCCCGGCCGCGCTGGGCTCCTCCGCGGAGTCCGGGCCGCCGGGGGCGGTGGACCCGCCCCTCTGGGCGGCCGACTTCCCGTACGTGATGCTCCCTGCGGCGGCCGCGGCCGTCGCCTTCTGCCTGGTGCTCACCGCCCTCGACGGAGGCGTCCTGGCCGCCGCGGAACGCCGGCCCGCCGCCACCGCCTGGCGCGGACTGTTCACCCGGTCCCTCGCCCCGCACTGCGTGCACGGCCTCGCCGGACTCATGATGGCCGTCATGTGGCGCAGCCCGTACGGGCTCCCGGCCGCACTGCTCGTCCTGCTGCCGATGTACATCTCCTGCTGGGTCTTCGCCCAGTACCACCGCGAACGCGCCGCCCACCAGGCCACCATCCGCGCCCTCGTCCAGGCCGTGGACATCAAGGACCGCTACACGCGGGGCCACAGCGAACGCGTCGGCCAGGCCTCCGCGATGATCGCCCGCGAGCTCGGCATGGCCGAGGACCGCCTCGAAGTCGTCCGCATCGCCGGGATCCTGCACGACGTCGGCAAGCTCGGCGTCCCGACCCGGCTGCTGCGCAAGGACGGGCCGCTCACCCCGCAGGAGCGCCGGATCATCGAGCTGCACCCCGAGTACGGGCACGAGATGGTGCGCGGCATCGGCTTCCTCGGGGAGGCCCGGTCGGCGATCCTGCACCACCACGAGCGGGTCGACGGCTCCGGCTACCCGTACGGGCTGACCGGCGACCAGATCCCCGAGCTGGCCCGGGTGGTGGCGGTGGCCGACGCCTTCGACGCGATGACCTCGACCCGGTCGTACAGCCGGGCCCGGCCGGTGCCGGTCGCCCTGGCGGAGCTGGAGAGGTGCGCGGGGGCGCAGTTCGACCCGGCGATGGTGGGCGCCCTGACCGGGGCCATCGGACGGCACGGCTGGCACCCGGTGGTCACCTCCGACGCCGACCTCCAGGTGATCAGCACGCGCACGCCTCCTCCCGGCGGCCCGGGGGCGCCGCCGCTGGCCGCGCTGCCGGCGCAGGGCTCCCACCAGGCCGGTGTCCCCGCGTCCCAGGCCCCGCCGGGGGCCGGAACATGAGGGCGGCCGCCGTCTGGACGGTGCGCGGGGCCGCCGGGCTGCTGACCGCCGCCGGCCTCGGCCACACCCTGTGGAACGGCCTCGTCGAACCCGGCACCGCCCTGGCCTTCGGCATCCTGATCACCATCGGCGAGCTCGCCCGCCGTGACCACCGCACGGGCCACCGGGTCGAGGGCACCGACCGCCGGCCCGCGCCGCTCGGCTTCGCCGGAGCCCTCGCCTACGCCCTCCTCGGCCCGATCGCCGGGCAGCCCACCCACCACGGGGTCCTGCAGATCGTCGCCGTCGTCGTCGCGGCCGTCCTCGCCGGGATCGTCCCGCACACCGCCCGGGGCCACGGCCCCGCCGTGGACCACGTCGCCCGCCGCGTGCTCACCGTCACCTTCGCCGCCGTCTGTTTCCAGCCGCTCTACAACTCCGGCCGGCTCGAGGAGTGGGTCGGCCAGGGCCCGTACCTGGTCCTCTTCCTGCTCTGCCTCCTCGGCCTCACCGCGCTGTGCGAAGCCGTGCTCGCCGCCGTCCTCGCCGGGGCCCGCACCGGCTGGCCGTACGGGCCACTGCTGCGCGACGAGCTGCGCGCCCAGCTCGGCATCGGCTCGGCGATCTGCGCCACCGGCGTCGTGATGGCCCTCGGCGTCGCGGGGGCCGGGCTGTGGGCCCTGCCCGTCTTCAGCGTGCCCCTGCTGCTGACCCAGATGTCCTTCCACCGGATCACCGCGATCCGCACCACCTACCGCCAGACCATCACCTCCCTGGCCCGGGCCACGGAGATCGCCGGCTACACCCCGCCCGGCCACTCCCGCCGGGTGGCCGCCCTGAGCTGCGCGGTGGGCCGGGAGCTGGGGCTCTCGGAGCGGGAGCTCACGGTCCTGGAGTACGCGGCACTGATGCACGACATCGGGCAGCTCTCCCTCGTCGACCCGGTTCCGGACGGGGCCACCGCGGTCCTGCCCGCCGCCGAGGCCCGCCGGATCGCCGAGCTCGGCGGGGAGGTGGCCCGCCAGACCGGGGTGCCCGCCGAGGTGGCCGTGGTCGTGGAGCGGCAGGCGGACCCGTACCGGGAGCAGCCCGTCGCCGCACGCATCGTGCGCGCGGTGAACGCGTACGACGACCTGGTCGGCGGCGACCGTCACCCGAGCGGCTCACTGGCCGCCCTGGAGCGGCTCCGCCTGGGCACCGGGCACGACTTCCAGCCGGAGGTCGTGGAGTGCTTGGCGAGGGTTCTGGCCAGGGGCGGACGTGACAGAGTTGTTCCCGTCCCACCTGGGTAACCCATGGGTAATGAGCGGCCGTCCGAGTGGGCATGGTTGGATGCCAGTAAGAGTGAGAGTGAGAGTGTCCGCAAGGCACCGCAGTCCCCCGGCTTCCGCCGGGAGGTGCCCCCAGGCAGGCGGGAATCGTGAGGATCTTCGGGAAGGTACGGCATCGGCCCTCCGCCTCGTGGCGGCAGGCCACCGACCGCGCGTTCACGCTGATCGGGGACGGGCGGTACGAGGACGCGGGCGCGCTCCTGACCAGAGCCGCGGACCTGGAGCCCTGGCTGTCCGAGTCCTGGTTCAATCTGGCCCTGCTGCACAAGTTCCGGCACGACTGGGAGCAGGCGCGGTCCGCCGGACTGCGCGCCGTGGCCCTGCTGGACCGTGAGACGGGCGCCCCGGACTGGTGGAACGTCGGGATCGCCGCGACCGCGCTCCAGGACTGGCCGCTGGCCCGGCGGGCCTGGCAGGCGTACGGGCTGAAGGTGCCCGGAGACCCGCACGGAGCCGGTTCCGGCAACGGGAAGCACAGTGGTGAGCCGGTGGGCATGGAGCTCGGCAGCGCCGCCGTACGCCTGTCGCCCGAGGGCGAGGCCGAGGTGGTCTGGGGACGCCGGCTGGACCCGGCCCGGATGGAGGTCCTGTCGATCCCGCTGCCCTCCTCGGGGCGCCGCTGGGGCGAGGTGGTGCTCCACGACGGGGTCCCGCACGGCGAGCGGGTCACCGCGGCCGGACCCTCGTACCCCGTGTTCGACGAGATCGAGCTGTGGGCGCCGTCGCCGGTGCCGACCTGGGTGGTGCTGCTGGAGGCGGCCGGCGAGGCGGACCGCAACGCGCTGGAGCAGCTGGCCTCGGACGCCGGCTTCGCCGCCGAGGACTGGTCCTCGTCCGTGCGGCTGCTGTGCCGGACCTGCTCGGAGAGCGAGATGCCGAGCGACGAGGGCGACGGGGAGCACCTGGATCCGCACGACCACAGCGAGCCGGGGCATCCTGGGCCGCTGGGTCACCGTACGACCGGTTCCGGTCTGCTGTGGGTGCCCGAGCGGGAGTGCGGCATCGCGGCTCCGGCCGGTCTGGTGCGCGGACTGCTGGACGGCTGGGTCGCCGACAGTCCGGACACCCGGGAGTGGCGGGATCTCGAGGAAGTCTGCTGAGCCGGGGGCCGTAGGCTGTACGGGCACATCGGTGACTTACGGAAGGCGTACGGCGGACATGGCGCAGCAGGAGAACGAGGTTGTCGAGGTCGCGGGCGAGGTGAACGACGGGTACGTCGTGGACACCGAGGACTGTGCGGAGCGCGAGCTCGCCCACCGCGAGCGTGGCACCGCCCGCCCCATCACGGTGGTCGGCAACCCGGTCCTGCACCGGGAGTGCAAGGACGTCACCGAGTTCGGCGACGAGCTGGCGCAGCTGATCGACGACATGTTCGCCAGCCAGCGGGCCGCCGAGGGCGTGGGCCTGGCCGCGAACCAGATCGGCGTGGACGCCAAGGTCTTCGTCTACGACTGCCCGGACGACGACGGCAATCGGCACACCGGTGTTGTCGTCAACCCGAAGCTCGTCGAGCTGCCGGCCGGCGCGCGGGTGCTGGACGACTCCAACGAGGGCTGCCTGTCGGTCCCGACGGCGTATGCCTCGCTGGCCCGCCCGGACTACGCCGAGGTCGAGGGCCAGGACGCGCAGGGCAACCCGATCAAGGTGCGCGGCACCGGCTACTTCGCGCGCTGCCTCCAGCACGAGACCGACCACCTGTACGGGTACCTGTACATCGACCGGCTCTCCAAGCGCGACCGCAAGGACGCCCTGCGGCAGATGGCGGAGGGCACCCCGCGCTACGAGACGGTCCCCAACGACTGATCTTTCGCACCACGCGTCAGGGCCCCGCCTCCCGTGAGGGAGCGGGGCCCTGACGCGTCGGACTACTGCTTGGGCCTGCCCCAGCCGCTGTCGGCCGGTGCGGCGCCCCAGCCACTGTCCGCGGAGGCGCCGTCGACGAGCGGAGCGGCGAAGGGGGCAGCGGTGAGGATGCGGGCGGTACGGGACATACGGGCCCTCCTGGGCTGTGGTGAGCGGTGCGCGGCCGGCCGCTGTGCGGGGGCGACAGGCCGGGCGTCATCACCGTACGACACCGCTTGACTACACACGGGCCTGGTTTGGGCCAAAGGTTCCCTGGTTCTCGGCCAGGGAGCGTTTTCCGGCCAGGGCGCGCTTCGCGGCCGGTGCACCGGCGGGCCGGTGCGTCAGCGGGCCGGGCGGTCAGGCCACGGCCCGCGGGCCCCGGAACGCCCGCCTGAAGGTGTTCGGGGTGGTGCCGAGCGTCCGCAGGAAGTGGTGGCGCAGGGCGGCCGCGTTCCCGAAGCCGCAGCGGCCCGCGATCGCGTCGACCGTTTCGTCGGTGGACTCCAGCAACTCCTGGGCCAGCAGGACCCGCTGGCGCAGCACCCACTGGTACGGGGTGGTGCCGGTCTCCTGGAGGAAGCGGCGGGCGAAGGTGCGCGGGGACATGTGTGCGCGCTCCGCGAGCTGCTCGACGGTGATCTCGTCCTCCAGGTGCCGGGCCATCCACCCGATCACCTCGCCCACCGTGTCGCAGGCGGTGCGCGGGAGCGGCCGCTGGATGTACTGGGCCTGCCCGCCGTCCCGGTGCGGCGGGACGACCATCCGCCGCGCGATGGTGTTGGCCACCTCGGCCCCGTGCTCCTGCCGGACGACGTGCAGGCAGGCGTCGATGCCCGAAGCGGTGCCCGCGGAGGTGATCACCCGGCCTTCGTCCACGTAGAGCACGTCGGGGTCGACGGCGGCCCGCGGGAACCGGCGCGCCAGGGTCGGGGCGTGCATCCAGTGCGTCGTGCAGCGGCGGCCGTCGAGCAGGCCGGCCGCGCCCAGGACGAAGGCACCGCTGCACACGCTCAGCACCCGCGCGCCCCGGTCCACGGCCCGGCGCAGGGCGTCGAGGAACGGCTCGGGGTACTCCCGTACGGGCGCCTGCCGGTCGGCGGGCAGGCAGATCAGGTCCGCCTCCTCCAGCCTCTCCAGGCCGTGCGCGGGGGCGATGGCGAAGCCGACGTCGGCCATGGTCAGCGGGCCTTCCTCGGCCGCGCACACGGCGAAGTCGTACACCGGCAGCCCCTGTGAGCTGCGGTCGATCCCGAAGACCTCGCAGAAGATCCCGAACTCGAAGGGGGCGACTCCGTCGACGAGGGCCACGGCCACGTTGGTCAGCATGACCTCAGTGTGGCAGTAATTCGCTCTTGAGTGACAGTACTGCCACTGTTCGATCATGGGCGATCAGGCGGACAGTGGAGGTATGACCACCTTCGTGAATTACCTCGCCGTCCTGGTCCTCGCCGCCGTCCTGCTCGGGCCCAGCCTGTACGGGGCGCGCGGCGACCGGCGGATCGACCGGCAGCTGCGGGCCGCCGCGACCCGGCGGGTGTGGCTGCCGCGCCAGCGGGCGGGCGGTCTCCCGCCCACCCCGCGCCGGCGCGGCATCCGGTTCGCCGCCTGGCGCCGGGGACGCATGGCCCATTGAGCCCCCGCCCCCGGAACGCGAGGACGGGCTAGAAGTCCTCGTCCAGGTCGACCGTGCCCTCGACCGCGACCTGGTACGCCGACGGACGGCGCTCGAAGAAGTTGGTCAGCTCCTGGACGCCCTGCAGCTCCATGAAGGAGAACGGGTTCTGCGAGCCGTACACCGGCGCGAAGCCGAGGCGGACCAGGCGCTGGTCCGCGACGCACTCCAGGTACTCGCGCATCGACTCGGTGTTCATGCCCGGCAGGCCCTCGCCGCACAGGTCGCGGCCGAACTGCAGCTCCGCCTCCACGGCCTCCTTCAGCATGTCGGTGACCTGCTGCTGGAGTGCGTCGTCGAAGAGCTCCGGCTCCTCCTTGCGGACCGTGTCCACGACCTCGAAGGCGAAGTTCATGTGCATGGTCTCGTCGCGGAACACCCAGTTGGTGCCGGTGGCCAGGCCGTGCAGCAGACCGCGGGAGCGGAACCAGTACACGTACGCGAAGGCGCCGTAGAAGAACAGGCCCTCGATGCACGCGGCGAAGCAGATCAGGTTCAGCAGGAAGCGGCGGCGGTCGGCCTGCGTCTCCAGCCGGTCCAGCTTCTCGACCTCGTTGATCCACTTGAAGCAGAACTGCGCCTTCTCGCGGATCGACGGGATCTCCTCGACGGCGTCGAACGCGGCCGAGCGGTCGTCCGGGTCGGGCAGGTAGGTGTCGAGCAGCGTCAGATAGAACTGGACGTGCACGGCCTCCTCGAACAGCTGACGCGACAGGTACAGGCGCGCCTCCGGGGAGTTGATGTGCTTGTAGAGCGTCAGCACCAGGTTGTTCGAGACGATCGAGTCGCCCGTCGCGAAGAACGCGACCAGACGGCCGATCATGTGCTGCTCGGCCGGCGTCAGCTTCGCGAGGTCCGCCACGTCCGAGTGGAGGTCGACCTCCTCCACCGTCCACGTGTTCTTGATCGCGTCCCGGTAGCGCTCGTAGAAGTCCGGGTAGCGCATGGGGCGGAGCGTGAGCTCGAAGCCCGGGTCCAGGAGGTTCTTGTTGTCGGTGGAGCTCATTACTGGCAGGCCTCGCAGGACTCGGGGTTCTCAAGGGAGCAGGCCAGAGCGTCGGCGTCGACGGCCTGCGGGAGCGGGTTGGCGGCGACCGGGACGGCGGAGCCGGACGCGGCGCGGGCGATCTTCGTCGCCGGGCGCGAGCGCAGGTAGTACGTGGTCTTCAGGCCCTGCTTCCAGGCGTACGCGTACATCGAGCTGAGCTTGCCGATGGTGGGCGTCTCCAGGAACAGGTTCAGCGACTGGGCCTGGTCCAGGAACGGGGTACGGGCCGCCGCCATGTCGATCAGGCCGCGCTGCGGGATCTCCCACGCCGTGCGGTACAGCTCGCGCACCTCGGCCGGGATCCAGCCGAAGCCCTGCACCGAACCGCTGGCGTCGCGCAGCGCCTCGCGGGTCTGCGCGTCCCACACGCCGAGCTGCTTCAGCTCGTCCACCAGGTACGCGTTGACCTGGAGGAACTCGCCGCTCAGCGTCTCGCGCTTGAAGAGGTTGGAGACCTGCGGCTCGATGCACTCGTACACGCCCGCGATCGAGGCGATCGTCGCCGTCGGAGCGATGGCCAGCAGCAGCGAGTTGCGCATGCCGGTCTTCGCGATCCGGGCGCGCAGCGCGTCCCAGCGCTCCGGCCAGTTCAGCTCCACGTCGTAGTGGTCCGGGTGCAGGACACCGCGGGCGGTGCGGGTCTGCTCCCAGGCCGGCAGCGGGCCGCTGCGCTCGGCGAGGTCGCAGGAGGCCTCGTACGCGGCCAGCATGATGCGCTCGGAGAGCTTGGTGGACAGGGCCTTCGCCTCGGGGGAGTCGAAGGGCAGCCGCAGCTTGAAGAAGACGTCCTGGAGGCCCATCGCGCCCAGGCCCACCGGGCGCCAGCGGGAGTTGGAGCGGCCGGCCTGCTCGGTCGGGTAGAAGTTGATGTCCACCACGCGGTCGAGGAAGGTGACGGCCGTGCGGACGGTCTCGTCCAGGCGCTCCCAGTCGATCTCCCCGTCCACCACGAAGGCGCCCATGTTGACCGACCCGAGGTTGCAGACGGCCGTCTCGCCGTCGTTGGTGACCTCGATGATCTCGGTGCACAGGTTGGAGGAGTGGACGACGGTGCCCGGCTCGGCGGTCTGGTTCGCCGTGCGGTTGGAGGCGTCCTTGAAGGTCATCCAGCCCTGGCCGGTCTGCGCGAGGGTGCGCATCATCCGGCCGTACAGGTCGCGCGCGGGCATGGTCTTGCGGGCCAGACCGGCCGCCTCGGCCTTGCGGTAGGCGGCGTCGAACTCGTCGCCCCACAGGTCGACGAGCTCGGGCACGTCGGCCGGGGAGAACAGCGACCAGTCGGCGTCGGCGTTCACCCGGCGCATGAACTCGTCCGGCACCCAGTGCGCCAGGTTCAGGTTGTGCGTACGGCGCTGGTCCTCGCCGGTGTTGTCGCGGAGCTCCAGGAACTCCTCGATGTCCGCGTGCCAGGTCTCCAGGTAGACGGCGGCGGCGCCCTTGCGGCGGCCGCCCTGGTTCACGGCGGCGACGGAGGCGTCGAGGGTCTTCAGGAACGGCACGATGCCGTTGGAGTGGCCGTTGGTGCCGCGGATCAGCGAACCGCGGGCGCGGATGCGGGAGTACGAGAGACCGATGCCGCCGGCGTGCTTGGACAGGCGCGCGACCTGGTGGTAGCGGTCGTAGATCGAGTCGAGCTCGTCCAGCGGGGAGTCCAGCAGGTAGCAGGAGGACATCTGCGGGTGCCGGGTGCCGGAGTTGAAGAGCGTCGGGGAGGACGGCAGGTAGTCGAGGCGGCTCATCAGCCGGTACAGCGAGGCCACTTCCTCGACGGCCTGGACGCTCTCGTTCTCGGCCAGACCGCAGGCGACGCGCAGCATGAAGAACTGCGGGGTCTCGACGACCTGGCGGGTGATCGGGTGGCGCAGCAGGTAGCGGCTGTGCAGGGTGCGCAGGCCGAAGAAGCCGAACCGGTCGTCGGCGCCCTCGGCGAGGGTGTGCTCCACCAGCGCGTCCAGGCGGCTCGCGTGGGTCCGTACGAACTCGGCCGTGCGGTCGGCGATGAGCCCCTCGCGGTGTCCGACCTCGACTGAGGCGGAGAAGGAGGTGGCGCCCTGGCCGGCGGCTTCGTCCCGGACGGCGAGCGTCAGCAGCCGGGCGGCGAGCTTCGAGTACGCGGGGTCCTCGGAGATCAGACCGGCGGCGGCCTCGGTGGCCAGCCCGCGCAGTTCGGCGTCGTCGGCGGCGGAGCTGCGGCCGCGCAGCGCGGCGGCGGCGACCCGGCCGGGGTCGGTGTCGGGGAGGTCCGCCGTCAGTTCGGTGAGGGTACGCAGCAGCGTGGCCCCCGGGCCCTCGGTGTTGTCGCCAGAAACGGACTCGGCGCGCGGTGCGGAAGGCGCGATGGTCACGGCGGGAGCTCTCCCTCGCTCGGCCCGGTCATCGGCGGGGCGGGGCGCGAGCGGGCGCATGCGGGCGCGCAGGAACGCGTACACCGCATGGCGTCCACCGGCCCAACCGCGAGGCCCGGACGTGTCGGCACCCGGTTCGGTCGACCCGGGCGCGCTGTCGGCAGGTCCTCGGACTTTTCATACCGTTGCGGGACAGTTCCGGATTCACACCGGATTCCCCTGCGGCGACAGCAGCCCTGAGCATACATGTGGGGGGCCGCCTATGCGCGACCCCCCACATGTTGTGTCGGCGTGGCTACAGCTCCAGACGGTACGTGAGCAAGGTGAGCCCGGGAACGGGCGCCCAGTCCCGCTCCGGCGTACGGATGAAACCGAGTCGCTCGTATATCCGCTGGGCCCCAGTCATGCCGCGCTGGGTGGAGAGCACCAGGTGCGTGACCCCCGCCAGTTCCCGCGCGCGGGCCACGCAAGCGCGCACCAGGGCCTCGCCCGCGCCGCGTCCGCGCGCCTCTCGGGAGACGGCCAGCATCCGGAACTCCGCCTCGCCGGGCCCGGCGATGTCGGCCAGCGGGCTCCCGGGCGGGGCGAAGGTCACCCCGCCGAGTACGGCGCCCTCGTCGACGGCCACGAGCACTTCCCCGTCGGCGGCCCGGCCGGCGACATCGCGCAGTACGGCCGCGTAGAACGCCTCGCCGGAGCCCAGGAGCCCGTCACCCAGGTAGGCCTGCGCGGTGATCTCGCCGAGCTGCTCGTATTCGGCGGGTAGTGCCGCCCTGATAGCGATGTCCATGCGGTCGAGTGTGCCGGACGGGTGTCGGTGGTCGGCGCTATCGTCGGAGAGAGCACCGTCGTGGAAGGTGAGTGAGGCATGACCGTGATGACTGAACGTCCCCACATGACGATCGAAGAGTTCGAGCACCTGGCCCGCATAGCGGCTCGCGAGGCGGAGGGGCTGCGACTGGAATTCATCGGTGGGGTGCTGAGGAGCAAGGCCATGCCAGACGGGGACCACGGGCGGATCATTCTGTGGCTGACGCGGATCTGCATGCAGCACCACCCGGAGTTCTGGCTGCACCCGGGGCAGGGGATCAAGGCGGAACAGTACCGGGAGGGCCGCGCCATTCCGGACGGGGTTCTGGCGCACGAGGACGCGTTCGTAGGGCAGGGCGACTGGGTGGATCCGAGCCCGATCCTGATGGCCGTCGAGGTGACCTCGTGGGACTCCGACACCGAGCGGCGCGACCGGATCGAGAAGCCGCGCGCTTATGCGCAGACCGGTATCCCCGTGTACCTGCTCATCGACCGGCTCAAGTGTCAGGTTGTCGTCCACAGCGACCCGGATGGCGAAAGCTACGAGACTGTGCGCACCGTTCCCTTCGGCAAGGAAATCAAGCTTCCCGACCCCGTAGGCATCACCCTCCAGACCGAAGTCCTCAAGGACTGGGTCCGCTGAACGACCCGAAGGCCCCGCCGCGGGATGCGGCGGGGCCTTCGGCGTCTGTCGGCTCAGCAGCAGCCGAAGCCCTCGCGGGGGTCCGCCTCGCGGGCGTCCGTGCGGGCGCGTTCGAACTCTCGGCGGGTCGGGACCTTCGCGTCCGGGTCGTGGGAGCGGGCGTGGGCGACGTACCGGTCGTAGGCCGCCTCGCCCGAGAACTCCCTTACGAAGAACCGCGCCCTCGCCATCGCGCTGCGCACGCTCATCAGGCCACCGGCTCCCTGACGTGCCCGCCGCCCGAGTCCAGGCCCGCCGCGGCGAGCTCGGCCTTCTCCTCGGCGGTCGGGATCAGCCCCGCCGGAGCGACGATCTTCGACTCCGTCCACGGGACCTCGGAGAGCCGCACCGACTCCGGGCTCCGGATGGCCTTGAGGCAGGTCCGGGCCGCGTCCGCCAGCACGATGATGATCAGGATCGCGAACAGCGCCGACAGCACGCCGTCGACCGTGGCGTTGGTGACCACGGTGTGCATCTCGTCCATGTTCTTGGCGGGAGGCAGGACCTTGCCCGCGTCGATGCCGCCCTGGTACTTGTCGCGCTGCGCGAAGAAGCCGACCTTCACGTCCTCCGAGAAGATCTTCTGGTAGCTCGCGGTGAGCGTGACGGCCACGTCCCACACCAGCGGAACGCCCGTCACCCAGGCCCACTTGAGCCGGCCGGACTTGATCAGCAGCGTGGTGCAGACGGCCAGGGCGACCGCGGCGAGCAGCTGGTTCGCGATGCCGAACAGCGGGAAGAGCTGGTTGATGCCGCCCAGCGGGTCCTTGATGCCGACCCACAGGAAGTAGCCCCAGCCGCCGACGACGACGGCGCTCGCCAGCCAGACGCCCGGCTTCCAGCTGACGTCCTTGAAGGACTTGTGCACGTTGCCGAGGGTGTCCTGGAGCATGAACCGTCCGACGCGGGTGCCCGCGTCGACCGTCGTCAGGATGAACAGCGCCTCGAACATGATGGCGAAGTGGTACCAGAAGGCCTTCATGCCGGCGCCGCCGATGACGGACGAGAAGATCTCCGACATTCCGAGTGCGAAGGTCGGCGCGCCGCCCGTACGGGACAGCAGGCTGGCCTCCTCCACGTCCTTCGCGGCCTGCGCCAGCGCCTCGGGGGAGATGGCGAAGCCGAAGTTGGTCACGGCCTCCGACGCGGACTGGACCGTGGTGCCGACGACGCCGCCGGGGGAGTTCACCGCGAAGAACAGGCCCGGCTCGATGATGCAGGCCGCTATCACCGCCATGACGGCGACGAAGGACTCGGTCAGCATGGCTCCGTAGCCGATGACCCGGACCTGGGTCTCCTTCTGGATCATCTTCGGGGTGGTGCCGGAGGCGACCAGCGAGTGGAAGCCGGACAGGGCGCCGCACGCGATGGTGATGAAGACGAACGGGAACATCGACCCGGCGAAGACCGGGCCGTCGCCCCGCGCGGCGAAGTCCGTGACCGCGGGCATCTTCAGGGTCGGCATCGCGATGACCACGCCCACGGCGAGCAGTGCGATGGTGCCGACCTTCATGAAGGTCGAGAGGTAGTCGCGGGGCGCGAGCAGCATCCACACCGGCAGCACCGAGGCGACGAAGCCGTACGCGATCATCCAGATGACCAGCGTCTCCTTCTCCAGGGTGAAGGTGTCCGCGAAGGAGGACTCGGCGACCCAGCCGCCCGCGATGATGGCGAGCAGCAGCAGCGCCACGCCGATGGCGGAGACCTCGGTGACCCGGCCCGGCCGCAGTACGCGGAGGTAGAAGCCCATGAAGAGGGCGATCGGGATGGTCATGCCGATGGAGAAGACACCCCAGGGGGAGTGCGCCAGCGCGTTCACGATGACGAGCGCGAGCACTGCCAGGAGGATGATCATGATGGAGAACACGGCGACCAGGGCGGCCGCTCCGCCGACGGGGCCCATCTCGTCCCGGGCCATCTGGCCGAGCGAGCGGCCGTTGCGCCGGGTGGAGAAGAACAGCGTGACCATGTCCTGTACGGCGCCCGCGAAGATCACGCCCACGACGATCCAGATCGTGCCGGGCAGGTAGCCCATCTGAGAGGCGAGCACCGGTCCGACGAGCGGTCCGGCGCCGGCGACGGCGGCGAAGTGGTGGCCGAAAAGTACCCGCCGATCGGTGGGATGGAAGTCGACACCGTTGTCAAGGCGTTCGGCGGGGGTGGCCCGCGTCTTGTCCACCTTCAGTACGCGGTGGGCGATGAACCGCGCGTAGAAGCGGTAGCCGATCGCATAAGAGCCGAGCGCGGCGGCGAGCAGCCAGGCGGCGGAGATCTCCTCGCCGCGCGAAAGGGCCAGAACGCCCCAGCCGATGGCCCCGACGAGTCCGACGAGCACCCATGCGGCGATGGACTTCGGAGAAGGCGAGCCGGGCGTGGTGCCCGGACTCGCCACGTCCTTTTGTGATGCAGCCTGTTGTGTCCCAGTTGCTTCCGGTTCAGGCATGACCCTCGTCCCCTCGTCGATCATCTGCGTAAGCGCAGGGAATCTACGGGGGATTGCCCGGTGAACGTAAGACCCCGTCCGTATTCCGGTATTCCGTTTGCCGGTATATAGGGACGGACCCCAGGCGGACCCCGGGCAGATCTCAGACGGACCTCAGTCGGACCTCCGCCGTCAGACGGCGGGCCGCTTGAGCCTGGCGACGAACTTGTACCGGTCGCCGCGGTACACCGACCGCACCCACTCCACGGGTTCCCCGTCCGCGTCGAGGGAGTGCCGGGAGAGCATCAGCATCGGCAGGCCGACGTCGGTGCCGAGCAGTCCGGCCTCGCGCGGGGTGGCCAGCGAGGTCTCGATCGTCTCCTCGGCCTCGGCGAGGTGGACGTCGTAGACCTCGGCGAGGGCGGTGTAGAGGGAGGTGTACTTGGCGAGCGAACGGCGCAGGGCTGGGAAGCGCTTCGCCGAGAGATGGGTGGTCTCGATGGCCATCGGCTCACCGCTGGCCAGTCGCAGCCGCTCGATGCGCAGCACCCGTCCACCGGTGTTGATCTTGAGCAGTCCGGCGAGGGTGTCGTCGGCCGTCACGTAGCCGATGTCCAGCAGCTGGGACGTCGGTTCCAGCCCCTGGGCGCGCATGTCCTCGGTGTACGAGGTGAGTTGGAGGGCCTGCGAGACCTTGGGCTTGGCGACGAAGGTCCCCTTGCCCTGGATCCTTTCCAGCCGCCCCTCGACGACGAGCTCCTGGAGGGCCTGCCGGACGGTGGTCCGCGAGGTGTCGAATTCGGCCGCGAGCGTGCGCTCCGGCGGCACCGGGGTGCCGGGCGGCAGCGTCTCGGTCATGTCGAGCAAGTGCCGCTTGAGTCGGTAGTACTTGGGTACACGCGCCGTGCGGGTGGCCGCCCCGCCTTCCGGCTCCGTGATCGCCCCTTCGGTGGCCATCGCCGCCCGCCTTCCCGACTCCAGTTTCGCTGCCGTCACCGGCTCCTCCGATATGTGCGGTCACATCGTGACACGTGCGGGGGGACAGGCCTTCTCTCTCCCCAGGTGTCGGTCCGATAACGGACCGAGCACCCGCTCATTAGACCCTTGACACCCCTAAAGGTCTAGGCCAAGCTCCAGCTACTGGTCTAAACCAATATGGATCAGATCCCGGCCCCACGGCAGTACTTCGCGTATGTCACCGCGGCGGGCAAGGGAAGTGCAGGCAGGCATCCCTGAGGAGGGTGGCGTGAAGCGCAAGCTCATCGTGGCGGTCAGTGTTGCGGGCATGATGGCCGGAGTCGCGGCGTGCGGCAACAGCGGCGACGACAAGGCCAAGGCCGACGCGGGCCCCAAGGAGATCACCGTCTGGGTGATGGACGGCTCCGCGCCGAAGGCCTGGATCGACGAGGTCAACAAGGAGTTCTCGGCCAAGCACCCCGGTGTCACGGTGAAGGTCGAGGAGCAGAAGTGGACCGGCATCCAGGAGAAGGTCACCACGGCCCTCTCCGAGAACACCCCTCCGGACGTCCTTGAGCTCGGCAACACCCAGACCGCCGGCTACGCGGTCACCGGCGGCCTCGCCGACCTGACGAAGGACAAGGCCAAGCTCGGCGCCGACGCCTGGCAGAAGAGCATGCTCACCTCGGCCGAGGTCGACGGCAAGCTCTACTCCGCCCCGTGGTACGCCGCCAACCGCGTGGTCATCTACGACAAGAAGGCCTTCGAGAAGGCCGGCGTCACCCCGCCGAAGACCCGCGACGAGTGGATCGCCGGTCTGGAGAAGCTGAAGGCGGCCGACCCGGCCTCGCAGCCGATCTACCTGCCCGGCCAGAGCTGGTACGTCCTCGCCGGCCTGATCTGGGACGAGGGCGGCGACCTCGCCGTCAAGGACGGCGACAAGTGGAAGGGTGCACTGGGCACCCCGCAGGCCGCCTCCGCGATGGAGTTCTACAAGAAGCTCCAGGCCTTCTCCACCGCCCCCAAGGACAAGGACGAGGCCAACCCGCAGCAGTCCACCGACATCGTCCCCAAGGGCGGCGTCTCCTCCTGGATCGGTCTCGGCTGGGAGGCCGGCGGTGCCGAGAAGGCCCTGAAGGAAGCGGGCAAGGAAGCCGACTTCGGCTACTTCCCGATCCCGGGCAAGACCGCTGACAAGACCAGCACCGTCTTCCTCGGCGGCTCGAACCTCGCGGTGGCCGAGCGCTCCAAGAACAAGGAGCTCGCCAAGGAGTGGCTGGCCCTCGCCGCAGGCAAGGACCAGATGACCAAGTACGCCGCCGAGACCAAGGGCGCGCTGCTCCCGAACCAGGCCGGCGCCAACTTCACCCCCGCCGCGGGCTCCTTCGCGGAGGCCATGGGCAAGGGCGGCGTCAACGGCAAGATCACCCCGGTCACCCCGGGCTGGGCGAACGTCGAGACCGAGCCGAACCCCATCAAGGAGTTCATGACCAAGGTCCTGAAGGGTGAGGACGCCGCCAAGGCGGGCGCGGACGCGGACAAGGAAATCGCGAACCGCATCAACAAGTAGTCCCACCCCGCAGTACCGGCTGCACCCGCAGTACCCGCACTACCCAGCAGTGTGAACGCACCGGGGGGTGCGGCAGGCGCCCGCAGCGCCTGCCGCGCCCCCGGTCGCGCATGTGACTCCACAGTCAACCGCGAGGAAACGAAGACCATGACTGTGCACTCCCAGGGGGCGGCGACCAGCGCTCCACAGGACGCACCGATGAAGTCCGCCGTGCCGCCGCCGAAGGCGCCGGCCGGCGGAACCGACCGCGGCCGTACGTCTCCTCGCGGGGGCAGAAAGTCGCTCCCGTCGGGGTGGTTGCCCTACCTGCTGATCGGGCCCGCGGTGCTCAGCCTCGCGACCCTCCTGCTGTATCCGCTGATCAAGAACGTGATCCTGTCCTTCCAGGACATCAACAAGATCGAGTTCATCCAGCGGAAGTACCCCTTCGCCGGGTTCGGCAACTACACCGAGCTGCTCGGCGACGCGAACTTCTGGACCGTCGTCGTCCGGAGCTTCGGCTTCACCCTGGCCAACGTCGTGCTGATCATGGTGCTGGGCAGCCTCATCGGCATCCTGCTGAACAAGCTCGGCAAGAAGATGCGCCTGGTCCTGTCGATGGCGCTGGTGATGGCCTGGGCCATGCCGATCGTCGCCTCCGTACAGGTCTTCAAGTGGCTGTTCGACGAGCAGTTCGGCGTCATGAACTGGCTCATGCGCACCGCCGGCTTCGCCGGCTACGAGCAGCACAACTGGATGGAGACCGGCCTCTCCACCCTGGTGATCGTCACGATCCTGGTGGTCTGGGGCTCCATCCCCTTCGTCGCGCTCAACATGTACGCCGGCCTGACCACCGTCAGCTCCGAGCTGTACGAGGCCGCCCGGATGGACGGCGCCAACGGCTGGCAGACCTTCTGGAAGATCGTCTTCCCGAACCTCAAGCCCTTCTTCCTCGTCACCACGTTCCTCGAGGTGATCTGGGTCTTCAAGGCCTTCACCCAGGTCTACGCGATGAACAAGGGCGGCCCCGACCGCGCCTCCGAGATCCTGCCGGTCTTCGCCTACGTCGAGGGCCAGAGCCAGGCCCACTACGGCCTCGCCGCCGCCATCTCCGTCCTGACGATCGTGATCCTCGTGGTCGTCATGTCCTTCTACTTCCGCCTGATCCTGAAGCAGGAGGAGGAGCAGTGAGCACGACCACCGCCCCGAAGGCCGCGCCGACCGGCCCGCCCGCGCCGTCCGCGAAGCCCGCGCAGAAGCTCCGCACGCGCCGGCCGGTCCGCCCCGGAGCCGTCGCCAAGAACCTCGGCGCGCTCCTCCTGGCCCTCGTCTTCGTCTTCCCCGTGTACTGGATGTTCTCCTCGGCGCTCAAGCCGTCCAGCGAGATCCTCACCAAGGACCCGGTCTTCGTCTTCACCCCGACGCTGGACAACTTCACCAAGGCCACCGGGGTCGCCAACTTCTGGACGTACGTCACCAACAGCGTCCTGGTCACCGTCGGCGCCGTCCTGCTGGCCCTGGTCGTCGCGCTCGCCGCGAGCTTCGCCATCGCCCGCATGAAGTTCAAGGGCCGCAAGGGCCTCGTACTCGCCGTGATGATGGCCCAGATGGCCCCCTGGGAGGTCATGGTCATCGCGATGTACATGATCGCCCGCGACAGCGAGATGCTGAACAGCCTCCCGCTGCTCACCGCGATCTACTTCGTGATGGTCCTCCCCTTCACCATCTGGACCCTGCGCGGCTTCATCGCCGCCGTCCCGGTGACCCTGGAGGAGGCCGCCCAGATCGACGGCTGCACCCGCGGCCAGGCCTTCCGCAAGGTGATCTTCCCCCTGCTGGCCCCCGGCCTGATGTCCACCTCTCTCTTCGGCTTCATCACCGCCTGGAACGAGTTCGCGATGGTCCTGATCCTGAACAAGGACAAGACCGCGCAGACCCTGCCGCTCTGGCTCACCGAGTTCCAGAGCGCCTTCGGCAACGACTGGGGCGCCACCATGGCCGCGTCTTCCCTGTTCGCCGTACCGGTCCTGCTGATCTTCATCTTCCTCCAGCGCAAGGCCGTCGGCGGCATGACCGCCGGCGCCGTGAAGGGATAACGGCACCCATGACTGTCCTTGCGCACAAGGTGGATACGGTCACCCGCGACGCCCTCGCGGTCCTCCAGCCCGGCTTCGAGGGCACCACCGCCCCCGCCTGGCTGCTCCGCCAGGTCTCCGAAGGCCTCACCTCCGTCGGCCTGTTCGGCCGCAACATCGCCTCGCCCGAGCAGCTCGCCGCGCTGACCGCGCAGCTGCGCGCGGAGCGCGAGGACGTGCTGGTCGCCATCGACGAGGAGGGCGGCGACGTCACCCGCCTGGAGGTCCGCGGCGGCTCCTCCTTCCCCGGCAACCTGGCGCTCGGCGCCGTCGACGACACCTCCCTCACCCGGGACGTGGCCCGCGAGCTGGGCCGGCGCCTCGCCGAGTGCGGGGTCAACCTCAACTGGGCCCCGTCCGCGGACGTCAACTCCAACCCGGACAACCCGGTGATCGGCGTACGGTCCTTCGGCGCCGACACCCAGCTCACGGCCCGGCACACCGCCGCGTACGTCGAAGGCCTCCAGGCCGCCGGCGTCGCCGCGTGCACCAAGCACTTCCCCGGCCACGGCGACACCAACGTCGACTCGCACCACGCGCTGCCGCGCATCGACGTGGACCTGGACACCCTCGCCGCGCGTGAACTCGTACCGTTCAAGGCCGCCATCGAGGCCGGCACCAAGGCGGTGATGAGCGCGCACATCCTGGTGCCCGCCCTGGACCCGACCCGCCCGGCCACCCTCAGCCCGCAGATCCTGACCGGTCTGCTGCGCAAGGAGCTCGGCTACGAGGGGCTGATCGTCACCGACGGCATGGAGATGAACGCCATCGCCGGGACGTACGGGATCGAGCGCGGCTCGGTCCTGGCCGTCGCGGCCGGCGCCGACGCGATCTGTGTCGGCGGCGGGCTCGCCGACGAGGCGACCGTGCTCCGGCTGCGCGACGCGCTCGTCGCGGCCGTACGCGAGGGCTCGCTGCCGGAGGAGCGGCTGGCCGAGGCCGCCGCCCGGGTCCGCGCGCTGGCCGAGTGGACCCTCATGGCCCGGCCGGACGCGCGACCGGAGGGGAGCCGCGCGTCCGGCATCGGCCTGGAGGCGGCCCGCCGGGCGGTGACCGTCACCGGTTCGGCGAGCCCGTTCACCGCCGCCGCCGCTCCGTACGTGGCCACGCTGACCCCGGTCGCGAACATCGCGGTGGGCGACGAGACCCCGTGGGGCGTGGCCGCCGAACTGGCCGCGCTGGTACCGGGGACGGCCTCGGGCGTCTACCCGGAGGGGGCGTCGGCGGGGGACATCCTGGTCGCGGCGGGTGACCGTACCGTGGTCGCGGTGGTGCGCGACGCGCACCGCCATCCTTGGATGGCGGAGGCCCTCGACGCGCTGGTCGCGGCGCGGGCCGACACCGTGGTGGTCGAGATGGGACTCCCGCGGGCCGAGCCGCGCGGCCGTCTGTACATCGCGACGCACGGCGCGTCCCCCGTATGCGGCCGCGCCGCGGCCGAAATCCTGGCGGGCCGGTAGCTCCGCGGCGCCGTTGCTGGGGCTCCGCCCCAGACCCCGCGCCTCAAACTCCCCCAGCTACCGCTGGGAGGGGCCCCCAGGCGGGGCTGGGTTGTGCCCGGCGGAGCTGGCTGCGCGCACTTCTGGGGCGGTAGCAGCCAAATCCAGCCCCGCCGGCGTTTGAGTGGGGGTCCCCCCGGACGGAGTCTGGGGGAGGGTCCGGGCAGCGCCCGGGTACGAACGAAGGCCGGGCCCCCTTGGCGGGAGCCCGGCCTTCGCGCCGAACGGCCTACAGACCCTGCCAGGCAGGCTTGTTGGCGTACGTGTGCCGGAAGTAGTCGGCGAGCTTCAGCTTCGACGCGGCCGCCTCGTCCACGACAACAGTGGCATGGCGGTGCAGCTGCAGCGCAGACGCCGGGACCAGCGCCGACAGCGGGCCCTCGACCGTCTGCGCGACGGCCTCGGCCTTGCCCTCCCCGGTGGCCAGCAGCACCAGGTGGCGGGCGTCGAGGATGGTGCCGATGCCCTGCGTGATGACGTGGTGCGGCACCTGGTCTATGTCGTCGTCGAAGAACCGCGCGTTGTCCACACGGGTCTGCTCCGTCAGCGTCTTGATGCGGGTGCGGGAGGCCAGCGAGGAGCACGGCTCGTTGAAGCCGATGTGCCCGTCCGTGCCGATGCCCAGCAGCTGGAGGTCCACACCGCCGGCCTCGGCGAGCGCGCGGTCATAGGCCTCGCACGCGGCGACGATGTCCTCGGCCGAGCCGTCGGGGCCCATGAAGGAGGCCTCGGACAGACCGAGCGGCTCGACGACCTCGCGCAGCACGACCGCGCGGTAGGACTCGGGGTGCCCGGTCGGCAGGCCCACGTACTCGTCGAGCTGGCAGATCCGCGCCTTGGACGCGTCGACCAGGCCCGCCCTGACCTTGCCGGCGAGGGCCTCGTAGATGGGCAGCGGGGTAGAGCCGGTCGCCACGCCGAGCAGGGCGTCGGGCTTGCGGCGGACCAGTGCGGCCATGGCCTCCGCGATGAGCTCGCCGCCTGCCTTGGCGTCCGGGACGATGACAACTTCCACGCGGGGCCTGCCGATCTGAAGAGGTGTGGGCGTGTGTGGTATAGACCAATCTAGCAGAACCGGGCCCTTCACACCCCGGTTCGCGCCCATTCCCATGGTGGTCCGAATCCCCGCAGGCGCATCCCGGCGGGCAGGGCTCCCCGGTCATCGCCGTCGTCCCCGGCGGGCACGGCGGCGAGGCTCTCCAGCCCGTACTGGACCGGCTGCGCGGCCGCGGCGCCGACCTCTACGTCGTCGGCTCCAAGGAGCGGGTCGAGGCCGCCGCCACCGGGTTCGCCCTGCCCGTGGACGGGGTCCCCGAGGAGCTGCAGCCGCTGCTGGAGATCCTGCCGCTCCAGCTCCTCGCCCCCGAGATCGCCGTGGCCTGCGGCCAGGACCCCGACGCGCCGCGGGCCCTGGCCAAGGGGACCGAGACCAGCTGGCCCACCGCCCGGACAGGGCCTAGATGAGCGCCAGCTGGAGGCCGCCCGTCGCGTCCAGGTGCTGGCCCGTCACCCAGCGGGAGTCCGCCGAGGCGAGGAAGGCCACCACGTCCGCGACCTCCTCCGCTGTGCCGATCCGGTGGAAGACCGAGCGGGCGGCCAGGTGGGCCCGGGTCCCGGGATCCGCGAGCAGCCCCGCGTTCAGGTCGGTCTCGGTGATGCCGGGGCCCACCGAGTTCACCGTGATCCCGCGCGGGGCGAGTTCGGCGGCCAGCGACCGGGTCAGCGCGTTCGCCGCGCCCTTGGCCATGACCGTGGCCAGGATGGCCGGCAGCGCGAGCTCCGGGGTCCCGGTCACGTTCACGATCCGGCCCCCGTCACGCAGCCGCGGCAGCCCGTACTTGATCACGAAGAACGGAGCCTTGGCGTTGAGCGCGTGCGCCCGGTCGTACGTCTCCTCGTCGGTGTCCCCGATGCCCGCGAACGCGGCCGCCCCCGCGTTGTTGACCAGGATGTCGACCTCCTCGGTGTGCGCGGGATGGGCCTCGTAGGCCGCCCACAGGGCCTGCGCGTCACCCGGGACCCCGAGCTCGGCCCTGAGGGCGAAGGCCCGGCCGCCGGCCGCCTCGATCGCGGCCACGGTCTCCTTCGCCGCCGCCTCGTCGCGCCCGTAGTGCACCGCGACGAGGGCCCCGTCGCGCGCCAGCCGCTCCGCCACCGCCCGCCCGATGCCCCGGCTGCCGCCCGTGACCAGTGCCGTCTTCCCCTTGAGCACGCCCATGGCGCGCCCCCCTTCAGTAATCACTAGTGGTCGCTACAGAAAGGGACCGTACCAGATTTCCTAGCGCCCGCTATAGAATCTGCGCATGGTGACCGGACAGCGCGGCAGACCCCGTTCCTTCGACCGCGACGCCGCCCTGGGCAAGGCCATGTTCGCCTTCTGGGAGCGGGGCTACGAGGCGACCTCCATCGCGGACCTGACCAAGGCCCTGGGGATCGGCGCACCCAGCCTCTACGCGGCGTTCGGCGACAAGCGCACGCTGTTCGAAGAGGTCGTGACGGTGTACGGCGGCCGGTACGGGGACTTCGCGAGCGTGGCGCTCGCCGAGGAGCCCACCGCCCGCGCGGCCATCGACCGCATCCTGCGCGAGGCCGCCGAGGTATACACCGACCCGGCCCACCCGCGCGGCTGCATGGTCATCAGCGCGGCCATCAACACCACCTCAGACGAGGTGGCGGAGGCGCTGCGCGCGCGGCGCAACGCCAATCTGGAGCTGTTCGAGAGCCGCATCCGGGCCGACGTGGCGACCGGTGCGCTGCCGGCCGACACCGACGCGCGGGAGCTGGCCCTGTATGCCGGAGCCGTGCTTCAGGGAATGTCCCAGCAGTCGCGCGACGGGGCGAGCCGGGAGGAGCTGGAGGCGATCGCGGCGCGGGCCCTGCTGGCCTGGCCTGCGGCCTGAGGCGGCGCTTTTCCTCTGGGCCACGGTGCCCGACGGGACCCTCAGCCCGTCCGGCACCGTAGCCCGGAGTACTTACGGCCGAGGGTGTGCGGTTCCCGCGGCCGGTGGAGGAGCCGTCGCGGTCAGGGCAGAGCGCGCGGCTTACCTCGATCCGTCCTCCTGTGCGGGGAGGGCGGAAGCTTAAGGCAATTGTGGACTAGACCATTCTGTTCTGTCCATCCAATGACGGGACCCTGAATGCCGTCACTTCCTCCAACAGTACGCGCCCGGGGCCGGTCCTGTGTACTCCCGAGTATTCCCGTGGGGAAAGTCATGAGGCGTACCCGGGGTACGCTCGCCACGTGCCCTCCATGAACGACCTCGTACGCCAGCACACCGCTCTCAGTGAAACCGACCTGGAGTGGCTCCACCTGCTGGTCTCGGAGTGGCAGCTGCTCTCCGACCTGTCCTTCGCCGACCTCGTGCTGTGGGTGCCCACCCTCGACGGCACCCGGTACGTCTCGGTCGCGCAGATGCGCCCGAACACCGGCCCCACCTCGTACCAGGACGACATGGTCGGCCACTTGGTGCCGCGCGGCCGCCGCCCCCTGCTCGACGCGGCGCTCGACGAGGGCCGGATCGTGCGCGAGGGCGACCCGGAGTGGCGCGAGGAGGTGCCGGTGCGCGTCGAGTCGATCCCCGTGCGCCGCGAGGGACGGGTCCTGGGCGTGATCGCCCGCAACACCAACCTGCTCACTGTGCGTACACCGAGCCGGCTGGAGCTCACCTACCTCCAGTCCGCCTCCGACCTGGCCCAGATGATCGCGGCGGGCTCCTTCCCGTACCCCGGGCAGCAGGTCGATATGGACGCCTCCCCGCGCGTCGGGGACGGCCTGATCCGGCTCGACGCCGACGGCGTGGTCACGTACGCCTCCCCGAACGCACTCTCCGCCTACCACCGGCTCGGCCTCGCCGCCGACCTGGTCGGCCAGCACCTGGGCAACACCACCGCCGAACTCGCTCCCTCCCGCGGCCCGGTGGACGAGGCGCTGGTCAAGCTCGCCAGCGGCTGGGCCCCGAGGGAGACCGAGGTCGACGGCAACGGCGGGGTCATCCAGCTGCGCGCCATCCCGCTGAAGCCCAAGGGGACCCGGATCGGTTCCCTGGTGCTGTGCCGCGACGTCACCGAACTGCGACGTCGCGAACGTGAACTGATCACCAAGGACGCGACCATCCGGGAGATCCACCACCGGGTGAAGAACAACCTCCAGACCGTGGCGGCACTGTTGCGGCTCCAGTCCCGGCGCATGGATTCGCCGCAGGGCCGCGAGGCGCTCAACGAGGCCGTGCGCCGCGTCGGTTCGATCGCGATCGTGCACGAGACGCTGTCTCAGAACCTGGATGAGCGGGTCGAGTTCGACGAGATCGCCGACCGGGTGATCGCGATGGTCTCGGAGATCTCGCCGGGCAAGGTCGACTGCCGGCGCACCGGCCGGTTCGGAATCCTGGACGCGGAGGTCGCCACTCCGCTGTCGATGGTGCTGACCGAGATCCTGCAGAACGCCCTGGAGCACGCCTTCACCCAGGGGGAGCGGGGCACCGTGGAGGTGTCGGCCATCCGCAGCGGGACCGGCCGCGCCGACGGGCGGCTGCTGATCACCGTGCTCGACGACGGCAGCGGCCTGCCCGAGGGATTCGACCCCCAGCGGGCCGGCAATCTCGGGCTGCAGATCGTACGGACCCTCGTGGAGGGCGAGCTCGGCGGAACGTTCGACATGGTCCGGGCGGAGCCGCGCGGCACCAAGGTCGTCCTCGACATACCGTCCAGCCCGCAGAAGTAGCGGCGAAGGCGTCACTCAGTGTGACGGACCGGCCCCCGGACAGCACTGAGCCCCGGACCGAAAGGTTCTCGGTCCGGGGCTCAAGAGCACGTTGCTAAGCGCTTATACGGTTCTACGCGCTGCGCGTCGAGGCTCGAAAGTCGTTGTCAGGCGCTGGCGTTGCGCGCCCGGTTGCGAGCGGCGCGGCGCTTCATCGCGCGGCGCTCGTCTTCGCTGAGACCGCCCCAGACACCGGAGTCCTGACCGGACTCGAGCGCCCACTGCAGGCACTGCTCCATGACGGGGCAGCGGCGGCAGACGGCCTTGGCTTCCTCGATCTGCAGCAGCGCAGGACCGGTGTTGCCGATGGGGAAGAACAGCTCCGGGTCTTCCTCACGACAAACGGCGTTGTGACGCCAGTCCATGGCTGCTACCTCTCTTGTGTGACTTGCTCGTTGCTTGTGAATGTGAACGCTTTCACGAATCCCCCCGTGGGGGAAGAGCCGACACCCAGTTGCCTGGTGTGGTCCGAAGATTCGTGGAGGGGTTCTGGCGGCCTGTGTGGGTGCCGGTTCTGCGGGCTGTCCCGATCGCCATGTAGAGATTCGCAAACCTCGGACGGGGATACAACCCCTTCCGGAAAGTTTTTTTTGATTCGTCGGTGTCTACTAGGTCACAGCCCTACTTCGTGGGGGTGGACCAGCGTGTAAACGTTCGAGTGAAAGGACTTTGGGCCCTTCCACTCACACAATCACACGCAGTGCACGGCGTACGCCTGTGAACCGAACGCTGGTGCGCAGACCGAGGTGGTCTCCGTCCATCTGGAACGGAAGGGGAACCTTCGAATGCAAGGTGAAGTCGGTCAGATCGTGTAGAGACACCGCGTGCTTGCCGTGCGGACCTCGTTCAGGAGTCGAGGTCAGGAGCTGTGTCGCGTAGCGGGCGACCGCCGGAGTTGACAAACGGTTGAGGGCCAGTACGTCAAGCGCTGTATCGAACGACGCCTCCGGGGAGGCGTAAAGCGGACGATTGCCCAGATACGTCCACGGCGAGGTGTTGCAGACTATCGACAGCACCAGATCCGTCACCGGATCGGCGCCGGAGCGCTCCAGCGTGACCGTGCCGTGCCGGCGGTTCGGCTCGTCCCAGAACTGACGCATCAGCTGTCGTACATACAGAGCGTGCGTCGAACGCTTGCCGCGCTCGCGCTGCTGCTCGACCCGCCCCACCACGCCCGCGTCGAAACCGAAGCCCGCGCAGAAGGTGAACCAGCGCGCCGGGACCGACTCGTCCTCCGTGCCCGGGGTGCCGGCCGCCAGACCCAGGCCCACGATCCGCTCGCGCTGCTCCCGCAGTGCGTCCAGCAGGGCGCCGGTCGCCTCGACCGCATCGTTGGGCAGGCCGAGTGCGCGGGCGAAGACATTGGTGGAGCCGCCGGGGACCACGGCCAGCCGGGGCAGCCGGTCCGGATCGGGCCCGTCGTGCAGCAGCCCGTTGACCACCTCGTTGACGGTGCCGTCGCCGCCCAGGGCCACGACGAGGTCGAGCCCTTCGTGCGCGGCCCGGCGTCCCAGGTCCCGGGCGTGGCCCCGGTACTCGGTGGTCACCGCCTCCAGCTTCATCTCGCTGGCCAAGGCGTGGGTCAGGACGTCACGCGTGCGCGCACTGGTGGTCGTCGCTGCTGGGTTGGCCACGAGAAGTGCACGCATGAGCGCCAGACTACCCAGCCCGTCCATGAGCTTCGAATGGCGACCCTGCTGCCCCGTCCCCTCCGGCCTCCGGGGCACGCGGCTACCCTGCTGGAGTGAGTAAGAAGCAGCCCGCGAATGCCGCCGCCCCCGCCACCACTCCCGCCGCCGCGCTGCCGGGCCGGCTGACCGCCGCCGCCGCGCTGACCGCCCTGGAGGGCCTGGCGCTGGCCGGCCTCGGTGTCTACATGCTGTTCGTGGGCATCGCCGGCGATCCCGACTCCCCGCAGCAGGCGGAGACGGGCGGCATCACCCTGCTCGCGCTCGCCGCGCTGCCGCTGATCGCGGCCCGCGGTCTGCGCCTGGGCCGCCGCTGGAGCCGCGGCCCGGCGCTGATCACCCAGCTGATGGCGCTGCCGGTGGCCTGGACTCTGTACAGCACCGGCGGTGCGATGATCGCCGCCGCGGTGGCCCTGGGCGTGGCCGCGGTGGCGGTCGCGGCCCTGCTGGTCAATCCGACGGCGACCGAGGCCCTGGGTATCGGGCCCGGCGAACAGGCCCGATAGTCCGGCGGCTCCTGGTTGCTCCTCGACCGGCTACTCCTCGACGAGGAGCTTCTCGCGCAGCTGGGCCAGGGTGCGGGCCAGCAGACGGGAGACGTGCATCTGGGAGATGCCGACCTCCTGGGCGATCTGCGACTGGGTCATGTTCCCGAAGAACCGAAGCAGCAGGATCCGCTTCTCCCGCGGCGGCAGGCCCTCCAGCAGCGGCTTGAGGGACTCTCGGTACTCGACGCCCTCCAGGGCCTCGTCCTCCGAGCCCAGGGTGTCCGCGACCGCCGGCGACTCATCGTCGGTGTCCGGGACGTCCAGCGACAGCGTGCTGTAGGCATTGGCCGATTCCAGCCCCTCCAGCACCTCCTCCTCGGAGATCCCCAGCCGTTCGGCCAGTTCGTGCACCGTGGGGGAGCGGCCGTGCTGCTGGGACAGTTCGGCGGTGGCCGTCGTCAGCGAGAGCCGCAGCTCCTGCAGACGCCGGGGCACCCGTACCGCCCAGCCCTTGTCACGGAAGTGGCGCTTGATCTCGCCGACCACCGTGGGCGTGGCGTACGTGGAGAACTCGACCCCGCGGTCCGGGTCGAACCGGTCCACCGACTTGATCAGGCCGATGGTCGCGACCTGCGTCAGGTCGTCGAGCGGCTCGCCGCGGTTGCGGAACCGCCGTGCCAGGTGCTCGACCAGCGGCAGGTGCATCCGTACGAGCCGGTTGCGCAGCTCGGCCTTCTCCACCGAGCCGTCGGGCAGTGCCCGCAGCTCGATGAACAGGGCGCGCGCCCCGCTGCGGTCGCGCGGATCCGGCAGTGGCGCGGTCGGCTGGAACGCGGGCACCTCCGGGAGTACCGGCACTTCCGGAGGCACCGGAACCTCCGGGGCCGTGGCAGCGGCCGCCGGTGGCTGTGCCGGCTGTGGTTCTTCGTGCTGGTTGTCGCTCATAGGGCCCGCCCGTCGCTCCGCCGAGTCCAAAAAGCCGTCTTCCGCATCCGTGTCAGCCGGGTGCGGCCGGGCGTGCTGCTGCTCCGGGATGCTGCCGTCGACCTCGTGCCGCACCCGGGGCCGATCCCCGCCCCGCACCGGGATCTCCCCGCCGCTCACGCCGGGCCTGGTCCCGCGCCGCGCTGTTTGTAGAGACTGATGCTCACCGTCCGGTCCTCCTCGACCGTCGACTCGACCTTGCCGGCCAGCGCCGACAGTACGGTCCAGGCGAACGTGTCGCGCTCCGGCGCACGGCCGTCCGTGGTCGGCGCCGAGACGGTCACCTCCAGCGAATCGTCCACCAGCCGGAAGACGCAGCTGAGGACGGAGCCGGGCACGGCCTGCTGGAGCAGGATCGCGCAGGCCTCGTCCACCGCGATGCGGAGGTCCTCGATCTCGTCGAGGGTGAAGTCCAAACGTGCTGCGAGGCCGGCCGTGGCCGTCCGCAGCACCGACAGGTAGGCACCCGCAGCGGGCAGCCGGACTTCCACGAAGTCCTGGGTCCCGGGCTCGCCTGCGATCTGGGACACCCTCACCTCCAAGGTGGTACGAGCTGTGTTCGCCGGTGACGCTATCGCGATCCGGGCGATCGTGTCGCGGCACCCCTCGTGGCGCCCGCTGGGGGCACCCCTTCCCACGGCCAGTGACTGATGGTAAGCCCATGGGTACGCACAGTGGCTAGGGGTCTGCGGGTCCAAATCGGGGGAACCGGCGGAGGGTTGACCTACCCCTCCTCAGACGATCGAACCGTCGACAAAACACCAGCGCCAGATCTCGCCCGGCTCGAAGCTCCGCATCACCGGATGGCCGGTGTCCTTGTGGTGCGCCGTCGCGTGCCGGTACGGGGAGGAGTCGCAGCAGGCCACGTACCCGCATCCCAGACACATCCGCAGCTGCACGGGGTGGCTGCCGAGCGCCAGACATTCGGTGCAGGTCTGGGCAGAGGGGATGGGCTCGGGGCGCGGCAGTTCGGCAACGTGGGTGCACTCGCTCATGATGGCCAGCGTACGGCCAGGGTGCGGGTGCGCACGGCTCCGACGAACACGGATGGGATCTTCGATGGAGGTCTTGCAGCTGGTGGCGCTGGTTGCAGGCAGTGCGGTGGTCGCCGGCGTGGCCCGCCGGACGCCGGTTCCGGCGCCGCTGCTGCTGGTCGCCGCCGGGCTGTTCGCCGCGTACGTGCCGGGGGTGCCCGAGTACACCCTCGACCCGCACATCGTGCTGCCCCTGCTGCTCCCGCCGCTGCTGCACACGGCCGCGGTGGACAGCTCGTACCTGGACCTTCGGGCGAACATCCGGCCCATCGCGATGCTGTCGGTGGGCTACGTGCTGTTCGCGACGATCGCCGTCGGGTACGCGGCGTACCTGGTGGTGCCGGGGCTGTCGCTGCCGGTCGCGCTGGTGCTGGGCGCGGTGGTCGCGCCGCCGGACGCCGTCGCCGCCACCGCGATCGCCCGCAAGCTCCGGCTGCCGAACCGCATCACGACGATCCTGCAGGGCGAGTCCCTGGTGAACGACGCCACGGCCATCACCGCCTACAAGGTGGCCCTGGCGGCCGCGGTCGGGGTCAGCGCCGGCTGGGCGGGCGGGATCGCGGAGTTCCTGCTGGCCTCGGTGGGCGGGGTCGGCGTGGGCCTGCTGCTGATGGTGCCGATCCACCAGCTGCGCAAGCGGCTGAAGGAGCCGCTGCTCCAGAACACCCTCTCGCTGCTGATCCCCTTCGTGGCGTACGCGGCGGCCGAGCGGGTGCACGCCTCGGGGGTGCTCGCCGTGGTCGTGGTGGCGCTGTACCTGGGGCACCGCAACTGGCAGGTCGACTTCGCGACCCGGCTCCAGGAGGAGGCGGTGTGGAAGGTGATCTCCTTCGTACTGGAATCGGTGGTCTTCGCGCTGATCGGACTCCAGCTGCCGGTGGTGCTGAAGGGGCTGGGGGAGTACGAGGGGGCGGCCGCGGCCTGGTACGCGGTCGCGGTGTTCCTCGCGGTGGTGGTGGCCCGCTTCCTGTGGGTCTTCCCGGCGACCTTCATGCCGCGCTGGATGTCGGCGCGGATCCGGACGCGGGAACCGGACACCGACTGGAAGGCGCCGGTGGTCGTGGGGTGGGCCGGGATGCGGGGGGTGGTCTCGCTCGCGATCGCCTTCTCCGTGCCCATGACGGTGCCGCACCGGAATCTGATCCTGTTCCTCACGTTCACGACGGTCATCGGCACGCTCGTCATCCAGGGACTCACCCTTCCGCCGCTGATCAGGATGTTGCGGCTGCCGCCGCGGGACCTCCAGGCAGAGACGCTGATGGAGGCGCAGGCGCAGAGCGAGGCCTCGACGGCGGCGGACGAGCGGCTGACGGAGCTGCTGGAGGCGCCCGCCAACCAGCTGCCGCCGCCGCTGGCGGACCGGCTGCGGACGGTACTGGAGCGGCGGCGGAACGCGGTGTGGGAGCGGCTGGGCGAGGTCAACCCGGTGACGGGGGAGTCGGCGGACGAGGTCTACCGGCGCCTCGCGCGGGAGATGATCGAGGCGGAGCGGGAGGTCTTCGTGACGTTGCGGGACCGCCGCCGGATCGACGACGAGATGCTGCGCGGGCTGCTGCGCCGGCTGGACCTGGAGGAAGCGGCGGCGTACCGCGAGGAGACGGCGTGATCCCCTCCGCGGGTCAGGGCCGGCCCGTGATCACGGCGGCCAGGGTGGTGCCGCGGGGGAAGGCGCCGGACCTGGTGAGTTCGGTCAGGGCCCACAGCAGTTTGGCGACGTAGATCCGCTCGACCGGGAGGCCGTGCCGGGACTCGAAGTCGGCGGCGAAGGCGTCCAGCGCGGCCGGCACGCGGGCGTAGCCGCCGTGGTGGAACTCCTCGGCCAGGGTCCAGTCGCCGGCCGGACCGCCGAAGGCCTGCCGCTGGAGGGAACGTATCTCCGCTGCCAGGAAGCCGCCCGCCAGGACCGGTACGCCCAGCGCCCGCTGCCCGGGGGCGAGTCCGGCGGCCAGGCCGGCCAGGGTCCCGCCGGTCCCGCAGGCCACGGCCACCACATCGGCCGCGCCCCGCAGTTCCCGGCCGAGCTCCGCGCAGCCGGTCAGCGCGAGGGCGTTGCTGCCGCCCTCGGGAACCACGTACGCCTCGCTCGCGCCTGCCCCGTCCAGCAGCCGGGCGAGCACCTCGGGCTCGGCCTTGCGGCGGTACTCCGACCGGGACACGAAGCGCAGCCGCATCCCGTCGGCCGCGCACCGTGCGAGGGAGCCGTTGAGCGGCCGCCCGGCCAGCTCGTCGCCGCGCACGATGCCGACGGTCTCCATCCCGAGCAGCCGCCCGGCGGCCGCGGTGGCGCGCAGGTGGTTCGAGTAGGCCCCGCCGAAGGTGGCCACCGCCCGGTGTCCCCCCTCCACGGCGGCCCGCAGATTGGGCGCGAGCTTGCGCCACTTGTTCCCCGGCAGCTCGGGATGCACGAGATCGTCCCGCTTCAGCAGCAGCCGCACCCCGTACGCGCCGAACCGCTCGTCCGCCGCCTCGACGAGCGGGGACGGCGGACGCGGGCGCAGTTCGGGGTGGGTCACCCGGCCATTGTCCCTGGTCGGCGCCCTACTTAAGGCGCTCGGCGATGCGGTTGCGGAGGGACTCCATCGTGAAGCCCTTGGGGTCGATCTTGCCCGGTTGCCATTCCAGGTGGCCGATCACGGAGCGGGCCGTCCAGGCGTGGACGCGGCACAGGGCCGCGGACGCGCGGGTGATCGCGTCGAGCTGGACCGCCGGCCAGGGGTCCTTGCCGTTGCCGAGGTTCTCGCACTCGAAGCCGTAGAAGTGGCGGTTGCCGTCGGTGTTGGCGTGGTGGTCCGGCGGCAGCCGCTTCTCGGCGATCACCGCCGCGAGGACGTCGGAGTCCCCGGCGCCCGCGTGGTTGGCGCGGCCGTAGCCGACCAGGTGGACCCGGCCGTCCTTGGTGATCACGCCGTGGCAGAGCGGGCCCGGGAGGTCGGAGTCGCCCTGGCGGCAGAAGGACACCGTGTTCGCCGTGCCGTTGGAGACGGTGTGGTGGATCATCACCCCGTGCACCGGCCCCCAGGGGCCCTTGTGGTTGCGGTTGTGGGTGCGCCAGGCGCCCACTTCGACGACGGTCAGACCCTCGGCGCGCAGTGCGTCGAGGAACCGGCCCGCGGACATGGGTGCGGCCATGACCCCTCCTTCCGTGGACACCCTGTGTGTCCACGTCGCTACTCTCCGGTGTAGTGGAGGGGGTTCTTCCGCGCCAGTGGATTCGTACGGCGAGCGAGCGGATCCGGACAGCGGTCAGGCCGGGGCGAGCCACAGGTCCGGGCCGAACACCTCGTAGTGGATGTCGGCGGCCGGCACGCCCTTGGCCAGCAGCTGCTCGCGCACAGAGCGCATGAAGGGCAGCGGTCCGCAGAGGTAGGCACGGGTGCCGGGCGAGACCGGTACGGCGGTCAGGTCGAGGCGTCCCGTGCCGTCGCCCGGCTCGGCCGACTCCTCGTACCAGAACCGGGCCGACGCGTCGGCCAGCTTGTGCGTGAGCGCCCGGTGGTCGCCGCGGAGCGGGTGGTCGGCCGGGGACCGGTCGGCGTGCAGGACGGTCACCGGGGCGCTGTGCCCGGTCTCGGCGAGGTGTTCCAGCATCGAGAGCATCGGGGTGCAGCCGATGCCGGCCGAGGCGAGCAGGACCGGGGCGGTGGAGTCACGGAGGACCAGGTCGCCGTACGGGGCCGAGACCCGCAGGGTGTCGCCTGCCCGGACCCGGGCGTGGAGGTGGTTCGAGACCTCGCCGTCCGGGCCCGCCGCGGCCGGACCGTGGACCCGCTTGACGGTGATCGCGCGGACCGGGGAGCCGGGGGCGGTGGAGAGGCTGTACTGGCGTATCTGGCGGGCGCCGTCGGGGAGTTCGACCTGCACCGAGACGTACTGGCCGGGCTTGAAGGCGGGCGCCGGAGCCCCGTCGGCGGGGGTCATCCGGAACGTGGTGCAGTCCGCGGTCTCCTCGACTCGGCCGGTGACGGTCCACTCGCGCCACACGTCCCCGGCGACGATCCGCTGCTCGGCGTAGAGGCGCTCCTCGATGGCGATGAGGGCGTTGGCCATCAGCCAGTAGACCTCGTTCCAGGCTTCGGCGACCGCGGGGGTGACCGCCTCGCCCAGGATCTCGGCGATCGCCTCGAAGAGGTGCCGGTGGACGACCGGGTACTGCTCGCGGGTGACGCCCAGGGAGGCGTGCTTGTGGGCGATGCGGCCCAGCATCACGTCGGGGCGGGTGTCCGGGTGCGCGACGAGGTGGGTCGCGAAGGCGGCGATGGAGCCGGCCAGGGCCTGCTTCTGGAGGCCGGCGTTCTGGTTGCCCCGGTTGAAGAGGTCGCGCAGGAGTTCCGGGTGGGCCGCGAACAGCTTCGTGTAGAAGAGCTCCGTGATCTCGCCGATCGCCGCGCCCACGGCGGGCAGGGTGGCTCGTACGGTCGCGGTCGACTTCTCGGAAAGCATCGGGACTCCTCGCGAAATGGAATTGGTATATGAGATGCATGTTTTTGAACGCGGGTCCGCCATGGTGCGGACTTCCGTTCGAACTGCCGTCGGGGGCAGCCTAGGCAGGCCGGACGCCGCTGCGAATCGGCCATTCGGCCCTGGGTGTCAGGGTCTTTCGGCCCCCGCCGGCGAACTGCCCGAGATGCCCAGCAGGAGCGGTCCGGTCGGGGCTGCCACCAGGTCGTTCACCGTCAGCGGGTCCAGAGCGGCGAAGAAGGCCTCCTGGGCCCGGCGCAGTGCGCCGCGCAGCACGCAACCGCCGCGCAGCGGGCAGGGGGTGGCGCCGTCGCAGTCCACGACATCGCCCGCGCCCTCCAGTTCGCGCACCACCCCGCCCACCGAGGCGTCGCGCCCGGCAGGGGTCAGGGTGAGCCCGCCGCCGCGGCCGCGCCGCGCCTCGACTAGGCCGAGATGCTGCAGCCTGGCGACCACTTTCGCCGTGTGGGTGTACGGGACCTCCATGGTCGCCGCGACCTCGCGCGTCGTGGGGAGGGCTGCCGCGTCGGCGTCCGTGACGGCCAGGCGCATCAGGACGCGCAGGGCGAGGTCGGTGAATCGGGTCAGCCGCATGCGTCCACCGTAGAAAACTTGCATCCACAATGCAAAATATGACGCCCGCGGTGGGGTGCGGTGGCTGAAACCGGTGGGTCCAGAGGGGCGCGTGGGAAGGAGGTGGACCCAGAAGAGTGCCCCACGCCCAGACGGAGTAGTCCCATCCTTTTGTGTAATGGTCCCATCACGTTCCGCACTGGAAGGCTGCATCCCGCAGAGTCATGGAGTGATCGAAAGGGATACACATGTCGGTCCAGGCAGGTTCCGAGACCCAGACGCCGCAGCGCAGTCTGGGGACATCGGCCGCGCGGAACTTGGCGACCACGACCAAGTCCGCGCCGCAGATGCAGGAGATCACCTCCCGGTGGCTGCTGAAGACGCTCCCGTGGGTTTCCGTGCAGGGCGGCACGTACCGCGTCAACCGACGGCTGAGCTACTCGGTCGGCGACGGGCGCGTGGAGTTCATCAAGACCGGGACCCAGGTCCAGGTGATCCCGGCCGAGCTCGGCGAGCTCCCGCTGCTGCGGGAGTACGAAGACCTCGAGGTGCTCGGCGAACTCGCCCAGCGGTGCCGGCAGATCGACTTCGAGGCCGGCCAGGAGCTCACCTCCTTCGGCAGCCCCTCCGACCAGGTCTTCCTCCTCGCCCACGGCCGCATCGACCAGGTCGGCCCGGGCCCCTACGGGGACGACGCAGTCCTCCAGACCGTCGCCGACGGCGCGTACTTCGGTGAGGACTCCCTCGCCGACGAAGAGGCGATCTGGGAGTACACCGCCCGCGCCGCCACCTCCGGAACCGCGCTCGTCCTGTCCCGGCAGGACTTCCAGCTGCTCGCCGACCGCGTGGACTCGCTGCGCGAGCACGTGGAGCACGTACGGACGCTGCCCGCCCAGCGCACCAACAAGTACGGCGAGGCGGCCATCGACCTCTCCGCCGGCCACCAGGGCGAGGCCGTGCTCCCCGGCACCTTCGTGGACTACGACGCCCACCCGCGCGAGTACGAACTCTCCATTGCACAAACGGTCCTGCGGGTGCACACGCGCGTCGCCGACCTGTACAACCAGCCGATGAACCAGACCGAGCAGCAGTTGCGGCTCACGGTCGAGGCGCTGCGCGAGCGCCAGGAGCACGAGATGCTCAACAACCGCGACTTCGGCCTGCTCCACAACACCGACTACGACCAGCGCATCCAGCCGCACGACGGCGCGCCCAGCCCCGACGACATGGACCAGCTGCTCAGCATGCGGCGCGGCTCCAAGTTCTTCCTCGCGCACCCCAAGGCCATCGCCGCCTTCGGCCGCGAGTGCAACAAGCGCGGGCTGTACCCGGAGCCGGTCGACATCGGCGGCCATCACGTGCCGGCCTGGCGCGGGGTGCCGATCTTCCCGAGCAACAAGATCCCGATCAGCGACGCCCGCACCACGTCCATCCTGTGCATGCGTACCGGCGAGGAGGAGCAGGGCGTGATCGGCCTGCACCAGCCGGGCATCCCGGACGAGATCGAGCCGAGCCTGTCGGTCCGCTTCATGGGGATCAGCGAGCAGGCGATCATCTCGTACCTGGTCACCGCCTACTTCTCCGCCGCGGTGCTGGTGCCGGACGCGCTCGGCGTACTGGAGAACGTCGAGATCGGCCGCTGGCGCTGAGGCGGCCGGCCGAAGAGCGTCGGGGACACGGACACGCCATGGCGACCACCGAGGCGATCGCGACCGGTGAGGGTCAGGAGGCCGCGGCCCTGCTGGAACGGACAAGAGAAACGGTTAACCCGGAACTGCGCCGGACGGTCGAGAGCCTGCCCGGTTCCATGCGGCGCGTCGCGATGTACCACTTCGGCTGGGAGCACGCGGACGGCACACCGGCCGCGGGCAACGCCGGAAAGGCCATCCGGCCGGCCCTGGTGCTGGCCGCGGCCCAGGCCCTGCAAGGGCAAGGGCACGGGCACGGGCAAGCGTCGGGCGGGCAGGTGGGCGACGCCGTCCGGGCGGCGGCGGCCGTGGAGCTGGCGCACAACTTCACGCTGCTGCACGACGACGTCATCGACAAGGACACCCGGCGGCGCGGCCGGGCCACGGCCTGGACCGTCTTCGGGATACCGGACGCGATCATCACGGGCGACGCGATGATGGCGCTGGCGCTGCGCCTGCTCGCGGAGGATCCGCATCCGGCGTCGGCGGAGGCCTCGGCGCGGCTCGCGGCCTGCGTCATCGAGCTGTGCGCGGGCCAGCAGGCGGACTGTGCCTTCGAGCAGCGCGCGTACGTCTCGCTCGACGAGTGTCTGACCATGGCGACGGCCAAGACGGGGGCCCTGCTGGGCTGCGCCTGCGCCCTGGGCGCGCTGTACGCGGGCGCCGGGCCGGACGAGGCCGACGCGATGGACGCCTTCGGGCGGGAGGCGGGTCTGGCCTTCCAGCTGATCGACGACCTGATCGGCATCTGGGGGGATCCGGGGCACACCGGCAAGCCCGCCGGGGCCGATCTGCTCGCCCGCAAGAAGTCCCTGCCGGTGGTGGCCGCCCTCACCTCGGGCACCGAGGCGGGGGAGGAACTGGCCGCCCTGTACGCGGGCCCCATGAGCGGGGACGACGTGCGCAAGGCCGCCGACGCGGTGGACCGGGCCGGCGGTCGGGACTGGGCGCAGGCCCACGCCGCCGACCGGATGGGCCGGGCCGTGCAGCAGCTGTCCCGGGCCGTACCGGACCTCGGGGCGGCGGGCGGGCTGCTGGCTCTCGCGGAGTTCGTGACGCGCCGGACACGGTGAGGGGGTCCGGTTCCGGCGCCGACGGGTGCCGGAACCGGGCTGTCCGCGCATCGGGCCCAACTCTAGGATCGCTCAAGGTTGTTGATGATTGAGCGAAGGGTGAGGCCCATGGGGCTGGACATACGTCAGGCGGATCAGTCGGACCGGGACGCGGTGGCGCGGCTGCTCGACGAGGCCTTCCGGACCGACCCGGTGAGCAGCTGGGTCTTCCCGGACCCCGAGCACCGGGCCGCGGTGCACGGCAAGTTCCTCGGGGTGTTCGTGGACGTGGCGCTGGCCGAGGGCCGGATCGACTACGCGGTGGACGGTTCCGCGGCCGCGCTGTGGCTGCGGATCCCGGCGGGCGATCAGGAGGGGGAGGCCGTCGAGGATGAGGTCCCGGCGAGGATGCGGGCCGAGGCCGACCCCGACAACGAGCGGTGCGAGCTGGTCGGCCGGCTCACGGGCGCGGTGCACCCGACGGCGGAGGAGCACGAGTACCTCCTGATGATCGCGGTCGCCCCGGGCCGGCAGGGGGAGGGGCTGGGCAGCGAGTTGATGCGGCCCGTGCTGGAGCGCTGCGACCGGGAGGGCGTGCCGGCGTACCTGGAGGCGAGCAGCGAGCGCAGCAAGGGGCTGTACGAGCGGCTCGGCTGGGAGTTCACGGGCGAGGCGGTCAGGCTCCCGGACGGTCCGCTGATGTGGCCGATGTGGCGCAAACCGCGCGGGTAGTCGCGGGGTCGCCGCGGGGCGGCGACGGGGCTGTTTGCGTAACCACTTCATCTGAAGTACTTTATTTGACGTGCCTCGGTGTGGTGGCTCCCCCAGCTACCGCTGGGAGGTACCCCCCTGTCGAACGGAAGAGAAACCGCTTGCGCAAGCTCACGTACCTCGTCGCCACGTCCGCCGACGGCTTCATCGCCGACCCGGACGGAGACGGCGACTTTTTCAACCGGTGGCTGGACGCGGACTACTCCGGCGCCATGTTCGGGGAGTTCCCGGAGACGGTGCCCACGCACGTCCGGGCGTCCCTGGGTGTCGAGGGGGTGGAAGGAAAGCACTTCGACGCGGTCGTGATGGGGCGCGGCACCTACGACCCGGGGCTCAGGCTGGGGATCACCAGCCCGTACTCCCATCTGGCCCAATACGTCGCCTCCCGCTCCCTCGGCACCTCGCCCGACCCGGCCGTGGAGATCGTCTCGGGCGACGTGCCGGATCGGGTGCGGAAGCTGAAGGAGCAGCCGGGTCTGGGGATCTGGCTCGCCGGCGGCGCGGACCTGGCCGGACAGCTGGTCGAGGAGATCGACGAGTTCGTGGTCAAGACGTACCCGGTGTTCGCCGGATCCGGCATCCCGATGTCGCGCGCCGGCTTCGGGATCCGCGAGCTGGAGCTGACCGACCTCAAGCGCTTCGGCGGAGGCCAGGTCGTGACCACGTACGCGCGCAGGCGCTGACTCCGCCGGACGCGCGAAACCGGCCTACCGTGGAGGTATGGCCGGTGACGAGCAGCAGCACGCGCAGGAGACGGTAGCCCCGCATGCCGGGCACGAGCAGCAGATGTGCCCGGTATGCGGGAGCCCCGTCGATACGCTGATCAGAAGGCGCAAGTCCCTCGGGATCTTCATTCCGGAGTGGGTGGCGGGTTCCTGCCGGAACCCGGACTGCCCGCGGTACGTGGCTCCGGAGGGGGCCCGGCCCTAGCCAGGCCCGGCCCGGCCCGGCCCCGGTCCGGTCCTTCCTAGCCCTTCGTGTCCAGGCCGGAGGCGACGAGGCCGTTGGCCCACAGCTGGTTGACGCGCGCCCGCTCGGTGCTGTTCGGGGTGGCGTTCTGGCACGAGGTGCCCGGGCCGCCGCCCGACATCAGCTCGCTGCACGGACCCGAGTAGTGGTCCGGAAGACCCAGCACGTGACCGGTCTCGTGTGAGGTCACCCGGGTGGAGTTGTACTGCTGGTTCTGCCGGTAGTCGAGGAAGATGTAGCCCCGGCCGTGGCCGTCCGTGCTCGCGTACGAACCGCGCGAGTCGTTGCCCTCGCGGTACGAGAAGTTCCCGCCGGAGGAGACCTCCTGCAGTTTGACGTTGGTCACCGAGCTGTTCCAGATCTGCGTGGAGCGGGCTATCTGGGTGCGGAAGCTCGGCGCGTTGCGGGTGTTGTAGGTGACGGTCACGGCCAGGATGCCCGGGTTCGCGGCGCGCTGCTCGGCGACCGAGCGCTGAACGGCCTCGAAGAAGGCCTTGTTGGCGGCCTGGTTCTCCTGCGAGTTGTCGTACGCCGCGTAGCTCGCGGGAGTGCCGGCGGGGGCGGTGGCGGCGGTGGCGGTGGGGACGACGCCGAGGGCGGCGGCGAGGCCGAGGCCGATGGTGGTGGCCAGAACGGCCTTACGGGAGTGGCGCATGTGGGGGAGCTCCTACTCGTCCGGTGCGGTGGGGGGTGGTCGTTCGAACCGGAGTCTGAGGGAGCGGAAGTGCCCGGCGGATGATGTCACTCCCCGATAGCGCGGGCCTATCGGGGAGATTTCGACAGAGCAACTGGTATGAGAATGGCGGGATTAGGGGGGCTATCGGTGGCTGGTGTTGTCCCCCGGCCGCGGCCTACCCTCGGGACATGGAGCTTGAGGTCAGGCACCTGCGCGCGCTGTGCGCCATCGCCGACGCCGGGAGTCTGCACAAGGCCGCCCGGCACCTCGGCGTGAGCCAGCCCTCCCTCACGACCCAGCTGCGCCGTATCGAACGGGCCCTGGACGGCGAGCTGTTCCTGCGCGACCGGACCGGCTGCCGGCCCACCCCCTTCGGGCGCACCGTACTGGGCCGGGCCCGTCCGCTGCTCGCCGAGATGGCCGCGCTGGTGGCGGAGGCCCGGGCGCTGGCGCACGGGCCGCGGCTGCGGATCGGCTCCACGGCCAGCCGTGCGCTGCCGGGCTGGCTCCGGCGGATCCACCGGCGGCTTCCGGACACCGAGACCTCGCTGGTGGTGGACGTGTCGGCCAACGCGCTGCTGAGGATGGTGGCTTCGGGACAACTGGACGTGGCCTTCGTGCACGAGGTAGAGGGCAGTCCGCTGCGGGTGCCGGCCGGGCTGCAGCTGCACGTGCTGATGGAGCGCGAGCCGCAGTTCGTGTCGATGTCCCGGGACCATCCGGCCGCCGGGCAGGCGGTGGTGTCCTTACGGGACCTGGCCGACGACCGCTGGATGGTGGACCCGTCGGTCGACGGCGAATGGGACGGCCTGCGGAGGGTCTTCGCCGGTGCGGGGCTGGACCCGCCGGTGCTGCACGCCGACTACCACACCGCGAGCTCGCTGATCGTCTCCGGCGAGGCGGTGGCTCCCTGCCAGCCGACCTCCGGGCCGCGCGAGGACATGGCGATCCGGCCGCTGTCCGGCGACCCCCTCGCCGTGCGGCTGCTCCTGGCGACCCGGCCCGGCGCCCATGCGGAGGTCTACGAGGACCTCCGCGCCGCCTATCGCGAGGCGGCCCTGCGCACGCCCCCGTACCGGGCATGGCTCCACCACCACGCGAGCCCGCTCCTGGAGGCGGCGTAGCCCTGCGGCACCGCTGCTGGGGCTCCGCCGGTGGGCTCCGCCGGACGCAGGCCGGACCGGTGCGGCGCCGCTGCTGGGGCTCCGCCCCAGACCCCGCGCCTCAAACTCCCCCAGCTACCGCTGGGAGGGGCCCCCAGGCGGGGCTGGATTTTGGCTGATGCCGTCCGGCTGGCACAACCCAGCCTCGCCGGCGTTTGAGTGGGGGTCCCCCCGGACGGAGTCTGGGGGAGGGTCCGGGCGGAGCCCGGTTTCTGGGGGCACCTCCCAGCGGTAGCTGGGGGAGAAGGGGCGGGGCGGGGGAAGCCCCGCGCAGCGGCCCCGGCCTGGTCAGCGGGACCGGCGGGCGTGGTCGTACGCCAGGGACGGGGCACCCTGGGCCGTCAGGACGGCCCCGGCCGCCGCCCAGCCGGGGCTGCGCCGGCGGACCGACTCCCGCAGCCGGTCGGCGGGCTCTCCCGGGGTCAGCCCGTCCGGCTCGCCGTCCGGCCGGCCCCGCTCGTCCCACTCGTACGCGGCGGCGCACCGGAACCCGCTCGCCGGAGATCGGCATGCCCACACCTCAAGGTAAATCGCCTCAATTGGCTCAGAGCGGGGATCTCGGCGGCATGCTTGACTTCCCCCAACCGCGATATATCGTGTTACTCAGAAGACGCGATATGTTGCGTGCGTCGAGTCCCGTCCGTGAACGCACGAGGAGGATCAGCCCCATGGCCGAGCAGGCGTCGCAGTCGACGTGGCACATCGCCGAAGCGCAGAAGCTCACCTTCGAGGAGCCCGTGACCAGGCTCCGCGTCCGCCTCGTGAGCGGCACGGTGAACGTGATCGCCGCCGAGGAGGGCCCCGCCCGCCTGGAGGTGACCGAGGTCGACGGACCGCCCCTGTACGTGGTGCAGGAGGGCGGCACCCTCACCGTCTCCTACGAGGACCTGCCCTGGAACGGGTCCCAGGGCTTCAAGAAGTGGTGGGAGGCCAAGCCCTGGAAGGCCTGGTCGAGTTCCGCCTCCGGCCGCAAGGCGTGGGAGCGCAGTGCCGCCGTCACCCTCACCGTCCCCGCCACCACGCACGTGGAGGTGGCCGTGGTCGACGCGACCTCCTTCGTCTCCGGAATCTCCGGCGGCACCGAGGTGAACGCGGTCTCCGGCGGCGCCACGCTGTCCGGGCTGTCGGGCAAGGTCAAGGCGCACACCGTCTCCGGCAACGTCGAGGCCCAGTCCGTCACCGGCGACCTCGGCTTCCACTCGGTGTCCGGCGACCTGACGGTCGTCGACGGCGCGGGCGTGAGCGTACGGGGCGACTCGGTCAGCGGCGACATGCTCATCGACCTGGACCTCGACCCGTCCGCCCCGCGTCCGGTGGACATCGCGGTGAACTCCGTGTCCGGCCAGGTCGCCATCCGCCTGCCGCACCCCGCCGACGCCCGCGTGGAGGCCAACACCGCCACCGGCGGCGTCTCCAACGCCTTCGAGGACCTGCGGGTCTCCGGCCAGCTGGGCTCCAAGCGGATCACCGGAACCCTCGGCTCGGGCACCGGCACCCTGCGCGCCACCACGGTCTCGGGAGCGATCGCACTGCTGCGCCGCCCCCCGGCCGACACCGACGGCACGGCCTCCGCCCCCACCCCGCTCGCGCTCGACAAGAAGGTGCTCTGACATGCCGCCCGTCTTCGCCCACGGCCGCCTCCGCCTCTACCTCCTCAAGCTGCTGGACGAGGCTCCGCGGCACGGGTACGAGGTGATCCGACTGCTGGAGGAGCGTTTCCAGGGCCTGTACGCGCCCTCTGCGGGCACGGTGTACCCGCGGCTGGCCAAGCTGGAGGCCGAGGGCCTGGTCACGCACGCCACCGAAGGCGGGCGCAAGGTGTACTCGATCACCGAGGCGGGCCGGGCCGAACTGGCCGACCGCGGCGGCGAACTCGCCGACCTGGAGCTGGAGATCCGCGACTCGGTCACCGAACTGGCCGCCGAGATCCGCGACGACGTCCGGGGTGCGGCCGGTGACCTGCGGCGCGAGATGCGGGCGGCGGCCTCCGCGTCGGCGACGAGGGTCGACGACGAGTCCTGGAAGACGATCAAGGAGGAGATGAGCAAGGCCCGGCAGGAGTGGAAGGAGCAGGCTCGGCGGGCGAAGGACGAGAGCCGCCGGGCCCGCGAGGAGGCCCAGCAGGCCCGCCGTCAGGCCAAGGAGGCCCAGGAGCGGGCCCGTGAGGAGGTCCAGCGCATCGCGGGCCAGCTCCAGGAGCAGTTTGCCAAGTCGGGCGGGGTCCTGGGCAGTCTGGCCGGAGCCTGGCTCGGCGGCGGTACGACGCCGACCGCGCCGACCCAGCCGAGCGCGCCGGCCGACTCCGCGGCGCCCCCGGTGGCCGACACCGGCTGGGCCGAGGACCTGACCCCCACCGGCGACCCGGCCAGGGACCTGGACCGGCTGCTGGACCGTTTCCGTGACGACGTCCGCGACGCGGCCCGCGACCACGGGGTGTCCGCGGCCCAGCTGGCCGAGGCCCGCGCCCACCTCGCCGCGGCGGCCTCCCGCCTCAAGGCCGCTCTCAACGGTGCGTGACTAGGCTGCCAGGCCCGTCTCCGCGGTCGCGTACGTGACGCCGTGGTCCGTCAGGACCTCGGCGACCGTGCCGGGGCGGGAGAGCAGTGCCAGTAGCAGGTGCGGGGCGGCGATGCGGCGGTCCTTGCGGCCCAGGGCGATCCGCAGGGACTGTTCCAGGACCTTCTTCGCGCCCTGGGTGAAGGGGACGTGCCGCGTCCGCCGCCGGGGGGCCGCCGGGGACAGCGCGCCCTCGCCGTGGGCCTCCTCGACGCGGGAGACGATCTCAGAGAGGTCGATGCCGAGCCCGGCCAGCGCCTCCTCGTCCGCCCTGGACATGCCGCCCCGGCGGCGGGCCGCGGCGAGGTCCGCGGCCACCGCCGCACGGTCGACGCCCAGGAAGTCCAAGGCGCCCCGGGACAGCAGGGCGAGCAGCAGGTGTTCCTCGGTGACCGTGGCGGATCCGGCCTGCCGGGCCTCGGCCGCGGCGCCCGTCACGGTGTCGCGGGCCTCGGTCGTGAAGCGTTCGAACATCAAAGCCTCCCGTGCTTCTTGTGCACGGCCTGCCGGCTGACGCCCAGCTCGGCCGCGATCTCCTGCCAGGACCATCCCTGCGTGCGGGCACTGCGTACCTGTACGGCCTCCAGCTGCTCCAGCAGTCTGCGGAGGGCGGCCACGGCACGCAGGCCCACACGCGGGTCGCGGTCGCCGGCCCGCTCGGCGAGGTCGGTAGCTTCCGTCATGGATGTCAATGTAGGTTGACGCGGGAGGGGGTGTCAACCCTTATTGACGCCCGGGTGCGGGCTACGGGGTGAGGACGATCTTCCCGAAGAGGTCGCCCGACGCGAGCTTCTCGAACCCCTCGCGCGCCCGGTCCAGCGGCAGCACCTCGTCGATGACCGGCCGCACCCCGGTGGTCGCGCAGAACGACAGCAGGTCCTCCAGCTCGTCCTTCGAGCCCATCGTCGAGCCGACCACCTTCAGCTCCAGGAAGAAGATCCGGGTCAGCTCGGCGTGCTCCGGGCGGTCGCCGCTCGTGGCGCCGGAGATGACCAGGGTGCCGCCCGGGCGCAGGGACTTCACCGAGTGCGACCAGGTGGCCGCGCCCACCGTCTCGATCACCGCGTCCACCCTCTGCGGCAGCCGCGCGCCGGGCTCGTACGCCTCCAGGGCGCCCAGTTCCACCGCCCGCTTGCGCTTGGCCTCGTCCCGGCTGGTGGCGAAGACGCGCAGGCCGGCCGCCTTGCCGAGGACGATGGCGGCGGTGGCCACCCCGCCGCCGGCGCCCTGGACGAGGACGGAGTCCCCGGGGCGGACCCCGGCGTTGGTGAACAGCATCCGGTACGCCGTCAGCCAGGCCGTCGGCAGACACGCGGCCTCCTCGAACGAGAGCCCGGCGGGCTTGCGCAGGACGTTCCAGGCGGGCACGGTGACCTGCTCGGCGAAGGTCCCCTGGTAGCGCTCGGTCAGGATCGAGCGGGGCTCGTCCGGGCCGACTCCGTGACCGCTCTGGCCGATCACGGAGTGCAGGACGACCTCGTTGCCGTCCTGGTCGGTCCCGGCGGCGTCGCAGCCGAGGATCATCGGGAGTTTGTCCTGGCCGAGGCCCACCCCGCGCAGCGACCACAGGTCGTGGTGGTTGAGCGAGGCGGCCTTGACGTTCACGGTCACCCACCCGGGGCGGGCCTCGGGAGCGGGGCGCTCACCCAGCTCCAGGCCGTTCAGCGGGTGGTCACGGTCGATTCGGGCGGCATAGGCAGCGAACATGCCGCGACGCTACCGCTGGGTAGGCCGGGGTTCCAGCCCCTCCGGGACCGGGACGGTGAGGTCTTCGTCGCACCGGGCGAGCGGCGCGTAAAAAAGGCAGCGGCCCGGCCGGATGGATCCGGCCGGGCCGCTGCCCGTACAGCTTGTTGCGGAGATCAGGCCAGGCGGGCCACGCCGTCGGCCTTCGCCGCGGCGGCGACGGCCGAGGAGACGGCCTCCGCGACGCGCGGGTCGAACGGCGACGGGATCACGTAGTCGGCGGCGAGCTCGTCACCCACGACGCCGGCGATGGCGTCGGCGGCGGCGATCTTCATGCCCTCGGTGATCCGGGTGGCGCGCACCTTGAGGGCGCCCGCGAAGATGCCCGGGAAGGCCAGCACGTTGTTGATCTGGTTCGGGAAGTCCGAGCGGCCCGTGGCCACGACCGCCGCGTACTTGTGCGCGACGTCCGGGTGGACCTCCGGGTTCGGGTTGGCCATGGCGAAGACGAACGCGTCCTTCGCCATCGAGGCCACCGCCGCCTCGGGGACCGTGCCGCCGGAGACGCCGATGAAGACGTCCGCGCCCGCGAGGGCCTTCTCCAGCGAGCCGGTCTGGCCCGTCTTGTTGGTCAGGCCCGCGATCTCCGCCTTGACGTCCGTCAGGTCCGAGCGGTCGGCCGAGACGACGCCCTTGCGGTCCGTCACGCACACATCGCCGATGCCCGCGTCCACCAGGATCTTGGCGATGGCGATGCCCGCGGCGCCCGCACCCGAGATCACGGCGCGCAGGTCGCCGAGCGTGCGCCCGGTGAGCTTCGCGGCGTTGCGCAGCGCGGCCAGCGTGACGATGGCCGTGCCGTGCTGGTCGTCGTGGAAGATCGGGATGTCGAGCGCCTCCTGAAGGCGGCGCTCGATCTCGAAGCAGCGGGGCGCGGAGATGTCCTCCAGGTTCACCCCGCCGAAGGACGGCGCGAGACGGATGACCGTCTCGATGATCTCGTCCGTGTCCTTGGTCGCGAGCGCGATCGGAACCGCGTCCACGCCGCCGAACTGCTTGAAGAGAATGGCCTTGCCCTCCATCACGGGGAGGGAGGCCTCGGGACCGATGTCACCGAGCCCGAGCACGGCCGTGCCGTCGGTGACGACGGCGACCACGTTGGACTTCCAGGTGTACTCGTTCACCAGGTCCGGCTGCTCGGCGATGGCGCTGCACACCTTCGCCACGCCGGGGGTGTACGCGAGGGACAGGTCGTCCTTGTTGTTGACCGGCACCGTGGCCTGGATGGCCATCTTGCCGCCCCGGTGCAGCGCGAACACCGCGTCCGGGTTGTTGTCCGTCGCGCTGTCAGTGTGAGGGTTGACGATCTCCGCTGCCACTTTGTGTGACCCCTTAAGTCCTTTGAATCGTTGAGGGTGGCCACTCCTGGTTAAGGGGTGGGCGGGCACCGCGTTCGTACTCCGCATCGACGGTTGGACCGCCTCCGCGGAGGGGAGGTTCGTACGCGCGGGCGCGCCGCACGCGCGCCCTGAGCCCCGGATGAGGGGTGTAAGGATCTGTTCTACCGGATGAACGCTCACCCAGACGAGTCGATTCCGGCTCGACCATAGGCTGCTTGTCATGGTTTTGGCTAAAAGTCCAAACCCTTGTGTCCAATGGGCGAGACGCGCCGCAAATAGTGAGCCCAAACGGGCTGGTCACGGCGTTTTGTGCGGCTCCGAGGGCCCTTGCCCGCAGTCCTGTTGGGTCGTCGGGCGTGTCCGTTATCTGATTTTGACCTCACGGGCACCCTGAATGCGGCAGTCCGAATGGCAAGATGCCGTAATCACACAAGGTCGCGACACTCGATGGTGCGTGCCCGACCATTTTTCGGTGCTTTTCCACCAGCCGGAGGAACCCGCTCATGACCGCAAGCATCACCCGTCGTACGACCGCCGCACGGTCCCGGATCGCCGCGGTCGGCGCGATCGCGGTCGCCGGCGCCCTGATCCTCACCGGCTGTGGCGACCAGACGGACAAGGCCTCCACGACCCCGTCGGGCCAGGCGAACAACAGCAGCGCACCGCTCTTCTCGAAGCTTCCGAAGAAGATCCAGGACGCGGGTGTCATCAAGGTCGGTACGGACGCGACCTACGCTCCGATGGAGTTCACCGAGGGCGGCAAGATCGTCGGTGTCGACCCCGACGTGGCGGCGGCCCTGGCCAAGCAGCTCGGTGTGACGTTCAAGTTCGAGTCCGGCACCTTCGACACCCTGATCGGCAGCATGCAGACGGGCCGCAGCGACCTGGTCATGTCCTCGCTCACCGACACCAAGGCCCGTCAGGAGGGCCTGGACGACAAGGGCGCCAAGACCGGTGCCGGTGTCGACTTCGTCGACTACTTCTCCGCCTCGACCGGCATCCTGGTCAAGAAGGGCAACCCCGAGGGCATCAAGACCCTCGACGACCTGTGCGGCAAGAAGGTCGCCGTCCAGCGCGGCACGACGTACGAGCAGTCCGCCAAGGACCAGTCCGAGAAGTGCAAGGCGGCCGGCAAGGGCGAGATCGGCATCGAGTCCTTCCCGACCGACGCCGAGGCCCAGACCCGCGTGAAGGCCGGCGGCGCCGTCGCCGACCTGAACGACTCCCCGGTCGCCGCGTACATCGCGCAGACCGCGGGCGGCGGCAACGACTTCGAGGCCATCGCCAACCCGACCGACGCCGGCCTCTTCGGCATCGCCGTGGACAAGAAGAACACCGAGCTGCGCGACGCGCTCAAGGAAGCCCTCGACGCGGTCATCAAGGACGGCACGTACAAGGCCGCCCTGGACAAGTGGAATGCGGGCTCCGGCGCCGTGACCGAAGCCAAGATCAACGCAGGCTCCTGATCTCCGCGCAGACCGCAGCACACTGAAGGGCAGTCACTGTGACTGACAAGCTCGACAAGGTCCCGGACCCGGCGGACACCCCGCCGGCCGGGGCCGTCCCCCCCGAGATGATCCGCGCCATCCCGGTCCGCCACTACGGCCGCTGGATCAGCGCTGTGGTCGTCATCGGCCTGGTAGTGGCCCTCGCGATCGCCTTCTCGCAGGGCAACGTGCGCTGGGCGACCGTGCCGGAGAAGCTGTTCGACCCCACCATCCTGCGTGGCGTCGTCAACACGATCTGGATCAGCGTCGCCTCGATGGCCCTGGGCCTGGTGCTCGGTGTCCTCTTCGCCGTGATGCGCCTCTCGAAGAACCCGGTGACCAGCACCATCTCCTGGTTCTACATCTGGCTCTTCCGCGGCACCCCGGTGTACGTGCAGCTCCTCATCTGGTTCAACCTCGCCCTGATCTTCCCGATCCTGAACCTCGGGTTCTACAAGGACGAGATGACCCAGGTCATGACGCCCTTCCTGGCAGCCCTGCTGGGTCTCGGCCTCAACGAGGGCGCGTACATGGCGGAGATCGTCCGGGCCGGCATCCAGTCGGTCGACGAGGGCCAGAGCGAGGCGTCGCACGCGCTCGGCATGACCCGGATGCAGACCATGCGCCGCGTCGTGCTGCCGCAGGCCATGCGGGTGATCGTGCCGCCGTCGGGCAACGAGTTCATCAACATGCTCAAGACCTCGTCGCTCGTCGTCGCCGTGCAGTACTTCGACCTGCTGCGCGCGGCCCAGGACATCGCGTCCACCTCGTTCGCGGTGATGGAGATGTTCTTCGTCGCGTCGATCTGGTACCTCGCCCTGACCAGCGTGTTCAGCGTCGGCCAGTACTACCTGGAGCGCCGCTACGCCCGCGGTGCGCTCCGCTCGCTGCCGCCCACGCCGCTGCAGAAGATCAAGGCGAAACTGTCCCGCTTCTCGAACCGCAAGGCGGTGGCCTGATGACGACTGCCATGGTGAAGGCCGAGGGCGTCCACAAGTCCTACGGTGCGGCGCACATCCTCAAGGGCATCGACCTGGAGGTCGCCCCGCGTGAGGTCTTCTGCCTGGTCGGCCCGTCCGGCTCCGGCAAGTCGACCTTCCTGCGGTGCATCAACCACCTGGAGCAGGTCAACGCCGGACGGCTGTACGTCGACGGGACCCTCGTCGGCTACCGCGAGAAGGGCGACAAGCTCTACGAGCTGAAGGACAGCGAGGTCGCGGCCCAGCGCCGGGACATCGGCATGGTCTTCCAGCGCTTCAACCTCTTCCCGCACATGACGGCCATAGAGAACGTCATGGAAGCCCCGGTCATGGTCAAGGGCGAGTCCAAGGCGGTGGCGCGCGAGCGTGCCGCACGCCTCCTGGACCGCGTGGGCCTCGGCGACAAGGGCGGGAACTACCCCACCCAGCTCTCCGGCGGCCAGCAGCAGCGCGTGGCGATCGCCCGCGCGCTCGCCATGGAGCCGAAGCTGATGCTCTTCGACGAGCCCACCTCGGCGCTCGACCCGGAGCTGGTGGGTGACGTCCTCGACGTCATGCGGGACCTGGCCGAGTCGGGCATGACCATGATCGTGGTCACGCACGAGATGGGCTTCGCCCGCGAGGTCGGCGACAACCTCGTCTTCATGGACGGCGGCGTGGTGGTCGAGTCCGGCCACCCGCGCGATGTGCTGGGCAACCCGCAGCACGACCGGACGAAGGCGTTCCTGTCCAAGGTGCTCTGACACCGGGCCGTACGTGCGAAGGAGGGGCGGTACGGGATTCCCGTACCGCCCCTCCGCCGTTCTCGAGTCCCTACTTCAGACCTAGGACCAGCCCGTCCGAGGGGGAGCGCCAGACCGTACGGGCCTCCGCGAACCCCGCGTCGAGCAGGGTGCGTGCGTGCCAGGCCTCGGAGGGGGTGTCGCCGTCGGCGTGCTCCCCGTAGATCTCGAAGCGCCGCTTCACGGGCTCGGCCAGTACCGGATCCGCGGCGGCCAGGGCCCACCACTCGCGCCAGTCGGGCACCCCGGACGCCTTGGCGCGGTCCATCCCGGCGTGCCGGTGGGCGTGCTCGGCGGCGTCGATGCGCGGGGTGGCCGGGTCGGGCATGTGATCGGCGTTCATGAACACCCCGCCCGGGCGGACCAGGGGCGCGAGCTGCCCGTACAGCACGGCCAGGTCCTTGCTGGGCAGCCAGTGCAGGGCCGTCGCCGTCAGGACCGCGTCGTACGCGTCGTGGGGGAGGGCCGCGCGCCACTCGGGGTCCTTGAGGTCGGCGGTCACGAAGGTGACCCGGTCGTCGCCCGCGAAGTGGCCCCGGGCGATGGCCAGCAGCGCCGGGTCGAGGTCGACGCCCGTGCTGGTGGCCTCCGGGAACCGCTTGAGCACGCGGTCCGTAATACTTCCCGTACCGCACGCGAGATCCAGCACCCGGGGGGCGGGGCCGACCAGGGCCTCGACCATGTCCAGCATCACCCGGAACCGCTCCTCGCGGTCGGGCATGTACCACTCCTGCTGGCGGTCCCAGCTGTCCTGCCATGCCTGCCAGTAGGCGCTGGTACCGGCCGTCCCCGTCGTATCCACCATCGCGAACCCCTCCATACGTAATACCCTCGAATACGTCTCAGCCGTTACCGGAGACACTAATCCGCAGCCGTAAGGACTACAAGTGGAACTGGCCCATTACTCGGACTTCGCCGTGCGCCTGGTCAACACCGAGGAGCCGGCCCGCAACAAGGACTCGCTGACCTCGGTCGACGCCGTTCGCGCCCTGTTCGGCGCCAGCGTGCAGATGGCCCGCCGGGTCACCGACACCGACGTCACCCGCTTCCGCAACGTCCGCGGCCGGCTGCGCGCAGTCTTCGAGGCGGCCGACGGCGGCGACCACGTCCTCGCCGTCGACCTGCTGAACTCGCTGCTCATGGAGTTCCCCGTCAGCCCCCAGGTCTCCGGCCACGAGACCCTCGGCGAGGACGGCGCCCCCGACTGGCACATCCACCTCGCCGAGCACCCCTCGAACGCCTCCGCGGGCTACGCCGCCATGGCCTCCTTCGGCCTGGCCTTCCACCTCACCGAGCACGGCCCCGACCGGCTCGGCCTGTGCCAGGCCGCGCCCTGCCGCAACGCCTACCTCGACACCTCCACCAACCGCTCCCGGCGGTACTGCTCCGACCGGTGCGCCACCCGGGCGAACGTGGCGGCCTACCGCGCCCGCAAGCGGCTGGAGGCCGAGGCGTCCGCCCAGAGCGGGCGCAGCGCCGAGGCCGCCCACGAGAGCCGCGCCCTCAGCGAGCGCTGAGCGTCCTCGCGCGGCCGGAACCGCAGGACCGCCGTCGCCAGCACCAGCTCCTCGGGCACCGGCCCGTAGACGGTGCTGTCGCCGGTCTCGTTGTACGGGTTGTCGCCGAGCACCCACCAGCAGCGGCCCGGCCGCCGCTCCACCGCGCGCTTGACCACCAACAGGTCCTGCTGGAACGGGTGGCGCAGCACCACCACGTCACCCGGACGGACGGCCGCCCCGTAGCGGACCACCAGCCGGTCGCCGTGGAGCAGTGTGGGCACCATCGACGGCCCCGTCACCTCCAGCACCTCGAACCGCTTGCGCGGGCGGCGCCCGTTCTCCGTCATGCCCGACCTCCTCGTCACCCCCCGCATGCTGCCGTACGGATCCGTACATTCGCTCACCGGTCCGCCCGCGACCCTGGACTTTTGTCCTAAGCCCATGGGGGCGACCGCGAAAAGGCGATTCCGAGCGAGTAATCTCCCCCTTGAGAAGACGATCACGAGGAGGACACACTCCATGCTTTCCCGCCTCTTCGCCCCCAAGGCGAAGGTCTCCGCCCACTGCGATCTGCCGTGCGGCGTGTACGACCCTGCCCAGGCCCGCATCGAGGCCGAGTCCGTCAAGGCCGTGCAGGAGAAGTACCAGGCCAACGACGACGCCGACTTCCGCGCGCGCGCCATCACCATCAAGGAGCAGCGCGCCGAGCTCGCGAAGCACCACGTCTCGGTGCTGTGGAGCGACTACTTCAAGCCGCCGCACTTCGAGAAGTACCCGCAGCTGCACACCCTGGTCAACGACACCCTGAAGGCCCTCTCGGCCGCCAAGGCGTCGAACGACCCGGCGACCGGCCAGAAGGCCCTCGAGCTCATCGCCGAGATCGACCGCATCTTCTGGGAGACCAAGGCCGCCTGATCCGGCGCCCGGTACCCCTGCCCGCCCGCGCCGTCTTCGGCGGGCGACGCGACAACGAGAACGGCCCGACTGCCCACCTGGCAGCCGGGCCGTTCTCGTACGGGTCACTCGTCCTCGTCGTCCTCGTCGTCCAGGCGGGCCAGCCAGGTGGCCAGGCGTTCCACCGGGACCTCGAAGTCCGGGTTCAGGTCGACGAAGGTGCGCAGCTGCTCGGCGAGCCACTCGAAGGTGACCTCCTCCTCGCCGCGCCGCTTCTCCAGCTCCTCGATGCCGCGATCGGTGAAGTACAAGTCGGGCTCCGTGCCGTGATGAGGGTGTTCAGGGGGTGTTTCCCGCCAGGATAATCCGCCCGGCCGCGAAGCCTCCCGGCTGCGGAGCCTCCGGCGCTAACCTGGACGCCTCACGAGCGGGGGGGCGCGTATGACGGAGGGGCGCACGGCCGGCTCCGCGCGCGCCTTCGAGCTCCTGGAGCCCCTCGTCCAGGCGGCGACCGTACGCGTCCACGCCCCGCCGGACGGGTATGGAACGGCTGGGACCGGACCCACCTGGGGGAGCGGCTTCTTCATCGCCCCCGGCTGGGTCCTGACGTGTGCGCACGTGGTCGGTGAAGGGGGTGCTGCGGTGCGTCTGACGGGGCGCGAGGTAGGCATCACCTTCTCCTCAGGGGTCAGCGTCACCGGCAACGGCTCCACCGGTACGGTCGCCGGGCGCGTGGAGTGCGTACTGCCCGAGCGGCTGGAGGAGCGGCGTCCCGGCCGGCAGGCCCTGTGGGACCTGCCCGACCTGGCGCTGATCAGGGTCCTGGCCCCCGTCTCGCACGCCTGCGTCTGGCTGACCGACCGCTCCAGGCCCCGCTTCGACGAGGTCGCCTACTTCGGCTGCACCGAAGACCTGGGCACGCCCGAGATCACGGGCCGCACCACCCGGCTGCGCGGCACCGCGGGCCACGGCGCGGCCATCCGGCTCGGCGACGACGACGAGATCGATCCCGGAATGTCCGGCGGGCCGGTGGTCGACCTGGCCCGCGGCGAGGTCGTCGGCGTGGTCAAAGCCCGGCGGCACACCGGGGGCGGCGGGCTCGCCGTCTCCGTCGTGCAGCTGCGCACCCTGCCGATGCCCGCGCGCGGCCAGACCGGGCTCTACCGCCGGGTCATGCAGGCCCACGACCTGCACCACTACGACCAGCACCTCAGCGACCTCAACAGCCGCCGGACCTGGACGGACGCGCACGGCGAACTCCCGGCCGGGGACGGTGACCCGTACGGCGGGCGCGGCCGGCTCACCCCCGGCGAGCGCACCACCCTGTGCGGGCTGCTCGCCGAACTGCCCCCGCCGGGCTCCTCGGAGGTCGTACGGGCCCTGGTGGAGGCGGCGCGCGGGGAGGAGCCGGAGCCGCATCCGCTCGCCCCGCTCAGCTGGCGCGACGGCCTGGGGCTGCTGCACGACCCGCCGGGCGGGGCGGGGGAGGCCGCGGCCATGCTCCGGTACGCGACGGACGTGAGCGTGGCCGACTACCGCGAGCCGCCGACGCCGGGCGCCGACGAGGAGTTGTGGGACTGGGTACGGGCCACCGCCGAGCGGCTGTGGCGCCCGCTGCGCCGGGAGCTCGGCGAGCGCCACGAGCGGGGCCTGGCCGAGCGGGCGCGGCGCCGGCGGGCCCTGGCCGGGCAGGCGGTGCACGGTCCGGTCCGGCCGTCCGGCGGGCTGCCCCCCGGGGCGTCGGTCCTGCTGGAGGTGTGGGCGCACGGCTGGGAGGACGTCTACGACTGGCGGGTGGCGGTGCTGGCGGGCCCGGAACATCCGGGGCGGGTGACACCGGTGGACTCCGGGGTACGGGCCACCGAGGCGGGCCTGCCGGAGGCGTTACGGGCCCCGCTCGCCGAGGCCTTCCGGCGCTGCGACACCCACGAGGCGGCGGCTCCGCTCGAAGTGGCCGTCGCCCCGGAGCTGTTCGGGCTGGCGGCGGACGAGTGGGTGCTGGTGGGCAGGGTGCCGGTGGGGGTGCAGCGGCCGGTGGTGTTCCGGTACCCGGCCGCGGACCCCGCGCCCGCGGCGGCCGCCCGGTGGGCGCGGGCGCAGGCGGGACCGCTGCTGGACGAACGGGCCGACTGTGTGCGGGGACGGCCGCGCAGCCCGTCCGCGGGCTGGCTGGCCGGGCTCCCGGACAACACCGTGCCCGTGCACTGCCGGGCAGCGGCGGAGGAGCCCACGCTCGGCTCGCTGCATGCGGTGCGGGACGCCGGGTACGGGGTGGTGGTGTGCCGGCGGCCCCCGGCGGATCCGGGGGTGTCGTGCGCCCCCTTCCACCGCGGGCTGCGGGAGGAACTGGCCGACGCCGGACGGGCGGAGGTGCTGCCGCTGCGGTTGCAGGCGCTGCGGGGGCGGGCGTACGGGGCCGACCCGGACGCGTACTGGACGGCGGGGGCGGCACTCGTCTGGAACGACCCCGCACGCGCCCTGCCCGAGGACGAGCCGCTCCAGGGCGACCTGTGACCGGCAGGAGGGAGCAGCACCGATGAACGACGAATGGCTCATATACCGAGGTGTCGGTGAGCCGCACGACGGGATCGAGGCCCTGCCCGATCCGCCGCCGTGGCGGGACTTCGACGGCGGGCCCGTGGTGGAGGCGGGCGGTCCGGCGGCGGTGACGGACGGGAACGTCGCCCGGCGGCTCGGGGCCCACCGGCAGGCCGCCGAGCTGCACCGGCCCGAGCCGGAGGAGCTGGAGGCCATCAACGCCGCCCTGTACCTGCGCCGGCCGCTGCTGGTGACGGGCTTTCCCGGCACGGGCAAGTCCACCCTCGCGCACGCCGTCGCCCACGAGCTGAAGCTGGGGCGGGTGCTGCGCTGGCCGGTGGTGTCGCGGACCGTGCTCCAGGACGGGCTCTACCGCTACGACGCCCTCGCCCGGCTCCAGGACGTGCAGATCGCGGCGAGCGGCGGGGCTCCGGGCGGGGCTCCGGGGATCGGCAAGTACATCCGGCTCGGGCCGCTGGGCACCGCCCTGCTGCCCACCGCGCGGCCCCGGGTCCTGCTCGTCGACGAGCTCGACAAGAGCGACATCGACCTCCCCAACGACCTGCTGAACGTACTGGAGGAAGGGGAGTTCGCCCTTCCCGAGCTGGAGCGGGTGGCCGACACCGAGCCCGAGGTGCAGGTGCTCACGGACGACGGGTCGAAGGTGACCGTCATGGGCGGCCGGGTGCGCTGCCGGGCCTTCCCCTTCATCATCCTGACCAGCAACGGGGAGCGGGACTTCCCCGCCGCGCTGCTGCGGCGCTGCATTCAGCTCAAGCTCGGACAGCCCGGTGAGAAGCGGCTCGCCACCATGGTCCGCGCCCACCTCGGGGAGGAGGCCGCCCAGTTGGGGGCCGACCTGATCCGGGAGTTCCTCAGCCGGTCGCAGTCCGAGCTGGTCGCCGCCGACCAGCTGCTGAACGCCGTCTACCTGACCCACTACGCCGCCCCGCCCACCCGGGAGGACCTTGCGGACCTGCTCATCCAGCGCCTCGACCGCCCGAGGTGACGGGCCGTGCCGCCCGCCGGACCGCCCGGCATCCGCGAACTGGCCGCGCTGCTGCGCCGCGCCGGGCTCGATCCGTCCGCCGAGGAGCTCGCCGACGCGCTGTGGCTGGCCGCACGGATCCGCCGGCCCGGGCAGCCGGCGCCGGGTGCGGAGGTGCCCGTACCCGAGCCGGAGGCTGATGATCCGGTCAGGCTGCCCGAGGATCCCGAGCGGGTGGAAACGGAGACTGAGGATCCGATCAGGCTCTACGCGCCCGGGCCGCGCCGCGCCGGCGAAGCGGAAGCGGAGCTCACCGGGGAGCCGCCCGGGGAGCGCGGGGTGCCCGTACGGGTGCCCGGGGCGGCCGCGCTGCCCCGGATCCTCGAGATACAGCGGGCCCTGCGCGCCCTCCAGCGGCACCGCCCACCCGCCCCGCCCATCCGGACGGTGCTCGACGAACCGGCCACCGCCGAGGCCAGCGCCCGGGCCCTCGGGCTGATCATCCCGGTGCTCAAACCGGAGAGCCGGCGCGAGGCCACCGTACGGCTGGTGATGGACGCGTCGCCGTCGATGGCGGTGTGGCAGGACATGTTCGAGGAACTGCGCACCGTGTGCGAGCGGTTGGGGGCCTTCCGGGACGTCCAGGTGCACTACCTGCACCGGCTCGCCGACGGTACCGCGGCGCTCGGGCGCGGCCCCGTGCCCGGCGCCGGGCTGCGCTCGGGGGACCAGCTGCGCGACCCCACCGGCCGGGCGCTGACCATGGTGGTCTCCGACTGCGCCGGACCGCTGTGGCGCGAGGGCTCGGCCCAGCGGCTGCTGCACCGCTGGGCCGAATGCACCCCGTGCGTGGTCGTCCAGCCGCTGCCCCAGCGGCTGTGGGGACGCAGCTGGCTGCCGACCGAGCGCGGCACGCTCTCCCGGGTCGAGGGCAGCGCGGGGAAGCTGAAATTCCGGTCGGACCGGCCGCCGCTGCCCGGGCGGCCCACGGGAGGGCTCACCGTGCCCGTGCTGCCGCCGAGCGCCATCGCCCTCGGGGCATGGGCCCGGCTCGTCGCCGGAATCGGCACCGGCCCGGTACCGGCCGAAGTGGGCCGGGTGCTGGCCGCCCACCCGGCCGCGCCCCTGCCGCCGCCCCGTGCCGTACGGCCGCCGCGCGAGCTGGTGGCGCGGTTCCGGTCCTCGTCCGCGCCCCGGGCCGTACAGCTGGCCGTGTACCTGTCGGCGGCCCCGCTGACGCTGCCCGTCATGCGGCTGGTGCAGCGCACGATGCTGCCCGACTCCGAACCCTCGGACCTGGCCGAGGTACTGCTGAGCGGCCTGCTGAGGCGCAGCGCGGACACCCCCGGCCAGTGGTACGAGTTCGCCCCCGGGGTGCAGGACGTGCTGCTGGGGCCGCTGGGGCGGGACGAGGCCGCTCTCGTGCTCAAGCACTGCTCGGAGTACGTGCTGGCCCACTTCGGGCGGGGCGTACGGAACTTTCCCGCGCTCGCCGTCTCTCAGCTCACCGGAGCACCGCCCGAGGCGGCCGAGGGCGGCCCTGGCCCGGGGTCGGGCCCTGGCCCTGGCCCGGGTCCGGGGGACGCCGATCGGGTCCCCGCCGGGCGGCTCCCGCGGGCCTTCGCGCAGGTCTCGGCCAAGGTCGTACGGCGCTACCTGCCCGGCATGCCCGAGGAGGGCCCGCCGGTGCGCGAGGCCGTCACGCCCCCGGCGCCGCCCGGGAGGGCCGGAGCGGTGCGCGCCGCGCGGGAGCGGCTCGCCGACGCGGACCGGGACGGGAACGGGGAAGCGGACGGGGACGCGCGGGCGCTCTACGAGGCCGTGGCCGTACTGCGCCGGGCGGTCGCGGCCCCGCCCGGGCCCGGCGACCCGCCGGAGGAGGCCGAGACCGAACTGGCCGGCGCGCTGCTGCGGCTGTGGGCGGCGCAGCGGGACCCGGAACTCCTCACCGAGGCGGAGCGGACCGTGACGGGCCTGCGCACGGCCCCGGCCCGGGCCGTGCTGGGCCGGGTGCTGTACGAGCGGGCGCTGGTCGCCGAACCCCGGGCGGATCTGCTGGCCGCCGCCGACCGGGAGTTCGCGGCGGCGAGCGCCTCCGCCGACCCCGGGCTGCGCCGGGACTGCGCGGTGCGCCGGGCCGAGACCCTGATCCGGCTGAGCGCGCTGCGCGAGGACCCGGGCGCGCTGCGCGAGGCGCGGGCCGCCCTGGAGCCCGTCGCAGGCGCTGCCGCCGCCGCCGACGACGACGGCGCGGCGTACCCCGAGCTGCAACGGGCCCTGGGCCGCGTCCTGCTGGCCCTGCTGCCCCACACGCCCGACCCGGCCGAGCGCACGGCCCTGGCCGAACAGGCCGCGGCCCGCCTGGCCGTGACCGGCCTGACCGCGGAGGACGCCGCCGGGCGGGAGACGCGCGCCCGGACCCGGGTCGAGCTGGCCGGCGCGCTGCGGTACCTGCCCGGGCGGCTCGAGGAGGCGGCCGGGGAGCTGGACGCGGCCTTCGGGGAGGCGGGCGGGGATCCCGAACTGCGGGTGGCCGCCCTGGTGTGCCTGGCGCGGGTGCACCGGGCCCGGTACGAGCGGGACGCCGACCCGGTGGCGCTGGAGGAGGCCGCCGAGGCGTACGGCAGGGCCCGGCGGCTGATCCCCCGGGACGCGGAGGCCTTCGGGGAGCTGCTGCCCGAGTGGGGTGACGTACTGCTGGAGCGGGCCCGGGCCGCCGACGGGCGGCGGTTCACCGGGGCCGCCGTACGCGTGCTGCGCGACAGCCGGGCGGCGGTGCCGCAGTCCGACCCGGGGGCGGCGCACCGGCTGCTGAGGCTGGCCACCGGGCTGCGGCTGCGGCACACCTACGAAGGGGACCCGGTGGACCTGCGGGAGGCGGAGTACCTGCTGGAACTCGCCGTCCGGCAGAGCCGCAGCCCGCTGGAACGGGCCCGCGCCTGGCGGGACCACGCGGACGTGCAGCTGGAGATCCACGGCCACACCCGGGCGGCGGACCGCCTCGACCGGGCGGCGGACTCCTACCGGCGGGCCTGGCGGTCCGCCCTCGAGGCCGACCGCGAGGAGCGCCAGGATCTCGCCGTGCAGCTCGCGGCCCGCGTGCAGGAGCTGCGCGGGGAGGTACTCGAGCGGCTGGCCCGGCCCCGGGCGGCCCTGGACGCGTACCGCTCGGCGCTGGAATTGTGGGGGCGGCTCGGCGCGGGTGCCGAGGGGCGGTCCGAGGGGCAGTGGGAGGGGCGGTCCGAGGCGCTCGCCGGGCGGATCAGCGCTCTGGAGGCGGCCCTCTGAGCCGCCCTGCGCCCCCGGCCCGGCCGTTTCCGGGCAGCGGGGGAGGGGAAAGGGCAGTGGACCATCGAACGTGCGACGCAACAGGGGGACGGGCGGCCCATGGTGACGAAGGATCAGGACGTGGCAGTGGTGGTCCACAAGTGCCCCGGACGGCTCCCGGACCTCTCCGGGCTGGATCTGGCGGCGCTGCGCGGGATCGACCATCCCGTGCTGGCCCAGGTGATCGAGGGCATGGTCGAGCGGGTGACCCACCCGGCCGAGATCCTGAACGCCTTCGACTCCGGGGTCGATTGACCCGGGGCGCCACCCGAGTCACCTCGGCCGCCCGAGTCGCCCGAAGCCCCCTGAGACACCGAAGACACCGAAGCCGCACGAGTGGCCCGAGTCACGCGGACCACAGGCCGGTTGACCACTTTCCGCCGTTAGCCGAGGCCGTCCGAAGGGCAGGGATGGACCGTCCGCAGGGGGCGCCTCCCTGCGGTGTACGGGGGCGGGAGGTACTGCGATGAGGCACACCCAGACGAGCGCGGCCGAACAGATCGCGCACCGGACCCACGCGCCCTGGCCCTACATCCGGCTCGACGTGCCCGCCCTGCGCGCCGCCGGACACCGGCCCCATCCCATCCGGCAGTTCGTGCTCAAGACGCGCAGCCGCTGCAACCTCGCCTGCACCTACTGCTACGTCTACGAGATGGCCGACCAGGGCTGGCGCGCCCAGCCCGCCCTCATGGCCCCGGCCACCGCCGCCCGAGCCGCCGAGCGGATCGCCGAGCACGCCGCCGTCCACGACCTGCCCCGCGTCGACCTCGTCCTGCACGGCGGCGAACCGCTGCTCACCGCGCCCGCCCGGCTGGCCGAGCCCGTCGACGCCGTACGGGCCGCCGTGGCCGCGGCCGCCCCGCGCACCCGCGTCACCGCCACCGTCCAGACCAACGGCACCCTCCTCACCCGCGGCCGCCTCGCCGCGCTGGCCGCCGCCGGGATCCGCGTCGGCGTCAGCCTCGACGGAGGGCTCCCCGCGCACAACACCCGGCGCGTGGACCACGCCGGACGCCCCGGATTCGCCGCCGCCGCCCGCGGCCTGCGGCTGCTGGCACGGCATCCGGACAGCTACGCCGGGGTGCTCTGCGTCATCGACCTCGCCCACGACCCCGTCGAGACGTACGAGTCCCTGCTCGCCTTCGCCCCGCCCAGCGTCGGGCTGCTGCTGCCGCTCGCCAACTGGAGCTCCCCGCCGCCCGGCCACCGCCCCCGCGGGACCCCGTACGCCGACTGGCTCCTCGCCGTCTTCGAACGCTGGTGGCACGACGGAGTGCGGCGCACCCGGATCCGGACCTTCGAGGAGATCATCGCCCTGCTGCTCGGCCTGCCCGCCGCCACCGAGACCCTCGGGCTCGCGCCCGCCGCCACCGCCGTCATCGAGACCGATGGCTCCATCGAACAGGCCGATTCGCTGAAGTCCGCCTACGAGGGCGCCGCCGCCACCGGGATGACCCTCGACACGCACAGCTTCGACCAGCTCCTCGACCACCCCGGGTTCGCCGCCCGCCAGCTCGGCCGGGACGCGCTCGCCGCCGGCTGCCGCGCCTGCGAACTGGTCGAGGTGTGCGGCGGCGGGCACTACCCGCACCGCTACCGGGCCGGCGAGGGCTTCCGGCAGCCGTCCGTGTACTGCGCGGATCTCCAGGTCCTCATCCGGCACATCGCCACGGCCCTCGAGCGCGCGGCCCGAACTCCCACCGCCCGAACCCCCGCCGCCCGTCCCCCGGCGGTCGCCTCATGACCGCCGCCCTCGCCTCCTTCACCGTCTCCTCCCGCACCCTGCGCGCCCTCGCCTCCACCGAGCCCTGCACCGAAGGCACCCGCCTGGTCCGCGACGTACGCCGCTCCAAGCGCCTGGTCCTGCTGCGCGCCGTCCTCGACGCCGCCCCCGGCGCCCGGGCCGGGGAGACCGCCGACCACTGGGCCCTGCTGGAGGAGGCCGAACGGCACGACCCGGGCGCCGTCCGCGACGTCCTGCACTACCCCGCCACCGGGGTGTGGGCCGAGGAGACCCTGCGCCGCCTGCACGCCCCGTACGGGCCCCCGCCGGACCTCGGCCACCTCGGGGCCCTCGCCGTCGCCGCAGCCCTGCGCTCCGGGCTCGCCTTCACCCACACCCTGCGGCCCCTGCACGGGCGCCTCGTCCTGCCCACCCTCGGACTGCTGCGCCCGGACCGCCCCGGCCCGCTCGCCCTCACCGAACGCTCCTGGGACCCCGGGCACCCGGCCACCCTGCCCCTGCACACCCTCCCCGGAGGCCGCACCGCCCTCGACGACCTCGACCCCTACCGGGCGCCCGGCCCCGACCGGCCGGCCCCCGTCCGCCCCGCCCGCCGGCTCACCCCCAAGGGCCACAAGCGCTGGGACACCCAGTGGGCCGGCGCGCTCACCCTGCTCGAGCGGTACGACACCGCCCGCGCCGAGGAGACCGTCCAACTGCTGCGCTCGGTCGTGCCGCTGGCCGGCGGCTCCCGCTCCAGCGGCGCCACCCTGCCCGCGGCCGCCGGTTCCGTACTGGCCCGTGCGCAGGCCCCGCCCGCGCTGGCCGCCACCCTCGTGCACGAGGTCCAGCACGGCAAGCTCACCGCCCTCGCCGACGTGCTGACCCTGCACACCGCCGACCGCACCCCCCGGTACTGGGCCCCCTGGCGCGCCGACCCCCGCCCGCTGGAAGGGCTCCTGCACGGCGCGTACGCCCATCTGGCCCTGGCCGGGTACTGGCAGCGCGCCGCCCTCTACGGAGCCCGCGGCGCCTGGGCCCAGCACGCCCGCAGCCGTGCCCAGGTCGCCGCCGTCCTGCCCGTACTGCGCGCGCACGACCGACTGACCTCCGCGGGACGGGAGTTCACCGGCGCCATGGCCGCCGCCGAGCGGAACATGGACGAGCTCCCGCCGCCCGGGGACCAGCACGCCACCGCCCGCCGGGCCGTCGACCGCGAACGCCGCGCCTGGTGCGAGGCCCATCCCGAACTCGCCCCGTTCGTACGGGCTTGAGGGGCTTCGCCAAGGGCAGTGCTGCGGTACCTTTCAAGCCCGTCCACTGCCCGGATTTCAGGGAGACGGCCGCATGACCACCGGTAGTCGGCAGGAACAGGGCTCCACCGCTGGGCCGCAGCGCTTCGTCATCAGCTTCGCCGGGTTCAACCGGCCCTGGGCCGTCTGGATCGCCCACCGCCTGGAGGAACACGGCCACCGCGTCGCCCTCCAGCGCTGGGACCCGCAGAACAGCCCCGGACTCGCGCAGGCCCTCGACGACCTCGCCCGCTCGGGCAGCCGGGTCCTGCTCGTCCTCAGCGAGCGCTACTTCTCCGCCGGCACCCCCGGCGACGTCCAGGACGCGGAGTGGAACACCGCCCTGCGCACGGTCACCGACCGCCACCCCGACCGGTTCGCGGCGGTCTGCCTCACCGACGCCCCGCTGCCCAGCGCCGTGGCCGTACTGGAGAAGACCGACCTGTGGGGCCTGGACGCGTACGAGGCGGAGTACCGCGTGCTGCGCCGCCTGGAGCTGCCCACCGACCGCATCGGCACCGAGACCGGCCGCCGCGGGCCCCGCTTCCCCAACGACCCGCCGGAGATCTGGGGCCGGGTCCCGCGCCGCAACCCGCGCTTCACCGGCCGCAACGACGTCATCGGCACCCTGCGCGCGGCGCTCACCGAAGCCCCGGCCGGCGCCTCCACCGTCACCCTGCTGGGGCTCTCCGGAGTCGGCAAGACCCAGGTCGCCACCGAGTACGCCTACCGCTTCGCCTCCGAGTACGACGTGGTCTGGTGGGTCCCCGCCGAGGACCGGCCCACCCTGCGCGAACGCCTCGCCGACCTGGCCCCCGCCCTCGGCCTGCCGCGCGGCGCCGGCAGTTACGGCGAGCAGATCCGGGCCGTCCTGGAGGCGCTGCGGCGCGGATCCCCGTACAGCCGCTGGCTGATGGTCTTCGACGGATGCGACAACCCCGACGACCTCACAGACCTGCTGCCCTCCGGCGCGGGCGACGTCATCATCACCTCCCGCAACCGCGAATGGGCCTCCCGGCACACCAGCCTCGTCGAAGTCCCGCTCTACGCCCGGCCCGAGTCCATCACCTTCATCCGCCGCCGGGCCCTGAGACTGACCGCCGTCGAGGCCGACCAGCTGGCCGAGGCCCTGGAGGACTACCCGCTCGCCCTCGACCAGACCGCGGGCTGGCTCGCCGACTCCCCGCTGACCGTCGGCGACTACCTGGCGCTGCTCCAGCGCCGGCTGGACTCCCGCGAGGCCGTCACCGTCTCCGACGACTACCCGCTGCCCTTCCCCACGGCCCTGGCGATACTGCTCAACAACGTACGGGAGAACTTCCCCGACGCCCTGGCCCTCCTGCGGCTGTTCGTCTTCTTCGCACCCGGGCCCGTGCCGCTGCGGCTGCTGCGCGAGTTCCCGGCCGACGACGTGCCCGAACAGCTCGCCGGGCTGATCAACGACCAGATCCGGTGGAACGCGGCCCTCAACAAGCTCGTCCAGTTCTCCGTCGTCCGCCTGGAGTACTCCGACCTGCCCGTGGAGGAGGGCGGCGGCGGGCTGGAGACCGTACAGCTGCACCGCATGGTGCACGGCATCGTCCGCGAGAACCTCTCCGAGGACGAGGCCGAACCGCTCGCCCGCGCCGTCCGCCAGGTCCTCGCCGCCGCCGACCCCGGCCGCCCCTCCGACTCCCGGCTGTGGCCCCGCTACGCCGAACTCATCCCGCACCTGTCCACCTCCGGGGTGCTGACCAGCAGCAACCCGCGCATCCAGAACTTCCTGCTGCACTGCCTGCGCTACCTGATCCTCGCCGGGGAGTACCGCACCTGCCTGCGGCTGTCCGAGGAGACCGACCAGTCCTGGCGGGCCATGCTCGGCGAGGACCACCCCAAGGTCCGCGAGCTCAGCTACCAGTACGGCGGAGCCCTGCGCAACCTCGGCCTGTTCCGGACGGCCGAGACCCTCACCCAGGCCGTCGCCGACCGGCTCACCGGGGAACGCGGCGAGCGCGACCTGGAGACCCTGCGCGCCAGCAGCGCGTACGGGGGAGTGCTGCTCTGCATCGCCAAGTTCGAGCCCGCCCGCGAGATCTTCGAGCACTGCCTGGCCACCTACCGCGAGCTGCTCGGCGAGGACGACTCCACCACCCTGGGCGCCCAGAACAACCTCGCCGCCACCTACCGGCTGCTGGGCCGCTACCAGGACGCCTACGAGCTCGACCTGGACACCCTGCGCCGCCGCGAGCGGGTGCTGCGCGCCCAGCACATCTCCACCCTCTCCTCCGGCATCGCCTGCGCCATGGGACTGCGGCTGATGGGCCGCTACCGGGAGGCGCAGACCCGGCAGGAGCAGGGGGTCAAGCTCAACACCCAGGTGCTGGGGCTGGGCCACCCGCAGACCCTGCGCGCCGAGCACAACCTCGGGCTGTGCCTGCGCCGCTCCGGGGACATCCCCGGCGCGGGGCTGCGGCTGCGGACCGTGTGGGAGCGGGCGACGCGGGTGTTCGGGGTCGACTACCCGTGGACGCTGATGGTGGCCTCCGACTACGCGACCTACCTGCGCGAGTACGGGGACATCGGCGAGGCCCGCCGGATCTCGGAGGACGTGGTCCGCGGCTACCAGTCGCAGCTGGGCCTGGCCCACCCGTACAGCATCGGCACGGTCGGCAACCTCGGGCTGGTGCTGCGCGCCCAGGGCGAGCGCGCGGAGGCCCTCTCGCTCGCGGAGCAGGCGCTGGTCGGCATGCGGGGCGCGCTCGGCGACCGGCACCCCTGGACGCTGGGCTGCGCCCTGAACGCCACCGGGCACCGCAACATCACCGGGCACCTGGAGGACGCGCTGTCCCTGAGCCGCGAGACACTGCGCACCGCCGAACAGGTGCTGGGCCCGGACCACCCGATGACGCTGAGCGCCCAGATCGCCCTGGCCGCCGATCTCCGTTCGGTACGCGAGGACGCGGAGGCGGGCAAGCACGAGGACGCGGGCATCAAGGGCCTCACCCGCACCCTGGGCCCCCAGCACGTCCACACCGTCGCGGCAAAGCAACAGACCCGCCCGTACTGGGACTTCGAGCCGCAGCCGTAGGGGGTGGGGGCGGGTACGGGGCCCACACGTGCCCGGGGCGGTACGGGGCCCACGCGCGCCTGGTTTCCGCCCCCCTAGCCCCCCACCCGCGGTCGGAGGTTGCCCACCCGCCCCCCTCGGCGGCGGGGCGGGGGCGCGGATGACTGTCGGGCCGTGGCTCCAGGCCGCGGGATCCCGCGGGGGCGGGACCGCGTTGCGGGGCGGAGCTTCGGGGGCCGGGACCTCAGCTGGGGCTCATCAGGGAGGGTTTGGGGTTTCCCGGCAGTCCTTGTCTCTCCGGGTCGGGCTGCCCTGTAAAGGGCGCTCCCTTCGGTCGCGTCGCTTCGCGATGGCCTTCGGCCACCCTTGACAGACCGTCCCGCCCCGGAGAGACAAGGACTGCCGGGAAGCCCCCAAAAGAACGGTCCACTGGTTCACGATCAGGGGCAGTGGCCATCAGGGACGCAGGGGCCAGGCCCCGGGGCGGCGTGCCTGCGCCCGGGCCCATATCCAGCGGACTCCGGGTCGGGGGAAGCCCAACCCGCATCAAACAGCGGCCAGAAGCGCCTCGGAAGCCGCCAGACACGTCAGATCGCTACGCGCTTCCCATGTCTCGGCGTCTGCGACCCGTCTGTGGCTGGTCGCCGGCGGGCTCGACGTTGTCGACTGCGGTCGTGAACTCGCGGCCGGAGGCGACCCGGATGTACGCGAGTTCCGTCCAATGGTCGCGGAGGGCCGAGTCCGAGACGTTCTGGTTGATCACAGCCATCAGGACTCCTTCGGCGCCGGAGGCGATGTCGCGGACACGGCGGCGCAGCAGGCTATGAGGGACGTACTCGTAGCGTTCAGTCATCGGTCGGCTCCTGGACGGAGGCGAGGAAACGCTCCCAGCCGACGAGCGCACGGTCGGGGAGATCCCGGCTCGGCCCGGTCAAGGTCTCGTGTCCGCCGAGGCGGTGCGGGCATTGCGTGGTCTGCCGTGGGTGATCCGGCCTGGGGCGTTCGGCATGCTCAGTCACGAGCCCTCCCATCTGTCTGTTCGGTGCGGGCAGACAGATGGTGTGCGGCTACAAGTGCCGCAAGGGATACAGGCTGTATCCCTTGTCGGTGTTGCTCAGATGGCGCCGATCCACTCGCCGTAGGACGTCAATGACTCGGCGTCAGCATGCTTGAGTCGGCGGATCTTCCCGATGTCCTCTCGTGCCCACGGGTGCTCGCGTACGTGCTGCGGTGCGTGCTTGCGGGCTTCCTTGAGGCAGTTGAAGGCTTCGTCCGGGTTGCCGGACCACAGGTGTGCACGCGCCACCTCGATCCAGAATCCGGACCGGCGCTCTGCCGGGATCTCCCGGCCCGGGCTCCAATCACGGGCGACGTCCAGGGCGCGGCCGATGTGGTCCCTCCCGAGGCTGACCGAGACGGCCACCTCGTGGATGCGGACATTGGACGGCCCGAACGAGGTGCCGAGGTAGACGCCCTCGGGAACGCCCTGCGCGAGTGTCCGGGCCTCGTTCAGATGGTTGTAGGCGGCATCCGCGCTGCCTGCTCGCGCGGCGACGACGGCGGTCCGCATGTGCAGTGCGCCGAGGGTCGCCATCGACCGCTCGGTGTTCGGTGTAGGGACCGCATCGAGGGCTCGCTCCAGCGCGAGGTGGCCGACGCGGTAAGCACGGGCGGCAAGGAAGGTCTCGGCGCGTACGTAGGCGACGCAAGCGCTCAGGTCCGGGTCCTTGGACTGCCCGGACGTCCACCGCATCACGTCGATCAGCCGGGCCGAAAGATCGTGTGCGCCGAACTTGTAGGTCACCGCATCGGCCGTCCGCGCCGCCGCGACGACGAGGTGTGCCGCTTCCTCGCGGTGGGCGCCGGAAGCTGAGTGCAGGTGCGCCAGCGCGTCCCCGAGAAGTTTGGGGCCCTGCGCCGCGATAAAGCCGTACTGGGCTGCTAGGCGCCACCCGACAGCGTCATCGATGTCCTTTCGTAACTGGCCCAGCGGCCTGCCGGCCGGGTCTGGCGCGATCTCGTATCCGGCAATCGCCGCAGAGATCGATGGGAGTGCGGCGTGGACGCGGCGTCCGGTGCCGACGTAAGCCGGATCGAGGCGGGACGCGTCCACACCGAGCGCGGCGGCGATCGCTTCCAGCGTGGACGGCCCGGGCGAACGGACGCCCCGTTCGCAGCCTTTGATCATGGGGAGGGAGACGTGGGCCTCGCGAGCGAGGTCGGCTTGAGTCATCCGTCGGGCTCGCCGCCGAGCGGCGATGCGCTGCCCGATGTGTCCGGCCATGCTCGGACCGTATCGCGCAGACCGGTGGCCGTCCCACGAACTGGGCACCCGTTCCTACGGTTTGACGATGTCCGGCAGTTCGGTGAGGGAATCGATCGACCAGTCTGCGGCGGCCCGGACCTCGGGGTCGTCTGCCCACCAGTGACCCCAGGGGCCACGCCGGATGTGGGCAGTGCGCAGGCCTGCGGCTCGCGCCGGATGGATGTCATTGGCCGGGTGGTCGCCTACGTACAACGTCTCGGCGGCAGGGCTGCCGGACACCGCCAGCACCTGCTCGAAGAACGCGCGCGCCGGCTTGGACACGCCCCACTCGCCCGACGTGACGACGAGGTCTGCGGGGAGGTCCAGCGCACGCAGCAGGTCGCCGGCCCGGGGGCTCTGGTTGCCGGCGACGATGACGCGTACGCCGGTGGCCCGGAGCGCTGTCAGGGCCGGGCGGACGTCCTCGTAGAGGTCCGTCTCGTCGAGCCGCTCGCCGCGTCCCGCGGCGTCGCGGGCGGAGTATTCGGCGGCGATGTCGATGCCCGGGCGCAGGAGGCGGATCGCGTCCGCGTTGTCCCGGCCGTCCACGACCACGGCACCCACCAGCGCGGAAAGGGTGTGCCGGGGCACGCAGAGCCAGTCCGCCCATGCTGCCCAGTAGCGATCGTCCCGGGTGAGGGTCTCGCCGATGTCTAGAACGACGGTCCGAATCATTCGGCCAGCGTACCGACGCTCCACAGCCGGAAGGCCCGGTCCCCCAAGGGGACCGGGCCTTCCGATGGTCACGAAGCTCAGGCCTCGAAGACCTCGTTCAGCAGGAGCTGCTGCTCCGCCTGGTGGCGCTTCGCCGAGCCGACCGCCGGGGACGAGCCGTGCGGGCGGGAGACGCGCCGCAGGCGCTCGCCCGCCGGGACGTCCGCGCCGACCGCCAGGTCGAGGTGGTCGATCAGGTTCAGCGCGATGAACGGCCACGCACCCTGGTTCGCCGGCTCCTCCTGGGCCCAGATGTACTTCTCCGCGTTCGGGAACTTGGCGATCTCCGCCTGGAGCTCCGCACCCGCCAGCGGGTACAGCCGCTCGATACGGACGATCGCGGTGTCCGTGATGCCGCGCTTCTCGCGCTCGGCCTCCAGGTCGTAGTAGACCTTGCCGGCGCAGAAGACGACCTTGCGGACCGCGTTCGGGTCCACGGTGGCGTCCCCGATGACCGGACGGAACGAGCCGTTCGTGAACTCCTCCGCCTTCGACGCCGCCGCCTTCAGACGCAGCATCGACTTCGGGGTGAAGACGATGAGCGGCTTGTGGTGCGGGTTGAGGGACTGCCAGCGCAGCAGGTGGAAGTAGTTCGACGGCAGGGTCGGCATCGCGACCGTCATGTTGTCCTGCGCGCACATCTGGAGGAAGCGCTCGGGACGCGCGGACGAGTGGTCCGGGCCCTGGCCCTCGTAGCCGTGCGGCAGGAGCAGCGTGACGCCGGAGGTCTGGCCCCACTTCTGCTCGGCCGAGGAGATGAACTCGTCGACGACGGTCTGCGCGCCGTTGACGAAGTCACCGAACTGGGCCTCCCAGAGGACCAGCGCGTCCGGGCGGGCCAGCGAGTAGCCGTACTCGAAGCCCATGGCCGCGTACTCGGAGAGCAGCGAGTCGTAGACGTTGTAGCGGGCCTGCTCGTCCGACAGGTACTGCAGCGGGGTGTAGTCCTCGCCGGTCTCCCGGTCGATGAGGACTGCGTGGCGCTGGCCGAAGGTGCCGCGGCGGGAGTCCTGGCCGGACAGCCGGACCGGAGTGCCCTCCATCAGCAGCGAACCGAAGGCCAGGGTCTCGCCCATGCCCCAGTCGATGGTGCCCTCGTCGATCATCGACGCGCGGCGCTGCAGCTGCGGCAGCAGACGCGGGTGCACGGTGACGTGGTCGGGGATGTTGACCTGGGACTCGGCGATCCGCTTGACGACCTCCTGGGAGATCGCGGTGTTCACCGGGACCGGGAACACCTGCGCGACCTGCGCGGGCGGCACCGGGGCGCCGGCGGGAGCCGTGGCGGCCTCGCGGACCTCCGCGAAGACCTTCTCCAGCTGGCCCTGGAAGTCCTGGAGCGCTTGCTCGGCCTCTTCCAGGGTGATGTCGCCGCGACCGATGAGGGACTCGGTGTACAGCTTGCGCACCGAGCGCTTCTTGTCGATCAGGTCGTACATCAGCGGCTGGGTGAACGCCGGGTTGTCGGACTCGTTGTGACCGCGGCGGCGGTAGCAGATGAGGTCGATGACCACGTCCTTGTTGAACGCCTGGCGGAACTCGAAGGCGAGCCGCGCGACGCGGACCACGGCCTCCGGGTCGTCACCGTTCACGTGGAAGATCGGCGCCTCGATCATGCGGGCCACGTCGGTCGCGTACATCGACGAACGCGAGGACTCCGGGGCGGCGGTGAAGCCGACCTGGTTGTTGATCACGACGTGGACGGTGCCGCCGGTGCGGTAGCCGCGCAGCTGCGACATGTTCAGCGTCTCGGCGACCACACCCTGGCCCGCGAAGGCCGCGTCGCCGTGCAGGGCCAGCGGCAGGACGGTGAAGTCCGTGCCGCCCTTGTTGATGACGTCCTGCTTGGCGCGGGCGACACCCTCCAGGACCGGGTCCACGGCCTCCAGGTGGGAGGGGTTGGCGACGAGCGAGACCTTGATCTGCTCCCCGTCCAGGCCCGTGAAGGTGCCCTCGGCGCCCAGGTGGTATTTGACGTCGCCGGAGCCGTGCATGGACTTCGGGTCGAGGTTGCCCTCGAACTCGCGGAAGATCTGCGCGTACGACTTGCCGACGATGTTCGCCAGGACGTTCAGGCGGCCGCGGTGGGCCATGCCGATGACGACCTCTTCGAGGCGGGCCTCGGCGGCCGAGTCGATGACGGCGTCGAGCAGCGGGATGACGGACTCGCCGCCCTCCAGCGAGAAGCGCTTCTGGCCGACGTACTTCGTCTGCAGGAAGGTCTCGAAGGCCTCCGCCGCGTTCAGGCGGCGCAGGATGCGCAGCTGCTCCTCGCGCTCCGGCTTGGAGTGCGGGCGCTCGATGCGGTCCTGGATCCAGCGGCGCTGCTTCGGGTCCTGGATGTGCATGAACTCGACGCCGGTGGTGCGGCAGTACGAGTCGCGCAGCACGCCGAGGATGTCGCGCAGCTTCATCATCGACTTGCCGGAGAAGCCGCCGACCGCGAACTCGCGCTCCAGGTCCCACAGGGTGAGGCCGTGCTCGGTGATGTCGAGGTCGGGGTGCTTGCGCTGCTTGTACTCCAGCGGGTCGGTGTCGGCCATGACGTGGCCGCGGACCCGGTAGGAGTGGATCAGCTCGAAGACGCGGGCGGCCTTCGTGACGTCGTCGTCGTGCGAGGCGTCGATGTCCCGGTTCCAGCGGACGGGCTCGTACGGAATGCGCAGCGACTCGAAGACGGCGTCGTAGAAGCCGTCCTCGCCGAGCAGCAGGTTCGCGACGATGCGCAGGAACTCGCCGGAGGCCGCGCCCTGGATGACCCGGTGGTCGTAGGTCGAGGTCAGGGTCATGACCTTGGAGATGCCCAGCTTGTTCAGGGTGTCCTGTGAGGTGCCCTGGAACTCGGCGGGGTAGTCCATGGAGCCGACGCCCATGATGACCGACTGTCCGGGCATCAGGCGGGGCACGGAGTGCACGGTGCCCAGGCCGCCGGGGTTGGTCAGCGAGACGGTGACGCCGGTGAAGTCGTCCATCGTCAGCTTGCCGACGCGGGCGCGGCGGACGATGTCCTCGTAGGCCTGCCAGAACTCGAAGAAGTTGAGGGTCTCGGCCTTCTTGATGCCGGCGACGACGAGCTGGCGGTCGCCGTTGGGCTTCACCAGGTCGATCGCGAGACCGAAGTTGATGTGCTCCGGCTTGACCAGGGTCGGCTTGCCGTCCTTCTCCGCGAAGGAGTAGTTCATGGCCGGCATGGCCTTGATCGCCTGCACCATCGCGTAGCCGATGAGGTGGGTGAAGGAGATCTTCCCGCCCCGGGCGCGCTTCAGGTGGTTGTTGATGACGATGCGGTTGTCGAACAGCAGCTTCACCGGGACGGCGCGGACGGACGTGGCCGTCGGGACGTCGAGGGAGGCGTTCATGTTCTTGGCCACGGCGGCAGCCGGGCCGCGGAGCGTCACCAGTTCCGGGCCCGCGGGGGCCTCGGTGGCGGGCGCGGCCTGCTTGGCTACGGGAGCGGGGGTGGCGGGCGCGGCCGGTGCGGCGGCCGGGGCCTGGGAGGTGACAGTCACAGCAGGGGCACCAGAGGGGGTGGCAGGAGCAGGGGCAGGAGCTGACACAGGTGTGGGCGCGGCAGTCGGGGCGGGAGCCGCGGCGCGCGCCGCCCCCGTGGCGGCGGCGTCGACGGCCTGCGGAGCTGCGGCGACGGTGGTGGCGGCCTGTGCGGAGGCGCCGTCCGTCGTCGGGGACTTCTTCGGCTCTTCGGCCTTGACCGGAGCGGCGGCGCCCCCCGGCTTGTAGTCGGCGAAGAAGTCCCACCAGGCCCGGTCGACCGAATTCGGGTCCTGGAGGTACTGCTGATAGATCTCGTCGACGAGCCACTCATTGGCACCGAAGCCTGAGGCAGGGGTCTTCCCGCCCTCTGCTGCTTCGGTCGTGGTGCTCGAGTTACTGGGGGACTGTGGCGACACGGCGGCAACCGCCCTCTTCCGCTTCACAAGGTATGGACAGCGGGAATAAAGGCTACGCCTCCTCGGCGGTGAGATGCAGACCGGGCGGGACATCCGTCGCGTAGGTCACATCGAACGGCGGGTTTCGCTGCCTGGAATGGCGGGAAACAAGCGCGGTTCGGGTAGGGGGCACCCAGGTTGCGGCCCCCTTGGCTTCGCACCCCTGACGGACCCCGGGTACGTGTGGCCGAGATCATGTCCTTCCCACTCGAACCCTACGTCAACGCGGCGCCTGCGAGCTGCCCGGAAGCGTGACGAGGATGCGGCAGCCCCGTGACGATTCGGCCACGCCGATGTGCCCTCCGTGCAGCTCCACGGCCCAGCGGGCGATCGCCAGGCCCAGCCCGGTGCCGCCGTCGCCGGCCCGCGCGCTGCCCCGGTTGAACCGCTCGAAGACCCGGTGCCGCTCTGCTTCCGGGATGCCGGGACCTTCGTCCCGCACCTCCAGCGCCAGACCGCCAGGCGCATCGCCGGCCCGGGCGCGGACCGTGACCCGGCCGTGCGGGGGGCTGTGCTTGACCGCGTTGTCGATCAGGTTGGCGACGACCTGGTGCAGCCGCTCGGCGTCCGCGTACGCCGTCAGCTCGGGCGGGAAGACGTCCAGGTGCAGGTGCACGTCGTTGCGGGTGTGCCCGCCCGAACCGGAGAGCAGGCCCGGCCGGCCCGCGGCCGCCAGCCCCGACTCCTTCAGCACCCCCGACAGGTACGGCCACACCTCGAAGCGGCGGGCCTTCAGCGGGACCACGCCGTTGTCCACCCGGGACAGGTCCAGCAGGGTCTCCACGAGGCGGCCCAGGCGCTCGGTCTGCTTGAGCATCGTGCGCATGGTCTCCGGATCGGCGGCCGAGACCCCGTCCACCACGTTCTCCAGTACCGCCCGCAGCGCGGAGATCGGCGTGCGCAGCTCGTGCGAGACGTTGGCGACGAGCTCCTTGCGGTGCCGGTCCACCGCCTCCAGGTCGTCCGCCATGAGGTTGATCGTCGAGGCCAGGTCCCCCAGCTCGTCGCGGCGCCCCGCCTCGCGCACCCGGCGGGTGTAGTCGCCGCGGGATATCGCCCGGGCCACCCGCGTCATGTCGTCCAGCGGCGCCGTCAGGCTGTGCGCCACGAACTGGGTGATCAGCATCGAGGCGATCACCGAAAAGACCGTGATGAACCGCAGCTCGGTGTCCGTGCGCAGGGCCACCAGCAGCAGGCCCGTCGTGATGAAGACCGAGACCACCACGAGGGTGCCCAGCTTGGTCTTGATCGAGAACGGCGAGAAGGGCCGCAGCCCCGGTCCGGGGTGCCGGCCGCTCATGCCTGCGCCGGGGTCTCCAGGGCGTACCCGACGCCGTGGACCGTACGGATCCGCTCCGCGCCGATCTTGCGCCGCAGGGCCTTGATGTGGCTGTCGACCGTACGGGTCCCGGACGCGTCGGCCCAGTCCCACACCTCGGCCAGCAGCTGCTCCCGGGAGAGCACCGCCCGCGGGGTCCCGGCCAGGCACACCAGCAGGTCGAACTCGGTCGGCGTCAGGTGCACGTCCTCCGTCTGCACGCGGACCCGGCGCTGCGCGTGGTCGATCTCCAGATCGCCCAGGCGCAGGGTGGCCCCGCGCGGGGCGTGCGCGGCCAGTGTGGCCCGTTCCACACGCCGCAGCAGTACGTGGACCCGCGCGGCCAGCTCACGGATGGAGAACGGCTTCGTCATGTAGTCGTCCGCGCCGACCCCGAGACCGACCAGCAGGTCGGTCTCGTCGTCCCGGGCGGTGAGCATCAGCACCGGGACCGGCCGCTGGGCCTGGACCCGGCGGCAGACCTCCAGTCCGTCGAAGCCGGGCAGCATCACGTCCAGGACCAGCAGCTCGGGCAGCCAGCTCTCGGCCGCGGCGACGGCGGCCGGGCCGTCCGCGGCCGTCTGCACCTGGAAGCCCTCGGCCCGCAGGCGGGCCGCGATGGCCTCGGCGATGGTGTGGTCGTCCTCGACGACGAGTACGCGCCGCTGGGCGCCGGGGGTCGCCGAGGCGCCGTTGTGGGTGGTGTGCGTCTGTTCCATGTCCCGGTCCGCCCCTGAAGATCTGCGTGGTGGGGTGCAGCGTAGAGGAGGCACCGGCCTGCGGCTATGCGGGGTTCGGACAGGGCATTTGTGCTGATCATCCGGGTTGGGGGCAGGATGTACCGGACTAGAGGGACAGTCCGTGGCCGTGGGCGAAGACCGGGTTCTCCGTGTCGTTCGGCACATCGGGGCGGGAGGCCTCGACGGCCTTCATCGAGCGCGGGAGCTCGAAGGGGAGGTGGCCCTCGGGGACGGCGCGGCCGAAGGCCACGTCCAGCAGGGCGGCGTCCGAGGCGCCGTAGTCGGCGATCAGCGCGGCCGCTCGCGCGGCGATCTCCGGGATGACGGCGGCCCGTTCCAGGTTGATGCAGACCAGGGTCGGCGCCTGGTCGAGCAGGGTCAGGATCTCGGCGAGTTCGGGCTCGGGGAAGGCCAGCGAGCCGGAGTGGAAGAAGGACTCGAAGACGTTCTCCCGGGGCTCGTACGGGGTCCGCAGGCGCAGGACGGCCAGGTCGGCGGCGGCCGGGTCGGCCACGACCTCGCCGTACGCGGCGGCGACGGCCTCGTCCACGTTCCGCACGTACAACTTCGGCCTCGGCCCCGGCTCCGGCTTCGCGGAGAGCGGAATAATTCCTTCCGGATTTGTCAGCACCGTGAGCGAGCGACGCTGCGCCGCGGCGCCCAGGGCCGCGAAATCGGCCCGGCCCACCGTCTCGGCCGCCGCGTCCGGATCCACGTACGGGTTCTCGAACAGCCCGAGCCGGAACTTCTCGCGCAGCAGCCGCCGTACCGACGCGTCGATGCGGGACTCCGCGATCCGGCCGGAGCGGACCAGCTCCACGACCACCTCGGGGCACTGCTCGCCGCCGAACTGGTCGCAGCCGGCGTCCAGGGCGCGCGCCGCGCGCTCGGCCGTGCTCAGGTGCTCCAGGCCCCAGGCGCGCGCCGGGTGCATCTGACCGAAGATCGCCGCGTCGTTGAGCAGGCCCCAGTCGGTGCAGACGATGCCCTCGAACCCGAGCTCCTCGCGCAGCAGGCCGGTGACCACGCCCTTGTTGAAGCCGAAGCCGACCTCCTCCCAGTCGGTGCCGATCGGCTGGCCGTAGTACGGCATCATCTGCGCGCACCCGGCGGCGATGGCCGCCTTGAAGGGCTCCAGGTGGTGCTCGCGCATCCCGCCCGGATAGACCTGCTCCTTGCCGTGCGCGAAGTGCGGGTCCTCGCCGTCCTTCTGGGGACCGCCGCCCGGGAAGTGCTTGACCATGGCGGACACGGACTCGGGGCCCAGCGCCGGGCCCTGGAGGCCGCGTACGTACGCCTGCACGAGCTCGGCGGTCAGCCGGGCGTCGGAGCCGAAGGTGCCGGTCTGGCGGGCCCAGCGCGGTTCGCTGGCCAGGTCGATCTGCGGGTGCAGGGCGACGCGGAAGCCGACGGCCAGGTACTCGCGGCGGACGGTGTCGGCGAACCGGAAGACCAGGTCCGGGTCGCCGATGGCGGCCAGGCCCAGGGCCTCGGGCCAGGCGGAGAAGGCTCCGGCGTTGAAGGAGGCGCCGATGTTGTCGGTGAAGGCGTGGCGCGGGTCGGTCGAGAGGGTGACCGGGATGCCGAGGCGGGTGGCCGCGGCCATCTCCTGGACGGTGTTCTGCCACTGGGCCATCTCGCGGGCCCCGTAGGTGCCGAGCAGGTTGAAGTGGGTGAGGAGCCGGTCCCCGATCAGCTCGGGCGTGGTGAAGGGGAGCATCGAGCCGTCGGTCTCGGTGACCGGCGTGCCGTCCGCGTTCATCATCAGCATGGAGTGGAAGAGCTGGCCGGCCTTCTCCTCCAGCGTCATGCGGGACAGCAGGTCCTCGACGCGCCGGTCCACGGGGAGCGAGGCGTCTTTGTAGGCGGGGGTGTTCATGGGGGCTCCTGAGGGGGCTCGGTCGCGTCGCCGACCTGGCGCCCCAACGTAAACGTGAAAACCATGCACCCACTAGGTTTTTAAAAGTGACCTGGATCACTCTGTGTGAGTGGCCGAAAATATGCAGCGTCTAGGGTGTTCGCATGGCACAGGACAAGGGGCGCACGGCCCCGAAGGCCGGGGGCCGGGGGACCTATGCGGTGGGTGACGCCCGTCGGCAGAAGATCCTCGACACCGCGGTCGAGCACTTCGCACAGTGGGGCTTCCACGCCTCCTCGCTGGCCCGCATCGCGGCCGACTGCGGGATCACCCAGGGCGGGCTGCTGCACCACTTCCGCAGCAAGGAGGACCTGCTGCTGTCCGTGCTGGCGCAGAGCGAACGGCACGACATCGAGCGGCTGTTCAGCGAGCCGGCCGACTCGGTGGCCGCGCACTTCACCACCGTCGTCGCCCTCGCCGCCGACAACGCGCGCCGGCCCGGCCTCGTCCGGATGTTCAACACCCTGGTCGGCGAGTCCGGCAACCCCGGGCATCCCGCCCACGCGTACTTCCGGGAGCGCTACGCCCGCGTGCTCGGCTACACCGTCGACCTGCTGGAGGCCGGCATCGCGCGCGGCGAACTGCGCCCCGGCACCGACTGCGAGGCCGTCGGCCGCGAGACCCTCGCGATCATGGACGGCCTGCAGATCCAGTGGGTGCTCGCCCCCGCGAGCGTGGACATGCCGACCCGGCTGCACGCCTTCCTCGACCGGCGGCTGCGGGAGATCTCGGTCGCGGGTACGGGTCTGGCGGCCCTGCCGGGCCCGCAGGGCCTCAGCCGGCCGTGAACCCGGGCAGCGCGTCCAGCACCTTCTTCAGGGCCGGGGCCAGGGCCTCCTCGTCGGCGGCCACCTCGAAACCGCCGTGCACGAACGCGTAGACGAACCCGTCGTAGACCTTCGGGTCGCCCGTCGCGAACCTGGGCAGTTGCGCGAAGTCCGCCTCCCGGAGGGCGGTGCGCAGGGTCGCGAGCTCCGCCTCCGACAGCTTTCCGGTGCCCTCCGGCCCGGCCTGGGCGTCCAGCCGGGTCCACGAGCCGTCGCCCTTGACGACGAGGGTGTGGGTCTGGCCGGCGAAGCCGCCGCTGCGGCTGACCCGGACCAGGGTCTCGGTCGCGGCCGGGGGTGTGGCGGGGGTCGTCGCAGGGGTCGGGCCCGCCGTCGTGGGAGCGGGTGTGGCCGCCGGGCCCGCCGGGCTGGCCGGGCCCGTCGGCGCGGGCCGGCCGTCGACGTCATCCGCACCGGACGGTCCGCATCCGACCAGGACCGCGCACAGGACCGCGCACAGGACCGCGCTTGCCACCGCCACCACTCGCAACGCTCGCACACCCACCTCCGCAGGTACTCCCCCCGAACCCCGAGTATGGAGTCCCCGCACCCGTTACGACAGCACCCGGAGGCAGCCATCCGCCGCATCGCCCCCTGGCGCGTGCTCCCGCCGCTGGTCGCCGCCCTCCTCGGCCTCTGGGGCCTGGAGCGCGGCGGCAGCATGTGGCGCGACGAGTCCGTCACCTGGCAGGTGGCCCACCGGCCGCTCGGCGGGCTCTGGGAGCTGCTCGGCCAGGTGGACGCCGTGCACGGCCTGTACTACCTGCTCATGCACGGGGTGTTCCTGGCCTGGGACGGCGGCCCGTGGGCACTGCGGCTGCCGTCCGTCGCCGCCACCGCTCTCGAGGCCGCCGGGGTGGCCGCGATCGGGCACCGGCTCGCGGGGGAGCGGGCCGCGCTGCTCTCCGGGCTCGTGTACGCCGTACTCCCGCCCGTGCAGATGTACGCCCAGGAGGGTCGCTCGTACGCCCTCGTCGCCGCCGCGGTGGTGTGGGCGACGTACCTGATGCTGCGCGAGCGGTGGGCGGCGTACGCGGTGGTGCTGCTGCTCGGCTGCTGGCTGCACGAGTTCGCGGTGCTGGCCCTGCTCGCGCACGCGGTCACCGCCTGGCGCTCGCGCGGCTGGCGCATCGCCGCCGGGGCCGTCGTGGTCCTGCTGCTGCCCCTCGCCCTGGTCAGCGCCCGGCAGGCGGAGCAGCAGCTCGGCTGGCTCGGACGGCCGAGCTGGCAGGACTGGGCGGCGTACGGGGTGCTCGCGGCCGCCGTGCTGCTGCTCGCGCGGGGCGCCGGGTCGCGGGACCCGGGCGGCCTCGGGGAAGCGGGGCACCGGAGCCTCCTGGTCCGCGTGGCCGTGCCCCTCGCGCTGCTGCCGCCCGGGCTGCTGATGACGCTCTCGCTGGTCCACCCCTGGTACGTCGACCGGTACGTGCTCTACGCGCTGGCCGGGCTCGCCCTGCTGGCGGGGGCCAGGCTGGCGACGGCACGCGGCTGGTGGCCGTGGCTGCCGGTCGCGGCCCTGCTCGTGCCCTTCGGTATCTGGTCGGTGTGGCTGCGCACGCCCGAGAGCCGCAAGGACGACGTGCTCGCGGTGGCCGCCGCGGTCCGGGAGCGGGCCCGGCCGGGGGACGCGGTGGCCTTCCTGCCGTCGCGGCGGCGCGAGTGGCTGCTGTCCTCGCCGGACGTCTACGGCGGGCTGCGCGACGTGGCCCTGGACCGCTCCCCGGTGGCCTCGCACAGCCTCCAGGGCACCGAGCTGCCCGCGGCGGAGATCCGCGAGGCGCTCGTGGCGTCCCCCCGGGTCATCGCCCTGCTGGACCCGGCCGGCCAGCCGCTGGATCCGTATCCGCGCGAGGTGGTGAAGCGGGAGACGCTGGCCGCCCGGTTCGAGCTGTGCTCGGTCACCGGCGTACGGGGCGCCCGCGTCGCGCTCTACGCCCGCCCGGGCGGCTGCCCGGCGTGAGGCGTGCGGCAGGATGTGGCCCACCACGTCGAGGAGCCGCCGTATGACCCCCAACTCCCTTGAGCCGTCCGGGCCGCTGGTCGGGGCCGACTGGCTGGCCGACCGGCTCGCCGCGCCCGGGCTGGTCGTCTTCGACGCCTCCGTCGGCGCCCACCGCGGCGCCGGGCACCGCATCCCCGGCGCCCGCCCCTTCGACCTCGACGGGGACCTGTCCGACCACGACGCCCCGGCCCCGCACACCATGCCCGCGGCCGCGCGGTTCGGTGAGGCGATGCGGGCCCTCGGCGTCCGCGACACCGACACCGTGGTCGTGTACGACGGCGCCGGCGTCTACTCCAGCGCCCGCGCCTGGTGGATGCTGCGCGCCATGGGCTTCGACCGGGTCGCCGTCCTCGACGGGGGACTGCCCGCCTGGACGGCCGCCGGCCTGCCCGTGGAGGCCGCCCGCCCGGCGTACGAGGGCCCGCGCGGCTCCTTCACCGCCCGCCCGCGCCCCGGGCTGCTGGTCGACGGCTCGGCCGTCGCCGAGGCCCTGGCCGACCCCTCCGCCGCCGTCCTCGACGCCCGCACCCGCGAGCGCTTCGCCGGCGCCGCCCCCGAACCCCGCCCGGGCCTGCGCGGCGGCCACATGCCAGGCGCGCTCAACCTGCCCTTCGGGGAGCTCCAGCGGGACGGCGGCCTGATGCGGGACGCCGGGGAACTGCGCGAGGTCTTCCGGGCGTTGGCGGGAGAGCGGGAGCGGCTCTACTTCAGCTGCGGCTCCGGCGTCACCGCGTGCGTCCTCGCCCTCGGCGCCGACCTCGCCGGCTACCGGAAGCTGGCGGTGTACGACGGCTCCTGGAGCGAGTGGGGCCTGCCGTCGGACCAGCGCCCGGTGGCCACGGGCGAGGCCACGGGCCCGGCCGGGGGTTGACCCCGCCCGGCGTCCGGATGCGTCACTCGCCGCCGCCGCTGACGCCCGGGGCGACGAAGCGCCTGTGCAGAGGGAAGAACTGCGGCTCGGGGTCGCTCTGCACGCCCAGTTCGCCCTTGAGCACGGGGGCGATCCGGGCGGCGATGAACCGGGTGAAGTGGTCCTCGGACTCCCAGACGTCGAGCACGTTGAGACCGCCCGAGACGAACCACGCCGTGTGCAGCACACACCCGTCCGGCGCGTCCTCTTCCCAGCGCACCCGCTTGCGCACCGCGTCGTAGACGTCGGACGTGATCTCAGGCCAGGAAAAGGTCATCACGACTGCCATGGAGCTTCCTCTCGACCGCTTGCACGCGCCGCGGCCGGGTGACGCGCGGCCTCGCACGGCGACGCTAAGCCGCCGCCCTCCCCCGTGCACTCCAGGGCGTCCATCCGCGCTCCGAGGCGTCGTCCATCCGAGTTCCCGGCTGTTCGCCCCAGGCGAACGGAGGTTGGGGAACAACAGGCGGCGCACATGCATTGAGTCGGCATAGCTCAACTTCACTGCCGGAGGGTTGATCATGGCTTCGACGTCCGTAACGCTCACTCTGCCCGTGCTGCCGCTCGACGACGAGGTCGTGCTGCCCGGAATGGTCGTTCCGCTGGACCTGTCCGACACCGAGGTGCGCGGGGCCGTGGAAGCGGCCCAGGCCGCGGCGGGCACAGGGAAACCCCGGGTACTGCTCGTGCCGCGGATCGACGGGAAGTACGCCGGGACCGGGGTGCTCGGAACGGTCGAGCAGGTGGGCCGGCTCTCCGACGGGGACCCCGGGGCGCTCATCCGCGGCCGCGGGCGCGTCCGCATCGGCGCCGGGACCACCGGCCCCGGCGCCGCGCTCTGGGTCGAGGGCGAGACCGTCGACGAGCACGTGCCGGACCCGCTGCCGGGCGCGGTCGCCGAGCTCGTCAAGGAGTACAAGGCGCTCGCCACCAGCTGGCTCAAGAAGCGCGGGGCCTGGCAGGTCGTCGACCGCGTCCAGCAGATCGAAGGGGTGTCGGCCCTCGCCGACAACTCCGGGTACTCGCCCTTCCTGACGGTCGAGCAGAAGGTCGAACTGCTCGAGACCGCCGACCCCGTCGCCCGCCTCAAGCTGGCCATCAAGGCGCTCAGCGACCACCTCGCGGAGCAGGACGTCGCCGAGTCCATCGCCAAGGACGTACAGGACGGCGTCGACAAGCAGCAGCGCGAGTTCCTCCTGCGCCGCCAGCTGGAGGCCGTCCGCAAGGAACTGCGCGAGCTGAACGGGGAGAAGGACGGCGAGGAGTCCGACGACTACCGCAGCCGCGTCGAGGCCGCCGACCTCCCCGAGAAGGTCCGGGAGGCCGCCCTCAAGGAGGTCGACAAGCTGGAGCGGGCCAGCGACCAGAGCCCGGAGGGCTCCTGGATCCGCACCTGGCTGGACACCGTGCTCGAGCTGCCCTGGAACGAGCGGACCGAGGACCGGTACGACATCCAGGGCGCGCGGGCCGTCCTCGACGCCGAACACGCCGGGCTCAGCGACGTCAAGGACCGCATCACCGAGTACCTCGCCGTCCGCAAGCGCCGCACCGAGCGCGGCATGGGCGTCATCGGCGGCCGCCGCGGCGGAGCCGTGCTCGCGCTCGTCGGGCCGCCCGGCGTCGGCAAGACCTCGCTCGGCGAGTCCGTGGCCCACGCCATGGGCCGCAAGTTCGTCCGGGTCGCGCTCGGCGGCGTACGCGACGAGGCCGAGGTGCGAGGACACCGCCGGACCTACGTCGGCGCCCTGCCGGGCCGGATCGTCCGGGCCATCAAGGAGGCCGGGTCGATGAACCCGGTCGTGCTCCTCGACGAGATCGACAAGGTGGGCTCCGACTTCCGCGGCGACCCGGCCGCGGCCCTGCTGGAAGTCCTGGACCCGGCGCAGAACCACACCTTCCGCGACCACTACCTGGAGGTGGAGCTCGACCTCAGCGACGTGGTGTTCCTGGCGACGGCCAACGTCCTGGAAGCCATCCCGGAGGCGCTGGCCGACCGGATGGAGCTGGTCCGCCTCGACGGGTACACCGAGGACGAGAAGGTCGTCATCGCCCGCGACCACCTGCTGCCGCGCCAGCTGGAGCGCGCCGGCCTGGGCGCCGACGAGGTGGTCCTGGAGGAGGAGGCGCTGAGGAAGCTCGCCGGCGAGTACACCCGCGAGGCGGGCGTGCGCACCCTGGAGCGGTCCATCGCGCGACTGCTGCGCAAGGTGGCCTCCCAGCACGAACTGGGGGAGCGGGAGCTGCCCTTCAGCATCGGCGCCGACGACCTGCGCGGGCTGATCGGACGGCCCCACCACGTACCGGAGTCCGCCCAGGACCCGGCGGAGCGGCGCACCGCCGTCCCCGGCGTGGCCACCGGACTCGCGGTGACCGGGGCGGGCGGCGACGTCCTCTTCGTGGAGGCCTCGCTGGCCGATCCGGAGACGGGCGCGGCCGGCCTGACCCTCACCGGCCAGCTCGGCGACGTCATGAAGGAGTCGGCGCAGATCGCGCTCAGCTTCCTGCGCTCGCACGGCGCCGAACTCGAGCTGCCGGTCGCCGACCTGAAGGACCGGGGCGTGCACATCCACTTCCCGGCCGGCGCGGTGCCCAAGGACGGCCCGAGCGCGGGCATCACCATGACGACGGCGCTCGCCTCGCTGCTCTCCGGGCGCCAGGTGCGCACGGACGTGGCCATGACCGGTGAGGTCTCGCTGACCGGGCGCGTCCTGCCGATCGGCGGGGTCAAGCAGAAGCTGCTCGCCGCGCACCGGGCGGGCCTGACCACCGTCATCATCCCCAAGCGCAACGAGGCCGACCTGGACGACGTCCCGGCCGAGGTGCTGGAGGGGCTGGAGGTGCACCCGGTGACGGACGTGCGCCAGGTGCTGGAGCTCGCCCTGTCGGGGGCGCAGGCCCAGGAGGAGCTGACGGTCCCCGCCGCCGCCTGATCGGCAAGCACGCCGAGGGCCCGGGACTCCGCTGCGGCGGGGTCCCGGGCTATCGCCCTGCCCGCTGCGAAATACTGGCCGCTCACCCACCACCGAAGGAGCGGTACGTGCACGGGAGCGAAGACCAGGAGTTCCTTGCCCTGGAGCGGGAGCTGTCCGTCTTCCTCCGGCGCGCCCGCGCCTCCTCCGGCGAGATGGCGCGCGCCCTCCACCCCGAGCTGGAGCCCGCCGCGTACGGGCTCCTCGTACGCCTGGAGGCGGCCGGCCGGCAGCGGGCGACCGAGCTCGCCGCGTACTTCGGCGTCGGCAAGGCCACCATGAGCCGCCAGCTGCGGGCCCTGGAGGTGCTGGGCCTGATCGCCCGCGAGCCGGACCCCGCCGACGGCCGGGCCTTCCTGGTCGGCCTCACCGAGGAGGGCCGCGAGCGGTTCCTGCGCGTACGGGGCGCCCGGCGCGAGCAGTACATGCGCAAACTCGCCGACTGGGACCGCGGCGAGGTGGCGGAACTGGCCCGGCTCCTCAACCAGCTGAACGCGGGCGAAGACACCCCGTAGAGCGCCCGGACCGGCCCCGGACCGCCTAGGCCGCCTAGAGCTCCGCGTAGACCGCCGAGGCGTCGTCGTGCCGCTTGTGCCGGGCCGGCGGGCGCGCCGGGTCGGACTCGATCGCGCGGACCCGGCCGATCAGCCCCTCCGCGCCCTCCTTGCGCAGCAGCGCCAGGCACTCGGCCCAGTCGCCCTCCCCGAACGTGTCCGTCCACCGGCTCGCCCCGTCCGTGAGCGCGGCCACCGCCCGGACCCGGCCGCGCGGGGTGCGCCCCGTCACCGCCCGGGCCGCCACCGCCGGATCCGCGGCCGCGGTGAAGAAGCCGCCCTCCGCGTTCCGCAGGGCGTCCGTCGCCTCCACCGACCGCAGCACCTCCCGGGGGATCCGGTCCAGCCGGTCGTCGAGCACCGCCGTCACCTGACCCCCCGGTTCCTGGAGGAGCAGTACGGAGTCCGAGAGGACCAGGTGCTCCACGTACGCCTCGTCCCAGCGGACGACGACCACCGTCGCCTGCGGCGTGCGGACGTGAGAAAGGTCACAGGTGTCCCGGTGCGCCTCGGCCGTGGCGCGGACCGCCTCGGCCAGGATCCGGTCGAGCGGCATGTCCCGCCGCGATCCGGACAGTTCGGTCAATCGGCCGCCGAGCCGGGCCGCGAACCACGGCACCCCGTGCACACAGCCGTCCTCGCCGCGCGGCGGGGTGACCCCGTCCAGGGCGACCAGTACGCCACCGCCCGAAGCGGGGATCGCGGCCGACACCCAGTCCTCATTGGGGCGTTCCGGGCTGCCGGGGGCAGAGGCGAGGTCGATGCGCATGCGGGCATTCTGCCCGGCGCGGGGATGCGGAGCGCGGGTAGGTCCGTACCAACGGGCGAGGCGGCGGGCGGGCTCCCGCGCGGGGCGCCGGAGGGCCGGGCGCCGGAGGCCCGCGATGTGGGCGGGCATACTGCCAAAGCCCGCATCGATCTTTCAACCACCTGTCCACGGAAGCGCTCTGGCACCGGGTGCCCGAGTTGGTCGCCAACTCATCCGTGATGTTCACTCGTTCGAGTGGCCGGGTGGGCGATGTGCGGCTCTGTCCCCATCACACTGCAAAGGTCTGAGGCGGTACGAGGGGGCAGGAGGCGTTTACTTGTTGACCGGCCGTTACCTCGGCCACACGAGTAGACGAGCAAGAGCACACGTACAGGATTGCGAGCACCGGTGCAGAAGAAGCGGTCTCGGAAGAACGGCACCGCCACCGACGGCCCGGCCCCCGCAGGACGCCGCGTCCGCGTGCGCCGCAGGCTGGTCGTAGGCGTGGCCGTCGCCGGCCTCACCGTCCTCGCGGCCGGCGCCCCCGCCGTCGTCTCCGCCACGAGGGAACTGAACGACTCCCAGCGCCTGGTCACCCTCGCGGAACAGACCCGGCACACCCTCACCCTCGCCCACCTCCTCGGCGACGAACGCGACGCCGTCGTCGAGTACGCCGCCAAGGGCCGCCCCGGCGCGGCCAAGGGGCCCGTCCAGGAGCGCACCGCCCGCACCGACCGGCAGCTCGCCGAGGTCCAGGCCGACGCCGACGAGGCGACCGCCCGCACCCTCGCCCGCGTCCAGGCCGTCCGCACCGAAGCCGTCGACGGCAAGGGCAGCGCCCTCGCCGCCCACCAGGCCTACGCCGGAGTCCTCGCGGAACTGCTCGCCCCCGGCGACCGGCTCGCCGAACTGACCCCGCCGCGCGCCACGGCCGCCCTCGCCACCACCCGCCCGATGGCCCCGCTGGGCCAGGCGGTGGAACAGGCCTCGTCCACCCGCGGACTGCTGCTCGCCGCGCTGGCCGTCCCCCGCGGCGACCAGCTCCCCAACTCGGCCGTGGTCGACGAACTCACCACCGCCGCCCAGCGTTCGCGGGTACGGGAACAGGCCGCCCTGGACGACTTCGCGCGGGCCGCGCGGCCCGACGTGCGCCAGACCCTCGCCGCCACCGTCACCGGACCCGAGGTCAAGGCCGCCGACGACTACCTCAAGCGGCTCACCGACCGGCCCACGCTCACCGCGGCCGACCGCAAGACCGACGGGGCCGCCGTGGGCTCCGCGCTCACCGCCCGCATCGACCGCATGCGGTCCGTCGAATCGACCCTCGCCGGTCAGCGCGCCTCCGCGCTCGCCGCCCAGCGCGACGACGACGTGACCCGGCTCGAGACCGTGGTCGCGCTGCTGGGCCTGCTGTTCCTGGTCACCGTCGGCGTCTCCACCGCCGTGGCCCGCTCGCTGACCCGGCCGCTGTCCGTGCTGCGCCGCGGCACCGCGCGGCTGGCGACGCCGGAGGGCTCGGTGGAACCGGTCCGGTTCACCGGCCGCAACGACGAGTTCGCCGAGGTCGTGCGCCACCTGAACGCGGTGCGCGACCAGACCGTCTCCCTGCACACCCGGATCGCCGGGCTCGACGCCGACCGGCGCCGGATCATCGGCCGCAACGAGGCGCTCGCCTCGGGCCGTGAGGTGCTGGAGGAGGAGCTGGCGAAGCTGCGGGCCGGGCTGGAGGAGCACCGCCGCATCATGTCGACGACCTCCGTCTCGCTGTCGCTGCGGACCCTCGGTCTGGTGGAGCGCCAGCTCGCGGTCATCGAGGAGCTGGAGTCCAAGGAACAGGACCCGGACCGCCTGGCGACCCTGTTCAAGCTGGACCACCTGGCGACCGTGATGCGCCGCCACAACGAGAACCTGCTGGTCCTGGCCGGTCAGGAGCACGGCCACGGCCAGGGGCTGCCGGTGCCGCTGGTCGACGTCATGCGGGCGGCGGTGAGCGAGATCGAGCGCTACGAGCGCGTCGACCTCGCGGCGCTGCCCTCGTACACCCAGGTCGCGGGGCACGCGGCCGACGACATCTCGCACGTCCTCGCCGAGCTGCTGGAGAACGCGACGACGTTCTCGCCGCCGGAGGTCAAGGTCAAGGTGTCCGGGTGGCTGCTGGACTCCGGCGACGTGGTGCTGTCCGTCGCCGACGAGGGCATCGGGGTCACCGAGGACCGGCTGGAATCGCTCAACTCCCGGCTGTCCACGCCCGAGGCCTACGACGAGGAGCCCGAGGCGGAACACGGCCTGGGCCTCGGCCTGTACGTGGCCGGACGCCTCGCGGCGCGCCACGGGGTCACCGCGGAGCTGCGCGCCCCGCGGCACGGCGGCACCGAGGCGATGGTGGTCGTCCCGGCCGCGCTGCTGCCCACCACCCCGCCGGCCTCGCCGGTGCACGCCCTGGCCACGCCGGGCGCGCCCGCGCTGCACCTGCCGGGCGTGGTCGCGGAGGCGAACGAGAACACGCTGCCGAGCCGGCTGCGCGGCGAGGGTCCGGTTCCGGAGGCTCCGCTCGCGGAGGCCTCGGCGGAGGCTCCTGCGGCGGAGGTCGCGGTGGAGGCCCTGGCGGCTGAGGTCCCCGTGGAGGCCCTGGCGGCGGAGGTCCCGGCCGGGCCCGGTCCCGAGGAGCAGTTGCTCGCGCGGGTCGTCCCCGACGCGGAAGTGGCCGGCTTCGGTGAGCCGGACCCCGGGTCGGAGATCCCGGCCGGCGCGCCCGGTGCCGAGTCGGGTGCCGACGTACGGGAATCCGCGCCCGAGCCGGAGCAGGAGCCGGATTCGGATTCGGATCCGCACAGCCATGCCAGCGCCGAGGACAGCTGGCTGCCCCGGCAGGGCAGCCACCCCGCCGACCCGGCCGACGCCGGGGCCGAGGTCGTCACCGACAAGGGCCTGCCGAAGCGGACTCCGCGGTCCGTGGCCGCCGGCCGCGCGGATGACGTACGGCCCGAGCCGCCGCACAAGGTCGACGCCGAAGAACTGCGCCGCCGCCTCGGCGGGTTCTACCAGGGCGCCCAGGACGGGCGGCGCGTGGCCGCCGCCGAGCTCGAGCAGGAGCACGCGCAGGAGCACGAGCCGCAGCACGGGCAGACCGACCGGGGGGACACCGCACAGGAGGCACGCACATGACCGCGCCCAGTACGTACGGACTGAGCACCCAGGCCCGCAACCTGCAATGGCTGCTGACCGACCTGGTCGAGGAGGTGCCCGGCGTCAACTCCGTCGCCGTCGTCTCCTCGGACGGGCTGCTGCTCCTGTCCTCCGACCCGGGAGCGGAATCCCCCCAGGAGTCGCGCGCGAAGGGCCCGCGGGGCGCCTGTGCCGACCTGGCCACCATCGTCTCCGGCCTCGGCAGCCTCACCACCGGTGCCGCCGCCCTCATGGACGGCGGCTCCGTCAAACAGACCATGGTGGCGATGGAGCACGGCTCCGTCTTCGTCATGGCCATCAGCGACGGCTCCCTGCTGGGCGTGCACGCCACGCCCGACTGCGACATGAGCGTCGTCGCCTACCACATGGCCCTGTTCGTCGGCCGCGCCGGCCACGTCCTGACCCCCGAAGTCCGCAGTGAGCTGCGCCAGTCGATGGAGAAAACCCCGTGAGGAGTCCGGCCACCGACCGGCTGCCGATACGCGGCGCCGACCGCCGTCCCGCCCGCGTCCGCCCGTACTCCCTCACGGGCGGCCGGACCCGCTTCACGCAGGTCCTGCTGGTGGAGACCTTCGTCGCCGCCCTGGACGCGGCTCCCGTCAAGGCGCCCGACCGCATGCCCGAGATGCCCGCCATCGTCGAGGTCTGCCGCCGCATGCGCACGATCGCCGAGATCGCCGCGCTGCTGAAGCTGCCGCTCGGCGTGGTCCGCGTCCTCGTCAGCGACCTCGCCGACCAGGGACGGATCCGCGTCTTCGGCACGGGCCACGGCACCGGCCGTCCCGAACGCGCGCTGCTCGAAAGGGTGCTCAGTGGTCTTCGCCGTCTCTGACCAGCCGGTGTCGCCGTCCGCTGCAGCCGACGAGCCCGTCCAGCCCTGGCAGTACGACCGCTCCCGCGCGCCCGTCGCCGTCAAGGTGCTGGTCGCGGGCGGCTTCGGGGTCGGCAAGACCACCTTCGTCTCCTCCGTCTCCGAGATCACGCCGCTGCGCACCGAGGCGGTGATGACCCAGGCCAGCGTCCCGACCGACGACCTGACCGGCACCCCGGACAAGCACACCACCACCGTCGCGATGGACTTCGGCCGCGTCACCCTCGACGACGACCTGGTGCTGTACGTGTACGGGACCCCGGGCCAGGAGCGGTTCTGGTTCATGTGGGACGACCTGGTGCGCGGCGCGGTCGGCGGCATCGTCCTGGCCGACACGCGGCGGCTGCGCGACTGCTTCCCGGCCCTCGACTACTTCGAGAGCTGCGGGCTGCCGTACGCCGTCGCCGTCAACCACTTCGAGGGTTCGGCCTCGTACGAACCCGAGGACGTGCGGGAGGCGCTCAGCATCCCGCCGCACGTCCCCGTCGTGATCATGGACGCGCGGCGCCGCGCGACGGTCGTCGAATCCCTGCTGACCCTGGTCGGGCACGCCCTCGACACCACTCCCGAATAGAGAACGTGAGAGATGCGCAAGATACTTGTCGTAGGAGCCGGCCAGTCCGGTCTCCAGCTCGCCCTCGGACTCCAGTCGAAGGGGTACGAGGTCACCCTCATGTCCAACCGGACGGCGGACGAGATCCGCACCGGCCGGGTGATGTCCACGCAGTGCATGTTCGACACGGCACTGCGCCACGAGCGTGACCTCCAGATCAACTTCTGGGAGCAGCAGGCCCCGAAGATCGAGGGCCTCGGCGTCTCGGTGGCGGCCCCCGACGCGGGCCGCGCCATCGACTGGCTCGGCCGCCTCAAGGGGTACGCGCAGTCCGTCGACCAGCGCGTGAAGATGGCCGGCTGGCTCGACACCTTCGCGCAGCGCGGCGGGCAGCTGGTCATCCACGGAGCCTCGGTCGCCGACCTCGACTTCTTCTCCCGCACGTACGACCTGGTGCTGCTGGCCGCCGGCAAGGGCGAGCTGGTGTCCATGTTCGAGCGCGACGCGGCACGCTCCCCGTACGACGCCCCGCAGCGCGCGCTGGCCGTCTCGTACGTGCACGGACTCGGCCCGCGCCCCGAGCACCCGGAGACCGAGGCCGTGCGCTGCAACCTGGTCCCGGGCGTCGGCGAGCTGTTCGTGATGCCGACCCTCACCACGTCCGGGCGGGCGGACATCCTGTTCTGGGAGGGCATTCCGGGCGGGCCGCTGGACGTGTTCCAGGGCGTGAAGGACCCGGCGGAGCACCTGGCGCTCACGCTGGGGCTGATGGAGAAGTACACGCCGTGGGAGTACGCGCGTGCCACGAAGGCGGAGCTGACGGACGCGGGCGGGACGCTGGCCGGCCGCTACGCTCCGGTGGTCCGCAACCCGATCGGGCGCCTCCCGGGCGGCGGGCTGGTGCTGGGGGTCGCGGACGTGGTCGTCGCCAACGACCCGATCACCGGGCAGGGCTCGAACTCCGCCGCCAAGTGTGCGGCCTCGTACCTGTCGTCGATCCTGATGCACGGGGACAAGCCGTTCGACGAGGCGTGGATGAAGGCCACCTTCGACAAGTTCTGGTTCACGACCGGCAAGCCGGTGACCCAGTGGACGAACGCGATGCTCGGCGTCCCGCCGGAGCACGTGCTGAACCTGATCGGGGCGGCCGGGCAGCTCCAGCCGGTGGCGGATCGATTCGCCAACGGCTTCGACCACCCGGCCGACTTCGACGCGTACTTCTACGACCCCGAGGACGCGGCGGACTACCTGGCGTCGGTCTCGGCGTCGGTCGCGGACTCGGGCGCCTCCTCGGCGGAGTAGCCGGTGTCGTCCCCCTCCGCCGCCGCCTCGGGCAGCGGCGGAGGGGTGAACTGCGCGAGCGGGCTGCCGTCGGGGTCCGGGCGCACGGCCCCGAGGAGCGGATTCGCGGCGATCGGCGAGACCTTGACCTTCGCGCCGGGCCGCGGAGCCTGGATCACCTTTCCGCCGCCGACGTACAGGCCCACGTGGGTGGCCTTGGGGAAGTAGACGACCAGATCCCCGGGGCGCAGCTGGTCCAGCGGCACCTTCGGCAGCGTGGCCCACTGCTCCTGGCTGGTCCGCGGGATGGTGCGGCCGGCGTGCGCCCAGGCCTGCGAGGTCAGTCCGGAGCAGTCGAAGGAAGACGGCCCCTCGGCGCCCCACACGTACGGCTTGCCGATCTGGGCCGCCGCGTAGGTGAGGGCCGCGCCGCCGGCGGCCGTGGGCGTACCGGTGCGGGTGGGGAGCCGGCCGGAGTCCACCAGCCTGCGCTGCGCGTCGTCGGTGTCCGCGGCCTCGCGCGCGCCGAGCTGCGCGAGCTGCTCGGGGGTCAGGGCGGCGAGCGTCCGCTCGACCTCCTTGAGCCGCGTCGCGACCTCGTCCTTGTGCTCCTTCTGCCGTGCGGCCAGTGTCTGCTGGGAGTCCAGGGCCTTGCGGGCCCGGCCGGCGAGGGTGCCGGCCTCCCGTTCGCCGCGCGCGAGCCGCTCCAGTACGGCGGCCTGCCGGGCGCCCTCGCGGGCGGCGAGGCGCCGCTGGTCCAGGGCGGCCTGGGGGTTGCCGGCGAGCAGCATGCGGGCGTACGGGGAGATGCCGCCGCCGGTGCCCTGGTACTGCTCGCGGGCCAACCGGCCGAGGAGCGCCTTCTCGGACCCGAGGGCGGTACGGGCCTTGCCGAGCTCGGCGGTGAGCCGCCGCTCCTCGTCCTGGCGGGTCTTGAGGGCGACTTCGGTGGCGTTGTAGGCCTCGGTGGCCTCCTCGGCCTTCTGGTAGAGCCCTTGCAGCCGGGTGAGCAGCGCCCCGACGGACTCGCCGGACGCACCGGGTTCGGCGTCGGCGGCGGGGATCGGGCCGACGGTGACGAGCACTGCGGCGACCGCGGCGATGCAGGCGGCACGAAGCGGCCGATGGGACATGGGGATCACCTCCGAGGCGCCTGATGCTGCCACGCCCGATATGACAAATCCCCCAACGGAGCGGCGGGCCTGGGCGCGGTCACCCGGTTGGGGGGACGGGGCGGGGGCTTCGGGGGTCGGGGTCTCGGCGGGGCGGGATCAGGGAGGGTTTGGGGTTTCCCGTCAGTCCCACTGTCTCCCCGGGTCGGGCCGGTCTGTAAAGGGCGCTCCTCCTTCGTCGTCGCGTCGCTTCGCGATGGCCTTCGGCCACCCTTGACAGACCGTCCCGCCCCGGAAAGACAGGACTGTCGGGAAGCCCCCAAAAGAACGGTCCACCGGTTCCATGAATGAGCAAGGGGCATCAGGGACCGACTCCCTGGTTCCCAGGGGCAGGGTCTGAGCCCGGGCCCGTCGGGAGGGGATCCGGGGTCGGTGGGCGCATCAGATCGCTACACACTTGCTCATTGTTTGGCGGCTGCGGGCCGTCTGGGGCTGGGCATAAGCCGCCCCAGACCGTCACTTGGTGCTCTCGGCAGGCGTCTGCGGGCCGTAGAGGGCGGAGAAAGCGCTCTGACGGAGTGTGGTGCCGGATGTTTCGGTCTCACACTCCGGAAAGAGATCGATTAGTCCTGAACTCGCCGTTAAATAGGGACAAACTACCTGCATTCGCAGTGATGGAGGCGTCTGTAGCGATTTGACGGCCCGCGGCCCCGTATCTCGCTCCCTGTCGGCCCGGGTTCGGATTGAGTGCGTCCAGCAGTCGGATCGCGTATGCCTCGGACATCCGCTCGGACACCTCTTCGGGCGTGAGCCACTGGATTGCCGTGGTCTCCCCGGAGACGCGTTCGGTACCCCCGGAGGGCTTGCAGCGGAACATCCGAGGCGCGTCCGGCCGCGAGTTCATCACCGCCGCCGGCAATATCGAGCCCGCCGAACGCCAAGGCGTCAAGGGCGCGTAGCGATGCTCTGTTCGGCGCAGGTGGGCATAGCTTGCGCGTGTGACAGGTGAAGGAAGCGCGGATCCCACCGCGCTCGTCGTCCGGTTCAACGACTGCATCAACGGCCGGGACGTCGAGGGTCTCGCCCGCTTGATGTCGGACGACCACACCTTCATCGACTCGGAAGGAGGTGTCGTCTCGGGGAAACAAGAGTGCCTCGATGCCTGGCGCGGCTTCTTCGAGTCGTTCCCCGGCTATCGGAACGTCTTCGATTCACTCACCGCGAGGGAGGACGTCGTCACGGTCGTCGGCCACTCGGTGTGTTCGGAACCGAGCCTCGCCGGACCGGCCCTCTGGACCGCCAGGATCCGAAACGGCGAGGTCGCCGAGTGGCGCGTCTACGAGGACACCCCTCAAGTCCGTGAGCAGCTGGCAGTACAGGACGCCGAGTAAGGCGACCAGCTCCCGGCCTGTTCCCAGCCCCAGACGGCCCGCAGCCGCCAAGCAATGAGCAAGTGTGTAGCGATCTGATGCGCCCACCGACCCCGGATCCCCTCCCGATGGGCCCGGGCTCAGACCCTGCCCCTGGGAACCAGGGAGTCGGTCCCTGATGCCCCTTGCTCATTCATGGAACCGGTGGACCGTTCTTTTGGGGGCTTCCCGACAGTCCTGTCTTTCCGGGGCGGGACGGTCTGTCAAGGGTGGCCGAAGGCCATCGCGAAGCGACGCGACGACGAAGGAGGAGCGCCCTTTACAGACCGGCCCGACCCGGGGAGACAGTGGGACTGACGGGAAACCCCCAAACCTTCTCTGATGAGGAGTGTGCGGACCCCGACCCCCGAAGCCCCACCTCACCCCCCCAGCAGCCGCGCCTTGGCCGTCGTGAACTCCTCCGGGGTGAGCAGGCCCTCGCGGGTCAGGGCCGCCAGTTGGGTGAGTTCCGATACCAGGCCCGTCGGGGGAGCGGGGGTGGTCGGCGGGGGTTCCTCCGGGGCGTCCGGGTCCGGTGGCCAGGGCTCCGACTCCGACTCCGACTCCGGCTCCCGTTCCCCTTCCGGCTCCCACTCCACCGCTCCCGTGTCCGCCGCCGCCCTCACCGCCCGCCCCAGAAGGCCCCGGGGCTGTGGCTCTGCCGCGCCCTCCGTCACCGCGCCCGCCGCCCGTGCCAGCAGGCCCCGCAGCAGTGGGCGGCCCGGCGGGCGGTTCGCCGACCTGACCGTTACTGCCACCGGACGGATGAACATCAGGCCACCCCCGTCCGGGTGTCCGCCGGGACCCGGTCCACCGGGATGCGGACCGAGCCCACGATCCGCCCGCCCGCCGCCCGTACGGCGATCGCCGCGTCCTCGGCCCACACGTGCTCGACCAGCAGCAGCAGCGCGCAGCTCCCGCGCTCCAGCAGCTCCGCCGCCTCCTGTACGTCCTCAGGCCCGATCAGCCGTGCCACGTCCCGGCCCGTCAGCAGGCCCCGTAGCTCCACGAACTCGTCGAACTCCGCCGCGAGGACATCCCCCGACGCCGTTCTCGTCGCCACGAGCCCGTCGATCAGCCGGACCACCCCGGTCTTCCGAAGTCCCATCACCGCCTCGACCGCCGGCACCCGCAGTTGCTCCTCCGGGAAGGCCAGGACGATGAATTCCACAGGTCCCATAGGGCTCGGCTCCTGATTCCGACCGTTTATGACGACTCTTCGGCACACTATGACATAAACGGACATACCATCCGTCTGCTTGCTACGTTTCGCCTATGACCGCTCTGACGGCACAGGTGGCGGAGCCCGCTCCGCCCCCACCTCCCGACGCCCGCGCCCCCAAGCGCCGCGGCGTCGAGCTGACGCTCCTCGCCGGCGCCGTCCTGATCTCTGTACTCGGCCACCTCTACGTCGGCCTCACCACCACCGGCCGCGTCCCCCGCCCCGCCGCCCAGTACGCCGCCGGCCTCGCCGCCGCCGCCCTGCTCGCGCACGTCGCCGTCCGCCTCCGGGCCCCGTACGCCGACCCCCTCGTGCTCCCGATCGCCGTCCTGCTCAACGGACTCGGCCTCGTCCTCATCCAGCGCCTCGACGCGACCACCCCCGGCCACCTCACCGCCGGGGACCAGCTCCTGTGGTCCGCCCTCGGCGTGGCGCTCTTCGTCCTCGTCGTCCTGGTCCTGCGCGACCACCGGGTGCTCCAGCGCTACGCCTACCTCTCCGTCACCGTCGCCCTCTTGCTGATGCTCGTCCCCGTGTTCTTCCCGGCGGTCAACGGCGCCCACATCTGGATCCGGTTCGCCGGACTCTCCTTCCAGCCGGGGGAGTTCGCCAAGATCCTGCTCGCCGTCTTCTTCGCCGCCTACCTCGCCGCGAACCGCACCGCCCTGGCCCTCACCGGCCGCAGGCTCTTCTGGAAGCTGCGCCTCCTGCCCGGCCGGGTCCTCGGCCCGATCCTCGCGATCTGGCTGCTGAGCGTCGGTGTACTGGTCCTGGAGCGGGATCTCGGGACCTCGCTGCTGTTCTTCGGACTGTTCGTGATCATGCTGTTCACGGCCACCGGACGGATCGGCTGGATCGCGATCGGCCTGCTGCTCGCGGCTGTCGGTGCCTACGCCGTCGGGACCTTCGAACCGCATGTGCACAGCCGCGTGGACGACTGGATGAATCCTTTCGCCTCCATCGAGCGCGGCGAGGGCCCCGGCCAGCTCGCCCAGTCCCTCTTCGCCTTCGGCGCCGGCGGCCTGCTCGGCTCCGGGCTCGGCCACGGCCAGTCCTTCCTCATCGGCTTCGCCGCCAAGTCGGACTTCATCCTCGCCACCGCCGGCGAGGAGCTCGGCCTCGTCGGCCTCGCCGCGATCCTGCTCCTCTACGGGCTCCTCGTCGCCCGCGGCTTCCGGGCCGGGCTCGCCCTGCGCGACCCCTTCGGCCGCCTGCTCGCCACCGGCCTCGCCTCGATCGTCGCGCTCCAGGTGTTCGTCATCGCGGGCGGCGTCACCGGGCTGATCCCGCTGACGGGCATGGCCATGCCCTTTCTGGCCCAGGGCGGCTCCTCCGTCGTCACCAACTGGATCATCGTCGCCCTGCTGGTCCGGCTCAGCGACAGCGCCCGCAGGCCCGCACCGCAGGAGCCCCCCGAGTGATCCGCTACATCCGCTGGTGCGCGTACTTCTGCGCCCTGCTGCTCGTCGCCCTGCTGGTCAACATCGCCCGCGTGCAGGTCTGGAAGTCCGCCGCCTACGGCGCGAACCCGGCCAACAAACGTCCCGCCATCGCGCGCTACGCCGAACCCCGCGGGGACATCCTGGTCGACGGGCGTCCCGTCACCGGCTCCCGGGACAGCGGCCAACTGCTGCGCTACGAGCGGACGTACAAGAACGGCCCGCTGTACGCGCCCGTCACCGGCTTCTCCTCCCAGACGTACGGGACCAGCTTCGTCGAGCGCGCCGAGGACGGGATCCTCGCGGGCACCGACCCCGGGCTCTCGGCCTTCCCGCTCTGGTACGACCTGACGCGCGGCCGCCCGGCCGGCGGGAACGCGGCCACCACCGTCCGGGCCGGCGTGCAGCTGGCCGCGTACGCCGGGCTCGCCGGCAAACGGGGCGCGGTGGCGGCCGTCGAACCGGCCACCGGGAAGATCCTCGCGCTGGTCAGCAGCCCTTCGTACGACCCGTCGGTGCTCTCGGGTACGGGCACCCGGGTCAAGGAGGAGTGGGCGCGGCTGAACGCGGACCCCGCCCGGCCGATGCTCAACCGGGCGCTGCGCGAGACCTATCCGCCCGGTTCCACCTTCAAGATCGTGACGGCGGCGGCCGCCCTCGACGCGGGCGTGGTCACCGATGTGGACGCGCCCACCGAGACCCCCGACCCCTACCCGCTGCCCGGCACCAGCACCCTGCTGCCGAACGCGGGCACCGGCTGCCAGGACGCCTCGATGGCGGAGGCGGTGCAGTGGTCCTGCAACACGGTGATGGCGAAGATCGGGGTGCGGGTCGGGCTGCGCGGCATGGTCGAGGCGGCGGAGCGGTTCGGGTTCAACCGCGACGGGCCGCGGGTGCCCTCGTGGGTGTCGCGGTCGAACTTCGACACCGACATGAGCCAGGACCAGCTGGCCCTGTCCTCGATCGGGCAGTTCAACACCCGGGCCACCCCGCTGCAGATGGCGATGGTGGCGGCCGCGGTCGCCAACGGCGGTGAGCTCAAGTCCCCCTACCTGGTGGAGCGGACCACGCAGGACGACGGATCCCCGGTGCGGCGCGGCGACCAGCGCAGCCTGGGCCGCGCCATGAATCCGGCCACCGCCCTGAGGATGCAGGAGCTGATGGTGAAGGTGGTGGAGAACGGGACGGGGAAGAACGCGGCCATCCCGGGCGCGGTGGTTGGCGGCAAGACCGGCACAGCGCAGCACGGGGTCGGCAACGCGGGGACCCCGTACGCGTGGTTCATCTCCTGGGCCAAGGCCGAGGGCGCGCCGCTGCCGGCGGTCGCGGTCGCGGTGGTGGTCGAGGACGCGGCGGCGGACCGCGGGGACATCAGCGGGAACCTGGCCGCCGCCCCGATCGCGCGAGCGGTGATGGAGGCGGCGCTGGCCGCTCGATAGATCGGCGCTGGGAGCTGCGCGGGAGATGCGGGGGCGCCCGGCCGGCTGCCGCGTTGCAGCTAGCTCGCGGCCCCGTCCGCGATGGCTGCCTCCACCTCCGCCACGCGCTCCGATTCCTCCGCCGCGAACCGTTCGCGGTCCAGGGTCTCGGCGATCTCCTCGTCCTGCCGCATGAGCAGGTCCAGGTTGGAATCGCCCATCTCGAAGACGCCCATCTCCAGGTACGCCTTCTGCAGCCGCTCGCCCCACAGTCCGATGTCCTTCACACAGGGCACGATCCGGCTGAACAGCAGCTTGCGGAACAGGGCCAGGAACTCCGACTGCTCGCTGAACTGCTCCGCCTCCTTCCGCGGGATGCCGAAGTTCTCCAGCACCTCCACCCCGCGCAGCCGGTCCCGCATCAGGTAGCAGCCCTCGATCACGAACTCCTCGCGCTCGCGCAGCTCGGCGTCCGTCAACTGCTTGTAGTAGTCGCGCAGTGCCATCCGCCCGAAGGCCACGTGCCGGGCCTCGTCCTGCATCACGTACGCCAGGATCTGCTTCGGCAGAGGCTTGTCGGTCGTGTCGCGGATCATCCCGAAGGCGGCCAGCGCCAGCCCCTCGATGAGCACCTGCATGCCCAGGTACGGCATGTCCCAGCGGGAGTCGCGCAGGGTGTCGCCCAGCAGCCCCTGGAGGCTGTCGTTGATCGGGTACAGCATCCCGACCTTCTCGTGCAGGAAGCGCCCGAAGATCTCGGCGTGCCGGGCCTCGTCCATGGTCTGGGTGGCGGAGTAGAACTTCGCGTCCAGGTCCGGCACCGACTCCACGATGCGCGCCGCGCACACCATCGCGCCCTGCTCGCCGTGCAGGAACTGGCTGAACTGCCAGGAGGCGTAGTGCCGGCGCAGCTCGCCCTTGTCCCGCTCGGTGAGCTTGGCCCAGTGCCGCGTCCCGTACAGGGTCAGCACCTCGTCCGGGGTGCCCAGCGGATCGTACGGGTCCACCTCGATGTCCCAGTCGATGCGCTTGGCACCGTCCCACTGCTTGTCCTTGCCCTTCTGGTAGAGGGCGAGGAGCCGCTCGCGGCCCCCGTCGTACTCCCAGCTGAAGCGGGCCGATCCGGAGGCGGGAACCTGCCAGACGCCCTCGCCCGGGTCCTTGGTGTAGAGCTCGTGCGTCGACACTGACGCCTCCTCGCCTCATCACGTCGTCACGTACTGCCGTGCGGGACTGGACAGTTGGCAGCGTCACACGTTGGTAGACGCGCGGTCAACAAGTCGTGCGCGAGGGATTGACGACCTTGCTGACAGGCAGTCTCATAAGCAGTGACCGCCGGTAACTCGACGACGAGGTGTCCGAAGCCATGACGACCGTGACCGATCGAGCCGAGCTGAGGGACGCCCTCGGCCTGCTCAAGGACCGCGAGCAGATCGCCGAACGGCTGCTCGAATCCTCCGCCAAGCACTCCTTCGACCCCGACAAGGAACTCGACTGGGACGCCCCGGTGATCGAGGGCAAGTACTACTGGCCCCCGGAGCTGCTCTCCCTCTACGACACCCCGATCTGGAAGAAGATGGGGGAGGAGCAGCGCATCGACCTCTCCCGCCACGAGGCCGCGGCGCTCGGCTCGCTGGGCATCTGGTTCGAGATCATCCTCATGCAGCTCCTGGTCCGGCACATCTACGACAAGTCCCTGACCAGCAGCCACGTGCGCTACGCGCTCACCGAGATCGCCGACGAGTGCCGCCACTCGATGATGTTCGCCCGCATGATCCAGAAGGGCGGCGCCCCCGCCTACCCGGTCTCCCGCGTCAACCACAACCTCGCCCGCGTCCTCAAGACGGTCTCCACCACCCCCGGCTCCTTCGCGTGCACCCTCCTCGGCGAGGAGATCCTCGACTGGATGCAGCGCCTGACCTTCCCGGACGAGCGCGTCCAGCCCCTCGTCCGCGGGGTCACCCGGATCCACGTCATCGAGGAGGCCCGGCACGTCCGGTACGCCCGGGAGGAACTGCGCCGCCAGATGCTGACGGCCCCGCGCTGGGAGCAGGAACTCACCCGCATCAGCTGCGGCGAGGCCGCCCGCGTCTTCTCCCTCGCCTTCGTGAACCCGGCCGTCTACGAGAACATCGGCCTCGACCGCCGCGAAGCCGTGGCCCAGGTCAAGGCGAGCGGCCACCGCCGCGAGGTCATGCAGACCGGCGCCAAGCGGCTCACCGATTTCCTCGACGACATCGGTGTGATGCGCGGGATCGGCCGCAAGCTGTGGAAGAGCTCGGGCCTCCTCGCGTAGACGTGGGTGTCGTCTACTCTGCGGGCATGACCGTACGCGCCTACCGCAGGCTGAGCGTCGAGGAGCGGCGAGCCCAACTCCTCGACGCAGCCCTGTCGCTGTTCGCGCACCGGGCGCCGGAGGAGGTCTCGCTCGACGACGTGGCCGAGGCGGCCGGGGTTTCGCGCCCGCTCGTCTACCGCTACTTCCCGGGCGGCAAGCAGCAGTTGTACGAGGCCGCCCTGCGCTCGGCGGCCGACCTCCTCGAACTGTGCTTCGCGGAACCGCAGCAGGGCCCCCTGACCCAGCGCCTCAGCCGGGCCCTCGACCGGTACCTGGCCTTCGTCGACGAACACGACGCCGGATTCTCGGCGCTCCTCCAGGGCGGCAGCGTCGTGGAGACCTCCCGCACGACGGCGACGGTCGACGGCATCCGCCGGTCCGCCGCCGAGCAGATCCTCTTCCACCTGGGGGTCCCCGCCCCCGGCCCCCGCCTGCGCATGATGGTCCGTACGTGGATCACGGCGGTCGAGGCGGCCTCCCTCATCTGGATCGACGAGGGCAAGCAGCCGGAGGTCGGCTCCCTGTGCGACTGGCTGGTGGACCAGTTCATCGCGCTGCTCACGGCCACCGCCGCCACGGACCCGGAAACGGCGGCCGCCGCCCGCGCCGCCCTCGCCCTGGAATCGGCGGACGGCCCGGTCGGGGTTCTGGCCCGCCGGGTGATCCCGGTGGTCTCCGAGGCCGCCCACCTCCTGTGACACTGGTGGGGTGAGAAGCCAACCGACCCCCTTCGAGGGCGGCCCGATGGACGGCCGGGTCCTCCCGATCCTCCTCGGCCCCACCGGTCATCCCCCGAAGTGGTACGAGATCCCGGTCCCGGCGCCGGACGGGGGCCCGGCGACGGTGCTCCTCTACGAACGCGTCCCGTCGGGCTACTCCAAGCGCCTGGGGCTCCAGAAGGGCTGGAAGTACGCCTTCCGCCCGGAGGGCCAGAAGCCGAAGCCCCGCTGGCCCTGGACCAAGGCCCCGCGCCCCTGACGGCCGGGGGCTCGGGATGGCCGCGCTGCCGGGGGTGCCGTCAGGCCTCCGCCGGAGGCGCCGGGACGGGCCCCGGCAGCGTCAGCACCGCCTCCGCCCCGCCCCCCTCCGCGGCGCGGAACTCCAGCCGCGCCCCGATCGCCGCCGCCTGCCCGACCGCGATCGTCAGCCCCAGCCCGTGCCCCTTGCCCCCGCTGCGGAACCGCTGCGGACCGTGCGCCCGCAGGTAGTCGGGAAAGCCGTCGCCATGGTCCCGTACCGTCACCACCGGCCCGTCCACCGTCAGCACCACCGGCGCCCGGCCGTGCTTGTGCGCGTTGGCCACCAGATTGCCCAGCACCCGCTCGAGGCGCCGCCGGTCCGTCTCCACGTGCGCGTCCCGGACGACGACGACCTGCGTCTGCGTCCCGGACGCCCTCACCACCCGTCCCGCCAGCCGCCCCAGCTGGTGCAGATCGGTCTCGACCACCTCGCTGCCCGAGTCCAGCCGCGAGATCTCCAGCAGGTCCTCCGTCAGCTGCCGCATCGTCCGTACGCGCTCCCGCACCAGCTCCGTCGGCCGCCCCTCCGGCAGCAGTTCCGACGCCGCATGCAAGCCGGTCAGCGGTGTGCGCAGCTCGTGCGCCACGTCCGCCGTGAACCGCCGCTCGCTCTCCAGCTTCGCCTGCAGGCTCCCCGCCATCGTGTCCAGCGCCCCGGCCACCGTCGCCACCTCGTCCTGGTGCCGCGAGGGGTCCTTCGTCCGCGGGTCGCCCACCCGCGCGTCGAGATCCCCCTGCGTGATCCGGCGCGCCACCGTCGCCGTCTGGTGCAGCCGGCGCGTCACCCGAGTCACGGCGAAGGCGCCGACCAGCAGCGTCCCGCCGATCGCCAGGACCGACGACCCGATGATCGCGTTGTCCAGCCCGCTGATGGTGCGCGCGCTCTGCCCGTAGTCGATGGCGGTGGCCAGCGCCCGCCCGTCCGCCGGAGCCGCCGCCCACATCGTGGGGCGGTCCCGGTAGTCGTCCACCACCGTCCCGCGGTGCCCGCTGAGGGCCAGCGCCCGCAGCCGCGGCGGCAGGCCCACGGGATCCAGGGCCGAATCGGGCGGCAGGGCCTCGCCGGCCTCGTACGCGCGGGAGGCGTCGTTCAGCTTGGCGAGCGCCTTCTCGCGCGCCGTGGCCACGGTCTGACGGGTCACCTCCACATGGACGAGCGCCCCCAGCGCGGCCGCCAGCGAGCAGCACATCACCACGATGAAACACGCGGACTTCCAGGTCAGCGTGGCGGTCCAGGCGGGCAGCCGGGGTCTCACGGCGTGCCTGGTCCGGCGGGCGCGCCGGAGGCCTTCGACCGGGGGCCGGTGCCGGGCCCGGTGCCTGACCCGTTCCCGTTCCCGTTCCCGGAGCCGGAGCCGGAGCCCGGGCCCGTGCCGGGACTCGCCGGGCCCTGCGGATTGCCCGGCACCCGTACGATCTGCTCGCGCGTCGGCAGCATGGTCAGCTGCTTCTCGTCCCAGGACCAGGCGGTGATCAGCTCGTAGCCGTTGTTCCCGCTGGGCACCCGCAGGATCACGTCCCGCCCGGCCAGGTCCACGTTGATGACGGTCTGCGTCGTTGCCATGATCCGGTTGAGCCGGCCGTCGGCGTCCGCCGTGTACACCCGTACCGACATCATCTTGTCCGGGTACTCGATGCCGACGATCAGCTCGTCCTTGCTGTTCCCCGTGAGGTCCCGGTAGTACGGCGTCAGCACCGGGCACTCCTCGGGCTCCACGCCGTCCTTGCCGCAGTCCCTGATCGCGGCGGCGGTCTCTGCGGGCATCCCGTCCGGGCCGACGTCGGTCTTCGGATGGGCCCGCAGCTCCGCCTGGACGAGGGCCACCGGGTCCACGGCGTGCACGTCCTGGTCCTGGACGGGCGGGATCCCCCGGACGTACTCGGGCGGGGCGCCACCCGGATCGGCCGGCGGTACGACGGCACCCTGGCGGTCGGGCCACAGATGTACGGGCCCGCTCGCGGTCGGTGTCGAGCCCGCGCCGACCAGCCCGCCGGCGTCGCCGCAACCCGTCAGCAGGGGCAGCAGGGCGAGCAGACCGACCAGTGCGAGCGCCTGCGGGACGGAGGCGGCGGCCGAGCGGAAGGGAAACGTTTTCACAGACCCCAGCGTCCTCCATGTCCACAGCGGTATGACCTTCGGGTCCGGTCAACCTTATGCGGAGGTTTGCCCTTTTCGCTTGCGGCTTTTTCCGCAGTGCTGCTACCGCCGGGCGACGCCCGCTGAGCCGCTTCCGCCGTACCGGCCGGGCGTCAGCTCTCGGTCCGCCCGCGCCGCAGCATCGCGAAGCCGAGTCCGGCGGCGCCGATGGCCGCGATGCCGCCGCCCGCGGCGAGCAGGAACACGCCCTCGCCCGGCCCGTCGGCCAGCGTGTTCAGGCGCAGCGAGTCGGCCGGGCCGGTGGCCACGGACCGGCTCCCGCCGCCCGCGGTCCCGGGCGCCGACGCGGGAACGACCTGCCCGCTGCGGGTGCCGGTCTTGTACCCGTCGCCCGCGACCTCGTGGGACCGGCCCTCCGCGGGAGCGTCGCCGCCCACCCAGGACGTCAGCCGCCCGTCGGACTCCAGCGCGGCGTGCAGGTCCCCGGCGCCGCCGAAGCCGGTGATGCCCTCACGGCTCGTCAGCGTGGTGGCCTTGTGGCCGCCGGCGGTCAGGATGTCGGCCCGGTACGCGCCCCCGGCGATGCGGTAGACCTTCGCGGTGGAGGTGCCGTCCGCGAGGGAGAGGCTCTTGACCAGCGTCGGCTGCGGTCCCGCGGAGTGCGCGGACGAGGCCGCCGGCACCCCCTCGGCGAGGGCGGCGGCGGTCGGCAGCGCCAGCAGGCTCCCGGCGCATGCGGTCACGGCGGCGGCGCGAACGAGGGTGCGGCGGCTGACGGTGCTCACGGGAAGCCCTCCGGTGCTGGTCATGTCCTGGCGTGTGCCGGCGTGTGCTGGCGGTTCCTGATGGGGCCAGGTGGGACAAACCTAGGCGCCGGCCGTTGCGGCGGAGCCCCGTTCGTGTAACAGCGACGTCGCAGGGTCACGTCAGAGTCGTTACACAGCCGGGGGATTGCCGTGCGGCGCCCCGGCTGTTCCCATGGACGGCGGGGGGTGAGGGCCCATGAAGGGACTCAGAGTGCTGCCGGGCGGCCGGCCGGGCCGGGGCCGGTTGTATGTCAATCTGCCCGACGGGCGGGCGGTGGCCTGGTACGACCGGCAGGCGAACCGGATCAGCATCCTCGCGGACGACCAGCGCGAGGCGATCCTCGCGGTGTTACGGCCCTACCTGAGCGGAACGGTGACGATCGGTCCGCCTCCCGTCCCCACGGCGGCCGACCTGGCGGGCCTCGCCCTCCCGCCGGACGCGGACCTGGCCCCGAACCGCCCCGGCGAGACCCTGCTGGGGGAGCTGGAACACGGCCCGGCGGGCACCCGGGCGCGGCACCGGCTGCGTCAGGACCTGCTGGCCCAGCAGCGCATGGGGGACACCTTCGACGCCCTGGAGGCGGACGGCTGGCGGATCCTGCACTGCGTCCCGGTCCCGGGAATGGGACGCATCGACCACCTGCTCATCGGCCCGGCCGGGATCTTCTGCGTCCGCACCGTCCCGGGCCGCCGCCAGCGCGCGGTGGCCGGCGATCTCCTGCTCGCGGTCGGCCGCGCCGAGCCCCGCCCGGACCCGCGCTGGACCCGCCGCGCGGCAGCCCGCGCCACCCGTGCCCTGACGGCCCAGGTCACCCCGGCTCTGGCCGTGGTCGACGCCTCCCGCGTCGAGGTGGCCCCCACCCTCCGCGACATCCGCGTACTCCAACCCCCCACGGCCACGACAGACCTCACGTCCTCCCCCACGGCCCTCAAACCCCCGGACATCGAAACCCTGTTCACCCTGGCCCGCGACACGAGAACATGGCTGGGCCCCAACGCCGGCAGATCCAGCCCCGCCTGGGGGTCCCCCCGGACGGAGTCTGGGGGAGTTTGAGACGCGGGGTCTGGGGTGGAGCCCCAGTTTCGGGACGGGGCGGGTAGGGGACAGCGCCGCAGGCCCCCGCCACCCTGGCCTCAGGCCGAGGTCCGCTTCCGCGCAGGCGCCGCCTTCTTCGCGGCGCCGGCCGTCTTCTTGGCCGCGGCAGCCGACTTGGCCGACTTCGCCGTCGACTTGGACGCCGCGGCCTTCTTCGCCGCACCCGACGCAGTCTTCTTGCCCGCGGCCGACTTCGCCGTCGACTTCTTCCCACCCACCGCCTTCGGCGCAGCCGCAGCCGCCGACTTCCGCCGCCCCCGAATCGGCGTGACCTCGGCCTCGGCCGAGCCCTCCGCCCCGCCCGCGGAACCCGCCTCCCCCCGAGAAGCCTTGGCCGCCTTCACGCTCTTCTCCAGCGCCGCCATCAGGTCGATCACCTGACCCCCGGCTGGCTCCACGACGGCCTCGGTCGGCTCGAACGCCCCGCCCGCCTTCGCCGCGATCATCGCCTCCACTGCCTCCCGGTAGTCGTCGTGCAGCGAAGACAGCTCCACCTCGCCCAACGTCGCCATCAGCGCGTCCGCCAGGTCGAGTTCGGCCTCCCGTACCGTCACGTCCGCATCCGGCGCCACCCCCTCCGGCGCCCGGATCTCGTCCGGCCACAACAGCCCGTGCATGGCGATCACGTCGTCCACGACCCGCAGCATGCCCAGCCGCTCCCGCCCCCGCAGCGCGTACTTGGCGATCGCGACCTTCCGGCTCCGCTTCAGCGCCTCCCGCAACAGGGTGTAGGGCTTCGCCGCCGTCGCCCCGTTCGCCGCTAGGTAGTACGCCGCGTCCATCTGCAGCGGATCGATCTCGTCCGCCGGTACGAACGACATGATCTCGATCGTCCTGGCGGTCGCGATCGGCAGCTGCGCCAGGTCCTCGTCGGTGATCGGGATGATCGACCCGTCCCCCTCCTCGTACCCCTTCCCGATCTCAGCGGTCGGCACCTCCTCGGCGTCCAGCTCGCACACCTTGCGGTAGCGGATCCGCCCGCCGTCAGTGAGGTGGATCTGACGGAAGGAGATCGAGTGGCTCTCGGTGGCGTTCACGAGCTTGATCGGGATGCTGACCAAGCCGAAGGAGATCGCCCCGTTCCAAATGGATCGCACGGTTCCTCCTGTTTCGTGGCAGTCTCATCGTATGACGCCGATCACATTGGTGGAGGGCCGTCGCATCGCGCTCAGCAATCTCGACAAGGTGCTCTACCCCGAGACCGGCTTCACCAAGGGCGAGGTGCTGCACTACTACGCCCTCGTCGCGGGATCCCTCCTCCCGCACATCCACAACCGGCCGGTGTCCTTCCTGCGCTATCCCGACGGCCCGGACGGCCAGCTCTTCTTCACCAAGAACCCGCCGCCCGGCACCCCCGACTGGGTGAAGACCACCCCCGTGCCCCGCTCCGAGGACCTCTCCGCCGAACAGGTGGTCGTCGCCGACATGGCCACCCTCATGTGGTCCGCCAACCTCGTCGTCGAGTTCCACACCCCCCAGTGGACCGCCGGGAGCCCGGCCATCGCCGACCGGATGGTCCTCGACCTCGACCCCGGCGCGCCCGCCTCCGTCGTCGAGTGCTGCGCCGCCGCGCTCTGGCTGCGCGACCGGCTCGCGGCCGACGGCCTGCACGCGTACGCCAAGACCTCCGGCTCCAAGGGCATGCACCTGGCCGTGCCCCTGGAGCCGACCCCCTCCGAGCAGGTGTCGGCGTACGCGAAGCTGCTCGCCCAGGAGGCCGAGCGCGAGCTGCCGGACCTGGTCGTCCACCGCATGGCCAAGGCGCTGCGCCCCGGCAAGGTCTTCGTCGACCACAGCCAGAACGCCGCCGCCAAGACCACCGCCGCGCCCTACACGCTGCGCGCGCGGGCCCGGCCGACCGTGTCCACACCGGTGTCCTGGGAGGAGGTCGAGGCCTGCCGGCGCCCTGACGACCTGGTCTTCCTCGCCGACGACGTCCCGCTGCGGCTGGAGCGCGACGGGGACCTCTTCGGCCCCCTGGTCAACCTCGACCGGGCCGGCCGGCTGCCGGGGACGCGAGGAGCCCGGCCGTGATCCGGGTCGCGCTGGCCACCGCCGTACGGACCCTTCCGCGCGGCGCGGGCCTGGCGTACGAGCCGAAGTTCGACGGCCACCGCCTGGTCATCGTGCGCTCGGACGCCGACGTCGTGCTCCAGGCGCGTTCCGGCCGGATCGTGACCAGCGCCTTCCCCGATCTGGAGGTGGCCGCACGGCAGTTGCCCGCCGGGACCGTCCTCGACGGGGAGGTGGTGGTCTGGCACGCGGGCCGGACGGACTTCGCGCTGGTGCAGCGCCGGGCGGCGGCCACGGCCGCGCGGGCCGCCGTACTGGCGCAGACGCTGCCGGCCTCGTACGCCGCCTTCGACGTGCTGGAACTGGCCGGGCTGGACCTGCGCGGGCGCGCGTACGAGCGCCGCCGGGCCCTCCTGGTGGACCTCCTGCTGCCGCTCGGGCCGCCGCTGCAGCCGGTGCCGATGACCACCGACCCGGAGCTGGCGGCCACCTGGTACGAGACCCTGCCCGCCAGCGGCATCGAGGGCCTGGTCGTCAAACGGCTGGACCAGACCTACCCGGCAGGCCGGCGCGGCTGGCAGAAGCTGCGGCACACGGACGTCCGCGACGCGGCGGTGGTCGGCTACACCGGCACCCCGCGCCGCCCGCTCGCCCTGGTGCTGGTCCTGCCGGTCGGGGACGAGACCCCGCTGGTGTCGAGCCCTCTGACGGCGGCCCTGCGCGCGGAGGTGGCGCAGGCCGTGGCCTCCCGCGCGGCGGTGGCTCCGGCCGGGGCGACCGTCACGGCGATCGGGCTCGGCGAGGTGCCCTTCCGGCCGCTCGACCCGCCGCTGACGGCGGAGGTCCGGCACGCCTCGGCCCGGCACCCGCCGCCGGAGGTGCTGCGGCTGCGGACAGACCTCTGACCCGCGCGGGAGGCGCGGGTCAGAGGTCAGACGCCAGAGGTCAGACGCCAGAGGGAGTCGGGCCGGCGTGTCAGCTGTGTGCGCCTCGCCCCGCGTCCGGGGGAGCCCCTGGCTGTGGATGCGGACCCGGTCCCTCCACGTGCTGGTGACCGGACTCGCGCCGCTTGCGGACGTCGTCGGGATGCGCGGAGGCGGTGGAGCCGAAGTTTCCGTAGCCCTGCATCTCGTGCGGCCGGAGGCCGCCCTCGGGAATCTCCACGGGGTCCCGCTCCTCGCGGACCTCGTAGACGGCCCCGCCGTTCGGCAGGTGGGGCTGGCTCTCGGCGGTGGGCGGCGGGGGTTCCTTCGCCCGGACCCGCTGACCCAGCTTGAAGCCGCCGAGGAGGAAGCCGGCGACGACAATCCCGACGACCAGGAACCATGCGATGTCGGTCAAGGTCGAGTCCACGCTCAGGATCATGTCCATGGAACCATTTTCCCGCACTTCAGGGCGATATGCGCTGTTCTGGCCGGGATACCTTGCGCCATCCGGGGTACGCGCCAGGGGCACCCGAATCGAGCCGCAACCGAGAAGGAGGCCGGTCATGCCCCGCGGATCTTCCCCCAAGCACGAACGCCAGTACGAGCACATCAAGGAGGGCCTGGAGCAGCGCGGCGAGCCGAAGGGCAAGGCCGAGGAGATCGCCGCCCGGACGGTCAACAAGGAACGCGCCCGGGCGGGGGAGTCCAAGACGGCCAGCAAGGAGTCCCTGCAGGACATGTCCTCGTCCCGCCGCGGGGGCCTGCACTCCCACTCCGGCGCGCAGGGCCCCACGTACGACCAGCTCTACGCGGAGGCCCGGCGCCGCAACGTCCACGGCCGCTCGGACATGAACAAGGCACAGCTCAAGCGGGCCCTCGGCGACGGCTGATCAGGCGCAGGCCGATCGGTCGGGACCAACCAGCGGTCAGGAGTTGATGGGCCCGTCCGTATCCCGCAGGGTGTCGAGCTCGCGTCCGCCCAGCACCCCCAGGATCTCGGCGCAGATGGCCAGCGCGGTCTCCGCCGGGGTCCGCGCGCCGAGGTCCAGGCCGATCGGCCCGTGCACCCGGGCCAGTTGGGCCTCGCTCACCCCGGCGGCGATCAGCCCTTCCCGCCGCCGTGCGGTCGTCTTGCGCGAGCCCAGCGCACCGACGTACGGGACCCCCTGGGCGAGCGCGAACCGCAGCGTCGGCACGTCGAACGCCTCGTCGTGACTCAGCATGACCAGGCACGCGGCGTCCCGCCGCGCCTGGATCACCTTCCCGGCCTCCTCCGCACCGTCGACCAGCACGGCCTCCCAGCCCAGCAGCAGCGCCTGCCGCTCGATGATCTCGGCGAGCTCACCGCCCCCGCCGATCACCACGTACGGAGCCGACGGGTACGCCTCCACCAGCACCAGCCCGGACTCCCCGTACAACGCGTCCCGCCCGGCCCGCCGCGTCCCCAGCAGTTCCCCGGCCCGCCGCCCGGCATCATCACGCGGCACGTCGCCGGCCCGTACGACCGCACTGACGGCCTGATCGGCGCCCTCGTTCAGCCGGGTCACCAACGCCACCCCGACCCCCTCACCGAGCAGCTCCCACCACTCGGCCGGGATCGCCGCCAGCGGCTGGAGCAGCACCTCGGCCTGCCCGCCACAGGTCAGCTTCGCCTCCACGGCCTCGGCCCCGCGCACGGACACCTCGCACACCCGCGCGGTGTCCCCGGCCCCCATCGCCCCGGCCTCGGCGACGAGCTCGGCATCAAAGACCCCCCGGTACAGGGCGCCGACACACTCCCCCCGCGCATCGACGAGCACCGCCCCGGCCGGATCCCGCGGCCCGAACCCCTGCTCGGTCACGGGCCGCGCCAGATACCCCGCGCGCCCCTCGGCCACCCACTGCCGCGCCGTCTCCACCAGCTCACGCATCGCGCCGCCCCATCCTCATGCGAGCTCCACTCGCCACAAAGCACCAGGTCAACGGCACTATGCGGCCTTACCGACCACCCTACGCACGCCCCCCATCCCTACCCACCCCCCAAAAACCACAGACCCCGCCCCACCCCCCTCGTACAGACCACCGGAACCGCCCGACGGAGCCGAGCCGTGGGAGCCGAGCCGTGGGAGCCGAGATCCCGCTCGACGGTTCCGCCTCCTGGCGGCGGTGGACTCGGGCAACATGGGCGAACAGCTCGATCAGCGCCGCCCCCGTGCCACCGCAAGGAGCCGCCTTGAGTGACCAGCCCCACCCCTCCCTCCGCGACCTGGTCCTCGGCCGCCTGGCCGCCTCCTCGCTGGCGCCCGCCGTGCGGCACCTCGTGGCCGGGCTACTGCCCGAGGTACGGGCCAGGAGTGCAGGGCAGGCCGGGCCGGTGTACCTGCGATCGATCTCGGCGGCCGGCTGGCGCGGCATCGGACCGGCCGCAACGCTGGACCTCACCCCCGGCCCCGGCCTCACCGTGGTCGCGGGCCGCAACGGCTCGGGGAAGTCCAGCTTCGCCGAGGCCGCCGAAATGGTGCTCACCGGAGAGAACTTCCGCTGGCAGGACCGCACTCAGATCTGGAAGCAGGGCTGGCGCAACCTGCACGACCACACCGCTCCACAGGTGTCGGTGCAGCTCTGCCTCGACGGCGAGAACGATCCGCTGACCGTCCGCAGGAGTTGGCACGGGGACGGCCTGGACGACTCCCGAACGGTCGTTCACCGGCCCGGGGTGCCCGAACAGGATCCCCGCGAGGTCATCGACGCCGAGGACCTGTCCCTCTACCGGCCGTTCCTCTCGTACAGCGAGCTGGGCGCGATGATCAACGGGCGGATGAGTGCCCTGCACGACGCGCTCGCGCAGATCCTCGGCCTGGACCTGCTCAGCGACGCCGACAACGAAGCCCGCGCCCGAGCGAAGAAGCTCACCGACACCGTCACAGGGGCCGGTGACCTGATCCGAGCCGTGATCGCCGAACTGTCGGAGTCGGACGACCCGCGGGCCGCCGAGGCCGTCGCGGCGCTGAGCGGCCGCCACCCGGACCTCGACCGGTTACGCGCGCTGCTCAAGGGCCAGGTCGAAACGGACGGCGCCGAGCTCGCCCGCCTGCGTCGCCTCGTCGGCCTGGAAGGCCCCGACCCGCGCGGGGTCGCGGGCGCGGTGGCCCGGCTCCGGGAAGCCGCCGCCGTCGCCGAGGACGCGCGTTTCGGAACAGCCGAGGACGCCCGGCAGCTGATCGGACTGCTGGAGCGGGCCCTGGACCACCACCGCCGACACCCGCAGTCCGCCGACTGCCCCGTCTGCGGTGCCGGGAGCCGACTCGACGAGGTCTGGGCCCTGCGCGCCCGGGAACAGGTCGAACGGCTCCAGCGGGAGGCGGCCGAGGCGCAGACCGCCCGTGCGGGCCTGGCCGCCGCGGAGCGGGCCGTACGCGATCTGGTGCAGCCGGTTCCGGGCTGGCTCCAGGACGACGCTTCGCCGCTCGCCTCCCTCTGGTACGAGTGGGCCGCTTGCCGGGACGTCGCCGACCCGCGCGAACTCGCGGACCGGATCGAGCGGGTGGCGGCCACGCTGGCCGACGCGTGCCGACAGCTGAGCGAGGAGGCCGCGGACCGGATCGCCGAGCAGGACGGCCGGTGGCAGCCGCTCGCCCTGCGCCTCGCCGAATGCCTGCGCGACGCCGAGAAGGCGGAGGCGGCCCGGCCGCTCATCAAGCAGATCAAGGACGGCCGGGCGTGGCTGAAGAAGGTCACCGGCGAACTGCGCGAGGAACGGCTCCGGCCCTTCGCCGACCAGTCGCAGACCATCTGGAAACTGCTGTGCGAACGCAGCAGCGTCTCGCTCGGCTCGATCAGCCTCGCGGGCACCGCCAACCAGCGCAAGGTGGTGCTCGATGCCTCCGTGGACACGATCGACGCGCCCGCCTTCGGCGTGATGAGCCAGGGCGAGCTGCACTCGCTCGCCCTCTCGCTGTTCCTCCCGCGGGCCACGCACCCCGACAGCCCCTTCGGGTTCCTGGTGATCGACGACCCCGTACAGTCCATGGACCCGGAGAAGGTCGAAGGACTCGCCCGCGTCCTCCAACTCCACTCCCGGCACCGCCAGGTGGTCGTCTTCACCCACGACACCCGCCTCCAGCAGGCCATCCGTCAGCTGCGCGTCCCCGCGACGATCATGCAGGTGTCCCGCCAGACCGACTCCGTCGTACGGGTCACCCGGACCGACGACCCGGTCTCCCTCGCGCTGGGTGAGGCCCGGGCCGTGGCCAGTGACCGCAACGTGCCGCAGGACGTTGCCGACCGGGTACTGCCCCAGATGTGCCGGGGAGCTCTGGAAGCGGCCTATCTGGAGCCCGCACGGCGCCGGCTGCGCGCCGACGGCCACAGCCACGACGAGGTCGAGGCGAGGATCGGCAGGACGTTCAAGCTCACCGAGTTGGCCGCGCTCGCCTTCTACGACAGCGGGATGGCACCGGCCGATGTGCTCGCCGCGGTCGCCCAGGACCACGGGCCGTGGGCGCGCACCCTGATCGAGCGGTGCAACGCGGGGGCCCACCAGGCTCCCGCCCCGTCCGGTGCGCCCATGGACCTGGTCCGGGAAACAGAGAAGCTCGCCAGGGCGGTGCAGCGCCGGTGACCCGGTCCACCCGCGACCTCGTGGCCGCCGCCGACGCCCTGCTCACACCCCCGCCCGGCACCATGCCCTCGCTCACGCCCGGACTGCGCGCCCGCGCCGCGGCCGCGCTGCTGAGGCTGGCTCTGGACGAGGCCATGGACGACTTCTGGCGGAGCGTCAGCCCCCGCATGGTCCACAGCAGGGGCCGGACCAAGGCACTCTGCCTGGACTGGTACGTGAGCCCCTCGGTGGCCCGCCAGTGGTACGTGGTCTGGTCGGCCCTCAGCGCCGCCTGCCACCACCACACCTACGAACTGCCGCCCACTCCGGCCGAGGTGAGGGCCTGGCACGCGGACGTCACGGAACTCCTGCGCGCCATGCCGTCCACCACGACCCCCACCAGGCCCTGACCGCCGTACGGAAGGAACGCACCACGCGAGGGCGCGCCCAGGCCGCAGAGGCTGTCGTAGGGCCGCACAGGGCGGCAGTTGGCTGCGCATACGCGAAGACCCCGTTCTCAGCGAACTCGCTGATGGCGGGGTCTTTGGGCACTTCCTGCGAAGTGCCCCCGGCAGGATTCGAACCTGCGCACACGGCTCCGGAGGCCGTTGCTCTATCCCCTGAGCTACGGGGGCGCGGTCGCTGGTGTTGCTGCGACGGGTTGAACACTACCAGCTTCCCTGGGGTGATCAGGAACCGGTTTGTCGGGGGAGAAGGAGGTCGGTCGCCCGCAGGGGGTGGAAGTGGCAAAAACCCGGACGCGGGGGCCTGGGCCGACCTACTCTCGAGTTGTGCCAGGCGTCTCGGGCCGGGTGCTTGTTGTCGACGACAACAAGGTCATCCGGCAGCTGATCAAGGTCAATCTCGAGCTGGAGGGCTTCGAGGTCGTGACCGCGAACGATGGTGCCGAGTGTCTGGACGTCGTGCATCGCGTGTGCCCCGACGTCATCACCCTTGATGTGGTCATGCCCCGGCTGGACGGGTTCGGGACCGCCGCGCAGTTGCGGGCCGATCCGCGGACCAGCGCCGTGCCCGTCGCGATCGTGAGTGCCTGTACGCAGCACGAGGTGGAGTCGGGGATCGCGGCCGGGGTGGATGCATTCGTCGCCAAGCCCTTCGAGCCCGCCGAGCTGGTACGGGTCGTACGGCGGCTGGTCGAGGGGAAGGACCTGCGCGACGGGAGGAAGGGCGCCCCCGCCGGGAGGGGGAGGGGCTGAGACCTGCCGCCTCCTGCTGCTCTCCCGCTCCTCCTCATTTCACATGGCGAAACCCTTCGCGGAGTGAGCGGCCGTCTCCCCTAGGCTGGGTCTCGTGAACCCCGCCGATCTCTCCCGTACCGTCGTGCGCGCCGTGCGCTGCGCCGTCGAGGACGGGGAGCTGGGCGCCGATGTGGCCGTGCCCGGGCGGGTCGTCGTCGAGCGGACCCGGCCCGGTGGGGTGGGGGAGTACGCCACCCCCGTCGCCTTCCAGGTCGCCAAGGCCGCCGGACGCGCGCCCGGTGAGGTGGCCAGGGTGCTGGCCCGTCGGCTCGGCCAGGAGCCGGGGATCGAGAGCGTCGAGGTCACCGGCCCCGGGTTTCTGAATTTCGTGCTGCCCGCGCCTTCCGCTCCCCTCGTCATCCGGGATGTCCTCGTGCTCGAGGGCGCCGCCTTCCTCCCCGTCGACATCGGCGCCGGCCTCGGCCTGCGCGAGCGCGTCGTACGCGAGAGTGTCCTGCGGCTCGTGCGCAGCCAGGGCGGCAGCGAGCACGACGTGACCGACGGGCTTTCCGTTGCTCCCCTCGCCAAGCGGGACGGGGACGTCGTCGCCCGGTTCGGGGTCGACGCCGCCCGCTGGGCGATGCTCTGCGTGCCGGCCCGCGAGACGCCCGAGTTCTCCGACCGGCTGCTCCTGCAGGGCGAGGGCAGCGAGTTCTTCCGGGTGCGGTACGCCCACGCGCGGAGCCGGGCACTGCTCAGCAACGCCGACGGCCTCGGGTTCGGGCCCGCCGTCGGAGAGGTGGACGCCCCCGCGCTGCTGCGCGCCCTCGCCGGCCATCCCCTCGTACTCGAAGCCGCCGCGCACCACCGCGCGCCCGAGCGGCTCACCCGGCACCTCGTCGAGCTGGCGGACGCGCTGCTCGACTTCCAGTACCGCGTACTGCCCCAGGGGGACGAGAAACCCTCGGCCGCCCACCGTGCCCGGCTGGCTCTTGCCGAAGCCGCCGGGACGGTGCTGGCCGGCGGCCTGGCCCTCCTCGGCATAGACGCACCGACACGCCTGTGACCTGTGAAGAGAGATACCGATGAGCCGTTCCGCGCACCCCGCCGGACCCCGTCACGCCGATGTCCTGCCCGAGGGGCACTACTCCCCGCCCGCGGCCGACCTCAACGCCCTCGACGAGAAGGTCTGGGCCCGGACCGTCACGCGCGACAGTGACGGCGTCGTCAGCGTCGGCGGCATCGAAGTGACCAAGCTCGCCGAGGAGTTCGGGACCCCCGCCTTCTTCCTCGACGAGGAGGACTTCCGGGCGCGGTGCCGGGCCTGGGCGCACGCCTTCGGCAAGGACGCCGACGTGTTCTACGCCGGTAAGGCGTTTCTTTCCAAGGCCGTCGTGAAGTGGCTGAAGGAAGAGGGGCTCAATCTGGACGTGTGTTCCGGCGGGGAGCTGGCCACCGCGCTCGCCGCCGAGATGCCCGCCTCCCGGATCGCCTTCCACGGCAACAACAAGTCCGAGGGCGAGATCCGGCGCGCCATCGAGGCCGGCGTCGGGCGCATCGTCCTCGACTCCTTCCAGGAGATCGCCCGCGTCGCGCACATCGCCCGAGAGCTGGGCGTACGCCAGCCCGTACAGATCCGCGTCACGGTGGGCGTCGAGGCCCATACGCACGAGTTCATCGCGACTGCCCATGAAGACCAGAAGTTCGGCATCGCCGTAGCCGACGGGGTCGCCGCCGAGGCCGTACGGCGGGCCCTCGGGCACGACTCGCTCGAGCTGCTCGGCGTCCACTCCCACATCGGCTCGCAGATCTTCGACATGGCCGGCTTCGAGGTGTCGGCGAAGCGGGTCGTGCAGCTGCTCGCCGCCGTGCGGGACGAGCACGGGGTGGAGCTGCCCGAGATCGACCTCGGCGGCGGTCTCGGCATCGCCTACACCTCCGACGACGACCCGCGCGAGCCCCATGAGATCGCCAAGGCGCTCACCGAGATCGTGGCGCGCGAGTGCGAGAGCGCCGGCCTGCGCGCGCCCCGCATCTCCGTCGAGCCCGGCCGCGCCATCGTCGGCCCCACCGCCTTCACCCTCTACGAGGTCGGCACTATCAAGCCGCTCGAGGGACTCCGGACGTACGTCAGCGTCGACGGCGGGATGTCCGACAACATCCGGACGGCTCTGTACGACGCCGAGTACTCCATCGCGCTCGTCTCCCGTACCTCCGACGCCGAGCCGATGCTCGTCCGCGTCGTCGGCAAGCACTGCGAGAGCGGCGACATCGTCGTGAAGGACGCGTTCCTGCCCGCCGACCTCGCCCCCGGTGACCTGCTCGCCGTCCCTGCCACCGGCGCGTACTGCCGTTCCATGGCCAGCAACTACAACCACGCGCTCCGTCCGCCCGTCGTCGCCGTGCGCGACGGTCAGGCCCGGGTGATCGTCCGTCGCGAGACGGAGGAAGATCTCCTGCGCCTCGACCTCGGATGATGAAATTGACGTCTCACTCAATGGACCGAGGGTGGAAACTGCTGTCCATTGAGTGAGACTGGTTCTCACCCCTCGCGCAAGCCGCGCGCGGGGTACTGAAGGAAGATCGAAAGGCGTAGGTCGAATGATGCGTACGCGTCCGCTGAAGGTGGCGCTGCTGGGCTGTGGAGTGGTCGGCTCGGAAGTTGCTCGCATCATGACGACGCACGCCGACGACCTGACGGCCAGGATCGGCGCGCCCGTCGAGCTCGCGGGCGTCGCCGTGCGCCGCCCCTCCAAGGTCCGCGAGGGCATCGACCCGGCCCTGATCACCACCGATGCGACCGCCCTCCTCAAACGCGGCGACATCGACGTGGTCGTCGAGGTCATCGGCGGGATCGAGCCCGCCCGGACGCTGATCACCACGGCGTTCGAGAACGGGGCCTCCGTCGTCTCCGCCAACAAGGCGCTGCTCGCCCAGGACGGCGCCGCCCTGCACGCCGCTGCCGAGCAGCACGGGCTGGACCTGTACTACGAGGCCGCCGTCGCCGGTGCCATCCCGCTGGTCCGCCCGATGCGCGAGTCCCTCGCGGGCGACAAGATCAACCGCGTCATGGGCATCGTCAACGGCACGACGAACTTCATCCTCGACAAGATGGACTCCACCGGCGCCGGCTACCAGGAGGCGCTCGACGAGGCCACGGCCCTCGGGTACGCCGAGGCCGACCCCACCGCCGACGTCGAGGGCTACGACGCCGCCGCCAAGGCCGCCATCCTGGCCGGTATCGCCTTCCACACCCGGGTCCGCCTCGACGACGTCTACCGTGAGGGCATGACCGAGGTCAGCGCCAGCGACTTCGCCTCCGCCAAGCGGATGGGCTGCACCATCAAGCTCCTGGCGATCCTCGAGCGCGCCGCCGACGGGGAGTCCGTCACCGCCCGCGTGCACCCGGCCATGATCCCGCTCACCCACCCGCTCGCCTCCGTCCGCGAGGCGTACAACGCGGTCTTCGTCGAGGCGGAGGCCGCCGGGCGGCTCATGTTCTACGGGCCCGGCGCGGGCGGCTCGCCGACCGCGTCCGCGGTCCTCGGCGACCTCGTCGCCGTCTGCCGCAACAAGCTCGCCGAGGCAACGGGGCCGGGCGAGTCGGCGTACACCCAGCTGCCGGTCAGCCCCATGGGCGAGGTCGTCACCCGCTACCACATCAGCCTCGACGTGGCCGACAAGCCCGGTGTGCTGGCCCAGGTGGCGACGACCTTCGCGGAGCACGGCGTCTCCATCGACACCGTCCGCCAGCAGGGCAAGGATGGCGAGGCCTCCCTCGTCGTCGTCACTCACCGCGCACCCGACGCCGCCCTCACCGGGACCGTCGAGGCGCTGCGGAAGCTGGACACCGTCCGCGGTGTCGCCAGCATCATGCGTGTTGAAGGGGAGTAAGGACCCATGAGCAGCAATCGCACCCACCAGTGGCGCGGCATCATCGAGGAGTACCGGGACCGGCTGCCGGTCACGGACACGACTCCCGTGGTCACACTCCGCGAGGGCGGCACGCCGCTCGTTCCCGCGCAGGTGCTCTCCGAGCGCACCGGCTGCGAGGTGCACCTCAAGGTCGAGGGGGCGAACCCCACCGGGTCCTTCAAGGACCGCGGCATGACCATGGCCATCACCAAGGCCAAGGAGGACGGCGCGAAGGCCGTCATCTGCGCCTCGACCGGCAACACCTCGGCCTCCGCCGCCGCGTACGCGGTGCGCGCCGGCATGGTCTCCGCCGTCCTCGTGCCCCGCGGCAAGATCGCGCTCGGCAAGATGGGCCAGGCCCTCGTGCACGGTGCCAAGATCCTCCAGGTGGACGGCAACTTCGACGACTGTCTGAATCTCGCCCGCGCGCTGTCCGACAACTACCCGGTCGCGCTGGTCAATTCGGTCAACCCGGTACGTATCGAGGGCCAGAAGACGGCCGCGTTCGAGATCGTCGACGCGCTGGGCGACGCCCCCGACATCCACGTGCTGCCCGTCGGCAACGCCGGCAACATCACCGCGTACTGGAAGGGCTTCAAGGAGTACAAGGCCGACGGCCTGGCCTCCCGTACGCCCCGTGTGTGGGGTTTCCAGGCCTCCGGCTCGGCGCCCATCGTGCGCGGAGAGATCGTCAAGGAGCCGCACACCATCGCCACCGCGATCCGGATCGGCAACCCGGCCTCCTGGGAGTACGCGCTCGCCGCGCGCGACGAGTCGGGCGGCTTCATCGACGAGGTGACGGACCGCCAGATCCTGGCCGCCTACCGGCTGTTGGCCGCGCAGGAGGGCGTCTTCGTCGAGCCCGCCTCGGCCGCCTCCGTGGCCGGTCTACTCAAGGCCGCCGAGCTGGGCCTGGTCGACCCCGGCCAGACGATCGTGTGCACCGTCACCGGCAACGGCCTCAAGGACCCCGACTGGGCGATCGCCGGCGCTCCGCAGCCGGTCACCGTTCCGGTGGACGCCGAAGCCGCGGCCATCCGCCTCGGCCTCGTCTGACGCACAGGCCGGGCAGCAGCGCATGACCCGGGTTCCGGGGGTCCCCAAGACCCCCGGAACCCGGCAACTCGCCCCGTACGACAACAAAAGTGCGGCCGAAAACCGTCGGAGTCCGTCGAAGGGCGCGACACGCATCGTGCGCCTCCTGTGCGCCCTATGTCGCGAGAGAACCTTCCTTCGATACGCTGTACTTACATCCGCCACCGCGCATATGACTGCGGTGCTGCCCCGAGGGCCTTCGGGTGTCGTACGTTCTCCAGTACATTCGCAGCGAGCCAGCGAAGAGCGAAGATCTCGCACAGTCACAAGGAGTGTCATCGGACGATGGCCGGTCCAGCGTTCCGCGCCGCCGCCGTACGGGTGCGCGTCCCCGCCAGCAGTGCCAACCTCGGCCCGGGCTTCGACGCCCTGGGCCTGGCCCTGGGGCTCTACGACGACGTAGTCGTCCGGGTGGCCGACTCCGGCCTGAACATCGACATCGCGGGTGAGGGCGCCGACACCCTCCCGCGGGACGAGAGCCACCTGCTCGTACGCTCCATGCGCACCGCCTTCGACCTGCTGGGCGGCCAGCCGCGCGGCCTCGAGGTCGTCTGCGCCAACCGCATCCCGCACGGCCGGGGCCTCGGCTCCTCCTCCGCCGCCATCTGCGCCGGCATCGTCGCCGCCCGCGCCGTGACCATAGGCGGAGAGACCAGGCTCGACGACGCGGCGCTGCTGGAGCTCGCCACCGAGATCGAGGGCCACCCCGACAACGTCGCCGCCTGTCTGCTCGGCGGCTTCACCCTGGCCTGGATGGACGGGGGCAGTGCCAAGGCGATCCGGATGGAGCCCGCCGATTCCATCGTTCCGGTGGTCTTCGTCCCCTCCAAGCCGGTCCTGACGGAGACCGCGCGCGGCCTGCTGCCGCGCACCGTTCCGCACGTGGACGCGGCCGTGAACGCGGGTCGCGCGGGACTGCTCGTGGAGGCCCTGACCAGGCGCCCCGAGCTGCTCCTGCCGGCCACCGAAGACCGGCTCCACCAGGAGTACCGGTCCCCGGCGATGCCGGAGAGCGTGGCACTTGTGAACCGACTGCGGGCGGACGGCATCCCCGCGGTCATCTCCGGCGCGGGCCCCACGGTCCTCGCGCTGGTCGACAACGGTGCGGCCGACAAGGTCGCGCAGCTCGCGGGCGAAGGGTGGGCGGCGAACCGGCTCGCCCTCGACGCCGCGGGCGCGAGCGTACTCCCGCTGGGAACCCAGGGCGGCTGAGCCAGGCCGGTCAGGGGCGGGCGGCCAGGGCAGGCCGCCCGCGCGGAAGGGCGCGATTGCCGGTGACTGAGAGGGGGAATGTCTGTTGGATCCGGTAGTGTTAGTCTCAAGTGCGCATCCGAAGCCGCCATGGCTCGGTGCTCAGTGTCCCCATCCGGGACCACCTTTCTTCCGGGAGCCTCCCCGACTGCTTTGATCACTTCCAGCAGTTTCGAGCACGCTCCGGAATCGGCGTGACATTCCCACGCTTCCAGCTCGGGGGCTTCTCGCCGGAACCACCCACGCACGTTTCTCTCCGCCGTATCTCTATCGGCGGACCACCGCCCCGGCCGCGGTCCATGACCCATCAGGTAATGGACTGTTGTCGGACAGCACAACCGGTCGCCGAGCCAGACAGGCCGACGTCCGCTCCAGGGAAGGACCCTTCGTGAGCGACACCACCGATCTGATGGGCGCTGCCGACACCTCTGTCGACACCAGTGCCCCCGCCGCGGGCGCCGCACCCAAGCGTCGCCGCACCGGCACCGGCCTTGACGGCATGGTCCTGGCCGAGCTGCAGCAGGTCGCGTCGGGCCTCGGCATCAGGGGCACCGCGCGGATGCGCAAGAGCCAGCTGATCGAGGTCATCAAGGAGACGCAGGCGGGTGGCGCCGGAGCGCCCAAGGCCGCCTCCGCCGCAGGCGCCGCCGACACCGCCGAGGCCAAGCCGAAGCGCCGCGCCACCAGCAAGGCCCGCACGGGCGAGGCCGCCGCCGAGGCGCCCGCCGAGAAGCCTGCCGCGCAGGCCCAGATCGACATCCCGGGCCAGCCGGCCAGCGAGGACGCCCCGGTCGGCGAGCGCCGCCGGCGTCGGGCCACCGCCCCGTCCGGCAGCCCGGAGGCCTCGGCCCCCGCCGCCGTGCAGGTCGAGGAGAAGACCGAGACCGTCAAGGCCGAGGCCGCCACGGCGACCGCCACCGCGCCGCAGACGGACGTGAAGGCCGAGGCCGCCACCGCCGTCTCCGCCCCCGCACAGGACGGCGAGGGCCGCGGCCGTCGCGACCGCCGTGACCGCGGTGCCGAGCGCGGCGAGCGCGGCGACCGCCAGCGCGACCGTCGCGACCGCGGCGCCAAGGCCGACGAGCAGGGCCAGGGCGGCCAGGGTCAGGGCGCGCCGCAGGGCGGCCAGGGCGGCGGCCGTCAGGACCGCGCCGAGCGCGGCGACCGTCAGCAGCAGGGCGGCCGCGGCCAGGGCCAGGTTCAGAGCCAGGGCCAGCAGGGCCGTCAGGACCGCCAGGACCGCCAGGACCGCCAGGGTCCCCAGGACAACGGTCCGCAGGACGACTTCGACGACGAGGGCGGCCGTCGCGGCCGTCGCGGCCGTTACCGCGACCGCCGTGGCCGTCGTGGCCGCGACGAGTTCGCCCCGAACGAGCCGCAGGTCGCCGACGACGACGTGCTGATCCCCGTCGCGGGCATCCTCGACATCCTCGACAACTACGCGTTCATCCGGACCTCGGGCTACCTGCCCGGCCCCAACGACGTGTACGTCTCCCTCGCCCAGGTCCGCAAGGCGGGTCTGCGCAAGGGCGACCACACCACCGGTGCCGTGCGCCAGCCCAAGGACGGCGAACGCCGCGAGAAGTTCAACGCCCTTGTGCGACTGGACTCGGTGAACGGCATGGCGCCCGAATCCGGGCGCGGACGGCCGGAGTTCCAGAAGCTGACCCCGCTCTACCCGCAGGACCGGCTCCGCCTGGAGACCGACCCGGGCGTGCTGACCGGCCGGATCGTCGACCTGGTCGCACCGATCGGAAAGGGTCAGCGTGGTCTGATCGTCTCGCCGCCGAAGGCCGGCAAGACGATGATCATGCAGGCGATCGCCAACGCGATCACCACCAACAACCCCGAGTGCCACCTGATGGTCGTCCTGGTCGACGAGCGTCCGGAAGAGGTCACCGACATGCAGCGGTCGGTCAAGGGCGAGGTCATCTCCTCGACCTTCGACCGTCCGGCCGAGGACCACACCACCGTCGCCGAGCTGGCCATCGAGCGCGCCAAGCGTCTCGTCGAGCTGGGTCACGACGTGGTCGTCCTGCTGGACTCCATCACCCGCCTGGGCCGCGCGTACAACCTCGCGGCGCCCGCCTCCGGCCGCATCCTGTCCGGTGGTGTCGACTCGACCGCGCTGTACCCGCCGAAGCGCTTCTTCGGTGCCGCGCGCAACATCGAGGACGGCGGCTCGCTGACCATCCTGGCCACCGCGCTGGTCGACACCGGCTCGCGCATGGACGAGGTGATCTTCGAGGAGTTCAAGGGCACCGGCAACATGGAGCTCAAGCTCGACCGGAAGCTCGCCGACAAGCGCATCTTCCCGGCCGTCGACGTCGACGCGTCGGGCACGCGCAAGGAGGAGATCCTCCTCAACAGCGAGGAGCTCTCCATCACCTGGAAGCTGCGCCGGGTGCTGCACGCGCTCGACTCGCAGCAGGCGATCGAGCTGCTCCTCGACAAGATGAAGCAGACGAAGTCGAACGCCGAGTTCCTGATGCAGATCGCGAAGACGACTCCGTCGGGCAAGAACGACGACTGAGTCACCGGCGTCACCACACAGCCGCCCCCGCCGCACCCGCGGCGGGGGCGGCTGTGCTTTTGCCGCCGCTGTGCTCTTGCGCACACCCCGTCCCGCGGTTAACCCTCTCCCGCTCCGCGGCGTCCCCGGCCAAAACCGCAGGCTGGAGGTGGTGCCACGTGATGATCACCCGCGCGGATGGTCATGTACGCGCCGATCGGGGGGCTCCCGGCGCCGTGGAACCCTGGGGGGCGCTCGGCCGTCTGTGTCAGAGGACGCACGGTGGATGGCGGCCGCAGACGACCGGGGCACGGACCTAAGGACCGAGGAGAGCATGAGCGACGACAGCAAGGGCAGCGGCGGGCGCGCCGCGGGCCGGCGCCGACGGAAACCGCCGAAGCGCCGCAGGGCTCTCGTCATCGCCGCGTGGACCGCCGCGGGCGTGGTCCTGCTCGGCGGGGCGGGGCTCGGCTACTTCTACTTCAAGCTCAACGGCAACCTGAAGACCGTCGACATCGACCAGGCGCTCGGCACCGACCGACCGCAGAACGTCGACAACGGCTCGATGGACATCCTGGTCCTGGGATCCGACTCCCGCGGCGGCGCCAACGGCGAGTACGGCCCGGACGACGGCGGCTCCGCCCGCTCCGACACCGCGATGATCGTCCACCTCTACGAGGGCCACCAGAAGGCCAGCGTCATATCGATCCCGCGCGACACCATGACCGCCCGCCCCTCCTGCACCACGGCCAAGGGGAAGACCGACCCCGGCGGGACGCGCAAGCAGTTCAACGAGGCGTACACCATCGGCGGGGCGGCCTGCGCGGTCAAGACCGTCGAGAAGATGTCGGGGATCCGTATGGACCACTACATCGAGGTCGACTTCACGGGCTTCAAGAAGATCATCGACACCCTCGGCGGGGTGGAGGTGACCACCAGCAAGCCGATCAAGGACGATTACAGCCACCTGGACCTCCCGGCCGGCCCCAACAAGCTGAACGGCGAGCAGGCCCTCGGGCTGGTCCGTACCCGCCACGGCGTCGGCGACGGCGGCGACCTCGGCCGAATACAGCTCCAGCAGGCCTTCATCAAGGCGCTGATCAAGCAGGTCAAGAGCATCGGCCTGTTCGACAACCCCAAGCGGCTGCTCGACCTCGCCGACACCGGCACCAAGACGATCACCACCGACAAGGCGCTCGGCGATGTGAAGTCCCTCATGGGCTTCGCCCAGAGCCTCCAGGGCATCGACGCCCAGAACATGCACATGATCACGCTGCCGGTGACGGCGGACGCGCTCGACTCCGACCGTGTGGCCCCGCTGACCAAGCAGTCCAAGCTGGTCTGGGACGCCCTGCTGGCCGACCAGCCCGTTCCCGCCGAGGCCACCGAGAACTCGATGGGCGACAAGGGCACCGCCGGCAAGGTCGTCCAGTAGAGAGCCTTCCGATCCGGTGCGGAATAGATGCCGGCCCCTCTCCGTTGAGGGAGGCGTCCTCAGAATTTTGACAGGCAGCCCGGTCCTGGCAGACTGGTCTGTCGGCCCCGGTTCACGCAGCGCGCAATTCGGCTCCTGCGACCCGGCGCCCTCCCGAATCTAGGAGACACCTTGAAGAGCGAGATCCACCCCCAGTACGTCGAGACCCAGGTCAGCTGCACCTGTGGCGCGTCGTTCACCACCCGTAGCACCTTGACCGAAGGCACCATCCGTGCCGAGGTCTGCTCCGAGTGCCACCCGTTCTACACGGGCAAGCAGAAGATCCTCGACACCGGTGGCCGTGTGGCGCGCTTCGAGGCTCGCTTCGGCAAGGGTGCGGCCAAGAAGTAGCGCGACCCAGGCGCCGGTCACCGGCCGCCCCCTGTCCACTCGGGGGCGGCCGGACCGGCGCCTTTGTCGTCGGCTAGCCCCGTCACCCCCTGCAGTCCTTCGCACTTTTACCCCAGGAGTACCCCGATGTTCGAGGCGGTCGAGGAACTGGTCGGCGAGCACGCCGATCTTGAGAAGAAGCTCGCCGACCCTTCGGTCCACTCCGATCAGGCCAACGCGCGCAAGCTGAACAAGCGCTACGCGGAGCTGACCCCGATCATCGCGACCTTCCGGGCGTGGAAGCAGTCGGCCGAGGACATCGAGACGGCCAAGGAGTTCGCGGCCGACGACCCGGACTTCATCGCCGAGGTCAAGGAGCTGACGCAGCAGCGCGAGGAGCTCACCGAGAAGCTCCGCCTGCTGCTGGTCCCGCGCGACCCCAGCGACGACAAGGACGTGCTCCTGGAGGTCAAGGCGGGCGCGGGCGGTGACGAGTCGGCCCTGTTCGCCGGCGACCTGCTGCGCATGTACCTGCGCTACGCCGAGCGCGTGGGCTGGAAGACCGAGATCATCGACGCCACCGAGTCCGAGCTCGGCGGCTACAAGGACGTGCAGGTCTCCGTCCGCACCAAGGGCGGCAACGGCGCGACCGAGCCCGGCCAGGGCGTGTGGGCCCGCCTGAAGTACGAGGGCGGCGTGCACCGCGTCCAGCGGGTTCCGGCCACCGAGTCCCAGGGCCGCATCCACACCTCCGCCGCCGGCGTGCTCGTCACCCCGGAGGCCGAGGAGGTCGAGGTCGAGGTCAACATGAACGACCTCCGCATCGACGTGTACCGCTCGTCGGGCCCCGGCGGCCAGTCCGTCAACACCACCGACTCGGCCGTGCGCATCACGCACCTGCCGACCGGCGTGGTCGCCTCCTGCCAGAACGAGAAGAGCCAGCTCCAGAACAAGGAGCAGGCCATGCGCATCCTCCGCTCGCGCCTGCTGGCCGCCGCCCAGGAGGCCGCCGAGCAGGAGGCCTCCGACGTGCGCCGCAGCCAGGTGCGCAGCGTGGACCGCTCGGAGAAGATCCGCACGTACAACTACCCGGAAAACCGGATCTCGGACCACCGGACCGGATTCAAGGCGTACAACTTGGACCAGGTGCTCGACGGCGATCTCGACGCGGTCATCCAGGCCTGCGTCGACACCGACTCCGCGGCCAAGCTCGCGGCCGCGCACTGACCCTGAACCCTGCTTCACCCCCCGTACGACAGCAGCCCGGAGGACCAGCGTGAACTTGCTGCTTGCCGAGGTGGCCCAGGCCACCCAGCGGCTGGCCGCCGCCGGCGTGCCCTCACCGCGCTTCGACGCGGAGGAGCTCGCGGCCTTCGTGCACGGCGTCAAGCGGGGGGAACTGCACCACGTCAAGGACGCGGACTTCGACGCCCGCTACTGGGAGGCCGTCGCCCGCCGCGAGGCGCGCGAGCCGCTCCAGCACATCACCGGCCGCGCCTTCTTCCGCTACCTGGAGCTCCAGGTCGGGCCCGGGGTCTTCGTCCCGCGGCCCGAGACCGAGTCGGTCGTGGACTGGGCCATACACGCCGTCCGGGCGATGGACGTGGTCGAGCCGCTGATCGTCGACCTGTGCACCGGCTCCGGCGCGATCGCGCTGGCCATGGCGCAGGAGGTGCCGCGCTCGCGCGTGCACGCGGTCGAGCTGTCCGAGGAAGCCCTGCGCTGGACCCGCAAGAACGCCGAGGGCTCCCGGGTCACCGTCCACCAGGGGGACGCGCTGAGCGCCCTGCCGGAGCTCGACGGGCAGGTCGACCTGGTCATCTCCAACCCGCCGTACATCCCGCTCACCGAGTGGGAGTACGTGGCCCCCGAGGCCCGGGACCACGATCCGGAGATGGCCCTCTTCTCCGGCGAGGACGGTCTCGACACCATCCGCGGCATCGAGCGCACCGCCCACCGGCTGCTGCGGCCCGGCGGCATCGTCGTCATCGAGCACGCCGACACCCAGGGCGGCCAGGTCCCGTGGATCTTCGCCGAGGAGCGGGGCTGGGCCGACGCCGCCGACCACCCCGACCTGAACAACCGCCCGCGCTTCGCGACCGCCCGCAAGGCACTGCCGTGATCCGCGCCAGTTCACCCAGTGACACAGTCACCCCCCTGATGCACGAGGAGTCCCGCTGATGGCCCGGCGATACGACTGCAACGACGCGACGGACCGCAAGACGGGTCTGCGCGAAGCCGCATCCGCCGTGCGCCGCGGCGAGCTCGTCGTGCTGCCCACCGACACCCTGTACGGGATCGGCGCGGACGCCTTCAGCCCGGAGGCCGTCCACGACCTGCTCGCCGCCAAGGGACGGGGCCGCAGCATGCCCACCCCGGTGCTCATCGGCTCCCCGAACACCCTGCACGGCCTGGTCACCGACTTCTCCGAGCAGGCGTGGGAGCTCGTCGACGCCTTCTGGCCGGGCGCGCTGACGCTCGTCGCCAAGCACCAGCCCTCGCTGGCCTGGGACCTCGGCGACACCCAGGGGACCGTGGCCGTACGCATGCCCCTGCACCCCGTCGCGATCGAGCTGCTGACCGAGGTCGGCCCGATGGCGGTGTCCTCGGCCAACCTGTCCGGGCACCCGGCGCCCGAGGACTGCGACGCGGCGCGCGAGATGCTCGGGGACTCCGTGTCCGTGTACCTCGACGGGGGTCCGACGCCCGGCATCCAGCCGTCGTCGATCGTCGACGTCACCGGGAAGGTTCCCGTCCTGCTGCGCGAAGGGGCGCTCACCGCGGAGCAGCTGCGGGAGGTCGTACCCGACCTCGAGGTCGCCCCGTGAGCCCTGACGGGCGTGGCATAGCTGGGGGAACCGCTTTCCGCATACTCCACGTCAGCACCGGCAACGTGTGCCGCTCGCCCATCACCGAGCGGCTGACGCGGCACGCCCTGGCCCACCGCCTCGGGGGCCTGGTCAGCGCGGACCTCATCGTGGAGAGCGCCGGCACCTGGGGCCACGAGGGCGCGCCGATGGAGGCGAACGCGGCTGCCGTGCTGGCGGACTTCGGAGCCGACGCCTCCGGTTTCACCGGGCGGGAGCTGCTCGACGAGCACGTCATCCGGGCCGACCTGGTGCTGACCGCGACCCGCGACCACCGGGCGCAGGTCATCTCGATGGGTCATTCGGCGGGGCTGCGGACCTTCACGCTGAAGGAGTTCACCCGGCTGGTCCGGGCGATAGATCCGGCCACCCTGCCGCCCCTGGACGACGGCATGGCGGAGCGCGCACGCGCCCTGGTACGGGCCGCGGCGGCGCTGCGCGGCTGGCTGCTGGCCCCGTCGCCGGACGCGGACGAGGTGTACGACCCGTACGGGGCGCCGATCACCTTCTTCCGGTCGATCGGCGACGAGATCAACCAGGCGCTGGACCCCGTCGTGACCGCACTGACGGGCGTGACCGCTTCCCGCTGACCTGCGGAGCCGTTGCCCGGGGCTCCGCCCCGGACCCTCTCCTGGACTCCGTCCGGGGGGCGCCCTGGCGCCGAGCGGTGCGAGGAGGGCGTCGGGGATATGGTGGCTGGTACCCGGTACCCCATGGAGTCGCGCCATGAGTGTCATCACCCAGCCCACGGACGTCCTGCGACAGCAGGACCCGCAGATGGCAGACGTGCTCGCGGGGGAGCGGCAGCGGCAGGCGAGCACCCTCCAGCTGATCGCCGCCGAGAACTTCACCTCGCCCGCCGTGCTCGCCGCGCTCGGCTCCTCGCTCTCCAACAAGTACGCCGAGGGATACCCCGGCGCCCGGTACCACGGCGGCTGCGAGTACGTGGACGTGGCCGAGCAGCTGGCAGTGGAACGGGCGAAGACACTGTTCGGCGCCGAGCACGCCAACGTCCAGCCGCACTCCGGTTCCTCCGCGGTCCTGGCCGCGTACGCCGCGCTGCTGCGGCCCGGGGACACGGTGCTGGCGATGGGGCTCCCGTACGGCGGCCACCTCACGCACGGCTCGCCCGCCAATTTCTCCGGCCGGTGGTTCGACTTCGTCGGCTACGGCGTGGACGCGGAGACCGGGCTCATCGACTACGAGCAGGTGCAGCAGCTCGCCCGCTCGCACCAGCCGAAGGCGATCGTCTGCGGCTCCATCTCCTACCCCCGCCACCCCGAGTACTCGGCCTTCCGGGAGATCGCCGACGAGGTCGGGGCCTATCTGATCGCCGACGCCGCCCATCCCATCGGGCTGGTGGCCGGCGGGGCCGCGCCCAGCCCCGTCCCGTACGCCGACATCGTCTGCGCGACCACGCACAAGGTCCTGCGGGGTCCGCGCGGCGGCATGCTGCTGTGCGGCGCCGAATTCGCCGAGCGGATCGACCGGGCGGTGTTCCCCTTCACCCAGGGCGGCGCCCAGATGCACACCATCGCCGCCAAGGCCGTGGCCTTCGGGGAGGCCGCGGCTCCCGCCTTCGCCACGTACGCCCACCGGGTCGTCGCCAACGCCCGGGCGATGGCAGAGGCGTTGGAGGACCACGGCTTCACCGTGACCACCGGCGGGACCGACACGCACCTGATCACCGCCGACCCGGCGCCGCTGGGCATCGACGGCCCGACCGCGCGGGGCCGGCTGGCCGCCGCCGGGATCGTGCTCGACACCTGCGCCCTCCCGTACGGGGACCAGCGCGGCGTCCGCCTGGGCACCGCCGCCGTGACCACCCAGGGGATGGGGGAGACGGAGATGCTCCGGATCGCGGCATTGTTTGCGGCCGCGCTGCACGGGGAAGCCGCGAGGACCCGTACGGAGGTCAAGGAGCTGACGATGGGATTTCCCCCTTACGGGGAGTAAGCAGGACAAGCGGGGCGTACTGCAACCGGTATACCGCCCCCTCGCGTCCTTGGTGGAGGGGACATCACAGCTAATGTGTGGGGCTGAGATGGCCGGCGATACATCTGGGGCAGCCCGTGCGTGAATATCTGCTGACACTTTGTGTCACGGTCGCGGTGACCTACCTGCTGACCGGGCCCGTGCGGAAGTTCGCGATCGCGGCCGGGGCCATGCCGGAGATCCGCGCCCGCGACGTGCACCGCGAGCCCACGCCACGGCTGGGCGGCATCGCCATGTTCGGCGGTCTGTGCGCGGGGCTGCTGGTCGCGGACAACCTGCGCAACCTCAACGGCGTCTTCGAGCTCTCGAACGAACCGCGCGCGCTGCTCTCCGGCGCCGCCCTGATCTGGCTGGTCGGCGTACTCGACGACAAGTTCGAGCTCGACGCCCTGATCAAGCTCGGCGCGCAGATGATCTCCGCCGGTGTGATGGTCATGCAGGGGCTGACCATCCTGTGGATCCCCGTCCCGGGGATCGGCACGGTCCCGCTCACCCAGTGGCAGGGCAACCTGCTCACCGTCGCACTCGTCGTGATCACCATCAACGCCGTGAACTTCGTCGACGGACTGGACGGCCTCGCCGCCGGCATGGTCTGCATCGCCGCCACCGCGCTGTTCCTCTACGCGTACCGGCTGTGGTTCGGCTACGGCATCGAACAGGCCGCGCCCGCGACCCTCTTCGCCGCGATCCTGATGGGCATGTGCCTCGGCTTCCTGCCGCACAACATGCACCCCGCCCGGATCTTCATGGGCGACTCCGGCTCGATGCTCATCGGCCTGGTGCTGGCCGCCTCCGCCATCTCCCTCAGCGGCCAGGTGGACCCGGACGCGCTGGCCCTGTTCGCGGGCGGTGAGCGCAACGCGACGCATGCGATGTTCCCGGTCTTCATCCCGCTGATCCTGCCGCTGACGATCATCGCGATCCCGATGGCGGACCTGGTCCTGGCGATCGTCCGGCGTACCTGGAAGGGCCAGTCGCCCTTCGCGGCCGACCGCGGGCACCTGCACCACCGGCTGCTGGAGCTCGGGCATTCGCACAGCCGCGCGGTGCTGATCATGTACTTCTGGTCAGGGCTGATCGCCTTCGGCACGGTGGCGTATTCGGTGAATTCCGCCTCGATGTGGATCGTGCTGGCGATCGCCGCGCTCAGCGCCGTGGGCCTGATCCTGCTGCTCCTGCCGCGCTTCACCCCGCGCGCCCCGCGCTGGGCGGAGGGCCTCGTGCCGCCGCGCTACCGGCACACCACCCGGGCCGCCGAGGCCGCGGCCGAAGCGGCCGCCCGGGACGCCTCGGGCACCGAGCCGGAGCCCGCCAGGCCGATCGCCGTGGGGGTGTCCGGCGTCAACGGGGCGACCGCCATCGGCCCCCGTTCGCGCTTCCCCGACCGGCGTAAGGCTGAATCCACCCGCTGACAGCCCATGGGCATGTCGGATATGGGTGTCCAATACCAGACAAGAGTCTCGCCTGTCGCGCACACACGCGCAGGGTCCCTCTCATGTGTGACAGTCAGCACACTTCGCAGGTAAAGCTCTCATCAAATAGTTTGTGATACCGTTCACTAAACCCGGCGACAGAGCCGAAGGACCGTAGTGCGACGGTCCATTGGCCCGAGGATCACACTCGGACCGGGCTTACGCTCGTCCCGTACGAGTCCCGTGCCCCCACCACCACGCGGAGCAACCCGCCATGCGGTCTGATGACGTCCGATCCCTCCTGCAAGCCGCCGTACCCACCGCTGCCGCCGGCGCTCTCGCCGCTGTGATCAGCGCTCTGGTCGTCGGCGGTAAAGGTGCGGTCGGTGCCATCGTCGCGACGCTGGTCGTGATTTTGTTCATGGGCATCGGATTCGTGGTTCTGCAGCGCACGGCGAAATCACTTCCGCATCTCTTCCAGGCCATGGGGCTCATGCTCTACGCGGCCCAGATTCTGCTGCTCTTCGTCTTTCTCGCCGCGTTCAAGAACACCACTCTGTTCCACCCCAAGGCCTTCGCGATCACGCTTGTCGCCACCACCCTCGTGTGGATCGGCGCACAGACCCGTGCTCATATGAAGGCCAAGATCCTCTACGTCGAACCGGACTCGATGAAGGGCGACAAGCCCGAAAATCCGGGGCCGAAGTCGTGAGGGGTAGGGCCGGGATAAGTGGGCGTTCGAGATCCTGCTATCGTCCGGTGCCAACTGCGGCACTGCGGGCGCGGGCATCTGAGCTGACGCCTGTTCCATCGCGAGGCTCGATGCCTGATTGCCGCCCCACCATCCGAAACACCTGTCCAGTGCCGAACCGCGGCTGCGCGCCGCGCCGACACAACGAGGTTGCCGTACCTATGCGCCACGCTGAAGGAGCCCTGCGGTGAGTGCTGCTGACATGACGCTCGCCTTCGAGATCAACTGTCATTTCGAAGACGGCACTGGCTGCGGCTTCCCGGGCCCGACCCTGTACTCGTTCCTGTTCAAGCCGATCTTCGGTGACGACAGCGGCCTGTACTTCAACAAGACGATGCTGCTGGCCCTGCTGGGCTCGATCATCATCGTCGGCTTCTTCTGGGCCGCGTTCCGGAAGCCGAAGGTCGTCCCGGGCAAGCTCCAGATGATCGCCGAGGCCGGCTACGACTTCGTTCGCCGCGGCATCGTCTACGAGACGCTGGGCAAGAAGGAAGGCGAGAAGTACGTCCCCTTCATGGTCGCGACGTTCTTCTTCGTCTGGATGATGAACCTCTGGTCGATCATCCCGATCGCCCAGTTCCCGGTGACCGCCGTCATCGCGTACCCGGCCGGGCTCGCCCTCGTCATCTACGTCATGTGGATGTCGGTGACCTTCAAGCGTCACGGCTTCGTCGGCGGCCTGAAGAACGTCACGGGCTACGACAAGTCCCTCGGCGGGATCCTGCCGCTGGTCATGGTGATCGAGTTCTTCTCGAACGTCCTGGTCCGCCCCTTCACCCACGCGGTCCGACTGTTCGCGAACATGTTCGCCGGTCACACCCTGCTGCTGCTGTTCACCATCGCCAGCTGGTACCTGCTGAACGGGATCGGCATCGCCTACGCGGGCGTCTCGTTCATCATGGTCATCGTCATGACCGCGTTCGAGCTGTTCATCCAGGCTGTTCAGGCGTACGTCTTCGTGCTCCTGGCCTGCAGCTTCCTGCAGGGCGCGGTCGCCGAGCACCACTGAGCGCCGCCCGCTCCTGCAAACCCCCGAATCGTCCGGTGGCCAACCCCCACCGGTCCATGAAAGAGAAGGAAGAACTGGCATGTCCCAGATCCTCGCTGCCGCCGAAGGCGTCACCGGTTCCCTCAGCTCCGTCGGTTACGGTCTCGCGGCGATCGGCCCGGGCGTCGGCGTCGGCATCATCTTCGGTAACGGTACGCAGGCTCTCGCCCGTCAGCCCGAGGCTGCCGGTCTGATCCGCGCCAACCAGATCCTCGGCTTCGCCTTCTGTGAGGCGCTCGCCCTCATCGGTCTGGTCATGCCGTTCGTCTACTAAGACGAACTCCACGACTAGTCCGAATCGACGAAAGGCACTGATGTGAACCTCCTGGTTCTCGCGGCCGAGGAGCCGGGTAACCCCCTCGTCCCGCCGATCCCCGAGCTCGTCATCGGTCTGTTGGCCTTCGTCATCGTCTTCGGCTTCCTCGCGAAGAAGCTCCTCCCGAACATCAACAAGGTTCTGGACGAGCGTCACGCGGCGATCGAAGGCGGTATCGAAAAGGCAGAAGCCGCTCAGACCGAGGCTCAGAGCGTCCTGGAGCAGTACAAGGCCCAGCTCGCCGAAGCCCGGCACGAGGCCGCGCGCCTGCGCCAGGAAGCGCTGGAGCAGGGCACTGCGCTCAAGGAAGAACTGCGCGCAGAGGGCCAGCGGCAGCGTGAGGAGATCATCGCTGCCGGCCACGCCCAGATCGCGGCCGACCGTAAGGCCGCCTCTCAGGCGCTGCGTCAGGACGTTGGCAAGCTCGCCACCGACCTGGCCGGAAAGCTCGTCGGCGAGTCCCTCGAGGACGCCGCCCGACAGAGCCGCACGATCGACCGTTTCCTCAGCGAGCTCGAGGAGAAGGCCGAGGCGGCCCGATGAACGGAGCGAGCCGCGAGGCGCTGGCCTCCGCGCGCGAGCGTCTCGACGCGCTGACGGACAACACGTCCGTCGACGCGGCGAAGCTCGCCGGTGAGCTGGCTGCCGTCACCGCGCTGCTCGACCGTGAGGTCTCGCTGCGTCGGGTCATCACGGACCCGGCGCAGTCCGGCGAGGCCAAGGCCGAGCTCGTCGCTCGGCTGCTCGGCGGTCAGGTCGGCGGGGAAACCCTCGACCTGGTGTCCGGCATGGCCCGGTCCCGCTGGTCGCAGTCCCGTGACCTGGTGGACTCGCTGGAGGAGCTGGCGGCCACCGCCGACCTCACGGCGGCCCAGCAGACGGGCGCTCTCGACAACGTCGAGGACGAGATCTTCCGCTTCGGCCGGATCGTCTCCTCGAGCACCGAGCTGCGTTCCGCGCTGACCGACCGCGCGGCCACCGGCTCCGCCAAGAGCGAGCTGCTGCGCAGCCTGCTCGGCGGCAAGGTGAACGCCGTCACCGAGCGCCTGGTGATCCGTCTTGTCACGCACCCGCGTGGACGTAGCCTGGAAGCGGGACTCGAGTCCCTTTCCAAGCTCGCCGCCGAGCGCCGTGACCGCATGGTCGCCACCGTGACCAGCGCGGTTCCGCTCAGCGACGTGCAGAAGCAGCGTCTCGGCGCGGTGCTGGCCAAGCTGTACGGCCGCCAGATGCACCTGAACCTCGACGTGGACCCCGAGGTCCTCGGCGGGATCTCGGTGCGAGTCGGCGACGAGGTCATCGACGGCACCATCGCGGACCGCCTCGCAGAGGCGTCCCGCCGCATGGCCGGCTGACCAGCCACCAATAGAACAACGCATTCCTAGCGGCCCGGTTGGGCCGTGCAGAACTTGCAGAAGATTCCTGGGGGTCGCCCCCAGACCCCTAAGAAGCTTCAGGCCCAACAAGGAGAGCAGGGAACCCAGATGGCGGAGCTCACGATCCGGCCGGAGGAGATCCGGGACGCACTGGAGAACTTTGTCCAGTCGTACCAGCCGGACGCGGCCTCGCGCGAGGAGGTCGGAACGGTCAGCGTTGCCGGCGACGGCATCGCGAAGGTGGAGGGCCTGCCCTCCGCCATGGCGAACGAGCTGCTGAAGTTCGAGGACGGCACCCTCGGTCTCGCCCTCAACCTCGAGGAGCGCGAGATCGGTGCGGTCGTCCTCGGCGAGTTCAGCGGTATCGAGGAGGGCCAGCCGGTGCAGCGCACCGGTGAGGTGCTCTCCGTAGGCGTCGGCGAGGGTTACCTCGGCCGCGTTGTCGACCCGCTCGGCAACCCGATCGACGGTCTCGGCGAGATCGCGACCGAGGGCCGCCGCGCCCTCGAGCTGCAGGCCCCCGGCGTCATGGTCCGCAAGTCGGTCCACGAGCCGATGCAGACCGGCTACAAGGCCATCGACGCGATGGTGCCGGTCGGCCGCGGCCAGCGTCAGCTGATCATCGGCGACCGTCAGACGGGTAAGACCGCTCTGGCCGTCGACACGATCATCAACCAGCGCGACAACTGGCGCTCCGGCGACGTGAACAAGCAGGTTCGCTGCATCTACGTCGCCATCGGCCAGAAGGGCTCGACCATCGCGTCCGTTCGCGGCGCCCTGGAAGACGCCGGCGCGCTCGAGTACACGACGATCGTCGCCGCCCCGGCGTCCGACCCGGCCGGCTTCAAGTACCTGGCGCCGTACACCGGTTCCGCCATCGGCCAGCACTGGATGTACGCCGGCAAGCACGTCCTGATCATCTTCGACGACCTGTCGAAGCAGGCCGACGCCTACCGCGCCGTGTCGCTGCTGCTGCGCCGCCCGCCGGGCCGCGAGGCCTACCCGGGCGACGTCTTCTACCTGCACTCCCGTCTGCTGGAGCGCTGCGCGAAGCTCTCCGACGACATGGGTGCCGGTTCGATGACCGGTCTGCCGATCGTCGAGACCAAGGCGAACGACGTGTCGGCGTTCATCCCGACCAACGTCATCTCCATCACCGACGGCCAGTGCTTCCTGGAGTCCGACCTGTTCAACGCGGGCCAGCGCCCGGCGCTGAACGTCGGTATCTCGGTCTCCCGCGTCGGTGGCTCGGCCCAGCACAAGGCCATGAAGCAGGTTTCCGGCCGTCTGCGCCTGGACCTCGCCCAGTACCGCGAGCTGGAGGCGTTCGCCGCCTTCGGTTCCGACCTGGACGCCGCTTCGAAGGCTTCGCTGGAGCGCGGCAAGCGTCTGGTCGAGCTGCTGAAGCAGGGCCAGTACCAGCCGATGCCCGTCGAGGAGCAGGTCGTCTCCGTCTGGGCCGGCACCACCGGCAAGATGGACGACGTTCCGGTCAACGACATCCGTCGCTTCGAGTCGGAGCTGCTGGAGCACCTGCGCCGCGAGCGCAAGGACCTCCTCACCTCCATCGCCGACGGCGGCAAGATGTCGGACGACACCCTGACGTCGATCGCGGACGCCATCGCCGGCTTCAAGCGCCAGTTCGAGACCTCGGACGGCAAGCTCCTGGGCGAGGACGCACCGGCCGTCAACGTCTCCAAGTGACGACGGAAGGGACCTGACTCATGGGAGCGCAGCTCCGGGTCTACAAGCGTCGCATCCGTGCCATCACGGCGACCAAGAAGATCACCAAGGCGATGGAGATGATCGCCGCCTCGCGCATCGTCAAGGCGCAGCGCAAGGTGGCGGCGTCGATGCCGTACGCGACCGAGCTCACCCGTGCGGTGACCGCGGTGGCGACCGGTTCGAACACCAAGCACGCCCTGACGACCGAGGTCGAGCAGCCGACCCGTGCCGCGATCCTGCTCATCACGAGCGACCGCGGTCTGGCCGGCGGCTACTCCTCGAACGCCATCAAGCAGGCGGAGCGGCTCACCGAGCGGCTGCGCGCTGAGGGCAAGGAGGTCGACACGTACATCGTCGGCCGCAAGGGTGTCGCCTACTTCGGGTTCCGCGAGCGCAAGGTCGCGGATTCGTGGACCGGCTTCACCGACAGCCCGGCCTACGCCGACGCCAAGCGCGTCGCCGGACCGCTGATCGAGGCCATCCAGCTGGACACGGCCGAGGGCGGCGTCGACGAGCTGCACGTCGTCTTCACGGAATTCGTGTCGATGATGACGCAGAACGCGGTCGACGGCCGGATGCTGCCGCTCAGCCTCGACAAGGCAGAGGAGGAGGACGGCGCGAAGGGCGAGATCCTTCCGCTGTTCGACTTCGAGCCGTCGGCGGAGGACGTCCTCGACGCCCTTCTGCCGCGCTACGTCGAGAGCCGTATCTACAACGCACTGCTGCAGTCGGCCGCTTCCGAGCACGCCGCCCGCCGCCGCGCGATGAAGTCGGCGACCGACAACGCCGGAGACCTCATCAAGAGCCTCTCCCGGCTTGCCAACGCGGCCCGCCAGGCCGAAATCACCCAGGAAATCAGCGAGATCGTCGGTGGCGCGAGCGCCATGGCTGACGCGACCGCGGGGAGTGACAAGTAATGACGACCACTGTTGAGACGGCCGCCGCCACGGGCCGCGTCGCCCGGGTCATCGGCCCGGTCGTCGACGTGGAGTTCCCCGTCGACGCCATGCCCGAGATCTACAACGCCCTCAAGGTCCAGGTCGCAGACCCGGCCCAGGACGGCGCGCTGAAGACCCTGACCCTCGAGGTCGCGCAGCACCTGGGTGACGGCATCGTCCGTACCATCTCGATGCAGCCGACCGACGGCCTGGTCCGCCAGGCCCCGGTGACCGACACGGGCGAGGGCATCACCGTCCCCGTCGGTGACTTCACCAAGGGCAAGGTGTTCAACACCCTCGGTGAGGTGCTGAACTACCCGGAGGAGAACGCCAACGTCACCGAGCGCTGGCCGATCCACCGCAAGGCGCCTCGCTTCGACGAGCTCGAGTCGAAGACCGAGATGTTCGAGACCGGCGTCAAGGTCATCGACCTTCTCACCCCGTACGTCAAGGGTGGAAAGATCGGTCTGTTCGGTGGTGCCGGTGTCGGCAAGACCGTTCTGATCCAGGAAATGATCTACCGCGTCGCCAACAACCACGACGGTGTGTCGGTCTTCGCGGGCGTCGGTGAGCGTACCCGTGAGGGCAACGACCTCATCGAGGAAATGGCCGACTCGGGCGTCATCGACAAGACGGCGCTTGTCTTCGGCCAGATGGACGAGCCCCCGGGCACCCGTCTGCGCGTCGCGCTTGCCGGTCTGACCATGGCGGAGTACTTCCGCGATGTGCAGAAGCAGGACGTGCTCTTCTTCATCGACAACATCTTCCGTTACACCCAGGCCGGTTCGGAGGTGTCGACCCTTCTGGGCCGCATGCCGTCCGCCGTGGGTTACCAGCCGAACCTGGCTGACGAGATGGGTCTGCTGCAGGAGCGCATCACCTCGACCCGTGGTCACTCGATCACCTCGATGCAGGCGATCTACGTCCCCGCGGACGACCTGACCGACCCGGCGCCGGCGACCACCTTCGCCCACCTCGACGCGACGACGGTTCTTTCCCGTCCGATCTCCGAGAAGGGCATCTACCCGGCCGTGGACCCGCTGGACTCGACGTCCCGCATCCTCGACCCGCGGTACATCGCGGCGGACCACTACGCCACGGCGATGCGCGTCAAGGGGATCCTCCAGAAGTACAAGGACCTCCAGGACATCATCGCGATCCTCGGTATCGACGAGCTGGGCGAGGAGGACAAGCTCGTTGTCCACCGTGCCCGTCGTGTCGAGCGCTTCCTGTCGCAGAACACCCACGTGGCGAAGCAGTTCACCGGTGTGGACGGTTCGGACGTTCCGCTCGAAGAGTCGATCACCGCGTTCAACGCGATCTGCGACGGTGACTACGACCACTTCCCCGAGCAGGCGTTCTTCCTGTGCGGTGGCATCGAGGACCTGAAGGCCAACGCCAAGGAGCTGGGCGTCTCCTGATCCGGCGCGCTCCGCGAGGAGCGCATCCGGTTCGCAGGCCACCAGCGAACGCTGACAGTGTCTGCAGACGGAGAGGGGCGGGTATGTCCCGTCCCTCTCCCCACGCCCATTAGAATTTGACCCAACACCCGGCCGACCCGCCGGGTGGTGACCCGAGGAGCCACCTTGGCTGCTGAGCTGCACGTCGAGCTGGTCGCGGCGGACCGCAATGTCTGGTCCGGCGAGGCCACCCTTGTTGTCGCCCGCACCACGTCCGGCGACATCGGCGTCATGCCCGGTCACCAGCCGCTTCTCGGTGTGCTGGAATCGGGCCCTGTGACCATCCGTACCAGCGGGGGCGACACTGTCGTCGCGGCGGTGCACGGCGGTTTCATCTCGTTCGCGGACAACAAGCTGTCCCTGCTGGCCGAGATCGCCGAGCTCGCGGACGAGATCGACGTCCAGCGTGCGGAGCGGGCACTGGAGCGCGCGAAGTCGGAGGCCGATGCGGCCGCCGAGCGTCGCGCGGATGTCCGGCTGCGCGCCGTAACGGGCTGAACACCCGTCGGAGTTTGAACCGCTGAGTTCCGGGGGGCGACCTCCGGGGCACGGCAGACCTCAGCCGCGGTCCGTTCTGGAGTTTTCCAGACCGGGTCGCGGCTGAGGCGATGCAGGTCGTTTTTTTGGCATGCGGTATTCGATGAGCGAGGAGGTCGGTGAAGATGCTCCTCGCTCTGCTTGTGAGCGGCCTGGTCGTAGCCCTGGTGGTGATCGGGCTGTTTGTCTTCGGACTGCGCCGCAGACTCATCCAGCGGTCCGGCGGCACCTTCGACTGCAGCATGCGCTGGGGGGTGCCCGAGGAGGCAGACACCTCGGGCAAGGGCTGGGTGTACGGGGTCGCGCGCTACAGCGGCGACCGGATCGAATGGTTCCGGGTGTTCTCGTACTCCCCGCGCCCGCGCCGGCTGCTGGAGCGTTCCTCCATCGAGGTCGTCGCCCGCCGGGCCCCGGAGGGCGAGGAGGAGCTGGCCCTGCTCTCCGATGCCGTCGTGCTCGGCTGTGTCCACCGGGGGACCCGCCTGGAGCTGGCGATGAGCGAGGACGCGCTGACCGGCTTCCTGGCGTGGCTGGAGGCGGCGCCGCCCGGGCAAAGGGTGAACGTGGCCTGAGGTATTCCGGACGTATTTCAGACGTGAAGAAGCCGGGGAGGCGGGGGCGGACCCTTCTCCCCGGCTTCGGTCTTGCTACTGGAGCCCGGTGTGGATCGCGTTCGCGAGCTCACCGTTGCCGGTGTCGCCGCTGAACTCCCAGAAGAAGGCTCCCCTGAGGCCCTGCTGCTTGGTCCAGGTCATCTTCCCGGCGATGGTGGCGGGGGTGTCGTAGCTCCACCAGTTGCTGCCGCACTTGGCGTAGGCCGTGCCGGCGATGGTGCCGGTGGCCGGGCAGCTGTTCTTGAGCACCTTGTAGTCCTCGATGCCCTGCTCGTAGGTGCCCGCCGCCGGTCCGGTGGCCGTGCCGCCGGGTGCGGCCTGGGTGACGCCGGTCCAGCCGCGGCCGTAGAAGCCGATGCCGAGGTTGAGCTTCGAGCCGGCCACGCCCTTGGCCTTGAGCTTGGCGATGGCGTCGGCCGAGTTGAAGCCGGCCTGCGGGATGCCGGTGTAGGAGGTGAGCGGGGAGTGCGGGGCCGTCGGGCCCTGCGCCGCCCACGCGCCGAAGAAGTCGTACGTCATGACGTTGTAGAAGTCGACGTACTGGGCGGCGCCGCCGTAGTCGGCCGCGTCGATCTTGCCGCCGCTGGAGGCGTCGGCGGTGATGGCCGCGGTGACCAGGTTGTTCGCGCCGAACTTGGCGCGGGTCGCCTGCATCAGGTTCTTGAACGCGGCCGCGCCGCTGGTGTCGCAGGACAGACCGCAGGCGTTCGGGTACTCCCAGTCCAGGTCGATCCCGTCGAAGACATCGGCCCAGCGCGGGTCCTCGACCAGGTTGTAGCAGGACTGGGCGAAGGCGGTCGGGTTGGCCGCGGCCTGCGGGAATCCGCCGGACCAGGTCCAGCCGCCGAAGGACCACAGGATCTTGATGTTCGGGTAGGCCTTCTTCAGCTTGCGCAGCTGGTTGAAGTTGCCGCGCAGCGGCTGGTCCCAGGTGTCGGCCACGCCGTCGACGCTCTGGTCGGCGGTGTAGGCCTTGTCGTAGTCGGCGAAGGCGTCACCGATGGTGCACTGGCCGTTCTGGACGTTGCCGAAGGCGTAGTTGATGTGGGTGATCTTGCTCGCCGTGCCCGACGTGACCAGGTTCTTCACGTGGTAGTTGCGGCCGTAGATGCCCCACTCGGTGAAGTAGCCGAGCTTGACCTTGCCGCCCGGGTCCGGGGGCGGGATGGTGCCGCCGAGGGTGGTCACCGACAGGCCGCCGGAGGACGGGCCGGTCTGGTCGATCGTGTCGCGGGCGGTGACGGTGTAGTTGTACGTCGTGCCCTTGGTCAGGCCGGAGTCGCCGTAGCTGGTGCCCGTGACGGTCGCGATCTTGGCGCCGCCGCGGTAGACGTCGTAGTTCTTGACGCCCTTGTCGTCGGTGGCCGCGGACCAGCTCAGGGTCAGCGAGGTCTCGGTGACGTTGCCCGCGGTGGGGGTGCCGGGCGCGGTGGGGGGAGTGTCGCCCGGCTGGGAGCCGTCACAGGAAGCGCCGTTGATCTTGCAGCCGCTGGGGGAGCCGCTGCCGGCGCCGTTGAACCCGAAGCTGGCGCTGCCGCCGGGGGCGAGGGTGCCGTTCCAGCCGACGTTCTTGCCGGTCCAGTGGGTGCCGGAGCTGGTGACGGTGGCGTCCCAGGCGGAGGTGACCGAGGTGCCGGCCGGGTAGTCCCACTCGACGGTCCACGAGGTGATGGTGGTGGTGCCGGTGTTCTTCACCGTCCACTTGCCCTCGAAGCCGGTGCCCCAGTCGGAGACCTTGGTGTACGTCGCGGTCGCGGACGTGGCGGCCTGGGCGGGGCCTGCCAGCACGACGAGCCCGGTGACGGGCAGGGCGAGGGCGGCCACGATCGCCGCGACCCGCGTGAAGAACCGGGTACGCCTGGTACGGGGTGGGGATGCTGTGCTCAAGGGTGATCCTCCGTAGGTCCGTCGTGGTCGTGGGGCCGACTCGACATGGGGGTGGGACCTGCGCCGCCCGTGAGCACGCTTTGTCATGGCACGCTCACCACAGTGTTGCGGTGAGAGTAGAAAGGTCTGGACCAAGCGTCAAGAGGTCCAGACCTCATGCCGGAACTTCCCCCGGCGGGGTGCCGGATGGCGCGGGCTAGAGGCCCAACTCCTGCGCCATTACGGCGGCTTGGACCCGGCTGCGCAGCTCCAGCTTCCCCAGCAGCCTGCTGACGTGCGTCTTCACCGTCGCCTCCGCCATCTCCAGGCGCACGGCGATCTCCGCGTTCGACAGGCCCTCGCCCAGGCAGGACAGCACCTCGCGCTCGCGGCGGGTCAGCGTCTCCAGGGCCGGCGGGGCGGCAGGCCGGGCCGGGCGCGCCGGAGTCGCGAACTCGGCGATCAGCCGCCGGGTCACCGCCGGGGCGATCAGACCCTCCCCGCGCGCGACCGTCCGTACCGCCTCGATCAGCTCGGAGGCCTCCGCGTTCTTCAGGAGGAAGCCCGAGGCCCCCGCCCGCAGCGCCCCGAAGACGTACTCGTCGAGGTCGAAGGTGGTCAGCACCAGGACATCGGCCAGCCCTTCCGCGACCACCTGGCGGGTCGCGGACACCCCGTCGAGCTTCGGCATCTGCACGTCCATGAGGACCAGATTTGGCCGCAGCTCCCGGGCGAGGCGCACCGCCTCCTCCCCGTCGGCCGCCTCGCCCACCACCTCGATGCCGTCCGCACTGCCCAGGATGAGCACCAGCCCGGCCCGCACCGCGCTCTGGTCCTCCGCCACCACCACGCTGATGGTCATGCCTCCACCGCCCCTTCCTCCGCGGGCAGCGTTGCCCGCACCCGCCACAATTCGCCGGTCCGGCCCGCCGAGAACTCCCCGCCCAGCAGCTCCACCCGCTCCCGCATGCCGATCAGCCCGGCGCCGGAGCCGGGGGCCCGCGGGCCGGGGCGTTCCCCGTAGGGGGAGTCCACCGCCACGGTCAGCTGCCCGTCCGCCCGGGCCACGCGGACCGTGACCGTGCCCGCCACCCCGTGCTTGAGGGCATTGGTCAGCGACTCCTGGAGGATCCGGTACGCGGCCAGCTCCACCGGGGCCGGTACCCGTTCCCCCGGTGGCCGGTCGTCGTGGAGTACGAACTGCAGCCCGCTGGCCGAGCCATTGGTACGGGCCTGGCCGAGCAGGGCCTCCAAGCCGTCGAGCGAGGGCACGGCCACGGCCTCCTGCTCCGCCCCGGCGTCCCGCAGCAGCCCGATCAGCCGGCGCATCTCGGCCAGGCCCTGGACGCTGTTCTCCCGGATCACCCCGAGGGCGTCACGGCTGGTGTCGGCCCGGTCGATGGAGAGCGCGGCCGTGGAGTGGATGGCGATCGCGGAGAGGTGGTTGGCCACCATGTCGTGCAGCTCCCGGGCCATCCGGGCGCGCTCGGCGGCGACCGCCTGGCTCCGGTCCATCTCGGCCAGCAGCGCGGTCTGCTCGGCTCGCAGCCGGGCGGCCACGGCGGCCTCGCGGTGGTTGCGCAGGGTGGCTCCGGTCAGGGCCGGGGCGAAACTGACGAGGCCGGTGACCACGCCGATCAGCAGGGCTTCCGGGGTGCGCAGCCAGGCCAGGAAGCCGATGGTGACGGCCACGGTGATCAGACCGGTGCTCACCGGGAGCCGCCGGGCCGTGGCGGGCTTGCCGTAGACGACGGCTGCGTACATCAGGTCGGTGAAGATCAGGACGGTGGTGAGGCTGCCGACCGTGAACTCGTTGGCGATCACGCCGAGGGTGCCGACGGCCAGGGCCACCGAGGGCATGGAACGGCGCAGCAGCTCCATCGCGCTGAGGACCACGAGGGGGACCAGGGCGGCCCATGCGGGCAGGAGGTGCCGGTTCGAGCTGCTGTAGATGCCCAGCGACCACATCACCAGGCCCACGAGGAGGCCGGCCACGGCGAGGATGACGTCGTGGCGGTGGGGGCGCAGGCTCTTCGTGATCACGATCCCATCCAACAGGGTGCGCGGGGCGCCGACCTCGGCGGAGAGGCCGAGTTGTCAGTACATCGAAGGATGCAGTCGCAGGTCGTCAGTGGTGACGACGCATCGGGCCCGGCCTGCCGGGAGTCTGGGAGTACGTCGCACACCCGAGCGGAACGGAGAGTCCCGTGATCGTCGCGCTGATCATCGCCTGTGAGGTCGGCTTCTGGGTACTGCTGGCCCTCGGCCTGGCCCTGCGCTACCTGGCGAAGATGCCGAGGCTGGGCGCGGCGGTCCTGCTGTGCGAGCCGCTGATGGAGCTGGTCCTGCTGGTGGTCACCACACTGGACCTCAAGAACGGAGCCGAGCCGGACTGGAAGCACGGCCTCGCCGCCCTGTACATCGGCTACACCGTCGCCTACGGCCACTACACGATCAAGTGGCTCGACGGCCACGCCGCGCACCGGCTGGCCGGCGGACCCAAGCCGGCCGGTGCCGGATACGGGAAGGCGCGGGCCGTCCACGAGTGGAAGCTGTGGATCCGGACCATCATCGCCGCGGCCGTCGCCCTCGCCCTGCTCCAGATCGCGATCTGGTACGTGGGCGACGCGGGCGACGTCAGCTCGCTCAAGGCGTGGCAGTTCGGCGCCCTGCGGGCGGTGGGCATCCACGCCCTGATCGCCGTCGCCTACACGGTGTGGCCGAAGAAGGCCCCGGCGGGCGCCGAGGAGCGGCCCGCGCTCGCCGGGACGGAGCGCTAGCGCTCGCCGCCCGGCACCCACAGCACGTCCCCGACCTCCTTGTTGGCCGTACGGGCCAGGATGAACAGGAGGTCGGACAGGCGGTTCAGGTAGGTGGCGGTCAGCGGGTTCATCACCTCGCCGTGCACCTCCAGGGCCGACCAGGTGGAGCGCTCGGCGCGCCGGACCACCGTGCAGGCCTGGTGCAGGAGGGCGGCGCCGGGGGTGCCGCCGGGGAGGATGAAGCTGCGCAGCTTCTCCAGCTCCTCGTTGAAGACGTCGCAGTCCGCCTCCAGCTTGTCGACGTAGAACTGCTCCACGCGGAGCGGCGGGTACTGCGGGTTCTCGACCACCGGGGTGCACAGGTCCGCACCCACGTCGAACAGGTCGTTCTGCACCCGAACCAGGACCTTTACGACCTCTTCCGGCAGGCTGCCGAGCGCGATCGCCGTCCCGATGGCCGCGTTGGCCTCGTTGGTGTCGGCGTACGCGGAGATCCGCAGATCGGTCTTGGCCGTGCGGCTCATGTCGCCGAGCGCGGTCGTGCCCTTGTCGCCGGTACGGGTGTAGATGCGCGTGAGGTTCACCATGCCGCCAGCGTAGTCCGGGCCAACTGCGGGCATCCGCCGCACTGCTGGGCCGTCCCGGTGTGATGTCCGTCATCTGAGACGTGACGCGTGTTACTTCACGGTCACACCGCACCGGCCGGGCGCTAGTCTCCGCCGGAGTGGCTACGAGACTGGGCCGTTTCGCGACCGGGCCTTGACCGGGCTTTAGAGCCCGGGCCCTTTCGCGACTGGGCCTTTTCAAGAACAGAGGGGTGTGCAGTGGCTGGGAAGCTTGCCGTCATCGGTGCCGGCTTGATGGGGTCCGGGATCGCTCAGGTCTCCGCGCAGGCGGGCTGGGACGTCGTCCTGCGCGATGTCACCGACGCCGCGCTGACCCGTGGCACGGACGGGATCAAGGCCTCGTACGACAAGTTCGTCTCCAAGGGCAAGCTCTCGGCCGAGGACGCCGAGGCGGCCCTCGCGCGCATCACGACCACGACCGACCTCGACGCCGTCGCCGACGTCGACATCGTGGTCGAGGCCGCCTTCGAGAAGATCGAGATCAAGCACGAGATCTTCCGTGCCCTCGACAAGATCGTCCGTGAGGACACGATCCTCGCCTCCAACACCTCCGCCATCCCGATCACCAAGATCGCGGCCGTGACGGAGCGTCCGGAGCGGGTCGTCGGCGCGCACTTCTTCTCGCCCGTTCCGATGATGCAGCTCTGCGAGCTCGTCCGCGGCTACAAGACGAGCGACGAAACCCTGGCCACCACCCGCGCGTTCGCCGAGTCCGTCGGCAAGACCTGCATCGTCGTCAACCGCGACGTCGCCGGTTTCGTGACGACCCGTCTGATCTCCGCGCTGGTCGTCGAGGCCGCAAAGCTGTACGAATCCGGCGTGGCTTCCGCCGAGGACATCGACATCGCGTGCAAGCTGGGCTTCGGGCACGCGATGGGCCCGCTGGCCACCGCCGACCTCACGGGCGTCGACATCCTGCTGCACGCCACGAGCAACATCTACACCGAGTCCCAGGACGAGAAGTTCGCGCCGCCGGAGCTGATGCGCCGGATGGTGGACGCCGGGGACATCGGCCGCAAGAGCGGACAGGGCTTCTACAAGCACTGAGGCCTTACCACTGAGCGCCATCGTTCGAATGCCCTCACCCTTCAGGGTGAATTAGGTATCGGTTCGCTCACGGTCGGCAACTTCCCTGCCCGTGCGGCAGTCAGTTGCAGTGAGAGTTGCCGACCACGGACCAGTCGGACCATACGTACGCAGTACCGCCGGGAGTACACATGCACATCAGGGGCGACCACGCCGAACTCGTCGTCGGGGGTCGCCTCGACGTGCGCAGCGCGGCGGACGCCCGTACGGTCCTCCACACCGCCCTCGACGACGGCCACGGCGACCTCGTGCTCGACCTCACCGGGCTCGACTCCTGGGACGCGACCGGCCTCGGCGTGATCATGGGCGCGCACCGCAGGGCCGGCCGGACCGGACGGCGCCTCGTACTGCGCGGGGTGCCGCCGCAGATGCAGCGGCTGCTCGTGGCCACCCGGCTGCACCGGATCCTCGCGATCGAGGGCGGACTGGAAGCGGAGTCCCTGCCCCGGGTGTGAATCTGGCGTTCCGTTTTCCTGCGGAAACGTAACGGTCCGGTGGTGATGGCACCCCCGCGGTTCCCCGCACGACCGGCCACGGTCTAGGGTTCGGGCGGAAACCGGACCAGTAGCGGCAGCGGCGTGTGCGAAGGCCGGGCGGTACGACGGCGAGGCGCACGGCGCGATCGGGGGACTTGGTCATGGACCACATACAGGGGCAGGCCGATCCGGAGGAGCAGTCCGGGGGTGCCGCCGGGCTGCCGCCCGCGCTGCCCGCGAAGGCCGGGCACGCGCCCGCACCGGCGCCCGTGGGGCCCGCCCGGGTCGTCACCCTCACCGCAGGCGAGTTCACGCTCACCGTCAACCCGGTCGACGGCAGCGAGATCGAGCCGCTCCGGCCCGGCACGCGCCCCGGCCGCCCCGCCAAGCGCGACGCGGCCGCCCGCACCGCCCGGGCCGCCGCCGCCCGGCCGCCCGTCCTGCCAGGCCCTCCCGTACCCGCCCGGCCGCTGCTGGAGCGCGAGGAGGAGCGGGAGCGACTCGTACGGCTGCTGGGCCGGGGGCGGTCCGTACGCCTGACCGGACCCTCAGGCTCCGGCCGCACCGCGCTGCTCGACGCGGTGGCCGCCCACTGCGCGGGCCTGGCCCCCGATGGCGTCGTACGGCTCTCCGGCCACGGGCACCAGCAGCCCGCCGAGCTGCTCCAGGCGCTGTACGCGACGGTGTACGAGGCCTCGGACCAGCGGCCCGACCGGATCGAACTGCTGGCCCGCGTACGGGACATCGGCGCCATCGTCCTCCTCGACGACCTGGAGATGGGCGGGCCCGCCCTCGACGAGCTGCTGCACGCCACGCCCGAGTGCGCGTATCTGCTGGCCGCGACCCCCGAAACCCGCTCTCCCTCCGACGACTCGCACATCGAGGAGGTCTTCCTCGGCGGGCTGGGGAAGGCCGACTGCCTGGAGCTGCTGGAGACGCGCCTCGGCCGGCCGCTGACGGACCTGGAGACCGCCTGGGCTTCCGATCTGCGCTTCGCCTCCGAAGGGCTCCCGCTGCGCTTCGTACAGGCCGCCGCGCTGCTGCGGCAGCGGGACGAGCTCAACCACACCGCCGAGGACGACGACGAGGAGGAGCCCGGCGTCTTCGACGAGCGCCCCCGCGACGCCGTGGAGGTGCCGCTGCCGACGCTCGCCGAGGGCGCGGCCCCCGCGGAGCTGCTGGCCTCGCGGGTCAGCGAGTCGGCGCGTGCCGCCCTGCGGATCGCCTGCGCGCTCGGCGGGGAGCTTCCGCACCACGCGCACCTGCCGGCCCTGGTGGGGGACACCCACGCCGACTCGGCGGTGTCGGAACTGCTGGACTGCGGGCTGCTGACACCGGTCGGCACGCGCTACCGGCTGGCCGCGGGCGTCGCCCGGCAGCTGGAGGAGGTCGGGTACGGGGACACCGCGGCCGAGGAGGCCCGTACGGCCGCCCGGCACTACGCCTGGTGGACCGGGCACTCCTCGGTGACCCCGGAGAGGGTCGCGGCCGAGGCGGACGCGGTGCTCTGCGCACTGTCCGGCGCGGACGTGGTGGCGGCCGTGCTGCTGGCGCGGACGGCGGCCCCGGCGTTCGCGGCCTCGCGGCACTGGGAGGCGTGGGAGCGGGTGCTGCGCTCGGGCGCCGAGGCCGCGCGCAAGGCGGGGGAGGTCGCCGAGCAGGCGTACTTCCACCACGAACTCGGCGTGCTCGCCCTGTGCGAGGGACGCCTGGACCGGGCACGGGCCGAGCTGGAGACCTCGATCGGGCTGCGCGGGGCGCTGGCCGACAAGCGGGGCACCGTGGCGGGCCGCAGGGCGCTGGCCCTGGTAGTGGACCGGGAGGCCGCCGAGGTGGCGGCTTCGCCGCCGCTGCGGCTGGAGGCGCCGGCCCTCCCCCCGGCTGCGGCGCCCGCGGCCCTGCCCCCGGCCCCGCCTGCCGCCGCGGCCGGCTTTCCCGGCCAGGCCGCCCCCAAGGCCGTGGCAGCCCCCGTTGCCCCCGTGGCCCCTGCTGCCCCTGTGTCCTCCGCCAAGTCGGAGGCCGTGACGCGGGTGGCTCCGGTAGTGCCCGTGATCCGGCGTCAGGAGCCGCCCACGACCCTGTCGGAGGTGTTCGAGGACGCCTTCCCGATCTCGCCGAAGCCGGAGCCCGCCGCCCCGGCCCCCCGTCCCGCCCCACAGCCGGCTCACGACGGCGCCGCCCGTCGGCGCCGGGTGCTGCTGGCCGGGGCGGGCGCGCTCGCCGTGGTCGCGCTGGGCACGGTGGTGAGCCTCGCGATGAGCTCTTCGGACACCTCGGCGCCGCCCGCGCAGAGTCCGGCGGTCTCGGGCACCAAGACGCGGTCGGCTCCGCCGGTGGTGCCGGGGGCCAGCGGGAACGATCCCGCACCGGATCCCTCCGACCCGGCGGCCCCGCCTTCGGAGTCCGCCACCCCGGGGGAGACCACCTCCCCGACGACCCCGGGCCGTACCCCGTCCCGTACGCCCTCGCGCCGCCCGCAGTCCACCCCGCCGCAGCCGCCGACCTCCTCGTCGGTCTCACCGCCGCCGACCTCCGCGGAGCCGTCCGCGTCCCCGACGCCCACGGAGACCGCCCCGCCGTCGCCGACGGCCACCTCGGGCACGGGTACGGGTACGGCGTCGGCCACCGCTGGGGGTACCCCCGGACGGAGTCTGGGGGACGGCCCGTGAACGCCGATGGCTCCGTCCTTCGGGACGGAGCCATCGTGACGGTGCGGGCGGTGGGTCAGAACAGCCGCAGCTTGTCGTCCTCAATGCCGCGCATCGCGTTGTAGTCCAGGACCACGCAGTCCATCCCGCGGTCCGTCGCCAGGACCTTGGCCTGCGGCTTGATCTCCTGGGCCGCGAAGATGCCGCGGACCGGGGCCAGGTGCGGGTCGCGGTTCAGGAGCTCCAGATAGCGGGTCAGCTGCTCGACGCCGTCGATCTCGCCGCGCCGCTTGATCTCCACGGCCACCGTCGCGCCGGAGCCATCCCGGCACAGGATGTCCACCGGCCCGATCGCCGTCATGTACTCGCGCCGGATCAGCGTGTAGCCCTCGCCCAGCGTTTCGATGCGGTCCGCGAGGAGTTCCTGGAGGTGTGCTTCCACGCCGTCCTTGATGAGCCCCGGGTCGGTGCCGAGCTCGTGGGAGGAGTCGTGCAGGACTTCCTCCATGGTGATGATGAGCTTCTCACCCGCCTTGTTGACGACGGTCCACACACCGGCGTCGTCACCGCTCCCCTCTTTGAGGGTGCACGGGGGCGACATCCAGTTGAGCGGTTTGTACGCCCGGTCGTCCGCGTGGATCGAGACACTGCCGTCGGCCTTCACGAGGATCAGACGGGGTGCCGAGGGCAGATGGGCGGTGAGCCGGCCCGCGTAATCGACGGAGCAGCGGGCAATGACGAGACGCATGGTCGGCAACGCTACTCGACCGATGGGGCTCCACGCGATTCGCCCGTGAAAGCCCCGTTCGCGGATGGCGCGTTGTATGCGCATTCTCCTGGTGCGTCACCCATGGGACGCCTACCGTGGTGAGCGGGAGGTTGCGGAGCGTGCACGCTGCGTCGCGGCCTCCTTCCCTGCCCGTAAGACTCCGGCAACCCAATCGGCCGGGGTCACGAGAGGAGAACCCATGTCGCTCGACGTCTCACCGGCCCTACTCGAACAGGCCGAGCGAGGCGAGGTCGACGAAGCCGCTTTCGTCGACTGCGTCCGGACCTCCCTGCCTTACGCATGGGAGATGATCAGCTCGCTGGTGGCCCAGTTGAAGGTCGACGGCGGACAGTTCGCCGACAACCAGACGCCGCCGCCCGACGAGCAGGCGCGCGGGCAGCTGCTGCGCGCTCTCGCGAGTGACGCGATACGCGGTGCTCTGCAGCGGCACTTCGGAGTGCGCCTGGCGTTCCAGAACTGTCACCGGGTAGCGGTGTTCCCGCTGGACCCCGCGGTGGACGACCGGCTGGCCAAGTTCACTTCGATCCGCGGTCAGCTGCTCAACCAGTCGCCCGAGCTGCGGGACTGCTAGGGGCACGACCTAGGAGCCCGGCCGGCAGATCTCAGCCGAGACGGGGCAGGACTTCGGTGCCGAGGCGCCGTACGTTCTCCTCCGTCGCGGCGAGATCGCCCGAGCCCTCCGTCAGGAGGGCGAAGCGCGTGATGCCGGTTCGCTCGGAGGTGGCCGCCAGCCGGTCCGCCGCCAGCTCAGGGGTGCCCACCGGGTGCAGATCGCACAGGAGTTCCGTGTACGCGACCGGGTCCCGCATCGCGCGCACCCGGCCGTCCACCGTCACATGCGCGTCCAGACCCTGCCTGAGCCAGCCCGGCAGCGCCTTCATCAGCGTCTCGCGCGCCTCCGCCGTACGGTCCGCCAGCTGGCAGACCCCGGCGGAGACGTGGCCCGCGCCGGCCACGTACTCCCCGGAGTGGCCCGCCTCCAGCGCCGTGGCCCGCCACAGCGCGACCATCCCGGCCTTTTCCTCGTCCCCGCAGTGCATGCCCAGCAGCATGGGCAAGCCCCGCTGCGCGGCCATCCGTACCGACGAGGGAGAGGTGCAGGCCACGATGACCTCCGGGCCCGCCCCGTCCCCGTCCAGGGCCTCCGACGGCCGCGGTACGACGGCCACCTCGCGGAAGCCGAACCGCTCGCCGGCGGCCCCCACCCGCGCCTCCGACAGCCAGCGCCGCAGCAGGTCCAGGGCTTCCGGGAAGCCGTTCTCGTACGCGTCCAGGCCGCCCCCGAAGACCTCCAGGTCGACCCACGGCCCGCCCCGGCCCACCCCGAGGGTGAACCGCCCGCCCGAGGTCAGGTGCAGCAGCGCCGCCTGCTCGCCGAGGGCCACCGGGTGCGTGCTCGGCAGCACGCTGACCGCCGTGCCCACCCGAAGGCGCCGGGTCCGGCCCAGCAGCAGGGCCGCCAGGGTCACCGCCGAGGGGCAGACGCCGTACGGGACGAAGTGGTGTTCGGCGAGCCAGACCGAGTCGAGCCCGGCCTCTTCGGCCACCTCGGCGGTCCGCACCGCACGGTGCAGTGCCTCTCCCTGTCCCTGACCCGGGAACTGGGCCGCCAGTACAAACGCTCCTACGCGCATCGCCTTTACCCTCCTCGCGGCTGACGCGGCCTCCCCAGGTGGACCGGTTCTTCCGATGGCAACAACGTCTGACACGTGCCAAAGGCACGGGCTGACAGGAAAGTTATTGGGATTGTCGGGCCATTCCTCTTCGCGGACCGCCCTTCCACTGCCACCCTGCGGGTACCCGGCCTCGCTGCGCGTAGTCTGGGAGAAAGTCACTGCCGTCCGCCCATCCGTGAGGTATACGTGTCACCGCGCCACAACCGCCCCAGGGGCGGCGAGACTCCGGACGAACGCCCCAGCACCGGCCTCGACCGCTACGGGCTGGAGCGCACGGAGGAGTACCAGGGCGAGGAGTGGAAGGTCCGGCACGTCGCGGGCGCGAGCGCGGCGGGCAAGCGCTACCGCTGCCCGGGCTGCGACCAGGAGATCCCCTCCGGGACCCCGCACCTGGTGGCCTGGCCGGAGTACGGCGGCGTGGACGACCGGCGCCACTGGCACAAGGCCTGCTGGAACGCGAAGGACCGCCGCACCTCGAAGGTGCAGCGGTCCCGTAACGCGCCCAGGTACTAGTGCGGCCGCCGCCTACACGTCCCGGCGGGTGACCGTCGCGTACGAGGCGGCCACCGCGCCGCCGGTGACCAGCAGGATGATCAGCATGTGCGAGAGGTTGCTGGGCATCGGTGCGCCACCCGCGCCCTCCTCCATGCCGAACAGCTGCATCAGCGCCACCGGCGCGTTGCGCTCGATGATCACCTTCCCGATGGGCGCGGACGCCTCCCAGATGCTGAGCATCCCGCCTATCACCGGCGGCAGCGTGACGACGCCCAGCATCACGGCGATCGCCCCGGCGGAATGCCGCACGAGCGCCCCGACGGCGAGGCCGAGCACCCCGAGCAGGGTGACGTAGAGGCAGCCCACCAGCGCGCCGAACCACTCGCTGAGCGAGTGCACGCCGGCGGCGGCGCCGTTGTGCACCAGGGCCGCGGCCATGCCGACGAGGAACACGGACATGGCGATCGTGACGAAGGCCGTGATGCTGAAGACGAGGTACTTCGCGGTCAGCACGCGGTGCCGCTCTGGGGAGGCGGTGAAGGTGGTCCGCACCAGCCCGCTGGCGTGCTCCGACGTGATCGTCAGGACGCCGAGGACCATCACCGCGATCTGCCCGACCAGCAGACCGAACAGGGCGGGCGTGGTGAAGGAGATCTCCACGTAGTCCCCGGAATTGGTCTGCACGACGAAGAGCAGCCCGATGCCCACGACGGTCAGCACGAGGGAGCCGAGCGTCCACAGGGTGGAGCGGACCGAGATCAGCTTGGTCCACTCCGAGGCCAGGGCGTGCCCCAGGTGCGGCCGCGGTGTCGGCAGCGGAGAGCTGTAGCCCTGCGGCTGCCCCTCCGCGGTCGTCGTCGCGCCGCTGGGCGTGGCGCCGGTGGGCGTGGGGCCGGTCATCGGGTGTCCTCTTGGCTGTCTGCGGTGGTGTTCCGGGCGGCCCGCGCGAGCTCGCCGGGGTCGCTCGGCATCAGGAAGGGCCGGCCGCCCGCTCCGGGCGGCGGAGGCGCGTAGAAGCCCGTCTGCGGGATTTCGGGGGTGGCCGGCTCGTCCTCCCAGGCCGGGACGGTCAGCGGCTCCGGCTCCCACAGCTCGGCCCGCGGGTCCTCGGTGGAGGTGTACTCCAGGGAGGACTGGGTCATCCGCATGTACGCCTCCTCCAGCGAGGCCCGGTGCGGTGACAGCTCCCACAGCCGTACGCCGGCCTCGTGCGCCAGGTCCGAGATGCGGGGCAGGTCCAGGCCGGTCACGCGCAGTGCTCCGTCGGGCTCCTGGAGGACCCGCGCGCCCGCCTTGGTGAGGGTCGTACCCAGCGAGTCCCGGCCATCGGGATCGGTGTCGGCCGCACGCACCCGTGCGAATCCGGCCGAGTTGTGCGTGATGAACTCCTGGGTGCCCATATCGGCCAGCAGCCGCCCCCGGCCGATCACGATCAGGTGGTCGGCGGTCAGCGCCATCTCGCTCATCAGGTGCGAGGAGACGAGGACGGTGCGGCCCTCGGAGGCGAGCCGGCGCATCAGGTTGCGGACCCAGAGGATGCCCTCGGGGTCCAGCCCGTTGACCGGCTCGTCGAACAGCAGCACCTGCGGGTCCCCGAGCAGGGCGGTGGCGATGCCGAGCCGCTGGCCCATGCCGAGCGAGAAGCCCTTCGTACGCTGCCGGGCGACGTCCTGCAGGCCGACCACGGCCAGGACCTCGTCCACCCGCCTCTCCGGGATCCCGGAGAGCTGGGCGATGGCGAGCAGGTGGGTACGGGCCCGGCGGCCGCCGTGCATGGCCTTGGCGTCGAGCAGGGCCCCGACGTGCCGCTGGGCGTTCGGCAGCTCCCGGAAGGGGCGGCCGTTGATCGTGACATGACCGGAGGTGGGCCGGTCGAGGCCGACGATCATGCGCATGGTGGTGGATTTCCCGGAGCCGTTGGGCCCCAGGAAACCGGTCACGTGACCCGGCCTGACCTGGAACGACAGCTGGTCGACGGCGGTCTTGGCGCCGAAGCGCTTGGTCAGGCCGACTGCCTCGATCATCTTGCTGCCCCTTACCAGGCCGGGACGACTTTCGCCCGCGTAAGGATTAAGAGGATATCGAGTCCCCCGCGGTTCCGTCCCGGGCCGATCCCTGAGCTACCCCTGAGACCGACCCGGGGATCACCCGTAGTACGTCGGCAGGAGGTCAGGCATCCCTCTTGCGGAGGACGACGTAGCCCCCGAGTACCGCGGCCAGCGTCCACAGGGCCATGATCCCGAAACCGCCCCACGGTCCGTACGGCGGCGCTTCGCTGCCCATCGCTCCGGGGACGACCTGCATGATCTTGGATCCGGCCTGGTCCGGGAAGTACTGGGCGACCTTCCGGGTCGCCTCGACCACGCCGAGGATGTTCGAGACCAGGAAGAAGAACGGCATCAGGATGCCGAGCGCGAGCATCGAGCTGCGCAGCATGGTGGCCACACCCATGGAGAACAGGGCGATCATCGCCATGTAGAGGCCGGCGCCGATCACCGCGCGCAGGACGTTCGGCGCGTCGATGGCGATGCTGCGGTCACCCAGGATGGCCTGTCCGAGGAAGAAGGACAGGAAGCTCGTGACCAGGCCGACGACCAGCGCGAGACCGGTCGCCACGAGGAGCTTGCCGAGGAGGAAGCTGCCGCGCCGGGGCACGGCGGCCAGCGAGGTGCGGATCATGCCCGAGCTGTACTCGGTGCCGACGACCAGGACGCCGAAGACGATCATGGCGAGCTGGCCGAGGGTCATCCCGGCGAAGCTGGTCAGGGTCGGGTCGAAGGTGGCCTGCTCCTCCGGGCGCATGTCCTCGAAGGAACTGTTCAGGAGCGCGCACAGGGCGGCGCTGATGCCGACCGTGACGATGAGGGCTGCGGCCAGGGTCCAGATGGTCGAGGCGACCGTACGGATCTTGGTCCACTCGGACTTGAGGACGGCGGGGAAGGACGACATGGTCACTCGCCGCCCTTGCGCTGCGCCTCGAAGCCGGAACCGGCGCCCCAGGCGGGCACGTCGGCCGGCCGGGCCGGGTTGTCGGCGGCCATGCCGGCCGGCCCGCCCGGTGCCCCCAGGGCACCCGGCATGCCGTGGGCGTGGTACTCGACGGAGTCCGCCGTCATGCGCATGAACGCTTCCTCCAGTGAAGCCCGTTGCGGGCTGAGTTCGTGCAGCACGATCTGGTGCTGGGCCGCCAGCTCGCCGAGCCGCTCCGGGCCCACGCCGTCGATCTCCAGCACGCCGGTGGCCGGGACGCTGATGGCGTCGATCCCCGCCTCGTGCAGGACGTCCTTGAGCCGCTCCTGCTGAGGGGAGCGCAGCCGGACGTAGCTGCGCGAGTTCTGGTGGATGAAATCAGCCATCGACAGGTCTGCCAGCAGCTTTCCCTGTCCGATGACCACCAAATGGTCTGCCGTCAGCGCCATTTCACTCATGAGATGGGAGGAGACGAAGATCGTCCTGCCCTCCGACGCCAGCCCCTTCATCAAATTCCTGATCCAGAGAATTCCCTCGGGGTCCAGACCATTGACGGGTTCGTCGAACATCAGGATTTCCGGATCACCGAGCAGCGCGGAGGCGATTCCCAGCCGCTGTCCCATGCCCAGTGAAAATCCTTTGGACTTCTTCTTCGCCACGGGCGTCAGCCCGACCAGGTCCAGGACCTCGGCGACCCGCCGCTTTGGGATCCGGTTCGACTCGGCGAGGCAGAGCAGGTTGTTGTAGGCGCTGCGTCCACCGTGCATGGACTTGGCGTCGAGCAGCGCTCCGATGTATTTCAGTGGCTCCGGCAGGTCCCGGTAGTGCTTCCCGTCGATCCGGACCGTACCGCTGGTCGGATTGTCGAGGTCGAGCATCATGCGCATGGTCGTCGACTTGCCCGCCCCGTTGGGGCCGAGGAAGCCGGTCACCACCCCCGGTCTGACCTGGAAGCTGAGGTTGTCCACGGCGGTCTTCGCGCCGAATCGTTTGGTAAGGCCCTCAAGCTCGATCATGCGGGCCACGCTAGAACGCCGAAGGGCCGTACGCCACCTCAAACAGGTGACGTACGGCCCTCGAACGGACCCGTCGGGTACTAGCGGCTCTGCTGGGCCGGAACGCCGCGGGTGACCGGCTCGTCGTCGACGATCGGGTTGGCGGCCGCGACCGCCGCACCGGTCAGCGTCGCCAGCATCTCGCGGACGTTGGTCAGCTGCGCATTGATGGAGTCGCGGCGGTTGGTGAGCGCCGCCAGCTCGCGCTCGGACTCGCTGCGGATGCGGTCCGCCTTGGCGTTGGCGTCGGCCACGATGTCCTCGGCCTGGCGCTGCGCGGTCTCCACGGTCTGGCGGGCACGGCGCTCCGCGTCGGTACGCAGCTTCTCGGCCTCCAGGCGCAGCTGCTCCGCGCGGTGCTCGATCTCCGCGAGGCGCTTCTCGGCCTTGGCCTGACGCGAGGCCAGGTCGCGCTCGGACTGCTCACGGCGCTTGGCCAGGTTGGTCTCGAAGTCCGCGGCGGCCTGGGCGGCCTTGGCGCGGGTCTCCTCGAACAGCGCGTCGGCCTCCTCGCGCTTGGAGGCCGCGTCCTTCTGGGCCTCGGCACGCAGGGTGGAGGCGTCGCCCTTGGCCTTCTCGACGATGCGGACGCCCTCGTCCTCCGCCTTCGTCTTGCGGTCGGCGGCGAACGACTCGGCGTCGTTGCGCACCTGCTGGGCGGCCGACTCGGCCAGCTCGCGGTGCTGCTCGGCCGCGCGACGGGCCTCCTCGCGCAGGTCCTTCGCCTCCTCCTCGGCCAGCCGAAGGATCTTCTCGACCCGGGCGCCGAGGCCGGCGTACGACGGCTCGGCGTCGTTCACCTGGGCCTGGGCGTTCTGCGTCTCGAGGTGCAACTCCTCGATCCGCTTTTCCAGAGAGTTGATACGTCCAAGGGCGCTGTCGCGGTCGGAGACCAGCTTGGTAATGCGGTCGTCCACCTGACCACGGTCGTAACCACGCCGCACGAGCTCGAAGCCGAAGGGGGAGGAAGTGTCGCTCATGGGGTTCCTGTCGAATGAGACCGATGAGGTGCTACGTGAGGTGTTAAGGGGAATCCTAGGCGCCCGAGCGGCGTGTCATCGAGTCAATCCACGTTTGATCTGGACAATGACACCCCTTTTGAGTGGCAAGGCGACGGATTGCTTGTCACCCGTTCGCCTGAACCTCCATCAGGAGCACACGTCCTGTGCACCGACTAGCCCTCTGACGTCTTGCCACCCGATCGGGTGGACCCCGCTGCCGCGCCGGCCTTCACGCCCCCCGCGCCCTGGCCGCCGACCACGGGCTTTCCGCCGCCCGAAGGCGCCTCGAATGATTCCAACGCCTCAAGAACGTCCTGGACACGGGAGATCTCCGCCTGAATGTCCTCGCGACGGCGCACCAGGACCTCCAGCTCGCGGCGGCCCTCCTCGACGAGCCGTTCGGCCTCCGCCTTCGCCTGGGCGAGGGCGTTCTCCGCCTCGCGGGCCAGCTCGGCCTTCTTCTGCTCGGCCTCCTTCAGGAGCGCCTCGGCCTTGCGCACCGCCGCGATGCGGACCTTGCTCGCCTCGCTGCTCGCGTCCGACACCAGCTCCTTGGCCTTCGCCTCGGCCTCGACGCTCTGCTCGGTCGCCGCCCGCACCAGCTTGTCGACCCGCTCGCCGGCCGACTTCATCTGCTCGGCCGACTCCCGGCGGGCCCGCTCGTGCAGCTCCTCGACCTCGGCCTCGACCCGGCCGCGCAGCTCCTCCGCCCGCTCCCTTATGGCCGACGCGTCCGTACGCGCCCCGACCAGCAGCTCGTTGGCGTCCGTACGGGCCTTCTCCACCAGGGAGTTGCCCTCGACGGTCGCCTCCGAGGTGATCCGCGCGGCTTCCTTGCGGGCCGCGTCCACCATCGCGTCGGCCTGCTCCTCGGCGGCCGTGGTGGATGCCAGAGCCTGCTTCTGTGCGTCGCCGGTGAGCTTGTCGGCCTCCGCCGCGGACTCCGTGATGAGCCGGTCGACCTGCTCGGCGGCCTCGGTACGGCGCTTGTTGGCCTCCTCGCGCGCCTCGTCCAGCAGCCGCTCGGACTCCGTACGGGCCTGCGCGCGCATGCGCTCCGCCTCGCCCGCGGCGTCCGCCTTGACCCGCTCGGCCTCCGACCGGGTACGGGTCGCGTGCTCCTGGGCCGAGGACAGCGCCTCCGACGCCTCCGCGCGCAGCCGCTCCGCCTCGTTCGCGGCCTCGCCGACCGTGCGCTCGGTGTCCTTGCGCGTCTGCGCGGTGAGCTTCTCGGCCTCGGCCGTGGCCTCGGTGATGAGCCGGTCCGCCTGCCCGGCGGCCTCGGTCCGCAGCCGGTTGCCCTCGGCGCGCGCCTCGTCCAGCGTCTGCTCGGCCTCCCGCTCGGCGCTCGCCAGGGTCTCGTTCGCCGCTACCGTGACGCGGTCCGCCTCCGCAGTGGCCTCGCCGATGATCCGGCCGCCCTCCGCCCGGGCGTCGTCCAGGGCCCGCGCCGCCTCGGCGCGCAGCCGCTCGGCCTCCTCGGCGGCCTCGCCGACCGTGAGCTCGTTGGCCGCACGGGTTTCGTCGACCAGCCGGTCGCCCTCGGTACGGGCGTCGACCAGAACCCTCGCGGCGTCCCGCTCGGCCGCGGCCAGGGTGTCCGCCGCCTGAGAGGTGAGCCGCTCGGCCTTCGCCGTCGCCTCGGCGACCGTCGCCTCGTTCGCCGCCCGGGTCTCCTCGGTGAGCCGGTCCGCCTCCGAAGCGGCCTCGGTGATGAGCCGGTCCGCCTGCTCGGCGGCCTCGGTCCGCAGCCGGTTCGCCTCGGCGCGCGCCTCGTCGAGCGTGCCGCCCGCCTCGGCACGGGTGGCGTCGGCCGCGGCCGACGCCTCGCTGCGGATCCGGTTTGCGTCGTCCCGGGCGTCCGCCCTGGTACGGGCCGCGTCCCGCTCCGACGCCGCCAGCGCGTCCGTGGCCTCGGTACGCACCCGCTGCGCGTACTCCGCCGTGTCGCCGCGCAGCTGCTCCGCCTCGGCGATCGCGTCGCCGACCGTCCGCTCCGCCAGCGCCTTCGCCGCGTCCGTCTCCGCACGCGCCTCGCTGCGGATCCGGTTGGCGTCCTCGGTGGCCCGCTCCCGCTCCTCGTACGCGTCGCCGCGGACCCGCTCGGCCTCTTCCCCGGCCTCGGTCCGGGTGCGCTCCGCCGCGTGCTCGGCCGCGCTGCGCAGTCCGGCGACCTCCTCCTCGGCCTGCTCGTGCAGACCCGCCACGGAGTCCCGTACCTGCTGGGCGGTGGCTTCCGCCGCCGCCACCAGCTCCGAGGCGCGCCGCTCGGCCTCCTCGGTCAGGCGGGCCGCCTCGGCCTGCGCCTCCTCGGAGCGCTTGCGGGCCGCGGCCAGCAGCTCCTCGCTCTGCTCGCGGGCCTGCGCCCGCTCGTTCTCGGCGTCGGTACGCGCCGACGCCAGGGTCTCCTCGGACTCCCGGCGACGCCGGGCGGCCTCCTCCTGCGCGGCGGCCAGCGCCTCCGCGCCCTCCTCGGCGATCCGCTCGGCCGCCGCCTTCGCCTCCGCGCGCAGCCGGTCCGCGGTCTCCTGCGCCTCGGAGCGCACCCGCTCCGCCTCGGCCTCGGCCTCGCCGCGCAGCCGCACGGCGACCTGCTCGGCCTCCGCGCGCACCCGCCCGGCGTCCTGGGCCGCGTCGGTGCGCAGCTGGTCGGCCTCGGCCTCGGACTGCGTCTGGAGGGTACGGATCCGCTCCGCCGACTCGGCGCGCAGCCGGTCGGTCTCCTCGCCGGTCTCCCGGCGGATGTTCTCCGCCGCCGTCCGGGCGTCGCGCAGGGTCTGCTCGGCCGTGCCCAGCCGGCTCTCGGCGTCGGTGTGCAGGCGTACGAGTTCCTCGTCGGCCTCCGCGCGCTTGGCGGCCAGCGCCTGCTCGGTCTCCGCACGCCGGGCGAGCGCCGCCGCGTCGGCCTCGGCCCGTACGGCCTCCGCCTGCTCCTCGGCGTCGGCGCGCAGCCGCTCCGCCTCGGCGCGGGTCCGCTCCAGGGTCTCCTCGGCCTGCCGGCGCAGGGTGGTGGCCCGCTCGACGGCCTCGGCGCGGACCCGCTCGCTCTCGGCGTTGGCCCCGCCGCGCAGCTCGTCCGCGTCCGCCTTGGCCTTGCCGAGGAGTTCCTCGGCGGTCTTGGCCGCCTCCTCGATCTGCTGGACCGCCTCGCGGCGGGCCTCGCCGCGGATCCGCTCGCCCTCGGCGACGGCCTCGGCGCGCAGCTGCTCGGCCTCGCCGCGCAGCCGCCGGGCCTCCTCCTGGAGTTCGACCGTACGGGCCCGGTACTCCTCGGTGTCGTCCTTCGCGGCGCCCTTGAGCTCGTCGGCCGTGGTCGCCGCCTGGAGGCGCAGCCGGTCGGCCTCGGCCTCCGCCTCGCGGCGGATCCGCTCGGCCTCCTCGGACGCCGCCTTCGTGGTGGCCCGGGCGTCCTCCGAGGCCTTGTTCAGTACGTCCTCGGCGGTGCGGGCCGCCTTCGCCAGCTGCGCCGCGGTGTCCTCGGCCGCGGCCGTACGGGCCTGCTCGCCGGCCTCGGTGCGCAGCCGCTCGGCCTCCGCGCGGGAGTCGGCCAGGGACTGCTCGGCCTCCGCCTTGAGGGCCTCGGCCTCCTTGGTGGCCTCGCCGACCAGCCGCGCCACCTGCTCCTTGGCGGTACGGGTGCGCTGCTCGTTGACGGACTCCGCCGAGGCGAGCTGCCGGGCGGCGCTCTCCTTGGCCTCCGCGAGCAGCTTCTCGGCCGCGGCGCGGGCCTCGCGCAGCGCGCCGTCGGCCTCCTGCACACGGGACTCGGCCACCCGGCCGAGGTCAAGGGTCTGCTGCCGGGTCTGCTCCGCCTCGGCGGAGGTGCTGGAGCGCAGCCGCTCCGCGTGCTCGGTGGCCTCCTGGGCCTGCGCCGAGGCGGCGGTCAGCAGCCGCTCGGCCTCCTTGCGGGCGCGCAGCAGGGTGGCCTCGGTCTCCGCACGGGAGGCCTCGGCTTCGGCGGCGATCCGGCGCCGGGTCTCCTCGGCGACCCGGGCGGCCTCGGCACGGGCCGCGTTCAGGGACTGCTCGGCCTCGGCGCGGGACTCCTCCATGAGCCGGCGCGCCTGGGACTCCGTACGGGCGCGCAGCTGCTCGGCCCAGGCCACGTTCTCGTTGACGTGCGCCTCGACGGTCTGGCGGCGTTCGCCCAGCTCCTGGTCCAGGCGCTGGCGCCGGTTGACGGCCTCGGCGTGCAGCTCGGCCTGGAGGCGCGCCTGGTGTTCGGCGTGCTCCTGGAGGATGCGCTGGGTCTGCGCCCGGGCGTCGCGCAGCTCGCGCTCGGCGTCGGAGCGCATCTGGTCGGCCTGGATCTGGGCATTGCGAAGCAGCTGCTCCGCCTGGTACCCCATGTCCGCGCCGTCGTAGGCGGGGCGGGACGCCAGAGATCGGCGTACCTCGTGGAGCTTGGCGCGCAGCACCTCGACCTGGTATCCCAGGTCCTCAGCGTGCTGGACGGCCTTCCCGCGCTCCTTCTTCAGCCGCTCCATCTCGGCCTCGAAGCGCGAGAGATGGTCGGCCTCGGCCTGATGGCTCTCCTGGCTTTCGTAGCCCCGCACAGCGCGGTCCCATCCGTCCCCTGGTCGCAAGCTCACAATGAGCATCGCTCGCCCGCTGAACGACGCCCCCGGGGGGAATGGTGTCAGATACCGGGGCAGGGGACACAGGCCCCGACCCCCGTCTCCGCACCGAACCCCGGCCGAGCCATGGCCACTCTACCGGCCGGGGAATCGGGACATCAGTGCTCGGGGTTGGAGGTGACGAGCTCGGTCAGGACTCCGTGGCAGTCCTTGGGGTGCAGGAAGGTGATCCGGGAGCCCATGGAGCCGATGCGGGGCTGGTCGTAGAGGACGCGGACGCCCTTGCCGCGGATGGCTTCCGAGTCGCCGTCGACGTCCTCGGTGCCGAAGGCGATGTGGTGGACGCCCTCGCCGTTCTTGGCCAGCCACTTGCCCACGGCCGAATCCTCGCGGGTCGGCTCGAGCAGCTGGAGGTAGGAGGCGCCGCCGTCGGACGTCTCGTTGATTTTGAGCATGGCCTCGCGGACGCCCTGCTCCTCGTTGACCTCGGAGTGGAAGACCTCGAAGCCGTACGTGGCACGGTAGAACTCGACGGTCTTGTCGAGGTCGAAGCAGGCGATTCCGATGTGGTCGATCCTTGTCAGCATGGGACCAGTGCACCGCCGAGAGGGGTGGTCACGCAACGTGCCAGCGATCACACCGACAGCCCGGTGACGCCGCCGGTACTGCTCAGTACATTCAGGTAAACCCTCGTTCACTCCTCATCCTCAAGGGGCTGTGCCTCATGTCCGGAACGAACAACACCACCTCAGTGATCGTCGCCGGGGCCCGCACGCCCATGGGGCGGCTGCTCGGCTCGCTGAAGTCCTTCTCGGGTGCCGACCTCGGCGGCTTCGCCATCAAGTCCGCCCTGGACCGGGCCGGCATCGCCGGTGACCAGGTGCAGTACGTGATCATGGGGCAGGTGCTCCAGGCCGGTGCGGGCCAGATTCCGGCCCGTCAGGCCGCGGTCAAGGGCGGCATTCCGATGAACGTCCCCGCCCTGACGATCAACAAGGTGTGCCTCTCTGGACTGGACGCGATCGCGCTGGCCGACCAGCTGATCCGCGCCGGTGAGTTCGACATCGTGGTCGCCGGCGGCCAGGAGTCCATGACCAACGCCCCGCACCTGCTGCCGAAGTCTCGAGAGGGCTTCAAGTACGGCGCGATCGAAATGCTGGACGCGATGGCCTACGACGGCCTCACCGACGCCTTCGAGAACATCGCGATGGGCGAGTCGACCGAGAAGCACAACACCCGCCTGGGCATCGAGCGCGCCCCGCAGGACGAGTTCGCCGCCGGCTCGCACCAGCGTGCCGCGGCCGCGCAGAAGAACGGCGTCTTCGAGGCCGAGATCACCCCGGTCGAGATCCCGCAGCGCAAGGGCGAGCCGGTCGTCTTCTCCCAGGACGAGGGCATCCGCCCGGAGACCACGGTGGAGTCCCTCGGCAAGCTGCGCCCGGCCTTCGCGAAGGACGGCACGATCACCGCCGGCACCTCCTCGCAGATCAGCGACGGCGCGGCCGCCGTGGTCGTGATGAGCAAGGCCAAGGCCGAGGAGCTGGGCCTGGAGTGGATCGCCGAGATCGGCGCCCACGGCAACGTGGCCGGCCCGGACAACTCGCTGCAGTCGCAGCCCTCGAACGCGATCCTGCACGCCCTGAAGAAGGAGGGCCTGGAGGTCGCCGACCTGGACCTCATCGAGATCAACGAGGCCTTCGCGGCGGTCGCCGTGCAGTCAATGAAGGACCTCGGCGTGACCCCGGAAAAGGTGAACGTCAACGGTGGCGCCATCGCCCTGGGCCACCCGATCGGCATGTCCGGCGCCCGCGTCGTGCTGCACCTGGCACTGGAGCTGAAGCGCCGCGGCGGCGGGGTCGGCGCGGCCGCGCTGTGCGGCGGCGGCGGCCAGGGCGACGCCCTGATCATCCGCGTGGCCAAGGCGTAGCCGGGTACAGCACCCGCCCGTACCCGTACGAGAACCGAGGAGCGCAGCACGTATGACGGCGGTGGACGTCCCCCAGCTGGTGGCCCAGGCACGTGAGGGCAGGCCGAGAGCGGTGGCCCGGCTGATCTCGCTGGTGGAGGGGGCGTCCCCGCAGTTGCGCGAGGTGATGGCGGCGCTGGCCCCGCTGACGGGCAACGCGTACGTGGTGGGGCTGACGGGCTCGCCGGGTGTCGGCAAGTCGACCTCGACCTCGGCGCTCGTTTCGGCGTACCGCAAGGCCGGGAAGCGGGTCGGCGTCCTCGCCGTCGACCCGTCCTCGCCGTTCTCCGGCGGCGCGCTGCTCGGCGACCGGGTGCGGATGTCGGACCACGCCTCCGACCCCGGGGTCTACATCCGGTCCATGGCCACCCGCGGCCACCTGGGCGGTCTCGCCTGGGCCGCCCCGCAGGCGATCCGGGTGCTGGACGCGGCCGGCTGCGAGGTGATCCTGGTCGAGACGGTCGGGGTCGGGCAGTCGGAGGTGGAGATCGCCGCTCAGGCGGACACCTCGGTGGTGCTGCTGGCGCCCGGGATGGGGGACGGGATCCAGGCCGCGAAGGCGGGGATCCTGGAGATCGGCGACGTGTACGTGGTGAACAAGGCCGACCGGGACGGCGCGGACGCCACCGCCCGGGAGCTGAACCACATGCTGGGCCTGGGGGAGTCCCGGGGGCCGGAGGACTGGCGCCCGCCGATCATCAAGACCGTCGCCGCACGGGCCCAGGGCATCGACGAACTCGTCGAGGCGCTGGAGAAGCACCGGGCGTGGATGGGCGAACGGGGGATCCTGGCGGAGCGGCGCACGGCGCGCGCGGCGCGCGAGGTGGAGACGATCGCGGTGACCTCCCTGCGCGCCCGGATGGCCGATCTGCACGGGGACTCCCGGCTGGACGCGCTGGCGGCCCGGGTGGCCGTGGGCGAGCTGGATCCGTACGCGGCCGCCGACGTCCTGCTGGGCAGTCTGACCGAACTCTGATGCGGGACCGGCGCGGCGCCCCTAGACTGGCGAACGCCCGGATTACCCCGATTCAGGGAGTGGCTCATGGCCAAGCGCGGCAACAAGAAGCGAGCACGCAAGAAGAAGAAGGCGAACCACGGCAAGCGTCCCAACGCCTGACCGCACCGTCTGAGCAGTACGAAAGCAGCCGCGCCCCCGGCAGGGGAGCGCGGCTGCTTTCGTCCGCGGGTCAGCCGTTGCCGCCGTCCGAGTCGCTGTCCGAGTCTCCGTCCGAGTCGGACTGCGCGGTGGCCTTGCCGGTCGTGGGGTCCACGGAGGCGTCCCACGTCTTGCCGTCGGCGCCCCTCACCTCGACATGCCAGTACGGGGCCTTGCCGTTGTCGTCTGCATCCCACTCGACCGTCCAGACCTGCCCGGGATGGGCGGCGACGGCGGCCTTGCCGGCCTGCCCCGCGGTGACCTTGGCGGCGAGCAGTTCCTTGTGCTCGCTGCTGTCCTCGCCGGTGTCCACGTTCTGTCGGGTGACCGCGCCGGTCGCGGCGTCGACCTCCAGCTCGGCGTGACCCTTGCCGTCCTTGGTGATCACGTCCACGTGCCAGACGTTGCCGTCCCGGTCGAGGGACTCGACCACTCCGGGGTAGTTCTTCAGGGCCGCGGCGATCGCGGCCTCCGCGGTGACGTCGCCCCGGGCGGCGGTGGCCGCCGGGACGGTTCTCGCCGTGTCGGCGGATGCCGCTGCCGCGGCCGCCACCGGGCCTCCCGCCATCAGGACCACGGACGCGGCCGCGGAGACGTACAGGTTGCGCTTCATGGCTGACCTCCTCAGGCCGGCCATCACCTCTGACGGTTGCCCGGCGGGCGGCCGGCAGCGAGCGTTCCCACCCATTGTCAGGCCGATCGCCGAGCAGGGCGCGGTGGCCTCAGGTCTTGCCGCGGGTGCCGCGCAGGTGGTCCGCCACCGGGTTCAGCGACTCGCGCAGCGCAGCCAGGGCCTCCGGCGGCAGCAGGTCGATGAAGTGCCGGCGGACGGACGCCACGTGGTGCGGTGCGACCTTGCGCATCGTCTCCATGCCCTCGTCCGTGAGCACCGCGAACAGGCCGCGGCGGTCGGACTCGCAGTTCACGCGGCGGACCAGGCCCGCCGCCTCCATGCGCGTGATCTGGTGGGACAGCCGGCTCTTGGACTGCAGCGTGGAGGTCGCGAGATCGCTCATCCGCATCCGGTGCTCGGGCGACTCCGAGAGGTTCACGAGGATCTCGTAGTCGTTGTTGGTGAGTCCGAAAGGCTGGAGATCCTTTTCCAGCTGGTGCATCAGCAGTCTGCTGACGTCCAGATGGGTGCGCCAGGCGCACTGCTCGGCGTCGGTCAGCCACCGGGTGGCCGTCTCGGTCTCCATGGTCTCCATGAATGAACTCTACCTAAGAAGTTGAATTACGTACAAAAGTTGGTCGTGCGTCTGGGGGATCACAGTCCGAAGCGGCGCTGGAGATCACCCAGCTGCCCAGGCATCCGCGGTACGCCCAGCTGCCCGAGCGGGCCCTGGCCGGCCCCCGGAACGCCCTGCGCGTTGCCCGTGGCCGCACCGGCGCCGACCGTGCCGACCGCCTGCTCCGCCATCAGCATCTCCGAGGACTGCAGCAGAACGGTTCCCGCTCCGACGAACTCGAACTGGTGCTCCTCGCCCGAGGTGCCGCCGAGGCCGGTCAGCGAGCGCAGCCCGCCCATCACGCCCGACATGTAGCCATGATCGTAGTGGTGGCACGGCGAGGGGCAGTCCGCCCAGCCCACCAGCGCCTGCGGGTCCACGCGCAGCGGCGGCTCCATGAACACCACCGGCCCGTTGGACGCCGCCACGAACTTTCCGGTACCGATCAGCGTCAGGAAGCCCGGGACGATCGACTGCTTGAGGGCGAGCGAGGGCTGGTACGCGAGCAGGTTGCCTGACCGGATCGTCAGGTTCCCGTTCTCCAGGTCGTACGAGTTCACGTCGAAGGCCCGGTCGGCCAGCAGCATCTTGCCCTGGCCCTCGGCCACCACCCAGTCGCTGGCGTGCAGCGGCGAGTGGAAGCTGGTGCGCAGCAGCCGGTCGAAGCGGCCGTTGCCGATGCCGTTGAACTCGATGCTCCCGTAGTACGAGATCATCTTGCCCTTCTGCAGGAACCACTGGCTCCCCTTGAGCTCCACGCAGAAGGTGTACGCGTTCACGTTGTCGTCGGAGGGCAGGGTGTACGGGTCGTAGACCGTTGGACCGCCGGCGCCGCCGGGTCCGGCCGTCACGGGGCCAAAGTTCACAGCTTCTCCTCCGAGGCCTGTACGTACACCGCGCCCTGGCCGGACAGCTCCAGCTGGAACGCCTCACCCGAGCCGCGCCCCACCATGTCCCGCCAGCCGAGCGCGGTGGAGAGCTTGTTGCGTACGTCGCCGTGGTGGGCGACGTACGCCTGCGGGTCCACGTGGACCGGCCGCTGGGGGGTGATGGGGAGTTCGATGACCCCGCCGTGGGCCATCACGGCGACCGCGCCGTGGCCCTTGAGCGTCGTGGTGAACAGGCCCTGGCCGGTCACCTGGCCGCGGACCATGCCCATGACCCCGCCCTGCGAGCCCATGAACATCGTGCCCTGCTGGAGGGTTCCGTCGAAGGCCAGCAGCCGGTCGGCCTCGACGTACAGCGTCTCCCCGGTCAGGCTGATCACCTGGATGTGGTGGCCGCCGTGGCCGAACATCACGGTGCCGCTGCCCTCGACCGTCATCAGCGGGGTCTGCTCGTTGGCCACCCGGCGCCCGATCATGCCCATCACCCCGCCCTGACCACCGGTCAGACTCGGGGTGAAGGAGACCTCGCCGCGGTACGCGAGCATCGCGCCGCGCTGGCTGTACATCTTCTGCCCGGGGATCACCTGGGCCTCGACCATCTTCGAGTTGATCTCGCGGAACGGCATCAGATGTCGCCCCCGATGGTGTTGCGCTCGCTGGGCTGCACGTACACCAGGCCCTCGCCCTCGAAGCGGATCTGGAAGGACTCGCCGGAGCCCTCGCCGATCAGCGTGCGGAAGTTCACCCCGGACTGGAAGGACTGCCGGAGGTCGCCGGTGTGCGCGATGTACGCCCCCGGGTCGACGGAGAGCGGGTACTGGGCGCTGACGCGCAGCACCACCGCCGGGCCGTCGGACATGATCGCCGCCTGGCCCGAGCCCTCGACGGTCGTGGTGAACAGGCCGTTGCCCGTCGTCGCGCCGCGCAGACCGGTGAAGGTCGTGCCGGTGCGCAGCCCCGCGTCGGTGCACAGCAGGTTGCTGGACTCGACGTAGAGCTTCTCACCGCGCAGGCTGACCAGATTGATCTCGCTCGCGCGGTCGGCGAAGAAGCAGGTGCCGTGCCCCTGCACTTCCATCACGGTCATCTGCTCGCCGGTCAGACGGCGCGTCACCATCCCGCGGATGCCTTCGCCGCCGCCGGTCATCTTCTTGAAGGCCATCTGGCCGTCGTACGCGACCATGGAGCCGTTTTTCGCTTTCACGGCATCCCCGGTCAGGTCGACGGCGAGCACCTTGCTGCCTTGGAGTCGGAACTGAGCCACGGGATGACGTTATCGGCAGCGGGCGGACGCGAACAGGGTCTCGTGGCCGATATGCGCCACACCCGGGCGGTTTCGGGCGCGATCCGGGCGCGATCCCGGCGCGCGGGGGCGCCTTGGCCGTCCTCGGCAGCCCGCGGCCGCGCGCGGATTCCGGCGGACAGGGGCCCGGGTCAAGATCCCGCAAAGCGGCTGAGACACTGGAACGGCCCCCGGCCTCCCACCCCGAAGGTTCCCCCGTGGACATCAAGACCGCTTCCGCCCTGCACCGGCTGCGCCTCATCTCCGTCCCGGAGGCGCTGTCGTTCCCGGCTCTGCTGATCTTCGGCTCGCTGTTGAGCCGGATCTCGGACATCGACTACCTGATGATGCCGCTCGGCATCCTGCACGGGATCCTGTTCGTCATCTACGCGGTCTTCCTGCTGGATGTCTGGAACAAGGCGAAGTGGCCCGTCAAGAGGGTCGCGCTGTTCTTCGTGCTGGCGCTGCTGCCCTTCGGCGGCCTGTACGGCGACCGGCTGCTCAAGCGGGACGAGGCCGACAGCGTGATCGCGGCCCGTGCCCGGCAGGCGGCCGACGCGTGATCGTCGCGTTCTCGGTGACCCCGCTGGGGGTCGGTGAAGAGGTCGGGGAGTACGTCGCCGACGCGGTCCGCGTGGTCCGCGAGTCGGGGCTGCCCAACCGCACGGACGCCATGTTCACCACCGTGGAAGGTGAGTGGGACGAGGTCATGGACGTGGTCCGGCGTGCGGTGGCCGCCGTGGAGGAGCGGGCGCCGCGGGTCTCCTTCATCCTGAAGGCCGACATCCGACCCGGGGTCTCCGACGGAATGACCTCGAAGGTCGAAACGGTGGAACGCCACCTCGCCGGGGGCTGAGGCCCCGCCGCCGGTCACTCCCTGGCCCGGCGCGCCAGTCCCAGCGCGTAGTCCGGCCACCACGTGCCCGCCCGCGGGCCGCCGCGGCACGGGCCGTCGGACTCGCCGGGCCGCTTGATCCAGAGGTACGCGTCGACGAGCGGGTCGTCCGTCCTGTCGGTCGGCGGTGTGCCCAGCGCCCGGCCGGGCGGATTGCACCAGGCCTTCCCGCGGTCGCCGGGCAGCGGGCCCTCGCCGTTGCGGCCGGTGTCCACGACGAAGTGCTTGCCGCCGGCGGCCTCGGAGATCTCGGCGCCGTACGCCCGGGTGGCGGCCGCGGGCTGGAAGTTGGAGACGTTGAGCGCGAAGCCGTCGGCGCGCGCGAGGCCGGCCTTGGAGAGCGGCTCGACGAGGTCCAGCGGGTTCGGGATCCAGGCCGGGTTGCCGGCGTCCAGGTAGACCTTGGTGCCGGGGTTGCGCTTGAGCCGGCCGACGGCCTCGGAGAGCAGCCGGTAGCGCTCGGCGTGGTGCTCCGGCCGGGTGCAGCCGTCGACGACGTGCGCGATCGCGTCCGGCTCCAGGATGACGACGGCCTTGGTGTTCGCGATGCTGTCGGCGAAGGCGCCGATCCAGCGGCGGTAGTCCGTGGCGTTCTTGGCGCCGCCGGCCGAGCGCGGGCCGCAGTCGCGGTACGGGAGGTTGTGCGCGGCGAGCACCAGGGTCCGCCCGGTGGCTCTGGCCCCGGCCCCGGCCCGGCGGATCTCGGGCCCCGGATCGCCGCCCGGCCCCCACAGGGCCATCGGCCGGTCCGCGATCCTGCGCAGCACCTGGGCGTCGCTGTTGCGGCCCGCCGCCTCCCAGGCGGCGACCTGCCGGGCGGCATCGGTCTGCGGGTCCACCCAGTACGGGGACTCGCCGGTTCCGGTATCGGCCCCGGCGCCGGAGGGGGCGGCGGCCCCAGGCCCCGGTTCGGGGGCGGGTCCGGGTCCGCCGGAGCACGCGGCGGCCGCCGCGAGGCACAGCAGGAGGCCGAGGACGGTGACGGGACGGCGTCGGGGCACGGCGGCGGGCATCCGGCTTCCTCGGGACGAAGGGTCGGGCAGCGGACCGGGTTCGTGACATAACGGTCAGTTGCCGCCCTCTTACGACACCGTGGGGTTGCCCGTGGTCAAGGCGATCGCCAGCGGGGTGCGTTCGTAGAGGACCTGGTGGCCGTGGCGGCCCGAGACGAGCAGGCCCGCCGCGCGCAGGACCCCCAGGTGCGCCGAGACCGTCGACGGGGCGAGGCCGAGCCGGTGGGCCAGCGCGGTGGTGGAGGCGGGTTCGTCCAGCGCGCACAGCACCTCGGCCCGGGCCCGGCCCAGCAGGTGGGCCAGCGCCTGCGGGGCCGGGCCCGCCGAAGCCGTCCACAGGGCGCCGATGCCCCGCGCCGGATAGACGAGCGTCGGCTGCCAGGGAGGGTCGTAGCCGCCGACCACGTCCGGCCAGCCGAACGCGCTCGGCATCAGCAGCAGTCCCTGCCCGTCCAGCACCCGGTCGTGGTGGCCGGGCCGGGTGATGGTCAGGGTGTCCGTGTCCCCGTGCCACCGCAGGTCCGGGTGGAGACCGTCGAACAAGGCCTCCAGACCGCCGGCCGCCAGCCGCCGCGAGTGGAACAGGATGTCCGCCTCCAGCAGCCCGCGCAGCCGCGGCCAGTGCGGGGCGACCAGGGCCTCCCAGGCGCGCTCGGTGAGATCGGCCAACTCCCGCACCGCCCGCGCCGGATCCGCGAGCATCCGCTGCCCGATGTCGCTCTCCAGCGCGCCGGGGGTGCAGACCAGCGAGAGCCGCAGATCCTCGCGCGCCGCCTCCGGGTCGGCGGCCCGCACCCGCGCCAGCTCCTCCTCGAGGGTGACGGACGGGCCCAGCGGCGGCGGGCTGAGAAAGTCCGGATTGTGCCCCGCGCGCGGCATCAGCAGCCACAGCGGCCGCAGGTCCAGCCCTTCGGCCGCCGCCCGTACCTGCCGGAGCCACGGCAAGTGGTAGGTGTGCCGGTAGGGGCGGAGCAGGGAGCGGACCGCCTCCTGCGTCTCCCAGCGCGGGGAGATCGCGAACCGGCAGCGCAGCAGGTCGCCGGGGCCGAAACGGAAGTGGAACCCCACGGCGCCCCCGCCTCCCCGTCCTTGTCCCTGTCCTCACCCGCGTCCGCGTCCGCGTCCGGGATTGGATCCCGGATTCGGCTCCGGATTCGTCCAGGCCCGAATCTCTACGGCGGCCAGGGTAGTTCCCGCGAAGCTGCCGGGCATGTCAACCGTCACCCCGGCCACCGGCTACCGGGCCGTCTTCCGGATCCGGGAATTCCGGCCCGTCTTCGCCGCGCACCTGATGTCCGTGCTCGGCGTGGTCGTCGCCGAGATCGCCCTCACCGTCCTCGTCTACCGCGCCACCGGCTCGCCGCTGATGAGCGCGCTCACCTTCGCCCTCGGCTTCCTCCCCTACGCCCTCGGCGGGACCCTGCTCGCCGGGACCGCCGACCGCCGCCCCGCCCGGCGGGTGCTCGTCGCGTGCGATCTGCTCTGCGCCGCCTGCGCGGCCGCCATGGCCCTGCCGGGCACCCCGGTCGCGCTGCTCCTCGTACTGCGCTGTGCCATGGCCTTCGTGGCACCGCTGTTCCAGGGCGCCCGCAGCGCGTCCCTCGCCGACATCCTCGGCACCGGCGACACCTTCGTACTCGGCCGCTCGCTGCTGCGCATGGTGGCCCAGAGCGCCCAGCTCATCGGCTTCGGCCTCGGCGGGCTGCTCCTCACCGTCCTCGCGCCGCGCGGGGCCATCGCCCTGACCGCCGCCGGATTCCTCGGCTCGGCGCTCCTGCTGCGCCTGGGCACGCGCGACCGCCCCGCCCGCGCGGGTACCCGCCGCTCCCCGGCCGCCGGGCTGCGCGCGGTGCTCGGGAACCGCCGGATCCGGGCGCTGACCCTGCTGTTCTGGCTGCCGCCCGTGTTCGTCGTCGTACCGGAGGCGCTGCTCGCCCCGTATACAGCCGGTCTCGGCGCGGGGACCGGGGCGCTGGGGCTGCTGATGTGCGCACTGCCCGTCGGCACCATCGCCGGCGAGCTCTGGGCCGGCTCCGCGCTCACCGCCCGAACGCGTTCACGCATCACGGTCCCGCTCGCAGCCGCCGGACTGCTGCCGCTCCTCCTCTATGCCCTGCGGCCCGGCATACCGCTCGCGCTCACCGCGCTGCTGCTCGCCGGCCTGGCCCAGGCCTACACCCTCGGCCTCGACCAGTGGTACCTCGAGGCCGTCCCCGAGGAGCTGCGCGGCCGTGCGATGACATTGCTCAGCACCGGTCTGATGACCCTGCAGGGCGTCGGCATGGCCCTGGCCGGACTCGCCGCCGAATTCCTCCCGGTCCACCGGGTCGTCACCGCTTCCGGGATCATCGGCACGGCCGTCGTCCTGCTGCTCCTCGCCGAACTCCGGTCCACCGCGCCGAAGGAGGAGCGGCCGAGGAGTGAGACGGGACTCGCCGCCAAATGACCGACCGGTAGGGTCTGGTACGTGTCCAAGCCGCTCAGCCTTCCCTTCGATCCCATCGCCCGCGCCGACGAACTCTGGCAGCGGCGCTGGGGGCCGGTGCCCTCGATGGCCGCCATCACGTCGATCATGCGCGCGCACCAGATCCTGCTCGGCGAGGTCGACGCCGTGGTCAAGCCGTACGGTCTGACCTTCGCGCGGTACGAGGCGCTGGTGCTGCTCACCTTCTCCAAGGCCGGCGAACTGCCGATGTCGAAGATCGGCGAGCGGCTGATGGTCCACCCGACGTCGGTGACGAACACCGTCGACCGGCTGGTGCGGTCCGGGCTCGTCGACAAGCGGCCCAACCCGAACGACGGCCGCGGCACCCTCGCCTCCATCACGGACAAGGGCCGCGAGGTCGTCGAGGCCGCCACCAAGGACCTGATGGCGATCGAGTTCGGACTCGGCGCGTACGACGCCGAGGAGTGCGCGGAGATCTTCGCGCTGCTGCGCCCGCTGCGGGTGGCCGCCGCGGACTTCGAGGAGAACTAGGCCCCCGTCAAGATCGAGCAAAACGGACGGTTAGGCTCAGTCGCATGAAGAAGAGCGTGCTGACCCGCTACCGGGTGATGGCCTTTGCCACTGCCGTGATGCTGCTGGTGCTGTGCACCTGCATGATTTTCAAGTACGGCTTCGACAAGGGCGCCGATCTGACGTTCGTGGTGTCCCAGGCCCACGGCGTGCTCTTCATGATCTACCTGGTCTTCGCCTTCGACCTGAGCTCCAAGGCCAGGTGGCCCTTCGGAAAGATGCTCTGGGTCATGCTCAGCGGCACCATTCCGCTGGCCGCCTTCTTCGTCGAGCGCAAGGTCCGCGCCGAGGTCGAGCCGCTGGTCAGCGACTCCCTCGCCACCGCCAAGGCCTAGTACCCGGCTCGAGCGGACGAACCCCGGGGACATCTCCCCGGGGTTTCCCATCGACATTTACTAGGACGTCCTAGTAAATTCATGGGTATGGACGCAGACGGCATCGAAGAAGGCCGCCTTCGCTGGCAGGCCCGTTACGACAAGGCACGCAAGCGCGAGGCCGACTTCACCACGCTCTCCGGCGATGATGTCGAACCGGTCTACGGGCCGCGGCCCGGCGACGAGTACGAGGGGTTCGAGCGCATCGGGTGGCCGGGGGAGTACCCGTACACCCGCGGCCTGCACGCCACCGGCTACCGGGGGCGGACCTGGACCATCCGGCAGTTCGCCGGGTTCGGGAACGCCGAGCAGACCAACGAGCGCTACAAGATGATCCTGGCCGCCGGCGGCGGCGGGCTCTCCGTGGCCTTCGACATGCCGACCCTCATGGGCCGCGACTCCGACGACCCCCGCGCGCTCGGCGAGGTGGGCCACTGCGGGGTGGCCATAGACTCCGCCGCCGACATGGAGGTCCTGTTCAAGGACATCCCGCTCGGTGACGTGACCACCTCGATGACCATCTCGGGCCCCGCGGTGCCCGCCTTCTGCATGTACCTGGTCGCCGCCGAGCGGCAGGGCGTGGACCCGGCCCTCCTCAACGGCACGCTCCAGACGGACATCTTCAAGGAGTACATCGCCCAGAAGGAGTGGCTCTTCGAACCCGAGCCGCACCTGCGCCTCATCGGCGACCTCATGGAGTACTGCGCGAAGGGCATCCCGGCCTACAAGCCGCTGTCCGTCTCCGGCTACCACATCCGCGAGGCCGGGGCGACGGCCGCGCAGGAGCTCGCGTACACCCTCGCCGACGGATTCGGCTACGTGGAGCTCGGGCTCTCCCGCGGCATGGACGTGGACCACTTCGCGCCCGGTCTCTCCTTCTTCTTCGACGCGCACCTCGACTTCTTCGAGGAGATCGCCAAGTTCCGTGCCGCGCGCCGGATCTGGGCCCGCTGGATGAAGGAGGTCTACGGGGCGAAGAGCGACAAGTCCATGTGGCTGCGCTTCCACACGCAGACCGCCGGGGTCTCCCTCACCGCCCAGCAGCCGTACAACAACGTCGTGCGCACCGCCGTGGAAGCCCTCGCGGCCGTCCTCGGCGGCACGAACTCCCTGCACACGAACGCCCTCGACGAGACCCTCGCACTGCCCAGCGAGCAGGCCGCCGAAATCGCCCTGCGCACCCAGCAGGTGCTGATGGAGGAGACCGGCGTCGCCAACGTGGCCGACCCGCTGGGCGGCTCCTGGTACGTCGAGCAGCTCACCGACCGCATCGAGGCGGACGCCGAGAAGATCTTCGACCAGATCAAGGAGCGCGGGCTGCGCGCCCACCCCGACGGGCAGCACCCCATCGGGCCGATCACCTCCGGCATCCTGCGCGGCATCGAGGACGGCTGGTTCACCGGGGAGATCGCCGAGTCTGCCTTCGAGTACCAGCGTTCGCTCGAGAAGGGCGACAAGCGGGTCGTCGGCGTCAACGTCCACCACGGCTCGGTCACCGGGGACCTGGAGATCCTGCGGGTCAGCCACGAGGTGGAGACCGTCCAGGTGCGGGAGCTGGCCGCGCGCAAGGGCCGGCGCGACGACGCCAAGGTGTCGCAGTCGCTGGCCGCGATGCTGGATGCCGCCCGCGACGGGTCCAACATGATTCCGGCCATGCTGGACGCGGTGCGGGCCGAGGCCACGCTGGGCGAGATCTGCAACGTCCTGCGCGACGAGTGGGGCACCTACACGGAGCCGCCGGGCTTCTGACCGGTTCGACGCGAGGCCGGTCGCGGCGCCCTTACGGGGCGCCTCGGCCGGCCTTCGCGTTGTGCGGCTCCGGTTCAGGCCTGGGGCGCGCCCTGGAGGCCGTGCATCAGCAGCGCCGTGAAAGTGGCCACCCAGAGCTCGTCCACCGGCTCGGAGCTCACCAGGGCGCGGTGCACCACGGTGCCCGCGATCACGTCGAATATCAGGTCGGTGGTGCGGCCGGCGAGGGACTCGTCCTCCTCGTACGGGAGTTCCCCGCGGGCCTGGGCCCGTTCGCGACCCAGTACGACGAGACGTTTCTGCCGGTCCACGATCGCCGACCGGATGCGGTCGCGCAGGGCCTCGTCCCGGGTGGACTCGGCGACCACCGCCATCAGGGCCGTACGGGCCTCCGGGCGCCGCAGCAGCTCCGCGAACCGGAGGACCACGTACTCGATGTCGGCTTCGAGACAGCCGCGGTCGGGCAGTTCCAGCGAGTCGAAGAGCTCCGCGACCGCGTCCACGACCAGCTCGTTCTTGCCCGCCCAGCGCCGGTAGAGGGTGGTCTTGGCGACGCCGGCGCGGGCCGAGACGTCGCCCATCGTCAGCTTCGACCAGCCCAGCTCCACCAGTGCGTCCCGGGTCGCGGCGAGGATCGCGGCGTCCGCGGCGGCGCTGCGGGGGCGGCCGGTGCGGGCGGTGCTGGAGCCGGGACTGGGGTTGCGCATGGCCGAGACCATACCCGCCGGTAGCCGAATGGGCCGCTGTGGTTCAGATCACGGGGCGCCGCGGGGCCGGGAGGAGTTACGCTACGGCTCGTAGCGTAAGAGCGACAACCACGCGAAGAGCTACTGGCGTCAGGTGGGGACCCGGCGCCGCCCAGCACCGTGATCGCGGATCAGGTCAATTCGCGCGATCTTTTTCGTCGGCGCGCACACACGGGGGAGGATGTACGCATGCAGCCCAGAAACATGTCCATGAGCGGCGTCGTCGACCTCGCCGCGGTGAAGGCGGCCGGTGAGGCCAAGGCCAAGGCCGAGCAGGCCCGCGCCGAATCGGCACGGCAGGCGGCACAGGGCGGCGGGGCAGGCCCGGCCGCCGGTGCGGTGCCGCCCTCCGCCCTCGTCGTCGACGTAGACGAGGCCGGGTTCGAACGCGATGTACTCCAGCTTTCCGCAGAGGTCCCGGTCGTCCTGGACTTCTGGGCCGAGTGGTGCGAACCGTGCAAGCAGCTCAGCCCGCTCCTGGAGCGCCTGACTCTCGAGGCCAACGGCCGCCTCGTGCTCGCCAAGGTCGATGTCGACGCGAACCAGATGCTGATGCAGCAGTTCGGCATCCAGGGCATCCCGGCCGTCTTCGCCGTGGTCGCCGGCCAGGTGCTGCCGCTGTTCCAGGGCGTGGCCCCGGAGCAGCAGATCCGCGAGACCCTCGCCCAGCTGGTGCAGGTCGCCGAGGACCGCTTCGGGATCATCGGCATCGAGGTGGACCCCGCTGCCGAGGGCGAGCCCCGGGCCGCCGCCGCGGAGACCGAGGTTCCGGCCGGCCCGTACGACGCCCTGCTCGAGGCGGCCGTCGTCGCGCTCGACGCGGGCGACCTGGGCGGCGCGGTGCAGGCGTACAAGAACGTGCTGACCGACGACCCGGGCAACACCGAGGCCAAGCTGGGCCTGGCCCAGGCGGAACTCCTCGTCCGTGTCCAGGACATGAACCCGCAGGCGGTGCGCACCGCGGCGGCCGAGAACCCGCGCGATCCGGCGGCGCAGATCGCCGCGGCCGACCTGGATCTGGTCGGCGGGCACGTGGAGGATGCGTTCGGGCGCCTGGTGGACACCGTACGGGTGACGTTCGGTGAGGACCGGGACGCCGTGCGGCTGCGCCTGCTGGAGCTGTTCGAGGTCATCGGCGCGGACGACCCGCGGGTCTCGGCGGCCCGTACGGCGCTGGCGCGAGTGCTCTTCTGAGCCGCCGCCCGAGCCCGCGCCGCCCCGGCGCGATTTGTTGACGCGTAGATAAACAGCGGCCGCACTTTGCCAAAACTTGGCAATCGCGGCCGCTGTTACTCGGAGTAAGCCGAACCCCGTGAACTGTCCGGTGTGTTCACTCTTCCCCCGATCTGTCATGGCCCTTGGTGACACCCTGTGTTGCCGCCCGACGACTGCGGGCCTCACTCCGGTTATCTGGCCGTTACCCGCCAGTAACGAACCCCCTTGTGCCCCGGCCGGGAATGGACCACGATCGGCGACGCTCGGTCCTTCCCGCAGAGCCGCTCATCCGGAGCCGCGGTGGAGGGTCCCCACCGAGCCGGCCGGTGGCAGTGGCACCGGCCGTGGGACAGGGGGGTCTCTGCCACACCGGCGGGGCCTGTCCTCCAGGTTGCGCGAACGCGTGGCCCAGTGGTTGTCGCTCGGGGGTGATCGCCGGTGTATCGGACGTGGCACAGCCGCGGCCCGGCCGCCTGCGCTCCTTCCCGAGGACGTAGCACTTCTCCCATCCCAGGACGGGCACGGCCCGGACCGGAGATGTACGTCCGAGAAGGAGGAACGAAATGAGTTCTCAGGTTCGTGGCGGGACCAGATGGAAGCGCTTCGCGCTCGTCATGGTGCCGAGCATCGCGGCCACGGCCGCGGTCGGTGTGGGTCTGGCGCAGGGAGCCCTCGCGGCGTCCTTCAGCGTCTCCGGCCAGGACTTCAAGGTCTCGGCCGACAAGCTCGACGGTGACAACCTCATCCAGTACGGCGGCATTGCCGAGGGTCACGACCTCAAGGGCAACGCGCAGCACCACCCGGTCACCATCTCCGGGTTCAGCCACGCCGAGATCACCAACATGTGCCAGTCGCTGGTGACCCCGACGCCGCTGGGCAACATCACGCTGCAGCTGCGCACCGGCCACAAGGGCAAGCCGGCCGTCGCCGACAACATCTACCTGGATGTTGCCGAGCTCGACACCGACGCCGAGTTCAAGAACCTGGACATCGGTGTCGCTGTCGGCGACGCGAGCCACAAGACCAAGCCGCAGGCCGGCACGGTCGCCAGCCCGTACGCGTTCTCGCAGCGCGCGGACAAGGCGATCCTGTCGAACGTGCGCCAGAAGGCGTGGGCGACGACGGCGGGCACCTTCAAGCTGCCCGACCTCAAGCTGCGCCTGCTCGGCGGCGACCAGCCGTGCTACCAGGACGAGAAGTAACCCGTCCCGGCGAGTGACCGGAGGGGTGGCCGGCGGCGCGAGTCGCCGTCCGCCCGTCCGGGGCTCCACAGAGTTTTCCGTACCACCGTTTCCAGGGAGCTGTTGTCCATGAACCCCCAGGCCCCGGTTTATGTTCGCCGCGAAGACGACGCCTGGCTCACCGCGGTGTACTACCACTTCCACGCCTGGAGCGGTCGCCGTCCTTTCTGGGCCGGGCTGTTCACGCTCCTCGGTGGCTTCCCGATCGCCTACTTCCCGTACGCGGACCTCCGGCTGGGCAACATCAGCCTGGCGATGGCCACCACGGGTGGCGCCGGTGCGCTGATCATCGGCGTACTGCTGATCACGCTGGGTCTGGCCCTCTGGTTCCAGCAGGCCATCCGCGTCTTCGCAGGCGTCGCCGCGATCCTGCTGGCCCTGGTCTCGCTCCCGGTGTCCAACCTCGGCGGCTTCTTCATGGGCTTCATCCTCTCCATGATCGGCGGCGCCCTCGCCCTGGCATGGGTCCCCGGGCAGCCGGCGGACGAGTCTCAGGAAAACCAGCGGCCGGCCGCGGTGGACATGGGCAAGGCAGAGGCGATGGCGGGTCCCCAGGGCATCCCGGGACAGCGCGAAACGGAAACGCCGGCACACGCGAGCGAGACGACTGCCCACGCCGATGGCGGGAGGAACAGTGCGGGGTGACGAGACGCAGCGGGGCGTGGCCCCAGGCGCAGAGTCCCGCGAGATCAAGGGGCCGCGGCACGCGGCGCCCAGGAAATCGCTGCTGAACAAGCTCCAGATACCCGTCGGCAAGACGATGGCGCTGGCGGCCATGCCGACGGCCGTGTTCGTCGGCATGGGCATGGCGCCCAAGCTGGCCGTGGCCGACGAGAAGGACATCCCCTTCGCGCCCGGGCCGTGCGTGACGCGGTCCGACGAGCCCAAGGAATCGGAGTCGGCGTCCCCGACGCCTTCGAAGTCGCCTTCGCCGAGTGCGTCGCCCAGTGCGTCCCCCTCGCCGTCCGCGTCCGCCTCCGCATCCGCCAAGCCGAAGCCGAGCGGCTCCCCGTCCCCGACGGCGACCAAGCCGGCGGCCGCGGCCCCGGCCGCCGCCGCGCCGACGCCCGCGCCCACGCCCACGCCGACCAAGTCCACGAACCCGCTGGACCCGCTGGGTGTCGGCGACGCGCTCAAGAAGCTCCTCAACCCCGTCACGGACGCGCAGCCGACGGCGACCCCGACGCCCGCGCCCTCCACGACGACCGCTCCGAAGCCCGCGGCCCCGGCCCCGGACCCGGCGGCGGACGCCATCCGCGACGCGGCGGGCAAGGCCGGAGCCGAGGTCAAGGAGCTGTCCGACGAGGTCAAGGACACCGCGAAGACCCCGAAGGACGAGACGGGCGAGGACGAGGCCGCCGAGGACAAGGCCACGCCGGAGGCGACGAAGGACGCGGACGGGAAGGAACCCTTCCCCTGTCCGACCTACGACGCCCAGGCCCTGGCCGACGCCGAACTGGAGCCGGGCATCCCGCTCCTGCCGGACGAGCCCTGGTACCTCGACAGCTCCCTGCTGACCCTCTACGGCCTGGACTACCACGGCATCGTCGAGGTGAAGACGGCCGGCGGCAAGACCAAGAAGGTCCTGAAGTTCACCGCGGACTCGCTGGACATCAAGGACCTTTACCAGACGGTCGGCACCACGGGGAACGTCGCCCACCTGAAGTCCCGCCCGGGCTCCACCTCCAAGATCCGCGGCGGCACGGTGACGATGTACACCGAGAGCCTCAAGGGCAACCTCTTCGGTCTGATCCCGATCGAGTTCACCCCGAACAGCCCGCCGCCGCTGAACGTCCCGTTCGCGTTCTTCACGGACGTCAAGGTCGTCCAGGCCGGCCAGTTCGGCGGCACGCTCACGGTCCCGGGCCTGAAGAACTACATCGGCCCGCCGGAGTAGTCCCGTACGACCGCGCACGCGAAAAACGCCGAGGGCGGCACCCCGCATCGCTGCGGGGTGCCGCCCTCGGCCTCTGTGCGGCAGAGTCCTGCGGTGCGGTGGCGGGGTCAGTCCCGCGCGCCGCCGCCCAGGTGGTGCACCCGGACCATGTTGGTGGTGCCGGGGACGCCGGGGGGCGAGCCGGCCGTGATGACCATGGTGTCGCCCTGGTTGTGGCGGCCCAGCTTGAGCAGCTCGCCGTCCACCAGGTCGACCATCGCGTCGGTGTTGTTCACGTGCGGGACGACGTACGACTCGACGCCCCAGCTCAGCGTGAGCTGGTTGCGGGTGTTGACGTCCGTGGTGAAGGCCAGGATCGGCTGCGTGGCGCGGTAGCGCGACAGGCGGCGGGCCGTGTCACCGGACTGGGTGAAGGCGATGAGCGCCTTGCCGTCGAGGAAGTCCGCGATCTCGCAGGCCGCGCGGGCGACGGAGCCGCCCTGGGTACGGGGCTTCTTGCCCGGGACCAGCGGCTGCAGGCCCTTGGAGAGGAGCTCCTCCTCGGCCGCCGTGACGATCTTCGACATCGTCTTGACGGTCTCGATCGGGTAGGCGCCGACCGAGGACTCGGCCGACAGCATGACCGCGTCCGCGCCGTCGAGGATCGCGTTGGCGACGTCGGACGCCTCCGCGCGCGTCGGGCGGGAGTTGGTGATCATCGACTCCATCATCTGGGTCGCGACGATCACCGGCTTGGCGTTGCGGCGGCACATCTCGATGAGCCGCTTCTGGACCATCGGGACCTTCTCGAGCGGATACTCGACGGCCAGGTCACCACGGGCCACCATGACCGCGTCGAAGGCGTCGACCACGGCCACCATGTTCTCGACGGCCTGCGGCTTCTCCACCTTGGCGATGACGGGGACCCGGCGGCCCTCCTCGTCCATGACCTTGTGGACGTCCTTGACGTCGTTGGCGTCGCGGACGAAGGAGAGGGCGACCATGTCGCAGCCCATCCGCAGGGCGAAGCGGAGGTCGTCGACGTCCTTCTCCGACAGGGCGGGGACGTTGACGGCGGCACCCGGCAGGTTGATGCCCTTGTGGTCCGAGATGACACCGCCCTCGATGACGATGGTCTTGACCCGCGGGCCCTCGACCTCGGTCACCCGCAGCTCGACGTTGCCGTCGTTGATCAGGATCTGGTCGCCCTGGGAGACGTCACCCGGCAGGCCCTTGTAGGTGGTACCGCAGATGGACTTGTCACCCGGGACGTCCTCGGTGGTGATGGTGAACTCGTCACCGCGCACCAGCTCGACGGGACCCTCGGCGAAGGTCTCCAGACGGATCTTCGGGCCCTGGAGGTCGGCGAGGACGCCGACGGCGCGCCCGGTGTCCTCGGAGACCTTCCGGACGCGGTCGTACCGCTCCTGGTGTTCTGCCTGGGATCCGTGGCTGAAGTTGAATCGGGCCACGTTCATGCCTGCCTCGATGAGCGCTTTCAGCTGCTCATACGAGTCGACGGCGGGGCCCAGCGTGCAGACAATTTTGGAACGGCGCATGACTGGATCCTATCGGTTTGTTTCGTAGCGGAATATTCCGTCTGGTGGAAAGTCCAAGTGACTAGTGGGTAACCAGCGCATACGCCTGGGTGGCGATCTCCAGTTCCTCATCCGTCGGGACCACCGCCACGGCCACCCGGGCATACTCCGCCGAAACCAGCCGCGGCTGCGGGGAACGCGCCGCGTTGGCTTCGAGATCCAGCGCCAGGCCCAGCTCGGCCAGGCCGTCCAGCGCGGCCTCGCGGACCTGGTGGGCGTTCTCGCCGACCCCGGCCGTGAACGCCACCGCGTCCACCCGCCCCAGGACCGCCGAGTAGGCACCGATGTACTTCTTCAGCCGGTGGACGTACGCGGCGAAGGCGAGGCTCGCCGCCTCGTCGCCCTCGCCCGCCCGCCGGAGCACCTCGCGCATGTCGTTGTCGCCGCACATGCCCAGCAGACCGCTCTTCTTGTTCAGGAGCGAATCGATCTCATCCACCGAGAGGCCCCCCACCCGCGCCAGGTGGAAGACGACCGCCGGATCGAGATCGCCCGAACGGGTCCCCATGACCAGACCCTCCAGCGGGGTCAGGCCCATGGACGTCTCCACGCACACCCCGCCCCGCACCGCGGAGGCGGAGGCGCCGTTGCCCAGGTGCAGCACGATCACGTTCACGTCCTCCACCGGTCGGCCGAGCAGCGCGGCCGTCGCCCGCGAGACGTAGGCGTGGGAGGTCCCGTGGAATCCGTACCGCCGGATGGAGTACCGGTCCGCCGTCGCGGCATCGATCGCGTACCGCGCCACGTACTCCGGCATCGTGGAGTGGAAGGCCGTGTCGAAGACGGCGACCTGCGGGATGTCCGCACGCAGCCCGCGCGCCACCTCGATGCCCGTCACGTTCGCCGGGTTGTGCAGCGGCGCGAGGGGGATCAGGCTCCGGATCTCCGCCAGCACCGCGTCGTCGATCACGGTCGGCTGGGTGAACTTCGTCCCGCCGTGCACCACGCGGTGCCCCACGGCGGCCAGTTCGGGGGAGTCCATGCCCAGCCCGTCGGCGGCGAGCTCCGCCGCCACCGCCTTGAGGGCCGCCTCGTGGTCGGCGATCGGGCCGAGCTGCTCGCGCTTGCCGCCCGCGGCGCCCGGTCCGGTCAGCGTCTCGTGCACGAGACGGGAGGTCTCCTCACCGATCCGCTCCACCAGGCCGACGGCCAGGCGGGAGCGGTCCGCCATGTCGAGGAGCTGGTACTTGACCGACGAGGAGCCGGAGTTGAGGACGAGTACGCGCGATGCGGTCACGATGCGGGTCTTTCCTTCGGGTGCGGTGGGGGATTACCGGGCGGCCTGCGGCTGCGGCTGCGACTGGGCCTGGATCGCGGTGATGGCCACGGTGGTGACGATGTCCTGGACCAGTGCGCCGCGCGAGAGGTCGTTGACCGGCTTGCGCAGGCCCTGGAGCACCGGGCCGACCGCCACGGCGCCCGCCGAACGCTGCACGGCCTTGTACGTGTTGTTGCCGGTGTTGAGGTCGGGGAAGATCAGCACGCTCGCGCGGCCGGCCACCTCGGACCCGGGCAGTTTGGTCGCGGCGACCGAGGGCTCCACGGCCGCGTCGTACTGGATCGGACCCTCGATCAGCAGATCGGGGCGCTGCTCGCGGACGATCTCGGTGGCCTTGCGGACCTTGTCCACGTCCGCTCCGCTGCCCGAGGTGCCGGTCGAGTACGAGAGCATCGCGATCCGCGGCTCGACGCCGAAGGCGGCGGCGGTGGCGGCCGACTGGACGGCGATGTCGGCGAGCTGGTCGGCGCCCGGGTCCGGGTTGACCGCGCAGTCGCCGTACACGAGGACCCGGTCGGCCAGGCACATGAAGAAGACCGAGGAGACGATGGAGGCCTCGGGCTTGGTCTTGATGATCTCGAAGGCCGGGCGGATGGTCGCGGCGGTGGAGTGCACCGAGCCGGAGACCATGCCGTCGGCCAGGCCCTCCTGGACCATCAGGGTGCCGAAGTAATTGACGTCGGTGACCACGTCGTTGGCCAGCTCGACGGTCATGCCCTTGTGGGCGCGGACCTTGGCGTAGTACTCGGCGAAACGTTCCCGCAAGGGGGAGGTCGCCGGATCGATGAGCTGTGCGCCCGAGATGTCGATCCCGAGGTCGCCGGCCTTCTTCACGATCGCCTGCTCCTCGCCCAGCAGGGTCAGGTCGCACACCCCCCGGCGCAGCACCACGTCCGCGGCGCGCAGCACGCGCTCCTCGGTGCCCTCGGGCAGTACGACGCGGCGCCGCTCGGCGCGGGCCCGCTCCAGCAGCTCGTGCTCGAACATCATCGGGGTGACGCGCTCGGAGCGGGCCACCGACAGCAGGTCGCGCAGCTCGCCGGTGTTCACGTGCCGCTCGAAGAGGCCGAGCGCGGTCTCCAGCTTGCGCGGGGTCGCGGAGTTCAACCGGCTCTGCAGCGAGAAGAGTTCGGCGGCGGTCGGGAAGCTGTTGCCGGCCACCGACACCACGGGCGTGCCCGGCGCCAGCTTCGAGGCCAGCGTGAGGATGTCCGGGCCCGGGCGCTCGTTCAGGGTGAGCAGCACACCGGCGATCGGCGGGGTGCCCGAGGTGTGCGCGGCCAGTGCGCCGATGACGAGGTCGGAGCGGTCCCCGGGGGTGACGACCAGACAGCCGGGGGTCAGCGCGTTCAGGAAGTTCGGCAGCATGGCGCCGCCGAAGACGAAGTCCAGGGCGTCGCGGGCCAGCCCGGCCTCGTCGCCGAGGAGCACCTCGCCGCCGAGCGCCTGGGTGATCTGGGCGACGGTCGGGGCGGAGAGCGACTTGTCGTCCGGCAGCACGTAGCAGGGCACGGGGAGCCGGGCGGCCAGTCGCTCGGCTATGGTGTCGCGGTCCTCGGCGGCCACCCGGTTGACGACCATCGCGACCACGTGGCAGCCCAGGGTCTCGTACGCGCGGTAGGCGTTGCGGGTCTCGGCGCGCACGGCCTCGGCGGGGTGCTTGACTCCGCCCACGACGGGAACGACGACCGCGCCCAGCTCGTTGGCGAGCCGGGCGTTGAGCGCGAGCTCGTCGGGGAGGTTGGTGTCGGCGTAGTCGGTGCCCAGGACCAGCATGACCTCGTACTCGCGGGCCACCCGGTGGTAGCGGTCGACCAGCTGCGAGACCAGCTCGTCGGTGCCCTTCTCGGCGAGGATCGCCGAGGCCTCCTCGTACTCCATGCCGTAGGCCGTGGACGCGTCCTGGTCGATCCGGTAGCGGGCCTTGAGCAGATCGAAGAGCCGGTCGGGGCCGTCGTGGAGCAACGGGCGATAGACGCCGACCCGGCCTGTCTGCCGGGTCAGGATCTCCATGATTCCCAGCTCGACGACCTGTCGGCCGTCCCCCCGCTCGATGCCGGTCACGTACACGCTGCGCGTCACGCGTGCTCTCCGTCCATGCTGTGAATGTCCATTTAGTGTGGCTTGACCTCTTGACAATACCTCTGCCGATGGATAGGACGCCCGCCGGGAAAAGGCCTGGCCGGAGGGGTCGAAAGGCCCGGCGGGCGGAGCAGCAGAAGACGCGGGGCACCCCCGGCCCGTGGAACAATCGGACAGGCTTCCTCATTACGCCCTTCTTCACATGTACGGCAGGAGACACAGCACGATGCGTATCGGAGTTCTCACCGCAGGCGGCGACTGTCCGGGCCTCAACGCTGTCATCCGATCGGTCGTACACCGCGCCGTGGTCGGGCACGGGGACGAGGTCATCGGTTTTGAAGACGGTTTCAAGGGCCTCCTGGACGGCAACTTCCGCCCTCTCGACATCAATGCCGTCAGTGGCATTCTCGCCCGCGGAGGCACGATCCTCGGTTCGGCCCGCATGGAGCGCGCACGTCTTCACGAAGCCGCCGAGAACGCGCAGGAACTGGCGACGCGCTACGGCATCGACGCCCTCATCCCGATCGGCGGCGAGGGCACCCTGACCGCCGCGCGGATGCTGTCGGATGCCGGGATGCCGGTCGTCGGCGTGCCGAAGACCATCGACAACGACATCTCCTCCACCGACCGCACCTTCGGCTTCGACACCGCCGTCATGGTCGCCACCGAGGCCATCGACCGCCTGAAGACCACCGCCGAGTCGCACCAGCGCGTGATGGTCGTCGAGGTCATGGGCCGCCACGCGGGCTGGATCGCCCTGGAGTCCGGCATGGCCGGCGGCGCGCACGGGATCTGTCTGCCCGAGCGTCCCTTCGAGGTGGACGCCCTGGTGAAGATGGTGGAGGAACGGTTCGCCCGCGGGAAGAAGTTCGCCGTCGTCTGCGTCGCCGAGGGCGCGCACCCGGCCGAGGGCTCCATGCCGTACGAGAAGGGCGCCATCGACCAGTACGGCCACGAGCGCTTCGCCGGCATCGGCAACCGCCTGGCGGTCGAGCTGGAGCGGCGCCTGGGCAAGGAGGCCCGCCCGGTCATCCTCGGCCACGTCCAGCGCGGCGGCACCCCGACCGCGTACGACCGCGTCCTCGCGACCCGCTTCGGCTGGCACGCCGTCGAGGCCGTCCACCGCGGCGACTTCGGCAACATGACCGCCCTGCGCGGCACCGACATCGTGATGGCCCCGCTGGCCTTGGCCGTCACCGAGCTGAAGACGGTTCCCGAGGCCCGCGTGTACGAGGCCGAGTCCGTCTTCTAAAGGTCCCCCGGGCGCGGGACTTCCGCCCCCTTTCCGCCGGCCGAACGGCCCCGGCCCGTCCCTCTCGAGGACGGGCCGGGGCCGTTCGGCACATGTCCGGTTCGACCGGAAGTGTCCTACGTCGCACCGCCCGCGAGGCTCCAGAACCGGTCCACGATCTCAGCGAGGAACTCCCGCCCCGCGTCCCCGCTCCCGGCCTCGCCGCCGCTGCCCCAGCTGAGCGTCGCCATCATCCGCGACTGGTAGTCCCCGTGCAGCAGCTCCAGCATCCGCTCCAGATGGGCCTTGGGGATCGGCAGCAGCTTGCCCAGCGGCTTAACGTACGCCTGCCAGCGCGTGGTCACCGCGCTGCGCAGCAGGTCCGCCAGCTCCTCCTGCTTGCCGGTGGCCGTCACGAACTGGGCCAGGGTCAGACCCAGTGCCGTCGCGAGGGCGGCGGACTGGCGCTCGTTGCCCTTCCAGCGCCCGGTGTCCTCCATCTTCTGGTACGCGTTCGCCTCCAGGCCGATCCGCCGGGCCAGCTCCTCCGCGGCCAGCCCCCTGGAGATCCGGTGCTCCCGCAAGGTGACCGGCTCGGCGAGCAGCTCCCCGGGAGAGCACCACAGGACGCCGGCGAGGGCCGTGAGCTCGGCCGAGGAAGGAGATATCTCGCCACGCTCCCAGGCCATCACGGTCTCGGGCGCGACGATCAGTCCGTACTGGGCGCGCAGGCCATAGGCGACATGACCGGGAGCCATGCCCAGGGCCGCGCGCAGACGACGCGCGGCGGGGGCATTGAAAGGTGGGCTGGAGTGCACATGGCACACCGTAGAAGTGGCCAGGGCGCGGCGCCTACAGACCAATCAAACAAGCCCATAACTCGTAGGAACGTCCTATGGAGTTGCGGCATTTCGCCGGGTTTCCCGGCGACCGTCCGGTAATCGGTGCACTCGAAGATCGACTACACCGTACGGTTCCAGCCAGAGCCGGTCAGCGCAAGACCCCTCACAGCTCTCACACATTGCCTTGACGTCGGCGTCAAGGAATACGGTCGGGCCATGCGCATCGGTGAACTGGCGGAGCGGGCCGGAACCAGCACCCGGACCCTGCGGTACTGGGGGCACCTCCCAGCGGTAGCTGGGGGAGAGTCGCGCGGGCTCCTGCCCGCCCGTCGGACGGACAACGGCTACCGCACCTACGACGAGGACGACCTGCGGCTGCTCCGCCAGATCCGCATGCTCCAGGACTTCGGCTTCGAGCTGGAGGAGACCCGGCCCTTCGTGGACTGCCTGCGGGCCGGCCACCCGTCCGGGGACTCTCCCCCAGCGGTAGCTGGGGGATCGCCGTCGCCGAGGAGGCCGCTGGGGAAGCCGCGACACCGCGCTGCGCAATGACCGGATGACCGGATGACCGGCACAAGAGGGGGAACACGACATGATCCACGCACAGGGTGTCGCGGAAGTGACCGACGCCGACTTCGACACCGAGGTGCTCGGCGAGCGGGGCAGGCCCGTCCTCGTGGAGTTCACCGCGGACTGGTGCGGCCCCTGCCGCCAGCTCGCGCCCGTGCTGCCCGTGCTGTCCGCGATCGCCGCCGAGGAGGCCGGCCGCCTCAAGGTCGTGCAGATCGACGCGGACGGCAACCCCGCCACCGTCACGCGGTACGGGGTGCTGTCCATGCCGACCCTGCTCGTCTTCCGCGACGGCGAGCCCGTCCGGCAGATGGTCGGGGCCCGGGCCAAGCGCAAGCTCCTCCAGGAACTGGAGGAGCACCTCGCGGCGGCCGTTACGGCCTGAGCCAGACCGTCGCCAGCGGCGGGAGCGTCAGGCGCAGGCTCGCCGGGCGGCCCTGCGCGGGGACCGGCTCGGGCCGCAGCGGCTGCAGATGACGCACCCCGCTGCCGCCGTACTGCTCCTGGTCGGTGTTGAGGACCTCCTGCCACAGTGGGACGTCCTGCGGCACCCCGACCCGGTACCCGTGCCGGACCACCGGCGAGAAGTTCGACACGCACAGGAGCTGCGAGCCGTCCTGCGCGTACCGCAGGAAGGCGAACACGTTGTCCTCCGCGGCGTCCGCCTCCACCCAGGCGAAGCCCTCCGGCACGGTGTCCCGCTCCCACAGGGCGGGCGCCGCCGTGTAGGTGCGGTTCAGGTCGCGCACGAGGGTGCGGACGCCCCGGTGGTCACCGGCCGCCGAATAGGAGTCGTCCAGCAGCCACCAGTCCGGCCCGTACACCTCAGACCACTCCGAACCCTGGGCGAACTCCTGACCCATGAAGAGCAGCTGCTTCCCCGGGTGGGCCCACATGAAGCCCAGGTACGCCCGGTGCGCGGCCCGCTTCTGCCACCAGTCCTCCCCGGGCATCTTCGACACCAGCGAACCCTTGCCGTGCACCACCTCGTCGTGCGAGATCGGCAGCACGTAGTTCTCGCTGAAGGCGTAGATCATCCCGAAGGTCATGTCGTGGTGGTGGTACTTGCGGTGCACCGACTCCTTCGACATGTAGCGCAGCGTGTCGTGCATCCAGCCCATGTTCCACTTCAGGCCGAAGCCCAGCCCGCCCGAGTCCGTGGGCCGGGTCACGCCCTCCCACGCGGTGGACTCCTCCGCGATCGTCACCACGCCCGGGCAGCGCCGGTACACGGTCGCGTTCATCTCCTGGAGCAGCGCCACCGCGTCCAGGTTCTCCCGCCCGCCGTGCTCGTTGGGCGTCCACTCGCCCTCGGCGCGCGAGTAGTCGAGATAGAGCATCGAGGCCACCGCGTCCACGCGCAGCCCGTCCACGTGGAACTCCTCGCACCAGTACACGGCGTTGGCGACGAGGAAGTTGCGGACCTCCTTGCGGCCGTAGTCGAACTCCAGCGTCCCCCAGTCCGGGTGCGCGGCCCGCCGCGGGTCCTGGTGCTCGTACAGCGGCCGCCCGTCGAACTCGGCGAGGGCCCAGTCGTCGCGCGGGAAGTGCGCCGGCACCCAGTCGACGATCACCCCGATCCCGGCCTGGTGCAGCGCGTCCACGAGGAGACGGAAGTCGTCCGGGCCGCCCATCCGCGAGGTCGGCGCGTAGAAGCCGGTGACCTGGTAGCCCCAGGAGCCGCCGAAGGGGTGCTCGGCGACCGGCATCAGCTCCACGTGCGTGAAGCCGAGCTCCTTCACGTACCCCGGCAGCTGCTCGGCGAGCTGGCGGTACGAGAGCCCGGGCCGCCAGGACGCCAGGTGCAGCTCGTACACGGAGAAGGGGGCCTGGTGCGGGGGCCGGGCCCCGCGGTTCGCCATCCACTGCGCGTCCCCCCACGCGTACGCGGAGGCGGTCACCCGGGAGGCGTTCGCCGGGGGCACCTCCGCGGCCCGGGCCATCGGGTCCGCGCGAAGGGTGTGACTGCCGTCGGGGCGCGTGATGTCGTACTTGTACAGCGCCCCGGCGCCCACGCCGGGCAGGAACAGCTCCCACACGCCGCTGGCGCCGAGCGAGCGCATCGGGTAGGCGACGGAGTCCCAGTACGAGAAGTCCCCGGAGACGCGGACCCCCTGGGCGTTCGGCGCCCACACCGTGAACCGGGTGCCGTCCACCCCCTGGTGCTCCATCGGCTCGGCGCCGAGCGCCTTCCACAGCTGCTCGTGGCGGCCCTCGCCGATCAGGTGCAGGTCCAGCTCGCCGAGCGCGGGCAGGAACCGGTACGGGTCGTGGACCTCGATCTCGTCGCTGTCGTACGCGACCAGCAGCCGGTAGTCCGGCACCCCGGTCAGCGGCAGCAGCCCGGAGAACAGCCCGTCCCCCTCGTCGAAGAGCTCGGCCCGCAGCCCCTTGGCGACGACGGTGACCGCCTTGGCGTACGGGCGCAGCACGCGGAAGGCCACTCCGCCCCGCTCGGTGCGGGCGCCCAGCACCGCGTGGGGGTCGTGGTGACGGCCCTCCAGCAGCCGGGCCCGTTCCTCCCCGCCGAGCGCGGGCGCCGGCCGGACCCCGCGGGGTGGGGCGGCGCGGCGGGCCCGGGGTGCGCGGCCAGCCCGTGTCGCTGTCTTGGCGGACGCCGGGACGGCTCCGGTTTCGTCGGGGACGGTCGGTGACGGCTGTCGTGCGGCGCTCACGCGAGCGGCCTCCTCGGGGGCTTCTGATGGGGTTGGGGGTGCGTGGAGACGGAGCCGGGGGCGGGCGGGACCGGAGGCATCCGGTGGGCGGGCCGCTGCGGCTCCGAGAGCCGCCGGATCGCGGCCATCGGGACGTGCAGCCAGTCGGGGCGGTGCCGGGACTCGTAACGGGCCTCGTACACCGCCTTGTCGGTCTCGTACGCGCGCAGCAGCACGGGATCCTCGCGGGGGTCGCGGCCCGTGGTGCGGGCGTAGCCCTCGCAGAAGGCGGCCCGGCAGTCGTCCGCCCAGGCGGGGGCGAACGGCCGGTGCGAGCGCGCGGCGTAGTCGAAGGAACGCAGTATCCCGGCGATGTCGCGCACGGCCGGTTCGGGGCGGCGCCGGTCGGCCAGCGGCCGGGCCGGCTCGCCCTCGAAGTCGATCAACGACCAGGAGCCGTCGAGGGTGCGCAGGGTCTGACCCAGATGGAGGTCCCCGTGGATCCGCTGGGCCGGCACCCCGGCCCCGCGGGAGGCGGCCAGCGCGTCGAACGCCCCCCGCAGCCCCGCCTCGTAGGGCCGCAGCGCGGCCACTTCCCGGGCGGTGGCGGCCAGCCGGGCCGTCATCCCGGCGGCGAGCCGGGCGGTCTGCTCCGGGCCGAGGGCGACGGTGGGCAGGGCGGCGGCGAGCGCGCTGTGCACCTCGGCGGTGGCCCGGCCCAGTGCGTGGGCCTCGGCGGTGAAGTCGGCCCCGGCGCCGAGCCGGCGCAGTGCGAGCTGCCAGCCGTCGTCGGAGCCGCGCAGATACGGCTGGAGCACGCCCAGGGTCAGCGGCTCGCTGCCGGGCAGCTCGGCCTCGTACCAGGCGACGGGCGCCGGGACGCGGGCGCACCCGGCGGCGGCCAGCGCCCGGGGCAGCTCCAGGTCCGGGTTGACTCCCGGGCCGACCCGCCGGAACACCTTCAGGATGTACGAATCCCCGTAGATCAGCGAGGAGTTGGTCTGCTCGCCGGACAGCGGCCGCGGGGCGAGCCCGGCCGGGACCGGCGCGTCCGGGTCCCGGTCGAAGCGGAGCGGGCCGAGGCTGCCGGGGGAGCGCAATCGTTCCAGCAGCATGGCCGCGAGCCGGGGGTCGCCCAGCGCCTCGTACACCGCCCGGCCCGCGTAGGGGCCCTCGTCGGCGTGCCCGATCAGCGTGTGCGCGAGCGCGGGCGGCAGGGACGGGCGGATGCCCAGGAGGAGTTGGTAGCAGTCCCCGTCGACGTCGAGGAGCAGGTGCACCAGTCCGGGGACGGACCCCGGAGGCAGCAGTTCGGCCGCCGAGACGGTCCTGAACGCGCCGATGGCACGGCCCTTGCCCGCGAACCAGCGCTGCGTGGGCAGCCAGGCCCGCAGCATCGGCTCCAGCGGGCCGATCCCGGTGAGCAGGGCGGCCCGGTCGGCCGTCAGCCGGCTCCGGGCGGATGCAGCCTCCGACATGGCGTCGCGTCCTTTCCCCGGGCCGTCACAGAATGCGCAGAGTGTCCCGGATGCGCGGCAGTTGCTTCTCCGGCAAGTGCGAGTGTCGGGTCAGGATGATCCGTACAGGGGCGGGCGATTGACCCATTCGCGTGCTGCCCGCCCCGTACCCGGCCTGCTAGGACGAGTCCTATTCGGCGGCGCGCTGCTCGCCGCGTTGCTCGGCGCGCAGCCGGAACCAGTAGAAGCCGTGTCCCGCCAGGGTCAGCAGGTACGGCCACTCGCCGATCGGCGGGAAGCGCACATCACCCGTGAGCTCCACCGGGACCCGCCCGTTGAACGACCGCAGATCCAGCTCGGTGGGCTGCGCGAAGCGCGAGAAGTTGTGCACGCACAGCACCAGGTCGTCCCCGAACTCGCGCAGGAACGCGAGCACCGCCGGGTTGGACGAGGGCAGTTCGGTGTACGAGCCGAGTCCGAAGGCGGGGTTCGCCTTGCGGATCTCGATCAGCCGGCGGGTCCAGTGCAACAGTGACGAGGGCGATGCCATCGCGGCCTCGACATTGGTGACCTGGTACCCGTAGACCGGGTCCATGATGACCGGCAGGTTGAGCCTGCCCGGATCGCAGGAGGAGAAACCGGCGTTGCGGTCGGGGGTCCACTGCATCGGGGTGCGCACGCCGTCGCGGTCGCCCAGCCAGATGTTGTCGCCCATGCCGATCTCGTCGCCGTAGTACAGCACCGGCGAGCCCGGGAGGGACAGCAGCAGCGCGGTGAACAGCTCCATCTGGTTGCGGTCGTTGTCCAGGAGCGGGGCGAGGCGGCGCCGGATGCCGATGTTGGCCCGCATCCGCGGGTCCTTGGCGTACTCGGCGTACATGTAGTCGCGCTCTTCGTCCGTGACCATCTCGAGGGTCAGCTCGTCGTGGTTGCGCAGGAAGATGCCCCACTGGCAGCGGTCCGGGATCGCCGGGGTCTTGGCCAGGATTTCGGAGACCGGGTAGCGGGACTCTCTTCGTACGGCCATGAAGATGCGCGGCATGACGGGGAAGTGGAACGCCATGTGGCACTCGTCCCCGCCCTTCGTGAAGTCCCCGAAGTAGTCGACGACGTCCTCGGGCCACTGGTTGGCCTCGGCGAGCAGCACGGTGTCGGGGTAGTGCGCGTCGATCTCCTCCCGGACCCGCTTGAGGAGCCGGTGGGTGCGGGGCAGGTTCTCGCAGTTGGTGCCCTCCTCGGCGAACAGGTAGGGCACGGCGTCCAGCCGGAAGCCGTCGATGCCGAGGTCCAGCCAGAAGCGCAGGGCGGACAGGACCTCCTCCACCACCGCGGGGTTCTCGAAGTTCAGATCCGGCTGGTGCGAGAAGAAGCGGTGCCAGTAGTACTGCTTGCGTACGGGGTCGTACGTCCAGTTCGAGGTCTCGGTGTCGACGAAGATGATGCGGGCGTCCTGGTACTGCTTGTCGTTGTCGGCCCACATGTAGTAGTCGCCGTACGGACCGTCCGGGTCCTTGCGCGACTGCTGGAACCACTCGTGCTGGTCGCTGGTGTGGTTCATGACGAAGTCGATGATCACCCGCATGCCGCGCTGGTGCGCGGCATCCACGAACTCCACGAAGTCGGCGAGATCGCCGAACTCGGGGAGCACGGAGGTGTAGTCGGAGACGTCGTAGCCGCCGTCGCGCAGCGGCGAGGCGAAGAACGGCGGCAGCCAGAGGCAGTCGACGCCGAGCCACTGGAGGTAGTCCAGCTTGGCGGTGAGCCCCCTGAGGTCCCCCACGCCGTCGCCGTTGCTGTCGTGGAAGGAGCGGACGAGGACCTCGTAGAAGACGGCCCGCTTGAACCAGTCGGGATCGCGGTCCTTGGCGGGGGTGTCCTCGAAGGTGTCGTGGACGGGATCGTTGATCATCATGTGGTGGGTGACCCTCCGGTGGGCGGGGACGGTCGCAGAGCGGCAAGTACGTGCGCGGGCGTGCGGCCCGGCTCTAGGCGCACGTAGTTCGCCCTGCCCCAGTGATAGGTCTCGCCGGTGAGCTCGTCGCGCACCGCGAGGGACCCGTGCCAGTCGAGGCCGAGTACCGGCATGTCCAACGACACCGTCGCCTCCTGGGTGTGGTGCGGATCGAGGTTGACGACCACCAGTACGGAATTGGCTCCGGCGTGCTTCGAATAGGCGATCACCTGTTCGTTGTCGGTCGGGTGGAAATGGATGTCGCGCAGCTGCTGGAGGGCCGGGTTGCGGCGGCGCATCCGGTTCAGCGCGGTGATCAGCGGGGCGATGGTGCGGCCCTCGCGGTCGGCGGCGGCCCAGTCGCGCGGCCGCAGCTCGTACTTCTCGGAGTTCAGGTACTCCTCGCTGCCCTCCCGCACCGGGGCGTTCTCGCACAGCTCGTACCCGGCGTACACGCCCCAGGCGGGGGACAGGGTGGCGGCGAGCACCGCCCGCACCTCGAAGGCGGGCCGGCCGCCCTTCTGCAGGTACTCGTGGAGGATGTCCGGGGTGTTGACGAAGAAGTTCGGCCGCATCACGGAGGCCGAGTGGGTGCCGGCGAGCTCGGTCAGGTACTCGGTGAGCTCGGCCTTGGTGTTGCGCCAGGTGAAGTACGTGTAGGACTGCTGGAAGCCGACGGCGGCCAGGGCGCGCATCATCGCGGGACGGGTGAAGGCCTCCGCCAGGAAGATCACGTCGGGGTCGGACTTGTTGATGTCCGCGATCACCTTCTGCCAGAAGACGACCGGCTTGGTGTGCGGGTTGTCGACCCGGAAGATGCGCACGCCGTGGTCCATCCAGTGCCGCAGGATCCGGCAGGTCTCCTCGACGATGCCGGCCATGTCGGTGTCGAAGTGGACCGGGTAGATGTCCTGGTACTTCTTCGGCGGGTTCTCGGCGTACGCGATCGTCCCGTCGGCGCGGTGGCGGAACCACTGCGGGTTCTTCTCCACCCACGGGTGGTCGGGGGAGCACTGGAGGGCGAAGTCCAGGGCGATCTCCAGGTGCAGCTCGCGGGCGCGCGCGACGAACGCGTCGAAGTCCTCGATGGTGCCCAGCTCGGGGTGGACCGCGTCGTGGCCGCCCTCGGTGGAGCCGATGGCCCACGGCACGCCCGGGTCCCAACTGCCCGCCGACAGGGTGTTGTTCGGACCCTTGCGGTAGGTGGAGCCGATGGGGTGGATGGGCGGCAGGTACACCACGTCGAAGCCCATCGCGGCGATCGCGGGCAGCCGCTCGGCGGCGGTCACGAAGGTCCCGCTGACCGGCGCCTCACCGGGCTCGACGACGGCCCCCTCCGAGCGGGGGAACATCTCGTACCAGGAGCCGAAGAGGGCCCGCTTGCGTTCGACCAGCAGCGGCAGCGGCTTGGAGGCGGTGACCAGCTCGCGGTACGGGCGCCGGGCGAGCGCGGCGTCCACGGCGGGGTCGAGGGCGGCCGCGTACCGTACGGCGGCCTTGAGGTCCTCGTCCCGCATGGTCTCCGCGGCGGCCAGTACGGCCGCGCGGCCGTCGCGCTTGGGGATCTTGGCGGCCGCGCGGGTGTAGAGCTCGGCGCCTTCGAGGAGGGTGAGGCCGGTGTCGATCCCGGCGGGGATCTTGATGGCGGCGTGGGCCCGCCAGGTGGCCACCGGGTCGCTCCACGCCTCGACGGCGTACGTCCACCTCCCCTCGACCTCGGCGGAGATCCGCGCGCCCCACCGGTCGGTGCCGGGGGCGAGCTCGCGCAGCGGCACGGGGGGCCGCAGCCGCCCGCTCGGGTCGCGGAGCACGACGTGTGCGTTGACCGCGTCGTGTCCCTCGCGGAACACGGTTGCGGAGATCTCGAAGACTTCGTCCACGACCGCCTTGGCGGGTCTGGCGCCGCAGTCGACGGCAGGGCGGACGTCCAGCACGGGAATGCGACCGATCATGGGATCACCTGGGGGCAGTTCGCAGGGCTCGGTGACAACAGGCCAGCCGGTATCGCGGCTGGTAGTGCACGCTCTGTTCGGTCTGTTTGTAGCCGCTCGGTGGACGGCTGGGCTGCGGGCATGGCCGCTCCTGTCCGCGTTCACTCGGGTGGCGGGGAGAGGTTGGGGGCGGGTGCGCCGTGCGTGTACCACGTGTACCCGGTGAGCCCTTCCCACTCTCTCCCCGCCCAATCCGCGCGCTTGGTTAACTACTCGTACGTAGTGGCGGGGCCAATACCAAGCCCTGGCTCGACATCCGGCGGGGCTCCGTCAAGTCGCGCAGGACTACCTGATGTAGGGACACCCATCACGAGACCCACCTGTCACCCGGTCCCCTCTGGGGCCTTCGGGCCACAAGGGCAAATCGGTGCGAAGAGGGCAAATCGCGGATGCCACCGCACGGATGTACGGGTACGCGGGGCCGCCGGAGTTGGCTGGTCTCGTACGGTCCGGCGTACGGGGACGTCCGATCCGGACCCCCCGGATCTCACGGACTGGGACGGCGACCTGACGGAGCCGCGCCCCTGCGCGGCACAGGCGCCATGGTCCTGGGGGCGGGGGCGGCGCTAGCCTTCCGGGGGTGATGCGCGGGTGCACAGCGTGGTGCGACCGCTCCGATCCGCAATCCCCTGCGAAGGTGGAACGTGTGAAGGCTATCCGTCGATTCACCGTGCGCCCCGTCCTTCCGGAGACCCTGCTGCCGCTCACCGACCTCGCGCGCAATCTGCGCTGGTCGTGGCATGCCGAGACCCGTGAACTCTTCCAATCCGTCGACCCCGAGGGCTGGCAGGCCGCCGGCGGCGATCCCGTCCGGCTGCTCGGCGCGGTGTCCGCCGCCCGGCTCGCGGAACTCGCCGGCGACCGCCGGTTCCTGCGGCGGCTCGCCGTCGTCGCCGCCGACCTCGATGACTACGTCAACGGCGGGAGGTGGTACCAGAGCCAGGAGAACGGCGCGGAACTGCCCGCCGCCATCGCCTACTTTTCCCCCGAGTTCGGCATCACCGCCGCCCTGCCCCAGTACTCCGGCGGCCTCGGCATCCTCGCCGGGGACCACCTGAAGGCCGCCAGTGACCTCGGCGTCCCGCTCGTCGGTGTGGGACTGCTCTACCGGCACGGCTACTTCCGGCAGTCGCTCTCGCGCGACGGCTGGCAGCAGGAGCACTATCCGGTGCTCGACCCCAACGAACTCCCGCTGTCCCTGCTCCGCGAGGAGGACGGCTCCCCGGCCCGCGTCTCGCTGACCCTCCCCGGCGGCCGCGCCCTGCACGCGCACATCTGGCAGGCCCGCGTCGGGCGCGTGCCGCTGCTGCTCCTGGACTCCGACGTCGAGGACAACGACGCCCCGGCCCGCGAGGTGACCGACCGGCTCTACGGCGGCGGCAGCGACCACCGGCTGCTCCAGGAGATGCTGCTGGGCATCGGCGGGGTGCGCGCGGTGCGCACGTACTGCCGGATCACCGGGCATCCCGACCCCGAGGTCTTCCACACCAACGAGGGACACGCCGGCTTCCTCGGCCTCGAACGCATAAGGGAACTGGAACGGGAGCAGGGGCTCGGCTTCGACGCCGCCGTCGAGGCGGTGCGCGCCGGGACGGTGTTCACCACGCACACTCCCGTCCCGGCCGGCATCGACCGCTTCGAGCGGGCCCTGGTGGCCCGGCACTTCGGGGAGGGCGGAGAGCTGGCCGGCGTACCGGTCGAGCGGATCCTGGACCTGGGCGCGGAGTCCTACCCCGGGGGCGACCCCGGGGTGTTCAACATGGCCGTGATGGGTCTGCGCCTGGCGCAGCGCGCCAACGGGGTGTCCACCCTGCACGGCTCGGTCAGCCGGGAGATGTTCGCCGGGCTGTGGCCCGGCTTCGACCCGTCGGACGTGCCCATCACCTCCGTCACCAACGGGGTGCACGCCCCGACCTGGGTGGCCCCGGAGGTCGTCCGGCTCGGCGCCCGCCAGATCGGCGCGGGCCGCACCGAGGACGCCCTGTCGGTCGGCGGCTCCACGCGCTGGGACGCGGTCGCCGACATCCCCGACCAGGACGTGTGGGACCTGCGCCGGGTGCTGCGCGAGCAGCTGGTCCAGGAGGTACGGGACCGGCTGCGGGCCTCCTGGCTCCAGCGCGGGGCCGCCGACGCCGAACTGGGCTGGGTGGACTCCGTACTCGACCCGGACGTGCTCACCATCGGATTCGCCCGGCGCGTGCCCTCCTACAAGCGGCTCACGCTGATGCTGCGCGACCCGGACCGGCTGCGCAGGCTGCTGCTCGACCCGGACCGGCCGGTGCAGATCGTGGTCGCGGGCAAGGCGCACCCGGCCGACGACGGCGGCAAGCGGCTCGTGCAGGAGCTGGTGCGCTTCGCGGACGACCCGCGGGTGCGCCACCGGATCGTCTTCCTGCCCGACTACGGCATGGCCATGGCGCAGAAGCTCTACCCGGGCTGCGACGTCTGGCTGAACAACCCGCTGCGGCCGCTGGAGGCCTGCGGCACCAGCGGGATGAAGGCCGCGCTGAACGGCTGCCTCAACCTGTCCGTGCTGGACGGGTGGTGGGACGAGTGGTTCGAGCCGGACTTCGGCTGGGCCATCCCGACCGCCGACGGGCTCGGGGCGGACGAGGACCGCCGGGACCACCTGGAGGCGAACGCCCTCTACGAGCTGATCGAGGGCCGGGTCGCGCCCCGGTTCTACGACCGGGTCGGGCGCACCGGGCTCCCGGTGCGGTGGATCGAGATGGTCCGGCGCACGCTGGTCTCGCTCGGGCCGAAGGTGCTCGCCGGGCGGATGGTGCGGGAGTACGTGGAACGGCTCTACGCGCCGGCCGCGCGCGCCCACCGCGCCCTCGACTCCGAGGCGGCGCGGGACCTCGCCTGGTGGAAGGGGCGGGTCAGGGCGGCCTGGCCGCGGGTCGGCGTCGAACACGTCGAGGCCCTCGCCGCGGCCCCGGTCAACGGCACCGCGGAGCTGGGGGCCACCCTCACGCTGCGCGTGCAGGTGTCGCTGGACGCGCTGGCGCCGGAGGACGTGGAGGTGCAGGCCTTCGCCGGGCGGGTGGACCCGCAGGACGTGATCCGGGACGGGCGGACCTTCCCGCTCAAGCCGGCCGCCGGGCCGGACCTGGAGGGGCGCTGGGTGTACGAGGGCCCGCTCGCCCTCGACCGTACGGGGCCCTTCGGCTACACGGTGCGCATCCTGCCGGCGCACCCGCTGCTGGCGAGCCCGGCCGAACTGGGGCTGGTCGCGTCCCCGGTGGACGCGGACGCGGGGGGCGGCGTACTCCTGCGGTGACGCGGGCACCGTGCTCCAGGGGGCGGGCGGTCGGATCCATCGGCCGCCCGCCCCCGGCGCGGGCGGGCGGGCCTCACGGGTGAACCTCCGACGTGCTGGGCCTGCCGAATCGTTTCGGCACCCTCGTCCGCTCCTACGCTGCCCGCGGATGCCACCCGGCATCCGCGGACCCGAGGAACGGACTTCCCCCATGCGTCTTCGCACCACCGCCGTCGTGTTCGCCGGCGCCCTCGCACTCGTCCTGCCCACCGCCGGCCCGTCGCTGGCCGACGACCACGACGGCTGGGGCCTGGGCATCCTGCACTACCAGTTCCTCGACGAGGGCGGCGAACTGACCAGAGGCCAGATCAGGCCCGCGGACAACGACACCTGCTACCTGCTGACCGGCACCTCGCGCGACGAGCCCGCCATCGACGTGGTCAACGACACGAGGTCGCAGGCCGTGCTCTTCGGCAACCGCAGCTGCGGCGGGGAGCCGGAGCGGGTGGTGGAGCCGGGCGAGCGCGAGCGGAACCTGGAGGCCGTCGCGGTCGTCTTCAGGTCGTCCCACGAAGAGGGCCCGGGCCGGGGCGACTGGGACGGCCGCGGGGAGCAGGGCCTCGGGGACCAGGGCCTCGGAGAACAAGGCCGGGGAGAGCAGGGCCGCGGGGAGCAGGGCCAGGAGGACCAGGGCCAGGAGGACCCGGGCCGAGGTGACTGGGAGGGCCGCGAGGACCAGGCCGCCCGCCCCGGCAACGGCGCGGCCGAAGACGGGGGAGGGGCGCCGGAGGCAGGAAAGGAAGACTTCTTGGCCTCCGTCTTCCGCGCCATCGGCTGATCCGGGGGCCGGCACGGTCCAATGGAACAGGGCCGCCCGGGGAGGTCTGCTCCCGGGCGGCCCCGTGGTCTATCTGTTCAGCTGTCGCTCACGCTGCCCCGGCAGGGGTCAGAAGGTGAGCTTCCAGCTGTCGATCTTGCCGGTGTCGAGGTTGGCGTTGTCGTTGACCCGGAGCTTCCAGACTCCGGCGGCCACCTCGGAGGAGGCGTTGACCGTGAAGGACTTCACGATGTTGTCAGCGCTGCCGCCGGCCCGGTTGTGCAGGTTGTAGAGGGTGCCGTCGGGGGCGACCAGGTCGACCTTCAGGTCACCGATGTAGGTGTGGAGGATGTTGACGTCCACCTTGAGGGCGCTCGGCGCGTTGCCGGTGCGGTTCACGGTGATCGGGGAGTCCACGGTCGCGTTGTCCGCGATCGCGTAGTCGGTGGTGTTCTCGAAGACGTTGGGCTGGGTGGTGCCGACGGTCCAGGTGAAGGCCGCCGTGCCCGTCTTGCTCTGCGAGTCGGTCACCGTGACGGTCACGTTGGACGTGCCCGCGGTGGTGGCCGTACCGGAGATCAGACCCGTTGAGGCGTTGATCGACAGGCCGGCCGGTAGGCCGGTCGCCGCGTAGCTCAGCGCACCGGGGTTGGTGCTGGTGGCCTGGACCTGCAGGCTGACCGCGCTGCCCGTGACGGTGTTCTGGTTACCGGGGTTGGTGACCGTGACGCCGCTCACCACGCGGGGGCCGACGTTGATGCCCGCCCAGGCGTTGGCCGCGTTGTTGTACGTGGCCGAGCCGGCGCCGTAGAGGTCGGCGGCGGCCTGCAGGGTGGCCGTACGGGCGGCCGCGTAGTCGGTGTTGGACCGGAACAGACCGGTGGTCAGCGCGCGGAACCAGATCTTCGAGGCGGCGTCGCGGCCGATCGCGGTGACCGGGAGGCCGTCGGAGGTCGGCGAGTCGTAGCTCACGCCGTTGACGACCTTGGCACCGGAGCCCTCGGAGGCCAGGTAGTACCAGTGGTTGGCCGGACCCGAGGAGTAGTGGACGTCGATGGAGCCGATGCCCGAGTACCAGGCGTCCTTGGACGAGCCGTCCTTGCTCGGCTTGTCCATGTAGCGCAGCGGGGTGCCGTTGCCGCGGATGTCGATCTTCTCGCCGACCAGGTAGTCACCGACGTCCGTCGGGTTGTTGGCGTAGAACTCGACGGCCGCCGCGAAGATGTCGGAGGTGGCCTCGTTCAGACCGCCGGGCTCACCGCTGTAGGTCATGTTGCCGGTGACCGAGGTGAGGCCGTGGGTCATCTCGTGCGCGGCCACGTCGGTGGAGGTGAGCGGCTTGTTGTTGCCTTCGCCGTCGCCGTAGGTCATGCAGAAGCAGGTGTCCTGCCAGAACGCGTTGACGTACGCGTTGCCGTAGTGGACCCGGCTGTACGGGGCCACGCCGTCGTTGCGCAGGCCGTTGCGGCCGTGCACGTTCTTGTAGTAGTCCCACGTGACCGCGGCGCCGTAGTGCGCGTCCGCGCCGGCCGTCTCCAGGTTGGACGGCAGGTTGTTGCCCCAGATGTCGTCCGGGCCGGAGAACAGCGTGCCGGTGCCGGAGGTGCCGCGGTTGAGGTTGTACGTCTTGTGGTTGCCGCGGGCGGCGTCGGTCATGTTGTACGTGCTGCCCGACTGCGAGGTCCCGAGGGTCACGTTGCCGCTGTACATGGTGTTGCCGGTGCCGGTCTCGACGGCCTGCCACTCGGTGATCTTGGCGCCGGTCTTGGCGTTGGTCACCACGTGCAGCTCGTTCGGCGTGCCGTCGTGCTGGAGGCCGCCGACGACGGTCTCGAACGCGAGGACCGGAACGCCGTTGGCCGCCCAGATCACCTTGCGGGCGTTCTTGGAGGCCTTGGCCTCCTTCGAGCCCTCGGCGCTGGCGGCCGAGACGGCCTGGCTCTCGGCGGCCGCCGGGGTCACCGAGGCGTTGGTGTCCGCGACCTTGATCTCGTGCTGGGTCGCCTTGGTGACGCTCTTGGTGACGCCGTCCTTGGCGTGAACGGTCAGGTCGCCGCCGAGCACGGGCAGACCGTCGTAGGTCCGCTCGTACATGGTGTGCGTGGTGCCGTCGACGTCCTTGACCACTTCGCGGACGACCAGCTTCTCGCCGCCGCCGAGGCCGAGCGCCTTGGCCGCCTGCACGGTGGTCGAGTTGGCCTCGGCGAGGAGCGTCGCACGCTCCGAAGCGCTGAGTTTGAGGTTGGCCGCGCCGGGGTTGGACTGGACGGCCGTGCCGGCCTGCGACGCGGTGGCGTCGGCGGTTGCGGTGCCGGCCTGTATGCCTACGGCGAGCAGGGCTGCCGCGGCAACGAGCGCGCCGGCTGCGGTGGCACGCCTCTGGGGGGTGGCTCTCAACGCAGACTCCTTCTGCAAGGGGGGTTCCGGACGGCTGGGTGGGCCTCCGGGCAGATCAGGGCTGGTGCGATGAACGGTCGAAGAGTGCCATCTGCTGGCCACAATGTCAGGAGCGCGTCAAAAGGTTGGCCGGAAACGGTTCGTTCTCCGAAGAGACGTATCCGGTATCCGGACCATTCACCTTTGCGTGCGAATGAGGGCTCCGGTGTCCGGAACGGCTGGTACCGGTTGCTAACACTTGAGCAACATGAGGTTGGGTTGCGTCAATCCGCATTTACCGTACGGGTGTTTGTCGTACTGTTTCCCGGTGCGACAGTCGTCCGTTGCCTGGGGAAGCCGTGGACGCTCGCCGCTGTCATAGACCACGTGCCAGGGGGGCCCATGAGGCATGTCCATTTTCCGGCGCAAAGAGTGGCCAGGGCGGTCCGCGGGTCCGCTCTGCCCGCACGGCGCCTCGGTGACAAGGCTCGTTGGTACCTGCCCGCCGCCGTCGGGGCCGACTTCCTCGGCGCCGCCGTTCCCGTGGGACTCGTCTTCGCGGCAGCGCAGCAGGTCCGGCCCCTCTACTGCGCCCTGGCCGCCGCCGTGGCGTGGACCGGGGTGCAGGCGCTGCGCCGGCGGTACGCGGCCCGGGCGCTCGGGGAATCCCGCGGCGTGCTGCCCGTGGTACACGACTGGCTGATTCTGATCGGCGTGCTCGCCGTTGCCCGCGTGGTGACCGAGGAGGACACACCCCGGCTGTCCGCCCTCGGGGCCCTGCTGCCCGCCCTGCTGATCACCGTAGCCTGCCACAAACTGACCTACCGTCATCTCTCGGCGGCCCGCCGCGAGGCCCAGGCCGTCAGCCGGGTCCTGGTGGTGGGCGAGCCCGACGCCGCCGAGGACGTCATCGCGCACCTGGCCGCGCGCACCGACCACCCGTACGTGGTCGTCGGCGTGGTCCCGGTCGGCGCCGGGGCCCTCGACAGCGGGGTGCCGGTCGCCGCCCGCCTCGAGGCGGGGATGCCCGAGGCTCCGAACGGCGACTCCGCGGCCGTGCTCGGCGCCGTCCGCAGCCACCAGGCCGACCTGGTGCTGGTGGCCCCCGGCGTGCGGATCACGGGGGAGCGGCTGCGCCGCGTCGCCTGGGCTCTGCACGACGCCGGACTGGAACTCGCCGTCTTCCCCGGCCTGGTGGAGGTCTCCCTCAAGCGGCTGGAGACCCTGTCCGCGGGCGGGCTCGCCGTGCTGCGGGTCGCGCCGCCGGTCAGCCGGGGCGTGCAGACCCTGCTCAAGTCGGCTCTGGACCGGGTGGGGGCCGCCGCCGGGCTGCTCCTGCTCTCTCCGCTCTTCCTCGGCATCGTCCTGGCGATACGTTTCGGCTCGCGCGGCCCGGCCTTCTACCGGCAGCGGCGCATCGGCCGGGCCGGAGTCCCGTTCGTCATGTGGAAGTTCCGCACCATGGTGATGGACGCCGACGCCCGCAAGGCCGAGCTCGCCGGGCACAACGAGAACGACGGCCTGATGTTCAAGATGCGCCGCGACCCCCGGGTGACCCGGGTGGGCCGGCTGCTGCGCCGCACCTCCATGGACGAACTGCCGCAGCTGATCAACGTACTGACAGGACACATGTCGCTGGTCGGCCCGCGCCCGCCGCTGCCGGAGGAGGTGGCGAAGTACGACGAGGTCGAGCTGCGCCGGCTCACCGTGCGGCCCGGGATGACGGGGCTGTGGCAGATCAGCGGGCGCTCCGACCTGTCCTGGGACGAAACCATCCAGCTCGATCTGCAGTACGTCGACAACTGGTCCTTCACCAGTGACGTCGACGTGATGGGCCGTACGCTCCGCGCCGTCGTCGACGGCCGCGGAGCGTACTGAGGGGCTCCGTGTGAGATCAGCCGTTCTGCTCGCGCAGCCACCACCGGTAGGTGGCGGCGATGCCCTCCCGCAGCGGGATGCCGGGCTTCCAGCCGAGCGAGGTCAGCCGGCCGACGTCCAGCAGCTTGCGCGGGGTCCCGTCCGGCTTGGAGGTGTCCCAGGCGAGCCGGCCGCGGAAACCGGTCACCTCGGCGACGGTCTCGGCCAGCTCCCGGATCGTCAGGTCCTCGCCGCAGCCGATGTTGACGGGCTCGTCGCCGTCGTAGGTGTTCAGCAGCACCGCGCAGGCGGCGGCCAGGTCGTCCACGTGCAGGAACTCGCGGCGCGGGGTACCGCTGCCCCACAGCGTGACCTCGTCGCGGCCCTCGGCGGCGGCCTCGTGGAACCGCCGGATGAGGGCGGGCAGCACGTGCGAGGACTCGAGGTCGAAGTTGTCGCCCGGGCCGTACAGGTTCGTCGGCATGGCCGAGATGTACGAGGCCCCGTACTGCTTCCGGTACGACTGGACCTGGACGATGCCGGCGATCTTCGCGAGGGCGTAGGCCTCGTTGGTCGGCTCCAGCGGGCCGGTCAGCAGGGCGTCCTCGCGGATGGGCTGCGGGGCCAGCTTCGGGTAGATGCAGGACGATCCGAGGAACAGCAGCCGGCCCACGCCGGCGGCGTGCGCGCCGCCGATCACGCTGAGCTGGATCTGCAGGTTCTCCTCGAGGAACTGCACCGGGTACGTGCTGTTGGCCATGATCCCGCCGACCTTGGCGGCGGCCAGCACCACGGCGTCCGGGCGGACGTCCGCCAGGTAAGCGGCGGTCGCGGCGGCATCACGCAGATCGAGGTCGGCGCGGCCCCGGGTGAGCACCTCGTGCCCGTCGGCCGTGAGCCGGCGGGCGACCGCGGACCCCACGAGGCCGCGGTGGCCCGCGACGAAGACGCGGGCGTGCGGGGGCAGGAGCGGCAGCGAACTTGTCATACCGCCGATGATGCCAGCCCGTTCCCGCGGGGGCGGCAGCAGTCCGGGCCCACCGGGTCCGGACCCCGCCGGGTGCGCTGCCGCGCGGCGCGACCGGCCGGACCCGGCGTGTACGGTACGCATCCTTGGGCGGGCAGGGGAAGCACGCTCAGCACAACGAACCACAACGCACCACAACGCACCCCAGGGGGACCGAATGGGCAAGACCGCACTGATCACCGGCGTCACCGGGCAGGACGGCTCGTACCTCGCCGAGCTGCTGCTCTCCAAGGGCTACACGGTGCACGGGCTGGTGCGGCGGTCCTCCAGCTTCAACACGGAGCGGATCGACCACATCTACCAGGACCCGCAGACCGCCAACCGGTCCTTCGTCCTGCACCACGCCGACCTCTCCGACGGCGTGGCCCTGGTGAACCTGCTCCGTGAGATACGGCCCGACGAGGTCTACAACCTCGGCGCCCAGTCCCACGTCCGCGTCTCCTTCGACGCGCCCCTCTACACCGGCGACGTGACCGGCCTCGGCGCGCTGCGGCTGCTCGAGGCCATCCGGGCCAGCGGTGTCGACACCCGCATCTACCAGGCCTCGTCCTCCGAGATGTTCGGCGCCACCCCGCCGCCGCAGAACGAGGGCACCCCGTTTCACCCGCGCAGCCCGTACGGCGCCGCCAAGGTGTTCGCGTACTGGACCACCGTGAACTACCGCGAGGCGTACGACATGTTCGCCGTCAACGGGATCCTCTTCAACCACGAGTCCCCGCGCCGCGGCGAGACCTTCGTGACCCGCAAGATCACCCGCGCGGTCGCCCGCATCAAGGCCGGCCTCCAGGAGAATCTCTACCTCGGCAACCTCGACGCGGTCCGCGACTGGGGCTACGCCCCCGAGTACGTGGACGCGATGTGGCGGATGCTCCAGCAGGACGAGCCCACCGACTACGTCGTCGCCACCGGAGTGGCCGCGACCGTCCGCGAGTTCGTCGAGGCCTCCTTCACGCACGCCGGTCTCGACTGGAACGAGCACGTGCGCTACGACCCCAAGTACGAGCGCCCCAGCGAGGTCGACGCGCTCATCGGCGACGCCTCCAAGGCCCACGACCTGCTCGGCTGGAAGCCGACGGTCCTGGTGTCCGAACTGGCCAAGATCATGGTCGAGGCCGATATCCGCCAAGTCGAGGACCAGCTGGCGGGCGTGACGGTCCGTATCGACCGCTGAGGCCTTATATTTCCCCTACGATTTGCCGTGTCACGGTCATACCCACAGGTCTGTGTGGGTGTGGCCGGGGTAAACCTGCCATATGTCCGTAGTGCACCCTCCATGCTGAAGTCTGTTCATTCCAAGTTGGTATGCAATGGGTCAAGCAAGGTGACCGGGCCCTCACATGAGCCTTAGTCTGCGCCCGTACATATGGCTGTTCGGATAGTTCCAGCCATCAAACCGGGCGATGCCCTGGGGGGCTCATGCGTAGATCCAGAGGGCTGACTGCTGCCCTCGTCCTGTCACTGGCCGGTGCCGGCACCGGTATAGGCCTGGTGCTGATGCCGCAGGCCTCCGCCATCACGGCGCCGGTGGCGTTCACCGCCGACAGCCTGCCGACGTGGCAGCCCAACGGCATCGTGTTCGCGATGGCCCAGGCGAACGGAACCGTCTTCGCCGGCGGTACCTTCTCGGCCGTCCGTCCGCCCGACGGCGCCGCCGGCACCGAGCAGGAAGCCGTGAACTTCGCCGCGCTCGACGCCGCGACGGGCAACCCCACCTCGTGCAAGCTCGCCTTCACCATCGGCGACGGCACCGCCACGGTCCGCACGCTGGCCGTCTCCAAGGACAAGAAGACCCTCTACGCGGGCGGCTACTTCGGTGCCGTCAACGGGACCCCGGTCTCCAGCCTCGCCGCGATCGACATCGCGACCTGCACCCCCAAGGCAGCGTTCCACCCGAGCGTCCCCGCCACCGTCCGCGCGCTCGCCGTCACCGACGACACGCTGTACGTGGGCGGCGACTTCGGCACGGTCGAGGGCCAGACCCGCGAGCGGTTCGCCGCGGTCGACGCCGGCTCCGGCGCGCTCAAGCCCTTCGTGGCCAACGCCGACGAGCCGGGCCGCGCCATCGAGGTGAGCAACGACGGCAAGAACGTCCTGCTGGGCGGCGACTTCTTCTCGGTCAACAACTCCACCACGCACGCGCTGGCCGTCGTGAACGCCACCACCGGCGCCGTCACCAAGACGTACAACAGCATCCCGTCCAACTCCGTGGTCAAGGACATCTCGGCCGACGCGACGGGCTACTACACCGGCAGCGAGGGCTCCGGCGGCGGCGTCTTCGACGGCCGCATCGGCCTGAACACCGACTTCAGCGAGAAGTGGCGCGACCGCTGCCTCGGCGCCACCCAGTACGTGCTGCCGTACGACGGGGTGCTCTACAGCTCCTCGCACGCGCACGACTGCTCCACCGAGCTGGAGTACCCCGACGGCAAGCGCCACTTCCTGCTGGCCCAGCCGACCGACCACACCGGCGCAGCCCCTGCGCCCGTGGGCGGCTTCGTACGAGGCCCGGGCAAGCTCGGCTGGCACCCCACCGCCAACGACGGCCTCGGCGAGGGAATCGGCCCGCGCGTCATGGCCGTCGCGGAGAAGAGCGACGTCAAGTACATGTGGGTCGGCGGTGAGTTCACCCTCATCAACGGCAAGCCGCAGCAGGCCCTGACCCGCTTCGCCTCCACCGGCGACGTCGGCGCCCCGACCACCCCGGTGGCCAGCGTCGGCAGCGTCAAGCCCGGCGAGGCGCAGGTCCGCTGGCGCACCAGCTACGACGCGGACGACAGCAAGCTGACCTACCGCATCTACCGCAACGGCTCGGCCACGCCCGCCGCCACGGTGAACGCGGACTCCCTGGAGTGGGAGCGCCGGCAGGCCTCCTGGACCGACACCACGGTCAAGGCCGGCCAGTCCTACAGCTACCGCGTGACCGCGACCGACGCCGCGGGCAACACCAGCGCCCTGTCGGCCAGCGTCTCGGTGACGGTCCCGACCGCCGCCCAGTCGTACCCGAACCAGGTCCGCGCCGACGGCGCCAACCTGTACTGGCGCTTCGACGACACCGTGAGCCCGTACGTCGCCGACTCCTCGGTCAGCAGCAACACCGGCGGCGTCCAGCTGAACGCCCCGGCCCTGCGCCAGACCCCCGGCGCGGTCGCCGGCACCAGCACCGCGATGGGCTTCAACGGCACCAGCCAGCAGGTCTACAGCGACCACCGCCAGACGGTCGGCAACGCGTTCACCATCGAGACCTGGTTCAAGACGGGCACCACGCGCGGCGGCAAACTGGTCGGCTTCGGCAGCAACACCGACCGCAGCAGCGGCTCGTACGACAAGCACCTCTACATGACCAACACCGGTCGCCTCGTCTTCGGCGTGTCCAACGGATCGGTCCAGACCGTCTCCACGGGCCTGTTCGACACGTACAACGACAACAAGTGGCACCACGTGGTCGGCACCCAGGGCCCCGGCGGCATCACCCTGTACGTCGACGGCCAGAACAAGGGCTCGCTGAACAAGACCGGTTCCCAGACCTACGCGGGCTACTGGCACGTGGGCGGCGACAACCTCACCGGCTGGCCGACCCGCCCGACGAGCAACTTCTTCGCCGGGCAGATCGACGAGACGGCCATCTACCCGACGGCGCTCACCGAGGCCCAGGTCAAGAACCACTTCACCCTGGCCAAGGCGCCCACCGACTCGGTCTCCAAGGTCAGCGCGACCGAGGACACCTACATCAACCAGGGCGCCCCCGGCACCGCTTACGGCACGTCGACCTCGCTCGCGGTGCGCGGCACCTCGGCGTACGAGACGTACCTGCGCTTCGACGTCCCGGCCGCCCCGGCCGGGCAGGTCCTGAAGGCCGCCTCCCTCCAGATCAAGACCAACACGCAGACGGGCGCCGGCACCGCCGACACCGTGTCCGTGGTCCCGGTCACCGGCACCTGGAGCGGCGCGGGCACGACCTTCAACACCAAGCCCACGCTCGGCACCACCCCGGTGGGCACCATCGCGGGCGTGCCGGACGGCTCGGCGGTCCACAACGTGCCGCTGGACACGGCCGCGGTCTCCGCGGTCCTGGGCAGCAGCTACAGCCTGGGCCTGACGAGCACGGGCACCGACCCGCTGTGGATCTGGTCCGCGGAGGCCACGGCCGCCGACGGCGTCCCGCAGCTGGTGCTCACCTTCGGCGCGAAGTAGCCGAGGGAACCGCAGGAACCGCAGGAATCGCAGGAACAGAAGTAACCGCCTGACGGAATGCGGGGCCCGGCTCTACGTGGCCGGGCCCCGCATTCCTGTCCCACCCAGTAAGTACGGGAGCCATCCGATGTACCGACGCTCCGCAGCGGCTGCTGTTCTGCTGACCGCCGCCCTGACGCTGACCGCCTGCAGTTCCGGCGGCAAGGCCGACTCCGGCGCGGAGGCGAAGGCGAAGCCGCCGGCCTCGTCGGCGGCCCCCGACCCCGCGGACAGCCCGGCGCCCTCGGCGCCCGCCGCCGACGCGAAGCCGACGGGCCCCGTCCTGCCCGACGCGAAGCTCACCCCGAAGACGGGCAGCTTCACGGCGCAGGAGAAGAAGTACCTGAGCGGGCGGGTCCCGGAGAAGATGGACCCCGCGGCCGTCCTGCAGTCGGGCCAGGAGGCCTGCCAGCGGGTGGCGCTCACCGCGAAGCGCGACAAGGACGCGGCGACCGGGGCCGTCATCACCGGGGAGATCCCGGGCGCGAAGGACGCGATCACCCACCTGTGCCCGGAGCAGAAGCCGATCCTCGTGGCGGCGGAGAAGGGCTTCCCCGAAGGCCCCCGCACCTCGCCCGCGGCCGGCACCTACCGGGCGCTGACGCAGGCCTCCACCTGCACGTGGGAGGCGAAGTCCAAGGACGGCTCGCTCCTCGCCTCGGGCCCCGAGACCCAGCCCAACGCGGGCGACAAGATCACGGCGACGATCCCGGCGGGCACGGCGGAGTTCAACTCCTCCGGCTGCTACGCCTGGATCCCGGCGTAACGAGCCCCGCACGCGACGAGAACGCCCCCTGCCGCCGAACCACCGGCCGCAGGGGGCGTTTTCGCGTACCAGGCGTGGGCATCCGCGGGACCGGAGCACGACGACACCGACCATTTGCGGAGGCGAGTCCTATGACCGGCCTGGGTGGCTGCATCGGTCTGATAGTGGTGGGAGCCATACTCACTTTCGCCACCGACTGGGAGATGGAGAGCGTCAACCTCGACGTGGTCGGGCTGATCATGATGGCGGTGGGCTTCATCGGCCTCGCCGTGTACACCAGTGTCCTCAAGCGCCGCCGCGCCATGGGCGCCCTCCCGGTCGTGGAGCAGCGCCGCGACATCTGAGCCGCGGCGCCCGTGTTCAGCCCCGAACGGCGCCCTCGTACACCGGGAGCAGGGTGTCCAGGACCGCGTCCATGGAGAAGGACTCCGCGGCCAGCTTGCGCGCCGCCGCCGAGGCGGCGGCGTTGGCCGCGGGATCCAGCAGGTCCAGGACCGCCGACGCCACACCCGCCGGGCCCGGGTCGACCGCGTGCCCCGCGCCCGCGGCGGCGATGTCGCGGGCCAGGCCGTTGGAGTGGGTCACCACCGGGGGGACGCCCACCGCGAGGGCTTCCAGCACCGACATCGGGAACGGCTCGTCCACCGAGGGCAGTACGTACACGTGGGCCCGGCGCAGCTCCGCCTGCACCTCCGCGCTGGACAGTGCCCCCGGAACCGTGAAGCGGCCGGTGAGACCCAGGGCCGTGATGCGGGCGCGTACGGCGGCCAGTTCACCCTCGTCCGGGCCCGCGACGACGAAGTGCGCGTCCGGGTGCGCGGCGAGGACGGCCGGGGCCGCGTCCACGAAGTCCACCGGCCGCTTGCGGGCCTGCAGGCGCGCCGCGTACAGGATGCGCGGGGGGCCGCCCGGGGCGGGCCGCTCCTCCTGCGCCGGGGTGCCGTTGACCAGCCGGACCGCACGCGACAGCGGTGCGCCGCCGACCACCGCGTCCAGGCACGCCCGCTCGTGCGGGGTCAGGTACAGCACCGCGTCCGCGCCGCGCAGCAGCCGGCGTACCGCCACCGCGTCCAGCACCTTGGCCAGCAGCTTCTCGCTCGGGTCCACCATTCCGTGGGTCTGGAGCACCAGCGGCTTGCCGGCCCGCAGCGCCGCCAGGGCCACCGGCAGGGTCACCAGGTCCCGGGCCAGGTGGACGTGGACCACGTCCGCTTCCCCGACCAGCCGCCCGGCCGAGGCCAGCAGCGCCGGCGAGGTCATCCCGCTGAAGCCCAGCGGGAGGATCCGCCGCGCCGGGAACAGCTTCGCCGGGACCCCTTCGACGTCCGTCGGCCACGGGTCGGGGAATCCCTCGCCCAGCGCCAGCAGCCGCGCCTCGTGCCCCCGGGCCCGCAGACCCTTCGTCAGGTTCAGCGCGACCCGGACCGGCCCGCCGAAGGCGTGCGAGGGGGAGTGCAGGGTGACGGCGTGCAGGACTCTCATTTGGGCTCCTCCACCGGGCGGCGCCGCCCGTCCTGGGTCTGCAGGGTCAGCTCCGGCAGGTCCTTGTGCACGACGGCGCCCGCGCCCGCGACCGCGCAGCGGCCCACGGTCACCCCGGCCAGCACGGTCGCCCGTACCGCCACCCACGCGCCGTCCTCGACCGTGATCGGGGCGTTGCGGTAGCGGAAGTCGGCGGCCCGGTGGTCGTGCGAACCGGTGCACAGCACGGCCTCCTGCGAGAGGCAGACGTGCGAACCGATCGTTACCGGCTCCAGGTTCAGCAGCCAGGCGCCTTCACCGATCCAGGTGTGGTCCCCGACGGTGAGCTTCCACGGCCACAGCACCCGCACCCGGTGCCGGATCAGCACGCCCTCGCCGATCTTCGCCCCGAAGGCGCGCAGCAGCGCCACCCGCAGCCGCGCCGGACAGAACCAGCTCATGAACAGCGTGTTCATCACGGCGAACCAGAGCGCCTGCGTCAGCCGCCCGCGCCCCTTGTCGTATCCGGCCAGCGTGAAGGCAGGAAGGTCACGCAACTGAAGCCCCGATCGTCCACCCTCCCCCTGGCGTTGCCGGGGGACCCCCATGCGCCTCCCCGGGCGCAGCCCGCTCAGACTAGACTGCGCGCGAATCAGGCACATGGGGTGGGGGCGGCAGTGGCAACGGACATACGCAAGCCGCCCGTCACGCCCGCGCCGTCCCCCTTCGAGGACGAGTCGCTCTGGGGCAAGGTCACCACCCCGCGCACCCTGCTCTCCCGCGCGCTGTCCGTCCCGCTCGCCCTCGGCTTCGCCGTCTTCCTGCCGCTGTTCGTCGCCGTCCAGACCGGCGCGGGCCAGCGCGACGCGGCCTTCTGGCTCCAGCTGCTGCTCACCATGTACGCGGGCGCCCGCCTCTCCGCGATGGTGCTCACCAGCCGCCGCAAGCTGCTCCAGGGCTCCTTCTGGCTCTTCGTCTACATGGCCATGGGCGTGGCCCCGCTCGCCCAGGCCGTCCTCGGCCAGGTCCCGACCCCAGTCGTCGGCCCCCGCTCCGACCTCACCGCCGCCATCGGGCTGGTGCTGCTCGGCTGCACCGCCTTCGACGTGGGCGTCCTGCTCGCCCGCCACCGGCCGACCGGCCGCGCGGGCGGCTCCCAGAGGCAGTCGCGGCCGGTCATGACGCACCGGCGCCGGCTCCAACTGCTGACCGTCCTCTCCTTCCTGTGCAGCGCGGCCTTCGTGATGAAGCTCGGCGGCCCGGCGGTGTTCTTCTCCAGCCGCCAGGAGATCATCGCGGGCATCGAGGAGGCGGGCGTCTCCAACGGCGACGGCCAGGCCGGACAGGCCCTGCTGCGCGGCTTCGGCACCGTGCCGGCGCTGCTCTCGCTGCTGCTGTACACGCGCTGGCTGGTCACCTCGAAGTTCGCCCGCCGCAAGGTCTCGATCATCGTCACCTGGTCGGCGCTCGCCCTGCTGAACCTGGTGGTCAACAACCCGATCTCGAACCCGCGCTACTGGTTCCTCACGGTCATGTTCGCGCTGCTGTTCACCGTCTTCCCGGTCAGCGCGGCGATGTACCGGGTGGCCCTGTCGATGGCCGTGGTCATCGCCCTCCTCGTCTTCCCGTTCGCGGACCGCTTCCGGTACGACGAGAAGAACTACAAGCCGGTGGAGACCACGTCCTTCCTGGAGCCGATGGCCCTCAAGGACTACGACCAGATCGGCATGTTCGCGAACACCATCACCTACTCGGAGTCCGGGCCCGGCCACTTCTACGGGCGCCAGCTGGCCGGATCGATCCTGTTCGCGGTGCCGAGGTCGGTGTGGCCGGGGAAGCCGCGGGACACGGGCGTGATGGTCGGCCAGTGGATGGGCACGGTCAACACCAACCTCTCCTCGCCGATCTGGGCGGAGCTGTGGCTGGACTTCGGGCCGCTGGGCATGGGGGGCGGCCTGTTGGCGATGGGGTACGCCTCCGCGCGGGTGGACCGGCGCTATGCGAAGCGCGCCACCCGGCGGGCGCCGCCGGGGAGTCTGATCTCGGTGGTGGTCCCGCTGGTCGCGGGCTACTCCTTCATCCTGCTGCGCGGACCGCTCCTCCAGGCGTCGGGCCGCGTCGCGATCGCGGCCCTCTGCCTGGCCCTGATCGCCACCCACCGCCAGGACCGCTCCACGACCCTCCGCTAGGCGCGGCGCCGTTGCTGGGGCTCCGCCGGGGTCCTGTCCGCGCCCGTGCGCGCCGCCGTTGCCGGGGCTCCGCCCCAGACCCCGCGCCTCAAACGCCGGCGAGGCTGAAATTGCGCTTCGCGCAATCCAGCCGCGCTCGGCAGGCGGCGCCAGCCAGGCCGGGCAGAGCCCGGTTTCGGGAAGGGGCGGGGTGGGGGGATCGCCCCGCGCAGCGGGTCAGGCCGAGACCGGCGCGGGCTCGTCGTCCCGCGGAGCGGCAACCGGCAGGCGGGCGACCCGAAGCCAGGCGGCCAGGGCCTTGAGGGCCGAGCCCGCCGCCAGGCCCCAGGCCGCGCCGAGGGGGCCCCACACCGCGTACCCGGCGAGCAGGAACACCACCGACAGCATCGAGAAGGCCACCTGCAAGGACAGCGTGGCCTTCGGGGCCAGGACGCGCAGCGTCAGCAGCGCACAGGTGCCCAGGCCCATCACCGCGTACTGGGCCCCCGTCGCCGGCAGCAGCGCGGCGGCCGACGCCCACGTGTCGCCCAGCAGCTCCCGGCCCAGCCGGTCCGGGAACAGGTACAGGGCCGTCGCCCACCCCGCGCCGACCACCGCCAGCACCCCGCCCAGCGCCACCGTCGCCCGGACCGTGGCCCGCTTGCCGCCGAGCCGCGACAGCACCGGCGGCCCGAAGGAGTTCGCCGAGTTGAACAGCACGTTCAGCGGCCCGAAGAGCGTGCTCGCACCCCGCAGCGCACCCACGGCCAGCGGCGTCGCGAAGACGCCGAGGCCCAGTACGGCGAGCTGGCTGGAGCCGTTGCCCACCGCGAACTCGACCACGAACCGCTGCCCCAGGTGCCCCCGCCGCACGTACGGCCGCAGATCCGCCCGCGCCCCGCGCACGTACGGCCGCAGGAGCCACAGCCCCAGCCCCAGCGCAGGCAGCGCGGACAGGCCCCACACCAGCACCAGCCGCCCCGCCGAAGCCCCGGAGGGCTGCACGGCCAGCGCCGCGACCACGCACACCAGCCGCAACGCGTCGGCGGCCAGCGCCCGCTCGGGGGCGCGCAGCGCGGAGAAGCAGTACCGCAGCCCGTCCTGCACGAGCACCAACGGCAGTACGAGGCCCAGCGCGAGGAAGGCCGGCCCGGTCGTCCCGGGAAGCGCCAGGCCCACCACGGCGAGCACCGCGCCCACGGCGCCCGAGGCGGCCCCCGTGAAGCCCACGGCCGACCGGCACACCGAGCCCAGCCGCTCCTCGGCCTTCTCCAGCACGACGGTCTGTCCGACGTAGGCCATGCTCAGCCCGAGGAGCACGCTGAAGGTCACGTACACCATCGAGAAGTCGGCGAATCCGGACGCCGACGACAGCCGGGCGGCCAGCACCAGCACCAGGATGTTGGTGGCGCTGGAGGCGGCCTGGTCCAGGACCGAGGAGACGGCGGCGAGTCCGCGCCGGCTCATCTCCGGCCTATGCGGACGGTGCGCAGCGCGACCGTGTCGGTGCCGTCACCTGGGATGTGCTGCTCCGGCTCGGCCATCTCGCGCGTGAGCGGCTGCGGCGCGGCCGCCGAAGGAGCGGGGGCGGGCGCGGGCGACTGCGCGGTCCCCTTGCCCTTGCCCGGGCCGCGCTTCTCGCCGGGCAGCGGGGCGTGCAGCACCGCGCCGAGCACCGTACCCCCGGCGCCGCTGATCAGTTCGCGGATCCGGGTCAGGTCGGTGCGGTGGACGCCGCGCGGGTTGCAGACGACGAGGACGCCGTCGACGCGGTCGACGAGGGCGAGGGCGTCGGCGTACGAGAGCACGGGCGGCGCGAGCACGACGACGGTCGCGTTGGGGGAGTCGGCCTCGGAGATCAGCCGGGTGGCGCGGGGGGAGGTCAGCGCGCGCGGCACGTTGCGCGCCCGCTCGCCGGGGATCAGGTCGAAGGAGCCGGACTCGCCGGCGTCCACGACGAGCTGGCGTCCGTCGGGCCACTCGGAGTCGGAGTGCCGTCCGCCGCCCTTCGGGCTGCCCGGGGTCTGACTCCAGCGCGGCCGGCCGCCGGCGTCCGTCGGCAACTGGCTGGCCAGTACCGGGGTGCGCAGGTCGGCCTCGATGAGCAGGACGTCCTTGCCGGTCTCGGCGAAGGAGGCGGCGAGGTTCACGGCCACCGCGGCGGCGGTCTCGCTGCTGCCGCGCGGGGCGACGACGAGCAGCCGGCGCCGGTCGGCGAAGCGGGAGTCGTAGGCGAGCCGGAAGGCCACCGAGCGGTACTCCTCGGCGAGCCGCGGATCGGCCTCGCCGGCGGCGAGCAGCGGCCCGCCGCCCGTCCGGTCCCGGGGCAGGTAGCCGAGTACGGGTGCGCGCAGGGCCCGTGCCACGTCGCCCTCGGAGCGGGGTGCCGGGTCGAAGACGAGCCGGACCCAGGCGGCGAGCAGGCCGAGGGCGAGGCCCACGGCGGCGCCGAGCGCGAGGGACATCAGGATGCCGGGGCCGTCGGCTGCGGGGGGCGCCGTCGCGGCGCTGGTGACCCGGCCCGGGGTCATGTCGAGGGCTTCGAGCTTGGTGATCTTGGTGTTGTACCCGCCGACCTCGCTCTGCAGGTCGGTCTTGGAGGAGCTGGCCGCGTCGCGCCCCGCGCCGGCGGGCATCCGCGCGATCTCCTTGGAGAGCTCGTCGAGCTGCTTGGCGATCGGGTCGCGCTGCTCCTTGTAGCCCTTGACCATCTTGTCGCGGGTGGCGTCGAGGGACTCCTGCCGCTTGAGCAGGTACGCCTCGGTCATCGCGTTGGCGCGCTTGGCGGCCTCCTTGGGGGAGGACGCGGTGTAGGTGAAGCGGAGCACCATCGTCTGCGGCGGGTTGGTCACCTGGAGCCCGCTGCGCAGGGCCGCGAAGCCGGAGGCGGAGACGCCCAGCTTCTTCGCGGCCTCGTTGGCTATGGAGGAGCTGAGCGCGACCTGGCGCTCCGAGCCGATGTTGATCGCCTTGTCGGGGGCGAGGCTCGGGTTGAAGGGGTCGTCGGTGGGTGCGCGCAGCACCACGTCGGCGGTCGCGACGTAGGTGTCGGCCGTGGAGATGCCGAGGTAGACGCCGCCGAGCAGACCGATCCCGATGCCCGCGCCGAGGAGCCGGCGGTAGCGCAGGAGCTGCCGGAACTGGTCCCGGAGTAGATCGGGTTCGTCCTCGGCCGGTGCTGTTGCCGGGCGGTTCGTCTCGATCACGGCCGGGGACCCCCAAGTGCTTCGTCTATCAGTGCGTCGATGCGGGCCAGGCCCGCTTCGCGGCTCAGGTGGGCCGCCACGTGGCGGGGTCCGGCCGTTCCCAGTGCGTCCGCGCCCTCGGGGTCCTCGGCCAGGACCCGTACGGCCTTCAGCAGGGCTTCGGGGTCCTCGGGCTGTACGAGCACCCCTGCACCCGAGCGCTCCACCTCCTGGGCGGTCCCGCCCTCCGCGGCCACGGAGGCGACGACGGGCCGGCCGGCCTGGAAGTAGGAGGTGAGCTTCGACGGAACGCTCATGTCCATGACGGCGGCGTGCTGCGTGACCGCGAGTACGTCCGCCGCGGCGAGGATATCCGGGAACTCGCCGTCAGCGGCAGGGGGGATGATGTCCAGATTCGGTACGTCGGCGGACAGTTCGGTGAGCGCCGAGCGCTGGCTGCCGTCACCCATCAGGACGAAACGGACGCTCGGGTCCAGCCGGGCGGCGGCCACGAGGACCTCGAGGCCCTGCTTGAGGCCCATGTTCCCGGAGTGCAGGACGACCGTCTGGTCCGGGGCCCAGCCGAGGTGGCGGCGGGTCTCGCCGCGCGGCTTGGTGGGTACGGCCACGTGGGACCAGTTGGGGACGAGACGGATCTTCGCCGGGTCCACGCCCATGCCGACGACCCGGTCGACGAAGGTCTCGTGGATGACGCCGACGAGGGTGGCCCGCTTGAGGGCGTACGCCTCGGCGCGGCCCGCGATCGCGGCCGCCTTGTCGCCGCCGCTGATCCCGCTCTGTGCGGCGGCGGCGCCCATCAGGTCCTGGACGACCGGGACGTACGGGACCTTCCACCGCGCCGCGAGCCGGGCGGCCAGCACCCCGCCAGCCAGGCTGGGCATCTGGGCCAGGACCGCGTCCGGCTTCGGCATCCGGGGCGGGGCCGCGGCACCGTGCAGCAGAATCGATCCTTCAAAAAGGGCCCGCTTCACGGCGGTCTGACGCTGCGGCACGGTGTGCGCACGCCGGTGCACGATGACGCCCGCGCGCCGTTCCGTGCGCCGGAGCGCCCCCTTGTACTCCGGTTCGAGCGACCACGCCGGGTAGTGCGGCATCCCCGCGAGGACATGGGTCTCGTGGCCGAGATCCTCCGCCCAGTGCTCCGCGATCTGGGTGGCGTAGGGCCCGATTCCCGCGTGCTCGGGTGCGTAGTTGGTGGAGACCAGCAGCAGGCGCCGGTGACCGGATCTGGACACTGAGCGTCCCCTTCTCCCCTGGATGATGCGCACGTCACCCTATTCGTTCACCCGCATGCTGCGGAACGTGCACGCTATTGTCTGCTAATCCGCCACACCGGGGGGTGTGGCCTCTGGGGGGTAACAGATGACGGAGCGGGATATGTCCGAACGTGGCGCGCCCGCGCGCAGGCCGTACCGAGTCGGCTATGCGCCGGGCGCGTACGATCTGTTCCATATCGGACATCTCAATATCCTTCGGCACGCCCGCAGTCAGTGCGACTACCTGGTGGCCGGAGTCGTCTCCGACGAGATGGCCGAACTCGCCAAGGGGCGCCGCCCGATGATCCCGCTGGTCGAGCGGCTGGAGATCGTCCGCAGCGTGAAGTACGTGGACGCCGCCTTCGTCGAGACGGTCCCGGACAAGGTGGAGACCTGGAAGCAGGTCCGCTTCGACGTCATCTTCAAGGGCGACGACTGGCGGGGCACCCCCAAGGGCGACAAGCTGGAGAAGGACTTCGCCGCCCACGGCGTCGACGTCGTCTACTTCCCCTACACCGTGCACACCTCCAGCACCCAGCTGCGCCGGGCGCTGGACGCGCTCGCCGAACCCCTCTCGGTGGCGGAGCCGTTCACCGCGGAACGGCGCTGAGCTCCCGGAACCACTTCACGAGGAACGCCGCCAGGAACAGCCCGGCGACCGCCCCGAAGGCCGCGTACGCGTAAGGGAACAGCTGTCCGCCGCCGAGCAGCAGGAACACCAGGCAGAACACCCCGTAGTCCACGGGCAGCAACGCCACCGCGCGTACGGTCGACGGCGCGGCGGCGGGGCTCCCCGGAGCCGGCCGGGGCTTGAGCTTCTCGGTCAGCAGCCCGCCGAAGAAGGTCACGACCGCGGCGAACTGGAAGCCCAGCGGCACCAGCAGCCAGCCGTCCGAGCCCGTCCCGTAGGCATCGGGGAACCGGTAGAAGGCGATCAGCACGCAGGAGTGCAGGGCGGTCAGCTTGGCGCAGTCCACGACGTGGTCGAGCCACTCGCCCGCGGCGCTGCCGCTCCCGCGCAGCCGGGCCAGCTGGCCGTCGGCGGAGTCGAAGGCGAACCCCACGGCGAGCGCGGCCCACACGGCGATCCCCAGCCCCCAGGAGGGCGCGGCCAGCGCGACCGCGGCCGCGGCGGCGAAGCTGAAGGCGGCGCTGATCAGCGTCACCTGATTCGGGGTGAGCCCGAGCGCGTACGACCCGGCGGCCAGGTAGCGCCCGATCGGCCGGTTCACGAACCGCGAGTAGAGCGACACACCCTTCGCCGGCTTCTGCGCCCCGCGCAGCTCCCGCAGCGCGACTCCGACTCTCCCCATGCACGGACCCCCTCAGTGACGATGTCGAACACATCATCGCAGGGCGAAAGTGGGTTCCGGTTCCGGGCGTTTGCGTACGTCCGGAAGCAGGAGTACGGACAGATTCGCGGCGGCGGTCAGAGCAGCGGCGGCCAGCAGCGGGACCGCGGTCCCGGTGACGGCGGCGAGCGGGGCGGCCGCCGCCAGACCCAGCGGGCGCGCGGCGAAGGAGATCAGGGTGTCGAAGGACCCGACCCGGCCCAGGGCCTCCAGCGGGATGCGGCGCTGCATCTCCGTCTCCCACAGCGGGCTCAGCACCCCCAGTCCGAACATGGCGCAGCAGAACGCGGCCGCGGTCACCGGAAGCGGCAGCCGCAGCCCGAAGGCGGTGAGCGGCAGCGCCTGGGCGGCGGCCCCGAAGGCCACTGCGTACAGCGGGCGATGGACCGGCAGCCGCCCGGCCGCCCAGACGCCGACCAGCATCCCGACCGTGCCGACCTGGGCGATGACCACCCAGGAGGTCTCACCGCCCAGGCTCTCCACGGCGATCAGCGGACCGAGGGTGAGCAGCAGTCCGGCCGCCAGGTGCCAGACCCCGTGGGCCAGCACATTGGCGAGGAACCACGGGTGGCGCCGGGTCTCGGCCCAGCCCCCGCGCAGTTCGGCGGTGAAGGCGGCGCGCGGCGTGCTGCGCGGGACCGGGGCCACCGGCAGGCCGCCGAGGGTCAGCGCGGAGAGCAGGAAGAGCGCGGCGGTGAGCAGGGAGGACCAGCCGGCTCCGATGGCCAGCATCAGCACCCCGGCGGCCGCCGGTGCCGCGATCTGCGCGAGCCCGGTGGCCACCCCGAGCCGGGTGTTGACGCGCAGCCGCCCGTCTTCGGGGACCACGGCGGCGACGAGTGTGCGTGCGGAGGGAGTGCCGAAGGCCACGGCGGCCCCGGTCACGGCCGCGAGCACGGCCAGCCGGGGGACGTCCGCGGGACCGGCCATGAGCACGACTCCGGTCGCCAGCTGGGCGGCCGCCCGTACGAGATCGGCCACGAGGACCACCCGCCGGGCGGGGAACCGGTCGGCGGCCACCCCCGCGACGGGCAGCAGGAGCAGCATCGGCAGCAACTCGCAGGCGAGCACGAGGCCGAGGTCCCCGGCGGAGCCGTTGCGGACGAGCGCCAGCGTCAGGGTGGTGGGGATGAGGGCGCTGGCGAAGGCGGCGGAGGTACGGCCGGCCAGCAGCCGCCAGATGGTCGGGGTCATGACAGGGAGGTTATGACCCTGCACCGCCTCGCCCCCCCGCGGGTCGAGACGGACACGACCTAACCGACCACCCTCAGCAGCAGGACCGAGCGGGCCGGGACCGTCAGGGTCTCGCCGCCGCGGTGGCGGGTGAGCGGAGCCTCGGCCTGGGTCTCGCGCGAGGTGTCCAGGACGAGTTCGTAGCCCTCGGCCCACGGCGCCCCCGGCAGTACCCACGGCACCGGCCGGTCCCCGGTGTGCAGCAGGGCCAGGAAACTGTCGTCCGTCACCTGCCGGCCCCGCTCGTCACGGCCCGGGATGTCCCGCCCCGACAGGTACATCCCCAGCGCCGCCGCCGGTGCGTACCAGTCCCGCTCCGTCATCTCCGCACCCGCCGGGGTGAACCAGGCCAGGTCCCGCAGCCCGTCCACCCCCTGCGGCCGCCCGGAGAAGAACGCCCGCCGCCGCAGCACCGGATGGGCCTGGCGCAGCGAGATCAGCCGCGCGGTCAGCGCGAACAGCTCCCGCCACGCCGGATCCTCCAGCAGCGACCAGTCCACCCACCCCGTCTCGTTGTCCTGGCAGTACGCGTTGTTGTTGCCGCCCTGGGTGCGCCCGAACTCGTCCCCCGCGACGAGCATCGGCACCCCCGTCGACAGCAGCAGGGTGGTGAGGAGGTTGCGCAGCTGCCGGCGGCGCAGCGCGGCGATCCGGGCATCCGTGCCCTCGGGCGGATCGCCCTCCGCCCCGCAGTTCCACGACCGGTTGTCGTTCGTCCCGTCCCGGCCCGCCTCCCCGTTCGCCTCGTTGTGCTTGCGCTCGTAGGACACCAGGTCCCTCAGGGTGAACCCGTCGTGCGCCGTCACGAAGTTCACCGAGGCGTACGGCCGCCGCCCGCCCCACGCGTAGAGGTCGCTCGATCCCGACAGCCGGTACCCGAGGTCCCGTACGTCGGGCAGCGCGCCCCGCCAGAAGTCCCGCACGGCATCCCGGTAGCGGTCGTTCCACTCCGTCCACAGCGGCGGGAAGGCGCCCACCTGGTAGCCGCCCGAGCCCACGTCCCAGGGCTCCGCGATCAGCTTGACCCGCCGCAGCACCGGGTCCTGGGCGATCACCGCCAGGAACGGCGACAGCATGTCCACGTCGTGCATCGAGCGGGCCAGCGCCGCCGCCAGGTCGAAGCGGAAGCCGTCCACCCCCATCTCCGTCACCCAGTACCGCAGCGAGTCCGTGATCAGGCGCAGTACGTGCGGGCGCCCCGCGTGCAGGGTGTTCCCGCAGCCCGTGTAGTCGGCGTACCGGCGCTGGTCGGACTGGAGCCGGTAGTAGCCCCGGTTGTCGATCCCGCGCAGGGACAGCGTCGGTCCGAGCTCGCCCGCCTCCGCCGTGTGGTTGTAGACCACGTCGAGGATGACCTCGATCCCCGCCGCGTGCAGGGCCCGCACCATCCGCTTGAACTCCCCGACCTGCTGGCCCGTCGTACCGCTCGACGAGTAGCCGGCGTGCGGGGCGAAGTAGCCGACCGAGTTGTAGCCCCAGTAGTTGCGCAGCCCCCGGCGCAGCAGGTGGTCCTCGTGCGCGAACTGGTGCACCGGCAGCAGCTCGACCGCCGTCACGCCCAGCTTCACCAGGTGCTCGACCGCCGCCGGATGGGCGAGGCCCGCGTACGTGCCGCGCAGTTCCTCGGGGACCCCCGGATGCCGCATCGTGAAGCCGCGCACGTGCAGCTCGTAGATCACCGAATCGGCCCAGGGGGTCTTCGGCCGGACGTCGTCCGCCCAGTCGTCGTCATCGTGGACCACGACCCCCTTGGGGACGAACGGCGCCGAGTCGCGGTCGTCGCGCACGGTGTCGGCGATGTACTGCTGCGGCCAGTCCCGCACGTGCCCGTACACCTCGGGCGGCAGGACGAACTCGCCGTCCACGGCCCGGGCGTACGGGTCCAGGAGCAGCTTCGACGGGTTGTACCGGGCACCGGTCCAGGGGTCCCAGCGCCCGTGCACCCTAAATCCGTACCGCTGCCCGGGGCGTACGCCGGGCACGAAACCGTGCCAGATCTCGTGCGTGAGCTCCGTCAGGGCGCAGCGGGTCTCGGCCCCGCCCTCCTCGAACAGGCACACCTCCACCGCCTCCGCGCCCTGCGCCCACAGCGCGAAGTTGGTGCCCGCCGTCCCGTCCGGACCGTGGTGGAACCGGGCCCCCAGGGGATGCGAGGACCCGGGCCACACCGGTGGTCCCGGGCGCGCGTACGCCCGTAACACCTGGCCCCTGACCTGGCCGCCCGGCACGGGCGCGGTACGGCCGCCCCGGACCGCGCTCTCGGTGTCCACCGCGTTCGCGGCGTCCACCACATTGCCGACGGCTTCCACCGCCTCTTCCTGCTCGGCTGCGCTCGACACTGCCCGCCTCCACGGCTCCTGGGTACCTGCGGGGGTGGGGGGTGCGGCCCCGGCGTCCCGGCCTGGGCCCGCCCCCGTCTGGTCCTTCACACTGTTCTGCCCGGACTGTTCCGCCCGGAACGTGCGCGCCGCTCACGTTTCCCCCGGAGGGGCCCGGTCGTTGGAGGGATCGTGACACTTCTGACGAGGCGGGCAGGGGCGGGCTTGGCCGCCGTGGCGGCATGGGCGGGCCTGCTCGGCGGCCTGGCCGGATGCACCCAGGACGGCCGTTCCCCGGTCGAGATCGAGTTGCCCGGCAAACCCCGCTCGCCGGACGAGGCCATCCGCATCACCCCCGACGACAATGCCAAGGGGGTGCCCGCCGGCGGGCGCCTCAGCGTCACGGTCCCCGAGGGCCGGCTGGAGCGGGTCGTGGTGACCAAGGTGGAGGACGCGCAGGAGGAGAAGGTTCCCGGCGCGATCGCCGAGGACGGGCTCAGCTGGAGCCCCGATCCGGAGGCCGCCCGTCTCTCGCTCGCGGCCAAGTACACCGTGGACGCCGTCGCCCTCGACGGGCACGACCGCCGCCAGGCCCGCCACACCACCTTCACCACCTACGTTCCCGAGGAACGGTTCATCGGCTACTTCAAGCCGGAGAACCGCTCCACCGTCGGCACCGGAATGATCGTCTCCTTCAACTTCAACCGGGCCATCGCGCGACGCGCCGAGGTGGAGCGGGCCATCACCGTCACCTCGAACCCGCCGGTGGAGATCGTCGGCCACTGGTTCGGCAAGGAGCGGCTCGACTTCCGGCCCAAGGAGTACTGGAAGTCCGGTACAGAGGTGACGGTGAAGATGAACCTGCGCGACATCGAGGGCGCGCCCGGCTCCTACGGCATCCAGGCCAAGACGATCACCTTCACCGTCGGCCGCTCGCAGATCTCCACCGTGGACGCGGCCGCGCACACCATGGAGATCCGCCGGGACGGCCGGCTGCTGCAGACCCTGCCCATCACCGCGGGAGCGCCCAAGACCACCACCTACAACGGGAAGATGGTGGTGATGGAGCTCTTCGACGTCACCCGCATGAACGGCCAGACCGTCGGCTTCGGCGGGGAGTACGACATTCCCGACGTCCCGCACGCCATGCGGCTCACCTCCTCCGGGACCTTCCTGCACGGCAACTACTGGGCCAGTCCCGACACCTTCGGCTCCGCCAACGTGAGCCACGGGTGCGTGGGCCTGCGCGACGACAAGGGCGGCGGCTCGGACACCCCGGCCGGCTGGTTCTTCGACCGGAGCCTGGTCGGGGACGTGGTGGAGATCCTCAACTCGCAGGACAAGACGGTCGCCCCGAACAACGGCCTGGGCGGCTGGAACATGTCCTGGGCCGACTGGGTCGCCGGCTCCGCCATCGCCTGACCGGCCCGCCACTTGGGACGGAACGGTGACATGACCGTGGCTTTTCGTGTTCTCCCCATGTGATTTCCTGTCGATAAGCGCGCGACTGCCCGCGCGCGGGGGACATGGGGAGAACAAGAGTGAACCTGCAGCCGATACGCGGCCGCGTCCGCACCGGCCTGCCGGCCCTTCTGCTGGGGGCCGCCCTGCTGCTGACCACCGCGTGCAGCGGTGGCGGCGGCGGAAACAACGGCAGCGGCAGCGGTGGCGACAATGCCGGGGGCGGTGCCAAGAACGGCACCGAGGCATCCAAGGCCGTGGTCAGCGTCAAGCCGGACGACGGCGCCAAGGAGGTCGCCACCAGCGGCATCCTGAAGATAACCAGCACCGGCGGCAAGCTCACCACGGTGACCGTCGCCGACACCAAGGGCAACGCGGTCGAGGGCAAGCTGGCCGACGACGGCGCGAGCTGGGAGCCGTCCCGCCACCTGGCCTCCGCCACCGAGTACAAGGTGCACGCGGTCGCCAAGGACGAGGCCGGCCGGGAGTCCGCCAAGGACACCACCTTCACCACCCTGACCCCGACGAACACCTTCATCGGCCACTACACGCCCGAGGACGGCTCCACCGTCGGCGTGGGCATGCCCGTGTCGATCAACTTCACCCGCGGCATCACCAACCCCGAGGCCGTCGAGAAGGCCATCACCGTGACGGCCGAGCCGGCGGTGCCCGTCGAGGGCCACTGGTTCGGCAACGACCGCCTCGACTTCCGCCCCGAGAAGTACTGGGCCGCGGGTACGAAGGTCACCGTGAAGCTCGCCCTCGACGGAGTCGAAGGCCGCCCGGGCGTCTACGGCAAGCAGACCCGCACGGTCACCTTCACCGTCGGCCGCTCCCAGGTCTCCACGGTCGACGCGAGCGAGCACACCATGGAGGTCGTCCGCGACGGCCAGGTGCTCAAGAACATCCCGATCACCGCGGGCGCCCCGTCGACGACCACGTACAACGGGCAGATGGTCATCAGCGAGAAGTACAAGGTCACGCGGATGAACGGGGCGACGGTGGGCTTCGGCGGGGAGTACGACATCTCCGACGTGCCGCACGCGATGCGCCTGTCGAACTCGGGCACCTTCGTGCACGGCAACTACTGGGCCTCTTCGGGCACGTTCGGCTCGGAGAACGTCAGCCACGGCTGCGTCGGCCTGAAGGACGTCCGCGGCGCCGGCGACGGCAACCAGCCCGCCGCCTGGTTCTTCAACGAGTCCCTGATCGGCGACGTGGTCATCGTGAAGAACTCCAAGGACAAGCAGATCTCCCCGGACAACGGCCTCAACGGCTGGAACATGGACTGGGCGGAGTGGATCAAGTAAGCCCCGCATGACGTAGTCCAGGTGGCCCGGTGCTGTGACACACAGCACCGGGCCACCGTCCGTTAACCGGCGCTAACCTTCCCCGTATGACCATCTCTCTCGAAGTCTCCGAAGGCGTCGGCACCATCCGCCTGGACCGGCCGCCCATGAACGCCCTGGACATCGCCACCCAGGACCGGCTGCGCGAGCTCGCGGTGGAGGCGACCGACCGGGACGACGTCCGCGCGGTGATCATCTACGGTGGCGAGAAGGTGTTCGCGGCGGGCGCGGACATCAAGGAGATGCAGGCGATGGACCACGCGGCGATGATCGCCCGGTCCCGCGCGCTGCAGGACTCCTTCACCGCCGTGGCCCGCATCCCCAAGCCCGTCGTCGCGGCCGTCACCGGCTATGCGCTGGGCGGGGGTTGCGAGCTCGCGCTCTGCGCCGACTACCGGATTGCCGCCGACAACGCGAAGCTCGGCCAGCCCGAGATCCTGCTCGGCCTGATCCCGGGCGCCGGCGGCACCCAGCGGCTGTCCCGGCTGATCGGTCCGTCCAAGGCCAAGGACCTCATCTTCACCGGGCGCATGGTCAAGGCCGACGAGGCGCTCGCGCTGGGCCTCGTCGACCGGGTGGTCCCCGCGGCCGAGGTGTACGAGCAGGCGCACGCCTGGGCCGCCAAGCTGGCCCAGGGTCCGGCGATCGCGCTGCGCGCCGCCAAGGAGTGCGTGGACGCGGGCCTGGAGGCCGACATCGACACCGGGCTCACCATCGAACGCAACTGGTTCGCGGGCCTGTTCGCCACCGAGGACCGCGAGCGCGGCATGCGCAGTTTCGTCGAAGAGGGCCCGGGCAAGGCGAAGTTCGTATGAACCCGGTCCGCTGAGCGGATGCGGCCGGTCCTCCCTGTGGGTGGATTAGCCAGGCCTTAAGGGAGCCTTAAGCGCAATCGGTGATCCACTCACGGTGATCACTTCTGAGCGGTGCGTCACCCCTGGTCAAAGTGGGTATACATAGCCTCCGCTTGCCGTTTGCATATGACAGGACGCCCCTGCGGAATCGATGCTTCCGTAGGGGCTTTTCCCGTGGAACGGCCCGGAGGGGCAGGTCGGCCCTCCATGATGGGTGCATGGCGGGCCTGGAGGGTGTGGAACAGCCGCGGCAGCGCAGCAGCGCTTCGGCCGTACGGCTCACGGCGGCGATTGAGGATGAACAGGGCCTCAAGGCACTGGAGTTGTACGGGAACCCGGCTGAGGCGGAAGTGATCCTGCCGTCCATGCCGGAATCGGCCGGCACCGCGCGCAGGCTCACCCAGTGCGTGGTGATACGGCTCTGGGGACTCTCGCCGCAGATCTCCGAGCACGCCGTCCTGCTGGTCTCGGAACTCGTCGGCAACGCGGTCCGGCACACCGGGGCCCGCTCCTTCGGCTTACGCATGCTGCGGCGGCGCGGCTGGATCCGGGTGGAAGTGCGCGACCCCTCGCGCGGACTGCCCTGTCTGATGCCGGTCCACGAGCTGGACACCACCGGGCGGGGGCTCTTCCTCGTCGACAAACTCTCCGACCGCTGGGGCGCCGACCTGCTGCCGCGCGGAAAGATCACCTGGTTCGAGATGCGCGTCGCCGACCGCCAGAACGCCTGAAGCCCCCTGGTCGCCGTGGTGGGCGGTTTGTGGGGGCTTCATGGGTGCGCCGAGGATCGATTGGGGTGTGATCCTCGGCGTGGCGACTTCGCTCGGGTCAATGGGAAGCCGTGGTTCCGACTATGGCAGACGCGGCCTCGAACGCCAAAAGTCCCTACTCGGACATAAGTGTGCAAATAGTGAGAGTTTCTAGCTAAATCCTAGGTGAGGTGGGCCACTCACCTCGTATTCGATGAATAACTATCGACCGCTCTGTGTGAATCGTTGATCACATAGCGGACAGGCGGCCTGGTTGGCCCATTCCGGCGAACGTCCTAAATTGGGTCAATCATTACCTTCCGGGCCTTCCACCCCTTAAATGGGCAGGTGCTCTCACATCCAGGCCGCCGCGCGGTCCTGCGCGCGGCCAGTCTCGGCACGGCCGGCGTCGCCGTGGCCGGCCTCACCGCCGCCTGCGGATCGGGCCGCCCCGCCACCTCGCCCTCCGCCGCACCCCCCGGTCCCGCCAGACCGGCCCGGCCGGCCGAGGCGGCCCCGGCCGTCCCGCGCCGGTACCCCGGACAGCCCGTCGAGATCGCCCACGGTCCGCGCGACCGCCCCCGGGTCGCCCTGACCTTCCACGGCAACGGGGAACCCGCCATCGCCCGGGCGGTACTGGCCGAGGCCGAGAGAGCGGGCGCGCGGGTCACCGTACTGGCGATCGGCGGCTGGCTCGACGCCCACCCGGACCTGGCCCGCCGGATCCTCGACGGCGGTCACGATCTCGGCAACCACACCCAGCGCCACCTCGCGATCAACGACATGCCCGAGGCGGAGGCCTACGCCGAGATCACCGGCTGCGCCCAGCGGCTCAAGCGGCTCACGGGCTCCATCGGCACCTGGTTCCGGCCCTCCCAGGCCCAGTACGCCACCCCGCTCGTCCGGAAACTGGCCCAGCGGGCCGGCTATCCGCACGTCCTCTCGTACGACGTGGACTCCCTCGACTTCACCTCGCCCGGTGCCGCGGCCGTCACCCGCACCGTCACCGGGACGATCCGACCCGGATCGGTGGTGAGCCTGCACTTCGGCTACGCGGACACGGTCGACGCGATGCCGCCCCTCCTCGAAGAACTCGCGCGCCGCAAGCTGCGCGCGGTGACCACCACGGAGCTGCTGACGCCATGAAGACCACCTGCCTTCCCCGGAAGGCCGCCGTGCTGCTGGCCGGTCTGGTCCTCGCCGCCCTGGCCGGCTGCGGATCGGCCGACAAGGGACCCGCCGAGGCGCTCGGCACCAAGGGCCCGGCCCAACCGCCCAAGGCCGTCCCGGCCGCCCCGCCGGGTCTGGCCGGAATGCCCCCGCTGCTCGATCCGAACGACGTGTACGCGGCGGACCGGCCGAACAAACTCTCCCCGGTGGTCAAGGACTTCCCGTCCCGCGTCTACGTGCCGAACACCAACTCCAACACGGTGTCCGTCATCGACCCGGTGACCTACCAGGTCATCGACACCATCCCGGTCGGCGTCCAGCCCCAGCACGTGGTGCCCTCCTGGGACCTGAAGACCCTGTGGGTCAACAACAACCGCGGCCACACGCTCACCCCGATCAATCCGGCCACCGGGGAGGCCGGACAGCCCGTCGAGGTGCACGACCCGTACAACCTGTACTTCACGCCGAACGGCAAGTACGCGATCGTCATGGCCTCGATGGACAAAGAGCTGGTCTTCCGCGATCCGCACACGATGGACCGGGTGAAAACCGTCCCAGTGACCTGTTATGGCGTCAACCACGCGGACTTCTCCGCCGACGGCCGCTACTTCATCGTGAGTTGCGAGTTCTCCGGCGAACTCCTCAAGGTCGACACCGAGAAGATGGAGGTCATCGGCCAGCAGAAACTGCCGTTCGAGGGCGCGATGCCCCAGGACGTCAAGGTCTCCCCGGACGGAAAGACCTTCTACGTCGCGGACATGATGGCGCACGGGATGTGGGTGCTCAGCGGTGACACCTTCGAGGTCCCGAAGCTGCTGCCGACCGGAAAGGGCTGTCACGGCCTGTACGTGAGCCGCGACTCCAAGGAGATGTACGTCTCCAACCGCGGCGAAGGCACCATCTCGGTCTTCAACTTCCCGCAGAACAAGCTCACCAAGAAGTGGACGCTGCCCGACGGCGGCAGCCCGGACATGGGCGGCGTCTCCGCCGACGGCAAGGTGCTGTGGCTCTCGGGCCGCTACAACTCCGAGGTCTACGCGATCGACACCGCGACCGGCAAGGAGCTCGCCCGGATCCCGGTCGGCGGCGGCCCGCACGGCCTCGCCGTGTACCCGCAGCCCGGCCGCTACTCGCTCGGCCACACCGGCATCTTCCGGTAGCGGACACGGCAGTGCCCCGGGAGCTCGCACAGCTCCCGGGACACGTCCGCCGGTGCGCCTTACCAGGCGACCGGGAGCCGTTCCGGCAGCCGCTTGATGAAGCCGGTGCGCCAGACCAGGTTCTCCGCCGGCACCGCGAGGCGCAGCCCGGACAGCCGCTCGACCAGCACCTCCAGGGCGATCTCGGCGTGCGCCCGGCCCAGCGCGGAGGCCGGGCAGAAGTGCCGTCCCGCGCCGAAGGCGAGGTGGGCGTTGGGGCTCTCGCGCTCCAGGTTCAGCTCGTCCGGGTTCTCGAAGGCCTCCGGGTCGAAGTTGGCCCCCTCCAGAAGGACGAGGACGAGCTCGCCCTCCTTCACCAGGACGTCGCCGACCTGGATGTCGGCCAGTGCGATGCGCGGCAGGCCGTCGCCCACGGACAGGTTCCAGCGCAGCAGCTCGTCGACCGCCTTGCCCATGCGCTCGGGGTGCTTGCGCAGGTAGCCGATGAGCTCGGGCCGCTGGAGCAGCGCGAGGACGGCGAGGACCAGGAACGCGGAGGTGGAGACCGCGCCCGCGCCGAAGAGCGAGACGGCGACCGTCGCGAACATGTCGTCGGTCAGGTGCGCCGACTCCGGGTCCGCCTCCTTCAGCCCGGCGAACCTGCCGAGGAGCCCCGTACGCTCCTCGGCAGGCAGGGCGAGCTGAACGTTCAGCTGTTCGGCGAAGTAGCCCACGTCCTTGTACCAGTTGAGGGCCGAGTCGGCGAACGGCTCGCGCGCGGTCATGAACGCGACGTCCAGCCCCGACATCAGCCGCCGCCAGTCCTCGAATGGCACCCCGAGCACCTGGCAGTGCAGCGCCGCCGAGAAGGGGTCGGCGAACCCCGCCCGGAGGTCGGCCGGACCGCCCTCGGCGACCAGCTGGTCGATGAGCTCGCCCGCCGTGGCGCGCAGCCGGTCCTGGAGCCCCTTCTGGCGCGGGTTGAGCGCCTTCATCACGGCGTTGCGCAGGCCCGCGCTGTTGATGTTGCCCATGTTGTTGACGACCTCGGGCGGGATCGTCAGCGCGTACTGGCGCGGCACACCGGCGTTCGCCGTGTCCTTGAGGCTGAACCGCTCGTCCTCCAGCACCTGCTTGGCCAGCGCGTAGCTGCTCACCAGCCAGGCCGGGTCCCCGGTGAGGGTACGGACCTTGGCGACCGGCGCCTTCTCGCGCAGCCAGCCGCACTCCTCCGGGAGCACGTCACCGCGCCGCGAGAGCGGGAAGTCGAGGAGCGGCTGCCGCTCCCGGCCCTCCCGGCCCTCAAGCTGCTCGACGCTCATCGACGGTCCTTTCGGTCGGTGCGTGGTCCACGTGGTTCCCGGCGGTCCCGGAGACCGGGGGGCGCTCGGCGGCTGCGGCCTCGGGCCGGACGACGGCATAGGCCTGGTTGCGGGTCGCGCGCAGGCCCCCGCCGCGGGCGAAGAGGACATCGGTCAGCGGCATCTTGACGTGGTAGGCCGCCACCGAGGACGGCACGTCGAGAATGCTCGGGGTGTCCACGAAGAACGGCAGCTCGGCCGCCATGTAATCGAAACAGACCTGCAACTGCGCGTCTGTGATCGATTCACCTTCCGGCAACTTGGAGCCGACAAAGTGCAGGGCCATTTTCTCGCAGCCCTTGCGGAATTCGTCGTCGGTCGCCAGGAAATGCAGTACGCGCCGGTGCAGTAGTTGGTAAACGGGGTTCTCCTGGAACTCCGAAAGTGCCCTCACGCGGATTTCGGCCTGTGGAGGTCCTGATTCCTCCACGCCCTTGAGAATCCTCCTCCGGACCGCCTTGATCTCCTTCGTGGCGCGCTTCTCCGCATGTTCCCGGGTGTAGCCGAAAGCGGCGAACATCCGGTCCACGTGGAGGTCTGCGTAGACGAAGTCGACCTGCGCGAAGCGGGTCGTGGCCCACTGGGCGAGGCTGCTGATGCGCTCGGAACTGAAGTAGCTGTTTCCAGGACTCACTCCGATGAGCACATGGTCGCCGTCTTCCCAGATATGGCGGCAAGTGCGGGTGAAGGGCAGAACTTCGAATGATGCGTCAGCTGTGATCGTCACCTGTGTGATCGCCCTTGTTGCCGCTTGTCCCTGGGAGCCCTGCGCTCCTGGTGTGGCGGCAATGTCGTTACGTTATGCCGTGGTCCCGGAGCGTGACAAGTCCGGGCTGGATTTATTGGCTGGAATTATCGCTTCCGCATTGCGGAAGGGTAATTGAATATCTATCTGCCGCCCGAACGGGACCCGGAGCGGGGGTCCGTGCACGGGGCGGCTACCCTGAGCCGGTCAACAAGCACCAAGAAGGGGTGGACCCAGTGGCGGACATCGAGAGCGCACGGGCGACGTTCAACAAGTTCGACGTGAACGGTGACGGCTTCATCACGGCCGACGAGTACAGCGCGGCCATGAAGGCCATGGGTGACGCCTACGTCACCGGTGCGGTCGCGGACGCCGTGCTCGCCGCCAAGGACGCCAACGGCGACGGCCTGCTGAGCTTCGACGAGTTCTGGGCCGCCCTCAACAAGTAGGTCCCGCAGGCAGGTCCCGCGCCGCCCCCGCCCCCCTGCCGGGGCGGGGGCGCGGTCATGCCCCGGAGCCGGGTCCGCCGGCCGTCATGTCCTCGACCTCGGCCAGGGCCTCCTCCAGCCAGTGCAGCCAGAACATCTCCAGGGCGATCCCGCCGTGCAGGACCAAGCGGCGCAGCCGGTCCTCCACGGCGTCGCGCTCCGGCGGGAAGTCCTTCTCCTCGATCGCCCCGTACTGCGCCAGCTGCCGCCGGTGCAGCTCCAGATGGCGCCGCAGCTCGGGGCCGAGCCCCTGCGGTCCGACCACGCCCGCCGCGCGGATGCGCAGCAGCAGGGGATCGCGCATCGGCTTGGGGTCCTGGCTCTCGCCGACCCAGCGCGCCAGTTCCGCGCTGCCCGCGGCCAGGACCTCGTACTCCTTCTTCTGCCCCCGTACGGGCACCTCGCTCGGCAGGGCCCGGATCAGCCCGGACTCCTCGAGCCGGCCGAGCTCGCGGTAGATCTGCTGGTGCGTCGCGGACCAGAAGTACCCGATCGACCTGTCGAACCGCCGGGTCAGCTCCAGCCCGGACGAGGGCTTCTCGAGCAGGGCGGTGAGGATGGCGTGGGGGAGCGACATGACGCCATCCTAGGGACGCCCCGCGGAGCCCAGGCGTCTGCCGTGACAACCCGGCCCCGTACGGGCGCGGCCGGGTGGCGGCTGCGCCGCCGCCCGCAGAGGCTGGGACCGTGGCTGCCGACTACGACTACTCAGACCTGACCGCCGTCTACGTGAACTGCACGCTCAAGCGCTCGCCCGAGACCAGCAACACCGAGGGCCTGATCGACAAGAGCCGCGCGGTCATGACGGCGGCGGGCGTCCGGACCTCGCTGATCCGCGCCGTCGACCACGACATCGCGACCGGCGTCTGGCCGGACATGACCGAGCACGGCTGGGAGAGCGACCAGTGGCCGGTCCTCTACAGCCAGATCATGGACGCCGACATCCTCGTCCTGTGCGGCCCGATCTGGCTCGGCGACAACAGCTCCGTGATGAAACAGGTCATCGAGCGGCTCTACGCCTGCTCCTCGGTCCTGAACGACCGGGGCCAGTACGCCTACTACGGGCGCGTCGGCGGCGCGCTGATCACCGGCAACGAGGACGGCGTCAAACACTGCGCCATGAACATCCTCTACAGCCTCCAGCACCTCGGCTACACGATCCCCCCGCAGGCCGACGCCGGCTGGATCGGCGAGGCCGGGCCGGGGCCCTCCTACCTCGACGCGGGCTCGGGCGGCCCCGAGAACGACTTCACCAACCGGAACACGGCCTTCATGTCGTGGAACCTGATGCACCTGGCCACCCTGCTCAAGCGCTCGGGCGGCGTCCCGGCACACGGGAACCAGCGCTCGCTGTGGGACGCGGGCTGCCGCTTCGACTTCCCGAACCCCGAACACCGGTAGCCACCCGGGCAGTTCCACCGCCGGCTACACCGGCACCTCCGCCAGCGCCCACTCCAGCCGGGCCAGCAGCGGCCGCGCAGCCGCGCGTAACCGCGCGAACTGCTCGGGCTGGCCGGACTGACCGCCCCCGAGGCCTCGGCCGCCACCCCCTCCGGGCCCACCGTCGCCGTGGCGATGGACCGGATGTTCAAGGACGGCTGCCCCTTCGACGACCGGGACGCGGACTGGGCGGCGTACACGCTCGTCCCGAAGATCGGCGACATGGTCAAGGCGGTGGCCGGCGCGCGCGGCACCGACTACCTGGACCTGCGTGACGCGCTGGCCGGGCACGAGGTGTGCTCGCTGGGCACGGAGCAGGTGGGCCAGGGCGGCCCGGACCCGCGTGAGCACGAGTGGTTCCGCTTCCTGTACTACGTCAACACCCAGGGCACGCTGGACGAGTCCATGCACCCCAACGCCCATGGGCAGCGGGCGACGGCGGCATGCCTCGGCCTGGTGGCCGCGGCCGCTCCGGGCCGCCGGTCCTGCACCCAGGACTGGTTCGGCGACGGGGATCCGGGCCGGATGCGGATCCGCCCGGCTGCCTGACCGTACGGGGCCCGGGGCGCGGCCGCCCCGGGCCCGTGGTCAGCACTGGTTCGCGTGCGCGATGTCCACGACGAACCGTTCCGGCGAGTGCAGGGCGAAGGTGCGGTAGTACGGCACGGTGTCGAAGGCGGCGCCGAAGGTCACGTACCCCTCGAAGTCGCCGGTCTTGGCGAGGCCCTTGAGCTTGCTGAGGTAGATCTTCTGCAGCGTGGGCCCGTGGTAGACGCTCTCGCCCGCGTCGTTGTGCGCGGCGGCGGGGTTGAGGCGGATCTCCAGGAAGTAGTTCCCGGCCAGCGGTACCGGCTTGCCGGACCCGTCCTGGATCAGTCGTGGGACGGCGGTGACGGTCACCCCGGGGACGAACCCCTGCAGGTCGATGACGATCCGGTCGTACGTGGCGTGCCCGCCCCAGCGGGCATTGACGACGAGCGGGGTCTGGGGCTGGGTCTCGGTGCGGGTGGCGGTGATTCCGGCGGCCGAGGCCGGCGCCGCGAGCGAGAGCCCGGCGGTGAGCAGGATGCCGGAGGCCAGGGCCACGATCCGGCGGCGGTGCGGACGAAGCGGGTGGATCATGACGTCCCCTCGATTCTCGAGAGACGGGGACATGTGACACAGCCTAGGACGCCGATTCGGACCCCGTAGTTCCACTTCCCGTGGAACCGGAGCCACGCGACAGGGGCCCGGCGCGCGTGCGCCGGGCCCCTGTGCGCTGCGTCAGCCGTCGCTGGTCAGCATTCGATGACGTTGACCGCGAGGCCGCCGCGGGCGGTCTCCTTGTACTTGACCTTCATGTCGGCGCCGGTCTCCTTCATGGTCTTGATGACCTTGTCGAGGGAGACCTTGTGGGTGCCGTCGCCGCGCATGGCCATCTTGGCCGCGGTGACGGCCTTGACCGCCGCCATGCCGTTGCGCTCGATGCACGGGATCTGGACCAGGCCGCCGACCGGGTCGCAGGTCAGGCCCAGGTTGTGCTCCATGCCGATCTCGGCCGCGTTCTCGACCTGCTCCGGGGTGCCGCCCAGGACCTCGGCGAGGGCGCCGGCCGCCATCGAGCAGGCCGAGCCGACCTCGCCCTGGCAGCCGACCTCGGCGCCGGAGATCGAGGCGTTCTCCTTGAACAGCATGCCGATCGCGCCCGCGGCGAGGAGGAAGCGGACCACGCCGTCCTCGTCCGCGCCCGGCACGAAGTTCACGTAGTAGTGCAGGACGGCGGGCAGCACTCCGGCCGCGCCGTTGGTGGGCGCGGTGACCACGCGCCCGCCCGCCGCGTTCTCCTCGTTCACCGCCATCGCGTAGATGGTCGTCCACTCGCTGCGGTGCATCATCGGGTCGCCCTCGGTGCGCAGCTGGCGCGCCGTGGAGGCGGCCCGGCGCTTGACCCGCAGGCCGCCCGGGAGGATGCCCTCGCGGGACATGCCGCGCGAGACGCAGGACTGCATGACGCGCCAGATCTCCAGCAGGCCCTCGCGGATCTCGTCCTCGGTGCGCCAGGCCTTCTCGTTCTCCAGCATCAGGGAGGAGATCGACAGGCCCGTCTCGTTCGCCAGGCGCAGCATCTCGTCACCGGAGCGGAAGGGGTACTTCAGCACCGTGTCGTCGAGCTTGATCCGGTCCTCGCCGACCGCGTCCTCGTCCACGACGAAACCGCCGCCGACCGAGTAGTACGTCTTCTCCAGCAGCGGGGCGCCGGCGGCGTCGTACGCGAAGAGCGTCATGCCGTTGGCGTGGTAGGGCAGCGAGCGCCGGCGGTGCAGGATGAGCTGGTTCGGCTCGTCGAAGGCGATTTCGTGCCCGTCGCCTATCTCCGCTCCGAGCAGCCGCAGGCGGCCGCTCTTGCGGATGCGCTCGACCTCGTCGTCCGCCGTTTCCACGTTCACGGTGCGCGGGGAGTGGCCCTCCAGACCCAGCAGTACCGCCTTGGGCGTGCCGTGGCCGTGGCCCGTCGCGCCGAGGGAGCCGAAGAGCTCGGCGCGCACGGACGCGGTCTGGGCGAGCACACCGTCCTTCTTCAGCCGCGTCACGAACATGCGTGCGGCGCGCATCGGACCGACCGTGTGGGAGGAGGACGGGCCGATGCCGATGGAGAAGAGATCGAAGACGGAGATGGCCACTGGCGGACTCCCTTGTCTGCTCGTGGGGTGGGAGGGGGCAGGAGTGGTGGATTGTTCGGATTTTGTCCGAGAGACGAGCTTAACGCGGCGAAATGAACGGCTCGTCTGCCGGACGGGGTCGGGGCGTGGTCGAGACGGGGTCGGGCGGGTGTCGGCCCACGCGCCGCAGGGGCCGCCACCAGGGCGAAGTCCCCGGGGGAGGATGACGCGGTCATGAGAAAGGCCCGGCCCTGTGCAAGACAAGGCCGGGCCCCCTAGCCGTTGCTCAGAGCGACGGGTACAGCGGGAACTTCGCGGCGAGCGCGGTGACGCGGGCCTTGAGGGACTCGCTGTCGTACGCCGGCTTCAGCGCGGCCGCGATGATCTCCGCGACCTCCTTGAAGTCCTCGGCGCCGAAACCGCGGGTGGCGAGCGCCGGGGTGCCGATCCGCAGACCCGAGGTGACCATCGGCGGCCGCGGGTCGTTCGGGATGGCGTTCCGGTTGACCGTGATGCCGATCTCGTGGAGCCGGTCCTCGGCCTGCTGGCCGTCCAGCTCGGAGTTGCGCAGGTCGACCAGGACCAGGTGGACGTCCGTACCGCCGGAGAGGACGGAGACGCCGACCTCGGTGACGTCCGGCTGCACCAGGCGCTCGGCGATGATCTTCGCGCCCTCGAGGGTGCGCACCTGGCGCTCCTTGAAGTCCTCCGAGGCGGCGACGAGGAAGGAGACCGCCTTGGCGGCGATCACGTGCTCCAGCGGGCCGCCCTGCTGGCCGGGGAAGACCGCGGAGTTGATCTTCTTGGCCAGCTCCTGCGTCGACAGGATCACACCGCCGCGCGGACCGCCGAGGGTCTTGTGCGTGGTGGTGGTGACGACGTGGGCGTGCGGCACCGGGTTCGGGTGCAGGCCCGCGGCGACCAGGCCGGCGAAGTGCGCCATGTCGACCATCAGGTACGCGCCGACCTCGTCCGCGATGCGGCGGAAGGCGGCGAAGTCCAGCTGGCGCGGGTAGGCGGACCAACCCGCGACGATCAGCTGCGGGCGGGACTCCTTGGCGAGGCGCTCGACCTCGGCCATGTCCACGCGGCCGGTCTCGTCGACGTGGTACGGGACCACGTTGTAGAGCTTGCCGGAGAAGTTGATCTTCATGCCGTGGGTCAGGTGACCGCCGTGGGCCAGGTTCAGACCCATGATCGTGTCGCCCGGCTTCAGCAGCGCGAACATCGCGGCGGCGTTCGCCTGCGCACCCGAGTGCGGCTGGACGTTCGCGGCCTCGGCGCCGAAGAGCGCCTTGATGCGGTCGATCGCGATCTGCTCGACCACGTCGACGTGCTCGCAGCCGCCGTAGTAGCGGCGGCCGGGGTAGCCCTCGGCGTACTTGTTGGTCAGGACCGAGCCCTGGGCCTCCATGACGGCGACCGGAGCGAAGTTCTCCGACGCGATCATTTCCAGGGTCGACTGCTGGCGCACGAGCTCGGCGTCGACGGCGGCGGCGACGTCGGGGTCGAGTTCGTGGAGAGGGGTGTTCAGTACGGACATCAGGATCCCCTGGGGTCAGTTACCGGCGGTGAGCTTGGCGTACTCGTCAGCGGAGAGCAGGTCGGCCGGCTCCTCCGCGACGCGCACCTTGAACAGCCAGCCACCCTCGAACGGCGCGGTGTTCACGAGGGCCGGGTCGTCCACGACGTCCTGGTTGGACTCGACGACCTCGCCGGAGACGGGGGAGTACAGGTCGCTGACCGACTTGGTCGACTCCAGCTCGCCGCAGGTCTCACCCGCGGTCACCGTGTCGCCTACCTCGGGGAGCTGGGCGTAGACGACGTCACCGAGCGCGTTGGCCGCGAACTCCGTGATGCCGACCGTCGCGACGCCGCCCTCGGCGTCCGACAGCCACTCGTGCTCCTTGCTGTAACGCAGCTGCTGGGGGTTGCTCATGACCTGATTCTCCTGGATGCGGGGGAGTGGATACGAACAGCGGTCTTGGGTACTGAGACGGCCGGTACTGCGGAGACGGCTTACGAGGGTTACTTCTGCCGCTTGTAGAACGGCAGGGCCACGACCTCGTACGGCTCATGCGTACCGCGAATGTCCACGCCGACACCGGAGGTGCCGGGCGCGGCGTGCGCCGCGTCGACGTACGCCATCGCGATCGGCTTGCCCAGCGTCGGCGACGGGGCGCCCGAGGTGACCTCGCCGATGACCTGGCCGTCCGCCACGACGGGGAAACCGGCGCGCGGGACGCGGCGGCCCTCGGCGATCAGGCCGACCAGCTTGCGCGGCGGGTTCGAGGCGGCGCGCTCGGCGGCGGCCTCCAGCGCGGCACGGCCGACGAAGTCCCCCTCCTTCTCGAACTTCACGACCCGGCCCAGCCCCGCGTCGAAGGGGGTGAGCGAGGTGGTCAGCTCGTGCCCGTACAGCGGCATGCCCGCCTCCAGGCGCAGGGTGTCGCGGCAGGACAGACCGGCCGGGACCAGGCCGACGCCCTCGCCCGCCTTGGTCAGCGCCTGCCACAGCTCCACGGCGTGCTCGGGGGCGACGAACAGCTCGAAGCCGTCCTCGCCGGTGTAGCCCGTACGGGCGATCAGCGCGGGGACCCCGGCCACCGTGCCCGGCAGACCGGCGTAGTACTTGAGCCCGTCCAGGTCGGCGTCGGTGAGCGAGGCGAGGATGCCGGGGGACTCCGGACCCTGGACGGCGATCAGCGCGTACGCGTCGCGGTCGTCGCGGACCTCGGCGTCGAAGCCGGCGGCGCGCTCGGTCAGGGCGTCCAGGACTACCTGGGCGTTGGAGGCGTTGGCGACGACCATGAACTCGGTCTCACCGAGGCGGTAGACGATCAGGTCGTCGACGATCCCGCCGTCTTCCTGGCAGATGTGCGTGTAGCGGGCACGGCCGACGCCGACGGTCGAGATGTTGCCGACCAGCGCGTAGTCCAGAACCTTGACGGCCTCCGGGCCGGTCAGGGTGATCTCGCCCATGTGGGACAGATCGAAGAGACCGGCCTTGGTGCGTACGGCGTTGTGCTCGTCGCGCTCACTGCCGTACCGCAGGGGCATGTCCCAGCCCGCGAAGTCGGTCATGGTCGCACCGAGCGAGCGGTGCAGCGCATCGAGGGCGGTCAGACGGGGGGCAGTGCTCATGGGTGTGGCTCCCGAGTCCCAGGGCATGACATGACGAGGAGGGTCCTCCCCATCTGTCATCGGAACCTGAGAGGTTCGCCGAGAGTGCCCCGGTTGCCAGGGATCGTCGGCTTGCACCTTGGGTGGAGCTGTCGAACAGCTCGCTTTTCAGATCTGCCTCATCCACGCGGTACGGGGCCTGAGAGATTCAAGGGAGGTTCTTGCTCCTTCGGCGCCCGAGCACGGCCTTGCGGCGTGCCGGGACTCTCCCGCGCGGATTCAAGCGGCCGGTATGCAGTTGGTCCAGATGGCGCACATCATTGCACGCCACCGTGGTGATCGGGTGTGGGGCCCCGAAAGTTGGTACGGGGACCGGGAGGGCGGACCGGAACCGGGGCTGCCGGATTACCGTCTCTTTACACTCAGTGGGCAAGGGTCCTGGTGACCCGATTCGGGGGAGGCGAACACTGTGCGGAGATTCGGAGTAGTGGCGGCTACGGGGACCGTGGACGCGGTGCCGGCGCAGCGCGGTGCCTGCGCCGGCCCCGGGCGGGTACGTGACCTGCGCGGGGCCGGGGCGCGGGGGGCGCGCCGGCTCGGCTTCGCGCAGGGGGACATCGTCGTGGTGTCCGGCCTGCCGGGCGGCGGCAAGAGCACGCTGATCAAGAGGGCGGCCGGCGAGGGCGGCGCGATCGACTCCCAGGACACGCGAGAGCGCTGGGAGCGGCGGATGCCGGGCGGGCTGCCGTACGGGGTGTACCGGCCGCTGGTGCGGGCCGCGCACTACTGGGGGCTGTGGCGGACCCTGCGCTCCGGAGCCTCGGTGGTCGTCCACGACTGCGGTACCCAGGCCTGGGTACGGGGCCTGCTCGCGGCGGCCGCGCGCCGCCGGGGCCGGGCGCTGCACCTGCTGCTCCTGGACAGCAGCCCGGAGGAGGCGCTGTCCGGCCAGGCGGCGCGGGGGCGCCGGGTGACGGCGTACGCCTTCGCCCGCCACCGGGGTGCGGTGACCCGCCTGCTGCGCGAAGCGGAAGCCGGCCGCCCCCCGGCGGGCTGCGCCTCGGTCACCCTCCTGGACCGCCCCTCGGCTGCCGCCGTCGCCCGCATCACGTTCCACAGCTGATCGCCGTTGCCGGGCTCAAGACCGGGCAGTGCGCTTTGAGGCTTACGCCGGCCAGATCCAGCCCCGCCGGCGTTTGAGGCGCGAGCTCTGGGGCGGAGCCCGAGCAGCGGACCCGCACCGATAACCTCGGGCACGACATCGGCGGGACCCAAGACGGAGGCAGGGGCACATGCAAGGCGGCGGCTGGCCGGGGAATGAGCTGGAGCAGGTGCTCGGGGCGGCGCTCGGGCAGCCGGATGCCGGGGGGCGGATCCTGGAGGTGCTCGGACGCAGCATGGTCTGGGTGCCCCTGCCCGGCGGCGGCGCCCCGGACGCCGAGAGCCTCGACCTGCCCACCATGGACATCGGCGGGGCGGCGTACGTCCCCGTCTACAGCTCCGAGGCCCAGTTCCGCTACTGCGTCGGCCCCGGCATGGACTTCGCCGTGGCCCCCGCCGTCGAGTTCGCCCGCGGCCTGCCCCCGCAGCTCGGCATCGCCCTCAACCCCGAGGGCGCCGTCGGCGTCCCCCTGCCCCCGCAGGCCGTCGCGGAGCTTTGCCGCACCGGGCGGACCCCGCTCGACGGCCCGTCCACCGGCGGTCGGGTCCGGCTCTACGAGCCCGACTGGCAGGAGGACCCGGTGGACTTCCTGGCCGCCGCGGCCGAGGAGTTCCGTACCGCCGGTGTGGTCACGGCCGCCTACCGCTGCCTCGCCAGCGTCGAGGGCGGGGAACCGGAACTGTTCATCGGTGTCCGCCTGGTGGGATGGGAGCCTGAGATGCGGAATGCCCCGATGGAGGCCCTCGGCCGGGCCCTGGCCCGGGTCCCGGCGCCCTGGCCCGTGCAGTTGATTCTCCTGGACGCCGCCCAGGACCCGGTCACGGACTGGATTCGTGAGCGCGTACGCCCCTTCTACCTCCCGTAGGGCCGCTTAAGCTGGGTACGCGTGGACGACGGGCGGACGAAGAGGGGTACCGGGTGAGTGCGTCAGGCACGGCCGCGGCCGGGCAGGTCGAGCACATGCTGCGCCAGGTGACTCCCGGGCGCTATGAGAGCTACGAGTCACTTCTGCATGCCCTTTCCGAGGGCCGGCTGTGGATGCTGCTCTGGCAGGGGCAGCCGGGTTCCCCCGATGCCCAGTACGGCGGCATGGAGGTCGAGAGCCTCGGCTACGCGCCCTGCGTGACCTCCCCGCAGGAGCTGGCCGCCAGCGGCTGGAACCGGGGCTACGAGGTGGTCACCGGGCGGGACATCGCCCGCGCGCTCTACCCGGACCGCTGGGGCCTGTGGCTCAACCCGCACGCCCAGGGCGGCGGCATCGGCATCCCGTGGGCCGACCTGCGCCGGATCGCGACCGGCCTGGACCGGATGCCCGCCGGGCCGCTGCGGCTGTCCGAGCCCACCCTCGAGCTCCCGCAGTTCTACGGGCTGCTCACCCAGCACGCGCACCGCACCCCGGCCGTCCGGTCGCTGCGCCGCGCCTGGGTGCAGCCCGCGCTCGGGTCGCCGTACCTCGCGGTCGGGCTCGACCTGTACGACGCCTCCGCGCCCGCGCTGGAATCCGTACGGGAGATGATGCGCCAGTCGGTCGGCGTGGTCCCCGAGGGCGTCCCGGTGTGCACGGTCGCGCTGGCGGACGAACACGACCCCGTCGCGATGTGGCTGCGCGCGCAGACCCGCCCGTTCTACGACCGCGAGGGCCAGGCGCCGCCCTACTGACCGGCACCGCCTGACCGCCGCAGGCCTCTCGCCCCCCTTTTCCAGACATCCGCATATTGAGACATCCATCTCGAAGGCCGCACCGGACCCATAGGTGCGGCCTTCGGCATATCCACCGAATGCGCCCAAGAACCATACCCGAAATGGCAGTTGGGCCGGATGTCCGTTCCGCGTCGAAGGGGCGGTGTTTCACCGCTCAACAGAGCGCGTGGTTCGGATAACGGAAGGTGGCGGCGCAGATCACGGTTGCGCATCACATCCCCGGCAGGTCTGGCGGCCGATTGAGAGGGCGTTGAAGACTCCCCCCACCGAAGGCCGGTCAATCTGACAATCACCAGCCCTTCACGTGCACTTCAGGCGCATTTCGCGCCAATCGCACCATCAAGTGACGCCGAAAGAAACAAGCCGCCACAGCGGCGGGCATGGGCCGGCCACCGTCGGCCGAGAGGGGTCCCCACCACGATGACGGCACCACTGCACGACACCAGCGCGGCCGAGCCCGCAGCCGTGGACGCCCCCGGAGTTCCCCAGAAGGCGATCGAGGGACGCTCGCCGTGGCAGATCGCCTGGCTGCGCCTCAAGCGTGACAAGGTCGCCCTGGCCGGCGGTGTCATCGTGCTCCTGCTGATCCTCGTCGCGATCTTCGCGCCGCTGATCGTCAAGGCCTTCGGCCACCCGCCGGAGGAGCTGCACGAGGACCTGCTGGACCCGCTGCTCGGCCTGCCGGCCGGCGACTGGGGCGGTATGAGCGGGGACTTCCTGCTGGGCGTAGAGCCGGTCAACGGACGCGACGTTTTCAGCCGGATCGTCTACGGCGCCCGGATCTCGCTGCTGGTCGCCTTCCTGTCCGCCTTCGTGGCGGTCTCGCTGGGCACCTTCTTCGGCATCATCGCGGGCTACTTCGGCGGCTGGATCGACGCGGCGATCAGCCGCGTGATGGACCTGCTGCTGGCCTTCCCGCAACTGCTCTTCATCATCGCGCTGATCTCCGTCATCCCCAGCAAGCTGTGGGGCTTCGAGGGATCGGGCCTGCGGATCGCCGTGCTGGTGCTGGTCATCGGCTTCTTCGGCTGGCCCTACATCGGCCGCATCGTGCGCGGGCAGACCCTGTCACTGCGCGAGCGCGAGTACGTCGAAGCCGCGCGCAGCCTCGGCGCGGGCCGCATGTACATCCTCTTCCGCGAACTGCTCCCGAACCTGGTGGCGCCCATCACCGTCTACTCGACGCTGATGATCCCCACCAACGTGCTGACCGAGGCCGCTCTGAGCTTCCTCGGGGTCGGCGTCAAGCCGCCCACGCCGTCCTGGGGAGAAACCCTCTCCACGGCCGTGCGGACCTACGAGGACGATCCGCTCTTCATGATCTTCCCCGGCGTAGCGATCTTCATCACCGTGCTGGCCTTCAACCTCTTCGGCGACGGCGTCCGTGACGCCCTCGACCCGAAGGGCTCCCGCTAGCCATCGCAGGGCACACCAGGAACCGGCTTCGAGCCGTACGTACACCGTAACTACAACGGAGGGTTGCGAGCATCGTGACTACCCATCGCACGTCGAAGCGCAGGCTTGCCGCTGGCACAGCCGTCGTGCTCGCGGTCATGCTGACCGCGACCGCCTGTGGCGGAGACGAGAAGCAGGACGACAAGGCGGCGTCCGCCGGCGGCTTCAACGCCGGCATCGGCAAGATCTCCAACGCGTCGGACAAGAAGGGCGGCGAGCTCAAGTTCGTCGGTACCCAGGAAGCCGACTCGTGGGACCCGCAGCGCGGTTACTACGGCTTCATGTGGGACTTCTCCCGCTACTACACCCGTCAGCTGGTCAGCTACAAGGCGGCCCCGGGCGAGCAGAGCACCGAGCTCGTCCCCGACCTGGCCACCGCCAAGGCCGAGATCAGCGACGGCGGCAAGACGTACAAGTACACCCTCAAGGACAACGTGACCTGGGAGGACGGCACTCCCATCACCGCCCAGGACATCAAGTACGGCATCGAGCGCACCTGGGCCCAGGACGTCATCTCCGGCGGCCCGGTCTACCTGATGCAGGTCCTCGACCCGAAGACCGAGTACCCGGGCCCGTACAAGGACACCGCCCCGGACAAGCTCGGCCTCAAGGCGATCGAGACCCCGGACGCGAAGACCATCGTCTTCAAGCTCCCGGCGGCCAACGGTGACTTCGAGCAGATGCTGGCCATGCCGGCGGCGAGCCCGGTCAAGCAGGACAAGGACACGGCGGCCAAGTACGGCCTGAAGCCCTTCTCGAGCGGCCCGTACAAGATCGACTCGTACGAGCCCAACAAGAGCATGAAGCTCTCGCGCAACGAGAACTGGAAGCCCGAGTCGGACACCATCCGCAAGGCGCTCCCGGACTCCGTCTCGGTCACGTTCATGGCGAACGCGGACGACATGGACAAGCGCCTGATGAACGGCGAGTTCGACCTGGACCTCAACGCGACCGGCATCGGCCAGGCAGCCCGTGCCACCGCGCTGAAGGACCACAAGGGCAACCTGGACAACGGCCAGACCGGCTTCATCCGGTACGCCGTGTTCCCGCAGACCGTCGCGCCGCTCGACAACATCGAGTGCCGCAAGGCCATCATCTACGCGGCCGACAAGAAGTCCCTGCAGACCGCCCGCGGCGGCCCGCAGGCCGGTGGCGACATCGCCCCCAACATGCTCCCGCTGGGCATCAAGGGCTCCGACGGCAAGTACGACCCGTTCGAGGTCCTGAAGAACGAGGGCAAGCCGAACGTCGAGAAGGCCAAGGAGGCCCTCAAGGCCTGCGGCAAGCCGGAAGGCTTCAAGACCACCATCGCGGTCCGCAACAACAAGCCGGTCGAGGTCGCCACGGCCGTCTCCCTGCAGAACGCCCTGAAGCAGGTCGGCATCGAGGCCGACGTCGACCAGTTCGACGGCGCCCAGACCTCCGGCATCATCGGTTCGCCGAAGGTCGTCAAGGAGAAGGGCTACGGCATCATCATCATGGGCTGGGGCGCCGACTTCCCGACCGGGCAGGGCTTCTCCCAGCCGCTGGTCGACGGCCGCTTCATCCTGCAGAGCGGCAACAACAACTTCTCCGAGCTGAACGACCCGGCGATCAACAAGCTGTTCGACGAGGCCATCGCGGAGACCGACCCGGCCAAGGCCGGCGACATCTACAAGCAGATGAACCAGAAGGTCTCCGAGGCCGCGGTCTACCTGCCCTTCGTGTACGACAAGACGATCACCTGGCGCAGCTCCCGGCTGACGAACGCCTACACCTCCGACGCCTACAACGGCCGGTACGACTACGCGTCGCTCGGCGTCACGAAGTAACGGTTCGCCAGTCAGTCGCAGTAGCTAGTCCCCGTTTCAGTTCCAGTGTTCCAGTGCCACACCCGCTAGGCACGAAGGGCAGGTGATGGCCGCGGTTTCGGCTTGGGGGCGCTCTCCAGAAGGGGGCGCCCCCGGGCCGCAGCCAGGCCGAGCGCAGTGCTTGCATATCTCATCCGACGGATCTTCGCCGTCATCGTCATGCTGTTGGTCATCTCGCTGGTGACCTTCGGAATCTTCTTCCTCTTCCCGAAGCTGATCGGGACGGATCCGGCGCTGTACTTCGTCGGGAAGCAGTCCGACCCCGCCGCCATCGAGGGCATCCGGCAGAAGATGGGTCTCGACGACCCGATCCTCGTCCAGTTCGGCAAGTTCGTCGTCGGGCTGGTGGCGGGTCGTACGTACGCCAACGGCTCCGACGTCACGCAATGCGCCGCGCCCTGCTTCGGCTACTCCTTCAAGACCGAGCAGGAGGTGTGGCCGCTGCTGCTGGACTGGCTGCCGGTCACCCTGTCGCTCGCCGCCGGCGCCGTCGTGCTCTGGGTCATCGGCGGTGTCGCCACCGGCGTCATCTCCGCCCTCAAGCGCGGTACGGTCCTGGACCGTTCGGCGATGGGTGTCGCCCTCGCCGGCGTCTCCCTCCCGATCTACTTCACGGGCATGCTCTTCATCGCCTTCTTCTCCGACCAGCTCGGCTGGTTCGGGCGCCCCGAGGCGACGTTCGCCGACGATCCGGGCAAGTGGTTCAACGGCATGATCCTGCCGTGGGTCTCGCTCGCCTTCCTCTACGCGGCGATGTACGCGCGGCTCACCCGCGCGACCATGCTCGAAGTCCTCAACGAGGACTACATCCGCACCGCCCGCGCCAAGGGCCTGACGGAACCCGTCGTCATCGGCAAGCACGCCATGCGCTCCACGATGACACCGATCCTGACCGTCCTCGGCCTGGACCTCGGCGCCCTGATGGGCGGCGCGGTGCTGACCGAGTCCACCTTCTCGCTGCACGGCCTCGGCTACAGCGCGGTCCGCGCCATCAGCGACCACGACCTGCCGGTCATCCTGGGCATCACCCTGATCTCCGCCTTCTTCGTCGTCGCCGCGAACCTCATCGTTGACCTCATGTACGCGGTGATCGACCCCCGAGTGAGGCTGTCATGACCGATCTCACCAAGACCGGAGCTCTGAACGAGCCGGTCGCCGGTACGCGGCCCTCCACCGCCTTCCTCGAGGTCCGCGACCTCAAGGTGCACTTCCCGACCGAGGACGGACTGGTCAAGTCGGTCGACGGACTCTCCTTCACGCTGGAGAAGGGCAAGACCCTCGGCATCGTGGGCGAGTCCGGCTCCGGCAAGTCGGTCACCTCGCTCGGCATCATGGGCCTGCACCGCGTGGGCCAGTACGGCCGCCAGCGGGCCAGGATCTCCGGCGAGATCTGGCTGAACGGCAAGGAGCTGCTCTCCGCCGACGAGGACGAGGTGCGCAAGCTGCGCGGCCGGGAGATCGCGATGATCTTCCAGGACCCGCTGTCGGCGATGCACCCCTACTTCACCATCGGCAAGCAGATCGCCGAGGCCTACCGGGTCCACAACAAGGTCGACAAGAAGGTCGCGCGCACGCGGGCCATCGAGCTCCTCGACCGCGTGGGCATCCCCGAGCCGCACAAGCGGGTCGACAGCTACGCGCACGAGTTCTCCGGCGGCATGCGCCAGCGCGCCATGATCGCGATGGCACTGGTCAACAACCCCGAGCTGCTCATCGCGGACGAGCCGACGACCGCCCTGGACGTCACCGTCCAGGCGCAGATCCTCGACCTCATCCGGGACCTCCAGCAGGAGTTCGGCTCGGCGGTCATCATGATCACGCACGACCTCGGCGTGGTCGCCGAGATGGCCGACGAACTCCTCGTGATGTACGGCGGCCGGTGCGTCGAGCGGGGCACGGCGGAGAAGGTCTTCTACGAACCCCGGCACCCGTACACCTGGGGCCTGCTGGGCTCGATGCCGCGCATCGACCGCGAACAGACCGAGCGCCTCATCCCGGTCAAGGGTTCGCCGCCCAGCCTCATCAACATCCCGAGCGGCTGTGCCTTCAACCCGCGCTGCCCGTACGCCGACGTACCCAAGGGCAACGTGACCCGCACGGTGCGGCCGGAGCTGGTCGAGGAGGACGGCACCCGCCACTGGTCCGCCTGCCACATGTCGGCCGAGGAGCGGACCCGGATCTGGACCGAAGAGATTGCGCCGAAGCTGTGACCGACATCAAGAAGACGGATCCGGCCGTCATTCCCGCGCAGGCCACGGGCTCTCCCGACGCCCCTGAGCTGCTGCTCAAGGTCTCCGGTCTGACGAAGCACTTCCCCATCACCAAGGGGCTGCTGCGGCGGCAGGCGGGCGCGGTCAAGGCCGTCGACGGCATCGACTTCGACGTCCGGCGCGGTGAGACCCTGGGCATCGTCGGCGAGTCCGGCTGCGGCAAGTCGACCATGGGCCGGCTGATCACGCGGCTGCTCGAACCAACCGGCGGCACCGTTGAGTTCGAGGGCAAGGACATCACGCACCTCGGCGTCGCCGGGATGCGGCCGATGCGCCGCGACATCCAGATGATCTTCCAGGACCCGTACGGTTCGCTGAACCCCCGGCACACGGTGGGCACCATCGTCAGCGCGCCGTTCAAGCTCCAGGGGGTCACTCCGGAGGGCGGGCTCAAGGCGGAGGTGCAGCGGCTGCTGTCGCTGGTGGGCCTCAACCCCGAGCACTACAACCGCTACCCGCACGAGTTCTCGGGCGGTCAGCGGCAGCGCATCGGCATCGCGCGGGCGCTGGCGCTGAAGCCGAAGCTGGTGGTCGCGGACGAGCCCGTCTCGGCGCTGGACGTGTCGATCCAGGCCCAGGTGGTCAACCTGCTGGACGACCTCCAGGAGGAGCTCGGCCTCACGTACGTGATCATCGCGCACGACCTGTCGGTCATCCGGCACGTCTCGGACCGCATCGCGGTGATGTACCTCGGCAAGATCGTCGAGCTGGCGGACAACAAGTCGCTGTACGGGGCGCCGATGCACCCGTACACCACGGCGCTGATGTCGGCCGTGCCGGTGCCGGACCCGCGGCGGCGCGGCGTCAAGAGCGGCCGCATCCTGCTCAAGGGCGACGTGCCGTCGCCGATCTCGCCGCCGAGCGGCTGCCGCTTCCACACGCGGTGCTGGAAGGCCACGCAGATCTGCACGACGCAGGAGCCGCCGCTGCTGGCCCTGAAGACCGGCCACCAGGTGGCCTGCCACCACCCCGAGAACGCCCCTGACCAGGCACCGGGCGACCAGCCCCTGCCGGGCGCGGCGGACGCGGTGGTCACGGTTTCGGAGTAGCGGACGAAACCGAGGGCGGGGCTGGATCCTTCCAGCCCCGCCTGGGGTCCCCCCCCGGACGGAGTCTGGGGGAGTTTGCGGGGGGCGGAGCCGTACGTCCTGGACCCGGCGGCCCGAGCCCCGGCACGGGGCGGGCACGCCACAGGCGACAATGAGCCGGTGCTCCACGATCTCTTCCCGCCCGGGGTCCAGCATGCCTTGGACCTCGCCGGCATCTTCGTCTTCGCCACGGCGGGCTCCCTGCTCGCCGTCCGCAAGAACTTCGACGTCTTCGGCATCGCCGTCCTCGCCCTGGTCACCGCCCTCGGCGGCGGCCTCTTCCGCGACCTCGTCATCGGCGCCGTCCCCCCGGCCGCCTTCGGTGAGCTCAGCTTCTTCGTCACCCCGCTGGTCGCCGCCGCGCTCGTCTTCTTCCTGCACCCCGAGGTCCAGCGGATCAACCGGGCCATCAACGTCTTCGACGCCGCCGGCCTCGCGCTGTTCTGCGTGACGGGCACGACCAAGGCCTACGAGTACGGCCTCGGCCTCACCGCGTCCGCCGCGCTGGGCCTCGCCACGGCCGTCGGCGGTGGCGTACTGCGCGACGTACTCGCCAATGAGGTGCCCTCGCTGCTGCGCGACCGCGAGATGTATGCCGTGCCCGCCACGGTCGGCGCCGCGATGGTCGCCGTCTTCATCGCCCTGGACTCCCTCAACGCCTTCACCACCGGCCTCGCGATCGTCACCACGTTCGTCATGCGCCTGCTCGCGATGCGCTACCACTGGCGGGCACCCCTGGCCTGGAACCGCCGCTCGTCGGTGGCCGAAGAGCCGTAACAAAAGAAAGCTACCGCTTAGTAGCAACCGGGTGTACCGTCGGTTTCATGTCACACGCAGCTGCCCAGGCAACCATCGGCGACAGCGAGTTCGACCGCGACACCACCATCACCGCGCGCGCGGACGAGCCCGGGGTGTACGACGCGGAGCTCTCCTCCGGATGGACGATCATCAGCGCCGTCAATGGCGGATACCTGCTGGCCCTGGTCGGCCGGGCCCTGTCGGCGGCCCTGCCGCACCCGGACCCCTTCACCGTCTCCGCGCACTACCTGACCTCCTCCGTGCCCGGCCCCGCCGTGATCCGCACGCAGGTGGTACGGATGGGCCGCACCCTCTCCACGGGCCAGGCCTCGCTGTTCCAGTACGACGAGAGCGGCGCCGAGATCGAGCGCATCCGCGTCCTCGCCTCCTACGGCGACCTCTCCGCCCTGCCCGACGACGTACGGACCGCGGCGCTGCCGCCCGTCATGCCGTCCTACGAGGACTGCATCGGCCCCGAGGCCGGCCCGGCCCCGATCCCCGGGAGTTCCGCGATCGTGGACCGGCTCCGGCTGCGGCTGGACCCCGCGACCGCGGGCTGGGCCCTCGGCGCGCCCTCGGGCAAGGGCGAGATGCGGGCCTGGTTCGAGCTGGCCGACGGCCGCGACGCCGACCCGCTGTCCATGCTCCTGGCGGTGGACGCACTGCCGCCGACCTCCTTCGACCTCGGCCTGATCGGCTGGACCCCGACCGTGGAGCTCACCACCCACATCCGGCGCCGCCCGGCCCCGGGCCCGCTCCGGGTCGCCATCACCACCCGCAACCTGGCCGGCGGCTTCCTCGAGGAGGACGCCGAGGTATGGGACTCGGCCGACCACCTGGTCGCCCAGTCCCGCCAGCTCGCCCGCGCACCTCGCACCTGACGGGCGGGGCAAGGGCGGCCCCGGCGGACTCGTAGAATCGGGGGATCATGGCCTACCTCGACCACGCTGCCACCACCCCGATGCTGCCGGAGGCCGCTGCGGCGATGACCGCGCAGTTCGCCGCCACGGGGAACGCGTCCTCCCTGCACGCCGCCGGCCGCCGGGCGCGCCGAACCGTCGAGGAGGCCCGCGAGGCCCTCGCCGACGCGATCGGCGCCCGCCCGAGCGAGGTGGTCTTCACCGCCGGCGGCACGGAGGCCGACAACCTCGCCGTCAAGGGCCTCTACTGGGCCCGCCGGGACGCCGACCCCGCCAGGACCCGGGTCCTGGCCAGCCCCGTCGAGCACCACGCCGTGCTCGACGCGGTCCACTGGCTCGCCGAGCACGAGGGCGCGCAGGTCGAGTACCTGCCCGTCGACCGCTACGGGCGGGTGCACACGGACGCCTTCCGGGAGGCGGTGGAGCGCAACCCCGACGACGTGGCCCTGGCCACCGTGATGTGGGCCAACAACGAGATCGGCACCGTCATGCCGGTCCGCGAACTGGCCGCCGTCGCCCGCGAACACGGCATCCCGCTGCACTCCGACGCCGTCCAGGCCTTCGGGCAGCTCGACGTCTCCTTCGGCGACAGCGGCCTCGCCGCCATGACCGTCAGCGGTCACAAGGTCGGCGGCCCGTACGGCATCGGAGCCCTGCTGCTGGGCCGCGACCAGAGCCCCGTCCCCGTACTGCACGGCGGCGGCCAGGAGCGGCACGTCCGCTCCGGCACCCTCGACGTGCCGGCCATCGCGGCGTTCGCCGTGGCCGCCGTCCTCGCCGCCGAGCGGCGCGAACGGTTCGTCACCGAGATCGGCGGCCTGCGCGACGAGCTGATCGCCGCCGTCCGCGGGGCCGTTCCGGACGCCGTCCTCGGCGGAGACCCCGACGACCGGCTCCCGGCCAACGCCCACTTCAGCTTCCCCGGCTGCGAGGGCGACTCCCTCCTGCTGCTGCTCGACGCACAGGGCATCGAGTGCTCCACGGGCTCCGCCTGCACCGCCGGCGTGGCTCAGCCGAGCCACGTCCTGCTGGCCACCGGCACCGACCCCCAGCTGGCCCGCGGCACCCTGCGCTTCTCCCTGGGCCACACCTCCACCAAGGACGACGTCGCCGCCCTGGCGGCGGCCATCGGCCCGGCCGTGGAACGGGCCCGCACGGCGGGCCTCAGCTAGGCCCTGTCCGGGCCTGGTTCGACTGGGCGGACTGGCCAGGCTGGTTCGACAGGGCCTCGCCGACCATGCGTATGTACCGGTCCCAGTCCCAGTGGCGGCCCGGGTCCGTGTGGTCGGCGCCCGGAACCTCGGAGTGGCCGACTATGTGCTTGCGGTCCGCCGGAATGCCGTATCTGCGGCAGACGTCGGCCGCCAGCCGGGCCGAGGCCGCGTACATCGCGTCCGTGAAGTCCTGCGGCCGGTCGACGAAGCCCACGTGCTCGATGCCGACGCTGCGCTCGTTCATCGAGCGGTTCCCCGCGTGGAACGCCACATCCAGCTCGCGCACCATCTGCTCTATGTGGCCGTCCCCGCGCACGATGTAGTGGGCCGAGGCCTTGTGCCAGGGGTTCTTGAACGCGTCCACGGAGGATTCGAAGCCGCCCTGTGTGACATGGACGACGATCCGGTCCACCCGGTAGTCGTCGGGCCGGTCCGCCAGCCGCCAGTTCGCGGGCGAAGCCGCCGTCCAGCTCGCGCCGGCGTGGTCCAGCTCGCCCTCCTTGCGCGGCTTGCTCACCCCGGGCACCAGCCACCACGCGCGCCCGATCTCCTGACGCCCGGCGAATGCCGCGACCGTGAAGATCCCGAGCCCGCCGAAGAGCACCGCCCTGCGGGTCCTGCCCGGAGACTTCTTCCCCTGCTTCACCATGTGATCCACCCCCCACAGCCGATAACGCGCAGTGACCCCGCGCGGTTCCCCGTACTCTGGACGGTGCTATGACTGAGAACCTGCCGCGCACCGCCCGCCCACTCCGCGTCCTGGCCGCCATGTCAGGCGGCGTGGACTCCGCCGTCGCCGCCGCCCGCGCCGTGGAAGCCGGGCACGACGTGACCGGCGTCCACCTCGCGCTCTCCGCGAACCCGCAGTCCTTCCGGACCGGCGCCCGCGGCTGCTGCACCATCGAGGACTCCCGCGACGCCCGCCGCGCCGCGGACGTCATCGGCATCCCCTTCTACGTCTGGGACCTCGCCGAGCGCTTCCGCGAGGACGTGGTCGAGGACTTCATCTCCGAGTACGAGGCCGGGCGCACCCCGAACCCGTGCCTGCGCTGCAACGAGAAGATCAAGTTCGCGGCGCTGCTCGACAAGGCCCTCGCCCTCGGCTTCGACGCCGTCTGCACCGGTCACTACGCCACCGTCGTCCTGAACGAGGACGGCTCCCGCGAGCTGCACCGGGCCTCCGACATGGCCAAGGACCAGTCGTACGTCCTCGGCGTCCTCGACGAGAAGCAGCTCGCCCACGCGCTCTTCCCGCTCGGCGACACCCTCACCACCAAGGAAGAGATCCGCGCCGAGGCCGAGGAGCGCGGTCTGGCCGTGGCCAAGAAGCCCGACAGCCACGACATCTGCTTCATCGCCGACGGCGACACCCAGGGCTTCCTCGCGAACCGACTCGGCAAGGCCGAGGGCGACATCGTCGACGAGGCGACCGGCGAGAAGGTCGGCACCCACGAGGGCGCCTTCGGGTTCACCATCGGCCAGCGCAAGGGCCTGCGCATCGGCCACCCCGCCGCCGACGGCAAGCCGCGCTACGTCCTCGACATCTCGCCCGTGAACAACACCGTCACCGTCGGCCCCGTCGAGGCCCTCGACGTCACCGCCCTGACCGCGATCCGCCCCCGCTGGTGCGGATCCACGGCCGCCGCCCCGGGCACCTACACCGCCCAGCTGCGCGCCCACGGCGGCGAGACCGAGGTCTTCGCCGAGCTCGTGGACGGCGAGCTGCGCGTCTCCTTCACCGAGCCGGTCCGCGGCGTGGCCCCCGGCCAGGCGATCGTGCTCTACGACGGCACGCGCGTGGTCGGCTCCGCCACCATCGCGACGACCACCCGGGCCACGGCCGGCGCCGCCGCCTCCGCTTAGGCGACCGTCAGGACGATCTTGCCGGTGGTGCGGCCCTGCTCGCCGATCTCGTGGGCCTTCGCGGCCTGCTCCAGCGGCAGGACCGTGTCGACCAGGGGCTTCAGCAGGCCCTGGTCGGCCAGGGCCGCGATCTCCCGCAGGCCGGCGAGGTCCGGCTCCACCAGGACCCAGGCGGCGTGCACGCCCGCCGTGTCGGCCGGGATGCCGTCCGGGCCCGGCAGGGTCACCAGGTGTCCGCCCGGCTTGATCACCTTCAGCGAGCGCTGCGTGTAGTCCCCGCCGATCGCGTCGATCACCACGTCCACGTCGGCGACCGCCTCCTCGAAGGCCGTGGTGCGGTAGTCGATCACCTCGTCCGCGCCGAGGTCGCGCAGCAGCGCGTGCTTGCCCGCACTCGCGGTGCCGATCACGTACGCACCGCGGGCCTTGGCGATCTGCACGGCCAGGTGGCCGACCCCGCCGGCCGCCGCGTGCACCAGCACCCGCTGCCCGGCCGACACCCCGGCGGTGTCCACCAGCGCCTGCCAGGCGGTCAGGGCCGCCAGCGGCAGCGCCGCCGCCTGTACGTGGTCGAGCGAGGCGGGCTTGGGGGCGAAGTGCCGCGCGGGGGCCGTCACGTACTCGGCGTACCCGCCGGCCTGCTGCGGGAAGCGGGGCATCCCGTAGACCTCGTCGCCCGCCCGGTACAGGGTCACGCCCGGTCCGACGGCCTCGACGGTGCCCGACACGTCCCAGCCGACCATCGGGACCGGCCCCCAGGGGATCAGGGCGCCGCTCTCGCGGGTCTTCCAGTCCACCGGGTTCACGCCGGCCGCGTGGACCCGTACCAGGATCTCGCCCAGGCCCGGCTCCGGGCGGTCCAGCTCGGTCTCGGTCAGTACCTCGGGTCCGCCCCACTGGCTGACGACGATGGCGCGCATGTGTTTCTCCTCAGTTGCGTTTCGTGCTGCTGTGGAACCAGCTTCGGCTCCGGAGCGAGGCCGTGGTATTGGCCGTCCGGCCACCATGTGACAGAATCTGGCCATGCACCGCATTGCCGTACTCGCCCTCGAAGGCGTCCCCCCGTTCGAGCTCGGGATCCCCTCCCGGGTCTTCGGCAACGCCCTGGACGAGGCCGGGAACCCGCTCTACGAGCTGACCGTCTGCACCGCCGACGGGCAGCCCGTGACCAGTGACGCGGGCTTCACCGTCGGCGTCGCGGCGGGCCCCGAAGCCCTCGCCGCGGCCGACACCGTGATCATCACGCCCACGCACTCCATGGACGAGCTCGCGCACGGCGCGCCCCTGCCGCAGGCCCTGGTCGACGCCCTCGCCGCGATCAGGCCCGGCACCCGGCTGGTCTCCCTGTGCACCGGCTCGTACGTCCTCGCCGCCGCCGGGCTGCTCGACGGCCGGGTCGCCACCACGCACTGGCTGCACGCACCCGAGTTCCAGCGCGGCTTCCCGCGCGTCCGGCTCGACGAGGAGGTGCTCTTCGTCGACGACGGAGACATCCTCACCTCGGCGGGCGTGGCCGCCGGCGTCGACCTCTGCCTCTACATGATCCGCCAGGACCACGGCACGGCCGTGGCCAACCGCGCGGCCCGGCTGTGCGTCGTACCGCCGTGGCGCGACGGCGGCCAGGCTCAGTACATCGACCGGCCGGTCCCCGAACCCACCGTGGCCACGACCACCGCCACCCGCGCCTGGGCCCTGGAACGCCTCGCCGAACCGATCGCGCTGGCCGAGCTCGCCGGCCACGCCCGGATGAGCCTGCGCACCTTCACCCGGCGCTTCCGCGACGAGGTCGGCATGACCCCGGTGCAGTGGCTCACCACCCAACGCCTCGAGATCGCCCGCCACTTGCTGGAGTCCAGTGACCTGCCGGTCGACCTGGTCGCCCACCGGGCCGGCTTCGGCTCGGCGAACTCCCTGCGCCAGCACATGCGTTCCGCCCTCGGCATCTCCCCGATCGCCTACCGGCGCACCTTCCAGCCCGCGCCAGCATGACCCCGGAGGCAAGCGAAACCGCGGCCGCGCCCTGACGGACCTGGCTCGGCCACCCGGCGACGGCCACGGCGGCACCGGCCGTGATCGCTCCTAGCGTGATCAAGACGGCGTACCGCGCGGCTCCCGGGGCCTGGCGGGGTGCGAGCATGGGCGGTATGGCTACTCACCTGATCACCGGTGCCGGGTCCGGCATCGGCGCCGCCGTCGCGGCCCGGCTGCACGCCCGCGGCGACGACCTCGTCCTCCTCGCCCGCGACGCCGGACGCGGCAAGGAGCTCATCGCGCGGTACCCCGGTGCGCGGGCCCTCGTCGGCGACCTCGCCGACCCCGACCGGCTCTCGTGGGCCTTCTCCAAGCAGGCCATCCCCGAGCGGATCGACTCCCTGCTGCACATCGCGGGGATCGTGGACCTCGGACCGGTGGGGGAGCTGCGCCCCAAGACCTGGCACCAGCAGCTCAACGTGAACCTGATCGCCCCCGCCGAGGTCACCCGGCTGCTGCTGCCCACCCTGCGCGCCTCGCACGCCGACGTCCTCTTCGTGAACTCCGGCGCCGGACTCCACGCCCACGCCGACTGGAGCGCCTACGCCGCCTCCAAGCACGGTCTCAAGGCCCTCGCCGACTCCCTGCGGGAAGAGGAGAAGGCCAACGGCATCCGCGTCACCTCCGTGTACCCGGGGCGTACCGCCAGCCCCATGCAGGCCAAGGTGCACTCCCAGGAGGGCAAGGAGTACGACGCCGCCGCCTGGATCGACCCCGAGTCCGTGGCGACCACCATCGTCATGGCCATCGACCTGCCGCGCGACGCCGAGGTCAACGACCTGAGCATCAGGCCGGGCCGATGAGCGCGAGCGCCACCGGCATCGGTTCGCTGCCCGGCGGGGACGCCCGCGAGGCCGCCAAGACCGTGACGGGCTCCTTCGAGGAGTTCCCGTACCTCGCCGAGCTGCCCGCCCGGGGCCCCGGCGCCGACATGATCGGCCGTTCCCTCGGGCTGCTGGTCGACATGTACGCGCACGTCGAGCCCAGCGGCTGGCGGATCAGCGACCGCCCCGGACGGGACTCGAAGCGCGCCCGGTCCTGGCTCGGGGAGGACCTCGACGCCCTGGAGGAGTTCACCCAGGGGTACACCGGGAAGCTCAAGATCCAGGCCGTCGGGCCGTGGACGCTGGCCGCCGCCCTGGAACTGCACGGCGGCGAGGCCATGCTCCAGGACGCCGGCGCCTGCCGGGACCTGGCCGGATCCCTCGCCGAGGGCCTGCGCGAGCACCTGGCCGACGTACGCAAGCGGATCCCCGGCGCCGACGTCGTGCTGCAGTTCGACGAGCCGTCGCTCACAGCCGTCCTGCTCGGCCGGGTCCGCTCCGCGAGCGGCTACCGCACCTACCGGGCCGTCGACCGGCAGGTGGTCGAGGGCACCCTGCGGGACCTGTTCGCCGTCCATGACGGGGAGGTCATCGTCCACTCCTGCGCGCCCGAGGTCCCCTTCGGACTGCTGCGGCGAGCCGGCGCCACGGGCGTGTCGTTCGATTTCTCGTTGCTCACCGAGCGCGAGGACGACACCATCGGGGAGGCCGTCGAAGGCGGTACGAAACTCTTCGCCGGAGTGGTGCCGGGCACCGACGGCCCGTTGTCGGACCCTGCCGGTAGCGTCATGGGTGTCAGGAAGCTTTGGCGCAGGCTGGGACTGGCCCCGGGGACTCTGGCGGAGTCCGTCGTGGTCACCCCGTCGTGCGGTCTGGCGGGTGCTTCACCCGCCTACGCCCGCGCGGTGCAGGCGCATTGCGTCAGGGCGGCGAGGTCGCTCGCCGACAACCCTGAGTGACGGTCGAGACGGGCCACGGGAGGACACGGCATGGCAGCCGAACAGCAGGACACGGCAGTACCGGCGGCGGTGCGTGAGCAGCACGCGCTGCTGGCCGAGCAGGTCGAGGAGCACCGCTTCCGGTACTACGTGAACGACCAGCCGGTCGTCAGCGACGCCGAGTTCGACAAGCTGCTGCGCTCGCTGGAGGCCCTGGAGGAGCAGTACCCGGAGCTGCGCACGCCCGACTCGCCCACCCAGAAGGTGGCCGGGGCGTACGAGACGGACTTCGCCTCCGTCGAGCACCGGGAGCGCATGCTCTCCCTCGACAACGCCTTCGACGACGAGGAACTGGCCGCCTGGGCCGAGCGGGTGGCCCGGGACGTGAACACCTCGGACTACCACTACCTGTGCGAGCTGAAGGTGGACGGCCTCGCCGTCAACCTCACCTACGAGAACGGCCGGCTGACCCGGGCCGCCACCCGCGGCGACGGCCGCACCGGCGAGGACATCACGCCCAACGTCCGCACCATCGCCGAGATCCCGGACCGGCTGGAGGGCGACCGGATCCCGGCCCTCGTCGAGATCCGCGGCGAGGTGTACTTCCCGATGGAGAAGTTCGAGGAGCTCAACGCCCGGCTGGTGGAGGCGGAGGGCAAGCCCTTCGCCAACCCGCGCAATGCGGCGGCCGGTTCGCTGCGCCAGAAGGACCCGAAGGTCACCGCGAGCCGCCCGCTCCACATGGTCGTGCACGGGATCGGCGCCCGCGAGGGCTTCGCGATCGAGCGCCAGTCGCAGGCCTACGAGCTGCTGCGCGAGTGGGGTCTGCCGACCGCCCGGCACAACAGGGTCGTCTCCTCGCTCGCCGAGGTCCGGCAGTTCATCGCGAACTTCGGCGAGAACCGGCACTCCGTGGAGCACGAGATCGACGGCGTGGTCGTCAAGCTCGACGAGATCGCGCTCCAGGGCCGGCTCGGGTCCACGGCGCGTGCCCCGCGCTGGGCGATCGCCTGGAAGTACGCTCCCGAAGAGGTCAACACCAAGCTGATCGACATCAAGGTCGGCGTCGGCCGCACCGGCCGCGTGACCCCGTACGCGCAGGTGGAGCCGGTGACGGTGGCCGGCTCGGAGGTCGAGTTCGCGACCCTGCACAACCAGGAGGTCGTCAAGGCCAAGGGCGTGCTCATCGGGGACACCGTCGTGCTGCGCAAGGCGGGCGACGTCATCCCCGAGATCCTCGGGCCGGTGGTGGACCTGCGGGACGGCAGCGAGCGGGAGTTCGTGATGCCGGCCGAGTGCCCCGCGTGCGGGACGGAGCTGCGGCCGATGAAGGAGGGGGACATCGACGTCCGGTGCCCCAACGCGCAGACCTGCCCCGCCCAGCTGCGCGAGCGGCTCTTCTACCTGGCCGGCCGGCAGTCCCTCGACATCGAGAACTTCGGCATGGTGGCGGCGGCCGCGCTGACCGCCCCCCTGGAGCCCGCCCGGCCGCCGCTGCTGGACGAGGGCGACCTCTTCGGCCTGACCATCGAGGACCTGCTGCCCATCAAGGCGTACGTCCTGGACCCGGACAGCGGGCTGCCCAAGCGGGACCCGAAGACGGGCGAGGAGAAGATCGTCACGGTCTTCGCCAACCAGAAGGGCGAGCCGAAGAAGAATGCCCTGGCGATGCTGGAGAACATCGCGGCCGCCAAGGACCGTCCGCTCGCCCGCATCATCAACGGACTGTCGATCCGTCATGTCGGCCCGGTCGCCGCGGAGGCCCTCGCCCGCGAGTTCCGGTCGATCGAGCGCATCGAACAGGCCACGGAGGAGGAGCTGACGGCCACCGACGGGGTCGGCGCTATCATCGCGGCCTCCCTCAAGGAGTGGTTCGCCGTCGACTGGCACCAGGAGATCCTGCGCAAGTGGCGGGAGGCCGGGGTCCGGACGGAGGAGGAAGGTTCCGCCGAGGAGCAGGGGCCGCGCCCGCTCGAGGGGCTGACCGTCGTCGTCACCGGCACCTTGCAGAGCCACACCCGGGACGGAGCGAAGGAAGCCCTGCAGAGCCGCGGGGCCAAGGTCACCGGGTCGGTCTCGAAGAAGACCTCCTTCGTCGTGGTCGGCGACAACCCGGGCTCGAAGTACGACAAGGCCGTGCAGTTGAAGCTCGCCATCCTCGACGACGCCGGCTTCGAGGTACTGCTGGAGCAGGGCCCGGACGCGGCGCGGGAGGCGGCGCTTCCCGTGGACGGCGACGGCGACGGCGACGGCGACGGCGGAGCGGAGTAACGGCCGGAAGGCAATCGCCCGGACAGATCTCCAGGGGAGTAAAGAAGGTGAACGGATGCGTGGCGTGCGGCCGTACGGGCGGGCGCACGCCAGGCGCGGCAGACGGTGGTAAACGGCTGGTACAAGGCTGGTCGTAGGGCGGTGACCTGTCGGATCATCGGACGGGTGACCGGGGGGTCCTGGTCCAAACTCACCCGTTCGGCGGATACCGTACTGATGAGGGTGGCTGGGTCGCATTCGGGCAACCACCGCCGACCGCTGCCCCTGAGACCCTCCCGCGTCCTACTGTTGAGGGGTGCGCCCGTCGTGCACGGCAGCCGGATGCGATTCCAGCCGTGATGGCATGACATCGGGGCCATTGCGTGACATCGGCACAGCCGGCTGTGAGAGGGACGGGCATGAAACCCACCGAAAGCGCCGACCCGTCACCTGAGTTCGGCGGGGAACTCCCGTCCATGCGGGCGGGCCGGATGGGTGTTCTGGGGTCCAGGACACCGGAGACCCGGCCGCCCGGCACCGGTGCGAGCGGATCCGGGCGGCGCGGCGTGCTGTCCCTCGCCGTCGTGGGCCTGGCCGTCGTGGTGCTCGGGGCGGGGGTCGCCTCCGCGCTGAGCGACCGTCAGGCACTGTTCCCCGGTGGCGCGGTGGGCTGGGCGCTCGCCCTGCTCACCGGCATCATCGTCGGCCACCTCGTCGCACTGGGCCGCGACCGCTGGTGGGGCGGCACCGGTTCGGGCGCCGCGCTCACCCTCGGCGTGCTCCTCCTCTACGGCTGGGTGCCCGCGGGACTCGTCTCGCTCGCGGTGGTGTCCCTGGTCGGGGCCGCGCGCCGGCACCGCTGGCGGCAGGGTGTGCTGCACGGCTCCGTGGACATCCTCGGCATCGGCGCGGGAGCCCTCGTACTCGCGGCCTTCGGCGACGTGCCGTCAGTGGAGAGCCCCTGGAGGCCCACCAGCTGGGAGCTCGACGCGGTGCCCGAGGTCATCCTCGTGGCGGTCGCGTACCTGCTCGTCACCCGGGCCCTGCTGTGGATCGCGGTGACCCCGCGCGGCGGCGGCCTGCCCACCGTCGCCCGTACGGCCCTGCTCCGGCAGGCCTTAGTCGCGGTCGCGCTGCTCGGGATCGCCCCGCTGATCTGCGTCGTCGCGGTCACGCAGCCGGTCCTGCTGCCGCTGTTCGCCGTGCCGCTGATCGCACTGGACTCCACCCTGTGGATCGCCCGGGCCCGCGCCGAGGAACAGCTTCGGGACCCGCTGACCGGGCTGCCGAACCGGCAGTGGCTGCTGGAGCGGGCCTGGACCGCCCTGGACGAGGCTGAACGTTTGGGCACCCGGGCAGCTCTTGTGCTGATCGACCTGGACCGCTTCCGGGCCGTCAACGACACCCTCGGTCACCTCGCGGGCGACCGGCTGCTCCTCCAGATCGCCGACCGGCTGCGCCAGGCGCTGCCCGAGGACGCCGAGGCGGCCCGGCTCGGCGGTGACGAGTTCGCCGTCCTGCTGCCCGTGGCCGACTCCACCACCAGCGCCCAGCGGATCGCCCGCCACCTGGTCGCGGAGCTCAGCTCCCCGCTGGACCTGGACGGCCTCACGCTCGTCCTGGAGGCCAGCGCCGGCCTCGCCGTCTTCCCCGACCACGCGCTGGACGCCGAGGGGCTGCTGCGCCGCGCCGACGTGGCGATGTACCAGGCGAAGCGCGACCGCACGGGCGTGGAGGTGTACGAGTCCAAGCGGGACAGCAACACCCCCGACCGGCTCGGCCTCCTCGGCGACCTCCGCCGGGCCCTCGACGCGGGTGAAGTGGAACTCCACTACCAGCCGAAGGTCCGCTTCGACGGGCAGGTGGCCGGGCTCGAGGCCCTGGTGCGCTGGGTCCATCCGGAACGCGGGCGGGTGTCCCCGGACGAGTTCATCGCGATCGCCGAGACCTCCGGGCTGATGCCGCACCTGACGGAGTACGTCCTGGAGACGGCCCTCGCGCAGGTCGCGCGGTGGCGGGCCCAGGGCCTGAAGGTGCCGGTGGCCGTCAACGTCTCGCCGCGCGACGTCCACACCCCCGGCTTCGCGGGAGCGGTGGCCGCGCGGCTGGCCCGGCACGGGGTCCCGGCGAGCGGCCTCCAGCTGGAGATAACGGAACACGTGCTGCTCGAGGACCCGCAGCGGGCGGCGGACACCATGGCCGGGCTCACCGGCCACGGCGTGAAGATGTCCCTGGACGACTTCGGGACCGGGTACTCCTCACTGGTCCACCTGCGCCGGCTGCCGGTCAGCGAGCTGAAGATCGACCGGTCGTTCGTGGGCCGGCTTGCCGTGGATGCGCAGGACGCGGAGATCGTCCGCTGCACCGTCGATCTCGCCCACTCGCTGGGCCTGCTCGTGGTCGCCGAGGGCGTGGAGGACGACGAGACGTGGGAGCGGCTGCGGGACCTGGGCTGCGACGCGGTGCAGGGGTGGCTGGTCGCCGCCGCCATGCCGCCGCAGGAGGCCACCGCCTGGCTCCTCGCCCGGGGCGAGCGCGGCTGGCGCCGCCCGGCCGACATCTCGGCCGAGCTCGCGGCCGCCGAGGCCGACGCCGTCTGACCCCTGCGCCGCCGTTGCGGGGGCTCCGCCCCCGGACCCGCGGGTCCGGGCGGAGCCCGGGAGGCCCCGTGCAGCGGGCTCGGGCCCGGCCCCGTACCGGCACGACCGCAAACCGTTTCGTGGGTGGGGGGCCGGGCCCCATAGGATTGGGTCCGAAACCCAAACATCCACCCACCCCCAGAGGATCGCTGCATGCCTGGCATTACGCGCGAGGAGGTCGTCCACCTCGCTCGGCTGGCGCGCCTTGAGCTGTCCAGCAACGAGCTGGATCACTTCGCCGGACAGCTCGGCGACATCATCGGCGCGGTCGCCCGCGTCTCCGAGGTCGCCGACCAAGACGTCCCGCCGACCTCCCACCCGCTGCCGCTGACGAACGTCATGCGCGCGGACGAGGTCCGTCCCTCGCTCACCCCCGAGCAGGCGCTCTCCGGCGCTCCCGCCCAGGAGCAGCAGCGATTCAAGGTGCCGCAGATCCTGGGGGAGGACTAACAGCCATGACGGACATCATCAAGCTCACGGCAGCCCAGACCGCCGAGAAGATCGCCTCCGGCGAGCTCACGGCCGTCGAGGTCACCGAGGCCCACCTGGCCCGCATCGACGCGACCGACGAGAAGGTCCACGCCTTCCTGCACGTCGACCGCGAAGGCGCGCTCGCCCAGGCCCGCGCCGTCGACGCCAAGCGCGCGGCCGGCGAGAAGCTCGGCCCGCTGGCCGGCGTACCGCTCGCCCTCAAGGACATCTTCACCACCGTCGGGGTCCCGACCACCGTCGGTTCGAAGATCCTCGAAGGCTGGATCCCGCCCTACGACGCCACCCTGACGCGCAAGCTGAAGGAAGCCGACGTCGTGATCCTCGGCAAGACCAACATGGACGAGTTCGCCATGGGGTCCTCCACCGAGAACAGCGCCTACGGCCCCACCGGCAACCCCTGGGACCTCACCCGGATCCCCGGCGGCTCCGGCGGCGGCTCCGCGGCCGCGCTCGCCGCGTACCAGGCGCCCCTCGCCATCGGCACGGACACCGGCGGTTCCATCCGCCAGCCCGCCGCCGTCACCGGCACCGTCGGCGTGAAGCCGACGTACGGCGGTGTTTCCCGCTACGGCATGGTGGCCTTCTCCTCCTCCCTCGACCAGGGCGGTCCCTGCGCCCGTACGGTCCTGGACGCCGCGCTCCTCCACGAGGTCATCGCCGGCCACGACCCGCTCGACTCCACCTCCATCGACGCCCCGGTCCCGCCGGTCGTCGAGGCCGCCCGCAACGGCTCCGTCGCCGGCATGCGCGTCGGTGTGGTCAAGCAGTTCGCCGGCGAGGGCTACCAGGCCGGCGTCGTCCAGCGCTTCAACGAGTCGGTGGAGCTCCTCAAGGAGCTCGGCGCCGAGATCGTCGAGCTGGACTGCCCGTCCTTCGACCTCGCGATGGCCGCGTACTACCTGATCGCGCCGTCCGAGTGCTCCTCGAACCTGGCCCGTTTCGACGCCATGCGCTACGGCCTGCGCGTCGGAGACGACGGCACCAAGTCCGCCGAGGACGTCACCGCCCTGACCCGCGAGGCCGGCTTCGGCGACGAGGTCAAGCGCCGCGTCATCCTCGGCACGTACGCGCTCAGCTCCGGCTACTACGACGCGTACTACGGCTCCGCCCAGAAGGTCCGCACGCTCATCACCAAGGACTTCGAGAAGTCCTTCGAGCAGGTCGACGTGATCGTCTCCCCGACGACCCCGACCACCGCCTTCCCGATCGGTGAGCGCACCGACGACCCGCTGGCGATGTACCTCGCGGACCTGTGCACCATCCCGACCAACCTGGCCGGCAACTCCGCCATGTCGCTCCCCTGCGGCCTGGCGCCCGAGGACGGTCTCCCGGTCGGTCTGCAGATCATCGCCCCGGCGATGAAGGACGACCGTCTCTACAAGGTCGGTGCGGCCGTCGAGGCCGCCTTCATCGCACGCTGGGGTCACCCGCTGCTTGAGGAGGCACCGTCGCTGTGAGCACCAGTGCACTGACCAAGGCCAAGGGCTTCAAGAAGTCCAAGACCGGCACCTACCTGTCGATCGGCACCACCGCCTTCGGCGCGATCAGCGTGATCAAGCAGGTCAAGAAGGCCCGCAGCGAGCACGACGTGCTGAAGCTGGTCGACGCCGCCGTGTCCGCCGCCGCCATCGTCACCGGCCTCGCGATCCTGTACCGCGAGCTGAAGCGCCTGGGCGACGACGACGTCCTGCTGGGCTGAGAGGGAAAAGTTTCACCGTGAGCACCTACACCGAACTGATGTCGTACGAGGACGCTCTCGCCTCGTTCGACCCCGTCATGGGCCTTGAGGTCCATGTCGAGCTCGGCACCAAGACCAAGATGTTCTGCGGCTGTTCCACCGAGCTGGGCGCCGAGCCCAACTCGCAGACCTGCCCCACCTGCCTCGGTCTGCCCGGCTCCCTCCCGGTCGTCAACGCGATCGGCGTCGAGTCCGCCATCAAGATCGGTCTCGCGCTGAACTGCGAGATCGCCGAGTGGTGCCGCTTCGCCCGGAAGAACTACTTCTATCCGGACATGCCGAAGAACTTCCAGACCTCCCAGTACGACGAGCCGATCGCCTTCAACGGCTTCCTCGACGTACAGCTGGAGGACGGCGAGATCTTCCGCGTGGAGATCGAGCGCGCCCACATGGAGGAGGACACCGGCAAGTCGCTGCACGTCGGCGGCGCCACCGGCCGTATCCACGGCGCGTCCCACTCCCTGCTGGACTACAACCGCGCCGGCATCCCGCTCATCGAGATCGTCACCAAGCCCATCGAGGGCGCGGGCGAGCGGGCCCCCGAGGTCGCCAAGGCGTACGTCGCGGAGCTGCGCGAGGTCATCAAGGCGCTCGGCGTCTCCGAGGCCCGCATGGACAAGGGCCAGATGCGCTGCGACGTGAACCTGTCGCTGCGCCCGACCCCCGAGTCCGAGTTCGGCACCCGCAGCGAGACGAAGAACGTCAACTCGCTGCGCTCCGTCGAGCGCGCGGCCCGCTTCGAGATCCAGCGCCACGCGGCCGTCCTGACCGGCGGCGGCACGATCGTGCAGGAGACCCGGCACTTCCACGAGGAGGACGGCTCCACCACGGCCGGCCGCATCAAGGACAACGCCGAGGACTACCGGTACTTCCCGGAGCCCGACCTGGTCCCCGTGGCCCCGGCCCGCGACTGGGTCGAGGAGCTGCGCGCCGGTCTGCCCGAGATGCCGCGCGTGCGCCGCAACCGGCTCCGCGAGGAGTGGGGCGTCACCGAGCACGACATGCAGTCGATCCTCAACGCGGGCGCGGTGGACTCCATCGTCGCCACGACCGAGGCGGGCGCCGACTCGGCCGCCGCGCGCAAGTGGTGGATGGGCGAGCTGGCCCGCAACGCCAACGAGCAGGGCGTCGTCGTCGACGAGCTGCCGATCACCCCGGCGCAGGTCGCCCGGGTCGCGGCGCTGGTCGCCGCGGGCGAGCTGAACGACAAGCTGGCCCGCCAGGTCCTCGAAGGCGTACTCGCCGGCGAGGGCACCCCGGACGAGGTCGTCGAGAAGCGCGGCCTGAAGGTCGTCTCGGACGAGGGCGCGCTCGGCGCGGCCGTGGACGAGGCCATCGCGGGCAACGCGGCCATCGCCGACAAGATCCGCGGCGGCAAGATCGCGGCCGTCGGCGCCCTGGTCGGAGCGGTCATGAAGACCACCCGCGGCCAGGCCGACGCGGCGCGCGTCAAGGAGCTCATCCTGGAGCGCCTGGGCGTCTCCGAGTAGACCCCGTACGCGAAGGGCGGCCCCGCACCGGCATTCCGGTGCGGGGCCGCCCTTTTCGCGTACGGGACTACGGGGTTCAGCGGGTGAGCTGCGGGGCGGCGATGACCACCTTGCCCATCTCGCACCCCGCGTCCACCTTGATGCGCAGGCGCAGGGCGCCGTTCACCTCCACCCGCTTGGTGATCGGCTTGCCGAGCGCGACGAGTTCGGAGAAGGCGGCCGGCTGGCCGTCGAGCGAGATGCTGACCCGGCCCTGCTCCCGGCTGGAGCCGTCGTCGACTCCGGCCGTGAAGTCCAGGTACTTCCACTCGCGGTTGAGGTCGAACTCCGCGGTCGCATCGCCGTTGCAGCCCAGGTCGGCGATGAACGCCGCGCCGTACTGCTTGGTGTTGATCTTCGCCGCTCCGACCGTGAACTCGCCCAGCCCGTTCACGGGGTTCATGACGGTCAGATCGGCGGCCTTGATGTCCGGCGCGATGCCCGCGGGCTCGGAGCCACTGGCGGTCGGCTCGGCCGTCGTGTCCGCGCTCCCGGTGTCCGACGGCGTGGGCGTCGGGCTCGGTGTCTCCGCTCCGGCGTCGGCGTCGGCATCGGCGGAGGCGGACGTGCTGGGCTTGTCGCTCGCGGTCTGGCCCGTTCGCTTGTCGTCCTTCTCCTGCAGCAGCTGTACGCCGAGCACGGCGAGCGCGGCGAGGACCACGACGGCGGCGACGCTGCCCAGCACCCGCCCGGTCCGGCGCTTCTTCCCCGGCTCCGGGGGCGGGGTCGCCTGCAAGGGGTACGTCGGCCCGTACCCGGCGGGCACGGGAGCGGGCTGCGGCTGCGCCTGCCGCTGCGGCTGGGTCTCCGGCTCCGGCTCCGGTTCCGGCTGTGCGGCCGGGACGTATGCCGGCGTGTGGACCGCCGCCGCCGGCGGGGTCGCGGGCTGGGGCGGCGCCACCGGCATCGCCGGGATCGGGGTCGGCGTCGGGGCGGGGGTCGGTGCCGACGCCGGGGCCGCGTCCTCCACCACCCGCTGCGAGGTGGAGGCGGTCGTGGACACCACCGCGCGCCGGACGTCCTTCATCCAGCCGGCCAGGCTCACCGGCCGCTCGGTGGGATCGCCCGCGTAGACGGAGGTGATCCGGGCCCGCTGCTCGGCGTCCAGCACGGCGATCTGCGGCAGCGCGGCCATCGCCCGGGCCAGCTGTTCCGGCGAGTTGGGCGGCGACTCCCCGCTCAGCAGGAAGTACGCGATGGCTCCGAAGGCGTACCGGTCCGTGCCCGGTGTCCGCTTCCCGTCGAAGACCTCGGGAGCCGCGTACCCGGGGGTGAACCAGACCTCGGCCGTCTGGTGGTCGGCGGTCAGCTTGCTCAGGCCGAAGTCCACCAGGGTGGCCTGCCCGTGCTCGTCGACCATCACGTTGCCCGGGGAGAGGTCGCCGTGGATCACCTGGCGCCCGGACGGGGTGGCCTTCCCCGAGTGCAGCCAGTCCAGTACGTCGGCCAGCTGTTCCAGCGTGCGCATGACCTCGCGCCGCTCGGCGGCGGTGGCGAGCGTCCGCTCGGCCCGCCAGTCGCGCAGGTCGAGCCCGTCGACGTGGTTCATGACGAGGACGAGCGCCCGACCGGTCAGGGTCGACGACTCGCCGGGCCGGTGGATCGGCGGGCCCTCGAAGTGCTCCCGTACGCCGACCACTCCGGGCCGGTGGACGAAGCGCAGCAGTTCCGCCTGCTCGTTCCACTTCCGGCTGATCCGGTCGAAGATGTCGGGCGTGATGGTCGTCTTGGAGTCGAGCACCTTGACGACGACGGGTTCGGATCCCCCGGCGAGCTCGATCTCCGCGAGATAGAGCACGGCCTCCCCGCCGCGCCCGATGGACCGGAGCAACCGGTAACGGTCTGCCGCCGCGTCCGGCCCGATGTGCAGGTTCTGGCTGGTCAATTTCCCCCCAGCGCCAATGATGTGAGTGGGGATCAGCTTCGAGCCGCCGGACGCGCGGGGTCAATGGAAATGGTCATCCCTTTAGGGTGACGATCCCTTCTCCGGCTCGCGGCAACGACCCGGAGGATTATGTAGCGGTCGTTAGTTTAATCGGGTACCGTTCCTTCCGTAACGATCACTATGGAAATAGGGGAGTCCTCCCATGAGCAGTACCGTCACGTCCCGCACCGCGCCCTACGCCCGTACCGTCGGCAAGGAGAGCGGCGGCCCCGGGCTCCTGCTCGCCCACGGCGGCGGGGGTTCCGTCGAGTCCAACTTCGGGGCGATCCTGGACGAACTCGCCGCCACCCACAGCGTCGTCGGCGTCGACTACCCCGGCACCGGGGGCACGCCGAAGGCCGAAGCACCGCTCGAACTGGACGAACTGGCGGACCAGTTGGTCGCCGCCGCCGACGCCGAGGGGCTGGAGCGGTTCGCCGTACTCGGGTACTCGCTCGGCGGGAACGTCGCCTTGCGCCTCGCCACCCGGTATCCCGAGCGGGTGACCGCGCTGGTGCTCACCGCCACCTTCGTCAGGGCCGGGAACCGGCTGAAGCTGGTCGGCGACCTGTGGTCGGGACTGGCGGGGCGCGGCGAGAACGAGCTGCTGGCCCGGCTGCTGGTGCCGCTCGCGTTCAGCCCGGCGGCGCTGGAGGGGCTGACCCCGGAACAGGTCGAGCGGGTGGTGCGGGAGACCGCCGGCTCGATTCCGCCCGGGTCCGGTGACCACGTGGACCTGATCAGGGGGGCGGATCTGCGCGCGGAGGCTGCGCGGATCGAGGTACCGGCCCTCGTCATCGCGACGACCGAGGACCGGCTCGTCCCGCTCGCGCTCCAGCGGGAGCTGGCCGACGCCCTGCCGGGCGCACGGCTCGCGGAACTGCCCACCGGGCACCTCCCCTTCGCCGAGCGCCCGGCCGAATGGGCGTCGCTGGTGAGCGAGTTCCTCAGCGAGCTTCCGGCGGGCTGAGGAAGGCGAGGCGGGCCTGCTTGGCCGGGAGGTAGACCTCGGGCAGGTCGATCTCCGGGAGTTCGACCTCCGGGCCGAGCACGAAACCGGTCCGCTCCAGGCGGGCGATGGCCTTGTCGTTGCGGGCGTCCGGCTCGGCGATCACGCGTCGGGTGGCGGGGTCGGAGAAGACGTAGGCCATGAAGGCGGTCATCAGGCCCGCGCTGAAGCCGTGCTCGGGGGCCCCGTCGCCCGGGCTGATCAGCAGGTGCACGCCGACGTCCCCAGGCTGGACCTCGTAGCACTCGCTGACCCGGTCCTCGGCGCAGTCGTACGTCTGGAACAGCGCGACCGGCACCCCCTCGCGGGCCACGATGAACGCGTGGTGCGTGGTGCGGCGGTCGACGTCCTCGTAGATCTCCTGGACCAGTTCGCGGCTGGCCTCGCCCATGCCCCAGAAGCGGGCCCGCTCCTGCGTGACCCAGCCGTGGATCAGGGCCGAGTCGGCGGCCGGGTCGACGGGGGTGATGGTGACCGTGCCGAAGCCCTCGACGTGGTGGGTGTGCACGGGCTGTCTGGCGGAGACGGCGGAGCTCATATCGATTCCTTGCTGAGGCGGGTCCAGTCGGTGACGACGGGGACGAGTTCGCACCGCGCCCACAGGGGGAGCTGGTCGCGGTGGTGGGGCGCGCCGGTGACACCGTCCGCGCCGAGCGGGACCGCCCAGAGGCTGTCCTCGCGGCGGGCGAGGTCCCAGACGTAACGGGCCGCCGACGCGCGGGCGGTAAGGTCGGTGAAACCGGGCACGGAGGAGGTGGCGTTCACGCAGTCGTGGTCGCCGCCCAGGCCCGGCCACTCGGCCTCCGGGTCCGGCAGCGCCGACCAGGGGGCGAGGCGGTGGACCTCGGCCCAGGGCGTGTCGGGGGAGCCGGCCGCGGCCGTCTCCTCGAGGGCGGCGCGGACGTGCGCGGCGCGGTCGAGACCGGGGAGGAGTGAGGTGGTGAGCAGGCCTTCGAGGGCGTAGCCGACCCGGGGGACCAGGTACAGCCACGGGTGGAACACCTCCGGGCCGGTGGGGGCGCCGGCCAGTTCCGCGAAGACGGGATCGGCGGCGAGGCGGCGTACGGTCGCGGTCCGGAAGGCCGAGAAGACGGTGGCCTCGGTGCTGTCGGCCGCCATGTGCCGGTCCCAGGCCTGCAGCCGGGCCCGCAGGGCCGCCGCGGCGGGGGACAGCCCGTCGAGCGCGGGCAGCAGGGCGAGCAGCGGCTCGGCGGAGGCCAGGTACGTGTCCGCGTGCACGCCGGCCATCGCCTTCGGGGACCAGTCCGCGGAACCGCTGAGCAGCTCGCGGATGCGGTCGGCGCGGTGCGGGGGCGCGAACTCCACGCCGAGGGGGGAGGCGATGCCGCGGGCGTTCGCCATGACGGCGAAGCCCTGCACGGGCTCGGCGGGGGTCTCGGCCCAGCCCTGCCAGTCGTGGCGCCGGTCCCACGCCGGCACGGGGCGCAGCCGGTTGGCGCCGTCGCGCAGCGGCACGGCGCCCGCGACGCGGTGCAGCAGCCCGCCCGCCGAGTCGGCGGCGTGGACGACGTTGACGGGCTCCGCCCAGCCGTCGAGGGCGCGATCGATGTCGGCGACGGTGCGGGCGCGCAGCAGGGCGGGCAGGGCGGCGAAGCCGAGGTCGCGGCGGACGCGGGGCGGGTAGTGCAGGGAGAGGGTCTGGCCGCCTTCGTTGACGATCACCGGGCCGCGGGAGGTCTCCAGGACCTCGACCTCGACGTCCTCGCCATCGGCCACCGCGATGGTCTCGGTGTGGCGGGCGACGGGCTGCCAGACGCCGTCCGGGTCCAGCGCCTTGAGTCCGGGGCCCTCCCCGCGCAGCTGCTCGGTGTACAGGTCCTGGTAGTCGGCCATCGCGTTGGTGATGGCCCAGGCGGCGGTGCCGGTGTGTCCGAAGTGGCCGAGCCCCGGGACGCCGGGGACGGCGAGGCCGAGGACGTCGTAGTCCGGGCAGGAGAGACGTATCTGCTGGTAGACGCCCGGGTCCTCGATGAACCGGTGCGGGTCGCCCGCGATGATCGCCGAGCCGCTGCTGGTCCGGTCGCCCGGCACCAGCCAGCCGTTGCTGCCGGCGGTGCCGGGACCGTCCGTGGCGAAGAGGGTGACGGCCTCGTCGCCGAGGGCGCGGGCCACGCGCTCGCGCCACAGCTTGGTGGCGAAGCCGGCGAACAGGACGTGCGTGGCGGTCCAGACGGAGAGCGGAACCCAGGGCTCCCAGCGGGCGGGGACGAGACCCGTGCGCGCGAAGCGCTCGTCGCGGGCGGCGCCCGCGGCCAGCCCGTCGTTGACGCCGTCCACGTACGCGCCGACCCAGGCGGCCGTCTCCGCGTCGAGGGCCTCGTGGCAGCGCCGCGCGGTGTCGTCGAGGCGGGACTGGCGGGCGAACCTGTCCCAGGCCACGGAGTCCGCACCGAGGAAGGCGGCGCTGGAGCCCTGGGCGCGGTGCCGTTCGACCTCCAGCTGCCAGGCGCGGTCGAAGGCGGTGACGCGGCCCTGGGCGTAGGCGAGGGTGAGGTTGTCGGAGGCGCGCAGGTGCGGGATGCCCCAGGGGTCGCGGAAGATCTCGTAGGTACCGTAGGACCCGTGCTTCCCGTGGGACCCGCCGGATGCTCGGTCGTCGCTGCTCACACTGCTCTCGCTGGTCACGCTGCTCACACTCTTCCCCAAGGTGCATTAGGTTAGGCTGGCCTAACTATAGGGGTGTCAGGGGAGGGGTTGGACATGGCTGTCGGCAAGGGCTGGGAGGGCGTGGTCCTCAAGCTGCTCAGGGGCAAGGACTTCACCTTCACGGTGACGGGGGCGGAAGACGTCACGGAGCACTACCGCCGGGTGTACTTCACCGACGGCGGGCTGCTGGCGGCCGCCGGGGGCTCGCTGCACCCCACGATGTGGGTGCGGGTGTGGTTCGAGGACGCGGGCCGGCCCCACCAGCGCGCCTACACGCTGGTGGACCCGGATCCCGAAGCGGGAACCTTCTGCTTCGAGTTCGCCCTGCACGACGGCGTCGCCAGCGCCTGGGCGCGTGCCGCACGGCCCGGGGACACCGTCGACGCCACCGTGCAGGGGACGGGATTCACCGCCCCGGCGCCGGCCCCGGAGCGGCTGCTCGTCATCGGGGACCCGGCCTCGCTCCCGGCGATCAACTCCCTGCTGGAGGCCTACCCGCAGACCCCGGCGACGGTCTGGTTCGAGACCCAGCACGCCTCGGACGCCGGGTTGCCGCTCCGGGCGGACGCCGGCCGGCACGACATCCGCCGGGTGACGCGGGGCGGGACGGCGCTGGCCGACCGGGTCCAGGCCGAGCTGCCGGAGCTCCTCGGTCCCGACCCGGCGTCGGCGTACGTCTGGCTGGCCTGTGACACGGCGACGACCCGAACGCTGACGGCGTACCTGCGCAAGGAACTCGCTCTGCCCAAGCAGCGGGTGAACGCGCTGGGGTACTGGCGGGCGGCCTGAGCCGCGCCTGAACCGGGCCGGGGCGCCCGGGCCGGGTCCCGCTCAGGCGCCCGTGGTGCCGTCGACGGCCTCGCGGAGGAGGTCGGCGTGGCCGTTGTGGCGGGCGTACTCGTGGATCAGGTGGAGCATGACCAGGCGCAGCGAGGCCTCCTCCTTCCAGCTGGTCACGAAGGCCGTCACGTCGAGGGACTCGGCGGCGGCCTCGATCCGGCGGGCGTGCGCGACCTCGGCCTCCCAGGCCGTGAACGCCTCCTCGCGCGTGGCGCCGGCGGCGTCGTAGGCGGCCTGGAAGTCGTGGGTGTCGGACCAGAGGTGGGGCAGCTCCTCGCCGTTCAGGGTGCGGCGGAACCAGTGGCGCTCGACCTCGGCCATGTGCCGGACCAGGCCGAGGAGGGTGAGGGTGGAGGGCGGCATCGAAGGCCGGCGCAGTTCCTCGTCGGTCAGGCCCTCGCACTTCCAGGCGAGGGTGGCCCGGTGGTAGTCGAGGTAGGCGCGCAGCGTGTCGCGCTCGTTGCCGGTCAGGGGCGGTCCCGTGCGTTCCATGAGGGCGATCCTGCCCCGTGGCCTCGTGCGGGGGAAGACGGCCGGCTCAGCCCGCCGTCCACACGTACGGAGTCGTCACCCCCAGCACCCCGAAGCCGAGCCGCTCCAGGATCGGGCGGCTGTCCGCCGACGCGTCGACCTGGAGGTACGGGATGCCGAGCTCCGCTGCCCGGCGGGCCCGGTGGGCCACCAGCAGGCGGTAGATGCCGCGGCCGCGCCACCGCGGGTCCGTGCCGCCGCCCCAGAGGCCCGCGAACGGGATACCCGGCCGCATCTCCATCCGAGCCGCGCTGACCGGGGTGTCGCCCGCCATCGCCACGACGGCCGCGATGGTGTCCGGCTGCTCCCGCAGCAGGCTCAGCATCTGCTCCCGGATCTGCGGCCGCTCGGTGCCGAAGGCCCGCGCGTGGACGTCCATCATCAGATCCACCCCCGCCTCGTCGGTCACCACCCGCAGGGTGATGCCCTCCGGCGGCTCCACCGGCAGCAGGGCGAGCTCCGCCGTGCGGCCCACCATCAGCGTCTCGGGCGGCTCCGGCACGAAACCCGCCGCCCGCAGCCGCGCCCCGAGGTCCGCGGGCCGGTCGTGGTCGTAGAGCTTCCACTCGAACTCCGGCGCCCCCAGCCCCGCGAAGTGGGCGATCTGCGCCGCGATCTCCGCATCCGCCGTCTCCTCGTCGAGGTCCGACCAGAGCACGCCGTTCCAGCCGAGGCCGGGCACGGTCTGCCGGACGACCGCACCCGCCCGCTCCACCCGGGCCTGCGCCGCGTCCGGCTGTGCGTCGCGGCGCATCCGGGCGTCGTACGAGGCCCGCACCTTCAGGAGTTCATCGTGATCCATGGTCATCGGCCCAGCTGATCAGTGTCCGGCCGGGCCGCACAACTGCATTAGCCTCACCCCGTGAACGACGACTCCACCATCTACACCGGCAAGGCCACCCCCGACGCGGCCGCCGACCGCGGCTGGCTCCTCGGCCACTTCAAGGACCCCTCCGACCCCCGTCACAGCGAGGACGTGGAGATCAAGTGGGGCGTCCACCCGAAGGGCGAGGAGCGGGAGCGCTGGGCCACCGCGGAGAAGCGCACCGCACTGCTGGTGCTGATCAGCGGCCGCTTCCGGCTGGAGTTCCCGGGGCGGACCGTCGTCCTTTCCGAGCAGGGCGACTACGTGCTCTGGGGGCGTGGCGTCGACCACTCCTGGTACGCCGAGGAGGACGCCGTGGTCCTCACCGTCCGGTGGCCCTCGATCCCGGGCTACCGGGTCGACGAGCCCGATGACCAGGACCGGCTCCAAGAGCACCTCCCGGCCCCCTGTGACAATGCGCACGAAAGGGGCCAACGATCACGAAACGCTGCGATCGTTGAGATGTAGACCATCTTGGCCGGAACCGGGGCGATCCTCCGGGCCATCGGCCGGGCCTTCACGCGTTCACGTGTTCTTTGCGACGGGCTGTCTCCCGGTAAAGATCCGAACCACCAGGGAGCACGTCCGTTGGCAGCAATCGCGCGGTGGTGCATGCGGCACCGACTGCTCGCCGTTCTGATGTGGCTGCTCGCGCTGGGGGGGACCGCGGCAGCCGCGGGGACCGCCGGAGCGGCGTTCTCCAACGACTACGAGGTCCCCGGCACCGAGTCCGGCAAGGCGAACGACCTGCTCCGCGAGGGCTTCCACGGCCAAGGCGGAGACACCGACACCATCGTGTGGCGGGCCCCCGAGCGCCAGAGCGCCCGCACCCCCGGCGTCGAGCAGCGCATGACCCGCGCACTCGACGCCGTTGCCGCGCTCCCCGGCGTCGGATCGGTCGCCGGCCCCTACGGCCCGGGCCCCGACAGCGCCGCGCGGATCAGCCCCGACGGCCGTACCGCCTACGCCGTGGTGACCTTCGACCGGCCAGCCGACTCCGTACCCAAGGCCCGGGCCCAGGCGGTCCTCGACGCGGCCAAGAACCCGGCCACCGAGACCGACGGCCTCCAGGTCGAACTCGGCGGTCGTGCCATCGGCCTGACCGAGGCCCCCAGCGCCCACCTCGCCGAGGTCATCGGCGTCGCCATCGCGGCCCTCGTCCTCTTCCTGGCCTTCGGCTCGCTCGCCGCGAGCCTGCTGCCCATCGCGACCGCCCTGGTCAGCGTGGGCACCGCCTATTTCTGCATCACCCTGCTCGGCCACGCGATGCCCGTCGCCGACTTCGCCCCGATGCTCGGCACCCTCGTCGGCCTCGGCGTCGGCATCGACTACGCGCTGTTCATCGTCACCAGGCACCGCAAGGGCCTCGCCCGCGGACTCCCCGTCGAGGAGGCCGCCGAGAACGCCGTCGCCACGACCGGCCGGGCTGTCGTCTTCGCCGGAGCCACCGTCTGCATCGCGCTGCTCGGCATGCTGGTGCTGCGGCTGAACTTCCTCAACGGCGTCGCGATAGCCGCCTCCGTGACGGTCGTTCTGACGGTCGCCGCCTCGGTCACCCTGCTGCCCGCCCTCCTCTCGTACATCGGCATGCGCGCCCTCTCGCGCCGCGAGCGCCGCAGGCTCGCCGCCGAGGGTCCGCGGCCGGAACACACCACCGGCTTCGCCGCCCGCTGGTCCGCCTTCGTGGAACGCCACCCCAAGCTGCTGGGCGTCATCGCCACCGGGGTCATGCTGGTACTGGCCCTGCCCACGCTCTTCCTCCACCTCGGCACCTCCGACCAGGGCAACAACCCGGCCACCTCGACCACCCGGCAGGCCTACGACCTGCTGGCGGAAGGGTTCGGGCCCGGTACGAACGGACCGCTCACCGTCGTCGCCCGCCTCGACGGCGCCGGCGACCGGGTCGCAGTGGAGCAGCTGGCCGAGGCGCTCCGTACGACGAAGGGCGTCGCCTCGACGGGCCCGGCGGTCCTCAACCGGAGCGGGGACACCGCCGTCCTCACCGTCGTGCCCGACTCCGCCCCCCAGTCCCGGGCCACGAGCGACCTCGTCGACACGCTCCGCGAGGACGTCATCCCGCGCGCGGGGCACGGCAACTCGATGGAGATCCACGTCGGCGGAGTGACGGCTGGCTACGACGACTTCGCCGAGGTCATCATCGGCAAGCTCCCGCTCTTCGTCGGAGTGGTCATCGCCCTGGGCTGCGTGCTCCTGCTGCTGGCCTTCCGGTCCATCGGCATCCCGGTCAAGGCGGCGGCCATGAACGTCGCCGCCGTCGCCTCCTCCTTCGGCGTCGTCGTGGCGATCTTCCAGTGGGGCTGGGGCAGCGAACTGCTGGGCCTGGGCAGTGCCGGGCCCATCGAACCCTTCCTGCCCGTGATCATGGTGTCCGTCCTGTTCGGGCTGTCGATGGACTACCAGGTCTTCCTCGTCAGCCGGATGTACGAGGAGTGGCTGGAGACCGGCGACAACCAGCGGGCCGTGCGCGTGGGCCTCGCCGAGACCAGCCGGGTCATCAACTCGGCCGCCGTCATCATGATCTCCGTCTTCCTGGCCTTCGTGTTCAGCGGTGACCGGATCATCGCGATGTTCGGCATCGCGCTCGCCGCGGCGGTGGCCCTCGACGCCTTCGTGCTGCGCACCCTGCTCGTCCCCGCCCTGATGCACATGCTCGGCGGCGCCAACTGGTGGCTGCCCGCCTGGCTCGACCGGCGGCTGCCGCGGATCAGCATCGAGCCCCCGGACCGCGGTCCCCATGCGAAACTTCCGGCACAGCGGCCGAGCGAAGACACCGCGGAGCCGGCTGACTCCGTACCCGTGTCCCGCTGACCAGCCGTAAGGACTCCACGCATGTTCGCGATAGACCTGGCCGAAGACGCCCAGCTCAAGCCGCTGGAGATGTGGCACGCCGAGGAATTCCTCGCCCACATGGACCGGGGGCGCGAGTACATCGGCCAGTTCGTCGGTTTCCCCGACCGTGCCACCGACCTGGACTCGGCGCGTGAGCTGCTCCGTAAGAACGCCGAGAAGGCCGCGAACGACGGCACCCGCTTCTTCGGCATCTGGGTCGGCGGCACGCTCGTCGGCGGAGTGCTCTACCCGGTCTTCGACGCCGCCGCCGGCAACTGCGAGGTCGGCTGCTGGCTGGAGCCGGCCGCCGCCGGACGCGGGCTGGTCACCGCCGCCTGCCGGGTGCTCATCGACTGGGCGTTCAACGGGCGCGGCATGCACCGCGTGGAGTGGCACGTCGCCCCCGGGAACAAGAAGAGCATCGCGGTCGCCGAGCGCCTCGGCCTGACCCGCGAGGGCGTGATGCGCGAGAACCACCTGCACCGGGGCGTGCGCCAGAGCACCGAGGTCTGGGCGGTCCTCGCCGACGAGTGGTCCGCGGCCCGTCCCGCCTGAGCCGCGCCCGGGCCCCGCCTGCGCGGGGCCCGCCGTATTTCTCATGAGACTCTCAGACAGGCCGCCTACGGTGCCCCGCATGGACACCACGAAGACCCCCGCCCCGAACGCCTCCGAGGCGGACACCACCCCGGCCGACCTGAAGAAGGCCGAGATCCCCCAGCCCGCCGAGGCCGAGGCCGACGCCGTGCTCGCCGACGGGGACCTGGACGACGACACGCTCGACGAGGACCTGGCAGCGGACGAGCAGCCGAGCCACGTCGGAGCCGCTGCCTCCGCGATCGTCGCCGCGGGTCTGTCCGTCGTCGCCCTCAGCGGCAGCTGGGTCGCCGGCATCGTGTCCGAGCGCAAGAGCATCACCGGCCGCCTCGAGCTGTCCCAGGCCGCCGACGCCAACGCCCAGATCGCCGCCCAGTTCGTCGGCCCGTGGCACGCCACCGCCCTGGTGAACGGCATCTTCTCCACCCTCGCCCTGATCATCGCCGTCTTCGTGCTGGCCCTGCCCGCCTTCGGCACCCCCGAGCGCACCCTCCCCACCTGGGTGCGGTCCGTCTCCTGGGCGGGCATCGCCCTGGGCGCCCTGGGCATCCTGCTCTTCGTCCTCATGTACTTCGACCTCCTCCTCGCCATCCCGAAGGCAGCCGGCGCAGCCGGCTAGGACCGCTGCTAGGCACTGCCTTAGGTCTCCTGAGCCCGCCTCGGGGACCTTGGGCACCGGACTAAGGCCCCCTGCCCCCGGCAGATGCGGCATGCGACCGATGTGCCGGTACCCCCTGGGGCGCGAAGCTTGGATCACACCGAACGAGGTGCCCGAGCAACGCAACCAGGGAGTACGAGATGTTCGAGTACGAGATCGCAGCCGCCCGTCGCGCCGACCTCATCCGCGAGGCCGACGAGTACCGCCTGGTACGGGAGGCCAAGAAGGCGCGCCGCGCCTCTTCGCGGAGCCAGGATCCCGAAGGGCCGGTGACAGGACTCCGGAGCCGCTTCGCCCGCGCCGCGTAACCCGCGCCGCGACCCGCGTGAACTGACACGTGATGAGAAGCGCACCGATAACGAGTGCCGCTGAGCAGGGCGTCTGTGCGATGCTCGGCGACGTGGAGACCAGATCTGTCAGCCCGGTGTTCGTCGGCCGAGCCGACGAACTGGCCCTGCTCACCGACGCACTGACCCGCGCCGCCGGCCGGGAGCCCCAGGCGATGCTCATCGGCGGAGAGGCCGGGGTCGGCAAGACCCGCCTCACCGAGGAGTTCCTCGGGGAAGCGGCCCGCCGCGGCGCCGTGGTCGCCGTCGGAGGCTGTGTGGAGATCGGGGCGGAGGGGCTTCCCTTCGCCCCGTTTTCGACGGCCCTGCGCACCCTGCACCGGGAGCTCCCCGAGGAGCTCGCCGCCGCTGCCGCGGGCCAGGAGGACGAACTCGCCCGGATCCTCCCCGAACTCGGCGACACCCCCCGCGGTCCGCACGACGAGGAGAGCACCGCCCGGCTGTTCGAACTGACGGCCCGGATGCTGGAACGGCTCGCCGCCGAACGCCTCGTCGTCCTCGTCCTGGAGGACCTGCACTGGGCGGACACCTCCACACGGCACCTGCTCTCCTACCTCTTCCGCACCCTCGGCAGCGGCCGGCTCGTCGTCGTCGCCACCTACCGCGCGGACGACGTCCACCGCCGCCACCCGCTGCGCCCGCTCCTCGCCGAACTGGACCGGCTCCGCACCGTCCAGCGCATCGAGCTGCCCCGCTTCAACCGGGCCGAGGTGCGCCGCCAGCTCGCCGGGATCCTCGCCTCGCAGCCCGACGAGGACTTCGTGGACTCCGTCTTCGAGCGTTCCGACGGCAACGCCTTCTTCGTAGAGGAACTCGTCGCCTCCAAGGCGAGCGGCTGCCGCGCCGGACTCACCGAATCCCTGAGGGACCTGCTCCTCGTCCGCGTCGAGGTCCTCCCGGACGAGGCCCAGCGCGTGGTGCGCATCGTCGCCGAGGGCGGCTCCACCGTCGAGTACCCGCTCCTGCGGGCCGTCGCCGGGCTCACCGAGGACGAGCTCATCGGGGCGCTGCGGGCCGCCGTGGGCGCCAACATCCTGCTCGCCACCACCGACGGCGACGGCTACCGCTTCCGCCACTCCCTGGTCCGCGAGGCCGTGAGCGACGACCTGCTGCCCGGCGAGCGCTCCCGCCTCAACCGCCACTACGCCGAGGCCCTGGAGGCCGGCGAGTCCCTGATCCGCGCCGAGGAGCGGGTCATCCGGCTGGCCAACTACTGGTACCAGGCGAACGACCCGTCGAAGGCACTGCCCGCCGTACTCGACGCCTCCGTGGCCGCCCGCCGCCGGCACGCCTACTCCGAGCAGCTGCGCCTGCTGGAGCGGGCCATGGACCTGTGGGACAGCACCCCGGAGGAGGTCCGCGAGGCGCTGCGCCCGGCGGACTACACCGACGTGTACCCGCCGTGCGGCTGCGACCCGGCCACCACCCCGCTGCAACGGCTCGACCTGCTGGCCGAGGCGACCGTGGCGGCCCGCTACGGCGGGGAGCGCGAACGCGCCCTGAAGATCACCAAGATGGCCCTGAGAACGCTGGACGACGGCCATGACCCGCTGCGGGCCGCCTGGTTCTGGACCGAGCGCTCCCGGCTGGTGGCCGGCCTCGGCCGCGGCGACGGCTGGGAGGAGATCGCCAAGGCGCAGGAACTGGTCCAGGGGCTGCCCCCGTCCCAGGTGCACGCCGAGGTCCTCGTCCGGGCCGCGGGCTGGGGCATGCTCCACAACCCGGGCCCCGCCAACCTCGTCGCTGCCCAACGGGCCGTCGACTACGCGCGGATGGTGGGCGCCGAGGACGTGGAGCTCAACGCCCGGATCACGGTCGGCTGTCTCCTCACCGACGCCGACACCTCCGAGGCGGGCCTCACCGAGCTGCACGCGGTCAAGGACCGGGCCACCGAACTCGGACTCACGATGCTCGCGGGTCGTGCACATATCAATCTCACCTCTCAGCTGGAGAGCATGGGACGGTCACGGGAAGCGGTGGAGCTGGCCGAACAGGCGGCCGAACTCGTCCGCAAGTCACGGCTGTTGGACACCGAGGCATGGGCGCGGGGCAACATGGCGGAGAGTCTCTACAGCCTCGGCCGCTGGGACGAGGCCACCGAGCAGGCCCGCCGCACCCTGCTCGTCGGCCAGAGCGCCTCCCCGCGCGGATCCGCCTCCGCACGGCTGGCCTACCTGGCCCTGGCCCGGGGCGAGCTGACCGAGGCGGCCCACCAGCTGGCCGCCGCCCACACCCACTTCGGCACCCACGAGACCCAGCCCCAGCACCGGATACCGATGTACCGCCTCGCGATCGGGATCGCCGCGGGGGAGGGCCGGATCGCCGACGTCCGCGCCGAGGTCGCCGCCGCCGTCGACTACGGCTTCGCCCTCGGGCAGCACCGCTACGCCTGGCCGCTGCTGCTCGCGGCCGCCACGGCCGAGGCGGACTCCCGGGGCCTCCCCGCCGCCGACACCGGCCGGGACGCCGCGCTTGAGGTACTGCGCACCGCCGCCCGCCACCTCGCCACCCCGGTACCGGTGTGGGCCGCCCACGCCGAGTACCTGCGGGCCGAGCTGCTGCGGGCGCAGGACCGGGACACCGTCGCCGACTGGACCGCCGTGGAAGCGGCCGTCCGCCCGCTGGAGCGCCCGTACCTGCTGGCCCGCGCCCGCCACCGGCTCGCCGAGGCGCTGCTGGCCGCCGGTGGCGACCGGGAGTCCGCGGCCGCCCTGATCCGCGACGCCCATGCCACCGCCGACGGGCTCGGCTCACGCCGGCTGCGGGAGGACCTGGCCCTGCTCGCACAGCGCGCCCGGCTCCCGCTGACCCCCGCAGACACACCCCCTGCCCCGCCCGTGGCGGACGCCGACCCGGTGGAGGCGCTCGGCCTGACCAGCCGCGAGCGGGACGTCCTGCGCCTGGTGGCTGCCGGCAGCACCAACCGCAAGATCGCCGAGGAGCTGTTCATCTCCCCGAAGACGGCGAGCGTCCACGTCTCGAACATCCTGGCCAAGCTGGGGGTCGCAGGCCGTGGCGAGGCGGCCGCCCTCGCCCACCGGCTGCGGCTCTTCGCCCCTCCGGGGCCGGTCAGTCCCCGTCAGCCGGAGCCCGCTCGTCGAGGCGTATGAGCACCTGGCCGGAGTCCAGGTCTATCGGCCCCCGTCCCGGGTCCCCGTCATTGACGTCGACCCGGGACAGCTCCAGCCGCTTCTTCTCCTCGTCCGTGTGCTTGCGTCCCGGGTTGAAGAGCTCCTCGATCATGTTGAACACCGCGTCCACCACACCTTTCGCCCCCCAGCGGGGACATGCCGGTCACCGCACCGTCAGTGTCAGGATCCTGTCGTCGCCCGCTTCCGGCGACCCGCGCCCGTCCGTCTCGCTCGTGACCAGCAGCAATCTGTCCCCGCCGAGCGCCACCACCGAGCGCAGCCGCCCGTACTTCCCCTCCAGGAAGGCCTCCGGCTCGGCCACCGGCTCCGCCCCGGCCAGCGGGATCCGCCATAGCCGGTTCCCCTTCAGCCCGGCCATCCACACCGACCCCTCCGCCCACGCGATCCCGCTCGGGGAGGCCTCATCGGTCGTCCACACGGCCACCGGATCCCGCAGCCCCGGCTTGCCGGCCTTCCCCTCGGCCTCGGGCCAGCCGTAGTTCGCCCCGGGCTCGATCAGATTCAGCTCGTCCCAGGCCTTCTGGCCGAACTCCGCCGCCCAGAGCCGTTTGTCCTTGTCCCACGCGAGCCCCTGCACATTGCGGTGCCCGTAGGAGTAGACAACCGAATCCGCCTCGGGATTGCCGTGCACCGGATCCCCGTCCGGGGTCATCCGCAGGATCTTGCCGCCCAGCGACTTCTTGTCCTGCGCGAGCCCGGTGTCACCGGTCTCGCCCGTCCCGGCGTAGAGCATCTTGTCCGGGCCGAACGCGATCCGGCCGCCGTTGTGGACGAGACCCTTGGGGATGCCCCGGAACACCGTGTCCGGCGCGCCCAGTTGCTGCCCGGCGGGCCGTTGCTCGTCATAGCGCATCCGGGCGATGCGGTTGTCGGACTCCGTCGTGAAGTACACGTACACCAGCCGGTCCGAGGCGAAGGACGGTGACAGCGCGAGACCCAGCAGCCCGCCCTCCCCGCCCGGAGCCACCCCCGGCACCTTGCCGATCTGCGTCACCGCGCCCAAGCCCACCGCGACCCTGCTGATCGTCCCCTTGTCCCGCGAGGCCACCAGCAGGTCCCCGTCGGGCAGCGGGGCCACGCCCCACGGGGACTCCAGACCCTTGGCGACCTCGCCGGTCACCGTCACCGCGCCCTTGGCCGGCGGGCCGGCGGCCTCCGGCGAGGCGGACGGACTGCCCGACTGGCCGGCTGACCCCGAGCCCTTGGCGGCCGTGCCCGGTGGAGAGCTCCCCGGCTCCGCCCGTGGCCCCGCGCCCGGCCCGCCCGACGGCGAACATCCCGCCGCCAGCAGGGCGCCGCAGCCGGCCAGCGCCACCGCCGCCAGCACGCCCCGGCGCCGCGCGCCCAGGGCCTCGTACCCCACCTGCCGCCCGCGAGAACTTCCGTATCGCATCGCCCTGCTCCCTTCCGGTCGTCCGATCCTGCCCTTTCATCAGACTCAACAGCCGCGGAGGTTCCCGAAGTTCCATCACTCGTACACCCGATCGAGTGGTTGTGCCCCCAGGCACGATCAGGCCCGATCGGGCCCGGCGAGTGCCCGGTCAGTCCTTCGTCAGTCCCCGGTCAGTCCCAGGCTCCCACCGCGGCCGGCAGAGCCGCGATCTCGGCCAGGTCCCCGGCCGTCAGCCGGACCTCCGCGGCCCGCGCGTTCTCCGCCGCCCACCGCGCCCGGTCGGCCCCCGGCACCGGAACCACCTGCGGCCCCTGCGCCAGCACCCAGGCCAGCGCCACCTGCGCGACCGTGACACCGGGCCCGTGCCGCCCGGCCACCCGCCGCAGCCCCGCCACCAGCTCCTGGTTCGACGCCATCGCGTGCGCCGTGAACCGCGGATGCCGGGCCCGTACGTCCTGCGACTCGAACCCCTCACCCGGAGTGAGCGTCCCGGTCAGGAACCCGCTGCCCAGCGGCATCGCCGCCAGGAACCCCACGCCGCGCGCCGCACACCACGGCAGGAGCTGCCAGGCCGCCTCCGGCGACCACACCGACAGCTCCGCCTGCACCGCGCTCACCGGGAACACCTGCTGCGCCCGCTCCAGATGCCGCACGGTCGTCCCGTACGCCCGGTCCCCGCGCCGCCCGGCCCCCGGCCCGGCCCCGGCCCCCAGCGCGCAGAAGCCGAGCGCCCGCACCTTCCCCGCGCCCACCAGCTCCGCCATCGCGCCCCAGGTCTCCTCCACCGGCACGTCCGGATCCACCCGGTGCAGCTGGTAGAGGTCTATGACATCGGTCCGCAGCCGCCGCAGCGAGGCGTCGCAGGCGCGCCGCAGATATCCGGGCCGCCCGTCGGCCACCACGTGCTGGTCGCCCGCCCGCAGCCCGACCTTGGCCGAGACGAACGCCTCCGAGCGCCGCTCCGCCAGCACCCGCCCGAGCAGCAGCTCATTGGTGTACGGCCCGTACAGATCAGCCGTGTCCAGCAGGTTCGACCCCAGGTCCAGCGCCGTGTGCACCGCCGCCAGCGACTCCTGCCCCCGCCGCCGCGAAGGCGCATACGCCCAGCTCATCGGCATACAGCCGAGCCCGACGGCGCCCACCGACAGCGCCCCCGCCCCGATCGACCTGCGCTCCACCCGTGCGTCCTCCTCCCGGTCCGGCACTCAACCTAACGGCTGGATCCGGACGCTTGGCATAGCCTCGTGATCATGACTGTAAAGACCCCTGACGTCTGGCTCCCGTTCCCCGCCGAGGAGATCGACGGTCTGCCCGACTCCTTCCGGTACCGCCTGTGGGACGGGGAGGACGTCTTCCCGGCCGATCCGGCCGACTGTGTCTTCTACGTCACCCCGTACATGCAGCCCTCCGAGGTCACCGCGCGCCCGCTGGCCGCCATGCCCGCCCTCCAGGTCGTCCAGACCCTCACCGCGGGCATGGACCACATCCTCGGCGCCGTCGGTGACCTGCGCCCCGGAGTACGGCTGTGCAACGCGGCCGGGGTCCACACTGCGAGCACCGCCGAGCTCGCCCTCACCCTGACCCTCGCCTCCCTGCGCGGCATCCCCGGCATGGTCCGCGGCCAGGACCGCGAGGAATGGCTGTTCGGGGTCTACGACGCCCTCGCCGACAAGTCCGTACTGATCATCGGCTACGGAGCGATCGGCTCGGCCGTCGAGGACCGGCTCGTGCCCTTCGAATGCGAGCGGATCACCCGCGTCGCACGCTCGGCGCGCACCGCACCGCGCGGACCCGTCCACGCCCTGGCCGAGCTGCCCGAACTCCTGCCGCGGGCGGACGTGGTGATCCTCACGACCCCGCTGACCGACAGCACCCGCGGGCTGGCCGGAGCCGAGTTCCTCGCCCGCATGAAGGACGGGGCCCTGCTGGTGAACGTCGCGCGCGGTCCCGTCGTGGACACCAAGTCCCTGCTGGCCGAGGTCGAGTCGGGCCGACTGCGCGCGGCGCTCGACGTGACCGACCCGGAACCGCTGCCCGCAGGCCACCCGCTCTGGCATGCTCCGAATGTTCTGATCACGCCTCATGTCGGCGGCAGCAGCACGGCTTTCGAGCCACGGGCCAAGCGCATGCTGGCGCGCCAGCTCACCCGGTTCGCCGCCGGAGAGCCCGTGGAGCACACGGTGCTGATCACCACCTGACCCCCGGCGCACACGCTCCGCAATCACCCGGATGCGCTCAGTGGGCACAACTCCCCGCGTGGTAACGGAGTGTAGAGAAGGTATGTCCCTGAGTGACGAAAGTGGTGTATCGTCCGGAAGAAGGGGCTGCGCCACGAAAGTCTGGCGCTGGGGAGTGATCGGACACTTTGGGGGGCGACGGGCGATGCACGGCCAATGGACGAAGGATCCGACGCGGCAGAGCCGCCGGAGGCGGCGCTGCCGAGACGGGGCTGCACCGGAACCAGCAGGCGAGGGGGTCCGGTGAGTGCCCCGGGGGCGGCGCTCCTGAACCGTCCGTCCCTGTCGGGCGGAGGCAGGGGCCTGGTCATGCAGGTGCTCCTCGCGCTGGTCAGCGGGGGATACGCCGTCGGCGCCGCCCTCAACTGGGGGTCGGAGGAAGTCGCCGAGATCATGGGTGACTTCGGGCTCAGCGCGGCGGGCTTACTCGCCGCGGTCTCCTGTTTCTCCTACGCGCGGGCGATCGACAGCCGCGAACGTCCCGCCTGGCTGCTCTTCGCCTTCTCCTCCCTCATGGGCGCCTCCGGAAACGCCGTCTGGGGCTGGTACGAGGTGATCCTCGGCCAGGACGTGCCGAAGCCCTCGCTGGCCGACTTCGCCTTCCTGTGCTTCGCCCCGCCGGCCATCGTGGGCCTGCTCGTCCTCGCCAAGCGCCCGGTCACCCGCGCCGGCTGGGTCTGCCTCGGGCTCGACTCCTGGCTCATCGGCGGCTCCCTGCTCACCCTCTCCTGGAGCCTGGCGCTGGCCCACGCGGCGCGGACCGCGCAGTCCGGCGCCCCCGGCAGCGTCCCGCGCGCCGCCCTCTCCCTCGCCTATCCGCTCCTGGACATCGCGCTGGTCTCGATGGTCCTGGTCCTGCACTTCCGGCGGTCCGAGACCAACCGCTCGGCCGTCAACACCGCCATCGCCGCGCTCGCCCTGACCGTTCTCAGCGACGCGCTGTTCACCTCACCGCTGCTGAGCGCGGAGTACCAGTCCGGCCAGCTGCTCGACGCCGGCTGGTTCGTCGGGTCGCTGCTGCTTGCGTACGCGCCCTGGGGTGCCCGGCGCCTCCATCCGGGACCGGAGCCCGTCGGCCCCCGGCGTGTCGAGAGGCCGCACAGCCGCCCCATCACCGGGTCGCTGCCCGCCCTCACCCCGTACCTCGCGGCCGCCGTGTGCACCCTGGGCATCCTCTACAACGTCGTGGACGGCCGGAAGGTCGACCGGATGGTCGTCTTCACCGGCTGCACCGTCGTGCTCGCCCTCGTCATCCGCCAGGGCATCATGCTCCTCGACAACATCGCGCTGACCCAGGAACTGGCCCAGAAGGAGAACCACTTCCGCTCCCTGGTCCAGGGCTCGAGCGACGTCATCATGATCGCCGCACCCACCGGCACCCTGCGGTACGTGAGCCCCGCCGCCGCCGGGGTCTACGGCCGCGAGGCGGAGGAGCTGGTCGGCACCGAGCTCGCCACCCTGATCCACCCCGACGACCTCGGCAGAGTGGTCCACGAGGTGCGCCGTTTCCTCGCCGCTCCGCCGACCGAGGAACCCACCACCCGCATCGAATGCCGCTTCAAATCGGGCGGCGGCGAGTGGCTCAACGTGGAGTCCACCGTCAACCGCCACCAGGGCGGACTCATCCTCAACAGCCGGGACGTCACCGAGCGGGTCCGCCTCCAGGCGCAGCTCCAGCACAGCGCCGAACACGACCCGCTCACCGACCTGCCCAACCGGGCCCTGTTCACCCGCCGCGTCCGCCAGGCGCTGACCGGCCGGCGCGCGGGCGACCACAGCACCGCCGTCCTCTTCATCGACCTCGACGGCTTCAAGGCGGTCAACGACACCATCGGCCACCAGGCCGGTGACGAGCTGCTCGTCGAGGCCGCCCACAGGCTCCAGGACTCGGTCCGGGCCGGGGACACCGCTGCCCGCCTCGGCGGCGACGAGTTCGCGGCGCTGATCCTGGGCGACGGCAGCCGCGACCGCAGCGCCCGCGAGTACCAGGTGCACGAGATCGCCGACCGGCTGCGCACCACGCTCTCCCAGCCGTACCGGATCGCCGGCAGCGAGGTCCGGGTCGCCGCCAGCATCGGTGTGGCCTTCGCCGACCCCGGCATCACCCCTTCGGACCTGATGCGCAACGCGGATCTCGCGATGTACCGGGCCAAGGCCGGAGGCAAGGACCGCGTCGAGCTGTACGCCCCGCAGATGCAGGCCGAGGTCGTACGGAAGGCCGAGCTGGCGGGGCGGCTGCGGACCGCGCTCCACGAGGGGGAGTTCGCGCTGCTGCACCAGCCCGTGGTCTCGCTGGCCACCGGCGAGGTCTCCACCGTGGTCGCGCAGGCCCGCTGGCGCTCGGCCCAGGGGATCCTCTTCACCCCGGCGGAGTTCCTCCGGGTGGCCGAGTACAGCGAGGGCGCCGCCGCCACGGGGCCGGATGCCCCTCCCGGCTTCGCCGCGGGCACCAGCACCCGCAGCGCCGAGCTGGGGCGCTGGCTGCTGGAGCAGGCCGTGGAACAGGCCGCCGACCGGCACCGGGCCGGGCACGGCGTACCCGTGGCCGTGCGGATGACCGCCCAGCGGCTGCTCGACCGCGCCGTGCCCCTCGGCTCCGTGGAGGCGCTGCTGACCCGGCACGGGCTGCCCTCCGGAGCCCTGGTCCTGGAGCTCGCCGTATCCGACCCCAGAGTGCCCTTCGACGATCTGGAACGCCGCCTGACGGCCCTGCACCGGCTCGGGGTGGGCATCGCGCTGGACGGTTTCGGGAGCGGCTATGCGGCCATCAGCGCCCTGCGCCGCCTCCCGGTGGACATGCTCAAGCTGGACCGCGGCCTGGTGGAGGGCGTCGTGGAGTCCGCCCGCCTGCACAAGATCACCGCAGGTTTGTTGCGGATCGCAAACGACCTGGGCATGCAATCGGTGGCCGACGGGGTGGATCTGCCCGAGCAGGTCATGGCCCTGCGCGCCATGGGGTGCACCCACGGCCAGGGGATGGCCTTCTCCGGGCCACTCGATGAATACAGGCTGCGGCGGGCGCTCGTGCGCGGTACGTTCCCCGTACCGGGTGGTGCGGTGCAGCCCGCCCTGGCCGGTGGTTCGTCCGGGGGATCGATGGCCATCCACAGAGGCTCACATAATGAGACGCCCGTCCCACCTACTTGACATCACCCTCCCGCCGGAGGGAGGGTCAGTGCCATGCGCACCCGAATTCTCGTACTTGGAAAGCGCGTCGGCTGAAGCAGGGGCCAGCATGTCCCCGCTCAACGAACCCGACGCGCTCCCCTCGCTTGCCTCCCGGCACGAGGGGTTTTTTGTTGCACTGGCACAGAGTCGAATCCTCGTAAAACCCTCAGCTTCGAGAAGAGAATGCCGATGACCGAGCAGGCCACCGGGGCCCACCATCCGCAGCCGCGGCCCCGTTCCGGCGGACAGCAGTCCGCCGCAGTTGAGCACGTCACGGGTGCGCAGTCCCTCATCCGCTCTCTCGAAGAGGTGGGGTGCGACACCGTCTTCGGTATTCCGGGCGGCGCCATCCTCCCCGCGTACGACCCGATGATGGACTCGAAGAAGGTCCGTCACATCCTGGTCCGCCACGAGCAGGGGGCCGGCCACGCCGCCACCGGTTACGCGCAGGCCACCGGCAAGGTCGGCGTCTGTATGGCCACCTCCGGCCCGGGTGCCACGAACCTGGTCACCCCGATCGCCGACGCGCACATGGACTCCGTCCCGCTCGTCGCCATCACCGGCCAGGTCTCCTCCAAGGCGATCGGTACCGACGCCTTCCAGGAGGCGGACATCGTCGGCATCACGATGCCGATCACCAAGCACAACTTCCTGGTCACCAAGGCCGAGGACATCCCGCGGACGATCGCCGAGGCCTTCCACATCGCCTCCACCGGCCGCCCCGGCCCGGTCCTGGTCGACATCGCCAAGGACGCCCTCCAGGCGAGGACCACCTTCTCGTGGCCGCCCGCCCAGGACCTCCCCGGTTACCGGCCGGTCACCAAGCCGCACGCCAAGCAGATCCGCGAGGCCGCCAAGCTCATCTGCCAGGCCAAGCGCCCGGTGCTGTACGTCGGCGGCGGCGTCATGAAGTCCGGCGCGACCGCCGAGCTGAAGGTCCTCGCCGAGCTGACCGGGGTCCCGGTCTGCACCACGCTGATGGCGCTCGGCTCCTTCCCCGACAGCCACCCGCTGCACGTCGGCATGCCGGGCATGCACGGCAGCGTCACCGGCGTCACCGCGCTGCAGAAGTCGGACCTGCTGATCGCGCTCGGCACCCGCTTCGACGACCGCGTCACCGGCAAGCTGGACAGCTTCGCCCCGTTCGCCAAGATCATCCACGCGGACATCGACCCGGCCGAGATCGGTAAGAACCGCGCGGTCGACGTCCCGATCGTCGGCGACGCCCGCGAGGTCATCGCCGACCTGATCCAGGCCGTCCAGGCCGAGCACACCGAGGGCAACGCCGGCGACTACAGCGCCTGGTGGAAGGACCTCAGCCGCTGGCGCGACACGTACCCGCTGGGCTACGACCTGCCCGAGGACGGCAGCCTCTCGCCGCAGCAGGTCATCGAGCGGATCGGCGCGCTCGCGCCGAAGAGCACGATCTTCGCGGCCGGCGTCGGCCAGCACCAGATGTGGGCCTCGCACTTCGTGAAGTACGAGGAGCCCCGCACCTGGCTGAACTCCGGCGGCGCCGGAACCATGGGCTACGCGGTCCCGGCCGCGATGGGTGCCAAGGTCGGCATGCCCGAGCGCACGGTCTGGGCGATCGACGGCGACGGCTGCTTCCAGATGACCAATCAGGAACTGGTCACCTGCGCGCTGAACAACATCCCGATCAAGGTCGCGATCATCAACAACGGCGCGCTGGGCATGGTCCGCCAGTGGCAGACGCTGTTCTACAACCAGCGGTACTCCAGCACCGTGCTGCACGCTGACGAGACCGGCCACGACGCGGTCGGCTCCCAGCTCGGCGAGTCGATCGCCCCCCGCAAGGGCACCCGCGTCCCGGACTTCGTCAAGCTGTCCGAGGCCATGGGCTGCGTCGCCCTGCGCTGCGAGGACCCGGCCGACCTCGACAAGGTCATCGCCGAGGCCAACGCGATCAACGACCGTACGGTGGTCATCGACTTCATCGTCCACGAGGACGCCATGGTGTGGCCGATGGTCGCCGCCGGCACCTCCAACGACGAGGTCATGGCAGCCCGGGGCGTCCGTCCCGACTTCGGCGACAACGAAGACGACTGAGCCGAGAGAGCCGAGAGAGAGAACGCCTCACATGTCCAAGCACACGCTCTCCGTCCTGGTCGAGAACACGCCCGGCATCCTCGCCCGGATCGCCGCGCTGTTCTCCCGCCGCGGGTTCAACATCGACTCCCTCGCGGTCGGTGTCACGGAGCACCCCGACATCTCCCGCATCACCATCGTCGTGAACGTCGAGGACCTTCCGCTGGAGCAGGTGACCAAGCAGCTCAACAAGCTGGTCAACGTGCTCAAGATCGTCGAGCTGGAGTCGCACAACGCGATCGAGCGCGAACTCGTCCTGGTGAAGGTCCGCGCCGACAACGAGACCCGCTCGCAGATCGTCGAGATCGTCCAGCTGTTCCGCGCCAAGACGGTCGATGTCTCCCCGGAGGCCGTCACCATCGAGGCCACCGGCGGTTCCGACAAGCTCGGCGCGATGCTCAAGATGCTGGAGCCCTTCGGCATCAAGGAGCTCGTGCAGTCCGGCACGATCGCCATAGGGCGTGGCGGACGGTCCATCACGGACCGCAGCCTGCGCGCGCTCGACCGCAGCGCCTGACACGGCCGACACGGCTGACGTGCCGGACGTGTTCGACCTGTTCGACGTGTCCGGCACAACAGACACGCAAGACACGTCGGACACGCTCACGTTCGCATAGCGAGACCGAGAAACTCAGATTCCGTTCCCCGCCGTACGGTGGGAGCAACACCAGCGCACCAAGGAGATATCCCAGTGGCCGAGCTGTTCTACGAGAACGACGCCGACCTGTCCATCATCCAGGGCCGCAAGGTCGCGGTCATCGGTTACGGCAGCCAGGGCCACGCCCACGCGCTGTCGCTCCGTGACTCCGGCGTCGACGTCGTCGTCGGCCTGAAGGAGGGCTCGAAGTCCAAGGCCAAGGCCGAGGAGCAGGGTCTGAAGGTCCTCCCCGTGGCCGAGGCCGCCGAGTGGGCGAACGTCATCATGATCCTCACCCCGGACCCGCTCCAGGCCGAGATCTACGAGGAGTCCATCAAGGACCACCTCAAGGAGGGTGACGCGCTCTTCTTCGGCCACGGCTTCAACGTCCGCTACGGCTTCATCAAGCCCCCGGCCAACGTGGACGTCGCCCTGGTCGCCCCGAAGGGCCCGGGTCACCTGGTCCGCCGCCAGTACGAGGAGGGCCGCGGCGTTCCGTGTATCGCGGCCGTCGAGCAGGACCACTCGGGCAACGCCTTCGCCCTCGCGCTCTCGTACGCGGCCGGCATCGGCGGCACCCGCGCCGGCGTCATCAAGACCACCTTCACCGAGGAGACCGAGACCGACCTGTTCGGTGAGCAGGCCGTCCTCTGCGGTGGCGCCTCCGCGCTGGTCAAGGCCGGTTTCGAGACCCTGACCGAGGCCGGCTACCAGCCGGAGATCGCGTACTTCGAGTGCCTGCACGAGCTGAAGCTCATCGTGGACCTCATGTACGAGGGCGGCCTGGAGAAGATGCGCTGGTCGGTCTCCGAGACCGCCGAGTGGGGCGACTACATCACCGGCCCGCGGATCATCACCGACGCCACCAAGGCCGAGATGAAGAAGGTCCTCGCCGAGATCCAGAACGGCGAGTTCGCCAACACCTGGATGGCCGAGTACAAGGCCGGTCTGCCGAAGTACAACGAGTACAAGAAGGCCGACGAGGCGCACCTGCTCGAGACCACCGGCAAGAAGCTGCGCAAGCTGATGAGCTGGGTCGACAGCAGCGAGAGCTGATCGAGTGAACGGCGGGGCCGGGACGGTGCGTCCCGGCCCCGCGGCACATGGCCGGAAGGCCGCACGACACCCCGGCTTGTCCAAGGCGGCCAACCACGGACGGGTGATCCTTCCGTACAGGCGGAAATCCTGTCCGCCACCGCCACTACACTGCTCAACACATACGCGTCAGGCCCACAGTGTCGTGCGTCTTCCACGCGGCTACCCCCTCCACGCCTGCGGCCGTCGGGACGGCCGTCCGCACTGGACCTGTGAGGACCCACGTGAGCTCGAAACCTGTCGTACTCATCGCCGAAGAGCTGTCGCCCGCCACCGTGGAGGCGCTCGGCCCGGACTTCGAGATCCGGCACTGCAACGGCGCCGACCGCGCCGAGCTGCTGCCCGCGATCGTCGACGCCGACGCGATCCTCGTCCGCTCCGCGACCAAGGTCGACGCCGAGGCCATCGCCGCCGCCAAGAAGCTGCGGGTCGTCGCCCGCGCCGGCGTCGGTCTGGACAACGTCGACGTCTCCGCCGCCACCAAGGCCGGCGTGATGGTCGTCAACGCGCCGACCTCGAACATCGTGACCGCCGCCGAGCTCGCCTGCGGCCTGCTCGTCGCCACCGCCCGCCACATCCCGCAGGCCAACACCGCCCTGAAGAACGGTGAGTGGAAGCGGAACAAGTACACGGGTGTCGAACTCAGCGAGAAGACCCTCGGCGTCGTCGGCCTCGGCCGCATCGGCGTCCTGGTCGCGCAGCGCATGTCGGCCTTCGGCATGAAGATCGTCGCGTACGACCCCTACGTACAGCCCGCGCGCGCCGCCCAGATGGGCGTCAAGATGCTGACGCTGGACGAGCTCCTGGAGGTCGCCGACTTCATCACCGTGCACCTGCCCAAGACCCCCGAGACCCTCGGTCTCATCGGGCACGAGGCCCTGCACAAGGTGAAGCCGTCCGTCCGTATCGTGAACGCCGCGCGCGGCGGGATCGTGGACGAGGCCGCCCTGTACGCGGCCATCAAGGAGGGCCGCGTCGCCGGCGCCGGACTCGACGTCTACGCGAAGGAGCCCTGCACGGACTCCCCGCTCTTCGAGCTCGACCAGGTCGTCTGCACCCCGCACCTCGGCGCGTCCACGGACGAGGCCCAGGAGAAGGCCGGTGTCTCGGTCGCCAAGTCGGTGCGCCTCGCGCTCGCCGGTGAGCTCGTGCCGGACGCGGTCAACGTCCAGGGCGGCGTCATCGCCGAGGACGTCCGTCCCGGCCTGCCGCTCGCCGAGAAGCTCGGCCGCATCTTCACCGCCCTCGCGGGCGAGGTCGCGGTCCGCCTCGACGTCGAGGTCTACGGCGAGATCACCCAGCACGACGTGAAGGTGCTCGAACTCTCCGCGCTCAAGGGTGTCTTCGAGGACGTCGTCGACGAGACGGTCTCCTACGTCAACGCCCCGCTGTTCGCGCAGGAGCGCGGTGTCGAGGTGCGCCTGACCACCAGCTCGGAGTCCCCGGACCACCGCAACGTGGTGACCGTCCGCGGCACCCTCTCCGACGGCCAGGAGGTGTCGGTCTCCGGCACGCTCGCGGGCCCGAAGCACCTGCAGAAGATCGTCGGTGTGGGCGAGTACGACGTGGACCTGGCGCTCGCCGACTACATGGTCGTGCTGCGCTACACCGACCGCCCGGGCGTGGTCGGCGCCGTCGGCCGCGTGCTCGGCGAGGCCGGGCTGAACATCGCGGGCATGCAGGTCGCCCGTGCCGAGGAGCACGGAGAGGCGCTCGCCGTGCTGACGGTCGACGCCGAGGTCCCGGCGAACGTCCTCGCGGACATCTCCGCCGAGATCGGCGCCGTGTCGGCGCGCACGGTCAGCCTCGGCTGAACCGTGTGAGCTGAACTCTTTCCACGCGTGCGAAGGGCCCGGGGGTCTCCCCCCGGGCCCTTTCGCGTGCCGCCGGACACCGTGCACCGCGCAGGATCAGTTGTACGTCGGCTCCTGTACGCCGTCTCCGGGAATCGGGGCCGGTCCCGCCGCGGCCGGGGCTGGGGCTTCGATCCCGCGCATCAGAGCCGCGGCGAGCACGGCCGCCCCGAGCAGCAGCGCCGTACCGCCCCAGGCCGCGTACTGCATCCCGTGGACGAAGGCCTCGCGGGCCAGGGCCAGCACCTGCTCGCCCGCGGCCCCGCCGAGCTGCTGGGCGGTGGCCACCGCGCCGCCCAGGGTCTCCCGGACCGCCGGCTCGGAGTCCGCCAGGTCGCTGCGGTAGACCGCGGTGCCCAGGCTGCCGAGCAGGGCCATGCCGAGCGCGCCGCCGAACTCCTGGCCCGTCTCCAGCAGGGAGGCGGCGGATCCGGCCTTCTCGGCGGGGGCGGAGCCGAGCGCCATGTCCGAGACCAGCGACATCACGGTGACGAGGCCGGAGGCGAGCACCCCGGCGCCGGTCAGCAGCAGCCACAGCGAGTCGTCGCCGACCAGGCTGATCAGGGCGAATCCGGCGGCGGCGAGGACGAACCCGCCGGCGATGACGTAGGCCCGCTTCGTCTTCTGGGCCAGGACCGCGGAGACCGGGGCGGCGGCGCCGATGACGACGGAGGGGGCGAGGCTCCACAGGGCGGCCTCCAGGGTGCCCATCCCCAGCACCGACTGGAGGTACTGGGTGGTGAAGTAGGCCGAGCCCATCATGGCGAAGGCGGCGATGGTGTTGAGGCCGATGGCCGCCCCGAATCCGCGGTGGGCGAAGAGGGCGCGGGGGACCATGGCGTCGTCGCGGCTGCGCTGGCGGCGGACGAAGACGTACCCGACGGCCAGGCCCACGGCCACGCTGCCCAGGTAGAGGGGCTCGAAGCCCTCGGCGGCGATCTCCTTGAGCCCGTAGACGACGGGCAGTACGGCGGCCATGGACAGCGGGACGCTCAGCAGGTCGAAGCGGCCGGGGGCCGGGTCCTTGAACTCCGGGACCAGCACCGGGACCAGGATCAGCAGGAGCACCATCGCGGGCACGTTGATCAGGAAGACCGAGCCCCACCAGAAGTGGTTCAGCATCAGTCCGCTCATGACCGAACCGAGGGCGATGCCGCCGGTCATGACACCGGACCAGATCGCGATGGCCTGGCCGCGCTGCTTGGCGTCCTGGAAGAGGTTCCGTATGAGGGCCAGCGTGGAGGGCATCAGGGTCGCCCCGCCGATGCCGAGCAGGACGCGGGCCGCGATGAGCATCTCCGCGCTGGTGGCGTAGGCGGCGCCGACCGAGGCGAGGCCGAAGGCGGTCGCGCCGATCAGGAGCAGGCGGCGCCGGCCGATGCGGTCGCCCAGCGAACCCATCGTCAGCAGCAGGCCGGAGAGGGCGAAGGCGTAGCTGTCGAAGATCCAGAGCTGCTGGGTGGCGCTGGGGTCCAGCTCGCGGGTGATGGCGGGGATGGCGAAGTAGAGGACGGAGACGTCCATCGAGACCAGGAGCAGCGGCAGCACGAGGACGGTGAAGGCGGTCCATTCGCGGCGGCCGGCGAGGCGCGCTGTGGCGGCGGGGTTCGTCATGAGAAGGAATGTACAGACGTCTTAAACGCTTGTCTATGACGAGCGTATAGAACTTTTGTCCAGGGCTCTTGTCCGTGGCGTTCGCGTTGCTACGGTTGCGCCATGGGACATCGTGAAGATCTGCTCGAAGGTGCCAAGAAGTGCCTGGTCGAGAAGGGTTTCGTGCGCACCACCGCGCGCGACATCGTCAGTGCCTCGGGCACGAACCTGGCGTCCATCGGGTACCACTACGGATCCAAGGACGCCCTGCTCACCCAGGCCTTCATCGCGCTGATGGAGGAGTGGGGGCAGGTCTTCCAGGACGGTCTCGAGGGTGAGGGCGGCTCGCTGGAGCGCTTCCGCGCGCTGTGGGAGGGCGTGCTGGCGCAGCACGAGAAGTCCGGCCCGGTCTGGGCGGCGAGCCTGGAAGTGGCGCTGAGCCGGGACCAGCGGCCGGAGTTGAAGGCGATGCTCGCGGGCTCGCAGGCCGAGGGGCGCCGGGGGCTGATCTCCATGCTGACCGGCACCCCGGAGGACCGGCTCGACGAGCGGGACGTACGCACCCTGGGCGCCTTCTACCAGGCACTGCTGAACGGCCTGATGATCCAGTGGCTGTTCGACCCGGCGACGGCGGCCACGGCGGAGGAGTTCACCGAGGGCATGCGGCGGGCCGCGCAGGCGCTGACGCCCGCCCACGGCGACGACCCGGCCTGAGCGGAGCGAAGGGGCGGTCCGTCACACCGTGACGACGACCTTCGCGCGGGCGTGCTCCACTTCGAGGTACCGGATGGCCTCGGCGGCCTCGCCGAGCGGGTACGTCCGGTCGACCACCGGGGAGACGTCCCCGCGCTCGACGAGCTCCGTCAGCGCCTCCAGGTTCTCCCGCTTCGGCTCCGCCGTCAGCACGAGCAGCCGCTGCCGGCCGGCGAACCGGGACAGGGCCAGCGAACGGTTCCCGACCAGGTCGAACACCACGTCGTACCGCGGCCCGTTGCGGGTGAAGTCCTCGCGGGTGTAGTCGATGACGTGGTCCGCGCCGAGCGAGCGGACCAGGTCCGCGTTCTTCGTGCTGCACACGCCGGTCACCTCCGCGCCGAACGCCTTGGCGATCTGAACGGCGAACGTCCCCACGCCGCCCGAAGCGCCGTTGACCAGGACCCGCTGTCCCGGTCGCACCCGTCCCAGATCGCGCAGACCCATCAGGGCGGTGTTCCCCGCCAGCGGCACCGCGGCGGCCTGCTCGAACGTCAGGTTGGACGGCTTCGCGCCGACCACGTCCTGCGAGGCGCACACGTACTCGGCGAACGCCCCGTCGGCCTCGCCGAACACCTCGTCACCGGGGCGCAGCCGCGTCACGTCCCGGCCCACCGCTTCCACCACGCCCGCGAAGTCCGTGCCGCGGATCCGTTCCTTCGGCCGGGTCAGCCCGAGGACCAGGCGGGCCACGTACGGGTCGCCCCGCATCAGGTGCCAGTCGCGCGCGTTGACCGCGGCGGCGCGGACCCGTACCGGTCTTGGACGATCGCCTTCATCGGGCCTCCGTAGTCAACTGCTCGCGACGGTAGGCGACCGACCGCCGTGCGGACATCGGGGAATCCCCTTAGGGACCTCCGGGGGAGGGGAACCTCAGGCCAGGCGGGCGGCCTTGAGGGCCATGTGCAGCAACAGCCGGTCCTCGCCCTCGTCCAGGTCGAGGCCGGTCAGCTGCTCCACCCTGGCGAGGCGGTAGTACAGCGTCTGCCGGTGGATGCCCAGGGCCGCCGCCGCGCGGCCAGCCTGGCCGGCGCAGTCCAGGAACACCTCTGCCGTACGGGCGAGTTCGCGGTGGGCCGGGCCCAGCAGGGCGCGCGTCGCCGGGTCGTCCACCGGGTCGGCGGCCAGGGCCGCCAGCAGCCGGTACGGGCCGATCGCCGACCAGCGGGCGACGGGGCCGAACCGGGGCTGCGCGGCGGCCGCCCGGGCCGCGGCGACGGCCTGCGCCCAGGCGGCGGGCAACTCCGACAGGACCCGGACGGGTTCGGCGACCCCGGCGGTCACCGCGCCGGGCGTACCCGCAGTGCCCGCCGTGCCCCCCGTACCCGCCGAACGCGGCAGCAGCCGGGCCACCGCCGTCAGGGCCGGAGCCAGCGCGTCCGTCGAGCGCAGCCGGAGCAGGACCGCCAGCGCCAGGCCCCCGCCGGCCCCGCCCTCGTGGCCCGGCCGCGGTACGACGCACACCGCCGCCGCGCCCGGCACCGAAGCCGGAGCCTCCCCGGACCACGGCGCCACGCACACCGCCGCGTGCAGCCCTTCCGCGGCCGGGCCCAGGGCGACCCGCAGCGCGGCCACCGCCATGTCCTGCTGCCAGCCCCGTCCGGCCGTGAGCACCGCCAGGAACTCCCGCGACAGGTCGGCCCCCGCCTTAGCCTCCTCGTCGAGCAGGACCCCGATGCGCTGGGCCACCTCCAAGGCCGCGGCCAGCTCCGCCGGACCCGGGCCGGGATCCTGGTCGAGGAGCCACACGTAGCCCTGCACGATGCCCCGGCAGCGCACCGGCAGGCAGATCCGCCCCCGGAAGACCCCGGCCTCGGGCGCCGCCGGGATGTGCACCGGCCCCGTGGCGCGGGCGATGCCGAAGCCCTCGAACCAGGACCGGACGGCCGCCGTCGACTGCCGGGTCAGGATCGAGCGGGTCCGTACCGGGTCCATCGCCGCGTCGTCGTCGCTGTCGTGCGCGCCGAAGGCGATGAGGCGGAAGTCCCGGTTCTCCAGCGTCGCCGGGGCGCCGAGCAGCGCCGAGATCTCGTCCACCAGGTCCTGGTAATCGCCCTTCACCCAGACATTCTCCCACCCGCGCGCCCGCTCTTCAGACAGATGTATGAGATCCGGGCCACGGATGCGTGACAGCTGTCGATGGCAGAGGATCAAACCGATCCTTAGGTTTCACGGTGGTTTTACTTGCGCTTTTCTTCCGCCACCCGTTGGAGGTGCCCCCGTGCTGGGTCCCGTGATCCTCGCCGCTTCGCGCAGCGACAAGATGCGTCGTATCGTCTCTGCCGCCCCGGTGACCAAGCCCGTGGTGAACCGGTTCATCCCCGGTGAGACGGTCGACCAGGTGATCCCGATCGTCGAGGACCTCACGCGCAGCGGCCTGGAGGTCACCCTCGACGTCGTCGGCGAGGACATCACCGAGGTGGCGCAGTCGCACGCCGCGCGGGACGCCTACCTCCAGCTCATCGAGCGCCTCGCGGAGCTCGGCCTCGGCGAGACCGTCGAGATGTCGGTCAAGCTGTCGATGTTCGGCCAGGCGCTGGAAGGCGGCCACGAGCTCGCGCTGGCCAACGTCCGCCCGGTGGTCGAGGCCGCCGCCGCCATCGGCACCACCGTGACGCTGGACGCCGAGGACCACACCACCCTCGACTCGATGTTCGCCATCCACGAGGAGCTGCGCCGGGACTTCCCGCAGACCGGCTGCGTCATCCAGGCCTACCTCTTCCGCACGGAGGCCGACGCCCGCCGGCTGGCCGACTCCGGCAGCCGCGTCCGGATCGTGAAGGGCGCCTACAAGGAGCCCGCCGAGGTCGCGTACCAGGACAAGGCCGAGATCGACAAGGCGTACGTCCGGATCATGAAGATCCTGATGGACGGCGAGGGCTACCCGATGATCGGGTCCCACGACCCGCGGCTCATCGCCATCGGCCAGGAGCTCGCCCGCCAGGCCGGGCGCAAACTGGACGAGTACGAGTTCCAGATGCTGTACGGCATCCGCAGCGAAGAGCACCTGCGGCTGGCCGCCGAGGGCCACCGGATGCGGGTCTACACCGCGTACGGGACCGACTGGTACGGCTACTTCATGCGCCGCCTCGCGGAGAAGCCGGCCAACCTGCTGTTCTTCCTCCGCTCGATGATCACCAAGAACTAGCCAAGAACTAGGTCAAGGAGTTACCAGCCCCATGGATGCTGTGACCCAGGTCCCCGCTCCGGTCAACGAGCCGGTCCACTCGTACGCCCCCGGAACCCCGGAGCGCGCGCGGCTCGAAGTGCAGCTCAAGCAGCTGTCCGAGAACCCGATCGACCTCCCGATGACGATCAACGGCGTCAAGCGGATGGGCGGCGGCGAGCGTTTCGACGTGGTCCAGCCGCACGACCACAAGTCGGTGCTCGGCACCTACGCCAACGCCACCCAGGCAGACGCGCAGGAGGCCGTCGACGCCGCCCTCGCCGCCGCCCCGGCCTGGCGCTCGATGTCCTTCGACGACCGCGCCGCGATCATCCTGCGCGCCGCGGAGCTGCTGTCCGGCCCGTGGCGCGAGAAGCTCGCCGCCTCGACCATGCTGGGCCAGTCGAAGACCGCCCAGCAGGCCGAGATCGACACCCCGTGCGAGCTCGTCGACTTCTGGCGCTTCAACGTCCACTTCGCCCGCCAGATCCTGGCCGAGCAGCCGGTCGCGAACTCCGCCGGCGTGTGGAACCGCAGCGACCACCGCCCGCTCGAGGGCTTCGTCTACGCGATCACGCCGTTCAACTTCACGGCCATCGCCGGCAACCTGCCGACCGCCCCCGCCCTGATGGGCAACGTGGTCCTGTGGAAGCCGTCCCCGACGCAGACCCACTCCGCGGTCCTCCTGATGGAGCTCCTGGAGGAGGCCGGCCTGCCGAAGGGCGTCATCAACCTGGTGACGGGCGACGGCATCGCCGTGTCCGAGGTGGCCCTGAACCACCCCGAGCTGGCCGGCATCCACTTCACCGGCTCGACCAAGACCTTCCAGTACCTGTGGAAGACGGTCGGCAACAACATCGAGAAGTACAAGTCCTACCCGCGGCTGGTCGGCGAGACCGGCGGCAAGGACTTCGTCGTCGCGCACCCGTCCGCGGACCGCGCGATCCTGAAGACCGCGCTGACCCGCGGCTCCTTCGAGTTCCAGGGCCAGAAGTGCTCGGCGTCCTCGCGCGCCTACGTCCCGGCCTCGATCTGGAACGACGGCTTCAAGGAGGCCTTCGCGGCCGAGGTCAACGGCATCGCCATGGGTGACGTCCGCGACCTGACCAACTTCATCGGCGCCGTCATCGACGAGCGGTCCTTCGCCAAGAACAAGGCCGCGATCGACCGTGCCATCGCCGACCCGACCTGCGAGATCGTCGCGGGCGGCACGTACGACGACTCGGAGGGCTACTTCGTCCGCCCGACCGTCATCGCGTGCACCGACCCGGAGAACGAGGTCTTCACGACCGAGTACTTCGGTCCGATCCTGGCGATCCACGTCTACGAGGACGCCGACTTCGACGCGATGCTGGCCCAGATGGAGTCCGTCTCGGCGTACGCCCTGACCGGCTCGATCATCGCGGCGGACCGCTACGCGGCGGCGGACGCGATGGAGAAGCTCCGCTTCGCGGCGGGCAACTTCTACATCAACGACAAGTCCACCGGCGCCGTCGTCGGCCAGCAGCCCTTCGGCGGCGGCCGTGCCTCGGGCACGAACGACAAGGCCGGCGCGGCGACCAACCTGCAGCGCTGGACGTCGACCCGCTCCATCAAGGAGACCCTGGTCGCGCCGACCGAGTACGGCTACCCCCACATGGGCTGATCCCTGCCCCGCTGAACCCCGCCCCCGCTCCGGTACCCCCAAGTCCGGAGCGGGGGCGGTTCCAGTTCGCGGCCCGGTCAGACCTCGACGATCACCTGGTCCAGGGACTTGCGGACCAGGTCGGGGACCTCGCAGTCGTCCGCCGGGTAGCCGACCGGGATGACCGCGAAGGCCTTCTCGTTCTCGGGGCGGTCCAGGACGTGGGAGAGGAAACGCATCGGGCTCGGCGTGTGGATCAGGGCCGCCAGGCCCGACAGGTGCAGGGCGGAGAGCAGCATGCCGACCGCGATGCCGACCGACTCGTCGACGTAGTAGTGCTTGCGCTTCGTGCCGTCGGGGCCGAGCCAGTAGCGCTGCTGGAAGACCACGATCAGGGCCGGGGCGTCCGTCAGGTGGGTCTTCACGGCGTCCGTGCCGAGGGGGCGCAGGGCCGCGAGCCACTCGTCGCCGAGCCGGCCGTCGTACGAGAGCACCTCCTCCTGCTCGGCGGCGTCGCGGATCTGCCGCCGCACCGCCGGGTCCTTGACGAGGACGAAGGTCCAGGGCTGCTGGTGCGCCCCGGATGGGGCGGTCGCGGCGCACGCGATGGCGTCCCGGACCACCTGCTCGGGCACGGGGTCGGGGGAGAAGCTGCGCACGGTCCGCCGCTCGTCCATCCGCGCCCGCAACTCGGCGGCCCGCGCGAGGGATTCCTCGCCCGGCATCCGCTCGGGCCGGTAGGGGGCGGGACGGTACGGCAGGCCGTGGATCGGGGTCCACTGCTGGGTCTGAGGCGACATGGGGCGAGTCTGCCGAGGCAATGGTCCAGACCGCCAGGGCCGCGTCGGCCGATTCCGGCCGGTGGACGGCGTCCGGCGTCCGCAATGCGGTCCTTGGTACGGTCGCGGGATGAGTGACTGGGATGCGGACGCCGTACGGGTGCGGCTGCGCGCGAAGGTCCTCCGGTACGAGCTGGCCGCGCCGCTTCCGGAGGCGGAGGTCCGGGCCTTCGAGGTGGAGCACGGCATCCGGCTGCCCGAGGAGTACCGGACGTTCGTCACGACGGTCGGCGACGGCCCAGCGGGCCCCCATGGCGGGCTGATGCCCCTGGTCACCCCGCGCCCGGAGGCCGACGACGACTGGGCGGTGGACGGGGAGTGGGAGGACGACCGGCGCCCGGGCCGGCTGGCCTCACCCTGCCCGATCCGGGAACCCCGTACGTTCGACGAGAACCGGCGGTTCGACGAGCGCGAGGCGCTGACCCTGGGCACCCTCGTGCTCGCCGAACAGGGGTGCGGCACGTATACGAGGCTGATCCTCAACGGGCCGCTGGCCGGTCAGGTCTGGTACCTGGACCAGGACTTCGGGACCTGCGTGACCGAGAGCCCGGACTTCCGCACCTGGTACACCGACTGGCTGGAGAAGTGACGGGCGTGCGCGTCGCACACACCGCCGGGCTGACCGGCGACGAGCTCCGCGAGGTGCGGGCCCTGCTGGACGAGGCCTTCGAGGGGGACTTCGGCGAGGAGGACTTCGAGCACGCGCTCGGCGGGATGCACGTGCTGGTCCGGGACGCGGGCGGGGAGCTCGTCGCGCACGGCAGTGTGGTGCAGCGGCGGGTCGTGCACGGTGGGCGGGCCCTGCGGACCGGGTACGTGGAGGCCGTCGCCGTACGGGCCAGCTCGCGGCGGCGGGGCCTCGGCGGGCAGGTCATGGCGGAGCTGGAGCGCGTCATCGGGCGGGCCTACGTGCTGGGCGCGCTGTCGGCGTCGGAGGAGGGGGCCGGGCTCTACCTCGGCCGTGGCTGGTCGGTGTGGCCGGGCCGGGTCGGGGCGCTGTCGCCGGACGGGCCGGTACGCCTCACCGAGGAGGAGGGGTCCACCTACGTGTGGGTGCCGCCCGGCGGGATCCGGCTGGACCCCGGCGGGCGGCTCGACTTCGACTGGCGGGACGGGGACGTCCTGTAGCTACGACCCCGAGATGCTTGCCGCCCCCGACTCGATGTGGCCCGTGTAGCGGCGGGACCAGGTGCCGTCGGAGCCGGCCAGGATCGTGAAGTCGTACCAGCCGTTGCTGTACGCCACCGCGTTGAAGTAGTCCTCGCGCGAGGAGTTCGCCGGAACCGTGTACGTCCACGGGCCGTCCGTGCGGTAGGCGTTGGAGCGGATCGTGAAGGTGACCGCGGCTGCGGAGGCGTTGGTCATCTTGAAGTAGACCGCCGTCTTGCCCGTGCCCGGATCGACCGCGAAGCGCGCCGCCACCTCCAGGTCCTTGCCCGGCTTCGTGGCATCGCCGAGGAAGCGGCGCAGGAAGCGGTTCGGGCCGTACATCGAGATGTCGTACTTGCCCGAGCCGTGGCCGAGGCCGATGTTGAAGTAGTCGCTGCCGGTGCCGCCCGGGTCCACCGTGTACTGCCAGGCGGCCGTGTCCCGGTACTGGTGCGGGTGGATCGAGAAGTGCGCCGCCTGCTTCGCCTCCGCGCCCTGGTTGGTCATCGAGAACCAGGCCAGGATCTTGCCGGCCGCGCCGAACTCCAGGCGGTCCAGGTTGCCGTTGACCTGGTACGGAAGCGCCCGCGCCGGGCGGGTCCCGGCCTCCTGCGCCGGCAGGGCGTTGTCCTGCGGCACCGGGTTGGGGAGCGGGCCGCAGGTCGACTGGCCGATCACCTTGGCGGTGGACGGCAGGCCCGCGGGGACCCCGTAGACCGGGTGCGCGAAGTCGAAGACGCCGGTCAGGTCGCCGGTCACCTTGCGGCGCCAGGCGCTGATGTTCGGACAGGTGGCGGGGGTCCCGAGGGCGGCCGTCCACTTCTCCATGAACCGCAGCACCGAGGTGTGGTCGAAGACCTCCGAGCTCACCCAGCCGCCCCGCGTCCACGGGGACATCACGATCATCGGGACGCGGAAGCCGAGGCCGATCGGGGTGCCGTCGAGGTACTCGCCCGGCGTGCCGGGCGGGGCGACCGGCGGTGGGACGTGGTCGAAGAAGCCGTCGTTCTCGTCGTAGTTGAGGAAGAGGACGGTCGAGTCGAAGACCTCCGGGTTGGCGGCGAGCGCCCGGTAGACGAGGTCGACGAAGTGCGCGCCGTCGCCCGGCGGGGCGTACGGGTGCTCGGAGAAGGCCTCGTTCGCCACGACCCAGGAGACCTGGGGGAGGGTGCCGGCGACGACGTCGGCGCGGATGGCGGCCGCGATGTCGTCCGGGGTGGAGCCGGTGACGCGCGGGACGGACGACATGCCGCGGTCGTACAGCGGGTTGCCGGGGGCCGCGTCCGTGAACTTCTTGAAGTAGGCCAGACCGTTGTCGCCGTAGTTGTCCTGGGCGTTCTGGTAGACCTTCCAGCTCATGCCGGCGCGCTGGAGGGCTTCCGCGTACGTCTCCCAGGTCAGCCCGGACTCGTCGCCGCCGTCCTTGCTGGAGGCGTCGATCTTGCCGCTCCACAGGAAGGTGCGGTTCGGGCCGGTCGCGCTGAGCGTGGAGCAGAAGTAGGCGTCGCAGATGGTGTAGTTGTCGGCGAGTCCGTAGTGGAAGGGGATGTCGCCCCGGTCCAGGTAGCCGAGGGTGCGGGTGTTGCCGACGCCGGTGACGAAGTTGTCCATCCGGCCCTTGTTCCAGGCGGCGTGCTGCGAGGTCCAGCTGTGCGGGAGGTCGCCGTTGCACTGGGCCAGCGTCTCGCCGTCGACCCCGCCCGCGGGCGGGGTCGCGCTCAGCTTCCACGGGTACTGGCGGCCGCCCCAGTTCGGCTGGTTGAACATGCCCCAGCCGCCCGGGATGTTTCCGGCGGCGCGGTCGCCGAAGCCGCGGACACCCTTCAGCTTTCCGAAGTAGTGGTCGAAACTGCGGTTCTCCTGCATCAGGATCACCACGTGCTTCACATCGGTGATCGTGCCGGTCGCGGCGGCCGCGGCAGCTGTCGTCGGCGCGATGGCGGGCAGGGTGGCGCCCGCCATCAGCCCGGCGCCGATTCCCACGAACCCTCTGCGGCTGATCGGTGTCACTGACTGCTCGCCTCCAACTCCAGTGCCCCGCTGGCACATTGACGGCAAGAGTGACGGGCCTCGCGCCAAAGGTCTACATCCGTGCGGTAAGAAGTCGGTGAACATCCGGGTGGCTGGATTCAGCTGTTGAGACCGACGAGCATCTTGCCCAGATTGTCCCCGCGGAACATGCCCAGAAAAGCCTCCACCGTGCGGTCAAATCCCTGCACAACGGTGGTATCGGTACCGATCCGGCCACTGCGCAGATGGGGGACCAGGAAGTCCTCCAGCTCGTCCTGCAGATTGGTGTGATTCCGAACCAATACGCCTTCCAGACGCAGCGATTTGTGTACGACCTCGAAGAGGTTGCGGGGCGCGGCGGGGGAGCGGTCGCCGTTGTACATCGAGATGGCGCCGACCCAGGCGATCCGCCCGTACTCGCGCAGCACGTCGATTGCACCCTCCAGGTGGTCGCCGCCGACGTTGTCCACGTAGACGTCGATCCCGTCGGGCGCCGCCTTCGCGAGCTGCTCGCCGACCGTGCCGTCGTGGTAGTCGAAGGCCGCGTCGAAACCGAGGTTCTCGGTGAGGTGGCGGACCTTGGCCGCCGAGCCCGCGCTGCCGATGATCCGGCGGGCGCCGAGCAGCCGGGCGATGTGGCCGGTGGCGCTGCCGACCCCGCCCGCCGCGGCGGAGACGAAGAGGTCCTCGCCCTCCCGCAGGACCGCGGTCCGGGTCAGGGCGGCGTATGCGGTGAGGCCGGTGCCGCCGAGGACGGACAGGTACGCCTCCAGCGGGACCCCCTCGTGGCCCCGCAGCTTGCGGGTTCCGGCCGCCCCGAGGGTGACGAGGGCGTGGGTGCGCCATCCCTCGCGGTGGAAGACCAGGTCGCCCTCGGCCAGCCCGGGGTCGCGGGAGGCGATCACGCGGCCGACCGAGCGGCCCTCCAGCGGGGCGTTCAGCTCGAGGCCGCCCTCGCCGCCGTCCATCAGCCCGCGGTGGTACGGGTCCACCGAGAGCAGGAGGTTCTCCACCAGGGCGGTCCCGGGCCCCGGTTCCGGGACGGGGTACGCGGCGTAGGTGAAATCGGCGGCGGTGGGGAAACCGGTGGGACGGGCGATCTGGTGGACGGCGTAAGCCGTGTTCGTGGTCATGGCCCAGACGCTAGGAAGGAATCTCCCGGCCGGGCAGGGGGTTGCGCTCATGGAAGCCGCACATGCATGAATGACGCTCATGGAACGAGGTGGGGGCCGGTGTCCGAGCTCCTCCCGCAGGAACTGCGGGTCCTGGTCGCCGTCGCCGAGTCCGGCGGGTTCTCCGCCGCGGCCGCCGCGCTCGGCCTCACCCAGTCGGCCGTATCGCACTCGGTGCGCGGCAGTGAAGCCAAGATCGGCGCGGTGCTCTTCGAGCGCGGGCGGACCGGGGCCTCGCCCACCCCGGCGGGGGAGCGGGCCGTCGGCCACGCGCGCCGGATCCTGCGGCTGTACGAGGTCATGGGCGCGGAGGTGCGCGGCGCGGGCCGGGCCGGGGCGGCGGGTGAATCAGTTGCGGGCGTGCTCCGGATCGCCGCGTTCCGCAGCGCGGCCCTGCACCTGCTGCCGCCCGCCCTGGAGCGGCTCACCGTCCGGCATCCGGGTATCCGCCCCGAGGTCCGGGTGGTGCGCGAACTCGGCGCGGGCACGGCCGGGGAGGTGGCCGCGGGCCGCGCCGACCTGGGGATCGCCACGCTGGGCGGGTCGGACGAGGCGCCGCCCGGCCTGCTGACCGGGGTGCTCGCCGAGGAGGCGTACGCGCTGGTCCACCCGGCCGGGCACCCGGACCCGAAGGCGCTGCCCCTGCTGGACTGGGACGAGAACTGCGGCTCCTACACCCGGGCCTGGTGGCGGGAGCAGGACTGGATCCCGCGGGCCACCGTCAAAGCGGAGGACGACGGGATGGTGCTGACGATGGTCGGCCGCGGGCTCGGCATGGCGATCCTGCCGGAGCTGTCGCTCCGCGAGGCCGGCGAGGCGGTGCAGATCACCGATCTGGGGCCGCGGAGGCCGGTGAGGCAGGTGGGATACGTCACCACGCCGGAATCCGCCGCCACTCTCGCCGTACGTGCTCTGATCAGGGAACTTCGATCGGCGAAGGGCTGAATCGGACCCTCGGAAGGGGGTCTTCCGAGGGGTTCGGCGTCTCAGATAGTAGGAAGTCCGAGTAATTGCGGAGACATACAGCCGGACCTGACCTAGCTTTGTAGAAGCCGAACGTCTCGCCGATCCGGCGAATGGCGGTCGAGAGCGCGCGCCCCTGGCAGGCAACCCCTGCGGCGCACCGCTCCCCGCCTCTTCCGGCGCCTTGAAGGAACCCCTCATCCGTGGCTTCGCCACGCCGTGATCTCAAGGAGTCGATCCACATGACCCCCACCACCGCCGCAGCCCGCCGCGTCCGCCACTCCTCCACGGCCGACGCCGACCGCCGGAACGCCGCCGCCGCGCTCCAGCGGGCCCTCGACCGCCGTGACAACGGCGGGTCGACCGGCCACTGACCACCGAGTCACCCGCTCATCGGACATATTGCGGCTCGCGTCCACATGGCGGACGCAATATGTCTGAGGGCTGGGACAGGGAGTACGGTTCCGTCATGTCGACCAGCATCAATCTCGCAGTGATCCCCGGTGATGGCATCGGCCAGGAAGTCGTGGCTCAGGGCCTCAAGGTCCTTACCGCGGTCCTGCCCCAGGATGTGAAGCTGGAGACCAAGGAATACGACCTCGGCGCCCAGCGCTGGCACCGCACCGGTGAAACCCTCCCGGACGCGGAGCTCGAAGCCCTCAAGCACCACGACGCGATCCTGCTCGGCGCCATCGGCGACCCCTCGGTCCCGTCCGGCGTACTGGAGCGCGGTCTGCTGCTGAAGCTCCGCTTCGCCTTCGACCACTTCATCAACCTGCGCCCCTCGAAGCTCTTCCCCAACACGGCCACCCCGCTCGCCGGCCGTCCGGAGATCGACTTCGTCGTGGTCCGCGAGGGCACCGAGGGCCCGTACACCGGCAACGGCGGCTCGCTGCGCACCGGCACCCCCGCCGAGGTGGCCACCGAGGTCAGCCTCAACACCGCGTACGGCGTGGAGCGCGTGGTCCGTGACGCCTACGAGCGTGCCAACGCCCGCCCCCGCAAGAAGCTGACGCTGGTCCACAAGAACAACGTCCTCGTGTACGCCGGCCACCTGTGGAAGAACATCTTCGACAAGGTCGGCCAGGAGTACCCCGAGGTCACCACCGACTACCTGCACGTCGACGCCGCGACGATCTTCTTCGTCACCCAGCCCGAGCGCTTCGACGTCATCGTCACGGACAACCTCTTCGGTGACATCCTCACCGACCTGGCCGCCGCCGTGACCGGCGGAATCGGCCTGGCCGCCTCGGGGAACATCAACCCGACCGGCGCCTTCCCGTCCATGTTCGAGCCCGTCCACGGCTCGGCCCCGGACATCGCCGGCACCGGCAAGGCCGACCCGACCGCGACGATCCTCTCGGTCGCCCTCCTGCTGCGCCACCTGGGCTACGAGGCCCAGGCCGTCCGCATCGAGGACGCGGTCTCCGCCGATCTCGCGGAGCGAGACGGCACCTTCCGCTCCACCGACGCGATCGGTGACGCCCTGGCCGCGCGCGTAGCCGGCTGACCCGGCAGCACCACTTCAGGAAGCCGTCGGGTCATATAGGGGACCCGGCGGCTTTTCCTGTGCGGCCCCGGGTGCCACCATCTCCCCTGGGCCGCTACCCCCGCTTCTCCGAAGCCCTCGTGCGCGCGATAATCGAACGCGAGGCCGCGGAATGCGGGGAAGCTCGGACGTCCTAGTACGCCGTGAGCGCGGTCCGCCATACACAACCGGTGAAGGACAAGCACTCATGACGACGCCCACGATCGAGCTCAAGCCCTCCTCGAACCCGCTGTCCGACGCGGAGCGCGAGGCGATCCTGGCCAGCCCCGGCTTCGGCCGCCACTTCACCGACCACATGGTGACGATCAAGTGGACCGAGGGCCGCGGCTGGCACGACGCCGAGCTGGTCCCGTACGCGCCCCTGGCGATCGACCCGGCGAACATGACGCTGCACTACGCGCAGACGATCTTCGAGGGCCTCAAGGCCTACCGCCAGCCCGACGGCACCGTCGCCACCTTCCGCCCGCTGGCCAACGCCGAGCGCTTCCAGTCCTCGGCCCGCCGCATGGCCATGCCGGAGCTGCCGGCCGAGCTGTTCATCGAGGCCTGCGACGCCCTCATCCAGCAGGACCGCGCCTGGGTGCCGGACTCCGGCGAGGCCTCCCTGTACCTGCGGCCGTTCATGTTCGCCTCCGAGGTCGGCCTCGGTGTCCGTCCGGCGAACGAGTTCCTCTTCATCGTCATCGCCTCGCCCGCCGGCGCGTACTTCCCCGGTGGGGTCAAGCCCGTCTCCGTCTGGCTCTCCGAGGACTACGTCCGCGCGGTCAAGGGCGGCACCGGCGCGGCGAAGACCGGCGGCAACTACGCGGCCTCGCTGGTCGCGCAGGCCCAGGCGGCCTCGCACGGCTGCGACCAGGTGGTCTGGCTCGACGCCGTCGAGCACCGCTGGATCGAGGAGATGGGCGGGATGAACCTGTACTTCGTGTACGGCGACCGCATCGTCACCCCGGAGCTCACCGGCTCGCTCCTTCCCGGCATCACCCGCGACTCCCTCCTCACGATCGCCCGCGACCTCGGCTACACCGCCGAAGAGGGCCGGATCACCACCGAGGACTGGCAGCGCGACAACGCGAACGGCACCCTCACCGAGGTGTTCGCCTGCGGCACCGCCGCCGTCATCACCCCGGTCGGCTCGGTGAAGTCCGAGCGCGCCAACTGGACCCAGGGCGACGGCGAGCCCGGCCAGGTCACCATGCGGCTGCGCAAGGCGCTCCTGGAGCTCCAGACCGGCCACGCCGCCGACACCCACGGCTGGATGCACCCGCTGGGCTAGTCGCCCGGGCCCGTACGCACGCAGGCCCGCGCCCCGGATCTCCCGGGCGCGGGCCTGCGTGCGTACGGAGGGACTCAGGCGGCCACCGGCTCCGGCTCCTCGGCCGGAACGGCCGCCGGGGAGGTGCGCGCGGTCAGGGCCGTGTAGACGAGCCCGCCGGCCAGGCCGGACAGGACGAAGGAGCAGTCCACGCCGCCGGTCAGGGCGAGCAGCGGGCCCTCGTAGAACGGGGTGGTCACGGCGAGCAGGCCGACACCCGCGCCGATGGCCCAGGAGGCGGTGGCGGCCACGTTCCAGCCGCCGCGGTACCAGTAGACCCCGCCCACCGAGCGGCGGTTGAAGACCTGGAGGGCGTCGGCGTCGTACCGCCCCTTGCAGCGCACGTGGCCGATCAGGGTGATCACGGCCCACGGGGTGCCGATCGCGGTCAGCAGGAGGACGAAGGAGGTCATCGCCGCCTGCACGTCCCACTCGAAGGAGCCGACGAAGACGAAGGCGGTGGCGACGGCCGCGGCGATCACGGTGGCCGTGGTGCGCGTGGCCTTGGGGACGATCGCGTCGAGGTCGAGGCCCATGGAGTAGAGCATCAGCCCGGCGTTGCCCACCGAACCGGCGGCGGCCGCGGCGAGCAGCGGGACCAGGTACCAGAACGGCGCGGCCTCGACCAGCGGCCCGGCGTACTCGGCGCCGGCCCGGGCGGCGAGCGCGGTGTAGGTGCCGAAGAGCTGCGGTATCAGCAGGCCGATCAGCAGGCCGAAGCCGGTGGCCCGGAAGACCTTGCGGGAGCTGTGCTTGCGCGGGGAGATGTAGCGGGTGTAGTCGCCGAGCAGGGTGATGAAGGCGACGGGGCCGCTCAGGCCGGCGGCGACGGCCGCGAGCAGCCAGGTCGGCCAGAAGGAGCCCAGCAGGTACTCGGTGTCCGCCGGCGCGGCGGCGGTGAAGTCCGGGGCGTAGGCGAAGAGGCCGATGGCCAGCAGGATCACCATGCCGATGGACAGGATCTTGCTCATGCGGAGCAGTAGCCGGTAGCCGAAGACGGCCGCGACGACGGTACAGACGGCCAGTACGCCGTACATCACGGCCCGCGAGACGCCGGTGTCCGGCAGCCCGGTGAGCCGCGAGAGCACGCCGACCATCACGTCGCCGCCGATCCACAGGGTGAGCGCGGTGTAGCCCAGCGACAGCAGCAGCCCGACGACCGAGCCGACGAGGCGGCCGCGGACACCGAACTGGGCTCCGCTGGAGGTGGAGAGGTTGGTGGCGGTCCGCAGGGAGACCAGTGCCAGCGGCGCGGTGAAGGCGATGCCGACCACGGTGCCGGTCACGATGGCGGTGACGGAGGGCCACAGGCCCAGTCCGAAGGACGGGGGGAGCCAGCCGAACACGATCACGCCGAGGCAGAGGTTGGATCCGAGCAGGATCGAGATCAGGTCACGGGGACCGCTCGTCCGCTCCTCCTCGGGGATGGTGTCGACTCCGCGCTGTTCGATGGGCATGGGGGGACTCCCTTGGCAGGGCGGGGGATGGTTGCGCATTTGTTTGAGCGACACTCAATGTGACTCAAGCCCTGCTCCCAGGTCAATGATTCCCTGCAACGAAATGAAGAGTTAGAGTGATGCTCTAACCCATCGACTCAAGAGGTGGTGGATCGGCGTGCGGCTGACCCCTACGGAGCGCGACCGGCTGCTGCTCCGCAGCGCTGCGGAACTGGCCAGGGCCCGACGGGCCCGGGGCCTGAAGCTCAACGTCCCGGAGGCCACCGCGCTGATCGCGGACACGGTCTGCGAGGCCGCGCGCGACGGCAAACGGCTCGCGGAGGCCATCGAGGAGGCCCGCACCGTGCTGGGCCCCGGCGACGTCCTGCCGGGTGTGTCCGACGTGGTCACCGAGGTGCACGTGGAGGCCGTCTTCGACGACGGATCCCGGCTCGCGGTGGTCTCGTCCCCCATCCAGGGCGCGGTGCCGCTCGGCGACGACGCCCCCGGGGCGGTCGTCCCCGGCCCCGGCCTCCCCCAGCCCGAGCCGGTGCTGCACCTGCGCGTGCGCAACACCGCCGCCGTGCCGGTGAGCGTCACCTCCCACTTCCACTTCTTCGAGGCGAACCCGCGCCTCGACTTCGACCGCGCCGCGGCCTACGGGATGCGATTGTGCGTACCGGCGGGCTCGTCCGTACGGTTCGACCCGCACGGCGAGGGCGAGGTCGGACTCGTCCCGATCGGCGGCGACCGCGTCGCGATCGGCTTCGCGGGCCTGGTCGACGGCCCCCTCGACGCCCCCGGAGCCAAGGAAGAGGCCCTGCGCCGGGCCGCCGCCTGCGGCTATCTCGGCGTCGCCACCGACCACGCGGACGGAGACCAGGCGTGAGCAAGAAGACCCCCCACAGCGATCACTGCGCGCCGGGCAGCCGCCACATCGACCCGCACGAGTACGCCTCCGTCTTCGGCCCCCGGGCCGGGGACCGGGTGCGGCTCGGCGACTCCGGGCTCACCGTCCGGGTGGAGTCCGACGCCCAGAAGCCCGGGGACGAGTTCCTGGCCGGCTTCGGCAAGACCGCCCGCGACGGCCTGCACCTGAAGGCCGCCGCCGTCCGCGAGACCTGCGACGTCGTCATCAGCAACGTCCTGGTGATCGATGCCGTCCTCGGCATCCGCAAGGTCTCCGTAGGCATCCGCGAGGGCCGCATCCACGCCATCGGCCGGGCCGGCAACCCGGACACCCTCGACGGGGTCGACGTGGTCGTCGGCACGGGTACGTCGATCGTCTCCGGCGAAGGCCTGATCGCCACAGCCGGAGCCGTGGACACCCACGTCCACCTGCTCTCCCCGCGCATCATGGAGGCCTCGCTCGCTGCGGGCGTCACCACGATCATCGGCCAGGAGTTCGGCCCGGTCTGGGGCGTCGGCGTCAACTCCCCGTGGGCGCTGAAGCACGCCTTCAACGCCTTCGACGCCTGGCCCGTCAACATCGGCTTCCTCGCCCGCGGCTCCTCCTCGGACGCCGCCCCGCTCGTCGAGGCACTCGCCGAAGGCGGCGCCTCCGGCTTCAAGGTCCACGAGGACATGGGCGCGCACACCCGCGCCCTGGACACCGCCCTGCGGGTCGCCGAGGAGTACGACGTACAGGTCGCCCTGCACAGCGACGGCCTCAACGAGTGCCTCTCCGTCGAGGACACCCTGCGCGTCCTGGACGGCCGGACCATCCACGCCTTCCACATCGAGGGCTGCGGCGGCGGACACGTCCCCAACGTGCTCAAGATGGCGGGCGTGCCGAACGTCATCGGCTCCTCCACCAACCCCACCCTGCCCTTCGGCCGGGACGCGGTGGCCGAGCACTACGGCATGATCGTCTCCGTCCACGACCTCAAGCCGGACCTCCCGGGCGACGCCGCCATGGCCCGCGACCGGATCCGCGCGGGCACCATGGGGGCCGAGGACGTCCTGCACGACCTCGGCGCGATCGGCATCACCTCCTCCGACGCCCAGGGCATGGGCCGCGCGGGCGAGACCATCCGCCGCACCTTCGCCATGGCCGCCAAGATGAAGGGCGAGCGCGGTCCCCTGGACGGAGACTCGCCCGGCGACGGCGAGGGCGACGACAACGCCCGCGTCCTGCGCTACATGGCCAAGCTGACCATCAACCCCGCCATCGCCCACGGCCTGGCCCACGAGATCGGCTCCATCGAGGTCGGCAAACTCGCCGACATCGTGCTGTGGCGCCCGCAGTTCTTCGGTGCCAAGCCGCAGCTGGTCCTCAAGTCCGGCTTCCCGGCGTACGGGGTCACCGGCGACCCCAACGCCGCCACCGACACCTGCGAACCGCTGGTCCTCGGCCCGCAGTTCGGCTCGTACGGGGCCACCGCCGCCGACATCTCCGTCGCCTTCGTCTCGGCCGCAGCGGCCGCCCTCGGGAGCGACGAGATGCCGACCCGCCGACGCCGGGTCGCCGTCCGCGGGACCCGCGGCATCGGCCCCAAGGACCTGCTCCTCAACTCCCGGGTGGGCGCGGTCGATGTGGACGCGCGCAGCGGCCTCGTCTCCCTCGACGGGGAACCGCTGCGCTCCGAAGCCGCCGAATCGGTCTCCCTGAACCGCCTGTACTTCTTGTAAGGACCCCCTGCCATGACTGCACAGCCCGTGAACGACGGTTTCCGGATGCCCGCCGAGTGGACCCCCCACGAGCGCACCTGGATGGCCTGGCCCAGCCCCAACCCGACCTTCACCAACGAGCAGGAGCTCGCCGAGGCCCGCGAGGCCTGGGGCGCCGTGGCCCGCGCGGTGCGTACGTACGAGCCCGTGACGCTCGTCGTCTCGCCCGGCGACGCCGAGAGCGCCCGCGCCATCGTGGGTGACGACGTCCAGCTGGTGGAGCGCGAGCTCGACGACGCCTGGATGCGCGACATCGGCCCGACCTTCGTCACCAACGACGCCGGCGAGCTCGCGGCGGTCGACTGGACCTTCAACGGCTGGGGCGCCCAGGAATGGGCCCGCTGGGAGCACGACTCGAAGATCGCCCGGCACGTCTCGGACGTGGTCGGCACCCGTACGTACAGCACCCCGCTCGTCAACGAGGGCGGCGCCATCCACGTCGACGGCGAGGGCACCGTGCTCCTCACCGACACCGTGCAGCTCGGCGAGGGCCGCAACCCCGGCTGGTCCCGCCAGCAGGTCGAGGCCGAGATCCACGCCCACCTCGGCACCACCAAGGCGATCTGGCTCCCGTACGGCCTGGCCGGTGACTACGGCACCTACGGCACCCAGGGCCACGTGGACATCGTCGCCGCCTTCGCCCGCCCCGGCGTGGTCATGGTGCACACCCAGCCCGACCCGGCCCACCCGGACCACGAGCGCTGCAAGACCATCGCCGCCATCCTGCGGGCGTCCACCGACGCGCAGGGCCGGCAGCTGGAGGTCGTGGAGATCCCGGCGCCGACCGTGCTGGAGGAGGACGGGGAGTGGGTGGACTACTCCTACATCAACCACTACCTGTGCAACGGCGGTGTCGTGCTGTGCTCCTTCGACGACCCGCGCGACGAGGAGGCCGCCGAGATCTTCCGCGGACTGTTCCCCGAGCGGACCGTGACACTCGTTGACGCACGTACGATTTTCGCCGGGGGTGGCGGAATCCACTGCATCACCCAGCAGCAGCCGAAGGTCTGAGGACCGGGACCGGCAACGGAGCGACGAGGAGTGGGCCATGGCGGCGGGTGCAGTACCGGTACGGGCGGCGCGCAAGAACGCGCCCCCGCGCGAGGACGTACTCGTCGCCGCCATGGCCACGATCGCCGAACGCGGCCTGGAAGGCCTGACCATGGCCGGTCTGGGCCGTGAGGTCGGCATGAGCAGCGGCCACCTCCTCTACTACTTCCGCAGCAAGGACGAGCTCCTGCTGCAGACCCTGGAGTGGAGCGAGGCGGAACTGGGCACCGAGCGGCGGGCGCTCCTCTCCCGCCGCGGCCCGGTGAGCGAGCGCCTGCGGGCGTACGTCGACCTCTACGTGCCCACGCAGCCCCGCGACCCGCACTGGACGCTGTGGCTGGAGGTCTGGAACCGCTCACAGAACGCCGGCCCCCAGGAACGCGACCGCCAGGCCGCCATCGAGGGCGCCTGGCACCGCGATCTGGTGGCGCTGCTCGCGGAGGGCATCTCGCGCGGCGAGTTCCGCCCGGTGGACCCCGACCGCGTGGCGGCCCGCATCCGGGCCCTGCTCGACGGGTTCAGCATCCAGCTGGCGGTGGGCCTGCCCTCGATGGACCGGGAGGCGATCCTGGACCACGTACGCGAGTTCCTGACGGAGACCCTCTCCCCGCGGGAGACGCCCCGGGCACAGGCCTGAGCCCGGGGCCGGCCCGGGCGGCAGCCGTCCGCCCGACCGCTGCCCGCATGCTGAGATACGTGTCCGCGGGCCGCAGGTGATATGGCAAGCTGCGGGTGTGCCTGCTCAGCTCATGATTATCGCCAGCAGCGCGCCGGTCCCCAGTGGCCGCTGAACCGCGGAAGAACTTCGCGGAAGCGGCCACCGTGCCTCGGACCCGCGCGCAGACCTCTCGCTACCCGCGAGGGGTTTTTTCGTTTCCCGGCCCATCCCTGCCGGGGCCGGACCGCGCGCGATGATGGGGGCAGTGGACCCCCGGGCATCCGGAACCACTCATCCGACAGGAGTCAGATCAGCATGACGACGACACCAGAGGCGGCAACTGTGCGCTCAGGGGACCTGGACGACAGCTTCCATGTCTTCGACACCACGCTGCGCGACGGCGCCCAGCGCGAAGGCATCAACCTCACGGTCGCCGACAAGCTCACGATCGCCCGGCACCTGGACGACTTCGGGGTGGGCTTCATTGAGGGCGGCTGGCCCGGCGCCAACCCCCGCGACACCGAGTTCTTCGCCCGCGCCCGCGCCGAGATCGACTTCAAGAACGCCCAGCTGGTCGCCTTCGGCGCGACCCGCCGGGCGGGAGGCGCGGCCGCCACCGACCCGCAGGTGCGGGCCCTGCTGGAGTCCGGCGCCCCGGTGATCACACTCGTCGCCAAGTCCCACGACCGCCACGTCGAACTCGCCCTGCGCACCACCCTGGACGAGAACCTCGAGATGGTCCGGGACACGGTCTCCCACCTGGTGGCCCAGGGCCGCCGCGTCTTCGTCGACTGCGAGCACTTCTTCGACGGCTACCGGGCCAACCCCGAGTACGCGAAGTCCGTCGTACGCGCCGCCCACGAGGCCGGCGCCGACGTCGTCATCCTCTGCGACACCAACGGCGGAATGCTGCCCGCCCAGATCACCGCGACCGTCGCGACCGTCCTCGCCGACACCGGCGCCCGTCTGGGCATCCACGCCCAGGACGACACCGGCTGCGCCGTCGCCAACACCCTCGCCGCCGTGGACGCGGGCGCCACCCACGTGCAGTGCACGGCCAACGGCTACGGCGAGCGCGTCGGCAACGCGAACCTCTTCCCCGTCGTGGCCGCCCTGGAGATCAAGTACGGCCGCAAGGTGCTCCCCGAGGGCGCCCTGGCCGAGATGACCCGGATCTCGCACGCCATCGCCGAGGTCGTCAACCTCACGCCGTCCACGCACCAGCCGTACGTGGGAGTCTCCGCCTTCGCGCACAAGGCGGGCCTGCACGCCTCGGCCATCAAGGTCGACCCGGACCTCTACCAGCACATCGACCCCGAGCGGGTCGGCAACACCATGCGGATGCTGGTCTCCGACATGGCCGGCCGCGCCTCGATCGAGCTCAAGGGCAAGGAGCTCGGCGTCGAGCTGGGCGGGGACCGCGCGCTGATCTCCCGGGTCGTGGAGCGGGTCAAGGAGCGGGAGCTCAAGGGCTACACGTACGAGGCCGCCGACGCCTCCTTCGAGCTGCTGCTGCGCGCCGAGGCCGAGGGCCGGGCCCGCAAGTACTTCCGCATCGAGTCCTGGCGGGCGATCGTCGAGGACCGTCCGGACGGCACCCACGCCAACGAGGCCACGGTCAAGCTGAGGGCCAAGGGCGAGCGGATCGTCGCGACGGCCGAGGGCAACGGCCCGGTCAACGCGCTGGACCGGGCCCTAAGGGTGGCCCTGGAGCGGTTCTACCCGCAGCTCGCGAAATTCGAGCTCGTCGACTACAAGGTCCGCATCCTGGAGGGCACGCACGGCACGGAGTCCACGACCCGCGTGCTGATCGCCACGACGGACGGCGTCCGGGAGTGGTCCACGGTCGGCGTGGCCCAGAACGTGATCGCCGCGTCCTGGCAGGCCCTGGAGGACGCCTTCACGTACGGCCTCCTGCACGCGGGCGTGGAACCGGCCGAGTAGTCCCCTGGTCAGGGCCCGGACCGGGGCTTATGTCCTGCTCACACAGGAAAGTGCCGGTTCGGGTAGCGTCATGGATATGAGGACCAGGCTGATGTCCGTACGCGTTGGATCGCTGCTTGCCGGTCTGCTGCTGGCCCTGTCGGCGACCGCCCTCGTGGCCGCCCCGCAGGCGTCGGCGGACACCGGGGTCGCAGCCGTGGGGGAGGCCCTCAAGGAGGGGCCCGTCTACGTCGATCCCCGGGCCGAGGCGCAGCTGCCGAAGGCCGAGGCCGACGCGCTCGCGAAGAAGATCAAGGACTCCGGGAAGCCGGTGTTCGTCGCCGTGCTGCCCGCGACGGGCGAGTTCCCCGCCGACAAGGTGCTCGGCGCCGTCCGGGCCGAGACCGGCATCACCGGGCTCTACGCGATCCGGCTCGGCGACGGCTTCAACGCCGGAGCCGACAAGGCGGTCATGCCGGCGAACGCCGTACGCAACCTCACCGACGCGGTGAAGGTGGGGGCTCCCGACGCGGCGACCCAGCTCGACAACTTCGTCGACCAGGCGCTGAGCCAGGCCAAGGGTGGCGCCCCGGCCTCCTGGGGCAGCACCGGCACGGACGCCGGTGCCCCGGTCGGCGGGCTGATCACCCTCGCCGCGGTGGCCGCGGTCGGCGGCGGTGGCGCGTACGCGCTGGTCCGCCGCAACCGGAAGAAGAAGGAAGAGACCCGGCGCGAGGCCATCGAGCGGCTGAGCGTGGTCGTGGACGAGGACATCACGGCCTTCGGCGAGGAACTCGACCGCCTCGACTTCCACCCCGGCGAGCCCGGCGCGGACGACGCCATGCGCAAGGACTACGAGCAGGGGCTCGACTCGTACGAGAAGGCCAAGCAGATCATGGCCTCGGTGCGGTACCCCGAAGAGGTCAAGGGCGTCACGCAGGCCCTGGAGGACGGCCGCTTCGCGCTGGCCAGCCTGGACGCGCGCCGTCAGGGCAGGCCGCTCCCCGAGCGCCGCTCGCCCTGCTTCTTCGACCCGCGCCACGGGCCCAGCGCCGAGGACGCCTCCTGGGCTCCGGCCGGCGGGGCCGCCCGTACCGTGCCGGTCTGCACGGCGGACGCCGTCCGGCTGCGGGACGGCCTGGACCCGGCGGTCCGTACGGTCGACACGGCGCACGGGCCGCGGCCGTACTACGACGCCGGCCCGGCGTACGGTCCCTGGGCCGGCGGCTACTTCGGCGGGGGCATCCTGCCCGGTCTGCTCGTGGGCACGATGCTCGGTTCGATGATGTCCAGCCCCGCCTACGCCTCGGACTTCGGCGGTGGCATGGGCAACGGCTACGAGGGCGGGGACATCTCCGGGGCCGACTTCAACCCGTCCGACTTCGGCGGCGGGGACTTCGGCGGCGGTGGCGGATTCGACGGCGGGGGCGGCTTCTAGCCGCCCCCGAAGGATCCGCGGTTGCGCTGGTCAGCCGGTCAGGCCTGCTTGATGGCCGAGATGTCGAAGCTCAGCTTCACCTTGTCGCTGACCATCACACCGCCGGCCTCCAGCGCGGCGTTCCAGGTCAGGCCCCAGTCGGAGCGCAGGATCTCGGCGGAGCCCTCGAAGCCGACGCGCTCGTTGCCGTACACGTCGGTGGCGGAGCCGGCGAACTCCAGGTCGATGGAGAGCGGCCGCGTGACGTCCTTGATCGTCAGCTCGCCGGTGATGCGGTACGCGTCGCCGCCGAGCTGGGCCGCCCGCGTGGAGCGGAAGGTCATCAGCGGGAAGAGCTCGGCGTCGAAGAAGTCGCTGCCCAGCAGGTGGGCGTCGCGGTCGCCGATGCCGGTGTTGACCGAACCGATCGTCACGTCGATGGAGGCGGTGGAGCGGGCCGGGTCGCTGCCGTCCAGGTGCAGGCTGCCCTCGAAGGCGTCGAAGCTGCCGCGGACGTTGGTGACCATGGCGTGACGGACGGTGAAGCCGATGCTGCTGTGGGAGGCGTCGATGACGTAGTCGCCGGTGAGGGCGGCGAGGGCCGGGTCCACGGCCAGATCGGCGGTCACGGTGGCGGTGTCCTGGCTGCGGCGGGTGAAGAGACCCATGATGTGCTCCTTGGTAGTGTCCTGAGAGATTCTGTTGAATCTTCAACGATTTCAACGGGAACGACGCTAGACCTATTCCGTTCAAATTTCAACATCTGGGCGGGGTGTCAGGCAGTTTTGTGGAAGCACCACAAAGGACGTAGGTCCCGTCTGGCGGAGTCCTTGCATCCACCGGCCGTACTGTGCGGGCCGGACAGCGGAAGACTCCCGAGACTGTGCGGAATGAACGGAGGTTTTTCATCGCGATCTTCGTAAGGTCGGTACATGACCGTTGTGGACCAGACCCCGAGCGAGCCGACGGACGCCCGTGGGCGCGTGGCCGAGCTGCACTCCCTGCGCGAGCAGGCGCGGCGCGGCCCCAGTGATCGCGCGACCGAGACCCAGCACGCCAAGGGCAAGCTGACCGCCCGCGAGCGCATCGCGCTGCTCCTCGACGAAGGTTCCTTCAAGGAGGTCGAGCAGCTCCGCCGCCACCGCGCGACCGGCTTCGGCCTGGAGGGCAAGAAGCCCTACACCGACGGTGTCATCACCGGCTGGGGCACGGTCGAGGGCCGCACGGTCTTCGTCTACGCCCACGACTTCCGCATCTTCGGCGGCGCCCTGGGCGAGGCCCACGCCACGAAGATCCACAAGATCATGGACATGGCCATCGCGGCCGGTGCCCCGCTGGTCTCCCTGAACGACGGCGCCGGCGCCCGCATCCAGGAGGGCGTCTCCGCCCTCGCCGGTTACGGCGGCATCTTCCAGCGCAACACCAAGGCCTCGGGCGTCATCCCGCAGATCTCGGTCATGCTGGGCCCCTGCGCCGGTGGCGCCGCCTACTCCCCGGCCCTCACGGACTTCGTGTTCATGGTCCGGGACACCTCGCAGATGTTCATCACCGGCCCGGACGTGGTCCGCGCGGTGACCGGCGAGGAGATCACCCAGAACGGCCTCGGCGGCGCGGACGTGCACGCCGAGACCTCGGGCGTCGCGCACTTCGCGTACGACGACGAGGAGACCTGCATCTCCGAGGTCCGCTACCTCATCTCGATGCTGCCCTCCAACAACCGCGAGAACCCGCCCGTCCACGAGACGAGCGACCCGGCGGACCGCCGCTCCGAGGTCCTCCTCGACCTGGTGCCCGCCGACGGCAACCGCCCGTACGACATGCTCAAGGTCATCGAGGAGCTCGTCGACGAGGGCGACGTCCTGGAGATCCACGAGCGCTGGGCCCGCAACATCATCTGTGCCCTGGCCCGGATGGACGGCCAGGTGGTCGGCATCGTCGCCAACCAGCCCGGCCACCTCGCCGGCGTCCTGGACATCCACGCCTCGGAGAAGGCCGCGCGCTTCGTCCAGCTGTGCGACGCCTTCAACATCCCGATCATCACCCTGCTGGACGTCCCCGGCTTCCTGCCGGGCGTCGACCAGGAGCACGGCGGCATCATCCGCCACGGCGCCAAGCTGCTGTACGCGTACTGCAACGCCACCGTCCCGCGGATCTCGCTGATCCTGCGCAAGGCCTACGGCGGCGCGTACATCGTCATGGACTCCCAGTCCATCGGCGCCGACATCACCTATGCCTGGCCCACCAACGAGATCGCCGTGATGGGCGCCGAGGGTGCCGCCAACGTCATCTTCCGCAAGCAGATCGCGGACGCCGAGGACCCCGAGGCCATGCGCGTGCGCATGGTCAAGGAGTACAAGGCCGAGCTGATGCACCCGTACTACGCGGCCGAGCGCGGCCTCGTCGACGACGTCATCGACCCCGCCGAGACCCGCGAGACCCTCGTGGCCGCCCTCGCGATGCTCCGCAACAAGCACGCCGACCTGCCGTCCCGCAAGCACGGCAACCCGCCGCAGTAAGGAGACCAGCCACCGATGAGCACCGACACTCTTCTGCGCGTCGAAAAGGGCAACGCCGAGCCCGAGGAGCTGGCCGCGATCACCGCGATCCTGCTCGCCCGCGCCGCCGCCACCCCCGAGACCGCAGGCATCCCGCGCTCCCAGGCCGGCTGGCGCCGCCTGGAGCGCACCCCGGGCTTCCGCGCCCCGCACAGCTGGCAGGGCTGAGCTCCGAGTTCGACGCAAGGCCCCGTACCCTCCCCGAGGGTGCGGGGCCTTCCGCGTACCCGCGTACGGAGCCCGCACGGGGGCCGTACGGGGCCGTACGGAGCTCACGGCGAAGGCCCCCGCGTCAGGGACGCGGGGGCCTTCGGTGTACGGGCGGGGCAGCCGCTACCGCAGGCGGGCCATGAGGGCGTGCTCGACCAGGGTGATGAGCGCGCTCTTGGCGTCCGCGCGGTGGCGGGCGTCGGTGGTGATGATCGGGGCGTCCGGGCCGATCTGCAGGGCCTCGCGGACTTCCTCCGGGGTGTAGGCCTGGTTCCCGTCGAAGCCGTTGAGGGCCACGACGAACGGCAGGCCGCTGTTCTCGAAGTAGTCGACGGCGGGGAAGCAGTCGGCGAGGCGGCGCGTGTCCACGAGCACGACGGCGCCGATGGCGCCGCGGACGAGGTCGTCCCACATGAACCAGAAGCGGTCCTGGCCGGGCGTACCGAAGAGGTACAGGATCAGGTCCTGGTCCAGGGTGATGCGGCCGAAGTCCATGGCGACCGTGGTGGTCGTCTTGTCACCGGTGTGGGTGAGGTCGTCGATGCCCGCCGAGGCGGAGGTCATGACGGCTTCGGTGCGCAGCGGGTTGATCTCGGAAACGGCTCCGACGAACGTGGTCTTGCCCACGCCGAAACCGCCCGCCACCACGATCTTCGCGGAGGTGGTGGAGCGGGCGGGAGCCGCTCCGCCGTTAGAGCTTGCGAAGTCCACTGAGCACCCTTTCGAGCAGTGTCACATCTGGCTGGCCGCCGGCAGACTCGTCGCCGCCGGGCTGGTGAATGGCGACAAGGCCCGCCTCCGCCAGGTCGGCGACGAGGATGCGGGCGACACCAAGAGGAATGGAGAGGAGTGCCGAGATCTCCGCGACGGATTTGATCTCCTGGCACAGACGGCAGATGCGCTGGTGCTCGGGCAACTGCCCTTGCAGCCGCGCGGGGTCGGCCGTGGTACTGACCAGCGCCTCGATGGCGAGCTGGTAGCGCGGCCGAGTACGGCCGCCGGTCATCGCGTACGGGCGCACCAGCGGGTTGTGGGCCTTCGGAGCCGGCTGCCGCATGGCGCGCGAAGGCTGCTGCGGAGGCATGTAGGGCTGCTGGGGCTGTTGGGGCTGGCCGTACGGCTGCTGCTGGTACGGGTTGTGCTCCGGCATGGGCCGGCTTGGAGCAGAGGGAAAGTTGAAGCGGTTCTGGTCGTGCTGCCCACCCTGCGGCTGCTGGGCGCCGCCATAAGGATGACCTCCGGGTGTTGTCACGTTTCCTCCTCCGACTCCAACTACGCGGTACTCCCTGTGGAACCGCGCCACCGCACCCTATGGTGCGATGGCGCGAAACGCACTGCCTGTCTGCTAGTTGAGAAGACTTCCCTGCAGCTCGGCACGCAGGTCCGGGGTGAGGACACTGCCCGCGCGATCCACCAGAAGGGCCATCTCGTAGCCGACGAGGCCGATGTCGCACTCGGGGTGCGCGAGCACCGCGAGCGAGGATCCGTCCGAGACGGACATGAGGAAGAGGAATCCCCGGTCCATCTCGACCACGGTCTGGTTGACGGCGCCACCCTCGAAGATGCGGGAGGCTCCGGCGGTCAGCGAGGTCAGACCGGAGGCCACGGCCGCCAGCTGATCGGCGCGGTCGCGCGGAAACCCGTCGGACATCGCCAGAAGGAGTCCGTCGGCGGAGACCACCACGGTGTGGGACACCCCAGGGGTGTTGTCCACGAAGTTGGTGATCAACCAGTTCAGGTTCTGTGCCGCCTGGCTCATCGGGCTCACACTAACGCTCCTGGTCATAGCTGTTACTTGACTGCTCAGAACCCGCGCTGCGTCCCTGCTGGACACCGCGCCGCAGGTTGCTCAACCTGCCGCGGACGTCCTCCGGTGCGCGGGAGACCTGGGGGCCGCCCTGCGGGGTCGTCTCCGCCGCGCCCTCGACCAGGTTGGCCTTGGGCACACGCCGAGGGAGACCGGACGGGGTGACCCCGCCCGCCTTCGGCTCACGGAGTTTGCCGGCCTGCTGCCAGCGCTCGTCGTTGCGCGAGCGCCAAGCCGCCGTGCCTTCCGTCTCCTCCGGGGCCCGCTCCGCCTCAGCGGGCTGCTGCTGACGCTGCGGCCGCTGCTCGAAGAGGGATCCGGTGGACTCCGCTTCCTGCCGTGCCGGCTGCCACTGCTGCTGGCTGCCGCGGCGCGGCAGGCCCGCTCCGGTCATCTGGTGACCGGTGTCGGCAGCGGCGCCCGGACGGTCGAAGCCTACGCGCTCCGGGGCGGGTTCGGGTACGGCGGGGGATTCCGATTCGGTCCCGTAATCCTGCTGGTAAGCAGCCGGATACGTGTTCTGCTCGGGCCACTCGGCCTGCTGCGACCGGGAATCGTAGCCACCGTCGTAATCCTGGGTGTTCTGCTGACGGTCCTCGTATCCGGCTTCCGGATAGGCGTAGCCCTGCTGCGGGTAGTCCTCGTACCCCTGCCGGCCCTGCTGCGCCTGCGGTGCCTCGTACGAGCCGTCGTAGCCCTGCTCGGGCTGCTGCTCGTAGCCCTGGTACGGCTGGTAGCCGTGTTCAGGCTGGGGTTCCGGATACTCCTGGGCAGCGTGGTCGGCGTACTGCTGGTCCTCGCCCTGCGGGTAGCCGACCTGAGCCTCCAGGGCGGCACGCCGCTCCTCGCGTCCGAGGGACCGCCCGACCGGGTCGATATCGCGGGCGTCGCCGCCCTGCTGGTCGTAGCGGGAGTCGTCGAACCCGAGCTCGGCGGCCGTGCGCAGCGGCGGCGCCAGCTGTGCCTGCTGCTGCTGCGGGATCATCGAGGAGACCGTGAAGTCGTCGTCCGGAATGCCCTCTCCACCGCCACCGTGGGTGATGGCGTCGGGGAGCATGATCAGCGAGGTGGTGCCGGCCGCCTCGCCCGAGGGGCGCAGCTGGACGCGGATGCTGTGGCGGTCCGCCAGCCGGCCGACCACGAACAGACCCATGCGCTGCGAGATCGCGGCGTCCACGGTCGGCGGGTTGGCCAGCTTGTGGTTGATGTCCGCGAAGTCCTCGGCGGTCAGGCCGATGCCCTTGTCGTGGATCTCGACCATCACGCGGCCGTCGGGCAGACGCGTGGCGGTGACGCGGACCTTGGTCTGCGGGGAGGAGAACGTTGTGGCGTTCTCCAGCAGCTCGGCGAGCAGGTGCACGAGGTCGGTCACGGCCTGGCCGTGGATCTCGGCTTCGGAGACACCGGAGAGCTCGATGCGCTCGTACTGCTCCACCTCGGAGGAGGCGGCGCGCAGGACGTCGACGAGGGGGACCGGCTGGTCCCAGCGGCGGCCCGGGTTCTCACCCGCGAGGATGAGGAGGTTCTCGCCGTTGCGGCGCATACGGGTGGCCAGGTGGTCCAGGCGGAAGAGGTTCTCCAGCTGGTCCGGGTCCGCCTCGTTGTTCTCCAGGTCGGTGATGAGGGTCAGCTGGCCCTCGATCAGCGACTGGTTGCGCATGGAGAGGTTGGTGAAGATCGCGTTGACGTTCCCTCGCAGGAGCGCCTGCTCGGCGGCGAGCCGGACCGCTTCCCGGTGGACCTGGTCGAAGGCGCGTGCGACCTCGCCGATCTCGTCCTGGGAGTCGATGGGGATCGGATGGACACGGGTGTCCACCTTGCCCGGGTCGGTGCGCGAGAGCTGGTCGACGAGCATCGGCAGGCGCTGCTCGGCGATGTCGAAGGCCGCGGAGCGCAGCTGGCGCATCGCGCGGCCCATCTGGCGGGCCATGAGACCGGCCAGGATGAACGCGGCGAGCAGGGACACGACCACGATGGCGCCGTTGGTGATGGCGTCGCCGCGGGCCTCGTCGGAGACCGCGACGGCGTCCTTGATGGCGTTGTCGAGGAGTTCCTTCTCGATCTCGTCGTAGCCGTCGAACTTCGCGGTGGCGGCGGCCTGCCAGGCCATGGGCGTGGTGCCGGCGGCGGCCAGCTTGGTCTTGTCCTGGCCGCTGGCTATCGCCTCGGTCATACCGGTCAGCACCGACTTGTTGGCGCCACCCTGGGGCGGGGGCACGAAGCGGACGCCGGCCTGCTCGGCCTTGGCCTTGGCCTCGGCGAGCTTGGCGGCTCCCTCGTCGGACTTCTTCTGCATGACCTGCTTGAGGCGGTTCACGTCCTCCTCGGTGCCGGCCGCGACGTACTCGCCCTGGGCGATTTCCTCGAGGTAGGCGTACGAGGAGAAGGCGACGAGCTGGCTCTTGCGGATCTCCTCGTTCGTGCTCGGACGGACCAGCAGGTGGGTACCGACGGAGCGCTGCAGCGAGTTCGCCGCCTTGGCCAGCTGGATCGCGTAGACCATGCGGCCGTACGAGGTCACGTTGCCGGTGCCGAGGCCGAGCTCGTTGGCGAACTGCATGAGGTAGTGCTGGACCAGTACGTAGCCCTCTTCGGTCGGGATCGGGCCCGGCGCGCTGGGGAGGTTCTTCTTCGCGGTCTCGGCCGCGGCGACGTACGCGGTCTCGCGGACCTTCTTGAGCGTGGGCTCCTCCGCGCGGAAGAGATCCAGTCGCCGCTCCAGGCCCTGGTTCTTCGGCATGTCCAGGACGGCCGTGTCGAACTTCGCCTTGGCCGAGTCGGTCGTGCCGCGGACCTTGGTGACGACCTCGCTGTTCGGGTTGCCGCTCAGCAGCGGCTCGGCCGTGAGGTCGCGCTCGTTGAGCAGGGCCTGGCTGTATTCCGAGGCGGCCTGGACGACCCTGGCTATCTTCTCGGCGTCCTTGGCCTCGTTCCAGGTGTCGACGGAGCCCTTCACCTGGAAGCCGCCCATGACCAGACCGACGAGGGCCGGTACGAGCAGGATCGCGTTCAGACGGGTCGGCACGCGCCAGTTGCGGGGCGAGAACCTGCTGCTGCTCCCGCCGCTCACGGGTGGCTCCACAGGCATGTCGACAGGCGACGCGGCCGCTCGCGGCGGCGGGGTGAAGTTGCCGCGTGCGGGTTCATCCGCAGGGCTCGTGTTACTTCGCCTCACTCGACCAACAACCTCTCGGCGGTGCTACTAGCTAGTTCGTTGAATTCCAGCACGGTTAACGGCCGTGTTCCAAACAGTTGAAACCGGCCATACCCAGAGACGTATGCCCCACATAAAACGGACATAAAGAGCTTCCTGCGGCAAAAATAGGGGGAGTTGTGCGCGTAGCGGCACCAACCGAACGCACCCCGTGGCCAACTGGCGGCAATTGTCTGTCGAAACGTTATGAACCAGAAGGGCGGGCCGTGTCGTAAGACACAGCCCGCCCTTCTCCTCGTTGTGAAGAACCCGTGTTGCTTGAGTGGTGCCACTTGAGCCGCGGGACCGAAGTCGTGTTACTTGAGTCGGGCCATGAGGGCGTGCTCGACGAGAGTGATGAGCGCGCTCTTGGCGTCCGCGCGGTGGCGGGCGTCGGTGGTGATGATCGGAGCATCCGGGCCGATCTGCAGGGCCTCGCGGACTTCCTCCGGAGTGTACGGCTGGTACCCCTCGAAGCCATTGAGGGCCACCACGAACGGCAGGCCGCTGTTCTCGAAGTAGTCGACCGCGGGGAAGCAGTCGGCCAGCCGGCGGGTGTCGACCAGGACGATCGCCCCGATGGCGCCGCGGACGAGGTCGTCCCACATGAACCAGAAGCGGTCCTGGCCCGGCGTACCGAAGAGGTACAGGATCAGGTCCTGGTCCAGGGTGATGCGGCCGAAGTCCATCGCGACGGTCGTCGTCGTCTTGTCACCGGTGTGCGTGAGGTCGTCGATGCCCGCCGAGGCGGAGGTCATGACGGCTTCGGTGCGCAGCGGGTTGATCTCGGAAACGGCTCCGACGAACGTGGTCTTGCCCACGCCGAAGCCGCCCGCCACCACGATCTTCGCGGAGGTGGTGGAGCGAGGAGCCGCTCCGCCGTTAGAGCTTGCGAAGTCCACTGAGCACCCTTTCGAGCAGCGTGACGTCCGGCGTGCCGCCGGCCTCTCCATTGCCCGGCTGGTGGATGGCCACCATTCCGGCCTCCGCCAGGTCGGCGACGAGGATCCGGGCGACACCGAGCGGCATCGACAGCAGTGCGGAGACCTCCGCGACCGACTTGACCTCGCGGCACAGCGTGCAGATGCGCTGGTGCTCCGGGAGCAGGCCGGACAGGTGCATCGGATCGGCCGTGGTGCTGACCAGGGCTTCGATCGCGAGCTGGTAGCGGGGCCGGGTCCGGCCGCCGGTCATCGCGTACGGACGCACCAGCGGCTGGTCGCCATCCGAGTACGAATCTCCGTACGCATCGGGGTAGGCGGGGGGCGGGGTCATTGATCCTCCGGGCTGGACAGCAGTGGTCAGCGTGCCGTCTGACGGGGCGGCCGGTGGGGGGAAGGTATGACGGCCTGGCGGTGGTACTGGGTTCCGGGGCGAGTGCCTCGGTCCCCCGGCCGTTAGTACCGTCCGGCCGGGAGAGGGGGAGTCAGATGAGCAGGCTTCCCTGCAGTTCCGCACGCAGGTCCGGAGTGAGGACGCTGCCGGCACGGTCCACGAGGAGGGCCATCTCGTAGCCTACGAGGCCGATGTCGCACTCGGGGTGCGCCAGTACGGCCAGCGAGGAGCCGTCCGAGACGGACATGAGGAAGAGGAATCCCCGGTCCATCTCGACCACGGTCTGGTTGACGGCGCCGCCCTCGAAGATGCGGGAGGCTCCGGCGGTCAGCGAGGTCAGACCGGAGGCCACGGCCGCGAGCTGATCGGCGCGGTCGCGGGGGAATCCTTCGGACATCGCCAGAAGGAGTCCGTCGGCGGAGACCACCACGGTGTGGGACACCCCAGGGGTGTTGTCCACGAAGTTGGTGATCAACCAGTTCAGGTTCTGTGCCGCCTGGCTCATCGAACTCAACTATCGCTCCTGCTGGTAAGTGGGGTCGATGTGGTAACTGCCGGTCGCCGGGCCGCTGTTGCCGGCCTGACGACCCTGCTGGATACCGCGCCTGAGGTTGGTCAGACGGCCACGGACGTCGTCCGGCGCCCGCGAGACCTGCGGACCGGCCTGCGCGTCGGCCTGCTGCTGCGCGGTGCCGGCCACGAGGTTCGCCCGCGGGACCCGGCGGGGCAGCCCCGAAGTGGTGATCCCGCCGGCGGCGGGCTGGCGCACGCGCTCGGCCTGCCGCATCAGCTCGTCGTTCGGCGAGGACCGCCAGCTGACGGTCGGCATGGCGCCGGTCGCCGCGGCGGCCGGGTCGGCCGCCTGCTCCTGGCCGCGCTGCGGCAGCGGCTGCTGCTGCGGAGCCGGGGCGGACTGCTGCGGCTGCTGGCCCTGCTGGGGTATCGCCGTGCCCGGTGCCTGCGCGCCGGGCTGCTGCCCTTCCTCGCGGAACCAGTTCGACTCCAGGGTGTCGAAGATCGGGCTGCGGGCGTCGCCGGAGCTCTGTGCCGGGGGCAGCGCCTCGGGCCGGTGGCCCTGCGGCAGGCCGGGGGCCTCCGGGCGCTGCGGCGCTGCGTAGTTGCCGCCCTGCTGCGGAGCCTGCGGCTGCTGGTACTGCTGCGGGGCCTGGGGCTGACGGGCGAAGCCGCCGACACCGGGGCCGCCGGGCCGCTGGGGCTGGTAGCCAGGACGCTCGAACTGTCCGGTGCTGGACGGGTCCACGGGGCCGCGTACGTCCGGACGCTCGAACTGTCCGGTCGTGCTGTTGCCGCCGGGGTTCGCCTGGGGCATCGGGGCGTTGAAGTCCGGGCGGGCGAACTCGGCCGTCGAGCCGGGGCCCGAGAGCTCGTCGTGGCCACGGGCCTGGTCGGCGCCCCAGCTGGTGGCCTGCGGACCGGGGAGCTCGGGCCGGGGAGCGCCACCGCGCGGCGGCAGCTGCGGCCGGGCACCGCGCGAGGCCGGAGCCGCGGGAGCGGCCGGCTGCTGCTGCTGCGGAGCCTGTGCCTGCGACTGCTGCGGACGCTCGAAGCCGTTGCCCTGCGGGAAGCCGGGCTGACCGGACGCCGCGGGAGCGGCCGCCGGACGGGCCTGCGGACCACGACCCGCCAGCGGCGCGCCGGAGCCGAAGCCGGCCTGGCCCTGCCCGTTGGTGGTCGGACCCTGCTGCGGGCGGGCGCCGGAAGGACCCGGGCCGCCCTGCTGCGGGGACCAACCGCTCGGGGAACCCTGCTGGTTCTGCGCGCCCTGCGGACGCTGCTGGCCAGGGGCGCCGTCGCGGCCGGGCAGGGCGGCACGCTGACCGCCCGAGGCGACCTGGCCGCGCTGCGGAGCCGCGCCGACCGGGGGACGGGAGGCCGCACCGGGCACGGAAGCCTGCCCGCCGGGGCCGCCCTGAACGCCGCCGGGGCCGCCCTGGGGACCCTGGCCACCGGGCTTCTTGCCGCCCTGGGCGACGTCCACCGGCAGCATGACGAGGGCCGTCGTACCGCCCGAGTCGGAGGGGCGCAGCTGGATGCGGATGCCGTGTCGCAGGGACAGGCGGCCGACCACGAACAGACCCATGCGGCGGGAGACGGAGACGTCCACGGTCGGCGGCGACGCGAGCCGCTCGTTGATCGCGGCGAGGTCCTCGGGGGAGAGGCCGATACCGGTGTCGTGGATCTCGACGAGCACGCGGCCGTCGGGCAGCGCGTGACCGGTGACCTTGACCTTGGTCTGCGGGGAGGAGAACGAGGTGGCGTTCTCCAGCAGCTCGGCGAGGAGGTGCACGAGGTCGTTGACGACGCGGCCGGCGACATCGGTGCCGGGCACCGCCGCCAGCTCGATGCGCTCGTACTGCTCCACCTCGGACGCGGCGGCGCGGAGCACGTCGACGAGCGGGACGGGGCGGGTCCACCGGCGGCCCGGCTCCTCGCCCGCGAGGACGAGGAGGTTTTCGCCGTTACGGCGCATGCGGGTCGCGAGGTGGTCGAGCTTGAAGAGCGAGGACAGCTGGTCCGGGTCGGCCTCGCGCGACTCCAGCTCGGAGATGAGCGAGAGCTGACGCTGGATGAGGCCCTGCGAACGGCGCGAGAGGTTGGTGAACATCGCGTTGACGTTGCCCCGGAGGAGGGCCTGCTCGGCGGCGAGGCGGACGGCCTCGCGGTGCACGTCGTCGAAGGCCGCGGCCACCTGGCCGATCTCGTCGCGGGTGTGCAGACCGACCGACTCCACGGACGTGTCCACGTCCTGCGGGTCGGACTCGGACAGCTGCTTGACGAGCTCGGGGAGGCGGTCCTGGGCGACGCGGGTCGCGGTGTCCTGGAGGCGGCGCAGCGAGCGGATCATCGAGCGGGCCATGACGAAGGCGCCGACGAGGGAGACACCGAGGACGAGGAGGATCAGGGCACCGTTGATGATGGCGTCCTGCTGCGACTCGTTCTTGAGCTCGCGGGCCTTCTGCTCCATGTCCTCGAGCAGGGTGAGCTCGATGACCTTCATCGCCTGGAGCTTGGTGCCGTCGGCGTCGTACCAGTCCATCCAGGACCGGTACTGCGTCTCCTTGCCGAACTGCCCACTGGTGCTCAGCACGCGGCGGGCGTAGTGGTCGGCCTTGCCGATCTCGGGGTTGCCGTCGCCGAGCGCCGCGAGGAGCTCCTCGGGCTTGCCCTGGTAGACGAGTTCGAAGGTCTTCTTCGACTGCTGCTCGCCCTTGAGCGCGGAGAGACCGTACAGACGGTCGTTCTCCTTGAGCTCACCCGGCTTCTCGGCGTTGTCGGGGAGGGAGGCGGCGATGATCGCGCGCTGGACGGAGGCGTACTCCTTGGCGGCGGAGAAGGCCGCCAGAGCGCGCGTACGCTTGATCATCTCCGGGCTGGAGGTGGCCTGCGCCATGTCCTGGGAGAGCGAGAGCAGCGAGACGATCAGGCTGTTGTACTCGGTGACCGTCTGCTGGGCACCGTTGGCGTACGCCTTGCTGCGGATCTCTTCGATGTTGGTGAGCTGGCGGCCGATCTGCAGGATGTTGTTGCGGATCGACTTGAGCGTCTCGTCCTTGTCCTCCGTGTTGTCGACCTTGTCGGTCGCAGCGGCGAAGGCCTTGGCGGAGGCGTCGGTCTGCTCACGGACGCCCGCGACGAGGGTGTTGGGCTTGCCGGACTTGTCGACGGACAGCGGACCCGCTGACTTGTCGCGCTCCTCCTGGAGCGCGGCGGCCAGGTTGGTGGCCTGCCGGGTCATCATCGTCAGCAGCTGCATGTGCTCCAGCTGCGCGATGTCGTTGAGCGAGTCGTTGATACGGACGCCACCGAGCGTGGTGGCGGCGACGACGGGCAGGGTCAGCAGCGACACGAGTCGCGTGCTGATGCGCCAGTTCTGCATGGCGAGGCGAGAACCGGGCCCACTGGGGGCCTTCGGTATCGCCACGTCCTGCTCGACCGCCCCGGCCTTGGGCCTGGGCTTGATGGACTTACCCCGGCCCTTCGCCTTCACCCTGGCCAAGGCGTCGGGGCCTGCGCCGTCGACAGCCGGCCCGCGGTTCTGGGCGTGCTGGGGCGAGGAGCCACGGTCGGTCCCGCCGCGCGGCTCCTGCTCCGCCGCAGCGCTGTCCCTCTTGAATCGTCCCTGCACTAGCGTCGCAACCTCTGGACCAGGCGTCCCGCCGGGCGACCGGTGGGACGGTGTCGAGTCGTGGAGCACTAACGGCCCCATGGTGGTCGTCGGTGACCGGCGCGTCTCCCTCTCCTTGCCGCCGCGCTCGGCGCTGAGTCGCGCCACCTGCGCGCCGACTGTTCCCGCGGCGGTCCCGCGAATTCCAGCACAGTGGCGGATCTCCAACAAGGTGCGGGGACCAGCCCGGAGAGTCGGTCACGGTTCGTGACGGATGGACTACGCGATGTGGGACCGCTTTCAGGAGAAACCGGACTTACACCATGCAAACACGGTGACTGGCAAGGTGTCCCAGTCGAGATGATCAGGAGCGGAATGGCGCATTCAGTGGCGCAATGCCCGTTTTGCGGTGCAGAATTGACTGTCCACTATGTCGGTAATGCCTGGTGACTGGTGAGCAAACTCACACAGCCGTGGCCATTACTTCTCGGTTCGGCGGGGGATTCGGATGTTTAGCCTTACCCCTTAAAGGGTTGGCGCCAGGGTTGGCGCGCGCCACAACCGACATCCAAAGATCGAACCGAGGACCCCGAACCCCGATGAAGACGACGACGATGTTCCGCAACATAGCCAACCCCCGCCGCACCACCCTCGCGCACCTCAAGGACGCCGAGGACCTGCAGGCGGCCCCGGCCACCCCGGAGCACTCCGTCGAGCTGCCGACGCAGACCGCCAACCCCCGGCGCACGATCCTGATGGACGCGCCCGTGGCCGCCGCCGCGCAGTAGCCCCCGGCAAAAGAGGGCGAAGCGCCCGTGCCGGCCGCGTTAGCCTGGGTCCGCAGACTCCAGCCAGCGGACATACAGAGGGGCAGACGCAACACGTGCGCATCGCCAGGTTCTCGATCGACGGCAATGTCGCCTTCGGCGTGGTCGAGGGCGATGCCGCCCCCGGCGCCGAAGGGGAGCTCGTCCTCGACATCATCAAGGGCATCCCGTTCGCGGACTTCGAGCTCTCCGGCACGAAGGTCCCGCTGAGCAAGGTGCGCCTGCTGCCGCCCGTGCTCCCGAACAAGGTCGTGGCCATCGGCCGCAACTACGCGGAGCACGCAGCGGAGCTCGGCAACGCGGTCCCGGAAACCCCCATCACCTTCTTCAAGCCCTCCACCTCGGTGGTCGGCCCGGGTGACCCGATCGCGTACCCCTCCTTCTCTCAGGACCTCCACCACGAGGCGGAGCTCGCCGTGGTCATCGGCCGCATGTGCCGAGAGGTCCCCAAGGAGCGGGTCAAGGACGTCATCCTGGGCTACACCTGCGCCAACGACGTCACCGCGCGCGACGTCCAGCAGCGCGAGAAGCAGTGGGCCCGGGCCAAGGGCTTCGACAGCTCCTGCCCCCTCGGTCCCTGGATCGAGACCGACCTGGACCCGAGCGACCTCACCATCCAGTGCACGGTCAACGGCGAACAGCGCCAGCTCGGCCGCACCAGCGACATGGTCCGCTCCATCGAGGACCTGATCGTCCACATCACCGAGGCCATGACGCTGCTCCCGGGCGACGTCATCCTCACGGGGACCCCGGCCGGAGTCGGCCCCCTCAACGTCGGCGACGAGGTCGCCGTCACCATCGAAGGCATCGGCACTCTCACCAACAAGGTGATCAAGCGTGGCTAACGCGACCCCCCGCGTCCGTTTCTGTCCGTCCCCGACCGGCAACCCCCACGTGGGCCTGGTCCGCACGGCCCTCTTCAACTGGGCGTTCGCCCGCCACCACGGCGGTACGTTCGTCTTCCGCATCGAGGACACCGACGCGGCCCGCGACTCCGAGGAGTCCTACGGCCAGCTGCTCGACTCGCTGCGCTGGCTCGGCTTCACCTGGGACGAGGGTCCCGAGGTCGGCGGCCCGCACGCCCCGTACCGCCAGTCCGAGCGCATGGACATCTACAAGGACGTCGCGCAGAAGCTCCTGGACGGCGGGTACGCGTACCACTGCTACTGCACCACCGAGGAGCTCGACGCGCGCCGCGCGGCCGCCCGGGCCGCCGGCAAGCCCTCCGGCTACGACGGCCACTGCCGCGAGCTCACCACCGTGCAGGTCGAGGCGTACCAGGGCGAGCACCGCAGCTCGATCGTCCGCTTCCGGATGCCCGACGAGACCATCACCTTCACGGACCTGGTCCGCGGCGAGCTGTCCTTCACCCCCGAGAACGTGCCGGACTTCGGCATCGTCCGGGCCAACGGCGCCCCGCTGTACACGCTGGTCAACCCGGTGGACGACGCGCTGATGGAGATCACGCACGTGCTGCGCGGCGAGGACCTCCTGTCCTCGACCCCCCGCCAGATCGCGCTCTACAAGGCGCTCATCGAGCTGGGCGTCGCCAACGGGACCCCCGAGTTCGGCCACCTGCCGTACGTCATGGGCGAGGGCAACAAGAAGCTCTCCAAGCGCGACCCCGAGGCCTCGCTCAACCTGTACCGCGAGCGCGGCTTCCTCCCCGAGGGCCTGCTGAACTACCTCTCGCTCCTCGGCTGGTCGTTCTCCAAGGACCAGGACATCTTCACCATCGAGGAGATGGTGGCGAAGTTCGACATCCCGGACGTGAACGCCAACCCGGCGCGCTTCGACCTGAAGAAGGCCGAGGCGATCAACGCCGACCACATCCGCCTGCTGGACCCGAAGGCCTTCGCGGACGCCTGCGCCCCGTGGCTGGGGGCCCCGCACGCCAACTGGGAGCCCGAGGACTTCGACGCCGAGGCCTGGGAGCGCATCGCGCCGTACGCCCAGACCCGGGTGACGGTCCTGTCGGACATCACCGCCAACGTCGACTTCCTGTTCCGCAAGGAGCCGGTCGAGGACCAGGCCTCGTGGGACAAGGCGATGAAGGGCGAGCCGGCGGCTCTCCTGACCACCGCCCGCGCCAACCTGGAAACGGCCGACTGGAGCGACCCCGAGTCCCTCAAGCAGGCCGTCCTGACCGCGGGCGAGGCCCACGGCCTCAAGCTCGGCAAGGCCCAGGCCCCGGTCCGCGTGGCGGTCACCGGCCGCACGGTCGGCCTGCCGCTCTTCGAGTCCCTGGAGATCCTGGGCAAGGAGCGCTCGCTGTCCCGGATCGACGCGACCCTGGCCAAGCTCGCCGGCTAGCCGCTCCGGAACGAAGACCAGGCCCGGACCCCGAGGCGATTGCCAGGGGTCCGGGCCTGAAGTCTGCAGATCGGTGTTCGCCTTGCACGCCACATCGGCTTGCGCCGTCGCGGTTTCCTCGGCGGTCACCGGACCTCGGCGGCCTGCGGGTGCCGGTTTCCGTGTCCTCGGGACACGGTCGCGGGGGCTTCGCATACTTGGGGGTATGGCCATCCGAGCGATCCTGTGGGACATCGACGACACCCTCTTCGACTACACGGGGGCCGACGCCGCCGGGCTCTCGCGGAAGCTCGAGGAGGAGCGGATCGCCGGGCGGTACGGGACCCCCGCGCAGGCGCTCGCGCTGTGGCGGGAGATCACCGACCGGCACTGGGCGCGCTTCGCGGCCGGCGAGGGCACCTTCCAGGGGCAGCGCCGGGAGCGGGTACGGGAGTTCCTCGGGGAGCCCGGTATGAGCGCGGAGGCGGCCGACGCCTGGCTGGAGCGGTACATCGAGCACTACAAGGCAGCCTGGACCGTCTTCCCCGACGTGGTGCCCGCACTGGACGCCCTCGCCGAGGACTACCGGCACGGGGTGCTCTCCAACTCCTCCACCGCCAACCAGGACCCCAAGCTGCGCGACCTCGGGCTGCGCGACCGCTTCGAGGTGCTGGTCTGCGCCGTGGAGCTCGGCATCAGCAAGCCCGAGGCCGGCGCCTTCCTCGCCGCGTGCGAGGCGCTGGGGCTGCCGCCGGGGGAGGTGGCGTACGTCGGGGACCAGCCCGAGATCGACGCGCGCGGGGCGCGCGACGCCGGGCTGCTCGCCATCTGGCTGGACCGCGACGGGGGTCGCGGGTACGGGCCCGACGGCGTGCACCGCATCGCCGGCCTTGGCCAGCTCCCGGAGCTGCTGGCTGGGGATACCCGTTTTGGAGCACGGTCAGGCATCCGGTAATGTTCTTTCTGCGCCGCCGGAGCGGGCCGAAAGGCCGGACGGAGGTGCCACCCAAAGAAAAGACCCCACAGGGGGTTGACTTTTGGTGGGGTATAGTGTAATTGGCAACACGAGGGTTTCTGGTTCCCTTATTCTAGGTTCGAGTCCTGGTACCCCAGCGCAGTGCAGCAGTAACGCAGTGCTTTGCCCCCGTTGTGTAGCGGCCTAGCACGCCGCCCTCTCAAGGCGGTAGCGCCGGTTCGAATCCGGTCGGGGGTACAGATCCTTCCCGCGAGATCTCCTGGGTCGCACCCGGACGTCTCGAAGCAGGATCGCTAGGGCCCCCGTTGTGTAGCGGCCTAGCACGCCGCCCTCTCAAGGCGGTAGCGCCGGTTCGAATCCGGTCGGGGGTACGTTGGTCTGGTCTAGACCACTTTGGGCTATAGTGTAATTGGCAACACGAGGGTTTCTGGTTCCCTTATTCTAGGTTCGAGTCCTGGTAGCCCAGCGCAGTAACAGCAGCACCAGCTAGCCCCCGTTGTGTAGCGGCCTAGCACGCCGCCCTCTCAAGGCGGTAGCGCCGGTTCGAATCCGGTCGGGGGTACGCATCGAAGAGGCCCTCCGCGATCATCGCGGAGGGCCTCTTCGCTTTGTCCCGTCCCGGTCGACCCGGATACAAGTACGGGCCCGGCGGCGCGTGTTCGGACGTGTGCGGCGTCGTACGCGCCCCCGGGCCCGGGGGTGGTGGATGAAGCAGGGTGAAAGGTCAGCCAGTGCGGCGCAGGGCCTCCGTGAGGCGGGCGGCCGCGTCGATGACGGCCTGGGCGTGCATCCGGCCCGGGTGGCGGGTCAGGCGCTCGATCGGCCCGGAGACCGACACCGAGGCCACCACGCGGTTCGACGGCCCGCGCACCGGCGCCGACACGGAGGCCACGCCGGGCTCCCGTTCGCCGATCGACTGCGCCCAGCCGCGGCGGCGTACGCCCGAGAGCGCAGTCGCCGTGAAGCGCGCGCCCTGCAGGCCGCGGTGGAGCCGCTCGGGCTCCTCCCAGGCCATCAGGATCTGCGCGGCGGAGCCCGCCTTCATCGGGAGGGTCGAACCCACCGGGACGGTGTCCCGCAGGCCCGACAGCCGCTCGGCGGCCGCCACGCAGATGCGCATGTCTCCCTGACGGCGGTAGAGCTGCGCGCTCTCGCCCGTCACGTCGCGGAGGTGGGTCAGTACCGGTCCCGCCGTGGCCAGCAGGCGGTCCTCGCCGGCCGCGGCGGCGAGCTCCGCCAGCCGCGGACCGAGGATGAACCGGCCCTGCATGTCCCTCGCCACCATCCGGTGGTGTTCCAGTGCCACGGCAAGGCGATGTGCCGTGGGTCGTGCGAGCCCTGTCGCCGCGACCAGCCCGGCGAGGGTGGCCGGACCGGACTCCAGTGCGCTCAGTACCAGAGCTGCCTTGTCGAGAACGCCGACGCCGCTAGAGTTGTCCATGAAACGATATTCACGTCTCACACTGTGAAACGCAAGTTCAATTTTTCCAAGAACCAGCGAGTCTGTATGTACGGGTCCACGAACCACTGGGTCCGGGACGGTGAGCCGGAGGGAAAGCGATGGGTAGGACACTCGCGGAGAAGGTCTGGGACGACCACGTCGTCCGGCGCGCCGAAGGCGAGCCCGACCTCCTCTTCATCGATCTGCACCTGCTGCACGAGGTGACCAGCCCCCAGGCCTTCGAAGGCCTGCGCCAGGCCGGCCGCAAGGTCCGACGCCTCGACCTCACCATCGCGACCGAGGACCACAACACCCCCACCCTCGACATCGACAAGCCGATCGCGGACCCGGTCTCCCGGGCCCAGCTGGAGACGCTGCGCAAGAACTGCTCCGAGTTCGGTGTCCGCCTGCACTCGCTGGGTGACGTCGAGCAGGGCGTCGTCCACGTCGTGGGACCGCAGCTGGGCCTGACCCAGCCCGGCACCACGGTGGTCTGCGGCGACTCGCACACCTCCACGCACGGCGCCTTCGGCGCGCTGGCCTTCGGCATCGGCACCAGCCAGGTCGAGCACGTGCTGGCCACCCAGACGCTGCCGCTGGCCCGCCCGAAGACGATGGCGATCACCGTCACCGGCGCGCTGGCCGACGGTGTCACCGCCAAGGACCTGATCCTGGCGATCATCGCCAAGATCGGCACCGGCGGCGGCCAGGGGTACATCCTGGAATACCGCGGCGAGGCCATCGAGCAGCTGTCGATGGAAGCCCGCATGACCATCTGCAACATGTCGATCGAGGCCGGCGCCCGCGCGGGCATGATCGCCCCCGACCAGACCACCTTCGACTACCTGGAGGGCCGCGACCACGCCCCCGTGGGCGAGGACTGGGACGCGGCGGTCGCCTACTGGAAGACGCTGCGCACCGACGACGACGCGGTATTCGACGCCGAGGTCGTCATCGACGGCACGAAGCTGGCCCCGTTCGTCACCTGGGGCACCAACCCGGGCCAGGGCGCGCCGCTGTCGGCCAACGTCCCCGACCCGGCTTCGTACGAGGACGCTTCGGAGCGCCACGCTGCCGAAAAGGCCCTGGAGTACATGGGGTTGACCGCCGGGCAGCCGCTGCGCGACATCAAGGTCGACACCGTCTTCGTAGGTTCCTGCACCAACGGCCGCATCGAGGACCTGCGCGCCGTCGCCGGGATCATCGAGGGCCGCAAAGTCGCCGACGGCGTACGGATGCTGGTCGTCCCCGGCTCGGTCCGGGTCGCCCTGCAGGCCGTGGAAGAGGGCCTGGACAAGCTCTTCAAGGAGGCCGGCGCCGAATGGCGGCACGCGGGCTGTTCGATGTGTCTGGGCATGAACCCCGACCAACTGGCCCCCGGTGAGCGTTCCGCGTCCACCTCCAACCGCAACTTCGAAGGCCGGCAGGGCAAGGGCGGGCGCACCCACCTGGTCTCCCCGCAGGTGGCCGCGGCCACCGCGGTACTGGGCCACTTGGCCTCTCCCGCCGACCTGTCCGACGCCCCCGCGACCGCCGGAGTCTGAGAACCATGGAAGCCTTCACCACCCACACCGGCCGGGCCGTCCCGCTGCGCCGCAGCAACGTCGACACCGACCAGATCATCCCCGCCCACTGGCTGAAGAAGATCACCCGTGACGGGTTCGAGGACGGGCTCTTCGAGGCCTGGCGCAAGGACCCGGAGTTCATCACCAACCGCCCGGAGCGCGCCGGGGCGACCGTGCTGGTGGCCGGCCCCGACTTCGGTACCGGTTCCTCGCGCGAGCACGCCGTATGGGCCCTGCAGAACTTCGGCTTCAAGACGGTCATCTCCTCCCGCTTCGCCGACATCTTCCGCGGGAACTCGCTGAAGAACGGCCTGCTGACCGTCGTTCTGCCGCAGGAGACCGTCGAGCGGCTGTGGAAGCTGACCGAGGCCGACCCCACCGCGGAGATCACCGTCGACCTGGTCGACCGCCAGGTGCGAGCGGAGGGCGTCGTAGCGGAGTTCGAACTCGACGACAACGCCCGCTGGAGGCTGCTGGAGGGCCTGGACGACATCTCCCTCACCCTTCAGAACGAAGCGGACATCGCCACGTACGAAAGTGCCCGTCCGGCCTTCAAGCCGCGCACGGTTCAGGTCTGATTCCAGCCTGATCAGCGCTTATTCACCTTCGGGTGATCACGTCCACGACACTGTGCCCCCCACCGTCCGGTGGGGGGCACAGCTGTGTGTTGAGGCCCCGTGAGGCGACAACTCGCCCCAGATGGCACAATCTGTGCATGGAACGCGACAGTCAACTTGAGCTCTACGAACTCGTCGCGGACCGGCTGAAAGAAGCACACACACGGGTGCGCTCACTGCAAGTCCCGGAGGGCGTAAGGATGGCGCTGTCCCGGAAGCTGTTGGTCGTCACGGCCGCGGCGAAGCACGATCTCGCCGATGCGGCAAGGCGCCTGGACAGGTTGATGAAGGACCTTGACGAGGGTCGATTCCCTGAAGGCGACTGATGCGAAGGAACTCCGTAACGGCCTCCAGCGTTGCGGCACTAGGGTGATTAGCCCGTTTCGTGTTTGATTTGCGGTATATATCCGCCTAACGTGCGAAATAAGCTTGAACACATTCGTTCTGGCGAAGTCTCCGAAGGGGAAGACGTTGAACAAGGCGCAGCTCGTAGAAGCGATTGCCGACAAGCTGGGCGGCCGTCAGCAGGCCGCGGACGCTGTCGACGCGGTACTGGACGCGATCGTCCGCGCTACCGTCGCGGGCGACCGGGTCTCGGTCACGGGCTTCGGCTCGTTCGAGAAGGTCGACCGTCCGGCCCGTTACGCCCGCAACCCGCAGACCGGAGAGCGCGTCCGGGTCAAGAAGACCTCGGTGCCCCGCTTCCGTGCGGGCCAGGGGTTCAAGGACCTGGTCGCCGGCACCAAGAAGCTGCCCAAGGGCGGCGAGGTCTCGGTGAAGAAGGCGCCCAAGGGCAGCCTCACCGGTGGTGCGTCCGCGACGGTCAAGAAGGCCGCCGCGAAGAGGGCCACCACCGCCAAGAAGGCGGCGGCAAAGACCGCGGTCGCAAAGAAGGTCACGGCCAAGAAGACCACCGCCACCGCCAAGAAGGCGGCGGTGAAGAGCACGGCCACCGCGAAGAAGGCGACGGCCACGGCGAAGAAGGCCACGGCCGCCAAGAAGGCCACGCCGGCGGCGAAGAAGACCACCGCCACCGCGAAGAAGACCGCTCCGGCCGCCAAGAAGGCCACCGCAGCGACGAAGGCGCCCGCCAAGAAGACGGCGACGCGCAAGGCCACCGCGAAGAAGACCACCGCCCGCAAGAAGTAGGGGCACGAGTCACACACGCCGGGCCGGTTTCCCCTCCGAGGGGAAACCGGCCCGCGGTGCGTCTCAGAAGGTCTGCAGCGTGACCAGGGTGATCCGCAGGGCCGCGCCCTCGCCGTCCGTCTCGATCCGGACCCGCTGCCCGGGCCGCAGCAGCCGCAGGCCGCCCGCGTCGAAGGCCGGGGCCTCGAAGGGCATCGGGGTGCCGTCGTCCAGCAGCACACTGCCGCTGCGGGTCTGGGAGTCGTACGTGTACGCGGTCGCCTGCATACCGGCACTGTATCGGGCCGTGTGAGGCCCCACACCGAGGGCGAGAGCCGTCCTGAGATCCGCCGCCGTATCCACGTCCCGGCGCACGCTGTCCACGCCCGACAGTGCGATTTCCACCGCCCCCGAAGCCGAATGACGGGCCCGCGAGCGGCCGCCGAACGCGGGTGCCAATTCCACGTCCGGAGCAGCGGAAAGCAAGGTCGTCCCGATTCCGGCCGCATCCGCCAGAAATGCCCGGGGAAATGCCGATGCGGTTTCGAGCACGCGTAGCAATTCGGGCGGCCGAAGGGCCGGCAGATCGGCGTTCATCGCGGCCACCGCCGCCCCCGGCCGGTCCGCCCGTATCGCCCGCGCCCCGTGGGCCAGCGCCGCGTTGAGCCCGGCCCCCGGGCCGTCCGCGACGATCCGCGCCCCCAGCCGGGCCAGTTCCGCGGAGGCCACCGAGTCGTCCGTGACCACCACCACATCCGCGACCGCCGGGCAGGCCAGCGCCCCCGCCACGGTGTCCTGGGCGAAGGCGAGCGCGAGCCCCGGGCGGGACGCGCCCACCGCGGCCGCGAGCCGGCTCTTGGCCGTCGACAGAGGCTTCAACGGGACAACCAGGCTCCAGACGGCGTTCGTGACCGACCCCTTCCCTCCGGTGCGCTCCGGCACATGTACAGCCCATGGTCAGGTCATGGCCGGGTCATGTGTCGGCCCATTGTCACCTCCGCCCGGGCAGCCCGGGGCTCCGGCCGCGTGAGCGGGGCGTACGGTGTTCTCGACAGAGACCGGGCCTGGGGCGACACTTGTCCGGCCGACGAGGTGCCCACGCCGCGCACCGGTCCTAGAGGAAGGTGTCCGAGTGTCCCGCCGCAGAATCGGCTTCTGGTACCGCCTGGCGGCGGTCATCGCAAAACCGCCGCTGGTAGTGCTCTTCAAGCGGGACTGGCGGGGAATGGAGCACATTCCGGTCGATGGCGGCTTTATCACCGCCGTCAATCACAACTCGTATCTGGACCCGCTCTCCTACGCGCACTTCCAGTACAACACCGGCCGCGTACCCCGATTGCTGGCCAAGGCGGGCCTCTTCAAGGTCCCCATTGTCGGCGCGATCCTGCGCGGATCAGGGCAGATCCCGGTCTACCGCGAGAGCACCAACGCCCTGGACGCATTCCGGGCCGCGGTGGACGCGATCGAGCGCGGCGAATGCGTGGCCTTTTACCCGGAAGGCACGCTCACCCGCGATCCCGACATGTGGCCGATGGCCGGCAAGACCGGCGCCGCCCGTGTCGCGCTGATCACCAAGGCCCCCGTCATTCCGGTGGCCCAGTGGGGCGCGAACCTCGCGATGCCGCCCTACGCCCAGCAGGACAAGGTCCGGCTCTTCCCGCGCAAGACCCTCCAGGTGCTCGCCGGACCGCCCGTCGACCTTTCGGCCTTCTACGACCGGGAACCCACCCCGGAAGTGCTCAAGGAGGCCACCGAGGCCATCATGGCGGCCATCACCGCGCTGCTGGAGGAAGTGCGCGGCGAGACCGCGCCCGAGCAGCCGTACGACCATCGCAAGGCCAGGGCGGAACAGCGGCGCAAGGCCGCGGGGGAGGGCAAGAAGTGACACGTCCCGTGAAGGCAGCCGTGTACGGAACCGGCTCCTGGGGCACGGCCTTCGGCATGGTGCTCGCCGACGCCGGCTGCGAGGTGACCCTCTGGGGCCGCCGCCGGGAGCTGGCCGACGCCATCAACACCGGCCGGACCAACCCGGACTACCTGCCGGGGATCGAACTCCCCGAGAACCTCCGCGCCACCACCGACCCGGCCGAGGCCGCGCGCGGCGCCGACTTCACCGTCCTCGCCGTCCCGTCCCAGACGCTGCGCGGCAACCTTGCCGCATGGGCCCCGCTGCTCGCCCCCGACACCGTGCTCGTCTCCCTGATGAAGGGCATCGAACTCGGCACCGCCAAGCGGATGAGCGAGGTCATCGAAGAAGTGGGCAAGGTCCCGGCCGAGCGCGTCGCCGTGGTCACCGGCCCCAACCTGGCCCGCGAGATCGCCGCCCGCCAGCCCGCCGCCTCCGTCGTGGCCTGCGTGGACGAGGCGGTGGCCCAGCGCCTCCAGGCCGCCTGCCACACCCCGTACTTCCGCCCCTACACCAACACCGACGTCGTCGGCTGCGAGCTCGGCGGCGCCGTCAAGAACGTCATCGGCCTCGCGGTCGGCATCGCGGACGGCATGGGCCTGGGCGACAACACCAAGGGCTCGCTCATCACCCGCGGCCTCGCCGAAACGACCCGCCTGGGCCTGGCGATGGGCGCCGACCCGCTCACCTTCTCCGGCCTCGCCGGACTCGGCGACCTCGTCGCCACCTGCTCCTCGCCGCTCTCCCGGAACCACACCTTCGGCACCAACCTCGGCCGCGGGATGACCCTGGAGGAGACCATCGCGGTCACCAAGCAGACCGCCGAGGGCGTCAAGTCCTGCCAGTCCGTGGCCGATCTGGCCCACCGGCACGGCGTCGACATGCCGATCACCGAGACGGTCGTCGACATCGTCCACCACGGCAAGCCGACCCTGGTCGCGCTCAAGGAACTGATGGGACGCAGCGCCAAACCGGAACGCCGCTGACTCCTTTCCGGACGTCTGAGCGGGTACCCTCGTGGCGATATGAGCAGCGAGAACCTCCCCCAGACCCCTGAGCAGCAGGGCCGCAAGCCCCGCGTGGCCGTCGTGTTCGGCGGCCGCAGCTCGGAACACGCCATCTCGGTCGTCACGGCGGGCGCGGTGCTGCGCTCCATCGACCGCTCCAAGTACGAGGTGCTGCCCATCGGCATCACCACGGACGGCCGGTGGGCACTGACCGCCGACGAGCCGTCGCGGATGGCCATCGCCGACCGCAAACTCCCGAGCGTCGCGGAGCTCGCCGACTCCGAGGACGGCGCCGTCGTGCTCTCGGTCGACCCCGCCAGCCGCGAGGTCGTCTACACCGAGCCCGGCGCCGTCCCCAAGGCCCTGGGCGAGGTCGACGTCGTCTTCCCCGTCCTGCACGGCCCGTACGGCGAGGACGGCACCCTCCAGGGCCTCCTGGAGCTGTCCGGGGTCCCGTACGTCGGCTCCGGCGTCCTCGCCTCGGCCGTCGGCCAGGACAAGGACTACATGAAGCGGGTGTTCACCTCCTTCGGGCTGCGCGTCGGCCCGTACGTGACCATCCGGCCCCGCGAGTGGACCGCCGATCCCGACGCCGCCCGCGGCCGCATCCTGGACTTCGCCGCCGAGCACGGCTGGCCGCTGTTCATCAAGCCCGCCCGGGCCGGCTCCTCCATCGGCATCACCAAGGTCGACGACGCCTCCGGCCTGGACGAGGCGGTCCGCGAGGCCCAGCGCCACGACCCGAAGATCATCGTGGAGGCGCTGCTGCGCGGCCGCGAGATCGAGTGCGGGGTCCTGGAGTTCGAGGACGGCCCGCGCGCGAGCGCGCCCGCCGAGATCCCGCCGGTCTCCAGCCACGACTTCTACGACTTCGAGGCGAAGTACATCGACTCCGCCTCCGGGATCGTGCCCGCCCCGCTCACCCCGGAGCAGACCGCCGAGGTGCAGCGGCTCGCGATCGAGGCCTTCGAGGCCGCCTCCTGCGAGGGCCTGGTGCGCGCCGACTTCTTCCTCACCGAGGACGGCACCTTCGTCATCAACGAGATCAACACGATGCCGGGCTTCACGCCGATCTCCATGTACCCGCGGATGTGGCAGGAGTCGGGCATCGAGTACCAGGAACTGGTCGACCTCCTGATCCAGGCCGCACTGCGCCGCTCCACCGGGCTGCGCTAGCCGCCGGGCCCGTACAGCAGACCGCCCGCCGACCCGCCCTCAGAGGCACGGTTCGGCGGGCGGCGGTGTGCTCGGCAGGAGCTCAGTAGGACGAGATGCCCTCCGGCACGGTCGCGGAGACGGCGGCGGACAGCCCGACCAGCATCCCCGCGTCCGTGGCGTGCTCCTTGTCGACCCGGACCTCTGTGTACGCCAGCCGCAACCCGGTGGTGAACCGGAAACCGCCTCCGGCGCTGTCGGGGAGCTGCTCCAGCAGCCAGGCCACCCCGTTCACGTGGACGCCCTCCTGCTTCGGATCGGCCATCGTGGGGGGCTTGGGGATACCGCACCGCAGTACGATCGCCGAGCCGCCCCACGCGGCCGTCAGACCGGACTCCGGTTCGGTCGGGGTCCGCCCCAGGCCGGCCACCGTCTCCGGGAGCTCCTCGTGCAGTGCTGCACAGAGCCCCGCGACGTCGGCGGGCGGCGTGGGAGGCGGATCCACCCGGGCCTGGGAACCGCCCGGAGAACATGCCGCGAGGGCCAGTACGGCCGACACGGCCGGCAGGAATCGGACACGGCGGGGCCGGCGGTGGAGGGACATCACCGGCCAAGAGTAGACGGGGGCTACAGATGGACCACCGGGCAGGTCAAGGTGCGGGTGATCCCCTCCACCTGCTGGACCTTGGCCACGACCATGCGGCCGAGCTCGTCCACGGTGTCGGCCTGGGCGCGCACGATCACGTCGTACGGACCCGTCACGTCCTCGGCCTGGATCACCCCCGGGATCTGGCCGATGGACTCGGCGACGAACGACGCCTTGCCCACTTCGGTCTGGATAAGGATGTACGCCTGTACCACGGAACCTCCAGGGCGGCCACGAGGATCATTTCCCCTAACCTTCAGGTGGGCCCCACACGATCGAAGGGGCCGGGGGAAGAAGGGACGCCACGGTACCGCGTTGCCGCGCGCCGCGGGGAGACCCGCGAGCCCGGCGCCACGCACAGCGGGGCGTACGGAGAGCTGAAGTTGACGTATCTGTTGACGGTACCCAGAGCTGTGACGGCTCGCGACCGCAAGCGGACTGGGCAAGAAGGGGCACAGCGATGAAGGGCACTGTGGGCGAACTGGGGGAGTTCGGGCTCATTCGTGAGCTCACCTCACGGCTCACCACCACCCCGGCGGTCCGGCTCGGACCGGGCGACGACGCCGCGGTGGTGTCGGCACCCGACCGGCGGGTCGTGGCGAGCACCGACATCCTGCTGGAAGGCAGGCACTTCCGGCGCGACTGGTCCACCGCCTACGACGTCGGCCGCAAGGCCGCCGCGCAGAACCTCGCCGACATCGCCGCCATGGGCGCGGTGCCGACCGCACTGCTCCTCGGCCTCGTCGTCCCGGCCGAGCTGCCGGTCACCTGGCCCACCGAGCTGATGGACGGCATCCGCGACGAGTGCCAGGTCGCCGGCGCGGCCGTGGTCGGCGGGGACGTCGTGCGCGGCGACACCATCACCGTCGCCATCACCGCCCTCGGCGACCTGCGCAACCACGAGCCCGTGCTGCGCTCCGGCGCCCAGCCCGGCGATGTCGTGGCCGTCACGGGCTGGCTCGGCTGGTCCGCCGCCGGCTTCGCGGTCCTCTCGCGCGGCTTCCGCTCCCCGCGGGCCTTCGTCGAGGCGCACCGGCGCCCCGAGCCGCCCTACCACGCGGGCCCCGCGGCCGCCGGGCTCGGCGCCACCGCCATGACCGACGTCAGCGACGGCCTGATCGCCGACCTCGGGCACATCGCCGAGGCCAGCAAGGTACGGATCGACCTGCGCTCGGGGGCCGTCGACATCCCGACCCAGATGCACGACATCGGCCAGGCCGTCGGCGTGGACCCGCTGCAGTGGGTGCTCACCGGGGGAGAGGACCACGCGATCGTGGCCACCTTCCCGCCCGACGTGAAGCTCCCGGCCCGCTGGAAGGTCATCGGCGAGGTGCTCAACCGCTCCGCGCTGCCCCAGGTCACCGTGGACGGCGCGCCCTGGACCAGCACCGGCGGCTGGGACCACTTCGGGGCCGATCCGGCCACCGAGGACAGCGCCACGTGAGCACCGCCCCGCCGCTGTGCCTGACCGTCGCCGGATCCGACTCCGGCGGCGGCGCAGGCATCCAGGCCGACCTCAAGACCATGCTGGCGCTCGGCGTGCACGGCATGAGCGTGGTGACCGCGGTGACCGCGCAGAACTCGCTCGGGGTACGGGGAGTCTGGGAGCTGCCCGCCGAGGCCGTGACGGCCCAGTACCGGGCCGTCGTGGACGACATCGGCGTACAGGCCGTGAAGACCGGCATGCTCTCCTCCGCCGTGCTCGTGGAGACGGTGGCCGCCCTGTTGGCCGACACCCCCGCCCCGTCCGTCGTGGACCCCGTGGGCGTCTCCAAACACGGCGACTCGCTGCTCGCCGCCTCGGCGCTGGACGCCGTGCGCAAGGAGCTGCTCCCGCGGGCCACCGTGGCCACGCCCAACCTGGACGAGGTGGCGCAGCTCACGGGGGTGCTGGTGGAGAGCGAGGACGACATGCGGCGGGCCGCCGACGCGATCCTCGGGTACGGGCCGCGGTGGGCGCTGATCAAGGGCGGGCACCTGGCGGCGCACGGGGACGAGGCCGTGGACCTGCTGACCGACGGGACCGAGGAGCGGTGGCTGCGGGCCCCCCGGCACGACAACCGGCACACCCACGGCACGGGCTGCACCCTCGCCAGTGCGGTTGCGGCGGGCCTGGCCAAGGGCCTGACCGTCCCGGAGGCGGTCACGGCCGCCAAGGCGTACGTCACGGGCGCCATCGCCGCCGGTTTCCCGCTGGGCGGCGGCATCGGCCCGGTGGATCACGCCTGGCAGTGGCGCTGAGCCCCACCCGGTCCGGGAAACGGTCCGGGACACGGTCCGGGAAAGACAAAAGACCGGTTCACCAGAGGTGAACCGGTCTTCTTGGCAACCGGAAAGGGCTGCGCTACGACGGGAGGCGTCAGCGCGAGACCTTGCCGGCCTTGATGCACGAGGTGCAGGCGTTGAGGCGCTTCGGCGTCCCATTGACCACGGCACGGACACGCTGGATGTTCGGGTTCCAGCGACGCGAGGTGCGGCGGTGCGAGTGGGAAATGCTGTTGCCGAAGCTCGGCCCCTTGGCGCAAACGTCGCAGTTGGCAGCCACAGGTCACTCCAAAGACTTCAGATGCACTTACAGTGAATCCCGGCGCACCGGTATCAGGGATCTGAAGTGGTTTGCCGGGGGGAATGGCCCGACTCTCATCGGGCAACCGGAGCAGCATACAACGACTGCGTCCGTCCAAGAAAACTACCATGACCGCCGCTGCCCCCGCCCCGGGGTCCGGACGTCCGGGCAGTCCTTGGTTACCCTGCGGTGAACCCTGGCCCGCACAAGGAGGAACGCCCGGTGCCGCACGAGCCGCAGCCGCAGCGCCCCGACGAGCTCGACGCCGAAGCGGTGCGCACCTGGAGCTCGCTGGCCCTGGCCGCACTGGGCCGGGCCCGCGAGGACATCGACGCGATCAACGTCTATCCGGTGGCCGACGCGGACACCGGCACCAACCTCTACCTCACCGCCGAATCGGCCGACCGCGCCCTCGACGAGGCCTTCGGGAAGGCCGCCCCGGGCGCCCCGGGCATGACCGACGCCACACGGACCTCCCTGGCCCAGGCCGTACGGGCCTACGCGTACGGGGCTCTCGTCGGGGCCCGGGGCAACTCCGGGACCATCCTGGCGCAGCTCCTGCGCGGAGTGGCCGACGTACTCGGCGACGAGCCCGGCGAGCGGGGGCCCGGCCGGCTGCTGGCCCAGGCGCTGACCCGGGCCGCGGAGGAGGCGTACGGGGCCGTCGCGCACCCCGTGGAGGGCACCATGCTCACCGTCGCCGCGGCGGCCGCCCGCGCCGGCGAGGCGGCCGGGAGCGCGGCGGGAAGCGCCGCCGACGTGGCCCGCGCGGCCTACGACGGGGCCCGCGCCGCCCTGGCCGAGACACCGGGGCAGCTGGCCGCGCTGGGCCGGGCCGGGGTGGTCGACGCCGGGGGCTGCGGGCTGGTCGCCGTACTCGGGGCCCTGTGGCAGGCGCTCTCCGGCCAGGAGCCGGCCCCCGAGCCGGTGCGCGGCCGGGCCGTGTCCGTACCGCAGACCCCGGAGCCCTGCGCGCAGGAGGACGGGCCGGCCTACGAGGTGGTCTACCTGCTCGAGGCCTCCGAGGCGGCGGTCGGGGAGCTGCGCGAACAGCTCGACGGGCTCGGCGACTCCCTGGTCGTGGTCGGCGGCGAAGGGCTGTGGAACGTCCACGTGCACGTCGACGACCCGGGCGCGGCCGTGGAGGCCGGCGTCGTCGCCGGCCGGCCGTACCGGATACGCATCACGCACTTCGGCGACGAGCGGCGCCGGGCCCGGGGCGAGCGCGCCCAGCGGGCCGTGGTCGCCGTCGTCCCGGGCGAAGGGCTGGCCGGGCTGTGCGGGGAAGCGGGCGCGACCGCGGTGCTCGTGCGCCCCGGAGAGGTCCCGGCCGTCGGCGACCTGGTCGACGCCATCCGCCGGGCGCACGCCCGCGAGGTGGTCCTGCTGCCGGGCGGCGCCGAGCTGCGGGCGACCGCGGCCGCGGCGGCCGAGCGGGCCCGGGCCGACGGCGTGCGCGTGGCGGTGATCCCCACCCGGTCGGCGGTCCAGGGCCTGGCCGCCCTCGCCGTGCACGACCCGGAGGGCAGCTTCGACGAGGACGTGGTGGCCATGACCGCGGCGGCCGGCGCCACGCGGTACGCGGAACTCGCCGTCGCCGAACGGCAGTCCTTCACCTCGGCCGGGATCTGCCAGGCCGGGGACGTGCTCGGCCTCATCGACGGCGACGTCGCCGTCATCGGCCCGGGCCTGACCGAGACCGCCGAGGCCGTCCTGGAGCGGATGCTGGGCTCCGGCGGCGAACTCGTCACGCTCGTACTGGGACCCGAGGTGCCGGACACCCTCGCCGAGCACCTGGAGGCGTACGTCCAGCACGGGCACCTGGCCGTGGACACCGTCACCTACCGCGGCGGGCGGTACTCGGCGCCGCTCCTCATCGGGGTGGAATAGCCGGCTTGTCAGCGGCATGGTGTGCAATGGAACACGTGCCCGCGCTCGACGAAGACCTCAAGAAGACGCTCGGTCCCGCCACCGCCAAGGTGCTGGCCGAGCAGCTCGGCCTGCACACGGCCCTGGACCTGCTCCACCACTACCCGCGGCGGTACGCCGAGCGCGGTGAGCTGACCTCGCTGGCCGAGCTCGCCGACCAGATCGACGAGCACGTGACCGTCGTCGCGCAGGTCGCCGACGCCCGGATCCTGAGCTTCAACGGGGGCCGCGGCAAACGCCTCGAAGTCACCATCACCGACGGCAACGGCCGGCTCCAGCTGGTCTTCTTCGGCGCGGGCGTGCACAAGCCGCACAAGGACCTGCTGCCCGGCACCCGCGCGATGTTCGCGGGCAAGGTCTCGAAGTTCAACCACAAGCTCCAGCTGGCGCACCCCGCCTACGAGCCGCTCGGCGGGGACGCCTCCGACCGGGACGCGGCCACCGCCTTCGCCAGCCAGCTCATCCCGATCTACCCGGCCTGCGCGAAACTGGAGTCCTGGAAGATCGCCAAGTGCGTGGACGCGGTGCTGCCCAGCGCCCAGGAGGCCGTGGACCCGCTTCCCGCCGCCCTGCGCGAGGGCCGCGGGCTGGTCCCCCTCACCGAGGCCCTGCTGAAGATCCACCGGCCGGCCACCAAGGCCGACATCGACGACGCCCGCCAGCGCCTGAAGTGGGACGAGGCCTTCGTCCTCCAGGTCGCCCTGGCCCGCCGCCGGCACGCCGACTCCCAGCTCCCGGCCGTGCCCCGCCGCCCCGCCCAGGGCGGGCTGCTCGACTCCTTCGACGCCAAACTCCCCTTCACGCTCACCGAAGGCCAGCAGGGCGTCTCGAAGGAGATCTTCGACGACCTGGCCACCAGCCACCCCATGCACCGCCTCCTCCAGGGCGAGGTCGGAAGCGGCAAGACGATGGTGGCGCTGCGGGCCATGCTCGCCGTCGTGGACTCCGGCGGGCAGGCCGCGATGCTCGCGCCCACCGAGGTCCTCGCACAGCAGCACCACCGGTCCATCACCGAGATGATGGGCGAACTGGCCGAGGGGGGCATGCTCGGCGGATCCGACCAGGGCACCAAGGTGGTGCTGCTCACCGGGTCCATGGGCGTGCCGGCACGGCGTCGGGCCCTGCTCGATCTGGTCACCGGCGAGGCCGGGATCGTGATCGGCACGCACGCGCTGATCGAGGACAAGGTGCAGTTCCACGACCTCGGCCTGGTGGTCGTCGACGAACAGCACCGCTTCGGCGTGGAGCAGCGCGACGCGCTCCGGTCGAAGGGGAAGCAGCCCCCGCACCTGCTGGTGATGACCGCGACCCCGATCCCGCGCACCGTCGCCATGACGGTCTTCGGCGACCTGGAGACCTCCGTCCTCGACCAGCTGCCCGCCGGGCGTTCGCCGATCGCGACCCATGTGGTGCCCGCCAAGGACAAGCCGCACTTCCTCACCCGGGCCTGGGAGCGGGTCCGCGAGGAGGTGGAGAAGGGCCACCAGGCGTATGTGGTCTGCCCCCGCATCGGCGACGAGGAGGAGCCGAAGAAGAAGGCCGCCGCCGAGGACGAGGCCGAGAAGCGGCCGCCGCTCGCCGTCCTGGACATCGCCGAACAGCTCACGCGCGGCCCGCTGGCCGGATTGAGCGTCGAGGTGCTGCACGGGCGGATGGACCCGGCCGACAAGGACGACGTGATGCGCCGCTTCGCCGCGGGCGATGTCAAGGTGCTGGTCGCCACGACCGTCATCGAGGTCGGGGTGAACGTGCCGAACTCCACCGCCATGGTGATCATGGACGCGGACCGGTTCGGCGTCTCCCAGCTCCACCAGCTGCGCGGCCGCGTCGGCCGCGGTGCCGCGCCCGGTCTGTGCCTGCTGGTCAGCGAGATGCACGAGGCGAGCCCCGCCCGGGCCCGGCTGGCCGCCGTCGCCGCCACCCTCGACGGCTTCGAGCTCTCCCGCATCGACCTGGAGCAGCGCCGCGAGGGCGACGTACTGGGCCAGGCGCAGTCGGGCGTGCGCTCCTCGCTGCGGATGCTGGCCGTCATCGAGGACGAGGAGGTCATCGCCCAGGCCCGGGAGGAGGCCACCCGCGTGGTCGCGGAGGACCCGGAGCTGGAGCGGCTGCCGGGGCTGCGGACCGCGCTGGACGCCTTGCTGGACACCGAGCGGGAGCAGTACCTGGAGAAGGGCTGACAATAGGGGGGCCCGCTACTTCCGAAGACCGAAGGACCCTATCGATGACCCGCGTGATCGCCGGCAGCGCCGGCGGGCGACGGCTGGCCGTGCCCCCCGGCACCGGCACCCGGCCGACCTCCGACCGGATGCGCGAAGGCCTCTTCTCCACGTGGGAGTCGCTGCACGGCGTCGAAGCGGCCCGGGTGCTGGACCTCTACGCAGGTTCCGGAGCCGTCGGCCTGGAGGCCCTCTCCCGGGGCGCGGACCACGCCCTGCTGGTCGAGACCGACCCCAAGGCCGCCAAGTCCATCCGGGACAACATCAAGGCCGTGGGCCTGCCCGGCGCCGAATTCCGGTCGGGCAAGGCCGAGCAGGTCATCGCGGGGAGGGCCGCCGGGGACCCGTACGACATCGTCTTCCTGGACCCGCCGTACGCCGTCGGCAACGACGATCTTCGGGAGATCCTGCTCACACTCCGGTCCAATGGCTGGCTCACGGACGATGCGCTCGTCACCGTGGAACGCAGCACCAGGAGCGGCGCCTTCCCGTGGCCCGAGGGCTTCGAGCCGCTCCGGTCGCGGAAGTACGGCGAGGGCACCCTTTGGTACGGTCGCGCCGCCTTCACCAGCGAAGACTCATGAACGAGGGAGTTCAGTTGCGCCGCGCCGTCTGTCCGGGATCCTTCGACCCCATCACCAACGGACACCTCGACATCATCGGACGTGCCTCCAGGCTGTACGACGTCGTGCACGTCGCCGTGATGATCAACCAGTCGAAGCAGGGCCTCTTCACCGTCGAGGAGCGGATCGAGCTGATCCGCGAGGCGACGGCCGACTACGGCAACATCCAGGTCGAGTCCTTCCACGGGCTGCTCGTCGACTTCTGCAAGCAGCGGGACATCCCGGCCATCGTCAAGGGCCTGCGCGCCGTCAGCGACTTCGACTACGAGCTCCAGATGGCCCAGATGAACATGGGCCTGTCGGGCGTCGAGACGCTCTTCGTGCCGACGAACCCCACCTACAGCTTCCTGTCCTCCTCCCTGGTCAAGGAGGTCGCGGCGTGGGGCGGCGACGTCGCCCACCTGCTTCCGGCGCACGTGCACGCGGCGCTGATGGAGCGCCTGCGCGAGCGCTGAGTCACTGACGGGCCGTCAGTCAGTGTCGGGGGGCCGCCCGCTGGCCTTACAGTCGTGGCGTCCGACTCGGGAACCGCCCGAGGCCGAGAGAGTGCGAGCCCCCATGGACGTGCAGAAGAAGCTCGACGAGATCGTCGCGGCCGTCGGCGGCGCCCGGTCCATGCCCATGTCGGCCTCCTGCGTGATCAACCGCGCCGAGCTGCTCGCCCAGCTCGAAGAGGTCCGCGAGGCACTCCCCGGCTCGCTCGCACAGGCACAGGAGCTCATCGGCGGCCGGGCGCAGATGGTCGAGGAGGCCCGCCGGGAGGCGGAGCGGATCATCGAGTCCGCCCACAACCAGCGCGGTTCGCTGATCTCCGACACCGAGATCGCGCGGCGCTCCCAGGCCGAGGCGGACCGGATCCTGGAGGAGGCCCGCCGGGAGGCCGAGGAGATCCGGGCCGAGGCGGACGACTACGTCGACAGCAAGCTCGCCAACTTCGAGGTCGTCCTCACCAAGACCATCGGGTCGGTGGACCGGGGCCGGGAGAAGCTGCTGGGCCGCGGCCCCGGGCTGGACGAGCAGGGCTACCGGGACCCCGACTACGACGAGGCGCCCGAGCGCAGCCACGACCCCGAGACGCAGCGGCAGCAGGCGGACGCGTACGTGGACACCAAGCTGGCGACCTTCGAGGCGGTGCTCTCCAAGACCCTGGAGGCCGTCGGCCGCGGCCGGCAGAAGCTGCTGGGCCGGGTGCCCACGGACGACCTCGGCGCGCACATGGCCGCCCAGGACGCGGCGGGCGGGCAGCAGTCCCGTTCCGGGAGCGACGCCGACTTCCTCGCGGGCCTGGCCGAGCCGCAGCCGGTGCACGCGTCGCCGATCCCGGCGCAGCCCGAGCCTGTGTACGACACGTACTCCTACCAGCAGCAGCCCCAGCAGCAGGACGGCTACGCCTACCAGGGCCACCAGGACCCCTATGCGGGGTACCAGCAGCAGCCCGACCCGTACGCGGGATACCAGCAGCAGCAGCCCGACCCGTATGCCGCGTACCAAGAGCCGCAGGGGCAGCAGCCCTCGCTCGACGAGACCAGCTTCTTCGACACGAGCATGATCAACCTGGATCAGCTGCGCCAGTACGAACAGGGGCGCTAGGCCAGGATTGGGCGCAGAGCGCGCTGCCGGGTATCCTGGCTCTTCGGTCGCGCGTATGCACCGCGATCCATGCTGCCCACATGTGGCTCAATCTTTATGGGCAGCGTCTTTGATCTTCAGCGATCTGTGAAAGCAGGAACGGCCCTGAATACCCGCCTCGACCACCGCAACCCCCTCGTGTTCGACACGCACGAGCTGGGTCGGCGTCCTGGTGCCATGCAGCGGCTGTCCCGTGAGATCGCGGCACCGGCGGACCTCGGTCTCGCCGGCGTCATCGGAGTGCCGGAAGGCACCCCGCTGAAGCTCAAGCTCCGCCTGGAGTCGGTCATGGAAGGGGTGCTTGTCACAGGCACCGCCCGTGCATCGGCAACCGGGGAGTGCGTAAGGTGTCTGGAGTCCGTGGAGCGCGAGCTCAAGGCGGACTTCCAGGAGATGTTTTCGTACCCTGACGCCGACGACCGGACCCGCTCCAAGGCGGAGCCGGCCGACGACGCCGAGGACGACGAGGACACGCTCTTCCTCGAGGACGGTTTGTTCGACCTCGAACCCGTGCTGCGCGACGTGGTGGTGCTCGCACTGCCGCTGCAGCCGGTGTGCCGGGAGGATTGTCTCGGACTGTGCCCCGATTGCGGGCTCAGCCTGAACGACGACCCGGACCACCACCATGACGCCGTCGACATCCGTTGGGCGGCACTGCAGGGACTCGTCGTGACCGATCAGGACGACGAGAAGGACAACATGAGCGGCACTGCCTCTGACGGAGTTCAGGGCGCCGCCGAGAAGCAGGAGAAGTAGCCGTGGCTGTTCCGAAGCGGAAGATGTCGCGCAGCAACACGCGCCACCGCCGGTCGCAGTGGAAGGCTGCGGTCCCCACCCTGGTTTCGTGTGAGCGTTGCCAGGAGCCGAAGCTCCAGCACATTGCGTGCCCGAGCTGCGGCACCTACAACAAGCGCCAGGTCCTCGAGGTCTGAGCGGCTGGTGAGAGGCGCAATGTCTGAGCTGTCCAACGCTGAGAAGCAGGCAGACAGTAACAACGCGGCCTCGTCCCACAAGCTTCTGGAAGGGCGGCTCGGGTATCGACTCGAGTCCGCCCTTCTGGTGCGTGCACTGACCCACCGCTCGTACGCGTACGAGAACGGCGGTCTGCCCACCAACGAGCGGCTGGAGTTCCTCGGGGACTCCGTGCTCGGCCTGGTGGTCACGGACACGCTGTACACGACCCACCCGGATCTCCCCGAAGGCCAGCTGGCCAAACTTCGGGCCGCGGTGGTCAACTCGCGTGCACTGGCGGAGGTCGGGCGTGGCCTCGAACTCGGCTCCTTCATCCGGCTCGGCCGGGGCGAAGAGGGCACGGGTGGCCGGGACAAGGCCTCCATCCTCGCCGACACCCTTGAAGCGGTGATCGGCGCGGTCTACCTCGACCAGGGCCTCGACGCGGCCTCGGAGCTGGTTCACCGGCTCTTTGACCCGCTCATCGAGAAGTCCTCGAACCTCGGAGCCGGCCTGGACTGGAAGACCAGTCTCCAGGAGCTCACGGCGGCCGAAGGTCTTGGCGTACCGGAATACCTGGTCACCGAGACCGGCCCGGACCACGAGAAGACCTTCACTGCTGCTGCCCGCGTCGGTGGTGTCTCGTACGGCACCGGCACCGGCCGCAGCAAGAAGGAAGCGGAACAGCAGGCGGCGGAATCCGCCTGGCGCGGTATCCGTACCGCGGCGGACGAGCGGATCGCGGCTGCGGCCGCGGCCGGTGCGAACGCCGAAGCCGGTGCTCCGGCCGAGGAGGGCGGGGCGCCGACGCCCGCCGACCCGACGCCGAGCGCCTGACCCTTCCTTCGGGGTTTCCCCCGCCCCGCCACCTGCCCCGGCAGGCGGCGGGGCGGTCCCGTTTCCGGGGCCCCGCGACGGGGCCGGTAGGCTCGGCGGCAGCGCCCAGAACCGCATCGCCACCGGAGGAGAACCGTGCCCGAGCTGCCCGAGGTCGAAGTCGTGCGGCGGGGCCTCGAGCGCTGGGTGGCCGGGCGGACCGTCGAGGCCGTCGAGGTCCTGCACCCCCGTGCCGTACGGCGCCACGCGGGCGGCGGGGCCGACTTCGCGGCGCGCCTGCGCGGGGAGACCATCGGGGTGCCGCAGCGGCGCGGGAAGTACCTGTGGCTGCCTCTGGCGGGCCGGGACCTGTCGGTCCTGGGTCATCTGGGGATGAGCGGACAACTGCTCGTGCAGCCCGAGGACGCCCCCGACGAGAAGCACCTGCGGATCCGGGTGCGGTTCACTGATTCCGACAGCGGCTCCGCCGCGGGCGCCGCCGGAACCGAACTGCGCTTCGTGGACCAGCGGACCTTCGGCGGGCTCTCGTTGCACGAGGTCGCCGCCGACAGCACCGACGGGCTTCCCGACGTCATCGCCCACATCGCGCGCGACCCCCTGGACCCGTTGTTCGACGAGGGCGCCTACCACCTGGCACTGCGTGGCCGGCGGACCACCGTCAAGCGGGCGCTGCTCGACCAGTCCCTGATCAGCGGGGTCGGCAACATCTACGCGGACGAGGCGCTGTGGCGCGCCAAGCTGCACTACGAGCGCCCCACGGCCACGCTCACACGCCCCCGGAGCGCGGAACTCCTGGGCCACGTCCGGGACGTCATGAACGCGGCCCTCGCCGTCGGCGGCACCAGCTTCGACAGCCTCTACGTCAACGTGAACGGCGAGTCGGGCTACTTCGACCGGTCGCTCGACGCCTACGGGCGCGAGGACGAGCCCTGCCGTCGCTGCGGTACGCCGATGCGGCGCCGGCCGTGGATGAACAGGTCGAGCTACTTCTGCCCGCGCTGTCAGCGGGCTCCGCGCGTGTCGTCGTAGGTCTGCCGGGCGGTCAGCACGTCCGGCATGCTCCCCTCCAGGAAGTGGATGAGGGAGAGCAGACGGTCCGCCACCTCGACGCCGAGCGGGGTGAGTTCGTAGTCGACGCGGGGCGGGTTGGTCGGCTGTGCCTCGCGGTTGACGATGCCGTCGCGCTCCAGCGCGTGCAGGGTCTGGGAGAGCATCTTCTCGCTCACGCCCTCCACGCGGCGGCGCAGCTCGTTGAAGCGGCACGGGCCCTCGCGCAGAGCGCCCACGGTGAGGCTGCCCCAGCGGCCGGTGACGTGCTCCAGGGTTTCCCGGGACGGGCACGCGCGCGCGAAGGCATCGAACGGTAGTTCGGACTCGGCGCTCTCGGTACAGACGGATGGTGTGTCCATGAGGTAGAGCGTACCTCCGTATAGCGCTAACTGAGGGGTTGCGCTTTCTAAAAGTTAGTGGTTCTCTTTTCCTCGTCGCAGTCTTCCCCCGTCGCACCGCTCCCGTGAGGCGACGGGGACTTCCCGAGGAGAGTTCCCCGTGTCCGGTACCACGCACACCCCCGTCGTCTCGATCGCCTACCACTCCGGCTACGGCCACACCGCGGTCATCGCCGAGGCGGTCCGCAACGGCGCCGCCGAGGCCGGCGCGACCGTCCACTTCATCAAGGTCGACGAGATCGACGACGCGCAGTGGGAGCTGCTCGACGCCTCCGACGCGATCGTCTTCGGCTCGCCGACCTACATGGGCACGGCGTCCGGTGCCTTCCACGTCTTCGCCGAGGCCACCTCGAAGCGCTGGTTCGGCGACGCCTGGCAGGACAAGGTGGCGGCCGGTTTCACCAACTCGGCCTCCAAGAGCGGCGACAAGCTGCACACCCTGCAGTTCTTCCAGATCCTGGCAGCGCAGCACGGCATGAGCTGGGTCAACCTGGGCCTGAAGCCGGGCTGGAACTCCAGCACCGCCTCGGAGAACGACCTCAACCGCCTCGGCGTCTTCGCCGGCGCCGCCGCGCAGACCAACTCCGACGAGGGTGCGGACGCGGTCCACAAGGCCGACATTGCGACCGCCGAGCACCTGGGCCGGCGCGTCGCCGAGCACACCCGCGTCGTCGTCGCGGGCCGCGCGGCCCTGGCCGCGCTCTAAGGCTCGCTAGAAGCCGAAGTCCTGGGTCCACCAGGGGCCGCCGGCGGCGAAGTGGGCGCCGACGCCCAGGGTGCGGAACTCGCAGTTGAGGATGTTCGCCTTGTGGCCCGGGCTGTTCATCCAGGCCTTCATCACGGCCTCGGCGTCGCCCTGGCCGCGGGCGATGTTCTCGCCGCCGAGGCCCGAGATCCCGGCCTTGGTGGCGCGGTCCCACGGGCTGTTGCCGTCGGGGTCGGTGTGGCCGAAGAAGCCGCGGGTGGCCATGTCCTTGCTGAAGGCGCCCGCCAGCGTCGCGAGCGGCGGGTTCGCCCGGACCGGACCGCACCCGGCCTGCGCGCGCTCCTGGTTCACCAGGGTGACCACGGCGGCCTCCTCGGCGGAGTGCCCGTCGAGGGCCGGCGGGGGCGGGGTCGTCGGCGCCTTGGCGGACGGCTTCGGGGGCACGGGGGCGGGCTTCGCCGGGGCCTTGCCGGAACGCGCGGTGGACGGCGCGGCAGAGGGTGAGGCGCTCGGCGAGGCCGAAGCCGATGCCGACGCCGGTGCCGAAGGCGACGCGGAGGCCGATGCGGACGGGCTCGGTGAGGCGGAGGGGGAAGGGGAGGCCGACGGGCCGGCCGAGGGGGAGCCCGAGCCGGTGGGGACGCGGCCGGACAGGTTGGCGAGGCCGCCCTGCTGGTCCACGGCGCTGCCGTCGGGGCTCGCCGAGGCCTTCGCGTGGGCCTCGGTGGAGTCGGAGGCCGAACCGGCGACCCCTACGTAGGGGAAGGAGTCGCCGACCGGCACCATGCCGGTGGTGACGGCGGCCGTACCGAGCGCCACGGCAACCGAGACGCCCAGCAGGCCGGTGCGCAGGGCGGTGCCGCGTTTGCCGCCGCGGCGCGGTGCGGCGTGAAGTCCGTGGCGTCCCATCGGCGTCGTGCCTTCCTTACCAGATCAAGATCGTCCCTTACTCGCCCAAATGGGTGAGTTCATTGGTGCGCGACTGTACGCCATGGGGCAAGGGGGCGATGTGTCCCGAAAGTGTTTGCCCGGTTAGCGTTCACGCATGAATGAAGATGTCCGCCTGATCGCCTGGGTGCGCGGCCGTGTGCAGGGAGTCGGCTTCCGCTGGTTCACCAGGGAGAACGCCCTGGAGATCGGCGGAGTCGTCGGTTTCGCGCTCAATCTCGACGACGGGCGAGTGCAGGTGGTGGCGGAAGGTCAACGTGAGAATTGCCACCGGCTGCTCGACTGGCTGCGCTCGGCCGACACGCCCGGCCGGGTGGACGGGGTGACAGAGATCTGGGGCACACCGCGCGGTGGCTACGACGGCTTCGCGATCCGGTGACCTTTCTGCTGATCATGTACTGATCACACCCCGAGGCCGTCCGCACACGGTCGGATCTGCGCATTCTCCTTCGACGCGTTGCCGACGCGGACGATCCGTGGAAGGCTCGGAGATGAGGATGATCTCCACGCCCCTTGCGGGGCCCGGGCTGCCCGCCGATACGGGGCGTGATCGTGTTGACCGTCAAACTTTTTGGTGAGACGCTGGAAGCCCCGCGCACCTGAGCTGTTTGGCAGTGTTGGCAGTAGTAAGTGCAGTGACTGACAGTCGCTGTCGGACATCCGCGGGTGCGATTCCCTCACGACCCACACCGCTTCGGTCGGTCACTCAGTGTGGAGGACCATCCATCATGGCAAAGGCGCTTCTCGGTTACGTCGGCGGTTCCGATCCGCGACTCCTCGCCGAGATGCGACGGCTTCAGCAGCGCGTCCAGGACCTCGAGTCCGAGCTCGTACGGATTCAGTCCGAAAATGACGCGCTGAACGCGGCCGCCGCTCAGCACGACGGAGACTCGCTGCTCGACAGCATCGAGATCGACGTACCCCAGGCGGAGCCTGCGCTCACCTGATCCGCTCTCATCGTCGCTCGACTCCAGCCCCGCATGATCTGCAAGGGACGCTCCGGCGTCCCTTCTTTCTTTGGACACCGCCTTTCTTTGGACACCGCGCCCCGCGGCATGAGGCCAAGTGGAGGGACTGATTCCTTTGACGTCAGGTTTGCCCTGACCTTCATGGGCGAAACCGAACGCGAAAGGTAGAGTCCGGCGGCGTGCACCTCAAGTCCCTGACCCTGCGCGGCTTCAAATCCTTTGCTTCCGCGACCACCCTGCGCTTCGAACCCGGCATCACCTGTGTCGTGGGTCCGAACGGCTCCGGCAAGTCCAACGTGGTGGACGCGCTGTCCTGGGTCATGGGCGAACAAGGGGCCAAATCCCTGCGCGGCGGGAAGATGGAAGACGTCATCTTCGCCGGGACCACCGGACGTCCGCCGCTCGGCCGCGCCGAGGTCTCGCTGACGATCGACAACTCCGACGGCGCGCTGCCCATCGACTACGCCGAAGTCACCATCACCCGGATCATGTTCCGCGGAGGCAGCAGCGAGTACCAGATCAACGGTGACACCTGCCGCCTGCTCGACATCCAGGAGCTGCTCTCCGACTCCGGCATCGGCCGCGAGATGCACGTCATCGTCGGACAGGGCCAGCTGGACTCCGTCCTGCACGCCGATCCCATGGGGCGCCGCGCCTTCATCGAGGAGGCGGCCGGCGTACTGAAGCACCGCAAGCGCAAGGAGAAGGCGCTGCGGAAGCTGGACGCGATGCAGGTGAACCTCGCGCGCGTGCAGGACCTCAACGAAGAGCTGCGGCGCCAGCTGAAGCCCCTGGGCCGGCAGGCCGCGGTGGCCCGCCGGGCGGCCGTCATCCAGGCGGACCTGCGCGACGCGCGGCTGCGGCTGCTCGCCGACGACCTGGTCACCCTGCGCCGCGCGCTCGACGCGGAGGTCGCGGACGAGGCGGCGCTGAAGGAACGCAAGGAGGCCGCCGAGGCCCGGCTGGCGGAGGCGCTGCGGCGCGAGGCCGAGCTGGAGGAGGCCGTACGGGAGCTCGCGCCGCGGCTCCAGCGGGCGCAGCAGACCTGGTACGAGCTCTCGCAGCTCGCCGAGCGGGTCCGGGGAACCGCGTCGCTGGCGGACGCGCGGGTCAAGAGCGCGACGGCTCCGGCGGAGGAGGAGCGGCGGGGGCGCGATCCCGAGGACATGGAGAAGGAGGCCGCGCGGATCCGCGAGCAGGAGGCGGAACTGACGGCGGCTCTGGAGGCGGCCTCCCACGCGCTGGAGGACACGGCGGCGCACCGGGCGGAGCTGGAGCGGGCGCTGGCCGAGGAGGAGCGGCGGCTGCGGGACGCCGCGCGGGCCATCGCGGACCGGCGCGAGGCGTTGGCCCGGCTGACGGGCCGGCTCGGCGCCGCCCGCTCCCGGGCCGGTGCCGCGCAGGCCGAGATCGACCGGCTCGTCGCGGCGCGCGACGAGGCCGAGGCCCGGGCGGTGGCCGCGCAGGAGGAGTACGAGGCCCTGGCGGAGGAGGTCGGCGGCCTCGACGACTCTTCGGTGGAGGGCGAGTACGAGGCGGCGCGGGCCGGGCTGACCGAGGCGGACGCCGAACTGGCGGCGGCCCGGGACGCGGTGACGGCGGCGGAGCGCTCGCGGGCGGCGGTGTCGGCGCGGCGGGACGCGCTGGCGCTGGGGCTGCGGCGCAAGGACGGTACGGGAGCGCTGCTCGCGGCGCGGGAGCGGCTGGCCGGGCTGCTGGGACCGGCGGCGGAGCGGCTGTCGGTGACCCCGGGGTACGAGGTCGCCGTGGCCGCCGCGCTGGGCTCGGCGGCGGACGCTTTGGCGGTGTCGTCCCCGGCCGCCGCGGCCGCGGCGATCCGCCACCTCCGCGACGCGGACGCGGGGCGCGCCACCCTCCTGATCGCCCCGGCGGCGCCGGCCCTCCCGGGCCAGGCCTCGGCCGCCGGGGCCGGGGCTGCGGTTCCGGGGCAGGCCCCGGGCCCGGTGGGCGCGGCTGCGGGCAGCCTGCTCCCCGGGCAGGCCGGTGCCGGTGAAGGGGCCTTCCCCCACCCCGCCCCTTCCCGAAACGGGGCTCTGCCCGGACCCGCGCCTCAAGCTCCCCCAGGTACCGCTGGGAGGGGCCCCCAGGCGAGGCTGGAATCGCCCTGCGGGCAATCCAGCCCGCGCCAGGCGGACGGGATCAGCCAAAGCCCCGGCAGCGAAGCCGCCGCCGAGTTCGTTCAGGGCGATGCCGAGGTGCGGCGGGCCGTGGCGTGGGTGCTGCGGGACCACTTCGTGGTCGGGACGCTCGACGAGGCCGAGGCCCTCGTCGCGGAGCGGCCCGGCGCGGTGGCGGTGACCGTCGAGGGCGACGTCCTCGGGGCACACCTCGCGCACGGCGGCTCCGCCGGGGCGCCCAGCCTGATCGAGGTGCAGGCGGCGGTCGACGAGGCCGCGGCCGAGCTGGCCCGGCTCGACGGGCAGTGCCGGGAGCTGACCGGAGCCCAGGCGGCCGCCCAGGCGCGGCGGCAGGACGCGGCGGCCCTGGTCGAGGAGCTCGCGGAACGCCGCCGGGCCGGGGAGCGGGCCCGTGCCGGGGTCGCCCAGCAGCTCGGCCGCCTCGCCGGGCAGGCGAAGGGAGCCGCGGGCGAGGCCGAGCGCAGCGTCACCGCGGCGGCCAAGGCCCAGGACGCGCTGGAGCAGGCGCTGCTGGACGTGGAGGAGTGCGCCGGGCAGCTGGCGACGGCCGAGGAGATGCCGGCGGAGGAGGAGCCGGACACCTCCCGGCGGGACCGGCTCGCCGCCGACGGGGCCAACGCCCGCCAGACCGAGATGGAGGCCCGGCTGCAGCTCAGGACCCACGAGGAGCGGGTCAAGGGACTGGCCGGAAGGGCGGATTCACTCGACCGGGCGGCCCGCGCCGAACGGGAGGCCCGCACCCGCGCGGAGCGCCGCCGGGCACGGCTGCGGCACGAGGCGGAGGTCGCCCGGGCGGTGGCCGACGGGGCCCGCCAGCTGCTCGCGCACGTGGAGGTCTCGCTGGGCCGGGCCGACGGGGAGCGCGCCGGGGCCGAGTACGCCAAGGGCCTGCGCGAGCGGGAACTCGCCGAGGCCAGGAACAGCGGCCGGGACCTGAAGGGCGAACTCGACAAGCTCACCGACTCGGTGCACCGCGGGGAGGTGCTCGGCGCCGAGAAGCGGCTGCGCATCGAAGCGGTGGAGGCCAAGGCGCTGGAGGAGTTCGGTATGGAGGCCGCCGGGCTCGTCGCCGAGTACGGCCCCGATCAGCCGGTGCCGCCGTCCCTGCCGGCCGAGGGCGAGGAGCTGCCCGCGGACCCGGAGCACCCCCGGAACCTTCCCGGCCCCTTCGTCCGCGCCCAGCAGGAGAAGCGGCTCAAGGCGGCCGAGCGCGCCTACCAGCAGCTCGGCAAGGTCAACCCGCTCGCGCTGGAGGAGTTCGCGGCGCTGGAGGAGCGCCACCAGTTCCTCAGCGAGCAGTTGGAGGACCTGCGCAAGACCCGCGCCGATCTCCTTCAAGTGGTGAAGGAGGTCGACGAGCGCGTCGAGCAGGTCTTCACCGAGGCGTACCGGGACACGGCTCGGGAGTTCGAGGGGGTCTTCTCGAGGCTGTTCCCCGGCGGCGAGGGCCGGCTGATCCTCACCGACCCCGACAACATGCTGACCACGGGAGTCGACGTCGAGGCGCGCCCGCCGGGCAAGAAGGTCAAGCGGCTGTCGCTGCTCTCGGGCGGCGAGCGCTCGCTGACCGCCGTGGCCCTGCTGGTGTCCATCTTCAAGGCGCGGCCCAGCCCGTTCTACGTGATGGACGAGGTCGAGGCCGCGCTCGACGACACCAACCTGCAGCGGCTGATCCGGATCATGGAGGAGCTCCAGGAGAGCTCCCAGCTGATCGTCATCACGCACCAGAAGCGGACGATGGAGGTCGCCGACGCGCTCTATGGCGTCTCGATGCAGGGCGACGGGGTCTCCAAGGTCATCAGCCAGCGGCTGCGCTGACCAGTTCACTTCAGGAAGTGAACACTGTGGCTCTCTTCACTCGCGCGCAGCGGGTTCTTCACCCCCTATTGACTTCAGAAAGTGAAGTCATAAGCTCTGCCTTGCCGTGTTCGACGTTCAGGTGGTGGTGAGCAGTTTGCTGTGCGCCACTGGAGGAACACGCGCACAGACGCACACCCCCACACCGCCCGCCGTCGACGCCGGGCCCAGGAGCGCATCTTGACCAGCACAGCGAACGCACCCGCGTCAGGCGGTGGCCGGGCGGCCCGCCCCGACCATCTCGGGCACGTCATCTTCATCGCCGCGGCCGCGGCCATGGGCGGCTTCCTCTTCGGCTACGACAGCTCCGTCATCAACGGCGCCGTCGTCGCCATCCGTGAACGGTTCGAGGTCGGATCCGCGGCGCTCGCCCAGGTGATCGCCGCCGCGCTGATCGGCTGCGCCCTCGGCGCCGCCACCGCCGGCCGCATCGCCGACCGGATCGGCCGCATCCGCTGCATGCAGATCGCCGCCGTCCTCTTCACCGCGAGCGCCATCGGCTCGGCCCTCCCGTTCGCCCTGTGGGACCTGGCGATGTGGCGCGTCATCGGCGGCTTCGGCATCGGCATGGCCTCCGTCATCGGCCCCGCCTACATCGCCGAGGTGTCCCCGGCCGCCTACCGCGGCCGGCTCGCCTCCTTCCAGCAGGCCGCCATCGTCATCGGCATCGCCGTCTCCCAGCTGGTCAACTGGGGCCTCCTGAACCTCGCCGACGGCGACCAGCGCGGCGAGATCGCCGGCCTGGAGGCCTGGCAGTGGATGCTCGGCATCATGGTCATCCCGGCCGTGGTCTACGGCCTGATGTCCTTCGTCATCCCGGAGTCCCCCCGCTACCTGATCTCCGTCGGCCGCACCGAGCAGGCCAAGGAGGTGCTGCGCGAGGTCGAGGGCTCGAAGATCGACATCGACGCACGCGCCGCCGAGATCGAGCAGGCGATGCACTCCGAGCACAAGTCCACCTTCAAGGACCTGCTGGGCGGCCGCTTCGGCTTCCTGCCCATCGTCTGGATCGGCATCGGCCTCTCCGTCTTCCAGCAGCTCGTCGGCATCAACGTGATCTTCTACTACAGCTCCTCGCTGTGGCAGTCCGTGGGCATCGACCCGAGCAGCTCGTTCTTCTACTCCTTCACCACGTCGATCATCAACATCATCGGCACGGTGATCGCGATGGTCCTCGTCGACCGGATCGGCCGCAAGCCGCTCGCCCTCATCGGCTCGGCGGGCATGGCGGTCTCCCTGGGCCTCTGCGCGTGGGCGTTCTCCTACAAGGAGGGCAGCGGCGACAACATCACGATGCCCGACACCCAGGGCACGATCGCGCTGATCGCCGCGCACTCCTTCGTGCTCTTCTTCGCCCTGTCCTGGGGCGTGGTGGTCTGGGTGCTGCTCGGCGAGATGTTCCCGAACCGCATCCGGGCCGCGGCCCTCGGCGTCGCCGCCTCGGCCCAGTGGATCGCCAACTGGGTCATCACCGTGTCGTTCCCGACCCTGTCGGACTGGAACCTGTCCGGCGCGTACGTGATCTACACCGTCTTCGCCCTGCTCTCGATCCCCTTCATCCTCAAGTGGGTGCCGGAGACCAAGGGCAAGGCGCTGGAGGAGATGGGGTAACCACCCCCGCCAACACCCCTTCTCCTCGATACTGCCCCGGCTCAGTCCTTGAGCCGGGGCAGTACCTGTTCGCACAGCAGGTGCAGGCTGCGCCAGCCCTCGTCCAGGGGCATCCCGCCGCACAGCGGGTGCAGCACCAGGTTCCCCGCCTCGCCCGCGCCCCGGGCGTACGCGAGCGCCTCGTCCGGCGTGAGGATCCGGTACACGCCCTCCGCGCGCAGTTCGGACACCGAGCGCGCGGCCGACCGTACGGCGCTGCGGATGTCCTTGGACTGCCAGGACGCGTACATGCCCGCCTCGTGCAGGAAGCGCTCGCCGTGCTCGGCCCAGACCCGGTCGGGGTCCTCCGCGATGTGCAGCAGCGGGGTCTCGGCCGCGGGCATCATGCAGAAGCCCTCCGTGCCGTACTCCGCGAGCTTCGCCCGGTAGTACGCCTCCAGCTCCGGCAGGTGCGCGCTGGGGAAGAACGGCAGCCCCAGCCGGGCCGCGCGCCGCGCCGCCGCCTGCGAACTCCCGCCGACCAGGAGCATCGGGTGCGGTTGGGTGAACGGCCGCGGGGTGACCCGTACGGTGCGGCCGCGGAACTCGAAGGGCTCGCCGGTCCACGCCTTCAGCAGGGTCTCCAGCAGCTCGTCCTGGAGCCGGCCGCGCCGCCCCCACTCCACGCCGTGCTGCTCGTACTCCTCCGGCCGGTAGCCGATGCCCGCCACCGTGACCAGGCGCCCGCCGCTCAGCAGGTCCAGCACGGCGATGTCCTCGGCCACCTTCAGCGGGTCGTACAGCGGGCCGATGATCGCCGAGACGGTGACCGCGATCCGGCGGGTGGCACCGAAGACGGCGCCCGCGAAGGCGAAGGGGGAGGGCAGCCAGTTGTTGCCGGTGCCGTGGTGCTCCTCGGTCTGGATGGTGTCGATCCCGCGGTCGTCCGCGTACCTCGCCATCTCCAGCGCCGCCTTGTAGCGGGCGGAGAGGGACTCGGGGGTGCCGCTGGGGTCGACGAGATTGAACCGGGCCACGGTGATGGGCATGGAGAAGTCCCCCTTCGCCGGATGTGGGTGGGCGGGCGAAGGGGGACGTTAGCTGACGTGGCGTCAGTTGGACAGGGATCCGGCGAGCTCGTGCTCCTCGGCCGGAGCGGGCGCGTCCGGGACCGCCGTGCGCGGCAGTACCGCGTACAGCACGCCCGAGGTCAGGATGCCGGCCGCCCAGCCGAGGCCGTTCTCCCCGATCCAGGTGCCGGCGAGCGGCCCGCTGAACCAGTCCACCTTGGTGAACAGCAGGCCTACGACCAGGGCGAGGGCCCACGAGGTCATCGCCTGCCAGGCGAAGCCGCCCCGGTACCAGTACGCGCTGGTCCGCGTGGTGTCCAGCAGCGCGGGGCCGTCGTAGGTCTTGCGGCGCAGCATGTCCACGCCGAAGACGCCGATCCACGCGGAGAAGGCCACGGCCAGCAGGGTCAGGAAGGAGATGAAGGAGCCGAAGAAGCTGGTCGCCACGACCATCAGCAGGAAGCCGAAGACCAGGCTGATGACGGCGTTGACGCTGACCGCCCAGGCGCGCGGGACCTTGATGCCCAGGGTCTGCGCGGTGAAGCCGGCCGAGTACATGGACATCGAGTTGATGAGCAGCATCCCGACGAGCGCGATGAGCAGGTACGGGACGGCGATCCAGATCGGCAGCAGCTCGCCGATGAAGGAGACCGGGTCCTGGGCGGTGGCCAGGTCCGGGGTGCCGACGGCCATGACCGCGCCCATCAGCACCATCGGGAGCACGACCACGCCGGCGCCGCCGATCGTCGCGCCGACCATGCCCTTGGAGGAGGCCGTACGGGGCAGGTAGCGCGTGAAGTCGGGACCGGACGGCACCCAGCTGATGCCGCCGGCGGCGATGGTGCCGATGCCCGCGATCATCATCGCGGTGGAGCCCGCAGGCTTGCCGAAGACGGCGGACCAGTCGGTGGTGAAGACCAGGTACCCCAGGACCAGCACGCTGAACGCGCCGAAGAGGTACGTCGACCACTTCGAGCAGACGCGCAGCGCGTTGATGCCGAGACCCGAGACGACGAAGGTGCAGCCCACGAAGAACAGCAGGGTGACGACGATCAGCGGGGTGTTGCTCTTGATGCCGAAGAGCAGGTCGAGCACGGTCAGGACGGCGTAGGCGCCGCTGACCGCGTTGATGGTCTCCCAGCCCCACCGGGCCACCCATATCAGGGCGCCGGGGAAGAGGTTGCCGCGCTGGCCGAACACGGCCCGCGAGAGCGCCATGCCCGGGGAGCCGCCGCGCTTGCCGGCGATCGAGATCAGCCCGACGATCCCGTACGAGACGATCGGCGCGGCGACCGCGACGACCAGCACCTGCCAGATGTTGAGCTTGTTGAAGATCACCAGTCCGGCGCCCATGGTCAGCAGGAGCACGCTGATGTTGGCGGCGACCCAGGTGGGGACGAGCTCGCGGACCCTTCCGCCGCGCTCGCCGTCCGGGACGGGCTCCAGGCCGCGGGTCTCGATCGCGGTCTCTTCGGCAGGCATGCAGTACTCCGTGGGGGAGGGCGTGGAGGGGAGTCGCCCATCATCGTAGATTTGCCGCTAAGACCACAAATAGAGGCTTACGGCCTGGCGGGAACCTCCAAGGTCCGGGTTCCGGGGCGGCTGTGGCCGATACTGGGTGGGTTATGGACATCCTCATCCTTGCTGTAGTCATCGCCCTGGTCGCGGTCGGCGCGATCAGCGGGCTCGTGGTCAGCAGCCGCAAGAAGAAGCAGCTGCCGCCCACGGCGCCGTCGAGCACGCCGACCATCACTGCCCCGCCCGCCGAACCCCAGGTGGGGGAGGACGCCGCACCGACGGTCGAAGAGCCGCGCCGCACCATCGAGGAGGTCGCCCTCCCCGAGGCGGAGGCTCCCGCTCCCGCGGAGGAGGCCGAGCCGGAGGCTCCGCCCGCCCCCGCGATCGAGGTGCCCGAGCCCACCGCCGGCCGCCTGATCCGGCTGCGCGCCCGTCTCGCCCGGTCGCAGAACTCCCTCGGCAAGGGGCTGCTCACGCTGCTCTCCCGGGAGCACCTCGACGAGGACACCTGGGAGGAGATCGAGGAGACCCTCCTCGTCGCCGACGTCGGTGTCGTCCCGACCCAGGAGCTGGTCGACCGGCTCCGCGAGCGGGTCAAGGTGCTGGGCACCCGCACCCCGGCGGACCTGCGCGCCCTCCTCAAGGAGGAGCTGCTGACCCTGGTCGGCACCGACTTCGACCGCGTCGTGAAGACGGAGAGCGGCGAGGACACCCCCGGCGTGATCATGGTCGTCGGCGTCAACGGCACCGGCAAGACCACCACCACCGGCAAGCTGGCGCGCGTGCTCGTGGCCGACGGCCGCAGCGTGGTGCTCGGCGCGGCCGACACCTTCCGCGCGGCCGCCGCCGACCAGCTCCAGACCTGGGGTGACCGCGTGGGTGCCCGCACGGTACGCGGCCCCGAGGGCGGCGACCCGGCCTCGATCGCCTACGACGCCGTCAAGGAGGGCATCGCCGAGGGCGCCGACGTGGTGCTCATCGACACCGCGGGCCGCCTGCACACCAAGACCGGCCTGATGGACGAGCTCGGCAAGGTCAAGCGCGTCGTGGAGAAGCACGGTCCGCTGGACGAGATCCTGCTCGTCCTGGACGCCACCACCGGCCAGAACGGCCTGACCCAGGCCCGCGTCTTCGCCGAGGTCGTGGACATCACCGGCATCGTGCTGACCAAGCTCGACGGCACCGCCAAGGGCGGCATCGTCGTCGCCGTCCAGCGCGAGCTCGGCGTCCCGGTCAAGCTCGTCGGCCTCGGAGAGGGCCCGGACGACCTGGCGCCCTTCGAGCCGGAGGCGTTCGTGGACGCCCTGATCGGCGACTGAGGGCCGTACGCACACAGACGGGTGCCCCCGCGTTCCGGCCGGAACGCGGGGGCACCCGTCTGTGGGAGGGGCTACCGGCGGAAGCGGTGGCAGATGTAGGCGAGGGTGCCGAGCAGCAGCCGGGCCTGCGGTGGCCCCCCGGCCGAGTCGAGCGCGGGCGGCCGCAGCCAGCTGACCTGGCCGAGCCCGGCCCGGTCGGAGGGCGGGGCCGTCACGTGGCAGCCGTGACCCAGGGCCCGCAGGTCCAGGTCGGCGTCGTCCCAGCCCATCCGGTACAGCAGCTGCGGCAGTTCGGCCGCCGCGCCGGGCGCCACGAAGAACTGCGCCCTGCCGTCCGCGGTCTCGATGACCGGTCCGAGCGGCAGGCCCATCCGCTCCAGCCGGACCAGTGCGCGCCGTCCGGCCTCCGCTTCGACCTCGATGACGTCGAAGGAGCGGCCCACGGGGAGCAGCACCGCGGCGCCCGGGTACTCGCCCCAGGCCTCGGTGACCTCGTCCAGGGTGGCCCCGGCCTTGACCGTGGGGGCGAAGGCCAGCGGATGCGCCCCGGGGGCGGTGCACCGCGTGTCCCCGCAGGAGCAGTCCCGGGCGGGCGCCGCGGCGCGGGCGCCGGGGACCACGTCCCAGCCCCACAGCCCGGTGTACTCCGCCACCGCCGTGCACTCCGAGGTCCGGCCGCGGCGCCGGGCGCCGGAGCGGAACTCCTTGGTGCCACGGCTGCCGCCGATCGTGAAGCCCATGCCCATGCCCCCTCCAACGGGTCGGACGCTCCGGTGGTTACGACGTCGGCGGGACTCCTTGCCCGGCGCACTCCTCGCCGCGCGCGCCCTCAGTGCACTCCGAGCAACCAATCGCCTTTCACCTTGGTGTCAAGTGAATCGCGCCTGGCCGGTGGCGAGTTCATTCAAAGGGGTGGCGAATGGTGGCGTTTCTGGAATCGACCTCGCCGGAGGGGTGATCGTAGGATTACTTTCGGTACACGAACCCCCAAGGCAGGCCCGTCCGTGGGTATGCCGGAGGCAATGTGTGAAGGACCCGTGAAGGTCCGTGGCGGCGCTTGCCGCTCCCGCCAGGGTTTCGTGTGGAAGAGGCTGAACGGATGGGGGCGTTCCAGTGAGCGGCAACGGCGCAAGCGGAACGGGCGAGGAGTCTGTGGAGTCCGCCGACCGGAACGTCCAGCTGACGTCGTGGTTCGTCCGCAGCGGCTGGTCGAAGGGCGAACTGGCCCGCCAGGTCAACCGCCGGGCCCGCCAGATGGGCGCGCACCACATCAGCACGGACACCTCCCGGGTGCGCCGCTGGCTCGACGGGGAACAGCCCCGCGAGCCCGTCCCGCGGATCCTCTCCGAGCTGTTCTCGGAGCGCTTCGGCTCGGTCGTCGCCATCGAGCAGCTCGGCCTGCGCACCGCCCACCAGACCCCCTCCGTCTCCGGCGTCGACCTGCCCTGGGCCGGTCCGCAGACCGTCGAACTGCTCGGCGAGTTCTCCCGCAGCGACCTGATGCTGGCCCGCCGCGGCTTCCTCGGGACCTCGCTCGCCCTCTCCGCCGGCCCCGCCCTCATCGAGCCCATGCAGCGCTGGCTCGTGCCAGCCCCGGCCGCCGACCCGGGACCGCGTGCGGTGGGGCCGGCGGGCGCCATCGGCGGCCCCCGCCCGCCGCGGCTCTCCGAACCCGAGCTCGACCTCCTCGACGCCACCACCGTCATGTTCCGCCAGTGGGACGCCCAGTGCGGGGGCGGCCTGCGCCGCAAGGCCGTGGTGGGCCAGCTCCACGAGGTCACCGACCTGCTCCAGGAGAACCACCCGGCCCCCGTCATGAAGCGGCTCTTCAAGGTCGCCGCGGAACTCGCCGAACTGGCCGGCTGGATGAGCTACGACATCGGCCTGCACCCCACCGCGCAGAAGTACTTCGTGCTCGCGCTGCACGCCGCGAAGGAGGGCGGCGACAAGCCGCTCGGCTCGTACATCCTCTCCAGCATGAGCCGCCAGATGATCCACCTGGGCCGCCCCGAGGACGCCCTGGAACTCATCCACCTCGCGCAGTACGGAAGCCGCGACTGCGCCGGACCGCGCACCCAGGCCATGCTGTATGCGATGGAGGCCCGCGCCTACGCCAACATGGGGCAGCCCAGCCGCTGCAAGCGGGCGGTGCGGATGGCCGAGGACACCTTCGGCGACGTCGGCTTCGGGGGCGAGCCCGAACCCGACTGGATCCGCTTCTTCTCCGAGGCCGAGCTGAACGGCGAGAACTCCCACTCGTACCGGGATCTCGCCTACGTCGCCGGGCGCAGCCCCACGTACGCCTCCCTCGCCGAACCCGTCATGGAGCGGGCCGTCGAACTCTTCGAGAAGGACGAGGAGCACCAGCGCTCCTACGCCCTCAACCTCATCGGCATGGCCACCGTCCACCTGCTCCAGCGCGAGCCCGAACAGGCCACCGTCCTCGTCGGCCGGGCCCTGGACGTGGCGCAAAAGGTTCGGTCCGAGCGGGTGAACACCCGGCTGCGCAAGACCGTCGACACCGCGGCCCGTGAGTACGGCGACGTCGCCGACGTGGTCCGGCTCACCGACATCCTCGCCGCCCGGCTCCCCGAAGCCGCGGAGGCCGTCTGACGACCGACCCGGTCGTCCCCGAGGCCCCGGCCGCGGCAGTCAACCCCGTGAAGCCCGATCAGGCTCCCCCAGCCAGGACGTCCGGGTACTGCCGCGGCCGGTTTTCCGCCCGCCGTCCGTTCATGGACGCGTAACACGCCCGACCTCTTCGTCACGGGCACGAAACACCCAGCGGCGCCGCCGGAAACCGGCCTGCGCGAATCTCAGGGCCAATAACCGGCCAGTCCAGGCCAGCCCCCCACCCGGCCGGACCCCTTAACGCCGCTCAGGTTTTCACGATCGCCCGCACGCGAACGTACCGACGACGAGGAGACGCCGATGGCATCAGCCATCACGACCCTCGCGGCAGACGCCCCGACGCTGTCTGCCGCGAACACCGGGTTCATGCTCATCTGCTCCGCCCTGGTCATGCTGATGACCCCGGGACTCGCCTTCTTCTACGGAGGCATGGTCCGCGTCAAGAGCAGCCTCAACATGCTGATGATGAGTTTCATCAGCCTCGGGATCGTCACGATCCTGTGGGTCCTCTACGGCTTCAGCCTCGCCTTCGGCACCGACTCCGGCTCACTCATCGGCTGGAACTCCGACTACGTGGGCCTGAGCGGCATCGGGATCACCGAGCTGTGGGACGGCTACACCATCCCGGTCTACGTCTTCGCCGTCTTCCAGCTGATGTTCGCCGTGATCACCCCCGCCCTGATCAGCGGCGCCCTGGCCGACCGCGTGAAGTTCAGCGCCTGGGCCCTGTTCACCGCCCTGTGGGTCACCGTCGTGTACTTCCCCGTCGCCCACTGGGTCTGGGGCGCGGGCGGCTGGCTCTTCGAGCTCGGCGTGATCGACTTCGCGGGCGGCACCGCCGTCCACATCAACGCCGGCGCCGGCGCCCTCGGCGTGATCCTGGTCATCGGCAAGCGCGTCGGGTTCAAGAAGGACCCGATGCGCCCGCACAGCCTCCCTCTCGTGATGCTGGGCGCCGGTCTCCTGTGGTTCGGCTGGTTCGGCTTCAACGCGGGCTCCTGGCTCGGCAACGACGACGGCGTCGGCGCGGTCATGTTCGTCAACACCCAGGTCGCCACGGCCGCCGCCATGCTCGCCTGGCTCGCCTACGAGAAGCTGCGCCACGGCTCCTTCACGACCCTCGGCGCCGCCTCCGGCGCGGTCGCGGGCCTCGTCGCCATCACCCCCTCCGGCGGTGCGGTCAGCCCGCTCGGCGCGATCGCGGTCGGCGCCATCGCCGGTGTGCTGTGCGCCATGGCGGTGGGCCTCAAGTACAAGTTCGGCTACGACGACTCCCTCGACGTGGTCGGCGTCCACCTCGTCGGCGGTGTCGCCGGCTCCCTGCTCGTCGGCCTCTTCGCCACCGGCGGGGTCCAGTCCGACGTCGCCGGCCTCTTCTACGGCGGCGGCCTGGAGCAGCTCGGCAAGCAGGCCATCGGAGTCTTCTCGGTCCTGGCCTACTCTCTCGTGGCGTCCGCGCTGCTCGCCTTCCTCCTCGACAAGACGATCGGGATGCGGGTCACCGAGGACGACGAGGTCTCCGGCATCGACCAGGTCGAACACGCCGAGACCGCCTACGACTTCAGCGGGGCAGGCGGCGGATCCTCCTCCCGGAGCACCGCCGTACCCGCCACCGCTGCCGCCGCGAGCAAGAAGGTTGACGCATGAAGCTGATCACCGCGATCGTCAAGCCGCACAAGCTGGACGAGATCAAGGAAGCCCTCCAGACCTTCGGAGTCCAGGGGCTCACGGTCACCGAGGCCAGCGGCTACGGCCGGCAGCGCGGCCACACCGAGGTCTACCGCGGCGCCGAGTACACCGTGGACCTCGTACCGAAGATCCGTATCGAGGTGCTCACCGAGGACACCGACGCCGAAGAGGTGATCCGGGTCATCGTGAGCGCCGCCGCCACCGGAAAGATCGGCGACGGCAAGGTGTGGAGCGTCCCCGTGGACTCGGTGGTCCGGGTCCGCACCGGCGAGCGCGGCGCTGACGCGCTCTAGGTGACGGGAGCTCCTGGGTGACGAGCGTCGAGAAGACCACGGACCACACGGCCGACTCGGGACCCAGCGGATACGCCGCGGCCCGGCTGCGACTCCTCCAGGAGGAGTCGCGGTCCGGGCCTTCGCGGCGTTCCGCCCTGGCCGGGCTGACCGACGAATGGCTGAGCGCCCTGTTCGCGACCGCCGTACGGGAGACCGGCGTACGCGGCGCCTCGCTGGTGGCCGTCGGCGGCTACGGGCGGGGCGAGCTCTCCCCGCGCAGCGACCTCGACCTGGTGCTGCTGCACGACGGCAAGGCGGAGCCGCGGCAGCTCAGCGCGCTGGCCGACCGCCTCTGGTACCCGGTGTGGGACCTGGGCCTCGCCCTCGACCACTCCGTACGGACACCCGCCGAGGCCCGCAAGACGGCCGCCGAGGACCTCAAGGTGCACCTGGGGCTGCTGGACGCCCGGCCGGTCGCCGGTGACGCCGGCCTCCTCGCGGGCCTGCGGACCTCCGTCCTGGCCGACTGGCGCAACCAGGCCGCCAAGCGGCTCCCGCAGCTGCACTCCCTGTGCCGGGAGCGGGCCGAGCGCGCCGGGGAGCTCCGCTTCCTGCTCGAACCCGACCTCAAGGAGGCCCGCGGCGGGCTCCGGGACGTCACCGCGCTGCGGGCGGTGGCGGCGTCCTGGCTGGCCGACGCCCCGCGCGAGGGCCTCGCCGAGGCCCGGCGGCGGCTCCTGGACGCCCGGGACGCCCTGCACCTGGTGACAGGCCGGGCCACCGACCGGCTGTCGCTCCAGGAACAGGACCAGGTCGCGGCGCAGCTCGGGCTGCTCGACGCGGACGCGCTGCTCCGCGAGGTGTACGAGGCCGCGCGGGTCGTCGCGTACGCCGGTGACGTGACCTGGCGGGAGGTCGGGCGGGTGCTGCGGGCGCGCGCGGCCCGGCCCCGGCTGCGCGGCCTGCTGGGCACCCGGGGCCCCGTGGCGGCCCCGCGGGCACCGCTCGCCGAAGGGGTAGTGGAGTCCGACGGCGAGGCCGTACTGGCCCTGGCCGCGCGCCCCGACCGCGATCCGGTGCTCGCGCTGCGGCTCGCCGCGGCCGCCGCGCAGGCGGGGCTGCCCGTATCGCTGCACGCCCTGCGCAGGCTCGCGGCACAGGGCAAACCGCTGCCGGTGCCGTGGCCGGCGGAGGCCCGCGAACAGCTGCTGACGCTGCTGGGCGCGGGGGAGCCGACGGTGGCCGTGTGGGAGGCACTGGAGGCGGAAGGCCTGATCACGCGCCTGCTGCCCGACTGGGAGCGGGTACGGTGCCGCCCCCAGCGAAATCCCGTCCACACCTGGACGGTGGACCGGCACCTGATCGAGACGGCGGTGCGCGCCTCGGCCCTCACCCGCCGGGTCGGCCGCCCCGACCTGCTCCTGATGGCCGCCCTCCTGCACGACATCGGCAAGGGCTGGCCGGGGGACCACTCGGTGGCGGGCGAGACGATCGCCCGCGACGTCGCGGCCCGGGTCGGCTTCGACGCGCAGGACGTCGCCGTGCTGGGGGCGCTCGTACGCCACCACCTGCTGCTGATCGACACCGCGACCCGGCGCGACCTGGACGACCCGGCGACCGTCCGCTCGGTCGCCGAGGCCGTGGGGTCGGTGGGCACGCTGGAGATACTGCACGCCCTGACCGAGGCGGACGCCCTGGCCACCGGGCCGGCGGCGTGGAGCAGCTGGCGGGCAATGCTGGTCGACGACCTCGTCGCGCGCGTCGCCGCCGTGCTGCGGGGTACGCCGCAGGACGTGCCGCAGCCGGAGATCCCGACGACCGAGCAGGAACGGCTGGCGGTGGAGGCCGTGCGCACCGGGGAGCCGGTGCTCGCCCTCCACGCCCGTCAGGAGGAGGACGCGGTCGGCGTGGAACTCGTCGTGGCCGTCCCCGACCAGCCGGGGGTCCTCCCGGCGGTGGCCGGGGTGCTGGCCCTGCACCGGCTCACCGTCCGGGCGGCCGACCTGCGCTCCATGGAGCTCCCGGACCTGGCGGGGGAGGTGCTGGTGCTGCGCTGGCGGGTGGCGGCGGAGTACGGGGCGCTGCCGGAGGCCGCCCGGCTGCGCACCGACCTGATCCGCGCCCTGGACGGCTCGCTGGACGTCCCGGCGAAGCTGGCGGACCGCGAGGCGGCGTACCCGCGCAGGCGCGGGGTGCTACCGCCGCCGCCCCGGGTCACGGTGGTCGCGGACGTCTCCGCGCTGGCCACGGTCCTGGAGGTGCGGGCCCCCGATGCGGTGGGGCTGCTCCACCGGGTCGGCCGCGCGCTGGAATCGGCGGGGGTGCGGGTGCGCAGCGCGCACGTCTCGACGCTGGGTGCCAATGCGGTGGACACCGTGTACGTGGTCGACGGCGACGGCAAACCGCTTCCCGCGCGGGAGGCCGCGGCCTTGGCAGGGTCGGTGCAGGCGGCCCTGTCGTAACCTGCGGCACCGTTGTCGGGGCTCCGCCCCCGGACCCTTCAGGCGTGGGGTCCGGGGCGGAGCCCCGGGAAAAACTGCCCGCAGGGCCGGGCAGGTGGCGCGGCCCGATACCCTGGGGGACGACCACAACGCCCCCGACCCGAGGAATCGCGACCACCGTGTTCGATACGCTCTCCGACCGCTTGGCGAATACCTTCAAGGGCCTGCGCGGCAAAGGCCGGCTGTCCGAGGCTGACATCGACGCAGCGGCCCGGGAAATCCGTATCGCCCTCCTCGAGGCCGACGTCGCCCTCCCCGTCGTCCGTTCCTTCATCTCGAACGTCAAGGAAAGGGCCCGCGGCGAGGAGGTCAGCAAGGCGCTGAACCCCGGCCAGCAGGTCCTCAAGATCGTCAACGACGAGCTCGTGACGATCCTCGGCGGCGAGACCCGGCGGCTGCGGTTCGCCAAGACCGCCCCCACCGTGATCATGCTGGCCGGCCTCCAGGGTGCTGGTAAGACCACCCTGGCCGGAAAGCTCGGCCTGTGGCTCAAGGGGCAGGGCCACACCCCGCTCCTCGTCGCGTGCGACCTCCAGCGCCCCAACGCCGTCAACCAGCTGGGCGTCGTCGCCGACCGCGCGGGCGTCGCGTTCTACGGCCCGCAGCCCGGCAACGGCGTCGGCGACCCGGTCCAGGTCGCGAAGGACTCCATCGAGTACGCGCGCACCAAGCAGCACGACATCGTCATCGTCGACACCGCCGGCCGCCTCGGCATCGACGCCGAGCTGATGCAGCAGGCCGCGGACATCCGCGACGCCGTCAGCCCCGACGAGATCCTCTTCGTCGTCGACGCCATGATCGGCCAGGACGCGGTCAACACCGCCGAGGCCTTCCGCGACGGCGTCGGTTTCGACGGCGTCGTGCTCTCCAAGCTCGACGGTGACGCCCGGGGCGGTGCCGCGCTCTCCATCGCGCACGTCACCGGCAAGCAGATCATGTTCGCCTCGAACGGCGAGAAGCTCGACGAGTTCGACGCCTTCCACCCGGACCGCATGGCCGGCCGGATCCTCGACATGGGTGACATGCTCACCCTCATCGAGCAGGCCGAGAAGACCTTCTCGCAGGCCGAGGCCGAGAAGATGGCGGCCAAGCTCGCCAAGGGCCCCAAGGAGTTCACGCTCGACGACTTCCTGGCCCAGATGGAGCAGGTCCGCAAGATGGGCTCCATCTCCAAGCTGCTCGGCATGCTCCCCGGCATGGGGCAGATCAAGGACCAGATCAACAACATCGACGAGCGCGACGTGGACCGCACCGCCGCGATCATCAAGTCGATGACCCCGGCCGAGCGCCAGGACCCGACGATCATCAACGGCTCGCGCCGTGCCCGTATCGCCAAGGGCTCCGGCACCGAGGTCAGCGCGGTCAAGTCGCTCGTGGAGCGGTTCTTCGACGCCCGCAAGATGATGTCCCGCATGGCGCAGGGCGGCGGCATGCCGGGCATGCCCGGCATCCCCGGGATGGGCGGCGGCCCCGGCCGGCAGAAGAAGCAGGTCAAGCAGGCCAAGGGCAAGCGCAAGAGCGGCAACCCGATGAAGCGCAAGGAAGAGGAGGCCGCAGCAGCGGCCCGCCGCGAGCAGGGCCCGCAGGCGATCGAGCCCGCGGCCGGCGGCAACCCCTTCGGCCTTCCGGCGGGCGGCGCTCAGCCGGGCGAGGACTTCGACCTTCCGGACGAGTTCAAGAAGTTCATGAAGTAGTACGTACGCGGGTACGCGAACGCTGGGCCCCGGCTGTGTCACACGGCCGGGGCCTTGCCGTTCCTGCGGGGCGATGATCCGGTTTGTCGCTTATGGTCGGCCGGGAGGACGGCATAAGGAGGCGCCCGTGCCCAGCCCCACCCCCGTACCGCCCCGAGACCGGGCCGACACGCCGTGGCGCTCGGAGGGTGCGCCGCCCGCCCCCGCGCCGAAGCGGAAGATGCCGGGCGGCTGGCGCGGGCTGATCCTCGCCGCCCTGATCGTGTACCTGGTGACCAACCTCGTGCTGTCCTTCTTCAACGAGGGCGACGAGCCGACGATCTCGTACACGGAGTTCAGCAAGCAGGTCGCCAACGGCAACGTCTCGAAGATCTACTCCAAGGGCGACGCCATCCAGGGCGAGCTGAAGGCCAAGCAGGCGCTGCCCGACGGGGACAAGGGCGACTACACCAAGTTCGTCACCCAGCGCCCCGCCTTCGCCGACGACGACCTGTGGGCCGACCTCACCAAGCAGAACGTGAACGTGACGGCCTCCCCGGTCGTCGTCCAGCGCAGCTTCCTGGCCAATCTGCTGCTCTCCCTCGCCCCGATGCTGCTCCTGGTCCTCCTGTGGGTGTTCATCGCCCGCCGCATGAGCGGTGCGGGGATGGGCGGCATGGGCGGGCTGGGCCGCAAGGCACCGCCCAAACCCGTGGAGCTGCAGGTGGGCGCCCAGCGCACCACCTTCCAGGACGTGGCGGGCATCGACGAGGTCGCGGGCGAGCTCAACGACGTCGTCGACTTCCTCAAGAACCCGCAGCAGTACCGGGACATGGGCGCCCGGATGCCCCGGGGCGTCCTGCTGTCCGGCCCGCCCGGCACCGGCAAGACCCTGCTCGCGCGGGCGGTCGCGGGTGAGGCAGGGGTGCCGTTCTTCTCCGCCTCGGCCTCGGAGTTCATCGAGATGATCGTCGGCGTGGGCGCTTCCCGGGTGCGCGAACTCTTCTCCGAGGCGCGGAAAGTGGCCCCCGCGATCATCTTCATCGACGAGATCGACACCATCGGCCGGGCGCGCGGCGCGGGCGCCGGCATGGGCGGCCACGACGAACGCGAGCAGACCCTCAACCAGATCCTCACCGAGATGGACGGCTTCTCGGGCTCCGAGGGCGTGGTCGTACTGGCCGCCACCAACCGGGCGGACGTGCTGGACCCGGCCCTGACCCGGCCCGGCCGCTTCGACCGCACCGTGGTCGTCTCCCCGCCCGACCGGGGCGGACGCGAGGCCATCCTGCGCATCCACACCCGCGACATCCCCCTCGCCGAGGACGTGGAACTGACCCAGGTGGCCCGTTCGACCCCCGGCATGACCGGCGCCGAACTCGCCAACCTGGCCAACGAGGCCGCGCTGCTCGCCGTCAAACGGGGACGCAAGGCGGTCACCCAGGCCGATCTGTCCGAGGCGCTGGAGAAGGTCCAGCTGGGCGCCGAGAGGTCCCTGGTCATGCCGGAGGAGGAGCGCCGCCGGACGGCCTACCACGAGAGCGGGCACGCCCTCCTCGGCATGCTCCAGCCGGGCGCCGACCCGGTGCGCAAGGTCACGATCGTCCCCCGCGGCCGCGCGCTCGGCGTCACCCTCTCGACCCCGGACGCCGACCGCTACTCGTACACCGAGCCGTACCTGCGCGGCCGCATCATCGGGGCGCTGGGCGGCATGGCGGCCGAGCACGTGGTCTACGACGTCATCACCACGGGCTCGGAGAGCGACCTGGAACAGGTCACCAGCATCGCCCGCGGCATGGTCGGCCGCTGGGGCATGAGCGAACGCGTCGGCCGCCTCACCGCCATCCCCTCCGACGGCCAGAGCCCCTACGGCCTGTCCGCCGCCCCGGCCACCCTGGACGCGGTGGACCACGAGATGCGGCGGGTCGTGGACGAGTGCTACGAGGATGCCTGCCGACTGCTGCGCGAGAACCGCCCGAAGCTCGACGCCCTGGCCGAGGCACTCCTTGCCGCCGAGACCCTGGACGAACCCGCCGCCTACGCCGCCGCCGGGATCCCGCGCCTGACGAAGGGCCACGACGCGGACTGAAGCGACCCCGTTACGCCATTCGGGCGATCACATACCGGAAGATGTTCGGCAGCCAAACGGCCCCGTCGGGCCGCTCGTACGGGTGAAGGGCGACGGCGAGCTCCTTCTCCGCCAGCACGGGATCGGCCATCCCGAAGGGCGCGGCGTCCGCCACTCCGGTGGAGCCGGTGCCCGCGACGGGGTACAGCCCCGTCGACAACAGCCCGCGCACCGCGCTGTCCACGTCCGCGTAGCCGAACGGGCAGAACACCCGCCCCGACCCGTCCGGACGCAGTCCGGCCCGCTCCACGAGAGCGTCCAGATCCCGCGGCGCGGGCCCGCCGCCCAGCACCGCGGGCACGGTGCATCTCTCCGCCGGGCCCCAGTCGGCCAGCACCACCGCCCCGCCGCGCCGGACCGCGGGCAGGGCCCGCTCCAGCGCCACCAGGTCGGGCGAGAAGGCCAGCAGGGCGTCGTACGGGCGGCCCGCCGACGCCGACGGTGCGGACGGCGGAGTCGCCAGCACCTCCAGGAGCCGCTCGCGGGCCAGCGCCCGCCGCGCCGGATCCGCCTCCACGCCGGTGGCCGCGGCTCCCCGCCCGGCCGCGAGCAGCAGGGGCAGCCCGGCCCCGCAGCCGAGGCCCAGCAGCCGGTCCCCCGGCCCGACCTCCAGCCGGTCGTAGACCGCCTCGTACAGCGGTACCAGCATCCGTTCCTGGATCTCGGCCCAGTCCCGGGCGACGAGCGTCGCGGTCGGCGTCGGTGTCATCGAAAGAGCGCTCCTGATTCCATGTCGCCCCCTTGCCCCCGTTGACAGAGAACTCCCCATCGGCTCCCGCGTCCAGAGGAACGAGCCACCCGATTCACGCTCGGCGCGCCGGGCGCCGTACCATTCGCGCCATGGCAAAGGCACCCGTTCTCACCCCGCAGGCGGAGGATTTCCCCCGCTGGTACCAGGATCTGATCAACAAGGCCGAGCTGGCCGACAACGGTCCGGTCCGCGGCACCATGGTCATCCGACCGTACGGCTACGGCCTGTGGGAGCGGATGCAGCAGGAGATGGACGCGCGGATCAAGGACGCGGGCGCCCAGAACGCCTACTTCCCGCTCTTCATCCCGCAGTCGTACCTGACGAAGGAAGCGGAGCACGTCGAGGGCTTCGCCCCCGAGCTCGCGGTCGTCACGCACGGCGGCGGCAAGGAGCTGGAAGAGCCGGTCGTCGTCCGGCCCACCTCCGAGACGATCATCAACGACTACTTCTCCAAGTGGGTCCAGAGCTACCGCGACCTGCCCCTGCTGATCAACCAGTGGGCCAACGTGGTCCGCTGGGAGATGCGCCCGCGCGTCTTCCTCCGTACGAGCGAGTTCCTCTGGCAGGAGGGCCACACGGCCCACGCCACCTACGAGGAAGCCCGCGACTACGCCGCCCGCATCCACACGGACGTGTACGGCGACTTCATGACGAACGTGCTCGGCATCGACGTCGTGCTCGGCCGCAAGACCGCCAAGGAGCGCTTCGCCGGCGCCATCAACACCCTCACCCTCGAGGGCATGATGGGCGACGGCAAGGCCCTGCAGCTGGGCACGAGCCACGAGCTCGGCACCAACTTCGCCAAGGCCTTCAACACGCAGTACCTGTCGAAGGAAGGCAAGCAGGAGCTCGTCTGGCAGACCTCGTGGGGCGTCTCGACCCGCATGGTCGGCGGCCTGATCATGTCCCACGGCGACGACAACGGCCTGCGCGTCCCGCCGCGCCTCGCGCACGTCCAGGTCGTCGTCATGGCGATCAAGGGCGACGAGGCCGTGGCGAAGGTCCGCGAGCTGGGCGCCCAGCTGAAGGCCGCCGGTCTCCGTGTACACGTCGACGACCGCGTGGACACCCCCTTCGGCCGCCGAGCCGTCGACTGGGAGCTCAAGGGCGTACCGGTCCGCATCGAGATCGGCCCCCGCGACCTGGAGGCCGGCACCGCGATGCTGGCCCGCCGGATCCCGGGCGGCAAGACCCCGGTGCAGATCGACGCGATCGCCGACCTGCTGCCCAAGGTGCTCGACGAGGACCAGGCGCAGCTGCTGCGCGAGTCCCGCGAGCGCCGTGAGGCCCGTACCTCGGACGTCTCGACCATCGAGGAGGCCGCCGAGGCCGCCATCGCCGGTGGCTGGGCGCGGATCCCGTGGGCGGACCTCGGTCCGGAGGGCGAGGCGAAGCTGGCCGAGCAGGCCGTCTCCGTGCGCTGCCTGATCGCCGCCGACGGGTCGGTCCCGGAGTCGGACGACGCCCCCGGTACCCTCGCGATCGTCGCGCGCTCGTACTGAGTAACTCTTAGGCCCCGGCGTGCGGCTCGTGCCGCGCGCCGGGGCTGATGCTTGTCCGTCGACGTTAAGTACCGACTCCTCCTGACATCGACGCACCCGTCCTCCTCAGGACGCATGAGACTGAACTGACTGGTACGTGCAAAAAATTTGGAATGGCCCGGAATCGGAACACCGGGGCACCCCGGCTCGTTGTCACGACGTGAGCACGACACCACCTGTTCTCGCCGCAGAGCTGGCGCAGGCGTGGGCCGACATTCAGCGGTACCACTCCGAGCTGCCTGACCTTGCCGCGCCCGAGTCCCTGATCGGAGAGTCCTCGTCCGCCTGTGGCGCCGAGCTCTCCTTCGAGCGACTGCTGCACGAGGCAGTCCACGGCATCGCCGCCGCCCGGGGTGTCCGCGACACTTCGCGCGCCGGCCGTTACCACAACCGCAGATTCCTCGCGATCGCCGAGGAGATGGGGCTGGACCACTCCGAGGAGCCCCACGCGAGCAGCGGTTTCTCGCTGGTCGCGCTCAATCCGGAGGCCAAGCGACGCTACCGGCCCACCATCGAGCGGCTGCAGCGCGCGCTGAAGGCGCACACGGCCGCCACGGCCGCCGACACCAAGCGCAGTTTCCGCGGACCGGCCGCCCGGCACGGCTCCTCCGGCGGCGGCGTGCGCGTCAAGGCGGTCTGCGACTGCGGGCGCAACGTGCGCGTGGTCCCTTCCGTGCTCGCCCAGGCGCCGATCGTGTGCGGCGGCTGCATGAAGCCCTTCCGCATCCCCGAGGTGGCCGTCGCGGCGGCCTCCTGACCGCCGGGGCCGGCCCCCGCCGACATCCCGGCCGCAGGGCCGCCACTGGGGCGGCGGCCGGGGCTGGGTTCAGCCGCGCCCGCCGGGCGGGGCCGGTGCACCCCGCCCGGCTGAGCGCACCGCAGGCGTATGGCACAATGGCTAGCTGTACTCGACAGTCGCATAGGACCCCTCTCTCCTCCGGCTGACGCGTCCATCGGGCACCCGAGTACCGCAACCCCACGTGGCATCTCATGTGCCCAACCACGTCAAGTTCAGGAGACACCACTCCAGTGGCAGTCAAGATCAAGCTCAAGCGCCTCGGCAAGATTCGCCAGCCGCACTACCGCATCGTCGTCGCCGACGCCCGCACCCGCCGGGATGGTCGCGCGATCGAGGAGATCGGTATCTACCACCCGACCTACAACCCGTCGCGCATCGAGGTCAACGCCGAGCGTGCGCAGTACTGGCTGTCCGTCGGCGCCCAGCCCACCGAGGCTGTGCTCGCCATCCTGAAGCTGACCGGTGACTGGCAGGCCCACAAGGGCCTCCCCGCCCCCGCGCCGCTGCTGCAGCCGGCGACGAAGGAAGACAAGCGTCGCACCTTCGACGAGTTCGCCAAGGCCCTCGAGGGTGGCGACGCCAAGGGCGAGGCCATCACGCAGAAGGCGAAGAAGGCCGACAAGAAGGCGGACGAGGCTGAGGCCGCCGCCGAGTCGACCGAGGCCTGAGCATGCTCGAGGAGGCTCTTGAGCACCTCGTGAAGGGCATTGTGGACAACCCCGACGACGTGCAGGTCGCCTCGCGCAACCTGCGCCGCGGGCAGGTGCTCGAGGTCCGGGTTCACCCCGACGACCTCGGCAAGGTGATCGGCCGCAACGGCCGCACCGCACGTGCTCTGCGCACAGTCGTGGGCGCCATCGGCGGCCGGGGGATCCGCGTCGACCTCGTCGACGTGGACCAGGTCCGCTGAGACCCGGTTCGCCAGCAGCGTGAATCACCGGCACGGGCCGGGGAGGGCATACGTGCCCGCCCCGGCCCGTCGTCGTCTGAACAGGAGAGCACAGTGGAGTTGGTAGTCGCGCGGATCGGCCGCGCCCACGGCATCAAGGGTGAGGTCACCGTCGAGGTGCGCACCGACGAGCCGGAACTGCGGCTCAGTCCCGGCGCCGTGCTCAAGACGGAGCCCGTGACGGCGGGACCGCTGACCATCGAGACGGGCCGGGTGCACAGCGGAAGGCTGATGCTCCGCTTCGCCGGCGTCAAGGACCGCACCGGCGCCGAGGCGCTGCGCAACATCCTGCTGATCGCCGAGGTGGACCCGGCGGAGCTCCCCGAGGAGCCCGACGAGTACTACGACCACCAGCTGATGGACCTGGACGTGGTCCTCGAGGACGGCACCGAGATCGGCCGGATCACCGAGATCTCCCACCTGCCCTCGCAGGACCTCTTCATCGTCGAGCGGCCGGACGGCTCCGAGGTGATGATCCCCTTCGTCGAGGAGATCGTCGCCGAGATCGACCTCGAGGAGCAGCGCTGCGTCATCACCCCGCCGCCCGGGCTGATCGACGAGCGCGAAGCCGTCATCGACTCGACCCGTGACGAGGACGGGGAAGACGCCTGATGCGTCTCGACGTCGTCACGATCTTCCCCGAGTACCTGGAACCGCTGAACGTCTCCCTCGTCGGCAAGGCCCGCGCCCGCGGCCAGCTCGACGTACACGTCCATGACCTGCGGGACTGGACGTACGACCGGCACAACACGGTCGACGACACCCCGTACGGCGGCGGACCCGGCATGGTCATGAAGACCGATCCGTGGGGCGAGGCCCTGGACGCGGCGCTGGCCGACGGCTACGAGGCGGGCGCGCACGGGCCCGTCATGGTCGTTCCCACCCCCAGCGGCCGCCCCTTCACCCAGGAACTCGCCGTCGAACTCTCCGAGCGGCCCTGGCTGATTTTCACCCCGGCCCGCTACGAGGGCATCGACCGCCGTGTCATGGACGAGTACGCCACGCGCATGCCGGTGTACGAGGTCTCCATCGGGGACTACGTCCTGGCGGGCGGCGAGGCCGCCGTCCTGGTCGTCACCGAGGCCGTGGCCCGGCTGCTCCCCGGGGTGCTCGGCAACGCCGAATCGCACCGCGACGACTCCTTCGCCCCCGGCGAGATGGCCAACCTGTTGGAGGGGCCCGTCTACACCAAGCCCCCCGAGTGGCGCGGCCGGGGCATTCCGGAGGTGCTGCTCAGCGGCCACCACGGGAAGATCGCCCGCTGGCGCCGGGACGAGGCCTTCCGCCGGACCGCCCGCAACCGCCCGGACCTGATCGAGCGCTGCGAGGCCTCCGCCTTCGACAAGAAGGACCGGGAGATCCTCTCCGTACTGGGCTGGAAGCCGTCGGACGACGGCCGATTTTGGCTCCGGCCGCAGACCGTGGAAGAATAGGCGGCTGCTGTGTGCTCGCGGACGCCCCTGCCACAGGGGGACCGTCGTCCGCCGAGTCTCACGGCTCCCGAATTCTCTACGGAAACCCGCACCGGCGACCTGTGGCGTCGTGCGAAGAAAGCAGACGAAGAACATGTCTCACCTGCTCGATGGCGTCAACGCCGCCGCGCTCCGCTCGGACGTCCCGGCCTTCCGCCCGGGTGACACGATCAACGTGCACGTCCGCGTGATCGAGGGCAACCGCTCCCGTATCCAGCAGTTCAAGGGTGTCGTCATCCGTCGCCAGGGCGCCGGTGTCTCCGAGACCTTCACCGTTCGCAAGGTCTCCTTCAGCGTCGGCGTGGAGCGTACCTTCCCGGTCCACTCCCCGATCTTCGAGAAGATCGAGCTCGTCACCCGCGGTGACGTGCGCCGCGCCAAGCTGTACTACCTCCGTGAGCTCCGCGGCAAGGCCGCGAAGATCAAGGAGAAGCGCGACAACTGAGGTCTCCTCCGGGGTCCCGGGGCGGCCGGATAGGCTCGCCCCCGATGGACACCGAAGCACCTCACACGCAGCGCGGCCACTCTTCCCCCGACGAGGGGGAGGGGCGGTCGCGTTTCGCGTTTTCGAAGACCGGCCGGTCGGCGCGGTCGCGGCATGCCTGGCGGCTGACGTGGCGGCGGGCCGGAGTGCTCGGTGTGATCTGCACCGTCTTCCTGCTGCTGCTCAGCAATTTCGTGGTGCAGCCCTTCCTGATCCCCAGCCGCTCGATGGAGCCGACGCTCAAGGTCGGCGACCGGGTGCTGGTCGACAAGCTGGCGTACCGTTTCGGCGACCAGCCGCGCCGCGGTGACCTGGTGGTCTTCGACGGCACCGGGTCCTTCGTACGGGAACGCCCCGCGGGCCATCCGATCGGCGAGCTGCTGCACGGAGCGGCCTCCGCGCTCGGGCTCGCGGAGCCCGCCGACACCGACTTCGTCAAGCGGGTCGTGGGCGTCGGCGGCGACGACGTGGTGTGCTGCGATGCCGGGGGACGCATCGAGGTCAACGGCGTCCCGCTGGAGGAGCCGTACCTCTACCCGGGCGACGCGCCCTCGAAGGTGCCCTTCCGGATCGTCGTCCCCCTTGGGACCCTGTGGGTGATGGGTGATCATCGGTCCCAGTCCCGGGATTCGCGGGACCACCTGGGGGAACCGGGCGGGGGGATGGTGCCGGTGGAGAAGGTGATCGGGCGGGCCGAATGGATCGGCTGGCCCCTCTCGCGCTGGGGCACGGCCGGCGGCGGGCATGGGTAGCCGCGGGCGGCCGCGCGGCGGGCGGGAGCCCGAGCGCAGACCCGAGCCGGAGCCGGAACCCGTCGTGCCGGAGGGCGGCCGGGCCGAGCGGCGCCGGCTGGCCCGCCGGGTGCGGCGCCGCCGCCGCACGCGCCGGGCCGGTGAGCTGCCCCTGCTGGTGGTCGTGGCGCTGTGCATCGCGCTGCTCCTCAAGACCTTCCTGGTGCAGGCCTTCTTCATCCCGTCGGGTTCGATGGAGCAGACCATCCAGATCGGCGACCGGGTGCTGGTGGACAAACTGACCCCGTGGTTCGGCTCCGAGGTCGAGCGCGGCGACGTCGTCGTGTTCAAGGACCCCGGCGGCTGGCTCAAGGGCGAGGTCGCCCGGCCGGCCTCGGACCCGGTCGGGGTCAAGCAGGTCAAGCAGACCCTCACCTTCATCGGACTGCTGCCGTCCGCGGACGAGCAGGACTTGATCAAGCGCGTCATCGGCGTCGGCGGGGACACCGTCCAGTGCTGTGACGCCCGGGGGCGGGTCACCGTCAACGGCTCGCCGCTCGATGAGCCGTACGTGAACCCGGGCAACGCGCCCTCGGAGATCCGCTTCGAGGTGCGGGTGCCAGCGGGCCGGCTCTTCGTGATGGGCGACCACCGGGCGAACTCGGCCGACTCCCGCTACCACCTCGACGAGGCCTTCGAGGGCACCATCGACGAGAACGGGGTCGTGGGCGAGGCCGTGGTCATCGCCTGGCCGTTCGGGCACTGGCGTCGGCTGGAGACCCCCGCGACCTTCCGGATGGTGCCCGATCAGGCGCGACGCGAGGCACACGGGCGTCGTCGGCGCCGACGGGGCACTCCGTTCGCATAGTGTGTCCTGGGTCTCCCGCGCCTTAGGGAACTCCCGCTCGTTAAGGGAGGGGAGGGCCCGTGTCCGATGTCGGAGCGGGCGGCGAATCCGAGTGAGGAGTGGATGTGGGGGACGTGGCGGTAGGCGCACGATCCGGACGCGATGAAGGTGAGGAGCGGCCGGACGACGCCATCAAGCACGAGGCCGAGGCCGAGGACGACGGCGGTGGCAAGGCGCGCCCGCACCGCTCGTTCTGGAAGGAGCTTCCGCTCCTGGTCGGTATCGCGCTGCTGCTGGCCCTGCTGATCAAGACCTTCCTCGTGCAGGCGTTCTCGATCCCGTCCGACTCGATGCAGAACACCCTGCAGCGCGGGGACCGGGTGCTGGTGGACAAGCTGACCCCGTGGTTCGGCTCCGAGCCCGAGCGGGGCGAGGTCGTCGTCTTCCACGATCCGGCGAACTGGCTCTCAGGAGAGCCCACCCCCGAGCCGAACCTCGCCCAGCAGATCCTCAGCAAGATCGGCCTGATGCCGGACGCCGCCGAGAAGGACCTGATCAAGCGGACCATCGCCATCGGCGGGGACACGGTCGAGTGCAAGAAGGGCGGTCCGGTCGTCGTCAACGGCAAGGCCCTCGACGAGCCGTACATCTTCCCCGGCAACACCGCGTGCGACGACGCCCCCTTCGGTCCCCTCAAGGTGCCCAAGGGCAAGATCTGGGTGATGGGCGACCACCGGCAGAACTCCCAGGACTCCCGCTACCACATGCAGGACTCCACCGAGGGCTTCGTGCCCGTCGACAAGGTCGTCGGGCGGGCCGTCGTGATTGCATGGCCGATCACCCGCTGGTCCACCCTGCCGGTCCCCGACACCTTCGACCAGCCGGGCATCGGCAACCAGGCCGCGGCGACCGCGCTCGGCCTCGGCGCCGCCGGGCTGGCGCCGGTCGGGCTGGCTCCGGCCGCGCTGGGGCTCACGGGCGCTGTGCCGCTCGTCATGTGGCGGCGGCGGAGGCTGACCTCGGGCCCTACCGCCGGGTAGGGTGCCGCCCAGGTCGACGATCTCCGACGTGGGGGCGCTGCAATGGGCGGAACACAGGCAATACGCAGTGGCAAGGACGGCCACGGTGGTCTCGGCAACGTGTTGTCGGGCATCGCCGTGGCCGTCGGCTTTGCGCTCTTCCTCGGCGGTTTCGTGTGGGGGGCGCTCGTCTATCAGCCCTACACCGTGCCCACCGACTCGATGATGCCCACGGTGCTGCCCGGGGACCGGGTGCTGGCCCAGCGCATCGACGGCGTCGAGGTGCGCCGTGGGGACGTGGTCATCTTCACTGATTCCATGTGGAGCGATTCGCCCATGGTCAAGCGGGTCGTCGGCATCGGCGGCGACACCGTGAAGTGCTGCGGCGCGGGCGGCGAGCTGACCGTGAACGGCACGGCCCTCGACGAGCCGTACGCCGACAACACCAAGCCCGACTCGGGCCTGGCGATGCCGCCCGGGCAGGCCCCGGCCCCCGGGACCCCCTTCGAGGTGACCGTTCCCGAGGGGAACCTCTTCCTGCTCGGCGACCGCCGGGCCGCCTCCCTCGACTCCCGGGCCCACCTCCAGGAGGCCGGGCAGGGCACCGTGCCCCGGTCGACCGTCAGCGCCCGCGTCGACGCCGTGGCCTGGCCCTCCACGTCCATGCTGGAGCGGCCGCGGACCTACGCGGCGCTGCCCGGCGGAATCTCCAAGCCCGGGCCGCTGCGGCTCCAGCTCGCGAGCGTGGTGGCCGGCGCCGCGCTGGTGGTCCTGGGCGCCGCCTACGGGCCTCTCGCACGGGTTCTGGGGCGCGGGCGGCGGCGGGAGCCGGCCGGTGTCCACTGACCCGGCACAGGCCCCGGCCCCCGGCCCCCGCAAGGTGTCGCGGGTGATCCTGCTGGACCCGGCGGACCGGATCCTGCTGCTGCACGGCTTCGAACCGGCGGACCCCGCGGACGACTGGTGGTTCACCCCGGGCGGCGGGCTGGAGGGCGACGAGAGCCGGGAGCAGGCGGCGCTCAGGGAACTGGCGGAGGAGACGGGGATCACAGAGGTCGATCTGGGGCCTGTGCTGTGGCACCGGTACTGCTCCTTCCCCTTCGACGGGCGCCGCTGGGAGCAGGACGAGTGGTACTTCCTGGCCCGAACCGCCCAGACGGAGATCGAGCCGGCCGGGCTCACCGAGCTGGAGCGGCGCAGCGTCACCGGAGCCAGGTGGTGGACCTCCGAGGAACTTCTCTCGGCACGTGAGACGGTGTACCCGACCAGACTCGCCGAGCTGCTCCGTACGCTGCTCGACGACGGTCCTCCGGGTGCGCCGGTGGTCCTGGCCCCGGAAATCGTTTAGGGGCGCATGGGCCTGGCGCACAATAGGGGGACGCACGGCTGAAGGGGAACATGCCATGAGTGCCGAGGACCTCGAAAAGTACGAGACCGAGATGGAGCTGAAGCTCTATCGGGAGTACCGCGACGTCGTCGGGCTGTTCAAGTACGTGATCGAGACCGAACGCCGTTTCTACCTCACCAACGACTACGAGATGCAGGTGCACTCGGTCCAGGGGGAGGTCTTCTTCGAGGTCTCCATGGCCGATGCCTGGGTGTGGGACATGTACCGGCCGGCCCGGTTCGTGAAGCAGGTGAGGGTGCTGACGTTCAAGGACGTGAACATCGAGGAGCTCAACAAGAGCGACCTGGAACTGCCGGGCAGCTGAGTTCCCCCGCTGGGTTTCGCCGGGCTTCCCCCGCTGGGTTTCCTCCGCCGGGTTTCTCCGCCGTACGGGTGAACGGGTTATCCACAACGGCGGAGTTGTCCACCAAGATCCACAGGGTGGGCGGGGGCGCGGGATCGTCGGTACCGGAGGTGGTGCCGGATGAACGCGAAGGGCGTGGCACAGCAGGCATTGGGGCGGTACGGCGAGGAGCTCGCCGCGCGGCGGCTGGCCGAGGCCGGGATGACCGTGATCGCGCGGAACTGGCGGTGCCGCGGCGGGGAGATCGACATCGTCGCCCGGGACGGTGACGCCCTCGTCGTGTGCGAGGTGAAGACCCGCCGGGCCGGGGACTTCGAACATCCCATGGCCGCCGTGCGGCCCGGCAAGGCCGAGCGCTTACGCACGCTCGCCGGGCGCTGGCTCGCCGACCACGGCGGACCGCCGCCGGGCGGGGTGCGCATCGACCTGGTCGGAGTCCTGCTGCCACGGCGCGGTGCGCCCGTGGTGGAGCACGTCAGGGGGGTGGCCTGATGGGATTCGCCCGAGCCTGCTCGGTGGCCCTGGTGGGCGTCGACGGCGTGGTGGTGGAGGTCCAGGCCGACCTGGAGCCCGGGGTCGCAGCCTTCACCCTCGTGGGACTGCCGGACAAGACCCTGGTCGAAAGCCGGGACCGGGTGCGGGCCGCCGTGGTCAACTCGGGTGCGGCGTGGCCGCAGAAGAAGCTCACCGTCGGGCTCAGCCCCGCCTCCGTACCGAAGTCCGGAGCGGGATTCGACCTGGCCGTTGCGGCCGCCGTGCTCGGCGCCGCCGAAGTGGTCGACCCGGGCGTGATCGCCGACCTCGTGCTCATCGGGGAACTGGGCCTGGACGGCCGGGTTCGGCCGGTCCGGGGTGTCCTGCCCGCGGTCCTCGCCGCGGCGGAGGCCGGATACCGGCAGGTGGTGGTGCCGCAGCAGTGCGCCGCCGAGGCCACGCTCGTGCCGGACGTCTCGGTGCTCGGGGTGCGCAGCCTGCGCCAGCTGATCGCGGTTCTGACCGACGGGGCGGTCCCCGAGGAGGAACCTCCCGACCCGCCGGGCCGCCCCGACCCGATACTGGCGGGCCTGACCCTCCCCGGTGCGGGCCTGGGCACCGGGATCGCGGGGGCCGCCGGCGGCTGGGACGGGCTGGATCTCGCCGACGTCGCCGGGCAGCGACCCGCCCGGCGGAGCCTGGAGGTCGCCGCGGCCGGCGGCCATCACCTCCTGCTGAGCGGCCCGCCCGGAGCGGGCAAGACCCTGCTGGCCGAGCGGCTGCCGGGCATCATGCCGCCGCTCACGCGACAGGAGTCCCTGGAGGTCACGGCCGTGCACTCGGTCGCGGGAATCCTCCCGCCGGGCGAGCCCCTGGTGACCGTTCCGCCGTACTGCGCACCACACCACTCGGCGACCATGCAGGCCCTGGTCGGCGGCGGGAGCGGGCTGCCGAGACCCGGAGCGGTGTCGCTGGCCCACAAAGGGGTGCTCTTCCTCGACTTTACCGAGCACGGTCTGCGTGACCTTTAGGTCCGTATAAGTGATCGTTGCGAGCGTTGTGTACGCGTTTACCGAACTTGGGTGGCTTCGCCGTTACGTTGCGCCTGAGGTGAGGGCAACCAATGCGAAGCAGGATGGTCCTGGAGGACCTGCGGGTTCAACCCATGAGTCGAGCCGGTGGTGGCTGGTCGTACACCATCGTGTGGCCGGACGGGTCGGTGGATGAGGAGGCTGACGGCTTCCTGCGGACCTACGAGGGCAAGGGCACACAGAAGACGTACGCGTACTACCTCGTTGATCATCTGCGGTGGCGGGTGCGGGAGGGGCTGGCCACGGAGTCGGTGTCACTCCTGGACCTGTTCCGGTATCTGGGGGCGGTGGGGGCCCGTGTGTCGATGCCGTTCGGTGAGGTGTGGCGGCCGCCGCCGAAGCGTCCGTACGGTTCGTCTGCTCTGCAGGTCCTGGCGTCGTGCCTGAAGGGCTTCTACCTGCACCAATGCGCCCTTCGAGGGGTGAACGGCGATCTGCGGACGGCGTTGGAGGTCCGGCGCCTGCCCACGCAGGTGGACCGGGACCGCTCGCTGCTGGGCCACGTGATGACGTCGATGCCGGCCAATCCGCTGGCTCCTCGGCGTCGGCCGCGGCGCCGTCACCCGAAGATGCTGCCGGAAGGCACGCGGGCGGACCTGGCGCCGGTGGTGAACACGGCCCGCGACGCGATGGTGGTGACGTGGCTGTCGGACACCAGCATGCGGATCGGTGGCCTGACGGGGCTGCACCTGGTGGATCTGCATTTGCGGGAGGGCGCCGACTGCGGCGACTGCAAGAGCCCGCACGTCCACGTCTGTCATCGGTGGGGCAACGCGAACCGGGCGGCGGCGAAGATCAAGCCGGACTGGAGACTGGTCGACGGGGTCATCACCGGCGGGGAGATCTACCGGGCCAGCCCTGCGATGGTCAGCAGCTACTTCAAGTACATGACCAGCGAGTACGCGGTGCATGCCGCGGGGCACGGGATGCTGCTGATCCAGCTGGCGGGGCCGAAGCGGGGGGAGCCGTGGTCGGCGGACGCCGCCCGGGGCATGCTCCGGCGGGCCGGCCGCAGGGCTGATCTGCCGGGCCGGATCAAGCCGCAGGCGTTTCGGCATCAGTTCACCAACGACGTCATGGACGCCGCGGACGGCGACCCGCTGGTGGCGAAGGCCGCAGGGAACTGGGCTTCGGCCCAGATGGTCGATGAGGTCTATGGCCACCCGGACCTGCACTCGCCGAAGTTCGATGCCGCCTTGCGCACAGTCTGGGGTGAACAGTGACGACGACCGCTCTGACGTTGATCCCGGCGCCTCACCGGGGTGGTGAGGCGACCCGCACGGCAGGCGACCGCCTGGAGGTTCTCTCTGCCCTGATGACGGCTCCGTCGTTCGACCCGATCTTCCGCCAGGACGTGATCAGCGTCCCGGGGGACCACCCGGTCTATCGCTGGCTGTGTGGTGTTCCGGACTGCCAGCGGCCCCAGAATCCCGGTTACGACTACTGCTGGGAACACTGGAGGCAGTGGTCCGAGGTCCGCAAGGAGGGCGGATGCATCACGGACCTGCTTCGCATGGCCCTTCCGCTGCAGTCGAAGTCGCACCACGACGCTCCGGACTGCCTGGTCTGCCCGGACAATCCGGCCTCGAGCTGGGACGGGCTGTGCTGGAATCACCACCAGATCTGGAACAACCGGCGCCAGGCCGGCGAGGAGTTCGACGGTTGGCTGCCGCGGCAGCGGCCCTACCCCTCGTTCGGCCAGTGCCAGGTCGAGCCGTGTCCCGAGCGGGCCGCTCACCCGATCGGGTTGTGTCTGCGGCACAAGTCCCGCTACGAGGGCCAGGGCTCTCCCGGACGGGGGCGGGTCGCCCGGAACTGGCGGCGCTGGCAGCCCGAGTCGTCTGAGCCGCCGCCGGTCTCCTACGCGGATGAGAGCCGCTTTCGGCAGTGGTGCCGGGAGACGGGGCTGGCCAACCGGTCGAACGGCAAGCTGTCCCTGCTGGGCCTGCGGCCGCTGGTGAAGGCGGAGATCCAGTGGTGCCTGTTCGCTCACGCTCAGAGCCCGGCGGGCAGCATCTGGCCGTTCGCCTGGGTTCAGTACCTCGTCGACCACTGCCGGACCACGGCGGTCGACTCCCTCGTCGGGCTGGACCTGGACGCCTGCACGATGCACCCTCGCAAGATCGCCAAGCGGATGCTGCAGCATCTGCGGCTGATCTACTTCACCCGAGAAGACTCCAAGGACGCCGGATTCATCGAGACGGATCACTTCGGAGTTCGCTTCGCCGGCCGAGACCGGCGCATCGACCTGACCCACATCACCCAGCGCTGGCTGCGGGACCTGCTCTGGGACGCGATCGCGACCCGGCTGACGGCCGACCCGCCCCGCTCCCGCAATCCGATCGACACCATCCGCCGCGGGATCGCCGAACTTTCGGCCTTCCTCGACACCCGGGCACCCGGCGGGGGCCACGACCCGACGGCCCTGGCCGCCGAGCACATGATCGACTTCGTGGCGGACCAGCGGCACCGGGCCGAACACGGCCTGACCTCGATCGCCCTGTTCGCCCTCGGCGGGCACGGCCGCAACTTCGAGCCCACCGTGGTCACCAAGGGAACCCTCGGCCGGACCTTCAACGGAGCCCGCCGCGTCCTTCGCGCCGCCCTGGACAGCGGAAACGCCGAAGCCATCGGCCTGGACCGCGGCTTCATCGTCGCCCTGCCCAATGCCCCCACACCCAGCGGCCGCCGCCGCCCCTTCTCCGACGAGGTGGCCAAAGCCCTCGCGGACGAGACCAACCTCGAGAGCCTCGCCGCATCGGACGTCAACGACCGAGGCGCCCGCGACATCTGGGAAACCCTGGTCCTGACCGGCCGACGCTGCAAGGAAGTGCGAGAAGTACGGCTCGAGTGCCTGGGCCGGCACGGCAACATGCCCCTGTTCTGGCACGACCAGACCAAGGTCGGCCACCTCGACGAGGCCATCCGCATCCCCGAACGCCTCCACCAGCGTCTCCTTGGACGTCAGGAGAAGACCGTCGCCCTGTTCGTCCAGCGGCACGGGCGGCCACCCACCTCCCAGGAACGTCTGGAGATCGCGCTCTTCCCGCGGCTGCAGGCCAACCGCACCATGCTCAACGGCGCCGGCTACGGCTGGTTCCACCGGCTGTTCAGGGCATGGGTCGATGAGATCGCCGACACCCACTGCGTCCCCCACCAGGCCCGCCACACCCTGGCCACGAACCTGCTTCGCAACGGAGCGGACCTCACCCACGTCAAGCGCTACCTCGGCCACGTCTCCAACACCATGGCCGAGCACTACGTCCACCTCGCCAACACCGACCCCAAGCTCAACGACGCCCTCAACGCGATCTGGGTCGGCGGGCCCGGCTCAGCCCAACCCGGATCCCTCCTCTCCGGAGGCGAGCCGATGACCCGCGAGGAAGCCGAGGCCATGGCCATCGACCTCACCCGCAAGTCCACCCCCGCCGAGGGCGGCTTCTGCACCTTCCAGCCCGTCGTCAACGGCGACGCCTGCCCCTGGAACCTCGACTGCCACAACTGCGACAAGTTCGTCCTCTCCGGTGCTGACCTCGTCTACTGGCACCGCAAGCGCGAGCACTGGCGGATGCTTGCGGAGGGTGCTCCGGACAGCGCGACCGCCGACTACCTGCACGGGCTCTTCGAGCCCACCGCCCACGCGATCGCCGGCCTGGAAAGAGCACTGGAGGCCGTCGGCCTCCTCGACGAGGCCCTCGCCCTCGATCTCCGCCGGCCCCAGGACTACTTCGGCAGGGTCTGGGCCACCGCCTTCAGGGCCCAGGAACTCGCCCAGGCCGAAGCCGGGGAGGTCGCATGACCGCCGGGCCGGCCTCCACCGAAGCCGCCATCGCCGCCCGCCGCCGGCAAGCCGAGCACAAGACCGCCGCGGTCGAGAAAGCCATCGGCCAGCTCCGACGCGAACGCGGACGCCTCACCGTTCGGGCCATCGCCGACCGGGCCGGCGTCTCGGCCACGTTCTGCTACGAGAACCCAGCCGCACGGACCCTGATCAAGGCCGCGGTCGCCGACAGCCGCAGCCGCCACGACAGCCTCGGCCAGGCCGAACACGACCGCATCGAGGGATCCTGGCGCGAGCGGGCGCTGAACACCGAAGCCGAGCTCACCCGCAGCCAGAAGGAGATCCTCACGCAGCGGCAGCGGATCGGCGAGCTCATGGGGCACATCCGCGACTTCGACCAGATGGTCCCGGGCGAGTCCGTCCAGGCCCTGACCACCGAAAACACCACCCTCAAACGCCGGGTCCAGCAGCTGGCGGGCGAACACCGGAGCCTTCAAGAGCGTCTCGAGGGAGCCCGCTCCAACCTACGATTCGCCGAACGACGCATCGCCGACCTCGAAGCCCAGCTCCTGGGACAGCAAGAAACGTCTGGTGGCCAGATTGAGTGACCCGATTTGGCTCTTTCGCTCTCCGTAGTCGGTCCGCTTCGCTTGGCACGCGACACCATGCACCACCGCCAACGAGGACGGAAACCATCGCATGACTTCAGCCACCCCCGAAGAATCCGCCGAAGCGACCGCCGAAGCGACCGCCGACGAGGGTATCCAGCAGATCCCGATCGTAATGAGCGTGACGGAGCTGCCCGCCGTCGCAGATACCCGCGACGCGCTGCTGCGGGCCATCGGCCAGGAAGCTCAGAACCTCACGGACAAGTTCCCGGGCCAGGCATCCAAGGCCCTGGAAGAACTCGCACGGGCCTATGCCCTGGTGACCACCGACACCACGTCCGTCGTCGGCACCACACCGGCCATCCGCTCCCGCGCGGGGGAATTCCAGGTGCAGCCCCGCAACGCGGACTTCGGCAAGGACGAGACAATGAGCTACAACACCGTGAGCGGGACACTGACTTCGCTCCGCGAAACGTTCGACGTTAAATGACCGCTGAACCTCATGCGGGCGGTCCCGCCGGACTCCGTCCGGCGGGACCGCCCAACCCCCACCACATCACTGACGCCTACGCGACGCATAACCCCAGCTCAGAGCCAACACGGCAAGTTCGACGGTCGGTAAAGTGCCAGAGGCACCGGAGTTCCGTCCCCAAGTGCTGGACGCGCTGAGGCAGCCCCTCGAATCGGGGCACATCGTGGTGGCCCGGGCCGCGGGAGTGGTGCGCCTGCCGGCCCGGTTCCTGATGGTGCTCGCGGCCAACCCCTGTCCCTGCGGGCGGCACACCCTGCACGGCGCGGGCTGTGACTGCCCGCCCTCGTCGATCAGGCGGTACCAGGCGCGGCTGTCGGGTCCCCTGCTGGACCGCGTGGACCTGCGCATCGAGGTCGAACCCGTCAGCCGGTCCGACCTGCTCGGGCACGGCGGACGGGGCGAGAGCAGCGCCACCGTGGCCGAGCGGGTCGCCCTGGCCCGGGCCCGGGCGGCCCACCGCCTCGACGACACCCCCTGGCGGATCAACAGCGAGGTCCCCGGGCGGGAACTGCGCACGCGGTGGCAGCCCGATCCCGGGGCGCTGGCGCAGGCCGAGCGGGATCTGGAGCGGGGGGTGCTCACCGCGCGCGGGCTGGACCGGGTGCTGAGAGTGGCCTGGACCGTGGCGGACCTGGCGGGCCGGGGCCGTCCCAGCGCCCTCGACGTGGCCGTGGCGCTGGAGCTGCGCACGGGCATCGCACGAGGCGTTCCGCTCATGACGGGGGAGCGGTCATGACGCCCGAGCTGCTGGCGAGGGCGGCGTTGACCCGGGTCCTGGAACCCGGGGAGGAACGGGGCGGGCGCTGGCTGCGGGAGTACGGCGCGGTGGGGCTGATACGGATGCTGACCGGGCCCGAGGCGGAGGTGGCGGCTCCGGCCGGGGTCGGGGGCGAGCGGCTGGCCGGGTACCGCAGACGGGCCGCGCTGGCCGACCCCCGGCGGGACCTGGCGCTGGCCGCCGAGTCGGGGGGCCGGTTCGTGTGCCCCGGGTCGCCGGAGTGGCCCACCCAGCTCGACGACCTCGGCGACGCCCGGCCCGTCGGGCTGTGGTTGCGGGGCCGGCCGAACCTGCGGACCTGGGCGCTGCGTTCGGTCGCCGTGGTCGGGGCCCGGGCCTGTACCCCGTACGGGGCGCACATGGCCCAGATCCTGGCCGCCGGGCTCGCCGAACGGGGCTGGGTCGTCGTCTCCGGAGCCGCGTACGGGATCGACGGAGCCGCCCACCGAGGGGCCCTCGCCTCGGGCGGCGCCACCGCAGCGGTCCTGGCCTGCGGGGTGGACGTCGCCTACCCCCGCGGACACGCCGGACTCCTCGGCCGGATCGCCGGACAGGGACTGGTCCTGGGGGAGCTGGCGCCCGGGAGCCACCCGACCCCGAGCCGGTTCGTCCTGCGCAACCGGGTCATCGCCGCCCTCACCCGGGGCACGGTCGTGGTGGAGGCCGCCCACCGCAGTGGTTCGCTGGTGACCGCCCGGCGGGCCCAGGAGCTCGGGAGGTTCACGATGGGCGTCCCCGGGCCCGCCACCAGCGGGCTCTCGGCCGGGGTGCACGAGCTGCTGCGGGGCGAGGCCGTACTCGTCACCGACGCGGCGGAGGTGGTCGAACTCGTCGGCTCCATCGGCGAGCTGGCCCCCGAGCGGCGCGGGCCCGTGCTCGCCCGGGACCTGTTGGACCCGGAGACCGGCCGGGTGCTCGAAGCGCTCCCGGCCGGCCGCCCGGTTCAAGTGGAGGAAGTGGCACTTGCCTCCGGCAACGGCACCGATGAAGTCATCGGCAGACTGTACGAACTTCACTCTCTGGGGTTCGTCGAACGGCAGGGCGAGGGCTGGCAGTTGACCGGACAAACGCCAGGAGGCGGCACACAAACCGGAGCCACCCGGCGAGGCGGTCGTTGACCTGGGGCGTTCCGGTGAAAGAGTGAAACCGATGAGAGACGCGGTCCTCCCGGTGGCAGTCGCCGGGACCGTGCGCCAGGCGCCGGTCCCGGGTCGCCCGCGCGAGCCGGGTCGCCCATGCGCCCCCGCGCCATCCCGTACTCTTCGCGCACCGCGACACTTCCGTCACGCTACGCTCCCAAGGAATCCGGCTCCGGCAAAGGCGAAGCATGCCCCAGCACACCTCAGGGTCCGACCGCGCTGCGGTGCCCCCCGCTGCCCGCGGCAGTGTGCGGTCCACCGCGCCCTCGTCCCTGGAGGTGCTCTGGCGCTCGTACAAGGACTCAGGTGACGAGCGGCTGCGGGAGCAGCTGATCCTGCACTACTCGCCGCTGGTCAAGTACGTGGCCGGCCGCGTCAGCGTGGGGCTGCCGCCCAATGTGGAGCAGGCCGACTTCGTCTCCTCCGGGGTCTTCGGACTGATCGACGCCATCGAGAAGTTCGACATCGACCGGTCGATCAAGTTCGAGACGTACGCGATCACCCGGATCCGCGGGGCGATGATCGACGAGCTGCGGGCGCTGGACTGGATCCCGCGATCGGTGCGGCAGAAGGCGCGTGCCGTGGAGCGGGCCTACGCCACGCTCGAGGCCCAGCTGAGGCGTACTCCGACGGAGAGCGAGGTCGCCGGGGAGATGGGGATCGGGGTGGAGGACCTCCACACGGTCTTCAGCCAGTTGTCCCTGGCCAACGTGGTCGCCCTGGAGGAGCTGCTGCACGTCGGCGGGGAGGGCGGCGACCGCCTCTCGCTGATGGACACCCTGGAGGACACGGCCGCCGACAATCCCGTGGAGGTGGCGGAGGACAGGGAGCTGCGGCGCCTGCTGGCCCGGGCCATCAACACGCTTCCCGAGCGCGAGAAGACGGTGGTCACCCTCTACTACTACGAGGGGCTCACGCTGGCCGAGATCGGCAACGTGCTGGGCGTCACCGAGAGCCGGGTCAGCCAGATCCACACCAAGTCCGTGCTGCAACTGCGGGCGAAGCTCGCCGATGTGGGGCGGTGAGCTTGCGGCACCTCCGTAGAGTGGAGACGTGCCCAGGATTCGAGCGGCCTCCGTGGCCGAGCACCGGTCGATGCAGCGCGGCGCCCTGTTGGACGCCGCGCGTTCCCTGCTGTCCGAAGGCGGGACGGAAGCGCTGACCTTCCCCGCCCTCGCGGAGCGGACCGGGCTCGCCCGGTCCTCCGTGTACGAGTACTTCCGCTCCCGCGCGGCCGTGGTCGAAGAGCTGTGCGCGGTGGACTTCCCCGTCTGGGCCGCCGAGATCGAGGCGGCCATGGAGCAGGCCGAGTCGCCCGAGGCGAAGATCGAGGCCTACGTGCGGAGCCAGCTCGGACTGGTGGGCGACCGGCGGCACCGGGCGGTGGTCGCCATCTCCGCGAGCGAGCTGGACGCCGGGGCGCGGGAGAAGATCCGCGCGGCCCACGGCGGGCTGGTCGCGATGATCGTCGAAGCGCTGAGCTCTCTGGGGCAGGCGGAGCCGAGGCTGGCCGCCATGCTGCTGCAAGGGGTCGTGGACGCCGCCGTCCGGCGGATCGAGCTCGGTGCCGCCGAGGACCCGGCCGTCGTCACGGAAACGGCCGTCGCCATGGCGCTGCGGGGCGTCCGGGGCTGAGGCCGGCGGCGGAGCCGGCCATCGGCAGCAGGCGGGGTGCCGGGCGGGGGAGCAGGGCGAGTGGGTTGAGGTACGCCTCGCCCGCGAGCAGGCCCCAGTGGAGGCACGGTTCCGGGCAGTGGGAGCCCTCCGTCAGGACCGCCACGACCTGGCCCGCCGTGACCCGTTCGCCCTCCGCGACCAGGGGGCGGACCGGCTCGTAGGTGGTGCGCAGGCCGTTCGGCAGCGCGAGAGAGAGGACCCCGCGGCCGGCGACCATGCCCGCGTAGTGGACCCGGCCCGCCGCCACGGCGCGGAGCTCCGCGCCCACCGGCGCCGACAGGTCCACCCCGCGGTGGCCGGCCGCGTACGGGGTCGGGGGCGGGTCCCACCAGCGCGCCACCGAGAGGGGCGGGGGCAGTGGCCGGACCCCGAGGACGGGGCCGAGGGACGTCTGGACCAGGGCCAGCAGCAGGCTGAGCAGCAGTGTCGTCATGGCGCACAGCGTCCCGTGCCGGGCCGTCCGGCGGGCTGAGCTGTGGACAGACCGCCGGGTGTGGACAACGGCGTCACCCGGCATACCGCCGGGTCCCGTACACTTCTTGTGGCGATCCGGGTCACCGGGTCGACTTCGCACGCCCCCTCACCAGCCTGAAACAGCCAGGTGAGAGCGTCTCTCGGTCCCTTTCGGGGCAGGGCGCGGCGGGGCGTCAGGAACCAAACCGAGAAAACAAGGAGATGGCCATGGCCGTCGTCACGATGCGGGAGCTGCTGGAAAGCGGCGTCCACTTCGGTCACCAGACCCGCCGTTGGAACCCGAAGATGAAGCGCTTCATCTTCACGGAGCGCAACGGCATCTACATCATCGACCTGCTGCAGTCGCTGTCGTACATCGACCGCGCCTACGAGTTCGTGAAGGAGACCGTCGCGCACGGTGGCTCCATCATGTTCGTCGGTACCAAGAAGCAGGCCCAGGAGGCCATCGCCGAGCAGGCGACGCGCGTTGGTATGCCGTACGTCAACCAGCGGTGGCTGGGTGGCATGCTCACCAACTTCTCCACCGTCTACAAGCGCCTTCAGCGTCTGAAGGAGCTTGAGGCGATCGACTTCGAGGACGTCGCTGCCTCGGGTCTCACCAAGAAGGAGCTCCTGGTCCTCTCCCGCGAGAAGATCAAGCTGGAGAAGACCCTCGGTGGTATCCGCGAGATGTCGAAGGTCCCCAGCGCCGTCTGGATCGTCGACACCAAGAAGGAGCACATCGCCGTCGGTGAGGCGCGCAAGCTCCACATCCCGGTCGTCGCGATCCTCGACACCAACTGTGACCCCGACGAGGTCGACTACAAGATCCCGGGCAACGACGACGCGATCCGCTCCGTCACCCTGCTCACCCGCGTGATCGCCGACGCCGTCGCCGAGGGCCTCATCGCCCGTTCCGGCGCCGCGACCGGCGACTCGAAGCCGGGCGAGAAGGCCGCCGCCGAGCCGCTCGCCGAGTGGGAGCGCGACCTGCTCGAGGGCGACAAGAAGGCCGACTCCGACGAGTCGGCCGAGGCTGCGGCCGCTCCGGCCGAGGCCGCTGCCGAGACCGTCGAGGCCCCGGCCGTCGAGGCTCCGGCCGCCGACGCCGAGGCTGTCGAGGCCCCGGCCGCCGACGCCGAGCAGGCCTGACCCACTGAGAGCGCCCGGCGTTCACGCGCCGGGCACTCGCAGCACGGACGATGACGGCGGGGGAGCCGCGCCAAAAGCGCGGCGCCTCCGCCGTTCACCCGTAGATCTACGACTTCGAGAGAGAATCACAGACTCATGGCGAACTACACCGCCGCTGACGTCAAGAAGCTCCGCGAGCTCACCGGCGCCGGCATGCTGGACTGCAAGAACGCGCTCGTGGACGCCGACGGCGACGTCGAGAAGGCCCAGGAGGCCCTCCGTATCAAGGGTCAGAAGGGCGTCGCCAAGCGCGAGGGCCGTTCTGCCGAGAACGGTGCCGTCGTCTCCCTGATCGCCGACGACAACACCTCCGGTGTCCTCGTCGAGCTGAAGTGCGAGACCGACTTCGTCGCCAAGGGCGAGAAGTTCCTGGCCGTCGCCAACCAGCTGGCCGCCCACGTGGCCGCCACCTCCCCGGCCGACATCGAGGCGCTCCTCGCGTCCGAGATCGAGGCCGGCAAGACCGTCACCGCTTTCGTCGACGAGGCCAACGCCAACCTCGGCGAGAAGATCGTCCTGGACCGCTTCGCGCAGTTCACCGGCGGTTACGTGAGCTCGTACATGCACCGCACGATGCCCGACCTGCCGTTCCAGATCGGTGTCCTCGTCGAGCTCGACAAGGAGAACGCCGAGGTCGCCCGCGGCGTCGCGCAGCACATCGCCGCGTTCGCCCCGCAGTGGCTGTCCGCCGAGGACGTCCCGGCCGACAAGGTCGAGTCCGAGCGTCGCATCGCCGAAGAGGTCACCCGCGCGGAGGGCAAGCCCGAGGCTGCCATCGCGAAGATCGTCGAGGGTCGCGTCAACGGCTTCTTCAAGGACGCCACGCTGCTCGGCCAGGCCTACGCCCTGGACAACAAGAAGTCCGTCCAGAAGGTCCTGGACGAGGCCGGTGTCACCCTGAAGCGCTTCACCCGCATCAAGGTCGGCATCTGAGTCCGTCCGTACACGACGGACACCGGACCCCGGTAGGGTCTGAGGCAGTCGCCCGCGCTTGCGCGAGGTGACCGCAGATCTGACGAGGAGGCCATTGCCGCAGAGGGAACCGCAAGGACCCACTGGCAATGGCCTTCTTCGTATGTGCACGAGGAGATCTCCATGAATCAGGGCGTGGACACCCACACCGCATCCGACGACAAGAGCGACCAGGACAAGAAGGGCCGCCGCTTCATGCTGAAGCTGTCGGGCGAAGCCTTCTCGGGTGGCAGAGGACTGGGCGTCGACCCCGACGTCGTCCACGCCATCGCGCGCGAGATCGCCGCGGTGGTCCGTGACGGCGCGGAGATCGCCGTCGTGATCGGCGGCGGAAACTTCTTCCGCGGCGCCGAGCTCCAGCAGCGCGGCATGGACCGGGCCCGGTCCGACTACATGGGCATGCTCGGCACCGTGATGAACTGCCTCGCACTCCAGGACTTCCTGGAGAAGGAGGGCATCGACTCCCGCGTGCAGACCGCCATCACCATGGGTCAGGTCGCGGAGCCGTACATCCCGCTGCGCGCCGTACGGCACCTGGAGAAGGGCCGCGTCGTGATCTTCGGCGCCGGCATGGGCATGCCGTACTTCTCCACCGACACCACGGCCGCCCAGCGCGCCCTGGAGATCGACGCCGAAGCCCTGCTCATGGGCAAGAACGGTGTCGACGGCGTCTACGACTCCGACCCGAAGAAGAACCCGGACGCGGTGAAGTTCGACGCGCTGGAGTACGGCGAGGTCCTGTCCCGCGACCTCAAGGTCGCGGACGCCACCGCCATCACGCTGTGCCGCGACAACAAGCTGCCGATCCTCGTCTTCGAACTGCTCGCCGAGGGCAATATCGCCCGCGCCGTCAAGGGTGAGAAGATCGGCACGCTCGTCAGCGACCAGGGAACCCGGGCCTGAGCAGTCCGCTGCCGGACCGAGCCCGGACCGGCCCCGCCCGTCATGCCCGCCTGAACCATCCATTCAAGACATGCAGGAGCACGTGGTGACCGAAGAGATCCTCCTCGAGGCCGAGGAGAAGATGGAAAAGGCCGTCGTCGTCGCCAAGGAAGACTTCGCCGCGATTCGCACCGGTCGTGCGCACCCGGCGATGTTCAACAAGATCGTGGCGGAGTACTACGGCGCCATCACGCCCATCAACCAGCTCGCCTCCTTCTCGGTGCCCGAGCCGCGCATGGCGATCGTGACCCCGTTCGACAAGAGCGCCCTGCGCAACATCGAGCAGGCGATCCGCGACTCGGACCTCGGTGTCAACCCGAGCAACGACGGCAGCATCATCCGGGTGACCTTCCCCGAGCTGACGCAGGACCGCCGCAAGGAGTACATCAAGGTCGCGCGCACCAAGGCCGAGGACTCCAAGATCTCCCTGCGTGCCGTGCGCCGCAAGGCGAAGGACGCCCTTGACAAGCTCGTCAAGGACAAGGAGGCCGGCGAGGACGAGGTGCGCCGCGCGGAGAAGGAGCTCGACGACACCACCGCGAAGTACGTCGCGCAGGTGGACGAGCTCCTCAAGCACAAGGAAGCCGAGCTCCTCGAAGTCTGATGAACGACTCTTCCTGGCAGCCGGAGCCGGTTCCGGCGGGTCCCGCATACGATGCGCAGGTGGGCCCGCACACTCGGCCCATGCCCATCGTGCCCGATGCCGCCGGCCGTGACTTCGACGACCGGGAAGCACGCGATCGGGGGGCCGCCTCGGACGGCGGCCCCCTCTTCCGCGCCGAAACGCCGCCGCAGGAGCCCATGCCCAGCCCCCCGCCCCCGCCTTCGCAGGTACCGCAGGACGCCTCGCCTCCGCCGCCGAAGAAGCGGGCGGGGAGGGACCTGCGCGCCGCCATAGGTGTCGGCGTCGGCCTCGGCGCGGTGATCTTCGCCTCGCTGTTCATCGTCAAGGCGGTCTTCGTCGGCGTCATCGTCGTCGCGGTCGTCGTGGGGCTGTGGGAGCTCACCTCCCGGCTCCAGGAGAAGAAGGGCATCAAGGCCCCGCTGGTCCCGCTCGCCGTCGGCGGCGCGGCCATGGTCATCGCCGGATACGTCCGGGGAGCCGAGGGCGCCTGGGTCGCCATGGCCCTGACGGCTCTGGCCGTCCTGGTCTGGCGGATGACCGAACCGCCCGAGGATTACCTCAAGGACGTCACGGCCGGCGTCTTCGCCGCGTTCTACGTGCCCTTCCTGGCCACCTTCGTCGCGATGCTGCTCACCGCCGACGACGGGCCGCAGCGCGTGGTGACGTTCCTGGTGCTGACGGTGGTCAGCGACACCGGGGCCTACGCCGTCGGCTGGCGCTTCGGCAAGACCAAGCTCGCCCCGCGCATCAGCCCCGGAAAGACCCGCGAGGGGCTGTTCGGCGCGGTGGCCTTCGCGATGGCGGCCGGTGCGCTGTGCATGGAGTTCCTGATCGACGGCGGCTCCTGGTGGCAGGGCCTGGTGCTGGGGCTGGCGGTCGCGGTCAGCGCCACGCTGGGTGACCTCGGCGAGTCGATGATCAAGAGGGACCTGGGCATCAAGGACATGGGCACCCTGCTGCCGGGCCATGGCGGCATCATGGACCGGCTCGACTCCCTGCTGCCGACCGCGCCGGTGGTGTGGCTGCTGCTGGCGGCCTTTGTGGGCACGGGCTGACCTGCGGAAAGGCGTCGTAACACGCCGGGCGGTTACTCTTGGAAGGCGCGCTGCTTCTGCGGCGCGCCTTTCGTCTTACAAGGAGTACCTGCCATGGCCCGCCCCGTTCCGGGAGAGCTCACCTTCGTCGCCCCTCGCGGGGCCAAGAAGCCGCCCCGGCACCTCGCCGACATGACCCCGGCCGAGCGCCGTGAGGCGGTCGCCGCGATCGGCGAGAAGCCGTTCCGGGCCAAGCAGCTCTCCCAGCACTACTTCGCGCGCTACGCGCACGACCCGGCCGAGTGGACCGACATCCCGGCGGGCTCGCGGGAGAAGCTCCAGCAGGAGCTGCTGCCGGACCTGATGAACGTCATCCGGCACATCTCGTGCGATGACGACACCACCCGCAAGACCCTGTGGAAGCTGCACGACGGCACGCTCGTCGAGTCCGTGCTGATGCGCTACCCGGACCGGGTCACCATGTGCATCTCCTCGCAGGCCGGCTGCGGCATGAACTGTCCGTTCTGCGCCACCGGCCAGGCCGGCCTGGACCGCAACCTCTCCACCGCCGAGATCGTGCACCAGATCGTCGACGGCATGCGCGCGCTGCGCGACGGCGAGGTCCCCGGCGGCCCGGCGCGCCTCTCGAACATCGTCTTCATGGGCATGGGCGAGCCGCTGGCCAACTACAACCGCGTGGTCGGCGCCATCCGCCGCCTCACCGACCCGGAGCCCGACGGCCTCGGCCTGTCGCAGCGCGGCATCACCGTCTCCACTGTCGGCCTGGTCCCGGCCATGCTGCGCTTCGCCGACGAGGGCTTCAAGTGCCGTCTCGCCGTCTCGCTGCACGCGCCCGACGACGAGCTGCGCGACACCCTGGTCCCCGTGAACACCCGCTGGAACGTCCGCGAGGTCCTCGGCGCGGCCTGGGAGTACGCGGAGAAGTCCGGCCGCCGGATCTCCATCGAGTACGCCCTGATCCGCGACATCAACGACCAGGCCTGGCGCGGTGACCTGCTGGGCAAGCTGCTCAAGGGCAAGCGCGTCCACGTCAACCTGATCCCGCTGAACCCGACGCCCGGCTCCAAGTGGACCGCCTCGCGGCCCGAGGACGAGAAGGCCTTCGTGGAGGCCATCGCCCGGCACGGCGTGCCCGTGACCGTCCGGGACACCCGCGGCCAGGAGATCGACGGCGCGTGCGGCCAGCTCGCGGCCTCGGAGCGCTAGTTTCCGGTCATCGGGGTCCGTATTCGGCCACGGGGTACCCTGTGGCCGAACCAATTTCATATTCCGACAGGGGAGCGCCACAGCGCTGAGAGTGCGGAACCGTCATCCGCAGACCCTCTGAACCTCGCCCCGGTCATTCGGGGTAGGAAGTTCGGTCACCACTCATGCTGTTGCGCCCTGCCCGGCGTCCGCTCACACAGAGCGCCGGGCAGGGCCGCGTCTTCTCCTGGACATCCCAGGAGGAATCACCAGTGAGCACCACCAAGAAGATCGCGGGCGCCGCGCTCGCGGCTGCTCTTGTCACCACGCTCAGCGCCTGCGGCGGCGGCGACGCCAAGGACAAGTCCGCGGGCACGAGCGATGCCCCGAAGTCCACGACCGTCACGCTCGTCTCCCACGACTCCTTCAACGTGACCGACACGGTCCTCAAGGAGTTCGAGCAGCAGAGCGGCTACACCGTCAAGGTGCTGAAGTCCGGGGACGCGGGCGCGGCGCTGAACCAGGAGATCCTCACCAAGGGATCCCCGCGCGGCGACGTCTTCTTCGGGGTGGACAACACCCTGCTCTCGCGCGCCCTCGACAACGGGATCTTCACGCCGTACGAGGCCAAGGGCCTGGGCGAGGTGAAGCCGGAGTTCCAGCTCGACAAGGAGCACCGGGTCACCCCGATCGACTCCGGTGACATCTGCGTCAACTACGACAAGGCGTACTTCGCCGACAAGAAGATCGCCCCGCCGCAGACGCTGGACGACCTGATCAAGCCGGAGTACAAGAACCTGCTGGTCACCGAGAACGCCGCGACCTCCTCGCCGGGCCTCGGCTTCCTGCTCGCCTCCGTCGGCAAGTACGGCGACGAGGGCTGGAAGGACTACTGGAGCAAGCTGAAGGCCAACGGCGTCGAGGTCGTCGACGGCTGGGAGCAGGCCTACAACGAGCGCTTCTCCGGCTCCGCGGGCGGCAAGAAGGCCAAGGGCGACCGCCCGCTGGTCGTCTCCTACGCCTCCAGTCCGCCGGTCGAGGTGCTGTACGCCGAGCCGCAGCCGGCCGAGGCCCCGACGGGTGTCGCCACCGGCACCTGCTTCCGTCAGACCGAGTTCGCGGGCCTGCTGAAGGGCGCGAAGAACGTGGAGGGCGGCAAGGCGCTCGTGGACTTCCTGATCAGCAAGAAGTTCCAGGAGGACATGCCGCTGCAGATGTTCGTGAACCCGGTGACGAAGGACGCTTCCCTGCCGGAGCTGTTCACCAAGCACGGTGTGGTGGTCGAGAAGCCTACGAGCGTCGCTCCCGAGACCATCGCCAAGAACCGTGAGCAGTGGGTCAAGGCATGGACCTCGCTCGTCGTGAAGTAGGCGGTACACAGGTTCCGAGCGCGGCGCCGGAGGGCGCCGCGCCGGTCCCCGCCCCTCGCGAGTCCGGCCGGGCCACGGCCCTGCGGTTCGCGCTGATGGCCGTGCCCCTGGCCTTCTTCGGGCTGTTCTTCGCCTATCCCGTGGCCGCGATCGTCGGGCGCGGGCTCAAGACCGACGCCGGCTGGCAGTTCGGCCGGATCGGCGAGGTGCTCGCCCGGCCCGACATCGCCGACGTGCTGTGGTTCACCACCTGGCAGGCGTTCGCCTCCACCCTGCTCACGCTGCTGATCGCGCTCCCCGGCGCGTACGTGTTCGCGCGCTTCGAGTTCCCCGGCAAGCAGCTGCTGCGGGCCGTGGTGACCGTTCCCTTCGTGCTGCCGACCGTGGTGGTCGGCACCGCTTTCCTGGCGCTGGTCGGCCGGGGCGGGCTGCTCGACGAACTGGTGGGCGTCCGGCTCGACACCACCGTGTGGGCGATCCTCCTCGCACACGTCTTCTTCAACTACGCCGTCGTCGTACGGACGGTCGGCGGGCTGTGGGCCCAGCTGGATCCGCGCCAGGAGGAGGCCGCCCGGGTCCTGGGCGCCGGGCGGTTCGCCGCCTGGCGGCGGGTGACGCTGCCCGCGCTGGCCCCGTCGGTGGCCGCCGCCTCGCTGATGGTCTTCCTGTTCACCTTCAGCTCCTTCGGCGTCGTCCTCATCCTGGGCGGGCCCGCGTACTCCACCCTGGAGGTGGAGGTCTACCGGCAGACCGCGCAGCTCCTGGACCTGTCCACGGCCGCCGTGCTGACGATGGTGCAGTTCGCGGCTCTCGGCGGGATCCTCGCGGTGCACGCCTGGACGGTGCGCAAGCGGGAGACCGCGCTGCGGCTGGTGGACCCGGGGCGCACGACGCACCGGCCGCGCGGCTGGGCGCAGCGCACCCTGCTGGGCGGGGTGCTGCTGACGGTCGCCCTGCTGATCGTGGCCCCGCTGGCGGTGCTGGTTGAGCGGTCCTTCGACGCGCCCGGCGGGTACGGGTTCGGCTTCTACCGGGCGCTCCAGGAGGTGGGCGCGGGCGGCGGAACCTTCCTGGTGCCCCCGCTGGAGGCGATCTGGAACTCCCTGCAGTACGCGCTCGCCGCCACCGCCATCGCCCTGGTCATCGGCGGGCTCGCGGCCGCGGCCCTCACCCGGCGCGCCGGCCGTTTCGTACGGGGCTTCGACGCGCTGCTGATGCTGCCGCTCGGGGTGTCCGCCGTGACGGTCGGCTTCGGCTTCCTGATCACCCTGGACGAGCCGCCGCTGGATCTGCGGACCTCGTGGATCCTGGTTCCGCTCGCGCAGGCCCTGGTGGGCGTGCCGTTCGTCGTACGGACCATGCTGCCGGTGCTGCGCGCCGTGGACGGGCGGCTGCGGGAGGCCGCCGCCGTGCTCGGCGCCTCCCCGCTGCGCGCCTGGCGGGAGGTGGACCTGCCCCTGGTCCGGCGGGCGCTGCTGATCGCGGCGGGCTTCGCCTTCGCCATCTCGCTCGGGGAGTTCGGCGCGACCGTGTTCATCGCGCGGCCGGACCGTCCGACGCTGCCGGTGGCCGTGGCACGGCTGCTGGGGCGGGCCGGAGAGATGAACTACGGGCAGGCCATGGCCCTGAGCACGATTCTGATGCTGGTGTGCGCGGTGTCCCTGCTGGTGCTGGAGCGACTGCGTCCCGACAAGACCTCGGGAGAGTTCTGATGACACTGCTTCAGCTGGACGGGGTGTCGGTCCGCTTCGGCGAGCGCGCGGTGGTGGACCGCGTGGACCTGGAGGTCGCCGAGCACGAGATCGTGTGCGTGCTGGGGCCGAGCGGCAGCGGGAAGTCGACCCTGCTGAGGGTCGTCGCCGGGCTCCAGCCGGTGTCCGCGGGCCGGGTCTCGCTCGGCGGCGCCGACCAGGCCGGCGTGCCCGTACACCGGCGGGGCGTGGGCCTGATGTTCCAGGACCACCAGCTCTTCCCGCACCGGGACGTCGGCGGGAACGTCGCCTTCGGGCTGCGGATGCGGGGCGAGGGGCGCGGCTCGTCCGAGGCCCGGGTCGCGGAGCTGCTGGAGATGGTCGGGCTCCCCGGGGCCCAGGGCCGGGCGGTGGCCTCGCTGTCCGGCGGCGAACAGCAGCGGGTGGCGCTGGCCCGTGCGCTGGCCCCGTCACCGAGGCTGCTGATGCTGGACGAACCGCTGGGGCAGCTGGACCGAGGGCTGCGCGAGCGGCTCGTGGTGGAGCTCCAGGGGCTGTTCTCCCGGTTGGGGACCACGGTGCTGGCCGTCACGCACGACCAGGGCGAGGGCTTCGCGCTGGCCGACCGGGTGGTGGTCATGCGGGACGGGCGCGTCGCGCAGGCCGGGACCCCGCTGGAGGTGTGGCAGCGCCCGGCCTCGGAGTTCGTGGCGCGCTTCCTCGGCTTCGAGAACGTGGTCCCGGCCGTGGTGTCGGGCGGGGTCGCGGGGACCCCGTGGGGCAAGGTCCCGGTCCCGGCCGGATCCCCGGAGGGCGAACAGCGGCTGCTGATCCGCCCGGCCGGGGTGGTCCTGGCCCCGGACGGTCTGCGCTGCGAGGTCGTGTCCCGGACCTTCCGGGGCACGCACGTCGCGCTGCTGCTGCGCCCCGAGGCGGGGCCGGTGCTGGAAGCGGAGTGCGGGCTGGCGGGGGCACCGGCCGCGGGGGACCGGGTCGCGGTGTCCTTCACCCCGGCCGAGGTGGTCGTCCTGCCGGCGGACCAGGAACGGTCCCCCTAGGGACGGACGCCGTCGCAGGAGATCGTCAGGTGGCGCGGGCCGCGCAGGACCGCGTTCTGACGGTACGGCGGCGGGTCCTCCAGCAGCCGGGGGTTCTCCAGCCGCCGGGCGAGCTCGCTCAAGGCCAGCTGGGCCTCCAGCCGGGCCAGCGGGGCGCCGAAGCAGCTGTGGATTCCGCTGCCGAGCCCGAGGTGCTGGATGTCCTTGCGGTCGGGGTCGAAGCGGTCCGGGTTCTCGAACCGCTTCGGGTCGCGGTTCCCGGACGCCAGGATCAGCCACAGGGATGCGCCCTTGGGGATGGTCACGCCGGCGACCTCGATCTCGGTGAGCGTGCTGCGCTGGGGCAGCAGCTGCACGGGAGGCTCGTAGCGGAGCAGCTCCTCGACGATGGGGACGGACAGGGCTGGGTCCTCGCGCAGTCGCTGGAGGACGTCCGGGTGGCGCAGCAGGGTCAGCATGCCGTTGGTGATCAGGTTGACCGTGGTCTCGTGGCCCGCGATCAGCAGCAGCGCGGAGGTGCTGAGCACCTCCATCGTGGTCATCGAGCCGTCCGGACCGTCGGCCGTCGCCAGCTGCGACAGCATGTCGTCGCCGGGGTTCTTGCGGCGCTCCTCGATCAGCCCGGCCAGGTACATGCCCAGTTCCATGCGGGCGTCCATGGCCCCCTTGCCCTGCTGGGCGGGGTCCGCGTCCGGGTCGGGGTCCAGGCTGGCCGCGAGGGTCTCCGCCCAGACGTGGAAGCGTGGCTCGTCCTCGTGGGGCACCCCGAGCAGCCGGCAGATGACCGAGACCGGGAAGGGGTAGGCGAACTGGTCGACCAGGTCGACCCGGTCCAGGTTCCCGGTGGTGGCGATGCCGTCGATGAGCCCGGATACGAGGCCGCCGAGCTCCTCCCGCATGTCGTGCACCCGGTGGGGGGCGTGCGGTGGCCCGAACGGCCGGTTCGTCATCCGCCGCAGGCGGTCGTGGTCGGGCGGGTCGAGCTTGAGGAAGGACGGGGGCAGGGTCGCCCCCTCCTCCTCGCCCTGGCCCTGGCCCAGCGGATCGTCCCCGGTCGCCTTCAGGTTCTTGGCGTCGGAGCTGATCCGGGGGTCGTGCAGGAGGCTCTGGATCTCGTAGTACGTGCTGACGACGTACGGGCCGTCCCCGTCGTGCGAGACCGGGGTCTTGCGGAGCTCCTCGTACAGCGGGTACGGGTTCGCGCGGTTCGCGTAGTCGATGATCTCCCGCAGGATGGCTTGTGTCATGACGGGTCCTCGTGATCCTCGGGGAGGGCGCGGTCAGTGGCGCGCGGGGGTGAAGGTCATCGTCCGGTCGGCCGGCGAGTAGCCGCTGAGGGTGATGGTCGGACCGTGGGTGGGGACCGACGGGTCGGGGAAGTCGGCCGGCATCGGCTTGTGCCCCTCCGGCCTGCGGTCCACCGTGGAGAACGGCGGGGGGAACGGGGCGGTGGTCTCGATCTGGTGCTCGTAGAACGGGAGCCACCGGCAGTTGTCGAAGGTCACGGCGGCGATCATGCGGCCCTGGTACCCGTACACGGCCGCGAACCGGCGCTCCGCGAGGGAGCCCTGCGTGACCTGGATCTCGGTCCCCATCGGCGGCACCCCGACCGACTTGATGTTCACGCCGAACTGGGAGGACCAGAAGGCCGGGATCCACACGTGGGGGCGGCGGTCCATGCCTTCGCTGAGCATGTTGTGCGCCGCCGTCTCGGCCTGGGCGACGGCGTTGCCCCAGTGCTCCAGCGACAGGAACTGGTACCCGAAGAGCGCGTGCGGGGAACGTGCCACGTCACCCGCCACGTAGATGTCGTCGGTGACGATGCCCCAGATGTTGAAGGCCCGGCAGCCCGCGTCGCAGGCGATGCCGCGGGGGCCGGCACCCAGTCCGGACCCGGCGAGCCACTCGGTGTTGCGCTGCGCGCCGAGCGAGACGACCACCACGTCGGCCTCGACGGTGGCGCCGTCGGAGAGGTGGGCGGCGCGGACCCGCCCGGAGGGATCGCCCTCCAGCCCGGTCACCATCACGCCGGTGCGCAGGTCCACCCCGTGCTCCTGGTGCATCTGGGCGGCGACCTCGCCGATCACCCCGCCGAGCGCGCCGACGAGGGGCGCGGCGCCCCGCTCGGCGACCGTGACGGGCAGATCGCGCTCCCGGCAGGCGGAGGCGATCTCGGATCCGGTGAACCCGGCCCCGATGACGAGTACCCGGCGGGGACCGGCCGCGAGGGCCCGTTCCAGCCGGGCGCCGTCGTCGCGGGTGCGCAGGACGAAGACGCCGTCGAGGGCGCCCTCGGCCTCGTTGGGCCACGGCCGGGCCCGTACGCCGGTGGCGATCAGCAGCCGGTCGTACTCCACCTCGTCGCCGTCGGCGAGGCGCACCCGCCGGGCCGCCATGTCCAGGCCGGAGGCGGGGACTCCGAGGCGCCACTTCGCGTCGATGTCCCGGCGGCGGGGGAGGGCGGTACGGTCCGCGGTCGCCTTGCCCAGCAGCACCTGCTTGGACAGCGGGGGCCGGTCGTACGGCTCGTACGGCTCGTCGCCGATCATCGTGAGCGAACCGGTGAAGCCCTTCTCGCGCATGGTTTCGGCCGCCCGCAGGCCGGCCAGGGAGGCGCCGACGACGACGATGCGGCCCTCGCGCTTGAGGTGCTCGAGGCTTCCGTCACCGCTCACCGCGCACCTCCGGGGTGAGTACGGGACCGTCCGCAGCGTCGTATTCGACGAGGATCGCCCCGACCGGGCAGGCGGCGACGGCGCGCGCGACGTTCTCGCGCTGTTCCTCGTCCGCCTCCGGGTCGTACAGCAGCGACTCGTCACCGTGCATGGCGAACACGTCGGGAGCGAGGAACGCGCACTGCGCGTATCCCTGGCAGCGATTGAGGTCGACGACAAGCCTCATGAAAGATCAGCCCTTCCGTGGCCCGATCATCCCCGTCATCCCCGAGCCCCCGAAGTACCCGTCCCTCCCCTGCATCCAGCATGCACGCGGGGCCCGGGGACGGCCTGCCAGACGGCGGAAGGGCAGGTCAGGACCTGTGCAGCAGGATGTGGATGCTGACGATGAGAGCCCAGGCCGGGAAGACCAGCTCGGACCAGGGCACAGCCGACGCCACGATGAGCAGGACCAGCCCGACGACGGTGCCCAGCAGAACCAGCGGCTTGGGGAAGACTCCGAGCCGCCGTCCGATCGTCGAGGTCGCGAGGACGAATACGGCGGCCATCCGCATCGAGTAGGTCGCGAGGACCGTGTACGCGTAGTGGCGCCCGAAATCGGAGGGCGTGTTCTCCGCCAGCACGGTGCCCGCCGCTCCGGCGGCGACGAACAGTGTGGCGACGAAGACGAACCCGCTGCCCAGGAACACGGTGGCGACGAACCTGTCCTCGGCCTCGCCGGTATGGGCGCGCAGGGCGCCCATGAACCACAGGAAGCAGATTCCCGCGAAGGGCACGATCTCCAGGGCCGCCTGCACCGCCCAGCGTTGGTCCGCAGGAATGGCCGCGTCGGCGGCGTTCCCCGACGGGACGGCGATCCGCATCAGCACGATCGCCGCCGCGAGCAGCAGTGCGAAGGCGATTCCGGCCACTCCCGCGGCTCGCGGTGTCTGCATCCGCTCACTGGTGGGTTCCACGAACCCCTCGCTTTCTCCCCCGTCCAGAAAGCGGCAGCCGGCGCCCCGGCACCATCGGGGACCGGCCGACCGGGTGAAGGCGCCGACCGGGTGACTCCTCCGGGCTACGCCACCGGCTCGGGGACCGGGGCCTGCGCCTCCGCGTCGGCCCCCTCGTGCTTGCCGTACCAGGCGACCGCCACCGCGCCCGTGACGGCCAGGACGAAGCCCAGCACCGCCAGCCAGGCCAGACCCGGGCGGGAGGCGTCGCCGAGCCAGAGCACGCCGATCGCGCCCGGCAGGACCGTCTCGCCGACGACCAGGGCGGCCGTCGCGCCGTTCACCGAGCCGATCTGGAGGGCGACGGTGTGCAGGTACATGCCGCCGAAGCCCGCCACGAGGATGGCGTACAGGGCCGGGTCGGACAGGAGGGTGCCGAGGTCGAATGGGTCGACGCCGTCCAGGATCCGGACGCCGACGCCCAGCGCGCCGAAGCCCAGGCCCGACAGCAGACCCGCCAGGATCGCCGCGCCGCCGCCGAGGAGGCGTACGGCCACCGTGCCGCCCACCATCAGCAGCAGGGTGATCCCCAGCAGCCACCAGTGCGTGGACATCGGGGCGTGGTGGCCGCCCTCGTGGCCCGCGGCCGTCGCCAGCAGCACCAGCGCCGTGCAGACGACGCCGATGGAGGTCCATTCCTTGCGGCTCAGCCGGATGCCCAGCATCTTCACGCTCAGCACGGCGGTGATCACCAGGTTGGCGCTGATCACCGTCTGGGACAGGAACAGGGGCAGCAGGCGGGCCGCCAGCGCGCCCAGCCCGAAGCCCACGAAGTCCAGGACCGTCCCGACGATGAACTCCCAGGTCATCGCCGCTTTCGCGGTCGACGACAGGTTGGGGCCGCCGTGCGCCGTCACCCCGGCGGCGGACGGGGACATCCGGGCGGCGCGGCGCGATCCGACGGCTTGCAGGACGGATCCCGTGCCGTAGCAGATGGACGCCGCGACAGCGGTCAGCAGGCCTATGAGCACCGAAGGCTCCGTTCACGTCTGGCAGGTTTTGCGGTACCTCTGCCAGACGTCGGAACGGGCCGGGAAGTTGCCTCCCGGTGTCAGGCCATTGACGCGAGGACGTCCGGGACCTCGTCCACCGAGTCCACGAGGGCGATCCGGGATTCCATCGCCCGGCCGCGCGCCAGTGCCTGGAGCAGGGGCCAGGCAGGAAGGTGCTCGGTCCAGTGGGCCCGGTCGACCAGGATCATCGGTGCGGGCTCGCCCCGCGAGGAGTAGTAGTTCGGCGTCGCGCTGTCGAAGATCTCCTGGACCGTGCCCGCCGCGCCCGGCAGGAACACCACGCCCGCCGTGGAGCGGGCCAGCAGCCCGTCCTCCCGGGTGGCGTTCGCGAAGTACTTGCCGCTGTGCGCCGCGAAGGCGTTCGGCGGCTCGTGCCCGTAGAACCAGGTCGGGATGCCCACCGAGTCCCCGCCGCCGGGCCACCGGTCCCGTACGGCGAAGGCCGCCCGCGCCCAGTCGGACACCGACGGAGCGAAGGAAGGGGCCTTGGCCAGCAGCTCCAGGGCTTCCGGAAGGGCCTCGTCCGGAGCCGGGGCCAGGTAGGCGCCGAGGTTGGCGGCCTCCATCGCGCCGGGGCCGCCGCCGGTGGCCACGGTGAGCCCCGAGCGGGTCAGCGCCCGGCCGAGCTCCGCCGCGCCGTGGTACTCCGCACCGCCGCGGGACATGGCGTGGCCGCCCATGACGCCGACCACCCGGGCACCCGCGAGGTGCTCGTCCAGGGCGTCGGATATGGCGTCGTCGTGGATGGAGCGGAGCATCGAGGAGAAGACGTCTCCGTCGGCCTTGGTCTCCTGGAACCAGGCGTAGGCCTGGGCGTCCGGGGTGGCCTCGTATCCGGCGGGTAGCCCGGCGAACAGCTCCTCGGGCGTGTAGAGCAGGCTCCGGTACGGATTGAACGGCAGGTCCGGCACGGGCGGGAAGACCAGCGCGCCGTCGGCGCGGACCTTCACCGAGGCGTCGGGCTCCATCGCGCAGCCCAGGAACACGGCGGCCGAGGTGTCGGCGGACAGCAGCGCGAAGGTCCGCTCCAGCAGGTTGACCGACTGGATCCGGTAGCCGCTGAGCGAGCCGCGGGCCACGACCTGGTCGAATTCGGCGAGCGTCTCGATCTCGATGTCTGCGTTGACCATTCGGCCCACCCTAAGGGCTGCCCGCGTCAGCGGGTCAGGGCCAGTGACGTCAGCTGCGCCACACCCCAGCTGAGGGGTACGCACACGGCCACCAGCGCGGTGGCCCGCAAACTCGCGGCCGTACGCAGGACCTTGGCCGGAGCGCCGATGTCGGTCAGGGCCTCGCGGCCGGCGGCTCGGCCCTGGCGTGCCTCCACCGCGGATGTGAGAAGGGTCGCGGCGGCGCACAGGGCGACCAGGGCCGCGGCCGGTCCGGTCAGCGGGCCGAGCGGGACGAGCAGCCCGCCCCGGTCCCGCAGGGCCAGGGCGGTGAGGGCGGCCGCCCCGACCGCGCAGAGCACCCCCAGCGGCGGGCCGACCCGGGGCGCCTCCTCCTGGAGGGCCCGGCCGGCCAGCAGCCGGAGCGCGCCCGGGCGTACGGCCTGGACCAGCGTGCCGCAGGCGTAGGCCAGGCCGGGCCCGGCGAGGGCGAGGCCGACGGCGGTGAGCGACCAGCCGACGAGCATGCCGGGACCGCCCCGCCCGGCGTAGCCCAGGGCCGCGAGCCCGCAGGCGGTGAGCGCGATGCCCCACGGCAGCCCGGTCTGCGGGGCCAGGAGCCTGCGCCGGGGCAGGGTGAGGGCGGCGGCGGCCGACGCGGTCAGCGGGACCAGGACCAGGAGGGTGAGCGCGGCCGCCACCGGCAGCGGCTGGTCGGCATGGAGCAGCCGGGCGCCGGCTCCGTCGAACGGCAGCCCGGCCAGATCCCCGCGCAGGTGGAGGAAGGCGGCCAGGGCGAGCGCGCTGCCCAGCGTGCACGCGACGGCGGTGGAGATCGCCGCGACCAGGCTGAGCCGGACGGGTCCCAGCCCGGCGGCGTCCAGCCCTTCCCGGGGCCGGGTCGCCGGGTCGGTACGGGCCACGGCGACGGCGAATTGGACGGTGGCGGCCAGCGGCACCAGGGCCCACAGCAGGCGAGGGAACGATCCGGCGGGGTGGGCCACCGCCTCGGCGAGCACGTAGAGAAGGAGGAACCCGGTACCGGCCGAGGCGGCGGCGACGAGGAGCCGGCGCAGCTGGACCAGCGGCCGGGAGCCGCGGGCTAGGCGGAGAGCGAGCACGCGGCCTGCCCCTCCGTGGTTCCGGAGGCCGGGGGACCCGGCTGCCCCGCTGCGGCCATGGCCGTGGCGGCGGGCCGGCCGTCGAGCAGGGCCAGGCGCCGGTCGGCGGCGGCCGCGGTCTCCTCGTCGTGGGTGGCCAGCACCACGGTGATCCCGTGCGAGCGGGCCGCGGTGGTCAGCGTACGGAGCAGCAGGGCGCGCTCGGCCCGGTGCAGCGGGGCCGTGGGATCGTCGCCGAAGATCACCGCGGGCTCGTTGACCAGGGCCCGGGCCAGCGCCACCCGCTGGGACTCGGCCCGGGTGAGCGCGGAGGGGCGCTTGCGGGCGAAACCGCCGATGTCCAGGCGGTCCAGCCATTCGCAGGCGGCGTGCTTGGCGCTGCGGTGCGAGGCACCGGCGATCAGCAGCGGCAGGGCCGCGTTCTCCCACACCTTCAGCTCGGGCAGCAGCTGGGGCTCGGGGCCGATCCAGCCGAACCGGTCGCGGCGCAGCCGCTCGCGGGCCAGGGCGCCCATCGTGTGCACGGGGACGCTGTTGAACCAGACCTCGCCCTGCTCGGGGCACAGCTGTCCGGAGAGGCAGCGCAGCAGCGTGGTCTTGCCGCTGCCGCGCGGGCCGGTCAGGGCCAGGATCTCGCCCTGGCGGATCCCGGCGGAGACCCCGATGAGGCCGGGGGACCCACTGTGGGAGTAGTGAAGGGACCGTGCCCAGAGCAGATCGTCTTGGGGTGGGGCATTGTCGGTCGGGGCATTGTCCGGTGGAGCCACCATGGCGTACACCTCCGTCCGGGGGAACGAAGCGGAGCCTGCTGAAGTCACTGGCGCCGCACTGAGATGTAAAGAGATGAACGCGATGGATGGCGACAGCACACGGCCCGGACCCCCGCGTTCTCACTCGAACGGAGGATCCGGGCCGTGTGGTCGGACGATTTACAGCTTGGTCCACGCCTCGGTGAGCACCGAGCGCAGGATGCCTTCGATCTCGTCGAAGGTGCCCTGGTCCGCGATCAGCGGCGGGGCCAGCTGGATGACCGGGTCGCCTCGGTCGTCGGCCCGGCAGTACAGGCCGTTCTCGAAGAGCGCCTTGGAGAGGAAGCCGTAGAGCACGCGCTCCGTCTCCTCGTCCGTGAAGGACTCCTTGGTGGCCTTGTCCTTGACGAGCTCGATGCCGTAGAAGAACCCGTTGCCGCGGACGTCGCCGACGATCGGCAGGTCGTGCAGCTTCTTCAGCGTCGAGAAGAAGGCGTCCTCGTTGTCCAGCACGTGCTGGTTGAGGCCTTCCTTGTCGAAGATGTCGAGGTTGGCCAGCGCGACCGCCGAGGAGACCGGGTGGCCGCCGAAGGTGTAGCCGTGCAGGAAGGTGTTGTCGCCCTTGTAGAACGGCTCGGCCAGCTTGTCCGAGATGATGCAGGCGCCGATCGGGGAGTAGCCCGAGGTCATGCCCTTGGCGCAGGTGATCATGTCCGGCACGTAGCCGAACTTGTCACAGGCGAACATCGTGCCGAGGCGGCCGAAGGCGCAGATCGTCTCGTCGGAGACGAGCAGCACGTCGTACTCGTCGCAGATCTCGCGGACCCGCTGGAAGTACCCGGGCGGCGGGGGGAAGCAGCCGCCGGCGTTCTGCACCGGCTCCAGGAAGACGGCCGCGACGGTGTCGGCGCCCTCGAAGAGGATCTCCTGCTCGATCTGGTCGGCGCACCAGCGGCCGAAGGCCTCGGGGTCGTCGCCGTAGATCGGGGCGCGGTAGATGTTGGTGTTCGGCACCTTGTGCGCGCCGGGGACCAGCGGCTCGAAGGGGGCCTTCAGGGCCGGCAGACCCGTGATGGACAGGGCGCCCTGCGGGGTGCCGTGGTAGGCGACCGCACGCGAGATGACCTTGTACTTGGTGTGCTTGCCCTGCAGCTTGAAGTACTGCTTGGCGAGCTTCCAGGCGGTCTCGACGGCCTCGCCGCCACCGGTGGTGAAGAAGACCTTGTTCAGGTCGCCGGGGGCGTAATCGGCGAGGCGCTCGGCCAGCTCCACGGCCTTGGGGTGCGCGTACGACCAGATGGGGAAGAACGCGAGTTCCTGCGCCTGCTTGTAGGCGACCTCGGCCAGTTCCTTGCGGCCGTGACCGGCGTTGACCACGAACAGGCCGGCGAGGCCGTCGAGGTAGCGCTTGCCCTTGTCGTCGAAGATGTAGGTGCCCTCACCACGCACGATGGTGGGCACGGGTGCGTTCTCGTAGGACGACATGCGGGTGAAGTGCATCCACAGGTGGTCGTACGCGGTTTTGGAGAGGTCCTGGCTCACGGGCTATCGAGTTCCCCACATGTAGGTCTGCTTCTTCAGCTTCAGGTAAACGAAGCTTTCGGTTGATCGCACGCCGGGGAGCGTGCGGATCTTCTTGTTGATCGTTTCCAGCAGGTGGTCGTCGTCCTCGCAGACGATCTCCACCATCAGGTCGAACGAGCCCGCGGTCATCACCACGTACTCGCATTCGGCCATTGCGGTCAGGGCGTCGGCCACCGGGTCGAGGTCTCCCTCGACGTTGATGCCGACCATGGCCTGGCGCCGCAGGCCCACGGTGAGCGGGTCGGTGACGGCGACGATCTGCATGACGCCCTGGTCGAGCAGCTTCTGCACGCGCTGGCGCACAGCCGCTTCGGACAGGCCGACGGCCTTGCCGATGGATGCGTAGGGACGGCGACCGTCCTCCTGCAGTTGCTCGATGATCGCCAGGGACACAGCATCGACCGAAGGGGACGGTTGTCTGTTCCTGGAATCTGCGCTTCGACTGACCACGACCACACTGTGCACGAGGAGTCGTCTGTTCCGCAAGACGGAATCGATGAAATCCGTTGTTTGGCGACTCGGATCTCACTGATTTCGTAGTTGGTGGTGTCTGGCTCTGTCGAAAGCGTCCGCCGAGGAGCTACCCTTGGGGAATCGTCTCAATCGTTGGACATGTGATCAGGAGTGTGGCTGTAGTGACCACCGAACTGCGTCGTCTGCGCAACTACATCGGCGGAGAGTTCAAGGACGCCGCCGACGGCCGGACCACCGAGGTGGTGAACCCGGCCACCGGCGAGGTGTACGCCACCGCACCGCTCTCGGGTCAGGCCGATGTGGATGCCGCCATGGCCGCGGCCGCGGCCGCCTTCCCGGGCTGGCGCGACACCACGCCCTCCGAGCGTCAGAAGGCGCTGCTGAAGATCGCGGACGCCTTCGAGGCCCGCGCGGACGAGCTCGTCGCCGCGGAGTCGGAGAACACCGGCAAGCCGCTGGGCCTCACGGCCAGCGAGGAGCTGCCGCCGATGGTGGACCAGATCCGCTTCTTCGCGGGCGCCGCCCGCCTGCTCGAGGGCCGCTCGGCCGGCGAGTACATGGAGGGCATGACCTCGATCATCCGCCGTGAGCCGGTCGGTGTCTGCGCCCAGGTCGCGCCGTGGAACTACCCGATGATGATGGCCGTGTGGAAGTTCGCCCCGGCCATCGCCGCGGGCAACACCGTGGTGCTCAAGCCCTCGGACACCACCCCCGCCTCCACCGTCCTGATGGCGGAGATCATCGACTCGGTCCTGCCCAAGGGCGTCTTCAACGTCATCTGCGGTGACCGCGAGACCGGCAAGGCCATGGTCGAGCACTCCACCCCGGCGATGGCCTCCATCACCGGCTCGGTGCGCGCGGGCATGCAGGTCGCCGAGAGCGCCTCGAAGGACGTCAAGCGCGTCCACCTGGAGCTCGGCGGCAAGGCCCCGGTCGTGGTCTTCGAGGACGCCGACATCGCCAAGGCCGTCGAGGACATCGCCGTCGCCGGCTACTTCAACGCCGGCCAGGACTGCACGGCCGCCACCCGCGTGCTCGTGCACGAGTCGATCCACGACGAGTTCGTGAGCGCGCTCGCCAAGGCTGCCGCCGACACCAAGACCGGCCAGCCGGACGACGAGGACGTGCTGTACGGCCCGCTGAACAACCCGAACCAGCTCAAGCAGGTCGCGGGCTTCATCGAGCGCCTCCCGGCGCACGCCAAGGTCGAGGCGGGCGGCCACCAGGTCGGCGAGAAGGGCTACTTCTACGCCCCGACCGTGGTCTCCGGCCTGAAGCAGGACGACGAGATCATCCAGAACGAGGTCTTCGGCCCCGTCATCACCGTCCAGCCCTTCACGGACGAGGCCCAGGCCCTGGAGTACGCGAACGGCGTCGAGTTCGCCCTCGCCTCCTCCGTGTGGACCAAGGACCACGGCCGCGCGATGCGGATGTCCAAGAACCTCGACTTCGGCTGCGTGTGGATCAACACCCACATCCCGCTCGTCGCCGAGATGCCGCACGGCGGCTTCAAGAAGTCCGGCTACGGCAAGGACCTCTCCGCCTACGGCTTCGAGGACTACACGCGCATCAAGCACGTGATGACTTCGCTCGGCGGCTGATCGGCCGCATCGGTCAGAGCAGGCCGTTGACGGGGCGGGCGGTAGACAACATGTCTATTGCCCGCCCCTTCGCGTTCACCGAGGCTGAGGCCATGCCTCAACTCGCCTTCTCCCGCCGCGCCGCACTGCGCGGCCTCGGTGCCACAGGCCTGCTGGCCGCCCTCACCGGCTGCGGAGTACCCGCCGCCTACGTCCCCGAGGACCGGCGTGAAGGAGTCGACCGCTCCGAGCGGGACCGGAGCCTCACCTTCTCCAACTGGCCGCTGTACATCGACACCGGCGAGGAGGACGAGGAGCGCCGTCCGACGCTGGACGCCTTCTCCGAGCAGACCGGCATCGAGGTCCGGTACACCGAGGAGATCAACGACAACGACGAGTTCTTCGGCAAGGTCAGCCCGGCCCTGATGAACCGCCAGGAGACGGGCCACGACCTGGTGGTGGTCAGCGACTGGATGGCCGCCCGCTTCGTCCACCTGGGCTGGGCCCAGAAGATGGACCGCTCGGCGCAGTCCAACGTGGACAGGTACCTGGACCCGCAGCTGCGTTCCCCCGCCTTCGACGAGGGCCGGCTGCACACCGTTCCCTGGCAGTCGGGGATCACCGGCATCGCCTACAACCGCAAGGCTCTGGGCCGGGAGATCAAGTCCGTCAAGGACCTCTGGCAGCCGGAGCTCGCGGGCAAGGTCACCCTCTTCTCCGGTCTCGACGAGTCCTTCGCCCTCCTGATGCAGGGCGACGGCGTGGACGTCACCCGCTGGACGGACTCCGACTTCCACCGGATGTGCGACCAGGTCGAGAGCATGGTGAAGAAGAAGCACATCCGCCGCTTCACCGGCAACGACTACACCTCCGATCTGAGCAAGGGCGACGTCCTGGCCTGCCAGGCCTACTCCGGTGACGCCATCCAGCTCCAGGCCGACAACCCGGACATCGAGTTCGTGGTTCCGGAGGAAGGGGCCGAACTCTGGGCGGAGAGCCTCCTCGTGCCCAACCTGGCCCGGCACAAGGCCAATGCCGAGGCCCTGATCGACCACTACTACGCCCCGGAGGTGGCCGCGGAGCTCGCCGCCTCCGTCAACTACGTCTGCCCGGTCCCGGCCGCCCGCGAGGTCCTGGCCGGCTCCGGCGACAAGGAGACCGCCGAACTGGCCGAGAATCCGCTGATCTTCCCCGACGACGACATGCGCAAGCGGCTGGTCGTCGCCCGGGACATCTCCTCGGCCGAGCGCCGTTCCCTCGCCCGCCGGTGGAACGCGATCGTCGGGCTCTGATCACGGTCCGGCTACAGAATTGAACGCGTTCATCAATTTGGCTGAACGTGTTCAGAAAGATGCGTACGCTTCCTTCCATGAGCGAGAGAAGCGCCCTTCAGCGGCGGATCCGTGCCTGGCTGACCCTGTTCCTCGTCTGTCTCGTGCTCAGCGGGCTCACCGCCTTCCCGCTGGTCAGCGAACTCCGCTGGGCCAACGCCCTGGTGGACAACGAATGGCTGCGGCGGGTGGGCGACGGGCTGGGCCGCGCCGATGCCGAATACCCCTTCCTCCTCTACGGCACCGACTGGCTCGCCTTCGCCCACCTGGTCATCGCCGTCTTCTTCTACGGCGTCCACCGCGACCCGGTGCGCAATATATGGATCGTCGAAGCCGGCATGATCGCCTGCGCCGGCATCATCCCGCTGGCCCTGATCTGCGGCCCGATCCGCGGGATCCCCTTCTGGTGGAGCGTCATCGACATGTCCTTCGGCGTCTTCGGAGTGATCCCGCTCCTGGTGCTCCACCGCATGATCAAGCGCCTTGAGGCCATGCCCGCGTAGTTGAGGGCCTACCGTGCGAAAGCCGCCATCACGATGCCGAGGGCGACCGGGTTCATGTCCTGGCCCTTGGCGTCGGTGGAGTTCACCGAGTACACGAGGGTGCGGGAGAGGTCACGGGTTCCGCCGATCGCCGTGTTGTAGCCGTACCGGCCGCCGGTCTTGCCCCAGGCCACGGTGCCGTCGGGCAGGACCATCCTGGACATCCCCGCCGTCAGAGCGGCGTCCTTCCCGCTCGCGAAATCCTTCACCGCCGGTACCGTGAACATCTCCTCCAGCTGGGCCTTCGGCACGATCCGCCCGCTGAACAGGGCTATGGTGAACCGCTCCAGATCGGCCGTGGTCGAGATGATGTCCCCCGCCGCCCATCGGTCCGAAGAGTTCCACTCGGTGACGTCCCGCAGCTCCCTGGAGCCGTCCGCCCCCACCACCGCCTGGTAGCCCCGGTTGTGCGGACCGTGGATCTTCGTCTGAGTCCGGGCCGGGAACGAGGTCTGACGCAGACCCAGGGGCTTCAGGATCCGCCGGGCGACCGCCTCCTCGTACGTCGTGCCCGTCACCTTCTCGACGAGCGCGCCCAGCACCGTGTAGTTGATGTTCAGGTAGTGCTGGGCCGTGCCCGGCGTGAACTCCGGCCTCTTGGCGAAGGCATTGGCCAACTGGGTCTGTGGGTCGGTGACGTCGAAGCGGTGCTCCCACTGCGCCTCGAACGAGTCGCCCGCGCCGTCCGCCGCCGGAATGCCGCTGGTGTGGTTCAGCAGCTGCCGGACGGTGACCGTGCCGTAGGCGTCGGGGACGGTCCGCGGCAGGTACTGCCGCACCGGCCGGTCGAGATCCACCGTGCCCTCGGCCGCCAGCTGGAGCACCACCGCCGCGGTGAAGGTCTTGGTCACCGAGCCGGCCCGGAAGCGGCCCTGCTCCACGGCCTCCCGCCCGGTGCGGATGTCCGCGACCCCCGAACTCCCCTGCCAGCTCCCGCTCGTACCGCCGACGCGGACCAGCGCGGCCGTCGCGTCCTTGTGCTCCGGACCCAGCCCGGCGATCGCCTTCTCCAGCGCCGCCGCGTCGGGCGGCGTCCGGACGACGGGCGCGGCCGAAGCGGCCGGGCCGGGTGCCGGTGCGGCATGGGCGACGACCGGACCGGAAGCGACCCCCAGCACCAGAGCGGCGGCGATCAGTGTGCGCGTACGAGCGTTCATGACGGGATCCCCCTGCGAGACATCCGGGGCCACTGCGGCCTCCGATGACTCAATGCTGCTGGTCAGAGGGGTAGTTGCGGATCACCCCACGGAGGGGTCTTCAGCGGTACGACAACTCACCGGCGCGAGGGAGCCGACACGCCCGGCCCTCACTCCCCAGAGGGAGATACCCCAGAGGGAGCCCCTGCCCCTGCCCCCGTCGCCGCCGCCCCCGCCCCCGCCGCGATCATGCCCGTCTCGTACGCGCAGATCACCGCCTGGATCCGGTCGCGCAGCCCCAGCTTCGCCAGCACGTTCCCCACATGCGACTTCACCGTGTGCTCGCTCACCACCAGCGCCGCCGCGATCTCGGCGTTCGAAAGCCCGCGCCCCAGGTGCAGCAGCGTCTCCCGCTCCCGCGCCGTCAACACCTCCAGCCGGTCCGCGGCGAGCGCCGGGACCGAGGGCCGCGCCGTCGCCGCCGTGTACTCCTCGATCAGCCGCCGCGCCACCGACGGCGCCAGCAGCGACTCGCCCGCCGCCACCACCCGTACCGCGTGCACCAGATCGTCCCGCCGCACGTCCTTCAGCAGGAATCCGCTCGCCCCCGCGTGCAGTGCCTCGTACACGTACTCGTCCGAATCGAAGGTCGTCAGCATCACCGTCCGGCACGTGCTGCGCACCGTGATCGTCCGGCACGCCTCGATCCCGTCCAGCACCGGCATCCGGATGTCCAGCAGCGCCACGTCCGGCGCGTGCCGGGCCACCGCCTCCACGGCCGCCGCGCCGTCCCCCACCTCCGCCACGACCTCGATGTCCTCCTGGGCGTCCAGGATCATCGTGAACCCGCTGCGCACCAGCTCCTGGTCGTCCGCCACCACCACACGGATCGTCAAATCCCCACCTCCACCTGCGAGGTTACAAGTTCCACCCGTACCAGGTACCCCTTCCCGCCCGGCCCCGGACCGGCCTCCACCGTCCCGCCGTGCGCCGCGGCCCGCTCCCGGACCCCGATCAGGCCGTGCCCGCCTGAACCGCCCCCGGCCGGCCCCCGCCCGTCGTCCGTCACCGTGATCGTCAGTTCCTCCGCCGCGTGGTGGAGCCGGACCGCCACCCGCCGGGCCGCGGCGTGCTTCACCACGTTCGTCAGGGCCTCCTGCACGATCCTGTACACGGCCGTGTCCACCGCCGGGGCCAGCGCCCGGACCTCGCCGGTCTCCTCGTACGAGACCTCCGGACCGCCCTGCCGCACGCGGTCGAGCAGCCGGGGCAGCGCCGCCACCCCCGGCTGGGGTTCACGCGGCGCCGGACCGTCCTCCCTCAGCAATCCGAGCATCGCCCGCAGCTGCACCATCGCCTCCCGGCCGGTCTCCGAGATCGCTTCGAAGGCCGCCTCCGCCCGCTCCGGGGCCCGGCGTACGGCCACCGGACCGGCCTCCGCCTGCACGATCATGATACTGACGGCGTGCGAGAGGATGTCGTGCATCTCCCGTGCGATCCTGGCCCGTTCGCGCGCCACGGCCTGCTCGGCCTCGATCCGGTTCGCCCGCTCCAGCTGCGCCGCCCGGTCCTCCACGGCCGCGGTGTAGGCCTGCCGCGTGAACTGGAGCCGGCCCAGCGCGTAGGCGGCGCCCGCACAGAACATGGTGAAGGACAGCTCCCTGGCCGAACCCGCGGCCAGTCCCACGGACGCGAAGACGGCCGCCACCGAGAGAGCCCCGACCGCCGCCCGCACTCGTGCGGGGCACAGCAGGGCGACCGTGTAGAAGGCGATGAGCCCCGCGTACGGCAGGGGCTGCCCGGGTCCGTCGAGCGTCACCTTGTAGACCCCGCCGACCAGCAGGATCACCATCAGTACGGTGACCGGCCGGTGCCGCCGCCACGCCAGCGGCAGCACCCCCAGCGTGGTCATCGCGTACGAGCCCCAGCTCACGGCCGGCAGCCCGGCCTCCCGCGGCAGCACGAACGGCATCGTGACGGCCAGCTGCACCAGCAGCGTCAGACCCAGGTCCACGACCCACGGCCAGGCCCGGCCCAGCCGCACGGCCCGGCCGCGTATCGCGCGTATCGCGTCTGTCACCGGCCGAGCTCGGCCCGTACGGCGGTCAGCGCGTCCACCCGGTTCGTGGTGATCGAGTCGACCCCGGCCTCGGCGAGCGCCCGCATCGTCCGCTTGGTGTCCGCGGTCCAGGCCGACACCAGCAGGCCCTCCCGGTGCAGCGCGTCCGTCAGCTCCCGGGTGACCAGCCCGAACCGGTAGTTGAGCCAGCGCGGGGCCACCGCGTCGATCAGCACCCGGCGCGGCGGCGACAGCGTGGTCCAGGTCAGCGCGATCTCCGCGCCCGGATCGGCGGCGCGGACCGCCAGCATGGTGTTCGGACCCGCGCAGTAGTAGGTGCGCTCGCGCGCCCCGCACTCGCGGACCTGGTCCACGACGGTCCGTACCGCCTCGTACGAGGCACCCGGCAGGTCGATCATCAGCCGTCCCGCACCGGCCGCCAGTACCGCCTCGCGCAGCGTCGGAATCCCGCCCCCCGTCAGCTCCTTGAGCTGCGGGGCCGTGACGGCGTCGAGCCGCACGTCATGGCCCCACAGTCGCTGGAGCGTCTCGTCGTGGAGCAGGACCGGCACCCCGTCGCGGGTCAGCCGTACGTCGATCTCGACCGCGTCCGCCCCGCGCGCGAACGCGGAGCGGATCGAGGACAGGGTGTTCTCACGGACACGGTAGGGATCGCCGCGGTGGCCGACGGCAGTCAGGGTGCGCATGGCCCCATTCTCAGGGGCGGCGGGACCGGGGCGATGTCAGCGCGCGAGCCAATCGGCGGTGTACGTGTCGATCTCCGCGCTGATCTTCGCCTTGCCGGCCGCGTCCAGGAAGGAGGCCTCGACGGCGTTCTTGGCGAGCTGGGCCAGACCGCGCTCGTCGAGGTCGAGGAGGCGTGCCGCCACCGCGTACTCGTTGTTGAGGTCGGAGCCGAACATCGGCGGGTCGTCGCTGTTGATGGTGACGAGCACGCCCGCGGCCACCATCTCCTTGACGGGGTGCCGGTCCAGGTCGGTCACCGCGCGGGTGGCGATGTTGGAGGTCGGGCAGACCTCCAGCGCGATGCGGTGCTCGGCCAGGTAGGCGAGGAGCTCGGGGTCCTGGGTGGAGCTGGTGCCGTGGCCGATGCGCTCGGCGCCCAGGTCGCGGATCGCGTCCCAGACCGTCTCGGGGCCGGTGGTCTCACCGGCGTGCGGGACGCTGTGCAGACCGGCGGCGCGTGCCTGGTCGAAGTACGGCTTGAACTGGGGGCGCGGGACGCCGATCTCGGGGCCGCCCAGGCCGAAGGAGACCAGGCCCTCGGGACGCAGGTCGACGGCGAGGCGGGCGGTCTCGGCGGCGGCCTCCAGGCCGGCCTCGCCGGGGATGTCGAAGCACCAGCGCAAGATGACGCCGAGCTCGGCCTCGGCGGCCTTGCGGGCGTCCTCGATGGCCTCCATGAAGGCCTTCTCCTCGATGCCGCGGCGGGTGGAGGAGTAGGGGGTGATGGTCAGCTCGGCGTAGCGGATGTTCTGCCGGGCCATGTCACGGGCGACCTCGAAGGTCAGGGTGCGTACGTCGTCGGGGGTGCGGACGAGGTCCACGACCGACAGGTAGACCTCGATGAAGTGCGCGAAGTCGGTGAAGGTGAAGTAGTCGGCGAGCGCCTCGGGATCGGTCGGGACCTTCGAGTCGGGGTGCCGGGCGGCGAGCTCGGCCACGATGCGCGGTGACGCCGAGCCGACGTGGTGGACGTGGAGTTCCGCCTTGGGCAGCCCCGCGATGAAGGGGTGCAGGTCGGTCATGAGGGTGCCTCCGGGAGGGCGCGCGTGCGGTCAGATCGGCCTTCATCGTAGGCAGACCGGTGACTGTCGGTGGCAGCGCTTAGCATGGCCGTACGAGAGGGGGGTGCCGCATGACCGACCAGAGCCCTGAGCCGAGGGACCCGTGGGCGCCGCCGGAGCGGCCGGCGGTGGACCTGGGCAAGCAGCAGGCCGCGCCGGGAGTGCCGGGCCCGCCGTCCGTGCACGACCAGCCGACGGTCATCGAGATGCCGGGGGCGGGAGCACCGCGGCCCGCCCCGCAGTCCACGCCGACACCGACCCCCACCGCACCGCCCGCGTACGGCTATCCGTCCCAGCCGGACACGAGCGGTTACGGATATCCCACCGCGCCGTCCGCGATGCCGGGGTACGGGTATCCCGGCGACGCGGGGTACCCCGGGTATCCCGGATATCCGGTCAATGCCGGCTACCCGCTGTACGCGGCGCCGAAGAGCAACGGCTTCGGCGTCACCGCCCTCGTCCTCGGCATCATCTCCGTGGTCGGCTGCATCACCAGCTTCCTGGCCATCGGGATCGGGATCGCGGCGGTCGTCTTCGGTGCCCTGGGCAAGGGCAAGGCGACCCGCGGCGAGGCCGACAACGGCGGGATGGCGCTGGCCGGCATCATCCTCGGCGGGATCGGCATCGTGCTGGGCGCCCTCATGCTGCTCGCCATGTTCGCCCCGTTCATGGACGGGGAGTGGGACGACGACTCCGGCTACGAGAGCCCGTACTCGAACTCCCGGACGCGCGAGAAGATATGAGCCCCGGGCCGAGGCCCGGGGCTCGTGCTCAGAGGCGGGACGCCCACGGCCAGTCGGCGTCCCGGCCGCGCTCGATCAGGGACACCATGCGGAAGGCGGCGTCGGTGAGCCCGCCGAAGGTGTGCCGGTTCGCGGCACCGGACGGGGCGTGGCCCACCCGGTAGCCCGCCAGGTTCCAGGTGTACACCGGCACCGTCTGCGGCACCTCGGCCGTCGGGTCACCGCCGTGGCCGTACGAGGCGGCCTGCTCGTCGGTGACGATCAGCACCCGGTCGTGGCCGCGGTAGTGCTTCCTGACGGCCTCGGCCGTGTAGGTCCCGCCGAGGTTCCCGAACCGCTCCAGCACCTTGAGCACGGACTCGCCCCGCACGTACGGGACCACCGCGCTGGTCGTGCCGAACTGCACCAGGTCCGCCTCCTCGGCGCGCAGCGCGAGCGCCGCCCCGAACACGGCTGCCGCGTCGGCCCGGTTGAGCTGCGAGCGGTCCGACAGCGGGGACCACATCGACCCGGACCGGTCCACGAGGACCAGCGTCCGGCCGGGCAGCGCAGGTACGTTGGCCAGCGAGTGGCCGAGCGCCCGCTCCAGCGGATACGCCCAGCGCAGCGAGGGCGCGTGCTGGTAGGCGGCCAGGTAGCGGAAGGGGAACTGCCGCGACCGGGCGACGCCCTCCGGGTCGGAGACCTTCGCCGCGACCGCCGCGGCCACCTCGTCCGAGACCCCGGCCTGGTCGAAGTTGCGCAGGTTGCGCAGCAGGGCCATCGCGCCCATGGACGGGATGACCGCCTCCCAGGCGGCCGCGTCCATGGGCCCCTGCAGCCAGCCGGCCAGCGCCTCCCAGGTCATGCCCGCCTCAGCGAGCCGCTCGGCGCCGTCCGGCGCGGTGACCACGGCACGCCGCTCGGACACCGGGAGCTCCATCAGCGCCCGGTGGGCGGCGAGGGTCCGGTTGCCGGCCGGGACCTCGGCGCTCTCCGGGTTGTGCCGGCGGTCGAGGGCGTAGCGGAACAGCTCGCCCTGCCAGGCCTTGGCCGGGTCGGGGGAGGCGTGCACGAGGTTGAGGACGTCCCCGAAGCGGTAGCCCTTGGAGGTGGTGTCGTACTTCAGCAGCGAGGTGCCGGAGTAGAGCCGGCGTACCGCGTCGGCGATGCCCCGCTTCACGGGCTTGGGCACGTTCCGCCCGTACGTCGCCGTCCAGTAGGCCAGCAGCTCACCGGGCTCGTCCGCGCGCCGCAGTACGGAGTCCACGACCTGGCGGTTTGAAGGCCCGTCGGTGGCGCCCGTGTCGAGGCGCGCCTTCACGTACTCGGCGGCGCCGACGAGCGAGGCGGTCCGCATGTTCGCCTCCCCGCGGAGCCAGCCCAGCAGGCCGGCCGTCCACGCGGGGTCCTCGACCGCGAGTCGCCGCACGAGGGCCGCGAAGCGGTCGTCGCGGGCCTCGCCGCTCTCGTACGCGGTGCGCTGCGTCACGAAGTTGGCGATCGCGAGCAGGAACAGCTCGGAGCGCGGGTCGCGCAGGTGGCCGGGGCCGCCCTCGTGGGTGCGTGCGCGGCTGGTCGAGCGGACGGGCGAAGTGGGCGAGGCGGGCGCGGACTTGAACGCGCGCAGGTTGAAACGAGCCATGTGAATCCCCCCGAATTCAAAGGAAAGCGGGGGAGGCGTGACGTGCGGGATGCCCGAGATCGGAAGTCGGCGACGGACTTGTGTCAGCTGCTCTCATCATCTGAGCTACCGGCCGGAGCCGGGCGGGACTTGAACCCGCGACCCGCTGATTGGGAGAAGTAACCGTTGCCTGCGCACCGGGCATCCCGCACGCGTGCCTCCCGAGATCAAGGTGGCGGCGGCCTGGTGTCTTTGCAAAAGAAGGAGCCGCAGCCCGCGCACCGGGAGGTGCGTGACGTAGATGTCCAGAGAACAAGGTCGGCGAAACGACGTGGTGCTCTGCCGACTGAGCTACACCGGCCCGAAAGCCGGTGACGGGACTCGAACCCGCGACCGCCCCATTAACAGTGGAAGTACGTCTCACCTGCGCACCTGGACGAGCCCTACGTTAGGCGGCGGCTCCCCGGCGCCGCCACGCAATTACGCCCAGGTCATCCGGCGGGCGCCGACCGCAGCCGCTCGCGGGCCTCCATCAGGGCGAAGCCCAGCAGGTTCAGGCCCTGCCAGCGGGCCGGGTCCAGGGCGCGTTCGTCATCGGGCGCCAGGCCGATGCCCCAGATGCGGTCCATCGGGCTCGCCTCCACCAGGACCCGGTCCCCGGTGGTCAGCAGGTACGAGCGCAGCGCCGGGTCGGAGGCGAACTTGTGCACGCTGCCCTCCACCACCACGGCGAAGCGCTCCCGCTCCCATACCGCGTTGTCGAAGCCGCGCACGAGCCGCCCGGCCTTCTTCGCCTCGGCCGGGGTCCGGGCCGCGAGCGCCGCCCGCTCCGCCTCCGCATCCCCGAAGAGCCGAGCCTTCCCGGCCATCATCCAGTGCTCCGCCGTCGCATACCGGACGTCACCCACAGTGAACTCGGACGGCCACCACTGGCTCAGGCAGCTCGGACCGAGGGTCCCGTCCGGCCTCGGCCGGTGCCCCCAGAACGGCAGGAACTTCACTCGCTCACCACGGCTGACCTGCTTGATCAGTTGGTCGATCATCTCCATGCACGCGAGTCTGGCAGTCGCCACGGACAACTCGTACGGGATTTCCGGCGTGCCTCGACACTTGGTCGACCGAATCCGTCGCGTAATCAAAAGGCAACAACGGAATCACTTGGACAGGGGAGCCTCCTCTGTCAGGATCGGCACTCAATTCGAGCTGTAGCTCGAACTGTAGCTACGGAGAGCGTGAGAGCGTGATGGGCAACCGCTTCCAGGTCAAGGACCGCTTCGCGGACGGCGCGCAGTACATCGATGGGCAGCTCAGGTCCGGCACCTCGGGCCGGTCACACACCGTGGTCGACCCGGCCACCGGGGACGAGGTCCTCACCTACGAACTCGCGAGCACGGCGGACGTCGACGAGGCCGTCGCCGCCGCCAAGCGGGCCTTCCCGGGCTGGTCGGCCACCACTCCCGGGGAGCGGTCGGACGCCCTGCACCGGCTGGCCGCCGTACTGGCCGAGCAGGCGGAGGACTTCGCCTTCGCCGAGTCTCTCCAGTGCGGCAAGCCGATCAAGCTGTCCACGGAGTTCGACGTGCCGGGGACCATCGACAACACGGCCTTCTTCGCGGGGGCCGCACGCCACCTCCAGGGGCAGGCGGCCGCCGAGTACTCCGGCGACCACACCTCTTACGTACGCCGCGAGGCCATCGGCGTGGTCGGCTCCATCGCCCCTTGGAACTATCCGCTCCAGATGGCCGCGTGGAAGATCCTCCCGGCCATCGCCGCCGGCAACACCATCGTCCTCAAGCCTGCCGAGCTCACCCCGCTGACCTCCCTGATGTTCGCGCAGGCCGCCAAGGACGCGGGCCTGCCCGACGGCGTGATCAACATCGTCACGGGCGCCGGCCGCGAGGCGGGCGAGCACCTGGTCGGCCACCCCGACGTGGTCATGACCTCCTTCACGGGCTCCACCGGGGTCGGCAAGCGGGTCGCCGAGATCGCCACCGCCACCGTCAAACGGCTCCACCTGGAGCTCGGCGGCAAGGCGCCCTTCCTCGTCTTCGACGACGCCGACCTGGAGGCCGCCGCGCACGGCGCGGTCGCCGCCTCCCTGATCAACACCGGCCAGGACTGCACCGCCGCGACCCGTGCCTACGTCCAGCGCCCCCTCCACGACGCCTTCGTCGCCCGCGTCGCGGAGCTGATGGAGACCGTCCGCCTGGGCGACCCCTTCGCGCCCACCACCGACCTCGGCCCGCTGGTCTCCCACGTCCACCGCGACCGGGTGGCCGGATTCGTCGAGCGGGCCCGCGCCTACGCCACCGTCGTCACCGGCGGCGAGATCCCCGGGGGCGAGCTCGCCGAGGGCGCGTACTACCGGCCCACCCTCATCTCCGGCGCCGCCCAGGACAGCGAGGTGGTCCAGTCCGAGATCTTCGGCCCGGTCCTGGTCGTCCTGCCCTTCGACACCGACGACGAGGGCATCGCGCTGGCCAACGACACCCCGTACGGACTCGCCGCCTCCGCCTGGAGCCGCGACGTCTACCGGGCGAACCGTGCCACCCGCGAGATCAAGGCGGGCTGCGTCTGGGTCAACGACCACATCCCGATCATCAGCGAGATGCCCCACGGCGGCTACAAGGCCAGCGGCTTCGGAAAGGACATGTCGGCCTACTCCTTCGAGGAGTACACGCAGGTCAAGCACGTGATGTACGACAACACCGCGGTGGCCGCGAAGGACTGGCACCGCACGATCTTCGGGGACCGATAAGAATCCACCGCCTGACCAGCGGTACACCTCCCGAAAGGGCAACGCGCATGGAGCAGTTCGAGCCCGACCGCCTCTCGGCGGCGCAACTCGCCGCGATGCGGCGCAGCCTCACCAGCGGGCGCGGCGCCCTCACCCGCCGCTCGCTGCTGCGCGCCTCCGGAGTCGGAGCGCTCACCCTCGGAGGCCTGTCCACCCTCGCCGCGTGCGGAATCCCGCCCGCCAAGCGCGAGGGGGACGCGGCGGTGGCCTCCGACGACCACTCGGCACAGGAGAAGGAGATCAACTTCTCCAACTGGACCGAGTACATGGACACCAGTGACGACGAGAAGACCCGTCCCACCCTGGAGGAGTTCACCAAGCGGACCGGGATCAAGGTCAAGTACACCGAGGACATCAACGACAACGTCGAGTTCTTCGGCAAGATCCGCCCGCAGCTCGCCGCCGGTCAGGACACCGGCCGCGACCTGATCGTCGTCACCGACTGGCTCGCCGCGCGCATCATCCGCCTCGGCTGGGCGCAGAAGCTGGACCCCTCCCAGCTGCCGCACGCGTACGCCAACCTGATCCCGCAGTTCCGCACCCCCGACTGGGACCCGGGTCGCGCCTACAGCTACCCCTGGACCGGCATCGACACGGTCATCGCCTACAACACCAAGGCCACCGGCGGGAAGAAGGTCGATTCCGTCACCCAGATGCTGGACGACCCCACCCTCAAGGGCCGCGTCGGCTTCCTCACCGAGATGCGCGACTCCGTCGGCATGACCCTGCTCGACCAGGGCAAGGACCCGGGGAACTTCACCACCGCGGACTTCGACGGCGCCATCGGCCGCCTCCAGAAGGGCGTGGACACCAAGCAGATCCGCCGGTTCACGGGCAACGACTACACGGCCGACCTCGACAAGGGCGACCTCGCCGCCTGCCTCGCCTGGGCGGGCGACGTCATCCAGCTCCAGGCCGGCAACCCGGACATCCAGTACGCGATCCCGGCCCCTGGATACATCAGCTCCAGCGACAACCTGCTGGTCCCCGCCAAGGCCCGGCACAAGGCCAACGCGGAGAAGCTCATCGACTACTACTACGAGCCGCCGGTCGCCGCCCAGCTGGCCGCCTTCATCAGCTACGTCTGCCCGGTCGAGGGCGTCAAGGACGAACTCGCCAAGATCGATCCCGCACTCGCGGACAACCCGCTGATCGTCCCGGACAAGGCCATGGCCGCCAAGGCCCACGCCTTCCGCTCTCTGACCAGCGAAGAAGAGACGGCGTACGAGGAGAAGTTCGCCAAGCTCATCGGAGCGTGACGGGTCCCGCCCCCACCGGAATCCCGCACCCGCACCCCGCACTCTTCCGACGACACCACCACCGAAGGCCGCGACCCATGACTGACAAGACCGCGGGCGGCGACGTCCGCCTCGCCGGGATCAGCAAGCACTACGGCACCTTCACCGCCGTGCACCCGCTGGATCTCACCATCCCCCAGGGCTCCTTCTTCGCCCTTCTCGGCGCCTCGGGCTGCGGGAAGACCACCACCCTGCGCATGATCGCCGGCCTGGAGGAGCCCTCCACCGGCACGGTCAGCCTCGGCGACCGGGAGGTCACCGACCTGCCGCCGTACAAGCGCCCGGTCAACACGGTCTTCCAGAGCTACGCCCTCTTCCCGCACCTGAACATCTACGAGAACATCGCCTTCGGCCTGCGCCGCCGCGGCATAAAGTCGGTCAAGAAGCAGGTCGACGACATGCTGGAGCTGGTCCAGCTCGGCCAGTTCGCCCAGCGCAAGCCGCACCAGCTCTCCGGCGGCCAGCAGCAGCGCGTCGCCGTCGCCCGCGCCCTGATCAACCACCCGCAGGTGCTCCTCCTCGACGAGCCGCTCGGCGCCCTCGACCTCAAGCTGCGCCGCCAGATGCAGCTGGAGCTCAAGCGAATACAGACCGAGGTCGGCATCACCTTCGTGCACGTCACGCACGACCAGGAGGAGGCCATGACCATGGCCGACACGGTCGCCGTGATGAACGGCGGACGCGTCGAGCAGCTGGGCGCCCCCGCCGAGCTGTACGAGAACCCGGGCACCACCTTCGTCGCCAACTTCCTCGGCACCTCCAACCTCATCGAGGCCTCGGTGGAGTCGGCCGGCTCCGAGGTCGTCGTATCCGCCTCCGGTACGAAGCTCCGGCTGCCCTCGGCCCGGTGCGCGACCACCCCCAGCACGGGCGGAAAGCTGCTGGTCGGAGTGCGCCCGGAGAAGATCTCCCTGGTGCACGCCGACGAGGAGCACACCATCGCGGCCGGCCGCAACAAGATCCCGGGCAGGATCGCGGACTCCTCCTTCATCGGCGTCTCCACCCAGTACGTCATCGACAGCAAGGTCTGCCCCGAGCTGGAGGTGTACGCCCAGAACATCGAGCGGGACACCCGTCTGGTCCCGGGCGCCGAGGTGATCCTGCACTGGAACCCGGAGCACACCTTCGGCCTGGACGCCGCTCAGGACATCGACGCGGGCATCGAGACCGTCGAGGAGAGCGCATGACCGGCCCCGCCGTAGAGACAGCGCCGCCCCAGGCGCCCGCCTCCACCGAACCCCCGGTGCACAAGGCGTCCCGGCGCAAGCGCCTGATCCCGTACTGGCTGCTGCTCCCCGGCATCCTGTGGCTGCTGGTCTTCTTCGTGCTGCCGATGGTCTACCAGGCCTCCACCTCGGTGCAGACCGGCTCCCTCGAAGAGGGCTTCCAGGTCACCTGGCACTTCCAGACTTACTGGGACGCCTTCACCGAGTACTACCCGCAGTTCCTGCGCTCCCTGCTCTACGCGGGCACCGCCACCGTGCTGTGCCTGCTGCTCGGGTACCCGCTGGCCTACCTGATCGCCTTCAAGGCGGGCCGCTGGCGCAACCTGCTGCTGGTGCTGGTCATCGCGCCGTTCTTCACCAGCTTCCTGATCCGCACCCTCGCCTGGAAGACGATCCTGGCCGACGGCGGCCCGGTGGTCGCCGTCCTCAACGACATCGGCTTCCTCGACGTCACCAGCTGGCTCGGCATGACCGAGGGGGACCGGGTGCTGGCCACGCCGCTCGCGGTCGTCTGCGGTCTGACGTACAACTTCCTCCCCTTCATGATCCTGCCGCTGTACTCCTCGCTGGAGCGCATCGACACCCGCCTCCACGAGGCGGCCGGTGACCTGTACGCCCGCCCCTCGACGGTCTTCCGGAAGGTGACCTTCCCGCTCTCCATGCCGGGCGTGGTCTCCGGGACCCTGCTCACCTTCATCCCGGCGAGCGGCGACTACGTGAACGCCGAACTGCTCGGCTCCACGGACACCCGGATGATCGGCAACGTCATCCAGTCGCAGTACCTGCGGATCCTCGACTACCCGACGGCGGCCGCGCTGTCCTTCATCCTCATGGCCATTGTGCTGATCATGGTCACCATCTACATCCGCCGAGCGGGGACGGAGGACCTGGTCTGATGCGTTGGCTTCGCCGCAATCTCGTAGTGATCGCCGGTCTCGGCACGCTCGCGTACATGATCCTGCCGAACGTGGTCGTGACCGTCTTCTCCTTCAACAACCCCACCGGGCGGTTCAACTACGCCTGGCAGGAGTTCTCGCTCGACGCGTGGAAGGACCCCTGTGGGGTCGCCGACATGTGCGGCTCCCTCTCCCTCTCGCTCCAGATCGCCCTGTGGGCCACCATCGGGGCCACCGCCCTGGGCACCGCGATCGCCTTTGCGCTCGTCCGCTACCGCTTCCGGGCGCGCGGAGCGGTCAACTCGCTGATCTTCCTGCCCATGGCCATGCCCGAGATCGTGATGGCGGCCTCGCTGCTCGCGCTCTTCCTCAACATGGGCATCCAGCTGGGCTTCTGGACGATCCTGATCGCCCACGTCATGTTCTGCCTCAGTTTCGTCGTCGCCGCCGTCAAGGCGCGTGTCCTGTCCATGGATCCGCGGCTGGAGGAGGCCGCCCGCGACCTCTACGCGGGCCCGGTGCAGACCTTCGTACGGGTCACCCTGCCGATCGCGGCACCCGGCATCGCGGCGGGCGCGCTGCTCTCCTTCGCGCTCTCCTTCGACGACTTCATCATCACCAACTTCAACTCGGGCAACACCGTCACCTTCCCCATGTTCGTGTGGGGATCGGCCCAGCGCGGTACGCCCGTGCAGATCAACGTCATCGGCACGGCGATGTTCGTCATCGCCGTCCTGGTGGTCCTCGCCGGCCAGATGGTCGGCAACCGCCGCAAGAAGGCACAACCGAAGTAGACCCCTGTAGGGAGTTGGAAGACATGGCCCCAGTCGCCATGCGTAGTGTTGCGAAATCCCTTTCCGAAGCGAAGCCGGTCTCGTACTGGCTGGACGACCCCGGCAAGCCCGCCGCGCAGCCGGCGCTCACCACCGACGAGCGGTGCGACCTGCTGGTCATCGGCGGCGGCTACAGCGGGCTGTGGACCGCGCTGCTCGCCAAGGAGCGCGACCCCGGGCGGGACGTCGTCCTGATCGAGAGCAAGGAGGCGGGCTGGGCCGCCTCCGGCCGCAACGGAGGGTTCTGCGCCGCCTCCCTCACCCACGGACTCGCCAACGGGATGGCCCGCTGGCCCGGCGAGCTGGCCAAGCTGGAGGAGCTGGGCGCCCGCAACCTCGACGCCATCGAGGAGGCCGTCGCCCGCTACGGCATCGACTGCGACTTCGAGCGCACCGGCGAGATCGACGTCGCCACCGAACCGCACCAGGTCGAGGAGCTGCGCGAACTGCACGAGGAGGCGCAGCGCCTGGGCCTCGCGGGCGGTTCCGAATGGCTGGACGGCGACGCGCTGCGCGCCGAGATCGACTCCCCGACCTTCCTCGCGGGCCTCTGGGACCGCGACGGCGTCGCCATGCTCAACCCGGCGAAGCTGGCCTGGGGCCTCAAGCAGGCCTGTCTGGACCTCGGGGTGCGGATCTACGAGAACACCCGCGGCCTGAAGCTGGCCTCGGCGGGCACGGGGATGACCGTCCAGACCCCGTACGGCACGATCCTCGCGCGCCGGGTCGCCCTGGGCACCAACATCTTCCCGTCGCTGGTCCGCCGCATCCGCCCGTTCACCGTGCCGGTCTACGACTACGCGCTGATGAGCGAGCCGCTGGACGAGGCGCAGCTCGCGGCCATCGGCTGGAAGAACCGGCAGGGGCTGGGCGACAGCGCGAACCAGTTCCACTACTTCAGGATCACCAAGGACCACCGCATCCTGTGGGGCGGTTACGACGCGATCTACCCCTACCGGGGGAAGCTCGACTCCGAGTACGACCACCGTCCCGAGACCTACCTCAAGCTCGCGGAGCACTTCTTCACCGCCTTCCCGCAGCTGGAGGGTCTGAAGTTCAGCCACGCCTGGGGCGGCGCGATCGACACCTGCTCGCGCTTCTCGGCCTTCTTCGGCACCTCGCACTCCGGGAAGGTGGCCTACGCGGCCGGGTACACCGGGCTCGGGGTGGGCGCCACCCGCTTCGGCGCGGACGTGATGCTGGACCTGCTCGACGGGGTCCCCACCGAGCGCACCCGGCTGGAGATGGTGAAGTCCAAGCCGATGCCGTTCCCGCCCGAGCCCTTCGCCTGGACCGGGATCACCCTCACCAAGTGGTCGCTGGCCCGCGCCGACAGCCGCGGCGGGCACCGCAACCTCTGGCTCCGGACGCTCGACCGCTTCGGCCTCGGCTTCGACAGCTGACCCGTCCGCGGAAGCCACGCCCCCGGCGCACACCGCCGATCACCATGTGACCTGCTTCACCTCCATGGAGTAACGGAACCCGCGTCATAGCCGCGCCCGGCCGCACTCTCTCCCGGTGAGAACCCTTCACCGCGCGAGACGAACGGAGGCCGGGCGATGACGATCCCGGAGGCCAAGGCAGCAGTGGACTGGCTCGTATCGGTGGCGCCGGATCCCGACGCCTGCCGGTGGGAGTGGGAGCGCCATCCCCTCGGGGTGGTCCTCCTGCCCGCCGGCCGGCGCTGGGACGTGCTGATCCTGCCCGGGGAACTGGGGCAGGCCACCCTCGACGTACTGAAGCTGCTCCTCGACCGGCCCGGCCCGGTGCTCGCCGACTTCGGTGCCACGCGGCGGAGCCGCACAGCGTTCGGTCGGCTGGGCTTTTTCGTGCCCGCGGGCACGGCGTCGCGCTGGATCGGCACGGGCGTACGGGGAGCGGGGCGCGGGACCTGGATCGTGGTCCCGTATCCCGGCCGGGCGACCGGCGGGGTGCGCTGGCTGGTGCTGCCCGACGGGCAGGGGACGCTCACCGACCCGGCCGTGCTGGAGCTCGCGATGCACGAGGCGGCCGCGCGCGTGGTGGCGGAGGAGGGTCGGAAGTCTTGACAAGGGTATTGGTCTGGACCATGTTGGGCGCCGCCCCCCGCTATCGCCGGGAGGTGCCCCCAGCCCCCCTCCATCCCCCCATGTCCCGGAGGCAGTTGTGCGCAGAGCCTGGTCCATTCTTACGGCCGCCGCCCTGGCGGCGGCCGGCTTCCTCGCCGCGGGCCCGCCGGCCACGGCGGACGGAGCGTCGACAGACATAGACGCAGTGCGCAACGGCGGCTTCGAAGCAGGCCTCGACGGCTGGAGCTGCTCGGCGGGCAGCGGGGCGGTCGTCTCCAGCCCCGCCCACAGCGGGAGTTCCGCCCTCAGGGCCACCCCGGCGGGCCAGGACAACGCCCGCTGCGCCCAGACCGTCACCGTCAAGCCCGACTCGGCGTACACGCTGGCCGCCTGGGTGCAGGGCGCGTACGTCTACCTCGGCGCGAGTGGGACCGGCACCACCGACGTGTCCGCCTGGACCCAGACCCCGGGCGCCTGGAAGCAGCTGACGACCAGCTTCCGCACCGGCCCGTCGACGACCTCCGTGACGGTCTACACGCACGGCTGGTACGGCCAGCCCGCCCACTTCACCGACGACCTCACCCTGGTCGGTCCCGACCCCGGCGGCCCCGGCCAGCCCCAGCCCCCGGCCGCCCCCACCGGCCTGACGGCGAGCGCGACCTCCTCGACCTCGGTCTCCCTGTCCTGGGCGGCCGTGCCCGGGGCCACCTCGTACACCGTCCACCGGGACGGCGCGGCGCCCCTGTCCGTCACCTCCGCCGCGGCGAGCGTGACCGGCCTCGCCGCGTCCACCGCGTACACCTTCCAGGTCAGTGCGGTGAACGCGGCGGGCGCGTCCCCGAAGAGCGCTCCCGTCAGCGTGACCACGACGAGCGGTGGCGGCGGCGGTGGCGGTGCCCTGCCCGCGCACGCGCTGGTCGGCTACCTGCACGCGAGCTTCGCCAACGGCTCCGGCTACGTGCGGATGGCGGACGTGCCCGCCTCCTGGGACGTCATCAACCTCGCCTTCGGCGAACCGACTTCGGTGACCTCGGGCGACATCCGCTTCCAGCTCTGCCCGGTCGCCGAATGCCCGAACGTCGAAAGCCCGGCGGAGTTCAAGGCGGCGATCAAGGCCAAGCAGGCCGCGGGCAAGAAGGTGCTGATCTCCATCGGCGGCCAGAACGGCCAGGTGCAGCTCGCGACCACGGCCGCCCGCGACACCTTCGTCTCCTCCGTCAGCAAGATCATCGACGAGTACGGGCTCAACGGTCTCGACATCGACTTCGAGGGCCACTCCCTCTCGCTGGCCACCGGGGACACGGACTTCCGGGCCCCCACCACCCCGGGAATCGTCAACCTGATCTCGGCCGTGAAGACCCTCAAGGCCAGGTACGGCCCGGAGTTCGTCCTGACCATGGCCCCCGAGACCTTCTTCGTGCAGCTGGGCTACCAGTACTACGGCTCCGGCCCCTGGGGCGGCCAGGACCCGCGCGCCGGCGCCTACCTCCCGGTCATCCACGCCCTGCGGGACGACCTCACCCTGCTCCACGTCCAGGACTACAACTCGGGCTCGATCATGGGCCTCGACAACCAGTACCACTCCATGGGCGGCGCGGACTTCCACATCGCCATGACCGACATGCTGCTCACCGGCTTCCCGGTCGCCGGCAACACCGCCCGCGTCTTCCCGCCGCTGCGCCCGGAGCAGGTGGCCATCGGCCTCCCGGCCACCACGAACGCGGGCAACGGCCACACCCCGCCCGCCGAGGTGAACAAGGCCCTGGACTGCCTGACGAAGAAGACGAACTGCGGCAGCTACCAGACGCACGGCAGCTGGCCCGCCCTGCGCGGCCTGATGACCTGGTCGATCAACTGGGACCGCTTCGGAGGCTGGGAGTTCAGCCGGAACTTCGACGGCTACTTCGGCGGCTGACCGGGCTGACCGGGCTGAGCGGGCCGCGCCGGCTGACCCAGCCCACGCCGAGCAGCAGGGGTGCGCACATCAGCAGGCTGGCCAGCACGTCCAGCGGCCAGTGCCACCCCCGCAGGATCAGGCCGACGGCCGTTGCCCCCGTGAGGACGAGGGCAACGGCCGTCGGCCATGCCCGGCGGGTGTACGGGCGTACGAGCAGGGCCGCGCCGAGGTACGCGACGGCCGCCGTGGCCGTGTGGCCCGAGGGGAAGTAGCCGGCGGCCCAGGGCTCCAGGGGGCCCGGGCGGGCGGTCCACTGCTTGAACGGGATGACCAGCGCCGGCACCAGGGCCATGGCCAGTCCGGCCGCCCCGGCGGCGAGGCGCCGGCCGCGCCGGGCGGCATAGGCCATGGCCAGGACGAGGACGGGCACGGCGACCGGGATGTTGCCCAGGTCCGAGAGGCGTTCGGTGACGGAGTCGGGGACCGTGCGCACCAGCGCGCGGCTCAGCGCGAGATCCGGGGTCAGCAGCGGGCCGGAGACCAGCACCTGCCAGGTGACCAGGGAGAAGAGGAGGCCGCACACCGCGGCGACGAGGAGGGGAATGGCCGGCCGTCCCGGAACAGGGGGGATGGTTCCGGGACGGCCGCCCGGATCGGGTTGCCGCTCGCCCCGGGGGGTTTGGGGCGGTCGGCTGTCCGATCGGTGAGGAGTGTGCGCGAACGCATGCCCAGTACGGCGCTGGGGAAGCCCGGTACTGGAGTCGCCCTCGGTTTCCCGGGAGCGGGGTGTCTCACTCATCTGCAGAAACCGTACGGCAGCGAGAGGGGGGCCGACAGCAGGAACGCGCTCCCGCCATCGGCCCCCCACACGTTCTTCACAGCGTCCGACCGTTACCGGCGGTAGAAATCGGGCGCTGCGCTCTCACGTTCTACACGTTCGATCAGATGCCCGCAAAAGCGGCCTCGAGGATGTCCAGGCCCTCGTTCAGCAGGTCCTCGCCGATGACGATCGGCGGGAGGAAGCGGAGCACGTTGCCGTAGGTGCCGCAGGTGAGGACGAGCAGGCCCTCGGCGTGGCAGGCCTTGGCGAGCGCACCGGCCGCCTCCGGGAACGGGGTCTTGGACGCGGGGTCCTTGACCAGCTCGATCGCGATCATGGCGCCGCGGCCGCGGATGTCGCCGATGATCTCGTACTTCTCCTGCATGGCCGTCAGGCGGGCCTTCATGACGGACTCGATCTTCTTCGCCGCGGCGTTGAGGTCGAGCTCCTTCATGGTCTCGATGGAGCCGAGCGCACCGGCGCAGGCCACCGGGTTGCCGCCGTAGGTGCCGCCCAGGCCACCCGCGTGCGCGGAGTCCATGATCTCGGCGCGGCCGGTCACGGCGGCGAGCGGCAGACCGCCCGCGATGCCCTTGGCCGTGGTGATCAGGTCCGGGACGATGCCCTCGTCCTCGCACGCGAACCACTGGCCGGTGCGGCAGAAGCCGGACTGGATCTCGTCGGCGACGAAGACGATGCCGTTGTCGTTGGCGAACTTCACGATCGCGGGGAGGAAGCCCTTGGCCGGCTCGATGAAGCCGCCCTCGCCGAGCACCGGCTCGATGATGATCGCGGCGACGTTGTCGGCGCCGATCTGCTTGGTGATCTGGTCGATCGCCTGGGCGGCGGCCTCGGGGCCGCAGTTCTCGGCGCCGGTGAGCCAGCGGTAGCCGTAGGCGACCGGGACGCGGTAGACCTCGGGGGCGAACGGACCGAAGCCCTGCTTGTACGGCATGTTCTTCGAGGTCAGCGCCATCGTGAGGTTCGTACGGCCGTGGTAGCCGTGGTCGAAGACGACGACGGCCTGGCGCTTGGTGTACGCACGGGCGATCTTGACGGCGTTCTCGACGGCCTCGGCGCCGGAGTTGAACAGCGCCGACTTCTTCGCGTGGTCACCCGGGGTGAGCTCGGCGAGGGCCTCGCAGACCTCGACGTAGCCCTCGTAGGGGGTGACCATGAAACAGGTGTGGGTGAAGTCCGCGAGCTGCGCGGAGGCGCGGCGCACGACGGCCTCGGCGGAGGCGCCGACCGAGGTCACGGCGATGCCGGAGCCGAAGTCGATCAGGCGGTTGCCGTCGACGTCCTCGATGATGCCGCCGCCCGCACGGGCCGTGAAGACGGGGAGCACGGAGCCCACGCCGCCGGCCACCGTCTCGAGGCGGCGGGCCTGCAGCTCCTGCGACTTGGGGCCGGGGATCGCGGTGACGATGCGGCGCTCCTGCGGGACAGCGGTCATAGAGGGCTCCTGGGGGGTGTTTTCGGACGCACTTGTGTCTTTGTCCGCAGGCTAGGCCCGGCAGAGGGGGTACGGCATGCTCCGTTCGGGAGTGGTGCCCGCGTGTCCTTGTCCGTGACGGCCATAGGAAGGACGCCGGACGTCTCCCGCCGGTCATGGCGGGGTACGGCCCCAACACCCGGGCCGGGCACTAGATTGAGCGCCGCAGCGCACGGCACGGTCAGGGGGCAGGGGTTTCATGGACACCGACGGCACGCACGAGACGCGCCCACCCGGTACCGGGCAGATCCCCCGGCCGGCCGGCCCGCCGCCCCCGGGTCTTCCCCCCAAGCCCTCCCACGCGCCCACCGCCGGGCCGTCGCTGGGGGAGTGGCTGCGCGTCCCGCGTGCCTCGGACGGGCCCGGCGTCTGGTCGTACGGACACGTGCCGCGGGCCGCCGAGGAGCCCGAGGAGACCCCGACCCGCCAACTGGTCAGCGGAGCCCTGATCGCCCTGCTGGCCGGGCTGCTCCTGTGGTCGCTGCTGTGGAACGGATACCTCGGCGGCTTCTGGCTCTGGCCCCTCTACATGTTCACGCCCGACTCCTGGGCCGGGACGCTCCCCGCCGTCGTGGCCTCGTACGTCTGGTACGCCGTGGTCGCCGGCATCCTGGCGACGGGCTTCGGGCGACTGGGCCGCTGGCCCGAGCTGGGCCGCCGGGTGCTCACCAGCCGCCCCGTCCGCGCCGTGCACACGGTGGCCCCGACCCGCCCCGAGGCGGGCGGCGCGGACGACCCCGCGCGCTGGCCGCAGCTGCGGGGGGCCGGCCTCGACGAGGCGGCCGACCGGCTCGAGGGGGAGGCCGGGGCCGGGCGGATGAACGACGTGGACTACACCCGGATCCGGCGGGCCTGGGATTCCGTGCGGGTCGACCCGTCCCGGATGCGGGCCTTCGCCGAGGCCGTGCGGGACAAGGGCGCCGGGGCCTGCGTACACCCGTCCGGGGCGCGGGACCTGCCCGTGCGCGCCGCCCGCCACGACCTGATGGCCCGGCAGGTCCGGCTCGGCACCGTCGAGGACGGCCCGCGCAACCCCTACGTCCGCCGCGGCACTTCGCTCGCCCTGGACCCCGACGTGCTGGGCACCTCGCTGCTCGCCGTGGGGCCGTCGGGATCCGGCAAGACCCGGCGCCTGGTCCGGCCCGTCGTCGAGTCCCTCGCGCTCCAGGCGCTCGCCGGCCAGGCCGCCGTCGTCGCCGTCGGCGCGGCCGGGGCCCAGCTCGGCCCGGACGACGCCTTCGACGTCGTGGTCCGCATCGGCGACCCCGAGTCCGTCTACGACCTCGACCTCTACGGCGGCACCACCGACCCCGACGAGGCCGCCACGCTCCTCGCCGAGGCCTTCGTCGGGGACGTCCCCGGCATCGAGGTGCGCCGGGCGGCGACCGCACTCGCCCAGCTCCTCGGCCCGTTCCGGACGGCGTACGGCCGCTTCCCCGCCGTGCCCGAGCTGCGCGAACTGCTCGACCCGCTGCCGGACGCCTTCGGCGCGCTGCGCCGGGAGCTGGCCGACGCCGGCCAGCACGCGATGCTCCGCGAGCTCGATGCCCGGGAACGGCAGCACAGGGCCCCCGGCGACCCCGGACCGGCCCTCGCCGACCGGGTGGCGCTGCTCGACCGGCCCGCCTTCGCCGCCTTCTTCGACACCACCGGCCAGAACCGGCCGTTCTCCCTGCGCACCCTCGAGCACCCGATCCGCGTCCGCGTCGACCTCCCCGAGCGCGGCCACGCCGACGCCTCCCGGATGCTGGCCCGGCTGCTGCTCGCCCAGTTCAACGCCGCCGCGGCCGCCCGCACCGACCGCTCCCTGTTCGCCTTCCTCACCTTCGACGACGCCTCGCACACCCTGACCCCGCAGACCGTCCGGGGCGTGCAGCGGCTGCGCTCGGCGAACGCCGGAGTCCTGCTCACGCTGCGCTCGCTGGACGACGTACCGGAGGAGCTGCGGACGCCGCTGCTCGGGGCGGTCGGCTGCCGCATGGCCTTCTCCGGGGTCACCACCTGGGACGGCAAGCGCTTCGCCGAGGCCTGGGGCACCGAATGGGTGGAGACGCGCGACGTCACCCACCGCACCGTCTTCGCCGACCAGCCGCTGACCAGGCTGATCCACGCCTTCCGCAAGCTCGTCACCGGCAAGGCCGTCACCACCGACGCGGTCACCGTGCGGCAGGTGGAGCGCGAACGGTGGTCCGCCTCGGACCTGGCGCACGCCGTGCCGCCGGGGCACGCGGTGCTGTCCTTGACCTCGGTTCAAGGGGAACGGGCGGCTCCACTGCTGGTCCGGCTCGGCGGAACGGCCTGAACAGACCCGTACGAGGTGGCAGAATCGAGGGGAGTCGTTCATACGACACGGCGAAATGGGGTGCGGCTCCTCTGATGCCCTTCTGTCGCCCCCCTTCCGCCGTCCCCTCCCGCTAAGGCCCCTGGTATCCGATGCCGCTCACCCTCGCCTCGCTCGTCCAGCATTCGGCGCTCAAGCTCAGCGTCCGGGCGGGGGAGGGCCGCCTCGACACCCCCGTGCGCTGGGCCCACGTCAGCGAGCTCGCCGACCCCGTGCCCTACATGGAGGGCGGGGAGCTGCTCCTGATCACCGCGATGAAGCTGGACGCGGAGGACCCGCAGGAGATGGGCCCCTACGTACGCCGCCTCGCCGCGGCCGGGGTCGTCGGCATTGGCTTCGCGGTCGGCGTGAACTACGACGCGATTCCCGAAGCGCTGGTCGAGGCCGCGCGCAAGGAGGACATGCCGCTGCTGGAGGTCCCGCGGCGGACCCCCTTCCTCGCCATCAGCAAGGCCGTCTCCGCCGCGCTCGCCGCCGACCAGTACCGTGCCGTGACCGCCGGTTTCGAGGCGCAGCGGGAGCTGACGCGCGCCGCGCTCTCCGCCGACGGGCCCGCCGAGCTGCTGGCGAAGCTGGCGGCGCACGTGCACGGCTGGGCCGCGCTGTACGACGCCTCGGGCTCGGTCGTCGCGGCCGCCCCCGACTGGGCCGCCCGGCGCGCCGCCCGGCTCACCCCGGACGTGGAGCGGCTGCGGGAGCGGCCCGCGCCCGCGAGCGCCGTCGTCGGCGGCTCCGAGGACCGGGTCGAGCTGCAGTCCCTGGGCACGGGTCGGCGGGCGCGCGGCGCGCTCGCCGTCGGTACGGGGGCCCCGCTGGGCACTGCGGAGCGGTACGCCGTGCACTCCGCGGTCGCACTGCTCACCCTCACCACCGAGCGCTCGCGCTCGCTCCACGACGCCGAGTCCCGGCTGGGCGCTGCGGTGCTGCGGATGCTGCTGGCCGGGGAGGCGGAGCACGCGCAGGCCGTCGCCGGGGACCTGTACGGGGCCCTGCTGGAGGCACCGTTCCGGCTGATCGCGGCCGAGGCGGCGCTGCCGGGGACGGCCCAGCCGGAGGGGCTGGCCCTGCTGGCCGACACGGTGGAGTCGGCGGCGTCCCGCACCGGGGAGCCGCTGCTGGTGGTCCCCGAGCCGGGCCGGCTCGTGGTCCTGGCCGCCGACGGGGGAGCGGCCGTACAGGCGTGCATGGACCACGCGGAGGCGCTGGAGGCGCGGCGCGGCCGGGACGCCGCGGGTCCCGAGCCCGACGAACTGGTGGTCGGCCTGTCCGCGCCGGCCGGTCCGGACACCGTCGCGGCGGCCCTGAAGCAGGCCGACCAGGCCCTGGCCGTGGCCCGGCGGCGGGGACGGCCGATGGTGGAGCACGAGGAGATGGCGGCCGGCTCGGTCCTGCCGCTGCTGGCCGACGACGCCGTACGGGCCTTCGCGGACGGCACCCTGCGCGCGCTGCGGGAACACGACGCGACCGGGCGCGGCGACCTCGTGGCCTCGTTGCAGGCCTGGCTCTCGCGCCACGGCCAGTGGGACGCGGCCGCCGCCGACCTCGGCGTGCACCGGCACACCCTGCGCTACCGGATGAAGCGGGTCGAGGAGATCCTCGGCCGCTCCCTGGACGACCCGGACGTCCGCATGGAGCTCTGGCTCGCCCTCAAGGCCTCCCCGAACCCGGCATAGGCCCGGCATGGGCCCGGCGTGGGCAGGCCTCCGGCCCCAGGACAGTGACAAAGCGGCGCGGCCCGGACAGCGGGTACTACACCCCGGCTAAACGACGAATCCCGGACCGGGTCCTACCGTGGTGGAGACAGCACCCCACCGCACACACTCGAAGGGCCGGGATTCGCATGACTTCCACCCACGCCTTCTGGCTCGCCGGCCGCCTGGCCACCGGCGAGGACAGCTTCGACGTCCACTCCCCGTGGGACGGACGCCTGGTCGGCACGGTCAGCGTGCCCACCGACGCCCAGGTCGAAGAGGCCGTGGCCGCGGCGTACGCCGTGACGGCGGAGTTCTCGGCGACCCCCGCCCACGTGCGCGCCGCCGCCCTGGACCACGTGTCCAAGCGGCTCGCCGAGCGCACCGAGGAGATCGCCCAGCTGATCTCCGCCGAGAACGGCAAGCCCATCAAGTGGGCGCGCGGTGAGGTCGGCCGTGCGGTGTCCGTGTTCCGCTTCGCCGCCGAAGAGGCCCGTCGCTTCAACGGCGGAGACGCCCAGCGCCTCGACACCGACGCCGGTGGCGTCGGCCGCCTCGCGCTGACCCGCCGCTTCGTCAAGGGTCCGGTCCTCGGCATCGCGCCGTTCAACTTCCCGCTGAACCTGTGCGCCCACAAGGTGGCCCCGGCCATCGCCGTCGGCGCGCCGATCATCCTGAAGCCCGCCCCGGCCACGCCCCTGTCCGGGCTGATCCTGGGCGAGCTGCTCGCCGAGACCGACCTCCCGGCCGGTTCCTGGTCGGTCCTGCCGGTCGCGAACGAGAAGATGCCCGCCCTGGTCAAGGACGAGCGCCTCCCCGTCATCTCCTTCACCGGCTCCGACACCGTCGGCTACGCCATCCAGCAGTCGGTGCCCCACAAGCACTGCACCCTGGAGCTCGGCGGCAACGCCGCGGCCGTGGTCCTCGCCGACTGGTCCTCCGAGGCCGACCTCGACTGGGCCGCGACCCGTATCGCGACCTTCTCGAACTACCAGGCCGGCCAGTCCTGCATCTCCGTGCAGCGCGTGATCGCCGACGCCTCCGTCTACGACCGCCTCGTCGAGAAGGTCGTCGCGAAGGTCCAGGCCCAGGTCACCGGTGACCCGTCCGACTCCGCCACCGACGTCGGCCCCCTCGTCTCCGAGGACGCCGCCAAGCGGGTCGAGTCCTGGGTCGACGAGGCCGTGTCCGCCGGCGCCAAGCTGCTCACCGGTGGCAAGCGCGAGGGTGCCTCGTACGAGCCCACCGTGCTCGCGGAGGTCCCGGCGGGCGTCAAGCTCGCCACCGAGGAGGTCTTCGGTCCGGTGCTGACCCTGACGAAGACCGAGAACACCGACGAGGCCTTCGCCGCGGTGAACGACTCCAAGTTCGGTCTGCAGACCGGCGTCTTCACCCGCGACATCCAGGTCGCCTTCCGCGCCCACCGCGAGCTCGAGGTCGGCGGTGTGGTCGTCGGCGACGCGCCGTCCTACCGCGCCGACCAGATGCCCTACGGCGGCGTCAAGCAGTCGGGTGTGGGCCGCGAGGGTGTCCGCTATGCGATGGACGACTACACGTACGAGCGAGTCCTGGTCCTGACCGGCCTCGACATCTGATCTCGTACGGCCAAAAAGCCGACGGCCGGAGCCTACTGTGCGGGGGCTCCGGCCGTCCCCCTTTTCCATCCCGCCCACATTGGGTACGACTCACAGGTAGCACCGGCTGGTAATCCGGTGAACCACACCCGACTCGGCGGCGAGGTGAGTCCCCTCATGTCCGCAACACAGCCCGCACAGCCCAAGGTGACCGAGCGCGAGGCACGGCAGGTCGCGGAAGCGGCCCGGGAACAGGACTGGCGCAAGCCCAGCTTCGCCAAGGAGCTCTTCCTCGGCAGGCTGCGGCTCGATCTGATCCACCCTCACCCGCTCCCCGCCGACGAGGACGTCCGGCGCGGCGAGGCCTTCCTGGCCCGGCTGCGGGAGTTCTGTGAGGCCCAGCTCGCCGAAGGTATCGCAGCGCGCATCGAGCGCGAGGCGAAGATCCCCGACGAGACCGTGCGCGGGCTGAAAGAGCTCGGCGCCCTCGGCATGAAGATCGACCCCAAGTACGGCGGCCTCGGCCTCACCCAGGTCTACTACAACAAGGCGCTCGCCCTCGTCGGCTCCGTCAGCCCCGCCATCGGCGCCCTGCTCTCCGCCCACCAGTCCATCGGCGTCCCCCAGCCGCTGAAGATCTTCGGCACGCAGGAGCAGAAGGACGCATACCTGCCGCGCTGCGCCACCACCGCCATCAGCGCCTTCCTGCTCACCGAGCCGGACGTGGGCTCCGACCCGGCGCGCCTGGCCACCACGGCGGTCCCGGACGGGGAGGACGCGTACGTCCTCGACGGGGTGAAGCTGTGGACCACCAACGGGGTGGTCGCGGACCTGCTCGTGGTGATGGCCCGGGTACCCAGGAGCGAGAACCACCGCGGCGGGATCACCGCCTTCGTCGTCGAGGCCGATTCACCGGGGATCACCGTCGAGCACCGCAACGCCTTCATGGGCCTGCGCGGTCTGGAGAACGGCGTCACGCGCTTCCACCAGGTCCGGGTGCCCGCCTCCCAGCGCATCGGAGCCGAGGGCTCCGGCCTCAAGATCGCCCTGACCACCCTCAACACCGGACGTCTGTCGCTGCCCGCCATGTGCGTCGGCGCCGGGAAGTGGTGCCTGAAGATCGCCCGCGAGTGGTCCGGCGTACGCGAGCAGTGGGGCCGGCCGGTCGCGAAGCACGAGGCGGTCGGCGCCAAGATCTCCTTCATCGCCGCCACCACCTTCGCCCTCGAAGCCGTCGTCGACCTGGCCTCCCAGATGGCCGACGAGGACCGCAACGACATCCGCATCGAGGCCGCCCTCGCCAAGCTGTACGGCTCGGAAATGGCCTGCCTGATGGCCGACGAGCTGGTCCAGATCCGCGGCGGCCGCGGCTTCGAGACCGCCGAGTCCCTCGCCGCCCGCGGCGAGCGCGCCGTCCCCGCCGAGCAGATGCTCCGCGACCTGCGCATCAACCGGATCTTCGAGGGCTCCACCGAGATCATGCACCTGCTGATCGCCCGCGAGGCCGTCGACGCCCACCTGTCGGTCGCGGGCGACCTCATCGACCCCGAAAAGGACCTCGGCGACAAGGCCAAGGCGGGCGCCCGCGCCGCCGGGTTCTACGCCCGCTGGCTGCCCAAGCTGGCCACCGGCGCCGGCCAGGTACCCGGCACCTACCGGGCCTTCCACCCCGGCGGCCACCCCGACCTCGCCACCCACCTGCGCTACGTCGAGCGCAGCGCCCGCAAACTCGCCCGGTCCACGTTCTACGCCATGTCCCGCTGGCAGGGCCGCATGGAGACCAAGCAGGGCTTCCTCGGCCGGATCGTCGACATCGGCGCCGAGCTCTTCGCGATGAGCGCGGCCTGCGTCCGCGCGGAGCACCTGCGCGCCACCGGCGACCACGGCCGCGAGGCCTACCAGCTGGCCGACGCCTTCTGCCGGCAGTCCCGGATCCGGGTCGAGGAGCTCTTCGGCCGACTCTGGACCAACACCGACGCACTCGACCGGAAGGTCGTCGAGGGCGTGCTGAGCGGCACCTACACCTGGCTGGAGGACGGCATCATCGACCCCTCCGGCGAGGGCCCCTGGATCGCGGACGCCTCCCCCGGCCCCTCGACCCGGGAAAACGTCCACCGCCCCCTCCGCTGACCTGCAATCATCGACAGTAGTCGGACTGATGTACGGGTACTGGTGCGAGTGCGAGTGCGAGGCGGGCTGCGATGTCGACGGCCGTGGAAGACCGAAACAGCCGGCGGCTGGCCTGGTGCGTGGCGCACGTCCTGCGCCACGCACCGGACCACGTGGCCGCCGAACTCCTCGACCGGCTGGCGGGGCACGACCCGGCGGCCCGCAAATACCTGTGCCGCGACGAATGGCTGCCCGCCTCCGCCGTCACCCTCCTGCTGCGCCGCGGCAGTGCGCAGGACCGGCACTTCATCGCCCGCAACCCGCGCGTCGTCGGACGGCCGCTGCCCGGTCTGCCCGGCCCCGCGCGGTACGCGGCCCGCCCCGGGCCCTCCCCCGAACTGCTGGCGCAGGTCGGCCCCGGGCCGTTCGGCCAGGACGAGCTGGTGGCGCTGCTGCGCCGGCACGGCCGCCGGCCCCGGGTCCCCCTGACCCTGCTGCGCATGCCGCACGACCCCCTCGACCCCGAGGCGCTGCTGCGCGAGCACGCCCGGGACCCGCTGCCGCCCAGCGCGGTCGAGGCCCTGCTGCTGGTCGGCGGACTGCCCCGCGAGGCCTGCCGGGCGCTGCTCGACGCCGGCACGCAGGACGCGAACGGGTACCGGTGGTACCGGCCCGCCGTCCGGGCCGTCCGGATGGGCCTGCTCACCTGCGACGAGCTCGTCGCCCACGTCGCCCCCGCACACCGCACGCTGTTGCTCGCGGACCTGCCCGAGACCAGGGGCCTGCGCTGGTCCCTGCCCGAACGGACGGGCATGCGGACGGCCGTCGCCCGGGCGCTGCGTCCCCTGCGGGACGACCCCCGGCTCTGGGCGGAGCTGCTCCGCCACGCCCCCGCCTTCCGCGGCACCCTGCCGGTACTGGTCGCCCGGATCGTGCGCGGCACCCTGCCGGAGCCCGCCGACGGGCCCGTTGTCCCCTGGCTCGCCGAGGCGGTGCGCTCCCTGGCTCCGAAGGCCGCCCCGCCCGTCGGGGGAGTGGACCGCGAACTGGCCCTGGCGAGCCTCGCGGTGCCCATGCAGTCCGTCCAGGAGGACATCCGGTGGGTGCGCGACTGCCTGGCCCGCGGGCTGCTCACCGGCCAGGACGTGATCCGGCACAAGGCGCCCGCCTGCTGGGCCCTGGACGAGGACCACTGGCTGGGCGACGTGAACCACCCCGACCGCCACGACTGGATCGCGCCGGTGCTCGCCGCCCGGGCCGAGGCGGACCGGCTGTTCGCGCTGGCCCTCGGCGCCGATCCGGACGCCTGGTGGCGCGTCGCCGTCACGCTCCCGGACTTCGCCGGAACCCTGCCCCACCTCCTCCTGCGGGTCACTGAAGGGGGCTCCGTGTCGGGCCGCTCCTGACTTCCGGCAACAATGGGGGCATGAGCGACCGCCCAGCCCCCCTCGCCGATCCGCACCTCCTCTTCGACCCCGCGGCCGGCCCCCGGGACATCGTCATCCTCGGGTCCACCGGGTCCATCGGCACCCAGGCCATCGACCTCGCCCTGCGCAACCCGGACCGGTTCCGGGTGACGGCGCTGTCCGCCGCCGGCGGGCGGGTCGGGCTGCTGGCCGAGCAGGCCCGGCTGCTCCGGGTCGAGGCGGTGGCCGTCGCCCGCGAGGACGTCGTACCGGCCCTGAAAGAGGCGCTGAGCGCCCAGTACGGGGCGTCCGAGCCGCTGCCCGAGATCCTGGCCGGTCCGGACGCGGCCGCCGAGCTCGCGGCCTCCGAGTGCCACACCGTCCTCAACGGCATCACCGGCTCCATCGGCCTCGCGCCCACCCTCGCCGCGCTGCGGGCGGGCCGCACCCTGGCCCTCGCCAACAAGGAGTCGCTGATCGTCGGCGGCCCCCTGGTGAAGGCCCTCGCGCAGCCCGGCCAGATCATCCCCGTGGACTCCGAGCACGCGGCGCTCTTCCAGGCGCTCGCCGCCGGGACCCGGGCCGACGTGCGCAAGCTCGTGGTCACGGCCTCGGGCGGGCCCTTCCGCGGCCGCACCCGGGCCGAGCTGGGACAGGTGACCGTCAAGGACGCCCTCGCGCACCCCACCTGGGCCATGGGTCCGGTGATCACCGTCAACTCGGCGACCCTGGTCAACAAGGGGCTCGAGGTCATCGAGGCGCACCTGCTCTACGACATCCCCTTCGACCGCATCGAGGTCGTGGTCCACCCGCAGTCCTACGTGCACTCGATGGTCGAGTTCACCGACGGCTCCACGCTCGCCCAGGCCACCCCGCCGGACATGCGCGGCCCCATCGCGATCGGCCTCGGCTGGCCCCAGCGGATCCCGGACGCCGCCCCCGCCTTCGACTGGACCAAGGCGTCCACCTGGGAGTTCTTCCCACTGGACACCGAGGCCTTCCCGGCGGTGGGCCTGGCCCGGCACGTGGGCACCCTCGGCGGCACCGCCCCGGCCGTGTTCAACGCGGCCAACGAGGAGTGCGTCGAGGCATTCCTGGCAGGTCGGCTGCCGTTCACAGCAATCATGGATACCGTCTCTGCCGTGGTCGACGAGCACGGGACGCCGGAGTCGGGAACTTCCCTGACCGTTCAGGACGTCCTTGAAGCAGAGGCCTGGGCCAGGGCCCGGGCGCGGGAGATGGCGGCTCGGGCCGCCGTGGAGGCGGGCGCATGACACTGCTGATGACGGTGCTCGGGGTCGTGATCTTCGCGGTCGGCCTGCTGGTCTCCATCGCCTGGCACGAGCTCGGACACCTCTCCACGGCCAAGCTCTTCGGCATCCGCGTGCCGCAGTACATGGTGGGCTTCGGCCCGACCATCTGGTCACGGCGGAAGGGCGATACCGAGTACGGGATCAAGGCCATCCCGATGGGCGGCTACATCCGCATGATCGGGATGTTCCCGCCCGGCGAGGACGGCAAGGTCACCGCCCGCTCGACCTCACCGTTCCGGTCGATGATCGAGGACGCGCGCTCGGCCGCTTACGAGGAGCTCCAGCCCGGCGACGAGACCCGGCTCTTCTACACGCGCAAGCCATGGAAGCGCGTGATCGTGATGTTCGCCGGTCCGTTCATGAACCTGATCCTGGCCGTGGCGATCTTCCTCACCACGCTGATGACCTTCGGGCTGAACACGCAGACCACGACGGTCGCCACGGTCTCGGACTGCGTCATCCAGCAGAGCGAGAAGCGCGACAAGTGCGCCCCCGGGGACCCGGCCGCCCCCGCCAAGGCGGCGGGCCTCAAGGCGGGCGACAAGATCGTCGCCTTCAACGGCCGCCCGGTCGACGACTGGTCCGCCCTGCAGAAGGACATCCGCGCCACCGTCGGCCCCGCCAGGATCACCGTGGAGCGGGCCGGCGAGCAGGTCGGCCTCACGGCGAACCTGATCGAGAACAAGGTCGCCAAGACGGACGGCGACGGCAGGTACGTCAAGGACCAGTACGTCACGGCCGGCTTCCTCGGCTTCGCCCCCGCCTCCGGCTACGTCCCGCAGTCCTTCGGCCAGTCCGTCGACCGCATGGGCGAGATGATGACGGCCGGCGTGCAGTCGCTGATCGACCTGCCGTCCAAGGTCCCGGACCTGTGGAACGCGGCCTTCAACGGAGCCGAGCGCAAGCAGGACAGCCCCATGGGCGTGGTCGGCGCGGCGCGGGTCAGCGGTGAGATCTTCACCCTCGACATTCCCGCCCAGCACCAGCTGGTGTTCTTCCTCAACCTGCTGGCCGGCTTCAACCTCTCGCTGTTCCTGTTCAACATGCTGCCGCTGCTCCCGCTCGACGGCGGGCACATCGCGGGCGCCCTGTGGGAGTCGGTCCGGCGCAACGTGGCACGGGTCTTCCGGCGCCCCGACCCCGGCCCGTTCGACGTGGCCAAGCTGATGCCGGTCGCGTACGTGGTGGCCGGGCTGTTCATCTGCTTCACGCTGCTGGTGATGGTGGCGGACGTGGTGAACCCCATCAAGATCACCTAGCTGCGGCGGGCGCTACACGAGGAATACGGGAGCCGGGCACGCATCGTGCCCGGCTCCCTACGTTCGGGTGGCACACCCCCTCGGATGCGAGTGCCGCACCGTGGTTGGCGTAATCTCGAAGCCTGGAGCCCGCCGATCTCGGGACCTTGATCCACACCTTGGGGTTGCACAGCAGATGACTGCCATCTCTCTCGGAATGCCGGCCGTGCCGACGAAGCTTGCCGACCGCAGGGTCAGCCGCAAGATCCAGGTCGGGTCGGTGGCCGTCGGCGGCGACGCACCCATCTCGGTGCAGTCCATGACCACGACCCGCACCTCCGACATCGGCGCCACGCTCCAGCAGATCGCCGAGCTGACCGCCTCCGGCTGCAACATCGTCCGCGTGGCCTGCCCCACGCAGGACGACGCCGACGCCCTCGCCGTCATCGCGAAGAAGTCGCAGATCCCGGTCATCGCCGACATCCACTTCCAGCCCAAGTACGTGTTCGCCGCGATCGACGCCGGCTGCGCCGCCGTCCGCGTGAACCCGGGCAACATCAAGCAGTTCGACGACAAGGTCAAGGAGATCGCGCACGCCGCCAAGGCCGCGGGCACCCCGATCCGGATCGGCGTCAACGCGGGCTCCCTCGACGCCCGGCTGCTGAAGAAGTACGGCAAGGCCACCCCCGAGGCGCTGGTCGAGTCCGCGCTGTGGGAGGCCTCCCTCTTCGAGGAGCACGGCTTCGGCGACATCAAGATCTCGGTCAAGCACAACGACCCGGTCGTCATGGTCAACGCGTACCGCCAGCTCGCCGCCGCCTGCGACTACCCGCTGCACCTCGGCGTCACCGAGGCCGGCCCCGCCTTCCAGGGCACCATCAAGTCCGCCGTCGCCTTCGGCGCACTGCTCTCCGAGGGCATCGGCGACACCATCCGCGTCTCCCTCTCCGCGCCGCCGGTCGAGGAGGTCAAGGTCGGCAACCAGATCCTGGAGTCGCTGAACCTCAAGCCGCGCCGCCTGGAGATCGTCTCCTGCCCGTCCTGCGGGCGCGCCCAGGTGGACGTCTACAAGCTGGCCGAAGAGGTCACGGCGGGCCTGGAGGGCATGGAGGTCCCGCTGCGCGTCGCGGTCATGGGCTGCGTCGTCAACGGCCCCGGCGAGGCCCGCGAGGCCGACCTGGGCGTGGCCTCCGGCAACGGCAAGGGCCAGATCTTCGTGAAGGGCGAGGTCATCAAGACCGTCCCCGAGTCGAAGATCGTCGAGACCCTCATCGAAGAGGCGATGAAGATCGCCGAGCAGATGGAGAAGGACGGCGTGATGAGCGGCGAGCCCACCGTCGCGATCGGCGTCTGAGACCTCCGAGAAGTGCCCCGGCCCCGTTCCCGCAGCTCGCGGGCGGGGCCGGGGCTTTTTCGTGACCCGGGAGACCAGGCATCCTCCGGTCCCGGCGGGTACAGTGCGGAGATCAGCAGACTTGTACGGTGAGGCCCCAGTGTTGACGCAGACCACCACCCGGGTCCTTGAGCCCAGTGATCTCGACGCGGCGCTCGACGTCCTCGGACGTCAGCCGGTCGAGAACGCGTTCGTCACCTCCCGGGTCCAGGTCGCCGGGCTCGACCCCTGGCGCCTGGGCGGCGAGATGTGGGGCTGGTACGCCGACGGCGAGCTCCGCTCCCTCTGCTACGCCGGCGCCAACCTGGTCCCCGTCTGCGCCGGACCCGAGGCCGTCCGCGCCTTCGCCGACCGCGCCCGCCGCACCGGCCGCCGCTGCTCCTCCATCGTGGGCCCCGCCGAGGCCACCCGGCTGCTGTGGCAGCTCCTGGAGCCCAGCTGGGGACCCGCCCGCGACGTGCGCTCCCACCAGCCGCTCATGGTCATCGAGAGCCCTTCCGCCACGGTCGAGGCCGACCCGCAGGTCCGGCGCGTCCGCAAGGACGAGATGGAACTGATCATGCCCGCCTGCGTGGCCATGTTCACCGAGGAGGTCGGCATCTCGCCGATGGCCGGCGACGGCGGGCTGCTCTACCAGGCCAGGGTCGCCGAACTCGTCGGCAGCGGCCGCTCCTTCGCCCACATCGCGGACGGAAAGATCGTCTTCAAGGCGGAGATCGGCGCCGCCACCTCCCGCGCCTGCCAGATCCAGGGCGTGTGGGTGGCCCCCGAGTTCCGCGGCCGCGGTTACTCGGAGACCGGGATGGCCGCCGTCGTCGCCTACGCGCTGCGCGACGTGGCACCCGTGGTCAGCCTCTACGTGAACGACTTCAACACCGCCGCCCGTGCCTCCTACCGGCGGGTGGGTTTCCGTGAGGTCGGCGCCTTCATGAGCGTGCTGTTCTGAACCGGCCGAACCCGTACCGGCCCGTCCCTACCGCGAAGTAAGGTCGCCGCATGCTGCCTTCCGGAGTCCGCATCGGCCCCCTCGACCTCGCCGCCCGCGTGGACGAGGCCTTGCGCGTGCAGGCCGTCGCCTTCGGCCTCAGCGAGGAGGAGGTCGGCATCCGGCGCTACATCGTCCAGCGCCACATGACCTGCCGCGGCGCCCGTGCGCTGGGGGCCTTCGCCGAGGACGGTGCGCTCACCGGATTCGTCTACGGGATGCCCAACGACCGCACGCACTGGTGGTCCACCATCGTCGAGCCCTATCTGCGGGCCGGCGGCCACGAGGACTGGCTCGACGGCTCCTTCGTGATCACCGAACTGCACGTCCACCCCGGATTCCAGGGCCACGGCGTCGGCCGCGCCCTGATCACCGGCATCACCGACAGCGCCGCCGAAACGCGCTCGATCCTCTCCGCCATCGACACCGACAGCCCCGCCCGCGGCCTCTACCGGGCCCTCGGCTACGTCGACCTCGCCCGCCAGGTCCACTTCCCGAGCGCGAGCCTCCCGTACGCCGTCATGGGCGCCCCGCTGCCGCTGCCCCGGCCCTGAAACCAAGTACCCCCGGCCGCGCGGACGCCGGTAATCTCCCGGCATGTCCACACACCACGTACAGCGCATGTCCCGCCTCATGGCCAAGACCCTCCGCGAGGACCCGGCCGACGCCGAAACCCTCAGCCACCGGCTGCTGGTCCGCGCCGGCTACGTCCGGCGGTCCTCGGCCGGAGTGTGGACGTGGCTGCCGCTCGGCAAGCGGGTCCTGGACAACGTCTCGCGCATCGTCCGCGAGGAGATGGACGCGATCGGCGCCCAGGAGGTGCTGCTCCCCGCACTGCTGCCGAAGGAGCCGTACGAGGTCAGCGGACGCTGGTCGGAGTACGGGGACCTGCTGTTCAGGCTCAGGGACCGCAAGGGCGCGGACTACCTGCTCGGTCCCACCCACGAGGAGATCTTCACCCTGGTGGTGAAGGACCAGTGCACCTCGTACAAGGATCTGCCGGTCATGCTGTACCAGATCCAGACCAAGTACCGCGACGAGGCGCGGCCCCGGTCGGGAGTGCTGCGCGGGCGCGAGTTCCAGATGAAGGACTCCTACTCCTTCGACGTGTCCGACGAGGGGCTGGCGGAGTCCTACCGCCTCCACCGCGAGGCGTACGTCCGCATCTTCGAGCGGCTCGGCCTGGACCACCGGATCGTGTCGGCCGTGTCGGGGGCCATGGGCGGCTCGGCGTCCGAGGAGTTCCTGGCTCCCGCGGAGGCGGGCGAGGACACCTTCGCGGACTGTCCCTCCTGCGACTACGCGGCCAACACCGAGGCGGTGACGTTCGCGCTGACCCCGGTCGCCGGTGACCACGGCCCCGTGGAGGAGCTGGACACCCCCGACACCCCGACGATCGAGTCCCTGGCGGCGCTGCTCGGCGTCCCGGCCTCGGCGACCCTGAAGAACCTCCTGGTGAAGGTGGACGGGGAGATCGTGGCCGTGGGCGTGCCGGGCGATCGCGAGGTGGACCTCGGCAAGCTTGGCGAACACCTGGCGCCGGCGGTCGTCGAGCTCGTCACCGCCGAGGACTTCGAGGGCCGGCCCGATCTCGTACGGGGCTACGTGGGCCCGCAGGGCCTGGAGAAGGTCCGCTACCTGGCCGATCCCCGGGTGGCGCCGGGCACTTCGTGGGTGACCGGCGCCAACAGGGCGGACACCCACGCCCGGAACGTGGTCTGCGGGCGGGACTTCGAGGTGGACCAGTACCTGGACGTGGTGGTCGTGGAAGCGGGCGATCCCTGTCCGCGATGCGGCTCCGGCCTCCGGCTGGACCGGGCCATCGAGATCGGCCACATCTTCCAGCTGGGCCGCAAGTACGCGGACGCGTTCGGTCTCGACGTCCTCGGCAAGGAGGGCAAGCCCGTTCGGGTCACGATGGGTTCGTACGGCATCGGGGTCTCGCGGGCGGTGGCCGCGCTGGCCGAGCAGACGGCGGACGAGCGGGGCCTGTCCTGGCCGGCCGCCGTGGCCCCGGCCGACGTGCACGTGGTGGCGGCGGGCAAGGCCGTGCCGCTGGCTCTGGCGGAGCAGGCGGCGTCGGCCCTTTCGGAGGCGGGCCTGCGCGTCCTGCTGGACGACCGTCCGGGCCTGTCCCCGGGCGTGAAGCTCACCGACGCGGAGCTGATCGGCGTCCCGTGGATCCTGGTCGCGGGCCGCCGTTCGGCGGAGTCGGTGGTCGAACTCCAGCACCGCGCCTCGGGCACCCGCGAGGAACTCCCCCTCTCCGAGGCCCTGGCCCGCCTGACATAACCAGCGGGTCCGTTGCCGGGGCTCCGCCCCAGACCCCGCGCCTCAAACTCCCCCAGACTCCGTCCGGGGGGACCCCCAGGCGGGGCTGGATTAGGCGGCGGGCTGGATTGCCGCGCAGCGGCAATTTCAGCCTCGCTGGCGTTTGAGGCGCGGGTCCGGGCAGAGCCCGGTTTCGGGAAGGGGCGGGGTGGGGGAGGCCCCGCGCAGCGGCCGCCGCCTAGTCGCGAGGGTCGTGCGGCTCCTCCGGGGGCGGCGGCGAGCCGTCCAGGGCCAGGCCCGGGTCCGCGGGAAGGGCTTCTTCCAGAGCCGGGGCCGGGGCAGGAGCCTCGGCCGGGGCCGGGCCCTCGGCCGGGCCGGGCGCCGGGGGCGAAGGGGCCGCGCGTTCCAGGAAGCGCAGGAGTTCCACCGGAAACGGCAGAACCAGCGTCGAGTTCTTCTCGGCAGCCACCGCCACCACGGTCTGCAGCAGCCGCAGCTGCAACGCGGCCGGCTGCTCGGACATGACCTCCGCCGCCTCGGCCAGCTTGTGCGAGGCCTGAAGCTCCGCATCCGCGTTGATCACACGGGCCCGCCGCTCCCGGTCCGCCTCCGCCTGCCGGGCCATCGACCGCTTCATCGTCTCCGGCAGCGACACGTCCTTGATCTCGACCCGGTCGATCTGCACGCCCCACCCCACCGCCGGACTGTCGATCATCAGCTCCAGGCCCTGGTTGAGCATCTCGCGGTTGGACAGCAGATCGTCCAGGTCGGACTTGCCGATGATCGACCTGAGCGAGGTCTGCGCCATCTGCGAGACGGCGAAGCGGTAGTCCTCCACCGCCACGATCGCGTTCGCCGGGTCGACGACCTTGAAGTACACGACCGCGTCCACCCGCACCGTGACGTTGTCCCGCGTGATGCCCTCCTGCGCCGGCACCGGCAGCGTCACGATCTGCATGTTCACCTTGTGGATCCGGTCGATCACAGGAACGATCATCGCGAAGCCGGGCGGCCGTATCTGCGGGCGCAGCCTGCCGAAACGGAAGACCAGGCCCCGCTCGTACTGCTTCACCACCCGGGCCGCGGCGCCCATGTAGACCGCGATGCCCACACCCGCGGCGATCGCCGCTGTCAGCAGTTCTTCGACCATGACGGCCCCCTGCCGGACTCACCTGCCTACCTAAACGGTATGCCCTACAGCCAGGCGGCGAACTCCAGCAACAGCTCCGCATCCCGGCGCCGCCCGGCGGCCAGCGCCCTGTTCCCCGACTCCACCGCCCGGAACACCGTCCAGCCCCGCAGCCGGTCCCGGTCCACCTCCAGGGCGTCGGCCAGCCGGTTCACCCGGCGCCGGGCGCCCGCGGCCCCCGCCGAGGTGGCCACCTGGTCCTCCAGCCGGTCCCGGACCAGCCGCGCCAGGTCGTACGCCCGCTCGCCGACCAGCGGGTCCGGGCCCACCGTCAGCCACGGGGCGCGCTCGCCGGCGAGGACCTTGCCCTGCCGGAAGTTCCCGTGCAGCAGGAGCTCCTCCGGTGCGGCCGCGACCAGCTCGTCGCGCATCGCCAGGGCCGTGTCCGCCAGCGCCCGGACCTCCGCCGGGGCCGCCTTCAGCGCCGCCGACTGCTGCTCGGTCCGCTCCGCCACCGTTTCCCAGACGTGCCCGGCGGGCGGCGCCACCCACAGCCTGCGCAGCGTGCCGCTGGCCTCCAGCAGCGCCTTGGCGTCCGGCAGCGACCGCAGCGAGACCTCCGGGTGCAGCCGCTCCAGCAGCAGTGCCCCGTCTTCCTCGTGGTACCGCGAGTCGAGGACCCGTACGGCCCCGAAACCGCCCCAGTGCGCCAGGGCCGCCAGTTCCCGGTCGGGCCGGGCGTGCGGGGGCGCCAGCTTCAGCGCGGCCGGGGTCCCGTCGGCGTACTGGACGAGGACGACCAGGCTGCTGCGGCCGCCCGGGGCCTGCACCCGCTGGGCCCGTACCTCACGCCGGGACAGCGCTGCCTCGGTGAGCCGGGGCAACTGCCCCAGCCACTCCGCGTCTTGCGCCGATTCCGGCATCTCGCCGAGCGCCCGTACAAGCCGCTGCGGCGGTTCGAAAGCCATGCGTGCGTGGTCCCTTTCAGCTGTGCCGGGCCCGTTTCGCCACTTCAGCGCTTTTCCGTGAGCCCAGGGAAGGCTACGCCGACACCGCGCCAGCGTGCCGCGCGGACCGCCGCGGCGCTCAGCGCGTCGGCCGCCTCGCGGCGCAGCGGACCTTCCGCCGCCCGCACCAGATCGGAGTACGCGCCCGCCACCCGGTCCTCGATCTCGGCGGCCAGCCGCTCGGCGTCGGCGGGGGTGCGCACCTCGAACGGCAGGGCGTACGCCGCCTCCGCGGACCGGGGCGCGCCGCCCAGCTCCCGCACGGTCCGGGCCAGGGAGTCCCGCCGCGCGAGGTGGCCGCCGTACGCCTCCCGGGCTTCCGTCGTGCGGGCCCCGGCTGTCCGGGCGCCGATCACCCCGTAGCCGTACGCGGCCGCGTGCTCGGCGGCCAGTGCGGCCTGGGTGGCCTCCAGGGCCCGGCCGGCGGGGGAGGGTTCGGGCTTCACGGCTTGGCTCCGGGGGTCGAGGTCAGCAGGTACGCGTGGACGGCGCCGCAGGCGGCCACCGAGGCCAGCATCCGGGCCAGCTCGCCCGGCGCCCCGGCCAGGTCGATGGTCCGGGCCTCCGACAGGCTCCGCTCGGCGTCCGCGAGGGCGGTCAGGGCCTCGGCGGGCTTCGGCGGCACCGGCTCCCCGCTCGGCGCGGGAGCGGCCGCCCCCGTACCGCCGGACGGCGAGGCGGAAGCGGAAGCCGACGCGGATGCGGACGGAGCGTCCGGAGGGGTGAGGGAGAGGGCCGCCGCGTGCGCGGCCACGGCGGTGCGCAGCGGTTCGAGCCGCGCCGCCAGAGCCGGATGCGCGGCGGCGGTGGCGTCGTAACGTTCCAGCAGTCGCGCACTGTCACGAACGGCCGCTTCCCGCATCCGCCGTTCGAGTGGAATCCCGACATCCATACCGGACGAACGGGTGTCGGAGCACCCCGTGAGCAGCGCGGCTCCGGCCGCTCCGGCGGCACCGGCGAGCAGGCTCCTGCGCGAGGGCCTCGATGGCAGAGTCCAGGGCACGGCGACGTCCTCGGGGGGTGATGGCGGGGCAGGGTGTGATCACGGTACCCGGGGCCCCGTCCACAGGGCTGACGGCAACACCCTCCGCGACCGGATACCCTTTGACCTGACGCACGACGGAAACCACAACAGCACACGCGGCCGAGGAGTCACCCGGATGAGCACCACCCAGAGCGACAGGCTGCGCGGATTGCTGGAGCCGCTCGTCGCCGCCAAGGGCCTGGACCTCGAGGAGATCGAGCTGTCCAAGGCGGGCAAGCGCCGGATGCTGCGGATCATCGTGGATTCCGACGAGGGTGTCGAGCTGGACGCGTGCGCCGAGCTGAGCCGTGAGGTTTCCGACAAGCTCGACGATTCCGATGTGATGGGCGAGGACGAGTACGTCCTCGAAGTCAGCTCCCCGGGCGCGGACCGCCCGCTCAGCGAGCACCGTCACTACGTACGGGCGATCGGCCGTCTCGTGAAGTTCCAGTTGGCGGAGGGCGGGGAACTGATCGCCCGCATCCTCGACCTCGACGACGAGGGACTGGACGTCGAGGTCCCGGGCGTGAAGGGCCGCAAGGCGACCGCCCGCCGCATTGCTTTCACCGACATCGCCAAGGCGCGTGTCGAGATCGAGTTCAGCCGCAAGGACAAGAAGGAAGAGGAGGCGTAGCCGTGGACATCGACATGAGTGCCCTGCGGGGTCTGGTCCGGGAGAAGGAGATCTCCTTCGACCTGCTCGTCGAGGCGATCGAGTCGGCCCTCCTCATCGCGTACCACCGGACCGAGGGGAGCTTCCGCCGCGCACGCGTCGTGCTGGACCGCACCAACGGTCACGTGGTCGTGTGGGCGACGGAAGACCCGAGGGACCTCGAAGAGGGCCAGGAGCCCAAGGAGTTCGACGACACCCCGTCGGACTTCGGGCGGATCGCCGCGACGACCGCCAAGCAGGTGATCCTGCAGCGTCTGCGCGACGCCGAGGACGACCTGACCTTCGGCGAGTTCGCCGGCCGGGAGGGCGACGTCATCACCGGCGTCGTCCAGCAGGGCAAGGACCCCAAGAACGTCCTCGTCGACATCGGCAAGCTGGAGGCCATCCTGCCGGTGCAGGAGCAGGTCCCCGGCGAGGAGTACACGCACGGACTGCGCCTGAAGGCGTACGTCGTGCGGGTGGCGAAGGGTGTCCGCGGTCCGTCCGTGACCCTGTCGCGCACCCACCCCAACCTGGTGAAGAAGCTGTTCTCGCTGGAGGTCCCGGAGATCGCCGACGGCAGCGTCGAGATCTCGGCGATCGCCCGTGAGGCCGGTCACCGCACCAAGATCGCCGTACGGTCCACCCGCTCGGGCCTCAACCCGAAGGGCGCCTGCATCGGCCCGATGGGCAGCCGAGTGCGCAATGTCATGGCCGAGCTGCACGGCGAGAAGATCGACATCGTCGACTGGTCGGACGACCCGGCGGAGATGGTCGCGAACGCGCTGTCACCCGCCCGGGTGAGCAAGGTCGAGGTCGTCGACTGGGACACCCGCTCCGCGCGGGTGACCGTGCCCGACTACCAGCTGTCGCTGGCCATCGGCAAGGAGGGCCAGAACGCCCGCCTCGCCGCCCGGCTCACCGGCTGGCGCATCGACATCCGTCCCGACACCGAGGCGTCCCCGGACGCGGACGCGGACGGCGACGGGGAATAAACCGGTACCGCCCGGGGCTTCCCGGGCGGTAGACAGGGACCACGCGGCGGCCTTACACCGGCCCGTGGATCACCACAACACAACAGCCGTTCGATTTTCGCCCGGAACTTGTCGGGGGAGGGTCGGTGCGGGGAGGTAGACTTAGGCGTGTCTGGCCGGACGCAAGCCCGCGCACGCCCCGAACGCACCTGTGTGGGGTGTCGGGAGCGAGCGGCCAAGAGCGATCTGCTGCGCATCGTGGCGATCGAGGACGAATGCGTCCCCGATCCACGCGGTACGCTGCCCGGCCGGGGTGCTTATGTGCACTCTGCCGTGGTCTGCCTCGACCAGGCGGTCCGCCGCCGGGCGTTCCCCCGGGCCCTACGGTCCGCCGGAGTGCTCGACACGACGGAACTGCGCAACGCCCTGGCCGCCGAGGCCGAGGCGACACCGTAAGAAGTAGTACGGCACGGATACCCCGTGCGGTCAGGTACCTCGCGAGTTGGAAGTAGGTCGAGATTGCGATGAGCACTCGATGAGTACGCGATGAGTACGCCCATGAAGTAGCGACGGTCCGGCGTAACCCGGACCTAAAAGGAGCGAAGTGGCTAAGGTCCGGGTATACGAACTCGCCAAGGAGTTCGGAGTTGAGAGCAAGGTCGTCATGGCCAAGCTCCAGGAACTCGGTGAGTTCGTCCGTTCGGCGTCCTCGACGATCGAGGCGCCGGTTGTACGCAAGTTGACTGACGCGCTGCAGGGCCCCGGCGGCAACGCCGGCAAGTCCGCTGCGAAGCCGGGTGCGCCCCGCAAGGCCGCCCCCGCCAAGCCCGGGGCTCCCACCCCGGGTGCCGCTGCACGTCCCGCTGCGCCGAAGCCCGGCGCACCGGCCCCCAAGCCGGTCGTCGCGGAGGCTCCGGCCGCCGCTGCGCCCGCCCCGGTGACTCCGGCCGCATCCGGCCCGCGTCCCGGCCCGAAGGCTCCGGCCGCCCCGAAGCCCGCTCCGGCGGCTCCCGTGGCGACCGAGTTCTCCGCGCCTCCGGCGGCTCCCGCCGCCCCGGCGCGCACCGAGCGTCCCGCCGCCGCCCCCGGTCCCCGTCCGGCGCAGCAGCGTCCGGCGGCCCAGGGTGGCCAGGCCGGCGCCCGTCCCGGCGCCCCGCGTCCGGCCGGCACCGCTCCCGGTGCCCAGGCCCCGCGCCCCGGTGGCGCGGCCCCGCGTCCGCAGGGCGCCCGTCCGGCCGGTCCCCGTCCGGGCAACAACCCCTTCACCTCTGGTGGCTCCACCGGCATGGCGCGCCCGCAGGCGCCCCGTCCGGCCGGCGCGCCCCGTCCCGGTGCCCCCGGCGCCGGCGGCGGCCAGGGTGCTCCCCGCCCGCAGGGCGGTCCCGGCGGCGCTCCGCGTCCCCAGGGCCAGGGTGCTGGCCGCCCGACCCCCGGCGGCATGCCCCGTCCGCAGGGCGGCGCCCCGCGTCCGGGCGGTGCTCCCGGTGGTAACCGTCCGAACCCGGGCATGATGCCGCAGCGTCCCGCTGCCGGTGGTCCCGGTCCGCGTCCCGGCGGCGGCCCCGGTGGCCGTGGTCCCGGTGCGGGCGGTGCCCGTCCCGGCGGCGGCGCCGGTCGTCCCGCGGGCGGCGGCTTCGCCGGCCGTCCGGCCGGTCCGGGCTCGCGTCCTGGCGGCGGCGGCTTCGGCGGCCCGCGTCCCGGTGGCGGCGGCTTCGGCGGCGGTCCGGCCGGTGCCGGTGGCGGCGGTCGTCCCGGCTTCGGCGGGCGTCCCGGTGGTCCCGGTGCCCGTGGTGGCACGCAGGGTGCCTTCGGCCGTCCCGGCGGTCCGGCCCGTCGTGGTCGCAAGTCCAAGCGTCAGAGGCGCCAGGAGTACGAGGCCATGCAGGCCCCGTCCGTCGGCGGCGTGATGCTGCCTCGCGGCCAGGGCGAGACCGTTCGCCTGTCGCGCGGTGCGTCCCTCACCGACTTCGCGGAGAAGATCAACGCCAACCCGGCGTCGCTCGTCGCCGTGATGATGAACCTCGGCGAGATGGTCACTGCCACGCAGTCCGTCTCCGACGAGACGCTCGAGATGCTGGCCGGCGAGATGAACTACGTCGTCCAGATCGTCAGCCCGGAGGAAGAGGACCGCGAGCTCCTCGAGGGCTTCGACATCGAGTTCGGCGAGGACGAGGGCGGCGAGGAATACCTCATGCCGCGTCCGCCGGTCGTGACCGTCATGGGTCACGTCGACCACGGTAAGACCCGACTGCTCGACGCCATCCGCAAGACGAACGTCGTTGCGGGCGAGGCCGGTGGCATCACGCAGCACATCGGTGCGTACCAGGTCGGTACCGAGGTCAACGGTGAAGAGCGCAAGATCACCTTCATCGACACCCCGGGTCACGAGGCGTTCACCGCCATGCGTGCCCGTGGTGCCAAGTCGACCGACATCGCGATCCTCGTGGTCGCGGCCAACGACGGCGTCATGCCGCAGACGATCGAGGCGCTCAACCACGCCAAGGCCGCCGGCGTCCCGATCGTCGTCGCGGTCAACAAGATCGACGTCGAAGGTGCCGACCCGGTCAAGGTGCGCGGTCAGCTCACCGAGTTCGGTCTGGTCGCCGAGGAGTACGGCGGCGACACGATGTTCGTCGACATCTCCGCCAAGCAGGGTCTGCACATCGACTCCCTGCTCGAGGCCGTCGTCCTCACCGCCGACGCCTCGCTCGACCTCCGCGCCAACCCGGAGCAGGACGCTCAGGGTATTGCGATCGAGTCCCACCTCGACCGCGGCCGCGGTGCCGTCGCCACCGTCCTCGTCCAGCGCGGTACCCTCCGCGTCGGCGACACGATGGTCGTGGGCGACGCCTACGGCCGAGTGCGCGCCATGCTCGACGACAAGGGCAACAACGTCGAGGAAGCGGGTCCGTCGACCCCCGTCCTGGTCCTGGGTCTCACCAACGTCCCCGGCGCCGGCGACAACTTCCTCGTCGTCGACGAGGACCGTACGGCCCGTCAGATCGCCGAGAAGCGTGCTGCGCGTGAGCGCAACGCCAACTTCGCCAAGCGCGTCCGTCGTGTGTCCCTCGAGGACCTCGACTCCGTGCTCAAGGCCGGTCTGGTCCAGGAACTCAACCTCATCATCAAGGGCGACGCGTCCGGTGCGGTCGAGGCTCTCGAGTCCTCGCTGCTCCAGCTCGACGTCGGTGAAGAGGTCGACATCCGGGTCCTGCACCGCGGTGTGGGTGCGGTCACCGAGTCCGACATCTCGCTGGCGATGGGCTCCGACGCCATCGTCATCGGTTACAACGTCCGTGCGGCCGGCCGTGCCGCGCAGATGGCGGACCGCGAGGGCGTCGACGTCCGCTACTACTCGGTGATCTACCAGGCCATCGAGGAGATCGAGGCGGCCCTGAAGGGTCTCCTCAAGCCGGAGTACGAAGAGGTCGAGCTCGGTACGGCGGAGGTCCGCGAGATCTTCCGCTCGTCCAAGCTGGGCAACATCGCCGGTGTCCTCATCCGGTCCGGCGAGGTCAAGCGCAACACCAAGGCGCGGCTCCTGCGCGATGGCAAGGTCATCGCCGAGAACCTCACCATCTCCGGTCTGCGCCGCTTCAAGGACGACGTCACCGAGATTCGCGAAGGCTTCGAGGGCGGTATCAACCTCGGCAGCTACAACGACATCAAGATCGACGACGTCATCGCGACGTACGAGATGCGCGAGAAGCCCCGCGCGTAAGCGCGAGGCGGTTCGCACCGTGTCGTAACTCGTAACACCGGGGCCGGTCGGCGGAATATCCGTCGATCGGCCCCGGCCGTTGCGTGTACGGTTCTGGTGACCCTGCCGAGCGACGGCCGGCAGGCCACCGAACCCGCACCGGCGGGACATCCGGAACTGCATGTACGTGGGGACTCTGTCCTTCGATCTGCTCCTCGGCGACGTCCACTCGCTGAAGGAGAAACGCTCCGTCGTCCGGCCCATCGTCGCCGAGCTCCAACGCAAGTTCTCCGTGAGCGCGGCCGAAGTGGGCGACCAGGACCTGCACCGCAGGGCCCGCATAGGGGTCGCTCTGGTGAGTGGGGACGCGGGGTTCCTCTCGGACGTACTGGACCGCTGTGAGCGGCTGGTCGCGGCGCGTCCGGAAGTGGAGCTGCTGTCCGTGCGACGGCGCCTCCACGGTGATGAAGACTGATAGCAAGACATAAGAAGGAGACGGACCAGTGGCCGACAATGCGCGGGCGAAGAAGCTGGCGGACCTCATCCGGGAGGTGGTGGCCGAGAAGCTGCTGCGCGGTGTCAAGGACCCCCGCCTCGGTACGCACGTGACCATCACGGACACCCGGGTCACCGGCGACCTGCGGGAGGCCACGGTCTTCTACACGGTCTACGGCGACGACGAGGACCGGGCCAGTGCGGCAGCGGGCCTGGAGAGCGCCAAGGGCGTACTGCGCTCCGCGGTCGGCCGGGCGGCGGGCACCAAGTTCACGCCCACCCTGACCTTCGTCGCGGACGCCCTCCCGGAGAACGCCAAGACCATCGAGGACCTCCTCGACAAGGCACGGACCTCCGACGCCCAGGTGCGCGAGGTGTCCTCCGGCGCGCAGTACGCCGGTGACGCCGACCCGTACAAGAAGCCCGGTGAGGACGCAGACGACTCCGACGAGGACGCAGCCGCGGAATGAGCAGCAACGCAGGGAAGACTCCGGACGGCTTGATCATCGTCGACAAGCCGTCCGGCTTCACTTCGCACGACGTGGTCGCCAAGATGCGCGGGATCGCCAAGACCCGCCGCGTGGGCCACGCCGGCACGCTCGACCCGATGGCGACGGGCGTGCTGGTCCTGGGCGTCGAGAAGGCCACCAAGCTCCTCGGCCACCTCGCGCTCACGGAGAAGGAGTACCTCGGCACCATCCGGCTGGGGCAGAACACCCTGACGGACGACGCCGAAGGCGAGCTCACCTCCTCCACGGACGCCACCGGGGTAACCCGGCAGGCCGTGGACGAGGGCATCGCCAAGCTGACCGGCGAGATCATGCAGGTCCCGTCCAAGGTCAGCGCCATCAAGATCAAGGGCGTGCGCTCCTACAAGCGCGCGCGGGACGGCGAGGACTTCGAGATCCCGGCCCGGCCCGTGACCGTCTCCTCGTTCCAGGTGTACGACATGCGCGAGGCGGAGGCCGAGGACGGCACCAAGGTCGTCGACCTCGTCGTCTCCGTCGCCTGCTCCAGCGGTACGTACATCCGCGCCCTGGCCCGTGACCTGGGCGCCGACCTCGGCGTCGGCGGGCACCTGACGGCGCTGCGGCGCACCCGGGTGGGCCCGTACAAGATCGACCGGGCGCGCACGCTGGACCAGCTCCAGGAGGAGCTGACCGTCATGCCGATCGGCGACGCGGCAGCCGCGGCCTTCCCGCGCTGGGACCTGGATGCCCGGCGCGCCTCGCTGCTCGCCAACGGCGTGCGGATCGAGATGCCGGACACGTACGAGGCCGGCCGGACCGTGGCGGTCTTCGGACCGCAGGGAACGCTGCTCGGGCTCGTGGAGAGCAAGGGCGGAAAGGCCAAGTCCCTCGCGGTCTTCGTCTGACCCACCGCCGCTGCTTTCGTTGAAGCGGAGTGTTCGTTGACGTGGAGCGATGAGCGCGCATGCACTGGCGCTCACCGCTCCACGACCCCCCTCGGGTAGGTCTCTATCCACCCGGAGCCCCGTATTCACCCGTCCGAGCAGGCGCTCGGAGTGAATGGAGGGAGCGTAAGGGGGCGCGTTCGCCACACGTGCTTTTCGTGCTGATCTTCACCTGCCTACCGTCGTGAACACGGGGCGTTGCGGGGGAGTGGTGCGGCCATGGCGGAGCTCGTCACAATCTGCGATCTCGCCGGTCAGGCGCGCGGCAGCGGGTTCGTCGCCGACGACCGCGGGACGGTGGTCACCAGCCACGAGGCGGTCGAGGGACTGAGCCGGGTGGTGCTGCACGCGCCCGGCCCGGCCGGCCGGACCTGGCTGGCCGAGGCGGGCGACGTCACCGCCCTGCCGGGGCTCGCGCTGGCGCTCGTACGGACCGACGGGCTCGGGATGCGGCCGCTGCCGGTGGCGGTGCGCGAGGCCATCGCTCCGGGGACGTACGTACGGCTGCCCGCGCGGGGATGGCGGCAGGCGCGGGTGCTCGGGGGCGCCGAGGTCACCTATCCGACGGCCGGCGGACTGCACGCCGTGCCCGCCCGCGCCGCGATGGAGCTGGCGATCGGAACCGATGGGCGGGACGCGCTGAGCCTGGGCGGGGAGGCCTGCGGCGGCCCGGTCCTCGACGCCGAGACCGGAGCGGTGCTTGCCGTCCTGGGCACCGCTCTGCGGGCGGAACACCGCTCTGGTGGCTTCGCGGTGGCCCTGCGCGCGGCCGCCGTCGCCGACCCGGCCGGTCCGCTGGCCGCGCTGCTGGAACGCAATACCGCGACCGTGCCCGCGTACGGGCCGGACCTGAACCTCGCCGGGATCCTGGAACTGACCGGGACCACCGTGGGCGCGGCCTTCCCCCCGGACGAGGCCGAACCCGGCTTTGACCCCGTGGAGCGACCGGGGACCGCGGCCGAACTGGAGGCCTTCACGGCGGGCGACGGCCTCGTCCTCGGCCTGGTCGGCGAACCGGGCACCGGCCGGACCACCGCGCTGGCGGCCCTGGCCGTACGCCGGGCACGCGGGTCCCGTCCCGCCCCGACGCTGTGGCTGCGCGGCGCGGACCTGACCGCCGGGGACACCTCGCTGGCCGACGCGGTGACGCGGGCGCTGGCCGCCGCGGCCCGGATCGTCACCGCCGGGGGCCCGGCCGAACCGGGGGACCGGCCCGCGGCCGAGGCGGACGCCGAGCAGGTGGCGCGGGTGGCCGGGGAGGCCGGGCGGGCGCTGCTCGTGGTGCTCGACGCCCCCGAGGAGATGCCGCCGGAGCTCGCCCACCGCCTCGGGCCCTGGACCGAGGCCACCGTCGGCTGGCTGCGCGCGGCGGGCGCCCGGCTGGCCGTCGCCGCCCGCCCCGAGCACTGGGAGCGGGCCGGCGCCCTCTGCCCGCCCGAGGTGCTCCACACCCCGGCCCGCCCCGCCCGCCGGATGCCGCCCGCCCTCCCGCTCGGCGACCTCACCGCCGCCGAGGCCGAGACCGCCCGGGCCCGCCTCGGCATCCCCGAGGGCGCCGTCCGGGAGGCCGACGCCCGGCACCCGCTCACCCTGCGCCTGCTGGCCGGGATCCGCGCCGCCGAGGTCACGGTCGGCCGCCCCGGCCGCGACGAGGTCTTCGCCGCCCACCTGGACCTGCTGTGCCTGCGCGCCGCGGTCCGCGTCGCCGCCGACCAGGCCGGGGGCGCCCGGGTGCACGGCCCCGGGGTGCGGCGGCTCGCGACGCGCATGGCCGGCCGGGTCCACGAGGCCGCCCGGCGCTGCCTGGGACCCGGGCAGGGGTCGCTCGCCAGGGCCGACTTCGAGGAGCTGTTCCCGTGGCGCACCGGCTGGGCCTCCGCCGTGCTCACCGAGGGACTGCTGGTGCCCGCCGGGCCCGGCTTCCGCTTCGCCCACGAGGAGCTGTCCGACTGGATCCAGGCCTTCCACCTGGACGTCCCGACCGCCCTGGCCTCCCTCGTCCACCGGCCCGCCGGGCCCGGCCTCCCCGTACCCCGGCACCGGATCGGGCCCGTCCTGGAGGCCCTGCGCAGACTGCCCGCGCAGAGCCTGCGCGGCGAGCTCCAGCGCCTGGTCGACCGCCTCAACGCCCTCGCCGAGGCCGGGACCGGCGCAGCCGAACCCGACCGGGTCTGGTGGGCCGCCCGACTGCTGCGCGAAACCCTGCTGCGGGCGCCCGACGCCCACCCCCACCTCCCCGTCCTGCACGCCCTCGCCGAGCACGTGGCCCGCGCGGGCCCGGGCGAGTTCGGCGGCTGGTTCTGGAACCGGCTCCGGCTGCCCGAGCCCGACCGTCTCGACCTCCTGCGCCGGCTGCTGCCCGCCGACCCCGCCGAGGCGGTCCCCGGCGACCGCTACCTCGACGCCGCGGCCCGCCGGCTCGTCCGGGCCCCCCGGTTCGCGCAGCCCCTGCTCTGCGCCTGGTTCACCGACGGGCGGCGGCTGCGCGGCCGGCCCGGGGCCACCGTCGCCACCGCCGCGCAGGCCCTGCTGCACACCCACCGCCGCCTCGCCGTGGACGACCTCACCGAGGCGCTCGTCACCGCCGCGCACCCCCGCGCCGACGAACTGCTCGCCGTACTCGCCGAGGAGGAACCCTCCGCGATGTGCCGGGCCGTGGACCGCTGGGCCCACGACGAACGGCCCGGGCGGCGGGTCGCGGCCGCCGCGTACGGCCTCGCCACCGCCCCGCACGTGCGCACCCCCGCAGACCGCGAGCTGCTGCGCTACGCCGCCCAGACGCTGCTGGCCCGCCCCGCCGACGCCGCCCTGCACGGCAGCGCCCTGGCGACGCTGCTCCGCGACCCGCAGGTGCGCGGCCGCTACCTGCCTGACGCCCTCGCCTGCTTCCGCGCCCCCGAGCACGGCCCCCGGCTGCCCGCGGCGGCGCTGGTCGCGGCCCTGCCCGTACTGCCCGACCCGGACGCGGTGTTCGACGCTCTGCGGGAGCGGGCCGACGGGGAGGTGGTGCGCGCCCTGGCCGCGCTGACCACGCCCGGGCTGGCCCGGCGCGCCGGTGACCTCGTACGGGAGCACCTCGCGCGCCGTCCCGAGGACGCCCCGCACGCCGCCGCGTTCGTCGACCGGCGCCTGGAACAGGGCCCGGCCGCCGGCCCGGTGCTGCGCCCGCTGGTCCTGGACCTGCTGCGGTCCGCCCCCGCGGCGGTACGGGCCGAGTTGGCCGCCGTACTGGCCGCGCCGGGCGGGGAGCCCTCGTACGCGCTGCGGGGCGAGCTGGCCGACGTACTGCTGCGCAAGGAGACGGACCCGCGGGTGCTCGACGCGTTCCTGGGGGCCGTCGCGGCCGGGGCCGCCGCCCGCCCGGAGGACCGTACGCGGGAGCTGCTGCGGCGCACCGGGCGACAGCTGCTCGGGGCCCCCGGCGGGCCCGCGGTGTTCGAGCGGCGGACGGTGGAGCTCGCCCGGTCCGACCCGGCCTTCGGGGCGTTCGTGGCGCGCTGGCTGGCGCAGGCGGGCGTGGAGGCGGCGGCCCTGCTGGGCCCGAGCGCGCGGCGGACCGTGGAGACCTTGAGCAGGGCCGCTCCGGACGTGACGTGACGAGGGGCCGCGGCGGCCGCGGAGGCCGTCCCACCCGGACGCCGATGCGGGGCCCCGGGCACCGGCATGGCAGTCTTAGACCTGTAATCGGCAATCAGTACAAGGCCTACACGGGTTCGGGCGAGGAGCGGTCACAGTGCAGCGCTGGCGTGGCTTGGAGGACATCCCCCAGGACTGGGGACGCAGCGTCGTCACCATCGGCTCCTACGACGGTGTGCACCGGGGTCATCAGCTGATCATCGGACGGGCCGTGGCCACGGCGCGTCAGCTCGGCGTCCCGTCCGTCGTCGTCACCTTCAGCCCGCACCCGAGCGAGGTCGTCCGCCCCGGCAGCCACCCGCCGATCCTGGCCCCGTACGACCGGCGTGCCGAACTCATGGCCGGGCTGGGCGTGGACGCCCTGCTGATCCTGCCGTTCACGGCGGAGTTCTCGCAGCTGTCCCCGGCCGAGTTCATCGTGAAGGTGCTCGTCGACAAGCTGCACGCGCGGGCCGTCATCGAGGGCCCCAACTTCCGCTTCGGCCACCGGGCCGCCGGGAACGTCGACTTCCTGCGCGAGCTGGGCGGCACGTACGACTACGAGGTCGAGGTCGTGGACCTGGTCGAGCGGGGCGAGGCGGGCGGCGGCGTGCCGTTCTCCTCGACGCTGGCACGCAGGCTGGTGTCCGAAGGGGACATGGAGGGCGCGGCCGAGATCCTGGGGCGTCCGCACCGGGTCGAGGGCGTGGTGGTGCGCGGTGCGCAGCGCGGGCGCGAGCTTGGCTACCCGACGGCGAACGTCGAGACGGCGCCGCACACCGCGATCCCGGCGGACGGGGTGTACGCGGGCTGGCTGACGGCCGACGGAGAGCGGATGCCCGCGGCGATCTCGGTGGGGACGAACGTGCAGTTCGACGCGACCGAGCGGACCGTGGAGGCGTACGCGATCGACCGGATCGGGCTGGACCTGTACGGGCAGCACGTCGCCGTCGACTTCCTCGCGTACGTGCGGGGGATGGCGAAGTTCGAGTCGCTGGACGGGCTGCTGGAGGCGATCGCGGGCGACGTGAAGCGGGCGCGGGTGCTGACGGACGCGTACGACGCGGCGCGCTGACGACGACGAGGTCACTGACGGGCAAGGGCCCGTACCGTCCCGGTTCCGGGGGCGGTACGGGCCCTTCCTGCTGTCGGCGGGTCAGCCGAGGCGCGGGTCCCGCGGCGGCTGCTGGGGCTGCTGCGGCGCGGCCGGGGGCTGCTGCCAGGGCTGGCCGGGCTGCGGGTAGGGCTGGGCGTACGGCTGTTGCGGCTGCGGCTGCTGGTACGCGGGCTGGCCCTGGGGCTGGCCGTACGGCTGCTGCGGCTGGGGCTGCTGGGCCTGCTGGTGCGGGGCTCCCCAGTGGCCCTGCGGGGCCTGCTGCTGGGCCCGCAGGAAGTCCTCCGCCACGAGGGCGGAGAGGTTGAAGTAGGCCTCGCGGGTCTTGGGCCGCATCATGTCGAGATCGACCTCGGCGCCGGCCGCGAGGTGCTCGTCGAACGGCACGACGACGACGCCGCGGCAGCGGGTCTCGAAGTGCTGGACGATGTCCTCGATCTTGATCATCTTGGCCGTCTCGCGGACTCCGGAGATGACGGTGAGGGAGCGCGAGACGAGGTCGGCGTACCCGTGCGCGGAGAGCCAGTCGAGGGTGGTGCTGGCGCTGCTGGCGCCGTCCACGGACGGGGTCGAGATGATGATGAGCTGATCGGCCAGGTCCAGGACTCCGCGCATGGCGGAGTAGAGGAGCCCGGTGCCCGAGTCGGTGAGGATGATCGGGTACTGGCGGCCCAGCGTATCGATGACGCGGCGGTAGTCCTCGTCGTTGAAGGTCGTCGAGACGGCCGGGTCCACGTCGTTGGCGATGATCTCCAGACCGGAGGGCGCCTGCGAGGTGAACCGGCGGATGTCCATGTACGAGTTCAGGTACGGGATCGCCTGGACCAGGTCCCGGATGGTGGCCCCGGTCTCGCGGCGCACGCGGCGGCCGAGGGTTCCGGCGTCGGGGTTCGCGTCGATGGCCAGGATCTTGTCCTGGCGCTCGGTGGCGAGGGTGGCGCCGAGGGCGGTGGTGGTCGTGGTCTTGCCGACGCCGCCCTTGAGGCTGATGACGGCGATGCGGTAGCAGGACATGACCGGCGTGCGGATCAGCTCCAGCTTGCGCTGGCGCTCCGCCTCGGCCGCCTTGCCGCCGAAGCGGAAGCGGCCGCCGGCGTTGTTGTTGTTGTTCTTGGGCTTCTGCTTGTTGCGCAGCAGGCGGTCGGAGGACAGCTCGACGGCGGCCGTGTAGCCGAGCGGGGCCCCGCCGGCGGCCTGGCCGGAGTACCGGGGGTCGTGCGGCTGCGGGGGCTGCTGTTGCGGATGCTGTTGCTGCGGTACAGGTCCCGGTACCGGTCCCGGTCCGTTGGGCCACTGGCTACCGGAGCGGGGGTCGTACTGCGGCACCGGGGCCGGAGCGGGTGCCGGGGCCGGATTGACCGGAGCCGGGGCGACCGGGGCCGGAGCCGGCGGCGGGAACGCGTAGTCGTCCGGAGCCGCGAACGCGGGCGGCGGCGACGGCAGTTCGCCACCGGGTCCCCCGAACGGGTTCTCGGCGCCGGCGTGCGGTACGTCCGCAGGGCCGACCGGGGCGGGCGCCGCCTGCTCCGCGACGGGCACGGCGTCGGCCACGGGCGGTGCGGGCACCTCGGCCTCGACCGGGGGCAGCGCCGGAGCCTGGTACGCCTGGTACGCCGGAGGCTCGATCGGGGCGGGGAACTCCACGGGCGCGGGAAGCTCGGCCGGGGGCAGCGCCGGAGCCGGGAACGCGGGTGCCTGGAACGCCGGTGCCTCGATCGGGGCCGGGGTCTCCGCCGGTGCCGGGGAAGCGACGGGCGCGGGCACCTCTGCCTCGGCCGGGGGCAGCGCCGGGGTCCGGAACGCCGGAACCTCGACCGGAGTCAGGGCCGGGGCCTGGAACGGCGGAGCCGCCTCGACCGGAGCCGGGGCCGGCGCGGGGGCCGCGTCGACCGGAGCCGACTCGGCCGGAGCCGGAGCCGGAGCCGGAGCCGGCGTCGTCAGAGGCGTGGGCATGCCCGAGCCGTCGGACGGGGTCCGCGGGGCCGGCGGCGCGATCCGCATCGTCGGAGGCGAGGCCACGTCCGACGGGCGGTGGGGTTCAAAGCCGCTGCCCTCGGGCAGCCCCGGTACCTGCGCGGCCGGAGCCGCGCCCTGGGTGTACCAGGCCGGCGGGGTGTAGTCGATGGTGAACTCGCCCGTCAGCTCGGGCTCCGCGTCGGACTGATCGTCCGTCGGGACGTCCCACGTCCCGCCGCGCCTCTCGTTCCGATCGCCGCTCACTGGTCCTCCTGGTCTGTCGAACACTGGTCCGGCGCCCACCTCGACGCCGCGCCCACGCTCAGCCTAATCGCGGCCCGGTACCGGTGTCCGCCCCCGTCTGCCCCGCCGGCGCTCAGTCGATCCGCCGGGCCGGGCCCAACAGGCCCGTCTCCGCTTCCGTCCCCTGGGTCATCACGAACTGCCCGTCCCGTGGCGTACACCACAGCGTCACCCCGTCGCCCAGTGTCGGCAGGGAATCCACCGCGGGCCGCGGCAGGCTCATCAGCCGGCCGATCTGCTCCGCCTCGTCCGGCGACACCCGCTGCACGCCCACCAGCGACGACTGCTGGAGCAACCGCGGCGCCGTCGGGCTCAGGTACGGCAGCAGCGTCAGCACCGACTGCCAGGGCCCGGCCACCACGCGCCCGCGCGGCGGCCGCATACCGCAGTCCCGGATCACCAGCACCGGGCTGCCCGCCGACGCGCCCTGCGGGGGCACCCGGCCCACCTCGTGCAGGGTCACGCACTGCTGCCCGCCGCCCGCCGCCTGGGCCAGCCCGGACCACACGTGCCCGCGCCCCGTCTCCACCGCCACCCGCGCACCCGTGGCCGCCGCGCGCAGCGCCAGCACCTGCGCCGTCCACAGACCGCCGATCAGGGTCACCTCGTACGGGGTCGGCCGGTTGACGCCGAGCACCGCCGGCCGCCCCTCGGCGTCCACGCCGATGACGACCCCGTCGTCCCCGACGGGCAGCGCGAGGGCGTCGAGGTCCACGGCGGGCACCACGTGCCGCTCCCGACGCGGGCCGACCAGCCCGAAACCGCCCCTCATCGCGCCCCTCCCAGCGGCAGCGAAGCCAGCAGCCCCGGTACCTGTTCACGGTCGAGCCGGACCAGCCCGGTCTTCACGCCCCGCGCCGTCCGCTCCAACTCCCGCCGGGCGGCGACCAGTTCCTCGTCGCTGCGCCCCGTCACCCGGACGTGTCCGCTCAGCGTCACGCCCTGGCGCTCCGCCGGGGCGATCGTCAGGCTGAAGTTCGTCGCGAGAGCCGGCAGCGAGGTCAGCAGCGCCACGAACTGCGGCAGCGCCGCCGCCCCCGCGCCGCCCAGCTGCGGCCAGCGGCCTATCCAGTACGTGGTGTGCCGCCGGTCGTCACAGCGCCAGGTCCGCGGGGTCTCCTCCGTACGCCGCCCCGTGCTGGCCGACCGCCCGGCCTGGGTGATGGCCATCGGGTTCGCGCACGAGGAGGTGGCCAGGGCCGCCGTGAGTTCCTGCTCGGTCAGCACACTGGCCTTGAACCCGGCCCCGGCCAGCCGGCTCGCCAACTGGTCCGCCGCGCGCACCACACACCGCTGGGCACCCGCCAGCCCGCCGCCGCGCGCGGTGACCGCCTCGGGGCACAGCTCCGGGTCGAGCTTGAGCGCGATCCAGGTCAGCCGCACCGCCGGGGTGCCGGTCCGGGCCTGCAGCGGCGCGTAGTTGCGCGTGGCCATCGACTGGGCGGGCAGGTGCGGGGCCGGCGCGGGCTGGGTGTGCTGCACCAGCTGCGCGGACTCCAGCCGGATGCCGTCCACTTCGAGGATGTCCCGTACGACGGCCAGCGGCAGCGGCCGCGCCCCCCGGTCGGGCCGCAGTGCGGTGGCGTCCGTGTCCACCTGGACGACCGCGGTCAGGAAGGTGCCGTCGCCGATCATGCCGACCGGCCGCCGGTCGCGGTCGTTGAACGTGAGCGTGCGCAGTGCCGGATCGGCCTCGACGAGCGGCGCCAGCCCGGGCTCCGTGCCCGCGGGCACGGTCAGGGACGCGGCCCGGCGCCGTCGCGCGCGCAGCGCGAGCGCACCGCCGATCCACTCGGGCAGGGAGCGCTGGTGCCGGCGTACGACCGCGAGCACCACCAGGACGAGCGCGAGGACCCCGGCGGGAACCAGCAGCATCGGTTCGACCACCCAGGCCACCAACAGGACGGCCGCGGCCACCTGAAGCAGTACGAGCTGTTGCAATCGGAACGGACCGAAGCGGCCGGGGCTCGACTTCGGATGCGGCGTCACCCCGCCGTGTGCGGGTGCGGCCGCGCCGGTCTGCGGCTGCGTTGCCGTTGCCATCACTCGCGCACTTCCCCTTTCGGTGCCCAGACCCCGTGAGTTCCGGCACTGCGCGACGGCAGCCGCGCGATCCCGGAATCTCCCCAATCCACCCCAACGAGCCCTGATTACCCCGGTGTGGAAGGCGCTGAGCGGCACCCTCACCCTACCCGGCCCCTGCATACCGTCGGTCAAGAGGCATAGTAGGTGCCCGGTCCGACAATCGAGGCTCGGGGACCGTACTCACCGACCGGGCCGTGCGGGGAGAAGCAGGCGGTCATGGCATCACGACGTGATGAGCTCAACGCGTACACCTTTGCGAAGCGGCGCACGGTGGCCGCGTTCCTCCAGCCGTCCGCGACGGGCACCGAGGAGGGCGCGCCGCGCCCGCTGCGCGCGGTCGTCCCGGGCGTGATCGTCGCCGCGGTCGTGCTCGCCGCCTTCGGCGCCTGGGGCATGTTCAAGCCCACGGCCCCCAAGGGCTGGGCGGACGCCGGCACCCAGGTGCTCGTCGGCAAGCAGTCGACGACCCGGTACGTGGTCCTGACGACGAAGGTGAACGGCAAGGACCAGACCCGGCTGCACCCGGTGCTCAACCTCGCCTCCGCCCGACTGCTGCTGGACCCCTCGAAGTTCAAGGTGATCCAGGTCGACGACAAGGTCCTGGACGCGGGCAAGCCGCCGCGCGGCCCCATCATCGGCATCCCCTACGCCCCCGACCGGCTCCCCGCCAAGGAGGACGCGGCCAAGGCCAAGCGCTGGGCCGTCTGTCAGCAGCCGGGCGGCAACGGCCGCGGGGTGCAGACCGCCGCCTTCGTGCTCGCCGACCGCGAGGCGCACCTGACGGACGACGAGCGCAGGCTCACCGACACCCAGACGCTGTACGTGCAGAGCACCGGCGCGGGCAAGGAGCGCTACCTGGTCGACGCGGCGGGCACGAAGTACAAGTTCCCGGAGGGCACTGCGGCCGCGGGGACGATGACCAACGCCCTGGTCGGCACGAGCGCCACCCCGCAGCAGGTCACCGAGCAGTGGCTGGCGACCCTCAACTCCGGTGACGACCTGGCCTTCCCGCAGCTGCCCGGCAAGGCCGGCGCCAACGCCGACGTCAAGGGCCTGGTCACCGCCGACAACAAGGTCGGCATGGTGCTGACGGCCCAGACGGGCTCCGGCACCCAGCACTACGTGGTCCTGCCCGGGAAGGTCGCGCCGGTCTCCGAGTTCGTCGCCTGGCTGCTGATCTCCGCGCCCGCGACCGACGGCCTCAACATGCACGGCAAGGCCCGCGAGGTCGACCTCCAGGCCCTCAGCCCGGATCCCGCCCCGTTCGCCGGCGACGTCAAGTGGCCGCAGAAGAAGGCGGAACGGGTCAACCAGAGCGCACCGGCACCCGGAGCCCAGGCCACTGACCCCGGCGGCCGCGACACCGTCTGCAACGTCCTGCGCGCGGTCGACGGCCAGGGCAGCCAGACGCTGAGCACCTGGGCCGGCACCGGCTTCCCCATCGACATCACCGCCAGCGGCACCAGCGCGTACGTCACCCCGGGCTCGGGGCTGCTCTACACGCAGGTCCAGGGCAAGCAGACCACGGCCGGCGGCTCCCTCTTCCTGGTCACCGACACGGGCCTGCGGTACGCCGTCCAGGCCAACGGCGACAGTGACGCCGAGCAGTCGAAGATCGGCGCCCCCGACCAGCAGGCGAAGGGCGGCACGGCGGGTGCCCCCGGGGCCCCGGAGCCGAGCCAGGCGCAGATCCGGCTCGGCTACGCGGGCGTGGCACCGGCCATGGTGCCCATCGCCTGGTCGGAGTTCCTCTCCAAGGGCCCGCGGCTGGACACCAACTCCGCCCGCCAGCCGCAGGGTTCGTGAGGAAGCCGCCGATGACCCAGCTCCCGCAGCGGCGGCACGCCCTGCTCGCCGCCGCCTTCGCCCTCGCCGGGGTCTGCGCCGCCGCGCCCGCCACCGCCGGGCCCGCCGCGCCGCAGCCCCCGTACGCCCTGCGTCTCGACGGCGCCGGCGAGTGCACCTTCCCCATGAAGAAGCAGATCGAGGACCGCCCCTGGGCCCTCCAGCGGCTGCTCCTCGACGAGTTGTGGGCGCACACCAAGGGCAAGGACAAGAACGGCAACAGCGTCCGCGTCGCGGTCATCGACACCGGTGTGGACCGGGCGAACCCCCAGCTCAGCGGCGCTCTCGACGTCGGCGCCGGCAAGGACCTGATCGACCCCAAGGGCGGCGACGGAACCACCGACACCGTCGGCCACGGCACCAAGGTCGCCGGACTGATCGCGGCCCGCCCCCAGGAGGGCACCGGCTTCGTCGGACTGGCCCCCGACGCCACGATCATCCCGATCCGGCAGAACGACGGGCAGGGCAAGGGCAACGCCCTCTCGCTGAGCCAGGCGATCGACCACGCGGTGGCCAAGGGCGCCCAGGTGATCAACATCTCCCAGGACACCGACGTACCGCTGACCGCGGACTCCGAGCTCGGCAAGTCCGTGCAGAAGGCCGTCGACGCCAAGGTCGTGGTGGTGGCCTCGGCGGGCAACGACGGCATGAGCGGCGAGAAGCGCAAGACCTACCCGGCGGCCTTCCCCGGCGTGCTCGCGGTGGGCGCCTCGGACCGCAACAACGAGCGGGCCGCCTTCTCCCAGCCCGGCGACTTCATCGGGGTGGCGGCGCCCGGCGTCGACATGGTCTCCACGGTCCCGGGCTTCGGCCAGTGCATCGACAACGGCACCAGCTTCTCCGCCCCGTACGTCGCCGGGGTCGCCGCCCTGCTCCGCGCCAAGCACGGGGACTGGTCGGCGCAGCAGATCGTCTGGCAGATCCAGAACACCGCCGAACGCTCGGTCAAGGGCCGCGACGACTACGTCGGCTGGGGCATCGTCGACCCGGTGCGCGCGCTCAGCCAGGACCGAGAGGTCCCGAAGGCGCCCGTCCCGGACCCCGGCCCGCCCCCGGCGGCCGCCCCGGAGGCGGCCGCGCTCCGGCTCACCGAGACGGCCCAGGAGCGGGAGGAGCGGTTCGGCACGTACGCTCTCGGCATCGGCGCCGTCCTCATCGCCGTCATCGCGGGGACGGCGACCGTCATCCGGGACGCACGCAGCCGCAGACGCCGTTTGCAGTGAACGGTCACAGTTCATCTACGGAAGCAACCCACTGGTGTTGGGCCGTGAGGCTGAACTGACTAGAGTGACGGCAGGCTTCACGAATGTGATCGGGGGATCGCGTGAAGCGGAGGGGGATGTCCGGGGCGCGTGACTCAAAACCGCGCCGGGAACGTCCGCTCCGCCACGCAATCCGCCGGTTCTGCCGGCGAATTGAGAAGTGAGGAGCTTCGGATGACGAATAATTTCGGACTCGCGGACGATCCGGTCGTCAAGGCGGCCAACAGGATCGGCGAGACGGCCAACGCCGTCACCACCCAGGCCCGCGAGCTGGCCGACATCATCGCCACCGTCAGCGCGGGCTGGACCGGTGTCGGTGCCGCAGGTTTCGCGAAGGCCCAGACGGACCTCAACACGGAACACGACGAGATCCGCCGGCTGCTCGGGGTCCTGCACCACGCGGTCTCGCAGACCAAGAACCTGAGCAACGCCCAGGACGAGGACGTACGCGCTGCATTCCGGGCGGTCGCCCCCTCCGGCGGTGCGGGCGGCGGCCGGTCCGGCCTCGAGGGCATCTGACCGGCGTCGTTCCCAGCCACCACCAGCGCGAAGGAGAAGATCATGTCGGGAAATGACGGCAACACCCGGGTACGGTACGAGACCGTTCAGCAGATGGCGGACCGCATCCGCGTCGTGTCGAACAACATCATCAAGGACCTGAACGAGATGGAGCAGGCCGTGAAGGTGGTGACCGACACCTGGGACGGTGAGGCGCACCGCGAGTACGTCACCCTCCAGAACAAGTACAAGCGCGTCGCCGACGAGATGCAGAAGAAGCTGGAAACCGTCGCCAAGCTCATCGAGCAGGGCAAGGGCGACTACCGCGCCACCGACGTGAAGGCCTCGCGCCTGTTCACCGAGGCCTACTGAGCCCGGTACACCACGTACGAAGGGGCGCGCCCGCACCGGGCGCGCCCCTTCGGCGTACCGCCGCCCGTCTCAGGGCCGGTGGCGGTCGAGGTCGAACTCGCCGTCCCGGGCCCCGAGTACGAAGGCGTCCCACTCGGCCTTGGTGTACCGCAGCACCGTGTCCCGGTCCAGGGAGGACCGCATGGCCACCGCGCCCTCGGGCAGCCGGGCGATCTCGACCCGCTCCTCGTCGGGGCTGGTCCCGGGAGGGCCCTCCCACTCCACGCCGCTGATGTCGAGCGCGTACAGCTCGTCCTTCTCCTGCTGGGTGCCCATGTGCGGCCTTTCCCCTCGGTGGCGCGGTCTTCACCGCCGATTATCGGTGCTGCGCCGCCGAGGGGAACCGGTTTCCTCACATTCCCGGCATCCGCCCGAGCTGCACCAGCGAGGTGCCCCGCCTGCGCGAGGCGAAGTACGCCCGGCCCGGCGGCATCGGACGCGGCCGCACGTTGCCGACCAGGTCGCCCTCGGAGGGATCGCCGGACAGGACGACGCCCTGCGCGCCCAGCTCCTTGATCCGCTGCATGAACGGCTCGTACATCGACCTCGAGGCACCCGCCGAGTTCCGCGCGATGATGAAGCGCACGCCCGTGTCCCGGGCGAAGGGCAGGAAGTCCACCAGCGGCGCCAGCGGATTGCCCTGGCTCGTGGCCACCAGGTCGAAGTCGTCGATGACGATGAACACGTCCGGCCCCGTCCACCAGCTGCGGTCGCGCAGCTGCTGCGGAGTGACGTCGTTCGGCGGCTGGCGGCGGGAGAACACCCCGCCCAGCGCCTCCATGTGCATCTGCAGCGAGCTCGCCATCGGCGCGTACTCCAGCAGGTGTGCCTCCGGCAGCGCCCCGAGCAGGCTCCGCCGGTAGTCGCCCACCACTAGGCGCGCCTGCTCCGGCGTGTACCGCTCCGCGATCTGCTGGGTGATGAGCCGCAGCAGGTTCGTCTTGCCCGACTCGCTCTCGCCGAAGACCAGGAGGAACGGGTCGGAGTCGAAGTCGACGAACACCGGCTCCAGATCCGTCTCGTCGATGCCGATCGCGATCCCGCGGCCCGGGTGGTTCCCGCCCCTGGGCAGCTGGTCGGCGTGGAGCAGCCGCGGCAGCAGCCGCACTCCGGGGGCCGCGGCCCCCGCCCAGTGGCGCTTCACCGCGTCCACGAAGGCGGCCGTGGCCTCCGACAGGTCCGCCGGGTCGTGCGAGCCGTCGATCCGCGGGAGCGCGCCCAGGAAGTGCAGCTTCTCCGGCACCTGGCCGCGGCCCGGCATCCCCGTGGGGACGTTCGCCGCGACCTTCCGGTCGAACTCCGAGTCCATGACGTCGCCGAGCCGCAGCTCCAGCCGGCTCAGCATCTGGTCCTTGAGCGCCGAGCGGACCTCCATGTACCGCGCCGCGGTGATCACCACGTGGATGCCGTAGCCAAGACCGCGGGCCGCGATGTCCGTGACCACCTGCTCCAGGCCCTCGTACTCGCCGCGGAAGCCGCCCCAGCCGTCGATGACCAGGAACACGTCGCCCCACGGCTCACCGGGCAGGTCGCCCGCCGCCCGCCGGCGCCGGTAGGTGCCGATCGAGTCGATGTTGTTCGAGCGGAAGAACTCCTCGCGGCGGTTGAGGATGCCCCCCACCTCCGCGACGGTACGGCGCACCCGCTCCGGGTCCAGCCGCGAGGCGATCCCGCCCACGTGCGGCAGCTCGGCGATCGAGGACAGGCTGCCACCGCCGAAGTCCAGTCCGTAGAACTGCACTTCGCGCGGGGTGTGCGTGAGCGCGAACGAGGAGATCAGCGTCCGCATCAGCGTGGACTTGCCCGACTGCGGACCGCCGACCACCATCATGTGGCCCGCCGCACCCGAGAAGTCCCGGTACAGCACCTCGCGCCGCTGCTCGAACGGCTTGTCGATGAGGCCGAGCGGCACGACGAGCCCGCCGGGGCGCGTGTACCCGTCCGCGTGCAGCCCGCGCTCCGTGCTCGGCGCCAGCGCCGGCAGCAACTGGTCCAAAGGCGGAGCCTGGTCCAGCGGCGGCAGCCACACCTGGTGCGCCGGCACCCCCTGCCCCTCCAGCCGGCTCACGATCACGTCCAGCACCGTGTCCGCGAGCGCGTCGTCCTCCCGCGCCGACTGCGCCGCCAGATACGCCGGGTCGGGGGCCGCGTACACCACCGGCACCGGAGCCGCCGTGAACAGCGCGGGCCGCCGCTCCACCGGGAACAGGCCCACCGACAGGTCCGGCCCGCCCGAGCGGTAGGTCCCCGAGACGTACGCCGCCTTGAACCGGGTCATCTCGTCCGTACCGAACTTCAGATAGCCCGAACCGGGCACCGACGGCAGGTGGTAGGCGTCCGGCACACCGATCGCCGTCCGCGACTCCGCCGCCGAGAAGGTCCGCAGACCGATCCGGTACGAGAGGTATGTGTCCAGCCCGCGCAGCTTGCCTTCCTCCAGCCGCTGCGAGGCCAGCAGCAGGTGCACGCCCAGCGACCGGCCGATCCGGCCGATCTGGATGAACATGTCGATGAAGTCGGGCTTCGCCGTCAGCAGCTCGCTGAACTCGTCGATGACCAGCACCAGCGAGGCCAGCGGCTCCAGCGGAGCACCCGCCGCGCGCGCCTTCTCGTAGTCGTGGATGTTCGCGTAGTTGCCCGCCGAGCGCAGCAGCTCCTGACGGCGCTGCAGTTCGCCCCGGATCGAGTCGCCCATCCGGTCCACGAGCGTGAGGTCGTCCGCAAGGTTGGTGATGACCGCCGCCACGTGCGGCATCTGCCCCATGCCCGTGAAGGTCGCACCGCCCTTGAAGTCGGCGAGGACGAAGTTCAGCGTCTCCGAGGTGTGCGTGACCGCCAGACCCAGCACCAGCGTGCGCAGCAGCTCCGACTTGCCGGAACCGGTCGCGCCCACGCACAGGCCGTGCGGCCCCATGCCCTCCTGCGCGGCCTCCTTGAGGTCCAGCATCACCGGAGCGCCGCCCTCGCCGACACCGATCGGCACGCGCAGCCGCTCACCGGCCGACCGCGGCCGCCAGGTCCGCGCCACGTCCACCGCGGCCGCGTCCCCCAGGTTCAGCAGATCCGTGAAGTCCAGGTTGGCCAGCAGCGGTTCGTCGTCGTCCCCGCCGCCCGTGCGCAGCGGGGCCAGCTGACGGGCCAGCGCCTCCGCGGCCGGCAGCGACAGGGTGTCCGGCGTGCCCTCATACGCGAGGCCCGCGCCCGACTCCAGGCGCAGCCGGCCCGGTCGCACCACGACCGACAGCCCGCCGCGCGGCTCGTCCAGCTCGCCCGCGACCACCTCGACGATGGTGACGCCCTGCAAACCCTCGGCCGCCGCGAACACCGAGTCCGGCGGCACCAGGCCACCGCGAGGTGAGTTGGGGTCGAGCACGACCACCAGGTGCGGCTGGTCCAGCACCGGGGACACGTCACGGCTGAACCGCGGCCGCCCCTCCAGCCGGGGTGCCAGCAGCCCCTCGAGCTCACCCAGGTCGTCGCCGAACAGCCGCTTCGTACCGGCCCCGTCCACCTGCCCCGGGACCTGCGCGTGCGGCAGCCACTTCGTCCAGTCCCACGACGGCACCGCACCCGGCGCGGCCACCACGGCCACCACCAGGTCCTCGGGGGAGTGCAGCGTCGCCAGCTGCGCCACCAGCGCCCGCGCCGCACCGCGCGCCGACTCCGGCTCACCCGACACGGTCACGTGGTAGAACGCCCGGATCGACACCGCCATCGGCAGCCCGTCCAGTGAGGAGTGCACCTTCAGGAAGCGCTGCATCGCGCCCGCAGTCAACGGCTCCAGCTCGTCCACCGGCGCCGTGTCCGGCGCCACCAGCGCCGTCGACAGGCGCTGCGAGCCCAGCCCGAGCCGCGCCTGACCGAAGTCCGCGTCACCGACCCGCCGCTCCCACAGCCGCGAACCCTCGGCCACCACCGACCACAACTGCTCCGGAGCCGGGTGCAGGTACAGCTGCGCGTCGCGCTGCGCCCGCGCGGTCCGGCGTACCTGACGACGCGTCTGTGCAAGGTATTTGAGGTAGTCCCGGCGCACATCGGCCATTTGCCCCTGCGTACCCCGGCGGTGCCGCACCAGCTGCGCGACCACCATCGCCACCGTCGACACCAGCATCAGCACACCCATGATGCGCATGAACGGCGCAGCACCCGGCATGAAGAAGAACACGACGGAGGAGCCCATGCCGAGCATCGGCAGGAGCTGCATCAGCATGCCCTCCTGCTGCCCCCGCGGTAGCTCCGGCGGTGCCTCCAGCCGCAGCTCGTCCGAAGGCACTTCGGGCGGCAGGGACCGCGGCGGGCGTTTGACGACGATCTGGCTCACCGGAGCATCAATCCCTCGAAAACGGACGGGACACCGCAACCGGCGCCCCCAAGTCCCGGGCGGGGAGGGGGTCTCCTCCACGCGTCGGTGATCCTACTTGCCGACTGTCGGGCAGACGCCCGGTAGGGTGGCGCGCGCAGTATGCGCATCCGCGAATCGTCCGCCGCCGCGGGCACCAACACGGGGGGTCACACAGGTGAGTACGGCCGCAACGACGGGCTTCTGCAGGGTCACCGTCGTGGCCCCGGACAGCCGGATCGACGTCGCCCTCCCCGAGGACATCGCCGTCGCCGACGTCTATCCCGAGCTGCTGCGCCTCACCGGCCAGACCCAGCCCGTCGGTGCCCCCACCGGCTTCCACCTCGTACGCCGCTCCGGCACCGTCCTCGACGGCGCCCGCACCCTCGCCGCCCAGCAGGTCCTCGACGGCGAGGTGCTCAGCCTGCGCCCCTTCGCCGAGTCCCTGCCGCCGGCCGTCTTCGACGACGTCTCCGACGCCGTCGCCTCGGCCGTCGTCCGCGACCGGCACCGCTGGAGCGACGACATGCTGCGCGGCACGGGCCTGGCCGGCGCCGCACTGCTCCTCGTCATGCTCGGCTTCGTCCTCTGGTACGCCGACCCCCTGCGCCACGACATGCACGGGCTGCCGGGGATCATCGCGGGCGCCGTCGGAGTCCTGCTCACCGCCGTGGCCGGCGTCCGCGCCCGCGTCTACCGGGACCGGGGCTCCGCCGTGGCACTCGGCCTCGCGGCCCTGCCGCAGCTGCTGATCGCCGGCTCCGGGATCATCGCCCCCGCCGCCGGCCAGGGCCCCGGCCGCCTCCAGTTCCTGCTCGGCTGCGTCTGCGTCCTCGTCGCCTCCGTGGCGCTGGTCGCGCTCACCCCCAGCGGCGACGCCCCCTTCGTGGCGGCCACCTTCGTCGCCGCCACCGGCACGCTGGCCACCTTCACGGCCATCGCCACCGGCGCCTCCGCGACCGCCACCGCAGCGGCCTGCGCACCCGTCGCCATCGGCCTCGTCGCCTTCCTCCCCGGCCTCTCCGCCCGCTTCGCCCGCCTGCCCATCGGCTACGCCGCCCCGCAGAGCGCCACCGAGGATTACGAGACCCCGGACCGCTACGAGACGGAGCCGTACGGTGACCGGCCCGGCACCGACCAGCACGACCCGGGCGCCACCCTCGACGCCGAGCAGATCGCCGCCCAGGCCCGCCGCGGCCACGAGATGCTGCTCGGCCTGGTCGGCGGCTGCGCCGCGGTCGCCGTGGGGGCCGCCGCCGTCCTCGGCTTCTCCGACAACACCTGGGGCAGGCTGCTCGCCCTCGCCACCGGCCTCGCCATGCTGCTGCGCGCCCGGCTCTTCCGCTACACCTCCCAGGTGGTGTGCGCCCTCGCCGCAGGCCTCGTCGCCATCGCGCTGCTGATCCTGGGCCTGGCCCTGCACCCGCCGGCCGACCTGATCGAAGCCCTGGTCATGAAGCAGGACCACAGTGGCATGGACCTCCGTACGATCTGGCTGACCGCCGCCGTCTCGGCCGGCGCGGCCCTCCTCGCGGGAATTGCGCTTGTCATCCCCCGCAAGGGCCTGTCACCCTTCTGGGGAAGGCTGCTCGACCTCACCGAGGCGGCGGTCCTGCTGAGCCTGGTCCCGCTGGCCCTGGCCGTGCTGGACGTCTACTCCCGGGCCCGCGCTCTCACCAGCTGAGACGCCGCGTCCCGGCAGCCTGGTACGCTGTGTGACGGCCGTTTGTGTACGCGTCCCCCGGACTCCTCGACAGAGGGTCTGTGGACTGCGCTCAGCGGACCTCGCCTCCCGAGTTACGGAAGATCCCCAGAGAATTCGACCTGGGGCACTCGGTGGCACTGAAGACCTAAACGAGGAGTACGCGTGCCGCTCGACGCCGCTACGAAGAAGCAGATCATCAGCGAGTTCGGTGCCAAGGAGGGCGACACCGGCTCTCCCGAGGTCCAGGTCGCGATGCTCTCCCGCCGCATCTCGGACCTGACCGAGCACCTCAAGACGCACAAGCACGACCACCACTCCCGTCGTGGTCTGCTGATCCTGGTCGGCCAGCGTCGCCGCCTGCTGCAGTACCTGGCCAAGAAGGACATCCAGCGCTTCCGTGCGCTGGTCGAGCGCCTCGGCATCCGCCGCGGTGCGGCCGGCGCCAAGTAAAGCGCTGTGGAGGGAGCGGTTCCCACATCCGGGGGCCGCTCCCTTTGCTGTACGTGCGGACCGGACCGGACCCTTTGTAGTCTGGAAAGGCCGCACGTGCGCGTCTGAGGCAGACGCGCACAACTGAAGAGGAGGAGCGCCCTCCCGACGCCGCCGGTCCTCGGTAGTGGCACCCGGAATGCCCCAGGGGCAACGAACCGGATGCTTCGATCGAAGACCGGCCCGCACGCCAGGAGCGCTTCTCCGCAACCGTCCACCGCCACACGGGCGGCGGACGGAGACGACGAAAATGGAGAAAACGCTAGTGGAGAACGAGACCCACTACGCCGAGGCCGTCATTGACAACGGTTCCTTCGGCACCCGCACCATCCGCTTCGAGACGGGCCGTCTGGCCCGCCAGGCCGCCGGCTCCGCCGTTGCCTACCTGGACGACGACACGATGGTGCTTTCCGCCACCACCGCGTCGAAGAAGCCCAAGGACCAGCTCGACTTCTTCCCCCTGACGGTGGACGTCGAGGAGCGGCAGTACGCCGCCGGCAAGATCCCCGGCTCCTTCTTCCGCCGCGAGGGCCGGCCCTCCGAGGACGCGATCCTCACCTGCCGCCTGATCGACCGCCCGCTGCGCCCGTCCTTCAAGAAGGGCCTGCGCAACGAGATCCAGGTCGTCGCCACGATCATGGCGCTCAACCCCGACCACCTGTACGACGTCGTCGCGATCAACGCCGCGTCCGCGTCCACCCAGCTGGCCGGTCTGCCCTTCTCCGGCCCGATCGGCGGCGTCCGCGTCGCGCTGATCCGCGGCCAGTGGGTGGCCTTCCCGACGCACACCGAGCTCGAGGACGCCGTCTTCGACATGGTCGTCGCGGGCCGCGTCCTGGAGGACGGCGACGTCGCGATCATGATGGTCGAGGCCGAGGCCACCGAGAAGACCATCGCCCTCGTCAAGGGCGGCGCCCAGGCGCCGACCGAGGAGATCGTCGCCGCGGGTCTCGACGCCGCGAAGCCGTTCATCAAGGTCCTCTGCAAGGCCCAGGCCGACCTGGCCGCCAAGGCCGCCAAGCCCGAGGGCGAGTTCCCGGTCTTCCTGGACTACCAGGACGACGTGTACGAGGCCCTCGCGGCCGCCGTCAAGGGTGACCTCTCCCAGGCGCTGACCATCGCGGGCAAGCAGGACCGCGAGGCCGAGCTGGACCGCGTCAAGGAGATCGCCGCCGAGAAGCTCCTCCCGGCCTTCGAGGGCCGCGAGAAGGAGATCTCCGCCGCCTACCGCAGCCTGACCAAGGCCCTGGTGCGCGAGCGCGTCATCAAGGACAAGGTCCGCATCGACGGCCGCGGGATCACGGACATCCGTACCCTCGCCGCCGAGGTCGAGGCCATCCCGCGCGTGCACGGCTCGGCGCTGTTCGAGCGTGGCGAGACCCAGATCCTGGGCGTCACCACCCTCAACATGCTCCGTATGGAGCAGCAGCTGGACACCCTTTCCCCGGTGACCCGCAAGCGCTACATGCACAACTACAACTTCCCGCCGTACTCCGTCGGCGAGACCGGCCGCGTGGGCTCGCCCAAGCGCCGCGAGATCGGCCACGGCGCGCTCGCCGAGCGCGCCATCGTGCCGGTCCTCCCGACCCGCGAGGAGTTCCCCTACGCGATCCGTCAGGTGTCCGAGGCCCTCGGCTCCAACGGTTCGACGTCCATGGGCTCGGTCTGCGCCTCCACCATGTCGCTGCTGAACGCCGGTGTGCCCCTCAAGGCCCCCGTCGCCGGCATCGCCATGGGTCTGATCTCCCAGGAGATCGACGGCAAGACCCACTACGTCGCCCTCACCGACATCCTCGGTGCGGAGGACGCCTTCGGCGACATGGACTTCAAGGTCGCCGGCACCAAGGAGTTCGTCACCGCGCTCCAGCTGGACACCAAGCTCGACGGCATCCCGGCCTCGGTTCTGGCCGCCGCCCTCAAGCAGGCCCGCGACGCCCGCCTCCACATCCTCGACGTGATGATGGAAGCGATCGACACGCCGGACGCGATGTCCCCGTTCGCCCCGCGGATCATCACCGTCAAGATCCCGGTGGACAAGATCGGTGAGGTCATCGGCCCCAAGGGCAAGATGATCAACCAGATCCAGGAGGACACCGGCGCCGAGATCACGATCGAGGACGACGGCACCATCTACATCGGTGCCTCCGACGGCCCGGCCGCCGAGGCCGCCCGTGCCACGATCAACTCGATCGCCAACCCGACCATGCCGGAGGTCGGCGAGCGCTACCTGGGTACGGTCGTCAAGACCACCACCTTCGGTGCCTTCGTCTCCCTGATGCCCGGCAAGGACGGCCTGCTGCACATCTCGCAGATCCGCAAGCTCGCCGGTGGCAAGCGCGTGGAGAACGTCGAGGACGTGCTCGCGGTCGGCACCAAGGTCCAGGTGGAGATCGCCGAGATCGACTCGCGCGGCAAGCTCTCCCTGATCCCCGTGATCGACGGCGAGGCTGCCGGCGACGACGCTGACAAGGACGACTCCGACAAGTGATGTCGCGTAGTTCCCGTGTGACGGCCCGCCCCTCTTCGGAGGGGCGGGCCGTCGCCCGTACCCAAACCCTTCTCCAGGGGCAGAACGGCATCGGCACCGTCCGGCGCACCGTCCTGCCCGGCGGACTGCGCATCGTCACCGAGACGCTGCCCTCCGTCCGCTCCGCCACCTTCGGCATCTGGGCGCACGTCGGCTCCCGTGACGAGACGCCCACGCTGAACGGCGCCACGCACTACCTGGAGCACCTCCTCTTCAAGGGCACCGCCAAGCGCAGCGCCCTCGACATCTCCTCCGCGATCGACGCGGTCGGCGGAGAGATGAACGCCTTCACGGCGAAGGAGTACACCTGCTACTACGCCCGGGTGCTCGACACCGACCTGCCGCTGGCCATCGACGTGGTCTGCGACATGCTCACCGGCTCGCTGATCCGCGAGGAGGACGTCGACGCCGAGCGCGGAGTCATCCTCGAAGAGATCGCGATGACCGAGGACGACCCGGGCGACATGGTCCACGACCTGTTCGCGCAGACCATGTACGGGGACACCCCCCTGGGCCGCCCCGTCCTCGGCAGCGTCGACACGATCAACGCCCTCGGCGCCGACCGGATCCGCCGCTTCTACAAGAAGCACTACGACCCGACCCACCTGGTGGTGGCCGCCGCCGGCAACGTCGACCACAACAAGGTCGTACGCCAGGTCCGCGCCGCCTTCGAGAAGGCCGGCGCGCTGACCCGCACCGACGCCGAGCCGATCGGCCCGCGCTCCGGCAGCAAGCGCATCCGCACCTCCGGCCGCGTCGAGCTGGTCAACCGCAAGACCGAGCAGGCCCACGTGGTCCTCGGGATGCCCGGCCTCGCCCGCACCGACGAGCGCCGCTGGGCGCTGGGCGTGCTGAACACCGCCCTCGGCGGCGGGATGTCCTCCCGCCTCTTCCAGGAGGTCCGGGAGAAGCGCGGTCTGGCCTACAGCGTGTACTCGTACACCTCGGGCTTCGCCGACACCGGCCTGTTCGGCGTCTACGCGGGCTGCCGCCCCAACCAGGTCCACGACGTGCTCCGGATCTGCCGCGACGAGCTCGACAAGGTCGCCACGGACGGACTCGCCGACGAGGAGATCAAGCGGGCCATCGGCCAGCTCTCCGGGTCGACCGTCCTCGGCCTGGAGGACACCGGCGCAATCATGAACCGCATCGGCAAGAGCGAGCTGTGCTGGGGCGACCAGATGTCGGTCGACGACATGCTGGCCCGGATCGCCTCCGTGACCCCGGACGACGTCCGCTCGGTCGCACAGGATGTACTGGCCCAGCGGCCCTCGCTCGCAGTGATCGGCCCGCTGAAGGAGAAGCAGGCAGCCCGTCTCGACGAAGCGGTCGCCTAGTCCCGTACGCACGTAAGGAAGCAAGCAACATGAGCAAGCTGCGCGTGGCAGTCCTCGGCGCACAGGGCCGCATCGGCTCCGAAGCGGTCAAGGCAGTCGAGGCCGCCGCCGACATGGAGCTGGTGGCCGCCCTCGGCCGCGGCGACAAGCTGGAGACGCTGGCCGAGGCCGGCGCCCAGGTCGCGGTCGAGCTGACCACCCCCGCCTCGGTCATGGGGAACCTGGACTTCCTCATCCGCCACGGCATCCACGGAGTGGTCGGCACCACCGGATGGACCGAGGACCGCCTCGCCCAGCTGAACACCTGGCTCGCCGCTTCCCCGGGGACCGGTGTGCTCATCGCGCCGAACTTCTCCATCGGCGCCGTCCTGACCATGAAGTTCGCCGCCCAGGCCGCCCGCTACTTCGAGTCCGTCGAGGTCGTCGAGCTGCACCACCCGAACAAGGTCGACGCCCCCTCGGGCACCGCGACCCGTACGGCGCAGCTCATCGCGGCCGCCCGGGCCGAGGCCGGCCTCGGCGCCCAGCCCGACGCCACCGCCACCGCACTCGACGGCGCCCGCGGCGCGGACGTCGACGGAGTCCCGGTGCACGCCATCCGCCTGCGCGGCCTGCTGGCCCACCAGGAGGTGCTCCTCGGCGGCGAGGGCGAGACCCTGACCATCCGTCACGACTCCCTGCACCACAGCAGCTTCATGCCGGGCATCCTGCTCGGCGCGCGCCGCGTGACGCAGACCCCGGGCCTCACCTTCGGCCTGGAACACTTCCTCGACCTCGGCTGATCCGGTAGTACTCCCATGCGCGCGAAGATCACGTACTTCCTCACGGCCGCCGTCCTGGTGGTCTACTTCGTCCTGGTCGGCAGCCGGGGCCTGATGCTGATCCGGCAGGGCACCTGGCTCACCGTCACCTTCGGGGCGGCCGTGCTGATCCTGCCGGTCATCGGCGTCTGGTTCCTCTGGAAGAACACGCAGTTCGTCACCAGGGCCAACCAGCTCGCGACCGAGCTGGAGGCCGAGGGCGGACTGCCCGTGGACGAGCTGGAGCGGGACCGGTACGGCCGGATCCTGCGGGACTCCGCCGACGAGGTCTTCGCGCGCCGCAAGGCCGAGACCGAGGACGCGCCGGGGGACTGGCGCAGCTGGTTCCGCCTCGCCGTCGCCTACCACGACGCCCGCGACACCCCGCGGGCGCGCAAGGCCATGCAGCGGGCGATCGCCCTGCACGAACGGAAGCCCGTACGGGTCTGATACCGGTACGGGCTTCGCGTGCGCGCTCGGCGCCGGATCAGGCGGGCACGGGCCGGTACTCGTCGGCCCAGGCCGCGACCGTGTCGGCGGCCCGGTCGAAGGCCTCGGCCCGCGACAGGAAATCGGCGTTGTGGTCGGTCAGCAGCGCCGGCACTTCCGCGCCGTCGCGCGTGGCCACGGTCAGCGCCTGCCCCTGTACGGTCCTCGGCAGTCCGAGCCAGCGCACCGGCTGCTGCACCGTGCGGAGCTCGGCGATCTCGCTCCACGCGATCGAGCGGGTCCCGAAGAACCCCACCCGGCGCAGTCCCGCACGGCTCACCCACACGCCGGCGCGCAGCAGCCGCAGCGCCGAGCCGATGACGGCGAGGGCGGCGGCGAGGCAGACCCCGGCCCCGCCCCAGCCGCCGGCGAAGGCGACGATCATCGTGGACAGCAGCATGAAGGCGGACAGCAGGAGCAGCAGCGCGGCGATGCCCACCCGCCAGGGGCCCGGCCGGTAGGGCCGTCGCCAGCGGTCGTGGTCGGCATGGGCCTGCAGCTCGTCGCCGTCGTCATCCGCGTCGGACACACCGTCGGCCGTCAGGAAGGGCAGGGGCACGGCTGGACCTCACTCACATGCACGTTCGGTTGGGCTGTGACCGTGAGGCTACCGCCCCTGGGAGGCCTCCGACTGCTGCGACTTCTCCGGCGCCTTGCTCGGCTGCAGTGCGGGCATGCCGAAGACCAGCGAGCCGGCCAGCCCGGCAACCACGGTCAGCCCGACCAGACTACGGGCGGCGAGCTGGGTCTTGCTCAGGCGCTCGCGCGGCGGCGGAGTGACGTTGCTGCGGAAGCGGTCGGCCTCGGCGACGAAGGCGAACGGGACGGGTTCGCGCCGGCTGAACATGAGAGGGACTCTCCTGACGGTCGGGGCCCGGGGGCGGCGGTGGCTGTGGCGGGTGGGCGTGGGTTCTACCCGGTAGGACGTCCGAGCCGCTCAATCGGTGCCCGATTTCGGTATATTCACCAAGTTTTTTGGCGCCGCGTCAGCTCTGCGGGCCGACCGCGGTCCCGAGCGGCCCTGCACGGCGGGCCGCGGGCGGCGACGTAGAGTGGGCGCGCCCCAGGACGCACGTTTGGAAGGACCCCCGGTGAGCGAGACCGCCGCTTCAGATCTGAAACCCAGCTTCCGCAGTGACGTGACGGTGGAGCTGGTGAAGCACTCCGCCTCCGACTCCGACGTGCTGTGGGCCGCCCGGGTCTCCACGGCCGGCGAGCAGTCCCTGGAGGAGCTGCAGAAGGACCCGGAGCGCTCCAAGGGCCTCATCAACTACCTGATGCGCGACCGCCACGGCAGCCCCTTCGAGCACAACTCGATGACCTTCTTCATCAGCGCCCCGATCTTCGTGTTCCGGGAGTTCATGCGGCACCGCGTCGGCTGGTCCTACAACGAGGAATCCGGCCGCTACAGGGAGCTCGAGCCGGTCTTCTACGTCCCGGACGCCGAGCGCAAGCTCGTCCAGGAGGGCCGCCCGGGCAAGTACGTCTTCGTCGAGGGCACCGAGGCGCAGCAGGAGCTGACCGGCCGCGTCATGGAGGACTCGTACCGGCAGGCCTACGAGGCCTACCAGGAGATGCTCGCCGCGGGCGTGGCCCGTGAGGTTGCCCGTTCGGTCCTGCCGGTCGGTCTTTTCTCCTCGATGTACGCCACCTGCAACGCACGCTCGCTGATGCACTTCCTCGGTCTGCGCACGCAGCACGAGCTCGCGAAGGTCCCGTCCTTCCCGCAGCGGGAGATCGAGATGGTCGGCGAGAAGATGGAGCAGCACTGGGCGAAGCTCATGCCGCTCACGTACGCGGCCTTCAACGGCAACGGCCGCGTTGCCCCGTAAGGCCTGTTGTATGCCTGACGCACACATGTGCGGAGTCAAGTCCCAAGTGTCCGTATTGCGACGTTTCGTAAAGTTCATCTAGGCTGATCAAACGGACCCGGCACTGCTTGAACCCCCGAGCAGGCAGTGCCGGCGTCCAACACTCGGACCCACGTCCCCCGAGGGGACATGTCGAGCATGGCAGCGAGTAGCGTGTTACCCATGGCTCCGATCTCGACTCCGCAGACCCCCTTCGGGCGGGTCCTCACCGCCATGATCACGCCGTTTACGGCGGATGGCGCACTCGACCTCGACGGCGCGCAGCGGCTCGCCGTCCACCTGGTGGACGCAGGCAACGACGGCCTGATCGTCAACGGCACCACCGGTGAGTCGCCGACCACCACCGACGCGGAGAAAAACGACCTCGTACGAGCCGTCCTCGAAGCCGTCGGAGACCGCGCCCACGTGGTCGCCGGCATCGGTACGAACGACACCCGCCACACCCTCGAGCTCGCCCGCCAGGCCGAGCGCACGGGCGCCCACGGCCTGCTCGCCGTGACCCCGTACTACAGCAAGCCGCCGCAGGAGGGCCTCTACCGGCACTTCACGGCGATCGCCGATGCGACCGGTCTGCCGGTCATGCTCTACGACATCCCCGGCCGCAGTGGTGTCCCGATCGACACCGAAACCCTGGTCCGGCTGGCCGAGCACCCCCGTATCGTTGCCAACAAGGACGCCAAGGGCGACCTCGGCCGCGCCAGCTGGGCCATTGCACAGAGCGGCCTGGCCTGGTATTCCGGTGACGACATGCTGAACCTGCCGCTCCTGTCGGTCGGCGCGGTGGGCTTCGTCTCCGTGGTCGGCCACGTGGTCACCCCAGAGCTGCGCGCCATGCTGGAGGCCCACCTGGGCGGAGACGTCCAGAAGGCGACCGAGATCCACCAGAAGCTGCTCCCCGTCTTCACCGGCATGTTCCGCACCCAGGGCGTGATGACCACCAAGGGCGCGCTGAACCTGCAGGGCCTGCCCGCGGGCCCGCTGCGGCTCCCGCTGATCGAGCTGACCGCCGAAGAGACGGCGCAGCTCAAGCGCGATCTCGCCGCCGGCGGGGTACAGCTCTGACAACAGACTTCACAACTGAATAAGCACGACCGAAACAGACAACAGCAAGAGCACGAATGACATACACGCCACGTGCCTTCCGAGGTACGTGGCGTGTGTGGTGAGGAGACACTTTTGAGCCATCCGCATCCTGAACTCGGTCCGCCGCCGAAGCTCCCGAAGGGCGGCCTGCGGGTCACCCCTCTGGGTGGTCTCGGCGAGATCGGTCGCAACATGACCGTCTTCGAGTTCGACGGCCGCCTGCTGATCGTCGACTGCGGCGTCCTCTTCCCCGAGGAGGAGCAGCCGGGCATCGACCTGATCCTGCCGGACTTCACGTCCATCCGGGATCGCCTCGACGACATCGACGGCATCGTGCTCACGCACGGCCACGAGGACCACATCGGCGCCGTCCCCTACCTCCTCCGGGAGAAGCCGGACATCCCGCTGATCGGCTCCAAGCTGACGCTGGCCCTCATCGAGGCGAAGCTCCAGGAGCACCGCATCCGCCCCTACACCCTCGAGGTGAAGGAAGGCGAGCGCGAGAGCCTCGGCCCCTTCGACTGCGAGTTCATCGCCGTCAACCACTCCATCCCCGACGCCCTGGCCGTCGCGATCCGGACCCCCGCGGGCCTGGTCGTCGCCACCGGCGACTTCAAGATGGACCAGCTGCCGCTGGACAGCCGCCTCACGGACCTGCATGCCTTCGCGCGTCTGAGCGAGGAGGGCATCGACCTCCTCCTCTCCGACTCGACGAACGCCGAGGTCCCGGGCTTCGTACCGCCCGAGCGCGAGATCTCCAACGTCCTGCGCACGGTCTTCGCGAACGCCCACAACCGGATCATCGTGGCGAGCTTCGCCAGCCACGTGCACCGCATCCAGCAGATCCTCGACGCCGCCCACGAGTACGGCCGCAGGGTCGCCTTCGTCGGCCGCTCGATGGTCCGCAACATGGGCATCGCCCGTGACCTGGGCTACCTGAAGGTCCCGCCGGGTCTCGTCGTGGACGTCAAGACCCTCGACGACCTGCCGGCCCACGAGGTCGTCCTGGTGTGCACGGGTTCCCAGGGCGAGCCGATGGCCGCCCTGTCCCGCATGGCCAACCGCGACCACCAGATCCGGATCGTCCCCGGCGACACCGTGATCCTGGCGTCGTCCCTGATCCCGGGCAACGAGAACGCGGTCTACCGCGTGATCAACGGCCTGACCCGCTGGGGCGCCAACGTCGTGCACAAGGGCAACGCCAAGGTGCACGTCTCGGGCCATGCCTCCGCGGGCGAGCTGCTGTACTTCTACAACATCTGCAAGCCGCGGAACCTGATGCCGGTCCACGGCGAATGGCGCCACCTGCGCGCCAACGCCGAGCTCGGTGCCCTGACGGGCGTCCCGAAGGACCGCATCGTCATCGCCGAGGACGGCGTGGTCGTCGACCTGATCGACGGCAAGGCCCGGATCTCCGGCAAGGTCCAGGCCGGCTACGTGTACGTGGACGGCCTCTCGGTCGGCGACGTCACCGAGGTCCACCTCAAGGACCGCCGGATCCTCGGCGAAGAGGGCATCATCTCGGTCTACGTGGTGGTCGACAGCACCACGGGCAAGGTCGTCAGCGGCCCGAACATCCAGGCCCGCGGGTCCGGCATCGAGGACACGGCCTTCGGCCCGGTGGTGGCGAAGATCGAGGAGGCCATCGCCCGTGCAGCCTCCGACGGCGTGGCCGAGCCGCACCAGATCCAGCAGCTCATCCGCCGCACGATGGGCAAGTGGGTGTCGGACAGCTACCGCCGCCGCCCGATGATCCTCCCCGTCGTCGTCGAGGTCTGATCCCCTCGCCGTAGCCGACGTCACTGGAGCGGGGCAACCGGATTTGCATCCGGGGGCCCCGCTCCAGTACGTTTACGTCTCCACCTCGCACGGCACCCGGGCACACACGTGTGCTCGGATGAGTCATGCGGGCGGGCGGGAATCAAGACCCAGGGAGACCTGATAAAGTCTGTTCCGCCCGAAAGGGAAAGGCCCTCCGAAGGCCATCGGAATTCCAAGTCCAAGTCAGAAACGACATGGAAAAGGATCTGATAGAGTCGGAATCGCCGGAAAGGGAAAGCGCGAAAGCGCAGGACCTGGAAAGCACCGAGGAAATCGGGCCCGAAAGAGTCTGATAGAGTCGGAAACGCAAGAACACAGAACGAAAGCCCGGAGGAAAGCCCGAGAGGGTGAGTACAAAGGAAGCGTCCGTTCCTTGAGAACTCAACAGCGTGCCAAAAATCAACGCCAAAAGTTGATACCCCGTCCACTTCGGTGGATGAGGTTCCTTTGAAAAAGACCTGTGAGGCTCCGTATCGGGGTGCTTGCAGGCAATTACACAGCGAGGACGCAGTGGTCAGTCGGTCTTATTCCGACCATGACTGGCCCGCTCTACGTGATGTGTGCACCCGATTACGGGTAAACATTCATGGAGAGTTTGATCCTGGCTCAGGACGAACGCTGGCGGCGTGCTTAACACATGCAAGTCGAACGATGAAGCCCTTCGGGGTGGATTAGTGGCGAACGGGTGAGTAACACGTGGGCAATCTGCCCTTCACTCTGGGACAAGCCCTGGAAACGGGGTCTAATACCGGATACCACTCCTGCCTGCATGGGCAGGGGTTGAAAGCTCCGGCGGTGAAGGATGAGCCCGCGGCCTATCAGCTTGTTGGTGGGGTAATGGCCCACCAAGGCGACGACGGGTAGCCGGCCTGAGAGGGCGACCGGCCACACTGGGACTGAGACACGGCCCAGACTCCTACGGGAGGCAGCAGTGGGGAATATTGCACAATGGGCGAAAGCCTGATGCAGCGACGCCGCGTGAGGGATGACGGCCTTCGGGTTGTAAACCTCTTTCAGCAGGGAAGAAGCGAAAGTGACGGTACCTGCAGAAGAAGCGCCGGCTAACTACGTGCCAGCAGCCGCGGTAATACGTAGGGCGCAAGCGTTGTCCGGAATTATTGGGCGTAAAGAGCTCGTAGGCGGCTTGTCACGTCGGATGTGAAAGCCCGAGGCTTAACCTCGGGTCTGCATTCGATACGGGCTAGCTAGAGTGTGGTAGGGGAGATCGGAATTCCTGGTGTAGCGGTGAAATGCGCAGATATCAGGAGGAACACCGGTGGCGAAGGCGGATCTCTGGGCCATTACTGACGCTGAGGAGCGAAAGCGTGGGGAGCGAACAGGATTAGATACCCTGGTAGTCCACGCCGTAAACGTTGGGAACTAGGTGTTGGCGACATTCCACGTCGTCGGTGCCGCAGCTAACGCATTAAGTTCCCCGCCTGGGGAGTACGGCCGCAAGGCTAAAACTCAAAGGAATTGACGGGGGCCCGCACAAGCGGCGGAGCATGTGGCTTAATTCGACGCAACGCGAAGAACCTTACCAAGGCTTGACATATACCGGAAAGCATTAGAGATAGTGCCCCCCTTGTGGTCGGTATACAGGTGGTGCATGGCTGTCGTCAGCTCGTGTCGTGAGATGTTGGGTTAAGTCCCGCAACGAGCGCAACCCTTGTCCTGTGTTGCCAGCATGCCCTTCGGGGTGATGGGGACTCACAGGAGACCGCCGGGGTCAACTCGGAGGAAGGTGGGGACGACGTCAAGTCATCATGCCCCTTATGTCTTGGGCTGCACACGTGCTACAATGGCCGGTACAATGAGCTGCGATACCGTGAGGTGGAGCGAATCTCAAAAAGCCGGTCTCAGTTCGGATTGGGGTCTGCAACTCGACCCCATGAAGTCGGAGTCGCTAGTAATCGCAGATCAGCATTGCTGCGGTGAATACGTTCCCGGGCCTTGTACACACCGCCCGTCACGTCACGAAAGTCGGTAACACCCGAAGCCGGTGGCCCAACCCGTAAGGGAGGGAGCTGTCGAAGGTGGGACTGGCGATTGGGACGAAGTCGTAACAAGGTAGCCGTACCGGAAGGTGCGGCTGGATCACCTCCTTTCTAAGGAGCACAGTACCGATTGCAGACAAATGTTCTGCACGGTCAGCTCATGGGTGGAACGTTGATTATTTGGCACCAGACGGTCTGATGGTTCTCGAGTACTGCTTCGGCGTGGAAAGAGGAGACGGAAGATTTCTGGTGCCTGGCACGTTGTTGGGTCCTGAAGGTACGGCCGTGAGGTCATGTCTTCAGTGCCGGCCCCAGTGAACTTGATCTGTATGGATCAGGGTGATGGGTGGCTGGTCGTTGTTTGAGAACTACACAGTGGACGCGAGCATCTGTGGCCAAGTTTTTAAGGGCGCACGGTGGATGCCTTGGCACCAGGAACCGATGAAGGACGTGAGAGGCCGCGATAGGCCCCGGGGAGCTGCCAACTGAGCTTTGATCCGGGGGTGTCCGAATGGGGAAACCCGGCAGTCGTCATGGGCTGTCACCCATGCCTGAACACATAGGGCATGTGGAGGGAACGCGGGGAAGTGAAACATCTCAGTACCCGCAGGAAGAGAAAACAACCGTGATTCCGGGAGTAGTGGCGAGCGAAACCGGATGAGGCCAAACCGTATGCGTGTGATACCCGGCAGGGGTTGCGCATGCGGGGTTGTGGGAATTCTTTTGATCGGTCTGCCGGCCGGTCGGCGAGTCAGAAACCGTTGATGTAGTCGAAGGACATGCGAAAGGTCCGGCGTAGAGGGTAAGACCCCCGTAGACGAAACATCAGCGGCTTGCTTAAGAATCTCCCAAGTAGCACGGGGCCCGAGAAATCCCGTGTGAATCTGGCGGGACCACCCGCTAAGCCTAAATATTCCCTGGTGACCGATAGCGGATAGTACCGTGAGGGAATGGTGAAAAGTACCGCGGGAGCGGAGTGAAATAGTACCTGAAACCGTGTGCCTACAAGCCGTGGGAGCGTCGCTCATTGGGTTTACCCAATGGGTCGTGACTGCGTGCCTTTTGAAGAATGAGCCTGCGAGTTAGCGGTGTGTAGCGAGGTTAACCCGTGTGGGGAAGCCGTAGCGAAAGCGAGTCCGAATAGGGCGATTGAGTTGCACGCTCTAGACCCGAAGCGGAGTGATCTAGCCATGGGCAGGTTGAAGCGGAGGTAAGACTTCGTGGAGGACCGAACCCACCAGGGTTGAAAACCTGGGGGATGACCTGTGGTTAGGGGTGAAAGGCCAATCAAACTCCGTGATAGCTGGTTCTCCCCGAAATGCATTTAGGTGCAGCGTCGTGTGTTTCTTGCCGGAGGTAGAGCACTGGATAGGCGATGGGCCCTACCGGGTTACTGACCTTAGCCAAACTCCGAATGCCGGTAAGTGAGAGCACGGCAGTGAGACTGTGGGGGATAAGCTCCATGGTCGAGAGGGAAACAGCCCAGAGCATCGACTAAGGCCCCTAAGCGTACGCTAAGTGGGAAAGGATGTGGAGTCGCAGAGACAACCAGGAGGTTGGCTTAGAAGCAGCCACCCTTGAAAGAGTGCGTAATAGCTCACTGGTCAAGTGATTCCGCGCCGACAATGTAGCGGGGCTCAAGCGTACCGCCGAAGTCGTGTCATTGCAGCAATAGGGCCAACGCCCGCTGTGATGGGTAGGGGAGCGTCGTGTGCCGGGTGAAGCAGCAGCGGAAGCTAGTTGTGGACGGTTCACGAGTGAGAATGCAGGCATGAGTAGCGATACACACGTGAGAAACGTGTGCGCCGATTGACTAAGGGTTCCTGGGTCAAGCTGATCTGCCCAGGGTAAGTCGGGACCTAAGGCGAGGCCGACAGGCGTAGTCGATGGACAACCGGTTGATATTCCGGTACCCGCTTTGAAACGCCCAATATCGAATCAGGCGATGCTAAGTCCGTGAAGCCGTTCCGGACCCTTCGGGGAAAGGAAAGTGGTGGAGCCGACGAACCAGACTTGTAGTAGGTAAGCGATGGGGTGACGCAGGAAGGTAGTCCAGCCCGGGCGGTGGTAGTCCCGGGGTAAGGGTGTAGGCCGAGGGGTAGGCAAATCCGTCCCTCATTAAGGCTGAGACCTGATGCCGAGCCGATTGTGGTGAAGTGGATGATCCTATGCTGTCGAGAAAAGCCTCTAGCGAGTTTCATGGCGGCCCGTACCCTAAACCGACTCAGGTGGTCAGGTAGAGAATACCGAGGCGTTCGGGTGAACTATGGTTAAGGAACTCGGCAAAATGCCCCCGTAACTTCGGGAGAAGGGGGGCCATCACTGGTGATCGGATTTACTCCGTGAGCTGGGGGTGGCCGCAGAGACCAGCGAGAAGCGACTGTTTACTAAAAACACAGGTCCGTGCGAAGCCGTAAGGCGATGTATACGGACTGACGCCTGCCCGGTGCTGGAACGTTAAGGGGACCGGTTAGTGCGCTTTCGGGCGTGCGAAGCTGAGAACTTAAGCGCCAGTAAACGGCGGTGGTAACTATAACCATCCTAAGGTAGCGAAATTCCTTGTCGGGTAAGTTCCGACCTGCACGAATGGCGTAACGACTTCTCGACTGTCTCAACCATAGGCCCGGTGAAATTGCACTACGAGTAAAGATGCTCGTTTCGCGCAGCAGGACGGAAAGACCCCGGGACCTTTACTATAGTTTGATATTGGTGTTCGGTTCGGCTTGTGTAGGATAGGTGGGAGACTTTGAAACCCCAACGCCAGTTGGGGTGGAGTCGCCGTTGAAATACCACTCTGGTCGTGCTGGATGTCTAACCTCGGTCCGTGATCCGGATCAGGGACAGTGTCTGATGGGTAGTTTAACTGGGGCGGTTGCCTCCCAAAGGGTAACGGAGGCGCCCAAAGGTTCCCTCAGCCTGGTTGGCAATCAGGTGTTGAGTGTAAGTGCACAAGGGAGCTTGACTGTGAGACCGACGGGTCGAGCAGGGACGAAAGTCGGGACTAGTGATCCGGCGGTGGCTTGTGGAAGCGCCGTCGCTCAACGGATAAAAGGTACCCCGGGGATAACAGGCTGATCTTCCCCAAGAGTCCATATCGACGGGATGGTTTGGCACCTCGATGTCGGCTCGTCGCATCCTGGGGCTGGAGTCGGTCCCAAGGGTTGGGCTGTTCGCCCATTAAAGCGGTACGCGAGCTGGGTTTAGAACGTCGTGAGACAGTTCGGTCCCTATCCGCTGTGCGCGTAGGAATATTGAGAAGGGCTGTCCCTAGTACGAGAGGACCGGGACGGACGAACCTCTGGTGTGCCAGTTGTCCTGCCAAGGGCATGGCTGGTTGGCTACGTTCGGGAGGGATAACCGCTGAAAGCATCTAAGCGGGAAGCCTGCTTCAAGATGAGTATTCCCACCTCCTTGAGAGGGTAAGGCTCCCAGTAGACGACTGGGTTGATAGGCCAGATGTGGAAGCCCGGTAACGGGTGAAGCTGACTGGTACTAATAGGCCGAGGGCTTGTCCTCAGTTGCTCGCGTCCACTGTGTTAGTTCTGAAATAACGAACAGCTGTGTCCATGCCAGCGTTCAAATTTCATAGTGTTTCGGTGGTCATAGCGTTAGGGAAACGCCCGGTTACATTCCGAACCCGGAAGCTAAGCCTTTCAGCGCCGATGGTACTGCAGGGGGGACCCTGTGGGAGAGTAGGACGCCGCCGAACAACCCGCCCTTTTAGCTCAGTCGGTAGAGCGTCTCCATGGTAAGGAGAAGGTCAACGGTTCGATTCCGTTAAAGGGCTCAGCAAAAAAGGCCCCCGCCTATTGGCGGGGGCCTTTTTGCGTTTCCGTGCCGGCGGGGCCCACGAAGCGGGCCCCGCTGTCAAGTCCCGATTTCTCGGGCCGTGACCAGGGCCGCTGCCTGGGGCGCAATGGGATCACGGATGGCGGAACGGGCAGCAGGCAGCTCCCTCGCCCCATCCGCAGTCCGAGCTCCTCGATCAGCGGAAGGACCCAATCTCATGACCATGGCCAGGATCCGACGCCTCGTCCTCAAGATCGTGACGGCCTGGACGGCCGACGCCGTCTCCCCGCTCTCCTCCGCGTCCGTCGCCCCGAGCACGGCACGGGCGAGTGTCGCCGCCGGTACCGACGGGCCAGAAGAGGTCTTCAACGCAGGGCGAATCCCCTGGGCCGCAGGAATGGCGCCCCCATCCTTCGTGATCTTGTCGGCGCGGCCTCGGCGGTAACGGGGATGACGGGCGTGCTCAGTCGCCTTCGCGCTGCTGCGGGACGCGGAAGGCCAGGATGGCCATGTCGTCCGAGGCCGGTTCGGCCGCGAAGCGTTCGACCGCGCGCAGGACGCGGGAGGCGACCGCGCCCGCGGTGAGGCCCGTGCAGGTGGTGAGGACCTCGGCGAGGCCGTCGTCGCCTAGCATGCGGGTACCCTCGCGGCGTTCGGTCACGCCGTCGGTGACGCAGAGCAGGACATCACCGGGGTCGAGCGTGAGGGTCTGCTCGTAGAGGTCCAGCTCGTCGATCACGCCGAGCAGGGGCTGCGGGTCCGCGGCCGGAGTGACCTCGCCGTTCGGGCGGAGGCGCAGCGGGAGCGGGTGGCCGGCGCAGACGACCTTCATCAGGGCGCCGCCGTCGGGCTGGGGGTGGAGCTCCCCGTACAGGAGGGTGAGGAAGCGGCTGCGGGCGCCTTCGTCGAGGATCGCCGCGTTGAGGCGTTCCAGGACGGCGGGCCCGCCCAGGCCCTCGCGGGCCAGCAGTCGCAGGGCGTGGCGGGCCAGGCCCGTCACCGCCGCCGCCTCCGGGCCCGTACCGCAGACGTCGCCGATGGCGAAGCCGTACGCGCCCTCGCGGATCGGGAAGACGTCGTAGAAGTCGCCGCCCACCTCGTTGCCCTCGCCGGCCGCGCGGTAGATGACCTCGACCTCCATGCCGGGGATCGCGGGGGAGCCGGGCGGCAGCAGGCTGCGCTGGAGGGAGCGGCTGATGGCGGTGCGCTCGGAGTAGAGACGGGCGTTGTCGAGGGCGAGGGCGGCCCGGCGGGAGAGGTCCTCGGCGAGTTCGAGGATCTCCTGGCGGAAGTGTTCCTCGCTGGGCTTGCCGAGGGTGAGCATGCCGATCACACGGTTGCGGGCCATCAGCGGGAGGACGACGGTCTCGCCGCCGACCGCGAGAGCCGTTTCCGGCCAGGGGCGGGCGCCAGCCCCGCGGACCGGTTCGGGCGGGCTGACCCGGGAGAGCAGGGCCTTGAGGCCGTCGATGCGTTCCTCGTCCTCGTGCAGCACGTAGGAGAGGTACGGGTCCGAGGACTGGTCCGCGATGGTGTAGACGGCGCACCAGGTCGCGAGGGTGGGGACGGTCATCTGGGCCATGAGGGCCAGGGTCTGGTCCCGGTCGAGGGTGCCGGCCAGCAGGTCGGAGGCCTCGACGAGGAAGGAGAGCGAGCCGCGGCGCAGGCGCTCCAGCTCGCCGAGGCGGGCGGATTCGACGGCGAGGGCGATGCGGTCGGCGGCGAACTGGAGGCGCAGCGCTTCCTCGTTGGAGTAGCGGCCGGGGATTTCGGCGGCGACGCCGAGGGAGCCCGTGAGCCGGCCTTCGACCTTGAGGGGGACGGTCACCACGGACCGCATGCCGGTGGACTCCAGGAGCGGGACGGCTCCGGGGACGGCAGCGAGGTCGTCGTGGACGGCGGGCATGCGGGCCGAGCCGTACCGATTGGTGCCGGCTTCGACGGGGACGCGGGCGAAGCGCTGGCGGGTGGAGGGCAGGCCGGTGGTGGCGCGGACCTCGAGCTCGGTCTCGTCGTCGGTGGCGAGCAGCAGGAAGGCGGCGTCGGCGTCGAGGAGGTCGCGGGCCCGCTCGACGGTGCGCTGAAGGAGTCCGTCGAGGTCGTCGGGGGCGGGCGAGCCGATGAAGACCTCGAAGGGGTCCGCGGGGCGGGGCTCGGTGAGACCCCCGTCGGCCGGGATCCGTACGGGGGTCTGCAGGAGGGCGCGCTCGTCGTCGTGGACGAGGAGGCAGACGATGGAGGGCTCGCCATGGGCGTCGCGTACCCGAAGGTGCGAGGCGTAAACGGGGATGACGCGGCCGTCGGCGCCGCGGATCCCGTAACTGCCCTCCCAGCGGGACAGACGCAGGGCCTCGGCGATGCCGGTGCCGGTGCCGGGGGTCTGGGGCCAGGCGGCGAGCTCGCCGAGCGGGCGGCCGACGACCTTCTCGGCGGGGTAGCCGAAGATGTGCTCGGCGTCCTCGTTCCAGGCGGAGACGGAGCCGGCGGAGTCGATCTGGAGGACGGCGACGCGGACCCGGCTGTCGGCGAGGGGGAGCAGCTGGTCGGGGACGACGGGGCCCGCGGAGCGGGTACCGACCGGACGGTCTGGCAGGTCGAGGCGGAACCACACGTGTTTGTGGGTGGCGGTGTACTCGACGCCCCAGCGGGTGGCGAGGGCGGCGCAGAGCATCAGGCCGCGGCCGTTCTCGCGGTCGGGGTCGGCGTACGGGCGCTCGCCGGGGTGCTGGAGGGGGAGCTCGCGCTCCGGGTACCGGTCGGCGACCTCGACCCGTACGCCGTCCTCGGCGCGCAGGCACAGGACCTCGGCCCGGGTTCCGGCGTGAACCACGGCATTGGTGACGAGCTCGCTGGTGAGCACCACCGCATCGTCGACGATGTCCCCGAAGCCCCAGCCCTGCAGGGTGTCGCGGACGAACGCGCGAGCGGCGGCGACCGAACGCCCGAGGGGATCGAAACTGGCAGCCGCCCGTGCCGTGATCACGAGACTCCTTCGACGCGGTTGGACATCGGGTGCCAGGTTACTTACCTTCGCGGTCGGCATGGTGCCGTCGTCGGGGATTCCACCCGCAGGGTACGGCGGGTGTGCGATGGTGCCGAAGTGTTATGGCCGGGTTCGGCCAGGGTGAAACACTGGGCAGGCTTGAAGAGCCGGGCAGGAACACTCGAAGCCCGGTGGAACAGCGGTCGACCCTTTCGGGAGGGACACGGTGGAGTCTGGCGCAGCGGTGCGGCGTACGGGAACGCGGCCGAAAGGCGGGCGGTCCCGGCGCAGCGGCACGACTGAGGTCGATACCGCCGCTCTGAACCGGCTGCTCACGGCCCTGGTGTCGATGCGGGACGGGAACTTCCGCAAGCGGCTGACGGTCTCCGGCGAGGGCGTGATGGCGGAGATCGCCGCCGTCTACAACGAGGTCGCCGACCGCAATCTTCACCTGACCGGGGAGCTGTCCCGGGTCCGGAGGATGGTGGGCCGCGAGGGCAAGCTGAGCGAAAGGCTGGAAACAGGTGCCTGCGAGGGCTCCTGGGCGGCCGCGATCGATGCCTCGAACCAGCTGGTGGACGATCTGGCCCGGCCTGTGTCCGAGGTGGGCCGGGTGCTGTCGGCGGTCGCCGAGGGTGATCTGGACCAGCGGATGGATCTGCGGACCCAGGCCCCGGACGGGGTGGGGCATCCGCTGCGCGGGGAGTTCCTGAAGGTCGGGCGTACGGTCAACAACCTGGTCGACCAGCTGTCCGCGTTCACCGACGAGGTGACGCGCGTGGCGCTGGAGGTGGGTACCGAGGGCAAGCTCGGCGGCCAGGCCCAGGTGCGCGGAATGTCCGGTTCCTGGAAGGATCTGACCGACTCCGTCAACACGATGGCGTACCGGCTCACCGCTCAGGTGCGTGATATCGCTCTCGTCACGACGGCGGTGGCGAAGGGCGATCTGTCGCGCAAGGTCACGGTGCACGTGGCCGGCGAGATGCTCCAGCTGAAGAACACCGTGAACACCATGGTGGACCAGCTGTCCTCCTTCTCCTCCGAGGTGACCCGGGTCGCCCGCGAGGTGGGTACGGAGGGTGAGCTCGGCGGCCAGGCGAAGGTGCCCGGGGTCGCCGGTGTGTGGAAGGACCTGACCGACTCCGTCAACACCATGGCGGGCAACCTCACGGCTCAGGTGCGCGGGATCGCGCAGGTGACGACGGCGGTCGCGAACGGCGATCTGTCGCAGAAGGTCCGGGTGAGCGCGCGCGGCGAGGTCGCTCAGCTGGCCGAAACGATCAACCAGATGACCGAGACGCTGCGGACCTTCGCGGACGAGGTCACGCGTGTGGCCAGCGAGGTCGGGGCGAAGGGGCTGCTCGGCGGTCAGGCGCAGGTGCCGGGGGCCGCGGGTACGTGGAAGGACCTCACCGACTCGGTGAACACGGTCTTCCGCAACCTCACCACGCAGGTGCGCGACATCGCGCAGGTGACGACGGCGGTGGCCAACGGCGACCTGTCGCAGAAGGTCACCGTCAATGTGGCCGGCGAGATGCTGGAGTTGAAGAACACCGTCAACACGATGGTGGACCAGCTCCAGTCCTTCGGTGCGGAAGTGACGCGAGTGGCCCGTGAGGTCGGCGTCGAGGGTGAGCTGGGCGGCCAGGCGCAGGTGCCGGGAGCCGCGGGTACGTGGAAGGACCTCACCGACTCGGTGAACACCGCCTTCCTCAACCTCACCCTGCAGGTCCGCAACATCGCCCAGGTGACGACAGCGGTGGCCAACGGCGACCTGTCGCAGAAGGTCACCGTGGACGTCTCCGGCGAGATGCTCCAGCTGAAGAACACCGTGAACACGATGGTGGACCAGCTGTCCTCCTTCGCCGACCAGGTCACGCGGATGGCGCGGGACGTGGGCACGGAGGGCCGGCTCGGCGGCCAGGCCCGGGTCGAGGGGGTGTCCGGCACCTGGAAGGAGCTCACCGACTCCGTCAACTTCATGGCCGGCAACCTGACTTCCCAGGTGCGCCAGATCGCCCAGGTGACCACGGCGGTGGCGCGCGGTGACCTGTCGCAGAAGATCGACGTGGATGCCCGCGGCGAGATCCTGGAGCTGAAGAACACCATCAACACGATGGTCGACCAGCTCTCGGCCTTCGCGGAGCAAGTGACCAGGGTGGCCCGGGACGTGGGTACCGAGGGCCGCCTCGGCGGTCAGGCGCAGGTGCCCGGGGTGGCCGGCGTATGGCGTGACCTGACGGATTCCGTGAACGGCATGGCCGGGAACCTGACCTCGCAGGTGCGCAACATCGCGCAGGTCGCCACGGCGGTGGCGCGCGGTGACCTGTCGCAGAAGATCGACGTGGATGCCCGGGGCGAGATCCTGGAGCTGAAGAACACCCTCAACACGATGGTCGACCAGCTCTCGAACTTCGCGGAGCAGGTGACCCGGGTGGCCCGCGAGGTGGGTACCGAGGGCATCCTCGGCGGCCAGGCGGAGGTGAAGGGTGTCTCCGGCACCTGGAAGGACCTCACCCAGTCCGTCAACTTCATGGCCAACAATCTGACGTCGCAGGTGCGCAACATCGCCGAGGTGACCACGGCGGTGGCCATGGGCGACCTGTCGAAGAAGATCACGGTCGATGCGAAGGGCGAGATCCTGGAACTCGTCACCACCGTCAACACGATGGTGGACCAGCTGTCGTCGTTCGCGGAGCAGGTGACGCGGGTGGCGCGCGAGGTGGGCTCCGAGGGCATCCTGGGCGGTCAGGCCCGGGTGCGCGGGGTGACGGGCATCTGGAAGGACCTGACCGACAACGTCAACCTGATGGCCAACAACCTGACCTCGCAGGTGCGCAACATCTCCCAGGTCTCGGCGGCGGTGGCCAATGGCGACCTGACGAAGAAGGTCACCGTCGAGGCGCGCGGCGAGGTCGCGCAGCTCGCCGACACCGTGAACACGATGGTGAAGACCCTGTCGTCCTTCGCCGACGAGGTCACGCGCGTGGCCCGTGAGGTGGGCACGGAGGGCCGCCTCGGCGGCCAGGCGCACGTGCCGGGCGTCTCGGGGACGTGGAAGGACCTCACCGACTCGGTGAACTTCATGGCCTCCAACCTCACCGGTCAGGTGCGGCAGATCGCCATGGTCACGACCGCCATCGCCAAGGGCGACATGACCAAGAAGATCGACATCGACGCGCGCGGCGAGATCCTGGAGCTCAAGACCACCATCAACACGATGGTGGACCAGCTGTCCTCGTTCGCCGACCAGGTGACGCGGGTGGCCCGCGAGGTGGGCACCGAGGGCATCCTGGGCGGTCAGGCCCGGGTCCGGGACGTCGACGGCACCTGGCGGGACCTCACCGAGTCCGTGAACGAGATGGCCGGGAACCTCACCCGGCAGGTGCGCGCGATCGCGGCCGTCGCCACCGCGGTGACCCGCGGCGACCTCAGCCTGAAGGTCGACGTGGACGCGGCGGGCGAGATCCAGGTTCTCCAGGACAACATCAACACGATGATCGTCAACCTGCGCGACACCACCTTGGCCAACAAGGAGCAGGACTGGCTCAAGGGCAACCTGGCGCGGATCTCCGCGCTGATGCAGGGCCGCCGGGAACTCGACGACGTTGCCTCGCTGATCATGAGCGAGCTGACCCCGGTGGTCTCGGCGCAGCACGGGGCCTTCTTCCTGGCCCTGCCGGCCGGCGGCACCAACGAGATCGGGACCGAGGGCGGCGCGGACGGCTCGTACGAGCTGCGGATGCGCGGGAGTTACGCGTACGCCGGAGGCCAGATGCCCACCTCCTTCCGGCCGGGGGAGGGGCTGATCGGGACGGTCGCCGAGGAGAAGCGGACGATCCTGGTCGAGAACACCCCGCCCGGCTACCTGAAGATCTCCTCGGGGCTCGGCGAGGCGCCGCCGGCGCACGTGATCGTGCTGCCGGTGCTCTTCGAGGGGAAGGTGCTCGGCGTCATCGAGCTGGCCTCCTTCACGCCCTTCACGCAGATCCAGAAGGACTTCCTCAGCCAGATCGCCGAGATGATCGGTACGAGCGTCAACACCATCAGCGTCAACTCCAAGACGGAGATGCTGCTGAAGCAGTCGCAGGAGATGACCGAGCAGCTGCGCGAGCGCTCCGACGAGCTGGAGAACCGGCAGAAGGCCCTCCAGGCCGCCAACGCGGAGCTGGAGGAGAAGGCCGAGCTGCTGGCCCAGCAGAACCGCGACATCGAGGTGAAGAACACCGAGATCGAGGAGGCCCGGCAGGTTCTGGAGGAGCGCGCCGAGCAGCTCGCGGTCTCGATGCGCTACAAGTCCGAGTTCCTCGCGAACATGTCGCACGAGCTGCGGACCCCGCTCAACTCGCTGCTGATCCTGGCCAAGCTGCTCGCCGACAACGCGGACGAGAACCTCTCGGGGAAGCAGGTGGAGTTCGCCGAGACCATCCACGGCGCCGGCTCGGACCTGCTCCAGCTGATCAACGACATCCTCGACCTGTCGAAGGTCGAGGCCGGGAAGATGGACGTCTCCCCGACGCGGATCGCGCTGGTGCAGCTCGTGGACTACGTGGAGGCGACCTTCCGGCCGCTGACCGCGGAGAAGGGGCTCGACTTCTCGGTACGGGTCTCCCCGGAGCTGCCGGCCACGCTGCACACCGACGAGCAGCGGCTGCTCCAGGTGCTGCGCAACCTGCTGTCCAACGCGGTGAAGTTCACCGACACCGGGGCGGTGGAGCTGGTGATCCGGCCGGCCGGGGCCGATGTGCCGATGGCGATCCGGGAGCAGCTGCTGGAGGCCGGGTCGCTGCGGGAGGCCGATGCGGATCTGATCGCCTTCTCGGTGACCGACACCGGGATCGGGATCGCGGCGAGCAAGATGCTGGTGATCTTCGAGGCGTTCAAGCAGGCCGACGGGACGACCAGCCGCAAGTACGGGGGCACGGGTCTGGGCCTGTCCATCAGCCGGGAGATCGCCAGGCTGCTGGGCGGGGAGATCCATGCGGCAAGCGAGCCCGGCCGCGGCTCCACCTTCACGCTGTACTTGCCGCTGCACCCGAGCGAGCTGCCCCCGCAGGGGTACGCGCCGCCCACGCCGGGCGGTGGCCGCGCCGAGCTGTACCGCAGGCCCGCGGAGGACGCGCGGCCCGCGCTGCCGGCGGCCCCCGTGGCGCCCGCGGCTCCGGCGCAGGCCTCGCCGGCCCGTGCGGAGCGGTCGGGGCTGCCGGGCTCCGAGCCCGGTCAGGGCGGGGCCGCGCTGTTCCGGCGCCGGCGCAAGGCGCTGAGCGACCTCGAGCCGCGTACCGCCGTGCCGGGGCAGCCGGGCGCGGTGGGGGCCGAGGATGGCTGGGGCAGCGCGGAGGAGGAACTTCCGGTGGTGCCCCGGACGTACGACTTCCACGGCGAGAAGGTGCTCATCGTGGACGACGACGTACGCAACGTCTTCGCGCTGACCAGCGTGCTGGAGCAGCACGGGCTGGCGGTGCTGTACGCGGAGAACGGGCGGGAGGGCATCGAGGTGCTGGAGCAGCACGACGACGTGACGGTCGTGCTGATGGACATCATGATGCCGGAGATGGACGGGTATGCCACGACCTCGGCGATCCGGCGGATGCCGCAGTTCGCGGGGCTGCCGATCATCGCGCTGACGGCGAAGGCGATGAAGGGGGACCGGGAGAAAGCGATCGACTCCGGTGCTTCCGACTACGTCACCAAGCCGGTCGACCCCGACTATCTGCTGTCGGTGATGGAGCAGTGGATGCGCGGGAAGTGATCACCGGGCGAGCGGGTCGGCAACAATTGCCGACGGACTGTGCCCGAGGCGGTGTGGGAGGGTGGCAAACGGGGAACCTTCTGCTCTCCCACCACGTTTCTGCTAGGCCCTGTCCGGTCGATCCGGCCGGCGAGCTCGGCCGGATCGACCGGACAGGACTACGTGCACAGTGACATCTTGGTGACAGGGTGTGGCGATCTCGGGACTGGGGCTACGATGACCGGCACAAGGACGGACGGCGCAAGGATGCCGTCCTCTGGGGCGGGGCCCGGCGCACAGGCCGGAGCCTGGAGCCGGGGAGGCCCCATGCCGGGGCGAGGAGGACAGGGCATGGTGCAGAAGGCCAAGATCCTCCTGGTCGACGACCGGCCGGAGAATCTGCTGGCGCTGGAGGCCATCCTCTCCGCGCTCGATCAGACACTGGTCCGGGCGTCGTCGGGAGAGGAAGCGCTCAAGGCGCTGCTGACGGACGATTTCGCGGTCATCCTGCTGGATGTGCAGATGCCGGGAATGGACGGATTCGAAACGGCCGCGCACATCAAGCGGCGGGAGCGGACCCGGGACATCCCGATCATCTTCCTCACCGCGATCAACCACGGTCCGCACCACACCTTCCGCGGGTACGCGGCGGGCGCGGTGGACTACATCTCCAAGCCCTTCGACCCGTGGGTGCTGCGCGCCAAGGTCTCGGTCTTCGTGGAGCTGTATACGAAGAACTGCCAACTGCGCGAGCAGGCGGCGCTGCTGCGGCTCCAGCTGGAGGGCGGCGGTTCGAACGGCGTGGACGCCAGCAAGGAGACGGCCGGCCTGCTGGCCGAGCTCTCCGCGCGGCTCGCGGCGGTCGAGGAGCAGGCCGAGGCGCTGACCAAGCAGCTCGGCGAGGATTCGGCCGAGGCGGCGGTGGTGGCGACCGCGGCCCATCTGGAGCGCAAGCTGACCGGGCTGCGGCGGGCGCTGGACGCGCTGGAGCCGGGGGCCGGCGGGGGAGCCGTACTGCCGTTGCAGGGCTGAGGGGCACCCCGCCTGGCGGTGCGTCAGGTCTGGCGGCGCGTCAAAGCGCCTACGGAACGGGCGACACGAACGGGTGAAGGGGTGGGCACGCGTGTCCACCGGCGTGGACACCGGTAATCTCGGGACCATGGCCTCACGTACGTCCGGCAAGGGTTCCCAGAGCACCGCGGGCACCGCGAAGGGCCGCACCGGCCGTACCTCGGCGCCGGCGAAGAAGGCGGCTCCCGCGCGCAAGCCTCCCGCGAAGAAGGCCGCTGCCGCCCGGCGCGCCCCGGTCAAGAAGGTCGCGCCCAAGCCCGCGCCGTCCCCGACCGGGGGCGTGGTGCGGCTGGTGCGCGCTCTCTGGCTCGGCTGCGCGCACGCGGTCGGCGCCGTCTTCCGCGGGATCGGCCAGGGTGCCAGGAACCTCGACCCCGCCCACCGCAAGGACGGCGTCGCGCTGCTGCTGCTCGCCCTCGCACTGATCGTCGCCGCCGGAACCTGGTCGAACCTGAGCGGTCCCGTCGGGGATCTGGTCACGATGCTGGTCACGGGTGCCTTCGGGCGACTGGATCTGCTCGTGCCGATCCTGCTCGGTGTCATGGCGGTACGTTTCATCCGCCATCCCGAGCAGACCGACGCCAACGGCCGCATCGGCATCGGACTCTCCGCCCTGGTCATCGGGGTGCTGGGCCTGGTCCACATCGCCTGCGGGGCGCCCGGCCGCGACGAGGGCACCACCGCCATGCAGAACGCGGGCGGGCTCATCGGCTGGGGCGCCTCCAAGCCGCTGATCTTCACCATGGGCGCGCCGCTGGCCGTACCGCTGCTGGTGCTGCTCACGGTCTTCGGGCTGCTCGTGGTCACCGCGACCCCGGTCAACGCGATCCCGGAGCGGCTGCGGCGGCTCGGGATCAGGCTCGGAATCATCGCGCCGAACGAATACGACGAGGGCTACGGGGAGCAGGAGGGCGCGGCGGGCGCCGCCGACCGGCACGATCCGGAGCGGTGGCGGGCCCGTACCGGAGCCGGGGAGGACCCCGCCGATCCGGTGGACGCCGCCGAGGAGGAGGCCCTCGCCCGGCGGCGCCGGCCGCGGCGGGCCGCGTCCCGGCCGGCCATGGACCGGGAGATGGACGCCGTCGACGTGGCCGCGGCGGCCGCCGCCGCACTGGACGGGGTGGTCTACGGCGGACTGCCGCCCTCTCCGCTGGTCGCCGACCTCACCCAGGGGATCTCCGTCGAGCGGGAGGGCGTGGAGATCACCGCTCCGGTGCCGCCCGCCCGCGAGGAGCGTCCCGTACCGCGCTCGGCCGCGGCGGCCGAGGAGGCCGAGGGAGCCGGCCCGCGCGACACCACCGCCGCGGCCTCCGGGACGCTGGCGGTACCGGATCTGACCAAGGCCCCGCCGCAGACCCAGGCCCTGCCGCCGCGCGCCGAGCAGCTCCAGCTGCGCGGGGACATCACGTACGCGCTGCCCTCGCTGGACCTGCTGGAGCGCGGCGGGCCGGGCAAGACCCGCAGCGCCGCCAACGACGCAGTGGTCGCCTCGCTGACGAACGTGTTCACCGAGTTCAAGGTCGACGCGCAGGTCACCGGTTTCACCCGGGGGCCGACGGTCACCCGCTACGAGGTGACCCTCGGCGCGGCGGTGAAGGTCGAGCGGATCACGGCGCTGGCGAAGAACATCGCCTACGCCGTGGCCTCGCCGGACGTGCGGATCATCAGCCCGATCCCGGGCAAGTCCGCGGTCGGCATCGAGATCCCGAACACCGACCGCGAGATGGTCAACCTGGGCGACGTACTGCGGCTGGCGGACGCGGCCGAGGACGACCACCCGATGCTGGTCGCGCTGGGCAAGGACGTAGAGGGCGGCTACGTCATGGCCAACCTCGCGAAGATGCCGCACGTGCTGGTCGCCGGTGCCACCGGTTCCGGAAAGTCCTCCTGCATCAACTGCCTGATCACCTCGGTCATGGTCCGGGCGACCCCGGAGGACGTCCGGATGGTGCTGGTGGACCCCAAGCGGGTGGAGCTGACGGCGTACGAGGGCATCCCGCACCTGATCACGCCGATCATCACCAACCCCAAGCGGGCCGCCGAGGCGCTCCAGTGGGTCGTGCGCGAGATGGACCTGCGCTATGACGACCTGGCCGCCTTCGGCTACCGGCACATCGACGACTTCAACCAGGCCATCCGGGACGGCAAGATCAAATTGCCGCCGGGCAGCGAGCGCGAGCTCAGCCCGTACCCGTACCTGCTGGTGATCGTCGACGAGCTGGCCGACCTGATGATGGTGGCCCCGCGCGACGTGGAGGACTCGATCGTCCGCATCACGCAGCTGGCCCGTGCGGCCGGCATCCACCTGGTGCTGGCGACCCAGCGGCCCTCGGTGGACGTGGTCACCGGCCTGATCAAGGCGAACGTGCCCTCGCGGCTCGCCTTCGCCACCTCCTCGCTCGCCGACAGCCGGGTCATCCTGGACCAGCCGGGCGCCGAGAAGCTGATCGGAAAGGGTGACGGACTGTTCCTGCCGATGGGCGCGAACAAGCCGGTCCGGCTCCAGGGCGCCTTCGTCACCGAGGACGAGATCGCCGGGATCGTCCAGCACTGCAAGGACCAGATGGCCCCCGTCTTCCGGGAAGACGTCACCGTCGGTCAGAAGCAGAAGAAGGAGATCGACGAGGACATCGGCGACGACCTGGACCTGCTGTGCCAGGCGGCCGAGCTGGTCGTCTCCACGCAGTTCGGCTCCACCTCGATGCTCCAGCGCAAGCTGCGGGTGGGCTTCGCCAAGGCCGGGCGGCTCATGGACCTCATGGAATCGCGCGGAATCGTCGGCCCGAGCGAGGGTTCGAAGGCGCGCGACGTGCTGCTGAAGGCCGATGAGCTGGACGGAGTGCTCGCCGTCATCCGCGGTGAGGCCCATCCGTAATGAGCTGAGGCCCATCCGTAATGAAACGGGGGGCAACCGTTTCCCTTGGGCTCGCGTCCAGTTGAAGGAAGGTGGCGGCACCGCGCACGGCACGCGCACGGCGCAGCGCCGCCGCACCGGGCGGAACCTTCCGCGCCATTCGGATGGCGTATGAAGTGCACCCTCCGGTTGCTCCACCCTTTCGTCACCCCCCTAGACTGGACATCCAGCAGGTGGCTACACGCTCGAAAGGCGCCCTCGTGTCCATCGGCAACGCCAACTCCCCCGAAGAAGAGCGTCCTTCGACCGACGACCGGTCCGAGGACCGCATCGTCGAACGTTCCGTCGAAGGACCGTCCATCGGGACGGCCCTCAAGAAGGCCCGGATCGCCGCCGGGCTCACCGTCGACGAGGTCAGCTCCACCACCCGCGTGCGCATCCCGATCGTGCACGCGATCGAAGAGGACGACTTCACGCGCTGCGGCGGCGACGTCTACGCCCGCGGCCACATCCGTACGCTCGCCCGCGCCGTCCACCTCGATCCGGCACCCCTGATCGAGAGCTACGACGCGGCCCACGGCGGTCGGCCGGCACCCACCCCCGCCGCGCCGATGTTCGAGGCAGAGCGCCTCCGCCCCGAGAGGCAGCGGCCCAACTGGACCGCCGCCATGGTCGCCGCCATCGTCGCCGTGATCGGCTTCGTGGGCTTCACCGCCTTCAGCGGCGGCGACGAGAAGGCCAAGAAGCCGGTGGCGGAAGGTTCCGCCGCCCCGAAGCCCGCTCCCAAGCAGAGCGGCGGGAAGCCGGCCGCGCAGCCCCAGCAGACGCCCCAGGCCCCGCTGGCGCCCAAGCCGGAGCCTTCCGACAGCGCGATCGCCGCCGCGCCCAAGGACCTCGTCACGGTCGTCCTGACGGCCGACACCGGCGAGAGCTGGATCTCGGCCAAGGACCACAACGGCCGGCTGCTCTTCGACGGCACCCTGACCCAGGGCCAGTCCAAGACGTTCACGGACAAGGAGTCCGTCGACCTCGTGCTCGGGGACGCCGGGGCCGTGAAGCTCTTCGTTAACGGCAAGGAGATCAAGGACGACTTCCAGCCGGGCCAGGTGGAACGTCTCACATACACCAAGGAAGACCCCCTCCAGGAACAGCCCCAGGCGGGCTGACCCGAGGCCGCCCTAGGGCGGAACGCTTTGATCCGGATCCCCGGGGCGCTGCGCGGTACCTGCCGCAGGCCCCGGGGATCTTGTTGTGAGGGGACTTGAGGCGGGGGCCGCCGCCGGGACGAAGTAGTCTTGAGTCCATGCCCGAACGCCGTACCGTCGCCCTTGTCACTCTTGGCTGCGCCCGTAACGAGGTGGACTCGGAGGAGCTCGCAGGCCGCTTGGCGGCGGATGGCTGGGAGCTCGTCGAGGACGCCGCCGACGCGGACGTTGCCGTCGTCAACACCTGTGGCTTCGTCGAAGCCGCCAAAAAGGACTCCGTAGACGCCCTGCTCGAAGCCAATGATCTGAAGGATCACGGCAAGACGCAGGCCGTCGTCGCCGTCGGCTGTATGGCCGAGCGCTACGGCAAGGAACTCGCCGAAGCGCTCCCCGAGGCGGACGGCGTGCTCGGTTTCGACGACTACGCCGACATCTCCGACCGCCTGCAGACCATCCTCAACGGCGGCATCCACGCCTCCCACACCCCGCGCGACCGGCGCAAGCTGCTGCCGATCAGCCCGGCGGACCGCCAGGAGGCCGAGGTCGCACTGCCCGGCCACGCGCAGGAGCCCGAGGCCGCCCCCGCGGACCTCCCCGAGGGCGTCGCGCCCGCCTCCGGGCCGCGCGCGCCGCTGCGCCGCCGCCTGGACAAGAGCCCCGTCGCCTCGGTCAAGCTGGCCTCCGGCTGCGACCGGCGCTGCTCCTTCTGCGCCATCCCGTCCTTCCGCGGCTCCTTCATCTCCCGCCGCCCCAGCGACGTACTGGGCGAGACCCGCTGGCTCGCGGAGCAGGGCGTCAAGGAGATCATGCTGGTCTCCGAGAACAACACCTCGTACGGCAAGGACCTCGGTGACATCCGGCTGCTGGAGACCCTGCTGCCGGAGCTGGCCGAGGTCGACGGCATCGAGCGCGTCCGCGTCAGCTACCTCCAGCCGGCCGAGATGCGGCCCGGTCTGATCGACGTACTGACCTCGACCCCCAAGGTCGTCCCGTACTTCGACCTGTCCTTCCAGCACTCGGCCCCCGACGTGCTGCGCGCCATGCGCCGCTTCGGTGACACCGACCGGTTCCTGGAGCTGCTGGACACCATCCGCACCAAGGCCCCGCAGGCCGGCGTCCGGTCCAACTTCATCGTCGGCTTCCCCGGCGAGAAGGAGTCGGACTTCGCCGAGCTGGAGCGTTTCCTCACCCACGCGCGCCTCGACGCCATCGGCGTGTTCGGCTACTCCGACGAGGACGGCACCGAGGCGGTGACCTACGACCACAAGCTGGACGAGGACACCATCGCCGAGCGGCTCGCCCACATGCAGCGCCTCGCCGAGGAGCTCACCTCGCAGCGCGCGGAGGAGCGGATCGGAGAGACGCTGGAGGTACTCGTCGAGACGGTGGTTCCGCTCGACGAGGCGGAGGACGGCGAGGGTGCCTACGGGCGCGCCGCCCACCAGGCCCCCGAGACCGACGGCCAGGTCGTCTTCACGGACGGCACGGGCCTGGTCCCCGGGCGTATCGTCACGGCGAAGGTGGTCGGCACCCTGGGTGTGGACCTGGTGGCCGAGCCCCTTGGCATGGATCTTGAGGAGGCGGCCGGATGACCGGAGCCCCGGCATCTGCGGCGGGCGGGACCGGCCGCCGGCCCGCGCCCGGCGCGAAGCTGGGAGCCGCGGCGGTCAATCAGGCCAGCCTGTGGAACATCGCCAACATCCTGACGATGATCCGGCTCGTGCTGGTGCCGGGCTTCGTCTTCCTGCTGCTCGCCGAGGGCGGCTACGACCCGGCCTGGCGGGCCTGGGCCTGGGCGGCGTTCGCCGTCGCCATGATCACGGACATCTTCGACGGGCACCTGGCCCGGACGTACAACCTGGTCACGGACTTCGGCAAGATCGCCGACCCCATCGCCGACAAGGCGATCATGGGGTCGGCGCTGATCTGCCTCTCCTGGCTCGGCGACCTGCCGTGGTGGGTCACCGGGCTGATCCTCGGACGGGAGCTCGGGATCACGCTCCTGCGTTTCTGGGTGATCCGCTACGGAGTGATTCCGGCCAGCCGGGGCGGCAAGCTGAAGACCCTGGCGCAGGGCACGGCCGTGGGCATGTACGTGCTCGCACTGACCGGCCCGCTGGCGACCTTGCGCTTCTGGGTGATGGCGGTCGCCGTCGTGCTGACCCTGGTCACCGGTTTGGACTACATCCGGCAGGCGGTCGTCCTGCGCCGCCAGGGTCTCGCCGCGGAGCGGGCTGCCAGGTGACGGACGCGGCGGGGGATTCCCCGGAGGCGCTGGACGCGTCCGGGGTGGCGGCGGAGGTGTTGCGGCTGCTCGCGGAGCGTGACCAGACCCTCGCCGTCGCCGAATCCCTGACCGGCGGCATGGTGGCCGCCGAGCTGACCGCCGTCCCCGGAGCCTCGCGCTCCTTCCGCGGCTCGGTCACGGCGTACGCGACGGAGCTCAAGCACCGGGTCCTGGGGGTGGACGCCGGGCTGCTGGCGGCCGAAGGTGCGGTGAACGCGCAGGTCGCGGAGGAGATGGCGGCCGGGGTGCGGCGCGTGATGGGCGCTTCGTGGGGAATCGCGACCACGGGAGTGGCCGGTCCCGACCCGCAGGACGGGCAGCCGGTGGGCACCGTTTTCGTCGCCGTGGAGGGTCCGGCAGGCAGGAAAACGGCCCGGCTGAGGTTGAACGGCTCCCGTGCGGAAATTCGTAGGGAGAGCGCACGGACAGTGCTCGAACTTCTCTCGAGCCAACTCCGTGAGAATGCGCGGGGGCAGGATACGGAACAGAACGGGGGGATTTGATGTTTGCAGCCCTGAGTGAACACGACATCGCTCCCCGCACGGCCGCGGCGCGAGGCGGTACGGTGGGGCGTGAAGGATGCGGCTACACGGTCAGAGGAGGGAGCCACCGATGATTCTGCTCCGTCGCCTGCTGGGTGACGTGCTGCGTCGGCAGCGCCAGCGCCAGGGCCGTACTCTGCGCGAAGTCTCCTCGTCGGCCCGAGTTTCGCTCGGCTATCTCTCCGAGGTGGAGCGGGGGCAGAAGGAGGCATCCTCCGAGCTGCTCTCCGCGATCTGCGACGCGTTGGACGTACGGATGTCCGAGCTGATGCGCGAAGTCAGCGATGAACTGTCGCTGGCCGAGCTGGCACAGTCGGCCGCGGCAAGCGAACCGGTGAGTGTGCCGGTCCGCCCGATGCTCAATTCGGTCTCCATGGCTTCGGTCACGGCCGGGCCGGAGCGGGTGACCATCAAGGCGCCTGCGGAAGCGGTGAATGTCGTAGCCGCGTGAGCGAGTACGTGAGCGTATGAGTGTGGCCGGAGCCCCGGCCGGTGCGTAATGCACCGGCCGGGGCTCCCGGCTGTTCTGGGTGCGGGGCCAAGGCGGGTGCGGGAGGATGGTGCGGTCCGGGCTCCGGCCCTCCCCCAAACTCCGTCCGGGGGGACCCCCAGGGAGGTACCGTGCGGCCGTTCCTGACAGCCCTCGCGTTGGCGGTGGGGGTGCTGTGGTGGTGGGCCGTGCTGCGGCTGGCCCTGGCGCCCGCGGAGTCCGGGCCCGTGGAGGGTGCGGTGGCCGTGGGGGGCTGGGGTCTGGGGCTGCTGCCGGTGCACTGTGTTCCGGGCCCGGTGCGCAAGGCCGCCGGGGCGGCGGGGGCTACCAGGGCATCGACACTCCGCCGTTCGGGCGCAGAATCTGGCCCGTCATGAAGGACGAGGCGTCCGAGGCCAGGTAGAGCACGGCCTGGGCGATGTCCTCGGGCTCGCCGACCCGGCGCAGCGGGGACATGCGGACCATCACGGCCTCGGTCTGGTCCTGGACCTCGGCGCCGTGCCGGCCGGTCATCGGAGTGCGGATCCAGCCGGGGGCGACGGCGTTGACCCGGATGCCGTGCGGGCCGGCCTCGGTGGCGAGCGTCTTGGTCAGCTGGACGACGGCGGCCTTGGCCGCGCTGTAGCAGAGCAGACCGGGCTGGGCGGCGTCCACGGCCCCGGAGGCCATCGTGACGATCGAGCCGGGGCGGCCCGCGGCGATCATGGAACGGGCGGCTTCCTGGCAGGTGCGCAGGACGCCCTTGAAGTTGATGTCCAGGACCCGGTCGAGGTCCTCGTCGGTGGTCTCCAGGACGCTGCTGGTGTGCATGACCCCGGCGATGGCCGCGGCGATGTCGAGCGGGCCCGCGGCGGTGACGGCGGCCCGCAGGGCGGTTCGGTCGGTGACGTCGAGGGCGTGGACGGTGGCGGCGCCGCCGGCCTTGGCGACGAGGGCGGCCGTCTCGGCGAGCCCCTGTTCGTCGCGGTCCGCGCAGTGCACGTGCGCACCCGCCTCGGCGAGGAGGACGGCGGTGGCACGGCCGATGCCGCTCGCCGCGCCGGTTATCAGGGCGGTGCGGCCGGTGAGGTCGTACGAGGCTGTGGGTGTGGGCATGCCGGGACCGTACGACCGGATCTGACGGAGCGTCAACCAGCGGGCCGGGGTCGGTCCGGGGCCGTGGTCGGGCCGGTCTGGCAGCGGGGGCACCAGTAGGTGGGGCGGCCGTCCTGGGGGGCCTCGCGGACGGGGGTGCCGCAGCGCAGGCAGGGCCGGTGGCTGCGGCCGTACACGAAGAGGTCCTGGCCGGGGCGGCGGCTGCCGGTGGTGTTGCGGGGGCCGGGCCGGTCGCCGGTGTTCGCGGACAGGAGGCGGTGGGCCGCGGCGGCCAGGCGGGGGAGGGTGGCCTCGGGGAGCGCGCCGACCGGGGTCCAGGGCGTGACCCCGGCCAGGAAGCAGAGCTCGCACTTGTAGATGTTGCCGATCCCGGCGAGGTTGCGCTGGTCGAGCAGGGCCTCGCCGAGGGGGCGCTCGGGGGCGGCGAGCAGGTTGGCGGCGGCCCGGTCCGGGTCCCAGTCGGGGCCGAGGAGGTCGGGGCCGAGGTGGCCCACGGCCCGGTCCTCGTCGGCGGTGCGGATCAGTTCCAGGACGGGCAGGCGGTAGCCGACGGCGGTGTCCTCGGCGGTGCCGAGGACCGCCCGGATCTCGTGGGCGGGACCGCCGTGCCACTTGGCACCCGCGGGGAAGACGTGCCAGGCGCCGTCCATGCGGAGGTGGCTGTGCAGGGTGAGGCCGCCCTCGAAGCGGGCGAGGAGGTGCTTGCCGCGCGGGGTGACGTCGAGGGTGGTGCGGCCGGTGAGGTCGGCCGTGGCGAAGCGGGGGACGCGGAGGTCGCTGCGGGTGAGGGGCTTGCCGGCGAGGGCGGTGTGGAGGCGGGTCGCCGCGCGCCGGACGCTGTCTCCTTCGGGCATGACGCCATTGTCCCGCCGGGGGTGGGGCGGGCGGCCCGAGGAGGGGGCGCCGCCCAGGCCCGGCGATCGGTTCCTCGGCCAGTCCGGCGATCCGCTCGCGGCGGTTCGGGCCGTGTCGCCGAGTGCGGCGCGGTTTCTCGGTCACTGTGGTCAGGCTCCGGGGGGAACGGACAGGCCCCCCGGGACGACGAGAACGGCCGGAACGGCCAGAACGGAGCGTCGCAATGAAGGTCGCAGTCCTCGGAACGGGTGCGGGCGGACGAGCGCACGCGGCCAGGCTGGTGGAGCTCGGGCACGAGGTGATCTTGGGGACCCGGGACTCGCAGGACACGCTCAGCCGTACCGAACCGGACTTCATGGGCATCGAGCCGTACGAACAGTGGCTCGCCGACTACCCGGGCATCCAGCTCATGCACTTCGGTGAGGCCGCGGCCGCGGCCGACTTCGTCATCAACGGGATCGACGGCGCCGGCGCGGTGGGTGTGCTCGGCGGCATCGGCAGACAGCTGGCCGGCAAGACTCTGATGGACTACGCCGTTCCGTTCATCTACAACCCGGAACAGGCCCACCCCTGGCCCACTCCGTGGGGGGTGATGCCGGCTCTGGACCCTGTGGACCACGACAGCCTGGGGGAGCGGATCCAGCGGGCCCTGCCCGCGGTCAAGGTCGTCAAGGCGTGCGTCACCCAGGAGCAGGAGACGGTCGTCGACCCGCAGAGCGTCGGCGGTGGTGACCACACGATCTTCATCGCGGGAGACCACGACGATGCCAAGGCGGAGGTGACCGGCCTGCTGCGGTCCTACGGCTGGCAGGACATCCTCGACCTCGGTCCGCTCGTCTCCTCGCGGGGCATGGAGATGTACTCCCACATGCACAGCGCGATCCAGTTCGCGCTCGGCGGGGCCCGCTTCGGCATCAAGGTGGTCCGGTGATCACTGGCGCAGGCGCAGGCCGCGGGGCGTCGCGTGGAAGCCCGCCGCCTCCAGGGCCGGGCCCAGCGGGGAGGTCAGGGAGGCCGCGGCGTTGATGCGTTCCACCGTGAGGGCGGGGAGCGTGCCCGTACGGGAGGCGGCGGCGAGGGCCTCGACGGCCGCCGTCAGGCGGGGGTCGCCGGAGTCCGGCCAGGCGAGGAGGGTCTTGCCGCCGCGCTCCAGATACAGGGTGAGCTCGCCGTCGACCAGGACCACCAAGGAGCCCGCCTTGCGGCCGGGCTTGTGCGTGGCCCCAGCCGGGGGCTCCGGCCAGGGCAGGGCCGCCCCGTACGCGTTCGCCGGATCGGCGGCGGCCAGTACCACCGCCGCCAGCGGGGGCGGGGTCCGCTCGGCGGCCCGGAGGCGGTCCACCGCGCCGTCCATCGCGAACTGGGCCGCGCCGAGCCCCTCGACCACGTAGCCCCGGCGGGCCTGGCCGCTGTCCTCGAAGGCCGACAGGACGCGGTAGACCGCGCTGAAGCCGCCCTCCACCCCTTCGGCGGCGACCGCGCCCCGGGTCACCACCCCGTGCCGGTCCAGCAGGGTCCTGGCCAGGGCGTGGGCCCGGTGGGTCGGGTCGGGGGCCTGGGAGGGGAGGAGGGACCAGCGGCCCGAGACCGTGGGCGGGCCCGTACGGGACACGGTCGCGCTGAGCGTGCCGTACCGCCCGCGCGGCACCGTTCGCCGGGCCCGGTGGGCCGTCGAGCCGGCCGTACGGCCCGAGCCGAGCAGCGCCCGCAAGGGGCCCAGGGTGTCGTTGGTGAGCCGGCCCGACCAGGCCAGGTCCCACACCGCCTCCGAGAGCGCGATGTCGGAGGTCTCGGGAAGCGCGTCCCGGACCGACTCGGCGATCTGGCGGAAGAACAGCCCGTATCCGCCCGAGAGGCACTCCAGGACCGCCTGGTGCAGAGGGCTGAGCTCCAGGGGGTGCGGCGGGGGCAGCAGCAGCGGAGCGGCGTCCGCCAGATACAGGGAGATCCAGCCGTCCTTGCCCGGGAGGGCCCCGGCGCCCGCCCAGACCACCTCGCCCGCCGTGGTCAGCTCGTCCAGCAGGCCGGGGGAATAGCCGCTCACCCGGGACGGGAGGATCAGGCGCTCCAGCGCCGAGGCCGGGACCGGGGCGCCCTGGAGCTGCTCGACCGCCCGGGCCAGGCCGTCGATGCCGCGCAGGGCGCCGCCCAGGTGCTGCCACTGCGGGAGGAAGGTGGCCAGCGAGGTCGGCGGGACCGGCTCCAGCTCCTGGCGCAGCGCGGCCAGCGAGCGGCGGCGGAGCCTGCGCAGCACCGTCGCGTCGCACCACTCCTGGCCGATGCCCGCCGGATGGAACTCGCCCTCGACCACCCTCCCGGCCGCCGCCAGCCGGTGCAGGGCACCCTCGGTGACCGCCGGGCCCAGACCGAAGCGGGCGGCGACGGCGACCGTGGTGAACGGCCCGTGGGTACGGGCGTACCGGGCCAGGAGATCACCGAGCGGCTCCTTGACCGGCTCGGTGAACGCCTCCGGGACGCCGACCGGGAGCGCCGTGCCCAGGGCGTCGCGCAGCCGGCCCGCGTCCTCGATCGCCGCCCAGTGGTCCGCGCCGCCGATCCGGACCCGGATGGCCCGGCGGGCCGAGGAGAGCGCGGGTGCCCAGGCGGGCTCCGCCCCGCGCTCGGCCAGCTCGGCGTCGGTCAGCGGCCCCAGCATGCGCAGCAGGTCGGCCACCGACTCGGCGTCTTTGGCCCGCCGGTCCTCGGTGAGCCACTGGAGCTCCCGCTCCAGCTCCTCCAGGACCTCCGCGTCGAGCAGTTCGCGCAGCTCCGCCTGGCCCAGCAGCTCGGCCAGCAGACGCGAGTCCAGCGACAGCGCGGCCGCCCTGCGCTCGGCCAGGGGCGAGTCGCCCTCGTAGAGGAACTGGGCGACGTAACCGAACAGGAGGGAGCGGGCGAAGGGCGAGGGCTCGGGGGTGGTGACCTCGACCAGGCGGACCCGGCGGGCCTCGATGTCCGCCATCAGCTCGGTCAGGCCGGGCACGTCGAAGACGTCCTGGAGGCATTCGCGTACGGCTTCCAGCACGATCGGGAACGAACCGAACTCCGAGGCCACTTGAAGCAGTTGGGAGGCGCGCTGGCGCTGCTGCCACAACGGGGTGCGCTTGCCCGGACTGCGCCGCGGCAGCAGCAGGGCGCGGGCCGCGCACTCGCGGAAGCGGGACGCGAAGAGCGCCGAGCCGCCGACCTGGTCGGTCACGAGCTGGTTGACGTCACCGTGGTCGAAGGCGACGTCGGCCGCGCCGAGCGGGGCCTGTTCGTCGTCGAACTCGAACGGCGCCGGCGCGGTGGGGTCGTGGTCCAGCAGGTCCATGGAGAGCAGATCGGCGTCCGGGAGGCGCAGCACGATCCCGTCGTCCGCGTGCATGACCTGCGCGTCCATGCCGTACTTCTCGGCGAGGCGGGCGCCCAGCGCCAGCGCCCACGGGGCGTGCACCTGGGCACCGAAGGGGGAGTGGACGACGACCCGCCAGTCGCCGAGCTCGTCGCGGAACCGCTCGACCACGATGGTCCGGTCGTCCGGCACGTGACCGCAGGCCTCGCGCTGTTCGGCGAGGTACGCCAGGACGTTCTCCGCGGCCCACGCGTCCAGGCCGGCCGCCAGCAGCCGCAGCCGGGCGTCCTCGTCGGTGAGGCCGCCCAGCTCGCGGAGGAACGCGCCGACCGCGCGGCCCAGTTCGAGCGGGCGGCCCAGCTGGTCACCCTTCCAGAACGGCAGCCGGCCCGGCACCCCGGGTGCCGGTGTCACCAGGACGCGGTCGCGGGTGATGTCCTCGATCCGCCAGGAGGTGGTGCCGAGGGTGAACACGTCCCCGACGCGGGACTCGTAGACCATCTCCTCGTCGAGCTCGCCGACCCGGCCGCCGCCCTTCTTCGGGTCGGATCCGGCGAGGAAGACGCCGAAGAGACCGCGGTCCGGGATGGTGCCGCCGGAGGTGACCGCGAGGCGCTGGGCGCCGGGCCGGCCGGTGATCGTCCCGGCGACGCGGTCCCACACCACCCGGGGTCTGAGCTCGGCGAACGCGTCCGAGGGATAGCGGCCCGCCAGCATGTCCAGCACCGCGGTGAACGCCGACTCCGGCAATGCGGCGAAGGGCGCCGCCCGGCGGACCAGCGCGAGGAGGTCGTCCAGCTGCCAGGTGTCCATCGCGACCATCGCGACCAGCTGCTGCGCCAGGACGTCCAGGGGGTTCGACGGGATGCGCAGAGACTCGATGGAGCCGGTGCGCATCCGCTCGGTCACCACGGCCGCCTGCACCAGGTCGCCCCGGTACTTGGGGAAGACCACACCGGTGGAGACCGCGCCCACCTGGTGCCCGGCGCGCCCCACCCGCTGGAGGCCGGAGGCCACCGACGGCGGGGACTCCACCTGCACCACCAGGTCCACGGCGCCCATGTCGATGCCCAGCTCCAGGCTGGAGGTGGCGACCACGGCGGGCAGCCGGCCCGCCTTCAGATCCTCCTCCACCAGGGCCCGCTGCTCCTTGGAGACGGACCCGTGGTGGGCCCGGGCCAGCAGCGGCGGGGCGCCCTGGGCGGCGCCCGACTGGGCCATGATCTCCGCAGGGGGAGAGCCCTCGGGGAGCTTCTCGCCCATGGCGCGCTCGTACGCGATCTCGTTGAGCCGGTTGCACAGCCGCTCGGCGAGGCGGCGGGAGTTGGCGAACACGATCGTGGAGCGGTGCGCCTGCACCAGGTCCGCGATCCGCTCCTCCACATGCGGCCAGATGGAGGGCTTGTCCCCGCCCTCCCGGCCCTCGGTGGCGGGAGAGCCTCCCCCTGACTTCGTCGGGGGGACCCCCACCAACTCGCCCATGTCCTGCACCGGGACGACCACCGACAGGTCGAACTCCTTGTCCGACGGCGGCTGCACGATCTCCACCCGGCCGCGCGGCGCGAGGTACCGGGCCACCTCGTCCACCGGCCGGACCGTCGCCGACAGCCCGATCCGGCGCGCCGGGCGCGGCAGCAGCTCGTCCAGCCGCTCCAGGGACAGGGCGAGGTGGGCGCCGCGCTTGGTCCCGGCCACGGCGTGCACCTCGTCCAGGATCACGGTCTCGATCCCGGCCAGCGCGTCCCGGGCGGCCGAGGTCAGCATCAGGAACAGCGACTCGGGCGTGGTGATGAGGATGTCCGGCGGGCGGGTGGCCAGCGCCCGGCGCTCGGCGGGCGGGGTGTCGCCCGAGCGGATCCCGACCCGGATGTCCGGCTCGGGCAGGCCGAGGCGCACGGACTCCTGGCGGATCCCCGTCAGGGGGCTGCGCAGGTTGCGCTCCACGTCCACGGCCAGGGCCTTCAGCGGCGACACGTACAGCACGCGGCAGCGCTTCCTCGCCTCGGCCGGAGGCGGTGCCGAGGCCAGCCGGTCCAGGGCGGCCAGGAAGGCGGCCAGCGTCTTGCCCGAGCCGGTGGGCGCCACGACCAGCACGTCGGAGCCCTGCCCGATCGCCCGCCAGGCACCCTCCTGCGCGGCGGTGGGCGTACGGAAGGCCCCCGTGAACCAGGAGCGGGTCGCGGGGGAGAACGAGGCGAGCGCGGAGCCGGACATGCCCCCATCGTGCACCCCGGCACTGACAACGGGCCGGACCTGCGGGAACACCCCTGACCGGCCGGGCGCAGAATGGGGAGATGGGGACGGACGAGGGGCGCCGGGAATGGGCCCGGCACTGGCAGTACCCGGAACTGCCCGGGCTGGATCTGCTGCGCGCCCACTACGTACGCCACACCTTCCCGCGCCACGCCCACGACGGGTACGTCATCGCGGCCGTCACCGGCGGCGTCGAGGAGATCGGCCTCCCCGGCGGCACCGTGCGCGCCGGGCCCGGCAGCGTGGTCCTGATCAACCCCGAGGTGGCGCACACCGCGCGGGCCGGGGCGCCCGAGGGCTGGGCCTACGCCACCCTCTACCCCTCCCGCGACCTGATCACCGAGGTCGCCGCCGACATCGGCACGCTGCGCGGTACCCCCGGATTCACTGCCGACATGGTCGCCGACGCGCAGGGCTCCCGGGTGATCGCCGAGGTCCACCGGGCCGCCGAGGCCGGAAACGCGCTGGCTGCCGACACACTGCTGCGGGGTGTGGTGGCGCGGATGCTCAGCCGCCACGCGGGCCCGCTGCCCGCCCGTACGGTCCGCCGCGCCGGCGCCGCCGACGCCGAACGGGCCCGGGCGGTCCTGGAGGAGCGGATGGCCGATCCGCCGTCGCTGGAACAGCTCGCGGCGGAGCTGGGGACCAGCCCGTTCGCACTGCTGCGGGCCTTCCGGGATCGGTACGGGATGCCGCCGCACACCTGGCTGACCGACGCCCGGGTCCGGCGGGCGCGCAGGCTGCTCGGCGCGGGCACCCCGCCGGCGGAGGCGGCCGTCGCCGTCGGCTTCACCGACCAGCCGCACCTGAACCGGCACTTCACCCGCATCGTGGGGGTCCCGCCGGGCGCGTACCGGCGGGAACGGGCCGCCCGCTAGGTGTGTTGTCCCGGGACGTTGGTGACACGCGTGCTGGGTTCTTGAAATGGGTGAGGGCCTCCGGGTTCGGTGTGGATTGCGACATCTGCACCGATCCGAGGAGGCCCTCGTGGTCCACCGTAATGCCCCGCTGACCGAGACCGGACGACTGCGCCTGGCGCGTTGTGTCGTGGACGACGGCTGGCCCGTGCGGCGGGCAGCGGAACGTTTCCAGGTCAGCCACACCACCGCGGCCCGCTGGGCCGGCCGCTACCGCACGCTGGGCGTCGCCGGAATGAGTGACCGGACCAGTCGCCCCCACCACCAGCCCGCCCGGACACCGGCCACGGTCGAGGAACACGTCCTGCGACTGCGGCGCGAACACCGCATCGGCCCCCTGCGGCTGGCCGCCCGCTGCGGGATCGCGCCCTCCACCGCCCACCGCATCCTGATGCGCCACGGCCTGCCGCCACTGGCCACCCTGGACCGCGCCACCGGCGAGCCCGTCCGCCGCTACGAACGGCAGCGGCCCGGCGAACTCGTCCACATCGACGTCAAGAAACTCGGCCGGATCCCCGACGGCGGCGGCCACCAGGCCCTCGGCCGCGCCGAGGGCCGCCGCAACAAGACCGGCGCGGGCTGGGCCTACCTTCACACCGCCCTCGACGACCACACCCGCCTCGCCTACACCGAAGACCTCCCCGACGAGACCGCCCCCACCTGCGCCGCCTTCCTGGCCCGGGCCACCGCCTGGTTCGCGTCCCTGGGCATCACCGTCGAACGCGTCCTGACCGACAACGCCTGGGCCTACAGCAAGAACACCTGGCGTCAGACCTGCAGTGATCTGGGCATCAGCCCCCGCTGGACCAGGCCCTGGCGGCCGCAGACCAACGGCAAGGTCGAACGCTTCCACCGCACCCTGCTCGAGGAATGGGCCTACCAGCGGCCCTACACCTCAGATCACCAGCGCCAGGAAGCGTTCACCGACTGGATCGACTGGTACAACTACCACCGACCCCACACCGGCATCCAAGGCCAAACACCCGCCAGCCGCGTCACCAACCTGCCCGGACAACACAGCTAGGTCCTGTCCAGGCCGCGCGGGCCCGCGAAGACCGCCCGGACAGGGCCTAGGCGCGCGCAAGAACGTACAAGACGGCTCGGCCGGGCCCCGCATAGTTTCGGGGCGTGGGAGAGCAGCGGATGGTCACAGAGCCAGAGACACGGGAGACCCCGGCGACGCCGGGGCGGCCGCGCGCCGTCGTCGTGCGCGACGCACTCGGGGTGGGGGTGGCCGTCGGGCTGTCCGGGTTCGCGTTCGGGGTGACCGCCGCGGGGGCCGGCGTCAGCGTGCTGCAGGCCTGCGTGCTGAGCCTGCTCGTCTTCACCGGCGCCTCGCAGTTCGCCCTGGTCGGGGCGCTGGCGGCCGGTGGCAACCCGTTCACCGCCGCCGCCGGGGCCTTCTTCCTCGGGACGCGGAACGCCTTCTACGGGCTGCGGCTGTCGCAGCTGCTCGCGCTGCCGCGCGCCGTACGGCCCTTCGCCGCGCACTGGGTCATCGACGAGACCACCGCCGTCGCGCTGGCCCAGCCGGACCGCAAGTCCGCCCGGCTCGGCTTCACCGTCACCGGGCTCAGCCTCTACGTCCTGTGGAACCTCACCACCCTGCTCGGGGCGCTCGGCGCCGAGGCCATCGGCGACACCGCCGCCTGGGGGCTGGACGCCGCCGGGCCCGCCGTGTTCCTCGCCCTCCTCGCGCCGATGCTCAAGACCGCCACCGAGCGGGCCGTCGCCGCCCTCGCGCTCGTCCTCGGGCTGGGATTCCTGCCCGTACTGCCCGCCGGGGTGCCCGTGCTGATCGCCGCGCTGGCCGCGCCCGCCGTGCTGTGGATGAAGGGACGCCGCTCGTGAACGTCTGGATCGCCATCGGACTGACCGTCCTCGGCTGCTACGCCGTCAAGCTCGCCGGGCTGCTCGTCCCCGCAGGGGCCCTGGAACGGCCGCTCGTGCGCCGGCTCGCCGCCCTGCTGCCCGTCGCCCTGCTCGCGGCCCTCACCGCCCAGCAGACCTTCAGCACCGGCAGCGCACTCGTGCTCGATGCCCGCGCCGCCGGGCTCGCGGCCGCCGCGCTCGCCCTGCTGCTGCGCGCGCCGTTCCTGCTCGTGGTCGCCGCCGCCGTCGTCGTCACCGCGGGGGTACGGGCCCTGGGCGGCTGACCCCGGCCGGCAGGCGCCCGTACGCGCGCAGCGTCAGCAGCGCCTCCAGTGTGGCGATCGGCCGCCGCTCCAGCGAGCTGCCCGGCGCCCAGGCCCGCCGGCGCACCGGCCAGCCGCCGTCCGGCTGCTGCTCGGCGGCCAGGAAATCCAGCGCCCGGGCCATCTCCCTGTCGGTGAACCAGCTCCGGGCCAGCGACTCCGGGCGGCGCGCGAAGTCGTACGCGAACAGGTGCTCGCCCGGCGCGTAGCCGGGGAACAGCGGGTACTGCGAGCGTCGCCACGGGTCCAGCACCGCGAGGTTCCGCTCGCGCACCAACCGCCCCAGCCGGTCCGCGGCCGCCACGGCACGGGCCCGGTCGGGGGCGCCGTCGAGGAAGGCCACCGCGCTCTGGACCTCGTACGGATGCGACTGGCGCAGGCTCTCGATCCGGTCCCAGCAGAAGTCCGTGGCCCGGAAGAGCCAGGCGTGCCAGACCCGGTTGCGGTGCAGCAGGCCGACGACCGGGCCCGTGGTCAGCAGTTCGCCCGGCGGGTCGTCGTACATCGGGTGGTACGGGGCGACGGGATAGCCGCCCGGGGCCGGCGAGATCACCGGAAGGGCGCCCTCCGGGGTGGAGACCATGGTCAGGTGGCGGCACAGCCTCTCGATGCGCTGCCCGGCGCAGCGGCCCAGGCCGTCCAGGACGCGCAGCGCGTGCGCGGTGTGCAGGGGCTGGCTGAGCGGGCCGCGCAGATCCGGATCGAGGGCGTGCCCGTAGCCGCCGTCGCCGTTGAGGTAGGAGCCGAGGGCGGTGTCCACCGGGTCGGCGTCCCCTCCGAGGAAGTGGAATGCGAACCGCCGCTGTTCCAGCACCCGCGCCGTGAGCCAGATGAACCGCTCGGCGCGGGCCAACGGGGTCAGCAGGGAAGCTTCGTCTCCAGGCATGCGTGCAACGTAGGACGCGGCGGAGCGGCGGGGAGGGGCGAACGCGGCCGGTGCACTCTCCCGGGGCGGGATACTGGAGGCATGCGGTTGACGATTTTCTGGGAGCGGATGGCCGAGCACTTCGGTGCGGGCTACGCCGAGTCCTTCGCGCGGGACCACGTCATGACCGAGCTGGGCGGGCGGACCGTCCACCAGGCGCTGGACGCCGGCTGGGAAGCCAAGGACGTGTGGCGCGCGGTGTGTTCGGCGATGGACGTGCCGGCCTCGCTGCGGTAGCACGCCGCCGCCGAGGGGCGGGTACGGGGCACCGCTTCGCGGTCCGGGCCGCCGGTGGGACAGACTTGGCGGCGTGGCAGCCAGTGATGAGACGACGACCGATCAGCCCGCAGACGCCCATGGAGTGACGCAGCCGCAGCCTGCTGACCCCGCCGCGCAGGCCGCACCCGCCGGGCCCGGGATGCCGCCCGCCGGGAGCGCCCCGGCCGGGGCGGACGCTCGGATGCCGCGCTGGCTGCCGCGCGCCGTGGTCCTCGTACTGGCCCTCGTCGCCTGCTTCCAGCTCGGCAGCTGGGCCTTCCACCAGCTCATCGGGCTGCTCGTCAACATCCTGATCGCGTTCTTCCTCGCGCTCGCGGTCGAACCCGCGGTGGCGAGGATGGCGGCCCGCGGCATGCGCCGCGGGCTCGCCACCTTCCTGGTGTTCCTCGCGGTGTTCGTCCTGGGCGCCGGCTTCCTCGCGCTGCTCGGCTCGATGCTCGCCGGGCAGATCATCGAGATGGTGGAGGGCTTCCCGGGCTACCTCGACAGGGTGATCAACTCGATCAACTCGACGTTCCACACCGAGCTGTCCCGGCTGGAGATCCAGGACAGCCTGGTGCGCTCCGACTGGCTGCGCAAGTACGTGCAGAACAGCGCGACCGGCGTGCTCGACGTGTCCGCCACCGTGCTCGGCGGACTTTTCAAGCTGCTGACGATCGGGCTGTTCTCCTTCTACTTCGCCGCCGACGGGCCGCGGCTGCGGCGCGCGCTGTGTTCCGTACTGCCGCCCGCGAAGCAGGCCGAGGTGCTGCGCGCCTGGGAGATCGCCGTCACCAAGACGGGCGGGTACCTCTACTCGCGCGGGCTGATGGCGCTGATCTCCGGCATCGCGCACTACATCGTGCTGGTGATCCTCGGGGTGCCCTACGCGCCCGCCCTCGCCGTGTGGGTGGGGCTGGTCTCCCAGTTCATCCCCACCATCGGCACCTATCTGGCGGGCGCGCTCCCGGTTCTGATCGCCTTCACCGTCGACCCCTGGTACGCGCTGTACGTCCTCGGATTCGTGGTGGTCTACCAGCAGTTCGAGAACTACGTCCTGCAGCCCAAGCTGACTTCGAAGACCGTCGACATCCACCCGGCGGTGGCCTTCGGCTCGGTCGTCGCGGGCACCGCCCTGCTGGGCGCGGTCGGGGCGCTCGTCGCGATCCCGGCCGTCGCCACGCTGCAGGCGTTCCTCGGCGCGTACGTGAAGAAGTACGAGCTGACGCGGGACGCGGACGCCTCTACTTCGCGGCCTCGCCGCCGAGTACGGCTGCCAAGGCTTCGGTGACGGCGGCCTCGACGGCGGCCTTGTCCACACCGAGGCCGGTCAGCGGGCCCTCGCCGTGCTCCTGCTCCAGGAGCGCGAGGAGGATGTGCTCCGTGCCCACGTAGCCGTGGCCCAGGCGCAGGGCTTCGCGGAAGGTGAGCTCCAGGGCCTTCTTGGCGGAGGCGTCGAAGGGGATGAGGTCGGGGACGTCCGCCGCTGCCGGGGGCAGGGTGGCGGTCGCCGCGGCGCGTACGGCGTCGGCCGCGACCCCCTGGGCGGTCAGCGCGAGCGCCGCGAGGCCCTCGGGCTCGGCGAGCAGGCCGAGGACCAGGTGCTCGGTGCGGATCTCGGTGTTGCCGGCGGCGCGGGCCTCGTTCTGCGAGACCATGACGACGTTGCGGGCACGGGGGGTGAACCGGCCGAAGCCCTGGTTGGGGTCGAGGCCGGCGTCGCCCTCCTTGTCGGCCTTGGGCACGAAGCGCTTCTGGGCGGCCTGGCGGGTGACGCCCATGCTGCGGCCGATGTCGGTCCAGGAGGCGCCGGAGCGGCGGGCCTGGTCGACGAAGTGGCCGATGAGGTGGTCGGCCACGTCGCCCAGGGCCTCGGCGGCGACGACGGCGCCGCTGAGCTGCTCCAGGGTGTCGGGATGGACCTTCTTGATGGCCTCGATGAGGTCGTCGAGGCGGACCGGTGTGGTCATGCGAACGGGTTCCACGGAAGGGTTCGTCATGAGTGCAACCCTAGGTTGACAGTCTTGTGACTGTCAACCCGTGGTTGTCACCCTGTTGTGGCTACGAGGCCGCCCCGGAGGCCTTCGCGAACTTCTCCCACTGGGCCGTGACCACCTCCGCCGGCACTCCGCCGAAGTCCTTCGTGTCGATGGCGTCGGACCGGAAGGAGAGCGTCACCGGTCCGGAGCGGATCACCGTCAGGTACTTGTACAGCGAGATGTCCTTGTCCTTCACGTCCTGCACCACGATCCGGTAGGCCAGCGCCTCGTCGCCCAGCGCGGGCGCCTTGACCGGCTCCACCTTGAGGACCTTCCCCTCGGCGAGCGCGCGGTCCTCGGTGTAGCCGCCGGCGCACTGCCGGCCCGCCTCGGCCAGGGCCTTCATCGCCGCGGCCGAACCGCCGTCCTTGTAGGAGCGCAGCAGGATGTCGGTTCCGACGGCCTGCCACTCGCCGGGAACCCCGGTCTTGGCGTAGGCCTGGGCGGTGTGGCCGGCCTTGCCGAGGCTCGTGAGCGGTCCGCACGCCTCGGGCTTGGCCTCGTACAGCTCGCTCATCGGCTCGTCCAGCAGCGGTTCCGTGGCCTCGTACGGTCCGGCCTTGTCGCCCGGCGCGAGGGCAAAGGCCTTGAGCTGCTCGACGGGCGGTCCGGGCGGGCCGCCCGGGCTCTGGGTCTGGCCGTGGCTGTGGCTCTGGCTCGCGGACGGAGTGGCCTTGTCCTGCGTGCCCGCCCCGCACCCGGCGGTGCCGGCGGTCAGTGCCGCACCGATCAGCGCGGCGGCCGCCGTACGCCGGACCTTCGCGTACCCCGCCGTGTCCCGCATCCCCTGCGTCCGTTGTATCCCCTGCATTTCGTGCATCCCCCTCGAGATCGTGCCGGAGCCATGATTGTGCGGGGTGCCGGACCGCGGGGTGCCGGTGAGGGCGGGAGGACGGCGCGCGGCGTGGTGCGCTTGACAGGGAAATCGAACATCCATTCTGATGAGTTATCCACAGCCGAACCGGTCGTGGAGGCGCATTGTCAGTGGCAGGCATTAGCGTCAATGGCGTGAAGCGATCGACTCAAGCAAACCGGGTGGAACCCATGGCAGGCACCGACCGCGAGAAGGCTCTCGACGCCGCGCTCGCACAGATTGAACGGCAATTCGGCAAGGGTGCGGTCATGCGCCTCGGCGACAAGCCGAACGACCCCATCGAGGTCATCCCCACCGGGTCGACCGCGCTGGACATCGCCCTCGGCGTAGGCGGGCTGCCCCGCGGCCGCGTGATCGAGGTGTACGGGCCGGAGTCCTCCGGTAAGACGACCCTGACCCTGCACGCCGTGGCCAACGCACAGAAGGCCGGCGGCACCGTCGCCTTCGTGGACGCCGAGCACGCGCTCGACCCCGAGTACGCGAAGGCCCTCGGCGTCGACACCGACAACCTCATCCTGTCCCAGCCGGACACCGGCGAGCAGGCGCTGGAGATCGTGGACATGCTCGTCCGCTCCGGCGCCCTCGACCTGATCGTCATCGACTCCGTGGCGGCCCTGGTGCCGCGCGCCGAGATCGAGGGCGAGATGGGCGACTCGCACGTGGGTCTCCAGGCCCGCCTGATGAGCCAGGCGCTCCGGAAGATCACCGGTGCGCTCAACCAGTCGAAGACCACCGCGATCTTCATCAACCAGCTCCGCGAGAAGATCGGTGTGATGTTCGGCTCGCCGGAGACCACGACCGGTGGCCGCGCGCTGAAGTTCTACGCCTCCGTGCGTCTGGACATCCGCCGCATCGAGACCCTCAAGGACGGCACGGACGCGGTCGGCAACCGCACCCGCGTCAAGGTCGTCAAGAACAAGGTCGCGCCGCCGTTCAAGCAGGCCGAGTTCGACATCCTCTACGGCCACGGGATCAGCCGCGAGGGCGGTCTGATCGACATGGGCGTGGAGCACGGCTTCGTGCGCAAGGCCGGCGCCTGGTACACGTACGAGGGCGACCAGCTCGGCCAGGGCAAGGAGAACGCGCGGAAGTTCCTCTGCGACAACCCCGCCCTCTCCGACGAGATCGAGCGGAAGATCAAGGAGAAGCTGGGCGTGGGGGTCCGCAAGGACACCGAGACCGCCGAGGCCGGTGCTGCGGCGGCCGACGCCACCGCCGCCGCCGTCCCCGCGCCCGCGTCGAAGGCAAAGACGACGGCCAAGGCCGCCGTGGCCAAGAGCTGACCCGTGCGGGAGCAGGAAAGGGGCGGCAGGGACCGCGGCGGCCGTGAAGGCCGCCAGGAACTGCCGCCCCAGAGTCCCGAGGAGCAGGCGCGGGCGATCTGTCTGCGCCTGCTCACGGGGAGCCCGCGCACCCGGCGCCAGCTCGCGGACGCCCTGGACAAGCGGGGCATCCCCGAGGAGGTGTCGCAGCAGGTCCTCTCCCGGTACGAGGAGGTGGGCCTGATCGACGACGCCGCCTTCGCCGGGGCCTGGGTCGAGTCCCGGCACCGCGGCCGGGGCCTGGCCCGCCGGGCGCTCGCACAGGAACTCCGGACCAAGGGGGTACACGCCACCCTGGTGCAAGAGGCCCTGGAGCAGCTCGACTCCGACCAGGAGGAGCAGACCGCCCGGGAGCTCGTGGAGCGCAAGCTCCGCGCGACCCAGGGCCTGGAGCGCGACAAGCGGATCCGGCGCCTCGCCGGGATGCTCGCCCGCAAGGGGTACCCGGAGGGCATGGCCCTGCGCGTGGTCCGCCGCGCGCTGGAGGCGGAGGGCGAGGACGCCGACGATCTGGAGCATCCGGGGTAGGGATAGCCCCCGGCCGCGGACGCCGGGGTACGCCAATGTCAGGAGGCGTGCCCGGCGGCAGAGTTGGCCGCATGATGCTGCGTTACGCCCTTCAGACCCTGAGAGACCGCAAAGCGGGTTTCCTCGGCGCCTTCGTCGCGCTGCTGTGCGCCGCCGCCCTCGTCACCGCCTGCGGGACGCTCCTGGAAACGGGACTCCGCGGAAAGATCGGCACCGAGCGCTACGCGGCCACGCCCGTCCTCGTCTCCGCCGACCAGAACGTCCACGAGACCACGGTCAAGGAGAAGAAGGGCAAGACCAAGACGAAGCACAAGGCCAAGCCCGTCGCCGAGCGGGCCTGGCTCCCCGCCGCCACCCTGGAGGCGGTCCGTGCCGTGCCCGGCGTCGAGCGGGCCGTGCCCGAGCTCACCTTCCAGGCCGTACCGCTGGTCAGGGCCCCCGGTGAGCCCAGGCCCTCGTACGGGCACGCCTGGACCTCCGCCGAGCTGACCCCCTTCACCCTCGCCGGGGGACGCGCACCCCGGGACGCCGGCGAGGTCGTCATCGACCGCGCGCTGGCCGACCGCGCCGCACTGACGCCCGGCTCCGAGCTCACCGTGCAGTCCACCGGCGAACCGAAGACGTACCGGGTGAGCGGGATCGCGACCACCCCCCGCGGCGACCTCGTCCGCCAGAGCGCACTCTTCTTCAGCGACGCCGAGGCCCAGCGGCTCGCCGCACGCGGCGGACAGGTCAGCGCCATCGGCGTGCTGCCCCGGCCCGGTACCGACCCCGGCGAACTGGCCGGCCGGGTCGAGCAGGCCCTGAAGGGCACCACGGCGGCTACGGCGCAGGTCGGCACGGGGGACGAGCGCGGGCCGGTGGAGTTCCTCGACGCCGCCGGGGCCCGGACCAAGCTGGTCTCCATGGGCGGCGCGATGGGCGGCACCTCGCTGCTCGTCGCGATCCTCGTGGTCGTCGGCACCTTCGCCCTCTCCGTCCAGCAGCGCCACCGCGAACTCGCCCTGCTGCGGGCCATCGCCGCCACCCCCAGGCAGCTGCGGCGGATGATCAGCCGGGAGGCGCTGCTGGTCGGCCTGGCCGCCGGAGTCACCGGGGCCTTCGCCGGGCTGCCGCTCGCCGCCTGGCTGTACGGCCGGTTCATCGACAGCGGAGTCGTCCCCCCGGTCCTGGAGCGCACCGCCGGCATCTTCCCGATGTTCGCCGCCGTAGCCGCGAGCCTGCTCGGAGCCTGGGCCGCCGCGCGGATCACCGGCCGGCGGATCGCCCGGATCCGCCCCGCAGCGGCCCTCGCCGAAGCCGCGCTCGAGCCGCGCCGGCCCGCCTGGATCCGGACCGTGCTCGGCATGCTGCTGCTGGCCGGCGGGGCGGTGCTGGTCGTGGTGCTCGCCTCGCTGCGTACCGAGCCGGCGTCGACCCCGGTCACCTTCCTCGCCGTGGTGGTCCTGGCCGGGGCGGTCTCGCTGCTCGGCCCGCTGCTCGTACGCGGCGCCACCGCGCTGCTCGCCGGTCCGCTGCGGCTGGCCGGGGCGGGCGGCCACCTCGCCACCGCGAACCTGCGCGGCAACTCCACCCGGATGGCCTCCGCCGTCACCCCGCTCGCCCTGCTCGTCGGCATGACCTCCACGGTGCTCTTCATCACCCCGACGCTCGGGGACGCGGCCCGGGCGCAGGCCCGCGACGGGGTCAAGGCCGGATGGGTGCTGGCCGCGCAGGGTCCCGGCGTCTCGGGGGAGGCGGCGGAGCGGATCCGCCGGACCCCCGGGGTCACCGCGGCCACCGAGATCGTGCACACGACGGTACGGGTGGGGCTCGCGAAGTACGGAGCGCAGGGCGTGACCCCGACGGGGCTGACCCGGACCTGGGACCCCGCGGTCACCGCCGGGAGCCTGGACGGATTCGGGGAGGGGACCGGGACCGCGGCGGTCAGTGAACTCGCCGCCGACCAGCTGGGGTTGAAGCCGGGGAGCGCGCTGCGGCTGACGCTGGGCGACGGGACGCCGGTCACCCTGACGGTGTCGGCCGTGTACGCGCGGGGGCTGGGCTTCGGGGACATCACGCTGCCGCACGCCCTGGTGGCCGCGCACGTGGACAATCCGCTGGCCGCCGGTGTCCTGGTGGCGGCGGAACCGGGCACCGGGCGGGAGCAGTTGGCCGCGGCGGTGCGGGCGTACCCGGGGGTGGCGGTGCTGTCCGCACGGGATGCCGACGAGGCACGGGCGGAGCGGCAGGCTGCCGGGGCGGAGATCAACCTGCTGGCGATGGGGCTGGTGCTGGCCTTCACCGCGATCGCGGTGATGAACACCCTGGCCATGTCCACCGCCGAGCGGGTACGGGAGTTCGCGATGCTGCGGCTGGCCGGGGCGAAGCGCAGGCAGGTCCTGCGGATGCTTCGGGCGGAGGCGCTGGCGGTGGTCCTGATCGGGTCCGTGCTGGGGTCGGGGATCGCGCTGGCCGTGCTGACCGCCTTCAGCGTGGGCATGACGGGGGCGGCGGCGCCGGCCGTGCTGCCGGTCGCGTACGCGGTGGTGGTGGGGGTGGCCGGGCTGCTGGCCCTGGCGGCCACCGCCCTCCCGGGCCGGGTCGCGCTCCAGGTCCCGCCGGTGGACGTGGCCACGGCCAAGGGCTAGGCCGGACGGGGTGTCCGGACCGGACAGGGCCGGGAGGCAGCAGGGCTGCCGCCCGGCCCTCGGTGGACGCAGTGCGCGTCAGGAAGGCGTGGCCACCGGGAGGCCCGCCGACTTCCAGGCCTGGAAGCCGCCCGTCAGGTCCGTCGCGCGGTGGAGGCCCAGGGCGTGGAGGGAGGCCGCGGCGAGGCTGGAGGCGTAGCCCTCGTTGCAGATCACCACCACCTGGAGGTCGTGGCTTTCGGCCTCGGGGGCCCGGTGGCTGCCCTGGGGGTCCAGGCGCCACTCCAGTTCGTTGCGCTCGACCACCAGCGCGCCCGGGATCAGGCCGTCGCGGTCCCGCAGGGCCTGGTAGCGGATGTCCACCAGGAGGGCTCCGGTGCGCGAGGCGGCGTACGCCTCCTGCGGGCCGACGCGGGTGTAGCCCGCGCGGACCCGCTCCAGCAGCTCGTCGATGCCCGTCGGGGCGCTCACTGCCAGTCCGCCGGACGCTCGACGTGCTCCAGGTTGAGCACGGGGCCGCTGCGGCTGTACCGCCGGATCAGGGGAAGCGGCGGGTAGTACACGTGCACCGAGACCGCGTGCTCGGCCGGGGATTCGTTGAGGACCTCGTGTACGTGGTGCTCCCCGAAGGCCCGCCCGTCGCCCGCGCCCAGGCTGCGGCTGCGGTCCAGGCCGGGGGCGAGCTCCAGAGACTGCCAGCCTTCCGAGGGCAGGCGTACGGCCAGTGAGTGCTCGGTGAGCCGGCCGCGGGCGGCGGCGAACGCGCCCCGCGACTCGGCGTGGTCGTGCCAGCCGGTGCCCGTCCCCGGCGGCCAGCCGATCAGCCACGCCTCGCTGCCGGACGGCCCGTCCAGCCGGATCCAGGTGCGGCCCTCCGGGTCGAGCGGCAGCGAGGAAACGGTCTCGGGATCGGCGGCGGTGCGCAGGGCGAATCGGAGGAGTTCGGCGGCCGTGGGGCCCCCGGCCGCCGACACGGGCTCAGGGGTGCGGGCGGGTGCAGAACGCAGAGACATGGAAGGGGACCGTTCCTGGGGTTCGCGGAAGTGCGCGCAGGCCGGTGACGGCACGGGGCGCGCGGAGGAAAGGGCGAATCAGCAGGAAGGGCAACATACGCAGCCCGCGTAGCGGAGCAGGTCCATATGGACCCTCCGCCACAGGCGTACGTCATTGCCGGTCATGTCCGCGAGTGAACCACGAGCGCCGCGAGCCGGTCAATCGATCACCACCGTCGGTGTCGTGGCGGCCGAGGGCGCCGGCACCCGGGTCGCGGGCGCTCCCGCCCGGACCGCGTCCGCCGCCTCGTACAGCTCCGCCGGACGCACGCCCGCGAAGGTCGCCGCCAGGTGCCCGTCCGGCCGGATCAGGAGCACGGTGTGCGCCGGGGCGCCCGGATAGCCGTCCGCGACCAGCAGATCGGTACGCACGGGCAGCGCGCTCACCGCGGCAGCGAGGCGGGGCATCAGCCCGGCGCCGAGCCAGTGGCGCCGGTCCCAGACCCCGGTGCCCGGCGCGACCAGGACCACCAGCAGCCGGCCCTGCCCCAGCAGGTCGCGCAACGGCACGGTCGCCCCGTCGGGCGCGGTCACCGGTACGTTCGCCACCGGACCGCCCGGTTCCGTGGCCGTCGGGACCTCCCGTACGGCCACCGGCGGGGCGTACGCCGGCGCCGCGCCCAGCGGCCCCCGCCCCAGGTGGCCGTCGGTCAGGAGGGACTCGGCGGACCGCGAGGATCCGGGGAGGTAGGTACGCAGGCCGCCTGTGGCCCGCAGCGCGGGCATCGCCTGGTCGGCGGCGCGCAGCCGTGCCGCGACCGCCGTGCGCCGTTCGCCCTCGTAGCTGTCGAGCAGCGCCTCGGAGGCTCCCTGGTGCCAGGCCAGGGACAGCTTCCACGCGAGGTTCTCGGCGTCCCGCAGCCCCTCCTCGACGCCCTGGGTGCCGAGGGCGCCCAGCAGGTGGGCGGCGTCCCCGGCGAGGAAGGCGCGCCCGTCGCGCCAGCGCCGCGCGAGGCGGTGGTGCAGCGTGTGGACCCCGGTGTCGAGGAGGTCGTACGGGGGCGTCGTGCCCCCGCACCACGTCGCGAGGGTGTCCCGGATCAGGGTCACCAGCGTGTCGGGAGTCACCAGCTCCCCGCGGGCCGGGAGCAGCCAGTCCAGCCGCCACACCCCGTCGGGCAGCGGCCGCGAGGTGACCTCCTCGGGCCCGGACGGCGGGCTGCGGTGCAGCAACGCCTCGCCTGGCCAAGGCAGTTCGGTGCGCAGGGCGGCCACGGCGTGGCGCTCCACGGCGGTGCGGCCGGGGAAGCGGATGCCGATCAGTTTGCGCACGGTGGACCGGGCGCCGTCGCAGCCGACCAGGTAACCACCGCGCCACCACGTGGTCTCGGCGCCCCGGGTGTGCGCGGTGACCCCGTGGTCGTCCTGCTCCACGGAGTCCAGCCTGCTGTCGGTGACCAGCTGGACGAGCGGGTGCGCGGCGGCGGCGTCGCGCAGCCCGCGCGTCAGGGCGTGCTGCGGCAGGTGCAGGGGAGCGGGGCCGTCGTCGAAGGTGATCCGCTGGGCGGGGCGGCTGCGCCGCATGGTGCGCCAGGCGGCGAAGTACGCCCCCTCGTCGCGCAGCGTCCTACAGCCCAGCCGGTGCGCCATGGCCGCCGTGTCGGCGTGCAGGACGACCGTACGGGCCGGGCGGGGTTCCTCCTTGCCGGGCCCTTCGTCGAGCACGACGGAGGGCACGCCCTGGCCGGCCAGGGCGAGGGACAGGGACAGCCCGACGGGCCCCGCGCCGACGACGATCACCGGGTCCATGATGTGGCTCCCGGTGTCCGGTATGTGATCACAGAACGTATGCAACCGACTGAAGGTGCCCGCGTCAAGTGACGCCCGTCCGGACAACGCCGTGTGGTGCGGCGGAAGAGTTCCGCCGCACCACACGGGATACGCACTATGACTGACCGTACGTCAGACCTACGGGGGTCTCAAACCGGGAGGACGACGGTTCTATCCGCCCGCGCTGTTCGCGCCGGTGGCCATGTCGCCGACATCGGCCACGCCGACCACCGCACCGGTGGTCTTCTTCGACTTCCGCACTCGGCTTTCCAGCTGGGAGGCGAAGGTGGTGAGGCCGAAGTTGACCACGATGTAGATCAGCGCGATCACGACGAGGGTGGCGATGGTGTTGCTGTAGTTCGCCGAGATCTGCCGGTTCGCGGCGAGCAGTTCCGCGAAGCCGAGCAGGGCGCCGCCGAGCGCGGTGTCCTTGAGGATCACCACGAGCTGGCTGACCAGGGCCGGCAGCATCGCCGTGACGGCCTGCGGGATCAGGATGTGGAACATCGTCTGACCCTTGCGCATGCCGATCGCCTTGGCCGCGTCGGTCTGGCCGTGGGGCAGGGAGAGCACACCGGCCCGGACGATCTCGGCGATGACGGCCGAGTTGTAGAGGACCAGGCCCGTGACGACGGCCCAGAACGGCCGGGTGTCGGACGGCACGTCCATAAACTGCGGTGAGTAGAGCGCGCTGCTGAACAGCATCAGCATCAGCACCGGGATGGCACGGAAGAACTCCACCCACGTACCGACCGGCCCCCGCACCCAGGCGTGGTCGGACAGCCGGCCGATGCCCAGCACCGCTCCCAGCGGGAGGGCGATCAGCATGGAGAGCGCCCCGGCCTTGAGGGTCTCCAGGAGGCCGGGGATCAGGTACGTGGTCCACACCCGGCTGTCGGTGACGAACGGGGTCCACTTGTCGGCCTCGAGCTGGCCCTTCTCCGCCATGAGGGACAGAACCCACCACATGACGAGCCCGAACAGGACGACGAAGATCCCGCTGTAGATCCAGTTGCGCGCCTTGGCCTTGGGGCCGGGGGCGTCGTACAGCACGGAGGTCATCGCTTCACCGCCACTCGCTTGGCCACCCAGCCCAGGAGCAGGCCGGTGGGCAGGGTCAGCAGGACGAAGCCGAGGGCGAAGATCGCGAAGACGGCGAAGAGGGCCTGCGCCTCGTTCTCCATCATTTCCTTCATCAGCAGGGCCGCCTCGGCCACGCCGATGGTCGCCGCCACCGTGGTGTTCTTGGTGAGTGCGATCAGTACGTTGGCGAGCGGCGCCACGACCGCCCGGAAGGCCTGGGGGAGCACGATCAGGGTGAGCACCTGGAAGAAGCTCAGCCCCAGTGCGCGGGCCGCTTCGGCCTGGCCCACCGGCACGGTGTTGATGCCGGAGCGCAGGGCCTCGCAGACGAAGGTTCCCGTGTATGCGATCAGTCCGAGGACCGCGAGCCGGAAGCCGGTCTCCTTGAACGTGTCGCCGGCCAGATCGATGCCGAGGGTCTGGCTGAGACCCAGTGAGCAGCCGATGATCAGCAAGGTCAGCGGGGTGTTGCGCACCAGGTTGACGTACGCGGTGCCGAATCCCCGCAGCAGCGGGACCGGGCTGACCCGCATCCCGGCCAGGATGGTGCCCCAGATCAAGGATCCGGCCGCCGAGTAGAGGGTGAGCTGAACCGTCACCCAGAAGGCTCCGAGCACGTCGTACTGCCCGGAATCAAGAAAATCGAACACGATGCCCTGCGCTCTCCCCAGGATGGCCGGTGAGGTGCGCCGCCGCCCGCGGCAGGCGGGCGGCGACGCTCCTCACCGATGAATCAGCTGCCTTCGGTGATCTGCGGGGCAGGCTCGCTCTTGAAGTTGGCCGGACCGAGGTTCGTGTCCACGGCCTTCTGCCAGCTGCCGTCCTCGACCATCTTCTTGAGCGCGGCGTTGATCTTGGTCTGAAGCTCCTTGTCGCCCTTCTTCAGACCGATGCCGTAGTTCTCGTTGCTCAGGCTCAGCCCGGCCAGCTTGAACTTGCCCTTGTTCTTCTCCTGGGCCGCGTAGCCCGCCAGGATCGAGTTGTCCGTGGTGAGGGCGTCGACCTTCTTGTTCTCCAGGCCGGTCAGGCACTCGGAGTAGCCGCCCAGCTCCAGCAGGTCGGCCTCGGGGGCCAGCTTGGTCTTGACGTTCTGCGCAGAGGTCGAGCCGGTGACCGAGCAGAGCTTCTTCTTGTTCAGGTCCTCGGCCTTGGTGATGCTCGTGTCGTCGGCACGGACCAGCAGGTCCTGGTGCGCGAGGAAGTACGGGCCGGCGAAGTCGACCCTCTCCTTGCGCTTGTCGTTGATCGAGTACGTCGCGACGACGAACTTCACGTCGCCGTTGGCGATCAGGTTCTCGCGCTCGGCGCTGACGGCCTGCTTGAACTCGATCTGGTCGGGCTGGTAGCCGAGCTCCTTGGCCACGTACGTGGCGACGTCGACGTCGAAGCCGGTGTACTTGCCGTCGGGGGTCTTCAGACCGAGACCGGGCTGGTCGTACTTGATGCCGACGACGATCTTGTCCTTGGCGCCGCCGGACGCACCGCCGTCACTGGCGGCCTTGTCGCTGCCGCCACAGGCGGTCGCGGTCAGGGAAAGGGCGACGGCGACGGCCGCGGCCGCAGCGGCCTTGGAGATCTTCATGGTGAACTTCCCTCGGATGAGACGTTGTTGAACGACGAGCGACGCTTGCGGCGTACGCGCGGCCGACAGGAACCGATCCGGCGGTGATCCGCATACGGATGACTACCAGACGAGACCCTCAGTGGTGCAGGATCTTCGACAGGAAGTCCTTGGCGCGGTCACTGCGCGGGTTGCTGAAGAACTGCTCGGGCGTGGCCTCTTCGACGATCTTTCCGTCGGCCATGAAGACGACCCGGTTGGCCGCAGAGCGGGCGAAGCCCATCTCGTGCGTGACGACCACCATGGTCATCCCCTCCCGGGCGAGCTGCTGCATGACCTCCAGCACCTCGTTGATCATCTCCGGGTCGAGCGCCGAGGTCGGCTCGTCGAACAGCATCACCTTCGGCTCCATCGCCAGCGCGCGGGCGATCGCCACGCGCTGCTGCTGGCCGCCGGAGAGCTGCGCCGGGTACTTGTCGGCCTGCGAGCCGACGCCCACCCGGTCCAGCAGGGCCACCGCCTTCGCATGCGCGGCGGCCTGGTCCGTCTTGCGGACCTTGACCTGGCCCAGCATGACGTTCTGGAGCACCGTCTTGTGCGCGAAGAGGTTGAACGACTGGAACACCATGCCGACGTCGGCGCGCAGCCGGGCGAGTTCCCTGCCCTCCGAGGGCAGCTCCTTGCCGTCGAGCGTGATGGTGCCCGAGTCGATGGTTTCCAGCCGGTTGATGGTCCGGCACAGCGTGGACTTGCCCGATCCCGAAGGACCGATCACCACGACGACCTCACCGCGGGCAATGCTCAGATCGATGTCCTGAAGCACGTGCAGCGCGCCGAAGTGCTTGTTGACGTTGCTCAGTACGACCAGGTCGTCCGCGGCGCCGGCCGCGTCCTGCACGTCCTTGGTCACTGATACTCCGCTCATCGGCTTCTTGCTCCGTCCTCCTCGGTTGGGAGGACAGTAGTGACGAAGCGTCCACACCGTCACCACATCTGAGGGAGAATTGAGCATAACGATCCGGCCTCGCCCGGATACGCTCCGTACGCTTCGCCGATGTGCTCGTACCGGGTGCATAACGGAAGGCGCGCCGAGCCGGAACCCCCTTGACGTGGGAGTCTCCATCAGCGTGGATGCAGGGTGGCCCTGCAGAGAAGCTGAAGATCGAGAAGAGGAGAGGGGGACGACATGAGACTGCTGCTCGTCGAGGACGACGACCACGTCGCCGCCGCCCTGTCCGCGATCCTCGCCCGGCACGGCTTCAAGGTCACCCATGCCCGCAACGGCGAGGAGGCCCTCCAGGCCCTGCTGCCCGCCGGAGCCGCGCCCAGCGCCCCTCCCTACGGGGTCATCCTGCTCGATCTCGGACTGCCCGACCAGGACGGCTACGAGGTCTGCGGCAAGATCCGCAAGCGCACCGCCACGCCCGTCATCATGGTGACCGCGCGGGCCGACGTGCGCTCCCGCATCCACGGCCTGAACATGGGCGCCGACGACTACGTCACCAAGCCCTACGACACCGGCGAACTCCTGGCCCGCATCCACGCGGTCGCCCGGCGCACCGGCGCCTCCGAGGAGGCCGCCGCCACCGGCACCGGTACGCCCACCACGGTCCGGCTCGGCTCCGTCAGCATCGAGCTGCCCACCCGCCGGGTCAGCGTGGACGGCGCCGATGTGCCGCTCACCCGCAAGGAGTTCGACCTGCTGGCCCTGCTCGCGCAGCGGCCCGGGGTCGTCTTCCGCCGCGAGCAGATCATCAGCGAGGTGTGGCGCACCAGCTGGGAGGGGACCGGGCGGACCCTGGAGGTCCACGTCGCCTCGCTGCGTTCCAAGCTGCGCATGCCCGCCCTCATCGAGACGGTCCGCGGGGTGGGCTACCGGCTCGTCGCCCCGGCCGCCCCCGCCCCCTAAGGAACCCGCTCCGTGCGCGCCCGGCTGCTCCCGCTGCTCGTCGTCCTGATGGCGGGCACGCTCCTCGCGCTCGGTTTCCCGCTCGCCGTGAGCCTGGCCGCCGGACAGCAGCAGCGGGTGGTCGTCGACCGCATCGACGACAGCGCCCGCTTCGCAGCCCTGGCCCAGTTCGTCATCGACGCCGAGGGTTCCGGCTCCACCGGCTCGGACGAGCGCCTGGCGACCCTCCAGCACGAACTGACCCGCTACCAGGAGCTGTACGGCATCCGCGTCGGCATCTTCTACCGCGACGACGGCGCCATGGCCCGGGCCCCCGGCTGGTGGCAGCTCCCCGAGTCCGGCGAAGGCCGCCGCGCCTTCGAGGAGGCACTGGCCGGGCGGCGCAGCCACGATCCCGGACAGGTCTGGCCCTGGCAGACCCACGGCAAACTCCTCGTCGCCTCACCCGTGGTCCTCGACGGGGACGTGGTCGCCGTCGTCGCCACCGAATCACCGACCGACCTGATGCGCGGCCGGATCCTGCGGGGCTGGTTGCTCATCGCCGGCGGGCTCGCCGCCGCGATGCTGGTCGCCTTCGGCGCCGCCCTGCGCCTCACCAGCTGGGTCCTCAAGCCCGTGCAGACCCTGGACGCGGCCGCCCACGGCATCGCCACCGGACGGATGAACTCGAGGGTCGCGGCCGCGGGCGGGCCGCCGGAACTCCAACGCCTGGCCCGGTCGTTCAACGAGATGGCAGACAACGTCGAAGAGGTACTGGAGCAGCAGCGGGCGTTCGTCGCGGACGCCTCCCACCAGCTGCGCAACCCGCTCGCCGCGCTGCTCCTGCGGATCGAGCTGCTCGCCCTCGAACTGCCCGAGGGCAATGAGGAGATCGCCTCCGTGCGCGCCGAGGGCAAGCGCCTGACCCAGGTCCTGGACGACCTGCTGGACCTGGCGCTGGCCGAGCACGCCTCCGCCGAGATCAGCCTCACCGACATCGGGGCGCTGGCCGCCGAGCGGGTCGCCGCCTGGCGTCCGTACGCCGAGGAGAAGGGCGTACGGCTCACCGGGACGGGCCGGTCCGCCGTCACCGGCTGGGCCGACCCCATCGCCCTGTCCAGCGCGCTCGACGCCGTCATCGACAACGCCCTGAAGTTCACCCCCACGGGTGAGGAGGTCGAGGTTTCGGTCTCGGCCGTCGAGCGCACCGTCCGCGTGGTCGTCGCCGACCGGGGGCCCGGCCTCACCGAGGACGAGCTGCTGCGCGTCGGCGACCGGTTCTGGCGCAGCGGCCGGCACCAGAACGTCAAGGGCTCCGGGCTCGGCCTGTCGATCTCCCGGGCCCTGCTCGCCGCGGGCGGCGGGTCCCTCTCGTACGAAAAGAACCCGCCGCACGGGCTGCGGGTGACGGTGGCGGTCCCGCGCACCGACCCGCACACCTCCTGACCTGCGCTTCTACCAGGCCAGGGTGGTGCGTGCCGGGGCGGACGCCGCGTACAGCTCGTCCACGGCCCGCACCTCGAAGACCGCCGCCCGCTCCCGGCCCGCGCGCCGGACGGCGGGCAGGTAGAGGGCGGTGCCGCAGGTGCCGCCGAGGAAGCGGCGGGTGCCGTCGGGCAGGACCCGGGACACCGCGTAGTGCCGGACCGGCCCGGCTGCCCGGCGCCACGACAGGCGGAGCCGGGCCTGGTCCTCGTGGCGGGCCGAGGCGTCCACGGTCAGGGCAGCGGGAGACGCCGGGCGCCGACCGGCGGCGGTGTCGCGTACCGACAAGGACCCGAGCCGCCACACCACGGCTCTGTTCCCGAGTCCCGTGATCCGTACGGCAAGTCCGTACGCCGTTCTCCCCGCCAGTGCCGACAGCCCGACCCGCGCCCGGCGCCAGGCCTGCCCCGTGCCGAGGGTTTCCGTCCGGAGCCAGGTGTACGGGACCGGCTCGCCCGGAGCCGCCGGCTCGCGGGTGGCCACCCCGACCTCCACGGCGACCGGGCCCGCCTCGGTGGCGTGCACCAGCTCCAGGACCGTGGACCGGGTCAGGGGCAGGCGGGTCGCGTGCAGCCCGACGGCGGCCGGGGCGGAGAGGGGACCGGCGACGAGCAGGCTGGAGCCGCCGCGCCAGGCACGCGCGAAGTCCAGCGTCACGGCGGGCCGTTCCCCTGCGGTGTCCACGACCCAGCGGCGGCCCGGCAGCCGGTCCTGGAGCCCGAGGTGGTTCCACGGGATGCCGGAGGCGACCTCGCCCTCCTCGTACCAGCGCTCCCCGTGCCCGGTGTTGAAGGAGCAGACAAAGGGCAGCGCGGTGACCGTGGACCGGTCGGCGACGGCCGTGGCCGGGGCCCGCCAGGGGTCCTCGGGCGCCGGGCGGGACGGATCGAGCGACATGCCCGTCCAGAACCGGTCGTCGGCTCGGTGGAAGGCTCCGGGGGAGCGGTCGGTGAGGTGGTTGCGGGTCCACTCGGGCCGGTAGAAGCCGTAGCTGACGACGTGGTCGTGCTCGCGCGGGATGATCGCGTCCCAGCGGACGGTGGAATTCCAGCCGTTGGACTCGGTGTCGACGGCCGCCCACAGCTCGTGGCGGGAACGGCCCAGCCCGTCGGCGAGCGCGCCGGAGGCGGTCAGGGACGGCGGGGTCCAGCGGAAGTCCACGAACATCGTGTCCGCGACCTTGCCGGCCCGGTCCTCGAAGAACTCCTGGTTGAGCTCGTTGAGCGCGCCCTGCCAGCCGACCCGCCCGGTGGTGTTCATGGCGTCGTACCACGTGATCCGCAGCCCGTGCGGTTCGCCGGCCGCCCGCAGGGCGCGCAGGAACCGCCGCATGAGGGAGGCGAGTTCGCTGTCCCCGCCCTCGGTCTCGGCGTTGACGAACCAGCCGTCGAAACCGTAGGCCGATGCCACCCGAACCAGCTGCTCGGCGATCGGGAAGCGGCCGAGGGAGTCCCGCTGGACCAGGTCGCGGGTCCACCGGAGGTCGCCGCCGTAGGCCGCGGGCGGCAGAAACACGTTGCCCAGGACCCGGACCCCGTTGCGGTGGGCCGCGTCGACCACGGGCGCGTTCGGGGCGAGCACGATGCCCTCGCCGGATGAGCCGCCCCAGAAGACCAGCTCGTCGATGTACGCCCAGTGCGTCAGCGCGTAGTAGTCGGCGGTGGGCGAACCCTGCGAGGGGTTCTGCGCGGTGGGCCCGAAGGAGACCAGGGAGGCGATCCGGGCCTGGCCGGCGCGGGCGCCCCGGTGCGGGGGCACCGGCGTGAAGCGCGGCGCGAGCGGTACGGTCGCGGTGTTGTGGGCGAGATCGGGGTCGCTCTGCGGGGTCCACTGCTTGAGCGAGCGCCACACGATCCCGGGGCCGGGAGTGCCCGCGGGGAGGGAATCGGGGAACCAGTAGGAGGCGTACGGGGCCAGGTCGGCGGGAGCGGCCGTGGCGGGAGTGGCCGCAGCGGCTGCCGTCGGAGCAGGCCCGGCCGGCAGGGCGACGGCACCCACCCCGGCCGCCAGCACCGTGCGCCGGGTCGGTCGTCGTAACGCATCGCTCTCGGACATGCGGGCTCCTCCGGATGGGCGTCAGGTCAGGTCGGGGACGCGCAGCACCTCGGTGATGCCGCGCGCGGACAGGTGCGCGGGGTCCTCGGCGAGCTCGGCCAGCACCACCGCGGGCCGGACCCCCTGCGCGGTGAGCCCCGCCCACGCCTCGAAGAACGCGCCGCCGGGCGCGCACACCGAGCGCCGCGGCGCCGCGTCGGCCCCGCCGACGTCCACCACCAGCGCGGTGGACCGTACGGCGGGACGGTGTGCCCGCCCCCGCCCCCGCCACTGCGCGGCGATCCGGGCCACGGCGGCTCCGGCGGGCTTGGTCCGGCGGTCGTTGGTGAGCAGACCGAGGCCGTACTCCAGCTCCGGGAAGTCCGCGAGCTCCCGGGACACGTCGTGCGAGCACCACCAGGTCACGCCCCACAGGTCCGGGCAGTCCAGGGCGTTGGCCACGGTGGCCTCCGTGAAGGCGGCCGCCCGCTCCGGCGCGATCAGCGGGGCGGGGGCGCCCACCTCCTGGAGCCACACCGGACGGTGCGGGTCGAGCGCCCAGGCCTTGGACAGCTCGATCAGGTACGCGGCGTGGTGCTCGGTCGCCGTCCCCGCCGGGCCGTGGCGCTGCGCGGTGCCGTTGAACACCCAGGAGTGCACGGCGGTGGCCGCGCCCAGCCGCGCGGCTTGGGCGACGGTGAAGGGGTGCCCGTCCCGGTACCAGGCGGCGTCGTACTCGGCGTGCAGGTGGAACCGCCCGGGCGCGCCCTCCTCGCAGGCGGCGAGCATCCGCTCCAGCCAGCGGGCGGCCTGCTCCCGGGTGATCCGGTCGGGGTCGGGGTGCGGGTCGTCGGAGAACTGGTTGATCTCGTTGCCGACGGTCATGCCCAGGAAGTTGGGCCGGTCCGCGAGGGCGGCGGCCAGCGTGCGCAGGTACTCCTCCTGACCCGAGACCACCTCCGGGTCGGCGAAGAGGCTGCGCCGGTGCCAGGTCCGGGTCCAGGCGGGCAGGAAGTCGAAGCTCGACAGGTGCCCCTGCAGCCCGTCCACGGCGACGTCGAGCCCGCGCTCGGCGGCCGCGTCGGCGAGCGCGACGAGCTGCTCCACGGCGCGCGGCCGGATCAGCGTCCGGTTCGGCTGGAACACCGGCCACAGCGGAAACACGCGGACGTGGTCCAGCCCGAGCGCGGCGATCGAGTCGAGATCGGCCCTGACCTCGTCGAGGTCGAAGTCCAGCCAGTGGTGGAACCAGCCTCGGGCGGGCGTGTAGTTGGCGCCAAAGCGGAGCGCGTCTTCGTGCACTGGGCGTCCCTGGAGTTCTGAGGAATTCACCGGGCGAGCCACAACCTGCCGGTGCGCACGGGGAAAGTCAACAGGGCCTCGGTCCGGCGTACTTATGCGCTTCAGCCCTGTTGACACAAGGGTTCCGTTCACCCGAACCTGAGGAAACTAATGCGCTTTAGCTGTGGCGGACCGCAGGAGCGTGCATGGAAAAGGACAGCGCCATTTCGGTCCGCGTCACCGAAGCCACCGAAGCCACCGAAGTCACCGAAGCCATCGAAGTCACCGAAGCCATCGAAGTCACCGAAGCACCGAAGTCACCGAATGACGAGGCACGCATGGCCCGCAGACCCACCATCAAGGACATCGCCCGCCGGGCCGGGGTGTCGGAGAGCGCCGTGTCCTTCGCGCTCAACGACCGGCCGGGCGTCTCCCAGGACACCCGTGCCCGGATCCGCCGCGTCGCCGAGGAGCTCGGCTGGCAGCCCAACAGCGCCGCCCGGGCCCTGTCCGGCGAACGCTCCGGAGCCGTCGGGCTGGTCCTCGCGCGGCCCGCGCACACGCTCGGCGTCGAGTCCTTCTTCCTCCAGCTCGTCTCCGGCATCCAGGAAGTCCTCTCGGCCGCCCGGACCGCCCTGCTGTTCCAGGTCGTCGAGGACATCGACGCCGAATGCGCCGTCTACCGCCGCTGGTGGGCCGAGCGGCGGGTCGACGGCGTCCTCGTCGTCGACCCCCGTACGCACGATCCGCGCCCGGAGCTGCTCGGCCGGCTGGCCCTGCCCGCGGTCATGGTGGGCGAGGGCGACCTCTCCCAGGCCCCGGAGGCCGTCTCCTCGGTACGCGCCGACGACGCCGGGGCGATGATCCGGATCCTGGACCACCTCCACGGGCTCGGCCACCGCCGGATCGTCCACGTCGCCGGGCTCCCCGAGCTCGCCCACACGGCCCGCCGGATCGAGGCGCTGCGCACCGAGGCCGCGCTGCGGGGGCTCGGCCCGGACCGGGTGCGCTCCGTGGTCACCGACTACTCCGACGCCGAGGGCGCGGCGGCCACCCGCAGGGTCCTCGCCGAGCCCGAGCCGCCCACGGCACTCGTCTACGACAACGACGTGATGGCCGTCGCCGGGATCGCGGTCGCCGCCGAGCTGGGCATCCCCGTCCCGGGCCGGCTCTCCATGGTGGCCTGGGACGACTCCGCGCTGTGCCGGGTCACCCACCCCCGGCTCACCGCCCTCGTGCGGGACACCGCGGGTTTCGGCCGGCTCGCCGCCGAGGAACTCCTCGCCGTCCTCGCGGGACGGCCGCCCGGGGTGCGCACGAGCGAGCAGCCGCGGCTGGAGCCCCGCGAGAGCACGGCGCCGCCCGCGGCGCATACTGAATCCTGACCCCTTCCTGGAGCCGCCACCGTGACCACCCCCACCGCCCCCTTCCCCACATCGCGGGCCGACGCCTCGGCCGCAGGCCTGACGGTGGCGATCGACATCGGCGGGACGAAGATCGCCGGGGCGCTGGTGCACCCCGACGGCACGATGACGGCCACGACCCGCCGTCCGACCCCGCGCGGCGGGGAAGCGGACGCCGTGATGGCCGCGGTCACCGAGGTCATCACCGACCTGGCCGGCTCCCCGCTGTGGCCCGCGGCGGTCCGCTGCGGCATCGGCAGCGCGGGTCCGGTGGACTCCTCCCGGGGGACGGTCAGCCCGGTCAACATCGGGGCGTGGCGGGAGTTCCCCGTCCAGGCCCGGGTCACGGCGGAGCTCACGGCGCGCGGCGCCGCCATCCCGGCCGTACTGGCCGGGGACGGCGTGGCGATGACCGCGGCGGAACACTGGCTGGGAGCTGCCCGGGGCCACGCGAACGCCCTGTGCATGGTGGTGTCCACCGGCGTCGGCGGCGGCCTCATCCTGAACAACCAGCTCCACCCCGGCCCCACCGGGAACGCCGGCCACATCGGCCACATCAGCGTGGCCTTCGACGGCGAACCTTGTGTCTGCGGCGGCCGCGGCTGCGTCGAGTCGATCGCCTCCGGCACCGCCATCGCCGGCTGGGCCCGGGCCCAGGGCTGGACCCCGGCAGCGCCCGGGGGCGACGCCACGGCGGCGGGCGTGGCCGCGGCCGCCGAGGCCGGTGACCCGGTCGCGCTGGCCGCCTTCGACCGTGCCGGCCGCGCCCTGGCCGCTGCCATCGCGGCCACCGCGACCCTCGTCGAAACGGATATCGCGGTCATCGGCGGGGGCGTCGCCGCCTCCGGCGAGACCCTCTTCGCCCCGATCCGCAGCCATCTCGCCGACTACGCCACGCTGTCCTTCGTACGGGAGCTGAAGGTGGTCCCGGCGAGCCTGGGCACGCACGCGGGCCTGATCGGCGCGGCCGCCGCGGCGACCATGCTGCTGCCCGAGGCCGCCGCGCCGACCGCTACGGCTTGACCGAGCGGTAGTAGCGCCGCGCGCCCTCGTGCAGGTCCAGGGGATCGGTGTAGATCGCGGTCCGCAGGTCCACCAGCTGCGCCGCGTGCACCTCGTGCCCGATGCCGTCGCGGCTGAGGATCACCGTCCGCGTGAACCGCTCCGTCAGCTCGGGGTCCGTGCCCTCCGTGGTCACCAGCAGGTTCGGCACGGCCAGGGTCGCCACCGCGCTGGTGTTGCGCGCCCGCGCGTACGCGTCCTGCGGCATCACCGCCGCCCGGTAGTAGCGTGCCGGGCTTCCGCTTCCCTGCAGCTGCTCCACCAGGTCGCCGAGCTGCACGAGCCTGATGTCGAACCGCTCCGACAGCTCGCGCACCGCGTTCGTCGGGAGCCCTCCCGACCAGAAGAAGGCGTCGATCCGCCCGGCCTCCAGCTCGGCCGGCATGGTGTCGATGCCGATGGACACCGGGGTGATGTCCCGCGCCGGGTCCAGCTGGGCCGCCGTCAGCAGCCGCTCAGAGATGAGCCGCACCCCGGATCCGGCCTGGCCTATCGCGACCCGCTTGCCCCGCAGGTCCCGCGCCGACTGCACCGGGGACCCGGCCGGCACCACCAGCTGCACGTAGTCGTCGTACAGCCGCGCGCACCCGCGCAGGTAGGCGGCCCCGGGCTTGCCGTCCTGCCGGTACTTGGCCACCGCGTCCGCCGTCGCCACCGTGAAGTCCGCCTCCCCGGCGGCCACCCGCTGCAGGTTTTGCTGCGAGCCCTCGCTGGTTTCCAGCCGTACCTTCACCCCGGGCATGTCCCGCCGGAGCTGCTGCTCCAGCAGCTCTCCGTACCGGTGGTAGACCCCGGTCCTGACGCCCGTGCTGAAGGTCAGCTCCCCCTTGAGCTCCGGCTCCCCGAGGGGCTTCAGCCACCAGAGCAGGACGCCGAGCAGCGCGAGTACGGCCACCAGGGCCCGCAGGGCGTGGCGCCTGCTGATCCGGGGCAGTACGGGAGGCATGGTCGCGATCCTGCCACCCGCCCGCCGTCCTGTCACGGCGCGGGCCGCCGCCCCGGGCGGCCGGGGGGCCTCCGGGTACCGCCTACCCTTGTTCCATGACCAGCAGCAGCGACCGGAGCACGGCAGTGGACGTCAAGGGAACATACGAGGTGCGCACCTACGGGTGCCAGATGAACGTGCACGACTCCGAGCGGCTTTCCGGTCTGCTGGAGGACGCCGGCTACGTCCGCGCCCCCGAGGGCTCCGACGGCGACGCCGACGTTGTGGTCTTCAACACCTGCGCGGTCCGCGAGAACGCCGACAACAAGCTGTACGGCAACCTCGGCCGGCTCGCCCCGATGAAGACGAAGCGGCCCGGCATGCAGATCGCCGTCGGCGGCTGCCTCGCCCAGAAGGACCGCGACACGATCGTCAAGCGGGCCCCCTGGGTCGACGTCGTCTTCGGTACGCACAACATCGGCAAGCTCCCCGTGCTGCTGGAGCGCGCCCGCATCCAGGAAGAGGCGCAGGTCGAGATCGCCGAGTCGCTGGAGGCGTTCCCCTCGACGCTGCCGACCCGCCGCGAGTCCGCGTACGCCGCCTGGGTCTCGATCTCCGTCGGCTGCAACAACACCTGCACCTTCTGTATCGTCCCGGCGCTGCGCGGCAAGGAGGAGGACCGCCGTCCCGGCGACATCCTCGCCGAGGTGGAGGCCCTGGTCGCCGAGGGCGTCTCCGAGATCACCCTGCTCGGCCAGAACGTCAACGCCTACGGCTCCGACCTGGGCGACCGCGAGGCCTTCAGCAAGCTGCTGCGCGCCTGCGGCCAGATCGAGGGCCTGGAGCGGATCCGCTTCACCTCCCCGCACCCGCGCGACTTCACGGACGACGTGATCGCGGCGATGGCCGAGACCCCGAACGTGATGCCGCAGCTGCACATGCCGATGCAGTCCGGATCGGACACGATCCTCAAGGCGATGCGCCGCTCGTACCGGCAGGAGCGGTTCCTCGGCATCATCGAGAAGGTCCGCGCCGCGATCCCGCACGCCGCGATCTCCACCGACATCATCGTGGGCTTCCCCGGTGAGACGGAGGAGGACTTCCAGCAGACGATGCACGCCGTGCGCGAGGCCCGCTTCGCGAACGCCTTCACCTTCCAGTACTCCAAGCGGCCCGGCACCCCCGCCGCCGACATGGACGGGCAGATCCCCAAGGAGGTCGTGCAGGACCGCTACATGCGCCTGGTCGCCCTCCAGGAGGAGATCTCCTGGGAGGAGAACAAGAAGCAGGTCGGCCGCACCCTCGAGGTCATGGTCGCGGAGGGCGAGGGCCGCAAGGACGGCGCCACCCACCGCCTCTCGGGCCGCGCCCCCGACAACCGCCTGGTCCACTTCACGAAGCCGGATGCGGAGGTCCGGCCGGGCGACGTGGTCACCGTGGACATCACCTACGCGGCTCCGCACCACCTGCTGGCCGAGGGGCCGACCCTGACCGTGCGCCGCACCCGCGCCGGCGACGCCTGGGAGAAGCGCAACGCCGCCCCGGCCCAGCCCGCCGGGGTCATGCTCGGCATCCCGACCCTGGGTGTCCCCGCCCCGCTGCCCACCGTCACCTCGGGCTGCGCGATCGACTGACCATCGGCCACAGGGGGCGGCTAGGCTGCGGATCATGCTCGTAGCCGCTGCCGTCTGTCCCGCCCCGCCGCTGCTCGTGCCGGAGGTCGCCTCGGGGGCCGCCGCCGAACTCGGCGACGCCCGCACCGCCTGCTCCGACGCGCTCGCGGTGCTCGCCGCCTCCCGGCCCGACCTGCTCGTCGTGGTCGGGGCCGCCGACCAGGACCACCGCGGGCCCTACCCGCAGGGCGCCCGCGGCACCTTCCGCGGATTCGGCGTCGAGGCCGGCGTACAGCTCGGAGAGGGTGAGGAAGGGCCGCGCCTGCTGCCCCCCTCGCTCGCCGTGGGTGCCTGGCTGCTGCGGCACGCGCGCTGGGGCGCGGCCCCCGTCGAGGGGCTCGGGGTCGCCGAGCCGCTGGACACCGCGCGGTGTCTGGAGGCCGGCCGGGAACTCGGCGCGCGCGAGGCCCGGGTCGCGTTGCTCGTGATGGGTGACGGCAGCGCCTGCCGGACCCTGAAGGCCCCCGGCTACCTCGACGAGCGCGCCGCCGCCTTCGACGCGGCCGCCGCCCGCGCGCTGGGCGCCGCCGACGTGGCCGCGCTCGCCGCCCTCGACGCGGAACTCGCGGCCGAGCTCCTGGCCGCCGGACGGGCTCCCTGGCAGGTGCTGGCGGGCGCAGCCGAGGGCGCGGGGCTCGACGGACGCCTGCTGTACGAGGACGCGCCGTACGGGGTCGGGTACTTCGTCGCCGCCTGGTCCTAGGCCCCCGACAGGGCCCAGGCGCCGAGAACGACGGAGGGGCGCGGGACCGGCTCCAGCCGGTCCCGCGCCCCTTGTCCGTGCCGCGTCAGGAAGCTGCCGGAGGCGTCGGCCCGCCGGGGGCGTCCTTGTGCGCGATCTTGCCCAGGGCGTCCTTCGCCTTGCCCGTACCACTCGTGATCCGGTCGCTGTACTTGCCGTGCGTCTTGGAGTCCACGGCCTTGGCCACCTTGTCCAGACCCTCGGTGATCCTGCCCTCGTTCTTCTGGGCGAGGTCTCCGACCTTGTCCTTCGCCGGAGCGAGCTTGGCCTTCAGATTGTCCAGCAGGCCCATGGGTCACCTTCCATTGGCGGTCGCTACGTACGGGCGCCCTCGCCGGCCTCGCTGTCCGCGGCTACCTCGGCCGACTGCTGCTTCGGGATCTCCACGGCTTCCGCCGCCGGAGCCTCCGCAACAGCGGGCTCGGCCTCGGCCTCGTCGGCCGCACCGGACTCCGTCGTCACGGCCTCGGCGACGACCTCCTCGGCCGCAACCTCTTCCTTACGACGAAAAAACCGATCAAAAACGCCCATGTCTACTCCCGTAACGTTACTCGTGTGAGTGAAGTTCCGCCTTGACCGGACCGGCCTCCGCCGGACGTGCGCAACCGGGCGCAATCCGGCCGGAACCTCGCCAGGGCAACGACCCCGTCCCGACCCCGTCACCTCACCCGATCGGGTACATGGCCGTGTCTTGACCGGGGGCTGCGAGACTGGGGCGGTGAGGAAAGCAGCCCCCGCACCGCGGGTCATCGCCGTCGTCGGTCCCACCGCGGCCGGAAAGTCCGATCTGGGCGTAGCCCTGGCCCGCCATTTCGACGGTGAAGTCGTCAACGCCGACTCCATGCAGCTGTACCGGGGGATGGACATCGGCACCGCCAAACTGACGACCGCGGAACGAGGCGGAGTCCCGCACCACCTCCTCGACATCTGGGACATCACCGAGACCGCCAACGTCGCCGAGTACCAGCGCCTGGCCCGCATCGAGATCGACAAACTCCTCGCGGAGGGCCGTACGCCCGTCCTCGTCGGCGGATCCGGCCTGTACGTGCGCGGTGCCCTGGACGCCATGGAGTTTCCCGGCACCGACCCCGAGGTCCGCGCCCGGCTGGAGGAAGAGCTCACCCTGCGCGGCCCCGGCGCCCTGCACGCCCGCCTCGCCGCCTCCGACCCGGCCGCCGGCCGGGCGATCCTGCCCAGCAACGGGCGCAGGATCGTCCGCGCGCTGGAGGTCATCGAGATCACCGGCCGGCCCTTCACCGCCAACCTGCCCGGCCACGAGTCCGTCTACGACACCGTGCAGATCGGCGTCGACGTGGCCCGGCCCGAGCTCGACGAGCGGATCGCGCTGCGAGTGGACCGGATGTGGGAGGACGGGCTGGTGGACGAGGTCCGGGCGCTCGAGGCCCGGGGGCTGCGGGACGGAATCACCGCCTCCAGGGCGCTCGGCTACCAGCAGGTGCTCACCGCGCTCGCCGGCGAGTGCACCGAGGACGAGGCCAGGGCCGAGACCGTCCGCGCCACCAAGCGGTTCGCCCGGCGGCAGGATTCGTGGTTCCGCCGCGACCCGCGCGTGCACTGGCTCAGCGGGGCCGCCGCCGACCGGGGGGAACTCCCCCGGATCGCGCAGACGTTGGTCGAACGAGCGGTTACAGCCTGATCACGTGATGGCATCGGGACGCCCCGGGCGCCCGTCGGGGGGTCGGGGGCGTGCCATCATCAAACTTCTGGCGGTGCGGTCACCGGCAGTGCATGGCGGCGTACTGAGTCCGAGTGGGGAGGGCGCGTGGCGATGGAGGCCGGCCCTCGTGACACCGGGCAGGACAACAGTCGGCGGGAAGCGGACCCGAAGCTTCTCGACCGACCGGATGGAAGCGGAACCGGAAGCGGAACCGGAACGGGATCCGGAGCCGCCGGGCTCGGGCTGCCCGCCGACCCCGCGCCGCGGCTGACGCCGGACGGCCCGGACGCGCCGGACACCGCGGGCGTCGAAGCGGGCGGACCCGAGTTCGAGGTCGAACTGCGTCCGCAGCGCCGCCTGCGCCTGTGGCAGATCGCCCCCATCGTGATGCTCGCCGCCGCCGGTTCGCTGATGTTCGCCTTCCCGCTCGCCTTCGAGTTCGGCGACGGCGGAGCCGTGGTCGCCATGCTCGGCTTCCTGATCAGCTGCTGCGCAGGCGGCTGGGGCATGATGGCCGCGCGCCGCGTCGGCTACACGTGGCCCGGGCTCCCGGCCCGGGGCAGCGGCCGCCGCCCCGACTGGCGCATGGCCGCGCTGTACGCCGTGGTCGCGCTGGCCCTCGTAACCCTCGCCGTGTACCGGGTGGCGCGGCTCCGCTGAGAGCCCGTGACCAGCGGATCGGTACCATGAGCGGGTGACGCAGAACAGCCTCTCCTTCCTCAAGGGCCACGGCACCGAGAACGACTTCGTGATCATCCCGGACCCGGACAACGCCATCGAGCTGCCCGCGTCCGCCGTCGCGAAGCTGTGCGACCGGCGGGCCGGGATCGGCGGCGACGGCGTGCTGCACGTCGTCCGGTCCGCCGCCCACCCCGACGCCGCGCACCTGGCCGGCGAGGCGGAGTGGTTCATGGACTACCGCAACAGCGACGGCTCCATCGCCGAGATGTGCGGCAACGGCGTCCGCGTCTTCGCCCGCTACCTCCAGCACGCCGGCCACGTCGAGCCCGGCGACCTCGCGGTCGCCACCCGGGGCGGCGTCAAGCACGTCCACCTCGACAAGAGCGGCGACGTCACCGTCGCGATGGGCCGGGCGATCCTCCCCGAGGGCGAGGTCACCGTCTCCGTCGGCGAGCGCAGCTGGCCCGCGCGCAACGTCAACATGGGCAACCCGCACGCCGTGGCCTTCGTCGACAGCCTCGACGACGCCGGGACCCTGTACACCGCCCCGCCGTTCAGCCCCGCGTCTGCCTACCCCACCGGCGTCAACGTCGAGTTCGTCGTCGACCGCGGCCCCCGCCACGTCGCCATGCGCGTGCACGAGCGCGGCTCCGGCGAGACCCGCTCCTGCGGCACCGGCGCCTGCGCAGTCGCCGTGGCCGCCATCCGCCGCGACGGCGTGGACCCGGGCGCCACCGGCGAACCGGTCGGCTACACCGTCGACCTCCCCGGCGGAACCCTGCTCATCACCGAGCACCCGGACGGGCGGATCGACATGACCGGACCGGCCGTGATCGTGGCCGCGGGCGAGTTCGAGGCAGCCTGGCTCACCGAAACGGCTTTCGCCTGAAGCTTCCCTCTAATGGGTGATCCATTTCACGCTGAGCGAGAGGTGGACTGCGCCACGTGGTGGGGTCGGTAACATCAGGCACCGGCCCTGAGGGCTCACCCCATGCCCACCACCGCCGGTCGAAGCCGCCGGAGGTGCCCATGAGTGCAGAGGCCACGAACCCCGAAGCACACCCCGAAGCGCGCCCTGAGCTCCGCAGACGCGGCCGGACCAGGCTCGATCTGCGCCGGCTCGGGCGCGCGGCCCTGCTCGGGCCCACGTCCCGCGACCGCCTCCCGGACGCCATCGGCCACGTCGCGGAGGCTCACCGTGCCCACCATCCGGACGCCGATCTGTCCGTTCTGCGGCGGGCGTACCTCCTCGCGGAGACCTCGCACCGCGGTCAAATGCGCAAGAGCGGTGAGCCGTACATCACACATCCGCTCGCCGTCACCCTGATCCTGGCCGAACTCGGGGCCGAGACCACCACGTTGACGGCCTCCCTCCTCCACGACACCGTCGAGGACACCGACGTGACCCTCGATCAGGTCCGCGAGGAGTTCGGCGACGAGGTCCGCTTCATCGTCGACGGCGTCACCAAGGTGGAGAAGATCGACTACGGCGCCGCCGCCGAACCCGAGACCTTCCGCAAGATGCTCGTCGCCACCGGCAACGACGTCCGCGTGATGTCGATCAAACTCGCCGACCGGCTGCACAACATGCGCACCCTCGGGGTGATGCGCCCGGAGAAACAGGCCCGCATCGCCAAGGTCACCCGCGACGTCCTCATCCCGCTCGCCGAGCGGCTCGGCGTCCAGGCCCTCAAGACCGAGCTGGAAGACCTCGTCTTCGCGATCCTGCACCCCGAGGAGTACGAGCGCACCCGCGCGCTCATCGCGGCCCACGCGGGGGAACGCGACCCGCTGCCCGCCATCGCCGACTCCGTACGCACCGTCCTGCGCGAGGCGGGCATCACCGCCGAAGTACAGGTCCGGCCGCGGCACTTCGTCTCGGTGCACCGGATCGCCCTCAAACGCGGCGAGCTGCGCGGCTCCGACTTCGGCCGCATCCTCGTCCTCGTCGGCGAGAACGCCGACTGCTACGCGGTGCTGGGCGAGCTGCACACCTGCTTCACCCCGGTCGTCTCGGAGTTCAAGGACTTCATCGCGACCCCGAAGTTCAACCTCTACCAGTCGCTGCACACCGCCGTCGCCACGCCCCAGGGCCACGTCGCCGAGGTCATCGTGCGGACCCGGCAGATGCACCGGGTGGCGGAGGCGGGCGTGGTCGCGCTCGGCAATCCGTACGTCACCGCGTCATCCGCCACCGCCGGGACCCCGGACACCGCGGCGGATCCGTACGAGGAGCGCGTGGACCCGACGCGGCCCGGCTGGCTGTCACGGCTGCTCGACTGGCAGCAGTCCGCGCCCGACCCCGACACCTTCTGGAGCGTCCTGCGCGCCGAGCTGGCCCAGGACCGGGAGATCACCGTCTTCCGGGCCGACGGGGGGACGCTGGGCCTGCCGGCCGGAGCCAGCTGTATCGACGCCGCCTACGCCCAGCACGGCGCGGCAGCCCACGGCTGTATCGGCGCCCGCGTCAACGGGCGCCTCACCTCCCTGTCCTCCCCGCTGTCCGACGGGGACACCGTGCAGCTGCTGCTCGCGCAGGACGCCTCCTCGGGACCCGCCGCCGAGTGGCTGGACCACGCGCGGACCCCGGCGGCCCGGATCGCCATCAGCAGCTGGCTCGAAGCCCATCCCGACCGGGCGATGGCCACCACCACGGCCGCCCGGGCACCGCTGTCGGTGATCGGGGCCCGCGGCGGAGGGGCCAACGCGGTCGCCGACCTGCCGAACGCCCCCGTGCGGCTCGCCGGCTGCTGCACTCCCGTGCCGCCGGACGCGGTCGCCGGGTTCGTGGTCCGGGGCGGGGCCGTCACCGTGCACCGCATCCACTGCGCCGCGGTCGCCCAGATGCGGGCGGTGGGGCGCACCTCCGTCGCAGTGCACTGGCGGGCCACGGCGGACTGCCGCGTCACACTGCTCGCCGAATCGTTCGGCCGCCCCCATCTGCTGGCCGACCTGACCGAGGCCATCGCCCGCGAGGGGGTCGAGGTCGTCTCCGCGACCGTGGAACCCCCCGTCGAACAGCGGGTCCGCCACAGCTACACCCTTCAGCTGCCCGACGCGGCCGGACTGCCCGCCCTGATGCGCGCGATGCGGAACGTGCCCGGCGTGTACGACGTCAGCCGCGCCTAGGGTGTCTTGGGCCCTTCCCAGCGCTCTCCCTAGCCCGGGTCCGCGCCGGAAGGTCCCGTTCGGGTGGACCCGTCGCGCGCCGTTCGCGGCCGTGTGGCGGACGCTGGTAAGCGGTGGTGGATGCAGCTCACCTCCCCGCGCCTGCGCGCCGCCCTGCTGGCCGCGGCCTCCCTCACCCTCGTCGCCGCCGTACTGCCCCCGCCGAAGCCGCTGGGCATCGGCGACCGGCTGTTCCCGGAGCTCGGGAACCCCGGGTACGACGTGCTCTCGTACGACCTCTCCTTCACGTACAAGGACAACCGCACGCCCCTCGACGCCGTCACCGTCATCGATGCCCGCGCCCTGCAGTCGCTGGAGCGGATCAATCTGGACTTCACGCACGGAAAGGTGGCGTCCGCCGAGGTCAACGGCGAGCCGGCCCGGTTCGAGAGCGTGGGGGAGGACCTGGTGCTGACGCCCGCGCGTCCGGTCACCGCCCACGTGCCGCTGCACATCACCGTCCGGCACACCAGCGACCCGCGCGGGCGCGCGGACGGGGGCTGGGTCCCCACCGAGGACGGGCTGGCCATGGCCAACCAGGCGGACGCCGCCCACCGCGTCTTCCCCTGCAACGACCACCCCGCCGACAAGGCGTTCTTCACCTTCCGGGTCACCGCCCCGGAAGCGCTCACGGTCGTCGCCAACGGAGTGCCGGTGGCCGCCGCCCTGCCGATGGGCCCCTCGAAGACGTGGACGTACCGGACCCGGCACCCGATGGCCACGGAACTGGCGCAGGTCTCGGTCGGACGCTCCGCGGTCGTCCACGGCACCGGACCGCACGGGCTGCCGCTGCGCGACGTGGTGCCCGCCGCCGACCGGCAGAAGCTGGACCCCTGGCTGAGGAAGACCGCGGGCCACATCGCGTGGATGGAGGAGCGGGTCGGCCGCTACCCCTTCGAGAACTACGGGGTGCTGATCGCGCGGGCGAGCACCGGCTTCGAGCTGGAGACGCAGACCCTCTCGCTCTTCGAGCACAGCCTGTTCTCCGGCGAGGGCTACCCCGAGTGGTACGTGGAGTCCGTGATGGTCCACGAGCTCGCCCACCAGTGGTTCGGCGACAGCGTCGCCCCGCGCACCTGGTCCGACCTGTGGCTCAACGAGGGACACGCCACCTGGTACGAGGCCCTGTACGCGGACGGGCTCGGCAAGTACTCCCTGGAGCGGCGGATGCGCGAGGCGTACCAGCGCTCCGACCAGTGGCGGGCCGCGGGCGGCCCCCCGGCCGCGCCGAAGGCGGCCGCACCGGGCGAGAAGATCGGCCTGTTCCGGCCCGTGGTCTACGACGGGGCCGCGCTGATCCTCTACGCGCTGCGCGAGGAGATCGGCACGGAGGCCTTCGACCGCGTCGAGCGCCGCTGGGTGGCGGAGCACAAGGACGGGGTCGCGGGCACGGAAGACTTCGTCCACCTGGCCTCGCAGGAGGCGGGCCGGGACCTGACGGCCTTCCTGGAGCCGTGGCTGTACGGGAAGACGACCCCGGCGATGCCCGGGCACCCCGAGTGGAGCGGAAAAAGCGTGTGACCCACGAGGAACGGGCATGTCACCATCGACAGGGCCGTTCGGGGAATCCCCCGGCGGTGTGACACGTTGGACGTGACAGCTCACGTTGGATGTGACACCTCACGTTGGACGTGACATCCGGCGTGACCGTGCTATTCGAATCGACGTAAGGATCCAATGACCTCCTCTTCTTCCCCTTCCCAGGACGCGCGGGACGCACAGGACGTGCGCGACTCGCAGAGCTTCACCGAGAGCCTTCGGGCCGATGCCCTGATGGAAGAGGACGTCGCCTGGAGCCACGAGATCGACGGAGACCGCGACGGCGAGCAGTTCGAACGCTCCGAGCGCGCGGCCCTGCGCCGTGTGGCCGGCCTCTCCACCGAGCTCGAAGACGTCACCGAGGTCGAGTACCGACAGCTCCGCCTGGAGCGGGTCGTCCTCGTCGGTGTCTGGACCTCCGGCACGGTGATCGACGCGGAGAACTCCCTCGCGGAGCTCGCCGCCCTCGCCGAGACGGCAGGTGCCCTCGTACTCGACGGTGTGATCCAGCGCCGCGACAAGCCGGACCCTGCCACCTTCATCGGCTCCGGCAAGGCGCGGGAGCTGCGCGACATCGTGCTGGAGAGCGGCGCCGACACCGTCGTCTGTGACGGCGAGCTCAGCCCCGGCCAGCTCATCGCCCTCGAGGACGTCGTCAAGGTGAAGGTGGTCGACCGGACCGCCCTCATCCTGGACATCTTCGCCCAGCACGCCAAGTCCCGAGAGGGCAAGGCGCAGGTCGCTCTCGCGCAGATGCAGTACATGCTTCCGCGCCTGCGCGGCTGGGGTGCCTCGCTGTCCCGGCAGATGGGTGGCGGCGGCGGTGGCGGCATGGCCACCCGAGGCCCCGGTGAGACCAAGATCGAAACGGACCGGCGACGGATCCGCGAGAAGATGGCGAAGATGCGCCGGGAGATCGCGGACATGAAGACCGGCCGCGACATCAAGCGGCAGGAACGGCGCCGCAACAAGGTGCCGTCGGTCGCCATCGCCGGTTACACCAACGCAGGCAAGTCCTCGCTGCTCAACCGCCTCACGGGCGCGGGCGTGCTGGTGGAGAACGCACTGTTCGCCACCCTCGACCCGACCGTGCGCCGGGCCGAGACGCCGAGCGGCCGGATCTACACCCTGGCCGACACCGTCGGCTTCGTCCGGCACCTGCCCCACCACCTCGTCGAGGCGTTCCGCTCCACGATGGAGGAGGTCGGCGACTCCGATCTCATCCTGCACATCGTGGACGGCTCGCACCCGGCGCCGGAGGAGCAGCTGGCGGCGGTGCGCGAGGTCATCCGCGAGGTCGGCGCGGTGAACGTGCCCGAGATCGTGGTGATCAACAAGGCGGACGCGGCGGACCCGCTCGTCCTCCAGCGCCTGCTGCGGATCGAGCGGCATTCCATCGCCGTCTCGGCGCGCACGGGCATGGGCATCGAGGAACTCCTCGCGCTCATCGACACCGAGCTGCCGCGGCCCGAGGTCGAGGTGGAGGCCCTGGTGCCGTACACCCGCGGCTCGCTGGTCGCCAAGGCGCACGCCGAGGGCGAGGTGATCTCCGAGGAGCACACCCCGGAGGGCACCCTGCTCAAGGTGCGGGTGCACCAGGAGCTCGCGGCGGACCTGGCTCCGTACGCGCTCGCCAAGCGGTGACGAGCGCACCTGTGTGAATGACCGAGGCCCCGCCCCCTGCGACGCAGGGGGCGGGGCCTCGGTCATTGCACGTGCGTGGTCACGTGCCGTGGGCTACTTGAACTTGCCGCTCACGGCGTCGAAGATGCCCTTCGCCTCCGGACCCAGCCGGGGTCCGGCCAGCCAGCCCGCCTTGGCCGGGCCGATCGAGGTGTTCGACACCAGCGCCGGCTTGCCGTCCGCGCCCGCCGCGACCCAGCCGCCGCCGGAGGAACCGCCCGTCATGGTGCAGCCGATGCGGTACATCACCGGGTCGCTCGCGGTCAGCGACAGCCGGCCCGGCTTGTCCGCGCACTGGTAGGCCTTCTGGCCGTCGAACGGGGCCGCCGCCGGGTAGCCGGTGGCCGTGATGCTCGCGACCTTCGGCACCGCCGGGGCGGCGAACTCCACCGGGAGCGCCGAACCGATCGTCTCCTCCAGGGACTTGCCGCTGCCCTTCTCGGGGGTCACGTGCAGGACCGCGAAGTCGTACGGGGCACCCGCGCCGCCGGTCGGACCGCCGGTCGCGATCCACTGGTCGGAGGTCTGCGCCCAGTCGCTCCACCAGACGCCGAACGGGGCCACCTGCTCGCGGGGCGCGCCCTTGAGCTGCGCCGCGGGCTTGCCCGCGTTGTTGTAGGAGGGGACGAAGGCGATGTTGCGGTACCAGCCGCCGGACTTGCCGGCGTGCACGCAGTGGCCCGCCGTCCAGACCATGTTGGACTTGCCGGGGTGGGCCGGGTCCTTGACCACGGTCGCCGAGCAGACCATCGAGCCCTCGGGCCCGTCGAAGAAGACCTTGCCGGCCTCCGGAACGCTCTGGTGGTAGGGCGGGTTCGCAGCCTTGGCCGCCACCGGCGCCGGGGTCGGGTCGGTGACGCCCTGGTCCTTGCCCGCGTCCGGGTCGACGGACGGCTGCTTCGGCTGCTCCGCGTCACGCATGCGGTCCGGGTCCCACAGTCCCTCGATGACCGGGTTGATGTAGTCGCCCGCCTCGCGGAGCCAGTCCTCCTTCTTCCAGTTCTTCCACGCACCCCCCTTCCACTTCTCCAGGTCGATGCCGTGTTCCTTGAGCTTGTCCTTGAGCTGGTCCGGGATCTTGATCCCGTCCGTGCCCGGAAGGCTCGCCGCCACGGTCGGCTTGGCGTCGCCGCCGGCCTCCCCGTCGCCGGGCCCGCAGGCGGCGGCGGTCAGCGCGAGCGCGGCCGCGCACAGAATCGCGGTGACCGGTCGGTTCGGTCGCATGTCTTTCGTCCCCCTGTGGAATCGAGGCGTGGAGTGCAGCACCCCACTATGCCGCCGAGGTTGGGGACGGCACAGCCCGGGGCGGCGGTTCCCCCTCTCTCTTTCCCTCTCCGACCCTTCTCTTCGCCCGGTCTCTTCGTCCGGCGGACAAGGATCTTGGACCCACCCGTGATCCGTCGCCGTCAGCGTCGTTGGTACGTACGGGGGATGGGCGGGCAGCGCTCGTGTTCGAGGCGCAATCCGGAAGAGCACTTCGTGCGGGAGGACCGACACTCGTGGCTTTGACCGAGCCGGCAGCGGCGGCGGCTGCACAGCTGACGCCGCCGCAGGCGCCTTCACAAGTACCACCGCAGGGAAGTCGGTTGCCGGCGCTCAGCGGTCCGGTCTTCGCGGACGGCATCCTGCGCAGGCAGGCGCAGCGGGAGTCCGCAGCCCGGACGTACGCTCGCTCGCTGCCCATCGTCCCCGTGCGGGCCCGCGGGCTGACCATCGAGGGCGCCGACGGCCGCCGCTACCTCGACTGCCTCTCCGGGGCCGGGACCCTCGCCCTCGGGCACAACCACCCGGTCGTCCTCCAGGCCGTCCGCGGAGTCCTCGACTCCGGGGCCCCGTTGCACGTGCTGGACCTCGCGACTCCGGTCAAGGACGCCTTCACCACCGAGCTGTTCGCCAACCTGCCGCCGGAACTGGCAGCCGACGCCCGCGTCCAGTTCTGCGGACCGGCCGGCACGGACGCCGTGGAGGCCGCCCTCAAGCTGGTCCGCACCGCGACCGGGCGCTCCGGGCTGCTCGCCTTCACCGGGGCCTACCACGGGATGACCGCCGGAGCCCTGGACGCCTCGGGCGGGGCCCAGGACGTGCGGGTGACCCGGCTGCCGTACCCGCAGGACCACCGCTGCCCGTTCGGAGTCGGCGGCGCCGAGGGAGCCGAACTCGGCGCGCGCTGGACGGAGAGCCTGCTGGACGACCCCAAGGGCGGGGTGCCCGCCCCCGCCGGGATGATCGTCGAACCCGTGCAGGGCGAAGGCGGCGTCATCCCGGCCCCGGACGCCTGGCTGCGCCGGATGCGGGAGATCACCGCGGCCCGGGGGATCCCCCTGATCGCGGACGAGGTACAGACGGGCGTCGGCCGGACCGGTGCCTTCTGGGGAGTCGGCCACGCCGGGGTGGTGCCCGACGTGATGGTCCTGTCCAAGGCGATCGGCGGCAGCCTGCCGCTCGCGGTGATCGTGTACCGGGCGGACTTGGACGTGTGGACCCCCGGCGCCCACGCGGGCACGTTCCGCGGCAACCAGCTCGCCATGGCCGCCGGAACCGCCACGCTCGCCTTCGTCCGCGAGAACCGGCTCGCCGAGCGCGCCGCCGCCCTGGGTGAGCGCATGCTGACGGCCCTGCGCGGCCTGGCCGCCGCCCACCCCTGCATCGGGGACGTCCGGGGCCGCGGCCTGATGATCGGCATCGAACTCATCGATCCCGACACCGGGGCCGCCGCGCCGGCCGTCGCCTCGGCTGTCCGCCAGGAGTGCCTGGACCGGGGCCTGATCGTCGAACTCGGCGGCCGCCACAACACCGTCGTCCGCCTGCTCCCCCCGCTGACCCTGACCGACGAGCAGGCCGCGGCGGTCCTCGACCGCCTGGCCGACGCCATTCCGGCCGCCGCCCGACGGCCCCACTGACCCGCACCCCGAGGACCCGCGATGCCCGATCCGCACCAGTCCACCCCGCCCCACGGCCGGCCGCTCCCGGAAACCCCGCCCCCGGCGCCCGCCGGAGCCACGGACCCCGCCCCCGCCCCCGCCCCCGCGCCTCAGGCAGCCGACCCCGGCCCGGTCACCCGGCCGACCCCCGAGGCCCCCGGGCACGGCGCCCAACCGGAGGCCCAGGGCCCGGCCGAGGTGCACGCGTCTCCCGACCCCGCGCCCAGGCTCCTGCCCCCCATGCCCCCGGCACCCCCGGTGCTGCCCTCCGCACCGCCGAGCCCCTCCTGCCCGCCGGAACACCCGCAGCCGGGCGTCCCGGCCCCCGCCACCGGAGCACCGCGCCAGCAGCCCCCGGCGGCCGGTATCGGGGCGGCGGCCACCGTGCCGCGCCAGAAGGACGGCACGCCCAGACCCCGGATCTCCTGGCCCGTTCCCGCCGGACCCGAGCCGACCGCGCAGCCCGACCTCCTGGACCATCCCGACCCGGCCGTCGCCGCCGAGGCGGCGGCGGTGGAGAACCTCCTCCGCTGCTGGGTCCGTGAGGCCGCGATCCGCCGGCCCGACGGCCCCGCCGGGACCCCGCTGCGCATCCCCCTCCCCGCTTCCGGCGCGGCTCTGCTCGTCCCCGTCCGGTACTGGTCCGCCACGGGATGGCACCGCTTCGGCCCCGCCCGGCTGGCCGGCGCCCCCGCCACCGCCCGAGCCCTTGACGCCGTCACCCTGGCCGCACTGATCGCCCGCGAGGGCACGATCCCGGGCCCCTGCACCGCCAAGGGACCCGACGCCGGCCGAGGCAGTGCCGACCTCGTCGGCCGGGTCGCCGACTCGGTACGCCGCACCGCGGAGTTCATCGCCGACCGGCGAGAACGCCCCGCCGCCCCCGCGCTCATCGGCGTGGACCGCTTCCTGACCGCCGAACAGTCCCTCCTCCTCGGTCACCCCCTCCAGCCGGACCCGAAAAGCCGCGAAGGACTCTCCGAGACCGAAGTACGCCGCTACTCACCCGAACTCCACGGCTCCTTCCCTCTGCACTGGTTCGCGATCGACCCCTCCGCCATCGCAACCGAATCCGCCTGGACCGAGCGCGGCCGCCCCGTCTCCGCCCCCCAGCTCCTGGGCCGACTCGCCCCCGGACTCCCGCTCCCTGACGGTGCCACCCCCCTTCCCCTTCACCCCTGGCAGGCCCGCGACCTGCTCCAGCGCCCCGCCGTCGCCGCCCTACGCGACGCCGGACTCCTGCACGACCTGGGCCCGTACGGCGCGCCCTGGTACCCCACCTCCTCCGTCCGCACCGTCCACCGACCCGGCTCACCCGCGATGCTCAAGCTCTCCCTGGGCCTGCGCATCACCAACTCCCGCCGCGAGAACCTCCGCAAGGAGCTCCACCGCGGTGTCGAAGTGCACCGGCTGCTCCGCACCGGCCTCGCCGAGGAGTGGCAGGCGGCCCACCCCGGCTTCGACATCGTCCGCGACCCCGCATGGGTCGCCGTCGATGCCCCGGACGGCACCCCCGTCCCCGGACTCGACGCCCTGCTGCGCCACAACCCCTTCCGATCCGGCGACGACGCCGTCTGCGTCGCCGCTCTCACATCGCCCCGCCCTTGGCCCGGCCGGAGCACCATGACCTCCCGGCTCGCTGCGATCGTCTCCGCCCTCGCCGCCGCCACCGGACGCACCACCTCCGCCGTCGCCGCCGAGTGGTTCCTGCGCTACCTCGACCACGTGATCCTGCCGGTCCTCGCCTTCGACGCGATCGCCGGCATCGCCCTCGAAGCGCACCAGCAGAACACCCTGGTCCTCCTCGACCCGGCCGGGTGGCCGGTCGGCGGCCGCTTCCGCGACAACCAGGGCTACTACTTCCGCGAGTCCCACCGCGCGGAACTGGAGCACCGGCTCCCCGGAATCGGCAGCCTCAGCGACACCTTCGTCTCCGACGCCGTCACCGACGAACGCTTCGCTTACTACCTCGGCATCAACAACGTGCTGGGTCTGATCGGCGCCTTCGGATCCGAGCGGCTCGCCGACGAACGCGTGCTCCTCGCCGCCTTCCGCCGCTTCCTCGGCAAGGCCGCAGGCCTCGGCCCGCTCCCCGCGAAGCTGCTCGACTCGCCCACCCTGCGCTGCAAGGCGAACCTCCTCACCCGCCTGGGCGGCCTCGACGAACTCGTCGGACCCGTCGACAGCCAGTCCGTCTACGTCACCATCACCAACCCCCTCCACGATTGACGCGTCGGAACCGACGCGGGGAAGAACCCCATGCCCACCACAGACGCCCCCGCTGATTCCGCCGGCTCCACCACCCACGCCACCGGCACGGTCCGTGCCCACGGAGACACCATCGAACTACGGCTCCCCACGGGGCTGTTGCCCCTGCTCGCCGAAGCCGACCTCCTCGACTCGCCGGCCACCTGGGGCAGTACCGACACCGCTGCCGGAGCCTTCCGCCTCGAACCCGTACGACCGGGCCGCGACCTGGAACTCCTCACCGGCTGGATGAACGACCCCGAGGTGGCCGCCTACTGGGAACTCGCCGGTCCCGCCGAGGTCACCGCCGCCCACCTGCGGGCACAGCTCGACGGAGACGGCCGCAGCATCCCCTGCCTCGGCCTCCTCGACGGAACACCGATGAGCTACTGGGAGATCTACCGGGCGGACCTCGACCCGCTCTCCCGCCACTACCCGGCGCGCCCCCACGACACGGGTATCCACCTGCTCATCGGAGACGGCACGAACCGGGGCCGCGGTCTGGGCACCACCTTGCTGCGCGCCGTCGCCGGCCTGGTACTCGACAACCGCCCCCGCTGCACACGTGTCATCGCGGAACCGGACATCCGCAACACCCCCTCCGTATCGGCCTTTCTGAGTTCTGGTTTCCGCTGTTACACCGAAATCGACCTTCCCGAGAAGCGTGCCGCCCTGATGGTCCGGGAGCGGGCGCTGCGCAATCTCCTCTGAGTGCCGCCCCGCGCGCCCCGACCGTCTTCGCCGCTTCGCACCTCTCCCTTCGAAAACTCTGCGTCACGCAGCAAAGTTCCCGATCTCCGAGGAGTCCCGTGCCGAATTTCCCCGCAGCCCCCGACTCCGCAGAATCCCCGCTGCCCCCGTCGCCCCAACACCCCTGCACACCACCCGAACTCACCTCCGCGACCTGGGACTCCGCCGCCCGGCGCCTGCTCGCCAAGATGCTCGCCGAGTTCGCCTACGAGGAGATCATCCGCCCCGTCCCCGCCCCGGCCGCCGCCCCAGACGCGTGGAGCCTGACCCTGGACGACGGCAGCCTCCTCGGATTCCGGGCCCGCCGCCGCTCGTACGGCAGCTGGCACGTCACCCCCGACACCATCACCCTCACCCCGCCCTCACCCTCCACGCAGCCGCCGACCGCCTTCGGGGACCCGTACGCCTTCCTCATCCGCTCCCGTACTCTCCTCGGCCTCGACGGAGCCACCCTCGGCCACCTCGTCCGCGAGCTCAGCGCCACCCTTGCCGCCGACGCCCGGATCGACCACACCGCGCTCACCGCCGACGTACTCGCCGACCTCGACTACGCCCTCCTCGAAGGCCACCAGACCGGTCACCCCTGGCTCGTCCTCAACAAGGGCCGCGTCGGTCTCTCCTCCTCCGACGCCGCGGCGTGGGCACCGGAGGCCCGTACCCGCCAGCGGCTGCCCTGGCTCGCCGCCCACACCTCGCTCGCCGCCTACCGCGGGACCGCCGGCCTGGAGGAGCCCGCCCGGCTCTACTCCGCCGAGCTCGACCCCGTCACCCGCTCCGGCTTCGACCAGGCCCTGCGCGACCGCGGCCTGGACCCGCTCCACTACCTCTACCTACCGGTCCACCCCTGGCAGTGGGACGAGGTCGTCCTCCCGCTCTTCGCCCCCGCCCTCGCCTCCGGCGCCCTCGTACCGCTCCCCGCCGATCCCGACGTGCGCCTGCCCCAGCAGTCGATCCGTACCTTCCTCAACCTCACCCGCCCCGACCGGCGCAGCGTCAAGCTCCCGCTCTCCGTCTTCAACACCATGGTCTGGCGCGGTCTGCCCAGCGATCTCACCCTCGCCGCCCCCGCCGTCACCGCGTGGATCCACTCCCTCCGCGACGCCGACCCCTTCCTCCGCGAGGAATGCGGGGTCATCCTGCTCGGCGAGGTCGCCTCCGTCACCGTCCGCCACCCCGTCTACGACGCGCTCCCCGAGGTCCCGTACCAGTACAAGGAACTCCTCGGCGCGATCTGGCGCGAGCCCCTGACCGGACGCCTGGCACCCGGAGAGCGCGCCCGCACGCTCGCCTCCCTCCTCCACACCGATCCCCGAGGCCGGTCCTTCACCGCCGAACTCGTCGCCCGGTCCGGGCTCACCCCCACCGGATGGCTGCAGCGCCTCTTCGCCGCCCTGCTGCCCCCGCTCCTCCACTTCCTCTACCGCTACGGCACCGTCTTCTCCCCGCACGGCGAGAACGCCATCGTGATCTTCGACGAACACGACGTCCCGGTCCGGCTCGCGGTCAAGGACTTCGTGGACGACATCAACATCACCGCCGAACCGCTTCCCGAGCTCGAGTCCCTGCCCGACGAGGTCCGGGCGGTCCTGCTCACCGAGCCCGCCGACTTCCTTCCCCAGTTCATCCACTCCGGGCTGTTCGTCGGCGTCTTCCGCTACCTGTCGGCCCTGTGCGAGGACCGCCTCGGTGTCCCGGAGAGCGAGTTCTGGTCCCTCGTACGGGCGGAAATCCTCCGCCACCAGGCCCGATTCCCTGAGCTCAAGGACCGCTACGAGCTCTTCGACCTGCTCGGCGAGCGCATCGGACGGCTCTGCCTGAACCGGAACCGGCTCTACGAGGACGGCTACCGCGACCGCCCCACCCGCCCGCACGCCGTCCAGCACGGCACCGTCCCCAACCCCTTGTACCAGCCATGAATCCTCGCCGGTGCGATCGCTGTCGGTGGGGCCCCGTAGGGTTGGCAGTGCTATGACGAAGCCCTCCCTCCCCGACCTGCTGCACGCCGCCGTCTCCGCCGTCGGCGGCACGGAGCGCCCCGGCCAGGTGGCCATGGCCGAAGCCGTCGCCGAAGCGATCGACGACAACTCCCACCGGCTCATCCAGGCCGGCACCGGCACCGGCAAGTCCCTCGGCTACCTGGTGCCGGCCCTCGCCCACGGCGAGCGCGTGGTCGTGGCCACGGCGACCCTCGCGCTCCAGCGGCAGCTCGTCGAGCGCGACCTGCCCCGGACGGTGGAGGCACTGCATCCGCAGCTGCGCCGCCGCCCGCAGTTCGCCATGCTCAAGGGCCGCTCCAACTATCTGTGCCTGCACCGTCTGCACGAGGGAGCTCCGCAGGACGAGGAGGAGGGCCTCTTCGACCAGTTCGAGGCGGCCACCCCCACCAGCAAGCTCGGCAAGGACCTGCTGCGCCTGCGCGACTGGGCGGACGAGACGGAGACCGGGGACCGTGACGACCTCACGCCGGGCGTCTCGGACAAGGCCTGGTCGCAGATCTCCGTGTCCTCCCGCGAGTGCCTGGGCGCGACGAAGTGCGCGTACGGGGCCGAGTGCTTCGCCGAGGCGGCCCGCGAGCGGGCCAAGCTCGCGGACGTGGTCGTCACCAACCACGCACTGCTCGCCATCGACGCCATCGAGGGCGCGCCGGTGCTGCCGCAGCACGAGGTGCTGATCGTGGACGAGGCCCACGAGCTGGTCTCCCGGGTGACCGGGGTCGCCACCGGCGAGCTCACCCCGGGGCAGGTCAACCGGGCGGTGAAGCGGGCGGCCAAGCTGGTCGACGAGAAGACCGCCGACTCCCTGCAGACCGCGTCCGAGTCCTTCGAGCGGGTCATGGAGCTGGCTCTCCCCGGCCGGCTGGAGGAGATTCCCGAGGACCTCGGATACGCGCTCATGGCGTTGCGGGATGCCGCGCGCAACGTGATCTCGGCGATCGGCGCGACCCGCGACAAGTCCGTCCACGACGAGGACGCCGTCCGCAAGCAGGCCCTGGCCGCGGTGGAGAACGTCCACGGAGTGGCGGAGCGGATCACCAACGGCTCCGAGTACGACGTCGTCTGGTTCGAGCGCCACGACCGATTCGGCGCCACCCTGCGGGTCGCCCCCCTGTCGGTGTCGGGCCTGCTGCGCGAGAAGCTCTTCGAGGACCGCTCCGTGGTCCTGACCTCGGCCACCCTCAAGCTCGGCGGCGACTTCAACGGCGTCGCGGCCTCCATGGGCCTGTCCCCCGAGGGGGTCGAGGCCGAGGACGCGCCGCTCTGGAAGGGCCTGGACGTCGGCTCGCCCTTCGACTACCCGAAGCAGGGCATCCTCTACGTCGCCAAGCACCTGGCCACGCCGGGCCGCGAAGGCACCCGCGGCGACATGATGGACGAGCTCGCCGAGCTGATCGAGTCCGCCGGCGGTCGGACCCTCGGACTGTTCTCCTCCATGCGCGGCGCCAAGGCGGCCGCCGAGGAGCTCCGCGGCCGGCTCGACAACCCGATCCTGCTCCAGGGCGAGGAGACCCTGGGCGAGCTGATCAAGGCGTTCGCGGCCGACCCGAAGACCTGCCTGTTCGGGACGCTGTCGCTGTGGCAGGGCGTGGACGTGCCCGGTCCCAGCTGCCAGCTGGTGGTGATGGACAGGATTCCGTTCCCGCGTCCCGACGACCCGCTGATGAGCGCCCGGCAGAAGTCGGTGGAGGAGCACGGCGGCAACGGCTTCATGGCCGTCGCCGCCACGCATGCCGCGCTGCTGATGGCCCAGGGAGCGGGCCGTCTCGTACGGGCCACGGGTGACCGGGGTGTGGTCGCGGTCCTGGATCCCCGCCTGGCCACGGCCCGGTACGGGAGCTTCCTGCGGGCCACGCTGCCGGACTTCTGGTACACCACGGACCGGAACCAGGCCCGCCGCTCGCTGGCCGCCATCGACGCCGCCGCCCAGGCTGACGGCAAGTAGTCGCCCCTCGGGCACAAGACAACCCCCGGGACCGGCGCAGTGGGTCCCGGGGGCTGGATCGAGGCGGCGGGGTCAGACCCGGCGCAGTACCGCGACGACCTTGCCGAGAATGGTCGCCTCGTCGCCGGGGATCGGCTGGTAGGCGGCGTTGTGCGGGAGGAGCCAGACATGGCCGTCCTCGCGCTTGAAGCGCTTGACGGTGGCCTCGCCGTCCAGCATCGCGGCGACGATGTCGCCGTTCTCCGCGACCGGCTGGCGCCGGACCGTGACCCAGTCGCCGTCACAGATGGCGGCCTCGATCATCGAGTCGCCGACGACCTTCAGGACGAACAGCTCGCCGTCGCCGACGAGCTGGCGGGGGAGCGGGAACACGTCCTCGACCGACTCCTCGGCGAGGATCGGGCCGCCGGCCGCGATCCGGCCGACCAGGGGAACGTAGGAGGCGGCGGGCTTGCCGGTGGTGTCCGTAGGCTGCGAGCTGGGCTGGTCGGAGCCGCGCACCTCATACGCCCGGGGGCGGTGCGGGTCACGGCGCAGGAAGCCCTTCCGCTCCAGGGCCATCAGCTGGTGGGCGACCGACGACGTGCTGGACAGGCCGACCGCCTGGCCGATCTCCCGCATCGACGGCGGGTAACCCCGCCGCTGCACGGAGTCGCGAATGACCTCGATGACCCTCCGCTGCCGGTCCGTGAGCCCGGAGCTGTCGGCGCGGATGCCTGGAGGTCGACCTGGCAGCGAGCGTGCGGGGCGTACGGGCTCCGCCTCCGGGTTCAGGTTTGCGTCGTTCATGGCATGCACCGGCTCGAGTCGGCTCTGGGAGCGGTTCTGGGCAGTGATGGTGGCACTGTCTGCGGTGGTGGTCACGTCGGCCCCTCTCGAAATGTTCTCCCTAGCTGGACAACGGTAGTAGCTTTCGAAAGGTTGCGCCAAACACACGTTCGAGTGAAAAATCGCAGATCGTCCCGCGTGGGCAAATCGAGGGGTGTATGGGCGATCGGTTCACCGAACGCGGGTTCGGCTCGGCACCCGCTGCTTACGGTACCCTTCCCGGTCGGATCCCGACCCTCCGGGTCCGGGCCCAGTGTGGCACCGGAAGGCCTCGTATCCGCCTATCGGACGCCGCGACACGCGGAGTCCGGTAAATCCACCACAACCCAAGATCTAGTGGTTGGATGAGCGCAGCCGCCCAGAAGTTGTGGTCCCCGGGTCCGCTGAGGGTCCCGACATCGCATATGCTGGTGGCTGCTTCACAAGCCCCCGACAGAGTCCGTCTCTGTCGTTCAGGGGCCTCGTGAGGTGATTCAGTCGTGCCAAGAGGGAGGGTGAGGGAACCATGCACTGCCCCTTCTGCAGGCACCCCGACAGCCGCGTCGTCGACAGCCGCACCACGGACGACGGCACGTCGATCCGTCGGCGCCGTCAGTGCCCCGACTGCTCCCGTCGCTTCACGACGGTGGAGACGGCCTCGCTGATGGTGATCAAGCGCAGCGGGGTGACCGAACCCTTCAGCCGTACCAAGGTCATCTCCGGCGTGCGCAAGGCGTGCCAGGGGCGGCCGGTCACCGAGGACGCCCTCGCCAAGCTCGGCCAGCGGGTCGAGGAGGCGGTGCGCGCCACCGGGAGTGCCGAGCTGACCACCCACGACGTGGGTCTGGCCATACTCGGCCCGTTGCAGGAACTCGACCTGGTCGCGTACCTCCGGTTCGCGTCCGTTTACAAGGCGTTCGACACACTCGAAGACTTCGAGGCCGCCATCGCGGAGCTCCGCGTGTCGCGACCTCACCCTGAAGAGTGCGAGCCCGGTCGGACCGCTCCGGTCCCCGTGCCCGCCTCCGCCGCCGACTGACCGGACGGCCCGTGCTCCGGTGCTCACGCACCGCCAGCACGGCCGGTCTGCCAGGCGAAGAGACGTAGATACAAGACACAGCATCGTGCCGCGGAATAGCGATGGCACTTTAGGGCGTTTTTGCCCGCATATGGGAGGCCTGGCATGACAGAGACGGCGAGCAGCTCGGCACGTGGTTCCCGCGCCAAGGGGACCAAGGCTGCCAAGGGCGGCCTGCGTATCGAGCGCATCCACACCACCCCGGGCGTACACCCGTACGACGAGGTGAGCTGGGAGCGCCGTGACGTCGTCATGACCAACTGGCGCGACGGCTCGGTCAACTTCGAGCAGCGTGGCGTCGAGTTCCCCGACTTCTGGTCGGTGAACGCGGTCAACATCGTCACCAGCAAGTACTTCCGCGGCGCGGTCGGCACCCCGCAGCGCGAGACCGGTCTGAAGCAGCTGATCGACCGGATCGTGAAGACGTACACGAAGGCCGGCGAGGACTTCGACTACTTCTCGTCGCCCGCCGACGTGGAGATCTTCGAGCACGAGCTGACCTACGCCCTCCTGCACCAGATCTTCAGCTTCAACTCCCCGGTGTGGTTCAACGTCGGCACGCCCCAGCCGCAGCAGGTCTCCGCCTGCTTCATCCTGGCCGTCGACGACTCCATGGAGTCGATCCTCGACTGGTACAAGGAAGAGGGCATGATCTTCAAGGGCGGCTCCGGCGCCGGCCTGAACCTCTCCCGCATCCGCTCCTCCAAGGAGCTCCTCTCCTCCGGCGGCAACGCCTCCGGCCCGGTCTCCTTCATGCGCGGCGCCGACGCGTCCGCAGGAACGATCAAGTCGGGCGGCGCCACCCGCCGCGCGGCCAAGATGGTCGTCCTGGACGTGGACCACCCGGACGTCGAGGCCTTCATCGAGACCAAGGTGAAGGAGGAGGAGAAGATCCGCGCCCTGCGCGACGCGGGCTTCGACATGGACCTGGGCGGCGACGACATCACGTCCGTCCAGTACCAGAACGCCAACAACTCCGTCCGTGTGAACGACGAGTTCATGACGGCCGTCGAGAACGGCACCGAGTTCGGCCTGCGTGCCCGCATGACCGGCGAGGTCATCGAGAAGGTCGACGCCAAGGCGCTCTTCCGCAAGCTCGCCGAGGCCGCGTGGGCCTGCGCCGACCCGGGCATCCAGTACGACGGTGTGATCAACAACTGGCACACCTGCCCCGAGTCCGGCCGCATCACCGCGTCCAACCCCTGCAGCGAGTACATGCACCTGGACAACACGTCCTGCAACCTCGCCTCGCTGAACCTGATGAAGTTCCTCAACGACGACGGCAAGGGCAACCAGTCCTTCGACGCCGAGCGCTTCGCCAAGGTCATCGAGCTTGTCATCACCGCGATGGACATCTCCATCTGCTTCGCGGACTTCCCGACGCAGAAGATCGGCGAGAACACCCGCGCCTTCCGCCAGCTGGGCATCGGCTACGCCAACCTCGGCGCCCTGCTGATGGCCACCGGCCACGCGTACGACTCGGACGGCGGCCGCACCCTCGCCGCGTCGATCACCTCGCTGATGACCGGTACCGCCTACAAGCGCTCCGCCGAGCTGGCCGCCATCGTCGGTCCGTACGACGGCTACGCCCGCAACGCCGAGTCGCACAAGCGCGTCATGAAGCAGCACTCCGACGCCAACGCCGTCGCGCCGCGCACCGAGGACCTGGACAACACGATCTGGGCCGCGGCGACCGAGGCCTGGCAGGACGTTCTGCGCCTCGGCGAGAAGAACGGCTTCCGCAACTCCCAGGCCTCCGTCCTGGCGCCGACCGGCACCATCGGTCTCGCGATGTCCTGCGACACCACCGGTGTCGAGCCGGACCTGGCCCTGGTCAAGTTCAAGAAGCTCGTCGGCGGCGGCTCGATGCAGATCGTCAACGGCACCGTCCCGCAGGCCCTGCGCCGCATGGGGTACCAGGAAGAGCAGATCGAGGCGATCGTCGCTCACATCGCCGAGCACGGCGTCGTCGTCGACGCGCCGGGCCTGAAGGCCGAGCACTACTCGGTGTTCGACTGCGCCATGGGCGAGCGTTCCATCTCCGCGATGGGCCACGTCCGCATGATGGCCGCGATCCAGCCCTGGATCTCCGGCGCGATCTCGAAGACGGTCAACATGCCGGAGACGGCGACCGTCGAGGAGATCGAGGAGATCTACTTCGAGGCCTGGAAGCTCGGCGTCAAGGCGCTCGCGATCTACCGCGACAACTGCAAGGTCGGCCAGCCCCTCTCCGCCAAGAAGAAGGAGGAGGAGAAGCAGGAGGTCACCGCCAAGACGGAGGAGACCATCCGCGCCGCCGTCGAGAAGGTCATCGAGTACCGTCCCGTCCGCAAGCGCCTCCCCAAGGGCCGCCCGGGGATCACCACCTCCTTCACGGTCGGTGGCGCCGAGGGCTACATGACCGCGAACTCCTACCCGGACGACGGTCTGGGCGAGGTCTTCCTGAAGATGTCCAAGCAGGGCTCGACCCTCGCGGGCATGATGGACGCCTTCTCGATCGCCGTCTCGGTCGGTCTGCAGTACGGCGTGCCGCTGGAGACCTACGTCTCGAAGTTCACGAACATGCGCTTCGAGCCGGCCGGCATGACGGACGACCCGGACGTGCGGATGGCGCAGTCGATCGTCGACTACATCTTCCGCCGCCTGGCGCTGGACTTCCTGCCCTTCGAGACCCGCTCGGCCCTCGGCATCCACACCGCCGAGGAGCGCCAGCGCCACCTGGAGACCGGCTCCTACGAGCCCCTCGAGGACGAGCTGGACACCGAGTCCCTGGCGCAGTCGGCCCCGCTGGCCGCGGTGCCGTCGGCCCCGAAGCCCCTCGCGCCCGCCGTGCCGGTCCCGGCTCCGAAGACGGCGCACAGCAACGCCGAACTGGTCGAGATGCAGCTCGGCGTCTCCGCCGACGCCCCGCTCTGCTTCTCCTGCGGTACGAAGATGCAGCGCGCCGGCTCCTGCTACATCTGCGAGGGCTGCGGCTCCACCAGCGGCTGCAGCTGAAACCGGGCGCAATCGCGCTGGACGCAGCATCCGGCGTAGCCCGCACAGATAGCTGACCAGCAGCTCACGAAGGGGACCGGCCCAAGGCCGGTCCCCTTCGTCGTGCCTGCGAGTACGACGAGATGCGGGTCCGGGAGAATTCCCGACGCGACGAGGACCGCGCCGACCGGCTGGCCGCTTGCTCGAGCCAGGACCAGGACCTGTCGGCGGGGTACGTCTCGGGAGCGCAGCTGTGTACGGCGCTGAACCGCCCGGATCCTCCGGCGCTCCTCGGAACACCGGAGGAACACGCGCTGGGCGCCGACGGCGGCGTGTCCTGGTTCAGCCCGGTCGGCGGCGCAGGCAAGATCGCCCCCCAGGCGAAGGTCCAGCTCCAGACCTATTCTGTGCAGCTCTCGGCGTCGTACGACCGTCTACCGGTCGCCGAGACGGCCGACTTGCTGGGCTTCACCGCGCAGAAGACAACGGTTCTGGGACGCCCGGCGGCATCGCCCGCAGCCTGGTGGTCGCGAAGGACGCGCAGGACGGCGGCGGTTCCTTCGAGGTCGTGATCTGGTGCCAGGACGGCCGACTGCCCGATGACACGGCCCTGTTCCGCACCGCCGAGCAGGTGCTTCCGACGATCCCGGGCTGGACCGCCGGCTGAACGCGGCCCGTTCGGGCCGGTCACCGTCAGTGGCGGAAGCGGCGGGCGGGCGAAGAGGGGGTTGGTGTGCCGGGCCGTCATGCCGATCATTGTGCGGGTGAGGACGGATCACGGGGAGACGGGGAACCATGTGGAGCGGTGACGAGCTGGACCTCGACGCGTATCTGGCGCGGATAGGAATCGGCAGGGAGGTCGGGACTGGGATCGGGAGGGAGAGAGCCGGGGAACTCCGGCCGGACCTCGAGACGTTGTACGCAGTGCACCGGGCCCACACCGGCGCCATCACCTTCGAGAGTCTGGATGTTCTGCTCGGCCGCCCCGTCGAGCTGGACGTCAAGGCGCTCGAGGACAAGCTCGTGCACGACCGCCGCGGCGGCTACTGCTACGAGCAGAACTCGCTGCTGGCCGCTGCCCTGGAGCGGATCGGCTTCGAGGTCTCGGGGCGAGGCGCCCGCAACCGCACCCGCGGCGACGCCCTGACCCCGGTGACGCATGCCGTCCTCGTTGTCACCGTCGAGGGACAACCGTGGCTGTGCGACGCCGGTTTCGGCTACCAGGGCCCCCGCGAGCCCGTCCCGCTGGGGAACCCCGGAGCCGAGGTGCGGCAGGGGGCCTGGACGTACCGCGTGCGGGAGGAGGCGGACGGCGTCCTCGTGCTGTGCTTCCAGCGCGGGGGAACCTGGCGCGATCTGTACACGTTCTCCCCTCAGCGGTACCACCCCGTCGACTACGTCCTGCTCAACCACTACAGCTCCACCCATCCCCGTTCCGCCTTCATCGGGCGGGTCATCGTCCAGCACCCGGGCGATGACGTCCGCCGGACGCTGGTCGGGCGGGAACTCATCCGGCTCCACCCCGACGGGCGGGAGGAGCGGCAAACCGTCGGTCCGGAGGCGCTGCTCGGCGTAATCGACCGGGAGTTCGGCCTTCGGCTGCCCGAGCGGGATGCGGCGGAACTGGTACGGATCCACCGCGCCGGGGACTGACCCGGGCCGCGCCGGGACCGTACGATGGCGCCGTGCTGGTCAAGTGGATTCGCTGCACGGTGACGGACCGACGCGGGTTCGAGCGGGGGCAGCGTAAATGGGCGGGGCTGCCGGGCGAGCCGGGATTCCGGGGACAGGGCGGCGGTTGGAGCCGAGGCCGGCAGGGGGTCGCGCATGTCTTCGCGTTCTGGGAGAGCCGCTCTTTCTACGATTCCTTCATGGCCCGCAGTCACGACCGGCTGGCCGCCGCGCAGAACGGCACCTACACCGATTCGCGGGTCACGCTCTTCGATCACCGCTTCGACGTGAAGACCGGCTTCGAGCCGCGCTTCACCGACGCCGACGTGGTCCGGGTCGCGCACACCCGGGTCCGGGAGGGCCGGGTCGACCACTTCGCCCTCATGCAGGAGAAGGTGTGGAATCCGGCGATGGCGGGCTCGCCCGGCATGATCCGCGGCCTCTTCGGCGAGGCCCCGGGCCGGGAGTTCCTGGTGCTGTCGATGTGGCACGCGGCAGCCGAGCACGGCAAGTACCGGCAGGAGCGGGTCGAGCGGCTCTCCCTGCGCGCCCAGATCCAGGCCGATGTCGAGGCCCTCACCGGTGACGTCGTCGACCTCGAACCCTCCTGGACGGTCTGAGGCGGTATGACCGTACGACGACCCGGCGGGCCGACCGGCGTGCCCGGTCGGTCGGCCCGCCGATGGCCGAATAGGGTCGTGGAATGGTTCGACCACGGCGCATCGTCCTCGTCCGGCACGGGGAATCCGAGGGGAATGCCGACGACTCGGTGTATGAACGGGAGCCCGACCACGCCCTGCGGCTGACCTCGAGCGGGCGGGAGCAGGCCGCGGCGGTCGGCGTACGGCTGCGCGAGCTCTTCGGCGAAGAGACGATCAGCGCGTACGTCTCCCCGTACCGCCGGACCCTGCAGACCTTCCGGGAGCTGCGGCTGGACCCGACCCGGGTCCGGATGCGCGAGGAGCCGAGACTGCGCGAGCAGGACTGGGGAAACTGGCAGGACCGGGACGACGTACGGCTCCAGAAGGCGTACCGGGACGCGTACGGGCACTTCTTCTACCGCTTCGCGCAGGGCGAGTCGGGAGCCGACGTGTACGACCGGGTCGGGTCCTTCCTGGAGAGCCTCTACCGCAGCTTCGAAGCCGAGGACCATCCGCAGAACGTGCTGCTCGTGACGCACGGGCTGACCATGCGGCTGTTCTGCATGCGGTGGTTCCACTGGTCGGTGTCCGAATTCGAGGCCCTGTCCAATCCGGGGAACGGCGAATTCCGGACGCTCGTGCTGGGCCCGGACGGCCGGTATCGGATGGACCGCCCGTTTGAGCGGTGGACCACACCCGAGCCCTACGACCTGGACGGCTAGAGTGACCCGCGATGACCCCTCATTCCACTCCCGAACGGCGCTACGCACGCGCCCTGTCCAGCCTCCGCGGGCTGGCCCTGGGGGACGCCCTGGGCTCCCAGTACTTCGTCCCCGTGAACTACCCGCTGCTCAAGCGGCGTGAACTGCCCGTCGGCACCGAGACGTGGCAGTGGACCGACGACACCGAGATGGCCTGCTCGGTCGTGGCCGTGCTCGCCGAGCACGGACGCATCGACCAGGACGCGCTGGCGAGCTCCTTCGCCCACCACCACGACTTCGACCGGGGCTACGGGCCCGCCGTGAACCGGATGCTGCGCCTGGTCCGGGAGGGCCAGGACTGGCGCACGCTGGCCGCCGAACTGTTCAACGGCCAGGGCTCTTGGGGCAACGGCGCCGCCATGCGGATCGCGCCGCTGGGCGCCTGGTACGCCGACGACCCCGAGCAGGCCACACACCAGGCGGAGATCTCCGCCTACACCACCCACCAGCACCGCGAGGCCGTCTGCGGGGCCATGGCCGTCGCCGCGGCGGCCGCGCTCGCGGCGGACCCGGCCGGCCCGCCGAAGGCCGCAGACCTGCTGGACGGAGTGATCGCGCTGGTGCCGCGCAGCGCGGTGGGCGCCGGGATCCGGCGGGCGCGGGACATGCTGGACTACGGCGACGCGACCACGGTCGCGGCGGTACTGGGCTGCGGGCGGCGCACGAGCGCCCATGACACCGTGCCCTTCGCCCTGTGGTCGGCGGCGCGGTCGCTGGACGACTACGAGCGGGCGTTCTGGACCACCGCGCAGGTGGGCGGCGACGTCGACACGACCTGCGCGATCGTCGGCGGGGTGCTGGGCGCGCGCGGCGACGAGGTGCTGCCGGCCGCGTGGCTGGCGCGCACCGAGGCCCTGCCGGCCTGGCTGCCGGAGGCCACGGAGCGTGAGCGGTAAGCCGGCCACGGCGTCCCGGGCAGGACGAAACCTCCCCTTCCGATTGTCACGGTCCTGCCACAGGCCTCTTTTGAGCCTGTTCAAAACCACCTGACACCGGCCTACGCTGTCCGCTTCGCCGCCCCACCTGAAAGCCGGGGCGGCCGACAGGGGAGGGGAACCCGATGTCAGAGAACACCGACGGGGTGGACGAGGCCGCGGACCGGACCGAGGGCGGACCGGCCGGAAGACCGGCACAAAAACCGGCCGAACCGGCTGCGGAACAGATACCGCCAGCCGCAGCCGCACCACCGACGGGCACCGGAACCCCGGCCGACGCCGCCGCCTGGCAGGCATGGCAACAGCAGCAGGCGTGGCAACGGGCCGCAGCGGCCCGGGCCGCGGCCTCCGGGCCCCCGGAGTGGGTGGTGTCGCTGCGGCCCGCCGAAGCCGCCCCGATCGGGGCCGTGACCCTCGTCGCGACCCTGATCGCCGGCCTCTCCGCCGCCCTGCTCCTCGGCGACGGCATGGGGCCCGGCCTGCTGCTCGCCGTCGTGCCCGCCGTGGTCGCCGCGTACGCCGCCGCCCGCGCGGCCCGTCGTACCGCCCGCCCCTGGACCCTGGTCTGGGCGATCGGCTGCCTCGCCCTCCTCGCCGTACCCGCCCTGCGCGACTCGGCGTGGCCGTCCACCCTCGCGATCCTCTCCGCCATCCTGCTCGGTGCGCTGGCCCTGCACGGCAGCCGCACCTGGCCCGGCGTCCTGCTCAGCCCGATCGGCTTCTTCGAGGCGGCCGTGTCCGGGCTCGGCTGGGCCTGGGCGGGCCTGCGCTCGCGCGGCGGCGTCAGCAAGGACCGCTGGCTGCCCGTCGCCAAGGCCGTTGCCGTGGCCGTGGTCCTCCTGCTGGTCTTCGGCACGCTGTTCGCCTCCGCCGACGCGGCCTTCGCCGACCTGCTGAGCGGGCTGACGCCCGACATCTCCATCGAGGACGGACCCATCCGGATCGTTCTCTTCCTCTTCGGCGCCTTCCTCGCGCTGGCCGCTGCCCGCGCCGCCGCCGCCCCGCTGCGCTGGGACCGGATCAAGGTGGCTCCCGGCAAGCCGCGGTCCCGCGTCGAATGGGCCCTGCCGCTCGTCGTGCTCAACCTGCTCTTCGCCGGCTTCAACGCCGTGCAGCTGGCCGTCCTGTTCGGCGGCTACGACAAGGTCCTCAAGAGCACCGGCCTCACCTACGCCGAGTACGCCCGGCAGGGCTTCTGGCAGCTGCTCTGGGCCACGCTGTTCACCCTCGCGGTGATAGCCCTGGCCCTGCGCTGGGCCCCGCGCTCCGGCGCCGCCGACCGCCGCTTCGTGCGCACCGTCCTCGGGGTGCTGTGCGCGCTGACGCTGGTCGTCGTCGCCTCCGCGCTGCGCCGCATGGACCTGTACGTGGACGCGTACGGGCTGACCATCCTGCGCGTGTCGGTGGCCGCGATGGAGCTGTGGCTCGGCCTGGTCCTCGTACTGATCATGGCGGCCGGGGTGTTCGGGGCCCGCTGGCTGCCGCGCGCGGTCGCGGGGAGTGCGGCGGCCGCCGTTCTGGCCTTCGGCCTGCTGTCCCCGGACGGGATGGTCGCCGAGCGCAACGTGGCCCGTTTCGAGGCGGACGGCAAGATCGACCTGGCCTACTTCCAGAGCCTGTCGGCGGACGCCGTGCCGGCGCTGGACCGGCTGCCCGAGCCCCAGCGGTCCTGTGCCCTGCGCGGGATCGACGAGGAGATCTCCAGGGCCGGGGACGTCCCCTGGTACGCCATGAGCCTGGGTGAGCACCGGGCCCGGCAGATCCTGCACGAGCGACCGGTGACGGCCGCGTACGAGGTCTGCTCGCGCCTCGGCAGCTTCGGCAGCCGCACCGAGTACTAGGCGTACGGGGGCCGGCTGCCCCGGACGTACGAGGGCCCGGGCGCGGGATCGTCCCCCGCACCCGGGCCCTCGTACCTCCGGCCCCGATCAGGCCGGCGGTCCGCCCTTCGCGGCGGTTCCGTTGAGGGCATCAAGGTCGCTCTTGCGTACCCGGATCACCAGCAGCGCGGTGGCCAGGGCCACTCCGGCCATCGCCACGGCGGCGCCGAACGCGGTGGAGATGCCCTGGGTGAGCACGAGGTCGCCCCAGGGGTCGGGCAGCTGCCCGGTCTCCTGGAAGGCGGCCAGCTGGCCCGGCTCCGCCTGCGCCGCGAAGGCAGGGAACTGCTGCCCGGCCTCGGTGCGGGCGGCCGTGCCGAAGACGGTGACCAGGATGGACAGGCCCAGGGAACCGCCCACCTGCTGGCTGGCGTTGAGCAGTCCGGAGGCCGCGCCCGCTTCCTTGGACGACACTCCCGAGACGGCGGTCAGGGTGAGGGTCACGAAGTTGAGGCCCATGCCGAAGCCGAACAGCAGCATCGGCCCGAGCACCCCGGCCACGTACGAGGAGTCGGTGCGGATCAGGGTGAGCCAGCCGAGCCCCACGCCGACGAGGGCGGATCCCGACACCATGAACGGCTTGGGGCCGAAGCGCGGCAGGAAGCGCTGCGAGAGGCCCGCGGCCGTGACGATGGCGACGGTCACGGGCAGGAAGCCGAGTCCGGATTCGATCGGGGTGAAGCCCAGTACGTTCTGCACGAACTGGACGATGAAGAAGAACATGCCGAACATCGCGGCGGCGAGGCTGAGCATGATCAGGTAGGTGCCGGCGCGGTTGCGGTCGGCGAACATCCGCAGCGGGATGATCGGTTCACGGGCCCGCGACTCGACGGCGACGAACAGCGCGAGCAGGATGACGGCCGCCGCGAACGAGCCGAGCGTGAGGGAGTCGCGCCAGCCGTCCTCCGAGGCGCGGATGAACCCGTAGACCAGCGAGGCCATGCCACCGGTGGAGGTCAGGGCGCCGGCGATGTCGAAACGGCCCGGGTGGCGTTCGGACTCGCTGATGTAGAGCGGGGCGAGGACCGCGATCAGCACGCCGATCGGCACGTTGACGAAGAGGACCCAGCGCCAGTCGAGCCACTCGGTGAGCATGCCGCCGGCCAGCAGACCGATGGCGCCGCCACCCGCGGAGACGGCGGCGAACACCCCGAAGGCCCGGTTCCGTTCGGGACCTTCGGCGAAGGTGGTGGTGATCAGGGCGAGCGAGGTCGGGGAGGCGATGGCGCCGCCGACCCCCTGGAGGGCGCGGGCGGCGAGCAGCTGCCAGGGTTCCTGGGCGAAGCCGCCGAGGAGGGAGGCCAGGGTGAAGAGCAGGATTCCGGCCATGAACACGCGGCGCCGGCCCAGGATGTCGCCGGCCCGGCCGCCGAGCAGGAGCAGGCCGCCGAAGGTGAGCGTGTAGGCGCTCAGCACCCAGGAGAGATCGGTGGTGCTGAAGTCGAGGGCGGTCTGGATGTGCGGAAGGGCGATGTTCACGATCGTCGCGTCGAGGACGACCATGAGCTGGCAGGCGGCGATGACGGTGAGCGCGATTCCGGGGCGCCCCTCCCGGTGGGCCGCGCCCGGTATTCGGGGTGTGGCGAGTTGAGAGCGTGTCACTGAGGATCCCCCAAAGTGAAACAGTGGACGCAATCGTTCACTTGCGGACCACGGTACGAGCCAGAAGGCGGCGGACGCGAGCGTTCACCGGGGTGGAAATGGGCGTACCCGGTACGAGCGGGCGGAGTCCCGAACTCGAACGGGCGATTCTCGACGCGGCGTTGGGGAGTCCGGGTACGGCCGTGCCGGGCAGGCTCGCGGTCTCTCCTTCACGACTGCGACCAGACCTGCGGCGTCAGGTTGGTGGAGACATCGGGTCCGGAATGTGCGCGTCGGCTTTGTGTCTGATCAGGGAGCTTGTGCGGCAGGGGATCGATCGGGGTGGCGCAGGGGTGTCGTGGATGTCGTTCTGGTGATGCAGGCGCACCGCGTGATGGTGTGCGGGAGCGAAGGTGGGATGCGGACATCAGGCAGGTGATCGACCGGGTGGTGGTGCCGTCGCTCGGCGGGAGAGCCGCGAGGAGGGGCCGTAGAGGGACCGAAGAGGGACCGACGCGAGACCTGTGTGGGACCGGCGGGGGGACCGGACTCAAGGGCTGATGCCGGACCGGCGGGGCGGCCCGGGCAAGGCCCGACCCGGGGCGGGGTGTGCAGGCGGCGCCGGGCGGCGTAACCTTGCTGGCGCCATGCCGTACGAAGCACCCACCCACACCGTCGAACGCTCCCTCCGTGCAACCACCGGCGCCAAGGTCATCGCCGGGGTCGACGAAGTCGGACGAGGGGCCTGGGCCGGTCCCGTCACCGTGTGCGCGGCGATCACCGGTCTGCGCCGGCCGCCCGCCGGGCTCACCGACTCCAAATTGCTCACCCCCAAGCGACGTGACGCCCTCGTCGACGTCCTGGAGGCCTGGGTCACGTCTTATGCCCTCGGGCACGCCTCCCCGGAGGAGATCGACGAGCTGGGGATGACGGCCGCCCTGCGGCTCGCGGCGGAGCGGGCCCTTCAGGCCCTGCCGGTGCGGCCCGACGCGGTCATCCTCGACGGCAAGCACGACTACCTCGGCTCGCCCTGGCAGGTCCGTACGGTGATCAAGGGTGACCAGTCGTGCGTCGCCGTCGCGGCGGCCTCGGTCATCGCGAAGGTCCGTCGGGACCGCATGATGGCCGAAATAGGCGGTCAGGGCGGTGGCTTCGAGGACTTCGCCTTCGCCGCCAACGCCGGATATCCCTCGCCCGTGCACCGTGCGGCGCTGGAGGAGCTGGGGCCCACCCCCTACCACCGGCTCTCGTGGTCGTACCTCGACGCGCTTCCCCGGTGGCGCCACCTCAAGAAGGTGCGCCGCAGCGAGGAGTCGATGGAGCTGGAAAACGGAGGCCAACTCGGCTTCGATTTCTGATCGCACCCATGTGCCACCGGCCGGTACGTTTCGTACCGGTGTTTGATAGACATCACGCCAAGCCTCTCACCACGCCTTCGAGGAGCCTCAGATTCACGAGAGTGCCCAGGGTCCCCGCGTCACGCCGGCCGCGAGCCGCACCGCGCAGACCCCCCGCCCCGTACCTGGTCCGCGTCCCGCAGCAGTACCCCGGCCCGGACGCCCCGGTCCCTCCCCCGCAGCGGCAAGCCGCGCGGGTGGTGCCCCCAGGCCCGCTCCGCCCGCGCAGCGTGCGCCGCAGGCCACCCCCGGACCCGTTCCCGCAGCCCCCGTCCCGACCGCCTCCGCAGCGCCGTCCGTCTCGGCGGCGGTGCCGCAGATCCAGCTGATCCCGGCCTCCGTCGAGGGTGCGCTCGACGCGGCCGAAGAAGCCGTGGACCTGCTGCTCGACACCGGGCGCGCGCCCGGTGACATCCTGGTGCTCACCACCGGCGACCCGCACCCGTGGGCCGCGCACGAGCTGTCCTTCGGCGAGGCCGCCTACTGGGCCCTGCACGACGCCGGGGACGACGTCTTCTACGCGGACGCCGCTCAGGTCCAGCGCGCCACCGGCCGTCCCGTCGTCGTCTTCGCCGCCAACGGCGGAGCGGTCGACACGGTCGAGGGCCACCTGCCGGTCGCGCTCACGCGGGCCGGTGCGCTGCTGATCGTGTGCGGTGACCCGCAGCAGATCAACTCCGTGCTGGGTGCGGGCGTCTGACGCCCCGTATCCCGGCACGGGCGAGGGGCGGGGCGGGCCGTGGGCCGGCCCCGCTGAAGCCCGAGGGCCGATTCGCCGTGCGCACCCCTTCGGCCGGGCGGCCGTACGAGGGTCAGCGCGCGGCGGTCCGGCGCAGTGCCTCGGCCGCGCCGCCACCGGTGTGCAGGGCGAGCGGGGCGAACTCGGCCACTGTGTCGCCGAGCCGCTGAGGCCGTGAGTCCGAGCTGGGCTGCCGGCCGCCCCGGCCTTCGCCCAGAACCTGCCAGCCCCCGCGGGTCAGCGTGATGTACGCGCCGCAGCGCAGCCCGTGCAGGGTGCAGGCGTCCCGCAGCCCCCACATCCAGGCTCCGTCCTCCTCGGTCCACCGCTCGTCGCCCTCGCGGCAGTAGAGCAGCACCGCCGTGCGCACCGGGGTCCGGCGCCGCAGATCGTGCGGGATGACCCGGCGCAGCCGGGACAGCAGGGCGTTGCGGTATTCCCAGCCGTCGGCCGAGGTCGACCGCTGTACGAACGAAGCGCTCGCCACGAGCTGCTCCTCCGGGCCGAGGACGGCGATGACCGCCGTCGACGGCACGGGGCTGTGCCGGGAGTGCAGCCCGCTGACGACCTCGCGGGGGTTGCGGAGCAGGGGAATGCCTGCCGACGTCCATTCGGCGGGTTCCAGCAGCCGGCCGTGCCGGCTGGCGCCGCCGGTGGCCGTTGTCAGGGACGTGGTCGAGGGCGGGGCGAATCCGAAGGTCACGGTCCTCCCTTCGGGTACACGCCCGCGGACGGGCACGGCTGGAGTGTGGGCGCGCCGCAGCACGGCCCAGGAGGGTGCCGGGGAACCGGGCGGGAGCACCCCAATTCTCGCGTGGCCCGCGAGCATGCGGCAACGAGCAATTGGCGCCGCCGACCGGAATTCGCCGGTATGCCGCTCATATCCTTGCCCCGCCACGCCGAAGATGACGCATTCGGCTACGGCTGAAGCGCAAGCACCAGCGGAAACACCCCCTTCGCGCCAGCCCGCCGGAGAAGCCGGGCGGCCACGGCGAGGGTCCATCCGCTCTCCGCGCGGTCGTCCACGAGGAGTACCGGTCCCGCTGCCTCGGCCAGTGTCGCCGCCAGAGCCGGGGGCACGGTCAAGGCCTGGTGGAGCCCCCGTACCCGCTGGGCGCTGTTGGAGGAGGGCAGGCCGTACTCCGGGACCTGGTCCGTGTACCCGATCGTCCCGAGCAGAGGCAGCCGCCCGACCTCCGCGATGCGCGCGGCCAGCGAACCGACCAGCTGGGGGCGGCTCCGTGAGGGCAGCGCGACCACGCCCACCGGCCTCGCCGGTGCGTCCGGGGCACCCGAGGCCCAGCCGCCCGGGCCGCGGGCCCAGTCGGCGAGGACGGCCACCACGGCCTGGGCTACATCGTCCGGAATCGGCTGGTCGGGACTCTGCTGGGCGAGCATCGGGCGCAGCCGGTTGCCCCAGCCGATGTCGGACAGCCGGCCCAGCGCCCGCCCGGTGGCGGCTTGCTCCCCGGCCGGGATGCGGCCCTTGAGGTCGACGCCGACTGCCGCGAGCCCGGTCGGCCACATCTTGCGCGGCTCCAGCTCCACGCCCGGGCGGCCGAGTTCACCGCGGGCGGTGTCCAGCGCGGCGGTGGACACGTCCGCCGTGAACCGGGCCCCGGCGCAGTTGTCGCAGCGGCCGCAGGGGGCGGCCTGCTCGTCGTCGAGCTGGCGGCGCAGGAACTCCATCCGGCACTCGGTGGCCGCCGCGTAGTCGCGCATGGCCTGCTGTTCCGCGGCCCGCTGGCGGGCCACCCACGCGTAGCGCTCGGCGTCGTAAGCCCACGGCTCCCCGGTCGAGGTCCAGCCGCCCTTGACCCGGTGCACGGCGCCGTCCACGTCCAGGACCTTGAGCATCGTCTCCAGCCGGGTGCGGCGCAGGTCGACCAGCGGCTCCAGCGCGGGCAGCGACAGCGGCCGCCCCGCCTGGGCGAGTACGTCCAGCGTCCGGCGCACCTGCTCCTCGGGCGGGAAGGCCACCGAGGCGAAGTACTGCCAGATCGCCTCGTCCTCCCGGCCGGGCAGGAGCAGGACCTCCGCGTGCTCCACGCCGCGGCCGGCGCGGCCGACCTGCTGGTAGTAGGCGATGGGGGAGGAGGGGGAGCCCAGGTGCACGACGAAACCGAGGTCGGGCTTGTCGAAGCCCATGCCCAGGGCGGAGGTGGCCACCAGCGCCTTGACCCGGTTGGCCTGGAGGTCGTCCTCGGCCTGCTGCCGGTCGGCGTTCTCCGTCTTGCCGGTGTACGAGGAGACCGTGTGCCCGCGGTGGCGCAGGTACGCGGTGACCTCCTCGGCCGCCGCGACCGTCAGCGTGTAGATGATCCCGGAGCCGGGCAGGTCGCCGAGGTGGTCGGCGAGCCAGGCCAGCCGGTGCGCCGCGTCGGGCAGCGTCAGCACGGCCAGGCTCAGGCTCTCGCGGTCCAGCGGTCCGCGCAGCACCAGCGCGTCCGTGCCGGCGCCGGTACCGAGCTGTTCGGCGACGTCGGCGGTCACGCGGGCGTTGGCCGTGGCGGTCGTGGCCAGCACCGGGACGCCCGGCGGGAGATCGGCCAGCATGGTGCGCAGCCGGCGGTAGTCCGGCCGGAAGTCGTGTCCCCAGTCGGAGATGCAGTGGGCCTCGTCCACGACGAGGAGGCCTGTGGCGGCGGAGAGCTTGGGGAGGACCTGGTCGCGGAAGTCGGGGTTGTTGAGCCGCTCCGGGCTCACCAGCAGAACGTCCACCTCGCCCGCCGCGACCTCGGCCTGGATCCCCTCCCACTCCTCGGGGTTTGCGGAGTTGATGGTGCGGGCGCGGATTCCGGCGCGGGCGGCGGCCTCGACCTGATTGCGCATCAGCGCGAGGAGCGGGGAGACGATCACGGTGGGTCCGGCGCCGCTCGCCCGCAGCAGCGAGGTGGCGACGAAGTACACAGCGGACTTGCCCCAGCCCGTGCGCTGCACGACCAGCGCCCGGCGCTTGTGCGCGACGAGCGCCTCGATCGCCCGCCACTGGTCCTCGCGCAGCCGAGCCGTGCCCGTGGGGTCGCCCACGAGACGGGCTAGTACGGAGTCGGCCGAGGACCTCAGGTCTGCGTTCATGCCCCCATGCAACCCGATGCCTCTGACATCGCGCCAATGCCGCTCTGAGCCTGTGGATGTTGAAGTTTGAATTGGTTATCCACAGGGCTTTCGCGATCGGATCTTGCGCGGGACCTTCGGGGCATGACGAACAACCACGAATCACGCACCCCGTCCGACCGGCCGTCCACCAGCACGGCAGGATCCACCACCGATCCCCGGATCACCCTGCGCAGCCCGGCCGAGCTGGCCGACGCGCTGCCCTACATGCTCGGCTTCCACCCCACCGACTCCCTCGTCATGGTCGCCGTGCACGGCGAGGGAGGCCGCTTCGGCGGCCGGCTCCGCGTCGGCATCCCGGCCACCCCCGCGGAATGGGAGGACACCGCGCGGCAGGTCGCCGACTGCCTGATCCGCGGCAGCGAGCGGCGCGAGGGCAAGCCCGACGGCATCGTCGTCTTCCTCTGCCAGGAGCCGCTCGGCGGGGAGAGCGGCCAGCGGGTGATGACCCGGCTGCGGCCCCTCGCCCAGCGCATCAGGCTGGCCTGCGGCGCGCTCGACGTGCCCGTGCTGGAGGCCCTGTGCCTCTCCGCGGGCCGCTTCTGGTCCTACGTGTGTCCCGACGAGCGCTGCTGCCCGGCCGAGGGCAGTCGGCTGGCGGCGGTCGGCACCTCGGTGATGGCCGCCGCGGCCACCTTCGCCGGCCTCCAGGTCCGGGGTTCCCTCAAGGAGATCGAGGGCAGGCTGGCGCCGCTGGGCGGCGCCGTGGCCGCGGAGATGGAAGGCGCCCTGGACCGGGCGGCTGCCGCCCTCGTACCGAAGATCCTCGACGGGGCCACCCGTGAGGAGGTCGGTGCCGAGACCCTCGAGCTGGCCCGGTCGCTGATGCGGCGGATGGCCCTTGCCCCACCCGTCGAGGGAGCCCAGGCCGATGACCGGGACGACGCGCTGCTCGGCCACGACGAGGCGGCCGCGCTGATCCTCGGCCTCCAGGACCGTGAGATCCGGGACATCGCCGCCGAGTGGATGGAGGACGAGGAGGCGGGCCCCGCCCTGCGGCTGTGGCGGGCCCTCGCCCGGCGCTGCGTCGGCGCGTACGGGGAGCACGCGGCGGCTCCGCTCACCCTCGCGGGCTGGGTCTCCTGGTCCACCGGGGACGAGCCGACCGCCCGGATCGCCCTGGGCCTGGCCTTGCGGGCGGATTCCGACTACCGCTTCGCCCAGCTGCTCCACCACGCCTGCAACGAGGGCATCGACCCCGAGGGACTGCGGGAGTGTCTGCGGGAGGAGCGGCGGAGCCGCGAGCCCCGGCGGGGGCGCCGTCCGGCGGGCTCGCGTCCCCCGGGCCGCCGCGGCAAGCCAGCTCCGAGCCGCGAGCCCCGCCGCACCGCGGGGAGCGGGCAGTGAGCCCGCGCCCGCTCCGGCGCGGCACCGTGGTGCGGCGGATCCGGAGCTGCCTGGACGCCGTTGTACGGCGGCGGCCCCGCCCCGGCTGCGCGCAGCAGGCGCCGCGGCCCGTGACCCGGGCGGGGGTGGGGGCGTTCAGCTGGAGGGCGGCGGGGGCCCGGCCACGCCGCCGCCCAGCTGAACCGACCGGAGCCCAGACAAGGCGACGCATGTCTCACCCCGCATCTCTCCGACCACCCGGCGTGCCTGCCGCCCGCAGGTCCGAGCCGCCGCCCGTGCACGGCGCCGTCATCTGCGTCGCCGCGCCCTGCCTGGTCATCTCGCCGGAGCACGGCCAGCTGACGGGGCGGGGGATCGACGGGATCTACCGCTCCGGGCGCCGGCTGCTCTCCCGCTGCGTGCTGCGCGTCGGCGGGCGCGATCCGGTCGCCGTTCAGGGGCGCAGCCTCGGCGCCGACCGGGCCGTCTTCACCGCGACGGTGCGCACCGGGGCGGAGCCCGGCCCCGACCCGGACATCGGGGTGGAACGGGTCCGGCACGCGGACGGCACCGAGCGGATCACCCTGCGCAGCTTCGCGTCCCGGCCGGTGCGGCTGCCCGTGGAGGTACTGCTCGGCACCGACCTGTCGGAACTGGCCGCCGTGGCCGCCGGGCTCGCCGGGCCGGAACTGCCTGCCGGGGTGCATGCCGCAGGGCTGCGGTGGAGCACCGGCGAGGCGCAGGCCGTCATCGCCGCCGAGCCGCCGCCCGACGATGCGCTGGCCTCGTCCGGGCTGCTGCGCTGGCAGCTCGAACTGGGCCCCGGCGAGTCACACACCATCGAGCTGCGGACCACGCAGGACCGGGTCACGCGGGCGTCAGCCGGGCAGGTGGCGAATCCGCTCGCCGACGCCCGGGCCGAGGGTGACGACCCGAGAGTCGAGGCGTGGTTCCGCACCAGCATCGAGGATCTCGGGGCGCTGTTGCTGAGAGATCCCGGGGAGCCGGGCGACGCCTTCGTGGCCGCGGGGGTGCCATGGCGGCTGGGACTGGCCCCGGCGGAGTCCCTCTGGGCCGCCCGGATGGCGCTGCCGCTCGGGACCGGACTGGCCGCGGCCACCCTGCGGATCCTGGCCCGCAACCAGAGCGGCGGGAGCGGCCCCGACGCGGGGAAGATCCCGGGCCCGCTGCGGGGGGCGGGCCCTCAGCTCCCGCCGGGGTGCACCGGTACGGAGGCGACCCTGGCCTTCCCGGCGGTGCTCGCCGAGGCCCGGCTCTGGGGGATGCCGGAGGAGGAGGTGGCCCGGCTGCTCCCCGCCGCCGAGCGGTGCCTCGACTGGCTGCGGGGCGCTCTGGGCAAAGACGGCTTCCTGGCCGATCCCGACCCGGGGCCGCGGCGCTGCGAGACCCAGGCCCACGCCCACCGGGCCGCCCTGCTGGGGGCCGACCTGCTCGCCGCGTGCGGGCGTCCCGGGGCCGAGGAATGGCGGCAGTGGGCGGCCGCGCTGCGGGAGCGGTTCCGGGCCGGCTTCTGGATCGACGGTCCGGACGGGGGCAGGCCCGCGGCGGCCCTGCACCCCGACGGCCGGCCGCTGCCCCGGCTGACCGGGGCCGCCGCACACCTGCTCGACACCGGGCTCCTCGGCGGCGGCCGGCTCGCCCCGGGCCTCCTGGACCGGGCCTGCACCGAGCAGTTGGCCCGGCTGCTCGGGGCCCCCGCCATGGACTGCGGATGGGGACTGCGGAGCATGGCCGCCAAGGAGCCGGGACACAACCCCTTCGGCCACCGCTCCGGGGCGGTACGGGCGTACGAAAGCGCCGTGGCGGTGGCCGGACTGGCCCAGGCGGGCTTCGAGAAGGAGGCCGCGGGCCTTCTCCGCGGTCTGTTGGACGCGGCGGAAAGCTTCGGGTACCGGCTGCCGGAGATGTTCGCGGCCGAACAGCGCGTTTCCCACAGCGCCCCGCTTCCGCACCCGGCCGCGTGCCGCCCGGCCGCGGTGGCCGCGGCGGCCGGGGTGCACGTCCTGACCGCCCTCGCCGGAATCCGTCCCGATGCCCCCGCGGGCACGGTCGCCCTCGCCCCGCTCCCCGGCGCGCCCCTCGGCGCACTCCGCCTCTCCGGCCTGTGCGTATCGGGGGAGCCCTTCGCCGTCCGGGTCAGCCGGCTCGGCCTCGGCATGGTGGAGGAGGCCGCGGATGCGCTCCAACTGGGAGGTTAGAGGTGTCTTGCCGGTCAGGCCGGACACACCCGGCCCGCACAACGGCGCCTTCAAGGTCACCAAAGCGCTGTTTATCGTCAGGCAGACGACTATGATCGCGGCATGTCGCCCTACGACCCGTCGGCCTTTCCGCCCTTTGCCGTCACCGTCGACCTGGTCGTGCTCACCGTGCGGCGCCACGCGCTCTGTGCGCTGGTCGTCCGGCGGGGTGAGCAGCCCTTCCAGGGGCGCTGGGCGCTGCCCGGCGGATTCGTACGCGGAGACGAGGACCTCGCGGCGGCTGCGGCCCGGGAACTCTCCGAGGAGACCGGCCTGTGCGCACACGACCCCGCCCTCCCGGGCGTGGGTAACGGGGCCCATCTCGAACAGCTGGCCACCTACGGTGGCCCGAAGCGGGATCCGCGGATGCGCGTCGTCAGCGTGGCGCACCTGGTGCTGGCCCCCGACCTGCCGGCGCCCCGCGCTGGCGGCGACGCCAACAGCGCCCGCTGGGCTCCCGTCGACGAACTGCTCGCATCCGAGGAGCAGACCTCCGCGGGACTCGCCTTCGACCACGCCCGGATCCTCGCCGACGGCGTGGAGCGGGCCCGCTCGAAGATCGAGTACTCCTCGCTGGCCACCGCCTTCTGCCCGCCGGAGTTCACCGTCGGCGAGCTGCGCCGGGTCTACGAGGCCGTCTGGGGCGTGGCCCTCGACCCGCGGAACTTCCACCGCAAGGTCACCGGGACCCCCGGATTCCTGGTGCCGGCCGGAGGGACGACGACCCGTCAGGGCGGACGCCCGGCACAGCTGTTCCGCGCCGGCGGAGCCACCTTGCTCAATCCGCCGATGCTGCGTCCCGAGGTCTGACGCCGCACCACCAGCCCCGGTCCCCGGCCCGGTCCCCGGTTTCGCCCCGGCACCCTGGGCCGACCCGGCCGCAATATTGGCATTCCATCGGACCGGTTGCGCTGCAAATCGGACATATCGCGTTATCTTGCTTGCGGTACTCACGCTGCCGCAGAGCGGTCTCACCCCCCGCGAGAGAAGCGATGCTCCAGGCCATCGGACTTACCAGCAACCCCCGCCCCGACGCCCAGCCCCTCGTGGACGACCTCACCCTCGAGGTCCGCCCGGGGAGCGTGACCGCCCTGCTCGGCGAGCCGGGATCGGGCAAGACCACCGCACTGCGGCTCATGCTCGAACTCGAACCGGGCCGCGGCGTCACCTACTTCCGCGGTCGCCCGCTGCACCGGATCCCGTACCCCGGCCGTGAGGTCGGCGTGCTGCTCGGCGATGTCCCCGGCAATCCCGCGCGCACCGTACGCAACCAGCTGCGGATGCTCTGCGCCGCCGCCGGGGTGCCGGCCTCCCGGGCCGACACCATGCTCGAGGTCGTCGGGATCGCGGGTCTGCGGGACCAGCGACTCGGCTCGCTCTCGCTGGGCATGGAACGCCGCGTCGCGCTGGCCGCCGCGCTGCTCGCCGATCCCTGCACCCTGCTGCTGGACGAGCCCGCGGCAGGTCTCTCGCCCCGCGAGAGCGGATGGCTGTACGGGCTGCTGCGCGGCCACGCCTCCCTCGGCGGAGCGGTGCTCTTCACCACCGACGACGCCAAGGAGGCGGCACGCAATGCCGACCGGATCGTCAGCGTAGAGGCAGGCCGGCTCGTCGCCGACCAGGACGCCGCCGAGTTCGCCCGGACCCGGCTGCGACCGAGGGTCGCCGTGCGCACCCCGCACGCGGCCCGGCTGGCCGACGTACTGGGCCGCGAGGCCCGGGCCGCCCAGCGCGCGGTGGAGATCGTGGAGGAGAGCGGCAGCCGCCTGTCGGTGTACGGCAGCAGCTGCGCGGAGGTCGGCGAGGCGGCGTTCAAGCACGGCGTGCTGGTCCACCGGCTCGCCGACGAGACCGGAGACGCCGGCGCTCCCGCGCCGCCGGTCCCGCACGCCCGGGCCGCCGCCGAAGCGGAATCCGACGCGACGTCCGACACGGCTTCCGACGCGGCGTCCGGCTGGGCATCGGGCAAGGCCGCCACGGGTGGACGGTCCCGGCGCGCCCGGTCGCGGCGGCCCGCCTCGGCGGTGCGCCGCGTCGGCGGACCCATGAGGCCGCTGCGCTACGAGCTGCTCCGGGTCTTCGGCACCGCCACCCCCTTCCTCACCACCGCGGTCGTCGCCGTCGTCTCCGTTCTGACCGCGCTCGTACTGGCCCGGGCCGGGCACACGCCGCAGAACCGGCTGCTCGCCGCCTGGCCCGAGCTGCTGCCGCTGCCGCCCGCGGCCCTCGGCGCGGGCCTGCTCGGCGCCCTGGCCTTCGGCGAGGAGTACCGCTACCCCGCGCTCGCCGCCGATCGCGGCACGGTGCCTCGCCGGATGGGGCTGCTCGCCGCCAAGCTCGGCGTCTGCGCCGTCCTCGCCCTCCTGCTGGGCGCCCTGGTGGTGGTGGCCGACGCCGCCGCACTGGCCCTCGTCTTCGACAGCGGCCCGCTGCGCACCCCGGTGGAGTGGCTCTCCCCGGCCGCGAGTTGGGCCGGGCTGCTCATCGGCTGCGCCTGGGCGGGCGTCCTGGCCTCCGGCGTCTTCAGATCGGCCACCGCCGGCCTGGCCGCGGTGCTCGCCGTGCCGGTGATGGTGGTGCCGCTGGTGCGCAAGGTGCTGGAGGGTTCGTCCGCGTACCCGGTCACCGGACTCGGGCCCCGGCTGCGGAGCCTGACCTGGGTGCAGTGGCCGCCCGAAGCGGACCGCCTGGTCCTGGGGGCCTTGCGGGTCATGGCCCAACCCGTCGGCACCGCTCTGGTGTTGTCGCTGATGGTCCTGTTGTGCGCCTATGGGTTCACCGGACTGCGCAGCCGGGTCCGTTGGTGATCGTTCCGGTGCACAGAAGGCCCGTACGAGACCGTTGGAGTCCACCTCGCGTGATGCGGACCGCAACTCCCCGCAAAAGGCCCGGTTCTTTACGATAAGTCGTCAATTGCGTAGGTGGCACCGATCACCCTTTCGTGTGCTTTTCACCAAAGACCTCAAGGGCAATGGAGGCACGGCCGACAAAGGATTCGTGAGTACCCTTGCGCACACCATGATGACCGCCGCCCGCCATGCCGACTCCGGCCTCGCCGGCCCGGGCGAACTCGACCGCTACCCCTACGCGGAGACCCCCGGGTCCGACCGCGTCGCAGCGCCCCACTGGGACGGCGCCGACGTCGAGTTGAGCCGCGTCGGCCGCCGCGCCGCCGGCAGCCGCGGCCGCGGACTGCACGGCCAACTCGTCCAGCAGCTCGGCCAGATGATCGTTTCCGGTGATCTCGGAGCGGACCGCCCGCTGGTCCCCGAGGAGATCGGCCAGCGTTTCGAGGTCTCCCGGACCGTCGTCCGCGAGTCGCTGCGGGTCCTGGAGGCCAAGGGCCTCGTCAGCGCCCGCCCGAACGTCGGCACCCGGGTCCGCCCGGTCGCCGACTGGAACCTGCTCGACCCCGACATCATCGAGTGGCGGGCCTTCGGCCCCCAGCGCGACGACCAGCGCCGCGAGCTCAACGAGCTCCGCTGGACCATCGAGCCGCTCGCCGCCCGCCTCGCCGCCGGGCACGGCCGCCCGGACATCCAGCAGCGCCTCGCCGACATGGTCGAGATCATGGGGCACGCCCTCGGCCAGGGGGATTCGATCACCTTCGCCCGCGCCGACAACGAGTTCCACGCTCTCCTCATCCAGGTCGCCGCCAACCGCATGCTGGAGCACCTCTCCGGCATCGTCTCCGCCGCGCTCCAGGTCTCCGGCAGCCCCGTCACCGCCTGCGACCGTCCGAGCGAGGCCTGCGTCGCGCACCACGCGCGGATGGTCGAGGCCCTCGCCGCCGGGGACGCGATGGGCGCCGAGAACGCCATGCGCCAGCTCCTGACGGTGCATCCGGAGGTAGAGCGCGTGGTCCCCGCCCCGCGCGAGCACTGACGGGCGTACCCGCGGGGGCGCGGGGGTGCACGACATGTCGCCGGGCCCGGTCGGGTCCGGCGACACCGGCGTGCGGCGCCGCATCCGGCCCGGCAGGAACCGTGCGTATGACCCTATGACCGGCATTGCCGCATACGGGGTGTGACTCGGGCCACGAAGATTGGGCGTAACGCTCTGCGAGGTCACGCGATGACCTAAGAGGTGATGGCCGACGGAGGGAAGACAGCAGCCCTTGGGGGTGCTGTACAGCTCCCCGGCCCCTGCCCGCGCCCCCGGCCCATCCCCAGTCGGTGGTCGTCGGCTCCGGTCCAGCACCACCAGGCCCGGGGTCGGAACCCGTTCCCATCGTTCCGAGAGGTTGTTCGTGTCGGCCAGCACATCCCGTACGCTCCCGCCGGAGATCGCCGATTCCGAGTCTGTGATGGCGCTCATCGAGCGGGGCAAGGCCGAGGGGCAGATCGCCGGCGATGACGTGCGTCGGGCCTTCGAGGCTGACCAGATTCCTGCGACCCAGTGGAAGAATGTTCTGCGCAGCCTCAACCAGATCCTCGAGGAAGAGGGTGTGACGCTGATGGTCAGTGCCGCGGAGTCGCCCAAGCGCACCACCCGCAAGAGCGTCGCAGCGAAGAGCCCGGCAAAGCGGACGGCCACCGAGCCCGTGGCCAAGAAGACGGCGGCGAAGACGGCGGCGGCGCAGCCCGCGGCCACCGCCGCCGCGGCGCCGGCGGCCGATACGACGGACGCGGACACCACGGACGCCCTGGCGCAGGAGCCCGGAACCGAGCCCGCCGCGAAGAAGACGGCGGCCAAGAAGACGGCGGCGAAGAAGGCCGCGCCCGCCAAGAAGACCGCCGCCAAGAAGACGGCGGCGAAGAAGACCGCCTCCAAGAAGGACGCCGACGAGGCCGGTGGCGAGGAGACCCCGGAGGAGGGTCCCGACGCCGCCAAGGCCGAGGCCGACGAAGAGGAGGAGGGCGGGGAGAACAAGGGCTTCGTCATCTCCGACGACGAGGACGACGCCCCCGCCCAGCAGGTGGTCGTCGCCGGTGCCACCGCCGACCCGGTCAAGGACTACCTCAAGCAGATCGGCAAGGTCCCCCTCCTCAACGCCGAGCAGGAGGTCGAGCTCGCCAAGCGCATCGAGGCCGGACTGTTCGCCGAGGACAAGCTGGCGAACTCGGACAAGCTGGCGCCCAAGCTCAAGCGCGAGCTGGAGATCATCGCGGAGGACGGCCGCCGCGCGAAGAACCACCTGCTGGAGGCCAACCTCCGCCTCGTGGTCTCCCTCGCCAAGCGCTACACCGGCCGCGGCATGCTCTTCCTGGACCTGATCCAGGAGGGCAACCTGGGCCTGATCCGCGCGGTCGAGAAGTTCGACTACACCAAGGGCTACAAGTTCTCCACCTACGCGACGTGGTGGATCCGCCAGGCGATCACGCGCGCCATGGCCGACCAGGCCCGCACCATCCGCATCCCGGTGCACATGGTCGAGGTGATCAACAAGCTCGCCCGCGTGCAGCGCCAGATGCTCCAGGACCTGGGCCGCGAGCCCACCCCGGAGGAGCTGGCCAAGGAACTCGACATGACCCCCGAGAAGGTCATCGAGGTCCAGAAGTACGGCCGAGAGCCGATCTCCCTGCACACGCCGCTCGGCGAGGACGGCGACAGCGAGTTCGGCGACCTGATCGAGGACTCCGAGGCCGTCGTCCCGGCCGACGCCGTGAGCTTCACGCTCCTGCAGGAGCAGCTGCACTCGGTGCTCGACACCCTGAGCGAGCGCGAGGCCGGCGTGGTCTCGATGCGCTTCGGCCTCACGGACGGCCAGCCCAAGACCCTCGACGAGATCGGCAAGGTCTACGGCGTCACGCGTGAGCGCATCCGCCAGATCGAGTCGAAGACGATGTCGAAGCTGCGCCACCCCTCCCGCTCCCAGGTGCTGCGCGACTACCTCGACTGACCGGCACCGGGCTGACGGCGATACCGACACCGGCGCCGGTGGCCGCGCGGGTGCGCACGGCCACCAGGCATCCCACTCTGGGTGTAGTCATGCACACTCGGAGTCAGGAGGCCTCATGCGTCGTCCCATTGCCCGCGCTCTGGCGGGAGCGCTGACCCTGGCGGCGGGAGCGGCCGCGGCACCGCTGACCCAGGCACCGCAGGCGGCCGCGGACAGCGTGGTGATCGGCGGCAAGCCGGTGAAGGTCGGCGAGAGCCCCTGGGTCGTGGCCCTCGCCAGCCGTGACCGGTTCGGGGGTACGCGGGGCGGCCAGTTCTGCGGGGGCGTCGTCGTGGCCCCGACGAAGGTGCTGACGGCGGCCCACTGCCTGGGCCGCGAGGTGCTGGGCGGCCCGGTCGAGTCGGTCAGCGATTTCCGGGTGGTCGCCGGGCGTACGGAGCTGCGGGCGACCGACGGCCGGGAGATCGCGGTGCGCGGTGCGCGGGTGAACCCGGAGTACGACCCGCGCAGCAATGCCGGGGACCTCGCCGTCCTGGAACTCGCGGAATCCCTGCCGGCGCACTACGTGCTCCCCATGGCCGGCGCGGGTCACGCCTCGTACGCGCCGGGGACCGAGGCGGCGGTGTACGGCTGGGGCGACACCAGCGGTTTTGGTGACTATGCGTACGCACTGCGTGCCGCGCGGGTGACCGTGCTGTCCGACGAGGTCTGCGGGCGGGCCTATCCCGGGGACGCGAACGGTCAGTACCGGGCGGAATCCATGGTGTGCGCAGGCGACGACGACGGCGGGAAGGACGCGTGCCAGGGCGACAGCGGGGGACCGCTGGTGGCCCAGGGGCGGCTCATCGGCCTGGTGTCGTGGGGGCGCGGCTGCGGCCGGGCCGACAGCCCGGGGGTCTACACGCGCATCGCGCCGCTGGTCGGCTTCGTGACGGGCCCGGAGAGCGGCGCGCAGCCGACCGGGGTCCAGGACACCGGCCCGAGCCCCGGGAGGGCCTCCGGGCCGGGTGCAGGGCCCGTACAGGGGCATCGCACGGAGAAGGGCCCGTAAGCCACCGGCCGTGATGGAGCGGCGGCGGGCCCGGGTATGAGGACGGGCGGCACCCCTGGGTCTCAGGAATGCCGCCCGTCGACCGGCCTGGCCGGTCCTGGCTCGTCGGATGCGAGGAACAGGCCTGTGTCAGCGGTCCTCGGGTTCGGCATGGGCAGCCGGAGCGGACGTGAGCCGCTCGGTCTCATCCTGTATTTCCGCGGCGATCTTCTTGAGTTCCGGCTCGAACTTGCGACCGTGGTGGGCGCAGAAGAGCAGTTCACCGCCGCTCAGCAGGACGACGCGCAGATATGCCTGGGCGCCGCAACGGTCGCATCGGTCAGCGGCCGTCAGCGGGGTCGCGGGTGTCAGAACAGTAGTCACGTCGCCTCTTCTCTAGCTCGACGAGCTGTCGTACCAGGGTCAACATCCAACCAGGCCGAAAACGTTCCCGCTCGCGGCTTTTCCTCGAAACTTCCTTCCGAAGCTGGCCGGCTGTTGCCGGTTGGCGGCGAAGGAGCCGTATTGCGTTGCTCTACGGTTTCGCGTTGTCAGTCGTTCGCTTGTTGCAGTTCCATCCTCCCCCGGCGTGAGTGCCAGGTTGTTCATGAGGACGTGCCCGAACCCTAAATGGTTCATGCCTGGAAGGGAACGTGATGTTTGCTTCACCCCCACGGGGGATCGAACATCCGTGCGGATCTGGACTAGGCTGAGGAATGCGCGAGGGTGGCGTTGCATCGGCTCTACCTGGCCTCGGTACCCTTCGACCGGCAACCGAGCCACCCCTGCGCCCTGCCGGGCCAGAAAAGAAATTCAGCGAGGAGCGAACTGCGTGACCGCCGACACGTCCGTGCCTTCCAGCGCGCTGCTGTCCGGAGCAGACCGGGACGGTTCCAACTACACCGCGCGGCACCTGCTCGTCCTCGAAGGGCTGGAGGCCGTCCGCAAGCGCCCCGGCATGTATATCGGCTCGACCGACAGCCGAGGCCTCATGCACTGCCTCTGGGAGATCATCGACAATTCCGTCGACGAGGCCCTGGGCGGGTACTGCGACCACATCGAGGTGATCCTCCACGAGGACGCCTCCGTGGAGGTCCGGGACAACGGCCGCGGCATCCCCGTGGACGTCGAGCCCAAGACCGGCCTGTCCGGCATCGAGGTCGTCATGACCAAGCTGCACGCCGGCGGCAAGTTCGGCGGCGGCTCGTACGCGGCCTCCGGCGGCCTGCACGGCGTCGGCGCATCCGTGGTCAACGCCCTCTCGGCCCGGCTCGACGTCGAGGTCGACCGCAACAGCGCCACCCACGCCATCAGCTTCCGCCGCGGCGTCCCCGGCATGTTCACCGAGCAGGGCGCCGAGAGCCCCTTCGACCCCGCCAACGGCCTGCGCAAGGTCAAGCGGGTCGCCAAGGGCAAGACCGGAACCCGGGTCCGCTACTGGGCCGACCGCCAGATCTTCCTCAAGGACGCCCGGCTCAACCTGGAGACGCTCTACCAGCGCGCCCGCCAGACCGCCTTCCTCGTCCCCGGCCTGACCCTGGTGGTCCGCGACGAGCGGGGCATCGACGGGGCGGGCAAGACCGAGGAGACCTTCCGCTTCGACGGCGGCATCAGCGAGTTCTGCGAGTACCTCGCCCAGGACAAGGCCGCCTGCGACGTACTGCGCCTGACCGGCACGGGCACCTTCAAGGAGACCGTCCCGGTCCTCGACGACCGCGGCCACATGACCCCCACCGAGGTCACCCGCGAACTCGGCGTGGACATCGCCCTGCGCTGGGGCACGGGCTACGAGACCAACGTCAAGTCCTTCGTGAACATCATCGCCACCCCCAAGGGCGGCACCCACGTCTCCGGCTTCGAGCGCTCGGTGGCCAAGACCGTGAACGAGGTGCTGCGCTCGGCGAAGCTGCTGCGCGTCGCCGAGGACGACGTGGTCAAGGACGACGCGATGGAGGGCATGACGGCCGTCGTCACCGTCCGCCTCGCCGAGCCCCAGTTCGAGGGCCAGACCAAGGAGGTCCTCGGCACCTCGGCCGCCACCCGGATCGTCGCCGCCGTCGTCGCCAAGGAGCTCAAGGCCTTCCTGACCTCCACCAAGCGCGACGACAAGCAGCAGGCGCGCTCGGTGATGGAGAAGATCGTCGCGGCGGCCCGGACCCGGATCGCGGCCCGCCAGCACAAGGAGGCGCAGCGCCGCAAGACCGCGCTGGAGTCCTCCTCGCTCCCCGCCAAGCTCGCCGACTGCCGCAGCGACGACGTGGACCGCAGCGAGCTCTTCATCGTCGAGGGCGACTCCGCCCTCGGTACCGCGAAGCTCGCCCGCAATTCCGAGTTCCAGGCGCTCCTGCCCATCCGAGGCAAGATCCTCAACGTCCAGAAGTCCTCGGTTTCGGACATGCTCAAGAACGCCGAGTGCGGGGCGATCATCCAGGTCATAGGAGCCGGCTCGGGCCGGACCTTCGACATCGACGCCGCCCGGTACGGGAAGATCGTCCTCCTGGTCGACGCCGATGTGGACGGCGCGCACATCCGCTGCCTGCTGCTCACGCTCTTCCAGCGGTACATGCGTCCGATGGTCGAGGCGGGCCGGGTGTTCGCGGCCGTGCCGCCGCTGCACCGGATCGAGCTCGTCCAGCCGAAGAAGGGCCAGGACAAGTACGTCTACACGTACTCGGACAACGAGCTGCGCCAGACCCTGCTGGAGTACCAGCGCAAGAACATCCGGTACAAGGACTCGATCCAGCGCTACAAGGGTCTCGGCGAGATGGACGCGGACCAGCTGGCGGAGACCACCATGGACCCGCGCTTCCGCACCCTTCGCAGGATCAACATCGGTGACCTCGACTCCGCCGAGACGGTCTTCGACCTGCTCATGGGCAACGAGGTGGCCCCGCGCAAGGAGTTCATCACGAGCTCCGCGGCCACCCTGGACCGCTCGCGCATCGACGCCTGACCCGGCGGGTACGCCTCGCACACCGTCGCTCTTCGCTCCATCACCTGAAGGAGTGAAGAGCGACGGGACATCAGTCCGGAAAGGGACCATTGAGCACATCCTTGTGAGCACGCGGCCAATGCGGCAGCGGACAAGGAGAGTTCGGTGGACAAGCACGAAGGTCGTGATGCCGGAACGATCCGGCTGGACGACCCCTGGTACGACGCGCTGGCCGTCGGCTGGGGCGAAGGGGAGGAAACGTCCCCGCCTCAACCGGCCCCCGGCGGCCGCCCCGCGCACGGGGCGTCCGACATCTACCTCGAAGTGCAGCGCAGCGCCGCCTTCCAGGAGGTTCGCAGCCGCTACCGCAGGTTCGTCGTCCCCGCGACCGCCGGTTTCTTCCTCTGGTACGTCGCCTACGTGGTCGCTGCCACCGCGGCGCCCGGCCTGATGGCCCGGCCCGTGGCGGGCGCGGTGAACGTGGCCATGCTGGCGGGGCTCGGCCAGTTCCTCAGCACCTTCCTGCTGACCTGGGCCTACGCACGCCACGCGCGGCTTCGCCGGGACCGGGCCGCGCTCGACCTGCGCTGGACCGTCTTCGAGCAGGAGCGCGACCAGGAGCGGAACCGGGCGAAGGGGGCAGGCCGGTGACCACCGAGCACCAGACCCTCGCGCTGATCCTGTTCAGCGTCTTCATCGCGGTGACGCTGGGCATCACCACCTGGGTCAGCCGGAACCGGCACGGGTCGGCGGAGGAGTTCTACGCGGGCGGGCGGCTGTTCTCCCCACTGGAGAACGGTTTCGCCATCGCGGGCGACTACATGTCCGCCGCGTCCTTCCTCGGCATCTCCGGACTGATCGCCCTCTTCGGCTACGACGGATTGCTGTATTCGGTGGGGTTCCTCGTCGCCTGGCTGGTGGTGCTGTTCCTGGTCGCCGAACTCGTAAGGAACTGCGGGCGTTTCACCCTCGCCGATGTGGTCGCCGCCCGGATGAGCGAGCGGCCCGTGCGCATCGCGGCCGGCACCTCCTCGGTGGTCGTCTCCGTGCTGTACCTCGTCGCGCAGATGGTGGGCGCGGGCAGCCTGGTCGGCCTGCTGCTCGGGAGTTCGACCCCAGCGGCCCGGACGCTCGCGGTGATCGGCGTGGGCGCCCTGATGGTGGTCTACGTGTCCTTCGGCGGGATGCGGGCCACGACGTGGATCCAGATCGTGAAGGCCGTGCTGCTGATGGGCGGGGCGATCACCCTCACGGTGCTCGTGCTCCTGCGCTTCCACGGGAACTTCGACCAGCTGCTCACCACGGCCGCCGACCGCAGCGGGCACGGGCTGCGCTTCCTGAGCCCCGGCCTTAAGTACGGCGGGGACTGGACCGCCCGCTTCGACTTCATGAGCCTGGGCCTCGCGCTGGTGCTGGGCACCGCCGGGCTGCCGCACATCCTTTCGCGCTTCTACACCGTGCCCACCGCGCGGGCCGCCCGCCGGTCGGTGGTGTGGGCGATCGCGCTGATCGGCGGCTTCTACCTGATGACCATCGTGCTCGGCTTCGGGGCGGCCGCCCTGGTGGGCCCGGACCAGGTGCGGGCCTCCAACGCCTCGGGGAACACGGCCGTTCCGCTGCTCGCGGCCTTCCTCGGCGGCGGCGCCGGCTCCACCGGGGGCGCGGTGCTGTTCGCCTTCGTGGCCGCCATCGCCTTCGCCACCATCCTCGCCGTGGTAGCCGGGATCACCCTCGCCTCCTCGGCCTCCGTCGCGCACGACCTGTACGCCTCCCTCAAGCGCCGGCACGCCAGGCAGCGCAGCGAGGTGTCCGTGGCCCGGATCGCGGCCGTCGGCATCGGGGCGGTGGCGATCGCGCTGGGGCTGCTCGCGCAGAACCTCAACGTCGCCTTCCTGGTGGGCCTGGCCTTCGCGGTGGCCGCCTCGGCCAATCTGCCGGTGCTGCTCTACTCGCTCTTCTGGCGCGACTTCACCACGCGGGGAGCCGTCTGGGCGGTGTACGGAGGTCTGGTTCCGGCGGTGCTGCTGGTCGTCCTGTCGCCGGTGGTCTCGGGAAGCCCCGAATCGCTCTTCCCGGGCGTGGACTTCCAGGTCTTCCCGTTGCAGAACCCGGGCATCGTCTCGATCCCGCTGGGCTTCCTGGCGGGCTGGCTCGGCACCGTCACCTCGGGTGAGGAAGCGGACGAGCGCAGGCACGCGGAGACCGAGGTGCGTTCGCTGACCGGGGCCGGTGCGGTGTGAGCCCGCTCAGGAGCCGTCGGACGGGCGCCAGGTGTAGCGGTGCTCGGGGCGGCCGGTCTCTCCGTAGCGCAGGGCGAGCGTGACGCGGCCGGTGCGGTCCAGCAGCTTCAGGTAGCGCTGGGCGGTCTGGCGGCTGATGCCCGCGCGGTCGGCGATCTGCTGGGTGGAGAGCGGGCCTTCGGCCGACAGCAGAACCTGGCGGACCACTTCCGCGGTGGTGGGGGAGTGACCCTTGGGGAGGTCGTTCGGGGACCCGGCGGTGGCCAGGGCGCCGAAGATCCGGTCCACCTCGGCCTGTTCGGCCTCGCCGCCGGTCTCCAGGGTGCGGCGCAGCGTCCCGTACGCCTCCAGCTTCGTGCGCAGGCCGGCGAAGGTGAAGGGCTTGACCAGGTACTGGAGGGCGCCGAGGCGCATGGCGGCCTGGACGGTGGCCAGGTCGCGGGCGGCCGTCACCATGATCACGTCGGTGCGGAGGCCGCGTTCACGCAGGCGGCGCACCAGGTCCAGGCCGTTCTCGTCCGGGAGGTAGTGGTCGAGGAGGATCAGGTCCACGGGGTGGGCGGTGAGGAAGTCGAGGGCCTCGGCCGCCGAATGGGCCTGGGCCGCGACCCGGAAACCGGGAACCTTCGCCACATACGCCGCGTTGATCCGGGCAACGCGCATGTCGTCGTCGACGACCAATACGTGAATCGGGGTCTCGTTCATCGCAGGGCCTCCGGGAGTACGACGGAGAACTCCGCCCCTCCGTCCGCTGCCTCGCCGGCCCGGGCGCTGCCGCCCTGCCGTTCCGCGAGACGGCGTACGAGGGCGAGGCCCAGCCCGCGCTCGCGGTGGGCCTTGGGCTGCTTGGTCGACCAGCCCTCCGTGAAGATCTCCTCGCGGCGTGCGGCAGGGACCCCGGGGCCGCTGTCGCGCACCCGCAGCACGGCTGTGCGGCCTTCGGCGCTCAGCTCCACTTCGACCAGGGGCGCCGTCGAACCGACGGCGGCGTCCAGGGCGTTGTCCACCAGGTTGCCGAGGATGGTGACGAGGCCTCCCGGGTCGACCACGCGGTCGGGGAGGAAGGTGGTTCCGGCCAGCCGCAGGGGGACGCCGCGCTCCGCCGCGACCGTCGCCTTGCCGACGAGGAGGGCCGCCAGCAGGGGGTCGTGGACCTTCTCGGTGACCTGCTCGGCGGTGGTGCGGTGCACGCCGACGACCTCGGTGACGAACTCCACGGCCTCCTCGTGCAGGCCCAGCTCCAGCAGGCCGAGGAGGGTGTGGAGGCGGTTCGCGTGCTCGTGGTCCTGGGCGCGCAGGGCGTCGATCAGGCCCCGGGTGGAATCGAGCTCGCGGCCCAGGTGCTCCAGCTCGGTGCGGTCACGCAGGGTGGCGACGGCGCCGCCGTCCTCGGTCGGCATCCGGTTGGTGACCAGGACGCGCGGCCCCTGGACGGTGACCAGGTCGCGGCCGGTGACGCGGCCCGACAGGACGTCGGCGGTGCGCCCCGCGCCCAGTACGTCGTCCAGCGGGCGTCCGGCGAGGGAGGCGGCGGAGTCCGGGGTGAGGCCGAGCAGGCGGGCGGCCTCGTCGTTGACCAGCCGGATCCGTCCCTCCCGGTCGAGGGCGATCACGCCTTCGCGGATGGAGTGCAGCATCGCCTCGCGCTCGGCGAGCAGGCCGGCGATGTCGGAGAAGGCGAGGTCCCGGGTCTGCCGGTGGATCCTGCGGGACAGCAGATAGGCGGCGAGTGCGCCCGCCGCGAGGGCCCCGCCCGCGTAGGCCAGCAGGCCGGGGATGGCGCCGAGCAGCCGGTCGTGGACGCTGTCGTAGGCGATGCCGACCGAGACGGCGCCGATGATCTCGCCGTCGGCGGCCAGGAGCGGGACCTTGCCGCGGGCCGAGCGGCCCAGGGTGCCCTCGTCGATCTCCATGACCTCGCGGCCCGCCAGGGCGTCGCTGGGGTCCGTGGAGACGGGCAGCCCGATCCGGTCGGGGCTGGGGTGCGAGCGGCGGATGCCGTCCAGGTCGAGGACGACCACGTACTCGGCGCCGGTGGCCCGGCGGATCCGCTCCGCCGAGGACTGTACGGGGCTGTCAGCCGATGGCCCGGAGTCCAGGAGGTCGGCGGCCAGCGAGGGGTCGGCCGCGGCGCTCTGCGCGATGGCCAGGGCGCGCCGCATGGCCTGGTCGTCGAGCTGAGCGCTCAGCGGGGCCAGGAACAGCCCGGTGGCCAGGACGACGACCCCGCCGGCGATGGCCAGCTGGGTGAGCAGGATCTGGGAGACGGCCCGTCTGGGCAGCCCGAGGCGCCGAGCGCTCATGAGGAGGAACCGCATGAGTAGCAACGGTAGGTCGGCTCGGGCATAAGCGGAATTTCCATGGTGCACGCAAATCGCTTGCGCTATTTGCGCCCAGCTTGCGCAAGTGTTGACGGCACGAAAATGCGGTCATGGCAGTAGACGACTGAGCAATGCTCTGCAACTCTCGCACCGCACGCTGCAAATTCCTATCTCACCTGGTTCAGAAAACTCATGCCGAGGGACGAGGACATATGAGAAGGCTCAACTGGAGATGGCGGGCACTCGCCGCCCTCATCACCACAGCCCTGCTGATCACGGGCTGGCCCGCCCTGAGCGCGGTGGCCGCCGGCGGTCCGAGCATCGCGGCGGGCCGCCCCGCGGCCGCGAGCAGCACCAACGGCGCCTACGGGGCCGCCAACGTCACCGACGGCAACCAGTCGACGTACTGGGAGAGCGCCGGCGGCACCCTCCCGCAATGGGTGCAGACCGATCTCGGCGCCACCACCCGGGTCGACCAGGTGGTGCTCAAGCTGCCCGCCGCCTGGGAGAGCCGCAACCAGACCCTGTCCGTCCAGGGCAGCGCCGACGGCACCACCTTCAGCACCCTGGTCGGCTCGGCCGCCTACACCTTCGGCCAGGGCAGCGGGAACGTGGTGACCATCGCCTTCCCCGCCACCCAGACGCGGTACGTCCGGATCGACATCACCGCGAACACGGGCTGGCAGGCCGCGCAGCTCTCCGAGCTGGAGGTCCGCGCCCCCGGCGAGTCCTCCGCCAACCTGGCGCTCGGCAAGACCCTGACCGCGAGCAGCAGCACCCAGGTCTACGTCCCGGCCAACGCCAACGACGGGAACACCGCCAGCTACTGGGAGAGCGCCAACAACGCGATGCCCCAGTGGATCCAGGCCGACCTCGGTGCCTCCGTACGCGTGGACCGCGTGGTCCTGAGGCTGCCGGAGGGCTGGGGTGCCCGTACCCAGACCCTGAAGCTCCAGGGCAGCGCCAACGGCTCGGACTTCACCGACATCACCGCCTCCAGGGGCTACGACTTCAACGCGGCCGGCGGCAACGCCGTGACGATCGCCTTCGACGCCGCCACCACCCGCTACCTCCGCGTGCTGATCTCGCTCAATTCCGTGCAACCCGGCGGCCAGCTATCCGAGCTGGAGATCTACGGGCCGCAGACGGGCGACACCCAGGCGCCTACGGCCCCGACCGCGCTCGCCTACACCGAGCCCGCCACCGGCCAGATCAAGCTCACCTGGCAGGCGGCCACCGACAACGTGGGCGTCACCGGCTACGACGTCTACGCCAACAACCAGCTGCGCACCACCGTGGCTGGCAACGTCACCACCTACACCGACACCCAGCCCACGAGCGCCACCGTCAGCTACTTCGTGCGCGCCAAGGACGCGGCCGGCAACCAGTCCCCGAACAGCAACAGCGTCACCCGCGCCGGGGACACCGGCGACACCCAGGCCCCGACCGCCCCGGGCTCCCTGACCCTCACCGAACCCGCCGCCGGCCAGGTCAAACTCACCTGGCAGGCGGCCACCGACAACGTGGGCGTCACCGGCTACGAGGTGTACGCGAACAACCAGCTGCGCACCACCGTCGCGGGCAACGTCACCACCTACACCTACACCGACACCCAGCCCACGAGCGCCACCGTCAGCTACTTCGTGCGCGCCAAGGACGCCGCGGGCAACCGCTCCGGCGACAGCAACACCGTGACCCGCAACGGCAGCGGGGGCGGCGGTTCCAACCTTGCCGTGGGCAAGCCGATCGCCGGCTCCTCCGTGATCCACACCTTCGTCGCGGAGAACGCCAACGACAACAGCACCAGCACCTACTGGGAGGGCGCGGCCGGTGCCTATCCGAGCACCCTCACGGTGAAGCTCGGAGCCAACGCCGACCTCGACCGCATCGTCCTCAAGCTCAACCCGGACAGCGGGTGGGGCACCCGTACCCAGAACATCCAGGTTCTCGGCCGGGAGCAGAGCGCCGCGGGGGTCACCGGTCTGGTCGCCGCCAAGGACTACGCCTTCGACCCGGCGTCCGGCAACACCGTCACCATCCCGCTGACCGCCCGCATCGCGGACGTGCAGCTGCGCTTCACCGCCAACACCGGGGCCTCCAACGGCCAGATCGCCGAATTCCAGGTCATCGGCGTCCCGGCGCCCAACCCCGACCTGGAGATCAGCGCGCTGAGCGCGGCCCCGGCCACCCCGGTGGAATCGGACTCCGTCACCCTCTCCGCGACCGTCAGGAACAGCGGCCCAGCCCCGGCCGCCACCTCCGCCGTCTCCTTCCGGCTCGGCGGCACCAAGATCGCTGCGGCCGACGCGCCCGCGCTCGCCGCGGGAGCGACGGCCACCGTCACCGCCGGGATCGGCCCGCGCGACGCGGGGACGTACCCGCTGAGCGCGGTCGTGGACGAGGCGGACACGGTCGTCGAGCAGAACGACAGCAACAACACCTTCACCGCCTCGCCGCTCGTGGTCCGCCCGGTCGACAGCTCGGACCTGGTCGCTTCGGCCGTGAGCTGGTCGCCCGGCGCACCCTCCGCAGGCCAGCCGGTGGACTTCACCGTCACCGTGAAGAACCAGGGCACGGTGGCGGCGGCCGCCGGCACGCACGGGGTCACCCTCACCCTGCAGGACGCGGCCGGCGCCACCGTCCGCACCCTGACGGGATCCTTCGGCGGCGCCCTCGCGGCCGGTGCCTCCTCGGCCCCGATCGCGCTCGGCAGCTGGCCGGCCGCCAACGGCAAGTACACCGTCAAGGTGGTCCTCGCCGACGACGCCAACGAACTGCCGGTCAAGCGCGGCAACAACACCTCCACCAAGCCGTTCTTCGTGGGCCGCGGGGCGAACATGCCCTTCGACATGTACGAGGCGGAGGACGGGGCCGTCGGTGGCGGAGCCACTGTCGTCGGACCCAACCGCACCATCGGCGACATCGCGGGGGAGGCCTCGGGCCGCAAGGCCGTCAGCCTCGACGCGACCGGCGAGTACGTCGAGTTCACCACCCGGGCCGCGACCAACACCCTGGTCACCCGCTTCTCCATCCCGGACGCCCCGGGCGGCGGCGGCATCGACTCCACCATCAACGTCTACGTCAACGGCACCCTCAAGAAGACCCTGCCGCTGACCTCCACATACGCCTGGCTGTACGGCGCCGAGGCCTCACCGGGGAACTCGCCCGGCTCCGGCGCGCCGCGGCACATCTACGACGAGGCCAACATCCTGCTGGGCGAGACCGTCCCGCAGGGCAGCAAGATCCGCCTCCAGAAGGACGCGGCCAACACCTCCACCTACGCGATCGACTTCGTCAGCCTGGAGCAGGCCACGGCTCTCCCCAACCCGGACCCGGCGACCTACACCGTGCCCGCCGGCTTCACCCACCAGGACGTGCAGAACGCCCTGGACAAGGTCCGGATGGACACCACCGGCAAGCTCGCCGGCGTCTACCTGCCGCCGGGCGACTACCAGACGGCGAGCAAGTTCCAGGTGTACGGCAAGGCCGTGCAAGTGGTCGGCGCCGGACCGTGGTTCACCCGATTCCAGGCCCCGTCCTCCCAGGACAACACCGACATCGGCTGGCGGGCGGAGGGCACGGCGAAGGGCTCGTCCTTCTCTGGCTTCGCCTACTTCGGCAACTACACCTCGCGCATCGACGGCCCGGGCAAGGTCTTCGACTTCTCGAACGTCTCCGACATCACCATCGACAACATCTGGAACGAGCACATGGTGTGCCTCTACTGGGGCGCCAACACGGACCGGATCACCATCAAGAACTCGCGGATCCGTGACATGTTCGCCGACGGCATCAACATGACCAACGGCTCCACGGACAACCTCGTGACCAACAACGAGGCGCGGGCCACGGGCGACGACAGCTTCGCGCTGTTCTCCGCGATCGACGCGGGCGGCTCGGACATGAAGAACAACGTCTACGAGAACCTGACCTCGATCCTGACCTGGCGCGCGGCCGGTGTCGCCGTCTACGGCGGCTTCAACAACACCTTCCGCAACATCCACATCGCCGACACTCTCGTCTACTCGGGCATCACCATCAGCTCGCTGGACTTCGGGTATCCCATGAACGGCTTCGGGACGGATCCGACGACCTTCGAGAACATCTCGATCGTCCGGTCCGGCGGCCACTTCTGGGGGGCGCAGACCTTCCCGGGAATCTGGCTGTTCTCGGCCTCGAAGGTGTTCCAGGGGATTCGGATCAACAACGTCGACATCGTCGACCCGACGTACAGCGGAATCATGTTCCAGACGCAGTACGTCGGCGGTCAGCCGGTCAATCCCATCAAGGACACCATCCTGAGGGACATCACCATCACCGGGGCGAAGAAGAGCGGCGACGCCTTCGACGCGAAGTCCGGATTCGGTCTCTGGGCGAACGAGATGCCCGAGGCGGGACAGGGCCCGGCGGTCGGTGAGGTCACCGTCCACAACCTGAAGACGAGCGACAACGCCGTGGACGTACGGAACACGACCTCGACGTTCAAGATCAACCAACTGCCGTAGCCGCTGGGCAGACAGTGGGCGGGGCGCCTCCGCGGTGCCCCGCCCGCGCCGCGGCCATCTCCGGACGGGGGCGAAGCCCCCTGGCCCGACCCCTTTCGGACCGGGCTTACATGCGCCAAACTGGCCCTAATCGAACCGCAAGGAACTTGCATTCCTTGCGCTAGTCTTGCGCTCATGACGCGACGACTTGCTCAAGTGGCGAAGAAGGTGGGAGTCAGCGAGGCAACGGTCAGCCGGGTGCTCAACGGCAAGCCGGGCGTCTCGGAGGCGACCCGCCAGTCCGTGCTCACCGCCCTGGACGTCCTCGGGTACGAGCGCCCCACCCAGCTGCGCGGCGAGCGTGCCCGGCTGGTCGGGCTGGTCCTGCCCGAGCTCCAGAACCCCATCTTCCCCGCCTTCGCCGAGGTCATCGGCGGTGCGCTGGCCCAGCAGGGGCTCACGCCAGTGCTGTGCACCCAGACCACCGGCGGGGTCTCGGAGGCCGACTACGTGGAACTGCTGCTCCAGCAGCAGGTGTCCGGAGTGGTCTTCGCCGGCGGCCTCTTCGCGCAGGCCGACGCCCCGCACGAGCACTACCGGCTGCTGTCCGACCGCAAGGTTCCGGTGGTGCTCATCAACGCCTCCATCGAGGACCTCGGCTTCCCGTGCGTGGCCTGCGACGACGCCGTCGCGGTCGAGCAGGCCTGGCGCCACCTGGCCTCGCTCGGGCACGAGCGGATCGGCCTGGTGCTGGGCCCGCCCGACCACATGCCCTCGCTGCGCAAGCTGGTGGCCGCCCAGGCGGTGGCCGCCGCGGCGGGCACCGAACTGCCCGAAGCCCATGTGGAGCGCGCGCTGTTCTCCCTGGAAGGAGGCCATGCGGCCGCCTCCAGGCTGCTGGACCGCGGGGTCACCGGCATCATCTGCGCGAGCGACCCGCTCGCGCTGGGCGCGGTACGGGCGGCCCGCCGCCGGGGGCTGCACGTACCCCGGCAGGTCTCCGTGGTGGGCTACGACGACTCGGCCTTCATGAACTGCACCGAGCCCCCGCTGACCACCGTCCGGCAGCCCATCGAGGCCATGGGCCGGGCCGCCGTCGAACTGCTCACCGCGCAGATCCAGGGCGCCGCCGTGCAGCCCGGCGAGCTGCTCTTCGAGCCGGAGCTGGTGGTCCGCGGCTCCACCGCACAGGCCCCGCGCGGCTGACCCTCGTAGCGCCCGCGCAGCTGCGCCCAGGGCTCCGGAACGTCACACAGACGTTCCGGAGCCCTTTTTGCATTCCGCGTCCGACATCTGACTGTCAATGTATTACGAAATTTGCGCGAGATATTGCGTTCATCTATCGGCGGTGGTTGAGTGTGCCGCGCTCGCCCCCACGCCTCCTGCCCGATGCTCGAAGGGGACCACCGATGAGAACCAACGTCCGCCGCAACGTCGCGGCAGCCCTCGCCTCCGCGCTCGCCGTGACCGCCCTCGCAGCCTGCGGCACGAGCAGCAGCGGCGACGGCAAGCCCCAGGCCGCCGGCGGTTCCACCGACGCCTCCGCCCCGCTCGACCCGAAGACCAAGGTCACCCTCTCCATCGACTGCATGCCGCCCGCGGCGAAGGCGGCCGAGCTCAAGGAGTGGAAGGAGGACGTGGCGGAGTTCAACAAGACGTACCCGAACGTCACCATCGAGGGCCGCTCCACCCCCGGCCAGTGCCTGGAACCCCCGCGCTTCACCGCGATGCTGAAGGCCAAGTCCCAGCCGGACGTCTTCTACGCCTACTTCACCGACCTCCAGCAGGTGCTGGACAACGACGGGGCCGAGGACATCTCGGCGTACGTCACTCCCGCCTCGGTGCCCGCGCTCGACGACATCGACAAGAACGTGACAGACGTCCTCAAGCGGGACGGCAAGCTCTACGGCCTGCCGACCAGCAACTACACGATGGGCCTGCTGGTCAACCGCAAGCTCTTTCAGCAGGCCGGCCTCAACCCCGACACCCCGCCGCGCAGTTGGGAGGAGGTCCGGGCGGCCGCCAAGAAGATCGCGGCCCTGGGCAACGGAGTCGCCGGCTTCGGCGAGTACAGCGTGGAGAACACCGGCGGCTGGCACTTCACGGCCACCACCTATGGAATGGGCGGCGACGTCGTCGGCGCCGACGGCAAGGCCGCCTTCAACAACGCCACCGGCGCGCGAATCGTCGACAACCTCCACGCCATGCGCTGGGAGGACGACAGCATGGGCAAGACCCAGCTGCTCAAGTGGGGCGACCTGCAGAAGCAGATGGCCTCGGACAAGCTCGGCATGTTCCTCGCCGCGCCCGACGACATCACCTACATGGTCCAGCAGCTCGGCGCCAAGTACGAGAACTTCGGCATGGGCCCCATCCCGGGCGGCGCGGCCACCCTGGCCGGCGGCAACGGCTACATGATCAAGAAGGGCAGCTCGCCCGACAAGGTCAAGGCCGCCGTCGCCTGGCTCAACTTCAAGACCCTCGCGGTCGGCAAGGGCCAGTTCCAGTACGACCGCAGCAAGGCCGACGGCCTGCCGGTCGGCCTTCCCCAGCCCGCCTTCTTCACCGGAGCCAGCAAGGCCAAGGACGACGAGCTGAAGTCGGCGAGCGCCACCATGCCGGTCGCCAACTTCAAGGCCTTCCTGGACAACCCGGTGCCCGGAAAGCCGGAGCCGGTGAAGGCGCAGGAGATCTACAAGGTCCTCGACAAGGTGATGTCGGGGGTCCTCACCAACAAGGACGCGGACCCGGCACAGCTCCTCGGCGACGCCGAGAAGGCGGTCAACCAGGTGCTGGGGAACCAGTAGCGGCGTCCGGGGGTCCCCGCCGGGACCCCCGCCTCCCGCGCACCGAAGACGAAGACCCACCAAGGAGCGAGCGGCGATGTCGGCCCCCACCCTGCCCCGAGCCTCCCGTGCGGAGTTCCGCCGGGCGCTCAAGCGGAACCTCACGGCCCACGGCTTCCTGATCGGCGCCGTCCTCTGCTTTTCCTTCTTCTCCTGGTACCCGATGGTCCGGGAGTTCCTGCTGGCCTTCCAGAAGACCGAGAACGGCGCCACCCGCTGGGTCGGCTGGGACAACTTCGCCTACGTCTTCGGGGACCCGAACTTCTGGCAGGCCTGGCGCAACACCCTGCTCTTCACCGGACTGGCCCTGCTCCTCGGCTTCGTGGTCCCGTTCGTGGTGGCCCTGGTGCTGAACGAGTTCCGCCACGGCCAGGGCTATCTGCGCCTGCTCGTCTACCTGCCGGTGATGATGCCGCCGGTGGCCTCGGTCCTGCTCTTCAAGTACTTCTACGATCCCGGATACGGCCTCTTCAACAGGGTGCTGGAGTTCCTGCACCTCCCCGCGCAGGACTGGCTGCAGTCCACCGACACCGCGATGCTCTCGGTCGTCATCGCCTCCACGTGGATGAACATGGGCGGTGCGACCCTGATCTACCTCGCCGCGCTCCAGGGCATCCCCGGTGAGCTGTACGAGGCCGCCGAACTCGACGGGGCGGGGCTCCTGCGCAAGATCTGGCACGTCACGATCCCGCAGACCAAGCTGATCCTCTCGCTCCTGCTGCTGATGCAGATCATCGCGACGATGCAGGTGTTCGTCGAACCGTTCCTGCTGACCGGCGGAGCCGGCCCCGAGGGCTCGACCACCACCGTCGTCGTCCTCATCTACCAGTACGCCTTCAGTTTCAACCAGTACGGCGGCGCCGCGGCCCTGGGCCTGTGCCTGCTCGTCCTGCTCGCGGGCTTCTCCGCGCTTTACGTCCGCCTCAGCCGCGACAACGAGAGCTGACAAGGAGCCCCTCACATGGCAGAGCGCACGCTGATATCGCCGGCGCAACTGGGCCGCACCCGGGGCAGGATCCTGTACTGGACCGCCCTCGTCCTGGTCGTCGGCGGCTTCACCCTCGTCTTCCTCGGCCCCCTGTACTGGATGGCGGCGAACGGCCTCAAGAGCACCGAGGAGTTCGCCCAGGTCCCGCCGACCCTGGTGCCCGACTCCCTGCACACCGCCAACTACACGGCCGCCTGGAAGGTCATGGACCTCGCCAAGCTGCTGTTCAACACCCTCTACTACGCCTTCGGGGCGCTGGCCTTCCAGCTCGTCCTCGACGTGGCCGCCGCGTACTCGCTGTCCAAGCTGCGCCCCGTCCTCGGCAAGGCCGTGCTCGGCATGATGCTGGCGACCCTGATGATCCCGGCCACCGTCCTGGTCGTGCCGCAGTACCTCACAGTGCTCGACATGCCGCTCATCGAGCGGAACCTGCTCAACACGCCCTGGGTGATCTGGCTGCCGTCCGTCACCAACGCCTTCAGCATCTTCCTGCTGAAACGGTTCTTCGACTCCATCCCGCAGGAGATCCTCGACGCCTCCGCCATCGACGGGGCGAGCGCGGTCCGCACCCTGCGCTCGATCGTCCTGCCGATGTCCCGGCCCATCCTGGGCGTCGTGTCGATCTTCGCGATCGTCGGGGTCTGGAAGGACTTCCTCTGGCCGATGCTCACCCTCCCCGACCCGGCGCTCCAGACGCTCAACGTCGGCATCTACTCACTGGCCTCGGGAGTCCCCGAGAACCATCTCATCGCCGCACTCGCGATGGCCTCGGTGCCCACGCTCGTCATCTTCCTGATCTTCCAGCGCAACATCATGAGCGGCCTGACGGCGGGCTCCCTCAAGGGCTGACGTCCGCAGCCCGCACCGCCACGCCCGGCCGCCCCCGTGAAAGGACCCCTCGTGGCTGACTTTCCCCTGCCCGAAAACGCCGCCGACTGGTGGCGCTCGGCCGCCATCTACCAGGTGTACGTACGCAGCTTCGCCGACGGCGACGGGGACGGCACCGGTGACCTCGCGGGCGTCCGGGCCCGGCTGCCCTACCTCGCCGAACTCGGCGTGGACGCCCTGTGGTTCACCCCCTGGTACCTCTCACCCCTCGCCGACGGCGGCTACGACGTCGCCGACTACCGCACCATCGACCCCGCCTTCGGCACCCTCGCCGAAGCCGAGAAGCTCATCTCCGAAGCCCGCGAGCTGGGCATCCGGACCATCGTCGACATCGTCCCGAACCACGTGTCCGACCAGCACGCGTGGTTCCGGGCCGCCCTCGCGGCCGGCCCCGGCAGCCCCGAGCGGGAGCTGTTCCACTTCCGCCCGGGACGCGGCGAGCACGGCGAACTGCCCCCGGGGGACTGGCCGTCGCAGTTCAACGGGGCCGCCACCTGGACGCGGGTGCCGGACGGGGAGTGGTACCTGCACCTCTTCACCCCGGAGCAGCCCGACCTCAACTGGGACCACCCCGCGGTCCGTCGCGAGCACGAGGAGGTCCTGCGCTTCTGGTTCGAGCGGGGCGTATCCGGCGTACGCATCGACTCCGCGGCCCTGCTCGCGAAGGATCCGGCCCTGCCCGACCTGGCCGGCCGCTCACCGGAACCCTGGCCCGGAGAGACCCACCCGTACATCGACCGCGACGAGCTGCACACCATCTACCGCTCCTGGCGCGCCATCGCCGACGCGTACGACGCGATCTTCGTCGGCGAGGTCTGGCTGCCCGACTCCGAGCGCTTCGCCCGCTACCTGCGCCCCGACGAGCTGCACACCGCCTTCAACTTCTCCTTCCTCAGCTGCCCGTGGGACGCGCGGCGGCTGCGCACCTCCATCGAGGAGACGCTCGCCGAGCACGCGCCCGTCGGGGCTCCGGCCACCTGGGTGCTCTGCAACCACGACGTGACCCGTACGGTCACCCGATACGGGCGCGCCGAGACCGGCTTCGACTTCGCCGCCAAGGTCTTCGGGACCCCGACCGATCTGGCGCTCGGCACCCGGCGGGCGCGTGCCGCCGCCCTGTTGACGCTGGCCCTGCCCGGCGCCGTGTACGTCTATCAGGGCGAGGAACTGGGTCTGCCGGAAGCTGACATACCGCTCAGCCGGATCCAGGATCCGATGCACTTCCGCTCCGGCGGCACCGACCCCGGCCGGGACGGCTGCCGGGTCCCGCTGCCGTGGACCGCGGAACCCTGGAACGACCCCTGGCTGCCGCAGCCCGCGAGCTGGCCGACGTACGCCGCCGACCGGCAGGACGGCGATCCGGACTCCATGCTGACCCTCTACCGGACGGCGCTCGGGCTGCGCCGCGAGGCGGCCGGCTTCGGCGGCGGCTCGCTGGAGTGGCTTCAGGTGCCGCCCGGGGTGCTGGCCTTCGTCCGCCCCGACGGACTGGTCTGCGTGGTCAACCTGTCCGAGGGGCCGGTCCCGCTGCCGGCCCACACCCATCTCCTGCTGGGCAGCTCCGCCCTTGACGACACGGGGCTGCTCCCGCAGGACACGGCGGTCTGGCTGCGGACCTGACGCCGCGGCCGGACCGCCCCCGCCCCACCGCCCGTCACGGCATCGGCTGGGGTGGGCGGGGTCCGTGGTACTCCCCGCTCGGCCGCATCCGCAGCGGCCGTTCCTGGTACTCCTCCAGCGCGTGCGCGATCCAGCCCGCCGTGCGCGCCACCGCGAAGACCGTCTCCCCGGCCTCCGCCGCCATCCCGCACGACACCGTCAGCACCGCCAGCGCCAGGTCCACATTGGCGTGCAGCCCGCCCTGCCGGGCCATCACCGCGGCCACCTCGCGTGCCGCGGCCAGCGCGGGGGCCGCCTGGGGCAGGCCCTCCAGCCGTGCGAACAGCGCCAGTGCACGCGGGTCCTCGCCCCGGTACAGCCGGTGGCCGAGCCCCGGCACCCGGCGCCCCGACCGGAGGTACTCCGCCACCACCGGCGCGGCTCCGCCCCGCTCCAGCACCTCCACCAGCATCCGGTGCGCGAGCCGTCCGGCCGCACCGTGCAGCGGCCCCTCCAGCGCGCCGAGCCCGGCCGACACCGCCGCGTACGGATGTGCCCGCGCCGACGCGGCCACCCGTACCGCCAGGGTGGAGGCGGCCAGATCGTGGTCCACGAGGAGTCCCAGCGCCAGGTCCAGCGCGGCCAGCGCGTCCGGGTCCGGCTCGCGGGCCGTCAGCCGCGGCCACAGCTGCCGGGCCGTCCGGCCGTCCCCGGCCCACCCCGGCGGACCCACCACCGGCAGGGAGCCGACCAGCGTGGGGATCAGGCAGCGCGCGGAGCCCAGTACCGCCTCCTCGGAGAGGTCGAAGCGCAGCGGATCCGCCACCGCGGCGGCGGCGACCGCCACCCGCAGCATGTCCACCGGGCCGCTGTGCTCCGGCAGGGCGGCCACCGCCCGGCGGGCCGCGGCGAGCGGCTCCGGGGGAGCGGTGAACCGCGCCCCGCGCGGGAGCGTTCCCGTCCAGAGCCACTCCGCGACCTCCTCGAAGGCGTACCGCGAGGCCAGGGCCACGGCGTCCACGCCCCGGAAGTAGTAGCGGTCCGGCTCGATGAGCGTGAGGGCCGTCCGTACGGCGAGCTCCCCGGCCGGGACCGCCGCCTCGCGCCGGCTGCGCCGGGCCAGCTCCTCCACCTCACTGGCGTCGAAACTGCTGCCGCGCCCCACCGGGTCGCGCCGGCTCGTGAGCTGACCCCGGCTGACGTAGGCGTACACGGTCGCGGGCTTCACCCCGAGCAGCTCGGCGGCCTGCCGGGTGGTGAGCCGTCGCTCTTCGTTCATGCACACCACCCTACATACGTTGATTCAATCAATATTGACAAGGATTCCATCAATCATCGATGGTCGATGCATGAACACCACCGACACCACCGCCAGTACCTTCGAAGCCCCGCGCGGTCTCGCGGGAGTCGTGGTCACCGAGACCGAGCTCGGTGACGTCCGGGGCCGTGAGGGCTTCTACCACTACCGTCAGTTCTCGGCCGTCGAGCTCGCTGAGAGCCGCAGCTTCGAGGACGTCTGGCACCTGATGTTCCGCGGCACGCTGCCCGCGGACGCCGCCCAGCGCGCCGCCTTCACCGCCGAGACCGTCCCGCTGCGCCGGCTGCCCGCCGAGGTACGGGACGCCCTCCCCGCGCTGGCCAGGGCCTGCGCGCTCTCCGGACCGCTCGCCGGACTGCGTACCGCGCTCTCGCTGCTCGGCGCATCCGCCGGATTCCGCCCGGTCTACGACCTCGACCCGGGCCGCCGGGCCGCCGACGCGCTGGCCGCCTGCGCCGCCGTACCGACCCTGCTCACCGCGCTGCACCGGCTGGGGCAGGGGCTGGAGCCGGTGGAGCCGCGCGACGACCTCCCGTACGCGGCCAACTACCTCTACATGCTGACCGGGCAGGAGCCCGACCCGGTCACGGCCCGCGCGATAGAGCAGTACCTGATCTCCACCATCGACCACGGGTTCAACGCCTCCACCTTCACCGCCCGCGTCATCGCCTCCACCGGCGCCGACGTCGCGGCCTGCCTGACCGGTGCGATCGGCGCGCTCTCCGGCCCGCTGCACGGCGGCGCCCCGAGCCGGGCCCTGGACACGCTGGACGCCATCGGCACCGCGGACCGGATCGGTCCGTGGATCCGCGAGCGGGTCCTGGCGGGGGAGCGGATCATGGGCTTCGGCCACCCCGTCTACCGCACCGAGGACCCCCGCTCACGCATGCTGCGGGACATCGCCCGCGACTTCGGCGGCCCCCTGGTGGACTTCGCCGTCGAGGTCGAGCGTCAGGTCGAGGAGATCCTCGCCGAGCTCAAGCCCGGCCGCGAACTGCACACCAACGTGGAGTTCTACGCGGGCGTGGTCATGGAACTGTGCGGGCTCCCGCGCGAGATGTTCACCCCGACCTTCTGCGCGGCCCGCGTGGTGGGCTGGAGCGCGAACATCCTGGAACAGGCCGCCGATTCGAAGATCATCCGGCCTGCCGCCCGGTACACCGGGCCCACCCCGCCACAGCCGGTGCCCGCGCTCGGCTGACGACACCTGGATACGATCGACCGGGTGAACAGCAGGCAGCCCATCCCCGTCGTCGTCCTCGCCGGATTCCTCGGATCCGGCAAGACCACCGTGCTCAACCATCTCCTCGCCCACCGCGCCGGCACCCGGATCGGGGTCGTCGTCAACGACTTCGGGTCGATCGAGATCGACGCCATGTCGGTGGCCGGCCAGGTCGGCGACTCGATGGTCTCCCTCGGCGGCGGCTGCCTGTGCTGCGCCGTCGACGGCAGCGAGCTCGACGCGTACCTGGAGAAGCTCGCCGCCCCCGTGCACCGCATCGACGTGATCGTCATCGAGGCGAGCGGGCTGGCCGAGCCCCAGGAGATGATCCGGATGCTCGTGGCCAGCGAGAATCCCGGCATCCGCTACGGCGGCATGGTGGAGGTCGTGGACGCGGCGGAGTTCGACGCGACCCGGTCCCGGCACCCGGAGACCGACCGGCACCTCGCCGTCGCGGACCTGGTCGTGCTCAACAAGACCGACCGGGTCGATGACGTGGAGCGGGCCCGGATCGAGGGCCTTCTGGGCACCCTGTGCGCTCCGGGCACCCCGGTCGTCGGCGCCGACCACGGGCGGATCGACCCCGAGCTGCTCTTCGACCGGCGGCCCTGGACCGAGACCCGCGGACAGCTCTCCTTCGAGGACCTGCTCGCGGAGGCCGAGGACCACGACCACGACCACTGCTCGCACGCACACGCGGCGTACGAGAGCCTCGAGTTCGTCACCGAACAGGCCCTCTCGCCGCGCCGGTTCATCGACTTCCTCGACCGCCGCCCGGCCGGGCTCTACCGGATCAAGGGCTTCGTCTACTTCGGCGTGCCCGGACACGAGGAGAGGTACGAGGTCCACGCGGTCGGCCGGTTCCTCCGCTTCGCCCCACGGCCCTGGGGCCGGGGCGAGCGCCGGCTGACGCAGCTGGTCCTGATCGGCTCCGGCACCGACGGGCCGGGCCTGCTGGGCGAACTGGAAGCCTGCCGCGAACCGGCCCTGCACGAGGCGCGCCCGGAGAGCATGTGGGGCGTCCTGCGGTACGTCGCCCGGCCCGCGGAGCCGGAGCCGGAGGCCGAAACGGCCGAGGCCTAGGCGACCTCGACGCCGTACTCGCGCAGCAGGTCCTCCAGGCCGCCCCGGTAGCCCTTGCCGCCGATCACGAAGTCCCAGTCGCCGTTCGCCCGGCGCCGGAAGGACCCGAGTACGAGGGCGGTCTCGCCGGCCCGGCCGTCGGACACCTCCAGCTGCCCCGCCTCCGCGCCCGCCGCGTCGAGGAGCCGGATCCGGGCGTCCGTGAAACCGGCCAGGTCCGCGTGCGGATCGGCCTCCGGGTCGATCGCGGCCACCAGGACCAGCCGGTCGGCCTCGCCGGGCAGGGCCTCGAAGGTGACCTCGAGGGCGGCCTTGTCGGGCCCCGTGTGCGCGCGGGTGCGCACCGAACCGTCGGGCGTCCGCGGGTTGTTGAAGAAGACGAAGTGCTCCTCGCTCAGCACCCGGTTGCCGGTGCAGACCAGCGCGCACACGTCGAGCGCGACCGCGCCCGACCAGGACATGCCGAGCACGTTGTGGTCGGCCGAAGGGGCGGGCTCCGGCGTCCGCTGCACCGCCGGACCACCGCCGAGGCGGCCGCGCAGCCCGTACTGGTGCAGCAGCTCCACGAGCTGGACGCCGGAAACCAGCTCCAGCGGCTTGCCTTCGGCGAAGTCGTACGAGCCCCGCCCGAAGGACGCGGTGGTGACCAGCACCCCCTTGTTCGCGCCCATGGCCTGGACCGTGCCGTAAAGCTCCCGTACCACGTCGGGATTGAGTCGGCTCCGATAGCGCTTGACCTGCACCACGATCCGCCCGCCCCGGAGCGGGGTGCGGTCTTCCGCTTCGATGTCCACGCCGCCGTCGCCCGACCGCTGGGTGGTCACCGCCTCCATGCCCATCGCCCGGAAGAGCTCCGCCACCAGGTTCTCGAAGGCGATCGGGTCCATCGCGAAGAGGTCGGGCTCGTCCTCGTCGCCGCCCGCGTGCCCGCCGTGGCTGACGACACCGCCCACCTCGCCAGGCCGGCGCCCGGGGCGCACCGCCGTCAGCTGGTCGGGCCGCGCAGAGAGCTGCCCCCGCAACCCCTCGACCAGGCAGTCCGCTGCGCTGACTTGCTCAAGTCGCAGTCCTGCGAAAGTCGTGCGTACGGCCGAGACCGAGGCGAGTACGAACTGCGCCTCCTGCCCCGTGACCGGATCAGGGCAGTCCACGAATCCGTTGACCACGACCGAGTCCAGCACGCTGAACTCGTCCGCCGCGTACAGCTCGCGCAGCACGAGCAGCATGCACTGCGCCAGAAGGTCCCGGTACATTGCCCGCCGCTCCGTGACCGGGCGAGGCTTCACTTTGTCCTGGCCCGTACTCGGCAGGTACTGCACCGACCTGGCCTCCGGTACTACCGGGTACCCGGGCAGCTCCCAGTCCAGCACCAGCTGGCGTGCGGCCGGGTCGTACGCAGCCGCCACCTGCCTCGGCAGGGCCTCGGGCCAGGCCGTTGAGGCGTACAGGGCGGCAGAGAAGTACTCCACCACCGCCTCGGCGTCGCCCGCGCTCAGTGCCCCGGCCAGCTCGGTGAGCCCGCTGTTGTGCGCCCGGATTCCGGCTAGTTGTTCCGCCGCCCAGCGGTCGTACTGCTGCCGGTACGCCGCCAGTTGCTGCTGCCGCTGCGACTCTGCGGCGTTGGCGGCCTGCCAGGCCTGGGTGTACCGGGCATGAGCCGCCCGCTCGGCTTGTGCCCGGTGGCTCGATCCGAGGGTCCAGCCGCTGCTCTGCTGCTGGAACTGCTCGATACGGGGCATCGGCACCGGCTGCGCAAGAGCCCCGGGGCTGAACGGTTCCAGATGCTCGGGGCGGACCAGGGAGGCCATCCGGAATGCCGGTGCCCGGCATCCTGTGACCAACAGGCCCTGCAGGGCGGCGACCTCGGCGTCGAGCTGCTCGGTCCGCCGCCGGGCCTCGGCCTCACGGTGCTGCCGCTGGCCCCGGGCCACGTCCCGTTCGTACGCCCGCTGCCGGCGTTCCGTCTCGCGCTGCTGGATCAGCTGCGTCTGCTGCATCCGGCGCTGGGCCTCCGCCCAGTCCCCGATCACTCCGCCCGACCGACGACTCATCAGCTCTGTGTCTCCCCGCCCCACCCGACAGTGCCAAGAGGGAAAACACTAGTCGCCATTCGGGTGGTACGTCCCCCGGACGTACCACCCGAATGACCTCGTACCTCCTACAGCGCGCCCCCGGCCAGCGCCGCCACGGACGCGGGCAGCGCGGCCCCCGAGCCGTCGCGGCGCGGGTCCACGGCCGGCAGTTCGGCCGGTGTGCCGTTTGCCGTCGCCGCCCGGACCGGCGCGTTGCCCACCCAGGCCAGCACCAGCACGTCCTCGCCCTTCAGGAACCGCTGGCAGCGCACACCACCGGTGGCGCGACCCTTGCGCGGGTACTGGTCGAAGGGGGTCAGCTTCCCGGACAGCACCGAGTCGTCCAGCGTCCCGTGCGAGCCCGCCACCGTGAAGACCATCGCGTCCCGGGCCGGGTCGACGGCCGAGAAGTGGATCACCTTGGAGTTCTCGGCGAGCTTGATGCCCGCCATACCGCCCGCCGGACGGCCCTGCGGGCGCACCTGGGAGGCCGGGTAGCGCAGCAGCTGGGCGTCGTCGGTGAGGAAGACCAGGTCCTCCTCACCCGTGCGCAGCTCGACCGCGCCGACGATCCGGTCGCCCTCCTTGAGGGTGATGACCTCCAGCTCGTCCTTGTTGGCCGGGTAGTCCGGCACGACGCGCTTGACCACGCCCTGCTCGGTGCCCAGCGCCAGGCCCTGCGAGGACTCGTCCAGCGAGGTCAGGCAGATCACCTTCTCGTCCGCCTCCAGCCCGGAGAGGAACTCCGAGACCGGGGCGCCGCCCGCCAGGTTCGGCGCGGCGTGGGTGTCCGGCAGCTGCGGCAGGTCGATCACCGACAGCCGCAGCAGCCGCCCGTACGAGGTGACCGCGCCGACCTCGGCCCGGGCGGTCGCCGCGACCTGCGAGACGATCAGGTCGTGCTTGGCGCGGGCGCCGCCCTCCTCCTCCGGAAGGGCATCGCCGTTCGCGGTACGCGCCAGCAGGCCGGTCGTGGACAGCAGCACGCGGCAGGGGTCGTCCGCGACCTCCAGCGGAACCGCCGCCACCGCCGTGCCGGCCGACTCCAGCAGCACCGTGCGGCGCTCGGTGCCGAACTTCTTGGCGACCGCCGCCAGTTCCGTGGAGACCAGCTTGCGCAGCTCGGTGTCGGACTCCAGGATGCCGGTCAGCTCGTCGATCTCGCCGGTCAGCCGGTCGCGCTCGGACTCCAGCTCGATCCGGTCGAACCGGGTGAGGCGGCGCAGCGGGGTGTCCAGGATGTACTGGGTCTGGATCTCGCTGAGCGAGAACCGCTCCATCAGCCGGGCCTTGGCCTGCGCGGAGTTGTCGCTGTCCCGGATGAGCCGGATGACCTCGTCGATGTCGATGAGCGCCACCAGCAGGCCCTCGACCAGGTGCAGGCGGTCGCGGCGCTTGGTGCGGCGGAACTCGCTGCGCCGCCGGACGACCTCGAAGCGGTGGTCGAGGTAGACCTCCAGCAGCTCCTTGAGGCCGAGCGTGAGCGGCTGCCCGTCCACCAGCGCCACGTTGTTGATGCCGAAGGACTCCTCCATCGGCGTCAGCTTGTAGAGCTGCTCGAGCACGGCCTCGGGGTGGAAGCCGTTCTTGATCTCGATGACCAGGCGCAGGCCGTGCGAGCGGTCGGTGAGGTCCTTGACGTCCGCGATGCCCTGGAGCTTCTTCGAGCCGACCAGGTCCTTGATCTTCGCGATGACCTTCTCGGGGCCGACCGTGAAGGGCAGTTCCGTGACGACCAGGCCCTTGCGGCGCGCCGTCACGTTCTCCACCGCCACCGTCGCGCGGATCTTGAAGGTGCCGCGGCCGTTCTCGTACGCGTCCTTGATCCCCGAGAGCCCGACGATCCGGCCGCCCGTGGGCAGGTCCGGGCCCGGGACGAAGCGCATCAGCGCCTCCAGGTCCGCCTGCGGGTAGCGGATCAGGTGGCGGGCGGCCGCGATGACCTCGCCGAGGTTGTGCGGGGGCATGTTGGTGGCCATGCCGACCGCGATTCCGGACGCGCCGTTGACCAGCAGGTTCGGATACGCGGCGGGAAGCGCGACCGGCTCCCGCTCCTGGCCGTCGTAGTTGGCGGTGAAGTCGACGGTGTCCTCGTCGATCGACTCCGTCATCAGTGACGTGGCGTCGGCCATCTTGCACTCGGTGTAACGCATCGCGGCCGGCGGGTCGTCGTTGCCGAGCGAACCGAAGTTGCCGTGGCCGTCGACCAGCGGCAGCCGCATCGAGAAGGGCTGGGCCATGCGCACGAGGGCGTCGTAGATCGACGCGTCACCGTGCGGGTGGAGCTTGCCCATCACCTCGCCGACGACGCGGGCGCACTTCACATAGCCGCGGTCGGGTCGCAGCCCCATCTCGTTCATCTGGTACACGATGCGGCGGTGCACCGGCTTCATGCCGTCCCGGGCATCGGGCAGGGCACGGGAGTAGATCACCGAGTACGCGTACTCGAGGAAGGAGCCCTGCATTTCGTCGACGACGTCGATGTCGAGGATCTTCTCCTCGAAATCCTCCGGCGGCGGGGTCTTCGTGCTGCGGCGGGCCATCGCTGCGCGGCTCCTTAACCAAGAATGAGTGTGCTGGGGGTCTGACGCGGACCATTGTGGCCCGAGGCACCGACAGCGCCGACTCCGACCCAGTGTGACCCGGGAACTTATCCGGCTGCCGACGCGCTTGCATACAGTGGCAGGTCTGACGGAAATCTCTGCATCGCGATCGAAGGGATCACATGCCCATGGGTCACACGGCCACAGCCCAGGCCGGCTCCGGCGGCCTGACAGCGACCGAGCACCGGCTGGCCAACGGCCTGCGCGTGGTGCTGTCCGAGGACCACCTGACCCCGGTCGCCGCGGTCTGTCTCTGGTACGACGTCGGCTCGCGCCACGAAGTCAAGGGCCGTACCGGCCTGGCTCACCTCTTCGAGCACCTGATGTTCCAGGGCTCGGCGAGCGTACCGGGCAACGGGCACTTCGAGCTGGTCCAGGGCGCCGGCGGTTCCCTCAACGGCACCACCAGCTTCGAGCGCACCAACTACTTCGAGACGATGCCCACCCACCAGCTGGAGCTCGCGCTGTGGCTGGAGGCGGACCGGATGGGTTCGCTGCTGGCCGCCCTGGACGACGAGTCCATGGAGAACCAGCGTGACGTCGTCAAGAACGAGCGCCGCCAGCGGTACGACAACGTCCCGTACGGCACGGCTTTCGAGAAGCTGACCGCCCTCGCCTACCCCGAGGGCCACCCGTACCACCACACGCCGATCGGCTCCATGGCCGATCTGGACGCCGCCTCCCTGGAGGACGCGCGCACCTTCTTCCGTACGTACTACGCGCCCAACAACGCGGTGCTGTCGATCGTCGGCGACATCGACCCGGAGCGCACGCTCGCGTGGGTCGAGAAGTACTTCGGCAGCATCCCCTCGCACGACGGCAAGCAGCCGCCCCGTGACGGTTCGCTGCCCGAGGTCATCGGCCGGGAGCTGCGCGAGGAGATCGTCGAGGAGGTTCCGGCGCGTGCGCTGATGGCCGCCTACCGGCTCCCGCACGACGGCACCCGCGAGTGCGACGCCGCCGACGTGGCGCTGACCGTCCTGGGCGGCGGCGAGTCCTCGCGGCTCCACAACCGCCTGGTACGCCGGGACCAGACGGCCGTCGCGGCCGGGTTCGGCATCCTGCGGCTGGCCGGGGCGCCCTCGCTGGGCTGGCTGGACGTCAAGACCTCCGGCGGGGTCGAGGTCCCCGACATCGAGGCGGCCGTGGACGAGGAGCTCGCGCGCTTCGCCGCCGAGGGCCCGACGGCCGAGGAGATGGAGCGCGCGCAGGCGCAGCTGGAGCGGGAGTGGCTGGACCGGCTGAGCACGGTCGCGGGCCGGGCCGACGAACTGTGCCGGTTCGCGGTGCTCTTCGGCGACCCGCAGCTGGCGCTGACCGCCGTGCAGCGGGTCCTCGACGTGACCGCCGGGGAGGTGCAGGCCGTGGCCGCGGCCCGGCTGCGCCCGGACAACCGCGCGGTGCTGGTCTACGAGCCGATCGCGGCCGACGAATCCGACGAGTCGGACGTGTCCGCCGAGTCCGCCGAGAACGACGAGAACGAGGGGGCGGAGCAGTGAGCGACACCGCAGCCGTCACGATGACCTTCCACCCGCAGCCGCAGGCCGGCGAGCCGCAGCCGTGGGCCTTCCCGGCCCCCGACCGCTCGGTCCTCTCCAACGGCCTGACCCTGCTGCGCTGCCACCGCCCGGGCCAGCAGGTGATCGCGGTCGAGGTCAACCTCGCCGCCCCGCTGGACGCCGAGCCCGAGGGCCTGGACGGCGTGGCGACCATCATGTCCCGCGCCCTGTCCGAGGGCACCGACAAGCACTCCGCCGAGGAGTTCGCGGCCGAGCTGGAGCGCTGCGGCGCCACCCTCGACGCGCACGCCGACCACCCGGGCCTGCGGGTCTCCCTGGAGGTCCCGGCCTCCCGGCTGCCCAAGGCGCTGGGCCTGCTCGCCGAGGCCCTGCGCGCGCCGGCCTTCGCCGACGCCGAGGTCGACCGGCTGGTGCGCAACCGGCTCGACGAGATCCCGCACGAGCTGGCCAACCCGCAGCGCCGCGCGGCCAAGCAGCTCTCCAAGGAGCTCTTTCCGGCCAGCCTGCGCATGTCCCGGCCGCGCCAGGGCACCGAGGAGACGGTCGCCCGTATCGACTCCGCGGCCGTACGCGCCTTCTACGAGGCCCACGTACGCCCCGCCACCGCCACCGCGGTGGTCGTCGGCGACATGACCGGCATCGACCTGGACGCCGTCCTCGCAGACACCCTGGGCGCGTGGACGGGCGGCACCGCCGAGCCCCTCCCGGTGCCGCCGGTGACCGCCGACGACACCGGCCGCGTGGTCATCGTGGACCGGCCCGGCGCGGTCCAGACGCAGCTGCTGATCGGCCGGATCGGAGCGGACCGGCACGACCGGGTCTGGGCGGCCCAGGTGCTCGGCACGTACTGCCTGGGCGGCACCCTGACCTCCCGCCTGGACAAGGTGCTGCGCGAGGAGAAGGGGTACACGTACGGCGTGCGCGCCTTCGGCCAGGTGCTGCGCTCCACGGCCGACGGCAGGGGCGCCTCGATGCTCGCCATCAGCGGCTCGGTGGACACCCCGAACACCGCCCCGGCCCTCGAGGACCTCTGGAAGGTGCTGCGCACCCTCGCGGAGGGCGGCCTGACCGACACCGAACGGGACGTGGCGGTGCAGAACTTGGTGGGCGTGGCCCCGCTCAAGTTCGAGACGGCGGCCTCGGTTGCGGGCACCCTCGCCGACCAGGTCGAGCAGGAGCTGCCGGACGACTACCAGGCGCAGTTGTACGCGCGGCTCGCCGAAACCGGGACGGTGGAGGCGACTTCGGCGGTCGTGAAGGCCTTCCCCGCGGACCGGCTGGTCACCGTGCTGGTGGGCGACGCGGCGCAGATCGAGGCGCCGGTGCGGGCCTTGGGGATCGGCGACGTGAGCGTCGTCACCAACTGACGGCAACCGAACGGCAGCCGACGGCCAACCGGCCGACACGGCAAGGGGCTCTGGCGGGCTTGTCCGCCAGAGCCCCTTTTTGTCCGTTTAGTGGAGAGGTTGCTTTTATGTGATGTGGCGTACGCAACAAAAAGGCGTGTCTGTTTGGCGATTGACTGATGATCCGCCTAGCGTCACCCGTGCTGTCCGTCAGTTGTACCCGCCGCATCCGCGGCACCGGGCAGCGATCGCCGAGTCCCCGTCAGGCGCGAGCCTGGGGAGCCGGGGACCCACATCAGTCCCTGGGGTGAATCGGACCGCCTCGCAAGAGGAGGCCCGTAGGAGACCTTCCTGCTCCGAACCCGTCAGCTAACCCGGTAGGCGAGAAGGAAGGAAAGGATCAGCCCCTTCATGGCGTTTGGCAGTCGTCCCGCCGGCTCCGGCAAGCACCGCGGTTCCAGCCGTCTGAGCCGCAAGACCGCCGGCTACGCCGGTATCGCCGCCCTCGCCACCACTGGCGTCGTCGGCTCCCTCGCCGCCCCGGCCTTCGCCGCGGACAATGGCAACACCCACTCCGCCCCGGACAACGCGCTCGGCGCGGTCGTCGCCGAGGACCTCGCGGGTGACATCGAGGACCAGGCCGCCTCCCAGCAGCGTGCCGCCGAGCACGCCGCCGCCAAGGCGCAGGCCGAGGCCGACGCGAAGCAGCGGGCCTCCGAGGCCAAGCGCCTCGCCGAGGCCAAGGCGAAGGCCGAGCGCGAGGCCGCCGAGCGCGCCGCCCGCGAGGAGGAGCGCAAGCGCCTCAACACCTTCGTCTCGCCGCTCGACAGCTCGTACGTCAGCACGCAGTACAAGGCGGGCGGCGGCATGTGGTCCTCCGGCAGCCACACCGGCATCGACTTCCACGCCGCCTCCGGCACCACCGTCCACGCGGTGGGCGTCGGCGTCGTGGTCGAGGCCGGCTGGGGCGGCGCGTACGGCAACAACGTCGTGATCAAGCACAACGACGGTACGTACACCCAGTACGGGCACATGTCCTCGCTGAGCGTCTCCGTCGGCCAGCAGGTCACCCCCGGCCAGCAGATCGGCCTCTCGGGCTCCACGGGCAACTCCAGCGGCCCGCACCTGCACTTCGAGGCCCGCACCGGTGCCGACTACGGCTCGGACATCGACCCGATCTCGTACCTGCGCTCGCACGGCGTCAGCGTCTGATCCGCACTCCACCGCTTCACCGAAGGCCCCGGCTCCCCGAGCCGGGGCCTTCGCGCTGCTGTGCCGGATACATGTTTGTCATTTCCGGCCGCTCTCGGAAATTATCGTGTGTTGCAATAGAGTCGCAGCACGCGCATGCGTGTCCAATGGGCGTGGCAGTCGAAAATCGGAAATAGGCGGAGGTCCGGTCTTGCGTATTCCTGCGCACGCGGTATGCACAGCGATCCGCGACGACATCGTTTCCGGGGTCTTCGAACCGGGCGGCAGGCTGACCGAGGAGGTGCTGGCCCGCCGGTACGGAGTCTCGCGCGTCCCGGTGCGCGAGGCGCTGCGGACCCTGGAGTCCGAGGGGTTCGTGACCACGCGGCGCCACGCGGGTGCCTGTGTGGCCGAGCCGACCGAGCAGGAGGCCGTAGACCTCCTCGAGCTGCGGATGCTGCTGGAGCCCCTGGCGGCCGCCAAGGCGGCCCGGCGGCGCACCGAGGCCCACCTCAAGGTGTTGAGAGGGCTGGTCAGGCTGGGCCAGGAGCGGGCCAGGCGGGGCCAGGGCGAGGATCTGCGCTCCCTGGGCGGCTGGTTCCACGAGACGCTCGCGCAGGCCTCCGGGAGCCCGGGCCTGATCGCGTTGCTCACGCAGATGCGGCACAAGGTGGCGTGGATGTACGTGGTGGAGGCGCCGGCCCGGCCGGTGGAGTCCTGGGCGGAGCACGGGGCGATCGTGGACGCGGTGGCGCGCGGGGACGCGGAGCGGGCGCGGGCACTGGCGGCCGTCCACGCCGACCGGGCGGCGGGGGCGCACCGGCTGCGGATACGGGCGGCCGTGAGAACTTCGCAACCTGCCGTAAACATGTCGAGCGGCCGTCATTAACAGGGCCCGTATACAAAGGATCGGTATTCGTGCGCCGCTTCCGGAATTCCGGGTGGCGTGAATTCGGCGTGCCGAATTCCTGCGGAGTCGAATTCCTCTGGGTGAACACTCCCCTGCGTGGACATTCCCCTGTGTGAACACGAAAGCCGCGGCCCCGGACGGCAGGGGTCGCGGCTTTCGCGTGTGAAGGGTCAGACGGTCTCGGGGAGCTCCTCGAGACCCTCGGCGACCAGCTTCGCGAGGCGGTCCAGCGCCGCCTCGGCGCCGTCGGCGTCGGACGCGAGGACGATCTCCTCGCCGCCCTGGGCGCCCAGGCCCAGAACCGCCAGCATGGAAGCGGCGTTGACGGGGTCGCCGCCGGCCTTCGCGATGGTCACCGGGACGCCGGAAGCGGTCGTCGCACGGACGAAGATCGAGGCGGGACGAGCGTGCAGGCCCTCGGCCCAGCCGACGTTGACGCGGCGCTCTGCCATGGTGATGCCCTTCAGGTTCTTACGGTTGTCTAGACCAGTCTCTCACGACGCCCTGAATGCTCCGACCGACCTTCGGCCCGAATCTTCCGCCGTTCGACCTTCCCCAGCTTGCACCGTTTTGCCCTAGTGTGCCTCACGCGCCGCGCGAGCGCTGTCAGGCGGTTTCCGGCCGTAAGGTAGGCCCATGACCACCGAGTCGGACCCCTCGTACCCGGCCCACTGGGAGGCGGACGTCGTCCTGCGCGACGGCGGCACCGCCCGGATCAGGCCCATCACCCCCGCCGACGCCGGCCGACTGGTCAGTTTCTACGAGCAGGTCTCCGACGAGTCGAAGTACTACCGCTTCTTCGCCCCGTACCCCCGGCTCTCCGACCGCGACGTGCACCGGTTCACGCACCACGACTACGTGGACCGGGTCGGCCTCGCGGCGACCATCGGCGGGGAGTTCATCGGCACCGTCCGCTACGACCGCATCGGCGCCGACGGCCGGCCCGCCTCCGGACCCTCCGACGAGGCCGAGGTCGCCTTCCTGGTCCAGGACGCCCACCAGGGCCGCGGGGTGGCCTCCGCCCTCCTCGAACACATCGGCGCGGTGGCCCGGGAGCGGGGCATCCGCCGGTTCGCCGCCGAGGTGCTGCCCGCCAACACCAAGATGATCAAGGTGTTCAGGGACGTCGGCTACGAGCAGAAGCGCAGCTTCGAGGACGGCTCCGTCCACCTCACCCTCGACCTCGAACCCACCGCCGAGTCCCTCGCCGTGCAGCGCGCCCGCGAACAGCGCGCCGAGGCCCGCTCGGTGCAGCGGCTGCTCGCCCCCGGTTCGGTCGCGGTGATCGGAGTCAGCCGCTCCGGAGCGGGCGTGGGCGCCGCCGCGCTGCGCAACCTGCGCGACAGCGGCTTCCACGGCCACCTCTACGCCGTCAACGAGGAGGTCACGCGCGATCTGCTCGACGGCGTACGGGCCTACCGCACGGTCGACGCCATCGGCGCCCCCGTCGACCTCGCGGTGATCGCCGTCCCGGCCGACCGGGTCCCCGAGGCCGTGGCGGCCTGCGGTGAACACGGCGTCCAGGGGCTCGTGGTGCTGTCCGCCGGATACGGGGAGAGCGGCCCGGCCGGACTCGCCCGCCAGCGCGAACTCGTGAAGCAGGTGCGCTCGTACGGGATGCGCCTGATCGGGCCCAACGCTTTCGGGGTGATCAACACCGCGCCGGAGGTGGAACTCAACGCCTCGCTGACCCCCGCGCCGATGCCGATGCGGGGCCGGATCGGCCTGTTCACGCAGTCCGGGGCGATCGGCATCGCCCTGCTCTCCGCCCTGCTGCGCCGCGGCGAGGGGCTGTCCTCCTTCGTCTCCGCCGGCAACCGCGCCGACGTCTCCGGCAACGACATCCTCCAGTACTGGTACGACGACGAGGCGACCGACGTCGCCCTGCTCTACCTGGAAACCCTGGGCAACCCGCGGAAGTTCACCCGCCTCGCCCGCCGGACGGCAGCCGTCAAGCCGGTGGTCGTCGCCAAGGGCGGCCGCCACACCCCCGCCGGGCACGTGGTCCCGGGAACCCGGCTGCCGGACGCCACCGTCTCCGCCCTGCTGCGGCAGGCCGGCGTGATCCGCGTCGACACGGTGACGGAGCTGGTGGACGTCGGGCTGCTGCTGGCCTCGCAGCCGCTGCCCGCCGGCCCGCGCGTCGCGATCCTGGGCAACTCCGAGTCCCTCGGGGTCCTCACCTACGATGCCTGCCTGGCCCAGGGCCTGCGGCCGCTGCCGCCGATCGACCTGACCACCGCGGCCGCGCCCGAGGACTTCCGCACGGCCCTGGCCGCGGCGCTGGCCTCCGACGACTGCGACGCGGTGGTGGTCACGGCCATCCCCTGGGTGAGCGAGCACGCGCTGGCCGACGACCTGGCCGAGTCCCTGCGCGAGGCCGTGGCCGAGGTGCCGGGCAAGCCCGTGGCGGTGGTGCACGTGGAGCTCGGCGAACTGGTCGAGGCGCTGTCCGCCGCGGGCGCCCCTTCGCCCGCCGCGCCCGCTCCCGTCCCGGGCTCCGGCCTGCCCCGGCCCGGTCTCGCGGGCGAGGGGCACGGCGCCGAGCCGGACCGGATCCCCGGCTACCCCGCCGCCGAGCGGGCCGTCAAGGCCCTCGCCGAGGCCGTGCGGTACGGACAGTGGCGGCGGGGCAACGCCGAGGTCGGGCACGTTCCCGAGTACGAGGACATCGACGAGCCCGGCGCCGCCGCCCAGCTGGCCGGGCTGCTGGCCGACGTCGACGGCGGGGCCGTGCTGACCCTGGCCGAGTGGGACGCCCGCGAGCTGCTCGCGCGGTACGGGATCCACGTGCTGCCCGCCCTGCCCGCGCCCAGCCCCGACGCGGCGGTCCGCGCCGCCGGGATCCTGGGCTACCCGGTCGCCCTGAAGACCACCGCCCCGCACCTGCGCCACCGCGCGGACCTCGGCGGCGTACGCCTCGACCTCAGGAACGAGGCCGAGCTGAGGCGCTCGTACGAGGACCTCACCGGGCTGCTCGGGAAGCCGTCGGAGCTCCAGCCGGTGGTCCAGACGATGGTGCCGCGCGGGGTCGACACCGTCGTCCGCTCCGTCATCGACGCGGCCGCCGGCGCCGTCCTCTCCTTCGGGCTCGCCGGAGTCGCCTCCGAGCTGCTCGGGGACATCGCCCACCGCCTGGTCCCGGCCACCGACCGGGACGCCGCCGGGCTGATCCGGTCCATCCGGACCGCACCCCTTCTCTTCGGCTGGCGCGGCAGCGACCCCGTCGACACCCCCGCGCTGGAGGAGCTGCTCCTGCGGCTGTCCAGGCTCGTGGACGACCACCCCGAGGTGATCGGGGTCTCGCTGGAGCCCGTGGTCGTGGCCACCGAGGGACTCTCCGTGCTGAGCGCCACCGTCCGCGTCGCGCATCCGCCCGCCCGCGGCGATCTCGGCCCGCGGACCCTCCCCAGTTACTGAGCGGGTCCGGCGCGGCCGGGACGCCCCGTAGGGGCCTTAGGATGGACCTCATGGCGAAATCCGGTACGACGACCCAGGGGCTGCGCACGGCGATCGAGCGCAGCGGCTACTACCCGGCCCTCGTGGCCGAGGCCGTGGAGGCCGCGGTGGGCGGCGAGCCGATTTCGTCGTACCTGGTCCACCAGGAGACGACCTTCGACTCCAACGAGGTCCGCCGCCACGTCACCGTGCTGGTCCTGACCGGCAACCGCTTCATCGTCAGCCACACCGACGAGCAGGCCGCGGACGCCGGGTCGCCGTCCCCGTACGCCACCACCTCCACCGAGTCGGTCAAGCTCTCCAGCATCTCCTCCGTGGTGCTCAGCCGCGTCGTCGCCAACCCGGAGTCCTACACCCCCGGCACCCTGCCCCGCGAGGTCGTCCTGACCATCGGCTGGGGTGCGGTCTCCCGGATCGACCTGGAGCCGGCCGCCTGCGGCGACCCGAACTGCGACTCCGACCACGGCTACACCGGCAACTCCACCGCCGACGACCTCAGCCTGCGGGTCAGCGAGGCGGGCGACGGCCCGGAGGCGGTGCGCCAGACCCTGGTCTTCGCGCAGGCGCTCTCCGAAGCCACCGCGGCCACGTCCACCCCCGCCCGCTGATGGCGTACCCCGCCGCGCAGAACTGGGCGGACGAGCCGGAGCTGCTGGATCTCGCGGCCGCGCCCGTCCCCGAGTACGGCACGGGCTCGCTCGCCGACCTGCTGCCCACCCTCGTGGCCGGCCAGGGCGTCCCCGGCTTCTCCGCCTCCATCGCGGAGCTGACCCCGGCCGACCGGAACTGTGTGTTCCTGGTCGACGGCATGGGCTGGGAGCAGATCAAGGCCCACCCGGACGAGGCCCCCTACCTCACCTCCCTCCTCGCCGGCTCGCGCGGCGGCACCGGCCGCCCGATCACCGCGGGCTTCCCGGCGACCACCGCCACCTCGCTGGCCTCGGTCGGCACCGGCCTGCCGCCCGCCCGCCACGGCCTGCCCGGCTACGCCGTCCGCAATCCGGCCACCGGCGAGCTGATGAACCAGCTCCGCTGGCAGCCGTGGACCGCGCCCAAGCCCTGGCAGCCGTACCCGACCGTCTTCCAGCTGGCCGACAAGGCCGGCGTGGCGACCGCCCAGGTATCCTCGCCCGCCTTCCAGACCACACCGCTCACGAAGGTCGCGCTGAGCGGCGGCACCTTCCTCGGCCGGATGACCGGCGAGGAGCGGATGGACCTCGCCGCGGACCGCCTCGCGGCCGGTGACCGCTCGCTCGTGTACACGTACTACAGCGAACTCGACGGGGCCGGCCACCGCCACGGGGTGAACTCCGACGCCTGGCGCGGCCAGTTGATGTACGTCGACCGGCTGGTGCAGCGCCTCGCCGAGCAACTCCCGCCGCGCACCGCCCTGTACGTGACGGCGGACCACGGCATGGTCGACGTCCCCTTCGACGAGGACTCCCGGATCGACTTCGACGAGGACTGGGAGCTGGGCGCGGGCGTGGCCCTGCTCGGCGGCGAGGGCCGGGCCCGGCACGTCTACGCGGTACCGGGCGCCGAGGCCGACGTACTGACGGTGTGGCGCGAGGTGCTCGGCGACCGCTTCTGGGTGGCGAGCCGCGAAGAGGCCCTGGAACTGGGCTGGTTCGGGACGCCGGGGGAGTGCGACGAGCGTGTGCTCGGCCGGATCGGCGACGTGGTCGCGGCCGCCCAGGCCGATGTCGCGATCACCGCGTCGCGCAACGAGCCCAACGAGTCCGCCCTCGTCGGCATGCACGGCTCCATGACCGCGGCAGAGCAGCTCGTCCCGCTGCTCGAAATCCGCTCCTGACCCCTCCTTCCCTCTCCTCCCCTCCCGCCCACGACCCGAAAGGTTCTGTACTTCCCATGCCCGAGCTGGTGTTCTTCTCCGGAACGATGGACTGCGGAAAGAGCACTCTGGCGCTCCAGATCGCGCACAACCGTGACGCGCGCGGGCTTCAGGGCGTGATCTTCACGCGGGACGACCGGGCGGGCGAGGGGAAGCTGTCGTCCCGGCTGGGTCTGGTGACGGAGGCGATCGAGGCGCCGGAGGGCATGGACCTGTACGCGTACCTGGTCGCCCAGCTCTCCAAGGGCGGCAAGGCGGACTACGTGATCGTGGACGAGGCGCAGTTCCTGGCCCCGGAGCAGATCGACCAGCTGGCCCGCATCGTGGACGACCTCGACATGGACGTCTTCGCCTTCGGCATCACCACGGACTTCCGCACCAAACTCTTCCCCGGCTCGCAGCGCCTGATCGAGCTGGCGGACCGCCTCGAGCAGCTCCAGGTCGAGGCCCTGTGCTGGTGCGGCGCCCGGGCCACCCACAACGCCCGTACGGTGGGCGGCGAGATGGTCGTCGAGGGCGCGCAGGTCGTGGTCGGCGACGTGAACCGCCCGGCGGAGGAGATCGGCTACGAGGTCCTCTGCCGCCGCCACCACCGCCGCCGCATGACCTCGGCCGCGGCCCGCGCGGGCGCCCTCTCCCCGGACGTCCTCCCGGTCAACCACGCCTGACCGCACCCCCCGGCGGGGTGCCGGTTGAGACTACCCACGCTGGTGATGGTCCCGCCCGGGTGGTGCGGGCGAGACTGATCGGACTTCAGACGTGCTGGGCGTCGGCAGTCATGCCGGGGCTGCGCCCGGCCGAGGGCTCCCGTAGCCGGGTCGCCTGTCAAGACGATCGGGAAGAAAGGCGGGGGATGCCATGAAGCGACTTGAAGTGGCATTGATGGGCGCTGGGCTGATCGCACGGTTCCATCTGGACGCGTGGACCACCATCGGCGCGTCGGTGCGGGTCCACTCCACCGACGGCCGGGCCGAGGAGCTCGCGCGCGAGTTCGGTGCCAAGGCCGTCGGTTCCCTGGAGGAAGCGCTGGACGGCGTGGACGTCGTGGACATCTGCACCCCGACGAGCACCCACCACGCGATGGCCATGGCCGCCATCACCGCGGGTGCGGGCGTGGTGTGCGAGAAGCCCCTGGCGAGCACCACCGCCGAGGCCGAGGAGATCGTCGCAGCGGCCGAGCAGGCCGGCGTACGGCTCTACCCGACCCACAACGTGCGTTTCGCCCCGGCGTACGGTCGGCTCGGCGAGCTGGTAGCGGCGGGCAGCGTCGGAGCGGGCACGGTCGCCCGGTTCACGGTGGCCGGATACCACCCGCGGCCCTGGAGCGGGCAGGCGTCCGCGCGGTCGGGCGGCATCGTGACCGACCAGATGCTGCACGGCGTCGACCTCGCCCAGTGGGTCTTCGGGGACGTCGTGCGCGTGCACGCCTACTACCAGGGTGACATCGCCGCACCGGCCCCCACGGGAGCCGTCGGGGTCGGAACCGCCGTCCTCACCCACGCCAGTGGCGCGATCAGCCAGGTCGTGAGCCGCTGGATGGCGACGCCGGTGCCCCCCTACCGCCTCACCTGCCATGTCTCGGGCACGGGCGGGACGGTGCTCTACGACTCCGAATGGCCCCAGGAGGTCCAGGGGTTCGGCGGTTCGGCCGGGGACCTCGCGCACTTCGGGGAAACGCCGTTCGTCTCCATGATCCGCGAGTTCGCCCAGGGATTCACGGGCGGTCCCGAGCCGCGGCTCGGAGCGCGGGACGGACTGGCCGCCATCCGTATCACCCAAGCCGCGGCGGAGTCCGCGTGGACCGGACGTGCCGTGGAACTGACCGTGAAGGGGGCCGCCGCATGAAGGTCGCCGTGTTGTCGTTCGCCCATGAGCGCGCCGCGACGTACGCCCGGCTGCTGCACGGCATGCCCGGCGTCGAGCTGATCATCGCGGACCCCGACGGTGCGCCGGGTGATCCCGCCCGGGGGCGGGCCGTGGCCGCGGAGTTGGACGCTCCGTACGCGGACGGCTGGGACGAGGTGTTCGCGCTGCGCCCCGAGGCCGTGGTGGTCACCAGCGAGGTCGCCCGCCGCCGGGAACTGGTCGAGCGGGCGGCCGAGGCCGGGGCGCACGTGCTGGTCGAGCAGCCGATGGCGGCCAAGGAGGCGGACGCCCGGGCCATGGTGCGCGCCTGTGAGGATGCGGGGGTGCGGCTGACCCTGGCGTCGCCGGCCTGCTTCAGCCCGGCGTTCACCGCCGTGCGCGAGGGCATCGCCGCCGGTGAGGCCCTTGGCACGCTGACGACCATGCACGGGTCGTACAACACCCCCGCGACCGGGGGAGCGCAGGACGGCGGGGCGCTGGGTGCCAACGCGGCGGTCCTGCTCGACCTGGTGGACGCGGTGCTCGGCGGGGAGCCGGCGGAGCAGGTGTACGCGCAGTCGAACAGCGTCCTCAGCGGGCAGCCGGGCGTGGAGAGCGCAGCACTCGTCTCCGTGCGGTACGCGAGCGGGGCGGTCGCGTCCATCGACTGCAGCCGGATCCTGTCGGCGAACCGGTCGGCCCTCAGCGGACCGGCCATGACCTTCATCGGTGAGAAGGCGAGCGTGGAGTTCAATGCCCGCCCGCGGCTGCTCGGCGGATTCGACGCCGCCACGGGCGGTGAGCGGTGGGAGGCCGGCGGGGCCGACCTGTACGCGGTCATGCTCGGCGCGTTCGTCGCCGCCGCGGCCGGCCAGGGGCAGGGAGCCGGCCCGGACGGCGCCGCCGGCGTACGCACGCTGCGGGTCGTCGAGGCGGCCTACGCGTCGGTGCGCACGGGCCAGCCCGTCGATCTGGCTTCTGCCTGACCCCTTCGGGACGTACCCCGTCGAAGCCGCCGCCGCTTTTCGAAGCGGCGGCGGCTCGCGCTTGTTTGAATTCCGGCTGTTTGAACGCGAATTACTCAGGGAAACTCGAGACCCGCTACAACAGCGCTCGAGGTGTACCGAGTTGCCGAGCCGCCGCCCCCTCCCTACCAGGCTGAGGGATGTCGTGCCGACATGGCTCGATCTAGTCTGGCTGCAGAGGATCAAAGACCGCACCATCGCGGCGAATTCGACGCATTCGATGAATCGACGAACTGTCGCGGGACGCGTAGACCTACATTTCTTCTTCGATCGGTAAGGGGACTCCGGGATGTCGCACCTCCTGCGCATAGACTCGAGCATCGGTACTGAATCCGTTTCGCGGCAGCTGTCGGCCTATTTCGCCGAAGAGTGGCGCAGCAGCCACCCGGGCAGCGGATACACCTATCGCGATGTCGTGGCCGACCCGATTCCGCACATCACGCACCCCGTGCACCAGTCTCTCGTCTACCCGGACGGCGAGCACGGTCAGAGCGCGGAAGAGCGGGACCTCACGGCGGCGATCACCAATGAGCTGCTCGAGGCGACCACGATCGTCCTCGGTGTTCCCATGCACAACTTCTCGATCCCGTCGACCTTCAAGGCGTGGTTGGACCGTGTCGTTCACCCGGCCCACATGTCCATGCCCGGGAAGACCAGTCCGCTCAGCGGAAAGTCGGTGGTGGTCATCCAGGCGCGCGGCGGTTCGTACGCGCCCGGAACCCCCCGCGAGGACTTCGACTTCCAGGAGCCGTATCTGCGTGCCGTTCTGGAGTCGGTCGGTCTCGGGGACGACCTGACGTTCGTGACGGCCGAGCTGACGATGGCTGCGTCCGTTCCGCAGATGGCGCAGCTCAGGCCGCTGGCCGAAACCTCGCTGGCGACCGCGTACGAAACCCTCAAGAAGCTGGCCGCCTAGGCCTGCGCGGTCAACGGGGCTATCGACATCATCTCGAGTGAGAAGGATTCCATGAGCGAGGCAATTTCCTTCGAGGACCATTGGGCGCGGACCCATCAGTTCGATCCTCCTGCGATATTCGATTCGCTGCGTGAAGAACGTCCGCTCGCGAGGATGGTCTACCCCGACGAGCACGTCGGCTGGCTCACCACCAGCCACGAGCTGGCGCGCAAGGTCCTCAGTGACCCGCGGTTCAGCCACAACATGGAAACCTGTCACTTCCCGACGACGCACTGGGGCGAATTGACGCCGAACTCCCCGGAGATCCCGGGGATGTTCATCTACATGGACCCGCCGAACCACACCCGGTACCGGCGTCTGCTGACGGGTGAGTTCACCGGCCGCCGGGCGACCCAGATGACATCGGGCGTCGAGGTCATGGCCGACGAGCAGATCAAGGTCATGCGCGAGCGCGGGGGGACCGCGGATCTGGTGGCGGACTTCGCGGAACCGCTGGCCCTGCGGGTGGTGTGCGAGGTGATCGGCCTGCCCTACGACGAACGTGACCGGTACGCGCACGCACCGGAGATCATGCACAACCCGGACTCGAAGCCGGACGAGGTCATGCCCGCTTACGCGCAGGCTCTCGCCTATTTCCTCGAGCTCATCGAAAGGAAGCGGAAGCAGCCCGGCGACGACCTCCTCAGCCGCCTGATCGTCGACGGTCAGTTGACCGACGAAGAGCTGTGCAACATGGTCGCTCTGCTGCTCTTCGCGGGCTACGGGACCACGGGGCCGGCGCTGGCCGTCAGCGCTTTCGCCCTGCTCCACCACGAGGACGAAATGGCGGCGCTCCGCGCGGACCCGTCCAAGCTCGACGGCGCGGTCGAGGAACTCCTCCGCTACATCACCATCAACCAGTACGAGATCTTCCGCACCGCGCTGGAAGACGTCGAGCTGAACGGTGAAGTGGTCAAGAAGGGCGACACCGTCACCGTGTCGCTGCCCGCGGCCAATCGCGACCCGGCCAAGTTCGGGTGCCCCGCGGATCTGGACATCGACCGCGACACCGCAGGTCACATGTCGTTCGGCTACGGCGTCCACCAGTGCCTGGGCCAGAACGTGGCGCGCGTGGCACTGCGGGTGGGCCTGTCGGCTCTCCTCCGGGAGTTCCCCGGCCTTCGGCTGGCCGTCGAGTTCGACGAGGTGCCGCTGATCCTCAAGGGCTCTGTATTCGGGCTGAAGAGCCTGCCCGTCTCCTGGTAATTCTTCTTTCTTTTCTCCGAAAGGAACTGCGGCATAGTGCGCACCGACCTGATCAAGCCACTTCCTGTCGCAGTCGTGGAGAACGCGACCCGCTTTGCCGACAAGGTCGCTTTCGAGGATGACCGGCGGGCGGTCACCTATGGCGACCTGGAGGCGCGGACGCGCCGGCTCGCCGGACATCTGGCGGGCCTCGGCGTCCGGCCCGGCGACCGGGTCGCCATCTGCCTCGGCAACACCGTCTCCACGGTGGAGAGTTACCTGGCGATCGTTCGCGCCAGCGGCATCGGGGTGCCGCTCAACCCGGCCTCGGCCCTTGCCGAGCTGGAGTACCTGCTGACCGACAGCGGCGCCACGGTGGTCATCACCGATTCCGTGCAGGCGGAGCGGCTCCAGCGCTCGCCGGCCGTCGCGGCCGGCATCACCCTGCTGGTGACGGGCGATGTCCCGGCGCAGGCGGGGGCCTACTCGTACGACGAGTTCGCCGTCAGTGAGCCGGCCAGGACCGCCCGGGACGACCTCGGCCTCGACGACGTGGCCTGGATGTTCTACACGTCGGGGACGACCGGGCGGCCCAAGGGCGTCCTGTCCACGCAGCGCAACTGCCTGTGGTCCGTGGCCTCTTGCTACGTGCCGATTCCGGGGCTGACGGACCAGGACCGGGTCCTGTGGCCCCTCCCGCTGTTCCACAGCCTCTCGCACATCGCGTGCGTGCTGTCCGTCACCGTGGTCGGCGCCACCGCCCGGATCATGGACGGCAGTTCCGCGGAGGACGTGATCAGCGCGCTCCGCGAGGACAACTCGACCTTCCTCGCCGGTGTTCCCACCACCTACCACCACCTGGTGACGGCCGCCCAGCAGAATGGATTCTCCGCACCCGCCCTGCGGATCGGCCTGGTCGGCGGAGCGGTCACCGGATCCCGGCTGCGCCAGGGCTTCGAAGAGGTCTTCGGAGTCCCGCTGGTCGATGCCTACGGCAGCACCGAGACCTGCGGCGCCATCACCATCAACCCGCCGGACGGCGCCCGGGTCGACGGATCCTGCGGCCTGCCCGTGCCGGGCGTCGGGGTCCGCATCGTCAACCCCACCACCGGCCTCGACGTACCCGTCGGCCAGGAGGGGGAGGTGTGGGTCAGCGGACCGAACGTCATGGTCGGCTACCACAACAGCCCGGAGGCGACCGCCGCCGCGCTGCAGGACGGCTGGTACCGGACCGGAGACCTGGCCCGGCGTGACGACGCCGGCTACTTCGCCATCTGCGGCCGGATCAAGGAACTCGTCATCCGCGGCGGGGAGAACATCCACCCCGAGGAAGTCGAGGCAGTACTGCGCACCGTCGAAGGTGTCGCCGACGCGGCGGTTGCCGGCGTGCCGCACGACACGCTCGGCGAGGTGCCGGTCGCGTACGTGGTCCCCGGCCCCTCCGGGTTCGACACCGCGACGCTGATCGGCCGGTGCCGCGAGCAGCTCTCCGCCTACAAGGTGCCGGAGCAGGTCCGCGAGGTCACCGGTGTTCCCCGGACCGCGTCGGGCAAGATCCAGCGGCGCCTCCTGGCCGAGCAGCCGAGCCGGCTGCGGTACGCCGCGACCGGACACCACGACGGGCTGATGAGCCTTGACTGGATTCCGGTCGCAGCATCGGCGGAACCCGTTGCCGCGGCCCGGAGCTGGGCGGTGGCGGGTCCCTCCGCGGCCGGACTCGTCGAGGCCCTCGAGGCGGCCGGCGCAGAGGTACGGCAGTACCCGGACCTGGCGGCGGTACACACCGCGGTGGCCGACGGCGACGCGGCTCCCGAGGTGATCGTCCTCGTTCAGCAGCCGGGGCCGGCGGACGAGCAGGGCGCGATCGCCGCGGGACGCGGCAACGCCCGCCTCCTCGCGGATCACGTACACGCTTGGCTGGCACGCCCGGAGTCGGCGGCTTCCCGCCTGGTGGTTCTCACGCGCGGCGCAGTCGCGGCCGCTGCGGAGGACCGTGCGCAGAATCTGGCCGAAGCTCCGCTCTGGGCCGTCGCCCGGTCCTTCCAGGAGGTCCGTCCGGCAGCACTCACCATTCTTGACCTCGAGGCCGAGGCCGACGGCGACGCCGACCTGAGCCTGGACGTCCTGCTGGCCGCGATCGCGTCCGACGAGCCGCAGATCGCGGTGCGGTCGGGGGCCCTGCTGGTTCCCCGGCTGCACCGCCTCCCCGTGGTCGACACGCCGCGGGCGGAATCCTGGGCGGGCGCGACCGGCACCGTGGTGGTCACCGGAGCGGACACGGAGCACGGTGCGGCGATCGCGCACCGGCTGGCCACGGTCCACCAGGCGCAGAGCCTGCTGCTCGTCAGTTCCCCCGGCGGCAACGGCACCGCTGTATCCGGCCCCGAACTGGGTCTCGCCGAGACCGGCATCATCCGGGTGACCGCAGAGAGCGGGAACCCGGAGCCCCTGCGGGCCGCGTTGGCCGACCTGCCGCGTCCGGTGACCGCAGTGGTCCACGCCGCCGACGACCTCGAACTGGCCCTTCAGCTGGACGAGATGACCGCCGGAGACGAGCTCGCCGCCTTCGTCGTGGTGTCCGACGCCACCGGGCTGCTGGGTTCCCCCGACAACCCGGGCGAGGCCGTCGACGGGATCCTGTCCGACGCGGTGGTACGCAACCGTCGGCTGCGGAACCTGCCGGGCTCCTTCCTCGCCTGGGGCGCGTGGCCCGGCGACCGCGACTCGGCGGATGACGAGACCGGCCGGCTCCGCAACCTGCTCCTCTCCGCGTTCGACTTCGACGTCGTCATGACGGCGAACCGCCCGTCGCTGCTGGCCCTGAAGCTGGAAGCGCCGACCACGGGCGACGAAGTCCCCTCGATCCTCCATGCCTTGGCCGAGGACCCCTCGCAGCAGAGCCGGCCCGACGTCGTCGTCACGGCAGCCCTGCGTGACCGGCTGTCCGGTCTGGACGAGCGTGCGCAACTGGCACTGATGGAAGACCTGGTCCGTACGCAGGCCGCCGCTGTGCAGCAACTGCGGGGACCTGAACTGATCCCGTCCGACCGGGCTTTCCGCGACATGGGCTTCACCTCGATGGCCATCGTCCAGCTGCGGAACCGGCTGACGGAGAGCACCGGGCTGCCGCTGCCCACCACCGTCGTCTTCGACCACCCCACTCCGGCCGCGCTGGCGGCCTGCCTGCGGGCCGAGGTCCTCGGCATCACCCGACCGGTGACGGAGTCGGTCCTGGCGGCCGACCCCGATGAACCGCTCGCGATCGTGGGCATGGCCTGCCGGCTGCCGGGCGGAGTGGCCGGGCCGGAGGACCTGTGGCGGCTGGTGTCCGAGGGCCGGGACGCTCTGTCGTCCTTCCCCGACGACCGTGGCTGGGACCTGGAGGGCCTGTTCGACCCGGACCCGGACCGTGCGGGCACTTCGTACACCGATCAGGGCGGATTCCTGCACGAGGCGGGGCTGTTCGACGCGGGGTTCTTCGGGATCTCGCCGCGTGAGGCGCTGGCGATGGACCCCCAGCAGCGGTTGTTGCTGGAGACCTCCTGGGAGGCGCTGGAAGGCGCCGGTATCGACCCGGTCTCGCTGAAGGGCACCGATGTCGGGGTGTTCTCCGGGCTGTTCGGCCAGGGATACGGGACCGGCGCCGCCGCGGCCGCGCCGGAGCTGGAAGGCTTCACGACCACGGGGCTGGCGCCGAGCGTCGCGTCCGGCCGGGTGTCGTACGTGCTCGGTCTCGAGGGCCCGGCGGTGTCGGTGGACACGGCGTGTTCCTCGTCGCTGGTGGCGATGCACCTGGCCGCGCAGGCGCTGCGGCAGGGCGAATGCTCCATGGCGCTGGCCGGTGGCGTGTCGGTGATGGCGACGCCCGGCCACTTCGTGGAGTTCTCGCGGCAGCGGGCTCTGGCCGCCGACGGGCGGTGCAAGGCCTTCGCCGATGGCGCGGACGGCACTGGTTGGGCCGAGGGCGTCGGTGTCGTGGTGCTGGAGCGGCTGTCGGTGGCGCGTGAGCGCGGGCACCGGGTGCTGGCGGTGCTGCGCGGTAGCGCCGTCAACCAGGACGGTGCGTCGAACGGTCTGACGGCGCCGAACGGGCTGTCGCAGCAGCGGGTGATCCGCAGGGCGCTCGCCAGTGCCGGGCTGGTCTCGGCGGATGTGGACGTGGTCGAGGCCCACGGGACCGGCACGTCCCTGGGTGACCCCATCGAGGCGCAGGCGCTGCTGGCCACGTACGGGCGGGACCGGGATGCGGAGCAGCCGCTGTGGCTGGGCTCGCTGAAGTCGAACATCGGTCACACGCAGGCTGCCGCTGGTGTGGCCGGTGTGATCAAGATGGTGCAGGCGCTGCGGCACGGGGTGCTCCCGGCGACCCTGCACGTGGATGCACCTACAACCCAGGTGGACTGGTCCGCGGGTGCGGTGGAGCTGCTGACCGAGGCCCGGGATTGGCCGCTGAACGGCCGGCCGCGTCGCGCCGGTGTCTCCTCGTTCGGTGTCAGTGGGACGAACGCGCACCTGATCCTGGAAGAGGCGCCCGCCGAAGAGGCGCAGCCGCCGCTGGTGTCGCCCGGTGCGGTGCCGCTGGTGGTGTCGGCGCGGAGCGCCGGTTCCCTGGCCGGTCAGGCCGGTCGGCTGGCGTCGTACCTGGAGTCCGCTGCAGGCGAGGTGTCGCCGGCGTCGGTGGCCGGGGCGCTGGTGTCGGGCCGCGCGGTCTTCGGTGAGCGTGCGGTGGTCGTGGCCGACTCCGCCGAGGAGGCGCTGACGGGGCTGCGAGCACTGGCTCAGGGCGACAGCGCGCTCGGTGTGGTGTCCGGGAGCGCGGTTGGTTCGGATGCGCTGGGCAAGGTTGTGTGGGTGTTCCCGGGTCAGGGTTCGCAGTGGGCGGGCATGGGCCGTGAACTGCTCGAGTCCTCGCCGGTGTTCGCGGAGCGGATCGCGGAGTGTGCGGCTGCTCTGGAGCCGTGGGTGGACTGGTCGCTGATCGATGTCCTGCGTGGCGATGTCGAGCCTGAGCTGATGGAGCGGGTCGACGTACTGCAGCCGGCGAGCTTCGCGGTGATGGTCGGTCTGGCGGCGGTGTGGTCGTCCGTGGGTGTGAAGCCGGACGCGGTACTCGGCCACTCTCAGGGTGAGATCGCGGCTGCGTGTGTGTCCGGTGCGCTGTCGCTGGAGGATGCGGCGTGTGTGGTGGCGCTGCGCAGTCAGGTGATCGCGTCGGAGCTGGCGGGCCGTGGCGGTATGGCTTCGGTGGCGCTGTCCGTGGACGAGGCGGTCGCGCGGATCCAGCCGTGGGCGGACCGTGTCGAGGTCGCGGCGGTCAACGGGCCGTCCTCGGTGGTGATTGCCGGTGACGCGCAGGCGTTGGACGAGGCGCTGGAGGCGCTGTCGGGCGAGGGTGTCCGGGTGCGTCGGGTTGCGGTGGACTATGCCTCGCACACCCGTCATGTGGAGGACATCCGGGCCACGCTGGCCGAGGCATTGGCCGGGGTCGGCGCTCTGGCCCCGAAGGTGCCGTTCTACTCGACCGTCACCGGTACCTGGGTGGAAGACGCCGATGTCCTGGACGGCGGGTACTGGTACCGGAACCTGCGTGCGCAGGTGGGCTTCGGTCCGGCGGTGGTGGCGCTGCTCGAGCAGGGTCACGGGGTGTTCGTGGAGGTCAGTGCCCATCCGGTGCTGGTCCAGCCGATTACCGAGACCGTCGACGACACCGAGACCGGTGCCGTGGTGACGGGTTCGCTGCGGCGTGAGGACGGCGGTCTGCGACGGCTGCTGGCCTCGATGGCCGAGCTGTTCGTCCGCGGTGTGGCCGTCGACTGGAGCGGTGTCCTGCCCGCCGGTGCCCCGTCCGTACACGTGGACCTGCCGACCTATGCCTTCGACCACCAGCACTACTGGCTCCAGTCGGCCGAGTCGGCCACCGACGCGGCCTCGCTGGGACTGGCCGGGGCCGATCACCCGCTGCTGGGTGCGGTCGTCGGCATGCCGAACTCGGCCGGCCTCATGGCCACGTCGAGCTGGTCGCTCCGGTCGCACCCCTGGCTCGTGGACCACCTGGTGTCCGATGCCGTCGTGGTACCGAACGCGGCTCTGGTCGAGTTGTCCATCCGGCTCGGCGACCTGGCGGCCACCCCCGTACTCGACGAACTGACCGTCGATGCGCCCGTGGTGCTGCCGCAGCGAGGCAGCCGCAGCATCCAGGTGAACGTCGGCGAGCCCGACGGGACACGACGTCGGCCGGTCGAGATCCACTCCCGCGCCGCGGACGCCCCTCTGGACGCGCCGTGGACGCTGCACGCGCACGGCGCGCTGGCTCCCGCCGCCACCACGGTGACGCCCACGAACGCCGGGCCCGCCACCGAAGTCACCCTGGACGGTGCCGCGCTCCGTGACGCGGGCCGCTACGGGGTGCACCCCGCCCTGCTGGACGCCGCAGTCCGTACGGTCATCGCCGACGGCATGCTCCCGTCCGTGTGGACCGGGGTGTCCCTGCTGGCATCCGGCGCCGCCGCCCTGCACGTGCGACCGGGCGGGTCGTCGGCGGAGGGAACCGGTCTGCAGCTGACCGATCCCACGGGGCAACCCGTCATGACCGTCGAAGCGGTTCGCGGAACTCCGTTCTCCCCCGAACAGGCAGGGATCACCGGCGCGTTGCCGCACGACGCCCTGTTCCGTGTCGACTGGACGCAGTGCGCGCTTCCCACCGTGGAGCGCTCCCTCGACGTCGTGACCGTCGAGAACCCCGAGGATGTCGCCGCGTCGGCCACGACGGCCACGTCGACTCCCGACGTCCTGCTGTACGAGGCCAAGGCCATGAGCGCGCTGGCCGCCCCCCGCGCCTCGGTCAACGCGGCGCTGGCCGTGCTCCAGGCCTGGCTGGCGGAACCCACGCTCGCGGAAACCCGGTTGGCCGTGGTCACCGGGGACTGCGCCGCACCCGACGCGGCCGCGGTGTGGGGTCTGGTGCGCTCGGCGCAGTCGGAGCACCCGGACCGGATCGTACTGGCGGACCTCGACGACGTCTCCCGGTCCGCTCTGCCGGCCGTGGTGCTGAGCGGCGAACCCCAGATGCGGGTGCGCGGCGGTGTGGCGGAGGTGCCCCGGCTGGTCCGGGTGTCCGTCCCGTCGGGCGGGTCGCTTCCCGAAGCCGGGCAGCAGCGGCGTCCGCTCGACACCGAAGGCACCGTACTGATCACCGGTGGCACCGGAACGCTGGGTGCGATGACGGCACGGCACCTGGTCACCGCGTACGGCATCAGGCACCTGGTCCTGGCCGGCCGCCGCGGCCACGCCCCCGAACTCCACGACGAGCTGACCGCGATGGGTGCGTCCGTCACCGTCGCCGCCTGCGACACGTCGGACCGGGCCCAGCTCGAGGCTCTCCTGCGGGCGATCCCGGCCGAGCACCCGCTCACCGCCGTGGTGCACTCCGCCGGGGTCCTGGACGACGGGGTGCTCACCGAGCTGACCCCGGAACGCGTCGACACCGTGCTGCGCCCGAAGGTGGACGCGGCGCTCCACCTGCACGAGCTCACCCGGGACATGGACCTTGCCGCGTTCGTGCTGTTCTCCTCGGCAGCGGGCGTGCTGGGCAACCCCGGGCAGGCCAACTACGCCGCGGCCAACGCCTGGCTGGACGCGCTGGCACGACAGCGGCACGGCCTCGGCCTGCCGGCGGTCTCCCTCGCCTGGGGCTACTGGGCGACGGTCAGCTCGATGACCGAGCACCTGAGCGCCGCTGACCTGCGACGCAACCAGCGCATCGGCATGAGCGGCATCTCCGCCACCGAGGGAATGGCCCTGCTGGACGCCGCCCTGGGCTCGGACGCTGGCACGGACGCTGGCACGGCCGGCGCCCTGGTGGCGGCCAAGTTCGACGTGTCCGCTCTGCGGGCGTCGGCGGCCGACGGTCCGGTCCCGCCGCTGCTGCGGGGTCTGGCCCCGTCGCCGCGGCCGGCGGCCCGGGCTGCCGCTCCGTCCGGGCCCGCGTCCGTGCGGGAGCGCATCGCCGGTCTGGGCGAAGCAGAGCGGACCGAAGCCCTGGTCGAACTGGTACGTCGGCATGCCGCCGAGGTGCTCGGACACGCCACCGCCGCCGCCGTCCATGCCGACCGGACCTTCAAGGAGGCCGGATTCGACTCGCTGATGGCAGTGGAACTGCGGAACCGGCTCGCCGCAGCCACCGGGCTCACCCTCTCCCCGGTGATGATCTTCGACTATCCGAAGCCGACGACGCTGGCCGATCACCTGCGCGTCAAGCTCTTCGGCGACACGTCCGAGCGGCCGTCCGAGCCCGCGGTTCCCGCCGGGACGACCGACGAGCCGATCGCGATCGTGGCGATGTCGTGCCGCTTCCCTGCGGGCGTGAACAGCCCCGAGGACCTCTGGCGAGTGGTGGCCGACGGGATCGACGCCGTCACCGAGTTCCCCGACGACCGCGGCTGGGACATCGACCGGCTCTTCAACGCGGATCCCGACCACGCGGGCAGCACCTACGTACGCCACGGCTCCTTCCTCGATGACGCCGCCGGGTTCGACGCCGCGTTCTTCGGCATCTCGCCGAACGAGGCGCTGGCGATGGACCCGCAGCAGCGACTGCTGCTGGAGACGTCCTGGGAGGCGTTCGAACGGGCCGCGATCGACCCGACCACACTGGCCGGAGAGGACGTCGGCGTCTTCGTCGGAGTCAACAGCCACGACTACAGCATGCGGATGCACCAGGCGTCCGGCGTCGAGGGATTCCGGCTCACCGGCGGTTCCGGCAGCGTCACCTCCGGTCGTATCGCCTACCACCTCGGCTTCGAGGGTCCCGCCATCACGGTCGACACGGCCTGCTCCTCCTCGCTGGTGGCACTGCACCTGGCGGCGCAGGCGCTGAACCGGGGTGAGTGCTCCATGGCGCTGGCCGGCGGTGTGATGGTGATGGGCACCGTGGAGACCTTCGTCGAGTTCTCCCGGCAGCGCGGACTGGCGCCCGACGGCCGGTGCAAGGCGTTCGCGGACGGCGCGGACGGCACCGGCTGGTCCGAGGGCGCGGGGCTGCTGCTGGTGGAGCGGCTGTCGGATGCCCGGCGCCGGGGCCATCAGGTGCTGGCCGTGGTCCGCGGGTCCGCGGTGAACCAGGACGGCGCGTCGAACGGTCTGACCGCGCCGAACGGTCCCTCGCAGCAGCGGGTGATCCGCAAGGCCCTCGCCGGTGCCGGGCTTTCCCCGGCCGACGTGGACGTGGTGGAAGCGCACGGTACGGGTACGACGCTCGGCGACCCGATCGAGGCGGAGGCGCTCCTGGCGACCTACGGCCAGGACCGGCCGGGCGACGAGCCGCTGTGGCTCGGGTCCGTGAAGTCGAACATCGGGCACACCCAGGGGGCGGCGGGTGTCGCAGGCGTGATCAAGATGGTCATGGCCATGCGGCACGGCGTCCTCCCCAAGACGCTGCACGTGGACCGTCCGTCGACCCACGTCGACTGGTCCGCGGGCGCAGTGGAACTCCTGACCGAGGCCCGCGACTGGCCGCAGAACGGCCGGGTCCGCCGGGCCGGCGTGTCCTCCTTCGGTATCGGCGGCACCAACGCGCACGTCGTCCTCGAAGAGGCCCCCGGCCCCGACCGGCCGGTCGTCTCCACGCCGGAGCCCATGCCGGAGCCCACGGGCGTCCTCGTGCCGGTGCCCGTATCGGCGCGGACGCCCGCCGGACTGCGCGGCCAGGCCGAGCAGCTCGCCCGGTTCCTCGACGACCGGCCCGGCGTACGCCTCACCGATGCCGCCCACGCCCTCGCGACCACGCGCGCCCAACTCGACCACCGGGCCGTCGTCCTGGCATCCGACAGGGGACAGCTCTCCGCGGACCTGAGCGCCTTCGGGCGCGGTGAAGCGAGCCCCGCGGTCGTCTCCGGCACCCCGGCCACGGGCAAGCTGGCCATCCTCTTCACGGGGCAGGGCAGCCAGTGGGCCGGCATGGGCCGTGAACTCGCCGAGACCTTCCCGGTCTTCCGCGAAGCCTTCGCCGCCGCGTGCGCTGCCGTGGAAGAGCACCTGCGCGACCACTCGGCGCGCCCGCTGCGCGAGGTGGTGTTCGCCGCCCCCGGGTCGCCCGACGGTGAACTGCTCGACCTGACCATGTACACGCAGGGCGCCCTGTTCGCCCTGGAGACCGCACTGTTCCGGCTGTTCGAGTCCTGGGGGGTGCGACCGGATCTCCTCGCCGGCCACTCGATCGGAGAGATCACTGCCGCGCACGTCTCCGGAGTGCTGGGACTGGCCGAGGCGGGCAAGCTGGTCGCCGCGCGCGGCCGGTTGATGCAGGCCCTGCCCGAAGGCGGCGCGATGGTCGCCGTCCAGGCGACCGAGGCCGACGTCGAGCCCCTGCTGGCCCGGGCGCGAGGTGCGGTCTGCGTCGCGGCGGTGAACGGCCCTGACTCGCTGGTGCTCTCCGGCGTCGAGGACGCCGTGCTCGCCCTCGCCGGAGAACTGGCGAGCCGCGGCCGCAAGACGCGGAGGCTGTCGGTCAGCCACGCCTTCCACTCCCAGCTCATGGAGCCCATGCTCGACGAGTTCCGCACGGTCGCCCAGAGCCTGTCGTACCAGCAGGGTGCCCTTCCCGTCGTCTCGACCCTGACGGGCGATCTCGTCCGGGACGGGCAGCTGCGGACCCCCGAGTACTGGGTCGACCAGGTCCGGAACGCGGTGCGGTTCAGCGACGCCGTCACCTCGCTGAGCGGCCAGGGAGCGACGACGTTCCTGGAGATCGGCCCGGGCGGAGCCCTCGCCGCGATGGCGCTCGGCACCCTCGGCGCACAGGAACAGAGCTGCATAGCCACCCTGCGCAAGAACAGCGCCGAGGCCACCGACGTCATGACCGCGCTCGCGGAACTGCACGTGCGCGGTGTGGCCCTGGACTGGACGGCCGTCTTCGGCCGGCCGGCCACGGCGGCCGGAACCGACCTGCCCACCTACGCGTTCCAGCACCAGCGGTACTGGGTCGAGTCCGACGAGATCGCGGTGGGCGGCGCGGAGGCGCTCGGCGCCGCCAGCGCCCGGCACCCGCTGCTCGGCACCGTCATCGAGGTGCCGGGTGACGACGGCGACAACGGCGTCGTGCTCACCGGGCAGCTGTCGCCGCGCAGCCGGGGCCGGTTCCCCGGTCAGGTGGCAACGGACGGCACTGCCGGGATTCCGGCCGCCGCGCTCCTGGAGATGATCGTCAGGGCCGCCGACGAGGTGGACTGCGGAAGCCTCGAACAGATCGTCGTCGAGGCGCCTTTGACGGTGCCCGAGCACGGCAACGCCCAGGTACGGGTGTCGGTGGACGGCCCCGGTCCGGACGGGCGTCGCCGGGCCGCCGTCTACGCCCGGCCCCTCGACCCGGAGCAGGGACCCTGGACCTGCCACGCACGAGCCGTACTGGTCCCCGGAATGCCTCAGCCGGCCTTCGACCTGCGGACCTGGTCGCTGCCCGCGGACAGTGACGCCCTCCTCCCGGGGGCGCACCGCGTGTGGCAGCAGGACGGACAGATCTTCGCGGAGATCGCGCTGCCGGACGAACTGGCGGACGAGGCCGCCGAGTTCACGATCCACCCGGCGCTCATCGACACCGCACTGCGGGTCCTGGACTCCCGTACCGCTTCGGACCTGACGGCGGCCGACGACGGCCACCGCGACCGCGACCGTGTCCGTGACCTGTCCGCCTGCACCGGTTTGGCGGTGTACGCGGAAGGCGCCGCCTCGCTGCGGCTGCGGATCACGCCGGCACACGACGGCGGCCATCTGCTCGAGCTCGCGGACGCGACCGGCGAACCCGTCGCGGTCCTCGGCCCGTTGACCCTGGCCGCCATGCCCGCGGACGGCGCCGAAGAGCCCGCCGCGGCGGCCGGGCACCGCGACTCCGCAGCAGATGCGCAGACGCCGTCCGGTGCCCTCACCCGGCGCGTGGTGTCGCGGAGCGAAGGGGCCGGCGAGGCGATCGCCGGCCGGCTGGCCGGGCTGCCGGCCGCGGAGCAGCACCGAGTGCTGATGGACATGGTCCAGGAGAGCACGGCCCTCGTGCTCGGCCACCGCGACACGGACGGGTTCGACGGGGAGCAGTCCTTCAAGAGCCTTGGATTCGACTCCCTCAGCGCGGTCAAGTTCTGCAACCGGCTGCGCGACCTCACCGGGGTGAACCTGCCCAGCACGCTGGTCTTCGACTATCCGACACCGGCCGTCCTCGCTGACTACCTGCGGGCAGAACTGCTCGGCGAGCCCGCGGCGGTGCCCGCCCCGGCCACGACGGCGGCATCGGTCTCCGACGAGCCGATCGCGATCGTCGCCATGAGCAGCCGGCTGCCGGGCGGAGCGGACAGTCCCGAGGAACTGTGGAAGCTGGTCGTGGAGCAGCGGGACGCGGTGTCCGGCTTCCCCGTCGACCGCGACTGGGACCTCGAGGGGCTGTACCACCCGGACCCGGCGCACCCGGGCACCAGCTACACCCGCTCGGGCGGATTCCTCCACGAGGCCGCGCAGTTCGACGCCGGGCTCTTCGGGATCTCGCCGCGCGAGGCGCTGGCGATGGACCCCCAGCAGCGGTTGCTGCTGGAGACCTCCTGGGAGGCGCTGGAACGGGCCGGCATCGACCCGTTGTCCGCCCGGGGCAGTGACATCGGCGTCTTCACCGGAATCGTGCACCACGACTACGTGTCCCGGCTCCACCAGGTGCCCGAGGACGTCCAGGGCTATCTCATGACCGGTACGGCGGCGAGCGTGGCCTCGGGCCGCGTGTCGTACGTGTTCGGTTTCGAGGGTCCGGCGGTCACGGTGGACACGGCGTGTTCCTCGTCGCTGGTGGCCATGCATCTTGCCGCGCAGGCGCTGCGGCAGGGCGAGTGCTCGATGGCGCTCGCCGGCGGCGCGACGGTGATGGCCAGTCCGGACGCCTTCATGGAGTTCTCGAGGCAGCGGGGCCTGTCGGCTGACGGCCGGTGCAAGGCGTTCTCCTCGGCGGCCGATGGCACCGGTTGGGCCGAGGGCGTGGGCGTGGTGGTGCTGGAGCGGTTGTCGGTGGCGCGTGAGCGTGGTCACCGGGTGCTGGCGGTGCTGCGCGGCAGCGCGGTCAACCAGGACGGTGCATCCAACGGCCTGACCGCGCCGAACGGTCCCTCGCAGCAGCGGGTCATCCGCAGGGCGCTGGACACGGCGGGACTCACTCCGGCGGATGTGGACGTGGTGGAGGCCCACGGGACCGGTACGTCCCTGGGCGACCCGATCGAGGCGCAGGCGCTGCTGGCGACCTACGGGCGGGACCGGAATCCGGAACAGCCGCTGTGGCTCGGCTCGCTCAAGTCGAACATCGGTCACACGCAGGCAGCCGCGGGCGTGGCCGGCGTGATCAAGATGGTGATGGCCATGCAGCACGGCGTCATGCCCGCCACCTTGCACGTGGACGAGCCCACGACTCAGGTGGACTGGTCCGCGGGTGCGGTGGAGCTGCTGACCGAGGCCCGGGACTGGCCGCGCAACGGTCATCCGCGCCGGGCCGCGGTCTCCTCGTTCGGGGCCAGCGGTACGAACGCCCACCTGATCCTGGAGGAGGCGCCCGCCGAGGAGGCGGAGCCCGTCGCGGAAGGGGCGCAGCCCGCGGGTGTGGTGCCGTTGGTGGTGTCGGCGCGGAGCGCCGGTTCCCTGGCCGGTCAGGCCGGGCGGCTGGCGTCGTACCTGGAGTCCGCTGCCGGTGAGGTATCGCCGGCGTCGGTGGCCGGGACGCTGGTGTTGAGCCGTGCGGTGCTGGGTGAGCGTGCGGTCGTGGTGGCCGGCTCGGACGAGGAGGCGCTGGCAGGACTGAAGGCGCTGGCGCGCGGCGAGAGCGCACCCGGTGTCGTGTCCGGCAGCGCCGGTTCGAGCAAGCCGGGCAAGCTCGTGTGGGTCTTCCCGGGCCAGGGTTCGCAGTGGGCGGGCATGGGCCGTGAACTGATGGATTCCTCGCCGGTGTTCGCCGAGCGGATCGCGGAGTGCGCGGCCGCCCTGGACCCGTTCGTGGACTGGTCGCTGATCGACGTACTGCGCGGTGAGACCGACCCCGCGCTGATGGAGCGGGTCGACGTACTGCAGCCGGCCAGCTTCGCGGTGATGGTGGGCCTGGCAGCGGTCTGGGCCTCCGTGGGAGTTGAGCCCGGCGCGGTGCTCGGCCACTCCCAGGGTGAGATCGCCGCCGCCTGCGTCGCAGGGGCGCTGTCGCTGGAAGACGCGGCGCGCGTGGTGGCACTGCGCAGCCAGGTCATCGCGAAGGACCTGGCCGGGCGCGGTGGTATGGCTTCGGCGGCGCTGAGCGCCGACGAGGCGGTCGCACGGCTGGCGCCGTGGGCGGACAGGGTCGAGGTGGCCGCGGTCAACAGCCCCTCCTCCGTGGTGATCGCCGGAGACGCCGAGGCACTGGACGAGGCCCTCGAGGCACTGTCCGGCGAAGGCGTCCGGGTGCGCCGGGTCGCGGTGGACTACGCCTCGCACACCCGCCACGTGGAGGACGTCCGCGACACGCTGGCCGAAGCGCTGGCCGGGGTGACCGCTCTGGCGCCGAAGGTGCCGTTCTACTCCACCGCGACGGGCGGCTGGGTGCAGGACGCCGACGTCCTGGACGGCGGGTACTGGTACCGGAACCTGCGCGGCCAGGTGGGCTTCGGCCCGGCCGTGGCCGACCTGATGGGCCAGGGCCACGCGGTGTTCGTCGAGGTCAGTGCCCACCCGGTGCTGGTCCAGCCGATCACCGAGACCGCCGACGACACCGAGACCGATGTGATCGTGACCGGTTCGCTGCGACGTGAGGACGGCGGTCCGCGACGGCTGCTGGCCTCGATGGCCGAGCTGTTCGTCCGCGGTGTCCCGCTGGACTGGAGCGGTGTCCTGCCGCAGACGGCGACCTCCCGGCGCGTGGACCTGCCGACCTACGCCTTCGACCACCAGCGTTACTGGCTGCAGGAAGCGGAATCGGCCACCGAGGCCGCCGACGCGGCCGAAGGCGCGGACTCCGACTTCTGGGCCGCGGTCGAGCACGCCGATCTGGACTCCCTCGGCGAGTTGCTGGAGATGGCGTCGACCGACCAGCGCAGCGCCCTCGGCACCGTCGTTCCCGTACTGGCGCAATGGCGAGAGAAGCGCCGTGAGAGGTCGACGGCGGAGAAGCTGCGCTACCAGGTCACCTGGCAGCCGCTCGAGCGCGAAGCCGCCGGTGTACCGAGCGGCCGCTGGCTGGTCGTCGCACCGTCCGCACGTCCGGACGACGGCGTGACCGACGCCCTCCTGGCGGAGCTGACCGGTCTCGGACTCGGCATGGTCCTGCTCGAGGTCGACGAGCCCGACGGCACCCGGAAGCGGCTCGCCGAGCGGCTGGCCGGCGTCCTGGCCGAACACGACCTGACCGGCGTGCTGTCCCTGCTCGCCATGGACCAGCAGACGGGAAGCGGCCCCAAGGACCCGACCGCGGTCACGGCGTCGACGCTCGCGCTGATCCAGGCACTCGGCGACAACAACGCCACCCAGCCACTGTGGTGCGTGACCAGGGGCGCGGTGAACATCGGCATCCACGACACCCTCACCTCACCGGTGCAGGCGTCGCTGTGGGGCCTCGGCCGCGCCGCCGCGCTGGAACGCCTCGACCGGTGGGGCGGTCTGGTCGACCTGCCCGCCGTGACCGACCCGCGCACGGCCCAGTACCTGCTCGGAGCGCTGAACTCCGCCGCCGGTGAGGACCAGCTCGCGGTCCGGCGATCGGGCGTGTACACCCGGCGGCTGGTGCGCAAGCCCGTGCCGGAGGCCACCGGCGACAGCGGCTGGCACCCCCGGGGCACGGTCCTGGTGACCGGCGGCGCCGAAGGGCTCGGCAAGCACGTCTCGGTCTGGCTCGCGCAGGCCGGCGCCGACCGGCTCCTCATCACGACCACCGCGCACGCACCCGGCCACAGCGTGTCGGAACTGCGTGCCGAACTGGCCGGGCTGGGCGTCGCCACCACGGTGGAGTCCTGCGAGGACTCCGACCGGGACGCGATCGCGCGACTGGTGTCCGCGACGGACCCGGAGCAGCCGCTCACGGCCGTGGTGCACGCCGCCGACGTCACGCAGACCAGTTCCATCGACGACACCGGTGTGCACGACCTCGCCGAGGTGTTCTCGGCCAAGGTGGACACGGCCGTATGGCTGGACGAGCTGTTCGAGAGCACGCCGCTCGACGCGTTCGTCGTGTTCTCCTCGATCGCGGGTGTGTGGGGCGGCGGCGGCCAGGGCCCGTCCGGAGCGGCGAACGCCGTCCTCGACGCCCTGATCGAGTGGCGCCGTGCCCGTGGACTGAGGGCGACGTCGATCGCCTGGGGTGCCCTCGACCAGATCGGCGTGGGCATGGACGAGGCCGCCCTCACCCAGCTCCGCCGCCGCGGTGTCCTTCCCATGGGCCCCCAGCTGGCGGTGACCGCGATGGTGCAGGCGGTACAGGGCAACGAGAAGTTCGTGGCGGTGGCCGACATGGACTGGAGCGCATTCATCCCCGCGTTCACCTCGGTGCGGACCAGCCCCCTGTTCGCCGACCTGCCCGAGGCGAAGCAAGCGCTCCAGGCACTGCAGGGCGACGGCGAGAACAGCGACGCCGCCTCGTCCCTCGCGGACTCGCTCCGGGCGGTTGCGGAAACCGAGCAGAACCGCATCCTGCTCCGGCTGGTACGGGGCCATGCCTCGACGGTCCTCGGCCACAGCGGCGCGGAGGGCATCGGCCCGCGCCAGGCCTTCCAGGAGGTCGGCTTCGACTCGCTGGCCGCCGTCAACCTCCGCAACAGCCTGCACGCGGCCACCGGACTGCGGCTGCCCGCGACGCTGATCTTCGACTACCCCACGCCGGAGGCGCTGGTCGGCTACCTGCGCTCCGAACTTCTCCGGGAGGCCGACGACGGCCTGGACGAGCGGGAGGACGAACTCAGGCAGGTCCTGGCGTCCGTGCCGTTCGCCCGGTTCAAGGAGGCCGGCGTACTGGACACCCTCCTCGGCCTCGCCGAGGGCGACGCGGACGCGGATGCGGACGCGCCGGAAGCGGAACCGTCGGCGGCCGCCGCCGACGTGGAACTGATCGATGCCATGGACGTTGCCGATCTGGTGCAACGGGCCCTGGGCAAGACGAGCTGATCGCCTGTGAACGAATCGTGGAGGATGGATATGTCGGCGCCCGACCAGCAGGTCGTCGAGGCACTGCGTGCCTCGCTGAAGGAGAACGCCCGGCTTCAGCAGGAGAACAGCACACTCGTCGCGGCTGCCTCTGAGCCCATCGCGATCGTGTCCATGGCCTGCCGGTACGCCGGCGGAATCCGTGGCCCGGAGGACTTCTGGCGGGTGGTGTCCGAGGGCGCCGACGTCTACTCCACCTTCCCCGAGGACCGCGGCTGGGATGTCGAGGGCCTCTACAACCCGGACCCCGACAACCCCGGTACGACGTACGTCCGGGAGGGCGCCTTCCTGCACGACGCGGCGCAGTTCGACGCCGGGTTCTTCGGGATCTCGCCGCGTGAGGCCCTGGCCATGGACCCCCAGCAGCGACAGCTGCTCGAGGTGTCCTGGGAGACCTTCGAGCGGGCCGGCATCGACCCCCACTCGGTGCGGGGCAGCGACATCGGGATGTTCGCCGGAGTCGTGCACCAGGACTACGCGCCGGACCTCAGCGGGTTCGAGGGATACCTCAGCCTGGAGCGCGCCCTGGGCACCGCCGGCGGCGTCGCCTCCGGTCGCGTCTCCTACACCCTCGGGCTCGAGGGCCCTGCGGTGACCGTCGACACGATGTGCTCCTCCTCGCTGGTGGCGATCCACCTCGCCGCGCAGGCGCTGCGCCGCGGCGAGTGCTCGATGGCGCTCGCGGGCGGCTCGACGGTGATGGCGACCCCGGGCGGGTTCGTCGGCTTCGCGCGTCAGCGCGCGCTCGCCTTCGACGGGCGCTGCAAGTCCTACGCCGCCGGCGCCGACGGCTCCGGCTGGGCCGAGGGCGTGGGCGTGGTGCTGCTGGAGCGGCTGTCGGTGGCGCGCGAGCGCGGCCACCAGGTGCTGGCCGTCATCCGCGGCAGTGCGGTCAACCAGGACGGTGCGTCCAACGGCCTGACCGCGCCGAACGGCCCCTCGCAGCAGCGGGTGATCCGCAAGGCCCTCGAGAGCGCCGGCCTCTCCCCGGCCGATGTGGACACGGTGGAGGGTCACGGCACCGGCACGGTGCTGGGTGACCCGATCGAGGCGCAGGCGCTGCTGGCCACCTACGGGCAGGGCCGCGACCCGGAACAGCCGCTGTGGCTCGGATCGGTCAAGTCCGTCATCGGGCACACGCAGGCGGCGTCCGGCGTGGCCGCCGTGATCAACATGGTCCAGGCGCTGCGGCACAAGACGCTCCCGGCGACCCTGAACGTGGACGCGCCCACCCCCCAGGTGGACTGGTCCGCGGGTGCGGTGGAGCTGCTGACCGAGTCGCGGGAGTGGCCGGAGAACGGTCGCCCGCGCCGGGCCGGCGTCTCCGCTTTCGGGGCCAGCGGTACGAACGCGCACATGATCCTGGAAGAGGCGCCCGCCGAGGAGGCGGAGCCCGTCGAGGACGTGGCGCAGCCCGCCGGTGTGGTGCCGTTGGTGGTGTCGGCGGGGACCGCTGCCTCGCTGGCGGCCCAGGCCGGGCGGCTGGCGGCGTTCGTCGAGGACGCCGGCGAGGTGCCGCTGGCGGACGTGGCCGGGACGCTGGTGTCGGGCCGCGCCGTGCTGGGTGAGCGCGCGGTGGTGCTCGCGGGTTCCCACGACGAGGCGCTGGCCGGCCTGCAGGCGCTGGCGCGCGGTGAGAACGCGGCCGGTGTGGTGACCGGTTCGGGTACGCCAGGCAAGGTCGTGTGGGTGTTCCCGGGCCAGGGTTCGCAGTGGGCCGGCATGGGCCGTGAACTGCTCGACTCCTCGCCGGTGTTCGCCGGGCGGATCGCGGAGTGTGCGGCTGCTCTGGAGCGGTGGGTGGACTGGTCGCTGATCGACGTACTGCGCGGCGACGCCGAACCCGAGCTCCTCGACCGGGTCGACGTCCTGCAGCCGGCGAGCTTCGCGGTGATGGTCGGTCTGGCCGCGGTGTGGGCCTCCGTGGGCGTCGAGCCCGACGCGGTGCTCGGCCACTCCCAGGGTGAGATCGCGGCCGCCTGTGTGGCGGGTGCGCTCTCGCTGGAGGACGCGGCGCGCGTGGTGGCGCTGCGGAGCCAGGCCATCGCCAAGGACCTGGCAGGCCGTGGAGGTATGGCTTCGGTCGCGCTGACCGAGGAAGAGGCCGTCGCGCGTCTGGAGCGCTGGGCGGACCGGGTCGAGGTCGCGGCGGTCAACGGCCCGTCCTCCGTGGTGATCGCCGGTGACGCCGAGGCGCTGGACGAGGCGCTGGACGCGCTGGAGGACCAGGGTGTCCGGGTGCGTCGGGTCGCGGTGGACTACGCCTCGCACACCCGGCACGTCGAGGACATCCGCGACGCGCTCGCCGAGGCGCTGGCCGGGGTCGGCGCGCAGGCCCCGACGGTGCCGTTCTACTCCACCGTCACCGGCACGTGGGTCGAGGACGCCGACGTCCTCGACGGCGGGTACTGGTACCGGAACCTGCGGGCACAGGTGGGCTTCGGCCCGGCGGTGGCCGCGCTGCTCGAGCAGGGTCACGGGGTGTTCGTCGAGGTCAGTGCCCACCCGGTGCTGGTCCAGCCGATCACCGAGACCGTCGACAAGGCCGACACCGGCACCGGTGTGGTGGTGACCGGGTCCCTGCGCCGTCAGGACGGCGGCCTGCGACGGCTGCTGGCCTCGATGGCCGAGCTGTTCGTCCGCGGTGTGGCCCTGGACTGGGCCGAGGTTCTGCCCGGTGGAGCGGCCTTCCGGCGCGTGGACCTGCCGACCTACGCCTTCGACCACCAGCACTACTGGATCCAGATGGCCGGCTCGGCCACGGACGCGGCGTCGCTGGGGCTGACCGGGGCCGATCACCCGCTGCTGGGCGCGGTGGTGCAGCTGCCGCAGTCCGACGGCCTGGTCTTCACCTCGCGGCTGTCGCTGCGCACGCACCCCTGGCTGGCCGGTCACGCCATCGGCGGCGTGGTGATCATCCCCGGCACGATGTACGTCGACCTCGCGGTCCGGGCCGGCGACGAGTTCGGCTACGGAGTCCTGGAAGAACTCGTGATCGAGGCACCCCTGGTGCTGCCCGAGCACGGCGGAGTGCGGTTGCAGGTCGCGGTCGGCGGACCGAACCCGACCGGCACGCGCACGGTGGACGTGTACTCCCAGCGCGAGGACGCCGCCGGCGAGGGTGGCGCGAGCGAATGGACGCGGCACGCCACCGGACTCCTGGCGGAGCCTTCGGCGACACGCACAACGGCACAGGGATTCGACTTCGCCGCGTGGCCGCCGGCCGGTGCGGAGCCCGTCGAGGTCGGGAACTTCTACACCGACCTGCTCGAGCGCGGCTACGCGTACGGTCCGGCGTTCCAGGGCCTGCGGGCGGTGTGGCGGCGCGGTGACGAGGTCTTCGCCGAGGCCGTCCTGCCCGAGGAACAGCGGGAGGACGCCGGCAAGTTCGGCATGCACCCGGCGCTGCTGGACGCCGCCCTCCACACGAACGCCTTCGCCAATCCGGACGACGACCGCCAGGTGCTGCCGTTCGCCTGGAACGGGCTGGTGCTGCACGCCGTGGGTGCCTCGGCACTGCGGGTGCGGATCGCGCCGAGCGGCCCGGACGCGCTGTCGTTCCAGGCCTCCGACGAGACCGGCGACATGGTCCTGACGATGGACTCGCTGGTGTCCCGTGAGGTGTCCACCGACCAGCTGGGCGCCGCGGCAGGCGACGAGAGCCGCGACACGCTCTTCGGGGTGGAGTGGACCGAGCTGCCCTCGGCTCAGGGCGCGGAGGCTTCGCCGTCGTGGGCGCCGGTGTCCGCCGCCGACGACGTCGTGGCTCTGGCCGGGAGCGCGGGAGTCCCGGCGGTGGCGGTCCTGCAGGCCGTGGCCGGCGCTGACAGCGAGGACGCGGCACTGGCGTTGACCTCCCGGGTGCTGGAGGTCGTACAGGCGTGGCTGGCCGGGACGGGGCTGGAGGAGTCGCGGCTGGTCGTCCTGACCCGCGGCGCGGTGCCTGCCGGTGACGGCACGGTGAGCGACCCGGCCGGAGCGGCGGTATGGGGTCTGGTGCGTGCAGCCCAGGCCGAGAACCCCGACCGCATCATCCTGATCGACACCGACCCGGCCTCCGGCGACGGAGCGGAATCCGTCCTGCGTACGGTCCTGGGTCCGGTGCTGGCCAGTGGCGAGCCGCAGGTCGCGGTGCGCGCAGCGGCCCTCTCCGTCCCCCGGCTCGTCCGGGCCGGCGGTGACGTCCCGGACGCCCCCGCGGTGTTCGCGACCGAAGGGACCGTCCTGGTCACCGGTGGCACCGGCGCCCTGGGCGCTCTGGTGGCCCGTCACCTGGTCACCCGGCACGGCGTGCGGCACCTCGTGCTCGCGAGCCGTCGGGGTACGGACGCGGAGGGCGTGGCGGAACTGGTCGCCGAGCTCACCGAGCAGGGTGCGGTCGTGTCGGTGGCGTCCTGTGACGTGTCCGACCGGGCCCAGGTCGAGTCCCTGCTGGCCTCGGTACCGGCCGAGCACCCCCTGACCGGTGTCGTGCACATGGCCGGCGTCCTGGACGATGGCGTGATCGCGGCGCTGACCCCGGAGCGGCTGGCCGGTGTGTTCGCGCCGAAGGTGGATGCGGTGCGCCACCTTGATGCGCTGACCCGAGGCCTGGACCTCGACGCCTTCGTGGTGTTCTCGTCCGCTGCCTCGCTCATGGGGTCGGCCGGACAGGGCAACTACGCGGCGGCGAACGCCTACCTCGACGGGCTGATGGCCGGCCGCCGGGCGGCAGGCCTGCCGGGTCTGTCGCTGGCCTGGGGTCTGTGGGAGCAGGCCAACGGATTGACCGCTCACCTCAGCGCCGTCGACCAGGCCCGTATGAGCCGCGGTGGCGTGCTGGCGATAACGCCGGCCGAGGGCCTGGACATCTTCGACGTCGGCCTGCACGCCGGCCAGGCGCTGCTGGTCCCGATCAAGCTGGACCTGAAGATCATGCGAAGCCAGGCAGCGGCCGGCGGGGGAGTCCCGCACCTGCTGCGCGGCCTGGTACGCGCGGGCCGACGCCTGGCGCGGGCGGCTTCCGGCGACAGCAGCGGACTGGTCCGCCGACTCGCGGGGCTGCCCCAGGCCGAGCAGGAGAGCATCCTGCTGACCATCGTCCAGGACGAGGCGAGCGCCGTACTCGGATTCAGCGGCCCCGAACTGGCTCAGGGCACCCGTGGATTCAGCGACATCGGGTTCGACTCGCTGACCGCGGTCGAGCTGCGGAACCGGCTGAGCGCGGCGACCGGCGTGAAACTGCCGGCCACGCTGATCTTCGACTACCCCACCCCGGTGGTCCTCGCCCGTCACCTGCGCGAGGAGCTCGGTGACGCGGCGGACGGCACCGCCCCCGCCACCGCGGTGGCCGTCGTCGCGGATCCCGACGAGCCGATAGCGATCGTCGGGATGGCGTGCCGCCTGCCGGGCGGTGTCGCGGGTCCCGAGGATCTGTGGCAGTTGCTGCAGGAGCGCCGCGAGGGCATGTCCTCCTTCCCGGACGACCGTGGCTGGGACCTGGAGGGCCTCTACGACCCGAACCCGGACAGCGCGGGCACCTCGTACACGAGCACGGGCGGATTCCTCCACGAGGCCGCGCAGTTCGACGCGGGATTCTTCGGCATCTCGCCGAACGAGGCGCTGGCGATGGACCCCCAGCAGCGGTTGCTGCTGGAGGCCTCCTGGGAGGCGCTGGAACGCGCGGGCATCGACCCGGCCGCGGCACAGGGCAGCAACATCGGCGTCTTCTCCGGCGTCTCCATTCACGACTACGTCGAGTCCCTCACCAACGTGCCCGCGGAGCTCGAAGGCTTCGTCACGACCGCCACGGCGGGAAGCGTGGCCTCGGGTCGCGTGTCGTACACCTTCGGTTTCGAGGGTCCGGCGGTGACGGTGGACACGGCGTGCTCCTCGTCGCTGGTGGCGATGCACCTGGCCGCGCAGGCGCTGCGCCAGGGCGAGTGCTCCATGGCGCTCGCCGGCGGTGTCGCCGTGATGGGCTCGCCGATCGGAGTCCTCGGCATGTCGCGGCAGCGCGGCCTGGCATCCGACGGGCGGTGCAAGGCGTACGGGGACGGCGCGGACGGCACGGTGCTGTCCGAGGGTGTCGCCCTCGTGGTGCTGGAGCGGTTGTCGGTGGCGCGTGAGCGCGGGCACCGGGTGCTGGCGGTGCTGCGCGGCAGCGCCGTCAACCAGGACGGTGCGTCGAACGGTCTGACGGCGCCGAACGGTCCCTCGCAGCAGCGGGTGATCCGCAGGGCCCTGGACAGCGCCGGGCTTTCCCCGTCCGACGTGGACGTGGTGGAGGGTCACGGAACCGGTACGGCCCTGGGTGACCCGATCGAGGCGCAGGCACTGCTCGCGACCTACGGACGGGACCGGAACCCGGAGCAACCGCTGTGGCTCGGCTCCCTGAAGTCGAACATCGGTCACACACAGGCCGCCGCGGGCGTGGCCGGTGTCATCAAGATGGTGCAGGCGCTGCGCCACGGCGTGATGCCCGCCACCCTGCATGCGGACGAGCCCTCGAAGAAGGTGGACTGGTCCGAGGGAGCCATCGAGCTGCTGACCGAGGCCCGCGAGTGGTCGCGCAACGGCCATCCGCGCCGGGTCGGCGTCTCCTCGTTCGGCATCAGCGGTACCAACGCACACCTGATCCTGGAAGAGGCACCGCCGCAGGCGGCGGAGCCCGGCTCCGAAGAGCAGGCGCCTGCGGGTGTCGTACCGCTGGTGGTGTCGGCGCGGAGCACCGCTTCTCTGGCCGGTCAGGCCGAGCGGCTCGCGGCGTTCCTCAAGGGCGCCGACGGGGTGTCGCCGGCGGCTGTGGCCGGGGCGCTGGTGTCGGACCGCGGGGTCTTCGGCGAGCGTGCGGTGGTCGTGGCCGAATCGGGCGACGAGGCGCTGGCAGGACTGAAGGCGCTGGCGCAGGGAGAGAACGCGCCGGGTGTGGTGTCCGGCAGTGCCGGTTCGGGTGCGCCGGGCAAGGTCGTGTGGGTGTTCCCGGGTCAGGGTTCGCAGTGGGCCGGCATGGGCCGTGAACTGCTCGACGCTTCCCCGGTGTTCGCCGAGCGGATCGCGGAGTGCGCGGCTGCCCTGGATCCGTTCGTGGACTGGTCGCTGCTGGATGTGCTGCGCGGCGACACGGACCCCGAGCTCATGGAGCGGGTCGACGTCCTCCAGCCGGCGAGCTTCGCGGTGATGGTCGGCCTGGCGGCCGTGTGGTCGTCCGTGGGCGTGAAGCCCGATGCGGTGCTGGGCCACTCCCAGGGTGAGATCGCGGCCGCTTGTGTGGCGGGTGCTCTCTCGCTGCAGGACGCGGCGCGCGTCGTGGCACTGCGGAGCCAGGCCATCGCCAAGGACCTGGCAGGCCGTGGCGGTATGGCTTCGGTCGCCCTGTCCGAGGACGAGGCCGTCGCGCGGATCCAGCCGTGGGCGGACCGTGTGGAGGTCGCTGCCGTCAACGGGCCGTCGTCGGTGGTGATCGCCGGTGACGCGCAGGCGCTGGACGAGGCCCTGGAGGCCCTGTCCGCCGAGGGTGTCCGCGTGCGTCGGGTCGCGGTGGACTACGCCTCGCACACCCGGCACGTCGAGGACATCCGCGACGCGCTCGCCCAGACCCTCGCCGGGATCAGCGCGCAGGCGCCGAAGGTGCCGTTCTACTCCACCGTCACGGGTGGTTGGGTTTCGGACGCCGGGGTGCTGGACGGCGGGTACTGGTACCAGAACCTGCGGGGCCAGGTGGGCTTCGGCCCGGCCGTGGCCGACCTGCTGGGCCAGGGCCACGGGGTGTTCGTGGAGGTCAGCGCCCACCCGGTGCTGGTCCAGCCGATCACCGAGACCGTGGACACCACGGAGACCGATGTCGTGGTGACCGGTTCGCTGCGGCGTGAGGACGGCGGTCTGCGCCGCCTGCTCGCCTCGATGGCCGAGCTGTTCGTCCGGGGCATCGCCCTCGACTGGAACGGCGTACTGCCGCAGACGCCGGCATCCCGACGAGTCGACCTGCCGACCTACGCCTTCGACCACCAGCACTACTGGCTCCAGTTGGCCGAGTCGGCCACCGACGCGGCGTCGCTGGGTCAAATGACGGCCGATCACCCGCTGCTGGGCGCTGTGGTGCAGCTGCCGCAGTCCGACGGGCTGGTCTTCACCTCCAGGCTGTCGCAGCGCACGCACCCCTGGCTGGCCGATCACACGGTCGGCGGCACGGTGCTCGTCCCGGGCACCGGACTGGTGGAACTGGCCGTGCGGGCAGGCGACGAGGCCGGGTGCGGGGTCCTGGAAGAGCTGATGATCGAGACGCCGCTGATCGTGCCCGAGCACGGCGGCGTACGCGTCCAGGTCGCGGTGGGCGGACCGGGTGAGAACGGCTCGCGGACCGTGCAGGTGTACTCGCTGCGCGAGGACGCTGCCGGCGCGGACATGTGGACGCGGCACGCCACAGGTGTGCTGTCGGCCTCGGCCCCTGCGGGCGGCACCGGGTTCGGCTTCGCCGCCTGGCCGCCGGCCGGCGCGCAGCCGGTCGAGGTCGGGGGTCTCTACTCCGACCTGGTCGAGCGCGGTCTCGGCTACGGTCCGGCGTTCCAGGGAGTGCGGGCGGTCTGGCGCCGTGGCGAGGAACTCTTCGCCGAGGTCGCCCTGCCCGAGGAACAGCGCAAGGAGGCCGAGAAGTTCGGTATCCACCCGGCGCTGCTGGACGCTGCCCTGCAGGCCGGGATGGTCGACGGCGCGGCGGAGGAATCCGGTGCGGTGCGGCAGCCGCTGGACTGGAACGGGCTGGTGCTGCACGCCGTGGGTGCCTCGGCACTGCGCGTACGGCTGGCCCCGGTCGGCCCGGACGCGCTGTCGGTCGAGGCTGCCGACGAGACCGGCGGCCTCGTGGTGACGCTGGACTCGGTGGTGTCCCGTCCGGTGACCGTCGGCCAGTTGGAGACGGCGGCGGACACGGCGGTCGCCAACTCGTTGTACGGGGTGGAGTGGACCGAGCTGTCCCCGGCTGACGTGGCGGAGCCCTCTCCGTGGTGGGTGCCGGTGGCCAACGCCGGTGATGTGACGGCCCTGGCCGACAGCGACGAGGTACCGGCGGTGGCACTGCTGGACGCGGTCGGCGGCGACGGCGAGGACGCGGCCCTGGCCCTGTCCTCCCGGGTGCTGGAGGTCGTGCAGGCGTGGCTGGCCGGGACCGGGCTGGAGGAGTCGCGGCTGGTCGTCGCGACGCGTGGCGCGGTTCCCGTCGGCGCCGACGGCGCGGTGACCGATCCGGCCGGATCGGCGGTATGGGGTCTGGTGCGTGCCACTCAGGTCGAAAACCCCGACCGGATCGTCCTGATCGACACCGATCCCGCCGCCGAAGGCAGTCTCGAGCTCGTTCTGAGTTCGGTGCTGGCCAGCGGCGAGCCTCAGGTCGCGGTGCGCGGAACGGCCCTCTCCGTCCCCCGGCTCGTCCGGGCCGGCGGCGAAGTCCCGGACGCTCCTGCGGTGTTCGGGCCGGAAGGCACGGTCCTGGTCACGGGTGGTACCGGGGCGTTGGGCGCTGTGGTGGCCCGTCACCTGGTCACCCGGCACGGCGTACGGAGTCTGGTGCTGGCCAGCCGGAAGGGCCCCGATGCCGAGGGTGCTGCGGAGCTGCTCGCCGAGCTCACCGAGCAGGGTGCGGTCGTGTCGGTGGCGTCCTGTGACGTGTCCGACCGCGACCAGGTCGAGGCCTTGCTGGCCTCGGTCCCGGCCGAGCACCCCCTGACCGGCGTCGTGCACACCGCCGGTGTGCTGGATGACGCCGTGATCACGGCGCTGACCCCGGAACAGCTGGAGACGGCATTCGCGCCGAAGGTGAACGCGGTGCAGCACCTCGATGCGCTGACCCGAGGCCTGGACCTCGACGCCTTCGTGGTGTTCTCGTCCGCTGCCTCGCTCATGGGGTCGGCCGGACAGGGCAACCACGCGGCGGCGAACGCCTACCTCGACGGGCTGATGGCCGGCCGCCGGGCGGCAGGCCTGCCGGGTCTGTCGCTGGCCTGGGGCCAGTGGCAGCAGACCGCCGGCATGGGGGGCCTGCGGCTGGCGGCTGCGGAGGGCATGGAGCTCTTCGATGCCGCCACCGGGTCCGGGCAGGCGCTGCTGGTGCCGGTCAAGCTGGACCTGCGGACGCTGCGCACCCAGGCAGCGGCCGGCGGGGAAGTCCCGCATCTGCTGCGCGGCCTGGTACGGGCGGGCCGGCAGCTGGCGCGGTCGGCATCCGCCACGGACGGCGGGCTGCTCCGTCGCCTGGCCGGGCTGACCGCGGCGGAGCAGGAGGTGCTGCTCCTCGATCTGGTCCGTGCCCAGGCCGCGGTCGTGCTGGGGCACGCAGGACCGGAGGGCGTGCAGGCGGAGATGGCGTTCAAGGAAGCGGGATTCGACTCGCTCACGTCCGTGGCATTGCGCAATGGGCTGTGTGAGTCGACCGGTCTGAAGCTTCCGGCCACGCTGATCTTCGACTATCCGACTCCGCTGGCCCTCGCTCGACACCTGCACCACGAATTGCTCCCGGATAGCGACGCGATTGACTCGGAAGTGGACGAGGAACGACTGCGGAACGCGCTCGTATCCCTCCCGCTGGCCCGGTTCCGGGAAGCTGGATTGATGGATGCCCTGGTCAGGCTGGTCGCCCTCGGCGATGGTGACCCGGAAATCGGCTCGAACGACGAGGCCGATGAGGAAAGGGCGATCGCCGAGCTGGGCGTCGATGATCTCGTTCAAATGGCGCTCGGCGACTGAAATCCTTCGGAACCGCTAAATGATTGGGGCAGTTAAGTGAGTGCGTCGTATGAAAAGGTCGTCGAGGCGCTGAGGAAGTCGCTGGAAGAAGTCGGTTCGCTGAAGAAGCAGAACCGGCAACTCGTCGGCGCTTCCCGCGAGCCGATAGCGATCGTGGGGATGGCGTGCCGTTTGCCGGGTGGCGTGGCGGGGCCGGAGGACTTGTGGGGCTTGGTGTCCGAGGGCCGGGACGCGATGTCGTCCTTCCCCGACGACCGAGGCTGGGACCTGGAGGGTCTTTTCGACCCGGATCCCGACCACGCGGGTACCTCGTACACCAGCATGGGCGGATTCCTCCATGAGGCTCCGCAGTTCGACGCGGGGTTCTTCGGGATCTCGCCGCGTGAGGCGCTGGCGATGGACCCCCAGCAGCGGTTGCTGCTGGAGACCTCCTGGGAGGCGCTGGAGGCCGCCGGTATCAACCCGGTCTCGCTGAAGGGCACCGATGTCGGGGTGTTCTCCGGGACGTCCACGCAGGGCTACGGGGCCGGTTCGGACGCGCCGGAGGCCGAGGGCTTCGGGGTCACGGGCACGCTGTCGAGCGTGGCCTCGGGCCGGGTGTCGTACGTGCTCGGCCTCGAGGGCCCGGCGGTCACGGTCGACACGGCGTGTTCGTCCTCGCTGGTCGCGATGCACCTGGCCGCGCAGGCGCTGCGCCAGGGCGAGTGCTCGATGGCGCTCGCCGGCGGCGCGACGGTCATGGCGACGCCCGGCGCCTTCGTGGAGTTCTCGCGGCAGCGGGGCCTGGCCGCTGACGGCCGGTGCAAGGCGTTCTCCGCGGCGGCTGACGGCACGGGCTGGGCCGAGGGCGTCGGTGTGGTCGTGCTGGAGCGGCTGTCGGTGGCGCGTGAGCGCGGGCACCGGGTGCTGGCGGTGCTGCGTGGCAGCGCGGTCAACCAGGACGGTGCTTCCAACGGCCTGACCGCGCCGAACGGTCCCTCGCAGCAGCGGGTCATCCGCAAGGCGCTGACCGGTGCCGGGCTTTCCCCGTCCGACGTGGACGTGGTGGAGGCCCACGGAACCGGCACCACCCTGGGTGACCCCATCGAGGCGCAGGCGCTGCTGGCCACGTACGGGCGGGACCGGGAGCCGGAGCAGCCGTTGTGGCTGGGCTCGCTGAAGTCGAACATCGGTCACACGCAGGCAGCTGCGGGTGTGGCCGGTGTGATCAAGATGGTGCAGGCGCTGCGGCACGGGGTGCTCCCGGCGACCCTGCACGTGGACGCGCCCACCCCGCAGGTGGACTGGTCCGCGGGCGCGGTGGAACTGCTGACCGAGTCGCGGGAATGGCCGCAGAACGGCCGTCCGCGTCGCGCTGGTGTCTCCGCGTTCGGAGTCAGCGGCACGAACGCGCACCTGATCCTGGAGGAGGCGCCCGCCGAGGAGGCGGAGTCCGCCTCGGCGGAGTCGGCTCCTGCGGGTGTGGTGCCGTTGGTGGTGTCGGCGCGGAGCGCCGGTTCCCTGGCCGGTCAGGCGAAGCGGCTCGTGGCATTCGTCGAGGGCGCCGATGGGGTGTCGCCGGCGGAGGTGGCCGGGGCGCTCGTATCGGACCGTGCGCTGCTGGGCGAGCGCGCGGTGGTGGTCGCGGGTTCGAACGAGGAGGCGCTGGCCGGGCTGCAGGCGCTGGCACGCGGCGAGAGCGCGGCCGGTGTGGTGTCCGGCAGCGCGGCTGGTTCGAGCAAGCCGGGCAAGATCGTGTGGGTGTTCCCGGGTCAGGGTTCGCAGTGGGCCGGCATGGGGCGTGAACTGCTCGAGTCCTCCCCGGTGTTCGCGGAGCGGATCGCGGAGTGCGCGGCTGCTCTGGAGCGGTGGGTGGACTGGTCGCTGATCGACGTACTGCGCGGCGAGACCGCCCCCGAGCTCATGGAGCGGGTCGACGTACTGCAGCCGGCCAGCTTCGCGGTGATGGTCGGTCTGGCCGCGGTCTGGGAATCGGTCGGGATCAAGGCCGACGCGGTGCTCGGCCACTCTCAGGGCGAGATCGCCGCCGCGTGTGTGGCGGGTGCGCTGTCGCTGCAGGACGCGGCGCGCGTGGTGGCGCTGCGCAGCCAGGCGATTGCCAAGGATCTGGCCGGTCGCGGTGGGATGGCTTCGGTCGCCCTGTCCGAGGACGAGGCCGTCGCGCGGATCCAGCCGTGGGCGGACCGCGTGGAGGTGGCCGCGGTCAACGGGCCGTCCTCCGTGGTCGTCGCCGGTGACGCGCAGGCGCTGGACGAGGCCCTGGAGGCCCTGTCCGCCGAGGGCGTCCGCGTGCGTCGGGTTGCGGTGGACTACGCCTCGCACACCCGCCACGTGGAGGACATCCGCGACGCGCTCGCCGAGACGCTCGCCGAAGTGAGTGCCCTGGCGCCGAAGGTGCCGTTCTACTCCACCGTCACCGGTACCTGGGTGGAAGAGGCCGACGTCCTCGACGGCGAGTACTGGTACCGGAACCTGCGGGGCCAGGTGGGCTTCGGCCCGGCCGTGGTCAAGCTGCTCGAGCAGGGCCACGGGGTGTTCGTCGAGGTCAGTGCCCACCCGGTGCTGGTCCAGCCGATCACCGAGACCGTCGACAACACCGAAACCGGCACCAATGTGGTGGTGACGGGTTCCCTGCGGCGTGAGGACGGCGGTCTGCGACGGCTGCTGGCCTCGATGGCCGAGCTGTTCGTCCGAGGCATCGCGCTGGACTGGAGCGGTGTGCTGCCGCAGACCCCCTCGTCCCGGCGCGTGGAGCTGCCGACGTACGCGTTCGACCACCAGCACTACTGGCTCCAGCCGGGCGAGTCGGCCACCGACGCCGCCTCGCTGGGACAGGCAACGGCCGACCACCCGCTGCTGGGTGCAGTGGTGAGGCTGCCGCAGTCCGACGGGCTGGTCTTCACCTCGAGGCTGTCGCTGCGCACGCACCCCTGGCTGGCCGATCACGCGATCGGTGGCGTGGTGCTCCTCCCGGGCACCGGGCTGCTCGAGCTCGCGGTCCGCGCCGGTGACGAGGCCGGATGCGGCGTCCTGGAAGAACTCGTGATCGAGGCGCCGCTGGTGGTGCCCGAGCACGGCGGCGTACGTATCCAGGTCGCGGTGGGCGGTCCGGGTGTGAACGGCTCGCGCACGGTGGAGGTGTACTCCCAGCGCGAAGACGCCGTCGACGAGGGCGGCGCGGAGACGTGGACGCGGCACGCCACCGGCATGCTGGCGGCCGCGCCGGCAACGGGGACGGGGCAGGCATTCGACTTCGCCGCGTGGCCCCCGGCCGGTGCGCAGCCGGTCGAGGTCGGGGACTTCTACGCCGACCTGGAGGAACGCGGCTTCGGCTACGGTCCGGCGTTCCAGGGCCTGCGGGCGGTGTGGCGCCGTGGCGAGGAGGTCTTCGCCGAGGTCGCCCTGCCCGAGGAGCAGCGCAAGGAGGCCGACAAGTTCGGCCTCCACCCCGCGCTGCTGGACGCGGCCCTGCAGGCCGGAACCTTCGCCTCTGCGGCGGGCACGGAAGGGGAGGAACCCGGGGAGGCGGTGCTGGCCTTCGCGTGGAACGGGCTGGAACTGCACGCCGTGGGTGCCTCCGCACTGCGCGTACGGGTCGCCCCGGTCGGCCCGGACGCGCTGTCGGTCGAGGCTGCCGACGAGACCGGCGGCCTGGTCGTGACGCTGGACTCGGTGGTGTCCCGGGCGGTGTCCGCCGAGCAGTTGGAGACGGCGGCGGACGCGGCGGTCGCCGATTCGCTGTTCGGCGTGGAGTGGACCGAGCTGTCCCCGGCCGAGGTTACGGAGCCTTCGCCGTGGTGGATGCCGGTCGCCACGGCTGATGATGTGGCGGACCTGGCCGAGAGCGCCGGAGCTCCGGCCGTGGTGGTCCTGGAGGCCGTCGGCGGCGACGGCGAGGACGCGGTCCTGGCCCTGTCCTCCCGGGTACTGGAGATCCTGCAGACCTGGCTGGACGGTGCCGGGCTGGAGGAGTCGCAGCTGGTGGTCGTGACGCGCGGTGCGGTTCCCGCCGGCGCCGACGGTGCGGTGAGTGACCCGGCCGGATCGGCGGTATGGGGTCTGGTGCGTGCCGCCCAGGCCGAGAACCCCGACCGGATCGTCCTGATCGACGCCGACCCCGCTGCCGAAGGCGATGTGGAGCCGGTGCTGGGTGCCGTCCTGGCCAGCGGCGAGCCGCAGGTCGCGGTGCGCGGAACGGCCCTTTCCGTCCCCCGGCTCGTCCGGGCCGGCGGTGAAGTCCCGGATGCTCCCGCGGTGTTCGGGCCCGAAGGCACCGTCCTGGTCACGGGTGCCACCGGGGCGCTGGGCGCTCTGGTGGCCCGTCACCTGGTCACCCGGCACGGCGTGCGCAGCCTCGTGCTCGCAAGCCGACGGGGTGCGGATGCCGAGGGTGCGCAGGACCTGGTCGCCGAGCTCACCGAGCAGGGTGCGGCCGTGTCGCTGGTGGCCTGCGACGTGTCCGACCGCGATCAGGTGGAGGCCCTGCTGGCATCCGTGCCGGCCGAGCACCGCCTGACCGGTGTCGTGCACACCGCGGGTGTGTTCGATGACGGTGTGATCGGGGCGCTCACCCCGGAGCGGCTGGCCGGCGTGTTCGCGCCGAAGGTGGACGCGGTACGGCACCTCGACGAGCTGACCCGTGACCTGGACCTCGACGCCTTCGTCGTGTACTCGTCCGTCGCGGGCGTGTTCGGCGGTGGCGCCCAGGGCAACTACGCGGCGGCGAACGCCTTCCTCGACGGGCTGATGTCGCGCCGCCGGGCGGCGGGCCTGCCGGGTCTGTCGCTCGCCTGGGGCCTGTGGGAGCGGACCCTCGGCATGGCCGCGAACCTCAGCAGCGTCGACCAGGCTCGCGCGAGCCGTAGCGGCGTACTGGAGATCACGGCGGACGAGGGCCTGGACCTGTTCGACGCCGGCCTGCACGCGGGCCGGGCCCTGCTGGTCCCGATCAAGCTCGACCTGCGGACGCTGCGCGCCCAGGCCGGAGCCGGCGGGGGAGTCCCGCATCTGCTGCGCGGCCTGGTACGGGCCGGCCGGCAGGTTGCGCGGGCTGTGGCCGCCACGGACGGCGGGCTCGCCGGCCGCCTGGCCGGGCTCACCGGGGCAGAACAGGAAACACTGCTTCTTGACGTGGTGCGTGCTCAGGCCGCGGTCGTGCTCGGGCATGCCGGGCCGGAGGGCGTCCGGGCGGAGATGGCGTTCAAGGACGTCGGGTTCGACTCCCTCACCTCGGTGGAGCTGCGCAACCGGCTCCGTGAGGCGACCGGTCTGAAGCTTCCGGCCACGCTGGTCTTCGACTACCCCACCCCGCTGGCCCTCTCCCGCTACCTGCGCGAGGAGTTCGGTGACGTGGCGCCCGCGCCGGCGGCACGCGCGGCCGTGGTGGCCGATGCGGGTGAACCGCTCGCGATCGTGGGCATGGCGTGCCGGCTGCCGGGTGGCGTGACCGGGCCCGAGGACCTCTGGCGGCTGGTGTCCGAGGGCCGGGACGCCGTGTCGTCCTTCCCCGACGACCGTGGCTGGGACCTGGAGGGTCTGTTCGACTCCGATCCCGACAGCGCAGGTACCTCGTACACCAGCAAGGGCGGATTCCTGCACGACGCGGGGCAGTTCGACGCCGGGTTCTTCGGGATCTCGCCGCGTGAGGCCTTGGCCATGGACCCCCAGCAGCGGTTGCTGCTGGAGACCTCCTGGGAGGCGCTCGAGGGCGCCGGTATCGACCCGGTCTCGCTGAAGGGCACCGATGTCGGCGTGTTCTCCGGGGTGTCCGGTCAGGGTTACGGAGTCGGTGCGGACGCACCGGAGCTGGAAGGCTTCGCGGTCACCGGGTCGGTGTCGAGTGTGGCGTCGGGCCGCGTGTCGTACGTGCTGGGCCTCGAGGGTCCGGCGGTGACGGTGGACACGGCGTGTTCCTCGTCGCTGGTGGCGATGCACCTGGCCGCGCAGGCGCTGCGCCAGGGCGAGTGCTCGATGGCGCTCGCGGGCGGCGCGATGGTCATGGCGTCCCCCGGCGGCTTCACGGCGTTCTCGCGTCAGCGGGGCCTGGCCACCGATGGACGGTGCAAGGCGTACGCGGACGGCGCGGACGGCACGGTGCTGTCCGAGGGCGTGGGCGTCGTGCTGCTGGAGCGGTTGTCGGTGGCGCGTGAGCGTGGTCACCGGGTGCTGGCGGTGCTCCGTGGCAGTGCGGTGAACCAGGACGGTGCGTCGAACGGTCTGACGGCGCCGAACGGTCCCTCGCAGCAGCGGGTGATCCGCAGGGCGTTGGACAGTGCCGGGCTTTCCCCGTCCGATGTGGATGTGGTGGAGGGTCACGGCACGGGTACGGCCCTGGGTGACCCGATCGAGGCGCAGGCGCTGCTGGCGACCTACGGACGGGACCGCGATGCGGAGCGCCCGCTGTGGCTCGGCTCGCTGAAGTCGAACATCGGTCACTCGCAGGCAGCCGCCGGCGTGGCGGGTGTCATCAAGATGGTGCAGGCCCTGCGCCACGGTGTCATGCCTCCCACGCTCCACGTGGAGGAGCCCACGACCCAGGTGGACTGGTCCGAGGGCGCCATCGAGCTGCTGACCGAGGCCCGTGAGTGGCCGCAGAACGGTCACCCGCGCCGGGCCGGAGTCTCCTCGTTCGGCATCAGCGGTACGAACGCGCACCTGATCCTGGAAGAGGCGCCCGCCGAGCCGGCGGACCGCGTCTCCGAAGAACAGGCGCCCGCTGGTGTGCTGCCGTTGGTGGTCTCCGCGCGCAGCGCCGGTTCCCTGGCCGGTCAGGCCGGGCGGCTGGCGGCGTTCGTCGAGGGCGCCGACGGGGTGTCGCTGGCAGACGTGGCCGGGGCGCTGGTGTCGGACCGTACGGCCTTCGGTGAGCGTGCGGTCATCCTGGCCGACTCGGCTGAGGAAGCGCTGCCGGGGCTGCGGGCACTGGCGCAGGGAGAGAACGCTCCCGGCGTCGTGATCGGCAGTGCCGGTACGGGTGCGCCGGGCAAGGTCGTGTGGGTGTTCCCGGGGCAGGGCTCGCAGTGGGCCGGCATGGGCCGCGAACTGCTCGAGTCCTCCCCGGTGTTCGCCGAGCGGATCGCCGAATGTGCGGCTGCTCTGGACCCGTGGGTCGACTGGTCGCTGCTGGCAGTGCTGCGCGGCCAGACCGCTCCCGAGCTCATGGAGCGGGTCGACGTACTGCAGCCGGCGAGCTTCGCCGTGATGGTCGGTCTGGCCGCGGTGTGGTCGTCCGTGGGGGTCGAGCCGGACGCGGTTCTGGGCCACTCCCAGGGTGAGATCGCGGCCGCTTGTGTGGCGGGTGCGCTCTCGCTGCAGGACGCGGCGCGCGTGGTGGCACTGCGGAGCCAGGCCATCGCCAAGGATCTGGCCGGGCGCGGTGGCATGGCTTCCGTCGCACTGTCCGAGGACGAGGCGGTGACGCGGATCCAGCCGTGGGCGGACCGGGTCGAGGTGGCCGCGGTCAACGGGCCGTCGTCGGTGGTCATCGCCGGTGATGCCGAGGCGCTGGACGAGGCGCTGGAGGCCCTGTCGGGCGAAGGCGTCCGGGTCCGTCGGGTCGCGGTGGACTACGCCTCGCACACCCGGCACGTCGAGGACATTCGCGAAAAGCTCGCCGAAGCGCTGGCCGGGGTTATCGCCCTGGCGCCGAAGGTGCCGTTCTACTCCACCGTCACCGGTACGTGGGTCGAGGACTCCGATGTCCTCGACGGCGAGTACTGGTACCGCAACCTGCGGGGCCAGGTGGGCTTCGGCCCGGCCGTGGCCGGCCTGCTCGAGCAGGGCCACGGGGTGTTCGTGGAGGTCAGCGCCCACCCGGTGCTGGTCCAGCCGATCAGCGAAACCGTCGACGACCGTCACGCCGATGTGGTGGTGACGGGTTCGCTGAGGCGTGAGGACGGCGGGCTGCGACGGCTGCTGGCCTCGATGGCCGAGCTGTTCGTCCGCGGTGTGGCCGTGGACTGGAACGGTGTCCTGCCGCAGACGGCGGAGTCCCGGCGCGTGGAGCTGCCGACGTACGCCTTCGACCACCAGCACTACTGGCTCCAGCCGGGCGAGTCGGCCACCGATGCCGCGTCGCTCGGACTTTCCGGAGCCGACCACCCGCTGCTGGGCGCTGTGGTGCGGTTGCCGCAGTCGGACGGGCTGGTCTTCACCTCGCGGCTGTCGCTGCGCACGCACTCCTGGCTGGCCGATCACGCGATCGGTGGTGTGGTGCTCCTCCCGGGTACCGGGCTGCTGGAGCTCGCGGTGCGGGCCGGCGACGAGGCCGGGTGCGGGGTCCTGGAGGAGCTGGTGATCGAGGCGCCGCTGGTGGTGCCCGAGCACGGCGGCGTACGTATCCAGGTCGCCGTCGGCGGACCGGGTGCGAACGGCTCGCGCACGGTGGAGGTGTACTCCCAGCGCGAGGACGCCGTGAGTGAGGGTGGCGCGGACGTTTGGACGCGGCACGCCACCGGCACGCTGTCGGCAGCGGCCCATGCGGGTGGCACCGGATTCGACTTCGCCGCCTGGCCGCCGGCCGGTGCGCAGCCGGTCGAGTCCGGGAACCTCTACACCGACCTGGCCGAGAGCGGGTTCGGCTACGGTCCGGCGTTCCAGGGCGTGCGTGCGGTGTGGCGTCGTGGCGATGAGGTCTTCGCCGAAGTGGTTCTGCCGGAGGAACTGCGCAAGGAAGCCGGCAAGTTCGGTCTCCACCCCGCGCTGCTGGACGCGGCCCTGCAGGCCGGCACCTTCGGTGCCGCGGCAGGCGCGGCTGAGGACGAATCCCGCGAGCCGGTGCTGGCGTTCGCATGGAACGGGCTCGTGCTGCACGCCGCCGGCGCCTCGGCACTGCGGGTACGGGTCGCTCCGTGCGGCCCGGACGCGCTCTCGGTCGAGGCCGCGGACGCGACCGGCGCCCTGGTGGTGACGATGGACTCGCTGGTGTCCCGGCCGGTGTCCGTCGAGCAGCTGGATGCCGCGGCAGCGGACGACAGCCGCTCCTACATGTTCGGGGTGGAGTGGACCGAGCTGTCCCCGGCCGAAGGACTGGAGCCTTCGCCCTGGTGGGTGCCGGTGGCCAGTGCGGACGATGTGGCAGCCCTGGCCGACGACGCGGCATCGGGCCTCGGCGTGCCGGCGGCGGCGGTCCTGGACGCGGTCGGCGGCGACGGAGAGGACGCCGTACTGGCCCTGTCCTCCCGGGTGCTGGAAGTCGTACAGGCGTGGCTGGCCGGAACCGGGCTGGAGGAGTCGCGGCTGGTCGTGCTGACCCGTGGCGCGGTTCCCGCCGGTGACGGCACGGTGACCGACCCGGCCGGTTCGGCGGTATGGGGTCTGGTGCGAGCCGCCCAGTCGGAGAACCCCGACCGGATCGTCCTGCTCGACACCGACCCCGCTGCCGACGGCAATGTGGAGCTCGTGCTGGGTGCGGTGCTGGCCAGTGGCGAGCCGCAGGTCGCGGTGCGCGGAACGGCCCTGTCCGTCCCCCGGCTCGTCCGGGCCGGCGACGAGGTCGCGGACGGCCCCGCGGTGTTCGGGCCGGAAGGCACGGTCCTGGTCTCGGGAGCCGGGTCGTTGGGCGCTCTGGCCGCCCGTCACCTGGTCACCCGGCAGGGCGTGCGCCATCTGATGCTGGCCAGCCGGAAGGGTCCGGATGCCGATGGCGTGGCGGACCTGGTCGCCGAACTCACCGAGCAGGGTGCCACGGTGTCGGTGGTGGCCTGTGACGTGTCCGACCGCGATCAGGTCGAGGCCCTGCTGGCGTCCGTGCCGGCCGAGCACCGCCTGACCGGTGTGGTGCACACCGCCGGTGTGTTCGACGCCGGAGTGATCGGGGCGCTGACCCCGGAGCGGCTCGCGAAGGTGTACGCGCCGAAGGTGAATGCGGTGCAGCACCTCGATGAACTGACCCGTGGCATGGACCTCGACGCCTTCATCGTCTACTCCTCCGCGTCGTCAGTCTTTATGGGAGCTGGTAGTGGCGGATACGCCGCTGCGAATGCTTTCCTGGACGGGTTGATGGCCCATCGGCGAGGGGCCGGCCTGCCGGGTCTGTCGCTTGCCTGGGGACCGTGGGATACGGCCACCAACTTGGGGGACACCATCGACGACCTCACCAAGGCTCAGATGAGCCGGCGTGAGGGACGTGGGGGCATCACGGCGCTCAAGCCGGCCGAGGGCATGGAGCTGTTCGGCGCGGCTGTGGGGTCCGGGCAGGCACTGCTGGTGCCGGTCAAGCTGGACCTGAAGGGCGCGCGAGCCGACGCGGCGGCCAGTGGCGGGGTTCCGTACCTGCTGCGCGGCCTGGTGCGAGTCGGCCGGCAGCAGGCTCAGGCGGCGGCGGCCACCGGCGAGGAGCGCCGGTCGCTGTCCGACCGGCTGGCCGGGCTCGGTGCGGCAGAGCAGGAGGCACTGCTGCTCGACCTGGTGCGTGCTCAGGTCGCCGTCGTGCTCGGGCATTCCGATCCCGGAAGCGTCCGGGCGGAGATGGCGTTCAAGGACGCCGGGTTCGACTCGCTGACGTCGGTGGAACTGCGGAACCGGGTGCGTGAGGTGACTGGTCTGAAGCTTCCGGCCACGCTCGTCTTCGACTACCCCACCCCGCTGACCCTCGCACGCCACCTGCGCGAGGAGTGCGGCGTCGAGGAGGCGTCCGCCGCCGATCCGGTGCTGGCCGGTCTCGCAGGTCTGGAGACGGCCATCGAGTCCGCGGCTTCCGACGAGGAGGCCCGCGAGCGGATCACCGTACGTCTGCGGGAGCTGCTGAAGGCAGCCGAGGCGGCCGGCGGTCCCGACGGGGCCGCGGGGACTGCGGACACGTCCGACGAGGATCTCGATTCCGCGAGTGACGAGGACCTGTTCGCGATCTTCGACCGGCTCGACTGAGCCGGACCGTACGGCCGGGCTCGGGTGGGCCCGGCCGTACGGCCCGCGTGGACCGTGCGGGGACCCCACCACCCACAGCAATCGCACACACCAATTTCCTGGGAGCTGAATTCAGTGGCTGACGAGGTACAACTCCGCGACTACCTCAAGAGGGCCATCGCCGACGCCCGCGATGCCCGCAAGCGGCTGCGCGAGGTCGAGGACCAGGCGCGGGAGCCGATCGCCATCGTCTCCATGGCGTGCCGCTACCCGGGTGGTGTGTCCTCGCCCGAGGACCTGTGGAAGCTGGTGGTCGACGGGGCCGACACCGTCTCCGAGTTGCCCGACGACCGCGGCTGGGACCTGGAGGCTTTGATCGACCCGGATCCCGACAGCGCGGGTACCTCTTACACGAATGAGGGTGGCTTCGTACGGGGGGCCGGGCTGTTCGACGCGGGGTTCTTCGGGATCTCGCCGCGTGAGGCGCTGGCGATGGACCCCCAGCAGCGGTTGTTGCTGGAGACCTCCTGGGAGGTGCTGGAGGGCGCCGGCATCGACCCGGTCTCGCTGAAGGGCACCGATGTCGGGGTGTTCTCCGGTGTGTCCAACCAGGGTTACGGAACCGGTGGCGGAGCGGTCGCGCCGGAGCTGGAGGCTTTCGCGGGCGCGGCGACGGCGTCGAGTGTGGCCTCGGGCCGTGTGTCGTACGTATTCGGTTTCGAGGGTCCTGCGGTGTCGGTGGACACCGGGTGTTCTTCGTCGCTGGTGGCGATGCACCTGGCCGCGCAGGCGCTGCGGCAGGGCGACTGCTCGATGGCGCTGGCCAGCGGTGCGATGGTGATGGCGACGCCCGGCACCTTCATGGCGTTCTCGCGTCAGCGGGGCCTGGCTGCCGACGGACGCTGCAAGGCGTACGCGGACGGCGCGGACGGCATGGGGCTGTCCGAGGGCGTGGGCGTGGTGCTGCTGGAGCGGCTGTCGGTGGCGCGCGAGCGCGGGCACCGCGTGCTGGCCGTGATACGCGGCAGTGCGCTGAACCAGGACGGTGCGTCGAACGGCCTGACCGCGCCCAACGGTCCCTCGCAGCAGCGGGTCATCCGTAAGGCGCTGGCCAACGCCGGGCTCTCCCCGTCCGATGTCGACGCGGTGGAGGGTCACGGAACCGGGACGACCTTGGGCGACCCGATCGAGGCGCAGGCGCTGCTGGCCACCTACGGGCGGGGCCGGGACCCGGAGCAGCCGCTGTGGCTGGGTTCGTCGAAGTCGAACCTCGGTCATACGCAGGCTGCCGCGGGTGTGGCCGGTGTGATCAAGATGGTGCAGGCAATGCGGCACGGATTGCTCCCGGCAACCCTGCACGTGGACACGCCCTCGACTCAGGTGGACTGGTCGGCAGGTGCCGTCGAGCTGCTGACCGAAGCCCGGGACTGGCCGCGTAACGGCCGTCCGCGCCGGGCCGGTGTCTCCTCGTTCGGTATCAGCGGTACGAACGCGCACCTGATCTTGGAAGAGGCGCCCGAGGAGCCGGTGCCGGCAGCCGAAGAGGCGGAGTCCGTCTCGACGGCGGCGGCGCCTGCGGGTGTGGTGCCGTTGGTGGTCTCGGCGCGGAGTACCGGTTCCCTGGCGGGTCAGGCGGAGCGCCTCGCGGCGTTCGTCGAGCGCGCCGATGGGGTGTCGCTGGCGGACGTGGCCGGGGCGCTGGTGTCGGAGCGTTCGGTCTTCGGTGACCGCGCGGTGGTCGTCGCCGACTCGGATCAGGAGGCACTGGCAGGGCTGCAGGCGCTGGCACGGGGCGAGAACCTGCCTGGTGTGGTGTCCGGGAGCGCGGCTGGTTCGGGTGCGCTGGGCAAGGTTGTGTGGGTGTTCCCGGGTCAGGGTTCGCAGTGGGCGGGCATGGGCCGTGAACTGATGGATTCCTCGCCGGTGTTCGCGGAGCGGATCGCGGAGTGTGCGGCTGCTCTGGAGCCGTGGGTGGACTGGTCGCTGATCGATGTCCTGCGTGGCGATGTCGAGCCTGAGCTGATGGAGCGGGTCGACGTACTGCAGCCGGCGAGCTTCGCGGTGATGGTCGGTCTGGCGGCGGTGTGGTCGTCCGTGGGTGTGAAGCCGGACGCGGTACTCGGCCACTCTCAGGGTGAGATCGCGGCTGCGTGTGTGTCCGGTGCGCTGTCGCTGGAGGATGCGGCGTGTGTGGTGGCGCTGCGCAGTCAGGTGATCGCGTCGGAGCTGGCGGGCCGTGGCGGTATGGCTTCGGTGGCGCTGAGCGTGGACGAGGCGGTCGCGCGGATCCAGCCGTGGGCGGACCGTGTCGAGGTCGCGGCGGTCAACGGGCCGTCCTCCGTGGTGATCGCCGGTGACGCGCAGGCGTTGGACGAGGCGCTGGAGGCGCTGTCCGGTGAGGGTGTCCGGGTGCGTCGGGTTGCGGTGGACTACGCCTCGCACACCCGTCATGTGGAGGACATCCGGGCCACGCTGGCCGAGGCATTGGCCGGGGTCGGCGCTCTGGCCCCGAAGGTGCCGTTCTACTCGACCGTCACCGGTACCTGGGTCGAGGACGCCGATGTCCTGGACGGCGGGTACTGGTACCGGAACCTGCGTGCACAGGTGGGCTTCGGCCCGGCGGTGGTGGCGCTGCTCGAGCAGGGTCACGGGGTGTTCGTGGAGGTCAGTGCCCATCCGGTGCTGGTCCAGCCGATCACCGAGACCGTCGATACCGCCGAGACCGATGCCGTGGTGACGGGTTCGCTGCGGCGTGAGGACGGCGGTCTGCGACGGCTGCTGGCCTCGATGGCCGAGCTGTTCGTCCGCGGTGTCGCGGTGGACTGGAGCGCCGTGCTGCCGGAGACGGCGGCGCGAGTGGACCTGCCGACCTACGCCTTCGACCACCAGCACTACTGGCTCCAGCCGGCCGAGTCGGCCACCGACGCGGCCTCGCTGGGACTCGTCGGGTCCGATCACCCGCTGTTGGGCGCAGCGGTGCAGCTGCCGCAGTCCGACGGCCTGGTCTTCACCTCGAGGCTGTCGCTGCGGACGCACCCCTGGCTGGCCGATCACACGGTCGGCGGCGCGGTGATCGTCCCCGGCGCGGTGTACGTCGACCTCGCGGTGCGCGCCGGCGACGAGTTCGGCAATGGCGCCCTGGAAGAACTCGTGATCGAGACGCCGCTGGTGGTGCCCGAGCACGGAGGCGTACGCGTACAGATCGCGGTCGGCGGTCCGGGTGAGAACGGCTCGCGGACCGTCGAGGTCTACTCCCAGCTCGAGGACGCTGCCGGGGCGGACGTGTGGACGCGGCATGCCACCGGTGTGCTGTCGGAATCGGCCCACGCGGGTGGCGCCGGTACCGGGTTCGACTTCGCCGCCTGGCCGCCTGCCGGTGCGCAGCCGGTCGAGGCCGGGGACTTCTACGCCGGTCTGGTCGAGCGTGGCTACGCGTACGGTCCGGCGTTCCAGGGCGTGCGGGCGGTGTGGTTGCGCGGCGAGGAGGTCTTCGCCGAGGTCGCCCTGTCCGAGGAGCAGCGCAAGGAGGCCGGCAGGTTCGGTATCCACCCGGCGCTGCTGGACGCGGCGCTTCAGGCGGGCACGGCAGCGGAGGAATCCGGGCAGCCGGTGCGGCAGCCGCTGGACTGGAAAGGGCTGGTGCTGCACGCCGTGGGTGCCTCGGCGCTGCGGGTGCGGCTGGCCCCGGTCGGCGCGGATGCGCTGTCGGTCGAGGCTGCCGACGAGACCGGCGGCCTGGTCCTGACGATGGACTCGGTGGTGTCCCGGGCGGTGTCCGTCGACCAGTTGGAGACGGCGGTTGCCGATTCGCTGTTCGGGGTGGAGTGGACCGAGCTGTCCCCGGGTCAGGGTGTGGAGCCCTCGCCGTCGTGGGTGCCGGTGTCCGCCGCTGACGATGTGTCGGCTCTGGCCGAGAGCGTCGGCGTGCCGGCGGTGGCGGTCCTGGAGGCGGTCGGCGGTGACACCGAGGATGCCGTACTGGCGTTGACCTCCCGGGTGCTGGAGGTCGTGCAGGCGTGGCTGGCCGGGACCGGACTGGAGGAGTCGCGGCTGGTCGTCGCGACGCGTGGCGCGGTTCCCGCCGGCGCCGACGGCGCGGTGACCGATCCGGCCGGATCGGCGGTATGGGGTCTGGTGCGTGCCACTCAGGTCGAAAACCCCGACCGGATCGTCCTGATCGACACCGATCCCGCCGCCGAAGGCAATCTCGAGCTCGTTCTGAGTTCGGTGCTGGCCAGCGGCGAGCCTCAGGTCGCGGTGCGCGGAACGGCCCTCTCCGTCCCCCGGCTCGTCCGGGCCGGCGGCGAAGTCCCGGACGCCCCCGCGGTGTTCGGACCGGAAGGCACCGTCCTGGTCTCGGGTGCCGGCGCGTTGGGTGCCCTGGTGGCCCGTCACCTGGTCATCCGGCACGGCGTGCGCAGTCTGGTGCTGGCCAGCCGTAAGGGTCCCGATGCCGAAGGTATGGCGGACCTGGTCGCCGAGCTGACCGAGCAGGGTGCCGGGGTGTCGGCAGTGGCCTGTGACGTGTCCGACCGGGCCCAGGTGCAGTCCCTGCTGGCCTCGGTCCCGGCCGAGCACCCCCTGGCCGGTGTCGTACACACCGCGGGTGTGCTCGATGACGGTGTGATCGCGGCGCAGACCCCGGAGCGGCTGGCGAGGGTGTTCGCGCCCAAGGTGGACGCGGTACGGCACCTCGATGCGCTGACCCGCGGCCTGGACCTCGACGCGTTCGTCGTGTTCTCGTCCGCCTCGGGCGTGTTCGGATCGGCCGGTCAGGGCAACTACGGCGCGGCGAACGCCTTCCTCGACGGGCTGATGGCCCGCCGTCGGGCGGCGGGCCTGCCCGGGCAGTCGCTCGCCTGGGGTCTGTGGGAGCAGGCCACCGGCATGACCGCTCACCTGGGCGGGGCCGACCAGGCGCGTGCGAGCCGCGGTGGTGTGCAGGCGATGACGGCAGCGGAGGGCATGGAGCTGTTCGATGCCGCTGCGGCGTCCGGGGAGGCGCTGCTGGTGCCGGTCAACCTGGACCTGCGGACGCTGCGCACGCAGGCCGCGGCCGGTGCGGGAGTCCCGCACCTGATGCGGGGCCTGGTACGGGCCGGCCGTCAGGTTGCGCAGGCGGCATCCGCCACGGACGGCGGGCTGGTCGGTCGCCTGGCCGGACTCACCGTGGCGGAGCAGGAGGCACTGCTCCTCGACGTGGTGCGTACTCAGGTCGCGGTCGTGCTCGGGCATGCCGGGCCGGAAAGCGTCCGGGCGGAGATGGCGTTCAAGGACACCGGGTTCGACTCGCTCACGTCGGTGGAACTGCGCAACCGGCTGCGCGAGGCGACCGGTCTGAAGCTGCCGGCCACGCTGGTCTTCGACTACCCCACCCCGCTGACCATCGCCAGGTACCTACGCGACGAGCTCGGTACCAGCGATGACGTGCTTTCTCGTGTGAACGCGAAGATCGAAGACGTTGAGTCGCTGATCACTGGATTGCGCCTCGACCAGAAATCCACTATCGCGCTGCGCCTTCAGGGTTTGGTGGCCAGGTGCAACGGAGTGCTCGAGGCGGCGGACGCCTCCACGGTGGCGGAGCAGCTGGAATCCGCGTCCGCCGATGAAATCTTCGACTTCATCGATGGTGAATTCGGGCTCATCTGAAACCCAGTTCAAGGCTTTGCGGTTCCATCAAATCTTCGTAAGGACTAAAGAATGGCCACGGACGAAAAACTCCTCAAGTACCTCAAGCGCGTCACGACCGAGTTGCACACCCTGCGTCAGCAGGGCTCATCCCATGCCGATGAGCCGATCGCGATCGTCGGAATGGCGTGCCGGTTCCCGGGTGGCGTGACGGGGCCGGAGGACTTGTGGCGCTTGGTGTCCGAGGGCCGGGACGCGATGTCGTCCTTCCCCGAAGACCGTGGATGGGACCTGGAGGGTCTGTTCGACCCGGACCCCGACCACGCGGGTACCTCTTACACCGATCAGGGTGGGTTCCTTCAGGGTGCGGGGCGCTTCGACGCGGGGTTCTTCGGAATTTCCCCGCGCGAGGCGGTGGTGATGGATCCGCAGCAGCGCCTGCTGCTGGAGACCTCGTGGGAGGCGCTCGAGGGCGCCGGTATCGACCCGGTCTCGCTGAAGGGCACCGATGTCGGCGTGTTCTCCGGGGTGTTCACCCAGGGATACGGGGCCGGTGTCGGTGCGATTCCGCCGGAGCTGGAGGGCTTCGCGGGCACGGGCGGGGCGTCGAGCGTGGCGTCGGGCCGGGTGTCGTACGTACTCGGCCTCGAGGGCCCGGCGGTCACGGTGGACACCGCGTGTTCGTCCTCGCTGGTGACGATGCACCTGGCCGCGCAGGCCCTGCGCCAGGGCGAGTGCTCGATGGCGCTCGCCGGCGGCGCGACGGTCATGGCGACGCCCGGCACCTTCGTGGCGTTCTCCCGGCAGCGGGTACTGGCGGGCGACGGACGCTGCAGGGCGTTCGCGGACGGCGCGGACGGCACGGGCTGGGCCGAGGGCGTCGGCGTGCTGGTGCTGGAGCGGCTGTCGGTGGCGCGCGAGCGCGGGCACCAGGTGCTCGCGGTGCTGCGCAGCAGTGCCGTGAACCAGGACGGCGCTTCCAACGGCCTGACCGCGCCGAACGGTCCCTCGCAGCAGCGGGTGATCCGCAAGGCGCTGGCCAACGCCGGGCTGGTCGCGGCGGATGTGGATGTGGTGGAGGCCCACGGGACCGGTACGGCCCTGGGTGACCCGATCGAGGCGCAGGCGCTGCTGGCGACCTACGGCCAGGGCCGGGAGCCGGAGCAGCCGTTGTGGCTGGGCTCGCTGAAGTCGAACATCGGTCACACGCAGGCCGCCGCGGGTGTGGCCGGTGTGATCAAGATGGTGCAGGCGATCCGGCACGGCGTCATGCCCCCCACGCTGCACGTGGAGAAGCCCACGACGCAGGTGGACTGGACCGAGGGCGCCGTGGAGCTGCTGACCGAGGCGCGCGAGTGGCCGCAGAACGGCCGTCCGCGCCGCGCCGGTGTGTCCTCGTTCGGTGTCAGTGGCACGAACGCGCACGTGATTCTGGAAGAGGCGCCCGCCGAGGAGGCGGAGTCCGTCCCGGCGGAGTCGGCTCCCGCGGGTGTGGTGCCGTTGGTGGTGTCGGCGCGGAGCGCCGGTTCCCTGGCCGGTCAGGCCGGGCGCCTGGCTTCGTACCTGGAGACTGCCGCCGACGAGGTGCCGCTGGCGGGCGTGGCCGGCGCGCTGGTGTCGGGCCGTGCCCTGCTGGGCGAGCGCGCGGTGGTCGTGGGCGGCTCGGACCAGGAGGCGCTGGCCGGGCTGCAGGCGCTGGCACGGGGCGAGAGCGCGCCCGGTGTGGTGTCCGGCAGCGCGGCCGTTTCCGGTGCGCCGGACAAGGTCGTGTGGGTGTTCCCGGGCCAGGGCTCGCAGCGCGTGGGCATGGGCCAGGAGCTGTACGACCGGTACCCGGTGTTCGCGCAGGCACTGGACGAGGCGTGCGAGCAGCTGGACGCGCGTCTGGCCGGGTGGGTCGACCACCCGGTACGCGACGTGGTGCTGGGCCGGGTGCCCGGCAGTGCCGAACTCCTCAACCAGACGGTGTTCACGCAGGCGGGCCTGTTCGCCGTGGAGAGCGCACTGTTCCGGCTGGTGGAGTCCTGGGGCGTGCGGCCGGACGTGGTGATCGGCCACTCGGTCGGCGAGATCACCGCCGCGTACGCGGCGGGCGCGCTGTCGCTGCAGGACGCGGCGCGGGTGGTCGCGGCCCGGGGCCGGCTGATGCAGGCGCTGCCGCCCGGCGGGGCGATGGTCGCGGTGGCGGCGACCGAGGAAGAGGTCGCCGGGCTGCTGGGCGAGGGCGTGGAGATCGCGGCGGTCAACGGCCCGTCCTCGGTGGTCCTCTCCGGTGAGGAGGCGGTGGTCCTCACCGCGGCCGACCGGATGCGGGAGCGGGGACACAAGACGAAGCGGCTGGCGGTCTCGCACGCGTTCCATTCGCTGCGGATGGAGCCGATGCTGGCCGAGTTCGCCGCGGAGCTGACCGGGGTCGCGTGGCAGACGCCGGCGATTCCGGTGGTCTCGAACGTGACCGGGCGGCTGGCCGAGCCCGGTGAGCTCGCCGACCCGCAGTACTGGGCCGGGCACGTGCGCCGGCCGGTGCGGTTCGCCGAGGGGATCGCGGCCGCGGTGGAGTACGGCGGCACGCTGTTCGTCGAACTGGGTCCGGGGGCGGCCCTGACCGGCCTGGTGGAGGAGACGGCCACCGCCGCGGACGCCGAAGTGGCATGCATCGCCGCCCTGCGCGACGGCCGCCCGGAGGAGCAGACGCTGCTGACTTCGGTGGCCGAGCTGTTCGTCCGCGGTGTGGCCGTGGACTGGAGCGGTGTGCTGCCGCGGACGGCGGGGCCCGCGTGGGCGGACCTGCCGACGTACGCCTTCGACCACCAGCACTACTGGCTCGAGCCGGCCGGGCAGGCGACGGACGCCGCCTCGTTGGGACAGACGACCGCCGATCATCCGCTGCTGGGAGCCGTGGTGCGGCTGCCGCAGTCGGACGGGCTGGTCTTCACCTCGCGGCTGTCGCTGCGCACGCACCCCTGGCTGGCCGATCACAGGGTCGGCGGTGTCGTGCTCGTCGCGGGCACCGGGCTCGTGGAGCTGTCGGTACGGGCCGGTGACGAGGTCGGGTGCGGGGTCCTGGAAGAGCTCGTGATCGAAGCGCCGCTGGTGGTGCCCGAGCACGGCGGCGTACGGGTACTGGTCGCGGTCGGCAGTGCGGGCGCGAACGGCTCGCGCACGGTGGACGTGTACTCCCAGCGCGAGGACCTGATCGACGACGGCGGCGCGGACACGTGGGCGCGGCACGCCACCGGCATGCTGTCGGCCACCTCCCAGGCCGGTGGCAGCGGTACCCGGTTCGACTTCACCGCCTGGCCGCCGGCCGGTGCACAGCCGGTCGAGGTCGGGGACTTCTACGCCGGCCTGGTCGAGAGCGGTTACGGCTACGGTCCGGTGTTCCAGGGCTTGCGCGCGGTGTGGCGGCGCGGTGAGGAACTCTTCGCCGAGGCCTCCCTGCCCGAGGAACACCGCAAGGAAGCCGCCAGGTACGGCATCCACCCCGCGCTGCTGGACGCTGCCCTGCACACCGGCATGTTCGGCGCTGCGACGGGCACGACGGGCGAGGAATCCGGGCGGCCGGTGCTGCCGTTCGCTTGGAACGGGCTGGAGCTGCACGCCGCGGGTGCCACGGCGCTGCGGGTGCGCATGGCGCCCGGCGGGCCCGGTGCCGTGTCGCTGACGGCGGCGGACGAGGCCGGTGGCCTGGTCGTGACGCTGGACTCGCTGGTGTCCCGGCCGGTGTCGGCCGAGCAGCTGGAGACGGCGGCGGACACCGTGACCGCCAACTCGCTCTTCCAGGTGGAGTGGACCGAACTGCCCGCGCTTCAGGGGACGGAGCCGTCGCCGTCGTGGGCGCCGGTGTCCGTCGCCGATGACGTGGTGGCTCTGGCCGAGGGCGCGGAAGTCCCCGCGGTGGCGCTCCTGGAGGCCGTGGGCAGCGCTGACGGTGAGGACGCGGTCCTGGCGTTGACCTCCCGTGTGTTGGGAGTGGTGCAGGCGTGGCTGACCGGGACGGGGCTGGAGGAGTCGCGGCTGGTCGTGGTGACCCGCGGCGCGGTGCCTGCCGGTGACGGCACGGTGAGCGACCCGGCCGGTTCGGCGGTGTGGGGTCTGGTGCGTGCCGCCCAGGCCGAGAACCCCGAGCGGATCATCCTGATCGACGCCGATCCCACCGGCGAAGGCGATGTGGAGCCGGTGCTGGGCGCGGTGCTGGCCAGTGGCGAGCCGCAGGTCGCGGCCCGCGGCACGGTGCTGTCGGTTCCCCGGCTCGCGCGCACCGCCGCTCAGACCCCGGACGCTCCGGTGGTGTTCGGACCGGAAGGCACGGTCCTGGTGACCGGCGCCGGTTCGTTGGGTGCCCTGGTGGCCCGTCATCTGGTCATCCGGCACGGTGTACGGAGTCTGGTGCTGGCCAGCCGTCGCGGTGCGGATGCCGAGGGCATGGCGGACCTGGTCGCCGAGCTGACCGAGCAGGGTGCCGCGGTGTCCGTGGCGGCCTGTGACGTGTCCGACCGGGCCCAGGTGCAGTCCCTGCTGGCTTCGGTCCCGGCCGAGCACCCCCTGACCGGTGTGGTGCACACCGCGGGTGTGCTCGATGACGGTGTGATCGCGGCGCAGACCCCGGAGCGGCTGGCGAGGGTGTTCGCGCCGAAGGTGGACGCGGTGCGCCACCTCGACGAGCTGACCCGCGGCCTGGACCTCGACGCGTTCGTCGTGTTCTCGTCCGCCTCGGGCGTGTTCGGATCGGCCGGTCAGGGCAACTACGGCGCGGCGAACGCCTTCCTGGACGGGCTGGTGGCCGGCCGTCGCGCGGCGGGCCTGCCGGGTCTGTCGCTGGCCTGGGGCCTGTGGGAGCAGATCAACGGCATGACCGCCCACCTCAGCGGCGCCGACCAGGCGCGTATGAACCGCGGTGGTGTGCAGGCGATATCCGCCGTGGAGGGCATGGAACTGTTCGATGCCGCTGTGGCGTCCGGGCAGGCGCTGGTGGTGCCGGTCAAGCTGGACCTGCGCAGCGTGCGAGCCGACGCGGCGGCCGGTGCGGGAGTGCCGCCCCTGATGCGGGGCCTGGTACGAGCGGGCCGGCAGCTGGCGCGGGCGGCGTCCGCCGGGGAAGGCGGGCTGGCCCGTCGCCTGGCCGGGCTCAGCGCGGCAGAGCAGGAGGCACTGCTCCTCGACCTGGTGCGTGCGCAGGTCGCGCTCGTCCTCGGTCACACCGGGCCGGGCGGGGTCGGGGCGGAGACGGCGTTCAAGGACGCCGGGTTCGACTCGCTCATCTCCGTGGAACTGCGCAACCGGCTCCGTGAGGAGACCGGTCTGAAGCTTCCGGCCACGCTGGTCTTCGACTACCCGACCCCGCTGGCGCTCGCCCGCTACCTGCGCGACGAGCTCGGAGACACGGTGGCCGACGCCCCTGCCTCGGCTGTGGCCGTCGCCGCCGATCCCGACGAGCCGATCGCGATCGTCGGGATGGCCTGTCGGCTGCCGGGCGGTGTCACGGATCCCGAGGGTCTGTGGCGGTTGGTGTCCGAGGGCCGTGAGGGCATGTCGGCCTTCCCGGACGACCGTGGCTGGGACCTGGACGGTCTTTTCGATTCGGACCCCGAGAGCACGGGCACCTCGTACACCACTCAGGGCGGCTTCCTGCGCGGGGCAGGGCTCTTCGACCCGGTGTTCTTCGGGATCTCGCCGCGCGAGGCGCTGGCGATGGACCCCCAGCAGCGTGTGCTGCTGGAGACCTCCTGGGAGGCCATGGAGCAGGCCGGCATCGACCCGGCCTCGATGAAGGGCACCGACGTCGGAGTGTTCTCCGGCGTGTCCAGCCAGGGCTACGGGGCGGGCGCCGGCGAGGCGCCGGAGCTGGAGGGCTTCGCGGCCACGGCCTCGGCGGCGAGTGTGGCGTCCGGCCGTGTGTCGTACGTGTTCGGTTTCGAGGGCCCGGCGGTCACCATCGACACCGCCTGTTCGTCCTCGCTGGTGGCGATGCACCTGGCCGCGCAGGCGCTGCGCCAGGGCGAGTGCTCGATGGCGCTCGCGGGCGGCGCGACGGTGATGGCTTCCCCCGGCACCTTCGTGGAGTTCTCCCGGCAGCGCGGCCTGGCCCGTGACGGGCGCTGCAAGTCCTACGCCGACGGCGCGGACGGCACCGGTTGGGCCGAGGGCGTGGGCGTGGTGGCGTTGGAGCGGTTGTCGGTGGCGCGTGAGCGTGGTCACCGGGTGCTGGCGGTGCTGCGCGGCAGTGCGGTGAACCAGGACGGTGCGTCGAACGGTCTGACGGCGCCGAACGGTCCCTCGCAGCAGCGGGTGATCCGCAGGGCTCTGGACAGTGCTGGTCTTTCCCCGTCCGATGTGGACGTGGTGGAGGGTCACGGCACGGGTACGTCCCTGGGCGACCCGATCGAGGCGCAGGCGCTGCTGGCGACCTACGGGCGGGACCGGAACCCGGAGCAGCCGCTGTGGTTGGGTTCGCTCAAGTCCAACATCGGTCATTCGCAGGCGGCTGCCGGCGTGGCCAGTGTGATCAAGATGGTGCAGGCGCTGCGCCACGGTGTCATGCCTCCCACGCTGCACGTGGACGAGCCCACGAGCCAGGTGGACTGGTCGGCGGGTGCCGTCGAGCTGCTGACCGAGGCCCGGGACTGGCCGCAGAACGGCCGTCCGCGCCGGGCCGGAGTCTCCTCGTTCGGCATCAGCGGTACGAACGCGCACCTGATCCTGGAAGAGGCGCCCGCCGAGTCGGCGGAGCCTGTTTCCGAAGAGCAGGCGCCCGCTGGTGCGGTGCCGTTGGTGATCTCCGCGCGCAGCGCCGGTTCGCTCTCGCGTCAGGCCGGGCGGCTCGCGGAATTCGTCGAAGGCGCCGATGGGGTGTCGTTGGCGGGTGTGGCCGGGGCGCTGGTGTCGGACCGCGCGGTCTTCGGTGAGCGTGCGGTGATCGTGGCCGGCTCGGCTCAGGAGGCTCTGTCCGGGCTGGAGGCGCTGGCTCGGGGCGAGAGCACGGCTGGTGTCGTGTCCGGCAGTGCCGGTTCGGGTGCGCCGGGCAAGGTCGTGTGGGTGTTCCCGGGTCAGGGCTCGCAGTGGGCCGGCATGGGCCGTGAACTGCTCGACTCCTCCCCGGTGTTCGCGGAGCGGATCGCGGAGTGCGCGGCTGCCCTGGAGCCCTTCGTGGACTGGTCGCTGATCGACGTACTGCGCGGCGAGACCGAACCCGAGCTCATCGAGCGGGTCGACGTACTGCAGCCGGCCAGCTTCGCCGTGATGGTGGGCCTGGCGGCGGTGTGGTCGTCCCTGGGCGTCAAGCCGGACGCCGTACTCGGCCACTCTCAGGGTGAGATCGCGGCCGCGTGTGTGTCCGGTGCGCTCTCGCTGGAGGACGCGGCGCGCGTAGTGGCACAGCGCAGTCAGGTGATCGCGTCGGAGCTGGCCGGCCGTGGCGGTATGGCATCGGTCGCGCTGAGCGCCGACGAGGCCGTCGCGCGGATCCAGCCGTGGGCGGACCGCGTGGAGGTCGCAGCGATCAACGGCCCGTCCTCCGTGGTGATCGCCGGTGACGCGCAGGCGCTGGACGAGGCCCTGGAGGCCCTGTCCGCCGAGGGCGTCCGGGTGCGTCGGGTCGCGGTGGACTACGCCTCGCACACCCGCCACGTGGAGGACATCCGCGACGCGCTCGCCGAGGAGCTGGCCGGGGTCGGCGCCCTGGCGCCGAACGTACCGTTCTACTCGACGGTCACCGGTACCTGGGTGGAGGACGCCGCCGTCCTGGACGGTGAGTACTGGTACCGCAACCTGCGGGGCCAGGTGGGCTTCGGCCCGGCCGTGGCCGCCCTGCTCGAGCAGGGCCACCGGGTGTTCGTCGAGGTCAGCGCCCACCCGGTGCTGGTCCAGCCGATCACCGAGACCGCCGACGACACCGACACCGACACCGACGCGGTGGTGACCGGTTCGCTGCGACGTGAGGACGGCGGTCCGCGACGGCTGCTGGCCTCGATGGCCGAGCTGTTCGTCCGCGGTGTGGCCGTCGACTGGAGTGCGGTCCTGCCGCAGACGGCGACGTCTGGGCGCGTGGACCTGCCGACGTACGCCTTCGACCACCAGCACTACTGGCTCCAGCCGGCCGGGCAGCCGACCGACGCGACCTCGCTGGGCCTTGCCGGGGCCGATCACCCGATGCTGGGCGCCGTGGTGCAGCTGCCGCATTCCGACGGGTTCATCTTCACCTCGCGCCTGGCACTGCGCACCCACCCGTGGCTGGCCGACCACCGCGTCCGCGGTGTGGTGCTCGTCCCGGGCACCGGTCTGGTGGAGCTCGCGGTACGCGCCGGCGACGAGGCCGGATGCGGCGTCCTGGAAGAACTCGTGATCGAGGCGCCGCTGGTGGTGCCCGAGCACGGCGGCGTACGCGTCCAGGTCGTGGTCGGCGGACCGCGTGAGAACGGCTCGCGCACGGTGGACGTGTACTCCCAGCGCGAGGACGCCGCCGGCCAGGGCGGCACGGACACGTGGACCCGGCACGCCACCGGCATGCTGGCCGTCACGGTCCGGGCGAACGGCAGCGGCACCGGGTTCGACTTCGCTGCCTGGCCGCCGGCCGGCGCGAAGCAGGTGGACATCAGCAGCGGCTACGGCCAGCTCGCCGAGGTGGGGTACGGGTACGGCCCCGCGTTCAAGGGTGTGCAGGCGGTATGGCGGCGAGGCGAGGAACTCTTCGCCGAGGTCGCCCTGCCCGAGGAGCACCGCAAGGAGGCCGAGAAGTTCGGTATCCACCCCGCACTGCTGGACGCGGCCCTGCACTCGGCGATGCTGACCGCTGCCGCGGCGGCCGCCGATGGCAACATCGAGGGTGAAGAGGACGACCAGGAGCTGCAACTGCCCTTCGCGTGGAACGGGCTGGAGCTGTACGCGGCCGGTGCCTCGGTGCTGCGCGTGCGCATCGCACGCAACGAGGACGACGCGATGTCGTTCCAGGCGGCGGACGAGACCGGCGGCCTGGTCGTGACGATGGACTCGCTGGTGGGCCGCGTGGTGTCCACCGAGCAGCTGGAGACGGCCGCGGGCACCCCGGGCGCCGACGCGTTGTTCCAGGTGAAGTGGAACGAGCTGCCCCTGACTCAGGGAACGGAACCCGCGCCTTCATGGGTGGCGGTGACCACCGCCGAACAGGTGGCGACGCTGGCCGACGACGTGGAATCGGGCGCGGTGGCACCGGCGATGGCGGTCATGGAAGCCGTCGGCGGCAGCACCGAGGGCGAGGACGCGGTGCTGGGCCTCGCCTGCCAGGTGCTGGAGGTCGTGCAGTGCTGGCTGGCAGGGACCGGGCTGGAGGAGTCGCGGCTGGTGGTCGCGACCCGAGGCGCGGTACCCGCCGGTGACGGCGCGGTGACCGACCCGGCCGGAGCGGCGGTATGGGGTCTGGTGCGTGCAGCCCAGGCCGAGAACCCCGACCGCATCATCCTGCTGGACACCGACCCCACTGCCGAAGGCGATGTGGAACAGGCGCTGGCAGCGGTACTGGCCAGCGGCGAGCCGCAGGTCGCGGTGCGCGGCAGGGCCCTCTCCGTACCCCGGCTCGCCCGGGTCGCCGATCAAGCCCCGGACGTTCCGGCGGTGTTCGGGCCGGAGGGAACCGTCCTCGTCTCGGGCGCCGGTTCGCTGGGCGGCCTGGTGGCCCGCCATCTGGTCTCGCGGCACGGCGTACGGCATCTGATGCTGGCCAGCCGCCGTGGTCCGGACGCCGAGGGCATGGCGGAACTGGTCGCCGAGCTCACCGAGCAGGGCGCTGCGGTGTCGGCGGTGGCCTGTGACGTGTCCGACCGCGCCCAGGTGGAGGCCCTGCTGGCCTCCGTGCCGGCCGAGCACCGCCTGACCGGTGTCGTGCACACCGCAGGTGTGACCGATGACGGCGTGATCGGGATGCTGACTCCGGAGCGGCTGGCGAGGGTGTTCGCACCCAAGGTGGACGCGGTGCGGCACCTCGACGAGCTGACCCGGGGCCTGGACCTCGACGCCTTCGTCGTCTACTCCTCCGTCTCGGCGGTCTTCATGGGCGCCGGCAGCGGTAGTTACGCGGCGGCGAACGCCTTCCTGGACGGCCTGATGGCCGGCCGCCGGGCGGCGGGCCTGCCGGGTCTGTCGCTGGCCTGGGGCCTGTGGGAGCAGACCAACGGCATGGCGGAGCACATCGACGACCTCACCAGGAACCGGATGAACCGGCGTGGCGGCCTGCTGCCGATCACCCCGGCGGAGGGCATGGAACTGTTCGACGCCGCCGTGGGCTCCGGCCACGCGCTGCTGGTACCGGTCAAGCTGGACCTGCGGACGCTGCGCACCCAGGCCGCGGCAGGCGGGGGAGTCCCGCATCTGCTGCGCGGCCTGGTACGGGCGGGTCGGCAGCAGGTGCAGGCCGCGGGCGCGAGCGAGGATCCCCGCCAGCTGTCCGAAAGGCTGGCCGGACTGTCCGCCGCCGATCAGGCGAAGGTCCTGCTCGACCTGGTGCGGGCCCAGGTGGCCGCCGTTCTGGGCTACAGCCCGACGTACCACTTCGACGCGAACCAGGGGCTCTTCGAGATCGGCTTCGACTCCCTGACCGCCATCGAGCTCCGTAACCGGCTGCGCAACATCACCGAGACGAAGCTCTCTCCCAACCTCGTCTTCGACTACCCGACGCCAGGACTGCTCGCCGGGTACCTGCACGAGCTGATGTGCGGCGACGAGGCCGCGCGTCCCGTAGCGATCTCCGTCTGAAAGAGAGGGTGATGACATGTTCGACGTGAACAGGTATTTGCAGCGCATCGGCTGTGACGGAGAGACCGGTGTGGACATCGGGACGCTGCGGAAACTGCACAAGAGCCACCTCCTGGCGCTTCCGTACAACAGCTTCGCCTATGACCTCGGCGACGGGATCGACATCGTCGACCTCGACGAGGACGCCATTTTCGAGAAGAGCATCATCAACGGGCAGGGCGGCGCGTGTTACCACCTGAACCGGATGTTCTTCAGGCTTCTGCGTGAGCTGGGCTACGACGTCACGCTGATCGCGGGCAGCACCGCCACCGGCTGGGACACCTTCGGGCTCGGCATCGAGCACATGTTCAACCGGGTCTCCCTGGACGGTGACGAATGGCTCGTCGACGTCGGCTACCCGGGCCCTTCCTACATGGAGCCGCTGCTGGTCTCCGACGCGGTGCAGTCCCAGTACGGAAGCCAGTTCCGGCTGGTCGACCACGGATCCGAGATCGCTCTGCAGCGCCGAGGAGCGGTCACCAGGTGGAGCGTCGTCTACACCTTCACGATGAAATCCCGGGAGTGGGACGACTGGAAGGAACTGGAGGACTGCTTCCGGGGGATCCTGTCGGATCCGGAACGGCATGACGACAAGGAAGTGCTGTGCGGCCGCACTTTCGAGAACGGTCAGGTCGTGATGAAACAGCGGCGGTACCTGACGGTCCGTGACGGCCGTGAACAGGTACGCACGATCATGGATGACGACGAGCACCGGACGCTGATCACCAGCATTCTGTCCGGCCCGCTCGGCTGAAATTTGCACTCCCACCCCCCACACGTAACACCGCTCATCCCGAAATGAAATTCGAAACGAGTCGGAACACGGAAGGGAGAACACAATGGAAAGAGAATCGGCTGATGTAATAGTGATTGGCGGAGGACCGGCCGGCGCGGTGAGCGCCCTGGTCCTCGCCCGGCAGGGCCACAACGTGGTGCTGCTGGAGAAGGACGAGTTCCCCCGATTCCACATAGGCGAGTCCCTGCTGCCTTACATGATGGGCCTGTTCGACCAGATCGGGCTGCGCGAGGCGGTGGAGGCGCAGGGCTACGTCCCCAAGTTCGGCGGCGAGTTCATCGACCCGACCGAGACGAAGTTCTTTGAGGGCGTCTTCCGCGCGGACTTCACCAAGCAGGGTGAGGGACGGCACCGGAGCGCCTTCCAGGTCGAGCGCGCCAAGTTCGACAAGATGCTCGCCGACCAGGCCGAGGCGGCCGGCGCGAAGGTCCTCTTCGGAGCCAACGTGACCGAGCTGCTCATGGACGGTGACCGGATGGTCGGCGTCCGCTACGAACGCGAGGGCCAGGGCCACGAGCTGCGTTCGGCCTACGTGGTCGACGCGAGCGGCCGCGCGGGCCGGATCGCCAACCGCTTCGGGCTGCGCAAGACCCTCGAGAAGCTCCGCATGGTGGCGGTGTTCCGGCACTACGAAGGACTCGACGAGAGCCACAACCTCGGCGTCGAGGGCGACATCCAGGTCGGCGCCCACGACGACGGCTGGGTCTGGGCGATCCCGCTGTCCAAGGACGCCATCAGCGTGGGCACGGTCATGCCGCGCGACGTGCTGCGCAAGACGACGACCGAGAAGGCGTTCGAGGAGCACGTGGCCAGGATCCCCAGGATCACCGCGCGCCTGACCGGAACCCGCCCCACCACGGACCTCAGGGTCGAGACCGACTACTGCTACCACTCGGACACGGTCACCGGGCCCGGCTGGCTCATGGTCGGAGACGCCGGCTGCTTCGGCGACCCGATGTTCTCCGGCGGCGTGCTGGTGGCGACGGCCACCGCCGTCCGCGCGGCCGAGACGCTCGGGGCGGCGCTGGCCGACCCCGCGGCGGAGGGCCGCCTGTTCGACACGTATTCCAACTACTTCAAGACGGGCTACGACACGTACATCCGCCTCATCCACGCCTACTACGAGGGCGAGCTGGTGTCGGTTGCCGCCGACGCCGCCCGCTTCACGCGGCGCGAGGCCCTGGAGAAGTACGTGATCCGGCTCATCGGCGGCGACTTCTGGAGTGAGCACAACCCCATGGCACAGGAAATGCGGCGGCGGACCGAATGGGACACGTTCGCCCCGTTCAAGCGGGTGTACGGCTGCCCGTCCTATCCCCAGCTGGACGAATTCGACCGTAAGGAGCGGGCCGCGGCGCGCGCACACAGGGCGACGGCGGGTCGGTAGAACGTGATGGCTTCCATTCCTCTGCGCCTCAGAGACCATTCGTACGACGTCCTCATCGGCCCGGGGGTGCGTACGTCGCTCGCCGAGATCATCCAACGGCTGGGCGCCAGGCGGGCCGTAGTGGTGTCGGCCCGCCCGGAGGAATGGGTGCCGGACACCGGTGTGGAAACCCTGCTGCTGCCGGCCCGGGACGGCGAGCAGGACAAGACCCTCGCCACGGTGGAGGCGCTGTGCGGTGAGTTCGTACGGTTCGGGCTCACCCGGTCCGACGTCGTCGTCTCCTGCGGCGGCGGCACGACCACCGATGTGGTCGGGCTCGCGGCGGCGCTCTACCACCGTGGCGTCCCCGTGATCCACCTCCCGACGACGCTGCTCGCCCAGGTGGACGCCAGCGTCGGCGGGAAGACGGCGGTGAACCTCCCGGCCGGCAAGAACCTGGTCGGTGCGTACTGGCAGCCCAGCGCGGTGCTGTGCGATACGGACTACCTGTCGACCCTGCCGCGCCGGGAGCTGCTGAACGGTCTCGGCGAGATCGCCCGCTGCCACTTCATCGGCGCTGCCGACCTGCGCGGGCTGTCGCTGGAAGAGCAGATCACCGCCAGTGTCACCCTCAAGGCCGGCATCGTGGAGCAGGACGAGCGGGACACCGGACTCCGGCACCTGCTCAACTACGGCCACACGCTGGGCCATGCGCTGGAGAAGGCCACCGACTTCGCGCTGCGCCACGGCGAGGCGGTGGCCATCGGGACGGTCTTCGCGGGCAGGCTCGCCGGCGCCCTGGGCCGGATCGACCAGGCGCGGGTGGAGGAGCACCGCGACATCGTCCGGCATTACGGTCTCCCCACCGCCCTGCCGGCCGAGGCCGATCCCGCGGTCCTCATGGATCTGATGCGGCACGACAAGAAGGCGATGACCGGACTCGGCTTCGTTCTGGACGGCCCGAAGGGCGCGGAACTGGTGAGCGACGTGCCCCACGAAGTGGTCGCGCGGGTCCTGGACCGGATGCCCCGGGCACGGATGGCCGACCTCGTCGGCGACGCCGCGCTCGGAGCCTCCACGATCGATGTGGTTTGAAATGAAGCTTGTGACCCAGTGGCCGGCCGATCTCGACGGACCGGCCGTCGCTGCCCCAGCGGTGGACCGTCCGCTTTTCGACCGGCTGGAGGCAGCGCTGGCCCGGCCGGCAGCGCAGCAACCCGTCTGGCCGGACCCGCAACGGGCCAGAGACGCGGTGGAACTGCTGAGCCGGTCCGAGCCGATCGTGGCGCCGGCCGAGACGGCACGGCTGAGCAGGCAGCTCGCCGCGGTCGCGCGCGGCGAGGCGTTCCTGCTCCAGGGCGGTGACTGCGCCGAAACCTTCGCCGGGAACACCGAAGCCCATGTGCGGGCCAATCTGCGGACGCTCGTGGACATGGCCGCCGTGCTCGCCGCCGGCACCGGACTGCCCGTGGTCAAGATCGCCCGCATGGCCGGCCAGTACGCCAAACCCCGTTCCCAGGCCGTCGACGCACTGGGGCTGCCCGTCTACCGCGGCGACGTGATCAACTCCGTCGAGCCCACGCTCGCGGCCCGGACGGCCGATCCCAGCCGGATGCTGCGGGCCCACGCCGACGCGGCACGCGCGATGGCCCTGGTCCGTTCGTTCCACGACGTCCACGTCGGCCACGAGGCGCTGCTGCTCGACTACGAGAAGTCCTTGCTGCGGGTGGACACGACGGGGCCGGAGCCCCGACTGTCCAGCGGGCTGGGGCATTTCCTGTGGATCGGCGAGCGCACCCGTCAGCTCGACGGCGCGCACATCGCGTTCGCGGAACTCCTCTCCAACCCGATCGGCCTCAAGATAGGTCCGGGCACGACCCCGGAAATGGCCGTCGAATACGTGCGGCGGCTCGACCCGCACCATGAACCCGGGCGACTGACGCTGGTCAGCCGCATGGGGCACACACAGGTCCGTGACGTGCTGCCGCCGATCGTGGAGAAGGTCACCGCCTCCGGTCACCAGGTGATCTGGCAGTGCGATCCGATGCACGGCAACACCCACACGTCGGCCAACGGATACAAGACCCGCGACGTCCGGCGCATAGCCGACGAGATCGCCGGGTTCTTCGAAGTCCACCGCCGGCTGGGCACCCACCCCGGCGGCATTCACGTCGAAGTGACGGGTGACGACGTCACGGAATGTCTCGGCGGTCCCTCGGGAGTGACCGAAGCCGACCTGCCGGCCCGCTACCAGACGGCCTGCGATCCCCGCCTCAACGCGGAACAGTCGATGGAACTCGCCTTCCAGGTCGCCGAATTCGCGGCCGCCGATGTCGTCGAGGCAGCGCTGCGATGACCGGACAGCCTCCCGGGATCCCCATCACGGGCACCACCCGGCTGTATGCCGTGCTGGGGGATCCCGTCGCTCAGGTCCAGGCGCCCACGCTGATGAATCCGCTCTTCGCGCGCCTCGGGATCGACGCGGTGGTCGTTCCGGTGCACGCCCGGCCGGAGAACCTCGAGCACGTCGTGCGCGGGCTGCAGCGGGTGGACAACCTCGACGGCATGTTCATCACGGTGCCCCACAAGGTGGCCGTCCGCAGGCTGGCCGACCGGTGCGGCCTGAACGTGGACATCGTCGGAAGTGCGAACGTGCTGCGCCGGGAGGCCGACGGCAGCTGGCTCGCCGAGAACTTCGACGGTTCGGGATTCGTGGCGGGTCTCGTCGGCGCCGGGCACGACCCCCGAGGCAGGCGGGTGGCGCTCGTCGGAGCCGGTGGCGCGGGATGCGCCGTCGCCGTGGCGCTGCTGACGGCCGGTGTCGAGCGGCTGGAGGTGTACGACGTGGACGCCCCGAAGCTCGGCGCGCTGGTTGCCCGCCTCGGCACGTACTGGCCGGGCCGGATATGCGCCTCGGACGGACCGCACCTGCGGGACATCGACATCGCCGTGAACGCCACACCGCTCGGAATGCGTACCGACGATCCGCTTCCGTTCCCCTTGGACTCCTTGCCGCCTGACAGTGTGGTGGCCGATATCGTCATGAAACCCCGTGAGACGCGGCTCCTCCGTGAAGCAGCCGCACTGGGACACCCCATCCATCACGGTATTCACATGCTCGAGGGGCAACTGAATTCCTATCGAGCTTTCTTCGATCTGAACTGAATTATGGGTGCAACTACCAAATCTAGGGATGCGCCGTCGCAGGCAGCGCTCTACGCTGGACGGTAATTCAGCTCATTCTGACTGCACATGACGCTGCACGGGGCGGAGTGTGCGCCTCTTCCGCGATCTCGACGGCAAGTGCTCGTGCGCGCGCGTCTTTCTCTGTGGCACGCTGCTCCGCCCGTTTCGCACCTCGCGTCGAGTCAGATCCATTCCTTGGAGAAACATGAACGTGCGACAGGCGCCGGAATTCCCCCAGTGGCCCCAGTATGACGAGAGTGAGCGGGAAGGGCTCATCCGTGCACTCGAGCAGGGCCAGTGGTGGCGGATGGGCGGGAGTGAAGTCGACTCCTTCGAGCAGGAGTTCGCCGAGCACCACGGTGCCGCCCACGCCCTCGCGGTCACCAACGGAACCCACGCACTGGAACTCGCCCTCCAGGTCATGGGCGTCGGACCGGGCTCCGAAGTCATCGTCCCGGCCTTCACCTTCATCTCGTCCTCCCAGGCGGCGCAGCGACTCGGCGCCGTCGCGGTCCCGGTGGATGTCGACCCGGACACCTACTCCATCGACGTGGCTGCGGCCGCCGCCGCCGTGACCTCGCGGACCCGGGCGATCATGCCGGTCCACATGGCGGGCTACCTGGCGGACATGGACGCACTGGACAAGCTCTCCGCCGATACGGGCGTCCCGCTGCTCCAGGACGCCGCGCACGCCCACGGCGCCCGCTGGCAGGGCAAGCGCGTCGGCGAGCTCGGTTCGGTCGCCGCGTTCAGCTTCCAGAACGGCAAGCTGATGACCGCCGGCGAGGGCGGCGCCGTGCTGTTCCCGGATTCGGAGATGTACGAGAACGCGTTCCTGCGGCACAGCTGCGGACGGCCTCGTACCGACCGCCGGTACCGTCACGTGATCGCCGGCTCCAACCTGCGACTGGGCGAGTTCTCGGCCGCGGTCCTGCGGGCCCAGCTGCGCCGCCTGGACGATCAGATAGCGACGCGCCACGAGCGCTGGGCCCTGCTCTCCAAGCTGCTCGAGTCGATCGACGGCGTGGTTCCGCAGCGCGGTGACGAGCGCACCGACGTCCCCTCGCACTACATGGCCATGTTCCGGGTGCCCGGCATGGGCGAGGACGACCGCAACGCCCTGGTCGACCGGCTCGTGGAGGCCGGCCTGCCGGCGTTCGCGGGATTCCGCGCGATCTACCGCACCGACGCCTTCTGGGAGATCGGCGCGCCCGACGCGACCCCGGACGAGCTCGCGGAGCGCTGCCCCAACTCGGAGGCCATCAGCCAGGACTGCATCTGGCTGCACCACCGCACGCTGCTCGCGAGCGAGGAAGACCTGCACCTGACCGCCGCGATCATCGCCGACGCGGTGAGCACCGCATGAGCGTCAGGGTGGCCATCGTCGGGCTCGGCTGGGCGGGGCGGGAGCTGTGGCTCCCCCTGCTGAGAGAGCACGCCGACTTCGAAGTGGTGGCCGTCACCGACACCGAACCGGCGGCGCGCGCGGCATTCGACCGTGCGCTGGGCATTCCCGTGTACCCGACGGTGGACGCGCTCACCGCCCGGTCGGTCGACCTCGCCGTCGTCGCCGTACCCAACTTCCTGCATGCCGAGGTGGCCGCGGCCCTGCTCGGCAAGGGCATCTCCGTCTTCCTCGAGAAGCCGGTCTGCCTGACCTCCGACGAGGCCGACACCCTGGCGGCCGCCGAACGCAGCGGCGGCGCCATGCTGCTGGCGGGCAGCGCGGCCCCCTACCGCAGCGACGTGGGAGCCCTGGCGGGCCTGGTGCCCGACCTCGGTCACATCCGGCACGTCGACCTGTCCTGGGTCCGGGCGCGCGGCATCCCCAAGGCCGGCGGTTGGTTCACCCAGCGCAGCAAGGCCGGCGGCGGTGTGCTGTTCGACCTCGGATGGCACCTGCTCGACACGCTCGCGTCCCTGCTCGGTCCGGCCCGCTTCACACAGGTCGTCGGCGTGACGGCGAACGACTTCGTGAACATGGGTTCGTGGAGCGCGGCATGGCGGCACGACCAGCCCGCGGCCGACGCCGACGGCGACGTCGAGGACACCGCCCGGGGCTTCTTCGTCCGCGAAGACGGCGTCTCGGTCTCCTTGCACGCCAGCTGGGCCTCGCACGAGGCGTTGGACGTCTCCACGATCCAGGTCGTGGGCAGCGGCGGAACCGCCGAGCTCAGCTGCACCTTCGGCTTCAGCCCCAACCGCCGGCCCCAGTCGACGCTGTTGCTGACCCGCGAAGGCACCACCACGTCCATCCCGGTGCCGGACGAGCCGATCGGCAACGAGTACCGGCGCCAGCTGGACGGCCTCGCCGGAATCCTGACGGATCCGGGCAACCGCGGCAGGTCCATCGGCGAGGCCCGTACGACGGTCCGCGTCATCGAGGACTTCTACGCGTCGGCCCGCTCCGTGCGCGCCCGGAACGTGGTGCCCGCCTAGCGGCGGATGGTCGGCAAAGCCGGTGGAAGCACCGGTTCCAAGAGAACGAGCAGACGCACGGAATGGGCATCACATGACAATTACAACGGTAGGGCGACCGCAGACGGAGACGCTGCCAGCGGTCAGGCGCGCCGTGATCTTCGACCTCGACGGGGTCATCGTCGACAGCTTCGCGGTGATGGAAGAGGCGTTCGCCATCGCGTACAAGGAGGTCGTCGGTGAGGGCACGGCGCCGTTCGAGGAGTACCGGCGCCACCAAGGGCGCTACTTCCCGGACATCATGCGGATCATGGACCTCCCACTGGAGATGGAGGAGCCCTTCGTCCGCGAGAGCTATCGGCTCGCGCCCCAGGTGCCGGTCTTCGAGGGCATCGTCGAGCTGCTGCTGACCCTGCGGGTGCGCGGGTACAGGCTCGCGGTGGCCACCGGCAAGAGCGGGCCGCGGGCGCGCTCGCTCCTCGAAACGCTGGGCCTGCTGCCCTTCTTCGACCACGTGATCGGGTCGGACGAGGTCGCCAACCCGAAGCCGGCCCCGGACATCGTGGAGCACGCTCTCCATCTGCTGGGGCTGCCGGCCGAGGCGGCCATCATGGTCGGTGACGCACCGACCGACCTGGCCAGTGCGAAGGGCGCCGGTGTGGCCTCGGCCGCCGCGCTGTGGGCCGATGTCGACGACGAGGACGAACTGCTGGCCGCTCAGCCCGGCGCCGTCCTGCACCGCCCTGCCGACCTGTTGGCACTGTGCCCGTCCGTGCCCCGCGGCTGAGGGCCGTCAACGGGCATGGAGAAGGCACATCACCTCGGTGTCGACATCGGGGGCACCAAGGTCGCCTTCCGGGTGGAGGCCGGCGCGGAGTGTGTTGACGAGTCCGCGTTCCGGTGGGACCCGCGGCACAGCGCCGCCCGGGACCTGGCGCAACTCGCCCGACATGTGGGCGAGTTGCGGACAAGGATAGGAACGCCACTCCGGGCGGTGGGCGTCGCGATGCCCGGGACGGTCGATCCGGCCGGCCGGATCACCGCCTGGCCCAGCCGGCCGGAGTGGAACGGGCTCGCTCTGGACGAGTCCCTGCGTGCGCTGTTTCCCGAAGCGGCAGTGGCCTGGGCGGACGACGGCGATCTCGGCGCACTCGCGGAGGCCCGGGCCTCGGGCTGCGACGACCTGCTCTACCTCGGGGTGGGCACCGGCATCGGCGGCGGTCTCGTCCTCCGAGGCGCACTCTGCCCCGGGCTCGGCCGCGGCTCGTTCGAGATCGGACACGTGATCGTCGACATGGGCGGTGCGCCGTGCGTCTGCGGCCGCCGGGGATGCCTCCAGGCGATCGCCTCCGGACCGGCCACCCTGCGCCGCGCGGCTCATCTGCGGGGAGCGCCCGCCACCTTCGAGGAACTTCGGCGGGCGCTGCACGAAGGGCAGCCGTGGGCCGTCACCGCGGTCGAAGAGACGTGCCGGGCCCTGGCCACCGCGGTGTCCGGCGTCCAGGAACTGGTCCATCCGCAGCGCGTCCTGATCGGCGGCGGCTTCGCGGCCGGCATCCCCGGGCTCGTCGGGCTGGTGTCCGACCACCTTGCCGGGCTGGCCCGCCCCGGCCAGCCCCCGCTGCCGGTGGAACCGGCAGCGCTGGGCGGCCTGTCGTCGTTGCGCGGGGCGCTGGCGCTCGCCCGGCAGATCGCGCCGTGACCGTCAGCCGGCCCGGTGCGGTGCACCGGCCGGCACCGCGGCACGCAGCTGGTCCCGCAGGTCGTCGACCAGCGCTTCGGTGCCGCCCGGGCCGCTCGCGGCACCGAAGACGTGGTAATCCGGACGGACGAGCAGAGAAGTCGCCCCGAACCGCGCCAGATACGGCCGGTAGACGTCGTCCACATCCTCCACGCAGATCACATCGGCCACGCCGTCGGCCTCCTCCGGCGCCTGCCCGGGCGGCAGCAGCCGCACCACGCGGGTCCCCAGGCCGACGAGGAACGAAAGCCGCTCCTCGTCGAGCACGGTGTACGGATCGTCGCTGGTCAGCAGCATGAAACCACGGCCGACGACCTCGTCGAACAGCTCGCTGCGGCCCTGTCGGCCCACGCGTCCCTGGGGTACGACGGCACCCGCCGCCCGCTCGGCCGCCTCCGCTGCGGACCGCCGGTGAAGCAGCCCGTCCGAGAGCGGCTTCGCCGGTTCCGGCCGCGCCGCCGGCCGGCCGCGCCGGTTGGCCAGCACCGTGGCGTCCCGCTCGGCGGCGTCCGCCGGGTCCGTCACGCAGATCACCCGGCCCAACTGGACCGACGCCAGGATCGCTTCCTTGGCCTGCGCACGGCGTTCTTCCGTGTAGCTGTCCAGCAGGGACTCGGCCGCGAGCCCGCGCAGCGTCAGGTCCAGCTTCCACGCCAGGTTGACGACGTCCCGGATGCCGGAGCACATGCCCTGCCCGGCGAAGGGCGGCATGAGATGGGCCGCGTCGCCGGCCAGCAGGACATGGCCCACTCGCCACTGGTCGGCCCAACGGGCCTGGAATATGTACGTGGTGCTGCGCAGCAGGGTGGCCGTGTCGGGGGTGACGCCGAACGGCGCCAGCAGCCGCCAGGCCGTCTCCTCCCGGTTGAGCTCGGCGGCGCTCTCGCCCGGCAGGCGCATGAACTCCCAGCGCCGGCGCCCGGGGCCGCTGGCCACCACCGTCGTGGGCCTGGCCGGATCGCAGATCTGCACGTTGCTGGGGGTGAACTCGCGCGGCTGGCGCAGTTCGACGTCGCAGAGCAGCCACTCGTAGGAGAACCCGAGGTCGGTGACGGAGACGTCGAGGTGGTCGCGCACGAAGCTGTTGGCGCCGTCGCACCCCACGACCCACCTCGCGGTGAGGACGCGCGTCGATTCGTCGTCGGTGGCGGCGGTCACCTCCACCCGTTCCCCGCCGTCCGAGATCCCGACGACCTCGTGCCCGCGCAGCACCGTGATGCCGGGAAGCGCCGCCGCCCTGGCCGCGATCAGCTCCTCCAGAGCCGGCTGGTGCATCGTGTTGGCGTCCGGCCAGCCGTAGGGACCGGCCGTGGTGAACCCGATGTCCAGCAGCACCGCGCCGGCGGCGGTCTGCCACTGGTAGCCGTTGGCCGGCTCGGTGACCCGGTCGAGTTCCGGGCCGATTCCGGTGCCGGCCAGGAGCCGGGCGGTCTCCCCGTCGAAACTGGTCGCCCGGGGAAGCTTGTACGGCCGGGGGCGGCGTTCGAGCACCGTCACCCGCCAGCCACGCTGGGCGAGCAGCACCGAGAGCGTGGCACCGATCGGCCCGTTGCCCACGATGACGACGTCCGTGTCCGTCGGATTCGAGTACGTATCGTGCGTTCGCATGGTTGGCATCTCGCCCCTAGTCGCATGCTGTGGGCAGATCAGTGAGCACTTCGAAAAACGGCGTCAAGGAAAACTTCACAGGTCCGCGCTGTTTGAAGGCTGAATTCCGCCACGCTGGAAAATTGCCAGAATAGTATTCCGGCGTTCGAGGCGTGTCAAGGATCGGTAAAACCTATCAGGTTGAGGGATGCTCAGCGGGCCCTCCATGCTCTATGGGCTGCCCCGTAAATGACTATCAGATCGAGGGATGCACGCCCGGTGACGCCCGTCCTAACCTGTGGAAGGACGATGCAAGTTGCGGGTTCCACAGTGTCCAGCGCGCGGAAACAAGGCCTGGGTAGTTCGCCACCGCTGCCGGTTCGGAGTATTCCCGCGGTTGACGGTATGCCAGTGCGGCCGGATGCTAAAAATCAATCTCGTTGAACAATTCGCTGGAGGCTCGTGTGACCGGAAAGCAAGTTTCACTGGAAACCCTCGACAACGATGCCTTTTACGCAGGTTACCGAGGAGAGACCCTGGTCGGCGCCCCGGCGCCGTGGGACATCGGCGGGCCGCAGCCGCTCCTGATCGCGCTCGAGGACGCGGGCCAGATCACCGGCGACGTGCTCGACATCGGCTGCGGGCTCGGCGGCAACTCCATCTTCCTCGCCTCGCGCGGCCACCGGGTCACCGGCATCGACGCGGCCCCGACCGCCGTCAAGGAGGCGAAGAGGCGGGCCGAGGCCGCGGGCGTCGAGGTCGAGTACACCGTCGCCGACGCGACCAGCCTCGAGGGTTTCGAAGGCCGTTTCGACACGGTCGTCGACAGCGCGCTCTACCACTGCCTGACCGCGGACGCCCAGCGCGCCTACGTCGCCGCGCTGCACCGTGCCACCAAGCCCGGTGCGAAGCTGCACCTGTGGGTGTTCGCCGCAGAGGCGCACGCGCCCTTCCCCACCGTGCAGCGGGTCACCGAGAAGAACCTCCGTGAGACGTTCGGCGAGAAGTGGGACATCGCCTCCCTCGAGCTGGCCATGTACGACACCACGCTCACCCACGAGGGCATCCGCGAGATGCTGGGCGCGAAGCCGGCGGAGGGCGCCCCCGACGCGCCGGTCGCCTTCGACCCGGCCTTCTCCTGGCCCGACGAGGAGCTGGAGGGCGAGATCAAGGCTCCCGTCTGGCAGCTCACGGCCGTACGCGCCGGCTAGCAGCAGCCGCTGCCAGGTCATCAGCCCGTCCAGCGCGGGCTCCACGCGGCCGGCTGCTCGTACAGCAGCCGGCCGCGCGTGCGGCCGGAGTTCTTTGACACGAAGGGGTAGACCTATGACCGCCACCGCCGAGAACCCGGCCGCCCCGGTCGACCTGTTCTCGCCGGAACTGGTTGCCGACCCGTTCGCCGCGCACGCGCGGATGCGTGAGCAGGCGCCGGTGCTGACCGGTTCGATGATGGGCGGGACGCCGATGTGGCTGGTCACCCGCTACGACGACGTGCGCCGCGTCCTCACCGACCCGCAGTTCCTCAACAACCCGGCATCGGTGCGGGGAGGCAGCTCGGACAGCCGGTTCACGGTCATGAAGCGGCTCAACATCCCGTCCGACGTGGTCGACTACCTCTCCGGCAAGCTGATCGAGATCGACGGCGCCGACCACCGCCGGCTGCGGCGCCTGATCTCCCGGGCGTTCACCGCACGGCGGGTGTCCGGGCTGCGCCCGCGGGTCGAGGAGATCACCGCGACGCTGCTCGACCGGCTGGCCGAGGCGGGACGCGACGGCAAGCCGGTCGACCTCATGGAGTCGTTCTGCTTCCAGTTGCCGGCCACCGTGATCAGCGAGCTGGTCGGGATCGACGAGGCCGATCGCCCGGACTGGTACGCGTGGGGGCGCGTCCTGATGGCGCCCATGGAGCACGTCGAGCGCCTCCCGACCGTCTTTCGCGAGTGTGCCGACCACCTGCTGGACGTGATCGCGCGCCGGCGCGCCGAGCCGCGTGACGACCTGGTCACCGCACTCGTACAGGCCCAGGAGGACGACGGCGACCGCCTCTCCGACCGGGAGATGGTCAAACTGGTCTTCACCCTGGTGCTCGCCGGCTACGAGACGACGATGAACCTGATCGGCAACTCGGTGCTCGCCCTGCTCGAGAACCCGGACCAGCTCGCGCCGCTGCGCGCGGACCCGTCCCGGTGGCCGCAGGCGGTACAGGAGCTCATGCGCCTGGGGCCCACCCAGTTCGGCAACCCCCGGTACCCGGCCGAGGACGTCGAGTTGGGCGGGGTGACGATCCCGGCGGGGGCGCCGGTCCTGCCGCTGATCCTTTCCGCGAACACCGACCCGCGCAAGTTCGACGATCCCGAGCGGCTGGACGTCGGCCGGGAGACCGGGACGGGCCACCTCGGGTTCGGGCAGGGGGCCCACTACTGCCTCGGTGCACCGCTGGCCCTCCAGGTGGCGGAGGTGGCACTGCACGCGCTGTTCGCCCGGTTCCCGGACATGTCCCTCGCCGCAGGGCGCGAGGAGATCCCGTGGGTGCTGCGGACCGGTTTCACCGCGGTCGCGCAGCTCCCGCTGCGGCTCGGCTGAGCGCGGTCATCGCCGGTATCCGCCTTGGTTTTCAAGGTGGTTGACCTATCAGATCGAGGGATGTCCGGCCGGTCGCGCTTGTCCTACGCTCCTGAAAAGACACTGCGATGATCGGGGCCGGCGCGGATCCCGCCTTCCCGAAAGGAATTTCTGGCCGTGCCTCAAGCAGCGGAGCAATTCGAGAAGTGGGTACGCCGATCCCACCCGGCGCCGAACAGCAGGGTCCGCCTCGTGTGCCTGCCGCACGCCGGCGGGTCTGCGAGCTTCTACTTTCCGCTGTCCAGGGCGCTCGCGCCCGCGGTGGAGGTGCTGGCGATCCAGTACCCGGGGCGGCAGGACCGGCGCCACGAGCCGAACATAGCCAGCATCCCCGACCTGGCCGATCAGATATTCGCGGCGGTGCGCCGGCTCGACGACCGGCCCCTGGCGTTGTTCGGACACAGCATGGGCGCCGTTCTCGCGTACGAGGTCGCGCTGCGCATCCAGGACGCCGGCCTCCCCTCGCCGGTACGGCTCTTCACCTCCGGCCGGCGGGCCCCCTCCTGCCATCGCGAGGAGCGGGTCCACATGGAGTCGGACGACCAGATGGTGGCCGAGCTGCGGAAGCTGAGCGGCACCAGCTCGGCCATGCTGACCGACCCCGAGCTGCTGGAAATGATCATGCCGGCCATCCGCAGTGACTACCGTGCCGTCGAGACGTACCGGTACGAACGCGGCCGGAAGCTGGACTGCCCGGTGACGGTGCTCACCGGAGACAATGACCCGCGGGTCTCGATCGACGAAGCGGCAGCCTGGGAGGAGCACACCACCGGGCCGACGGAGCTCCACGTACTGCCGGGAGGCCACTTCTACCTCGTCGATCAGAACGAGCGCGTGGTCGGATTGCTGGCGGAGAGTCTGGCCCGGAAGAGCGTCGATGCGTATGCAGGCAGCGATCTGAGGTGACGTGAGATGAGCTCCGTACCCGTACCGACCATCGCCCACCACTCGTTGCTGGTGCTTCTTCTCCAGCTGGCGCTCCTCCTTCTCCTGGCTCTTTCCCTGGGCCAGCTGGCCGCCTGGTTCAAGATGCCCGCGATCGTCGGCGAGCTGTTCGCGGGAGTGATACTCGGTCCCTCGGTGCTCAGCCACGTGCTGCCCGATTTCGCCGACTGGCTGCTGCCGAAGCAGCCCGGCCAGATGCATCTCCTCGATGCGGTGGGGCAGTTGGGCGTGCTGTTGCTGGTCGGTGTCACGGGCATGGAGCTGAAGTTCGATCTCGTCAAACGGCGCGGGGCCACCGCGGTCCGGGTGAGTCTCGCCGGTCTGCTCCTGCCCCTGGGGCTCGGCGTCGCCGTGGGCTTCCTGCTGCCGTCCTCGCTCCTGCCGGGCGGCACCGACCCGACGGTGTTCGCCCTGTTCCTCGGAGTGGCCCTGTGTGTCAGCGCCATCCCGGTGATCGCCAAGACGCTGATAGACATGAACCTCCTCCACCGCGAGGTCGGACAACTGACCCTCGCCTCCGGTGTGATCGACGACGTCATCGGCTGGTTCCTGCTCTCCATCGTCTCGGCGATGGCAACGGTCGGGCTGACCACCGGGAAGATCGCCGCCGCCCTGCTGTACCCCACGGGCGTCGTGCTGTTCGCGGTGCTGGTGGGCCGCCCCGCGGTGAGGATCGCGCTGAGGGCGGCCAACCGGTCCCCGGAGGCGGGCCCGACCGTCGCGGTGGCGGCGCTGATCGTCCTGCTGGGCTCGGCGGCGACCCACGCGATGGGTCTGGAGGCCGTCTTCGGCGCCTTCGTGTGCGGCGTACTGATCGCCACCAGCGGCGAGCTGGACCGGGAGAAGCTGGCCCCGCTGCGCACCACGGTGCTGGCCTTCCTGGCCCCGGTCTACTTCGCCACGGCCGGGATACGGATGGACCTGACCGCGCTGGCCAGGCCCGCCGTTCTGGCGGCGGCGTGCGCGGTGCTCGCCGTGGCCGTCCTCGGCAAGTTCGCGGGTGCCTACATCGGCGCGAAGCTGAGCGGGCTGGGCCGGTGGGAGGCCCTCGCCCTCGGAGCCGGCATGAACTCCCGCGGGGTGATCGAGGTGATCGTGGCGATGGTGGGGCTGCGGCTCGGCATTCTCGGCCCCGAGACGTACACCATCATCATCCTCGTGGCGATCGTGACCTCCCTCATGGCGCCGCCCATTCTCCGCGCGGCCATGGACCGGATCGAGGAGAATGCCGAGACGGAGATGGGCATGGGCGGCGGCAAACCGCGCGACCTGACGCCCTCACCACCCGCCTCGGTCTGAGGACTTGAGGACATGAGGACTTGTCGTCGCCCTCGGGCGAGGGTTCAGCCGGCACGCGAAGAGTGCCAGGAGGAGAGTTGTATGACTTGCAGTTCGCCACGGCTCGTGAGCGCTGAAGGGAGCGAGTGATGGCCAGGACCACCGGCGGCGCCGGACAGCTGCTGGCCATCAGCGACCTCCACCTCAACTACGCCGAGAACCGCGCCCTGGTCGAGCGGATGACGCCCGACTCGGACGACGACTGGCTGCTGGTGGCCGGGGACGTGGCGGAGAACGTGGACGACATCCGCTGGTGCCTGAAGACCTTCGCGAGCCGCTTCCGCAAGGTCGTCTGGGTCCCCGGCAACCACGAGCTGTGGACCCACCCGAGCGACACCGTCACCCTGCGCGGTGTCGCCCGCTACGACCACCTGGTCGAGGTGTGCCGCGAACTGGGCGTGACGACGCCCGAGGACCCCTACCCGATCTGGGAGGGTCCGGGCGGCCCCGTGGCCGTGGCGCCGCTGTTCCTGCTGTACGACTACTCCTTCTTGCCGGAGGGCTGCACCACCAAGGAGCAGGGGCTGGCCTACGCGCACGAGACCGGAGTCGTCTGCCAGGACGAGTACGTGCTGCACCCCGACCCCTACCCGAGCCGCGAGGCCTGGTGCCGGGCCAGGGTCGCCGAGACCGAGCGCAGGCTCGCCGAGATCCCCGACGACCTGCCCACCGTCCTCGTCAACCACTACCCGCTCGACCGGCACCCGACGGACGTCCTGTGGTACCCGGAGTTCGCCATGTGGTGCGGGACCCGGCTGACCGCCGACTGGCACCGCAGGTTCCGCGTGGCCGCCATGGTCTACGGCCACCTCCACATTCCGCGGACCACCTACCACGAGGGGGTCCGCTTCGAAGAGGTGTCCGTGGGATATCCCCGCGAGTGGCGCAAGCGTCCGGGCGGTTCACCGGGAAAGCTGCGCCGGATCCTGCCGATGGAGGCCGGGACAGCATGATCGGGGAACCGCGCCACGGCGAAGCCGGCCGCCGGACGTCAGCCCGCGGACGCGGGCTCGGCGGCCGCATCCGAGATGCGGCTCCACGCTCGCGTCAGTTCCACACGAGAAGCCACGTTCAGCTTGCGGAAGATCTTCTTCAGGTGGAACGCCACCGTGTGACCGGAGATGAAGAGATGCTCGCCGACCTGCGAGTTGGTGAACCCATGGCTCACCAGTTCGGCCACGGCGGCTTCGGTCTCGGTGAGGGAGCCGGTGTTCACGCCGTCCTGTCCGACGTACCGCGGATAGCGGCCACGCCGCACCCCGAGTGAGCGGAGCTTGCTGACGACCCTGCGGGCATCGCGCGGAGCCCCGGAGTTCGCGTACCCGTCCACCGCCCGTTCGAGGGTTTCGACGGCCCGATCGCGTTCCTGGCTCAGTGCGGAGAGGAGATTCCCGGCGTCCTCGTAGGCGGACGCACCGGCCCACGGATCCAGGTGCGCTTCACCCGCGGCGATGAGTCTTTCAGGATGGTCCTCGAGCAGCCCGCCGGCGTGCATCGCCGCCGCTTCCATCGAACGGAGCCCGAAGTTGCGCGCGGCGAGGCCGGAGGCTTCGGACGCCACCCGCTTGGCGAGGGATTCGTCGCCCAGCTCCCTCGTGGCCCGGACGAGCCAGGCGGCAGCGGCCGGCTGCGAGGTCAGGAGCTCCAGGATGAGCTGGTCATCCGTGATGATGCCCACGATGAAATGCGCGGCGTTCTTCGCGCCGCCCTGTACCTCCAGGAGCTGAGCCGCGGCCCACGCGTACTGACCGGGCCTGTCGGTCGTCCGGCCGAGAAGGGCGTCGTCCCGCAACTGATCCACGAACTCCAGGCTCACGCTCATGTTGCCCTGCCGGAGAGCGCTGAGCGCCATCACCGTGTGCGCGTCGGGAAGCAGGCAGTGGAGGCCGGCCTGCTGCGCCTTGTGAACGCCCCTGCCCACTGAAGCGACAGCGGTGTTGACGTCCCCCTGGGCGAGCGCGAGATCTCCGGCACAGATCAGCGAAGCCGCCACCAGTCCGTCGGTGTCCTTGACGCCGACCGTCAGTTCCTCCACGCGGGCGAGCGAACGCGCCGCGGATACGAGCTCGCGGATTCTGACCAGCAGGGCGGAATGCCAGACCGTCGCCGGCCCCACACAATGGCCGGCGCATTCAGGGTGCTGCTGACTGGCTGTTTCGGCCAGGCGTATTGCCTCCACGAGTTCGCCACCCGACCAGGCGGTAAAAGAGAGCGCAGAGAGTCTGACGGTCTCGCAAGAGCCGCTGCCGCAGGCCCGCATGGCGGAAAAGGCGGGCGGCAGCTCCAAGCGGAACAGAGAATCGAGCATCACATCTCCTGTCAGGGGACCATCATTCACGCCGCGTCGTTCCTGTGGGGGTACCGGCTGAGTTCCCGGCAGAGACTAGGTGGCGGAGACTCAGGAACCCCTCGAGATGTGATCGGGTTTGGCCGACTGGAGGGCGGCTCCAGGCGGTTCGCGGAGGTCCGGCAGACCCCGGCGGACCGGTCCGCGCCGGTGCGCTGCCGGATCTCCGTCGTACGGGGCGAAGGAAGCGCGCAAGATGCCGTCCAGCGCGACCCGAGCCGGTTTCGAGCGGACACCCGGCAGTTCCTCGACCGAGGCGGGCACGGAGCGGGCGGGAGGGCGCCGCTCGAACTATCAATTCTGATGATGGCGCACCGCGGACGGCATCGACAGCATGGAGATGGTCCAGAGCTCGCCGGTGCAGTGAATGACGAGGTGTCCCCTTGAGTGTCGTGCTTCTCTTGAACGGTCCCAATCTGGGAATTCTGGGGCGACGCGAGCCGGAGATATACGGCACCGACACGCTGGCCGACATCGAGAAGGCGGTCGCCGAGGAAGTGAGCGTCAAGGGGTGGGAAGTCATCTCCATTCAGCACGACTCGGAAGGAGACCTCGTCCGCGCCATTCACGAGCACACCGACACCACTGTCGGCGCGATCGTCAATCCCGGCGCTCTCATGATCGCCGGATGGAGCCTGCGCGACGCGCTGGCAAGCTATTCACCGCCCTGGGTCGAGGTGCACCTCAGCAACGTCTGGGCCCGCGAACAGTTTCGGCACGAGTCGGTGATCGCCCCGCTGGCCAGCGGTGTGGTGGTCGGTCTCGGAGCCTTCGGCTACCGCCTGGCCGCCAAGGCGCTGCTGCACCTGTCCGAGGCAACACCGCGCAAGCCCATTGCCTGAGTGCGGGAGGGCCGCTCGACCTATGATGCGGTGATCATCTTCGTCATGGGGGGACGACGCCGTGAGTTCACACCGACCCGCGCCCGCATACCGGCCCGCGCACCCGCAGGGTCCGGCGCCGGTCCGCAGACCAGGCTGGGTCCGGGTGGTCCGGGCGCCGTTCGACCTCGCGTCCCGCATACACCGGCCCGCACGCCCGGACCGGATCGTGGACGAGGGCATCCGGCGCGCGCAGATCGCCCGGACGGCCATCGGCCTGCTGGCCGGATTCTGGCTGGTGCTGTCCTACCCGCTGCGTGAGGGTGCGGGCGGCATCGTCGAGGACAAGTTCGCCGAAGTGCTCATCAGCGCCGGGCTGTTGCTCGTGCTCGGACCGCTCGGACTCGCCGCCTTCGTGCTGTCGGCACGGCCGCCCGGTCCCGCCTTCTACCGCGCCCGGCTGCGCGGACCGGCCACCGCCATCGGGGCGCTCCTGGCCACCGTCCTGGGGATGTCCTACGGGCTGCCGTACGCGGGCACGTTCGCGTTCGGCCTGGGAGCGATCGCGGGACTCTTCCTCATCCCCTTCGCGCTCGCCTCGGCGGTGCTCTGCGTCCACCACGCCTTCCGGACCGCCGACGTCCACGAGGTGCTGCCGCCGCTGCTCTCGCCCTTGCTGGTCTGGTCGCTCTTCGTCGTGCAGCTCTTCGACGACGCGCCCGTCAACGCCCCGCTCGCCGTACGCGTGCTGTTCCTGCTGGCGCCGCCGCTCTCGGTGACCGCGCTCTCCCTGTGGGAGCTGCGCCGGCTGCGCGTCCGTCACGGCATCACGGTCCGCCTCGCCCTCGGGCGCTAGGTCCTGTCCGGGCGATCTTCGTGGGTCAGCCCGCGTGGTCTGGTGCGGTGCATCGCAAGGCGGAGCATCGCAGCTTGTACTTGGCCGTACTTGCGCGATGTGACAACGCGGCGAGGTGCCGTGCCAGGCCGCGCGGGCCCGCGAAGATCGCCCGGACAGGGCCTAGGTGTGTTGTCCCGGGACGTTGGTGACACGCGTGCTGGGTTCTTGAAATGGGTGAGGGCCTCCGGGTTCGGTGTGGATTGCGACATCTGCACCGATCCGAGGAGGCCCTCGTGGTCCACCGTAATGCCCCGCTGACCGAGACCGGACGACTGCGCCTGGCGCGTTGTGTCGTGGACGACGGCTGGCCCGTGCGGCGGGCAGCGGAACGTTTCCAGGTCAGCCACACCACCGCGGCCCGCTGGGCCGGCCGCTACCGCACGCTGGGCGTCGCCGGAATGAGTGACCGGACCAGTCGCCCCCACCACCAGCCCGCCCGGACACCGGCCACGGTCGAGGAACACGTCCTGCGACTGCGGCGCGAACACCGCATCGGCCCCCTGCGGCTGGCCGCCCGCTGCGGGATCGCGCCCTCCACCGCCCACCGCATCCTGATGCGCCACGGCCTGCCGCCACTGGCCACCCTGGACCGCGCCACCGGCGAGCCCGTCCGCCGCTACGAACGGCAGCGGCCCGGCGAACTCGTCCACATCGACGTCAAGAAACTCGGCCGGATCCCCGACGGCGGCGGCCACCAGGCCCTCGGCCGCGCCGAGGGCCGCCGCAACAAGACCGGCGCGGGCTGGGCCTACCTTCACACCGCCCTCGACGACCACACCCGCCTCGCCTACACCGAAGACCTCCCCGACGAGACCGCCCCCACCTGCGCCGCCTTCCTGGCCCGGGCCACCGCCTGGTTCGCGTCCCTGGGCATCACCGTCGAACGCGTCCTGACCGACAACGCCTGGGCCTACAGCAAGAACACCTGGCGTCAGACCTGCAGTGATCTGGGCATCAGCCCCCGCTGGACCAGGCCCTGGCGGCCGCAGACCAACGGCAAGGTCGAACGCTTCCACCGCACCCTGCTCGAGGAATGGGCCTACCAGCGGCCCTACACCTCAGATCACCAGCGCCAGGAAGCGTTCACCGACTGGATCGACTGGTACAACTACCACCGACCCCACACCGGCATCCAAGGCCAAACACCCGCCAGCCGCGTCACCAACCTGCCCGGACAACACACCTAGGCAGACCTCCGCGACCGCGACCGTACGACCGTGAAGACCGCGCCCTCCGGGTCCGCGACCGTGGCCACCCGCCCGCTGAGCCCCTCGCGGGGCGGCTCCAGGATCCGTCCGCCCAGATCGGAGACCCGGGCAGCGGCCGCGTCGGTGTCCTCGACCTCGAAGTACGCCATCCAGTGCGGCCCCCGGTCGTGCGGCAGCGAGCGGCCGACGCCGTGCACAGCGGCCACCGGGCGGCCCTCCAGGAGGAGGGTCACGTAGTCGAAGTCGTCCGAGGCGGTGGAGTGCGTCTGCGCCTCGTGGCCGAAGACGTGCTCGTAGAACTTGCCGACCGTCGAGGTGTCCTGGGTGACCAGCTCGTTCCAGACCGGCGTGCCCGGGGCGCCGTGCAGCCGGGTGCCCATGTGGCTCTCCGCCTGCCACAGACCGAAGATCGCGCCCAGCGGGTCGGAGCAGATCGCCACCCGCCCCGCGATGCCCGCGTCCAGCGGGCCCACCGCCACCGTGCCGCCGCACGAGCGGATCGTCTCGGCCGTGGCGTCGGCGTCGTCCGTGGCGAGGTATGTGGTCCAGGCGACCGGAAGATGGCGGTCCGGTGGCATCTCGCCGATGCCGGCCACCTCGCGGCCGTCCAACAGGGCCCGGACGTACGGGCCGAGCTGCTCGGGGCCCGGTTCGTACTCCCAACCGAACAGGTCGGCGTAGAAGTCCTCGGTGGTCCCGAGGCCGTGCACCATGAGGCTCACCCAGCACGGGGTGCCGGGCGTGCGCCGCGTTGGTTCCGCTGCCTCGGTCATGTCAACCGTCTCCTCCGTCGTGCCGCTGCCGCTGCTGATGCTTCCACTCCGGGGGGCTCGGCGCGCCTCGACCGGGCCGCTCTTTCGGGGCCCGGGAGAGAGTGACCGGATCGGTGCGCCCGGCAGGTGACGCGCTTGTTACGGCGGTGCCGGACGGGGTGGAAGATGGGCCGTATGACTGCGACAACTGCGATCCTCGGCGCCGCCGAACTCATGAGCGAGCTGGCCGGTTCCCGGCCTCCCGTGCTGCTGGACATCCGCTGGCAGCTGGGCGGCCCCGACCAGCGTCCCGCGTACGAGGCCGGGCACCTGCCCGGCGCGGTGTACGTCGACCTCGACCGCGAACTGGCAGGTCCGGCGGGGTCGGGCGGCCGGCACCCGCTGCCGGACCCGGAGGCCTTCGGGGCGGTGATGAGGAGGTCCGGGGTCTCGGCGGACGTGCCGGTGGTCGTGTACGACGGCGGCCAGGGCTGGGCGGCGGCGAGGGCGTGGTGGCTGTTGCGCTGGACGGGTCACGAGGACGTACGGGTACTGGACGGCGGCCTGGCCGCGTGGACGTCAGCGGGGGGTGACGTGTCGGCTGACCGGGTGACCCCCACGGAGGGCGATTTCAAGCCAACTCCTGGAGCCGTCGGGCTGCTCGACGCGGACGGAGCGGCCGCGCGTGCGCGTACGGGGGTCCTCCTGGACGCACGTGCGGGGGAGAGGTACCGCGGGGAGGTCGAGCCGATCGACCCGGTCGGCGGCCACATCCCGGGCGCGCTCTCGGCCCCCACCACGGAGAACGTGGGTCCGGACGGCCGTTTCCTGCCGGCCGATGCCCTGCGGGCGCGCTTCGCGGGGCTCGGCGCCTCGGGCGCCACCCCGGTCGGCGTGTACTGCGGATCCGGGGTGTCCGGCGCCCATGAGGTGCTCGCGCTGGAGGTGGCGGGCATCGCCTCCGACCTCTACGCCGGCAGCTGGTCGGAGTGGTCCGCGGATCCGGCCCGCCCGGTGGCCACGGGCCCGGACCCCGAGTAGTCCGGAAAAGAACCGCCGCCCGGCACGTCCGGGCGGCGGCGATCCTCCTGGCCGGTCCTGGTCGGCCCTGGCCCGGCTACTCCTGCTTCTTGCGCCGCGTCCCGAAGACGATCTCGTCCCAGCTGGGCACCGCCGCACGGCGTCCGGGACGGACCCCGTCCGCCTCGGCCTGCCGGTCCGTGGTGCCCGTCAGCCGGTCGCGGTGGCCGGCCACCGTGCGGGGCATCAGGACGTCGGCGTACGCGGAGCCCGCGCCCGCCGACGCGGCCGGAGCCTGAGGTTCCTCCGCCTCGGCTTCCGCCGCCGGGGGTTCGGTCCGCTCCGGGACCACCATGTCGCCGCGGAAGCTCGGGACCGCCTCCAGCAGGCTGGTCAGCGTGTCCCGCTCCTCCTCCGGATCCGGCTGGGGGGCGACCGGCCGCTCCAGCTGGCGGTCGAGAGCGCGGTCCAGCGGCCGGTCGCGCGGCAGCCGCGCGATCCTCGGCACGAAGGGGAAGCTGGGTTCCGGCGTGGCGGGCAGGTCGTCGGACTCGCCGATCAGCGAGCGCGCCTCGTCGTCCACGGCCACGACCAGCCGGCGCGGCGGGTCGTACGTCCAGCTCGCCGAGTGCGGCTCACCGGCGACCCGGTAGACGAGGAGGACCTCCCAGGTGCCGTCGTCGCGGCGCCAGGAGTCCCACTGCACGGACTCCTTCTCGGCCCCGCGCAGGGTGAGCCGCTCCTGCACGGCCTCGCCGAGCTGGGGTCCGGTGTTCTCGCCCGGACGGCGCACGGGGGTCTTGCGGGCGCGCTCGGCCATGAACGCGCGCTCGGCGAGCACCGGGCCCTCGAAGCGGCGTACGCGGTCGACGGGGATGCCGGCGAGTTGAGCGACCTCCTCCGCGGAGGCACCGGCCCGTATGCGGGCCTGGATGTCGCGGGGGCGGAGGTGGCTCTCGACCTCGATCTCGATCTGGTTCAGGCGCGCGCGGTCGTTGCGCACGGCAGCCCGCAGCCGCTCGTCGATCGGAAGCGTGTACTCCGTGCTGTCCCCAGCCTTGAGCACCAGTCGTGTGCCGTCATTTGAGACGGCCACGACACGCAGTTCGGGCATGGGGACCTCCCGGGTGGTGCCTGCCGACGTCACGTGCGTCGCTGCTTCCGCTAGTCGAGTGTGGCCTGCCCGGGTGCAGCCTGCCACAACCTTGCCGAGTTAAACCGGCGTGTCGGGCATGCGCCCTTGATCGCCGTTATGGCACGGTTACCTGTTGGGCACGCACAGTGACCGAACGATTACTGTGCGCAGCAGGAACCCGTGCGATACCGCGGCATCACCGGTCTTTGAGTGCCGTTTTCCATCAACCGGCCCCCTCTCCCGAGTCCGGACATCCGTAAGGAAGGACGACCCCAGGGCTCGTCACAGTACTCCATTCGGGCCACCTGGGTGGACCGCCGCGCCGCCGAAGTTCTCCCGGACGGCGGGAGTTGGCGTGCCCTCCGGCGGGCTCCATCTGCACCCGTGTCCGTTTCCGGGTGTCTTGCTTCACAGAATCCGCAGAAACGGAACTATTCGTTTCGCTCGGGTGTCAGTAACTGCTGAAGGCTTCCGGCGCGGGAGAGGCAGGACACACAGGGGGTGGCGATGGGTCAGAAGAGGACGCATGACGTCGAACCGGAGAAGAAGAAGCTCGACCTGAGCGCCGCTCAGGTGGCCGGCAGCTCGCTCGCGACCGTCGCGGCGGCCCTCCTCGCCTCGAAGATGGGGGTCTACGGGACCATCCTCGGCGCCGGTGTGGTCAGCGTCGTCGCCGCCGCCGGCGGTCCCGTCATCCAGCACTTCTTCCGGCGCACCGGCGATCAGTTGCGCGAGACCGCCCGTCCCAGGGCCCGCCAGGTACCGCTGCCCGGCGGGCCCGGGCCCTGCGGGGAGTTCGGCGAGGCCACCGTGCACGGCACCCGGGTGCGGGGCTGGAAGCGCACGGCGGTGGCCGCCGGCGCCGTCTTCGCCATCTCCCTGGGTGTCCTCGGGAGCTACGAGGCGATCGCCGGCACCTCGGTCAGCGCGGACGGCGGCACCATCCTCTCCGGAGGCACCCGCAAGGCGTCCGACCACCAGCCCTCCAGGCCCCAGGAGCAGCCGGGCGGCGGCGAGAAGGACGGCAGGACCCCGGGATCCGGGACCAGCCCGGCCCCCTCGGGCTCGCACAGCGGCGGCGGCCGGAGCCCGAGCTCCGCCCCGGGCCCCTCGGACTCCGGGGACCCGGTGCCCAGCCCGTCCCCTCCGAAGCCCACGCCGACGCCGACGCCGCCCACGCCGACCCCGAGCCCGGACGCGTCGGCGCCGTCCGGGCAGCAGCGGAGCGCCCCCTGAGCCCGGTCGGGCCCGGTCCGGCCCGGCCGAGGTCAGTCGCCCAGGACGCGCCGCAGGTAGTCGTTGCCGAACACCCGGTCCGGGTCCAGCCGGTCGCGCAGCGCGGTGAACTCGGCGAACCGCGGGTAGACCCCGGCGAGGTACTCCGCGTCCCGCGTGTGCACCTTGCCCCAGTGCGGCCGGCCGCCGTGCGCGGTGAAGATGCGCTCGGCCGCCGTGAAGTAGGCCTGGTACGGCGTGCCCCGGTACATGTGCACCGCGATGTACGCCGTCTCGCGGCCCGAGGCGGTGGACAGCGTGATGTCGTCCGCCGGAGCCGTCCGCACCTCCACCGGGAAACTGACGCGCAGCCCGGAGCGGTCGACCATCGCCCGGAGCTCCCGCAGCGCCTCGACCACCCGCTCGCGCGGGAGTGCGTACTCCATCTCCACGAACCGGACCCGGCGCGGACTGGTGAACACCTTGTACGGGATGTCCGTGTAGGCGCGCGCCGACAGGGCGCGGCTGGCGACGCGGGCGATGGCGGGGATGGTGGCCGGGACCGCGCGGCCCAGCGAGTTGACCACCTGGAAGATGCCGTTGGACAGCAGCTCGTCCTCGATCCACGAGCTCACCGGCCCGGGCGGGGCCGCGGGGCCCTGGCTGCGGTTGTTCCGCTTGGTGTTGCAGTTGCCGGTGTGCGGGAACCAGTAGAACTCGAAGTGCTCGTTCTCCGCGAAGTGCTGGTCGAACTCGGCCGTCACCCGGTCGAAGCCCATGGGCTCCTCACGGGCGGTCAGGAAGAAGACCGGCTCCACGGCGAAGGTGATCGCGGTGACTATGCCGAGCGCCCCGATGCCGAGCCGGGCCGCCGCGAAGACCTCGGGGTGCTCCTTCTCCGAGCACGTCAGCAGCCGTCCGTCGGCCGTGACCAGCTCCAGGCCGCGGATCTGGGCGGCGATGGAGGCCGAGTCGCGGCCGGTGCCGTGGGTGCCCGTGCTGGTGGCGCCGGAGACCGTCTGCTCCATGATGTCGCCCATGTTCGTGAGCGACAGGCCCTCCTTGGCCAGGGCCACGTTCAGGTCCTTGAGGACCGTGCCCGCCGCCACCGTGACGGTGCCCGCGGCGCGGTCGATCGAGTGGATCCCGGCCAGCGCCTGGGGGCGTACCAGCACCCCGTCGGTCGCGGCGGCCGCGGTGAAGGAGTGGCCGGTGCCGACCGCCTTCACCCGCAGGCCCTGTTCGGCGGCCCGGCGGACCTCCTCCTGGAGCTCCCCGACCGAGGCCGGGGTCACCGTGCGTGCGGGCGTGGCGGAGACATTGCCCGCCCAGTTACGCCACGCGGTCTGGCTGTTCTGCCCTGCTGTCGCCGTCCCCATCGGTGGCTGGCTCCTCCCCTTGCGCCGGCTTCGTCAGCCGGCGGTATCCCGCGAACGCCACCGCCGCCGCGGCCGCCCCCGACGCGATGGAGACGACGTACCCGCGCTGCGCGCCGGCCGCGTCGATGACCAGTCCGGTCACGGAGGAGCCGATCGCGACGCCGACCGCGAGGCCGGTGCTGATCCAGGTCATGCCCTCGGTCAGCTTCGCGCGTGGTACGTGCGCCTCGATCAGGGCCATCGTGGTGATCATCGTGGGAGCGATGGCGAGGCCCGAGACGAAGAGCGCCACGGCCAGAAACGGAAGGTTCCCGGCCAGTAGGAGGGGGATCATACTCACGGCCATCGCACATACGCCCAGTACCCACCTGAGTTCGGTCCGGCCCTTGAGATGGAGCAGGCCGAACACGATTCCGGCGATACAGGACCCCAGTGCCCAGATCGCCAGGATGAAGCTGGCCCAGGACTTGTGGCCCTGCTCCTCGGCGAAGGCGAGCGTGGACACGTCGATGGAGCCGAAGATCGCACCGGTCGCCACGAAGGTGAACGTCAGTACCTGGAGGCCGGGGGAGCGCAGGGCCGAGGTGCGGTCCCCGTGCTCGCTGCGCGGGTGCGGCGGGGGCTCGGTGGCGCGCTGCGCGGTGAGCAGCCAGACGCCGACCAGCAGGCAGACGGCGGCGATCAGCGGACCGGCCTCGGGGAACCAGGTGGTGGACAGCCCGATGGCGATGATCGGGCCGAAGATGAAGCAGACCTCGTCGACCACGGACTCGAAGGAGTACGCCGTGTGCAGCTCGCGCGGAGAGTCCTGGTAGATCACGGTCCAGCGGGCGCGGACCATCGAGCCGACGCTCGGCACGCAGCCGGCGATCGCGGCGAACACGAAGAGAGTCCAGTCGGGCCACCCGTTCGCGGCGGCGATCAGCAGTCCGGTCACCGAGGCCACGGAGATCAGGGTGGCGGGGCGCAGGACCCGCCGCTGGCCGTACTGGTCCACCAGCCGCGAGACCTGCGGGCCGATCCCGGCGGCGGCCAGGGCGAGGGTTCCGGTGAGCGCGCTCGCCATCGCGTAGCGGCCGGTGATCTCGGAGATCATCGTCAGGATGCCGACCCCGACCATGGAGATCGGGATCCGGCCTATGAGGCCGGCGGCGCTGAACCCCTTGGTGCCTGGGGTCGCGAAGATGGCGCGATAGGGACTGGGCAAGGGCCCTCCGTAAGGGACGTCATCGGCCCATACAGGTTACGACTGCCGATGAGGCGCCCGCACGGGGAAGCTTCCCGACCTGGAAACTTAGGGTTACCTTACCTGTGGTGGGGGCGTCCTCCCCGGCCGGGCCGATTCCCGCGCGCGGAAGCCGGGTGGCAGGATTCGACGCATGTCAGACCAGCTCCGCGCCGCCGCCCAGCCCAGGGCCGAAGGCCTCGCCGCCCCGTACGACGCCCTCCTGCTGCTCTCCTTCGGGGGGCCCGAGGGACCCGACGACGTCGTGCCGTTCCTGGAGAACGTCACGCGCGGGCGCGGGATCCCGCGCGAGCGGCTCAAGGAGGTCGGACAGCACTACTTCGGCTTCGGCGGGGTCAGCCCGATCAACGCGCAGAACCGCGCGCTGCTGGACGCGCTGCGCAAGGACTTCGCCGAGCACGGGCTGGACCTCCCGGTCTACTGGGGCAACCGGAACTGGGCTCCTTACCTGACCGACGTGATGCGCGAGATGGCTGCCGACGGGCGCCGCCGGATCGCGGTGCTCGCGACCAGCGCGTACGCCTCGTACTCGGGCTGCCGGCAGTACCGCGAGAACCTCGCCGACGCGCTGGCCACCCTGGCCGCCGAGGGCCTGGAACTGCCGCGCGTGGACAAGCTGCGGCACTACTTCAACCACCCCGGCTTCGTGGAGCCCATGATCGACGGGGTGATCGCCGCGCTGGACGCGCTGCCCGAGGAGACCCGGCCGGGCGCCCGGCTGGCCTTCACCACCCACTCCATCCCGACCGCCGCCGCCGACACCTCCGGGCCCGTCGAGGACCACACCGGGGGCGGCGAGGGCGGCGCGTACGTCAAGCAGCACCTCGACGTCGCCCGGGTGATCGCCGACGAGGTGGCCAGGCGGACCGGTGTCACGCGCCCCTGGCAGCTCGTCTACCAGTCCCGCAGCGGCGCCCCGCACATCCCGTGGCTGGAGCCGGACATCTGCGACCACCTGGAGGCCCTGCACGAGGCGGGCGCCCCGGCCGTGGTCATGGTGCCCATCGGCTTCGTCTCCGACCACATGGAGGTCCTCTACGACCTCGACACCGAGGCCACCGCCAAGGCCGCCGAACTGGGCCTGCCCGTCGCGCGCTCCGCGACCGTCGGAGCCGACCCCGCCTTCGCCGGCGCCGTACGGGAACTCGTGCTGGAGCGGGCCGCCAAGGAACGCGGCGAACAGGCCGGGGAGTGCTGGGTGGGCACGCTCGGCCAGAGCCATGACCTGTGCGCCGTGGGCTGCTGCCCGGCGCGCGCGCCCCGGCCGGCGGCCGCGGGCGCGGACAGTCCGTACGCGTAGGGATGAGGGACCGTGATCTCCGATGAGCTGAAGGCCGAACTGCTGGACGTGGGGCTCGAGGCCGCCCGGCAGGCCGGGGCACTGCTGCGCGACGGCAGACCGGCCGATCTGGCGGTGGCCGCGACGAAGAGCAGCCCGATCGACGTGGTGACCGAGATGGACATCGCGGCCGAGAAGCTGATCACCGGCATCCTCGCCGAGCGGCGGCCCGAGGACGGGCTGCTGGGCGAGGAAGGGGCCGACACCCCCGGGACCAGCGGGGTGCGGTGGGTCGTCGACCCGCTGGACGGGACCGTGAACTACCTGTACGGGCTGCCGAGCTGGGGCGTGTCCATCGCGGCCGAGTACGAGGGCGAGACCGTGGTGGGCGTCGTGGCGGCGCCGATGCGCGGGGAGACCTACCACGCGGTGCTCGGCGGCGGGGCCTGGCTGGGTGCGCTGCGCCTCGCCTGCAGGCCGGCGGCGCCGCTGGACCAGGCACTGCTCGGGACCGGCTTCGCGTACGTACAGACCCGGCGGGCCCACCAGGCCGAGGTCGTGGCGGGGATCATTCCGGTGGTGCGGGACATCCGGCGGGGCGGCTCGGCGGCGCTGGACCTGTGCGACGTGGCCGCCGGGCGGCTCGACGGCTACTACGAGCGCGGGCTGAACCCCTGGGACCTGGCGGCGGGCGACCTGATCGCCCGGGAGGCCGGGGCCCTGACCGGCGGCAGGCCGGGGGAACCGGCCTCGGGTGAGCTCGCCCTCGCCGCCACGCCCGCGGTGTTCGCCTCGCTGCAGCCGCTGCTGGACGAAGCGGGGGCCTGGCACGACTGAACGGGTGCCGACGGGCGCATGAGTGAACCCCGGTCGCCCGAGAGGGCGGCCGGGGTTCACTCCGTGCGGAGCCGACAGGTCAGGAGGCAGGCACGGAGACCGAGACCGGAACACCGTGTTCGGCGGCGAGGCGCTGGAGATCCTCCAGCTCCGCCTGTTCCACTTCCGCGAGGAAGTCGTCGCCCGCCTCGCGGGCCTGCCTGAGGTCCGACTGCGTGGCCCTGATGCGCTGCAGGAGACCCGCGGTGAATGCGTCCATGGTGGGTTCGCCCCCTCTTCGTGGGTCGGCGGCGGCACGTGGCAGTCCGCCGTCAGGGAGTGGATGGGGTGTCCTGTCGTCCTCCCCGGCACCCTGGGCGCAGAAACCTCGTAAGACGAGGGAATCCTCACCTCCGCCCCGGCCGCCCTCCCCGCTGCACCCTGCGAGCGGCGCCTTACAGCCGGTTTACGGCCGAAACGGGCAGGATGGGCGACGCAACACACGTGTGCCCTGCTGGGCTCGGAGGAAGGAAACGACGTGCGCGTACTCGTCGTCGAGGACGAGCAGCTGCTCGCCGATGCTGTGGCCACCGGACTGCGCCGGGAGGCCATGGCCGTGGACGTCGTGTACGACGGCGCCGCCGCCCTGGAGCGTGTCGGGGTGAACGACTACGACGTGGTCGTCCTCGACCGGGACCTCCCGCTCGTGCACGGTGACGACGTCTGCCGGAAGATCGTCGAGCTCGGCATGCCCACGCGCGTGCTGATGCTGACCGCCTCCGGAGATGTCAGCGACCGCGTGGAGGGCCTGGAGCTCGGGGCGGACGACTACCTGCCCAAGCCCTTCGCCTTCACCGAGCTGACCGCCCGCGTGCGGGCCCTCGGGCGGCGCACCACCGTCGCGCTGCCGCCCGTACTGGAGCGGGCCGGGATCAAGCTGGACCCGAACCGGCGCGAGGTGTTCCGCGAGGGCAAGGAGGTGCAGCTGGCGCCCAAGGAGTTCGCGGTGCTGGAGGTCCTCATGCGCAGCGAGGGGACCGTGGTCTCCGCGGAGCAGCTGCTGGAGAAGGCCTGGGACGAGAACACCGACCCCTTCACCAACGTCGTACGGGTGACCGTGATGACCCTGCGGCGCAAGCTGGGCGAGCCGCCGGTCATCGTGACCGTGCCGGGCTCCGGATACCGGATCTGAGCGCGTGCCCGCCAATCCGGCGCCACCGGTCGCGCCACCGAAACCCACCTGGGACCCCGGCCAGCCCGAGGGTCCTTTCCCTTGGCTGCGGCCGACCATCCGCATACGCCTCACGCTGCTGTACGGCGGGATGTTCCTGATCGCCGGCATCCTGCTGCTGTCGATCATCTACCTGCTGGCGGCCCAGGCCCTGCGGGAGGGCAACGCGCCCCCGTTCCAGATCGTCGGCGGCGAGGTGAAGGTCACCAGCAGTACCTGCCCGGGCGTGGTGGGCCAGCTGACGCCCAACGACTTCAACGCCGCGATCGGCCAGTGCATGCTCGAACAGCGCCGGCACGCGCTGGACGACCTGCTGAGCCGCTCGCTGATGGCCCTGCTGGGGCTGAGCATCATCGCCTTCGCCTTCGGCTACGCGATGGCCGGCCGGGTGCTCTCGCCGCTCGGCAAGATCACCCGGACCGCCCGCCGGGTCGTCGGCTCCGACCTGACCCGGCGGATCGAGCTGGACGGGCCGGACGACGAGCTCATGGAGCTCGCCGACACCTTCGACGAGATGCTCGACCGGCTGGAGCGGGCCTTCACGGCCCAGCAGCGGTTCGTCGCGAACGCCTCGCACGAGCTGCGGACCCCGCTCGCGATCAACCGGACCCTGCTGGAGGTGCACCTCTCCGATCCGGGGGCCCCGGTCGAGCTCCAGCAGCTCGGGAAGACCCTGCTCGCCACCAACGAGCGCAGCGAGCAGCTGGTCGAGGGCCTGCTGCTGCTGGCCCGCAGCGAGAACCAGATCGTCGAGCGCAAGCCCGTGGACCTGGCGGAGGTCGCCTCGCGCGCCCTCGACCAGGTGCGCGGGGAGGCCGAGGCGAAGGGCGTGGAGATCCGCGGCGAGCGCGCGCTGGCCGTCATCCAGGGCAACGGCGTGCTGCTGGAGCGGATCGCCCTCAACCTGGTGCAGAACGCCGTCCGGTACAACGTGCCGGAGGGCGGCTGGGTGGAGGTCACCACCGAGGCCCAGCACGGCCAGGCGGTCCTCGTGGTGTCGAACACCGGTCCGGTCGTTCCCGCGTACGAGGTGGACAACCTCTTCGAGCCCTTCAGGCGGCTGCGTACGGAGCGAACGGGCAGCGACAAGGGTGTCGGGCTCGGCCTCTCGATCGCGCGCTCCGTGGCCCGCGCACACGGCGGACGAATCCAGGCGATCCCCCGGGAAGGCGGTGGGCTCGTGATGCGTGTCACTCTTCCCTTGTGAGTTCTCCACCCCGTGTTCGCTTTTGGCTGAATGCTTGCCCTGTGAAGACAACCCGGTCTGTGTGATCGATCACATGCCCGAGTGTCGGACCATGTGCGTTCTGTGACCCGATCGCGGCCGGAACGCCCGGGAAGTCCGGGTTTCCGGCCCCCCGAATGGCGGGAAATACACGGGGTGGCGTTTGTGCAAGACGGCCCCCGGACCGTGTACGGTCCCGGTCGTCATCCCAGCTGATTGCTCCTTCAGGCAGGCGGCTGGGTGTCGATTGAGTAACAGACCTTGATGTGAGGCAAAATCTCCGCCTCAGGTCGGGCACAAGTCCGGCCTCTCGCGCGTTACGTGCGCTGAGACACCGCTAACACCCAGAGGGGGAGAGCGAACAATGGCAACGGACTACGACACCCCACGCAAGACCGACGACGACGTCGACAACGACAGCATTGAAGAGCTGAAGGCCCGACGTAACGAGAAGTCGACCTCGTCCGCGGACATGGACGAATTCGACTCGGTCGAGAGCATGGAGCTTCCCGGCGCGGACCTCTCCAACGAGGAGCTGGCCGTCCGGGTCCTGCCGAAGCAGGCCGACGAGTTCACCTGCATGAGCTGCTTCCTGGTGCACCACCGCAGCCAGCTGGCACGTGAGAAGAACGGTCAGCCGATCTGCCGCGACTGCGACTGAGAGGCGTCGGCCGTGGCTGGCTCGACACCCTTTTTTCGGAAGCACGGTCGGAAGCGCCGCCTCCGAAAATCTGGTGATCCGGCGGAGACGCAGGCGGGAACCACGGACCCGGTAACGAGTCCTGGAACCTCCGGCGGCTCCGCCATGGGTACCGCCATCGTGCCCTCCGACACCGCCTCGGCGGTGCCGTCGGCCACAGGGGCCGACGAGGAGGCCCGGCACCGGTCCGGGGCTCGTCGGCTGCAAGCAGTCAAGAACGGTGTACGCAAGGGCGGCGGAAGCGTCAGGGGCGCCGTCCTGTACATCGCCGAATGGATCATCGAGAACGCACCACGCGTTCCGGTTCGGGACCTCGCGACCCTGCGCGCGCAGTTCCCGGGCCTCGGCCCCGATCAGCTTGCCGACAAGCTGATCTCCGGAGCCGCGAACGCCACCTCCACCGTCGGCGCGGGCATCGGAGCGGCGGCCATGCTGCCCGTCCCGCCCGCCATGCCGGCGGAGCTGGCCGCGGAGATCACCTCCGTCGCCGCGATCGAAATCAAGCTCGTCGCCGAGCTCCACGAGGTCTACGGCCTGCGCCCGCCCGGCGCGCTCAAGGAGCGCAGCCTCGCCTACCTCACCGCGTGGACCGAGGAGCGCGGCATCGACCTGACCAAGCCGACGACGCTGAACGCGGCGCTCGGCGGTCAGATGAAGCGCGAACTGCGCCAACAGATCATGAAGCGGATGTTCCGCAGCCTGCCCAACCTCATGCCGTTCATGGTCGGTGCGGCCGTCGGAGCGGTGATGAATCGCCGCGACACCCGCAAAGTCGCAGAGAAGGTGCGTACGGACCTGCGGGGCCGGGCGGTGGCGTGGGATGCACTGCGGCAGCTCCCGCCCCTGGAACAGCCCTCCAAGCCCCTTCCCGAGGCCGCCAGGGCCGCACTCGAGGGCATGGACCCCGGTACGGACGGCTGAGGCCGGGCCGGTCAGGCCGCCTGTGCGCGCGCCGCGCGGATCGCCGAGACCAGGGCCTGCGGCTCGCGGGTGGAGACGTAGAGGTACGGGGTCGGGTCCGCCGGGTCGGTCACCTCGACGCGGACCGCCGTCGGCACGTAGCTGCGCAACAGCATGAAGGCGCGGGTGTCGGCCTTGTACGTGCGCCAGGCGCGCGACTCCTCGGCGTCCAGGATCTCGGGATCACCCAGGGCCGTCACCGGGATCCGCGCGTCCCCCGCCGCCAGCGCGCCGTTCACCACGCGCACGCGCGCGGAACCGTACGAACTCACCAGCAGCCCGGCCAGCCCGGTGCCCCCGACCAGTCCGGTCAGCAGCGGCAGCGTGCCCAGCGGCAGCAGCATCAGCGCGCACGCGAGACCGATGAGTACGGCGATGCCCCACCAGGAGCGGGGGGCGGTCAGACGTTCGTCGTGGTGCGCGGGGGAGAGCTGCATGAGCTCAAGCCTGCCACGAGGCGACCGGCGGGTAGCGGCGCGGGTAAGGTCTGCGGCTGTGAGTGGACGAAACACAGCGTTGACGCCCCCGGCCGATGCCACCGCGCCGGTCCGGCACCCCGATGCACCGGCACCGGGCGAGCTCCTCGGCGCGCACTACGAGCACTGCTTCGGCTGCGGCGAGGGCCAGCCGCACGGACTCCACCTGGAGGCCCGTGCGGGCGAGGGCGTGCGCGTCACCGCCGAGTTCACCGTCAAGCCCGCGCACCAGGGTGCCCCCGGTCTCGCCCACGGCGGCGTGCTGGCCACGGCGCTCGACGAGACGCTCGGCTCGCTGAACTGGCTGCTGCGCGTCATCGCCGTGACGGGGCGGCTGGAGACCGACTTCGTACGGCCCGTGCCGGTGGACACCGTGCTGTACCTGGAGGCCGAGGTCACCGCCGTGGCCGGGCGGAAGATCTACTCCACGGCGGTCGGCCGGATAGGCGGGCCCGAGGGCCTCGTGGCCGTGCGGGCGGACGCGCTCTTCATCGAGGTGAAGGTCGACCACTTCATCGACAACGGTCGGCCCGAGGAGATCCGGGCGGCGATGGCCGACCCGGACCAGGTCAGGCGCGCACGCGCCTTCGAGGTGAACCCCTGATGTCCCAGAACGAGTACGCACCGGTCGACGTGTTGATCCGCCGCGTCGACCCCGAGGTGCCCCTCCCCGCCTACAGTCACCCCGGTGACGCCGGCTGCGACCTGGTGACCACCCAGGCCGCCGAGCTGGAGCCCGGCGAGCGGACCGTACTCCCCACCGGGGTGTCCATCGCCCTGCCCGACGGGTACGCGGCCTTCGTGCACCCGCGGTCGGGCCTGGCCGCCCGCTGCGGGCTCGCGCTCGTGAATGCCCCGGGGACGGTGGATGCCGGGTACCGTGGGGAGATCAAGGTGATCGTGGTCAATCTCGACCCGCGCGAGAGCGTTCGGTTCGAGCGTTTCGACCGCATTGCCCAGCTGGTTGTCCAGCGGGTCGAGAAGGTGCGCTTCCACGAGGTGGCGGAACTTCCCGGCTCGGCCCGGGCCGAGGGGGGTTTCGGCTCCACCGGCGGTCATCCGGCCGTGGCCGGATCCGGCGCTGGTCAGCAGGGTGGGAATGGCTACGCTTCGGTCGTAACCGACCGGGAAGGACAGTGACGTGTTCGGACGTCGCAAGAAGAACGATTCCGCCAAGGACGGCGGCGCGGCCGAGCAGGTCGATGGCCGTGTGTCCGGCCTGGACGCCGGCGATCAGGACGGCGCCGAGGAGCTCGACGCGGCCCAGCCGCGCCGCGTGAACCTGCCGCCGGCCCCGCGGCCCGACGGCCCCTGGGACGTCTCCGAGGTGCTCGGCAACCCGGCCGACGGCCGGGTCGACCTGGGTGGCGTCTTCGTACCCGGGGTCGAGGGCATGGAGCTGCGGGTCGAGGTCGCCGGTGACGCGATCGTCGCCGCGACCATCGTCCTGGGCGACAGCGCCGTACAGCTGCAGGCCTTCGCCGCACCGCGCAAGGAAGGCATCTGGGGCGAGGTCCGCGAGGAGATCGCCGCGGGCATCACCCAGCAGGGCGGCATCATCGACGAGGTCGAGGGTCCGCTGGGCTGGGAGCTGCGCGCACAGGTTCCCGTACCGCTGCCGGACGGGCAGACCGGCGCACAGCTGGTCCGTTTCATCGGCGTCGACGGTCCGCGCTGGTTCCTGCGCGGTGTCATCTCCGGCCAGGGCGCGGTGCGCCCCGAGTCGGCGGGTGTCCTCGAGCAGATCTTCCGCGACACCGTCGTGGTCCGCGGTGACGGCCCGATGGCTCCCCGCGACCCGATCGTCCTGAAGCTGCCGAACGACGCCCAGATGGTGCCGGACGGCGTGCAGACGGAGGACCAGGAAGGCTCCCGCTTCGGCGGTGGCATGGGCCAGCTCGAGCGCGGCCCGGAGATCACCGAGGTCCGCTGACCCCGGTGTGACCCCCGCGCCCGGACCGGGCCTGGGGGGAGCGTCATGTTTTTCGGCCGGTGGGCCCCACCTCTTCGGGTGGGGCCCACCGGCTTTTCGCGCGACCGCGTCAGAGATCCGTCAGGGATGTGCGTCCGGCCCGCCATCGGTGCGTGGACCGCACGGACGTCCCCGAGAATGGGCGCATGGGACGCGGCAAGCTAAGGATCTATCTCGGCGCGGCACCCGGTGTGGGCAAGACCTACGCGATGCTCTCCGAGGGCCACCGCAGGGTGGAGCGGGGAGCCGACTGCGTCGTCGGGTTCGTCGAGCACCACGGGCGGCCGCGCACGGAGGTCATGCTGCACGGCCTGGAACAGGTGGCGCGCGGGGAGCTGACCTACCGCGGGGCGGCCTTCACCGAGATGGACGTGGACGCCGTCCTCGCCCGGCGGCCGGCCGTGGCGCTCGTGGACGAGCTCGCGCACACCAATGTGCCCGGTTCGCGCAACGCCAAGCGCTGGCAGGACGTGGAGGAGCTGCTGCGGGCCGGCATCGACGTGGTGTCGACCGTCAACATCCAGCACCTGGAGTCCCTCGGGGACGTGGTCGAGTCGATCACCGGGGTCCGGCAGCGGGAGACGGTGCCGGACGAGGTGGTGCGACGGGCCGACCAGATCGAGCTCGTCGACATGTCCCCGCAGGCGCTGCGCCGGCGGATGGCGCACGGGAACATCTACAAGCCGGACAAGGTCGACGCGGCCCTGTCCAACTACTTCCGCCCCGGCAACCTGACCGCCCTGCGCGAGCTCGCACTGCTGTGGGTGGCCGACCGGGCCGACGAGTACCTCCAGCAGTACCGCGGTGAGCACGGCATCCGCTCCACCTGGCAGGCCCGGGAGCGGATCGTCGTGGGGCTCACCGGCGGGCCGGAGGGGCGCACGCTCATCCGGCGCGCCTCCCGGATGGCGGCCAAGGGCTCGGGGAGCGAGATCCTGGCCGTCTACATCGCCCGCAGCGACGGGCTGACCGCGGCCTCGCCGAAGGAGCTCGCCGTCCAGCGGACGCTGGTGGAGGATCTAGGCGGAACGTTTCACCATGTGATCGGCGACAACGTCCCCGAGGCGCTGCTCGCCTTCGCCCGGGGGGTCAACGCCACCCAGATCGTGCTCGGCTCCAGCCGCCGCAAGGCCTGGCAGTACGTCTTCGGCCCCGGCGTCGGCGCCACCGTGGCCCGCGACTCGGGGCCCGACCTCGACGTCCACATCGTCACGCACGAGGAGGTGGCCAGGGGCCGCGGGCTGCCCGTGGTCCGCTCGGCGGCCCGCCTGGGGCGGCCCCGGATCGTGGCCGGCTGGGTGGTGGGCGTGGCCCTGCCGGTGCTGCTCTGCCTGCTGCTCACGCACGTGGACGCGGACCTCGGGCTCGCCAACGACATGCTGCTCTTCCTGGCGCTGACGGTGGCGGCCGCGCTGCTGGGCGGACTCTGGCCGGCCCTGGCCTCCGCCGCCGTCGGATCGCTGCTGCTGAACTACTTCTTCGCCCCGCCGCTGCACCGGTTCACGGTCTCCGACCCCAAGAACATCGTCGCCATCGCCGTCTTCTTCGGCGTCGCCGTCTCGGTGGCCTCCGTGGTGGACCTGGCCGCCCGGCGCACGCACCAGGCGGCGCGGCTGCGCGCCGAGTCCGAGATCCTCTCGTTCCTGGCCGGCAGCGTGCTGCGCGGGGAGACCAGCCTGGAGGCGCTGCTGGAGCGGGTGCGCGAGACCTTCGCCATGGAGTCCGTGGCCCTGCTGGAGCGCGCGGGCGAGGTCGAGCCGTGGAAGCCGGCCGCCAGCGTCGGCCCCAGGCCCGCGGACCGGCCCGAGGACGCCGACGTCGACATGCCCATCGGCGACCACATGGCGCTGGCCCTGTCGGGGCGGGTGCTGCCCGCCGAGGACCGCCGTGTGCTCGGCGCCTTCGCCGCCCAGGCGGCCGTGGTCCTGGACCGGCAGCGGCTGGTCGGGGAGGCCGAGGAGGCCCGCCGGATGGCCGAGGGCAACCGGATCCGGACCGCGCTGCTGGCCGCCGTCAGCCATGACCTGCGTACGCCCCTGGCCTCGATCAAGGCCTCCGTGAGCTCGTTGCGCTCCGCCGACGTGGAATGGTCCGAGGAGGACCGGGCCGAGCTCCTCGAAGGCATCGAGGACGGCGCGGACCGGCTCGACCACCTCGTGGGCAACCTGCTGGACATGTCCCGGCTGCAGACCGGCACCGTCACCCCGCTGATCCGGGAGATCGACCTCGACGAGGTGGTCCCGATGGCGCTGGGCGGCGTACCGGAGGGCAGCGTGGTGCTCGACGTGCCCGAGACGCTGCCGATGGTGGCGGTGGACCCGGGGCTGCTGGAGCGGACCGTGGCCAACGTGGTCGAGAACGCGGTCAAGTACAGCCCGCCGGGGGAGCGGGTGCTGGTGGCGGCCAGCTTCCTCGGCGACCGGGTCGAGGTGCGGGTCGTCGACCGGGGGCCCGGCGTTCCCGACGAGGCCAAGGACAGGATATTCGCCCCCTTCCAGCGGCACGGGGACGCGCCGCGCGGGGCCGGGGTGGGCCTCGGGCTCGCCGTCGCCCGGGGCTTCGCCGAGGCGATGGACGGCACCCTCGCGGCCGAGGACACCCCCGGCGGCGGCCTGACCATGGTGCTGACCCTGCGAGCGGCGGCGCGGGACGGCACACCGGCCCGCGCGACGGTGGACGGCGAGGCCCGCACCCTCGCCGCCGATGCGGACACCGGCGCCGGAGCGGACACAGTGGAACGCGATCACGACCGTGATCGGATGATGCGACAGAAGGCAGGACCCCAATGACCCGGGTGCTCGTGGTGGAAGACGAGCCGCAGATCGTCCGAGCCCTCGTGATCAATCTGAAGGCACGCAAGTACGAGGTCGACGCGGCCGCCGACGGGGCCAGCGCCCTGGAGCTCGCGGCGGCCCGCCACCCCGACGTGGTCGTCCTCGACCTCGGCCTGCCCGACATGGACGGCATCGAGGTGATCAAGGGCCTGCGCGGCTGGACCCGGGTGCCGATCCTGGTCCTCTCCGCCCGCCACACCTCCGACGAGAAGGTCGACGCGCTGGACGCGGGCGCGGACGACTACGTCACCAAGCCCTTCGGCATGGACGAGCTGCTGGCCCGGCTGCGCGCCGCCGTCCGCCGGGCCGAGCCGCCCGCCGGATCCGGCGAGGACGAGGTGGTCGTGGAGACCGAGGCCTTCACGGTGGACCTGGCCGCTAAGAAGGCCGTGCGGGAGGGGCGCGACGTACGGCTCACGCCCACCGAGTGGCACCTGCTGGAGGTCCTGGTCCGCAACGGCGGCAAGCTGGTCAGCCAGCGGCAGCTGCTGCAGGAGGTCTGGGGCCCCTCGTACGGCACGGAGACGAACTACCTGCGGGTCTACATGGCACAACTGCGGCGTAAACTCGAGAGCAACCCCTCGCACCCGCGGCACTTCATCACCGAACCGGGCATGGGATACCGCTTCGAGAGGTAGCGGGCACGCCGGTACGCTTCCTTGTATGAGTGCTGAACCGCGTCCCGAGAAGCCCGCGAAGCCGGCCAGGCCGGTGGGCCGGTTCCGCCGGATGATAGAGCGGCTGTCCACCTCGCAGGAGGAGCTGCATTCGGCGGAGCTGCAAGAGGACGCAGAAGCCGCGGGGTGCACGCGGATCTGCGACTGCCACGACCGGCAGATAGTCAAGGTGACCGGAACCCTGCGTACCGTCACCTTGCGGCCGCGCGCGGGCGTCCCCGCCCTGGAGGCGGAGCTGTTCGACGGCTCGGCCCCGCTGGACGTGGTGTGGCTCGGGCGTCGCTCGATCGTGGGAATCGAGCCCGGCCGGCGCATGATCGCCTCAGGGCGGATCTCCATGACCCACGGCCGTCGGGTGCTCTTCAACCCGAAGTACGAACTCCGACCGCTCGGACAGGAGCACTAACCGGTGACGTCACTCGACAAACCGACCACCCCAGATCCCGCCGCATCCGGCGCTCCCGCCGACGACCAGCGCGCGGTGACGCAGGCGGCGCTGTTCGACGCCTTCGGAGGCATCCGGGGCACCGTGGAGACGATGCTCCCCGGGCTGCTCTTCGTCATGATCTACACGATCAACAAGGACGTGAAGCTCTCGGCCATCGCGGCGGGCGCGGTCGCGGTGCTGCTGGTGATCGTGCGGCTGCTGCGCAAGGACACCGTCAAGCACGCCTTCAGCGGGGTCTTCGGCGTGGGCGTGGGCGTGGCCTTCGCGCTGTTCACGGGCAGCGCCAAGGGCTTCTACCTGCCGGGCATGATCTACGGCGTCGGCCTGGGCGTGGCGTTCACGGTCTCGGCGCTGGTGGGCTTCCCGCTGCTGGGCGTGATCCTGGGCCCGGTGTTCAAGGAGAACCTGTCCTGGCGCACCCGCAACCCCGGTCGCAAGAAGGCGTACGTCAAGGCCAGCCTGGCCTGGGGCCTGATCTTCCTCGCCAAGTACGCGATCCTCTTCCCGCTGTACTGGTGGGGCGACGCGACGCAGCTCGGCTGGGTGCTGATCGCGCTGAAGCTTCCGCCGATGGTGCTCGCGGTGTACTTCACCTGGGTCTTCCTGGCGAAGGCGCCGCCGCCGATCGACGTGATCGCGGAGTGGGAGGCCAAGGAGGCTGCCGCGGGGAAGCCGGGATCCTGAGACCGACGTGAAGGGGCGGGGGTGACCATCCGGTCACCCCCGCCCCTTCGTCGTACTAGCCGCGGGCCTGGAGGAGGTCCTCCAGTTGTTCCTCCCGGGCCTGGGCGGCCACGAAGAGGAGTTCGTCGCCCGGCTCCAGGGTTTCCTCCCCGTGCGGGGTGAGGACCCGGTTGCCGCGGATGATCGTGACCAGCGAGGTGTCCTCGGGCCAGGTGATCTCGCTGATCTGGGTGCCCGCGACCGAGGAGTCGGCCGGCAGGGTCAGCTCGACGAGGTTGGCGTCGCCGTGGCTGAAGCGCAGCAGCCGCACCAGGTCGCCGACGCTGACGGCCTCCTCGACCAGGGCCGACATCAGGCGCGGCGTGGAGACCGCGACGTCGACGCCCCAGGACTCGTTGAAGAGCCACTCGTTCTTCGGGTTGTTGACGCGGGCCACCACGCGCGGGACCCCGTACTCGGTCTTGGCGAGCAGCGAGACGACGAGGTTGACCTTGTCGTCACCGGTCGCCGCGATGACCACGTTGCAGCGCTGCAGCGCCGCCTCGTCCAGCGAGGTGATCTCGCAGGCGTCGGCCAGCAGCCACTCGGCCTGCGGCACCCGTTCCACCGAGATGGCGGTCGGGGCCTTGTCGACCAGGAGCACCTCGTGGCCGTTCTCCAGCAGCTCGCCCGCGATGGAACGGCCCACCGCGCCTGCCCCGGCGATCGCGACTCTCATGCGTGTGCCTCCTCAGGCCCCTCGGCGAAGGCCGCCTCGACCTTGTCGATCTCGTCCGTGCGCATCATGACGTGGACGAGGTCGCCCTCCTGGAGGACGGTCGCCGACGTGGGCAGCATCGCCTCGCCCAGGCGGGTGAGGAAGGCGACGCGGACGCCGGTCTCCTCCTGGAGCTTGCTGACCTTGTGCCCGATCCAGGCGGCCGAGGTGTGCACCTCGGCGAGCTGCACACCGCCGCTCGGGTCGCGCCACAGCGGCTCGGCGCCCGAAGGCAGCAGCCGGCGCAGCATCTGGTCGGCGGTCCACCGCACGGTGGCCACGGTGGGGATGCCGAGGCGCTGGTAGACCTCGGCGCGCTTGGGGTCGTAGATGCGGGCGGCGACGTTCTCGACTCCGAACATCTCGCGGGCCACGCGGGCGGCGATGATGTTGGAATTGTCACCACTGCTGACGGCGGCGAACGCGCCCGCTTCCTCGATCCCGGCCTCCCTCAGGGTGTCCTGGTCGAAGCCGACCCCGGTGACGCGGCGGCCGCCGAATCCGGCCCCCAGCCGGCGGAATGCGGTGGGGTCCTGGTCGACGACGGCGACCGTATGCCCCTGCTGTTCCAAGGTCTGCGCGAGGGCGGAACCCACTCTTCCGCAACCCATGATGACGATGTGCACGGCCGTCCTTCCGGCTGTCAGCGGCTCGCTGGTTCACAGCCTCATTGCATGCTCTGGCTAATCAGGGTCTCAGACCATGGCCCAAGCTACACACGGGCGGTCACGAGTGTGACCTCTTGCGGCGCACTCGGGGATGAATTGCGGTGGGATTGTGCGGTGAAGGGGTGGGGGGTTCGTCAGTCCGATTTCGAACGCTTACGATCCTCTGCGTGTCCAAACTGACCGACGTGCCCAAACGGATCCTGATCGGCCGGGCGCTGCGCAGCGACCGCCTCGGAGAAACACTCCTTCCCAAGCGGATCGCCCTGCCCGTTTTCGCCTCCGACCCGCTCTCCTCGGTGGCGTACGCCCCCGGCGAGGTCCTGCTGGTCCTGTCGATCGCGGGTGTGTCGGCGTACCAGTACAGCCCCTGGATCGCGCTCGCGGTCGTCGTGCTGATGTTCACCGTGGTCGCCTCCTACCGGCAGAACGTCCACGCCTACCCGAGCGGCGGCGGTGACTACGAGGTCGCCAACACCAACCTCGGTCCCAGAGCCGGTCTCACGGTGGCGAGCGCCCTGCTCGTCGACTACGTCCTGACCGTCGCCGTTTCGATCTCCTCCGGAGTCGAGAATCTCGGCTCCGCCGTGCATTTCGTCATCGAGCACAAAGTGCTCTCGGCGACCGTCATGATCCTTTTGCTCACGCTGATGAACCTGCGCGGCGTGAAGGAGTCCGGCAAGCTCTTCGCCATCCCGACCTATGTCTTCGTCGCCGCCGTTTTCGTCATGATCGCCTGGGGTGCCTGGAAGGGCATCGTCCTCGACGAGACCATGACGGCGCCGACCGCCGACCTCGAGATCAAACCCGAGCAGGAGGGTCTGGCCGGCTTCGCGATGGTCTTCCTGCTGTTGCGCGCTTTCTCCTCCGGCTGTGCGGCCCTGACCGGCGTCGAGGCCATCAGCAACGGCGTACCGGCCTTCCGCAAGCCCAAGAGCAAGAACGCCGCCAGCACCCTCGCCTACATGGGCGGCCTTGCGGTCACCATGTTCTGCGGGATCATCGGCCTGGCCATGGCCTCCGACGTGAGGATGGCCGAGAACCCCGCCGAGGACCTGCTGTCGAACGGCGTCCCGGTCGGCCCCGAATACGTCCAGAACCCGGTGATCTCGCAGGTGGCCGAGGCCGTGTTCGGCGACGGCAGCTTCTTCTTCATCCTGCTGGCCACCGCCACCGCGCTGGTGCTTTTCCTGGCCGCCAACACCGCGTACAACGGCTTCCCGCTGCTCGGCTCGATCCTCGCCCAGGACCGCTACCTGCCGCGCCAGCTGCACACCCGCGGCGACCGGCTCGCCTTCTCCAACGGCATCGTGCTCCTCGCCGGCGCCGCGATCCTGCTCGTGTGGCTCTACGACGCCGACTCGACCAAGCTGATCCAGCTCTACATCGTCGGCGTCTTCGTCTCCTTCACGCTGAGCCAGATCGGCATGGTCCGGCACTGGAACCGCCATCTGAAGTCCGAGCGCGACCCGGCCGCCCGCCGCCGGATGCACCGCTCCCGGGCGATCAACGCCTTCGGCGCCTTCTTCACCGGCATGGTGCTGGTCATCGTCCTCGCCACGAAGTTCACCCACGGTGCGTGGGTCGCCCTGCTCGGCATGGTGATCTTCTACGGCACGATGTCCGCGATCCGCAAGCACTACGACCGGGTCTCCGCCGAGATCGCCGCCGCCGAGGGCCCCAGCGACGACAGCGTGCGGCCCTCCCGGGTCCACTCGATCGTCCTGGTCTCCAAGGTGCACAAGCCCACGCTGCGCGCCCTGGCCTTCGCCAAGCTGACCCGCTCGGACACCCTGGAGGCGCTCAGCATCAGCGTCGACGCGGCCGAGACCAAGGCGCTGCGCGAGGAGTGGGAGCGGCGCGGGATCAACGTCCCCCTCAAGATCCTCGACTCGCCGTACCGGGAGATCACCCGCCCGGTGGTGGAGTACGTGAAGGGCCTGCGCAGCGAGAACCCGCGCGACGCGGTCAGCGTGTACATCCCGGAGTACGTCGTCGGCCGCTGGTACGAGCACCTGCTGCACAACCAGAGCGCGCTGCGGCTCAAGGGCCGGCTGCTCTTCACTCCCGGTGTGATGGTCACCTCGGTGCCCTACCAGTTGGAGTCCTCGGAGCTCGCCAAGAGGCGGGCCAAGAAGCGCCAGGACTGGAACGCCCCGGGCGCCGTGCGCCGCGGTCCGGTGGACACCCCGCGACCCCCGAAGAAGCCCGCCGCGAAGGGCTGACCGGGTTGGTGAACGGCCGGACGAGATCCACGTAAACTGGTGGGTCGGTCGTCCGGCCGTTTCCCGTTTTCAGTTTTTTGGAGTCTCCCCACCATGACGAGCGCCGAGCAGAACGAGAAGCAGTCACTGGTCGGGGAGGAGTACGAGGTCGAGGTCGGCCCCGTGGCACACGGCGGGCACTGCATCGCCCGGACCTCGGACGGCCGCGTCCTGTTCGTGCGCCACACGCTGCCCGGCGAGAAGGTCGTCGCCCGTGTGACCGAGGGCGACGAGGACTCCCGCTACCTGCGCGCCGACGCGATCACCGTGCTGGAGGCCTCCAAGGACCGCGTCGAGGCGCCCTGCCCGTACGCCGGCCCCGGCAAGTGCGGCGGCTGCGACTGGCAGCACGCCAAGCCGGGCGCGCAGCGCCGGCTCAAGGGCGAGGTCGTCGCCGAGCAGCTGAAGCGGCTCGCCGGGCTCACCCCGGAGGAGGCCGGCTGGGACGGCACGGTCATGCCCGCCGAGGGCGACAAGGTGCCGGCCGGGCAGGTGCCGCAGTGGCGCACCCGCGTGCAGTTCGCCATCGACGAGGACGGCAACGCGGGTCTGCGCAAGCACCGCTCGCACGACATCGAGCTGATCGACCACTGCATGATCGCGGCGCCGGGCGTCAGCGAGCTGGGCATCGAGAAGCAGGACTGGCCCCAGATGGCGTCGGTGGAGGCCATCGCGGCCTCCGGCTCCGGCGACCGCCAGGTCGTCCTGACCCCGCGCCCCGGCGGCCGCCTGCCCCTGGTGGAACTGGACAAGCCGGTCTCGGTCCTGCGCATCGAGGAGAAGGACGGCGGGGTCCACCGGGTCCACGGCCGCCCCTTCGTACGGGAGCGCGCGGACGGCCGTACGTACCGCGTGGGCATGGGCGGCTTCTGGCAGGTCCACCCGCAGGCCGCGGACACCCTGATCAAGGCCGTCATGCAGGGCCTGATGCCGCGCAAGGGCGAGATGGCCCTCGACCTCTACTGCGGCGTCGGCATCTTCGCGGGCGCGCTGGCCGAGCGGCTCGGGGAGACGGGCGCGGTCCTCGGCATCGAGTCGACGAAGCGCGCGGTCGAGGACGCCCGGCACAACCTGACCGACTTCCCCCGGGTCCGGATCGAGCAGGGCAAGGTCGAGCAGATCCTCCCGAAGACCGGCATCACGGAGTGCGACCTGGTCGTCCTGGACCCGCCCCGCGCGGGCGCGGGCAAGCAGACGGTCCGCCACATCGCCGGCCTCTCGGCGCGCCGCATCGCGTACGTGGCCTGCGACCCGGCGGCCCTGGCCCGCGACCTGGGCTACTTCAAGGAGAACGGCTACAAGGTCCGCACCCTGCGCGTCTTCGACCTGTTCCCGATGACCCACCACGTGGAGTGCGTGGCGATCCTGGAGCCGGTCGCCAAGGGCGCCTGACCTGCGGTTTGGGGCGGTCTTTGATAGTCCGTCAGCACGAAAACGCCGCCTCCCGCACCAGGGGTTCACCCCGGTGCGGGAGGCGGCTTTCTCTGTTGGTGGCAGCCGGGGAGCTGCTACTCCCGGCGGTCAGGCCGCCGCGTCGTAGCGGGCGGTCAGGGTCTGCCAGGCCGCCAGCAGTTCCGCGCAGCGGTCACCGGCCGCCGGGTCGGGCGTGCGGACGGACAGCCGGGAGCCGGACGCGACCGAGCAGTGGTAGAGGCCCGCGTCGGGGGCGAACCATTCACGCAGCAGCCAGCCCGGCGGCGGCTTCGGGGGGCCGATGTGGTCGAAGACGAAGACGGGCTCCTCGGGGCGGTACGGGTAGGGCGGGTGGGATGTGGCTGACGGGGCAGCGGGGAGCGGTGCAGTGAGCAGGCCCGGTGCGGTGATCTCCGCGAGGTCGTGGTCGGCGACCTGCCAGCGGGCCATCAGGGCCCGCCAGGCCAGGTAGGCGGGCGCGTCCGTGTCGGGTACCGCGCTGGGGGTGCTAGCCGGGTCCGCGGGCGTTGCGGCGGGCAGGGCCGTGGCCGCGGCAGCGCGGTCCGCCCCGGCCGCAGCCGTGGCGATCGCGTCCAGCAGTCCGGTGGCCCACGCCGCGGCGGCCGGTTCGCCCCGGTGCCGCAGCCACAGCTCGGGTCCGTCCCAGGCGCCGGTCACCTCGGCGCTGGTCCCCTCGTGCCGCAGGACCCGGCCGCGCCGACCGGCGCTCCATCCCCCGGGCGGGGAGTCCTCGCCCGTCAGTGTGCGGGAGACGGCGCGGGCCAGGTCGGCCGTGCCGAGCCCGGGGGCGACGGCATGCAGCCTGAGCAGGACACCGGTGGGTCGGGTCATCGTGTCGGTCCTCAATGCGTCGGTGGCGGTCACAGGGTCAGGACGAAGGGGTCCGGGCTGCTCCGCGCGGTGGGCGCCGGCATCGGCCGGTCTCTCCCGAGCAGCTGGTTCAGAGACATCGGGGGCCGGTCCCGGGTGACCACGGCGACCACGGCCGCCGGGAGCGCGCCACTTGCCGCGAGTGGTTCCGTACGGCCGTACCAGGCGTCCGGAGGCCCGTGGCCGACGATGCCGCGCAGCGACACCGTGTTGCCGGGGCCGAGTGCGAGATCGACGTCCTTCGCACCCCGGGCCAGCCCGAGGCCGGTCGCCTTGACCGCGGCCTCCAACAGGGTCCATGCCGGGAGGAAGACCTCCGGTTCGGCGGTGACCGGCAGTGCGGGGTAGACCGTGGCGAGCGCGTCCAGGGCTGCGGGCATCGGCCGCAGCCATTCGATGTCCACGCCGATCGGGCCGGTGTCGGCCGCCGCGAGGAGCAGCAGCCGTTCCGAGCGAGACCAGCTGATGTGCAGGTGCGGATGGTCCGGCAGATACGGTTTTCCCTCTGGCGTACGAGCGACGCGCAGCTCCGCCGGGGGGACGGCGAGCCGTTCCCCCAGGAGCTCCCGCACCGCCAGCCGGGCCCGCAGGAAGCGGCGGGTGGAGGACGCGCGGGTGAACTCCGCCGCGCGCCTGCCCTCTTCCGGTGTCGCACGGGCCCTGCTGCCCGGGCGCGTGCCGGTGTTCGCGTACCGTGCCGGTGACCAGGCGTGCTCGTCCAGATCCACCAGCCATGCGTCCATGTGTGTTCTCCTCCTTCCGGTGCTGTGGGGGCCGGTGGTGGCCACTACAGGCTGAAGACCTGGGTGGCGCTGAGCGACGGATCCCCGGGCCGTACGTGCAGCTCGCCCCGGTCCGGCAGCATCACCACGGCCGCGACGGTCCGCTCGGCGCGGATGTCGCCCCGGTCCGGTACGCAGATCGGCGGCAGCGACAGCAGCCCGAAGTGCTCCTCGGCGCCCGAGCCCGGGGGCAGCGCGGCGAGTCCGGCACCGGCCGCCTTCAGCCTGCGGACCGAGGAGTTGCGGGCGAAGACGTTGATCTCGTCGCCCGCGACGAAGTCGGGGTGGAGGAAGTGGTTGGCGTGCACGGCCTCCGGGCCCTCCACGACGCGGAGTTCGTCGCCGAGGACCTCGACGTAGACGACGCGCTCGCGGTCGCACAGGACGAGCGTGCGGGAGCTGGCCAGCGGCAGCCCGCGCAGGATCTCCAGGGCCTCGGTGACACTGCCCGCCGAGTCCAGCAGGTGCCGGATGGCGAGGTACGGCGGCACGCCGGGGCGCCAGTCGCCGCCCAGCACCAGGTTGAGGCCGATCGCGAGGCCGTCGCTGTTGAGGCCGAGGTAGCCGAGCAGCCCGCCGAAGCTCAGGACGAGCGAGCGCCGCCCGGGCCGGTCGGACCGCTCCACCTTCAGCACACTCAGATAGTCGTCCAGATCACCGTTGAGGTCGATGGTCTGTGCGAGGACCGGACCGCCCGCACCGGTGCGGGCGTACGTCGTGCAGTCGCCCATGGTGGGCACCTTGCGATAGCCCATGATCTCCCGGCGCAGTTGCAGCAGCCAGGCCTCGTCCTCCCCGATCCCGGCCCCGGCCGCGAGGCCGGAGACCTCGTCGGCCAGGGCGGGGACCGCCGCCGTGACCGCCGCCCGGTAGGCGGCGATCGACGGCAGCAGACCGGCCGGCGAGACGGGCTCCGGCATGACCTTGTTCAGCCGGCAGAGCGAGTCGTCCAGGAAGGTGCGGAGGGGACCGGCGAGGGCCTCACCGTGGGCGCGTCCCACGGCGAACGGGTCGCCCGACGCGTGGATGAGGGGTATCTCCCCGCCCCCGGTCATCGGGCGGCGCTCGGCACCGCGACGTCCTGCGGCTCCTGCGGGGTGACCTTCGGCTTCGTCGCGAGCTCCTCCTCCACTCGGGGCCATTCGGCGCGCAGGACGCTGTAGAAGATGGCGTCGCGGCGGCGGCCGCCCGGCATGAAGTTGAAGCTGCGCAGGGTGCCTTCCTCGACGGCGCCGATGTTGCGCAGACCGCGGCGGGCCTGGATGTTGAGGATGTCCGTCTTGAACTCGACGCGCTCGGCCTCGAGGACGTCGAACGCGTGGCGCAGCAGCAGGTACTTGGCCCAGCGGTTGATGCCCTTGCCGCGGAAGTCGCGGCCCAGCCAGGACCAGCCGATCTCCAGGCGCTTGTCGGCCTCGGCCATGTTGCCGAAGCTCATGCTGCCCGCGACGCGGCCCGAGGCCTTGTCGACGATGACGTAGACCGCGCGGCGGCCGGCCGCGTGGTCGGCCAGGCAGGCGTCGAAGAACGTGGCGTAGTCGGCGTCGTCGGTGACCGCGGAGACGAAGTAGCGCCAGATGTCGGGGTCCATGGCGACGGCGCGCACGGCCTCGCGGTCCGCTTCGGCGACCGGCCGCAGCAGGACGTACTCGTTCTCCAGGACCGCTGCCGCTTTCTGGGACCAGGACATGATTCAGACCGCCTTGTTGTCGGTGTGCCGGGTGAGGGACTCGATGACGCTGCGCAGGGTGAGCATGTCGGCGAGGTCGTGCTCGGTGAAGTTGGCGAGGTCGACGTCGGTCGCGTCGCACACCTCGGTCAGGAAGAGAACCTTGTTGAGGGAGGTCAGGCTGTAGGAGCCGGCCATGTCCGCGTCGAGGTCCAGCTCCTCCGGGGGGACCTCCGGGTCGAGGACGGCGGAGAGGGCCTCGCGGGCCGCGTTCTCGATGGCGGGGCGGATCGCCGTGTCGATGGCGGTGTCAGGGTGCATGAATGCCTGCCTTGCTGTCGTGGAGGCTGGTCCGGTAGGCGGCCAGGATCCGGGGTCGTTTCGGCTTGTACTGCGAGGTGAGCAGGTCGTTGCCGATGCTGAACGGCTCGTCGGCTATGACGACCCGGCTGATCTGCTCGTCCCTGCCGAATGCGGCGTTGGTCAGGGCGAGCTGGGCGAGGACGGCGTCCGGGTCGGCGGGCAGCGCCGCCGGCGAGACGACCGCGACCAGGTCTGTTTGGGTGGGGCAGAACAGGACGCATTCGGCGATGGCCGGACTGGTCCGCATGTGCTCTTCGAGCGGCCTGACGATGATCTTTTTTCCGTTGTCCAGGACGATGACGTCATCGGCCCGGCCCCTGATGAAGAGGAATCCGTCGTCGTCGATGTAGCCGAGGTCGCCGGTTCGCACCGTGCCGTCCGAGTCGAAGACGCGCTCGGAGTCACCCGGTTTGGCGTAGGTGTAGCCGTAGCCGACCGGATGTTCGCTGCGGACGCTGACCACCCCGTCCTCGTCGAGCAGCACCTGCTTGCCCGGCAGTACGCGTCCCACGCTGCCCTCACGGGTCGCGCCCGGATGGTTCTTCGCGACGATGCAGGTCTCGTTGAGCCCGTAGCCCTCGTAGATGGGCAGTCCGGCATCCGTGAAGAAGCGCAGCATCGCCGCGTCAGCCGGTGCGGAACCGGTCCACAGGTAGCGGATGCGGTCGCCGAACAGGTGGCGGGCCGCGTCGCCAGCGGTCGCCGTGCCGCCCGAGCGCCGTACGCGGGACTCGACCTGGCGCTTGGCCGTCTCGTAGAAGGCCGGCACGCCCATGACCACGGTCGGCTTGACCCGGCGCAGTGCCGCGAACGCCGCCTCGTAGGTGCTGATCGTGACGTCGTGGCCGTGGGCGAGTGCCGAGTAGACCCAGTAGCGCTGTTGGAGCAGCGACAGCGGCAGGAAGACGAACAGGTCGTCACCCGGCACGTGGCCGAAGATCTCCTGCACCGCCGCGAGCGAGCTGTCGATGCTGCCGGCCGTCGCGCCGAGCCCCTTGGGAGTTCCGGTGCTGCCGGAGGTGAACTTGATGGTGGTCACGTCCCGGGGGGCCCACGTCAAGGGCGCCGGGGCGGCCGCCTCGTCCGGCCGCACGGCCGGCTCGGAGAGTGCGCGAACCTCGCTCATCGGCATGGACCGGTGGGTGTCCGTGGGCCGGTCCGTGAAGAGCATGGTCAGGCCGTAGCGTCCGGCCAGATCGTCCGCAGGGTCGAACTTGCCGGGCTCGAACCCGGCGGTCTGCGCCTTCAGCCGCAGCGCCGCCAGGTCCAGCAGCACCCACTCCAGGCTGTTCGCGGCCAGGATGCCGATCCGGTCGCCCGGCCCGACACCCCGGTCCCGCAGGTGTCCGGCGAGCCGCCCGGCGCGCTCGTACAGCTCCGGCAGGCCGATGGTCTCCGTACCGTCCAGGCGGGCGAAGGAGATCGTGCCGCCGGACGGAGCGGTGGAGACGATCCGGTTGATCACCGAGGTCATGGTCGTGGTCATCGCGACGTCCCCGCCTGCTGCTCGTCGAGAGCCGCGGCCAGTGCGTGGACGCAGTCCATCTCGGCGAACGCGTCGAGCGGGACGGTGATCCCGAACTGCTTGCGCACGGCGGTCAGGATGCGCGCGGCGGCGATGGAGTTGCCGCCCAGTGAGCCGAGGCTGTCATGGATGCCGACCTGCCTGCCGCGCAGCACCGTCGTCCACATCGAGACGAGGGTCTTCTCGGTCTGCGTGGTGGGCTCACCGCCGCTGCGGTTCTCCTGCGCGGGGGCCGCCGCCGCGACGGCCGCCGTGGCCAGCTTGCTGCGGTCCACCTTGCCGTTCCCGGTGAGCGGCAGCTCCGCGTGCCAGACCACGGCGGTGGGCACCATGTAGTCGGGCAGATCACGGCGCAGCGCGTCGCGCAGCTCGGTGTCGGTGGGGCGGCCTTCGCCGGCCGCCACCAGATGGGCCACCAGCCGGGCGCCCTGGGCGCCTGCCTGGCCCGCGACCACGGCCTGGGCGACGCCGGGGACGGCGACCAGGCGCGTCTCGACCTCACCGGCCTCGATGCGGTAGCCGTTGACCTTGATCTGGAAGTCGCTGCGGCCCAGGATCGAGATGTTTCCGTCGGGCAGCATCCGGCCCAGGTCGCCGGTGCGGTACATCCGTTCGCCGCGCGCGGCGTCGTGGAAGAACCGCTCGGCGGTGCGCTCTTCGTCGCCCCAGTACCCGCGGGCCAGGCCGGTGCCCGCCGCGCAGATCTCGCCGGTCACCCAGTCCGGAGCGTCCAGGCCGTCCCGGTCGAGGATGTAGGCGCGGTTGTTGGCGTTCGGGCGTCCGTAGGGGATGGACTCGCTGCCGTCCTCCTCCGGACCGACCGGGTGCAGGATGTTCCAGATCGTCGTCTCGGTGGGGCCGCCCAGGGAGACCACGTCGAGGTCGGCCTTGAGCGTGCGCAGCGCGGCTGGCAGGGCCGGCGGGATACGGTCGCCGCTCATCATCACCAGGCGCAGCGCAGGCGGGACCACCGCGTCCGCGACCGCCTGGTCGTGCAGCAGGCCGACTATGGCGGGAACGGAGTTCCACACCGTCACCCCCGCGCTCTCGCACAGGTCCAGCCAGTGCGCCGGGTCCACGGCCTTGTCCCGGTCGGGCATGACCAGGGCCGCACCCGCCGAGAGGGCGCCGAACACGTCCCACACCGACAGGTCGAAGTTGAAGGCGCTGATGGCGAAGAAACGGTCGGCGGGGACGATGCCGAAACGTTCGTGGCAGTCGGCGACGACATTGGCGACGTTGCGGTGGGTGACCATGACGCCCTTGGGCGCGCCGGTGGTGCCGGAGGTGTAGAGCACGTAGGCGAGGTCATCGGGGTCCGAGCCGGGCAGCCGGGCGGGGACCTCGGGCGTGGCGTCGGCCCGGCCGCTGCCGGTGTCCGCGTCGGTGATGTCGAGGCGCATGACCTCCCGCTCGCCACCGGTGTCCTGCCAGCCGGCGTTGGTGAGGACCCGGCGCACCCGGCCGTCGCGCAGCATGTACTCCTGCCGCTCGGCGGGCAGGCCCGCGTCCACGGGCAGGTACGCCGCTCCGGCCAGGACGGTGGCGAGGATGCCGACGATCTGCTCGGGACCGCGGTGCATCACCAGGCCGACGAGCTCGTCCCGGCCGACGCCGCCCTCGCGCAGCCAGCGCGCCGCGGCGGCGGCTCGGTGCAGCAGCTCGCCGTAGCCGACCTCGCGGCGGGAGGTGAGGATCGCGGCCGCGTCCGGGGTCCGCAGGGCCTGCTCCACAAACGTGTCGCCGAGCATGGCCGACGGCAGCGGGACCTGCGTGTCGTTGGCCTCGCGGCGCCGCTCGAGCTGCGCCTCGGGCAGCAGGCCGAAGGAGGTGCGCTGCCAGGAGCCCGGATCGGTCAGCTCCTCCAGCAGGGTCCGGTAGCCGTGGGTGAAAGCGTCCAGCAGCCCCTCCGGGAACAGCTCGTCGATGCCGTCGAGCTGGACGACGAGTCCGCCGTGCTGCTCCATCGCGAAGGCGTTCAGCCAGACCTGCGGGGTCTGGGAGACGGTGAAGACCTCCGGGCCGAACAGTTCCAGGGCCGAGCCGTCGGCCTCGGTGTTGCCGTGGCCGATCGCGCTGTTGAAGGTGAAGGGCATCCGGGCGCCCGCCACGCCGCCGCGGCGGCGCGCCAGTTCCTGCATGACCTGGCCGCCGGAGAAGTGCCGGTGGTCCAGGTCCTTGCGCAGCCGGGTCTGCAGGACGCGGGCCCGCTCCACGAAGGTGAGGCTCCGGTCCACCTCCGCCTCGACCAGCAGAGTGTCCGAGAAGTTGCCGATGGCCTCGAACACGCGGGGGTGGATGGGCGGGCGGTTGGCGACCGTGGTGTTGATCGTGAACCGGGCTCCGGCGCCCCAGGTGGCCAGGGTCTCCGCGTACGCCGCGAGCAGCACGGCCGACGGGGTCAGGCCGGCGTCGGCGGCCCGTTCCTTGAGCGTTGCCCACGCCTCCCGGCCAAGGCGCACCTGGCGCTGGGAGAACCGGGACGAGGACAGCGCCGCGGGACTGGTGCGCAAGGGCAGGTCGGGGTGCGGGGCGAGCTCGTCGACACGGGCGAGCCAGTAGTCACGCGAGCGGCGGAAGGGGGCCCGGTCCCGCCCGGCCTCCACGGCCGTCACGTAGTCCTCGTACGGCAGCTCCTCCAGGGCGCCGGAGCCGGCCCCCTGGTACTCCCGCCACCAGGCGCGGAAGAACAGGAACATGCTGATCCCGTCCATGACCAGCCCGTCGTGGCTGACGTGCAGCACCATCCGGTCGTCGGCGAGGACCGTCACCTCGACGGCGAGCAGCGGCGCCCGGTCGGCGGGGAGCACCCGGTGCGAACGCTCCGCGCGCAGCTCGCCGCGGATCCGGCTCTGCTCCCCGGGGCTCTTGGACCGCAGGTCGAGGCGGGGGATCCGCAGCCGGGACCAGCTGTTCTCGGTGACCTGCCGGTCGTCGGCGCAGAAGCGCGAACGCAGCGCGCTGTGGGCGTCGATGACGGCCGCCAGCGCCTTCTCCAGCCGGTCCACATCCCAGAAGCCCTCGATCTCGTGGTAGACGTGGCTGGCCACGTCACCGATTTCGAAGATGCCGCTGCGGCCCAGCAGATAGGCGCGCTGCAGGGTGGTGAGCGGGAACCCCGGACCGTTCTTCTCCTCGTCGAGGAGATGGGAGATCAGGTCTTCCTTCACGTCCTTGATCCGCGCGATGAAGTCCGGTTCCATGTTCTCCCGGCCGCCCCGCAAACGCAGGTCGCTGCCGGACAGTTCCAGGAACAGGCCGCGGCTCTCGATCTCACGCAGTACGTCGCGGAAGCTCATCGGGCCTCCGCCCCGACCAGCTCGGTGACGGCGGTGTCCTCGGCGCGCTCCTCCACGAGGGCGGCGAGGGCGGAGACGTCCTCGGCGTCGAGCAGCTCCTCGAGGGTGACGTCCACGTCGAGTGCCTCGAGGATCTGGTACTGCAGCGTGACGGCCTGCAGTGAACTGGTGCCGAGAGCGTTCAGGCCGTGTGCGGCGACCTCTTGGCCGGCGGGCAGCTGCAGCAGGGTCCGTACGAGCTCGCTCAGCCAGTCGGCCAGGCGCAAGCCGGCGGTGGCGCCGGGCGCCGGCCGGCCGGTCGGGACGAAGAAGACGGCGTCGGCCAGGCGGATCTCACTGCCCGGGGCGACGAGTTCGACCGTACGCGGCCACGCGGTGGGGGCAGGCAGCGAGATCGCCTCGGCCACGCGGGCGGCGAAGCGGGGCATGACCGGGGCGGCGACCTGGGCGAGCAGCCGGGCCGCGGCCAGTTCGAGGGCCACGGCGGTACGTGCTTCGCTCTCCCAGCCGGCGGTCTCGGCGAGCAGGCCCTCCTTGCGGGAGAACCGCACGGTGTCGTTGACGATGCCGTCGAGCTCGGCGGCGGCCTCGTTGAGGGAGAAGCCCTCGGAACCGAGGCTGGCGGAGACGGCGTCGAGGCGGTTGCCGAGGCGGCCGAGGAAGGCGGAGTGCTCCGGCGTCCAGGTACCGGCGTCGGGGGCTGCGCCGCCGTAGTGCTTGGCGACCCGGGATCCGAGGTCGTTCAGCCAGGCCTGCCAGGTGCCGATCAGGGTGTCTTCGAGGGTCGCCTCGTACGCGGCACGCTGGAAGTTGGTCCGCTCGGCCTCGGGGCGGGTGCGGGACAGGAAGTAGCGGACGGCGTCGACCGAGTCCGGGCCGAGGATCTCCTTGCCCCAGATGGCGTGCCGGCGGCTGGTGGAGAACTTCTGGCCCTCCAGCAGGTAGAACTCGTTGACGTGGTAGTCGATGTCCGGCGCCCAGTTGGGGAAGGCCAGCTTGTACAGGGCCGGGTAGAGCACCGAGTGGTAGAAGCTGTTGTCGTAGCCGAAGAAGTGGACGACCTTCCAGTCCTGCTCCGGCTCGGCGGCCTTCCAGTTCTCTCCGAGGCGGGCGCCGAGGGCCTGGATGCCGTAGAGGAAGCCGTAGGACATCTCGGGCCACACCCAGATGACCTGTCCGTCCAGGTCCTTCTCGGCCGGGGGAACGCCCCAGGAGGAGGGGTGGCTGACCGGGATGTCGAGGCTCGGGCGGCGGAAGAGGCGGTCGGTGAGCTCGCGCAGCCTGGCCGGGACCCGGCCCAGGCGGTGGTGGGCGTCGAGGTCCTCGCGGAACTCGTGCAGCGGCAGCGACCAGCGGGAGACCGGGCCGCGGCGCGGAGTGGCGGGGGAGAGGGCGGAGACCGGGTCGGTCAGGTCGGTGACGACATTGGGCTCGCCGCACTGCTCGCAGATGTTGCCGCCGGCGCCCGAACCGCAGCCGGGGCAGTCGCCCTTGACGTCCACCTCGTAGAGGTACCGGCCGCTCGAGGCGTCGAACAGGGCGTCGGCCTCGGTGACCGTGACCCGGCCCGAGGCGACCGTACGGGAGAAGAAGTCCTGCAGACCGGACCGGTATTCCGGGGCGGTGTCGGTGACCGTGTACTGGTCGAGCGAGATGTCCATCAGCTCGAGCGTCTTGGCTATCTCGGCGCTGTAGTGGGCGGCGGCCTCGGCGGGCTCGACGCCGTCGGCGGCGGCCGCGGCGACCACATAGCTCTGGTAGTCGTCGCTGCCGGTCAGGTGCCAGGCCTTGGTGCCGATCAGCCGCTGGTGGCGGACGTAGACATCGGCGCCGAGGTAGGGGCCGGAGAGATGGCCGAGGTGCAGGTCGCCGTTGGGGGTGGGCGGTGTGGAGAAGACGAACACGGGGCGATCGCCGAAGTCCTTGCGCTCGGCGCTGAGCGCCGAGGCCAGGGCGCGCCCGGCGTCCCGCCAGTACTGGGTGAGGAAGACCAGGTCGGTGTCCCCGATGTTCTCCAGGACGTGGGACTCGAACGGCTCGAAGAGGACGACCGTGCCGGGAGCGGCCGGGTGGCGCTCGCCGTCGACGACGAACTCGCCCCGTCCGCTGACGATCACGAAGAACTCGGTCTCGTCGTGCTGGTGGCTGTTGGAGCTGGTGCCGGGAGAGACCCGGCCCCAGCCGGCGCCGACACCCAGACCATGGATATCGCTCATGTCGATGCCGAAGGCCTCGCTGAGCACGGTGTCGTCATAGGTGTTGATGATCACGAAACGTCGTCCTTTCCGGGGGACGGAGTGAAGAGCAGATGCGCGGTCTCCGCCGCGATGGCAGGGGCCAGCCGGTACCCGGAGCCACTGGCGGCGCCCGCGAACACCACTCGGCCGTCGGCCGTGAGCGGGCGGACGAGCGGCTCGAAGTCAGGGCCGTACGCGTCGCAGAAGACGCGCCCGGAGACGCAGTGCTCGATCAAGTGGGGTGCGTAGCGGGCCAGGACGGCGAGGGCCGCGTCCCGGTCGGCGGGGGTCAGGCTCGTCGCGACGGTGTCCGGATCGACATCCCATTCCTGGCAGGTGTAGCTGAACAGCCAGTGCCCGCGCTCGTGGTACGGCAGCAGGAAGGCGTCCTCGTCCTGGAAGACCACCGCCCGGTCGCCCACGGAGGGCGGGACCTCGATGTGCAGGGCCACGATCTTCTTCACCCGGGCTCCGAGCGGGGATACGAGATCCTTCCACGCGGGGGCCGCGAGCCAGGGACCAGGCGCCAGGACCACCTGTCCGGCGTGGAGCGGGACGCCCGTGCTCAGGGAGAGCTCCACCGAGTCGGCGCCGGGTGTCACCGCGGTGACCTCGACCCCCTCGCGGAACTCCACGGTCCGGCGCAGATCGCGTGCCAGCTGCTGGGTGAGGGCCTGGACGTCCGCGTACTGGCAGCCGTCGCCCTCCCAGGCGGCGGTGCCCTCCGGCAGCAGGGCCGTCTTGCCGGCCACTTCCCGGACGGGCCGCAGCCGCGCCTGCGGCAGGTAGGTCTCCTCCAGCCGCGCCTGTGCCGAAGCAGGTGCCACCACCGTCATGTCCAGGCTGTGGATCGGCAGTTCGGGGCGGGCCGCCTTGAGCGCCGCGTAGCGCTCCTGGCTGAGGGCCGCCATCTCGCGGATCCGGTGCGAGGAGCCACGCGGGAAGTGCAGACCCGCCGAGCGGCGGGTGGCACCGCTGCCGACCGCGTCCCGCTCCAGGACCACCACGCGTGCCTGCGGCTCCCGGGAGAGGAACTCCTGGGCGATGCTGAGGCCGAGGACACCGCCGCCGACCACCGCCACGTCGTACGCCGCCGGGTCCTGCCGCTGCCGCGGCGGGATCGTCACGCGCTCCATGCGGCGCTCGCCTCGGGGGACTTGGCGGACCACTCGATGAAGGACGCCAGCTGCTCGTCGGTACGGACCCCGCACAGCCTGTCCGCGATGCGCCGGCTGCGCCAGGCGTTCAGGCTGAGGTTGGGGTCGGCCAGGCCGCGCTGCCCGCGCGCGGCGTTCTGGACGAAGATGCTGCGGTCGGCCGGGCCGTCCCAGCGCACCGCGAAGTCCTCGTCGATGCGCAGCTCGTCCCCGTCGCGCTCCAGCCGGTCCGCGATCGGTGCGAGGAAGTCCATCCGGGCCGGCCGGAAGCCGGTTGCCCAGACGACGACGTCGGCGTCGAAGTGCTCGGCGGGGGCGCCGGGTTCGTCGTTGTGCCGGACGGTCAGGTCCCAGCCTCCGACGGGGCTCTCCTCGACCGCGACGACGTCGCGGTTCGGGTGCAGCCCGACGAGGTCGCTGTTGCCCTCCACGAAGCGGTGGACGTAGACGGCCTGGTAGACGTCGCGCAGCGTGGACTCCGAGATGCCGTCGCTGCTGAGGACGTGCTGGGCGTTGAAGGTGGCGCGGGCCTCCGGGCCCAGGCCGTAGAAGTAGTCCGAGTGGGACGGCATGTAGTAGTCGTTGGTGAAGGGTGAGTCGTCGATCGGGAAGTAGTTGCGGCGGCGCGAGATCCAGGAGACGCGGCGCGGCATTTCAGTGCCGGACCGGGAGATCAGGTCCAGGAACGCCTCGGCGCCGGACTGTCCGCCGCCGACCACGACGACCCTTTTGCCGCCCAGGTTCCGGGCCGCCTCGACGTAGTCGTTGACGTGGAACTGGGTGGCACCGAGCGTGCCCTGCGGCGGGACCCAGGGCTGGTTGCCCACGCCGACGACGATGTTGTCGGCCGTCACCGTGCGACGGTCGGTGCGCAGGGTGAAGACCTCGTCGAAGCCGACCTCCTGCACCGTCTCGCCGAAGACGACGTTCGGGTTGCGCCGGGAGGCCCAGGCCAGGTAGTTGCGGAACTCCAGGCGCGGTACGTCGGCGAACTGGGCGTTGAGGAAGTGGTACACCCGGCCCTGGTCGTGCAGGTAGGACAGGAAGGAGAAGGGGCTCTGCGGGTCGGCGAGGCTGACCAGGTCCTTGAACATCGAGACCTGCAGGGTGGCGCCGGGTATCTGCTGGTTGTCGTGCCAGCCGAAGGCTTCCTTCCGGTCGATGAAGAGGTTGTTCACCTCCGGGCGACCGTGGAGCAGTGATGCCAGGCTCAGGTTCGCGGGGCCCACTCCGATGCCGATGCAGCGGTAGTGGTCGGACTCGGGACGGACGTGATTGGTGTTCATACGGTCCTCTCCTTCGAGGCGTGCCGGTGGCTGACCGGCCGAGTCGTGCTGATGAGGGCGGTAGGTGCGGTGGTGGGGGTCAATGCGGCTCACACCTGCGCGGGGGACGGGGCCTGCGCCGGACTCGCCGTCCTGGCGGGCGAAGGTTCGGGACGGCGTACGGCGATCAGCCCGAAGACCGTCGCCAGCAGCGACCCCATGGCCACCACGGGCCAGACGAGACCGTCCAGCCGGAGGAAGAGCCAGCTGCCGATCATCGGACCCACGGCGGTGCCCAGACCGAACATGAACTGGAAGCTGCCGATGTACCGGGAGCGCAGCCGCGCCGGGCCCGCGGTCGCCGGATAGGCGAACACCGCCGGGCCGCCGACGATCTCGCCGATCGACCAGATGAGCGTGCCGACGATCACGGCGGCGGGTCCGATGGGCAGACCGTAGAAGGCCACGCCGGCACCGACCAGGGCGAATCCCAGACCGATCGTCACCTTCAGCGGCCACTCCTGCGAGAGCTTGGTGAGCAGCAGCTCGAAGGCGATGACGATGAACCCGTTGAGGGAGACGGCGAAGGTGTACCAGAAGAGCGCCAGCCCCTCGTCCTTCATGTACAGCGGCAAAGTGGACAGGTACTGCATGTACACGGCCGCGTGGCAGAAGGCAGCGATCAGGTACAGCAGGTACCGCCGGTCACGGATCACCGCCGCGTAGCCGCCCGGCGCCCCGTCCGGGTCCGCCGCGGCACCGGCCGGGGCGGCACCGACCCGGGCCGGCAGTGTCGCCCACGCGAACACCGCGTACACCAGGGCGATCACGGCCTCGCCCCAGAACAGCAGGGTGTACCCGTGGCCGCCCGCGTTGTAGAGGGCGAAGCCGACCAGCGGTGCGGCCGTCGCGCCCAGGTTGAGGCCGAAACGGTACATCGCGAAGATCATGACCTGCCGGTTCTCGGCGGTCAGTTCGGCCAGCAGTGTCGCCGAAGCCGGCCGGAAGAGCTGCGAGCCGAGGCTCACCAGGGCGATCGCGGCGAGCAGCGCCGGGAAGCTCGGCACGTAGAGCAGAGCGGCGGTGAGCACGCTGGTGCTGCCCATCGAGACGACCGTGGCGTTGCGTACGCCCATCCGGTCCGCCAGGGTGCCGCCGATCAGCGAGCCGGCGACGGCACCCGCCCCGTAGACGCCGAGGGCCAGGACGGTGCTGCCGTCGGAGTAGCCCTTGGCGGTGAGGAACAGGACGAGGAAGACCTGGAGGAAGCCGCTGAGGCGGTTGACCAGGACCCCGGCGAGGACGGTCTTCACCGGGAGCGGGGCCTCGCGGAAGGTGCCCCAGACGGTGGCCCGTCGCGCCTTCTCCTCCTCGCCGGTGCCGGCGTCCGCAGTCTCGGTGACGGTGTCAGAGGCCATGTCCGTCCACCGTCCCCACGGTCAGCGTCACCGCGGCGCGGACCCGGCGCTCCAGGTCGTCCAGCTCTCCGGCGGAGGGGGCGTCGATGAGGAAGGTGACCGCCCGGTCGTCGGAGCTGGCCAGCGGGGTCAGCTCGGCCCCCTTCTCCTTCAGCACCAGTACCGCGCGCAGCGCGGCCGGCTCGCCGGCGGCGCCCGGGGTGATCTCCGGCCAGATCCCGCCCTCGCCGACCCAGACGGGGGTGATCCCCGGCCAGTCGACGGAGACGTTCTCCAGGGTGCCGGGTGTGTGGTCCAGGTAGACCTGGCGGGTCCAGCGGCGCGGCGCCGGGTAGTCGGCGGGCTCGCCCAGCGCGATCTTGACGATCTCGGGCTCCAGGGGCCGGCCGGTGGCCAGGTGGTACAGCGCGAGCAGACCGTCACCCGGCGTCCGGGCGGCGACCTCCATCAGGTAAGGCCGCCCGTCCACGCCCGTCCGCCACTCGGCGTGGGCGATGCCGTCACGGAAGCCGAGGGTCTGCAGCAACCGCCGGTTGGCGTCCAGCAGTCCGTCGTCCACGCCGGGGCGGGCGCTCGGGACCGAGTGGGACAGTTCCACGAAGGAGCGGGCGTCCGACTCGGTGGTCTCCTTGCTCGTGACCGAGGCGAAGACGATCTCGCCGCCCTGCACCAGGCTCTCGACCGAGTACTCGTGGCCCTCGATCTTCTGCTCGACCAGCAGGGTCTCGTACTCGGGGTAGCCGGCCAGCTCGGCCCGCAGCTCCGCCGCGTCCGCGACGGTCACCACACCCGAACTGGAGTGGCGGGTGGCGGGCTTGGCCACCACCGGGTACGGCAGCCCGTCGAGGGCGGTGTCCTCGCGCTCCCCCGGCGGGATCACCAGGGAGGCAGGGCTGAACTCGTCCAGGTACCAGCGCTGCAGGTACTTGCTGCGGCAGGCGCGGGTCGCCCGCAGTCCTGGGCCCCGCAGGCCGAGCGCGTCGCCCAGCAGGCCGGTCGGCTCCACCAGTGTCTCGCCGACCGCGTACGCCCCGACGATCGTGTACTGCTGCCTCCAGACGCGGGCGCGGGCGATGAACCCCGGCAGGAACGATCCCTCCTGGTCGAGGGAGCCGTCCACGAAGGCGATGCCGTCGAGGAGGGACGCCGGGTGCTCCGGGTCCTTGCGGGCGGCTTCCGCGGCCTCACGGTAGCCCGCCGGAGTGATGAGCAGGATCTTCAGGCCCCGCGCGGCAAGCTCCGCCAGGTAGCGGGGGTTACGGCACACGACCCAGAAGGCACCGGTGAGGACGAAGGCCTCGGGCGCGGCCTCGGAACCGGCCTCCACAGCGGGTTCGGGGTCAGTTGCGGTGGTCATGCGTCGGCTCCTCGAGGGGTGGGGACGGTTTCGGCGAACGCGCTGCCCAGGCCGTTGGAGTCCAGGAACGCCATCCAGGGGGCGGCCTCCTCGCCGGACTGGCCGGCGCGGTGCAGACCGGGGGGCAGCGCCCCCGCCAGCAGCCGGGTGACTCCGTAGGCGACCGGCAGCGACACGGCGCGGGCCATCGCGCTCTCCGACCGCTCGCCCGTCAGGTCCATCAGGTACGAGCCCTGCCAGCGCTTCCCGTCCGAGGCGCGCACGTCCAGCGCGACGGACAGCACCACGCGGTCGCGGTCGGCCTCGGTGGTCGGGTGGCGTTCGGCCAGCTCCTTCGCGAGCCGGCGGACCTCTATCTGGTCACCGGAGCCCACCACGCGGAAGACCGGTTCCCAGGCGTCGCGCCAGCCGGCGTTGCGCAGGGTGCCGCGGACGAAGGTACGCAGACGCCAGCCTTCGGGGATTGCGTACTGGGACACGAAGGGCACGCTGTCGCGGTTGGGGTAGACCTCGAAGTCCTCGGCGCCCAGGCGGTAGGCCGCGGTGGCCTCCCACGGGCGCTGGGCGGTGCTCTCGACGCCCCCGGCGATATGGCGCGCGGCGGAGCCAAGAGCCGCGAGTACGCCGTACGGCGCCCAGCTGAAGCGGTAGCGGAACTCGTTGGGAACGGCCGGGATGCCGCCGCAGTAGGAAGTGAAGTCGACCGACTCGGCGGTGTCCCCGATCGCCTCACGGGCTCTTGAGACCAGCAGATGGGCCATCAGGTGGTCGATTCCCGGGTCGAGTCCGGCCTCGGTCAGCACCACGACGCCTACCTCGGCGGCACGCTCCGCGAGCTCGGCGATCTCCTCGGAGACATAGCTCGTGCAGGCGAAGTGGGCCCGGCGGTCGATGGCGAGGCGCAGCAGCCGCGGGTGTTCGGCGGCGGGCAGCATCGACACGATCACGTCCCCGGCACCCACCTCGGCTTCCAGGGCCCCGTCCGTCAGGGCCCGTACCCCGGCGCGGCCGGTCAGGTCCAGGGCGGCGAGCCGGTCGGCGGCGCGCTCGGCCGTACGGTCCCACAGCACGACCCGGTCGGCCTGTGCGCACAGCAGCCCGAGGCCGCTGCGGCCGGTCGAGAGGCCGGTGCCTATCCAGTGGACGGTGCCGCTCGCGGGCACCGGGGCAGGCGATATCCGGTCAGCGGGCATCGGCGTACTCCTTGCCTTCAGGGGCCTGGCTGTCGTCGTCGTCCGAGGTCCCGGTCCCGGCGACGGCGGTCTCGAACACGCCCAGGCAGCGCGCCCAGACCGGATCCGTCCCGCCCAGGTTCGCCAGGAGGGGCCACAGCTCCGCCGAGAAGGCGCGGCTGGCCTCCACCGGAAGCAGCGAGGGCAGATTGTCGATGGCGATGAGGTCGGCCGGCCGGTCGCCTTCGCGCAGGCGGCGTACCGGCCGGTCCCAGTCGGTGAGTTCGGTGTAGACCGGCAGGACGTTGCACGCCGAGGTCACGTCACAGGTGACGTCCGATACCACGGAGAGGCGCCGGGGGCCGTCGAGGTCCGCGTGGGTCAGGAACGGCGGCGTGGGCCGGTTCATCAGGACGGTGTTGACGAGGATGTCGTGGTCGAGCAGGGCCGCGCGGTCCAGCGTGGCCGTCTCCGCGATGTCCCACCGGGTGGGGGTGAGTCCGGCCTTGGCCAGGGCGTCGCACGCGCCGCGGCCGCTGCGGCCGAGGGCGCCGATCACCAGCGCGCTCCCGTTCTCACCGGGCTCGTTCAGCAGGGCGTTCAGCGCGTCAAGGCCGGTCGGGGTCAGCGGGGTCCGCAGCCGCCCGCGCCGGTGCAGTACGGCCAGCGCCGCTCCGACGTAGCCCGCCCAGTAGCCGAAGGCCGCCAGCCGCCGGCCGGTGTCGTCGGTCAGGTACTCCAGGTCGAGGAGCGAGCCGCCGCCCGCCGTGAACCGGGCGAGCAACTCGCTCGCGCCGGTCTGTCCCTTGTAGGCGTGGCCGAAGTAGATGTGACGGTGGGTCAGTTCCGCGGGGCCGTCAGGGAGCTCCTTGAGGCCCAGGACGTGGGCACCGCCAGGCGCATCGGTCCAGCTGCCCGCCGGGGCTGCGTGGCAGCCTGCGGCGAGGTAGTCGTCGAGGGGGAAGGCGCGCTGCGCCGACTCCTCCACGGTGATCTCGACGCCCTGGGCCACCAGGCGCGCGGCATCCTCGGGGACGAGGGGCGCGCGGCGCTCGCTCGGCCGGGATTCCGCCCGCATCCAAAGGTGCGGATTATTCGACATCGATGCCTTTTCTCCCTCATGAGAAGAACTGCCGACTTACGGCGATAAGTTCGGTGAAAATGGGCAGGCGGTAGCCTTGTGTGTGCTCACTGAGCCGGGCGGATCGCGCCGCTACAGCACCGGGATCCGGGCGTTGGCCAGCCGCCGGTACGTCACTTCGGCCGGCCCGGACGACAGCCGCGCCGGGTCGAACCCGGAGTCCAGCAGCGTCCCGACGACCGCCCCGGCTATCGCCACCGCCAGGCTCCCTCCGGGACACTGGTGGGCGGAGGCGCCGAAGGTGAAGACCACCGGCGCCTCGCGGCCGGGCCGGAAGGCGTGCGGATCGGGGTTGACCGCCGGGTCCCGGTTGGCGGCGGCGAGCAGCACCAGCACCTGCTCGCCCGGCGCGACCTCGGCAGCACCGTGCCGGAACGGCTCGGCGGCGAAGCGGCGGGTGTTCTGGATCGGCGCGTCGTGCCGGGCCACCTCCCGTACGAACCGCTCCCACGCGGCCGGGGTCTTCGGGGTCTCCTCACCCCGGGCCAGCGCGAGCAGCGTGTTCCCGATCAGCCCGGCCGTGGCGTCGTACGTCTGGGACAGGAACCCGACCGCGTTGGCCAGCAGCGGAGCCGTCCGGGTCCAGGAGGCCTCCTGTGCCGCCCGTACGAGCCCGGCGAGCAGCCCGTTCCCGGCGGCCCCCGCGTGTTCGAGACCGGGGCCGAGCAACTCCTGGAGCCGGGCCGCGGCAAGCGCCGCCGCCGCCTGCTGCTCCGGGGTGGCCAGGGCGGGGATGCACTGGACGAAATCGCCGATCAGCCGGGCGGCCTCCGCCGAGCCGTCCGCGTCGAGCCCGCACAGGGCCGCCACGACCCGTGCGGGGACGGCGAACATCAGCTCCTCGAAGGGGACTTCGCCGCCCGTCGCGAGAGATGTCCGGGTCTGATCGGCGGCCAGCCGGGCGGCGTGCACGGGGTCGGCGGTCCCCAGCGCCTCGACGACCACACCCTTCAGGTGCTGCTGGAGGCCCCCGTCGGTCATCCGCACCAGATCCCCGAACACCTCACCGGCGGGGGTGCCGACGATTCCGGCGGGCACCGGCTCGGCCACCGGACGGACCCGCAGGGCGGCGGAGCCCAGCACGGCACGCACGGCCGCAGCGTCCGCCGCGACCCAGGCGTTCAGGGCCGGGTCGAAGGCGAAGGGGCGCTCGGCCACCAGCGCCGCGTAGCCGGGGTACGGGTCCGCCAGCCTGACCGCTTCGATCGGGTTGGTCACCTGTGTGCTCCTTGCTGGGTGTTCGGCATGTCGGTGCCTTGGGGTGGGGGAGGTGGCGTCGCTGAGGGAAGGGTGCGTCAGAGATAGCGGGCGGGGAGCGCGGCGCGCCGGGCGTCGAGGGTGCCCGCGATCGTCAGCCGCATGACCTCCGAGGTGCCCTCGTATATCCGCAGGGAACGGATCTGCCGGTACAGGCGCTCGGTGACGCTGTCCGCGACCACACCCGCCGCGCCGAGCAACTGCACGGCGGAGTCGACGACGTGCTGGGCTTCCTCGGTGGCGTACAGCTTGGCGATGCTCGAATGCCGGGCGAAGCGCCTGCTGCCGTGGTCGGCCTCCCAGCCTGCCCGCGCCACCAGCAGGGCGGCCGCGTTGAGCCGGACGTCCATCTCGGCCAGGGACGCCTTGGTCAGCTGGAGGTCGACCAGTTTCTCGTTGCCGATCCGGCGGGTGCGGGCGTGGGCCAGCGCCGTGTCGGCGGCCCGGCGGGCGAACCCGAGCGCCGCGGCGCCGACCGTCATCCGGAACCGCTCCAGCAGGTCCATGGCGATGACGAAACCCCTGCCCGGCTTGCCCAGTACAGCCTCCCGGGGCACCCGGCAGTTCTCGAAGGAGAGATGGGCGAAGGCGCGCGGGGCGACCGCGTCCAGGCGTTCGTGGACCTGTAGGCCGCGGGAGCCGGCAGGGACGAGGAACGCGGTGAGCCCCAGCGGGCCGGGGCCCTCGCCGGTGCGGGCGATGACGACGTACACGTCCGCGATCCCGGCGTTGGCGATCCACGCCTTCTGCCCGTTCAGGACGTAGCCGCCGTCCTCGTCGCGCTCGGCCTGCAGTCCGACCGAGGCGATGTCCGAACCCGCCTCGCGCTCGGAGACCGCGAACGCGCCGATCAGCGAACCCTCGGCCATCCGTGACAGGTAGTTCTCCTTCTGCTCCTCGCTGCCGTACCGGATGATCGGCGTGGCGGCGAGGGCCTGGATGGAGAAGGAGAAGTCGGCCAGGTCCTCGGCGTAGGCGAGCGCTTCACGCATCAGGCAGATGCTGCGAAAGTCACCGGGGAGGCCGCCGGGCGCGGTCCGAGGGTCCAGGAAGGAGAGCCAGCCGTCCTCGCCGAGCTCCCGTACCAGACGCCGTCCGGCCTTCTCCGGGTCCTGCCGGCGGACCTCCTTCCACAGGGGGGCGCGGCCGTCGCACCAGGTGCCGATGGCGTTCGCGAGGCGGCGGTGCCCGTCGTCGTAGAAGGGGAGGGCCAGGACTTCCTGGTCGAAGGCGCTGGTGAGTTCCAAGGCAGTTCTCCGTGCGAGGGGGCGGACATCGGCGGGTACGGCATCAGGCGTCAGGCATCAGATGAGCAGGCCGGCATCTTCCTCGGCGGGAGTGGCGGCCGGTTGCCCGGCACTGACCTGAGCGACCAGCTTGTGCTCGACGAAGTAGGCGAAGGAGGCGTAGCCGCGCCAGATGCGGCGCCACTCCCGCTGGACGGCCTCCTCACCGGAGTTGCGCCGGATGCCGTCGAGGTAGGAGACGATGATGTCGGCCGACTGCCGGGCGTGCCCGGCGGAGAAATTGTCGATCGACAGGTGTGCCTGCTCGTAGCCCGCGTCGAGGTTGTGGCGGCGCAGCTTCTGTATCTCGTGGAGCCGCATCGCTCCGAGCCCGAACATCTCGATGCCCAGGTTGTAGCCGAGGATCTCGTTGTAGAGGGTGTCGGGGAAGAGCGCCAGGCACACCTGGTGGATGGAGAACCCGTAGAGCCCGTCCGGTAGATCGCCCTGCTCCAGGAACTCGTCCTGGCGGATGTGCGGCAGGTGGATGTCCATGCTGGCCAGCACCTGGTGGATGAGCGTGATGTGGTTCTTGTCGAGGTCGCCGCGGCCCATCTCGTCGGCGTAGATGGAGAACAGCATGTGGTCGCTCTGCCGGTGGTTGCGGCCGAGGTTGCCGATGCGCTGGGCCCAGGTGCCGTCGATCAGGCTGCCGAGGGCGAAGGTGCTCTGCTCGAAGATCACGGTGTCCCGGTCGGGGATCTCGGTGAGGGGCTGGTACGGGTCCACCAGCTTGTCCCAGTAGATCGCGTCGACGCGCGCCATCAGCGCCTCGGGCGTGTAGTCGAAGTACTCGGCATCGGTGAGGGTGCCGCCCGATCCATGGGTGAACAGCAGTTCCGCGTCGGCGAGGTTGGCTTCGGCCCGGTCCCGGGCGGTCCCCAGGATGTGGGGGAACTGCTCGATGTTGACCACGCGGTGGAACAGCTGCCGGTCGTCCAGGCCGGCCGGGGCCTCGGCGAGGACCGTGTCGTCCGGGTCGCTGTCGCGCAGCGCCTCGGTCCAGGCCAGGGCCTGGCCGTCGCCGGCGGTGTTCGGCCGGAAGTCGAGGTCCGCCGGCTCACCCGCCGCGATGGCCTGCGCCCACTGGGTGAACACGGCCGCCTCGTGCTCGTCGAAGATGCCGAACATCGGCCCGCCGAACTTGATGGACCGCAGGAACCGGCACACGCCCTCGCGGGCGGGCTTCATCTGCCTGGCCTCGCGGAACTGGCCGACGAAGGCCGCCAGATCCATGTTCTCGTCGTCGAGCCACTCCGACAGCTTCCGGTCGCCGAGACGGACACTGCGATGCTGGCGGCCCGCGTACGGCGCGTGCCGGGCCACGATCCGCCCGACCTTGGCATCCAGGGACAGTCCGTCGTGCCAGTCGGCCAGCTCGCCGAGGAGTGCGGTGTGTTCCTGCTCCAGGCGCAGCACCAGCTCGATCGAGGCGGTCATCCGCTCCCGGTCCCGTGCGCCGGTCGGCGAGCTCTCGGTCAGCCTGAGGTATTCGGCGAGGAGCGTACGGGCCTCGGCCTCGGCCAGGAAGGGAGTGTCCGTACCCAGCAGCAGATCGTCGACGCCCAGGGCGTTCACGGCGTAGTGCACGCCCACCACTTCGGGCAGGAACGACGCGGGCAGCCGGGAGAGCGCGAGGTAGAAGGAGGCGTGCAGCGCGGTCAGCGGGCGCGCCTCGGTCTCCTTCAGGAAGTCCGCGGTCTCGATCCCGGGCAGGTGCACCTCGAGCTCGGCGAGCGCCCGCCGCCGCCGGGCGAGCAGCCCGCGCTCGGGGGTGCCCTCGCCCTGCAAGAAGAAGTGCTGGCCGAAGAGCCGGTTGACGATGACCGACGGTTGGGTGGCGGTCTGCGAGACATCGTCCAGCCAGCAGCCGGCGAGCAGCATGAGGGGTGCGCGCTGGCGCAGGACGAGGCCGTACGTCTGCGGGCCGCGCTCGCGCAGGCCGGCGAGGGCCGGTTCGATGGCGGTGCGGGCCCGCCGGACGCGGGCGGCGATCGCGTCGGCGTCCGCAGGGGCCTCGTCCTCGGCCGCGGGCAGGAAGGCGTGCAGGGTCCGGCGGGCGACGAGGCGAGTCGTCTCGCTCTCCTGGTCGTCGAGGAGTTGCCGGAAGATGCCGGCGGGTCCGGCCTCGATGACTGCGGCGGCGTCCTCGGCGGCCTTCGGGCTGAACCGGAAGGCCGCGCGGGGCAGGGAGGTGGTCAGGTCCGGAAGGGGAAATCCGGTGTGCGCGTTCATCAGGACTCCGGGGTTTCGTCGCTCGTCGGCTGCTGGGCGGCGGAGAGTTTGCGCAGGAGTACGCCGACCCGTACGCCCGGCACGCTCGACGCCAGGAGGTAGTGACCGCCGTCGCGCAGTTGTCCCGCCTCGGCGCGGTCCACGAGGTTGATCAGGGGGTCGGCCGCGAAGCAGTGTCCGACGCGGGGGATGTTGTCCAGGAACAACTGCCCGGCGCTGAATCCGGCCTGGCGCTCCTTCAGCACGACGATCGGCTTGAAGAGGTTCGGGTGCAGTACGCCGTCGACGTCCTTGAGGGTCAGATCGAGCGGCGTGAGGATCCGGTCGTTGACCACCCGGGCCAGGTCCGAGCTGATCTCGTTGGACCAGCCGAGCGAGGGCGGGTCCTGGGCGGAGGCCCCGCCGAGGATCTCGTACGCGTTATCTCCGTACGGCCGGGCGCTCACCAGGCAGGCAGCCGAACCGTCGCTGAACAGGGCGAAGTTCTCCATCCGGATCGCCTCGTCCGAGATCCGGTCGGTGGTGACGACCAGCACCGTGTGATGCTGCCCGGAAGCCACCAGCGCCTGTGCCAGGCGCAGTCCGACGAGCAGATTGGTGCAGCGGTTCAGGGTGATGCCGGTGAAAGCGGCATCACCCAGCCCGAGGCCGGTCATGACCGCCTGTACGAAGCCCCCGTGGGTGCGGGGGCCGCCGGGAAACCGGGTCGAGCAGAGGATCAGGGCGTCGACCTGGCCGGGCTCCGCCCCGGCTGCGGCGAGCGTCGCCCGGCCGCTTTCCACGGCCAGCGTCTCCAGGTTCTTGCCGGTGCGGTGGATCGTTCCCCAGCCCCACAGCGAGGCCTTGGCCGGCATGCGCAGCTCGGCGGCGCGCGCGGTCAGATTCGCCATGGACGTGTGGTCGGCCGGGTTCTCGCCGAGGACGTAGCGGGGGGCGGACAGATGGACGGGGGTGGCGTTCACCGTGCGGAGTCACTCTCCTGCCCGGCCGACGGGGCCGGTGTCATCATCGCGTTGGCTTCGGGGTAGGGAAGGGCGTCCGCCCCGAAGCCGAAGGTCCCGTGGGTACGGATCTCCTCGGCGGCGCGGACGACCGAACCGAGCGCCGCCCGGGCCAGCGCCGAGCCGACGCTGATCCGTCGTGCGCCGAGTTCGCCGAGCTCCGCCACGGACAGCGGCAGGGCGGGCGAACCCATCAGGACGTTGACCGGGCGCCGGACGGCGGCACACACCGCGCGCACCGCCTCCGCATCCGGGAGGCCCGGCGCGTAGAGGACATCGGCGCCCGCGGCCTCGTACGCCCGCAGTCGGCGGATGGTGTCCGCCAGGTCGGACCGGCCCTGGAAGAAGTTCTCGGCGCGGGCCGTCACGGTGAAGGGGAAGTCGAGCTCCCGGGCGGCGGCGACAGCCGCGGCCACGCGTTCCACGGCTTCCTCCAGGGGACGTACGGGGTCGTCGGCCCGGCCCGTGGAGTCCTCGATCGAGCCTCCGACCAGGCCCGCTGCGGCGGCGAGCCGAATGGTCTCGGCCACGTCCCGCGGGGTGTCCCCGAAACCGCTCTCCAGGTCGGCGGAGACCGGCAGATGCGTCGCTGCCACGATCTCCGCGGCGTTCGCGAGGATCTCAAGCCTGCCCACCAGGTTCGTGCCGTCCGGCCGGCCGAGGCGGTAGGCGAGCCCCGCACCGGTGGTGGCGAGCGCGGCGAAGCCGAGTCCGGTCAGCAGCCGCGCGGTTCCCGCGTCCCACGGGTTGGGGACGACGAAGGGCTCGGTGCCCTGGTGGAGCCGGCGGAAGGCGAGGGCACGGGCGCGCTGATCGACGGGGTCTGCGGAAGGGGCAACGGGCAGGTTCACGGATGGAGTTCCTCTGTGGCGCTCGTGTCGTACGGTTCCGGCACGTTCAGATGAGTTCGACGTGCCAGTCGCCAGGCTGCCCGGCTCCGGGCGCTGCGGGCAGGAGCGACCGCAGGATGTCGGTGACGGTCCGGGAGCGGCCGTCGAAGTAGAAGTGGCCGCCCTCGGCCCGGTGCCGGGCCGGCGGCCGGAGGCATTCCCGTTCCCAGGGCTGCAGCCCGGCCTCGCTGATGTGCGGGTCGTCCGTACCGTTGATCAAGGTCACCGGTACGGACAGGGGTGCGGCCGGCCGGTACGCGTACCCGGCGACCATGCGGAAGTCGGCGCGCAGGTTCGGCAGGAGCAGCTCCTGCAGGGATTCGTCGGCCATGACCTCCGGCGGCAGTCCGCCGAAGAAGCCCACGGCCTCCGTGAACTCCCGGCCTTCCAGCCGGGCGGCCTCCACGACCCGCCGGGTGGGCAGCAGGGAGGGGGCGGAGCAGCCGGAGGCGACCAGGTGGCGGAAGTCCGGCAGGTGACCGATGCGTCGTGCGACCTCGAAAGCGAGCACCGCGCCGAAGCTGTGTCCGAAGAGGACGAAGGGGCGGTCGGCGGTGGCGGAGATCTCGTGCGCCACCGCGTCGGCGAGTTCCGCGACATCGGTGAGTGCGGGCTCCCGGTAGCGGTTGCCGCGTCCCGGCGGGCAGAGCCCGGCGATCTCGGCCACGCCCGCCAGGTCCGACTGCCAGCCGAGGAAGGAGCGCGGGTTACCGCCCGCGTGCGGGAAGCAGTAGACACGTGCGGCGGGCCCCGGCTCGGATTCCGTCCCGTCACACATGAACCAGGGGGAAGAGCTCACTGGAACGACCGTGCTCACGGGGTCACCTTGGGCTTGGTCGAATTCCAGCCAACATCGGCCAGAATTTTCACATCGCCCGATGTCCCGTGAGCGGTGCCCGTGCTCGCGGAGGACACCGCGACCCCGCCGCCGGCCAGCGTGGCCGCAATGGCTGCCGTGGCGATGCGGACCGTCAGGCGCGGCCGGAACGACGTACCGGGGCGGGAAAGGGTCGCCAACATTTCGTCAAGCCTCCAAAAGAGCGGGGCAGGTACCCGCGGACCGTTTAGTGGAGTGAAGGCGATCGCTGCGATCGGCCTTGATCACTCTCGAGTCCGGGTGGACTTTGACTCAAGCTCCGAGATGACTCGTATTCCCGCACTGCTAAAATCCGATGGATCCTAAAAGCCGCACACGGGGATGTATTGGACATTAGGTCGGCATTGCAAGACCCTTTGAGCACTCGGGAAGTGACAGGACGAGCGAGTGGGAGAATGTGAATGGAACACGGAATTCCGGATACCCCGAACGGTGTGCAGCAGCTCATGTCCGAGCACCTGCAGGCGCTCTCCCGGCTTGTCGCGGGCGGCCTGGCCGACCCGGCCGCGGCACCGGCACCGGCCGCGGCACCGGCGGAGAAGGCTCCCCCCGACATCCGGATCCGCTATCACCACGGGCTCGAAGCCATTGGCGCCGCCATCGACGAGGCACTCGCCGATGCGCGCAAGGAGATCCTGACCGCTCAGCCCGACGGGCCGCGCCCAGGGCCGGTTCTTGACGAGGCCCTCGAATCCGTACGCCGCCAGATAGCGGGGGGCATTGCGATGCGCACCCTGTATCAGCACACCACGCGATTCGACGAAGCGACCAAGAATTACGTGCGGACCGTCTCCGATTATGGAGTCCAGGTCCGCACCCTGGCCGAATTCTTTGACCGGATGATCATCGTCGACGAAAGCGTCGCGTTCATTTCTGCGAATGAAACCCGTACCAACGCCATAGCCATCAGGGAGCCCGCCATCGTGCGCTTCCTCAAAGACATATTCGAGCGTTCCTGGGATCGGGCGAATCCCTTCCCCTTCGTTTCGACACATGCCACGAGGGCGGCCGAGCAGGTCATCCCATCACTCCGGAACTCCATCAGCAAACTGCTCGTCTCGGGCTATCCCGACAAGCAGATCGCACGCCGGCTCGGTATCAGCGAGAGATCACTGCAAGGGCATATCGCGGCGATGAAACAGGAACTGGGCGCGCACACCAGAATTCAGTTCGGCTATGAACTGGGCAGAAATGAGACCACGCTCATCCTGTGAGATGGCAGGCATCGAGGAGTAGGCGCGAGAAGCGGGTACGAAAAACAGGGGCGGGGACATCATGTCCCCGCCCCTGTCCGTGTCGCCTCCGGTCCTGCCGACCTCGGCGAGTCACCTCAGCGTGCTGTCTCCACGCTGGCCGCCGGTTCTGCGGTCTCCTCGGGTCCGCGCCTGCGGAAGCCGGGCATCCGGGATACGGCCACGCCACCCAGGCAGATGGCACCGCCGAGGAGTGTGACCCAGCCCGGCACCTCGTCCAGGGCGAGCCAGGAAATGAGGATCACCACGGCGGGCACCGCGTAGGTGGTCGCCCCCATCTTCCCTGCGGTGGTCCGCGACAGCGCGTACGCCCAGGTGGTGAAGGCCAGTGCCGTGGGGAAGAGCCCCAGGTAGACGACATTGAGCGTGGCCGACACAGGCGCCCGGGACAGGTCCGACACCAGCTGCCCGCTGAACGGCAGACACGCGACGGCGCCGATCAGACAGCCGTACGTCGTCACCTGGATCGGGGTCGCATGCCGCAGCGCGGGCTTCTGCAGCACCACGCCGGCCCCGTACGCCACGGCAGCCAGCAGGCAGAGCCCCAGGCCGAGTACCGAGGACGATCCGCCGCCAGACGACGAGAAGCCGACGACGACCGCGCCGACGAACGACACGGCCATGCCGGCCAGCAGCAGCGGAGGGAATCCTTCCTTCAGGAACCAGCCGCCGAGCAGCGCGACCACCATCGGCCCCACGTTGACGACCATGGACGCCGTTCCCGCGTCCACCAGCTGCTCTCCCCAGTTCAGTACGACCATGTAGACGCCGAACCAGAGCACCCCCGATCCCACGATCCCGGGCCATGCCTTCCGCGGCGGCACTCCACCGCCCTTCGCCAACAGCAGGCAGACCAAGGCCAACGAGCCCGTCAGTAGTCGCCCCAGCGCCAGCGCTCCGGGTTCGAAATAGTCGGCGGAGGCACGAATGGATACGAATGCAGAGGCCCAGAGCACCACAGTGACCGATGCGGCTAACAGCGCCCCTCGATCCATTCCGGAACGTCCAGATGATGAGTTCATACGAGCAACCTAGCCTGGGCCGCCGTGAACCGGTGACGTCCTCGGCAAGCGGGCGGCGGATCGTTCCAGTTCGCGGAGCATGAGTCCGACCGCCGGGACGGAGGGGGACGTCGACATGGACAGGGCCACCACCTCCCGGTGCACCGTGGGCTCCAGGCGGAGCAGCCGGATCGCCGCCGACGGCGGTCCGCCCAGGGCCAGTTCCGGCAGAACGGCGACCCCCAGGCCCGCCGCGACCAGGCCGATCACGGTCGGATAGTCGTCCGTTCGGTACTCGGCGCGCGGCTCGAAACCGGCATGCTCGCACAGCCGCAACAGATGGCGGCGACAGCGGTGGCAGCCCATGACCCAGGATTCGCCGGCCAGTTCGGCCAGTTCCACTTGGCCCGCCTCCGCGAGGCGATGTCCTTCCGGCACCAACACGACCAGAGGATCGGTGAGGAGCGGGCGGACCGCGAGGTCCTGCCACTCGCCTTGCGTATTCGAGCCCGAGCCGGGGATCTCCGGGTAGCGGAAGGCCAGGGAGATGTCGCAGTCGGCATTGCGAAGCAGGTCGATGGAGCGCGGCGGAGGCGCCTCCGCGAGAGAAACCTCTACGTCCGGATGGGCGGCGCGCATCGCGGCGATGGCAGACGGTATCAGTGCCGAAGTACCGCTCAGGAATGAGGTGAGCCGGACCCGGCCGGTGCGCAGCCCCGCGAACGCCGCCATCTCCTCCTCGGCCGCGTGGAGTCCGGCGAGCACCCCGGCCGAGTGGCGCACGAGGGCCGCACCGGCCTCGGTGACCCGTACTTCACGGCTGGTGCGGATCAGAAGCGGAGTACCCATGGCCAGTTCGAGGGATTTCATCTGCTGGCTCACGGCCGGCTGGGTACAGCTCAGCTGCCGTGCCGCGGCAGCGAAAGAGCCCGTTTGCGCAACGGCGCGCAGCGTGCGGAGATGACGCGTCTCGATCATGGGGCGAAACGTAAGCAGGAGAAATGGAATCGAGCAACTCCGCTTTAGGGCGCGGTGGTATCGGGCGTTATGCATGGATCGGCAGGTCCACAGAGTGATACAGAGGCAGTTTTGCCGAGTCTTGAACATCAACCGCGAGAGGGGGGTTCGCATAAGAAGTCCTTTCGGCATCGATAAGCAAGATGATCTTGAGCGGGGCGCCTATCGGGGCAACTGGAGCAAACCGGTCACGCGATGTGGTTCACGGTCGCCCCCGCGATGCCCTCGCTTATGGCGGCCAGCAGGTTTCCTTTGGTTGCCGGACCCACTTGATGCCGCGTACAACGACCCCATGCACGACAAGATCGCCAGCACCGTCCACGGCGCATTCGGAGAAATACTGCAGGGCTACACCGTCGGCGCGCGCGGGTTCGAGCACTTCCTCTTCACGGCGCCCGTCGAGGAGCTGAGCTGCGCAGCGCGGCTGCGACGGGCCGAGGGCCCTGACACGCAGGCACTCACGATCAGCCCGGCCGACCGCACCAAAGCGCTCTCCGCCTTCGAGACCCTCAGCGCTGACCTGGGGTTCTCCCACGCCGGTCTCACCATCGACATCACGTCGAACATCCCCGTGGCCAAAGGACACGCGAGCTCGACCGCCGACATCCTGGCCGTCGCCCTGCTCTGCATCCAGGAAGCCCACCCGGCGACCCCCGCGCCAGTGGCGCACGCGCTCGCGCTCTCCGTGGCCCGAAGGCTCGAATACGGCGACTATCTGCTGCACCCCGGAATCGCCTCCTGTGCCCAGCGGTCGCAGACCCTGATCGCGAAATACGACACGGATCTGCGCTGGAGCATCGTCGGAGTGGACGAGGGCGGCTGGGTACGCACGGAGGAGTTCCACCGGGAAATCCCGGAGGACCCGGGGAAGGCCCGTGTCTACGAGCGGCTCTTCGCCGAACTCGACGCGGCACTCCTCGCGAATGACGGCAATGCGGCCGCGGAAATAGCGACTCTCAGCAGCGAACTGCACAATGACCGGCTCCCCAAGAAGTCCCTGGAGGACCTCATGGCGGTCAAGAAGGAATGGGGGGCCCTCGGCGTGTGCGTGGCACACAGCGGAACGGTGGCCGGGCTCATCTTCTCGCAACACCAGACGGACCACGATCTTCGTGTCGCTGAATCCCGGAGTGCACTGCATTCCCTCGGCTACGACAGCCACCTCTACACACTGAAGGAGTCGGGGCACTCATGAGCCGCGCAGTCACGACGGACTCGACGACAGAACCGGGACACGAGGTCCCGGGCCCGGTCCCGGACGCGCCGGAACCCACTGCGGAGGAAAAGCCGGGCAGTCGTGCCCGTTCGCAGCTCATGGTGCTCCTCGCGGTCTGCTGCCTGGCCCTCGGCGGTGTCTTCGTCCGGATCAGCGAGGTGGGTCCGGTGGCCACCGGCGGATACCGTTCGCTGCTTGCCGCGCCCATGCTGCTCGGCATGTCACTGGCGGCCGCCCGCCGCACGCGCGTGAACGCCACCGCCGTCACTGTCTCCGGCGCCGGCCGGCCTCGGATCGGGCGGCGGGACCAGCTCCTGATCGTCCTGGGAGGGCTGTTCCTCGCCGCCGACCTGTGCCTGTGGAACATCTCGTTCCTCTACACCTCGCTGGCCGAGGCGAACCTCCTGGCCAACCTGGTGCCGTTCATCATCGCCCCGCTCTGCTTCCTGCTCTTCGGCGACCGGCTGCCGTGGCGGCTCGCCCTGCCGGCCCTGCTCGCGCTGGCGGGCCTGTACATCCTGGTCATCCTCGGAACGGGCCTCGACCCCCAGCATCTGCGCGGTGACCTCCTTGCCCTGGCCACCGCCGTGTTCTACGCGCTGTTCCTCGTCGTGGCCAAGGGGCTGCGCGAGCGCCACGAAGCCACCCGCATCATGGCCACCCTCAGCCTGGTCTGCGGCCTCGCCTGCTTCGCGGTGGCGGCCCTGCTCGGCGAGAGCATGTGGCCCACCAGCGCGAAGGGCTGGCTCGTACTGATCGCCCTCGCGGTGACCTCGCAGCTGCTCGGCCAGACCCTGATGGCCCACGCCGTGAAGTTCCTGCCGCTCCAGCTCGCCGCGCTGTTCGTGCTGCTGCAGCCGGTCGCCGCGGCCGTCTACGGCCTGGTCCTCTTCGACCAGCGTCTGAGCCTGGTGCAGATGGCGGGCATCGGCGTGCTGCTCGTTTCGATCTTCTGGGCCAAGAACCTCCTGGAGGGCAAGAAGTGAGCCTGGTCCACCCCTCGGCGCCGCGCCACAGCGGCCCCGATCCGTACGAACTCATCGAAGAACTCAGTCGGCTGAGCACATTGGAGTGCGGCGGCTTCGAGGCCTCCGGACTGCGGCTGCGCGCGATCCACGGCAGCCCGGCCACCGAGTCCAGCTTCAAGTCGATCCTCGGCCTCGGACTGCTCCTGCTGGCCCGTGAGGAGGGACTGCTCGCCGAGGGCCAGACCGTCATCGAGTCCACGTCGGGCTCCCTCGGACTCGGCCTGGCGGTAGCCGGCCGGCTGCTCGGGCACCCCGTTCACCTGGTCACCGATCCCGGCATCCCGGACATCACCCGCCGGAAGATCGAACTGGTCGGCGGGGTCCTCCACATCGCCGCGACCCCGCATCCGGTCCTCGGCAGCCAGCAGGCCCGCGACGACCTGCTGCGGACCATCCTGTCCGAGCACCCCGACTACTACTGGACCAACCAGAACGACAGCCCGCTCAACCCGCAGGTCTACACCCGCTGGGTGGTACCGCACCTGATGGCCGCCCTCGACTTCTCCCGGATCACCGCCGGAATCTTCTGCGTGGGCAGCGGCGGTCACTTCGCCGCCCTGTCCGCGATGCTGGAGGCCAAGGGCATCCCCTCCTACGTGGCGGACCGCGAGGGTTCGATCACCTTCGGCGGCTCGCCGGCCCGGAGCATCCTGCGCGGCACCGGCAATCAGAACCGGATCCCCGCCGTGATCGACGCGGCCAGGACCCGGGTCGAGGGCGTCTACCGGGTATCCGACGCACAGGCCTGCGACGGCGTGCGAGAGCTGGCCGCCAGAGGGCTCAGCGTGGGCGGATCGTCCGGCGTCTGCTTCATGGGCGCGCGCCAACTCGCCGCGGACCTCGGCCCGTCCGCCGACGGCGAGATACTCACCTTCTTCGCCGACCGCGGCGAACTGTACGGAACGACACTGCTGAACGGAGGACGGACCGATGCTTAACCCCGCCCTGTGGAGCAAGGCTCCCGCCACAGCCCAGCTCTACCACCACGACCCGTACGCGACGACCGCGACGGCCGTCGTCCTGGCGGTCGAGGGGCACCACGCGGTCTTCGACCGTTCACTGTTCTACGCCGAGTCCGGCGGGCAGGTCGCCGACCAGGGAACCGTCGACGGACAGCGAGTGGTGGACGTACAGAAGGCGGGCGGTCGGCCCTATCAGCTGCCCAACGGTGAAGTCGCCACGATCGACTCGGTGTTCTGTCACGTGTTCGAGGAACCCTGCTCGCTCGAGGTGGGAGCGGAGGTCACCATGGAGATCGACTGGGAACGCCGCTTCCGCAACATGCAGATGCACACCCTGGCGCACTTCCTGTTCCACGCCACCGGTGAATACCTCACGGCGCACGGCCAGGCGCGCTCGACCCGCGGCTGTCACATCAGCGACAGTGCCGCACGCTTCGACTTCGGCTGTTCGATCCCCAGCGAGGCGGTGCAGGAGATCCAAGGCCGTGTCCTCGCCCTTCTCGATGCCGCCGGGGAGGCGGTCGTGACCCCCCTGCCGGGGGCCGACGACGTCTTCGTCTGGCGTTCGGGAGAGATCGAGATCCCCTGCGGCGGCACCCACGTGCGGCATCCGAAGGAGATCCTGGGCGGCATCACCGTGCGCCGCCGCACCAAGGGAAAGGGCGGCACCCGCCTCTATGTCGAGCTGGATCGCGATGCGGACTGACGACCGGCTCACGCACGGGGACGCCCCGAGGTTCACAGCGGACGCGGACGTCCTGCGCGCCCGGCGCACTCTGAAGTGGCAGGTGGGCGCGCTCGAACCGGACCGGATCTGCCTCGGTGTCGCGGAAATGGATCTGGAGGCACCGGAGTTCCTCCGCCGCGCCCTCGAACGCGCCGTGCGGGAGGGCGAGACGGGATACGGCCTCACCGGCGAGCAGGAGCGGGCCTGCGCACGCCATCTGGCCCGAGAGCACCACGCCTCCACAGCAGGACTTCGCTGCACCACCGACATACTGACCGGGCTGCGGTCACTCCTGCGGGACCAGCTGCCGCCCGGCAGCCCCGTCATCGTGGAGACACCGGTGTACGGCGACCTGTTCACGGTGATCGAAGAGGCCGGCATGCGCCCGGTGGCCGTGCCGCTGCTTCAGGACGAGGCCGGCTACCGGCACGACTTCGCCGCGCTCGAGGCTGCCGCGGCGGCCGGTGCGGGGGCCTGGATTCTGTGCCAGCCGCACAACCCGGTAGGGCGGGCCTGGAACACCGACGAGATCACCGCGGCGCTCTCCCTCGCCCTGGAACACGATCTGCTGCTGCTCGCGAACGAAGTGCACATGCCGCTCGGACTCGCGGGGCAGCCGCGGTCCGTGTTCGCCGACCCCGCCGTGCACCGGGCCCGGGTCTTCGGCCTCACTTCGGCGTCCAAGGCATTCAACATCGCCGGCCTGAAGAGCGCCACGGTCTATGCCTCGGACCGCACGGCCGAGGCACTTGCCGGGCTGCCGCAGAGTCTGCTTGGGCGCCCCGGAAGCTTCGGCGCCATCGCCACGGTCGCCTGCTACGAGCAGGGGACCGGATGGCTGGCCGCACTGCGTGCCGTACTCGCCGAGCGCGTGGAATCGGTCCGTACGGAACTCTCCCGGCTCCCCCTGCGGGTGGACGCCGTCGCACCCGAGGCCACCTACCTGGTGTGGGCCGGATTCCCCGAGCCGGACCAGGCGGAGCGCTTCGCCCGCGCCCTCGCCCGCGCCAGGGTCCACACGCTTCCCGGGGCCGCGTTCGGAGGCGATGCCTACGCCGGGTACTTCCGGATCAACGCCGCCAGCCATCCGGCGGTCCTGGGTGAGGCGTTCGACCGGATCGGGGCGGCGCTGTGAATGCGATCCGCCGTTCATGCCCATGGGGAACATCGGGTGTGCGGCGTCGCCGAGCAGGGTGACCCGTCCGAAGCTCCAGGACGGCAGGGGATCGCGGTCGAGCATCGGGTACTCGAAGATCGCCGAGGAGCGTCAGGCGAGCGTGGCGAGGTCGATCCACTCGACGAGGCGGGCGAGGCCGTCGCAAGGCGCCGGGGGATGCGTTGACACGCAAGAGTGTGAGTGGTTGAGTACTCACATGAAGAGCGAACGACCCCGAAAGCTTTCCACCGCCGAAGAGCGCCGCGAGACGGTGCTGCGCACCGCCATCGGCGCCTTCGCGGCGCGTGGCTACTGGGGCACCACCACCTCCGAGGTGGCGAAGGCGGCCGGCATCTCGCAGGCGTACGTCTACCGCTTGTTCCCGAGCAAGGAGCTGCTGTTCACCGCGGTGGTCGAGCACTGCTTCGTGCTGGTCCGGGCCAGCCTGGAGCGGGCGGCGGCCGAGGCGAAGGGCAGCTCCGCCGAGGTGGTCCTGGAGGCCATGGGGGACTCCTACGCGCTGCTGATCAGCGACAAGGACCTGATGCTGATTCAGCTGCACGCCCAGGCCGCGGCCGTCTCCGAGCCGGCCGTGCGTGAGGCGGTCCGGCAGGGTTACGCCCGGGTGGTGGAGTACGTACGCGGAGCTTCGGGCGGCACGGAGGAGCAGGTCCAGCAGTTCTTCGCGCTCGGCATGCTGTGCCACCTCATCGTCTCCATGGGGGCCGACGAGGTGGACGCCCCCTGGATCCGAACACTGTCCGCGGGCATCACGCACTACTGACGTCCGGCTCGCGGCCGGACGGCTGGAATTGTCGGCGGGGCATGCGGCCCCGCCTTTCCTTAGGCGTCAAGTGTGAGTGGTTAACCACTCAAGGAGGATCGGTCGTGAGGATCACCGCCACCACCCGCAGTCCCGGAGCGGCGCTCGCCGCTCTGGCGGGGGCGCAGTTCACGGTCATGCTCGCCACCTCGATCGTGAACGTGGGCCTGCCGCAGATCCGCGACGGCGTCGGGCTGTCGGACGGCGGCATGACGTGGGTGGTGAACGCCTATGGGCTGGCCTTCGGCGCACTGCTGCTGGCCGGCGGAAGGGCGGCCGACCTGCTCGGCCGGCGCCGGGTACTGCTCGCGGGTCTCGCGGTGTTCGGGGCCGCCTCGCTGGCTGCGGGGCTGGCAGCCTCGCCCCCGGTGCTGATCGCGGCCCGTGCGGTGCAGGGCCTGGGCGCGGCGGCGATCGCGCCGGCGGCGCTGGCCCTGGTGATGGACCTGTTCCCGCCAGGACCCGGGCGGGGGAGGGCACTTGGCGTGTGGGGCGCGGTGTCCGGCGCGGGAGGCGCGGCCGGAGTCCTGCTCGGTGGTGTCCTCACCCAGGCGTGGGGCTGGCCGTGGATCTTCTTCGCCGTCGCCATCGGCGCGCTCCTGGTCCTGGCCGGTGTTGCCCTCAGCGTGCCGCCGAGCCCGGTCGGCGCCGGCGGCCGGTTCGACCTGCCCGGCGCCGCCGCCGTCACCCTCGCGCTGACCGCCCTGGTGTGGGGCCTGACCACCGCCCGCCGCTCGGGCTGGACGGACACCGCCGTCCTCGGGGCCTTCGCCGTCACCGCCGTGCTGCTGGCCGTGTTCGTCCTGGTCGAGCGCCGCCACCCGAATCCGCTGCTGCCTCCACGCCTGTTCCGCGCCGGTCGCGTCACCGTCGGCAACCTGCTGATGGCACTGCTGGGCTCGGTGTGGATCGCCCTGTTCTTCTTCCTGCCGCTCTACCAGCAGCAGGTCCTCGGCTCCAGCCCCCTGGTCACCGGCCTGGGCCAACTCCCGCTCGCCGCAGCCAACATGCTCGGCTCCGCCCTCGCCCCGCGGATCTCCCGCCGGATCGGCGCCACCGCGACGGTGACCGGCGCCCTGCTGACCGAAGCCGCCGGACTGCTGTGGCTGTCCCGGATCACCGCCCACGGCAGCTACCTCGCCGACGTCCTCGGAGCCAGCACCCTCATCGGACTGGGCCTGAGCATCGCCTTCGTCCAGCTCACCGCCCTCTCCGTGGACGGCGTCGCCAAGCAGGACAGCGGGCTGGCCGGCGGCCTGGTGAACACCTCCCGGCAGGTCGGCGGCGCCATCGGCCTCGCCGTACTGGCCACCCTCGCGGGCACCACCACCGCCCACGCAGCCGCCCACCAGCCCCAACTGGAGGCGCTCACCGCCGGCTACCGCACCGCCTTCGCCATCTCCGCCGCCGTCCTGGCCGCGACCGCCGCCCTTGCAGCCCTCCTGACCCGACGAAGCCGTACCCCGGACGGGAAGGCACCGTCCACCACCGACGCCGCGCCGTCCACCACCATCCGCACCCGCTGACCCATCGCCGGATCCACCGAGAGGAAGACGCACCATGTTCACCATCGACGAGACCGCTCCCGTCATCGTCCGCCTGTCCACCGTGATCGACGCCCCGCTGGAGCGGGTCTGGGACCTGTACACCGACATCGACACCTGGCCGAGCTGGAACGCCGATGTCGACCAGGCCGAGCTCGACGGACCGCTGCTGCCGGGCGGCTCCTTCAGCTGGAAGACGCACGGGCTGGACATCACCTCCACCATCCGCGAGATCGTCCCCGGCGAGCGCCTGGTCTGGGGCGGCCCCGCCAACGGCATCGAGGGCGTCCACGTGTGGACCTTCGAGCAGACCGGCAGCCGGGTCACCGTCCACACCGAGGAGTCCTGGAGCGGCGCCCCCGTCGACGCCGCGACCGCCGAGCTCGGCCAGGCCCTCCACGACTCCCTGACCGCCTGGCTCGCCGCCCTCAAGTCCCGCGCGGAGCAGGCCGGCTGACCTCAGTCACCCACCGCGCCCGCCACATCTCTCATCCGTCACCGTCACACGAAGCGAGGTTTCCTGCCATGACCACCACCGCCAAGCCCTACCTGACCGGCCACTACGCCCCGGCCGTCGACGAGATCACCGCCACCGAGCTCACCGTCGAGGGCAACCTGCCGCCGGAGCTGACCGGCCGGCTGATCCGCAACAGCCACAACCCCAAGCCCGGCGTCACCCCCACCCACTGGTTCAAGGGCAGCGGCATGGTCCACGGCATCCGGCTGCGGGAAGGCCGCGCCGAGTGGTACCGCAACCGCTGGGTGCACACCCCCGCCCTGGACGGCGCCCCCTACATGACCGAGCACGGCCCGGACCTGACGGCCAGTACTGCCGGCACCCACGTCATCGAGCACGCCGGACGCCTGCTCGCGCTCTGCGAGGCGAACTTCCCCTTCGAGCTCACCCGGGACCTCGACACGGTCGGCGCCTACGACTTCGACGGCAAGCTGCGCGGCGCGATGACCGCGCACCCGAAGACCGACCCGGTCACCGGGGAGCTGCACTTCTTCGGCTCCTCGCCGTTCCCGCCCTACCTCATGTACTACGTGGCCGACGCCAAGGGCCAGGTCACGCACAGTTTCGAGGTGCCGGGGGCCACCGCCTCCCTCAAGCACGACTTCGCGCTCACCCGCCACTACGTGGTCTTCGTCGAGGGCAGCGTCACCTTCGACCCGACCGAGCACTCGGGCATCCCCTACGGCTGGAGCGATGCCCAGCCGGCCCGGATCGGCGTCATGCCGCGCGGTCCGCAGGGCGCCGGGCAGATCCGCTGGTTCTCCATCGAGCCCGGCAACATGCTGCACGCCGCCAACGCCTACGAGGACGCCGCGGGCCGGATCGTGCTGGAAGGCCCGACGGTGGACCGGGAAGGATTCCAGCTCTCCTGGAACTGGTGGGTCGGCGCCCCCGGCCGCGGTACCGAGCCCAACACCCGCTCCTTCAACCGCCGATGGGTCATCGATCTGGCCGCCGGCAGCGTCGACGAGCAGGCCATCGACGACCTCGCCGTCGAATTCCCCACGCTCAACGAGGAGTTCCTCGGCGCCGAGAACCGCTACCAGTACGCGGTCTCCTTCCCCGACCAGGACGGTCTCGGCGGCTACGGCATCGTCAAGTACGACCGCACCACCGGTGCCCGCCGCATCCACCAGGCCGGCGACGCCCGCCTGCCCAGCGAGGCCGTCTTCGTCCCCGCCGCCGGTGCCACCCGCGAGGACGACGGCTACCTCCTCACCGTCCTCTCCGACCTCAAGCAGGACGCCTCCCAGCTCCTGGTCCTGGACGCCTCCGGCCTCGACCGGATCGCCACCGTCCACCTCCCGCGCCGCGTCACCGCCGGCATCCACGGCTCCTGGATCCCGGACACGGCCCTCGACGGCACCGACAACTGACCCGACCGGGCCCCGGGGGACTCCGCCCACCCCGGGGCCCGGTCCCGGTCCTGCAGACCCCGCCACCGACCCAGTTCGCGAAAAGGACTCCCGTGCTCAAGCTCACCGCAGCCGGTTTCGCCGCCACCACCGCGCTCGTCCTCGCCACTTCCGGCACCGCCCACGCCCTCGGCGACGACAAGCCCGCCGCGAACCGTGCCGCCGCCGTCGCGAAGTGCCCGACCGACGTACGGATCGATGAGACCGCGCCGGTCATCACCCGCAAGGACATCCTCAGCCGTGGCGCGGGTGGAGGCGGGTGCCGGTACGGCGGTAGTCGACCAATGGGGAACGAAGCCCCGGGTCGACCGGGCGGGTCGGGTGGTACGGGGCTTGTGGTCCTCACTCTCTGTTCGGGCCAGTGTCATAGGTCGGTGTGAGTGGCGGTTCTGGAGGTGGTCGGTGGCAGCGGGTGACGCTTCGCCAGGGGGTTGCGTTCAGGTGGTGCGGTCGGCGTGTCCGTCTACGAAGAGTGACGGCCGTGCGGGGGACCGCGGTGCGGGTGGGGGAGTGGGGTTCGGGCAGGTCGGGGCTGGGGTGTGACACCGACGGGCGTGTGCCCGGGGGCGGGGGTTCGGTGAGCGCGGTGTGTGTATCTCGTCATACATCTGTCGCTGTGGGTGATCAACGCCCACGGCAGGCTTCCCGTCTGTCCGCAGTGCTCACAGGTGAGGAGTCACATGTCACGCACGCACCGCTCCAAGAGACTCGCGGCGTCGCTCTCCGCGCTCGCGGCCACCGCCCTCTTCGTCGCCGCCGTTCCGGCCACCGCCCACGACGGGGACGGCCATCCCGACGAAGCAGCGGCGCTGGGGACCGGGCACGCTCAGGAGCATGCCAAGATCCGCGCGGCGGCCCAGGCGCTGGGCGGGTATTCCCAGCTGGCGCGGATCGAGAGCCTGAACGATCTGACCAGGTCCCAGGAGCTGGCGAACTCGAAGTTCCATCCCAAAGCGTACGGGCAGTTCGCGGAGTACTTCCAGTCGCCCGACTTCGCCGCCCACATCGCCATGCTGCCCACCGGCAAGGTGCTGCTCTTCTCCTTCGAGCGCGTCGAGACCGACCCCACGGAGGAGCCGGCACCGACCAACACGCTCGGGCCGGAGAACGCCGGCCGCGCCTTCCTCTGGGATCCGGGGAAGGGGACCGGCCCCGAGGCGTTCAAAAAGGTCACCCCGCCCGAGCTGGTCGTGCCGGACGGCACGGACGTGAAGCGCCCGGCCCCCTTCTTCTGTGCCGGGCACGCCTTCCTGCCCAACGGCATGCTCGGCGTCTTCGGCGGGAACCTCGGCTACGGCGGAGGCGCCGGAGCGAAGCTGTCCCTCGTCTTCGACCCGTGGACCGAGTCGTGGGCGGTCAACAAGGACATGTCGGTGGGCCGCTGGTACCCGACCGTCGCCACCGCCCCCGACGGGCGCCTGCTCATCATGTCCGGGCACACCGAGCAAGGTTGGGGCACCTCCACCTCGGTCGTCGAGCGGTTCCCGGCCAAGAGCCACCCGGTGCCCTTCGAGAAGACCGTGATCCCGCGGGACGTTCCCACCGACACCCTTCGTGTCGACGCCCCGTTCGGCGAGGACAGCGACTACCCGCACCTGTTCACCCTGCGCGACGGAAAGGTGTACGGCCTGGGCCGCCACGCCGCCCGGCAGTGGGCCTTCGATCCGGTCGCGGAGACGCGTACGGACCTTCCCGCCCGCCCGGACGGGGTCCACCGCGGCTACGGCTCGGCGGTGGCGCTGCCCGCCGGATTCCGCGGCCCCGACTCCGTACTGATCCTCGGCGGCGACCGCGACGACCCCAACACCTACCAGCTCGCGAACGGGGTGTGGGAGAAGAAGCAGCCGCGCGCCTTCGGCCGGACCCAGGACAACACCCTCCTCCTCCCGGACGCGAGCCTGCTGACGGTCAACGGCGCCTACGGCATCCGGGATTACGGAAACGGCGACTACAACCCCAAGTCCGATCTCAAGTACCGCCAGATCGAGACCCGCAACGCGCTCGGGGAGTGGCGGCTCGGGCCCGTGCAGCGGCTGCCGCGCGGCTACCACGCCAACTCGGTCGTCCTGCCCGACGGCCGCGTCATGGTCACCGGCGACGAACTCCAGCAGCTCGCCAACGACCCGAAGATCGACGACGACATGAACGGCAGCATCGAGATCTTCGAGCCCGCCTACCTCCACCAGGGCTCCCGGCCCAGGCTCGACCACGTGCCGAGCGGCCCCATCGGCTTCGACTCCCGTTTCAAGGTGACGACTTCGACCCCCGGGCAGGTCAAGAAGGCCGTCCTGCTGGCGCCGACCACCGCGACCCACGCGGTCAACACCAGTCAGCGCCACCTGGAACTGCGGATCGTCCACCGTCAGGGCAACACGGTCGGGCTCCAGGCCCCGCCCTCCGCCAGTGACGCCCCGCCCGGCCACTACATGCTCTTCCTGCTGGACGAGAAGGGCGTACCGAGCACGGCCAAGTTCGTTTCCCTGCGCTGAACGAAACGAACGGGAGCGACGGCCCGGTCCTGGATTCCGCGCTCATGGATTCCGGGGCGGGGCCGTCGCCTGTGGCGAGAGGTTTTACAGAGCGTGTTTCAGCGTTCGACGGGGAGGCCGGTCGGTTCCTTGATGCGCTTCATGATGATCTGCGAGTTGACCTCGGTGATCCCGGAGAGCGCCGTCAGCTGCTCGATCCACAGGCGTTCGTACGCGCGCAGGTCCGCGACGGCGATCCGCAGCAGGCAGCCCGGGCTGCCGAAGAGGCGGTAGGCCTCGATGACGTCGGGGATGTCCTGGAGGGCGGCCTCGAACGCCTCGACCGCCTCGCGGTCGCGGCGGACCTCCACCGAGACGAGCACCTCGAAGCCGCGGCCCACCGCCTCGGGGGAGATCACGGCGCGGTAGCCCTGGATCACCCCGTCCTGTTCCAGCTGGCGCACCCGGCGCATGCAGGGGGAGGGGGTCAGTCCCACGCGCTGGGCGAGTTCCTGGTTGCTCAGGCGACCGTCCGCCTGGAGCTCGCGCAAGATATCCCGGTCAATGGCATCCATTACGCAATTATCACCCACCGGGTGTTACGGGAGAGGTGAAAGAAGCAATCACATTGCGCGTAGATCTCTCTATCATTGCTGTTTCAGTACATACGTGCGAGGAGAGGTGGCCGCGGCCATGGGGCGGATCGTCGTCATCAGCACCGGCGGAACGATAGCCAGCCGCTGGCAGGGCTCCGGATTCGCGGCGGACGCCGACGGCAGCGAGGTCATGGCCACGGCGCCGCTGCCCGAAGGCATCGACGTCGAGGTCGTGGACCTGTTCAGCGTGAACAGCCCGCGGCTCACCACCGCCCACCAGCTCACCCTGCTGCGCACCGTGCACGAGGTGCTCGCCGACCCCGGCGTCGACGGCATCGTCGTCACCCACGGCACGGACACCCTGGAGGAGTCGGCGTTCCTCGTCGACCTGCACCACCACGACGCGCGCTCCGTGGTGTTCACCGGCTCGCAGCGCCCCATGGGCACCGCGGACGGGGACGGGCCGGAGAACCTGTACGACGCGCTCCTCACCGCCTCCACCACGCGCGGGCTGGGCGTGCTGATCGCCTTCGCGGGGCGGGTGCACGCCGCGCGCGGCACGGTGAAGACGCAGGCCGTGGCGATGGACGCGTTCGCCGACCCCTCGAAGGAACTGCTCGGGAAGATCGGCTTCGGCAAGGTCGCCATCCTGCGCGAACCCCAGCGGCCCGCCCCGCTCGCGCTGCCGGCCATGCCGGAGCTGCCGCCGCGCGTGGACGTGGTGGTGCACCACGCCGATGGCGACGCGGTGCTGCTGAACGCCGCCGTCGCGGCCGGTGCGCGGGGTGTCGTCCTCGTAGGGACGGGCGCGGGCAACGCGACTCCCGAGATCGTGGACGCCGTCAAGGCCGCCGTCGGGCGCGGGGTGCTGGTCGCGCTGACCACGCGGGTGATGGCCGGGCCGGTCACCGAGATCTACACGCACGGCGGGGCGGTGGATCTGGTGGCGGCGGGTGCGGTGCCGACGGGGACGCTGCGGGCCGGTCAGGCCCGGATCGCCGTCCTGTCCGCGCTGCTCGCCTCCGGCGAGGTGGCCGAGCAGACCCGCGTCCTGCGTGAGGTGCTCGGGGCCGCCGGGTCGGTGCTGGTCGAGGCGTAGCCTGCGGCGCCGCCGTTGCTGGGGGCTCCGCCCCCAGCCCCGCCGGCGGCGTTTTGTCAGGCGCGGCCGAAGGCCGTCAGGATCTGGTCCGCCGCCGCGGTGGCGGTGACGCGGCCTGCTCGGACCGCCGCTTCGAGGTCCGGCGCGAGGGAGCGTACGGCCGGATCCGAGCGCAGGCGTTCCAGGAGTTCGTCGCGGACCATCGACCAGGTCCACTCCACCTGCTGGGCCGCCCGCTTCGCCGTCAGGCGGCCGTTCGCGTCCAGGAGCCGGCGGTGCTGTTCGAGGCGGTTCCAGATTTCGTCCAGGCCCGCCGACTCCCGTGCGCTGCACGTCAGCACCGGCGGGGTCCATGCCGAGTCCGCCGGGTGCATCAGACGCAGCGCGCCCGACAGTTCGCGGGCGGCGGCCTTCGCGTCGCGCTCGTGCGGGCCGTCCGCCTTGTTCACCGCCAGGACGTCGGCCAGTTCCAGGACGCCCTTCTTGATGCCCTGGAGCTGGTCGCCCGTACGGGCGAGGGAGAGCAGGAGGAAGGAGTCGACCATGCCCGCGACCGTGGTCTCGGACTGGCCGACGCCGACCGTCTCGACGAGGACCACGTCGTAGCCCGCCGCCTCCATGACGATCATCGACTCGCGGGTGGCCTTCGCGACCCCGCCCAGGGTTCCGGCGGACGGTGAGGGGCGGACGAACGCCGCGGGGTCCACGGCGAGGCGCTCCATCCGCGTCTTGTCGCCGAGGATGGAGCCGCCCGTGCGCTTGGACGAAGGGTCCACCGCCAGCACCGCGACCCGGTGGCCCAGACCCGTCAGCATCGTGCCGAACGCGTCGATGAAGGTGGACTTGCCCACCCCCGGCACCCCGCTGATCCCGATCCGGCGTGCCCTCCCCGCATGGGGGAGGAGCTCCGTCAACAACGCCTGCGCCAGCGCCCGGTGGGCGGGCAGGGTGGACTCGACGAGGGTGATCGCCCGCGCGATGGACGCGCGTTTCCCGTCGAGCACGCCCTTCGCGTACGCCTCGATGTCGATCTTCGGCACCGGCGGCCGCCTACAGCTCGTGGCCCAGGTCCGCGGCCAGCCGCGTCACCAGGTCGTGGGCCGCGTCGGGGATCACCGTTCCGGGCGGGAACACCGCCGTCGCGCCCATCTCCAGGAGCATGGGCACATCGGCCGGCGGGATGACCCCGCCCACGACGATCATGATGTCCTCGCGGCCCTCCTCCGCCAACTGCTCGCGCAGCGCCGGTACGAGGGTCAGGTGGCCGGCCGCCAGCGACGAGACGCCCACCACGTGGACGTCCGCCTCGACGGCCTGGCGGGCCACCTCCGCCGGGGTCTGGAACAGCGGGCCGACGTCCACGTCGAAGCCCAGGTCGGCGAATGCGGTCGCGATCACCTTCTGGCCGCGGTCGTGCCCGTCCTGGCCCATCTTGGCGACCAGGATGCGCGGACGGCGGCCTTCCGACTCCTCGAACCGGTCGACGAGCGCGCGGGTGCGCTCCACGGACGGGGACTCGCCTGCTTCGGTGCGGTACACACCCGAGATCGTACGGATCTGGCTCGCGTGCCGCCCGTACACCTTCTCCAGTGCGTCCGAGATCTCGCCCACGGTGGCCTTGGCGCGCGCCGCGTCCACCGCCAGGGCCAGCAGGTTGCCTTCCAGGCCCTGGCCCGCGCCCCGCTCCGCCGCGTTCGTCAGCGCCCGCAGCGCGTCCTGCGTGACCGCCTCGTCGCGCTCCTCGCGCAGCCGCCGCAGCTTGGCGATCTGCTGGGTGCGCACCGAGGAGTTGTCGACCTTGAGGACGTCGATCTGCTCGTCGGTGGCCACCCGGTACTTGTTGACGCCGATCACCGGCTGGCGGCCCGAGTCGATCCGCGCCTGCGTACGGGCCGCGGCCTCCTCCACGCGCAGCTTGGGGATGCCCGCGTCGATGGCCTGCGCCATGCCGCCGGCCGCCTCGACCTCCTCGATGTGCTGCCAGGCCCGCCGCGCCAGGTCGTACGTCAGCTTCTCGACGTACGCGCTGCCGCCCCACGGGTCGATCGACCGGCAGGTCCCCGACTCCTGCTGCAGCAGCAGCTGGGTGTTGCGGGCGATGCGCGCCGAGAAGTCGGTCGGCAGCGCGAGCGCCTCGTCGAGGGCGTTGGTGTGCAGCGACTGGGTGTGGCCCTGGGTCGCCGCCATCGCCTCGATGCACGTACGCGTCACGTTGTTGAAGACGTCCTGCGCGGTCAGCGACCAGCCCGAGGTCTGCGAATGGGTGCGCAGCGACAGCGACTTGGCGTTCTGCGGGTCGAACTGCTTGACCAGACGCGCCCACAGCAGGCGGGCGGCGCGCAGCTTCGCGACCTCCATGAAGAAGTTCATGCCGATCGCCCAGAAGAAGGACAGGCGCGGCGCGAAGGCGTCCACGTTCAGCCCCACGGCCTGACCGGCGCGCAGGTACTCCACGCCGTCGGCGAGGGTGTACGCCAGCTCCAGGTCGGCCGTGGCTCCGGCCTCCTGGATGTGGTAGCCGGAGATGGAGATCGAGTTGTACCGCGGCATCTTCTGCGAGGTGAAGGAGAAGATGTCGGAGATGATCCGCATCGAGGGCTTCGGCGGGTAGATGTAGGTGTTGCGGACCATGAACTCTTTGAGGATGTCGTTCTGGATGGTCCCGGCGAGCTTGTCGGGGGAGACGCCCTGCTCCTCCGCCGCCACGATGTAGAGGGCGAGAACGGGCAGCACCGCGCCGTTCATCGTCATGGACACCGACATCTTGTCCAGCGGGATCCCGTCGAACAGCTGCCGCATGTCGTAGATCGAGTCGATCGCCACGCCCGCCATGCCGACGTCGCCGGTCACGCGCGGGTGGTCGCTGTCGTAGCCGCGGTGCGTCGGCAGGTCGAAGGCCACCGACAGGCCCTTCTGGCCGGCGGCCAGATTGCGCCGGTAGAAGGCGTTCGACTCCTCGGCCGTGGAGAATCCGGCGTACTGCCGGATCGTCCAGGGCTGGTTGACGTACATCGTCGGGTACGGGCCGCGCAGGTACGGGGCCACGCCCGGGTACGTCTGGAGGAAGTCCAGGCCCTCCACGTCGCGGCCGGTGTACAGCGGCTTGACGCCGATGCCCTCGGGGGTCTCCCACAGCAGGTCGGCGGCCGCGGTGCCGGTGGACTCCTTCACCGAGGAGCGCCACTGGTCCTCGGAGACTCCGGTGGCGGCGGTGGGGCCGAGCGACAGCTCGGAGAAATCGGGGATGCTCATGCTGTTCCTACTGCTCATTGGGCACTCCCATCCGGTCGAGTACGGAGGACAGCACGGCGACGGCGTCACAGCCGGCGAAGACGTACTCGTCCACGGACGTCTCTGCGGTGCCCGGCTTGCCGGCGAGGAACACGGTCGTGGCGCCCGCCGCGCGCAGGGCCTCGGCCACCGCCTCGGCCTGCTCCGCGTACAGCGCGTCGCTGGAGCACAGCACGGCCATGCCGTCGGCGCCGCTCGCGGCGTAGGCCGCGGCGGCCGTCGACGCGTCGACGGACACCGGGTCGTGCACCGCCTCGATGCCGCCCGCCTGGAACAGGTTCGAGGCGAACCCCGCCCGCGCGGTGTGCGCGGCCGCCGGGCCCAGAGCGGCGAGGAAGATCCGCGGCCGGGCGCCCGTCGCCGCCAGGTGCGCGTCGCTGCGGGCGCGCAGGGCCTCGTACGCCTCGTCGCGCCGGACGCGCGGCAGACCGCCGGTCGGCGCCGGGGGCGCGCTCTCGCGTACGACCGGCTTCTCCGACAGCAGCGGGAACTCGCTGACGCCGGTGATCGGTTCGCGGCGCTTGGCCAGCTTCTTCGAGCGGGCGGCCCAGGTGGCGGCGAGCCGTTCGGCGACCACCCCGGAGCGCAGGGCGGCGGCCTGGCCGCCGGCCTTCTCCAGGGTCTGGAAGAATTCCCAGGCGGCGTGCGCGAGTTCGTCCGTGAGCCGCTCGACGTAGTACGAGCCGCCGGCCGGGTCGATCACGCGGGCCAGGTGCGACTCCTCCAGCAGGATGGTGGAGGTGTTGCGGGCGATGCGGCGCGCGAAGGCGTCCGGCAGGCCCAGCTCGTGGTCGAAGGGGAGCACGGTGACCGAGTCCGCGCCGCCCACGCCCGCGGCCATGCAGGCCACGGTGGTGCGCAGCATGTTCACCCAGGGGTCGCGGCGGGTCATCATCACCGGCGAGGTCACCGCGTGCTGGAGCTGGGCGCCCGCCTCCGGGGCCCCCGAGGCCTCGGCGACACGGGACCACAGACGGCGCGCGGCGCGCAGCTTGGCGATGGTGAGGAACTGGTCGGCCGTGGCCGCGTAGCGGAACTCCAGCTGGCCCAGGGCCGCTTCGACGCTCAGACCGGCCTCGGTGAGGGCGCGCAGATAGGCGACACCGGTGGCCAGCGACAGGGCCAGCTCCTCGGCGGCGCTGCCGCCGGCCTCGTGGTACGGCAGGGCGTCCACGGTCAGCGCGCGGACCCCGGGCCAGCCGGCGGCGGCCTCCAGGGCCAGCTCCACGGCACCCGCCGGGTCCAGCGCCTCACCGGTCCGGGCCTCGTGGCCCAGCGGGTCGGCGCCGAGGGAGGCCCGGGCGGCCTCGGGGGCGACATCGCGCTCGGCGTACAGGCTCAGCAACGTACGGGCGGCCTCGGCGTATTCGGCTCCGGCGTCCAGGACGACCGGGGCGAGGTCCAGGTAGACCCCGTCCAGCGCGCGGGCGAGACCGTCGACCGGGATGCCGCCCTGGCCCGCGGTCAGCCAGAGGGAGGTGACCCCGTTCTCCAGATCGGCGAGGACCGCCTCGTTCAGGCGTGCCGGATCGGTGCCCACCATGCGCTGGCGTACGTCCCAGCCGTTGGCGGTGGTGCCCTCCGGCCTGCCGCCCCGTACGAAGGGGGCGAATCCGGGGAAACCGGTGTCGGGGGCCGTCCCGTCGGGCGGCGCGGTGTACAGCGGGCGGGTGATGAGCCCGTCCTCGAGCGGGGTGGACAACGCTTCTTCAGCAGCCTCGCCGGAGACTTCCTTGCCCGACTTGCGCAGTACGCCCTCTACAAGGCGCTGCCACTGCTCATGTGTCGCGACAGGGAACTCGGCGGCCAGGGAGAGCCCGTCGTCAGGCAGGACCGTCATGGCTCGAATGTAGGGGAGGACGCTCAAGCGGCACTATACCGACGGGTGTGATCTCGCCCTCTCATTTGAGCGGCTTGGATCACGGAACACCCGGCTGAGCAGCACCGTTGCGGCGGCTTGCGGGGGTGTGGCCGGGTCCGCGTGCGAGATCACGATCCGCGCGGGGGTGTCGGGGGCGGGCCGGAGCGCCGCCGCGGCGGGGCGGATCTTCCCTGGTGCGGGACGCGTGGCTGCTCGGTCCCGACCATGATCGCCGGTTTTGAAGACATCCGACAGAAGAGCCGGGGCGCGGCGCCGTTGCTGGGGCTCCGCCCCAGACCCCGCGCCTCAAACTCCCCCAGCTACCGCTGGGAGGGGCCCCCAGGCGGGGCTGGATTTGGCTGATGCCGTCCGCCGGGCATAACCCAGCCCCGCCGGCGTTTGAGTGGGGGTCCCCCCGGACGGAGTCTGGGGGAGGGTCCGGGCAGAGCCCGGTTTCTGGGGGCACCTCCCAGCGGTAGCTGGGGGAGAAGGGGCGGGGTGGGGGAGGCCCCGCGCAGCGGCAGCGGCAGGCGGATCCGGCGGACGCGTGGCGGTCGCGTTGCGGGGGCGTGAAATCCAGCCACGGTTTTCGGCCGCCGGGCCGGGTTCGTGCGCTTCTCCCAGGTACGAGGAAAGGCCAGGTCGCAGCGGGTGCGAAGGCCCCGGCGGGGGTTCCGGCCGAGGCCCCGCCGGGGGCCTTCGGCGGGGGTTGACCGGGGGTGGGGGCGCTGTCAGGCTCCGAGCCATGACCGCGAACGCACTCCTCGTCCCGCGGCTCCACACCCCCGGCCTCTGTACCGCGCCCGGCGGGTGTCCGGGCCGCTGTCCGGCCCCGCACCGCGCCTGAGCCCGGCTGCTCCAGGGCCCCGGCCCAGGGCCCCACGGCCCGGCTGCCCCGCTGCCCCGTGCCCCGGCTGCCCCGCGCCTCCGTGGCCCCCGGTTCCCGAGGCCCGGCCCGCGCGTCTTCCCGTACCCGCATCGCGTCGTACCGCGCTGCCGCGTACCTCCATTTCCTCCGCCGCGGAGACAACTCGTCCGCGCCCCTGCCCAGGGAGTTCCCATGGCCACTGCCACAACCACCGCCGTTACCGTCACCGTCACGAAGATCGGCGGCCGCATCGGAGCCGAGCTCGGCGGCGTACGGCTCGGCGGAGACCTGCCCGCCGCCACCGTCGCCGAGATCCGCGCCGCCCTCCTCGCCCACAAGGTCGTCTTCTTCCGCGGCCAGGACCACCTCGACGAAGCCGGCCACGAGGCCTTCGCCCGGCTGCTCGGCGCCCCGGTCGCGCACCCCACCGTCCCCTCCGCGGACGGCCGGTACGCCCTCGGCATCGACTCCCACCACGGCGCCCGCGCCAACCAGTGGCACACCGACGTCACCTTCGTCCCCGCCTACCCGGCCTTCTCCGTCCTGCGCGCCGTGACCATCCCCCCGTACGGCGGCAACACCCTGTGGGCCAACACCGCCACCGCTTACGGCAACCTCCCGGAACCGCTGCGGGTCCTCGCCGACGGCCTGCGCGCCGTCCACTCCAACGAGTACGACTACGCCGCCCTGAAGCCCGATGCGCTGCCCGAGGCCCTGGCCCAGTACCGCGAGGTCTTCACCTCCACGAAGTTCCTCACCGAGCACCCGGTGGTCCGCGTCCACCCCGAGACCGGTGAACGCACCCTGCTGCTCGGCAACTTCGTCCAGCGCATCAAGGGCCTCACCGGCCGCGACTCCCGCCTCCTCCAGGACCTCTTCCAGGCCCACATCGAGAGCCCCGAGAACACCGTCCGCTGGCACTGGCAGGCCGGCGACGTCGCGATCTGGGACAACCGCGCCACCCAGCACTACGGCGTGGACGACTCCGACGACCACGAGCGCACCCTGCGCCGCGTCACGGTCGACGGCGACGTCCCGGTCGGCCCCGACGGCGAGCCCTCCCGCCTGCTCAGCCCTTCGAGCGTCCCGGACCCGGCCTTCGGCATCGCCTCCGGCGCCTCGGCCGCGACCGCCGCCTGACCGTCCGTTCCCGTACGACGACCAAGGAGCCCCCGTGCCCCAGCTGCTCGCCATCACCGGCAGCCCCTCCGCCCACTCCCGTACCGCCGTCGTCGCCGACCACGTCCTGCGCCGCCTGGCCCACGCCGGCTTCGGGACCGCGCACCTCTCCGTGCGCGAACTGCCCGCCGCCGACCTGCTGTCCGCCCGCCGCGGCGAGCCGGACATCCGCCGGGCCCTGGAGGCCGTCGCCGAGGCCGACGGCATCGTCATCGCCACCCCGGTCTACAAGGCCTCCTACACCGGACTGCTCAAGGCCTTCCTCGACCTGCTCCCGCAGGACGGCCTCGCCGGCAAGACGGTGCTGCCGCTCGTCACCGGCGGCAGCCTCGCCCACGTCCTGACCATCGACTACGCCCTGCGTCCGGTGCTCGCCGCCCTCGGCGCCCGGCACGTCACCGCCGGCCGGTTCGTCCTGGACTCCTCCGTCGAGCGCGGCTCCGGCCCCGACCGGCTGCGGCCCGAGGCGGAACTGGACCTCTTCCAGGCCGTCGACGAGTTCGCGGACGCCCTGCGCGCCGCGGACGCCACCGCCCTCACCCCCGCCCCGTAATACAGCCCGCCCCCGCGACCAGCACCCACAAGGACCCGCCATGCCCGCAGCCCTCGCCCCGACCTCCACCTCCCGACGCCAGTTCCTGACCCTGCTCGGCATCTCGGCGGCCGCGGTGAGCTGCGGCACGGCCACCGCCAACGGCGGCGGACCCGGCTCCGGCTCGCAGGTCAAGACCCTGAAGTACCAGGGCTCGGTCGGCGCGGTCACGCTCCCCGAACTCGCCGCCGACCTCGGCTACTTCGAGGACGTCAAGCTCGAATGGGTCGGCAACACCATCAGCGGCCCGCAGGACATCCAGTCCGCCGCCACCGGCCAGACCCACTTCGGCAGCGCCTTCAACGGCGCGGTCATCAAGCTCGCCGCAGGCAAGGCGCCGATCAAGGCGGTCATCTCCTCCTACGGCTCGGACCAGTACTCCTACGCCGGCTACTTCGTCCTGGAGGACAGCCCGATCCGCTCCGCCCGGGACCTGATCGGCAAGAAGGTGGGCATGAACACCCTGGGCGCCCACTACCAGGCGCTGCTCGACACCTACCTCAGCCGCAACGGCCTCTCCAAGGCGGACGCCGCCAAGGTCGAGGCCCTGGTCGTACCGCCCGTCAACACCGAACAGGCGCTGCGCGCGAAGCAGATCGAGGTCGGGGTGCTCACCGGCATCCTGCGCGACAAGGCCGTCGCCTCCGGCGGCATCCGCCCGCTGTTCACCGACGTGGATCTGCTCGGCCCGTTCAGCGCGGGCACCTACATCATGACCGAGCGCTTCATCAAGCAGAACCCGGACACCGTACGGACCTTTGTGACGGGCGTGGCCAAGGCCATCGAGTGGTCCCGCACCACCCCGCGCGAGGAGGCCGTCGCCCGGATGACCGAGATCGTCAAGAAGCGCGGCCGCAACGAGGACACCGCCGCCCTGCAGTACTGGCGCTCCTTCGGGATCGCCGAGACGGGCGGCCGGATACCCGACAAGGAGTTCCAGCTCTGGCTCGACTGGCTCGGCGAGCGCGGCGAGATCAAGGCGGGGCAGTTCAAGCCGTCCGACCTCTACACCAACGAGTTCAACGGCTACGGAAAGGGCTGACCGGACATGGCGAAGATCGTGTTCGAGGGAGTGCGCAAGACCTTCGGGGACTTCACCGCCCTCGACGGCATCGACCTGGAGATCCACAGCGGGGAGTTCCTCGTGGTCGTCGGCCCCAGCGGCTGCGGCAAGTCCACGCTCCTCGACCTCCTCGGCGGACTGGCCGCCCCGACGGCCGGACGGATCCTGCTCGACGGCAAGCAGGTCACCGGGCCGGGCCTGGACCGGGGCATCGTCTTCCAGCAGTACGCGCTGCTGCCGTGGCGCACCGCCCAGGGCAACGTCGAGTTCGGCCTGGAGGCGACCGGTGTGCCGCGTCGCCAACGCGCCGCCCGGGCGAAGGAGTTCCTGGACCTGGTCGGACTGACCGGCTTCGAGGACCGGCACCCGCACCAGCTCTCCGGCGGCATGCGCCAGCGCGTCGCCATCGCCCGCTCGCTGGCGTACGACCCGGACGTGCTGCTGATGGACGAGCCGTTCGCCGCACTCGACGCGCAGACCCGCGAGTCGCTCCAGGACGAGCTGCGCCGCATCTGGCAGAGCACCGGCAAGACCGTCGTCTTCATCACGCACGGCATCGAGGAGGCCGTCTACCTCGGGCAGCGGGTGGCCGTCATGACCTCCCGGCCCGGCCGGGTCAAGGAGGTCGTCCCGGTCTCCTTCGGCGACCGCGACGGACTGCTGGGGGAAGCCCTGCGGTCCAGCCCGGAGTTCGCCCGCTACCGGCACGAGATCTGGAACCTCCTCCACGACGAGGTGGCCCGCGCCCAGCAACTGGAGAAGGAGGCGGCAGCCGTATGACCACCGGAACCGACACCACCGCCCTGGCGGCCGCGGGCCTCACGGCCCCGACCGTGCCCCCGGCCGACCCCGTCGTCGACCCGGCCGCCGACCCCGTCGTGAACCCGGCCCGGACGACGCCCCGGGCGACCGGGGCCCCGGTCCGCAAGGCCCCGGCCCCGGCCGGGGCCGCCCGGGCCGATACCCCCGTCGGCACGATCCGAGCCGGCCAGGCCCCCGCCCCCGCCCCCGTCCGTACGAAGACCGCCGCACTGGCCGTCGTACGCGTCCTGAAGGCCGTCGCCGTCCGGACCGCGGCGATCCTCGCCCTGGTCGCCCTCTGGGAGATCGCCCCGCGCGCCGGCCTGGTCGACGCCACCTTCCTGCCCCCCATCAGCGAGGTGGCCGTCGCCTGGTGGGAGCTGGCCGGCGACGGCCAGCTCGCCGACCACACCCAGGCCAGCCTGATCCGCTCCTTCGGCGGTTTCGGCATCGCCGTGGCCGTCGCCGTCCCGCTCGGCCTGCTCATCGGCTGGTACCGGCCACTCGCCGACTTCCTTGGGCCGCTGCTGGAGGTCTTCCGCAACACCGCGGCCCTCGCGCTGCTCCCGGTCTTCGTGCTGCTCCTCGGCATCGGCGAGACCTCGAAGGTGTCGATCGTCGTCTACGCCTGCCTCTGGCCCGTCCTGCTCAACACCATCAGCGCCGTCCGGAACGCCGACCCCACCCTGATCCGGCTCGCCCGGTCGATGGACCTCTCCACGCCCCGCCTGTTCCAGAAGGTGATCCTCCCGGCCTCCGTACCGGCCATCTTCACCGGCATCCGGCTCGCCGGCGCCGTATCCATCCTCGTCCTCGTGGCCGCCGAGATGATCGGCGCGAAAGCGGGACTCGGCTATCTGATCAACGCCTCGCAGTTCAACTTCGCGATCCCGCAGATGTACGCGGGCATCATCACGATCTCCGCGATCGGCGTCGCCTTCAACCAGCTCCTCGTCACCGTCGAACGCCGCCTCAGCCTCTGGCGCGTCCCCGCCTCTTCCTAGGGAAACCCACATGACCGACCAGACGCCCCGGACCCTCCACCTCAACGCCTTCCTCATGAACGCCGGACACCACGACGCCGCCTGGCGCCACCCCGGCAGCAGCCCCGAGCGCGTCACCGACCTGCGCTACTTCCAGGAGCTCGCCCGGACCGCGGAGCGCGGAAAGCTCGACTCCATCTTCTTCGCGGACGGACTCGCCCTGTGGGGCAAGGCCCGTTACAACGCCCTGGGCGGGTTCGAGCCGCTCACCCTGCTCTCCGCCATCGCCGCCGTAACCGAGCACATCGGGCTCATCGCCACCGTCTCCACCACCTTCAACGAGCCCTTCAACCTCGCCCGCAAGTTCGCCTCCCTCGACCACATCAGCGGCGGCCGCGCCGGCTGGAACATCGTCACCTCCGGCACCGTGGACGAGGCCCGCAACTTCAACCGGGAGGAGCACCTGGAGCACGGCCTCCGCTACGACCGGGCCCGCGAGTTCCTCGACGTCGCCACCAAGCTCTGGGACAGCTGGGAGGACGACGCGATCGTCCTCGACAAGGAGCGCGGCATCTACGCCGACACCGACAAGCTCCACCCCGCCGCCCACCGCGGCGAGTACTTCGGCGTGGCCGGCCCGCTCAACGTCCCGCGCTCCCCGCAGGGGTACCCGCTGCTCGTGCAGGCGGGCTCCTCCGAGTCCGGCAAGGAGTTCGCCGCCCAGTACGCCGAGGCCGTCTTCACCGCCCAGCAGACCCTCGCGGACGGCCAGACCTTCTACAAGGACCTCAAGTCCCGCCTGGCGAAGTACGGGCGGGCCGAGAGCGACCTGCTCGTCCTGCCCGGCATTGCGCCCGTCATCGGCTCCACCGAGGCCGAGGCGAAGGCCCTGGAGCAGCAGCTCACCGACCTCCAGGTGCCGGAGTACGGCCTCGCCCAGCTCTCCGGAATGCTCAACGTGGACCTTTCCGGACTGCCCCTCGACGGCCCGCTGCCCGATCTCCCCGAGGAGCGGGACGTCAACGGCAACAAGAGCCGCTTCACCCTCGTCGCCGAACTCGCCCGCCGCGACGGCCTCACCCTGCGCCAGCTGATCGCCCGCCTCGGCGCCGGCCGCGGCCACCGGGTCTTCGCCGGCACGCCCGAGCAGATCGCCGACCAGCTCGAGGAGTGGTTCACCCGGGGAGCCGCCGACGGGTTCAACATCATGGCGCCCGTCCTGCCCACCGGCCTGACCGACTTCGTGGACCAGGTCGTGCCGATCCTCCAGCGCCGCGGCCTCTTCCGCACCGAGTACACCGGCCGCACCCTGCGCGAGAACTACGGCCTGCCGCGCCCCGCCAACCGCTACGCGAGCGGCGGGGCCGGCGCACCGGCAGCGGCGCCGGTCACCGCCTGAGCACTGGGGGGTGGTCCGAGGCGGACCGCCCCCCGCCGGGTTTTCAGACCGTCAGTACGATCTTGCCCCTGGTCCGGCCCGTGGCGCTCAGCTCCCACGCCCTGGCGGCCTGCGCGAGCGGCAGCGCGTGCTCGACGTTGACCGTGAGCCGGCCCGAGTCCGCGAGCTCGGCCAGGAAGGTCAGGTCGGCGGTGTCGGGTCGTACCCACAGCTGGTGCGCGCCCTTGGCCGCGGCCTCGTAGTCGGCGATGGAGACCACCCGGTCGCGCTCCTTCACCAGCGACTGGAGCAGCTCGACGGCGCCGTCGCCGTAGAAGTCGAGGCCCGCGTCCACGCCTTCGGGCGCCAGCGCGCGGATGCGGTCGGCCAGCCCGTCCCCGTACAGGACCGGCTCGGCGCCGAGGGAGCGCAGGTAGTCGTGGTTGTGCGCGCCGGCCGTACCGATGACGCGCAGGCCGAGGGCGACCGCGATCTGCACCCCGAACGAGCCGGTGCCGCCGGCCGCGGAGTGGATGACGACGGTCTCGCCGGCCTTGAGGCCCACGCGGGTGAGGGACTGGTAGGCGGTCAGGCCGGCCAGGGGAATTCCCGCGGCCTGCTCGAAGGTCAGCTCGCGGGGCTTGTGCGCGAGGGTGCGGACCGGGGCGCTGACCAGCTCGGCGTAGGTGCCGAGCTCCACCCACTCCTTCCTCACGTACCCGTAGACCTCGTCGCCGACGGCGAAGTCGAAGGTGTCCGGGCCGACCGCCTCGACGACTCCGGCCACGTCCCAGCCGGGTATGACGGGATAGCGGACTTCGAGGATCGGGTCGAGATATCCGGCGGCGAGCTTCCAGTCCACCGGGTTGACCCCGGCCGCCTTGACGCGGACGAGAACCTCGCCCGGCCCCACCTTGGGCTGCGGTACGTCAACGAGCGTGAGCCGGCCGGGAGTTCCGTATGCGTTGTACGTGATGGCCTTCATGATCGGTTCCAACGGGGCGCCGCCCGGGCCTATTCCGCCCCGTTCGTCAGGCGGGCAGCGTGTTGCGGTGCGAGCGCCGCCGGGCCGCGCTGAACAGGGCCTGGATCTGCGCCCCCGACTGCTCCACGTCGTCGAGCGGCGAGGGGAAGGCCAGCCGCGCGTCGCGGTGGCCGCTCCGCTCCTCGAGCCGCAGGGTGATCCCGTACCGGTCCATGGCGACCGGCAGCGCGCGGATCACCGAGGCGGCGGGCAGCGGCCGGACCAGGCGCAGCAGCAGGGTGACGAGGTCGGGGTGGTCGTCGAGGAGGTGCGTGAGCATGCCCGCCTCGTACGGGGCCAGCGGGTCGGGCCGGGCCGCGTCCAGCTCTTCCAGCCCGACGTAGGAGAAGCCGTCCGCGGTCTCCAGGACGGCCTGGCCGAACTCCATGCAGGTGCTCTCGTCCCCGGGACCGTCGCTCTCGCCCGCGTACGGGGTGAGCAGGCGGCCCACGATGGTCACCCGGGCCCGCACCCGGTCGCGTACGGGGGTGGGGGCGACGTCGGTGAACTCCAGCCGGATCGCGGGCCGGTGCTCGGCGTCGCCGCCCGGTTCGGCGGGGTGCAGGTGCAGCCGGCCCATCGGGTCGCCGCCGTCGAGGTGGCGGACCTCGGCACGCAGCCCGTCGGTGACCGCGGTCATGGAGTGGGCGGCGGCCAGGATCGACCGCACGCGCTCGGCGTCGGTGGGCCGGGTGGCCGGGGTGGCAGGGGCACCGGACATGCGCATCTGGATCTCTCCATCATCCCGAGAACTTAGGTATGCCTAACCTAACCTAATTCGTTCGCGGGGAGTAGTCGGTCTGGTTCGTGTCGGTGTTGGGCTGAACGGGTGAAACGCGAGAGGATGGGGGGATGCACATGAAGCGCGCGGCCGAGGCGGCCCGGTGAGCAGGTACGACGTCACCGACGAACAGTGGGAGGGGCTCGCGCAGGTGGTCCCCCTGCGCAGCCGCAACGAATGGCCCTCCCGGGTGGACCACCGCACCATCCCCACGGCGCCCGGAGCGTCGGCGGCGGAGCAGCGGCGCTTCGTGGTGATCCGGGTTCAGATCTTCGCGGACGCACGGGAGGTGGCGGAGTACCTGATCGCGCAGATCCCGGTACTGCTCGACCTGACCGGCGCCGACAGCGAAGTGGCCAAGCGGATCCTGGACTTCAGCAGTGGTGTGGTCTTCGGACTCGGCAGCGGGATGCACCGGGTGGACCGGAACGTCTTCCTGCTGGCGCCCGTCGGGACCGAGGTCGAGGGGATCGCGGCCGCTGCCGTCCCCCGATCGTAGGAAGGTCGCCGCGACGTAACGGTTCGCCGGGCTCTCGGGGGGTCCGGCGGCCCGTACCGTCCGCCGCATGGACGCCACCCTCGCCGCTCCCCTTCCCGCCACCCCCGCCGCCCCCGCCCCGGACCTCCCCCGCCCCGCCGTCGCGTTAGCCGGCGACGACCCGACCGTGCCCGCGCAAGCCGTGCGGCTCCACCGGCCCGGGGTCACCGGACTGCGGCTGTCCGCCTTCGGGCCGCACCGGGGCGCCGCCTTCGCGCTCGGGCCCGTCACCCTCCTCGCCGGGCCGAGCGGCAGCGGCAAGTCCCAGGCCCTGGCCGCCTACGAGGCCCTCGCCGTGCTCGGCTCCGGAGCCACCCTCGAGGAGGCCTTCCCCGACCCGGGTGCCCGCATCCCCGACCTGGCCGTCCCCGATGCCGACCGGCGGCGCGGCTTCCGCATCGGCTGCACCGTCGACGGCCCCGCCGGACCGGTCCGGCTCGACCTCGCCGTCCAGGCCGAGCCCACCCTGCGCATCGTCGGCGAACGGCTCTCGCAGCCGGGGCAGATCCTGCTCGCCACCGCCCTGCGCGATCCCGGCCGGCGCTCCGTGCAGGGTGCGTGGCTGACCGGCGGCGCCATCGGCGTCACCCGGGCCCCGCTGCCGGACGACCGGCTCGGCACGGCCCTGCTCCCCCTCCGCGTGGCCGGCGCCACGGCCGGCCAGCGCCAGGTCCTGGCCGCCGCCGAACAGGTCGTGGTGGCGCTGCGCTCGGTGTTCCCCTGCGACCCCCGCCCGGAGCGGATGCGCGCGCCCGTCCCGCCGGGGGAGGGCCGGCTGCTCGGCGACTGCGCCAACCTGGCCGACGTACTGCGCCGGACCCGCCACGAATGCGGCACCCGGCACGCGCTGCTGGCCGAGGCCGCCCGCACCGGCTGCGCGGGACCCGTCGCCGGCCTGGACGTACGGGCCCCCGCCGACGGCCCCGTCACGGCGGTACTGGACCGCGGCCCCGACCGGCCCGCCACGGAACTGGCCCGACTCGGCGCGGGCGAACTGCGCTTCCTCGCGCAGGCGCTGGTCCTGCTGACCGGCCCGGGAGTGCTCGCCATGGACCCGGCCGCCGAACTGCTCTCCGCGCAGCAGGCGCTGACGGTGCTGGCCGACGGCTTCGACCGCGGCCTGGACCGGCGCCAGAGCGCCGAGCTGCTGCGCCTGGCCCTGCTGTCGTGCGGGCGCGGCCACGTCCGGCTGGTGGCGGCGGTGGGGGAGGAGACCGCGGCGGCCGCCCGGCTCCTCGCGGGTGTCACGGTGGTAGACCTGTGATCCATGAGCGACGCGAACGACACGAACGAGACCCCGGCGGCGCGCGGTGAGCGGCTCGGCCTGCTGCAGCGCAGGCTCGCCGACTTCGCCGCGGCACGCGGCTGGGAGCCGTACCACACGCCCAAGAACCTGGCGGTGGCGCTGAGCGTGGAGGCGGCCGAACTGGTCGAGATCTTCCAGTGGCTGACGCCGGAACAGTCCGCGAAGGTCATGGAGAAGCCGGAAACGGCCCACCGCGTGGCCGATGAGGTGGCCGACGTACTCGCGTATCTGCTGCAGTTCTGTGAGGTTCTCGGGGTGGATGTGCTGGATGCGCTCGCCGCGAAGATCGAGAGGAACGAGCTCCGCTTCCCGGTGGCGGGCGAACCGACACCTAATCGTCACTCTTCGGAGTGATGGACTCCTCCACAATCACGTTTGTGTCCACATTTTCCGAATACCCCTGGCTTTACTGGCTCATTGCCCTCACTCTGGGTAGTGGTGAGGACGGCGGGATGTCGTGCGGACGGGGGACGGCATATGGATGCGGTACGGCTCATCGCGGCCGGCCGGCACGCGCTGGCACAGAGCGGGGCTGCGTGGGACATCGTGGGCGAGGCCTGGCAGGCCCAGGCGCTCGCGCAGGGCGTAGGAGGCTATCTGGCGGTCACCGGGCCGCCGGAGATGAGAGCGGAGGCACGGGGACTGGGGGAAGCGGGAGGCAGAGGCTGCGGGGTGATCGACCGGGCGGCCCTGCGCGGAGAGGGCAGCGCGCCCGAGTATCCGCCGCGGGCCGCGCAGTTGACGGTGGTGTCGGACGTCCGGCAGGCACTGCTCGGGCTCCAGGCATTGCTGGGCGAAGTGGGCATAGCCCTGGTCGGGGTGGCCTGCGGGACGGACGACGAGACCCTGTACTGGCAGTGCATAGAGTCGATCGACGCGGCTGACGAGTCGAGCGACCGGGTACGGGCGATCCTGCGCCGCATGGCGGTGCGCGAGCGGGGGTCCGCCTCGGGCGTGGCCTGAGGTGTCACACGGGTCCCGTCGCGCGCGACGGGACCCGCACGGTCAGAACGACCGGTAGGACGGGCGCTCTTCCCCGGGAGCGGGCGCGCCCGGGGCGCGGTCCGTGGAGGAGGACTGGAGGTCGGCGTCGAGCTGCGACAGGTCGGCGTTCAGCGCCGCCATCAGCTCTTCCATCTGCTGCAGCAGGCCCTTCGGTGCGCCGCCCTCGGCGGGGACCGAGGACTCCTGACGTGCGTCGTCGTGTGCTGCCTGCCCGGTCTGTCGGTGGGTCTCCGGCACGACCTCGTGGGACATGGCGGCCTCCTCGGCCCTGGCCCTTCCGAGGCGGAAGGGCGCGGTGGACGCACCGGCGAAGTGGCCGCCGGCGCGCGGGCCGGCGGTCCGGCTCCGTCCGAGCCAACGAGCCCCTTCGGGGGTGGTCACTGGCGGCGTCCGGGGTGGACCGTCCGGTTGACGCAGATTCACCCGGCAGGGGTGCGAGGGGGGAACCTCCGCGGGGTCACCCGGATGGAGGTACCTCCCGGCGGCGGCCGGGAGAGAGCTCGGCGGAGAGCCCGGGGAGGCGGCCTGGGGAGGCAGGATGGGGGGCATGGATCTTCGCATTTTCACCGAGCCCCAGCAGGGCGCGAGCTACGACACCCTCCTGACCGTCGCCAAGGCCACTGAGGACCTCGGCTTCGATGCGTTCTTCCGATCCGACCACTATCTGAAGATGGGCTCGGCCGACGGCCTGCCCGGACCCACCGACGCGTGGATCACCCTCGCGGGCCTGGCCCGGGAGACCCGGCGGATCCGGCTGGGCACCCTGATGACGGCCGGCACCTTCCGGCTGCCCGGTGTGCTCGCCATCCAGGTCGCCCAGGTCGACCAGATGTCCGGCGGCCGCGTCGAACTGGGCCTGGGCGCGGGCTGGTTCGAGGAGGAGCACAAGGCGTACGGGATCCCCTTCCCGGCCGAGCGGATGGCCCGGCTGGAGGAGCAGCTGGCCATCGTCACCGGGCTGTGGGCCACCGAGATCGGCGCCACCTTCGACTATCCGGGCAGCCACTACCGGGTGGAGAACTCGCCCGCGCTGCCCAAGCCCGCCCAGGCCAAGGTGCCCGTACTCATCGGCGGGCACGGCGCGCGGCGCACCCCGCGCCTCGCCGCCCGCTACGCCGACGAGTTCAACATGCCCTTCGCGTCGATCGCCGACAGCGAGCGGCAGTTCGCGCGGGTCCGGGAGGCTGCCGCGGAGGCCGGGCGCAAGGCCGGCGACCTCGTCTACTCCAACGCCCTGGTGGTCTGCGTCGGCAAGGACGACGCCGAGGTCGCCCGCCGGGCCGCCGCCATCGGCCGTGACGTGGACGAACTCAAGGCCAACGGTCTGGCCGGCTCCCCGTCCCAGGTCGTGGAGAAGATCGGGGCCTACGGCTCCATCGGCTCCTCCCGCGTCTACCTCCAGCTGCTCGACCTCGACGACCTGGACCACCTGGAGCTGATCTCCGCCCAGGTCCTCTCCCAGCTCGGCTGACCGGGGACGCAGCAGCGATGCCACGCGCGTCCGGCCCGCTCGCCGAAGCCCTGGCCCACCGGACCGTGCTCCTGGACGGCGGGCTGAGCAACCAGCTCGCCGCCCAGGGCTGCGACCTGTCCGGCGGCCTCTGGACGGGCCGGGTGCTCGACGAGCGGCCCGGCCAGGTGGAGGCCGCCCACACGGCGTACGCACGGGCCGGCGCCGAGGTGCTGATCACCGCGAGCTACCAGATCGGCCCCGGCCACCCCCGGGCCGCCGCCCTGCTGCACCGCAGCGTCGCCCTCGCCGCCCGCGCAGCCGAGGCCGCCGGCCACGAGGTGTGGGTGGCCGCCTCCGTGGGCCCGTACGGGGCGGTGCTCGCGGACGGCTCCGAGTACCGCGGCCGGTACGGCCTGAGCGTGCGCGAACTCGCCGCCTTCCACCGCCCGCGCGTCGAGGCGCTGCTCGCCGCGGGCCCCGACGTCCTCGCCCTGGAGACCGTCCCCGACCCGGACGAAGCGGAGGCACTGCTCACCGTCCTCGCGGAGACGGGCGCCCCGGCCTGGCTGAGCTACACCGTCGCCGACGGCCGCACCCGCTCCGGCGCACCCCTCCCCGAAGCCTTCGCCCTCGCGGCGGCCGCCCCGCAGGTCATCGCGGTCGGCGTCAACTGCTGCGACCCGGCCGAGGTCCTGCCCGCCCTCGAAGCGGCCGCGGCCGCCACCCGCAAACCGCTCGTGGCCTACCCCAACGACGGCTCCGTCTGGGAGGCCGCCACCGGTACCTGGCACGCCCCCGAAAGCCCGCGCCCCTGGCCCACCGGCGCCTGGCAGCACACGGGCGCCCGCCTCCTCGGCGGCTGCTGCCGCATCGGCCCGGACCGCATCGCGGAGCTGGCTGCCGGAAAATAGGGGGCCGCCAGGACGGGTGACCAGCAACAATCGGTCGTGTGTTCCTGACGATCTCCACCACCGGCTCCCCTGAACGACCCGCTACCGACCTGGGCTACCTGCTGCACAAGCATCCCGGGAAGACGCAGGCGTTCTCCACGTCCCACGGCACCGCCCACGTGTTCTACCCCGAGGCCACTGAGCAGCGGTGCACGGCGGCCCTGCTGCTGGAGGTGGATCCCGTCGCGCTCGTGCGGCGCGGTCAGGGCAAGGGCCGGGGCGGAGCGCCCGACGCCGCGCTCGCGCAGTACGTCAACGACCGGCCGTACGCCGCCTCCTCGCTGCTCGCCGTCGCGCTCAGCGGAGTGTTCCGCAGTGCGCTGAAGGGCCAGTGCGCCGTCCGCCCGGAGCTGCCGGAGCAGGCACGGCCGCTGCGCGTCGAGATTCCGGCGCTGCCCGCCCGCGGCGGGGCCGAGCTCGTGCACCGGCTGTTCGACCCGCTCGGCTGGGACCTCGTACGGGCCGAGCCCGTACCGCTCGACGAGCGGTTCCCCGAGTGGGGGGACTCCCGGTACGTACGCCTCGTCCTGGAGGGGGAACTGCGCTTGGCGGACGCCCTGCGGCAGCTCTACGTCCTGCTGCCCGTGCTCGACGACGCCAAGCACTACTGGATCGCCCCCGACGAGGTCGACAAGCTGCTGCGCGCCGGAGACGGCTGGCTGGCCGCGCACCCCGAGAACGGTCTGATCAGCTCCCGCTACCTCGCCCGCCACAAGCGGCTGACCCAGGACGCCATCGAGCGCCTGGAGCTGGTCCGCCTCGCCGAGGCCGACGGCAGCGAGGTCGAGGAGCTCGACAACGCCGTGGACGAGAGCCGCGACACGGAGGAGAGGCCCGTACCGCTCGCGGTGCAGCGGCGGGACGCGATCCTCTCCGCCCTGCGCGGCGCGGGTGCCCAGCGGGTGCTGGACCTCGGCTGCGGACAGGGGCAGTTGGTCCAGGCGCTGCTCAAGGACCCGGCGTACAGCGAGATCGTCGGCATGGACGTGTCCGTGCGCGCCCTGAACCTCGCGGCCAAGCGGCTGCGGCTGGAGCGGATGGGGGAGCGGCAGAGCACGCGCGTCCGGCTGCTCCAGGGCTCGCTCGCCTACACCGACAAGCGGCTGGCCGGCTACGACGCGGCCGTGCTCAGCGAGGTCATCGAGCACCTGGACCCGGAGCGGCTGCCCGCGCTGGAGTACGCGGTGTTCGGCGCGGCCCGGCCCCGCACGGTCCTCGTGACCACCCCCAACGTCGAGTACAACGTCCGCTGGGAGTCGCTGCCCGCCGGGCAGGTCCGCCACGGCGACCGCCGCTTCGAGTGGACCCGCGAGGAGTTCCGCGCCTGGGCCGGCGCCGTAGCCGAACGGCACGGGTACGGCGTCGGGTTCGTCCCCGTCGGGGACGACGACCCCGAGGTCGGGCCGCCGACCCAGATGGCGGTCTTCACGCAGACCGACACCGACACGACCACCACCACCGAAACCCCGAAGGAGGGCGAGGCAGCATGACCATCGCAAGCACCGGGACCCACCGCGTACTTCCCGTCACCGACCTGTCCCTCGTCGTCCTCGTCGGGGCCACCGGCTCGGGCAAGTCCACCTTCGCCCGCAAGCACTTCAAGCCCACCGAGGTCATCTCCTCGGACTACTGCCGCGGGCTCGTCGCCGACGACGAGAACGACCAGAGCGCCAGCAAGGCCGCCTTCGAGGTCCTGCACTACATCGCCGGCAAGCGGCTGGAGGCCGGCCGCCTCACCGTCGTCGACGCCACCAGCGTGCAGGCCGAGGCCCGCAGGCAGCTCGTCGAGCTCGCCCGCCGGTACGACGTCCTGCCCATCGCCATCGTCCTCGACATGCCCGAAGAGGTCTGCGCCGAGCGCAACGCCGCCCGCCCCGACCGGGCCGGGCTGCCGCGCGCGGTCATCCAGCGCCACCGCCGCGATCTGCGGCGTTCGCTGCGCGGACTGGAGCGCGAGGGCTTCCGCAAGGTGCACGTGCTGCGTTCCGCCGAGGAGGCCGAGGCCGCCGAGGTGGTCCTGGAGAAGCGCTTCAACGACCTCACACACCTCACCGGCCCCTTCGACATCATCGGTGACATCCACGGCTGTTCCTCCGAGCTGGAGACCCTGCTCGCCAAGCTCGGGTACGAGGACGGGGCCCACCCCGAGGGGCGCACCGCCGTCTTCGTCGGCGACCTCGTCGACCGCGGTCCGGACAGTCCGGGCGTCCTGCGCCGCGTCATGGGCATGGTCAAGTCCGGCAACGCCCTGTGCGTGCCCGGGAACCACGAGAACAAGCTCGGCCGTTATCTGAAGGGCTCCAAGGTCCAGCGGACCCATGGCCTCGCCGAGACGATCGAGCAGCTGGAAGGGGAGCCGGAGGAGTTCGTCCAGGAGGTACGGGAGTTCATCCGCGGCCTCGTCAGCCACTACGTGCTCGACGGCGGCAAGCTGGTGGTATGCCACGCAGGGCTGCCCGAGAAGTACCACGGCCGCACCTCCGGCCGGGTCCGCTCGCACGCCCTGTACGGGGACACCACCGGCGAGACGGACGAGTTCGGCCTGCCCGTGCGCTACCCGTGGGCCGAGGACTACCGCGGCAAGGCGGCCGTGGTCTACGGCCACACCCCGGTCCCGAACACCGCCTGGATCAACAACACCATCTGCCTCGACACCGGCGCCGTCTTCGGCGGGAAGATGACCGCCCTGCGCTGGCCCGAGCGCGAACTGGTCGACGTACCGGCCGAGAAGGTCTGGTACGAGCCCACGCGCCCGCTCGTCACCGAGGTGCCCGGCGGTCACGACGGGCGCCCGCTCGACCTGGGCGATGTGCACGGGCGCCGGATCGTGGAGACCCGGCACCTGGGCAACGTCACCGTGCGCGAGGAGAACGCGGCCGCCGCGCTGGAGGTCATGAGCCGCTTCGCCGTGGACCCGCGGCTGGTCCCGTACCTGCCGCCGACCATGGCGCCGACCGCGACCTCCCGTGAGGAGGGCTACCTCGAGCACCCGGCCGAGGCCTTCGCGCAGTACCGCAAGGACGGCATCGCCCAGGTGGTGTGCGAGGAGAAGCACATGGGCTCCCGCGCCACCGTCCTGGTCTGCAAGGACGCCGACGCGGCCCGCGAGCGCTTCGGCGTCGACGGCCCGACCGGGTCCGTCTACACCCGCACCGGACGGCCCTTCTTCAAGGATCCGGAGGTCACCGAGGAGGTACTCACCCGGCTCCGCGCGGCCGTCACCGACGCCGGTCTCTGGGAGGAGCTCGGCACGGACTGGATGCTGATCGACGGCGAACTGCTGCCCTGGTCCCTGAAGTCCGCCGGCCTGCTGCGCAACCAGTACGCCGCCGTGGGCGCGGCCTCCGGCGCCGTCTTCCCGGGCGCGATCGCCGCCCTGGAGGCGGCCGCCGCCCGGGGCATCGACACCGGCGAGCTGCTGGAGCGCCAGCGCGGCCGGGCCGTCGACGCCGCGAAGTTCACCGAGGCGTACCGGCGTTACTGCTGGACCACCGACGGGCTGGACGGCGTACGGTTCGCGCCGTTCCAGCTGCTGGCGGCGGCCGGGCGGTCGCTGGCCGCCGTGCCCCACGACGAGCAGCTGTTCTGGCTGGACCGGCTGGTCGCCGCCGACGAGGCGGCGGGCACCGGGCTGCTGCGCCGCACCGGCCGGATTCTGGTGGACACCGCGGACGAGGAGTCCGTACGGGCGGGCACCGACTGGTGGTCGGAGCTGACGGCCGCCGGCGGCGAGGGCATGGTCGTCAAGCCGCTCCAGGCGTACGCCCGGGACGGCAAGGGCCGGCTGGTCCAGCCCGGGGTCAAGGTGCGCGGGCGCGAGTACCTGCGGATCATCTACGGTCCGGAGTACACCCGCCCCGACCACCTGGAGCGGCTGCGCGAGCGCTTCCTCGGCCACAAGCGCTCGCTGGCCCTGCGCGAGTACGCGCTCGGGCTGGAGGCGCTGGACCGGCTGGCGGCCGACGAGCCGCTGTGGCGGGTCCACGAGGCCGTCTTCGCGGTGCTCGCCCTCGAGTCGGAGCCGGTCGACCCCCGCCTCTGACCCCGGCCAGGGGTGCACGCGCGTAAAGCGGAGGCCCCCGTACGGCCGCGAATTAGGTCGTATGGGGGAACTTTCGCGGAGAACGCCGGGAAAACCACCGGCGGGATCGTTCATCCAGGGCAGCGGACTGTCCGCGACCCTGGAAGGACGGAACATCACCTATGAAGATGACCGCGCGCGGAAGCTTTGCGGCGCTCATGACCTGTATGGCGGCGGCCGGCGCGGCCACCCCGGCCGTGGCCGACTCGGTCCCGGTCGGTGTCCCGCTGGAGGCCGTGGAGACCACGCTGGGCGTCGAGGCCCCCCGCGTGGCCACCGGGGTGCCGGTGCCGGTCGTCGGAGCGCCCGAGGCGCCCCGCTTCCACTCGGGGGACATGCTCCCGACCCCACTGCTCCCCGCGGTCCCGATCGCCACCGAGCTCGGCAACACCCTCATCACCTCCCCGGTGCCGAACCTGCTGGGCGAGCCGGAGACGGACGGCGAGGGTTCCCTGGACGCGCCGGCCACCACGATGCGCGCCCGGACCCCGGGTGCGATCCTCGGCTCCCCGCTGACGATGCCGGACGGCTCCAACTTCGGGCTGCCGAACCTGACCAAGCCCAAGCTCGGCCTGATCGCCCCGGAGCTCGTCGGCGCCCCGACGGCACTTCTCGGCCTCGGCACCCCTCGCTGAGCAGACGCCACGTCAAAAAGCCGTCCGGTCTGGGAACGTGTACGGCATGGGATTCCATGTCGACTCCGAGACCGGGCGGCTTCGCCGCGTCATCCTCCACCGGCCCGACCTGGAGCTGAAGCGGCTCACACCGAGCAACAAGGACGCGCTCCTCTTCGACGACGTGCTGTGGGTGCGCCGGGCCCGCCAGGAGCACGACGGCTTCGCGGACGTGCTGCGCGACCGGGGCGTGGAGGTCCACCTCTTCGGTGACCTGTTGTGCGAGGCCCTCGACATCCCGGAGGCGAGACACCTGGTCCTGGACCGGGTGTTCGACGAGAAGGAGTACGGGCCGCTCGCCACCGACCACCTCAGGGCGGTGTTCGACGGGCTGAGTTCGGCCGAGCTGGCCGAGGCCCTGGTCGGCGGGATGACCAAGCGGGAGTTCCTGGAGCGGCACGCCGAGCCGGTGTCGGTGCGCTTCCACGCCCTGGAACTGGACGACTTCCTGCTGGGGCCGCTGCCCAACCACCTGTTCACCCGGGACACTTCCGCGTGGATCTACGACGGGGTGTCCATCAACGCGATGCGCTGGCCGGCGCGGCAGCGCGAGACCGTCCACTTCGAGGCGATCTACAAGCACCACCCGCTCTTCACCTCCTCGGGCGCCTTCCACTACTGGTCGCAGGGGCAGGTCGACTACCCCTCGACCATCGAGGGCGGTGACGTGCTGGTCATCGGGAACGGCGCGGTGCTCATCGGGATGAGCGAGCGGACCACCCCGCAGGCGGTGGAGATGCTGGCGCGGGGACTGTTCGCCGCCGGGTCGGCGACCAGCATCGTGGCCCTCGACATGCCGAAGCGGCGGGCGTTCATGCACCTGGACACGGTGATGACGATGGTCGACGGAGATACGTTCACTCAGTACGCCGGGCTCGGCATGCTCCGCTCCTACACGATCGAGCCGGGCGCCGGGGCGCACGAGCTGAAGGTGACCGACCACGCGCCGGAGCACATGCACCGGGCCATCGCGGCGGCCCTCGGGCTGGACTCGATCCGGGTGCTGACCGCGACGCAGGACGTGCACTCGGCAGAGCGCGAGCAGTGGGACGACGGGTGCAACGTGCTGGCCGTCGAGCCGGGGGTGGTGGTCGCGTACGAGCGGAACGTGACGACCAACACTCATCTGCGCAAGGAAGGCATCGAGGTCATCGAGATCCCCGGCAGCGAGCTGGGCCGGGGCCGGGGCGGGCCGCGCTGCATGAGCTGCCCGGTGGAGCGCGATGCCGTCTGACGGGGGATTCTGAGGAGGGAGCCGGAGGGGCGGGGGCCCGCGCACCACGACCGGGCCGTATATCAATACAAGGGATCGTATAGACTTCCAATATTCCCTGTCACCGTGACGCTGGAGCGACCCCATGGCCACCGACCTCGCCGGCCGCAGTTTTCTCAAGGAGCTCGACTTCACCGCCGCCGAGTTCCGCGGCCTGATCGAGCTCGCCGCCGAACTCAAGGCGGCCAAGAAGGCCGGGACCGAGCAGCCCTTGCTCCAGGGCAGGAACATCGCGCTGATCTTCGAGAAGACCTCGACGCGCACCCGCTGCGCCTTCGAGGTCGCCGCGGCCGACCAGGGCGCCCGTACGACCTACCTGGACCCCTCCGGCTCGCAGATGGGGCACAAGGAGTCGGTCAGGGACACCGCGCGGGTGCTGGGCCGGATGTTCGACGGGATCGAGTACCGGGGTGACAGCCAGGACGCCGTCGAGGAGCTCGCCGCCCACGCCGGAGTGCCCGTCTTCAACGGGCTCACCGACGACTGGCACCCCACCCAGATGCTGGCCGACGTCCTGACCATGACCGAGCACTCCGGCAAGCCGCTGGAGCGGATCTGCTTCGCCTACCTGGGCGACGCCCGCTTCAACATGGGCAACTCGTACCTCGTGACCGGCGCGCTGCTGGGCATGGACGTACGGATCGTCGCGCCGAAGGCCTACTGGCCGGCCGAGCCCGTGGTGGCCGCGGCGCGCGAGCTCGCGGCGAAGAGCGGCGCCCGGATCACCCTGACCGAGGAGATCGCCGAGGGCGTGGCCCAGGCCGACTTCGTCGTGACCGACATCTGGGTGTCCATGGGCGAGCCCAAGGAGGTCTGGGACGAGCGGATCGCGGCGCTGTCCCCGTACGCGGTGACCATGGGCGTGCTGCGGGCCACCGGCAACCCGGACGTGAAGTTCATGCACTGCCTGCCGGCCTTCCACGACCTCGGCACCAAGGTGGCCCGGGAGATCCACGAGCGGCACGGGCTGGAATCGCTGGAGGTGACGGACGAGGTGTTCGAGTCCGCGCACTCCGTCGTCTTCGACGAGGCGGAGAACCGGCTGCACACCATCAAGGCCGTGCTCGTCGCGAGCCTCGCGAAGCCCGGCACGCAGCCCGGCGCATAGTCATACGCGCGCGGGCAGGGTGAACCACACCGCCTTGCCGTGCGGCGTCGGCCGGTGGCCGCAGGCGGAGCTCAGGGTGCGGATCAGCAGCAGTCCGCGGCCGTGCTCCTGCCAGGGGTCGGGGTGGGCGTCGTCCGGGCGGGGCGTCAGGCCGCCGGGCGGCTGCGGATCGCCGTCGTGGACCTCCACCTGGCAGCCGCCCGCCAGCAGCTCCACGACCAGCTCGATCGGGGCGCCGGGGCGGGTGTGCTCGACGGCGTTGGCGACGAGCTCCGCGGTCAGCAGCTCGGCCGTGTCGCTGTCGGCGGGCGCGTCGACGTCGGCCAGCGCGGTACGGACGAGGGCGCGGGCCATGGGTACGGCCGCCGCCGTGTGGGGCAGGGCGATCCGCCAGGCGGAGGGGTCGGGCACGGCAGGTCCCTCCGTTCCGTGGGGGTCGTGGGCGGCCGGCGGGCGTCGGCGCAGCGGGAGATCCTGGTTTCAACCATACGAAGTCGAAATATGATCCCTGTACGGCACCCCGGCGCAGCCGCAACGACCGCAGGCGCGTGTCGCGTTTCTGTGACGGCAGTCACGTTCCAGTGATACCGTCGATCGTGTGAGCCCCTTCACCGGTTCCACAGAAGCGACAGAACGGTGGCGCCACCTGCGGGTGACCCGGCAGGACGGCGTGGCCACCGTCACCCTCGACCGCCCCGACAAGCTCAACGCGCTCACCTTCGGCGCCTACGCCGACCTGCGCGACCTCCTGGCCGAACTGTCCCGTGAGCGGTCCGTACGCGCCCTCGTGCTCGGCGGCGAGGGACGCGGCTTCTGCTCCGGCGGCGACGTGGACGAGATCATCGGCGCCACCCTCGCCATGGACACCGCCCAGCTCCTCGACTTCAACCGGATGACCGGCCAGGTCGTGCGCGCCATCCGCGAATGCCCCTTCCCGGTGATCGCCGCCGTGCACGGGGTGGCCGCCGGAGCCGGAGCCGTCCTCGCGCTCGCCGCCGACTTCCGGATCGCCGACCCCACCGCCCGCTTCGCCTTCCTCTTCACCCGCGTCGGCCTCTCCGGCGGGGACATGGGCGCCGCCTACCTGCTGCCCCGTGTCGTCGGCCTCGGCCACGCCACCCGGCTGCTGATGCTCGGAGAGCCCGTACGCGCCCCCGAGGCCGAGCGGATCGGCCTGCTCAGCGAGCTCACCGAGGAGGGCAAGGCCCACGTACGGGCCGCCGAACTCGCCGCGCACCTCGCCGCCGGGCCCGCCCTCGCCTACGCGCAGACCAAGGCGCTGCTCACCGTCGAGCTCGACATGCCGCTGGCCGCGTCCGTGGAGCTGGACGCCAACACCCAGGCCCTGCTGATGAACGGCCAGGACTACGCGGAGTTCCACGCCGCCTTCACCGGGAAGCGGCCGCCGGAGTGGAAGGGCAGGTAGCCACATGTCCGCGGACGCCATGCGGGTCGCCGTCGTCGGCGGGGGACCGGGCGGGCTGTACGCCGCCGCGCTGCTGGCCCGCCAGGGCCACACCGTCGAGGTCTGGGAACGGAACGCGCCGGACGACACCTTCGGCTTCGGGGTGGTCCTCTCCGACGAGACGCTCGGCGGGATCGAGCAGGCCGACTCCGTCGTGTACGCGGCCCTGAGTGCGGAGTTCGTGCGCTGGGACGACGTGGACATCGTGCACCGGGGCCGGCTGCTGACCTCCGGCGGCCACGGCTTCGCGGCCCTCGGCCGGCGCCGGCTGCTGGAGATCCTGCACGAGCGCTGCGCCGGTCTGGGCGTCCGGCTCCGCTTCCGTGCCGAGGCCCCCGACGCCTTCGCGCTCGCGGGCTCGTACGACCTGGTGGTCGCGGCGGACGGGGTGCACAGCGCGACCCGCGAGGCCGGGGCCGACCGGTTCGCGCCGACCGTGACGGGCGGGCGGTGCCACTACATCTGGCTCGCCGCCGACTTCGCCTTCGACGCCTTCCGCTTCGAGATCGCGGAGACCGAGCACGGGGTGATGCAGCTGCACGCCTACCCCTATGCGGCGGACGCCTCCACCGTGATCGTCGAGATGCGCGAGGAGGTGTGGCGGGCGGCCGGCTTCGACCTGTGCGACGAGAACGAGTCGGCGGCCCGCTGCGCCAAGATCTTCGGCGAAGCCCTGCGCGGACGGCCGCTGCACGGCAACCGCTCCGCCTGGACCCGGTTCCGTACCGTCGTGAACGAGCGCTGGTCGCACGGGAACGTGGCCCTGCTCGGCGATGCCGCCCACACCGCGCACTTCTCCATCGGGTCCGGCACCAAACTCGCCGTGGAGGACGCCCTCGCCCTGGCCGAAGCCGTCCGCACCGAGCCGGACGTACCCGCCGCGCTCGCGGCGTACGAGGCGGCGCGGCGGCCGGCGGTCGCCAGCACCCAGCGGGCCGCGGCCGCCAGCATGCGCTGGTTCGAGGAGATCGCCGGATACACCGGCCAGCCCGCCCGGCAGTTCGCCTTCAACCTGCTCACCCGCAGCCGCCGGGTCACCCACGACAACCTGCGCCTGCGCGACGAACGGTTCACGCGGTCCGTGGAACGGGACTTCGGCTGCCCCGACGAGCAGACCCCGCCGATGTTCACCCCGTTCACCCTGCGCGGGCTGACCCTGCGCAACCGGGTCGTCGTCTCGCCCATGGACATGTACTCGGCCGAGGACGGGGTCCCCGGCGACTTCCACCTGGTGCACCTGGGCGCGCGGGCGCTCGGCGGGGCCGCCCTGGTCATGACGGAGATGGTGTGCGTCAGCGCCGAGGGCCGGATCACCCCCGGCTGCACCGGCCTGTACACCCGGGAACAGGCCGCCGCCTGGCAGCGGATCACCGACTTCGTGCACACCTCGGCGCCCGGCACCGCACTCGGCGTCCAGCTCGGGCACTCGGGCCGCAAGGGCTCCACCCGGGTGATGTGGGAGGGGATGGACGACCCCCTCCCGGAGGGCAACTGGCCGCTGGTGGCCGCCTCCGAACTGCCCTACCGGCCGGGCGTCTCCGCGGTCCCGCGCGCCCTGACACGGGGGGAGATGGACGCGGTCCGCTCCGAGTTCGCGGCCGCCGCGGTCCGCGCCGCCGACTGCGGCTTCGACCTGCTGGAACTGCACTGCGCCCACGGCTACCTGCTCTCCGGGTTCCTGTCACCGCTGACCAACCGCCGCACGGACGCCTACGGCGGCAGCCTTGAGAACCGGCTCCGCTTCCCGCTGGAGGTCTTCGACGCGGTCCGCGCCGTGTGGCCCGAGGACCGGCCGATGACGGTCCGCCTCTCGGCCGCCGACTGGGCGCCGGGCGGCACGTCCCCGCAGGAGGCCGTCGACATCGCGGCCGCCTTCGCCGCCCGTGGCGCGGATGCCATCGACGTCTCGACCGGCCAGGTCGTCTCGGACGAGGCCCCGGAGTACGGGCGTTCGTACCAGACCCCGTACGCCGACCGGATCCGCAACGCGCTGGGCGTCCCCGTCATCGCCGTCGGCGCCATCTCCTCCTGGGACGACGTGAACTCCCTGCTCCTGGCCGGGCGCGCGGACCTGTGCGCCGTCGGCCGGCCCCACCTATACGACCCGCACTGGACCCTGCACGCGGCCGCCGACCAGTCCTACGAGGGCCCGGCCGCGCCCTGGCCGCTGCCCTACCGGGCCGGCAGCCGCAAACCCCCGACGGGACGCGGCTGAGGCCCGCTACGTCAGGGCGACCTCGGCGCGGTCCTCGACCGGGGTGTAGCCCAGGCGCAGGTAGATGCCGTTGCTGGTCGGGTTGGCCAGGTCCGTGAAGAGCAGGACCTCCGAGGCGCCCGCCGCGTACGCCGCTTCGCTCACCGCGTGCGTAACCCCGGCGGCGTAGCCGCGGCCGCGGAGCTCCGGCGGGGTGTAGACGGGGCCGACGCGGGCGGCCGAACCGATCGGGCGGGAGAAGGACGCCAGCGAGACGGGGGCGCCGTCGTGCTCCCAGAGCAGGATGCCGCCGTAGGAGATCCGGTCGCGCAGGGCGGCTTCGGAGGCTTCGCCCGGCTGGCCCACCTCCGAGTTGAAGGCCTCGATCCACTCCAGCAGCAGCGGGAGATCCGCCCCGGTGGCGGGCCGGGCCCGCCCGGCCGGTGCGGGATCCGGGGCGGTCAGCCCCGCCAGCCGGTACAGGCGGTTCTCCTCGGCGACCCGGAACGGCCGCCCCCACGCCCCGGCCAGCGCGTCCGCGTCGCGGCGCCGGGCGCTGATGCCGCTGACCCCGGCGAGCAGCGGCTCGGTGGCCAGTGCGGCCGACAGCGCCCGCACCGCCTGCTCGGGCAGCGCACCGAGCTGCAGCGGATACGGAGGGGTGCACAGTAGCGCCCCCGAGACGGTTCCGTCGGCCCCGGTCCACCAGCCGAAGAGGGGGTCGGCCGGCCCGTAGGCGTGCGGCCCGCGCCGCTCCAGCGCGTCGGCCACGGTCAGCAGGAGGGTGTTGGGCACGGGCTGTGCGGCCACGGCCGGGCCCGCTGCGGCCAGATAGGCCGCCAAGTCTGAGGTGAAGGTCCAAGTCATGGCCCATCCTGGCGCGGCGAAGGGCCCCGGCGCACGCGGGTTTTCGGCGTCACTGCCCGGCGAAGCGCGCGCCCAGGTCCCGCAGCCGTGCGTGCAGTTCGGCGAAGACCGCCGCCGCACGGTCGCCCGGCCAGTCCGCGGGGAGGAGTGCGCGCGGCAGGCCCGGGTCGGCGTACGGCAGGCGGCGCCAGCTGTCCAGGGAGAGGAGGTAGCCGCGGTAGGCCTCCTCCGGCGTCGGCCCGGGGCCCGACCGGAGGGCGCGCAAGGCGGGTCCGTGGAGGTCGAGGAACTCCTCGTGCTGCTTGGCCAGGGCCGTCAGGTCCCACCAGCGGGCCACGGCCTCGGCGGTCGGGGCGAAGCCGAGGTGGGCGCCCCGGAAGAGTTCCACGTACGGCGTCAGGTGCAGCCGCTCCAGCGTGTGCTCCGTCTCCCCGTACAGCCGGGCCGGGGCGATCCACACGCCCGGGGCCACCGTGCCGAAGCCGAGCCGGGCCAGGCGGGAGCGCAGCAGGTGCCGCTTGTGCCGCTCCTGCTCGGGGACGGAGAACACGGCCACCAGCCAGTCGTCAGCCGGCCCCGCCCCGTCGGCCGGCGTCCCGTAGATCCGGCGGTCGCCGTCGTCCAGCAGCTGCCGCGCCTCCGCGGAGAGCTCGTACGCCGCCGAACCGTCCGCCGCGCGCGCGGGCAGCACGAAGCCGCGCCGCTTCAGCCGGGACACCGACGAGCGGACCGACGGGGCGTCCACGCCGGCCGCGCCCAGCAGGCGGACCAGCGCGGACACCGGGACCGGGCCCTCGAAGGCCCGCCCGTAGGCTCCGTAGAACGTGACGATCAGGGATCGCGGAGTGTGCTGCTCGACCACGGCTTCACTTTAGATCCCGCAGCATGAACCGTTGCAGCTTGCCCGTGGCGGTCCGGGGGAGGGCGGGGAGGAAGACGAAGGAGCGCGGGCACTTGTGGGGGGCCAGTTCGGTCCGCATGAAGGTGCGCAGGTCCTCCTCCGTGAGCACCACACCCTCACGTGTGACGGTGTACGCCACGACGACCTGTCCGCGTCGCTCGTCCGGGCGGCCCACCACCGCGGCCTCCACCACGTCCGGGTGGCGCAGCAGGGCCTCCTCCACCTCCGGGCCCGCGATGTTGTACCCCGCCGAGATGATCATGTCGTCGGCGCGGGCGACGTAGCGGAAGTAGCCCTCCGGATCGCGTACATAGGTGTCACCGGTCAGGTTCCAGCCGCCCCGTACGTACTCCCCCTGCCGTGGGTCGGCCAGGTAGCGGCAGCCCACCGGGCCGCGCACGGCCAGCAGGCCCGGCTCGTTGTCGGCGACCGGGCGGCCGGAGTGGTCCACCACCCGTGCCTGCCAGCCCGGGACCACCCGGCCGGTGGTACCCGGACGGATGTCCTCGTCGGCGGCGGAGATGAAGATGTGCAGCAGTTCCGTGGCCCCGATGCCGTTGATGATCCGCAGGCCGGTGCGCTCGTACCAGGCCCGCCAGGTCGCGGCGGGGAGGTTCTCCCCGGCCGAGACGCAGCGGCGCAGTGCGGAGAGGTCGTACATGCCCACGTCGTACGGGCCCAGCGCGTCCAGCATCGCCCGGTACGCGGTGGGCGCCGTGAACAGCACCGTCACCCGGTGCGCGGCGAGCGCGGGCAGCAGGTGCCGGGGCCCGGCCTCCTCCAGCAGCAGCGCGGACGCCCCGGCCCGCAGCGGGAAGACGACCAGCCCGCCCAGCCCGAACGTGAATCCGAGCGGCGGGCTGCCCGCGAAGACGTCGTCAGGGCGGGGGCGCAGCACGGTGCGGGAGAAGGTGTCGGCGACGGAGAGCACGTCGCGGTGGAAGTGCATGCACCCCTTGGGCCGTCCGGTGGTTCCCGAGGTGAAGGCGATCAGGGCGACGTCGTCGCAGGAGGTCGGGGCGGCGGGGAACGGCCGGCCGGCATGCCCTTCGGCCAGGCGCAGCAGATCGTCCGGGGCCTCGCCTCCGTACGCGGTGATCCGCAGCCCCGGCACCTCGGCCTTGACCAGGTCGTCCAGTACGCCCGCATGGCACAGGGCGTGACCCACCCGGGCCATCGCGCAGACAGTGGCGAGCTCCTGGGCGCGCTGCTGGGGCAGTACGGTGACCGCCACCGCGCCCGCCTTGACCACCGCGAGCCAGCAGGCGGCGAGCCAGGGGCCGGTGGGTCCGCGCAGGAGCACCCGGTTGCCGGGGACGACGCCGAGATCGACGGTCAGCACGTGGGCGAGGCGGTCCACGCGCTCGCGCAGCCCGCCGTACGTCCACACCTCGCCCGCGGCGCTGCGGAAGGCGGGGCGATCGGCGCCGCCCGGCCCGAACCGGGCGATGGTGGCGTCGAGCAGCTCGGCCGCGCAGTTCAGGCGGTCCGGATAGGCCAGTTCGGGCAGTTCGAAGAGGAGTTCCGGCCAGGTGTCCGGGGGCGGCAGATGATCGCGCGCAAAGGTGTCGGCGTGAGCGGAAGGCTTGAGATCCAAGGCGGGTTCGCCCCCTTGCGACGGTCCCGGGTGGGGTGGAGCCGGCCGTGCAGCACGAGCGTATCGTGATGGTGACGGCAGTCAACAGGACGCGATAGAAGCGGGGATGTTCGGATGACCGGATTCGCGCTCGGGGTGGACCAGGAGGACTGGTGCGGGCAGTTGCGCGCACTGGCGGCCGACCGGCTGAGGCCGCTGGCCGAGAAGGGGGAACCGGGGCGGGTCAACCGGCCGCTGCTCGCGGCGCTGGGGGAGCTGGGCCTGCTGGAGCGGGTGTTCGCCTCGGGCGCGCTGGAACTGTGCCTGCTGCGGGAGTCGCTCGCCTACGGCTGCACGGAGGCCGAGACGGCGCTCGCCCTGCAGGGGCTGGGGGCGTACCCGGTGCTGCGGGCGGGCAGCGAGGCGCAGCGCGAGCGATGGCTGCCGCAGGTGCGTGCCGGGCGGGCGGTGGCGGCCTTCGCCCTGAGCGAGCCGGGGGCCGGTTCGGACGCGGCGGCGCTGGCGCTGGCGGCCACCCCCGATTCCGGTGGCGGCTGGCGGCTCGGCGGCGAGAAGTGCTGGATCTCCAACGCGCCCGAGGCGGACTTCTACACCGTGTTCGCCCGGACGGGGGAGGGGCCGGGGGCCAAGGGGGTGTCGGCCTTCCTGGTCCCGGCGGACCGTCCCGGGCTGACCGGCGAAGCACTGGACATGCTGTCCCCGCATCCGATCGGCTCGCTGGCCTTCGACGGGGTCCCCGTGGGCCGCGAAGACCTGCTCGGTGAGCCCGGGCAGGGCTTCCGGGTCGCGATGGACACGCTGAACCTCTTCCGGCCGAGCGTCGGGGCGTTCGCGGTGGGCATGGCGCGGGCCGCGCTCGACGCGACGCTCGCGTACACGGCGGACCGAGCCGCGTTCGGCGGGCGGCTGAGCGACCTCCAGGCGGTGGCGCACCGGGTGGCCGAGATGGCCACCCGCACGGAGGCCGCCCGGCTGCTGGTGTACGCGGCCGCCGGCGCCTACGACGGGGGCTCCCCGGACGTTCCGCGCCGGGCGGCGATGGCGAAACTCCTGGCCACGGAGACCGCCCAGTACGTGGTGGACCACGCGGTCCAGCTGCACGGGGCGGTCGCCCTGCGGCGGGGGCACCTGCTGGAGCACCTCTACCGGGAGGTGCGGGCGCCCAGGATCTACGAAGGGGCCAGTGAGGTGCAGCGCACGATCATCGCGAAGGAGCTGTACCGGGGGGTGGACGCGCGATGAGCCTCGAGCGGATCAACCCGGCGGAGCTGTCGCCGCCGACCGGCTTCTCGCACGCGGTGGCGGCGACCGGTTCCAGGCTGGTGTTCCTGGCCGGCCAGACGGCGCTGGACGCCTCGGGCAAGGTGGTGGGCGAGACCCTGCCGGAGCAGTTCGAGCGGGCCCTGTCCAACCTGCTGACGGCGCTCGCGGAGTCCGGCGGGGCCCCGGGGGACCTGGCCCGTGTCACCGTCTACGCGGTGGACGTGGCGGCGTACCGGGGCTGCGCCGGCGAACTCGGTGGGATCTGGCGGAGGTTGGCGGGCCGCGACTATCCGGCGATGGCCGTGATCGGGGTGGTCCGCCTCTGGGACGACCAGGCGCTGGTCGAACTCGACGGTGTGGCCGTCCTACCGTAGCCGCTTTGCCCCTGCGGCGCCGCTGCTGGGGCTCCGCCCCAGACCCCGCGCCTCAAACGCCGGCGGGGCTGGATTTCGGCTGGTGCAGCCTGCCAGGCGCGGGTCCGGGCGGAGCCCGGTTTCTGGGGGCACCTCCCAGCGGTAGCTGGGGGAGAAGGGGCGGGGTGGGGGATCGCCCCGCGCAGCGGCAGCCCCCGGTGGCCTAGCCGCGGGGGCGGCGGCGGTACTCGTCCGTGGGGACGCCGGCCACGCCCCAGTCCTCCAGCGCGACCTCGTCGATGAGGACGAAGGTGGTGGCCGGGTCCTTGTCGAGGACCTTGACCAGCAGGTCGGTGACACCGGCGATGATCTCGGCCTTCTGGGCGGCGGTGGCGCCTTCACGGGTGATCTTGACGTTGACGTACGGCATGGTGGAAGTCCTTTCGTAAGGGAGGGAAGGCAGGGGTGGTCAGGAGCGGCCCGTGACGTGGCCGCCGTCCACGCGCAGGGCGTGGCCGGTCACGAAGCCGGCGCCCGCGAGGTACAGCACCGCTTCGGCGATCTCGGAGGCCTCCCCGACCCGGTTGAGGAGGGCGAGCCCGCCGAAGGTGTCCACGTCGGCGCCCTCGTGCAGCGGGGTGCGGATGATGCCGGGCGAGACGAGGTTGACGCGGATGCCGTCGGCCGCCAGCTCGGCGGCCAGGCTCGTGGTCAGCCCGTGCACACCGGCCTTGCTGACCACCGGCGCACTGGCCGGGAAGCCGGCCAGCCCGTGGTCCACCAGGACGGTGCCGATGTTGACGATGCTGCCGCCCTCGCCCTGCGCGCGCAGCGCCCGCACCACGGCCTGGGTGGTGAGGTAGGTGCCCTTGAGGTTGCCCGTCAGGAAGCCGTCGAGTTCGTCCTCCGTGACCTCGGTGAAGGGCTTGGAGGCGAAGGTGCCGGCGTTGTTGACCAGGACGTCGATGCGGCCGAAGCGCTCCAGAGCCGTACGGACGAGGGCCTCGCCGGTCTCCCGCTCGGCGATGCTGCCCGCGACCCACGCGGTCCGCTCCGGATGGCCGAGGCCGGCGGCGGTCTTGGCGAGGCGGTCGGCATCGCGGCCGTTCAGGACGACGTTCGCGCCGCTCGCCAGGAAGGCCCGGGCGATGTCCAGGCCGATGCCGCTGGAGGATCCGGTGATGAGAGCAGTGGTCATGGTGGGTGCCTTTCGGGGCGGATCGGCGGACTCGTTCGTCCGGCTGACACCCAAGAACCTATGAACCCTCAACCCATAACACCACGACGTAGATTGGAGCGTGTGATAATCCCAGGTTATGGATGTGGACCTGCGTGACCTGGAGCTCCTCGACGCCACGGCCGAGGCCGGCTCGCTGACGGCCGCCGCCGAGCGGCTGTACGTGAGCCAGCCGGCCCTCAGCCAGCGGCTCACCCGGCTCGAGGCCCGCCTCGGCATGCAGCTCTTCGACCGCAAGGGCCGCCGCCTGGTGCCCAACGCGGCGGGCCGCCGGCTGCTGGTCGCCGCCCGCCAGATCCTCGGCGAACTGGAGTCGGCCTCCCGTGACCTGCGGGAGATCCGCGACGGGCACGGCCGGCGGGTCCGCTTCACCGCGCAGTGCAGCACCACCTTCCCGTGGCTGCCGCCCGTCCTGCGGGCTTTCCGCGAGCGCGAGCCGGACATCGACGTGCGCATCGAGGCCGTCGCCGACGACGCCCCGATCCCGGCGCTGCTGGCCGACCTGGTCGACGTCGCGCTGGTCACCAAGCCGGACCTGCAGATGGACCGGGTGTCCCTGACCAAGCTGTTCGACGACGAGATGATGGCCGTGGTGCCCGCCGGACACCCGTGGGCCTCCCGCGGGCACCTGACCGCCCGTGATTTCGACGGCGCCGACCTGGTCCTCTACGACGGCTACGACCAGAACCGCATCCCGTCGATGCCGCTGCCGATCCCGGCCGGGGCCCGGCCCGGCCGGATCACCACCATGCCGGTGGTGACGGACCTGGTGATCGAGATGGTGGCGGGCGGCCAGGGCGTGACGGTGCTCCCCAACTGGGTGGCCGCCCCCTACGTGTCCTCGCACGGCCTCGCGCTGGTCCGCATCGGCGAGCAGCCGCTGACCCGTACGTGGTTCTGCGCCACCCGGACCGGGCCGCGCCCGCCCCACCTCGAGGCCTTCGTCGAGGAACTCACCACCCGCCTCACCGCCCCGATCAGCGGTTAGCCCTCCAGCAGGCGGCCCATCCACTCCTCGATCCCCGCCACCGTGCGGGGCAGGGCGCCCGACATCAGGCGGGCGCCGTCCGCGGTGATGACCAGGTCGTCCTCGATGCGGACCCCGATGCCGCGCAGCTCCGGCGGGAGGGTCTCGTCGTCCGGCTGGAGGTACAGGCCCGGCTCCACCGTGAGGACCTGACCCTCCTCCAGGACCCCTTCCAGGTAGGTCTCCGCCCGCGCCTTCGCGCAGTCGTGGACGTCCAGGCCCAGCATGTGCCCGCTGCTGCACAGGGTGTACCGCCGGTGCAGGTCGCCCGCCGCGTCCTTCAGGACGCCCCACTCCGCCAGGCCCTCCGCGATCACCCGCATCCCGGCCCGGTGGAAGTCCCCGAAGCTCGCCCCGGGACGCAGCGCGGCCATGCCCGCCTCCTGGGCGGCCAGGACCAGTTCGTACACCTGCCGCTGGACGGAGGTGAAACGGCCCGACAGCGGGAGGGTGCGGGTGATGTCCGCCGTGTACAGGGTGTCCGTCTCCACGCCCGCGTCCAGGAGCAGCAGTTCGTCCCCGTTCAGCCGGCCGTCGTTGCGGATCCAGTGCAGCGTGCACGCGTGCGCGCCGGACGCCGCGATGGTCTCGTACCCGGTGCCGTTGCCCTCGGCCCGGGCGCGCAGGCCGAAGACCCCCTCGATCCACCGCTCCCCGCGCGGGTGCGCCAGGGCGCGCGGCAGTGCCCGTACGACGTCCTCGAACCCCGCCGTCGTGTGGTCGACCGCCAGCTGGAGCTGCTCGACCTCCCAGGCGTCCTTCACCAGGCGCAACTCCGAGAGGGCGGCGGCGAGTTCGGCGTCGGTGGACGCGTCGCGGCCGGCCGGGGACCCGAGCAGGTCCAGGTGCGCGCAGCGGATCCCGGTGAGGCGTTCCGCCTCCGCCAGGTCCGGGCGGCGGCCCACCCAGAACTCCCCGTACCGGCGGTCGCGGAAGAACTCCTCGTTCCCGTCCGCCCGCGGCGAGCGCGGCCGCAGGTACAGCACCGCCTCGTGGGCGTGCGGGCCCGAGGGTTCCATGACCAGGACGTGGCCCGCCTGGTCCTCGCCGGTCAGGCCCGTCAGCCAGGCGTAGGCGCTGTGCGGTCGGAAGCGGTGGTCGCAGTCGTTGGAGCGGACCTTCAGCCCGCCGGCCGGGACGATCAGCCGCTCGCCCGGGAAGCGGGCCGAGAGCCGCGCCCGACGGGCCGGGGTGACGGCGTGGCCGGGGACGCGGACGGAGCCGGGCAGCGGGGAGGCGGCCCAGTTGTCCGCCATGAAACGGGACAACTCCGGTGATACAGGCAGGTCGTGGCTGCCCGTGTGGAGGCGGGATGGAGTGTCGGTCACGGGGGGCTCCCTCAAGAAGATGCGAACTGGGGGTCGCACAGGTCTTGTCAGTGCAATTTCACATTACTATGTTACAGCTCACACCTCGGCACGTTAATCCCCGTCAAACGCCGTGTGACGCAGGGCCGTTCAACGCACCACCCCCCACCTCACCCTCTCCAACCAGGAGTTCTCGGTGTCCAAGCACAGAGCTGTGCGCTCGTCCCTCCTCGCCTCCGCCGTCGCTGTGACGCTCCTCGCCTCCGCCGGGCAGGCCACCACGCAGGCCGCGGAAGCCCCGGTGCCGGCCACGTTCGCCGGGGCCCAGACCGACCCGGCGCCCGCCGCGAACCCGTTCGACGAGGTCGACCACCTCGCCAACGCCCCCGAGACGACCCCCGCCCCCGCCCCGGCCCCCGGCGGGCAGGCCCTCACCGGGCAGATCCCCGGCGCGGCCACGGCCGCCTCCGCGCCCGCCGAGCGCACCGAGAAGAGCCGCAAGGCGGCGGCCCAGACGGCCCCCACCGCACGGAGCGTCGCGGCGGGCGTCCCCTGCACCCTCGACGGGATCACCAGCCTCGGCCCGGAGCAGTTCGCCGACTTCCTCGCCGACCAGGCCGTCCTCGCCGACGGCTGCCTGCGCGGCCTGATCTGGACCTGGGACGCCCGCCTGGCCCCCGTGATGTCCGATGCGCACGTCCAGGCCGTCTCGCGTCGGATATCCGGCCTGGCCGCTGCCCACGACGGCCGCAACTCCTCCCACCTGGAGGAGATGTTCACCTACCTGCACGCGGTCGCCTACCACGACTACTCGCGCGACGAGATCGACGTCACCGACGCGCCGACCGTGAACGCCATGCGCCAGGCCATCGCCGATTTCGGCAGCGCCGCCCACACCTTCGACGTCACGGCCTCCAACGCCCGCACCCTGCGCGAGGCCCTCTACGCCGGCAGCGCACCGAGCCTGCGCCAGCACCAGCTGGGCCTCATCAAGAAGGTCCTGGCCACCATGGACCCGGCCCACCCGGCCACCCACCTGGACGCCGGCTGGGCGGGCGCGGCGCTCGCCGGCCTCTCCGTCAACTACCTCGGCGTCTACGACGGCAACCACGACACCGCCTTCCAGGCGGCGGTGGCGGCCGACCCCGCGTACCGCGCGGTCTTCAAGGCCTTCTCGGGCTACACCCACCTCAAGGGCACCGGCAACGCCTGGGTGGTGCGCGACGCACTCGGCGAGTACGGCCGCTTCGGCCAGATCCCGGCCCTCAAGGACCAGGTCGTCGCCGACCTCGGCGCCCTGCTGGGGCCGGTGAAGTCCGCCTTCGGCAGCGAGCCGTGGGCCAAGCTCGTCTCCTGGCTCAACTACTACCAGGCGTGCAAGCAGTACGGGGTCTGCAAGGAGGACATCGAGAAGCAGCTCTTCCCGAACACCTTCACCTACGACAACGGCGCCATCAAGGTCCGCACCGCCCTCGACCGGGCCACCGTCGACCAGCTCTACTACGCCAGCAAGCAGGTCAAGACCCAGTACCACCGGGTCCTCGGCACGGACCAGCCGCTCGCCGGAGACCCCAACACCACCCTGAACATCGTGCTCTACGCCTCCCGCGCCGACTACGAGAACTACCACCCGATCCTGACCGGCTACGGCACCAACAACGGTGGCATCTACATCGAGAACGGCGCCACCTTCTACACCTACCAGCGCCGCGTCCCGCAGGACTCCTCCCTCACCCTCGAGGAGCTCTTCCGCCACGAGTACACGCACTACCTCAACGGCCGCTTCGCCGTCCCCGGCTTCTTCGGCGAAGGCCCCTGGTACGAGGGCGACCGTACGACCGCCATGGACGAGGGCACGGCCGAGTTCTTCGACGGCGCCACCCGCGACAACGGCATCGCCGTCCGCAAGTCCCTGGTCAAGAGCATCATCAGCGACACCTCGGGCGGCGGCCCGCGCATGTCCGTCGAGCAGCTGCTGAACGCCACCTACGACGGCGACGGCTTCCGCTTCTACAGCTACGCCGGCACCTTCTTCGAGTTCCTGTGGACCGAGAAGCCCACGCTGCTGCGTGAGATGTACACCCACCTCCGCAACAACGACGTCGCGGCGTACGACGCCTGGCGCCACCGGATGGGCGCCGACACCTACCTCCAGCGCGACTACGACCGCTTCCTGGACGCGCAGATCGCCAAGGTGGACCAGCTCTTCGTGCCGAACACCTCCTTCACCCCCAACGACCAGCTGCGCGACTCGGCGCTGGCCTCGGTGAAGTCCTCCTTCGCCACGGCCACCTACAGCACCCCGGACTGCGTGGAGAACGGCGACCCCGGCAAGCGCCGCTTCACCTGTACCGGGCGGATCACCGCGAACCTGAAGAACTGGCGCAGTGACGACCAGAACTTCAAGGACATGTCCGAGACGGTCGACTACTTCATACTCGACCGCTCCGGTACGGCCTCCAACAACCTGGCCGACATGAACTGCTCCTTCGGGCCGGTGGAGATCTGGTCGAACAAGGTGGCGGGTACGTCGAGTTACAGCTGTGAGGGCCCGCTCCGCAGCTGATCCCTACCGGACCGGCCCTCCTCGGAGGGCCGGTCTGGGCAGCCACTAAAGAATGTGACATATTACTGTCGTGCTCAAGAGACACTCCCTGGACGCCGTCATCATCGGCGCCGGCGTCGTCGGAGCGGCGTGCGCGTACTACGCGGCCCGCGCCGGACTCTCCGTGGCCGTGGTCGACCGAGGCCCGGTCGCGGGCGGCACGACGGGCGCCGGCGAAGGCAACCTGCTCGTCTCCGACAAGGAGGCGGGCCCGGAGCTCGACCTCGCCCTGCTCTCCACCGGGCTGTGGCGCGAGCTCGCCGCCGTCCTCCCGCAGGAGATCGAGTACGAGGCCAAGGGCGGCCTCGTCGTCGCCCCGGACCAGGCTTCGCTCGAAGCCCTGCGGAGCTTCGCCGAAGGCCAGCGCAAGGCCGGGGTCGACGCGATCGAGGCGGCGGCTGGCGACCTGCGCACCCTGGAGCCCCATCTGGCCCCGGGCCTCGCGGGAGGCTTCCGCTACCCGCAGGACGCCCAGGTCCAGCCCGCCCAGGCGGCGGCCCGGCTGCTGGCCGCGTCGGGCGCCGAGGTCCACCTCGGCGAGGAGGTGACGGGCTTCGTGCGCTCCGGCGAGGCCGTCTGCGGGGTCCGCACCGCGCGCCGCGAACTCCTGGCCCCCGCCGTGGTGAACGCGGCGGGCACCTGGGCCGGGGCCGTCGCGGAGCTCGCGGGCGTGAGCCTGCCCGTCCTCCCGCGCCGCGGCTTCGTGCTGGTGACCGAGCCGCTGCCCAGGATGGTCCGGCACAAGGTCTACGCCGCCGACTACATCGCGGACGTCGCCAGCGGCTCCGCGGCCCTGCAGTCCTCGGCCGTGGTCGAGGGCACCCCGGCGGGCCCGGTCCTGATCGGGGCCACCCGCGAACGCGTCGGCTTCGACCGCACCCTGTCCACGGAGGCCCTGCGCCGCCTCGCCGCCCAGGCGGCGGCCCTCTTCCCGGTCCTCGCGGACGTCCGGGTGCTGCGCACCTATCACGGCTTCCGCCCCTACCTCCCCGACCACCTCCCGGCGATCGGCCCGGACCCGCGCCGTCCCGGACTGCTGCACGCCTGCGGGCACGAGGGCGCGGGCATCGGCCTGGCCCCGGCCACCGGCGCCCTGATCGCAGCCGCCCTGACGGGAGCCGAACCGGCGGTCTCCCTGGCCCCGTTCCGTCCCGACCGATTTCCCGACCGAGCCGCGGAGGCGTCCCGATGAAGGCACACGACCGCGACCGCACCCCCCGCTCGCTCGTCGGCGGCAGCCCGTTGTCCGCCCACACCATCGGCTTCGACGGCCGCGAACTGCCTGCGCAGGAGGGCCAGTCCATCGCCGCCGTGCTGTGGTCGGCCGGGATCCTCGCCTGGCGCACCACCCGCGAGGGCGGCGCCCCGCGCGGCGCCTTCTGCGGGATCGGCAGCTGCTACGACTGCCTCGTCACCGTCAACGGCCGCCCGAACCAGCGGGCCTGCCTGGTCCCCGCCCGACCGGGGGACACCGTCACCACCCAGGAGGGAACCGGCCATGCCGACCTCGCCGTCTGAGCCGGACGCCTCCGGGCCCGCCGACCTCGCCGACCTCGCCGTCGTCGGCGCCGGACCGGCCGGCCTGGCCGCAGCCGTCACGGCCGCCGGCCTCGGCCTGCGCGTCACCCTCCTCGACGCGGGGGAGCAGCCCGGCGGGCAGTTCTACCGGCACCCCGCGCCCGGCCTCGGCGCCGCCCGCCCCGAGGCCCTCCACCACGCCTGGCCCGAGTTCGCCACCCGCGAAGCCGCCCTGCGCGCCCACGTGTCGGCGGGCCGCATCACGTACCTGACGGCCCACCACGTGTGGACCGTGGTGCCGGACGGCGGCCACTGGGTGCTGCACGCCGTCGCGGGGCCGGAGGAGCGCGCGGCGGCGGTCCACGCCCGCGCCCTGCTCATCGCCACCGGCGCCTACGAGCGCCAACTGCCCTTCCCCGGCTGGACCCTGCCCGGGGTCGTCGGGGCCGGCGGGGCCCAGGCCATGCTCAAGGCCGGGCTCGTACTGCCCGGCAAGCGCGTGGTCGTCGCCGGGAGCGGCCCGCTGCTGCTCGCGGTGGCCGGGTCCCTCGCCGCCGCGGGAGCCACCGTCCCCGCGGTCGTCGAGGCCGCCGCCTACATCGCGTACGCCGCCCGGACCCCGGTGCTGCTGCGCAACCCCGGCAAGCTCGCCGAGGCCGCCGCCTACGGCGCCGCGCTGGCCAGGCACCGCATCCGCCTCCTCACCCGGCACGCCGTCACCGAGGCCCACGGCACCGACCGGGTCGAGGCCGTCACCGTCGCCCGCCTCGACCGCGACTGGCGCCCGCTGCCCGGTACCGCCCGCCGGATCCCCTGCGACGCCCTCGCCGTCGGCCACGGCCTGGTGCCCCAGCTGGAGCTCGCCACCGGCCTCGGCTGCGCCACCCGCCGCAGCCCCGACGGCACCGTGGCCCTCGAGCTGGACGCCGGGATGCGGACCTCCGTCCCCGGTGTCTGGTCCGCGGGCGAGACAGGCGGCATCGGCGGCGCCGGACTCGCCCTCGCCGAAGGGGAGATCGCGGCCCACTCGATCGCCGGACGGCCCGCCCCCGCCGGGCTCGTCCGCCGCCGCGCGCGGCTGCGCGCCTTCGCCGACGCGATGGGCGCCGCCCACCGCCCGGGCCCCGGCTGGACCGGCTGGCTCCGGGACGACGCCGTCGTGTGCCGCTGCGAGGAGGTGCCGGCCGGCCGGATCCGCGAGGCCGCCGGGGAACTCGGCGCGCGGGACGCCCGTACGGTCAAACTCCTCACCCGGGCGGGCATGGGCTGGTGCCAGGGCCGGATGTGCGGCCCGGCCGTGGCCGCCCTCGCCGGTGAGGCCCCGGCGCCCGACCGGCGGCCGCTGTCCTGCCCGGTCCCGCTGCGCCTGCTCGCCGAACTTCCCCCGGACGCGCACTGATCGGACCGTCCCCGGCCCTTGTGGCCGACTCGCACCCACTAGTAAAATGTCACACACCACACTAGGGAGTCACCTCATGACCCACGCGCCCACCCCCGCGCCCCGCCCGGCCACCGGCACGGACACCCGCACCCGCCCCTGGCACGGCATCATGGTCGCCACCGCGCTGCCCCTGCGCGAGGACCTCAGCGTCGACTACGACGCCTACGCCGAGCACGTGGCCTGGCTGATCGCCAACGGCTGCGACGGCGTGGTCCCCAACGGCTCCCTCGGCGAGTACCAGACCCTCGACGACGAGGAGCGGGCCCGCGTCGTCCGTACCGCCGTCGAGGCCGCGGGCGACGGATCCCGCGTCATGCCCGGAGTCGCCGCCTACGGCAGCGCCGAAGCCCGCCGCTGGGCCGAGCAGGCCGCCGAGGCCGGGGCCGGCTCCGTACTCCTGCTGCCCCCCAACGCCTTCCGGGCCGACGAGGAGACCGTACGCGCCCACTACGCCGAGGTCGCCCGCGCCGGGCTGCCCGTCGTCGCGTACAACAACCCGTACGACACCAAGGTCGACCTGGTCCCGGCCCTGCTGGCCCGGCTGCACGCCGACGGATCCATCGTCGCCGTCAAGGAGTTCAGCGGGGACGTGCGCCGCGCCTACGAGATCGCCGAACTCGCCCCCGGCCTGGACCTGCTCATCGGCGCCGACGACGTCCTCCTCGAACTCGCCCTCGCGGGCGCCGTCGGCTGGATAGCCGGCTACCCCAACGCCCTGCCGCAGTCCTGCGCCACCCTCTACCGGGCCGCCGTCGCCGGTGACCTCGCCACCGCCCTGCCGCTCTACAAGTCCCTGCACTCCCTGCTGCGCTGGGACTCCAAGACCGAGTTCGTCCAGGCCATCAAGCTCTCCATGGACCTGGCGGGCCGCCCCGGCGGCGCCACCCGCCCGCCGCGCTTCCCGCTCACCGGCGACACCGAGGCCGCCGTCCGCGCCGCCACCGAGAAGGCCCTCGCCGAGGGTCTCAACTAGCACCCTGTCGGATAACACCCTGTCGGAGGGGACTCCATGCGTACGCGCCACGTCTACCACGCGGTGGACTCGCACACCGAGGGCATGCCGACCCGCGTCATCACCGGGGGCATCGGGGTGATCCCCGGCGCCACGATGGCCGAGAAGCGGCTCCACTTCATCGAGCACACGGACCACGTGCGGACGCTGCTCATGTACGAGCCGCGCGGGCACGCCGCGATGAGCGGCGCCATCCTCCAGCCGCCCACCCGGCCCGACGCCGACTTCGGCGTGCTCTACATCGAGGTGTCGGGCCTGCTGCCGATGTGCGGGCACGGGACCATCGGGGTGGCCACCGTGCTGGTCGAGACCGGCATGGTGCCCGTCGTCGAGCCGGTCACCACCGTCCGGCTCGACACCCCGGCCGGACTGGTGAGCGTCGACGTCCGGGTGGAGGACGGCGCGGCCACCGCGGTCACCCTCACCAACGTCCCGTCCTTCTGCGTAGGGCTCGACCTGAAGGCCGAGGTCCCCGGCTTCGGCACGGTCACCTACGACCTCGCCTACGGCGGAAACTTCTACGCCTTCGTCGAACTCGACGACCTCGGGCTCCCCTTCGACCGCGCCCGCAAGGACGAGCTGCTCACCGCCGGGCTCGCGATCATGGACGCGATCAACGGCTCCGGGGACCGGCCCGTCCACCCCGAGAACCCCTCCATCGCCGGGGTCAAGCACGTCTACCTCGCCGCCCCCGGCTCCGACGCCCGCCGCTCCAGGCACGCGATGGCCATCCACCCGGGCTGGTTCGACCGCTCGCCCTGCGGTACGGGCACCAGCGCGCGCATGGCCCAGCTGCACGCCCGCGGCCTGCTGGAGCTCGGCGCGGACTTCGTCAACGAGTCCTTCATCGGCACCGAGTTCACCGGCCGCCTCGTCGGCGAGACCACCGTCGGCGGGCTCCCGGCCGTGGTCCCCACCGTCACCGGCCGGGCCTGGATCACGGGCACCGCCCAGTACTTCCTCGACCCGGCCGACCCCTTCCCCGGAGGCTTCCTGCTGTGAGCACCGTCCGAACGGTGGACTACCACACCGCCGGCGAGCCCTTCCGCATCGTCGACTGCGGCGCGGAGGGCCTGGCCGTGCCCGGTGACACCGTCGCCGAACGCTGTGCCACCGCCATCGGCCCCGGAGGATCCGGAACCGCACCGCGCCGCGGGGCACTGGACGACGTACGGCGCCTGCTGGTGCAGGAGCCGCGCGGGCACGCCGGGATGTACGGGGGCTTCGTCGTCCCGCCCGACGACGACGGGGCCCACTTCGGGGTGCTCTTCTGGCACAAGGACGGCTACTCCACCGCCTGCGGCCACGGCGCCATGGCCCTCGGCGTCTGGGCCGTGGACACCGGCCGGGTCGCCGCACCCGACGACGGGGACGCCCAGGTGCGCATCGACGTGCCGTCGGGCCGGGTCACCGCGACCGTGCACCGGGACGGGGGCCGCACCACCGGTGTCACCTTCCGCAACGTCCCGGCCCGGGTGAGCGCCCGCAAGGTGCCGGTGGCGACCACCCTCGGCATGGCGGAGGTGGACCTCGCGCACGCCGGGGCCTGCTACGCCTCGGTCGCCGCCCGCGACCTCGGCCTCGACGTCTCCCGGGCCTCGCTGCCCGCGCTTGTGCGGGCCGGCCAGGAGATCCGTGCCGCGCTGGCCACCCACCCGGCCACCTGGCACCCCGACGGCCCGCTCCTGTCCGGGGTCTACGGGGTGATCCTGTACGAGGAGCTCCCCGGCACTCCCTTCGGGCCGCACCAGCGCAACGTCACCGTCTTCGCCGACGGTCAGATCGACCGCTCGCCCTGCGGCTCGGGCACCTCGACGCGGCTCGCGCTGCTCGCGGAAGACGGGCGGCTCGGTCCGGGCGAGGACCTGCTGCACGAGTCGGTCATGGGCACGGTGTTCACCGGACGGATGCTCCCCGGTGGCGTCACCGAGGTCACCGGCACCGCCTACCGCACCGGTGAACACGCCTTCACGGCCGACCCGTACGACGCCCTCGGCGCGGGGTTTTTGCTATGAGCGGACCTGCTGTGATCCCGCAACTGACCGCCGAGCAGACGGCCGGGCTGCTCACCCCGGCCGCCGCGGCCGACGCACTGGCCGCCGCCCTGCGGGGCGGCCTCGACCCGGAGGGCTGCCCGCAGCGCACCGCCCTCCCCGTACCCGGCGGTGGCGAACTGCTGCTGATGCCGGCCGCGTCCGGGACGTACGCCGGGGTGAAGATCGCCGGGGTCGCGCCGGGCAATCCGGCTCGCGGGCTGCCCCGGATCACCGGGTCCTACCTGCTGCTGGACGGGCCGACCCTGCGCCCGCTCGCCCTGCTCGACGGCGCGGCGCTGACCGCCCTGCGCACCCCGGCGGTCTCCGCCCTCGCGCTGCGCCACCTGGCGCCGGCCGGGCGGCCGCTGCGACTGGTGCTCTTCGGCTCGGGTCCGCAGGCGTACGGGCACCTCGAAGCGACGCTCGCGGTACGGGAGTTGGCCGAGGTGGTGGTCGTCGCCCGCAGGCCCGAGGGCGCGGAGAAGCTCGCCGCGCACGCCCGCAGCCTGGGCCCGGCCGCCCGCACGGGCACCCCCGAGGACGTGGCCGGCGCCGATCTGGTCGTCTGCTGCACCACGGCCCGGGAACCCCTCTTCGACGGGCGGCTGGTGGGCCCCGGGGCAACGGTCGTCGCCGTCGGTTCGCACGAGCCGGAGGCCCGGGAGACGGACACCGCCCTCGTGCGACGCGCGGCGGTGTACGTGGAGTCGCGCGCGGCGGCCCTGCGCGAGGCGGGGGACCTGCTGGTCCCGGAGGCCGAGGGCGCCATCGGGCCCGGCCACATCACCGGCACCCTCGCGGACCTCGTCACGGGCCGGATGCCCGTGGGCGGGACGCCGGGTTGTCCACAGCTCTTCAAGAGTGTGGGCATGGCCTGGGAAGATCTTGCCGTGGCGGTCGCGCTGTTCCAGGCCGCCGGGGCGAGCAGCGAAACGTGACATTGTACGCTGTTCCTCTGCCCATCGCCGGTGTAGGGCGTCTCGGAGGAAATGCAATGGGTGACCTGAAGCAGCACAGTCTCATCAAGGCCCAGGAACGGCTCCGCGACCAGGTCGGCCACGCCCTCCGAGCAGCCCTGATAGCGGGTGAGCTGCGCCCCGGAAGCGTCTACTCCGCCCCCGGGCTCGCGGCCGAACTCGGCGTTTCGGCCACGCCGGTGCGCGAGGCGATGCTCGACCTCGCCCGCGAGGGCCTGGTCGAACCTGTCCGCAACAAGGGGTTCCGCATCACCGAGGTCAGCGAGCGCGACCTCGACCAGTACACCGAGCTGCGCACGATGATCGAGGTGCCGACCATCGGGCGGATCACGAAGATCGCCACGGCCGAGCAACTGGAGGCGCTGCGTCCCATCGCGCAGGAGATCGTCACCAGCGCCCGCGAGCACAACCTGATCGGCTACCTGGAGGCGGACCGCCGCTTCCACCTCACGTTGCTCGGGCTCGCGGGCAACGACCGCCTCGTCGAGACGGTCGGCGACCTGCGCAAGCGGTCCCGGCTGTACGGGCTGACCGGTCTGGACGAGGCCGGCAAGCTGGTGTCCTCGGCGGAGGAGCACCTCGAACTGCTCGACCTGATGCTCTCCGGTGACGCCGCGGCGGCCGAGGCCTGCATGGTCCGCCACCTCGGCCACGTCCGCTCCCTGTGGGCCCAGGGCCGCGACGAGCCCGTTGGCCGCACCCCGGGAGGCCTCGGCTCCGGCGTCTAGCACGGGTGAACGGGAGGGTTCGCCGGGCCGGCGGCCTGCGCCGGGCGGGTGGGCCTCGTGGTGCCACCGGGTGACGGATGCGGACGAAGGTCGGTTGCGTCGGAAATTCGGCTAATAACACCGAGTCCTGTGCACCGAGCGAAGAGGTTGTGCCGACCGTGTTGAAGACTGCAATTCGGATCGCTTCCGCCGCCGTCCTGGTCACCGTCTCGTTGGGGGTCGGCTCGCCCGCCGGCGCCGCGGCGGATCCGTACCCGGGCACCCCGCAGCAGATCCGCGACACCGGCCCCTGCGGCCCGACCGGCGGCTACCGTGCGTCGGAGTGGCTGCAGACCACGACGGACCCCACGATCCAGCCGGAGGTGGACCTGGCCGCGGTGAGCGAGGCCTGGTACTGGCGGCACGACGTGAACACGCTGTGGCGGGGCGACTCGCGGGACCCCCAGACGATCTTCCCCACCGGCTTCAAGCCGCGGGGCACGGACCTCACGCCGCTGTTGCAGTGGATCACCGGGGGCGGCCAGCAGCCGAACGCCGCGCACGTGAGCACCAGTTGTGAGCGGTGGGTGGCGCAGGAATTCGCCGCGGGGGGCGGGGCCGACGGCTGGGTGTACGCGATCCAGGCTCCCGGCGGGATCGACGTCAACGCCACCGCACGGCAGACCGGCCTCGTGTCGACCTTCCTGTGGAACAAGGAGATCGACTTCCCCGGCGGCATTGAAGGCAGGTTCATCGAGGGGGCTTGCCAGTACCACTTCGTCGGCCGGGACCCGCAGACGAACGACCGCATCTACCGCAACCTCGGCTGTGTGACGAACCCTGACTTCCGTCCGGTCTCGGCCCCGGGCAAGCACAAGGACAAGGACAGGGACAAGGGCAAGCACAAGGAACCCATGGTCGGTGCGCAGCACTGATCTGATCCCGGGCGGGAGTGGGTGCCGCTCCGGCCGTCCGTCGTGACGCGCGGCGCCAGGTGGTGACGGGGTGAAGGCCCTCGACCGCCTGGCGCCGCGCGTTGTCGGGGCCTCCCGTGGAGTGACAGGACCGACTCAACTCGCCTTCGAGTGCCCGGATTTGGACACGGCTGGATAACGGGCCGCTCAACCCCTTGTCAGTACAATTTCACATTACTATGTTACCGGTCACATCCTAAAGCGCGGCCCTTCACTGGAGTGACCCATGACCAAGCGCACCCAACTCGCCCTCGCCACCGCTCTGGTGGCGGCACTCGCACTCGGCGCCTCGGGCTGCTCCGACACCAAGAAGGGCTCCGCGGGCGGCGGCGCGTCCAACCCCGCCGCCGCCAACGACGGCAAGATCCTCGGCGGCAGCCCGGTCAAGGGCGGCACCCTGACCGTCCTGTCCAACCAGGACTTCGCGCACCTCGACCCCGCCCGCAACTGGGTCATGCCGACCATGGACTTCGGCACGCGGCTGCTCTACCGCACCCTGGTGACCTTCAAGGCCGAGCCGGGCAAGGGCGGCAGCGAGCTCGTTCCCGACCTCGCCACCGACCTGGGCACTCCCTCCAACGGCGGCCGCACCTGGACCTTCACCCTCAAGGAGGGCGTCAAGTACGAGGACGGCTCGCCCGTCAAGGCCCAGGACGTCAAGTACAACGTCGAGCGCTCCTTCGCCCCCGACCTCACCGGCGGCCCCGACTACGCGGCCCAGTACCTGGCCGGGACCGAGGGCTACAAGGGCCCGCTCCAGGGGCAGCACCTCGACTCCGTGAAGACCCCCGACGACCGCACGATCGTCTTCGAGCTCAAGCGGCCCGTCGCCGAGTTCTCCGCGACCGCCACCCTGCCCACCTTCTCGCCCGTACCCCAGTCCCAGGAGAAGGGCACCCAGTACGACGCCCGCCCGTTCTCCTCCGGCCCGTACAAGATCGAGTCGTACGACCGCGACAAGAAGCTGGTCCTGGTCCGCAACGAGCACTGGGACACGAAGACCGACACCGTGCGCAAGGCCTACCCGGACAAGTTCGTCGTCGTCATGGGCCTCAAGGGCGGCCAGATCGACGACCGCATCATCGCCGGGGAGGGCGCCGACGCCTCCACCGTCCAGTACGCCGACATGCGCCCCGAGAGCGCCCCCAAGGTGCTGCCCAAGCCGGACGTCAAGGCGCGCCTGATCGCGGAGTCCAAGGGCTGTACCGAGATGCTCTACCTGAACAACTCCCGCGCCCCCTTCGACGACCCCAAGGTCCGCGAGGCCATGCAGTACGCCGTCGACAAGGAGGCCGTGGTCACCGCGGGCGGCGGCCCGGCCCTCAACGAGATCGCCACCGCCTACCTGCCCCCGGCCCTGACCGGCGGCAAGCAGGCCGACACGCTGAAGATCGCCCCGGCCGGCGACCCGGCCAAGGCCAAGGAACTGCTGAAGGCCGCCGGCAAGGAGAAGCTCAAGGTCTCCCTGTCCGTCTCCACCGGTGACAAGGGCGCCGCCGAGGCCATCCAGCAGGGCCTGTCCCGCGCGGGCATCGAGGTCGTCATCGACACCGTCGACCCGGGCGCGTACTACGACGTCATCGGCGACCTCGCCACCACCCCCGACATGACCTTCACCGGCTGGTGCCCCGACTACCCGTCCGGCTCCACCTGGATCCCCTTCGTCTTCGACGGACGCACCATCAAGGACAAGGGCAACCAGGGCAACTACAGCCAGTTCCGCGACGAGGCGACCATCAAGCGGATCGACGAGATCAACAACATGGCCGACGCGAAGCAGGCCAATCAGGCCTGGATCGACCTGGACGCGGAGCTCATGAAGAAGTCCCCGTCCATCCCGATCCTGCTGGAGCGCAAGCCGCTGCTCGTCGGCCCCAACATCGCCGGCGCGTTCGGCCACCCCGTGTGGACCGGCGAGATCGACTACGCGACGGTCGGCCTCAAGGACCCGTCGAAGAGCCAGGGCTGAGGAATCCGGAGCCACCGCCACCATGACCGCCACCACCCCGGTCCCCGACGCCGTCAAAGCCGGGCCCGCGGCAGCGCCCGGCAGCAGCCCCTGGCAGCTCGCCCGGCGGGAACTCCGCCGCCGCCCCGCCGTCCGCGTCAGCCTCTGCCTCGTCCTCCTCTTCGTCCTCATGGCCGTCACCGCCCCCTGGCTGGGCGCGCTCGGCGGCTGGTCCCCGGAGGAGTTCGACAAGACCGCCATCGACCCCTACCTCGGGGGCCTGCCGCTGGGCTCCTTCGGCGGGATCGGCCCCGAGCACTGGCTCGGCGTCGAACCCGTCACCGGCCGCGACCTGTTCGCCCGCGTGGTCCACGGCGCGCAGGTCTCCCTGCTCATCGCCTTCGCCGCCACCGCCATCGTGGTGGTCGCGGGCACCGCCGCCGGAATCGCCGCCGGCTACTTCGGCGGCCGCACCGACGCGATCCTGTCCCGGCTCATGGACCTCACCATGTCCTTCCCCTCCCTGATCTTCATGATCGCGATGCTGTCCGTGGCCAAGGACGTCAACCGGATCGTCCTCATGACCGCCGTGATCGGGGTCTTCGGCTGGCCCGGCGTCGCCCGCGTCGTCCGCGGCCAGTCGCTCTCCCTCAAACACCGTGAGTACGTGGACGCCGCCCGCGTCGGCGGTTCGAGCTCCTGGCGGATCCTGACCCGCGACATCCTCCCCGGCGTCTCGGGCCCGGTCATCGCCTACACCACCCTGCTCATCCCCGGCATGATCAGCACCGAGGCCGCGCTCAGCTACCTCGGCGTGGGCGTCCGCCCGCCCACCCCCTCCTGGGGCCAGATGATCGCCGAGTCCGTCGCCTTCTACGAGACCGATCCCATGTACTTCGTCATCCCGAGCGTCTTCCTCTTCCTCGCCGTGCTCGCCTTCACCCTGCTCGGCGACGCCCTGCGCGACATCCTCGACCCGAGGGGCGGCCGCAGTTGATCTTCTACCTCGCCCGCCGGCTCCTGGCCCTGGCCGGTGTGCTCCTCGCCATCGCCGCCGTCACCTTCCTCATCTTCTACGTCCTGCCCTCCGACCCGGCCGCGGCCGCCTGCGGCAAGACCTGCAGCGCCGAGCGGCTGGCCGACGTACGGGCGTACCTGGGGCTCGACCAGCCCCTGTGGCGCCAGTTCACCGACTTCCTGACCGGCATCTTCACCGGCCGCACCCTCGGCACCGGCCAGTACGCCGTCCAGTGCGACTTCCCGTGCCTGGGCTACTCGTACGAGAACTCCCTGCCCGTCTGGGACCTGCTCATGGACCGGCTTCCGGTCTCCGCCTCCCTCGCCGTCGGCGCCGCCGCGCTCTGGCTCGTGCTGGGCCTGGGCGCCGGGGTCACCGCCGCCCTGCGCAAGGACACCGCCACCGACAAGGCCCTGATGGTCGGCGCCGTCGCCGCGGCCTCCCTGCCCGTCTACTTCACCTCCGTGATGCTGATCTACGGGGTCATCCGCATCGCCGGCCTGCTGCCCTATCCCACCTACCAGGCCTTCACCGACAACCCGCTCGCCTGGGCCTCCAACCTCCTCCTGCCCTGGACCGCGCTCGCGCTGCTGTACGCCGCCATGTACGCACGCCAGAGCCGGGGTTCGATGATCGAGGCGATGGCCGAGCCGTACATCCGTACCGCCCGCGCCAAGGGCATGCCCGAGCGCACCGTCGTCGTCAAACACGGACTGCGCTCCGGGATGACCCCCATCCTCACCATCTTCGGAATGGACCTCGGCGGACTGCTCGCCGGAGCCGTGATCACCGAGTCCATCTTCGGACTCCCCGGTATCGGGCGGCTGTTCTACGGGGCGCTGGTCAGTTCGGACCAGCCCGTGGTCCTCGGGGTCACCCTGCTCGCCGCCTTCTTCATCGTCGTCGCCAACCTCGCCGTCGACCTCCTCTACGCCGTGATCGACCCGAGGGTGAGGTACTGATGGCCGCGGAAAACACCGCCCCGCTCCTCGAAGTGCGCGATCTGCGCGTCACGTTCACCACCCCGCGCGGCACCGTACGGGCCGTCGACTCGCTCGGCTTCACCGTCGAGGCGGGCCGCACCCTCGGCATCGTCGGCGAGTCCGGCTCCGGCAAGTCGGTCACCTCGCTGGCCGTCATGGGCCTGCACCGGGGCGCGGCCGAGGTAACCGGCTCCGTGGCCCTCTCCGGACGGGAGCTGACCGCTCTCTCCGAACGGGAACTGTCCAAGATCCGCGGCCGCAAGGTGGCGATGATCTTCCAGGACCCGCTCTCCAGCCTCCACCCCTACTACACGGTGGGCGAGCAGATCGCCGAGCACTTCCGGGTGCACTTCAAGGCCGGGAGGGCCGCCGCGCGCAAACGGGCCGTCGACATGCTCGGCGAGGTCGGCATCCCGGAACCGGCCCGCCGGGCGGGGGAGTACCCGCACCAGTTCTCCGGTGGCATGCGCCAGCGCGCGATGATCGCCATGGCCCTGGCATGCGAACCCGACCTGCTGATCGCCGACGAGCCCACCACCGCCCTGGACGTCACCGTGCAGGCCCAGATCCTGGAGCTGATCGCCACGCTCCAGCAGGAGCGCGGCCTCGGCGTCGTGATGATCACCCACGACCTGGGGGTGGTTGCCCGCGTCGCCCACGAGGTGCTGGTCATGTACGGCGGCCGGGCCGCCGAACAGGCCCCGGTCGACGACCTGTTCGCGGAGCCCGCGCACCCCTACACCCGGGGCCTGCTCGACTCGCTGCCCCGCCTCGACACTGCCGACGACGAACCGCTGCCCTTCATCCCCGGCTCCCCGCCGTCCCTGCTCGCACCGGCCCCGGGCTGCGCCTTCGCACCGCGCTGCCCGCGCGCCGCGGCCCGCTGCACCGACGCACGCCCGGAGCTGGAGACGTACGGGGACGCGCCGGGCCGGACGGTGGCCTGCCACTTCGCCGGCGCCCGCACCGCCGAGGAGGCGGCCCGATGACCACGACCGACCCGCTCCTGTCCGTACGGGACCTCACCATGACCTTCCCCGGGAAGCGGTCCGCGACCGGGCGCCGGGGGGCGCCCGTGCGCGCCGTGGACGGGGTCTCCTTCGACCTGGCGGCCGGTCAGACCCTGGGCCTGGTCGGGGAATCGGGCTGCGGGAAGTCCACCACCGGCCGGATGCTCGTACGCCTCCTGGAACCCACCTCGGGCCGCGTCGCCTTCGACGGCAAGGACATCAGCCGGCTCTCCCAGGGAGCCATGCGCCCGCTGCGCAAGAACATCCAGATGGTCTTCCAGGACCCGCACTCCTCCCTCAACCCCCGCCAGACGGTGGCCCGCATCATCTCCGACCCGCTGCTGGTGCAGGGCTGGAGCGCGACGGACGCCCGCCGCCGGGCCGCCGAACTGATGGACCTGGTGGGCCTGATCCCCGAACACATCGACCGCTACCCGCACGAGTTCTCCGGCGGCCAGGCCCAGCGCATCGGCATCGCCCGCTCGCTGGCCACCAGCCCCCGGCTGATCGTCGCCGACGAGCCGGTCTCCGCCCTCGACGTCTCCGTACAGGCACAGATCGTCAACCTGATGGAACGGCTGCGCGCGGAGCTGGGCCTCGCCTACGTGTTCATCGCGCACGACCTCTCCGTCGTCAAACGGGTCAGCGACCGCGTCGCCGTCATGTACCTCGGCAGGATCGTCGAGATCGGGGACAAGGCATCCCTCTACGAGAACCCCCAGCACCCCTACACCCGGGCGCTGTTGTCCGCCGTACCGCTGCCCGACCCGGCGGCGGAACGGCGGCGCGAGCGGATCGTCCTCCTCGGCGACCCCCCGAGCCCGGCCGCCCCGCCCCCGGGCTGCACCTTCCACCCCCGCTGCCCCAAGGCGCAGCAGATCTGCCGCACCGAACGCCCACTGCTGCAGCTCGCCGCCTCAAGAGAGGTGGCTTGTCACTTCCCGGGTGACTGACGGGGATCACGGGAAGGCAGGGCCCCGGAGCCAATGACGTCTCCGGGGCCCTTCGGCCAGTTTCGCCCGGGCGGTCCGGCCGGGGAGTCCCGCCCGGACTTCGTCCGCCTCGCCCCGGAATCAGCCGAGTTCCCTCCTGAAGAACTCCAGCTCCAGAGCCATCACCTTCTCCCTCGTTCCGCCCGGGGTCATGTGGGTGACACCGGGCAGCGCCAGCAGCTGGTGCGGGCGGCCCGCGTCCGTCAGGGCCTGTGAGAGGCGCAGGGTGTGGGAGGGGTGGACGTTGTCGTCGGCCAGGCCGGTGACCAGCAGCAGCGGGCGGGTCAGCTTCGGGGCGTCCGCGAGGAGCGAGTCCCGCTCGTAGACCTCCGGGTTGTCCTGGGGCAGGCCCAGGTACCGCTCGGTGTACGCCGTGTCGTAGTGCCGGAAGTCGGTCGGTGCCGCGCCCGCGGCCGCCGCGTGGAAGACGTCCGGGCGGCGCAGCACCGCCATCGCCGACAGGTAGCCGCCGTAGGACCAGCCGCGGACGCCGACCCGGCCGAGGTCGAGATCCGGGTGCCGGGCGCCGAGGGCCCGGAGCGCCGCCACCTGGTCCTCCAGGGTGACCTCGGAGAACCCGCGGTACATGGCGTGCGTGAAGGCGGGGGAGACGTACGGGGTGCCGCGGTTGTCGACGGTCACCACCGCGAAGCCCTGGTCGGCCCACCACTGCTTGGCCTGCCAGCGGCGGGGCTCGGCGCTGACGTCCTGATAGCCGGGGCCGCCGTACGCGTCGACGAGGACCGGGAGCCGCCGGCCGGGGACGTGGTCGCGGGGGAGGACCAGGGCGGTGGGGACGCCGTGCTCGGTGACCCGCTCCAGGACCGGCACGACCCGGTACGGCAGCGGCCGGGACAGGTCGACGGGGGTGAACTCCCGCCCGTCGGCGGTGCGTACGAGGCGCCGGATCCCGTCGGCGTCGGCGGAGGTCAGCAGCAGGGTCCCGGCGCCGGCCTGGACGCTGTGCACCCCGGGCCCGTCGGCGAGCGGCGCGAGCGATCCGGTCGCGGGGTCGAGCAGGAGCACCTGCTGCTCGGCGGGGTCCCGCAGCCCGGCCTCGATCAGCAGCCGGCCCTCGTGTACCCCGGCCACGCGGCGGACCTGGAGGCCGTCGCCGGTCAGCGGCGCGCCGTCGACCGCGAGGGCGCGGGCATCACCGGGGGCGTCGGCGGCGGTCAGCATCCGCCCGTCGGGGAGGCGGGCGGGGGTGCCGGGGAGGGGGTCCACCCACTGCGGGTGCACGGTGCGGGACAGTTCCCGGGTCCGGCCGGTGGCCGGGTCGGCGCAGAGCAGCAGCACCGTCTGCTGGAGCCGGTCCTGGACGGTCAGCAGGATCTCCCCCGTCGATTCCCAGCCGGCGTCGGAGAGGTACGGGTAGCTCTCCGCGTCCCAGTCCAGCCGTACCCGCGCCCCGTCCGGGCCGAGCACCCACAGCTGCACCTCGGCGTTGGGCCCGCCCGCCTCGGGGTACGCGAAGTCCCCGGCCGGGAGCTCGGGGTGCGCGGGATCGGCGAAGTACCGCCGCTGGAGGGCGGATTCGACGACGCGGGCGGCCAGCAGGGTGCCCCCGTCCGGGGACCACCAGTGCCCGCGGGAGCGGCCCAGCTCCTCGGCGGCCGCGAACTCGGCGAGGCCCCAGCGGGCCCCGTCGGCGGGGCTGACCCGGCCGCCCGGGGCTACGTACAGGGCGTCGGCGCTGACGTACGCGGTGCGGGAGCCGTCGTGGTTGGGGCGCGGGTCCAGGGCGGGTCCGGCGGCCGGGATCGGCGCGGGCTGCCCGGTCCCGTCGGCGGTGACCTCGTACAGCCGCCCGTAGAGGGCGAAGACGGCGCGCCGGCCGTCGCCGGAGAGCGCGTACGAGCCGATCCCGGCGGCGACGAGGCGTATCCGCTCGCGGAGCCGGCGCTCGGCGGCGGGGAGCTCGGGGAGGCCGGGGAGCCCGGCGCGCGCGCCCGGCTCGCGGCGCAGCTCGGGGCACAGCTCGAGGGGATCGGCAAGGCGGGACTCGGTTCCGGTGGCCGTGTCGAGGACCCAGAGGCTGTCGAAGGGGTCGGTGGGGCCGGTGGACCGGAGGAACCAGAGCAGCCGTCCTTCGTCCCCGAAAGCGAAGGCGCGCGGGGCGCCGTACGTGAACCGGGCGGTGCTCGCGGAGAGCCTGAGGAAGTCATCCATGATCGTAGTGTGACATGTGAAATATCACATGGACTAGGCCGTTCGAGTGGTGACCCCACGTGTGCGGGCTTAGCGTCGACAGGGTGGACCCGAACGCATCGCCGACCAGCACCGGGACCGACGGCAAGGTCCGAGGGAGCGGGAACGGGCTCGCCCTGTTCGTCATCGCCTCCTGCCAGCTCATGGTGGTTCTCGACATCACCATCGTGAACATCGCGCTGCCGCACATCCAGACCGCCCTCGGCTTCTCCACCGAGAGCCTCTCCTGGGTGGTCAACGCCTACACCCTCACGTTCGGCGGACTGCTGCTGCTCGGCGGGCGCACCGGCGACATCCTCGGCCGCAAGCGGGTCTTCATCTTCGGCATCCTGCTCTTCGGACTGGCCTCGCTGCTGGGCGGATTTGCCCAGAACTCCGGCCAGCTGATGGCCGCCCGGGCCCTCCAGGGCGTCGGCGGCGCCATCGCCTCGCCGACCTCCCTCGCGCTGATCACCACCATCTTCCGCGAAGGGCCCGCCCGTAACCGGGCGTTCGGCGTGTTCGCCGCGGTCTCGGCCGGCGGCGGCGCGATCGGGCTGCTCGCCGGCGGCATCCTCGTCGAATGGCTCAACTGGCGCTGGGTGCTCTTTGTCAACGTCCCCATCGCCTTGCTCATAGCCGGCATGGCCGTGAAGGTCATCCACGAGTCCGAACGCCACCCCGGACACTTCGACTTCGCGGGCGCGCTGCTGTCCACCCTGGGCATGGTCTCGCTCGTCTACGGATTCATCCGCGCCGCCCAGGACGGCTGGCGCGACCCGGTGACGCTCGGCTCCTTCGGCGCCGCGGTGGTCCTGCTGAGCCTCTTCATCGTCAACGAGCGGCGCTCGCCCCAGCCGATCACCCCGCTGCACATGTTCGCCGACCGCAACCGGGCCGGAACCTACGGGATCATGCTCATGCTCGCCTGCGCGATCTTCGGCATGTTCTTCTTCCTGACGCTCTTCGTGCAGAACGTGCTCGGCTTCAGCCCCCTCCAGGCGGGCTTCGCCTTCCTGCCCGTCAGCGTCATGATCGCGGTGGCGGCCGGGATCACCTCGCAGCTGCTGCCCAAGTTCGGGCCCAAGCCCTTCATGGTCACCGGCGCGCTCTGCTGTGCGGCCGGACTGGCCTGGCTGACGCAGACCGACATCGACTCGACGTACATGGGCAGCATCTTCGGCCCCATGCTGGTGTTCGCCACCGGCATGGGCCTGCAGTTCGTCTCGCTTACCCTGATGGCGCTGTCCAACGTCCCCGACCGGGAGTCGGGCGCGGCATCCGGACTGCTGAACGCGACGCAGCAGGTCGGTGGTTCGCTCGGCCTGTCGATCCTGGTGACCGTCTTCGGCACGGCCAGCCGCAACGAGGCCAGGGAAACGGCGCCGGGCTTCCTGCGCACGGCCACCCCCGACCAGCTGGCCTTCTTCCGGCGCACGGGACAGTTCCCTAAGCCGTGGAGCGACCAGGTGCTCACCTCGGGCATCAGCGCGGCCTTCGTCGTGGCGGCCCTGTTCACCCTGGTCGGGGCGGTGATCGCGATGTTCGTCATCCAGGTCCGGCCCTCGGACCTGGCACGTCTCCAGGGCAACCACACACCGACGAAGGTCTAGTTCGTCCAGCTAGCCATCTGCCCAGCCACCCAGTGCACCGCGCAGCCGGGCGGCGTCCGCGCGGGTGTTCATCCGCAGGGCCACCGAGGAGCCGTCCGTGAAGACCAGGTCCACCCGGCACGGCCGGCGGCGCAGCCGCGGGACGCGGCGCAGGCCGCAGGCGGCGGTGTACGACTCGCGTGCGGGGTCGCCGCGGCCCCAGGGCGGCCGGACCACTACCTTCCCCGCCGTCGCGGCGAACGTGCCGTACGGGCCCACGGTCTCGGTGCGCCAGTGCGTCCAGTGGAAGCCGTGCAGGGCCAGGGCGAGGCGGCCGGCCTCGCCGTCCCAGCCGCCCCGCAGGGCCGGGCCGTGGAAGAGCCGCCCGACCAGACGGGCTGCCCGCTCGAACGGGTCGGCGAGCGCCGACACCGCGTCGGCGAGGTCGTCGGGCAGCGCCGTCAGGAACCGGACGAGGAAGAAGCCGCCGATCCGGCGGAGCAGCCGCTCCGGGGCGGGAGAGCCGGGCAGCATCGCCCGCGCGGGCCGCCGTACGTAGGGGGACAGTCTCCCCGGGAGCTCCTCGTCCATCCGGCCATGATGGCCGATGGCCCCCGCTAACGGTCCAGGCGACGTACCCGGCAGCGCGCCGGACCGTCCGTCTGCAGGGTGATGCCGGCGCTGACCGGGATCTCGGTGTCCACGGCCTCGAACTCGTACGCCCGCAGGGTCACCGCCAGTGCGATCACCGATTCCAGCATCGAGAAGTGCTGCCCGATGCACGCGCGCGGGCCGCCTCCGAAGGGGAACCACGCGTAGCGCGGCCGGCCGGCCTCCGCCTCCGGGGTGAACCGCTCCGGGTCGAAGCGGTCCGGGTCCGGCCAGTGGAGCGGATGGCGGTGCGTCACCCACGGCGCCAGGATCACGTTCGCGCCCGCGGGGATGGTGTGCCCGTCGACCTCGGTGGCGGCGACGGCGTTGCGGCCGATGACCGGGGCGGCCGGGTAGAGCCGCATCGTCTCCTTCAGGACCTGGGTGAGGTACGGGAGCCGGTCCAGGTCGGCGGCCTCGGGCGTACGGTCGCCCAGGACCCGCCTGATCTCCTCGCGCGCCCGCTTCTGCTCCTCGGGGTGACGGGCCAGCAGGTGCAGGGCGAAGGCGAGGGAGGTGGCGGTCGTCTCGTGCCCGGCGAGCAGGAAGATCAGCACCTGGTCGCGCAGTTCGGAGGCGTCGAACTCCCCGTCGTCCGAGCTCTTGGCGGCGGCGAGCAGCGTCAGCAGGTCCTCGCCGGGGCTGTCCGCGGGGGCGGAGCGCCGCTCGCCGATGATCTTGTCGCAGACCGCGTAGAGCTCGTCCAACGCGGCGGCCGCCCGCTTGTTGGCCGGGGTCGGCCAGCTGCGCGGGAAGTTGGCGGGGGAGTAGCCGCGGCGCAGCACGTATTCCGTGATGACCGGAAAACACCGGTCCACGACGTCGACGGTGGCCTCCACGTCGGTGCCGAACAGGATCCGGGCGACCGCGCGCAGCGCCAGGTGCATCATCTGGTCGGCGACGTCGACGACGCCGTCCGGGGCCTGCTCCCAGGAGGCGACGACCGCTTCGGTCTCGGCGGCGACGGCCCCCGCGTACCCGTCCACCCGGCGCCGGGTGAACAGCGGCTGGACCAGCCGGCGCTGGCGCAGGTAGTCCTCGTCCTGGCTGGTCAGCAGACCGTTGCCGAAGGAGTCCCGGATCTCCTGGTAGAAGGGGTTGTCCTTGCGGAAGTTGGCCGACTCCGAGGCGAGCACCTGCTGCGCGCCCTCCGCGGAGAACACGCAGTACAGCTCGACGCGCAGCCCGGGCGGTCCGGCGGTGATCCGTACGACGTCCCCGTGCTGCTGTCTGGCCCGCAGATAGGTGCCGAGGGAGTCCGACTTGAGCTCGAAGAGCGACCCCAGCAACGGCACCCCCGCGAGAGCGGGGACCTCGGTACCGACACCCGTCTTCGCCCCGACCGCCATGACGCCCCCTCGTTTCGTGACCAACGGTCCGATTCTGCCGGTCCGCGCGCTCCGGCGGTCAGGATCCGCGCCTGATCAGGCCGAATACCGACGATGGGTCACTTGCCGTATGGGGCCGCCCGATCGGCTGCGCCGAGGTCGTCGTCATCGACGAGCCGGCCTCCAGCGGCGGCACCAGCCCTGGGAAGATCACCTACATCGCCGCGCAGGACTTCAACCCCGCGACCCTGTGCCACGAGCTCGGCTACCGCTTCGGCGCGGAAGACGCGTGGGGGATGCTGAACGGGGTGCTGGAGCGCTACGTGGACCCCCTGGTGCGTGATGGGGATACTCGGGCCCACGTACCCGGTGCCCGGCCTCGGCGACGCCGGCACACCCGACCTCGATCGGGCCGGCCCAACGCGCGGCGGCGAACGGCGAGCTCCCCGCACTGGCGGAGCGCACCCGCGCCGCAGCCGCCGAACTGGCCGACCGGACGGCCCGGCTCTCGGCCGCCCCCCCCGTCCGCTCCCCGCTGGAAGAGGCGCTGCGCTACGTCACCGAACTCCGCCGGAACGGCACCCGCCCCGACCCCGCCCGGCCGGCCGCGGTCGAGGCCGCCCTCGCCGCGGCCGCCACCGAGCGGTGAGGTCCGAGCGAACGCCGCTCCCCTTGCCGATCCCGGCGCTCCAGGCGTGGAACAGTACCTAGATGTCCCTGAAGATCTCGATCTGGGCGCCCACCGAGTTGAGGCGCTCGGCCAGTTCCTCGTAGCCGCGGTTGATGACGTAGACGTTGCGGAGCACCGAGGTGCCCTCCGCCGCCATCATCGCGAGGAGGACCACCACCGCCGGGCGCAGCGCCGGCGGGCACATCATCTCCGCCGCGCGCCAGCGGGTGGGGCCCTCGACCAGGACGCGGTGCGGGTCCAGGAGCTGGAGGCGGCCGCCGAGGCGGTTGAGGTCGGTCAGGTAGATGGCGCGGTTGTCGTAGACCCAGTCGTGGATCAGGGTCTGGCCCTGGGCGACGGCGGCGATGGCCGCGAAGAACGGGACGTTGTCGATGTTCAGCCCGGGGAACGGCATCGGGTGGATCTTGTCGATCGGGGCTTCGAGCTTGGAGGGGCGGACCGTGAGGTCGACCAGCCGGGTGCGGCCGTTGTCGGCGGTGTACTCCGCCGAGCGGTCGTGGTCCAGGCCCATCTCCTCCAAGACCGCGAGCTCGATCTCCATGAACTCGATCGGGACCCGGCGGATGGTCAGCTCCGACTCCGTGACCACCGCGGCGGCGAGCAGGCTCATCGCCTCGACCGGGTCCTCGGAGGGGGAGTAGTCCACGTCCACGTCGATGTGCGGGATGCCGTGGACGGTGAGGGTCGTGGTGCCGATGCCCTCGACCTTGACGCCCAGCGCCTCCAGGAAGAAGCACAGGTCCTGGACCATGTAGTTGGAGGAGGCGTTGCGGATGACCGTGACGCCGTCGTGCCGGGCGGCGGCCAGGAGGGCGTTCTCGGTGACCGTGTCCCCGCGTTCGGTCAGCACGATCGGGCGGTCGGGGGAGACCCCGGTCGCGACCCGCGCGTGGTAGATGCCCTCGGTCGCGGTGATGTCCAGGCCGAAGCGGCGCAGGGCGATCATGTGCGGCTCGATGGTGCGGGTGCCGAGGTCGCAGCCGCCGGCGTACGGGAGGCGGAACTGGTCCATGCGGTGCAGCAGGGGGCCCAGGAACATGATGATGCTCCGGGTCCGGCGGGCCGCATCCGCGTCCATGGCCTCCATGTCGAGGCGGGCCGGCGGGATCAGCTCCAGGTCCACGCCGTCGTTGATCCAGCGGGTGCGGACACCGATGGAGTTCAGTACCTCGAGCAGGCGGTAGACCTCCTCGATGCGGGCGACCCGCCTCAGCACCGTACGGCCCTTGTTGAGCAACGAGGCGCACAGCAGGGCGACACAGGCGTTCTTGCTCGTCTTGACGTCGATGGCACCGGACAGCCGACGGCCGCCGACGACGCGCAGGTGCATCGGACCGGCGTAGCCGAGAGAGACGATTTCACTGTCGAGCGCCTCGCCGATGCGGGCGATCATCTCAAGGCTGATGTTCTGGTTGCCGCGCTCGATCCGGTTCACGGCGCTCTGGCTGGTGCCGAGTGCGTCGGCGAGCTGACTCTGTGTCCAGCCCCGGTGCTGCCGGGCGTCACGGATGAGCTTGCCGATGCGTACGAGGTAGTCGTCTGCCATGGCTGCACCGTATCTCAGATATGAGATGTTGATCGCGCGGGGTAGGCCGAACGGGTGTTACCGACCGTCAGGTCCCATGGTGGGGCAGGCGGGTGTGTCCTGCTCGACGAGTTGATCGAGGGGTCCCGTGGCGTCCCATTTGGGCGCGTCTGTCCTACTCGGTCCCTCAACTGCTCCGGCCGTCGCGTGTCCGCCGGGGCCGGGGCGCTCGACTGGGGCCGGGCCGCCCGGCGTCGCCCCACCCGCCGGTCTCTGCCCGATACCCGCCCGATCCGGGCGTGCCGGGGCCGCGCCACAGGTGCGCGCCTCGTCCCCGCGCCCGGACATGTACTAGAGTTATCTCGACATCGAGATATCTGCCGAAGGCGTACCGCAGCCGCCCCCGCTGGTAAGGGTTACCTAACTTAGTCTTACCTTAGCGGATTGGCCAAGGGGCGTGGCGGCAGGATGCGGTCATACGCGCGAAATTCATGCATGAAGGAGACTGTCGTGTCGGCGAACAGCTTCGACGCCCGCAGCACGCTGCAGGTGGGCGACGAGTCGTACGAGATCTTCCGGCTGGACAAGGTTGAGGGCTCGGCCCGCCTGCCCTACAGCCTGAAGGTGCTGCTGGAGAACCTGCTCCGTACCGAGGACGGCGCGAACATCACCGCCGACCACATCCGGTCGCTCGGCAACTGGGACTCGCAGGCCCAGCCCAGCGAGGAAATCCAGTTCACGCCGGCTCGCGTGATCATGCAGGACTTCACCGGCGTCCCCTGCGTCGTGGACCTCGCCACCATGCGCGAGGCCGTGAAGGCCCTCGGCGGCGACCCGGCGAAGATCAACCCGCTCTCGCCCGCCGAGATGGTCATCGACCACTCGGTCATCGCCGACAAGTTCGGCACGAAGGACGCCTTCGCGCAGAACGTCGAGCTGGAGTACGGCCGCAACAAGGAGCGCTACCAGTTCCTGCGCTGGGGCCAGACCGCCTTCGACGACTTCAAGGTCGTCCCCCCGGGCACCGGCATCGTCCACCAGGTCAACATCGAGCACCTGGCCCGCACGGTCATGGTCCGTAACGGCCAGGCGTACCCCGACACCCTCGTCGGCACCGACTCGCACACCACCATGGTCAACGGCCTGGGCGTGCTGGGCTGGGGCGTCGGCGGCATCGAGGCCGAGGCCGCGATGCTCGGCCAGCCGGTCTCCATGCTGATCCCGCGCGTCGTGGGCTTCAAGCTGACCGGCGAGCTGCCCACCGGCACCACCGCCACCGACCTGGTGCTGACCATCACCGAGATGCTGCGCAAGCACGGCGTCGTCGGCAAGTTCGTCGAGTTCTACGGTGAGGGCGTCGCCGCCACCTCCCTCGCGAACCGCGCCACCATCGGCAACATGTCGCCGGAGTTCGGCTCGACGGCCGCTATCTTCCCGATCGACGACGAGACGCTGAAGTACCTGCGTCTGACCGGCCGCGACGCCCAGCAGGTCGCGCTCGTCGAGGCGTACGCCAAGGAGCAGGGCCTGTGGCTGGACCCGGCCGCCGAGCCTGACTTCTCCGAGAAGCTGGAGCTCGACCTCTCCACGGTCGTTCCCTCCATCGCCGGCCCGAAGCGCCCGCAGGACCGCATCGTCCTGGCCAACGCCTCGCAGCAGTTCGCCCTGGACGTGCGCAACTACGTCGAGGACGACGACGAGGCGGGCAAGGAGTCCTTCCCGGCCTCCGACTCCCCGGCCACCGTCGACGGCGTGCCGACCCGCCCGACCCTGGTCACCCTGGCCGACGGCACCTCCTTCGAGATCGACCACGGCGCCGTCACCGTCGCCGCGATCACCTCCTGCACCAACACCTCGAACCCCTACGTCATGGTCGCCGCGGCGCTCGTGGCCAAGAAGGCGGTCGAGAAGGGCCTGTCCCGCAAGCCGTGGGTCAAGACCACCCTGGCCCCGGGCTCGAAGGTCGTCACCGACTACTTCGACAAGGCCGGCCTGACCCCGTACCTCGACAAGATGGGCTTCAACCTCGTCGGGTACGGCTGCACCACCTGCATCGGCAACTCCGGTCCGCTGGACGAGGAGATCTCGAAGGCGATCAACGAGCACGACCTCGCGGTCACCTCGGTGCTCTCCGGCAACCGCAACTTCGAGGGCCGGATCAACCCCGACGTCAAGATGAACTACCTGGCCTCCCCGCCGCTGGTCGTCGCGTACGCCATCGCGGGCTCCATGAAGGTGGACGTCACCAAGGACGCCATCGGCATCGACACCGAGGGCAAGCCGGTCTTCCTCAAGGACATCTGGCCCTCCGAGGCCGAGGTCAACGACGTCGTGGCGAACGCCATCGGCGAGGACATGTTCAGCAAGTCCTACCAGGACGTCTTCGCGGGCGACGCCCAGTGGCAGGCGCTGTCGATCCCGACCGGCAACACCTTCGAGTGGGACCCGCAGTCCACCTACGTCCGCAAGCCCCCTTACTTCGAGGGCATGACGATGGAGACCACCCCGGTCTCCGACATCGCCGGCGCCCGCGTGCTGGCGAAGCTGGGCGACTCGGTCACCACCGACCACATCTCCCCGGCCGGTGCGATCAAGGCCGACACCCCGGCCGGCAAGTACCTCACGGAGCACGGCGTCGAGCGCCGCGACTTCAACTCGTACGGTTCCCGCCGCGGCAACCACGAGGTCATGATCCGCGGTACGTTCGCCAACATCCGCCTGCGCAACCAGATCGCGCCGGGCACCGAGGGCGGCTTCACCCGCGACTTCACCGTCGAGGGCGCGCCGGTCGCGTTCATCTACGACGCCTCGCAGAACTACCAGGCTGCCGGCATCCCGCTGGTCATCCTGGCGGGCAAGGAGTACGGCTCCGGCTCCTCCCGCGACTGGGCGGCCAAGGGCACCGCGCTGCTCGGTGTGAAGGCCGTCATCGCCGAGTCCTACGAGCGCATCCACCGCTCCAACCTGATCGGCATGGGCGTCCTGCCCCTGCAGTTCCCCGAGGGCGCCACGGCGGCCTCCCTGGGCCTCACCGGCGAGGAGTCCTTCTCCTTCACCGGTGTGGAGGAGCTGAACAACGGCACCACCCCGCGCACCGTCAAGGTCACCACCGACACGGGCGTGGAGTTCGACGCGGTCGTCCGCATCGACACGCCGGGTGAGGCGGACTACTACCGCAACGGCGGCATCATGCAGTACGTGCTCCGCAACCTCATCCGCGGCTAAGCACGGTATCGGCACCAAAGGGCCGTATCCCCGTTAAGGGGGTACGGCCCTTCCGCTTTTTCGGCGGCCGGCGGAGGTGACGGCCAGGTCTCAACTCGGAAAAGCTGGCCGCCATACGTGTGCATGATCTTGCTCACACGAGCGGAAGTGGACTATACCTGTGCCCGTCCGGATCACCGCGAGACGAGCGGCCCGGACCCGGGGGATGGGCGGGGACCTGCGGAGATGTCCGCATGCACGGCAACCGCCGTGACTTTCCGGCCTCCTTCACACTTCTGACGAAGGCGAGGACATGAGCATGGGATCCACTGGTGAGGACCTCGGACGCCGCGATCTGATCAAGCGCTCCGCCGCACTCGGGCTTATCACGGTGCCGACGATGAGCTTCCTGTCCGCCTGCGCCTCCGGCGGCGACGAATCCACGAAGGGCCCGGACAAGGCGCCGGTGACCAAGGAGAACCCGTTCGGCGTCGCCAAGGGCGGCAAGCTCGACGTCATGGTCTTCAAGGGCGGCTTCGGCGACGACTACGCGAAGGCCTGGGAGGCCGCCTTCGACAAGAAGTGGGGCACGACCAGCTCCCACATGGGCACCCAGGAGATCACCGCCAAGCTCCAGCCGCGCCTCAACGGCGGCAACCCGCCGGACGTCGTCGACGACTCCGGCGCCCAGCAGATCAAGCTGGACGTACTCGCCAAGGCCGGCCAGCTGGCCGACCTCACCGCCGTGCTCGACTCGCCCTCGCTCGACGACCCGACCAAGAAGGTGCGCGACACCCTGGTCGACGGCGCCTACGAACAGGGGCTCCAGGGCGGCAAGTTCGTCGTCCTGAAGTACGTGTACGCCGTCTTCGGCTTCTGGTATTCCGGCAAGCTGTTCAAGGAGAAGGGCTGGACGCCGCCCAAGACGTGGGACGAGTTCCTGGCCGTCTGTGCGAAGGCCAAGGAAGCGGGCATCGGCGGCCTCGCCCACCAGGGCAAGTACCCGTACTACATCAACGTCGTCATCATGGACCTGATCGCCAAGAAGGGCGGCCTGGACGCGATGAAGGCGATCGACAACCTGGAGCCGAACGCCTTCGAGGGCAACCCGGCCGCCCTGGCCGCCGTCGAGGCGGTCTACGAGGTGGTCGAAAAGGGCCTGCTGATGCCGGGCACCAACGGCCTGACCCACACGGAGTCCCAGACCGCGTGGAACCAGTACAAGGCGGCCTTCATCCCCTCCGGATCCTGGCTGGAGAACGAGCAGCTGAAGCAGACCCCGGAGGACTTCGACATGAAGTTCCTGCCGATGCCGCTGCTCGCGGACAGCAAGCTGCCCTTCGAGGCCATCCGGGCCGGCGTCGACGAGCCCTTCATCGTCCCGGAGAAGGCCGCCAACAAGGCGGGGGCCATGGAGTTCCTCCGCTCGATGATGTCCCGCGAGTGGTCGACGATCTTCGCCCAGCAGGCCAACTCGCTCACCGTGGTCAAGGACGGAGTGGACCCGAGCGTCAAGCTGCGGCCCGGTACCCAGTCGGCCGTCGAGGCGCTCAAGGCCGCGGGCAGCAACACCTTCAGCTACCGCTACCCCGACTGGTACAGCGAGATGGACAACGAGATCCAGAACGCGTCCAATGAGCTGATGGCCCAGCGGATCCAGCCAAAGGAGTGGATCAAGCGGGCCCAGGCTGCGGTAGACAAGGCGGCCAAGGACCCGAACGCCAAGAACAACAAGCGCAGCTGACCACCGCAGGGACGGACACCATGAGCCACGTAGCCCAGGGGAGACGGAAGGGCGGCTTCATCGCCTCCTTCCTCATCGCACCCCTCGCGCTGTACCTGACCTTCGTCATCTGGCCGTACGTACAGACGTTCGGCTACTCCTTCACCAACTGGACCGGGCAGTCACCGACGTTCGACTTCGTCGGGCTGGAGAACTACTCGGCCCTGCTGGAGGACGAGGTCTTCCGCGGCGCGCTCTGGCACAACCTGCTGCTCGTGGTGTTCGTCCCGGTGATCACCATCCTGCTCGCCCTCTTCTTCGCCTTCATGGTGAACGCGGGAGGGCGTGGCGGAGCCGGCGGGGTCCAGGGAGTCGGCGGATCGCGCGTCTACAAGATCGTCTACTTCTTTCCGCAGGTCCTCTCCCTCGCCATCCTCGCCGTGCTCTTCGGCGCGATCTACCGCAGTGACGAGGGCGGCCTGCTCAACGGCTTCCTCACCAAGATGGGCCTGATCTCCCCGGAGCACCCGGTCGAATGGCTCAACGAGCCGAACTTCGTCCTCTGGTGCCTGCTGTTCGTCGTCGTCTGGCACGGGGTCGGCTTCTACCTCGTCCTGTTCTCCGCGGCCATGCAGTCCGTGCCCAAGGACATCTACGAGGCCGCGCTGCTCGACGGCGCCGGACGCGCCCAGACCTTCTTCAGGGTCACCCTGCCCCTGCTGTGGGACTCTGTGCAGACCTCCGCGGTCTACCTGGGCATCGCCGCGATGGACATGTTCGTCCTCGTGTCGACCATGACCTCGGGCCAGTTCGGCGGCGGACCCGACCACCACAGCGAGGTCATGTCGACGGTGCTGATGCGCAACTTCCTGTACTTCGGCAAGAGCGGCTACGCCTGCGCCATGGGCGTGGTCATGCTCGTCCTGACCATGATCCTGTCCCTCATCACGCTGCGCGCCACCCGCCGCGAGCGCATCGAGTTCTGAGCGGGAGACCATCATGACCACAGTGATCAAGGCTCCGGGCGAAAAAGCCGCGGAGCAGTCCGGGAAAGCCGGCCGGACGGGGGAGCGGGACAAGAAGCGCTCCGAGGGCGTGGTCCTCAACGTCTTCTCGCACGGGTTCCTCGTCCTCTGGGCGATAATGATCGTGCTGCCGCTGATCTGGCTCGCCCTCGGCGCCTTCAAGACCGACGCGCAGATCGGCGGATCGGCCCTCAGCTGGCCCGCGAACTGGCACTTCGACGCCTTCGGCCGCGCCTGGGAGAAGGGCATCGGCGGCTACTTCGCCAACACGTTCATCGTGCTGGTGTTCTCGGTGCCGCTGACCATGCTGTTCGGCTCGATGGCCGCGTACGTACTGGCCCGCTACCCCTTCACGGGCAACCGGATCATCTACTACTTCTTCGTCAGCGGGGCGATGTTCCCGGTGTTCCTGGCGCTCGTGCCGCTGTTCTTCATGGTCAAGCGCTTCGACATGCTGAACACCTACCAGGGTCTGATCCTGGTGTACATCGCCTACTCGATGCCGTTCACCGTCTTCTTCATGCACTCCTTCTTCAGGACGCTGCCCACGGCGATCTACGAGGCGGCGGTGATCGACGGGGCCTCCGACACCCGGATCTTCTTCCAGGTGATGCTGCCGATGGCCAAGCCCGGCCTGATCAGCGTCGGGATCTTCAACGTCCTGGGCCAGTGGAACCAGTACATCCTGCCCGCGGTGCTGATGCAGCCCCAGACGAGCGGCGAGCCCGAGCGCTACATGCTCACGCAGGGGCTCGTCCAGCTCCAGTACCAGATGGGCTACGAGACCGACCTGCCGGTGCTGTTCGCCGGAGCCACCATCGCGATCATCCCGATGCTGGCGGTCTACCTCTCCTTCCAGCGCCAGATCCAGGCCGGCCTGACCTCCGCCACCCTGAAGTAGCGCAGACCGGGCGGCCGGACCGGCTCAGGCGGCCGGATCCGGTACGACCGACCAGCTGACCGCCGAGACCGTGGGGGTCCCCCCGGCCGAAGGCTGGGGGAGGGTCGAGCGAGAGTTGCTGACGGCATCCTCGAGCGCCTTGCCCTCCTCGCCCTCGGCGGTCAGCAGCGCGGACACCGTCACCCGGCCGGGCCAGCGCGTCCACCAGCCGGTGGCGGATGTGGGCCGCCTCCGTCTCCAGGCACACCGCCTCGAAGTGGTAGTCGGTGGCGACCTCGGCGCCGCCGCGCGGTTCGCGGTTCTGGGGAGCGTCCGCAACGTCCCGCCTGCCTGGCGGCGTCTGGCACGCACGCTTGCCGCGTTGTCGGCGGTCGTCGATGCTCCGCATGGACTCCCTCCTCCGCCTTGCAATCGCACGCACCAGACGCCGCCAGGCCCGCCCTTCGGGCGGCCGGCGCTACGTTGCGGACGCTCCCCAGCCGCCGGCCCAGCGGGCGCAGCAGGAGGTTGGCCCCCACCACGCCCACGGTGCCCCGGGCGCCCAGCCGGAACAGGCCCACGCCCGCCAGGCACCCCACGGCACGAACAGCGCCGCCCCGCCCGCCACCAGGGCGTTCGTACGCAGTCCCGCGAGGCGGGCCCGCCACTGCCGTTCGAGGCCGATGACGGCTCCGAGCCCGAGCGCGGCGGGCTGGGGGTCCCCCGGACGGAGTCTGGGGGAGTGCGCGGCCATCTCCCATTCGGTGAGCTGCATCGGCCTCTCCCTTCTCGTGTCTCGTGGTGCGGGCTGGCCTAGAGCCAGGTGTTGAACTTGCGGATGTACCAGGTCTTCACGAGCTGGGTGAGGGTGCAGTACGCGAGCAGCACGCCGATCAGCCACGGGAAGTAGCCCGCCGGCAGAGCCACGAAGCCCAGCGAGTCGGCCAGCGGGGAGAACGGCAGGTAGAGGCCGGTCAGCACCGCGAGGATCGTCATCACCATCACCGGCCAGGAGGCGCGGGACTGGATGAAGGGGATCTTCCGGGTACGGATCATGTGGACGATCAGGGTCTGCGAGAGCAGGCCCTCGATGAACCAGCCGGACTGGAAGAGCGACTGGGTCGCCTCGGTGTTGGCGGCGAAGACGTTCCACATGATCAGGAACATCGAGATGTCGAAGATGGAGCTGACGGGCCCGATGGTGACCATGAAACGGAAGATGCCCTTGGCGTCCCAGTTACGGGGCTTGCGCAGGTACTCCTTGTCCATCCGGTCCCAGGGGGTCGCCAGCTGCGCGACGTCGTAGACCAGGTTCTGCATCAGCAGCATGATCGGCAGCATCGGCTGGAAGGGGATGAAGGCGCTCGCCACCAGCACCGAGAAGACATTGCCGAAGTTCGACGACGCCGTCATCTTGATGTACTTGATCGTGTTGCCGAAGGTGGTCCGGCCCTGGACCACGCCCTGCTCCAGGACGGTCAGGTCCTTCTCCAGCAGGATGATGTCCGCCGACTCCTTGGCGATGTCGACGGCGGTGTCGACCGAGATGCCGACGTCGGCGTCGCGCAGCGCGGCCGCGTCGTTGATGCCGTCGCCGAGGAACCCGACGGTGTGTCCGTCGGCCTGCAGGGCCCGCACGATGCGGGCCTTCTGGACCGGGTTGACCTTGGCGAAGACGGCCGTACGGGCGGCCAGCGCGCGCAGCGCCGGCTCGTCGAGGCCGTCGATCTCGGAGCCGAGCACCACCTGGCCCACGTCGATGCCGACATCGGCGCAGACCCGGGCGGCCACGAGGTCGTTGTCGCCCGTGACGACCTTGACCGCGATGCCCTTGTCGGCCAGGCCCTGGAGGGCCCGGGCGGCGTCGGCCTTCGGCGGGTCGAGGAAGGCGAGGAAGCCGATCAGCGTCAGCCCGTCCTCGTCGGCGACCGTGTAGGTGTCGCGCGGCGTGCCGATCGAGCGGGTGGCGACGGCCAGTACCCGCAGGCCCTTGCGGTTGTTGTCCTCGGCGATGCGGGTGACGTGCCACCGCAGCTGCTCGGTCAGCTCGGTCTTCTCGCCGCGGTCCGTCATGTGCGTGCAGAGGTCCAGGACCTCCTCGACCGCACCCTTGGTGATCATGATGTGTTCGGAGCGCCCGGGGTCGCCCACGATGCTGTTCCGGTTGAGGACCACGGACATCCGGCGCCGGGCGAAGTCGAAGGGGATCTCGTCGACCATCGAGAACCGTGCGTCGACGACAACCTCCTCGGCCTCGTTGACGCGGTCGATGACCGCCTGGTCCATCAGGTTCTTCAGACCGGTCTGGAAGTGCGAGTTGAGGTAGCCGTACTCCAGCACCTCGTTGTCCTCGTTGCCGTGCACGTCCAGGTAGCGGTCCAGGACGATCCGGTCCTCGGTGAGGGTGCCGGTCTTGTCCGTGCAGAGCACGTCCATGGCGCCCAGGTTCTGGATGGCGTTCAGCCGCTTGACGACGACCTTGCGCTTGGACATGGCGAGCGCGCCGCGCGCCAGGTTGGCGGAGACCACCATCGGCAGCATCTCGGGGGTCAGGCCGACCGCGACGGCGATACCGAAGAGGAAAGCCTCGTTCCAGTCGCCCTTGGTGAACCCGTTGATCATGAAGACCACCGGGACCATGACCAGCATGAAGCGGATCAGCAGGAAGCTGACCTTGCGCACGCCGTTGTCGAAGTTGGTCTGCGGGCGCTCGCCGACCAGCGAGCCGGCCATCGAGCCGAAGTAGGTGTCGGCACCGGTGGCGACGACGACTCCGGTGGCGGTGCCGGAGGTGACCGAGGTCCCCATCAGGCACAGGTTGTCGGCCTCCACCGGGTCGGTGGTCTCTTGCTGGCCGAGGTCTTCCGTTCGCGTGTCGGCCTTGGCGACCGGCAGGGACTCGCCGGAGAGCGCGGCCTGGCCGACCATCAGGTCCTTGGAGGTGATCAGCCGCAGGTCGGCCGGGATCAGGTCACCGGCGGCCAGCTTGACCACGTCGCCCGGGACCACCTGGTCCATGGGCACCTCGAAGATGGTGGGCCCGGAGCCGCTGCCGGCCCGGCGCTGCACCGCGCAGGTGGTGGTGACGAGCTTCTTCAGCGCGTCGGCGGCGCGGCCCGAGCGGTACTCCTGCCAGAAGCGCAGCAGCCCGCTGATCCCCACCATCACGGAGAGGATGATGACGCCCGGATCCGCGGGGTCCTGCCAGTACATGACGGCGGCCAGGAAGACCAGGACGCCGATGAAGGGGTTCCAGTACGCCTTGCCCAGCTGGACGAACCAGAGCGGGGCGCGCTCCTGGGCGACGAGGTTGTGGCCGTGCCGCTCCAGGCGCAGCGCCGCCTCGGCGTGGGTGAGGCCGTTGCGCGAGGTGTCCACGGACTGCAGGGCGTGGGTCCCCGGGCGGGCGCTGAGGCCGGCGAGGCGCTCGCCGACGAGGCGGGTACGGGACTCGAGCTCGGCGGCCTTGCGCTCGCGGCGGGACCGGCCCGGCGGTGCGAGCTTCGTGGGGGTACGAGGGGTGAGCATGGTCATGACGAATACCTCCCTCCACGGTGTCCGGGCAGCGCGAAGCCGAGCGGTCACGTGGAGTGATCATGGGTCGGCGCAGTGTGCCGCGGACGGGCCACGGGATGCGCCGAGGGCATGGATGACGTATGCCTGACAGAAGAATCAGGACATGCGGAAGGAAAGGGGTACGCGGAAAACGCGGCAAAAAGCCGGCTGATCAGCAGATCGGCAGATCAGCCGACGAGAGCGAGAGCGCGGCAAGGACTTCGATCGGGACTCATCCCGAACACCTCCTCGCGTAGCGCTGTCATTACGGGGCGCGGTCCGGCCGGAAAGGCCGCAGAGGACCGGCGCCTCAGCGACCGTAGCACGATCTAGGCGACCGTTCTCTCCCTCTTGTGGCCGATAGTGACGGTTTGGTGCTGTGTCAGCCTCTTGACGTCTGGATGCGCAAAGGCTCGACTTAAGGTTCACAAGTTGGAGAGACGTCGGGGTCTCGGAGCGCGCAGCGCCGTACCCCCGGCCGGGGGGCGACGGCTGGCCGTCGCTTATGGGCAGGAGTGGATGAGTCGTGCAGACTCCCGGATCGCAGTCCTCGCTGCATCGGGCGAATCTCGAACGGGTCGTGCGAGCGGTCCGGCTCGCGGGTTCGCTGACGCAGGCGGAGATCGCCCGTACCACCGGACTGTCGGCGGCCACGGTCTCCAACATCGTCCGTGAGCTCAAGGAGGGCGGGACCGTCGAGGTCACCGACACCTCGGCGGGCGGCCGGCGGGCCCGCAGCGTGTCGCTGAGCGGCGACGCGGGCATCGTGATCGGCGTGGACTTCGGCCACACCCACCTGCGGGTGGCGGTCGGCAACCTCGCCCACCAGGTACTGGCCGAGGAGGCCGAGCCGCTGGACGTGGACGCCTCCTGGGTCGAGGGCTTCGACCGGGCGGAAGCGCTGGTCGGGCGGTTGATCGCGGGCATCGGGGTGAGCCTGGACAAGGCCATCGGCGTCGGCCTCGGCGTCCCCGGCCCGATCGACGTGGAGTCCGGGACCCTCGGCTCGACCGCGATCCTGCCGGGCTGGGCCGGGATCAACCCCCGTGAGGAGCTCTCGCGGCGCCTCGGCGTGCCCGTGTACGTGGACAACGACGCGAACCTCGGGGCCCTCGGTGAACTCGTATGGGGGAGCGGCCGGGGAGTGAAGGACCTCGCCTACATCAAGGTGGCCAGCGGTGTCGGCGCCGGGCTGGTGATCAACGGTCAGATCTACCGCGGCCCGGGCGGCACCGCGGGCGAGATCGGGCACATCACCCTCGACGAATCCGGCCCGGTCTGCCGCTGCGGCAACCGCGGCTGCCTGGAGACCTTCGCCGCGGCCCGGTACGTTCTTCCGCTGCTCCAGGGCAGCCACGGACCGGAGTTGACGATGGAGCGGGTGGTCGAACTGGCCCGCGAGGGGGACCCGGGCTGCCGTCGCGTCATCACCGACGTGGGCCGTCACGTCGGCAGCGGCGTGGCCAGTCTGTGCAACCTCCTGAACCCGAGCCGGGTGGTCCTCGGCGGCTCGCTCGCGGAGGCGGGTGAACTCGTACTGGCTCCCATCCGTGAATCAGTGGGGAGGTACGCGATCCCGAGCGCCGCACGCCAGTTGTCGGTGCTGACGGGGTCTCTGGGCGGGCGGGCCGAGGTACTGGGCGCACTCGCTCTTGTGCTCAGTGAGATGGGCGATTCGACGCTTTTGTCAGATCATGGAAGTGGAGTGCGAGCTCCAGCCGCCATGTCTTCAGTTAGATAACGGATGGCACCGTTGTCATCTCGTTAAGGATTCACTCCTTGACGGCAAACTTGCGGCCGGGGTTGACTCACATCCACCTCGGCCGCAGTGTTGCGGCCTCGTCAGGGAGGTTCAAGTAATGAACACGCGTATGCGCAGAGTCGCCGTAGCCGTCGCCGCTGGTGCCATGGCCGTATCGCTTGCCGCCTGTGGCAGTGCCAAGGAGGCCGGCGACAAGACCAAGGAGTCCGGAGCCGCCACGGGCGACGCCATCAAGGTCGGTCTCCTGCTCCCGGAGAACCAGACCGCGCGCTACGAGAAGTTCGACAAGCCGCTCATCGAGAAGACGGTCAAGGAACTGACCGGCGGCAAGGGCGAGGTCGTCTACGCCAACGCCAAGCAGGACGCGACCACCCAGAACTCCCAGGTCGACACGATGATCACCAACAAGGTGAACGTCCTCATCGTCGACGCGGTGGACTCCAAGGCCATCGCCGGCTCGGTCAAGAAGGCCAAGGAGGCCGGCATCCCGGTCGTCGCCTACGACCGTCTGGCCGAGGGCCCGATCGACGCCTACACCTCCTTCGACAACGAAGAGGTCGGCAAGGTCCAGGGCAAGGCGCTCCTCGAGGCGCTGGGCGACAAGGCCAAGGACGGCCAGGTCGTCATGATGAACGGCTCGGTCACCGACCCGAACGCCAAGCTCTTCAAGTCCGGCGCGCACTCCGTCCTCGACGGCAAGGTGAACGTCGGCAAGGAGTACGACACCGTCGAGTGGAAGCCGGAGAACGCCAACACCAACATGGCGGCCGCCCTCTCGGCGCTCGGCAAGGACAAGGTCATCGGCGTCTACTCCGCCAACGACGGCATGGCGGGCGGCATCATCACCGCCCTCAAGGCCGCCGGCGTGTCCCCCCTGCCCCCGGTCACCGGCCAGGACGCCGAACTCGCCGGTGTGCAGCGCATCGTCGCGGGCGAGCAGTTCATGAGCGTGTACAAGCCGTACGCCCCCGAGGCCGAGGCCGCGGCGAAGATGGCCGTCGCCCTCGCCAAGGGCGAGAAGGTCACCGGCGTCACCACCTCCACGGTCGACAGCCCGACCACCAAGGGTGTTCCGTCCGTGCTGATCCCGGTCGTCTCGCTCACCAAGGCCAACATCAAGGACACCGTCGTCAAGGACGGCGTCTACACGGTCGACGAGATCTGCACCGACAAGTACGCGGCGGCCTGCGCCACCGCCGGCCTGAAGTAAGGCCCCCGTCGCCCACGAGGCGACCCCCCGTGCCTGCCCGGCGCCCCGCCCCTTCTTCCCCCGCCACCCGCGGGGCGCCGGGCAGAAACGTTCCCCCTAAGTCATATTTCCCTTATTCGCCCCGCTCCTGCTCTTTTGCACGACATCCCCGCCGGTCAGGCGGCGAAGGAGATGGTTCATGTGTCCGCTGCGCCCGTGCTGGCGTTGCGAGGGGTCTCGAAGCGGTTCGGCGCCGTTCAGGCCCTGACCGACGTAGAACTCGAGATCCACTCCGGTGAAGTGGTCGCCCTCGTCGGCGACAACGGCGCCGGCAAGTCCACGCTGGTCAAGACGATCGCCGGCGTGCACCCCATCGATGAAGGCGTCATCGAGTGGGAGGGCCGCCCGGTCTCCATCGGCAAGCCCCATGACGCCCAGAACCTGGGCATCGCGACGGTCTACCAGGACCTCGCCCTGTGCGACAACATCGATGTCGTCGGCAACCTCTTCCTCGGCCGTGAGCTCAAGCGCCGCGGTGTCCTGGACGAGGTGGAGATGGAGCGCCGTGCCCGTGAGCTGCTGACCACGCTCTCCATCCGGATCCCCAGCGTCCGGATCCCCATCGCCTCGCTCTCCGGAGGCCAGCGCCAGACCGTGGCCATCGCCCGGTCGATGCTGGGCGAGCCCCAGCTCGTCATCCTCGACGAGCCCACCGCCGCCCTCGGCGTCGAGCAGACCGCACAGGTTCTCGACCTGGTGGAACGGCTGCGCGAGCGCGGCCACGCCGTCATCCTCATCAGCCACAACATGGCCGATGTGAAGGCCGTCGCCGACAAGGTGGCGGTCCTGCGGCTGGGCCGGAACAACGGTGTCTTCAATGTCGCCGACACCTCGCAGGAAGAGATCATCTCCGCCATCACCGGGGCCACGGACAACGCCGTGACCCGCCGGGCGGCCCGCACCTCGGAGGCCGGCAAGTGAGCATCCAGAACCCTGCCACCGGTCCACTGGGCAAGGGCCCCGTCGACCAGCCGGAGCACATCGACCCGGTCAATCCCGCGGCCGCTCACGACGCGATCCCGGCCGTGGACCCGCGCCTGCTCGTCCGCGAGGAGGGCCTCGCCGGGTACGTGGGCGAGTTCAAGCGCAAGATGAAGGCCGGCGACCTGGGTTCCCTCCCGGTCGTCATCGGCCTGATCGTCATCTGGTCGATCTTCCAGGGGCTGAACTCGAACTTCCTCTCCCCGGAAAACCTCACCAACATCGCGATCACGATGACCGGCACCGGCATGATCGCCATCGGCATCATCTTCGTGCTGCTGCTCGGCGAGATCGACCTCTCGGTCGGCTCGGTCAGTGGTGTCTCGGGCGCGATCGTCGCCGTCCTCGCCGTCACCCACGGCATCAACGAATGGCTGGCGATCCTGGCGGCCGTGGCCGGCGGCGCCCTGATCGGCTGCATCCACGGCTACTTCTTCGCCAAGATCGGCGCCCCGGCCTTCGCGGTCACCCTGTCGGGCCTGCTCTTCTGGCTCGGCGCGATGCTGCAGATCCTCGGCAGCAACGGCACGATCAACATCGACTCCGACGGCGTGGTCGGCCAGCTGACCACGTACTTCTTCTCGGACGTGGCCGTCGGCTACGGGCTGGCCGCGCTCGCGGTGGCGGGCTACTTCCTCGCCTGCTTCCTCGACGCACGGCGCCGCGACGCCGCCGGGATGCCCTCCCGGCCGCTCGGCGAGATCCTGCTGCGCACGGGTCTGCTCGCGCTGGTCACCTTCGGCCCCGCCGTGCTGTTCAACCAGTACAAGGGCCTGCCGCTCGCGGTGGTGGTCTTCCTGCTGGCCCTGATCCTCACGGACTTCCTGCTGCGCCGCACGACCTTCGGGCGAAACGTTTTCGCCCTGGGTGGCAGCGTCGAGGCCTCCCGTCGTGCGGGCATCAACGTCACCCGGATCCGGATCACGGTCTTCGCGATCTCCAGCACCTTCGCCGCCATCGGCGGTCTGTTCTGGGCCTCGAAGATCGCGGCCGCCAACCAGAGCGCCGGCGCCGGCGACCTGCTGATGAACGTGATCGCGGCGGCCGTCATCGGCGGCACCAGCCTCTTCGGCGGCCGGGGCCGGACCTGGAACGCCCTCCTCGGCGTCATGGTCATCGTCTCGATCCAGTACGGTCTGGCCCTGGAGGGCATCGCGACGCCGATCCAGTACATGATCACCGGTGCGGTGCTGCTGGCCACCGTGGTGATCGACTCGGTCACGCGCAAGACCCAGAAGACGGCCGGACGCGCCTGACGGTGCGTCCGACTGTGCGCCGGAGCGACATCCGGCGGTAAGAACGGTCACAGTGCCCGGCGCCACTTCGTGTGGTGCCGGGCATCCGTGCGTACATATGTGCGTACGCCTGTGCGGGTATACGCCCGTTTGTGATGTGTGACCCCGCGGCAGTGCGTACATGTATGACAAAGGTGTGACCCCAGCGGGACGGCCCGATGACCGCGCCCGCCGACGGAACATTAGACTCGACAGACCAGCGAGCAACTGCAAGGAGGCACGGGTGCTGCTGACCCGCATCAAGGGACCGCGCGATCTGGACCGGCTCAGCCAGGAGGAGCTCAACCAGCTCGCCGCCGAGATCAGGTCCTTCCTCGTCGACGCCGTCTCCAAGACCGGCGGGCACCTCGGCCCCAACCTCGGGGTGGTCGAACTGACGATCGCCCTGCACCGGGTCTTCGACTCGCCCAAGGACAAGGTCCTCTTCGACACCGGCCACCAGGCCTACGTCCACAAGCTGCTCACGGGCCGCCAGGACTTCGGCAACCTGCGCTCGAAGGGCGGCCTGTCCGGCTACCCCTCGCGCGCCGAGTCCGAGCACGACGTGATCGAGAACTCGCACGCCTCCACCGTGCTGGGCTGGGCCGACGGCATCGCCAAGGCCAACGAGGTGCTGGGCCGCGAGGACCACCACGTCGCCGCCGTCATCGGCGACGGCGCGCTGACCGGCGGCATGGCCTGGGAGGCGCTGAACAACATCGCCGCCGCCAAGGACCGCCCCCTGGTCATCGTCGTCAACGACAACGAGCGCTCGTACGGCCCCACCATCGGCGGCCTCGCCAACCACCTGGCGACCCTGCGCACCACGGACGGCTACGAGCGCTTCCTGGCCCGCGGCAAGGACCTCCTGGAGCGCACGCCGGTCGTCGGCAAGCCCCTCTACGAGACCCTGCACGGCGCCAAGAAGGGCCTCAAGGACTTCATCGCCCCGCAGGGCATGTTCGAGGACCTGGGCCTGAAGTACATCGGCCCCATCGACGGCCACGACATCGAGGCCCTGGAGTCGGCCCTGCAGCGCGCCAAGCGCTTCAGCGGTCCGGTCATCGTGCACTGCCTCACCCAGAAGGGCCGCGGCTACGAGCCCGCCGTCCAGGACGAGGCGGACCGCTTCCACGCGGTCGGCGTGATCCACCCGGACACCGGCCTGCCGGTCAGCACCGACGCCGCCAGCTGGACCTCCGTCTTCGCCGACGAGATGGTCAAGCTCGGAAAGGAGCGCGCGGACATCGTCGCGATCACCGCGGCCATGCTCCAGCCGGTCGGCCTGAAGAAGTTCGCGGACGCCTATCCCGACCGGATCTTCGACGTCGGCATCGCCGAGCAGCACGGCGCCACCTCGGCGGCGGGCCTGGCGACCGGCGGCGCCCACCCGGTCTTCGCGGTGTACGCCACCTTCCTCAACCGTGCCTTCGACCAGGTCCTGATGGACGTCGCCCTGCACAAGTGCGGGGTCACCTTCGTCCTGGACCGCGCGGGCGTCACCGGCACCGACGGCGCCTCCCACAACGGCATGTGGGACATGTCCATCCTCCAGGTCGTGCCCGGCCTGCGCCTGGCCGCTCCGCGCGACGCGGAGCAGCTGCGCGCCCAGCTGAACGAGGCCGTCCTCGTCAAGGACGCGCCGACCGTGGTGCGCTTCTCCAAGGGTGTCGTCGGCCCGGCCGTCCCGGCCGTCGGCCGCATCGGCGGCATGGACGTGCTGCGCAACCCGGCCCCCGAAGTCACTCGTCCGGACGTACTGCTCGTCTCGGTCGGCGCGCTCGCCCCGATGTGCCTGGAAATCGCCGACCTGCTCGACAAGCAGGGCATCTCGTGCACCGTGGTCGACCCCCGATGGGTCAAGCCGGTGGACGAGGCGCTCGCCCCGCTCGCCGACCGCCACCGCGTGGTCGTCACCGTCGAGGACAACAGCCGCGCCGGCGGCGTCGGCTCCGCCGTGGCGCAGGCCCTGCGGGACGCGGGCGTCGACGTACCGCTGCGTGACTTCGGCATTCCGCAGCGGTTCCTCGACCACGCCACCCGCAAGGAGGTCATGGCCGAGATCGGCCTGACCGCTCCGGACATCGCCCGGCAGGTCACCGGCCTGGTGGCCAAGCTGGACGGGCGCTACGACACCGAGCCGGCCGCCGCCGTCGACTAGGACGGGTATCGGCCACTAGATCGCCGCGCGGTTGCACGTCACGGGCCGGGAGATCACTCTTGAGGAGTGGGCCTCCCGGCCCGTTCGCGTGCGTCGCCTGTTTCGGAGGTGCGTCGGTGAGTAGGGATATGAACAGCCCCTTCCGCACCAAGACGGTGGAGCAGTCCATCCGCGACACGGAGGAGCCGGAACACGCGCTCCGGAAGTCGCTCTCCGCCTGGGACCTGACGGTCTTCGGTGTCGGTGTCATCATCGGCACCGGCATCTTCGTCCTCACGGGTATCGCGGCCCGGAACAACGCCGGACCCGCCACCGCCCTCGCCTTCGTGGCCGCAGGTATCGTCTGCGCCCTCGCGGCGCTCTGCTACGCCGAGTTCGCCTCCACCGTGCCTGTGGCCGGATCGGCGTACACCTTCTCGTACGCCTCGATCGGTGAGCTGCCCGCCTGGATCATCGGCTGGGACCTGGTGCTGGAGTTCGCGCTCGGCACCGCCGTCGTGGCGGTCGGCTGGTCCGGGTACGTGCGCCACCTCATGGACACCAACCTCGGGTGGACCCTGCCGACCTCCCTGTCCGGCCCCGATGCCGGCGGCCACTTCGACCTGCTGGCGTTCCTGCTGGTCCTGGTGCTGACGTGGATCCTGGTCGTCGGGACGAAGCTCTCGGCCCGCATCACCGCGGTCGTCGTCGCCATCAAGGTCACGGTCGTGATGCTGGTCATCGTCGCGGGCCTGTTCTTCATCAAGGCCGACAACTACTCGCCGTTCATCCCGCCGGCCCAGCCACAGGCCGAGGGCGTCAGCGGCTGGCACTCGCCCCTGGTCCAGTTGCTCTTCGGCTACGAGCCCACGAACTTCGGCGTCATGGGCATCTTCACGGCGGCCTCGCTCATCTTCTTCGCCTTCATCGGCTTCGACGTGGTGGCGACGGCGGCCGAGGAGACCAAGAACCCCCAGCGGGACATGCCGCGCGGCATCATCGGCTCGCTGCTGGTCTGCACGGTGCTCTACGTCGCCGTGACCCTGGTGGTCACCGGCATGCAGAAGTACTCGGAGATGTCCCCGACCGCGCCGCTCGCCGAAGCCTTCAAATCGGTGAACCAGCCGTTCTTCTCGGGCGCCATCAGCCTCGGCGCGGCCGTCGGTCTGATCACCGTGTGCATGATCCTGCTGCTCGGCCAGACCCGCGTGTTCTTCGCGATGAGCCGTGACGGACTGCTGCCGCGGGTCTTCTCCGTGACGCACCCGAAGTACCGCACCCCCTACCGGGCGACCCTGCTGCTCGGCGGGATCATCGCGATCGTCGCGGGTTTCACCAGCCTGGAGACCCTCGCGGAACTGGTGAACATCGGCACCCTGTTCGCCTTCGTGGTGGTCGCGCTGGGCGTGATCGTCCTGCGCAAGACCCGCCCCGACCTGCACCGGTCCTTCCGGACCCCGTGGGTGCCGTTCGTCCCGATCGTGTCGATCGCGGCCTCCTTCTGGCTGATGCTCAACCTGCCGGCCGAGACCTGGCTGCGCTTCGGCATCTGGATGGCCATCGGCATCGTCGTCTACTTCCTCTACGGCTACCGCAACAGCCGCCTGCACAAGGTCGGCCAGGAGGCGAAGTTCTGAGCGCCGCTCGCCGGCCGCACACGACGCAGCGGGCCCGTACGGGAATCCCTCCCGTACGGGCCCGCTGCGTCGTGCGTGCGGTGCGGCAGGCGGCTCAGCCCTTGGCGGGGGAGTCCTTCGCCGAGGCCGGGATCTTCTGGTCGTTGCGCAGGGCCTCCCACAGCTGCGTCGCCTGCGGCTCGGCCACGACCACGCGGTTGGGGTCCACCTTGTCGTAGGCGACCGGCAGCATGATCGTCTCCATCGTCTCCGGGTCCACGCCCTTCATGCTCTGCGCGAAGTCGGACAGCGCGGTGAGCGAGGCGAGGTCGGAGTCGGTCGTCAGCGACTTGGTCGCGGCGTCGGCGAGCTTGTACAGGCGAGCCGGGTTCCCGAAGGCGTCCTGCTTCTTTATCTCGGACAGCATCGCCATCATGAACTGCTGCTGGAGCCCGATGCGTCCGAGGTCGCTGCCGTCCCCGTAGCCGTAGCGGGTACGGACGAACTTGAGCGAGTCGGTGCCGTCCAGCCGGTGCGTGCCCGCGTCCAGCTTCAGGCCGCCCTTGGCACCGCTCATCGGCTTGTCCAGGGTGACGGTGACCCCGCCCAGCGCGTCGACCAGCCCCTTGAATCCGGCGAAGTCCACCTCGACGAAGTGGTCCACGCGGACCCCGGAGAGCTGCTCCACGGTGTTGACCACGCAGGCCGGCCCGGCCAGCGAGTAGACGGAGTTGAACATGACCCGCTTCGCCGACGGCACGCTCTTGCCGTCTTTGGTCTTGCACTCCGGCCGGGTGACCAGGGTGTCGCGGGGGATGCTCACCGCGGTCGCCTTGGCCCGGCCCTCGGGTATGTGCACCAGCATCGCGGTGTCCGAGCGGGCTCCGCTGACGTCGCCGTGGTCCAGGTCGCCGTTGGCCCCGGCCCGCGAGTCGGAGCCGAGCACCAGGATGTTCTGCGCGTTCGCGACCACCTTCGGCGGCCGGTTGTCGCCGATCGCCTGGTCCAGGTCGACGCTGGAGATGTTGCCGTCGAGGTGGCTGTACGTCCACCAGCCGGCCCCGGCCGCTCCCAGGATCAGCACGGCGACCAGCAGCAGGGTGATCCGCAGAATGCGGCGTCGGCGGCGCCTGGGCCGCGCGTGCGTTTCCGTCATGGGGGTGAATCTTAGACAGATATTCGAATGGCCGAAGCCCGCCCCCCGAAGGGGGCGGGCCAAGGCGTGAAATACCGGTCCGCGACCCGGACTAGGCCGGGACGCTCGCCAGGCCGGGGGCGAGGAACTTCTTGCCGTTCACGCGCTCCGAGACGCCTTCACGGTCCAGGTACGGCGTGACGCCGCCCAGGTGGAAGGGCCAGCCGGCGCCCGTGATGAGGCAGAGGTCGATGTCCTGGGCCTCGGCCACGACACCCTCCTCCAGCATCAGGCCGATCTCCTGCGCCACCGCGTCCAGGACGCGGTCGCGGACCTGCTCCTCCGTCAGGACGACATCGCCCTGGACGAGAAGGGCGGCGACCTCGGGGTCCAGCTCCGGCTTGAACCCGTTCTCGGCGGAGTACGTGTAGAAGCCGCGCTTGCCGGCCTTGACGACCGCAGCCAGGTTCGGGGAGACGGTGAAGCGCTCCGGGAAGGCGCGGTTCAGGGTCTCGGAGACGTGCAGACCGATCGCGGGGCCCACGAGCTCCAGCAGCACCAGCGGGGACATCGGCAGGCCGAGCGGCTCGATGGCCTTCTCGGCGGTGACCACCGGGGTGCCCTCGTCGATGACGTTCTGGATCTCGCCCATGAAGCGGGTCAGGATGCGGTTCACGACGAACGCCGGGGCGTCCTTGGTGAGGACCGCGGTCTTCTTCAGCTTCTTGGCGACGCCGAAGGCCGTGGCCAGCGAGGCGTCGTCGGTCTGCTCACCGCGGACGATCTCCAGCAGGGGGAGGATCGCGACCGGGTTGAAGAAGTGGAAGCCGACCACGCGCTCCGGGTGCTGGAGCTTGGAGGCCATCTCCGAGACCGACAGCGAGGAGGTGTTGGTGGCGAGGATCGCGTGCGCCGGGGCGACCGCCTCGACCTCCGCGAACACCTTCTGCTTGACGGACATCTCCTCGAACACGGCCTCGATGATGAAGTCCGCGTCCGCGAAGCCCTCGGCCTTGTCCAGGACACCGGTCACCAGGGCGGTCAGGCGGTTGGCCTTGTCCTGGTTGATGCGGCCCTTGCCGAGCAGCTTCTGGATCTCGGCGTGGACGTAGCCCACGCCCTTGTCCACGCGCTCCTGGTCGATGTCGGTGAGGACCACCGGCACCTCGAGGCGGCGCAGGAACAGCAGCGCCAGCTGCGAGGCCATCAGGCCCGCGCCCACGACGCCGACCTTGGTGACCGGACGGGCCAGGGACTTGTCCGGGGCACCGGCCGGGCGCTTGGCGCGCTTCTGGACCAGGTTGAAGGCGTAGATGCCGGAGCGCAGCTCGCCGCCCATGATGAGGTCGGCCAGGGCCGTGTCCTCGGCGTCGAAGCCGGCCTGCAGGTCGCCGTCCTTGGCCGCGGCGATGATGTCCAGCGCGCGGTAGGCGGCCGGAGCGGCGCCGTGCACCTTGGAGTCCGCGATGAAGCGGCCCTTGGCGACGGCCGCGTCCCAGGCCTCGCCGCGGTCGATCTCGTCGCGTACGACCTCGGTGGTGCCGTTCAGGACGTTCGCGGTCCACAGGAGCGACTGCTCCAGGAAGTCGGCGCCCTCGAAGATCGCGTCGGCGATGCCGAGCTCGAAGACCTGCTTGCCCTTGAGCTGGCGGTTCTGGTTCAGCGAGTTCTCGATGATGACCGAGACCGCGCGCTCCGCGCCGATCAGGTTCGGGAGCAGGGCGCAGCCGCCCCAGCCCGGGACCAGACCGAGGAAGACCTCGGGCAGCGAGAAGGCCGGAATCGCCTTCGAGACGGTGCGGTAGGTGCAGTGCAGACCGACCTCGACACCGCCGCCCATCGCCGCGCCGTTGTAGTAGGCGAAGGACGGGACGGCCAGCGCCGCGATGCGCTTGAAGACGTCGTGGCCGCCCTTGCCGATGGCGAGCGCCTCGTCGTGCTTCTTCAGCAGCTCGACACCCTTGAGGTCGGCGCCGACCGCGAAGATGAACGGCTTGCCGGTGATGCCCGCGCCGACGATGGAGCCCGCGAGGGCCTCCTGCTCGACCTGGTCGATCGCCGCGTTCAGGTTGGCGAGGGACTGCGGGCCGAAGGTGGTCGGCTTGGTGTGGTCGAAGCCGTTGTCCAGCGTGATGAGCGCGAAGCGCCCGGCGCCGAACGGCAGGTCCAGGTGGCGGACGTGCGCGGACGTGACGACCTCGTCCGGGAACAGCTCGGCCGCACCCTTCAGGAGCTCAGCGGTGGTGCTCACTTGGAGTCTCCCTCGGCGTTGAAGTTCGGGTTCTCCCAGATGACCGTGGCGCCCATGCCGAAGCCGACGCACATGGTGGTCAGGCCGTAGCGGACGTGCGGCTGCTCCTCGAACTGGCGGGCCAGCTGCGTCATCAGACGGACGCCGGAGGAGGCCAGCGGGTGGCCGAACGCGATGGCGCCGCCGTACTGGTTCACGCGGGCGTCGTCGTCGGCGATGCCGTAGTGCTCCAGGAACGCGAGGACCTGGACCGCGAAGGCCTCGTTGACCTCGAACAGGCCTATGTCCTCGATCGTCAGACCGGCCTGGGCGAGGGCCTTCTCGGTGGCCGGGATCGGGCCGTAGCCCATGACCTCCGGCTCGACACCGGCGAAGGAGTACGAGACGAGGCGCATCTTGACCGGGAGGTTGTTCTCCCGGGCGAAGTCCTCGGACGCGATGATCGCGGCGGTGGCACCGTCGTTGAGACCGGCGGCGTTGCCCGCGGTCACGTTGCCGTGCACACGGAACGGGGTCTTCAGGCCGGCCAGGTTCTCCAGCGTGGTGCCCGGGCGCATCGGCTCGTCGGTGGTGACCAGGCCCCAGCCCGTCTCACCGGCCGCTTCGTTGGTGTTGCGCACCGAGATCGGCACCAGGTCCTGCTGGATCTTGCCGTCGGCGTACGCCTTGGCGGCCTTCTCCTGCGAGCGCACGGCGTACTCGTCGGCGCGGAGCTTGGTGATCGTCGGGTACCGGTCGTGCAGGTTCTCGGCGGTCATGCCCATGAACAGGGCGGACTCGTCGACCAGCTTCTCGGAGACGAACCGCGGGTTCGGGTCGACGCCCTCGCCCATGGGGTGGCGGCCCATGTGCTCGACACCGCCGGCGAGGGCGACGTCGTACGCACCGAAGGCCACACCGCCCGCGACGGCGGTCACGGCGGTCAGCGCGCCGGCGCACATGCGGTCGATGGAGTAGCCCGGGACGGACTGGGGGAGGCCCGCGAGGATGCCGGCCGTACGGCCCAGCGTGAGGCCCTGGTCGCCGATCTGCGTGGTCGCGGCGATGGCGACCTCGTCGATCTTCGCGGGGTCCAGGTCCGGGTTGCGGCGCAGCAGCTCCCGGATCGCCTTCACGACGAGGTCGTCGGCGCGGGTCCCGTTGTAGATGCCCTTCGGGCCCGCCTTGCCGAACGGGGTGCGGACGCCGTCGACGAAGACGACGTCCCTGACGGTACGAGGCACGTTGGCTCTCCTCCAGGTGCGGGTGTGCACTGCTGCGCGGGGGCGGCTCGGCATGTGTTGCTGAGCGCCCGCTCACCTGGCCCATGCTACTTGCGGGTAACCAATGTGCACACCCCCTCCCCGAGGAGCGGCGAAGGTCACACCGCCCGACGCCGCGTGAGCCCCCTCGCGCCCCCGCCGTGCGCCCGGCCGATCGGAGCGCCCGGGGCTACCCGAACGGGTCGGCCGCCCGGCCGCCACGGCCACGTCGATGGCGTCGGGCACACATCCGTGCGAACCCTGGGCACGCCCCGGGCGACCGCCCCGGGCACACCGAGCGAACGGAGCGCAACCGATGGCATCGACCGTCCTCACCGCGGCAGCCCCTGTCCTCACCGACCACTACGTGGACCACAAGTCGACCATCCCGGCGAACTACGACGAGATGGCCAAACTCTTCGTCCGGGAACGCAACGGCACCAACGGCGGCCCGCGCAGACCCGTCCTCATGCTGCACGGCAGGAGCGTCCCGGCCCTGGCCGGCTTCGACCTGCAGCACAAGAAGTACAGCTGGGCCGAAGAGCTGGCCAAGACGGGCTTCGACGTCTTCGTCATGGAGCTCCAGGGATCCGGCCTGTCCACCCGCCCGAAAATGGACAAAAAGAAGAACGTCCAGCCCACCGAGGCCCAGCGCAAGCTCCTCGTCCCGAATCCGGACGCGCAGGTCGACCTGACCCCGCCGGAGTACAAGGCGCAGCTCAACAACTCCCAGAGCGACTGGGACGAGGTCGACACGGTCGTCGAGTTCATCAAGAAGCTGACCGGGGTCAAGAAGGTCGACCTCATCGGCTGGTCCGCTGCTGCCCAGCAGCTCGGGCCCTACGCCATCCAGCACCCCGACAAGGTGCGCAGCCTGTTCCTGCTGGCACCGATCTTCCCGCCGGAGGGCAGGCAGAGCCAGCCCCTGACCGACTTCGGTGCCCCCGTGGCACTGCCGGTCTCCGCACCGGCAGGGGCCTTCGGCTTCCCGATGAGCCTCGGCACCAAGTTCGGGCTCGACAGCAGCTGGCGGAACGACCTGAAGTGCCCGGACCAGCGCGAGGCCGACATGGTCGACGTGGTCTGGAAGGCGATGATGCAGGCCGACCCCGTCGGCGCCAAGTGGGGAGGGCCCGTGCCCGGGAGCCCGGAGGGGCTCAACCGCATCCGCAACTCGTACTGGTGGGGCTGGAACCGCACCACCGTCCCCATGCACGACACGCTCGGCAACAAGGTGCCCGTGTGCATCGTGTACGGGGAGCACGACTCGATCGTCAACACCGCGCCCCACCTGGGCCTGCTGTACTTCTCGGTGCCCGAGCTCTACAAGGCCATCCCCGGCTCCAAGAAGCTGATGTTCTGCATCGCCTGCGCGGGTCACCAGATTCCCTGGGAGCGGGTGCACAAGACGGTGCACACCATGTCCGAGCACTGGCTCAAGCACGGCAAGGTCGAGGGCGCGACCAGCGGCAGCTACTACCGGGACGAGGACGGGGTCCTCACTCCCGTGGAGGACTGAGGACCCCGTCGTACGCGTCCGTGGCAGGTCTGCTCAGGCCGTGGCCGCCAAGGCCGCGACCAGCGCCGGGGTCACCTGCTCGACCTGCCACGGGCGGGCGCCGTAACCCGCCAGGGCCTGCGCCACCGTCTCCGCCTCGAGCCGCTGCGGCGGCTCCCAGCACACCCGGCGGACCGTGTCCGGGGTGATCAGGTTCTCCTGGGGCAGGTTCAGCCCCTCCGCCAGCGCCGATACGGCGGCGCGGGCCGCCGACAGCCGGGCCGCGGCGGCCGGGTCCTTGTCCGCCCAGGAACGCGGCGGCGGGGGACCGGCCGGGGTCGCTCCGGGCTGCGGCAGCTCGCTCTCGGGCAGGGCCTTGGCCCGGTCCACGGCGGCCATCCACTGCTCCAGCTGGCGCCGGCCCATGCGCTGCCCGTAGCCGGGCAGGGCGGACAGGGTCTGCACGTTCGTCGGCAGGGCCAGGGCGGCCTCGACGATCGCGGCGTCACCCAGCACCTTGCCGGGTGACACGTCACGCCGCTGGGCGATCCGGTCCCGCGACTCCCACAGCTCCCGTACGACCGCCATCTGGCGACGGCGGCGCACCTTGTGCATGCCGGACGTACGGCGCCACGGGTCCTTGCGCGGCGGCGCGGGCGGTGCGGCGGCGATGGCGTCGAACTCCTGGTGGGCCCATTCCAGCTTGCCCTGCCGGTCCAGCTCCTCCTCCAGCGCGTCCCGCAGATCGACCAGCAGCTCCACGTCCAGGGCGGCGTAGCGCAGCCACGGCTCGGGAAGCGGGCGGGTCGACCAGTCGACGGCGGAGTGGCCCTTCTCCAGCGCGTAGCCGAGCACGCTCTCGACCATCGCGCCCAGTCCGACCCGCGGGAAGCCGGCCAGGCGGCCGGCCAGCTCGGTGTCGAACAGGGAGGTGGGCACCATGCCTATTTCGCGCAGGCACGGCAGGTCCTGGGTGGCGGCGTGCAGGATCCACTCGGTGCCGGACAGTGCCTCGCCGAGTGTGGAGAGGTCGGGGCAGCCCACCGGGTCGATGAGCGCGGAGCCCGCCCCCTCGCGGCGCAGCTGCACCAGGTAGGCGCGCTGGCCGTAGCGGTATCCGGAGGCGCGCTCGGCGTCGACGGCCACGGGGCCGGTGCCCGCGGCGAAGGCCGCGACCACTCGGGCCAGGGCGTCGGCGTCGGCGACCACCGGGGGGATCCCCTCACGGGGTTCCAGCAACGGAATCGGCGGCCCATCGGACGAACTGACGACGTCGTCCGGGGGGCCGCCCCCGGTGGTGGTGCGCAGGTCTGCTGCGGTCTCTTGGGCGTCGGTCACCGGTCAAGGGTATCCGTGGATGCGACGCGCCCGTCGCCGGAGTGATCCGTCGACGGGCGCGAGAGGGAAAGGCGGACGGTTCCCGGGGTTTCCCCGGCGTTCGCCCGGGAGCCTCGGGCAGCTCCTAGTGGATGATCCCGGTCCGCAGGGCGACGGCGACCATCCCGGCCCGGTCGCCGGTGCCCAGCTTGCGGGCGATCCGGGCGAGGTGGGACTTGACGGTCAGGGCGGACAGGCCCATCGAGACGCCGATGGCCTTGTTGGACTGGCCCTCCGCGACGAGGCGCAGGACCTCGACCTCGCGGCCGGAGAGCTCGCGGTAGCCGCCCGGGTGGCTCGGGGCACCCGGGGGGCGGCGGTGCATACGGGCGGCGGCAGCGCCGATGGGGGCGGCGCCGGGCCGGCTGGGGAGCCCGATGTTGGTCCGGGTGCCGGTGACGACGTAGCCCTTCACTCCGCCCGCGAGGGCGTTGCGTACGGCGCCGATGTCGTCGGCGGCGGACAGGGCCAGTCCGTTGGGCCAGCCCGCGGCGCGGGTCTCGGAGAGCAGGGTGAGACCGGAACCGTCGGGCAGGTGTACGTCGGCCACGCAGATGTCGCGCGGGCTGCCGACGCGGGGGCGGGCCTCCGCGATGGACGACGCCTCGATCACGTCACGTACTCCGAGGGCCCACAGATGGCGGGTCACGGTGGAACGGACGCGCGGGTCGGCCACGACGACCATGGCCGTCGGCTTGTTCGGGCGGTAGGCGACCAGGCTTGCGGGCTGCTCGAGAAGAACGGACACCTAGGCCTCCTGGGGGAGTGGCGGGACGGCCGGCTCGGGGAAGGAAGCCGGTGCGAACCGTGCGGATGGTCACTGACTCCTTCGGCACGTCACCCGCCCGGCTTTAGGGAATGATCACGATTTGGTGAGTAACAATTCGGGCAATTCGGACGCACGATCGATCATAGGGTGATCAGAAGCCCGCAACGGACGCCCCGTTCCGACACTCCTTCGCGGGCTTCGCCCGTCCGTTCCCCGATGCCGCGGCCCACAGCGGCCGGACGGCCCCGCCGTTACGGGTGGTGCGGACCGCGCCGCTGTGGCAGGGAGACCACGCCCGTGACGCTGTCGGTCGGCCCCACCGGCGGCAGTCCCGCGATCTGGCACAGCAGCTCGCACCACGCCGACAGGTGGGCCGAGGTGTCCGGCACCCCGCCCACGCCCTCGCGCGGCGTCCAGGAGGCTCTGATCTCGATCTGCGTCGCCGGCCGCCGCTCCGCGAGCCCGCCGAAGTAGTGCGAGCTCGCCATGGTCACGGTCCCGCTCGCCTCCCCGTACGCCAGCCCGCGCGCCTCCAGCGCCCCCGTCAGCCAGGACCAGCACACCTCGGGGAGGAGCGGGTCCGCGGCCATCTCCGGCTCGAGTTCCGCCCGTACGAGTGTCACCAGCCGGAAGGTCCCGTGCCAGGCCTCGTGTCCGGCCGGATCGTGGAGCAGGATGAGCCGGCCGTCGGCCAGGTCGTCCTCGCCGTCGACGACGGCCGCCTCCAGGGCATAGGCGTGCGGCGCCAGTCTCTGGGGCGGCTTGGTGGGGTCGATCTCGATCCCCGGACGCAGTCGCGTCTTCTTCAAGCCGTCGACCGCCCGCCGGAACGGGAGCGGGACGGAGCTCTCCTTCGCGCTGTCCATACCGTCAGCGCCATCTGAAAATCGTCCCTGAGCCGCAGCCATGCGGGGAAGACTAGGCGGAATGAGCGCCCGTACGGCGCAGGGACACCCGCACCGAGCCGTGCAACTCTTCATACGTGCGAAGATTTGGGTCGTGAGCGCCAACGAGACCCCCAAGGGCCAGCCGAGTCAGACGTACGATTCCGCCTTCCTGAAGGCGTGCCGGCGCGAGCCGGTGCCGCACACCCCGGTGTGGTTCATGCGGCAGGCCGGGCGCTCGCTCCCCGAGTACCGCAAGGTGCGCGAGGGGACCCAGATGCTGGAGTCGTGCATGCGGCCCGACCTGGTCACCGAGATCACGCTCCAGCCGGTGCGCCGCCACAAGGTGGACGCGGCGATCTTCTTCTCCGACATCGTCGTCCCGCTGAAGGCCATCGGCGTCGACCTGGACATCAAGCCGGGCGTCGGCCCGGTCGTCGCCCAGCCGATCCGCCGCCGCGAGGACCTCGCACAGCTGCGCGACCTCACCCCTGAGGACGTCTCGTACGTCACCGAGGCGATCGGCATGCTCACGGGTGAACTGGGCGCCACGCCGTTGATCGGATTCGCGGGCGCGCCTTTCACCCTCGCGAGCTACCTGGTCGAGGGCGGTCCCTCGAAGAACCACGAGCACACCAAGGCCCTGATGTACGGGGACCCGGAGCTGTGGGCGGACCTGCTGGACCGCCTCGCGGAGATCACCTCCGCCTTCCTGAAGGTCCAGATCGAGGCCGGCGCCTCCGCCGTCCAGCTCTTCGACTCCTGGGTCGGCGCGCTCCCCCCGGCGGACTACCGCCGCTCGGTGATGCCCGCGTCCGCGAAGGTCCTGGAGTCCGTCGCCTCCTACGGAGTCCCGCGGATCCACTTCGGCGTGGGCACGGGCGAGCTCCTCGGCCTGATGGGTGAGGCCGGCGCGGACGTCATGGGCGTCGACTACCGGGTCCCGCTGGACGAGGCCGTGCGCCGGGTCGGCCCGGGCAAGGCCCTCCAGGGCAACCTGGACCCCGCGGTGCTCTTCTCCACCACCGAGGCCGTCGAGGCCAAGACGGACGAGGTCCTCTCCGCCGCCGCCGGCCTGGAGGGTCACGTCTTCAACCTGGGCCACGGCGTCCTGCCGACGACGGACCCGGACGCCCTGACCCGCCTGGTGGACTACGTCCACACCAAGACGGCCCGCTGAGCAACGGCCCGCTGAGCCGGGCAAGATCCAAAGGGTGACATCAGCCGGTCCGGTCCGGCCGCCAGGCCGGTGGCCAGGTCCGGATCGGCTGGTCATCCGCGGCCGGCACCACGGTCCTGGTCCAGCCGGGTCGTAGCGGCCAGGACGTGAACGGTGGCGCCTTGCGTCCGGCCGCCTCGGCCGGACGGGGTGACGCGGCCTGCGACTTCGGCTCCCGCACGGTCGTGAACGGCGGGGTGTCCTGCCCGCACCGCGCCCCCTGCGGCGGCAGCGCCCCGGTCAGGACGTACCGGACCACATGGCGCTTCACACAGGCGCTCGGGTTGTCCAGCGCGGTGTGCCCGTAGCCGTCGAGCGTCAGCAGCCGGGCCCGGGCGAGCTCCGCGGCCATCGCCTGCCCGGCGCGGTACGGGGTGGACGGGTCGTGCACCGTGTTGACCACCAGTACGGGGTGCGCGGTGGTCCGGTTCCACGGACCCGCGTACGGGTCGGCGGCCCGGGCCGGCCACGCCGTGCAGGGCTCGTTCGCCCACGCCCACCACCGGCCGAGCGCCCCGGCCTGCCGCACGGCCCGCTTCTCCAGCTCGGCGTCGCGCCCGGGGGAAGCGGGGTTGGGGCTTTCCGCGCACATGACCGCGAGCGACTGCTCGAACCCGGGATAGCGGGCGGGCCCGGACGGCGTCGGGGATTCGTCGGGGGCCCGGCCCTCCCACAGCGACTGAAGGGTGTCGGCGGTCCCGTTCCAGCCCGGGTGCACGGTGTACAGGTCGCCGCGGACCTCGCTCACCGCGCGGGCGTACGTCCAGCGTCTGACCGGCCGCTCGGCGAGGCGCGCCAGCAGGGTGTCGTACTTGGCCCGGGTCGCCGCCGGGCTCCCTGCGGAGAAGGGGCAGCCGGACACCGGCGCGCGGCCGCAGTGGTCGAGGAACTGCGTGAGCGTGTCGGCGGAGCCGAGGTGCGAGCCGAGGCGCAGGAAGGTGTTCGGCTCGGGCTCGCCGCCCGCGCCGCCGTTCATCCACGCCCGCGGGTCGACATTGCCGTCGACCACGAGCCGCCCGACCCGGTCGGGGAACAGGTTCGCGTACGTCGCGCCGAGCAGGGTGCCGTACGAGATGCCCCAGTAGCGCAGCCGTTCCTCCCCCACCGCCCGGCGGAGCAGGTCCAGGTCACGCGCGGTGTCGGCGGTCGAGATGTGGCGCAGCAGCTGCGGATCCCGCCGCTCGCAGCGCTTCGCGAGGTCGGCGTACGCGGCGGTGAACGCCCGCTGCTCCTCCCTGCCCACCGGGAACGGCGGGACGTGTTCGTGCCAGGCCGAGGCCTCGCCGGCGGTGTCGAAGCAGCGCACCGCCGTGCTCTCCCCGACGCCGCGCGGGTCCCAGCTGACGATGTCGAAACGGTCCTTCAGCTCCTGCGGGAACTTGCCGTACAGCTCGGGCAGTCCGAGGGTCCCGGGGCCACCGGGCCCGCCGGGGTTGAAGAACAGCGACCCGGCGCGCCGCCCGGGCTCGGCCGCCCCGTGCCGGATCAGCGCCAGGTCGATCGTCCGGCCCGACGGGGCGGCGTGGTCCAGCGGCACCTTCGCCACCGCGCACTCGAAGCCCCCCTGCGCCGCCTGCGCCGGCCGCGTGCACGGCTGCCAGCGCAGCAGGAGGGCTTCGCCACCGCCGCCCGGACCGCCTGCCGACGCCACACCGGCCGCCGACAGCAGTGCCAGCAGGGCTCCAGCCGCCACGCCCACGCCGGTACCGCGCATCGCGGGTCCCTTCCGTACGCAGAAGACGGGCCCCGCGCCGTGCCGACGGGCCCCGCTGCCATGACATCGGCGGCAGGGCCACCGGGCAACCGACACGCGTCCGAACGGGTAAGGAGGTCAGACCCCCGCCGAGCGGACCGCCGAGACCGCCTTGCGGGCCGCCACCAGGATGGGGTCCCAGACCGGGGAGAAGGGCGGGGCGTAGCCCAGGTCCAGGGAGACCACCTGTTCCACCGTCATGCCCGCCGTGAGGGCGACCGCCGCGATGTCCACCCGCTTCGCCGAGCCCGCACCGCCGACGATCTGGACGCCGAGGAGGCGGCCCGTGCGGCGCTCCGCCAGCATCTTCACCGTCATCTCCGCCGCGCCCGGGTAGTAGCCCGCGGTGGTGGTGGAGGTGATGGTGGCCGTCACGAAGCGCAGGCCCGCCTCCAGCGCGTCCCGCTCGCGCAGGCCCGTACGGGCGATCTCCAGCTCGCAGACCTTGCTGACCGCCGTGCCGACCACTCCGGGGAAGGTCGCGTAGCCGCCGCCCACGCCCGAGCCGATGACCTGGCCGTGCTTGTTGGCGTGCGTGCCCAGCGGGATGTGCCGGGTGCGGCCCGCGACCAGGTCCAGGACCTCCACGCAGTCGCCGCCCGACCAGATGTTCTCGTAGCCGCGGACCCGCATCGAGAGGTCCGTGAGGATGCCGCCCGAGGGGCCGAGCGGGAGGCCGGCGGCGCGGGCCAGGGCCGTACGGGGCTCCACGCCGATGCCGAGCACGACCACGTCCGCCGGGTACTCTTCGCCGCCCGCGGTGGCCACCGCGCGGACCCGGCCCTCCTCGTCGGTGAGGATCTTCGTCGCCTCGGCGCGCGAGACCGTACGGATCCCCATCCGGTTCATCGCGCTGTGCACCAGGCCGCCCATGTCCGGGTCCAGCGTGGCCATCGGCTGCGCGCCGCGGTGCAGGACGGTGACCTCGTACCCCCGCCCGACCAGGGCCTCGGCCATCTCCACGCCGATGTAGCCCGCGCCGACCACGACCGCCCGGCGGCCCTCGGTCCGCTCCAGTGTGTCCATCAGGCGCTGGCCGTCGTCCAGGGTCTGGATGCCGTGGACCCCGTGCGCGCCGATGCCCGGAAGCCGGGGCCGGACCGGGCGGGCGCCCGTCGCCAGGACGAGCTTGTCGTAAGCCGTCCAGGATTCGGATCCCGTGTCCAGATCTCGGGCGCGGACCCGCGATCCCGGGAGGTCGAGTTCCACGACCTCCGTGCGGGTGCGCAGGTCGATGTCCCGGGCCCGGTGCTGCTCCGGGGTGCGGGCGATCAGGTCGTCCCGCTCGGGGACCCGGCCGCCGACCCAGTACGGGATCCCGCACGCCGAGTACGAGGTGAAGTGCCCGCGCTCGAACGCGACGATCTCCAGCTCCGCCGCGCCCTTGAGCCGCCGGGCCTGTGACGCGGCGGACATGCCCGCCGCGTCACCGCCGACCACCACCAGTCGTTCCGCCGCCATCGTCCGTACCGCCCTTCACCGCCGTCAGATGGTGAACACGCTACGGCCGAACGCGCGTTCAGTCCTGTACGTCGGCCTCCGCGGCGCCATCCGAAGGCGAAGGCGACGTCGAAGGCGCCGGCCGGGCCGCCGGGACCGCGACCCTCTTCGGGACCAGACCCGTCTTCGGCTTCGCCGGGCGGAACCTCCGGTACAGCCGGAACCCCAGCGCCACCAGCGCGGCCGTCAGCGCGAACGGCAGCAGCGCGCCGACCGCCACCGTCAGGTAGCGCACGATCTTCGTGAAGACCTCCCAGCCGCCGCGCAGGGCGCCCAGGAAGGTGGGGTCCTTCTCCTTCTTCTTCTCCTCCGCCACCGGCTTCGCGGCCGGCTCCGAGACCTCCAGCGTGATCGTGCCCAGCGAGGTCTGGTCCTTCAGCGCCGTCTGCTGGGCCAGCAGCGACTCCAGGTCCGACTGGCGGCGGCTCAGCTCGCTCTCGAGCATCACCACCTCGCTGAGCGCCGAGGCCTTGCCCATCATCTCCCGCACCCGGGCCACGCTGGCCTGCTGCGACGCCACCCGGCTGCCGATGTCGGCGACCTTCTCGGTGACGTCCTGCGCGTCGACCTTGCGGTGCAGGAGCTTGCCGCTGCCCTCCATGGCGCTGAGCACCGCGTCGTAGCGCTCGCCCGGCACCCGCAGGGTGAGCGTCGAGGTCATCCGGCCGTCCCCGCCGCGTTTGGTCGACTCGTTGCCGACGTAGCCGCCCGCCCCGTCGGCCGCGGTGCGCGCCGCGGCCAGGGTCTTCTGGACGTCCTCCGTCTCGATGCCCAGCGTTGCCGTACGGATGACGTTGGGCCGGACGGCGACCGGCTGCTGCCCGTTCTTGTCGGCGGAGCCGGCACCGGACGCCGCCGCTCCCTTCGCACCCTCCGGAGCCTTGTTGCCCTGGGCGGGCGCGACCGCCGCCTTGTCGCTCGCGCTGTCCCGGCTCCCGTCGGCGCCGCAGCCTGTGAGCACGAGGGCTCCGGCCAGGGACAGGGCGGCCAGGGCCGCCGCGGAGCGCTGTCTGTGCGGAGTGCGCATCGTGTCAAACCCCCGAGTTTCGGCTGGTGTTGCCGTTTCGACGTAAAGAGTCCCGTCGCGGGTTTCACTTCGGCGGTCCCGGGCCGATCCCGATGCGGTCACGGTCCGGCCTCGGTGCCCGGCCGGTGATCGGTCTGAGACGATGTGTCCATGCACGAAGCGGACATGCGTACGGATCGCCCCGGCCGGACCCGGCACGTGGTCGTCATCGGCGGCGGCATCGCGGGGCTCGCGGCGGCCCACAGGCTGCTCACCGCGGGCGTGCGCGTCACCCTGCTGGAAGCCGGCCCGCTGCTCGGCGGCAAGCTGCGCGCCGGTGAGCTCGCCGGCGTCCCCGTCGACCTCGGCGCCGAATCCGTGCTCGCCCGCCGCCCCGAGGCCGTGGACCTCGCCCGGGCCGTGGGCCTCGGCGCGGCCCTCCAGCCGCCCGCCACCGCCACCGCCCACCTGTGGACCCGCGGCGCGCTGCGGCCGATGCCGCGCGGGCACGTCATGGGGGTTCCCGGCGACCTGCGGCCGCTCGCCGCCTCGGGGGTGCTCTCCCCGGAGGGCCTCGCCCGGATCGAGGCCGAGCGCACGCTGCCGCCCGCCGAGCTCGGCGAGGACGTCGCCGTCGGCGAGTACGTCGCCGCCCGGCTGGGCCGCGAGGTCGTCGACCGGCTCGTGGAACCGCTGCTCGGCGGGGTGTACGCGGGCAACGCCTACCGCATCTCGATGCGGGCCGCCGTGCCCCAGCTCTTCGAGGCCGCCCGTACGCACACACTGCTGGGCGACGGGGTACGGGAACTGCAGCACCGCGCGGAGGCGCAGCCCCAGCCGGCCGGTCCGGTCTTCGCCGGCATCGACGGCGGGATCGGACGGCTCCCGGCCGCCGTGGCCGAGGCCTGCCGCGCGGCCGGGGCCAGGATCGCCACCGGAACCCCCGTCCGCGAGGTCGTCCGTACCCCTGAGGGCTGGCGGGTCGTCGCCGACGCGGAGGTCATCGAGGCCGACGGCGTGATCCTGGCGACCCCCGCCGGCCCCGCCGCCCGGCTGCTCGACGGGCTCGCGCCGGCCGCCGCGGCCGAGCTGCGCGGGGTCGAGTACGCCTCCATGGCCCTGGTCACCATGGCCTTCCGCCGCTCCGACCTGCCCGCCGCCATCGCCGAGGGCGGCGCGAGCGGGTTCCTCGTACCGCCCGTCGACGGGCGGACCATCAAGGCCTCCACCTTCTCCAGCAACAAGTGGGCCTGGGCCGGGGCCGATCCGGAGCTCTTCCTGCTGCGCACCTCCGTCGGCCGGCACGGCGACGAGAAGGACCTGGGGCGCGAGGACGCCGAACTGGTCGACGTCTCGCTCACCGACCTCGGCGCGGCCGTGGGCCTCGCGGCCCGGCCGGTGGCCTCCACCGTCACCCGATGGGAGGGCGGGCTGCCCCAGTACCCGGTCGGCCACCTCGGCCGGGTGGCCGGGATCCGCACGGCCGTCGCGGCCCTGCCCGGCCTCGCGGTCTGCGGGGCGCTCTACGACGGCGTGGGCATTCCGGCGTGCATCGCCAGCGCGGGCAAGGCGGCGGACGCGGTGATCGCCGCCTTCGGTGCGGGTTCGGCACCCCTGGCGCAGACCACTGATCAGCACACGGGACAATAGGCACATGACTGCACCAGAGAAGATTCCCAACGCGGGGAAGAAGGCGAAGGACCTCAACGAGGTCATCCGCTACACCCTGTGGTCCGTCTTCAAGCTGAAGGACGTCCTCCCGGAGGACCGCGCCGGCTTCGCCGACGAGGTCCAGGAGCTGTTCGACCAGCTGGCAGCCAAGGACATCACCGTCCGCGGCACCTATGACGTCTCCGGCCTGCGCGCCGACGCGGACGTCATGATCTGGTGGCACGCGGAGACCGCGGACGAGCTGCAGACCGCGTACAACCTGTTCCGCCGCACCAAGCTGGGCCGCGCCTTGGAGCCGGTCTGGTCGAACATGGCCCTGCACCGCCCGGCCGAGTTCAACAAGTCGCACATCCCGGCCTTCCTGGCCGACGAGACCGCCCGCGACTACGTCAGCGTGTACCCCTTCGTGCGCAGTTACGACTGGTACCTGCTGCCCGACGAGGACCGTCGCCGTATGCTCGCCGACCACGGCAAGATGGCCCGCGGTTACCCGGACGTGCGCGCCAACACCGTCGCCTCGTTCTCCCTGGGCGACTACGAGTGGCTGCTGGCCTTCGAGGCCGACGAGCTCTACCGCATCGTCGACCTCATGCGTCACCTGCGTGCCTCCGAGGCCCGTATGCACGTCCGTGAAGAGGTGCCCTTCTACACCGGACGCCGCAAGTCCGTCGCCGATCTGGTGGCCGGGCTCGCCTGATACCTCCCCTGGGGGGAAGGGCCGGAGGATCACTCGTGACACAAGAGTGGCTTCCGGCGGATCGGGAGGCCCTGCCCCCGAAACGACGCAGCCGGAGATCCCGCCCGGAAGTTCAGACGACTGGCGGCAGCACTGCCCCCTGGGCACGTGCTGCCCGGTCGTCCAGCGACACCGGTGCGGGCTCCGGATGCGGCGCACACGTGACACGCCACCCCGAGGTGTCACCTGTCAGCAGATACCGCTCCACGTGACGGTCCACGCAGTCATTGCGTCCGCCGAAGACTCCGTGGGTGCCGGCCCCCTTCTCCGTCACCAGCGCCGCCTCGGTGCCGAGCCGCCGCTGGAGCTCCAGCGCGCCCGGGTACGGAGTCGCCCCGTCCCGTTCCGCCGCGACGATCAGCGTGCGGGGGAGCCGGGGCAGCCGGGCCGACCGGGTGCCGACCGCCACCGGCCGCTGCCGGGCCCGCACCGGCCACGAGGCGCACGGCAGGTTCAGGAAGGCGTTGGACCAGGTCTCGAAGGGCGCCGTGCGGGCCAGCTCGGTGTGGTCGCGGTCCCAGGTCGCCCAGTCCGCGGGCCAGGAGGCGTCGTTGCACAGCACCGCCGTGTACACGGCCGTCGCGTTCTCGGCCTCGCCGGCCGCGGCCGGATCCGGGGCCGCCTGGCCGGTCAGCGGGTCGGGATCACCGCGCAGGAAGGCGGCCAGGGCCGCCGCCCGCTCCGGCCAGACCTCGTCGCGGTAGGCGGTCTCGAGGTACGCCGCGTGCAGCTCACCGGTGCCGATGTTGCCGCCCGCCGGGGTACGGGCCACCGCGTCCCGGACCCGTTCGTAGCTCGCCTGCACGGCCGCCGGGGTGCTGCCGAGGCCGTACGCGGCGTGGTGGCGGGCGACCCAGGCGCGGAAGTCGAGCCAGCGCCGCTCGAACCCGGGTGCCTGGTCGAGGTTGTTGCGGTACCAGACGCGGGCCGGATCGGGGTTGACCGCCGAGTCGAGGACCATGCGGCGGACGTGGCCCGGGTGGAGGGTGGCGTAGACCGCGCCCAGGTAGGTGCCGTACGAGGCGCCCGCGAAGGTCAGCTTCTCCTCGCCGAGCGCGGCGCGCAGCACGTGCAGATCGCGGACGTTGTTCAGCGTCGTGTAGTACGGCAGGGCCGCGCCGGCCCGCTCGGCGCAGCCGCGGGCGTACGCCCGGGCGGCGGCGCGGCGCTGCTCCTTGTACGCGGGGGAGGGGCGGACCGGGACCTGGGTGGGGCCCGCGGTGCGGGCGGCCGGGTCCTGGCAGGACAGCGGGGCGGAGCGGCCGACGCCGCGCGGCGCGTAGCCCACGAGGTCGTAGGCGGCGGCGATCCGCTGCCACGCGGGGAGTCCGGCGAGCAGCGGGAAGTACATGCCGGAGGCGCCGGGGCCGCCGGGGTTGTGGACGAGCGCGCCCTGGCGGGCGGCGCCGCCGGCGCGGCTCGCCGGTACCCGGCTGACGGTGAGGGCGATCTGCGGGCCGCCGGGGCGGGCGTAGTCGAGTGGGACGCGCAGGGTCGCGCAGCGCACGGGGTCGGGCAGTGCCTCCACAGCCGGACAGGCCCGGAAGGCGAGTCCGGTGGAGGCGGCACGGCGGGCGGCGAGGTCGGCGCCGGCCGATTCGGCATCCGGGGCGGCGGCCGCTGCCGCCGGGGCGGCGGTGACAGCGGCGGCCGTGCACAGGGCGAGAGTGAGGGCCGCCGCGGCGGCTGCGTGGCGTGCGGGCGTCGTCCGCATGGCGGCCCCTTCTTGCGGATGGTCCGATGAGACGACCAGGGCGCCGCACGTAAGTAAAGGAACACCGGGCGGTGTCGCCCTCAATGGCCCCGTTGCCGTGGGATCCACCCCCGGTTGCCGCACCCCGGCGCCGCCCGCCGCCCGGGAACGGCGACCGCCGTCAGGAACTGCTGGAACAGCTGGAACCGGACGAACTGCTACAGCTGGAACTGCTGGAACTCCCGCTGGAACAGCTCGAACTGCCGCTTCCGCAGCCGCCACCCGAGCTCCCACCGGAGCTCCCGCAGGAGGACCCCGAGCCGCAGCCGGACCCCGATCCGCCCCCGCTCCCGCCGCCGTCGCTCCCGGCGCACCACAGCACCGGCAGGATCTCGGCGGAGGACCAGGACGAGGAGTCGGAGCGGTGCGCGGGACGGGACCCCGACTGGGCCGCGGCCAGCCGGGTGCCGCGCGCGGCGGGCACCAGCTGCCCGCGCAGGAACGGATCCCGCAGGCCGCGCAGCCCGAACAGCGCGGTCTGCACGTGCGGGGTCCGGTCGTTCACGTAGTGGGAGCGGATCTCGCGCAGCGCCCGCCGCCCCGCCGGGGTGATCCGCCGCCCGGCCGCCGCGGCGCCCAGCGCCCCCACTAGGATTCCGCCTAGCAGTACGGGAAGCACCTTGACGATGAACGGCACCTGCCCGTCGGGGTCCATGACGAACGCGACGAAGGTCAGCGGCAGCGACACCGGCACCAGCAGTCCGCACACGGTGGCCTGGATCAGGCCCCAGCGCCGCCAGGTCCGCCCCCAGCCGGGCGGCGAGATCAGCCCGCGGGCCGCCAGAGCGTCCCCGGTCTCCTGGACGGCCGGGTCGAGCATGGCGGCGTACCGCACCTGGTAGAGCCATCCCGAGGGCGCACCGCGGTGGGCCTGCAGGACGGCGCGCTCGGCGGGGTCGCCCGCCCGCGCCCCGGGGCGTACGTGGACGATGCCCGGGCCACCGACCATCAGCCGGCCGTCCCCCAGCATCGAGACGAGGGCGGTGTCCACGACGGCGCCGGGCCCGCCCGCCATGAACGCGGCCTCGGACAGGTCGTGGAGGACCGGCGCCGGCCCGGCCGACCGGGGCCGGGCCCGGTACAGGCCGAGGAGCAGCAGGCCGCTGGACGTGGCGACGGCGATCCAGATCGCCAGGGCGAGCAGGTTCATGCCGCCCTCCCCACGAGCGCCCGGGCCCAGCGCCCGACCCGGCGGGGCGGCCGCGCCCCGGCCCGGTCCCGCCACCACGCGGTCAGCCGGCGCCGGGCGGCCGGGTCGGCCGGCAGGTCCTGGATCAGCAGGTGCTCGGCGAAGTCCAGCGCGTCCCGGCGGTAGCCGGCGGTCATCGGGCGGCCCTTGGCGTAGGCGAGGAAGGCCGTGCGGTACGGCTCCTCGCCGCCCAGGAATGCGGGCAGTTCGGGAGCCAGCCGGGCCACGACCCCGGCCCGCTTGGCGGCCAGCGCCCGGGACTGCACCCGGATCCGCTGCCGGTCGAACCCCTCGGGGACCGGCGTACCGGCCACCAGGGCCGACAGCAGTGCGGCCTGCCCGAGCCCCACCCGGGTGCGGGTGGCTTCGTCGGGCGGCGCCGGCCGGGTGTCCGCCTCGCACGCGGGCCGGGGGTCCGCCGGTACGGCAGGCCCGGCCGTCACCACGGCGCGGATCGCGGCCAGCTCGGCGGCCAGCTCCGGCTCCGGCGGGAAGTCGTCGTCCCGCTCCAGCAGGACGCCCGGCGGGTCCACCCGGGAGCGGAGCCCGGCCAGCAGCTCGAGCACCACCGGCGGCACCGGGTGCGCGTGGGTGTCGTGCCAGACACCGCCCCGTTCGACACCGCCCGCCACGTGCACGTACGCCAGCGCCTCCAGCGGGATCGCGTCCAGCACGGCGGCCGGGTCCTCACCCCGGTTGACCCGGTTGGTGTGCAGGTTGGCCACGTCGATGAGCAGCCGTACGCCGGTCCGCTCGACCAGCTCCGTCAGGAACTGCCCCTCCGTCAGCTCCTCGCCCGTCCACGAGAACAGCGCGGCGATGTTCTCCAGCGCCAGCGGCACGGGCAGCGCGTCCTGTGCGATGCGCACGTTCTCGCACAGCACGGCCAGCGCGTCGCGGGTGCGCGGCACCGGCAGCAGGTGGCCGGCCTCGAGCGCGGGCGAGGAGGTACGGACGAAGGCGATGTGCTCGGTGACGAGGGGCGCCCCCAGCGCCACCGCCCGCTCCCCGAGCGCCGCCAGCTTCCCCGGGTCGGGGCGGTCTGAGCCGCCGAGACCCAGCGAGACCCCGTGCGGCACCATGCGGACGCCGCGCTCGCGCAGCCTCAGCAGCGCCTCGGGCAGATGGCCCGGGCAGATGTTCTCGGCCACCACCTCGACCCAGTCCAGGCCGGGCAGCCGCTCGACCGCGTCCGCGATCTCCGGCCGCCAGCCGATGCCCACCCCCAGGTGTGCCATGGGCTTCATGTCCCCCGCCCCCTCTCAGCGCAGTGAATCGCACCGTGTAGCGATGTGATGGCCCCGGCGGGGTCGCGCCAATCGCGAAGAGAGACGTTCAGAGCAACATTTGAGGTTCCCCGGGACGCCTCCCGGACCTTCCTCGGACCTTTGCCCGGACCGTCCCCCGGACCGTCCCCCGGACCGGGAGGGCGTCAGAGCCGCGCGCGCAGTGCCGGGTGGTCGGCGATCACCGTCGCACTGCCGGGCGCGATCTCCGTGAAACCGGCGTCGCGGACCACCGGCAGCCCGCTGCCGCTCAGCTCCGCCCACCGCTCACGCGGCGCCGTCCGTACGGCCAGCGCGAAACCGGAGTCCTGCCACGCGGCGCGCTCCGCGTCCGTCAGCTCCCACCACGCCAGCTGCGCCGCGTGCCCGGCCTGGGCCATCTCCTTGCCGGCCGACATGTCGAGCGCCGGGTTGAACCACAGCACGGGCAGACCCGGCCCGGTGACCGGGGCGACCGGCTCCGGGTCGTCCAGGTCGGTGCCCGACACCTGGAGCTTGGCCAGCTCCTTGGGCCAGCCGTCCAGGGGCACCGGCGGGAACACCCGTACCTCCGAGGTGTCACCGTGCACCGTGACACCCGGCAGGGTCTGCGCCTTTCGCCACTCCGCCCCGCGCGCCCGCCGGACCACCTTGCGGATCCGCGCGTCCTGCCAGTCCCGCACCGCCTCGGCCCACTCGCCCTCGCCCCGCGACCGCTCGTCGGTCAGCATGACCAGCACGGCGCGGGCCGCCGTCTCCAGGGCGTCCGTCCGGGCGGGCGGCTCGGTCTTCTCGATCCGCACCACCAGCGGCAGGACGAACTGCGGGGCCTCGTCGCGCAGAACGTGCTCCTGCCGGAAGGGGCTGTCCGCGCCGACCGCGGGGACGTCGGTGGTGTCGTTCGGGTGCTGGCTGCTCATCCCGCCAAGGATGCCAGGCTCCGCCTCCAGGATGATGCCGCGGGGGTCCGGGCCGGGCGAGGATCGACGCCATGAAGAGTGATCTTTTCGCGTCCGAGAACCTGGCCCAGGCGGCCGTCGCCCCCGGCATGACCCTGCAGAACGCCAAGTCCGTGAAGTACGCCGTCAACGGCGAGATGCTGGCCCGTCAGGGCTCGATGGTCGCCTTCCGCGGCAACCTGCAGTTCGAGCGCAAGGGGCAGGGCATAGGCGGCATGCTCAAGCGCGCCGTCACGGGCGAGGGCCTGGCGCTGATGTCCGTACGGGGCCAGGGCGAGGCCTGGTTCGCCCACCAGGCGGGCAACTGCTTCATCATCGACTTCGAGCCCGGCGACGCGCTGACCATCAACGGGCGCAACGTGCTGTGCTTCGACCCGACCCTGTCCTACGAGATCAAGATGCTGAAGGGCGCCGGGATGACCGGCGGCGGCCTCTTCAACAGCCTCTTCACCGGCACCGGCAAGCTCGCCGTCGTCTGCGAGGGCCACCCGATCATCATCCCGGTCACCGCCCAGGCCCCGGTCTACGTGGACACGGACGCGGTGGTCGGCTGGAGCGCCCAGCTGGAGACCGGCCTGCACCGTTCCCAGTCGGTCGGCTCGATGATCCGCGGCGGCTCCGGCGAGGCCGTCCAGCTGATGCTGCGCGGCGAGGGCTTCGTCATCGTCCGCCCGAGCGAGGTCACCGAGACGGCGGCCCACTGAACCCGGCCGGCGTGGGCCGGCGCCACGGCCCGCGCCGGCCCACGCGTACTGCCGGGGCCCGGTCACCGCACGTACGCGGGTGACGAGCCGCCCGGGACGAGGAGCCGGGGCGCTCCCGTACCGTCCGCCGGGACCGACCGGATGTCGCCGCCGAGGCCGTAGCCCACGGTCGCGCCGTCCAGCCAGGCGGGCTGGTCGTCGACGCTGTGCGGCTCGGCCAGCGGGTGTTCCCCCATCGTCGCCAGGTCCAGGACGTACAGCCGCCAGGGTGCCCGGGGGTCGTCGGAGACCTTCTTCTTGAAGGCGATGCGGCTGTCGTCCGGTGACAGCGAGGGGCATTCGGCGTTCGTGCGCAGCGCCTTCGCCGACCAGTTCCGCAGGTCGCCCTCGACGAGGTGGGTGAGGCCCCGGGTGGAGACGGTGGCGTAGAAGCGGTTGTCGTCGCGGGCGAAGCTCACTCCCCAGTAGTTGACGTCGGAATCGTGGTGCCGGGCCCCGTCGACGGTCAGCGGGATCTGCTCCATCGACTTGATCAGGTAGCCGGTGCGCAGGTCCAGGATCGAGGTCCGGGTCGAGAAGGCGGAGGTGGAGTAGGAGTCGCCGGTCGTGAACGTCGTCCAGGACAGGAGCTGCCCCGAGGCGGAGACGCGGGCCCGGTTGGGGATGCCGGGGACGGTCACCCGGCGGATTTCCCGCAGGCCCCGGTCGAGCACGCGGGCCTCGGTGCGGGCCGGGACGCCGGGCAGCTTGCGCAGGCACAGGGCGTGTTCCCCGGCGGCGTGGAAGCGGTCGCAGGAAGGGCCGCCGGTCACGCGCGGCACGTCGGGGCCGGGTTGGCGAGCGACCCGGCCGGTCGCCGGGTCCAGGAAGTAGAGGCCGGGCTCCGCGAGGCTGAACGAGGCGTTGGCCTCGCCCTGTCGGGCCGGCCGGTCGCGGTTCCTCGCATGGAGTACGTAGCCCAGGGAGCCGCCCGCCAGGAGGAGTACGGCGGCGACGACCAAGGCGAGACGGAGCCGCCGGTGACGGAGGTTCATGAGGGCTCCGGGGAGAGGGTGGCGGGGGAGGTGGCGCGGGCGGGCAGGATGCGCCAGGCGGCCGCGAGTGCCCCGGCCAGCGCGAGGGCCGCCGCCCACAGGGCGGGCCGCTGCCCCCAGAAGGTCCACGCCGCCCCGAACCCGGCGGCGCCGAGGAGCCGGGCCAGGGCCTGGCCGGTCTGCAGGACCGCGAGTCCGCCCGCCCGGCCGTGCGCGGGCAGCACGGGAGCGGCGAGTGCCATCAGGACGCCGTCGGTGCCCGCGTAGAAGATCCCCAGGAGGGCCAGTACGGCGACGACGGTCGGCCAGGAGACGGGCGCGAGCAGCACGGCGTACGCGCAGAGCAGGGCGCCGTGCCCGAGCAGGAAGGCAGGCCGTCGCCCGAACCGGTCGGCGATCCGGCCCGCCGGGACGGCGAGCAGCAGGTAGACGGCGGCCGCGCCGAGCGGCAGCAGCGTGAACAGGGCGGGCGGCAGGTCGAGACCGCGCAGGAGCAGCAGGTAGAGGAAGGCGTCGCCGATGGTGGCGGCCCCGAGCAGGGCGGCGGCGTACAGGATGCGGCGGAAGGCGGGGTCGCGAAGGGCCGTGGCCTTGAGGGGAGTCGCGGGCCCGGCCGCCGCCGCGGGCCCGGCCGGGACGTACGCGACGAGCAGGAGCACGCCGAGCAGGCCGACGCAGAAGCTGACGGCGAACACCGCGTCGTAGGCGTCGGCGGTGGCCCACAGCACGGCGAACGCGGCGAGCGGCCCGAGGAGGGCGCCCGTGGTGTCCATGGCGCGGTGCACCCCGAAGGACCGGCCGAGCGCCTCCGGGGGGCCGCTGAGCGAGATCAGGGCGTCGCGCGGTGCGGTGCGGATGCCCTTGCCCAGCCGGTCGGCGGCGAGCGCGGCGGCGATCCCGGCGGTGGCGCCCCCGGCGAGAAGCAGCCCGAGCCGGGACAGCGCGGAGAGCAGGTAGCCCGTCCCCGCGACGCGCTTGTGGCGGCCGCCGCGGTCGGCGAGACGTCCGCCGAGCAGCCGCACGAGTGCGGTCGCGCCGTTGAACATGCCGTCCAGGAAGCCGAATTGGAGGGGGGAGAGGCCGAGTCCGAGGACGAGGTAGAGCGGCAGCACCGCCGTGACCATCTCGGAGGAGACGTCGGTGACCAGGCTGACCGCGCCGAGCGCGAGGACGGCGGCGGGGACGCGCCGCCGGGCCCCTGGGGTGCGGGGCGGCGCGTCCGGGCGGCGGCCGTTGGCGGCCAGGTACATCAGTGGCAGCTGTACTTCGGGCTCGTGTCCTTGACCTGGCCGTCCGTGGCGACGTACGTCCATCCGTAGCCGGAGTCGGAGAACTCCAGCTTCACCACGCCGTAGGGACCGCTGATCCGCTTCTGGCTGTTGGGCTGGACCTGTTCGATCGGGTACGGCTCGGCGCCGCCCATCCCGCCGACGATCTCCACGATCCCGTCGGCGGTCGCCCTGCCGTCGGCGTCCTGCGGGGCGAACCGCTCGTAGTGGTGGTCGTGGCCGTTCAGGACGAGGTCGGCCTTGGCGGCGTAGAGGATCTTCCAGACGGGCTTGGAGACCGGGTCGTTGCCGTGCCCGCCGGACGAGAACAGCGGGTGGTGCCAGTAGGCGGCGACGCACTGCCTGGTGTTGGCGGCGAGGTCGGCCTTGAGCCAGTCGGTCTGGGCGGCCTGGTCGAAGGAGTTGGAGTCGAGGGCGATGAAGTGCCAGTTGCCCTCGTCGTAGCTGTACCAGCTCTTGCCCTGCGGGAAGGCGATGCTTCCGAAGTAGGCCTTGTACCCGGCGAGGGAGCCGGCCGGGTCGTAGGTCTCGTGGTTGCCCGGCACCGGCCGGGTCTTGGCCTTGAAGGCGCCCCAGCTCTTGTCGTAATAGGTGCGGAAGTCGGAGATCCGGGCGTCGTCGTACTGGTTGTCGCCCATCGTCAGATAGAACTTCGGGTCGATCCGCTGGGCGAGCGCGGCGGTCTTGGGGTGCGCGCAGCCGCTGTCGGAGGCCGTGCACTGGGCGGCGATGTCACCGGCCGCGACCACCGTGAAGGCGCCGCCGGGCGGCGGTCCGCCGTCGAGGGTGCCGTACACCTCGGCCTCGAAGAGCGAGTAGCCGTACGCGGTGCCGCGCGCGGTTCCGTGGACGCGCAGGTACCGCCCCTTGCCGGACAGGCCGGTCCAGTCGTCGACGCCGCCGTTGCCCGCGGCCTCGGTGGCGACGGACGTCCAGGAGGCGCCGTCGGCGGACATCTCGACGCGGTACGCCTTCGCGTAGGCCGCCTCCCAGGTCAGTCTCACGCGCGAGACGGTGGCGGAGGCGCCGAGGTCGACCCGGATCCACTGCGGGTCTTTGCCCTCGGCGCTGGCCCAGCGGGTGGCCGGGTCGCCGTCGAAGGCGTTCTTCGCGCTCAGGGACGAGGTTTCGACGGAGGACGCGGTGGCCGGCTTCCCGCGCGATATGAGGGGGTCGGCGGCGGCCCCGGCCCGTTCGGGCCAGGCGAGCAGGAGCCCGGCGACGAGGACGAGCACGGCGGTGCCCGCGAGGAGGAGTGGGTGAAGTCCGCCGCGGAACAGGCGGAACGAGCGGAGCGAGGGGGGTCGAGCGGAAGCGTTCAGGTGCATACCTGGACTCCCTGGCCTTGGGGGCGGCGAGAGCTGGACTCTGGCGCGGGACACCGCCCCCGGCCCGCGTGCGGGCAGGAGCCGGCGTCACAGCGGCCGGGTCAGAGCTCTCGCTGAGCGCGTCATGCCCACGCTGGTCGGGCACCGCGCCAAGCCGCCGCCCGGGAGACTAACAGGAAGGAAAGTTTCCTACCAGTACTTGGGCAGCAGTTCTCCGGACGCCTCCCAGTACGCTCGTACGCATGGACCAGCCGGACGAGACCCCGTCGTACTGCCCCGCTCCCGCCGCCCCGGCCGAGCGGGTGGCGGGGCCTCCGTACGCCGACTGCCTGGAGTGCGGCAAGCCCACCGAGTACGGGGTCGCGACCCCGGGCGTGGTGCTGTGCCCCGTGTGCGAGTGGCAGGACGCGCAGCGCACGGCCTGCTCCGGCTGAGGCCCTTCGCTACTTCCCGATGAGTTCGGAGACCTTCACGAACCGGTAGCCGCGTTTGCGCAGCTCCGGGACGATCTTGCGGACGGCCTCCTCGGTGACCGGCGCCGCGCTGCGCGTGCAGTGCATGACCACCACCGAGCCGGGCTTCACCCCCGCCAGCACCTGCTCGGCCACCGCGTCCGGGTCCGTGGCGAAGGCGTCCCCGCTGACCACGTCCCACTGGACGGCCGTGACCTTGGCCGTGGACAGGGCCCGCAGCGCCCGGTCGTCGTAGCAGCCGCCGGGGAAGCGGAAGTAGGGGACGGTGTTGACCGCGCCCGCCGTACGGAAGGCGGCGAAGGCCCGGTCCACATCGGCGCGGGCGGCGGCGCCGTCGAGCGCGGGCAGTCCGTAGCAGGGGGACGTGAAGGCGTGGTGGCTGTACGAGTGGTTCGCGACCTCGAAGTTCGGGTCGGTGCCGATGGACTTGGCCTGGTCCGGGTACTCCTCGGCCCAGCGGCCCGTCATGAAGACCGTCGACGGCACCTGGAGGGTGCGCAGGGCCGAGATCAGCGGGGGGTTGTCGAAGCGCTCCCCGCCCGCGGCGCGCGGCCCCTGGTCGGAGGTCATGTCGGCGTCGAAGGTCAGCGCCACGGTCTTGTCGGTGTGCTGCTTCGCCCGCTCGAAGACCGGGGTCAGGCCGTTCGGGCCGGGTGCCAGGGTCGGGGGCTTGGCGGGGGCGCCGGCCTGCGGGGCGGACCCGGCCGCCGAGGCCGCGGCGGAGGCGGGGCCGGACGCCGGGCCGGACGCGGGGGCGGACGCCGCGGGGGTGCCCAGGCGGGCCCCGCGGCCGGCGTCCGAGGTGCCGGCGCCGCCCCCGCATCCGGTCAGGGCGGCACCGAGGGCGGCACCGAGGACGGCTACGGACGCCGCTTTGCGCACAGAAATGGTCACACAGGCAAAATATATGACTATGTGACAAGTAGTCGTGCGCGGCACTCCCCGACACCGAAGTCACCCGTGCGAGGTCACTGCCAGGGGCCGGTCACCGCGAACGTGGTCCCCGGGGCGTAGGCGTTGACGTACATCGTCCGCCCGTCGGGGGAGAAGGTCACCCCGGCGAACTCCCCCCACTCGGGGGCGCCCGGCTGCCCGATGTCCTCGGCGTTGCGGGCCACCGGGTACACCTCACCGCCCACCGTCACACCGAACACGTACTGCGCCCCGCCGCCGTCCTCGCACACCATCAGGCCGCCGTCCGGGGCCAGGCAGATGTTGTCGGGGGAGTCCCCGGGCAGCTGGATGTCGGCGGCCGGGCCGAACAGCACGTCCAGCCGGAGCCGGGAGCGCAGCGGGTCGTAGAACCACACCTGCCCGTGGTGGTCGGCGCCCGCGCCCTCGCGGCGGCGGGCGTAGCTGGAGACGAAGTGGACCCCGCCGCCGCCCCAGTAGCAGCCCTCCAGCTTCTGCGCGTGGGTGATCCCGCCGCGCCCGAAGTCCTGGAACCTGATCGCGGTCCCGGCCGCCGAGGGGTCGGGTACGGGTACCCACTCCACCGGGAACTCCGCCCCGGGCCGGTCCACCACGGCCAGGTCCGCCAGCCCCGGCACGCGCAGGGCCTGGAGGACACCGCCGGCCCGCAGCGAGCCCGGGCCGCCGAGCGGCCGCGCCGGCAGGAAGCGGTAGAACAGCCCGAAGGGCTCGACGAAGGCGTCCTCGGTCTCGTAGACGACCCCGCGGTACGGGTCCACGGCGACGGCCTCGTGCGCGAAGCGGCCCAGCGCGGTGAGCGGGACCGCCCCCGAGCGCCGCGGGTCCGCCGGGTCCACCTCGAAGACGAAGCCGTGGTCCCGCGTGTAACCGGAGGTGCCCGCCCGGTCCTCGGTCTCCTCGCAGCTCAGCCAGGTGTTCCAGGGGGTCCGGCCGCCCGCGCAGTTGACGGCGGTGCCGGCGAGGGCGACCCGCTCGCCGGTGACGGCGCCGTCCGGGCCGAGCTCCAGGGCCGTGCAGCCGCCCAGGGCCTCGGGGTCGTACGTCAGCCCCGTGACGGCGGGTACGCGCAGGGCGGCCGTGGTGCGGTTCTCGTGGTTGCGGACCAGCCGCACGCGGCCGCCGCCCGCGCCGAAGGCGGCCATGCCGTCGCAGTTGGCCGGGACGGGGCCCTCACCGGAGCGCAGCGGCCCGCCGGCGCGGGAGAGCACCCGGTAGGAGAACCCCGCGGGCAGATCGAGCAGTCCGCGCGGGTCGGGCAGCAGCGGCCCGTATCCCCGCGTCGGCCGGACGGCGCCGGCCCGGCCGGTGAACAGGGCGCCGAGCGCCCCGCTGAAGGCGATCCCGCCGGCGGCGAGCAGGCTGCGTCGGGTGACGGACATGGGCAGCGGCATCGGCAACGGGTACCACGCGGGGCGGCCCGCGGCGCGCCGACGCGAGGGGGACCGCCCGGGCGTCACACCTGTGGCTCCGCGAGCGGTCCCGGACTCCGGAGGGCGTCAGGCGAGCTTGGCGCTCAGGGTGATCGTCGTGCCGGTCAGGGCCTGGCTGACGGGGCAGTTCTTCTTCGCGTCCTCGGCGGCGGCGGCGAAGGCGTCGTTGTCGAGGCCCGGCACCTCGCCCTCCACCGAGAGGTGGATGCCGGTGATGCCCTCGCCGGGCACGAAGGTGACGGCGGCCGAGGTGGTCAGCTTGGCCGGTGCGTTGCCCGCCTTGGCGAGGATGTTCGAGAAGGCCATGTTGAAGCAGCTGGAGTGCGCGGCGGCGATGAGCTCTTCCGGGCTGGTCCGCCCGTTCGCCTCCTTGTCGGTGCGCGCGGGCCAGGAGACCTTGTAGGTGCCGAGGCCGGACGAGTCGAGCGTGACCTCGCCCTTGCCCTCGAGCAGGTCGCCTTCCCAGACGGCGTGCGCGTTGCGTGTGGCGGCCATGGTGGATCCCTTCGCAGAAGTGGAAACGGCCGGGCCCCCGGAAGGGCACGGCGTTGCCAAACCTACTGCGACACCAGGGGCTTCGCGTCGCGTGCCAGCGCGGTGAGCCGCGATATGGCGCGGAAGTACTTCTTCCGATAGCCGCCGTTGAGCATTTCTTCACTGAACAGGCGGTCGAAGGGGACCCCGGAGGCCAGGACGGGGACCTCGCGGTCGTACAGCCGGTCGGCGAGCACCACCAGCCGCAGGGCCGTCGACTGGTCCGGCACCGGGCCGACATCGGTCAGGCAGACGGCCGTGAGCCCGTCGGTCAGCGCGCCGTAGCGGCTCGGGTGCACCCGGGCCAGGTGCTCCAGCAGGCCGGGGAAGTCGTCCAGGCTCGCGCCCTCGGTCGCGTACGCGGCCTTGGCGACCTGCTCGTCGGAGAACGGCGCCGGAGCCTCCGGCAGCCCGCGGTGGCGGTAGTCCTGGCCGTCGATCCGCAGCGGCCGGAAGTGCGCCGACAGCCCCTGGATCTCCCGCAGGAAGTCGGCGGCGGCGAAGCGGCCCTCGCCGAGCTTGCCGGGCAGCGTGTTGGAGGTGGCGGCCAGCGCCACGCCCTGCTCGACCAGGCGGCTGAGCAGCGAGGACACCAGGACGGTGTCGCCCGGGTCGTCCAGCTCGAACTCGTCGATGCACAGCAGCCGGTGCCCGCCCAGGGTCTGCACGGTCTGCTGGAAGCCGAGCGCGCCGACCAGGTTGGTCAGCTCCACGAAGGTGCCGAAGGCCTTGAGCGCGGGCTCGGCGGGGGTGGCGTGCCACAGGGAGGCGAGCAGGTGGGTCTTGCCGACGCCGTAGCCGCCGTCGAGGTAGACCCCGCGCGGGGCGGCCGCGGCCACCGGCTTCTTGCTGAACCAGCGCCGCTTGCCGGCGCCGCTCGCGTGCGCCCCGCCCAGACCGGCCGCGAAGCCGCTGAGGACGGTGACCGCCTCGGACTGGCTCGGCTGGGTCGGGTCCGGGTTGTACGTGTCGAAGCGCACCGAGTCGAAACGCGGCGGCGGCACCATCTCGGCGACCAGCCGTTCGGCGGGTACCCGGGGCTCGCGGGCGCACAGGGCCTGGGGCCCCGCGTCGGCTATCGGAGGCCGACTGGACGTGGCACCGGAGGTGGAGAGTGATGTTGACACAGCACTCAACTCTACGGGTCGTGGCACACTGCACCGATGCGACGCCTGTTCCCTGTGACCGATCAGACATCAGCCCCGTCCCAGGCCCCGGCCGACCGGGAGTGGTCGCTCGACGAGCTCGCGGACGCCTACAAGTACCCCGTTCTCGACGCCGGGGCCCACTGGCTGCGGGCGAACATGGTTTCGACCCTGGACGGCGCCGCGCAGCACGAGGGCCGCTCGCAGCCCATCTCCGGCGAGACCGACATGCGGATCTTCGGCACCCTGCGGGGGCTGGCCGATGTGGTGGTCGTCGGCGCGGAAACGGTTCGCCAGGAGGGGTACCGCCCGGCCCGGGCCCGGGAGGCCTTCGCCGCCCGCCGCGAGGCCGCCGGACAGGGCCCCGCCGCCGCCATCGCGGTGGTCACCGCGAGCCTGGACCTGGACTTCGGCCTGCCCCTGTTCACCTCCCCGCTCGTGCCGACCCTGGTGGTCACCGGGTCCGCCGCGCCCGCCGCCAAGGTCGCCGAGGCCACCGCGGCCGGGGCCGAGGTCGTGGTGGCGGGGGACGGGGCCGCCGTGGACCCGGCCCGCGCCCTGCGGGAACTCGCCGCGCGCGGGCTGCGCCGCCAGCTCACCGAGGGCGGGCCCCGGCTGCTGGGCCAGTTCGTGGCCGCCGACGCGCTGGACGAGCTGTGCCTGACGATCTCGCCGATGCTCACGGCGGGTGGCGCCCAGCGGATCGCGGGCGGGCCCTCCGTCACGGTTCCGCACCGGCTCTCACCGGCCTCCGTACTGGAAGAGGCCGGGTTTCTCTTCACCAGCTACCGTCGGATCTGAGAAGAGCGGAATTTCTCGTTCCGCTTAGCTTCCGCCGGGCACGAACCTGGGCACATATATCTGCGCAATGTCCCGCGCGAGAGCGGGGCAGGATGGTTTCCGCAGGGGGCCGGCCAGCCGGCCTCGGCCCATGAAGGAGAGGGCGTCCGTGTTCACGAGCGTATTGATGATCGAGCAGCCCCTGACCGCGGTGGACGTGGACTTCGTCACCACCCTGCACGGAGACGACTCGGTCTCCTTCGTCGTCCTCATGCAACCCCGCGGCGACCAGGACCGACTGCTGCGCGCCATCGACGACGTAGCGCTCGGTGAGCTCCCCGAAGCCATTCACGAGGGCGACGAACCGGAGGGCGAGGCCGCGCGCGGCCCTGCCGAGCTGGCCCTCGAGCACTCCATGGAGGCCCTGCGCAAGAAGGGCGCCAACGTCATCGGGCAGCTCGTCGAGGACCACCCGCTCGACAAACTGAAGGGCGTCGTGGAGGAGACCGGAGCCGACGAGGTGATCGTCCTGACCGCCCCGCACTTCGTGGAGGAGTTCTTCCACCGGGACTGGGCCTCCCGGGCCCGCCACAAGGTCGGCGTTCCCGTGCTCAAGCTCTTCGCCCACAACGAATAGGCTGGGCTCGTCAGAGCTCGAAGCACCACCCTCGATCCTGGAGCGACCTGAATGAAGCCCGGCCTGCCGACCGCCATGGAACGGCCCCACTTCATCGGCATCGGCGGCGCCGGCATGTCCGGCATCGCGAAGATCCTCGCCCAGCGCGGCGCGCAGGTCGCCGGCAGCGACAGCCGGGGGGACTCCGAGACCGCCGAGGCACTGCGCGCCCACGGCGCCACGGTCCACGGCGGCCACGCCGCCGGCAACCTCGCCGACGACTCCACCTGCGTGGTCGTCTCCAGCGCCATCCGCGCCGACAACCCCGAGCTGGCCCGCGCCGCCGAGCTGGGCATCCCCGTCGTGCACCGCTCCGACGCCCTCGCCGCACTGATGGACGGGCTGCGCCCGATCGCCGTCGCCGGTACGCACGGCAAGACCACCACCACGTCGATGCTGGCGGTGTCCCTCTCGGCCCTGGGCCTGGACCCCTCGTACGCCATCGGCGGCGACCTGGACGCTCCCGGCTCCAACGCCCACCACGGCGAGGGCGACATCTTCGTGGCCGAGGCCGACGAGAGCGACCGCACCTTCCACAAGTACACCCCGCAGGTCGCGATCATCCTCAACGCGGAGCTGGACCACCACGCGAACTACGCGTCGATCGAGGAGATCTACGAGTCCTTCGAGACCTTCGTCTCCAAGGTCGTGCCCGGCGGCACCCTGGTCGTCGCCCACGGCCAGGAGGGTGCGGCCGAGATCGCCCGCCGCGTCGCCGGCCGCGAGGGCCTGAACGTCGTCACGTACGGCGAGGAGCCCGAGGCCGACGTCCGGATCACCAAGATCACCCCGCGCGGCCTGACCAGCGAGGTCACGGTCGTCCTGGACGGGCGGATGCTCACCTTCACCGTCTCCGTGCCCGGCCGCCACTACGCGCACAACGCCGTCGCGGCCCTCGCCGCCGGTGTCGCCCTCGGCATCCCGGCGCACAACCTCGCCTCCGCCCTCGGCAAGTACACCGGGGTCAAGCGCCGCCTCCAGCTCAAGGGCGAGGCGGCCGGCGTCCAGGTCATCGACTCCTACGCGCACCACCCCACGGAGATGACCGCCGACCTGGAGGCCATCCGCGGCGCCGCCGGGGACTCCCGGATCCTGGTCGTCTTCCAGCCGCACCTCTTCTCCCGCACCCAGGAGCTCGGCAAGGAGATGGGCCAGGCCCTGGCCCTCGCCGACGCCTCCGTGGTCCTGGACATCTACCCGGCCCGCGAGGACCCGCTCCCCGGCGTCACCAGCGAGCTCATCATCGCCGCAGCCCGCGCCGCGGGCGCCGACGTCACCGCCGAGCACGACAAGGGCTCCGTCGCCGACGTCATCGCGGGAATGGCCAAGCCCGGTGATCTCGTTCTCACCATGGGCGCGGGCGACGTCACGGACCTCGGTCCGGCCATCCTCGCCCGCCTGTCGAACTAAGGGAGCGGGAGAGTCATGTCGTACGAGGTCGAGAAGACGGACGAGCAGTGGCAGGCGGAGCTGACCCCGTCCGAGTACCAGGTGCTGCGCCTCGCGGGCACCGAGCCGGCCTTCCGGGGTGAGTACACGGACACCAAGACGGAAGGCGTCTACTCCTGTCGCGGCTGCGGGTCCGAGCTGTTCCGGTCCTCGGAGAAGTTCGAGTCGCACTGCGGCTGGCCGTCCTTCTTCGACCCGAAGGACACCGAGGCGGTGGAGCTGATCGCCGACACCTCGCACGGCATGGTCCGTACCGAGGTCCGCTGCGCGACGTGCGGCTCCCACCTGGGCCACGTCTTCGAGGGCGAGGGCTACCCGACCCCCACCGACCAGCGGTACTGCATCAACTCCATCTCGCTGCGGCTGACCCCCGCCGAGGACTGACCCCTCGGGCGGGCGCCCTTCCGCCGTCCCACAGGACCTCCACCGGATGAACCGGTGGGGGTCCTGTTTCGTTACGGAAGGTACCTATCCGATTCTTCGCCATGGCTGGTTATGATCGGCACCCTTGCGTCCCCGCTCTCCACCTGCTCCGAGGACCGATGTCTCCCATAGAACCCGAAGGTCCGCCAGGGCCGTCGACGGCTCGTCGGCGGCGAACCCCGCGCCTGCGCACCCCGCGCCTGCGCACCCTGCTCATCTGGCTCGCCGTGGTCCCCACCGTGGCGATGGGCACCCAAGTGGCAGTGACCGCACAGCGGTTGCTCGCGCAATCGGAGCACCTGCGAGCCGATGTCGCGGCCGCCGAGCGGGTCGGCGCACCGCTGTACACGCTCATGGTCGACATGCAGGCCGAGCGGACGATGACCGCCGGACTGTGGGCGGGCGCCGCCGGAGCCGAGGAGGAACTGCGGAACCGGCGGGAGGCCACGGACCGGGCCGCGGCCGAAGTCCGTCGGCTGACGGCCGGTTCGGGGACGTCCTTCGCGGAAGTGAACAAGCGGCTCGACGGACTGGCCGCGTACCGCCAGCGCGCGGACGCCCGCACCGGCGGCGCCGACGCCACGCTCACCTACTACACCGGCGTGATCGGCACGGTCATCCAGGCGTACCAGCAGGAGTTCAGCCACGCGCAGGACGCCGAACTCGCCCAGGAGAGCCGGCCCGTGGTGTCCATGCTCTCGGCCACCGAGATGGTGGCGCGCGAGGACACGCTCCTGGCCCTGGCCGGGCCGTCCAGGGAACTGAACTCCGCCGGCTTCGACCAGTTCATCAGTGCCGTGGGAGCCCACCGGTACCTGTACGAGACGTGGGTCGTGCCGTATCTGCCCGTGGGGGACCGGCGGTTCTACGACCGGATCGTCGCCTCCCCGGACTGGCAGACGAAGAACCGTATCGAGAACGCGATCGTCTCCGACCACACCGACCTCGCATCCGGCATCAAGCTGCCTGCCGAGGTGGGCGGCTGGCGCTCCGCGCACGAGAACTTCTCGGTGCAGATGGCCACGCTCAACATCGACCGGGCGCGGAAGGTGCTCACGCGAGGCGAGGCCAAGGCCGCGGAGCTGGAGACCGAGGTCGCCTGGCTGATCGGGGGAAGCGGCGGCGGGCTGCTGCTCGTCGTGGCCGTCGTCGTGTTCACGACGCGGTCGGTGCTCCGCCGTCTGCACGACCTGCACGAACGCACGGTGACCGTCGCCGAGGAGACCCTCCCCGACGTCGTCGCCCGGCTCCAGCGCGGGCAGTCCGTCGACACCGAGGCCCTGCCGGCGGTGCGCGGAGACCGGGACGAGGTCGGCCGCATCAGCGACGCGTTCGCCCGGGCCGTCGCCGTATCCGTCGACGGGCACCGGCAGCTCGCGGCCGAGCGTCACGGGTTCGGCCTGTTCGCCGCGGGCATCGCCTCGCGCACCGGAAACCTCGTCAGCCGTCAGCTGAGCCTCACCGAGGACCTCCAGGACACCTTCGGTCACGACGAGGCGCTGCTCGCCGAACTGATGCGGTCCGACCAGCTGACGGTGGGCATGCGGCGGCAGATCGAGAACCTGCTCATCCTGTCGGGCGGCGAGGTCCCCGACCCGCACACCGAACCCATGCGCGTCGCCGACCTGCTGCGTGAAGCGGCCGCGGAGGTCGAGGACTTCCGGCGCATCGAGCGGCACGCCCTGGACGAGACGAGCCTCGAACCCAGCGTGATCAGCCAGGTCAGCCATCTGCTGGCAGAGCTGCTGGACAACGCCACCCGGTTCTCCCCGCCGAGGTCGAAGGTGGTCATCCGCGCCGAACTCGTCGCGGACGGGCTGTCGGTCGAGATCGAGGACCGAGGACCGCGCGTGACCCCCGCCAGCTACGAGGAGATGAACGGGCGCCTGCACGCGGCCCCGCCGTACTCCGTTCTCGCGCAGAACGCGCACCGCCTGGGACTCTTCGTCGTCGGCCACCTCGCCGACCAGCTCGGGGCGACGGTCACCCTGCGCCGCTCGGTGTACGGGGGGACCTCCGCCGTGGTGATCCTTCCCGGCGAACTGCTGGTGCGCACCGAGCGGGAGGCGCTCCGGCCCTCGCCGCCGGCGCTCCCCGCGCCCCGCGTCACCGCCGACGAGCCCAAGCCCGAACTGGTCCTGCACAGCGGCTCCGCGCCCGCGCGCCGTGCGCTGCCCGAGCGTCCGCGCGAGCCGTCGGCGGCCCGGCCGGCGGACCGTACGCCGCCGCCGGCGCTCCCGGCACTCCCGGCGCGACGAGAGAGCGCGGCCCGCCCCGTGCCGCGCGAGGGCGCGGCGCGGCCCGCGCTCCCCGAGCGCGTCCCGCAGACCCACATCGCCGAACAGCTCCGGGCGCCCCGCGCACCGGAATCAGCCACCGGCCAGGACACGGCTACACCCGAAGAGGTGGCCGACGCCTGGGCGGACTACGAACAGGGGACCCAGGCAGTGGAAGCAGAGCTCCGACAGGATCAGCCATGACGACGACATCCTCCGACGACGTGATCTACAGCGTCCTGGACAACAACCTGAGCAGGATCGCGGGCGTCCAGGGAGCCGTGCTCCTGTCCAACGACGGCATCAAGCTCAGCGCCTACCTGCTGGACGAGCCCCAGGCGGAGCGCATGGCCGCCGCGGCCTCCGGCATCGCGGCCACCATGAAGGCGATATCCCGGGAGGTCGACGGAGGCCGGGTCATCCGCCAGCTGGTCGAGATGGACGACCGCTACCTCTGCATCGTCGGGTGCGGGGAGGGCAGCACGCTCATCGTGGTGACCTCCCGCAAGGCGCGGCTCGGGGAACTGGGAGGCGAGGCCGTACGGACCGCCCAGGCGCTCGGTGAATGGCTGAGCACACCCGAGCGCGTCCAGGCGCCGGCATCGTAATGCCGGAAGGTCCGCAGCCCGCGCGCCGCCGCCGTACGCGGCTGTACGCCCTGACCGACGGGCGTACGGCCGCGCCGCACACCGTCCTCACCATGGACACCACGATCACGGCGGCGGTCGGCGGGGACGCCCAGGGCGGCCTGCCCACCGAGTGGCGGACCATCCTGGCCATGTGCGCGGAACCCGGCGGCCTGGCGGTCGCCGAGATAGCGGCCCGGATGCACATCCGCCTCACCCCGATGACGTTGCTCCTGGGCGAACTCGCGGACCGCGGGCTGATCCACCACCGGTCGCCCCTGGAAAGGGCGGAGACCACCAACGTCCACCTGCTCATGAGAATCAGGGACAACCTTGCCCGGATATGACACTCCTGCCCCGCAGGAAGCGGCCCCCGTCAAGATCCTCATCGCCGGGGGATTCGGAGTCGGCAAGACGACCCTGGTCGAGACGATCTCCGAGATCGAGCCCCTGCGTACGGAGGAGCGGCTGACGGCCGCCGGTGTCGGCGTCGACGACCTCGACGGCATCGAGTCCAAGACGGTGACCACCGTGGCGATGGACTTCGGCCGCCTCACCCTCACCGACGCCGGAGTCGTCCTCTACCTGTTCGGTACGCCGGGCCAGGAGCGCTTCTGGTTCATGTGGGACGACCTGCTGAACGGGGCCCTCGGGGCGATCGTGCTGGTCGACACGCGGCGCCTGGACCGCAGCTTCCCCGCGGTCGACTTCTTCGAGAGTCGCGGACTGCCCTTCGTGGTCGGCGCGAACTGCTTCCACGGCGAGCAGCCCTACACCGCCGAGGAGATCGGGGCGGCGCTGCACCTGCGCGACCCGAACACCCCCGTCCTCATGCTGGACGCCCGCTCCCGCCAGGACGTCCGCGCCTGCCTGCTCTCGCTCCTCGACCGGCTCATCGCCGACGCGGGAGCCATGGCGACGGTCTGACGCGCCCGCTCCGGCCGCCTTCGGCCACCGAGGCCAGGTAGTCCGCCAGGGTCCGGCCCGGGGTCCAGCCCCGGGACCGGGCCCTGGCCGTGTCCAGGACCACCGGGTGGGCGAGCTGGTCCACCGCGTAGCGGCTCAGCGCCGGTTCGGCGGTCGGCAGGGACTCCGCGAACCGGGCCGCCGCACGCGCCACCGGCAGCGGCAGGTGCCGGATCCGGGCCCGGACGCCGTGGGCCCGCAGGACCTCCCGTACGGCCCGGTCGCGGGCGTACGGCTCGGCGTCGGCCACGTTGTAGGCGCCCGGGGGCCAGCCGGCCGCCGCCAGACAGGCCTCGGCGAGGTTCTCCACCGCCGTCAGGCTCAGTTCCACGTCCGGTCCCGGCAGCAGCAGGGTCCCGGCCCGGACCCGGGAGAGCAGCCGGGGCAGCAGCTGGGTGTCGCCGGGGCCGTAGACCGCCCTCGGCCGCAGCACCACCGCACCGCCGGCCAGGGCGAGGGCCTCGCCGGCCGCCTTGGTACGGCCGTAGGCGTTCAGCTGGCCCGCGCGCGGATGCTCCTCGGTGACCAGGCGCCGGTCGAGGCGCGGGTCGTAGACGCTGGCGCTGCTCACCCAGACCACCGGCCGGCCGTCCGCCGCCCTCAGCAGGCGCCGCGTACCGCCCACGTTGACCTCGCGCATCAGTGCCTCGGCCCGGGAGCCGGGGGCGGGATCGCCGACCGCGGCGGCGCAGTGCACCACCAGGTCCACCCCGGTGAGGTCCAGATCGCCCTGGGCGGCGTCCCAGAAGCGGTGCTCCCCCAGCGGGCCGGGCCTGCGGCCCAGGCACACCACCTCGGCACCGCCCGCCGAAGCCGTGCGTGCGACGTGCCCGCCGCAGAAGCCGCTGGCACCCGTGACCGCGATACGGGCGGCCCTCATGATCCCGCCCGCACGGTCAGCGAGCGCCAGCCGGGCAGCGCGGCCCGCCGGTCCACCCGGGCCCGCGTCACGACCGGCCGGTACGGAGCCAGCGCGGCCAGTACGTCGGTCAGCAGGAAGCGGGCCGCCCCGGCCCCCGGACACGCGTGCGGCCCGGCCCCGAACACCAGGTGCGCCAGGCCCGGACCGGCGGGCTCCCGGGCGTCCGGGTCGCGCCGGTGCGCCTCGGCCGCGTGCCGGGCGACCAGCAGCAGCCGGTCGCCGCCGCGCACCGGGCAGCCGCCGACGGACCCCTGCGAGGCGGCCACCCGCGGCAGCAGCGGCGAGGCCGCCGTGACCCGCAGCAGCTCGTCGGCCAGCACCGGCAGCAGCGCCTCGTCGGCGGCCTGGTCCCACAGTCCGGCGTCGGCGCACCACGCCACCGACCGGGGCAGCGCGGCCACGGTGGTGTTCACGGCGGCCACCGCCACCATCGCGGACAGCGCCTCGTCGGCGGGCCCCAGCAGCCGCCGGAGCCGGTCGGCCGCCCGGGCCGCCGCGGCCTGCGCACCCGGTCGGCGCGGCCCGGGCAGGTGACTGCGTACGGACGCCGCCGCGGCCTCGGCGGCCGCCCGCGCGACGGCACGCGGATCGGCGGCGCAGTCCAGCAGCGCACAGACCACCGCCCCGGCCAGCTCCCGCGACAGCTCGACGAGGTCCACCTCGCCGCCCTCGGCGAGCGGAGAGAGGCGGCGTACGAGCAAGGGCTGCCACACCGAACGCAGCCGCGCGACCGAGGCCGTGCCCAGCTCCCCGGCCAGCCCGCGCCGGTCCGCCCGGTGCCCGCTGCCCTCCTGGTCGAACAGCACCCCGCCGCTGCCGCCCAGCGCGGCCCGCGCGGCCCCGCCCGTCGTACCGGCCGCCGTACGGTCCAGCGGCAGCCGGGTCAGCGCCTCGCGGTAGGCGCCCGCGTCGTGCACCAGCAGGGTCCGGCCGAGCCGGCGCACGGGCCGCCCGCGCGTGGCGGCGAGCAGCCCGAACAGCAGGGGATGGCTGCGCAGATAGACCCGGCGGTCGCGCCGCCGGGCCCGCGCGTGCCCCCTCACGCCGACCCGCCGAGGCGACGGGCCGCGAGGGCGGCGGTCGCCGCCCGGTCCGGTTTGCGCGAGCGCCCCGCCAGCGGGATCCGGGCGAACAGCAGCGCGTCGGGACGAGCGGATCCCATCCGCCGCAGGGGGCCCGACAGCCCGGCGCGCAGGGCGGGTTCACGCACCCCCCGGCCCGGCTGCACGACCGCGACGAGCCGTTCGTCGCCGTCACCCGCCGGGACTCCGACGAGCACGGCCAGCTCCACCCCGGGCACGTGCAGGGCGGGCTCGTACAGCCCCGGATAGATGTTCTCCGCCCGGCGCAGCACCATGTCCTTGCACCTGCCCTCCAGGACGATCCGGCCCGCGCCGTCCAGCCGCGCCCGGTCGCCCGTACGCACCCACGCGTCGGGCTCCTCGCCGAGGTAGCGGTCGCGGGCCGCGGCCCCGGCCAGCAGCAGCTCGCCGTCCGCGTCGGGCTTGGCCAGGACGCCCGGCAGCGGGGCGCCGACCAGGTCGCCCGGGCCCTCGAAGGCGGACTTCTCCCGGGCCTCGACCGCGGCGGCCGGGAACAGCTCGGTGAGCGCGTACACCCCCCACGCCTGCGCCGCGCCCGCCTCCCGCACCCGTTCCAGCAGGGCGGCGTCGGCCGGGGCGGAGCCCGTCCAGACCCGGCCGTGGAAGCGGGCGCCCGCGTCCAGCGCGTCCCGCAGCCCGGGCGGGGTCAGATAGGTGTCCTGGGGGCGCAGCCGGTGCAGCTGGCGGGCCAGCACCCGGGGGTCGCGGGCCGGGAGCGCGACGGGGGCGCCGCACGTCAGCGCGGGAACGAGGACGAAGAAGGTGCCCCCGAGGACGGGTTGGTCCGGGGCCGCGTCGAAGAGGGAGGAGACCGTGGCCATCCCGGCGGCCAGGCTCGACCGGGTGTGTACGACGGCGCGCGGCCGGGAGGTGGTCCCCGAGGTGAACACGATCACCGCGTCCCCGTTGTGGTCCCCGTGTACGGGAACCCCCGCCCGGGGAGCCCTCAGGTCCAGCGCGGGCGCGCAGCCCGGCAGCCGGCGCCCGACGGTGGCCACCGGACCCAGCTCGGCCAGGTCCGGCAGCGCGAGCCGCGCCCGGCGGGCCAGCGGCCGGGCCCAGCCCGCGACCGCCTGTGCGGCCGCGTCGGCCAGCACCAGTGAGGGCCGGGCCAGGGACAGCCGGGCGCGCAGCACGTCCGGCCCCGCGCCCGGGTCGAGCACGGCCCCGCGCAGCCCGAGCCGCCACAGGGCGAGCAGCACGGCGAGGGCCCGCGGCCCGGGCCGTACGGCGACGCCGACGGTGTCCCCGGCGCGCAGCCCGCGCGCGTGCAGGGCGGCGGCGAACGCGTCGGACAGCTCGGCGAGTTCCCCGCGGGTGGCCCGGATCCGGGGAGCGCCGGTCCGCGTGGCGGTGAGTACGGCCGGCCGCTCGGGGCGGCTGCGCAGCGCGTGGTCGAGACGGTCGAGCATCAGCGGGGATCCGTTCCGTGCGTGCCGCTGCCCTGGTCCAGGTACCAGCGGGCGGTGCCCGCCATCCCGTAGGCCCGCAGGCGCCGCGTGGAGTTCTCCACGACCATCTCCCGGCAGTGCGCGATCCGGTCGGTGTGGCGGCGTACGGCGTTGAGGAAGAGCCGGTCGGTCGGCGAGGGGCGCCGGGGCATGCCGCCGACGGCCAGGTACAGCTCGGCGGTGATGGCCATGTTGTTCCCGGCGTGCATGCGGTACGGGGCCCGGAAGCCCTTGCGGCGCGCGTGCCCGGGACGCAGCCGCCCGAACAGCGCGGCGAGCGCCACGAGGAGGCCGAAGCCGGCCCGGCCGAGCGGGCCGTGCTCGTCGCGCCGGGCGACGATCCGCCCGCACACCAGCCCGGGGCGCTCGGCGAGGGCGGCCCGCGCGGCGCGCGTCCAGCCGGGCCGGGGCAGGCAGTCGGCGTCCGTGCGGGCGAGCAGGGCCGCGCCCCGGCCGATCGCGTACCGGAATCCGGTGTCCACGGCCGAGCCGACCCCCTTCTCGGGCTCCTCGATCACCTCGACCGGGAAGGGTGCGCCGGCGGCGAACTCCCGGGCGATCGCGGCCGTCCGGTCCGCCGAGGCGTTGTCGACGACCAGCAGGGTGAAGTCCCGGTCCCGCTGCGCGGCCAGGGCCCGCAGGGTCTGCGCGAGGCGGGCCTCCTCCTCGTGCGCGGGCACGACCACCCACATCGCCTGGCTCATGACTTCTCCCAGACCATCGTCATGATGCTGATACCACCGCCGAGTCCGACGAACAACACCCTGTCCCCCGGCTCCAGTTCGGAGAACACCCGGTCCAGCTGGACTCCGATGCTCGCGCTCGCGACGTTGCCGAGCTCGGGCACGGTCACCACCAGCTTCCCGGCCGGCACCCCGGTCAGCTCAGCGAACCGCTCCAGGTACGGCACGGTCACCTGGTGCACCAGCACCTTGGCGAAGCCGTCCCAGTCCATCCCCGTCCGGTGCAGCGTCCGGTCGATGACTGCGGTGCCCACCTTCTCGAAGACGCCGCGCAGTTCGTGCCCGTCGCCGCGGAAGTAGGTGTACTCGTCCCCGCGCGGGTGGCGCGAACCGCCGCCCGGGATGCCCCCGACCTCCCAGTGCTCCGAGTGGGTCTCGGTGTCCACGTCGAGGATCCCGCCGCGCTCCACGGCCTCCACGACCACGGCGGCCCCCGCGTCGCCGAACGTGTACCCCGCGAAGCCGCTGCGGAACCCGGCGGCGTCGGCGGGATCCTTGCGCACCGCCCGGCTCGGGGTCTCTCCGGTGACCACCAGGGCCCGCCGAGCCCGCCCGGCCATGATCATCGACCGGGCGAGGTCGATCCCGTTCACGAAGCTGTTGCAGGCGTTCGTGACGTCCAGGGCGTGGGCCCGCGACCCCAGCTCCGCCTGCACGATGTGCGCGGTGGCGGGCTCGACCATGTCGCGGGAGGCGGAGGCGAAGAGCAGCAGGTCGATGTCGAGCGGGCCCAGCCCGGCGGCGTCCAGCGCCCGGCGGGCGGCGCCCACGGCGAGCGTGGAGGCGTACACCTCCGGGCCCGCGACGCGGCGGGAGACGATCCCGGTGGCCTGCCTCAGCAGCGTCGGCGGCAGCGTGAGGCCACTGCGGCGGGCCACCTCCCGCTGGAGGGAGTCCGAGGAGAGGACCTCGGCGGGCAGCAGGCTGCCGACGGCGGTTATCCCGGCGCGCGGCTGCGGGTCACTTGGCTGAAAGGGCATGCCCACACGATGACAAGCCGCCATCTCCCGGGCCTGAGTACGGATGCTCAGATCGGTGCACGGGCCGGATGAGTACCCCCGGCCGGGGCCCTGACCTCGAAGTGGAGTGACTCCGGGGGCTGTTGCGCGAAGGGTGGTTCCCTTACCGTCTTCGCCAGACGCGCGGGCCGTCGGCAGTGACCCTTCCGTTCTCCGGCTGTACGGCCAGGTGTCAGACAAGGATCTCCGTCCGGTACTCCGGGGGCGCTGTCCTTGGGGCGCCCCTCGACTCGCCCCTCACCCGCAGAGGTCGTCACGCCATGGCAGAACTCAATCGCCGCAGGTTCCTCCAGATCGCCGGCGGTACCGCCGCCCTGACGATGCTGAACGACAGCATCGCGCGGGCCGCCGCCATCCAGGCGCAGGGCACCACCGGCACGATCCAGGACATCGAGCACGTCGTCGTCCTGATGCAGGAGAACCGGTCCTTCGACCACTACTTCGGCGCGATGAAGGGGGTCCGGGGCTTCGGCGACCCGCGGCCCGTCCTCCAGGACAACGGCAAGTCCGTCTTCCACCAGTCCAACGGGACGAAGGACATCCTCCCCTTCAACCCGCAGGTCGCGGACCTCGGGATGCAGTTCCTCGAGGGCCTGAACCACGACTGGGCCGGCGGCCACCAGGCGTACAACAACGGCAAGTACGACAAATGGGTCCCGGCCAAGACGGCCACGACCATGTCGTACATGACCCGGAACGACATCCCGTTCCACTACGCCCTCGCCGACGCCTTCACCGTGTGCGACGCCTACCACTGCTCCTTCATCGGCGCCACCGACCCGAACCGCTACTACATGTGGACGGGCTACACGGGCAACGACGGCACCGGCGGCGGCCCGGTCCTGGGCAACCAGGAGGCCGGCTACGGCTGGAAGACCTACCCCGAGCGCCTGGAGTCGGCCGGCGTCTCCTGGAAGGTCTACCAGGACATCGGCGACGGCCTGAACGCGGCCGGTTCCTGGGGCTGGATCAACGACGCCTTCCGCGGCAACTACGGCGACAACTCGCTGCTGTACTTCAACAGCTTCCGCAACGCCCAGCCCGGCAGCGCCCTGTACGAGAAGGCCCGCACGGGCACCAACGTCAAGGCGGGCGGCGGCTACTTCGACAAGCTGCGCGCGGACGTCGTCAACGGCACCCTCCCGCAGGTCTCCTGGATAGCCGCCCCCGAGGCGTTCAGCGAGCACTCCAACTGGCCGACGAACTTCGGCGCCTGGTACATCTCGCAGGTCCTGGACTCGCTGACCGCGAACCCGGCCGTGTGGGCGAAGACGGCCCTGTTCATCACCTACGACGAGAACGACGGCTTCTTCGACCACGTCGTCCCGCCGTACCCGCCCACCTCCTCCGCCTGGGGCCTGTCCACGGCGAGCGTCACCGGCGACCTCTACACCGGGGGCGTCTCCGGCTACGCGGCCGGCCCGTACGGCCTCGGCCCGCGCGTCCCGATGATCGTGGTCTCCCCGTGGAGCAAGGGCGGCTACGTCTGCTCGGAGACCTTCGACCACACCTCGGTGATCCGCTTCATGGAGAAGCGCTTCGGCGTGCAGGAGCCCAACATCTCCCCGTGGCGCCGCGCGGTCTGCGGCGACCTGACCTCGGCCTTCGACTTCACCCAGGCCGACGCCGCGCCCGCCGCCCTGCCCTCCACGGCCGGGTACATCCCGCCGGACAAGAACCGCCACCCGTCCTACCACCCGACCCCGCCGGCCACGGGCACCCTGCCCAAGCAGGAGGCAGGCTCCAAGCCGACCCGCGCCCTGGGCTACAGCCCGTACGTGGACGGCAAGGCCACGGTCTCCACGGGCAAGTTCACCCTGACCTTCGCCAGCGGTCCCAGCCTCGGCGCCCACTTCCACAGCACCTCGGGCAACCGTACGGACGGCCCCTGGCCCTACACGGTCGAGGCGGGCAAGACCCTCTCGGACACCTGGAGCACCAGCAGCTCCACCGGTAACCAGATCGACCTCACGGTGTGGGGCCCCAACGGCTTCGTGCGCACCTGGAAGGGCCCGGCGAAGAAGGCCGGCCCCGAGGTCACGGCGCGCCACGAGGCCTCGACCGGCAATCTGGCCCTCACCCTGACCAACCCCGGTTCGGCCGCGGTCAACCTCACGGTGACCAACGCCTACGGCGGTGCGGCCCAGACCTTCCGGGTCAACCCCGGCGCCACGGTCTCCCACACGGTGGACCTGCGCACCACGGGCCGCTGGTACGACGTCAAGGTCGTCTCCGACGCGGACGCCACCTTCCTGCGCCGCTTCGCCGGCCACGTGGAGACGGGCGCCCCGGGCATCTCCGACCCGGCGATCAAGACCGTCTGACCCGGTCCTCCGGGGTGCGCAGCAGCCGCCGTTCCAGGACCGGGAGGTCGCCGGGGCGGTGGCTGCGGGCGTGCCGGAGCAGGCGGTCGCGGGCGGTGTCCGGGACCCGGCGGCGCTTCGGGTGGCGGGTGGTGAACTCCTCGCTCGAGAAGAACCGTACGGCGCCCTCCAGGCCGGCCCGGTCCGTCTCGCGCACCGCCCAGGCCAGTTCCTCCGTGGCCGCCCCGGCCAGCAGCCGCCAGGGGCCCAGCTCCGCGAGCAGCGACGCCGCGTCGCGGGGCTCCTTCCGCGGGGCGCCCAGCCAGCTGAACACCACGCTCAGGGGCACCTCCCGAGGCAGGTCCGGCTCCTCCTCACCCCGGGCAAGAGCCCAGGCGTACTCCCGCAACCCCTCGGGCGCCTCGGCGGCCCACCGGGCGCGGTGGCGGGCCGGGATCCCGTCGGGGGACAGCGGGTCGAGCAGGCGCTCGGACTCGGGCGTGGAGCGAGCGGGGCTCCAGTCCTCGCCGCACATGCAATCGACCGGCCCGCCGTCATAGGGGTCCGTGGGGTGCTCGGAGTGCCGGTTGTACGGGCGCACGGCCCGCACCTCGGCGATCTCCGCCGGGTCGGTGATCGCGTAGCTCCGGGGGTGATGGGGGTGGCGCGCCCCGTCGGGGCGCGAGTAATCCCCCATGGCCAGCGGCTCGGGACTCGATATCGGCTGCACGGTGTGATGGTAGGCCCGGTGGGCAGAACGTACGGCGCTGGTTGTCTTCCACCCCGTCACCGAGGGAGAACGCATGGCCATCGCCCACCGCAGGATCGGCACCGGGCCCGTCCGCGTCATCGTGCTGCACGACTGGTTCGGCACCTCCGCCAATTGGGGCTCCGTGCTGGACTACCTGGACCCCGAGGGGTTCTCGTACGCCTTCCTCGACTACCGCGGCTACGGCGAGCGGCGGGACGTCCCCGGCCGGTACGACCTCCCCGAGATCGCCGACGACGTCCTCGCGCTCGCCGACGAGCTCGGCTGGGAGACCTTCTCCCTCCTCGGCCACTCCATGGGCGGCAAGGCGGTCCAGCAGGTCCTCGTCCGCGCCCCCGAGCGGATCGAGAAGCTGATCGGGCTCGCGCCCGTGCCGGCCGCGCCCTACGAGATGGACGACGCGACCCACACCCTCTTCCACGGCGCCGCCGAGGACCCGGAGAGCCGGCGCATCATCCTCGACCTCGTCACCGGGAACCGGGCGAGCCGCCGCTGGGTGGACCGCATGGTCGCGCACTCCCTGGACGTCTCCCGGCCCGAGGCCTTCGCCGCCTACCTGGAGAGCTGGCAGCCCCTCGACCTTTCCTCCGCCGTGAAGGGCAACACCGTCCCGGTGCTGGTCCTGGTCGGGGAGTACGACCTCGCGCTGACCGCCGAGGTGATGCGCGCCACCTGGCAGGCCTGGTACCCGAACTGCCGGATCCGCATCCTCCCGGGCGCCGGCCACTACCCGCCGCACGAGACCCCGGTGACCTTCGCCACCGAGGTGGAGGCCTTCCTGCGGGCCTAGCCGACCCCGGAAACGCCCGTGAGGGGTACGAGGAAACCTCGTACCCCTCACGGGACCCAAAGGGTGAGTGACGGGACTTGAACCCGCGGCCACCTGGACCACAACCAGGTGCTCTACCAACTGAGCTACACCCACCACGAAGGGTGGCGGACCACCCGTTCGACGTGCACGCACAGCATAGCCGATCAGGGGGGTGCTCCCGCGACGCGTTATCCGGGGCGGGCCGACGTGCCGCGGACCGATGTGGCCCCGCTCACAGCGACGGGCGGGGGGGCGAGGAGGAGCCGGACCGGCGCGGCCACTGCCCCCGCCGCGCGGCTCACGGCAGGATCACCCGTATGACCCATGAACCCGCACCCTTCACGGCCGAGGACTACGCGGCCCGGATGGCGGCCGCCGCGCAGACCGCCGCCGACGCCGGACTGGCCGGGCTGCTGATCGCCCCCGGGCCCGACCTCACCCACCTCACCGGCTACCGCCCCACCGCCGAGACCGAGCGGCTCACCCTGCTGGTCCTGGCCGCCGGGCAGGACCCGGTGCTCGTGGTGCCCGCGCTGGAGGCGCCCGACGCCGCCAAGGCCCCCGGCGCCGCCGCGCTGGCCCTGCGGGACTGGACCGACGGGAAGAACCCGTACGCGGTCACCGCCCCGCTGCTGGACGCGGCCGGGCGCTTCGGGGTGAGCGACAACACCTGGGCCCTGCATCTCCTCGGACTGCAGCGGGAGTTGCCCACCACCTCCTACGTTCCGCTCACCGACTCGCTGCCCATGCTGCGCGCGGTGAAGGACGAGCGGGAGCTCGAGCGCCTGGCCGCGGCGGGCGAGGCCGCCGACGCCGCCTACGCGCAGATCCTCCACCTCCCCTTCGCGGGCCGCCGGGAGACCGAGGTCGCCGAGGACCTGGCCGCGCTGCTGCGCGTACACGGCCACTCCCAGGTCGACTTCACCGTCGTCGGCTCCGGACCCAACGGGGCCAACCCGCACCACGAGGCCGGCGAACGGGTCATCCAGCACGGCGACATGATCGTCCTCGACTTCGGCGGCCTGCGGTACGGCTACGGCTCCGACATCTCCCGCACCGTGCACGTGGGCGAGCCGACCGCCGAGGAGCAGCGCGTCCACGACGTCGTGCGTGAGGCACAGCAGGCCGGGGTGGCCGCGGTCCGGCCGGGGGTCTCCTGCCAGGAGGTGGACCGGGCGGCCCGCGCGGTGATCACCGAGTTCGGCTACGGCGACCGCTTCATCCACCGCACCGGCCACGGCATCGGCGTCACCACCCACGAGCCGCCGTACATGGTCGAGGGCGAGGAGCAGCCCCTGGTCCCCGGCATGTGCTTCTCCGTGGAGCCGGGCGTCTACCTGCCCGGCCGCTTCGGCGTCCGCATTGAGGACATCGTGACCGTCACCGAGGACGGCGGAAGCCGCCTCAACAACGCCCCGCGCGAGCTCGCGATCGTCGAGTAGGACTCACGGGTTCACGGGCTCACGGGTTCACGGTCCCAGCACGACGGCGGATTCACCCGGTACATGGATCCGCCCGTCCGGGCCCGGGTGTTCGAGCGGCTCCCAGGCGGCCAGCACCCGTACCCCGTTGCGCCCCAGCGCGATCGTCACCGGATCCGGGGAGAGGTTCACGGCCACCCGTACGTCGCCCCGCCGGAAGGTGAGCCAGCGCCGCTCCTCGTCATGGGCGACCCGGACCGCCGCCAGGTCCGGGTCGCGCAGGTCCGGGTGCGAGCGGCGCAGCGCGACCAGGGTGCGGTACCAGGCCAGCAGGCGGGCGTGGCCCGGCTGCTCCGGCTCCGCCCAGTCCAGGCAGGAGCGGTCCCGGGTGGCCGGGTCCTGCGGGTCGGGGATCTCTTCGGCCTTCCAGCCGTGCGCCGCGAACTCCCGCCGCCGGCCCGTCCGTACGGCCTCGGCCAGCTCCGCGTCGGGGTGGTCGGTGAAGTACTGCCACGGGGTGCCCGCACCCCACTCCTCGCCCATGAACAGCATCGGCACGAACGGACCGGTCAGTGCCACGGTCGCGGCGCAGGCCAGCAGCCCGGGGGAGAGCGAGGCGGCGAGCCGGTCGCCGAGTGCCCGGTTGCCGATCTGGTCGTGGGTCTGGGTGTAGCCGAGGAAACGGTGGGCCGGGGTCCGGCGGCGGTCCACCGGACGGCCGTGGGTGCGGCCCCGGAAGGAGGACCAGGTGCCGTCGTGGAAGAAGGCGCGGGTCAGTGTCTTGGCGAGCGCGGCCATCGGGGCCTGGGCGAAGTCGGCGTAGTACGCCTGGGATTCACCGGTCAGCGCGCAGTGCAGGGCGTGGTGGAAGTCGTCGTTCCACTGTGCGTGGAGCCCCAGGCCGCGGTCGGCGCGGGGGGTGGTGGTGCGCGGGTCGCACCGGTCGGACTCGGCGATCAGGAACAGCGGACGGCCGGTCTCGGCCGCCAGCTCGTCCACGGCGGCGGCCAGTTCCTCCAGGAAGGTCAGGGCCCGCCCGTCGGCCAGCGCGTGCACGGCGTCGAGCCGCAGCCCGTCGATCCCGTAGTCCCGCAGCCAGGCCAGCGCGCTGCCCAGGAGGTACGCGCGCACCTCGTCGGAGCCGGGCGCGTCCAGGTTCACCGCCGCGCCCCAGGGGGTGTGGTGGGTGTCGGTGAAGTACGGACCGTAGGCGGGCAGGTGGTTGCCGGAGGGGCCGAGGTGGTTGTGGACCACGTCCAGGACCACGCCCAGCCCGGCGGCGTGGGCCGCCTCGACGAACCGGGCCAGCCCGGCCGGGCCGCCGTACGGCTCGTGCACCGCCCAGGGGGCGACCCCGTCGTACCCCCAGCCGTGCCGGCCGGGGAAGGGACAGACGGGCATCAGTTCCACGTGGGTGACGCCGAGGCCGGTGAGGTGGCCCAGGCGGGCGGCGGCGGCGTCGAAGGTGCCCTCGGGGGTGAAGGTGCCGATGTGCAGCTCGTACAGGACCGCGTCCTGGAGCGGGGTGCGCGGCGCCGGGGCTCCCGGCTCGCGCAGGGCCTCGAAGTCGACCACCGCCGACAGGCCGTCGGGTCCGTCGGGCAGCCGCCGGCCGCGCGGGTCCGGCCGCGGGACGGATCCGCCGTCCAGGAGGAATCCGTACCGGCTTCCGTCGGCGGCCGGGGCCTGCGCGGTCCACCAGCCGTCCCGCTCCGGATCGCGTGCCATCTCGTACGTCGCGTCGTCGAGTCGCATGGCGACATGACCCTTCAGCGGTGCCCACACCTCGAACTGCACGGACGTTCCCCTCGTCTGCGGCGCTGTTCAGCATGCGTATCCTGCCCATCATTCCCGGCCCGGCGGGGGTGTTCTGGACACTCCGGCCCCGACGGGCCGACAATCACCCTGTGACGTCGAGTTTTGAGTTCCCCGCCTACCCCGTGCCGCGGCTCTCGGACGCCGAGCGCGACCGGGCGCTGGGCCAGCTCAGGGAGGGCGCTGCCCTCGGCAAGCTGTCCCACGACACGTTCCTGCGCCGGATGGAACTCGCCCTGGTCGCGCGGCGCTCCGAGGACCTCGCCGTCCTCACCGCCGACCTCCAGGCGCGCGAGGGTGCCGAAAGCCCTTGGACCCGTCGGCTGTTCGGCTGGGTGGGGCGGGTCTCCGCCGTCTCGGTCGGAGTCCGGCGCGCCTGGGCCGCCGAGAAGCTGCCCAAGCTGCTGCTGCCGCACCCCAGCGCGGGTGGCCTGCGGATCGGCCGCGACCCGGGCAACGGGCTGCGGCTCAGCCACGAGACCGTCTCCCGGGCGCACGCGGAACTCAGCCTGCGTGACGGGGTGTGGGTGCTCAAGGACCTCGGCTCCACGAACGGGACCACGGTCAACGGGCACCGCGTGACGGGTTCCGCGGTGGTCCGGGACGGCGACCAGGTCGGTTTCGGGAAGATGACCTTCCGGCTGTCCTCGAGCTGAACCCGGCCGCCGGATCTCGCCGGGCGGCCAGGGCCGCAGCTGTTCGCCGCCGAGGAGGCTCGCGGCCACGGGCTGGGCGCGGCCCTGGCCCGTGGACCCCTTCTAGGGCGCGACGAGGCGTTCGTACGCGGCCAGGACGGTCCGGGACTGGTGTTCCACCTGCGTGGCCACCGGGACCCAGCGGGCCTGGAAGCGGGCCGCGAAGTCTTCGCACCACCCCGTGACCAGCCGGTCCAGCCCGGGCGCCGACCCGTGACCCTGGGTGCGCAGCACCCGCAGCAGCATCGCGGCGGCGCGCAGCGACAGACGCCGCCCGAAGGCGTCGATGCTGGCGACGTACGCCGCGGTGGCCTCGGCGGGAGCCCCGTCGCCGGTCCACTCGGCGGTGATCCGGGGGATCAGCGCGAGCGTCCAGTCCACCGCGCGCAGCAGGGGCGCCGCGGCCGGGTCCTCGTAGGGCAGCGGGCCGTACCGGATCCCGTCCCGTACGGCGGCCACGCGGGCGGTGTCCTCGCCGAGCCGTCCGGCCAGCATCCGCAGGGCGCCGCGCGGGTCGGGGTGCGGGGCCGGGTCGTCGACCAGGTCGGAGGCCCACATGGGGACTTCGACGATCGCGGTGGTGCCGTCGTACCGGTGGGCGTGGTACCAGGTGCTGAGCCGGGTGTCCTCGGGATGGAAGGCACCGGCGTCCTCGCTCCCCGGCTGCGGGATCACGAAGATCCCCGGCCCGGGGGAGGGCCAGCCGGCGGCATCCGAGGCCCCGTTCTCCACCGGGATGCGCAGCTCGGCGGCCGATTTGCCGAAGGGCTCGGCGAGGCCGGGAATGTCCCGGGTGAGCTGGACCCAGGAGCCGCCGAGGTCGGTGGCGTGCAGGGAGACCTGGAGGACGGGCCGCAGTTCGTCGATGAGCGCGGTCAGGGCCAGGGTCTCGGGCGGCAGCCGGTCCGGGGGCAGTAAAGACGGCGCCCACTCGGGCTGTTCGGGACCGGGGGGCCGGAAGAAGTGCCGGTGGTAGTCGAGGAGCGAGTACGGGCGGGGCGTGCGGTGCAGGTCCGCGCCGTCGGGATCGGCGCAGAGCAGGAAGTGCCAGCCGCAGCCTGCACGCGGGGCCGGGTCGTGCAGGAGCCGCCGGGCGAGGGAGAGGGCGGTGGCGCCGCCGACGGGTTCGTTGGCGTGGGCCCCGGCGACCACGAGGACGTCCCGGCCGGGCCGGGCCTTGCCGGTGGCCGCGACGGAGAGCACCCAGAGGGGCTGCCCGGCCCGGGAGGTTCCGGCCTGGCGGAGCCGGACCTCGGCGGGGCGTTCGTCCGCCAGGGCGCGGGCGGCCAGCGCGAGCTCGTGCGGTGTGGGGTAGCACATGTCACGGAGGAGGGTCACAAGGGATGCCATGCCCGCCGGGCTGGGCCGGTACCCGCGCCGGGGGTCGCCCCCCGGGCGGAGTCTGGCCGAGGGTCTGCCGAGGGTCCGGGGCGCAGGCCCGGGCTACTGCTGGTGCAGGCCGCGGCCCGCCAGGGTCAGGAAGGCCTCGCCCACCGCCTCCGACAGCGTCGGGTGGGCGTGGACGTGCCGTGCCACATCGCCCGGCTCCGCGTCCCAGCCCACGATCAGCTGGCTCTCCGCGATCATCTCCGACACGTGCGGCCCCACCAGGTGCACACCCAGCACCCGCCCGCCCCGCTCGGCGACCACCTTCACCATGCCGCCCTGCCCGTGCACCATTCCCTTGGCCACGGCCGTCAGCGGCTTGGTGTTCACCACCACGTCGTGCGCCGCCTCGCGCGCCTGAGCCTCCGTCAGCCCGACCGCGGCGGTTTGCGGCGCCGAGTAGGTCACCCGGGGCACCGCGGCGTAGTCCACCGGCGCGCTCGCCACCCCGGCCAGGGTCTCGGCGACCAGCAGCCCCTCCGCGAAGGAGGCGTGTGCCAGGCCGAGCGAGGGCGGCGGCAGCAGGTCGCCCACCACGTGGATCCCCGGGACGGCGGTCTCCAGCCGGGACCAGTCGGCCGGCGCCACGAACCCCCGCTCGTCGGTGGCCAGTCCGGCCGCCGCGAGGTCCAGCCCGTCGGTGACCGGAACCCGCCCGACCGCCACGAGCAACCGCTCCGCCCGGAGCTCCCGCAGTTCCCCGCGCGCCGTGCGCACGGTGGCCCGTACGCCCCCGGCCTCCAGCCGCTCGGCCTTCTCCAGCCGGGCCCCCGTCTGCACGTCGATCCCGCGCTTCTTCAGGCCCCGCGCCAGGTGGCGGGACACGTCCGCGTCCTCCAGCGGAACCAGCCGGTCCGCGGCTTCGACCAGGGTCACCTCCGCGCCCATGGACCGGTGGAAGGAGGCGTACTCCACCCCGATCGCCCCGCCGCCCAGCACCAGCACCGAGGCCGGCAGCCCGGGGGCGAACAATGCGTCGTCGCTGGTGACCACCGTGTGCCCGTCGGGCTCCAGCCCGGGCAGGGTACGCGGCCGGGACCCGGTGGCCAGCACGATCCCGCAGGTGGCCGTGAACTCCCGGCCGTCCTCGGTCCGGATCGACCGCGGCCCGGTCAGCCGGGCACCGCTGCGCACCACGCGCACCCCGGCGCGCTCCAAGTGGCCTTCCACGCCCTTGTGGTTGTGGGAGACGATGTCGTCGCGGGTGGCGGTCAGGGCCGGCCAGTCCACCGACTCCACGCTCGCCCGCACCCCCCAGCGCTCGCGCGCCTCGGCTATGCCGTCGACGAGTTCGGCCGCGTGCAGCATGGCCTTGCTGGGGATGCACCCGCGGTGCAGGCAGGTCCCGCCGACCTTGTCGCGTTCGGCGAGGAGGACGGTCAGACCGAGGGCCGAGGCGCGCAGGGCCGTGCTGTAGCCGCCCGTGCCGCCGCCGATCACGATCACATCTACGGTGCTGCTGTCGCTGTTCATGTGTACAGCCTGCGCGGTCCGTTCCCATGAATCCAAGGCAATGATCTTCTCGTTGCCATGCACGTTGTTTATGCTTCCGGCTTTATGCTTCCGGTCCATGAGCCTGCGTCAGATGGAGTACTTCCTCACCGTCGTGGAGGAGTCCTCCTTCACCCGGGCCGCCGAATCCCTGCACGTCACCCAGCCCGCCCTCTCCCACCAGGTCAAGGCCCTGGAGCGGTCCGTGGGCGGCGAGCTGCTGGAACGCATGCCGCGCGGGGTCCGGCTCACCCCCATGGGCCGCGCCTTCCTACCGCACGCCCAGCTCGCCGTCCGCAGCGCCCGCCAGGCCGAGCGGGCCGCCCGCGCCGCCGCCGGGGCGCAAGGCGGTGAACTGCACCTCGCCACCGTCCATGCCATCGCCGTCGGCCTGCTCCCGGCCGTTGCCGCCCGCTGGCGGACCCTGCACCCGGGAGTGGCGCTGATGGTGCGGGAGTACGGCTCCACGGAGGCCCTGGAGGAACAGCTGGAGCGGGGCGTCGCCGACCTCGCGGTCGGCCCGGAACCCAAGGAGTGGACCGGTCCGGTGCTCCGCATCGGCCGGGAGGAGCTGGTGATCGTGGTGCCCTTCGACGACCCCCTGGGCGGGCGGGGCACAGTCCGGCTCACCGAGCTCGCCGACCGCGACTGGATCCGCTGCGCCATGGAACCGCTGGTGCACGGGCAGCCCGTCCTCGACTGGGCGTGCGGCGAGGCGGGGTTCACCCCGCGCACGGTGCTGCGTACGGAACACACCTCGACGGCCGTACGGATGGCGGCCGCCGGGGTGGGCATCGTCATGGCCCCGGCCCACATGGTCCGGGGCGCCGTCGGCGAGGACTGCGTGCTGCTCTCCCTCGACCCGCCGTGGCACCGGCCCCTGGCGGTCTTCTCCAGGGTCCCGCTGACCGGCGCGGCGGCCGCCTTCGCCGGGCTACTGGTGCCGGAGTAGGACCGCCACGGGCCGGGCGGCCAGCAGTTCGGACAGCCGTACCCCGGCCTCGTACGGGCTCCCGTCGTGCAGCGGCAGCCAGCGGCCCGGCGGCAGTGGCAGGGTGGTGCCGCGCCAGCCCCCCGCGCCGGCCAGCCGGTGCGAGAGCCGGGTGGCCACCACCACCAGGCCGGGCGAGCGGGCGAAGGCCAGGCAGTGGTCCGCCGCCGGGCCACTGGCCTGCAGCGGGGCGTACCCGGCGAACAGGCCCGGCCGGTCCCGGCGCAGCCGCAGCACGGCGGCCGTCAGGGCCAGCTTCTCCTCGGCCGGTCCGGACGGCGCGGCCCCCGCGTCCAGCCGGGCCAGTTCCTCGCGAGGGAAGCGGGCCGGGCGCCGGTTGTCCGGGTCCACCAGGGCCCGGTACTCCGTCTCCGCGCCCTGGTAGACCTCCGGCACCCCGGGCATCGTCAGGTGCAGCAGCGCCATGCCGAGCAGGTTGGCGCGGGCCGCCTCCGCCAGCTCCGGCGGCAGGTCGAGGGGGCCGGGGGCGTATCCCGCCACGGTCGCCTCGTAGGCCTCGTTCCGCTCCGTCCAGCTGGTGTGCAGGGCGGCCTCCCGGGCCCCCTTGAGCAGTGCCTCGGTCAGCCGGGGCACTGCCTGCGGAACCTCCCCGAGGCCCAGCGCGGTCTGCCGGGCCGTCCACGCCAGCCCCGGGTCCGGGCCGCCGAGCCCGTCCATCGGCTGCGGCGCCTGCGACAGCACCGAGATCCTGGCCCGGACGTCCGCGCTGCGCTTGGTGTCGTGCGTGGACAGCACCGTCCCGGACCGGGGCCACTCCCGCTCCAGCCGGTCGCAGTACGCGTGGAACTCCTCCGCCGACACCGCCGGTTGGCCGGGGTCGCCGCCGACCTCGGTGGCCGACAGCAGGGGTGCGTACCGGTAGAAGGCCCGGTCCTCCAGGGACTTGGCGCGCAGCGCGGCCGAGGTCTGGGCGAAGCGGGCCGCGAAGGCGGGATCCCGCAGCAGCAGCTCCCGTACACCGCCCACCGCACCCGGACCGGCCACCGAGGCCGCCCGCTGCACGGCCTGCGGGTCCGGCTCCGGCTCGCCGGGGTAGGGCCGGTAGACCGGATAGGCGATCAGCAACTCTTGTACCGCAGAGGCCAATTCCGGACCGGCCTGCCGTTCCAGCGCGCCCAGCTCGGCGGCCAGGTCGCCGGTCAGCACCTCCCGTGCGCTCTCGTCGGCGGTCCGCGCCCACTCGGGGTTGCCGGTGAACTCCACGTACCTCCGCGCCAGTTTGGCAGTGCCGGCCGGATCGGTGAACACCCCGTCCACCCGGTGCAGCGCGTCGTACCCGGTGGTCCCCGCCACCGGCCAGGAGGGCGGCAGCCGCTCGTGCCGGGCCAGGATCTTCTCCACCACCACCCAGCAGTGCGGCCCCGCCGCCGCCCGCAGCCGCCGCAGGTACTCCTCGGGATCCGCCAGCCCGTCCACGTGGTCGATCCGCAGTCCGTCCGCCACCCCGTCCCGGACCAGCTCCAGCACCTTGGCGTGGGTGGCCGTGAACACCTCGGGGTCCTCCACCCGGACCCCGATCAGCTCCGAAATCGTGAAGAAGCGCCGGTAGTTGAGCCCGGTACGGGCCTCCCGCCACCAGGCCGGCCGGTACCACTGCGCGGCCAGCAGCTCGGGCAGCGCCAGCCCCGCGGTGCCCTCCCGCAGCGGGAACTCCTGCTCCCCGTAGCGCAGCACCTGCCCGTCGGCCCTCAGCTCGCAGGACTCCACCGGCCCGGCGAGCACCGGCAGCAGCACCTGCCCGCCGCCCGCCTCCCAGTCGATGTCGAACCAGCGCGCGAACGGCGAGCCCGGCCCCTCCCGCAGCACCTCCCACAGCGGCCGGTTCAGCCGCAGCGGCGCCGGTACCGCCATGTGGTTCGGCACGATGTCGAGCACCAGGCCCATCCCGTGCGCCCGGGCGGCCGCGCCCAGCGACCTCAGGCCCGGCTCGCCCCCCAGCTCCTCGCGCACCCGGGAGTGGTCGGTGACGTCGTAGCCGTGCGCCGAGCCGGGCACCGCCTCCAGGACGGGGGAGAGGTGCAGGTGCGAGACGCCGAGCGAGGCGAGGTACGGTACGGCTTCCTCGGCCGCCGCGAACGGGAACTCCGGACGCAGCTGGAGGCGGTAGGTCGACGCCGGAGTGACAGGTGTCGGAACATCAGATTCCGAATGGATGCTTGACCGCGGCAGGCTCATGAGAACGTACGTACCCAGCCTGCCGGATTCCGTGCCATTACCCAATGCATACGAGTGACTGCGCCGGGTTAGCGTTGCTCAAGTGGTTGGAACCGTCAACACCTATCGAAGAGTCATCGCCCTGACCGGGCCCCTACTTCCGCTCATCTCGTTCTTTGCCCGACTGCCCGTCGCGATGTCCCAGTTCGGCAGCGTGGTGCTGGTCGCCCAGACCAGCGGCTCGATCGCCACCGGCGCCATCGTCGGCGGCACCCTCTCCGCCGGTCAGGTGGTCTTCGGACCCGTCCTGGGCCGGCTCGCCGACCGGTACGGCCAGCGGCCCGTCGTACTGACCGCCGCCGCGGTCAACGCCGTCGCGACCGCCGCCCTGGTGGCCGGGGCCCTCGGCCACCTCGCCACCGTCCCGCTCGCCGCCGTCGGAGCCGTCGCGGGCGCCTCCATCCCGCTGATCGGGCCGCTCGCCCGGACCCGCTCCGTGGCCCTGGCGCACCGCGCCAAGTCCGAGGAGAGCGTGGTGGGCGCCGTCCACTCGCTCGAAGGCACCCTGGACGAGGTCTCCTTCGTCCTCGGCCCGGCCTTCGTCGGACTCGCCTCGATCGTCGCGCACCCCGCGGTCGCCCTCGGCGGCGCCGCCGTCCTCGTCGCCGTCTTCGGCACCGCCTTCGCGCTGCACCCGACCGCCGCCGTCACGGACGGCCCCGCAGTGAAGGCGCGGAGCAAGGAGCGGAGCAAGGAGCGCAAGGTCCGGGTCCGGCAGCCGCGCGTGGTCCACGCCGTCCGCGGCTCGCTCGCCCTCCAGGGCGCCATGTTCGGCGCCTGCCAGGCCGGGATCGCCGCGCTCACCATGCGGCTGGGCGTCCCCGACCAGGCCGCCGTCGTATACGCCGCCATGGGCGTCGTCAGCGCCGTCGTCGGCATCTCGCTCGGCGCGCTGCCCGCCCGCTTCGGGCTGCGGCTGCGCTGGCGGGTGGCGACCGGCGCCGCGCTGGTGCTCTCCGTACCGCTGCTCTTCACCGACTCCCTGTGGCCGCTGTACCTGGTCGTCACCGTGCTCGGCGCGGCCTACGCCCCGCACCTGATCACCGCGTTCGCCCTCACCGAGCGCGTCGTGGAGCCCGCCCGGCTGGCCGAGGCGATGGCCTTCGCCGCCAGCTCCCTGGTGGCCGGGCAGGCCATCGCGCTGCCGCTCTCCGGGCGGCTCGCCGAGTCCTACGGGCCCGCCGCGGCCTTCGCCGTGGCCGTGGGGGCGGCCGCGCTCTGCCTGACCCTCGCCCTCCTCACCCGGGTGCCGGCCGCCCGTACCCACGGCAAGGCCTTCATCCCGGCGCAGCAGACCGGCTCGCCGGCCGTGGGCGAGAGCTCCGCCTACGCCGGGCGCTGAAGCACCACCAGACACCGTCCTGTCAGCGCCACCCGGTCGCCGGCCGCGTACTGCGGCCCGGTGCCGGGTGGCAGTACGTCCGGCCGCGCCGTGTCCACCACCAGGCGCCACTGCGCCCCGTGCCCCGCCGGAACGGTGAACTCCTGGGGATCGGCGCCCGCGTTGAACATCAGCAGGAACGAGTCGTCGGTGATCCGCTCCCCGCGGGTCCCCGGCTCGGAGATGGCCTCCCCGTTGAGGAACACCGTCAGCGCCCGCGCGTGCTGCGCCTGCCAGTCACGGGCCCGCATCTCCTCGCCGTGCGGGGTGAACCAGGCGATGTCGGAGAGCTCGTCGTGCGTCCCCTCCACCGGCCGCCCGTGGAAGAACCGGCGCCGCCGGAACACCGGGTGGTCGCGGCGCAGCCACACCATCCGCCGGGTGAACTCCAGCAGCGCGGGCGCCGGCTTGCCGGGCTCCGGCCAGCCCACCCAGGACAGCTCGTTGTCCTGGCAGTAGGCGTTGTTGTTGCCGGCCTGGGAGCGCCCGAACTCGTCGCCGTGGCTGAGCATCGGCACGCCCTGCGACAGCATCAGGGTGGCCGTGAAGTTGCGCATCTGGCGCTCGCGCAGCTCCAGCACCTCCGGGTCCTCGGTGGGCCCCTCCACCCCGCAGTTCCAGGACCGGTTGTGGGTCTCGCCGTCCCGGTTGCCCTCCCGGTTGGCCTCGTTGTGCTTCTCGTTGTAGGAGACCAGGTCGTGCAGGGTGAAACCGTCGTGGCAGGTGGTGAAGTTGATCGACGCCAGCGGGCGCCGCCCGTCGTCCTGGTAGAGGTCCGAGGAGCCGGTCAGCCGTCCCGCGAACTCCGCCAGCGTGCGCGGCTGCCCGCGCCACAAGTCCCGCACGGTGTCCCGGTACTTGCCGTTCCACTCGGTCCACAGCGGCGGGAAGTTGCCCACCTGGTAGCCGCCCTCGCCCAGGTCCCAGGGTTCGGCGATCAGCTTCACCTGGCTGACCACCGGGTCCTGCTGGACCAGGTCGAAGAACGAGGACAGCCGGTCCACCTCGTGGAACTGGCGGGCCAGGGTCGCCGCCAGGTCGAAGCGGAAGCCGTCCACGTGCATCTCGGTGACCCAGTACCGCAGCGAATCCATGATCAGCTGGAGCACGTGCGGGGAGCGCATCAGGAGTGAGTTCCCCGTGCCCGTCGTGTCCGTGTAGTGCCGGGGGTCGTCCGCCAGCCGGTAGTACGAGGCGTTGTCCAGCCCGCGGAATGACAGCGTCGGACCCAGGTGGTTCCCCTCGGCCGTGTGGTTGTAGACCACGTCCAGGATCACCTCGATCCCGGCCTCGTGCAGGGCCCGGACCGCCGACTTGAACTCCAGCACCTGCTGGCCGCGGTCGCCCGAGGCGTAGCCGTTGTGCGGGGCGAAGAAGCCGATGGTGTTGTAGCCCCAGTAGTTGCTCAGCCCGTCGTTGACCAGCCGGTGGTCGTTGACGAACTGGTGCACCGGCATCAGCTCCAGCGCCGTCACCCCGAGCTTGGTCAGGTGCCCGATGACCGCCGGGTGCGCGAGCGCCCCGTACGTGCCGCGCAGCTCCTCGGGGAGGTCGGGATGGTGCATCGTCAGACCCTTGACGTGCGCCTCGTACAGCACGGTGTGGTGGTACTCGTGCCGGGGCGGCCGGTCGTTGGCCCAGTCGAAGTACGGGTTCACCACGACCGAGCTCATGGTGTGCGGGGCGGAGTCCAGGTCGTTGCGGGAGTCCGGCCGGCCGAAGTGGTAGCCGTACACCGCCTCGTTCCAGTTCACCTGGCCGCTGATGGCCCGCGCGTACGGGTCCAGCAGCAGCTTCGCCGCGTTGCAGCGCCGGCCGCGGTCGGGCTCGTACGGGCCGTGCACGCGGAACCCGTAGCGCTGGCCGGGCATGATGCCCGGCAGGTACGCGTGGCGGACGAAGGCGTCCGTCTCGCGCAGTTCCACGGCGGTCTCCGAGCCGTCGTCGTGGAGGAGGCACAGCTCGATGCGTCGGGCGGCCTCGGAGTAGACCGCGAAGTTGGTGCCGGCGCCGTCGTAAGTGGCACCGAGCGGATACGCCTGTCCCGGCCAGACCTGCATAGGTAACGACTCTTCCCATCCTGCTCCGGCTGATCCGGCTGGACCACGTCACTGCCAGATCTTCCCCGAAAGAGGTGCCTCACGCGTGGACTTGGGTTGGTCCCTCCGGGTGACCCGCAGACCTGATAGGCGGGTCGGACGACTGTCTGGGCATCGGATAATGGGTCAACGGACAGCCGGTGTACGGGCCATCGGGCTGCACCGGGCCGCGCGCGCGGAGTACCCTTCCGTGATCACTGGAGACGGGCGTCCAGACGCAGAAGGCGGTGCACGGGTGAGCTCGGGAGGTCTGGAGCTGCCCCCTGGTGACAGCGGTCACGAGGGTGGCCCCGCGGACGCACCGTCGGCGGGGGTCGCGGCCGGGGCGGTGTCGCTGGCCCCGCAGGCGGCCGGGAGCGCCCGGGCCGGCGCCGAGCTGGACTGGGGCGCGGAGGCCTGGAGCGAGGTCCGCACCCGGGCGCAGCGCGCGGGCCGTGCGTACATCTGGCTGAACCTGATCGAACAGCGGCTGCGGTCGGTGGTCGGCGCGGTACTGAGGCCGATCTACGAGCCGGTGCACGGCGGGGACGACTGGGTGGTCGCGGCCGCCGGGCCCGCCGGGCAGGAGTGGGTGCAGCGGGCGGTGGCCGTGCGCGAGGTCAGCCGCCGCAAGGGCTACCTGCTCGACTCGGCCGACGACAACGTGCTGAGCTTCCTGACCCTCCCGCAGCTGCGGGAGCTGATGGTCCAGCACTGGCCCTGCTTCGAACCGTACTTCGACGACCGGCGCGAGATCGAGCTCGCCCTGGACGAGCTGGAGGTCACCCGCAACGTCGTCTCCCGCAACCGGGCGCTGTCCCGTCCGGTGCTGGAACAGGCGGAACGGGCCTCCGCGCGGCTGCTGGAGGTGCTGGGCGGCGGCTCGGGCAGCCCCTCGGCCGACCGGCTGCCGATCGACGCCGTCGAGGACCTGGTGGGCGACCGGTACGCGGACGTCATCTCGGTCCACCCGGACCGGGTGCGCCTGCAGCGCCAGCTTCCGGCGGAGGACCTCTTCGGCGGCGCGCGGCGGCTCGACGCCATCGGCATAGGCCTCAACCTGCTGGTCCAGAACTTCTCGGGCCGAAGACTCGTCCGGCTCACGGAAGCCGGCTGCCGGGTGCGGCTGCTGTTCCTGAACCCGGCGAGCAGCGCGGTCAAGCGGCGCGAGCGCGAGCTGGGGCTGCGCAAGGGCGAGCTGAGCCGCTCGGTGGAGATGAACATCCTGCACGTCCGCCGGGTCCGGGCGGGCCTGCGGGACCCCTCGCGCTTCGAGATCCACGTCTTCGACGAGACCCCGCGCTTCACCGCCTACCTGGTGGAGGGCCAGTCCTCGGGGATCGCCGTGGTCCAGTCGTACCTGCGGCGGGCGCGCGGCATGGAATCGCCCGTCCTGGTCCTGCGCGGCGGCGGCCGGGGCGTGCCGAAGGACGCCGACCACGGGCTGTTCACGACGTACCGCGAGGAATTCGAATCGGTGTGGGAGGACTCCCGGCCGGTGTCGTGACGCCGGCTGCGCCCCGCCCCCGGCGGCCGGTCTGTCAGTGCGCCGTGGCAGGCTGAAAGCCGTTGACCGAAGGTGTACGGGGGGAAGAGCGCATGACGGGGGACTGGCACGGCGGTGTGCTGATCGGGTTCGACCTGGAGACGACCGGCACGGAGCCGGGGGAGTCGCGGATCGTGACGGCGGCGGTGGTCGAGGTGCGGGGCGGCGAGGTGCGCGAGCGGCGCGGCTGGCTCGCGGACCCGGGGATACCGATTCCGGAAGGGGCCTCGGCGATCCACGGGATCAGCACGGAGCGGGCCGTCGCCGAGGGCCGCCCGGTGCGGGAGGTGGCCGACGAGGTCGCCCGGGCGCTGGTCGGGCACTGGCGCGCGGGGGCGGTGGTCGTCGCGTACAACGCGGCCTTCGACCTGACCCTGCTCTCCGCGGAGCTGGCCCGGCACGGGCTGCCGTCGCTGGCCGAGCGGCTGGGCGGGGCGGCGACCGGGCCGGTGGTCGACCCGCTGACCATTGACCGGGCCGTCGACCGCTACCGGCGCGGCAAGCGGACCCTGGAGGCGGTCTGCGGGGTGTACGGGGTCACCTTGGACGCCGCGCACGACGCCGGGGCGGACGCCCTGGCCGCGGTCGAGGTGGCCCGCGCGATAGCCGCGCGCCACCCCGAGGTGGCCGCCCTCACCCCGGCCGACCTGCACGCCCGTCAGGGCACCTGGCACGCGCGCTGGGCCCGGGACTTCCAGTCCTACCTCCGCCGCCAGGGCACCCCGGACGCGGTGATCGACACCGCCTGGCCGCTGCGGGGCCTGGTGCCGGCGGCCGGCTAGGTCCCGGACAGGGTCTGGGACCGTCGGGTCAGAGCCGGAAGGCGGACGGGTCGATGGAGGCCAGCCGCTTCACCAGCGCCGGCACCCCGCGGCCGCGGTCCTCGCGGTGCTCCACCGCGCGCAGCGCCGGGATGACCAGCCGCGCACCGGGGTAGCGGACGGGCTCCGGCGGGATCCAGCCGCCCGGCGGCCTGGTGAAGGCCGAGCCCGACCACTCGTCCCTGGTCCCCAGGACGAGGGAGGCGAGCACCTTGGCCATCAGCCGCGAGGGGCCCACCCCGTCCCCCGAGTAGCCCGTGGCGTAGCAAACCCCGGGCACGGACTTCAGCCAGCCGGCGAAGGGGAGCGAGGTGGTCGAGTACTCGACCGGGGCGGTCCAGGCCGTGTCCACCGGCGCGTCGGCGAGCTCCGGGAAGAGCCGGGCGAGCTGACTCCGTAGCTCGGCGGGTCGCAGCGCGTCGCCCCACATCGTGTCGGCCCCGCTCTGGCCGAAGGCCACGCCGGAGCCGCCCTTGCCGAAGAGCAGCCTGCCGTCCGGGGTCGTGCGGTAGTAGTTCAGCCTGCGGCGGGAGTCGCAGACCGAGGTCTCCCCGTCCCAGCCGAGCGCCGCGAGCCGCTCCGGAACGGGCTCGGTCAGGAGGGTGTCGCTGGCCACGGTGACCATCCGGCGGCCGAGGTCCTCCAGCTGCCCGGCCCAGGCGTTGATGGCCAGCACGACCCGTTCGGCGTGCACCCGTCCGTAGGGGGTGTGGGCGGTCGTGGCGCCGCCGGGCGCGCCCCGCAGGGCGGTCAGCGGGGTGCGCTCGTGGACGCGGACGCCCGCCTCGATCGCCACCCGGCGCATGCCGCGCGTCAGCTTGGCGGGCTGGAGCGTGGCGCAGCCCGGGTCGAGGACGCCGCCGAAGTGGTTGCGGGTGCCGACCGCCCGGCGGGACTCGGCGGCGGACACCTCGTGCAGCGGCTCCGTCCCGGCCCGCCGCAGGTCCTCCAGGGTCTGCCGCCACGCCCCGCGCTGGGCCGGTGAGGAGGCGGCCCACATCCACGGACCGCGCCGGTACTCGACGTCGATGCCGTGCGCCTCGGTGAAGGCGAGGATGTCGTCGACGGCCTGGGCGGAGGCCTCGCCCAGCCGGCGCGCCTCCTCGTGCCCGCCGATCGCGACGAGGCTGCTGAAGCGGGCCCACATCGGCATCAGATAGCCGGCGTTGGCGCCGCTGGCTCCGCCGCCGCACACGTCGGCCTCGATCAGCACGATGTCCGTGCCGGGCGCCCGCCGCAGGATCTCCAGGGCGGTCCACAGGCCGGTGAAGCCGCCGCCCACGACGAGGACGTCGCAGCGCACCTCGTCCAGCAGCTGCGGGGAGCGCCCGTCGTCGGGTTCTGCGTGCAGGGCGTCACGCAGCCAGGCGGTGCGCCGGGCCGGAGGCGGGGTGTCGGGGCGGGGCCAGGTGCCGGCCAGGACGAGATCGGTCACGGGTACGGGTCTCCACGGTCGGTGCGGTGTGGTGCAGTGCGGTGCAGTGCGTGCGGTGGGGTGCGGTCAGTTCTGGCGTGCGCGGGCGGCCCGGCCGGAGGCGTCCAGGTGCTCCGCCGCCGTCAGCAGGTCGATCCGCGAGCTCACCCCGAAGGTCTTGAACAGCTTCCGGAGGTGGTAGTTGACGGTGTGCGGGGACAGCGCGAGGCGCCGGGCGATCTGCTGGTTGGTGAGGCCCTCGCGCACCAGGCCCACCAGCACCCGTTGCTGCTCGCTCAGTTCCGGCCCGGCGGCCGGCGCCTCGCGGAGCCCCGCCGTCGCCCGCAGCGCCGCCGCTTCCCGCTGGAGGGAGAGGCGCAGCGAGTCGGGCATCGAGTCCGAGATGAGCCGGCGCAGCAGCGGACTGGAGAACACGGCCCGGCCGTCGTCGTTGCGCACGACGCCGGTGGCCTCCACCTCCTCCAGCGCGGGGAGCAGGGCGGACACCGAGGTCCGCAGCATCAGCGCCAGATCCTCGTAGACCACCTCGCACCCCAGGAGCGAGGCCACGCGCAGCAGTTGGCGGCATCCGGGGGAGAAGCGCTCCAAGGTGGCCCGGACCCGGGTGGCCAGGCGGGCGGGCAGCCGCGAGGTCAGCAGCCGGACCTCGTCGTCCACGGTCTCCAGGGCACCTTCCTCCTGGAGCCCGGTGAGCAGTTCGATCAGCAGCCGGGGGTGCCCGCCGGCCTGGTCGATCAGCTGGACCAGAGCCGGTGCGGGCGGCGCGCCCAGCAGGTCCCGGGCCAGGCTCAGCGAGTGGGCCGGTCCCAGCGGTCCCAGCGACAGCCGCTCGCTGCGACCAGTGAGGCCGGCCGGCAGGGCCGGCGCCTCGCCGGGCCGGTGGGCGACCAGCCAGACGACGGGTTCGCCGCCGGGCCGTTCGCGGGGGGCGAAGGGCATCCGCGGCGGCCCGTCCACGGCCCGGCGGGTGTCGTCGACCAGGACGAGGACGGGCCCCGCCGGGGCATGGCACCGGCCGGGCCGGCCCCGGGTGTGGCGCGCCGGAACGGTCCGGCGCCGCAGGTGGCGGGGGTCCGCCCACGGATCGGGGTGGTGCCCGGCGTAGCCCAGGCCGTCGGCGAGGGCGGCGGCTTCCTGCAGCAGCCGGGTCTTGCCGATGCCGGGCATTCCCTCGATCGACAGGACGGCGGGGCCGGAGCGGCGGCCGTATTCCAGTACCTCGCGGATGAGCCGCATTTCCCGCTCGCGCCCGCGCAGCGGCATGTGGGTGAGGGTGCTGTTCATATGGAGCCGCCGTAGCGACGTACGCCGACGGTGTGGAAACGCGCGGACACGAACGCGGCGTCGCAGTACACCGAGTTCCCCGACGGGTTCATTCCCGTGCCGTGCAGATCGGAATAGACGGCCGACTGGGAGATGTACCAGTCGCCCATCAGGTTCGCCGACAGCATCACCCCGGCTTCGGCGCAGGCCTGTTCCATCGCCGCTTCCACCTCCGGTGACGTGGAATAGAGGCCGACGGACAGCGCGCCGCACTCGCGGGTGGTGCGGGAGACCAGCGCGACCGCGTCGGCGACGGAGTCCACCGCGACGGCGAAGACCACGGGGCCCAGCCATTCGGCGAGCAGCGTGGTCCGGTCCGCGGCCCGGTTCGCGTCGAGCGTCACGACGGCCGGGGTGCGGATGACCGCCTCCGGGTGCGCGGGGTCGCGCACGGCGCGGGAGGGGACGGCCACGGTCCCGGCTTCCCCGGCCATCACCCGTTCGAGCCGGTCCAGGACCGGGGGTCCCAGGAGCGCGCCCAGGATGCCGCTCGCCACCGTGTCGTCGCCCAGCAGGCCGGAGAGGGCCGCGCCGAGGTCGGCGACGATCTCCTCGTACGTCCGGTGCCCCTCGTCGGTGCTGATCCCGGCCCGCGGGATCAGCAGGTTCTGCGGGCTGGTGCACAGCTGCCCGCTGTAGAGGGAGACGGAGAAGGCGAGGTTGGCGAGCATGTCGCGGTAGTCGCCGGTCGACTCGACGAGCAAGGTGTTGACGGCGGACCCGGCGGTGAAGACGCGGGCCTGGCGGGCGTTGTCCTCCAGCCAGGTGCCGAAGGCGGTGCCGCCCGCGTAGTCGACGAGGCGTACCTCGGGGCGGGTGGCCAGCCGGCGGGCCAGTCCTTCACCGGGGTGTTCGGCGGCCAGGCACACCAGGTCCGCCGGGAAGCCGGCCTCGGTCAGTACCTCGCGGGCGATCTCGACGGTGAGCGCCAGGGGCAGGACGGCCGCCGGGTGCGGTTTGACCAGCACGGGGTTGCCGGTGGCCAGGGAGGCGAAGAGGGCCGGGTAGCTGTTCCAGGCGGGGAAGACGCTGTTGGCGACGACCAGGGAGACGCCCCGCGGCACCGTCCTGAAGGTCTTGGCCAGGGTGACGGCCCGGCCGTCGCCCTGGGGCTTGCGCCAGACCGAGGCGGCCGGCAGCCGGGTCTGCTCGGCGAGGGCGCAGGCCACCGCCTCGAGGCCGCGGTCCTGGGCGTGGACGGCCCCCGCGTGGAAGGCCATCAGGAAGTTGTGGCCGCTGGTGTGCACGGCCGCGTAGGCGAACTCGGAGCTGCGGGCGTTGATCCGGTGGAGGATCTCGGCGCAGACCGCCGCACGGGCCTCGGGACCCGCGTCGCGCCAGGCGGGCAGGGCCGCCTCCATGGCGGGCAGCAGGACGTCGGGGTCGCAGTGCGGGTAGGAGACCTTCAGCGGGCCGCCGTACGGGGAGAGCTCGCCGCCCGCTTCCGGGCCGGGGCCCACGGTGCCGTCCCGGCCGGGCTGGCCGAGCTCCAGCGGCCGGCCGAGGAGCCGGCGGAAGGCGGCCTCGCCGGCGGCTCTCGCGCCCCGGCCGTAGGCCTGCGGATCCTCCGGGTCCTCCGAATACGGTGACCAGTGTTCGCGGGTGCGGATCACCTCGCGGGCCCGCTCCAGGGTGCTGCCGTGCCGGGACGTGAATCGGGTCAGCGCGCCGCCGTCGGCGCGGGTTTCGGGAACGGGCGGCCGCACGGTTTGCGCCATGGTCCTCATCCTTGTCGAACGGTAGGGGTCCGGTCGGGGAACGCCGATTCCGGAAAGCCTCGGCGATCACGCTAATTCGGCTGGTTCGCACCCACGGCGGAGTCAGGTCATGAAGGGAATTGACGGACCGTTCACACCGACGGGCGGGAAATCGGCGGCATGACGGAGCTCCGGCCCGAGGGGAAAAGGGCGAAATCCGGGCCGGTCCTGGGACGTTGGGCACGCCCGCCGAAAAGGCGGGTCAAACTGTGACGATGGCCATATCACGCGCAACTTGCCGCTATCAGCCATCATCTGGCGTGATATCGCCGCTCGCCGCCTCTTGGCGGGCGTGCCAACTGGCTTGTTCTGTACGACTTCCTGGGCAGGTTTGCCTGTTACCTCAGCCCTCGGGCACCAGCCACCCCGGCAGCCGCGCTATTCGGTGATCGGCCGCAGGTACCGGTCGAGTGCCGTGTCGGGCAGCACCCGGGCGAGCACGCTCACCTTCCGGGCGTCCGGACCCACCCGGTAGCGGGTCCTGGGCCGCCGGGCCGTCAGGGCCTGCCGGACCGTCTCCGCGAAGTCCTCCGGACGGGTCAGGCTTTCCCGCGCCTGCTTCTCGTTCTGGTGCAGGAACCGGTTGAAGGGGATCCGGTACCGCTCGGCCACTTGCTCCGGGACACCGTCCATCGCGGCCCGCGCGACGTCGGAGACCTTGCCCCAGATCGGCGTCATGATGGCGCCGGGCTGCACCAGGGCGACGTCCACGCCCTGCGGTGCCAGCTCGCGCCGCAGTACGTCGGTCAGGGCCTCCTTGGCGAACTGCGCCGCCGCGTACGCCCCGAGGAACGGGATCGCCACACTGCCCAGGCCCGAGGTCACGTTGACCACCCGGCCGCGGGTACGCCGCAGCAGCGGCAGAAACGCCTGGGTGACGGCGAGCTGACCGACCACGTTGGTGTCCAGCTGCCGGCGCAGCCGCTCCGGCGACACGCACTCCAGCGGGGCCGAGACGCAGATGCCCGCGTTGTTCACGAGCCCCCACAGGCCGTCCTCGCCCACCTCGGCGGTGACCCGTTCGGCGGCCGCGGCCACCGACTTCTCGTCCGTCACGTCGACCAGCACCGGAACGATCCGGCCGTGCGCGGAGGCCTCGGCGAGCGCCAGGGCGTCGGCCTCCTTGCGAACACCGGCGAAGACCCGGAAGCCCGCCTCCTCCAGCTCGAGGGCGCAGACCCGGCCGAGGCCGGAGGAGGCCCCGGTGACCAGTACGGACCGGCCGCGCGGCGACAGGGCGGCGCGGTTCTGGGCGGCTGACACGAGATTTCTCCTACGGGAAGCGGGGGCGCTCATCCGGCCACCGCCGGGAAGGTGAGGGCGTCCTCCAGCGTGCGGGTGAGCCTGCTCTGCGGCATGAAGCGGAAGTACGCGTCCCGCACCGGCCGGCGGAACGGGTCCTCGGACTGCTCGAAGGAGCTGATGCCGCGCGAGGCGGCGACCATCCCCCGGGTCCGTTCGCGGCGCTCGTCCTCGTACCGGCGCAGTGCCCGCGGCAGGTCGGGCGCGCCCTTCAGGGCCCGCCCGAGCACCACGGCGTCCTCGATCGCCATGCCCGAGCCCTGGCCGAGACTGGTGAGCATCGGGTGCGCGGCGTCCCCCAGCAGGGTCACCGGACCCCGGCCCCAGCGCTCCAGGAACGCCCGGTCCCGGGAGGGCACGGCGATGATCGACTCCTCGGGGGTGGCCAGGATCGCCTGCCGCACCTCGTCGGCCCAGCCGTCGTAGGAGTGCAGGACCTCGGCCTTGCCGCCCTTCCAGTCCCGCGAGAGCTCGGCCGGCATGTTCTTGGTGCCCCACCAGTACAGCCGTCCGGCGCCCATGTCCACGAGCCCGAAGCGCTTGCCGCTGCCCCAGAAGTGGGTCACCGAACCCGGCGTGAAACGGGGGTGCGAAAACGGCACGACCGCGAGCCAGCAGATGTAGCCGCTGTCCTGCGAGTCCTCCGGGCCCACCAGCTGCCTGCGGACGGCGGAGTTGAAGCCGTCCGCCCCGATCAGCACGTCCCCCTCGGCGGTGGTGCCGTCGTCGAACGCGACCCGCACCCCGCCGCCCGGCACCCCCTCCGTCTCGAAGCCGGTGGCCGCGGCGCCGAAGTGCAGGGGGATGCCCTCTGCCGCCTCCAGCAGCGACTGCTGGAGGTCCGCCCGGGTGATGAGCACACTGGGCACCCCCAGCCTGCCGATGATCTCCGGGAAGGGGAACTCCCGGATCAGCCGGCCCGAGGCCGTCTTGACGTGGTACGAGCGCAGGGCCTCCCCGCGCTTCTCCAGGTCGATCCCGACGCCCAGCGAGTTCAGCGCGCCGACGGCGTTGCTCATCACGGAGAGGCCGGAGCCCGCGGCCCGCAGCTCGCCCGCCCGTTCGTGGACCTCGACCTCGAGACCCGCCTCGCGCAGGGCGACGGCGGCGGTGAGGCCGCCGATCCCCGCGCCGATCACCAGGGCCTTCTTCTTCTGTGTCATCTCACTGTCCGATCAGTTCGGTGACGACCCGGACCATGTGGGCCACGTAGGGCTCCTCCATGATCGTGAGGTGGTCGCCGGGTACGTCCACGACGTCGAGCGCGCCGCTGGTGCGCTCGCGCCAGCCGTTGCTGGGGTCCGCGTGCATGCTCTCGATGGCCGTGTGCATCGAGTTGAGTACGCCGGGCAGCGGCTGCGCGGCGTGGATGAGGACCATGTCCTGGTCCACCACCTCGGGCCGGTAGGCGAACGCCGCCTTCCAGTTGGCCTCGTACACGTGGAACAGGCGCCGCACGACGGCCCCGGTGCTCCCCGCGGGCAGCACGCCCTCGTCGATGGCGAGCTGGGCGATGAAGTCGAACTTCTCCTCCAGCGTCGTCAGCCGGTCCGGGATGAGCTCCAGCGGGGAGTCGCCCCCGCGCCGCAGCCACAGCAGCTCCCAGAAGAACCAGCCGAGCAGGGCCTCGTCGTCCGTGGTCAGACGCCGGCCCGGATTGAGGGCGGTGGTGTCCAGCAGCACCAGCCGGGCGATCTCCTCCCCGGCCGCCCGCAGCTGACGGGCGATCTCGAAGGCCACGAACCCGCCGAACGACCAGCCGCCGATGACGTAGGGGCCGCTCGGCTGCACCCGGCGCATGGCCTCGATGTAGCTGGCCGCGATCTCCTCGACGCTGCGCAGCGGTTCGGTGCCGGGGTCGCCGCCGGCCGCCTGCAAGGCGTAGAACGGCTGGTCCTCCTCCAGGTACTTGGCGAACCGGACGTAGCAGAGCACGTTCCCGCCCATGGGGTGGACGAAGAACATCGGGCGCTTCGATCCGGCCGGGCGGATGGGCACCAGCGGGTCGAAGGCGGTCATCGCCTCGCCCGAGCGCAGTCGCGCGGCCAGCTCGGCCACGGTCGGCGCCGACACGAACTCCGAGAGCGGGACGCTGATTCCGTAGCGCTGCTCGATCTGGACCACCAGGCGCATCGCGGTGAGCGAGGTCGCCCCGAGGTCGAAGATGTTGTCGTGCACGCCCAGCGCGGGCAGCTGGAGCAGATCGCCGACGATCTCCACCAGGGTCTCCTCGTAGGCGTCGCGCGGGGCCGCGGCGGCGTCGGCGGTGGCCCCCGTGCTCAGCGCGGCGCCGCGCAGGGCCTTGTCGTCCCGCTTGCCGCTCGGCGTCAGCGGCAGGGCCGCCAGCCACTCGAAGTGCGAGGGCATCATGTACTCGGGCAGCACCGTCCGCAGTTGCTTGCGCAGGAGCGTGAGGTCGGCGCCGTCCGGGTCGCCCGTCAGGAAGGCCGCGAGGAAGGAGTCGTTGCCCTCCCGGCGGCGGGCCACGACGGCGGCCTCCGCGATGCCGGGGTGGCCCGCCGCGAAGCGGGTGATGGCCAGCTCCACCTCGGCCGGCTCCACACGGTAGCCGCGGACCTTGACCTGCGCGTCGGCCCGGCCCAGGCACACCACGTCACCACCGGGCAGGACGAAGCCCAGGTCGCCGGTGCGGTAGAGGCGCTCGCCCGCCGCGGCGGCCGCGGGGGACGGGTGCGGTACGAACCGCTCCTCGGTCAGGTCGGGGCGGCCCACGTAGCCCTCCGCGAGGCAGGCACCCGACAGGTACAGCTCGCCCCGCACCCCGGCCGGGACCGGACGCAGCCGGGAGTCCAGGACGTGCACCGCGGAGCCGGCGATGGCCCGCCCGATCGGCGGCAGGGCCGGGAACGCGGCCGGGTCGCCCTGCATCGTGTACGCGGTCACCACGTGCGACTCGGTCGGCCCGTACTGGTTCTCCAGGATCACCCCGGGCAGGGCCGCGCACAGCCGGCGTATCTCGTCGGTGACGCGCAGCTGCTCGCCGGAGGAGAGCAGCGCCCGCAGCGAGCGCGGGGCGAGCCCGAGCGCGTCCGCGGCCTCGGCCAGCTGCTGGAGCGCGACGTACGGCAGGCAGATGCGCTCCACGCGCGCCCGGTCGAGCAGCCGCAGCAGGGCCGGCATGTCGCGGCGCTCTTCCTCGGAGAGCAGGAGCAGGGTGCCGCCGCCCGCGAGGGTGGAGAAGATCTCCTGGAAGGACACGTCGAAGCTCATCGGCGCGTACTGCGCGGTGACCCCGCCGACGACACCGCTCGGGATGCCGTTCTGCCAGGCGACCAGGTGGGCCAGCGAGCGGTGCGGCATCGCCACGCCCTTGGGCGCACCGGTGGAGCCCGAGGTGAACAGGACGTAGGCGAGGGAGTCGGGGGTGATCTCCTCCGTCACCTCCGCCGGGATCCGCGGCAGGTACGGCCGCTCGCCGTCCTCGGCGAAGAGCTCCTCGGCCGCGAGGACGAGCCCCGGGGCGCCGAAGGTCGCGCCGTGCGCGGCGTTCGCGATGACCCGGAACGGGCGGGCCTGCTCGACCATCGCGGTCAGCCGGTCCACCGGGTAGCTGACGTCCAGCGGCACGGTGGCGGCCCCGGCGCGCATGACGCCGAGGATGACGGCGACGGTCTCCGGCGAGCGGTCCATCGCGATGCCGATCCGGTCACCGGGCCGCGAGCCCAGTGCGATCAGCTCGCGGGCCACCCGGTCGGCGGCCGCGTCCAGTTCGGCGTAGGCCCAGCGGCGGTCGCCGAAGACCAGGGCCGTGGCGTCCGGGGTGCGGGCGCTCTGCGCGGCGAAGGCCCGTACGACGTCCAGCGGTGCGGCGCCGGCCTCCTGCCGCCGTGCCGCGGCCTGTCCGGGCCCGGACACCAGGAAGCCAAAGTCCGGTGCCTCGTCGGGGTGGTGGACCAGCCGGTCCAGGATCGCCGTGTACCGCTCGGCGTACAGATCGGCCTGGGCCGGTGTGAAGGTCTGCCCGTGGTGGTCCAGCCGCAGCCGGACGGAGCCGTCCACCGGGTCGGTCATGGCGTTGACCAGCAGCTGGAAGTTGGTCTCCTCCCAGGTCTGGAAGTCCAGGAGACGGACCCCGGGCAGTTCGAAGACGGCGGCCAGCTGGCGGAAGTGGATGTAGTTGAAGGCGGTCTCCAGGACGGTGGAACCCCGGTCCTCCTGGATCGCGCTCAGCGGGTAGCGGCGGTGCGCGTGGCTCTGCTGCTCCTGCCGGAAGGCCGCCCGGACCACGTCGGCCCAGCTGTCGGCGGCGGTACCGAGCCTCACGGGCATCGTGTTGAGGAAGAGTCCGGCGATGCGGTCGGCGTCCTCCAGCTCGGGGCGGCCGTGCGTGACCAGACCGGTGGTGATGTCGTCGGAGCCGGAGAACAGCCCCAGCGTCAGGCAGTGGGCCGCGAACAGCACCGACTTCACGGGCAGCGTCCGCTCCCGGGCGAACCGGCCGACCTGCGCGGTGAGTTCGGCGGGCAGGTCCACGATCCTGGTGATCTGCGTGTCCGGGCCCGGGGCCTCGTGGCCGCGGAAGGCCTCCAGGCGCAGCAGCGGCGCGTCCCGCAGCCGCTCGAGCCAGAAGGCGCGGGTCGGCTCCGACTCCAGGGCCTCGCGTTCGGCGCGCACGTGGTGCGCCGCCGAGGGGAGGCCGGTCTCCGCCACGGCCTCGATGGGGTGGCCCAGGCCGTGCAGGTAGTCCCGCAGCAGCTCGGCGACCAGGGTGGCCACGCTGCCGCCGTCGAGGATCGCGTGGTGGAAGCTGAGGACCAGCTCCAGCGTCTCCTCGCGGACGTGTGCGCGCAGGTGGTAGAGCGGGGCCTGCTCGAAGTCGTAGCGGTGGTAGCGCCGTTCGTCGACGTGGGCCCGGATCTCGGCGAGCGCCGCGGCCTCCTCCCGGCCCCGCAGGTCCACGGCGTCGAAGCCGCCGGTCACCTGGTGGTCCACGATCTGGAGCGGCTCGGAGAACGAGCCCAGGTCGAAGGAGGAACGCAGTACGGGGTGGCGTGCGACGAGCCGTTCGAAGGCGCGCCGGAAGCCCTCCTCGTCCCACGCGGCCGTGACGCTGTACTGGAAGACGTCGCGGTAGACGGCGGAGTCCTGCTCGGCCCGGCTGTGGTAGAGCAGCCCGAGCTGGAGGCGGGTGAGCGGGTGGGCGTCGGCGCGGCCCTCGAGGCGGGCCCGGTCGACGCCCGAGACCAGGGCGAACGGGGCGAGCTCGGCGGCGGGCCCGGCGGGTGCCTCGCCGGTGGCCGACCTGGCGGCCAGCTGGGCGACGGTCGGCTGCTGCACCAGGTCCGTCAGCGAGAACAGGATGCCGGCCTTCTCGGCCCGGGCGCGGATGCGCAGCATCGTGATGGAGTCCCCGCCGAGCGCGAAGTAGTCGTCGTGGATCCCGACCCGCTCCGCCTCCAGTACGTCCGCCCAGATCGCGGCGAGCGTCTCCTCGGTGGCGTTGCGCGGCGCCATGTACTGCGGACCGGCGGTGGCCGAGGGGGCGGGCAGGGCGCGGCGGTCGGCCTTGCCGTTCGGGGTCAGGGGGATGGTGTCGATCCGGATGAAGTGTGCCGGGACCATGAACTCCGGCAGTGCGGAGGCCAGTTCGCCGCGCAGCAGGGCCGGGCTGAGTTCGGCGTCCGAGACGTAGTAGCCGACCAGCAGGGTGCCCCGGCTGCCCGACTGGTGGTCGACCACGACCGCGTCCCGTACGCCGGCCACGGAGGCCAGCCGGTTCTGGACCTCTCCGAGCTCCACCCGGTTGCCGCGGATCTTGACTTGGCCGTCGATGCGGCCGAGGTACTCCAGGGTGCCGTCGGCCAGCCAGCGGGCCAGGTCACCGGTGCGGTAGAGCCGCCCGCCCGGGGCGAAGGGGTCCTCGGTGAACTTCTCCGCGGTCAGCTCGGGCCGTTCCAGATAGCCGCGGGCGACGCCGACGCCGCCGATGCACAGCTCGCCGGGGACACCGGCCGGCTGGAGCCCGCCGTGCGCGTCCAGGACGTACAGCCGGGTGTTGTCGATGGGGCGGCCGATCGGGACCCGGCGGACCGGCCCGTCCGAGGCCGTCGGGCAGTCGAAGTACGACACGTCGACGGTGGCCTCGGTGGGCCCGTACAGGTTGACCAGACGCGGGGCGCTCTCGCCGCGGGACCCGAAGACCCGGTTGAACTGCTCCACGCGCGCGGCGGGCAGGGCCTCGCCGCTGCAGAACACCTGCCGCAGGGAGGCGGCTTCGGCGCGCAGCTCCGGGCTGTCCTCGAGCAGGTCGAGGAAGGGGCCCAGCATCGACGGGACGAAGTGCAGGGTGGTGACCCGCTGTTCCGCGATGGTGCGCAGGATCCCGCGCGGGTCGCGCTGGCCGCCGACGGGCAGCAGGGCGAGCCCCGCGCCCTCGATCGCCCACCAGAAGAGCTCCCACACGGACACGTCGAAGGAGATCGGCGTCTTCTGGAGCAGGACGTCGCCTTCGCCGACCGGGTAGGCCTTCTGCATCCAGGCGAGTCGGTTGATCACCGAGTGGTGCTCGACCATGACGCCCTTGGGGCGGCCGGTGGAGCCGGAGGTGTAGATCACGTACGCGAGGTCGCGCGGCCCGGCCGGGTCCTCGAGCGGCTCGCCCGGGCCGGTCAGCAGCTCGTCGGTGCGCAGCACGGGGACGTCCTGGTCCTCGACCCGCGTGCCGCTGTCGGTCAGCACCACCTTGGCCCGGCTGTCCTGGAGCAGGAAGCCGATCCGCTCGGCGGGGTAGCCGGGGTCCACGGGTACGTAGGCGCCGCCGGACTTGAGGACGCCGAGGAGGGCGACGATCAGCTGCGGGGAGCGGTCCATGAGGACGGCCACCCGGTCGCCGGCGCCCACGCCCCGGGCGCGCAGGGCGTGCGCCACCTGGTTGGAGCGGGTGTCGAGTTCCGCGTAGGTCAGCGGCGGGGTCCCGTCGGCGCCCGTGACGGCGGTCCGGTCCGGGGTGCGGGCGGCCTGCTCGGCGATCAGACCGTGCACGGTGCGGTCGTCGGCGTACGGGGTGTCGGGCCCCTGCCGCAGCTGAGTGAGGTCCTTGTGCTCGGCCTCGTCCAGGACCGGCAGCGTCGCCGCGGCCCGGCCGGGCTCGGCGACACCCGCGCCGATGAGGCGCAGCAGGTGGCCCGCGACCGAGGCGATGGGGTAGTCCTCGTCGAAGACGTCGACGGCGTAGTCGAGGTCGACCCGCAGGTCGGCGTCGTCGTCGAAGGCGTGCACCATCACGGACAGCGCGTCCTGGTGGTGGACGGGCGCCTGCACGACGGACTCCACCGAGGTGCCCGGGAGCGGGGCGGGCCGGGGGTGGCGCAGGTAGGAGAGGGTGACGTCGAAGAGCCTGCGGGAGCCGGCGCCGACGGCCGGGAGGTCGCGCAGCACGTCGCCCAGGGCCAGCCGTTCGTGGGTGCGCAGCGCGTCCGTGGTGCGGCGGACGGAGGCGGCCAGCTCGTGCAGGGTGGCCGTGGGGCCGACCGGCACGCGCAGCGGGAGGTTGTTGGCCAGCTGGCCGACCGTGTCGAGCTCCGCGTCCGAGTGCCGGTTGCGGAAGGGGACGCCGAGCACCAGCTCCTCGGTGCGGTGCACGCGGGAGAAGTAGGCGGCGAAGGCGGCCGCGAGGAACGCGAAGGGGGAGCTGCCCCCGCCGCGGATGCGGCGGACCAGGTCGGCCTCGACGGTGAAGGTGTGCCGGGCCCGGCGCCGCGCGCCGTCCGCGGGAGCCACGGTGGCGCGGGTGAACAGGGCGGGCTGGACGCCCTTCAGCGCGTCGCGGAAGTACGCCCGGTCCTCTTCGAAGGCGCCGGAGGCGCGGTAGGCGGTGTCCGCCTCGACGAGCGCGGTGACGGAGGGGGGAGCGGGACGGTCCACGGGCACCGCCCCGGTCCCGGCCGCCATGGCCGCGGCCGAGCGGTCGGCGTAGCGCTCCCAGAGCTGCCGGCTGACCTGGTTCAGCGCCCAGGCGTCGGCGATCAGGTGGTGGGCGTTGAGGTGCACGTGGACGACCGAGGCACTCTCACGCAGCACTGCGGCCGTGAACAGACGCGAACGCCGCAGGGTGAAGGGGTGCGTGAAGGAGTACTCCTGCCACGCCGCGCAGGCCGCCGCGGGGTCGGCGGCGCCGGAGAAGTCGACGTACTGCACCCAGGGGCCCGCCTCCTCCTCGGTGTCGGTCCCGGCCACCCACTGGCAGGGGATTCCGTCCTGTTCGTCGAAGCGCAGGGAGAACGCGTCGTTGTTCCGCAGGGCGCCTTCCAGCGATTCCTTCAAGCTGTCCACGTCGACATCGCCGGCCAACCGCTCATGAATGACCACGTTGAACTGGGGGTCACCCGGCGCGGTGGACTCGGCAGCCCAAATGTCCCGCTGGTAGGCGGACAGAGGGAGCTGGCGTGTTGCGAGCATCGGCCTTCCTTCGCTAATTCGGACAGCCGGAATGTGTGCCGTCCGATGCTCAGGAGCCTACGTTTCCCCCAATCCGGTTCACCACTACTCGTGTGAGTGGAAGAGGACTACTCGATCAAGTAGTCACACGTGGGAATATGTGATCCGCGCGATATTCCTCAGGTATTTCCCGGAGCCCTCGCTAACATCTCGGACATGACCTCTCTGCTTCCCTCCCAGAAATCCGTCACCGTGCGTGGCAGCGGACCAGGACTGCTGCTCGCGCACGGTGCGGGCAGTGACGTCGAGGACAGTTACGGCCCGATCCTCGAAAGTCTCGCCGGCCGTCGAACCGTCATCGGCCCGGATTATCCGGGCTCCGGGAATAATCCGCTCCTGGACCATCCGCTGTCGCTCGACCAGCTGGCCGACAACATTGTGGAAAGCGCCGTGCAATCCGGCGTACATTCTTTTGCCATATCTGGATTCTCCATGGGTGTGTCAGTCGCGGTGCGCGCCGCGGTGCGCCATCCGGAGCGGGTTACCGCTCTTGTTCTTTCCGCCGGATTCGCCCGTCCGAACGCACGCCTCAAGCTGGTGATCGACACCTGGCGGGCACTCGGCGCGCCGGGCGGGGACAGCAGGGTCCTGGCCTCCTATCTCTCCCTGGTGGTCGGTGGCACCCGCTGGCTCGACGAACGCTCCCACGACGAGATCGAGGAACAGCTCGAGCTGTTCTCCGCCGGAATGCCGCCGGGCACCGACGCGCAGCTCGCCCTCTTCGACGACATCGACGTACGGGCCGACCTGGCGCGGATCGCGGTCCCGGCCCTCGTCGTCTCACCCCTCGGGGACCTCCTCATCACGCCCGTTCACTCCCGCGAACTCGCGGACGGTATTCCGGGAGCCCGGCTGGCGACGCTGGACTGTGGTCACGCCATCGCCGCGGAGCGGCCGGCCGAGTGGGCCGAGCTCATCACCGAGTTCCTCGCCGCCGTCGGCGGATGACCACCACGGGCGGTACGGGCAGGCCCGCCCGTACCGCCCGTGCCGTCCGGACCGTCCCGCGGCGGCCGGTCGTGGGCCCGGCGCCCGGCCCCGCCGGCCCCGGGATCGGGGTGGCGCGGCCCGGGGGTGGGCGCCGGGGCCGGTCTCAGAGGCGCCCGGAAGCGGGGGCCTTGCCCAGCGCCGTCACCGCGAGGGCCGCCACGGCGAGCCCGCCGCCCAGCCACATCACCGCGGTGACCCCGGCGCCGTCCGCGGCCAGCCCGCCGGCCAGCGCGCCCAGGGCGATCGCCCCGTTGAAGACGCCGACGAACAGGGAGGACGCGGCCTCGCGCGCCTCGGGGGCCGCAGCCAGCAGCCAGGTCTGGGTGCTGACGGACACCCCGCCGTAGGAGAGCCCCCAGACGGCGAGCAGCACGCCGGCGGTCAGGACGGAGCCGCCGAGCACCGGTACCAGCGCCACCGTGGCCGCCAGTACCGCGCTGATCACCAGCAGGGTGGAGCGCGGGGAGCGCCCGGCGCCCGCGCCGGCCGCGAAGTTGCCCGCCACACCGGCGACTCCGTAGACCAGCAGCAGCGTGCCGATCATCCCGGCGCTCGCCCCCGAGACCTCCTCCAGCACGGGGCGCACGTACGTGTAGGCGGCGAAGTGGCCGGTGACCAGCAGCGCCACCACGGCCAGTCCGGTCCGCACCCGCGCCTCGCCGAACAGCCGCATCACACCGCTGAGCCGCACCTCCTGCTCGGCCGGCAGCCGCGGCAGCAGCACCGCCAGGGCGACCAGGACCACCAGGGCAAGCGCGCCCACGGTGACGAACGCCGTCCGCCAGTCGGCCAGTTCACCGATGTACGTACCCGCGGGGACGCCGAGCACCGAGGCCACCGCGATACCGCTGAAGATCAACGAGGTCGCGGAGCCGATCGACTTCGGCGGCACCAGACGTACCGCCAGGCCCGCCGCGATCGCCCAGACACCGCCCATGCCGATACCGACCAGCACGCGGGCGGCCACCATCACCGCGAAGTTCGGCGTCCACGCCGCGAGCAGGTTGCCCACCGTCAGGACCGCCATCAGCGCACACAGCACCGCCCGCCGGTCGAACCGCCCCAACAGCGGTGTCAGCAGCGGCGCCGACACCGCACCGACCAGGCCGGTGATGGTCAGGGTCAGTCCGGCGGTGCCCTCGGTCACCTTCAGCGCGTCCCCGATGGGCGTCAGCAGGCCCACGGGCAGCATCTCGGACGTCACCACCGTGAACGTCGCGCTCGCGACCGCCGCCACGCCCAGCCAGCCGCGGGTCGCCGACCGCTCCGACACCCCGGTGGTGTCTGCAATTTCCTCAGTCTGTGCCATGCGACCAGCCAACCCGCCCCGACCTGCGGGAACAACGGCCGATCCCTCATCCTTCGATAAGCGGGACTACTCGATCGGCCGCGCGGAGCGGCGGTGTAGAAAGGGAACCATGAGCGGTGTCGAGATACGCGAGCTGGAGACATTCCTCGTGCTGGCCCAGGAGTTGCACTTCGGACGGGCGGGCGAGCGGCTGTACGTCTCCCAGAGCCGGGTCAGCCAGCTGCTGCGCTCCCTGGAGAGCCGCATCGGCGCCCCGCTCGTCGAACGCACCAGCCGCCGGGTGCGCCTGACCCCGCTGGGCGAGAGCTTCCTCGCGGGCCTGCGCCCCGCGTACGACGCCCTGCGCGCCACGGTCGACGAGGCCCGGGCCGCCGCGCGGGGCATGGGCGGGGAACTGCGCATCGGCTTCCAGGGCACCGTCGACGACTACCTCAGCCGGGCGATCGCACGGTTCGGGGACCGGTATCCCGACTGTGCGATCGACATCGTCGAGATCCCGCTCTCCGACCCCTTCGGGCCGCTGCGCCGCCAGGAGGTGGACTGCGCGGTGGTCCTGCTGCCGGTGGCCGAGGACGACCTCGTCCTCGGCCCGGTCTTCTCCCGGCAGCCGCAGACCCTCGCCGTGTCCGTCCGGCACCCCTTCGCCGCCCGGGACTCGCTGTCTGCCGAGGAACTCGCCGACTGCCGGCTCATCGGCATCGACGGCGGAGCCCCCGAGTACTGGCGGCGGGCCCAGGCCCCCGGCCTGACCCCGGGCGGCCTGCCCGTACCGGCCGGGCCCAGCGTCAACACGCTCCAGGAAGGGCTGAGTCTGACGGCGGCCAACCGCGGCGCCATGCTGCTGTGCCGGTCCACGGCCGACTACCACGGGCGCCGCGACTCCCTTACCTTCGTCCCGGTGCAGGGCCTGCCCGACTCCGAGCTGGGCCTCATCCGCCACCGTCTGCGGCCCTCCGCGCAGGCGGAGGCCTTCGCCCTGGCGGTCAGCGAAACCGCCGGGACGGCCGGGACGGCTGCCTGACCGTGAAACACGCCTAGAACGGGTGCCAGCGGACCTCGGACGCGCCCTCGCGCAGGGAGTCCACCCGGCGGCGGAATTCGGCCAGCGCCTTCGGGTTGGTCGGCGCGTGCTGGGACACCCAGGCGCAGCTCGCCGTCTCACGGGCCCCGCGCAGCACCGCGCAGCCCTCCCACTCGCGGACGTCCCAGCCGTACGCCGTCACGAACGCCTCGTAGGACTCGGCGGGCAGCCCGTACCGGTCGCGGGAGAGGGCCATCACCACCAGGTCGTGCTCGCGCAGGTCGGCCGAGACGGTCTCCAGGTCGACCAGGACGGGACCGTCCGGGCCGACGTGCACGTTGCGGGGCAGGGCGTCCCCGTGGATCGGGCCCGGGGGCAGATGCGGCACCAGCCCGGCCACCTCGCCCGCGTAGGCGTCGCGGCGGGCCCGCAGGTACGCCGCGTCCGCCGGGTCGATCGCATCGCCGGCCAGCCGCAGCCAGCGTTCGACACCGCCCAGCAGATCCCGCGCGGCCAGCGGGAACGGCGGCGCGGACAGGGCGTGGATCCGCCGCAGCAGCACCGCGAGATCCTCCGGCGCCGCGGGACGCACCGCGTCCGGGAGCCGGTGCCACAGCGTCACCGGGTGCCCGGCCACCAGCCGCGGCTCGGGCTCGGCTGCTCGGACCGCCGGGATCCCGGCCCGCTCCAGCCAGTACGCGACGGCCAGTTCGCGTTCGGCCCGCGCCGCCAGGGCCGGGTCCGCGCGGCCCACCTTCACCACCAGTTCCCCGGCCGCGAAGACCGCGTTCTCGCCCAGGGCCAGCAGCGAGGCTGCGCCGCCGCCCAGGCCTGCGGCCGCCAGTACGTCCCTGGCCCGCGCCTCGTCCATCTCGTACTCCGGATCCGGATCGTCGTGAATGCGCCAAGTCTCCCATCCGCGTGTGCACTGCCTTGACGCGCCATCAGGCCCTGCGCACGATGACCGCAACGGATCCGGACGATCCCCCGGGAAGGGGGTGAAGGTGACCGCCGCCGCCCCCGTGCGCAAGGGCCGCCGCGCCGACCACGGGGCCTGGTTCCTGGTGCTGCCCGCCCTGATTCCCATCCTGCTGCTCAGCGTCGGCCCGCTGCTCTACGGCATCGCCCTCGCGTTCACCGACTCCCAGTCCGGCCGCACCGCCCCCACCCAGTGGGCCGGGATCCTGAACTTCCAGGACCTGCTCCACGACCGGCTGTTCTGGGAGTCCTTCCGGATCGGCCTGCTGTGGGCTGCCGGGGTCACCGTCCCGCAGTTCCTGCTGGCCCTGGGGCTGGCCCTGCTGCTCGACCAGAACCTCCGCTTCCGGTGGCTGGCCCGCTCGCTCGCGATCATCCCCTGGGCCATGCCCGAGGTGGTGGTCGGCATCATGTGGCGGCTCGTCTACCACCCCGACGCGGGGGTGCTCAACGAGACCCTGTCCGGCCTCGGGCTCGCCGGGGACACCGACTGGCTCAGCGGCCTCGCCACCGCCCTGCCCGCCGTCGTCGTGGTCGGCATCTGGGCGGGCATGCCCCAGACCACGGTCGCGCTGCTCGCCGGCCTGCAGAACACCCCGCACGAGCTCCACGAGGCCGCCGCCCTCGACGGCGCCGGGGCCTGGCGCCGCTTCCGGACGGTGACCTGGCCCGCGATACGTCCGGTGGCGCTGTCCATCTCCGCCCTGAACTTCATCTGGAACTTCAACTCCTTCGCCCTGGTCTATGTCCTGACCAACGGCGGGCCCGGCGGCCGCACCCGGCTGCCGATGCTCTTCGCGTACGAGGAAGCCTTCCGCTACGGGCAGTTCGGGTACGCCGCCGCCATGGGCTGCGTGATGGTCGCGGTGATCTCGGTCCTGCTCGCCGTGTACCTGGCCGGCCGGCTCCGGGGAGGCGACACCTGATGGGACGCGCACACGGCCGCACCAACACCCGTACCAGGGCCGCCCAGTACACGGCGCTCGCCGCCTACCTCGTCTTCCTCGCGTTCCCGTTCCTGTGGCTGCTCTCCACCGCCTTCAAGCCCGCGCGCGAGCTCGGCAGCCTGCACCCCACCTGGATCCCGAAGGACCCGACCCTCGGCAACTTCCGGCAGGCCTTCGCCGAGCAGCCGCTGGCGCACGCGGCGCTGAACAGCCTGATCGCCGCGGTCTGCGCCGCCGTGCTCGCGGTCGTCCTGGCCACCCCGACGGCCTTCGTCCTCGCCCGGAGGCGGGGGAGGCTGGCCACCGCCGCCACCGGCTGGGTCGTGATCAGCCAGGCCTTCCCCTTCGTCCTGGTGATCATCCCGCTGTTCCTGGTGCTGAAGAACCTCCACCTGGTCAACTCCGTACCGGGCCTGATCCTCGTCTACGTCGTCTGGTCGCTGCCGTTCGCGCTGTGGATGCTCGTCGGCTACGTGCGCGCCGTCCCGCCCGAACTGGAGGAGGCGGCGGCGATGGACGGGGCCGGGCGGCTGCGCACCCTCGTCTCGGTGGTCGCGCCCCTGCTGGCGCCGGGCATCGTGGCCACCGCGCTGTTCGCCTTCATCACCGCCTGGAACGAGTTCTTCTTCGCCCTCGTCCTCCTCAAGACCCCGGAGCAGCAGACCTTGCCGGTCGTCCTGACCCACTTCCTGGGTGCCGAGGGCGCCGCCGACCTCGGCCCGCTCGCCGCTGCGGCCTTCCTCGCGACCCTGCCCTCCCTGGTGATCTTCTCCGTCATCCAGAAGCGGATCACCGGCGGCATGCTGGCCGGGGCGGTGAAGAGCTGATGGGGATCCGCGGATGGCGGGCCGGGGCCCTCGCGCTCGCGCTGCTGGCCGGGCTGCTCGGCGGCTGCTCCGCGCCGCGCGGCGACTTCGACGGCGTGGTGCGGCTGCGCTTCCAGTCGCTCGCCTGGCAGAAGGAGTCCGTCGACGCCAACAAGGCCCTGGTCGCGGAGTGGAACGCCGCCCACCCCGAGATCCAGGTCCAGTACGTGCAGGGCAGCTGGAACAGCGTCCACGACCAGCTGCTGACCTCCTTCGAGGGCGGCGAGGCCCCCGACGTCATCCACGACGCCTCCGACGACCTGGCCGACTTCGCCTACGGCGGTTACCTCGCCGACCTGAGGCCCCTGCTCTCCGAACGGCTCAAGGCCGACATCCCGGCCGGCTCCTGGGAGTCCGTCACCTTCGGGACCGACGGCGGGGTGTACGGGGTCCCCTTCCTCCAGGAACCCAGGGTCCTGATGGCCAACACCGAGCTGCTGCGCGCCTCCGGGGTGCGCATCCCCACCCCCGAAGCCCCCTGGAGCTGGGAGGAGTTCCGTACGGCCGCCCGGCAGCTGACCGCCGAGGGCCGGTACGGGGTGGCCTGGCCGCTCAAGGACCCGGTCTCCGCCACCCTCAACCTCGGCCTGTCCGCGGGCGGCCGGCTCTTCCACCGCGACGCCGGCGGGAAGGCCGTCATCCGCTGGTCCGAGGGCGACGCGGTCGTCCCCGCCACCATCCGGGCCCTGACCGAGACCGACCACAGCGCCTCCCGGGCCACCCTGGGGATGGGCGGTTCCGACACCCTGCCCGGCTTCTTCGGCGGCCGGTACGCGATGGTGCCGCTCGGGTTCTCGTACCGCCAGCAGATCGTGCGCCAGGCGCCGCCCGGCTTCGCGTGGCAGGTGCTGCCGCCCCCGGCCGGGGCGGACGGCCTGGCGCAGGGAGTCAGCCCGCAGACCCTCTCCATCGCGCAGGACAGCCCGCACAAGAAGGCGGCGGCGGCCTTCATCGACTTCCTGCTGGGCCCGGCCAACATGGTCCGCCTGGCCCGCGGCGACTGGATGCTGCCGACCGGCACGCGGGCGCTGGCCGACCCGGCCCTGCGCACGCCCGAGCTCGGCTGGGCCACGGGCACGGCCCTGGCGGGCGGGCTGCGCCCGGCACCGGCCCAGTCGGTGCGCGGCTATCCGGAGTGGAAGGACAAGGTCGCGACCCCGGCGCTCCAGGAGTTCTACAGCGGGGCGATCGACCTCGCCGAGCTCGAGGAACGGCTGGTGGGGGACGGGAACCGGGTACTGGCGCGGTACCAGAGGTAGGGCCCGCGCAGCATAAAGAGATTGCACGAGACGTATCGTCTCGTTATGGTCGGATCATGACCTCCGCCAAGCCCGCACACATCGCCATGTTCTCCATCGCCGCCCACGGGCACGTGAACCCGAGCATCGAAGTGATCCGGGAACTCGTCGCCCGGGGCCACCGCGTCAGCTACGCGATCCCCGCCTCCTTCGCCGAGAAGGTCGCGGAGACCGGCGCCACCCCGGTGATCTGGAACTCCACCCTCCCCACCGACGACGAACCGGAGGCCTGGGGCACCGAGCTCATCGACAACCTCGAACCCTTCCTCAACGACGCCGTCCAGGCGCTCCCGCAGCTCGCGGCCGCCTTCGAGGGCGACGAACCGGACCTCGTCATCCACGACATCACCGCCTACCCGGCGCCCGTGCTCGCCCACCGCTGGGGAGTCCCCGCCGTCTCCCTCTCCCCGAACCTGGTCGCCTGGGAGGGGTACGAGGATGAAGTGGCCGGACCGATGTTCGCCGACCTCAAGGCATCCGAGCGCGGACAGGCCTACTACGCCCGGTTCGCCGCCTGGCTGACCGAGAACGGCCTCGGCGACCAGGTCGACAGCTTCCAGGGCCGCCCGCGCCGCAGCGTCGTCCTGATCCCCCGGGCACTCCAGCCGAACGCCGACCGCGTCGACACCTCCGTGTACACCTTCGTCGGCGCCTGCCAGGGCGACCGTACGGCGACCCAGGGGCGCTGGCAGCGCCCGGAATCGGCCGAGAGCAGGAAGGTGCTGCTGGTCTCCCTCGGCTCCGCCTTCACCAAGCAGCCCGCCTTCTACCGTGCCTGCGCCGAGGCCTTCGGGGACCTGCCCGACTGGCACGTCGTCCTGCAGATCGGCAAGTTCACCGACGAGGCCGACCTCGGCGCGATCCCCGCCAACGTCGAGGTCCTCCGCTGGGTTCCCCAGCTGGACATCCTGCGCCAGGCCGACGCCTTCATCACCCACGCGGGCGCCGGCGGCAGCCAGGAGGGCCTCGCCACCGCCACCCCGATGGTCGCCGTCCCGCAGGCCGTCGACCAGTTCGGCAACGCCGACATGCTGGTGTCACTCGGCGTGGCCCGGCACGTCCCGATGGAACAGGCGGACGCCGCAACCCTCCGGGAAGCGGTCCTCGCCCTGCTCTCCGACCCCGGCGGCGCGGCCCGCTGCGAGGAGGTCCGCGCACAGATGGCCACCGAGGGCGGCACACGACAGGCCGCCGACCTCATCGAGGCCGAACTGTCATAGACACCCCCTACGGTGCCTTCATGGCGAAGAAATACGCGGCGCTGCTGCGCGGGATCAATGTCGGCGGGAGCAAGAAGGTCCCCATGGCGGAGCTGCGCTCCGTACTGGAGGGGCTGGGCCACGGCGACGTACAGACGTACCTGCAGAGCGGCAACGCCGTCTTCAGCAGCGCGAAGGAGGACCCGAAGGCGCTCGCCCGGGAGCTGGAGGCGGCCATAGAGGCCCACTTCGGCTTCCGGGTGGCCTGCCTGGTCGTGGACGGCGCGTACCTGAGCGCCGTCGCCGAGGCCTGCCCCTTCCCGGCCGCCGAGCTGGAGGGAAAGCAGCTCCACGCCACCTTCTTCTCCGAACAGCCCGGCCCGGAGCGGTTCGCCGCCCTCGACCAGACGGCGTACCTCCCCGAGGAGTACCGGCTCGGCGACCGCGTCCTCTACCTCTACGCCCCGAACGGCATGGGCCGCTCGAAACTGGGCGAGGCCCTCGCCAAGCCCGCCGTCGTCAAGGGCATCGACGTCACCACCCGCAACTGGAACACGGTCGTCAAACTCGTCGAACTCACCGGAGCCTGACCCGGGGACGGTACGGGACGGCGCGGGGACGGGCCGGGGACCTCAGGCCTCAGCCGAGCGCGTCCAGCAGTTCCAGCTCCCGCGCGGTGAGGCGCACCGTCGCCGCGTCCAGGTTCTCCGCCAGGTGGGCGGGCGAACCGGTGCCCGGTGTCGGGCACAGGACGGGGGAGCGGTGCAGCAGCCACGCGAGCGCCACCTGGCCCGGACTCGCACCGTGTGCGGCGGCCACCGCACTGACCGCGGCCGCGCTCTCACGGGTCAGGGAGCCGCTTCCCAGGGGGTAGTACGGGAGGAAGGCGATCTGGTGCGCCTCGCACAGCGCCAGCACCTCCGCCGAGCCGCGGTCGAGCAGGTTGTAAGCGTTCTGGACCGCGGCGACCGGCACCGACTCCCGCGCCGACCGCAGCTGCCCCGCGGTGACCGTGTCCAGCCCGATGTGCCGGATCTTGCCCTCCGCCCGCAAATCGGCCAGCGCGCCCAGCTGTTCGGCCATCGGGACCGACGGGTCGAAGCGGTGCAGCTGGTAGAGGCCGATCCGCTCCACGCGCAGCCGCCGCAGGCTCGCCTCGCACATCTCCCGCAACTGCTCCGGGCGGCCCGCCACATGCCACTGGTCGGGGCCGGTGCGCACCACCCCGCCCTTGGTGGCGATGACGAGCTGCTCCCCGTACGGGTGCAGGGCCTCGGCGATCAGCTCCTCCGCCAGGTCGGGGCCGTAGTTGTCGGCGGTGTCGATGAGGGTGACCCCGCGCTCCACCGCCGTGCGCAGCAGCGCCCGGGCCTCGGCGCGCCCGCCGCGCGGGCCCCAGTAGCCGGGCCCCACCAGGCCGCCCGTACCGAAGCCGAGCCGTCTCACGGGCAGATCCCCGCCGAGCGCAAATATCTCATCCACCATGCCCCGACGGTATCGCGAGGGGCGGGATGTGCCAGGCTCGTAGGCATGCGTTACATCATCATCGGCGCGGGCGCGGTAGGCGCCACCATCGGCGGACGGCTCGCGGAGGCGGGCGGCGAGGTCGTCCTCGTCGCGCGCGGCGCGCACGCGGAGGCCCTGCGGGCGGACGGTCTGCGGCTCACGACGGCCGACGGGACCCGGGTGCACCGGCTGCCCGTGGTCACCGGACCGGCCGAACTGGGTGAACTGCGCCCGGACGACGTACTGCTGCTGGCCGTCAAGACCCAGGACGCCATCGCCGCGCTCGACGCGTGGGGCGACGCGGAGGTCGCGGGCGGCGGGACGGCGGCGCAGCGGCTGCCGGTGCTGTGCGCGCAGAACGGCGTGGAGAGCGAGCGGCTGGCCCTGCGGCGCTTCGCGCGGGTGTACGGGGTGTGCGTGTGGCTGCCCGCGACGTTCCTGGAGCCGGGCGTGGTCTCGGCGCTGTGCGCGCCGCTGACCGGGATCCTGCACGTGGGCCTGGCGGCGGGCGGCGCGGACGCGTCGGCGCGCGCGGTCGCGGCGGACCTCGGGAAGGCCGGCTTCGAGGCGCCGGTGGTCGAGGACGTGATGCGGTGGAAGTACGCGAAGCTGCTGGGGAACCTCGGCAACGCGGTCCAGGCGACCACCGGCCCGGAGCCGGACCCGGCGAAGGCCGCGCTGCTGCTGCGGGCGGTCCGCGAGGCGAAGGCGGTCTTCGGGGCGGCCGGTATCGCCTACGCCTCGGACGCGGAGCAGGCGGCCGCGCGCGACGGGAAGGTGGACCAGCCGCCGGGGGTCCGGGGCGGGTCCTCGTGGCAGAGCCTGGCGCGGGGCACCGGCTCGGTGGAGGCGGACTACCTCAACGGGGAGATCTCCCTGCTGGGGCGGCTGCACGGGGTTCCGACGCCGGTGAACGACGTGCTGCGGCACGCGGCCAACATCTTTGCCCGGGAGGGTCTGCCGCCGGGCGCGATGTCCATCACGGACCTCACGGCCCTGGCCGACGAGGCCGCGGCCCGCACGTAGCAAATCCAGCCCCGCCGGCGTTTGAGGCGTGGGGGTCCCCCGGACGGAGTCTGGGGGAGGGTCTGGGGCGGTGCCCAGGAGGCGGTGCTCAGGCCGTCAGGGCCGGGAGCCTGGCGGGAGCGGAGACGGCGGCGGCGTCGAAGCGGCGCAGCAGCAGGCGGGCCAGTTCAGGGGCAGGGCCCAGAACGTCCGCGACGACATCGGCACCGGCGGCTTCGGCCCCCGCCACGATGCGGTCCGGGAGCCGCCCGGGGGCGATGACGTACGGCGCCACCGCCACCCGCGCGAAGCCCTCCGCACGCAGCGCCCGTACGGCGTCCTCCGTGCGGGGAAGGGCAGCGGAGGCGAACGCAGGCCGCACGGCGCACCAACCGGTGTGCCGCCACTCCCGCGCGATTTCAGCGATCACTGCGATCGCCTCCGGGTCCGTGGAGCCGGCGGACGCGAGCACCACCGCGGTGGTGGCGCGGTCCGCCGGGGTGAGTCCGGCCTCGGCCAGCCGGCGTTCGAGGGCCGAGACCAGCAGCGGGGACGGGCCGAGTACGTCGGCCACCCGCACCGACAGCCCCGGCAGCCGGGCCGTCGACTCGGCCAGCGCCGCCGGGATGTCGGACTTCGCGTGGAAGGCCCGGGTGAGGAGGAGCGGGAGGGCGACGACCTCCCGTACGCCCGACAGGTAGAGCGAGGACAGGGCCTGCCCCACCGACGGGGTGTTGAAATCCAGGAAGGCCGTCTCCACGCGCAGCCCGGGCCGCAGCGCCCGCACGCGCCCGGTGAGGGCGTGCACGGTCGCCGCGTGCCGCGGGTCGCGGCTGCCGTGGGCGATGACGAGGAGGGCGGGTGCGGTGGACACGGGACTCACTTGACCAGCAGGCCGCGGCTGCGCAGGACCCATCGCTCGACCGGGCTGAAGATCAGCAGGTCGATGGCGATGCCGACGACGAGGATGAGGATGATGGCGAGGAACACGCCGGGCAGGTCGATGTTGTTGCGGCCGTTCTCCAGCAGCTGGCCGAGGCCCAGGCCCAGTTCGGGGGAGCTGGCGATGATCTCGGCGGCCATGAGGGAGCGCCAGGAGAAGGCCCAGCCCTGCTTGAGGCCGGCGAGGTAGCCGGGCAGTGCGGCCGGCATGACGATGTGCCGGGCGCCGCTCAGGCCGGTGGCGCCCAGGGTGCGCCCGGCCCGCAGGTAGAGCGGCGGGATCTGGTCGATGCCGGAGACGAGGCCGTTGGCGATGGAGGGGACGGCGCCGAGCAGGATGACCGTGTACATCATGGCGTCGTTGAGGCCGAACCACAGGACGGCGGGGGGTACCCAGGCGACCGAGGGCAGGGACTGCAGGCCCTGGAGGATCGGGCCGATCGCGGCGCGGACGAACTTCACCCGGGCGACGAGCAGTCCGAGCGGGGTGCCGATGGCCAGGGCCAGCAGGAAGCCGAGCAGTCCGCGTGACACGCTGGTCCAGATGACCTCGAGCAGGGTGCCCTTGAGCCACATGTCGGTCAGGCTGTCCCATACCGCGGACAGCGCGGGGAGTTTGGTCTCCTCGGTGACCTTCGTCGCGACGAGGATCTGCCAGACCAGGAGCACGAGGCCGACGGCCAGGACCGGGGGCAGGACCTTCTTGGCGAGGATCTCGCGGATGGGTGTGCGGTGGGTCTGGACCGCGTCGAGGGCGTCGAGGCCGGCCTCGAGGCCCGCCAGGTCGTCCTGCCTGCCCTTGGCCGCGGCCTTCGGGGTGGTGTCAGTGCTGGCCATGGCGGCGGATCTCCCCACGCAGGTGTTCAGTGATCTCAAGGGACAGTTCCGCCACGTCCGCGTCCTCGATGCGGCGCGGCTGCGGGATGCCCACGGTCCATTCCTTGGCGACCCGGCCGGGCCGGGAGGAGAGCAGGACCACGCGCTGCGCGAGCCGCACGGCCTCGCGCACGTTGTGCGTGACGAACAGGACCGACAGGTTCGTCTCGGCCCAGATGCGGGTGAGTTCGCCGTGCAGTACGTCGCGGGTGATGGCGTCGAGCGCGGCGAAGGGTTCGTCCATCAGGAGCAGCTGGCTGTCCTGGGCGAGGGCCCGGGCCAGGGCGACGCGCTGGCGCATGCCGCCGGACAGTTCGTGGACGCGCTTGCCGTAGGCGCCGGCGAGGCGGACCAGTTCCAGCAGCCGTTCGGCCTCCGGTTTGCGGTCGGCCTTGGCCACCCCGCGCAGGCGCAGGGCGAGTTCGATGTTCTTGCCCGCGGTCAGCCAGGGGAAGAGGGCGTGTTCCTGGAACATGAGTGCCGGACGGCCGCCGGGGGTCTCGATGGACCCCGCGGACGGCTTGTCCAGGCCGGCGACCAGGTTGAGCAGGGTGGACTTTCCGCACCCCGAGGCCCCCAGGATGGTGACGAACTCTCCGGGAGCGACATCGAGGCTGATGTCGTCCAGGACGAGCTGTGATCCGGCCGGGCCGGAGAAGGACTTCGAGACGTGCTCGATGCGAGCGGCGTGCGTCAGCTCCGCTACGGTGCCCTCGGCAGCCTTGGCAAGCATGGTGGCCATGGTCGTCACCTCCTGGGGTTGCTGGATTGCGGGGTTACTTGGCGCCGAGGCCGGCGTCGGAGACCTCGGGCTTGCCGGCGGCCTTCAGTACCTTGTTCAGGAGCGTCAGGTCGTAGATGCCGGTCAGGTCGGGCTGCTCGATGAGCTTGGCCTTGACCGCGTAGTCGGCCTGCGTCTTCAGCGTGGTGGCCAGCGGGTCGTCGGTGATCGCGATGCTCGGCCAGGCCGGGTCGATGACCTTGGCGTCGAGCGGCTTGCCGCCCTCGGCCTCGAGCCTGGCGTTCGCGGAGGCCTTGGCCTTGTCCGGGTTGGTGTTGATCCACTCGTTGGTCTTCACGGTGCCCTTGAGGACGGCCTCGACCACGTCCGGGTGTTCCTTGAGGAACTTCTGCGACACGATGATGTTCGTGATCACGAACTTCTTGTCGGGCCACAGGGAGGTCTCGTCGAGGAGGACGGAGCCGCCGTCGGAGACGAGCTTGGAGGCGGTGGGCTCGGGTACCCAGGCGCCGTCGATCGAGCCCTGCTTGAAGGCGTCGGGGGTGACCTTGTTGTCCGTGCGGACGACGGAGACGTCGCCCTTGCCGGACTCCGGGTCGACCGTCCAGCCCTTCTCGGAGATCCAGTTGAGGAACGCGACGTCCTGGGTGTTCCCCTTCTGCGGGGTGGCGATCTTCTTGCCCTTGAGGTCGTCCAGGGTTTTGATCTTGTCCGGGTTCACGACCAGCTTGACGCCGCCGGAGGCCGAACCGGAGATGATCCTCAGGTTGGAGCCCTTGGACTTGACGTAGCCGTTGATCGAGGGCGAGGGGCCGATGAAACCGATGTCGAGAGAGCCGCCGTTGAGCGCCTCGATCTCGGACGGACCGGCGTTGAAGGACTGCGGCTTGATCTTGGTGCCGTTCAGTTCCTTCTCGATCAGGCCCTCCTGGAGACCGACCAGAGCGGTGGCGTGCGTCAGGTTCGGGAAGTACCCGATGCGGACCTCGGAGGCCGACAGCTTCTTGCCGTCGGTAGCCGCGACGTTGGCCTTCTTGTCCTCGCTCTTCGCGGCCTGGGAGCCGTAGCCGCAGGAGGCGAGCGTGCCGATCAGCAGCGGCAGCGCGGCGGCGGCGACGACGCCGCGGCGCAGGCCCTTGCTACGGGCAAGGGCAGGGGCAGTACGGGTGGTGTTACCGGTGGCAGGCACGGGAGGACTTCCTCTCGTGACGTGGTCATCTCATGACGCACGTCTTCGTCTGTGGCGTTCGTGGAGCCGGGGCAGGTACAGCTCGTGGGGGGTGTGGGCGCGCATGCGGTGCGCGTACGTCATCGCGCACATCGCGCCACCCCTCCCTGGCCGCTGCCGAGGGCGCCGCTGCCTACGCGGCCGCCCTCCTTCGCGAAGGTGGAGTAGATGTCGAAGGGCATGGGCTAGAAGTCCCACCCTTCTTCGTCGGCCTGGACGGTGGTCTCGGCGGTGGAGGCGAAGGACTCGCCCGCCATGCCCGCGGCGAGGGTGGTTCCGTCGGCCGGGTCGATCAGCAGGAAGGACCCGGTGCGGCGCGAGTCGGCGTACGCGTCGAGCGCGAGCGGCTCGGCGGTACGGACGACCACGCGGCCGATGTCGTTGGCCACCAGCTGCCCGGGGTTCGGGTGCTGGGACAGGTCGTCGAGGGTCAGCCGCGAGGGGATCTCCTTGACGATCGCCTTGACCGTGCGCGTCGTGTGCTTGAGCAGCACCCGGGCGCCGACGGCCAGGGGCTGGTCCGCCACGTGGCAGACCGTCGCCTCGACGTCCTGCGTGGTGGCCGGGGCGCTCGCGGACGGCGCGATCAGGTCGCCGCGCGAGATGTCGATGTCGTCCTTGAGCCGCACGGTCACCGACTGCGGGGCCCAGGCGATGTCGACGCTCTCGCCGAGCGCGTCGATGCCCTCGATGACCGAGGTACGGCCGGACGGCAGGACGGTGACGGCCTCGCCGACCCGCAGCACGCCGGAGGCGATCTGGCCAGCGTAGCCCCGGTAGTCCGGGTGCTCGGCGGTCTGCGGACGGATCACGTACTGCACCGGGAAACGCGCCGGGCAGGCGGTGAGGTCGTGGCTGACCGGGACGGTCTCCAGGTGCTCCAGCACCGTCGGGCCGCCGTACCAGTCCATGTTCGCCGACACGTCCACCACGTTGTCCCCGGCCAGCGCCGAGATCGGGATCGCGGTGATCTCCGGGACGCCCAGGTCCGAGGCGTACGCGGTGAACTCCTCGGCGATCGCCGCGAAGACGGACTCCTGGTAGCCGACGAGGTCCATCTTGTTGACGGCCAGCACCACGTGCGGGACGCGCAGCAGGGCGGCGACGGCCGCGTGCCGGCGGGTCTGCTCGATCACGCCGTTGCGGGCGTCGACCAGGACCACGGCCAGGTCGGCGGTGGAGGCGCCGGTGACCATGTTCCGGGTGTACTGCACGTGCCCGGGGGTGTCGGCGAGGATGAACCGGCGGCGCGCGGTGGCGAAGTAGCGGTACGCGACGTCGATGGTGATGCCCTGCTCACGCTCGGCCCGCAGGCCGTCGGTGAGCAGCGCGAGGTCGGGGGCGTCCTGGCCGCGCTGGGCGGAGACGGCCTCGACGGCCTCCATCTGGTCGGTCAGTACCGACTTGGAGTCGTGCAGCAGCCGGCCCACCAGGGTGGACTTGCCGTCGTCGACGGAGCCGGCGGTCGCGAAGCGCAGCAGCGTGGTCGCCGACAGATCGGCGAACTGCTCGGTGGTGGAGGTCATTTCTAGAAGTACCCTTCGCGCTTGCGGTCTTCCATCGCGGCCTCGGACATCTTGTCGTCGGCGCGGGTGGCACCCCGCTCGGTGAGGCGGGAGACGGCGATCTCGGCGATCACGGCGTCCAGCGTGGCGGCGTCGGAGTCGACGGCGCCGGTGCAGGACATGTCACCGACGGTGCGGTAGCGGATGAGACGCGTCTCGGGCGTCTCGCCCTCCTTGGCGCCGCCCCACTCGCCGGCCGTCAGCCACATGCCGTTGCGCTGGAAGACCTCGCGCTCGTGGGCGAAGTAGATCTCCGGCAGCTCGATGCCCTCGCGGGAGATGTACTGCCAGACGTCCAGCTCGGTCCAGTTGGAGAGCGGGAAGACGCGCACGTGCTCGCCGGGCGCGTGGCGGCCGTTGTAGAGCTGCCACAGCTCGGGGCGCTGGCGGCGCGGGTCCCACTGGGAGAACTCGTCGCGCAGGCTGAACACCCGCTCCTTGGCGCGGGCCTTCTCCTCGTCGCGGCGGCCGCCGCCGAAGACGGCGTCGAACTTGAGGCTCTGGATCGCCTCGGTCAGCGGGACGGTCTGCAGCGGGTTGCGGGTGCCGTCCGGACGCTCGCGCAGCTTGCCCGCGTCGATGTAGTCCTGGACGGACGCGACGTGCAGGCGCAGACCGTGCTTCTCGACCGTGCGGTCGCGGTACTCCAGCACCTCGGGGAAGTTGTGCCCCGTGTCGACGTGCAGGAGGGTGAAGGGCACCGGCGCCGGCGCGAACGCCTTCAGCGCCAGGTGCAGCATGACGATGGAGTCCTTGCCGCCGGAGAACAGGATCACCGGCTTCTCGAACTCGCCCGCCACCTCGCGGAAGATGTGCACGGCCTCGGACTCGAGGGCGTCGAGGTGCGACAGCGCGTACGGCGCGTCGGTCTCTTCGTGCAGGTGGGCGACCGTGGTCATGCCAGACCCCTCTCGGTGAGCAGCGCGTGCAGGGCCGAAGCCGACTCCTGCACGGACTGCGTGTGCGACTCGATACGGAGGTCCGGGGACTCCGGTGCCTCGTACGGGTCGTCGACCCCGGTCAGACCGGAGATCTCGCCCGCCGCCTGCTTGGCGTACAGGCCCTTCACGTCACGCTCGGAGCAGACCTCGACCGGGGTGGCCACGTGGACCTCCAGGTACGAGGTGCCCTCGGCGGCGTGCCGCTTGCGGACGGCCTCACGGCTGTCCGCGAACGGCGCGATCACCGGTACCAGCGCCTTGACGCCGTTGCTCGCGAGGAGCTCGGCGACGAAGCCGATCCGCTGCACGTTGGTGTGCCGGTCCTCGCGGCTGAAGCCGAGGCCGGCGGAGAGGAACTCGCGGATCTCGTCCCCGTCGAGCACCTCCACGCGGTGGCCCTCGGCGCGCAGCCGCTCGGCCAGCGCGTAGGCGATCGTGGTCTTGCCCGCGCTCGGCAGCCCGGTCAGCCACACGGTGGCGCCCTGGTCGCTCACGCTCATCTGCTCTGTCTCCGTAAGTTCTTCGGTGCTCGTCATCAGCCGTGCAGTCCGCACTCGGTCTTGCCCCGGCCGGCCCATCGGCCGGCGCGGGCGTCCTCGCCCTCCGCGACACGCCTCGTGCACGGAGCGCAGCCGACGGAGGCGTAACCGTCCATCAGCAGCGGGTTGGTGAGCACGCCGTGCTCGGCGACGTACGCGTCCACCTCGTCCTGGGTCCAGCGGGCGATCGGCGAGATCTTGACCTTCTGCCGCTTCTCGTCCCAGCCGACCACCGGGGTGTTCGCCCGGGTCGGGGACTCGTCGCGGCGCAGGCCCGTCGCCCACGCGTCGTACGCGGTCAGACCCTCTTCGAGGGGCTTGACCTTGCGCAGGGCGCAGCACAGGTCGGGGTCGCGGTCGTGCAGCTTCGGTCCGTACTCCGCGTCCTGCTCGGCCACCGTCTGCCGCGGGGTGAGCGTGATGACGTTGACGTCCATCACCGCGTCGACCGCGTCGCGGGTGCCGATGGTCTCCTCGAAGTGGTAGCCCGTGTCGAGGAAGACCACGTCCACGCCGGGGAAGGCGCGGGAGGCCAGGTGGGCGACGACCGCGTCCTCCATGGAGGAGGTCACGGCGAACTTCTTCCCGAAGGTCTCGGCCGCCCAGGTGAGGATCTCCAGCGCGGAGGCGTCCTCGAGGTCGCGGCCCGCCTGCTCGGCCACGCTCTTGAGAGTCACGGCTTTGAGATCCGCGTCTTGAGTGGTGGTCATATCTCGTCCCCTCCAGCGGCGTTGGACTGAAGACCCCGGGCCAGCAGCCCGAGGTACTTCAGCTGGAAGGCTCGGTTGCAGGCCCTGCATTCCCAGGCGCCGTGGCCCGTCTCGTGGGGAAACAGGTCCTCGTCGCCGCAGTACGGGCAGTAGAACGGTGCGGCGCGCTCGCTCACGAGAGGTCCTCGTCCTTCGCACGGGTCACCCAGGCGGCGAAGCGCTCGCCGTCCTCGCGCTGGTTCTCAAAGCGCGTGACGACCCGCTCGACGTAGTCGGGCAGACCGGCCGAGGTGACCTTGAGGCCGCGGACCTTGCGGCCGAAGCCGGCCTCCAGGCCGAGGGCGCCGCCCAGGTGGACCTGGTAGCCCTCCACCTGGTTGCCGTCGTCGTCCAGGACCAGCTGGCCCTTGAGACCGATGTCCGCCACCTGGATACGGGCGCAGGCGTTCGGGCAGCCGTTGATGTTGATGGTCAGCGGCTCGGCGAAGTCCGGCAGGCGGCGCTCCAGCTCGTCGATCAGCGAGGCGCCGCGCGCCTTGGTCTCGACGATGGCCAGCTTGCAGAACTCGATGCCGGTGCAGGCCATCGTGCCGCGGCGGAACGGGGACGGCTTGACCCGCAGGTCGAGCGCCTCCAGGGCCGAGACCACCGAGTCGACCTGGTCGGCCTCGATGTCGAGGACGATCATCTTCTGCTCGGCGGTGGTGCGCAGCCGGCCGGAGCCGTGCCGCTCGGCGACGTCCGCGATCTTGGTCAGGGTGGCGCCGTCGACGCGGCCGACGCGGGGCGCGAAGCCGACGTAGAACTTGCCGTCCTGCTGCTGGTGGACACCCACGTGGTCGCGCCACTGGCCGGAGGGCTGCTCGGGCGCGGGGCCGTCGGTGAGCTTCCGCTTCAGGTACTCGTCCTCCAGGACCTGGCGGAACTTGGCCGGGCCCCAGTCGGCGACGAGGAACTTCAGGCGGGCGCGGGTGCGCAGCCGGCGGTAGCCGTAGTCGCGGAAGATCGAGATGACGCCCTCGTAGACGTCCGGGACCTCGTCGAGCGAGACCCAAGTGCCCAGGCGGACGCCCAGCTTGGGGTTGGTGGAGAGGCCGCCGCCGACCCAGACGTCGAAGCCGGGGCCGTGCTCGGGGTGGTTGACCCCGACGAAAGCGATGTCGTTGATCTCGTGCGCCACGTCGAGCAGCGGCGAGCCGGAGATCGCGGACTTGAACTTGCGCGGCAGGTTGGAGAAGTCCTTGTTGCCCACGATGCGGCGGTAGATCTCGTCGATGGCGGGGGTGCCGTCGATGATCTCGTCCTGCGCGATGCCGGCGACGGGCGAGCCGAGGATGACGCGGGGCGTGTCACCGCAGGCCTCGGTGGTGGACAGCCCGACGGCCTCGAGGCGGCGCCAGATCTCCGGGACGTCCTCGATCCGGATCCAGTGGTACTGCACGTTCTGGCGGTCGGTGAGGTCCGCCGTGCCGCGGGCGAACTCCTGGGAGATCTCGCCGATGACGCGCAGCTGCTCGGTGGTCAGCCGGCCGCCGTCGATGCGCACGCGCAGCATGAAGTACTTGTCGTCCAGCTCCTCCGGCTCCAGGATCGCGGTCTTGCCGCCGTCGATCCCGGGCTTGCGCTGGGTGTAGAGGCCCCACCAGCGCATGCGGCCGCGCAGGTCGTTGGGGTCGATCGAGTCGAAGCCCGTCTTGGAGTAGATCGTCTCAATGCGTGTCCGCACGTTGAGACCGTCGTCGTCCTTCTTGAACTGCTCGTTGCCGTTGAGGGGCGTGTGGTGTCCGACGGCCCACTGACCCTCACCGCGGTGACGGCCTGTCTTGCGGCGCGCGGCGGCGGCTGCGGGCGTTTCGGGAGTGGCGGCCATGGCGGTACGTCCTTCGTCGGCGGCTCAGGGCAGGAGCGGGGAGCAGGGGGGAGCGGTGGCGCGCGCCCCCGTCACGTCGGCGTCGCTGAGCGGGTGTGGCTGATCACCGCCGTTGCCGGGGTTGCCGGCGGGCAGGGCGGTATTCGGCCTTCAGGGGGCTGGGCTGATCGCCACGTCCACGGCGACGATGCCGGGATTGCGACGATGTGCGGCGGTTGCTGGTTCCGTCAGCACGCCGGACAGATGGCGCTGGACATGCGGCCGAGGTCGACGTGCCGCCGACTCACCAAGGCAATTCCAGCTCCATTCATGGCGGAAGCGTGTCATGTGCCGATTGGAGGAGTCCACTACTGTCCACAATCCGGACGAAGTCGTCTCGCATCGTGGTACGCGGTGATCGGGGTCACTCCCGTGCGCGCGTGGCCGGATTGGGCTCATCCCGCTCCGGAGGGGCTACGCCCCCGGCCAGGGGCCCGGGGTCGGAGTGTCCTCCTTGGATTCCGTTTCCGTCTCGAAGAGCTTGAAGCCGCGCCGCAGGTAGTTGTCCATCGCCGTCGGGCCGTCCTGGCTGCACGTGTGGAGCCAGACGCGCCGCGTCGGCTCGCGGTCCGGCCAACGGGTCCCGAGGTCCCACGCGCGGGCCACACCCACCGACAGCAGGTGCCCCCCGATGCGCCGCCCCCGGAAGTCCGGCAGCAGGCCGAAGTAGATGATCTCGACCACGCCGTCGTCCTGGGCGTCGAACTCCACGTACCCCGCCGGCGTACCGCGGTCGTACGCCACCCACGTCTCCACGCCCGGCCGCCCCAGCTGCTCCACCCACTGGTCGCGGGTCAGGGACAGCCGGTCCGTCCAGTGGATGTCACCGCCCACGGAGGCGTACAGGAAGCGGCTGAACTCGGGAGAGGGGACCTCCGCCCGGACGATGGTGATCTCCGGGCCCGGCGCGGTCGCGGGTATCAGGTCCGCCGGCGAGGTCATTTCCAGGGACCAGGTGGTGAGGGTGATGGTGCTCATGCAGGTCAGGGAATCACGTCCGGCCCCCTGCGGCCCAGGCGGGCCCGGATCACCGCGGGCGCGGTGGAGTGGGGGAGGAGCGCGGCCGGGTCCTGGGGGCGGATCACCTCCACCTCCACGTCCTGCGTGAACCGGTACGGCCGGTGGGTCAGCACGCCCGCGAGGTTGCGGCGTACCCGGGACATCTCCGCGCGGACCGTCACCGTGCGTGTCGGGTCACCGAACAGCTCCCCGGACAGCTCCGCCGCCGAGCGCCCCCGCGGGCTCTCCGCCAGCAGGAACAGCAGCTCCGCGTGGCGCGGGCTCAGCTCCTGCGACCAGCTCCCGGCGGCCCCGTACACCGTCGCCGACCAGGACCCCGCCCGGCTGAGGTCGAGCACCACCCGGGTCACCCCGGTGCTCGTACGGTCCTGCGCGATCCGCAGCAGCCAGCCGCCGGGCAGCGGCTCCACCGCGCAGTCGCCGAGCTGCGGCACCCACACCCGCCCCGGCCCGAAGGACTTCGGCAGCGGGACGCGGTCCACGGGGGCCAGGCCCGTCACGGCCGCCGTCCAGCCGTTCGGGTCCACGGCGAGGGCCCGCCCCGGCAGCCGGGCCAGCAGCGGGGCCGCCACCGCCCGCAGCCGCTCCAGCGACTCCAGGTGCCGTACGCGCAGCTCCCGCTCCGCGAGCCGGGCCACCGAGCTCACCCAGGCCAGGGTCGCCGGGTGCATGGTGGCCAGCGGGCCGCTCACGTCGACCACGCCCAGCAGCCGCCCGTCGCGCGGATCCCGTACGGGCGCGCCCGCGCAGGTCCAGTCGTGGTGGCTGGAGACGAAGTGCTCCGCCGAGAACACCTGGACCGGCCGCCGGGTCACCAGGGCCGTGCCCACCCCGTTCGTGCCGACCACGCCCTCGTCCCAGTCGGCCCCCACCGCGAAGCCGAGCCGGTCAGCCTTGCGCAGGATGGAGGAGTGGCCCTCCCGCCACAGCAGCCGCCCCTCCGCGTCGGCCACGACCATGATGTGCAGGGCCTCGTCCAGGGCCGGCAGCAGCCCCTCCCGGAGCACCGGGAGGATCTCCCGCAGCGGTGAGACGTGCCGCCGCTCCTCGGTCTCGGCGGCCGACAGCATCCGCGAGCGCGCGTCCCGGTCCGGGTGCACCCCGCCCGCCAGCATCCGGCGCCAGGACTCGGCGATCTCCGGGCGCGGCGCGGCCGGGGGACGGTCCCCGGCCAGCGCCGCCGCCCGTACGCCCTTGAGCAGACGCGCGGCCTCCCGTGCGTCCATGGCCGAGATGCGGGCCACATCGACCGTGCTGCCTGTGGTGTCGGCCACCGGAACCTCCCCGTGCGAACAGGACGACTCAAAGGTTGCAACGGTATGCAACTCTCGCCAAGTCCCGGTCACCCGACCGAAACTGTCCGGACGCCGCTCAGCGGCGTGACAGCTCCTCCTCGGGGCTTCTGGGATCAGGGGTGGTGCCGAGTCGGCGCGGCGCCACTCCTGTTCCCGGTCGACGGGCCCGGATCCCGGCTCGGAGCGGTTTGGGGACTACTCCCCGCCCGTGATCCGCGCCCGTTCCACTACGGCGCCCAGGTCGAGGCTGTGCGGCAGCGTGCCGAAGGCCGCTCCCCAGTCGCCTCCCAGCCGCGAGGCACAGAACGCGTCCGCCACCTCCGGCGGGGCCCACCGCACCAGCAGCGACCCCTGGAGCACCAGGGCCATGCGCTCGACCACCCGGCGGGCCCGGGCCTCGATGCCCTCCAGGTCGGCGAGCTCGGTCAGCAGGTCCTTGATGGCCGAATCCAGCCGGTGGTCCGCGCCCCGGGCCTGGCCGACCTCCTGGAGGAAGGCGTTCAGCGCCTGCGGTTCCCGCTGCAGGGCGCGCAGCACGTCCAGGGCCTGGACGTTGCCCGAGCCCTCCCAGATGGAGTTCAGCGGGGATTCGCGCAGCAGTCTCGGCAGTCCGGACTCCTCGACGTAGCCGTTGCCGCCCAGACACTCCAGGGCCTCCGCGACCATCGGCGTACAGCGCTTGGTCACCCAGTATTTGGCGGCGGGCACGGCGAGGCGCAGGAAGGCCTTCTCCTGGTCGGTCCCGGCGTCGTAGGCGGCCGCGAGCCGCAGGGTCAGGGTGGTCGCCGCCTCCGATTCCAGGGCGAGGTCGGCGAGGACGTTGCGCATCAGCGGCTGGTCGATGAGCGGTGCTCCGAAAGCAGAGCGGTGCTCCGCATGGTGAGCGGCCTGCGTCAGGGCCTGCCGCATCAGCGAGGCCGAGCCGATGACACAGTCCAGCCGGGTCGCCGCGACCATCTCGATGATGGTCCGCACCCCCCGGCCCTCCTCGCCCACCCGCCGCGCCCAGGTCCCGTCGAACTCCACCTCGCTCGACGCGTTCGACCGGTTGCCCAGCTTGTCCTTCAGCCGCTGGATCGCGAAGACGTTGCGCGTGCCGTCCGGCAGCACCCGCGGCACCAGGAAGCAGGTCAGCCCTCCCGGAGCCTGCGCCAGCACCAGGAACCCGTCGGACATCGGCGCCGAGCAGAACCACTTGTGCCCGGTCAGCACGTACTCGCCCGAAGCGTCCAGCGGCACCGCGGCCGTCGTGTTCGCCCGTACGTCGCTGCCGCCCTGCTTCTCCGTCATCCCCATGCCGAAGAGCACGCCGCTCTTCTGCGCGGCCGGCGCCAGCCCCTCCTCGTACACGTGCGAGGTCAGCCGCGGCTCCCACTCGGCGGCCAGCCCGGGATCGGCCCGCAGCGCCGGCACGGCGGCGTGCGTCATCGAGACCGGGCAGCCGTGCCCGGCCTCGGCCTGGGACCACACGAAGAACCCGGCGGCGCGCCGCAGGTGCCCGGCCGGCCGGCCCCAGGCGTCGGTGAGCCCGGAGGACACGGCCTTCCCGAGCAGCCGGTGCCAGGCGGGATGGAACTCCACCTCGTCGATCCGGTTCCCGTACCGGTCGTGCGTCCGCAACTTGGGTGGATTCTCGTTCGCCAGCCGGCCCCACTCCTGGGCCTGCGCGGAACCGGCGGCGCGGCCGAGGAGGGTGAGCTCCTCCCGCACCTCGCCGAGGAGTTCGGGGTCCGCGGAGGCGAGATGCCGCTCCACGCCCTCGGTGAGGGCCCGGTCGCCCCCGTAGACGTCGTGGCCCACGAGGGGCGGGGCCTGGTTGGTGACTGTGTGGGTGGTGGCTGCCATGCGGATACCGTAAGGACGTGCAGCCAGCAAAAGAAACACCCGAGCGGATCCTCGGACGCCATGGACGGCTCCACCGGGCCCGCGCCCTCTACCGCAACGTCTCGAAGCGGAAGATGGGCTGGCTGCTCCTGAAGGACACCGTCAACTCGTGCATCGAGTACCGGATCCTCGGCCTCGCCGCCGAGGCGGCCTTCTTCACCCTGCTCTCGCTTCCCCCGCTCTTCCTCGGCCTGCTGGGCCTCCTCGGCTACGTGGACGGCTGGACGGGCACGACGACGGTGGCCAGCATCGAGGAGAACATCCTGGGGGCGGTCGGCACGATCCTGTCCGACCGGGGCGTCAACGAGATCGCCAGGCCGATGCTGGACGACGTGACGGGCCGCGGCCGCCCCGACCTGATCTCGCTCGGTTTCGCCTTCGCCCTGTGGTCGGGCTCGCGCGCGGTGAACGTCTTCATCGACACCATCACCGTGATGTACGGGCTCGACGGGCAGCGCGGCATCGTCAAGACCCGGCTGCTGGCCTTCCTGCTGTACGTCATCGCGCTGGTCATCGGCGCGGTCGTGCTGCCGCTGATGGTGGTCGGACCCGACGCGGTGGTCCGGCTGGTGCCCTGGGGCACCAGCGTGATCGCGGTGCTGTACTGGCCGACCGTCACCCTGCTGTCCATCGTCTTCCTGACCACGCTGTACCACGTGTCCGTGCCCGTGCGCTCGCCGTGGATCGAGGACGTGCCGGGCGCGCTGGTGGCCCTCGCGATGTGGGTGCTGGGCTCGTTCCTGCTGCGGATCTACCTCACCAACACCGTGGAGGGGCCGACGATCTACGGCTCGCTGGCGGCGCCGGTGGCCGTGCTGCTGTGGATCGGCATCTCGGCCTTCGCGGTCCTCGTCGGGGCCGCCGTCAACGCGGCGATCGACCGGGTCTGGCCCTCGGTGGCCACCGCGGCGGCGCGCGAGGCGAACGAGCGGGTCCGCGAGGCGGAGGCCGCCCAGCTGATCGCACGGGCGGCGGCCTGGCGGGCGATGGCGGAGGGCGAGTCGGAGGACGACGAGGACGACGAGGGGATGCCGTCCGAGTTCCCCGAGCGCTGGTCGAAGTTCCTGCCGCCGGAGGACTACAGCTCGCGGCTGCGCAAGCACTGACCCGCGCCCGGCGGGGCCCCGGCACTAGCCTGGAAGCGTGTACGAGGAGACGCGGTCCGCGGTCGTGCCCGGAGCCGTGCTGTGGCGCGCCGAAGGCCCCGGCCAGGTGGTCCTGCCCGACGGGTGCATGGACCTGATGTGGGTCGAGGGCCGGCTGCTGGTGGCCGGGGCGGACACCGGGCCGCATCCCGCCGGGGAGGTCGCGGGCGGGGCCTTCGCCGGGATCAGGTTCGCGCCCGGCACCGCGCCCGCGCTGCTCGGCGTACCGGCGCACCGGCTGCGGGACCGCCGCGTCGCCCTGGACGACCTGTGGCCCGCCGGGGAGGTACGCCGCCTCGCCGGGCGGGTGGCCTCGTACGGGAACCCGTGCGCCGGGCTGGAGGCGCTGGCCGCCCGTCGCGCCGCCGAGGCCGGGCCGCCGGACCCCCTCGTCGCCGAGGTCGTGGCCCTGCTCCGGGCGGGCCGGCCGGTGGCCCGGATCGCCGCCGCCGTCGGCCTCGGGGAACGGCAGCTGCGCCGGCGCTCCCTGGACGCCTTCGGGTACGGGCCCCGGACGCTGGGCCGGGTGCTCCGGCTGCGCAGCGCCCTCGAGCTGGCCCGGGCGGGCATGCCCTACGCCGAGGTCGCCTGCGTTGCCGGGTACGCCGACCAGGCCCATCTGGCCCGCGAGGTACGCGCGTTGGCCGGGACCACGCTCGGCGCCTACGTCGCAGGCGCCGACGGGGCGAACAGCGAGACGCCGCAGCCGTCCGGGTCGAGGACCACGGCATAGCGCTGGCCCCAGAAGGCGTCCCAGGGCTTCAGGTGCCCGGGGGCCCCGGCGGCGGTCAGCTCGGCGTACAGGGCGTCCACCTCGGCGGGGGAGTCGCACAGGAAGGCCAGCTCGCGGCGGCTGTCACCGGTGGGCCGGGTCCAGGACGGGTCGAAGGAACGGATGGTCTCCTCCGTGTCCCAGCCGATCCGCAGGCCGCCGGGCGCGGTGCCTTCGACGTGCGGCTGGTCATCGGCGCCGGCCGGTACGTCCAGCCCCAGCCGGCGGTAGAAGGCGAGCGAGGCGGCCATGTCGGAGACGACCAGGCCGATCATGTCGAGTCGTGGAGTCATGCCCGCAGGCTAGGCCGGACCCGAGCCGGCCGTCTTGAACGAAACGGACACGCCCCGGGCGGTGCGTGCGGCGACCACGGCCAGCGCCGCCGCCAGCGGCAGCTCCGCTCCCACCGCCAGCAGCAGCGCCATCCCCTGACCGTCGCTCCCGGCCGAGGTGGTGACGTCGAACCAGGCGTCCATCAAGAGCAGTGCCGCAGTCGCCGCGGCCACCGGGGACACCAGGGGGCTGCGTTTGCGCAGCAGCATCCCCGTCCCGGTCAACCCGGCGGCCAGCATCAGGTCCAGGCCGATCCACGCGGTCGACCAGTGGGAGACCTCGGTGGTCTGCGGCACGGTCTTCGCCAGCACCAGCACCCACGGCACCAGCGCCACCCCGGCTCCCGTGAACACCGTGGCGAGCCGGGGCGTACGCGGGCCGTCGATGAGCCGGCGGGTACGGAACTGACGGGTGCGGAACTGACGGGTACGGAACTGCGGGGCGACAAGTGCCATGGCCGCGGGTCTCCTTCCGGCCCGGCGGACCGTCCCCCGGGCACCCCCTCAGCCTCGTCCGCGGAGCCTTCGCGATCAGTAGCCCCACTGTCCGAACCGGGGGTGGCACCAGCTACACCCCCGACCGGGCGCCAGCGTGATCGCAGCCCTCCGACCAGTGCGATTAACGTACGGGGCATGGCACTTCGCGGCGCGCTGAGGCGTTCGTACACCTGGACCACGGAGCACGCACCGTGGTCGGCGTGGGCCCGGCGCAACACCGCCTTCACGGCGGCCGCGATCCCGGCCGCGCTGCCCGTCCTCCTCGGGCTGGCCTACGCGGGCGTGTCGCCCGGGCGCAGCCCCGTCCCGCTGCTCCTGCTGTTCGCCCTCAGCCCGCTGCTCACCGCGCTCCAGCGCAGCCGCTTCTGGTCCCTGCTCGGTCTGGACGTGCCGGAGGTCGTGCGCAAGGAGCGCTGGTGGAGCCCGCGCGGGCTGCTCGAACGGGTGCGCTCCGAGGCGACCTGGCGCCAGTACGGCTACCACCTCCTCGTCAGCCCGCTCGCCGCCGCGGCCGGGGCGCTGGTGGTGCTCGCCTGGGTCCTCGGCGCGGCCGGCGCCGCCGTGTACGCGTGGGGCTGGACCCTGCCGTCCTCCGACCTGCACCTCGAATACGACGTGATCACCGTCGGCGGCGGCCTCCTCCTGCTCTCCGCGCCCTGGCTCGCCGCGCTCACCACCCGCCTCGACGCCTTCGCCGCGGCCGCGCTCCTCGGACCCAACCGCTCCCGCGAGCTGGCGCGCCGCGTCGAGGACCTCGCCGAGAGCCGGGCCGGCATCCTGGACGCGGCCGACCTCGAACGCCGCAGGATCGAGCGGGACTTGCACGACGGGGCCCAGCAACGCCTCGTCGCGCTCGCCATGAACCTCGGCATCGCCCGCGCCACCCTGACCGACCTGCCGCCCGAGGTCAAGGCCGTCATCGACGAGGCCCACCGCGAGGCGAAGGAGGCCATCGAGGAGCTCAACAACCTCGTACGCGGCCTGCACCCGGCCGTACTGGAGGACCGCGGGCTCGACGCGGCGCTCTCCGGGATCGCCGCCCGGGCCCCGTTCCCCGTCGAGCTGGCCGTGGACATCGCAACCAGGCCGGGGGCCACCATCGAGGCCGTCGCCTACTTCGTGGTGTCCGAGACCCTGGCCAACGTCGCCAAACACGCCCGGGCCGACCGCTGCCGCGTCCGGGTCGAGCGCGTCCCCGGCCGGCGGGGGGACCTGCTGCGCCTCACCGTCACCGATGACGGGGTCGGCGGAGCGGACCCGGCCCGCGGCACCGGACTGGTCGGCCTGCGCAAGCGCGTAGGGTCGGTCGACGGAACCATCATGATCACCAGCCCTCTCGGGGGCCCGACCGTCATCACCGTGGAGCTGCCGTGCGGGCTGTGATCGCCGAGGACTCCGTCCTGCTGCGCATAGGACTCGTCAAAGTCCTCGAAATGGCCGGATTCGAGGTGGCCGCCGAGACCGGCGACGCCGAGGGTCTGCTCGCCGCCGTCGAGGAACACCGCCCGGAGCTCGCGCTCGTCGACGTACGGATGCCGCCCGGCTTCACCGACGAGGGCGTTCGGGCGGCCCTGATGATCCGCCGGCAGTACCCGGACACGGCGGTGCTGCTGCTGTCCCAGTACGTGGAGGAGCGCTACGCCGCCGACCTGCTGGCCACCCGCAGCGGGGCCGGCATCGGCTACCTGCTCAAGCAACGGGTCGCCGATGTCGAGGAGTTCGTGGACGCCCTGCGGCGCGTCGCCGCGGGCGGGACCGCGCTCGACCCCCAGGTCGTCGCCCAGCTCCTGCTGCGCCGCGGCGGGGGACCGGACCCGCTGGAGCGCCTCACCCCGCGCGAGCGGGAGGTACTGGCCCTGATGGCGGAAGGCCGCTCCAACGCGGGGATCGCCGCCGAACTCGTCGTCAGCGAGAGCGCGGTGGCCAAACACATCAACAACATCTTCGCCAAGCTCGACCTGCCCCCGGCCGACGGCGACCACCGCCGGGTCCTCGCGGTGCTCCGCTTCCTGGACGGCACACCGTGACGGGCGCCGACGGGGACGGACCCCGACGCGGGCACCGCCGTGCCTGGATCACCGCCGCGGTACTCGGCGCGCTGCTCGTCGTCGCCCCGGTCGCCTGGCAGGCGTGGTCGTACGGGACCGTCCGGAACGCCACCCTGCTCGGTGGCAGCGAGGGCCGCCGGGTGACCGCGCTGGAGATCGTGGGCGGCAGCGCGAACGTGACCGTCACCCCCCGCGCCGACCAAGAGGTCGGCTACCGCGCCGCGATCAGCTGGTCGCTCAAGGCGCCCACCATCGAGGAGAGCTGGCTGGGCGACACCCTGAGGCTGACCCCGCACTGCCCCGGCGAGGGCTCCTGGACGGCCGCCGGGGCCGGCTGTTCGGTCCAGCTGGGGGTGACCGTACCCGCGGACATCCCCGTGAAGGTGACGGCCGGGTCCGGCCGGGTCTCCCTCAGCGGCCTGGGCGGCGCCGTCGACGCGGAAACCGACTCGGGCCGGATCGAGATCGCCGGGCTGCGCGGGGCCCTGCGGGCGAAGGTGGGCTCCGGAAGCCTGCTGGCCACCGGCCTCGCCTCACCCCACGCCGACGTCCGGGTCGGATCCGGCCGCGCCGACGCGGCCTTCGCCACCCCGCCCGACCAGGTGACCGCCCGGGTCGCCTCCGGCCGCCTCGCCCTCACCGTGCCCCCGGCCGCCCGCTTCCGGGTCCGCTGCGCGACCGGCAGCGGCCGCTGCGAGGTCCCGGACGCCCTGCGCGACGCCGGCTCCCCCCGCACCCTGGACATCGAATCGGGCGTCGGCCGCGCCGAGGCCTCGTACCCGGCCGGACCCTAGGAACCGGTCCGACTGGCGGCGGCGGTGGGGCCCGGACAGACTGGATTGCAGGGGTGGTCTCCAGCGGTATTTTCCGACCGGGAGGAGACCCGGATGTTCGGGCAAGTGCGAGCAGTTTCCGACAAGAGTCCGATCTTCATGATCAAGGTCAGCGTCTATAACAGTGACCTCTCGGAGATCGATCACGTCTTCACCGACGAAGAGGGCCGGTACAGCGTGGCGATCGCCGCAGGTGAAACGGTCACCGTGCGGTTCGACACGCACCACTCCCTCACCAATGCCAGGGACTGGCAGCCGTCGGTGGTCGCGAACGTGATCACCAGTGACGAGACCCCCCTGGACCGCAGTCTGCTGCCCACGGGTCAGGACTTCGGCGCGGCGGGGAACATGGACGCGCTGAACGGCTATGTGATCGCCGCGGCCGTGCACGAGGTCGAGGAGTACGCCCCTACGGCGGCGTACCGCCTCTCGATGCTCAAGCAGCACAGCAACGTGCTCAATATCCTCCAGCTACGGCTCCTGGACCACTTCGAACCGGACTAGCGCGGAGAAAAGAAATGGCGCGCGCGTGAGGGCACTTGTTACGTTGGATGCGTTCCGCCGGTCTGCGGAACCGTCAGTACGTGCACGATCCGGAGGTGAGCCAGTTGATGAATGTCATCGCGCAGGGCACTGCCCGCATTCAGAAGACCATCAATGTCACTTCCGTGGTCTCCGGCTGACCTCACACCACTTCGCGCACCGCCGCCGCTGAGCGAGCGAGCGGGCGCGCGCTGCCGGGGCCACCCTGTGAAGGGTTCCCCTTGTCTTTCTCTTCTTTCCCGCAGGCATCCTCGCTCTCGCACGCGCTCAGCCCCTTCGGCTGGGACGAAGCCTGGGCGGCCGAGTTCACCCCGTACGCCGAGCAGGGCCTCCTGCCCGGCCGCGTCGTACGCGTCGACCGCGGTCAGTGCGACGTCATGACCGAGGACGGCATCGTCCGCGCCGACACCGCCTTCGTCACCCCGCACGACCCACTGAGGGTCATCTGCACCGGCGACTGGGCAGCGGTCGAGCCGGCGGGCAACCCGCGCTACGTGAAGGCGTACCTGCCGCGCCGGACCGCCTTCGTACGGTCCACCTCCTCCCAGCGGTCCGAGGGACAGATCCTCGCCGCCAACGTCGATCACGCGATCATCGCCGTCTCCCTCGCCGTGGAACTTGACCTGGGGCGCATCGAGCGCTTCCTGGCCCTGGCGTGGGAATCGGGGGCGCAGCCGCTGGTCGTCCTCACCAAGGCCGACCTGGTCCCGGACCCGGCGACGCTCGGGCACCTGGTCCAGGACGTGGAGACCACCGCGCCCGGGGTCCGGGTACTGACGGTGTCCTCCCTCACCGGGGAGGGCACGGACGTCCTCGCCGCCGTCGTCGGGGGCGGTACGAGCGTGCTGCTCGGCATCTCCGGCGCCGGCAAGTCCACGCTGGCCAACACGCTGCTCGGCGCCGACGTCATGGAGGTCCAGGAGGCCCGCGAGGTCGACGGCAAGGGCCGTCACACGACCACGACGCGCAACCTGCTCGCCCTGCCGGGCGGCGGCGTCCTGATCGACACGCCCGGACTGCGCGGCGTCGGCCTCTGGGACGCCGGGACCGGGGTCGGCCAGGTCTTCTCGGAGATCGAGGAGTACGCGGAGTCCTGCCGCTTCCACGACTGCGCGCACGAGGCGGAGCCGGGGTGCGCGGTGCGGGCCGCCGTGGACTCCGGAGAGCTGCCGGAGCGGCGCCTGGACAGCTACCGCAAGCTGCTGCGCGAGAACCAGCGGATCGTCGCGAAGACGGACGCGCGGCTCCGGTCGGAGATCCGCCGTGACTGGCGGCTCAAGTCGGCGGAGGGCCGCGCCAACTACGCCGCGAAGCGGTCCGGCCGGGCCTAGGACGCCCTAGTGCGGGTCCCGACGGTCAGAGACCCCACACATGCACCCGGTCCGGGTGGATGCGGATGACCTCCGGGCTGAAGTGGGGGCCCAGGGAGTGCGGGCCGGTCTCCAGCGTGGCGTGGCCGCGGATCTCGATGCCGCGGACACGCCACGGGCGGGTGCTCACCAGGTCGTCCACGACCAGCGCCAGCCGCGGGTTCCGCTGGAGGTTGCGCCACTTCTTCGTCGTCCCCATGGCCAGCCCGCCCACCAGGATCGTGCCGTCCTCCTGCGGGAAGAACCCCACCGGGTTCGCCTGCGGCTGCCCCGCCGCGTCCACGGTGGCCAGGCGGCCCAGCCGCTGGGAGCGGAGGTACGCCAGCTCGGCCTCGCTGAATCCCTCGAAGTCCGTCATGGCTGCAAGCCTCGCAGGCACCGCGGCCGGCCGCATCGGGCTCCGGTCCCAGGACCGGAGCCCGGGGCCGGTCAGACGCCCGCCACCACCACGCCCAGCCACGCCCCCGCCACCAGCAGGCACGCGAACAGTTCCACCAGCACACTGGTCCCCACCGCCCGCATCACCGCCCGTACCGACGCCCACGCCTCGCCGTGCGTCCCCAGGCGGAGCCTCTCGCAGAGGTAGATGCCGCCCACGAAACCAGGGACCGCCCCCAGTACCGGGATCAGCACGAAGCCCAGTACCGCACCGGCGCCCGCGAACACCACCATCCGGCGGGTCACCCCCACCCCCCGCAGCCGCCGCGGCGGGAGCAGCCACTTCACCACCTGGACCACCAGCAGCAGGGCCGTCGCCGCGACCAGCAGGGTCCACGCCGTCGCCGACCGCACGTGCAGCGTCCACCACAGCAGTCCCGCCCACACCAGCCAGGTTCCCGGTACGCCCGGCACCAGCACCCCGAGCGTCCCGAGCAGCAGCACCAGCCCCACCAGGAGCAGCTGAGGCAGATCCATCTGCTCAGCCTGACCGACCAGGGGCTATCGGGCCACCCAGCCCCGTTCGTAGGCGTGCCAGCCCAGCTGGAGCCGCGTCGTGACCCCCGACAGCTCCATGAGGCCCTTGACCCGCCGCTGCACCGTCCGCAGGCCCAGCTCCAGGTGCTTCGCCACGCTCGCGTCCGTCATCCCCGCCAACAGCAGGGTCAGGATCTCCAGGTCGGTGGCGTCCGGGCCGCCGTCCGACTCCTCGGGCGCGCCCGACGCGCCCAGCCGCAGCGGCAGCGACTCCCGCCACACCGCCTCGAACAGGCCCGTCAGGGATTCCAGCAGCCCCGACGCGTGCACCACCAGCGCCGCCGGCTCCGCGCCGCGCGCCGTCAGCGGGACCATCGCCAGGGTCCGGTCCGCGATCACCAGCTTCGTCGGGACCTCGCCCGTCACCCGGACCCGTTCGCCCCGGGCCAGCGCCGTCGACGCCTCGCGGATCCCCCTCGGCAGGGTCAGCACCTCCCGTTCGATCACCACCCGGTAGTCGACCCCGCGTACGGAGGCCCGGTCCTCCGCCTCGTTCTCCGTGCCCGTCACCACCTGCGGCCGGCCGCTGACCAGCGCGCACACCTCCTTCTCCGCGCCCAGCTGGAGCTGGTGGAAGCGGTGCGCCACCGCGCTCGCCCCCTGCACCACCTCCACGAGGTCGTGCACCGCCGGCTCGGCCGCCTCCACCCGGTACTCCTCCGCCAGCAGCGCCGCCGCCAGCTCCGCCTGCTCCAGCTCGTGCCGCTGCTGGGTGAGGAGCGCCCCGAGGGCGACCCCGGGCGGCGCCGCCACCCAGCGCCCCGGGCGCGCCGAGGACTGGGCGGCCAGGCCCTGGCGCTCCAGGTGCCGCAGCGCCCGCTCGGTCTGCGGCACCGGCAGGGTCAGCCGGTGTGCGAGGTCGGGCACCTCCGCCGCCCCCAGCGCCACCAGCGCGCGGTACGCCGACTCCTGGCCCTCGTCGAGGCCTATCGCACCCAGCAACCCGAACACCCACCTCTCCACGCAGCCCCTGGCGGGAAGCGGCCACGGCGCAAACCCGCCGCGGACATCATCGCCGCACCCCCCGGCTCTCTGTAAAGGTCATGCCACCGCAGCACCAACATCCGCTGGCCAGAAGCCATTTACGCGGCAGCTTTGCCGTGCAATGCAGTAGTTGGCCGGAATTCACCTGGGGAGAGCGATGCGCCCGATATCGCGAACGACGCTCGGGGCGGCAACAGCGGCCGTCCTGGCCGTCACCGCCGTCGGCCCGTCGGCGGCACAGCCGAGCGACGGAGCGCCTGGAGAGAGACCACTCGTGGGCAGCGAGGCGGCCGGAAAGCAGCCCACCGCCCCCGTCACGGTGACCCTCGTCACCGGCGACCGGATCCTGGTCTCCACCGACGCGGCCGGCCGCACGGCCGCCACCGCCATGCCGCGCGCGGACGGCTCGCAGCCGGTGGTGCAGACCCGCCAGTCCGGCAAGGACCTCTACGTCTACCCGGAGAGCGCGGTGAAGGCCCTCGCCGCGGGCAAGGCCGACCACGAGCTCTTCAACGTCACCGGCCTCATCCGGCAGGGCTACGACGACGCACACGCCAAGAAGCTCCCGCTCATCGCGGTCTACGACGGCTCCGTGAACGTGGCGCGCAGCGCCCCGCCCGCGCCCCGCGGCGCCGACCGCTCCCTCGTCCTCGGCTCCATCGGCGGCGTCGCCCTCTCCGCCGACAAGGAGCAGGCCGCCGCGTTCTGGGCCGACGTCACCGGTACGGACGCCCGCGCGCGCTCCGTCTCGGGCGGACTGAAGAAGCTGTGGCTGGACGGCAAGGTCCAGGCGAACCTGGAGCGCTCCACCCGGCAGGTGAACGCCACCGCCGCCTGGGCCGCCGGATACGACGGCAAGGGCACCAAGGTCGCCGTCCTGGACACCGGCACCGACCTCGAACACCCCGACCTCAAGGGCCGCGTCGCCGACTCGAAGAATTTCACCGACTCGGACACCGACACGGACCGGCAGGGGCACGGCACCCACACCATCTCCACCGTCGGCGGCTCCGGAGCCGAGAGCGGCGGCGCCAAGAAGGGCGTGGCCCCCGGCGCCGAACTGCTCAGCGGCAAGGTCCTCAACGACGGGGGCTACGGCCTCGACTCGTGGATCATCGCCGGCATGGAGTGGGCCGTCGCGAGCAAGGCCGACGTGGTCTCCATGAGCCTCGGCGACCCCTCCCAGACCGCCTGCGACGACCCGCTCGCCGCGGCCGCGGAACGGCTCTCCCAGCAGGGCCCGCTCTTCGTCATCGCCGCCGGCAACTCGGGCCCCGGCAACAACACGGTCTCCTCTCCCGGTTGTGCGGCCAGTGTGCTGACGGTGGGCGCCGTCGACCGCGACGACACCACGGCCGTCTTCTCCAGCCGCGGCCCGGCCGGACTCCAGCACACCCTCAAGCCCGAGATCGCCGCCCCCGGCGTCGGGATCTCCGCCGCCGCGGCGGGCGGCCGCGGGGTGTACGCGTACCAGGGCATGTCGGGGACCTCGATGGCCACCCCGCACGTCGCGGGCGCCGCCGCCATCGTCAAGCAGCGCCACCCCGACTGGACCTCGCAGCAGGTCAAGGCGGCCCTCGTCGGTTCGGCGAACACCGCGGTGCCCGGGGACGTACGGGAGACCGGCGGCGGCCGCCTCGACGTGCAGGCGGCCATCGACACCACCGTCACCGGCGCCCCCGCCGTCCAGGGCGGCACGTACAACTGGCCGCAGGACCGCAGCGACCGGACGACCGTGCAGGTCCCGTACACCAACACGGGCACCGAGCCGGTCACCCTGAACCTCGCCGTCGAGAAGGTCACCGGCAACGACGGCTCCGCAGTCCGCAGCCAGGTCGCCCGCCTCGACCGGCGCACCGTGACCGTCCCGGCCGGCGCCACCGTCACGGTGCCGCTCGCCCTCGACCCGGCCGCCGAGCTGGCGCGCTCCCAGTACGGGGACGTCACCGGCCGGATCGTCGCCACGGCGAACGGCGTGCGCGTCTCCACCCCCTTCTCGCTGTACGTCGAGCCGGAGACGGTGACCCTGCGCGTCAAGCTCGTGGACCGTGCGGGCAAGCCGGCCGCCGGACCGTCCTCCCTGGACGTGATCGGCACCGACGACGCCACCGGCGAGCGCCGCTTCAACGACGGCTCCGTCGACCAGGTCTACCGGGTCCGGCCGGGCGCGTACTTCCTCTCCGCCTTCGTCGGCACCCCCGACGCGGGTGAGGGAGACGACCGGCTCATCGACTCCCTCACCTACCTCGGCCGCCCGCAGGTCGAGGTGAAGAAGGACACGACCATCGTGCTCGACGCCCGCAAGGCCGGGCGCCTGGCCGTCGAGGCCGACAAGCCGGCCGAGGCCCGCAACACCACCCTCGGGTTCGCCCGCAGCTGGGACGACGTGTGGCTGCACGCCGGCACCGCCGCGGGCGGCCGGACCATCCGCGGCTTCTACTCCTCCGTCGAAGGCCGTGCGAAGGACGGCGAGTTCGAGTTCGGCAGCTACTGGCGGGCGGCCGCGCCGCTGGTCTCCGAGCTGAAGGTCGCCGGCGGTCCGGTCCTGCACCCGATCACCGCGTCCACCGGCAGCGACAACCTCGACGGAAACGGCAGCGCGCCGCTGGTCGACGCGGGCGCCGGCACCCCCGGGGAGCTCGCCGCGGTCGCCGCCAAGGACGCGGTCGTCCTGGTCAAGGTCACCGACGGGGCGCTGTACGAGGTCGCACAGAACGCGCAGGCCGCCGGCGCCAAGGCGCTGCTCGCCTACCGTGAGGCTCCCGGCCGCTGGGTCGGCTTCACCGGCTACGCGGGCGGCGCGCTGCCCGCGCTGGCCATCGAGACCGCCGAGGGCAAGGCGCTGCTGGCCCGCCTGGCGGCGGGCAAGGTCACGCTGTCCTGGAAGGCCACCGCGAACAGCCCGTACGTCTACTCCCTCGCCTTCCCCGAGACGGGAGAGGTCAAGGGCGCTCACACCTACCGGGTGCGCGACCGCGAGCTCGGCCAGGTGGAGTCCACCTACAACTCCATGGGCGTGGCGGCCGACTTCATCGACCTGGCCGGTGCCTACCGGCCGATCGGCAGCGCGGTGTACTTCGGCGGGATCGAGACGGTCGCGACGCCGGGCAAGCGCACCGAGTTCTACACCGCCGGGGACACGGCCTGGGACCAGATGCTCTCCAGCAGCTTCCCCTGGGGCGAGTTCATGGTCGGCGAGCAGCACACCTACGCCAAGGGACAGAAGACCGCCGCGAGTTGGTACGACGGGGTGACCGCCCCGGTCGCGCCGCGCGACCTCTCCGGCAAGGAGACCCTGGCCGCCGAACGGCAGGGCAACCTGATCGGCTTCGCCGCCGCCATGTGGGGCGACAGCCGCCACGCCGCCCAGCCGGGCTCCTTCGGTGACATCGGCAGCCTCCAGCTCAAGCGCGACGGCGAGGTCATCGGCGAGAGCTGGTACCCGTTCGGGGTCTTCGAGGTCCCGGCCGAGGCGGGCCGGTACGAACTGACCCAGGCCATCGAGAAGATCGGCCCGCCCGCGCGGGTCTGGCAGCGCTCCACGTCGGTCCAGACGACCTGGGGCTTCACCTCGAAGCTCGACGCGTCGGCGTACTCGCAGGGGCTGCCGATCCTCTTCCCGCGGTACGCGGCCCCGCTGGACGGGATGAAGACGGTCGCGGCGGCGAACGGCCAGAGCATCGGCCTGAGCGTCACCGGACACGCGGGCTACGCGCCCGGCGCGCTGAAGTCGGCGAAGCTGTCGTACTCCTACGACGGTGAGCACTGGACCGAGGCGAAGGTGAGCGAGCGCGCAGGCAAGTGGAGCGCGGTCGTGGACCACGCCGGGGCCAACGGCAAGCAGGTGTCGCTGAAGGTCGAACTGACCGACGCGAACGGTGCCTCCGTTACCCAGGCGGTCGCGCGGGCGTACGACGTCCGCTAGTCCGTACGGGTAAGGGTGGAAGGGTCCACCGGGCGGCGGCCCGGTGGACCCTTTTCGTGCATTCGGCGTTTTCCGCCCCCGCCGGAGGCCGAGAATGAGGGCATGAGTCAGCAGGGCGCGGACGACTGGTGGCAGAAGCTCTACGAGGACCCGGAAGCCGGACCGGCACCCGACCCGGGGGACACGCTGGACCACCGCTTCCGTTCGGCGGCGGGCGTGACCACGGACCCGGGAGCGGTTTCGGCGCCGGGCCACGAGCCGGTGCGGCCCTCGCCGCCGCCCGCCCCGCCGAAACCCCCGCCTGCCCCTGAGGCGCTGCTCCCGGGCCCCCGCCGCTCCCCGCCGCCGCCCCCGCCGGGATGGCCCCCCGCGCCGCCTTCGGCCGCCGTGCCGCCCCCGCGCGATCCGAGGCAGCAGGACGCCACCGGGTACGCGCTCGGGGGTGTGGACGTGCCGCCCGTACGAGCCCCCGAACCGCCGCCCGAACTGCCCGTGTGGCGGTGGGAGGTGCCGCGCGCCGAAACCCCGGAGCGGCCCGCCGAGGCCGCGCCGCCCGCGCCGCCGCCCGCGGCCGCGCCCGCTCCCGTGCCGGAGCCGCCCGCCGCCGGGCGGCCTGAGGTGCGCCACCTCGGCGACCGCGCCCCCACCTACGCAGCCGAGCCCGGCGCGCTCCCGCCCGCCGACCCGGCCGCCCTGGACGGGCTGACCCCCGACACCGTCCTGGAGGGCGCCCGCTACGGCACCTACACCCTGCGTGCCGCCTCCCTGCGCGGGGACTCCGCCCGGTTCCGCGGCGAGCCCCGCCGCGACTTCCTCCTCACCGCCCGGTTCGGCGGCGGCGACGACGCCCTGGTCCTGGTGGCCCTCGCCGGCGGCGACCGGGCCGCCCCCGGAGCCGCGGAGGCCGCCGCCGAGCTCTGCCGCACCGTCGCGGCGGCCGTCGGGCGGAGCCAGGAGCGGCTGGCCGACGACATCCGGGCCGGGCGCCGCGACGCCCTCCGCTCGGGCCTCCAGCGCCTCACCGACCGGGGCTACGGGCGGCTGCGGGCCCGCGCCGCCGAGCTGGGGCTCGCCGAGGAGGCGTACACCGCCGGACTGCGCGGCCTGCTGCTCCCGGTGGACCCCGAATGCCGGACCCGGGTGTGCTTCGGCTCCGGCGCGGGCGGGCTGTTCCGGCTGCGGTCCGGAGAGTGGCAGGACCTGGAGCCGCTGGAGGAGCGCACCGCCGACCCCCGCAGGCCCGGAGAGCCGGGAGAGCCCGCGGAGCCCGCCGACGGGGGCTTCCGGTTCCGCGCGTCCGTGGCCCACCCGGGCGACACCCTGCTGCTGTGCTCCGGCGGGCTGGCGGAGCCGATGCGCGAGGAGCCGGTCCTCCCGGCCGAGCTCGCCGCGCGCTGGGCCGAGCCGGAACCGCCCGGCCTCGCGGCCTTCCTCGCGGACACCCAGCTCCGGCTCAAGGGCTACGCCGACGACCGCACCGCCGCCGCGGTCTGGGAGGCGTAACCGGCGCATACATGGCTGGATGGGAGGCACACGCGACGGAGAACCGAAGGGTGCTTCCCCCATGGCCAAGCAGAACGTGGCAGAGCAGTTCGTCGACATCCTCGTGCGCGCCGGCGTGCGCAGGCTGTACGGGGTCGTCGGCGATAGCCTCAACCCGGTGGTGGACGCGATCCGCCGGACGGATGGCATCGACTGGATCCAGGTCCGCCACGAGGAGACGGCGGCCTTCGCGGCCGGCGCCGAGGCCCAGATCACCGGCCGCCTGGCCGCCTGCGCGGGCTCCTGCGGCCCGGGAAACCTGCACCTGATCAACGGCCTGTACGACGCCCACCGCTCCATGGCCCCGGTCCTCGCGCTCGCCTCGCACATCCCCTCCTCGGAGATCGGCCTCGGCTACTTCCAGGAGACCCACCCCGACCGGCTGTTCAGCGAGTGCAGCCACTACAGCGAGTTGATCTCCAACCCCCGGCAGATGCCGCGGGTGCTCCAGACCGCCATCCAGCACGCCGTCGGCCGCAGCGGGGTCGGCGTCGTCGCGCTGCCCGGGGACATCGCCGCGGAGCCCGCCCCGGAGAAGTCGGTGGAGCACGCGCTCGTCACCGCCCGGCCCTCGGTCCGCCCCGGCGACGGCGAGATCGAGAAGCTGGTCCGCCTCGTCGACGAGGCCGACAAGGTCACGCTCTTCTGCGGCAGCGGCACCGCCGGGGCGCACGCCGAGGTGATGGAGTTCGCCGGCCGGGTCAAGGCGCCCATCGGGCACGCCCTGCGCGGGAAGGAGTGGATCCAGTACGACAATCCGTACGACGTCGGTATGAGCGGGCTCCTCGGCTACGGCGCGGCCTACGAGGCGACCCACGAGTGCGATCTGCTGATCCTGCTCGGCACGGACTTCCCGTACAACGCCTTCCTCCCCGACGACGTGAAGATCGTCCAGGTGGACATCCGGCCCGAACACCTCGGGCGCCGCTCCAAGTTGGACCTCGCGGTCTGGGGAGACGTACGGGAGACCCTGCGCGCCCTGAACGCGCGGGTGAAGGCCAAGACGGACCGCCGCTTCCTGGACCGGATGCTGAAGAAGCACGCGGACGCCCTGGAGGGGGTGGTCAAGGCCTACACGCGCAAGGTGGAGAAGCACACACCCATCCACCCCGAGTACGTGGCCTCGGTGCTCGACGAACTCGCCGACGAGGACGCCGTGTTCACCGTCGACACCGGCATGTGCAATGTGTGGGCGGCGCGCTATCTTTCCCCGAACGGCAAGCGGCGCATCATCGGTTCCTTCAGTCACGGCTCCATGGCCAATGCCCTCCCGCAGGCCATCGGCGCACAGTTCACCGACCGGGGCCGTCAAGTGGTGTCGATGTCGGGTGACGGCGGTTTCTCGATGCTGATGGGAGATTTCCTCACCCTGGTGCAGTACGACCTGCCCGTCAAAGTGGTCCTCTTCAACAACTCATCCCTCGGTATGGTCGAGTTGGAGATGTTGGTTTCCGGCCTGCCCTCCTACGGAACGGCGAACAAGAACCCCGATTTCGCCGCCATCGCCCGCGCGGCGGGCGCGTACGGGGTCCGCGTGGAGAAGCCCAAGCAGCTCACAGGGGCTTTGAAGGACGCTTTCCGGCACAAGGGACCCGCTCTGGTGGACGTGGTGACCGATCCCAATGCCCTGTCGATTCCGCCGAGGATCAGCGCCGAGATGGTGACCGGATTCGCACTTTCGGCCAGCAAGATCGTGCTGGACGGCGGGGTGGGCCGGATGATCCAGATGGCTCGATCCAACCTCCGCAACGTGCCCCGCCCTTGAGCCCGCAGGAGTGCGGACCGGTCCGGGGGGCATGCATCCCGTAGACCTGTTCGAGAGCAATGAACGCGGGAGGTAGACCGCCGTGCGGGTGGGGGCGAACACGGGGAAACTGTGGAAGAGGGGCCGGCCGGTACCGCGGGAGCCCTCCGTCGAGGACGGGGGAGCGGCGGACGCGCTGGAGATCAGCCGGAGCGTGCGCCGGGCGGATCTGAAGGCCGTGGGCGAAGTCCGGCGGTCCTTACGGGAGTTACTGCGCCACCGGTGCCGGGCCGATGCCGCGGAGGTGGCCGAACTCCTGGTCACCGAGCTCGTCACCAACGCCCTCGTCCACACCGAGCAGGGCGCGGAGGTCTCCGCGAGCCTCGCCGCCGCCCGGCTGCGGGTGGAGGTCCGGGACTACGCCTCCCGGCGGCCCCTGCCGTACGTACCGACCGCCGACGACGGTACGCACGGCCGGGGGCTGGTGCTGGTGCAGGCGCTCGCCGACGCGTGGGGCGTGGACGTGGTGGAACCGGGCCGCGGCAAGGTGGTCTGGTTCGAACTGGACGGAGGGCTCGCCTGAGCGGGCGAGCCCTCCGGGGTCCGAGGCCGGGACCGGTCAGCCGAACTGCTGCTCCAGGTCCTTGAGTTTGCGTTCCAGTGAATCGAGCCGCGGGATCGTCTGGGTGTCGTCCTCGGCGGTGAGGTCCACCGTCCGGGGGCCGGTCACCTCAAGGGACTCGGTCCTGCTGACGGCCTGCAGGGAGGGCCTTCGGCGCGGGGGCAGTTGTCCCGAATCCGGTATGGCCGGCTCCGCGCCGACCGGCGCGGAGCCCGCTCCCTGCGTCAGTTCCGGGAGGTCGACCTGGCGGGCGCGGGTCCGCCCGAAGGCCCGGTGCTGCCGGCCCAGCGCCCTGATGTGCGCACGGTCCAGGCGGTGCTGCTCCCGCCTGCGGTGCCGGTCGTTCTCCTTCTCCTTCTTGTCCTCGCGCACCTCGTCCACGGCCTCGTCGAGGGTGCGCACCCCCTCCAGCAGCATGAGCGACCACGCGCCGAAGGTCTCCCGGGGGGCCCGCAGCCAGCGGACCATCCGGATCTGCGGCAACGGCCGGGGGATCAGGCCCTGTTCGCGCAGCGCCGCCCGGCGGGTCTGCTTGAGGGCCCGGTCGAAGAGGACGGCCGCCGAGAGGGACATGCCGGCGAAGAACTGCGGGGCCCCGTCGTGGCCCATCCCGCGCGGTGCGTGCACCCAGTTGAACCAGGCGGCCGCCCCCGCGAACAGCCAGACCAGCATGCGCGAGCCGAGGGCCGCGTCACCGTGGCTGGCCTCGCGGACGGCGAGCACCGAGCAGAACATGGCGGCGCCGTCGAGGCCGAAGGGGACCAGGTACTCCCAGCCCCCGGAGAGGTTGAGGTTCTGCCGCCCGAAGCCGACCAGCCCGTGGAAGGAGAGCGCGGCGGCGACCGCCGCGCAGCAGAAGAGCAGGACGTAGGAGGCGGTGCCGTAGACGGCCTCCTTGCGCCTGCGGCGCTCCTCGCTGCGCTCCCAGCTGTCGTCGGCAGCGGCCTTCTCGCTCTCGCGCTTGCCACGGGCCAGTACCGCAACTGCCGCAAGTACGCCCAGGATCAGCAGGCTGCCGGGCAGCAGCCAGTCCAGCGATATGTCGGTCAGTCTCATGCGGGTGTCCCTTGCCTCTGCCTCGCGTGTGCGGCCTTCCGGCGCCATAGTGGCGCAGCGGATCGGCCCGGCACGCCGGTTTCGGGGCAAGTGGACGCCATCGGGGGGCGGGGCCCGCCGGATAGGGTGTTGTAGCTCGAACTAGCGCCCGTACGAGCTGAGTTGAGTTCGAATAGCGTCACCCTTGGGGGTGGGTTCAGCTCGGGATTGCCTCGGCCGCCGCCGTGAGCCGGGCGATACGGTCCGCGTCGCAGGTCCGGGGGCAGGTGACGCAGGTGTCGTCCGGCCGGATCGTGTAGAAGAGGCAGCAGCTCGCCCGGTCCCGGGTGGGCAGCTCGCCGCCGTCCGGCCCGGCGAGCGTACGGAATCCCGCGCCCCCCGTGTACGGGGCGGTCGAGCCGGGCAGGAGCGCCTCCAGCTCGGCCATGGCCCGCTGCTCCTCGCCGAGCAGGTGGCCGACGTACCAGAGGCTCTCGACGACCTCGTCGGTCACCATGCCCCACAGGGCGCGGCGGCCGCGCCGCATGCGCGGGCCGAAGCCTGCCAGCACCGGCTCGAGGTGCTGGGCCACCGCTGCCCGCACCTCGGCGCGCAGCGCCTCCTCGTCGGGCACGACCCGGGCCCCGGGGAGAGCGGCCGCCGGGTCGTCCGGCAGGCAGGAGAAACTTTCGACGTGTACGGCCATCCGGCCCAGCGTCCGGTGGAAGGCCACCCGGGAGGCCGGGAGCCGCGGGACCCGCCGGTGCAGGAACCACGGCACGGTGATCAGCAGGCAGGCCGGCCACGCGTACCGGTGCAGCCCGAAGCTCGCGACCACGTCGGGGCGGGCCTGTTGCCCGTAGTCCCGCAGCACCTGGGCGTCGTCCCAGGCGAGGAAGGCGTCCAGGGCCGGTCCGCCCGCCGCGAGCTCGTCCGCGCCGACCCAGCCCGCACCGCTGGGGGCGGGGTCGTGCGCGGACCGCTCGACGACCAGCAGCCCGGCGTAGGCCTCGGCCAGCCGGGCGTACGCGTCCGCCACCGGGGAGGAGACGGCGGGGTGAACGGCCGTGACGGTCATGACGGACCACCAAATCGCGCGATCGTTAACAGGTTAGCCTTACCTTACCCGAACTCGATCAGGCCGTATCCTCGGGACAGGCCGACATCCCGAGGAGGACCGAGTGCACGACACGGCCCGAGCCCGGGTACCGGCTCAGACGCGGAAAGTGCTGCGCCATTCGGTGCGCGGACAGATCCTCGACGCGCTGCGCGCGGCGCTGGTCGACGGTGAGCTGGTGCCGGGCGAGATCTACTCGGGTCCGGCGCTGGGCGACCGCTTCGGCGTCTCCGCGACCCCCGTGCGCGAGGCGATGCAGCAGCTGGCCCTGGAGGGGGCGGTGGAATGCCTCCCGAACCGGGGCTTCCGCGTCCTGTCGCGCACGCCGCGCGAGCTGGCGGAGCTGGCCGAGGTACGGGCCATGCTCGAGGTCCCCGTCATGCTCCGGCTGGCCCGTTCCGTGCCCGCGGCGACATGGGAGGCCCTGCGGCCGGCCGCGGCCGCCACGGTGGAGGCGGCGGCGGCGGGCGACGTACCGGGGTACGCGGAGGCGGACCGGGCCTTCCACCGCGAGATCCTCGCGCTGGCCGGGAACGACCAGCTGGTCCAGGTGGCCGAGGAGCTCCACCGGCGGGCGCAGTGGCCCCTGCCGGGCGCTCCGCGGGTGCGGCGGGCGGAGCTCGTCGCCGACGCGGCGGAGCATGCGGCGCTGCTGGAGGCCCTGACCGCCGGTGACCTCCCGGTCGTGGAGTCCCTGGTCCGCGAACACTTCACGGGCTCCGCCCCCTGACCCGGGGCGGAGCGCCGTGTGGGTGCCGGTGGCTACGCCGCGGGCGAAGGGGCGGGGTGGAGCTGGTCCGCCAGCCAGGTGGGGATGCCGCCCAGGAGGTGGAACAGGCGGCGGGCCTCCGCGCGGAGACGGGCGGCCTCGGGCTCCGGCTCGGCTTCGGCCAGCGCGGCCAGCGCCGGGGCCGTGCCGATCAGGAACCCCAGCTCCTCCCGGATCCGCAGGGACTCCAGGAAGCCGTGGCGGGCCTCCGCGACCTCACCGTCCCGCAGGGCCAGCGCGGCCAGGTGCCGCCAGGTGAACGACAGCAACAGGGTGTCCCCGTGCGCCTCGGCCCCCGCATGGGCCCGGTGGTACGCCGGCCGCGCCGACTGCGGGGCGTCCGCCAGATGCTCGGCGACCAGGCCCCGCCGGAAGTCCAGCAGCGGACGGGTCCGGGACCCCGGCGACAGCAGGGCCGCCGCCCGGCCCAGCGCGGATCGGGCCTCGTCGGCCCGGTCCCGTACGCCGAGCACGGTCGCGGCGTACGCCAGCTGGCCCCGCTCGCACGCGGCCGCCCCGCGGTCGTCGTCGTCCTGCGCGACCGCCTCGGCGACCCGCAGCGCGTCCTCGGCCTCGGCCCAGCCCTGGCCCGTGAACAGGCACCGCTCGACCAGCAGCGCGGTCCGCTGCACGGCGGCTCCCGCGTTTCCCAGGTGCGGCGTCAGCAGCGCCGCCGCGTCGGTCCAACAGCCGCGCGAGCGCAGCCGCCATATCGCCCGCTGGAGGGGGTCTTCTCCCCCGGTAGTTCCGGCACCCGACATGGCGGTATCCGCCACATTGCCCTCCCCGAAGCAACCAAGCAGCACATCATTGAGCCCTGGGGCGAAATGAGAGCACGGATCTGCGGCTCCGGCCAAGGGGTCGGGTGAACTCTTTCACAAAGTCCGGACGGATCATCAGCCGCCCCGGGCCGGAACCCGTCGGCCCCGGGGCGGATCTTCTCAGCTCATGCGCAGTGCCAGGAAGAAGTCGAGCTTGTCCTCCAGCCGGGACAGGTCACGCCCCGTCAACTGCTCGATTCGCCCGACCCGGTAGCGCAGCGTGTTGACGTGCAGGTGCAGCCGCGTCGCGCAGCGGGTCCAGGAGCCGTCGCAGTCCAGGAAGGCCTCCAGCGTCGGAATCAGCTCCGCGCGGTGGCGCCGGTCGTAGTCCCGCAGCGGGTCCAGCAGCCGGGCCGTGAAGGCGCGCCGCACGTCGTCCGGCACGAACGGCAGCAGCAGCACGTGCGAGGCCAGCTCGTGGTGTCCGGCCGCGCAGACCCGGCCCGGGCGGGCCGCGGCGACCCGGCGGGCGTGCCGGGCCTCCTCCAGCGCCCCGCGCAGCCCCTCGGCGGAGTGCACGGCCGCGCTGACGCCCAGCGTGAGCCGCCCGTCGTCGGCCAGACCGGCCTGCAGGGGGTCGCGTACGGCCGAGAGCAGCTCGTCGGCGTGCAGGGCCGAGTCGGGGCCCTTGTCCTCCCCGCCCTCCCCGGTCAGCGAGGGCAGCGGCACCAGGGCGATGGCCTCGTCCCCGGCGTGGGCGACGGCGATCCGGTCCGAGGGCTCCGGCCCCGAGACGGACGGGTCGACGAGGATCTCCTCCAGCAGCGACTGGGCCACCGGGCCGCCGGGGATGTCCCCGCCGTCCCAGTCCACCCGGGCCACGACGACCTGCCAGTGCGGGGCCGCGCCCAGGCCGGGCAGCAGCACCGGCGCCGCCACCCGCAGGCGGGCGGCGATCTCGGCGGGCGGAGCACCCGTCTGGACCAGTTCGAGGACCTCTTGTGCGAGACGGCGGCGCACCGTGCGGGCCGCGTCGCGCCGGTCCCGCTCGACGGCGATCAGCTGGGTGACGCCCTGGAGCAGGTCCAGGCGCTCGGCGGGCCAGTCGCCCGCGTCCGCCTCCACGGCCAGCAGCCAGTCCGACAGCACGCTCTCGCGCACGTCCCGGGAGCCCGGCCCGGTGGCGCCCCGGCCGTGTCCCCTGATCGGGAAGAGCGAGTAGGTAATACCCTGAATGGAGATCCGGTGCGGTCCCCTGCGGCCCGTCCGGACCGCCGCGAGGTGCTCACTCGCCAGGGCCGCGCAGACGCCCGGTGCCAGCGGCTCGCCCGCCCCGGCGATCTGCCGGCCGGTGGGGGACAGCACCCAGGCCCGGAGATCGAGGTCGGTGGTGAGCAGATCCAGCACCACATCCGGTCCACCGCCCGCAGGACCCGAGGTCATCAGGCGCCGGTGGCGGTCCACGACGGCCGCGAGATCGCCCGCGCGCTCTCCGGAGACCTGCCGCACCACGTACTCGGTGATCGTGGCGAATGCAACGTCCTCGTTCACGGCGAACAGCGGCAGACGGTTGCGCACACAGGCCGAGACCAGATCATCCGGGATGGCTCCCAGCTCCGCCTCGCCGGCGGCGAGCCCGGCGACGCCCGCGCTCGCGAGGATTCGTACGAACGGCTCGGAATCGGCTGAATTTCTACGCCAGGCCAGGCCGGTGAGGACGAGCTCGCCCCCGGTCAGGTATCGGCTGGGATCACGCAGGTCGGTCGTCATGACCCCGCGGACCGTCCGGTCGAGTTCATCCTCGCCGCCCAGCAGCCGCAGCCCCAGCGCCTCGGTTTCCAGCAGTGCGCGCAGCCGCATGATGTCGCCGCCGATCTGTCTCGAATGTTGCCGTTGGAAATCGGGCAGGTCGTTGCATCCTGCCTTTCATACGAATCTACAAGACGAGGGAGGCCGTCAGCCAACTCCTTCATGGTTTCGGTGACTGCACCCGGGGGACAGGCGGCCGGTGTACTGAGTCCACACCGCGTTAACAGCACGTGAACGACCAGTCGAGGGCCCTTAGGCCTCCTGGCTTGAAGTGAACGACACGATGAAGAAGAAGAGAGCCGCACATGGACTTCCTTCGCCCCGCCAGCTGGGAGGAGGCGCTCGCCGCTAAGGCCGAGTTCCCCACAGCTGTGCCGATTGCGGGTGGCACCGATGTGATGGTCGAGATCAACTTCGACCACCGTCGGCCGGAGTACCTCCTGGACCTGAACCGCATCGGTCTGCTGCGGGAGTGGGAGGTCGGCGAGGACGTGGTTCGTCTGGGCGCCTCCGTCCCGTACACGCAGATCATGGAAAACCTCCGCACGGAGCTTCCGGGTCTCGCGCTCGCCTCGCACACGGTCGCGTCCCCGCAGATCCGTAACCGCGGCGGCGTCGGCGGCAACCTCGGTTGCGCCTCGCCGGCAGGTGACTCCCACCCCGCACTGCTCGCCGCCGGCGCGCAGGTCGAGGTGGAGTCCGTACGCGGCTCTCGCCTGATCCCGATCGACGAGTTCTACACCGGCGTCAAGCGCAACGCGCTCGCCGCCGACGAGCTCATCAAGACCATCCACATCGACAAGGCGGATGGCCCCCAGCAGTACTCCAAGGTCGGCTCCCGCAACGCGATGGTCATCGCGGTCTGCGCGTTCGGCCTGGCCCTGCACCCGGAGACCCGCACGGTCCGCACCGGCATCGGTTCGGCCGCGCCGACCCCGATCCGTGCGAAGGCCGCCGAGGAGTTCCTGAACGCCGCGCTCGAAGAGGGCGGTTTCTGGGAGTCGGGCAAGGTCATCACCCCGTCGATCGCCAAGCAGTTCGGTGACCTCGCCTCCGGCGCGGCCAACCCGATCGACGACGTCCGCGGCACGGCGAAGTACCGCCGTCACGCGGTCGGCATCATGGCTCGCCGCCAGCTCGTCTGGACCTGGGAGCAGTACCGCGGTACCGGCAACGGCCGCTCGCTTGAAGGGGCTGCGTAATCATGCGCGTCAATTTCACTGTCAACGGCCGTCAGCAGGAAGCGGACGACGTATGGGAGGGCGAGTCCCTTCTCTACGTCCTGCGCGAGCGCCTGGGCCTGCCCGGTTCGAAGAACGCCTGTGAGCAGGGCGAGTGCGGTTCCTGCACCGTCCGTCTCGACGGCGTGCCGGTCTGTTCCTGTCTGGTCGCGGCCGGTCAGGTCGAGGGTCGCGACGTCGTGACCGTCGAGGGCCTGGCGGAGTTCGCCAAGCAGCGCGAGGAGCACGGCCACGGCGGTGCCTGCGGCACCGGCGGCGGCTGCGGCAGCAAGGGCGTGTCCCTGGACGCGGCCAAGCAGTGGCAGGCCAAGCCGGGCGACTCGCAGACCGGTGAGGGCGTCGAGCTCTCCAACATCCAGCAGGCGTTCATCGACGCCGGCGCCGTCCAGTGCGGTTTCTGCACCCCGGGCCTCCTGGTCCAGGCCGACGCGCTGCTCGAGGAGAACTCCTCCCCGTCCGACCAGGACATCCGTGAGGCCCTGTCCGGCAACCTCTGCCGTTGCACGGGCTACGAGAAGATCCTCGACGCGGTCCGCCTGGCGGCCGCCCGTCAGGCAGAGGCGGTCTGACCATGGCCCAGAACACGCGCACGGTTCCGGCGGGTACGCCGACCAACGTCACGCAGAAGCACAACAAGGGCGGCATCGGCGAGTCCACGCTCCGCCCGGACGGCACCCTCAAGGTCACCGGCGAGTTCGCGTACTCCTCGGACATGTGGCACGAGGACATGCTGTGGGGCCAGACCCTGCGCAGCACCGTCGCCCACGCCGAGATCGTCTCCATCGACATCTCCGAGGCGCTCGCGATGCCCGGCGTCTACTCGGTGCTGACGTACGACGACCTGCCGGCCGAGATGAAGAACTACGGCCTCGAGATCCAGGACACCCCGGTTCTCGCCAACGGCCGGGTACGTCACCACGGTGAGCCGGTCGCCCTCGTGGCCGCCGACCACCCGGAGACCGCCCGCCGCGCGGCCGCCAAGATCAAGATCGACTACAAGGAGCTGCCGCTCGTCACGGACGAGGCCTCCGCCCTCGCCCCCGGCGCGCCGCTGATCCACGAGGGCCGCGACGACCACCACATCGGTCACGTCCCGCACCCGAACATCGTGCACCGCCAGCCGATCATCCGCGGCAACGTGGAAGAGGCCCGCAAGCGCGCCGACGTCATCGTCGAGGGCGAGTACACCTTCGGCATGCAGGACCAGGCCTTCCTCGGCCCGGAGTCCGGCCTGGCCGTGCCCTCCGAGGACGGCGGCGTCGAGCTCTACGTCGCCACCCAGTGGCTGCACTCGGACCTCCAGCAGATCGCCCCGGTCCTGGGTCTGCCGCCGGAGAAGGTCCGCATGACGCTCTCCGGCGTCGGCGGTGCCTTCGGTGGCCGCGAGGACATCTCGATGCAGATCCACGCCTGCCTCCTGGCCCTGGCCACGAACAAGCCGGTCAAGATCGTCTACAACCGCTTCGAGTCCTTCTTCGGACACGTGCACCGCCACCCGGCGAAGCTCTACTACGAGCACGGCGCCACCAAGGACGGCAAGCTCACGCACATGAAGTGCAAGATCGTCCTGGACGGCGGCGCGTACGCGTCCGCTTCCCCGGCGGTCGTGGGCAACGCCTCCTCCCTCTCGGTCGGTCCGTACGTCCTGGAGGACGTGGACATCGAGGCGATCGCGCTCTACACGAACAACCCGCCCTGTGGCGCGATGCGCGGCTTCGGCGCCGTCCAGGCCTGCTTCGCCTACGAGGCCCAGATGGACAAGCTCGCGGAGAAGCTGGGCATGGACCCGGTCGAGTTCCGCCAGCTGAACGCCATGGAGATGGGCACGGTCATGCCCACCGGCCAGGTCGTGGACGCCCCGGCGCCCGTCGCCGAGCTGCTGCGCCGGGTCAAGGCCCGCCCGCTGCCGCCGGAGCGCCAGTGGGAGAGCGCCGGAGAGAACGCGGACGTCCGCGCGCTGCCCGGTGGCCTCTCGAACACCACCCACGGCGAAGGCGTCGTCCGCGGCGTCGGCTACGCGGTCGGCATCAAGAACGTCGGCTTCTCCGAGGGCTTCGACGACTACTCGACCGCCCGCGTGCGCCTCGAGGTCATCAACGGCGAGCCCGTCGCGATGGTCCACACGGCCATGGCGGAGGTCGGCCAGGGCGGCATCACCGTCCACGCGCAGATCGCCCGTACGGAGCTGGGTGTCACGCAGGTGACCATCCACCCGGCCGACACGCAGGTCGGCTCCGCCGGTTCCACGTCCGCCTCCCGGCAGACGTACATGACCGGTGGCGCCGTGAAGAACACCTGTGAGGCCGTCCGCGAGGCCCTGCTGGAGATCGGCCGCCGCAAGAACGGCTCGTACCACCCGGCGTGGGCCACGGCCGAGCTGCTGCTCGAAGGCGGAAAGGTCGTCACCGACGACGGCGAGGTCCTCGCGGACATCGCCGACATCCTGGAGGGCGAGGACGCGATCGACCTCGAGCTCGAGTACCGTCACCACCCGACCGTCCCGTTCGACCTGGTCACCGGTCAGGGCAACGGCCACGTCCAGTACACCTTCGCCGCGCACCGCGCGGTCGTCGAGGTGGACACCGAGCTCGGCCTGGTCAAGGTCGTCGAGCTGGCGACCGCCCAGGACGTCGGCAAGGCGCTCAACATGCTCTCCGTGGTCGGCCAGATCCAGGGTGGTACCACCCAGGGCCTCGGCGTCGCGATCATGGAAGAGATCATCGTGGACCCGAAGACCGCGAAGGTGCGCAACCCCTCCTTCACGGACTACCTGATCCCGACCATCCTCGACACCCCGACCATCCCGGTCGATGTCCTGGAGCTCGCCGACCCGAAGGCCCCGTACGGCCTGCGCGGCATGGGCGAGGCCCCGACCCTCTCGTCCACCCCGGCCGTCCTCGCGGCGATCCGGCAGGCGACCGGTCTGGAGCTCAACAAGACGCCGATCCGTCCGGAAGCCCTCACCGGGACCCTCTAGGACGGCGTGGTCCGGGGGCCGCGAGGCCCCCGGACCCCCTCAGACTCTCCGGGCGGTGCGACATGGGAACGTCACACTTCACACCGCGCCGCCCGGAGTACGAAGTACCGCACCGCTCGCGGTCCGTTTCACCCGGCAGTACCCCTGCACCCAGCAACACCCCCAGCAGTACCGGAATACCAGCGGTAACCCCCGCAGTACCCGCAGTACACGCAGAACTTTCGCGTCGCCTCGGGCCGTCACCCCGGGTCGTGCAGCCAACGCAGCATCCCAAATCCCGCGTCTCCAATCTTTATGCGGGTGCCCCTTTGAACCTTGGGAGTTAGGCACCATGACCCAGTCGTCTGTGGAGCCCAAGACCACCGCGGAAGAGGCCGGCGACGGCTCTCGCACCCCCGCCGGGCGTTCTTGGCTCGATCGGTACTTTCACATAACGCACAGAGGTTCCAACGTCGGCAATGAGGTTCGTGGCGGTATCACGACCTTCATGGCCATGGCGTACATCCTCTTGCTCAACCCCCTGCTCCTCTCGGGCAAGGACGTCGCGGGCACCGTGATGGACGGATCGGCGATCATCACCGCCACCGCCTTCGCCGCGGCCGTCACCACGCTCCTCATGGGCTTCGTCGGCAAGGTGCCGCTGGCCCTCGCCGCCGGCCTCTCCGTGTCCGGCGTGCTCGCCTCGCAGGTGGCCCCGCAGATGACCTGGCCGCAGGCCATGGGCATGTGCGTGGTCTACGGCGTCGTGATCTGTCTCCTGGTCGTCACCGGCCTCCGCGAGATGATCATGAACGCCATCCCCCTCGCGCTGAAGCACGCCATCACCATGGGCATCGGCCTGTTCGTCGCCCTGATCGGCTTCGTGAAGGCCGGGTTCGTCGGCAACGGCGGGGAGTTCATGCCCCCCGTCCAGCTCGGTGCGACCGGTGAGCTGTCCGGCTGGCCCGTGCTGCTCTTCGCCGTCACCCTGATCACCATCTTCATGCTCCAGGCCCGCAAGGTCCGCGGCGCGATCCTGATCGGCATCGTCGGTGGCACCGTCCTCGCCGCGATCATCAACCTCATCGTGGACATCGACCCGAAGGCCTGGAAGAACGGTCCGCCGGAGCTCAGCGGCTCCGCGGTCTCGATGCCGGACTTCTCGCTCTTCGGCGACGTCTCCTTCGGCGGCTGGGGCGACGTCGGCTACATGACGGTCGGCATGATCGTCTTCACCCTGGTGCTCGCCGGCTTCTTCGACGCCATGGCCACCATCATCGGCGTCGGCACCGAGGCCAAGCTGGCCGACGACAAGGGCCGCATGCCGGGCCTGTCCAAGGCTCTGTTCATCGACGGCGCCGGTGGCGCCATCGGTGGCGTCGCGGGCGGCTCCGGCCAGACCGTGTTCGTCGAGTCCGCGACCGGCGTCGGCGAGGGAGCCCGCACAGGCCTCGCCTCCGTGGTCACCGGCCTGTTCTTCGCCGCCTGCCTCTTCTTCACCCCGATCACCCAGATCGTCCCGGGTGAGGTGGCCTCCGCGGCCCTGGTCGTCATCGGCGCGATGATGATGCAGAACGCGCGCCACGTGGACTGGGCCGACAGCTCGACCTCGATCCCGGTCTTCCTGACCGTCGTGATCATGCCGTTCACCTACTCGATCACCGCCGGTGTCGCCGCGGGAGTCATCTCCTACGTCGCCATCAAGATCGCTCAGGGCAAGGCCCGTGAGATCGGCGGCTTCATGTGGGCGCTGACCGGAATCTTCCTGGTCTTCTTCTCGCTCCACCCGATCGAGGGCTGGCTCGGAGTCGGCTGACCAGGCCGTATCCGGCCCGGTCGTACCCGATCCGTACAGCCTGATCCGTACGAAGTACCGCGCTCTCCACGTATCCGATACTGGAAACCGAACCTCTCCGAGGAGGCCCCCATGCTGGACATCGCCGAAGAACTGAACCGGTGGGTCGAGCAGGGACGAGACTTCGCCGTCGCCACCGTGGTGGCGGTCGGCGGGAGCGCGCCCCGGCAGCCCGGGGCCGCGCTCGCCGTCGACAGCGAGGGCACGGCCATCGGTTCGGTTTCCGGTGGATGCGTGGAGGGCGCGGTGTACGAGCTGTGCCGGCAGGCGCTGGAGGACGGCGAGACCGTCGCCGAGCGCTTCGGGTACAGCGACGACGATGCCTTCGCCGTGGGTCTGACCTGCGGCGGGATCATCGACATCCTGGTGACCCCGGTCCCCGTGGGCTCTCCCGTGCGGGAGGTGTTCGCGGCCGGTCTGGCCGCCGCCGCCCGCGGGGAGGCGGCGGCGGTCGCCCGGATCGCCGAGGGCCCGGCCGAGCTGATGGGCCGCGCCGTGTTCGTCCGTACCGAAGGCGCCTGGGAGGGCGGTTTCGGCGGACACCCCGAGCTGGACCGCACCATCGCCGAAGAGGCCCGCGCCATGCTCGACGCCGGCCGGACCGGCGTGCTGGAGATAGGCGCCGACGGCCGGCTCTGCGGAGAGCCGCTCAAGGTGCTGGTCGAGTCCAGCGTCCCGCCGCCGCGGATGATCGTCTTCGGCGCCATCGACTTCGCCTCCGCCCTCGTGCGCATCGGCAAGTTCCTCGGCTACCGGGTCACCGTCTGCGACGCGCGCCCGGTCTTCGCGACGAAGACCCGCTTCCCCGAGGCGGACGAGATCGTCGTCGACTGGCCGCACCGCTACCTGGAGAGCACCGCAGTGGACGGCCGTACCGTCCTGTGCGTGCTCACCCACGACGCCAAGTTCGACGTCCCGCTCCTCGAACTGGCCCTCCGGCTGCCCGTCGCCTACGTCGGCGCCATGGGCTCCCGCCGCACCCACGAGGACCGCAACAAGCGGCTCCGCGAGGTCGGCGTGACCGAGCTCGAACTGGCCCGGCTGCGCTCCCCGATCGGCCTGGACCTCGGCGCCCGCTCCCCGGAGGAGACCGCGCTGTCCATCGCCGCCGAGATCGTCGCCAACCGCCGCGGCGGCAGCGGCGCCGCGCTGACCGGCGCGCACATCCCGATCCACCCCGATCCGCAGGGCGTCTCGAACGCGGTGATCGGCCGGATCGGTTCCGTCGCTTGAAGAGCTGAACTCCGTACGTGAGGAAGGGCGCGGCCCCTGGGGGTTGCGCCCTTTTGGCGTTCCGCCTATTTTACCGGCCGGTAACAGGAGGCACCCTCTCCATCCCTTCCCCCCACCGGAGTTGAACGGATGTCACGTACCCTCCGCACCCTGGCCGCGCTCGCCGCGGCCACGCTGCTGACCTCCTTCGCGCCCGCCGCGGCCGCTCCCGCCACGGCCGCTTCCGGCGACGGCGGCCTGCGCGAGGTGCTCTACGTCGGGAACAACTGGGAGGGGACCGCCGACGTCCTCGCCTCCACCGGCGATCTCGCCAAGGTCGGCCGGATCAACGTCATACCCGACAAGGCGGAGCGGCTCCGGGAGATCTACCTCAACCCGGTCAAGCTCGGCTTCTTCCTCGGCATCCGGGAAACCGCGGGCGAGGGCCACGACCAGTTCGTGGACGACATGTACACCACCCCCGACGGCTCGGCCGTCGTCGCCTCCCGGCCCAGCTTCGCCGACGTCGTGTCCATCGACGTACGGACGGGGCGGATCAACTGGCGCTTCGCCGTCGCCGGTTACCGCGCCGACCACATGGCCGTCTCGCCCGACGGCACCCGCGTCGCCGTATCTGCGTCCACCGCCAACACCGTGCACGTCCTCGACATCGCCACGGGCCGGGAGGCCGGCTCCTTCGCCACCGGCGACAAGCCCCACGAGAACACCTTCACCCGCGACGGCCGCTACTTGTGGAACAGCTCCATCGGGGACGTGACCTCCGCCCTCGACGCGCCCTGGCTGGACTGGACGAAGGGCGACCGGAAGATCACCGTGGTCGACGCGCAGACCTTCCGCACGGTCAAGGTCATCGACATGCGCGAGCGGCTGGACGCCTTCGGCCGCCGGGACCTGTCCGACGCCGTACGTCCCGTCTCCTTCAGCCCCGACGAGTCCAAGCTCTACTTCCAGGTGTCGTTCTTCGCCGGCTTCCTGGAGTACGACGTGGCCACCGACCGGATCACCCGCCTCAAGAACCTGCCCGAGAACCCGGCCACCAGCACCGACCGCACCAAGTGGGTCAACGACTCCCGCCACCACGGCATGTCCATGAGCCCGGACGGGACCAAGCTCTGCATCGCGGGCACCATGGACGACTACGCGACCGTCGTGGACCGGGCCACCCTCGCCGAGGGTCCGCTCGTGCCCGCCGACAAGCCGTACTGGGCCACCGTCGACGGCGACGGCACGGCCTGCGTCATCTCCGAGAGCGGTTCGGACCGGGTGACGGCCATCGACTTCGCCACCGGCACCAAGCGGGTGTCCGTCCCCGTCGGGGACCACCCGCAGCGCGTCCGGCTCGGACACGTCCCGGCGGGCTGGACGGGTCCCGCCACCGGGTGACGCGTGCCCCCGAACAGGTGCCGGCCCGCCCCGGCCGGCTACGGGCCGGCACCTGCAAACTGGTCAAACGTGCAGATCCAGCCACTATGAGGTGACCGGTCCACCGATGACCGATTAGTCTCGTGATCATGGTGGACATCCGCGAGGTACCCGAGGCCGACATCGACCGTGCTCTGGAGCTCGCGTATCTGGTGTTCAACGACCGGCCCGAGAAAGAGGGCCGCGAACGGCATCACGCCCTGCTCGTGCGCTGTAGCCGGATCGGCGCCTACGACGGCGACACCCTGGTCGGCTTCATGGCCGCACACGACTTCCGGCTCTCGGTCCCCGGGGCAGACCTGCCCTGCCCCGGGCTCACCTTCGTCTCCGTCGCCCCCACCCACCGCCGCCGCGGCGTACTCACCGCGCTGATGGCGGAGCAGCTGCGCCGCGCATCGGCCGTCGGCAGCCCGCTCGCCGCCCTGTGGGCCTCCGAGGCCGCCATCTACGGCCGCTTCGGCTACGGCGGCGCGACCACCGGCGTCACCATCGAGATCGACTCCACCCGGCCGCTGCCCCTGCGCATCGCCCCCGACCGGCGTCCGCTGCGCCTCGTCGCCCCGGACGAGGCGCTCGCCGTCATCGGTCCCTTCCACGAGGCCGCCCGCGCCGGGCGGGCCGGCCGCCCCACCCGCAGCCCCGAACGCTGGAGCCAGGAGTGGCTGTCCGAACAGGACGAGGAGGACGAGGAGTTGAGCCCGCCCCGGATCATCGTCCTGGGCGACCCCGGGGAGCCGATCGCCGGGTACGTGCTCTACCGCACCAAGCCGGAGGACGACAACGGGCCCGTCCGCACACCGGGTCTGGTCCGTGTGGAGGAACTGGAGGCCGACACCCCGGCGGTCGCCGCCGCCCTGTGGGAGTGCCTCGCCGCCCTCGACCTCACCGGCAGGGTCACCGCGTGGGGCCGCCCGGCCGACGACCCGCTGCTGCACTTCGCCGCCGACCGGGACCAGGTTCGGGTCACCGCCCAGTTCCCGGCGCTCTGGCTGCGCCTGGTCGACGTACGGGCGGCGCTGACCGGGCGGTCCTGGGCCGTGCCGGTGGAACTGGTGCTGGAGCTGACCGACGTACGGCTGCCCGCGAACGCCGGGCGGTTCCGGCTGAAGGCGGGGCCGGGCGGGGCCGCGTACGAGCCCGCCCGGGCGGCGCCGGACCTGGCCCTGGACGTACGGGAGCTGGCCGCCTGCTACCTGGGCGGGACCCGGGTCGTCGAGCTGGTCGCCGCCGGGCTGGTCGCCGAGCACACGCCCGGCGCGGCGGCGGCGCTGGACGCGGCGCTGCGGACGGATCTGCTGCCGCACACGAGCGACGAGTTCTGAGTCGACGGGGGCGGCGCCGTAGGCGGAGGCGGGGCGGAGGCGGGGGCGGGCGAGCGGACCGCCCCCGCCGGGCTCAGGACGGGAGCGAGATCCTTGCCGCAGACATGCCGAAGTCCGCGCCCCAGACGTGCGTGGACAGGCCGCCGGGCAGCCGGTGGAGGTCCTCCTCGCGGTAACGGCGGCACTTCTGGTGCCAGTTGAGGATCCCGGCGAGCCAGTCCTGGAGCTCGCCGACGTACGCGTCGAGCCCGGCCCGGGCCCCGGCGCCCAGCTTCCAGTCGTCGTAGAGCACCGGCAGCTGGCTCGCGACGATGTGTTCGAACTCCTCGGTGCGCTGGGTCATCAGCGCGTGGCAGATGTGCAGTGCCTCCGGATAGCCGATGTCGAAGAAGTTGCGGGTGACGAGCACGTAGTTGTGCACCTCGCCCTCGACCTCCACCTCCTTCTGGTAGGAGAAGATGTCGTTGATCATGCAGGCGGCGTCGGCCGCCGCGTTCTCCAGGGACCGGATGGTCCCGGACCGGTAGATCTCCTCGGGGATGCCGCGGCCCGCCTGGCCGAGCCGGCACAGGTACATCGTGAGGTGCGACCCGAAGGTGTGGCGGCGCATCTCGGCGTAGTCCACCGGGTCCGGGATGCGGTTCTGAATCTGGTTCTCCACCTCCCACACCCAGCTCTCCAGCATGGACACGAGCGTGGCCCGGAACTCGGCGCGGACGGGCGGGGCCATGTCCGCGCTGGTGCGCACCCACAGGTCGGCCAGCGAGCGCTCCATCGCGGTCACCGGCACCGGCTGCTCGGCGTGGTCCACCGGGATCATGGTGATCAGCCGCGCCGTGGTCGTCTTGGCGGCGCTCAGGTTCCTGGCCTGCCCGAAGACCACCGGGTAGTAGTCGTCACCGTACGTGCCCCAGGTCAGCCAGCAGGCGTTGAGGAGCAGCGCCCCGGGCGTCGCGTCGGGGTCGATGCCGGCCGAGCAGAGCGCGAAGTCGTAGCCGCGCAGCTTCGCCTCGCTCCAGATCGCGGACCCGGGGTCGCCGGGCTGCGGATCCAGCAGGCCCATCCGCCGGGCCCAGTCGACGGACCCCTGGCGGGCGAGGTCCACGTGCGGACTGAGGGCGAGCGTGAAGGGCATGTAGAGGTCCGGGATCACGGACGGGCCGGTGCGCTCGAACGGGACGTGGGTGAAGGACCGGTGGCGCATCTCCATCGAACGCTGCGTGAAGACGGACCGCAGGTCGAGCGCGGTGGTGCCGAGCCCGGACGGGAGGAAGGGCAGGGTGAGCGGGGCGGTGGCCCGGGCCTCCTTGTTCATGTAGCGGCTGGAGACCATGTGCCACTCGTGGCCGCCCGACTGCCAGTCCTGCAGGCCCTTCGCGTAGGCGAGGACGGCGGCGATCTCGGCCGGGTTCATGGCGTGGTCGGTGAAGAGCTGGGGGAGCTCGCAGAGCGCGGTCTGCTCGAACTGCTGGAGCCGTGAGGTCAGCAGGTTGTTGGAGGCCTCGGCCGCCTCCTGGGTGGTGCAGCCGAGGAAGGTCTCCAACACCAGGATGGCGTTGGAGAGTTCGCCCTCGTCGGCGACCTCGCGCTGGTAGGAGAAGATGTCGTTCCTGATGTGCACGGCGTCGGAGAAGGCGTCGCGGAGCACGCCGAGCGGCCGCGAGTGCGCGACGCGGGCCGGGACCTCGGCGGAGACGTACTCGATCAGGCCGGCCGACCAGGGGGCGCCGCCCACCTTGCGGCGCATCTCGATGTATTCGAGCGGGTTGGCGACGCGTCCGAGGTTGATGTTGGCCAGTTCCCACATCGACTCGTTGAGGAGGTTCTTCGTGGACTCGGAGAACCGTTCCCTCCAGTCCGCGGACATGGCAGGAACGGTCCTCCTCCAGAGGTCCGCGAGGCCGGCCTCGACGGGGTTGGTGGGCTGGGGGAAGCCGTCGGCCAGGTCCATCGGCATGAAGGCGGCGAGCTTGTCGAGGTAGTCCTTGGCGCCGGCGCGGTCCTGCGAACGCTTGTACATCTCCAGGAAGTGGTCGTCGAAGAAGAACACCCAGACGTACCAGTCGGTGACCAGGGACAGCGCCTCGCTGTCGCAGTCGGGGTGGGTGTACGAGCACAGCAGCGCGTAGTCGTGCGAGTCGAGGTCGCTTTCCTCCCAGACGCCGGAATCCTCCAGCATCCCGAATGCGCGCGCCCACTGCTTGGTGTGGACCCTGGCGTCCTCCAGGTGGGGGTTCAGTCGCGCCGGATACGGCACATAGAAGTCCGGCAGTTGAAACGGCTGCGTCACGGCAGGGCCGGCCTTTCGCTCATGGGTGCGGGGGCCGGTGGGCCGGCCCCCGCACGAGATCAGCAGTGCTCTACCCCTGGTGCCCTTGGGATAAGGGGGAGTTCACCGCTTCAGGTGACGGACGGGTCGTTCCGCGGCGCGGCGGCCTGGCGCGGGATAGGGACTTCGTGCCCGGGCTTGTCGCCGTACTGATCGGCCTGGATCCGGAACATGGTGGCGTAGCGGCCGCCCAGGGCCAGCAGCTCCTCGTGGCTGCCCTGTTCGACGAGCCGCCCCTCGTGCAGCACGTAGATGACGTCGGCGTACCGCACCCCCGACATCCGGTGGGTGACCAGCACGACCGCGCGCTGCGGACCGGCCAGGCCGCGGATGCTGTCGAAGGCGGCGATCTCCGCCTCCGGGTCGAGCGCCGAGGTGGGCTCGTCCACGACGAGGACGCGGGCGTCGCGGAAGCGGGTGCGCGCCAGGCCGAACTTCTGCCACTGGCCCCCGGACAGCTCCGAGGCGCCCCTGAACATCCGGGCGAGCAGGGTCTCGTAGCCGTGCGGAAGCTTCTCGACGACCTGGTCGGCGCCCGCGTACCGGGCCGCGGCCACCACGTCCGCGGCCTGGTCCACGGAACCGTCCTCGGGCCCGGTGCCGGGCCGGCCGATGGCGATGTTGGTACGGGCGGTCACCGGCCAGCGCTCGAAGTCCTGGGTGAGCAGCGAGATCCGGTCGAAGACCTGCTCCCGGTCGGCCTCCCGTACGTCCACCCCGTCCCAGGTCAGCGAACCGGTGTCGGGCAGGTGCAGACCGGCGAGGAGTTTGACGAGGGTGCTCTTGCCCGATCCGTTCTCGCCGACCAGCGCGACGACGGTGCCCGCCTCGATGGTGAGGGAGACGCCGGTCAGGGCGGGCTCGTCCCGGTCGGGGTAGCTGAAGGAGACCTCCTCGAGCCTCAGCGTGCCGAGCCGCTCGGGCAGTCGCAGTCCGCCGTCCGGGATGGCGCGGCGGCCGGCCTCGGCGACGAACCGTTCCAAGTCCCGTACGTACAGGGACTCCTCGTGCAGGGTGTTTGTGGTGGCGACGAGGGCGCCCAGGCTGGCCGAGCCGGTGCGCACCGCGATCACGGCGGTGCCGGCGACGGCGAGGTCCATCCGGCCGGTGACGATGAGCACGCCCATCGCCGTGTAGGTGACGAGGGCCGCGACGCCGGAGAGCGCGGCGGCGAGCAGTTCGGTGGCGGCTTTGTCCTTGGCGAGGCGGGTGGCCTCGCTCTCGGCGTGTTCGGCCATGTTGCGGTAGTGGCCGAGGAGGTAGCGCCCGACTCCGTGCACCCGTACCTCGGGGGCCGACGTACGGGAGATCAGCAGCTGGCCGATGAGCCGGGCGGCGCGGACGTGCTCCACCCAGGTGATCATGGAGAGATAGCGGCGCTGGGCCACCCGCATCGCGCCCCAGCCGCGCGGGGCGGCGATCAGCAGCAGCATGGGCAGCAGCAGCGGGTGCAGCACGGTGAGCACCCCGGCGGTGGCGACGAGGGAGATCATCCCGCCGAGGGTGGCCACGCAGGCCCCGACGGTCCGGCGGGCCGAGGGCGGACCCCACTGGGCGCTGTTGAGCAGCCGCCGGAACTCCCCGTCCTCGATGGCCTCGAGCTCCACCTCGATGGCGGCCTTCAGGTACTGCTCGTGCGCGGCCCGCTCCACCTTGGGCTCCAGCCGGCCGGCGGCCGCCGTGGACCACGAGGCCAGCACGGCTCCCAGTACGGCGACCAGGGCGCCCCCGGCGAGGGCGGGCAGGGCGGCGTGCAGCCGGTCGGCGGCACTGCCCGCGCCGAGCAGCGTACGGAGCACCTGGCTGAGGACGAGCAGCCCGACGGCGGAGGTGACCCCCTGCCCGGCCTCGGCGAAGGCGACGGTGAGCAGGGCGCGCCGGTCGGTGTCCCAGGCGAGCCGGAGCGTTCCGCCGGCCATCCGGGGCATGGAGCGCAGGGTGGTCAGGAGCCGGCCTTCCAGCCGGGCGTAGTCGTGGTTGGCCCAGCCGGCGTCGTAGCGCAGGGGGCCGCCGAAGAGCCGGCGCTCACTCTCGGAGACGGCCGGGTCGGCGGGAGCGGGCCGCTTGAGAAGCCTCATCCGCGGCCACCCCCGCCCGCTGCCGGGTCGAACGCCACATGAACGTGCACGGATCGCAAGATTCCTCCCGAGGTGCCGCGGCCGCGAACTGACGACCGCAAGAACGTGGCTGCTCAGAGGCGCGTAACGGGCCCGCGGGGGCGAACGCCCGCACAGAGTTCCGGTGCGCGCGCGGAGCCCAAGGGGCGGGCGGAGGGCGCGCCGTGACGCGGCGTTCGAACCACTCGGAGGTGAGCATGACCCCCTTCGAGGGATTGCGCGGACCGTGCGCACGGTGCCGCGTACTCCGCCGGACCGGCCCCCGCCGGGGAACCCGGCCCGTGCCTGTGCCTGTGCCCGGCGGACGGCACCCACCACGTCCTCGCCTCCGCCCGCGAAAAGGCCGCCCTCCTCGCCCTTTCAGTGGGCGAGGAGGACGGCCTGCGTGTCCGAGGTTAAGGTCTGTGCCCTTTAGTCGGATTCGCCTTCCAGGTTGCCTTCCGTGTCCAGGTAGACCTGGCGGAGGGATTCGAGGATCTGGGGGTCCGGCTTTTCCCACATGCCGCGGGACTCGGCCTCCAGGAGGCGTTCCGCGATGCCGTGCAGGGCCCAGGGGTTGGCCTCCTCCAGGAAGGCGCGGTTGGTCGGGTCCAGGACGTACGTTTCCGTGAGCTTGTCGTACATCCAGTCCGCGATCACGCCCGTCGTGGCGTCGTAGCCGAAGAGGTAGTCGACCGTCGCGGCGAGTTCGAAGGCGCCCTTGTAGCCGTGGCGGCGCATCGCCTCGATCCACTTGGGGTTCACCACGCGGGCGCGGAAGACGCGAGAGGTTTCCTCCACCAGGGTGCGGGTCTTGACCGTTTCCGGGCGGGTGGAGTCGCCGATGTACGCCTCCGGGGCCGTGCCGCGCAGGGCGCGGACCGTGGCCACCATGCCGCCGTGGTACTGGAAGTAGTCGTCCGAGTCCGCGATGTCGTGCTCGCGGGTGTCCGTGTTCTTCGCGGCGACCGTGATGCGCTTGTAGGCCGTTTCCATTTCGTCGCGGGCCGGGCGGCCCTCCAGGCCGCGGCCGTACGCGTACCCGCCCCAGACCGTGTAGACCTCCGCGAGGTCGGCGTCCGTACGCCAGTCGCGGGAGTCGATCAGCTGGAGGATGCCGGCCCCGTACGTGCCCGGGCGCGAGCCGAAGATGCGGGTCGTCGCGCGGCGTTCGTCGCCATGGACGGACAGGTCTGCCTGGGCGTGCGCCCGGATGAAGTTCTGATCCGCCGGTTCGTCCAACGACGCTGCCAGCCGGACCGCGTCGTCCAGGAGGCCGATGACGTGGGGGAACGCGTCGCGGAAGAAGCCCGAGATGCGCAGGGTGACGTCGATGCGGGGGCGGCCGAGTTCGGCGAGGGGGATGGGTTCCAGGCCGGTCACGCGGCGCGAGGCCTCGTCCCAGACCGGGCGGATGCCCAGGAGGGAGAGGGCTTCGGCCACGTCGTCGCCCGACGTGCGCATCGCGCTCGTGCCCCAGAGGGAGAGGCCGACCGACGCCGGCCATTCGCCGTTGTCCGTGCGGTAGCGGGTGAGGAGGGACTCGGCCAGGGCCTGGCCCGTTTCCCACGCGAGGCGGGAGGGGACGGCCTTGGGGTCCACCGAGTAGAAGTTGCGGCCGGTCGGGAGGACGTTGACCAGGCCGCGGAGCGGCGAGCCGGACGGGCCGGCCGGGATGAACGAGCCGTCCAGGGCCGAGACGACGTGGGCGATCTCGTCCGTGGTGCCGGCCAGCCGGGGGACGACCTCGCGGGCGGCGAAGGACAGGACCGCCGAGACCTCCGGCGAGTGGGCCGCCGCGACCGCGGCCACCGCGTCGGGGGACCAGTCGGCGTCCTCCATCGCCTGGACCAGGGCGCGGGCCTGCTCCTCCACGGCGTCCGCCGAGGTACGGGTGGCCGCCGACTCGTCCAGGCCCAGCGCCTCGCGCAGGCCCGGCAGGGCCGTCGTACCGCCCCAGATCTGCCGGGCGCGCAGGATCGCGAGGACCAGGTTCACGCGGGCCGCGCCGGTCGGAGCGCCGCCCAGGACGTGCAGGCCGTCGCGGATCTGGGCGTCCTTGACCTCGCACAGCCAGCCGTCGACGTGGAGGAGGAAGTCGTCGAAGCCCTCGTCGTCCGGGCGCTCTTCGAGGCCCAGGTCGTGGTCGAGCTTCGCCGCCTGGATCAGGGTCCAGATCTGGGCGCGGATCGCCGGGAGCTTGGCAGGGTCCATCGCGGAGATCTGCGCGTACTCGTCCAGGTGCTGTTCCAGGCGGGCGATGTCGCCGTACGACTCCGCGCGCGCCATCGGCGGCACCAGGTGGTCGACCAGGGTGGCGTGCACGCGGCGCTTGGCCTGGGTGCCCTCGCCCGGGTCGTTGACCAGGAAGGGGTAGATCAGGGGGAGGTCGCCGAGGGCGGCGTCCGGGGCGCAGGACGCGGACAGGCCCGCGTTCTTGCCGGGCAGCCACTCCAGGTTGCCGTGCTTGCCCAGGTGGATCATCGCGTCGGCGCCGAAGCCGCCGTCCTGCGCGCGCGCCTGGATCCAGCGGTACGCGGCCAGGTAGTGGTGCGAGGGCGGCAGGTCCGGGTCGTGGTAGATCGCGATCGGGTTCTCGCCGAAGCCGCGCGGCGGCTGGATGAGGATGAGGAGGTTCCCGCGGCGCAGGGCCGCCAGGACGATGTCGCCCTCCGGGTTGGAGGACTTGTCGACGAACATGTTGCCGGGGGCCTCGCCCCAGTGTTCCTCGACGCTCGAACGGAGTTCGGCGGGGAGCTCGGCGAACCAGCGCTTGTAGTCCGCGGCCGGGATGCGGACCGGGTTGCGGGCCAGCTGCTCCTCGGTGAGCCAGTCCTGGTCGTGGCCGCCGGCCTCGATCAGGGCGCGGATCAGCTCGTCACCGTCACCGGAGACGAGGCCGGGGATCTCGGCGACGGGGCCGAAGTCGTAGCCGCCCGCGATCAGCGTCCGCAGCAGTTCGACGGCGCTGGCCGGGGTGTCCAGGCCGACCGCGTTGCCGATGCGGGAGTGCTTGGTGGGGTACGCGGAGAGGACGAGGGCGACCTTCTTGTCGCGGCGCTCGATGTGGCGGAGGCGGGCGTGGCGTACGGCGATCCCCGCGACCCGGGCGGCCCGCTCGGGGTCGGCCACATAGGCGGGCAGGCCGTCCTCGTCGAGCTCCTTGAAGGAGAACGGGACGGTGATCAGGCGGCCGTCGAACTCCGGCACGGCGACCTGGGTGGCGGCGTCGAGGGGGGACAGACCCTCGTCGTTCTCCTCCCAGGTGGACCGGGAACCGGTCAGGCAGAGGGCCTGGAGGATCGGCACGCCGAGCGAGGCGAGCGCGCCCGCGTCCCAGGACTCGTCGTCACCGCCGGCGGAGGCGGTGGCGGGGCGGGTGCCGCCGGCCGCGAGGACCGTGGTGATGACCGCGTCGACGCCCGTCAGCTCGGCGAGCAGCTCCGGCTCCGGCGTGCGGAGGGAGGAGACGTACAGGGGGAGCGGCTGGGCTCCGTGCGCCTCGATGGCCTCGCACAGGGCGTGCACGAAGGCGGTGTTGCCGCTCATCTGGTGGGCGCGGTAGTAGAGCACGGCCACCTGGGGGCCGGCGGCCTGCCGCGCGGTGCGCTCCAGGGGGCCCCAGGTGGGGGAGGCGGCGGGCGGCTCGAAGCCGTGGCCGGTGAGGAGGACCGTGTCGGAGAGGAAGCGGGCCAGCTGGTCGAGGTTGGCGGGGCCGCCGTGCGCGAGGTAGCCGTGGGCCTCGGCCGCGATGCCGATCGGCACCGTGGAGGCCTCCATCAGCTGGGCGTCCGGGGCCTGTTCGCCGGTCAGGACCACGACCGGGCGGGTCTGGCCGGGAGCGAGGAGGAGGTCGAGGCCCTCCTGCCAGGCGCGGAGGCCGCCGAGGAGGCGTACGACGACCAGGTCGACGCCGTCGAGGAGGCCGGGGAGGTCTTCGAGGGGAAGGCGGGAGGGGTTCGCGAACCGGTAGGGGACGGGGCCGTCCGCCGTGGTCGCGGCGCGAGCGCTGAGCAGATCGGTGTCGGACGTCGACAGCAGCAAGATCATGCGGCGGCAGGCCTTCCTCGGGGTTTCCGCGCCCCGGGCAGTGAGGACGACGGGAGTTCCTGACTCACCCCGGTCGCGGGGGTCGCTCCGCGGGGTTCACAGTGGCGGGACCGCGCCGGAATCGCACCGGGCTTCCTCCCATGTCGCCGTCCTCGGCGATGGCGGGCCGTGTGGCGCCGCCGATGGTCATCCTAGGGGGCCGGGGCCCTTGCCGGGAGGCCGGGGGTGGTCGGGTTTGCGCTGGTGCGGCGGGTTGGCGGGACTCTGGCCCCGGGCCCCCGGGGTGGGTTGGCCGGGTGCGGCGCCGTTGCGGGGGCTCTGCCCCGGACCCCGCGCCTCAAACTCCCCCAGACTCCGTCCGGGGGGACCCCCAGGCGGGGCTGATCGGGTCCGGCGGGGCTGATGGGTCCGGCGGGGGTGATGGGGCTGGTCGGAGGGGGTGGGGTGGTGACGGACACAGGTCCGGGGCGGGGAATCGTGGGTATGCTCGCCGCCATGTCACAGCCCCCTGCCGCCGCATCGCGGGACGAACCCGTCATACGGGAGCGCGGTGACGCCTGCCCCGGTGCGCTGCGGCTGCACGCGGCCGACGACGGGTTCCTGGCCCGCGTACGGATCCCCGGCGGGCTGCTCAGTGCTCCGCAGGCCGCCGCGCTGGCGCTGGCCGCCGACCGGTTCGGGGACGGACACCTGGAGCTCACCTCGCGCGGGAACGTGCAGCTGCGGGGGCTGGGCGACGGGTGCGGTGCCGGGCTCGCCGAGCTGCTGGACGGGGCCGGGCTGCTCCCCGCCCCATCGCATGAGCGGGTGCGGAACATCGTCGCGACCCCGCTCGCCGACCCGGGTCCGGTGCGCGCGCTGGACGCGCTGCTCTGTGCAGACCCGAGGGCCGCCGCTCTGTCCGGGCGGTTCCTGTTCGCCGTCGACGACGGGCGCGGGGACGTGGCCGCGCTCGATCCCGACATCACCCTGCTCGGCCCGGACGCGGGCGGCCGTACGCTGCTGCGCCTCGGCGCGGCCCGCGACGCCGTCGAGGTCTCGGACGGAGACGCGCCCAGGGCTGCCCTGGCGGCCGCCCACCACTTCCTCGACGCCGTCGCGGCCGCCGGTACCCGCGCCTGGCGCGTCGCCGAGCTGCCCGCCGAACACTCCCTGGACGCGGCCGAGTTCGCTCGCCGGCTCGCCGCCTCCGGGATTCCCGCGCGGTACGTCGCCGACGCGCCCCGCCCGTACGCGCCGCCGCCCGCGCCCGGGGTGCACGCGGACGCGCTGTGCGTACTGATCCCCCTCGGCCGGCTCACCACCGCCCAATGGCGGACGCTGTCCGGCGAGTGGCGGATCACCCCCTGGCGCAGCATCGTCGTCACCGGCGCCCCGGTCGTAGACGCCGGACTCGTCACCGACCCCGACGATCCCTGGCTGTCCGTCACCGCCTGTACGGGGAAGCCCGGTTGTGCGAAATCCCTCGCGGACGTGCGCGCCGACGCGCGAGCCGTCGTCGTACAGACGGCCTCGCGGGGCGCGCTGCCCGTCCACTGGTCCGGCTGTGAACGCCGCTGCGGGCATCCGCGCGGCGCCGCCTGGGTGGACGTGGTGGCGGCTCCGGGCGGGTACCGGGTCACCGCCCCCGGCCGGCCCGCACGGCACGACGTACCGGCCAACGAACTTGCCGCGGTCCTCGCGGACGCCCGCACCGATCCCGACGTAGTGAAGAAATGAGCGAGTACACCGTGTTTGAGTACGAGAAGGACGGCGCCGCGATCTACCGCCAGTCCTTTGCCACGATCCGCGCCGAGGCGGACCTCTCCGGGCTGCCCGCCTCCGTCGCCCAGGTCGCGGTGCGCATGATTCACGCCTGCGGAATGACCGACCTCCCCAAGGACCTGGGGTACACGCCCGAGGTGGTGCTGCGGGCGCGCGCCGCGCTCACCGCCGGTGCGCCGATCCTGTGCGACGTGCAGATGGTCGCCAGCGGGGTCACCCGCAAGCGGCTGCCCGCCGACAACGAAGTGATCTGTACTCTTTCCGACCCGGCCGTGCCGGAGCTCGCCGCGAAGATGGGTACCACGCGCAGCGCCGCCGCGCTTGAAGTCTGGCGCGACCGGGGCCTGTTGGAGGGATCCGTGATTGCCGTCGGCAACGCGCCCACCGCGCTGTTCCGGCTGCTCGAGATGATCGAGGAGGGCGCTCCGCGCCCGGCCGCCGTCATCGGCGTGCCCGTCGGCTTCATCGGGGCCGCCGAGTCCAAGGACGCCCTCGCGGCGCACCCCTCCGGGCTCGACCACCTGATCGTGCGCGGCCGGCGCGGCGGCAGCGCCATCGCCGCCGCCGCGATCAACGCCATTGCGAGCGTGGCCGAATGAGCAGCGGACGTCTTTACGGGGTCGGGCTCGGGCCCGGTGATCCGAATCTGATGACGCTGCGCGCCGTCGAGGTGATCGGCGAGGCCGATGTCGTCGCCTACCACAGCGCCCGCCACGGGCGGTCCATCGCCCGCTCGATCGCCGAGAAGCACCTGCGCGCCGACCACATCGAGGAGCCGCTGGTCTACCCGGTCACCACCGAGACCACCGACCACCCCGGCGGCTACCAGGGCGCGATGGAGGAGTTCTACGAGTCCGCCGCGGCCCGCCTGGCCGTCCACCTCGACGCCGGCCGGACCGTAGCCGTGCTCGCGGAGGGCGATCCGCTCTTCTACAGCTCGTACATGCACATGCACAAGCGCCTCGCGGTCCGGTACGAGACCGAGGTGATCCCCGGCGTCACCTCCGTGAGCGCCGCCGCCGCCCGCCTCGGTACCCCGCTCGTGGAGGGCGAGGAGGTCCTGACCATCCTCCCCGGCACCCTGCCGGAGGAGGAACTGACCGCCCGCCTGGCGGCCACCGACTCGGCCGTCGTGATGAAGCTCGGCCGGACCTTCCCCGCCGTGCGCGGGGCGATGGAGAAGAGCGGCCGGCTCGCCGAGGCCCGCTACGTGGAGCGCGCCACCATGGCCGGGGAGCGCACCGGCGTGCTGGCGGACACCGACCCGGAGTCCGTGCCGTACTTCGCCGTCGCCGTCGTGCCCAGCCGCATCGGCAACCCGGGCAGCGTGCCGTCCGGTCCCGGCGAGGTCGCGGTCGTCGGAACCGGCCCCGCCGGGCCGTTGTGGCTGACCCCCGAGACCCGGCGGGCGCTGGCCGACGCCGAGGTGCTGGTCGGGTACACCACCTACCTGGACCGGGTCCCCGCCAGGCCGGGCCAGATCCGGCACGGCTCCGACAACAAGGTGGAGTCCGAGCGCGCCGAGTTCGCCCTCGACCTCGCCCGGCGCGGACAGCGGGTGGCCGTGGTGTCCGGCGGTGACCCCGGGGTCTTCGCCATGGCCACGGCGGTGCTGGAGGTCGCCGGGCAGGCGGAGTACAAGGACGTGCCCGTACGGGTCCTGCCGGGGGTGACCGCGGCCAACGCGGCGGCCGCCGCGGCCGGCGCCCCGCTCGGCCACGACTACGCCACCATCTCCCTCTCGGACCGGCTCAAGTCCTGGGAGGTCATCGCGGAGCGGCTGCGCGCGGCCGCCTCGGCGGACCTGGTGCTCGCCCTGTACAACCCGGGCTCGCGCAGCCGGACCTGGCAGGTGGCCCAGGCCCGGGAGCTGCTGCTGGAGCTGCGCTCGCCCGAGACCCCGGTGGTCGTCGCCCGCGACGTGGGCGGACCGGAGCAGTCGGTACGGATCGTCACGCTGGGCGAACTGGAGCCGTCCGAGGTGGACATGCGCACGATCCTGCTGATCGGCTCCTCGCAGACCCAGGTCACCGAGCGGGCCGACGGGTCGAGGATCACGTGGACGCCGCGCCGCTACCCGTGACGGTGACCGTCACCGGGTGAGGTGAACGACCGGGGCCCGGTGCCCGGGGGCGGCTGACCGCCCCCGGGCACCGGGCCCCCGCGCTTCCGTACTGGATCACTACACAGCGGCGACGCAGTGAGGCTACGCTCGACTCGGAACTCGATTCCTGTCGCGGTGGCACCGTGCCTGTGGAGGCGTGAAAACACAGTGATCTTCTTACTGGGCATGGTCGGGGCGTTGGCGCCGGAGGTCGTTCGCCTGTACGGGATACGCAATGATCCCGAACGCTTCCGATGGTCGTGGTTCTACCTCGTGATATCCCTGGTCTTCGGCGCACTCGGTGGGCTGATGGCCCTGGTGCTGCCCGCGACGACCTACTGGGCCGCCGTGTACGTCGGCGCCTCCACACCGGTGCTGGTCAATTCCCTGGTGCGCAAGGGGCGGGACCTCGCCCGCCAGGAGATGCGCTCGCGACCGGGCCCCGACCGCCGGTACTCACCGGCCGATTCCTATCTCCGCGGGCTGTAGACGGTGTACCTCGGAGCACCGCACGCGATCAGGTTCCGCTACGAAGACGGTGCGCTCACCGGCATCCTGCTGGGCCTTCACCGGAAACCCACGCTCGCCCTCCGCGAAGAGCTGCTGTCCCCGTACGTGAGCTTCGGACCGCTGCCGCCGAACGGCCCGGCGGAGTCCCCGCTGCGGCAGGCGCTCGGGACCGGCTTCCGGGACATCGAACTCGACGCGGGACCGGACAAGGGCACCACGGTGCTCCGGCAGCGGTTCGACCTGCGCGAGCCGATGGACTGGTGCTTACGGGTCGACGCGGCCGGGCGGCCCGGCCCCGGGGGAGCCGCCTTCACGCTTCCGGACGAGGTCAAGCTCTCCGTCGAGACCACGGCCCCGTTCACGGTGGACCGCGGCGCCGTGCGCGTGCGGCTCCCGGCAGGCACAAGCGAAGTGAACCTGACGGTCACCAGCTGGCCCGTCTTCGCCGCCGGTGACACGATCGTCGTGTGCCGCCCGGACCAGTTGCGGGAGGCGGCCGTCGTCGCCTCGTGCCTGCCGGGCGACCGTCTGACGCCGGTCATCGCGATCGAGCCGCCGCCGGTGCCCAGGGAGCACCACATCGACTTCTACGAGCTGCATCAGGAGCTCGAACGAAAGGTGATGGCCGGCATCGGCACCGATACCGCCGGCGCCCAGGCGCTGGCGGGCGGTCCGGAAGCACAGCGCGAGATGCTGCAGCGGCTGGCCGACCTGAGATGGCTCGCTTCGATGCTGACTCCTTACCGGTCCTGGGCCAAACGCAACGAGATGACCTCGCGGCTGATCTCCCGCATGGGGATCAGACGGGCCGTGTTCCTGCACGACTTCGCCCCGCACGAGCTGGGCATCCACGACCCCGCTCTGGACGACGCGTACGACCGGTACGCGGCCGCCAACGGGCGTGTGCCCGACGACGATGACGGACGGATGTTCGCGGACGTGCCGGTCAAGCTGCGCCTCACGGGAGTGGGCCTGCGCGACCTCACCACCGCCGCTTGGCGGTTGCTGCGCGATCCGGATCCCGGCAGCGAGCCCGAGCGGGTCCTGGAGGTACCCGTCGACGACCCCTCCTGCTACGTGTCCGCCCTGTTCACCGCCCTGCGTACCGGCGCTGCCCTCCGCGCGGTCGACCGTCCCCACACGCCGCCCCCCGGTGACCCGTTCGCCGACGCCGGCCCGGCGAGTGGAGAGGCCGTCCTCGTCGAGAACACCGGCGACAACTCCTGCCAGTCATGGACGGGTGTCGGCCGCGAGTTCATCAGGATCGGCGCGCGCGGCTACATCGGCACTCTGTGGGACATCCCCGCCCGGCCGGCCGCCGACTTCGCCCGCGTCGTCATGGACCGGCTCACCGCTCAGCAGACACCGGCCGCCGAGGCCATCGTCGGCACCGGCGCGCCCCAGGGCATCGACCGCTCGTACATCTACGTGGGCACCGTGAACGGGCGGTTGGACCAATGGCCCGACCAGGTCACCGGGGGCGAGGCCGTACTGGCCCACTGCCTCGTGCTCGGCCGCGCGGCACTGAAGTTCCTGAACCGGACGTCGGGGAGCCGGAGTGTCGCGGTGCAGGTGCTGTACCGGGAGATGACCGCGTTGCGCCGCACGGTGGAGGGCACCGAGCACGCACGGACCCTGGCGTACGTGGACGCGCTGGTGTGGGAGCTGCGGCTCGCCTGGCTGCTCGCACAGTCACAGGGTGAACAATCCGATGACATCCCCGCGTTGATCGCACAGATCGACGCGACGCTCGAAGAACTCGATCTGCCGGCACCGGTGACCGATCGCCGTCGGGCCGACCGGTTCGAGCTGGCCGGACTCCTCCATCAGCAGCGCGGCGCCCGCGCGGAAGCCCTGGCCGACCTCGAACTCAGCATGCGCTACCGGCCGCCGGAGAAAACCGTGCGAACGTGTTGCTGGTGATGGCTTCCCTGCTGATGAGCCAGGGCGACTACGACAGAGCGCTGCGCTCGGCCGGTGACGCACGTGATCTCTTCACCGAACAGCATGACGATCAAGGCCTGATGCGGACCCTGGGTACGCTCGGCCCGCTCATGATGCGTTTCGGCCGCTACCCCGAGGCGATGGCGTACGCCGAGCAGGGCCACGCCCTGGCGGTACGGCTGGAAGGCCGGGAGGACCAGGCCTCGTTCCTGCTCCAGCGAAGCACGCTCCACCAAGTGGACGGCGATTTCGACACGGCCACCACCGAGGTCATCGAAGCGCTGGAGACCTACCGAAGCTGCCAGGACGAACGGGGAGAACTGTCGGCGCTCAGGACACTCACCGCTTGCTACCGCGGCAAGGGCGACCTCAGGGCCGCCGGGGGCTGCTCTCTCTCCGCCCTGGCGCTGGCGAAGAAATTGGGCGCCCGGACGGCCGTCGCCGAGTGCCACGACGACCTCGGCCAGGTGTACACGCTCATGGAACGGCATGCCGAGGCGCTGCCGCACTACCGTGAGGCGGTGTCCGCCGTGGTCGGCCGCGGAGCCACCGAAGTGGGCTCCGTCTTCCTGGCGCACCTGGTCGACTGCGCGATCCGGCTGGGCGACGCGGAGGCCCTGTGGGCGGCCGCCGGGTGGGGAACCACGATGTGCGGAGAGGGCGGGGAACGCCAGTGGTCCAGGGCGTTGCCCGAAGTGGTCGGTGCGGTCAAGGAGGCGCTCCTGGTCGGCTCGCCCGACACCCTCCCGAACCAGATCGCCACATTCGTGATGGGTGCGACGTCCGCGGACCCGGAGAGCCTGCCGGACCACATGTCCCTTCTCAACGACTTCGCGGTCCTCGTGCTGAAGTGGCTGACGAACGAAGATCCGGCAGCGACGGTCAGCCGGGCCCGGCGCATGGACGCCAGTACCCAGGGTGCGCTCGGGCTCGCGGAGTTCGTGACGCTCCCGTACGAGGTGCAGGTCCTCAGGCACAAGGCGCGCGGCGGGTGACCCTTGGGAACCGGCCCCGAACGGTTCCCCGCGTCAAGAGGGTTCGGCGACCCCGAGCCACCGCAGGGCCGCGGCCACCGAATCCGCCTCCCGTACGCCCTCCGGGACGGCGGGGCGGCGTACGACGAGGACCGGGATGCCCGCCTCGCGGGCGGCCGTGAGCTTGGGGGCGGTGGCCGAGCCGCCGCTGTCCTTGGTGACCAGCACGCCGATCCGGTGGCGGGCGAGCAGTTCCCGCTCGTCGTCGAGGGTGAACGGGCCCCGGGCGAGCAGGACTTCGAGCTGCGGCGGCGCCGGCGCGGCCGGAGGGTCCACCGAGCGCACCAGGAACCAGGTGTCGGTCAGGTGCGCGAAGGTGTGCAGCCCCATCCGGCCGGTGGTCAGGAACACCCGGCCGCCGAGCGAGGGCAGTACCGAGGCCGCCTCCTCGAGGGAGCCGGCGAACCTCCAGTCGTCGCCCTGCTGCGGAGTCCAGCCGGGGCGCCGCAGCGCCAGCAGCGGTACGCCCGTGAGCGCCTCCGCCTCGGAGGCGTGGAAACTCATCCGCTCCGCGAACGGGTGGGTGGCGTCGATGACGCGGGTGACGTCGTGGCCGACGATCCAGCCCGCGAGGCCCGCGATGCCGCCGAAGCCGCCGATGCGGATCTCGCCCGGCGGGAGCACCGGCGAGGTGACCCGGCCCGCGAGCGAAGTGGTCACCCGGACCGAGGGGTCGGCTGCCAGCGCTTCCGCGAGCTGCCTGGCCTCGGTCGTACCGCCGAGGATCAGGACGTGGTGGGCGGGGAGGGGGTGCGGTTCAGCAGACATGCCGGTCGCGCTCGGGGGAGTACAGGTGGCTGTCCCGGAACTGCTCGGCGCCCAGGGTGCGGCCCACCAGGATGACCGCGGTGCGGACCAGGCCCGCCTCCTTCACCTGAGCCGCGATGTCGGCGAGCGTGCCGCGCAGGATCAGCTCGTCGGGGCGGCTGGCCATCGCCACCACCGCCACCGGGCACTCGGCCCCGTAGTGCGGCAGCAGTTCGCCGACGACCCGGTCCACGTAGCGGGTGGCCAGGTGCAGCACCAGCAGCGCGCCGCTGCGGCCCAGCGTGGCCAGGTCCTCGCCGGGCGGCATCGGGGTGGCCTGCTGTGCGATGCGGGTCAGGATCACCGTCTGGCCGACGGTGGGGACGGTCAGTTCCCGCTTCAGCGCGGCGGCCGCGGCGGCGAAGGCCGGTACGCCCGGGACGACCTCGTAGGGGATGCCGGCCGCGTCGAGCCGCCGCATCTGCTCCGCGACCGCGCTGAAGATCGACGGGTCGCCGGAGTGCAGCCGCGCGACGTCCTGGCCCGCCGCGTGCGCCCGTACGCACTCGGCGATGATCTCGTCCAGGTTCAGCTGCGAGGTGTCGACCAGTCGCGCGTCCGGCGGGCACTCGGCCAGCAGTTCGCGCGGGACCAGGCTGCCCGCGTACAGGCAGACGGGGGCGGCGGCCAGCGTCCGGGCACCGCGCACCGTGATCAGGTCGGCGGCGCCGGGGCCCGCGCCGATGAAGTACACGGTCATGCTTGATCCTTCTCGTTCGTCGAGTTCGTCGGTTCCGCCGACTTCGCCGACTTCGCCGGCTTCGTCACTGACCACTGGGTCACCGGCATGGCCTGCCGCCACCCCGTGAAACCGCCGACCGGCACCGCGTGCGCGACCGAGAGCTTCACCAGTTCGCCGCCGTGGCGCCGGTAGCGGTCGGTGAGGACCGCCTCGGACTCCAGGGTGACGGTGTTGACCACCAGCCGGCCGCCGGGGGTCAGCGCCGCCCAGGCCGCGTCCAGCAGTCCCGGCGCGGTCAGTCCGCCGCCGATGAACACCGCGTCGGGGGCGGGGAGCCCGCCGAGGGCGTCGGGCGCCGAGCCGACGACCACGCGCAGGCCGGGCACACCGAGCGCCGCCGCGTTGCGGGTGATGCGGGCCGCTCGCTCCGGGACCCGCTCCACGGCCACCGCACGGCAGGAGGGGTGCGTACGCATCCACTCGATGCCGATGGAACCGGAGCCGCCGCCGATGTCCCACAGCAGCTCGCCCGGGGCCGGGCCCAGCGCGCACAGGGTCGCGGCGCGGACGCGGCGCTTGGTGAGCTGCCCGTCGTGCTCGTATGCGGCGTCCGGCAGGCCGGGGGTCGCACCGAGCCGGGGCGCCGGGTGGGCGGGGTCCCGGCGGCACTCCACGGCCACCACGTTCAGCGGGTCGCCCGGCGGGTGGTCCCAGCCGTCGGCGAGGCCCTCGTACGTGTCCTCGCGCTCGGAGCCGAGCTGCTCCAGCACCCGGATCCGGCTCGGGCCGAAGCCCCGCTCCCGAAGCAGAGCGGCGATCTCGTCCGGGGACCCCGCTCCGGCACTGAGCACCAGCACCCGGCGTCCCTCGTACAGGGCGGCCGCGAGCCGGGCCACCGGGCGGCCGACGACCGTGAGCACCTCGGTGTCCTCCACCGGCCAGCCCAGGCGGGCGCAGGCGTACGAGACGGAGGAGGGGTGCGGGTGGACCGTGAGGGCGTCCGGGCCGAGCTCCTGGGCGAGGGCGCGGCCGATCCCGTAGAACATCGGGTCGCCGCTGGCCAGCACCGCGATCCGGCGGCCCGCGTGCTCGGCCATCAGCTTCGGCACGGCCGGCCGCAGCGGGCTCGGCCACGCCACCCGCTCACCGGGGCACTCGCCGGCCGGCAGCAGGTTCAGCTGGCGCGGCCCGCCGATCAGCACCTGGGCCGAGGACAGCGCGGACCGCGCGGCGGCGGTGAGCCCGGCCCAGCCGTCGGCGCCGAGGCCGACGACCGTGACGGGTATGGAGGGCGGTGCGGAGCTCACTGCGCGGTACCTCGGAACGGGAAGGGGAAAGCGGAAGGCTGGCGGACGGCAGCCTACTGGCCTGCGTCGACGCCTGCCCGTACGGCCCCCGCTCCCGCCCCCGGCCCGGGCCCGTCTACCCTCGGTAACCCAACCGTTCGCGAGGGAGCTGCCATGCCCGGCTGGAACGCCACGAACATCCCCGACCAGAGCGGCCGGACGGCCGTCGTGACCGGGGCCAACAGCGGGATCGGCTACGTGGCCGCCCGCGAGCTCGCCCGGCGGGGGGCGAGCGTGGTGCTGGCCTGCCGCAGCGCCGCGCGCGGGAAGGCCGCCGAGGTCCGGCTGCGCGCCGAAGTGCCGGGCGCCGAGGTGGAGTTCGCCGCGCTCGACCTCGCGGACCTGGCATCCGTACGGGAGTTCGCGAAGGCGTTCGGGGAGCGCCGTGCCGCCCTGGACCTGCTGATCAACAACGCGGGCGTGATGGCGCTGCCCTACGGGCGGACGGCCGACGGGTTCGAGACGCAGCTCGGGGTCAACCACCTCGGGCACTTCGCGCTGACCGGACTGCTGCTGCCGCGGCTGCGGGCCGCCGCCCCCGGGGCGCGGATCGTCAACGTATCCAGCGGCTTCCATGCGCTGGGGAACGTGGACCTCGACGACCTGGGATACGAGCGCGGCTACCGGCGCTGGGTCGCCTACGGCCGCTCCAAGACGGCCAATCTGCTCTTCACCCACGAGCTGTCGCGCCGCTTCACCGCCGCCGGATCCGACATGCTCGCGGCCGCCGCCCACCCCGGTTACGCGTCGACCAACCTGCACGCCGGTGCGACGCGGGACGGCAGCACGCTCTACGCGCGCGGGGTGGCGATCGCCAACGACGTCGTCGCGCAGCCCGCCACCGGGGGCGCCCTGCCCACGCTGTACGCGGCCACCGCGCCCGGAGTCCGGCAGGACGCGTTCATCGGCCCGCGGTTCGGCTGGCGCGGCGCACCCGCCCGCTCCTGGCGGGCGAAATGGACCCTCGACGACACGTCCGGCGAGCAGCTCTGGGCCGCCTCCGAGAAGCTCACGGGGGTCTCGTACGGATCCCTGCCGCGCTGATCCGGACGGTGCTCTGCTCCTGAGCGCCCCCGTCCGCCCCCGGGACGCCTCCGGGCGCCCCGGGCGGGACCTGACCGGGGCGCCCCGGGCACCGGACACTCGGTGCCATGGACGACACTCCGGACAACCACATAGAAGTCCCCCACGACCATGCGGTGGTGCTCGGCGCGGGTCTGGCCGGGCTGCTGGCGGCGCGGGTGCTCGCGGAGCGGTTCGCGCGCGTGACCGTGGTGGAGCGGGACGAACTGCCCGCCGACGGCCCGGCGTTCCGGCCCGGCGTGCCGCAGTCCCGGCACGCGCACGTGCTGTGGTCGCGCGGCGTGGAGGTGATCGAGGAACTGCTGCCCGGGATCACGGACAAGCTGCTCGCGGGCGGCGCCGCGCTGCTCGAGTCGCCGAAGGACTTCCTGTGGCTGAGCCCCGCGGACTGGTTCGGCCCGCTGCCCGGTGCCCGGATCCTGCTCGGCAGCCGGGAGCTGCTCGACTGGACGATACGCGGCGAGGTGCTGCGCGACCGGCGCATCCGCATCCGGGACGGATGCCTGGCCACCGGACTCGTCGGCGGACCGGACGGCCGCTCGATCACCGGCGTGCGGCTGCGCGGCGGCGACCCCCTGCCCGCGCGGTTCGTCGTCGACGCGACCGGACGCACCTCCAAGGCCCCCGCCTGGCTCACCGCCCTCGGCCACCAGGCGCCGGAGACCACCCGCTACGACTCCCATCTCGGCTACTCCAGCCGGTACTTCACCATCCCGCCCGACCCCGCGCGGCGCTGGCACGGGATGTACGTACAGGGGCGGCCGGACAGCCCGCGCGGGGGCGTGCTGGTCCCGCTGGACGGCGACCGCTGGCTCGCGACGCTCGTCGGCAACGGCGAGCACGCCCCGCCCACCGGCGACGAGGAGTTCCTCGGCTTCGCCCGCAGCCTGCGCAGTCCGGCCCTGTACGACGCGCTCCGCGGGGCGACACCGCTCTCTTCGACGGCCGGCTTCCGGCGCACCGCGAACGAGTGGCGGCACTACGAGCGCCTCGCGCGCCGCCCGGCCGGCTTCATCGCGCTCGGCGACGCGGCCTGCCGGTTCAACCCGGTGTACGGGCACGGGATGACGGTGGCCGCCCTGGCGGCGGACGCCCTGCGCAAGGAGATCCGCACCATGGACACCGCGGCCGTCCCCGCGGCCGCCGGGCGGATCCAGCGCAGGACGACGGCGGCGTCCGAGGTGGCCTGGCAGATCGCCACCAGCGAGGATCTGAGGTACCCGGAGACGGAGGGCCCGCCCGCGGACCGGACCACCCGGGTCCTGCAGCGTTACATGTCACGGGTGATGGTGGGCGCCAACACCGACCCGGCCGTCGCGGGCCGGTTCTTCGGGGTCCTGTCGCTGTCCACCTCGCCCAACACCCTGCTCGGCCCGTCCACGATGTTCCGCGTCCTGTCCAAGTGGCGCACCCCGACGGCCCCGCGGACCACCGCCTACCCGGCCCATCACGGCCCGCCCGGCACCCTCTAGGGCTGGTCGGGGCGCAGGGCGCGCCAGATGAGTTCCGGGAGGTGGCGGGCGGCCTCCGTCAGGTCGATCTCGTAGGTGCTGGACAGCCAGCGGCGTGCCGCCTCGGTGAGGGGGCCCATGACCATGACCTCGATCACGGGGGCCGGGAGGGGGGCGATCTCGCCGCGCTCCATGCGCACCCCAAGCCACTGCATGATGGACGCGAACTTCTCCGCCTTGGCCGCGCCGATCTCCTCCGCGTGGGCCACGAGGTAGCCGGAGTAGGCAGAGGCGTGCAGGAACAGGGCGACGTCCCGGTGCTCCTGGGTGAAGCGCAGGTAGGAGCTCACCCACGCCTGGACGCCGGTGCGGGCGGTCCGGCAGCGGGTCAGGGCGGCGACCATGTCGTCGCACAGCTGGTCCATGCACCGGATGTAGAGGGCGGCGGCCAGGCCGTCGAAATTGCCGAAGTGGTGGTAGAGGCTGCCCAGGCTCACCCCGCTGGCCGAGACGACCGCGTTCACCGTGAACCCCTGCTGGCCGGACTCGGCGAACACCCGCAGCGCGGCGGTCAGGAGCTGGTCGACGGTGGCCTCGCCGCGTTGTTGCTTAGGAGACATGTCGGTCCCGTCGGTGTGCGTGGGCTGGCGGCCCTGCTGGGCGTGCCGGAGAGACTAGCAAGACCTGTAAATAGAAGGTCATTCTAGAAAAGGGTTCCGGCTCGCGGACCCGTGCCACCTGGGTGCGAGCCCTAGGACGCCGTGGCGCGCTCGTACAGGGCCCGGACGGCGTCACCGAAGTAGCTGCTGTACGAGGTCTCCTCGTCGCCCCCGCCGTCGCGGCCGCCGATCACCCCGATCAGCGTGTGCCCGTCGGTCAGCACCGGGCCGCCGCTGGTGCCGTTCGGCACGTCCGCGCAGTCGAAGCGCAGCTGCGCCGGGCCCGCGGCGCGGGCGGTGTTGCGGCAGTCCAGCGGCTCCTCGGAGTCGTTGGGGTAGCCCACGAGCCTTGCGGGCACGGGCAGTTCGGTCCGGAAGGCGATCGTCGCGGCTCCGGTGACGTCCTCCAGCCGCTGGCCCGGGTAGCCGGGGCGGCGCAGCCGGATGAAGGCGACGTCGTGGTCGGGGTCCTGGTCCTCGGTCCAGCGCGGGTCCACGTCGATCCGGGTGGGCACCCAGATCCCGTACGGAGCCACGCCGTCCCGGTAGCCGGGGGCGAAGGCCAGGTTGGTGCGGAAGCCGCCGGTGTACACGCAGTGGGCGGCGGTGACGATCAGGTCGCCCTGGGGGGAGTGGACCACGCCCGCCGAGCAGTGGTGGTCGGGGTCGCCGTCGGTGCCGGGGGAGAAGAGCGCCCCGACCGCCGGCTCGGCCGGCGCGGGCCGGGCCTCCAGGGGGTCGGAGGGCTGCCACCCGGCGGACCGCCAGTCCGCCGAGGCGACGCCGTCGGCGAAGGCCTTGCCGTCCGCCGGCGGGTTCGGGTCCTCGCGGGCGATCCCGTCCAGCACGGCGCCCGCCGTCCGGTCGGCACGCTCGGGGTCCTGCTGGTAGACGCCCCGCGCGGCGTCGCCGTCCGCGCGGTTCGCGGCCATGCCGCGCAGCTCCCACAGGTACCCCGCGCCCACGAGGACCAGTGCGCCGAGGACGCCGACCAGCACGGTGGCCCGTATGGCCCGCCCGTGCACCTTGCTGAACATGTGGCACTCCCGGCCCTCAGACGCGTCCGACGCTTCGTTCGAGGGGAGAGTCGCGGGACGGGTTCCGCACACCGGACGTGTCCGTTCTCACAGCGGCTCCCCGGCCGCCCTCCCCCGGACTCCGTCCGGGGGACCCCCGGTCACTCCCTGGTTTTCTGTGCTTCATTCAACTCTCCTAATCTTCAAGCGACTTGAGCCGCACTGGAGTGACAGGAGCCGAAGCATGAGACTGCGAAACCGGATGGCGGGCGCGGTGACCGCGGGACTGGCGGCGCTCGCCCTCGCGCTGGGCACGGCCCCCGCCGGCGCGGCGGGTCCCTCCGACGGCCTCCCTTACGCGGGATCGACCGGAGTCGGCGTGCACAACGCCTACGAGAAGGCGAAGTACCCCTACTTCGCGGACGCGCTCGACTCGGGCGCCGCCATGCTCGAGCTCGACGTGTGGACCAACTTCTTCGGCAGTTCGTGGCGGGTCTCGCGCAACAATCCTCCCCCAGACTCCGTCCGGGGGGACCCCCAGGCAACGACAACAACTGCGAGAACGCCACCACCCCCGCCCAGCTGCGCACCAAGGCCCGCAACCAGAACCTGGCGGGCTGCCTCTCCGACATCCGCAGCTGGCACGACGCCCACCCCGGCCACCGGCCCGTCGTCCTCAAGCTGGAACTCAAGGACGGCTTCGCCGCCAACCTCGGCCGCGGCCCGGCCGACCTCGACGCGCTCCTGACCGGCAGGCTCGGCGACGCCGTCTACCGCCCCGGCCTGCTGGCGGCCGGCCACCCCGACCTCGACACCGCCGCCCGCGCCGGAGCCTGGCCCAGCCGCGCCGAGCTCGCCGGGAAGTTCATCGTGGAGCTGATCCCCGGCACCGTGGAGGAGGGCAACAGCTCCGACACCCTGTGGACCGGCCGGGAGTACGCCACCCACCTGCGCTCCCTCGCAGCCCAGGGCCGGCTCGGCGAGGCCGCCGCGTTCCCGGCCGTGCACCGGGCCGAGGCGGGCGACCCCCGCGCCCGCTACGCCGACGCCTCCCTGCGCCCGTGGTTCGTCGTCTTCGACGGTGACGCGAGCGCCTACGCCGGGGGATCGATCGACACCGCCTGGTACGACCGCAACCATTACCTGGTGATCGCCACCGACGCCCACAACGTCGCGCCGGCCATCGACGCCACCCGACCGACGGAGGCGCAGGCCCGCGACCGCCTCGCGCTCCTCGCCGGACACCACGCCTCCATCGTCTCCGCCGACTGGTACCCGCTGCCCCAGGTCCTGGCCACGTTGGTCCCGCGCGGCTAAGGCCCCGTGTGCGAGGCCTCCAGCTGTCGCGCCGGGGGCAGCTCCCCCGTGGTGAGGCCGGCCTCGATCTCGTCCAGCGCGCGGCGGGCGGTGGCGATGCGCTCCCGGACGCCCTCGGCGTTCTTGGAGTCCATGACGTCCTGCCCGCCCCCGCCATGGGACGGGGCCGGTACCCGGCCCGCCTCCGCTTCGATCTCGCGCGCCTCGTCCAGGGAGTTCAGCACGACGCCGATCAGGACGTTCACCAGCACGAAGGAGGCGAGCAGGGCGTACGAGGCGTAGTAGATGATGCTGAGACGGGAGATCTGCAGCCCGGCCCGCACCGCGTCGGTGAGCCCGTCGAGCGTCGTCAGCAGGAACAGGGTGAGCGCGGCGCGGCCCAGGGAGCCGTAGTGCTGCGGGTCGGACTCCGCGAAGCAGACCCAGCCGACCATGGCGTACACGTACAGCACCAGCGCGCCCACGAACAGGAAGCTGGCGGTGCCCGGCAGGCTCCGTCCCACGGCGATCAGCAGGATGCGCAGATGCGGCAGGAAGCGCGCGGTGCGCAGGACCCGGGCCAGCCGCAGCAGCCGCAGCAGGGTGGTGTTCTCGCGTACGAGGGGGACGAAGGCGGAGGCCACGACCGCGAGGTCGAAGAGGTTCCAGGGGTCCCGGAAGAATGCTTTCGGCCGGTCGGCGTGCGCGCCCACCCGCAGCAGCATCTCCAGCGTGAACACGACCAGGCAGCCGTCCTCCGCGGCCTGCAGCACCGGCCGGTACTCCCGCGCCACCCCGCTGTACGTCTCCACGCCCATCAGCGCCGCGTTGAGCAGGATCACTCCGAACACGGCCAGGCCGAAGGCGGAGGTCTCCGTGATCTCCTTGCACCGGGCCGCCAGTTTCACGCGGCCGCGTCGGGCCGGCATCGGGACTCTCATCTTGCTCCTCGTACGCGTCTTCACCGCAGGTCCGCGCCGGGCGGGGCGCGGTGGTCGTTCCTACTAACGCCACACACCCGATCGGGTTTCAGCCCGGTGCCCACGTCAACCCGCCTGGCCTCGGAGGGCCGCAGGGGTGAAAGTCCGGTGTTAGGGGCGGTTAGGGGAGTTCCGGCACCCGGGCCAGGCCATAGGTTCCTGGCGGAAACCGATGGGCACCGAGCGAAGGAGCACCCCATGGCCGAGGTCACGGAGACCCCCGAGGCGTGGACCACCCCGGACTTCGTCGCGTACGAGACGGCTTTCGAGGTCACCGCGTACGCCGCGCGTCTGGAGAAGTGAACCCACAGTCGGCGGGCGGGAGTCCGGGCGACCGGCTCCCGCCGTGGCGGGAGAACACATGACGGCAACACTGGACGAGTCCGAGTTCATCAGCGCCCTGCGCGCCCTGTCCTCCTCCTACTGGGGAAGCCATCCCTTCCACCGGCGGCTGCACGGCGGCGAGCTCGACCGGCGGGCGCTGCGGCTGTGGGCCGCCAACCGCTGGTACTACCAGCGGATGCTGCCGCAGAAGGACGCGGCGATCATCAGCAACTGCCCGCTCCCCGAGATCCGGCGGGTCTGGGTGGACCGGCTGGCCTACCACGACGGGACCGCCGGGGACGAGGGCGGCATCGCGCGCTGGCTGCGGCTGTGCGAGGCCGTGGGGCTCAGCCGCGAAGAGGTGCTCGACGAGCGGCACGTGGTCCCCGGCGTGCGCTTCGCGGTCGACGCGTACGTGAACTTCGCCCGGACCAAGCCGTGGGCCGAGGCCGTGGCCTCCGGGCTCACCGAGATGTTCGCCGGACACCTGATGAGCCGCAGGGTCGCCGACATGCTCGCCCACTACGACTGGATCCGCCCGGCGGACCTGGCCTACTTCACGGACCGCATCGAGGCCGTGTCCGGTGAGGGCAAGGGCACCTTGGACATCGTCGTCCGGCACTGCACGACACGGGAGCAGCAGGACGCGGCCGTCGCCGCGCTCCGCTTCAAGTGCGACCTGCTGTGGCTGATGCTGGACGCCGTCGAACGCGCCACCGCCACGGGCGAGTAGTGGCCGCAACCGCAGAAGGAGTGGCCGTGGACAGGCCCGTGCTCGGCCGCGGAGTGCGGCTCATCTACGACAGGACGCGGCAGACGCATGTCGTGCTCCACCCGGAAGGGGTGCTCGTGCCCAACGGGACCGCCGTCTCGGTGCTCGAACTCTGCGACGGAACCACGAACGTCGCGCAGATCACGGCGGTGCTCGGCGCCAGGTACGCCGGAGTCCGCGAGACCGAGGTCGGCACCGTCCTGGAGCGGCTCACTGAGAAGGGCGTCGTGCGATGGATCTGACCGCCACCCGGCCGCAGAACGCGGCCCCGCCCCTCGGGCTGCTCGCCGAGCTCACCCACCGCTGTCCGCTGCACTGCGCGTACTGCTCCAACCCGCTGGAACTCATCGAGCGGGAGCGCGAGTTGAGCACCGAGCAGTGGGCTGAGGTGTTCACCCAGGCCCGCGAGATCGGTGTCCTCCAGGTGCACCTGTCCGGCGGCGAGCCGCTGGCCCGCCGCGACCTGCCCGAGCTCGTCTCGCACGTCAGCGGCCTCGGTTGCTACGTCAACCTCGTCACCAGCGGGCTCGGCCTCACCGAGGCGCGCCTCGCGGACCTGGTCGAGCGCGGGCTGGACAACGTACAGCTGTCGGTGCAGGGGGCCGACGCCGCACGCGCCGACCGGCTCGCGGGCGCCAAGGCCCACCACCACAAGATCGCCGCCGCGGCGATGATCCGCCGGCAGGGGCTGCCGCTCACCGTCAACGCCGTACTGCACCGCGCCAACCACGACCAGCTGGCAGGCTTCATCGACCTGGCGACAAGCATGGGCGCGGACCGGCTGGAGCTCGCCAACACCCAGTACTACGGCTGGGCGCTGCGCAACCGGGAGGCCCTGATGCCCACCCGTGAGCAGCTGGCCGCTGCCGAACCGGTCGTCCGGGCGGCGATGGAACGGCTGAAGGGCACGATGGAGATCGTGTACGTCCTCGCCGACTACTACGAGCCGTACCCCAAGCCGTGCATGCACGGGTGGGGGGCGATCCAGCTCACGGTCGCCCCCGACGGCACCGTGCTGCCCTGCCCTGCGGCGGGCGCGATCACCACCCTGGAACTCGACAACGTCACCGAGAGGCCGCTGGCCGAGATCTGGTACGAGTCCGGCTCCTTCAACGCCTATCGCGGCGAGGAGTGGATGTCCGACCCCTGCCGGAGCTGCGACCGGCGCTCCCTCGACCACGGCGGCTGCCGCTGCCAGGCCTTCCTGCTCACCGGGGACGCCGCGGCCACCGACCCGGTGTGCTCGCGATCCGGCCGGCGCGGCACCGTGGACCTGATGTTGGCGGGCGTCCCCGCGACACCCCCCGAGCTGGTGATGCGCGGACCGGTGGCGGTACGCCGATGAGGGCCGTACTGCTCGGCACCGCCGCCGGAGGCGGCTGCCCCCAGTGGAACTGCGCCTGCCCGGTGTGCACGTCGGGAGCGCCCGCCCGGTGCCAGGACGGCCTCGCGGTCGGCGCCGACGGCGTCGGGTGGTACCTGGTCAACGCCTCGCCCGACATCCGTGCGCAGATCCTCGCCGCCCCCGAGCTGGCGGCCGGTCCCGGGCCGCGCGAGACACCGGTGCGCGGTGTGCTGCTCACGGACGCCGAACTCGACCACACGCTGGGCCTGATGATGCTCAGGGAAGGGGCCGGGCTGCGGGTGTGGGCGCCGAAGGCGGTGCTCGAGGCGCTGGACACGGGGTTCCCGGTGCGGAGGATCCTCGGCGGCTACGGCGCAGGAGAGTGGTCCGAGGTCGTCGCCGGCAAGGAGCAGGAGGTCGGCGGGCTGCGGGTGACCGCCTTCGCGGTCGGTGACAAACGCCCCAAGTACGCGCGCTCGCTGCCCGGGGTGGCCGGCCCCTGGGTGGTCGCCTACCGATTCGAGGACCCGGCCACGGGCGGGGTCCTCGTGTACGCGCCGTGCCTGGCCTCCTGGCCGCCCGGCTTCGACGAGTTCACCGCCGGGGCCGGATACGTCCTGCTCGACGGCACCTTCCATTCGGCCCGGGAGTTCGGCGGCGCCACGCGCGCGGCCGGGGCGAGCGGCGCGCAGGCCGCGATGGGACACCTGCCGGTGACCGGGGAGGGCGGGAGCCTGGCCCACATCGGGCGGCTGCGGGCGGAGCGGCCGGGCACGAGGTTCGCGTACACACACCTCAACAACACCAACCCGATGGCGGATCCGCGCTCCGCGGCCCACCGCGAGGTGTGCGCGGCGGGGGCGGAGATCCCGGCCGACGGGACGCGCATCGAGCTCTGAGCGGCTCCACACCGAAGGGTCCGGCCGCAGTACTGCGGCCGGACCCTTCGGTGTGGAGCCGTGTGCCTCAGGCGAGCTGCTGCCGCACCAGCTCGATCACCTCGGAGGCGTGCTGGTTGAGATAGAAGTGACCGCCGGTGAACGAGCGGAAGGAGCAAGGGCCTTTGGTGTGAGCGGCCCAGCCAAGGGCCTCCTGCTCGGTCACCTCGGGGTCGCTCTCCCCGTTGAGCACCACGACCGGGCAGGCCAGCGCGGGGCCGGGGAGGTAGCGGTAGGTCTCCGCGGCCTTGTAGTCGCCGCGGATCGCCGGCAGCACGGCCCGCAGCAGCTCGTCGTCGGCCAGGACCGCCGGGTCCGTGCCGCTCATCCGCTTGATCGTGGCCAGCAGCCGCTCGTCCGGGGCGAGATGGACCCGCTCGTCCTCGCGGTGCAGGGAGGGGGCCCGGCGCCCCGAGGCGAACAGGGCCGCCGGCGTCACGCCGGCCGCCTCCAGCCGCAGCGCCACCTCGAAGGCCAGGGTCGCGCCCAGGCTGTGGCCGAACAGCGCGACGGGTCGGTCGCACCACGGCCGCAGCTCCGCGAACACCCGGTCCGCGAGCGTCCGTACGTCGTCCACGACCGCCTCGTGGCGGCGGTCCTGGCGGCCCGGGTACTGCACGGCCACCACGTCGGCCTGCGGGGACAGGGCCCGGGACACGGGGAAGTAGTAGCTGGCCGAGCCGCCCGCGTGCGGGAAGCAGAACAGCCGTACGGGGGCCTCCTCGGCGGGGTGGAAGCGGCGCAGCCAGGCGCTGGGCGCCCGCACGGTGGTGGTCGTACCGTTCATGGGTGGTCGGTGTCCTTACGTAGTGGGTTCACACGGCGGTCCAGGTGCCCGGCGGGCGCCAGCCGCGCGCGGGACCCCAGGTGGCCCCGGGCCGGGGCGCGGCCTGCTCCCCGGCGTCGCCCCGGCCCCGGGTGGTGGAGAGCAACACGAGGAGGACGGCGGCGAGTTCGGTGCTGTCCGGGGCGCCGCGCACGATCCTCAGGTGGGGTTCGGCCCGCTCGCTCATCGGGGTGCTCCTCTGCGGTAGGGCTAGAACGGCGGGTTGCCGTGCTTGCGTTCGGGCAGCGGCACGTGCTTGGCCCGCAGTGCCTCCAGGGCGTCCACCAGCACCTGCCGGGTCGTGGCCGGGTCGATGACGTCGTCGACGAGGCCCCGCTCGGCGGCGTAGTACGGGTGCATGAGCTCCTGGCGGTACTGCTTGACGCGCTGGGCGCGGGCCGCCTCCGGGTCGTCCGCGGCGGCGATCTCCCGGCGGAAGACCACGTTGGCGGCGCCCTCGGCGCCCATCACCGCGATCTCGTTGGTGGGCCACGCGAACGACAGGTCCGCGCCGATGGAGCGGGAGTCCATGACGATGTACGCGCCGCCGTACGCCTTGCGCAGGATCATCTGCACCCGGGGCACGGTCGCCGCGCAGTACGCGTAGAGCAGCTTCGCGCCGTGCCGGATGACACCGCTGTGCTCCTGGTCGCTGCCCGGCAGGAAGCCCGGCACGTCCACCAGGGTCACCAGCGGCACGCTGAACGCGTCGCAGGTCTGGACGAAACGCGCCGCCTTCTCCGAGGCGTTGATGTCCAGCACCCCGGCGAGCGAGGCGGGCTGGTTGGCGACGATGCCCACCACGTGCCCGTCCAGCCGGGCCAGACCGCAGATGATGTTGGTCGCCCAGTTGGCGTGCACCTCGAACAGATCGCCGTCGTCGACGATCTCCTCGATCACGGCACGCATGTCGTACGAGCGGTTCGGGTCGGCCGGCACCAGCTGCGACAGCGCCTCGCACGACCGGTCGGCCGGGTCCGTGGCGGCCACGGCGGGCGGCAGCTCGCGGTTGTTGGACGGCAGCAGCGACAGCAGGTGGCGCACCTCCTCCAGGCACTCCTCCTCGGTGTCGTACAGGAACGCGCTCGCGCCGGAGACCGAGGAGTGGACCTGCGCGCCGCCCAGATCGTTGTGGCTGATCTTCTCGCCGGTCACCGCCTGCACCACGTCGGGGCCGGTGATGTACATCTGCGCGATGTCGCGCACCATGAACACGTAGTCCGTCAGGGCGGGGGAGTACGTGGCCCCGCCCGCGCACGGTCCGAGCATCACGCTGATCTGCGGGATCACCCCGGACGCGGCCACGTTGCGGCGGAAGATGCCGCCGTACCCGGCGAGCGCGGTGACGCCCTCCTGGATACGGGCCCCCGCGCCGTCGCTCAGCGATACCAGCGGGGCGCCCGCCGCCACCGCGAGGTCCATCACCTTGTGGATCTTCTGCGCGTGCGCCTCGCCGAGCGAGCCGCCGAAGATCCGGAAGTCGTGCGCGTACACGAACACCCGGCGGCCGTCGACCTTGCCCCAGCCGGTCACCACCCCGTCGGTGTGCGGCCTGCGGTCCTCCAGGCCGAATCCCGTCGCCCGGTGCCGGCGCAGCTGCTCTATCTCCCGGAAGGTGCCCGGATCGAACAGCAGGTCCAGCCGCTCGCGCACGGTCAGCTTGCCGCGGGCGTGCTGCGCCTCGGAGGCGCTCGCGGACGGGCCCAGCTCGACGGACTCCTTGATCGCTCCCAGTTCGGCCACTCGGACACTGACATCGGCAACTGTCATGCTCCACCCGTCTCTTCGGCCACCGGGGCGCCGGACGGCGGCGCCCCGGGGCAGCAGTGCGTGCCATTGAAGGCGTCCGGGGCGCGCGCGGAGAACACCGACCACCCCCCTGAACGCTCCGGGGCCCGCCCGCACCCCCGCCCAGCAGGCACATCGCGCCGGGCGGCGCGGACGCGCGGCGTCCGGAGCCGGGAACGGGCGGGTTCCGGGCAGGGTCAACACCCGGGGGGATAGGGGTGTCGCGCCCCTTCGGGGCCGACCTAGCGTGCGATCACCTCGTGGCCGGAACTGACCCGGGGCAATCGATACCGAGCTGGGAGCGTGCAGATGTCCGCGGGCTTCGATCCTGTCGCTGATGACTTGTCCGGCGCGGAGGTCCGCCCGGGGGCCGAACTGGCCGCCCGGCTGACCGGACTTCCCGGGAGCGAGCAGTCCAGGCTGCTCCTGGACCTGGTCTGCACGCAGGCCGCCGACATCCTGCGCGCGGCCCACCCCGACACCGAACCGGTGGTGCCGACCGGCATCTCCTTCAAGGAACTGGGCCTGGACTCCATCGCCCTGGTCGACCTGCACGCCCGGATCAACGCCGCGACCGGGCTGGGCCTGCCGGTGACCGCCGCGTTCGACCACCCCAGCCCCGAGCTGCTGGCCGCGTACGTCCGCACGGAACTCCTCGGCGTGCCCGCCGAGCCGGCGGCCCCCCGCGCGGCCCCCGTTCCCGCGGCTGCCGCGGCCTACGACGCGGAGCCCATCGCCGTCGTCGGCATCGGCGGGCGCTTCCCCGGCGGCGTGCGCTCGCCCGAGGAGCTGTGGGACCTGGTCTCCCGGGGCGCGACCGCCGTCGGGCCCTTCCCCGACGACCGCGGCTGGGACCTCGACGCACTGTTCGACGACGACCCCACCGTGCCCGGCACCTGCTACACCCGCACCGGCGGATTCCTGCACGACGCCCCCGAGTTCGACGCCGAGTTCTTCGGCATCAGCCCGCGCGAGGCGCTCGCCATGGACCCGCAGCAGCGGCTGCTGCTGGAGACGGCCTGGGAGGCGCTGGAGCGCACCGGCATCGACCCGACCTCGCTGCGCGGCAGCCGCACCGGCGTGTTCATCGGCGCCGGCCCCTCCGAGTACGGGCCGCGGGTGCAGGACGCCCCCGAGAGCCTGACCGGCTACCTCGTCACCGGCGGCGCGCTCAGCGTCACCTCCGGGCGCGTCGCCTACGCGCTGGGCCTGGAGGGCCCGGCGCTCACCGTCGACACCGCCTGCTCCGGATCGCTGGTCTCCCTGCACCTGGCCGTGCAGTCCCTGCGCCGCGGCGAGTGCTCCATGGCGCTGGCGGGCGGTGTCACCGTACTGAGCACGCCCGGCCTGTTCACCGAGTTCAGCAGGCAGCGCGGGCTCGCCCCGGATGGGCAGATCAAGGCCTTCGCAGCGGGCGCCGACGGCACCTCCTTCGCCGAGGGCGTCGGCCTGCTGGTGGTGGAACGGCTCGGTGACGCCCGGCGCAACGGGCACCAGGTGCTCGCCGTCATCCGCGGGTCGGCCGTCAACCAGGACGGGGCCAGCAACGGGCTCACCGCCCCCAGCGGCACCGCGCAGCAGCGCGTCATCCTCCAGGCCCTCGCCGACGCCGGACTGTCGGGCGAGGAGGTCGACGCCGTCGAGGCGCACGGCACCGGCACCACGCTGGGCGACCCGATCGAGGCCCGGGCGCTGATCGCCACCTACGGCAAGGACCGGCCCGGGGACCGGCCGCTGTGGCTCGGCTCGGTGAAGTCCAACCTCGGCCACACCCAGGCCGCGGCAGGGGTGGCCGGCCTGATGAAGATGATCATGGCGATGCGGCACGGCGTACTCCCGCGGACCCTGCACGTCGACGCCCCCACCGGAAACGTCGACTGGTCCGCCGGGACGGTACGGCTGCTCACCGAGCCCGTGCCCTGGCCGGCGGACGAGGACCGGCCGCGCCGGGCGGGCGTCTCCGGCTTCGGGATCAGCGGCACCAACGCGCACGTCATCGTGGAGGAGCCGCCGCGCGAGCCGGCACCGGCCCCCGCCGCCCGCACCGGTACGGGCCACCCCGCCCTCGTGCCCGTCGGGGCGCGCTCCGAGGAGGGGCTGCGCGCACAGGCCGCCCGGCTCGCGGAGTTCGTGGCCGAGCGGCCCGAGCTCACCCCCGACGACCTCGGCCACTCCCTCGGCACCGGCCGGGCCGCCCTCGACCACCGCGCCACCGTCCTGGCGGCCGGCCACGAGGAGCTCCTGGCGGGCCTGCGCGCCCTCGCCGACGGGGAGAGCACCCCCGCCACCCGGACCGGCACGGTCCCCTCCGGGCGCCTCGCGTTCCTCTTCACCGGCCAGGGCAGCCAGCGCCTGGCCATGGGCCGGCAACTGTACGACTCCCACCCCGTGTTCGCGGACGCCCTCGCCGAAGCCATCGGCTGGCTCGACCTCCAGCTCGACACCTCCCTGTGGGACGTCCTCTTCGCCGAGCCGGGCACCGAGGCGGCCGCGCTGCTCGACGAGACCCGCTACGCGCAGACCGCCCTCTTCGCGGTCGAGACCGCCCTGTTCCGGCTCGTCGAATCCTGGGGCATCCGCCCCGACTTCCTGGCCGGCCACTCCATCGGCGAGATCGCGGCCGCCCATGCGGCGGGAGTGCTGAACCTGGAGGACGCGGCCACGCTGGTCGCCGCGCGCGGCCGGCTGATGCAAGAGCTGCCCCGGGGCGGCGCCATGGTCGCCCTCCAGGCCACCGAGGAGGAGATACTCCCGTTCCTCGGCGCCGAGGCCGGGGCCGGCGCCGAGGCCGGTGCGCAGGTCGCCGTCGCCGCCGTCAACGGGCCCGACTCCGTGGTCCTCTCGGGGGAGGAGCACGCGGTACTCGCACTCGCCGAACGCTTCGCCGGGCAGGGACGCAAGACCAAGCGGCTCCAGGTCAGCCACGCCTTCCACTCGCCGCTCATGGAACCGATGCTCGCCGAGTTCCGCAGGATCGCGGGCATCCTCGGCTACTCCGCGCCCCGCATCCCCCTCGTCTCCACCGTCACCGGACGGCTCGCCACCTCCGAGGAACTCCGCTCGCCCGACTACTGGACCGGCCACGTCCGCGAGGCCGTCCGCTTCGCCGACGCCGTCGACTGGCTGTCCGTACAGGGCGGCGTACGCACCTTCCTGGAGCTCGGCCCCGACGGCGTCCTCAGCGCCCTCGGCCCGCACTGCCTGCCCGAGGAGCGCGAGGCCGACACCGTCTTCGCGCCCGTGCTGCGCGCCGGCAAGGACGAGGTCCGCGAGGCGCTGGGGGCCGCCGCCCTCGCCCACACCCGCGGCGCGCTCCTCGACTTGGACGCCGTCTACACGGGCCGCGACACCCGCCGCGTCGACCTGCCCACCTACGCCTTCCGCACCCGGCGCTACTGGCTCGCCCCCGAGCGGGCGGGCGGCGACCCGTCCGGACTGGGCCAGCTCGCCGCCCGGCATCCGCTGCTGGGATCGGTCGTCGACCTCGCGGGCGCCGACGGCACCGTACTGACCGGCCGCCTGTCACCGCGCACCCACCCGTGGATCGCCGACCACACCATCGCCGGGGTCACCCTGCTGCCCGGCACCGCCTTCGTGGAACTGGCCCTGCGGGCGGCCGCGGAGACCGGCTGCGCGCTGGTCGAGGAGCTGACGCTCCAGTCGCCGCTGGTCCTGCCCGCGTCGGGTGCGGTGGCGATCCAGGTAGTGGTCGCCGCCGCCGACGCGGACGGCCGCCGCGCCCTCGCGTGCTACTCCCGCCCGGACGGCGCCGGCCGTCCCGACCACCCCGACCACCCCGATCAGGCGGACCCCGTCGAGGACGAGTGGGTCCGCCACGCCACCGGCGTCCTGGCACCCGCCGCCCCCGACGCGGACACGGGCGCCCTCGCCGGCGCCTGGCCCCCGGCCGGCGCCGTACCGCTGGACGTCAGCACCCTGTACGAAGACATGGCGGACGAGGGCTACGGCTACGGGCCCGCCTTCCACGGCGTACGCGCCGCCTGGCTGCGCGACGGCGAGGTCTTCGCCGAGGTCGAACCCCCGCAGCCGACGCGCGCGGACGCCACGGGCTACGGACTGCACCCGGCGCTGCTGGACGCCGCGCTCCATCCCGCCGACCACGCCCTCGCGGCCGGCGGCGACCGGCCCGAGGGGACCTGGATCCCCTTCTCCTGGAACGGGGTCACGCTGTACGCGGGAGGCGCCTCCGCCGTCCGCGTACGGATCACCGCGCGCGGCCGGGACGAGCTCGCGGTGACCGTCGCCGGCGCCGACGGCGCCCCCGTGGCCCGCGTCGACTCGCTGCAGCTGCGCGCCGTCACCGGGCAGCAGCTGTCGGGCGACCGTACGGACCCGCTGCTGCGCGTGCAGTGGAACCCGCTCGAACTGCCTTCAGAATCCGTGGAGTTCACGGATCTCACGGAGCTCGCCGACGGCCCGGTGCCGCCCGTCGTCGTCTACCGCACCCTCCCGACCCCGGACGGCGACGACCTGACCGTCGCCGTCCGGACGGTGGCCGCCGACGCACTGGCCGCCCTGCGGACCTGGCTGGCGGACGACCGCTACGCCGACTCCCGCCTGGCCGTGGTCACCCGCAACGGCGCCTTCGTCCCCGGTACCGACGTCGACCTCGCCCAGGCCCCCGTCTGGGGCCTCGTACGCTCCGCCGAAGCGGAGAACCCCGGCCGCTTCACCCTCGTCGACACCGACGAGGCCGGGCTCCCCGCGCTCGGCCGGGCGCTCGCCGCCGCCACCGAGCCGGAACTGGCCCTGCGCGGAGCCGAGTCGTACGTCCCCAGGCTGGCCGCCGTACCCGCCCCCGGCGAGGCGCGCCCCGCCCCCTGGGACGCCACGGGCACCGTGCTCATCACCGGCGGCACCGGCGGCGTCGGCGCCGAACTCGCCCGCCACCTCGTCCGGCGGCACGGCGTACGCCACCTCCTGCTCACCAGCAGACGCGGCCCCGACGCCCCCGGCGCGCGCGAACTCGTCGCCGACCTGGCTGCCTTGGGCGCCGAGGCCACCGTCACCGCCACCGACGTCGCCGACCGGGACGCCCTCGCCGCGCTGCTCGCCTCGATCCCGGCCGCGCACCCGCTGCGCGCCGTGGTGCACGCCGCCGGGGTCATCGACGACGGCCTGACCAGCGACCTCACCGCGCAGCGCCTCGACACCGTGATGCGGCCCAAGGTGGACGCCGCCTGGAACCTGCACGAACTGACCGCCGGCCTGGACCTGACCGCCTTCGTCCTCTTCTCCTCCGCCTCGACCGTCCTCGACGGCGCCGGCCAGGGCAACTACGCCGCCGCCAACCTCTTCCTGGACGCCCTCGCCGCCCACCGCGCGGCGGCCGGCCAGGTCGTCACCTCGCTCGCCTGGGGCCTGTGGGCCGGTGGCGGCGGCATGGGCGCCACCCTCGACGCGGCCGCCCTCACCCGGATCGAGCGCCTCGGCCTCGACTCGCTGACCTTCGAGGAGAACCTGGACCGACTGGACCGGGCCCTGTCCGGTCACGAGCCGGCGGTGGTCCCCGTACGCGTGAACCACCGGGCCGTACGGAGCCGCGGCGACGGCACGCCCACCCTGCTGCGCGCCCTCGTACGGACCGCCGTACGCCGCCCGGCAGCCGGGGCGGCGGCCGCGGCCGCCCCGGCCCACGCCCGCGTGCCGCTCGGCGCCGGCCTCGCCGAGCTCGGCGCGGCCGACCGCCTCGCCACCGTGCTGCGGCTGGTGCGCACCGAGGCCGCTGCCGTACTCGGCTACCAGAGCGCCGAAGAGGTCACCGCGAACCGGGCGTTCACCGAGACCGGCTTCGACTCGCTGGCCGCCGTGGAACTGCGCAACCGGCTCGGCGCGGCGACCGGACTGCGGCTCAGCGCCACCCTGACCTTCGACTACCCGACGGCGACCGCGCTGGCCGAGCACCTCGTGACCAAGCTCGTCGGTACGGCCGCCCCGGCCCAGGCCCCCGCCCCGGCGGCCCCGGGCGCCGGCGCCACCGCCGACCCGATCGTGATCGTCGGGATGGCCTGCCGCTACCCCGGCGGAGTGACCTCACCCGAGGAGCTGTGGCAGCTCGTCGCGGACGGCGCGGACGCCATCGGCCCCTTCCCCGCCGACCGGGGCTGGGCGGACGACCTCTACGACCCGGAGATCGGCAAGCCCGGCAGGACGTACTCCACGGAGGGCGGATTCCTCTACGACGCCGCCCGGTTCGACCCGGCGTTCTTCGGGATCAGCCCGCGCGAGGCCCAGGCCATGGACCCGCAGCAGCGGCTGCTGCTGGAGGTCGCCTGGGAGACCTTCGAACGCGCCGGGATCGACCCCCGCTCCGTCAAGGGCAGCAGCACCGGCGTCTTCGCCGGAGTGATGTACCACGACTGGGGGCTGCGGCTCGGTCCGCTCCCCGAGGACGTGGCCGCCTATCACGGCAACGGCAGCCTCGCGAGCGTGGTCTCCGGCCGGGTCGCCTACGCCCTGGGCCTGGAGGGCCCGGCGATCAGCGTGGACACCGCCTGCTCCTCCTCGCTGGTGGCCCTGCACATGGCCGCCCGTTCGCTGCGCGCCGGGGAGTGCTCGCTGGCCCTCGCCGGCGGAGTCACGATCATGTCCACCCCGGACACCTTCCTCGACATGAGCCGTCAGCGCGGCCTCGCCGCCGACGGCCGCTGCAAGTCCTTCGGCGAGGGCGCGGACGGTACGGGCTGGGGTGAGGGCGCGGGCGTCCTGCTGCTGGAGCGGCTGTCGGACGCGCGGCGCAACGGACACCGGGTGCTGGCCGTCGTGCGGGGCTCGGCGCTGAACCAGGACGGGGCGTCCAACGGTCTGACCGCCCCGAACGGTCCGGCGCAGCAGCGGGTGATCCGCCAGGCGCTCGCGGACGCCGGGCTGACGGCGGCCGAGGTCGACGTGGTCGAGGCGCACGGCACGGGCACCCGACTGGGCGACCCGATCGAGGCGCAGGCCCTGCTGGAGACGTACGGACAGGAACGCCCCGAGGGCCGGCCGCTGTGGCTGGGCTCCGTCAAGTCCAACATGGGGCACACGCAGGCCGCCGCCGGTGTCGCGGGCATCATCAAGATGGTCCTGGCCATGGACCACGGCCTGCTGCCGCGGACCCTCCACGCGGACACCCCCTCCGACCAGGTCGACTGGTCGGCCGGCGAGGTGGAACTGCTCACCGAGGCGCGGGAGTGGGCCGTCACACCGGCCGGGGTGCGGCGGGCCGGTGTGTCCTCCTTCGGGATCAGCGGCACCAACGCCCACGTGATCATCGAGCAGGCGCCGCAGCCGGAGCCGGAGCCGGGCCCGGCCGTCGAGGCCCCGCCGGGAGCCGCCCTCCCCGCCGTCCCCTGGACCGTCTCCGGTGCCACGCCCGAGGCCCTGCGCGCCCAGGCCGACCGGCTGCGGGAACGCCTGGCCTCGTTGTCCGACGAGGAACTGGCCCCCGCCGCCCACGTACTGGCCACCGGACGCGCGGCGCTGGAGCACCGCGCCGTCGCCCTGGGCGCCGACCGGGCGGAACTCTCCCGCTCGCTGGAGCTCCTCGCGGGAGCGGCGGTGGCCCAGGACGCCAAGACCGCCTTCCTCTTCACCGGCCAGGGAGCCCAGCGGCTGGGCATGGGCCGGGAACTGTACGCCGCCTTCCCGGTGTTCGCGGCGGCCTTCGACGCCGCCTGCGCGGAGATCGACCCGCACCTCGGGCAGTCGTTGCGCGCGGTGGTGTGGGGTGAGGACGCGGACGCGCTCCACGCCACCGCCCTCGCCCAGCCCGCCCTGTTCGCGCTCGAAGTGGCGCTGTTCCGGCTGGTGGAGACCTGGGGCCTGCGGCCCGACGTGGTGGCCGGGCACTCGATCGGAGAGCTGGCCGCCGCGCACGCCGCGGGCGTCCTGTCCCTCGCCGACGCCGCGGAACTCGTCGTCGCACGCGGCCGGCTGATGCAGGACCTGCCCTCCGGCGGCGCCATGGTCGCGGTCCAGGCGACCGAGGAGGAGGTGCGGCCGCTGCTCACCGGCCAGGTGGGCCTCGCGGCCGTCAACGGCCCGCGGGCCGTGGTGGTTTCGGGCACCGAGGCGGCCGTCCTCGCCGTGGCCGAGCACTTCGCCGCCGCCGGACGCAAGACCAGCCGCCTCTCCGTCTCACACGCCTTCCACTCGGCGCTCATGGAACCCATGCTCGACGAACTCGCCGCCGTGGCCCAGCGGTTGACCTTCCATGAACCGCGCATCCCCATCGTCTCCACCGTCACTGGCGAGACCTCCACCACGTGCCAGTCGCCCGCCTACTGGGCCGGCCAGGTCCGCGAGCCCGTCCGCTTCGCCGACGCGGTACGCCGCGCCGAGGAACTGGGCGTCCGTACCTTCGTCGAGATCGGCCCCGACGCCGTGCTCACCGCGCTCGGCGCGGGCTCGGCCACCCACGAGGACACCGCCTTCGTCCCCCTGCTGCGCCGTGACCGCGACGAAGCCCGCGAAGCCCTCACCGGCATCGGCTCGGCCTGGGCGCACGGCAGCGCCGTCGACTGGCCCGCCGTGCTCGGCGGCCCGGCCCGCCGCCCCGGCACCCTCGTCGACCTGCCCACCTACGCCTTCCAGCGCGAGCGCTACTGGCTCGATGTGCCCGCGGCCACCGGAAACCTCGGCTCGGCCGGCCTCGACCCCGTCGAACACCCCCTCCTCAGCGCGGCCGTCGTCTCGCCCGAGTCCGGTTCCGTCGTCCTGACCGGCCGGCTCTCGGCCGCCGGACAGCCCTGGATCGCCGACCACGCGGTGCACGGAGCCGTACTGCTCCCCGGCACCGGCTTCGTCGAGCTCGCCGTACGCCTCGGCGACCAGGTGGGCTGCGACCTCCTGGAGGAGCTGACCCTCGAAGCCCCGCTCGTCCTGCCCGCCACCGGGGGCGCCGCCCTGCGCGTCGCCGCCGGAGCGCCCGACGCGTCCGGCCGCCGCCCCGTGCACATCCACTCCCGCCCGGACGGCGCCCCCGAAGACGCCTGGACCCGGCACGCCACCGGCTTCCTCGTCACCGGCGCGCCCCCACAGGTCGAGGCGGACCTCACCCAGTGGCCGCCGCGCGGCGCCACCCCCGTCGAGGTGACCGGGGCGTACGAGAGCCTGCGCGAGCGCGGATACGGCTACGGGCCCGCCTTCCAGGGCCTCAAGGCGGCCTGGCGGCGCGGCGACGAGCTGTTCGCCGAGGTCGCCCTGCCCGACGCGGTGCGCGGCGAGGCCGTCGGCTACGGACTGCACCCGGCGCTCCTGGACACCGCCATGCACGTCGACGTCCTCGTCGACCAGGGCGAGGGCGGCACCGAGGCACTGCTGCCCTTCGCCTGGAGCGGGGTCAGCCTGCACGCGACGGGAGCCGCGGCCCTGCGCGTGTACGTACGCCGGATCCGCGGCGCAGAGGAGTCGGCGATGGTCGTCGCCGACGAGACCGGCCGCCCGGTGATGACCGTGGCCTCGCTGATCTGCCGGCCCGTCTCCGCCGACCAGCTGGAACCGGCCGACGGCACCCTCTCCGACGCCCTGCACCACATCGAGTGGACCCCGCTCCCCGAGCCGGCCGAACCCGTCCACTCCTCCTCCGTCGTGGTGCTCGACGAGTACGGACTGGCCATCCTCGGCGACCCGTCGGCCGTCGTACTGGCCTGCTGCCCCACCCCGGTGCGCCGGCCCGTCCTCGAAGCCGCGCGCACGGTCACCTCGTACGTGCTCGGCCTGTTGCAGTCCTGGCTGACGGACGAGCGGTTCGAGTTCACCACCCTGGTCGTCGTCACCCGCGGCGCGGTCGCCACCACCGAGGACACCGCCCCCGATCTGACCCAGGCCTCCGTGTGGGGCATCGTCCGGGCGGCCCAGGCCGAGAACCCGGGCCGGATCGTCCTGCTCGACACCGACCCGGACACCGACCCGGCGGACTTCCCGGCCATCGCGGCCGCGGCGCTGGCCCACGGAGAGCCCGAACTCGCCCTACGCGACGGCCGGTTCCTCATCCCGCGGCTGGTACCGACCGCCGTACCCGAGGCGGACGCCCCCTGGAACGGCGAGGGCACCGTCCTGATCACCGGCGGCACCGGCGGACTCGGCGCCCGCCTCGCCCACCACCTCGTCACCCGGCACGGCGTACGCCACCTGCTGCTCACCAGCCGGCGCGGCCCGCAGGCCCCCGGCGCCGCCGAACTGCGGGAGCGGCTCCTGGACGCCGGAGCCCTGGACGTCCGCGTCGCCGCCTGCGACGCGGCCGACCGCGCCGCACTGGCCGACGTACTCGGGGCGATCCCGGACGAGCACCCGCTCACCGGCGTCGTCCACGCGGCGGGCGTGGTGGACCCCGGGCTGATCGGCACGCTCACCCCCGAACGCCTGGACACCGTCCTGCGGCCCAAGGCGGACGCCGCCTGGCACCTGCACGAACTGACCGAGGGCCTCGGCCTGACGGCGTTCGTGATGTTCTCCTCGGCCGGCGGACTCGTCCTCCCCGCCGGACAGGGCAACTACGCCGCCGCGAACGTCTTCCTGGACGCCCTGGCCGCCCACCGGCGAGCGGCCGGCTTCCCCGCCACCTCCCTCGCGTACGGACTGTGGGCCGTCAACACCGGTCTCGGCGGCGAACTCACCGACGCCGACGTCGAGAAGATGAACCGGCTCGGCCTCCCCGCCCTCCCCGCAGCCCGCGGCCTCGCCCTCTTCGACGAGGCCCTGCGCACCCGGCACGCCCTGCTCGCCCCCCTCCTCGTCGACCCCGCCGCCCTGCACGCCCGGGGCGCCGACATCCCGCCGCTGCTGCGCGCCGCCGCGGCCGCCGCCCGGCCCGCCGGCCGCCGTACCGCGGCGAACACCGCACCCGCCGGCGACGGCCTCGCCCGCAGGCTGGCCGCCCTCGGCGCCACCGAACGCCGCCGGACCCTGCTCGACCTCGTCGCCACCCAGGTCGCGGCCGTCCTCGGCCACGCATCGGCGGACGCCGTCGGAGCCGACCGCGCCTTCAAGGAACTGGGCTTCGACTCCCTCGCGGCCGTCGAACTGCGCAACGCGCTCAACTCCGCGACGGGCCTCAGGCTTCCCGTCACCCTCGTCTTCGACTACCCGACCACCCGCGCCGTCGCCGAGTACCTCGACACGGAGTTCGGCGGATCGGAACCGGAAGCGGCACCGGAGCAGCCCGCAGCCCCGGCAGGCCTCTCGGACGACGAACCCATCGCCATCGTCGGCATCAGCTGCCGCTTCCCCGGCGGCGTGCGCTCCGCCGAAGACCTGTGGGACCTCGTCGCCGAAGGACGCGACGCCATCGCCGACTTCCCCGCCGACCGGGGCTGGGACACCGACGCCCTCTACGACCCGGAGCCCGGCCTGCACGGGAAGACGTACGCACGCGAAGGCGGATTCCTTTACGACGCGGCCGAGTTCGACCCCGCGTTCTTCGGGATCAGCCCCCGCGAAGCCATCGCCATGGACCCGCAGCAGCGGCTCCTGCTCCAGGCCGCCTGGGAGGCGTTCGAACGCGCCGGCATCGACCCCACGACCATGCGCGGCAGCCAGACCGGCGTCTACGCGGGCGTCATGTACCACGACTACGGCTCCCGCCTCCAGCACATCCCCGACGACGTCGCCGGCTACCTCGGCAACGGCACCGCGGCCTCCATCCTGACCGGCCGCGTCGCCTACACCCTCGGCCTCGAAGGCCCGGCCGTCAGCGTGGACACGGCGTGCTCGTCCTCGCTGGTCGCCCTCCACATGGCCTGCCAGGCGCTGCGCCGCGGCGAGGTCGGCATGGCGCTGGCCGGCGGTGTGACGGTGATGTCCACGCCCGAGATCTACGTCGAGTTCGCCCAGCAGCGCGGACTGTCCGCCGACGGTCGGTGCAAGGCCTTCGCGGGCAGCGCGGACGGCACGGGCTGGGCGGAGGGCGTCGGCCTGCTGCTCGTCGAACGGCTCTCCGACGCACAGCGCCTGGGCCACGAGGTCCTCGCCGTCATCCGCGGCTCGGCGATCAACCAGGACGGCGCCAGCAACGGACTGACCGCCCCCAACGGCCCCTCGCAGCAGCGCGTCATCCAGCGCGCGCTGGCCACCTGCGGCCTCACCACCGCCGACGTGGACCTGGTCGAGGGCCACGGCACGGGCACCCGGCTGGGCGACCCGATCGAGGCACAGGCCCTGCTCGCCACGTACGGTCGCGGGCGGCCCGCCGAGGACCCGGTGTGGCTGGGCTCCATCAAGTCCAACATCGGACACGCCCAGGCCGCGGCCGGTGTCAGCGGAGTCATCAAGTCCGTCATGGCGCTGCGCAACGGCCTGATGCCCAAGACCCTCCACGTGGACGAGCCCTCGCCCGAGGTCGACTGGGAGGCCGGGAACGTACGGCTGCTCACCGAGGCCAGGCCCTGGCCCCGACGGGCGGACCGGCCGCGCCGGGCCACCGTCTCCTCGTTCGGCCTGAGCGGCACCAACGCCCACCTGATCGTCGAGGAGGCGCCGGAGCCGGCCGTGGCCGAGGCCCCGGCCCGGGTCCAGGCGACGGCTCCCGCGGCGTGGCCGCTGCTGCTGTCCGGCTCCGACGCGGACGGCCCGGCGCGCCAGGCACGCGAGCTCCACTCACGCCTGCTCGCCGACCCGGGACTGGACCTCGGCGACGTCGCCTACAGCCTGGCCACGGGCCGGGCGGCGCTGGAACACCGCGGAGTCGTCCTGGCCGCGGACGGGCAGAGCGCACTGAGCGGGCTCGAAGCCTTCCTCGAGGGGGAGGGCGAGGGCGTACGAGGCTCCGCGCGGTCCGGAGGGCGGACGGCGTTCCTGTTCACCGGGCAAGGTGCGCAACGGCTCGGGATGGGACGGGAGTTGTACGCGTCCTTCCCGGTGTTCGCGGCGGCCTTCGAGACCGCGTGTGCGGAGATCGACCCGTTGCTGGGGCGGTCGCTTCGGGATGTGGTGTGGGGTGAGGATACGGAGGCGCTGAACGCGACCGCCCTGACCCAGCCTGCCCTGTTCGCGTTGGAAGTCGCACTGTTCCGGCTGGTGGAGGCGTGGGGCGTACGGCCTGACGTGGTGGCCGGGCATTCGATCGGTGAGCTGGCCGCCGCTCATGCGGTGGGGGTGCTGTCGCTGGCGGATGCTGCCCGGTTGGTGGTGGCGCGTGGCCGTCTGATGCAGGCGCTGCCGGCTGGTGGCGCGATGCTGGCCGTCCAGGCGACGGAGGAGGAGGTGCTGCCGCTGCTCACCGACGGGGTGGGTATCGCGGCGGTCAATGGTCCGCAGTCGGTGGTGGTTTCGGGTGTGGAAGCGGCGGTTCTGGCCGTGGGCGAGTACTTCGCCGGGGCCGGCCGGAAGACGAGCCGTCTGGCCGTCTCGCACGCGTTCCACTCCGCCCTGATGGATCCGATGCTGGACGAGTTCCGTGCTGTGGCCGAGGAGCTGAGCTTCAGCGCGCCGCGCATACCCGTGGTCTCAACCGTGACCGGTGAGCTGTCGGAGGCGTGGCAATCGCCCGAGTACTGGGTCGGGCAGGTGCGGGAGGCCGTCCGTTTCGCCGACGCGGTGCGCGTCATGGAGCAGCAGGGCGTGACCCGGTTCCTGGAGATCGGCCCCGACGGCATCCTGACCGGGCTGGCCGCGCAGAGTGTGGACGGCATGGCTGTCGCGGGTCTCCGTAAGAACCGGCCCGAGCCCGAGACCCTGGTCACCGGCCTCGCGCAGCTCCACGTACACGGCGTGGCCGTCGACTGGCAGGCCTTCTTCGCCGGTACCGGCACCCAGCGGGTCGACCTCCCCACCTACCCCTTCCAGCGCACCCGCTACTGGCTCGACGCCCCCGCCGCCGTCGGCGACGCGGCCGGACTGGGGCAGCAGCCCGCCGGGCACCCGCTGCTCAGCGCGGTCGTCGTCTCGCCCGAGACCGGCGCCCCGGTCCTCACCGGCCGGATCTCCGTCCCCACCCACCCCTGGCTCGCCGACCACGCCGTACACGGCAGCGTCCTGCTGCCCGGCACCGCGTACGTCGAGATGGCGCTCCGCGCCGGACACGAGGCGGGCTGCGCCCGGGTGGAGGAGCTGACCCAGGAGACCCCGCTGCTGCTGCCGGGGAACACCGGAGTCGCCGTGCAGGTCGTCGTGGGCGAGGCGGACGAGTCGGGGCGGCGGGACGTCACCCTCTACTCGCGCGCCGAGAACCTCGCCGCCGACGCCCCGTGGACCCGCAACGCCCGCGGTGTCCTCGCCCCCGAGCCGGCGGTCCCCGCCGCGGACCTGGAGGCCTGGCCCCCGGCCGGCGCCCGCCCGGTCGACGTGAGCGGGATGTACGAGGACCTCGCCGGACTCGGGTACGGCTACGGGCCGGTCTTCCAGGGCCTCACGGCCGCCTGGCGGCGCGGCGACGAGCTGTACGCCGAGATCACGCTGCCCGACCACGCCCGTACGGAGGCCGCCGCGTTCGCTCTGCACCCCGCGCTGCTCGACGCGGCCCTGCACGCGGAACGCATCTTCGACGGGGACGGGGACGGCGACGGACCCGTCCGGGCCGCCCTGCCCTTCGTGTGGAACGGCGTCACCCTGCACGCCTCCGGCGCCGCCGCGCTGCGCGTGCGGCTGACCAAGCCCGGCCCCGACGCCGTCGCCCTGCGGATCACCGCACCGACCGGTGAGCCCGTGGCCACCGTCGAGTCGCTGGTGGTGCGCGAGGTGTCCGCCGAGCAACTGGCGGGCGGCGACGGCGGCAGTGGCGCCGGCCTGTTCCGCATCGACTGGCAGCCGCACGAGGCTGACCAGTCGCACCAGCCCTCCGGCACCCCGGTGTCCGTCGAGGACTGGCTGGTCGTGGGGTCCGGTCTGCCCGGCCTCCGGGCGGTCGGCTCGCTCGCCGACCTCGCCTCGGAGCCGCAGGTGCCGGGCACGGTCGTCCTGACCGCGCCCGACGTCTCCGACGTCTTCGGTACCACAGGCGGCGTGCCCGAGCAGGTCCGCACCTCCGTGGGCCGACTGCTCGACGGGCTCGGGCAGTGGCTGGCCGACGAGCGGTTCGCCGACTCCCGTCTGGTGCTCGTCACCCGGAACGCCGTGCCCGTCGACCCCGCCGACACCGTGGACTGCGTACAGGCCCCGCTATGGGGTGTGCTGCGCGCCGCGCAGGCCGAGAACCCGGGCCGCTTCACCGTCGTCGACCTCGACGAGGCGGACGCGTCCGTGCAGGCCCTGCCCGCGGCCGTCGCCACGGCCGAGACGGAGATCGCCCTCCGGGCCGGCCGGATCCTCGTACCCCGCTACGCCGTCGCCGCCACCGGGGACGCCACGGCCCCGCAATGGGACCCGGACGGCACCGTACTGATCACCGGCGGCACCGGCCTGCTGGGCGGGGTGCTCGCCAGGCACCTGGTCGCCGAGCGCGGCGTACGCCACCTCGTACTGACCAGCCGGCGGGGCACGGAGGCCCCGGGAGCCGAGGAACTCCGCCAGGAACTAGGCGCGTTGGGTGCATCCGTGCGGATCGTCGCGGTCGATGCGGCCGACCGGTACGCGCTGGCGGCACTGCTCGACGAGATCCCGGCCGCGCACCCGCTGACCGGTGTCGTGCACGCGGCCGGAGTCATGGACAACGCCCTGGTCGGCGCCGTCACCAAGGAGCAGGTGAGCCGGGTGCTGCGGCCCAAGGCGGACGCCGCCTGGCACCTCCACGAGCTGACCAAGGACCTCGGACTGACCGCGTTCGTCCTCTACTCCTCGGCCGGCGGCCAGATCCTGTCCGCCGGACAGGCCACCTACGCGGCGGCGAACGTCTTCCTCGACGCACTGGCCGCCGACCGCCGCGCCGCCGGTCTCGCAGCCACCTCGCTGGCCTGGGGCCTGTGGGAGGGCACGGTCGGCGAGGGCCCGGAGCTCACCGAGGCCGACCTGCGCCGGATGGGCCGCTCCGGCGTCCTGGAGCTGTCCTTCGACGACGGGCTGGCCCTGTTCGACGCGGCGCTGGCACTGGACGACGCCCTGCTCGCCCCGGTCCGGCTCGACCGTGCCGCGCTGCGCGAGCGGGCCGACGACATCCCGGCCCTGCTGCGGGGGTTGGCAGGACCGCCCGCACGCAAGACCGTCAAGCCCACCGCGGTCCCGTCCGCGGGCTCCGGAGACACCGGCGGCTCCCTGGTACGGCGCAAGCTGGCCGGCCTGACCGCCGGGCCGGAGCGGGTCCGCTACCTGGAGGAACTCGTACGGGGCCACGCGGCCGCCGTACTGGGCCACGGCGACCCGGCGGGAGTCGCTGCCGACCGCGGCTTCACCGAGCTGGGACTGGACTCCCTCGGGGCCATCGAACTGCGCAACCGGCTCCAGAAGGCGACCGGACTGCGGCTGCCCGCCACGCTGATGTTCGACTACCCCAACTCGGCTTCCCTGGCCGGTTTCCTGCTGGAGGAACTGGAGCCCGAGCCGGCCGCCGCGGCGGCGGGAGAGCCGCTCGACGAGGACGGCATCAGGCGGGCCCTGCTGTCGATCCCGGCCGCGCGCCTGCGCGAGTCCGGCCTCCTCGACGCCCTGCTCGGCCTGGCGGAGACCGCTCCTGCCGAGGCGGCCGCCGACCCGGCGCCGCAGGGCCCGGCCGCCATCCAGGACATGGGTGTGGACGACCTCGTACGTGCCGCCCTGGCCGGCGGCGAACTCAGCTGACCCCGACCTGGATGATGAGGATGACGTGAGCACATCGGTGGAACAGGTCGTAGCGGCCCTGCGCAAGTCACTCACGGACAACGAGCGGCTGCGCGAAGAGAACGCCCGGCTCACCGCCGCGGGCAACGACCCGATCGCGATCGTGGCCATGGCGTGCCGCTACCCCGGCGGGGCCGGCACACCGGAGGACCTGTGGCGGCTGGTCGCCGACGGCACCGACGCGGTGTCCGGCTTCCCGGCCGACCGGGGCTGGGACCCGGGCGTGTACGACCCGGAGCCCGGCATGCCGGGCAAGTCGTACGCGCGCGACGGCGCCTTCCTCTACGACGCCGCCGAATTCGACCCGGCGTTCTTCGGGATCAGCCCGCGCGAGGCGCTGACCATGGATCCGCAGCAGCGGCTGCTGCTGGAGATCTCCTGGGAGGCCATCGAGCGGGCCGGGGTGGACCCGACCACGCTGAAGGGCAGCCGGACGGGCGTCTACGCCGGTGTGATGTACCACGACTACGCCGACGGAAGCGCGGGCAGCTTCGTCTCCGGGCGCACCTCTTACACGCTCGGCCTCGAAGGCCCGGCCGTGACCGTGGACACGGCGTGCTCCTCGTCGCTGGTCGCCCTGCACATGGCGGCCCAGGCGCTCAGGACGGGGGAGTGCTCCCTGGCCCTGGCCGGTGGGGTGACGGTGATGTCCACCCCCGACATGCTGGTGTACTTCAGCGAGCAGCGCGGGCTCGCACCGGACGGCCGCTGCAAGCCGTTCGCGGCGGCCGCGGACGGTACGGGCTGGGGTGAGGGCGCGGGCGTCCTGCTGCTGGAACGGCTCTCGGACGCGCGGCGCAACGGCCATCCGGTGCTCGCGCTGGTCAGCGGGTCCGCCGTCAACCAGGACGGCGCGTCGAGCGCCATGACGGTCCCCAACGGTCCGGCGCAGCAGCGGGTGATCCGCCAGGCCCTGGCGGACGCCGGGCTGACGGCGGCCGAGGTCGACGCGGTGGAGGCGCACGGCACGGGCACCCGGCTCGGAGACCCGATCGAAGCGCAGGCACTGCTGGCCACGTACGGCAGGAAGCGGCCCGACGGAAGGCCGCTGTGGCTGGGCTCCGTCAAGTCCAACTTCGGGCACACGCAGGCCGCGGCGGGTGTCGCGGGCATCATCAAGATGGTCATGGCGATGCGGCACGGAGTGCTGCCGCCGACCCTGCACGTGGACGCGCCCTCGGACCAGGTGGACTGGTCGGCGGGGAACGTGGAACTGCTGACCGAGGCGCGGCAGTGGCAGACCGAGGGCCGGCCGCGGCGGGCGGGAATCTCCTCCTTTGGGCTGAGCGGGACCAACGCGCACGTGATCGTCGAGCAGGCACCCGCCGAGGAGACGGCCGATGGCGAGGAGCCGGTGGGCTCGCTGCCCCCGGTGGTGCCGTGGCCGCTCTCCGCGAAGTCCGCGCAGGCCCTGGCGGACCAGGCGGCGGCGCTGCTCACGCGCGTCTACGAGCAAGAGCCCCGGCCCGCGGACGTCGGCCACTCCCTGGCGAGCTCCAGGTCCCTGTTCGAACACCGGGCCGTGGTGCTGGGTGACCGGGAAAGCGGACTGGCCGCCCTCGCGGCGGGCGAGGACCACCCCGGGGTGATCGCCGGCCAGGCGCGGTCCGGTGGGCGGACGGCGTTCCTGTTCACGGGTCAGGGTGCGCAGCGGTTGGGGATGGGGCGGGAGTTGTACGCCGCCTTCCCGGTGTTCGCGGCGGCCTTCGATGCGGTGTGTGGGGAGATCGACCCGTTGCTGGGGCGGTCGTTGCGGGATGTGGTGTGGGGTGAGGATGCGGAGGCGCTGAACGCGACCGCCCTGACCCAGCCTGCCCTGTTCGCGTTGGAAGTGGCGCTGTTCCGGCTGGTTGAGGCGTGGGGCGTACGGCCTGATGTGGTGGCCGGGCATTCGATCGGTGAGCTGGCCGCCGCCCATGCCGTGGGGGTGCTGTCCCTCGCGGACGCGGCCCGGCTGGTCGTCGCGCGCGGCCGTCTGATGCAGGAACTCCCGGCCGGTGGCGCGATGCTCGCGGTCCAGGCGACGGAGGAGGAAGTGCTGCCGCTGCTCTCCGACCGGGTCGGGATCGCGGCGGTCAACGGGCCCGAATCCGTGGTGGTTTCAGGTCTCGAGGCGGCCGTTCTGGCGGTGGGTGGGCACTTCGCCGCAGCCGGTCGCAAGACCAGCCGTCTGGCCGTCTCGCATGCGTTCCACTCGGCGCTGATGGAGCCGATGCTGGAGGAATTCCACTCCCTAGCCAGTGAGTTGACGTACAGCGAGCCGCGTATCCCCGTGGTGTCGACCGTCACGGGCGAGACCTCCACCGGGTGGCAGGTGCCGGAGTACTGGGTCGGGCAGGTGCGGGAGGCCGTCCGTTTCGCCGACGCGGTGCGCGTCATGGAGCAGCAGGGTGTGACCCGGTTCCTGGAGATCGGCCCCGACGGCATCCTGACCGGGCTGGCCGCGCAGAGCGTGGACGGGGTACTCGTCGCGGGTCTCCGTAAGAACCGGCCCGAGCCCGAGACCCTGGTCACCGCTCTCGCCCAACTGCACGTGGACGGCGTACGCGTCGACTGGCAGGCCCTCTACGCCGAGACCGGCACTCGCAGGGTCGACCTCCCCACCTACCCCTTCCAGCGCACCCGCTTCTGGATCGACGCGGTGCGGGCGACGGCAGGTCACGCACACCCGCTCCTCGGCGCGGTGGTGACCCTGGCCGACTCCGGCGGCGCCGTCCTCACCGGGCGGCTGGCCGTCGGCGCGCAGCCTTGGCTCGCCGACCATGTGGTGCGGGACACGATCCTCTTCCCCGGCGCGGGCTTCGTCGAACTGGCGATCCGCGCGGGCGACCACGCGGGCTGCGACGTACTGGAAGAGCTCGCCCTCCACGCGCCCCTCGTTCTCCCCGAGGGCGGCGCCGTCGCCGTACAGGTCGTCGTCGGCGCTGCCGACGCGTCGGGGCGGCGCCCGGTCGGCGTGTACTCCCGGGACGAAAGCCACCCGGACCCCGACTGGACCCTGCACGCGGAGGGGCTGCTGGCCGAGGGCGCGGAGGCGCCCGCCTTCAACCTGTCCGCGTGGCCGCCGCCTTGCGCCGTGCCGGTCCCTCTCGACGGCGCGTACGAGGCCCTGCGCGAGCGGGGTCTCGCGTACGGACCGGTCTTCCAGGGGCTGACGGCGGCCTGGCGGCTCGACGGAGCCGTCTATGCCGAGGTTTCCCTGCCGGAGGACGTGGAGGCCGGCGCGTACGGGCTGCACCCGGCGCTGCTGGACGCCTCCATGCACGCGGCGCTGGTGGACGGCGCCGGTGACGACGGTGCCACGGTTCTGCCGTTCGTGTGGAAGGACGTACGGCTCTTCGCGGCCGGCACGGCGGCCGCTCGCGTACGGATCTCCCGGCCCACCCCGCAGAGCCTGGCCCTGGACATCGCGGACGCCGACGGTGTCCCGGTCGCCGCGGTCGGCGGGGTCGTCGGCCGCGCGGTGGACGAGGCCCGGATCGCAGGCCCGGCCGCGGATCCGCTCTACCGCGTCGCATGGCAGCCGGCCGACCCCGGCTCCGGCATCCCGGCGGCGGGGGAGTGGGCCCGGTGGGAGGACGTCCACGCCGAGGGCCCGGTCGACGGCACGGTCGTCTTCGAGTGCGCGGCGCCGGACGAGGAGGAGGTGCCGGCCGCCGTCCACGCCCTGTCCCACCGGGTCCTGGCCGTGGTGCAGGCGTGGCTGGCGGACCAGCGGTTCGCCAGCGCGTCCCTCGTGGTGGTCACGCGCGGTGCGGTGGCGGTCGGAGACGGCGATCCGGTCGACGTGTGCCAGGCCCCGGTGTGGGGTCTGGTCCGCGCGGCGCAGGCGGAGAACCCGGGCCGGTTCGTGCTCCTCGACACCGACGGCTCGGCGGACCTTGGCCGCGTACCGGCCCAGGGTGAACCGGAGTTGGCCGTACGCGAGGGCAGGGTGTTCGTTCCCCGGCTGGTCCGGGTCACGTCCGCCGCCACCGGTCCGGAGCCCGTCTGGGACGCGGCCGGGACGGTCCTCATCACCGGCGGCACCGGCGGCCTGGGCGCGCTGGTGGCCCGCCATCTGGTCACCGGGCACGGGGTGCGGCATCTGCTGCTGGCCGGCCGGCGGGGCGCGAAGGCGCCCGGGGTCGCCGAACTGGTCCTTGAACTGGAGGAGTCGGGCGCGCAGGTCTCCGTCGCCGCCTGCGACGTGTCCGACCGCGATGCCCTCGCGGCTCTTCTGGGCGAGGTGGATCCCGCCCACCCGCTGCGCGGGATCGTCCACGCCGCGGGCGTACTCGACGACGCCGTGGTCACCTCGCTGACCCCCGAGCGGGTCAGCGGCGTGCTGGCCCCCAAGGCGGACGCGGCCTGGCACCTGCACGAACTGACCGAAGGCCTCGGCCTCACCGCGTTCGTCCTGTTCTCCTCCATCGCCGGAACCCTCGGCTCGACCGGACAGGCCAACTACGCGGCCGCCAACGCCTTTCTCGACGCCCTCGCCGCCGATCGCCGGGCCACCGGGCTGGCGGCCACCTCCATGGCCTTCGGGCTGTGGGACACCGAGGGCGGCATGGGCACCCGGCTCGGCGCCGCCGAACTCGAGCGGATGCGGCAGTCCGGTACCCCCGCCCTCCCCGCCGACCGAGGCCTCGCCCTCTTCGACGCCGCGCTGCACTCGGGCCTCGCGGCCACCGTGCCGGTGCGCCTGGACCTCGGGGTGCTCCGCGCCCACGCCGACGAAGCCCCCGCCCTGCTGCTCAGCCTCGTACGCGGCCCCGGCCGCCGGGCGACCCGTACCGGATCCGGCTCCCCGGCACTGCGCGGCCGGCTCGCCGGACTGACCGGAGCCGACCGCGCCGCCGCCGTGCTCGACCTGGTCCGTACGACGGTCGCCGCAGTCCTGGGACACGCGTCGGGTGACGCCATCGAACCCCGGCGCGCCTTCGACGAGTTGGGCTTCGACTCGCTGACCGCCGTGGAGCTGCGCAACCGGCTCGACGGGGCGACCGGACTGCGGCTTCCGGCTACGCTGATCTTCGACTACCCGACGGCCGAAGCGGCCGCCGCCTACGTGCGCGAACTCCTCGACGGAACCCCGGACACCACCACCGTGCCGGGGGCGGCAGCCGCCGTCCGGGCCACGGACGACGATCCGGTCGTGATCGTGGGCATGGCCTGCCGCTACCCCGGCGGAGTGACCACGCCGGACGGCCTGTGGCGGCTGGTGGCCGACGGCGTGGACGCCATCGCCCCCCTGCCCGACGACCGGGGCTGGGACCCGGGTGTGTACGACCCGGAGCCGGGGGTGCCGGGCAAGTCGTACGCGCGTGACGGAGGCTTCCTCTACGACGCGGCCGAATTCGACCCGGCGTTCTTCGGGATCAGCCCGCGCGAGGCGCTGACCATGGATCCGCAGCAGCGGCTGCTGCTGGAGATCTCCTGGGAGGCCATCGAGCGGGCCGGAGTCGACCCGGACGTGCTCAAGGGGAGCCGGACGGGTGTGTACGCCGGTGTGATGTACCACGACTACGCCGGTGGCACGGCGGGCAGTCTCGTCTCCGGCCGGGTCGCCTACACGCTGGGCCTGGAAGGACCGGCCGTCACGGTCGACACGGCGTGCTCGTCGTCGCTGGTGGCCCTGCACATGGCGGCGCAGGCCCTGCGGTCGGGGGAGTGCTCCCTGGCCCTGGCCGGTGGGGTGACGGTGATGTCCACCCCCGACATGCTGGTGTACTTCAGCGAGCAGCGGGGGCTGTCCATGGACGGCCGGTGCAAGTCGTTCGGGGCGGGTGCGGACGGTACGGGGTGGGGTGAGGGCGCGGGCGTCCTGCTGCTGGAGCGGCTGTCGGACGCGCGGCGCAACGGACACCGGGTGCTGGCCGTCGTGCGGGGCTCGGCGCTGAACCAGGACGGGGCGTCCAACGGTCTGACCGCCCCGAACGGTCCGGCGCAGCAGCGGGTGATCCGCCAGGCGCTCGCGGACGCCGGGCTGACGGCGGCCGAGGTCGACGCGGTGGAGGCGCACGGCACGGGCACCCGACTGGGCGATCCCATCGAAGCGCAGGCACTGATCGCCACGTACGGGCAGGGGCGGGCAGAGGGCCGGCCGCTGTGGCTGGGCTCGGTCAAGTCCAACTTCGGGCATACGCAGGCGGCGGCGGGTGTCGCGGGGATCATCAAGATGGTGATGGCGATGCGGCACGGGGTGTTGCCGCCGACCCTGCATGCGGAGGAGCGGTCGGATCAGATCGACTGGTCTGCTGGTGAGGTGGAACTGCTCACCGAGGCCCGGGAATGGCGCGCCGAGGGCCGGCCGCGGCGCGCGGGCATCTCCTCGTTCGGGCTGAGCGGGACCAACGCGCACGTGATCGTGGAGGAGGCGCCTCGGGAGGCCGTGGCGGAGGCGGAAGCGAAGGTCGGCAGCGGACTGCCGGTCGTCCCGTGGGTGGTGTCGGCGAAGTCCGCGAAGGCGCTGGCCGGCCAGGCGGGCGCCCTGCTCGAGGTGGTGGACGCGTATGCCCCCGAGGACATCGGGCACGCCCTCGCCACCTCACGCGGTGTGATGGAGCACCGTGCGGTGATCACGGCCGACGACCGGGCGGAAGGCCTCGCGGCGCTGGCCGCAGGGCAGTACCACCCGGGCGTGGTGAGCGGGGCGGAGGCCAAGGGCCAGACTGCCTTCCTGTTCACGGGGCAGGGTGCGCAGCGGTTGGGGATGGGGCGGGAGTTGTACGCCGCCTTCCCGGTGTTCGCGGCGGCTTTCGATGCGGTGTGTGGGGAGATCGACCCGTTGCTGGGGCGGTCGTTGCGGGATGTGGTGTGGGGTGAGGATGCGGAGGCTCTGAATGCGACCGCGATCACGCAGCCTGCGCTGTTCGCGTTGGAAGTGGCGTTGTTCCGGCTGGTCGAAGCGTGGGGTGTGAAGCCCGACGTAGTGGCCGGGCATTCGATTGGTGAGCTGGCTGCCGCGCATGCGGTGGGGGTGCTGTCTCTGGCGGATGCTGCCCGGTTGGTGGTGGCGCGTGGCCGTCTGATGCAGGCGCTGCCTGCCGGTGGCGCGATGCTCGCCCTCCAGGCCACCGAGGAGGAAGTGCTGCCGCTGCTCACCGACGGGGTCGGGATCGCGGCGGTCAACAGTCCGGAATCCGTGGTCGTTTCGGGTGTTGAAGCGGCGGTCCTCGTGCTCGGTGAGCGCTTTGTGGCGGCCGGTCGCAAGACGAGCCGTCTGGCTGTCTCGCATGCGTTCCACTCCTCTCTGATGGATCCGATGCTGGACGAGTTCCGTGCTGTGGCTGAGGAGTTGAGTTTCGGCACGCCGCGCATACCTGTGGTCTCCACGGTGTCGGGTGAGCTGTCGGAGGCGTGGCAGTCGCCGGAGTATTGGGTCGGGCAGGTGCGGGAGGCTGTTCGTTTCGCTGACGCCGTGGTCGCGCTGGAGCAGCAGGGTGTGACCCGGTTCCTGGAGATCGGTCCCGACGGCGTCTTGACCGGGCTGGCCGCGCAGAGAGTGGACGGCATGGCTGTCGCGGGTCTCCGTAAGAACCGGCCCGAGGCAGAGACCCTCGTCACCGCCCTCGCGCAGCTCCACGTGGACGGCGTACACGTCGACTGGCAGGCCTTCTACGCCGGCACCGGCGCCCGCCGGGTCGATCTGCCGACCTACGCCTTCCAGCGCACCCGCTACTGGATGACGGCGCCGGCGGCCGGCGGTGGCACGGCGGACACCGGTCAGGTCGGCATCGACCACCCCGTGCTGCGGGCGGCCGTGGAGCTGCCCGACGACGGCGGGACCGTACTCACCGGCCGGCTGTCCGCGAGCACTCACGCCTGGATCACCGACCACGAAGTCCTGGGCAGCGTCCTCCTGCCCGGTACCGGCTTCGTGGAGCTTGCCGTCCGCGCGGGCACCCACGTGGGCTGCGGGCTGCTCGAAGAGCTCACACTCCAGGCACCGCTGATCCTCCCCGAGCGGGGCGGCATCGCCGTCCAGGTCGTGGTCGGCCCGGCGGACGAATCGGGGCACCGGACCGTGGCCGTTCACTCGCGAGCCGACGACGCACCGGATCTGCCGTGGACCCGCCACGCCGAGGGCGTATTGGCCCCGGCGTCCGTGGACCCCGCGGAGGCGCTCACCAGCTGGCCGCCCGCCGGAGCCGAGGCCGTTCCGGTCTCCGACGCCTACCCGGACCTCGCCGCCGCCGGATATCACTACGGGCCGGTGTTCCAGGGTCTCGCTGCGGCCTGGCGGCTCGGCGACGCCCTCTACGCCGAGGTGTCCCTGCCGGAGCAGGCTTCCGAGGACGCGACCCGGTTCGGGCTCCACCCCGCCCTGCTCGACGCGGCCATGCACGTCGGGCTGCTCGGCATCCCGGGCCGCGAAGGCGGCGGTCAGACCCTGCTGCCCTTCGCCTGGAACGGAGTAGCCCTGCATTCCGCAGGAGCGAAGGCCCTGCGGGTTCGCATCACGCCCGTCGCCCAGCAGGACGGGCTCTCGCTCACCGTTGCCGATGAACACGGCCATCCCGTGCTGTCGGTCGAGTCCCTCCTCTCCCGGCCCGTGTCGGCGGAGCAACTGGGCGCGGGTACGGGCAATGCGCTGCTCCACGTGGAGTGGCAGCCCGCGCCGAAGCCGGACACGGCCGAGGTGTCCGACGCCGTGGTCTTCGACTGCGGCGAGGTGCCTCAGACCGCGGACGTGCTCGCCGACGTACGGACGTACGCGCAGCAGGTCCTGGAGGCCGTACAGAGGTGGCTGGCGGATGACCTTTCCGACGGCCGGGTGCTGGCGGTGGTCACGCGGGGTGCGGTGGCTGTCGCGGCGGGTGATGTGGTTGATGTGCGGCAGGCTCCGGTGTGGGGTCTGGTGCGTGCGGCGCAGGCGGAGAATCCGGGCCGGTTCGTACTGGTCGACTCCGATGGCTCGGTGGAGCTGGGGCTTCTTCTGGGCTTGGGTGAGCCGGAGTTGGCGGTGCGTGGTGGTGTGGTGCTGGTGCCGCGGCTGGCGCGGCTCGCGGTCGATGCCGATCCTCATGAGTCGGCATGGGGAGGCTCGGGGCCGGTCCTGATCACCGGTGGTACGGGTGGTCTGGGTGCTCTGGTGGCCCGGCACCTGGTGGCTGAGCACGGTGTGCGTCATCTGGTACTGGCGGGCAGGCGTGGATCGGATACTCCGGGTGTCGGTGAACTGGTCGTTGACCTGACGGGGTTGGGTGCGCAGGTCTCGGTCGTGGCGTGTGATGTGGCCGATCGGGAGGCGCTGGCTGCCTTGCTGGATGGTTTGGAGCACCCGTTGTCGGGTGTGGTGCATGTGGCGGGTGTCGCGGACAACGGCGTTGTGGGTGCTCTGACGTCCGAGCGGATGGATGCGGTGCTGCGGCCGAAGGCGGATGCGGCGTGGCATCTGCACGAGCTGACCGCAGACCTGGACTTGTCGGCGTTCGTGATGTTCTCCTCGGCCGGCGGGTTGGTTCTGGCGGCCGGGCAGGGCAACTATGCGGCGGCGAACGTCTTCCTCGATGCACTTGCCGCCCACCGCCACGCCGAAGGGCTTCCCGCGACCTCGATGGCCTTCGGCCTGTGGGACGTCAACACCGGCATGGCCGCCCACCTCACCGACGCGGACCTGGAGCGCATGCGCCGCGCCGGCACGCCCGCGCTGTCGGAGGCGGAAGCGCTGGCCCTGTTCGACGCCTCCCTGGCCTCGGGCTCGGCGCTGACCGTCCCCCTCCAGGTGGACACGGGCGCGCTGCGCACCCGTACCGACGAACTGCCCGCCCTCCTGAGGGGGCTGGTCCCGGTCGCCCGCAAGCGCAACGCGGTGTCGACGCCCGGCGTCGCCTCGCTGCCCGCCCGCATCGCCGGGCTGGACGACGAGGAGGAGCGGATCCGGATCATCCTGGACGTCGTACGGGGTCACGCGGCTGCCGTCCTCGGTCACGCGTCGGGTGAGGCAATAGAACCCGACCGTGCCTTCGGCGAGTTGGGCTTCGACTCGCTCGGCTCGGTGGAGCTGCGGAACCGGCTGAGCGCGGCCAGTGGACTGCGCCTGCCCGCCACGCTGATCTTCGACTACCCGAGTGCGGCGGAAGTCGCCGCCTACCTCGCCCGGCGCCTGGCACCCGCCGTACCTGCCGCACCCGTACCGGGGGTGGAGGCCGAGCTCGGCAGGCTGGAATCCCTTCTGCTGGCCGATGCCCCGCCGACCGGCCCGGCCCGGGCGCAACTGGCCGACCGGCTCCGGGAGCTGGCCGGCCGGCTCGAGGGGCCACCGATGCACGCCCAGGGGTATGCCACGCCGGAGATCCCGGACCGTGGCGAGGACCTGAACGAGGTCACCGCGGACGAGCTGTTCGACATCCTCGACAACGAGCTCGGTACCCCCGCGACCCCCTGACCGCCCGACCCGGGGCGGATCCGGCACCCGGGCCGGGGTGCGTGACGGTTGAACGGCAGCCGTCACGCACCCCGGCCTTTTTGTTGGCGCGCAGTGCGGGATTTCCCCTCATCCGCCGGGGCCCGCGGCAGGGGTGGGCTAAGGGTAGGCCGCCCTTTGGCCAGCTCAGTAGCGTTCCCACCGATCAACTAAACGGCCAGGTACGGCACATGAGCCGCCACGGACGGTCCGACCAGAGGGAGTAGATCTCGGTGAGCAACGAGGAGCGGCTTCTCGAGTATCTGAAGCGGGCCACATCCGACCTGCGCGACGCCCGCCGCCGCCTCGCCGAGGCCGAGCGCCGGCCCGGACGCCACGGCGACCCGGTCGTGATCGTCGGCATGGGCTGCCGCTACCCGGGCGGCGTGACGACCCCGGAGGAGTTGTGGCGGCTCGTCGGCGACGGCGTGGACGCCATCGGCGGCTTCCCGGCCGACCGCGGGTGGGACCCGGAGGTCTACGACCCCGAGCCGGGCACCCCCGGGAAGACGTACGCGCAGCAGGGCGGATTCCTCTATGACGCAGCCGAGTTCGACCCGGTGTTCTTCGGGATCAGCCCCAACGAGGCGCTGATGACGGACCCTCAGCAGCGGCTGCTGCTCGAGGTGTCCTGGGAGGCGATCGAGCGGGCCGGCATCGACCCCACCACCCTCAAGGGCAGTGCGACCGGGGTGTTCGCGGGCGTGATGTACCACGACTACGCCCTGGGCCGGGAGCCCGGGAGCACCACCGCGGGCAGCGTGGTCTCCGGCCGGGTCGCCTACACGCTGGGCCTCGAGGGCCCGGCCGTGAGCGTGGACACGGCCTGCTCCTCCTCCCTGGTCGCCCTGCACATGGCGGCCCAGGCGCTGCGGTCGGGGGAGTGTGACCTGGCGCTGGCCGGCGGGGTCACGGTGATGTCCACCCCCGACATGTTCGTCTACTTCAGCACCCAGCAGGGGCTGGCCGCCGACGGCCGCTCGAAGTCCTTCGCCTCCTCGGCGGACGGCGTCGCGTGCTCGGAGGGCGCGGGCGTCCTGCTGCTGGAGCGGCTCTCGGACGCGCGGCGCAACGGGCATCCCGTCCTCGGCATCGTCCGCGGCTCGGCGCTGAACCAGGACGGCGCCTCCAACGGTTTGACCGCCCCGAACGGTCCCGCCCAGCAGCGCGTGATCCGCAGGGCCCTCGCCGATGCCGGTCTGTCGGCGGCCGAGGTCGACGCCGTGGAGGCGCACGGCACCGGCACCACCCTCGGCGACCCGATCGAGGCCCAGGCCCTGCTGGAGACCTACGGACAGGAACGCCCCGAGGGGCAGCCGCTGTACCTGGGGTCCATCAAGTCGAACATGGGGCACAGCCAGGCGGCGGCGGGTGTCGCGGGCGTCATCAAGATGGTGATGGCCATGCGGCACGGAGTACTGCCGCCCACCCTGCACGTGGACGAGCCCTCGGACCAGGTGGACTGGTCGGCCGGAGCGGTGGAACTGCTCACCGAGGCGCGTCCCTGGGTGGCATCCGGTGCGGTGCGGCGCGCCGGGGTGTCCTCGTTCGGCATCAGCGGGACCAACGCCCACGTGATCATCGAGGAGGCGCCGGAGGGCGCCCGGGAGGCGGCTGTGCGGGCCGGACTCCCCGTGACTCCCTGGGTGTTGTCGGCCAAGTCCCAGCAGGCGCTCGCCGCTCAGGCAGAGCGCCTGCTGGGCCGGGTCACGGCGGAGCCCGATGCCGATGCGGCGGACATCGGGCTCTCCCTGGCCGTCTCGCGCACCCTCTTCGCCCACCGCGCGGTGCTCGTGGGCGACCCCGGGAGCGGGCTCGCCGCCCTCGCGGCGGGCGAGGCCCACCCAGGGGTGGTCACCGGCCGGATCCGGCGCGGCGGCCGGACGGCGTTCCTGTTCACCGGCCAGGGAGCGCAACGGCTCGGCATGGGGCGGGAGTTGTACGAAGCCTTCCCGGTGTTCGCGGTGGCATTCGACGCCGTGTGCGCGGCGATCGACGTGCACCTCGGGCGGTCGCTGCGGGATGTGGTGTGGGGTGAGGACCCGGAGGTGCTGAACGCGACCGCCCTCACCCAGCCCGCCCTGTTCGCACTCGAAGTCGCCCTGTTCCGCCTGGTGGAGACCTGGGGAATCACGCCTGACCTCGTCGCCGGTCACTCGATCGGCGAGCTGGCCGCCGCGCACGTGGCCGGCGTGCTGTCCCTGGCGGACGCGGCCCGGCTGGTCGTCGCCCGCGGCCGGCTGATGCAGGAACTCCCGGCCGGTGGCGCCATGCTCGCCGTCCAAGCGACCGAGAGCGAGGTGCTGCCGCAGCTCACCGAGGGCGTCGGCATCGCGGCCGTCAACGGGCCCGAGTCCGTGGTCGTCTCGGGTGCGGAGGCAGCCGTCCTGGCAGTCGGCGAGCACTTCTCCGCGGCCGGTCGAAAGACCAGCCGGCTCGCCGTGTCCCACGCCTTCCACTCCTCCCTGATGGATCCGATGCTGGACGAACTCCGTGCCATAGCACTGGAGTTGACATACACAGAACCGCGTATCGCGGCCGTCTCCACGGTGACCGCCGACCGCGCGGGCGCCGACTGGCAGTCCCCCGAATACTGGGTCTCCCAGGTCCGCGAGGCCGTCCGCTTCGCCGACGCCGTCCGCGCGCTGGAGCACGAGGGCGTGACCCGGTTCCTGGAGATCGGCCCCGACGGGATCCTGACCGGTCTCGCCAGTCAGAGCCTCGAGAGCGAGGATTCCGCGCACGCGGTGCTCGTACCGGCCCTGCGCAGGAACCGTGCCGAGCCCGAGGCGCTGATCGCGGCCCTGGCCCAGCTCCACGCGGACGGCGCGCGCGTGAACTGGGAGGCGTACTACGCGGGCACCGGGGCCCGGCTCGTCGACCTGCCCACCTATCCCTTCCAGCGCGCCCGCTACTGGGTCGACGCCGCCGGTCCCTCCGGCGGCCCGATCCCCCTGGCCCCGGCCGGCCACGAGGTCCCCTCGGCCGCGGAGTCCCGGGAGGCCGCCGAGGCGCTGCGGGCCCAGCTCGACGGGGTGGGCGCCGCCGAGGGCGCGCGGGTCCTGCTGGCACTGGTGCGGACACATGTCGCGACGGTCCTCGGGTACCCCTCCAGCGCCGCCGTGGAAGCCGATCTCGCCTTCCGCGACATGGGATTCGATTCACTGGCCGCCGTGGAACTGCGCAAGCGGCTCACCGCGGCGAGCGGATGCGATCTGCCCGCCACCCTGATCTTCGACTACCCGACGCCCCGGGCCGCCGCTGCCTTCCTCGGCGAGCGGATGGCGGCCGAGCCCGCCGGCGGTGACCCGGCCGCGGCCGCGCTGGCCGAACTCGACCGCATCGAGGCCGTGCTCGCCGGGTTCCCCGCCTCCGGCGGCGACACCGAGGTCATCGGCGCCCGCGCGGATGCCATCACCGCCCGGCTGGAGGCCGTCGTACGCCGCTGGCGCGACGCCCGGGGCGGCGCCGCCCCAGGACCGGCGGAGGACGGCCCCGACTTCGAAACGGTCACCGACGAGGAGCTGTTCGACGTGCTCGACAGCGAATTCGGCATCTCCTAGCCAGCGATCAGCTCTAGATTGGTTGAGGTTCGATGAGCAACGACGAGAAGCTCCGGGACTATCTCAAGCGCGCCACCACGGAACTCCAGCGCACCCGGCGCCAGTTGCGGGAGGCCGAGGAGCAGCAGCACGAGCCCGTCGCCATCGTCGCGATGGGATGCCGCTTCCCGGGCGGTATCGCATCCCCCGATGACCTCTGGCAGCTGGTGGACTCCGGCCGGGACGCCGTCTCGCTCTTCCCGGACGGCCGCGGCTGGGACATGGACGCCCTCTACGACCCGGAGCCGGGCACGCCCGGGAAGACGTACTGCCGGGAAGGCGGCTTCCTGCACGACGCGGGCGAGTTCGACGCCGACTTCTTCAAGATCAGCCCGCGCGAGGCCCGCGACACCGACCCGCAGCAGCGGCTGCTGCTGGAGGTGTCCTGGGAGGCGATCGAGCGGGCCGGCATCGACCCCACCTCGCTCAAGGGCAGCCGGACCGGCGTGTTCGCCGGTGTGGTGTACCACGACTATCCGGGCGGCGGCGGGACCGGCGGTCTGGCCAGCGTCGCCTCCGGGCGCGTGGCGTACTCCCTGGGCCTGGAGGGCCCCGCCGTCACCGTGGACACCGCCTGCTCCTCCTCCCTGGTCGCCCTCCACCTCGCCGTCCAGTCGGTACGGACCGGCGAGTGCACGCTGGCCCTCGCCGGCGGGGTGACCGTGATGGCGAGCCCGGACTCCTTCGTCGGCTTCAGCCAGGACCGGGGCCTGGCCCCCGACGGCCGCTGCAAGTCCTTCGCGGCGGCAGCCGACGGCACCACCTGGTCCGAGGGCGCGGGCATGGTTCTCGTCGAGCGGCTCTCCGAGGCCCGCCGCCTCGGCCACCCGGTCCTGGCCGTCATCCGCGGCTCGGCGATGAACTCCGACGGCGCCTCCAACGGCCTCACCGCCCCCAACGGACCCTCCCAGCAGCGGGTCATCCAGCAGGCGCTCGCCTCCGGGCGGCTGACCGCCACCGACGTGGACGCCGTCGAGGCGCACGGCACCGGAACCACCCTCGGCGACCCCATCGAGGCACAGGCCCTCATCGCCGCCTACGGCCGGGAGCGGCCCGCCGACCAGCCGCTGTGGCTGGGATCGTTCAAGTCGAACATCGGCCACGCCCAGGCCGCCGCCGGGATCGGCGGAGTCATCAAGATGGTGCTGGCCATGCACCACGGAGTGCTGCCGCGGACCCTGCACGTCGACGCGCCGAGTCCCAACGTCGACTGGAGCGCGGGAAGCGTACGGCTGCTGACCGAGCCGATCGCCTGGCCCGACCGCGGCCGGGCCAAGCGCGCCGGGGTGTCGTCGTTCGGTCTCAGCGGTACGAACGTCCACGTCATCGTGGAGGAGCCGCCGAACCCCGAGCCGCCGAACCCCGAGGCGCCGGCACCCGAGGCGCCGGCATCCGACAGCTCGGTCCAGGACACCCCCCGCCACCTGCCGTTCCTCGTATCGGCCCGGAGGCCGGAGGCCCTCGGCGCGCAGGCGGCCCGCCTCGCCGACCACGTGGACGCCCACCCGCTCCACCCCCTCGCCGACACCGCCTGGTCCCTCGCCACCACCCGCGCCGCGCTCGAACACCGCGCCGTGGTCGTCGCCGCCAGCCGCACCGACCTGACCCGGTCCCTGCGCGCGCTCGCCGCCGACCCCGCCCTGCCCGCACCCGGCACCGTCACCGGCGCCGCCCGGCCCGACGCCCTGTCGGCCGTCCTGTTCACCGGCCAGGGCGCCCAGCGGCCCGGCATGGGGCGTGAACTGCACGCCGCCCACCCGGTGTTCGCGCACGCCTTCGACGAGGCGGTCGCCGCCCTCGACGCACACCTCGACACGCCCCTGCGCGACACCATGTGGGGCGAGGACGGCGAACCGCTCGCCGACACCGGCCGCGCCCAACCCGCCCTCTTCGCCTTCGAAGTGGCCCTGTACCGGCTCATCGAATCCTGGGGCATCCGCCCCGACTTCCTCGCCGGCCACTCCATCGGCGAACTGGCCGCCGCCCATGTCAGCGGAGTCCTCACGCTTCCCGACGCCGCCCGGCTGGTCGCCGCCCGCGGCCGGCTGATGCGCGACCTCCCGCAGGGCGGCGCGATGGTCGCGCTGGAGGCGGCCGAGGACGAGGTGGAGCCGCTGCTCACCGCGACCACCGGGATCGCCGCGCTCAACGGGCCCCGCGCCGTGGTGATTTCGGGCGACGAGACCGGCGCCCTGGCCATCGCCGAACACTTCAGCGCCCTGGGGCGCAAGACCAAGCGGCTCGCCGTCTCGCACGCCTTCCACTCGCCGCTGATGGAGCCGATGCTCGCCGGGTTCCGCGCCGTCGCCGAGACGATCGCCTACGGAACCGCCCGGATACCCATCGTCTCCACCGTCACCGGAGAGCTCGCCGGCGCGGACGACCTGGCCTCCGCCGACTACTGGGTACGCCACGTCCGCGCGAGCGTCCGCTTCGCCGACGCCGTGCGGCTGCTCGCGGACAAGGGCGTCCACACCTTCCTGGAACTTGGCCCCGACGCCGCGCTCACCCCGCTCGGTCCCGACTGCCTCGGTGAAGGTACGGAAGGAGTGGAGGGGCCGGTGTTCACCGCCGCCCTGCGCCGCGGCCGCCCCGAGGACCGCGAGCTGGCCGGCGCCGTGGCCCTCGCCCACACCCGCGGTGTCCACGTCGACTGGGCCGCCTACTTCGAGGCGGCGGCCGGACCCCGCCCGCACCGCGTGGACCTGCCCACCTACGCCTTCCAGCGAAGGAACTACTGGGCGCAGCAGCCCGATCCGCAGGCCACCACCGGGTCCGCCGCCGACCCCGGGGAGTCGCAGTTCTGGGACGCCGTCGAGCGCGAGGACTCCGCGGGACTCGCCGAGCGGCTCGGCCTCGACCCCGCCGCCCTCGCCCCCGTCCTGCCCGCGCTCACCACCTGGCGGGCCGGCCGCCGCGAGACCGCCGCCGTGGACGCGCTGCGCTACCGCGTCGCCTGGGCGCCGGTCGCCGACCCCACGCCCGCCGCCCCGCTCGACGGCGACTGGCTCGTCCTCCACACCGCCGGCCAGGGCCCCCTGGCCGCCCTGCTGGCCGACGCGCTCAGCACGCGCGGCGCGGCGCCCGTACTGCGGGAGACCGGCGGCGCGCGGCGCCCCGTACTCCCGGAGGCCCTCCCGGCGGCCCCCGCCGGGGTGCTGAGCCTGCTCGCGCTGGACGACACCCCGCACCCTGACCACCCCGCGCTCTCCCAGGGCCTCGCCGACACCGTCGCCCTGCTCCAGGAGCTGGCCGAGTGGGAATCCACCGCCCCCGTGTGGTGTCTCACCCAAGGGGCGGTGGCCACGGACGACGCCGACCTGGTGTCCCGGCCCGCACAGACGGCCGTCTGGGGCCTCGGGGCGGCCCTGGCCCTGGAGACTCCGGGCACCTGGGGCGGCCTCGTCGACCTCCCGGCCGACGACGAGGCCGAACCGGCCGACACCGTCGCCGGCGCCGCGGCCGAACGGGTCGCACTGCGCGTGTGCGACACCCTCTCCGGAGCCACCGGAGAGGACCAGGTCGCCGTCCGCCCCGAAGGCACGTACGCCCGCCGCATGGTGCGCCCCGCGCACCCCGACCCGGCGGGACCGTGGCGGCCGCGCGGCACGGTCCTGGTCACCGGCGGCACCGGCGGACTCGGCGCGCACGTCGCCCGGATGCTCGCCGCCGACGGCGCGGACCACGTCGTCCTCGTCGGCCGCCGCGGACCGGACACCCCCGGCGCCCGCGAACTGGCCGACGAAATACGCGAGTCGGGCGTACGGGTCTCCGTCGAGGCCTGTGACATCGCCGACCGCGAAGCCGTACGCACCCTCCTCGCCGGACTCCCGGACCTCACCGCCGTCATCCACGCGGCCGGACTCCCGCAGCGCATCGCCCCCCTGACCGAACTGACCCTCGCGGACCTCGCCGAGGTGGCCTCCGCCAAGGTCCTCGGCGCCCGGCACCTCGACGAACTCCTCGCGGACACCCCGCTGGACGCCTTCGTCCTCTTCTCCTCCGGTGCCGCCGTATGGGGCAGCGCCGGACAGTCCGCCTACGGCAGCGCCAACGCCTGCCTCGACGGCCTCGCCGCCCACCGCCGCGCCCGCGGCCTCGCCGCCACCTCCGTGGCCTGGGGCTCCTGGGACGGCGGCATGGTCGACGCCGAACTGGCCGCCGTCATGCGGCGCATCGGAGCACCCGCGATGCGCCCCGAACGGGCCGTCGGCGCGCTGCGCCGCATCCTGGCGGGCGGCGCCCCGCACGCCGTGGTCGCCGAGTTCGACTGGGAACGCTTCGCGCCCACCTACGCACTCGCCCGCCCGCGCCCGCTCCTCGACGCACTGCCCGAGGCGCGGGCCGCCCTCGACACCGACCCGGTACCGGGCGGCGGCGGGGCGGGCACCGGCCTCGCGGACACCCTGGCCGGGCTGCCCCAGGCCGCGCAGCGGGCGGCCCTCCTCGACCTGGTCCGTACGCACGTGGCCGCCCTGCTCGGCTACGAGGACCCGGCCGAGGTCCCCGCCGACCGCGGCTTCACCGACCTCGGCTTCGACTCCGTCGCCGCCGTCGACCTGCGGACGAGGCTGGTCGCGGCCACCGGCCGCCCCCTGCCCACCAGCATGGTCTACGACCACCCCGGCCCGGGGGCGCTCGCGGCCCACCTGTGGTCCGAGCTCTGCCAGGACGCCGGAGCCGGTGAACTGCCCGTGCTCGCCCAGCTGGACCGCCTCGAAGCGACCGCGGCGACCCTCGCCGCCGAGGAGATCGAGGCCACCCGCATCACCGCCCGCCTGCAGAGCCTGCTGGCAAGGCTGACCGGAACCCTCGAAGCGACGACCGGCGTGCAGGCCGTGGGCGACCAGCTCGAATCCGCCTCCGCCGCCGACGTCTTCGCCTTCATCGACAAGGAACTCGGCCTCACCTGACCGACCGCGCGGGACCTGATCCGCGGCCCGATCCGCGGCCCGATCCGCGACGCGGGCCAACCGCGACCCGACCCGACTCGACCTCACGGCATGAACAAGGACTCGGTGGGACCAAGATGTCCAATGACGACGCAAGGCTTCTCGACTACCTCAAGCGGGTCACGGCGGATCTGCACCAGACCCGCCGCAGGCTTCAGGAGGTCGAGAACCAGGACCACGAGCCCATCGCCATCGTCGCGATGAGCTGCCGCTACCCGGGAGGCATCAGCACCCCGGACGACCTGTGGCGGCTCGTGGCCGAGGGCCGGGACGCCATCACCACCTTCCCCACGGACCGCGGCTGGGACCTCGACGGGCTGCGAGGCGAGGAGCCGGAGACCGCCGAGTCCGGCAGCAGCTACGTCCACGAGGGCGGCTTCGTCCACGACGTCGCCGGCTTCGACGCGGGCTTCTTCGGGATCAGCCCCAACGAGGCACTGACCATGGACCCGCAGCAGCGGCTGCTGCTCGAGGTGTCCTGGGAGGCGATCGAGCGGGCCGGCATCGACCCGGTGTCCCTGCGCGGCAAGCCGGTCGGCGTGTTCGCGGGCTCCGGCATCCAGGACTACGAGTACCTGATCGGCGCGGCCGGCGAGGTCGCCGAGGCCTACATGACCACCGCCAACGCGGCCGCCGTCATCTCCGGCCGGATCTCCTACACCCTGGGCCTGGAAGGCCCGGCCGTGACCGTCGACACGGCGTGCTCCTCCTCGCTCGTCTCGCTCCACCTGGCAGCCCAGGCGCTCAGACAGCGCGAATGCTCGCTGGCCCTCGCCGGCGGCGTCATGGTGATGTCCACCCCCTCGCCGTTCATCGCGTTCAGCCGCCAGCGCGGCCTCGCCCCCGACGGCCGCTGCAAGGCCTTCGCAGAGGCCGCCGACGGCACCGGCTGGTCCGAGGGCGCGGGCATGCTCGTACTCGAACGGCTGGCGGACGCCCGCCGCAACGGCCACCCCGTACTGGCCGTCGTACGCGGCAGCGCCGTCAACCAGGACGGCGCCAGCAACGGCCTGACCGCCCCCAACGGCCGCGCCCAGCAGCGGGTCATCCGCCAGGCGCTCGCCAACGCCCGCATCCCCGCGACCCAGGTCGACGTGGTCGAGGGCCACGGCACCGGGACCACCCTCGGCGACCCGATCGAGGCGCAGGCACTGCTCGCCACCTACGGGCAGGACCGCCCCGAAGACCGGCCGCTGTGGCTGGGCTCCATCAAGTCCAACATCGGGCACGCGCAGGCCGCCGCCGGTGTCGGCAGCATCATCAAGATGGTCATGGCCCTGCGCAACGGCGTGCTCCCGCAGACCCTGCACGTGGACGAACCCTCGAGCCACGTCGACTGGTCCGCGGGCCGGGTCCGGCTGCTGTCCGAATCCCGGGAGTGGGAGCGCGGCGAGGACCGGCCCCGACGGGCCGGAGTCTCGGCGTTCGGGGTCAGCGGCACCAACGCCCACGTCATCCTGGAGGAAGCACCCGCCGAGGAGCCGGCCGAGGCGGGCCAGGCGGGGGATGCGCCTGCCGCTGACGCCGTGCCGCTTCCGCTGTCGCTGCCCGCCGTACTGCCGTGGCCGGTCTCCGGCCGGGACGCCGAGGCGCTCGCCGCTCAGGCGAGCCGGGTGCACGCCCACGTCACGGCCTCTCCGGAGCTGGACCCCAGGGACCTGGCCTACTCGCTGGCCACCAGCCGCGCGGCGCTCGACCACCGCGCGGTCGTCCTGGCGGACGGCCGGGACGCCGCTCTCGCCGCTCTCGCCGCTCTCGCCGCGCTGGCCGACGGACAGCCGCACCCGGGTGTGGTGCGCGGCGTGCTGACCAAGGGCTCGACGGCCTTCCTGTTCACCGGCCAGGGCGCCCAACGACTGGGCATGGGACGGGAGTTGTACGAAGCCTTTCCAGTGTTCGCGGCGGCCTTCGACGCCGTCTGCGCGGAGATCGACCCGCACCTCGGGCGGTCGCTGCGCGAGGTGGTGTGGGGTGAGGACGCGGAGGCGCTGAACGCGACCGCGCTCACCCAGCCCGCCCTGTTCGCGCTCGAGGTGGCGCTGTTCCGGCTCGTCGAAGCCTGGGGGATCACCCCCGATGTGGTCGCCGGTCACTCGATCGGCGAGCTGGCCGCCGCCCACGCCGTCGGCGTGCTGTCCCTGGCGGACGCGGCCCGGCTGGTGGTGGCGCGTGGCCGTCTGATGCAGGCGCTGCCCGCTGGTGGCGCGATGCTCGCCGTCCAGGCGACGGAGGAAGAGGTCCTGCCGCTGCTCACCGACGAGGTGGGCATCGCGGCGGTCAACGGGCCCGGTTCCGTCGTCGTCTCGGGCGTCGAAGCGGCCGTCCTCGCGCTCGGCGAGCAGTTCACGGCCACCGGTCGCAAGACCAGCCGCCTCGCCGTCTCGCACGCCTTCCACTCGGCGCTGATGGACCCGATGCTCGACGAATTCCGAGCCATCGCCCGTGAGTTGACGTACGACGAACCGCGGATCGCGGCCGTCTCCACCGTGACCGGCGACCGGCCCGGCGCGGACTGGCAGTCCCCGGGCTACTGGGTCTCCCAGGTCCGCGAGGCCGTCCGCTTCGCCGACACCGTCCACACCCTGGAGCACGAGGGCGTCACCCGCTTCCTGGAGATCGGCCCCGACGGCATCCTCACCGGACTCGCCCAGCAGACCGCCGACTCCGAGCAGGCGGTCCTCGTACCGGCCCTGCGCCGGAACCGCCCCGAGCCCGAGGCCCTGATCGCCGCCGTCGCCCAGCTCCACACCTCCGGCGCGGCCGTCGACTGGGAGGCGTTCCACTCCGGAACCGGAGCCCGGATCGTCGCCCTGCCCACCTACGCCTTCCAGCGCACCCGCTACTGGGTCGAGGGCACCGGCGCCCTCGGCGACCTTTCGGCAGCCGGACTGGCCGCCGCCGGGCACCCGCTGCTCGGCGCCGTCGTCTCCCTCGCCGACTCCGGCGGGGTGGTCCTGACGGGCCGGGTCTCGGTATCGGCTCAGCCCTGGCTCGCCGACCACCTCGTCGGCGACTCCGTGGTCTTCCCCGGCACCGGCTTCGTGGAACTGGCCGTCCGCGCCGGCGACCAGGTCGGCTGCGAACTGCTCGAAGAGCTCATGCTCCAGGCGCCCCTCGTCCTGCCCGAACGCGGGGCGGTCGCCCTCCAGGTCGAGGTCGGCGCCGCGGACGCGTCCGGGCGGCGCTCCGTCAGCGTCCACTCGCGCCGCGACGACCAGCCCGACCAGCCCTGGACCCTGCACGCGGCGGGCGTCCTGGCGGCCGCCGCGGCCCCGGACTCCGCCTTCGACCTGGGCGCCTGGCCGCCCGCCGCCGCCACCCCGATAGAGACGGACGGCGTGTACGAGGCGCTGGCCGCCGCCGGTCTCCCGTACGGCCCGGTCTTCCGCGGCCTCACCGCCGCCTGGGCCGCCGAGGCCGGCACCGAGGTGTTCGCCGAGGTCGCCCTCTTGGAGCGGGCCCGTGCCGACGCCGGCGCGTTCGGCCTGCACCCGGCGCTCCTGGACGCCTCGCTGCACGGGTCCGTCTTCACCGACCTGTTCGCCGAGGCCCGGGGCCCCGTGCTGCCGTTCGTCTGGACCGGCGTACGGCTGCACGCGTCCGGTGCCACCCGGCTGCGGGTCCGGATCGCCCCGGACGGAGCGGGCGCCATCGCCCTGACGGTCGGTGACGAGACCGGCCGTCCCGTGCTCTCCGTGGACTCCCTCGTCCTGCGCGAGGTCTCCGCCGAGCAGCTCGCCGCCGCCCGTACGGTCGCCCACGAATCCCTCTTCGCCCTCGACTGGGCCGTTCTCCCCGCCCCAGCCGCCCCCGCGGCCCCCGTGGCCGACTGGGACACCCTGCCCGCCGACGGGCCCGTACCGGAGCACGTCATACTGCGCTCCCGGCCCGGATCCGGCCCGGACGCGGTACGCGAGGCCACCGCGCGGGCGCTCGCCGTCCTGCAGAGCTGGCTCGCCGACGAGCGGTACGCCGGCTCCCGGCTCCTCGTCGCGACCTCCGGGGCCGTGGCCCTGCCCGGCGAGGACATCACCGACCTGGCCGGGGCGGCCGTCTGGGGCCTGGTGCGCTCGGCGCAGGCGGAAAACCCGGGACGGTTCCTCCTGGCGGACCTCACCGACCTCGCCGACCCGCAGGAGGCGGCCGCCGCGGTGGCCGCCGCCGAACCCCAGACCCTCGTACGGGGTACGACCGTCCACGGCGCCCGCCTCACCCGCGTCACCGACGACCCCGAGCGCCGCGTCCGCCCCGACTTCGGCAACGGCACCGTCCTGGTCACCGGCGCGACCGGCGCACTCGGCCGGCTGGTCGCCCGGCAGCTCGTCGAGGCCCACGGCGTACGGAGCCTCCTGCTGGTCTCCCGGCGCGGTACGGACGCCCCCGGTGCGGTGGAACTCCGCGCCGAGTTGCGCGGACTCGGCGCCGAAGCCACCCTCGCGGCCTGCGACGCCGGAGACCGCGACGCCCTCGCCGCCCTGATCTCCGGGGTGCCGCTCACCGGCGTGGTCCACCTCGCGGGGGTGCTCGATGACGCGCTCATCGCCTCGCTGACCCCGGAAAGCCTGGACACCGTCCTGAGCGCCAAGGCCGACGCGGCGCTCCACCTGCACGAACTGACCCGCGGCCTGGAACTGTCGGCCTTCGTGCTGTTCTCCTCCGCGACCGGAGTCCTGGGCGTCCCCGGGCAGGGCAACTACGGTGCGGCGAACGCCCTGCTCGACGCGCTCGCCACCCACCGGCGCGCCCACGGTCTCCCCGCCCAGTCCCTCGCCTGGGGCCTGTGGGCGAGCGGCATGTCCGGCGCCCTGACCGACGCCGACCTCCAGCGGATGAGCCGCACCGGCATCGGCGCGCTCACCGCCGAGTACGGCGTGGACCTCTTCGACCGGGCCCTGACCGTCGACACCCCGGTCCTCCTGCCGATCCGGCTGGACGTCCACACGCTCGCCGAGGCGGGCGAGGCCCTGCCGCCGCTCTTCCGCGGCCTGGTCCGCGTACGGGCGAGGAGGAGCGCGGCGTCGGCGCCCGAGGCGGCGGGGGCGCTGCGGGGCCGGCTGGCCGGACTGGACCGCGAGGAGCGCACGGCCGTCCTGCTCGACCTGGTCCGTACGCAGGTCGCGATCACCCTCGGATACCCGGGACCGCACGCGGTCGACGAGAACCGGGCGTTCAGCGAACTCGGCTTCGACTCGCTCACCGCCGTCGAGTTCCGCAACGCCGTCAGCGCCGCCGCCGACGTCCGGCTGCCCGCCACCCTCGCCTTCGACTACCCCAACCCGCGCGCGCTCGCCCGGCACCTCCTCGGCGAACTCGACGGAGCCACCGGGCAGCCGGGAACCGCAACCCCCACCGCGGTCCGGGCCGGCGCCGCGGACGAGGACCCGATCGTGATCGTCGCCATGGCCTGCCGCTACCCCGGCGGGGTGCGCACCCCCGAGGACCTGTGGCAGCTGGTCGCGGACGGCGTGGACGCCGTCTCCGGCTTCCCGGCCAACCGCGGCTGGGACCTCGACCGCATCTACGACCCGACCGCCGAGCGGCCCCACACCAGCTACGCCCGCGAAGGCGGATTCCTGCACGAGGCGGGCGAATTCGACCCGGCCTTCTTCGGGATCAGCCCCAACGAGGCCGCCGTCATGGATCCGCAGCAGTTCCTGCTGCTGGAGACGGCCTGGGAGGTGTTCGAGCGGGCCGGAATCGACCCGGAGACCCTGCGCGGCAGCATGACCGGCTGCTACGCCGGGATGATGTACCACGACTACGCCGCCAACAACAGCACCGGAGCCATCGCCTCCGGGCGCGTCTCGTACGTGTTCGGCCTCGAGGGCCCGGCCGTCACGGTCGACACCGCGTGCTCGTCGTCGCTGGTGGCCCTGCACATGGCGGCGCAGGCGCTGCGGTCGGGGGAGTGCTCGCTGGCCCTCGCCGGCGGTGTCGCCGTCATGGCCACCCCGGAGGTCTTCGTCGAGTTCAGCCGCCAGCGCGGACTCGCCCCCGACGGCCGGTGCAAGTCGTTCGGGGCGGGTGCGGACGGTACGGGCTGGGGTGAGGGCGCGGGCATGCTGCTGCTGGAGCGGCTCTCGGACGCACGGCGCAACGGGCATCCGGTACTGGCGACGGTGCGGGGCTCGGCGCTGAACCAGGACGGCGCGTCCAACGGTCTGACCGCCCCCAACGGCCCCTCGCAGCAGCGGGTGATCCGCCAGGCCCTCGCCAACGCGGGGCTGTCGGCCGCCGAGGTGGACGCGGTCGAGGCGCACGGCACCGGTACGACCCTCGGCGACCCGATCGAGGCGCAGGCGCTCCTGGCCACGTACGGGCAGGGGCGGGCGGAAGGACAGCCGCTGTGGCTGGGCTCGGTCAAGTCCAACATGGGGCATACGCAGGCGGCGGCGGGTGTCGCGGGGATCATCAAGATGGTGATGGCGATGCGGCACGGGGTGTTGCCGCCGACCCTGCATGCCGAGGAGCGGTCGGATCAGATCGACTGGTCTGCGGGAGCAGTGGAACTGCTCACCGAAGCGCGGGAATGGCGCGCCGAGGGCCGGCCGCGTCGCGCGGGCATCTCCTCGTTCGGCATCAGCGGGACGAACGCGCACGTCATCGTGGAGGAGGTCCCCGCCGCGCAGTCGCCGGAGGCGGAGCGCGCGGTGGAACCGCCCGTCCTGCCGTGGGTGCTGTCGGCGCAGTCCGCGAAGGCACTGGCCGGCCAGGCGGGCGCCCTGCTCGAGATGGTGGACGCCTACAGCCCCGAGGACATCGGGCACACGCTCATCGCGGCGCGCAGCACGATGGAGCACCGGGCCGTGGTGGTGGGCGACCGGGAGCGCGGCCTCGCCGCTCTCGCGGCGGGAGAGGACCACCCCGGGGTGGTCACCGGCCAGCCGCAGTCGGGTGGGCGGACGGCGTTCCTGTTCACGGGTCAGGGTGCGCAGCGGTTGGGGATGGGGCGGGAGTTGTACGCCGCCTTCCCGGTGTTCGCGGCGGCTTTCGATGCGGTGTGTGGGGAGATCGACCCGTTGCTGGGGCGGTCGTTGCGGGATGTGGTGTGGGGTGAGGATGCGGAGGCTCTGAATGCGACCGCGATCACGCAGCCTGCGCTGTTCGCGTTGGAAGTGGCGTTGTTCCGGCTGGTCGAAGCGTGGGGTGTGAAGCCCGACGTAGTGGCCGGGCATTCGATTGGTGAGCTGGCTGCCGCGCATGCGGTGGGGGTGCTGTCTCTGGCGGATGCTGCCCGGTTGGTGGTGGCGCGTGGCCGTCTGATGCAGGCGCTGCCTGCCGGTGGCGCGATGCTCGCCCTCCAGGCCACCGAGGAGGAAGTGCTGCCGCTGCTCACCGACGGGGTCGGGATCGCGGCGGTCAACAGTCCGGAATCCGTGGTCGTTTCGGGTGTTGAAGCGGCGGTCCTCGTGCTCGGTGAGCGCTTTGTGGCGGCCGGTCGCAAGACGAGCCGTCTGGCTGTCTCGCATGCGTTCCACTCCTCTCTGATGGATCCGATGCGGGACGAGTTCCGTGCTGTGGCTGCGGAGTTGAGCTTCGGCACGCCGCGCATACCCGTGGTCTCAACCGTGACCGGTGAGCTGTCGGACGCGTGGCAGTCGCCGGACTACTGGGTCGGGCAGGTGCGGGAGGCCGTCCGTTTCGCCGACGCCGTGGTCGCGCTGGAGCAGCAGGGTGTGACCCGGTTCCTGGAGATCGGTCCCGACGGCATCTTGACCGGGCTGGCAGCGCAGAGTGTGGACGCCGTACTCGTCGCGGGTCTCCGTAAGAACCGGCCCGAGCCCGAGACCCTGGTCACCGCCGTCGCCCAGCTGCACACCACCGGGGTCTCCGTCGACTGGCAGGCCTTCTTCGCCGGAAGCGGGGCCCGGCTCGTCGACCTCCCCACCTACGCCTTCCAGCGCACGCGCTATTGGATCGGCACGGAGGAGTACCTCGCCAACTCGTGGATAGGCTCCGGCGGCGGCAGCATGGCCACGGCCGGACTGACCGATGCCGGGCACCCGCTGCTCGGCGCGGTGCTGCCGTCCCCGGACACCGACGTGGTCACGTTCACCGGCCGGCTGTCCGCGAGCTCCCACCCCTGGATCGCCGACCACGACGTCCTGGGCAGCATCCTGCTGCCCGGCACTGGCTTCGTGGAGCTTGCGGTCCGGGCGGGCGACCAGGTCGGGTGCGACGTACTGGAAGAGCTGGCGCTGCAGGCGCCGCTGATCCTTCCCGAGCGCGGTGCCGTCACCGTACAGATGGTCGTCGGCCCCGCCGATGCCTCCGGGCGGCGTTCGGTGAGCGTCTACTCGCGTGCCGAGGACCGGCCTGACCTGCCGTGGACCCTGCACGCCGACGGCGTGCTCGCGGCAGGCGCCGAAGCCCCCGGCTTCGACCTGGCGGCCTGGCCGCCCGCCGACGCCGACGCCCTGTCCCTGGACGGCGCGTACGAGGGCCTGCGCGAGCGGGGCTTCGGCTACGGGCCGGTGTTCCAGGGACTCAAGGCCGCCTGGCGGCTCGGCGACGTGCTCTATGCCGAGGTCGCCCTGCCGGAAGAGGCGCACGCCGAGGCCGGGGAGTTCGGGCTGCACCCCGCTCTGCTGGACGCGTCCATGCACGCCGCGCTGGTGAACGGCACCGGCGGGGACGAGACCGTCCTGCCCTTCGTCTGGAAGGACATCACCCTGCACGCGGCGGGAGCCTCCGCCGTACGGGTGCGGATCACCCAGCCCACGCCGGAGAGCCTCTCCTTGCAGGTCGCCGATGCGACGGGTGCTCCGGTCGCCACGGTCGGCGCCGTCGTCGGCCGCCCGGTCTCGACCGAGCAGCTCGGCACCGGCGGCACGGATTCCCTCTTCCGCATCGTGTGGAACCCGCTGCCCGTGCCGGCAGCGGCCGCCCCGCAGGGTCTGCCCGAGGGCGCGGCCGTCTTCGAGTGTGAGGTGACCGACGACGACGTTCCGGCCGCTGTCCACACCCTGGCCAACCGGGTCTTGGCGGCGGTGCAGGACTGGCTGGCGGACGACCGCGAGGACTCGGTGCTGGCGGTGGTCACGCGGGGTGCGGTGGCTGTCGGGGCGGGTGATGTGGTTGATGTGCGGCAGGCTCCGGTGTGGGGTCTGGTGCGTGCGGCGCAGGCGGAGAATCCGGGCCGGTTCGTGCTGGTCGATTCCGATGGGTCGGTGGAGTTGGGGCTTCTTCTGGGCTTGGGTGAGCCGGAGTTGGCGGTGCGTGGTGGTGTGGTGCTGGTGCCGCGGCTGGCCCGTCTGGCGGTCGATGCGGATCCTCAGCAGCCGGTGTGGGGTGGGTCGGGGTCGGTTCTGATCACGGGTGGTACGGGTGGTCTGGGTGCTCTGGTGGCCCGTCATCTGGTGGTTGAGCATGGTGTGCGTCATCTGGTGCTGGCGGGCAGGCGCGGAGCGGATACGCCCGGTGTGGGTGAACTGGTCTCTGACCTCACCGGGTTGGGTGCGCAGGTCTCGGTTGTGGCGTGTGACGTGGCCGATCGGGAGGCGCTGGCTGCCCTGTTGGATGGTTTGGAGCACCCGTTGTCGGGTGTGGTGCATGTGGCGGGTGTCGCGGACAACGGTGTGGTCGGTGCTCTGACCGCTGAGCGGATGGATGCGGTGCTGCGGCCGAAGGCGGATGCGGCGTGGCATCTGCACGAGCTGACCGCGCACTTGGATCTGTCGGCGTTCGTGATGTTCTCCTCGGCCGGTGGGCTCGTCCTGGCGGCCGGGCAGGGCAATTACGCGGCGGCGAACGTCTTCCTCGACGCACTCGCCGCCCACCGCCACGCCGAAGGGCTTCCCGCGACCTCGATGGCCTTCGGGCTGTGGGGCGTCAACACCGGCATGACCACCATGCTGGACCTGGCCGAAGAGCGCATGGCGGCCCAGGGCCTGCCCGCACTCTCCCAGGCCGAAGGCCTCGCCCTGTTCTCGCTGTCCCTGCGCTCGGGGCAGCCTGCCGTGGTACCCCTGCGCGTCGACACGAACGTCCTGCGCGGCCGTACCGGGGAGATCCCGGCCCTTCTGCGCGGCATCGTCCGTGCCCCCGTACGCCGGGCCGCGCAGTCCGGGGACGGCGCCGAGGGGCTCGCCGCGCGGCTGGCCGGGCTGGACGCGAGCGGGCGGGCCGCCGCGCTGCTGGACCTCGTACGGGTTCAGGTGGCCGGTGTCCTCGGGCACGCCTCGCCGGATGCCATCGAGCCGGAGCGGGCGTTCAGCGAGCTGGGCTTCGACTCGCTCGCCGCGGTGGAGCTGCGCAACCGCCTCGGCTCGGCGACGGGGCTGCGCCTGCCCGCCACGCTCATCTTCGACTACCCGACCGCGCAGTCCGTCGCCGGCCACATCGGCGCCGAGGTGGCCGGCCGCGGCCATGCCGCACCCGTACCCGCCCGCGCCGTGCCCGCCGCCGGCGGTCCGGACGTGGACGATCCGATCGTGATCGTCGGCATGGGCTGCCGCTACCCGGGCGGGGTGACCACCCCGGATGAGCTGTGGGACCTCGTGGCCGGCGGCGTGGACGCCATCGGCGGGTTCCCGGCCGACCGCGGCTGGGACCCGGAGGTCTACGACCCGGAGCCGGGCACACCCGGCCGGACGTACGCCCGTGAAGGCGGATTCCTCTACGACGCCGCCGAGTTCGACCCGGTGTTCTTCGGGATCAGCCCGAACGAGGCGCTGATGATGGATCCGCAGCAGCGGCTGCTGCTGGAGGTGTCCTGGGAGGCGATCGAGCGGGCCGGCATCGACCCGGCGGCCCTCAAGGGCTCGGCGACCGGGGTGTTCGCGGGCGTGATGTACCACGACTACGCCCTGGGCGTGGAGGCCGCGGCCAGCAGCGGCGGCAGCCTCGTCTCCGGCCGCACCTCGTACACGCTCGGCCTGGAAGGCCCCTCGGTCACCGTGGACACGGCCTGCTCGTCCTCCCTGGTCGCCCTGCACATGGCGGCGCAGGCGCTGCGGTCGGGCGAGTGCTCGCTGGCCCTGGCCGGCGGTGTCGCCGTCATGGGTACGCCCGGCATGTTCGTCGAGTTCAGCCGTCAGCGCGGGCTCGCCCCCGACGGCCGCTCCAAGTCCTTCGCGGCCTCGGCCGACGGTGTCGCCTGGGGCGAGGGCGCGGGCGTCCTGCTGCTCGAGCGGCTCTCCGACGCGCGGCGCAACGGCCACCCGGTGGTCGCCGTCGTCCGCGGGTCCGCGCTGAACCAGGACGGTGCCTCCAACGGTCTGACCGCCCCGAACGGCCCCTCGCAGCAGCGGGTGATCCGCCAGGCCCTCGCCAACGCGGGGCTGTCGGCCGCCGAGGTCGACGCGGTCGAGGCGCACGGCACCGGTACGACCCTCGGCGACCCGATCGAGGCGCAGGCGCTGCTCGCCACGTACGGGCAGGACCGCTCCGAGGGACAGCCGCTGTACCTGGGCTCCATCAAGTCCAACATGGGCCACACCCAGGCATCCGCGGGCGTCGCGGGCATCATCAAGATGGTCATGGCCATGCGCCACGGGACCCTGCCGAAGACCCTGCACGTGGACGCGCCGTCCGACCAGGTGGACTGGGCGGCCGGGAGCGTGGAACTGCTCACCGAGGCGCGGCAATGGCAGGCGGCGGACCGGCCCCGCCGGGCCGCCGTCTCCTCCTTCGGGATCAGCGGGACGAACGCCCACGTCATCGTCGAGGAAGCGCCGGAGGGCGCCGAGGAGACGACCGTACGGTCCGAACTCCCCGCTCTGCCCTGGGTGTTGTCGGCCAAGAGCCCACAGGCCCTGGCCGCCCGGGCCGAGCGCCTGCTGGACCGGGTCACGGAGCGACCGGAGAGCGAGCCGGCGGACATCGGCCTCTCGCTGGTCTCCTCGCGCACCGTATTCGCCCACCGTGCCGTGGTCGTGGGAACGGAGCGCTCGGAGCTGCTGCGCGGCCTGACCGCACTGGCCCAGGACCGCAACGCGCCCGCCGTGGTCCGCGACCTGGCGCGCCGCACCGGAAAGACGGCGTTCCTGTTCACGGGGCAGGGTGCACAGCGGCTGGGCATGGGGCGGGAGTTGTACGCGTCCTTCCCGGCGTTCGCGGCGGCCTTCGACGCCGTCTGCGCGGAGATCGACCCGCACCTCGGGCGGTCGCTGCGCGAGGTGGTGTGGGGTGAGGACGCGGAGGCGCTGAACGCGACCGCGCTGACCCAGCCCGCCCTGTTCGCGCTCGAGGTGGCGCTGTTCCGGCTCGTCGAAGCGTGGGGCGTACGGCCCGACGTGGTGGCCGGGCATTCGATCGGCGAGCTGGCCGCCGCCCATGCCGTGGGGGTGCTGTCCCTCGCGGACGCGGCCCGGCTGGTCGTCGCGCGCGGCCGTCTGATGCAGGAACTCCCGGCCGGTGGCGCGATGCTCGCAGTCCAGGCGACGGAGGAGGACGTGCTGCCGCTGCTCACCGACGGGGTCGGGGTCGCGGCCGTCAACGGACCCGAATCCGTGGTGGTTTCGGGTGTCGAGGCGGCCGTCCTGGCCGTCGGCGAACACTTCGCCGCGGCCGGCCGCAAGACCAGCCGTCTCGCCGTCTCGCACGCCTTCCACTCGGCGCTGATGGACCCGATGCTGGACGAGTTCCGTTCCCTCGCCCGGGAGTTGAGCTTCGGCGAGCCGCGCATACCCGTCGTCTCCACGGTCTCCGGCGAACTGTCCGACGCCTGGCAGTCCCCCGACTACTGGGCCGGCCAGGTCCGCGAGGCCGTCCGCTTCGCCGACGCCGTCCACACGCTGGAGGAGCAGGGCGTCACCCGGTTCCTGGAGATCGGGCCCGGCGGCGTGCTCACCGCTCTCGCCCAGCAGGTCCTCGACTCCGAGGAGGCCGTCTCGGCCGCCGCCCTGCGCAAGGACCGCGGGGAGCCCGAGTCACTGGTCTCGGCTCTCGCCCAGCTGTACGTGGCGGGCGTACCCGTCGACTGGGAGGCCTTCTACGCGGGCACCGGAGCCCGCCTCGTCGACCTGCCCACCTATCCCTTCCAGCGCGCCCGCTACTGGGTCGACGCCGCCAAGCCCGCCACCGATGCCGTCGCCGTCGGCCAGGACGCCCTCGACCACCCGCTCCTCGCGGCCGTGCTGCCGTCACCCGACTCCGACGCGGTCACCTTCACCGCACGGATCTCCCTGGACGCCCAGCCGTGGGTGGCCGACCACGCCGTGCACGGCAGCGTGCTGCTCCCCGGCACGGGCTTCGTGGAGCTCGCGCTCCAGGCCGGCGACCACGTCGGCTGCGGACTCCTGGAGGAGCTCACCCTCCAGGCCCCGCTCGTGCTGCCCGAGCGCGGCGGCGTCTCCCTCCAGGTCGTCGTGGGCGAACCCGACGACCGGGCGCGGCGCGCCGTACAGGTCTACTCGCGCCCCGAGGCCCGGCCCGACGAGCCGTGGACCCGGCACGCCGACGGCTTCCTCGCGCCCGGCGCCACCGAGCCCGGCGACGGTCTCACCGCCTGGCCGCCCGCCGGCGCGGCCGAGCTGGACGCGGCCGAACTGTACGACCGGCTCCAGGAGCGCGGGTTCGGCTACGGCCCCGTCTTCCAGGGCCTGACGGCCGCCTGGCGGCTGGACGACGCGCTCTACGCCGAGATCGAACTGCCCGAGCAGGCGCACGCCGACGCCGGACGGTTCGGACTCCACCCGGCCCTGCTCGACGCCTCGATGCACGCGCTCGGCTTCGGCGGGCTCGGCGCGGAGGAAGACGCGGGGGGCGCGCTGCTTCCCTTCGCCTGGGCGGGCGTCACCCTGCACGCCGCGTCCGCCACCGCCGTACGGGTCCGGCTCGCGCCCGTCGAAGGCCAGCGCAACGCCGTACGCCTCGACCTGGCCGACCCGGCCGGAGCGCCGGTGGCCTCCGTCGCCGCGCTGCTGCTGCGGCCGGTCGCCGCCGAACAGCTGCCGACCGGGGGCTTCCGGGACGCGCTGCTGTCCGTCGAATGGCAGCCGGTCGGCGGCGGTTCCGGACCGCGCGGCGCGTGCACGGTCGCCGGACCGGGCCTGGAGGTGGCCGGGGTTCCGGTGGCTCCCGGACTCGACGCGCTCGGCGCGGCGCAGGACGAGGTACCGGACACCGTGCTGCTGCCGGTCCTGGCGACCGGGCCCGGCGCGGGCCGCGAGGAGGCGGTCCCCGCCGGGGTCCGCTCGGCGGTGGACACGGCGCTGGCCGCCGTACAGCAGTGGCTGGCCGAGCCGGCGTTCGCGCGGTCGCGGCTGGTCCTGGTCACCCGGGCCGCGTCGGCCGTGGCCGACGGCGACCCGGTCGACGTACGACAGGCCCCGGTGTGGGGGCTGGTGCGGGCCGCGCAGGCGGAGAACCCGGGCCGGTTCGTACTGCTGGACCTGGAGGAGGCCGAGGTGTCCCCGAAGACGCTGGCCGCCGCACTCGCCTCGGGCGAGCCCGAGCTGGCGATCCGGCAGGGCAGGGTCCTCGCGCCGCGCCTCGTCCGGTCCGCCGCACCGGGCGGCGACACGCCCTGGGACACCGAGGGAACCGTCCTGATCACCGGCGGCACCGGCGGTCTGGGCGCCCTCGTCGCCCGGCACCTGGTGACCGCGCACGGCGTACGGCACCTCTTGCTCACCAGCCGACGCGGACTCGGCGCGCCGAACGCGGCCGGACTCCGTGACGAACTGGCCACGCTCGGCGCCCGGGTGGAGATCGCCGCCTGCGACGTGTCCGACCGGGCCGCCGTGGCCGCGCTGATCGGCGGCATCGACCCGGCGCACCCGCTGCGCGGGATCGTCCACGCCGCCGGGGTCGCCCACAACGGCCTGGTCGGGGCGCTCACCCCCGAGCAGGTGGACACCGTACTGCGGGCGAAGGCGGACGCGGCCTGGTACCTGCACGAACTGACGGCCGGTCACGACCTTTCCGTCTTCGCCCTGTTCTCCTCGGCCGGCGGCCTGGTCATGGCCGCCGGACAGGGCAACTACGCGGCGGCGAACGTCTTCCTCGACGCGCTCGCCCAGCACCGCCGCTCGCAGGGGCTGGCTGCCACCTCGATGGCCTTCGGACTGTGGGACACCGAGACCGGACTGAGCCAGTGGCTCGGCGAGGCCGACCTCCAGCGGATGCGGCGCAGCGGGACGCCCGCCCTGTCCGAGGAGGAGGGCCTGTGGCTCCTCGACGCGGCGGTCGCGGCCGACGCCCCCGCCCTCGTACCGCTGCGGGTGGACCTGGCCGCCCTGCGGGCCCGTACCGACGAGGTGCCCGCCCTGCTGCGCGGCCTGGCCCCCGCGGTGCGCCGCCGGGCCGGCGCCGCGGCCGGAGCCGCCGAGGCCGGCGCGCTGCGCGAGAAGGTGCGCGTGCTGGGCGGCGCCGAGCGCGAGAAGGCGGTGCTCGACGCGGTGCTCACCCACGCGGCCGAGGTCCTCGGGCACGCCGACGCGAGCGCGGTCGACGCCGAAGCGGGCTTCCTGGAGGCCGGATTCGACTCGCTGACCGCAGTCGAACTCCGCAACCGGCTGAACTCCGCGTCCGGGCTCTCCCTGCCGGCCATGGTGGTCTTCGACAGCAAGAACCCGCTGGAGCTGGCCCGGCTGCTCGCCGACCGGATGGGCGCCGTGATGGGGGAGCGGGGGCAGGGCGACGCACCGTCCCCGCACGGCGCCGACCGGGCCGACGACACGCTGTACGGACTGTTCCTCGACGCGATCATGTCGGGGAACCTCCAGCCCGGCCTGGCCATGCTGCGGTCCGTGGCGGCGCTGCGGCCCGCCTTCGCCTCGGCGGCCGACCTGGCGGAACTGCCCGCGGCGGTGTCCTACGGGGCACGCACCCGGCCGGAGGGGTCCCGGACGCCCCGGCTGATCTGCCTCAGCACGCCGACCGTGGCGGGCGGCGTGCACCAGCACGCGCGGCTCGCGGCCCGGCTGTCGATGCCCGTCTCCGGTATCCCCACCCCCGGGTTCGGGCGTGGGGAGGCCCTGCCGGAGTCCTTCGGCGCGGCGGTGGACGTTCTCGCCGAGGCCGTGCTGCGCGCCGCGGACGGGGAGCCGTTCGCCCTGCTCGGCTTCTCCTCGGGCGGTCTGCTCGCGCACGCCACCGTGGCTCGCCTGGAGCAGGTCCACGGGGTGCGCCCCGCCGGGCTGGTCCTGCTGGACACCTACTACATGGGCGCGACGAACGACGCGCTCTTCGACCAGATGGCGTTCGCCGTCCCCGACAAGGCCGCCACGCTGGGCTCCTTCAGCAGCGCCGAACTCTCCGCGATGGGGCGGTACGTGGAACTGCTGCCGCAGTTCCGGCAGGACGCGATCGAGGCGCCGGTGCTGTTCGTACGGGCCGGGGACCTGTTCGAGATGGGCGATGACGCGGCCATCGCACCCGACGCCGGATGGCAGGCCGACTGGGAGGGCGCCGACACCGTGGCGACCGTCCCCGGCACCCACTTCACCATCGTCGAGCAGCACGTCGACACGACGGCCCCCGTCATCGACAGCTGGCTGACGGACCTGAAGGAGCGGATCTCCTGATGAGCAATGGACGACGACGAGCAGTTGGACCCGGACGAGCAGAGGTGGCACAGCGGTGAGCCTGAGCACGATACGCCCGGCCGCGGTCCGCGGACCGGCGGAGCGCATCCACGAGTTCATGCTGGCGGCGGCCAGGACCGCGCCGGACAGCCCGGCGGCCTGGGAGGCCGGCCCCGACGGCGCCTCCCGGGTGCTGACCTACCGCCAACTCGAGCGCAGGGCCCACGACTACGCGGTGACCCTGGACTCGCTCGGCCTCGACATCGGCGACCGGGTGATCCTGGAGTCCGACAACTCGGCGGCCGCCGTGGCCGTGCTCCTCGCCTGCTCGATGCTCGGGCTCACATTCATCCCGGTGAGCCCGGAGGTCCCCACCCCGCGGCTGCTGGCCATCGCCGCCACCGCGGAGCCCGCCCTGCACCTCCAGACGGCGGACGGCACGCGCGAGGGCGTCCCGGAGTCCATCGGCACGGCACGCTTCGGCCCGGACGGGGTGGTCGTGGAGCGCGCGCCCGCGCCCCGCACCCGTCACCGGCGGGAGGCGGTCGGCACCGACGCCGCGTACATGATCTTCACCTCGGGGACCACGGGGCGCCCCAAGGGCGTGGTCATGAGCCACCGCGGGGTGCTCGCCTTCTACCGGGGGATGCTCCAGCACTCCATCGTCACGGCCGAGGACCGGCTCGCCACCACCTCGCCGCTCCAGTTCGACTTCGCGCTGCTGGACATCGGGCTCGCCCTCGGCTCGGGCGCCCAGCTGATCCCCGTACCGCGGGAGCTGATGCACTGGCCGCGCCGGCTGCTGCGCTTCCTGACCGAGACCGGCGCCACCCAGGTCGATGGGGTGCCGTCGATCTGGCGGCCCGTACTGCGCCACGAGGCCAAGGGCCTGGCCGCGCTGGCCGGCCAGCTGCGCGGCGTGCTGTTCTCCGGCGAGGCCTTCCCGCTTCCGGAACTGCGCCAGCTGCAGGGCCTGTTGCCGCAGGCTCGGGTGGTGAACTGCTTCGGCCCCACCGAGGCGATGGCCTTCTCCCTCACCGACGTGCCGAACCCGCTGCCCGAGGGCGTCGACAAGCTCTCCATCGGATTCGCCTACCCGGGCGCGGAGATGCTGCTGATCGATGAGGACGGCCGGCCCGTCGGGGAACCCGGCGCGGTGGGCGAGATCCACCTGCGCGGCCCCTCCCTCTTCACCGGCTACTGGGACGATCCGGAGGCCACCCGGGCCGTCCTGGTGCCCGATCCGCTCAACCCCCGCTCCGGTCAACTCGTGTACAAGTCAAATGACTTGGCATACCGCGGCGAGAGTGGTGAGCTGTACTTCGTCGGCCGTTCCGATCTCCAGGTCAAGATCCGGGGCAACCGCGTGGAGCTGGGGGAGATCGAGCGCAGGCTCCTGGAGTTCCCCGGTGTCGAGGCGGCCGCCGCCGTGGTCCGCCCGCGTCCGGGCAACGATCCGGAGCTGTACGCGTACGTCGTGCCCGCCCGCGGCTTCACCGCCGACCCCCTCGTGATCAGCGCGTTCTGCAAGCAGACCCTGCCCGAGTACATGGTTCCGCGGAAGGTCGGCCTGATCCCGGGTCTGCCGCTCACGCCCAACGGGAAGACCGACCGCAGGGCCCTGGCGGCACGCGCCGCCGAGGAGGCCTGAAACCGGCGGTCCGGCCCCCTGTTCCGACCCGCCCCGACCCCGCCCCGTCCCCGCGCCACCCCTGTTCCGACCCCTGTCCTGACCCCTGTTCCGACCCCTGTTCCCGGTCCGGACCCGCCCCGCCCCTCCCGCCATTCCGTTCACTGGTACCCACGTCCCGTCCCGACAGCATTGGACAGCCCCCATGACCAGCTCCCTGAGCGAGAACGACACGACCGGACCGGAGGCCAAGGCGGGCCGCAAGGAATGGATCGCCCTCGGCGTACTGCTCCTGCCCGTGCTGCTCGTCTCCATGGACCTGACGGTTCTCTACTTCGCCATCCCCGCCATCAGCGAGGACCTGCGGCCCTCCGGCAGCGAGCAGCTGTGGATGATCGACATCTACGGCTTCGTCCTGTCCGGAGTCCTGCTCACCATGGGCGCGCTCGGCGACCGCATCGGCCGCCGGCGCCTCCTGCTGATCGGTGCCGTGGTCTTCGGCGGCGGCTCGCTGCTCGCCGCCTACGCCTCCAACCCCGAGATGGTGGTCACCGCCCGGGCCCTCCAGGGCATCGGCGGCGCCACCCTCATGCCGTCCACGCTCGCCCTCATCCGGAACCTGTTCCGCGACCAGACCCAGCGGCGCACCGCCGTCGCCGTCTGGTCCACCGGCATGGCCGCCGGCGCCGCGCTCGGCCCCGTGGTCAGCGGCGCCCTCCTCACCGGCTTCTGGTGGGGTTCCGTCTTCCTCATCAACGTCCCCGTGATGCTGCTCCTGCTGGTCGCCGCGCCGTTCCTGCTGCCGGAGTTCAAGGACGCCGCGGCCGGGAAGTTCGACCTGATCAGCGCCGCGCTCTCGCTCGCCATCGTGCTGCCGGTCATCTACGGCTTCAAGAAGATCGCCGTGGACGGCTTCTCCGTCACCCACGTCGTCGCCATCGCGGTCGGCCTGGCCATCGTCCCGCTGTTCCTGCGCCGCCAGCGCACCAGCAGCGACCCGATGATCGACATCTCGCTGTTCCGCAACCGCGCCTTCGGCGCCTCGGTCACCGTGAACATGCTGGCCTGCTTCACCCTCGTCGGCTACTCGCTCTTCAGCACCCAGTACATGCAGTCGGTCCTCGGCATGAGCGCGCTGAAGTCCGCGCTGTGGACCATCCCCGGCACGCTCGCCGTGGGCGCCGTCGTGCCCGTCGCCACCGTCCTCGTCCGTACCGTCAAGCCCGCTCACATCATCGGCGCCGGGTTCACCGTCGCCACCCTCGCCCTGCTGATGCTCACCCAGGTGCCGGCCGAGGACGGCCTGGTGCTGATCCTGATCGGCATCATCGCGCTGGCCGTCGGGCTCACCCCGGTGCTCACCCTCGTCACCGAACTCGTCGTCGGCCAGGTGCCGCCGGAGCGCGCCGGTACCGCCTCCGCCCTGCTCCAGACCGGCCAGGAGCTCGGCGGCGCCCTCGGCGTGGCCGTGCTGGGCAGCATCGGCGCCGCCGTCTACCGCAACAGCTCCGCGCTGGACGCCCCGGCCGGGGTGCCCGCCGACGCGCTGGAGCCCGCCCGCGAGACCATCGGCGGCGCCCTGGCGGCCGCCGGCAAGCTCTCGGGCGACGCGTCCGCCAGTCTGATCGAGGCGGCCCGTACCGCCTTCACGACCGAGGTGCACGCCGCCTCGGTGGCCGGAGCCGTCGTCATGGCCGGAGCCGCGGTCTTCGCCCTGATCGGGCTGCGCTCCGTCCAGACCGACAACCAGCGGGCCGCGGAACTCGCCGCGCAGAGCGCCCCGGCGGCGCAGAAGGCCGCACAGCCGGGCGCGGGCACCGCGTAAGGCACCTGCCCCCGTCAGGGGCCCACCTACAGCCGCCCAGGACCTGAACCCCCGCCGGTCCTGGGCGGCTTCGCCATGCCCGGGTCCGGTCCGCGCCGGTCGGCACACCGCGCCGCGGGAGCGCTCCGCGCGAGCGGGCCGCCGGGGTGCCGTAAGGGTCGGGCTGGGGTCGGATCTGGGGTCCGGTGGCCGAATCCTCTCCCTAGCATCGAACCGCATTCGAGCACACGCTCGGAACTGCCAGGCACCAGGCTGGAGGAATATCCGCATGTCCCTGCTGGCAACCGATTCTGTCGAGACGGCACGGTTCCGCGCGTACGGGCCGCGGCAGCTCGACGAGATCGCCGACCGCCACGGCCTGCCCGCCGACATACGGGAGACCGTCCGGCTCGTGTCGATGGTGCTGCCCTTCCGGGTCAACGAGTACGTCCTGTCGCACCTCATCGACTGGGACCGCATTCCGGACGACCCGATGTTCCAACTGGTGTTCCCGCAGCGGGGGATGCTGACCGAGCAGAACGAACGGGACCTGGCCGCGCTCTCCGCGGACCCCGCGTCGAAGGTCGCGCTGCGCACCCTCGTGCAGCAGATCCGCGGCCGGCTCAACCCGCACCCGTCCGGCCAGAAAGAGCTCAACGTCCCCACCCGGGACGGCGCCGAGATCCCCGGACTCCAGCACAAGTACCGCGAGACGGTGCTCTACTTCCCGAGCCAGGGCCAGACCTGCCACTCCTACTGCACGTACTGCTTCCGCTGGGCCCAGTTCGTCGGGGACGCGGACCTGCGCTTCGCCGCGCCCGACCCGAGCGGTCTCGTCTCCTACCTCGGCCACCACCCCGACGTCACCGACGTACTGGTGACCGGCGGCGACCCGATGGTGATGTCCACCGAGCGGCTGCGCTCCCACCTGGAGCCGCTGCTCGCCGTGGAGAGCGTACGGACCATCAGGATCGGCACGAAGTCCGTCGCGTACTGGCCGCAGCGCTTCACCGGCGACCCCGACGCCGACGACGTGCTGCGCCTCTTCGAGCAGGTCGTCGCCTCGGGACGCAACCTCGCCGTCATGGCGCACTTCAGCCACCCCCGCGAGCTCGCCACCGACCTCGCCCGGCGGGCGATCTCCCGGATCAGGTCCACCGGCGCCCTCGTCTACTGCCAGGCGCCGCTGATCGCCCGCGTCAACGACGACCCGGCCGTCTGGAGCGAGATGTGGCGGGCCGAACTCGCCGCCGGCTCGGTGCCGTACTACATGTTCGTGGAGCGCGACACCGGCCCCTACGACTACTTCCGGGTACCCCTCGCGCGGGCGGCCGAGATCTTCCAGAGCGCCTACCGCACCCTGCCCGGCCTGGCCCGCACCGTACGCGGCCCGGTGATGTCCGCGACCCCCGGCAAGGTCGCGGTGGACGGGATCGTCGAGAACGCCGAAGGCCGCTTCTTCCAGCTGCACATGGTCCAGGCCCGCGACCCCGCCCTGGTCGGCAGGCCCTTCCTGGCGCACTACGACCCCGAGGCGGCCTGGCTGGACGAACTGCGGCTCGACCGCACCGTCCCGGCCGACATCGCCCGCGCCATCGGGGGACCGGCGTGGTCGGGCGGACAGGAGCTCTTCGGGACGAAGGCGGCCGCGCCGGTGGGGAGCAGGGGATGAACGACATGCGGATGTCACCGAACCTGGCGCTCAACCAGCTGGTGGCACAGCGCCAGGCGGCCGGCGAACCGCTGATCCACCTCGGCTTCGGGGAGTCCCGGCTGCCCGCGTTCGAGCCCCTGGTGGAACGGCTCGCCGCGGGAGCGCACCGCAACGCCTACGGGCCGGTGGCCGGTTCGCCCGGGGTCCGCAACGCCGCCGCCGGCTACTTCAGCCGCCGCCGCATCCCCACCGACGCGGAGCAGATCGTGGTCGCCCCCGGCAGCAAGCCGCTGCTGATGGCCCTCAACCTGGCCGTCCCCGGCGACGTACTGCTGCCCCGGCCGGCCTGGAACACCTACGCCCCCCAGGCCCGGCTGGCCGGCAAACACCCGATCGCCGTCCCGATCCCCGAGGAGTGCGGCGGGGTACCGGACCCGGACGCCCTGCGCGAGTGCATCACCGCGGCCCGCGTCCTCGGCCGAGACCCGCGCATCATGGTGCTGACCCTCCCCGACAACCCGACCGGCACCCTGGCCCCGCCCCCTCTCATCCGCGAACTGTGCGCGATCGCCGAGGAGGAGGGCCTGCTGATCGTCTCGGACGAGATCTACCGCGACGTGGTGCACGACCCGGCCACCGAGTACCTCAGCCCGGCCGAGGTGGCCCCCGGGAGCACGGTCATCGCCACCGGCCTGAGCAAGAGCCTCGCCCTGGGCGGCTGGCGCATCGGCGTGGCCCGCTTCCCGCAGGGCCCCTGGGGCGAGTGGATCCGTACCGGAGTGGTCTCCGTGGCCAGCGAGGTCTGGTCGACGCTGGCCGGGCCGATGCAGGAGGTGGCCGCGTACGCCTTCGGCGAGCCGCCGGAGGTACGGGACCGGCTGCGGGCCAGCGCCCGGCTGCACGGGGCCGTCGCCCGCGAGGTCCACCGCATCACCGTGGACGCGGGCGCCCGCTGCCGGCCGCCGACCGGGGCGTTCTACGTCTACCCCGACTTCGAACCGGTCCGTGAGGAGCTGGCGAAGTACGAGGTGACCGACTCGCCGACGCTGGCCCGCCGGATGCTGGACCTGGGGATCGTGGTGCTCGCCGGACACCTGCTCGGCGACGAGGGGGACGCCCTGCGGTTCAAATGCGCCACCAGCATGCTGTACGGCGAGACCGCCGAGCAGCAGCAGCTCGCCCTCGACGCGCAGGACCCCACCGCCCTGCCGCACGTCCGCAAGACGCTCGACAGGATCGAGGAGAGTTTCCGGCAACTGGTCCCCTGACCGGCTCCGGAAAAAGCGAACGGCCCGACTCGGATATGAAATCCTCGCCGGGCCGCGAGTGGACCGGTTTTCTCAAGCGGCGGATTCCGTCTGCGTGATCAGGGTGTTCCAGAGAATATCCGGGCTCGCGAAATTCTCCAGCTTCAGCGCATCGTCCAGGAATCGGACGTCATAAGCGCCTTCCAGAGCGGCGAGCAGTTCGACCGTACCCATGGAGTCGAGCCCCAGGTCACGGAGTTCGGCGTCACCGGTCAGTTTCTCGTCGGGTGAGAGATAGGGCAGGAACGGACGTACGACGGCCTCGAAAGCGCCGTCCCAGGTGTGCTTCGTGAGTTCTGGCATACGGGAATGATGGAGGCGTCCGATGACGACTGTCAATGCGTCCCGGAAATGGTCCGGGAACTGGCTGACCGATAATTCCCGGCGAGGAGGAGCAGAAATGGAACCAATGGCGCGGACCGCGCTGCACGCACGTTTCCTGCGCGGCCTGGAACGTTCACCGCGCGGGGTGGCCGTGCGCGTCGGGAAGGAGACCGTCGACTACACGACCGCCCACGAACTGGCGCTGTCCTGGGCGGGCGCGCTGCTGAGCGCCCCCGGCGGGCCGCCGAAGGCCGTCGGCATCCTGGCCGGCCGCAGCCTCACCTCGTACGTCGCCGTCCTGGCGAGCCTGTACGCCGGGCTCCCCGCGGTGCCGGTGCTGGCCGACTTCCCGCCCGGCAAGATCGCCTCGATGCTCGCGTCGGCGGAGGTCTCCGCCCTCGTCGTGGACGAGGAGGGCGCGGCCCTGCTCGCGACGGAACTCGCAGCGGAACTCGCCGCGGAACCAGGGAACCTCCCGGTGCTGGCACCGCACCTGACCCCCGCCGAGGCCGAAGCGCTCACCGCCGGCAGCGGACTGCGGCCGCTCCTCGCCGGCCCGGACACCGCGCTGGCGGAGCCGAGCTGGTCCGCCGGACCCGAGGACGTGGCGTACGTCCTGTTCACCTCCGGCTCCACCGGCCGGCCCAAGGGCGTACGACTCACGCACGGCAACATGGCGCACTACTTCGCCCTCATGGACGCCTGGTACGACTTCACGGCCGCCGACGTCTTCTCCCAGGCCGCCAACCTCAACTGGGACTCCGCGGTCTCGGACCTGTGGTGCGCCTGGGCGGTGGGCGCGCCGCTGGTCTCGGTCTCCCCGCACGCCTACCGCGACCTGCCCGCCTTCGTCGCCGAGCACGGCATCACCGTCTGGTTCTCGGCACCCAGCGTCATCTCGCTGTCCCGCCGCACCGGACGCCTGCTGCCGGGCAGCATGCCCACGCTGCGCTGGACGTACTTCGGCGGCGAGGCGCTCCAGTTCCAGGACACCGACGCCTGGCAGCAGGCCGCCCCCCGCTCCGCCGTGATCAACGTCTACGGCCCGACCGAGATGACGATCACCACCCACCGCCACACCTGGTCACCGCAGGAGTCCACCCGGCTCGGAGTCAACGGGGTGGTACCGCTCGGCCTGCTCCACGACGGCCACGCGGAACTGCTCCTGGACGAGCAGGGCGTTCCGGCCCGGGAGGAGGGCGAACTATGGCTGTCCGGCCCGCAGTTGTCGGCCGGCTACCTGGACCCGGCCGACGGGGCCGGAAAGTACCTGGAGCGCGACGGCGTCCGCTGGTACCGCACCGGCGACCGGGTACGCCGGCTCGCCGGGGGCGAGCTGGTCTACCTGGGCCGTACCGACTCCCAGGTGCAGGTGCAGGGCTACCGGGTCGAACTGGCCGAGGTGGAACACGCCCTGCGCGCCGGCACCCCGGTGACCGACGCGGTGGTGGTCGGCGTACCCGTGGCCAACAGCACCGAGCTCGTCGCCTTCTACCTCGGCGGGCAGCGCTCCCCGCAGGAGTTCCACCGCGACCTGGCCGGGCTGCTGCCCGCCCAGCTGATCCCGCGCCACTACCACCGGCTCGACGAGTTCCCGCTGAACACCAACAAGAAGACCGACCGGCTGGAACTCACCGCGCGCGCCACCGCCCTGCACGGCACCCGTGTACCGGTGACCGCGGGCTGATACCCGAACCAACCCATCACAGCACGGAAGAGGAAGACCCATGCGCACAAGACCCCGGACCCGCCAGGGAGCGGTCCGCAGATTCGCGCTGCTCGCCGTACTCGCACTGACCGCCACGCTGTTCTCGGCTCCCGCCACCAGCGCGGCCCTGCCCCCGTCCGCCTGGCCGACCGGCGGTCACGACATCCGCAACAGCCGGGCGAACCCGCAGGAAACGGCGATCGGCAAGGGCAACGTAGGCCGCCTGAAGGCCAAGTGGACGTACGCCACCCACGGCGACGTGTCCGCCACCCCGGCCGTGGTCGGCGGAGCCGTGTACTTCCCCGACTGGGGCGGCTACCTGCACAAGGTGGACGCGAAGACCGGCCGCCCGATCTGGTCGCGCAAGGTGTCCGAGTACACCGGTGACGCGGCCTCGGTCGCCCGGACCAGCCCCGCCGTCGTCGGCGGCAAGGTGTACATAGCGGACTGGAACAAGGCCGTCCTGATCTCCGTCGACGCGGCCACCGGCAACAAGGTGTGGAGCCGGGAGGTGGACACCCAGTACAAGGCGGTACTGACCCAGTCTCCCGTCGTGCACGAGGGCGTGATCTACCAGGGCGTCTCCTCCCGCGAATCCGAGGGCGCCCTCGACCCGGCCTACCCCTGCTGCACCTTCCGCGGCAGCGTGAACGCCTTCGACGCCGCCACCGGCGACCGGCTGTGGCGCCAGTACACGACCCCCGACAACGGCGGTCAGCCCGGCGGCTACAGCGGCGTGGCCGTCTGGGGCACCCCGGCCCTGGACCCGGCGACCCACACCGTGTACTTCACCACCGGCAACAACTACACCGTCCCGAAGTCCGTCAGCGACTGCCAGACCGCAGGCCACACCCCTGCCGAGTGCTACGCCCCGGACAACTACGTGGACACCGTGCTGGCCCTCGACATGCGGACCGGCCGGGTCAAGTGGAACACCGGAGCCAAGCGCTTCGACGCCTGGAACACCGGCTGCATCCCCGGCTTCCCGCCCAACAACTGCCCGCCGAACCCGGGTTACGACTACGACTTCGGCGACGGCGCGCACCTGTTCACCATCAAGGGGCCCGACGGCTGCCCCCGCAAGGTGATCGGCGCGGGCGAGAAGAGCGGCGAGTACTGGCTGATGGACGCGGACACCGGCGCCGTGGTCTGGAGCGCGGCGGCCGGTCCCGGCGGTCACATCGGCGGCATCCAGTGGGGTACGGCCAATGACGACAAGCGGATCTACATCGCCGAGGCCAACTTCAACCGCCAGCCCTACCAGCTGGCCGACGGCACGACGACGACCCGCAGCTCCTTCGCGGCGCTCGACCCGCAGACCGGACGCGTCCTGTGGCAGGTCGCCGACCGCACCGACGGCTTCGCCTGGGGCGCCCTGACCACCGCGAACGGCGTCGTGTTCGGCGGCTCCACCAGCGGCCGCATGTACGCGTTCGACGCAGCGACCGGCGCCTACCTCTGGGACTTCACCGCGCCGTACTCGTCCAACGCCGGCCCCGCGGTCGTCGACGGCACCGTCTACTGGGGCAACGGCTACGCCCGCTTCGCCAACGGCGGCGGCACCACCGGCAGCCTCACCGAGGGCACCTTCTACGCCTTCACAGTGGACGGCAAGTGACGATCCTCGCCCCATAAAGTGGGGGCGATTCCTTTCAGCTCGCGTGGGCGGGCTTCGGGGCTTCACGCATCCGCCTCCGGCCTGCGGCCGGGACTCGCACCCTGGGGATGCTGCGCGTGCTGTTGATGTCCGAGCCGCCCGTCCGGCGGGCTCGGGCCTCGATCTCCATCGAGGCGTTGTGGTCGGCATCGTCCTCGTGCCCGCAGCGGGTGCAGGTGAAATGCCGGCCGCATCCCTTACGAGATCCGGGATCGACCAGTCCGCAGGCCGCGCAGGTCTGGGAGGTGTGGAACGGCGGCACGGCGACGAGTACGGATCCGTACATGCGGGTTTTGTAGTCGAGCTGTCGCCGCCGTTCGCCCGGGGTGTTGTCGAGGACCGACCGGTTGAGGGCAGCCTTCGACCGGACGTTCTTGCCGGGTGTCTCTGTGGTGCCCTTCGCTGAGGCCGTCATGTTCCTTACGCGCAGGTCCTCGATACCGATCAGGCCGTGGCTTTTGGCGAGGTCGGTGGTGAGTTTGTGCGTGAAGTCCCGGCGCCGGTTGGCCCGCCGGGTGGTGAGCTTTGCGATGTGGGCGATGGTGGTGCGCAGGCGGTGGCTGTACGTCCCGCCATTGTGTTTCTTCGCGTAGGTGATTTGGCGGGCCTTGCGTTGCTCAAGTGCTTTGAGCCGCTTGCGTTCGCTAGCGGTGAGCGTCGGTGGCATGAGGCGAGGTGTGGACTCGGTGGACACGAACGCGGAGGCTGCGACACCGAAGTCCACCCCGCACGTGGGCTTTCCGTTCGGCGCGTCCGGCTTGCGGCCGGTGTGAACACCGAAGGAGATGTGCCAGCCGTTGCCGTCCTGGGACACCGTGGCGTTGCGGATCGTGCCCCCGATCGCGCGGGAGAGGCGGAACCGCAGCCAGCCGACTTTCGGCAGACGCACCTCAGCCCACTTGCGGTTCAGCTTGCGGACCTCGACCGCCTGCCCGGGAAACGGGACCGACAGCCGGTGCCCGCGCTTCCTCCGTGACGGAAACCGGGCCGGAAGGTGGGCATTCCAGAAATTGTCGTACGCCCGGTCCAGCTGACGCAGAATCTGCTGCCCGGACTGTGCGGGCAGGTCACCGATCCAGTCAAGATCCGCACGAGCCGCCGTCAGGAACGTGCACTGCTCGACCGACCGCAACGTGTACCGACGCTGCTCCCACAGATACACCCTCTGCTCCAGAGCCACATTCCACAGAGCACGCGCCGTATGCCCCCACCTGGTCAGGACCTGTTCCTGCTCTCGGGTGGGGTACGCACGATACTTGCGCCCCGCGTCTGCCCTCACGCTTCCAATTGTGGCGACGAACGTGGCGAAAATTCGGAAAGACAGCGATTGAGTCCTATTGGGCGCGCACTATTGGTTTCGTTACGCAATACCGGCACAACGTGCTCATCGATGCGCATCTCAAGTGGGTGGGGGGACGCCATGAACGGCGAATCGCTTCAGTAACCGCACATGAGGGAGGGGCCGGTACCCAGCGGGTACCGGCCCCTCCCCGTGCCCGCCGCTCAGGCCGCGACCGGCAGCCGTCGCCGCACCGGCCGCATCGCCGAGCGGGGCGTCACCGGCACCACCTCGAAGGCGCGCGTGGTGCACGCGACCCGGGTGAACAGCCCGTCCTGCCCGGACACGTACAGCCGGCCGACCCCGGCCCCCTCCAGCGTGGACACCACGTCCGGCCAGCGCACCGTACGGACGAAGCCGTCCAGCAGCATCCCGCGCACGCCCTCGCCGGTGGTCACCACCCGGCCGTCCTGGTCCGCGACCAGCGGCAGCCGCGGCTCGGACCAGGTCAGCCCGTCGAAGATCTCGGCGTCCACCCGGTCGCGCAGCCCCCCGAAGAGGTACGAGTGCATGGGCGGCTTCATCGTGTACATCGACATGCCGCCCAGCGAGCGGATCCGCCGCTGGAGCCAGTCGAGCACCGACTCGTGCACCGTGAGCATCGTGAAGTCGTGGTCGACCACGCAGGACACGTCGCTCCACTCACCCCGCTCCTCGAGCTCCCGGCGCAGCAGCGCGACCTTCTCCTGCGGTACCCGGGCTATCGACTGGGTGACCAGGGCGGGGTGTTCCCGCGCGAAGTAGTCCTCCATCGTGTCGGCGAGGCGTGCGGTCATCCGTACCGCATCGGGGAAGTCGAGCACGCCGGAGTAGACCGCGGCGGCCCGGGCGCCGAAGCTCGGCCCCGTCGCGTACGCGGGCGCGACCTCCAGCCGGTCCGTGGCCCACCGCGCCAGCGCGAGGCAGTTCACCACGAAGGAGATCTGCCCGTAGAGCGAGTAGTCGCCGTCGGCCTGCTGGTAGCGGTCGGCCAGCGAGAATCCCAGCACGTCGTCGGCGATCGCGTGCAGCTCCCGCGCGTACGGATTGACCAGCATGAACCGGGCCACCTCGGAGAAGGCCGTCGGTTGCATGCCGGGGAAGACGATCGCCGCTGCCGGCGGCTCGGTCCCGGCGGTGGTGTCGCTGTCGGTGTGAGTGTCCATGGACCGAGGTTGGCCCCGCCCACCCGCCGCCGAGCACCCCTGCCACCCCCTAGGGGGCGTCTCGTCGGTGGTCCGCACAAGCCTCACTTAAGCGGCCGCGCGGATGATCGCCGGTAAACGAGGTCCGACAGTCCACGGGCCCGCAGACGCGAGGGGATGCCGCGGATGTCAGAGTCACGCTTCGCCACCTTCACCGAACTCCTCCGCGTTCGGACGGCAGAACTCGCCGACGAGGACGTGCACGTCTTCCTCCGCGACACGGCCGGCGGAGCGCAGGCCCGGCACCTCACGTACGGGGAGCTGGACCGGGAGGCGAGACGCATCGCGGCCGGCCTCCAGGAGTACGGCGCGACCGGACAGCCGGTGCTGCTGGTCTACTCCTCCACCGTCGAGTTCCTCAAGGCCTTCGCCGGCTGCCTCTACGCCGGCGCCGTCGCGGTCCCCGTACCGATGCCGGGCGAAGCGGGCCGCGACAAGCGGCTCAACCGCACCACCGCCGTCCTGAAGGACACCGGCGCCAAGGTGGTGCTCACCGAGACCGCCGCCGCGCCCGAGGTCGCGCTCTGGCTGGCCCGCAACTCCCGGCCCGACGCCGAGTGCGTGGTCACCGACGTCCCCGGCTTCGGCGACGCCGACGCCTGGCAGCCCGTCACCGCACGCCCCGACGACCTCGTGTTCCTCCAGTACACCTCCGGCTCCGTCTCCGAACCGCGCGGTGTGACCGTCTCCCACCGCAACCTGCTCGCCAACCAGGCCGCCCTGCAGAAGGTGCTGCACACCACCCGCGAGGACGTCTTCGGCAGCTGGCTGCCGTACTTCCACGACATGGGACTGGTCGCCCACCTGCTGCACCCCGTCTGGCTCGGCAGCCACAGCGTCCAGGTCACCCCGCTGTCCTTCGTCAAGCGCCCGCTGCGCTGGCTCCAGGCCATCGACGAGTACGGCGTCACCGTGGGCGGCGGCCCCAACTTCTGCTACGACCTGTGCGTGCGGCGGATCAAGGACGAGCAGATCGCCGCCCTGGACCTGTCCCGCTGGCGCCTGGCCCTCAACGGCGCCGAACCGGTACGCCCCGAGAGCCTGGACGAGTTCGCCGAACGCTTCGCCCCGGCCGGGTTCCGCCCCGAGGCCCTGCGCCCCTGCTACGGACTGGCCGAGGCCACCCTGGTCGTCTCCGGCGGCGTCCCCGGCACCCCGCACGTCCGCAAGGAGTTCAACCAGACCGCCCTGGAGCGTGACCGGGTGATCGGCGCCGGGCCCTCGGCCACCGGCACCGAGCGCGTCCGGACCCTGATCGGCTGCGGCGCCCCCGTCGACATCGAGGTGCGCATCGTCGACCCGCTGACCCACCACGAGCTCCCGGCCGGCGCGGTCGGCGAGATCTGGCTGCGCGGCTACAGCGTGGCCCGCGGCTACTGGCAGCGGCCCACCGAGACGGTACGCACCTTCCGCGCCAGCCTCAACGACGAGGAGAGCGGCTTCCTGCGCACCGGCGACCTGGGCATGCTCGAGGACGGTGAACTGTTCGTCACCGGGCGGCTGAAGGAAGTCGTCATCATCAACGGCCGCAACGTGTACCCGCAGGACATCGAATGGGCGGCGCGGACCGTCAGCCCCGCCCTGACCTTCGGCGTGGGCGCCGCGTTCTCCGTGGACGCCGGGCGGGAACACCTCGTCCTCGTCCAGGAGGTGCGCGGAGCCGGCAGCGAGGAACTGCGCACCGTCGCGCAGAAGATCCAGGCCCTCATCGGCAAGGAGTTCGAGATCCCGGCCGGCAACATCCTGCTGGTGCGCCCCGGCGCCGTACGCCGCACCAGCAGCGGAAAGGTCCAGCGCACCCTGATGCGCAAGCTCTTCCTCGACGGCGTGGTGCGCGGCGACTACGAGGTGCTGACCCCCGACGTGTGGGCGCTGGCCCGGGCCGAGGACGTGCTGTTCGGCGAGGACCTGCTGCGGCCGGAAGGAGCCGACGGAGGAAGACGGTGGTAGCCGCCCTCCTCGGCGACCGCACGGTGGCGCGCCGGCGCGAGGACGCCGTACGGACCCGGGTCGCCGCCCTGGAGTCGCTGCTCGGCGACCCCTCGGACCCGGCCAACCCGGTCGGCTACACCGCGCTGCTGGAGGCCGACCGGGCGGCGGTGCCCTTCGCCGCAGGCGAGGCGCTGCTCGACGAGTTCGGGATCACCGACGAGTACATCCCACAGGCCCTGGGCGGGCGGCTCGACGGCATGGACACCCTGGTCAGGATCATGCGCCCGGTCTTCCGCCGGGACGTCGGCCTGGCCATGGGCCACGGCATGACCACCTTCATGGCCGCCTCCGACGTGTGGACCGCCGGGAGCTCCCGGCAGCGCCACTGGCTGGCCGGGCTGCTGCGCGACGGCGGCAAGGCGGCCATCGCCCAGCACGAGACCGCCCACAGCAACGACTACGTACGCAGCCAGGTCACCGCCCGGCGCAGCCCCCACGGCTATCTGATCAGCGGTGGCAAGCCCCTGGTCAACAACCTCGAGCGGGCCGGCGCGCTGGTCCTGTTCTGCCGCACCGACCCGGCGCCCGGCAGCCGCAGCCACTCCGTACTGCTCCTCGAACCGGGGCAGCTGACCGACGCACGCGCGGCGGTGACGGCCCGCCGCACCCCGGTCGGACTGCGCGGCTGCCGGTTCGCCGGAGTGGAGTTCGACGACTGTCCGGTGCCCGCCACCGCCCTGCTGGGCCCCGAGGGCAGCGGGATCGAGACCGCCCTGCGCTCCTTCCAGATCAGCCGCACGGTGATCTCCGCCTCGGCCGTCGCCGCCCTCGACACCAGCCTGCGCACCGCCGTCCGCTTCGACCGGGAGCACTCCGGCGGCGCGCAGGCCCGCGGCACGGACGGGAGCCGCACCGGTGCTGCACTGACCAGCGCCTTCGTCAACCTGCTGCTCTACGACAGCCTCGCCGTCGTCGCCACCAGGGCCCTGCACCTGCTGCCGGCCGAGACCAGCGTCTACTCGGCGGCGCTCAAGTACCTGCTGCCCCGCGTGCTCACCGAGACCATGTACGACCTGTCCATAGTCCTCGGCTCCGGCTTCTACACCCGCGAGGGCAGCCTGGGCATCTTCCAGAAGCACGTCAGGGACGTACCGGTGCTCAGCCTCGGCCACGCCGGCACCGTCGCCTGCCAGGCCACGGTCATCCCGCAGATGCCGCGCCTGGCCCGGAGTTCGTGGTTCCTGGAGGACGAGGCGCCCTCGGGTCTGTTCCGGCTGGGCGGAGACCTGCCGCCGCTGCGCACCGACCGGCTCGCCCTCGCGTGCGGGCGCGACTCGCTCAGCGCGACGATGCTCGCCGTCAGCTCGGCCGTCGACGGCAGCGGTCCCGTCGAGCGGGCCCTGCGCACGCTCGCCGGGCAGCTCGTCGAGGAGTTCCGCGACGTACGGAGCCGGGTGCTCAGGCTGGAGGCGGCCGGTTCCGCGGCCACCGCCCAGCCCGCCCGGTTCGCTCTCATGGACCGGTACGCGCTGCTGCTGGCCGCTGCCGCCGTACTGGGCCTGTGGGACCAGGGCCGTTACGGCCCCGACCCGTTCCTCGCCGATCCGTGCTGGGCGGCGGCCGCGCTGCACCACATCGCCCGCCGGCTCGGCACGCGCGTGGCCGATCTGCCGCCGGAGTGCGAGACCCGGATCCGGCACGAGGTCCAGCTCCGCTTCAGCACCCAGCTCGGTTACGACCTCTACTCCACCCCCATCCCGGGCTGACCGGGACCCGGGCCGTACGCACCGAAGGAGCCCCACGATGACCGTTCCCACCGGTCGGCACACCGCGACCACCGCGACCGCGGCCACCGCTGACGGCGTACTGCCGCACGCATGGCTGTCGGCCCGGCTCTCCGTCTACCTGCGCCGGGCTCCCGAGACCATCGACCCCACCGTGCCGCTCGCCGAGTACGGCATGGACTCGGTGGCGGCGCTGAGCCTGTGCGGCGACCTGGAGGAGGAGTTCGGCCTCGAGGTGGAGCCGACGCTGCTGTGGGACCACCCGACCGTGGCGAGCCTGGTCCGCCACCTGTCGGCCGCGCTGGCCGCCGCCGCGCCCGCCGGCCCTCCCGCCGGTCAGGCCGCCACCGCACCGGCGGACCAGCGCTGATGGGGGACATCGCCGTCGTCGGCATCGACTGCGCCTTCCCGGGGGCGGCGGGCGTGCAGGCGTACTGGGACCTGCTGATGCGGGGCGGGGCCGGCACCGGCCCGGTCCCCGCCCAGCGCTGGGAGGCGCAGGACTTCCCCGCTGTCAGCGGCCGCGGTGGCTTCATCGACGACGTCGATGTCTTCGACAGTGACTTCTTCTCCGTCACCCCGCGCGAGGCCGCCGCGATGGACCCGCACCAGCGGCTGCTGCTGCCCTGCGCCTGGCGCGCCCTCGAGGACTCGGGCCGAGCCCCCGGCGAACTGGCGGGCACCGAGACCGGGGTGTTCATCGGCATGATGGGCGGCGAGTGGGGCCGCCTGACCATGAGCGACCTCGCGCAGGTCACCCCGCTGCTCGGCGCCGGCAGCAGCGCCGGGATGGCGGCCAACCGGATCTCCTACCACTTCAACCTCACCGGCCCCAGCCTCGCCGTCGACACGGCCTGCTCCTCCTCGCTCGTCGCCGTCCACCTCGCCGCCAACTCCCTGCTGGCCGGGGAGTGCGACACCGCCCTCGCCGGCGGCGCCAACATCGTGCTCTCGCCGTCCATGGGCATGGTCTACGGACAGCTCGGCCTGGCCGCCCACGACGGCCGCTGCAAACCCTTCAGCGCCGACGCCGACGGGATCGGCCGCAGCGACGGCGTGGGCCTGGTCGTCCTGCGCAGGCTGGACGACGCCCTGGCCGAGGGACAGCGGATCTACGCCGTACTGCGCGGCAGCGCCGTCAACCAGGACGGTCGCAGCAACGGGGTCATCGCCCCCAACCGCTGGTCGCAGCAGCGGGTGCTGAACTCCGCCTACCGGCGCGCCGGCATCACCCCGGACCGCGTCGCGTTCCTGGAGGCGCACGGCACCGGCACCGTACTCGGCGACGCCATCGAGTGCGCGGCGCTCGGCGCGCTGCACGGCATCGCGCGCGACGCGCCCTGCGCGCTCGGCTCCGTGAAGGGCAACCTGGGGCACACCGAGGGTGCGGCGGGCATCGCCGGACTCATCAAGACCGCCCTCGCCCTGCACCACCGCATGGTCCCCGCCAGCCCCTTCGCCGAGCGCGAGAACCCGCGGCTGCGGCTCGGCGAACGGGGCCTGCGGCTGCTGAAGTCCCCGATGCGGCTGCCGCGCGGCGAGAGCCTCGCCGGGGTGAGCAGCTTCGGCATGGGCGGCACCAACGCCCATGCCGTCCTCGGCTCGGCCCCCCGGCTGCCCCGCCGCACCGCGGCCGCAATGCCCAAGGCCCGTACGGGCGCCGCCCGCGGGGCCGTCGGCGTGTTCACCGTCAGCGGCGACACCCCCGAAGGACTGCGCCGCAACCTCGCCGCCCAGGCGGAGGCGGTCGCCAGGCGGCCGCGCGGCGGCGCCGCCGCCCTGTGCTGGAGCAGCAACCGCATCAAGACCGGCCTGCCGCACCGGTTCGCGGTCACCGTCCGCGACACCGACGAGCTCGTCTCCGCGCTGCGCGGCGCGGCCGCCCAGGATCCGGCCGGGCTCGGCGGGCGCCCGTGGGGCAGGCCGGTGGTGGCCTTCCTGTTCACCGGGCAGGGCAGCGAGTTCCCGGGCATGACGGCGCGGCTGCACCGCGAGTCGGCGGCCTACCGCCGCCATCTCGACGAGGCCGACGAGGCCCTCGCCGCCCCCCTGGGCACCTCGGTGCGCGACCTGATCCTCGGCGGCGACGATCGGGTGCACCGCCCCGAGTTCGCGCAGCCCGCCCTGTTCGCCGTCGGCTACGCCCTGGCCCGCACCCTCACGGCGCTAGGGATCGTCCCGGCCGCCGTCCTCGGCCACAGCCTGGGCGAGTACGCGGCGGCCGTGACCGCGGGCACCCTCGAGCTGGACGAGGCCGCCCGCCTGGTCGTCCGGCGCGGCGCGCTGACGGGCGAACTGCCCCCCGGCGGCGGCATGCTCGCCGTAGCCACCGCTCCCGAGGAGCTCGCCGGGATCCTGGCGGGGGAGCCGGACGCCGTCGTGGCCGCGCTGAACGGCCCGGCGGACACCGTGCTCTCCGGGCCGTCGGCCGCACTGGCCAGGATCGGCAAGGAGCTCACCGGGCGCGGCGTACGGGTCAGGGAGCTGCCCGCCCCGTACGCCTTCCACTCGCCCCTGATGGCCCCGGCCGCCGCGAAGCTGCGCACCGAGGCGGTGCGGTGTGCGCAGCCCGCCGTGCCGGTGGCCTCGACCCGGCACGGCCGGATGCTGCACCACGAACCCATGGACGCCGACTACTGGGCGGACCAGATCGAGGAGCCCGTGCTCATGGACACCGCGCTGAGAGCGCTCGTCTCGGACATCGCCCCCACCCATCTGATCGAGATCGGCCCGCGCACCCAGCTCCTCCAGCTCGCCGCCCGGGGCGGCCGGGCGCCGGGAGCCGAGTTCCTGCACCCCGCGCCGGGCCCCGAGGCCACCGGCCGGGACCTCGCCGAGACCGTCGCCGCCCTCCACCGCTGCGGACTCGATCCGGTGTGGGAGGAGCTGTACGCACCCGAGCACCGGGTCGTCGAGCAGATGAGCCCGTACGTCTTCTCCTCGGCGCAGCGCTACTGGGACCGGCGCGCGCCGCTGCGCGCGGCGACGGCTCCGGCTCAGGCTCCGGCCGGGGAGCGGCTGCCGGAGCGGCAGGACCCCCAGGCCGCCCCCGCCCCCGCCCCCGCCTCCGCACCCGCCCGCGACGCGGGCGACCCGGTGCTGCTCGCGGTGGTCCAGGCGGTCACCGAAGTCGGCGGGTACCCCCCGGAGCGCGTGGTGCGCGAGGCCCGCTTCCACGAGGACCTCGGCTTCGACTCCGTGATGATCATGCAGCTCAAGAACCGGGTGGAGGCCCGGCTGCCGCGCGTCGGAGAGGTGTCCGTCCAGCAGATGCTGCCCGCGCTGCGATCGGTCGGTTCGCTCGCCGAGTTCCTCGGCGGCCTGATCACGGCGAGGTCGGCATGACGGGCCGCGCCGTCTACCTGGCGGCCGCCGGTACGGCCCTGCCCGGGGACCCGGTGGACAACGCCGCGCTCGGCCGGCTGCTGGGGGTGAGCGCCGAGTGGATCGACCTCTTCGTCGGCACCAGGACCCGCCACTTCGGCTGGGACCCGGTGACCGGAGAGGTCCGCGGCTCCCTCGCCGACCTGTGCGCCGAGGCCGGCGCCCAGGCCCTGGACGCCTCCGGACTCGACCCCGCCGACATGGAGTTCCTGGTCCTCGCGACCGCGACCCCCGACCTGCTCCTGCCCACCACCGCGAGCGAGGTCGCCGACCGGCTGGACCTCGGCCACCTGCCGGTCTTCCAGCTCCAGTCGGGCTGCTCCGGGGCGGTCCAGGCCCTCGACCTCGGCCGCACCCTGGTCCTCGGCGGTCGTCGGGCCGGGCTGATCCTCGGCGGCGACGTCACCCACCGGTTCCTGTCGCCCCGGCGGGACACCGCCCGGATGGCCACCGAGGAGCTGGTCAACCACGTCCTGTTCGGCGACGGAGCGGGAGCCGCCGTGCTCACCGACGAGCCCGAGGGCGAGCGGGTGGCCGTACGGGCGGTGCTGAACTCCTGGACGGGACAGGGCCGTCCGCCCGGACAGGTGCTGGACTGGTACGGGACCACCGACCGCCACGCGGAGCGGCGGATGCTGGCCGAGGACTACAAGGCGATCGAGGAGCACGTCCCGTCGATCACCGTGGAGATCCTCTGGGAGCTGCTCGGCGGACTCGGCTGGGGCCTGGACGACATCGGCTACCTGCTGCCGCCCCAGCTCTCCGAGCGGATGACCGGGCGCATCCTGGAGCGGCTGCCGGACTCCTCCGCACAGGAGATCTCCTGCGTCTCCGAGACCGGAAACACGGGCAACGCCCTGCCGTTCCTGCAACTCGAGCGGCTGTTCCCGAAGTTCGCCCCCGGGGAGCGCGCACTCGCCCTGTGCGTGGAGTCCAGCCGGTGGATCAGAGCCGGGTTCGCCCTGGAGAAGGTGTGAGGCGTCGATGACGACGGGAGCGACGGGACCCACCGGGCTGGAGCGGCTGCGCGAACTGCGCACGCTGGGCCTGCTGGAGAAGGCGTACGACGAGGCGCCGGCGCTCCTCGCGGCGGAAGAGAGCGGTCCCAAGGGCACGTCGGGCGCCGCGGCGGCCGGGCGGCTGCTCGCCGGTCTCGACCCCGATGCCGTGCTGGCCCACCATCCGCGGACCCCCGTCGTGACGGTGGCGGTCACCGGCGAGTCCACGGTGGGGCACGTCGTCGATCCGCTCACGGGTGAACTGGCCCGCCACGGCCTGCTGCTGAGGCCCGTCCTCGGCGAATACGGCACGTACCTGCGCGACCTGACAGATCCCGGCAGCGAACTCCGTGCGGCCGCACCGGATCTGACGCTGTGCCTGCTCGACGCGGAGACCTTGTTCGCCCAGGTGCCCACGGTGTGGGGACCCGAGGACGTGGTCGCGGCGGGAGAAGCGGCGCTGAGCCGGTGCGCCGCGCTGGCGGCCGGGGCCGCCACGGGCACCGGCACCCTGGTGCTCAACACCGTCCCGCTGCCGCGCGCCTACAGCCACCAGCTACTCGACCACCGCTCCCGGGCCCTCCTCGGCGCGGTGTGGCGGGAGTTCAACGCCCGCCTGCTGCGGCTCACCGAGACCGCCCCCCGCCTCGTGGTGATCGACCTGGAACCGCTGATCGGCGAGGGCGGGCCGGTCACCGACCCCCGCCTGGCCCGGTACGCCAAGGTCCAGCTCGGTGCGGAACTCCTCGCGGCGTACGCCCGCGAGGTCGCGCACCTGGCCCGGGCGGTGCGCGGCATGACCCGCAAGTGCCTGGTGCTCGACCTCGACGACACCCTGTGGGACGGGGTGCTCGGCGAGCGGGGACCCGACGGGGTCGCGGCGGCTGGCACGCTGCGCGGCGAGGCGTTCGGAGCCTTCCAGAAGTGCGTCAAACAGCTCGGCTCGCAGGGGGTGCTCCTCGCGGTCAGCAGCAAGAACGACGAGGACCAGGTCCTCGCGGCCCTGCGCGGACATCCCGATCTCGTGCTGCGCGAGCACGACTTCGTACGGATCAACGCCAACTGGGAGCCCAAGGACGGCAACCTCGCGGACATCGCGGACCGGCTGGACATCGCCACCGACGCCCTCGTCTTCGCCGACGACTCGCCGGCCGAGCGCGCCCGGGTGCGGTCCGGCCTGCCCGGGGTGGCCGTCGTACCGCTCGACGAGGAGCCCGCGCTGCACGTGACCCGGCTGCTCGCGGACGGCTGGTTCGACACCCTGCGGCTGACCGACGAGGACCGGGCCAGGACCGGCGAGTACCACCGGCAGCGCGAACGCCGGGCCCTGCACGAGAAGGCCGGCTCGCACGAGGAGTTCCTGCGGAACCTCGGGGTGCGCGTCGAACTCGGCCCGCCCCGGGCCCACGAGTTCGCCCGCCTGTCCCAGCTGACCCTGCGCACCAACCAGTTCAACCTCACGGGCGGCGGACACCAGGAGTCCGAGCTGGCCGAGTTGGCCGCCGACCCGGACGGCCGCCTGCTGCTGGCCGCCCGCACCGCGGACCGGTTCGGCGACAACGGCCTGGTCGGAGCGGTGCTGGGGACCTTCGCCGACGGGGCGCTGCACCTGGACAACATGTGGCTCAGCTGCCGGGTGCTCGCCCGGGGGATCGAACAGGCCTGCCTCGCCGTGCTGCTGGCCCGGGCCCGCGCGCTCGGGCTGTCCGCGGTGACGGGCCGGTACGTGCCCACCGTACGCAACCACCGCGTCCGTGATCTCTACCCGTCCTGCGGTTTCACCCGGATCGGGACCGGCGCGGCCGAGGGCGGGCCGGTGGAGTTCCACCACGACCTGGCACGGGTGCCGGACGTACCCGGTCATGTGCGCATCACCGAATTCCTGGGGGGAAGGCCGGCCGATGAGCCTCGATAGCCTCGACACGTTCCTGCGGACGGTCCGCGACGACCTCGGCCTGGACCTCGACGTCCCCGCGGGCGCGGACACCGCGCTGGCGGACCTCCCCGGGTGGGACTCGCTCAACCTGCTCCGCCTGGTGGCCCTCCTGGAGGAGTCCGGCCACCGGGTGCCGGTGCACCGTCTGCTGGAGGCGCGCAGCTTCCGGGACGTCCACACGCTCGTGAAGGAGTACGGATGACCGCCCCGGGCAGCCCCACGCTCGGCCCGCCCCTCGGGGAGCCCGTCGCCGTGGTTCCGGGAGGCGACTCGTGGGACAGGGTCAGGGAGGACCTCGCCACCCACGGCACGGCGCTGGTCTACGCGAGGCTCAAGGACCTGGAGCCCGTCCTGCCGACCGGCGACGGGCTGCGCGAGCTGCTCGGCCGTGACTGGACGCGCTTCCTGGACCTGACGCACGCCGACGTGCGCGGCCGCTACATCGCCTCCCGGATGCTCCTGAAGTACGCGGCGGGCGCGGTGCTCGCCAGCGAACCCGCGGACCTGGAACTCGCCTACGGCCCCACCGGCCGCCCGTACCTGCGCGGCTGCGACCAGATCGACATCAGCCTGAGCCACACGGAGGACCTGCTGCTCGTCGGGCTGACCACCTGCGGCCTCATCGGGGTGGACGCGGAGCGCGCCGACCGCGAGATGTACGGCAGCGGTCTGGGCCGGCACATCTGTACGCCCTACGAGCTGGTCCTGCTGTCCGGGATGCCGGAGGAGGAGCGCAACGGCGCCCTCGTACGGCTGTGGACCCTCAAGGAGGCCTACAGCAAGGCGATCGGCCAGGGCATGCAGTTCCGCTTCACCGAGTTCGGCTTCGGTCCGGACGGCAGGCCCGTGCGGGTCCAGCGGCCGGACGGGACGGCGGGCACCGGGGACGAGTGGATCTTCCGGACGTTCCCGCTGGCGGACGGGTACGTCGTGAGCGCCGCGGTCTACGACGCGGGCTTCGGCCGGCTCCAGGACGCCCACGTCACGACGATGCTCGACCAGGACTGCGTGGACGCGATCACGGAGGCGCTGGGCGGGGGTTCCCCCGGACGGGGTCCGGGGGAGGATCAGGGGGGAGGCGCCGCTGCCGGGCCGCCGGAGAGTAATTCCTGCCGTGCGGCGTTGTAGCCCGCCTGGAAGCGGCTGGTGGCCTCCAGTTCCTCGGTGATCTCGGCGATGTGGCGGCGGCAGGTGCGCACCGACATGCCGAGCCGGCGGGCGACCATCTCGTCCTTGTAGCCCTTGGTCATCAGCCGGATGATCGACCACTTGAGCTCGTCGGAGGAGGCGGGGGTCCGCTGGGATTCCACGACGTACGGGGACGCGCCGTCCCACAGGTACTCGAAGACGGAGCACAGGAAGGCCACGAGCGTGGGCTCGCGGACGATCGCCGCCCCGGGCGAGGACTCGTGGGTGGATCGTTCCGGCAGGAAGGCCACCTCGCGGTCGTAGATGATCAGCCGGTCGATGACCTCGTCGGCGGTCCGGATCTCGGCGCCCTGGAGGCTGACGTCGCGGACGTACGAGCGGGTGGGGAGGTCGTTGCGGGCGGTGTGCTGGTAGATGGTCCGGATCCGGACCCCGCGGGCCAGCGTGGACAGTGCCGACTCCCGTGCCTGCGCGAGCAGTTCGGGCGGCCGGGCGCCACCGGGCTGGACGGTGAGCATCTCGTCCTTGCAGTTCTGGCTGAGGTGGTTGAGCATCGCCTGGATCCGGGTGACATCGGTGATGATGTCGAAGGCCTCCAGCCGGTTGCGCAGCCGGCGCCCCTCGAAGTACAGGGGCGTCAGGGACAGCAGCTTGGCCCGGACGTCGGTGACCGCCTGTTGCAGTTCCCGGATGTGCCGCTCCGCGGGTGCGACCAGGGAGGCGGCCGCCACATCGGGTGTGACGGGGGTCAGTTCGGACGGTTGACCCGGCATGGATTGCAGGAGGCGGACCCCGCACAGCACCTTCTCCACCCGCGCGATCTCCTCGGGTGTCAGGGACAGCTGCTCGGCGATCTTCTCGCGTACGAAGCGCCCGCACTCGACGGCGAGACCGTATGCCGAGGCGCTGATGTCGTCCAGCTCGGCGAACCCTGAATCCGAGCCCTCCCCTGTGAACATGCCAGCCCCCACTGATCGATGTAATTGCTGCCACGTAACTTTACGCCAGCGTGCGGCTCTTGGCGCGAATGATCGATATCCCGCACTCTATTCGCATCACCGGGACACCAAAGCCGGAGAAATCGGGCGAAGGTGTTGGCTGAGGAAATCTCGATCTTCGACTGGGGGCGTCGTGAGGGCAATTTCCGGTAAATTCTCTTCGATTTACTTGACTGTACTGACGGGTATGGTCATCGCCGTTATGGGGGTGCAGTTCATGTCAGGGGCGCTGCTGGGCAGATCGGGTCAGTCCGCCGCGGCCGACGGGGTGCGCGTGTCCGTGCAGGGTCTACTCGCCACTCCCGATGACGACCAGTGGGGATGAGACCACCCCGCCGGTGACGACGTTCAGCAAGCGCTCCCCGCAGTGCAGATGGGGGGAGCGCTTCGCGCTGTCCGGGCCCCCGGCGGAGCCGACCGGGCGGCCGGCACCGCTATGGCGCTGAGCAGTACCCCGTCCTGCGCCGACCAGCGGCCGCTGAACGTGGTGGGCCCGGCGGGCGAGAGGCGTGCGGGGTCCGGCAGCAGCCGGGCGCGGAACGTCTCCTGTTCCGCGTCGACGGTGACCAGGGCGTCCGTGAAGTCGAGTTCCTGGCCGGTGAGCGGGAACCACGTCTTGTAGACCGCCTCCTTCATGCTGAAGAGCAGCCGGTCCCACGCGATCTCCGGCACCGCCCGCGCCAGCTCCCGGGTCCGGCGCAGCTCCTGAGGCAGCGTGATCGACTCCAGCACCCCCTCCGGCAGCGGGGTGTTCGGCTCCGCGTCGATGCCCAGCGCGACGAACTCCGAAGCGCGGGCGAGCGCCACCCCCCGGTAGCTCGCGCAGTGCGTCATGGACCCCACGACCGAGGGACCCCACTGCGGGACACCGCGCCGGCCCGGCACTACCGGAGTCGGGGGCACTCCCAGCGCCCCCATGGCGCGGCGGGCGCACCACCGTACGGTCCCGAACTCCTGCCGCCGCTTGGGAACGGCGTTGCGGATCAGGAACTCCTCCTCGGGAAAGAGGAAGACGTGCTCCGGGTCGGCGGTGGACTCGGCGGTGGCGACATCCGATGGCAGGAGCTTCGTGAGCACGGCATTCCCTCGGGTCGAAGCGTCGGTCTGACACGTCCCACGCTGCCGCCGCCGACCCCGCCCCGACCAGGAACGCAGGCGCCGCCCGCCCCGATCGGCCCCCGGACACCGGGATTCCTCCCAGGGCGCTGCCATCCGCCGCCCCGCGGGCGGGCCGGCTGCCGGGATCCTGGCAGTGCCCCCGCCGGCCTTGCCATACGCCTGTCATGCGCAGGGCCCCGCCCGCGTCCCCCACGGCAACTGAGGGGACGAACAGGGGTGTCCACCGCAAGATCTTCCGCTCATCCTCACCGAATGCCGCACGGAAGCCTCATGGGCATCAGCGACCTCCATGTCGCATTCCCGGAGAACCGCCGGATCGTCGAGGAGCTGTATCCGGACAGCCCCGACGACTGGCTCGTCGTGGCCGGTGACGTGGGCGAGTCACCCGACGATCTCCGATGGGTGCTCGCCCTGCTCACCCGGCGCTACGCCACCGTGGTCTGGGCGCCCGGGAATCATGATCTTTGGACCCTGCGCGACGATCCTGTGCCTTTGCGCGGAGAAGCGCGCTACCGGCACCTCGTGGAGATCTGCCGCTCCTTCGGCGTGCACACTCCGGAAGACCCCTATCCGGTCTGGTCGGGACCGGCCGGCCCGCTCGTCGTGGCCCCGCTCTTCCTGCTGTACGACTACAGCTTCCGCACGCCCGAGTCGGCCACCCGGGAGCAGGCGCTGGAGCAGGCCTACGAGGCGGGGGTGGTGTGCACCGACGAATTCATGCTGCACCCCGACCCCCATCCCTCCCGCGAGGCCTGGTGCCGGGCCCGGGTCGCCGCCACCGAACGGCGCCTGGCCGCGTGCGACCCCGACCTGCGCACGGTGCTCGTCAACCACTTCCCGCTGGTCAAGGCACCCACCAGGATCCTGCGGCACCAGGAGTTCGCCCAGTGGTGCGGAACCGAGCTCACCGCCGGCTGGCACACCCGCTTCCGGGCCGCGGCCGTGGTCTACGGCCACCTGCACATCCCGCGCACCACGTGGTACGACGGGGTCCGCTTCGAGGAGGTGTCCGTGGGCTACCCGCGGGAGTGGCGCACTCCGGGCCACCCGCGCGACGTCCCGCGGCTGATCTTTCCCGGCGCCCGCCGCGGGGATTGATGCCTGGCAACTTCCGGACACCGTGGGGCGGGCATTTCGAGCCTATACTGATCTTGTATTCCGGCTCAAGCAGTGCTCGACCATCTCTCTTTCCGATTCGCATTCCTTTCCGGAACGCACGGAAAAGGGGACACAGGGGGATCCTATGGTGTTGTTCCGGCGTGCCGAGGAATTGTCTCTGTCACATGCGCTGCTTGACGGCTGCGCAGAAGGAAATGCCGGACTGCTATTAGTCGAAGGTGCGGTCGGGTGTGGAAAGAGTGAATTCCTCGAGACGGTCGCCACCCGTGCCGAAGCCCGGGGGGCCGCCGTCCTGCGGGCCATGGGCACCGCGGCCGAGCGGAGCCATCCCCTGGGCGTCCTGCGCCAGTTGGCGGCCGACGCCCCGCCCGGGGCCCTGTCGCCCCCGCCGTCGCCCGCCGAGGCCGGGCGGGTCGAGGCCATGCAGGTGTTCGCCGCCGCCGTCCGTGAACTGAGCGCCGCCGCACCGGTGGTGATCTGCGTCGACGACCTGCACCACGTCGACGAGCTGTCCAGCCGCTACCTGCTGCACCTCGCCCGCGGCAGCCGGCAGGCCAGGGTCCTCCTGGTGCTCACCGAGTCCGTGCACGAACGCGCCGAGGACCCGCTGCTGCGCACCGAACTGCTCCGGCTGCCCCACTTCGTACGGCTGCGCCTCGAACGCTTCGCCCCCGAGGCCGTCCGCGCCATGCTGCCGGACCGCACCGAGGCGGAGACCGACCGGCTGTACCGGACCAGCGGCGGAAACCCGCTGCTCCTGCGGTCCCTGCTGCAAGACCCCCACCACCGCCCCGGCGACGCCTACACCCAGGCGGTGCTCGCCTGCCTGCACCGCTGCGGGGCCGCCACCCCCCGGCTGGCCGAGGCCATCGCCGTACTCGACGACCTGGCGGGCGCCGCGCACCTGGCACGGCTCACCGGCGCCCCCGAGGCCGCCGCCGTCCGCGCCCTCACCGCGCTCGACGCCGCGGGCCTGATCGCCCCCGAGGGCGGGCACGGCTTCAGGCACCCGGCCGCGCGCGCCGCCGTACTCGACCGGATGGACCCGGCCGCCCGGGCCGCCCTGCACCGGGAAGCCGCCCTGCTGGCCCGCGCCTCGGGCGCGCCCGACACGGCGGTCGCCGCCCAGCTCCTCGCCGCACGGCACACCGCCGAGGAATGGGCCCTGCCCGTCCTGCGCTCCGCGGCGGACCAGTACGTCGCCGACGGAGCCCTCGCCGAGGCCACGGCCGTACTCCAACTCGCCCGGGAGGCCTGCCCGGACGACGCGATCCGCGCCGAACTGGCCATCAGACTCTGCGCCGTCGCCGGACGCACCGACCCGGCGGTCGCCGAACGCCACCTCCTCGAACCCCTGTCCGCGCTGGCCGGAGGAAAGCTCGGCCCGCACACCATGGGCCCGCTGGCCCGCGTACTGGCCGCCCAGGGCCGGATCGACGAGTCGGCCGACGTACTGGAACGGCTGGCGGCCTGCGGCGGCCGGCACCCCGGCGCGGAGCGCCGGCACGGCGACATCCCCGGGGACGATCCCCTCGACGGGCTCTCCGCGTTTCCCCAGTGGGCCGCCTCCACCCGTCGCGGCACACCGGCCGAGACCGGACCGCCCCCGGCGGGCCGCACGGCCAGGACCCCCGTCCACCCGGCGGCCCTGTGGGCGCTCCCCGTGGAGGCGGAGGAGGGCGCGGCGGCGCAGGCCGCCGAACTGTTCCTGCGGGGCGCCACCCTGGCCGAAGGCACCGTGGAGCCGGTGGTGCAGGCACTGCGCACCCTGCTGTACCTGGACGGCGCGGCCAGGGCGCTGCCCTGGTGCGAGTCCTTCGTCCGGCAGGCGGCGCAGCGCGGGGCCACCGGCTGGCAGGCCGTGTTCGGCGGACTGCTCGCCGAGGCGCGGATGCGCCTGGGCGACCTCACGGGCGCCGCCGGGACCGCGCAGGAGATCCTGCGGGCCGTGCCCGCGCACGGCGGCAGCGTCCTGCTGTGCGGGATCGCCGGCACCCTGGTGCGCGCCCGTACGGCCATGGGGCGGCCCGAGGAAGCGGCGGCCGTACTGAGCCGGCCCGCCCCCGCCGAACTCTCCGGCAGCATCCACGGACTCGGATACCTGCGGGCCCGCGGCCACTACGCGCTCGCCACGAGCCGCTTCCACGCGGCCCTGGGCGACTTCTTGGACATCGGTCGCCACATGCGGCGCTGGGGCCTGGACCGGCCGCGGCTCCTGCCCTGGCGCACCGACGCGGCGGAGGCCCTGCTCAAGCTCGGCGAGGCCCACCAGGCCGAACGGTTCCTCGCGGACCAGCTCACCACCCGGGACGCCGCCGACCCCTGGGTGCGCGGCATGACGCTGCGGCTGAGGGCGTCCCTGCGCGAGCCCAAGGAGCGGCAGGCGATGCTCGCCAAGGCCGTGGACGACCTGCACCGCTCGGGCGACCAGTACGAACTGGCCCGTGCGATGGGCGACTTCGGCCAGGTGCTGCGGGAGATCGGCGAACCGGCGCGCGCCGCCATGGTCAACCGCCGGGCCTGGCACGTGGCCAGGGAGTGCGGAGCCGAGGCGCTGTGCGTGAAGATCCTGCCCGGCCACACCGGTGACACCGCCGACGCGGCGGAGCCCGCCGAGGCGCCGCACGCCGATCTCGTCGCCAGCCTCAGCGAGTCGGAGAAGCGGGTGGCCCTGCTGGCGGTGCACGGCCACACCAACCGCGAGATCGCCCAGAAGCTCTACATCACCGTGAGCACGGTGGAACAGCACCTGACCCGCGTCTACCGCAAGCTGGAGATCCCCGGCCGGCAGGCGCTCCCGGTCGACTTCCACCTGGGGGTGGCCGAGTTCGTGTGAGGCGGCTGCAGCGGCGCCGGTGACGGCTTCGTCACCGGCGCCATGGCAAGGTCATGGCAAGCCGTCGCCGCCCATGCCCTTCCCTGGCAGACAACTGGCACACCCGGCCCCCGCCACACCCGGAATCCCTCCCCGCGCGTTCCCCCGGTGGCTGCCCGCAAGACACCTCGGGGAGGGTCTGGTCATGATCCGCAGCCCACCAGGGAGGGCATCATGACCACACCGACGCACGACCAGCCGTGGCGGACGGCCACGCCCGCACAGGTCCGCGACGTCATGCTCGACCGGGTCGAGGAGCGCCTCGCCCGGCTGCTCGCCGAGGAACACCGCAACCGGCGTACGTCCGATCCGCGCAGTGTCGTCCTGGTCGCCGGCGTCGCCGAGCTCGTCCAGGCCGGGGCCGAGCGCGCCCACCCGGTCATCTGCCTCACCGGATACCTCGCGGCGGGCGGCGACCCGGACGGCGACGACGCCGTGGCCGCGGCCGCCGCGCTCGAACTCCTCGACACCTGCCTGATGATCCGCGAGGACGTACGGGACAACGCGTCGCTGCGCCGCAGCATCCCGACCCTGCACATCAGCCACGCCGCCGAGCACGAGCGCAACGGCTGGCGGGGCGAGTCCCGCCGGTTCGGGGAGGGCACCGCCGTGCTCGCGGGCGATCTCGCGCTCGCCTACGGGGACCGGCTCGCGGTCCGGCTGCCGTACGAGGCCTGGGAGTTGTGGGACGACCTGCGCACCGAGCGGGCGATCGGCGCGCACGCCGCGGCCGCCGCCGCGACCGAGTACCTCGACGACGCCTGGCCCGGCCAGTGCCTCGACGGCTGCGGCAGCGGCTGTGGCGCAGGCTGGTACGGGCTGCGCCACGCGCTGCTGATCGGCGCCTCGCTGGCCGGTCGGGAGGATCTGCGCGAGACCTACGAGGAGTACGCGCGGGCCCTGCACGCGGCCTGGCGGATCCGCGGATTCCTGCGCGGTGGCCCGGGCTTCGACGGCGACGCCCAGTTCCTGCGCGACGTGTTCTTCGACGCGCGGGCGCGCGACGGCGCCGAGGAGACCATCGCCGGACTTCTGGCGCGCGCGGACGCGGCGGTGGACGCGGCCACCGTCGACCCGGCGTGGCGCACCGAACTCGCCGCCTTCGCCCGCCGGGTGGCGGGCTGCGACTAGGGGGCGTCGTGCCGATCGGGCCGGATCAGGGCGCGGTGCCAGGCGCCGCGAGCCCGGCCCGATCGGCAGGACACCCCCTGGCGCCGCCGCCGTTCAGCCGGGGGCGGGCCGGGGCCCGCCCGGCCGCAGCCGCGTCAGCCAGCTCCGCAGCGCCCCGCGGCGGATCCGGCCCTCCTCGTCGCGCGGCAGGGCGCCGACGATCTCCAGCCGCGTCGGCAGGAAGGCCTCCGCGACACCCCCGGCGGTGAGGTGCTCCCGCAGCTCGGCTGGACCCGGTGGCCGGTCCTGGGCGGTCGGGACCACCACCGCGCAGGGCAGTTCCCCGTGCTCGGGATCGGTGTAGGCGACGACCGCGGCCTCGCGGACCCGGGGGTGGCTCAGCAGCCGCTCCTCCACTTCGGCCACCGGCACCATGAAGATCGCGCCGGTGCGCGTGCCCGCCCGGGCGAGGACCCGGATCCCGCCGTGCGGTCCGGCCTCCGCCAGGTCGCCGGTGTCGAGCCAGCCGTCCGCCCGCTCCCAGGTGGGCACCGGTGCCGGGGCGCCGTGCTCCCAGGTGGCCAGGCACACCGACGGGCCGCGCACCGCGAGCGCCCCGGTCCCGTGCCCGGCGGACACCTCCAGCCCGTGCAGCGGGCGGAATCCGTCACCGTGGTCCGGGGCGTTGCCGGAGAGCGCGCCCATGCCCAGCTCCGGCGCCCCCCACACGGAGAGCACCGGGACGCCGAACACCTCGTGCAGTGCGGCGGCGAGCGGCCCCGGGGTGCTGGTGCGCCCGCCGGACAGGACCAGCCGCAGCCGGCCCAGCTCCCGGGGGCGGCGCTGCTGGGCGGTGAGCAGCTCGGAGCAGTACGCGGGCTCCGCGTACACCTGGTCCACCCCGGCCGCGGCCATCAGGTCCAGGCACCGGCCCGGGTCCCACACGTCCTGGCAGACGCCCGTCCCGCCGACCGCCAGCGGCCAGCACACGGTGTAGATCAGGGAGGCGAGCGAGGTGAGCGGCAGCGTGCTGAGGAAGACCTCGCCGGGCCGCCGCCCCGGGCCGTCGCCCCCGTGCTGGGCGGCGATGTTGGCGTACAGCGTGTTGGGGGAGTGCAGTACCGAGGTGTAGGAGTCCCGCAGGCCCATCACGCTGATCAGCAGGGCCGTCCGGTCGGCCTGCCCGGCGTACGGCCTGCTCCGCCGGCCGGCCTCGGTGCGTTCGTGCGCGGTGCGCCGGAAGTACGCCGCGAAATCGACGGCCCCGGTCGCCGCCGCGTCCCCCACGACGACCCGGTGGCGCAGCCACGGCAGCCCCGGGGCGAGATCCGCGAGGACCTCGGCGTGCGCGTAGCCCTCCCATACGTCGGGCACCACGCAGACCCGGGCCCGGGTGCTCTCCAGGATCCGGTGCAGTCCGTGGGCCCGTACGGTCGGCAGCACCGGCACCGCCACCGCCCCGGCCCGCAGACAGGCCAGGGTCAGCGCCGCGGTCTCCCACCAGCTCGGCAGCTGGTAGGCGACCGGGTCCCCGGGCGCGACCCCGAGCGAGGCCAGGGCGGCGGCGAACCGGTCGACGTACAAGGAGAGCTGGGCGTAGGTGACGACGACCCGGCGCCGGCCGACGGGCCGGTGCGCCCGCTCCGAGACGATCGCCGGGCGCTCGGGCGCGGCGGCGGCCGTACGGTACAGATCGTCGAGGAAGGTCTCCGGGCGCCACCAGCCGGCCGCCCGGAACCGGTCCGAGAGCCCCGCGGGCGGGGTGAGGCCGGGCGGCCGGCCGTGCACCGCGCCGTGCGCCGCCGCGCTTTCCCAGGGTGAATCCGTCAGCCCCATCGGCCCACCGCCCCGGCGACCTGCACCCGCGAGGTGCACCCCAGACGGCGCATCACCTGACGGACGTGGTTGACCACCGTCCACTCGGAAATGTCCAGCCTGGCCGCGATGTGACGGTTCGTCAGTCCCTCGGAGACCAGCAGGGCCACCTGGACCTGCCGCGGCGTGAGGGACTGCGCCTCGGCGACCGCCCCCGCCGCCGGTCGGCGCGAGGAAGCGGGCGCGGAGAGGGCCTCCGCCACCGCCGCCCGTGCGGTCATCCGGACGCCCTCGGCCCACGCCGTGGCGAAGTCGGACCAGTCCAGCCGCGCGCTCAGCTCCGTACGGGCCCGCTCGGCCTCGGAGCGCCACGCGTCCGGCACCTCGGCGCCCGTCGCGGCCCGCAGGGTGTCGGCCGCCGCCAGCAGGCGCACCGTACGCGGCCGCTGGGCGGGCGCCGTGCGCAGCAGCAACAGGGCGAACTCCTCCAGCAGGTCCGGCAGTTCCGTCCGCTCGTCGATCGCCCCGTACAGCCGCAGGGCCTCCCGCAGCGCCCCGTCGGCCCGGTCCGGCTCCTCGCCGTCCAGGGCCAGCGCGGCCGCCGTCCGCAGCGTGCCCGCCAGGCCCCGCCCGTCCCGGATCCGCCGGAACGCCTCCTCGGCCCGGTCCAGCAGCTCCAGCGCCTTGCGCCGGTCGCCCTCGGCCCGCGTGACCGCCGCGAGCGCGGCCGCCGCCCCGGCCGCGCCCCCGGTCACGCCCATGGACGCCAGCGCGCTCAGCGCGGCCACCAGCACGGCCCGCGCCCCCGGCGCATCCCCGGACTTCAGCAGGGCCGTCCCGAGGTGCACGGAGACGAGTGCGTTCTGCCGCCGGTCGCCCACGGCCTTGCCCAGCGCCAGGGCGCTCCGGTGGCGGCGTACGGCCTCCTGCGGATCGCCCAGGGCGAGCGCGAAGAGCCCGGACATGTCGGCCAGCCGGGCCCGTACGGCCTCCGGCAGCGGGGGACCGGCGGCCTCGGCCGAGCTGTCGCACCAGTCCAGGGCCTCCCGCAGCCGCCCCTGCGTCAGCCAGGGCAGCCGGCAGCCGAGCACCAGGGCGGCGGCCGCCTCGTCGTCGCCCCGCTCCCGCAACCGCCGCAGGGCGGCCGTCACGTTCGCACCCTCGGCGGCCAACTCGCGCAGCAGCCGCTCCTGATCGGTTCCGTTCAGCCCCGGCAGCGCGCTGGTCACCAGCAGCCGGTAGCGTTCCGCGTGCGCGTCCAGCGCCGCGCCGTCGCGCCCCGAGTCCGCCAACTCCGCGCGGCGGTGCGAACGTACGGGCTCGGTCACGGCCAGCCGCGGCTCCCCCTGCTCCTCGCCCACCACGGCCAGCAGACCGCGGTCCAGCAGCGTCTCGACCTCCGCCTCCGCCGACACCCCCGCCGCCGACAGGCCGAAGCCCGGCTCGTACACCGAAAGCCGGTCCAGCAGCGCGCGGGCCGGACCGGCCAGGCCCCGGCAGCTCCACTCGGCGAGCGCCGCGAGCGAGCGGTGGCGCTCGGGAGCGTGCGCCGGTCCGCCCGCCAGCACGGTCGTACGGCCGCGCAGCCGGGCGGCGAGCGACTGGGGAGAGAGCAGTCGCAGCCTGCGCGCGGCGAGTTCGACGGCGAGCGGCAGACCGTCCAGCCGCGTGCAGATCTCGGCGACGGCCGCCGCGTTCTCGAGGGTGAGCGCGAAGGCCGGGTCGGCGTCGCGGGCGCGGCGCACGAACAGCGCGACCGAGGCCGCCTCCAGCACCTCGTGCGGGTCGCCGGTGCCCGCGGATCCCGGAACGGGCAGCGGCGCCAGCGGCAGCAACCGCTCCCCGTACACCCCGAGCGGCTCCAGGCCCGTGGCCAGCACCACCACACGGGGATCCCCGGCGAGCGCCGCCACCGCCTCGGCGGCGGCCGGGCGCACGTCGTGGTCGCAGCCGTCGAGCAGCAGCAGGACGCGGCCGTGCTCCTCGGGTCCGGCCGGCGTGAGCAGCGGCTCCTGCCCGGCGGCGGCGCACCACCGAACGGCATCGACCACCGTCACCCGGCCGAACTCCCCGCCGATCTCCCGTACGGCCTCCGCGGCCAGCCGGCTCTTGCCCACTCCGGCCCGCCCGGTCACCGTCAGCGTCCGGACCGACGGATCCCGCAGCCGCTCCACCAGCGCGGCGGACTCCCGTTCCCGCCCGACGAGTTCCGTCACCGGGCCCAGCGCAACCGACATGGCTCTCCGTACGTAGCAGTGGAAGGGGATCGCAGGGTCAGGCCGCGGGGCCGCCCCCCGGTCACGTGCGGACACCGGCCGGCCGGATCCGCCAGAGCCCCGGGCGGATCTCCACGGCCCGCTGCTCGCCCCCCTCGGCGGACAGCGCACGCAGCGAGCGCCGCGCGTACACCTCGAGCCGGTGATCGCGCAGGCCAACCGCCAGCTCAAGGCACTCGCCGAACCAGGTCCGGGCCCTCGAACGTCCCTCCGGCCCGTCTTGTGCGAGGGCGAGGAGCGCCCGCGCACGGCTCGCCTCGTAGCGGGCGCGGCCCGGCGCCGACAGGGCGGCGAGGGCGGGTTCCAGCAGGGCGGCCGCCTCCGCCGCCGCCCCGGCGTCCAGCCGCAGCTCGGCCAGACCCACCAGGGCGCGGCCCGCCTCCTCCTCGTCACCCGCCTCCCGGGCGTGCGCCAGCGCACGCGCGAACAGCTCCTGCGCCCGCTCCAGGCGCCGGTACTGCCAGGCCAGATCGCCGAGCGAGCGCTCCATCCGGGCCTGCGCCGACCGGTCCGCGCACCGTACGGCGGCGTCCAGGGCCACGGTGAACGCGGCCTCGGCGTCGTCCTCCACCCACCCGCCCGTGGCATCCGTCAGCCGTACCGTCAGCGCCCACAGCCCCGCCTCGTACGCGGTCCGCGCAAGCCGTACGAGCCCCCGCGCGTCGGCGTCCGGCAGCCGGCCCGGCCGCGCCGCGGCGGCCGCCGCGTACGCCCGGCACACCCGCTCCGCCGCCGCCCGCCGTACCTCCGGCGGCTCTTCCAGAGCCAGCCGCTCCACCGCCAGCAGCCGCAGCAGCTCCGGGAGCCGGCAGCCGTCCCGGTCCACGGCCACCAGCCGCTCGTCGGCGAGCACGTCCAGGGCCGCCGCGGCCCGCGCCTCGACCAGGCCCAGCGCGGCGGCGGCCTGCCGGGCGCCGAACCGGCCCGGCGGCAGCAGCGCCAGCAGGCGGAACTCCCGCCGCTGGGCGTCGGGGGCGGCCGCGTACGCCTCCAACAGGCGGGCCCGTACGTCGACATCGCCGGTCCGCAGCGCGTCGAGCCGCCCGCCCTCGTCGCGCAGCCGGTCCGCCAGCGTGGCGGGGGTCCAGTGCGGCCGGGCCGCGAGCTGGGCGGCGGCGGCCCGTACGGCGAGTGGGAGCCGCCCGCACAGCTCGGCTATCTCGGCGACCGTGCCCGGTTCGGCCACGGGGCGGGCCGCGCCGGTACGGATCCCCGCGCGGCCGGTGAACAGCCCGCCGAGCCGCCGGGACTCCTCGGGGCGCCACGGCCCGAGGACCACCGACCGCAGCCCCGGGAGCCCGGCGGGCACCCGGCCCGCGGTCAGCAGCACCGCGGAGCCCCCGGCGAGCGGCAGCAGCGGCCTGACCTGCGTCTCGGAGGTGACGTGGTCGAGGACCAGCAGCACCCGGCGGCCCGTCAGGGGGGTGCGCGCCAGCCGGCCGAGGATCTCCGCCCCGGTCGGCGGCGGCCCGTCGGCGCCGCGCAGGTCCAGGAAGACCAGCCCGTCGGGGAAGGCGTCCGCCACGCGGTGCGCGGCCTCCACCGCGAGCGCCGTCTTGCCGGTGCCCGGCAGGCCCGTCACGGCGACGGCGCCACCTGCGGGGGCGGCCCGTAACAGCTGTTCCAACTCGGTCAGTTCGCCCGTACGGCCGGTGAAGGCCGGGTCTGCGGGGGGCAGCGCGCCGAGTGCGGGGGACCAGCCTCCCGTGCTCCGGGCGCCATCGGATCCGGCGTCGGACCCGGCGTCGGGCCCGGCATCGGACCCCGCACCTCTGGAGCCAGCCGTCGACAGCGCCGGATCCCCTTCCAGGATGCGCCGCTGGAGCTGCCGCGATGCCGGGCCCGGCTCTATCCCGAGCTCCTCGACGAGGGTCCGCCGCAGCAATGCGAACACGCGCAGCGCCTCCGCCTGCCGCCCGCACCGGTACAGCGCCACCATCAGATGGGCGTGGAACTCCTCGTGCATCGGGTGCTCGGCCACCAGCTCCTGGAGCTCGGCCACCAGTTCGCGGTGCAGCCCGAGGTGCAGCTCGGCCCGGATGCGCTCGTCGAGCACGGTGGTGCGCGCCTCGCCCAGCCGGACGGCCGCGCTGTCCAGGACCGGTCCGTGCGGGGTGTCCGACAGCACCGGCCCGCGCCACAGTGCGAGCGCCCGCCGCTGCAGCTCGGCCGCGGCGGCGAAGTCGGCGGCCCGCAGGGCCTGGTGGCCGCGGCGGGACAGATCCTCGAAGACCATGGTGTCGAGCGCGTCCGGGCCGACCCGCAGCAGATAGCCCGGACGCCGGGTGACCAGCGACTCCCGGCCGTTCTCCGGATCGGCGCTCCGGAGCGCCTTGCGCAGGTGGGACACGTAGACCTGGAGCGTGGTCGTCGCGGTACGCGGGGGCGCCTGCGGCCAGAGCTCGTCGATGAGGCTCTCCGCCGACACGACCTCGTTCGCACGGACCAGCAGGGTCCCGAGGACGACCCGCAGTTTGGCGGCCTGCGGAGCGTACGAGGCCCCAGGGCCGCCGCCCGTGCCGCCGCCCGTGCCGCCGCCCGTGCCGCCGCCCGTGCCGTCGCCCGTACCGCCGCCCGCAGCGCCGTCCGTGCCTCCCGTGACCTCCAGCGGGCCCAGAATCCCGAAGCGCATCGTCCTCAGTGGTCCTGGACCACGGAGGTGCGGGCCTCGGCCACCGCACGGCGGCGCTGCGTCAGGGTGAGCGTGACCGGTACGGAGGGCCGCCCCTCGCCGTCGCGGCCCAGCGGACCGGCCACCGCCACACAGCGCAGCGGCAGATCGGCCTCGGCCTGTCCGCGGAAGTGCACCTGGCAGGAGCCGAGGGCGCTGCGGACGGGGTCGAGCCCGTGCGTCCGACCCGCCGCGAGCAGCGAGGTCTGGCGCAGCGCCTCCAGCAGGTGCAGTCCGGAGACCTGTCCGTCCTCACCGAGGAACACGGGGCTGATGTGGCGGGTGAGCAGCCAGGTGCTGATCCGGCCTCGTGCGGCGTCCGTCGGTTCGCTGATCACCGTGTTCTCGGGGGCGTAGCGGCCCGTCTCGGCGGAGTCGGCGGGCCGCAGCGGGCCGTCGGGCGCATCGTCGAGCTCGGGCGCGGCCTGCAGGGCCTGCCGGGAGTGCTCAAGGTGGCGGCGGTAGAGCTTCGGCATGAGGAAGACCAGACCGGCGGCGCCCGTCGCGCACGGGCGGCCGTCGATCACCACCTCGAGGTGGAAGTCGAGTCCGCGCGGCACTTCGGCGACCACGTTCGCCGGCCGGGCCCTGATGTGGGTCTCCATGGGGACGGGGCCGGCCGCGGGCCCGTCCGTACGCCAGGCGGAGAGATTGGTGAGGTCGAGGGTGAAGCGGTAGAACAGGCCCGGGCGGTCCTCCGGCACGCCGAAGTAGCGGTGGCCGACGAACTCGCCGATCTCCCGCATGGTCTCGGTCGCGATCTGGAGGTCGTGGAAGTGGCCCGGACCGTCGTTGAAGAGCGGGTGGCCGACAGGGGTCGCGCCGACGAGCGTGAAGTTCTCCTCGCCCAGGCTGGGGACGTCGAGGCCGTAGTGGGCCCGCGAGGGCGGACGGTGGATCAGGTGCCGGGCGGCCGTCGCGTGTCCGTGGATGGCGGGGAGCGAGGTCGTGCTGTTGTCGACTGTCATGTCCCTCTCCTTCTCTCGCGTCATGGTGGAGCGGCGCTCGAGCGGGCATCCAGCCGCCGCCGTTGGCAGGAAAGTGCATGGCAGGAACTCGTCCGTCGCCCGTCGCCCCTGATCCGCGTACGTGAGCTTTAGTCACGTCCAAGGGGGAGGGCGGACCCTGAGGTACGAGAGCCCCGCCCCCCGGGATGTCCCCCCCGGCCCCCGGGCGGGGCCCTTTTCTTCCCACCGCAGACCTCCACAGCTCCCCGGAAGGAAGCCCCCGATGGCCACCACAGGGTCCGGGCGAACCCGGGTCGCCCCGCCGGACGCCGCTCTGCCGGACACCGCCGGGCCGGCGCGGCCGGCGGGTCCCATGGCCGGGCTGCCGCGTCGGCTCCGCGTCGGCTACGCCTCCGGATCGCTCGTCACCGGGACGTTCACCACCCTCCCGGGCCTGCTCCTGCTTCCGTACCTCACGGACACCCTGGGCGTGGGCGCCGCGCTGGCCGGCGCGATCGTGTTCGTCCCCAAGGCCTGGGACGCCTTCCTCAACCCGCTGGTCGGCCGGGCCAGCGACCGCACCCGTACCCGCTGGGGCTCGCGCCGCCCGTACGTCCTGTGCGGCGGGCTCGCGATGGCCCTGGCCTTCGCGCTGACCTTCGCGGGGCTGCTGCCGGGCACCGCCGGAGCCTGGCTCACCGCGGCCGGGTACCTGCTCACCGCGACCGCGTTCGCCTTCTTCCTGGTGCCGTACGTCGCCATGCCCGCCGAGCTCACCGACCGGCACGAGGACCGGATGCGCCTGGTCGGCGGACGGGTCGCCGTCATCGGCGTGGCGGCACTGGTCACCGGCGCCGCCGGACCCGACCTCATCGACGCCGGGGGCGGCGGCCTCGCCGGGCACCGGTGGATGGGGATCTTCGGCGGGGCGGTGATCGCCCTCGGGGCGGTCTGGGTCTTCGCGGGCACCTCAGGCGCCCGCCGGGACGCCCCCGTCATGGAAACCGAGTCGAGCCTGCGCCGCCAGTTCGCCGCCGCCCGCGGCAACCCGGCCTTCATGGCACTGCTGCGGTGCGTGGTCGTCCAGTCCGTCGCGACCGGCGTCCTGCTGGCGGGCGCGCCGTACTTCGCCGCACACGTACTGCGCGACTCCTCCGGCGTCGGCGCCCTCGTCGCCGCCTTCGTCGCCCCCAACCTGCTGACCGTGCCCCTCTGGTCGCGGCTGCGCGGCCGCCACGGCTACCCGATCGCCTCGGCCCTGTTCGCCGCCGGCTGCCTGCTCTTCCTCGCCGCGCCCGCGCTGCCCGAGGGGGTGGTGCTGCTCTCCATGGCGCTGGCCGGCACCGGCCACGCGGGCCAGCTGCTCTTCCTCTACGCGATGCTGCCGGACTGCATCGCCCGGGACGCGGCCCGTACCGAACGGCGCCAGGCGGGCGTCCTGTCCGGCCTGTTCAGCACGGGCGAGGGCCTGGGCGTAGCCCTCGGCCCCTTCCTGTACGGAGTGGTCCTCCAGCTCTGCGGCTACGTGTCCTCCGGCACGGGCCGCGCCGCCGAACAGACCCCCGCGGCCGAACTCGGCATGCTGGCCGGCTTCGCGCTCCTCCCGGCCCTGGCGACGGCGCTGGCCGTAGCCCTGCTCCGCTCCTACGACCGCCCGGACCTCCCCTACTGACCCCTCATCAGCAGCCGTGCCACGACACGGGTATGCGGGGGACCGTCCGCGCAGGATGATGGGACGATCATGACTCGCGGGCTTCGGGGGAGGCACTCGTGACGTACACACAGGAGTGGGACACGGCACAGGTCGGGTTCGGACCGGAGGTCCGGGCCCTGATCGAGGAGGCCCTCGTCCCGGAGCCCGGCACGTCACCCGGCGGCTCACCCGGCACCTCACCCGGCGCGGGCGGCGGCCCCGGCGCCGCCGAGGCCTTCGTCGTCCGGTCCGGCACCTATGTCGTCGACCCGCCCTTCTTCGGCAACGGGGACATCGGCCGGGTCGCCGTCTGCGGGGCCGTCAACGAACTGGCCGCCACCGGCGCCGAAGCCCGCCACCTCGCCCTCGGCATCGTGCTGGAGGCCGGGCTCCCCCTGGACCTGGTGCGCAGGCTGACCGCCTCCGTACGCGGCGCGGCCGCCGAGGCCGGGGTTACCATCGCCGCCGTCGACACCCAGGTCGTCCGCGCGGGCGAGGCCGACCGGGTCTTCGTCACCGCGACCGCGTTCGGCGTGCCGAGCGGACCGCCCATGGAGCTCGGCTCGGTCCGGCCCGGCGACCGCATCGTGGTGACCGGGCCGCTGGGCAGCCACGCCGCCCACCTGGTCTCCCTGCGCGACGGCCTCGGGTACGAGCACCACGTGCCCAGCGACTGCGCCCCCCTGGGAGACCTGCTGCGCACGGTGCGCCCGCACGTCCGCCACGCCCGGACGGTGGCCGCGGGCGGCCTCGCGGAGGTCCTGCGCCGGTGCGCCGCCGCCCGTGGCCTGACCCTGCGCATCGAGGAGGCCGCCCTGCCCGTACGGTACGAGGCGCGGCCGGCCCTCGCCGCCCGCGGCCTCGCCCCCCTGGACGCGGCCTGCGCCGGCTGCCTGTGCCTGTTCGTCCCGCCCGAGCACACCGCCCCCGCCCTGACCGCACTGCGCGCCCACCCCTACGGCCGCCACGCGGCCGTCGTCGGCGAGGTCACGCCCGAGGCCCAGGGTGACGTCGAGTTCCTCACCCCGGACGGCCGCCTCCACACCCGTACCGTCCCTTCCGGTTCGGTCCCCGAACGCCTCCTGTGACCGGGCCGCGCACCGGAACGGTTGCCACGGACACCCTTCCGATCACGGGCACCAGCCGCCATACTGCTCATCCGTGACTCCCTCGGACACTCCTTACCGAGAGGGAGTTCGAGCATCGGGGGATGCATGTCCACACCTGGACGGACTTCCGGCTTACCCGCAGCAGAGGACGCCGCCGAACCGCGGCACATCCGCAGTGAAGCCACCCGGCTGCTGTGCGCGGGCGTCTGGTTCGACAGCGAATTCCGCCGCCGCGTCATCGAGCAGCTGGTCGAGCACGAGGAGCGGCCGATCGCCCCCTCGCTCGGCATCGACGCCCTGCCGGTCCTCGCGCACGCCCTGCGGGCACGCCGCCTGGAGGTGGAGACCGCGGCCGGGCTGCTGGCCCTCTGGGCGGTCTTCATCGGTCTCGGGCTGGCCGGGGTCGGCGCCCAATCGGTGCTGCCCGCACCCTGGTTCCTGGCCTACGGGCTGGTCTGCTTCGTGTGCTGGTCCCTGCGCGGGAGCAGGGGCGCCGTCTTCGGCCTCGGCCGCGGGGTGCTCAAGGAGGCCACCCGGGGCCGGCTGAAGGCGGTGCTGCCGGTCGTGCCGTTCGCGGTGACCCTCGCCTACTGGGTGGCCGTGGTCTTCGCCCTGTTCAACGGCGCCGATGTCTGGACCGCGGTGGTGTTCCCGGCCCTGATGGTGCTGCCCGTGTGGGCGCACCGGACGCACGTCGTCCAGGTCATGCGCACCAAGCTGAGCCGCGGCGCCTACGCCCGAACGCCGCGCGAGATGCTTCCGGACACCCCTCAGTACCGGCGCATCGGCGCGGCCATCGACCGCGAACAGCACGCGAACCTGACGATCTACGACCCCTTCCGGCCGTTCGTCGGCGCGGGCGAGCCGTACCAGCCGTGGTCGGTCGTCGCGGAGCTGAAGGGGAAGACCCCGGGAGGCCTGAGCAAGCCGCCGGATCCCGCCTCGTCGTCCGCCGCCTCGGCGGCCTCCCTGCTCACGGGACGCGAGGTCGTCGACCTCATCAAGCCGCGCCTGGAGGCCCTGCGCGCGGCGGCCGCGGAGACCAGCCGCGACCGGCTGCGCTTCCTCGAGATCGACGAAGTGGTCTATCTGCCGGTCGGGGTGGCGCGGGGCCGAGTCGGGTACGAGCCCGCCCGCATCCAGGAGCACATCGACGACGCGGTCGGCGAGGGCGGCGAAGGACGCCGCCACTTCCTGCGCGTCCGGGTCGGCGCGTGGGACGAACAGGTCGGGATCTCCCTCCTGGTCCGCGTGCACACCCAGGGCGGAATGCTGGTGCTGGAGGTCGTACCGCACGTACTCAACCCGGTGCGGCCGGAGTTCAAATCGGTGGACGTGATCGCCGCGCGCGGCGAGGGCAGGGGGCTGCGGGACGCCCTCGTCGCCCTGGCCACCAGTCCGGCGGCGGGAATCGCCGCGGGGCTCTCGCTGATCCACACGGCCCTCTCCGTCTTCCGCACCTGGCTGACCCTCCCGCAGCACGCGCTCCCGGACGGACCGGTCACCTCGGTGCGGGAACTGGGCAGCGTGAAGGACATCTCCCTGTTCCAGGAGATGGACATCAGCCGGTACGTGAGGACGCTGCAGGACCGCATCGCGAGCGGGGTGCAGGACGCGCTGCGCACGAAGGGCTACGAGACGGGCGACTTTGAGCAGTACGTCGTCAGCGTCAGCGGCGGCGGGGTGTTCATCGGGGCGATGAGCGGCGGGGCCGTGGCCACGGGCGAGCGGGCCTCGGCGAAGCACACGGACACGATGACGAAGAAGAAGGGCGGATCGTCGTGACGGCGGGGCACGGGGAACAGCAGGAGGAAGAGCCCGCCGTCGCCCCGGCGCAGGGGGGCATCAGCATCGGCGTGCTGACCGGCGGCGCGGTGGCGGCCGGGGAGGGCGCCACCGCCGAGGACCGCTCACGGCGCGCGGGCCGGCCGGAGCCACCGCCCGCCCCGTCCGCGACGCCCCGGGCCGCCCCCGGCGGCATCGGCATCGGGGTCATGACCGGAGGCGCCGCAGCCACCGGTTCCGGCGCCAGAGCCCTCGACGCCTCCGAGGAACTGATCGGCGTCTCCGCCGAGTTCCGGACGGCCCTCGGCACCCTGCGCGAGCAACTGCGCCTGCTCAGCCCCAGCGACGAGACCTCCGAGGTCGACGCGGGGCTCGCCGGGGCCGAGGAGGAGATCGGCGCCACGGGGCAGGTGCGGCGCGAGCGTCTGCAGTGGCTGCGCGAGCGCCTCGACGTCGGTGCGACGGCCGCGGCCGGGCTCGCCTCGGCCGGGGCCCTCGTGGAGCAGATCACACAACTTCTGACCGGGTAGGGGTGGTCGGCGTGACCTCATGGGACGAGGACAGTCAGGCCTGGGTGGAGGCGGGCGGCCCGGCCGGCCCGGACGGACCGCCACCGGGGGAGCGGACCCGGCGCATGTCGATCGTGGTGATCACCGCGGCCCTGCTCGCCGCGGCGGCCGGGGCCGGGATCTGGGCGCTGGTACACGACGGCGGTGGCGGCGGCGATGCGCCGGATCCCGCGCCGCCGGCCGCGACCGGCGTCCTGGCCGACCCGTGCGACGCGGTCGACAGCGACGTGACGGGCGAGTGGAAGCTGGACTCGCCCGACCCCGACCGGAGGGATGAGATCCCGATGCGGGCGTGCAGCTGGACCTCGGACCGGGAGTCCGTGCGGCTGCTGGTCATGTACTCCAGGGACATCCCCCTGGAACCGAAGCCGACCCCCACGTCCGTGCCCGGGGTACGGTCCGCGATGGTCAGCGGGAACGCCAAGGGCTGCGTGATCCTGTGGCCCACGTCGTTCGGGAAGGCGCTCGTCATGGCCCAGCAGGGCACCGGGAGCCCGGACCGGAACGTGTGCGACATCGCCGCCGACTTCGCCGAAGCGGTGGCCCCCGAAGTGCCCGGCTAGAGACACGGCCGCGCCCCCGGCGGGAGGCTCCGGGGGTCGGATAGATTGCGTGGACGTGACAACCACCACGCCGCCGAACGGCCGCATATTCGATGCCCTGAACGCCAGCGCCGTCCAGACCACGGCCCAGCTGCGCGAGCTCTACGAGGAACCCAGCGAACTGGTCCGCCGCAAGGCGGTGGACCGGATCCACGACGTCGCACGCGCCGTGATCGGCAGATCGTCGCTCGTGTTCATCGCCAGCGCGGGCGCCGGCGGCCACTGTGACGTGACCCCCCGGGGCGGACCGGCCGGATTCGTGTCCGTCCTGGACGAGTTCACCCTCGCCATTCCCGATGCCACCGGCAACAAGCGGCTCGACAGCAGCCACAACATCGTGGAGACGGGGCGGGCCGGCCTGATCTTCGTCATCCCCGGCCGGGCGACCACCCTGCGCGTGAACGGCAGGGCCTGCGTCTCCGCCGACCCGCGCCTGCTGGAGCAGCTGACCGCCGTCGGCAAGCCGCCGCGCAGCGCGATCGTGGTGGAGGTGGAGGAGCTCTACCAGCACTGCCCGAAGGCGTTCCTGCGCAGCAGCGCCTGGAAGCCCGGGGAGTGGCTCGCCGAGGACGCCGTCCCGAGTTCCGCCGAGGTCACCCTCTCCCACCTGAACCTGCCGGGCCTGACCATCGAGCAGATCCTGCAGAGCGAGCGCGAGTCCCTCCTCCACCGCTACGAGTGACCGCCAAGTCCGTTTCGTGAACAGTCGGTTGATCCCCACGGCGAGTGTGCCCCGCCGCATATGCTCTGCGTTCGTACGCGCGTGCGTCCGAACACCTCGCGAACCGTAAGGGGACCGCTCCGTGAGTGTCCGCATTCAACCCTCCTCCCAGGTCGACGAGACGGCCGAGCTCGGTGAGGGGACCACCGTCTGGGATCTGGCACAGATACGGGAGGAGGCCCGGCTCGGCCGCGGGTGCATCGTGGGCCGCGGGGCGTACGTCGGGCCGGGCGTGCGGATCGGGGACCACGTCAAGCTCCAGAACTACGCGCTGGTGTACGAGCCCGCCGTGCTCGGCGACGGGGTGTTCATCGGCCCCGCGGCCGTACTCACCAATGACTTCTACCCGCGCGCGGTCGACCCCGACGGCCGGCAGAAGCGGGGCGGGGACTGGGAGGCCGCCGGGGTCGTGGTGGGCGAGGGGGCCTCGCTGGGCGCCCACTCGGTGTGCGTGGCCGGGGTGCGTGTCGGGCGCTGGGCGCTGGTCGCGGCCGGGGCCGTGGTGTCCCGGGACGTACCGGACTTCGCGCTCGTGGCGGGGGTGCCGGCCCGGCGGATCGGCTGGGTGGGCCGGGCGGGGGTCCGCCTCGTGGAGCGCGAGGACGAGCCGGGCGTATGGGAATGCCCGGACACCGGCGCGCTGCACGAGGAGAAGGACGGCACGCTCATCGAGCGCACCTGACGGAATGTCGGCAATTTAGCGCAACGGCATTTCCTCAAAACCACAATCAACGAACATCCGTGGGCATACCGTGTCCCTGCACAAGGGATCTGAGCAGGCAACAGGCCTGTATCAGTGGGGGGTTGTACACGACGAGGGCACCGCGGGCAGAGCCGCGCGGCGCGGCTTCACCGCGCCCGCGAACGCTGCCGTCGCACGCGCGTGCTCCGGTCCGAGGCATCGCTGGGGGGTCCAGTCGGCGTCCGTCGGACGGCTCGTGCCATCGGCGCAAGGGTGCCGTCGGCGCGGGCGCCGTCACGCGCAATCCCCCTCCGCGGAGTGACGACCGCCAGGTCCGTCCGAGGAGTGATCAGAGGGGGTAGGTGTGTTGGAGCCGTACAGCTCGGACATACGGGGTGCGCGCAGCACCCGGGGAGTCGGGGTGGGGACCCGATGACCATCACACGATTAGGAGCACTGGCCCGCGAGGACGTGCCGCTGCACGCCCTCGCCGAACGGCTGCTCGCGCTGGCCGAGGCGGGGCTGCCCGGGATGTACCTGCCGGGCGCCGAGACGTTCGTGTTCACCCGGGTGGGCAAGGCCTCACCCGACGGCGCCCGCGGCCTCGAGCAGCGCGGGACCAGCACCCGGTACGCGGCCATCACCGCACTCGGGGCCCGGTTCCTGCCCGAGGACCGGCAGCGCGTCCTGTTCGGCGGGCGCACCGCCGAGGAGTTCGCCGGACTGCTGGTGGAACGGCTGCCCTCGGTGACGAACCTCGGCGACGCGGCGCTCATCGCCTGGGCCGCCGCCGAAACCGGCCACCCCAAGCTGGCCGACGCCCTCGACCGGGTGGCCGCGCTGGATGTGCCCGGGAAGCCGCAGTACACCGTCGAGGCGGCCTGGGTGCTCTCCGCCCTCACCGCCGCACGCGGCACGGCGGACGTGGAAGACCCCCTTGCGGCCGCCCGCGACCGGCTGCTGGCCGCGAAGTCCGCCGACAGCCCGCTCTTCCCACACGCCACCGGACCGGGCCTGGTGCCCGGAATCCGGTCCCACGTGGCCTGCTTCGCCGACCAGACCTACCCGCTCCAGGCACTGGCCAGGCTCCACGCGAGCGGCGACGACCCGCAGGCACTCGCGGCCGCCGACGCCTGCGCCGCCCGTATCTGCGCCCTGCAAGGGGACGGCGGACAGTGGTGGTGGCACTACGACGCCCGGCACGGCACCGTCGTCGAGGGCTACCCCGTCTACAGCGTCCACCAGCACGCGATGGCCCCGACCGCCCTGTTCGACCTGGCCGACGCGGGCGGCACCGACTTCGGCAAGGAGATCCGCCGCGGGCTGCGCTGGATGACCGAGGTGCCCGAACTCGCCGGACCCGCCGGCACCCCGCGGGAGCCGATGATCCGCGAGGAACTCGGTGTCACCTGGCGCAAGGTCTACCGCGGTGACCCCAGGAAGGCCGTCCGCGCCGCCCGCGGACTCACCACCCGGGTGGCCCCGCACGCGCGGCTCGCACCGCTCGACCGGCTCTTCCGCCCCGTCGCGGTGGACCGCGAGTGCCGCCCGTACGAGTTCGGCTGGATGCTGTTCGCCTGGCTCGGGGGGCCCCAGAGATGACCCAGAGACAGTCCCTCTTCGGGGTCACGCTCGACGCCCTGACCATGGACGAGACCGTCCAGCGCTGCCTCGACGCGGTACGCCGCGGCGAGCGGATCGAGATCGGCATGGTCAACGCGGCCAAGCTGGTCAACATGCGGCGCGACCCCCGCCTCGCCGAGGCGGTCGCCGGCTGCGACCTGGTCCTGGCCGACGGCCAGGCCGTGGTCTGGGCCGGGCGCGTCCTGGGCGTCCGGCTGCCGGAACGGGTCGCGGGAATCGACCTGTTCATGCGCCTGCTCGCCACGGCCGAGGCTGCGGACATCTCCGTCTACCTGCTCGGCGCCCGGCAGGAGGTCCTGGAGATGATGCTCCGGCAGATCTCCGAACGGTTCCCGAAGCTGCGGGTGGCCGGCAGCCGCAACGGCTACTTCGCGGACTCCGAGCAGGAGTCGGTCGCCGGCGCCATCGCGGACAGCCGCGCCCAGCTCCTGTTCCTCGGCATGACCTCGCCCAAGAAGGAGATCTTCACCGCCGGTTACGGCGACCGCACCGGCGCCCACGTGGTGCACGGCGTCGGCGGCTCCTTCGACATCCTCGCCGGCATCACCAGACGGGCACCGGTGGTCTGGCAGCGGATGGGACTCGAATGGTTCTACCGCACCCTCCAGGAGCCGCGCCGCCTCGGCAAGCGCTACCTCACCACCAACACCGCCTTCCTCCTCATGACGGTCCGCGAGCTCATCCGCCGCACGCCGTCTGCCGGTTCCGCGAACAGGAGTCACTGATGCGCGTCGTCGTCGTGGGACAGGGATACGTCGGACTGCCACTGGCCATCCGGGCCGCCGAGGTCGGGCACCAGGTGGTCGGCTACGACGTGGACACGCGGCGGGTCAAGAGCCTCGCCGCCGGAGAGTCGTACGTGGAGGACGTCAGCTCCGAACGGCTGAGCCGGGCGCTGGAGCTCGGCACCTACCGGCCCACCGAACTGGCCCGGGACTGTGGCGGCTTCGACGTGGCCGTCGTCACCGTCCCCACCCCGTTACACGATGGTGCCCCCGACCTCCGCTACATCGAGGAGTCGGCCCACACGCTGGCCCGCTACCTGCGCCCCGGCGCGACCGTGGTGCTGGAGTCCACCACCTACCCGGGCACCACCGAGGAACTCTTCGCGCCGATCCTGGAGGACGGCTCGGGGCTCACCGCCGGAGCCGACTTCCACCTCGGCTACAGCCCGGAGCGCATCGACCCCGGGAACGCCGTCTGGGGCTTCCAGCAGACGCCCAAGGTCGTCTCCGGCGTCGACGCCCGCTCGCTGAAGGCCGTCGAGTCCTTCTACGGGGACCTCGTCGACACCACGGTGCCGGTGAGCTCGCCCAAGGAGGCCGAGCTGGCCAAGCTGCTGGAGAACACCTTCCGGCACGTGAACATCGCGCTGGTCAACGAGATAGCGATGTTCGCCCGCCACCTCGACATCGACGTGTGGCAGTCCATCGAAGCCGCGTCCAGCAAGCCCTTCGGCTTCATGAAGTTCACACCCGGCCCGGGGGTCGGCGGCCACTGCCTGCCGATCGACCCCTCGTACCTGTCCTGGCGGGTGCAGCGCGAACTCGGCCAGAGCTTCCGCTTCGTCGAGCTCGCCAACGACATCAACAGCCACATGCCCGAGTACGTGACCCGCCGGGTCATCGACGCGCTCAACTCCAAGCGCCGCTCGGTCAACGGCTCCCGGGTCCTGCTGCTCGGGCTCGCCTACAAGAAGAACACCGGCGACGCGCGGGAGTCGCCCGCGGTGCGCGTCTCGCAACTGCTCCTCGACATGGGGGCCAAGGTGCGCGCGGCCGATCCCCACGTGGTCGAGCACATCAAGGTCGACGCCCGCCTTGTCCGGGTCGAGCCCACCCGCAAGGAACTGGCCGCCGCCGACGTGGTCGTCCTGCTCACCGACCACGACTCCTTCGACTACGCACTGGTCACCGAGCACGCCTCCTTCGTCCTCGACTGCCGCAACCGGCTGTCCGGACCGACGGTGGAGGTGCTCTGAGCATGGGAGACACCGCCCGGATCATCTGTGTCGCCGGAGCACGCCCCAACTACATGAAGATCAAACCGGTGATGGACGCACTGGAGCGCCGCGGCGCCGAGGTGGTCCTCGTCCACACCGGCCAGCACTACGACGAGTCCATGAACGAGGTGTTCTTCCGCGATCTCGGCATCCGCGCCCCCGACCGGTACCTGGGCGCCGGCTCCGGAAGCCACGCCCAGCAGACCGGCCGGGTGATGACGGCCTTCGAGCCGCTGCTCGACGAGGTGGCCCCGGACGCGGTGGTCGTGGTCGGCGACATCAACTCCACGCTCGCCTGCGCCCTGGTGACCGCGAAGGCCGGCCCGCTGCTGGCCCACGTGGAAGCCGGACTGCGCAGCCGTGACTGGGGCATGCCGGAGGAGGTCAACCGGGTCGCCACCGACCGCGTCAGCGACTACCTGCTGGCCCCCTCGCCCGACGCGGCCGCGAACCTGCGGGCGGAGGGCTACCGGGAGGACCAGATCCACGTCGTCGGCAACGTCATGATCGACACCCTCCTCGCCAACCTGGACCGGGCCCGGCGGTCGGACGTCCTGGACCGGTACGGGCTGACCCGGGGCGGGTACGGCCTGGTCACCCTGCACCGCCCGGCCAACGTGGACGACCCCGGTGCCCTGCGCGGCCTGCTGAAGGCCCTGGGCGAGATCGCCGGCCGCTGTCCGCTGCTGCTGCCGGTGCACCCGCGGGCCGCCGAGCGGCTCGCCGAAGCGGGCGTACCCGACGGCATCCGGCTGGTGCCGGCCGCCGGGTACCTCGACTTCATCGCCCTCCAGGACTCCGCCCGCCTGGTGCTCACCGACTCCGGGGGCATCCAGGAGGAGACCACGGCCCTGGGCGTGCCCTGCGTCACCCTCCGGGACAACACCGAGCGGCCCATCACGGTCGAGGAGGGCACCAACGTGTTGGCGGGCACCGATCCCGAGCACATCGTGACCACCGCGCACCGGGTGCTCGACGATCCGCCCGCGCCCCGCTGCCCCGAGCTGTGGGACGGCCGCGCGGGCGACCGCATCGCCGGGGTCCTGCTGGACGGCGGGAGCGCGCGGACCCGGCTCAGACCGACCGATCTCGTTCCGCGGCAACCGTAGTCACAAGAGGGGGAAGACCATGGATCTCGCCGAGATCTGGCGAGTCATGCGCAGGCGCTGGTACGTGCTGCTGCCCGGACTGGCGGTCACGGCGGCGCTCACCGCCGCCGTGTACCTGCTGGTTCCGGTGGAGTACCGGTCACAGAGCACGGTGACGCTCCTGAACTCCGAGAAGGCCACGGTGGCCTTCGACGGCAACCCCTTCCTGAGCACCCAGGCCTCGCTCACCGGGATGGCCGACGGCCTGGCCCGCAACCTCAACTCCGACGACTCCGTCCGGGACCTCAAGTCCCTCGGCATCACCGGAAAACACGAGGCGAAGATCGCCGACAACGCCCAGGGGCCCTTCATGTGGCTGAGCGTCACCGGCACGGATCCCGCCGCCGTCCTGAAGTCGGACGGGATCCTCACCGCCTACGCCGAGAAGCGGCTGCTGGAGTTCCAGACCCAGCAGTCGGTGGCACCGGAGGCCATGATCCGGATGGCGACGATCGTGCCCCCGCAGAAGCCGGAGGCGCAGACGAAGGCCAGGCTCCAGTACCTCGTCATGGCAGGGGTACTGGGCTTTGTGCTCAGCCTGGTCGCCACCTTCTTCGTGGAAGCCCGCCGGCGGCCGCAGCAACCCGGCAAGCACCGGCCCGCACCCGGCGAGGCCGTCGAACCCGCCGAGGACTCCGGCGCCATCGCCGACGCCGGGGCCGGGGCCGATGCGTCGGACACCCTGCGCATGACCGTGGCCCACCCGGCCGGTCCGGGCCGGGGAGGATCGCCGTGACCGGCGCCGCGGCGGACACCGAGGCCACCCCGGCGCCGCCGTCACTGGGGCGCAAGGTCGGCTCCGCCGCCAAGTGGAGCCTGGTCAACACCATCGTGATGCGGCTCGGCAACTTCGTGACCGGCATCATCCTCGCCCGGTTCTTCCTCGGCCCCGAGGCCTGGGGCGTGTACGGGATCGCCCAGACGGTCCTGCTCGTCCTGCTCTCCGCGAACGAACTCGGCGTCTCCCTGGCGATCGTGCGCTGGGAGGGCGACCCGCGCCGCTTCGCCCCGACCGTCCTCACCCTGAGCGCGGTCTCCAGCTGCCTGCTGTACGCGGTGCTCTTCGCGGCCGCCCCGGCGGTCGCCGGCGTACTGGGCTCGCCCGAGGCCTCCGGCGTCCTGCGGGTGATGTGCCTGTGCGTGGTCCTCGACGGTCTGTCCCAGGTACCCGCCGGATTCCTCACCCGCGAGTTCGCGCAGGGCCGGCGGATGGCCGTCGACGGGCTCAACTTCGTGCTCAGCACCGCCGTGACCCTGCTGCTGGCCGTCCAGGGCTGGGGCGCGATGAGCTTCGCCTGGGGCGCCGTCGTCGGCAACGTGGCCGCGCTGATCGGCTGCTGCCTCGCGGCCCCCGGCACCCTGCGGTTCGGCTGGGACCGGGAACAGGCCCGGGCCCTGCTCCGGTTCGGGCTCCCGCTCGCCGGGGCCAGCATGCTCGCCCTCGGCGTGGTCAACGTCGACACCATGGTGGTGGGCTCGGCCCTCGACCCGCTCGCCCTGGGCTTCTACGTGCTCGCCTTCAACATCTCCGGCTGGCCCGTACGGATCGTCTCCGAAGCGGCCCGCCGCGTCTCCTTCGCCGGATTCTCCCGGCTGGCCGACTCACCGCAGGCGCTCGCCACCGGATTCGGCCGCGCCCTCGGAGTCGTCACCACGGCAACCGTCCCGCTCTGCGTCCTGCTGGCCGCCCTCGCCGGACCGATCGTGGAACTCGTCTACGGAGAACGCTGGCTGCCCGCCGCCCGGGCCCTGCCCTGGCTGATGGCACTCGGCCTGGTCCGCATCGGCTGCGAACTCGCCTACGACTGCCTGGTGGCCATCGGCCGGCGCCGCTCCCTCATCGCGGTCCAGGGGCTCTGGCTCCTCGTCCTGATCCCGGCCCTGATCACAGGCGCCCGGGGCGGCGGGATCGTGGGAGTGGCCCAGGGCCACGTCCTGGTCGCGGTGGTCGTCGTGGTGCCGGTGTACCTCCTCGTGCTGCACCGCGGCGGCATCGGGCTGGGCACCGTCGTACGGGCCTGTGCCTGGCCCTTCCTCGGCGGAGCGGTGATGACCGCCGTGGTACTCGGCCTGGAGCGGTACCTCGGCGACGGCGTGCTCACCCTCGCCGTCACCGGAGGCGCCGGCACCCTCTGCTACGCCGTCTGCGTCCTGCCCAGCCGAGGCTTCCTGCGCGGCAAGCCGTGACCCCCGACCGAAGGCGCCTGGGGGCATGGGCGCTCGCCGCGGTGCTGCTGGCCGTCGTACTCGCCTTGTACCAGGCCGACCGGACCGGTGTGGGCGACCACAAAGCCACGCCGTCGGCCGCCCCCTCGGCCGACCCGTCGGCCGGGCCCTCCGGCACGCCGCCCGGTACGCCCTCCGCGACAACGCCCGCGACACCGCCCGGTACGGGCACCGCCGAACCCCCGGCCACCCCGGGCACCCCCTCCCCGACGGCCTGCGCCGCGCCAGGCGACTGCGGATTCCCCGACGCGAAGAGCACCGGCCCGAGGATCGCCCTCGAACCGCACGACACGGGGAACATGTCCGTCAAGAAGGACGGCACGGTCATCAAGGGCTGGGACATCCGGGGTTCCCTCGACGTCTACGCCAACGACGTCACCGTCATCGACAGCCGGATCACCTCGGCCAACTGGTGGGGGATCAACCTGCGCCCCGGCTTCAGCGGGCTGAAGGTCCTGCACACCACCATCACCGCGGTGCCGGGCAAGGGCCCCGACAACGGAGGGGTCAACTACGCGGTCTCCAACATGGGCGGCAGCTCGATCGAGGTCGGCTGGTGCGACGTCTCGGTCTTCGGCAACGCCCTGTCCATGGGCCAGGGCGACCTGCACGACAACTACGTCCACGACATCGTCGCGTTCCGCAACCAGGGCGGCGAATGGCAGCACACCGACGCCGTCATCAGCGGAGGCGGCAACAAGGGCCGGCTGACCATCCGCCGCAACACCTTGCTGAACTCCGTCGCCGTGGACCGGGGAGCCACCGCCGCCGTCGGCCTGTTCGCCGACACCGGGACCGTCTCCTCCGTCATCGTCGAGGGCAACTGGCTGGCCGGGGGAGCGTACGCGCTCTACGGCGGCGGCCCGGGCGCCACCGGCATCGAGATCACGGACAACGTCTTCTCCACCCAGTACCACCAGGGCAGCGGGGTCTACGGTCCGGTCACCGCCTGGAACGCGGGCGGCGCCGGCAACGTGTGGCGGGGAAACCGCATGTCCGACGGCAGGCCCGTCACCCCCGAACCCACCGGCTGACAGGGAGAGTTCATGATGCGCCGAATCGCGCGGGCCCCGTGGGAGCTGCTCAAAGGGGCCTTCGGCTGGCTGGTGCTCTTCGAGGCCAGGAACAAGGTCCTCCTCGCCCCCTCCGCCGTACGCCTGCGGCGCTTCGAGGACGCCGAGACCGCCCGGCTCGCCGCCGCCCTCGGCCGGCCCCCGGCCGCCCTGGTCGCCACCGTGATCGCCACCCACCGGCGGCCCGGGGCGCTGCGCGCGGCGGTCCGCTCGGCGCTGGAGCAGACCGTGACCGACCAGGTGGTCATCGTCGTCGACGACGGCGCCGGACTGTCCGAACTCCCGGATGATCCACGGCTGTTCGCGGTGTCCCTGGCCCGCAACACGGCCACCGCCGGCGTCGTGCGCAACGTGGGGATCCGGCTGACCCGCTCCCGGTACGTGGCCTTCCTGGACGACGACAACCTGTGGGAGCCCGACCACCTGGAACAGGCCCTCGCGGTGCTGGAGCCGCCCGGCGGGCCCGACGCCGTGTACACCGCGCTGCGCAGGGTGCTGCCCGACGGCACGGAGCGGGACGTCCTCTCGGTGCCCTTCGACCGCCGCCGCGCCGCCCACGAGGCCTTTCTGGACACCAACGCCTTCGTCGCGCGCCGCAACCGCTCCCTGTACTTCAGCAGGCTGCGGCGCACCCCCGAGGTGCTGCCCCGCGAGGACTGGGAGCTGATCCGCCGCTACGCCCGCCGCCACGAGGTGCGCCACCTGCCCCGCCCCACGGTCCGCTACCTGGTCAACCCGGAGAGCTTCTACACCGCCTGGGACGGCCCCACCCCCTAGGGACCGGGAGTGGCGCGCAGTGCGGACGGGCTGGCCAGTGCGCGGGCCGCCGCCCGGCTGGCCGGGCGGCCGAGCGCCGCCCGCGAGGTCTCCCGCAGGAGCACGGCCATCCGGAAGGCGGCCGTCGCCGCGGCCCCGTGCCGGCGCCCGTAGAGCCGTACGCGGTTGAGCGTCAGCAGGGTCCACAGCCGGGGCGACACCTGCGAATCACCGCCGAGATGGGTGGCCGAGGCCGCGGGCTCCAGACGGGTGCGGAAGCCGCGGTCCCGGGCCCGCAGGCAGTAGTCGGTCTCCTCCGAGTACAGGAAGAACGATTCGTCCCAGGGCCCGCAGGCGTCCAGGCACCCCCGGGAGAGGGCCATCAGCGCGCCGGTGGCCCAGTCCGCGACCGTCGCCCGCTCGTACGCCGACGGGTCGGTGACCAGCTCGCTCCAGCGCGGGAACCGCCCGGCCCGGCGATTGCCCAGCACCGCCTCGCCGAGCGCCCGGGTCACGCGCGACTCGCGGCGCAGCGAGTGCAGCAGCGTCCGCCCGTCCTCCTCGTACAGCAGCGGGACGCTGATCCCGACCCGGCCGCCACCGGCCAGCGGGGCGTTGAGCGCGTCAACCAGCACCTTGGCGCAGCCCCGCCGCATCCGGACGTCCGGATTGCACACCAGGGCCGCCCGGAAGCCGCCCTCCCACCCGGCGGCGGCTCCGAGGGCGGCGTTCACCCCGGCCGCGTATCCGGCGTTGCGGCCGGTCTGGACGACCGTCGCGTCCGGGGCCAGCGAGCGGACCAGGTCCACGGTGCCGTCGGCCGAGTCGTTGTCGGCGACGACCAGGCGCCAGTCCAGCCCGGCCATGCCCGCCGGCAGCGAGGCGAGGAACTCCGGGAGCACCGGGGCGCTGTTCCAGGTGACGACGAGAACGGCTACCGGGCCGGAGCCGGGGAGAGACCGAGGGGAGGCTGGTCGGCGGGAAGACATGGGAACTCCACGGATCGGGGCTTCGGCGCCGCGCGCCGGATGAAGCCGAGGTAGCTGCCTCCGGCGGCGATCGTCAGGAAGAACATGCCGGCGAACATCGGGAAGCTGAGTGCGTCGAAGGTGGCGCTGACGACCAGGGCGACGATGGCGGAGGCGAAGAACGCCTGCCCGAGCTCCCGGTCGGACTCGCCGACGGCCAGCCGGCGGATCGCCCCGCCCTGGTGGATGCCGGTGAAGAAGAGGAACAGGAGCGCGAGAAGCCCCAGGAAGCCCATCTCGGCGAGGGTCAGCATGTACTGGTTGTCGGTGAAGAAGTAGAGCTCGGGAATGAACGTGCCCAGACCCCGCCCGAACAGGGGGCGCTCGTCCAGGTAGGGGACGATCGCGCTGTACTTGACCGTACGGGCCTGGGTACTGCTGTCGGAGTTCGTCAGGAAGGACGCGAACAGCGCGGTGATGGTGCCGATCAGCCCGGGGATGATGACCTTGAAGCAGGCCACCGCGCCCAGCAGTACACCGGTCGCGGTCCACCGCCGCTGCGGCTTCCAGCGCGGCACCATCACCAGGATCACGATCAGCACCCCGATGATCGAGGTACGCGACACCGTCAGCGGCAGCGCCCCGCCCATCAGCACCACCGGCCCCCAGCGGCGCCAGGCGCGCAGCCGGCTCCGCACGGGATCGAAGGCCTGCTGCACGGCGAAGGGCAGCAGCAGCGCCAGCATCCCGCCGAACTCCAGCGGCTGCGCCGTGGTGGACCGGGGCCGGGTGAACGCCCCGCGGTCCAGGGTCGTGATCTGGGGGACGCTCGACTGGAGCCCCGGGATGCTGATGCTGTCGGCGATGTTGGTCGCGGTGAAGAAGTCGTAGAACCCGACGGCCGCGACGACCGTCCCCATCACCACGGCCCGGCGCAGCAGTACGTCCAGGCGCGAGCGGTCCTGGATGCCGGCGGAGACCAGCACCACCAGCGACACCCACACCAGCAGGGCGATCAGACCGCGGTCCGCGCCGAGCAGCTCTTTGCGCACGCTGCCGCGGCCCGCGTTCGCGATGTAGGAGGCCAGCACCGACACGGCCAGCAGCCACATGGCCACCCGGGGCAGCCGGGTCCCGGGCGCCGGCCGGATCCGGCCGGTGAGCCACGTCGCCAGATACCAGAACAGGCCGAGCAGGGCGAACACGTTGGCCGGGGTGCCCACCCCGCCCATGCCCGGCAGCGTCAGGTTCGACGGGATGAAGAAGGCCAGCGCCAGATACCCGGTGAGCAGCGCGGTGGCGTCCACATGGCGGCCCCGTGACCTCCGGCGGGCGGCCCTCCCCCAGCTACCGCTGGGAGGTGCCCCCAGCGGCACGGCGGCCTCGGCGGAGCTCTCGCTCCTGCGGCGGCGGGCCGCCAGCAGCGCGTCCGCCACGAAGGACAGGGTGAACCCGCCGCTGACGCCGAGGATGAGGACCCCCAGCACCTGCTGGTAGCGGCTCTTGAGCTGCGGCACCGGCGTCTGCGGCAGCACCACCTGCGCGGTCTGCACGAAGTACCCGGGCTGCACCTGGGCCGCCGCCTGCAGCGCGTTGAGCTGCTCCCCGGCGAAGGCGGTCAGCGTGTTCGTCTCCTCGAGCACCTTGGCCCGGTCGGTGCCCGTGACCGTCAGCGTCAGCAGCGGGCCCGAGGTGTTCGCGGCGAACCCGACGGTATAGGGATCGGTCACGCCCAGGCTGTGCAGGTCGCGGGCGGCGTCGGCCCCGGACAGCGTCCTGATCAGCACGTCCGCGGTCACCACCAGGGAACCGCCCGCGTTTGATATGGGATTGCCGAAGGCGGGCGGCAGCTGGGAGTTCGCCGTGGAGTCGAGCAGCGCCACCGAGCTCTGCGACTGGTAGGCCACCGGCACCGACCGGTACAGGTGCAGCGCCGCCAGCAGGCTGAGCAGAACCGCCGGCACGATCACGTACCAGCGCCGGCGCAGCACCGCGCCCATTTCACGAATGCTCACGAACACCCCTGCCGGGAACCGGATTTGATGGCGGACCTACCCGGGTCCTGCAAAGATCGGTCATGAAGGAAGGGATCCCCGTGTCGCCTGGTGAGTTGGTCCGTGCGCTGCGCCGGCGCTGGTACGTCCTGGTGGCGGCGATGCTGCTCGCGGCCGCCGGAGCGGCGGCCGTGCTGCGGCCCGCCCCGGTCTATCTCAGCTCGGCGATCGTGGTGCTCAAGCCGCCGGTGACCAGCAGTCAGCCGAACCAGCTCGCGAACCTCCAGCCGCCGCTCGCCGCCGTCTCGTACGGGGTGGTGCAGCAGCTCGGCTCGCCCGCCGGAGCGGCCGAGCTCGAGGCCGCGGGGGTCACCGGCACCTACCGGATGACACCGCGCAACAGCGGCACCAGCGTCACCCCGCGACACCTGATCCCCTCGCTCCAGATCCAGGTGGAGCACTCCGACCCCGCGGCGGCCGACGCCTCCGTACGGAAGATCATCGAGGTCTACACCCGGCACCTGACCGAGCTCCAGACGCAGCAGGGCATCCCGGCCGCGGCCCGGATGAGCGTCGACCTCCTGGTGCAGCCGCACGCGGTCGCGCGGACCGGCGACAGGGTGCGCGCCCTGGCCGGAGTGGCCCTGCTGGCCGCGGTCGGCGGTGTGGCGGCGGCCCTGTGGACCGACCGGCTCCTGACACGCCGGAACCGGCGCCGGCGCGAGCGCGCCGACACCGGTCCCCAGAACCCGCCGGAAGAACCGGTGGAGACGGTCCATCAGATCCCTCGGCGCTTCCACGACCGCCACCACAGCCACTCGCGCCCCCGGTCGGCGACCGCCGACAGCACCAGCGGCTGAAGACAGGGCATGGCGCGCGCGCCGATGCGCCGCCGCCTGCGCAGCGCCCGGTACTCGGCGAGCGCTTCGTACCCGCCGGGCAGGCACTCGGCGGCGAACTCCACCAGCTCCTCGACCGGTACCACCGCCGTGCGCCCCCGGTCGTACGCGCGGTAGGCGCGCCGCAGCGCGTACCGCGCGAGCCGGGTGCGCGCCGCCAGCGCCAGCCGGTCGGCATCGGGCAGCAGGCCGGCGCACTTGTCGAGCACCGAGTCGAAGGCGACCAGGCGCTGGCGCAGGTCGTCGAGCTGTCCACCGAAGTCGGTGGTGGACATGTTGTTGCCGTGGACCCGGTAGAAAGCCTGGTCGGCCCCCCGGACGTAACCCACGTCGGCGTGCGCCGCGAGCCGCATCCACATCTCGATGTCCCCCGCGTGCGGGAGCTCCGGATCGTAGCCCCCGACCTTGCGCTGGAGGCTGGTGCGGACGACCACCTCCGGTGAGGTGATGCACCCGGTGCCCTCCCGGAAGCGCCGCTCCAGCCACCACCGTCCGGGGTAGACGACCGACCCCGTGCTCCGGGTGCGGGCCGCGGGCAGCGGGCCGCCGTGCAGGAACCGCAGCGGCCGGCCGTAGGCGAAACCGGCCTCCGGATGTGCGTCGAGCAGGGCGGCGGCCCGTACCAGGGCGCCGGGGACCAGCCGGTCGTCCGCCGAGAGCAGGGCGACGTAGTCCCCGTCGGCCCACTCCAGCAGCCCCTCGTTGTAGGTGGCGATGTGGCCCCTGTTCTGCTCGTGGACCCGGACCTCGATCCGCGGGTCGGCCGCCGCCAGGGCGCGCGCCACGTCCGCGGAGTCGTCGGGCGAGGCGTCGTCGATGATCAGCACCCGGACGTCGACGCCCTCCTGTTCGTCCAGGACGCTCTTGACGCAGTCGGCCAGGAAGTGGCCGTACTTGTAGCAGGGGATCACCACGCTGACGGTGCTCACTGACCCGCCACCTCCGTGGACCCGTCCGACTGGACACCGGCCGGCGGGCTGGTGGTGAAGACGGGACCGACCCAGTAGTTCACCGAGCCGAAGGTGTTCGAGGGGAACGTGGTGGTCGCGCCGTACTTGTAGAGGCCGTTGGCGCCGCCCGATCCGTCGGCCGGTGCGACCAGCGGGTAGGAGCGGTGCGCTCCGGTGAAGTAGCCGCCGTCCACCGAGTAGTTGCCGTTCGGCGCGTGGTAGGAGGCCACGTACGAGGTACCGGCGGTGACGGGCACAGGGGTGGCGAACTTGAGCTGCTGCCAGCCGGTCAGGGTCTCGCTGCCGAAGGTGCCGGTGGCGAGCAGGGTGCCGTCGGCGGCCCAGAGGCTGCCGGTGTGGGCACCGGTGTTGCCGGGGCCCTTGTAGAAGGTGACACCGGTGACGTAGCCGTTCACCGCGGACTGGAAGCGGGTGCCCAGCTCCACGGAGTTGGCGTCGTCCACCACGTTGGCGGTGGTCGGTGTGGCGGTGTTCGGCCAGAGGGTGCAGGGGCAGGTCACGGTGGGCGGGTTGGGGCTGGTGGTGAAGTTCCACGTGACCGGTGCGGTCATCGCGTTGCCCCACAGGTCGCTCGCCTGGACCGACAGGGTGTAGGTCGAGTTCAGGGCGAGTTCGCTGGACGGCGTGAAGGTCGCGCTGTTGGCCGCGCCCATCACCTTCGTACCCGGGATGTTGGCTCCCCCGGAGTCCTTCAGGGTGAACACCAGGGTGTCGGAGTCGATGGCCGTGGAGAAGGTGGCCGACGCCGAGGCCGTGATCTGTGTGCCGGTCGCCGCGGACTGCGGCGAGGTGGAGGTGACGGTGGGCGGTGTGGTGCTCGCGGCCGAGGTGTCCAGGACCGCGTCGACCCAGTAGTTGCTGCCGCTCGCGGCCGTGTTCGGGAAGCCGCCCGTCGCGCTGTAGCGGTAGACGCCGTTGCCGCCGTCGGTACCGCTCTTGAGTGCGGTGAGCGGGGCGAGGCCCGCGGAGCCGGCGGCGAAGGTGTTGTCGAAGGAGTACCCGCCGTGCGGCGCGAAGTAGGAGGCGACGTACGTGGTGTTCGCCTTGACCGGTACCGGAGTGGCGAAGTTCAGCTGCTGCCAGCCCGAAGCCGTCTCGTTGGTGAACGTGCCCGTGGCCAGGCGCTGGCCGGTGGAGCTCCACAGGCTGCCGGTGTGCGTGCCCGTGTTGGCCGGGGACTTGTAGAAGCGGACCCCCGTGATCGAACCGGCCGCCGTGGTGCGGATCTTCACGCCGAGCTCCACCGAGCTGCCGTCACCCGCGTTGACGGTCCCCGGTACCGCGGCCGCGGGCCAGACGGTGCAGGGGCACTGCTGGGGGCCGACGGTCAGCGGCACGGTGGTGACGGCGCCGATGTTGACGCTGTCGTCCACCGCACGGACCTTGATCTGCACGGAGCCGGGAGCGGTCGGCGTCCAGGTGTAGCTCCAGGTTCCGACGCCGGTGGTCGCCTTCCAGGTGGTTCCGCCGTCCGTGGAGACCTCCACGCGGGCCACCACGCCGCCACCGCTGTCGGCCGCCGTGCCGGTGACGGTCACGGGCCGCAGGGCCGGCACGGTGGCGCCGGACGCGGGGCTCGTCACGCTGACGGTCGGCCCGATGGCGTCGGTGGACGCGGTGGCCGGGACCAGATCGCCCTGCAGGCTCTTGGGCTGCACCCCCATGTCCGCGAAGACGTTGACGGTGGCCTGCTGCATCCGCTTGTCCTCGGTGACCACCGCGTCGTCCGGGTTGCCCGTCGGCATGTTGGTCAGGCCCCACGACCACTGCACCGTGCCCGTGCCGAAGACCAGTGCGTGCGAGGTCTGGTCGCGGAAGGCGACCAGGCTGTGCGTCGCGGTGCCGTTCCCGTAGGTGTTGCCGTAGTCCAGCCGGTACTTGCCGTCCTCGATGTCCACGGTGGTGGAGGACATCTTGATCTGCCCCGGCGGCCGCGCCGCGTCCTCGATGTCGGAGTCCCACTCGTAGCCGAGCGTTCCGGTCGGGAAGGTCGCGGTCTGCGAGGGGGTCAGGTTCGCGACGGTGGTGTTGCGCCACAGCCGCATCCTGGCGAACGCGCCCGGCACGGTGATCGCGTCCGCCCGGTAGCCGTTCACCGTGAACAGCGTTCCGGTCAGCTGGTTCTGGGGCTGGTACGGACGCCCGTTGGCGGCGCTGGCCGGGTCCATGAAGGTGCCCGTCCAGGTACCGCTCGGGTCGGGAACGCCGTTGGGCACCGGGAAGGACAGCTTGGTCTCCTTATAGCAGACCAGTGTCCGGTTGGCGGTGTTGGCGCCGTCGATGCTCGGCGCCAGCCGGGTCTTCCAGAAGATCTCGTTCCCGGCGAAGTACGTCTGGTGCTGACCGGCACGCCGGGCGTTCAGGGCATTGGTGAACTGCTCCTGCGTCCAGTACTCGTCGTGCCCCGAGGACATGAACACCTTGTGGTTCTGCATCAGGGAGGCGCCGCGCACCGACATGTCGATCCCGGACATGTAGCTGACGTCGTACCCGTTGCGCTCCAGCCACGAGATCATCTGGTACTCGGAGCCGTAGATCCCGTTCTCCCCGCCGATGTCCATCGGACGGTTGTAACTCACCTCGTACGCACGCCCGTCCGGTGCGGGACCGCCGCCGTCGTAGAGGTCCTGGCCGCCGTAGTTGTTGTACGCCTGCCAGGTCTGGTCGCTCGTCTGCACCAGGATGTCGGAGTGGCTGGAGTCGTTGCGGACGACGAACGGGTACGGCATCAGGCCGTTGCCGTCCGCCTGGTCGAAGTTGGCGATGTACAGGCCGGAGACGGCGTCGGACGGCACGCTCCACGTCGCCGTCACGGGCCAGTTGCCGCAGTCGACCAGACCGGTCGACGCCTTGGTCGTGCAGTTCTTCGGGTTCCCGCCCTGGGCGTAGTTGGCCGGGTAGGTCTGGGCGGCCTGAGCCTCCGTCGACAGCAGACGGGCGCCGTTGCCCCCGTAGTGGCCCAGCCGGTAGACCGAGACGCGGTAGGGCGAGGGGGACTGGACCTTGAACTGCACGGTGTCGCCGGCCTGGACGCTCATCTGGGCACTGAAGCCCTTGATGTCGCCCCAGGCGCTGGGCGCGAACCAGTCCGACATCGGTGTGCCCGGCTTGGAGTTCTCGCAGACGACGGCGTTCGACGTCGGACCGCAGGGATCGGCGGCACCGGCTACCGAGGCCGGTGAGAGAACCGTGGCCACAAGGGTGGCGACCACGGTGAAAAGACCGTACCGAAACCGGAGCAGCCTTCTCCGCTTGTTCATCTGTACCTCATTTGTTTGCGTGAACCGGGAGGCGTCAGCGCAGGGCGCCGCTGAGTGCGTCCACGACCCGCTGCTGTTGGTCAGCGGTGATCTGCGGGAAGAGCGGGAGGGAGAGCATCCGGTCCGCGGCCTCCTCGGCGTGCGGGAAATCACCGCGGCCGTGGCCGAGGTGGGCAAAGGCCGGGGTGAGGTGGACCGGGGCCGGATAGTGCACGCCCGCGCCGATGCCCTCCGCGTTGAGCTTGCCGACGACGGCGTCGCGGTCCGTGCCCGCGGCGACCCGTACGACGTACAGGTGCCACACGTGGACGTTGCCCTGCGCCGTGACGGGCAGGGTGAGGCGTCCGGTGGCCGCCAGGTCGCCCAGCAGCGCGTCGTACCGGGCGGCGGCCGCCCGGCGGGCCGCGTTCCCGTCGGCCAGCCGGGCCAGCTTCGCCCGCAGGACCACGGCCTGCAGACCGTCCAGGCGGCTGTTGAACCCGGCCACGTCGTGCCGGTACTTGGCGACACCGCCGTGGTTGGCCAGCGCCCGGACCAGGTCGGCGCGTCCTTCGTCGTCGGTCACCACCGCGCCCGCGTCCCCGTACGCGCCCAGGTTCTTGCCCGGGTAGAAGCTGGTCGCGGCGATCCCGCCGCTGCCGGGGGAGCGGCCGTCCCGGGTCGCGCCCTGGCTCTGCGCGGCGTCCTCGACGACCCTGACGTGCGACGGCAGCCCGGCGGCCAGCTCCGCGGTGGCGGCGCACTGTCCGTACAGGTGGACCGGGACCACCGCCCGGGTGGCCTTCCCGACCGCGTCCAGCGCGGCCCGCGGGTCCATCAGCAGCGTGTCGGGCAGGCAGTCGACCAGGACCGGCCGCGCACCGATCCGGGCGACGGCGCCCGCGGTCGCGATGAACGTGTTGGCGGGCAGCACCACCTCGTCGCCGACGCCGACCCCGCTCGCGCGCAGGGCCAGTTCGAGGGCGTCGGTGCCGTTGGCGACGCCCACGCAGTGCCCGGCCCCGGCGAATTGCGCGTACTCGCGCTCGAACGCGCGGACCTCCTCACCGCCGATGAAGGCGGTGTCGGCCAGCACGCGGTCGAATCCGGCGCGTAATTCCCCGGCGACCTCGGCGTGCGCCGCCTTCAGGTCGACGAGCGGTATCTGGTTCATCTGACTGGGCTCCCCATCCGTGTCTCCGGCCGCCGGCCGGTCATCTCCCCATCGGTCCGCAGCTCTTCGAGCGCCGGACCGTCCGCCGTGCGCAGCCGCCGGGCCGGGCTCCCGGCCCAGACCTCGCCGGGCGGCACATCACCGAGGACCGTGCTTCCCATACCGGTCAGCGACCAGGCGCCGACCGTGGTGTACTCGCGGACCAGCGAGCCCGCACCCACGTAGGCGCCCCGCCCCAGCCGCACCCCGCCGCCGAGGCGGACACCCGAGGCGAGCGTGGCGAAGTCGCCGACCGCGTCGTCATGGGTGAGGACCACCTGCGGCATCACCGCCACGTGGGACCCGACCCGGACGGCGGCGGTCAGCACGCACTGCGCGAGCAGCACCGAGCCCGCGCCGAGAACCGAGGACCCCGACACCACCGCCGTGGGGTGGACCACCGTCGCGTAGCGGTTCACGGGCAGCCCGAGGCGCCGCACCAGGCGGGCGCGTACGGCGTAGTCGCGCGGGCTGCCCACGCAGACCACCACCCGGGCGTCCCACAGCTCGTGCACCCGCTCGCAGCCGCCCAGCACCGGCACCCCGTCCACGTCCCGGCCGTGCAGGGCCGGATCGTCGTCCAGGTGCCCGATGAGCCGCCACCTCGGAGCGCGGCCCCGCGCCATGTCCGCGGCGGCCACGTCCCGTACCGCCTGGGCCGTCTCCCGCGCAATCCCGCCCGCACCGACGATCAGCAGGTCCTCGGTGCCCTGCGGCCCGTTCATCCGCCCGCCTGTTCGCGCAGCACCGCCACCACCCGGTCCTGCTGCTCCCGCGTCATGGTGTGGAACAGCGGCAGGATCAGCGAGTCACGGCTGATCCGCTCGGTCACCGGCAGCGGCGCCGCGCCGTGCCCCGCGTAGGCCGGTTCCAGGTGCGAGGCCATGATCCCGCGCCGGGCCGAGATCCCCGCCTCGGAGAGCACGGCGAGCAGCTCGTCCCGGCCGACGGGGAACTGCTCGGCCAGCAGCACCCAGTACGACTGGAAGTTGCCCTCGCCGTGACCGGGGTCCCGGACCGGGCGCACACCGGGGACGGTGCGCAGCAGCTCCGCGTACCGGGCCGCCAGCTCACGCCGCCGGGCCACGATCGCGTCCAGCTTGCCCAGCTGCACCAGGCCCACCGCGGCCTGGATGTCGGTCATCCGGTAGTTGTAGCCGACCTCCAGATAGCTCTCGACGATCGGCTTGCTGCTCGCGTGCCGCTGCGCGGCGGACACGTTCATCCCGTGCTCGCGCAGCCGCCGCAGCCGCTCCGCCCACCGCGCGTCGTCCGTGGTCAGCATCCCGCCCTCGCCGGTGGTGATCACCTTGCGCGGGTGGAAGGACCAGGCGGCGAGCAGCGCTCCGTGGCCGACGGACTTGCCGCCCACCGTCGCGCCGATTCCGCAGGCGGCGTCCTCCACCAGCGCGAGGTCCCAGTCGGCGCACGCCGCGCGCAGCGCGTGCACGTCCGCGGGCACGCCGCCCTGGTGGACCGCGAGCACCGCCTTCGTACGGGGGGTGCGGGCCGCGTCCACGGTGGCCGGGGTCAGGTTGCCGGTGGCCTCCTCGACGTCCGCGAACACCGGCCGCGCGCCCACGTAGCGCACGGCGTTGGCCGTGGCGATGAACGACAGCGAGGGGACGACCACCTCGTCTCCCGGGCCCAGCTCCAGCGCGACGAGGGCCAGGTGCAGGGCGGTGGTGCAGGAACTCACCGCGATGCCGTGCCCGGCGCCCACCCGCTCCGCGAAGGCCCGCTCGAACTCGGCGACCCGGGGACCCTGGGCGACCCAGCCGGAGAGCACCGCGTCGGAGGCCGCCCGCGCCTCCTCCTCGCCCAGCCACGGCACCATGACCGGGATCCGGGCCGCCGGTACCGCGTCCGGGGTGCTCATCGGCCCGCCTCCATGGCCGCCGCGTCGGCGGCGCGCTCGGCCCGCCACCACTGCACCAGGTCCCGAAGGCCGGTGCGCAGGTCGATCTCGGCGGTGAAGCCGAGCCGCTCCGCGGCCTGCGAGGTGTCCGCGAGGCGCCGGGTCACCCCGTTCACGGCGCGGGCCGGGCCGTGCTCGGGTACCAGTCCCTCGGCGCCCATCGCCTCCAGCAGGCCCAGCGCGAGCTCGAGCAGACTGGTCTCGGTCCCGCTCGCGACGTTGAACACCTCGTCGGTCAGGTCCGACTCCGCCGCCAGCAGATTGGCGCGCGCGATGTCCCTGACGTCCACGAAGTCCATGGTCTGGGTGCCGTCACCGAGGATCAGCGGCGGTTCGCCCGAGGCGATCCGCTCCATCCAGCGGATCAGCACCTCGGTGTACAGCCCGTGGATGTCCATCCGGGGCCCGTACACGTTGAAGTAGCGCAGCGCGACGTAGTCCAGCCCGTACATGGCGTGGAAGCTGCGCAGCATGCCCTCGTTGAAGGCCTTCGCCGCCCCGTAGAAGGTGTCGTTGTTGTACGGGTGGTGGCGCTCGGTGGTCGGGAAGGTCTCGGCCAGCCCGTAGACCGAGGCCGAGGAAGAGGCGATCACCTTGCCCACCCCGGCCGCGGCGGCCGCCTCCAGCACGTTGAACGTGCCGTCCACCATCACCTCGTTCGCCAGCCGCGGTTCCTCCGCGCACTGGGTGATCCGGATGGCGGCCAGGTGGAACACCAGGTCGGCGCCCTCCGTCGCCTTGCGCACCGCGACCGCGTCCCGGATGTCGCCCTCGACGACCTCCACCACGCCGCTCGGCAGGGCGCGGGCCAGGTTCGCGCTCCGTCCCCGCACGAAGTTGTCGAGCACCACGACCTCGCGTGCCCCGTTGTCCACCAGCAGGTCCACCAGATGCGAGCCGATGGTGCCCGCCCCGCCGGTGACCAGAATCCTCTTGCCTTGTACGCTGCTCAACGCCCTGCCCCTACTGAGTCGGTCACGGTCTTGCGTGCGAAAGATCTGCGAAAGATCTGCGAAGGGCCCTGCGAACGAGCCCTCGCTGACGGCCCTGCGAACGGTCAGCGCCCGGTGCGCAGTCCGACGACCGCGCCGCGGAACTCCAGGCTCCGGGAGGCCGCTTCGAGGATGTCCAGCACCTTCAGGCCGGCCCGGCCGTCGGTCAGCGCCGGACGGCCCGTACGGATCGCGGCGGCGAACTCCTCGACCATGCTGCGCAGCGCCTCCTTCTCGCCGAGCGCGGGCGCGACCATGTCGCCGGTCCGGTAGGAGACGAGCATGTCGCGGCGCTCGTCCGCGCCGATCTCCTGCGGGGCCGTCAGATCCACGCCGCGGTCGAACACCGCCACCCGCTGGGAGGGGTTGAGGTCGTCCCACACCAGCGTCCGCTTGGACCCGCCGACCATGGTGGTCCGTACCTTCGTCGGCGAAAGCCAGTTCACGTGGACGTGCGCGATGGCGCCGGTGCTGAGCTGGAGCGTCAGGTACGCCACGCACGACTGCCCCGTCCCGATCGGGTCGGCCCCGTGCGCGGCGACGGCGACCGGCTGGACGTGGTCCGGGAGGATGAAGTCGAGGACCGACAGGTCGTGCGGCGCCAGGTCCCACAGGACGTCGATGTCCTTCTGGACGAGCCCCAGGTTGATCCGGACCGAGTCGACGAACTGGATGTCGCCGAGTTCGCCGGAGCGGACCATCTCCCGGATGCGGGCCACCGCCGGGGTGTAGCAGTACGTGTGGTCGCACATCAGCGTGAGACCGCGCTCCTCGGCCTCGGTCACCAGCCGCAGCCCGTCCTCGTACGTGGCGGCCAGGGGCTTCTCCACGAGGACGTGCTTTCCGGCGCGCAGCGCGGCCAGGGCCACGTCCAGATGCGTGCCGGCCGGAGTGGCCACGGCGACCGCCTCGACGGCCGGGTCGGCGAGCACCGCCGCGTAGTCCGCGGTCGCCTGGACCGTGGAGTACCCGCCCAGCACCTGCCGGGCCCGGTCCACGTCCAGGTCGCAGAGCCAGCGGAGCCGGAACTCCGGACTGGACTGGAAGTTGCGGACGAGATTGGGGCCCCAGTAGCCCGCGCCGACCACGGCGACACCTAATGGCGCCGTCGGCCCCGGGCCGACGGCGCCGGCGTCCTTCGCAGTGTCCTTCACAGCGTTCCCCTTCGCTCTGCGCGACGTGCCGGCCGGCGCGTCGACAACTCGTGGCTGGGGCGTGTGCGAGGGAAGGACGTGCCGTCGACGGCAGGCGGGTAGCCCGCGCGTCCCGTGCGTGACCTGCTCAACGGTGATGGCCCCCCACAACCGATGGAGGCTCCGCGACAATCCGCGTGCCTCCGCCCCCCGGCCGCCCGGCGCTCCCCGTGCGCCGGTCCGGCCACGGGCAGGCTGCGTGTTCCCCCAGGCAGCCGACCCCGTAACGACGGTCAATCTAGTCCACCGGGCCTACCCCCGGGGAGAGTTGGCGGAATCGCCTGGGGCGAGTGTTCGACCGTGCATACTTCCCGGGTGACCAGCATCGTGATACCGGCCCACAACGAGAGCCGGGTCATCGGCCGCCTTCTCGACGCCCTCCTGGCCGGCACCCCGGCCTCCGGGACCGACATCGTCGTCGTGTGCAACGGCTGTACGGACGACACCGCCCGGGTGGCGGGCGCGCGCGGCCCCCGCGTACGGGTGGTGGAGATCCCGACTCCCTCCAAACACACGGCCCTTCGGGTCGGGGACGAGCACGCGAAGGGCTTCCCCCGCCTCTACGTGGACGCCGACGTCGTCCTCGGGGCCGCCGACGTGCGCGCCCTGACCGGCGCGCTCGCCGACAGCCCGGACCTGCTCGCCGCCGCCCCGGGCCGCGACCTCCCGCTGACCGGCTGCTCCTGGCCGGTACGGGCGTACTACCGGGTGTGGCAGCGGCTGCCGGCCGTCCGCACGGGCCTCTTCGGCCGGGGGGTCATCGCGGTGTCCGAGTCGGGACACGCGCGGATCGCCGCGCTGCCCCCGCTGATGGCCGACGACCTGGCCGCGTCCCTCGCCTTCTGCCCGGGGGAGCGGCGCGTGGTCGAGGCGGCCCGGGTCGTCGTCCATCCGCCGCGCACCTGGTCCGACCTGATCAGGCGGCGGATCCGCGCGGCGACCTCCTCCGCCGAACTGGAGCGCTTCCAGGAGTCGTTACCGACCGGTGCGCCCGCGCCGACCGCGCGCACGGGCACCGCCGACCTGCGCGCCCTGCTGCGGACGGATCCGCGGCTGCTCCCGGGGGTAGTGGTGTTCGTCGTGGCGGCCCTCGCCGCCCGCAGGGGTTCGCGCAAGGCCATCCGGAACGGGGACTTCTCCACCTGGCTGCGGGACGAGAGTTCGAGGAGCTCCTGAGCATGTACCTCGCCGACCGCTCCGCCCCCGCCGGGGCGAAGGGCGCGCCGGACCGCGGTCCCGCACGGACCCCGGCGGTCGCCTCCGCCGTCCTCGCACTGGGCACGGTCAGCCTGATCACCGACATCTCCTCCGAGATGGTCACCGCCGTACTGCCCCTGTACCTGGTCGCCGGACTCGGCCTCAGCCCGCTCGGCTTCGGCGCGCTCGACGGCGTCTACAACGGCGTCAGCGCCCTGGTCCAGCTGACCGGCGGGCACCTCGCCGACCGGGTCCGCAACCACAAGCTGATCGCCGGCATCGGCTACGGCCTGTCCGCCCTGTGCAAGCCGCTGCTGCTGCTCGCCCACAGTCTCGGCCCGGTCGGCGTGGTCCTCGCGCTCGAGCGCACCGGCAAGGGCCTGCGCACCGCCCCGCGGGACGCGCTGATCTCCCTGTCCACACCCGCCGGGTTACAGGGCCGGGCCTTCGGCGTGCACCGGGCCATGGACACCACCGGGGCGCTGCTCGGCCCGCTGGCCGCCTTCCTGATCCTGAGCGTGGCGGTCGACGGCTACGACGCCGTCTTCGGGGTCAGCGCGTGCGTCGCCGTGCTGGGCGTGGTGGTGCTCGTCCTCTTCGTGCCGGGCACCTCCGGTCCCGCCGGTTCCGCCCGCCCCGCCGGTCCTCCCGTCCCCGCCGATCCCGCTCCCGCCGCTCCCGCCGTGGGTGTGCGCGAGGCCCTGGCCCTGCTGCGCCTGCCCCGGCTGCGCGCCCTGGCCGGCTGCGCCGCGCTGCTCGGCCTCACCACCGTCAGCGACGCCTTCGTCTACCTGCTGCTGCAACGCCGCACCGGCATCGCCGAGCAGTGGTTCCCGCTCCTGCCGCTGGGCACCGCCGCCGTCTTCCTGCTGCTGGCCGTACCCGCCGGCGCCCTCGCCGACCGGATCGGGCGGCGCACCGTGTTCCTCGCCGGGCACGCCCTCCTGCTGACCGGATACGGACTGCTGCTGTGGGCCCCCGGCCGGCCCGCCCTGCCCTTCCTCGTCCTCGCCCTGCACGGCATGTTCTACGCCGCCACCGACGGCGTGCTGCCGGCGGCCGTCGGAGCCATCGTGCCCCGGGAGCTGCGGGCCACCGGCCTGGCCCTGGTCGGCACCGGGCAGGCCCTGGCCCGATTCGGCTGCTCACTGGCCTTCGGCGCGGCCTGGACGTTCTGGGGCACCGGCCCCGCCCTCTGCGCCGCCGCAGCCGGCCTGCTGTGCAGCGCGGCCGTCGCCGCCTGCGTACTGCGCCCGGCCCACCCGCCACACCCGCCCCACCCCACCCAAAGCCCCCGAGGAACCCGATGACGCTGTCGCGCCGCCTGCTCGTACTCACCGCGGCCGTGCTGCTCCTCGGGGGCCTCGCCACCGGCCTCGTCCTGCGCGCCGCCGACCGCGGCGACCAGCCGCAGCAAGGCGGCCCCACGGTGGCCGCGGGCAGCCTCACCCTCAGCCAGCAGGACCGGCTGACCTTCCTCAACGCCGCCCAGGGCCCGCACCGCGGCGCCCTGGCCTCGGTCCCGGCCGGGACGCCGCAGGCCGCGCGCACCGCCTCCGAGCTCACCTGCCAGCGCTTCCACGCCGACGCGGGCACCGGTGTGTGCCTGCGCTCCACGCCGGGCGCGCTGGCACAGGACAACCAGGCCCTGATCGTCGACGCCGACCTGCGCACGCGGCGCAGCTTCCCCCTCGCGGGCACGCCCAGCCGGGCCCGGGTATCCCCGAGCGGCCGGTTCGCCGCCTGGACGGTCTTCGTCTCCGGCGAGTCCTATGGCGCCGCGTTCTTCTCCACCCGCACCTCGATCCTGGACACCCGTGACTGGCGGCTCGAAGCCAGTCTGGAGGAGTTCACCGTCCTCATGGACGGCCGCGAGTACCGCGCCGCGGACGTGAACTTCTGGGGCGTCACCTTCGCCAAGGACGACGACACCTTCTACGCCACCCTCAGCACCGCCGGCCAGACCCACCTGGTCAAGGGCTCGATCTCCCGGCGTACGGTCACCACCCTCGCGAAGAACGTCGAGTGCCCGTCCCTGTCCCCGGACGAGACCCGCATCGCGTACAAGAAGCGCGTACGGGCCGGCGCCTCGCTGTGGCGCGAACACGTCATGGACCTGAGCACCCTGCGAGAGCACCCGCTCGCGGAGAAGCGCAGCGTGGACGACCAGGCCGCCTGGCTCGACGACGGCACCCTCGCCTACGCCCTCCCCGCCGAGGGCGCCCCCGACACCACGGACCTATGGACCGCCCCCGCCGACGGCTCCGGCACCCCCCGGCTCCTGATCCCCTCGGCTTCCTCCCCGACCCGCCTGGGCTGACCCATGTCCGTTTCGTGACAAGAGTTACATCCACCCCAAAATTCAGCTTTTTCCATGAATCATTATTTCCCGGAATCGTCGTATACCGGCCGGGAGAGACATGGGACGCGCAGGCAGCTGGACGGGTAATTGGCGCATCGCCCTGCCCGTGGCGGGCGGGGCCGTCGTACTCGGCCTCGGCGGCCTCTACGTCACGGGGCTCGTGGTGGGCGGTGACATCGACCGGGGCACGCGCGTCCGCGGGGTGGACATCGGCGGCATGAGCCGGGCCGAGGCACGGCAGACGCTGGCCCGAGAGCTGGGCCCCAGCGCCGCGGCGCCGGTCGTGATGAAGATCGGCGACCGCGTCGAGAAGGCGGATCCCGCCGCGCTCGGGCTGTCCCTCGACACCGGGGCGACCGTCGACCGCGCCGTACGCACCGGATACGGCCCGGCCACCGTCATCGGCAGGCTCTTCGCCTCCGCCGACCGGGACGTCGAACCCGTGATCCGCGTGAACGAGCAGACCGGCCGAGCCGCGGTCGGCCGCATCGGCGCCACCACCGAGCAGCCGGTCCGCGACGGATCCATCGCCTTCGAGAAGGGCACGGCGAAGGCCGTCGCCCCCCGGCCCGGCGTAGCCCTGGTCGAGGACCGGGCGCTGGACACCCTCCGCGAGGCGTACCTGCGGCCGGGCGCCGGCCCCGTCGGGCTGCCGGTCGAGCGCACCCGGCCGGGCATCGGGGCGGAGGAGACCGGACGAGCCATGCGGCAGTTCGCCGAGCCCGCGATGTCGGGCCCCGTCACGCTCACCATCGCCGGGAAGCGCATACCCATCAGCCCCGCCGTCCTCGGCGAGCACCTGAAGATGACCCCCGACGGCGAGAGCCGGCTCGTGCCGTCCCTCGACTCCAAGGGCCTGCTCGCCGACCCCGCCGTGGCCCGCCCGCTCGAGGAGGCCACCCAGATTCCCCGCGACGCCGCGTTCGGGGTCGAGACGGACGGCCGCGTGGTGCTGGGGGACCCCGGCCGCCCGGGCCGACAGGTGACACAGGCGGCGCTCGGCCGGGCCGTGCTGCCCCTGCTGACCCGCTCGGGCGCGGCCCGCAGCGGCGAGGTCGCCACCGTGGCGGTCCAGCCGGACCTCACGAGCGCCGAGGCGCGGCGGCTCGGCATCAAGGAGAAGGTCTCCTCCTTCACCGTCGCCTTCCCGGCCGCCCCGTACCGCACCACCAACATCGGCCGGGCCGTCGAGCTGATCAACGGCTCCGTGGTCCTTCCGGGCGAGGAGTGGAGCTTCAACCGCACGGTCGGCGAGCGCACCCCGGAGAACGGCTTCGTCGACGGAATCATGATCAATGACGGCCAGTACGTGAAATCCCCTGGTGGCGGCGTTTCGGCAGTAGCCACCACCATGTACAACGCCGTGTTCTTCGCGGGCCTCAAGCCCGTGGAGCACGGCGCCCACTCCTTCTACATCGAGCGCTACCCCGAGGGCCGGGAGGCCACCGTCGCGTGGGGCACCCTGGACCTGCGCTGGATCAACGACTCCGGCCACCCCCTCTACGTCCAGGCGGAATCCACCGACACCTCGCTGACCATCACCCTCCTCGGCACGAAGAAGTACGACGAGATACGGGCGACCAAGGGGCCGCGCACCAACGTCACCGAGCCTGCCAAGCGGACGGGCAGCGGACCGACGTGCGAGGTCCAGACCCCGCTCGAGGGCTTCGACGTGTCCGTCGGCCGCGTCTTCGTCCAGGGCGGCCGGGAAGTGAAGCGCGAGGAGTTCAAGACCCACTACACGCCGCGCGACGAGGTCACCTGTACGCCGCAGCCCGAGGGGACCGGGCCGGCCCCCTCCGCGACACCCACGAACGGCCCAGCGATGGCATCCGGCAGGTGACCGTCCGGGTGCGCAGTGTGCGCTTCGCGGGTCCCGGACGCCGCGAGGTGCTACAACTGGGAACGTGACCATTCCTCGCCACCCGTGCCGGGCACGTCGGTGCGGTCACCCGTAGGCAACAGAACCAGAAGCGTCGCCGGACAGGTGTTCGTCCTCCAGGTGGCGATCGTGGTGTTGCTCGCCGCCGGCTCGCTGCTGGCCCTGGTGCTCCAGTCGCGACACGACATCGACCGGGAAGCGCGCAGCCGGTCGGTGGCCGTCGCCCAGACCTTCGCGCACTCGCTGGGCCTGCAGGACGCGCTGAAGACGTCCGACCCGTCCGCCATCCTGCAACCCCTCGCCGAGACGACGCGCAAGGAAGCGGGCGTGGACTTCATCGTGGTGATGGACACCAAGGGCATCCGCTACAGCCACCCCCAGCCGGAACGCATCGGACAACGCTTCGTCGGCACGATCGAGCCCTCGCTCGCCGGGCAGGTCCACACCGAGAGCGTGCAGGGTCCGCTCGGCAAGGAGATCCAGGCGGTCGTGCCGGTCACCGCGCCCGACGGCAAGGTCGTCGGCCTGGTCTCGGCGGGCCTGACCGTGAAGAACGTGAGCGGCGTCGTCGACCGCCAGCTCCCCGTCATCCTGCTGGCCATCGCGACCGGCCTGGCCCTCGCCACCGGCGGCACGGCGCTGATCAGCAGACGACTACGGCGGCAGACCCACGGGCTCGGCACGCAGGAAATGACCCGCATGTACGAGCACCACGACGCGGTGCTCCACTCCGTCCGCGAAGGGGTGCTGATCACCGACGGTGACGGGCGGCTGCTGCTGGCGAACGACGAGGCCAAACGGCTGCTCGGGCTGCCGGAGGACGCCGACGGACGCCACATCGGGGACGTACCGGGCCTGGACCGCCGGATGGCGGACCTGTTGCTCTCCGGCCGGGAGACCACCGACGAGGTGCTCGAGACCGGGGACCGGCTGCTCGTGGTCAACCAGCGGCCCACCCACCCACGGGGCCGGGCCGAGGGCGCCGCGGTCACCATCCGCGACTCCACCGAGATGCAGGTCCTGACCAGCCGTGCGGAGACGGCCCGCAGGCGCCTCAAGCTGCTCTACGACGCCGGGGTCGACATCGGCACCTCCCTCGACGTGGTGCGGACGGCCGAGGAACTCGCCGCCGTCGCCGTCCCCCGGTTCGCGGACTACGTCACCGTCGACCTCGCCGATCCGGTGCTCGACGGGGACGAGCCCGGCCCGGGAGCCGACATGCGGCGCACGGCGGTCGGCGGCATCCGGTCCGACCACCCCCTCTACCCCCTCGGCCGGCTGATCGACTTCCTGCCGTCCACCCCGCAGGCGCGCGGTTACGGCACCGGTGAGGCGGAGCTGGTGCCCGACCTGGCCGAGGCGCCGGGCTGGCAGGCCCAGGACCCGCCGCGCGCACGGGCCATCGTCGAGTACGGGATCCACTCGCTCATCGCGGCCCCGCTGACGGCCCGGGGCGTCGTGCTCGGGGTGGTCAACTTCTGGCGGTCGCAGAAACCGGAGCCCTTCGACGAGGACGACATGTCACTGGCCGAGGAACTCGTCGCCCGCGCGGCGATCAGCATGGACAACGCGCGCCGCTACACCCGCGAGCACGCCCTCGCGGAGACGCTCCAGCGCAGCCTGCTGCCGCGCGCCCTGCCCGAGCAGAGCGCCGTGGACGTGGCGCACTTCTACCTGCCCGCGCAGTCCGGGGTGGGCGGGGACTGGTTCGACGTGATCCCGCTGCCCGGCAGCCGGGTCGCCCTGGTCGTCGGGGACGTCGTCGGGCACGGCCTGCACGCCGCGGCCACCATGGGACGGCTGCGCACCGCGGTGCACAACTTCTCCTCCCTCGACCTGCCGCCCGACGACCTGCTGGCCCGGCTCGACGACCTCGTCCAGCGCATCGACCACGACGACATCGGGGACGGCGACGGCGGAGGCGTCGGCGTACTGGGCGCGACCTGCCTGTACGCCGTGTACGACCCCGTGTCCCAGATCTGCACGATGGCGCGGGCGGGGCACCTGCCGCCCCTGATGGTCGCTCCCGACGGCACGACGCAGATCGTGGAACTGCCGACCGGGCCCCCGCTGGGCCTGGGCGGCATGCCGTTCGAGACCGCGGAGCTGTACCTGGAGGAGGGCAGCCAGCTCGTCCTGTACACGGACGGGCTGGTCGAGGAGCGGACCCGGGACATCGCCGAGGGGCTGGAGCTGCTGCGCGGGGCGCTGAGCCATCCCGGCCGGGACCCGCAGGAAAGCTGCCAGGCCGTGCTCGACGCCCTGCTCCCGGCCCGGCCCGGCGACGACGTGGCGCTGCTCATCGCACGGACGCGGACCCTGGGCCCGGACCGGGTCGCGCAGTGGGACGTGCCGTTCGAGCCGAGCGCGGTCGGCGCCGTACGCAACGCCGCGGCGCGCAAACTCGACGAGTGGGGCCTGGAGGAGCTCGGCTTCGCCACGGAACTGATCCTCAGCGAACTGGTCACCAACGCCGTGCGTCACGGCCGTGCGCCGGTGCGGGTGCGGCTGCTGCACGACCACACCCTGACCTGCGAGGTGTGGGACGGCAGCAGCACCGCCCCGCACCTGCGGTACGCCGCGACCACGGACGAGGGAGGGCGCGGGCTGTTCCTGGTGGCGCAGGTCAGCGACCACTGGGGCACCCGGTACACGCCCGAAGGCAAGGTCATCTGGGCGGAACTGATGCTGCCCGGTCCGGCCTGACCTCACCCACTGTGCTCGGCCCGTCACGGACCCGCGCCTTCCGGAAATCTGCACATCGTGTGCGCGAACGGGTCCGCCCGCGTTCACCGTTGCGCGAGATGTCGGGCATGTCCCGTGTGGTTGATGGGTGTTTGTCCCTTACCTTCTGCGCGGACGACAGGCCCCCCATTTCCGTTACTCGATCTCGCAGAGAAGCTGTGACCATTCGGTGAACGAAGCGGCACACCCGCCATTCGAGGCGGCCTTCCGTCCGTGAAAGGGCGTCAACGGGATTGGCCCGGCAGCCCGTTCGCGTGCTTACATCTTGCCCGCTGCGGCCGTCGAAAAATGCGGCCGAGTTCCCCCTGCAAATGAAAGGTGCGCATAATGCGTGACAACATCGAGACCCGTGAGATCGACGACACCGAGCTGGACGCCGTCTCCGGCGGTGTCATCAGCGTCTCCGGTGGTCTGGCCGGCGCCGTGACCAGCGACGTCAGCGGCGTCGTGGGCGTCGTGGGCTCCCTCAACACCGTCCAGGCCGCGCAGGGTCTCGTCGGCAACGTCCCCGGCCTGGTCTCGGGCATCACCGGCGTTTCCGTGAACCTCGGTCGCGCCGGTCTCTGAGTTGGATATCCCATGAACCCCGGAGCGCCCCCCACGGCTCCGGGGTTCATGGCTGCCCCTGCGTCAGGCCGAAGCGAATGCAGTTGAAGGAATAGTCCGTGCAGTTTCGTCAAAAGGCTCTTTCCAAGCTGCAATCGCCGGAAGAACTCGACCTGCCCGTACGCTTCGCGCGTCCGCAGGGGCGGCTCGTCCTGGCCGTCACGCTCCTCGTCATGGCCGCGGCGAGCTTCTGGGCCGTCACCGGCACCGTCTCCTCCAAGCTGAGCGCACCCGGCATCCTCACCCACGCCGAGGGCAGTTACGTGCTCCAGAGCCCGGTCGCGGGTCAGGTGACCGCCGTCCTCGCCGAGGAGGGCCGACTGCTGCCCCCCGGCGAGCCCCTGCTCACCATCCGTACGGAGCAGGGCGACCGGCCCGTGCGCGCGGTGACCGGAGGCCGGCTGACGTCATTGGTGGCACGGGTGGGTTCGGTCGTCACGACCGGCGCGGACGTGGCCACCCTGGAACACGTGAAGAACCCGGACGACCCCCTGGTGGCCGTGCTGTACGTGCCGGGCGCCGGCGGCTCCACGATCGCCGTGGGCTCCTCCGTCGACCTGACCGTCCAGTCGGTGCCCCAGCGGCAGTTCGGCGTACTGCGCGGCCGCGTCACCGCGGTCGGCCGCGCCCCCCAGACGCCCGCCCAGATCAGCGGCTTCCTCGGCGACAAGGGCCTCGCCGAACAGTTCTCCCGACAGGGCAACCCGATCGCGGTCCTGGTGGAGCTGGAACGCTCCTCCGCCACGAAGTCCGGCTACAAGTGGTCCTCCACGGACGGGCCCCCGTACGCCGTCGATTCCACGACCCCCGTCACCGGCGCCGTCCACCTCGCCGCGCAGCGCCCCGTCGACTGGCTGCTGCCGTGACCGCGTCGCGCAGGGCCGCCCAGGGCCGCTCCCGCCGCAGGTCCGCGCCCGCCCCCAGGATCAGGACGGCGCGCACCGTACGCACCCCCACCGTGCTCCAGATGGAGGCGGTGGAGTGCGGAGCCGCCGCCCTGGCCATGGTGCTCGGCCACTACGGCCGCTTCGTTCCCCTGGAGGAGCTGCGCATCGGCTGCGGAGTCTCCCGCGACGGCTCCCGCGCCAGCAACCTCCTCAAGGCCGCCCGCGGTTACGGGCTGAAGGCCAAGGGCATGCAGATGGACCTGGCCGCGCTCGCCGAGGTGAGCGCCCCGGCCGTGCTCTTCTGGGAGTTCAACCACTACGTCGTCTACGACGGGATGGGCCGCCGCTTCGGCCGCAGGGGCGTGTACGTCAACGACCCCGCCAAGGGCCGCCGGTTCGTCCCCATGGACGAGTTCGACACCAGCTTCACCGGGGTCGTGCTCACCTTCGAGCCCGGCGACGGCTTCCGCCGCGGCGGCCGCAAGCCGGGCGTCCTGGGCGCCATACCGGCCCACCTGCGCGGTACTTCGGGCACCATGGCCGCCGCCGTGATCTCCAGCCTCCTGCTGGTGGCCGTCGGCGCGTCGGTGCCCGCCCTGAGCCGCACCTACATCGACATGTTCCTCATCGGCGAGCAGACCTCCCTGCTGGGCGTGCTGTTCGCGGCCATGGCCGTCACCCTGGTGCTCACCGCCACGCTCACCGCGCTGCAACAGGCCAATCTGCTGCGCGGGCGGATCATCGCCTCCACCCTCGGCAGCGCCCGCTTCCTGCGGCACCTGCTCCGGCTCCCGGTCACCTTCTACTCCCAGCGCAACCCGGCCGACCTCGTGCAGCGCCTGCAGTCCAACGACGCCGTCGCCGAAACCCTCGCCCGGGACCTGGCTGCCGCGGGCGTGGACGCCGTGGTGGTCGTGCTGTACGCCGTGCTGCTGTGGACCTACGACCCGCAGCTCACCGTCGTCGGCGTACTGATCGCGCTGCTCAACGTGGTGGCCATGCGCATCGTGATCCGGCTGAGGGCCACCGGCACCCAGAAGCTGCGCGCCGAGAGCGCCCGGCTGACGAACACCTCCTACAGCGGCCTCCAGCTCATCGAGACGATGAAGGCCACCGGCGGCGAGAACGGCTTCTTCCGCCGCTGGGCCGGACAGCACGCGGTCACCCTCGACGTACAGCAGCGGCTCGGCGTGCCCGGCGCGTGGCTGGCGATCGTCGCGCCCACACTCGCGGCCCTCAACAGCGCGCTGATCCTGATGATCGGCGGCGTGCGGGCGGTGGAGGGGCACCTCTCCGTCGGTCTGCTCGTCGCCTTCCAGGCCCTGGTGACCAGCTTCACCGCGCCGATCTCCCGGCTGGGCGGCGTCGCCGGACGGATCCAGGACTTCGCGGCCGACGTGGCCCGCCTCAAGGACGTCGAGAACTTTCCCGTCGACCCGGTCTTCTCGCGGCGCGAGCCCGCCGCCGGCACCCGCCGCCTCAAGGGGCACGTGGAACTGGACAACGTCACCTTCGGCTACAGCCCGCTGGACGCGCCGCTCCTCAAGGACTTCTCGCTGGCGGTCGGCCCCGGGCAGCAGGTCGCGCTCGTCGGCGGCTCCGGCAGCGGCAAGTCCACCGTGTCACGGCTGATGTCGGGCCTCCACACCCCCTGGAAGGGGGCCATCCGCATCGACGGGATGCGGCTGGAGGACATCCCGCGCAGCGCGCTCGCCGCCTCCGTCTCCTTCGTCGACCAGGACGTCTTCCTCTTCGAGGGCACCGTCCGCGACAACGTCACGCTGTGGGACCCCTCCATCCCCGACGAGGCCGTCATCGCCGCCCTCGAGGACGCCGCCGTCCACGACGTGGTCGCCCGCCGCCCGGGCGGCATCCACAGCCGCGTGGAGCAGGACGGCCGCAACTTCTCCGGTGGCCAGCGCCAGCGGCTGGAGATCGCCCGGGCACTGGTGCGCCGCCCCAGCGTCATGGTCCTCGACGAAGTGACCAGCGCCCTGGACGCGGTGACCGAACAGGCCGTCATCGACAACCTGCGGCGCCGCGGCTGCGCCTGTGTGGTCATCGCCCACCGGCTGAGCACGGTGCGCGACAGCGACGAGATCGTCGTCCTCGACCGGGGCACCGTCGTGGAACGCGGCCGGCACGAGTACCTGCTCGCCGCGCAGGGCGCGTACGCCGCACTGGTCAAGGAGCACTGAAGTGACGTACGCGCACCAGGCCATGGCCGCCGCCGCACCCTGGGACGGCGCCCCGGGCGGGCCGTACGACCCGGTCGTCGCGGCCCTGGGCCAGCTGGGCTCACCGGTCGACTGCACGGGGCTGCGCAGCCTGTCCCTGGAGGGCCCGCTCGTCCTGTGGCTCGTCGTGCACGGCGAGCTGGACCTCTTCGCCGTCGACGCGGCGCAGGCCGGGCACTGGCACTTCCTGGGCCGGCTTGGGGCGGGCACGCTGCTGCTGGGCCCGGTCGACGGCCCCGAGCACACCCTGGTCGCCCGGCCCCTGCAAGGGTGCCTGCTGCGCCGCATCGAGCTGCGGGAGCTGTCCGCCGCGGACTACGGCGCGCCGTACCCCCACGGGTGGACCGACCAGGGGGAGTACGGCGCCCCGGCGGCGCCCCAGCCCAGCCCTCTCGAGGACGCGTTCGCGCGCGGCATCGGCCGCGGCCTGCGCGTGCTCTACCAGGCGCCGCTGGACGGCCGCGCCGCCACCGGGCCGGGCGAGGCCGACGACGACATCCTGTGGATGCAGGTCACCCCTGGCAGCGTGCGGTACGGCGCGGTGTACGAGCAGGGCACGGCCGGCACCCTCCTCGTCGACCCGGCGATGTGGCAGGGCATGGTCGACCAGCAGTACCGGCTGCTGTACGCCCTGGACCGCTCGATCGAGGAGCTCGAGCGCGCCCACGAGGACCGCATGGCGGCCGGCATCGAGGCCGGCCAGGCAGCCCGTACCCAGGCGGACCGGACGCTGCTGGCCTCCATCGGCCGCTCGGGCGGCCGTTCCCGTCACCGGGGCGCGAGCGTCGACGCGACCCTCGCCGTGTGCCGCCTGGTCGCCGAAGAAGCCCGCATCACCCTGACCGAACCGGGCGGGGCGGGCGCGGATTCCGAGCGGACCGACCCCGTCGAACGCATCGCGCTCGCCTCCCGGGTGCGCACCCGCGTGGTCAGGCTCAGCGGGCGCTGGTGGCGGGAGAACAGCGGACCCCTGGTGGGCCGGCGCGAGAAGGACGGCACCCCGGTCGCCCTGCTGTGGCGGCGCGGCCGCTACGAGGCGGTCGACCCCGCCACCGGCACGCGCGAGCGCATCGACCGCAGCGGTGAGGCCGCCTTCGAACCGCGCGCCGTCATGTTCTACCGCCCGCTGCCCGACGGGCGGGTGGGCCTGCCGGCCCTGCTCCGCTTCAGCCTGCGCGGCACCCTGCCGGAGCTGCGCAGCCTGGCCCTGGGCGGGCTGGTCGCCGTGATCCTGGGCGCACTGGTGCCCATCGCCACCGGCCGGGTGCTCGGCCGGTACGTCCCCCAGGCCGAGAACAGCCTCATCGTGCAGACCGCGCTGGGACTCATCGCGACCGGCGTCGTCGCGGCCGCCTTCATGCTGCTGCAGAACATGTCGATCCTGCGCCTGGAGGGCCGTATCGAGGCCACCTTGCAGCCGGCGGTGTGGGACCGGCTGCTGAGGCTGCCGACGCGGTTCTTCACCGGCCGCTCCACCGGCGAACTGGCCAGTGCGGCCATGGGCATCAGTGCCATCCGCGGCATGCTGTCCGGGATCGGCTCGGTCTGCGTACAGGCCGGCGCCGTCGCCGCGATGAACCTCGTCCTGCTGCTCGTCTACAGCGTGCCGCTGGCGATGGCGGCGCTCGCCATGCTCGTCGTCGTCGCGGCGGTGTTCCTGGGCCTGGGGCTGTGGCAGCTGCGCTACCAGCGCCGGCTGGTCAGACTCGGCAACCAGCTCAACAATCAGGCCTTCCAGACCCTGCGCGGGCTGCCCAAGCTGCGCGTCGCCGCGGCCGAGAGCTTCGCCTACGCCGCCTGGGCAAGGGAGTTCGCCCGTACCCGCGAACTGCATCAGCGCGTCGGCCGGGTACAGAACGTGACCACCGTGCTGGGCGCGGTGTACCTGCCGCTGTGCACGCTGGTGATGTTCGCGCTGCTGGCAGGGCCGGCCCGCGGCGCCATGTCCGCTGCCGAGTTCCTCACCTTCAGCACCGCGCTGACCATGCTGATGTCCTCGGTCACGCAGCTGACCGGCGCACTCATTTCGGTCGCCGCGGTGCTGCCGATGTTCGAGCAGGTCAGACCGCTCCTGCGGGAGGCCCCGGAGGCCGGCCGTGCCAGCATCCGACCGGGCGAGCTGACCGGCGCCGTCGAAGCCAAGAACCTGTCCTTCCGCTACGCCGACGACGGCCCGCCGGTACTCGACGGCATCGACTTCCAGGTGCGGCAGGGGGAGTTCGTCGCGATCGTCGGGGCCAGCGGCTGCGGCAAGTCGACCCTGCTGCGGCTGCTCATCGGCTTCGACAAGCCCGCCACCGGCAGCGTGCTGTACGACGGCCAGGACCTGGCGGCACTCGACCAGGCGGCCGTGCGCCGCCAGTGCGGCGTCGTCCTGCAGAACGCGCAGCCCTTCACCGGCTCGATCCTCGACTGCATATGCGGCGCCGAGGCGTTCTCGCTCGAGGAGGCGTGGGAGGCGGCCGCGATGGCCGGACTGGCCGAGGACATCAAGGCCATGCCGATGGGCATGCACACCATGCTGTCCGACGGCGGCGGCACCGTCTCTGGCGGCCAGCGCCAGCGGCTGATGATCGCCCAGGCCCTCATCCGCAAGCCCCGCGTCCTGTTCTTCGACGAGGCCACCAGCGCGCTGGACAACGAGGCCCAGCGCGTGGTTATCGAATCCACCCGCGCCCTGCACGCCACCCGCATCGTGATCGCCCACCGGCTGTCCACGATCATGGACGCCGACCGGGTGATCGCCATGGCGGACGGCCGGATCGTCCAGCAGGGCACCCCCGCCGACCTGCTCGCCGACACGAGCGGCCTGTTCCACGAACTGGTCCGCCGCCAGCTCAGCTGACCCGCCTGGATACCGTCTCTTCCCGGCCACGCGCAAGGGTTCAACCTGAAAAATCTCGATGACGCACTAGAATGGAGGGTTGTTTGGCGTCGGACCGGAACAACCCGGGCAATCCCGGGCTCCGCCGGCGACCCGGGACGCATCCGGGAACGAGACGCGAGGGCCGATGGCAGCCACACCTGAGCACGGTGAACTCACTCTGCTCGACGACGGGGCAGTGCTCGACGGAGAAGCGCTCGAGGAGTCCGGCAAATCCGCCCGGTTCTCCGCCGGGCCCGCCGCCCCGCCGCGCACCCTCGTCGACATCCTCGAGGCCTCCGTTCGGGCGTACCCCGACGAGCCCGCCCTGGACGACGGCGCCGCCCAGCTGACCTACCGGGCGCTGGCCGCCGAGGTCGAGCGCAGGCGGCGCGCCCTCGCGGCCGCCGGAGTGGGGCTCGGCGACCGGGTCGGCGTACGCGTGCCGTCCGGGACCAACGAGCTGTACGTGGCCATCCTCGCCGTACTCGCCGCGGGCGCCGCCTACGTGCCGGTCGACGCCGAGGACCCCGACGAGCGGGCCGAGCTGGTCTTCGGCGAGGCCGGGGTGCGGGCGGTGCTGGGCGCCGGACAGCGCATCGACGTCACCGCACCCGCCGACGCCGCCGCCCCCGCCGCCCGGCCCGGCCCCGAGCACGACGCGTGGATCATCTTCACCTCCGGCTCCACCGGCAAGCCCAAGGGCGTCGCTGTCAGCCACCGCAGCGCCGCCGCCTTCGTGGACGCCGAGGCCGCGCTGTTCCTCGCCGAGGAGCCGATCGGACCCGGCGACCGGGTCATGGCCGGACTGTCCGTCGCCTTCGACGCCTCCTGCGAGGAGATGTGGCTGGCCTGGCGCTACGGCGCCTGCCTCGTGCCCGTCCCCCGCTCCCAGGTGCGCAGCGGCGCCGACCTCGGCCCCTGGCTGGTGGAACAGGAGATCACCGTGGTCTCCACCGTGCCCACCCTGGCCGCCCTCTGGGAGCCCGAGGCCCTCAACGAGGTCCGGCTGCTGATCTTCGGCGGCGAGGCCTGCCCGCCCGAGCTGACCCAGCGCCTGGTCACCGAGGGCCGCGAGGTCTGGAACACGTACGGCCCCACCGAGGCCACCGTCGTCGCCTGCGCCTCGCTCCTGACCGGCGAGGAGCCGATCCGGATCGGCCTCCCGCTGAACGGCTGGGAACTGGCCGTGGTCGACGAGTCCGGCGAGCCCGTGCCGATGGGCGGCAGCGGCCAGCTCGTCATCGGCGGCGTCGGCCTCGCCCGCTACCTGGACCCCGAGAAGGACGCCGAGAAGTACGCCCCGCTCGAATCCCTCGGCTGGGAGCGCGCCTACCGCAGCGGCGACCTCGTCCGCGCGGAACCGGAAGGGCTGGTCTTCCTCGGCCGCGGTGACGAGCAGATCAAGCTCGGCGGCCGCCGGATCGAGCTGGGCGAGGTGGACGCCGCGCTGCAGGCCCTGCCCTGCGTCGCCGGCGCGGCCGCCGCCGTGCGCACGGCACGCAGCGGCAACCAGCTGCTCGTCGGCTACCTGGTCGCCCAGGAGGGCTGGGACCACGCGGAGGCGGTGACGCGGCTGCGCGCCGAGCTGCCCGCGGCCCTCGTACCGCTGCTCGCACCGGTCGAGGAGCTGCCGACCCGTACCTCCGGCAAGGTGGACCGGGACGCGCTGCCCTGGCCGCTGCCCGAACTCGAGACCACCGGCCCCGCCGAGCAGCTGTACGGCACCGAGGCCTGGCTCGCCGAGCAGTGGAGCGAGACCCTCGGCGTGGCCGTCACCGGCGCCGCCGACGACTTCTTCGCGATCGGCGGCAGCAGCCTCGCCGCTGCCCAGCTCACCACCCGGCTGCGCTCCCGCTACCCGCGCGCGGCCGTACTCGACATCTACCAGCAGCCCACCCTGCGCAAGCTCGCCCGGCGGCTGGAGAAGTCCGTACGGGACGACGACGCGGCCCGGACCGTCGCCCCGGTCCCGCTCCGCTCCAAGGTGATCCAGTCGCTCCTGCTGCTCCCGCTGTTCACCCTGGTCGGCCTGCGCTGGACGGTGGCGCTGCTGGCCCTGGGCAACGTGCTGCACTGGTTCGGGCCCTACCCGTGGGCCCCGGCCGCCTCCTGGTGGCTCGTCGCCGCCGGTACGGCACTGCTCTACAGCCCTCCGGGCCGCCTCGCGATCGCGGCGGGCGGCGCACGCCTGCTGCTGCGCGGGGTGAAGGCGGGCCGCTACCCCCGCGGCGGAAGCGTCCACCTGAGGCTGTGGACGGCCGAGCGGCTGGCCGAGTACGTCGGCGCGACCCAGCTCACCGGCTCCTGGCTGGAGCGCTACGGCCGGGCCCTCGGCGCCAAGATCGGCCCCGAGGTGGACCTGCACTCGCTGCCGCCGGTCACGGGCATGCTCAAGCTCGGCCGCGGCTGCGCCGTGGAATCCGAGGTGGACCTCTCCGGGCACTGGCTGGACGGGGACCGGCTCGAGATGGGCCCGGTCAAGGTCGGCGCGGGCGCCGTCGTCGGCACCCGCAGCATCCTGTTCCCCGGCGCGCGGGTCGGCAAGCGGGCCGAGGTGGCCCCCGGCTCCGCCGTGGTCGGACAGATCCCGACCGGCCAGCGCTGGGCCGGAGCGCCCGCCGGCAAGCTCGGCAAGGCCAAGCGGAACTGGCCCAAGGAACGCCCGCCGCGCGGGCTCTTCTGGCGTGCCGCCTACGGGGCGGCCGGCTTCTGCCTCACGGCCCTGCCCGTGCTCGCCACCCTGCCCGCCCTGCTCGTGGTGAGCCGGTTCGTGCCCGCCGACGCCGGGCTCGTCCCGGCCCTGCGCGGAGCGCTGCTCGCCGTGGTGCCCGGGGCGCTCGCCTTCGGATTCGCGTACGCGCTGCTCCTGCTGGTCTCCGTACGCCTCCTCAGCCTCGGGCTGCGCACGGGAAACCACCCGACGCACAGCCGGGTCGGCTGGCAGGCCTGGACGGTCACCCAGCTGATGGACCTGTCCCGGGAGACGCTCTTCCCGCTGTACGCCGGACTGATCACACCGGTGTGGCTGCGGCTGCTCGGCATGAAGATCGGCCGGGGCGCGGAGGTGTCCACCGTGCTCGCCCTGCCGAGCCTCACCACGGTGGGCGAGGGCGCGTTCCTCGCCGACGACACCCTGACCGCCCCCTACGAACTGGGCGGCGGCTGGATGCGGATCGGACACTCCGAGATCGGCCGCCGGGCGTTCCTCGGCAACTCCGGAATGACCGCACCGGGCCGCACCGTCCCGGACGACGGGCTGGTCGGCGTCCTGTCCGCCACCCCGAAGAAGGCCAAGAAGGGCAGCTCCTACCTGGGCCTGCCGCCCGTCCGGCTGCCGCGCTCCGCCGCGGACTCCGACGCGAGCCGGACCTACGATCCGCCCGCGCGGCTGCTGTGGGCGCGCGGCCTGGTGGAGCTGTGCCGACTCGTCCCGGTGTTCTGCTCGGCCGCCCTGGCCGTACTGACCGTGGCCGCGCTCTGCGCGCTGATCACGACGAGCGGCCTCGGGATCTGGGGCACCGCGCTGCTGTCCGGAGCGGTCCTGGTCGCCGCCGGTGTGGCCGCGTGCGTGGTCTCCGTGGCCGCGAAGTGGCTGCTGGTGGGCCGCCACCGGGCGGGGGAGCACCCGCTGTGGAGCGGCTTCGTATGGCGCAACGAGCTGGCCGACACCTTCGTCGAGGTCCTGGCCGTGCCGTGGCTGGCCGGATCGGTGCCCGGCACGCCGGTGCTGGCCCTGTGGCTGCGCTCGCTCGGTGCCCGGATCGGCCGGGGCGTGTGGTGCGAGAGCTACTGGCTGCCCGAGACGGACCTGGTGGTGCTGGGCGACGGGGTCAGCGTGAACCGTGGCTGTGTGTTGCAGACGCACCTCTTCCACGACCGGATCTTGAGGACGGATACTGTGGTCCTCCGTGAGGGCGCCACCCTGGGCCCGGGCGGAATCGTCCTGCCCGGGAGTACGGTCGGGGCGCGCAGCACCCTGGGTCCCGCCTCCCTCGTGATGGCCGGGGAATCCGTGCCCGCCGACTCCCGCTGGCTGGGCAATCCGATCGAGGCGTGGCGGTCCTGACAGGGCCAGAACGGAAGCGGCAGTGAACGGCCAGCAGACAGCGGTATCGGACCCGTACTTTCCGGCCAACGGCGACTCCCGTTACCGCGTGCACCGGTACGAACTCGCTCTGGAATACCGGCCCGGCCCCAACCGGCTGGCCGGGACGGCCCGGCTCAGCGCGATCGCCGGGCGGGCGCCGCTCTCCGAGTTCCACCTGAACCTGGCCGATTTCAAAATAGGCCGCGTCCTCCTGAACGGCCGGGCCCCCCTCTACACGCACCGGGGCGGCAAGCTCCGCGTCCGGCTGGCCAAGCCGCTGCCCGCCGGCGCCGCCTTCACCGTGGAGGTGCACTGGGCGGGCAACCCCAAGCCGGTGCGCAGCCCCTGGGGCGGCCTCGGCTGGGAGGAACTGACCGACGGCGCGCTGGTGGCCAGCCAGCCGGTCGGCGCGCCCTCCTGGTACCCGTGCAACGACCGCCCCGGCGACAAGGCCTCGTACCAGATCTCGGTCAACACGCCCTCCCCCTACACGGTGGTCGCGGGCGGCCGGCTGCTCACCCGGACCACGAAGGCCAGCACGACCACCTGGGTGTACGAGCAGTCCGCGCCGACCTCCAGCTACCTGGTCGGCCTGTCCATCGGCATGTACCAGACGGTGCTGCTCGGCGACCCCGGGCTCGGCGGCGTTCCGCAGAGCGCCCACGTGCCGGCGCACCTGCTGGCGCGGTTCTCCCGCGACTTCGCCCGGCAGCCCGCCATGATGCAGCTGTTCGAGGAACTGTTCGGGCCCTACCCCTTCGGCGAGTACGCGGTGGTCGTCGCCGACGAGGAACTGGACGTCCCGGTGGAGGCCCAGGGCCTCTCCACGTTCGGCGTCAACCACGTCGACGGCGTCCGCGGTTCGGAGCGGCTCATCGCCCACGAGCTGGCGCACCAGTGGTTCGGCAACAGCGTGACCATCGCCGACTGGCGGCACATCTGGCTGAACGAGGGCTTCGCGAAGTACGCCGAATGGCTCTGGTCGGAGCGCTCCGGCGGCCGCACCGCGCACGAGCTGGCCGCCACCGCGCACCGGCTGCTGGCCTCGCAGCCGCAGGACCTCCGGCTGGTCGACCCGGGCCGCAAGCTGATGTTCGACGACCGCCTGTACCAGCGCGGGGGGCTCGCCGTGCACGCGATCCGCCGCGCCCTGGGCGACGCCGCGTTCTTCCGCATGCTGCGCGACTGGGCCACCGTGCACCGGCACGGTGTGGTGACCACCGGCAACTTCACCGGCCATGTGGCCCGCTACGCGACCGAGCCGATGGACGACCTGTTCTCGGCCTGGCTGTACGAGCCGTCCCTCCCGCCGCTCCCGATGCCGCCGATGCCGCTGCGTCCGCCGCTGACTTAGGACGTGCCACGGCATGACACTGCCCCGCCACCCACAAGGGGTGGCGGGGCAGTGTCATGCCGCGCCGGAGGCCAGTCAGCCGAGGGCGGGCGTCCGTTGCGGTACGGCCGCATCGGCGTCGGCCGTACGTGTGGCCAGGAGCCGCTGGGCCAGAACGCCGAACACGATGGCGAACACTGCCCAGAGCACGACCTGGACGGCCAGCGAGGCGACCCGGAACTCCCACAACAGGGCTGCGGGGAAGCCGGGCTTGATCGCGTCGTCGTTGTCCGGCAGGAACGCGAACGCGAGGCCGGCGGCGACGACGAAGCCGGCACCGGCGGCCAGGGTCGCGTTCCAGTTGCCCAGACGCGGAGCCAGGCGCCGGCCCGCGATGATCGCGCCGACGCCGAGGAGCACGCTGAGCAGGATCATCAGGAAGAACAGCGTGGTGCGCTGCCCGATGGTGTCCGGGTTTCCGACCGCCGGGGGAGTGGCCGGGTACTTCAGGAACGGCACCAGGTAGACGGTGGCGAAGGCCGCCGCCGCGGTGAGGGCCGCCGTCGCCCGCGGGCTGAACCGGCCCACGCGCCCCAGGGCGAAGGAGAACGCCAGGGAGGCGATGCCGCCCAGGGCGACACCGTAGACGAGGACACCGGTGGCCAGACCGGCCGTCGACTGCACCGGCCGGCTGACCAGTTCCTCTTCCTGCTCGGCGGCCTCGCCCGCGGCGCCGCCGTGCCCGGCGTGCGCGCCCGCCGCGTCCTGGGCGGCCTGCGCCTCCTCCACCGCGATGGAGCCGTTGACGGGAGGCTCACCCACGACGTAGGCGACGGTGAAGGCGAAGAGCCCGGCGATCAGGCCCGCGAGCATGCCGCGGACCAGGAGCCCTCTGACAGTTGAGGCGTACATGTGCATTGCCTCTCAGTGGCAGGGGAAGCCGAGCAGGTGACGACCGTCGTGCACCCACTCGTGCACTCCGGCGCCGGAGAACACGGAGGTGGCGCCCTGCTCGGCGCCGACGAAGTACAGGGCGACGAGCATCAGAAGGCCGACGAAAAGCGCCCAGGGCAGTACCGCGCGCACGGGCAGCGGAGCCGGCAGGGAGCCGGAAGGGGTGGGTATGGCGGTGGAGACGACGGCCTCGGCCATGGTGGAACCTCCTCGGGGAACACGCGTCCCATACGGTGGTGCAGGACGACGGGCCCCGGGTCTGACTCGCCGCGGCGCACCCCGTGGGGGAGTCACCGCAGCACACAGTGGCGCGACCATGCCGGATTCGCACCGGACTTCCGTCTCGCCGTCGTCACTTTGTTGAAATGTCGCCTGACGGTACCGCGCGCCGCCCACATCGCCAAGGGCGTGAGGCCCGCATCACTCGCGCACGCCCCCTGGATAGAGTGCCGGCCTGAAACTGCCGACGACCGCAACCGCAAAGGATCCGATGACAGTCCGGCTGACGCTGATCTCCCCCGCGACGAGCGAAGCACTGCGAGATGTCCGGTTCGACGACCAGAGCCCCCTCGATTCCGCGGGAATCGCTCGCGCCGAGGCCGCCGCAGCCGGCCTCAACCCGCCCGCGCGCACCTACGTTTCCCCCTCCCCCCGCTGCCGCCAGACCGCCAGGGCTCTAGGCCTCCGGCCGGAGCCGTCATCCGGCCTGGCCGCCTGCGACATGGGGCGCTGGCGGGGGCGGACCCTGGACGCCGTCGCAGCCGCAGAGGAGGAAGCCGTCGCCGCCTGGCTGTCGGATCCGACGGCTGCACCACACGGCGGGGAATCGCTGCGCGACGTACGCCTGCGGGTCGGCGCCTGGCTCGACGCCCTGGCCGACGGGGACCGGTCCGAGCACATCACGGCCGTAGCCGAACCGGACGTGATCCGCGCCGCCGTGCTCCACGCCCTCACCGCGCCCGACGAGATGTTCTGGCGCATGGACATCCGCCCCCTCACCGCAACCCACCTCACGGGCCGCGCCCATCGGTGGAACCTGCGCATCGGCAGCACGCTGGAGTAGACGATTGCAGAGGCGAAGTCACGTCGGGGGCGAGGACCCGTCAACTGCAGCGAGTCGCGAGCCGTCAGCGACCGTCTTGCTGGGCGGGTTTGAGGAGCGAGTGCTCCTCGGTGGCGGTGGCGGTGGCGGTGGCGCGTTGGAGCGGAAGCCGGTCAGCCGGCGAAGCCCGGGACCACCAGGCCGGACTCGTACGCGATCACGACCGCATGGGTCCGGTTCTGCGCGCCGAGCTTGGTCAGCACGTTGCCGACGTGGGTCTTGACCGTCTCCAGGCTCACCGTGAGGGACTCCGCGATCTCCGGATTGGAGAGCCCGGTGGCCATCAGGCGCAGCACCTCCTCCTCCCGGCCGGTCAGGGCGGCCTTCGGCAGGGCCTCGGCGGAGCCCAGCGGGCGGGGGGCGACCATGCGGCCCAGTGCGGCCGGGAAGAGGACCGCTTCGCCCGCCGCCACGACCCGTACCGCCTCGGCGATCCGGCGGACCGGGAGGCGTTTGAGTACGAAGCCGCTGGCGCCCGCGCTGAGGGCGGCGGTGACGTAGCCGTCGTTCTCGAAGGTGGTGATCACCACGACCTTCGGCGGGTCGGCCGCTTCGGCCAGCAGGTGGCGGGTGGCTTCGATCCCGTTGCGACGCGGCATCCGCACGTCCATCAGGACCACGTCCGGCCGCAGGCTCAGCGCCCGTTCGACGGCCTCGACGCCGTCGGCGGCCTCGCCGACCACCGTGATCCCCGGCTGTGCGGCGAGCAGCATGCGCAGGCCGCTGCGGGTCACCTCGTCGTCGTCCGCGATCAGGAGGGTGACGGCGGGGCTGGTGACGGCCGGGCTGGTGACGGCGGGTAGGGCCGTGCCTTCGCCCGCGCCGGAATCACTCACTCCGACCCCCGTACCGACACCTGTACCGGCAGCCGGCAGGCCAGCCGCCAGTGCTGCGGCCCGTCCGGGCCGGCCTCGAACTCGCCGTGCAGCAGCCGTACGCGCTCGGCCAGTCCGGGCAGGCCGTGGCCGGAGGTCGGGAAGGCACCCGGGCCCTTGCCGGTGCTCGTCCCCGCCCCGGTCCGGTTGACCACCGTGAGATCCAGTCCGTCCGGCCCGGCCGCCACCCGCACCTCGATCGGGCCACCCGCCCCGTGGCGCAGCGCGTTCGTCAGCCCCTCCTGGAGGATCCGGTACGCCGCCCGGGAGAGCGTCCCCTGCACCTGCGCCAGCTCGCCCGACAGCTCCGGTTCCACCACCGCCCCCGCGTGCCGCAGGCGGTCCAGCAGCTCGGGGAGGTCGGCCAGGGTCCGGGTGGGCGCCGTTCCCGACTGTTCCTCGCGCAGGACCCCGAGTACGTAGTCCAGGTCCTCCAGCGCGGCCCGCGTCGACTCCTCGATGCTGCGCATGGCGGCCCGCGCCGCCGCCGGGTCGGCGGAGAGCACCTCGCCCGCCACCGCCGCCTGGATGGTGGCCGCGGTCAGCGTGTGCCCGATCGAATCGTGCAACTCGTGGGCTATCCGGTTGCGTTCGGCCAGCTGCAGTTCCCGCTCGGCGGCCAGCGCGAGCCGTTCGGCCGCCGACGGCCCCAGCAGCCGTGGCGCCGACCATCGCAGGGCCTTCGTCACCAGTGCGCAGACGGCTACCGCCAGCAGGATGCACACGGCCGCCACCACCCAGCTCCAGCCGCCGCCCGACACCCGGACCGACGTGCCGAACAGACTCCCCCGCGCCTCGCTGCCGAGCCAGTTCCCCGGCAGGGAGAGGCCCATGAGGAACAGCACCCCGCTCGCCAGCGCCCCCGTCCAACCGACGGCCACGTGCAGCACCAGCCAGAGCGGGGTCCGCCAGCGGTCGAGGCCGAGCGAACCGGAAGTCCGGCGACCGGTCGCCGGATCCGGCAGCGGCACCCGCAGCAGCCGTCGGGCGGACACGACCAGCGCCCGCCGTACGGGGCGCGCCAGTCCGGCCACGCCGACCAGTGCCGCCCAGACCAGTAGGACCAGGACGATCTGCACGCTCTCGGGAGCGGATCGCCACGACAGGGCCGGCAACAGGGCGAAAGGCAGCAGCGGAAGGCTCGCCAGAGCGCCGCAATAGGCGAACAGCACACCCGAATACGTGGAGCCGCGCAACAGCGGCCGAATTCCCCTGATCATGATCGCCAGTATCGCCGGGCCGTCCACCGGCAGCCTCCCCCGATCGGGGGAGCCATTTCTCCCGCATTCCCGCGATGCGGCCACAGGGCCCTGGAGACCAGGATCGTGCCCCGACCGAACGATTCTTCCCAGGAGTTGACTCATGCGTACTCAGACCCGGCAGCAGGGCGGCGGGCGGCGACGAGCCGTGTCGGCCGCGACCGCGGTGGCCATCGGCGTCATGACACTGGGCGTCCTCGCCCCGCCCGCCGCCTCCGCCGCCAGGCCGGACGCCGTCCAGCAGAGTCTGAACGCGCTGGTGCGCGACGACGGGATGCCCGCCGCGCTGGCGAGCGTCCAGGACCGTGACGGCCGCACCCGCACCTACACCGCAGGGGTCGGCGACCTGGCCACCGGCTCGAAGGTGCCCAGGGACGGCCAGGTACGGATCGGCAGCAACACCAAGGCGTTCACCGCGGTGGTGGTCCTGCAGCTGGTCGGCGAAGGAAAGATCGGCCTCGACACCATGGTGGACGACTACCTGCCCGGACTCGTCCGCGGGGAGGGGATCGACGGACGCCACATCACGGTCCGCCAGCTCCTCCAGCACACCAGCGGACTCCCCGACTACGGCGTCCACGTCGACGACGACGAGATCAGGAACCGGTACCTCGAACCCCGCGAGCTGCTCGACATCGCCCTCCGGTACAAGGCCGACGCGGCTCCGGGGGAGACGTGGGGATACAGCAACACCAACTACGTCCTGGCCGGCCTGATCGTCCAGAAGGTCACCGGCCGCCCCCTCGCCGAGGAGATGGACCGGCGCATCATCAAGCGCATCGGGCTGCGCCACACCTACTTCCCCGCCCCCGGAGAGATGACCATCCGAGAGCCGCACCCCCAGGGCTACCACCGCAACCCGGCGGACGGACCGCTGCGCGACTTCACGGAGATGGACCCCTCCTGGGGCTGGGCCGCAGGCCAGTTGATCTCCACCAACTCCGACCTCAACCGCTTCTTCACCGCGCTCCTCGCCGGCCGCCTCCTCCCGGCGGCCCAGCTCGCCGAGATGCGCACGACGGTCCCCGCCGGTACCTCAGGCCTCCGCTACGGGCTGGGTCTCACGAGCAGGCCGCTGTCGTGCGGCGGCGTCTACTGGGGCCACGGCGGCGACATCGCGGGATACGAGACCCGCGGCGGAGTCACCGACGACGGCCGCGCCGCCAACATCGCGGTCACCAGCATCCCGACGGACGAGGCGGCCACGCAGCACGTGAACAACGCCGTGGACAGGGCCCTGTGCGGATGAATCACGCACCCGGCAACCCGGCGACCCGAACGACGATCCAACGATTCCTCAGGAGCTGACTCATGCGTGGACAGATACGACAAGGGCTTCGCTCGCCGGGCCCGCAGCAGGGCACGCGGCGACGAGCCCTGCCCGCCGCAGCCGCGGTGGCCATCGGCGTCATGACACTGGGCGTCCTCGCCCCGCCCGCCGCCTCTGCCGCCAGGCCGGACGCCGTCCAGCAGAGTCTGAACGCGCTGGTGCGCGACGACGGGATGCCCGCCGCGCTGGCGAGCGTCCAGGACCGTGACGGCCGCACCCGCACCTACACCGCAGGGCTCGGCGACCTGGCCACCGGCTCGAAGGTGCCCAGGGACGGCCAGATACGGATCGGCAGCAACACCAAGACCTTCGTCGCGGTCGTCGTCCTGCAGCTGGTCGGCGAAGGAAAGATCGGCCTCGACACCACCGTGGACACCTACCTGCCCGGCCTTGTCCGCGGGGAGGGGACCGACGGACGGCGCATCACGGTCCGCCAGCTCCTCCAGCACACCAGCGGACTCCCCAACTACAGCAACCACCTCGGGGACGACGTCCGTTACTACGCCCCCCGCGAACTGCTCGACACAGCCCTCCGGCACCCGGCGGACTTCGCCCCCGGAACGAGTTGGAAGTACAGCAACACCAACTACGTGCTCGCCGGCCTGATCGTCCAGAAGGTCACCGGCCGCCCCCTGGCCGAGGAGATCGACCGGCGCATCATGAAGCGCATCGGGCTGCGCCACACCTACTTCCCCGCCCCCGGTGACGCGAGCATCCGGGAACCCCACCCCCACGGCTACTACCGCGAATCGCCGGACGGACCGCTGCGAGACATCACCGAGATCGACCCTTCCTGGGGCTGGGCGGCAGGCCAGATGGTCTCCACCAACTCCGACCTCAACCGCTTCTTCAGCGCACTCCTGGCCGGCCGCCTCCTGCCCCCGGCCCAACTCGCCCAGATGCGCTCCACCGTCCCCGCCGAAGCCACCTTCGGCCCCGGAGCCCGCTACGGACTCGGACTCGTCAGCAGGCCGCTGCCGTGCGGCGGTCTCTCCTGGGGCCACGGCGGCAGCTTCCCGGGGTACGAAACCCGCGGCGGCGCCACCGACGACGGCCGCGCCACCAACATCGCGGTCACCATGCAACTCACCGACGAGGCGGGCCGGACGAACCTGGAACGCGCAGTGGACACCGCCCTGTGCCACTGAACCCCACCAAGGGCCTTCCGTGATGGGCAACCGTTCTCCGCCTACTACAGCCAGTCGCGCTTCTTGAAGATGACGTACAGGCTCACGCAGACCACTGCCATCAGCAGGATTGCGAAGGGGTAGCCGCCGGCCCACTTGAGCTCCGGCATGGTCTCGAAGTTCATGCCGTAGATCGTTCCCACCAACGTGGGTGCAAACAAGATGGCGGCCCATGAGGAAATCTTCTTGAAGTTGTCACCCGCATGCCGCTGACCTGCGGAAATTCCCTACGTAGGCGGTCTGACCTGCAGCGATCGACCTTTCCGAGTCTTTCACCCTGCTGCCCGTATATACAGCCGATTCCCCCCAGCCGCCCCCCAACGAGGCCTCATTCCCCCCAGATTCCCCCCAGCGGAGGCAGCTTCTGACGGCGGATCGCCGCTGGCTGGGGCCGTGATTGCGGCGGCAGGGAGGGCTACGCGGCGTAGGAAGAGGGAACTGAGCAGCCCGCAGCGGAAGCGCGACTGGAGCACACGCTGCGCAAGGACCGCACGGAAGTCACCTTCGTCCTGCCCGCCGACACCCCGCCCGGCCCGGTCAGCGTGGTGGGCGACTTCAACGACTGGCAGCCTGGTACCCACACCCTGCGGCCCCGCAAAGACGGGAAGCGGGCGGTCACGGTCCAGCTGCCGAGCAAGAGCACGCATTCTTTCCGGTACCTGGCCGCCGGTGACTACTGGTTCAACGACGAGAGTGCCGGCGACCAGGACGGCCCCAACAGCCGTCTGCACACCTGATGACCCCAGCAGCGACCCGGTAGGGCCCGCGCCGTTGACCGCCGACACACGCCGCCATGGCCGGGTCCGGGCGAACGCGTTCGCCGTGCAGTAATGATCAACGGGCCTTACTGCCAAGCTCACTCTGGGCGGGCCGGGTCCAGACATCCTCTGAATGACCGCTGCGCGGTCAGTCCCATGATCTGCGGGACTGCGCGGCCTGGCGCCACCGTTCAACGGGACCTTCGGGTGTCCAGACCAACGTCCCATCAGGTGGGTACGTTGCTCCCATATCTGACTTCTTGATCGTGATCACGACCGTGGATGCCTGGGCGCCGCGCGGAAGCTGTCGCGTTCGGCGGTCTTCCGTTTCTACGACCTGCGCCACACCGGACACACCCTCTCCACCCAGTCCGGCGCGACCCTCAAGGGCACGATGGTCCGTGCCGGGCAGTCCTCGGAGAAGGCCGCGATGATCTACCAGCACTCCGACGATGAACGTCAGCAGGAGGTCGCCGGCGGTATTGACGCCCGGTGCGCGCTGCCCGCGACAAGGGAGCGGTGCGGCGGGCGACAAGGGGCGCCTGACGGTTGAGGGGTGAGGGGAGGGAGGAGTCAGGATCCCTCCCCTCACCGGTCCTTCAGGTGCGGTCGGGGTCGAACGGCACGGGTGACCTTGCGGATCAGATGCTCGTCCATGCGTCGAGGAAGGCCTCCCGCCTGGACGGATCGGCTGATTTGTGGTCCGCGTGGAGGACGCGCCAGGCGGTGAGTTCGAGGTCGCGGAGCCACAGCTCGCCGATGACCTGCGTTTTGAGGTCGGGGAGGTGGTCGGACTCGGCGAGTGCCTGGCCGATGACCTCTCCGGCTGCGATGCGCTGGGGCGGGGTCATCTCGTCGAAAGCCGAGAGGATCTGCCCGGCCAGACCGGTGCCTTCTCCTGCCAGCGAACTCAGCACGCACGCCTTGATGTTGGCGGGCAGCAGGTAGAGGGAGCCCGAGGACCTCCACAGTTCCGACCAGAAGTGCTCTCCGGACGCAGTGGGGGCGGGGAGCGCGGCCAGTAGACCGAGGAGGTGAGCGGTGGCCACGTATCCGTCGGAGTGGGCCGATGCGACGACGGCGATGTCCGCGACGCGCTCCACGTCGATGAGGCCGGCTTCGAGACGTGGATCCAGCCCCAGCCGCTGTTCCAGTTGATGGGACAGGGGGGCGGACGCGTGGGAGCGGAACTCGGGAAGCATCGGCGGTCCTTGAACGTAGGAGAGCGGAGAGGCCCGTTCGGAAGCCCAGATCGTTCCCCTGGCCCGCCGAATTACACGAGTTCCACCGACCCAGTTGGCGGAAGACTGCCAGGACCGACGCGATGAGGCGGATGACCCGGCCGCGCCGGCGGACTGCGGCAGACCTCAGGTGATGCTGCTCCAAGTCAGCTCCTAGCATGAACTCATGGTTGCCAGTGATGCCCAGCAGTCCGAGCCAGGACGGGAAGCAGTGTCCCGGGACGACGCCGAAGCCGGCGGTGTTCTCTCCGCACCGACGGATGGAGGAAGCGAGGGCTCCCAGCCGGTTGCCGACCTGTTCGAGCGAGCGGCCGATCTGGCGGAGCCGATCAAGCCGAAGCTACGAGGCTGGCTCCATGCCGGCATGGTCCCCGCGTCCCTGGCCGCAGGCATCGTCCTCATCTGCCTGGCAGGAACACCGCAGGCCACCGTGGCCTGCGCCGTGTACGCGGTCACCGCCTGGCTGCTGTTCGGGACGAGCGCCGTCTACCACCTCGGCACCTGGGGACCGCTCGGCGAGGCCGTCCTGCGCCGCCTCGACCACGCCAACATCTTCCTGATCATCGCCGGCACCTGCACCCCGCTGGCCGTGCTCCTTCTCGCCCCTGACCAGCGGTCCGTCCTCCTGTGGATCGTGTGGACGGGCGCTCTGGCCGGCATCGCCTTTCGCGTCCTGTGGATCGGAGCGCCCCGCTGGCTGTACACGCCCTGCTACCTGGCCCTGGGCTGGGCACCGGTGCGCTACCTGCCCGACTTCCTGCACAGCGGCGGCGCGGCCGTACTCACCTTGGTCGTGACCGGCGGGCTGCTCTACAGCGCGGGCGCCGTCGTGTACGCCCTCCAGCGCCCCGACCCCTCACCCCGCTGGTTCGGATACCACGAGGTGTTCCACGCCCTGACCGTGGCAGCCTTCACCGCGCACTACATCGCCGTCTCCCTCGCCACCTACTGAGCACGAAGACGTGTCGATGCATGACCGCCCAGTTGCGTGGGGCCGGTGGGTTACCGACCGGCATCGGGTCCGGGCGCGAGCGAGCGGCGGAGGGAGACGTAGTAGTCGCCGACCGCGGACAGGTAGTCGTGCTCGGCTGTTTCGCTGTCGGTGGTGAACCGGGGCGCGGCCTTGATCTCTTCCTGCGTGGCCGAGACCCTCACCGCCTGCGCTTCGGCATCGATGCGGGTGACGGCGCTGGCCGGGACCAGGACGCTCTTGCCGAACACCCACACGCCGGTGTCGACCACCAGGTGCTGCATGCCGGACTGGTCCTGCTGGCGGTCCACGTGCCCGATGGCACCGTCAGCGGCCTCCACGGTGAACCCCACCAGTGACTGCCCGGACGTGTAACCGCTGTCCCGCGCATACATCCACACTCCGCTCACAGACCGTCTCCGCGTACTCGGCGACCAGACGTGGTGGCTCGGTGCACCACCGGTTCGCATCTGCCCGACCGCATGCCCCCGTGCTTGCCGCGCAACCGAGTCCGCAGAGCACTCCGGGCGTGCGCGCTACGCCGGTGGCCGGACAGTGGCTCCCAGCGCAGGCAGCGATGGCGGCGACATTTCCCGAGTACGGGCCGCTGCCCGCTTGTCGGGTGAACCAGCTCAGCAGCACGGGCGGTAGCGGCTCTCGCGGCAGCGGAAGCCGCCTCCTCTGTGGAGTCACTGGATGTCGTCGCCCGGATGCTCAGGGGCCGCCTGAACGCTGCTGCGGTCACGTTCCTGATCGTGGACTTCACCGGGTCGTCTGTGGTGCGGCTCGGGGCAGCCGACGACGTCGAGTCCAATGAGCCCCCTGAGCGCGTCGCTCTGCCGGGCACCCTCTACGCGGACGTATTGCGCACACAACGGCCTGCCGTCCAGCTGGAGGGCGACGGTCTGGTCAGGGTGGTGGCGCCCGTCACCAACCGCGGCGACGCCATCGGTCTGGTCGAACTGTTCCTGCCGGACCGTCCCGACGACGGCGGGATGAGGCAGATCGCTGCGACTGCGCACGCCCTGGCTTACATCGTCATCGCCAATCGGTCCTTCACCGACGTCTACCAATGGAGCCGCCGTACCCGTCCCCCTGAACCTGGCGGCCGAGATCCAGCACCGACTTCTCCCCGCCTCACTGGCATGTGAGGCGGCCCAGTTCACGGTCGCCGGAGCACTGGAGCCGGCGACGCACGTCGGTGGTGACACCTTCGACTACGTCGTCGACCGCGACACCATGCAGCTCTCCGTCACCGATGCCACGGCCACGACGCGGAAGCTGCGCTTCTCGCCACCCTGGCCGTGGGCGCCCTGCGCAGGGCGCGACGTGCCGGGGCCGATCTCGAACAACAGGCTGTCGAGGCCAACCAAGCGATCGTGGACAACGGCAGGCGGGGCTTCGTCACCGGACAGCTGCTGCGCGTCAGCCTGCTCGACGGGACCACCGAGTTCGTCAATGCGGGGCACCCCTGGCCGCTGCGCCTGAGGCAGGGAAAGGTTGAGGAATTGGTTCCCCAAGTGGATCTACCCTTTGGGATCCAGCCACGTACCGCTTACCGGGTGCAGCGGCTGGACCTGCAGCCGGGTGACCGGCTCGTGATGCTCACCGACGGCATGCTCGAGCGCCAGGCCGTGGATGTCGACCTGCTCTCCCTGATCGTGAGCACCGGCGATCTCCACCCACGTGAGGCCTCCCGCGCCCTGGTCGCAGAGGTTCTGCGCGCTCATGGCGGACGTCTCCAGGACGACGCGACGGTCATGTGCCTGGACTGGCACGGTACGCACCAGGCCACGCGCAGCGCTGACGCCGGGGCGGACCTCGCAGAAGCCTCGGCGCCCGAGTAGCACTCTGTCCAGAGTCCAAGCTGCGGTCCGAGATGATCGTGAGCCCGCCGATGCCGACGTGCACGATCACCTCAGGTGGAGGCCGGTGGAGTGGTGGATTCGCTGGCGCGGCGGTATTCGGCGTTGATGCGCTGGGCTTCTTCGAGTTGGTCTTCGAGGATGATGATGCGGCAGGCGGCGTCGATCGGGGTGCCTTGGTCGACGAGTTCGCGGGCGCGGGCGGCGATGCGCAGCTGGTAGCGGGAGTAGCGGCGGTGACCGCCGTCCGAGCGGAGCGGGGTGATGAGGCGGGCCTCGCCCAGGGCGCGGAGGAAGCCTTGGGTGGTGCCGAGCATCGCTGCGGCCCGGCCCATGGTGTAGGCGGGGTAGTCGTCGTCGTCGAGACGGCCGAACGAGTCGTCTGCTGTCATTGAACCTCTTTCTGGAACGCGTGGAGGGGCCCTGGTGCCTATGGCACCAGGGCCCCGAAGGAACTACTACACCATCTGCCGGCTCTCATACTGCGCCGGCCTTCTGTGTCCGCAGACCCGACTCATGCGTGATCGGGGTGCGGGGATCGCGGTTGCTTGACCGGAGACCACCTCACTAACGATGTCCTGCGGTACCCGGGCTTCAACCTGCCGGCCCGGGCGATCCTGATGGCGCTAAGCTCCTCCGTTCTTCCCTCGGTGATCAACTACTTACCAAGCGGGGGACTGCGTACTGCTGGTGATGCTTACTGCTGTACTGCCGGTACTGCTAACTGCTTGTGATGCTCGTGGCCTGGCCTAACGCCACGTTTCGGCAGCCAGCCCCGTCGCCCGTCCTGCGTCTGCTCTGGCTTGGAACCCCACTGCCGAACTTCTCGGTGCGCGCGCCCACATTCGACGCCTTCACCGAGGTGCTGCTCACTGACTTACCTGCTGGGTACTGCACCTACGAGAACTGCACTTACAGGTACTGCCACTGCGTTAACTGTGGTACTGCTCGTGGTGGCCCCTGATCACTGCGGGCCACCCGGTCCGGTCGTCAGTCCCGTCGCCGTCCTGCACCAGCTATGGCTTCGGAACTCCACCACCGCACCGTCCTGCGCACTGCACCTACGGGTACTGCGTGTACTACTGCCGGCAGTTCGTCTCTGCCAGGCCCTGCTGTCTCGCTGGGCTACGCGAGAAACCATAACCACGCCACCGCCCAATGTCTACTCCAGCCGAGATAGATTTGCTCTTGGCTGGTCAGGAGGTAATCGGGACCGAACGCGGCCGCTCCCTGAGACTGCCGAGCTGGACCTGGACACCGGCCGCGCCGCCGAGTTCGCCACGCCACTGCGGCGAGGGGTTGCCGATCCCGGCCGCTCCAGGGGAGCGGAGGAGGGGCCGTTGCGGCCAACCGGAAACGGTGTCCAACGGGGTGGAAGAATCGTTTTGACGAACGTGACGGATGATCGTTGGGTATACCTCGACCGCAGTGCTCAGTCCGGCAGTGGTAAGCGCAGAGCCGCTGCCCGTCTTCCGGAACAGCTGCGCCGGTGGCCTTCCCGTAGTCCGGCGCACGCCGGTGGGGAGGCCGGTGGGGAGGCCGGTGGAGAGGTCCCGGACGAGAGCACACCCCTTTACGCGCGGTTGGCCGAGGAGTGGGCGGCCCGCGGCGCCACCGTCCCCTGCTGTCCTGACCCGCTGTGGCAGCGTCTGGTCTCTGCCGAGCACTTCTGGCGTGAGACGGAAAGCACGTTGCGGCAGCTGCACCTGGCAGGGGATGCCCACCCTGCTGACGGTGCAGCTGCGTCGGTTCGAACGGAGGTACTCGCGTGATCCACGGCTCGCTGGTGTGCCGGGGCTGTTCCGGCACCCTCTACGCCGTTTCCACCACCTGTGCTCACTCGGCACCCTTGCCCACCTCGGGAGTCGATCACGACCGCACCCCGGCCTCTTGCCCCTTGCGGCCTCTCCTGCCCCTGGAAGGGGCGGCCGCTCACGTCTCCGAGCTTGCCCGCGCCGATCACGTCCTGACCGAACCGTCCTGACGCAATCACGGGCTCACCGTCATGGCCATGACCCGGGCCCTACGGCCTGCCGGCCACGGGCCCGATCAGCCGGTCCAGTCGTGCGTACAAGGCGCGGACCATCCGGGCGCGGCCTTGGACACAGCGCACGCCGCCCTCCACCGAGATGACAGTCGCCGGTCTGCCTCCCCGTCGGCCGGTCCCGCTCCAGACGCGGATCAGGGCCGCGCAGCAAACGCTGCGCGGCCCTGATCCAGTACTCCTCGGTTCCCGCCGACATCGCAGACGTCCGCTGTTCGGGCGCCTGCGAGCTGTACGGACAGCCGTGAGCGCCGATCGCGGCGGCCGCGCGGGCGGGGTGGGGAGGGTTAGGCCGGGGTGATGTTCTCGGCCTGCGGGCCCTTCTGGCCCTGGGTGATGTCGAACGTCACGACCTGGCCCTCCTGGAGCTCGCGGAAGCCCGAGGAGTTGATCGCGGAGTAGTGGGCGAAGACGTCCGGGCCGCCACCCTCCTGGGCGATGAAGCCGAAGCCCTTTTCAGCGTTGAACCACTTCACAGTTCCCGTAGCCATGTCTCATGCCTTCCAGTCGATGAACGCCTCCCGCTCCATGCGGAAGGCGGAGGTGATCGTCCTGGTTCCTGCGGCACTGCACAGCAAAACGCCCACACCAAGGCGTGGGCAAAGGGGACTTCCGAACCACGACAGCTGACGCAGACGCTACACGCACGCAACGGCCCGTCACCATAGGGAGCAAGGTGCTCATACCTCCGGCACGCGCGGGTCGGAGTGCCCACCGCGACCGGTGGGCACGTCCACCTCAGGCCGCCGTGCGCGGGCGTCCTTCGGGCGCTGGGGAGTGGTGCTCGGCGTTGACGCGCTGAGCTTCCTCAAGTCGGATCTCGAGCATCACGATCCGACAGGCGGCCTCAATGGGAGTGCCCTGGTCGACGAGTTCACGGGCGCGGGCGGCAATGCGCAGCTGGGAGCGGGAGTAGCGGCGGTGGCCGCCCTCGGAACGCAGCGGGGTGATCAGGTGGGCCTCTCCAATGGCGCGGAGGAAGGCCTGGGTGGTGCCGAGCATCTCTGCGGCCCGGCCCATCGTGTAGGCGGGGTAGCCGTCGTCGTCGAGACGGCTGAACGAGTCGTCTGCTGTCATCGCACCTCACTGCGAAACAGGTGGAGGAAGGGGTCGGAACGCGGGGAGGGGCCCTGGCGCCTACAACACCAGGGCCCCGAAGGAACTGCTACACCATCTGCCGGCCCTGTTGCTGCGCCGGCCTTCTGTTTCCGCTGACCCGGCCGAGATGCTGCCGGGAGTGCGGGGATCGCGGTTGCTTGACCGGAGACCACCTCGCTATCGATGTCCTGCGGTACCCGGACTCAGACTTACGTCCGGGCGATCCTGATGGCGCTTCAACTCCTCCGTTCATCCCTCGGTGTCAACTACTTACCAAGCGGGGTACTGCGTACTGCTGGTACTGCGAACCGCTTGTACTGCTCGTGGCCTGGCGTAGCGCCACGCTTCGGCAGCCAGCCCCGTCGCCCATCGTGCGTCTGCTCTGACTTGGAACCCCACTGCCGAACTTCCCGGTGCGCGCGCCCGCAGCCGACGCCTTCACCGAGGTGCTGCTCACTGACTTCACTGCTGGGTACTGCACCTACAGGTACTGCTACTGCGTTAACTGCGGTACTGCTTGTGGTGGCCCCTGATCACTGCGGGCCACCCGGTCCGGTCGTCAGCCCCGTCGCCGTCCTGCAACAACCCTGGCTTCGGAACTCCACCACCGCACCGTCATGCGCACTGCAACTACGGGTACTGCTGCCCGGCAGTTCGTCTCTGCCGGGCCCTGCTGTCTCTCTGGGTTACGAGAGAAACCATAACCACGCCACTGCCCAATGTCTACTCCAGCCGCAATAGATTTTTGAGTGCGTGTCGCTGAGGTAATCGGGTCCAGTCAGGTTGAACAGTCGTGGGTCAGGGCACAACGACCGGGCAGGCAAGGCCGGACACCGACAACAGACCCGGAGCGCGCGATGACCACGATGAGCGCCGAGTGCACAGCCCTTGCTTCTCTGTCTGCCGTCGGCGAGGCGCGCCAGGCCGCCCGGACATTCCTCGAAACCCTCGGGCAGCCGGCCATCGAGCCGGAGCACGCCGACACCGTGATCCTGGTGGTCTCCGAACTCGTCACCAATGCCCTGCGTCACGGCGGCGGCGCCTACACGCTTCGGCTGGCCGTGCACCCCGACACCATCGAGGTCGCCGTCGAGGACTCCAGCCCCCGACCGCCGCGCACGCGTACCCCCGACCTGGTAGACGGCACCGGCGGTTTCGGCTGGCACATGGTCAGTGACCTCGCCCGCGCCACCATCGTCACGCCCACGCCCGAAGGCGGGAAAACCGTACGCGCCCTCCTGCCCCGTCGGACCGGCGGATAGGCGCGATCCTGCGGGCGGGGTTGTTGATCCAGGGCTTCTCCGCGCGGAGTCCTGGCGGTCAGGTCTCGGTGCCGGGCAGGAGCCGCGTCTCTCGGATCACCCCACGCCCTGCCCGCCGCCTTCACATACGTCCTCGGTCGACCGGAGCCGCCCGGAGTGCGGTCGACCTGCGCCGCAGCCGGGCCTCCGCCGAACCGGGACGCACTTGCGTCCGTCGCACGCGCCGTAGCCACAACACCCCCGGGAGGGGCGGCCTACCCATCTGCGCTCCCCTGTGGCTACGCGAAGAGGGCCATACCGGCGTGTGCCGGTCGGGCCCTCTTCGCTGTCGGGCGGCGGCATGCGCCGGGCCCACCGGTCAGGCGGTTACGGGGGTGCCGAGCATCGCGGAGGCCCGCTGAAGGGGGCTGAGCACGCGTGTGGCCACGGCGGCTCGCGGAAGGCCGCCGCGGCAGGTGAAGCCGAGCTGGGTCATGGCGCGCAGGACCTCGCCGGCACTGAAGTCGCGGCGGTCTTGGCGGGTGAGGACCTGGCCGACCTGCTTGACGGGGTAGGTGCGGCGGCCGATGATCACGGACTCGCCGAGGACCTGCTCGGGCTTGATGCCCTTCATGGACTCCAGGACGCCCGTCTTGGTGAGGTCGAACGGGAAGCGGGCGATGACACAGCGCATGATGCTTCACAGGGAGAAGAGGGGAACGGTCCGACCACGGTGAGAGGGTTCAGCGGGCGAGGGCGAGGACGCCCAGAGCGCTGCCTTGTCCATCGACGACGGGCAGGGCGGCGAGCCTGCGGTAGCGCATCGCGTGCTCGGCCTCGGCCATCGCGGTCATGGGCGAGGCGAACGGCCCGCGGTCGCCGAGGACATCGCGTATATGGAGCTGGTCCGTGTACGCCGCGCTCTCGCGGACGGCGGTGAGCTGGGCCCGGGTGACCAGCCCGGTACACAGGCCGTCCTCGTCACAGACGAGCAGATGATCCGCGCGGGAGCCGGCCATGACGGCCAGGGCCACATCCACGGTCATGTCGTCGCAGACCTGCGGACCGGCTGCTTCCATGACCTCGTCCACCGTCCGGTGGGCGAGGTCGGCATGCGCGGAGCGGGGCTGCATCTGGACCAGCGTCAAAATCTGCCTCCTGCAGAGATGGGTCAGTTTCCTGATCACGTTGTTCTCAGGCCGCCGCATCGAAGGCGGACTGCCGCGCGCTCGCGCGCCGGGCGGCCGAAGCGGGCCCGCGGCGACCGCGGGAGGCCGTACTGCGCTTGGGCCGCTCGGACACCGGTGCGGTGATGGTGACCGGAATGCCGGAGGGTGCCTGGGCGCCGGTGATGCGGTTCAGGGCCTCGTCGCCCGAGCGGACCTGGGTGGTCTGCGGGGTGACGCCCGCGGCCTGCATGAGGCGTGCCATCTCGCGGCGCTGGTTGGGGGTGACCAGGGTGACGACGCTGCCGGACTCGCCGGCGCGGGCGGTACGTCCGCCGCGGTGCAGGTAGTCCTTCGGGTCGGTCGGCGGGTCGACGTTCACGACGAGGTCGAGGTTGTCGACGTGGATGCCGCGGGCGGCGACGTTCGTGGCGACCAGCACGGTGACGTGCCCGGTCTTGAACTGGGCGAGGGTCCGGGTCCGCTGGGGCTGGGACTTGCCCCCGTGCAGAGCGGCGGCACGGACCCCGCTGTTGAGGAGGTCCTGGGTGAGGCGGTCCACGGCGTGCTTGGTGTCGAGGAACATGATCACGCGGCCGTCGCGGGCGGCGATCTCGGTGGTGGTGGCCTGCTTGTCGGTGCCGTGGACGTGCAGGACGTGGTGTTCCATCGTGGTGACCGCGCCCTGCGAGGGGTCGACGGAGTGCACGACCGGGTCGGTCAGGTAGCGGCGGACCAGCAGGTCGACGTTGCGGTCGAGGGTGGCGGAGAACAGCATCCTCTGCCCTTCGGGCCGCACCTGGTCGAGGAGGGCGGTGACCTGGGGCATGAAGCCCATGTCGGCCATCTGGTCGGCCTCGTCGAGGACGGTGACGGCGACCTGGTTCAACCGGCAGTCACCACGGTCGATGAGGTCCTTGAGCCGGCCGGGCGTGGCGACGACCACTTCGGCCCCGGCGCGCAGCGCCTGTGCCTGCCGGTAGATGGGCATGCCGCCGACGACGGTGGCCAGGCGCAGCTTGACCGCCCGGGCGTAGGGGGTGAGCGCGGCGGTGACCTGCTGGGCGAGCTCACGCGTCGGTACGAGGATCAGCGCGAGCGGCTGCCCCGACTCGGCGCTCTGTCCGGCGGTACGGGCCAGCAGCGCGAGGCCGAAGGCAAGGGTCTTGCCGGAGCCGGTGCGGCCGCGGCCCAGGACGTCACGGCCCGCGAGGGTGTTGGGCAGGGTGGCGGCCTGGATCGGGAACGGCGTGGCCATGCCCTCGCGGCTGAGCGTGGTCAGCAGCTGGGCCGGCATGTCGAGGTCGGCGAAGGCCTCGACGGCGGGCAGCGCGGGGGTGATCGTCTTCGGCAGGGCGAACTCGCCCTGGACCGCGGCGGGTCGGCGGCCGTATCCGCCCGAGCGGCTCGGGGCTCCGGAGCGGCTCGGGGTCGAAGAGCCGAAACGGCTGCCCCGACCCGAACCGGCGCCGGCGCCGAAAGCGGGGCCGCCGGTGCGGCTGCGGGTGCGGGAGGAGCGGTCGTAGGTACGTGCGGGGTTCATGCGGAACCTTCCTTGATGCGGCACGTATCAAGGAATTCCCGCAGCGTAGGAGCGGCGCAGGGAATTGCGAGAACGGGCCGAATGGAATGCGAAAGCGGATCTGGCGGACAGGAAATCTGTACGGGCTCAGGCGCTGGAATAAGGTGGCGTCATGTGGACGCAACAACCAAAGCAATTGACTCGGGTGCAGCCCCGAGAGGGCCGGTCGACCGAGTGCCCCAATGCTCAATACCGCGGGTCAACCCACCGCGGGAAATGCATGCAGCTGGGGCCCGCACCCCGAAGGATGCGGGCCCCAGCTGCAGAATGCGCGTCAGCGTCAGGCGGGAACGATGTTCTCGGCCGTCGGGCCCTTCTGGCCCTGCGCGATGTCGAAGGTGACCTTCTGGCCCTCGTTCAGCTCGCGGAAGCCCTGGGCGGCGATGTTCGAGTAGTGGGCGAAGACGTCAGCGCCGCCACCGTCCTGCTCGATGAAGCCGAAACCCTTTTCCGCATTGAACCACTTAACGGTACCAGCAGCCATGTCATATCTCCTTTGGGGCAATACACCAGCATCTGCACTGTGCGGACGCCGTGTCGCCGCGATGATGCCCCGCCCGGTAAATGACCGGGAAATACAAAGCGCTTCTAGCGGAATGAATTCCTGCTGGAGGCGCTTGAAGTTCTTGGGTACCAAAACTGCAACCGAGATCGACAGTAGCACGCTGCAGTGGCTTGTGCGCGTTGAATATTTCCGGCCGCCGTGTTGCGGTAGAAACTCTCCCCGCGGGATCCGTTAAATTCTTAGGCCGCGGTGACAGATATTGGTTCACCCCGACCGCAGCGTTTTTTAGGTGCTCGCCGCCGGCTGCAGGAGGCGGCAGCGAAGTTGGCTGGTTGAGGACGTATTGGGGGCGGGTCCCGACGTGGCGGACCGCTGGAGCGGTCCTCGCGGTGGTGAGGTCCTGTACGACAACGAACGCGAAGTCGTTGCCGTGGAGGTGGCCCGGGTGCCCGGAGTGGGCTTGCCGCTACGCAGTCCTCCCATGCCCAACTGCTTGATGGGGCAGCCTCCGGCGGCTGGGGTGCCTGGGGTCGGTGGGGGTGCTGTGCCCTCGCGAACTGGGTAGCGCGGGCGGGGTGGTTGATCGTCCGCGTTTCAGGGTGTGAACGGGCGAACCGGAGCGGGCCTGTGGCGCGGGTCGCGCGAATTCCTGCTCGCGGTGCGAGGCGGCATCGCGCTCCTGCGGTGCAAGTGGTGCGCGAAGAGGCTTCTGGCCAGGGCATTCAGGCGAGTTGGGGCACGCGGAGGGCACGGCGAAGGCTGAGAGGTCTAGACAATGAAGAAGGCCCAGGTCGCTGACCTGGGCCTTCTTGCAAGAGCGGATGACGGGAATCGAACCCGCGCTATAAGCTTGGGAATCTACTGCGCGGAGGCCGTCCGCACTACGCCTGACCTGCGTAAACAGGCCTTGCTGGACCCCTCTCGGAGGCCTTCCGGGATCCGGGTCTGACCGCTGTTGACCGTCCTTAAGGGCACGGTTGGGGCACGGGCCCGGCACACGCCTTGGCGAGGGGCTCGGCCAACCCGGCGCCACTGGCAATTCTGAGGCCCGACAGCGGCCGCCCGAGCAGGCCTTGCAAGCACAATCGTTGCTTCACCAGGCGGCTCGGACCGTGCGATGCCAGCGTCAGTCTCTGGACCAGAGGCTTGCACGACACATCGTCTTGCTCGATGTGCGGGGATGAAGCGGCGTTCTGCCACTCCATCGATTATCGCTCCCCTGCGTGAAGCAGGCAGGAGCGCGGAAACATGATGGCCTGAGTGACACGCGGGCTCGTAGGATCCGCATAGACCGCAGGCTCCGCCCGCCGGGGCGCGGTGGAGAATGGAATTGACTTCCATGTCGAAGCCTGACGAGCTGCTCGTGAACGTCGCCGCCCTGGTGGAGTCCGGGCAGAGCAACCAGATGTCCCTGACCGTGGTCACCGGCGGTGCTGTCATCACCGGCCGGCTCGCCCCCGAAGCCGTGTGGAGAGAACGGGTGTCGGAGGTGCTGACGGATTCCGCCCGCCTGGGCGAGTTCTCCGCCGTCTTCACTGCCACGACACCCAAGGAGGGGCCGCTCACACATCTGCACTTCCATGTGGCGCGGATCCTGCAGGGAACCGTGGGCATCCCGGAGACGGGCGGGATGTACCGCATCTCGATCAAGGACGTCAGCGCCTGGACCGTGGGTGACTTCAGCTACTCCGACAACTGACCCGCGACTACGGCGCTAACCCGCCGCAGGGCTGAGGGCCCGACCGGTGCATCGGGGTCGGGCCCTCAACGCTGTATCGGAGCGCCGGATCAGGCTGCGGGCTGGGGCTGGCGCAGTTCCGCCTGGCCGAAGAGGAGGGCGTAGCCGCCGGGGAGCTGGTGGAGGATGCGGGCGAGGAGGCCGGGTCCCGCGAGGCGTGTGACGACGGCGAGTACGGCGCCGGTGTCCCAGCGTGCGGTGGCGGGGGTGCCGCCGGTGCGGATGGCCAGGTCCTTGATGAAGCCCCAGCCGGTGAGCTGTTCGGTGTCGGGGATCTGGGCGGTGAGGGTGAGGGCGGCCTCGACGGGCAGGCGCTGTGCGAGGTCGACGCGTTCGTCTCCGGTGACTTGCCGGCCTAGGGCGGCCAAGACGGTGCGGACGGCTTCCTCGGCGCGTTCGCGGGTGGGGTACGCACCCTCGTAGCGCACACGCTCCAGCATCTGCTCGAACGTCATGGCGGGCGGGGCCGGGTTCGGTCGAGGCTGGTCGTACATGGCTGCGGTTGCCTTTCTCTTCGATGGTTCGGGTCTGCGGCCGACTTCGCTCAGGTGGGCTGGGGGTGGCCGAAGAGGAGGTCGTAGCCGGGTGGGAGCTGGAGCAGGACCTCGCGGGTGAGGACGTCGCCCGCGGCGGCGGCCGCGGTGGACAGGACGGCGCCGATGTCCCACAGGGCTGTCTTCTCGGTGGCGCCTTCGATCCAGGCGGCGGTCGCGCGGACGAACCGTTCGGGCGAGAGGGGTTCGGCGGCCTGCAGGGGGTTGAGGAGGATCAGGGCGTAGGTCTCGGGCAGCCGGGCCGCGAGCTCGGCCCGTGCGCTGCCGACCAGGTGAGCGCCCAGCAGAGCCAGGACGACGCGGGCAACGCGATCGGCTTCTTCCGTGGTTTCGTACTCGCCGCGTTCCTGGACGTGGGCCAGGAATGACTCCCTGCGCATCGACATCACGACACCTCCGAGAAGGGGTGAAGGGGCGAGACGGGGCGGGGCGGAGGGCGGGGTGCCGGAGGGAATCGGCTCTTCCCGCCCTCCGCTGCCGGCTGGTGCGGGAGGGTTCAGCCGGAGATCTGCTTGCGGCCGCTCTCGCCGCCGATGGTGATCTTGCGGGGCTTGGCGCGCTGGTGGCATCCGCTCTCCCCCAGATTCCAGGAGTGATCATGAGCGTTGCAGGCGAGTCCTGCGCCTGCGCCAAGCCCTGGAAACCCGGTTCCTCCACGCACTGCGCACCGAACTCCACGACGCGCCCCGCTCCGTCGAGGAAGCCTTCGCCCCACTCCTCGTCGAACCCGTGGACCTGACCGAAAGCATCAGCCACCACCTCGAAACCGAAGGCGAACTCTGGCAGTTGCGCGAGTACGCGGCGCTACGCTCCCTCTACCACCTCAAGGAAGCCGACCCCCACGCCTGGGTCATCCCGCGGCTGACCGGCCGGGCCAAGGCCGCGATGGCGGCCATCGAGTACGACGAGTTCGGCGCCGGCCACCCCGACCGCATCCACGCCCAGCTCTTCGCCGACCTCATGACCGACCTCGGCCTCGACCCCGCATACGGCCGCTACCTCGACCAGGCCCCCGCGCCCCTGCTCGCCACCGTCAACCTGATGTCCCTCTTCGGCCTGCACCGCGCCCTGCGCGGCGCCCTTGTCGGGCACTTCGCCTGCCTCGAGGTCACCTCCTCACCGGGCTCCCGCCGCCTCGCCAAAGCCATGCTGCGGTGTAATGCGGGGCCGGCGGCGGAACACTTCTACGCCGAGCACGTCGAGGCCGACGCCGTCCACGAACAAGTCGTACGCCACGAGGTCATCGGTGGCCTCCTCGCCGAAGAACCCGCCCTGGAACCCGACATCGCCTTCGGCTGCGCGGCGACGGTCCTGCTGGAAGACCAGTTCGCCGCCCACATCCGCAACGCCTGGGATCAGGGGCGCACCACACTGCGCACACCCTTGCCGCCGCGGTGACGTGCCCGGCCCGCTACGGCGCCGCAGACTCGATACACGCCTCCTCGAGCGGCCTGCTACCCACCCTGTGGAACCACGCCCTAGGTGTGTTGTCCCGGGACGTTGGTGACACGCGTGCTGGGTTCTTGAACGGGTGAGGGCCTTCTGGGTTTGGTGGGGATTGCGACATCTTCACCGGTCCAGGAGGCCCTCGTGTCCCACCGTGATGCCCCGCTGACCGAGACCGGGCGACTTCGTCTGGCCCGTTGTGTCGTCGACGACGGCTGGCCTGTGCGACGGGCCGCGGAACGTTTCCAGGTCAGCCATACCACCGCGGCCCGCTGGGCATCCCGCTACCGGACCCTGGGCATCGCCGGAATGAACCGCTCCAGCCGACCGCACCACCAGCCCCGCCAGGACGCCGGCCGCGGTGGAGGAACACGTTTTGCGGCTGCGGCGCGAGCACCGCATCGGGCCGCTGAGGCTCACCGCCCGCTGCGGCATCGCGGCCTCGACCGCCCACCGCATCCTGACCCGCCACGGTCAGCCGCCCCTGGCCGCACTCGACCGGGCCACCGGCGAACTCGTCCACATCGACGTCAAGAAACTCGGACGGATCCCCGACGACGGCGGCCACAAAGCCCTCGGCCGGGCCGAAGGCCGGCCCAACAAGACCGGCGCCGGCTGGGCCTACCTCCACACCGCCCTCGACGACCACACCCGCCTCGCCTACCGCTTCGACTGCCCTCCGGGCCTGCATTGGAACCCCCGGCTTGACGTCTGCGACTATCCAGAGCACGCCTGCGTCCCTCTGGAGTGCGAGGAGCGGCCGGCCGCTGTCGAACCCAGGCGGTCTGTCTGACCAGGTGAGTGGTGCTCGCCTTGCGCTGTTCATGCGGCCGATGTGAAAGGTGGACGCCGCCTGGTGACTGGCGGGATATCCCGGGGCAGGAGCGGGGGCTATGCTGCGATGGACGTCCCGGTCCCTGACGTGGATAGCGCGCTTGTCGTGCAGGTGCCTGCGGGGTACAGAGGGTCCCCCGGTTCACCTCAGGCGCTGTCCTTTTGAGGCGAAACTAGTCGATTTGGTGGTCCTGGAGTCCAGGTCGCCAAGCCGATCGCTCGCCTGACCTGTCCGGGCATCCGACCACAGGAGAAACGCGTAAGACGGGGCCGAGAAGACCGGCCCGCCCGGCGCCGCACCATGTGGTCCCAAGAACCGAGGCGCTATGCCTGTTCTGCAGAGCTTGAACCTCCACCGGCACGACCGAGGCGATGAAACGACGATCACCCTTGCGGGTGAGCTTGATCTGGATACCGCAGCCCCGCTGCGGGCGATGGTCGATGACTGCCTGCGCGAGGGAGTACGGACCATCGACATCGACCTGAGCGCGCTTGCTTTCTGCGATGTCAGCGGCCTCAACGCCTTCCTGGCCGCCGCCGCGTGCACCGCTACGGCCAAAGGGTCGCTGCGCCTGCATCACCCGCGCCCGATGCTGATCCGGCTCCTGGCACTGACCGGCACCGGCTTCCTCCTCCACCGGCTACCCCGCGCGCCCGAAGTCGGCGCCTGGGTCCCGGCTGTGGTGTACCCCAGGCTGCTGGCCTCATGACCAGGACCGGCCACAGCGGGCCCGCCCGGCTTTGTCGCAGGGCGAGCGGTGATGACGGATGATCAGTGACCGCATGGCCTCGGTCCTGCGCACGCTGCAACTCGACGACCGGTCCCAGGGAGTCGACGACGCCACCCTGGCCGGCGCCCAGGCCCTGGGCGTGGACGGTCTCGCGGTCTCCTTGGTCGCCGCAGCCGGCCTGACCGAGCTCATGTGGTGCTCGGACCTCACCACGCGCCGCTTCGAGGACCTGCAACTGACCCTCGGCGAGGGGCCGGGACCAGAGGCGGTCCGTACCGGCGCGATGGTGTGGGTACCCGACCTGGCCCGGGTCCGACACGCCCGCTGGCCGGCACTGTCCATGGAGGCCCCCGACCTGGACGCCCGCGCGGTGTTCTGCTTCCCGATGGGCATCGGCGCGATCCGCGTCGGCGTCCTGACAGCGGTGCGCCGAACGCCGGGTCCACTGACCAGCCAGCAGACCGACGATGCGCTCACGCTGGCCGCCGCCCTGACCGCCCGCTGCCTGGGCAGCGGTGAACCACCTCTGGGCACCCACGCGCCGGTGGACTCTCCGCACGCCTTGCAGCACGCGGTGGTCCACCAGGCCACCGGCATGCTCAGCGTCCAACTCGCCATGCCCCTGCCCCAAGCTCTCCTACGACTGCGCGCGCATGCTTACAGCAGCGGACGTTCCATCACCGACATCTCCAAGGACGTGGTGGATCGGCGGCTTCGCCTGGACCACAACGGCACGCCCCCGACCGCCGTAGACAAGGACTGATCACCGTGACCCGAGAACAACGCGTGACCGAGGTCTTCGTGGAAGTCGCAGACTCCCTGATCGACGACTTCGACCTCATCGACTTCCTCCAGCAGCTGTCCGTGCGCTGCATGGAACTGCTGGACGTGGCCGCCGTCGGCATCATGCTGGCCGACCAGCATGAGGTCCTGCAGACCATGGCAGCCTCCGACGAACACACCCGGCTGCTGGAGCTCTTCGCCACCCAGCACGACCAGGGCCCCTGCGTGGACTGCTACAAGAGCGGCGAGCCACGCACCAACATCAACCTGACCGACCCCCAGATCACATCGGGCTGGCCGCAGTTCGCCCCACGCGCCGCCGAGACCGGGTTCGTGGCCGCCAATGCGATCCCGCTCCGGCTGCGCGGCCGGGTCATCGGAGTGATGGGCCTGTTCCAGACCGACCCAGACCCGCTCAGTGCCCAGGACATCGCCCTCGCCCAAGCACTGGCGGACGTGGCGACCATCGCCATCCTGCAGCAGCGCACCGTCGCCCACAGCGAGGTCGAGCGCGCCCAACTCCAGCACGCCCTGACCAGCCGCATCGTGCTGGAACAGGTCAAGGGCATCCTGGCGGAACGCTGGCAGGTCACCGTCGACGAGGCATTCGCCGCGTTCCGCTCCTACGCACGCGCCCATCACCACCAGCTCGTGCAACTGGCCCGCCAGATCGCCGACGGCACCTTCGAGACCACCCTGATCCCCCACCCGGACCGATCCCGGCCTCAGGGCTGACACGCCGTCCTGCGGGGCTGGATCTCACGAGCTCAGTACGCTCCGCGCCGCAGCGCCCACCCCCACATGCGGCCCCAGCCGACTGCCCGGACCATGGTCTCCGCGCTGCAGGCAGGCGGCTGGGTCCCCTTCGACTCACCGGGCCGGCAGACCACGGCAAGCGGACCGTTCATCGTCGAAGGCGGCGACGGCAGCGGCTCCGGGGGCGGCGGCTCATCGGAGACCAAGACGCCCGTACGTACCGACGCGTCGGGCGGCAGATCACCACGCTGACCGTGACGGACTTCTACGCCCCCACGCAGTTCACCGCGAAGGCGGGTGCGCCCACCACGCTGGTGCTGCACGGCAAGGACTCGGGCGGATGCGCCAGGGCGTTCACGATCCCCGCGCTCGGGGTGCAGGAGATCGCCAAACGGACGGTGACACCGACGTAGACCTGGGTACCCGCAAGCCGGGACCCCTCTGTTTCACGTGCGCCATGGGCATGCAGACCGGCGCCATCGAGTCCCTAGCGCAGCCTGCCGGAGCCCGGGCCTGGGGGAGGCGGTGACGGAGGCAGCGGGCCGCTGATCGGGTTCCCCGGCTGCTCCACTGACGACTCGGCCGGGGTCGAGTTGCTGCTGACTGCTTCGGTACGCATGAGGTCGATGAGTTCGCGGTGCCAGTCGGCGAATTCCTCGCGGATGGCATGTGCAGCCTTGGAGTCGAGGCCGTAGGCGGCGAACTGTCTGTCGGTGTGATGCCCGACCCGGGCGAGGGCGGACACGTACTCGTCGAGGTTGGGCTCGGCCTCGTTCTGCGTGGCGAGTTCGAGAAGCCGGGCGCGGGTGTACCCGGCGTCGAGGAGCGCGTTGACGTCGATGGCATCCCGGACTTCGGCGCGGCCGAAAAGGGCGCCGGTCTTGGCGGCGGCCAGGTCGTCGAGGTGGAGGACCGGGCCGAGGGCCGAGTCGACAGGCGGATGGTGCAGAAGGTCGCCTACGAGTTCCACCTTGGACTGGGCACCGGAGGCGGGGTCGGTGACGTGCAGACGGGCGTATACCTGCGCCTGCTGGGTGACCTGGACCACGTACCCGGCCGCCCGGTATGCCTCGAGGAGGCGGGCGATCGCCTGTGGCAACTCGCCTTCGGCCCGCCCGATCGGGGTGAACAGGTCGACGTCGTCGCTGACACGGCTGACCAGGCGATGGGCCTGGACGGCGTACCCGCCGGCCAGCCGGTAGCCGAAATCCTCGGCGAGCGCGTCCAGGCCGATACGGATCAGCCGGTGGTGCAGATCCTCCACTACGCGGCCGCCGCCGAGGTGTCGGCGAGCTCGGGGAAGCGACTCTCCCAGGCAGCCCTCGCGGGTCCGGGCAGGAACAGGGCATGCCAGTGGCTGCGCAGCGCGTCGACATTGAGGTGGGCGTGCAGGTCTTCGGGCGTCTGTGCCTCACGGATGACCCGCTCGTACATCAGTAGTACGTCGGCGTCGTCGGCCAGGTCGTACTCGTAGTGCGGGCCCCAGTCCAGGTGCCGGGGCAGGACCACAAGGCCGTCCACTGGCCCGCTCAGCTCCCCGAGCGAGTCCGGCAGGGTGTACGGCCGGAGCTGTGCGTACCTGCTGCTCATGCTCACCAGCATGCCGGAAACCGAGGCCCCGCGGTACGCATACCTGCGATGTCGGCGTTCCCGGGAGCCCGCCGAGGCAGGGGCGCGTGGCAGGCTCGTCTCCGCGTTTCAGGCACCTGACCTGGCCGGGCCTGGGTGTATCGCCTCCCTGGAAGTACTTGCGAACAACATTCCGGCGAGCCCGCCGAGGCGGAGCGCGTGGCGCGTCCGACTTCGAGATGGAGGTCACTGTCTGTGATGCGCCGCGGGGTCTGCGGGCTCTACAGGGAGCGCTGAACGGGAAGCCGGACCGGCTCGTTGCGGCGGACGCAAGGTGCCGACGCCATTCGATTCCCCCCGGATTCCCCCCAGAGCTTTCCAGAGCCACAAAAGGCCTGGTCAGGGGCCTGTCGGGGCCAAGGTGAGGAGATCACCCGCATCCATCCCCCCAGGGACTCCCCACGGCCGCTTCTGGGGCGATCTGTGAGTAACGCGAAAGCGAAGTGCGAATGATTACTCAGTGTGACGCGAGGGGTGCTTAGAGCCAGTCCCGACGCTTGAAAATCACGTACAAACTGACGCAAACCATCCCCATGAGGCAGATCGCAAAGGGGTATCCGAATCTCCAACCCAACTCAGGCATGGACTCAAAGTTCATGCCGTAGATAGTTCCGACGAGTGTGGGAGCAAACAAAATGGCAGCCCATGAGGAAATCTTCTTGATTTCCTCGTTCTGTTCGAAGCCGGCCTCGGCCAAGGCGCGCATTTCGGCGTTCTGTTGTTGGGAGACCAGGGTGGCGTTCACCGTCAGGATTTCCGTGAGGGCCTGGCGGAAGCCGTCGACGCGTTCGCTGGTGTGGGTGACGTGGTCGGCCACGTCGCGGAGGTAGCGCTGGAGTTCCTCGTCCGTGCCGTACTTCGCGAAGCCCGCCATCAGGCCGTGGAGCATGCCGACCAGGGGGCGGGTGGCGCGCTGGAACTCGACCATTTCGCGGGAGAGTTCGTAGATGCGGCGGGAGACCGCCGGGTCGCCGCGGAAGACCTCCGTCTCGATCTCGTCGATGTCGGTCTGGACGCCCTCGACGACCGGGGCGTAGCCGTCGACCACCGCGTCGAGGATGGCGTACAGGGCCGCCTCCGGGCCGAGGGACAGGAGTTCCGGGTTCTCCTCCATGCGGCGGCGGACGCTGGAGAGGTCAGGGGCGCCGCCGTGCCGGACCGTGATCAGGAAGTCCGGGCCGACGAAGATGTGGAGCTCGCCGAAGTCCACCTCCTCCTGGGCGTCGAGGTAGCGGGCGGCGCGCAGGACGACGAAGAGGGTGTCGCCGTAGCGCTCCAGCTTGGGGCGCTGGTGGGCCTCGAGCGCGTCCTCGACGGCGAGTTCGTGGAGGTTGAACTCGGCGGCGAGCGAATGCAGTTCGGGCTCGGTCGGGCGGTGCAGGCCGATCCAGGCCATGCCGTCCGGCTCCTCGTGCAGCTTCCGGAAGGTGTCCGCCAGGGTGGCGGGGGAGGCGACGCGGCGGCCGTCGCGGTAGACCGCCGAATCGATCACGCTGCGATGGTTCGGGGGCGTGGGGGCCGGCGGTGCGGGCTGCGGGGCGGCCGGGGGACCGGCCGGGGGAGTGGCGGGCGGGGACGCGGGGCGACGCCATCCCGCGCGCTTTCCGGCGGACGGAGGCGAGGGGCGGCGGTCTGGGCGCTCCGACATCGCAGGTCAGCTCCCGGTCGAACGTCTGTTTACGGGCAAGGTGCAGGATATACGGGCGTTCCGTGCACGGACTCGCCGCCGACCTCCGAGATGAGGACAGTACGTGTCCGCAAGGAGGGCTAGCTTGCTGTCATGGCCTCCAGGACACCGCACCCCGTACTCGACAACCGCGCACTCAACCGTGCCACGCTCGCCCGCCAGCTCCTGCTGAGCCGCGCCGAGATGTCCGCGCGTGACGCCGTCGGGCACCTCCTCGGACTCCAGGCGCAGAACGTGAAACCCCCCTACTTCCAGCTCCACGCCCGCCTCGCCGGCTTCCGCCCCGCCGAGCTGGCCGGGCTCATGGAGTCCCGGGAGGTGGTCCGGATGGTCACCATGCGGTCGACGATCCACACGCACACCGCGGACGACGCCCTGACGCTGCGGCCCCTGGTCCAGCCCGCCCGCGACCGTGAGGTGAACTACTTCCGCAAGGGGCTCGCCGGCGTGGACCTGGAACGGCTCGCCGAACTTGCCCGCGCCTTCGTCGACGCCGAACCGCGCACCATGGCGGAGCTCCGCGAGGAACTGCTCAAGGAATGGCCCGACGCCGACCCGCAGTCCCTCTCCGTCGCCGCCCGCTGCCGGCTGCCGCTGGTCCAGGTCACCCCCCGCGGCGTGTGGGGGCGCAGCGGCCAGGTCCGGCTCACCACCGTGGAGAACTGGCTCGGGCGGCCCGCCGGCGAGGCGCAGCCCGTGGACGAGGTCGCCCTGCGCTACCTCGCCGCCTTCGGGCCCGCCTCCGTGAAGGACATGCAGATCTGGGCCGGCCTCACCCGGCTGCGCGAGGCCTTCGAGCGGCTGCGCCCCGGTCTGGCCGTCTTCCGGGACGAGAACGGCGTGGAGCTCTTCGATCTGCCCGACGCGCCCCGGCCCGACGCGGACACCCCGGCGCCGCCCCGCTTCCTCCCCGAATTCGACAACCTCCTGCTCTCGCACGCCGACCGCACCCGCGTGGTCGCCCCCGAGATCAAGGGCCGCACCTGGACGGGGAATCAGGCCCACTGCACCCTGCTCGTCGACGGATTCCTCGCCGGCCTCTGGAAGCGGGACGGGAACACCCTCACCGTGCAGCTGTTCCAGGAGACCTCCGCGGCGCGCAAGGAGGAGATCGCCGCCGAGGGCGAGCTGATGCTCGGCGCGATGGGCGGCTCCGAAAGCCCCGAGAGTGCCGAGGGCACCGCCGACGGCACCGAAGAGCCGGGCAAGGTCTCCGTACGCTTCGCGTCAATCCACGGCTGACGCAGCGCTGGTGGTCCGTACGCCCCACGCGGCACGATGCCTGGCATGACGACCGAGAGCAGCGCGAACACCGAGACCGGCGCCAGCACCGACCCCACGCACAGCAGCGCCGCCGCCCAGTTCCTGGCCGCGCGGGACTTCCTGCTGGACCGCCGCGGTGACTACGAGGGTGCCCGCGCCGGATTCACCTGGCCCCGCCCCCACCGCTTCAACTGGGCGCTGGACTGGTTCGACCACATCGCCGCCGGGAACACCGCCGACGCCCTGCGCATCGTCGAGGAGGACGGCAGCAGCGAGGCCGTCTCCTTCCAGGAACTGTCCGTACGGTCCGACACGGCCGCCGGCTGGCTGCGCGAGCAGGGCGTCGCGCCCGGCGACCGGGTCCTGGTCATGCTCGGCAACCAGCGCGAACTGTGGGAGGTCATGCTCGGCGCGATGAAACTGCGCGCCGTCGTCATCCCCGCCACCCCGCTGCTCGGCCCGGCCGACCTGCGCGACCGCATCGAGCGCGGTCACGTACGCCACGTCATCGCGCGCGCCGCGGACACCGCCAAGTTCGACGAGGTACCGGGCACCTACACCCGGATCGCCGCGGGACCGGAGGTCCCCGCCGACTGGCGGCGGCTGGCCGACATGTACGACGCCGAGCACACCGCCCGGGGCGCCTTCACACCCGACGGCGAAACCCTCGCCACCGACCCGCTGATGCTGTACTTCACCTCCGGCACCACCGCCCGCCCCAAGCTCGTGGAGCACACGCACGCCTCGTACCCCATCGGGCACCTCTCCACCATGTACTGGCTCGGGCTGCGCCCCGGCGACGTCCACCTCAACATCGCCTCGCCCGGCTGGGCCAAGCACGCCTGGTCCAACCTCTTTGCCCCCTGGAACGCCGGGGCCACCGTCTTCGTCCACAACTACACCCGCTTCGACGCCGAGCGGCTGATGGACGAGATGGACCGGCACGGCGTGACCACCTTCTGCGCCCCGCCCACCGTGTGGCGAATGCTGATCCAGTCCGACCTCACCCGGCTCGCCAACCCGCCGCGCGAGGCCGTCGCCGCCGGCGAGCCGCTCAACCCGGAGGTCATCGAGAAGGTCCGCCAGGCCTGGGGCGTCACCATCCGGGACGGGTTCGGCCAGACCGAGACCACCCTGCAGGTCGGCAACTTCCCCGGCGTACCGGTCAAGCCCGGCTCCATGGGCCGTCCCGCGCCCGGCTACGAGATCGTCCTCCTGGACCCCGTCACCGGCAAGGAGTCCCCCGACGAGGGCGAACTCTGCGTCGACCTGCGCGTCAGGCCCGCCGGGGTGACCACCGGCTACCGCGACGACCCGGAGCGCACCGCGGAGGCCATGGCGGACGGGCTCTACCGCACGGGGGACATCGCCTCGCGCGACGCCGACGGCTACCTCACCTATGTCGGGCGCTCCGACGACGTCTTCAAGGCCTCCGACTACAAGATCAGCCCGTTCGAGCTGGAGAGCGCCCTGCTGGAGCACGAGGCCGTCGCCGAGGCGGCCGTCGTCCCCGCCCCGGACGCGCTGCGCCTCGCCGTGCCGAAGGCGTACGTCACCCTCGCCGCGGGCTGGGAGCCCGGGCCGGAGACGGCCCGGGCACTGTTCGAGCACTCCCGCGCGGTGCTGTCCCCGTACAAGCGGATCCGCCGCATCGAGTTCGGCGAGCTCCCGAAGACCGTGTCCGGCAAGATCCGCCGGGTGGAGCTGCGGGAGCTCACCGCGGCCGGCGCGGCGGGGGAGTACGACGAGGCCGACCTCGACTGAGGCTCGCTCACGAGGGCAACGAGAACCGCTGGAGAAACGAGAACCGCTGGAGAAACCAGAGGCACTAGCGCGCTACGAGGCTTACGCGGGCAGGTGCGCCTCGATCGCGGCGATGACCTCGGGGGCCTCGGGCTCGGTGCGCGGGCGGAAGCGCGCCACGACCTCGCCGGCGGGGGAGATCAGGAACTTCTCGAAGTTCCACTGGATGTCCCCCGCCGCGCCCTCGGCGTCCGGGACCTTCACCAGCTCCTGGTAGAGGGGGTGCCGGTTCTCGCCGTTGACCTCGGACTTCTCCAGGATCGGGAAGGTGACGCCGAATCCGGCCGCGCAGAAGGTCTGGATGTCCTCGGCGTTGCCGGGCTCCTGCTCGCCGAACTGGTTGCAGGGCACGCCGATGACGGTGAAGCCCTTCTCCTCGTACTTGAACTGCAGCCGGGCGAGGCCCGAGTACTGCGGGGTGAGACCGCACTGCGAGGCGGTGTTCACCAGCAGGATCGCCTTGCCCTCGTGGGCCCCGAGGCTGGTCGGCTCGTCGGACAGGGTGGTCAGCGGGATGTCGTAAAGGCTCATCGGGCTCTCCTGGCAGGAAGCGGATAACGCCTCCGAGCGTAGGTGATGCGCACCGCGCCCGGCCGGGCGCGGCGGCCATCCCGGCCGGGCCATCCCGCCGACTGCCCGGACAGGGCCTAGGCGCCCGTACCGATCAGCTCGTCCGCCGGGTCGTTGACCGGCTGCGGCATGCCCGTGAGGTCCATGACGAACAGCGGTATCCCCAGGTCGTCCGCGCGGGTGCGGGCGTCCTCCGTGTATCCGGCGAGGGAGAAGTAGACGCTGGTCGCGGAAGCCGTGAGCCCGTTCAGCCACACGCACTCCACCGCCCGCAGCCCGGCCGGCGCGGTGGTCGGGTCCACCTGCGCGACCAGCCCCGGGGCCCGCAGGTCCACGGCCGCCGAGGGGATCGGGCGCCCGTCGGGCTGCCGTACGTCCTGGAAGCCGAGCCAGCGCAGGTAGAGCGCGGCGGTGGCCACCGCGTCGCGCGCCGTACGGATGGTCACAGGCCGGAACGCGGGGCGCGGCACCGGCGTGGCCGACGGCAGCGGCGCCCGGTCGAGCGGTCCGTCACGGTGCCCGTCGGGGCCCGGACCGCCCCCGGGCCTCTGACCAGGCCTCTGACCGGGCCGCGGCGGCCGGGCGGACGCGGGCTCCACCCCGGAGCCGCCCCCGGGCCCGGCCGGATTCGCCGCCGGTTCCGGGTGTACGGGGTGCACCGCCATCCGCACCACCGTCCCGCACGATGCGCACCCCACCTCGGGCTGCGGCCACTCGCTCTCCCGCCCACAGGACTCGCAGCGCACCGCCACCCAGCTCTCCGACCAGGTCCGATGGGTCAGCGGCTCGGGCGGTGCGGCCAGATCCAGCGGGGGATGGACCGGGCTCCCGCAGGCACAGGGATAGACCGGGACCGTGTAGCCGTTCTCGCGCAGGCACGCCGGGCAGCGCACCGGTACCGCTTCCGCCATGAGACCTGGACCCCCTCCGTCGCTGTCCGTAGGTCCATGCTCCACCACCGGCGACCGTCGGGGCGAGTCCACCCGCTATTTGTGCAAGTCACGGAGCGAGACGCGGCTTTTGGTGCTATCCGAGGTCCCCCACCGCCTTGACGCCGGGGGAAGCCGCCGCTTAGCTTGTTCCGTATAGCAGAACAAAACTTCCGGATTACGGAAAAGCCTGACCGTCGGACCCGCAGGAGAACTCGATGCCCCGTATGACAGCCGCCGCCGCTGCAGTGGAGATCCTCAAGCTCGAGGGCGTTTCGCAAGCCTTCGGCGTGCCCGGCGCTGCGATCAACCCGTTCTACCGCGAGCTCAAGAACGTGGGCGGCATCAACCACACGCTGGCCCGCCACGTCGAGGGCGCATCGCACATGGCCGAGGGATACACCCGCGCCAAGGCCGGCAACATCGGTGTCTGCATCGGTACCTCGGGCCCGGCCGGCACCGACATGATCACCGGCCTGTACTCCGCGATCGCGGACTCGATCCCGATCCTGTGCATCACCGGTCAGGCGCCGGTCTCGAAGCTCCACAAGGAGGACTTCCAGGCCGTCGACATCGCCTCGATCGCCAAGCCGGTCACCAAGAAGGCCACCACCGTCCTGGAGGCCGCGCAGGTCCCGGGCGTGTTCCAGGAGGCCTTCCACCTGATGCGCTCCGGCCGTCCCGGCCCGGTCCTGATCGACCTCCCGATCGACGTCCAGCTGACCGAGATCGAGTTCGACCCGGAGACCTACCAGCCGCTGCCGGTCTACAAGCCGCAGGCGTCCCGCGCCCAGGCCGCCAAGGCCCTGCAGTTCCTGCTGGAGTCCGAGCGTCCGCTGATCGTCGCCGGTGGCGGCATCATCAACGCCGACGCCTCCGACCTGCTGGTCGAGTTCGCCGAGCTGACCGGCGTCCCGGTCATCTCCACCCTGATGGGCTGGGGCGTCATCCCGGACGACCACGAGCTCAGCGCCGGCATGGTCGGCGTCCAGACCTCGCACCGCTACGGCAACGCGACGTTCCTGGAGTCGGACTTCGTCCTCGGCATCGGCAACCGCTGGGCCAACCGTCACACCGGCTACAACCTCGACGCGTACATCGGCGACCGCAAGTTCGTCCACGTCGACATCGAGCCCACCCAGATCGGCAAGATCTTCGCCCCGGACTTCGGCATCGCCTCCGACGCCAAGGCCGCCCTGGAGCTCTTCATCGAGGTCGCCAAGGAGCTCAAGGCCGAGGGCAAGCTCCCGGACTTCTCCGCCTGGGCCGCCTCCGGCCAGGAGCGCAAGGCCACCCTGCAGCGCCGCACGCACTTCGACAACATCCCGATGAAGCCGCAGCGCGTGTACGAGGAGATGAACAAGGCCTTCGGCCCGGAGACGCGCTACGTCACCACCATCGGCCTCTCCCAGATCGCCGGCGCGCAGATGCTGCACGTCTTCAAGCCGCGCCACTGGATCAACTGCGGCCAGGCCGGCCCGCTCGGCTGGACCATCCCGGCCGCGATCGGTGCCGCCACCGCCGACCCCGAGACCCCGATCGTCGCCCTCTCCGGCGACTACGACTTCCAGTTCATGATCGAGGAGCTCGCGGTCGCCGCGCAGCACAAGGTCCCCTACGTCCACGTCCTGGTGAACAACGCCTACCTGGGTCTGATCCGTCAGGCGCAGGGCGGCCTGGGCATCAACTTCGAGGTCAACCTCGAGTTCGAGAACATCAACGCCCCGGAGCTGGGCGTCTACGGCGTCGACCACGTCAAGGTCGCCGAGGGTCTGGGTGTCAAGGCCATCCGCGTCACCGACCCGAACGAGCTGGGCGCCGCCTTCGAGCAGGCCAAGAAGCTGGCCCAGGAGTTCCAGGTCCCGGTCGTCGTCGAGGCCATCCTGGAGCGCGTCACCAACATCTCGATGAGCAAGACGGTCGACATGAGCGACGTCACCGAGTTCGAGGAGCTCGCGACCGAGCCGGGCCACGCCCCGACCGCGATCAAGGCCCTCAAGGTCTGATCAGCAAGCTCAGTAGCTCAGTAGCTCAGCAGTACGCGGCGACCCCCGTCCCTCCGTCAGGAGGGGCGGGGGTCGCTTCGTATGCGGTGCGGCGGGCGGTGCCTGCGGGCGCGCAGTGCTTACGGGCGGGGGCCGAGTTCGGCGTCCACCGCGCCGGTCAGCAGCTCGCGGGCGCGCTCCAGGGTCAGGGAGCCGCTCAGCCAGCGCTCGCTGAGCCCCTCCACCAGGGCGGTGAGCCGCTCGGCGGCGTCCAGCGGCTCGACGTGCAGGTCGGCGAGACCGGCCGCCTGGGCGTCCGAGATGGTGTCCGCGGTGTCCTGGGACCAGGAACGGGTGGACTCGGCGAGGGTCTCGCGCAGGTCGGAGTCGAAGATGGCGCTGGCCCGCAACTCGCCCCAGGCGGTGCTGTTCTCGCGGACCCGGGGGATGTCCTGGAGCTCGCTCAGCAGCAGCTGGAGCAGGGCGGCGCGGGCGTCCTCGGTGTCCTTCAGGGCCTCGTCGGTGTAGCCGGTGGCGCGGTCGCTGATGAAGGCCAGGGTGCGCTGGACCAGGCCGGCGCGGTCCTTGAAGTGGTAGTAGATCAGCGCGGTGGACACCCCGGCCTCCGCCGCGAGTTCCTCGACGCGCAACCCTCTGACGCCACTGCGGGCGATGACGCGTACGGCTGCTTCCAAGATCAACGACTGGCGGTCGGCCACGCTTGCTCGCACCTTTCGGTCGGATACCCCTTGACTGAGCTTTCAGTCAGGTCCCACGATAGCTCCCACCCGAGATCCTGACCTGATTTTCAGTCTCCGCGATCCTGACTGAAATTTCAGTCAGGACGCCAATGCGCGAGGGAGCACCCAGTGAGTCCGAAAATGCCCGCCGAGTGGGCCGAGCACGACGCCTGCCTGATGGTCTGGCCGACCCGCGCCGAACTGTGGGGGCCGGCCTTCGAGGCGGCCAAGAGCGAGTACGCGGCCGTCGCCCGCGCCATCGCCGACTTCGAGCCCGTGATCATGATCGCCGCGCCCGGCCGGGCCGAAGAGGCCAGAGCCGCCTGCGGCGCCGAAGCCGGCATCGAGGTCATCGAGCTGCCCGTCGACGACTCCTGGCTGCGCGACTCGGGCCCGATCTTCGCCCACGACGAGCGCGGCGACCGCGTCGGCGTCGACTTCCGCTTCAACGCCTGGGGCGAGAAGCACCACCCCTGGACCGCCGACGACAAGCTCGCCGCGCTCCTCCTCGACCGGCTCGGCACCCCCCGCGTCCACTCCTCGATGATCCTCGAAGGCGGCGCGATCACCGTCGACGGCGAGGGCACGCTCATCACCACCGAGCAGTGCCTGCTGCACCCCAACCGGAACCCGCGGATGGACCGCACCGAGATCGAGGACGAGCTGAAGCGCCGCCTCGGCATCGAGAAGGTCATCTGGCTGCCCTACGGCGGCCTGGAGGACACCGAGACCGACGGCCACGTGGACGGCGTCGCCGCCTTCGTCGGCCCCGCCAAGCTGGTCGTCTCCCTCCCCGAGGACCCCACGCACCCCGATCACGCCCGGATGCGCGCCAACCTCGCCGTCCTGGAGGCCTCCACCGACGCCCGGGGCCGCTCCCTGGAGATCGTCCCCGTCCCGCAGACCACCCACGGCGAGGTCGCGGGCACCCCCGTCGAGGTCGGCTACCTCAACTTCTACCTCGCCAACGGCGGTTGCGTGGTCCCCGTCGGCGGCGACCCCGATTCCACGAGCGACGCCGAGGCCCTCGCCGTCCTCGCCGCCGCCCTCCCCGGCCGCAAGGTCGTCGGCGTACCGACCCCGGTCCTCGCGTACGGCGGCGGCGGGATCCACTGCATCACCCAGCAACTCCCGAAGGCGGCGCGCGCGTGACCTCGTACGAACTCCTCACCTCCTACGGCTCCCCGCTCGGCTCCCCGGCCCGCACGGCGCCCGCCGAACGCGACCCCCTGCGCATCGCGCTGGTCCAGACCCGCTGGTACGCCGACGAGAACGAGCACGACGACCGGCTGCGCGAGGGCGTCGTGCTCGCCGCCGGGGAAGGCGCCACGATGGTCTGCCTCCCCGAACTCACCCGCAGCCCGTACTTCTGCACCACCGACGACCCGATGGCACACGGCGCCGCCCGCCACCTCGAAGACCTCGAGGACGGCCCCACCGTCCACCTGGCCACCGAGCTCGCCACCGACCTCGGCATCACCGTGCACGCCTCGCTCTACGAGCGCGCGACGGACGGCGGCCTCGGCTACAACACGGCCGTATGCGTCGACCCGGACGGCAAGCTGATAGCCCGGACCCGCAAGAACCACATCCCCGCCTTCCCCGGCTACCGCGAAGACCTCTGCTTCCGCCCGGGCGACAGCGGATTCCCGGTCGTCGCCCACCGGGGCGCCCGCTTCGGCTTCCCCACCTGCTGGGACGAGTGGTTCCCCGAACTCGCCCGCGCCTACGGCCTGCACGGCGCCGAGATCCTCGTCCACCCCACCGCCATCGGTTCCGAGGTGGACCTGCCCGACTTCGACACCCGCCCCCTGTGGGAGCACGCCATCACCGCCAACGGCCTCGCCAACGCGCTCTTCATGATCGTGCCCAACCGCACAGGCACCGAGGGCCGCTCCACCTTCTACGGCTCCTCCTTCATCTCCGACCCCTACGGCCGGGTCATGCTCAGGGCCCCCCGCGACCGCCCCGCCGTCCTCGTCGCCGACCTCGACCTCGACCAGCGCCGCGACTGGCTGGAGTTCGGCCTGATGCAGACCCGCCGCCCCGAGCTGTACGGGCAGCTCACCGAACCCCTCATCCCGTAGCGGGACACCCCTCCGCCAAGGAGCGTGCATGCCGATCCCCTCCCGCAGCCGCCGCCTGGCCGGCCCGGCCGCCGCGGTCCTCGCCCTGCTGTTCACGGACGCGGGCTGCGCGGCCCCGCCCGGCGGCGCCGGCCCCACCGCCCTCCACCTCTCCGCCGCGACGCCCCCCGCCCGCGGTGACATCGACGGATTCACCTGGGCCCTGTACGCCGAACCGCCCGTCCTCGACTACCTCTACGCCTTCGACTACCCGCAGAACACCGTCCTCGCCAACGTCTGCGAATCCCTGATGCGGTGGACCCCGCAGCTCACCCTCGAACCCGGGCTCGCCGAGAAGGCCACCCAGACCGACCCCACCACCTGGGTCTACGACCTGCGCCCGGACGTGCGCTTCCACAGCGGCGCCACCCTCACCGCCGACGACGCCGTCGCCAGCCTCAGCCGCCACCTCGACCCGGAGCTCGGCTCCTACTGGGTCGAGGACTTCAAGAACGTCGAGTCCGTCGAGAAGACCGGCCCGCTCCAGATCACCGTTCACCTCACCACCCCCGACGCGCTGTTCCCCCAGGCCATGGCCAACTCCGCGGGGACCGTGGCCCGGGCCGCCACCATGGCGGAGCAGGGCAAGGCCTTCGGCACCGCCGACGGCGGCCTCGACTGCACCGGCCCCTTCCGGCTGGGGGAGTGGGAACAGGGCGCCTCCCTGCGCCTGGACCGCTTCGACGGCTACTGGGGCAAGCGCGCCAAGGCCGGCCACGTCACCTTCGCCTTCCTGCCCGACTCCGCCGCCCGCACCAACGCCCTGCTCACCGGCGAGGTCGACGGCTCCTTCGCGGTACCCCCGGAGTCGATGTCCCGCCTGCGCGCCGCCGACGACGGCCACCTCTACTCCGGCGAAAGCCTCACCACCGTCAACCTCGCCGTCGCCGACCTCGGCGGCACCCTCGCCGACGTCCGCGTCCGCCGCGCCCTGATGCTCGCCCTCGACCGCGAGGGCTTCGCCAAGGGAGCCATGCGCGGCGCCGCCACCCCCACCGGCTCCCTCGTGGCCAAGGGGACCTGGCGCGGCGGACCGCCCGATCCCGGTTCCGTGCACCGGGACCTGGAGGAGGCGAAACGCCTCGTCGACGAAGCCGGGGCCCGCGGCAGGAAACTCACCGTCGCCTCCAGCCCCCTCGGCCCCGACGTCGCCCTCCTCGCCGTCGCCGTCCAGGACGCGGGCCGCCGCATCGGCCTCGACGTGGAGATCCGCACGGTGGCGCCCGACGCATTCACCGCGCTGTTCTCCGACCCCGAGGCCCGTAAGGGGCTCGACCTCTTTCCCTACACCTACTACCTCTCGGTCACCGACCCGCTGAGCATGTACGCGAACTTCCGCACCGGCCAGTTCGAGAACTACGCGGGATACAGCTCACCCGCCTACGACGCCCTGGCCGACGAGGCGACCGCCGAGTACGACCCGGCCAGGCGCGCGGAGCTCACGGCCCGGCTCGCCGAGATGGCCTCCGACGAGGCCGTGTGCCTGCCGGTCGCGGAGTACCCCGGCAGCGTCTACCTGAGCCGGCGCATCACCGGCGCCCCCACGACGATCTCGTACATGTACGCCCCGTGGGCCGCCGAAGTGGGGGCACCGTGATCCGCTTCCTGCTCAGACGGCTCGGTGAACTCCTGGCCACCCTCCTCGCCGCCTCCTTCCTCGTGTACGCCTCCGTCCGCCTCGCCCCCGGCCGCCCCGAGACCTTCCTGCTCGGCGGCCGCGGGGCCAACCCCCAGGCGCTGGCCGCGATCCGCGAGCAGTACCACCTCGACGACCCCTTCCTCGTCCAGTACGGAAAGTGGCTGGCCGGAGCCGTCACCGGGGACCTCGGCACCTCCGTCCAGTACCGCAGCGACGTCCTGGACCTGGTGGCCGCGCGCGTCCCGGTCACCCTCGCCCTGATCGGAATATCAGCCTTCCTGGTACTCGCCGGCGGACTGCTGCTCGGCCTGCTGGGCGCCGTCCGCGGCGGCCGCACCGACCGGGCCGTCCTCGTCGCCACCTCCGCCGCCGTCGCCACCCCGTCCTTCATCGCCGCGATCCTGCTGCTGTCGCTCTTCTCGGTGCGGCTCGGCTGGTTCCCCGTACTCGGCAGCGGCGACGGGTTCCTCGACACCCTCCACCACCTCGCCCTGCCCGCCGTCGCCCTGGCCCTGCCCTTCATCGGCGTACTGGCCCGCGTGACCAGAGCCGCCCTGCTGGAGCAGTTCGCCCAGGACCACGTCACCGTCGCCCGCAGCCGGGGCGTCCCCGAACGGACCGTCGTACGACGTCACGTACTGCGCGGCGCGCTGGGCCCCGTCCTCACCCAGGCCGGGCTCACCCTCTCCGGACTGATGGTCTGCACGATCCTCGTGGAGTCCGCCTTCGGCCTCGGCGGGCTCGGCGAGTTCCTCGCGAAGTCCGTGACCGTGAAGGACTTCCCCGTGGTCCAGGCGATCTCCCTGCTGACCATCGCCCTCTTCGTCCTGGTCAACCTCGCCGTCGACCTGGTCCACCCCCTCATCGACCCCCGGGTCCGCCTCGGCGCGAGGAGCACCGCATGACCGCCCTCCTGCTCCGACCGGCCGCCGCGGCCCGCAAGAGACCGCGCACCCAGGGATCCTGGCTGCACCGCGCGAGCCTCGGCTTCGCCGCCCTCGTCGTCCTGGTCGCCCTCGCCGCCCCCTGGCTCGCCCCGCACGACCCGAACGCCGTCGACTTCGGCGCCTCCCTGGCGAACCCCTCGTCCGAACTGCTGCTCGGCGGGGACATCGGCGGCCGCGACACCCTCTCCCGGCTGATCGCCGGAGCCCGCGTCTCCCTCCTCGGCCCCCTCTGCGTCGTCGCCCTGTCCACCCTGCTCGGCGTGGTGATCGGGGTCGCCGCCGCCTGGCGCGGCGGCGCGCTCGACGCCCTGCTCTCCCGCACCAGCGAACTCCTGCTCGCCTTCCCGGGCCTGCTCCTCGCGATGCTGCTCGTCTCCCTCTACGGCCGCGGGCTGATCGCCCCCGTGATCGCGCTGTCCCTCGCCTACACCCCGTTCGTCAGCCGGCTCGCCCGCAGCCTCGCCCTCGCCGAGGCCGGCAAGCCGTACCTGGCCGCCTACCGGGTACAGGGCTTCTCCGGAGCGTGGATCTGCGTGCGCCACCTGGTCCCGAACATCGCGCCCGTGGTCCTCGCCCAGTCCACCGTCAACTTCGGCTACGCCCTGCTCGACCTGGCCGCCCTGTCCTTCCTCGGCCTCGGCGTCCCGCCCCTCACCCCCGACTGGGGAGCCATGATCAACGACGGTCAGTCCGCCATCCTCGAAGGGGCCCCGCTCTCCGCGCTCGCCCCCTGCCTCGCGGTGATCGTCACCGTCGTCGCCTTCAACGTCGTCGGCGAGCGCCTCGCCGACCGGGTCGCAGGGAGAACCACGTGAAAGGCCCCGCTGCCGACCCCGCCATCGACCCGATACTGGAGGTGGCGGACCTCCGCCTCGCCCTGCCCGGCCACGCCCGGCCCGTGCTCGCCGGAGTGAACCTGACGGTCCGGTCAGGCGAGACCGTAGCCCTGGTGGGGGAGTCGGGTTCGGGGAAGTCCCTCACCGCACGCGCGGCGCTCGGCCTGCTGCCGGCCGGCGCGGACCTTTCGGGGTCGGTCCGGGTCGCCGGGGACGACGTCCTGACCCTCCCCGCCGACCGGCTGCGCGCCCTCCGCTCGACCACCGTCTCGATGATCTTCCAGGACCCCCGGTCCGCGATGAACCCCCTGCGCAGGCTCGGCGACTTCCTCACGGAGACCGTACGCGGCACCGCGCGGGCGGACGGCCTGCCCGAGCTCCTCGACGCGGTGGGCCTCCCGTCCCGCGTCCTGCGCCAGTACCCCCACGAGCTCTCCGGCGGCATGCTGCAACGCGTCATGATCGCCGCTGCCCTGCTGCCCGGCCCGCGGCTCCTGCTCGCCGACGAACCCACCACCGCCCTCGACACCGTCACCCAGGCCGAGATCATCGCCCTGCTCGCCCGCCTGCGCGCACGCGAAGGCTGCGGGCTGCTCTTCGTCACCCACGACCTGGAACTCGCCGCGGCCATCAGCGACCGGGTGTACGTCATGTACGCGGGCCGGATCGTCGAAACCGGCTCGGCCGCCGCCCTGTTCGAACACCCCCGCCACCCCTACACGCGGGCGCTGCTCGACGCGACCCCCCGCCCAGACGCCCCGCCCGGCCGGCTCCCCGCGATCCCGGGCCGGCCGCCGGACCTGCGCACCGCCGTCACGGGCTGCGCGTTCGCGGCCCGCTGCGCCCGCGCCACCGACCTGTGCGGCCGGGAGATCCCGGCCCCGCGCGCGGGCGTGGCCTGTCACCACGGGGAGCTGCCGTCATGACTGCCGTGCTGGAAGTCCGAGGTCTGTGCCGTACGTACGGAGAGGTGAGCGCGGTGGACGGGGTGTCCTTCACCGTCCCGGCGGGCGGGGCGCTGGGCATCGTCGGCGGGTCCGGTTCGGGCAAGACCACCACGGCCCGGATCGTGACGGGTCTGGAGCGCGCCGACGCGGGCGAGGTGCTCGTACGGGGCCGCGTGCGCGAGCCGGCCGCGAGGGGCCGGGCGGCGCGGCTGCGCCGGGCGCGCGAGGTCCAGCTGGTCTTCCAGGACCCGCTGCTCTCGCTGGACCCCAGGATCACGGCGGGGGAGGTGCTCCGGGAGACCCTGCGGCTGCACTTCCCGCGACGGGATCCGGGCCCTCGGGTGCGCGAACTGCTGGACCGGGTGGGTCTGGGCGAGCGGGAGGCCGCGGCCCGGCCCCGTGAGCTCTCCGGCGGCCAGCGTCAGCGCGTGGCCATCGCCCGGGCCCTGGCCGTCGAGCCGGCGGTCCTGGTGCTGGACGAGGCGGTGGCGGCGCTGGACGTCTCGGTGCAGGCCCAGATCCTCAACCTGCTGGCCGAGATCCGGGCGGCCACGCCGGTGGCGTACCTGTTCATCACCCACGACCTGGGCGTCGTACGGGCGGTGACGGACGAGCTCGTCGTGATGCGCGCGGGCCGCGTCGTGGAGACGGGCCCGACCGCCTCGGTGCTCTCGGCCCCGGAACACGAATACACCCGCCTGCTGCTGGACTCCGTACCGCGCAGGCCGCAGCGGTAAGGGGAAACGACAAAGCGCCGAGTCACGGGACCGTCCGTGACTCGGCGCTCTGGTTTGTGACCGCCCGACGGAGCGAGGCTGGCGCGACAGGACGTTCGCACCGCCGGGCGGAGTAGGAGGCTCCTCGGTACCCACAGGGGACTCTGTGCGTGGCCCTGCGGGAAGAGGAGTGGCTGGGACCGTGGCGGGCGGGCGACGAGAACTCCGGCTTCGTCTCCCTCAGGTCAAGAGACGGGCCTCGGAACCCATTACCACCGCACTGGCTCGCACGCTCGCCACGGTCCTCGTCCTGCCCTCACCGCGTACCACCCCTCATCCGGGTATGCGGCTCGGGCCAGCACCCGGGGCCTGACCTCCCGTCAGGCCCCCGGTACAGCTGTTCGGCTCAGGCGTCGCGCAGGGCGCGGACGGCCTCCTCGACGCGCTTGCCGTAGTCGGCGTCGGCGGCGTGGAAGTGAGCCAGGTTCTTCTCGATGACGTCTTCCAGGGTGACCTGAGACAGACCGCCGGCGATGTTCGCCACCAGACGCTGCTTCTCGGCCTCCGACATCAGGCGGTAGAGCTCACCGGCCTGGAAGAAGTCGTCGTCCTTGGTGTGGGCCGGGGCCTCGTGGGTGCCCGTGTAGCCGGAGACGGCCTTCGGGGCGCCCAGTGCCAGACCGGTCTCGGCCGGACCCTGGTACGAGTTGGGCTCGTAGTTCTTGTCGTGGCGCGAGCCGTTGCGCAGCGCCATGACACCGTCGCGGCCGTAGTTCTCGGCCTTCGTCGCCTTCGGGGCGTTGACCGGCAGCAGGGTGTGGTTCACACCGAGGCGGTAGCGCTGGGCGTCGGCGTACGCGAAGAGACGGCCCTGGAGCATCTTGTCCGGCGAGGCGGTGATGCCCGGGACGAAGTTGTTCGGGGAGAAGGCGGACTGCTCGACCTCGGCGAAGACGTTGTCCGGGTTGCGGTCGAGGACCAGACGGCCCACGCGCTGCAGCGGGTAGTCGCTGTGCGGCCACACCTTGGTGAGGTCGAACGGGTTGAAGCGGTAGTCCGCGGCCTCGGCGGCGGGCATGATCTGGACGTAGAGGGTCCAGCTCGGGTTCACACCGCGCTCGATCGCCTGCAGCAGGTCGGTCTGGTGCGAGTTCGCGTCCGAGCCGACGAGCTCGGCGGCCTGCTCGCCCGACAGGCAGCGGATGCCCTGGTTCGTCTTGAAGTGGTACTTGACGAAGAAGGCCTCGCCCGACTCGTTGGTCCACTGGTACGTGTGGGAGCCGTAGCCGTTCATGTGACGGTACGACGCCGGGATACCGCGGTCACCCATGAGCCAGGTGATCTGGTGCGTCGCCTCGGGGGCGTGCGCCCAGAAGTCCCAGACGTTGTCCGGCTCCTGCTTGCCCGTGAAGGGGTCGCGCTTCTGGGAGTGGATGAAGTCGGGGAACTTGATCGGGTCCTTGATGAAGAACACCGGGGTGTTGTTGCCGACGAGGTCGTAGTTGCCCTCTTCGGTGTAGAACTTCAGCGCGAAGCCGCGCGGGTCGCGGACCGCGTCCGCGCCACCCAGCGAGTCGGCCACGGTGGAGAACCGCAGGAAGGTCTCGGTCTTCTTGCCGACCGTGTTCAGGAACGCGGCGCTGGTGTACGCGGTGACGTCGTCGGTCACCTCGAAGTGGCCGTACGCGGCCGAGCCGCGGGCGTGCACCACGCGCTCCGGGATGCGCTCACGGTTGAAGCGGGCAAGCTTCTCGAGGAGCTGCTGGTCCTGGACCAGGAGCGGGCCACCGACGCCGGCGGTGGCGGAGTTCTGATTGTCGGCGACCGGGGCGCCGGACTCGGTCGTCAGCGTGCGCTTCGACATGGTGACCTTCCGTACGGGTAACTGCTGACGGAAAGTGTCTTCCGTCATGCGGAACAGCCTAATTTCGGCGAGAACTAAACGTCAACAGTTTGTTGAACGAAGTTGAAGAGAGGTGATCCGGACGGTGCCGGCGCTTGGGCGCGACAGGACAGGTGTCAGCACCGGCACCATCCGGAAACTCAGGCCCCCCGGTGACAGGGGGAAGGGCTCGGCCCGGTCAGATCTGGGCGCCGGAGAGGCGCTCGACGGCACGGAGCAGGGCCGAGTGGTCCAGGCCACCGTCACCCTGGGCGCGCAGCGAGGCGACCAGCTGGGCGACGACCGCGCCGACCGGCAGGGCGGCACCCACGTTGCGGGCGGCGTCGGTGACGATGCCCATGTCCTTGTGGTGCAGGTCGATCCGGAAACCGGGCTTGAAGTCGCGGTTCAGGAAGTTGTCCTTCTTGCGGGTCAGGACCGTGGATCCGGCCAGACCGCCGTTGAGGACGTCCAGGGCGGCCTGGAGGTTCACGCCGGACTTCTCGAGGAAGACGACGGCCTCGGCGCACGCCTGGATGTTCACCGCGACGATGAGCTGGTTCGCGGCCTTCACCGTCTGGCCGGAGCCGTGCGGGCCGCAGAGCACGATGGTCTTGCCGAGGGCCTCGAGGACGGGCAGGGCCTCGTCGAAGTCGGCCTGCTCGCCGCCCACCATGATCGACAGGACGGCCTCGATGGCGCCGGCCTCACCGCCGGACACCGGGGCGTCGAGGACGCGGATGCCCTTCTCGGCGGCGTTCTTCGCCAGGTCGACGGAGGTCTGCGGGGTGATCGACGACATGTCGACGATCAGCGCACCGGACTTGGCGTTCTCGAGGATGCCGTTCTCACCGTAGGAGATGGCCTCGACCTGCGGGGAGGCGGGCACCATCGTGATGATCACGTCGGCGTCCTTGACGGCCTCGGCGATCGAGCCGGCCGCGGTACCGCCGGCGGCGGCCAGGCGCTCCAGCTTGTCCTGCTCCAGGGTGAACCCGGTGACCGAGTAGCCGGCCTTCAGGAGGTTCTCGGCCATGGGGGAGCCCATGATTCCGAGGCCGATCCAGGCAATCTTGGGGAGGTTGCTCATGACGAGGATCCTTCTCTTAATGCTTTGTACGAAAAGTTCGACAGGTGCCTGGCTGATCGCCCGGACTTTGTCCGCCTACTTCGCGGCGCGGGCCTCGGCCGGCAGCCATGCGAAGGACGCGGCAGCGTCGGCGGCCTTGTACTCCAGGCCTACGTAGCCCTCGTATCCGGCCTTCTTCAGCTGGTCGAGCAGCTCCTCGAGGGGCAGCTCGCCGGTGCCGGGGGCACCTCGTCCGGGCTTGTCCGCGATCTGGACGTGCCCGGTCTTGGCGGCGTACTTTTCGATGACCTCGGAGAGGTCCTCGTCGTTCATCGCCAGGTGGTACAGGTCGAGCAGGAACTTGGCGTTGCCGAGACCGGTGGCCTCGTTCACCTTGTCCACTACCTCGATGCCGGCCGGGGCGCTCACCAGCGGGTAGAGCGGCGACTCGGGCTTGTTGAGGGTCTCGATCAGGAGGATCGCGCCGACGCGGTCCGCGGCCTGAGCCGCCACGACCAGGTTCTTCAGGGCGAGCTCGTCCTGAACGGCGGGGTCCACGCCTTCGACGCGGTTGCCGTAGAGGGCGTTCAGCGCCTTGCAGCCGACCGAGGCCGCGAAGTCGGCGGCCACGTTGATGTTGGCGTTGAAGCGCTCCGACTCCTCACCGGGAACCGACACCGCACCGCGGTCCGGTCCCGGCAGCTGGCCGGCGTAGAAGTTCAGACCCACCAGCTGGGTGCCGGCGTCCTCAAGAGCCTTCTTGAGGGCGTCGAGCTCCGCCTGTGCGGGGGTGGGGGTCTCGATCCAGGGCCACCACAGCTCGACCGCCGTGAAGCCCGCCGCGGCGGCAGCCGCAGGACGCTCCAGAAGCGGGAGTTCCGTGAAGAGGATCGAAAGGTTTACATCGAAGCGCTGGTCCGTGTATCCCATGAGGGGTGTGCGCTCCTTCCGTATTGCGGAAGTTAGTTTCTGCTTGATGGAAGACTGCATGGGTCCCGTCCCGGATGTCAAGTGCGGGCTGCCGGAAAATCGTGACCGCGGGGTAGCTTGGCCAGCGTGCGATTGAGAGTGGAATTCACGACCGAGCCCTTCGATCTCGAACAGGCTCCTGCCCATGCCGTGGCCGCCCGCGAGGTCATCCAGAAGGCCCAGCTGGACGCGGTGGATGTCGGCCCGTTCGGAAACACCGCGGAGGGGGAGGCCGACCAGGTGCTGGCCGCGGTGGGCGCGCTGCTGCGCGACTCCCTCGAGGCCGGGGCGACGCGCGTGTCGCTCCAGGTCAATGTGATCGGGGAGGACACGCCATGACCGAGCCCCGCGACCACCCCTTCGTCACCGCGGTCAAGCCGCTGGTGGACGCCATGGGCGGCGAGCTGATGGATCCCGCCCAGGCGCAGCCCGACGACGTCGTGCTCAGCTGGGAGGGCCAGGACCTGCTGGCCGTACGCCTGCCCCAGCTCTCGGACTCGCTGGACCACATCCTCGCGGCCCTGGAGCGCCGGCACGGCGTGCCGCTGTCCCAGCTCGACCGCAAGTCCAAGCAGGACGTCGTGCGGATACTGGAGGCGCGAGGCGCCTTCTCCGTGCGGCATGGTGTGGAGACGGTCGCGGGCGCCCTGGGCGTCAGCCGTTTCACGGTCTACAACTACTTGAACCGGGACGCCAATCCCCCCAAAGGGTCCGATAAGACCAGCAAAGAGTGAACGAAGTCTGACTCACGGTGACGAGCCGCCGCCCAATTCATCCGGGCGGCGGCTTTTGTGTACGGGAAGTTTCAACAAAGTGTTGACGCCGTGTTGTCGAGGGCGTTAGCTATGCGCAGCCCGTCAAAGCAACAACAGGCCACGGAGGCCTACCGTGACTTCGAGTCCGACCCCGGGTCTCACCCGGTTCAACGCCTTGGACGACAGCGCGGCCACGGCCGAGCTGCACGAGGTGTGCGCCAGTTCGGCATGGGGGAGCAAGCTGCTCGCCCAGCGCCCCTTCGCCAGCGTCGAGTCCCTGTTCGCCGCGAACGAGTCCGCCATGGCGGAGCTCACCGCGGAGGACCTGGGCGAAGCGATGGGAGGCCACGCGCCGATCGGCCGGCCGAAGCCGGGAGACCCGACCTCCGCCCGCGAGCAGCGTGGCATGGCCGGTGCCTCGGAGGAGCTCAAGAACGAGCTCCTCGAGCTGAACCTGGCGTACCAGGAGAAGTTCGGCCACGTCTTCCTCATCTGCGCCACCGGTGCGACCGGTGCGTTCATGCGGGACGCGGTCAAGGTCCGGATCGACAACTCGCCGGAGCAGGAGCGAGAGATCGCCCGCGGTGAGCTCGTCAAGATCAACAAGATCCGCCTGACCCGCCTCGTCGAACTCGCAGAAGAAGGAGAGTGACCATGAGCACCGAGACCACCGCGTCGGTGTCCACGCACATCCTGGACACCAGCATCGGCAAGCCCGCCGAAGGCGTCGCCATCTCCCTGTCGGCCCGTACGGGTCTCGACGGCGAGTGGGCGGCCCTGGGCGGCTCCGCCACCGATGCGGACGGGCGCTGCAAGGACCTGCCGGCGCTGCCGGAGGGCACCACCCACGTACGTCTCGACTTCGAGACCGAGACGTACTTCGAAAAGAAGCAAGCCGAGGCGCAGCAGGACGCCCCCCGCGTAAGGGACAGCGGTGCGTTCTTCCCCGAGGTCACCATCACGTTCGCGGTGAACCCGGGCGAGCACTATCACGTACCGCTGCTGCTCAACCCGTTCGGCTACTCCGTTTACCGAGGGAGCTAGTCATGGCCACGATTCTGGGCCAGAACCAGTACGGCAAAGCAGAGAACCGCGTCGTCAAGATCACGCGGGACGGCGACACGCACCACATCAAGGACCTGAACGTCTCGGTCGCCCTCTCCGGCGACATGGACGACGTCCACTACTCCGGCTCGAACGCCAACGTCCTGCCGACGGACACCACCAAGAACACGGTGTACGCGTTCGCCAAGGAGTACGGCATCGAGTCCGCCGAGCAGTTCGGCATCCACCTGGCGCGCTGGTTCGTGAACAGCCAGGAGCCGATCCAGAAGGCGCGCATCCGGATCGAGGAGTACTCCTGGTCCCGGATCGCCACCTCGGACGCCAACTCCAAGTTCATCGGCTCCGACGAGGTGAACCACTCCTTCGTCCGCGAGGGCATGGAGACCCGCGTCACCCAGATCACGTACGACGGCAAGAACTGGGAGGTCATCTCCGGCCTCAAGGACCTGGTCGTCATGAACTCCACGAACTCCGAGTTCTGGGGTTACGTGAAGGACAAGTACACGACGCTGAAGGAGGCCTACGACCGCATCCTGGCCACCCAGGTGTCGGCTCGCTGGCGCTTCAACTGGTCGGACGACGAGCAGCGGATGCCCAACTGGGAGAAGTCCTACGCCGAGACCCGGAAGCACATGCTCCAGGCCTTCGCGGAGACCTACTCCCTCTCGCTGCAGCAGACCCTGTACCAGATGGGTTCGCGCATCATCAACCACCGTTCGGAGATCGACGAGGTCCGCTTCTCGCTCCCGAACAAGCACCACTTCCTCGTCGACCTTGAGCCGTTCGGCCTCAAGAACGACAACGAGGTCTACTTCGCCGCGGACCGCCCGTACGGTCTGATCGAGGCCACTGTTCTCCGGGACGGCGTTGACGCCCGTATCCCCGTGGACATGACCAACCTCTGATGCACGCGCGTCCCGGGGCTCCGCAGTGGCCCCGGGACGGCGCGACACGTTCCAGCTTCCTGAATCGGCACCCGGACGCATCACTCGGGGCGGCAGTACTGTCAGCTGTCAAGGCCCCCGGCTCCGGCACTCAAATCTCCTGGGCCTTGCCGTGCCCGCACCGCCACTGAAAGCACGAGGAAGTCCCATGGCAGCATCGGCAGCCCTTGACAGCGCGGTCGAGCGCATCGTCATCGAGAACTGTGCGATCGCGACCGTCGACGCCAACGACACCGAGTACGCCTCGGGTCACGTCGTCGTCGCCGGCAACAAGATCGAGTCCATCGGCGCGGGCAAGGCCCCCGAGAACCTCGAGAACGTCGTCCGCCGCATCGACGGCACCGGGCACCTCGTGACTCCCGGTCTGGTCAACACGCACCACCACTTCTACCAGTGGATCACGCGTGGCCTGGCCACCGACCACAACCTCTTCAACTGGCTCGTCGCGCTGTACCCGACCTGGGCGCGCATCGACGAGCAGATGACCTACACGGCGGCCCAGGGCTCCCTCGCCGCGATGGCCCGTGGCGGTGTCACCACCGCGATGGACCACCACTACGTCTACCCCAAGGGCTCCGGCGACCTCTCCGGCTCGATCATCCGCGCCGCGTCCGAGATGGGCGTACGGTTCACCCTCGCCCGCGGTTCCATGGACCGCAGCGAGAAGGACGGCGGCCTGCCGCCGGACCACGCGGTGGAGACCCTCGAGGGTGCGCTCGCCGACACCGAGGCGACCGTGAAGAAGTACCACGACGCCTCCTTCGACGCGATGACCCAGGTCGCCGTCGCCCCGTGCTCCCCCTTCTCGGTCTCCACCGAGCTGCTGAAGCAGGGCGCCGAGCTGGCCCGCCGCCTGGGTGTGCGCATGCACACGCACGGCTCCGAGACCGTCGAGGAAGAGCAGTTCTGCAAGGAACTGTTCGGCATGGGCCCGACCGACTACTTCGAGTCGACCGGCTGGCTCGGCGAGGACGTGTGGATGGCGCACAGCGTCCACATGAACGACTCCGACATCGCCGCGTTCGCCCGCACCAAGACCGGTGTCGCGCACTGCCCGTCCTCCAACGCCCGTCTGGCCGCCGGCATCGCCCGCGTCCCGGACATGCTCGCCGCCGGTGTCCCGGTCGGCCTCGGCGTGGACGGCACCGCCTCCAACGAGTCCGGTGAGCTGCACACCGAGCTGCGCAACGCGCTGCTGATCAACCGCCTGAACCCGGTCCACCGCGAGCGCGCCCTCAACGCGCGCCAGGCCCTGCGCCTCGGCACCTACGGCGGCGCCCAGGTCCTCGGCCGCGCCGACAACATCGGCTCGCTCGAGGTCGGCAAGTGCGCCGACTTCGTGCTGTGGAACCTGAGCACCTTCCTGCACTCCTCGATCGCCGACCCGGTCACCGCGCTGGTCTTCGGTGCCGCGGCCCCTGTCACGGCTTCGTTCGTCAACGGCAAGCAGATCGTCGAGAACAACCGACTCCTCTTCGCCGACGAGGACGCCATCGCCGTGTCCACGCGGGAAGAGGCCCAGCGTCTCGCGCGGATCTCCGCGCAGGGCTGATCTCCCCCCTGGCTCTGCCGGGGGGACCCCCAGAGTCCGGCCGGGGGGGACGGCCCCCGGCCGGCGGCCGCGGACCCGAGCGGGGTCCGCGGCAGCCGCTCCCGGGTAGCGCCCGAGGTAATCCGAGGGCGCGCCCCGGGGCGGTGACTCGTGCCACTGGCTTCATCATGCAGCCGAATCACGCGGAACGGTTTCGGGCGAATCGTTTCTGCACCCCTTGGGACAAGCATGCGCACCACCCACAACTGAATACAGGCTCGACTCGCACACCTTTCGCACCACCTCCAAGACACCCACGTCCCTGCCGACGTGTTACCCGACCGGAGGAAGCCGTGGCCGCAATGCCCAGGTTTCGCAAAGACGCAGTCGCAGTACCGGAGGAGAAACACCCGGTCGACGAGACCCTGCCTCCGCTGAAAATGTTCACCAGCGGTCTCCAGCACGTGGCCGCCATGTACGCGGGTGTCGTCGCCCCGCCCATGATCGTGGGCCCCGCCGTCGGGCTCTCCGCCACCGAGACCGCCTTCCTGATGGGCGCCTCGCTCTTCACGGCGGGACTCGCGACCCTCCTCCAGACCCTCGGTTTCTGGAAGATCGGCGCCAAACTCCCCTTCGTCAACGGCGTGTCCTTCGCCGGTGTGACGCCGATGATCGCGATCGGCAAGGGGGAGGGAGCGGACGCCATCCCCGTCATCTTCGGCGCGATCATCGTCGCCGGCATCCTCGGCTTCTTCGCCGCCCCCTACTTCGGCAAACTGGTCCGCTTCTTCCCGCCGGTCGTGACGGGTACGGTCATCACCCTGATCGGCGTCTCGCTGCTGCCCGTCGCGTTCAACTGGTCGCAGGGCGGGAACAGCACCGCCACCGACTACGGCTCGATGAAGAACATCGGCATGGCGGCCGTCACCCTGGTCATCGTCCTGCTGATGCGGAAGTTCCTGCGCGGCTTCCTCCAGCAGATCTCGATCCTGCTCGGCCTGGTCGCGGGCACGCTCATAGCCCTCCCGCTGGGCATGACCAGCTTCGACGCCGTCAAGAACGCCTCGGTGATCGGCTTCCCGACCCCGTTCCACTTCGGCGCCCCGCAGTTCCAGGTCGCCGCGATCATCTCGATGTGCATCGTCATGCTGGTCTGCATGACCGAGTCCACCGCCGACATCCTGGCGCTGGGCAAGATCGTCGGCCGTCCGGCGGACGCGAAGACCATCGAGGGCGGCCTGCGCGCCGACACCCTCGGCAGCGCGATCAGCCCGCTGTTCAACGGCTTCATGTGCAGCGCCTTCGCCCAGAACATCGGGCTGGTCGCCATGACCAAGGTGCGCAGCCGGTTCGTGGTCGCCGCCGGCGGCGGCATCCTGATCCTGCTGGGCCTGTGCCCGATGGCCGCCTCCGTCATCGGCGTGGTCCCGCTGCCGGTCCTCGGCGGCGCCGGCATCGTGCTCTTCGGCTCGGTCGCGGCGAGCGGCATCCAGACCCTGGCCGGCGCGGCCATGGAGAAGGGCGAGAACGCCCTGATCGTCGCCGCCGCGGTGGGCATCGGCCTGATCCCGATCGCCGCGCCGGAGTTCTACCACGCCTTCCCGAAGGACCTCCTGGTCGTCCTGGACTCCGGCATCAGCACCGGCTGCGTGGTGGCGATCCTGCTCAACCTCGCCTTCAACCACCTCGGCGCCCGGCGCGGGGTGAGCACCCCCGAGCCGGTCCCGGTGCACTGAACCCGAACCGTGTTCGGCGGTGCGCACGCCACCCACTGCGGGTGTGGCGTGCGCACCGCCGTACGCGCGTCAGGGCTGCCAGAGCATGAGGTTGCTCATCAGCTCGGCCTGCTCGATCGCGTCGTCCAGCGCGTGGTGCGTGTGCCGCCGTCGCGACAGCAGCCCGCTCGGCATCCGGCCCTTGACGGCGGCCCGCAGCGGTACGCGCGCCTTCGTCGCGTAGAGGGTCTTCATGTCCAGGCAGCCGGAGTGGCCGAACGGGCTGTCGCCGCCGAAGCGCATGAGGTACCAGTACAGGAAGGTCCAGTCGAAGGAGGCCGGGTAGCCGCACATCACCGGCTGCGCGCCGGCCGAGACCTCCCGGACCCAGGCGCGGAACTCCGCCATCGCCGTGTCCGGACCGGCGCCCTCGCGGACCAGCCGGTCCCGGTCGAGCCCGCTGACGGCGAGCGCCTCGGGTACGAACTCCTCGCTGATCGGCCGCAACTCCCGGTAGAAGGTGCGCTCTTCGGGGTCGGCGGCCGTATACGACCCGCCGTCCTGCCGCCCGGCGACGGCGGCCCCGAAGCTGATCATCGAGTACGGACCGGGAATGGGTCCGTCGGCCTCGATGTCGACGGAGATGTACAGACTGGGTCGTGCGGTACGGGCTGCCATGCTCGGGAGCATGCCAGCCCGTACCGGCTCGATCATCCGTATATTTTCCGCGGCCCGGACAGCGGCTACGGGGCGGGCGTCAGGTACATCCCGTTCTGGTCGGCCCCCGCGGTGTTCTTGCAGCTGAAGCCGGATGCGGCGGGCTGGGCCACGACCAGGGCCAGGCAGCGTCCCGCGGCCAGCTGGCCGAAGTGGTTCGGGTGCATGGACTCCTGGATCAGGCCCTGCGACTCGTTGTTGTCGATCCAGCGCGCCCATTCGCTCGTCGTCGCCGAGGCCGGGACCGTCGAGCTCACCTGCTTGCTCGCCTTGGCGCACACCTCGCGCCCCTGGAGCATGTCCCGCAGGTCCATGAACTGCACGCCCTTGGCGGCCGCGACGCCCTTGATGCGGTTCGCGATCTGCGGGACGAGCGAGTCCCGCGCCCAGTCCGAGTCCCGGTTCCAGAACGGGCAACCGCCGGTGTTGAGGCGGCTCCAGTCGCTCTGCGTGTACCGGTTCTCCGCACCGCGCGGGATCGGCGACGGATAGGACTGCAGCACGATCCGGTAGGAGGAGTCGGCGTACCCGGCCCCGCGCATCACGGCCCGGACCTCGTCCACGGACTTGCCGACCGCGCCCATCACGGCGTCGATCTTCTGGTCCACGCCGTACTGCTGGTCGTCGTAGCAGTACGAGTTCCAGAGGATGAAGTCGTACGCGCAGTCCTTGATGATGTCGGCGAAGCCGAGGTCGTTCCCGCCGATGGACAGCGCGATGACCTTGACGTTGTGGCTCGCGGCCACCGCGGCGAGCTGATCGGCCTGCGGTGCCTCGCCCTTGAAGGCCACTCCGCCGTTGGAGGCGCGGTACACGTTCTCGGAGGTGGCCCCGGAACAGGCCAGGTTGACCGCCACGTCAGCGATCGCCCCGGCGCTGCGCACCTCGGCGGAGTCGGAGCGGTGGCAGCCGCCCGCGGTGGCCCCGTAGACCTTGCCGGGATCGTAGGTGCTGCCGCTGACCCAGCCCCGGTCGGTGCCGTTGCGGCTCCCGGTGTTGGTCAGGCTGTTGCCCTTCCAGCGCCCGGCCTCGCCGGAGATGTAGCTGTCGCCCATGGAGACCACGGCGGTGGGCCCGCTGCCGGGACTGGCGGCGGAGGTCCCGGCCCCGGCGGCCATCAGGGCGCCGACGGCGAGCGGCAGAACCATTCCGGCCCCGGCCAGCCGTCGCACACGACTGCCGGCCCGGTCCTTGCTGACGTTGCGGAATCCGATCACTGCGGAACTCCTGCGGTCGGCCATGCGGGAGCCGGGAAGGGCTCCGTCGCATGGCTGGGGAAGTGGGGGTACCGCCGGCCGGTGGCATCGGAAAGGTGACACGCGCCCACTTGTTACCGCTAGGTACAGGCAAGTTACGAAGAAGTAACAACCGACCGGTCGTTCGGCACCGGCCCCTCGGAAACGGCTCCGCCCCCGTCGCCGTGAAGGCGACGGGGGCGGAGTCCGCTGGGTTCGACTGCTGTGCGTTTCAGTCGAATTCAGACATTCAGCCGAGCAGCTGGTCGTATGCGGGGAGGGTGAGGAAGTCCGCGTAGTCCGCGTCCAGGGAGACCTGGAGCAGGAGGTCGTGGGCCTGCTGCCACTTCCCGGCCGCGAAGGCCTCCTCGCCGAGCTCGGCGCGCAGGGCGGCCAGTTCCTCCGCCGCGATGGTCCGGGTCAGCTCGGCCGTGGCCGTCTTGCCGTTCTCGAAGACCACCCCGGCGTTGATCCACTGCCAGATCTGCGAGCGCGAGATCTCGGCGGTGGCCGCGTCCTCCATCAGGCCGAAGATGCCGACGGCGCCGTGGCCGCGCAGCCAGGCCTCGATGTACCGGATGCCGACCTGGACGGCGTTGCGCAGGCCGTCGTACGTGGGCTTCGCGTCCAGCGAGTCGATCGCGATGAGCTCGCCCGGGGCCACCGAGACGTCCTCGCGCAGGCGCTCCTTCTGGTTCGGCTTGTCGCCGAGCACGGCGTCGAAGGAGGCCATCGCGATGGGCACCAGGTCGGGGTGGGCGACCCAGGAGCCGTCGAAGCCGTCCCCGGCCTCGCGGTCCTTGTCGGCCTTGACCTTCTCGAAGGCGATCTTGTTGGCTTCGGCGTCCTTGCGGGAGGGGATGAAGGCCGCCATGCCGCCGATGGCGTGCGCGCCGCGCTTGTGGCAGGTGCGGACCAGGAGTTCGGTGTACGCCCGCATGAACGGGGCGGTCATCGTCACCGCGTTGCGGTCCGGCAGGACGAACTTCTCGCCGCCGTCACGGAAGTTCTTGACGATGGAGAAGAGGTAGTCCCAGCGGCCCGCGTTCAGGCCGGCCGCGTGGTCGCGCAGCTCGTAGAGGATCTCCTCCATCTCGTACGCGGCGGTGATCGTCTCGATCAGGACCGTGGCGCGGACGGTGCCCTGCGGGATGCCGACGTAGTCCTGGGCGAAGACGAAGATCTCGTTCCAGAGGCGCGCCTCCAGGTGCGACTCCGTCTTCGGCAGGTAGAAGTACGGGCCCTTGCCGAGGTCGATCAGACGCTTCGCGTTGTGGAAGAAGTACAGGCCGAAGTCCACCAGCGAGCCGGAGGCCGGGCCGCCCTCGAACTGCAGGTGGCGCTCCTCCAGGTGCCAGCCGCGCGGGCGCATCACGACGGTGGCGAGCTGCTCGGCGGGCTTCAGCGCGTACGCCTTGCCGGTGCGGGCGTCGGTGAAGTCGATGCGGCGCTCGTACGCGTCGATCAGGTTGAGCTGGCCAAGGACGACGTTCTCCCAGGTGGGAGCGGAGGCGTCCTCGAAGTCGGCGAGCCAGACCCTCGCGCCCGAGTTCAGGGCGTTGATGGTCATCTTGCGGTCCGTCGGACCGGTGATCTCCACACGGCGGTCGTTCAGCGCGGCCGGGGCCGGCGCCACCTTCCAGTCCCCCTCGCGGACCTGTGCGGTGTCCGGGAGGAAGTCGAGGGTGGAGGTCCGGGCGATCTCGGCACGGCGCTCGCCGCGGCGGGCGAGGAGCTCCGCCCGGCGGGGGGCGAACCGCCGGTGCAGCTCGGCCACGAAGGCCAGGGCCGCATCGGTGAGGACTTCGTCCTGCCGGGGCAGGGGCTCGGCGTCGACGATGGCCAGCGGGGACGGCGCTGGTGCGGACATATCTGTCACTCCTTCAGCGGCGGTGCCTGGCGGCCGCGGGGGAATGCTCGCGCGAGACGGCACGCAGTGCCGTCGGGTGTGGAGAGTTCCGGAGTACGGTCGCGGGCGCCGTCTGTGGTTCAGGGCGCTTCTGACCAGTGGATAGTAATTTCCTCATGGTGGAAGTTCAATGGTTTGTTGATGTCGAGATTCTCCGAGTCGACAGATTCCACTTCATGGTGGCCCTCAGTGCCACCGCCGTCACCCCCCGCTCAGGCCTCCCTCCAGGTGTTCTCAGGCCAGACGTGCCAGGTCGGGCGGGGTGTCGATGTCGTAGGCCTCGGCGATGTCCCCGCACTCCACCAGCACGAGCTCGTCGGAGTGCCGGGTCAGGTGCGTCCGCGCGCCCTTGTCTCCGGTCGCCGTCGCGGCGATGTCCGCCCACCGGTCCGCGCCGAACAGCACCGGATGCCCGCGCTCCCCGTCGTACGCGGCGGCCACCAGGCTCGAAGGGGAGCGGTACGCCTCCCGCACCCGGGCCACGGCCGCCGGACCGATGCCCGGCTGGTCCACCAGGCAGACCAGGGCCGCGCGGGCGCCCGTACCGGCCAGGGAGGCGAGGCCGACCCGCAGGGAGGAGCCCATGCCCTCCGCCCAGTCGGGGTTGTCCAGGACCGCGCAGCCGGCCAGGTCCGCGCGCTCGCGGACCTCGGCCGCCGAGGCGCCGAGCACCACGTGCACCGGCCCGCAGCCCGCCTCGCGCAGCACCCGCACGGCGTTCTCGACCAGCGGGCGGCCGCGGTAGGGGAGCAGGGCCTTGGGCCGGCCGCCGAGGCGGCGCCCGCCGCCCGCCGCCAGGAGCAGGCCCGCGATCACCGGTGCGGCGGAGGGGGAATCGGAGTGGGGACCGGCGTGAGGACCGGTGTGGGAATCGGCTGACATGCCACCGATTCTCGCTCCTGTACGGCAACCCGGGCGCGCCGCGTCAGGGAGCGCCGTACGGCGGCCAGCGCGGCCCCCATCCGCAGCGGCTCGGAGATCCGGCTCTCGGCGGCAGCCAGTAGGGCTCGTTCGTCACGGTCGGTCAGCATCACGCCGTCTCCTTGCCAATCGGGGGCCAATACGGCGAGTCTGGTCCTCGATTGGCCTGGCCGTCAGAGCCAATCAGGGGAGGTTGGCATGGCAAACGGGCGAGTGGTCCAGACAGCGGACAGAACCATCGGCAGCCGTCAGCTCGCGGCCCTGCTCCCCGCCGAGGTGCTGGCCCGCCCCGGCTACCGGGCGCTCGCCGACGCCGTGCGGACGCTGATCCTCGACGGCCGCGTCGCCCTGCACGTACGGCTGCCCGCCGAGCGGGAGCTCGCCGAGGCGGTCGGCGCCAGCCGGGCCACCGTCACCGGCGCCTACGACCTGCTGCGCGAGAGCGGCTACGTCCGCAGCCGCCGCGGCTCCGGCACCTGGACCGAGCTCCCCGACGGGCACCTGCCCGTGGGCTCGCCCGTCCTCGTCGGCGGCGGCACCGGAGGCCGGCCCGACGGCGACCCCGGGATCGACCTCGCCATCGCCGCCATGGGCGCCCCGGAAGGCATCCTGGCCGAGGCCTTCGCCTGGGCCGCTCCCCGGCTGCCCCGGCTCGCCCGGAGCCCCGGCTACCACCCCTTCGGCCTGCCCGACCTGCGCGCGGCCGTCGCCGAGCGGTTCACCCGGCGCGGGCTGCCCACGCGCCCCGAGCAGATCCTGGTCACGGCCGGGGCCCAGCAGGCCTTCGCACTGGTCGTCAGCCTGCTCTGCCGCCCCGGGGACCGGGTCGTCACCGAGAACCCGACCTACGCCAACGCCCTCGACGCCCTGCGCCACGCCCGGCTGCGCACCGGGTCCATCGCCGTCTCCGACGCGGGCTGGGACATGGAGATCGCCGAGTCCACGCTCCGGCAGACCGTGCCCAGGCTGGCGTACGCGATCCCCGACTTCCACAACCCGACCGGCGCGCTGATGCCGCCGGAGCAGCGGCTGCGGCTGCTCGCGGCCACCCGGGCCACCGGGACCTGGCTGGTGGTCGACGAGACCATCGCCGACATCGCGCTGGACGTCCCCGCGCCCCCGCCGCTGGCCTCGCTCGCCCCGCGCGGCGGCGCGGACCACGTGATCACCATCGGCTCGCTCAGCAAGACGCACTGGGGCGGTCTGCGGGTGGGCTGGGTCCGGGCCACCGCGAAGATGATCACCGAGCTGACCTCCGTGCGGGTCTCGGCCGACATGACCGGCTCGGTGCTCGACCAGCTGGTCGCGCTCCCGCTGATGGAGAGCCTGGAACGGTCGCTGCCCGCGCGCATCGCGCAGCTGCGGATCCAGCGCGAGGCCCTGGTCCAGTCCCTCCAGCGGCACACCCCGGAATGGTCCTGGCAGCTCCCGCCGGGCGGGCTCTCGCTCTGGGTCGACCTCGGCGAGCCGGTCAGCTCCGCCCTGTCCGAACGGGCTGCGGCCGCCGGGGTGCACATCGGCCGCGGTGCCCGCTTCGGAGTGGACCCGGGCACCTTCGAGCACCGGCTCCGGATTCCGTACACGCTGCCCGCCGACCGCCTCGACGAGGGCGTCCGGCTGCTCGCGGAGGCCTTCCACGACGGGGTCCCGCTGTCCCCGGCGGTGGAACGGCCGTACTGGGTGGCGTAGTCGCCCGCCCTCTCCGGCGGAGCTACGGGGTGCGGATCAGGCGGCGGGTGGCGGCGGCCGCGACCGCCGAGGTGCGGGAGTCGACGCCGAGCTTCGCGTAGATGTGCACCAGGTGGGACTTGACCGTGGCCTGGCTGAGGAAGAGCCGCTTGGAGATCTGCTGGTTCGACAGGCCGTCCGCGACCAGTTGCAGCACCTCCAGCTCCCGCTTGGTCAGTGCCTCCGCCGGGGTCCGCATCCGGTCCATCAGGCGCAGCGCCACCGCCGGGGCCAGCGCGGACTGGCCCGCCGCGGCCGTCCGTACCGCCGCCGCCAGCTCCTCCGGCGGGGCGTCCTTCAGCAGGTAGCCCGAGGCGCCCGCCTCCACCGCCGCCAGGATGTCCGCGTCCGTGTCGTACGTGGTCAGCACCAGCACCCGGGGCGCGTCCTGCCGGGCCGTGATCAGGGCCGTCGCCTCGGAACCGTGCATCCCGGGCCCGAACTGCAGGTCCATCAGGACCACGTCCACCTGCTCGGCGGCGGCCAGTTCCACCGCCCGTTCGGCGGTCGCGGCCTCGGCGACCACCGCGAAGTCCGGTTCGGTGTCCAGCACCGCGCGCAGTCCCGCCCGGACCACCGGGTGGTCGTCCGCGAGCAGCAGCCGGATGGTCATCAGGACGCCTCCAGGGGCAGCGGCAGGGTGACGGCCACGGCGGTGCCCTGGCCGGGTTCGGACTCCACGGTGAACAGCCCGCCCAGGGTCTCGGCGCGCGAGCGCATCGCGGGCAGCCCGAAGCCGCCGTCCCCGGAGGCCGCGGCGGCCGAGGAAGGGGCGAAGCCCTGCCCGTCGTCCACGATGTCCAGCGTCACCGAGGCGTCCATGAAGGTCAGGGTGATCTCGGCGCGCTTCGCCCGCGCGTGCCGCACCACATTGGCCAGCGCCGACTGCGCGATCCGCAGCAGGGCCACCTCGTACGGGGTCGGCAGCACCCGCGGGCTGCCGCTCAGCGAGAACCGCACCCGCGGCCAGGGCGCCCCCGTGCACAGCCGCTCCAGCGCGGCGGCCAGCGACCCGTGCTCCAGATCCGGCGGGGTGAGGGCCCGTACGAAACGGCGCGCCTCGGCGAGGTTCTCCTGGGCGGCCTCCCGGGCCTGCGCGATGTGCGGCAGGGCCGCCGAATCCCCCGGCAGCGTCCGTTCGGCGGCCCGCAGCAGCAGCTGGATGGAGGACAGCCCCTGGGCCAGGGTGTCGTGGATCTCCCGGGCGAGCCGCTCCCGTTCGGCGAGGATCCCGGCGCCCCGCTCGGCCGCGGCCAGTTCCGCCCTGGTCGTGATGAGCTCCTCGATCAGCTCGCGGCGGCGTTCGCTCTCGCGGTACAGCGCCTGGTAGCCCAGGACGGTCGCCACCGCCACGGCCCCGCCCAGCAGCGGCCCGAGGAACGCGCCCGGGGTCACCGCGCTGCTGTGCGCGAGGAAGCCGCCGATGGCCGCGCAGGCGGTCACCGCGACCGCCGCGACCCCCCAGCGCAGCCGCAGCAGGTGCAGCTCCAGGAAGTACAGCGGGAAGGCGATCCACAGCCCGTCGGGGGAGACCGCCAGCAGGGCGACCCAGGCCCCGCCGAGCGCGGCCAGCCACACCGCCCCGGCGCGCGGCGAGCGGTGCACCACGGGGGCCCGTACGCCGCCCGCGTACACGGCGGCCAGCACCGCGCAGGCGGCGACCACCCAGCCGGCCCGGGGCGCGGAGTCGGCCAGCGCCCGCCCGGCGGCCAGCGCGAGCAGCCCCAGCAGCAGGGCGTGCAGGCACAGCCGCAGCACCTTGGACACGGGCGTGAGGGCGCGGGAAACGGGGGGAACGGGGGGAACGGGAGCAGTCATCGCCGGACCAGCGTAAGTCGGGCCCGGCCACCCCCGGTCAATCGAAAGTTTGATGTCTCGGTGCGCCCTTCGATACCAGGATCGCTACCGTGGCGCGATGCCTTGTGTCCACGCGGAAGACCAAGGTGGGGGACATGTTCGTCGCATGGAGAGATCTACGGTTCGCGAAGGGCCGGTTCGCCCTCATGGGCTCGGTCGTCCTGCTGATCACGCTGCTGGTCGGCCTGTTGTCCGGACTCACCTCCGGCCTGGCCCGGGAGAACATCTCGGCCGTCACCGGGCTGCCCGCCACCCATCTGGCCTTCGCCGCGCCCACCGGTGAGCAGAAGGTGTCCTTCACCAGCTCCCAGGTGCCGGAGAAGGCCTGGCGGGCCTGGCGGGGGCAGCCCGGGGTGAGCGCGGCCGAGCCGCTCGGCATCCGCACCACCAACGCCTCCGCGGGCGAACGCACCGCCGCGGTGTCCGCCTTCGGCGTGGAGCCGGCCGGGAGGCTGGCTCCACGCGGCGCGGGCCTCGCCCAGGGCCAGGTGGTCCTCACCGAGAAGGCCGCGAAGGAGCTGGGCGGCCTCACCGCGGGAGCCAAACTGAAGATCGGCCCGCTCGAGCTGGCCGTGGCCGCGGTCTCCGGCACCGCCGCCTACAGCCACACCCCGGTCGTCTGGATGGACCTGAACGACTGGCAGCGCATCGGCAACCCCGGCACCTCCCTGGACACCCTGGCGACCGTCGTCGGCGTCTCCGGCGACGGCATCGACCTGACCGCCGCGGACGAGGCCGCCGGCACCAAGGCGCAGACGGTGGACGAGGCGCTGGGCGCCATAGGCTCGTACCAGGCCGAGAACGGCTCCCTCCAGCTGATGCGCGGCTTCCTCTTCGCCATCTCGGCCCTGGTGATAGGCGCCTTCTTCACGGTGTGGACCATCCAGCGCAGCGGGGACATCGCCGTCCTGAAGGCACTGGGTGCCTCCACCCCCTACCTGCTCAAGGACGCCCTCGGCCAGGCCGTGGTGATGCTCGCGATCGGCACCGGGCTGGGCACGGCGCTCGCCGCCGGCTTCGGCGCCCTGATCAGCGGCGGGAACGTGCCCTTCGTGCTCGACGCCGCCACCGTGTTCGTCCCGGCCGCCGTGATGATCGTGCTCGGAGCGCTGGGCGCGGCCCTGTCCATCCGGCGGATCACCGCCGTCGACCCGCTGACCGCCCTCGGGAGCGCCCGATGACCCTGCTCGTCCACGACGTCACGCTCACCTACCCCGACGGGGACTCCCGGCTCACCGCTCTCGACGCGGTCGGCCTGGAGGTGCCCGCCGGCACCCTGACGGCGGTGATCGGACCTTCCGGTTCCGGCAAGTCCAGCCTGCTCGCGGTCGCCGCCACCCTGGTCACCCCGGACTCCGGCCGGGTGGTCGTCGCCGGCCGGGACACGGCGGGGATGAGCGCGGCCGAGAAGTCGGCCCTGCGCCGGGAGAAGATCGGCATCGTCTTCCAGCAGCCGAACCTGCTGGCCTCGCTGACCGCCGCCGAACAGCTCCAGGTCATGGCGCACCTCTCGGGCCGCCCCTCGCGGGCGCTGCGCCGGCGCGCGCTGGAGCTGCTGGACGCGGTGGGTCTGGCCGATAAGGCCGACAAGCGGCCCCACCAGCTCTCCGGCGGCCAGCGCCAGCGGATCAACATAGCCCGCGCCCTGATGAACGAGCCCGCCGTGCTGCTGGTCGACGAGCCGACCAGTGCCCTCGACCACGAGCGCGGCGCCGCCGTGCTCGACCTGCTGGTCACGCTGACCCGCGAGCGCTCCACCGCCACGGTGCTGGTCACCCACGACCACGCCCACCTGGAGCGGATGGACCGTACGGCGACGATGGCCGACGGCCGCCTCAAGCAGAGCCAGGAACCGGTCCCGGCGCCCTGAGCCCCGGGACCGCGTACGAAAAGGCCCCGGCGCCCCTCGAAGCGAGGGGCGCCGGGGCCTTTTCGTACGACTGCCTGCCGGGACAGGGCCTAGGTGTGTTGTCCCGGGACGTTGGTGACACGCGTGCTGGGTTCTTGAAATGGGTGAGGGCCTCCGGGTTCGGTGTGGATTGCGACATCTGCACCGATCCGAGGAGGCCCTCGTGGTCCACCGTAATGCCCCGCTGACCGAGACCGGACGACTGCGCCTGGCGCGTTGTGTCGTGGACGACGGCTGGCCCGTGCGGCGGGCAGCGGAACGTTTCCAGGTCAGCCACACCACCGCGGCCCGCTGGGCCGGCCGCTACCGCACGCTGGGCGTCGCCGGAATGAGTGACCGGACCAGTCGCCCCCACCACCAGCCCGCCCGGACACCGGCCACGGTCGAGGAACACGTCCTGCGACTGCGGCGCGAACACCGCATCGGCCCCCTGCGGCTGGCCGCCCGCTGCGGGATCGCGCCCTCCACCGCCCACCGCATCCTGATGCGCCACGGCCTGCCGCCACTGGCCACCCTGGACCGCGCCACCGGCGAGCCCGTCCGCCGCTACGAACGGCAGCGGCCCGGCGAACTCGTCCACATCGACGTCAAGAAACTCGGCCGGATCCCCGACGGCGGCGGCCACCAGGCCCTCGGCCGCGCCGAGGGCCGCCGCAACAAGACCGGCGCGGGCTGGGCCTACCTTCACACCGCCCTCGACGACCACACCCGCCTCGCCTACACCGAAGACCTCCCCGACGAGACCGCCCCCACCTGCGCCGCCTTCCTGGCCCGGGCCACCGCCTGGTTCGCGTCCCTGGGCATCACCGTCGAACGCGTCCTGACCGACAACGCCTGGGCCTACAGCAAGAACACCTGGCGTCAGACCTGCAGTGATCTGGGCATCAGCCCCCGCTGGACCAGGCCCTGGCGGCCGCAGACCAACGGCAAGGTCGAACGCTTCCACCGCACCCTGCTCGAGGAATGGGCCTACCAGCGGCCCTACACCTCAGATCACCAGCGCCAGGAAGCGTTCACCGACTGGATCGACTGGTACAACTACCACCGACCCCACACCGGCATCCAAGGCCAAACACCCGCCAGCCGCGTCACCAACCTGCCCGGACAACACACCTAGGCGGGGCTCTGGTTGGACAGGGCGACCGACAGCTCGGCCGCGACACCCTGCAGGATCGGCACGAAGGACTCGGCCACGGCCTCGGTCACCCGGCCGGCCGGGCCGGAGATGGAGATCGCGGCGGCGGTCGGCGAGTTCGGCACCGACACGGCGAGGCAGCGGACTCCTATCTCCTGCTCGTTGTCGTCGACCGCGTAGCCCACCTTGCGGACCTGCTCCAGCGCCTCGAGGAAGCCCTCGGGCGTGGTGATGGTCTTCTCGGTCGCCGCCGGCATGCCGGTGCGCGCGAGCAGGGCCCGTACCTCCTCGGCGGGGGTGTGGGCGAGGAGCGCCTTGCCCACGCCGGTGGAGTGCGGGAGCACTCGGCGGCCGACCTCGGTGAACATGCGCATGGAGTGCTTGGACGGCACCTGGGCGACGTAGACGATCTCGTCCCCGTCGAGCAGGGCCATGTTCGCCGTCTCCCCGGTCTCCTCCACCAGGCGGGCGAGGTAGGGGCGGGCCCAGGTGCCCAGCAGCCGCGACGCGGACTCGCCGAGGCGGATCAGCCGGGGCCCGAGGGAGTAACGTCGGTTGGGCTGCTGGCGGACGTAGCCGCACGCCACGAGGGTGCGCATGAGACGGTGGATCGTCGGCAGCGGCAGTCCGCTGGCCGCGGAGAGCTCGCTGAGGCCGACCTCACCCCCGGCGTCGGCCATGCGTTCGAGCAGATCGAAGGCGCGCTCAAGGGACTGGACGCCACCGCTGGCGGCGGTGGGCTTGGCGGAAGCGTCGGTGGTGCTGGCGCTGGACGTCGGCACGGCGCGGTCCTTTCGGTGCTGGCAGGCAAGGAAGCAGCCTACCGGTCGGTCGGCTTCGGCCCTAGAGCAGGGGCGATGCCGTCCCCGCCGGTCAGAGGCGGTTTGTCCTGGTGGCGGACGTCCTCGGGAAGTTACCTCCCCGTCCCCGGTGGTGGTAGCTACATTCTGTATAGCGAAATCTTAATTCCATCCTGTGGAAACATCCAATTGCGATGCAGGCGTGTCAGCGGTCCGTCCGGGCGCTCTTGACTGGTCCCGGATCGCCGTGAAGACTCCGTCAACAGAACGTTGAATTTCGCTCTGTGGAAGTAGATGGGGAGGTTCCGGTGCCCGACGTGGTTGTGGAACTGGTACTGCGCTCGACGCGCGTCATCACCCCCGAGGGGACGCGCGCCGCTTCGGTGGCCGTCGCCGGCGGGAAGATCGCGGCCGTGCTGGCGTACGAGGCCGAGGTACCGGTCGGAGCCCGGCTGGAGGACTTCGGCGACGACGTCCTGCTCCCCGGTCTGGTCGACACCCACGTCCACGTGAACGACCCGGGCCGCACCGAGTGGGAAGGCTTCTGGACGGCGACCCGCGCCGCGGCGGCCGGTGGCATCACCACCATCCTCGACATGCCCCTGAACTCCCTGCCGCCGACCACCACGACCGACAACCTGCGCGTCAAGCAGGAGGTCGCCCGCGCCAAGGCGCACGTCGACGTCGGCTTCTGGGGCGGCGCCCTGCCGGACAACGTCAAGGACCTGCGCCCGCTGCACGACGCCGGCGTCTACGGCTTCAAGTGCTTCCTGTCGCCCTCGGGCGTGGAGGAGTTCCCCGAGCTCGACCAGGAGCAGCTCGCCGCCTCCCTCGCCGAGATCACCGGCTTCGGCGGCCTGATGATCGTGCACGCCGAGGACCCGCACCACCTGGAGTCGGCCCCGGTCGTCCCCGGCCCGAAGTACTCCGACTTCCTCGCCTCGCGCCCGCGCGACGCCGAGAACACCGCGATCGAGAACCTGATCGCCCAGGCGAAGCGGCTGAACGCCCGCGTCCACGTGCTGCACCTGTCCTCCTCCGACGCGCTGCCGCTGATCGCCGCCGCCAAGGCCGAGGGCGTCAAGATCACCGTCGAGTCCTGCCCGCACTACCTCACCCTCACCGCCGAGGAAGTGCCGGACGGCGCCAGCGAGTTCAAGTGCTGCCCGCCCATCCGCGAGTCCGCCAACCAGGACCTCCTGTGGGACGCGCTCGCCGACGGCACCATCGACTGCATCGTCTCCGACCACTCGCCCTCCACGGTGGACCTGAAAACGAGCGACTTCGCCTCCGCGTGGGGCGGCATCTCCTCCCTCCAGCTGGGCCTGCCCGCCATCTGGACCGAGGCGCGCCGGCGCGGCCACTCCCTCGAGGACGTCGTCCGCTGGATGTCCGCCGCCCCGGCCGCCCTCGCCGGCCTGGCGCAGAAGGGCGCGATCGAGGTGGGCCGCGACGCCGACTTCGCCGTCGTGGCCCCGGAAGAAACGTTCCTTGTGGACCCGGCCGAACTGCACCACCGCAACCGGATCACGGCGTACGCGGGCAAGACCCTGCACGGCGTCGTGAAGTCCACCTGGCTGCGCGGTACGCAGATCGCCGACCACGGCACCCCGACCGAGCCCACGGGCCTCCTCCTCGAAAGGCAGAACTGACAGTGGCACAGCGTTCAACTGGACTGGCTTCCTTCACCGGTAACGCGAACCCGTACGGAGGCGGCGACCCGTACGCGGACTACCGCACCGCGGACTTCCCGTTCACCCAGTACGCGAACCTCGCCGCCCGTGAGCTGGGCGCCGGTGTCATCGCCGCCAACGACGAGTTCTTCGCCCAGCGCGAGAACCTGCTGATCGCCGAGGCCGCGCACTTCGACCCCGAGCACTTCGGCCACAAGGGCAAGATCATGGACGGCTGGGAGACCCGCCGCCGCCGCGGTGTCTCGGCCACCCAGCCCTGGCCCACCGCCGAGGACCACGACTGGGCGCTCGTACGCCTGGGCGCCCCCGGCGTCATCCGCGGCATCGTCGTCGACACCGCCCACTTCCGCGGCAACATGCCGCAGGCCGTCTCCATCGAGGGCACCAACTGGGACGGCGCCCTCGCACCGACCCCGGAGGAGCTCCTCGCCGACGACGTGAAGTGGACCGTGCTCGTCCCGCGCACCCCGGTCGGCGGCCACGCGGCCAACGGCTTCGAGGTGAACGCCGAGCAGCGCTTCACGCACCTGCGCGTCAACCAGCACCCGGACGGCGGCATCGCCCGCCTGCGCGTGTACGGCGAGGTCGTCCCGGACCCGAAGTGGCTCGCCACGCTCGGCACCTTCGACGTCGTCGCGCTCGAGAACGGCGGCTCGGTGCAGGACGCGTCCAACCGCTTCTACTCCCCGCCGACCAACACCATCAACCCGGGCCGCTCCCGCAAGATGGACGACGGCTGGGAGACCGCCCGCCGCCGTGACAACGGCAACGACTGGATCCGCTACCAGCTGGTCGCCGAGTCCGAGATCCGCGCCGTCGAGATCGACACCGCCTACCTCAAGGGCAACTCGGCCGGCTGGGCCTCGCTGTCCGTCAAGACGGGTGAGGAGGGCGAGTGGACGGAGTTCCTGCCGCGCACCCGCCTGCAGCCCGACACCAACCACCGCTTCGTGCTGGACGCCCCGGCGGTCGGCACGCACGTCCGGATCGACATCTTCCCGGACGGCGGCTTCTCGCGCCTGCGCCTGCACGGCTCCCTGACGGAGGCCGGCGCCGCCGCGCACGCCGCCCGCCACCAGGAACTGGGCGCCTGACGCCATCCAGCCGTGAACGCCCCGGGGGCCGACACCCCCGGGGCGTTCCGCTGTCCGGCCAGGCCCCGTCCGGACCTACGCGGCGTAGCCGCCGTCGACGGCGAACTCCGCGCCCGTGACGTAGGCGGCCCCTTCCCCGGCCAGGAAGGACACCATGGCCGCCACCTCCCGCGCGGTGCCGAAACGGCCCAGGGCCGTCGCCGCCGCCTGCGGGTCCGCGCGGGGCCCGTCGGCCGGGTTCATGTCGGTGTCGACCGGCCCGGGGTGCACGAGGTTCGCGGTGATGCCGCGCCCGCCGAGCTCCCGGGACAGCGCCTTCGTCAGCCCGGTCAGCGCCGACTTGCTCATCGCGTACAGCGTGCCGCCCGGACCCGGGACGCGCTGGGCCATGCAGCTGCCGATGGTGATGATCCGGCCGCCGGAGCCCATCCGCCCGGCCGCCGACCGGGCCGCCAGGAACGCGCCCCGGACATTGACCGCGAGCACCCGGTCCACGTCGTCCAGGGTCAGTTCGCCGAGGGGTCCGAGTACGCCCACCCCCGCGTTGTTGACCAGGACGTCGATCCGCCCGAAGGCCCGTACGGTCTCGTCCACCGCGGTCGCCGCCCCGGCCGCGGCGCCCGCGTCGGCCCGTACGGCCATCGCGCGCCGCCCGAGCGCCTCGGCCTTGCCGACCACCTCGGCGGCCGCCCGCGCGTCGTTGACGTACGTGACCACGACGTCGAACCCGTCCTCCGCGAGCCGCAGCGCACTCGCCGCCCCGATCCCGCGACTGCCCCCGGTCACCAGTGCCACAGAGCCGTTCATGCCGTCCTCCTCCATCGAAGTGGTTGCGGCTTCAATGAAATGGGAGTCCGGTACCGGACGCTGGCGGGAATCGGACGTGGCGTTCCTCGCGCGCCGCACCGATGAGTTCGCGGCGGCCCGGGAGTCTGAATCCCCGTAAGGACGATCGAGCAAGGAGCGCGGAGCCATGGGCAAGCTGACCCTCACCACCTTTCTGACCCTCGACGGCGTGATGCAGGCGCCCGGCGGACCCGAGGAGGACACCAGCGGCGGATTCGAGTACGGCGGCTGGGTGGTGCCGTACGCCGACGAGGGCATGGGGGAGTTCGTCGCCGAGGTCTTCGGCCGGGCCGGGGCGTTCCTGCTCGGGCGCAAGACGTACGAGATCTTCGCCGGGTACTGGCCGCAGCACGACGACCCCGCCGACCCCGTCGCGGGCGGCCTGAACAGGCTGCCGAAGTACGTGGCCTCGACCACCCTCAAGGAACCGGCCTGGGGCCCGGCCGCCGTGCTCGACGGGGAGCACCTGCAGAGCGAGATCGTCCGCGTCAAGGACGCGCTGGACGGGGAGCTCCAGGTGCACGGCAGCGGTCAGCTCGCGCAGTGGCTGCTGGCGCGGGACCTCGTGGACGAGCTGAACCTGCAGGTCTTCCCGGTGTTCCTGGGCGCCGGGCGGAAGCTGTTCTCGACCGGCGGGCTGCCGACGGCCTTCGAGCTGACGGGCTCCCGTACGACGTCCAGCGGCATCGCCATCCACACCTACCGGCAGAAGGGACGCGCCACCTTCGGCACGTTCCTGGACAGCTGAGGGACGTCTAGCGAGGGTCCAGCGTCAGCTGGACCACGCGGCCCTCGCGCAGTACGAGCAGGTCCGGGGACTCGTGCTCGTAGTGGCGGATCCGGCCGACCGGGCCCGGCGGGCGGACGTGCGGTGCGAGGAGCAGCAGGAGGTCCTCGAGGTCCGGGAGCTGCTCCGCGTGGATCTCCTGGCGGGCGGTCAGGGCCCAGCCGCCGCGGTCGTCCGGCCCGAAATCGCCGACGAGCATGCCCCCGACGCGCCACGCCGGGCCCCGGGTCCCGAGGAGTCCGTCCGGCGCCAACTGGCGCCGGAGCTCCGCGACCACGGCGTCCGGGGTGGTTTCGACCAGGTCGAAGGCCAGGTCCAGGGCGTAGAGATCAGCCATGCCCCCGATGCTACGGGGCCGGTCGGGTCAGTCCGCAAATGGGTCGACCCGCATGATCGGCTCCGGTACGGTGGCCCCGCATCGTGAGAGCCGCCGAAGTCTCCACCCGCTTCCCGCCATCGGAGACACCCTGGTGACAGCGCTCTCGCCCGCCCTCGAAGCCCCCCGCAACGCACCCCGCCGCGCCGCCTGGCTCGCCGACCTGCCCGTGCTGGCCGTCGCCGTCTTCTGGGGCGGCAGCTACCTCGCCGCCAAGGGCATCACCACCACGCAGACCGTGATCGGCGTACTCGTGCTGCGCTTCGGGCTGGTCCTGCCCGTGCTGGCCGTCACCGGGTGGCGGCGGCTGCGGGCGCTGACCCCCGCCCAGCTGCGCGGCGCCGGGCTGCTGGGACTCGTGCTCGGCGGGATCTTCCTCCTGGAGACCTACGGGGTCGTCCACACCTCCGCCACCAATGCGGGGCTGATCATCAGCCTGACCATGATCTTCACGCCGCTCGCCGAGGCCGCCGTCCGCCGGACCCGCCCCGCGGCCGGCTTCCTCGGTGCCGCCGCCGTCTCCGTCGCCGGTGTCGTACTCCTCACCCAGGGCGCCGGGTTCACCGCGCCCAGCTCCGGTGACCTGCTGATCCTCGGCGCCGCCCTCGCCCGCACCGCGCATGTCATGTTCATGGCCCGGATCAAGGCCGTCCAGGACGCCGACTCGCTGTCCCTGACCACGGTGCAACTGGGCAGTGCCGTCCTGGTCTTCGCCGCACTCGCCGTCCTGCCCGGCACCGGCGACAGCCCCTGGGCCGCCGCGGCGGATTTCGGCCCCGCCGAGTGGGCCGGGCTCGCCTTCCTCTCCGTCTTCTGCACCCTCTTCGCCTTCTTCGTGCAGATGTGGGCCGTACGCCGTACCTCGCCCTCCCGCGTCAGCCTGCTCCTCGGTACCGAGCCCCTCTGGGCGGCCGCCGCCGGCATCGCGATCGGCGGCGAACACCTCGGTGCGGCCGGTTTCGCCGGCGCCGCGCTGGTGCTGGCCGGTACGGCGTGGGGACGCCGCGCGGCCAACTCCGCCTGACTGTCCGGAAAGCGCCAGGTCCAGCACTGAACCGGCGTCGTAATGTAGGCCGCATGCCACAACCGGACATCAGCGCGAACGACGCGGACTTCCACGTCGACCCGTACTCCTTCTACGCCCGCCTGCGCGCGGCGGGTCCGGTGCACCAAGTCGAGGTCTCGGCCCCCGAGTACGCACCCACCCTGCTCGTCGTCGGCTACGAAGAGGCCCGCCTGGCGCTCAAGCACCCCGGCCTGTCGAAGGACTGGAACAGCAGCGGAGTCCTGCCGGGCGTGGCGGCCACCGTGGCCAACAGCAACATGCTGGAGACCGACCCGCCGCAGCACACCCGGCTGCGCCGCCTGGTCGCCCGCGAGTTCACCTCCCGCCGCGTGCACGCCATGCGGCCCCGCGTCCAGCAGATCACCGACGAACTGCTCGATGCGATGGCCGCCCGCCCGCAGCGCACCGCCGACCTGATCAAGGCCCTCGCGTTTCCGCTGCCCATGACCGTCATCGGTGAACTCCTCGGCGTGCCCGAACTGGACCGCGAGCGCTTCGGCTACTGGTCCAAGGAGGTCCTCGCGCCCACCTCCCTCGCCCCGAGCACCACCGCGCACCAGAAGCTCGGCGACTATCTCTCGGAGCTCGTCGAGGCCAAGGCCAAGGCCCCCGGCGAGGACCTGCTCAGCGCCCTCATCCAGACCAGGGACGAGGACGGCGACGCGCTGTCCTCCAAAGAGCTGATCGGGATGGCCTTCCTGCTGCTGATCGCCGGCCACGAGACCACGGTCAACCTCATATCCAACGGCACGCGCGCGCTGCTGGCTCACCCGGACCAGCTGGCCGCCCTGCGCGCCGACTACGACGGCCTGCTCGACGGGGCGGTCGAGGAGATGCTCCGCTACGAGGGCCCGGTGCAGAACACCACCTACCGCTACGCCCGCGAGGACATGGAGCTCGGCGGCACCGCCATACCGGCCGGAGCCACCGTCCTCGTCTCGCTGGCCGGCGCCGACCGCGACCCCGGGCGGTACGAGAGCCCCGACACCTTCGACATCCGGCGCGCCCCCCAGGGCCACCTCGCCTTCGGGCACGGACTGCACTTCTGCATCGGCGCCCCGCTCGCCCGGATGGAGGGCCGCATCGCGATCCGCGGCCTGCTGGAGCGCTTCCCGGACCTGGCCGAGGACCCGGCCGGGGGTCCGCCGACCTGGATCGGGGGCAGCCTGATCCGGGGCGTGACCCGGCTGCCGGTGCGCTGGTAGCCGCCCCGATGGCCACCCGCTCACAGATCCGGGAGCTCCTCCAGCCGGACCCGGCGCCGTTCGCGGCGCGAGAGCTCGCACGCCTCCGCGACCCGGAACGCGGCGAGCGCCTCCCGGCCGTCGCACGGGTTGGGGCCCTCGCCGCGGACCAGGCGTACGAAGGCCGCCAGCTCCGCCTCGTACGCGGGGGCGAACCGCTCCAGGAACCCCGTCCACGGTTTGCTCGCCGGGGGCGGGCCCTGCGGCTCGGTCGAGGCGATCGGCGTACGGTCGTCCAGCCCGGCGGAGACCTGGTCCAGCTCCCCGGCCAGCTCCATGCGCACGTCGTACCCGGCGCCGTTGCACCGCGTACCGGTCGCCGTGACCAGCGTCCCGTCGTCCAGGGTGAGCACGGCCGCGGCGGTGTCGATGTCACCCGTCTCCCGGAACCGCGCCGGACCCGCGTCCGAGCCGGCCGCGTACACCTCGGTCACCTCGTGCCCGGTGACCCAGCGGACCATGTCGAAGTCGTGCACCAGGCAGTCCCGGTACAGCCCGCCGGAGGTCGCCAGGTACGCCGCGGGCGGCGGAGCCGGATCGGCCGTCATCGTCCGTACGGTGTGCAGCCGGCCCAGGGCGCCCGAGCGGACCAGCTCCCGGGCCGTGCGGTAGCCCGCGTCGAAGCGGCGCATGAACCCCACCTGGAGCACGCCGCCGCAGGCCTCCACCTCGCGCAGCACGGCCAGGGTCCGGGCCAGGTCCGGGGCCAGCGGCTTCTCGCAGAACACCGGCAGCCCGCCGCGCACCGCCCGTACGACCAGCTCGGCGTGCCCTTCGGTCGCGCAGGCCACGACCACCGCGTCGACGCCCCAGGTGAAGACCTGCTCCACGGAGGGCGCGGCGGTGGCCCCCAGCCGGTCGGCCAGGCGCGCCGCCCGCGCGGGTTCGGCGTCGGCGAGCAGGAGCGAGCCCGCGTCCGCCTGGCGGGCCAGCGCCGCCGCGTGGAAGGAGCCGATCCGGCCCGTCCCGATGAGCCCGATGCGCATGCACTCAACCTGACCCCGTCCGGGGGACCTGTCAATCTGCCCGCGCATGCCCCGATGGCCCTTCATGGTCCACTGTGGCGGATACTGGACGGCTGGAACCGGAATGACCGAATGATGACGGACGAGACGGACGAGGGAAAGGCACGGCGACGTGGCTAGGGTTCGGACAGGGGTACGCGTCGTGGGCGCCGTGCTCGCGGCGGTACTGGGAGCCTCGCTCGCGGGCTGCAGCAGCACGGGCGGCAAGCGCGCCGAGGAGCGGGCGAAGGCCGCCGAGGCGGGCCGGCCGGCCGTCTCCACCCCGCGCTGGACCTTCGCGATGGTCACGCACGCGGGCGACGGCGACACCTTCTGGGACATCGTCCAGAAGGGCGCCAAGGAGGCAGCGGCGAAGGACAACATCAATTTCGTCTACGCCCACGACGACCAGGCGCAGCAGCAGGCGCAATTCGTGCAGAACGCCATCGACCAGAAGGTCGACGGGATCATCGTGAGCCTCGCCAAGCCGGAGGCCCTCAAGGACGTCATCGCCAAGGCCGTCAAGGCCGGCATCCCGGTGGTCACGGTCAATTCCGGCTCCGCCCAGTCCGCCGAGTACGGGGCGCTCACCCACATCGGCCAGGACGAGCAGATCGCGGGCGAGGCGGTCGGCACCGAGCTGAGCAAGCGCGGCCGCAAGAAGGCCGTCTGCGTCCTGCACGAGCAGGGCAACGTGGGCCACGAGCAGCGCTGCGCCGGGGCCAAGAAGACCTTCTCCGGCTCCATGGAGAACCTGTACGTCGAGGGCACCAACATGCCCTCCGTCCAGGCCGCCATCCAGGCGAAGCTCCAGGCGGACCCGTCCGTCGACGCGATCCTCACCCTCGGCGCCCCCTTCGCCCCCACCGCGGTCAAGGCGAAGGACGCGGCCGCCAGCAAGGCCGAGGTGGACACCTTCGACCTGAACGAGTCCGTGGCCCGCGACCTGAAGTCCGGCGCCCTCGGCTTCGCCGTCGACCAGCAGCCCTACCTCCAGGGCTACGAGGCGATCGACCTGCTCTGGCTCTACCGCTACAACGCGGACACGCTCGGCGGCGGCCGCCCGGTGCTCACCGGACCGCAGATCGTCACCGGCGCCGAGGCCGCCGAGCTGGAGGAGTTCATCAAGCGGGGCAGCCGATGAGCGGGTCCGCGGGAGGGGCCGCCACCGTGGACGAACGGCTCGCCCCCACCTCGGTGGTCCGCAAACTGCTCGGCCGCCCGGAGCTGGGCGCCGTGGTCGGCGCGGTCGCCGTCTTCGTCTTCTTCTCCTTCGCCGCCCCCAGCTTCCTGCAGGCCTCCAGCCTCAGCACGGTGCTGTACTCGGCCTCCACCATCGGGATCATGGCGGTTCCGGTGGCCATGCTGATGATCGGCGGCGAGTTCGACCTGTCCGCGGGTGTCATGGTCACGACCTCGGCGCTGGTCGCCTCGATGTTCAGCTACCAGATGACCGCCAACGTCTGGGTCGGCGTCCTGGTGTCGCTGCTGGTCACCCTGGCCATCGGCTTCTTCAACGGCTTCATGCTGACCCGTACCAAGCTGCCCAGCTTCATCATCACGCTCGGCACCTTCCTGATGCTGACCGGCCTGAACCTCGGCTTCACCAAGCTGATCAGCGGCTCGGTCTCCACCAAGAGCATCGCCGACATGGAGGGCTTCTCCTCCGCGCGCGCCCTCTTCGCCTCGCAGTGGAACATCGGCTCGGTCACCCTGAAGGTCACCATCCTGTGGTGGCTGGCCCTGGTCGCCGTGGCCACCTGGATCCTGCTGCGCACCCGCGCCGGGAACTGGATCTTCGCGGTGGGCGGCGGGGCCGACGCGGCCCGCGCCACCGGCGTCCCGGTCGTGAAGACCCGTATCGGCCTCTACATGGGCGTCGCCCTGTGCGCCTGGATCTCCGGGCAGCACATCCTCTTCTCGTTCGACGTGGTCCAGTCGGGCGAGGGCGTCGGCAACGAGTTCCTCTACATCATCGCGGCCGTCATCGGCGGCTGTCTGATGACCGGCGGCTACGGCTCCGCCATCGGCTCGGCGGTCGGCGCCTTCATCTTCGGCATGACCAGCAACGGCATCGTCTACGCCCAGTGGAACCCGGACTGGTTCAAGTTCTTCCTCGGCGCGATGCTGCTGCTCGCGACGCTGCTCAACGCATGGGTCCGCAAGCGGGCGGAGGCGAAGTGACCGTGACCGGAGCGACCGTGACCGAAGCCACCTCCCTGGTGAAGCTGACCGACGTCAGCAAGTACTACGGCAACATCCGCGCCCTCCAGGGGGTCTCCCTGGAGGTCTCGGCTGGCGAGATCACCTGCGTGCTGGGCGACAACGGCGCCGGCAAGTCCACCCTCATCAAGATCATCGCGGGCCTGCACCAGCACGACGCCGGATCCTTCGAGATCGAGGGCGAGGAAACCGTGCTCGCCAACCCCCGCGCGGCCCTCGACCACGGCATCGCCACCGTCTACCAGGACCTCGCCGTCGTCCCGCTGATGCCCGTCTGGCGGAACTTCTTCCTCGGCTCGGAGCCGACCAGGGGCCGCGGCCCCTTCCGCCGCCTCGACGTGGGGTTCATGCGCGAGACCACCCGCACCGAGCTGCTGCGCATGGGCATCGACCTGCGCGACGTCGACCAGCCCATCGGGACCCTGTCCGGCGGCGAGCGGCAGTGCGTGGCCATCGCCCGCGCCGTCTACTTCGGGGCGAAGGTCCTCGTCCTCGACGAGCCCACCGCCGCCCTCGGCGTCAAGCAGTCCGGCGTGGTCCTCAAGTACGTCGCCGCCGCCCGTGACGCGGGCCTCGGCGTGGTCCTGATCACCCACAACCCGCACCACGCCCACCTCGTGGGCGACCGGTTCGTGCTCCTCAAGCGCGGCACCATGGCGGGCAGCCACACGCGCGACTCGATCACTCTGGACGAGCTCACCCGCCAGATGGCGGGCGGCTCCGAGCTGGACGAACTGAGCCACGAACTGGAGCGAGTGGCAGAATCAGGTCCGGACACCGCATCCGGCTCCATTTCCGATGCCGACAGGGACGACACGACTCGATGAGCACGTACCGGGACTTCTCGCTCACCCACCGGGGGTCGGCGCGGGGCACCGTCCTGCGGACCATCGGGACCCGTGAGCGGCGGTCGCACCTGACCGCCCCGCGCGTCCCGACCGTCGGCATCGACATCGGCGGCACCAAGGTGATGGCCGGCGTCGTCGACGCCGACGGCATCATCCTGGAGAAGATCCGCGCGGAGACCCCGGACAAGTCCAAGAGCGCCAAGGTCGTCGAGGACACCATCGTCGAGCTGGTGCTGGACCTCTCCGACCGGCACGACGTGCACGCGGTCGGCATCGGGGCGGCCGGCTGGGTCGACGCCGACCGCTCCCGCGTCCTCTTCGCACCCCACCTGGCCTGGCGCGACGAGCCGCTGCGCGACGCACTCCAGTCCCGGCTCGCGGTCCCGGTCATGGTCGACAACGATGCCAACACCGCCGCCTGGGCGGAATGGCGCTTCGGAGCCGGGCGCGGCGAGGACCACCTCGTCATGATCACCCTCGGTACCGGCATCGGCGGGGCCATCCTCGAGGGCGGCCAGGTCAAGCGCGGCCGGTACGGGGTCGCCGGCGAGTTCGGCCACATGCAGGTCGTCCCCGGCGGGCACCGCTGCCCCTGCGGCAACCGCGGCTGCTGGGAGCAGTACAGCTCCGGAAACGCCCTGGTCCGCGAGGCCCGCGAGCTGGCCGCGGCCGACTCCCCGGTCGCGCACAACCTCATCGCCCGGGTCGGCGGCAACGTCCAGGAGATCACCGGGCCGCTCATCACCGAGCTGGCCCGCGAGGGCGACGCCATGTGCGTCGAGCTGCTCCAGGACATCGGCCAGTGGCTCGGCGTCGGCATCGCCAACCTGGCCGCCGCCCTCGATCCCTCCTGCTTCGTCATCGGCGGGGGCGTCAGCGCGGCCGACGACCTGCTGATCGGTCCCGCCCGCGAGGCCTTCCGCCGCCACCTCACCGGCCGCGGCTACCGGCCCGAGGCGCGGATCGCCAAGGCCCAGCTCGGCCCCGAGGCCGGTATGGTCGGTGCCGCCGACCTGGCCCGGCTCGTCGCCCGCCGCTTCCGGCGTGCCACACGCCGCCGGGTCGAGCGCTACGAGCGCTACGCGCAGCTCGGCCGGCGGGACAGCGCAGGCTCCACGGACCCCAAGGACACAGGACAGCAGTGACCCCGCCCTCCCTGCCCCACCAGGCGTCCGCCCCCGACGAGGGCGGTGCGCCGAAGCCCACCGCCGAGGACCGCAGGCACGTCGTCAAGCGCCGCTGGATCACCGCGATCATCATCCTGCTGCTCGTCGGCGTACCCGCGGGCTACCTGGCCATCTCCACCCAGCAGAGCCGCGAGAGCGGCCGCGACAAGGCCGCCAAGATCGGCGCGACCAAGGTGCGTCCGGGCTGGCCCTCCCGGGTGCAGCGCAGCATCTACGAGGTCCCCATCCCGCCCAAGGCCTGGCGGGTCGGGTTCCTCGAGACCAACAACTGGCGCACGAGCCGGCTGTTCACGCAGATCGCGGTCACCCCCGCCGACCTGGACGCCTTCCTGGCCGACCTCGGCACCAGCCGGGACGCGCTGACCCCCGGGGTCTCGATCTCCCCGCACGACACGGAGGTCGCGGGCTGGCACTGGACCCCGGAGGCCACCTGGTACGGGACCACCCTGGAGCAGGCCGACCCGCGCCCCACCCGGGACGTCACGGTCGACCTCACGGACCCCGAGCACCCCAAGGTCTACGTCGTGTCCACGACGACCCCGTAACCGCGCTCCCCGGCACTAGCCTGGGATCATGAAGCTCATCAAGCGGCTGCACTCCTGCGTCCAGCTGGAGAAGGACGGGCACACGCTCGTCATCGACCCGGGCGCCTTCAGCGAACCGGACGCGGGCCTGGGGGCGGACGCCCTGCTGGTCACGCACGAGCACCCCGACCACTTCGACGAGGGCCGGCTGCGCGCCGCCCTCGACGCCAACCCCGCGGCCGCGCTCTGGACCCTGCGCAGCGTCGCCGGCCGGCTCGCCCCCGCCTACCCGGGCCGGGTGCACACCGTGGGCCACGGCGACACCTTCAGCGCCGCCGGGTTCGACGTCCAGGTGCACGGCGAGCTGCACGCCGTGATCCACCCCGACATCCCGCGGATCACCAACGTCGGCTACCTCGTGGACGGTTCGCTCTTCCACCCCGGGGACGCGCTGACCGTGCCCGAGGCCCCCGTGGACACCCTGATGGTCCCGGTCCACGCGCCCTGGAACAAGGTCGCCGAGGTGATCGACTACCTCCGCGAGGTCAAGCCGCGGCGGGCGATCGACATCCACGACGCCTACCTCTCCGACATCGCCCGGCCCATCTACGACATGGCCCTGGACACCCTGGGCGGCACCGATCACGGCCGACTCTCCGCAGGTGACGCCGCCGACCTGTGACTGTCGGTGCCGGGCGGTAGGTTGGGTCGCATGCGTATCGCCACCTTCAACGTCAACTCCATCACCGCCCGGCTGCCGCGCCTGCTGGCCTGGCTGGAGAGCTCCGGCACGGATGTCCTGTGCGTCCAGGAGACCAAGTGCTCCGCGGAACAGTTCCCGCACGCGGAGCTGCGCGAACTCGGCTACGAGTCGGCCGTCAACGCCACCGGCCGGTGGAACGGCGTTGCCCTGGTCTCCAAGGTCGGCCTTGACGACGTGGTCACCGGCCTGCCCGGCGGGCCCGACTACGAGGGCGTCCAGGAGCCCCGCGCGATCTCCGCCACCTGCGGCGGGGTGCGCCTCTGGTCGGTGTACGTGCCCAACGGCCGCGAGGTCGAGCACGACCACTACGGCTACAAGCTGAACTGGTTCCGCTCGCTGACCGAGGCCGTCGCCGAGGACGCGGCCGGCCCCCGCCCCTTCGCGGTGCTCGGCGACTTCAACGTGGCCCCGACCGACGAGGACGTGTACGACCCGGCGGTCTTCGAGGGCCTCACCCACGTCACCCCCGCCGAGCGGGCCGCGCTGGAGGCGCTGCGGGCGGCCGGGCTCTCCGACGTGCTGCCGCGCCCCCTCAAGTACGACCGGCCGTACACGTACTGGGACTACCGCCAGCTCGCCTTCCCCAAGAACAGGGGCATGCGCATCGACCTGGTGTACGGGAACGAGCCCTTCGGCAAGGCCGTCACCGACGCCTACGTCGACCGCGAGGAGCGCAAGGGGAAGGGCGCGTCCGACCACGCGCCGGTCGTCGTCGACCTGGACCTCGCCCGCTAGGGGTCGCCAGTGTCCTGGGGTCGCCAGGACCCGATCCGGGCCCGCGGATCCAGGCGCGCCCTGTGGCCAGCGGCGGATCCTGGTGCGACGCTGGGCGGTATGAACATCCCTTTCCTGGGCAACTGGCTGAACCGGCACGAAACGGAACGGACCGCGGGTCTTGCCGCGGCCCTCGCCGATGATCCCGAGGGCATCGCCGAGTTGTTCTCGGAGTGCGAGATGCTGCGCGTCCAGGCGAGGGCGGCCGGACTCGAACTCGACGAGAGCCGGGCCTCGTTGGAAGCGCTCGACCAGCTGATGCCGCGCTGGCGGCGGGATCCCGAGATCGTGCCGTGGCTCGGCAACGACGCGGGCTTCTACCTCGGGACCGTGATCATCCGCACGGTCCCGGGGGCGGCCTGGCAGGTGTGGCCCAACGGCCAGCCGGTGATCCGGCTGGCCTCGGGCCGCGAGCTGAACGTGATCGAGGCGGGGGTGTCCTGGGCGATGACCGGATCCCCCGAGCTCAGCCAGGCGTACGCCGAATCCTCCGAAGGCTGATCGATGTAGAGGTTTATGTGGCGTTTATGCCCCTTTAGGCGTGTCGAGGCGAAGTGCCCTTCCTGGGCTGGATAGTTTGCGCAGACCTCGACACACCGACAAGTGGGCAGGGCAGCGCATGGCCGTCGATCCGTTGATCGAGCTGCGGGACGTCAACAAGTACTACGGGACGCTGCACGTCCTGCAGGACATCAACCTCACCGTCGGCCGCGGGGAGGTGGTGGTGATCATCGGCCCCTCCGGCTCCGGGAAATCGACACTGTGCCGGGCGATCAACCGGCTGGAGACCATCGAATCGGGCACTATCCTGATCGACGGGGAGCCGCTGCCCGACGAGGGCAAGGAACTGGCCCGGCTGCGGGCCGAGGTAGGAATGGTCTTCCAGTCCTTCAACCTCTTCGCGCACAAGACCGTCCTCGCCAACGTCTCGCTCGCCCAGATCAAGGTCCGCGGCCGCAAGAGGGAAGAGGCGGACAAGCGCTCCCGGGAGCTGCTGGAGCGCGTCGGCCTCGCCGACCAGGCCCCCAAGTTCCCCGCCCAGCTCTCCGGCGGCCAGCAGCAGCGCGTGGCCATCGCCCGCGCCCTCGCCATGAACCCCAAGGCCCTGCTCTTCGACGAGCCCACCTCCGCGCTCGACCCGGAGATGATCAACGAGGTGCTGGAGGTCATGCAGCAGCTCGCCGCCGAGGGCATGACCATGGTCGTGGTCACCCACGAGATGGGCTTCGCCCGCTCCGCCGCCAACAGCGTCGTGTTCATGGCCGACGGCAGGATCGTCGAGAACCGGACCCCGGAGGAGTTCTTCACCGCCCCCGAGAGCGCCCGGGCGAAGGACTTCCTCTCCAAGATCCTGAAGCATTGAGGGGGCCCGTCCGATGATCTCGATCCGCGCCCTCACGGTGCTCCTGATCGCGGTGGCCGCCGTCGGCTGCGGCAAGCCCGGCAGCCCCCCGGTCAAGGGGCCGCAGCCCGAGGCCCTGCCCGCGTACCAGGTCGACACGGCGTTCCGGCTGCCCGAGTCGCGCACCTGGGAGAAGGCCAGGCGCCGGGGCCACCTCGTCGTCGGCGCCAAGGAGGACCAGCCGTACATGGGGGAGAAGGACCCAGCCAGCGGCCGCTACTCCGGCTTCGACATCGAGATCGCCAAGATGATGTCGGCCTCGCTCGGCTTCGACCCCAAGACCATCGAGTTCAGGACGATCGCCTCCGCCAACCGCGAGACGGCCCTGCAGAACGGCCAGATCGACTACTACGTCGGCACCTACACGATCAACGACAACCGCAAGAAGCAGGTCGGCTTCGCCGGCCCCTACTTCATGGCCGGCCAGTCCCTGCTGGTCCGCAGGAACGAGAAGGACATCAAGGGCCCCCAGGACCTCGCGGGCAAGAAGGTCTGCTCGGCCGCCGGCTCCACCCCGTACCAGCGGCTCCAGAAGGAGTTCCCGAAGGCGGTCCTCGTCGCCTACGACACCTACTCGGCCTGCGTGGACAACCTGCTCACCTACCAGGTCGACGCCGTCTCCACCGACGACTCCATCCTCCTCGGCTACGCGGCCAAGGTCCCCGAGGAGCTCAAGGTGGTCGGCGAGCCCTTCTCCAAGGAGCCCTACGGCATCGGCGTCCCCCGCAGCGACAACGCCCTGCGCTTCGCCCTCGACGACGCCCTGGAGGCCCAGGAGAAGAACGGCAACTGGAAACGCGCCTACACGGCCACGCTCGGCCTGTCCGGCGTGCCGGCCCCGACGCCGCCCCCCATCGACCGCTACCCCGCGAGCTGAGGGAGAAGGCACCGACATGGACGTACTCACCGAGAACTTCGCGGTCTACGGAAAGGGCTTCCTGGGCACCGTCCAGCTGACCGTCTACGCCTCCCTCCTCGCCCTGGTCCTGGGCTTCGTCATGGCCTCCTTCCGGGTCGCCCCCGTCGGCTCCTTCCGGGTCTTCGGCACGGTCTGGGTCACGGTCCTGCGCAACACCCCGCTCACCCTGCTCTTCTTCGCCGTGCTGCTGGGCCTGCCCCGTTTCGGGATCGTCCTGCCCTTCCAGCTCTTCGCCATCCTGGCGCTGGGCTGCTACACCTCCGCCTTCATCTGCGAGGTGCTGCGCTCGGGCATCAACACCGTGCCCAAGGGGCAGGGCGAGGCGGCCCGCAGCCTCGGCATGAACTTCGGCCAGACGCTGGGCACCGTGGTCCTGCCGCAGGCCTTCCGCTCCGTCATCCCGCCCATCGGCTCCACACTGATCGCGCTGGCCAAGAACTCCGCGATCGCCGGCGCGTTCAGCGTCAACGAGCTGCTGGGCACCTACAAAACCCTCAACGAACTCGGTTACAGCATCGTCTGGACCTTCTTCTGGATCGCCGTCGGCTACCTGATCATCACCTTGTCCATCAGCGCGCTCTTCAACGTGCTGGAGAAGCGCTACGGAGTCACCCGATGACCGCGCACGCGCTCCACGGGGACCTGGAGTCCACGGCCCTCTATGACATCCCGGGCCCGCGCGCCCGGCGCCGGCACTTCCTCTACGGGATCGCCTCGACCGTGGTGATCCTCGTCCTGGTCGGCTGGCTCGTCTACCTGCTCTTCGACACGAACCAGTTCACCGCCGCCAAGTGGGGCCCCTTCAGGTACGAGGGCATCCAGGAGCTGCTGCTCCGGGGGCTGGGGAACACGCTCAAGGCCTTCGCGTACGCCTCGGTGCTGTCCCTGGCGTTCGGGGCGGTGCTGGCCAGCGGCAGGCTCTCGGTCCACCGGCCGGCGCGCTGGCTGGCCACCCTGTGCGTGGAGTTCTTCCGGGCCATGCCGGTGCTGGTGATGATCTTCTTCATCTTCGTCGCACTGCAGGTCCAGCCGCTGCCCGCGCTGGTGGCGGGACTGACCCTGTACAACGGCTCGGTGCTCGCCGAGGTCTTCCGTACGGGCATCAACTCGGTGGAAAGGGGGCAGCGCGAAGCGGCGTACGCGCTGGGCATGCGAAAGACACAGGTGATGACCTTCGTCCTCGCCCCGCAGGCGGTCCGGGCGATGCTGCCCGCGATCATCAGCCAGCTGGTGGTGGCGCTGAAGGACACCTCGCTCGGATACCTGATCACCTATGAGGAGTTCCTGCACGCGGGCAAGCTGATCGCCTCGAACCTCGACTACGACCTGCCCTTCATTCCCGTCGTGATGATCATCTCCCCGATCTACATCGGGATGTGCATGCTGTTGTCCTGGTTCGCCACGTGGGTGGCGAGGCGGGAGCGGCGCAGCCCGAAGACGAGCGCGGTGGAGGTGGCTGCGGCCGCACAGGAAACGGTGCTGCCGGGTCGCCGGTAGCTCCGACGAGCCACCCCCACCCGGCAGCAGCCGTGGATCACTGCTCGCGCAGTGGCACCGAGACGTAACTGGGATCGGTGCCCGGTGAGGAGAAGGTCAGCTGCGCGCCGGTGGGGTTGTGCTCGATGTAGAGCGGGTCCACGGTGTCGACGACGAGGGCGAGCCGGTGGCCCTCGGGCACGTCGTAGGCGGTGGAGAACAGCTCCAGGTCCACGCCGAAGGCCTGCCCGGGGGCGCGGCCGTGGAAGGTGTACGGGGCGTTGCTGACGAGCTTGCCGATGCCGAGCGGGCCGACGTCGTAGAGGTACGCGACGAAGGTGCCGTCGGCCTTGGTGGGCGTGACGGTGGTGTGCAGTTCGACCGTGCCGCGGATCCGGCGCGGCTCGTCGTAGCGCCCGGACTGCCAGACGGCGGCGAAGGCGCGGGGGAGGAGGGGGATGGAGGCGGCCGGCGGCGCCTTGACGAACTGGTCGAGGATGCTGGAGAGGAAGATGATGCCGCCGTTGGCGCCGGAGTCCACGTTGGCGAAGAGGTGCTCGCTGTCGGAGAGCGCGAGCTTCTCGGTGCCGGCGGAGCCGACCGACTTCCAGTCGGCGTAGCCCTCGTAGCCGTCGTTGCTGCGGGACTTGATCTGCACCGGGGCCTCGGTGTCCACCCCGTTGCGCTCGCCCTTGAGGTAGCGGTCGAACCAGCGGTGGGCGTTGGTCCAGGTGTCGTTGGGCAGGCCGAGCAGTCCGGTGCCCTCGGCGGTGGCGTGGTCGCCGGGGCGGAACTCCAGGCGCTTGGGACCGGTCAGCCGCTCGTAGAACTTCGCGTACTGGTTGGGCGGGAAGATGGTGTCGCCCCAGGCGTTGCCGAGCATGATCGCGGCGCCGTTGGCGTTGATCCGGTCCACCTGCTCGGCGGCCGAACGCTTCCTGCCCCACTCGATCATCTGCTGCTCCCGGTCCAGCCGGGAGCCGAGGAAGTCGCCGAGGATCGACTGGAGTTCGGGTCCGGGACGGCCGGTGAGGTAACCGGCGGCGCCGAGCATCCCGGCGGCCTGCAGGTGCTGGGTACGGCCGGAGTAGATGGACTCGATGAGGTCGGCCCAGCCGCTCATCGCGACCACGGCCTTGATGCGCGGGTCGTGCGCGGATGCCAGCAGGCTGATGCCGGCGCCGTACGAGACCCCGCCGAGGCCGATGTGGTCCGCGTCGGCGGCGGTGCTGGCCAGGGCCCAGTCGATGACGGCCGAGACGTCCGCGATGTCCGGGGCGCCGGCCACCTCGATCTGCCCGCCGGAGAGCCAGAAGCCGCGGGAGGTGTAACTGACCACGACATAGCCGGAGTCGGCGAGTTTCTTGGCCTGGGCGATGTATTCGATCTGCGGCATGCCCCAGCTGGTGGGCAGCACGATCAGCGGGTACTTCCGGCCGGTCTCGGCGCCCGACGGCGCGAAGACGTTGCCCTTGAGGGTGATGCCGCCGGAGCCGGGGATGTCGTGGAAGCTCAGCCCCGACGGGGCTGCGGAGGCGTCGGCGGTGATCGCCACGGTGCCGGCGGGAGCCGCCTGGGCCTGGTGGGGGGCCAGGCCCAGGGCGGCTGCCGCCAGCAGGGCTGCCACGGCTGCGGCGGTGGTGGTGCGTTCCATCAATCACTCCTCGCGTACGCCGGGTTGTCAAAGTGACCCGACGGTAACGGGAGGGGATTACTGGGGGTAACCCGTCAGTAAGTTACGTGGTGGTAACAATTGAACGAAATTCAGCGGGAGGGCGGCCGGCGCCGGCGCGCGCGTGTGCGCTCAGCCGTTCTGCGCGGTCCCGGTCACGGCGCTCTTGGCCTTCCAGTCGTCCCAGGAGAGGTTCCACTCCCCGTAGCCGTTGCCGAGCTCGGCGTTGCCCTTGGAGCCGGACCCGACCACCTCGAAGGGGTCGCCGATCTGGGACTTCGCGAAGAAGTCCTTGGCATCGGAGTCGCTCATCCCCACGCAGCCGGAACTGGTGTTGGCGCGGCCGAAGTTGCCGGCGTTCCACGGCGCGGCGTGCGCGTACATGCCCGACCAGGTCAGCCGCATCGAGTAGTCGACCATCTTGTCGTAGGCGTCGTCCAGGCCCACCGTCTGGGAGTCCATCCGGATGGTGCCCTCCTTCGTCATGATCACCATCTTCCCGGACCAGGAAGCCTTCTTGCCGCCCGGAGTGCCGGCCGAGACCGGGATCGTCTTCTGCGTCTGGCCGTCCTCGGTCACCGACATCTTCTTGCCGTCGAGGCTGACCTCGATCCGGCGGTCCTTGCCGATCTTGAACTCGGTGTTGTAGTCACGGGCGAACATGCCGCCGCCCTTGCCGGAGTCCACGCCGTTCAGGTTCATCTCGACCTTCACGTCCGTGCCGGACTTCCAGTAGTCCTTGGGCCGCCAGTCGACACGGTCGTTGCCGGAGTAGTCCTTGATCCAGCCCCAGGAGCCCTCGGTGTTGTCCGAGGTGGTGACCTTGAGCTGCTTCTCCACCGCGGCCTTGTTCGTCACCGGGTTGTCGAACACGAGCGACACCGGCATCGCCACGCCCACCGTGCTGCCCTTGGGGATGTTGATCGAGACCTTGTTCACCTTGTCGGCGGCGCCGGTCTTGAACTGCGTGCCGGCGCTCTGGCTCTCGGTGTTCTGGGCCTCGACCTTGTACTCCGAGCCGGGTGCGGCGTTGCGCTCCGAGGTCCAGGTCCTGCCGTCGTCGGATATCTTCCCCGGCAGCTCCGCGCCCTTGGCGTCGGTCACCTTCACCTGGGCCAGCTTGCCCTCGGCGATGGTCACCGTGACGGGCTCGCCCGCCTTGACCTGATCGCCCGTGAGGTTCACCGAGACCGCCATGTCGGCCTTCGGCTTCAGCTCGGCCTTGCCGTTCGCACCGCCCCCGCTCCCGCTGCCGCCCGAGCATGCGGTCAGCGCGGCGGCCAGAAGTGCGGTGCTCGCCAGGGCGGTACGGCGTATGCGGCTCAACGAAAATCCCTCCCAAGTAATGATCGTTCGCAAACGTAGATGCGAACAGCACGACTCTAGGTTGCGCAATCCGCGGAAATAATCGTGCTTTCGGTTGTGACATGGACCGCAGCAGAACGGTCATCGTCCGGTCACAATCGCCGCGCGGTCCGGTCATGGACAGCTGTGAGAGTCCTGTGCGTCCCGATCCCCCCGGCCCCCCGCCGGACGTACCGGAAGGCCGATCAGCCATGTGTGCACTGCTCGTGACCCCTACCCAGCACCAGCACCAGAGCCAGGACCGGGAGCTGACGGTGCGCACCCTGTCCGTCCCGGAATACCAGGCGTTCCTTTCCCGGCACGGCCGGGCGAGCTTTCTCCAGTACCCGTCATGGGCCTCGGTAAAGGACCTTTGGCGCGCGGAAAGGGTCGGATGGCACTACCCCGGCGGTGAAATCGAAGGTGCCGGACTCGTTCTCTACCGCCAATTCCCCGGCACCCGCAAATATTTCGCCTACCTCCCCGAGGGTCCCGTCGCCGACTGGTCCGACCCGCACGTCGACCGCTGGCTCACGCCGCTCATGCGCCACCTCAGGGCGGCCGGAGCCTTCGCGGTCCGCATCGGCCCCACCCCCGCCTACCGGCGGTGGGACGCGGCCACCGCCAAGTCCGCCACGGGGCCCGGCCGGCAGATATCCGACGTCCTCGCCACCGAGGTGGACCCGGTCGGCGCCGCCCTCGCCGACCGGCTGCGCACCCGCGGCTGGAAGCGCTGCGGCGGCGAGGACGACGGCGACGCCCAGCCCCGCCACGTCTTCCGGGTGCCGCTGGCCGGCCGCACCCGCGACGAGCTGTGGTCGGGCCTGAACCAGGAGTGGCGCCGCAATGTGCGCAAGGCCACCAAGGCCGGTGTGGAGACGGTCGTAGGCGGCGCCGCCGACCTGCCCGAGTTCTACCGGCTGCTGCGGATCACCGAGGAGCGCGACGGCTTCCGGCTCGGCCGCTCGCTGGCGTACTACGAGCAGCAGTACCAGGTCCTCAACGCCGAGGAGCCGGGCCGGATGCGGCTCTACCTGGGCATCCACCAGGGCGAGATCCTCGCCGCCCACACGATGATCGTCGCCGGGAGCCGGGTCTGGTACCAGACCGGCGCCTCCGCCGACCACCGGCGCGAGGTCCGCCCCAGCAACGCCCTGCAGTGGCGCATGATGTGCGACGCCCATGCCCTCGGAGCCGACGAATACGACATGCGCGGGGTACCCTCCACCCTCGACCCCGACGAACGTTCTTTCGGGCTGCTGCGCTGGAAGCTCGGCACCGGCGGACAGGTCGTCGAGACGCTCGGAGAGTGGGAGATACCGATGGACGGAGTCGCCAACACGGCGCTCTACAAGGCGTTCCAGGCATACCTGGCCCGCAGGTGACGGCCACCGACACCAGACAGGCCGCCGAGCACACCGGCAGCGGCGCGGCACCGGCGAAGACCTCGGTGCTGCGCAGTGGTGCGCTCATGGCGGCCGGCTCGGTCGTCTCCCGCGCCACCGGCTTCGTCCGCTCAGCCGTCGTCGTCGCGGCGCTGGGCACCGGACTGCTCGGCGACAGCTACGCCGTCGCCAACACGGTCCCGAACATCATCTACATGCTGCTCATCGGCGGCGCGCTCAACGCCGTCTTCGTGCCCGAGCTGGTCCGCGCGGCCAAGGAGCACCGGGACGGCGGAGCCGCCTACACCGACCGGCTGCTGACCGCCTGCACCGCGGCGCTCGTGACGCTCACCGCGGTGGCCGTCCTGGCCGCACCGCTGATCGTCTCGGCGTACACCGACTACAGCGGCGCCCAGGCGAGCACCACCGTGGCCCTGGCCCGGTACTGCCTGCCGCAGATCCTCTTCTACGGCCTCTTCACCCTGCTCGGCCAGGTGCTCAATGCGCGCGGCCGGTTCGGCGCGATGATGTGGACCCCGGTCCTCAACAACTTCGTGATCATCGGCGTCTTCGGGTTCTTCCTGTACGTCTCCCACGACGCGGCGAACGGTCTCACGGCCGCCGAGACCCGGCTGCTGGGCCTCGGCACCACCGCCGGCATCGTCATCCAGGCCCTCGCCCTCGTCCCGTCGCTGCGCGCCGCCCGCTTCCGCTGGCGCCCCCGCTTCGACTGGCGCGGCAGCGGCCTCGGCCGGCCGCTGCGCAACGCGGGCTGGACGGTCATGCTCGTCCTGACCAACCAGATCGCCTACTGGGTCGTCACCCGGCTCTCCACCACCACCGGACAGCATGCCGTCGACGCCGGGCTCGCGGGCGGCGCAGGCTACACCGCCTACAGCAACGCCTACCAGCTGTGGATCGTCCCCCAGGGCATCATCACCGTCTCCCTCGTCACCGCCCTGATGCCCCGGATGAGCTCGGCCGCCTCGGACGGCGACCTCACGGGCGTCCGCAAGGACATCTCCTACGCGCTGCGCTCCAGCGCCGCCCTCGTCGTACCCGCCGCCGCGCTCTTCGCCGCCCTCGCGCCCTGGGTGATCGGCGCCGTCTTCGGCTACGGCCGCACCGGCTCCGCCGACGTCGAGGTCATGGCGGGCATGCTGGTGGCCTTCGCGCCCGGCCTGATCGCCTTCTCCGCGCAGTACGTCCTCTCGCGCGGCTTCTACGCCCTGTCCGACACCCGGACCCCCTTCTTCCTCAACCTCACCATCGCCGCGCTCAACGCCGGGCTGTCGGCCGCCGCCTACTTCCTGCTGTCCCCGCGCTGGGCGGTCACCGGCATGGCCGCGGCCTCCTCCATCGCGTTCCTCGCGGGCGCCGCCGTGACCGCCCGCACCCTCGCCCGGCGCCTCGGCCCGCGCGCGGGCACCCGTACCGAACTGCGTGCGACCGCCGTACGCACCCACCTGCGGCTGCTGGCCGCCTGCGCACCGGCCGCCGCCGCCGGGTACGCGGCAGCCCGCGCCGCCGACCGGTTCGGCGATTTCGCCGCGGTCGGGGCGGGAACCGTCGCCCTGCTGCTCGTCGTCGTCCTCCTTGCCGGGCCGCTGCGCCTGACGGAGATCACCGACCAGCTGGACTCCCTGCGGCGGCGCATCGGCCGTTAGCCGGAGGACGGCACTGAACCACCCTGGGATACTGGCCCGATGCCACGCGTACTGCTGATCGAGGACGACCCTTCCATCCGGGAAGGAGTGGGCCTCGGGCTGCGCCGCCGCGGCCACGAAGTGAGCGCCGCCGAGACCGGCGAGGCGGGACTCGACCTGATGGCGAGCTTCCGCCCCGAGCTGGTGCTGCTCGACCTGATGCTGCCGGGGATCAACGGCGTACAGGTCTGCCGCCGGATACGCGAGACAAGCGAGGTGCCGATCATCATGCTCACCGCGCGCGGCGACGACTTCGACATAGTCATCGGCCTGGAGGCCGGCGCCGACGACTACATCGTCAAGCCCGCCCGCACCGAGGTCATAGAGGCCCGGGTGAAGGCCGTACTGCGCCGGCTCACCGCCCCGGCGGGCAACCGCCCCGAGGTCGAGCAGCACGGCGAGCTGGCCATCGACCGCTCCGGGCTGACCGTCGCCAAGAACGGCGAGCGCGTCCCCCTCGCCCCCAGCGAGCTCAAGCTCCTGCTGCACCTGTCGGCCTCTCCCGAACAGGTCTTCTCCCGCCAGCAACTCCTCGAGTACGTCTGGGACCACAGCTACCACGCCGACGCCCGGCTGGTGGACGCCTGCGTCCGCCGGCTGCGCCACAAGATAGAAGACCCCGACCAGAGCCCCCGCTACATCCAGACCGTGCGTGGCTTCGGCTATCGCTTCGGTCCGCTGTAGGGGGCGCGAGGTGCGACGAATAGCCCCGCTCGGGCTGCGCACCCGGCTGATAGCGGCCTTCCTGCTGGTCGCCGCGATCAGCGCGGTGAGCACGGCCGCCCTCACCTACCAGCAGGCGCGCAACGCCATCCTCAAGCAGACCCAGGACACCGCCATCAGTTCCCTGCGGGACCAGGTCGAGCAGCAGGAGATCCGCCTTCCCCTGACCCAGGGGGAACTCCAGCGCATCGTCATCGACCTAGGCAAGCGCGGCAAACCCCACCCGTGGATCCTCTTCGCCGAGTACGGCAGCCTGCGCGCCTCCACCAACCCGGCCTCGCCCACCCCCACCATCGTCACCGACAGCCTGCGCGACAAGGTCCTCAGCAGCCGGTACACCGCCTTCCAGCGCGTCGAGGACCAGCGCGGCACCCCGTACCTCACGATCGGCGTCCCCGCCCTCTTCGAGCACAACGGCTACACCGAACCCACCGGGCTCGTCTTCTTCGCCTGCGTCCCGCTCGCCACCGAGAAGCAGACCGTCGAGGCCATGGTCGAAGCCGCCCAGCAGGGCGCCGTCCCCGGGCTGGCCATCGCCATCATCCCCGCGCTGCTGGCCGCCCGCAGCGTGCTGCGGCCGGTCCGCGACATGCGCCGGGCCGCCCAGCGGCTGGGCCGCGGCCGCCTCGACACCCGTATCGAGGTCCGGGGCGCCGACGAACTCGCCGGACTCGCCCGCACCTTCAACGAGACCGCCCGCGCCCTGGAGCAGTCGGTGAGCGAGCTGCGGGACGCGGAGACCCGCGCCCGCCGCTTCGCCTCCGACGTCTCCCACGAACTGCGCACCCCGCTCGCCGGGATGCTCGCCGTGACCGAGGTCCTCGACGAGGACGCCGCGCACCTCGACGCCGACACGGCCAAGGCCCTGCGCCTGGTGAGCGCCGAGACCGGCAAACTCGCCGTCCTCGTCGAGGACCTGATGGAGATCTCCCGGTTCGACGCCCGGGCCGCCGAGCTCAACCTCGACGACGTGGACATCGCCGAAGCCGTGCGCAAGTCCCTCGAACGACGCCGCTGGGACGACGACCGCGTCGTCACCGAACTGCCGTACGGGGTACGCGCCCGGCTCGACCCGCGCCGCTTCGACGTGGTCCTCGCCAACCTCGTCGGCAACGCCCTGCGGCACGGCGGCGCCCCCGTGCACGTCACCGTGCGGACGGCACCGGGCGAGGACGGCGAACGGCTGCTCATCGACGTCGCCGACAGCGGGCCCGGCATCGCCCCGGAGGTGCTGCCGCACATCTTCGACCGCTTCTTCAAGGCCGACGCGGCCCGTACCCGCTCCGCCGGCAGCGGCCTCGGACTCGCCATCACCCTGGAGAACGTCCGCCTGCACGGCGGTACCCTCCAGGCCGGCAACAGGCCCTCCGGGGGAGCCCTCTTCACCCTCGACATGCCGCTGGAGGCCCGCGTATGACAGGGCGGACGAGGTCCCGGGCCACGGCGGCCACGGCGGCGCTGGCGGGCTGCGCCCTGCTGCTCGCCGGATGCGGGATCAAACGCACCGGGGTGATCGAGAGCGGCCATGCCGCCACCGCCAAGGTCCCCGGCGGCAAGACCGCCGGCGTCATCTACTTCGTCTCCAAGGAGGGCGACCGGCTCGTCCCGGTCCCGTTCGGGATCAGCGCCGAATACACCATCGCGCCCGAGGCGCTCCTGGGGCTGCTGCTGAACGGCCCTGTCGGTCCGGCTCAGGACGCCGGGCTCACCACGGCGCTGCCCCGGCTGCCCGCCGGACAGTCGGGCGTGCCGTCGGTGAGCGAGTACACGCCGGGCAAGGGGATCACGGTCCGCGTGCCGTTGGCCGTGGGCAGCCTGTCGGAACTGGCCCGCAAACAGCTGGTGTGCACCATCGGCGTCTCCGCCGTACCGGACACCCTCAGCCCGGTCACCCTGCAGGGCACCGACACCTCTCTCCCGCCCGCCGACTGCGACCCGCGGAGCTGACGCCCGCGGCCGGCCGCGCCCTTGCGGGCGGGGCCGCCCACCCGTCACGGTGGCCCCATGGACCACGCCGCGGACGTCCCCGACGTCTTCGACCCCCGGATCTACGCCGAGGGCATTCCCCACGAGCGCTACCGGGTGCTCCGCGATCACCATCCGGTGGCCTGGCAAGCCGAGCCGGAGATCCAGGGCTGGCCCGCCGGCCCCGGCTTCTGGGCGGTGACCCGGCACGCCGACGTCGTCCGCGTCCTGCGCGACCACCGCACGTACTCCTCCTGGCTCGGCGCCACCCAGATCCGCGACCCCGACCCGGCCGACCTGCCCTTCCTGCGCCGCACCATGCTCAACCAGGACCCGGACAAGGCCGCCGGCGACCACGGTCGGCTGCGGCGGCTCGTCTCCCGCGCCTTCACCCCCGCCCGCGTCGACGCCTTCGCCGGACGGGTACGGGAACGCGCCCGGACCCTGCTCGCCGGCGCACGGGAGAAGGCCGAGGACGGCGCCGCCGACCTGGTGCGCACCGTCACCGACGAGTACGCGCTGCTCAACCTCACCGACCTGCTGGGCGTCCCGGCCGCCGACCGCGCCCTGCTGCTCGAGTGGACCGTACGGATCATCGGCTACCAGGATCCCGAGGACGCGCCCGCGCCCCGGCTCGGCTCCGACGGCAAGCCGCTCAACCCGCGCTCCCCGGCGCTGCTCGGCGAGATGTTCGGGTACGCCCGAGAACTGGCCGCCCACAAGCGCGCGCACCCCGGCGACGACGTGATGACGGCCCTCGCCCAGGCCGGACTGGACCCGGCCGAGCTGGAGATGTTCTTCTTCCTGCTCACCGTCGCGGGAAACGACACCGTGCGCAGCGCGGCCCCCGGCGGCCTGCTCGCGCTGGCCCGCGATCCCGGGGCCTTCGCCCTGCTCGCCGAGGGCCGCGCGCCCGTGGACCGCGCCGTCGAAGAGCTCCTGCGCGTCCACCCGCCGGTGCTCAGCTTCCGCCGGACCGCCGCCGTCGACACCGAGCTGGCCGGCCAGCGCATCCGGGCGGGGGACAAGGTGGTGGTCTTCCACGCCTCCGCCAACCACGACGAGCGCGTCTTCACCGACCCCGCACGCCTCGACCTCGGCCGGACGCCCAACCCGCACGTCTCCTTCGGGGACGGCCCGCACGTCTGCCTGGGCGCCCACTTCGCCCGGCTCCAGCTGCGCGCCTTCTACGAGGAGTGGTGTGCGGCCATGCCCGCGCCCGAACTCGCGGGCCCGCCCCGGCGGCTGGTCTCCAACTTCATCAACGGGATCACGCGGCTGCCGCTACGGGTGTCCGGGCCGCCGCGGTGACGTCGGCGACCAGCTCGGTCACGTCCGGCCCGTAGGCATCGGAGTTGATCACCTTCAACATCACGCAGAACGACTCGCTGCCGTACTTGCGGGCCAGTCGTTCGTGGTGCTTGGCCAGATAACGGGCGGCGGCCTGGTTGCTGTTGGCGGTCTGCCCCGACAGCAGGAACACCGGCCGGGAACTCCGCCCGGTCGTCAGCCGCGCCAGCAGCACGTACTCGACCATGCCCTTCTCCCAGCGGTACGTCTCCCCGCCGACGCGGATGGCCCCGCGATCCGGATCGCCCGACTCCAGGCCCACGTCGGTGCGCACCCCCGGCAGCATGGAGGCCAGGTGCGCGGTCGTCCGGGCGTTGGAGGCCGGCCCGCCGACGCAGAACTCGGCCCGCTCGCCGAAGCCCTGCCGGGCCGTGTCGTGGGTGACGACCTGTACGGTCGCCCCGCAGTCCTTGATCAGGGCGGATATCTCCAGCAGCGCGAAGGCGTCATTGCGGTGCAGGGAGGAGTCCTTCCCGCCCATCTGGCGGTTGACCACGAACAGACAGTCGGACCCGGTCGGCAGCCCGAAGAAGGCCTGCTTGCGCCGCAGCGCGCGCCGCCAGACGTAGGTCCGGGTGAACCAGCCGAACCCGCCGCTGCACGCGGTGGCTATCACCCCGAGCACGATGTTGCGCACGTCGTCGTTCATGCGGCGGATGGTAGCCGTCACATGGCGTTCCTGACGCGGGGGGTGCCGTGAAGTTACTCTGCACCACCTAGGTCTGACAGGCAGTCGACTGGAGGAACCGGATGCGTGGTCCCGCCGCACGTCAGTTAGCGCTTCTCGCCCTCGCCGGGGCGCTCGTCTCCACCGGGGCCGCGGCTCCGCCGTCGGACGAAGCCGCCCCGCCCAAGGTGCCCGTGGCCGCGGGCTACGGCGGAGCCGTCGCCAGCGTCGACGCCGACGCCTCCGCGGCCGGGATCGCCGTGCTGCGCTCCGGCGGCAACGCCGTGGACGCGGCCGTCGCCACCGCCGCCGCGCTCGGGGTCACCGAGCCCTACTCGGCGGGCATCGGCGGAGGCGGCTACTTCGTGTACTACGACGCCGCGTCCCGCCGCGTGCACACCATCGACGGCCGCGAGACGGCCCCCGCGACGGCCACCGCCGAGCTGTTCCAGGAGAACGGCCTCCCCATCCCGTTCGCCGAGGGCCAGACCAGCGGCCGCGGGGTCGGCGTGCCCGGCACCCCCGCCACCTGGAAGAGCGCCCTCGACTCCTGGGGCAGCCGCCCGCTGCGCCAGCTGCTGAAGCCCGCCGAGAAACTGGCCCGGGACGGTTTCACCGTGGACGCCACCTTCCGCGCCCAGACCGAGGCCAACGAGGCCCGGTTCCGGGACTTCCCGGACACCCGGGAGCTGTTCCTGCCCGGCGGCGCCCTGCCGGTCGTCGGCTCCACGTTCAAGAACCCGGACCTGGCCGCCACGTACGCGGAACTCGCCCGCAAGGGGACCGGCGCGCTCTACCGGGGTCCGATCGCCGAGGACATCGTGCGGACCGTCCGCACGCCCCCCGTGGACCCCGCGGCCACCCGCAACGTCCGGCCCGGCGACCTGACCACCGACGACCTGCGCGCGTACGGGACCAAGCGGCAGGCCCCGACCCAGATCAGCTACCGGGGGCTGGACGTCTACAGCATGGCCCCCTCGTCCTCCGGCGGCACCACCGTCGGCGAGGCCCTGAACATCCTGGAGCGGACCGACCTCTCGCGGCTGTCCGAGGCGCAGTACCTGCACCACTTCATCGAGGCCTCCCGGATCTCCTTCGCCGACCGGGGCCGCTGGGTCGGCGACCCGGCCGCCGTGGACGTGCCGACGCGGGAGCTGCTCTCCCAGCGGTACGCCGACTCGCGGGCCTGCCTGATCAAGCCCGACCGGACGCTGACCAGCCCGCTGGCCCCCGGGGACCCGCGTGACCCGGTGCCCTGCGCCACCAGCGGCCAGGCGGCGCCGACCACGTACGAGGGGGAGAACACCACCCACCTGACGGTCGCCGACCGCTGGGGCAACGTGGTGTCCTACACGCTGACCATCGAGTCCACCGGCGGCAGCGCGATCACCGTCCCGGGCCGCGGCTTCCTCCTCAACAACGAGCTGACCGACTTCTCCTTCGCCCCGGCCGTGCCCGGTGTCCCGGACCCGAACCTGCCCGGTCCCGGCAAGCGGCCGCGGTCCTCCATGTCGCCGACGATCGTGCTGGAACACGGGCGGCCGGTGCTCGCGGTGGGCTCCCCGGGCGGCGCCACCATCATCACCACCGTCCTGCAGACCCTGACCGGCCATCTGGACCGGGGCCTGCCGCTGGTCGACGCGATCGCCGCGCCGCGGGCCAGCCAGCGCAACCAGACCACCACCGAGCTGGAGCCGGGGCTGTGGAACAGCCCGGTGCGGGCGGAGCTGGAGGCGCTCGGCCAGGGCTTCCGGCAGAACCCGGAGATCGGCGCCGCGACCGGAGTGCAGCGGCTGCCGGACGGTCGCTGGCTGGCGGCGGCCGAGACGAGCCGCCGGGGCGGCGGCTCGGCGATGGTCGTCCACCCGCACGGCAAGCCGTAGGCAGAACCCAGGGGGTGTCTTGCCGATCAGGCCGGGCTCGCGGTGTCTGGCACCGCACCGCGCCTCGCCGCGTTGTCGTCGGTCGCCGACTCCCCCAGCTACCGCTGGGAGGTGCCCCCACCGCGTCGACTCCCTCCTCCGCCTTGCGATCCACGGCACCAGACACCGCTCCCTGATCCGGCCCGATCGACAAGACACCCCCTAGAGAGCGGTGAGGATCCTCGGACCGTCGGCGGTGATCGCGACCGTGTGCTCCGCGTGCGCGGCGCGGCTGCCGTCGGTGGTGCGCAGGGTCCAGCCGTCACCGTCGCAGGTGTAGTCGTCGGTGCCGCCCGCGGTCAGCATCGGCTCGATCGCGAGCACCAAGCCGGGGCGCAGCTCCATGCCGCGCCCCGGCGGCCCCTCGTTGGGCACGCCGGGGTCCTCGTGCATGCGGCGGCCGATGCCGTGGCCGCCGAAGCCGTCGGGGATGCCGTACCCGGCGGCGCGGCAGACCGTGCCGATGGCGTGGGCGATGTCCCCGATCCGGTTGCCGGGCACCGCGGCCGCGATGCCCGCGGCGAGGGCCGCCTCGGCGGTCTCGATCAGCCGCAGGTCCGCGGGGCGGGCCCGGCCGACGGTGAAGCTGACCGCCGCGTCGCCGGCCCAGCCGCCGAGTTTCGCCCCGCAGTCGATGCTGACGAGGTCGCCGTCGCGCAGCCGGTAGCCGCCGGGGATGCCGTGCACGATCGCGTCGTTGACGGACGCGCAGATCACGGCGGGGAAGGGCACCGGCGCGAACCGCGGCCGGTAGCCGAGGAAGGGAGAGCTCGCCCCCGCCTCGCGCAGCACCTCGCGGGCCACCCGGTCCAGGTCCAGCAGGGAGGTTCCGACCCGCGCGGTCTCCCGTACGGCCGCGAGGGCGTGGGCGACGACGCGGCCGGCGGCACGCATCTCGTCGATCGACTGTTCCGTCTTGAGTTCCACCATGCCAATAACTATACCGGTATAACTGTAACGGGATAGTTATTGGCGTGCGGGGTAGGATGAGGGCATGGTCCGTACCCCCCTGACTCCCGAAGAGCGCGAGCGCGGTGAGCGCCTGGGCGCGCTGCTGCGCGAGGCGCGCGGCTCGCGCAGCATGGTCGAGATCGCGGCCGGAGCCGGGCTCTCGGCCGAGACCCTCCGCAAGATCGAGACCGGCCGGGCGCCCACCCCCGCCTTCTTCACCGTGGCCGCCCTCGCCGCGGTCCTCGAGCTCTCCCTGGACGAGGTGCTGCGCCGCTGCGCCCTCGTACCGGTCTGACGGGGCGGTTTTCCGAGAACGCCCGCCCCCAGGGAGTGTCCGGCGGCCGAACGGCCGAATCGGCGGTGGGTTCGCCGGGGTCCGGGGCAAGCGTGAAGGCGTGGCAGCCTCCAACGCATCCAAGCGGCTCGGTTTCGGACTCCTCGGCGCGCTCCTCGCGGCGGGTCTGCTGCGCGCGGCCTGCGCCGGGCCCGACGGCCAGGCCCACGGCAAGGATCCCGGCGAGCTGGTCCTGCGCCATCCCGGCGCCGTCGTCAGCCCCGCCCGGCTCGAGACGCACGGCAGATGGCCGACGGACCCCGCCGGCGTGACCGCCTAGGGTTCCGGTATGGATGTCGAAGAGCTGGGCAAGGCGCGCTACGTCAGTCTCACCACGTTCCGCAAGGACGGCACGCCCGTGGCGACACCGGTGTGGGCGGTGGCCGACGGCGCGGAGCTGTACGTGTGGACGCGCAGCGATTCGTGGAAGGTCAAGCGGATCCGCAACAGCGGGCGGGTCACCGTCACCGCCTGTGACGTGCGCGGACGCGTCGTGGAAGGGGCGCCCGTGCTCGAGGGCGAGGCCCGGCTGCTCGACGAGGCGGGTCTGAAGCGGGTGCGCGGGCTCATGATGCGCAAGTACACGTGGCAGTTCTGGGCGGTGGACGTGCCCGCCATGGTGGCGCGTCGCGGGCGGCGGCCGCACACCGCGATCGCCGTCAAGCTTTGAGGTGCCCGTAGCCCGCCCGTAACACGGGTGGGATCCAATGCGGTCATGGAGACCGCGACTTCGCTGGTGATCAGTCAATTCGCCGAGTACCTGCGGGGGTTGACCCAGAGACTGGATCCCGGGGCAGGCTGGTACGGGGAGTTCCTGCGCCGGGATCCGGAGGGCGTGCGGGCCTGTGTCGACGGGGCCGCGATGCCCCCGTGGGACGTGGTCGAGTCGCTCCTGCGGGATCTGGCGGGGGTGGCGGGCGAGGAGCTCGCGGCGCGGGAGACCGTATACGCCGCCCGGCTGCGGGCCGCGGCGGTCGCCGCGTGGGACGGGTTGCCGGGAGGCATGGAGGAGCTCCGGACCCAGTACGCGGCGGCGGTCGCGCAGCAGGCCGCGACGCAGGCGGCCCTGCGGAGCCTGACGGCCCGGCTCGGCTCCGCCACCGACCCCGTGGAGGCGGACGCCCTGACCCGGGAGCTCTCCTGGACCCAGGACGACGCGGCCCGCGCCACGGCCCGCCACGAGGACCTCTTTGCCCGCCTGTCGGCCGTCCGGGCCGGTGCGCCTGACGAGGCGCCGTGGCCCGGATCCCTGACGGCCCCGCCGGAGGCGCTGCCCGGCGTGCCCCGCCAGCGGACGGCGGCGCCCCGGGCGCCGGTGTCTCCGCCCGCTGAAACCCCGGCGTCGCCGCCGGCCGAGGCCCCGGTCGGCCGGGCCGAGGGCCGGTGGCTGCGCGGTGCGCGGCGGGCCGGGGGCGCCCGGTACGCGGGCTCTGCGGCCCCCGAAGCCCCGGCCTTCACCCCGCCCCCGGGCCACCCGGACGGCGACACGGCGTCAGGCGGGGAGGACGGCCCCGGGCCCGCCCCGCGCGGAGCGCGCTTCGGCCGCCCCGAGCCCGAACCCCCGGCCCCCCGGGGCGCCCGGTTCGCACAGGGCGGCAGCGGGCCCGGAGGCGCCGAAGCCCCGGCGCCCCCGCCACCCCCGGCGGGGAACACCCGGGCCGCCGTCGGCGAGCTGATCGCGCTGCGCGCCCAGGGCCGAGGCGGCGAGGCGCACGCGCTGCTCTGCGAGATCGCGGCCTGGCCCGCGGACCGGCTGCCCGACCTCGCCGGCCAGCTGGCCCGCGCCGGACTCGCGGCCGACTGGGCCACCCTGCTGTGGGAGGCGGCCTCGCTGCCGCCCGAGCGGCTCGCCGCGGCGGCGGCGGCCCTCGGCGAGGCGGGCCGGGAGGCCGACTGCGACCGCCTGCTGCGCCAGGGCGTGGCCCGGCCCACCGCCGAGATCGCGGAAGCCGCGCTCGCCCTCGGCGCGGCCGGCCGGCTCCGGGAGGCCGACGCCCTGCTCGGCGCGTTCGTCCGGGTCCGCACCGCGGAGGAGGCGGCCGCCCTGGCCCGCCGGGACCCGCAGTGGTTCGCCCCGCGGCTGCTCCAGGCCGCCGGGGAGCTGTCCGCGACCCACCGCCGGGACCTGGTCCACGCGCTCCGGGTGGCAGGCATCGCAGCGGCGTAAACCGCCCGTCGCCTGACCGCAATCGACCGAGGGGCGACGTAACTTGATCGACTACTCCAACCGCGCAAGGCGGTCTTGCCCCACGCTGTGACGAGGCCTACGTTCTACTCCCTACGGACACCGTCTACGTGCGTAGAACCCGGCGTTCCCGTCGCGAGGAGCAGCTCATGGCCCAAGTCGTCCGCGCCGCGCTGGTCCAGGCCACCTGGACCGGAGACACCGAATCGATGATCGCGAAACACGAGGAGCACGCCCGGCGGGCCGCTGCCCAGGGTGCGCGGATCATCGGCTTCCAGGAGGTGTTCAACGCCCCCTACTTCTGCCAGGTCCAGGAGCCCGAGCACTACCGCTGGGCCGAGGCCGTCCCGGACGGCCCGACCGTCCGCCGCATGCAGGAACTCGCCCGCGAGACCGGCATGGTGATCGTGGTCCCCGTCTTCGAACGGGAGAGCGAGGGTTTCTACTACAACACCGCCGCCGTCATCGACGCCGACGGCAGCTACCTCGGCAAGTACCGCAAGCACCACATCCCCCAGGTCAAGGGGTTCTGGGAGAAGTACTACTTCCGCCCGGGCAACCTCGGCTGGCCCGTCTTCGACACCGCCGTCGGCAAGGTCGGGGTCTACATCTGCTACGACCGCCACTTCCCCGAGGGATGGCGCCAACTGGGCCTCGCCGGGGCCCAGCTGGTCTTCAACCCGTCCGCGACCCACCGCGGCCTCTCCTCGCACCTGTGGCAGCTGGAACAGCCCGCCTCCGCCGTCGCCAACGAGTACTTCATCGCCGCCATCAACCGGGTCGGCCGGGAGGAGTACGGCGACAACGACTTCTACGGCACCAGCTACTTCGTCGACCCGCGCGGCCAGTTCGTCGGCGAGGTCGCCAGCGACAAGGAGGAGGAACTCCTCGTCCGCGACCTCGACTTCGCACTCATCGAGGAAGTCCGCCAGCAGTGGGCCTTCTACCGCGACCGCCGCCCCGACGCCTACGGAGGGCTCGTACAGCCGTGACCAACCCGATCCCCCTGCACAGCCGCCACCGCTCCGTCCTGCCCGACTGGCTCGCGCTCTACTACGACCGCCCCATCGAGCTCACGCACGGCGAGGGCCGCCACGTGTGGGACGCCGAAGGCAACCGCTACCTCGACTTCTTCGGCGGCATCCTCACCACGATGACCGCCCATGCCCTGCCCGAGGTCACCAAGGCCGTCTCCGAACAGGCCGGGCGCCTCATCCACTCCTCCACCCTGTACCTCGACCGCCCGATGATCGAGCTGGCCGAACGGGTCGCCGCGCTCTCCGGGATCCCCGACGCCCGGGTCTTCTTCACCACCTCGGGCACCGAGGCCAACGACACCGCGCTGCTGCTCGCGACGACGTACCGCCGGTCCAACCAGATCCTGGCCATGCGCAACAGCTACCACGGCCGGTCGTTCTCCACCGTCTCCATCACGGGCAACCGGGGCTGGTCCCCGACCAGCCTCTCGCCGCTCCAGACGTACTACGTGCACGGCGCCGTGCGCACCCGCGGCCCCTTCGCCCACCTCGACGACACCGCCTTCACCGCCGCGGCCGTGGCCGACCTCGAAGACGTCCTGGGCCAGGCGCGCGGGGGAGTGGCAGCGCTCATCGCCGAGCCGATCCAGGGCGTCGGCGGGTTCACCTCCCCGCCCGACGGCCTGTACGGGGCCTTCCGCGAGGTCCTGGACCGGCACGGCATCCTGTGGATCAGCGACGAGGTGCAGACCGGCTGGGGCCGCACCGGCGAACACTTCTGGGGCTGGCAGGCCCACGCCCAGAACGGCCCCCCGGACATCCTCACCTTCGCCAAGGGCATCGGCAACGGCATGGCCATCGGCGGGGTCGTGGCCCGCGCCGAGGTGATGAACTGCCTCGACTCCAACTCCATCTCCACCTTCGGCGGTTCCCCGGTCACCATGGCGGCCGGCGTCGCCAACCTCGCGTACCTGCTGGAGCACGACCTCCAGGGCAATGCCCGCCGTGTCGGCGGCCTGCTCCTGGAGCGGCTGCGCGCCATCGCCGCCCACGTGCCCGCCGTACGGGAAGTACGCGGCCGGGGCCTGATGGCCGGGCTGGAACTGACGAGGCCCGGCACCGACCAGGCCGACCCGGATGCGGCCGCCGCCGTACTGGAGGCCGCCCGCGAAGGCGGTCTGCTGCTCGGCAAGGGCGGCGGTTACAACACCAGCGTGCTGCGCATCGCGCCGCCGCTCTCCCTCACCGTCGCCGAGGCGGAAGAGGGCGCCGAGATCCTCGAACAGGCCTTGCGCAGCATCCAGTAGGGGGAACCTCCGATGAGCATCCGTACCTTGATCAGCGGCGGCCTCGTCGTCACCGCCGCCGACGAACTGCACGCGGACGTCCTGATCGAGGACGGCCGCGTGGCCGCCCTGGCCGCGCACGGCTCGGCGGCCGCCGAGGCCTGGACGGCCGACCGTACGATCGACGCGAGCGGGAAGTACGTCATCCCGGGCGGGGTCGACGCGCACACCCACATGGAGCTCCCCTTCGGCGGCACCGCGGCCTCGGACACCTTCGAGACCGGCACCCGGGCCGCCGCCTGGGGCGGCACCACCACCATCGTCGACTTCGCCGTGCAGAGCGTGGGCCACGCCCTGCGCGAGGGCCTCGACACCTGGTACGACAAGGCCGACGGCAACTGCGCCATCGACTACGCCTTCCACATGATCCTCTCGGACGTCAACGAGGGCACCCTCAAGGAGATGGACCTCCTGATCGGGGAGGGAGTCACCTCCTTCAAGCTGTTCATGGCCTACCCGGGCGTCTTCTACAGCGACGACGGGCAGATCCTGCGCGCCATGCAGCGGGCCTCCGGCAACGGCGGGCTGATCATGATGCACGCCGAGAACGGCATCGCGATCGACGTCCTCGTCGAACAGGCCCTGGCGCGCGGGGAGACCGACCCCCGCCACCACGGTGAAGTGCGGAAGGTGCTCCTCGAGGCCGAGGCCACCCACCGCGCCATCCAGCTCGCCAGGGTCGCCGGTTCGCCGCTGTACGTCGTCCACGTCTCGGCGGAGGAGGCGCTCGCCGAACTGGCCGCCGCCCGTGACAAGGGCCTGCCCGTCTTCGGGGAGACCTGCCCCCAGTACCTCTTCCTGTCCACCGACAACCTCGCCGAGCCCGACTTCCAGGGCGCCAAGTACGTCTGCTCCACCCCGCTGCGCCCCCGGGAGCACCAGGCGGCGCTGTGGCGGGGGCTGCGGACCAACGACCTCCAGGTGGTCTCCACCGACCACTGCCCCTTCTGCTTCCGGGGCCAGAAGGAGCTCGGCCGAGGCGACTTCTCCAAGATCCCCAACGGGCTGCCGGGGGTGGAGAACCGGATGGACCTCCTCCACCAGGCCGTCCTGGACGGGCACATCAGCCGCCGCCGCTGGATCGAGATCGCCTGCGCGACCCCGGCCCGGATGTTCGGCCTCTACCCGCAGAAGGGCACCATCGCGCCCGGCTCCGACGCCGACATCGTCCTCTACGATCCGCACGCCGAGCAGGTCATCTCCGCCGAGACCCACCACATGAACGTGGACTACTCGGCGTACGAGGGCAGGCGGATCACCGGACGCGTCGACACCGTGCTCTCGCGCGGCGAACTCGTCATCGACCGGCGCGAGTACGCCGGCCGGCCCGGCCACGGCGTCTACATCCCCCGCTCCACCTGCCAGTACCTGTAAGCGCACGCAAGGAGCAGCCATCCATGGACTTCGGCCTCGTCCTGCAAACCGACCCGCCCGCCTCGCAGGTCGTCAGCCTCATGCGGCGCGCCGAGCGCAACGGCTTCCGCTACGGCTGGACCTTCGACTCCGCCGTGCTGTGGCAGGAGCCGTTCGTCATCTACAGCCAGATCCTGGAACACACCCAGGAGATGCACGTCGGCCCGATGGTCACCAACCCGGGCACCCGCACCTGGGAGGTCACCGCCTCCACCTTCGCCACGCTCAACGACATGTACGGCAACCGCACCGTGTGCGGGATCGGCCGCGGGGACTCGGCGATGCGGGTCGCCGGGCGCGCGCCGAACACCCTGGCGCGGCTCGGCGAGGCCATCGGCGTGATCCGCGACCTCGCCGAGGGCCGCGAGGCGGAGGTGGACGGCAAACCCCTGCGGATCCCGTGGATCAAGGACGGGAAGCTGCCCGTCTGGATGGCCGCGTACGGGCCGAAGGCGCTGGCCCTGGCCGGGCAGAAGGCGGACGGGTTCATCCTCCAGCTCGCCGACCCCTACCTCACCGAGTGGATGATCAAGTCGGTCCGGGAGGCCGCCGAGGCGGCCGGCCGGGACCCGGCCGCGATCACCATCTGCGTGGCGGCCCCCGCGTACGTGGGCGAGGACCTCGCCCACGCCCGCGACCAGTGCCGCTGGTTCGGCGGCATGGTCGGCAACCACGTCGCCGACCTTGTCTCCCGCTACGGGGAACACTCCGGGCTGGTCCCCGACGCGCTGACCGAGTACATCAAGGCCCGCCACGGCTACGACTACAGCCACCACGGCCGTGCCGGGAACCCGTCCACGGACTTCGTCCCCGACGAGATCGTCGACCGCTTCTGCCTGCTGGGCCCGCCCGAGGCCCACATCGAGAAGCTCCAGGCCCTGCGCGCCCTGGGCGTCGACCAGTTCGCCGTCTACGACATGCACGACGCGAAGGAGGCCACCATCGATGCCTACGGCGCGCGGATCATTCCGGCATTGAACGGCTAACCGTAGTCGGCCGGGATCAGCCGGTGCAGGTGATGGAGAAGGGGACCGGGTTGGAAGTGGTGCGGGTGGGGCTCTGGAGTTCCACGGCCATCCCGGTGGTCAGGGTGCCGGCCTTCGCGTAGGTCGTCAGCCGCACGGTGTCGTGGCCGGTGGGGTTGGCCTTGTCCCCGATGGACATGGTGCGCCAGTGCGGATCCACCACCGAGCCGTCGCCGGACACCCAGCGGTAGGAGATCAGGGTCGGCTCGGAGGCGGTGAAGGTCGCGGTGAACGCCGGGGCCCGGCTCTCGGGGGTCGGGCAGCTGCCGGTGTAGGTGGTGTTCGCTCCCGCCACCGACATCCGTACGCCCGAACCGGGGGCGGAGTCCTCGTCGTTGCCGTTGAGGGCGTAGACCAGCCCGGCGGCGATCAGGAGGCAGGCGGCCGCGCCGGCCGCGGCGAAGGCCGCCCTGCGGCGCTTGCGGGGCGGGGCGGCGGGTGTCGGGTGCGCGGGCGTCGCGGGCGTCGCGGGCGCGAGCGGGGCGGGCATCGCCGCGCCGGCGAGCTCCGCGGTGGGGACCGGTGCCGGCGTGGGGGCGGGCGTCGCGGCCGTGGCGGGCTCCTCGGGAGCCGGCAGGACGCGGGCGGCGGTCGTGGTGGCGTCCGGTTCGTGGGCGATGCCCCGCAGGGCCGCGGCGGCCTCGGCGGCGGGGGTCCGCGCGGCCGGTTCCTTGCGGAGCAGCCCGGCGATGACCGGGGCGAGCGGGCCGGCCCGGGTCGGCTCCGGCGGTTCCTCGTCCACGACGGCCCGCAGGGTGCTCAGCGCGGTGTCGTGCCGGAACGGGGAGATGCCCTCCACGGCCGCGTACAGCAGCACACCGAGGGACCAGAGGTCCGACTCGGGGCCCGAGGGGCGGCCCAGCGCCCGCTCCGGCGGCAGGTACTCGGGGGATCCGACCACTTCCCCGGTCATGGTCAGCGCGGTGCTGCCCTCGACCATCGCGATGCCGAAGTCGCTGAGCACCACCCGCCCGTCCTCGGCGAGCAGCACGTTCGCCGGCTTCACGTCGCGGTGCTCCACCCCGACGGCGTGCGCGGCGCGCAGCGCGCTCAGCACCTCCGCGCCGATGTGCGCGGCGTGGCGCGGGGTGAGCGGCCCCTCGGCACGCAGCAGATCGGCGAGCGACTGCCCGCGGATCAGCTCCATGACGATCCAGGGCCGGTCGTCCTCCATGACCACGTCGTGGACCGTCACCACATTGCGGTCGGGTATCCGGGCCGCCGCCCAGGCCTCTCGCTCCAGCCGGCTGTACATCCGCGCGATGTCGCCGGCCCGCAGATGGGCCGGGGCCCGGACCTCCTTGACGGCGACCTCACGGTGCAGGACCTCGTCGCCGGCCCGCCACACGGTGCCCATACCGCCCTCGCCGAGCCGGGACAGCAGCCGGTAGCGGCCCGCGATCAGCCGTTCCCCGGCCGGTGCACCCGGCGCGGCCGCGATGGTGGCCGCGGTCGTGGCGGCGGTCGTGGCCGTGCCCGCGAGCGCGCTCTCCGTCACGGTCTCGGATTCCTCGTTGTGCATGGGGGCGGTTCTCCCTCTGATCGCCTGCCGACGCGAACATCACGTACGGACCGCGACACCCGGTTCAACGGCGAGACCGGAAATTTTCGAAAATGGTTGAACCGAACACATCCGCGATGGCGTGTTGCTGTCGTACGAGGAGTCAGCAAGCGTCTTTTTCAAGGAGTGTGGAGTGCCTTCGGTCATCGTTGGACGCACGGGTCCCTTCACCGGGCAGAGCGTGGTTCTTGGCGGCGAGCCCGTCAGCTTCGGGCGCAAGAGCGACAACAGCGTCGTGATCGTCAGCCCCAGCGCCTCCCGGCTGCACGCCGAGATCCTCAGCGAGGACGCCGGTTTCGTCCTCTACGACCGGGACAGCCGCAACGGCACGCTGGTCAACGACCAGCGCGTCACGCGGCATGTGCTGCGTCCGAACGACTGCATCCGAATCGGCGATGAAACGTTCCTGTACGAGGCCCAGGACGCCATGGAGACGGTCATGGACCTCTCCCTCCTGGACGTGCCCCGGCCGAGCGCCGCGGACCCCGGCACGCTGCGGGTCACCATCACCGGCGGCGGCCCGGTGGGCCTCGCCTTCGCCCTGGCGCTCGACGAGATGCTGCCCGGGCGGACCGCCATCACCGTCTACGACGGGCGCTGGACCAGGAAGGGGTCCTCGGTCGTCTGGAAGGACGAGACCCAGGGGAACTTCCGCCGCCAGCAGGTGGTGACCGTCCAGAGCCGGCAGTACCTCGCCCTGTCCGAGGAGGTGCTCGCCGCCCTCTTCGACGACGGCGCCGCCTACTCCGAGATGTGGCCCGTCGGCCCGGACTCGGTCGACGGCCGCCCGCCCCGCAACATCCGGATCGCCCACATCGAGGACCGGCTGCTGGACCTGGCCAACCGGAAGCCGTCGATCCGACTCATTCCCAAGCGCTTCGACGTGGCGGAGGAGCAGCACCGGATCACCCAGGAACACGTCCTGGTGGTCGCCGAGGGCGGCCGCTCCCGCACCCGGGAGCACTACGCCGACCGCTTCGGCGCGGCCGACGCCTCGATCTACTCCCTCGACGGGGAGCACCTCCAGGACATCGTGCTCGGCCTGCGCGTCAAGTCGAAGCTGCCGGACCCGATGAGCGTGCTGCTCACCGTGTCGCAGAACCGGTTCCTGCTCAACTCGCTGCGCGGCGAGGGCTTCCTGAACATGCGGCTCACCCGCGAGGAGACCAAGAGCGTCATCGGCATCGACCCGGTCCGGCAGGTCTTCGAGGAGTGCATCGCCGCCCGCCCCTGCCTGATGAGCCGGCAGGAGGAGGACAACGAGTTCCGCTGTCCCACCCACGGCACCCTCTTCCTGCCCGCCCTGCTGCGCGGTTCCCCGCTGTGGAAGGAGATCCGGCAGGGTCTCAGCCTGTTCGGGGTGGCCGAGGAGGACCTGTCCGCGATCACCTCGTTCCGGCTGGACATGGTGCAGCGCCCGCGGTTCACCGCACAGCTGCACCGGCCGACCGCGACCACCCCGGGCACGTACGGCTTCCTGCTGGGCGACGCGGCCAACGCCATCCACTTCTGGCCGGGCCGCGGCCTCAACAGCGGCCTCGCATCGGCCACTTCACTGGCCCGCTCGCTCAGCCGAGCCTGGCAGGGCAAACCGCTGCGGGACGCCGACTTCATCCGGCACGAGGCGGCGATGTCCATGCTCCAGTACCGGCACAAGAGCCGGGCCTGGAACGCCATGGTGACCACCGACGAGCAGGGCGTCACCCGCGCCATCAAGGACATCATCGCGCGCAGCGCGGAGACCGGCGGGGCCGCCGGTGCCGGTGCCGGAGCCGGAGCCGGAGCCGGTGCCGGTGCCCGCGCCGCCGGTGGCGCCGGCGCCGCGGACGGGAGCGACCTGGAGGCACTGCTGGACCGGATGGCCGGGATCCGCGAACGGCTGGCGCCCCGGATGCCCGGCCTGCCGGGCGACGGGGAACTCCGCTCCCACCTCGCCTCGATCGCCCCGGCCACCCTGCGCACCCTGCGGGAGAGCGGCGCCTGGGACACCCTGATCGTCGGCGGCGAGGAGGCCGACATCGACCTCTTCTACCAGTCGGACTCCCCGGTCTTCGTGCCCCGCCCGGCCGCCCCCCGCTCCGCCGACCCCCGCAGCCCGTCCCCCGTCGGCTGACACTCCTGCGGGGTCGCCCACCGGGATGTACGCGTCCTTCCGGCGGGCGGCTTCGAGGCGGTTCACCCGGGGTACATCCGGAGTCCAGCCGTCCGTCGGGGATTGTCGGTGGGGTTTGCCGTTCGGGCGTGATGTGATGGGCGCATGATCGATGAGTTCCTTACCCATGGCCTGTCCGACGTGGAAGAGGCCGTCCGCAAGGCGGCGGCGATCGAGATCATGCCGAGATTCCGGCAGCTCGCCGAGCACGAGGTCGACGAGAAGAGCGGACCGCACGACCTGGTGACGGTCGCCGACCGCAAGGCCGAGGAGCACCTCACCGCCTCCCTCCAGCGGCTGCTCCCCGGCTCGGCCGTGGTCGGCGAGGAGGCCGTGCACGCCGACCCGACCGTGTACGGGGCGCTGCGCGCCGACGCCCCGGTGTGGATCGTGGACCCGGTCGACGGCACCCGCCAGTTCGTCTCCGGCGACCCGGCCTTCTGCACCCTGGTGGCGCTGGCCCACCGCGGCGAGATCCTCGCCTCCTGGACCTTCGCCCCGGCCCTGGAGGAGCTGGCGACCGCCGTGCGCGGGCAGGGCGCGTACGTCAACGGAGAGCGGATCCGCAGCGGCTCGCCCGAGCCGGGCGCCGAGCTGCGGATCGCCATGGCCCACCCGCTGTACACCTCCGAGGAGGACAAGCGGACCCTGGGCCGGCTGGACGTGCCCGGCGTGGCCGCCAGGTCCTGCGGCTCGGCCGGCCTGGAGTACCTGAAGGTGGCCCGCGGCGAGATGGACGGCCTCGCCTTCACCTGGCCCTCGGCCTGGGACCACGCGGCCGGACTGCTGCTGGTCGCCGAGGCCGGCGGGGCGCAGAGCACGGTCGACGGAGTCCCCTTCCGGGTGGACCGGGACAACGCGCTGCCGTTCGCCGTCGGACGCGACGAGGCCACGACGCTCCGTATCCGCGACCTGCTGCGCGGTTAGGTCCCGGCCTGGCACGGGTCAAGCCGGAATATCCTGGAGGCGGAGGCGCCGCCGGACGAAGGAGTCGCAAGTGCCGTCGATTCTCGATGCGGTCGTGGTGGGGGCGGGGCCCAACGGGCTGACGGCCGCCGTCGAACTGGCCCGGCGGGGCTTCTCGGTGGCCCTCTTCGAAGCCGCGGACACGGTCGGCGGCGGGGCGCGGACCGAGGAACTGACCCTCCCCGGCTTCCGCCACGACCCCTGCTCGGCGGTGCACCCGCTCGGCGTGGGCTCGCCGGTCTTCGCGACGATGCCGCTGAAGCGGTACGGGCTGGAGTGGCTGCACGCCCCGCTGCCCATGGCGCACCCCTTCGACGACGGCACGGCCGCCGTCCTGTCCCGCTCGGTCGCCGAGACGGCCGCGTCCCTCGGGCCGCGCGACGCCGGTGCGTACCGGCGCCTCGTCGAGCCGTTCCTCGGCAAGTGGGACACCCTGGCCCGGGACTTCATGTCGCTGCCGGGCACCGCGCTGCCCCGCGACCCCGTCACCCTCGCCCGCTTCGGGCTCGCCGGGCTGCCGCCCTCCACCTGGCTCCTGCGCCGCTTCCGCGACGAGCGGGCACGCGCGCTGTTCGCCGGGCTGGTGGCGCACGTCATCGCCCCGCTCGACGGGATCGCCACCAGCGCCGTCGGCCTGGTCTTCGCCCTGGCCGCGCACGCGAACGGCTGGCCGATGCCGCGCGGCGGCTCGCAGTCGATCTCCGACGCCCTCGCCGGGTACCTGCGCGACCTCGGCGGCGCCGTCCACACCGGCTTCGAGGTCAAACGGCTCGACGACCTCCCGCCCGCCCGCGCCTACGTCTTCGACACCTCGCCGACCGCGCTGGCCCGCATCGCCCGCCTGGGGCACGCCTACGACGGCTACAAGTACGGCGCCGCCGCATTCAAGATCGACTACGCGCTCGACGGCCCCGTCCCGTGGACCGCCGAGGAGCCGCGCCGGGCCGGGACCGTCCAGATCGGCCCGCGCGCCCGCGACATCGACGCCGCCCTGCAACTGGCCTCGGGCGGCCGGGTCCCCCGTACGCCCTTCCTCATCACCGCGCAGCCCAGCCTCGTCGACCCCGGCCGCGCACCCGCGGGCAAGCACGTGTTCTGGGCGTACGGCCATGTCCCCAAGGGCTGGCAGGGCGACCTCACCGGCGCCGTCGAGCGCCAACTGGAGCGCTTCGCACCGGGCTTCCGCGACCTGGTCCTGGCCCGCGCCACGGCCGGCCCGCCCGAGCTCGCCGCCCGCAACCCCAACTACGTCGGCGGGGACATCGCCTGCGGCGCGGCCTCGGGACTCCAGCTCCTGCTGCGCCCCAAGCTCACGTTCTCCCCGTACACGACGGCCCACCCGGCGGTCTTCCTCTGCTCCTCCGCGACCCCTCCGGGCCCGGGAGTGCACGGGATGTCCGGCCACAACGCCGCCAAGGCCGTGTGGCGTCACCTGAGAAAGGACTCCTGATGGTCCGCATCACCCTGGTCCGCGGTGACATCACCGCCGAGAAGGCCGACGCGATCGTCAACGCCGCCAACTCCTCCCTGCTCGGCGGCGGCGGGGTCGACGGCGCCATCCACCGGCGCGGCGGCCCGGAGATCCTCGCCGCCTGCGAGGACCTGCGCCGCTCGCACTACGGCAAGGGCCTGGCGACGGGCCGGGCCGTCGCCACCACCGCCGGCCGGCTCCCGGCGGAGCACGTCATCCACACCGTCGGCCCGGTCTGGTCGCGCGAGGACGACCGGTCGGAGCTGCTGGCCTCCTGCTACCGAGAGTCCCTGCGGGTCGCCGACGAGCTGGGGGCCCGTACGGTCGCCTTCCCGGCCATCTCCACCGGGATCTACGGGTGGCCCATGGACGACGGGGCGCGGATCGCCGTGGAGACCGTACGGGCGGCCCGGACCGAGGTGGAAGAGGTGCGGTTCGTGCTCTTCGGCGAAGCGGCCTACGCGGCCTTCGCGGCGGCGGTCGAGGCCGCGCGATAGGCCGTACGCCGGGCAGGGCCTCCAGTCGGCCAGGGTCTACACGGAGGACCGGAACCGGTTGCGGTATTCCGTCGGCGTCGTGTCGAGCTTCCGGCGGAACGCGCGGATGAGGGTGTCGGTCGTGTTGAAACCGCAGGCCGACGCGACGCGTTCGAGGGTGGCGTCCGTGGATTCGAGTTGGTTGCGTGCCACTTCGACGCGGGCCGATTCGATGTAGGCCGCCGGGGTCATGCCCAGTTCCGTCTTGAAGATCCGGGTCAACTGCCGTTCGCTCACGTGGGCGTGCGCGGCGAGGTCGGCGACGGTCAGCTGCTCGGCGATGTTCCGGGTGATGTGGTGGCGCAGGTCCTCGACGCGTCGCGTCGTCGAGACGGGCTCGAGCGGGACGCTGAACTGGCTCTGCCCGCTCGGCCGCTTCAGGTACATCACGAGCTGCGGGGCGACGCGCAGCGCGACGGCCTCGCCGAAGTCGTCGGCCACCAGGGCCAGGGACAGGTCGAGGCAGGCGCTGATGCCCGCGCCGGTCCACACGTCCTGATCGCGGATGAAGATCGGATCGGCGTCCACCTCGATCGAGGGGTGTTCGGCGGCGAGTTGCCGCGCGGTCGACCAGTGGGTCGTGGCGCGCTTGCCGTCCAGCAGCCCGGCGTCCGCGAGGATGTGGGCGCCCACGCAGACGGACGCGACGCGCCGGGCGCGGCCGGCGAGCGCCTTCACCCGGTGGACCACGGTGGGGTCGGTGACGGCGTGCACGCGGCCCTGGCCGTCGATTTCGACCGCGCCGGGCACCAGGAGCGTGTCGATGCTCCTCCCCGACACCTCCCGGAAGGTGGTGTCGGGGAGGATGCGCACCCCGGCGGAGGTGGTGACGGGGTCCATGGTTTCGGCGGCCAGGACGACGTGGTAGCCGGTCGCCTCGTCCACCTCGCGTTGCAGCAGCGCGAACACCTCCGGCGGTCCGGTGACGTCCAGCAGGTCGACGCCGTCGAAGAGGACGACGACGATGAATCGCCTGACGGTGCTGGTGCTGGTGCTCAAGGGGTCTCCGTTCGGCCGGCTCCCACGCGATGTCCGTATCTGCAAGTTGGATGACATTGCCGACACGTCTGGTGGGTCATAGCGTTCCATACGGGGCCGCCGAGTGGTGGCCCGGACCTTTCAACACGAAGCCCGAGGACGGTACTTCCATGGCCACCACCACCCTGCGCGAGCTCAACGGTTTCGATCAGACCCCGGCCTCGCTGGCCGACGCCACGCTGATCCTGGTCGACTACCAGAACACCTACACCCGTGGCGTGATGGAGCTGACGGGCTGGCAGTCCGCCCTCGACTCCGCCGCCGCCCTGCTGGCCAGGGCCCGGGAGGCCGGCACGAAGATCATCCACGTCCTGAACGACGGGGGCGCGGGAACCCCGTACGACATCTGGACCGACATCGGCCGGATCCACCCCAGCGTGGCTCCCGTCGAGGGCGAACCCGTCGTGGTCAAGGCCGTCCCCAACGCGTTCTTCGAAACCGACCTGGGCGAACACGTCGACGCCGCCGGCAACAAGAACGTCATCGTCATCGGGTTCATGACCAACATGTGCGTGACCTTCACCGTGGAAGGCGCGTTCCTGCGCGGCAACCAGCCGACCGTGGTCGCCGATGCCTGCGCGACCCGGCCCCTGCAGACGGTGGTCGCCGACCTGTCCGCCGACCAGATCCACCACAGCGCGCTCGCGACGATCGCCGACCTGTACGGGGTCGTCGTCGCGTCCGGCTCATCGCTGAGCTGAGGCCCGGGGGGAGGGGCGGGGGTAGGTACGGGTCTGCTTGACGCTGCCGTACGCGAAGCTCGACTCGATCGAGGCGATGCCGGGAATGGCGTGGATCCGGTGGCGCACCAGGGCCTCGTACGCCTCCAGGTCCTCGATGACCACGCGCAGCAGGTAGTCGCTGCTCCCCGCCATCAGGTAGCAGTCCTGGATGTGCTCGATGACCGCGACGTGCTCCTCGAAGAGCCGGACCGCCGCCGCGGTGTGGCGCTCGAGCCGGATCCGGACGAAGACGGTGACCGGGAGCCCGAAGGCGACCTGGTCGACCATGGCCGTGTAGCCGCGGATGAGACCCGCCTCCTCCAGCCGCCGGACCCGGCGCAGGCAGGGCGAGGGGGAGAGCCGGACGCGGTCGGCCAGGTCCTGGTTGGACAGGCGCCCGTCGGCCTGCAATTCCCGGATGATCTGCAGATCGACTGCGTCCATGGGCACTCCTCGGCGGATCCTCGGCGATTCTTGGCAGATCCTGCCCCAAACGTATGTCCGAGAGACAGAACTGGCAATCGGCTGCCCCGGCCGAAGCCCTAGCGTTGCCCGGGAACGGACCAGACCGGTCCGGTCTCAGTCAGGCTGGAGCAAAGTCCGTGGTCGCAACGCACATCACCGGGGCGACCGCGCCTCCCCACACGGCGGGCCCGCCGGCCGGAAACCCTGGCCGGCGCAGGCTCTCCCCGCAGACCGAGGGCGTCCTGGCCCTGCTGGTGACCGTGTCGATCTGGGCCGCGTTCGCGCTCAGCGCCCGGGCCCTGAGCACCTCGACCCTCCTGCCGGCCGACGCGGCCCTGCTGCGCTTCGGCGTCCCACTCGTCGTCCTGCTCCCCGCGCTGTGGCGGCGCCGCCACAGCATCGCGGCGGTCCGGCCGGGCCCCGCCCTGAAGATCGTCTGCGGTGCCGGGGTGCCGTTCTTCCTGGCGGCGATGCACGGCGGCGCCCTGACCTCGGCGGCCTTCGTGGGCTCGATCGTCCCCGGGATGGTCCCGCTGTTCGTCTCGGCGCTGATGGCCGCCCGCGGGCACGGCGCACCCCGGGGAACGCAGGCGGCCGGGCTGACGCTGATCGCGGTCGGCGTGGCCGCCCTCGTCTGGCGCTACGTCGTCCCGGTGGACGCGGACGTCCTGGAGGGGGCCGGCACGCTCCTGGTGGCCAGTGGACTGTGGGCCCTGTACACGGTGGGCCTGCGGGACGTGGCCCTCGACCCCGTCGGATCGATCGGCCTGCTGTGCCTGCCCTCCTTCGCGGTCATCGGGCTCCTGGTCCTGACCGGCGTGCTCCCGACGGGCATCGCGCACGCGGCGGGCGGCGACATCGCCCTGTTCCTCGTCGTGCAGGGGCTCGGCGTCGGCCTGTGCGCCGGTCTGCTGTACGCCGTGGCCATCCGCAGGCTCGGCGCCGAGCGCAGTTCGGTCGGCGGGAGCCTCAGCCCCGTGGCCGTCGTCCTGCTTGCCATCCCCCTGCTCGGGGAGACACCGAGCCTCGCCGTGCTCATCGGCGTCCCCCTCATCACCGCCGGCGTCTTCCTCGCCAACCGACGTCCACGACCCAAGGTTCCCGCACATGCTTGAGCTCCTGCCGCCGCCGCCCACCGACCCGCTGTGGGATCTGACCGCCGAATTCGCCGCCGACGAGCGGCCCGAACGCCTTGATCTCGTCCTCGGCGTCTACCGCGACCACACGGGCCGCACCCCCGTGATGACGGCCGTACGCGAGGCGGAGATCCGGCTGGCGGAGCGCGCCGAGTCCAAGGAGTACCGGGGGCTCTCCGGCAACACCGCCTTCAACCGCGCGATGCAGACGATGGTCCTGGGGCCCGAGGCCCCGGCCGGCCGGGCCGTCACCGTCCAGACCGTCGCCGGCTCCGGCGCGCTGCGGCTGCTGGCCGACCTGATCCGCCGCACCCGCCCGGGTGCCACGGTGTGGATCAGCGATCCGGCCTACGTCAACCACCGGCCCATCCTGGAGGCCGCCGGGCTCGAGGTCCGTACGTACGGCTGGCGCGACGCCGAAGGCGGCTTCGACGCGGAGGGCGTGCTGCGGGAACTGAGCGCGGCGCGGCGGGACGACGTCGTCCTGCTCCAGGGCTGCTGCCACAACCCGACGGGGGCCGACCCCACGCTGGACGCGTGGGAGGCGCTGGCCGAACTCGCCGTGCGGGACGGCTGGGTCCCGTTCGTCGATCTCGCCTACCACGGGCTCGGCGACGGCCTGGAGGCCGACCTGCTGCCCACGCGGATCCTGGCCGCGCGCGTGCCCGAGATGCTGATCGCCGTCAGCTGTTCGAAGAACTTCGGGCTCTACAGCGACCGCACCGGCTGCGCCATGGTCCTCGGCACGTCCGCCCGGGCACTGGGGCACGCCGAGACGGCCCTGCAGAACGCGGCCCGCACGCTGTACTCCATGCCGCCCGAGCACGGCGCCGCCGTCGTGACGACGATCCTGGAGGACGACGTGCTGCGGGCCGCCTGGCGGGCGGAACTGGAGGTCATGCGGGGCAGGATTACGGCCAACCGGACCGACCTGACGACCCACCTGAGCGCCCTGGGCCACGAAGCGCAGGCACGGACACTCGCCCAGCAGAAGGGCATGTTCTCGATGCTGCGGCTCACCGCGGACCAGATGCTCGAGCTGCGCCTGCGGTACGCGGTCTACGGCACCACCTCGGGCCGGATCAACATCGCGGGGATCCCCGGTCACCGGATCCCGCGGCTCGCGCAGGCCGTCGCCGCGGTCCTGGACACGGCGCACGCGCCCCGGCCCCTCGAAGGCCTCGCGCTCTAGACACCGGCAGGACAGGACAGTCCCCGGCAGTCTCGCCGCTTCCATGAGCCATCCGCCGTCGCCGATGGCTCCCGTGGATCGCAAGACCTGCCGGGGGCCTGGCCAGAGCCTGGACAAGGGTCACGCGGGCCTCTGGACGTCTCCGGAGGGAGGTGCGGCTCTTTCCGGTTTTCCGGTGTATTGATGAGTTTCCTCCGTATTTCCCGCTAGTCAAGAGAGCCATGGTGCGTCGCATGTGATCCGGGGTGACCCTGAAGGCATGAACGCCACCGGTCGGGGTGCGAAGAGTTCGGAACTAAGGCTGGCTCTTGCCATGAGGGGCGGGGTGAGCCTCGCTGTATGGATGGGCGGGGCCTGCTGTGAGACAGCAGCGCTGCGGCGGGCAGCACCCCGGCCCTCGGGTGCGGAGCCGGAGCCGGGGCAGACCGTCTACCGGGCCCTGCTCGACGCCTGTGACTACGACGACGTCGACATCGACGTCGTCGTCGGCACCAGCGCCGGCGGCCTCAACGGAGTGCTGCTCGCCTGCCACCTCGTCTACGGGATGCCCTTCGGTGAAGGCGTACGGGACGTGTGGCTGCGCCTCGGCGACCTCGAAGGGCTGCTGCGCCGTTCGACCCCGTTCCACGTACCGGATTCGCTGATGCGCGGGGACGAGGTCTTCTACGCAGAGCTGCGCCGGTCGCTCGACCACCTGCTGGCCGAGCCCCAGGAGACACCGCCTCGCCTCGCCCGCTCGCTCCGGCTGATCCTGACGGCGACCCGGCTCAGGCCCCGCCGGGACTGGGTACGGCCCACCCGCGGCGCACCGGTGCTGGTCGGCCGCTCGAATGCCTATTTCCGGTTCCGCCACCGAGCCCCCATGACCGACTTCCCCCGCGGCACCTACGCCAAGTGGGAAGCCCTGAACCGGCTGGCCTTCGCGGCCCGGACCTCGTCCTCGTTTCCGGGAGCGTTCGAACCGGGCAGGATGTACGTCGGCGGCGAGCTGCCGCTGCTAGACGAACCCCCGCGGGTCGACATGCGCGGGGTCAGCAGCGAGACCGGCTACCCCGACGAGAAGCTCAGTGGCTGCGTAGAACTGGTCGACGGGGGCCTGCTCGACAACATCCCGGTGGCCTGGGCGGTCCGTGCCATAGCGGGAACTCCCGTCACGCAGAAGGTCGACCGATGGCTGCTCTTCCTGCAGCCCGTACCGCCTTTCCCGCCGAAACCGGTGAAGGGCGGCAGCCGCCGGGTCACCCGGCTGGTGCGGATGGCGGTGAAGTCCCTGACGGTGAAGACCGGTTCGGAATCCCTGCGCGACGACGCACTCGAACTCCGGGCCACCGAGGCCGCGGCCCAGAATTCGCGCGGCGTCACCGGTGTACTTCCACAGAGCCTTGAGGCCCTGGTCGCCGCAGCGACGGGCAGGACGGCTGCATACCGCTGCACCGTCGGCGCGGCGGAGGCGCAGCGGCTGATCCGGCTGCTGGAGGATCCGGCGGACGTGACCGGTCCGGACCCGCTGCCGCTGCCCGGAGGGCCCGGCCCGCTGGAGCCGTTGGACAAGGGCTCGGGGGAGCGTTCGGCGTCCCTCTTCAGGCAGTTGCGTGCTGCGGAGGGCGAGATCGGGCTCCCCTTCCCGGCGAGGTCGCCGCTGGCCCTTGCCCGTACCGCACGGCTACTCATGGACTGGGTCCGGGCGTACGAGGCCACTGCCGAGACCGTGGACGCTGAGGTGATCGAGGACTGCCGGAATCGCCTGTACACCTACCGGTTCGCCATCGCCACACTCATCGCCGCCCGGGACAGGTTGTTGCTCAGGGCGTACGGCGACGTGCTCGCCGACGGGGAGATACCCTCCGACCCCATCGGCCCGCTGGACTTGGCGAACCGCCGGCTGATCGCCCTGATGCCGGCGGTGCCCCCGGCATGGGAGGGGCAGGGGCCCTGGCAGGCATGGTCGGGAGCGCTGGCCGCGGCCGTCGACGGCGAACCGTGGACGGGGCCGGCCGCCGCCGGCCCCGTGCCGTGGCCAGACGGCCGCTACAGCGAATTGTGGGATCGGTTGGGGGAACTAGGGCAGTTTGTCGGTGAGGCCATGGCCCCACAGATCGTCGACGGATACAAAGCACTCCACGAGGCCACCCTCGGTGACGCACCGCGGATGAAGGGCGCGCTGATGGCCGCCGAAGTGCTGCTCGGCCCTCTGCGCCCGGACCCGCTGGCCGAGGCGACGGACATCAGCTTCCACACGGTCTCCGCCGCAAACACGAGTTGGGCCACGCGCACGGTACTGCCGGACGTGGTCCCGCCCACCACGGAGGGCATGGTCAAGGCCAAGCTGAGCGGCAACCAGCTCAACAACTTCGCCGCGTTCCTCAGCGCACGCTGGCGGCTCAGCGACTGGACCTGGGGGCGGCTGGACGCCGCCGCCTCGCTGGTGTCCGTGGTCGCCACCGACAAACGCCTGGCCGCTGCCTTCGGGGGCGACGGCCCCGACGCTCCCACCGAGGCGGCTCTCGGGGCGTTGATCGCCGGCTCCTTCCCGGAGCCCGAGCGTTTCATGGAGCTCTACGAGGAGGCCCTGGCTTCCGAGGACGAAATGAGCCGGTGGGACCGGGTGCGCGACACGATCACCGCCCTGCGCCAGCGCGAGATCCTCGACCAGGAGCTGCCGCTGATCGCCGCCCTGCACGCGAAGGGCATTCGCGGCGGGAACCGGCCCGTCATCCTCGAGGCGCCGCCGCTGACCACCGCCGAGAACGAGCGGGCCATGAAGGCCTTCCGCGCGATCGGCGCCGAGAAGGTCGGCGCGCTCGCCCGGGCCCGTGACCCGCGCCGGGCCGCCCTGCGGACCGGACTCCTGGCCTGGCCTGCCCTCCAGCCCGCCACGGGGTTCGGGGCCCGGGTGGTTCAAGCGGTGCTCGGGCTGGCGAAGCCGCTGATCTGCCTGGTGCCGCTGGTCGCCGTGCTGGCACCCCTGCCGGCCCTGGGTGCGGCCGCCCTGATGTGGACGGGAGTCGCCTTCAGTACCGGGCAGTGGTCCTCCCTGCCCGGCCACGTCCCTGTCGCCGTCCTCGCCGTGATCGGGCTGGCGGCCTGGGTCTGGCCACGGCTGCGGAACCCCTGGGAGCGATGGCCGGTGATCGTCGGGCTCGCCGCCGTTCCGGGGCTGGCCCTGGCACTGCTGCGCGGCGATCCCGAGGACTCCGTCCACGGATGGCCCATCACGCTGATCGTCGGCGCCGTGTTCGGGCTCGCCGCGGCAGCCCTGTTGTCGGTCGGGACGGACAAGGCGCACTGGTGGCGCGGCGTGCTGGCCGCCCTGTTCGCCGGGGGAGTCGCCGCCCTCGTCCAGTTCGGCCGTGACGGGCTCGGCGGGTGGTGGGCGGCGCTCATCGTGTACGCCGTCCTCTTCGTGGTCACCGCCGTCCATCCCTGGCTCTACCCGAAGCCGAAGCCGTAGCCCTCGGATAGGGTGAATCGGTAGGAATCAGGCCCCCCGGGGTGAGGTCGGTGCGGTGGACACTTACCAGTCGACGAGCGAAGTGCCGGACCCGCCGGCCGCAGCCGTCGGGTACGCGGGCGTACTCCGCGACCTGCTGCCCATCGCCCTGTGGCGCGAGGACGCGGACGGCCGCATCGTGGAGTGGTCGCTCGCCGCCCAGGACCTGCTCGGACACCGTCCCGAGGACATCCTCGGGAGGCCCGGCGCCTCCGTCCTCGTCCCCGAGGCCAACCGCGGGCTCGCCGACGACCTGACCCGCCGCGTCCAGGCGGGCGAGACCGTCGTCGGCACCCTGCCCGTGCGCCACCGCGACGGCCACCGCGTCGTGATGGAGATGTGGATCGTCCCCGCCGCCGACCCGCAGGGCCGTACGGGCGCCATGCTCATCGCCGTGGAGACCTCCGAGGTCCTCCACATGCGGGACTCGCTCGCCGCGCTCCAGAGCCTGTTCACCCAGTCGCCGATCGGCCTCGCCACCCTCGGCACCGACCTGCGCTTCCTCCGCGTCAACGACGCCCTGGCCCGGATGAACGGCATCCCCGCCGCCGCGCACCTGGGCAAACGGCTCACCGAGGTGGTGCCGGGGGTCAATGCCACGGTGCTGGAGGCCACCATGCGCCAGGTCCTCGAACGGGGCACGGCCGTGGTCGACGTCCGCCGCACCGGGCGCACCGCCGCGGACCCCGAGCACGACCGGACCTGGTCCTGCTCCTACGCCCCGCTGCTCGACGGCTCCGGGCGGCCCCTGGGCCTGATCGCCTCCCTCATCGACATCACCGACGGACAGCGGGCCCAGGCCGAGGCCGAACGGGCCCGGCACCGGTTCGCCCTGCTGGCGGAGGCCGGCACCCGCATCGGCACCACCCTGGACCTCCGGCAGACCGCCCAGGAGATCGTGGACCTGCTGGTACCGCAGCTCGCGGACTCGGCCGACGTACAGCTGCTCGAATCGGTCCTGGGCCCCGACGACGCCGCGACGGCCGCGGCCTCCACCCGCGGCGTGATGCGCCGGCTGGCGGCCACCTTTCCCGACCCGGCCGCGCCCACCGCGAAACTCCACGCGGGCCAGACCTTCCAGATCCCCATGGGCAGCGTCTACGAACGGATCATCGCCGAGGGCCGGCCGATGGACCTCTTCACGCCCGACATCCCGGCGCTGATCACCGACCCGCGCGCCGACGCCCTGCGCGCCTACCTCGCCACCCTGGGCTCCGCCCGGATGATCCCGCTGGTCGCCCGCGGGCAGGTGCTCGGCGCGGTCGCGGTGACCCGGCTGCGCGAGCGCGAGCCCTTCGACGACGAGGACCGGGTACTCGTCGACGAGCTGATGGCCCGCGCCGCCCTCAACATCGACAACGCCCGGATGTACACCCGCCAGCGGCACGCCGCCCTCACCCTCCAGCGCAGCCTCACCAACAGCGAGCTCCCGCAGGTCACCGGCCTAGAGCTGACCGGGCGCTACCTGCCCGCCAGCGACCACGACGTCGGCGGGGACTGGTTCGACGTCATCCAGCTGCCCGGCGGCCGGACCGGTCTGGTCATCGGCGACGTCATGGGCCACGGGATCCACGCGGCGGCCGTCATGGGCCAGCTGCGCACGGCGGTACGGACCCTCGCGCGCCTGGACGTGCCCCCGGACCGGATGCTCCGCTCGCTCGACGCCGTGGTGGCCGACCTGGGCGAGGACGAGATGGCCACCTGCGTCTACGCCGTCCACGACCCGGCCTCGGGCGGCTGTGTGATCGCCCGCGCCGGCCACCCGCCGCCGGCCGTGGTCGGAGCCGACGGGACCATCACCTTCCTGGACGGCCCGCCCGGCACCCCGCTCGGCACCGGCGGGCAGGACTTCCGCACCGAAGAGGTGGGCCTGCCCCCGGGGAGCCTGCTCGTGCTCTACACCGACGGCCTGATCGAGGCCCGTGACCGGGACCTCGACGAGGGCATGGCGCAGCTGGCACGGGCGCTCGGAGGGGCCAGGCTGCCGCTCGAGGAGCTGTGCGACGGGATCCTGGAGCAGCTGCTGCCCTGCGATCCGCAGGACGACGTCGCGGTGCTCCTGGCCCGGACCGTCCCGCTGTGACGACGCCGCCGGGTCCGGCCGTCACCAGGCCAGGTCCTCCAGCGCGTCCAGGTCCAGCGGCGCCGGAGCCGGCGGCTCCGCGCCCCCGGTCAGCGGCAGCTCGGCCCAGATGACCTTGCCCCGGTCCGTGTAGCGGACACCCCACCGGTCGGCGTACTGCGCGACGAGGAACAGTCCGCGCCCGCCCTCGTCGGTGGTGGCCGCGTACCGCAGGTGCGGGGAGGTGCTGCTGCCGTCGGAGACCTCGCAGATCAGGCTGCGGTCGCGCAGCAGGCGCACCCGCACGGGCGCGGAGCCGTAGCGGATGGCATTGGTGATCAGCTCGCTGAGGATCAGCTCGGTGGTGAAGGAGATGTCCTCCAGGCCCCAGGCGGCGAGCTGCGCCGCGCCGGCGTTGCGCACGCGGGAGACGGCCGACGCCTCGCCGGGCACCTCCCACTCGGCGATGCGGTCCGACTCCAGCCGCCGGGTGTCGGCGATCAGCAGGGCGATGTCGTCGCTCGGCACCGGGGAGAGCAGGGTGGACAGCACGTCCGAGCAGGCCTGGTCGGGGCTGCGGCCGGGCCGGGACAGGGACTCCCGCAGCAGGGCCAGACCGGTGTCGAAGTCGCGGTGGCGGTCCTCCACCAGGCCGTCGGTGAACAGCACGAGCCGGCTCCCCACGGGCAGCCGGAACTCGGTCGCCTCGAACGGCATGCCGCCGACGCCGAGCGGCAGCCCGGCGGGCAGTTCGGGGAACTCCACCTCCCCGCCGGGGCGGAGCAGGGCGGGCCCGGGGTGCCCCGCGCTGGCCACCACGCACCGCCCGGAGACCGGGTCGTAGACCGCGTACAGGCAGGTGGCACCCGTGATTCCGGCGGGCTCGTCCCCGGTGTCCGTGAGGGATCCGTCCCCCTCGGCCGCGCCGCCGAGGGTGTCGTTCTGGTCGATCCGGTTGATCAGCTCGTCCAGGTGCCCGAGCAGCTCGTCGGGCGGCAGGTCCAGGGTGGAGAAGTTGTGCACGGCGGTGCGCAGCCGGCCCATGGTGGCCGCGGCGTGCACCCCGTGGCCGACGACGTCGCCGACGACCAGTGCCACCCGGGCGCCGGGCAGCGGGATCACGTCGAACCAGTCCCCGCCGACCCCCGCCTTCGCCGGCAGGTAGCGGAAGGCGACGTCCACGGCGGTCAGGTCCGGCAGCACCCGCGGGAGCAGGCTGCGCTGGAGCGCCACGGCCGTCGCGTGCTCGCGGGTGAAGCGGCGGGCGTTGTCGATCGAGACGGCCGCGCGCGCCGCGAGCTCCATCGCGAAGGAACGGTCCTCCTCGTCGAAGGCCTCAGGGGTGTCCGCGGCCCGCCAGAAGTTGGCCATGCCGAGGACCACCCCGCGCGCCTGGAGGGGGACGCTGATCAGGGAGTGCAGCCCGTACCCCAGGGCCTCCCGGGTGCCTTGGGCGTCCTGGGCCCGCCAGCCCATGGCGGCGTTCAGATCCGCCGCGAGCACGGCCTGCCCGGCGTCCAGGGCCGCGGCCATCGGAGCCGTCGGCACGACGAACCGGATGATGTCGCCGACCGGCTGGAGCGGCTGGTCGGTGCGGACCCCGCTCATGGCCGCCCGCCGCATCTCGGTGTACACGCCGGAGGCCGACGAGGGCTCGTCACCGCGCAGCACCGGCTCCAGCAGCTCCACGGTGACGAAGTCCGCGAAGCGGGGGACGGCGACCTCCGACAGCTCCTCCGCGGTCCGCACCACGTCCAGGGTGGTACCGATCCGCACACCGGCGTCGTAGAGCAGCTGGAGCCGTCCGCGGGCCACCTCGGCCCGGCCGGAGACCGCGGCGAGCTCGGTGGAGTCGCGCAGGGTCATGACGGTGCCGGAGGACTGGCCCCCGTACGGCTTGGTGGGCCGGACGTTGACCGCGAGCAGCCGGTCGCCCGCCAGGTGGACCTCGTCCGTCGCGATCCGGCCCGAGGTGAGCAGTTCGGTGGTCCGCGGGTCCAGGCCCAGGTCGGCGACGTGCCGGCCCTCGGCGTCGGGCGGCAGGTTCAGGAGCCGGCGGGCCTCGTCGTTGGCCAGGACCAGCTTGAGGTCGAGCCCGATGATGAGCACGCCCTCGCGGACGGCGTGCAGGACGGCCTCGTGGTGCTCGTTGATCCGGGACATCTCGTCGGCGCGCAGCCCGTGGGTCTGGCGTCCCAGCCGGCGGCTCACCAGGAAGGCGCCGCCCGTGCCCAGCAGCAGGGCGCCCACCGCGGAGCCGACGAGGAGCGGGATCTGGTCGTCGACCGCGTCGGACACGTTCTCCACCTCTATGCCGGTGCCGACCAGGCCCACCACGGCGCCGTCGGCGTTCCGTACGGGCACGACGGCCCGGACCGCGTCGCTGGGCTCGCCGGTGAACGTCTCGATGAAGGACTGTCCGGCCACGGCGCGGGAGAGGTCGCCCGTGGCGCGCTTGCCGATCAGGTCGGGCCGTGAGTCGGTGTACCGGACCCCGTCGGTGCTCATCACGGCGATGAAGTCGACGCCGGAGGCCCGGCGGGCGGCGTCGGCCAGCGGCTGGAGCACGACCGTCGGATTCGGTTCCAGCAGCGCCGCGGGGAGACCGGGGGCGTGCGCGAAGGCCTCGGCGGCCGCCAGCGAGCGGTTGCGCGCGTCGCGCTCGCTGTCGTACCGGGACTGCAGGACCAGGGCCACCGAGGCCGCGGTGATCAGCAGCAGCACGATCACCGCCTCGAGGGCGAAGACCTGACCGGCGACGCCGCGGGCCCCCAGCGACAGGCGCGCCAACAGGCGCGGGCCCCATCCGGTCGGCTGGCGACCAAAACGTCCGGTCATGAGCCCTTTCTAACACTGTCCCGGGGGTTTGGGGGTGGCTGCGCGGCTGCGGCCGCCGCCCGGTACGCGCGGGGGCTGAGGCCGACGTACGAAGTGAAGTGCTGGCGGAAGGTGACCTCACTGGCGAAACCGGCGCGCCGGGCCACCTCCGGGACGGGGTGGTCGGTGCGTTCCAGCAGTTTGCGGGCTTCGTCCAGCCGGTGGCTCAGCAGCCACCGGTGGGGTGTGGTCCCGGTGGCCGCGGCGAAGTGCCGGGCGAAGGAACGCGGGGACATTCCGGCCCAGCGGGCCAGGGTGGCCACGTCCAGCGGTTCGTGCAGATTGCGCAGGGCGCGCTCCCGTACGGCCGCCAGGGTCTCGGCGGTCCGGTCGGCGGCCGGTACGGGCCGGTCCAGGAACTGGGCGTTGTCCCCGGTGCGGAAGGGGCCCGTCACCATGGACCGGGCGATGGCGGCGGCGGCCTCGGCGCCGTGCGCCTCCCGTACGAGGTGCAGGCACAGGTCGATCCCGGAGGCCACCCCGGCCGAGGTCCACACCCCGCCGTCCTCCACGTACAGCGGGGTGTCCTCGACGGCCACCCCGGGGTGGCGTGCGGCGAGCCTGGGAGCCAGCCACCAGTGGGTCACCGCCCGGCGGCCCTCCAGCAGCCCGGCCTCCGCGAGGATGAACGCCCCGGCGCACAGTGCCGCGACCGGGATCCCCCGGGCGTGCGCCTCCCGCAGGGCGGCGAGGGCCGGTTCGGGCGTCGGATCGTCCGGCTCGGCCAGCGCCGGTACGACGACCAGGTCCGCCGTGGCCAGCCAGTCGAGGCCGCGGTCGGGGGTCAGGGTCAGCCCGCCGGGCAGCGGGATCGGCCCGGGCTCCACCGCGCACCGCCGCAGCTCGAAGGACGGCACCCCGCCGCGGCTGCGGTCGGGGCCCCAGACCTCGGTGATCACTGCGAGGTCGAAGCTGCGGATGCCGGGCTGGACGAGGATCGCGACGCGGTGCACGCGGCCATTGTGTCATCCTGCCAGCCTGGCAGGATCCCATCGATCGGCGGCACTGACGCCCCTGTGCCCGCCGTGCCCCGGCGGACAGCATGGAGCCATGACACAGACCGCGATCGAGATCGCTCCCGACAGTGCCCTGCTGGTCATCGACGTTCAGAAGGGCTTCGACGACGCGTCCTTCTGGGGGCCGCGCAACAACCCGGCCGCCGAGGAGAACATCGCGGCGCTGATGGACGCCTGGAAGGCCTCGGGGCGACCGGTGGTGCTGGTGCAGCACGCCTCGCGCGTCGCCGGCTCCGTCCTCGCCCCGGACCAGCCCGGTTACGCCTTCAAGGAGCTGGTCGAGCAGCGCCGGTACGAGTCCCTGCTGGTCACCAAGACGGTGAACTCGGCCTTCTACGGCACCCCGGACCTGGCCGACTGGCTCACGGCCCGGGGCATCGGCCAGGTGGTGGTGGCCGGCATCCAGACCAACATGTGCGTCGAGACCACGGCCCGGATGGCCGGGAACCTGGGCTACGACGTGCTCGTACCCCTCGACGCCACCCACACCTTCGACCTCGCGGGCCCGGAAGGCCTGGCCCTGACCGCCGACGAGCTCGCCACCGCCACCGCCGTCAACCTCCAAGGCGGCAGTTTCGCCCGCGTGGTGACCACGGCCCAGCTGCTGGCCGCGTAGTCCCGGAGCCCGATGGGCGGCGATGCCGGGAACGGCCGAGGCCCGGACCCCCGAGCGGGGGTCCGGGCCTCAGGGCTGATCCGGTCAGAGCACCTCGGCGGCGATGTTGGCCGCGACCTGCTCCAGCAGGGGGCCCGCGTTCGGGATGGACTTGGCCGGGTCGGGCTCCACGTCCGAGAGCGGGTACGCCTTGCGGATGCCCGCCGCCTCCAGGGCCTCCTGGGTCAGCAGCAGCCGTCCGCACACCGCCACGACCGGCTTGCCCGCGGCCCGGGCCGCCGCCGCGACACCGGCCGGGGCCTTGCCGTGCAGGGTCTGCTCGTCCAGCGAGCCCTCACCGGTGATGACCAGCGTGGCGCGCTCCAGCGCCGGCGCGAAGCCCAGTACCTCCAGCATCAGCTCGATGCCGGGCCGGAACGTGGCACCGAGCAGCAGCGCCCCGTAGCCGATGCCGCCAGCGCCGCCCGCACCCGGGAGCAGGGCGCACTCGGCCGCCTTCGCGCCGATCGACTTCTCGAGGACCTGCGCGAAGTGCGCCAGCGCCGCGTCGAGCGTCGCCACATCCTCGGGCGAAGCCCCCTTCTGCGGGCCGTAGACGGCCGGCGCGCCCTTCGGGCCCGTCAGCGGGTTGTCCACGTCGCTCGCCAGGACGAACTCCACGTCCGCGAAGCGCGGGTCGATCCCCGACAGGTCGGCCGAGGCCAGCTCGGCCAGCGCGCCGCCGCCCGGACCGACCGGTTCGCCGTTCGCATCCAGGAACACCGCGCCCAGCGCCGCCAGCATGCCGGCGCCGCCGTCGGTGGTGGCGCTGCCGCCCACGCCGAAGACGATGGAGCGCGCGCCCGCGTCCAGCGCGGCCTTCAGCAGCTCGCCCGAGCCGTACGTGGTGGCCGTCAGCGCGGCGAAGGTGCCCGCCGGCAGCAGCTGCAGCCCGGAGGCCTCCGCCATCTCGACGACCGCGGTGCCCTCGCGCAGTGCGAAGGCGGCCGTGACCTGGTCACCGAGGGGCCCGGTGACCCGTACCTCCCGGCGTTCGAAACCGGCCGCCACCGCGGCCGCGACCGTGCCGTCGCCGCCGTCCGCGACGGGGAGGGTCTCGATCTCCACGTCCGGTACGGCCTTGCGGAGTCCCGCCGTCACCCGCTCCGCGACCTGAACGGCCGTGAGCGAGCCCTTGAATTTGTCCGCGGCGATGAGCACGCGCGCGGTCTCAGTTACTGCTCCGTCCGTCACCTTGCTATTCCCTTGCTATCGAACAGTGCAGTCGCGCCGCCATGAGCTTATCCGGAGGATCCTCCTATGCCCATGAGTGGCCTGGGCCACACGCGGCGCGGCATGCGCCTAAATAGGCATATACGCCTGCATAGTGTGGCCGCATGAGTGCGGATTCACTGGAACAGCCACGTCCGGATACCCCAGGTGACGGGTCCGGTGGTCCGGCGGACGGCACCCCCGACCTCACCGTCGTCACCGTGGGCGTGATCGCCGTGCTGGCCGTGGTCGCCTGGGCGGCCCTCGCCAAGGGCTCCTTCGACACCGCTTCGGGCACCGCGCTCGCCTGGGTGCTGAACAACTTCGCCTGGCTCTTCGTGATCGCCGCCGACGTCTTCCTCGTGATGTGCGTGGTGCTCGCGATCAGCCGCTTCGGCCGGATCCGCCTCGGCGCCGATGACTCCGAGCCCGAGTTCACCAACCTCGCGTGGATCGCGATGATGTTCAGCGCCGGCATGGGGATCGGCCTCATGTTCTACGGGGTGGGGGAGCCGCTCACCCACTACCTGGTCCCGCCCCCGGCCTCCGGCGCCGCCCCGTCCTCGGGCGCCTCCGCCCTGGCGGCCATGGAGTACTCCTTCTTCCACTGGACCCTCACCCCCTGGGCGATCTACGGCATCGCCGGACTCGCCCTCGCCTACGCGACCTTCCGCAAGGGCCGCGGCAACCGCCTCAGCTCCGCCTTCGTTCCCCTGATGGGTCAGGAGCGCGCCGACGGATGGGCCGGGAAGGCCATCGACCTGCTCGCCGTCTTCGCCACCGTCTTCGGCACCGCCACGAGCCTCGGGCTGGGCGCCCTCCAGGTGTCCAAGGGACTGAACCTCACCACCGGGGTCGAGGACTCCACGACCGTCGAGCTGATCATCATCGGCTCGCTCTCGGCGGCCTTCGTGCTCTCCGCCTTCTCCGGCCTGCACAAGGGGGTGAAGTGGCTGAGCACCATCAACCTGGTGCTCGCCGCCACCCTGATGCTCTTCGTCTTCGTGCTCGGCCCCACCGTCTACATCCTCGACGTGATCCCCTCCAGCATCGGCGGGTACCTGAGCGAGCTGGTGCCCATGGCCACCCGCACGGGCGCCTTCACCGACAGCGCCTGGCTCGGCGCGTGGACGATCTTCTACTGGGCGTGGTGGCTCTCCTGGGCACCGTTCGTCGGCACCTTCATCGCCCGCATCTCGCGCGGCCGGACCATCCGCGAGTTCCTCATCGGTGTGCTCCTCGTGCCCAGCGGGGCCACCGTCATCTGGTTCTGCGTGATGGGCGGCACCGCCATCCGCCTGGACTCCACCGGCGCCGTCGACTTCGCGGCCAAGCTCAAGGAGGGGACGGAGGCCTCGCTCTTCGGGATGCTGGACGCGCTGCCGCTGGCCACGGTCACCTCATGGGTCGCCATGGTCCTGGTGATGACCTACTTCGTCACCAGCGCGGACTCGGCCTCCCTGGTCATGGGCTCGCTCACCAGCCGCGGCTCGCTCCACCCGCCGACCTGGCTCGTCGTCACCTGGGGCGTACTGATGGCCGCCGTCGCCGCCGTGCTGCTCGTCGCGGGCGGCCTGAAGTCCCTGCAGACCGCCACCATCCTGGTCGCGCTGCCCTTCGTCCTCGTCATGCTGGTGCTCTGCTGGGCCCTGGTGAAGGAGCTCCGCGAGGACCCCGGCGCCGGGCCCGTCCGCCACCACGCGCTGCACGGCATGCGCGACGCCGTCCGGGCCATGGTCGGCGACGCCATCACCGAACAGGGCCAGGCCGTGCACCCGCGGCTGCGGCGTGTCGCCGAGTCCAGGGGCCGGGACCGCGAGGACGGGCCCGGCAGCCCTGGGTAGGGTGGCGACGTGACCACCACGGATGACTACGCCACCTACATCGCGAGCCTGCCCCGGGTGCTGGCCGGCGCGGCCGCCCTCTACCGGGACGCCGAGGGCAGGGTCCTGCTCGTCGAGCCCAACTACCGCGAGGGCTGGGTCCTGCCGGGCGGCACCATCGAGTCGGACCAGGGCGAGTCGCCGCGCACCGCCGCCCGCCGCGAGAGTGCCGAGGAGATCGGCATCGACGTGCCGCTCGGCCGGCTGCTCGCCGTGGACTGGGTCCTGGGCGCGGACCGCCCGCCGCTGGTCGCGTACCTCTACGACGGCGGGGTGCTCGACGCCGGGCAGCTCGCCTCCATCAAGCTCCAGGAGGAGGAACTGATCTCCTGGCGGCTGGTCGATCCCGCCGAACTCACCGAGTACCTCCACGGATCGCTCGGCCTGCGCACCGAAGAGGCCTACCGGGTCCTGCAGTCGGGCGAGGGCGCCGCGGAACTGGAGAACGGCCGCCGCCCCGCGTCCCAGTAACACCGGGCTTACTCCGAGCAGGACAGAATCAGCTGATGATCACGATGTACGCCTGGCCCAGCACCGCCGACGGGCCCGACGCCCTCCCCATGGTCCACTTCACCACCGATCAGCAGTCCGCCGGCGAGGTGACCCCGGAGGGGATGCCGGTCTGGCTGTTCGACACCGCGATCCGCGACGGCGGCTGGTCCCAGTTCACCGACTTCGAGGGCTGGTCCGTGCCCGCCACCCAGTGGCAGGCCTTCTACCGCCGCGAGGACGACCTCCTCGCCGTCAGCGGCCCCGGCTCCTGCGAAGGCTGGTACCAGGGCAACCTCGGCGCCGACGCGGACTGGGTGACGGCGGCCGCCGCCCAGCAGAGCGTGGTGCTGCTCGCCGCCCCCGTCCAGCACCCCTCGCTGTACGGCTACGCGGTGGAAGCGGGCGCCGCCTTCGCCCTGCTGGTCCCGCTGCTCGTCGTCTAGCCGCCAGGTCCCCTCCGGGGCTAGAGCTGCCGGGCCCCGGCCTCGAAGTCGAGCAGCCGCACCTTGCGCTCGACGCCGCCGCCATAGCCGGTCATGCCGCCCGATGCCCCGATCACCCGGTGGCACGGCACGATGATGCCGATCGGGTTCTTCCCGTTGGCCAGCCCCACGGCGCGCGAGGCGTTCGGCTTGCCGAGCTCGGACGCGAGCTGCCCGTACGACCAGGTCTCGCCGTAGGGGATCCGTACGAGCTGGTCCCACACGCTGCGCTGGAAGTCGGTGCCCTCCAGCCGTAGCGGCAGGTCGAACTCGGTGCGTTCCCCGGCGAAGTACGCGGTCAGCTGCCGCGCCACTTCGGGGAAGGGCTCCTCGGTGGCGGCGACCCGCTCCCCGAAGGCCTCCTCGGCCGGGCGGTGGCGCTGCCCGGTCATGTACAGACCGCTGAGGACCCTGTCCGTCGAGACCAGGGTGAGCGGACCGTAGGGGCTGTCGACGACGGCGTGCTGCTTGCTGCTGGTGTTCACGATGTGCTCCTCAGGCGGGCAGGTGGTTGATGGCGTGGTCGTCGGTGGCCCACAAGTACTGGACGGCGTACGCGCGCCAGGGCCGCCAGCCGGCCGCCCGGGCGGTCAGCGCCGAGGGCGTGGACGGCAGCCCGAGCCCCTGCGCCGCCCGCCGGATGCCCAGGTCGGACGGCAGGAACGCGTCCGGGTCGCCGAGCGCCCGCATCGCGATGATCTCGGTGGTCCACGGCCCGAAGCCGGGCAGCGCGGACAGCTGCGCGCGCGCCGCCTCCCAGTCGCTGTCGATGCCGAGCGGCAGCGAACCGCCGGCGAGCGCCGAGACCAGCGTGGTGAACGTGGTGCGCCGGGTGCGCGGCATGGCCAGGGACTCCGGGTCCACCTCGGCGAGGGCCTGCGGGGAGGGGAAGAGGTGGGTCAGCCCGCCGAGCGGGTCCTGCACGGGCTCGCCGTGCGCGGTGACCAGCCGGGCCGCGTGCGTGCGCGCCGCCGCCGTGGACACCTGCTGGCCGAGGACCGCCCGTACGGCGAACTCCGCCGCGTCGACCGTACGGGGAACCCGGCGCCCGGGAGCCTTGTCCACGAGCGGGGCCAGCAGCGGGTCGGAGCGCAGCTGCTCGTCGACGGCCTCGGGATCGGCGTCCAGGTCGAGCATCCAGCGGCAGCGGCTGATGGCGATGGTGAGGTCGCGCAGGTCGGTCAGGGCGAGGCGGCAGCCGATGTGGTCGGGCTGCGGGGTCAGTGCGACGACCCCGGTGCCGTAGGGCAGGCGCAGGGTCCGGCGGTAGGCGCCGTCCCGCCACTCCTCCACGCCGGGGACGGCGGTCGCGGCCAGGTGCCCGAAGAGGTTGTCCGGGTTCAGGGGGGCCCGGAACGGCAGCCGGAGGCTGATCGTCCCGGGGATCCGCGGCTGATGGCGGTTGGCCTTGTCGGCGCGCAGCCGCAGCTCGCTGGGGGAGAGGGCGAAGACCTCGCGGACGGTGTCGTTGAAGGTGCGGATGGAGGAGAAGCCGGCCGCGAACGCGACGTCCCCCATCGGGAGCTCGGAGGTCTCGATGAGCAGCCGGGCGGTCTGGGCGCGCTGGGCCCTCGCGAGGGCCAGGGGTCCGGCGCCGAGCTCGGCGCTGAGCTGCCGTTCCACCTGACGGGTGGAGTAGCCGAGCCGGGTGGCCAGGCCGGGAACCCCCTCGCGGTCCACCACCCCGTCCTGGATGAGGCGCATGGCGCGGGCGACGGCGTCGGCGCGGGCGTTCCACTCGGGGGAGCCGGGGCTGGTGTCGGGCCGGCACCGCTTGCAGGCGCGGAAACCGGCCTGCTGGCAGGCGGCGGCGCTGGGCAGGAAGGTCATGTTCTCGACCTTCGGCGGTACGGCGGGGCAGCTGGGCCGGCAGTAGATCCGCGTGGTCAGGACGGCGGTGAAGAACCAGCCGTCGAAGCGGGCGTCCTTCGACTGCACGGCTCTGACGCAACGCTCGGTGTCGGTGTGCATGGCTCCAGGATCCGGGGTGAGATCCACCGCGGCTGGCGGTTTTCCGACATCAAGCCTACGGCGCGCCGACCCGGACCGCGGAAGCGGTCAGGGGCCGGGCGGGCCCGCGGCAGCGGACAGGCGGTGGGCGTCGCGGGCCAGGGTGAGGGCGACCAGGTCGTGCGGCCGCGACAGGGACCGGGACGTCAGGTGCTCCAGGCGGCGCAGCCGGTTGAACACCGTGTTGCGGTGGCAGTACAGCCGGGTCGCCGCCCGCCCGGCGGAGCCCTCGGCGGCGAGCCACGCGTCGAGCGTCTCCAGCAGCACCGCCCGGTCCGCCGGGTCCAGTTCCAGGAGGGGCCCCAGGACCGCCTCGACCAGCTCCCCCGCGAGCTCGGGCTGGCCCACCACCAGCGCGGCGGGCAGCCGCTCCGACAGGCGGACCAGCCCGCGCTCCTCCGCACCGCAGGTGGCCAGCGCCGTCTCGGCCAGGCGGCGGGCCCGGCTCAGCTCCGCCAGCCCGTCCACCACCGGGCTGATCCCGCCCGGCCCGTGGCAGCGGTCGGCCAGCTCCGAGGCCAGCTCCTCCGGGGAGGACGACCCCAGGGCCACCACCGCCAGCTCCTGCTCCGCCCGCATCCGCCAGAACAGCCGCATCCCGCCCACCGCCGCCACCCGGTGCACCGAGTCCCGCCGGTCCACGGGGAGCACGACCACCGCGTACCGCCCCTGCTCCGGCAGGTCCAGGCCCGCCGCCGCGCGCGCCGCCAGGCCCGGCGCCGCGTCCCCCTGGAGCAGCGCGTCCAGCAGGGCCTGCACCCGCTCGTCGCTGCGCCGCCGCATCTCCCGCTCGCCCGCCCGGTAGGCCTCCGCCGTCGTCGCGGCCTGCTGCTCGATCCCGGCCCACATCGCACCGGCCGTCCGCGCCAGCACCGGCAGGGCGTCCGGGTCCTCCTCGGTGACGATGTCCAGCAGCGCGTCCCAGGTCAGCCGCCCCGCGCGCCGGTACGCGTACAGCAACAGGTCCAGCGGAAGCCCCTGTTCGGCCCGGCGCCGCCCCAGCTCCTCCGCGTACACCAGGTCCTTGCGCGTGTCCGAGCGCCGTGCGGCGAACGCCTCGATGCCGTAGCGCATGGCCTCGCTGATCTGCTGCCAGTGCTCGTCCCGCGGTACCACCAGGTCGAACAGCGGCGAGTGCTGCGCCAGATCGCCGATCAGCTGTTCAGTGAGCTCCGGGACGCGCTCCAGCAGCACCTCGGCCGCCGTCAGCAGCACCGACCACTCCGCTTCCGTACGCGCCCTGCGTCCGCCCATGGCCGCAGAGGATGTCACCCGCGGCCCACCTGCGTAAGGGGCCCCGTACGCAGGTCTGTGCCGCTGCACAACCGGACCCCACTCCCGGCTGGTCATCGGCAGCGATTCCGCTTCGGGGCGTGGACGGCCGCCCCGCCCGGTGCTGGTCTGTGCGCCAGCACAGAGCCGGAACAGTGGGAGGGGATGTGGCCTCGCTCCAAGTGCGCGAGCTGTCCGTCGGCTACGGGCCGGTCCGGGCGCTGCGCGCCGTGTCGCTCGACGTACCCGCGGGCGCCGTGGTCGTCGTACTCGGCGGGAACGGCGCGGGAAAGACGACCCTGCTGCGGGCCGTGTCCCGCACGCTTGCCTTTCACCGCGGCGCCGTCACCGGGGGCAGCGTGACCTTCGACGGCATGCCGCTGGACGGACTGGCCCCGGCCCGTGCGGTCGCCGCCGGAGTGGTGCAAGTCCCCGAAGGGCGCCAGGTGTTCGCCCGGATGAGCGTCGCGGACAACCTGCGGGCGGGCGCCCTCGGGGCCCGGGCCGGCTCCCGGGCCGACACCGCCCGCTCGCTGGCCCGAGTCCACGAACTCTTCCCGGTCCTCGCCAAACGCTCCAGGCAGCGGGCGGGCCTGCTCTCCGGCGGCGAGCAGCAGATGCTGGCTCTCGGCCGCGCCCTGATGGCCCGCCCCCGGCTGCTGCTCCTGGACGAGCCCTCACTGGGTCTGGCGCCGAAGATGGCCGCGACGATCGCCGCGACCATCACCGAGATCAACGCCTCGGGCACCTCCGTGCTGCTGGTGGAGCAGAACGCCGCCCTCGCGCTCCGGCTGGCCTCCCACGCCTACGTCCTGGAGGTCGGCGAGGTCACCCTGTCCGGCCCGGCCGCCGAGCTGGCGGCCTCGGACGAGGTGCGCCGCCGCTATCTCGGCATCACGGACGAAGGCGCTGTCGAAACGCCACCGGCGAGCGGCACCCTGCGCAGGTGGTCGGCGTGATCCCGCCCCTCACCGTCACCGACGTCACCGTCCGCTTCGCCGGTCTCACCGCCCTCGACGGCGTCTCCTTCACCGTCGAGCCCGGCAGTGTGCACGCCGTCATCGGCCCCAACGGCGCCGGCAAGTCCACCTGCTTCAACGTGCTCTCCGGGGTCTACCGGGCCACCTCCGGCAGCGTCCGCTTCGGCGCCGCCGAGCTCACCGGCCTCGCCCCGCACGCCGTCGCCGCCCTCGGCATCGCCCGTACCTTCCAGAACCTCGCCCTGCCCCCGCACACCACGGTCGCCGAGAGCCTGCTGCTCGGCCGCCACCGGCTGATGCGCTCCGGATTCCTCGCGGCCGGACTCCGGCTGCCGGCCGCCGTCCGCGAGGACCGCCGGCACCGCGAACGGGTCCGCGAGATCGCCGCCTTCGTCGGTCTGGAGGCCGACCTGGCCACCCCCGCCGGCTCCCTCCCGTACGGGAAACAGAAACTCGTCGAGCTGGCCCGGGCCCTGTGCATGGAGCCCCGGCTGCTCCTCCTGGACGAACCCGTCGCCGGAATGACCGCCGGTGAACGGCAGCGCACCGCCGCCGTCATCGCGGGAGTCCGCGACGGCCTCGGCATCTCGATCGTGCTCGTCGAACACGACATGGGGGTGGTGATGCGGCTCGCGGACGCGGTGACCGTACTCGACTTCGGCAGACGGATCGGCGGCGGAACCCCCGCCCAGGTGCAGAGCGACCCGGCGGTCGTCCGCGCCTACCTCGGCGAGGAGGACCCTGCCGCGTGACCACCTTCCTTGAACTGCTGCTCGGCGGCCTCTCCATGGGCTCCGTGTACGCGCTGATCGCCCTCGGCTTCGTGGTCATCTTCAAGGCCACCGAGGTCGTCAACTTCGCCCACGCCTCCCTCCTCCTGGCGGGCGGCTACGTCACCGCCGTCCTGCACGACGACATCGGCTTCTGGGCCGCCCTGACCGTGGGCATCGGCGCCGCCGCCGCGGTCGGTGCCGGGGTGGAGTTCCTGGTCATGCGCCGCTACCGCGGCCAGGACCAGAGCGTCCTCGCCATCGTCACCATCGGCGTGGACATCCTGCTCACCACCGACCTCACCCGTCGCATCGGTACGGACGTACTCGCGCTCGGCGATCCGTGGGGCGACGCGGTGGTCCACCTGGGCCCGGTCACCCTCCCACAGACCCGGATCGCGGCCTTCGTCTCCGCGAGCCTCCTGATCGGCGCGTTCCTGCTGCTGTTCCGGTACACCGCCTGGGGGGTGGCCATGCGGGCCGCCGCCGAGAAGCCGGAGACCGCCGCGCTGATGGGCGTGCGGCTGGGCCGGGTCTCGCTGGCGGCGTGGGCCGTCGCCGGCGCCCTGGCCGCCGTGGCGGCGCTCTTCCTCACCGTCTTCCCCACCCCCGGCCTGGAACGGGCCACCTCGCTGGCCGCCCTCAAGGCCTTCCCGGCCGCCATCCTCGGCGGCCTCGACTCCACCACCGGAGCCCTCGCGGGCGGCCTGATCGTCGGCGTCACCGAGGCCATGGCCACCGGCTACCAGGGCCAGCTCGCCTTCCTCGGCCGCGGCATCGGCGACCTCGCCCCGTACCTGGTCATGGTCGCGGTGCTGCTGCTGCGCCCCGCCGGCCTCTTCGGCACGAAGGAGCCCGCCCGTGTCTAGCACCCCGCGCCCGATCCCCAAGGGCCTGGTCCTCAGGCGCGCGATCCCGGGGCGCCCGATCCTGTGGAGCGCCGGGGCCGTCGTGCTCCTCGCGCTGCCCTTCTACCTGGAGCGGTTCTGGCTCCAGGCAGGGCTGTTCGCCATCGCCGCGGGCATCGGGGCCATCGGCCTCAACCTGCTCACCGGTGCCACCGGCCAGCTGTCCATGGGGCACGCCTTCTTCCTCGCCGTCGGCGCGTACGGGTACTGCGCCCTGGCCGGGGACGGCGGGCGGTCCGGCGGCCACGAGCTCGTCGGCCTCGGCCTGCCCAGCTGGCTGGCGGCCGTGCTCGCCGTCGTCCTCGCCGGAGCCGTCGGCGGGCTCTTCAGCCCCATCGCCGGCCGCCTGCGCGGCGCCTACCTCGGCATCGCCACCCTCGCGCTGATCTTCATCGGGCAGCACGTGCTGTTCAACGCCACCCCCCTCACCGGCGGCTTCAACGGCCGCGCCGTCGAACCCCTCTCCCTCCTCGGGATCACCTTCGACGACACCGAGACCGTGATCGCCGCCGTCCCCTTCCAGTCCGCCGAGAAGCTCTGGTACGTCGCCCTCGCCGCGCTCCTGGCCTGCGCCCTCTTCGCCCGAGGCATCCTGCGCGGGCGCCCGGGCCGCGCCATGAACGCCATCCGCGACCACACCATCGCCGCCGGGGTCATGGGCGTCCCCGTGGCCCGCTACCGCGCCGCCGTCTTCGTCCTGTCCTCCATGTACGCGGGCCTGGCGGGGGTCCTGCTCGCCCTCGTCTTCCAGCGCACCGTGCCCGACTACTTCGGCATGGTCCTGTCCCTCGAATACCTCGCCATGATCGTGATCGGCGGCCTCGGCACGGTCGCGGGCGCCGTCATCGGCGCCGCGTTCGTCTCCCTGCTGCCCCAGCTGCTCACCCGCTACAGCGACGCCCTCCCGCTCGTCGCCGCCCCCGGTGCCGGCGGGGTCTCCCCGGGCGAGGCGTCCCGCTACCTGTACGGCGCGGCCGTCGTCGCCGTCGTCCTGTTCCTCCCGGGCGGCCTCGCCCGGATCAGACCCCCGAAGGAGCCAGCGTGATCAGACCCGGCACGGACAAGCGAGCGCGACTCGGTACGGCGGCCCTCGCGGCCGCGCTCCTGCTCACCGGCGCGGCCGGGTGCAGCGGCAAGGCGGGCACCGGCACCGAGGACAAGCAGGGCGAGGGCGGGGTCAAGACCGGCAAGGGGGTCACGGCCACCGCCATCCGGCTCGGCGCCCTCACCGACATGACCGGCGTCTACGCCTCGCTCGGCAAGAGCGTCACGCAGGCCCAGCAGCTGTGGATCAAGCAGACCAACGCCGCGGGCGGCATCTGCGGCCGACAGCTGGAGCTGACGGTCCGGGACCACGGCTACGACCCGCAGAAGGCCCTCGCCGGCTACACCGAGCTGGAGCCCGACGTGCTCGGCTTCGCCCAGTTCATCGGCTCCCCGTTCGTCGCCGCCGCCAAGGACCGCATCGACGGCCAGGACAAGGGACTGGTCATCCCGCAGGCCTGGTCCGCCTCGCTGCTGGGCAGCCCTGCCATCCGTACGGTGGGTGCCACCTACGACATCGAGACGGTCAACGCCATCGGCTACCTCCTCGAACAGAAGCGCATCGCCTCCGGGGACAAGATCGGGCACGTGTACTTCGAGGGTGACTACGGCGAGAACGCCCTGGCCGGGTCCAAGCACGCGGCCAAGGAGGCCGGGCTGACCGTCGTCGAGCAGAAGATCAAGCCCACCGACAACGACATGTCCGCCCAGGTCGCCGCACTCAAGCAGGCCGGGGTCAAGGCCGTGGTGATCAGCGCCGGGCCCCGGCAGGCGGCCTCGCTGGTCGGGGTCGCCGCGGCCGGCGGCTGGAACGTCCCGGTGGTCGGCAACAACTCGGCCTTCGCTCCGCAGCTGCTCGCCACCCCGGCGGGCGCGGCCCTGCAGAAGGACTACTACGTCGCCGCGTCCACCCTGCCCATCGGCTCCACCGCCCCCGGCCCGGCGGCCCTCGCCGCGGCCTACAAGGAGGCCTACCCGGGCGCGGGGCTCGACAACGGGGTGGTGGCCGGATACACGGCCGCCGCGGTCTACGGGGAGGCGCTGAAGAAGGCCTGCGCGGACAAGGACCTCACCCGCGAAGGCGTGGGCAAGGCCCTGCTGAGCCTGAAGTCCTACGACAGCGGCTTCGGGATCACGCACGACTTCTCCGACCCGAAGTCCCCTTCCACCCGGCAGAGCGTGATCATGAAGCCGGACGAGCAGACCCCGGGCGGCCTGAAGGTGGTCAAGGAAGCCGCGGTAACCCCGGCAGCCCAAAACCTCACCCCAACGGGCTGACCCCGCCCAGCCCCAGCAGTCGGCCCGCAGCCGGAAACGACGAGAGGCCCCCGGATGCCATCGGCATCCGGGGGCCTCTCCCGTACAGCTAGCGCAGCGTGGTGGCGCGGGCCTCGCGACGGTTGTGCCGGAAGGTGTTCGCCCTCCGGGTCGTCGCGAACAGCGGAATGGTCGCCGCCATCGCGATCTGCAGGGCGCAGCCGGTCTGGAGCAGCAGCTGACCGCCCGGGGCGTCGAACGCCCAGGCCGCCAGCAGCCCCATCGCACCGATGATCCAGCAGAGCATCGCCACCGCGAGGACACCCCGCGGCTTCGGGTACTCGACCCGGCTCACCATCAGCCAGGCCACGCCGATGATCGCCAGCAGCGTCGGGATGAAGGGGAGCTCCAGCAGCACGATCGAGACGACCGTCAGGGCGCCGAAGGGGCTCGGCATGCCCTGGAACATGCCGTCCTTCATCGTCACGCAGCTGAATCTCGCGAGTCTGAGCACCACGGCCAGCAGCACCACGATCGCGGCCAGCGCCGACATCTTCTGCACCGCGTCGTCGGCGACCATGCCGTAGACGAGCACGAAGTACGCGGGAGCCAGGCCGAAGCTGATCAGGTCGGACAGGTTGTCCAGCTCGGCGCCCATCGGCGAGCTGCGCAGCTTGCGGGCCACGATGCCGTCGAAGAGGTCGAAGACCGCGGCGAGCAGCATCAGTATCACTGCCGTCGCGGCGCTGTTACGGGCCATGCCCGACTCGCCACTGCCGGTGAGGTGCGGGATGAGGATTCCGGTGGTGGTGAAGTACACCGCCATGAATCCGCACGTCGCATTGCCGAGCGTGAGGGTGTCCGCTATCGACAGCCGCAGCGAGAGCGGCATGTCGTCCTCGGCGGACTCCTCCTCGGCGGGCTCGGGCACCCAGCCGGCTGCCGGAGTCTCAGGGTCAGTCACGGTCAATTCGTGTCACCCCCGCGGTGGTGGCCTGACCGACCTCGACCGCGACCTCGACACCCTCGGGGAGGTAGATGTCGACGCGGGAGCCGAAGCGGATCAGACCGATGCGTTCGCCCTGCTCGACCTTCGTACCGGCCGGCAGGTACGGAACGATGCGCCGGGCGACTGCGCCGGCGATCTGCACCATCTCGATGTCGCCGAGCTCGGTGTCGAAGTGCCAGACAACGCGCTCGTTGTTCTCGCTCTCCTTGTTGAACGCCGGGACGAATCCGCCGGGGATGTGCTCCACGGACGTCACCGTGCCCGCCAGGGGCGCGCGGTTGACGTGGACGTTCAGCGGGCTCATGAAGATCGCGACCCGGGTCCGTCCGTCCTTCCACGGCATGATGCTCTGCACCACACCGTCGGCGGGCGAGATGACACGGCCCTGGGCGATCTCGCGCTCGGGGTCGCGGAAGAACCACAGCATGCCCGCCGCGAGCGCGGTGGTGGGCACGGCCGCCGCGGCCCAGCGCCCGGACTTGCGAGCCCGGGTGAGGCTGAGCGCCGCGGTGGCGAGGGTCGGCAGAAGCCACGGCGATGCTCCGCGCGCGAGGCGTACGCCACGGAGGCTGTCGCGAGGTGCAGAGGTTTGGCTGTGGGGCATGGATGACCTTCGTAGCGGGTGATTGCCGCGCCGTAAACGGGGGGACGGGACGGCGGCTTTACTGGAATGCTATCGGTTGCGCGCAACAACTGGGCAAGCCAGAAGCCGAGTCGATGGCCGTCGGCCAGTGACTGGTAGTGACTCTTTTGCGACGAATCAGTGGATGATTCGCCGCAAAAGGTACTTTCAGCCCTGGAGTCGGTACTCCTCAAGCAGGCGTCGCCCGATGATCATTTTCTGGATCTCGGCGGTACCTTCACCGATGAGCAGCATCGGAGCCTCCCGGTAGAGACGCTCGATCTCGTACTCCTTCGAGAAGCCGTAGCCGCCATGGATGCGGAAGGCGTCTTCAACCACCTCCTTGCAGTACTCGGAGGCGAGGTACTTCGCCATCCCTGCTTCGAGGTCGTTTCGTTCCCCGGAGTCCTTTTTGCGTGCTGCATTCACCATCATCGCATGGGCGGCTTCGACCTTGGTAGCCATCTCGGCCAGCTTGAACTGGATGGCCTGGTGCTCGGCGATCGCCTTGCCGAAAGTGTGACGTTGCTGGGCATACGAGACACCCAGTTCGAAAGCACGCTGAGCGACGCCGCAGCCACGCGCCGCCACGTTGACGCGGCCGACCTCGACCCCGTCCATCATTTGGTAAAACCCTCGGCCCGTCTGCCCGCCGAGTACGCGATTGGCCGGAATGCGCAGTCCGTCCATGATGAGCTCGGTCGTGTCGACGCCCTTGTAGCCCATCTTGTCGATCTTGCCGGGGATGGTCAGGCCCGGACGGACCTCACCGAAGCCCGGCTCCTTCTCGACGAGGAAGGTCGTCATCGACTTGTGGGGCGCCGTGCCCTCGGGGTGTCCTTCGTCACTTCGTACGAGAACGGCCACCAGGGTGGAGGTGCCGCCGTTCGTCAGCCACATCTTCTGGCCGTTCAGGACGTACTCGTCGCCGTCCTTCACCGCCTTGGACGTGATGGCCGACACATCGGAGCCGAGCCCCGGCTCGGACATCGAGAACGCGCCGCGCACCTCGCCCAGCGCCATGCGCGGGAGGAAGTGGTCCTTCTGCTCCTGCGTGCCGTGCTGCTTGAGCATGTACGCCACGATGAAGTGGGTGTTGATGATGCCCGAGACGGACATCCAGCCCCGCGCTATCTCCTCCACGCACAGCGCGTAGGTGAGGAGCGACTCACCCAGACCGCCGTACTCCTCCGGGATCATCAGGCCGAAGAGGCCGAGCTCCTTGAGGCCGTCGACGATCTGCTGCGGGTACTCGTCACGGTGTTCGAGCTCGGTCGCGACCGGGATGATCTCCTTGTCGACGAACTCCCGGACGGTCTTGAGGATCTCCCGCTGGACGTCCGTGAGCCCGGCGGTCTGGGCGAGTCGGGCCATGGCTACTTCCCCTGTTCCTTCAGCTGCGGGCGGCCGGGCTGCTCGCCGCCGCGCTCCTTGATGTACGTCTCGGTCGGGACCATCACCTTGCGCCGGAAGACGCAGACGAGGGTGCCGTCCTGCTTGTAGCCCTTGGTCTCGACGTAGACGATGCCGCGGTCGTTCTTCGACTTCGACGGGGTCTTGTCGAGGACCGTGGTCTCGCCGTAGATGGTGTCGCCGTGGAAGGTCGGCGCCACGTGCCGCAGGGACTCGATCTCCAGGTTGGCGATGGCCTTCCCGGAGACGTCCGGGACGGACATGCCCAGCAGCAGAGAGTAGATGTAGTTGCCCACGACCACGTTCTTGCCGAAGTCGGTCGTGTTCTCGGCGTAATTGCTGTCCATGTGGAGCGGGTGGTGATTCATGGTCAGCAGACAGAAGAGGTGGTCGTCGTACTCCGTGACCGTCTTCCCGGGCCAGTGCTTGTAGACCGCCCCGACCTCGAACTCTTCGTACGTGCGTCCGAACTGCATGGGGATCAGGCCTCCGGGATCTCGAACTTGCTGGTGCGCTGCATACCGGCGGCTCGGCCCTTGCCCGCGATGACCAGGGCCATCTTGCGGCTGGCCTCGTCGATCATCTCGTCGCCGAGCATCGCGGAGCCCTTCTTGCCGCCGGCCTCCGAGGTGCACCAGTCGTACGCGTCGAGGATCAGCTCGGAGTGGTCGTAGTCCTCCTGCGAGGGGGAGAAGACCTCGTTCGCCGCGTCGACCTGTCCCGGGTGCAGCACCCACTTGCCGTCGAAGCCCAGCGCCGCCGCCCGGCCGGCCACCTCGCGGTAGGCGTCCACGTCGCGGATCTGGAGGAAGGGGCCGTCGATGGCCTGGAGGTTGTGCATGCGGGCCGCCATCAGGATCCGCATCAGGATGTAGTGGTAGGCGTCCGCGCCGTAGCCGGGCGGCTGCATGCCCACGACCAGGGACTTCATGTTGATCGAGGCCATGAAGTCGGCCGGGCCGAAGATGATCGTCTCCAGCCGGGGGGAGGCGGCGGCGATCTCGTCGACGTTCACCAGGCCCTTGGCGTTCTCGATCTGCGCCTCGATGCCGATCTTGCCGACCTCGAAGCCCATGGTCTTCTCGATCTGCGTGAGCAGGAGGTCGAGGGCCACGACCTGCTGGGCGTCCTGGACCTTCGGCAGCATGATGCAGTCGAGGTTCTGGCCGGCGCCCTCGACGACCGTGATCACGTCGCGGTACGTCCAGTGCGTGGTCCAGTCGTTGACGCGCACGACCCGGGTCTTGCCCGTCCAGTCACCGTTGTTCAGCGCGTCCACGATGGTGTGGCGGGCGCCTTCCTTGGCGAGCGGCGCGCAGGCGTCCTCCAGGTCCAGGAAGACCTGGTCGGCCGGCAGGCCCTGGGCCTTCTCCAGGAAGCGCGGGTTCGAACCCGGGACCGCGAGGCAGGAGCGACGCGGGCGAAGACGGTTCACCGGGTGGACGGGCGTGGTCATGCGGGGACCTCCGTGCTTGCAACGATTTCGAGAGGGGCGAGCTTGTTGGCTTTGCGGATCTCGTCGACGATACGGCCGATGATCTCCGTGATGCCGAAATCCTTCGGGGTGAAGACGGCGGCGACTCCGGCCGCCTTCAGTGTCACGGCATCCGCGTTCGGAATGATGCCTCCGACGATGACGGGAATGTCACCCGCCCCTGCAACGCGCAGGCGTTCGAGGACATCCGGGACGAGTGCGCTGTGGGATCCGGACAGGATGGACAGTCCCACGCAGTGCACGTCCTCGGCCAGCGCCGCGGAGGAGATCTCCTCGGGCGTCAGCCGGATGCCCTGGTAGACCACCTCGAAACCGGCGTCGCGGGCCCGGACGGCGATCTGCTCGGCGCCGTTGGAGTGCCCGTCCAGGCCGGGCTTGCCGACCAGCAGGCGCAGCCGGCCCGAGCCGAGCTCGTCGGCCGTACGGGAGACCTTCTCGCGGACCTCGTGCATCGGCGTACCGGGCTCGGCGGTGACCGCGACCGGGGCCGAGGAGACCCCGGTCGGGGCCCGGAACTCGCCGAACACCTCGCGCAGGGCGCTCGACCACTCGCCCGTGGTGACACCCGCCCGGGCGCACTCCAGGGTGGCGTCCATCAGGTTCTCGGTGCCGGCCGCGGCCTCCTTGAGGCGGTCCAGGGCCTGCTGGGTGGTGGGGAAGACGAAGGGATCGCCGTTCCCCTGGCGGTCCGAGGACTCCTGACGCTCCGCCCGCCAGCGGACGATGCGCTCGACGGTGAGCGCCTCCACTGCCGGGTCGACCGTCATGATGGCGCCGTCCAGGTCGGAGGTGAGCGGGTTCTCCTCGGTCTGCTGGAAGCAGTTGACCCCGACGATCTTGTCCTCGCCGGCCTCGATCCGCGCCCGCCGCTCGGCGTGCGAGGAGACCAGCTCGCCCTTCAGGTACCCGGACTCGACGGCGGCCATCGCGCCGCCCATCTCCTGGATCCGGTCGATCTCGGCCAGGCAGTCGGCGACCAGGGAGTCGACTTTGGCCTCGATGACGTGGGAACCGGCGAAGATGTCCTCGTACTCCAGCAGGTCGCTCTCCAGGGCCAGGACCTGCTGGATGCGCAGCGACCACTGCTGGTCCCAGGGCCGGGGCAGGCCCAGCGCCTCGTTCCAGGCGGGCAGCTGCACCGCGCGGGCGCGGGCGTCCTTGGAGAGGGTGACGGCCAGCATCTCCAGCACGATGCGCTGGACGTTGTTCTCCGGCTGCGCCTCCGTCAGGCCCAGGGAGTTGACCTGAACCCCGTAGCGGAAGCGGCGCTGCTTCTCGTTCTCGATGCCGTAGCGCTCACGGGTGACCTTGTCCCAGATGCGGCCGAAGGCGCGCATCTTGCACATCTCCTCGATGAAGCGGACGCCCGCGTTCACGAAGAAGGAGATGCGGGCGACGACCTCCCCGAAGCGCTCCTCGGGCACCTGGCCCGAGTCGCGCACCGAGTCCAGCACCGCGATCGCGGTGGACATCGCGTACGAGATCTCCTGGACCGGGGTGGCTCCCGCCTCCTGCAGGTGGTAGCTGCAGATGTTGATCGGGTTCCACTTCGGGATGTGGTTGACCGTGTACGCGATCATGTCCGTCGTCAGGCGGAGCGAGGGTCCCGGCGGGAAGACGTGCGTCCCGCGCGAGAGGTACTCCTTGACGATGTCGTTCTGGGTGGTGCCCTGGAGCAGGGATATGTCCGCGCCCTGCTCCTCGGCGGCCACCTGGTAGAGCGCCAGCAGCCACATGGCGGTGGCGTTGATCGTCATCGAGGTGTTCATCTGCTCCAGGGGGATGTCCTGGAACAGCCGCCGCATGTCGCCCAGATGGGAGACCGGGACCCCGACCCGGCCCACCTCGCCGCGGGCGAGGATGTGGTCGGGGTCGTAGCCGGTCTGCGTCGGAAGGTCGAACGCGACCGACAGGCCGGTCTGGCCCTTGGCGAGGTTGCGGCGGTACAGCTCGTTGGACGCCTCGGCCGTGGAGTGGCCGGCGTACGTCCGCATGAGCCACGGACGGTCCTTCTGGCGCTCTGTCATCTCAGGCTGTCCCTTTGGCCCTTAGATGTTGCGGAAGCGGTTGATGGCGTCGAGGTGCGTGGCGCGCAGCTCGTGGTCGCGGACGCCCAGGCCCTCCTCGGGGGCCAGCGCCAGGACGCCGACCTTGCCCTGGTGGAGGTTGCGGTGGACGTCGTAGGCGGCCTGGCCGGTCTCCTCGAGGGAGTAGACCTTCGACAGGGTGGGGTGGATCTTGCCCTTGGAGACCAGGCGGTTGGCCTCCCACGCCTCGCGGTAGTTCGCGAAGTGCGAGCCGACGATCCTCTTGAGGGACATCCACAGGTAGCGGTTGTCGTACTCGTGGTTGTAGCCGGAGGTGGAGGCGCAGGTGACGATCGTGCCGCCCTTGCGGGTGACGTAGACCGAGGCGCCGAAGGTCTCGCGGCCCGGGTGCTCGAAGACGATGTCCACGTCCTCGCCGCCGGTCAGCTCGCGGATGCGCTTGCCGAAGCGCTTCCACTCCTTCGGGTCCTGGGTGTGCTCGTCCTTCCAGAACTTGTAGCCCTCGGCGTTGCGGTCGATGACCGCCTCGGCGCCCATCGCGCGGCAGATGGCCGCCTTCTCGGGGCTGGAGACCACACAGATCGGGTTGGCGCCGCCGGCCAGTGCGAACTGGGTGGCGTAGGAGCCGAGTCCGCCGCTGGCGCCCCAGATCAGGACGTTGTCGCCCTGCTTCATGCCGGCGCCGTTGCGGGAGACCAGCTGGCGGTAGGCGGTGGAGTTGACCAGACCGGGGGAGGCGGCCTCCTCCCAGCTGAGGTGGCCGGGCTTGGGCATCAGCTGGTTCGACTTGACGAGCGCGATCTCTGCCAGGCCGCCGAAGTTGGTCTCGAAGCCCCAGATGCGCTGCTCGGGGTCGAGCATCGTGTCGTTGTGGCCGTCGGAGGACTCCAGCTCGACCGAGAGGCAGTGCGCGACGACCTCGTCGCCCGGCTTCCAGGCGTTCACGCCCGGGCCGGTGCGCAGCACGACGCCCGCGAGGTCGGAGCCGATGATGTGGTACGGGAGGTCGTGGCGCTTGGTCAGCTCCGACAGGCGCCCGTAGCGCTCCAGGAAGCTGAAGGTGGACACCGGCTCGAAGATCGAGGTCCACACGGAGTTGTAGTTGACCGAGGAGGCCATGACGGCGACCAGGGCCTCGCCCGGGCCCAGCTCCGGCACCGGGACGTTGTCCAGGTGAAGGGACTTGCGCGGGTCCTTCTCGCGTGTCGTCAGCCCCGCGAACATCTCCGCCTCGTCCTTGTGCACGGTGATCGCGCGGTACGAGTCGGGCAGCGGCAGGGCCGCGAAGTCTGCGGCGGTGGCGGACTGCGACTGAATCGCGTCCAGGATGTCCTTCACGGTAGAGCCTCCGGCTAGCGCTGATGAGGGTGCGCTGAGGGGAACGGGGGTGCGTGGTGCAGGTGTGCCGTCGGTCCGGCTGGTGCGGTGCTGCTGGGCGACGCCCGTGGTGAGGCGTGCGGTGCCTGGTGACGCAGGCGATCCGGGGCGCGTTCCGTGCCGTGTGGGCGTGGGTCGCGGGGACATCCGGACGAGATTCAACGTATGGCACCCCGTGTCACCCGGCAAGGCACCGCGTGCCAAAACTTTCTCTCATTTGCCGATTGACCTGCACGGATGAGCGATGATCGATCAGAGTTACCCGCGAGTAGGGGCAAGTCGGGCATACGCAAAGGGCCGCCCCCGAAACGGGGGCGGCCCTGTGTGACGAGGATCGCGCGTGCTGCTTTTCGATTTTTCGACTACGTGGTGCGCAGTGCCTCTTCGATGGTCCGCATGACCTCGTCCAGCGGAGCGTCCGTCCGGGCCACCGCCACCAGCACCTCGCCCTGCGTACGGACGGCGGCCGGCGCGGCCGGCGGCGTACTGGTCAGGGTGCGGCCCGCGCCGATCCCCGTGCCGAAGGTCTTGCGCACGATCGAGAAGGCGTGGTCCAGCTGCGCCTCCACGTCCCCCTGGCCGCCCGCCCGCAGCCAGCGCCGCAGCACGTGGTTGTGGGCGGTCACCACCGCGGAGGCGGCCACCTCGGCCAGCAGCGGGTCGTCGTTGCCGTCGTGGTGGTCCTGCTCGTCGAAGTGGGCGAGCAGGTAGCGCGTGAACAGCCGCTCGTAGCGGGCCACCGAGGCGATCTCCCGCTCCCGCAGCGCCGGCACCTCGCGCGTCAGCCGGTATCGCTCCACCGACACCGCCGGCGAGGCGGCGTACATCTTCATGACTTCCTTGATCCCGCGGCACACCGTGTCGAGCGGGTGCTCGTGCGCCGGGGCCACGTCGAGGACGGCCTCGGCGCGGGTCAGGGTGTCGTCGTGGTCCGGGAAGATCGCCTCTTCCTTGGACCGGAAGTGCCGGAAGAAGGTCCGGCGCGCCACCCCGGCGGTCGCGGCGATCTCGTCGACCGTCGTCGCCTCGTACCCCTTGGTCGCGAACAGCTCCATCGCGGCCGCGGCGAGCTCACGGCGCATCTTGAGCCGCTGCGCGGCCGCCTTGGTGCCGGCCGTGCTCTCCTGTGCGTCGGAGGCCGCGGCGGCGCGGGACGAGGTCTTGGCGGGCTGGGACATAGAGCGAACGTACTTCATCTGCGCGGAAGAGCGCGCCCGAGGGGGGTGGGACTGGGGTGGATGCGGGGGAGGACCGGCACTGGGCACACAGTGCTCGTCGGGAGGGTTCGCCCACCGTGAGGGTCCGGCGGGCCCGAGGAGCCCTCCCCACGCATCCGGCTCGTGGCCCGGCCGAGGCTTACCGGCGGGCGTACTCACGGAATCCGCGGCCGGTCTTCCGGCCCAGGCAGCCCGCCGCCACCAGGTGCTCGAGCAGCGGGGACGGGGCCAGGCCCGGGTCGCGGAACTCCTTGTGGAGGACCTTCTCGATGGCCAGCGAGACGTCGAGGCCGACCACGTCCAGGAGCTCGAAGGGCCCCATCGGGTACCCGCCGCCCAGCTTCATCGCCGCGTCGATCTGGTCGAGGCTCGCGTAGTGCTGCTCGACCATCTTGATCGCGTTGTTGAGGTACGGGAACAGCAGCGCGTTCACGATGAAGCCGGCCCGGTCCCCGCAGTCCACCGGGTGCTTGCGCACCTTGAGGCAGATCTCGCGGACCGTGGCGTGCACGTCGTCGGCCGTCAGGACCGTGCGGACCACCTCGACCAGCTTCATCGCCGGAGCCGGGTTGAAGAAGTGCATGCCGATCACGTCCTGCGGGCGCGAGGTCACGCGGGCCACCGCGATCACCGGCAGCGAGGAGGTGGTCGTCGCCAGCACGGCGCCCGGCTTGCAGACCTTGTCCAGGGCCGCGAACAGCTCCTGCTTGACCGCGAGGTCCTCGGCCACGGCCTCCACGGCCAGGTCCACCGAGGCGAAGGCGTCCAGCGAACCGGCCGGGGTGATCCGGCCCAGGGTCTGCGCGGCGGCCTCCTCGGTCAGCCGGCCCTTGGACACCGCACGGCCCAAGGACTTGCCGATCGCGGCCTTCGCCGCCTCCGCCTTCTCCTGGCTGCGGGCGGCCAGCACCACGTCGAACCCGGACTGCGCGAAGACCTGCGCGATCCCGCTCGCCATGGTGCCCGAGCCGGCCACGCCGACCGAGGTGACGGGACGGCCCGCGCCGAGCCGGGACTCCTCCGGCGGGGTCTGCTGGTCGCGGACCACCGTGGAGCTGCCCGGAGCCTCGTAGGTGTAGAACCCGCGCCCGGCCTTCTGCCCGGTCAGGCCGGCCTCCGCGAGCTGGCCCAGGATCGGGGCCGGGGCGTGCAGCCGGTCGCCCGAGGAGGTGTACATGGCCTCCAGGACGGTGCGGGCGGTGTCCACGCCGATCAGGTCGAGCAGCGCGAGCGGGCCCATGGGCAGACCGCAGCCGAGCCGCATCGCCGCGTCGATGTCCTCGCGGGAGGCGTACTTCGCCTCGTACATGGCGGCGGCCTGGTTGAGGTAGCCGAACAGCAGGCCGTCGGCGACGAAGCCGGGACGGTCGCCGACCGAGACGGGCTCCTTGCCGAGCTCGCGGGCCAGCTCGGTGACCGCCTCGACGGCCGGCGGGGCCGTCAGCACGCTCGAGACGACCTCGACCAGCTTCATCGCCGGGGCCGGGTTGAAGAAGTGCAGGCCCAGCACGCGCTCGGGGCGCTGGGACTCGGCGGCCAGGCGGGTCACCGAGAGGGCGTTGGTGCCGGTGGCCAGGATGGTGTCGGGCCGGACGATCGCGTCGAGCTCGCGGAACACCTGCTGCTTGATCTCGTACGACTCCGGCACGACCTCGATGACCAGATCGGCCTCGGCGGCGGCGCCCAGATCGGTGAAGGTGCGGAAGCGGGCGAGCACGTCCGCCCGCTCCTGCTCGGTGAGGCGCTCCCGGGTGACGGAGCGCTCGGTGGCCGCCGCGAGCGAGGCCGCGGCCCGGCGGGTGGCGGCCTCGCTGACGTCGATGCCGATGACCTCGCGGCCGGCCCGGGCGAGGACCTCGGCGATGCCGGTGCCCATCGTGCCGAGGCCGACGACGGCGATGGTCTGGAGGGTGGGGTGACTGGACGGACGGTCCATCGAGGGACTCCAGTGGAAGAGGGTGACGACTGAGGGAGCGCGCGGCGCACAGCGCGCGCGGATGCCGTACGGAAAGCCGTGCGGAAGAAGCCCAGAGGGAGAAGCCCAAGGCGAGATGCCCAAGGGAAGATGCCCAGAGGGCGGAAGCGGCGGAAACCCTGTCCCGGGGTCACGCCGTGGTGTCGTGCTGAACCGACCGGCACGAGGCGGCTGCGTCACCAGGCCGCCCTCGTACGTGTTGAAGCGACAGTAACCCGCCGGTAACTGGTGCGCCAGAGCGCGGAGATGTGACCTGTACCGCCCAAATGTACCGATCATCGATCATCGATCATCAATCGCGGTGAACGGGCCGTGGCGACGGCCGCGGCCGCCTAGGGTGGCCGGGTGAACGACGTGCTGGAGCGCCTGCGGGCGGAAGCCACCGGTTCCCCGGAGTACCCGGAGTACGAGGCGCTGCTCGCCGCCGGTCCGGACGGGCTCGCGGCCTCCCTGACCTCGGCCGGGTTGCCCCTGTGGGCCCGCGAACTGGCCGCCTACCGGCTGGGACTGGCGGGGGACCGCCGCGCCTTCGAGTCCCTCGTGCTGCTGCTCAACCACCGGGACCCGCCGCGCTGCGCGGCCGCCGCCGAGGCACTGGCCGTCCTCGGCGACCCGCGCACCGCCCGCGCGGCCGCCGCCCTCGCCACCAACGGCCTGCGCACCGCCTACGCCCTGCAGCCCGTCCGGCTGCTCACCGCCCTGCGCGCGCCGGAGTCGGCCCCGGCCCTGATGACGACCCTGTCCCGGCTGCTCTCCCCGCACGACCCGTACTGGCGGGTGGCCCTGGCCTGCGTGGAGGGCCTCGGCGCCCTCGGCGACCCCCGTGCCCGCGAGCTGCTGACCCGGGCGCAGGCCCACCCCCGCCTCGCGGTGGCGGCGACGGCCGCACTGCGCGGTCTCCCTCCCGGCTAGGCCGGGACGACGGCGAAGGCCTCCACCTCCAGCAGGAGCTCGGGGCGGAACAGGGCCGATACCTGGACCGCCGAGGAGGCCGGCTGGCGGTCTGCGGGGATGACCGCGTCCCGGGCGGCCCGAACCGCCGGGAGGTGGGCCACGTCCGTGACGAAGTACGTCAGCTTCACGACGTCGTCGAAGCCGGCCCCGGCCGCCGCCAGGCACCGGCGCAGGTTCTCGAACACCTGCCGGGCCTGGGCGGCGGCGTCGCCCTCGCCGACCACCTCGCCCTTCTCGTCGAGCGCGCACTGACCGGAGACGGCGACGAACCGCCCGGTGCCCCAGACGACATGGCTGTATCCGGTACCGGGACTGACGCCCTCGGGGGCTCGGACGCGGGAGAGGTGGCTGTGCTCAGGCGTGGTGGTCATGAGCACGATCCTGCCCGGTGAAGATCAGCCGCGGTAGCCCAGGAGTCCGTGCAGGGCCGCGCCGCCCGCCGAGGACGGGACCGCGCGGGTCGCCGCGGTCGGCTTCGGGGCCTCCTGGGCGGGGCAGGTGGCGTCCGCGGCCCGGCCCGTCCGCAGATAGGCCGAGACCTTCTCGTCCAGGCACTTGTTGCCGCTCAGCGAGATGCCGTGGTTGCCGCCGCCCTCCTCGACGACCAGGGCCGCGCCCTTCAGCTTCTCCCGCATGCTGAGCGCCCCCTGGAACGGGGTCGCCGCATCCTCCGTCGCCTGGAGCAGCAGGGCGGGCGGAAGGTCGGCGTTGGTCACGTCCGGGGCCTCGAGCGGCTCCGTCGGCCAGAACGCGCACGGGGCGTTGTACCAGGCGTTGTTCCAGGTCATGAAGGGCGCCTCGGCGTGCGTGCGCCACATGTCCGCGCGCCACTGGTTCCAGTCCTTCGGCCAGGCCGAGTCCCGGCACTGCACCGCCGTGTAGACGCTGTAGCCGTTGCCCGCGGAGGGCTCCACCGCGCCGAACCGCTCGTACGCCGCCACCAGCGGCTTCGGGTCCTTCTTCACCGCGTACGCCGCGAAGGCCTCGGCGAGGCTGGGCCAGTAGCCGTTGAAGTAGCCGCCCGGCATGAAGGTGTCCTCCAGCTCGGACGGGCCCACCTTGCCGCCCGCGGGCGTCTCGCGCAGCTCGCCGCGCATCGCGTACCAGCGCTCCTCGACCCCGGCCGCGTCCGCGCCGAGCCCGTAGGTGGCGTCGTACTTCGCCACCCAGGCCAGGAAGGCCTTGTGGCGGGAGTCGAAGGCCCGGTCCTGCGCGAGGTTGTCCTCGTACCAGACCCCGCCCGGGTCGACCACGGAGTCCAGGACGAGCCGGTGCACCCGCTGCGGGTGGAGTTTGGCGTACACCGCGCCCAGGTAGGTCCCGTACGAGTAGCCGAAGTAGCTGATGCGCTCCGCGCCGAGGGCCGTGCGCAGCACCTCGATGTCGCGGGCGGCGGAGACGGTGCCGATGTGCGGCAGCACGTCCGCGTGCTTGGTCTGGCAGGACTCGGCGAAGGACCGCACCCGGTCCAGGTTGGCCTGCTCGGTCTCCGCGTCGATCGGTACGGAGTCGGGCCGGACCGGGGTGAAGTGGCCCGCCCCGCAGTCGAGGGACGGCTCGCTCTTGCCGACGCCCCGCGGGTCAAAGCCGATCACGTCGTACTGGGCGGCCACGTCCTTGGGGAGGGCGGACGCGACGAAGCCCGCCAGGGTGCGCCCGCTGCCGCCCGGGCCGCCGGGGTTGACCAGCAGCGGGCCGGAGGAGGTGGCGGCGGTGTGCGGGACCCGGGTCAGCGCGAGGGAGATCTGGCGTCCGGCGGGCCGGCCGTGGTCGAGGGGGACGTTGAGGGAGGCGCACTGGAGGGTCGGGTAGCGGGGGGTCGCGCAGTCGGTCCAGCGCAGCGGCGCCTGCTTCGGCGCGGCGGCGGCCGGGGCCGCCGTGGTGGCCGAGACCGGGCTCGCGAGGACGGAGGCGACGGCGGCCACGGTGGAGATCGACAGCAGGACAGCGGTGCGCTTCTTCAAGGGGTGCAGCATGGGGCCTCCCAGCCGAGGGTTCTGGGCGGAATCGTCCCGGAAACCGCGCCTGGAAAGCGGGATTGGGCTGCCTTTTGGCCCGATGTGATGACCCTTCGGGGGTGACGGGCGTCAGAGGAGGGTGAGCTGGGTGGGCTCGGCGGGCACGGGCGGCTCGGGGGTGACGACCCGGCGGGGGGCCCCGCGCCCGTTCGGGCCGATGCCGAATTCCGCCGCCAGCTCGTGGACTTGGCGGGTGATCTGGCGCTGGTACCAGGTGGGTGCGTACGAGCCGCCCGCGTACATCCGTTCGTACCGCTCCACGAGGTGCGGGTGGTGCTCGCCCAGCCAGGCCGTGAACCACTCGCGCGCCCCGGGCCGCAGATGGAGTACCAGGGGTGTCACGGAGGTGGCGCCGGACTCGGCGATGGCGCGGACGGTGTCCCGCAGCTGCTCCGGCGCGTCGCCGAGGAAGGGGATGACGGGGGCCATCAGCACCCCGCACTCGATGCCGGCGTCGGTCAGTGTCCGTACGGCGTTCAGCCGGGCGGCGGGGGAGGGAGTCCCGGGCTCCACGGTCCGCCACAGACCGCTGTCCGTGAAGCCGACGGAGACGGAGATCCCGACATCGGTGACCGCGGCGGCCTCCTGGAGGAGGGGAAGGTCGCGCAGGATCAGCGTGCCCTTGGTGAGGATCGAGAAGGGGTTCGCGTGGTCGCGCAGCGCCTCGATGATCCCGGGCATCAGCCGGTAGCGGCCCTCGGCGCGCTGGTAGCAGTCGACGTTGGTGCCCATGGCGATGTGTGCGCCGGTCCAGCGGCGCGAGGCGAGCTCGCGGCGCAGCAGCTCGGGGGCGTTGGTCTTGACGACGATCTGCGAGTCGAAGCCGACACCGGTGTCGAGGTCCAGGTAGCCGTGGGTCTTGCGGGCGAAGCAGTACACGCAGGCGTGGCTGCACCCGCGGTAGGGGTTGACCGTCCATTCGAACGGCATGCGCGAGGCCCCGGGCACCCGGTTGACGATCGAGCGGGCCCGGACCTCGTGGAAGGTGATCCCGCGGAACTCGGGGGTGTCGATCGTGCGGGTGACGACGGCACCGGCCCCGAACAGTGCGGCCGGACCCGTGGGGCCCTCGGTCAGGTTGTCCCAGCGCATGAGCGCCTCCCTCGGTAGCTCTGGCCCGAGAATAGAACAAACGTTCCCATGATCGTGCGGGCCGGGAAATCCGGCCCTCCGGATTTGGGCGGCTGCCCCGGAGGTGGTTGGCTTCGCCGTGACGAGCGATCACAACTGCTGGAGGAACAGCTATGGCGCAGGTCGAGGCCACCACGGAGCGGATCATCGCGGCTGACGCGGAGACCGTGTTCGACGCGCTGGCGGACTACACCGGGACCCGGGGGAAGCTGCTGCCCGAGCACTTCAGCGAGTACGAGGTGCGCGAGGGCGGCGACGGCGAGGGGACCCTGGTGCACTGGAAGCTCCAGGCCACCAGCAAGCGCGTGCGCGACTGCCTGCTCGAGGTCAGCGAGCCCACCGACGGACAGCTGGTGGAGAAGGACCGCAACTCCTCCATGGTCACCACCTGGCTGGTCACTCCGGCCGGCGAGGGCAAGTCCAAGGCCGTGGTCAGCACCGTGTGGAACGGCGCCGGCGGCATCGGCGGCTTCTTCGAGCGCACCTTCGCGCCCAAGGGCCTCGGCCGGATCTACGACACCCTGCTGGCCAACCTGGCCGCCGAAGTCGAGGCCTGATCCCAGTGCTGTGACCGCATTTGGCGTTGCGCGGCGCCGGGCGGCTCACCGGATCGGGTGGATTTCCCGGCCCCGGTGAGCCGCCGGAACCCGGGCGTGGCCCCCGGGCCCGGCGGAGGTGCGAGAGCTAGGCTGGGTCTCCGCAACCGACCGCCCGGGGGCCCGATGAAGATCCTCATCTCCGCCGACATGGAGGGCGCCACCGGCGTCACCTGGCCCGAGGACGTGGTGCCCGGGGCGTCCCAGTGGGAGCGCTGCCGGCACATGTTCACCTCCGACGTGAACGCGGCCGCACTCGGCTTCTACGACGGCGGCGCCGACCAGGTCCTCATCAACGAGGCCCACTGGACCATGCGCAACCTGCTGCTGGAGAAGCTCGACGCCCGCGCCGAGATGCTCACCGGCCGCCACAAGACGCTCTCCATGGTCGAGGGCGTCCAGCACGGGGACGTCGACGGGATCGCCTTCGTCGGCTACCACACGGGCGCCGGCTCCGAAGGGGTCCTCGCCCACACCTACCTCGCCAACTCCATCACCGGCGTCTGGCTCAACGGGATCCGGGCGAGCGAGGGACTGCTCAACGCGCACGTCGTCGCCGAATACGGGGTGCCCGTCATCATGGTCACCGGCGACGACCTGACCTGCGTCGACGCCGCCGGATACGCCCCGGACGCGGTGACCGTCGCGGTCAAGGACCACGTCTCGCGCTACGCCGCCGTGTGCCGGACCCCCGCGCGCACCGCCGCCGACATCCGCGCGGCGGCCAAGGAAGCCACGGCCCTCGCCGTCCGGCGCGATCCCGTGCTCGGCGGCCCCTACACCGTGGAGCTGGAGTTCGACGCCGAGCACCTGGCCCTGGCGGCCACGGTGGTCCCCGGCGCCGAGCGGTGCGGCGAACGCAGGGTCGCGTACAGCAGCGAGACGATGTACGAGGGGATCCGCACCTTCAAGGCGGTCACGACGGTCGTCTCCGCGGCCGTGGAGGAGCAGTATGGCTGACATGCCCGTAGTCACCGCCGACGTCCCGGCCCAGGCCCAGGACCGCGCCCCGGCCGACGCCGTCGACGAGGCCGCCCTCGACGAGGCGGTCGAGTTCACCTCCGGCCTCATCAGGATCGACACCACCAACCGGGGCGGCGGCGACTGCTGCGAACGCCCCGCCGCCGAGTACGCCGCCGAGCGGCTCGCCGCCGCCGGGCTCGAGCCGGTCCTCCTGGAGCGCACCCCGGGCCGCACCAACGTGGTGGCCCGGATCGAGGGCTCGGACCCTTCCGCCGAGGCGCTCCTCGTCCACGGCCACCTCGACGTGGTTCCGGCCGAGGCCGGCGAATGGAGTGTGGACCCCTTCTCGGGAGAGGTCCGCGACGGCGTGGTCTGGGGCCGCGGGGCCGTCGACATGAAGAACACGGACGCGATGGTGCTGGCCGTCGTACGGGCCTGGGCGCGGGCCGGCGTGCGGCCCCGCCGGGACATCGTGATCGCCTTCACCGCCGACGAGGAGGACAGCGCCGTCGACGGCTCCGGCTTCCTCGCCGACCGGCACCCGCACCTCTTCGAGGGCTGTACGGAGGGCATCGGCGAGTCCGGCGCGTTCACCGTCCACCCCGGCGACGGCCGGGCCCTCTACCCGATCGCCGCCGGTGAACGCGGCACCGCGTGGCTGAAGTTGACGGCCCACGGAACCGCCGGACACGGCTCCAAGCCCAACAGGGCCAATGCCGTGACCCGGCTCGCCGCCGCCGTCGCCCGGATCGGCGCCCACGAGTGGCCGGTCCGCCTCACCGACACCGTCGTCGCCTGCATCACCGAACTCGCCGCCCTCCAGGGCCTGTCGGTGGACCCGAGGGCCCCGGGATTCGACCTCGAGGGCGTCCTCGGCAGGCTCGGCCCGGCCGCCGCCCTGGTCGACGCGACCGTGCGCAACAGCGCCAACCCGACGATGCTCAGCGCCGGTTACAAGCTCAACGTGATCCCCGGCCAGGCCGCCGCCTACGTGGACGGCCGGATGCTGCCGGGCGGCGAGGCCGAGTTCATCGCCACCCTGGACGCGCTCACCGGCCCCGATGTGCGGTGGGAGTTCCACCACCGCGAGGTCGCGCTCGAAGCCCCCGTGGACGGGCGGACGTACGGGATCCTGCGCGAGTCCGTCGAGCGGTTCGACCCGGACGGGCACGTGGTGCCCTTCTGCATGGCGGGTGGCACCGACGCCAAGCAGTTCTCCCGGCTCGGCATCACCGGCTACGGCTTCTCCCCGCTGAAACTGCCGCCCGGCTTCGACTACTGGTCGCTGTTCCACGGCGTGGACGAGCGGGTCCCCGTCGACGCCCTGCACTTCGGCGTCCGCGTCCTCGACCACGCACTGCGGACGCTGTGAGGGGGACCCTGTGATGGCCGCGGCGACCCGGCCCTACGGAAGCTGGCCCTCGCCCATCGCCGCCGAACTCGCCGCCTCCCTCGACGGGCGGCCCGAGTACGTGGGCACGGTCGGCCCCGAGGTGTGGTGGACCGAGCCCCGGCCGCAGGAGGGCGGCCGCCGGGCCCTGGTGCGCCGCCCCGCCGGCGACGGTCCCGTCGGCGAGAGCGTCACCGCCCTGCCCGCGCCGTGGAACGTGCGCAGCCGGGTCACCGAGTACGGCGGCCTCCCCTGGGCCGGAGTCGAACGGGCCGAGGGCGGTCCGCTGCTGGTCTTCGTCAACTTCGCCGACCAGCGGCTCTACGCCTACGAGCCGGACGCCCCGGGCGACGCCGCGACACCGCGGCCCCTGACCCCCCTCTCCGGCGTCGGCGGCGGACTGCGCTGGGCCGACCCGGTGCTGCGCGGCTCCGAAGTCTGGTGCGTGCTCGAGGAGTTCACCGGACCCGGGCCGACCGACGTCCGCCGGGTGCCCGCCGCCGTACCGCTGGACGGATCGGCCGCCGCGGACCGGTCCGCCGTGCGGGAACTGACCGACGACCGGCACCGGTTCAGCACCGGACCCCGGCTCTCCCCGGACGGGCGGCACGCGGCCTGGCTGGTGTGGGACCACCCGCGGATGCCCTGGGACGGCACCGAACTGCGACTGGCCGAGGTCACGCCGGACGGCCGGCTCGAGCGGGCCCGTACCGTACTGGGCGGCCCCGCCGAGGCCGTCGCCCAGGTCGAGTGGACGGCCCGCGGAACCCTCCTCGCGGTGAGCGACCGCAGCGGCTGGTGGAACCCGTACCGGGTGGACCCGGCGACCGGTGACGCGGTCAACCTGTGCCCCAGGGAAGAGGAGTTCGGCGGTCCGCTGTGGAAGCCCGGGCTGCGCTGGCTCGCCCCGCTGGCCGACGGGCTCGTCGCCGTCCTGCACGGCCAGGGCTCCTCCGTGCTCGGCATCCTCGACCCGGAGAGCGGGGACCTGGTGGACGCGGCCGGGCCGTGGACCGCCTGGCAGCCGACCCTCGCCGTGAGCGGCACCCGCGTGTACGGGGTCGCCGCCAGCCCGCGCAGCGCGTACGAGGTGGTGGAGCTGGACACCGCCACCGGGCACGCCCGGGGGGTCGGCGCCCACGGAGTGGACCCGGTCGATCCGGCCTACTACCCGGAGCCGCAGAGCCGGACCTTCCTCGGCCCCGACAACCGGGAGATCCACGCACACGTCTACCCGCCGCACCACCCGGCCTGCCGGGCGGCCGCCGACGAACTGCCCCCGTACGTGGTGTGGGCGCACGGCGGCCCCACCGACCACGTGCCGCCCGTACTCGACCTGCACATCGCGTACTTCACCTCGCGCGGCATCGGCGTGGTCGAAGTGAACTACGGCGGCTCCACCGGCTACGGCCGCGCCTACCGGGAGCGGCTGCGCGAGCAGTGGGGCGTCGTGGACGTGGAGGACTGCGCGGCGGTGGCCCGGGCACTGGCCGCCGAGGGCACCGCCGACCCGGACCGGCTCGCCATCCGCGGCGCCAGCGCGGGCGGCTGGACCGCGGCGGCCTCGCTGGCCGCGACCGACCTGTACGCCTGCGCGGCGATCATCTACCCGGTCCTGGACCTGCTCGGCTTCGCCGAGGAGACCCACGACCTGGAGTCCCGCTACATCGACGGCCTGGCCGGACCGCCGCAGACCCTCGCCGTCCGCTGCCGCGAGCGCTCACCGGTGGCCCGCGCCGACCGGATCACCGCCCCGTTCGTCCTGCTCCAGGGACTGGACGACCCGGTCTGCCCGCCCGCCCAGGCGGAGCGCTTCCTCGCCGCCATGCGGGGGCGGTCGGTGCCGCACGCGTACCTGGCCTTCGAGGGCGAGGGGCACGGCTTCCGGCGGGCGGACACGATGATCCGCGCGCTGGAGGCCGAACTGTCCCTGTACGCCCAGGTGTTCGGGATCGAACGCGCTGACGTGCCGAGGCTGGAGCTGGAGGGCTAGGCCGTGTGCAGCCAGACGCGGAGCGGGCCGATCGGGGTGAACCCGGCGCGGACGGCGGCGTCGAGGTCGTCCCCCGACTCGTAGCCGACGACGGGCAGTTCCGGCCAGCGGGCGGCGATGGCGTTGAGCGCGCCCGCCCAGGCCGCGTCGGTGTCGGCCTCGTCGGCGGCGAACAGGTTGGACAGGCCCACCACCGCGCCGCTGCCCCGGTGCGCGACGGCCCCGGCGACGATCCGGCCCCCGGCGCGGCCCGCAAGGAAGACGATGTCCCGGCCCGGCAGGGCCGGGTGGAACAGGCCGGTGCTCTGCTCGCCGTCCCAGGCGGCCTCCCAGGCCTCCAGGCCGGCGGCGTCGGTGACCGCGGACCACTCCAGGCGGGCGCCGGTGTCCGCGGCGGGCCCGGCCGGGCGGTGGATCCACCGGGCCTCGAACAGCACCTCGAAGCCGGCCCCGGCCAGGTCCAGGTCGGCGAAGCTGTCCTTGACCGAGCAGCCGGGGCCGTCGGTGTCGATCCCGGCCAGCAGCGCGGCCGCCGGGGCTCCCGGGACGAGGGTCACGGCATCGGGGTACAGCGGCGGAGTCCGGAACGCGCTGGTCCAGAGCTCCGGGGCGAACGCGCCGGCCGGTCCGTGGCCGCGTACGACCGCGTCGCACCACTCGGCGTTGTCGCGCGCTGCCGCGAGCAGGAGTTCGCGAGTGTCGGGGTTGATGATCACGCAGGGGATCCTGTCACAGCTCCTAACCTGGGCGGATGACCTTTTCCACGTACCTGCGGGAGGGCGCGCGGGTGGGGCTGCGGCCCTTCCGGCTCGCCGACGGGCCCGAGTTCACCGCACGCGCGCACGAGAGCAGGGACCTCCACCACCCCTGGCTGTTCCCGCCCGCCACCATCGAGGAGTACGAGCCGTACGCGACCCGGCTGGCCGAGGGCGACGGCCGGGCCGGGTTCCTCGTGTGCGAGCTGGGGACCGGGGCCCTCGCGGGCTTCGTCAACGTCAACAACATCGTGCGGGGCGCCTTCCAGTGCGGGGCCCTCGGCTACGGAGCCTTCGCGCACGCCGCCGGCCGGGGACTGTTCCACGAGGCCCTGAGCCTGGTCCTCGGGCACGCCTTCTCCCCGCCCGGCGAGGGCGGCCTCGGCCTGCACCGCCTGGAGGCCAACATCCAGCCCGGCAACGCCGCCTCGATCGCGCTGGTCCGCGGCGCGGGCTTCCGGCTGGAGGGGCTCTCCCCGGACTTCCTCCACGTCGACGGCGCCTGGCGCGACCACGAACGCTGGGCCGTCACCGCCGAAATGTCGCTCCCCTAGAGGCAGCCCTGTCCGCAAGGATGGGGACATGCGATCCCTCGTGCTCCTCGATGCCCCGTCCAACCTCGGCCTGCGCCCGCCCGCGCCCGGCACCGTACCCGGCGTCTACAAGCTCGCCGGAGCCCTGCGGGAGCAGGGCCTGCTGGCCCGGCTCGGTGCGCGCGAGGGCGGGGTGGTGGTCCCGCCGCGCTACGACCGCGGGGACTGGCAGGAGGGTGACGGCGTGTTCCACGCCGACGCCCTCGCCGCGTACACCGTCACCCTCGCCGACCGGATCGAACGGCACCTGAGGGCCGGGGAGTTCCCCGTGGTCCTCGGCGGGGACTGCTCGATCCAGCTCGGCGCCTCGCTGGCCATGCGCAGGCTCGGGCGGTACGGACTGGCCGCCATCGACGGCTCCGCCGACTTCCGGCACCCCGGCAACGAGGCCGTGAACGGGCCGGTCGGCGCCGCCGGCGGGGAGGAGCTCGCCCTCGCGACGGGGCGCGGGCAGGCCGCTCTCGCCGACCTGGAGGGCCGCTCCCCGTACCTGCGGGACGAGGACGTACGGCTCTTCGGGATCCGGGACGGGGACGCCGACCTCGCGGAGCTGCGCGAGGCGGCGATCCAGGTGGCCACGGTCGGGGAGATCCGCGAGCGCGGCGCCGGGCCGGTGGCCCGGACGGCGCTGGACGGGCTGCACCCGCCGGCCACCGCTGGGTTCTGGGTGCACCTGGACGCCGACGCGCTGGATTCGAGCGTCATGCCGGCCGTGGACAGCCCGGACCCCGGCGGCCTGCTCCCGGACGAACTCGCCGAACTCCTGAGCGTGTTGGTGAGCTCGCCGCGCTGCGTCGGGATCAACATCACGATCTACGACCCGGACCTGGACCCGGACGGCCGTGCGGGCGCCCTGCTCGCCGACCTGGTCGCGGGCGCCTTTGCGTAATCCTGACCGGTGGTGATCTGCGGAACCCCTGTGCAGCGGCTGCCGCTGCGTGTTCCATTTCCCTCATGGCCACCACCGTCCGACGCGCCGTACTGACCCTTCCCGCAGCCCCGTTGGGGCCCGAGAACCCGCTGCCCGCCCTGCGCGCGCCCGACGGGGTGCACACGCTGGACGAGCGGTCCCGCGACGGGCTGCCGCGCGACATGGCGCGGCAGATCGGGTACGAGCCGCTGCGCTCGCTGCTGCCGGTCCGGATCCGCGACGGGTACGGACGGGGGCGGTCCGAGCGGGAGTTCGAGTCGATCGTCATCGAGAACGAGCATCTGCGGGTCACCGTCCTGCCGGGGCTCGGCGGGCGGGTCCACTCCCTCGTGCACCTGCCCACCGGGCGCGAACTGCTCTACCGCAACCCGGTGTTCCAGCCGGCCAACTTCGCCCTCAACGGTGCCTGGTTCTCCGGCGGCATCGAATGGAACACCGGCGCCACCGGGCACACCACCCTCTCCTGCGCCCCGCTGCACGCCGCACTCGTCCCGGCCCCGGACGGCGGCGTGATGGTCCGGCTGTGGGAGTGGGAGCGGCTGCGCGACCTGCCCTTCCAGGTGGACCTGTGGCTGCCCGAGGACTCGGAGTTCCTCTACGTCGGCGTCCGCGTGCGCAATCCGCACGAACGGCCCGCGCCCGTCTACTGGTGGTCCAACATCGCCGTCCCCGAGGACGAGGGCACCCGCGTCCTCGCCCCCGCCGACGAGGCCTGGAACTTCGGCTACGAGCGCTCGCTGCGCCGCATCCCCGTACCGGAGTGGGAGGGCGCGGACCGCACCTACCCGCTGCGCAGCGAGTACCCGGCCGACTTCTTCTACGAGGTCCGGGACGGGGCCCGGCCCTGGATCGCCTCGCTGGACGCCGCCGGGCAGGGGCTGGTGCAGACCTCCACCGGGCGGCTGCGCGGGCGCAAGCTGTTCGTCTGGGGCGCGGGCGGCGGCGGCCGCCGGTGGCAGGAGTGGCTGACCGAGCCGGGCACGGGCGGCTACGCGGAGATCCAGGCGGGGCTGGCCCGCACCCAGCTGGAGCACGTACGGCTCGAGGGCGGGGCGGAGTTCAGCTGGCTGGAGGCGTACGGGCCGCTGGCCGCGGAGCCCGCCGCGGTGCACGGGGCCGACTGGGCGTCGGCCCGCGGCGCGGCTCAGGACGCGCTGGACTCCGTACTGCCCCGGGAGCGGGTGGACGCGGCGTACGAGGCGTGGCGCGGCTGCGCGGACACCGAGCCGGGGGAGCGGCTGGCGGCGGGGTCCGGCTGGGGCGCGCTGGAGGTGCTGTGCGGCGGCTTCAAGCTGCCGGGCACCCCCTTCGGGGAGTCCACGCTCGGCGAGGCCCAGGAGCCGTGGCTGGAGCTGTGGCGCACGGGGGTCTTCCCGGCCCCGCGCCGGGTGGCGCCGCCGGGGCCCAGCCTGGTCGCCGCGCACTGGCGGGACATGCTGGAGACGGCCCCGGCGGAACCGCTGACCGAGTACCACCTGGGCGTGGCCCAGTGGCACGCCGGAGACGTGGCCCAGGCGGTGCGGAGCTGGGAGCGCGGGCTGGCGCTGGCACCCTCGCGGTGGCCGCTGCTGCGCTGCCTGGCGGTGGCGGACGCGCTGGCCGGTGACCGGGCGAGGGCGGCCGACGGGTACGCGGAGGCCTTCGACGACCTGGCCGGCGAGAGCCGCGGCGGCGAGCCGTGGACGGCCGCGGAGTCCGCGCTCGGCCAGGAGGCGATGGCGGCCCTGCTGGCCGCCGGACGGCTGCCCGAGACGCGCCGGGTCTGGGACCGGCTGCGGCCCGCCCTGCGCGAGCAGGGCCGCTTCCGGCTCCTCGCCGCCCGCCTCCTGGCGGCGGAGGGCCATGTGGCGGCGGCCCGGCGGGTCTTCGAGGACGGGTTCGCCCTCCCGGACCTCCGGGAGGGTGAGGAAACCCTCGGCGAGGTCTGGTCGGCGCTCACGGACCGCCCGCTCCCGCCCCGCTACGACTTCCGCATGCGCCCGCCCGGTTAGGCCGTCTCTCTTGCCGGCACCACCCGGCGCCGGTCGGCACCCCCCACCCCGGTGGCAGGGCCCAGCAGGGGCGAGGAGAGTGGGCCTGAGGGGGAACTGTCACGCCAGGACGGTGAGAGCCATGCCGCACACGCTGCTGGAACAGCACGCCGAGGCGCTGAAGCTCTTCGGCGAGCGTCTGCGCGCCGTCGCGGACGACCAGTGGGACGCGCCGACCCCGTGCGCGGAGTGGAGCGTGCGGGATCTGGTCAACCATGTCACCGGGGAGCAGCTCTGGATCCCGCCGCTGGTCGCCGAGGGCCGCACGGTCGAGGAGCTGGGCGACGCGTTCTCCGGCGACGTGCTGGGCGAGGACCCGGTAGCCGCATGGGACAAGGCCTCCGCCGCCGCGCACGCCGCCTTCGCCGCCCCCGGGGCGCTCGACCGGACCGTCCGGCTCTCCTACGGGCCCGCGCTCGGCTCGGCGTACTGCTCCGAGCTGACCGCCGACTGCGTGGTGCACACCTGGGACCTCGCCCGGGGGACCGGCGCGGACGACCGGCTTCCGGACGGGCTCGTCGAGTTCTCCATCAAGGAGGTCATGCCGTACGCCGACGGGCTCGCGGCGAGCGGCATGTACGCGGCTCCGCTCGAGGTTCCGGCCGGGGCGAACGCACAGACGAGGCTGCTGGGACTGCTGGGGAGGCGGGGCTGAGCCCTCGCGGGAGGTCCGGGCGGCCCCGGAAGCCCATAGCGGGCATAAACCGGCAATCAATCGTATAAAGGTCAGGGCTGGAGGAGCTGAGCGGGACGAGCGCGGAAGGCGGAAGACGGTGGAGGGGATGCAGCGCACGACGGCGGAAGGCCGCGGCCCGGTCCGGTTCGGCCCGCCCCCGCCCGAACCCGGCCTGCCCGTACTGCCAGAACTCGTCGCCGTCCTCGCCGCGGCCGCCGGGCGCTCCGCCCCCGAACCCCCCGGCGGCGGGGAGGCCGTCCGCGAGGCCGCCTGCCGCCACTGGGGGCGCCGCGGGCTGACCACCGCCCCGGAGAACGTGGCCGCCGGCCCCGGAGCCCCCGCGCTGCTGCTCGCGCTGCTCGGCGCCTACGGGGGCGACGTGATGCTGCCCCGGCCCTGTCCCGCCTGGTGGACCCCGCAGGTCCGGCTGCTGGGCCGGCGGGCCTACCACGTGCCGCCCCCCGCCGAGTGCGGCGGCATCCCGGACCCCTACGCCCTGCTGGAGACCGTACGGCGGGTGCGCGCCGAGGGCGGCGATCCGCGCGTGCTGCTCCTGTCGGTCGCCGACGACCCGACCGCGACCGTGCCGCCGCCCGAGATACTGCGCGAGGCCTGCGAGGCCGCCGAATCCGCCGGACTCTTCGTCGTCAGCGACGAGAGCTGGCGCGACACCGTCCACCGGCCGCACGACACCCTGGTCCTGAGCCCCGCCGAGATGCTCCCCGACCGGGCGGCCGTCCTCGTCGACCTGTCCGGGGCGCTGCTGCCCGCCGGCTGGCCCGCCGCCGTGGTCCGCTTCCCCGACACCCCCCGCGGGACCTGGCTGCGCGCCCGCACCCTCGACGTCCTCACCGCCACCGGCGCGTTCGTCGCCGGCCCCGTCGCCGGGGCCGCCGCGCACGCCCTCGACGAACCCGACCGCGTCGCCGCACGGGCCTACGCGGCCGCCGCCATGCACGGCGCGGTCGCCGCCGCCGCGCACCGGGAACTCCTCGCCGTCGGGGCGCTGGCCCGGCCCCCGCAGGCCGGACGGCACCTCTACGCCGACCTGACCCCGCTGCGGGAGGGACTCGCCCGGCACGGAGTCGGCGACGCCATGGAGCTGGAGGACTGGCTCGGCGGCCGGCTCGGCGCGCCCACCCCCGGAGGGCAGCGGTTCGCGGACGAACCGGTCGCCCTGCGCGTGAGGCTGTCGACCGGGCCGCTGCTCGGCGCCACCCCGGAGGAACGCCTCGCCGCGCTCACCGCCCGCGACCCGCTCGCGCTGCCGCACGTACGGCGCTCCCTGGACCTCCTCGGATCCGTCCTGGCCGGGCTCGTCTGATGCCCGACCCGGCGGACGGAGACTTCCTGATGAGGGAACGGACGGACGCCCCCGCCGCCGCGCCCGTACGGACCGCTGCCGCCACCCGGCCGCCCGCGGCGGCCCCGCCGCGACCCGCGGCTGCGCGCCCGCTCGGTGAACACCGGCACTGGCCCCGCTCCTTCGCGGACCGGCTCACCACCCCGCTCCCCGGTGTCCGCGGCTTCGCCCGGCTCGCCCGCGAGGGCGCGTTGCGGCCCGGCCCGGAAGGGCTGCGCGGCATCCCCGACCTGCCGTACGAGCCGGCCCCGCTGCCCCCGGCCGACCGGGGGTCGGTCTGCGTCACATGGGCCGGGCACGCCAGCTGGGTGCTGCGGACCGGCGGGCTGACCGTACTGACCGACCCCGTCTGGTCCCGGCGGATCCTCGGCACCCCGTCCCGGATGACGCCCGTGGGGGTGCGCTGGGAGGACCTCCCGCCGGTGGACGCGGTGGTCATCAGCCACAACCACTACGACCACCTCGACGCGCCCACCCTCAAGCGGCTGCCGCGGCACACCGCCCTCTTCGTCCCGGCCGGCCTGGCCCGCTGGTTCCGCCGCCGCGGCTTCACCCGGGTCACCGAGCTCGACTGGTGGGAGGCGGCCGAACTCGACGGCGTGCGCTTCGAGTTCGTACCGGCCCACCACTGGTCGAAGCGCTCGCTGATCGACACCTGCCGGTCCCTGTGGGGCGGCTGGATCCTCACCGACACCCGCAGTCCGGCGCCGCGCACGCTCTACTTCGCGGGCGACACGGGCTACGGCCACTGGTTCGGGGAGATCGGCCGCCGCCACCCCGGCATCGACCTCGCACTCCTGCCCATCGGCGCCTACGCCCCGCGCTGGTGGCTCGGCGACGTCCACGCCGACCCCGAGGAGGCCGTACAGGCCTGCCTCGACCTCGGCGCCCGGCGGATGGCCCCCATGCACTGGGCCGCCTTCGTGCTGTCCGCCGAGCCGGTCATGGAACCCCTGCACCGCGTCCGGGCCGCCTGGTCCCGCGCGGCCCTGCCCCGCGAGGACCTCTGGGACCTCCCGATCGGCGCCTCCCGCACCCTCGGCCCGGACTGGGCCTAGGCCCTGCCCGGGCGGAGCCGGCGCCAGAGTGCCGGGCCCGTGCTGATCAGCAGGGCCAGGCCCACCGCCAGCGCGACGCCCTTCCACGGCTCCGAGAAGAGGGAGCCGCCCAGGATGCCGATCAGGCCGTACGTCGCCGCCCACGCGAGACACGCCGGACCGTCGCCGCGGGCGAAGCGGCGCAGCGGCATCTCCGCCAGCAGGCAGGCCAGCATCACCGGGATGCGGCCCGCCGGGACCAGCCGGGAGATCACCAGGACCAGCACCCCGTGCTCGTCCAGCCTCGCCTGCGCCTGCTCGAGGCGCTCGGGCGTGGCCCGGCCGCGCAGCGCCCCGAGCCAGCGCGAGCCGTTGCGCGAGCGCACCCCGCGCCGGCCGAGCCAGTACAGCGTGATGTCCCCGGTGAACGCGGCCAGCGCCGACACCGCGAACACCAGCAACACCCCGTACGGCAGCGAGTCCTGATGGAACGCCACCACCGCCGCCGAACTCACCAGCGCCCCCGTCGGGATCACCGGGACCAGCGCGCCGAGCGCCACCAGCACGAACAACGCCGGGTATCCCAGAGCCTGCCGGGTGGTCTCCGGCGGCACCTGCCCGGCCGCCACCGCGATCTCGCGCCAGGTCACGGCAGTCGCACCCGCTCGCCGTGGGCGGGCACCCGTACCGTCACCTTCGGCGCCAGCCGCGCCGCGCGGTGCGCGAACTCCTCGCCCGGCGCGTGGAATTCGTGCGGGCGCACCGCGTCCATCCCGATCGGCCAGTACGTCCCGTAGTGCACCGGGACCGCCGCCGCCGGAGCCAGCTCGGCCAGCGCCCGCGCCGCCCGCCCCGCGTCCAGGTGCCCCGGACCCAGGTACGGGCCCCAGCCGCCCACCGGCAGCAGGGCCACGTCCACCGGGCCGACCTCCTCGGCCATCGTGTCGAACAGCCCGGTGTCCCCGGCGAAGTAGGTCCGGGCCGCGCCCTGGACCACGTACCCGAGGGCCGGTGCGCGCTGCGGCCCGAACGGCAGCCGCCGGCCGTCGTGCAGGGCGCTGACCACCCGCACCCGCACGCCGCCCCGCACGGGCACCTCCTCGCCCGGCGCCACCTCCGTCACCGTCAGCCCGCGCAGCCCGGCGATCCGGGCCAGCCCCGGCACGGCCCGGCGCGCACCCCGCGGCACCAGCAGCCGGGTGCCGGGCGCGAGCATCCCCAGCGAGGGCAGATGCAGGTGGTCGGCGTGCAGGTGCGAGACCAGCACCACGTCCGCCCGCGCGGCCTCGGGCGGGGGCACCGCCCCCCTCCGCCGCCGCAGATGGGCCAGCCGCCGCGCGAACAGCGGATCCGTCAGCAGCCGCACCCCGGAGTCCTCGACCGTGCACGTGGCATGACCCCACCAGGTGATCTCCACCGGCACCCGGCCCTCCCTCCCTCACAGCGCCCCACCGCTCCGCACGGCTCCCACGACCTTAGGGGGTATCTTGCCGGTCAGGCCGGAACCAATCGGAAGGCCACCGCCCCTCCTCCCCGGCGGCGGATCGGAGTAGGGTCGGGCGACATGGAAGAGCTGCGCGTGGCCGCGATCGCCAGCCTGGCCCCGCTCGAGGAACTCGACGCCGACCCCTTCGCCGTGGACACCCGGAGCCAGCACGCCGTGTGCGCGCGCTGGGCAGCGGACCGCGGGTACGTCGTCACGAAGCAACTGCTCGTCTACGGGCTGCGCGCCGACCACTGCGGACTCTGGTCCGACATCGACGCCGGGCAGGTCGACCTCTTCGTCGCCGCCAACCACCGGGTGCTGGCCCGGGCGCTGGGCTCCGTCGAGGAGTTCACCGCCGAATGCCGGCGGCGCGGGGTGCGCCTGGAGACCGCCGGGCACCAGGAACCGCCGTACACCTCCGCGATGAAGGCCGAGGTGCACCGCCGGCTGTCCATGCCGACCGCCGGCTACGACGGCACCTGAGCGGCGGCTCCCTCACCTCCGTGCGCCGTCCGTTTCGCCCGGCCGGGTGAGCCCGGCTGTGCGAGCCTGGAGGCGGGACGGGGCTCGCGGGAGGTTGCGGCGTGTGGCGAGGACGACGGTGGCGGACCGCGGGCGGCGCCCTGGTGCGGGTGATCCTCGTCTGGGCGGTGTCCACGCTGACCATGCTCGCGCTGGCCGGGATCCTGCCGGACTTCCGGCTCCAGTCCGGGGACGGCGACAGCATCACGCAGATCGGGCTGACGGCGGCCTGGGGCGCCGGGGCCTTCGGCCTGCTGAGCGCGCTGGTCTGGCCGGTGCTCGTACGGGCCCTGCTGCTGGTGCCCGCCCTCGTGCTCGGACTGCTCGTCTTCTTCCTCAACGGCTCGCTGCTGCTGATAGCCCTCAGCCTGATCCCGGCGGGGCGCGGCGAGGCGGCTCCCGAGACCGCGGTGGTGGTCGCCGCCGTGATGTCCGCCGTGGCCTCCGCGACCTCGACCGCGCTCGCCGTGCGCGACGACGAGGCGTACCGGCGGCGCCTCTACCGCCTCGCCGACCGGCGTCGGCGCAGGCAGAGGCGGGCGTCGGCGCCCGGGGCCGGCGAGTCCGCGCCCGGGCTGGTCTTCCTCCAGCTCGACGGGGTCGGGTACGAGACGCTGCGCCGGGCCTCGGGCGACGGCCTGATGCCCACCGTCTCGAGCTGGCTGGACGGCAGCCACCGCATCGCCTCCTGGCGGACCGACTGGTCGAGCCAGACCGGGGCCAGCCAGCTCGGCATCCTGCACGGCTCGAATTTTGACGTGCCCGCGTTCCGCTGGTACGAGAAGGACACCGGCGAGGTGGTCGTCTGCAACCGGCCCACCAGCGCCGCCGAGCTCCAGCGGCGGGCCGTCGAGCGCACCGCGGACGGCGGGCTGCTCACCCTCGACGGGGCCAGCCGCGGCAACCTGTTCAGCGGGGGCGCGGACCAGCTGGCGCTCGTGCTCTCGGTCTCCGCCCGCCGGGGCCGGGCGAACCGTTCGCGCGCCGGGTACTTCACGTACTTCTCCGATCCGGCCAACGCCGTCCGCACCGCCCTGTCCTTCGTCGCCGAGGTGGCCCGTGAGATCGTCCAGTCGCTCCGGGCGCGGATCCGCGGGGACCGGCCGCGGGTGGCGCGCGGCGGGCTGTACCCGCTGATCCGGGCCTTCGCGACCGTGGTGGAACGGGACGTGGTCGTGGCGGCGGTGATCGGCGACATGCTGGCCGGGCGCGCCGCGGTCTACGCCGACCTGGTCGCCTACGACGAGGTCGCGCACCACTCCGGCCCGCACGGCCGGGACACCGACCAGGTGCTGGCCCGGCTCGACCGGAGCCTCGCGCTGATCGCCCGCGTCGCCGAGCACGCGCCGCGCACGTACCGGATCGTGCTGCTCTCCGACCACGGCCAGAGCCCGGGGGAGACCTTCCTCGGCCGGTACGGGCTGACCCTCAAGGACCTGGTCCGGGCGGGCTGCGGACTGCCCGTCTCCCGCCGGGCCGGCCGCACCCCCAGTGGAGCCGAGGCCCGGGCGGCCTTCCTGGCCGCCCTGCACCGGCCGGTGGAGGAGGGTGAGGAGGCCCGTCCGCCGCGGGGTTCCGACCCGGTGGTGCTCGCCTCCGGGAACCTCGGGCTGATCTCCTTCCCCGACGTCGCCGGCCGGGCCTCGCGCGAGCGCATCGAGCGCGCGCACCCCGCCCTGCTGGCCACCTTGGCCAATCACCCCGGTGTGGGCTTCGTACTCGTGGACGGCGTGGTGCTGGGCCCGGGAGGGGCGGTGGCACGACTCGACGTCCCCGGGGAGGCGGCGGAACTGCTGGCTCCGTTCGGCCCCGGGGCGGCCGGGGCCGTGCGCCGGACCGACACCTTCCCGCACGTCGCCGACGTGATGGTGAACTCGGCCTACGACCCGGAAACGGGCGAGGTGCACGCCTTCGAGGAGCAGATCGGCTCGCACGGGGGCCTGGGCGGGGAGCAGGGTCACCCGTTCCTGATGTGGCCGACGCAGCTGTCGGATCCGGGCGGCGAGCTGATGGGCGCCGAGGCGGTGCACGGAGTACTGCGGCGCTGGCTGCGGGAGTCGGACGGGCCGCAGGTACCGGTGGTGGAGGATTCCCGGCTGGAAGGGGCCACGGGCGGAACCTTTCCGTCCGTAGGGATGGTCTCGCGGGACGAAACCCGCTGATTTGGTGCGTCCTGTGCGGTGGTCAACCATGGGTCGACCTGCCCACCATGTGAGACAACTCGAGGCGCACCACCGATGACCAGCACCGCAGCACCGACCACGGAGGCCACCGCAGCCGACGGGGTCGCAGCTTCCGACCAGGCCGCCGATCGGGCCGACCGGGCCGAAGCCCCCGAGCCCGCCGCAGGCGACCCGCACGCCCGGCGGTTCGGACTGCCCGTCGCCACCTGTCTGGTCATGGGCAACATCATCGGCGGCGGAATCTTCCTCCTGCCCGCCTCGGTGGCCCCCTTCGGCACCATCAGCCTCGTCGCCTTCGCCGTGCTCACCCTCGGCGCGGTCGCCCTCGCCCTCGTCTTCGGCCGCCTCGCCCAGCGGCACCCGCAGACCGGCGGCCCGTACGTCTACGCCCGCGCCGCGTTCGGCGACTTCGCCGGCTTCCTCGCCGCCTGGAGCTACTGGATCACCACCTGGGTCTCCAACGCGGCCCTCGCGGTGGCGGCCGTCGGCTACCTCGGCGTGCTCTTCCCGGCGATCGGCGCGCACAAGTGGTCCATGTGCCTGGCCGCCCTCACCGTGCAGTGGCTCCCGGCGCTCGCCAACCTGGCCGGGACCCGGTACGTCGGCGCCGTCCAACTGGTCGCCACCGTCCTGAAGTTCGCCCCGCTGCTGCTCGTCGCGGTGGGCGGTCTCCTGTTCTTCGACCCGGCCAACCTCGGCCCCTTCCGGGCCACCGACCAGAGCGCGATCGGGGCCGTCTCCGCCTCCGCCGCGATCCTGCTGTTCAGCTACCTGGGCGTCGAGTCCGCCGCCGTCAGCGCCGGCGAGGTCCGCGACCCCGCCCGCAACGTCGGCCGGGCCACCATCCTGGGCACCGTCGGCGCGGCCACCGTCTACCTGCTGGGCACCCTCGCCGTCTTCGGCCTGGTCGCCCACGACACCCTGGTCTCCTCCCAGGCCCCCTTCACGGACGCCGTCAACGCAATGTTCGGCGGCACCTGGGGCGGCACGGTGGTCGCCTGCGCGGCCGTGATCTCGATGGTCGGCGCCCTCAACGGCTGGACCCTGCTCAGCGCGCAGACCCCGTACGCCGCCGCCAAGGACGGGCTCTTCCCGAAGGTCTTCGAAACGAAGAAGCGCGGTGTCCCGGTGGTCGGCGTGGTCGTCACGGTGGTCCTCGCCTCCGGCCTGACCGTCTACAACTACACAGCGGGCTCGGAGGGCGTCTTCGAGATCCTGGTGCTGGTCACCACCTTCACCGCGACCGTCCCGTACCTGCTCTCCACCGCAGCGCAGCTCTACTTCCTGCTCTCGGGCCAGTCCGAGCGCGTGCACCGGGGGCGCCTGATCCGCGACGGCGCCCTCGCAGGCCTGGCCTTCGCCTTCTCCATGTGGCTGGTGGCCGGCTCCGGCTACGCCGCCGTCTACCAGGGCGTGCTCTTCCTCTTCGCGGGCGTCGCGGTCTACGCCGTGATGGCCGCCCGCAGGCGCCGCGCGGCCGCCTGACCCGCGGTAATTTGGAAGGAGAGGACGGCAAGGGGGGCTCTAAGGGGTCGCCATGTCCGCGATCAGCAAGAGCATCGACATCGACCGCAGGCCCGAGGACGTCTACTCGTACGTGACGGACCCCACGCACCTGCCCGAGTGGCAGGACAGCGCCGTGTCCGCCGTACCGATGGGTGACCTCCCCGTCCACATCGGTTCGCGGGTCGTCGTCATCCGGCAGGTCGGCAAGCGCAGGATCCCCACGACCATGGAGTTCACGGAGCTCGATCCGCCGAGGAGCTGGCACATCCACGGTCTCGACGGCCCGGTCCGGCCGGACGTACGGGGCCGCATCGAACCCCTCGACGGCGGGACGCGCTCGCGCGTGACCCTGTCCGTCGACTTCGAGGGCCACGGCATGGGCAGGGCACTCGTCCCCCTCGCGGTCAAGCCCATGCTCCGCAAGGAGATGCCCCGCAGCGAGGAGAAGCTCAAGCACCTGCTGGAGCACTCCGCGAGCTGACTCCGGGGCTTTGGGGGTCTCGGGGGCCTCCGGGGCCTCGGGAGGCCTTGCGGGCCCCCGGAAAACAGGATGCTCCGGGTGCTGTGGTGTGCCCACACTGGCCGCACCACAGCACCCGAACTCCCGAGGACATCCACGCCCGTGCAGGCTGCCGTCACCGTCACCCCCGCCCAGATCCCCGAACTTCTCCTCGGCCTCGCCACCGTGCGGCCCGTGTTCCTGTGGGGCGCGCCCGGCATCGGCAAGTCCTCGCTCGTCCGGAAGTTCGCCGACTCGCTCGGCCTGGAATGCGTCAGCCTGCTCGGCACCCAGCTCGCCCCCGAGGACCTCATCGGCGTCCCGCAGATCCGTGACGGCCGGTCCGTCTTCTGCCCGCCCGAGGCCATCGCGCGCGACGAGCCGTACTGCCTCTTCCTCGACGAGCTCAACGCCGCGAGCCCCGACGTCCAGAAGGCCTTCTACTCGCTGATCCTGGACCGCCGGATCGGCTCCTACGAGCTGCCCGCGGGCTCCATCGTGATCGGAGCGGGCAACCGCGCCACCGACAACGCGCTGGCCCGGCCCATCGCCTCCGCCCTCGTCAACCGCCTCACCCACGTCCACCTCCAGGCGTCCGCGCGGGACTGGCTGGTCTGGGCCGGCGAGAACGGCATCCACCCCTGGGTCACCGACTACCTCACCGACCGCCCCGACCACCTCTGGTCGCAGCCGCCCAAGACGGAGGAGGCGTTCTCCACCCCGCGCTCCTGGCACATGCTCTCCGACGCCCTGCACTCCTTCGGGACGGAGCTGGACGAGCAGACCCTGAAGGTGATCGCGCACGGCACCCTCACCCCCGCGCACGCCGTGTCCTTCTGCGGCTACGCCAAGATCGTCCGCCATACCTTCGGCATCGAGGCGATCATGAAGGGCGACGCCTCCTGGCCCGGCCGCCTCGCCGACCGCGATCTCCTCTACTACCTCGCCGAGGCCTTCCGAGGCCGGCTGCTCAAGGAGCTCCCGGCGCAGAAGGAACACGTCTCGCCCGCCCTGCGGCAGTCCGCGTACCGCTTCAAGTCGCTGCTCGTCCAGCTCGCCGAGATCTCCGTCGAGGTGGCCCAGACCGTCATCGCCGACGACGCCGACGGCCTGCCCGTACTGCCCTCCTGGTTCCTCGTCGAGGCCGCCCGGGACATGCCCCGGCTGGTCGAGGCCCGCAGGTGAGCGGCGCCCGCTCCCGCGGCAAGGCCGCCCCGCCGGACCCGGCCGCCGAGGCCTACGCCGCGGGACTCCTGCTGGTGAAGCGGAACCCGGCCTTCGCCGCCCTCGAGGTCGAGTTCTGCCGCCGCAAGAACTGCCGGCTGTGCCCGGCCGAGGGCCTGGCCGCCGTCGATTCCAACGGCCACGTCCACGCCCACCCCACCCTCCGGGCCGAGCCCGCCGAGTGGGCCTGGGCCCTCGCCCACTGCCTCCTGCACCTGGGCTTCGGCCACGTCCCGGCGGCCGAGGACCGCCACCGCGCCCAGCCCGACCCCTACGACCGGGCCGCGCGCTGCACGGTGGTCAACCGCTTCCTGCTCACCTTCCCGGCCGGCCGGGCCCCGGAGCACCTCCCCGCCGCGTACCCCGGCGGGGACGAGGAACAGCTGGCCGCCCGCTGGCGGCGGGACGGCATCCCGCCCGCCCTCGCCCTCTGCGGTACGGCGGGCGGCGAGTCCGACCAGTGGCTGCTGACGTGGCACCGCTCCAGCCTCAACCGGGTCCCCGACTGGCAGACGGCCTTCGCCGCCGCCCTGACCCGCAGTGTCTCCGCCGCCATGGACGTCGCGGGCGGCCGCCGCGACCGGATCACCGGCGAACGCGTGGCGCAGCGCCCCTGGGACCGCGCGCTCAGCTGGTTCGTCTCCTCGTACCCGCTGCTCGGCGGGCTGGCCGCCGGTCTGACCGTCGTCGCCGACGCCGAGCTGGCCCGCGCCCAGAACATCTCCGTCGCCGCCGTCAGTGCCACCGCCGGGGAGATCTACATCAACCCGCTGCGCACGTTCGGGGACGAGGAGTGGCGGTTCATCCTCGCCCACGAGATGCTGCACGCCGCCCTGCGCCACGGCGAGCGCCGCGGCGCCCGCGACCCGTACCTGCACAACGTCGCCGCCGACTACGTGGTCAACGGCTGGCTCGTGGAGATGGGCGTCGGCGAGATGCCCGAAGGGCTGCTCCACGACCCCGCGCTGCGGGACCTGTCCGTGGAGGAGGTCTACGACCGCATCACCACGGACCTGCGCCGCATGCGCCGCCTCGCCACCCTGCGCGGCAAGGGCCTCGGGGACATCCTGGGCGAGCCGCTGCCCCACCCGGGGAGCGGCCCGTACACGGACCTCGACGAGTTCTACCGGCGCGGCCTGGTCCAGGGCTTCGACCTGCACGCGTACGGGGAGCGCGGCCTGCTGCCCGCCGGTCTGATCCAGGAGATCCGGGCGCTCGCCCACCCGCCGGTGCCCTGGGACGCCCGGCTCGCCCGCTGGTTCGACGAGTACGTGCCGCGGCCCGTGCCCGTACGGTCCTACGCGCGCCCGGCGCGCCGCCAGGCCTCCACCCCGGACATCCCGCGCGCGGGCCGTTACTTCCCGCCCGAGGAGGTGGCGCGCTGCACCTTCGGGGTGGTGCTCGACACCTCGGGGTCGATGGACACCGCCCTGCTCGGCAAGGCGCTGGGCGCCATCGCCTCGTACGCCGAAGCCCGCGACGTACCGGCGGCACGCGTCGTCTTCTGCGACGCGGCGCCGTACGACGCGGGCTATCTGCCCCCGGGTGAGATCGCGGGCCGGGTGAAGGTGCGAGGCCGGGGCGGGACCGTACTGCAACCGGGCATCGACCTGCTGCAGCGGGCGGAGGACTTCCCGCCCGGGGCCCCGGTGCTGGTGATCACGGACGGGTGGTGCGACACCCTGCGGATCCGGCGCGAGCACGCCTATCTGGTTCCGCAGGGTGCCTCCCTGCCGTTCACGCCACGAGGGCCCGTCTTCCGGCTGGCCTGACCGGCCGGACCGGTTTAGTCCAGGTAGTCGCGCAGCACCTGCGAACGCGACGGGTGGCGCAGCTTCGACATGGTCTTGGACTCGATCTGGCGGATGCGCTCACGGGTGACCCCGTACACGCGGCCGATCTCGTCCAGGGTCTTCGGCTGGCCGTCGTTGAGGCCGTAGCGCATGGAGACCACGCCCGCCTCGCGCTCGGAGAGCGTGCCCAGGATGGACTGGAGCTGCTCCTGGAGGAAGGTGAAGGAGACCGCGTCCGCGGGCACGACCGCCTCGGAGTCCTCGATGAGGTCACCGAACTCGCTGTCGCCCTCCTCACCCAGGGGGGTGTGCAGGGAGATCGGCTCGCGGCCGTACTTCTGGACCTCGATGACCTTCTCGGGGGTCATGTCGAGTTCCTTGCCCAGCTCCTCCGGGGTGGGCTCGCGGCCCAGGTCCTGGAGCATCTGGCGCTGCACGCGGGCGAGCTTGTTGATGATCTCGACCATGTGCACCGGGATGCGGATGGTGCGCGACTGGTCGGCCATGGCACGCGTGATCGCCTGCCGGATCCACCAGGTCGCATACGTGGAGAACTTGAAGCCCTTGGTGTAGTCGAACTTCTCCACGGCGCGGATCAGGCCGACGTTGCCCTCCTGGATCAGGTCCAGGAAGAGCATGCCGCGGCCGGTGTAGCGCTTGGCGAGGGAGACCACGAGGCGGAGGTTGGCCTCCAGCAGGTGGTTCTTCGCACGGCGGCCGTCCTCGACCAGGATCTCCAGCTCGCGCTTGAAGGCGGGCTTGTGGTCCTCCTCCTCTTCGAGCTTGTACTCGGAGAACAGGCCCGCCTCGATGCGCTTGGCGAGCTCGACCTCCTGCTCGGCGTTGAGGAGCGGCACCTTGCCGATGAGCTTGAGGTAGTCCTTGACGGGGTCGGCGGTGGCACCGGCCACCATGACCGTCTGCGCCGGGGCGTCGTCCTCGTCGTCGTCGGACAGCACGAAGCCCTGGGTGCCGCCGGCCTTGGGAGTCTCCTCCTCGGCCTCGTCGGCGAGGTCCTCGGCTGCCCAGTCCTCGCCCTCGGCCGCGGGGGTCTCGCCCTCGTCGGCGTCCTTGGCGCTGGTCTTCTTCGCCGCCGTCTTCTTGGTGGCGGTCTTCTTCGCGGCGGTCGCGGTCTTCTTGACCGTCCGCTTCTTCGGCTCGGCGGCGGCCTCGGCCGTCGCCTCGTCCTCGGTGGCGGGGGCCGACGGAGCGGATATCGCCGCAGCGGTGGCCGGGGCGGCGGCCGAGGCCTTGCGCGCGCCGATGGGGCGCGGCGCCGCGGCGGCCTTCTTGGCCACGGTGCGGGCGGGGGCGGCGGCTGCCTTGCGGGGCTTCTTGGCGGCAGCCTTGGTGGCGGGGGCGGCGCTGACGTGGAGGGCGACACCCTCCTCGTCCAGGACCTGGTTCAGGCTGCGCAGGACCCGCTTCCACTGGTCCACCGGGATGCGGCCGGCCTCGAAGGCCTGGCGCACGTCGTCACCGTTGATGTGACCCTGCTCGCGGCCGCGCTCGACGAGCGCGACGAGGGCCTCCGATTCGGCGATCTCCGGAGGGAACGTACGGGACGGGCTGAGCGACACAAGGAGCCTCTCGTTGCGAACAGATATGGGGTGGGCGGGACATCATCGCGCGGACTCGGGAAACAGACCCGAGGGGGGTCTGTATTCCGGGGCCGCGCGAGGACACCTGTCGGTTCATCGCATGCCCGAGTCGATTCGTTACGCGCTGAATTGAGTGACCTGCGCCACGCTGTGGCCGCGCAACCTAATCGGCGTGGATCCGTCCGCCCTCATTCGTCATCCCGTTTTGCGGGCTTCGATGAGGAAGCGGGCGGTGTGCGCGACGAACGGGCCTTCGTTTTCGATCTGTTCGTGCAGCTCGCGCAACCGGTCCCGGTACTGCCCGACCGTGAAGCCGGGCACCATCCAGATCACCTTCCGGAGAAAGTAGATCACGGCTCCGATGTCGTGGAACTCCGTGCGCAGCCGTTCCGAGCGCAGATCGACGACTTCGAGGCCGGCTTTGGTGGCGTCGGTCACCGCGTCGTCGGGGTGCCGGCCGCGCCGGATCTCCTCCGGCTGCGGGCCGAGGAAGAACTCGACCAGCTCGAAGACGCTCGCCGGACCGACCTGCTGGGACAGGTACGTGCCGCCGGGCCGCAGGACCCGCGCGATCTCGTCCCACCAGATGGTCACCGGGTGCCGGCTGGTGACCAGCTCGAAGGCCTCGTCGCCGAAGGGCAGCGGCGGCTCGTCGGCGTCGGCGACCACCACCGCGCCCAGCGGGTGCAGCAGCCGGGTCGCCCGCTCGATGTTCGGCGGCCAGGACTCGGTGGCCGCCATCAGCGGGGGCAGGGGCCCCGCCCCGGCCAGCACCTCACCGCCGCCGGTCTGGATGTCCAGCGCGGACCGGACACGGGCCAGGCGCTCGCCGAGCAGCCCCTGGTAGCCCCAGGACGGGCGCTGCTCGGTGGCCCGGCCGTCGAGCCAGGAGAAGTCCCAGCCCTCCACGGAAACCGACTCGGCCTCTGCGACAAGATGGTCGAAAGTGCGCGTCATGCACTGATCGTCGCAGGTCGGACCCGGGCGAACCACCGGATATGTCGACTACAGTGGTCGGCGGGCCGTGACTGGCGTTCGGGTGGATCACCACCGGGGAGCGGCCCGGCGTACGTGTCGTACGCCGACTGCCGCGCGCCTGGGCGAACCGCGAACCGCGATACGCAGCGACGTTCAGGAGACCCCGTGACGACTGCCCAGACTGCCACTGCCTCTGCCCAGCTGATGGACGGCACCGCCCTCGCCCGCCGCATCTCGGAGCAGACCGCCGCCTACGCGGCCAAGATCACCGAGCGCACCGGCACCGCGCCCTGTCTCGCGACCGTGCTGGTCGGTGAGGACCCCGCCTCCGTCACCTACGTGCGCATGAAGCAGAACCGTTGCGCCAAGGCCGGGATCACCTCCCGCCACGTGGAGCTGCCGGCCGAGACCACCACCGAGGAACTGGTCGCCACCCTCACCGCGCTCTCCGAGGACCCGGAGATCAGCGGCATCCTGCTCCAGCACCCCGTCCCGCACCACATCGACGAGCGCGCCGCCTTCGAGGCCATCGCCCCCGGCAAGGACGTCGACGGCGTCACGATGCACTCCTTCGCCGCCATGGGCTTCGGCCTGCCGGGCTTCGTCTCCTGCACCCCCGGCGGCATCATGCGCCTGCTCGCCGCCTACGACGTGGACCTCACCGGCAAGCACGCCGTGGTCGTCGGCCGCAGCGCGATCCTGGGCAAGCCGGCCGGGATGCTGCTGCTGGAGCAGAACGCCACCGTCACCTACTGCCACTCCCGCACCCGGGACCTTCCCTCGATCGTGCGCCAGGCCGACGTGCTGGTCGCCGCCGTGGGCAAGGCCGAGTTCATCCGCGGCGAGGACATCAAGCCGGGCGCCGTGGTCCTGGACGCCGGGTACAACGAGGGCAACGTCGGCGACGTGCACTTCGAGTCCGCCGCCGCCCGCGCCTCGCTGATCACGCCGGTACCGGGCGGGGTCGGCCCGATGACCATCGCCGTGCTGCTGGAGCAGACCGTCCAGGCCGCCGCCGCGCAGGCGGGGCTGGCCCTCGCGGACCTCTGAGTCCCCTGAGAGCCGAACGCCCCGGGCCCTTGGGCCCGGGGCGCCGTGCTGTGCCGGAGCGGGTGCCGCGTATCCCTCGGTAACGGGCCGGAAGACCGATCCGTGCCCCTTGCCCCGGGGCTCAGGTCCCCGCCGTGGCCGCCTCACGGGCCGCGGCGACGATGGGGGAGGTCTGGAACTCCCGGGCCAGGGCGTCCAGCGGTCCGCTGCCCAGCCGGTACGGGTCCGGGTGCCCGCCCTGCCCGGCGGCCGCCCTGCGCCGGCAGGCCGCGGCGAGCACGGCCGCGTCCGCGACCACGGCCGCCCGGGCCTCGCTCAGGCCCTGCCCGCGCGCCGCCTCGTACGCCGTGAGCCGCACGGCGGGGTCGAACCAGGAGGCCAGCGCCAGGATGCCGTCGTCGATGACGGACTCGCGGTGGATGAGGCGGATCCCGACCGGTGACCACCAGGCCAGCGGCACGGTCCGTACCCGGGCGGCCGCGCACCCGCGCAGCGCCTTCCACAGCGGATGCAGCCGCCGGTACCGGCTGAAGTCCTGCCAGGCCGCCGACCCGCCGGCCAGCGGGACCAGGAACCCCGCACCGATCATCAGGGCCGCCCCGGAGGCCAGCCACAGGGCCAGGTCCGCCGAGACCACCCAGTCCCGGCCGGCCCAGCGGGCCGCCACCGAGGCCCACTTCGCCCCGAGGTAGGTCAGGTCCAGCAGCCCGCCGAACACGATCAGCGCCAGCCCGGTGCGCAGCGGGCGCAGCGATCGGTCCGCGTGCCACAGCCACTTCCCGCACAGCAGGGTCAGCGCCGAGGTTCCGACGGTGTGGGCCAGCAGGAAGCAGACGACCATCTCGCGGATCCACGGCGTCGTGGCGTAGTACGTGTCCAGGTCCCGGACCCGTTCCACCGGCGCGTCGCCGATCACGAACAGCACGACGATCGCCACGGTCGCCGCGCCGTACGTGGCCACGGTCAGCCGGGTGGCCCGCCGCACGGCCGCGGGCGGGCCGCCGCGCCACTGCAGGACCAGTACCACGCACGTCCCCGAGAAGACGGTGATCAGACCGAAAACCAGCGGCGCGGAGAAGTTCACCACGCCGGTGAGCCGGTTGACCTTGGAGATCGTCGACGGCGACGCCAGGAACGTGAGGGGGGCGCCCACGACCAGCAGCGCGCACGCGGCCCGGATCAGGGGCTGGTCCCAGTCCCTGCGCAGCGTCGGCGCCTTGATCAGCAGAGCCAGGATCATGACGGATCCCGGCAGGTAGAGCAGGAGTCCGCCGCTCACCGGGCCTGTCCGACGGGGTCGGCCGGGCCGACCGGGTCCGACGGGTCCACCGGGTCCACAGGGTCCGTCACGGGTCCGGACGGGCCGGGCACCGGGCCGAGCCCGGCGACGGCCCGCTCGGCGGCGGTGAGGGGCGGCGCCTTGAGAGCGTCCCGGTCAGAGGCGCGCAGGACGTGCCAGACCACGGGCGGGCTGAGCCAGTGGGTGGGCGCGCTGCTCATGGTGAGCACCTTGAACAGGGCGGCGGTGAGCGCCTCGTGGGTGGTGGCACCCGTCATCAGCCGGTTGACGTAGGCGTTGAGCAGGCCGGTTCCGGCGCGCGGCTTCATCCCGGTGGCCCCCGGGTACAGGATGTCCTGCGAGGTGGCGAGCTCCCAGGCGGTGCTCACCTGGGGGGCGATCGCGCGCTGCGCCTCGCGGCCGAAGCCGGGGTGGGCGAGCCCCTTCTGCCGGAGCAGGGAGCGTACGGCCAGCAGCCCCTGGGCGGCGACCGTCATGCCCTGCCCGTACAGCGGGTTGAAGGTGGCGACGGAGTCGCCGACGGCGAAGAAGCCGTCGGGCAGGTCGGCCTTCTCGAAGTAGATCCGGCGGTTGGCGGTGCCCTGGGTGACGGCGACGTCCGTCAGGGGCTTCTTGCCCTCGAGGAGTTCGCCGACGATCGGGTCCCGTATGCCTTTGGCGAAGGGGATGAACCGCTCGGGGTCGCCGGTCGGCTGGCCGCCGCGGGTGCCGGAGAGGGTGGCCTGCCACTGGCCGTTCTCGATGGGCACGATCGTGGCCGTCTGCCCGGGGACGGGCACCCGGGGGTCCGACTGCACGTTGACGATGGGGAAGCCCATCTCGTGGGCTCCGGCCGGAGCTTCGAAGATCCTCGTCGCGTAGACGAGGCCGGAGTCGACCTCGGCCTGCCGGATACCGGTCACGCCCAGTGCCTGGAGCCAGGTCCGGGCGCGCGAGCCGCGTCCGCTCGCGTCGACCACGAGGTCGGCGGCCAGCAGCAGGCCCTCCTCGTCCGCAGTGTCGACCCGGACGCCGGTGACCCGGGCCGCCGTGCCCTCCAGTGCGCGTACCCGGCTCTGCTCGAGCGTGGAGACGCCCTTCAGGCCGGTCACCCGGGCGCGGACCACCGAGTCGAGGAGGTCGCGGCTGCAGGAGATGTTGAACTGCTTCTCCCCGCAGCGCGGGATCCAGCCCTGCGCGGTCTTGGTCACCAGATCGGTGGGCAGGCTGCGGCGGATGGCGCCCGCGCCCGTCCAGTCGTCGGTGATGCCGGGCAGGATCTTCTCGATGGCGCGGGCGCCACCGGACCACAAGAGGTGGGTGTGCCGGGCCTGCGGGAGTCCGCGCCGCGGCGCCGGGCCCTCGGGCAGCGGGTCCGCGTCGACGACGGTGACCGTCGCGTACTCGGCGAGTACGGCGGCCGCGAGCAGGCCGGCCAGACTGCCGCCGATGACGACGGCGTGGCGGGGCGGGGAAGACTGGGTCATCGTGTCGTGCTCTCTGTCAGGGCCGTGCTGAGGGCATCGGCGCGAGGGTTGCGGCGGCTGGGCGGGCACCGGTCACCGGCGTGACACGGGGCTCCCCCAGCCGAGCGAGGTCTTGATGCGCTCGATCGCCTCGGGGAACTGCTCTTCCCGGGGTGGTGGCAGGTACGGCCTGAGCAGCTTGCCGAGGTGCAGGCCGAAGATCTCGGCCCGGATCTCCGCCGGATCCCCGTGGTCGGCCCGGGCGGCGGCCTGCCGGATCACCTCGGTCAACCCGGTCTCGGAGTAGAGCAGTTCGGAGAGGTCGCCGTGGCGCCCCGTCAGCCGCGCGGCCACCGCCATGCCCGGCCCATGGCTGTCGCAGGTTCCCTCGTAGACGTGCCACAACTCGTGGCTGGCGATGACGAGCTGGTGTTCCGGACGGGTGCGCTCCTCGATGACCAGCAGGTCGCGCTCGTCCATCTCCAGCCACAGCCCGCTGGCCGTGTCGGGCGGGAAGGAGGCTAAGCGGAAATCGACCTTCCGGCCGCCGCGGCGGCGGGCGTAGGCGGCGCACAGGCCCCCGATGATCTCGCTGACATCGGCCGGGGGCGTGAGGCGGGCGTCGGCCAGCAGATCCGCGGCGAGGCTGCGCATCGCCCGTGTGGTCCTCATGGCGTTCCCCCCTCGGCGGTCGGGCCGGCAGTCGTCGGTCCCGCGGTCGTCGGATCCGCGACGGTGTCGGGGCCGGCCGGACGGCCGAGCTGGCCCTCGCGGGCGAGCAGATCGTCCAGGTGGTCGGCGAGGGACTTCCAGCCCCGCGGGGAGAGTCGTCCGGCCCGCGTGACGATGCTCCGTACGTCGTGCGCCCGCATCACGGCGAGCATCGGGTTCTCCTGCCGCCGCTCCGCGGACTCCAGTTCGCGGGTGAGGGCGGTGAGGGCGGTGGCGAGCGCCTCGGCGTCGTCGGCCAGCAGGAAGCCGCCCTCCACGCCGAAGAACCGCTGGATCCCGGCGGCCGCGGCCAGGTTCGGCAGGCCCTCGCCCTGGGCGAGGCGGGTCAGCGACTGGCCCGACGCGTCGAAGGACTTGGCGATGGCCGCCAGTGAGTGGGCCTGCCCGTCCTCCCGTACGCGGGTGCGGCGCAGGTGCTCGAACCGCTGGTGCACCTGCTCCTTCAACGGGAGCCGGGGCGGCTTGCCGTCGAGGGTGAGCCGGATGGCCTGGGGGGTGATGCCGGTGAGGTGGGAGAGGTGCTCCAGATCGTCGCGACCCTCCGAGGTGAGGGCGAGGGCCCGCTCCACCGCGCTCTTGCTGTCGGCCAGCAGGAAACCGGCGTAGACACCGAAGAAGCGCTGCACACCGGCCGCGTGACCGAGCCGGAGCAGTCCGGTGCCCGCGTTGAGGGGGCCCAGAGAGGCCCCGGGTGCGTCGAAGTCGTCCGCTATGGCGGCGAGCGGCCACTCCCGGCCGTTCTTGTCGCGGCGGGTGGCGCGCAGCCGCAGGAAGCGCTGGTGCACGCGCTGTTCGAGCGGCAGCTCGGCGGACGTACCCGCGATGACCCCTGGAATCCGGGCGGGTTCGACCCCGGAGAGGTGACTCAGCCGCGCGGCGGCCAGTACCTGGGCCGGGTCCTGCCCGCCCCGCTCCGACAGCTCCTCCACGCGATGCCGGAGCGCGGCGAGATCGGTTCGGGCGGCGGCTCGCACCGGCTGCTTCTCCGTAAGTCGACAAGACGTTCGAGGGTTTGGGCTGCGTGAAGCCTAGCCTCCCGCCTTCAGCCGAACCAGCGGTAACGCAACATTTCCTGCCGTACGGCTCAAAAAAGGTTGGCATCGCGGTGGAGTTGGGGCAGGGCCGTGAAAGAGGCGCCCGGCGGGCCGTCGGCCCGCCGGGCGCCTCGTGCGCTGTCAGCGGTTCAGCAGGAGATCGTGGATCCGTCGAGTGCGGATTCCACGGTCACGGTGAACTCCTTCGGCCCGTCGGCCCCCACCCGGAGCAGAGCCGGCGCGCCGGCCACCTCCTTGTGGAAGCACATGCCGAGGCCGCTCCGGAACCCGTCCGGGGCCTGCGCCCGGGTGCCGACCGCCTTCCATCCTTCCTTCCTCGCGGTGTCCCAGTAGTGGGCGACCAGCGACTGAGCGTCCACGTCGTGGAGGTAGGCGCTGTCCGCGGCGACCCAGGGGTCGCCGCTGTCGTCCATGCACTCCACACCGGTTCGCTCCGCCACGGGCGTGGTACCGGCCGGGGCGGCGGGCGCCGCGGCCGAGACCTGAGCCATGCGCTCAACCGCCTTGTTCTCCTCGCACGAGCCTTCCGACCCGTAGAAGAGCAGGTACATCGACCCGGCCAGCAAGGCGAGGCCGGTCAGGCAGCCGATGGTGACGGCCAGGCCCAGAAACAGCCCGCGACGCGGGGAATGTGCCGTGATCAAGGGGTTCCCTTCCTATTCCGTCCGCAGCCAGCCCTTGTAGATGTAGAAGCGTGCGTAGGCGTAGAGGCCCGCCCAGAACCAGCCTTGGTAGTACCAGTGCAGCATGCTCCAGAAGTTCCGCAGGGTGAAGTTCCGGGCGACGGAGTTGTTGTGCTGGTCGATCTGGGTGTCGATCCCGCTCTCGCCCCATTCATGCGCGTCTCCCAGCCGCTTGGCCGCTCGGGCGCCGAAGAAGAAGGTGAGGCTGGCCTGCCACATGAAGTGCCGGATCGCGTTGTTCTTCCTGCCGCTCCGGAAGGTCGCGAGCAGCGCTCCCGAAATCGTTGAGGCCCAGGCGCAGCCGCGCCATCCGAGCGTCATGCACGCGTTGGCCTCGATGATCTTCTTGCGCCAGGACTTGGACATCCGGCCGTCCAGGTCCTGCTGGTTGACCGGATCGGCGTTGGCGTACTCGTACCCGTTCGCGCTGCCGCCGTAGACCGGGTCCGAGGAGAGGAAGCGGCCGGTGGACGGGTTGTAGAGACGCGCGCCCATCAAGGTCAGACCGCTCGGGGTCTCGCTGGAGCGCTGGTGCGCGCCCAGCCAGCCGTAGCGGGCCGCGGCCTGCCCCGCGCGGGGCTTGCCGTACTCGTCGGTGTCCAGGGCCACGGGCGCCTGGGAGACGTTCAGCGGGAGCTGGACGGCGACGGAGCCCTGGATCGTCGTCAGGTGCAGGACGACGTCCCCCGTCTTGCTCGTGGTGGTCAGTCCGCCGGCGGTGGCGACGTTGCGGGTCACCGCACCCGTCGCGGTGTCCTCGACGATCCAGCGCGGGTTGTCGGCGTCGTCACCGTAGTGGTTGACGCGGGACGCGGTCTGGGTCCAGACCGAGCCGTTGTACGACTCCTTCGTCCACCCGCGGTAGCGCTGGGCGGCGTCGAGGCCCCAGGTCTGCCGCTGGTTGGACAGGGTCTGCTGCTGGGTGCGGTCGCTGTTGTAGTAGGCGACGGTGCCCTGGTTGGGGACGGCGGTGGTGCGCCCGAACTCGTCGTAGACGTAGCCGCTGTCGACGATTCGGTCGGCGCTGTCGTAGGTGTGGGTGGTGGTGGTTCCGCCGGTGGCCGGGCAGTCCGCCCCGGGGGCGCCGGCCGCCGTGGACAGGGCGGTGCGGTTGGAACGCCCGTCGAAGGTGTAACTGCGCCGGGTGCAGACGGTGTCCGCCGTGTCCTCGACGGAGGCCAGGCGGCCCGCGGTGTCGTAGCGGAAGCGCTGGTCGGAGAGACCGGAGTGCGTGGTGATCTGGCCGTGGGCGGATTCGTTCACGGTGTCGCTGTAGACGACGGTCGAGTCGCTGTCGCGCACGTAGCTGCGCTTCGTGGCGTCACCGCCCGGGTCCGTGCTGATGTTGAGCGTGTACCCGCCGGGCAGCTTCTCGCTGCGGACGGCTCCCGCCGCGTCGAACGACGGTCGGAACTCGCCGGCGACCGAGTCGGTCGTCTTCGTCGGCAGGCCCCGGGGTTCGGCGGCGTGGTCGTAGGTGAAGGTGACGCTCGACGGCACGTTGTCCGCGATCTTGGCCGGCCGGTCGAGCAGGTCGTACTCGGTGGTGGTGACACCGCCGTCGGCATCGGTGTAGGAGATCGTCCGGCCGAGCTTGTCGAACTGCTTGACGATGGTCCCGCCGGTGGGCGAGGTGTTCTTGACGGCCCGGCCGGTCACCGCGTCGTACTCGGTGGTGGCTTCCGGAGCGGCCTGGCCGGAGCCGCCGGCCGTCGTGACCTTGGTCGTCCGTCCGGCCGCGTCGTACTCGGTGGTGGTGGTCCGCGTGGACCCGTTCACCGTCTCGATCCGCTTGGCCGGGCTGCCCCACCAGTTGTACTCGGTGGTGGTGGTCGGAAGCTTGCCCGGGTTCGACCCGCCTCCGGTGATGTCACCGGCAGGACCGACCGAGCAGACCAGGTCGGCCCACTCGGGGCGGCCCTGGCAGGTGCCGGTGCCGGTCGCCGACCAGTACGTGGTGACGCGGGTGGCGGCGTCGCTGCCGTTCGCGCCGGGGAGGAGCTGCTTGGAGACCCGGTTCTTGGCGTCGTACTCGGTGGTCTCCGTGATGGCCAGGCCGCCCGGGTCCCTGACGGTCCGGGTCGGCAGGCCCCTGGCCCAGTCGTACACGGTCTCGGTGGCGCGGGGCTCGCCGAATACCGTCGGGTGCTCGCGGACCTGGGCGCCGACGGTGGCCTTGGTGACCTGGTCCTTGACCTTGGCGGTGCCGTCGGTGGGCCGCCCGGCGTCGTATTCGAGGACCGACCAGTCGCGGGCGGTCACCGAGGTGCCGGCCGGAACCAGCAGGGTCGCTCCGGACTTCAGGTCGGCGGTCAGGTCGACGCGGCGCAGCGGTCCGAACTTCCCGAGCTGCCGCTCTCCGGCCGCGTCGAACACGGTCGAGGTGCTCAGCTGGTGGGCGCGTTCGGCGCTGGTGAGCTGGCCGATGCCCAGGTTGGCCTGTGCGGCCTGGTCCGCGGGACCCGTGCCCAGGGCCAGGGCCCGGTTGGCGGCCGAGAGCTCGCGGACGGTGTTTCCGTACCGGTCGTACTCGGTGGTGGTGATGTGTCCGCCGGGCGCCGCGCTGTTGACGGGCCGTCCGGAGGCGCCCAGGTAGGTGATGGCCGCCCGTGTGTAGGCCGAGGCGGCGAGTGACGTACCGGAGTGGGACGCAGGGACCGAGTCGGCGGGGAACAGGGCGGTCGCGTCGGTGGGTGCGCTGTTCTGCCCCCACGCCTTTACGTCGGCCGCGCCCATCGGGTACGGGGCCGCGCCACCGTTCAGCGGGACACCGTAGACGACGCTGGTGGTCGCGGTGCCCTGTTCCTCGCCCGCCGTGCCCGGCTTCAGACCGGACCGGGAGGCCTTGAGGAGCATGCCGTCACCGGCCGTGGGCGAGGATCCCGCCTGGCCGTACGTGAACGACCAGGGCAGTTCGGACTTGGCCTGCAGCCAGTTGATGCGATCGGCGGTGTCGTAGGCGTACTGCGTCTGAGTGCTCTGCGCCAGGTTGGGGTCCCACTGCTGGCGGAGGTTGCCGCCGGCGTCGTAGCGGTAGGTGGAGACCGCCTTCGAGGTGGCGTTCGCGGCGCCGGACTCGGTGGACCACAGCCGGATCTCCTTCACCTGCCCGGCGAAGTCGCCGAAGTCGGCGGAGGTGCTGTATCCGGTGGCGGTGGTGGCGGTCGCGTAGACGAACTCCAGCGAGCGGCATCCCTTGGTCTGGGGGGTGGTCGCGCAGGCCGAGGCGGTCGCGGCGGAGGTCGGCGCGATGACCCGCTTGGGGCGGGCCAGCTTCTTGCTGTCGGCGGTGACCGTTTCCGAGACCACGGTGGTGGTCGAGTTCTCGACTCCGCTGACCAGGCTGCTGGCGACCTGCCAGGTGGTCATCGCCGGATCGGCCCGGGTGAACTCGGTGACCGTACCGCTGTCGTCGGTCAGCGTGAACGAGCCGGTGACACTGCCGGTCAGCGTCATGCTGCCGGCGCCGGGTTCGGAGACCCAGCCGGTGCGTGCCGCGTTGGCGGTGAAGTGCAGTGCGTCACCCGAGCTGGTCACGACGTCCACGGCCGTGTCCGAGACCCGCGCGACGTGCGAGTAGTCGGACTGGACGATTTCGGCCGCGGTGCCGGAGGCCCACTCCTGGCCGAAGATCGCGGCCTGGCCCTCCTGCTTGGTGCCCTTGTGCGGGTCGCGCGAGGACGTGGTGCGGGAGACGGCCATGCCGAAGGCGGACACGTCGGTGGCCGACATCTCGTAGTCGCCGGTGAGCAGGTTCAGCGAGCCCGGACCGACCGGGCTGGCGGCCGCGCCGCTCGCATTGCGGTCGACGACCACCACGAGGGGCTGCGTGGCGCCGGTCGCGCTTGCCGGACCGGTGAAGTCGGCCTTGATCTGGACGCTGCCGTCCGGGTCGACCGTGTCGGTGGTGTTCCAGACCAGCGCGGGGGTGCGTCCCGCGGTCAGGGACACGGGCCAGGCCGTCAGCGGCGTGCCGCCGTCCGTGACGTGCCCCGGCGGGATCTGAACCCAGGGGTCGGCCTCGGAACGGCGCCAGGAGAAGGACGCCGCGTTGTAGGTGGCGCCGTCGGCTTCGGCGGTCAGCGGGAGCCGGCGGGCCGTACGCTCGCCTTCCGCGGGCTGGACGAATCCGCCCGGTCCGGCGTGGAAGGTGTACTCGACCGCCTCGGACTCGTTGTCGGCCTTGTCGACGGTGCGCACCTGGAGGGTGTGGGTTCCGTCCGACGGCGGGGTGACGGACAGGGTCCGGGTACCGGGGGTGCCGTCGGTGGGCACGCGCGTCCACTCGGTGCCGTCCAGGGACCATTCGAGCCACTGGTGGTCCGTGCCGGAGGGCGGGGAGACGGTGAAGTTGCCCGCCTGGCCGGCGCCCTTGACCCAGGAGTTGGACGGGTAGTCCGTCGAGGTCAGCCCGGTGGGGGCGGAGGGGGCGGTGGTGTCGACGGTGAACGTCTTCCACGCCGACCAGCCCAGGTTGTAGTGGGTGCCGTCGTACGGGTTGGAACGGAACTTGTACGTCTTGCCGTTGGTCAGCACCCCGGCCGGAACGGTGACCGAGGCGGCCTCGCCGGAGGAGACGAACGGCGAGACGATGACGTTGCCGACCTGGGTGTCGGTGGCCGAGTCGAAGATCTGGAACGTGCCGTTGACCTGGTCACCGTTGGCGTCGACGAAGGTGTCGCGCAGCGTCGGTGTCACCGTGTTGACGGTGTAGGCGCCGCCGTAGGAGAAGAACGGGGGACCGGCTTCCTGCTTGGTGCCGGTGCGGGGCCGGTAGTTGTAGGTGACGGTCAGCTTGGGGACGTTGGAGGCGGCGTTGGCGGAGTTGACCCGCTTCCACTGCTTGATGTTGTTCTCGTCCGTGGCCCGCAGGCCCATGCTGGAGAACGTCCACTTGTTGTTGGACCAGTGCTGGACCAGGCCGGTGACGTCCGCGTTGACCCAGCCGTCGGGCTGGGAGGTGCAGCCGGGGTTGCCCTTGGTCTCGGTGGAGGTGGCCATCTTGGTGACCATCGCGGGCTGGTTCGTCCAGCGGGAGGCGGTGGTGGGCCCGTTGGAGGTCCACACCTCCCAGGGCTGGGCGGTGCAGTCGGTGTTGCCGGAGTGGAAGTTCCACAGCGACAGCTTGGCGTCCGAGATGAGCGCGTCGGCGACCGGTGCGGTGTTCCAGGTGATGAAGGAGCGGGCGGTGCGCCAGGTGCCGTCGGCGTTCTTGGTGCCCGGGTTGCCGAGGTCCAGTTCGGTGTCGTTGGACCAGTCGACGGTCTCGCCCTGCTGGACGTAGGTGTCGAAGAGGTTGCCCAGCGAGGACGTCGAGGGGTCGACGGTCACCGGGTACTTCGTCGCGGGGTCGGCGAGGAAGGCGGCGTCGGGGGTGATGACGAGGTCGACGCCGTCCTTGGTCTTGACGACCTTCAGGCCGACCTTCGCCCGCCGGGTGTGCTCACCGGAGGCGGCGTCGACGGTGGCGTCCCACATGACCGGGGCCGGCATGGTCGCGGTCTTCTTCGACTTCTTGTCGGTGAAGAGCACGCTGCCGTCGGGCTGCTGTTCGACCTTCAGGCCCTTGGTCTTCAGCGGCAGGGTGTAGCCGAAGCCCGCCTCGGGCTTGGCCTTGACCTCCACGAACTGCTCGAAACCGGTACGGGTCGCCTCGACGATGACGTCCGCGCCCGGCACGGCGCCCTCGTAGGTGGCGCGGGTGCCGTCCAGCTTCGGCGCGGGTAGACCGCCGCGCCACTGCAGCGTGATCGCCTCGTCGCCGGTGCCCAGCGTCACCAGGTCGGTGGCCTCGGCCGGCTGAGCCGGCTGCGCCGACTGCGCCGACTTCAGGAAGGACACCTTCGTGCCCGTCTTCCCGGACAGACGCAGGCCCTGCGGGTGCGCCTTGGAAGCGACCGAACCGTCCGGCGCCGCCGCGAGGTTCACATCGACGTCTCGCCACTCGCCCGTGGCCGGGTCCTTGAAACGGATCGGGCCCGCCGCCACCTCGGTGGTCAGCGATCCGTTCTGATTCACCCACGTTGTCGAGGTCTCGGAACGCTCCGAGAGCGCCTCGACGCGGTGCTTGTACAGCCGCGCGGCCACCCGGGCGGACGGCACGTCCGCCGCGGACTGCGCGGTCTCCTTGGCCTGTTGAACTTTGCCGGCCGCGGGAGCGGCGACGGCTGCCTCGGCTCCGTAGAGCGTCGAGACGGACATAACGACAGCCAGCGCCGTCGCCGTGGCACGCAGCCCGGACGGTGCTCTGAACGACGAACGGACGTGCCACATGGGCCCGTCCGGTCTTCTCCGGTAACGCAAGATCCCCCCAGGGGATGACGATTCGACCGCCCTGCACATCGCAAGCGATCACCGGCTTGAAAGTAGCCGTCCCTACAAGATCAAAAATGGCCACCAAGGGCGCGAAATGATCGATTCCCGGAGATGAAATTGCATCTCATTTCGGTCACGGAGCCCCCTGTTGGGCCGAGACGCACTCAACCCACCCAAAGCTACTGGTCGGTAGGCATCCCCGATGCGCCGACGGACCGCCCTGGACGGCGCCTTACCTCGCAGGTAATCGACCCCGTCGGGGCCGGGCGGCAAGGTGGGGGCATCGGGGTCCGGGGCCGCGCACTCGGTTCCGGGGCCCGTGTCCCATCCGCGCATTCGACCTCGACGGAGGCTGATTTCCCATGTCCGCAACCCTTCTCGGCAGCATCGCCCGCACCGCCGAACCGCAGGCCGTGCTGCGCCGCTTCCTCGCCCTCGACTCCGTGGTCACCACCGGCAACGGGCTCGCGTACGTGGCCTTCTCGGCCCCGCTGGGCCGGCTGCTCGGGGTCGGGCAGGGGCTGCTGCTGGGGCTCGGGATCCTGCTCGTCGCGTACGGCGCCGCTGTGGGCCTGCTGGCCTCGCGCAGGCGGCCGCAGGCCCTGCCGGTGAAGCTCGTGATCGAGACCAACTACGCCTGGGGGGCCCTGAGCCTGATCGCCCTCGCCGTCTGGTTCTCGCCGACGGCCGCGGGGACCGTGTGGATCCCGGTGCAGGGCCTCACCGTCGCCGGCTTCGCCCTGCTCCAGCAGCTCGCCCTGCGCTCAGTCGCCGAGTGAGCGAAGGTACTTCACCGTCGCCGGGTCGGCCGGGAGCAGCGTTTCGATGGCCAGCTCGGCGACGGTCACGTCCATCGGCGTGTTGAAGGTCGCGATCGACGACACGAAGGACAGCACGTGGCCGTCGTGTTCGATGACCAGCGGGAGCGCGATGTACGGGACCGCCTCCTCCGGTTCGGCTTCGCCGGTGCGCTCCGCGACCGGATAGGCCGACACCTCCTCGTACAGCGCGCGCAGCGGCTCGGACCGGGCCAGCGCGATCTGGCGCTCCATCTGCGCCAGCAGGTGCCCGCGCCACTCCTTGAGGTTGCGGATCCGCGGAGCCAGGCCTTCGGGGTGCAGGGTGATCCGCATGGCGTTCAGCGGCGGGGTCAGCAGGTGCTCCGGCAGCCCGTCCAGCAGCATCAGGATGCCCCGGTTTGCGGCGACGACGTGGTACGTGGCGTCCACCACCAGCGCCGGGTAGGGCTCGTACCCCGTCAGCAGCCGCTCGATGCCCTCGCGCAGCGTCTCCATCGACGGGTCGTCCAGAGCGGTCTGCGCGTAGTGCGGGGCATAACCCGCCGCCAGCAGCAGGGCGTTGCGCTCGCGCACCGGCACGTCCAGGCGGTCGGCGAGCCGCAGCACCATCTCCTCGCTCGGCCGGGACCGCCCGGTCTCGATGAAGCTGATGTGCCGCGACGAGGAGTCGGCGCGGCCCGCCAGCTCCAGCTGGCTGATGCCGCGCCGCTCCCGCCAGGTACGGAGCAGGGCGCCGACCGTGGGCATCGTGGTGGTCATGCCCTCGACGGTAGCCGAGCCCGTCGGACCGGGTCAGCCCAGATCGAAGACGTTCGGCAGGCCGAGACGGTAGCGCCACAGGTCGTGCCGCTTGGCGGACTCGACCTCAGGCGCCCGGTACAGCGGTTGGACCGTGCACCGCGCGGCCTTCGAACCGTCGTGGTCCAGCAGGGAGTTGACCGCTGCCCGGGCCGATGCGTTCGCCCCCTCCATCGTGGCCAGGTCGATGTCGACCGCCACGTAGTCCCCGCTGAGGAAGAAGTTGGGGATACGGGTGCCCGCGCTCGGCCGGTTGTGGAAGGTGCCGGTCGGGTGGATCAGCAGCTCGTCCTGGTTGGTCGGGTTCGGGGTGCCCAGCCCGTCCACGCCCGGATCCAGGAACCACGAGTGCAGCGCGGAGTCGCTCAGCACCGTCTTGCCGGTGTCGTTCAGGGAGGCCTTCAGCTGCGTCCAGACCTCGCGCGCCACCTCCTCGCGGGTGCACTGCTTGGCCGTCTTCCCGTACAGGATCCCGGGCTTGTCCCACTCGGAGATGTCCACCGACAGACAGTCGACCGCGGCGCCGTCGCCGTAGTCGGCCGGGAAGTTCCGGGAGGGCCAGTGCTCGGCCTGCTGGATCGCCGTCAACGACCAGGGGGAGTCGATGCAGTTGAGGTGGCCGTGCACCAGCGGGGCCCGTTCGGTGAGATAGAACTGGATCCCGGTCATCCAGTCGGTTTCCAGCTTGTCGCAGCGCCCCAGCATCGGGTCGGCGGCCCGCAGCGCGGTGCTCCAGGTGCGCCGGGCGTGCTCGACGGGCAGGGCCGAGACGTAGTGGTCGGCGGTGACGGTCTGCCGCGCGCCGGTCGGGTCCAGGGCGGCGACCCCGCTCACCCGGCCGTTCCCGTACTGCACCTCCCGTACGGTCCAGCCGATCTTGAACTCCACCCCGAGGGAGCGTAGATGGGCCTCCCACGGGTCGATCCACGCCTCGTTGGTGGGCAGGTTGAGGATCCGGTCCGGCGGACCGTCCGCCCCGCGGCCCAGCAGGTTGAAGACGAAGGCCTCGCCGAGGGTGCCCACCGTCCGGGTGGAGGCCTCCTCGGCCTTGGTCGCCACGATGTTGCGGGTGATGCCGATGGCGAGGATGCGCTGGTACTCGGCCGACATCTGGGCGGCGCGCACGAAGTCCCACCAAGGGGTGTGCTCCCAGACCTCGTTGCGCCGCTCGTCACAGCTGGTGAGGAAGACGAGCACGCGGTTCACGAAGTACGCCGTCTCGTGCAGGGGCAGCCGGACCAGCGACTGCAGGATGCCGGTGAGGGCGCGCCGGAGCTCGTCGGGCGTCAGCTCGGCGGGGGAGTGCTCCGGCCAGGGGATGGGCCCGCGCAGGTCCTCGCGGCCGGCCGCCCGGGCGAACATCATCTCGCGCGGGGCGACGAGGTTGTCCCACACGCCGTTCGCGTTCCCGGGGAAGGGGATGCGCCGCATGGTGTCGGGCAGGTTGTGGAAGATGCCGGGGATGAAGCGGAAGCCGTGCTCGGCGGGCAGCGGCCGGCGGCCGCCCCGGGCGCTGCCGGGCACGTCCATGCTGCGGGCCTTGCCGCCGAGCGCCCGGCGTTCGTACACGGTGACGGCGTAGCCGCGCTCGGCGAGTTCGTGCGCCGCGGTCAGCCCGGCCACCCCGCCGCCGAGGACGGCGACGCGCCGGCCGTTCGGCGGTGTCGCGGCCGCGGCCGGTGCTGCAGTCACGCCCGCCGACAGGGCGCCGGCGCCGGCCGCGGCGGCCGCGGTGCCCGCGATGAACGTACGTCTGGAACTGCCTGTGCTCGCCATTGTGGTGCCGCCCCTTCGTTCCTTTGTTACCGCTGGTAACAGTCACGTCCGGCGCAGGAGCATAGGGGGGCCGGGTGGGGCGCGGAAGGCCGGGAAAGTACCCGGGCGCACTATGGCGCGAAAGGGTCGCTCCGGCCCGCGCTGTGGGAACCTTGACTCCACGTCACGGGGAACAAAGGAGCCGGTGGATGCCGAGTGAACCGCTGTCACAGAAGGAGATCGAGGACCGGTTGCGGGAACTGCCCGGCTGGGCCTTCGAGAACGACCGGATCTCCCGCACCTACCGGCTGGGCACGCACTTCGCGGCGAGCGCCCTGGTCGTCCACATCGCCACCGTCCAGGAGGAGTTGAACCACCACTCCGACCTGACGCTCGGCTACAACACGGTCCGCCTGTCGGTGAACAGCCACGACGCGGGAGGCGTGGTGACGGCCAACGACTTCGAGCTCGCCGAGCGGGTCGAATCCCTCGCCCCGGCCCACGGCGCGAGCTGAAGCCGACGGACCGCGTACGGAACTTCGTACGCGGTCCGTCGGCTCCGCGCGGGCCGGCTACACAGGCTCCAGGCGCCACCACTGGGTCGGGGAGTCGCTGTCCTCGCCCTGGCGGGCGCGGCCCTCGGCGTCGGCCTCCAGGGGCAGGCCGCTGATGCACGCGATCAGGGACACCACGCCCGGATCGTCCAGGTGCTGCTCGACGATCCACTCCTGCGCGCCGAAGGCGTTCGCCCGCCACACCTGCACCCGGGCGCCGCTGTCCGTCGAGGCGTTCGCGACGTCGAGGCGGCGCTCGTTGTCCTCGCTCACCACGTGGAAGATCCCGCCGCCGCTGTGCACCGGCGAGATCCGCCACCGGCGGGCGGCCTCCGGCGCGGGCGGCCCGTCGGGGCCGACCCGTACCCGGGAGGCGCCCTCCAGCTGGAGCACCAGGCCACTGTCCACGTTGCGGATCCGGTAGACCCCTTCGGGAAGGTTCACGTGGACCCCGCTCACACGTCGAAGACGGCCGGGTCCGGACCGATCCGCCGCGCCGCCGCGCCCGCGCCCAGGGCGTCCAGCGCGGCGATGTCGGCGGCGTCCAGCGCGAAGCCGAAGACGTCCAGGTTCTCCCGGATACGGGCCGGGGTCACCGACTTCGGGATCACGATGTTCCCGTGCTGGAGGTGCCAGCGCAGCACCACCTGCGCGGCGCTGCGCCCGTGCTTGGCCGCGATCCCGGCCACCTCCGGGAGCGTCAGCAGCTCCTTGCCCTGGCCCAGCGGGGACCAGGCCTCGGTGGCGATCCCGCGCTCGGCGTGCACGGCGCGCAGCTCGTCCTGCGGGAACAGCGGGTGCAGCTCGATCTGGTTCACGGCCGGCACCAGCGCGCTCGTCCCGGCCAGCCGGTCCAGGTCCGCCGGGCGGAAGTTCGACACGCCGACCGCCCTGGCCCGCCCGCTCGCCGCGATCTCCTCGAAGGTCTGCCAGATGGCGACGAAGTCGTCGCGCATCGGGCGCGGCCAGTGGATCAGGTACAGGTCGATGTGCTCGAGGCCCAGCTTGCGGAGCGAATCGTCGAAGGCGCGCAGCACCGCGTCCCGGTTCCAGGTCTGCTTCGGTCCGTTCCACAGCTTCGTGGTGACGAACAGCTCCTCGCGCGCCACCCCGGAGGCGGCGACGCCCCTGCCGGTGCCGGCCTCGTTGCCGTAGACCGCCGCCGTGTCGATGCTGCGGTAGCCCGCCTGCAGCGCGGTCGCGACGGCCCGCTCCGCCTCCGCGTCCGGCACCTGCCAGACACCGAAGCCGAGCTGGGGCATGAGCGAGCCGTTGTTGAGCTTGACGGTGGGGACCTGGTTCACGTCTGGTCGTTCCCTAGGGTCGATGGGCGGCGGTCGTACGAGGGGCGACAACCGGCCCCTCGTACGACGTATTCCCGCCACCCCCGGACGGTTCACGCCGTCCCGAGGTACGCCTCCCGCACGAGCGGATTCGCCCGTACCTCGGCCGGCGGACCCTCGGCGAGCACCGTCCCGAGGTCCAGTACGACCACCCGTGCGCAGAGGTCCATCACGAAGGCCACGTTGTGCTCGACCAGCAGTACGGCGCAGCCCTCCTCCCGCGCCAGCCGCCGGACGACCGCCGCGAGCTGCTCGCGCTCGGGGGCCGACATCCCGGACGCCGGTTCGTCCAGCAGCAACACCCTCGGCGGATCGGCCACCGCGCGGGCCAGCTCCACCATCCGGGCCTGCCCGACGGGCAGCCCGCCGGCGTACGAGGTCCCCAGCGCGCCGATCCCGCAGCCGGCCAGCACCCGCTCGCCCCGCTCCCGGCGCGCCCGCTCCCGGGACCGCCGGGCCGGGAACGCGACGAGATCGGCGGCGAGCCCGCCCCCGCCGCCCCGCCACTCCTGCGCCACCAGCAGGTTGTCGGCCACGCTGAGCTGGCCGAACAGCTGCTGGCGCTGAAAGGTCCGGCGCATCCCGTGCCGGGCCCGCCAGACGGGGGAACGGCGGGTGATGTCCACCCCGTCGAGCAGCATCCGCCCCTGGTCGGGCCGCCGGATCCCGGACAGGACGTCGAACAGGGTGGTCTTCCCGGCCCCGTTCGGCCCGATCAGCCCGCACACCTCGCCCGCGCGGATCCCGAGATCCACCCCGGTCAGCGCCCTCACCCCGCCGAACCGGACGCTGACCCCGCTCGCCCGGAGCACGTACTCGCCGCTCATGTCGCCATCCCCAGGTAGGCCTCGGTGAGCCGGTCCGCCTCCACCTCGGCGCGCGGACCGCACCAGGAGACCCGGCCCTGGGAGAGGTAGGCCACGGTGTCGGCGATCCCGAGGATCTCCGCCGCCTTCTCCTCGACCAGCAGCAGCGCGGTCCCGGCGTCGCGGAGTTCGGTGAGCAGCGCGTACACCTCCTCCACCACGCGCGGGGCGAGCCCGAGGGAGGGCTCGTCCGCGATCAGCACCTCGGGCGGGCGCTGCAACAGCGGCGCCAGGGCCAGCATCTGCTGCTCCCCGCCGGACAGGGCCCCGGCGGCCACCCCCCGCCGTTCCCCGAGCCGCGGGAAGCGGTCGTAGACGGCGGCCCGGGCGTCGGCCTCCCGCAGGTACAGGGCCAGGTTCTCCTCGATGGTGAGCGCCGGGAAGATCCCCCGCCCTTCGGGGGCGAGGACCACCCCGGCCCGTGCCCGCCGCACGGCGCCGTCGGGGGTGGCGTCCCGCCCGTGTACGCGCACCTCGCCGCCGGTGACGGGCAGCAGCCCGGCGGCGACCCGGCACGCGGTGCTCTTCCCGGCCCCGTTGGGCCCGAGCACGGCGAGGATCTCCCCTCGCCGGACGGCGAGATCGACCCCGTGCAGCACGAGTCCCCCGTCGTACCCGGCCGTTACGCTGCGCAGCTCGAGCGCGGGCGCGGCTGGATGTGGCTGGGGCGGGATTGCCCGGAGGGCGATTTCAGCCCCGCCTGGGGGCCCCTCCCAGCGGTAGCTGGGGGAGTTTGAGGCGCTGGGTTTCGGGGGCGGAGCCTCTGCGGGGCCCGCTGCCCGCCGCCGCGCCAACCGCACCGGAACGGCCGCGCAGTACCCGTCGGGATCGTTGGCCAGCGCCAGCCCCGCCAGGCCGAACAGGATCACCGGCAGGTGGGCCGACGCCGTCACGTAGTCCGACAGCAGCCGCGGCGCAACGGCGAACACCAGCCCCGCGACCACCGCGTACTGCGGCCGCCGAACACCCGCCGCGACCACCACCGCCAGCCACACCAGCCCCGTCATCGCCGTGAAGTCCGTGGCCGTGATCCGGGTGTTGAACGATGCGTACATCACGCCGCCGAACCCGGCCAGCCCCGCCGACAGGGTGAACAGCAGCAGCTTCGTCCGCAGGACGGACACCCCCGAGGCCATAGCCGCCGCGGGCGCCGACCGTACGGCCAGCATCGCCCTACCCGACGGGGAGCTCCGCAGCGCGCTCAGCCCGGCGGCCACCACCGCGACCAGCACCACCAGGGCCACCCCCAGCGCCCGGTCGTCGGACAGGTCCACCGGCCCGAACACCGGCCTCGGGATCGACCACCCGGAATCCCCGTTCCGCAGCCATCGCAGCTGGAACAGCACCTGGTCGGCCAGGAACGCCAGCGCCAGAGTCGCCAGTGCCAGCGACCGCCCGCCCAGCCGCAGCGCAGGCAGGGCGACCAGGGCCCCCAGCAGGGCGGCCGCGCACGTCCCCACGGCCAGCGCCGCCACGAACGGACAGCCCCGGCTCATCAGCAGTCCGGCCACCAGCGCCGCGCCGGTCACGAAGGTGGCCTGGGCCAGCGAGACCATCGCCCCCAGCCCGGTCACCACGGTGAAGGACATGAACACCAGCCCGATGGCCAGCCCCTGTGCCAGCAGCCCGCTCCAGAACGGCGTGGTCACGGTGTAGAAGGCGACGCACACCACCACCGCGCCCGCTGCCCACACGCCCCAGCGCCGTCCCCACGAGGCCCCGGCCAGATGGTCCACCGGCGGCGCGTCCACGGCCGCGGTCCCCGCCGTCCGCGCCCTGCGCGTCAGCACCAGCAGGCCCCCGAACAGGATCAGGAACGGCACCGCCGTGCGGAAGCCGGTGATGCCCTCGGCGAAGGACGCGTACCCGGCCACCAGGTTCTGCAGGACCCCCAGACCCAGCCCGCCCGCGAAGGCGAGCGGCACGGACGCGAACCGCCCGATGACCGCCGCCGTCGCCGAGACGAACAGGAACAGCGTGAAATCGTGTGCGGACAGTCCCAGCAGCGGCGTCGCCAGCACGCCCGCCAGCCCGGCCAGCCCTGACGCGATCATCCAGGCCACCGACGAGAGCCGGTCGGCGCTGATCCCGCGCAGCTCGGTCAGCGAGCGGTTGTCGACGGCGGCCCGCAGCAGCAGCCCGAGCCGGGTGTGCCGCATCAGCACCCACAGGGCGATCGCCACCACCGCCGTCACCACCCAGGTGATCAGCTGATCGGAGTCGATGCCGACGCCCTCCGCGAGCTGCCAGGACTTCGCCGGGCTCGGCCCGACGCCCGGCAGCCCGAACTGGTTCTCGGCCGGCTTCACGGGCGCGCCCGCGTCCGCGAGCAGCTCCACCGCCCACAATCCGGCGGCCGGCAGGGCCACCAGCAGCCCGATGGTCGCCACGATCTGCGCCGTCTCGCCGACCCGCGCGAGCCGCCGGAACATCAGCCGGTCCAGCCCCCAGCCGAGGCCGGGCGCCAGGACGAACACCACCAGCAGCGCCGCCGGCACGGCCGGCCAGCCCAGGCCCGAGTGCAACTCGTAGAAGGTGAGCGCGCAGAGGTAGGCCGTGGCCCCGTGCGCGAAGTTGAACAGCCCGGACGCCGAGTACGACAGCACCAGCCCGCTGGCGAGCAGTGCGTACAGGGCGCCGGAGACCAGACCGCTCAGTACGAAGACGAGCAGATCTCCCATGCCGCGGCCCTACTTGAAGGGGATGGGTTCGTGGCACTCGAACGGGACGGAGACCTCGTACGAGCCGTTCTTCAGCTGTACGAGCGCCCCGCAGCCGAAGCTGTCCTTCTGCCCCTTGGGCTCCGCCCGGTCGCCGACGAGCGTGCCGGTGTCGGAGAAGCCCTGCGCCGCGGCCTGGAAGGACTCGACGGTCAGGTTCTTCCCCGCCTTCTGCGCGATGGACACGAACAGGTCGGCCGACATGTACCCGGTCAGCATGTGCATGCTCAGGGGTACGTCCTGGCCGCCCGCGGCCGCCTTGATGTCGGCCTTGAACTGCGCCATCTTCGGATCCGCCGACTCGAAGGGCTGGAACTGCAGCAGTACGTGCACCCCGTCGAGCGCCTGCTTGGTGGCGTCCTTGGCGAGCAGGCCCGGGTCGTAGTCGGTGGGGTCGGAGAGCAGCCCCTTGTAGCCGCTGCGCTTGAGCGCGGTGAACAGCCCGATGTTGTTGGGGGTCTGCATCACGGAGACCACGGCGTCCGGCGCCTTGCCGTCGTTGCTCCCCAGGATCTCCTTCACGTACGCCGACCAGTCGCTCGGCACGGCGGTGGCGGGCACCGAGGGCTTGGCGTAGGAGACCGTGAATCCGGCGCTGGTGAAGCCCTGCTGGAAGGTGCGGATGCCGAACTTGCCGGCGTCGCTGTCGTTGGCGATGATCGCGACGGACTTGCCCTGGGCCCCGCCGAGGAGCTTGCCGATGCCCTCGGGCCAGGTCTGGTTGAGGGTGCCGCCGGGGGTGGGGACCAGGCAGCCGTTGAAGCCGTAGATGTACTTCGGCCCGCAGAAGGAGGGCAGGGTGCCCCAGCCGAAGGTGGGGACCTTCTCCTGCTCCAGGAAGTCGGCGCCCGAGAAGGTCACCGAGCTCATGGGGGAGACCGCGAAGACCTTGTCCTGCTGGACGAGTTTGCGGGCGGCCGACATGTTCTTCGCGGGGTCCTGGCCGTCGTCCTCCGCGCCGAGGTAGTCGATCTTGCGGCCGTTGACGCCGCCCTCGGCGTTGGCCCTCATGTACCGCGCCTTGGCGCCGAGATCGGTGTCCTTCTTGCTGTAGCCGCTCGCGCTGGTCATCGAGACGATGCCGCCGACCTTGATCGAGTCGGCGCTCACCCCGCGGGAGTTGCCGGGCGCGTCGCCGGGCGTGCCCGGCCGGGTGCCGTTGGTGGAGGCGGAGTTGCAGGCGGAGACGAGCGCGAGGGCCGCTGCCGCGGCGGCCAGGGTGCGGATCGGGCGCAACATGTCGGGGATCCCCTCCGGTCGGAATCCCCGCATTCTGTGCGTGAGCTGACGCACCGTCAATATCAATGACAAAGTGAAATGACGGACCGTCAGTTTCGCTCGGGGGTGGCTCGGCAGGTGCCGGGACCAGCCGTGATCCGACGGCAACGCCGCCCCCGCTCAAGGCTGGTACAGGGCCGCCACCTCCATCGCGTACGCCTTCTCGATCGCCCGGCGCTTGAGTTTCAGCGACGGGGTCAACAGTCCCCGCTCCTCGCTGAACTGCTCGGGCAGGACGCGGAAGGTACGGATCGCCTCCGCCTGCGAGACCAGGGTGTTGGCCGCCACCACCGCCCGCCGGACCTCCGCCGTCAGGTCCGTGTCGTGCACCAGTTCCGCCGCCGGCCGCTGCGGCAGGCCGCGCATCGACAGCCAGTGCGCGATCCCCTCCGGGTCCAGGGTGATCAGGGCCGCGATGTACGGCCGGTCGTTGCCCACCAGCACGCACTGGGCCACCAGCGGATGCGAGCGGACCCGCTCCTCCAGCGCGGCCGGCTGGACGCTCTTGCCGTTGGAGGTCACCAGGATCTCCTTCTTGCGGCCGGTGATGGTGAGGTAGCCGTCCCCGTCCAGCCGCCCCAGGTCCCCGGTCGCCAGCCACCCGCCGCGCAGCACCGCCTCCGTGCCGCGGGGGTCGTTGAGGTACCCGGAGAAGATGTGGCCGCCGTGCAGCCAGACCTCCCCGTCCTCCGCGATGTGCACCGTGCCGCCCGGGATCGGCCGGCCCACCGTGCCGTACTTGGTCGCCCCCGGCGGGTTCGCCGTGGCCGCCGCGGACGACTCGGTCAGCCCGTACCCCTCGAAGATGGTGATCCCGGCCCCGTCGAAGAACAGCCCGAGGCGGCGCGACATCGCGGACCCGCCCGACATGGCGTGCCGCACCCGGCCGCCCATCGCCTCGCGGACCTTCCCGTACACGAGCTTCTCGAAGACCTGGTGCTCCACCCGCAGCCCGGCCGAGGGTCCCGGCCCGATGCCGAAGGCCTTCTGCTCCCGCGCCTCCGCGTACCGTACGGCCGTCTCCACCGCCCGGTCGAAGGGGCCCGTGCGCCCCTCCGCCTCGGCCTTGCGCCGGGCGGCCGCGAAGACCTTCTCGAACACGTACGGGACCCCGAGCACGAAGGTCGGCCGGAACGCGGCGAGGTCCGGCAGCAGCTCGGCCGCCGTCAGCACGGGCTGGTGTCCGAGCTTGACCCGCGACCGGATGGCGGCAACCTCCACCATCCGCCCGAAGACGTGCGCCAGCGGCAGGAAGAGCAGGGTGGAGGGCTGCTCGCCCGGACCGGCCTGGAAGACGGACTCCCAGCGGCTCACCATCGTGTCGGCCTCGAACATGAAGTTGGCGTGGGTGAGCACGCACCCCTTGGGCCGCCCGGTGGTTCCCGAGGTGTAGATGACGGTGGCCACCGCGTCGGGGGTCACCGCGCCGCGATGGCGGTGCACGACGTCCTCGGAGACCCCGCGCCCGTCGGCGACGAGGGCGTCCACGGCCCCCGCGTCGAGCTGCCACAACAGCCGCAGCCGGGGGAGCCGGTCGACGACCGAGCCCACCGTCATGGCCTGGTCCTCGTTCTCGACGACGCAGGCCGTGCACTCGGAGTCGTACAGGATCCACTGCACCTGCTCGGCGGAGGAGGTGGGATAGACGGGGACGGGCTGGGCGCCGATTGCCCACAGCGCGAAGTCGAAGAGGGTCCACTCGTACCGGGTACGGGACATGACGGCGACCCGGTCCCCGAAGCGCACGCCCTGGGCCAGCAGCCCCTTGGCGAGCGCCAGCACCTCCGCGGCCAGCTCCCCGGAGGTCACGTCCCGCCAGACGCCGTCGGTCTTGCGTCCGAGGACCACCCGGCCCGGTTCCTCGTGCGCATGCCGGAAGACGGTGTCGGCCAGACCGCCGACGGGCGCGCCCGTGACGACCGGTGGGACGGTGATCTCGCGCAAGGCCCCGCTCCTCTCCGTGCGGCGCGGCGACGCTATCCCACGCCGGACGGCAGTTGATCAGCCTGCGGATTCCTCCACAAGACCTCCGCAGCGGCGGCCCCGAGCGGCAGGCCGGTCACGCCGTGCGGCTGAGGCGGTCCGCTCCCGACAGGACGGCCGAGGCCAAGGCCTCGGCGGCGGCCGAGACGCGCGCACCGCGCAGCAGCGCGAACTCCACCGAGCCCAGCTCCGGCAGCCCGCTCACCCGGACCAGCCCCGGTGGGATCAGCCCCCGGGTGTGGGCCATCACGCCCAGCCCGGCCCGGGCCGCCGCGATCAGACCGCTCAGGCTGCCGCTCGTACAGGCGATCCGCCACGGCCGCCCCTCCCGCTCCAGCACCTCCAGCGCCCGGGCCCTGGTGATCCCCGGCGGCGGGAAGACGATCAGCGGAACAGGGCGCTCCGGGTCCACCCGCAGCCCCTCCGCCCCGATCCACACCATCCGGTCCCGCCACACCAGGCGACCCCGCTCGTCCCCCGGCCCCCGCCGCTTCGCCAGCACCAGGTCGAGGCGCCCTGCGTCCAGCCGCTCGTGCAGCGTCCCCGACAGCTCCACCGACAGCTCCAGGTCCACCTCGGGATGCTCGTGCCGGAACCCCTCCAGGATCTCCGGCAGCCGCGTCAGCACGAAGTCCTCCGAGGCACCGAACCGCAGCCGCCCCCGCAGCCGGGTCCCCGTGAAGAAGGCCGCCGCCCGTTCGTGCGCCTCCAGGATCGTGCGCGCGAAGCCCAGCAGCGCCTCGCCGTCCTCCGTCAGCTCCACGCTGTGCGTGTCCCGTACGAACAGCGGCCGCCCCGTCGCCTCCTCCAGCCGCCGCACGTGCTGGCTGACCGTGGACTGCCGTACGCCGAGCCGCCCGGCGGCCTGGGTGAAGCTGAGCGTCTGGGCCACCGTGAGGAACGTACGCAGCTGGACGGGGTCGTACATACCGCCCACGCTACCGCGCTCATCGCGAATCATGATGACAGTGAGTGCGGTGTACAGGTTTCCCGATCACCGCTCCACCCCCGACGATGAGAGGAGACCACTCGAGGCCACTCCCGACAGCAAGTGAGCACCCCGCACATGCGCCGCCCGCACCTCCCCGCCCGGCTGCCCCTGGACCCGTACGTCCTGGCGCTCCTCGGCACCGTCGGCCTCGCCGCCCTGCTCCCGGCACGCGGCCCGGCCGCCACCGTCGCCGACGGCGCCTCCACCGCGGCCGTGGCCCTGCTCTTCTTCCTCTACGGCGCCCGGCTCTCCACCCGCGAGGCCCTCGACGGCCTGCGCCACTGGCGGCTGCACGTGACCGTGCTCGCCTGCACCTTCCTCCTTTTCCCCCTCCTCGGCCTCGCCGCCCGGGGCCTGGTGCCCGGGGTGCTCACCGAGCCCCTCTACAGCGGCCTGCTCTTCCTCTGCCTGGTCCCCTCGACCATCCAGTCCTCCATCGCCTTCACCTCGATCGCCCGCGGCAACGTCCCCGCCGCGATCTGTGCGGGCTCCTTCTCCAGCCTCGCCGGCATCCTCCTCACCCCCCTCCTCGCCGCCGGCCTGCTCGGCAACAGCGCGGGCGGCTTCTCGCCGGACTCGCTCATCAAGATCGTCCTCCAGCTCCTCCTGCCCTTCCTCCTCGGGCAGTTCCTGCGCCGCTGGGTCGGCGGCTTCCTGGCACGCCACCGACCGGTCCTCGGCTACGTGGACCGCGGCTCGATCCTGCTCGTCGTCTACGCCGCCTTCAGCGCGGGCATGGCCGCAGGCATCTGGCACCAGGTGAGCGTTCCGCGCCTCGGCGCCCTGCTGGCGGTGGAGGCCGTGCTCCTGGCCGTCATGCTCCTCGTCAGCTGGTACGGGGCGAAGCGCCTCGGCTTCGGCCGCGCGGACCGGATCGCCATCCAGTTCGCCGGGTCTAAGAAGAGCCTCGCCGCCGGACTCCCCATGGCCAGCGTGCTGTTCGGAGCTCAGGCGAGCCTCGCGGTGCTGCCGCTGATGCTGTTCCACCAGATGCAGCTGATGGTCTGCGCGGTCCTCGCCCGCCGCCGCGCCCAGGACCCCGGGCCCGAACTCACCGCCGACCGTGTGGCAGAGGTCTCGCCCCCGCCCCAACAGCCCACGGGCCAGGCCCGATAACGTTCGGTGGTGACCTGGATACGCCCGAACGGCGCCCACGCCGAACGCCCCTGCACCCTGGTGGTCTGCCGCGGCTGCTGCTGCGGCGACCCCAAAAAGAACCCCGGCTCCGACCACGCCGGCCAGCTGGCCCGGCTGCGCGAGGCCGCTGCCGCCTCCGGCGGCCGCCTGGCCGTCCGTACGAGCGAGTGCCTCGGGCCGTGCGCCCAGGCCAATGTCATCGTGGTCCAGCCCACCACCGAGGCCCGCCGCCGAGGAGCCCGCGCGGCCTGGTTCGGCTGGGCCCTGGACGACACCGCCACCGACGAGATCATCGCCTGGGCGGAATCCGGTGGCCCCGGAACCACCCCGGTCCCGCCCACCCTGGACCTCCACCGGATCACCCCGCCGGATCCCAAGCTCACCGCACCCACCACCCGCCGCGGGCGCCGCGGGCGATGAGACGGCAGCGGCCGCACCTGTAGCGGCGCCCGGCCGGCACCGGGAGCGGCGCCGGCCCGGTGGTCACATCGTGATCCGCTCCTCGCCCGCGTAGATGTTCATGTCCGGGCCGCGCAGGAAGCCGACCAGGGTCAGGCCCGACTCCAGAGCCAGGTCCACCGCCAGTGAGGACGGGGCCGAGACCGCCGCCAGGACCGGGATGCCGGCCATCACGGCCTTCTGGGCGAGCTCGAAGGAGGCCCGGCCCGACACCAGCAGGACCGCGCCGGCCAGCGGGAGCCGGCCGGACCGGAGCGCCCGCCCGACGATCTTGTCCACCGCGTTGTGCCGGCCCACGTCCTCGCGCAGGTCCAGCAGCTCCCCGTCCGCCGTGAACAGGCCGGCCGCATGCAGTCCGCCCGTACGGTCGAAGACCTTCTGGGCCGCGCGCAGCCGGTCCGGCAGCAAGCCGAGGAGATCCGCGGAGATCCGTACGGGGTCGGCGGCCGTCGCCGGGAAGCGGGTCGCCGTACGGACCGCGTCCAGGCTGGCCTTGCCGCACAGACCGCAGGACGAGGTGGTGTAGACGTTCCGCTCCAGCGTGATGTCCGGCACGGGAACCCCGTTCGCCAACTGCACGTTGACGATGTTGTAGGTGTTGGTGCCGTCCTCGGCCGCCCCCTCGCAATAGGTGACGGTCCTGACGTCCGAGGCCGCGGCGAGCACGCCCTCGCTCACCAGGAAGCCCACCGCCAGCGCGAAATCGTCCCCCGGGGTGCGCATCGTGATGGCCAGCGGCTTGCCGTTCAGCCGTATCTCCAGCGGCTCCTCGGCGACCAGCGTGTCCGGACGGACCCCCACCACACCGTTCCGGATCCGGACGACACGGCGACGCTCGGTGACCCGTCCCATGGCGATCAGCCCACCCCTTCGGTTCTTGCCTGTATCCGACAACCTCATTGTCGCGGTTCCGCTTCCCGCAACGTCCCCGGCTGCCTGATCCTCGGGAATCTCCAAATTCCGGCACCTGAATCCTGTCGGGTCACACGCACACGTACCCATCAGTAGCAGGCAAAGCTGGGTGATCCTGACTTCCTACGAGGGGGATCCTGCCCATGACCGGTTCACGCGTGGTGGCGCTGGGGCACTACCAGCCCGCGAAAGTGCTGACCAACGAGGACCTCGCGGCCATGGTCGACACCACGGACGAGTGGATCCGGTCCCGGGTCGGCATCAAGACGCGCCACATCGCGGGTCCGGACGAGCCGGTGGACGAGCTGGCCTTCCAGGCGGCGGGCAAGGCCCTGGCCGGCGCCGGCCTGACCCCCGACGACATCGACCTCGTCCTGGTCGCCACCTCCACCGCGATCGACCGCTCGCCCAACATGGCCGCGCGCGTCGCCGCCAAGCTGGGCATGGGCGGCGGCCCCGCCGTGATGGACATCAACGTCGTCTGCTCGGGCTTCACGCACGCCCTGGCCACCGCCGACCACGCCATCCGGGCCGGCTCCGCCTCCCGCGCCCTGGTCATCGGCGCCGACAAGATGACCGAGATCACCGACTGGAGCGACCGCACCACCTGCGTGCTCACCGGCGACGGCGCCGGCGCGGCCGTCGTCGAGGCCAGCGACGAGCCGGGCATCGGACCGGTGCTGTGGGGTTCGGTCCCCGAGATGGGCAACGCCGTCCGGATCGAGGGATCGCCGCCGGTCTTCGCGCAGGAGGGCCAGTCGGTCTACCGCTGGACCACCAGCCAGCTCCCGCCGCTCGCCCGCAAGGTGTGCGAGAAGGCCGGGGTCCTGCCGGAGGAGCTGGCTGCGGTCGTCCTGCACCAGGCGAACCTGCGGATCATCGAACCGCTCGCCGCCAAGATCGGCGCCGTCAACGCCGTCGTCGCCCGCGATGTCGTCGACTCGGGCAACACCTCGGCGGGCAGCATCCCGATGGCCCTGTCCAAGCTGGTGCAGCGCGGCGAGATCCCCACGGGAGCCCCCGTCCTCCTCTTCGGCTTCGGCGGCAACCTTTCGTACGCGGGTCAGGTCATCCGCTGCCCGTAACGCATGACGAGACGTGCCGTCTCGCCATGCCCGCCGGTGCATGCGTGCAGGTCAGCACGGCGTGGCGGACGGCAGCCGCCCGGATAAGTGGTCGGAGCCCCGCCGATCCTTTGCTATTGTTGTCCATGTCGCCGCGGGAAACCGGGGCCGACCACCTGGTCCGGGTGGCGGAATGGCAGACGCGCTAGCTTGAGGTGCTAGTGCCCTTTATCGGGCGTGGGGGTTCAAGTCCCCCCTCGGACACAGATCGGCGAGGGCCGTGACTCCAAGAGTCACGGCCCTCGCCGTGCGTTGTGGGTCATGCGGCCCGGAGTGGATCCGTTCTGCGGCATCATGGGCGCGAATGGGCCAAGGGGAGCAACGTGTCGCAGGACGATCCACGCAACAGCATCGTGATTGTTGGGCGTTACCGCTTGGGGAAGCGGTTGGGCAGGGGCGGGATGGGCACCGTCTGGGAGGCCTCCGACGAACTGCTCGGACGCTCCGTCGCCGTCAAGGAACTCCACGTCGGCGACGGGACGGAGTCCGCGGGCGCCCTGCGGGAAGCGCGCACCGTGGCGCAGATCAAGCACCCGCACGTCGTCGTGGTCCATGACGTCGTGGAGCACGACGGGCGCCCCTGCATCGTCATGGAACTCGTCGAAGGCCGCTCGCTCGCCGACCGGCTCGCCGCCGACGGGCCGCTGGATCCCGCCGAGACCGCCCGTACCGGGCTCGCCCTGCTCGGCGCGCTGAACGCGGCTCACGCCCGCGGCGTGCTCCACCGCGACATCAAGCCCGCCAACGTCCTCTTGGAGGCGGGAACCGGCCGGGTCGTGCTCACCGACTTCGGCATCGCCCGCCTCGCCGGGGCCACCACCATCAGCGAGACCGGCGCCTTCGTCGGCTCGCCCGAGTACACCTCGCCCGAGCGCATGCAGGGCGCCGTCGCCGGCCCCGAGGCAGACCTGTGGTCCCTCGGCGTACTGCTGTGCGCCGCACTCACCGGGGAGTCGCCCTTCCACCGGGATTCGCTCGGCGGCGTCCTGCACGCCGTCGTGTACGACGAGATCCGGCCGCCGGCTCAGGCGGGGCCGCTGCTCCCGGTGATCCGGGGCCTGTTGGAACGCGACCCGGAGCGGCGGCTGGGTGCGGCGGAGGCCGAGCGGCTGCTGTCGGCGTACGTGACCACCGGCACGGTGCCCCTCGTCGACCGGGTACCCGACCCGACGCCGGCGCGGGCGGTCCGGCCGGTCCGCCGCCTGTGGCTGATCGCGGCGGCGCTCGTCGTGGTGGCCGTCGCCGGTGGCGTGACGGCCGCGTCCCTGCTCGGGGACCGCACGGAGGGCCGGGCGCACGAGGTGACGCCCAGCGCCCCCGCGGGCGCCTCACCCGCGACCGCAACCCCCGCGACCGTCACTCCCGCGACCGCTTCACCCGGCGCCGGTGTGACGCCCAAGCCCGCGCCCACCGGGTACCGGATCGTCACCGATCCGCAGGGCTTCGCCCTCGCCGTACCCACCGGCTACCAGCGCACCACCGACGATCAGCGGGTCTTCCACAGCTCCCCGGACGGGGCGATCCGGATCGGCATCAAGGTGACGCCGTCGGCGTCCGAAGGCCCGCTCGGCGCGATGCGGCGCGCCGACGCCGCCGGCCCGGACACCAATCCCGGATACCGCGACCGCTCGGTCGTCGCGACGACCCACAACGGACTGCCCGCCGCCCTCTGGGAGTTCACCTGGGACGGCTTCACACGGGCCGAAGGCGCCCGGCACACCTTCGACCTCTGCTGGGACGAGGACGGCCGCATGTACGACGTCTGGGTGTCGGCCCCCGTCAGCCGGCTCGCCGAGGCCAGGAGCCGCTTCGACGCGGCGCTGGATTCCTTCGTCACGGGCGGGGCGGCGTCCGCGCGCCCCTGATCACGTGCCCAGGACCACCAGACCCGTCGGGGTGGTCAGGGTGCCCGGGGCGACCTGGGTGAAGGTGTGCGGCAGGGACAGACACGGCTGGCCGGTGTCCGGGAGGGCGTCGAAGAGGTACGCCGCCGCGGAGGTGGTGTCGCTGACCAGGTGGGGGCCGGCGGGGGAGCCGGTCGTGCGGGTGAGCCGGGTGCGGAAGAGGCGCCGGAGGTGGCGCAGGGTCTCCGGAGTGAGCGGGGCCCGCCTCGGCTCGGGCTGGGGCGGTGGGGCCGGGGACTCGGCGCCCGAACCGTCCTCAGCGCCCGAACCGTCCGGAGCGTCCGAGGCGGACGGGGCAGCCGGGGCGTCCGGGGGGATCGCGCCCGACAGGAGAAGCGCGAGCAGCACCGGGACGGCCTTGCGGCGCAGGGCCGCGGTGGCCGCGGGCAGCCGGTGCGCATGGGCCGCGGGCAGCGAGAGCGCGAGGCTCCCGGCGGCGTCGCCGGTGGCGATCGGGACCGCTGAGCAGACCACGCCGGGGGAGTACTCGAGCAGGTCGAACACGGGCGCGCCCGGTGCCACCGCGTCCAGCGCGGTGAACAGGGCCCGGCTGTCGGTGATGGTCTGCGGGGTGAGCCGGGCCGGGCGGTGCCGGGCCACGTGGTCGGCGCGGCGGTCGTGGTCGAGCTGGGTCAGCAGGCACTTGCCCACGGCGCTGGCGTGGGCGGCGGCCCGGAAGTCCACCCACTCCCGCACCGGCGGGGTTCCGGGCCCGTCCGCCATCTGCGTGATCCGGACCTCGCCCTCCGCGTACCGGCTCAGGTACACGGCGGCGCCGGCGCTGTCCCGGGCCAGGGCCAGGGTGCGCTGGAGCTGGCCCGCCAGACCGTGGACGCCGGGGGCCGCGAGCCGGTCCAGGGCCGGCCCGCGCGCGTACACCCCCGCGGCCGGGCGGTACGCGTACTCCTCCTCGCACAGCATCGACAGCAGCGGGCCGAGCTCCTCCACGGTGAGGCCCGCCGTCCGCGCGAGCTGGGCGGCCCGCACTCCCAGGGGGTGCTGCTCCAGGACCCGTACGACGGCCAGCGCGCGCCGGGCCTCTGCCAGGGCCTCGCCCGTCCCGGCCTGGACGACGGTCCCGCGCGCCGCCGCCGTCAGCGCCGGGTGGCGCAGCGGGCCGGCCGCGAGCGGCGGTACGGTCACGGCCGCCGGGGCCGCGGTGGCAGCGGCCGTGACCGCGACCGTCGGCGGCCGGAACGCGGCCAGCACCCCGGGCAGCCCGGGCCTGGGCAGCGGCACCGGTCCCAGATCGGGATCGTCCAGCTGGTCGAGGTACCGCAGGACGGCCGCCTGCGCGCACAGCCGCACGTCCCGCAGATCCCGGCGGCCGCCCGGCCGGAAGCCGCGGCGGCCCAGCTCGCGCGCCCACAGCCGGGCGTCGTGGTGCTCACCGCGCCGGGAGTGGTCGAGGAAGAGGCAGTACGCGGCGGGGGCGGTCCGCGCACTGCCCGAACCGGCGGCGAACTGCCACCAGAACCGGGCGCCTTCGCGCAGCCCGGCCAGGAACAGCAGACAGCCGAAGACGACCGCCCCGGCCAGGTCGGTGTGCCCGCCGGAGAGGAAGGAGCCGAGCTGCGCCTCGGCCTTCGGCGCGCACACGGAGGCCAGGCAGGCGGCCTTGAGGTCGCGCCGGGCCCGTTCCGAGTCGAGCGGGCAGTCCCGCGCCGGGTCGCTCCAGCCGAATACCGACCGGCGGCGGGTGCGGTGGCCGGAGGCGGGCGCGTGCGGTGTCGCGCGCAGCAGCCGGGCCTCGGCCGCGCCCAGGTCGTAGTGCGGATAGCGGTCGCGGACGCTCGCCCGTGCGAGGAAGTCGGCCAGCGAGCGCGGGGTCTGTTCGCCGTCCTGGGGCTGCCGGCGTTCGTGGGGCCTCATGATTCGGCTGATTCGGTCGGGTCGGCGGCCTCTGTCGGGTCGGCGGCCTCTTCGGAGGTGTCGAGCAGCCGGGCGAGGCGCCGGTGGGCCTGGCCGAGGTACGAGCGGACCGTGGCCTCGTCGACGCCCATTACGGCACCGGCTTCACCGGGGGAGCACTGGAGCCCGTACCGCAGCAGTACGGCGTCGCGCTGCCGCTCGGCGAGCCGGGAGACGGCCGAGTAGAAGCGGATGGTGTCGGTCAGTACCTCGTACTGATCGGCGTGGGCCTCCTTGAGGGCGGCCTCGAAGGCGCTGATGTCCATCGGCTCGGGCCGGTGCGGCTGCCAGGGGTGGCGTCGGTTCCGGCTTTCGATCAGGCACTGCTTGAGCACGGTCCACGCGTAGGCGTCCAGCCTGTCCATGTGGAGCATGCGGAGCCACTCGCCCATGATCGAGTCGAAGGTGGCGTCCACCGCGTCCTCGGCCGCCTCGTCGGAGCCCAGCTGCAGATACGCGAAGCGCATGTACGCGGGCCGCCGATTGGCGTGGAAGGCCCAGTACGACAGGCGCGCCGTCGGATCCCACTGACTCATGGGCGTCGGCCGCCGGTGCCGGCTCGGCAGTCCCACGGCCCCACCGGACTCCTCCGGTCCGCCATCGCTCACCGTTCCACCTCATCCCCTGTACCGCGGAACAGGAAATCAGCGCGGGCGCACTCACAGGGCGCAGAGAAGAAACCTGGAAATATTACGTTCGGTGATGACCGACTCGTGATCGATGGCGATCACGCAGCCGTTCAACCAGCGCGTATGCATATGCCGGTTGCAGGTGGCGGTGCACGGCGCGGCCGACCGGCTGTACCATGGGCGCCATCGCGAGGGCCGTGACGGAGAGGTCACCACCCTCGCTTTTGCGTTACGTCCACCCTGAACAAATGCGGCGCGGGGCCTTTCGGCGGTTCGATACGATGAACCGCGTTCACAGTCCGTCACGTCACGTTGCACCGCACAGAGGAAATGGAGCATCCGAGGATGGCTCGACACCTGATCACCAGCGCGCTTCCGTACATCAACGGGATCAAGCACCTGGGCAACATGGTCGGGTCGATGCTTCCGGCGGATGTGTACTCCCGGTACCTCCGCCAGCGCGGCCACGACGTCCTCTACATCTGCGCCACCGACGAGCACGGCACCCCCGCCGAACTCGCCGCCAAGGAGGCCGGCATCTCGGTCGCCGAGTTCTGCGCGCAGGCCCACGACGCCCAGAAGGCGGTCTACGACGGCTTCGAGCTGTCCTTCGACTACTTCGGCCGCAGCTCGTCCGCGCAGAACCGCGAGATCACCCAGCACTTCGCGCGGGGGCTCCAGGAGAACGGCTTCATCGAGGAGCGCGCGATCCGGCAGGTGTACTCGCCGGTCGACGGCCGCTTCCTGCCGGACCGTTACGTCGAGGGCACCTGCCCGCACTGCGGCTACGACAAGGCCCGCGGCGACCAGTGCGAGAACTGCACCCGCGTGCTGGACCCCACGGACCTGATCGAGCCCCGCTCGGCCATCTCCGGCTCCACCGAGCTGGAGGTCCGCGAGACCAAGCACCTCTTCCTCCTGCAGTCCAAGCTCCAGCACGAGGTCGAGGCCTGGGTCGCCGAGCACGAGGAGGAGTGGCCGCAGCTGGCCTCCTCCATCGCCCGCAAGTGGCTGACCGAGGGCCTGCACGACCGCGCCATCACCCGTGACCTCGACTGGGGCGTCCCGGTCCCGGCCGACACGTGGCCCGAGCTGGCCGCCGAGGGCAAGGTCTTCTACGTCTGGTTCGACGCCCCGATCGAGTACATCGGCGCGACGAAGGAGTGGTCGGACCTGGACCCGGCGAACCGCGACTACAAGTCGTGGTGGTACGAGGCCGAGGACGTCCGCTACACCCAGTTCATGGCCAAGGACAACGTCCCGTTCCACACGGTGATGTTCCCCGCCACCGAACTGGCCACCCGCGAGCCGTGGAAGAAGGTCGACTACGTCAAGGCCTTCAACTGGCTGACGTACTACGGCGGCAAGTTCTCCACCTCGCAGAAGCGCGGCGTCTTCACCGACCAGGCGCTGGAGATCCTCCCGGCCGACTTCTGGCGCTACTTCCTCATCGCCAACGCGCCCGAGTCCGACGACTCGTCCTTCACGTGGGAGCACTTCCAGGCCACGGTCAACAAGGACCTCGGCGGCACCCTCGGCAACTTCGTCAACCGCGTGCTGACCTTCTCCCGCAAGCGCTTCGGCGACGAGGTCCCCGCCGGCAATGCGGCCGGAGAGACCGAGGCCAAGCTGGGCGAGCAGATCGCCGAGCTGCTGGCCGAGTACGAGGGCCACATGGACTCCCTCCAGTACCGCAAGGCCGCGGCCGCGCTGCGCGCCCTGTGGTCGGCCGGAAACGCCTACCTCGACGAGAAGGCCCCCTGGACGGAGGTCAAGACCGACCTGGAGGGCGCCGCGCTCACCCTGCGCACCGCGATGAACCTCATCCACCTCTACTCGGTGGTCTCCGAGCCGTTCATCCCGGCCTCGGCGCGCGCCATGCGCTCCTCGTTCGCGCTCGCCGACGACACCGCCACGTGGGTCACCCCGGAGCAGGCGCGGTCCCTGGACGCGGTTCCGGCCGGCACCCCGTTCACCGTGCCGCCGGTGCTGTTCGCCCGGGTCACCGAGGAGGACCTCGAGTCCTACCGCGAGCGGTTCGGCGGCTCGCCGGAGGCGTAAGCACCGCGGTTTGCGAAGGGGCGCGACCTTCCCAGGTCGCGCCCCTTCGGCGTACCCGCCCGTACCGCTTACCGCGTGCCGTTACGTGGTCATCCGAGGTTTCGCGCCGCGCGGGCGGCCGCGAAGTCCGCCGCATACTCCCGTACGAAGGCGGCCATCGCCACCACTGTGTTGCGCAGCTCCGACAGCAGTACCCGCTCGTTGGGGGCGTGCAGATTGCACATGCCGTCCTGCGCCCCGAAGAGCAGCACCTCGGCGTCCGGAGCCGCCTGGGCGAGGCCGTTCACCAGCGGGATCGAGCCGCCCGTGGCGACGAACGAGGCCTCCGTGCCCCAGGCCTCCTTCAGCGCGGTGAGCGCGGAGCGGTACGCGGGCCCGCCGGTGCGGGCCTCGAAGCCGGGGCCGGTGTTGCCCGGGGTGACGGTGAGGGGGATCCCGAAGGGGCGCTGCGCGCGCAGGTGGTCCACCAGTGCGGCCCGCGCCTCGTACGGGTCCTGGAGCGGGTGGAAGCGGAGGTTCACCTTGGCCCGGGCGTACGGGACCACCGCCGAGGCGGCGTGGTCCACGCCGGGCGCGTCGAGGCCGATGACCGTGACGGCCGGACCGCTCCAGAGCCGTTCGCCGAGGGAGCCCGTGCCGATGAGCGGGAGGTGGTCTTGGACGGAGGCGAGGTCGCGGAACTCCTCCTCGGTGTGGGTCGTCCCGTCCCAGGGGTCGCGGCGCAGGCCCGGCACGGCCACGTCTCCGCAGGCGTCGTGCAGGGTGGACAGCGCCCGCAGGAGGACGAGCAGGGCGTCGGGGGCAGCGCCGCCGAAGGCCCCGCTGTGGCGGGGCTCGGCGAGGGTGCGCACCTCCACCAGCACCTGGCGGGCACGCCCGCCTCGCGCAGGAGGGAGACGATCAGATCGTGCGCCTCCAGGACCGGCTCGGGCGGGAAACCGGGGAAGGCGACCGACGGGATGGCCGCCAGCCGCTCCAGATCCGCCCGCAGGCCCTCCATCAGGGCGTCGGCCCTGCTCACCAGGGTCTCCGGGCGCTCCAGGGTCTGGGCGCTCTCCGGGGTCTCGGGGCCCTCCGGGCTGGTCCGACCCTCCGGTTCCATCCGGCACCCTCCCTCCGCTGCTGGTGTTCCGATCATGTGGCGGGGCGGGCGGGGGCGCCGTGGCGGGCTGAGCCGGGCGGGTGAACCATGTTGAGTGGGGACAAAAAGGGTGGGGACAAGAGCCCCTCCCGGGCCCGGTTCGGAGGTCGTGATGGACGTCCTGGTGCTCATCGGCCGCTTGCTGTACATCGGTCTGTTCGCCACCTCCGCGGTGGCGCACCTGACCAAGACCCAGCAGATGGCCGGATACACCGCCTCCCGCGGGGTGCCCATGCCCGTCGCGTCGACGGTCCTGAGCGGTGTGGTCATGCTGGCGGGCGCGGTGAGCGTGGCGGTCGGACTGTGGGCCGACCTCGGGGCTCTGGCGCTGGCGGGCTTCTCCTTCTCGGCGGCCGTGCTGATGCACGGCTTCTGGAAGGAGAGCGACCCGCAGGCGCAGATGATGGAGCAGACCCAGTTCCTCAAGGACATCGCGCTCGGCGGCGCGGGCCTGGTGCTGTTCGCGTTCTTCGCCTACGCGGGCCATGACCTGGGCCTCATGGTCACCGGCCCCGCACTGTCGATCAGCTGAGGAGTCCCCGGCCGTAGGATCGGGGACATGAACCGGACGGGCACCAAGGCAGAGCTGGGCGATTTCCTGCGGTCCCGCCGCGCGCGGATCCGTCCCGAGGACGCGGGCCTGCGCACCTTCGGCGGCCGCCGCCGCGTGCCCGGCCTGCGCCGGGAGGAACTGGCCCAGCTCGCCGGGGTCAGCGTGGACTACTACACGCGCTTCGAGCAGGGCCGCGCGGAGAACATCTCCGACGGCGTGCTCGGCGCCGTCGCCGTGGCCCTGCGGCTGGACGCGGCGGAGAGGGCCCACCTGACCCGGCTGGTACGCACGGCAGGGCGAGGAGGCGGCCCCGGGCAGGCCGCAGAGCCGGAGGCGGAGGAGCCGCAGGAGGTCCGGCCGGGGCTGCTCAGGCTGCTGGAGTCGATGCCGCAGACCCCCGCCTTCGTCATCGGCCGGCGTACCGACATCCTCGCCTGGAACCCGCTCTTCGCCCGTCTGGTCACCGACTTCGGCGCGCTGCCCCCGGAGCGGCGCAACAAGGCCTGGCTGGTCTTCCTCGACCCCGAGGTGCGCGGGCGCTTCGTCAACTGGGAGCGCAAGGCACGCGATCTGGTCGCCTTCCTCCGCTTCGACCTCGGACGGCACCCGCACGACCCGAGGTTCGCGGCGCTCATCGCGGAACTCTCTGAGCGCAGCCCGGAGTTCACCAGGCTGTGGGAGGCTCAGGAGGTGCGGGACAAGACGCACGGCGGCTACCACCTGCGCCACCCGCTGGTCGGTGAGGTCGCGCTCGCCTACGAGAGCCTGAACCTTCCGGACGACCCCGACCAGTCCTTGATCACCTACACCGCGGAGGCGGGCTCCCCGTCCGAGGACGCGCTGCGGATCCTGGCGGGAGCCGCTGCCTCCGGCCGGGTCTGATCGGATCCCGGCGGGCCCGGCCGCGGCGGACCGGCCTCCGACGGCGGGTAGGCGACGCTCCCGCGCACCAGGCAGTCCTCGAAGAAGCCGAGGCAGCGCAGGTGATAGGCGCGGGCGGCGTAGCCCAGGCTGATGTTGTGCCCGGCCTGCGGCTGCCGGTCGGTGTGCACCCCGGGGGCGGCGGTGAGCCGTGCCCTCAGCTCGGCGAGCGCGTCCCGGTCGCAGCGCCACCACGGCTCGTGCTCGGCGAAGGTGAACCGTACGGGCACGCGGACGCGGCCCGCGGCGCCCCGGAAGACCTCGGGCCAGCGGACGATGTCCGCCTGTTCCCGGGACGGGACGGGGGCGACGATTGAGCCGCAGGTGGTGAAGGTGCTCGGCGGGTAGAGGCGCAGCGGCCCCCAGCTGCGCCGGCCTCCCCGGGACGCGCCCGTGCCGGTGAAGGCGTCCGGCGCGTAGCGGTGGCCGCAGCCGGAGATCTCCACACCGAGCAGGTCGGACGGGGCGTGGTCGGCGGCGGTGAGCAGCGCGACCTTGCCGCCGAACGAGTGGGCCAGCAGGAAGGTGCCGGCCCCGGTCGGGTACCGGGCGCCGAAGTCCCGCACGGCGGCGGCGAGAGTGGCCGCCTGCTCGGCGACCGGCTGTCCGTCGGGGAGCGCGTCCGTGGACAGGCCGTAGCCCGGCCGGTCGAGGGCCACCACCGTGTACCCGAGCCGGGCCCCCAGGGTGAGCAGGGAGAAGTCGGGGAGGGCCTGGCTGTCGAAGTATCCGGCGCTCATGCCCGCCCCGTGCACCGCGACCACCGTCGCCCGCGGCGGACCCTCGGCCGGTTCGCAGACCAGGGCGGACAAGGCGGTGCCGGCGGCGTCCAGGCTGATCCGGCGCACCCCCGGAGACAGCTCGGCGGGCGCGGTGCTCATGCCGGCACCGCCCTGTCGGCAGCCGGCCCGGCGCCGACGATGATGACGTCCGTGTCCACGGGAGCATCCTGCGCTCGGATTGTCGTATTCATGACGTGACGCGCCGAACCCGGTCCGATCCGACCAGTCAACGATCTTGTCCTGTCTGCCGCGTGTCGAAGCCGCGCCGTGATCGTTTCTTCAGCCGTAACCCTCATGAACCTCATGTGCGCTGCGGAGATCGGGAGGACACGCGGTGACCGCTTGGCAGTACCTCGCCGGGGCGGGCCTGGTGGCGGCCCTCTGCCCGTTGCACGGCCATGTGGCGGTCGCGAGCGACGGGCACGGCCGGGGCGCCCGGGTCGACCTGTGCGTGCCGGGCGGCGAGCCGGGGCGCCCCGTGTTCCGGCCGCCCTCCGTACGGACGGGCGTGCCCGGGGCCGAGCGGCCCACCGTGCACCACCCGGGGCGGTCCCCCGAGCCGCCCGCCGTCGCGGACCGGCCGGAGCCGTCGCGGCCGTCCGGGGTGCCGGAGCCGCCGAGTCCGGCGGGGCCTGCCGCGGAGGCCCGGGCCGCGGGGACGGAGCCGCCGGGGCCCGCGCCGGATCCCGGGTCCGATCCCGGACCGGAGCGGGCGGACGCACCCGCCCCGCCCCGGCCCAGGGCCGCCGCCGCGGCCGTGAGCGCCTTCCACGTGCGTCCGTACCGCGCGGTGGCCCTGGAGCGGCGCGGCCCGGGCGGGATGTCCACCATGATGCTCATGGTTGTCGTCACGACCCCGGCCGTACTGGCGGCCGCGGCCCTGCGCCCCCGCTCCAAGAGCCGCGGCTGAGCCCCGCCGCACATCCACGTACGCACCCATCCATGTACTGACCCACGCACCGATCCACGCACCGATCCACCACGGGAGAATCCACGTGTCCGAATGGCTGGTCCTGGCCATCGCCATGGCGCTCGTCTGCGCCCTCGTCCTCGCCATCACCCTGATCCGGCACCGCCGGGTCGCCGACGACGAGGACACCAGCGAAACCCCCGATGTCATCGAGTACATGACCATGATGGTGGGCGTGGTCTACGCGATCGTGCTGGGTCTGGCCATCGCGGGCGTCTGGGAGGCGCGCGGCGCAGCCGAGGACAGCGTCCGCCGCGAGGCCCAGGCGCTGTACGAGGTCACCCAGCGCGCCGACGTCTACCCGTCCGCCGTCCGCGACCGGATCCGCGGCGAGGTGGACGCGTACGTCGCCCACACGGTCGCCGTGGACTGGCCGCTGCTGACCTCCGGGGAGAGCGCGTCGCCCCAGGGAGCCCAACTGCTCGGCAAGCTGCGCACCGACGTCACCCACCAGAGCCCGTCCACCGAGCTCCAGGCGCAGGCCTACCAGCCGCTGCTGGACCACATCGCCGCCGCCGACGACGCCCGCCACTCGCGCATCCAGAGCTCGGAGTCCACGCTGCCGGGCGTGGTGTGGTTCGGGCTGCTGGTCGGCGGGGTGGTCACGGTCGGGCTGATCTTCACCCTGCAGATCCGCCGTTCCGGGCGGGAGCTGCTGCTGGCCGGACTGTTCAGTGCGCTGATCGTGTTCCTGCTGTTCATGGTGTGGAGCTTCGACGCGCCCTACGGCCGGGACGACAACGACTCCGCGGGCCCCTTCCAGGACCTGTTCCCGGCGACGGCGGTGGCCGCCGCGCGCTGAGCCGGCTCAGGCCTGGCCGCTCCCGGACAGCGCGGCCTGCTGCCGGACCGCCTGCACCACCGGCGAATGCCGCAGGGCGTGGGAGATCCTCAGCAGGTCGCGCGGCCCGTCCGCGGTGTCGAGCACGGTCTCCTCGCCGGAGCCGATGACCTTGCCCTCGGGGTCCGCGGAGCGGGCCTGTACGGCGGCCGCGACCATGGCGGCGTCGGCGACCGCGCGGGCGGCAGTCTCGTCGCCCCCATCCTCCAGGGCGCGCTCGTAGGCGTCGTCGCGTAGGCGCCGGTCGAAGTACGGGCCGAGGTGCAGGAATCCGTCGTGGATGTCCGACTCGCGCTGGATCACGCGCAGCTCGGCGGCGGACCACCAGGCCATCTGCACGGAGGGGGTGCCGCCGGGCGCGGAGATCTGCACCTCCTGCCACAGCGGGCCGAGCTTCCGGTACGCCGTCCAGGTCTCCCAGTTGTCCGAGAAGCGCTGGCAGACGAGAGGGAGCACGAAGCCGATCGCGCTGATGAGCGCTCCGACGGAGGCCAGCGGCGGGGCGACGAGCGTACTGAGGAAGTCGAGGTCGTGGCCGGTCCAGCGGGCGATCACCGCGGACATCTTGGTGGCGTCGTAGCTGAGGTTGAACATGTAGCCCGCGACGATGATCATCAGGCCGACCCGCAGCCAGCCGCGCACCTGGAGCGACCAGCGCCAGCACATGGCCACCATCACCACCGCGGCCACGTTGTGCGCCACCAGGTACAGGGCGATCATCTCGCGGATGTACGGGGTGTTCGCGTAATGGGTGTCCAGGTCGCGAAGCCGCTCTTCCGGAGCGTCACCCAGGGCGAACAGCACGATCAGGGCCACGATCACGACGCTGTAGCCCAGGATCCAGCGCTGCGAGACGCGGCGCGTCTCCTCGGGCGGTCCGCCCCGCCAGTTGACGACCAGGACCAGGCAGGCGGCGCTGAACGCGGTGATCAGGCAGTACACCAGCGGAGCCGAGATGTTGGGCACCCCGGTCCAGCGGTTGACCGCCGCGATGGTGGGCGGGGCGGCGAAGGCGAACACGGCTCCGGCCAGCGTCAGCAGCGCGCAGACCGCACGAAGCAGCGGATCGCGCCAGTTGTTGCGCAGGGCAGGCAGTTTGAAGGCGAGCGAGACCGCCATCGCGGCTGCCGGTATGTAGTAGTCCTGGCCGTTCAACGCTCGTTCCTGTGCCCCCGATAGCCCAGCGCTGCCTCGATCCGGCCCGCCAATTGGTCGCGCTGCGCCGGGGCCCGGTGACTCGCCGACCCGGCGAGCCAGGTCCGGCACCGGCTCCCCAGCAGTAAGCCGAAGGTCTCGGCCTCGCTCTCCTCCCGTACGTCGGCACGCGTGCGCGCGGCGACGCGGCGGACGGTCTCGCCGATGTCGGCCTGGTCGGTCAGCAGCCGGGCGGCGACGGCGGCGCCGTCGACGTGGTGGCTGCAGTGGCCGGCCTTCATGTGCCACAACTCGTGGCCCAGGATCACCAACTGGTGGTCGGGTGCCGTGCGTTCCTCGATGACCACGAGATCGCGGTCCGCCATGTCGAGCCACAGACCGCTGGCCGTCCCCGGCGGGAACGAGGCCATCCGGAACTCCACCCGGCGGCCGCGGTGTCTGCTCATGCCCTCGCAGAGGGCGGCGTAGAGGTCCACGGGTTCCACGGGGGCGGTCAGCCGGATCCCGGCCACCAGCTCCCCGCACAACCGCCGCTGCTCTCTGCCTATGCTCACCGTTCTCCCCGTCGGCGCGGATCCGGATCAGGACTCAAGGATCAGACCCAGACTTTCGACTGGGTCAGGATTCGTTCGGGTTGACGCTTTCGAGGAGCATGTCCAGCCATTCGGTCACCTTGTCCCGGTGCTTGTCGCTGGGCAGTTGGGCGGCTCTCCAGGCGATGCCCCGCACGCCGTGGTTCTGGAGAAGTCTTGCCAGCGGATCGCCCGCCGAAGCGGCCGCGGCCGGTACGGTTTCCCTCGCGCGGCCCGCGAAGTCCTGGAGCAGCTGTTGCTCGGTCCGCTGGAGCGCGTCGGTGAGGGCGTCCGCGTCGTGGGCGGTGAGGAAACCGGCGTGCACCCCGAAGAAGCGCTGGATCGCGTCACAGTGCTCCATGGTGGGGCGGCGGTCGCCGTTGATCAGGGCGCCGGCCTGCTGCCGGGACATCCCGGCGCCGTCCGCGATCTCCTGCTGGGTGTAGCGGCGGCCGTTGGGTTTGACCCGGGTGCGCCGCAGCAGGTCGAGGCGCTGGAGGAAACGGGTCTGGAGATCGGGTTCGCCGGCCGGCCTGCCGTCGAGCAGGGTCCTGACCACGTCCGTGGGCACGCCGGACGCCTCCGAGAGGCGCCGCAGGTCGAAGACCTGGTTCAGGTCGCGGCCCAGCTTGCCCGCGAGTTCGGCGACGCGCGTGACGGTGGCTGCCAGGGGTGCGTGGGCCACCGCGACGGGAGCCGGGAAGCCGTCTGTCACCAGGGGTTCTCCTAGATCGCGCGAAGTCGGTACGGGCACATGGTCGGCTTCTGGAATCTAGCCGTTATCGCCCCGAAGGGCTAGAACGTGCCACAGCTGTGGCGGGAATGAGCTGTCAAGAGGCTGGAATTGCCACAATAGTTGACACTCGAATGAAGTCGGTAGCAGGATCGCGGCAGGGAAATGAAGATCCAGACCGTGAGGAGGGGGAGCTCTCGGTGCCACATCTCGCAGCGGTGGGCCCGTCCGATGGCCTCGCCCGAGCCGGTGAGGAGCGCCTGGCGGGCGAGGAGTCCGCACGCGGCGCCGTGCGGTCGGAGCGACGCAAGGAGATTTTGCGCCAGCGTCGCGAGGAGCTGGGGCTGAGCCAGGAGGACCTCGCCGCTCGGCTGCGCATCAGCGTGCGCGCGTACGGCAATTGGGAACGCGGCCTGGTCAAGGAGTGGACGGACCGCAAACTGCTGGCCCTGGCAGAGGCGTTGGAGATGAGCGAGCGGCAGTGCTTCTGGCTCTTCCGCGTCATGGTCGACCGTGACCCCCCGCCCACCTGGCGGGCGGCCGAGGAGAACCGGCTGCCCGAGGACCCCGCGCAGCGCGACTACCTGTGCGACTACGCGGCCCTCATGGAAGCCGTCCCCTACCCGAGCTTCCTGGTGGACCACCGCTGGGACGTCGCGCTCACCAACTCGGCCTTCGACCAGCTCTTCCAGTCGGTCCGGCCGCACCCGACGGCCCTGCCGGACGACAACTTCCTGCGCTTCGTGCTGTTCCATCCGGATGCCGCGGGCGTGCTGGAGGACCACGAACCGGCCTGGTGCGTACCGCTGCTGGCCCAGTTCGCCGGCGCGCTGGCGGCGGCCCCGGAGGACGAGGGGCTGCGCAGCATCCGCCAGGAGGTGGCCCGCGACCCCTTCATGGAGGCGGCCTACCGCTACGGGGTGCCGCACTGGCTGAGCATGCGCGGAGCCGAGGCGGCCGAACAGGACGGGGCGGTGCGCACCGTACGCCACCCCGACCCGCGGTCCGGTCTGGTGCGCTGCCGGATGGTGGCCGAGACCAGCCGCATGCTGGACGAGATGGGGCTGACCCGGATCACCCTGATCCTCTCGGCGCCGCAGGGCGCGCCCGCGGGCCCGGTCCGGGGCGGCGGGCTCGCCCAGCAGCAGGGCGCCAGACTGCGCGCCGTGCCGCCGCTGGGGGAGTGAGCGGCCGGGGGAGACTGGTACCCGTAGGTCGCGTGCCACGGATGCCGGCCGGTCCCGTGCCGGTTCGGTGCCGGTTCACTGCCGGTTCCGTGTCACCGATCGTGGCACTGGTGTCGGGTGAAGGGCGGTAAGGGCGTGCGGCTGACGATCCTCGGCGGGGGCGGGTTCCGGGTACCACTCGTCTACGGAGCACTCCTCGGCGACCGTGCCGAGGGCCGGGTGACCGAGGTGACCCTGTACGACGAGGACCCCGCGCGGCTCGGCGCCATGGCCCGGGTGCTCGCGGACCAGGCGGCCGCCGCCGACGTGCCCGACGCGCCGGCCGTCACGGCCACCGGGGACCTCGACGAAGCCCTGCGCGGGGCCGATTTCGTGTTCTCCGCCATCCGGGTCGGCGGGCTCGAGGGGCGGGCCGCCGACGAGCGGATCGCCCTGGCCGAGGGGGTGCTGGGTCAGGAGACGGTGGGCGCGGGCGGGATCGCGTACGGGCTGCGGACCGTGCCGGTGGCCCGGGAACTCGCGCGCAGGATCGCCCGCGCCGCCCCGGACGCGTGGGTCATCAACTTCACCAACCCCGCCGGGCTGGTGACCGAGGCGATGGCCGAGGAGCTCGGCGAGCGCGTGATCGGCATCTGCGACTCGCCCGTGGGGCTCGGCCGGCGCATCGCCCGGCTGCTGGGGGCCCGGCCGCAGGAGGCCTGGATCGACTACGTCGGCCTCAACCACCTGGGCTGGGTGCGCGGGCTGCGCGTCGGCGGCCGCGACGAACTGCCCCGGCTGCTGGCCGACACCGAGGCCCTGGAGTCGTTCGAGGAGGGCCGGCTCTTCGGGGCCGAGTGGCTGCGCTCGCTCGGCGCGATCCCGAACGAGTACCTGCACTACTACTACTTCAACCGTGACACCGTACGGGCGTACCAGGAGGCCAAGCAGACGCGCGGGGCCTTCCTGCGCGACCAGCAGCGCGGGTTCTACGCAGAGGCGGGCCGGGCCGGGTTGCCGGCCGGGGCGGCGCTGGCCGCCTGGGACCGGACCCGGGCCGAGCGCGAGGCCACGTACATGGCCGAGAACCGCGAGGCGGCGGGCGTCGGCGAGCGCGACGAGAGCGACCTGGAGTCCGGGGGCTACGAGAAGGTGGCGCTCGCGCTGATGCGGGCCATCGCCCGGGACGAGCGGGCCACGCTGATCCTCAACGTCCGCAACGGTTCGACCTTGTCCGTCCTCGACGCCGAAGCCGTCATCGAGGTGCCCTGCCTGGTCGACGCCAACGGCGCCCACCCGGTGGGCGTCGCCCCGCTGCCGCTGCACGCGGTCGGGCTGGTGACGGCGGTCAAGGCGGTCGAGCGGGAGGTCCTGGCGGCCGCGGCGAGCGGCTCGCGGGCGGCGGCGGTGAAGGCCTTCGCACTGCATCCGCTGGTGGACTCGGTGGGGGTGGCCCGGCGGCTGCTCGAGGGGTACGCGTCGGAGCACCCGGGCCTGGCCTACCTGCGCTGACCTCCGGCGCGCGGTTCCCCCGTACGGCTCAGCGCGGCATGCGGTGCGGCGGGGGCGCTGTGACAGTGCGAGGGTGACCACTGCCCCCGTCGACACCTCTGCCGCACAGCATGCCGCGCCACCGGTGCTCGACCGGCAGCGGCGCAACGTCATCTTCGGCACGATCATGCTGGGCGTGCTGCTCGCGGCACTCGACCAGACGATCGTCGGAACCGCCCTGCCCACGATCGTGGCGGATCTGGGCGGCGGGGACCACATGTCGTGGGTGGTGACCTCCTACCTGCTCGCGGAGACCGTGGCGACGGTGCTGGTGGGCAAGTTCGGTGACCTCTTCGGCCGGAAACTGATCTTCCAGATCTCTGCCATCGTCTTCATCAGCGGCTCCTTCCTGTGCGGCCTGGCCGGCAACATGACGTTCCTGATCGTGTGGCGCGGCGTCCAGGGCATCGGAGCCGGCGGCCTGATGGTCACCGCGATGGCGTTGATCGCCGATGTGGTGCCCCTGCGCGAACGCGGCAAGTACCAGGGCATGATCGGCGCCGTCTTCGGCGTCGCCACCGTGATCGGACCGCTGCTCGGCGGATTCTTCACGGACCAGCTCAGCTGGCGGTGGTGCTTCTACGTCAACGTCCCGATCGCGATCCTCGTCGTCGTCGCGGCCGCCCGGACGATCCCGGCGGTACGGGCCTCGGGCAAGCCGGTCATCGACTACCTGGGCATCGCCCTGGTCGCGATCGGCGCGAGCGCGCTGATCCTGGCCACCAGCTGGGGCGGGAACGAGTACGCCTGGACCTCCCCCGTGATCATCGGCCTGTTCGCGGGCGGCGCGCTCGCGCTGGCCCTGTTCTGCCTGGTCGAGACACGGGCCGCCCAGCCGATGCTGCCGATGCGGCTCTTCCGCAACCCGGTGTTCTCGGTGTGCTCGGTGCTGAGCTTCATCGTCGGGTTCGCGATGCTCGGCGCGCTGACGTTCCTGCCGACCTACCTCCAGTACGTCGACGGGGACTCGGCCACGATCTCGGGCGTCCGGACCCTGCCCATGGTCTTCGGGCTGCTGCTCGCGTCCGTCTTCAGCGGCAACGCCACCAGCCGGACCGGCCAGTACCGGATCTTTCCGATCGTGGGCAACGCGGTCATGGGGGTCGGCCTGTACCTGCTGTCGCGGATGCAGCCGGGGACCAACACGTTGCTGGAGTCGCTGTACATGTTCGTGTTCGGTGCGGGCATCGGCCTGTCCATGCAGGTGCTGACGATCGCCGTGCAGAACACCGTCGACTACGCGGACCTCGGCACGGCCACCTCCGGGGTCACGTTCTTCCGTACGCTCGGCAGCGCCTTCGGGACGGCGGTCTTCGGAACGATCTACGCGAACACCCTGGGGCCCGAACTGGAGGCGGCCGTCGCGGAGGCGGCGCGGCTCACCGGACAGGACCCGGCGCAGCTGGCCGAGGCCGCGTCCAGCCCGCAAGGGGTGCACGGGCTCGATCCCGTGGCCGCGGGCCCGGTCATCGACGCGTACGCCCAGGCCCTGCACACGGTGTTCCTGTGGACCGTGCCGGTGGCGGTCGTCGGCTTCGTCGTCGCGCTCTTCCTCAAGCAGGTGCACCTGCGCGACAGCGCCCGCGCCGGATCGACGGACATGGGGGACGGTTTCGGCTCGCCGGCCACGGCCTCCGGGGATTCGGCCAAGCTGCTGGAGCTGGCCGTCGGCAAACTCGTACGGACCATGGGGCCGGAGACGGCGCGCGCGATCGTCGCGGGCTCGGACACCCGGCTGGACATCGCGGGCGCGTGGGCGGTGATGCACGTGGACCTGATGACCCGGACGGTGGGTCACGCCAGCCTCGGCCTGATCGCCGGGCGCCGTTCCGTGCCGCCGGAGGTACTGCTCCCGGTCTTCGACCGGATGGTGGAGGAGGGCTACCTCAGCCGCGAGGACAGCTTCTTCACGCTCACCCCGGCCGGTCAGCGGGAGGCCGACGTCATCTCGGCGGCGTGGGCCCACTGGCTCGGCGACCAGCTGGAGAAGGACCGCGGCCGCCCGCGGAGCGCCGAGCTCCGGGTGGCGGCGGACGCGATCGCGAAGCGACTGCTGGCGGAGGACCTGCGCGAGGGCAACTTCGCGCCGCGGGCGGTGACGTAGCGGGGAACTTCCGGTGGCCGTCGGGCGTCATTCCCTTCGAGAAGTGCGAGCAACGGGGGTATCGCTCATGGGCATCACGCTGGCGGAGGAGATCATGCTGCTCTCCCTGGACGACGAGTCCGGGGCGACGAGGCAGCGGCAGGCGGTGGGCTGGGCCGTGGCGGGCGGGATCCTGCTCGAACTCGTCCTGGCGGAGCGGGTGTCGGTGAAGGGCAAGTACCTGGAACTGGCGGACGACACGCCCACCGGGGAGGAACTGCTCGACGGCCGGCTCCGGTTGATCGGGACGTGGCTGCGCGGACGCAGCAAGCGCCGGGTGACGGACTGGCTGACGAAGGACCAGGCCAAGGCGGTCGGCGCCGCCGTGGAGCGGCTGCGTGCGCGCGGCATTGTCGTGGTCGAGGAGAGCAAGGTGCTCGGGGTGTTCCCGCGGCGCCGCTACCCCGAGGCTGACGGTGCGGCCGAGCGGGCGCTGCGGGAGCGGCTCGCCGCCGCCGTACTGACGGGCGCTGAACCGGACGAGCGCACGGCGGGTCTCGTCGCCCTGCTGCACGCGGCCAAGCTGCACCGGCTCGCCTTCCCCGACCTGCCTCGCGGGCAAGTCAACCCGCGGATGGCGGAGATAGCCGCCGGCCAGTGGGCGGCCGAGAGCGTGCGCGCCGCCATCCGCGATATGCAGGCGGCGATGGCGGCGGTCACGGTGGTGACGGTCGCCGCGGTGAGCTGAGGTGGTCGGGGTCTCTGGCGCGCCGGGGGCCGGTGCCGCCGTCCCGGTTCCGGGCGGGTTGACGGCTGTTGGATTGGCTGTAGGCCATTGTTGGCCGTCGGATACCTCGTTTGGGTGAAGGTACGGCGTGACAGGGCGCGGAGGTTTGCTGGACTGGTTGCCTGTGGGGGTCGGAATGTCCCGTCTGTGGCGGGTGGAGCGAGGCGGCTTGTGAGACGCGGGGCACGGAGGGGGCGCCCTGAACTGCGGGCGTTGGCTCCTCCGTTCACGATCGCGGCCCCTACTGGTGCGCGTATCCGTGACCGGCTGCGCCTGTATTCGGCGGATGAGAAGGTCCTGACGCTCCTGGGTGAGCACCTCGGTCATCACGCCCGTGTCGATCTGGCGGAGCGTGTCCGTATTGGCAGGGTGGCGGTCAAGGACAATCGGCGGGCGGAGCGTAAGCGGGCGCTGACGAAGGTGTCGTCGTCTCGGTGGGCGGGTGCGATCACCCGGGCCAGCGAGGACCAGTTCCAGCTCAGCCTGCGATGCCTGTTCGATGAGCGGGCGTCCCTACACCGGGCCATCGCGAAGATCGGTAAGCGGGTGGCGGTGCCGTGCGGGCAACGCGTGGGCGGTGTCCGTGGATACTCGGTCCAGGCCGAGCGCGCGCAGAAGCAGTACCGGTTACGGTTACTCACGGCCCGATTGGCCGAGGTAGAGGCGCGCATCCAGGCCGGGCATCCGGCGATTGTTGTCGGTGGCCGTCGGCTGGTGAAGAACCGGCACAGCCTCGCTGACGCCGGGCTTGGCGAACGCGAGTGGCGGGAGCGGTGGGATGCGGCCCGTCTGTTCCTGACCGCGGACGGCGAGTCGGGGGCGCCGTACGGCAACTACACGATCAGCGTGGACCCGGCCGACGGCACGGTCACGATCGTCCTGCCGGAACCGCTCAGGCACCTCGCGAACGCACCGCGCGGCCGCTACCGGCTCGCCTGCACGGTCATGTTCAACCATCGCGGGGAGGAGTGGGTGGACCGGGTCACCGCCAACCAGGCCGTCCGCTACGACATCACCCACGACCCCGTGCGCGGCCGCTGGTACCTCGACGCCTCCTGGTCCACCCCGAAGACAGTGCGGCCCACCCCGGACGAGCTCACCGCCGGCGGCGCCCGGCTGCTCGCCGTGGACCTCAACGTCGGCCACCTCGCCGCCTGCGTCGTGGACCCACACGGCAATCCGGTCGGTGAACCGTTCACGGTGTTCACCAGCCTGACCGGACCCGCATCTCAGCGCGACGGTCGCCTGCGTGCCGCGATCACCGAACTGACCGACCTCGCCAAGACACACGGATGCGCCGGTCTCGCCATCGAGAACCTCGGTTTCGACGACGCCCGCGCCATCGGCCGGGAAACCATGGGACGTGGCAAACGCGGCAAGACGTTTCGCCGCACCGTCGCAGGCATGCCCACCGCGCGCTTCCGGGAACGCCTGCGCGGGATGGCCCATCATGCCGGGCTCGTCGTTGTCGCGGTCGATCCTGCCTACACCTCACGCTGGGGCGGGCAGCACTGGCAGGCCCCACTCCAGCAACAATCCAAGACCACCGTCACCGGGCACCATGCCGCCTCGGTGGCGATCGGCAGGCGGGCCCTCGGCTACGGGATACGGCGTCGGCCAGGTGTGACCGCACACGACCAGAGGATCGTGATGCGGAGAGCTACCGGCCAGACCGTCCCCCGCCCCAGGGCACGCGGGACCACAAGCCCGCCAAGGACCACAGGCACACCCCACCAGGGTGACAGGACCTGCCGGGACCGAAGCGATCAGCTTGCGCTGTTCCCTGTCTCCAAGACCGTTCGGGAGACACCCGGTGCCAGACGTCCCGCGTCTGGCCCGGTTCATGGCGATTCGGCCAACACCGGTCAACTCGCATAGCAACGGTAGTCGTACGAGGGCACGTGCGGCAGTGTCGTGAGGTCCGGGCGCCAGGTGCGCAGTACCGCCGCGGACGGGGCGTAGAGGGCCTCGGGGATGTCGGCCGGGGCGAACCACTGCCAGCGCGTGATCTTGTGCGGCTCGGTGACGGCGGGGACCCCGTGGGCCGTGCTGGTCACGGCGGCCGCCGTCAGCCGGGTCAGGCCCGACTTCGCGTCTATCTGCACGGCGAGCACGCGGATCTCCTCGGGGTCCGCCCGCAGATCCGTTTCCTCGGCGAGTTCCCGGGCGGCGGCCTGTTCGAAGCCCTCCCCGGGGTCGACCTTGCCGCCGGGCAGCTCCCAGCGGCCGTCGTGCGCCTGGCCGAGCAGGACCCGGCCGTCAGGGCCGACCACGACCAGGCCGACGCCGACTACGGCGTTGGGCTGCGGGACGGCCCGCTCGGGGCGTTCGGGGCGCTCGTCGGTGGTGCTCATGGACGTCCTTCCGGTGAGGTGGTGGGCCGGGCGCGGACGTGGATCCGCTCGCCCTGCGGTCCGAAGAGGCTGAGGCACTCCGCCGCCTGCGGACCCGCGTTGAAGAAGGCGTGCGGAGTGCGCGTGTCGAACTCGGCGACCTCCCCGGCGCCGAGGACGAGGTCGTGCTCGCCCAGCAGCAGCCGGATGCGCCCGGACAGCACGTACAGCCACTCGTAACCCTCGTGGACGCGCAGTTCCGGCAGGGGCTGGATGCCTTCGACGGCCGGGAAGATCTGCTTGAAGGCGTGCACCCCGCCGAAGTGGCGCGTCAGCGGCACGATGGTGCTGCCGCCTCGGACGATGGGGCGCGGGCGGATCCGCGGATCCCCGGTCTCCGGCGCGCCGACCAGCTCGTCGAGCGCCACCCGGTGCGCCTTGGCCAGCGGGAGCAGCAGCTCCAGCGTGGGCCTGCGCTGTCCGGATTCGAGCCGGGACAGGGTGGAGAGCGAGATTCCGGTGGCCTCGCTGAGCTGGGCCAGCGTAGTGCCGCGCTCCTGGCGCAGGGCGCGCAGCCGCGGGCCGACGGCGGTCAGCACGCCGGCGAGTTCCTCGTCCTGCTTCTCGGTGGCCATGGCTCCTATTTGCCGCTTCGGCAACAACATTTGTCAAGTTCGGGCCGGCGGGAAGATTCTCACCGTATGGATACCGACCGTATGGATACCGACAGGGACGAAGACGCGATGACGGAACGGTTCGACGTGGTGGTCGTCGGCGGGGGAGCCGCCGGGCTCGCCGGGGCGCTGACCCTGGTCCGCGCCCGCCGCTCGGTGCTGGTGATCGACTCCGGCAGCCCCCGCAACGCCCCCGCCGCGCACGTGCACGCGTACCTCGGCCACGACGGGCAGAGCCCGGCCGACCTGCTGGCCAAGGGGCGGGCGGAGGTCACCGGCTACGGCGGGCGGATCCGGCCGGGCACGGTCGTCGCCGCGGACCGGCTGCCCGACGGGGGCTTCCTCGTCCGCTGCGGCGACGGATCGACCGTCCGGGCGGGGCGGCTGCTGGTCACCACCGGCCTGGTGGACGAGCTCCCTGCCGTGCCGGGGCTGCGGGCGCGCTGGGGGCGGGACGTGCTGCACTGCCCGTACTGCCACGGCTGGGAGGTCCGGGACGAGCCGGTCGCGGTGCTGGCCGACGGCCCCCTCGCCGTGTTCCAGGCCGGGCTGTGGCGGCAGTGGAGTGCGCGGACCACCCTGCTCGCCCACACCTGGCGGCTCACCGCCGAGGACCGGGAGCTGCTGGCCGCCCGGGGCGTCGATGTCGTCGAGGGCGAGGTGACCGGGCTCCTCGTCGACGAGGACCGGCTGACCGGGGTGAGCCTGGCCGGCGGGGGCGCGGCCCGGTGCGGGGCGCTCGTGGTCGCGCCCCGGTTCACCGCCCGCTCCGGCGTCCTGACCGGGCTGGGCCTGCCGACGGCCGCCCTGGAGCGGGACGGCCACGTCATCGGCACCTGCGTCGAGTCCGACCCCGTGACCGGGGCCACCGCGCACCCGGGTGTCTGGGCGGCGGGCAACGTGACCTCCCCGATGGAGCAGGTCGCGGGCGCGGCCGCCCAGGGGGTGCGCGCGGCCGTCGCGATCAACACCGAGCTGATCGAGGCGGAGACCCGGCGTGCGGTGGAGGCGTACCGCGCGGCGGCGGGTGCGCGGTAGGCGGGCGCAGGCCGGAGTCGGGGCCGAGCGGGCCTGCGTACGACCGCCGTCTCGGACAATCGTGCGGGTTTCGGCCGCCTCTCGATCGCGCAGGCTCTGGGCGGTGTGATCGTCGTACGGTTCATCGGCTCAGGGGGGCGCAATGGCACATCTACTCGTCATCGGCGGAGGTGTCGGAGGGCTGGCCACCGCCCTGCTCGCGGCACGGCAGGGCCACACGGCGGAACTGTTCGAGCGCGACACGCGCGCCCCGGGAACCGCGCTCGACCGCGACTTCTTCGGCTGGCGGCGCCCGGCCGTGCCGCAGGCGAGTCAGCCGCACGCGCTGCTGGGTGCCGCGCGCAACGTCCTGCGCGAGGAACTGCCCGACGTCCATGCGGAGATGCTCAGGCTCGGAGCGCGCGAGCGGCACGAGCTGGACTGGTTCGACGTACGGCCGCCCGCGCGCCCCGGCGACGACGACCTCGTCATGCTCCAGGCCCGTCGCATCGTCCTGGAGAGCGCGCTGGCCACCGCCCTGCGCGCCGAACCGGGTGTCGTCTCGCGGTACGGGGAACCGGTCACCGGGCTGCTCACGGCCCCCGGGGACCGGGTGACGGGAGTGACCACGGAGGTCGGTGGCTACCCGGGGGACCTCGTCGTCGACGCGGGCGGCAGGCGCGGCGGCGTCGAGCGCTGGCTCACCGCGGCGGGCTGCCGTCCGCCGGTCGTGGAGCGGCACCGCACGGGGCTCGCGTACTTCTGCCGCTGGTACCGGCTGCCCGAGGGGATGGACGAGGGGCCGCGCCGCCCCTGGGCGGTGACGGGCGGCGCCTTCGCGGGGTGCGCGGTCTTCCCCGCCGACAACCGGGTCTTCGCCGTGACGCTGTTCGTGCACACCACGGACACCACGCGCTCGGCGCTGCGCGACCCCGCCGTGTTCGAGGGCGCGGCCCGTTCCTTCCCGCCCGGCGCGGCCTGGCTGGCACTGGGCGCCGAACCGCTGTCGGAGGTGTTGGCCACCGCGAGCCTGGACAACCGGTGGAGCGCGCTGGTCGACGAGCGGGGGCCGGTGGTGACCGGGCTGGTGCCGGTCGGGGACGCGATCACGCACACCAACCCGACCCTCGGGCAGGGCACCTCGCTCGCTCTGTGGGCTGCCCGCAGGGTGGCCCGTACGGCGCATCAGGACCCGGAATCGGAGCGGTTCGCCGCCGACCACCATGCCTGGGCGGTGCGCACCCTGAAGCCGTGGTTCGACTTCCAGGTCGTCGCCGACGCCGCCATCGGGGAGCGGTTCGCGACCCGGGCCGGGCGTACGGGGACGGCCCGCGAGGTGGCGGCACTGTTCGATTGCGCGCTGGAGGATCCGGAGGTGATGCGGGCGCGGGCCAGGGTCCGGCACCTGGCGGATCCCCCGGAGCGGGCGTACGCGGATCCGGAGATCCGGGCCCGGGTGGCGCGCTGGCTGGCCGCGCGGCCGGACTACGAGCCGAACGCGGTGGGACCGGACCGGGCGGAGTGGGAGAAGCTGACGGCAGGGTGAGCCCGGGCGTTCAGCCGGTCGGGGCAGGGCCGAGCACCTCGGCGAGGTCGTATCCGACGACCTCCTCCAACTGGGTGTAGGTGCAGCTCTCCGGCGCCCGGTCGGGCCGCCAGCGGCGGAACTGGGCGGTGTGCCGGAACCGGTCGCCCTCCATGTGGTCGTACTTCACCTCGAGGACCCGCTCGGGGCGCAGCGGCACCCAGGACAGGTCCTTCTTCCCCGTCCAGCGGCTCTGCGCGCCGGGCAGCCGGGCGCTCTCGTGGGCGGACTCGTCGGCCCAGGCGGCCCACGGATGGCCCTCGGGGTCCGGCATGCGCAGCGGTTCGAGCTCCTCGACCAGCTCGGCGCGGCGTTTCATCGGGAACGCCGCGCACACGCCGACGTGCTGGAGGGCGCCGTGGCCGTCGTACAGCCCGAGCAGCAGCGATCCGACAATCGGACCGCTCTTGTGGAAACGGAAACCCGCGAGGACGACGTCCGCCGTACGCTCGTGCTTGATCTTGAACATGAGGCGGGCATCGGGCCGGTAGGGGAGGTCGAGGGGTTTGGCGATCACCCCGTCGAGCCCGGCGCCCTCGAACCGCTCGAACCACTCCTGCGCGAGCGCGGGATCGGTGGTCGCGGGCGCGAGGTGAACGGGGGGCCGAGCGGTGGAGAGGGACCGGGCGAGGGCGCTGCGGCGCTCGGTGAGCGGGGTGTCGAGGAGCGCCTCGTCGCCGAGCGCGAGCAGGTCGAAGGCGACGAAGCTGGCGGGGGTCGTCTCGGCGAGCATTTTCACGCGCGACGCGGCGGGGTGGATGCGCTCGGTCAGCCGGTCGAAGTCGAGACGCCCGCCGTTGACGATCACGACCTCGCCGTCGACGACGCAGCGGTCGGGCAGGTTCTCCTTGAGGGCCGCCACCAGTTCGGGAAAGTACCGGGTCAGGCTCTTGCCCGTCCGGCTGCCGATCTCGATCTCGTCTCCGTCGCGGTGCACGACGGCCCGGAAACCGTCCCACTTGGCCTCGTACTGCATCCCGGGCGGGATCTTCGCCACGGACTTGGCGAGCATCGGTTTCACGGGCGGCATCACCGGCAGATCCATGTCTTCGATTCTGCGGTGGTACGTCCGAGCCCGCCCGGTGTGCGCACCCGGCCGGACCCGCCTACCGTGGCGCACATGGGTGCTGCCGGCAATGCCATCGAGCTGGACGCGGGCGGGCGGACGGTACGGCTGTCCAGCCCGGACAAGGTGTACTTCCCCGAGCGCGGACTCACCAAGCGGGACGTGGCCGAGTACTACCTCGCGGTCGCGGACGGCATCACGCGCGCCCTGCGCAACCGGCCGACGACCCTGGAACGGTTCCCGGACGGGGTGGAGGGCGAGTCCTTCTTCCAGAAGCGGGCGCCGAAGAACCTTCCCGACTGGATCCCGACCGCCCACATCGCTTTCCCGAGCGGACGCAGCGCCGACGAGATCTGCCCGACCGAGCCGGCGGCCGTCCTGTGGGCCGCAAACCTGGGCTGCCTCACCTTCCACCCGTGGCCGGTGCGGCGCGAGGACACCGACCGGCCGGACGAGCTGCGGATCGACCTGGACCCGCAGCCGGGCACCGACTACCACCACGCGGTGGCAGCAGCACACGAACTGCGCGCTCTGCTGGAGGAGTTGGGGCTGCGGGGCTGGCCCAAGACCTCGGGCGGCCGCGGCCTGCACGTCTTCGTTCCGATCGAGCCGCGCTGGACCTTCACCGAGGTCCGCAGGTGCGCCATCGCCCTCGGCCGGGAACTGGAACGCCGTATGCCGGGCAAGGTCACGACGGCCTGGTGGAAGGAGGAGCGCGGCGAGCGGATCTTCGTCGACTACAACCAGACGGCGCGCGACCGCACGATCGCCTCCGCCTACTCCGTCCGCCCCCGCCCGCACGCCCCGGTGTCGGCGCCGCTGCGCTGGGACGAGGTGGACGACGCCGAGCCGCGCGACTTCGACATCGTGACGATGCCGGCCCGCTTCGCCGAACTGGGCGACCTCCACGCGGACATGGACGACCACGCCTTCACCCTGGACGCCGTACTCGAACTCGCCGCCCGCGACGAACACGAACACGGCCTGGGCGACATGCCCTACCCTCCGGACTACCCGAAGATGCCGGGCGAACCCAAGCGCGTCCAGCCGAGCCGGGCAAAGCACGAGGGCTGACCCGCCGGGCGCCGCTTCCGCCGTGTCATCGGCGGTCACCCGCTGACGCGGGCGGCCGTTGCGGGAGTTCCTCCGGCATGGCCGCCACCGCCCGCAGCCGGTCGAGGATGCCTCTTCCGGCCCTCTCGTATGCCATCGGGTCGTCGTGCAGGACGGAATGCGCGTTGGCCAGTTCCATCAGGGCGATCACCTCGAAGGCGAGCTGCGGCACGTCCGCCGCGTCGACCCCGTCCCTGAGCCCGCCCGTCAGCCGCGCCTCGTCCAGCACCCGCTCGATGTAACGCGTCCAGTCGGAGCGGACCTTGACGATCTCGTCGCGTACGGGGCCGGGGCGCGCGTCGAACTCCGCGGAGACCGCGCAGAAGAAGCAGCCGCCGGGGAAGACGCGGCGTGCGGAGTAGCCGAGCCAGCGCTCGCACACCCGCCACACCTTGGCGACGCCCGCGGGGTCGTGGCGTACGGGCCGCACGACCTCCTCGACGAACACGTCCACGGCGGCGCGGACGGTGGCGAGCTGGAGGTCCTCCTTGGAGCCGAAGAGGGCGAACACACCGCTCTTGCTCAGGCCGAGATCCGCGGCGATCTTCCCCATGGACAGGCCTTCAAGGCCGTCCACGGAGGCGATGGCCACGGTCCGGTCGAGAACGGTTCGCCGCGTCCGGTTGCCGCGTTCCACGCGTCCGTCTGCCATCTCGCCATCTTATCGAACGCACGGACGTTCACTTTGTGGAGCGGGCCCGGGGCCGCTGTCAGTGGCGGGTGCCATGCTCGAAGAGGGACGGGACACGACAGGACAGCGGAAGGGGCGCGGACCATGCTCACCACGGACTACAAGAACGGCTCCCCGAACTGGGTGGACCTCGGTACCCCGGACATCGGCGCGGCCGCCGGGTTCTACGAAGGACTGTTCGGCTGGGACTTCCGGGCGGGCGGCGAGGAGGCCGGTGGATACGGGATGTTCCACCTCGGCGACAAGACGGTCGCGGGCGGAATGACCGTCCCGGCGGCCCAGGGTCCGGCTGCCTGGCAGATGTACTTCCAGACGGCCGACGCGGATGCGACGGCGTCGGCCGTGGCCGAGGCGGGAGGCACGGTGATGTTCGAGCCGATGGACGTCATGGACTCCGGCCGGATGGCGATGTTCACCGATCCGGAGGGCGTGGGCTTCGGGGTGTGGCAGCCGAGGAAGAACAGGGGCCTGGGCGCGGTGACGGAGGTCGGCTCCCTGTGCTGGACCGAGCTGTACACCGGAGACCTGGACGCGGCGGCCGAGTTCTACCACGCGGTGCTCGGCTGGCAGATCGGCGGCGTGCCGTTCGAGGGCGGCACGTACACGACGGTCAGACCGGCCGGCACGACGGACGAGGCGGCCGCGGGCGGGCTGGTCCCCCTCTCCACGGACCCCGTGGAGGACGCAGAGCGGCCTTACTGGACCCCGTACTTCGAGGTCGCCGACTGCGACGCGACAGCGGCGAAGGCGGAGGAGACGGGCGGCAAGGTCCGGCTGACACCGATCACCCTGGAGGGAGTCGGCCGCCTGGCCAAGCTGGCGGATCCCTTCGGTGCGCGGTTCGCGGTCATAGCCAGCGTGCCGGCGCCCCCGCCGGGCGGAGCTGCGTGACGTGGTGTTGATCGCGCGTTGATAGGACGTCCATCGAGGGCGGCCAGTATCACCGGCATGTCGATGAACACCACCACCGCCAGCACCGCCACCGCTTGGTACGACCTCGCCCTGTGCGCCCAGACGGGCCCGGGCTTCTTCTTCCCGGAGCCGGGCTCGTCGCTGCGCGACGCGAAGCGGCTGTGCGGGGCGTGCGAGGGGCGGGCGGCGTGCCTGGAGTACGCCCTGGCCAATGACGAGCGCTTCGGCGTCTGGGGCGGCCTCTCGGAATCCGAGCGCCTCGCCCTGCGCCCCCGCCGCCCCTGATCAGGGTCCGGGGACGCGAAAACCCTGGCAGAGCGCTGCTCTGCCAGGGCAATCGGCCGCACTCGGGCGAGTGAGGGGAAAGCGGTCAGGCCTTGCGGGCCGCGATGCGGGCGGCGCGGGCGGCCAGGCGCTCGTCGAACTTGCGGGCCTCAGCGTCCAGGCCGTTCATGAAGAGGCCGAGCTCCTCCTGAGCCTTCTGGCCGTCGGGGCCCAGGCCGTCGATGTCCATGATCTTCAGGAAACGGATCACGGGGCTCAGTACGTCGTCGTGGTGGATCCGCAGGTTGTAGACCCCGCCGATCGCCATCTGCGCGGCCATCCGCTCGAAGCCGGGCATGCCGTGTCCGGGCATCCGGAAGTTGACCACGACGTCCCGTACGGCCTGCATCGTCAGGTCCGGGGCGAGCTCGAAGGCCGCGCCCAGCAGGTTGCGGTAGAAGACCATGTGCAGGTTCTCGTCCTGCGCGATGCGCGCCAGCATCCGGTCGCACACGGGGTCACCGGACTGGTGGCCGGTGTTGCGGTGCGAGATGCGGGTGGCGAGCTCCTGGAAGGCGACGTACGCCACCGAGTGCAGCATGGAGTGGCGGTTGTCGGACTCGAACCCCTCCGACATGTGCTGCATCCGGAACGCTTCCAGCTTGTCCGGGTCCACGGCGCGCGAGGCCAGCAGGTAGTCGCGCATCACGATGCCGTGGCGGCCCTCCTCGGCCGTCCAGCGGTGCACCCAGGTGCCCCAGGCGCCGTTGCGGCCGAAGAGCGAGGCGATCTCGTGGTGGTAGCTGGGGAGGTTGTCCTCGGTCAGCAGGTTCACGACCAGCGCGATCTTGCCGATATCGGTGACCTTGGACTGCTCCGGGTCCCAGGCCTCGCCGTCCTCGAAGAAGCCCGGGAAGTTCCGGCCGTCGCTCCACGGGACGTACTCGTGGGGCATCCAGTCCTTGGTGACCTTCAGATGGCGGTTGAGCTCCTTTTCGACCACCTCTTCCAGCGCGAACAGCAACTTGGCGTCGGTCCACGCCTCCGAGCTGCCGAGGTGGGGAGAGGTGATCGTCACGGGTACTCCTGGGTGCAAAGCGAATTACCTACGGTTCCGTAGCCTACGGAGTCGTAGGTTAAGCGCGACATCAAGACCCAGCCAAGCCCCAGGGAAGGCTATGACCGGTTACATCCGGTTATCTATGCAGTTTGAGGGGGTCCTGAGAGGGAAGCTGCGAGCCAAAGTCACGCCACAAGGTGGTCCGCCGCTCCCGCCTTGACGGCCGAGATCAGTGCCCGGAGGGCTTGGATCGAGTCGCTGACGTACGCCGCGGACTCCGTCGTGCCGATGTAGGCCTTCCCGTCGGCGTCGAGACCGAAGCGGAAGCAGTTCGCCCCCTCGCTGTCGTGCACCGGGCGCACATGCCTGTACCCATCCTGAAATGCCATGAGAAATCATGATGTGTTCGTACAAGTGGTAGCACTGTGCACCGGGTTGGGCTACGGTCGGTAGTGCAAGTCTCACACGGGGCGACCTCGTGTCCCCGTTTGACCACTCCAGGACCACCCCGGTCTTTGATCACACGGCTGTCGACCCCACCCATATTTGGAGCAGCACGATGACGGGCACCCTGCGTGGCCTGCGGCCGGTCCGCGAACCCGGGCGAATACCGTCCGAGGCGGAGAGGCTGGACTACTCGATAGGCCTGCCGGGTGGCGCCTACTGCGCGGGGAGCGCCCGCTCCCTGGTCCGGTCCCTGCTCACCCGGCATGGCCTGGCCGACCTGTGTGACACGTCGGCGCTCGCCGCCTCCGAACTCGTCGCGTGCGCACACCGGTTCACGCCCGACAAGCAGTTGCTGCTGGGGCTCCGCTGGCAGTTCGACGCGCTGCGGATCGTCGTCTACGACCAGCACCCCGCGCACTCCTCGCCCGAGGCGAGCGAGGAGTGCCGGCGAAGGCGCAGCCGCGGGATGTGGCTGCTGGCCTCTGCCGTCGAGGCCTGCGGCGGGGACTGGGGGCTGACCCCCGTCCTCACCTCCATGGGAGGCACCAAGTCCTGGGTCTTGCTTCCCCGTTAGCGCAGAACGCGCCGCCCGGTCAGTCGTGCCACAGGGTCTCCCGGACCTCCTCGGCCGTGGTCGGCCGCAGCTCGCCGTCCAGCAGCAGCCACCGCGTGATGCCGATCGACTCCAGGAACGGCACGTCATGGCTTGCCACCACGAGCGCCCCCTCGTACGACTCCAGCGCGCCAGTCAACTGCCGCACGCTCGCCAGGTCCAGATTGTTCGTCGGCTCGTCCAGCATCAGCAGCTGCGGAGCCGGCTCGGCCAGCAGCAGCGCCGCCAGCGCCGCGCGGAAGCGCTCGCCGCCGGACAGGGTGCCCGCCGGCCGGTCCGCCCGGGCGCCCCGGAACAGGAAGTGCGCCAGCCGCGCCCGGATCAGGTTGTTCGTGGCCTGCGGGGCGAACCGTGCCACGTTCTCCACCACCGACCGGCCGTCGTCGAGCACGTCCAGCCGCTGGGGCAGGAACCGGGTGGTCACATGGGTGACCGCCGCACCGGACTCCGGCGCGAGCAGCCCCGCGATCGTGCGCAGCAGCGTGGTCTTGCCCGAGCCGTTGCGGCCCACCAGCGCGATCCGTTCCGGACCGCGCAGCTCCCACTCGCCCCGTACGGACGCCCCGTGGGCCAGTCGCAGATCGCTCAGGGTCAGGACGCGCCGGCCCGGCGGGACCTGGGTGGCGGGCAGTTCGATTCGGATCGCGTCGTCGTCGCGGACCGCCTCCACCGCGTGGTCCAGCCGTTCCTTCGCCTGGGCCAGCTTCTCGGTGTGCATGATGCGGTGCTTGCCGGCCGACTCCTGCGCGGCCCGCTTGCGTGCACCCATCACGATCTTCGGCTCGCGCTTGGTGTCGTTCATCTTCTGGCCGTACCGCTTGCGCCGGGCCAGTTTGACCTGGGCGTCGGCCAGTTCGCGCTTCTGCCGCTGTACGTCGGCCTCCGCGACGCGGACCATCCGCTCGGCCGCCTCCTGCTCGGCGGCGAGCATCTCCTCGTAGTCCGTGAAGTTCCCGCCGTACCAGCGGACTTCGCCGTCGCGCAGGTCGGCGATCTGGTCGACCCGCTCCAGCAGCTCCCGGTCGTGGCTGACCAGCATCATCACGCCGGTCCAGGACTCGACCGCCTCGTACAGGCGGCCACGGGCCCGCAGGTCCAGGTTGTTGGTGGGCTCGTCCAGCAGCAGGACGTCGGGCCGCGCCAGCAGCAGGGCGGCCAGCCGCAGCAGTACGCACTCGCCGCCGGAGAGTTCGCCGACGGTCCGGTCCAGGCCGATCCGGGCGAGCCCGAGCTGGTCGAGCGTGGCCAGGGCCCGCTCCTCCACGTCCCAGTCGTCGCCCACGGCGGTGAAGTTCGCCTCGGTGGCTTCGCCCGCCTCGATGGCGTGCAGGGCGGCCCGGGCGGTCCGGATGCCGAGTGCTTCGTCCACGCGCAGGGCGGTGTCGAGGGTGATGTTCTGAGGGAGGTGGCCGACGCGGCCGGCGACCGACAACTGGCCATCGGATGGGGCCAGTTCACCTGCGATGAGCTTCAGCAGGGTGGACTTCCCGCAGCCGTTGAGCCCGATCAGGCCGGTGCGGCCGGGGCCGACGGCGAGCTGGAACCCGTCGAACACGGGCGTGCCGTCGGGCCAGTCGAAGGACAGTGCGGAGCAGGTGACGAAAGAAGGGGCATGGCTCATGGAGGCCTCCAGGTTGCGTGAGTGGTGCGTGCAACGCGGGGAGACAGCCGACGGTGAGGTGCGGTGCTGTGTCGGTGTCTCGAACCTCAGACGAGCAATGTCCTGCTCCGTTTCGACGGCGATGGGTCTCCACGAAGCTACGGGCGGCCGAAGCCGCCCGCAAACGAATTAAGCGAGGGGCGCCTCAGCAGGTGTCGCGCATCAGCTCGGCCAGGCTGTGGTCCATGTCGAGGTAGAGGTGCTCCAGGCCGGGCGGCACCACGGTCGAGGCCCGCTCCAGGAACCGGTGCAGCTCGGCCGTCAGCATCAGGATGATCGCCACGCCCTCGGGCGCGTGGAACTCGACGGTGGTGCGGTCCACGTCGTACGGGCGCACGCGCACGTCGCCGCAGCCGGACGGGCGGTCCAGTCCGGACTCCAGCAGCTCGCGCGAGAAGGTCCAGGAGACCTCGATGCCCTCCAGGGTGGCCGGGGCGGGGAAGGCCATGCGCACGGCGAACGGATCCGCACGGTCGTAGCAGAGTGTGACGGGAACGGTCTCGACCTTCGGCGCGGTGGCGACCAGACGGGCCTGTACGGCCTGCTCGATGACAGTGATCACGGCTCACTCCCTTGCGGCGGATCTGCTGCCGGGCTGTGGGGTGGAACCCGGCAACCCGATAGACGCCGGAATCGGCAAATCCGTGCATGGAAGCTGACGTGAGCTGTGTCACCGATTGGCCGGAACCTGCCTGTGTGATCGCACAGAGTGACCGTCGAGGAGGTGCGGCACAGGAAGATCAGTCGGAGCCGCAGGCTCCGGAGAGGTCACAGAAGGGCTGGTTACCGCTCACTCCACAGGCGCAAAGCATGGCCCGGGTCTCCCTGCGGACCGTCCCGTCCGGGGTCGTCACGCTGAGTTCACCACGCAGCACGAGCCGTCCGGCCGGATCGCGTACGACGGTGGTCGGCCGGTCCGGCTCCTCGGCCGGGCCGTCGGCGAGCCGGTACTGGAGCGCCCCCGACGGGCAGCGCCGGATCACCTCGGCGACCCGCTCGGGACCGGCGCCGTCCGGCCGCACCCAGGGGCGCTGCCCCGAGTCGAACACCTCGGACAGCCCGCGCACGCACTCGGCGGCGTGCAGGCACCGCCCGGTCTCGTAGGTGACGGTGACGAGCTTGCCCTCGTAGGCCTTGGGTTCCCTGGGTTCCTTGGATGGCATGGGCCCACCCTAGGAACGCGCGGGCGCCGACGCACCCTGGACGGGGAATCGGGCGTGCGTTAGCTTCCGGCGCCATGAGACTTCTGGGAGTTGGCATGTGCGCGGCGGCCCTGACGGTGGGCTTACTGGCCGCGCCCGCTCAGGCCTCCGCCGCCGGAGAGCAGGCGGAACTGCGCGGCGCGGCCTGGGCGCTGAAGGACACCGGCAAGGAGGTCCGCTTCCGCGGGCTGGCGGCGGTCAGCCGGACCACGGCCTGGGCCGCCGGTTCCAAGGGCACCGTCCTGCGCACGGTGGACGGCGGCCGCAGCTGGCAGGACGTCTCGCCGCCGGGCGCGGTCGCGGAAGGGCTGGAGCTGCGCGATGTCGAGGCCTTCGACGCCCGGCGCGCGGTGGCCCTGTCGATCGGCGAGGGCGAGGCCTCCCGGGTACTGCGCACCGAGGACGGCGGGGCCACCTGGACCGAGACCTTCCGCAACCCCGACCCGCGCGCCTTCTACGACTGCCTCACCTTCTTCGACTCCCGGCACGGGCTGGCGATGAGCGACCCGGTGGACGGCAGGTTCCGGATCCTGTCCACGGACGACGGCGGGCGGAGCTGGCGGGTCCTGCCGGACACCGGAATGCCGCAGGCGCTGCCCGGCGAGGCGGGCTTCGCGGCGAGCGGCCAGTGCCTGGTCAGCGCCGGCCCGCGCGATGTCTGGCTGGCCACGGGCGGCGGGGCGACCGCGCGGGTGCTGCACTCCGCGGACCGCGGCCTGACCTGGCGGGCCGCCGAATCCACCGTCCCGGCGGGCGACCCGGCGCGAGGCGTCTTCGCCCTCGCCTTCCGGGACCGTACGAGGGGCCTCGCGGTCGGCGGCGACTACCGCACCGGGCAGGCGTCCCCGCAGGCCGGGGCCGTCTCCTCCGACGGCGGGCGCAGCTGGCGCCAGGCGGCCGCCCCGCCGCCGGCCTACCGCTCCGGCGCGGCCTGGTACCCGTACAGCCGTGGCACGGCACTGGCGGTGGGTCCGACGGGCACCGACGTGACGGTGGACGGCGGCCGCAGCTGGCGGCCGCTGGACTCCGGGTCCTTCGACACGGTCGACTGCGCCCCGGACACCGGCTGCTGGGCATCGGGGGAGAAGGGCCGCGTGGCCCGGCTGGAACGCCGCTGACCACGGCACAACGGTGATCCACGGGCTGCCTCGCCGGTCACGGCGCCGTCGAGGCGGCCCCGTCGGCCGACTGCTATGCCACCGGGTTCTCGCGGACCGTCGCGAGGTCGGCCGAGGTCTTCGTGGCGATGAACTCCGTGATGCGGTAGGCGCAGACGCCCGCCACCGTGAAGGGGTCCTCGGCCGCGATCTTCTCGACCTCCGCGCGGGACACCCCGCCGGCCAGGATCACACCCCCGTCGCGCGGGACCTTGCGGCCCGACGCGAGGAACACTCCGGCGGCGTAGTGGCCGTCCAGCCAGGCGATGTGCGCGTCCATGTGGTCTTCGACGGCTTCGACGGGCGCGATGTAGGTGAGCTCCATGACGAACATGATCGCCAGGCTACTCTCGCTCCATCATGACGAGTACGAAGACCCCCGCCGACGAGGCCGAGGCCCGGGCGATACAGGATGAACTGCGCCATCAGGTGGTGCTCACCGAGCCCGGCCCGCCGCCCGGCCGCGGACTGGTCGCGGGAGTGGACGTCGCCTACGACGACGAGCGCGACCTGGTCGCCGCCGCGGCCGTGGTGCTCGACGCCGCCACCCTCGAGGTCGTCGAGGAAGCCACCGCCGTCGGGCACGTCAGCTTCCCCTACGTGCCCGGGCTGCTCGCCTTCCGCGAGCTGCCGACCGTACTGGCCGCCCTCGACTCGCTGACCGCCTCGCCCGGCCTCGTCGTCTGCGACGGCTACGGGCTCGCCCACCCCCGCGGCTTCGGCCTCGCCTGCCACCTCGGGGTGGTCACCGGGCTTCCGGCCATCGGGGTCGCGAAGAACCCGTTCACCTTCACGTACGGGGAACCGGGCGCCGGGCGCGGCGACTTCGCCCCGCTGGTCGCCGCCGACGGCGCCGAGGTCGGCCGGGCGCTGCGGACCCAGGACGGCATCAAGCCGGTGTTCGTCTCCGTCGGGCACCGCGTCTCGCTGGACAACGCCTGCGCCCAAGCGCTCGCCCTCAGCCCCCGCTTCCGGATCCCCGAGACCACCCGGCACGCGGACTCCCTGTGCCGCCGCGCCCTGCGCGAGGCTGTGGGGTCGGGGTGACTCCCGTTCAGCGCTCGTCCGCCACCCGGAAGGTGATCCCGGCCTTCTGCAGGCGGGCGGTCAGCGCGTCGCCCATGGCGACGGCCGTCGTCAGCTGTCCGGCAGCCTGCGGCAGGGCGTCGTAGGCCAGGCAGAGCGCGGACTCCGCCAGCATCTTCGCCGTCTCCCCGTACCCCGGGTCGCCGCCCGACACCTCGGTGAGCACGCGCCGGCCGCCGCCCTCGCCCACGAACCGCACCGTGAACCAGCTGCGCGCCCGCCGCTCCGCGTCCGGTCCCCGGCCCGGCTCCCAGCGGTTCATCAGCCACCGCCGGGCCGCCGGGACCTGGGCCAGCGCCGCCGTCGCGCCCAGCGCCGCCGTACCGCCCACCGCGACCGGGAGGTGCTTGACCGAGGCGTAGTGCCGGTAGCGGAAGTCCGGGCCGTAGCGCTCCAGCGCCGCCGCCGACCGGGCCACGATCCGCGGGTCCAGCGTGGGCAGCGGCAGCGCCCAGGTGCCGGTCTCCCGGCTGAACCGCGGCGGCCCCACCGGCCCCCGCGCCCGCCGCCCCAGCAGCCGGGGCTCGTGCAGCCGGCGGTCGCGCGCCGCGGCCAGGGTCTGCGGGCCGCGGCCCAGCGCGGTCAGCGCCGAGGCCAGGGTGCCGCCGGAGAACAGGGCGTTGGAGCGCATGAACCCGTCGACCCGCAGCGGGACACCCTCCGGCAGCCGGCCGACCGTGAAGTACGCCCCGAGGTCGGCCGGGATCGAGTCGAAGCCGCAGGCGTGCACGATCCGCGCCCCGGTCTCCCGGGCCCGCGCGTCGTGCTCGACGTACATCCGGTCCACGAACTCCGGCTCGCCGGTGAGGTCCAGGTAGTCCGTGCCCGCCTCGGCGCAGGCGGCGACCAGCTCCGCGCCGTACCAGACGTACGGGCCCACGGTGGTGGCCAGCACCCGGGTGGACGCGGCCAGTTCGCGCACCGCGCCGGGGTCCGAGGCGTCGGCCCGCAGCAGCGGGAGCCCGGCGCAGGCGGGGTCGATCGCGGCCAGCCGCTCGCGCAGCCGTTCCAGCTTCGCGAGGTCACGGCCCGCGAGGGCCCAGCGGCAGCCGGCGGGGGCGTGCGCGGCGAGGTACTCGGCGGTCAGCGCCCCCACGAACCCGGTGGCGCCGAAGAGCACGAGGTCGTGGGCCCGCTCCTCCGGTTGGTCCTGCGGAACCTGTGCGTTCATGACCGCTCCTCCCAGCTGGTGTCGGGGGCGAGGCTAGCGTGCGGGTGGAACGGGCAGCGCCCCGGGGACGGCCTGGACAGCCGTTCCCGGGGCGCTGGATCCGCCGCTGCCGGTGGATCAGTCCTTGTCGTAGTAGCCGAACATGTCGACGACCAGGTCGATGTCCTCGTCCGACTGGTTGAAGAAGTCGATGATGCCGGTGTAGCCCGTGCTCGCCTGCACCAGGTTCGGGACGGTCTTGCCCGCGGTGAAGTTGAGGGTGGACGAGTTGGGCGCGGCAGGCCAGGTCCACGAGCCGTTGTCGTACTGCCAGCGGTAGTTCGGGTCGGGTGCGACCGAGACGAAGCCGGGTCCCGCCGTGTTGGTGGCGGTGGTGTTCAGCACGTAGCCGGTGCGGTTGGGCGCCTTGGAGGCGAAGTCGATCGGGATGAAGTCGCGGGCCCACAGGGGCGTGTTCTGGATGGGGTCGTTGGGGTCCCGGGTGTCGAACACGCGGGTCGGCTTGAGGCGCAGGTACGCGCCCTCGCTCGCCAGGCTGTAGTAGCCGACGACGTCGACGATCACGTCGGTCCCGGCCCAGGCGCCGTTGCGGATGTTGATCTTGCCGTCGGCGCCGACCGGGACGATCACGGAGTTGGCGACGGTCTGTCCGGCGGTGAAGTTCACGTTGGAGGCGCTCGGCGCCGACTGGCCGCTCGGGTAGGCGGTCAGGTGACCGGCCTCGCGCGGGTTGGTGACGGTCACGTTGAGCGCCACGGCGGTGACGCCGGCGGGCACGCCGCGGCTGTTGCCGATCTGCAGGCCGAAGGACGACTGCCCGGCGAGCTGGCCCCGGGCGGTGCCGGTGCCGTCGCGGGTGTCGGCGAAGCGGACCGGGGCGATCGGGGTGTAGCCGCTGGAGGCGGCCTTGGTGTAGTAGCCGGTGACGTCGGCGATCAGGTCGATCGACTCCCAGCCGCCGTTGTACAGCTCCACGTAGCCGTCCGCGCCGACCGGCACGACCGACAGGTTCGGCACGGTCTGGCCGGGGGCGAAGTTGACGTTCGAGGTGATCGGACGCTCCGCGCCCGAGGGGAACGCCGTGACGTGGCCGCCGCTGGTGGCGTTGGTGACCGTGAGGTTCAGGACCACGGCCGTGACGCCCGCCGGGATCGAGCCGTTGCCGGCGATCTGCACGCGGGCCGTGGTGTACGGGGCGACCTTGGCCTTGGCGCCGCCGATGCCGCTGCGGGTGTCCAGCAGACGGGTGGGGCCGTACGGGGTGAAGTCCGAGCCCGCGGTGAGGATCTCGACCGAGTTGGTGACGGAGGTGCCGTCGGCGCGGTCCGTCGCGGTGACCGTGATGGTGTAGGTGCCCAGTTCCGCGTAGTTGTGCGCGGTGGTCATCGTCGTGCTGCCGTAGGCGGTCTCGTTGCTCGTCGTGTTGTCGCCCCAGTTGATGACGGCGTCGACGTACCGGTTCGGATCGCTGGTGATGGTGGTGTCCAGCTCCAGCGAGTGGGCGGACACGTTGTAGGCCGCCAGGCCGACCGCGAGGTTCGGGTTGGCGACCGCCGACTGCGCGGTGGCCTTGTCGCCGGCGGACGCGCGGACCGAGCGCTCGGCGGAGCTCTTGAAGGTCTTGAAGTTCTCCGCCGCGGCCTTCTTCAGGTCCACGTCGGGTGCGGATATGCCCTTCTTGCCCGGCGTGACCGGATCCGCCTGGGCCGCCCCCGGTATGAGACCCATGCTCGCGGCCACGACGGCAGCGGAAATTACGAGTCGGCGATTGCGCACCGGCCCCCCCATTTTTGTTTTTGAACAAGCTCAGGTTTGAAGCGTGCTCAGAGTACATAGCCGCCAGCCGCGCCGCGAGGACTTTGATCAGCGGGTGGGGGCTAGCGTGAAGGCCGGCTCGATGTGGGAGGCGTTGATGAAGGCTGCGGTGCGCAAGTGGGAGGCGGTGCGGGAATTCGCCCGGGGGCTTCCGGAGGCCGTGGAGGAGTATCCGTGGGGTCCCGAGGACTGCGTGGTGAAGGTCAACAAGAAGATCTTCGTCTTCCTGGGAAACGCCGACGGTCCGCAGCCGCCCGGCCTGTCCGTCAAGCTCAAGGACGAGGCGCTGCACGGGCACGCGATGGCCGCGCCCGGCGCCGAGCCCTCAGGCTACGGCCTGGGCCGCTCCGGCTGGGTCTCCGTACCGCTGGGGGAGAAGGGGGCGCCCTCCGCGCTGGTGCTGTGCGAGTGGGTGGAGGAGAGCTACCGCACCGTGGCCCTCAAGCGGCACGTCAAGGAGCTGGACGCCCGGATCGAGGCAAATGGCTAAGCGCTTGCTCTTGTGCTGAGTGGAACGCGTTCCTAGCATCGCTGGTGTTACATCAGTTGTGTCACACCGTGCGGCTACGAATGCTGGGGGCTCGATGGCAGTGACAGGGACCGGCCCGCTCGCCGGGGTGCGCGTCGTCGAACTGGCGGGCATCGGCCCCGGCCCGTTCGCCGCCATGCTCCTCGCCGACCTGGGCGCGGACGTCGTGCGCGTGGACCGGCCGGGCGGCGGCGGGCTCGCGGTCAACCCCGTCTACGACCTGACCAACCGCAACAAGCGCTCCGTCCTGGTCGACCTCAAGTCCGCCGAGGGCCCCGCCCGCGTCCTGGACCTCGTCGAGCGCGCCGACGTCCTGATCGAGGGCTTCCGCCCCGGGGTCGCCGAGCGGCTCGGCGTCGGACCGGCCGACTGCCACGCCCGCAACCCGAAGCTGGTCTACGGCCGGATGACGGGCTGGGGCCAGGAAGGCCCCCTCGCCCACACCGCCGGGCACGACATCGCGTACATCGCGGTCACCGGCGCCCTGGGCATGATCGGCAACCCTGACGAGCCGCCGGCCGTCCCCGCCAACCTGGTGGGCGACTACGCGGGCGGCTCGCTCTACCTCGTCATCGGCGTCCTCGCCGCGCTCCAGCACGCCCGGACCCCCGGCGGCGGGGGCCAGGTCGTGGACGCGGCCATCGTCGACGGCACCGCGCACCTCACCGCCATGATCCACGGGATGGTGGCGGCGGGCGGCTGGCAGGACCGGCGCGGGGCCAACCTGCTCGACGGCGGCTGTCCCTTCTACGGGACCTACGAGACCTCCGACGGCCAGTACATGGCGGTCGGCGCCCTGGAGCAGCAGTTCTACGACACCTTCGTGGAGCTGCTCGGCATCGCGGAGCAGGCCCCGGCGCGCAAGGACCTCGCCCGCTGGGGCGAGCTGCGGGGCGCCGTCGCCGCCCGCTTCAAGTCCCGTACCCGCGAGGAGTGGACGGCGGTCTTCGAGGGCACCGACGCCTGCGTGGCGCCGGTGCTGTCGCTGCGGGAGGCCCCGCACCACCCGCACCTCGTGGCCCGCGGGACCTTCACCGACTTCGGCGGGATCACCCAGCCCGCCCCGGCGCCGCGCTTCTCGGCGACGCCTGCCGCGGTCACGAGCGGCCCCGCGCAGCCGGGCGCGGACACCGAATCCGTGGCCCGTGACTGGGACGTACCGGGCCTGACCGGGAAGGGCGCCTGATGGAACTGTCGATGATGCTCGACTACGCGGGGGATCCTCGCCGGGCGGCGGACGAGGCGGCGGCGCTGGAGTCGGCCGGGCTCGACGCCGTATGGGTCGCCGAGGCGTGGGGCTTCGACTCCCCGACGATCATGGGCTACCTCGCCGCCCGCACCGAGCGGCTGAAGATCGGCTCGGCCATCCTCAACGTCTACTCGCGCACTCCCGGCCTCATCGCCCAGACGGCCGCCGGCCTGGACGCGGTCTCCGGCGGCCGGGCGCTGCTCGGCCTCGGCGCCTCCGGCCCGCAGGTGGTGGAGGGCTGGCACGGGAAGCCGTACGACAAGCCGCTCGGCCGGACCCGCGAGACGGTCGAGCTGTGCCGCCGCATCTGGCGCCGCGAGACCATCGACCACCACGGCATCACCGACATGCCGCTGCCGCCCGAGAAGGGCGGCCGGCACGGCAAGCCGCTGAAGATCCTCACCCGGCCGGTCCGTGACGCCATCCCCGTGTACATCGCCTCGCTCGGCCCGGCCAACGTACGGCTGACGGCCGAGATCGCCGACGGCTGGCTGCCCACCCTCTTCATCCCCGAGAAGGCCCGAGCGGTGTGGGGAGCTCCGCTAGCGGAGGGCGCGGCCAAGAGGTCGCCGGAGCTCGGCCCGCTCCAGACCGTGGCGGGCGGCCTGCTCGCCATCGGCGAGGACGCGGCCGCCGTACGGGACCTGGCGCGCCCGCAGATCGCCCTGTACGTCGGCGGCATGGGCGCGGTCGGCAAGAACTTCTACAACGACCTCGCCGTGGCCTACGGCTACGAGGAGGAGGCCCGGAAGATCCAGGAGCTCTACCTCTCCGGCCGCAAGCGCGACGCGGCGGCCGCCGTCCCGGACGAGTTCTGCGAGCTGATGACGCTGTGCGGGCCGGCGGGCTACGTACGCGAGCGTGTCGAGGCCTTCCGCGAGGCGGGCGTCACGATGCTCAACGTCACACCGGTCGGCCCCGAGCCGGCCCGGCTGATCGAAACCGTCAAGAACTGGCTTTAAGGAGCCCCCGATGCAACGCCGGATCTTCGACGCCGACCACGAGGCGTTCCGCGAGACCGTCCGCACCTTCCTCACCAAGGAGGTGCTGCCGCACTACGAGCAGTGGGAGAAGGACGGCATCGTCAGCCGCGAGGCCTGGCGGGCCGCGGGCCGCCAGGGGCTGCTGGGCCTCGCCGTCCCGGAGGAGTACGGGGGCGGCGGGAACACCGACTTCCGCTACGCGGCCGTGATCGCCGAGGAGTTCACCCGGGCGGGCGCCCCCGGGCTCGCCATCGGCCTGCACAACGACATCATCGGGCCCTACCTGACCTCGCTGGCAACCGAGGAGCAGAAGCGCCGCTGGCTGCCGGGGTTCTGCTCCGGGGAGATCATCACCGCCATCGCCATGACCGAGCCGGGCGCGGGCTCCGACCTCCAGGGGATCCGGACCACCGCCGAGGACCGGGGCGACCACTGGGTGCTGAACGGCTCCAAGACCTTCATCTCCAACGGCATCCTCGCCGACCTGGTGATAGTGGTCGCCAAGACCACGCCCGAGGGCGGGGCGCACGGCCTGTCGCTGCTGGTCGTCGAGCGCGGCGCGGAGGGCTTCGAGCGCGGCCGCAACCTCGACAAGATCGGCCAGAAGGCCCAGGACACGGCAGAGCTGTTCTTCCACGACGTGCGCGTCCCCAAGGAGAACCTGCTCGGCGAGCTCAACGGCGCCTTCGTCCACCTGATGACCAACCTCGCGCAGGAGCGGATGGGCATCGCGATGGCCGGCATCGCGGCCGCCGAGTACCTGCTGGAGATCACCACCCAGTACGTCAAGGAGCGCGAGGCCTTCGGCCGGCCGCTGTCGAAGCTCCAGCACATCCGCTTCGAGATCGCGGAGATGGCCACCGAGTGCGCGGTCACCCGTACCTTCCTCGACCGCTGCATCACCGACCACACGAACGGTGAACTGGACCACGTGCACGCCTCGATGGCCAAGTGGTGGGCCACCGAACTGCAGAAGCGCGTCGCCGACCGCTGTCTGCAACTGCACGGCGGATACGGATACATGACCGAATACCGGGTCGCGCGGGCCTTCACCGACGGCCGCATCCAGACCATCTACGGCGGCACGACCGAGATCATGAAAGAGATCATCGGCCGCTCCCTCCTCGGCTAAGACCCAGACCTCCCGAAAGGCTTGACCAGTGAGCACCGAAGCTTACGTATACGACGCGATCCGCACCCCGCGCGGCCGCGGCAAGGCCAACGGCGCCCTGCACGGCACCAAGCCGATCGACCTGGTCGTCGGCCTCATCCACGCCCTGCGCGAGCGCAACCCGGGCCTGGACCCCGCCACCATCGACGACATCGTGCTCGGCGTCGTCGGCCCGGTCGGCGACCAGGGCTCCGACATCGCCCGGATCGCGGCCATCGCCGCCGGACTCCCGGACACCGTGGCAGGCGTACAGGAGAACCGCTTCTGTGCCTCCGGCCTGGAAGCCGTCAACATGGCCGCCGCCAAGGTCCGCTCCGGCTGGGAGGACCTGGTCCTGGCGGGCGGCGTGGAGTCCATGTCCCGCGTCCCGATGGCCTCCGACGGCGGCGCCTGGTTCGCCGACCCGATGACGAACTGGGACACCGGGTTCGTCCCGCAGGGCATCGGCGCCGACCTCATCGCCACCATCGAGGGATTCTCCCGGCGCGACGTCGACGAGTACGCGGCCCTCTCGCAGGAGCGCGCCGCCGAGGCCATCAAGGACGGCCGCTTCGCGGGGTCCGTGGTCCCGGTCACCGACCGCAACGGCCTGGTCGTCCTGGACCAGGAGGAGTTCGTCCGCCCGGGGACCACGGCCGACACCCTCGCCAAGCTCAAGCCCTCCTTCGCCGACATCGGCGAGCTCGGCGGCTTCGACGCCGTCGCGCTGCAGAAGTACCACTGGGTCGAGAAGATCGACCACGTGCACCACGCGGGCAACTCCTCCGGCATCGTCGACGGTGCCTCGCTCGTCGCCATCGGCACCCGCGAGGCGGGGGCGCGAAACGGCCTGCGCCCGCGCGCCCGGATCGTCTCGGCCGCCGTCTCCGGCTCCGAGCCCACCATCATGCTCACGGGCCCCGCCCCGGCCACCCGCAAGGCGCTGGCCAAGGCCGGTCTGACCATCGACGACATCGACCTCATCGAGATGAACGAGGCCTTCGCCGGCGTCGTGCTCCGTTTCGTCAAGGACATGGGCGTCTCCCTCGACAAGGTCAACGTCAACGGCGGCGCCATCGCGCTCGGCCACCCCCTCGGCGCCACCGGCGCGATGCTGCTCGGCACCGTCATCGACGAACTGGAGCGCCAGGACAAGCGCTACGGGCTCGTCACCCTCTGCGTCGGCGGCGGCATGGGCGTCGCCACCATCGTCGAACGCATCTGATCCGTCCTGATCCCTGATCCCACCTCTGACACGGAAGTAGCGAACATGAGCGAGTCCACCACGATCCGCTGGGAACAGGACGAGACCGGCGTCGTCACCCTGGTCCTCGACGACCCCGACCAGTCCGCCAACACGATGAACCAGGCCTTCAAGGACTCCATCGCGGCCGTCGCCGACCGCGCCGAGGCCGAGAAGGACTCCATCCGGGGCATCATCTTCACCTCCGCCAAGAAGACCTTCTTCGCGGGCGGCGACCTCAAGGACATGATCCGACTGCGCCCCGAGCACGCGCAGCTGGCCTTCGACACCGGCACCGAGATCAAGCGCTCGCTGCGCCGCATCGAGACCCTCGGCAAGCCGGTGGTCGCCGCCATCAACGGCGCCGCGCTGGGCGGCGGTTACGAGATCTGCCTCGCCTCCCACCACCGCGTCGCGCTCGACGCCCCCGGCTCCAAGATCGGCCTGCCCGAGGTCACCCTCGGCCTGCTCCCGGCCGGCGGCGGCGTTACCCGTACCGTGCGCCTGATGGGCATCGCCGACGCGCTGCTCAAGGTGCTGCTCCAGGGGACCCAGTACAACCCGCAGCGCGCGCTCGAGAACGGCCTGGTCCACGAACTGGCCGCCACCCCCGAGGAGATGCTCGCCAAGGCCCGCGCCTTCATCGACGCGAACCCCGAGTCGAAGCAGCCCTGGGACGTACCCGGCTACAAGATCCCGGGCGGCACCCCGTCCAACCCGCGGTTCGCCGCGAACCTCCCGGCCTTCCCGGCCAACCTGAAGAAGCAGCTGAACGGGGCCCCGTACCCGGCCCCGCGCAACATCCTGGCCTGCGCCGTCGAGGGCACCCAGGTGGACTTCGAGACCGCGCTGACCATCGAGGCCCGCTACTTCACCGAGCTGGTCACCGGGCAGACCGCCAAGAACATGATCCAGGCGTTCTTCTTCGACCTCCAGGCCGTCAACGCGGGCCGCAGCCGCCCGCAGGGCGTCCAGCCGCGCACGGTCCGCAAGGTCGCCGTCCTCGGCGCGGGCATGATGGGCGCGGGCATCGCGTACTCCTGCGCCCGCGCGGGCATCGAGGTGGTGCTCAAGGACGTCAGCGCCGAGGCCGCCGCCAAGGGCAAGGCGTACTCCGAGAAGCTGCTCGACAAGGCGCTCTCCCGCGGCCGTACGACCGAGGCCCAGCGCGCCGAGCTGCTCGCCCGGATCACCCCGACCGCCGACGCGGCCGACCTGGCGGGCTGTGACGCCGTCATCGAGGCGGTCTTCGAGGACACCGGCCTCAAGCACAAGGTGTTCCAGGAGATCCAGGACGTCATCGAGCCGGACGCGCTGCTCTGCTCCAACACCTCCACGCTGCCGATCTCCGGGCTCGCGGAAGGCGTCAAGCGCCCCGCCGACTTCATCGGCCTGCACTTCTTCTCGCCCGTCGACAAGATGCCGCTGGTCGAGATCATCAAGGGGGAGCGGACCGGTGACGAGGCCATCGCCCGCGCCTTCGACCTGGTCCGCCAGATCAACAAGACCCCGATCGTGGTCAACGACTCGCGCGGGTTCTTCACCTCGCGCGTCATCGGCCAGTTCATCAACGAGGGCGTGGCCATGGTCGGCGAGGGCGTCGAGCCCGCCTCGATCGAGCAGGCCGCAGCCCAGGCCGGCTACCCGGCCAAGGTGCTCTCGCTGATGGACGAGCTCACCCTCACCCTCCCGCGCAAGATCCGCAACGAGACCCGCAAGGCCTTCGAGGCCGAGGGCCGCGCATGGGCCGAGCACCCCGCCGACGGGGTCATCGACCGGATGGTCGACGAGTTCGGCCGCCCGGGCCGCAGCGGCGGGGCCGGCTTCTACGCGTACGACGAGGCGGGCAAGCGCGCCGGCATCTGGCCCGGGCTGCGCGAGCACTTCACCAAGCCGGGGTACGAGATCCCGTTCGAGGACATGAAAGAGCGGATGCTCTTCTCCGAGGCCCTGGACACCGTCCGCTGCCTCGACGAGGGCGTGCTCACCTCCATCGCCGACGCCAACATCGGCTCCATCATGGGCATCGGCTTCCCGGCCTGGACCGGCGGAGTGATCCAGTACATCAACGGCTACGAGGGCGGCCTGCCGGGCTTCGTGGCCCGCGCGCGCGAGCTCGCCACCACGTACGGCGAGCGCTTCACCCCGCCCGCCTCCCTCGTGGAGAAGGCCGAGCGGGGCGAGACGTACAGCGACTAGTGCGGTGACCGGGAAGGCGGGCCGGGTTGCTCCCGGCCCGCCTTCCCGCGCCACGGCGCCGGGTCAGGGCAGCGTCCAGAACACCTCCGTCACGAGGTAGAAGACGATGACCCAGAACACGAGCAGCGCGGTGACGACGGCGCCGCCGACGAGATTGGTCCTGGCGGGGGGTTCGTCCGGTGGGGGCCACAGCCACCGCCTGAGCAGCCGGTTCACGTAGTGGGGCATCGTGAAGAAGCTCATGATGAAGCTCGACAGCAGGTTGCCCACGAGCAGCCCGAACCAGAGCGGCATGCCCAGCGGATGCAGGGCCAGGCTCAGTATCACGACGGTCGGGTAGAGCCCGACCCAGACGGCGATGGCGGTCTTCGTGTCCGAGGGCGGCGGCGCTTCCTTGCCGTTCTCCTCGAAGGCGAACCAACTGCCGAACGAGTTGTCGATCGTGCGCAGTTTGAAGTCGTTGAACTTCTCCCCCTCGGCGAGCATCTCCCGCCGCTTCGCCGACGTCAGCCACGCGTCGAGGTGTTCCGCGTTGTCATAGCGGTACAGGGTGGTCCACTCGTCCTGAATGCCTTCGATGGGGCGGAAGATCTCGGTGCCGCGAAACCCTTCGAACTTGCTCTCCTCCTGGCTCATGTGGCGCTGCCATGCGAGGAAGTCGCCGACGTGGTCAGGGTGGACGCGGTGGGTCACCACCACGGTCACGAGCGGGTCCGTCGGCTGCGTGCCACCGCTGATCACCTGCTGGGTCGCGGGACCGTCGAAGTACGGCTCGCCGGCGTCGAGGAGCCGTTGCCGGGTAGCGCCGTTCATCCAGGCCTGCAGGTGGGCCACCGAGTCGAACCGGTAGACGATCACCCAGTCGGGTTGCACGGCGGTCGGCGGGGACACCTGGACGCCGAGGTGTCCGGCGTACCGGGCGGCAGCGGCGTTGACTTCGTCCTGCCACTTCTCGTACTCCCGGTCCATGCCGGGGCGGACCCGCCGGCCGAGGATGACCGTCGCCGCAGCGTCCGTCTGCCGTTCGGGCGTCATCGTCGCGTGCCCGTCCGCGCCGACTGGCTCTCGACGAGCCGGCCGTAGATCCGTTCCGGAGTGAGGGGCAGCTCGCGGTAGCGGACGCCCGTGGCGTCGCGGAGCGCGTTCGCCAGCGCGGGGGCCACCGGGTTGATGCAGCACTCGGCCATCCCCTTCGACCGCATGGCCCCGACGGAGTCCGACGAGCCCACCAGGAGCACGTCGGTGCGCGGCACGTCGGCGTAGGTGGGGATGCGGTAGTTGCGGAGGTTCGGGTTGGCCATGACGCCGTCCGCGTCGATCTGGAAATTCTCGGTCAGCGCGAAGCCGATGCCCTGGGCGACACCGCCCTCCACCTGTCCCCGCACCTGTTGCGGGTTGATGAGCACACCGGCGTCGGTCGCCTGGACGCTGTACAGGACACGGATCTCACCCGTCACCCGGTGGACCGCGACGCGGAAGCCCTGCGTGTTGGAGGTGACGCTGCGGGGCGAGCCGTACGCCTTGCGGGCGGCCGTGAACCGGATGCCGCGTGCCCGGGCCTCGGTTACCAGCGTGGCCAGCGAGACGCGCTCGTCCCCGCAGACGACGCCGTCGTCGTCCATCGAGCACATCACGACGTGGACGCCCGTGTGCGTGGCGGCGAAGTCCAGGATGCGGTCGCGCACCGCGTTGGCCGCCCGGAGGACCGCGTTGCCCGCCACGAAGAGTCCGGCGCTCGCGAAGGCGCCGGTGTCGAATCCCGTGCGGTCGGTGTCGGACTGCACCAGGCGGATCCGCGACGGTGTCGTACCCAGCTGGTTGGCCGCGATCTGGACGTGCGCGGTCGACGTGCCCTCCCCGAATTCGACGGTGCCGACGGCCAGCTCGTACACGAGGTCGTCGCCGAGCGTGAGCCAGGCCTCGGAGACGTGCTCGGTCGGGGGCGCGGTCTCGTGCATGGAACTGGCGACGCCGACCCCGACGAGCCATCCGGGGCCGGGGGAGGGCTGGTCGGCCGTACGGGCCAGCTCGCCGGCCACGAGGTCGATGCAGTTGCCGAGGCCGTCCTCGTGGAACACCACGTCGTCGGGCCCGTCGTGCAGGGCGACGAGCGGCTCGCCCGGGCGCACGATGTTGCGGCGTCGCAGTTCGAGCGGATCCATGTGCAGGGCGAGGGCCAGTTCGTCCATCGCCGATTCCACGGCGAAGGCCGGCTGGGTCATTCCGTAACCGCGCAGGGCGCCGCTCGGGACGGTGTTCGTGTAGACGGAGAAGGCGTCGTACTTCTTGTTGGGGCAGCGGTAGATCATGACGGCGGAGCCGCCCGCGTACAGGGTCTCGCCGCCGTGGTTGCCGTAGGCGCCCGTGTTGGACACGTTGCGGACCTGGAAGGCGGTGAGCGTGCCGTCGGCCTTCGCGCCGAGCTTGACCGTCAGCTTCATCGGATGCCGGGGCGAAGCCGTGGTGAACTCCTCCTCGCGCGTGTACTCGAAACAGACGGGCCGCCCGGTGTCCAGGGCTGCGAGCGCGGCCAGGTCCTCCGAGATGACCTCCTGCTTGCCGCCGAAACCGCCGCCGACGCGCTTGCAGAACACGCGGAGCTGGTCCGGGCGCAGCGCGAACAGGTAGGCCAGTTTGACCTTCGTGATCGACGGAGACTGCGAACTGGTGCGGACGTTCAGCCGCCCGTCCTCCATCCAGGCGATCGAACCGTGGGTCTCCAGATGCGCGTGCTGTACGCGTGGTGAGAAGTACGTGCCCTCGTGGATCACGTCGGCCGCTGCGAAGCCCGCGTCGACGTCGCCGATGTGCGAGTGGATCTCCAGTAGGAGGTTGTGGACGTAGTCGCGGGCGAACGGGTCCTCAGAGCCGTGCAGTTGCGGTGCCCCGTCGGCCATGGCCTGCTCGGGGTCGAAGACCGCCGGCAGCACCTCGTACTCCACGGCCACTTTCCGGCAGCCCTCCTCGGCCGCCCCGACCGTGTCGGCGAGTACGGCGACGACGCGCTGACCGACGAAGCGGACCGTGTGGTCGAGGATGTAGGTGTCGTCCGGATCGACGAGGTGGTCGGTGTGGATGGCCGTGGTGAAGCGCTTGCGCGGCACGTCCTCCCAGGTGTAGACGCGATGCACACCGGGGACCGCCAGCGCGGCGGTCTTGTCGATCGAGACGATGCGGGCGTGCGCGTGGGGCGAGCGCAGCACTTTGAGGTGCAGCATCCCTTCCATGTGGGTGTCCATCGTGAATTCGGCGCGACCGGTCACCACGTCGTCGGCCGCCGGCGCACCGACGCTCGTTCCGACGGCCCGTCCCGGCGCGGCGCTCTGCACGCCGGCGACGCCCTGCACCGCGTCCTCGATCGCCCGGTAGCCGGTGCAACGGCAGAGATTGCCCTTCAACGCCCGGGGCAGGTCCGCCTTCTGGGCCTCGGTGAACGTCGCCGAAGTCATGATCATCCCTGCGGTGCAGAAACCGCACTGGAATCCCGGGGCATCCCGGAAGCGGCGCTGCGCGGGATGCAGGTCGCCGGGTGATCCGAGACCCTCGATCGTGGTCACCTCATGGCCCTCCGCGCGGAAAGCGGGGGTGACGCAGCTGTGGACCGGAGTGCCGTCCAGCCACACGGTGCACGCGCCGCAGTCGCCCGCGTCGCAGCCCTTCTTGACGCCGAAGTGACCGAGCGCGCGCAGGAAGGTACGCAGGCACTGCCCGGGGTCCGGTTCTTCGTCGAAGCTCCTGCCGTTAACGGTGTAGGTCATGCCGGGCCCCCAGCCATGAGTTCGTGGCGGATCTCTTCGGCGAAGTGCAGGGTGAGGTGGTGACGGTGGTCCGGGGTCCCGTTGGGGTCGGCGAACCAGACGTCGGCAGGAATGACGTTGATGCTCTGCTGCAGGGTGCGGGCATCGGGCACGGTGTCGAAACCGATGCGCACCGGGCGTGTGGTGCCGGCGGTGACGGTGAGCAGCAGGTCGCTCGTTCCCGGCGTTTGCGTACCGACGAGGAAGACCGTCGAACGGCCGAGGCGGGTCAGTGTGAAGAGGCGGTGTGCGGTGCGCTTGCGCAGGGCGCGTGCCGGAATGCGGATGCGCCGCAGCATTTCCCCGGGAGCGAGGATGTTCCGGTTGTTCCCGGTCACGAAGTCGAGGGCGTCGACGGTGCGCACCGACCCGTCGGGAGCCCACAGCTCGTACTCGGCTTCGAGCGCGACCGTCAGCGTGATCATGGGGCCGGCCGGCAGGGACATACAGATGTTTCCGCCTACGGTCGCCGAGTTCCAGACCTTGAACGAGGACAGGAACGCTTCGCAGCTCTGCCTGAAGAGGGGGCCCGCGATCCAGTCGGCCGGCGGTGTGAAGGCGTACAGGTCCCGGATGGTGCACGTGGCGCCGATCTCGAGGCCAGCGTCGCTCGGCACGAGGGGAGCCCAGCCCAGGGCTGTCAGGTCGACCAGGCGGCGCAGGTCCGGCTGCTCGGCGGAGAACAGCCACGTCCCGCCGGCGAGCCAGGCATCGCCCTCGCGCCAGTCGGCGCCCGGCCGGTCGGACGGTCGCCGGACGACTTCGCTGATGGTGTTGAGGTCCATGAAAACACCTGCCCGTTACGTGCAGGGGTGGCCGCCACCTTGAGCGGCAGAATCCGCTGGGGCCGCTGGGGCCGCTGGGGCCGACCCGCTCAGAGCAGGGGCCGGCGGGCGCAAAGACTCCTTTCCAGCGTACTGAGAACGGGCCTGCCCCGCCAAAGCAGGGCTTCGGTCTGCGGCTATGGCCCGCCGGGTGCTTCGCTCGAGACGAACGCCGCCCGCAGTTCCTCCCTTAGCGACCGCTGGAAGGCCGTCACCAGCGCCTGCACCACCATCGGCTGCATGTGCGCGGAGAGCGCCTTCATCGACTCCACCTGCTCCGGGTCGCTCTCGCCCTCCGTGAACGGCCCCCACACCTCGTCCCGGAACAGCGCCGTCAACTCGTGCGCCGCCGACCTGGTGTGCTCCATCAGGACCCGGCGCGCCGCCAGGATCGTCTCGTGCGCGATCGGTACGTCGAGCAGCGCGACCCCCAGCCGCAACAGCCCCACGTCCACCCGGAAACCGTCCCCCGAAGCGGCGCACACGTTCATCGCCGTCAGCCGCCGGACATCACTGTCCGACAGGCTGCGCCCCGCCCGCTTCTCCAGCTCCGCCCGCGAGACATCCTGGGCCGAATCCGGGGCCCAACTGGCCACCAGAGCCCGGTGGATCGCCAGATCGTGCGCGCTCAGGTCGTCGGGCAGCGCGTCCAGATAGCGCTCGATCGCGGACAGCGTCATGCCCTGGTGCTGCAACTCCTCGATCAGGGCCAGCCGCGAGAGGTGCTCCGGGCCGTAGTGCCCCACACGACGGGGGCCGATCACGGGAGGGGGCAAAATCCCGCGCGTGCTGTAGAACCGTACGGTACGGACGGTGACGCCCGCCCTGGCCGCCAGCTCGTCCACGGTGAGCATCGGCTCGGGTGCCTGGTCGGCCATCGTCTGCGCCTCGCTCTCTGCTCCACAGCTTGGGTTCAACAGTATTGCTGTCGCACCAACGATGTGAAACGGCCAGGAGCTGCCCATGACCACGAACCTGCGACTGCCCGGACGACCCGAGGAGCTCACCCTCCCCGCCCTGCTGGCCCGCAACGCCGCCGAATACGGCGAGCTGCCCGCCCTGTCGTGGCGCGCGGGGCCCGAAGCGGCCCCGTGGACGACCCTCACCTGGAGCGAGGTGCGCCGCCAGGTCGCCGTCCTCGCCTCCGGTTACGCCGCGCTCGGCGTCGAGCGCGGCGACCACGTGCTGATGATGATGGGCAACCGCCCCGAGCACTGGCTCAGCGACCTCGCCCTCGTCCACCTCGGCGCCGTCCCCGTCACCGTCTACGGGACCTCCGCGCCCGAGCAGATCGCCCACATCGCCCGCCACAGCCGGGCCAGGGTCGCCGTCGTCGAGGGCGCCCGCGAGCTCGTCCGGTGGGAGCCGCTGCTGGCCGACCCCGGCGTACCGCTGGAACGGCTGGTCGTGGCCGAGGCCGCCCAGGCCGGCACGCACCGCACCTACGGCTCCCTGTACGCGAGCGGCGCCCGGCTGCACCGGGCCGACGCCTTCGAGAAGGCCTGGCAGGAGGCCCGCCCCGAGGACCCGCTGACCGTCGTCTACACCTCCGGCACCACCGGCGACCCCAAGGGCGTCCGCCTCACCCACCGCAACCTCATGCTCCAGGCGGTCCGCCTCGACCGGCACGTGGAGCTGCCCGAGCACGCCGAGCACATCTGCTACCTGCCCTTCGCGCACATCGCGGAGCGGGTCCTGGGCATCTATCTGCCGCTGCTGCGCGCCGCGCACGTACGGCTGTGCGCCGACCCGACCGCCGTATCGGCCGCCGTCCGCGAGCTGCGTCCGGTGCAGTTCTTCGGCGTGCCCCGGGTGTGGGAGAAGCTCGCCGCCTCCGTACGGGCCGTCCTCGCGCAGCTGCCCGAGGAGCAGCGCGGTGCCATTGAGGCGGCCAACGGCCTCGCCCGTGCCCGGGCAGGCCACCGGGAGCGCGGGGAGCTGATACCGGCCGCGCTCGAAGCCTCGTACGCCACGGCGAAGGAGCGGGTGCTCGACCCGCTGCTGGGCCTGGCCGGCCTGGACCGCCTCGTCTGGACGGCCAGCGCCACCGCCCCGATGCCGATCGACGTGGTCCGCTTCTGGGCCGGCTGGGGGATCACCATCATGGACGCCTGGGGCCTCACCGAGACCTCGGGCGTGTGCACGGTCAACAGCCCGGACGGCTTCCGGCTCGGCTCGGTGGGCCGCCCGATCGAGGGGCTGGAGCTGCGGCTCGCCGAGGACGGGGAGATCCTGACCCGCGGCGCGACCGTCTTCGGCGGCTACCTGCGGCCGGACGGCTCGGTGGAGAGCGCGGCGGACGGCGAGGGCTGGTTCCCGACCGGTGACATCGGCCGGCTCGACGAGGACGGCTTCCTCTGGCTGACCGACCGCAAGAAGGAGCTGATCATCACCTCCACGGGCAAGAACGTCTCCCCGGCGCTGGTGGAGAACACCGTCAAGGAGCACCCGCTGATCGGCCAGGCCCTGGTCCACGGCGACGGCCGGTCCTACCTCGTCGCCCTGCTGGTCCTGGACCCGGAGCTGGCCCCGGCCTGGGCCGCGGCCCGGGGCATCGAGGCCGCCTCCCTCGGCGCGCTCGCCGAGGACCCCGCCGTCACGGCGGAGATCGCCCGGGCCGTCGAGGCGGCCAACGCGCGGCTCAACCGGACCGAGCAGATCAAGAGGTACCGGGTGCTCACCGAGGAGTGGGGACCCGAATCGGGAGAGCTCACACCCTCGCTGAAGCTCCGTCGGCGGGTGGTCCGGGAGAAGTACGGCGCGCTGATCGACGGCCTCTACGAGGCCCCCTGAGGCGAACGAGCCCGGTCCGGTGGGCGGCGCGCCGCCCACCGGACCGGGGCTGTGGTCTAGGCGGCCTAGCGCCCGATCAGCGGGTAGTGGTCGGAGAGGTTGGTGTACGTGTAGGAGGTGCCCCAGCTGGAGACCGTCCAGGGCGCCGACTGCTCCTTCACCACGTTGTTCTCCCAGCCCGCCGGACGGGCGTTGCCCTTGCGGTACAGGACGTAGTCCAGGTCCTCGCGCGGGTCGGTCGGGTAGCGGTAGTTCGCTATCGAGTTCAGCGCGGTGTCGAAGGAGTACGGGTGGCCCGTGCGGGTGTCGGAGCCCGCCAGGTCGGCGTTGGCGAGGAGGGCCGCGTACTCCGGCGTGCGCGAGTCGACGTTCAGGTCGCCCGCCACGATCACCTGCTCGCCCGCCGGGATGTTCTTCCCGTCCAGGAAGGCGTCGATCGCCCGGAACTGACGGGCGCGCATGTCCGCCGCCTCGCCCGCACCGCAGCCCGGGTCGGTGGACTGAGCGTGGGTGCCGACCACGTGCACCTTGGCGCCGTTCACGTTCAGCACGGCATAGGCGAAGCCCTTGTTGGACCACCAGTCGGCGCCGCAGGCGTCCTTGAAGACGACCTGCTCCTTGCGGACGATGGGCCACTTGCTCAGGATCGTGACCCCGCCGTCTTCCGGGGTGGTGGAGGAGTACGCGCCGCCGGTGGCGTCCCAGCCGGTCTTGCTGCGGCCGACGACCGGGGTCTGGTACGGGTACTGGGCGGCCGAGTTGGCCTTCAGCGCGTCGGAGGCGCCGTTGTCGAAGGCCTCCTGGAGCACGACCACGTCGTGGCCCTGGTAGAAGGAGGCCTTGGGGATCTCCGCGGCCCGGTGGTCCTGGCCCCAGTTCGGGTACAGGTTCTTGCTCATCAGGAACACGTTGTACGAGAGGACGCTGAGCCGCGGGGCGGCGACGACGGCACTCCCGGCGGAGGGGGCCGCCGTGGCGGCCGGCGCGGTGGTGGCGGCCAGTGCGCCCGCGGCGACCGCCGCGACGGCAGTGGCAGCGGCCCGGTGACGGCGGTGCGAGGTGTGCGGCATGGGGGAACTCCATCGTCCTGTGGGGGAAGATCGGATCGGCTTCGCCATCCAAGCAGCCGCGGTTACCTCTGGGTAACACCCGTGACAAGACTTTCTGTCCGGCCCGGGACATCGCGGGGGAGACCGCTGACCGGAGGCCGTCATACTGGATGAATGAGCACGAAGGAGCAGCCGGCCGAGCCCGCCTCGAAGCCCCTGACCGGGCGCCGCGGCGACCCCGAGCCGCCTCCGCCCGGCGGGGTGCTGTGGACCATCGCCGGCGACGTCCGGGCCCTGCTGATGCTGCCCGCCGCCTTCACGATGCAGGTCGCACACCCCGCCATCGCGGCCGGAGTCGACCAGTACTCCGTCTTCCGCACCGACCCCTGGGGCCGCGGCGAGCGCTCGCTGCGCTCGGTCCAGCTCTGGGTGTACGGCGGGGAGGGCGCCGCCGAGGAGGGCCGCCGGGTGCGCCGCCTGCACAAGGAGATCCAGGGCGTCGACACCCGCGGCCGGCGCTACCACTCCCTGGACCCGGCCTGCTACGCCTGGGTGCACGCGACCGGATTCCCCGTCTACCTGTATGCCGGGCGCTACCTGCTGCGCCGCTTCACCCCCGCCCAGGAGCGGCAGCTCTACCGCGAGTGGCTCCAGGTCGGCCGGATCCTCGGCCTCCACGACCGGGACATGCCGCAGACCATCGAGGAGTACTGGGCGTACTGGGCCAGGATGCTGGCCGAGGAGATCGAGCCCACCGAGGTCGCCCGCGAGCTGGTCGCCACCGATGTCCCGCTGCCCCGCCCCGAGGGCGGCGGGCCCGTGGTCCGGCTGCTGCTGCGGCTCACCTGGCCGGCGCTGAGGGTGGCATTCCTGCGGTTCCGGGCCTTCGCCACCGTCGGGTACATGCCGCCCGAGGCGCGCGCGGCCATCGGGCTGGAGTGGAGCCCGGCCCAGGAGCGCAGGCTCCGGCGGTTCAGCACGGCCGTGCGGCTCCTCGTACCGCTGCTGCCGGAACGGCTGCGGTACCTGCCCATCGCGCGGGCGGCGCGCGCCCGATGGCACGCCGCCGCCCGCTGACGGACGTCAGTGCTTGTCGTGCTCGTCGTGCCGGTGGATCGTGTTCGTCTCCGCGATCTTCTTCCAGGACTTCGGCTCGCCCTTCTCCACCGCGGTGGAGAAGGACCGGGCCGCGGCGCCGGCGGCCACGGGGCCCAGGGCCGAGGCTTCCGGCTTGCCCGGGGTGTACAGCCAGGTCTCGAACAGCTGGGCCAGCAGCTTGCCCGACACCTTCTCCGCGTAGCGGACGAAGTCGCCGACCTTGGCGTTGCCGTAGGCCCGCTCGGTCGGCCAGCCCTTCAGGATCTCGAAGAACTTCTCGTCGCCGATCTCGTTGCGCAGCGCCTGCAGGGCGATGGCGCCACGGTCGTAGACGGCCCCGTGGAACTGGTTCTCCGGACCCGGGTCACCCGGCTTGACCTGCCAGAACGGGTCCTCTGCCGGGCGAGTGGAGTAGGCCCAGTCGGCGAGCTCCTGCGCGGTGCCCTCGCCCTCCTTCTCCGACCACAGCCACTGGCTGTAGCGGGCGAAGCCCTCGTTGATCCAGATGTCCTTCCAGCCCTCGACGGACACGCTGTCGCCGTACCACTGGTGGGCCAGCTCGTGCACGACCACCGAGACGTTGGCGCCGTTCTGGAACTGGCGCGGACCGTAGAACGGCCGCGTCTGGGTCTCCAGGGCGTAGCCGGCGTTCACGTTCGGCACGTAGCCGCCCAGCGCGTTGAAGGGGTACGGCCCGAAGACCCCCTCCAGCCACTCGGTGACCTCGCCGGTCCGCTCCACGCTCGCGCGCGCCGCACCCGCGTTGTCGCCGAGGTCCTTGCTGTAGGCGTTGACGATCGGCAGCCCGCTCGCCGTCTTGTCGGTGGTGATGTCGAACTTGCCGACCGCGAGGGTGGCCAGGTAGGTGGCCTGCGGCTTGTTGGAACGCCAGTTGTACCGGGTCCAGCCCAGCCGCGAGGTCTGCGACTGGAGCACGCCGTTGCTGATGGCCTGGGTGCCGTCCGGGACGCTGACCGAGACGTCGAAGGTGGCCTTGTCGAGCGGGTGGTCGTTGCTCGGGAACCACCAGACCGCCGAGTCGGGCTCCTGCGCCGCCACACCGCCGTCGGGCGTGCGCTGCCAGGCCGTCCAGCCGTCCACCTTCAGCTCCGAGGGCTTCCCGGCGTACTTGACGACGACGGTCAGCGGGGTGTTGCGCGCCAGCGGCTTCGCCGGGGTGACCTCCAGCTCCTGGGTGCCGGAGGTGGCGAACTTGGCCTTGGCCCCGTTGACCCGGACCTCGCTGACCTGGAGACCGAAGTCCAGGTTGAAGCGGGACAGGTCCTGCTTGGCGGTGGCGAGGAGGGTGGCGGTGCCTTCGAGCAGGTCCGTCTGCGGCTGGTACTTCAGGCGCAGGTCGTAGTGCGACACGTCGTATCCGCCGTTGCCGCTGGCCGGGTAGTAGGGATCGCCGATACCCGGAGCGCCCGGACCGGAACTCGCCGCCGATGCCGGGATCACCAGCAGCAGGGAAGCGGCGAGCACGCTCGGGACGATGACTTTGCGGTGCACGAAGGGCTCCAAGTGGTAGAGGAGACGGATCGGTTCGAGCTCATGTCGCTCGACCGTATTCACCCCTGACGCCCCACGTCATGTCCATGGCCCCCACTGTCACACGATCGCCATTCGGCCGTCACAGCCCTGGCGGCAGGGCGGCGACCGCGCCGAGTACCAGGTACACCCCGGCCACCGCCAGGTGTTGGCGGGCCAGAGCCCGCGGACTGCGGCGCAGCCAGCGGCTCACCGCCCCGCCGGCGCACGCGTAGCCGAGGTCGAGGAGGACGCCGAGGACGAGGAAGACCGCTCCGAGGAGCCGGATCTGCGTGCTCGGATCGCCCGCGTCCGGCCTGATGAACTGCGGAAGAAAGGCCAGAAAGAACAGGGTCACCTTGGGGTTGAGGAGGTTGGTGAGGACGCCGTCGAGGTAGGCGCGGCCCAGCCCGACGGTCCGCCCGTCCCCCGTGGCGAGGAGGAACGGCCCGGCCCGCAGCGCCCGTACACCCAGGAAGAGGAGGTACGCCGCGCCCGCGTACTTGAGGACCAGGAAGGCGGCGGGGGAGCGGGCCACCAGCTCCGCCACCCCGGAGGAGGCGACCGCGAGGTGCACCACGGTGGCGCTCTCCACCCCGGCCGCGGTGGCCAGACCGGTCCGCAGCCCCTGCGCGGCGGCGCGGGTGACGATCAGGATCAGGTTCGGTCCGGGGACGAGGACGAGCGCGGCGGAGGCGGCGAGGAAGGCTGCAAAGGTGCTGGTGGTCATGGGTTTAGCCTGGTGGCGGGGGGCTTGGGTCACCCGGGCCAAGGGAGGGACAAGTGGACCGTTCCGCGCCGCGCGCATGGTCGCCGGCCGAACTGGATTGCGTACTGGGCGGCTGGACCGCCGGTCCGGGTCCGCTGTACCGGCGCCTCGCCGCCGCCCTGCACCACGCCGTCCGCACGGGCGAGCTCGCGCCCGGCGACCGGCTGCCCGCCGAGCGGACCCTGGCCGCGGCCCTGGGCCTGAGCCGGGCCACCGTGGTCTGCGCCTACGACGAACTGCGCGGCGCCGGCGCGGTGGACAGCCGGCGGGGGAGCGGCACCCGGATCGCCCGGCTGCCGGGCTCCTCGCTCCGGCCGGCCGACGGGCGGGTCCCCGGCGGCACCGCTACGGCCCTGGTCCAGCGGCTGGTGGACGACGGCCCGGCCGAGGTGATCTCCCTGTCGGTCGCCGCGCGGGGCGCGGCTCCCGAGGTACGCGAGGCGCTCGGCGCCCTCCTGGCGGACGGGCTCGATCCGCTGCTGGCGGAGAGCGGCTACCACCCGGGCGGCCTCCCGGCACTGCGGGCCGCGGTGGCCGACCGCTACACCGCCGCCGGGTTGCGGACGGCGCCCGAGCAGATCCTCGTCACCACCGGCGCCACCCAGGCGCTGGCCCTGGTCGCGCAGCTGTACCTGCGGCGCGGCTCGGCGGTGGTCGTGGAGACGCCGAGCTGGCCGGGGTGCCTGGACGCACTGCTGGCCGCCGGGGCCCGGCCGCGGCGGGTGCCGCTGGACGCCGAGGGCATCGCGCTGCCCGGCTTCCGGGCGGCCCTGCCCGGGGCCGTGCTGGCGCACGTCACGCCCACCTTCCACAACCCCACCGGGGTGCTGATGTCCGCCGCCCGGCGGGAGCGGATCGCAGTGCTGGCGGCGCGGGCGCGGGTCCCGGTCGTGGAGGACCTCGCCTACGACACCCGGCTGTGGGACGCCCCGGAGCCGGGGCCGGTGGCCGCCCACGCCCCGCCGGACGCGGAGGTGCTGAGCATCGGCTCCCTCGCCAAGGCCGTGTGGGGCGGCCTGCGCATCGGCTGGCTGCGCGGGCCCGCACCGGTCGTGGAGCGCCTGGCCCGCCTCAAGGCCCGGGCCGATCTGGGCAGCCCGCTGCTGGACCAGGCCCTCGCCGTCCGCCTGCTGCCACGCGTGGAGGACATGCGCGCGGCCCGGGCGGTGACGCTGCGGGCCGGACTGGCCGGCCTGGAGGAGCTCCTCGCACGGCAGTTGCCCGGCTGGACCTGGCAACGCCCGGACGGGGGCGCGGCCTTGTGGACGAGGCTCCCGTCGGGAGCGGACGCGGCCGTGTTCGCGCAGGTCGCGCTGCGGTACGGGGTCGAGCTGGTCCCCGGCGCCATGACCGACCCCTCGGGCGCCCACGACGACCGCGTCCGGCTCCCGTTCACGCTGCCGGAGTCCGGGCTGGCGGACCTGGTGGACCGCCTCTCCCGGGCCTGGACCGCATGCGCAGTCCAGGGAGTGTCCGGGAAGAGACCTCGGCCTTCCAGGCATACCGAACAGTCGGTAACCTGCCGTTCATGACCCTTCCTCCGCTCGCCGCCCGGCACGCTTGGCACGCCGCGATCAACCCGCTGCACTCCACGGTCTACTTCTCGCCGGACACCACCAAGGAGTTCGCGGGCCTCGGGATCACCGACCCCGTCGCCGTCAACCTCGCCCACCGCTCCGCCGCCATGGGCGCCGTCGGAGCGGGCACGGTGACCGCCACCTTCTACAACTACCGCCACGACCTCATCGCCCGGCACCTCCCGGCCGTCTGGGACACCGCCACGCCCGAGCAGGTGCTCGCCGCCCGGCTGCGCTCCGCCGACGCCACGCTGCGCAGGCTCCTCGGCGACGAGACCATAAAGTCCCCCGAGGTCGCCGAGGCCGCCGACCTGGCGATGCGCGCCACCGAGGGCTGCACCCGGCACGCCCGTACCCTCTACGCGGCCCACGCCGACCTCCCCGTGCCCGGGGAACCGCACCTGCGCCTGTGGCACGCGACCACCCTGCTGCGCGAACACCGCGGCGACGGCCACCTCGCCGCCCTGCTCATCGCGGGCCTGGACCCGCTCGAGGCCCTGGTCAGCCACACCGCCACCGGCAAGGGCATGACCCCGAAGTGGCTCAAGGCCATCCGCGGCTGGGAGCAGTCCGACCTGGACGCCGCGGCCGACCGGCTCCGCGCGCGCGGGATCCTCGACGCGGACGGCGAGCTCACCGAGCAGGGCAAGGCCGTACGCGAAAGCCTCGAGGCCGACACCGACCGGCTGGACGCGGCCCCGTACGAGCACCTCGGGGCGGCCGGCCTGGCCCGCCTGGCGGAACTCGGCGGCGGCCTCGTGATGAAGGCGTTCGCCGCCGGAGCCTTCCCGGCGGACCTGCGCGGCAAGGCCTGACGGACCCCGCCCCCGGGCCCGCGGGCGCCCTTACCGCGCCTTGTCACGGCCACCTGCCACAATTGGCAGCCTTCCAGTGCAAACGAAGGCAGGCGGGACCCGATCGTGACGACGTCCATCGAAGGCAGGATCGCCGAGGAGCTCGGCGTACGGGAGCGGCAGGTCAAGGCCGCCGTCGAGCTGCTCGACGGCGGCTCCACCGTGCCGTTCATCGCGCGCTACCGCAAGGAAGCGACCGAGATGCTCGACGACGCGCAGCTGCGCACCCTCGAGGAGCGGCTGCGGTATCTGCGCGAGCTGGAGGACCGGCGCGCCGCGATCCTGGACTCCGTGCGGGAGCAGGGCAAGCTCGACGCCGAGCTGGAGGCGCGGATCAACGCGGCCGACACCAAGGCCCGGCTGGAGGACATCTACCTGCCCTTCAAGCCCAAGCGGCGCACCAAGGCGCAGATCGCCCGCGAGGCCGGTCTGGAGCCGCTCGCCGAGGGGCTGCTCGCCGACCCCTCCGTGGAACCGGCCGCCGCGGCCGCCGCGTTCGTCGACGCCGACAAGGGCGTCGCCGACCCGGCCGCAGCCCTGGAGGGCGCCCGCGCCATCCTCACCGAGCGGTTCGCCGAGGACGCCGACCTGATCGGCGAACTGCGCGAGCGGATGTGGGGCCGCGGCCGGCTCGCCGCGAAGGTCCGCGAGGGCAAGGAGGAGGCGGGCGCCAAGTTCGCCGACTACTTCGACTTCGCCGAGCCCTTCACCGCGCTGCCCTCGCACCGCGTCCTCGCCATGCTGCGCGGCGAGAAGGAGGACGTCCTCGACCTCACCCTGGAGCCGGAGGAGCCGAGCGAGACGCCCGGCCCGTCCACGTACGAGGGCATGGTCGCCCGCCGCTTCGGCATCAACGACCGCGGCCGTCCCGGCGACAAGTGGCTGGCCGACACCGTCCGCTGGGCCTGGCGTACGAAGATCCAGGTGCACCTCGGCATCGACCTGCGGACCCGGCTGCGCGCCGCCGCCGAGGACGAGGCCGTACGGGTCTTCGCCGCGAACCTGCGCGACCTGCTGCTCGCCGCCCCGGCGGGCACGCGGGCGACGCTCGGCCTGGACCCCGGTTTCCGTACCGGCGTGAAGGTCGCCGTCGTGGACGCCACCGGCAAGGTGGTGGCCACCGACGTCATCTACCCGCACGTGCCCGCCAACAAGTGGGACGAGTCCCTCGCCAAGCTCGCCCGCCTGGCGAAGGAGCACGCGGTCGACCTGGTCGCCATCGGCAACGGCACGGCCTCCCGCGAGACCGACAAGCTCGCCGGGGACCTCATCACCCGCCACCCCGAGCTGAAGCTCACCAAGGTGATGGTCTCGGAGGCGGGCGCCTCCGTGTACTCGGCCTCGGCCTTCGCCTCGCAGGAACTCCCCGGCATGGACGTGTCGTTGCGCGGCGCGGTCTCCATCGCCCGCCGCCTCCAGGACCCGCTCGCCGAGCTGGTCAAGATCGACCCGAAGTCGATCGGCGTCGGCCAGTACCAGCACGACCTGTCCGAGATGAAGCTCTCCCGCTCGCTCGACGCGGTGGTCGAGGACTGTGTGAACGGCGTCGGCGTGGACGTCAACACCGCCTCCGCGCCGCTGCTCTCGCGGGTGTCGGGCATCAGCGGCGGACTCGCCGAGAACATCGTCTCGCACCGTGACGCCAACGGCCCCTTCCGCAGCCGCAAGGGGCTCAAGGACGTGGCCCGCCTCGGCCCGAAGGCGTACGAGCAGTGCGCGGGCTTCCTGCGGATCCGCGGCGGGGACGACCCGCTGGACGCCTCCGCGGTGCACCCCGAGGCGTATCCGGTGGTCCGGGCGATGGGCAAGACGGCGGGCGGCGAGGTGGCGGCCCTGATCGGCAACACCGGCGTACTGCGCTCCCTGCGTCCGGAGCAGTTCGTCACCGAGGCCTTCGGCCTGCCCACGGTCACCGACATCCTGCGCGAGCTGGAGAAGCCGGGCCGCGACCCGCGCCCCGCCTTCAAGACCGCGACCTTCAAGGAGGGCGTGGAGAAGATCGGCGACCTGGCCCCCGGGATGATCCTGGAGGGCGTGGTCACCAATGTGGCCGCCTTCGGCGCCTTCATCGACATCGGCGTGCACCAGGACGGGCTGGCGCACGTCTCGGCGCTGTCGAAGACCTTCGTCAAGGACCCCCGGGACGTGGTCAAGCCGGGCGACATCGTCCGCGTGAAGGTCATGGACGTGGACATCCCGCGCAAGCGGATCTCGCTGACGCTGCGGCTGGAGGACGAGGCCGGGGCGGAGCGCGGCACGGGCGCCGCCGGCCAGGAGCGGCGGGGCGGCGGCCGTCCGCCGCAGCAGCGCGGCGGGGGCGGCCAGGGCCAGCGGCAGGGCGGCCAGGGCCAGGGTCAGAGCGGTCAGGGTCAGAGCGGTCAAGGTCAGAGCGGTCAGGGCCAGGGCGGCCAGGGCCGGCGGCAGGGAGGTCAGGGTCAGCGGCAGGGCGGCGGCGGGTCCGCGTCCGCCCCCGCGCCCGCCAACAGCGCCATGGCCGACGCCCTGCGCCGCGCCGGCCTCACCGGACCCGAGGCGCGCCGCAAGCGGTGACCGAAGGCTTGCAGCCACCCGGCGCGTGAAGGTCTTGTGCGCGATGGCCGAATAGGTTCCCCTCCGGGGGACCTGCCTTGCCAACTCCCGTACAAGATCTGTAGGCATGGTGGAACGCCCGTTCGTCACCTTGGCGGACGGGCTTCCGCTTTTCCCCTCAGGACCGCATTCCCCGAGGCCGCCCTCGAAGGCACAGGACACCATGCCCATGCCCGCACACGCCTACCGACGCTGCCCGAGAAAGGGTCCGAAGAGGGATCGCATGTCCCACCGGCAACTCAGCCTGCGTAAACGGTGCGAGAACATTCTCGGCCATCTGGATCTGACCCATCCGTTCTCCCTCGACGCGCTGTGCAGACACATAGCCGAGCAGCGCGGCCGCCCCATCAAACTCCATCCGCTGCCCAAGGAGGCGGCGGAGTCGGGCGTTTGCGGACTGTGGGTGGGCACGGCCAGCGTCGACTACGTCTTCTACGAGGCGCAGACCACCCCGCTCCACCGGGAACACATCGTGCTCCACGAGCTCGGCCACATCCTCTTCGGCCACCACTCGCTGGAGGGCGAGGAGGCCGACGGCGGCGCCCCGGTCGTGCTCGGGCGCACCAACTACACCACCCGGCAGGAGCAGGAGGCGGAGATGCTCGCCAGCATGATCCGCATCCGCACGGCGAACGCCGGACCGCCGTCGGCGGCCCGCGCCCGTGGCACCCTGGCCCGGCTCGAGTCCGCCATGGGTTACGAGCGGGGGAACGATGGCAGCTGACCTGACCGCCTTCGGGAACTGGCTCGCCGTTCCCAGTGTGGTGTGCCTGTGGATCGCGATCCTGCTCCGCGCCCCGGGGGCCCTGCGCTCCCCGCAGCAGCGCGGCCTGTGGCTGGCCGTGGCCACCGCCGCCGGCGCGATGACCCTGAACCTCCCCGACGTCGTCACGTACGCGATGAGCCGCGGCGCCGGCTACGCGCACACCATCGGCCTCGTCCGCAATCTGATCGGCGTCTTCTCCGCCGGCGCCGTCCTCTACTTCGTGGCCGCCGCCGCGGGCGGCCGCCGGCTCCGGTTCGTCTCCTGGACCGCCACGGTCGGGTGGCTCACCGCACTCGTTGCGCTGGACGTCGCGGCGCCCGGGCACGGCACGCACACCATGCCGCCGGTCGGCGACCCGGTGCCCTCCCTCGCGTACTGGCTGGTGCTGATCTCCGCACACGTGGCAGCCAACACCGTCTGCGTGGCGCTGTGCTGGCGCTACAGCCGCCGCACCGAGAGCCGGGGGCTGGCCGCCGGGCTGCGGCTCTTCGGCCTCGGTACCGCGTTCGCCGGCCTGTTCTGGTTCGCGTACCTGCTCAAGGCCCTGTTCGGCAGCACGTGGGCGATGCCCGCCCTGCCGCTGCTGATGAACGTGCACGGCCTGCTGCGGGCCGCAGCCATCCTCGTGCCGACCCTGTTCACCTTCCGCCGGACCGCCGCCGACATCTCCACCGCCTGGCGGCTCTGGCCGCTGTGGCGCGACCTGGTCCAGGCCGTCCCGCACGTGGCCCTGAACAAACCGCGGGCCGGGCGGATGGTGGAGCTGCTGTGGCCGCCGGTCCCGCGAAACCTGCTCGTGTACCGCAAGGTGATCGAGACCCGCGACGCGATCCTGATCCTGGGGGAGTACGTCGCCCCGGGCGCCCTGGAGGACGCCCGCGGCCGGGTCGCCGGGAGCGGGGTCCCCGAGCAGCGCCGCACCGCGGCCGCGCTGGCCTCCGTACTGAAGGAGGCGCGGCAGGCGAAGCTCGCCGGAGTGCCGGGGCGGCCGGGCGAGGCGGCCGGGCTGGAGCTGCCCGCCGCCATCCAGACCTCGGCCGAGGGCGGGGACCTGGCCGAAGAGGCCCGGTTCCTCGTCGACGTCGCCCACGCGTACACCCGGGAAGTGAAGCCGTCTTGACCACCGTACTGATCACCGGGGCCAGCGCCGGACTGGGCGCGGCCTTCGCCCGGGGCTTCGCGGCCAAGGGCGCCGACCTGGTCCTCGTGGCCCGCGACAAGGACCGGCTGGAGACGGTCGCGCGGGAACTCGGCCGGGAGTTCGGCACGGTGGCCGAGGTGCTGCCCGCCGACCTGCTGGACCCGGGGGACTGCGCGGCGGTCGCCGAGCGGCTCGCCGACCGGACCCGGCCCGTGGACATCCTGGTCAACAACGCGGGCTTCGGGCTGCCCGCGCCGTTCCCGTACAACTCGGCCGAGGACGAGGAGCGGATGCTCGACCTGCTGGTCAAGGTCCCGCTGCGGCTCACCCACGCCGTACTGCCGGGCCTGCGCGAGCGCCGCCGGGGCGCGGTGGTCAACGTCTCCTCGGTGGCCGGACTGCTGCCGACCGGCACCTACGGGGCGGCCAAGGCCTGGATCACCGCGTTCAGCGAGTCCCTCCGGGTGGACATGGCGCCCTACGGCGTCCGGGTCCTGGCGGTGGTGCCGGGCTTCACCCGCACCGAGTTCCAGGAACGTGCCGGGATGGACGTCAGTGCCCTGCGCGAAGCGGTCTGGCTCGAGCCGCGGGCCGTGGTCGACCAGGCCTTGCGCGACCTCGCCCTGCGCCGCCCGCTCAGCATCACGGGCCGCCGCTACCAGGCGTACGCCCTGGCCGCTCGCCACCTCCCGCGCACCTTCGTGGCCCGCAGGATGGCCCGCACCCGGCGCGCTCCGGCGGACGGGCCGGACGAGCGCTGACGCTGTCGCGGCAGCCCGATGCGCGGACCGGTGACGGGTCCGCGCAGGGCCTGTTGCGAAGGAGACGAATCAGCAGTCGTCGCCGTGGCCGTGACCGCCGTAGCCGTAGTCGTCATCGTCGTCCCAGCCACCGTGGTGGCCCCAACCACCGTGGTGGCCGTAGTCGTCATCGTCGTCCCAGCCACCGGCGACGTAGCTGACGTGTTGGGCCGGGGCTGCCGCCGATGCGGTGCCCGCCGTACCGAGCGCGGCCCCGCCGGCCATCAGAAGACCGGCAGCGGAGACCACGAAGAGGCGCTTCGCTCTCTGTGCAAACATGAGAAATTTCCCTTTCCTCCCACCTCCTCGCACGTCATCGAGGCGTGAAGGGGTGGAACCGCGGCTGCAGAAGAACAATGCGCAGCACGGATCGGATACAGGGCCGCGGGAAATGCGGAAGCACGGTTCCGGCCACAAAGGGCTCAGGCGCCACATGGGTCACATGTGTCCCAAAAGCAGGCACGCGTCAGAGGTTCAACCCCCGCCGACGCGGCACTCCAGCCATGGGGGCGTGCTCCGCGGTTGCGGCTCTCAGCAACAAAGGCTACTCGCGCACGGGCCGCTCGGCACCTTGAGTCGTCAAGGACCTTGAGTCGTCAAGGCGACAGGGCCTAGAGCTCGGTGACCTTGCCGTCATCGACCCGGAGGCGGCGGGTCACCGCGACCGCGTCCAGCATGCGGCGGTCGTGGGTGACCAGCAGGAGGGTGCCCTCGTACGCCTCCAGCGCGGACTCCAGTTGCTCGATCGCCGGGAGATCGAGGTGGTTGGTGGGCTCGTCCAGGACCAGCAGGTTCACCCCGCGGCCCTGGAGCAGGGCCAGGGCGGCGCGGGTGCGCTCGCCCGGGGAGAGGGTGGCCGCCGGGCGCAGGACGTGGGCCGCCTTGAGGCCGAACTTGGCCAGCAGGGTGCGGACTTCGGCCGGCTCGGTGTCCGGGACGGCCGCGCAGAAGGCCTCCAGCAGCGGTTCGTCGCCGAGGAACAGGCCGCGGGCCTGGTCCACCTCGCCGATCAGGACGCCGGAACCGAGGGTGGCGGAGCCGGAGTCGGGCGCCAGCCGGCCGAGCAGGACGGCCAGGAGCGTGGACTTGCCCGCGCCGTTGGCCCCGGTGATCGCCACCCGGTCCGCCCAGTCGATCTGCAGGCTGGCCGGGCCGAAGGTGAAGTCGCCCCGCTTGACGGCCGCTTCGCGCAGGGTGGCCACCACCGAGCCGGAGCGCGGGGCCGCCGCGATCTCCATGCGCAGCTCCCACTCCTTGCGGGGCTCGTCGACGACGTCCAGCCGCTCGATCGCCCGCTGCGTCTGGCGGGCCTTGGCGGCCTGCTTCTCGCTGGACTCGCCGCGCAGGTTCTTGCCGATCTTGTCGTTGTCACTCGCCTTGCGGCGCGCGTTGCGTACGCCCTTGTCCATCCAGTTGCGCTGCATCTGGGCCCGGCCCTCGAGGGCCGACTTCTTGCCCGCGTACTCCTCGAACTCCTCGCGGGCGTGGTCGCGGGCGCGTTCGCGCTCCTCCAGATAGGCGTCGTAGCCGCCGCCGTAGAGGTTGATCTGCTGCTGTGCCAGGTCGAGTTCGAGGACCTTGGTGACGGTCCGCGTCAGGAACTCGCGGTCGTGGCTGATCACGACCGTGCCCGCGCGCAGCCCCTTGACGAACTGTTCCAGCCGCTCCAGACCGTCCAGGTCGAGGTCGTTGGTGGGCTCGTCCAGCAGGAAGACGTCGTAACGGGAGAGGAGCAGCGAGGCGAGGCCCGCGCGGGCCGCCTGGCCGCCGGAGAGCGCCGTCATGGGCAGGTCCAGACCCACCGTGAGACCGAGCTCGGCGGCGACCTCCTCGGCCCGCTCGTCGAGATCCGCACCGCCGAGGTTCAGCCACTGGTCCAGCGCGGTCGCGTACGCGTCGTCCGCGCCCGGCGTCCCGTCCACCAGGCCCTGCGTCGCCTCGTCCAGCTCCGCCTGCGCGGTGGCCACCCCCGTACGCCGGGCCAGGAACTCCCGTACCGACTCCGCGGGCCGGCGCTCCGGCTCCTGCGGGAGGTGGCCGACGGCGGCGCTGGGCGGGGAGAGCCGCAGCTCACCGGTCTCGGGGGTGTCCAGCCCGGCGAGCAGGCGCAGCAGGGTGGACTTCCCGGCGCCGTTGACGCCGACGAGGCCGATGACGTCGCCGGGCGCGACGACGAGGTCGAGATCGGCGAACAGCGTGCGCTCACCGTGGGCGGCGGTGAGCTTCTTGGCGACGAGGGTTGCAGTCATGATGTGCCGATCCTATCCGGGCAGGTGCGGGCCACAGGCGATGGCCGGATAGGTGGGAGGAGCGTCATTGCGGCCATGGGGTGCGGCATCACACCATGAGGTCATGTCGTTGCGAAACGTGCTGGTCGTCCTCTACGACGGGGTCCAGAGCCTTGACGTGACCGGGCCGGTGGAGGTGTTCGCCGCCGCGGCCCGGTTCCCGGGGCGGGAGGCGTACGAGATCCGGACCGTGTCCCCGGGCGGTACGCCGGTCCGTACGAGCAGCGGACTGACGCTGATGCCGGACGGGGACCTGGAGGGCGCCCGGCCGGGGCGGGGGACCACGCTCCTCGTGCCCGGCGGCCACTACACGGCCGACTTCGAGCCGCGGCTCACCGACTGGCTGCGCGCCCACGGGGGAGGCGCGGAGCGGCTGGTGTCCGTGTGCACGGGAGGGCTGCTGCTCGCCGAGGCGGGGCTGCTGGACGGGCGGCGCGCGACGACGCACTGGTACGTGTGCGAGCAGATGGCGCGGGACTACCCGGACGTGGCGGTGGAGCCGGACCCCATCTACATAAGGGACGGGCCGGTCGCCACCTCGGCCGGGGTCACGGCGGGGATCGACCTCGCGCTCGCGCTGGTGGAGGAGGACCACGGTCGGGACGTGGCGCTGACGATCGCCCGGCACCTGGTGGTGTTCCTGCGCAGGCCCGGAAACCAGGCGCAGTTCAGCGCGCAGCTGGCGGCGCAGACGGCGCGGCGGGAGCCGCTGCGGGACGTGCAGCAGTGGATCACCGAGCACCCGGACGGGGACCTCAGCGTCGAGGCCCTCGCCGCGCGGGCCCGCCTCTCGCCGCGCCACTTCGCCCGTGCCTTCCAGGCGGAGACGGGGGTCACCCCCGGCCGGTACGTCGAACGCGTGCGGGTGGAGCACGCGCGGCGGCTGCTGGAGGACAGCCGGGAGGGCATCGCCCAGATATCCCGCGCCTGCGGCTACGGCACACCGGAGGCCCTGCGCCGTGCCTTCGTCAGGACCCTGGGCCAGCCCCCGGCCGAGTACCGCCGGCGCTTCGGACCCTGACCGCCGCCGAAAGACCCCCCGTACAGACCTGCCGCCCCCGACCGGGGACCGGCACCACGCGACCGCTCCGGAGGAGCCATGCAGATCGCCGTACTGCTCTACGACCGCTTCACCGCCCTCGACGCCATCGGGCCCTTCGACACGCTCGGCCGGCTCCAGGGCTCCGAGACGGTGTTCGTGTCCGAGCGACCCGGGCCCGTGCGGACCGACAACGGGTCGCTCGCCCTCGTCGCCGACAAGGCGCTCCACGAGGTGACCCGGCCGGACATCGTCATCGTGCCCGGCGGACCGCACACCGAGCTGGAGATGAAGAACCCCGTCGTCCTCCAGTGGCTGCGGGACGTCGACGCCACCACCACGTGGACGACCTCCGTCTGCACCGGCTCCCTGCTGCTCGCCGCCGCCGGGCTGCTCGACGGACGGCGGGCCACCAGTCACTGGCTGTTCCTGGACCAGCTGCCGCGCTTCGGGGCCGAGCCGACCGGGGAGCGGGTGGTGTTCGACGGGAAGTACGTCACCGCCGCCGGAGTGTCCGCCGGGATCGACATGGGCCTCACCCTGCTCGGCAGGATCGCCGGTGACGAGTACGCCCAGACCGTGCAGCTGATGACCGAGTACGATCCCCAGCCGCCCTACGACGCCGGTTCCCCGGCCAAGGCCCCCGCCGAGCTCGTCGCGCGACTGCGGGCGGTCAGTCCGCTGTAGGCCAGCGGAAGACGGGCGCCCGGCGCTCCAGGAATGCGGCGACACCCTCCGCGGTGTCGCCGCTTCCGGCCGCCTGCGCCGCCCAGTGCCCGTCCCGGTCCGTCCGCCCGTCCGCGAACTCCTTGGCCGCCGCCTGCGTCAGCTGCGACCGCGAGGCCAGCACGCGCGCGAACTCGCCCACCCGCTTGTCCAGTTGGCCCGCCGGCAGCAGCTCGTCCAGGAAGCCGGTCCGCAGTGCCCGGTCCGCGTCGATCAACTCCGCGGAGAACAGCAGGTACTTGGCGGCGGCCGGGCCGACCAGCCGGGCCAGCCGCCGAGTCGAGGAGGCCGGGTAGACGATGCCCAGCTTCGCCGGGGTCACCCCGAACGAGGCCCCCTCCTCCGCGAACCGCAGATCGCAGGCGGCCGCCAGCTGGCTCCCGCCGCCCACGCAGTACCCGCGGATCGCCGCCAGCGTCGGCTTGGGGAAGGCGGCCAGCGCCTCCTCGGCCGCCACGGCGAGTGCCTGCGGGTCCTCGTCCCCGGTCAGCGAGGAGATGTCCGCGCCCGCGCAGAAGGTCGCGCCCGCCCCGGTCAGGACGAGCACCCGCACGGCCGGGTCGGCGGCCAGCCCCGGCAGCAGCTCCGGCAGGGCCCGCCACATCGCGGCCGTCATGGCGTTCCGCTTGGCGGGGTGCGAGATGACGACGGTGGCGACCCCGTCTGCGACGGTGTGGAGGAGGGCTGGGTCCCGGGCTGCGTCCATGCGCCGGATGCTATCCCGGGGCGTCACCGGCCGGTCCGGCCGGTCCGGCCGGTCCGGTCCACACCGGCGCGGCCACCCCAGAAGATCAGGAACAGTCCAACAACTGACTCTGTCATACGCCATTGGTCAGAATGTGTCCGAATGACGCTGACTTATGGTCAGCGGCGCGGCCCGGACCAGGCTGTTCCGCACTCTAGGCGTGTGGAGACGATCGAGCGCGAAGACGGGGGACGGAAGATGGATGTCAGCGGGAACGTCCCGCCAGCCCGGGAGGCGGAGCCCGAGGCTCCCGCCGACCCCCTCGCGTACGAGGGAGTGTGGAGGTTCACCGCTCCCGCAGTAGAAGAATCCGTTCCGCAGGCGCGCCGCGCCGTCCGGGACCTGCTCGGGCGCCAGGGGGTGCCCGCCCAGCAGGACCTCGTGTACTCCCTGCTGCTGATCGTCTCCGAACTGGTGACGAACTCGGTCCGGCACGCCGCCCTGCTCTCCCCGGAGGTCGCCGTCGAGGTCGCGATCGGCCGCGAGTGGGTACGGGTGGCCGTCGAGGACAACCACCCGTACCGCCCCAAGGCACTGGAGGCCGATTTCGGCCAGACCGGCGGCCGGGGGCTGCTCCTGGTGCGGGAGGTCACGCTGGAGGCCGGCGGGGTCTGCGACGTCGAGCACACCTCGACGGGCGGCAAGGTCATCTGGGCGGCCCTGCCGCTCACCGCGCCGACCGCACCCGCGGCTCCGGTCGCCTGACCGTTGCGGGGACCCCTCCCGGCGCTGGCCGGGGAAGGGCTACCAGCCCGCGGCGTCACCGGTCAGCTCGCGGATCGCGGGCCGCGCCGCGTCCAGAACGGTCATGAACCAGGCAGAGAACGGCACTGCGGCGTGCCGCTTCGCCAGCTCCTCGGCGGTGACGAAGGCGGTGTCCCCGACCTCCTCCGGATCCGGCCGCACGGTCGCCTGCGCGAGTCCCACGAAAAGGTGGTTGAACTCCTGCTCCACCAGACCCGACGCGGGGTCCGGGTGGTTGTAGCGGACCGTCCCCGCCTCCGCGAGCAGCGAGGGGGACAGCCCCAGCTCCTCGTGGGTCCGCCGGGCCGCGGCCGCGAACGGCGACTCCCCGGGGTAGGGGTGACCGCAGCAGGTGTTCGACCAGACGCCGGGGGAGTGGTACTTCCCGAGGGCCCGCTGCTGGAGCAGCAGACGGCCCTGCTCGTCGAAGAGGAACACGGAGAACGCCCGGTGCAACTGCCCGGGTGCCTGATGAGCGGAGAGTTTCTCCGCCGTGCCGATGGTATTGCCGGACTCGTCGACCAGTTCGAGCATGATCGGCTCTTGAGCGCCGGTGCCGTTGGTCGCGCTGTTCGCGGCGGTGGCTGGTGTGGTCGGCATACCCATCCTTCGCTTCGGACTCCGGCCTTCAGTCTGCCGTACAAAAGAGGCTTGTCCGCACTTCGGAGATCCGCGCATGTCTGCCCCCCGTCGCGTGATAAGCGACGAGGGGCAGATCACTTCACGTACTCCGCCCGCGGCGTCAGACCCCGAACGGGGCCGGATATCCAGCGGGGTCCCGAAGGCCGCCAGGTTGACGGCCCGTACGGCGGCCCCGTCGGCCGGGGTCTCCGGCCGGGCGGGTCAGGCGCCGCCGTCCCCGGCGGTCACCGGGCGCAGGACGTAGCCGGTGTACCCGTACTCGTGTCCGTGCCGGGCCCGTACGCGGAGCTCCTCGCGGGTGGCGGCCAGCGCGGCCGCCGTCGCCGGATCCCCGGCGCCGGGGTGGGTCCTGACCCGCTCGGCGAGCGGGCCGTAGTACTCGGCCCAGTCCGAGTCGGGCAGGTGGTGCACGCCGAGCACCCGGTACCCGGCGGCCTGGGCGGCCGCGAGGTTGCCGGCGGTGGAGCGCAGCGGGCATTCCTTGTCCCAGAAGGCGCGGGCGCCGGCGGACGGCTCCGCGACGGTCCACTGGCACTCGGTCAGCACGAGGGTGCCGCCGGGGGCGAGCAGCCGCCTCCACCGCGCGAGCGCGGTGTCGAAGCCGATGACATAGGCGGAACCCTCCGCCCAGACGAGATCGAAGGAGCCGTCGGCGAAGTCCTCGCCCTCCCCGCCGGGCAGTGCGCCCATGTCCGCCCTGACGGTGCGGACCCGGTCGCCGAGCCCGCGGGCCCCGGCGGCCGTACGGAGCTCCTCGAGGAACGGTGCGTAGAGGTCGACGGCGGTCACCTCGGCGCCGTGCCCGCCCGCCTCCGCGGCGAGCAGCAGGGCACTGCGGCCCGGACCGCAGCCCAGGTCGAGGACGCGCGGCCGCTCGGGCAGCGGTCCGCACAGGGACAGCAGGTGCCGGGTGCTCGCGTCGGAACCGGGAGCCTGCCGGGGCAGGCCGCGGTGCAGAGTGAAGAAGGCCTCAATGAAGGCGGTGTCGGTGGTGCCGGTGGTGTCAGTGGTGTCGGTCAACGTGAACCCTTGAACGGGGGCTCCGGCCGACGGGGACCGTCAGTGGATGATCAGGCCCGGCCGGATGCCCGGAAGAAATGGGGGATGCACCGGAGTTCGCTGCGCATGGCCGCGACCACTACGACGGTCATCAACCCACCTCTTTCCACTCGACACGATCAGGGGCGTGTCCACCGTAACATCGGCGCCGTTTGTGGTACCGCGCCGTGATCGTCAATGATGATCACGCCCCGGCCCGGGGCCGGGGATATTCGGCTTATCAGGGCGTAAACGGGTGGTGAACCCCTGCTTCCATTCATCCGATAGCCTCTGCCGACGTGCCGCCGCCCCAATGAGGCGCCCGTCCGGAGCCAGTCCGGACTTCGTTACAAGGAGTGAGTTCGTCTGCCGACCGTCATCCTCACCGGCCTGCCGGTCCCCGGATCACCGCTCGCTGACGAGCTGCGCTCACTCGGCTTCGAGGTCCGCTCCGCCGCCGGTCCCCAGGACGCCGCCGCCGCACTGGCCGCCGTACCCGCCGACCAGCGGGTGGCCGTCGTGGACAGCGCCTTCGTCGGGCACGTGCACGCGCTGCGCCTCGCGCTGACCGACCCGCGCTTCGACGCCTGCGCCGTCACCGGAGCCCTCGCCGTCCAGCCCGGCGCCCGCGAGGCGCTCGACAAGGCCGCCGCCGCCCCGGGCGACGGCCCGGATCCCTACGCCGACCGGCTCGCCGCCGCGGTCGAGGCCGCCGGGACCGCCGTCCAGCGCCCCGAGCTCGGCACCCTCGTCGCCGCCGTCCCGGCCACCTCGGCGGACCGGGACGCGGCCGTCGCCGCAGTCGCCGCCGTCGACGACGAGGCCGTGCGCCTGCGGACCGCCGTGAAGTCCCGCGACGGCTTCTTCACCACCTTCTGCATCAGCCCGTACTCGCGCTACATCGCCCGCTGGTGCGCGCGCCGCGGCCTGACCCCGAACCAGGTCACCACCGCCTCGCTGATCACCGCGCTGATCGCGGCCGGCTGCGCCGCCACCGGCGAGCGCTGGGGCTACGTCGCGGCCGGCGTGCTGCTCCTCTTCTCCTTCGTCCTGGACTGCACCGACGGGCAGCTGGCCCGCTACTCGCTCCAGTACTCGACGATGGGCGCCTGGCTCGACGCGACCTTCGACCGCGCCAAGGAGTACGCCTTCTACGCGGGCCTCGCGCTCGGGGCCGCCCGCAACGGCGATGACGTCTGGGCGCTCGCGCTCGGCGCGATGATCCTCATGACCTGCCGGCACGTCGTGGACTTCTCCTTCAACGAGGCCAACCACGACGCGACGGCAAACACGAGCCCCACGGCCGCGCTGTCCGACAGGCTCGACAGCGTGGGCTGGACGGTCTGGGTCCGCCGGATGATCATCCTGCCGATCGGTGAGCGCTGGGCGATGATCGCGGTGCTGACCGCCTTCACCACCCCCCGGATCGTCTTCTACGCCCTGCTCATCGGCTGCGCCTTCGGCGCGCTCTACACCACGGCCGGTCGGGTCCTGCGCTCCCTGACCCGCAAGGCGACCCGCACCGACCGGGCCGCGCAGGCCCTGTACGACCTCACCGACTCCGGCCCGCTCGCCGAGTTCCCGCGCCGCCTGCTGGGGGCCCGGGGGCCGGCCGCGAGCTCCGTGTGGATCGCCGCCTTCGGCGCCGTCGCCCTCATCGGCTTCGCCCTGAGCCGCCCGTACGGCGACCCGGCGCTGATCGCCGTCGCCGTGCTCTACGCCGTGGCCGCCGGCGAGGCCGTCTCGCGCCCCCTCAAGGGCGCCCTGGACTGGCTGATCCCGCCGCTGTTCCGGGCCGCCGAGTACGTCACGGTCCTCGTGCTCGCCGCCAAGGCGGACGTCCCCGGGGCCCTTCCGGCGGCATTCGGCCTGATCGCGGCGGTCGCCTACCATCACTACGACACGGTGTACCGCATTCGTGGCGGCACCGGCGCGCCCCCGCACTGGCTGGTGCGGACGATCGGCGGCCACGAGGGCCGGGTCCTGCTGACCACGGTGCTGGCCGCCGTCCTCGCGACGCGCGCAACGGACTTCCCCGTCGCGCTCACGGCCATGGCCGTGTTCGTGGCACTCGTGGTGCTCGTGGAGAGCATCCGCTTCTGGGTCTCCTCCGGAGCACCCGCCGTACATGACGAAGGAGAACCAGCATGATCGGCCTTGTACTCGCTGCCGGTGCCGGACGCCGTCTGCGTCCCTACACCGACACCCTGCCCAAGGCCCTCGTGCCCGTCGGTCCCGCGGGCGACGAGGAGAGCATCACGGTTCTCGACCTGACCCTGGGCAACTTCGCCGAGGTCGGCCTCACCGAGGTCGCCATCGTCGTCGGCTACCGCAAGGAGGCCGTCTACGAGCGCCGCGAGGCCCTCGAGGCCAAGTACGGCGTCAAGATCACGCTGATCGACAACGACAAGGCCGAGGAGTGGAACAACGCCTACTCCCTGTGGTGCGCGCGTGACGTCCTCAAGCAGGGCGTGATCCTCGCCAACGGCGACACCGTCCACCCGGTCTCCGTCGAGAAGACCCTGCTCGCCGCCCGCGGCAACGGGCAGAAGATCATCCTCGCCCTCGACACGGTCAAGAGCCTGGCCGACGAGGAGATGAAGGTCGTCACCGCCGACGGTCAGGGCGTCCGGAAGATCACCAAGCTGATGGACCCGGCCGACGCGACGGGCGAGTACATCGGCGTCACCCTCATCGAGGCCGAGGCCGCCGAGCAGCTGGCCGACGCACTGAAGACCACTTTCGAGCGCGACCCCGACCTCTACTACGAGGACGGCTACCAGCAGCTCGTCAACGACGGCTTCACCATCGACGTGGCCCCCATCGGCGACGTCAAGTGGGTCGAGATCGACAACCACGACGACCTCGCCAAGGGCCGGACGATCGCATGCCAGTACTGACGAGGCTCATCCCCTCGCCCGTCGTCGTCGACATCGCCAGCGGAGCGATGGACGATCTGGCCGGCCTGCTGGCCGACCAGCGGATCTCCGCGTCCGGCAAGCTGGCGATCGCGATCAGCGGGGGCTCCGGCGTCGCGCTGCGCGCCAAGCTCGAGCCCGTGCTGCCGCACGCCGACTGGTACGCCGTCGTCGACGGCACCATCGACTCCGCGGTCAAGCTGGCCGACGACATAAAGGGCCGCCGCTACGACGCCGTCGTGGGCCTGGGCGGTGGCAAGATCATCGACGTGGCGAAGTACGCCGCGGCGCGGGTCGGGCTGCCCATGGTGGCCGTCGCCACCAACCTCTCGCACGACGGCATCTGCTCGCCGGTGTCCATCCTGGACAACGACAACGGCCGCGGTTCCTACGGCGTGCCCACGCCGATCGCCATGGTGATCGACCTCGATGTGATCAAGGAAGCCCCGGTGCGGTTCATCCGCGCCGGCATCGGCGACGCGATCTCCAACATCTCGGCGATCGCCGACTGGGAGCTCTCGCACAAGGTCACCGGCGAGCCCGTCGACGGCCTGGCCGCCGCCATGGCCCGTACCGCCGGAGAGTCCGTGCTGCGCCACCCCGGCGGATGCGGTGACGACGAGTTCCTCACCGTGCTCTCCGAGGCGCTGGTCCTCTCCGGCATCGCCATGTCGATCAGCGGGGACTCCCGCCCGTCGTCCGGCGCCTGCCACGAGATCAGCCACGCCTTCGACCTGCTCTACCCGGGGCGCTCCGCGCTCCACGGCGAGCAGGTCGGCATCGGCGCCGCCTTCGCGATGCACCTGCGCGGGGCCGACGAGAAGTCCGGCCTCTTCATCGAGGTGCTGCGCCGGCACGGCCTGCCGGTGACCCCGGAGGAGATCGGCTTCAGCATCGACGAGTTCGTCACGGCCGTCGAGTACGCCCCGCAGACCCGCCCGGGACGCTTCACGATCCTGGAGCACCTCAACCTGTCCGCCGCCGAGATCAGGGACGCTTACGCCGACTATGCCAAGACCATCCGTAGCTGAACTCCGGCCCGTCGTTCACCCGGCGGGCGTCAAGGACCGGGTCAGCGGCGAGCACTGGGGCGGGCGCCTCTACATGCGCGAGATCTCCCTGCGCATCACCCGCCACCTGGTCACCACCAAGGTCACGCCGAACCAGCTGACCTACGTGATGACCCTTGCCGGCGTGCTCGCCCTCCCCGCCCTGCTGGTGCCGGGCATCTGGGGTGCCGTCCTCGGCGTCGTCATGGTCCAGCTGTACCTGCTGCTCGACTGCGTCGACGGCGAGGTCGCCCGCTGGAAGAAGCAGTTCTCGCTCTCTGGCGTGTACCTGGACCGGGTCGGCGCCTACCTGTGCGACGCGGCGGTGCTGGTCGGCTTCGGCCTGCGCGCCTCCGACCTGTGGGGCGGCGGCCCGGTCGACTGGCTGTGGGCCTTCCTGGGCACCCTGGCGGCGCTCGGCGCGATCCTGATCAAGGCCGAGACCGACCTGGTCGGTGTCGCCCGCCACCAGGCCGGCAAGCCGGTGGTCAAGGACGCGGCGGCCGAGCCGCGTTCGTCCGGCATGGCGCTCGCCCGCCGGGCCGCCGCCGCGCTGAAGTTCCACCGGCTCGTCCTGGGCATCGAGGCCTCCCTGCTCATCCTGGTGCTGGCCGTCGCGGACCAGGTCCGCGGCGACCTGTTCTACTCCCGGATCGGTGTCGCCGTCCTCGCCGGCATCGCGATGCTCCAGACCGTGCTGCACCTGGTGTCGATCCTGGCCTCCAGCAGGCTCAAGTGACGGCCCCGATGCGGCTGGGCGCCGTGATCATCACCATGGGCAACCGGCCCGACGAGCTCAAGGCGCTCCTCGACTCGGTCGCCCGCCAGGACGGCGACCCCGTCGAGGTGGTCGTGGTGGGTCAGGGCGTGCGGCTCAGCGGCCTCCCCGAAGGCGTCCGTACCGTCGAGCTGCCCGAGAACCTGGGCATCCCCGGCGGGCGCAACGTCGGCATCGAGGCCTTCGGGCCCGGTGGCAGCGAGGTCGACGCCCTGCTGTTCCTGGACGACGACGGCCTGCTGGAGCGCACCGACACCGCCGAGCTGTGCCGGCAGGCCTTCGCGGAGGACCCGGGGCTCGGGATCGTCAGCTTCCGGATCGCCGATCCGGAGACCGGTGAGACCCAGCGCCGGCACGTGCCGCGGCTGCGCGCCTCCGACCCGATGCGCTCCTCCCGCGTGACCACCTTCCTGGGCGGCGCGAACGCCGTCCGCACGCGGGTGTTCGAGCAGGTCGGGCCGCTGCCGGGGGACTTCTTCTACGCGCACGAGGAGACCGACCTGGCCTGGCGGGCGCTCGACGCCGGGTGGCTGATCGACTACCGAGCGGACATGGTGCTGCTGCACCCGACCACTGCCCCCTCCCGGCACGCGGTCTACCACCGTATGGTGGCCCGTAACCGGGTGTGGCTCGCCCGCCGCAACCTGCCCGCTCCGCTGGTCCCGGTCTACCTGGGCGTCTGGCTCCTGCTGACGCTCCTGCGCAGGCCGTCGGTACCCGCGCTCAAGGCCTGGTTCGGCGGTTTCAGGGAGGGGTGGACCACTCCCTGCGGTCCCCGTCGTCCCATGAGATGGCGTACGGTCTGGCGGTTGACCCGACTGGGCCGACCTCCTGTCATCTGACGAGCCCGCGTCTGGGAACATGGCGCGATCACGGGCTTCGCGCCACCAGCCTGATGCCCCCCTGCCGCATCTTGAAGACGAAAGTTTCAACTTGTGAGTGACACAACCCACGACGGCGCCCTCGCCACGAGCAGGCCGCCGTCCGAAGACGCGGGGCTGAGTTCCGCGGAGCTCGCCAGGAAGTACGGCCTCTCCGTGAGCGGCGCACGGCCCGGCCTGGGCGAGTACGTGCGGCAGCTCTGGGGCCGGCGTCACTTCGTCATGGCCTTCTCCCGGGCCAAGCTGGTCGCCCAGTACAGCCAGGCGAAGCTCGGCCAGGTCTGGCAGGTGGCGACCCCCCTGCTCAACGCGGCCGTCTACTGGCTGATCTTCGGCGTGATCCTCGGCGCGGGCCGGGAGATGCCCAAGGACGTCTACATCCCGTTCCTGGTGATCGGCATCTTCGTCTTCACCTTCACCCAGAGCTCGGTGATGGCGGGTGTCCGGGCGATCTCCGGAAACCTCGGCCTGGTGCGGGCGCTGCACTTCCCGCGCGCCGCCCTGCCGGTGTCCTTCTCGCTGCAACAGCTCCAGCAGCTGCTGTACTCGATGATCGTCGTCTTCGTGATCGCCATCTGCTTCGGCAACTACCCGCGGCTCGCCTGGCTGCTCGTGATCCCGACGCTGGCGCTCCAGTTCGTCTTCAACACCGGCCTCGCCATGATCTTCGCGCGGATGGGTTCCAAGACCCCCGACCTGGCGCAGCTGATGCCGTTCGTGATGCGCACCTGGATGTACGCCTCCGGTGTCATGTTCCCGATCGGGATCTACCTCGACGACCAGCCGGAGTGGATCAGTGACCTGCTGCTGTGGAACCCGGTGGCGATCTACATGGACCTCATGCGGTTCGCGCTGGTCGACGACTACGGCAGCAGCAACCTGCCTCCGCACGTCTGGCTGTTCGCCGTGGGCTGGGCCGCAGTGATCGGCCTCGGCGGATTCGTTTACTTCTGGAAGGCTGAGGAGCGTTACGGCCGTGGCTGACAGTACCCAGGGGCGTGTCCCCACCGTGATCGCGGACGGCGTCCACATCGTCTACCGCGTCAATACCGGCAGCGCCGGCAAGGGAGCGGCCACCGCCGCGCTCAGCAAGATGGTCCGCCGGAAGAAGGGCGATGCGCCGGGCGTCCGCCGGGTCCACGCCGTCCGCGGGGTCTCCTTCACCGCGTACCGGGGCGAGGCCATCGGCCTCATCGGCTCCAACGGCTCCGGCAAGTCGACCCTGCTGCGCGCCATCGCGGGCCTCCTGCCCTGCGAGGAGGGCAAGGTCTACACCGACGGCCAGCCCTCGCTGCTGGGCGTGAACGCGGCGCTGATGAACGACCTGACCGGCGAGCGCAACATCGTCCTCGGCGGTCTCGCGATGGGCATGAGCCGCGAGCAGATCAAGGAGCGCTACCAGGGCATCGTCGACTTCTCGGGAATCAACGAGAAGGGCGACTTCATCTCCCTGCCGATGCGCACCTACTCCTCCGGCATGGCGGCGCGCCTGCGCTTCTCCATCGCGGCGGCCAAGGACCACGACGTCCTGATGATCGACGAGGCCCTGGCCACCGGTGACCGCAGTTTCCAGGTGCGTTCCGAGAACCGCATCCGCGAACTGCGGGAGAAGGCCGGCACCGTGTTCCTGGTGAGCCACAACAACAAGTCCATCCGCGACACCTGTGACCGGGTGCTGTGGCTGGAAAAGGGCGAGCTCCTGATGGACGGGCCCACGGAGGAAGTCGTCTCGGCCTACGAGAAGGCGTCCAACGGCTGACCACGGGAGCCGGCCGCCCCCGGCCGGACCCCGCGAGGCCCCCGCCGCTCAGCGCGGCGGGGGCCTCGGCGTGTCGCGGCAATTCCCGGCGCTATCGGGTGGTGACATTCGGCGGCGACATTCGGTGGCGCGGTGAATACCCCAGAGGTCTTCAAGGCGTTGTACAGCGTAAGCTGAAGCAGTCCTGAATCGCGGCAAGAGGGGACGATTCCCCGCAGGTGAACGGCCTGGCGCACCCCGGGGAAACCCGGGCGGCGTGTCCGAAATAGGATGTATTAGGTCAGCAGTGTAGAACGGGAGACGTGACGGCAATGGCTATGGGAATTCTCCGGCCCCCAGGCTTGACGGCCGTCCCCGCCCCAGGCGGCGGGCGGTGACCGCGGGGGACGGCATCCGGCCCCTGTCCGACACGGTCCACGCGCGCGCCACCCTCGGCAAGGCCGCGACGGAGAACTTCCCCGTCGCCCCCGCGTTCCTGCCCCGCGCCTGGCGGGACGGCCTGATGGCGGTCTACGGGTACGCCCGCCTCGTCGACGACATCGGCGACGGCGACCTGGCCCCCGGCGGACGCGACGCCGTGCTCCTCGGCCTCGAACCCGCCGCGGTGGACGACCCGCTCGCCATGCTCGACGCCTTCGAGGCCGACCTGTGGCGCGTTTTCGGCGGTACCGACGGTCCGCCGCGCCACCCGCTGATGCAGGCCCTCCAGCCCGTCGTGCGCGCCCACCAGCTCACCCCCGAGCCGTTCCTCGGGCTCATCGAGGCCAACCGCCAGGACCAGCGGGTCGCGCGCTACGAGACGTACGGGGACCTCCTCGGCTACTGCGAGCTCTCCGCCAACCCCGTGGGCCGCCTCGTGCTCTCCCTCACCGGCACCGCCACCCCCGAGCGGATCCGCCGCTCCGACGCGGTCTGCACGGCCCTGCAGATCGCCGAACACCTCCAGGACGTCACCGAGGACCTCGGCCGGGACCGGATCTACCTGCCCGCCGAGGACATGCGGCGCTTCCACGTGGCGGAGACCGACCTCAAGGCCCCGTCCGCCGGCGCGTCCGTACGCGCCCTGATCGCATACGAAACCGAACGCGCGCGGGAGCTGCTGAATGAAGGCACCCCCCTCGTGGGTAGCGTGCACGGCAGACTCCGGCTGCTGCTCGCGGGCTTCGTGGGAGGGGGGCGGGCCGCCCTGAGAGCCGTCACCGCCGCCGGCTTCGACGTACTTCCCGGCCCGCCCAAGCCCACCAAGAGCGGCTTGATCCGCGAGGTGGCCGCCGTCCTGCGCACTGCGCCGAGAAAGGGGTGAGCCCGACCGTGGAGGGCCCCACACACGTGTCCGCGCCGGTCCAGGCGGCGTACGGCTACTGCGAGGCCGTCACCGGATCGCAGGCGCGCAACTTCGCGTACGGCATCCGGCTGCTGCCCACCGACAAGCGGCAGGCGATGTCCGCGCTGTACGCCTTCTCCCGGCGGGTCGACGACATCGGCGACGGCACGCTGGCGCCCGAGGCGAAGCTGGCCCGGCTGGAGGAGACCCGCGCCCTGCTCGGGCGGATCCGCGCCGAGGAGATCGACGAGGACGACACCGACCCGGTCGCCGTCGCCCTCGCGCACGCAGCGCGCCGGTTCCCGATCCCGCTCGGCGGCCTCGACGAACTCATCGACGGCGTCCTGATGGACGTGCGCGGCGAGACGTACGAGACCTGGGACGACCTCAAGGCCTACTGCCGCTGCGTGGCCGGGGCCATCGGGCGGCTCTCGCTCGGCGTGTTCGGCACCGCACCGGGAGTCCCCGACTCCGGGCGCGCCGCCGAGTACGCCGACACGCTCGGCCTGGCCCTGCAACTCACCAACATCCTCCGGGACGTTCGCGAGGACGCCGCCAACGGGCGCACCTACCTGCCCGCCGAGGACCTCGCCAAGTTCGGCTGCTCCGAGGGCTTCCAAGGCGACCGGGCCCCCGAGGGTTCCGACTTCGCCGGGCTCGTGCACCACGAAGTGCGGCGCGCCCGGGCGCTGTTCGCCGAGGGCTACCGGCTGCTGCCGATGCTCGACCGGCGCAGCGGCGCCTGCGTGGCCGCCATGGCCGGCATCTACCGGCGCCTCCTCGACCGCATCGAGCGGGAGCCGGAGGCGGTCCTGCGCGGCCGCGTCTCGCTGCCGCCGCACGAGAAGGCGTACGTCGCCGTGCGCGGCCTCTCCGGCCTCGACGCGCGGACCATCTCCCGGCAGAGCACCCGGAGGCGGACCTGATGCCCTCGAGGACGACGACGATGACGACGACCGCCGCGGCTCCGGGACAGGCAACCCCCGCGTGGGCGGCCGCGTCTCTCCCGGAGGGCTCGGCAGCCGCGTGCCCGGCCGGGCACGCCAACACCGGGGAGGGCTCATGACCGGCAGCGACCAGCACGCCGTCGTCGTCGGCGGCGGCCTCGCCGGCGTTACGACCGCCCTCGAACTCGCCGACGCGGGACTGCGGGTCACCCTCCTCGAAGGCCGCCCGCGGCTCGGCGGGCTCGCGTTCTCGTTCAAGCGCGGCGAACTCACCGTGGACAACGGCCAGCACGTCTACCTGCGCTGCTGCACCGCCTACCGGTGGTTCCTCGACCGCGTCGACGGCGCCGCCCTCGCGCCCCTCCAGGACCGGCTCGACGTACCCGTACTCGACGTCGCCCACCCCAAGGGACCGCGCCTCGGCCGGCTGCGCCGCAGCGCCCTGCCCGTGCCCCTGCACCTGGCCGGATCGCTGGCCCGCTACCCGCACCTGTCCCTCGCCGAACGCGCGAGCGTCGGCCGCGCCGCCCTCGCGCTGCGCCGCCTCGACCCCGCCGACCCGGCGCTGGACGGCCTGGACTTCGCCACCTGGCTCGGCCGCTACGGCCAGTCCCCCCGGACCATCGAGGCCCTGTGGGACCTCGTCGGCATCGCGACCCTCAACGCCACCGCCGAGCACTCCTCCCTCGGCCTGGCCGCCATGGTCTTCAAGACCGGCCTGCTCTCCGAGAACGGCGCCGCCGACATCGGCTGGGCCCGCGTACCGCTCGGCGACCTGCACGACGCGCTCGCCCGCAAGGCGCTCGACGCGGCCGGCGTACGGACCGAACTGCGCACCCGGGTCACCGCCATCTCCCGTACCGCCGAAGGGAACTGGCGGGTCGACACCGAGAACGAGTCCCTGGACGCCGCCACCGTCGTCCTGGCCGTCCCGCAGCGCGAGGCGCACGGACTGCTCCCGGCCGGAGCTCTCGCCGACCCCGACAAGCTGCTCGACATCGGCACCGCGCCGATCCTCAACGTCCACGTCGTGTACGACCGCCAGGTGCTCAAGCGGCCCTTCTTCGCGGCGCTCGGCTCCCCGGTGCAGTGGGTCTTCGACCGCACCGACTCCTCCGGGCTCCCCGACGGCGGCCAGTACCTGGCCCTGTCCCAGTCCGTCGCCCAGGACGACATCGACGAGCCCGTGTCCGTCCTGCGCGCCAAGTACCTGCCCGAGCTGGAGCGGTTGCTGCCCGCCGCGCGCGGCGCCAAGGTACGGGACTTCTTCGTCACCCGGGAGCGGACGGCCACCTTCGCCCCCACACCCGGCGTCGGCCGGCTGCGCCCCGGGGCGCGGACCGACACGCCGGGGCTGTATCTGGCCGGTGCGTGGACTGCCACCGGTTGGCCCGCGACCATGGAGAGCGCCGTCCGGAGCGGACTGAGCGCGGCGCACGCCGCACTCGCCGCCCTCGGCCGCCCCCGCGAACACCCTCTGCAGGAGGCGGCATGACGACGACCAGCACGACCAGCACAGCCCGTACAGGAACCAGAGGAGAGCCAGTGAACCCGGGGAATCCGGCTGTCGAGAACACGGATGCCAGTGTGGGCGCAGCCGGCGGGGGAGTGGAGAAGGCCGACACGCTCGCCCTCCTGGACCGGGGCCGCACGCTGTCGACGCCCGCGCTCCGCGCCGTCGTGGACCGGCTCGCCGCGCCCATGGACACCGTCGCCGCCTACCACTTCGGCTGGATCGACGCCCAGGGCAACCCCGCGGACGGCGACGGCGGCAAGGCCGTCCGGCCCGCCCTCGCGCTGCTCTCCGCCGAGGCCGCGGGCGCCGCGGCCGAGGTCGGCATCCCCGGCGCCGTCGCGGTCGAGCTCGTGCACAACTTCTCGCTGCTGCACGACGACCTGATGGACGGAGACGAGCAGCGCCGCCACCGCGACACGGTGTGGAAGGTGCACGGCCCCGCCCTGGCGATCCTGGTCGGCGACGCGCTCTTCGCCCTCGCCTACGAGGTGCTGCTGGAGCTCGGCACCGTCGAGGCGGCCCGCGCGGCCCGCCGCCTGACCACCGCCAGCCGGGGGCTCATCGACGGCCAGGCCCAGGACATCTCCTACGAGCACCGCGAGCGCGTCAGCGTCGAGGAGTGCCTGGAGATGGAGGGCAACAAGACGGGCGCCCTGCTCGCCTGCGCGGTCTCCATCGGCGCGGTCCTCGGCGGCGCGGACGACCGTACGGCCGACAAGCTCGAGGAGTACGGCTACCACCTTGGCCTCGCCTTCCAGGCCGTGGACGACCTGCTCGGCATCTGGGGCGACCCGGAGTCCACCGGCAAGCAGACCTGGAGCGACCTGCGCCAGCGCAAGAAGTCCCTGCCGGTGGTCGCCGCCCTCGCGGCCGACGGGCCCGCCAGTGAGGAACTCGCCCAGCTGCTCGCCGCCGACGCCAAGAGCAACGACTTCGAGAACTTCTCGGAGGAGGAGTTCGCGGCCCGCGCGGCGCTCATCGAGGCGGCCGGCGGACGCCAGTGGACCGCCGACGAGGCGCGCCGCCAGCACGCGGTGGCGATCAAGGCACTGGACGACGTCGACATGCCCCAGCGGGTGCGCGACCAGCTGGTGGCCCTCGCCGACTTCGTCGTCGTCCGCAAGAGGTGAACGCCGCCCGGAAGCGGATATGACTCGCGAGTCGCCGGCCGGCGCCGCCACCCCCGACTGAGGGGGAGCGCGCTGGCCGACGGCAGACCCCAGCACAGCAGAGGACAGACTGCACGAAGGGGAAGCCATGACAGCGACGACCGACGGCAGCGCGGAGAGCGCTGGCGCGGGCAGCAGGATCGAAGCCGGGCCCGGACCGGGCCCGGACCCGGCGGTGCCACCGCCCAGCGCGGAACGGGGCACCGCGGCCCGGACCGCACCGCCGGACGGCCACCGGGGGGACGCGTACGAGGCCGCCGCGCGGGCGACCAGGCACCTGCTCGCGCGCCAGGACCCCGAGGGGTGGTGGAAGGGCGACCTGGAGACCAACGTCACCATGGACGCCGAGGACCTGCTGCTGCGTCAGTTCCTCGGGATCCGGGACGAGGCCACCACCCGCGCCGCCGCCCTCTTCATCCGCGGCGAGCAGCGGGACGACGGCACCTGGGCCACCTTCCACGGCGGGCCGCCCGAACTCTCCGCCACCATCGAGGCGTACGTGGCCCTGCGCCTCGCCGGAGACGAGCCGGACGCCCCGCACATGGCCCGCGCGTCGGCCTGGATCCGGGCCCACGGCGGGATCGCCGCCGCCCGCGTCTTCACCCGCATCTGGCTGGCGCTCTTCGGCTGGTGGGACTGGGACCACCTTCCCGAACTCCCGCCCGAGCTGGTGTTCCTGCCGCCCTGGGTGCCGCTGAACATCTACGACTTCGGCTGCTGGGCCCGCCAGACCATCGTCCCCCTCACGATCGTCTCCGCGCTGCGCCCGGTCCGCCCGGCCCCCTTCGCCCTGGACGAGCTGCACGCCGACGCGCGGGTGCCGAACCCCGCCAAACGGCTCGCCCCGCTGGCCAGTTGGGACGGCGCCTTCCAGCGGATGGACAAGGCCCTGCACGTCTACCGCCGGTTCGCCCCGCGCCGGCTGCGCAAGGCCGCCATGGCCGCCGGCGCCCGATGGATCGTCGAACGGCAGGAGAACGACGGCTGCTGGGGCGGCATCCAGCCACCCGCCGTGTACTCGGTCATCGCCCTGCACCTGCTCGGATACGACCTCGGGCACCCGGTGATGCGCGCCGGCCTGGAATCCCTCGACCGGTTCGCGGTGTGGCGCGAGGACGGCGCCCGGATGATCGAGGCATGCCAGTCCCCGGTCTGGGACACCTGCCTCGCCGCGATCGCCCTGGCCGACGCGGGCCTGCGCCCCGACCACCCGGCGCTGGTCAAGGCAGCCGACTGGATGCTCGGCGAGGAGATCGCGCGCAGCGGGGACTGGGCGGTACGGCGGCCCGGACTCGCCCCCGGCGGCTGGGCGTTCGAGTTCCACAACGACACCTACCCCGACATCGACGACACCGCCGAGGTCGTTCTCGCGCTGCGCCGCGTCAAGCACCCCGACCCGGCCCGGGTCGAGGCGGCCATCGCCCGCGGGGTGTCCTGGAACCTGGGCATGCAGTCGAAGAACGGCGCGTGGGGCGCCTTCGACGCCGACAACACCAGCCCCTTCCCGAACCGGCTGCCCTTCTGCGACTTCGGCGAGGTCATCGACCCGCCCTCGGCCGACGTCACCGCCCACGTGGTGGAGATGCTCGCCTTCGAGGGCAAGGCGGGTGACGCGCGGACCCGGCGCGGCATCGCCTGGCTGCTCGCCGAACAGGAGCCCGACGGAGCCTGGTTCGGCCGCTGGGGCACCAACTACGTCTACGGCACCGGGTCGGTGGTCCCGGCCCTCACCGCGGCCGGCATCGCCCCGGCGCATCCCGCGATCCGGCGGGCCGTGCGCTGGCTGGAATCCGTACAGAACGAGGACGGCGGGTGGGGCGAGGACCAGCGCTCCTACAAGGACCGGTCATGGGCCGGGAAGGGGGCCTCCACCCCCTCGCAGACGGCGTGGGCGCTGATGGCCCTGCTGTCGGCGGGAGAGCGGGACGGCAAGGCCGTCGAGCGGGGCATCGCCCACCTGGTGGCGACCCAGGCCGAGGACGGTTCCTGGGACGAGCCCCACTTCACGGGCACCGGCTTCCCCTGGGACTTCTCCATCAACTACCACCTGTACCGGCAGGTGTTCCCGCTCACGGCACTCGGACGCTACCTGCACGGGGAACCCTTCGCGGCCGCCGGGGGATCCTGATGTCCGCCCTCCGGGGGGACAGGGCCGGGAACCCAGACCCCCTGCTGGTGGCCTGCGCGCTGCGCATCGAACAGACGGCGCTGCGCAGCGCCGGCCGCGGGGACTACGCCCTGCTCCGGACCGGCATGGGCCCGCGCGCGGCCGAGCGGTCCGTCGCCCGGGCGCTGGAGCGGACGGGCATGGAGCGGGCCGCCGTCCTCGCCACCGGATTCTGCGCCGGCCTGGTCCCCGGCATGCACCCCGGCGACCTGGTCGTCGCCGACCAGACCCGGGACCCGCACGGGGCGGTCACCTGTACCGGGACCGCCCTGCTCGCCGAGGCACTGGCCCGGGCCGTCCCCGGCCGGACCGTGCACACCGGCGCACTGACCGGATCCGACCACGTCGTCCGCGGCCAGGAGCGTGCGCAGCTGCGCGCCACCGGCGCCATCGCGGTCGACATGGAGTCCGCGGCCACCCTGTGGGCCGCCACCCGGGGCGACCGCTGCCCCTCGGAGGGAGGACGCCCGGTTGCGGCCGTCCGGGTGATCGTGGACGCTCCGGAGCATGAGCTCGTCCGTATCGGCACGGTCCGCGGTGGAATATCGGCCTTCCGTGTACTGCGTGCCGTACTGCCCGCGTTTTATGACTGGCACCGTTCTTTGCTGCTCCCCAGGAGGTGAGCCAGATGGCCATGCCGCTGCGCCAGACCATCAGGGTCGGGACGTATTTGCTCGAACAGAAGCTCCGCAAGCGTGAGAAGTTCCCGCTGATCGTCGAGCTGGAACCGCTCTACGCCTGCAACCTGGCCTGTGAGGGGTGCGGGAAGATCCAGCACCCGGCCGGGGTGCTCAAGCAGCGCATGCCGGTCGCCCAGGCGGTCGGCGCCGTGCTGGAGTCCGGCGCGCCCATGGTGTCCATCGCGGGTGGAGAGCCCTTGATGCACCCGCAGATCGACGAGATCGTCCGTCAGTTGGTGGCGAAGCGGAAGTATGTATTCCTCTGCACCAACGCGATGCTCCTGCGCAAGAAGATCGAGAAGTTCACCCCGTCCCCCTATTTCGCCTTCGCCGTGCACATCGACGGACTGCGCGAACGGCACGACGAGTCGGTGGCCAAGGAAGGCGTCTTCGACGAGGCCGTCGCGGCCATCAAGGAGGCGAAGAAGCGCGGGTTCCGGGTGACCACCAACTCCACCTTCTTCAACACGGACACCCCCCAGACGATCATCGAGGTGCTCAACTACCTCAATGACGACCTCCAGGTGGACGAGATGATGATCTCGCCCGCCTACGCCTACGAAAAGGCCCCCGACCAGGAGCACTTCCTGGGCGTCGAACAGACCCGCGAACTCTTCAGGAAGGCCTTCGCGGGCGGCAACCGCAGGCGCTGGCGGCTCAATCACTCGCCGCTCTTCCTGGACTTCCTGGAAGGAAAGGCCGATTTCGCCTGCACGGCCTGGGCCATTCCGAATTACTCCCTCTTCGGCTGGCAGCGTCCCTGCTATCTGATGAGCGACGGCTACGTGCCGACGTACCGGGAACTCATCGACGACACCGACTGGAGCAAGTACGGCCGCGGCAAGGATCCGCGCTGCGCGAACTGCATGGCGCACTGCGGCTACGAGCCCACCGCCGTCCTCGCCACCATGGGCTCCCTCAAGGAGTCGCTGCGGGCGGCCCGGGAGACGATCGGCGGGAACCGGGACAGCTCGGCATGACCGCGGAGCCACGGGAGGAGGGCGGCCGGGGCAAGGGCTTCGACCTCGGCGCCCTGCTGGCCGAGCGCGGTGGCGAGCGGTACGAGCTGCACTCCAGGCACCTCAACCACCAACTGCCCCGGATGCTGCACACCATCGGCTTCGACAAGGTCTACGAGCGGGCCGAGGGCGCCCATTTCTGGGACGCCGAGGGCAACGACTACCTCGACATGCTGGCCGGGTTCGGGGTGATGGGCCTGGGCCGGCACCATCCGGTGGTCCGCCGGGCCCTGCACGACGTCTTGGACGCCCAGCTAGCCGACCTCACCCGCTTCGACTGCCAGCCGCTGCCCGGGCTGCTGGCCGAGAAGCTCCTCTCGTACAGCCCGCACCTGGACCGGGTCTTCTTCGGCAACAGCGGCACCGAGGCGGTGGAGACGGCCCTGAAGTTCGCCCGGTACGCCACCGGACGGCCCAGGATCCTCTACTGCGACCACGCCTTCCACGGGCTCACGACGGGGTCGCTCTCGGTGAACGGGGAGGGCGGCTTCCGGGACGGTTTCGCGCCGCTGCTGCCCGACACGAAGATCACCCTCGGGGATCTGGGCGCCCTGGAGCGGGAGCTCCGGAAGGGCGACGTGGCCGCCTTCGTCGTGGAGCCGGTCCAGGGCAAGGGCGTGCTCTCCGCCCCGCCCGGGTTCCTGCTCGCGGCGCAGGAACTGCTGCGCCGCCACAAGGCGCTGCTGATCGCGGACGAGGTGCAGACCGGCCTCGGACGGACCGGGGACTTCTACGCCTACCAGCACGAGCCGGGCGTGGAGCCGGACCTGGTGTGCGTGGCCAAGGCGCTCTCGGGCGGCTACGTGCCGGTCGGAGCGACCCTGGGCAAGGACTGGATCTTCAAGAAGGTCTACTCGTCCATGGACCGGGTCCTCGTGCACTCCGCGAGCTTCGGCTCCAACGCCCAGGCGATGGCGGCCGGACTGGCGGTGCTGTCGGTCATGGAGGACGAGGGGGTCGTCGCCAACGCCCGGGCCATGGGCGATCTGCTGCGCGGGCGGCTCGCGGCCCTGGTGGACGAGTACGAGCTGCTGCACGAGGTGCGCGGGCGCGGGCTGATGATCGGCATCGAGTTCGGCCGGCCGTCCTCGCTGGGGCTGCGCAGCCGGTGGACCATGCTCCAGGCGGCTCGCAAGGGGCTCTTCGCGCAGATGGTCGTGGTGCCGCTGCTGCAGAAGCACCGGATCCTCACCCAGGTGTCCGGGGACCACCTGGAGGTGATCAAGCTCATCCCGCCGCTGATCGTGGACGAGCGGGACGTCGACCGGTTCGTCGGCGCCTTCCGCGAGGTCATGGACGAGGCGCACGGCGGCTCGGGGCTGATGTGGGAGTTCGGCAGGACCCTGGTGAAGCAGGCCGTCGGCAACCGTTGACGACCTGCTCCGGCAGGGGTGGAACGAGCGGGTGTCAGGCGAGGAGCCGGCCCCGGAGCCGGTCGAGGGTCTCGGGCGTGAGCCCGAGGCCCTCCGCGAGGTACCGCTCCTGTCCGCCCCACTGCTCGTCGATGGTGTCGAAGGCCGTGGTCAGGTACTCCGCGCGCGCGTCGAAGAGCGGGGCGAGGAGCTCCATCACCTCGGGGGAGCGGGCCTCCTGCGACTCGCCGCTGCGCCGCACCCGGTAGCGGCGGTGCGGGGCGTTCGACTCCAGGTAGTCCGCCACGATCGCCTCGCGTTCGACGCCCAGCGCGAGCAGGACGACCGCGATCGACAGGCCCGCCCGGTCCTTGCCGGCCGCGCAGTGCAGCAGAGCGGGGACGCTGTCCTCGGCGAGGGCGTGCAGCACCCTGCTGTGCTCGGCGGTGCGGTGCCTGATGATCGCGCGGTACGCGTTCGACATCCGGGCCGCGGCCTTGCCTTCCCCCAGGATCGAGCGGAGCTGATCGAGGCCGCCGTCGCGGACCATCTTCCAGAACTCCCGGCCGTCGGCCGGGTCCGAGAGCGGGATGTTGACGTTCCGCACGCCGGGCAGCTCGACGTCCGGCCCCTCCAGGGCGTGGTCGGCGTTGTTGCGGAAGTCGAAGATGGTGTGGAGCCCGAGCGATGCGAGGAACTCTGCATCGGTTTCGGTGGCATGTGCGAGATGTCCGCTTCGAAACAGTCGTCCCGACCTGACCTGTCGTCCGTCGAAAGTCGGCAATCCGCCCACATCGCGGAAATTGCGCACTCCGGACAGTTCCGGCTCCTGTATCCGCTGGGTCAAAGGAACTCCTCCGCTTCGTCGTGGGGCGTCTGTCCGAATTGAGCCACTTGGCGCCAACTTGCCATATCCGGCGGCGAGATCGGACGTGCCCCCGTGAGCCAGATCATACGGTGACCGTGAGTGCCTGATCGCGAAGGGCGAATGGCCCGGCCGGGGCGGTTGTTGACGGTGGGGAATGGACAGAGGGTGACCGGAATTCCGCCGATTCCTCATCCCGGTGATTCCTTTGGGAAATTCATGGCTTGTTCCCTGTGCCCGGATTCGATTACGTTCGCGACCGATCCGGGTGGACCGCCTAATCCTGCCGCCTCCCGGAAACCGCACCCGACTATTCACGCGCGCGGCAGGAGCGGGGGAACCAGGTAAGCCGCTGTTCCGGATCTTTCTTCCGGGACGGCTAGGGGTGAAGTCGTTCATGTTCCGTACATGTACGTCCGGACATCTCCAGTCCGAACCCGACAGCTCACCTCGCCGGCGACGGAGAGGAATTCGCCATGCCTGCAAAGGGTAAGCACCGTCGTCCCAAGTCCCGTTCCCTTTCCCGCGGTCTCGCCGTTGCCGGCACCGGTGGTGCGGCCCTCGCGCTGCCCCTGATGGGTGCCGCCGGCGCCAGCGCGGCCGTCGCGCCGGCCGCCGCGCCGGCCACGGCCCCCGCCGTCGCCCCGCAGCTTCCGCTCTCGCTCCAGGCCGCGCCCGCCGCCGCCGTGCAGGCCGCGCCGGCCGTCTACACGGTCGTGCCCGGCGACTACCTCTCCAAGATCGCCGCGGAGCGGCACCTCTCGGGCGGCTGGGAGAAGCTGTACGCCGACAACCGCGAGGCCGTCGGCACCAACCCCTCCCTGATCCACCCGGGTCTGAAGCTGACCCTCGGCGCGAAGGCCGAGGCTCCGGCCGAGGCAGCCCCGGCCCCGGCTCCGGCCCCCGCCGAGCGGTCCTCGACCGGTTCTTCGGCCTCCGACGAGGGCTCCTCGGGCGAGCAGGACGCGCCCGCCCCCGTCCAGCAGCCGAAGCAGAAGCCGCAGAGCAGCGGCTCGGCCACCGGGGCGAAGGCCCCCAGCGCCGCCGGATTCGTGGCCCCGGTGAGCGGTGGGATATCCACCCAGTACAAGGTCGCGGGCGCGATGTGGTCCTCGGGTTACCACACCGGCGTCGACTTCATCGCCAGCTCCGGCACCACCGTCAAGGCCGTCGGCGCGGGCACCGTGGTCTCGTCCGGCTGGGCCGGCGCGTACGGCAACGAGGTCATCATCAAGCACGCTGACGGCCACTACTCCCAGTACGGCCACCTCTCCTCGCTGTCCGTCTCGGTGGGCCAGAGCGTCACCGCCGGCCAGAGCATCGGTCTCTCCGGCTCCACCGGCAACTCGACCGGCCCGCACCTCCACTTCGAGATCCGTACGACCCAGTCCTACGGCTCGGACATCAGCCCGGTGAACTACCTCCGCTCGAAGGGCGTCACCATCTGACGCAACCGACGGCAGCCGCCGCCGGAGCACGAACACATGTCAGGCCGGGGCCCGAGGGGGGTCCCGGCCTGATGTGTACTTATTCCTTATCCCCCGGGTGGTATAGATCACGGTCCGTCAACCCCTGCTTACGTTGGCGTAGGTCGTGTGCTCGGGTGAAGGATGTCGTTTCGTGGCAGCGACGACGACGACACTCAAGACCATCGGCTCGTACGCGGCGATCGGGGACAGCTTCACCGAGGGCGTGGGGGACCCGGGACCCGGGGATTCTTATCTCGGCTGGGCGGACCGGCTCGCCGTGCTCCTGGCCGACCGGCGCGACGAGCACGACTTCCGATACGCGAACCTGGCCGTGCGCGGCCGGCTCCTCGACCAGATCGTGGCCGAGCAGGTCCCGCGGGCCAAGGAGCTCGCCCCGGACCTCGTGACCTTCTGCGCGGGCGGCAACGACATCATCCGGCCCGGCAGCGACCCCGACGACGTGGCGGAGCGGTTCGAGGCCGCCGTCGCCGACCTCACCGGGGCCGTCGGCCTGGTCATGATCACCACCGGCTTCGACACCCGGGGTGTGCCGGTCCTCAAGCACCTCCGGGGCAAGGTGGCGACGTACAGCGCGCACGTGCGCGCCATCGCCGACCGCTACGACTGCCCGGTGCTCGACCTCTGGTCGCTGAAGTCCGTACAGGACCGGCGGGCCTGGGACACCGACCGGCTGCACCTCTCGCCCGAGGGGCACACGCGGGTGGCGCTGCGCGCCGCGCAGGTGCTCGGACTGGAGGTGCCCGCCGACCCCGACCAGCCGTGGCCGCCGCAGCGGCCGCGCGGCTCGGTGGACGTGACCCGGGACAACATCCAGTGGGCGCGCGAGCACCTGGTGCCCTGGATCGGGCGGCGGCTGCGCGGCGAGTCCTCCGGGGACCACGTCGAGGCGAAGCGGCCGGACCTGCTGCCCCTGTAAGGGGAGCGACGGGCGGGGGGAGCGCCGCAGACGGGAAACGAGGGCCGTAAGCGGAATCCTTGGGGGTATGTGTGCGTTGGGATGGTCGTAGACCGACGACCGTCCCGACCCCCATCCTCCCAGGAGGCGCCTTGACCGGCTCCCGTCCCCTGCGTCCCCGGCTGCGTGCCCTGCGGCCCGAAGCCTTCGGCGCGGACCCGTCCGGCGCCCGGCTGGAGCGGATCCACCGCTCGCCGAACTTCGCCGACGGCGTCTTCAAGAACCCGCTCGGGGCCCGGACCAGGCCCTCGGGGTCGATGACCGAGTTCGCCAAGATCTACTTCCACCGGGAGCAGCGGGTCCGGCGCACCCCCGGGGCGCCGATCCCCGTGTACCCGACGACCCTCGCGGAGCTGGCGAAGCCGCCCGCGAGCGGACTGCGGCTCACCTGGATGGGGCACTCCAGCGTGCTCGCGGAGATCGACGGGCGACGCGTGCTGTTCGACCCCGTGTGGGGCGAGCGGTGCTCGCCCTTTCCCTTCGCCGGGCCCAAGCGGCTGCACCCCGTGCCCGTGCCGCTTGCCTCGCTGGGCCCGGTCGACGTCGTGGTCATCTCGCACGACCACTACGACCACCTCGACCTGCCGACGATCAAGGAGCTGGCCGGTACGGACACGCTCTTCGCGGTCCCGCTGGGAGTCGGCGCGCACCTGGAGCGCTGGGGCGTCCCGGCCGACCGGCTGCGCGAGCTGGACTGGAACGAGACCACCAAGATCGCCGGGCTCACGCTCACCGCGACCCCCGCCCGGCACTTCTGCGGACGCGGGCTGCGCAACCAGCAGCACACCCTGTGGGCCTCCTGGGTCGTCGCGGGGGACGAGCACCGGATCTACCACAGCGGGGACACCGGCTACTTCCCCGGTTTCAAGGAGATCGGCGCCGAGCACGGGCCCTTCGACGCCACGATGATCCAGATCGGCGCCTACTCCGAGTACTGGCCCGACATCCACATGACGCCCGAGGAGGGCTTGCGCGCCCACCTCGACCTCCAGGGCGGCACCCCGCACGGCACGATGCTGCCGATCCACTGGGGCACCTTCAACCTGGCCCCCCACCCGTGGGACGAGCCGGGCGAGGGAACCGTCACCGCGGCGGAGGGGGTCGGAGCCGCGATCGCCCTGCCGATCCCGGGCCAGCCCTTCGAGCCGGGCGCCGCCGGTCTTCCGGACCAGCCGTGGTGGCGGCCGTTCGTGGTGGGCGGCCACGCCGCACCGGAGGTGTCCGTCGCCGCGGTCGCCGCGGCCCGGGCGACGGGCGTGATCCGCGAGGAGCCGGAAGCCGTCGGTTCCTGAGCCCCGGCGGCTCGGTGGCGGCGGAGGTCCGCGGGGTTCCGGCCGCCGGATCCACGGCGGACCCACGCCGGGATCATGCCGGATCCAGGTTGGGATCACGCCGGAGGCGACCCGGGGGATTCGGGCGGCTGTACGAGCGCTCCACCGGGAGCGGGAAGCACCCCCGCGAACTTCCCCAACTGGACGTCCGGGGCGGGACGGTGCGGTCTAGCGTGGGTATTCGGTGATCAACACCGGGCCCCGGGATCGCTGGGGGCCGGGCCCCACGTACCGAGGACGCCGATGTCCGGACTCCGCGCCGCCCGCCACGCCCCGTCGAGACACGCCGTCACCGGTCCCGGCCGGCAGACACGCCCCCAGCTGGTCCGGGCCGCCGTACTGCCCACGCTCGCCGCCGGGCTCAGCGGCACCGCCGCGGTCATCTTCACCCTCCAGCTCGGCGGGGGAGCCGGGGACCGGGACGCCCGGCTCTGGCCTGTGCTCACCGGCTGCGCCCTCCTCTTCGTCGCAGCCCTCGCCGCTGCCCTGCTCGGCGCCCAGCGCGCCGCCAAGGCCGTACGGGACCGGTGCGAGGCGCTGCGCCGTTCCAGCGTGCGCGGCCGCCAGGAGCTGCGCGGCGCCGCAGACCGGCTCGAGCGCGGCGAGGCCCCGCCCCGCCCGGTGCGCGGCGGCCCAACCGGGCCCCCGGCCGGCGCCGACCCGGCGGGGGTGGACGAGTTCTGGCTGCTCTCCCAGGAGCTGCGCGGCGCCCGCGAACAGGCCCACGAGACCCTCGTACGGCTGGCCGGCCCGGCCACCCCGTCCGACAGCGAGCGGAAGGTCGAGGTCTTCGTCAACCTCGCGCGCCGCCTGCAGTCCCTCGTCCACCGCGAGATCTCGCTGCTGGACGAGCTGGAGGACACGGTCGAGGACCCGGACCTGCTCAAGGAGCTCTTCCACGTAGACCACCTCGCCACCCGCATCCGCCGCCACGCCGAGAACCTCGCCGTGCTCGGCGGCGCCGCCTCCCGGCGCCAGTGGACCCGGCCCATCGACCTGAGCGAGGTGCTCCGCTCCTCGGTCGCGGAGGTCGAGCAGTACACCCGGGTCAAGGTCGTGCCCCCGGCGGGCGGCAGCGTACGCGGCCACGCCGTCGCCGACGTGGTGCACCTGCTGGCCGAACTGGTCGAGAACGCCACGGTGTTCTCCGCCCCCGACACCGACGTGGTGCTGCGCGCCGAACGGGTCACCGCCGGGATCGCGGTGGAGGTGGAGGACCGGGGGCTGGGCATGCCGGCGGAGGAACAGCGCCGGATGAACGCCCTGCTCGGCGACCCCGACCAGATCAGCGTCCGGGATCTGCTGGCGGACGGGCGGATCGGGCTGTTCGTCGTCTCGGCGCTGGCCCGTCGGCACGGGATCGCCGTCGAGCTCAAGTCCAACATCTACGGCGGGGTGCTCGCCGTGCTGGTGCTGCCGCAGGAGCTGCTGGGCGCGGAGGGGCCGAGCGCCGCCGATGCGGCGGGGGGCTCCCGCGCCACCTCGTGGGGGACCGGGCAGGCGGCGCCGATGCCGATGCCGATGCCGATGCCGATGCCGCCGGTGCCACCGCCGCCGCTGGAGCCCGTACGGGTGAACCTGCCGCGGCCGGAACCGGCCGAGCCCCTGCCGGAGGACTGGCCCGGGGCCGCCCCGGGGGCTGTCCCCAGGCCGGCCGGGCCCGGTCACTGGCCCGCGTCCGGGCCTGGGCCTGAAGCCGTCGCAGGGCCCGGCCCCGGGCCCGGGCAGCGGCCCGCAGGCGCGGCCGTGCCGCTGCCCGGGCCCCGAGCCGGGGACGGGGCCACGGCTTCAGCGGCGGCCCTGCCGGAGCGGTGGGCCGAGCCGGCGCCCGGGCCTGAGCCCGCAGCCGCAGCCCCGGCCGGGACCGGCACTCGGGCCGGGGCCGCAGCCGGGGCCGAAGCCCAGCCCGTGCCGTCCGAACCCGAGGCCGCGGACCGGCCGCAGCTGCCGCGCCGCCGGGCCCAGCAGCACCTCGCGCCCCAGCTGCGCGAGGCTCCCGCTCCGCGGCGGGCCCCGGACACCGAGCAACCCGTACACGACCCGGGCCTGATGGCCGCCTTCCAACGGGGCTTCGGCCTCGCCCAGTCGGAGAACCAGGTATGACCCCGACCCCTCACCTCAGCAAGGAGCGCACCCCCATGGGCGGCGAAGTGGCGACGACGACCGGCGGTCGGCTCTCGGACCTGGACTGGCTGCTCAGCGGCCTGGTGCAACGCGTCCCGTACACGCGCAGCGCCGTGCTGCTCACCGCCGACGGCCTGGTGACCTGCGTGCACGGCATGGACGCCGACAGCGCCGACCACATGGCGGCGCTGGCCTCCGGGCTCTACTCGCTGGGGCGCAGCGCCGGATCCCGCTTCGGGAACGGCGCGGAGGTCCGCCAGGTCGTCGTCGAACTCGACACCGCGCTCGTCTTCGTGTCGGCCGCCGGCTCCGGTACCTGCCTGGCGGTCCTCGCCGACCGCGAGGCCGACGCCGGGGTGCTCGGCTACGAGATGGCGATGCTGGTCAAGAGCGTGCGGCCGTACCTGGCTGCCCCGCCGCGGCGGCCCGTCGCCGACCCGGAGCGATGAGGGGCCGCGCGACGGGGGCGTACGCGAAGGGGCGGGACACACCCTGGCTCGACGACTCGGCGGGCCGGGTGATGCGCCCGTACACCGCCAGTGGCGGGCGGACCCGGCCGGGTTTCGCCCTCGACCTGCTCTCGCTGGTGACCGCGACCGGGGTGCGGCCGCGCGTACCGCTGGGGGCGGAGCACACGCTCGCCCTCCGGCTGTGCGCGGGCGCCGCGGCGGTCACGGTCGCCGAGGTGGCCGGGCAACTGCGGCTGCCCGCGGTGGTGGTGAAGGTGCTCTTGTCCGATCTGATGGAACACGGGGCCGTCATGGCGCAGGCGCCGCGGTTCCCGGGCGGCGGGTCGTTCGCCGCCGATGACCAGTCCCTGCTCCGGGCGGTGCTCGATGGCCTACACAAACGGCTCTGACGCACCCGCCCCCGGTTCCGCTCCCGCGACGCTGAAGATCCTGGTCGCGGGCGGTTTCGGGGCGGGCAAGACCACCTTCGTGGGCGCGGTGAGCGAGATCGAGCCGTTGAGCACGGAGGAGCTGCTGAGCGACCTCAGCGAGGCCGCGGACCCCCTGGACGGGGTCGAGGCCAAGAGCACCACGACGGTCGCGCTGGACTTCGGCCGCATCACGCTGGACCAGCGGCACGTGCTCTACCTCTTCGGGACGCCCGGGCAGCACCGCTTCTGGTTCCTGTGGGAGGAGCTGTGCGCCGGCGCGCTCGGGGCGGTGGTGCTCGCCGACACCCGCCGCCTCGACGACTGCTTCCCCGCGGTGGACTTCTTCGAGCGGCGCGGGATCGGTTTCATCGTCGCCGTCAACGAGTTCGACGGCGGTCACCGCTACGGGCCCGACGAGGTCCGCGAAGCGGTGGGGCTGGGGCCCGAGGTGCCCGTCGTACGGTGCGACGCGCGCCTGACCAGCTCCGGGACGGGGACGCTGGCCGCCCTCGTCCGTCATCTCCTGTGCACGGCCACAGTCAGCTCTTCGTCTTCGGAGTCGGGGGAACCGTCATGACGTACTACGAATCGACCGGACACTTGCTGCTCACGCCCGTGGACCGGGAGGCGCCCGCGCGCGTCGTCCGGCTGCGGGAACTGGGCCTGGGCGAGCGGGTGGACGCCGAACTGGACGCCTTCGCCCGGCGCGTCGCGGACGTGCTGGCCGCGCCGCACACGGGGGTCAACTTCATCGGCGAGGAACGGCAGTTCTTCGCCGGGCTGCACCATGCGGCCGAGGCCCCGGCGAGCACCTACCCGGCGCGGGTGCTGGCCCGCGACCACGGTTACTGCCCGCACGTGGTGGTGCGGCGCCGGGCACTGGTGCTCGAGGACGTACGGGACTTCGCGCGCTTCGCGGGCAACGCGGTGGTGGACGAGAGCGGAGTGCGCTCGTACGTGGGCGCGCCGCTGACGGACCGGCGGGGGATCGTACTGGGCACGGTGTGCGGGGTGGACGTGGTGCCGCGCCGGTGGGGCACGGAGGGCCTCGCGAAGGTGAAGTCGCTGGCGGCGGAACTGGTGGATCTCCTCCATGCCCGGGAGGACCGGCGGCAGATGGCGTAGCCCGGCGCGGCGACGCGGCGGCCCGGCGGATGTCAGTGGCGGGGTCTACGGTCGTGGACGAGGGGTCACCGATGGCCGGAGAGGGGTCGTGGCATGGGCACCACCGCGCAGGACGTCCGTACGATCGCGCTGTCGCTTCCGGACAGCAGCGAGAAGCCGGCCTGGGGCATGCCGACCTTCCGGGTGGGCGGGAAGATCTTCGCCGCGCTGGGCGATGACGACACCTCGATCGGGGTGAAGTGCCCCAAGGAGGACCGGGCCGAGCTGATCGCGGCGGAGCCGGAGAAGTTCTTCATACGCGAGGGCCACGACGACAACTACGCCTGGCTGCGGGTCCGGCTGGAGGCGGTGGAGGACGGGGCGGAGCTGCGCTCGATCCTGATCGACTCCTGGATACAGGCGGCCCCGAAACGGCTGGCGGCGGCCCATCCGGAACTGGCCGACGGCGGCACGGGTGGCGTGGGCGGCGAGGGCTGAGCGCACGGCGGCACGGAGACCGCGCCGCCGCTGCGGCGATGACGAGGACAGGATTCGAGAGCGGTTCCAGGCCTCCGCCGGCATCGCCGCCACCTCGCGCAGCACCCCGTTCCAGTGGACCAGCAGCCGGCCCGCGCGGGCGGCATGCGGGCGAGCCTGTCATCGGCGCGGCCCGCGTTTCCACCGGCTATCGCACCGGCGGACGCAGGAAGCCGGTGATGCGGTCGCGCAGGGACCGCGGGTCCAGGCCGTGGGCCGCGGTGTGCTCGTCGATCGTGCCGTAGCGGCGCAGCTCGGCGCGGCCCACGCCCAGGCCCAGCACCCGGTGGGGCGTGTCGGCCAGGGCGTCGTTCACGGCGGTCGTGGAGGTGCCGGCGAGGTACGGCTCGACGAGGACCACATCGGCCGCGGCGGCGCTCCCGGCGCTCCCGGCGGCCGCGCGCAGCGTCGCCCCGTCGAAGGGACGCACGGTGGGGGCGTACAGCACGGTCAGGTCCAGGCCCTCGGTCGCCGCGAGGACGTTGTCCAGCAGCGGGCCGACGGCGACCACCACGCCGGCGCGTCCCTCCCGTACGGTCTGGAACCGCAGGCCTTCCACCGGGCGCGGCGCGGCGTTCGACTGCTGGGAGAGCCGGACGTAGACCTTGTCGTCCCCCGCGGCGTAGGCGTGCCGCAGCAGCGCCTCCGCCTCGTCGGGGTGTCCGGGGACGTGGACGGTCCAGCCGTCGAGGGTGTCCAGCAGCGCCACGTCGCCCGGCGCCATGTGCGTGAACCCGCCGGCAGGCCAGTCGTAACTGGCGCTCGCGCTGACGAGGACGCCGCCCGTGCCCTGGTGTCCGAAGTCCAGCTTGACCTGCTCGAACGGTCGCTCCACGAGGAAGCTCGCGAAGGTGTGCACGACCGGCCGCATGCCGGTGAGGGCAAGGCCGCCGCCGACGCCGATGAGCAGCTGTTCCCGGATCCCGACGTTGATCACCCGGTCCGGGTGGCGCCGCTGGGCGGGGAGGAACCCGTCCATGCTGATCTCGGCGAGTACGAGGGCCAGCCGCGGATCCTCGTCGAGCAGGCGTGACGTGACGGAGATGAATCGTTCCCGCATGGTGTCCATGTAAATCTCGGCTCCCCTACTGCTTCTCTACTGCTTCTTCTCGACACGGGCGACCACGACGTGCGGCCGGCCGGGGTGCGGCGCGGTGAAGGCGGCGTGCAGCGCGGCGTGGTCCCGCCCGTCCACGGTGGCCGTGGACCAGCCGGCGGCCTCGAACCGGGCCGCGATCCCGCCCGGCCAGCCGTGCGTCGCGGAGTCGTTGTCGATCACCGCGGTGTGCAGCCTCTCCAGCCCGGCGGAGCCCGCGTACGCGAGTGCCTCGTGGTTGCTGCCCTCGTCCAGCTCCGCATCCCCGATCAGCACCCATATCGCCGGCTCGGCCAGCCCCTGGGCGCGCAGCCCCAGCGCGCTGCCGACGGCGAGCGGCAGCCCGTGCCCGAGCGACCCGCTGCCGATCTCCACGCCGGGGATCAGGGTGCGGTCCGGGTGGTGCCCGAGGGGCGACTCGTACGAGCCGAAGCCGGGCAGCCACTCGACGGGGAAGAACCCCTTGGCGGCGAGCACGGCGTAGTACGCCATCGGCCCGTGCCCCTTGGACAGCAGGAACCGGTCGCGCCCGGCATCCTCGGCGGTCCCGGGCGCCACCCTCAGCACCCGGTCGTAGAGCACCCACAGCGCGTCGAGCGTGGAGGTGGCGGCGGGCCCGTGCTTCTCGGCCCCGGTCATGAGGCCGATCAGCCGGCCCAGATCCTCGTAGCGGAACACCGTGTCCGCGGTTGCCTGTGTCATGAGTGGATCATGCAACCTCAAGCGCGATATAGGTCAAGAGGCTCCTGGCCCGGATCCGCGACCGGAAAGGTGCGCGCGACCACCCCGCGAAGTGCGGTATCGTTCTCCTGCGCGTTCATCCAGGGGAAACCCCAGGTCAGCGGGCATCGGGACGTGGCGCAGCTTGGTAGCGCACTTGACTGGGGGTCAAGGGGTCGCAGGTTCAAATCCTGTCGTCCCGACCATGCGGAAACGCAGGTCGGAGGCCGTTCTCTCATCCATGAGAGGGCGGCCTTTCGTGCGTCCGGAGCCATGGTGGTCGCAGTGTGGTCGCACGTCCAGTCTGTGGCCGGTCGGCCGTAGCGCTGAAGGCCGGCGGCGCGGGGGAGCGGAGTCGGCGGACAGCCTCGCGGAGCCGGTGAGGGTGTGGTCGATGGTGTCGACGGCTTCGCGGGCCGCCTGCTGGGTGAGGTGGCTGTAGATGTTGGCGGTGGTCGACAGAGTGGAGTGCCGCAGGGTCTTGGAGACGACGGTGAGGGGCACGCCAGCGGTGATGGTGATGGTGGCGGCCAGGTGGCGCAGGTCGTGGACCGTGATCCTGGGGACTCCGACTTCGGCGGAGAGCCGGCGGAGCCGGTCGAGAACCTGGTGTGGTCCGAGCGGTCGGCCGTCGAGTCGGCAGAAGACGAGTCCGGCGAACGGATCGTCAGGGTCGCCGCGTGTTCGGGGCATCGTTAGTGCACGGTGCCGGAGGGCGGCGGCGACGCGGGGTGAGATGGCGACCCAGCCGCGGCTGGCCCGGGTCTTCGGCGTGGTGATGGCCAGGCGGTTGTTGTCGATCGCGGAGAGGGTGCAGCGCACGTAGAGCACGCCCTCGCCCAGGTGGACGTCGTCCCAGTGCAGGCCCAGGGCTTCGCCCTGCGCAGGCCGGTACCGATGAGTACCTCGAACAGGTCGGCCATCTCGGGATCGGCCCGGTGGCAGTACACGAGGAAGCGGGCGGCCTCCTCCGCCGTCCAGATCCGTCGTTCCGGCGCCGGAGGTTGCCGTAGGACGGGGGGACTGGCCGGGTGGTGGGGGAGGCGGTGTTGGCGGACGGCGTCGCCTAGGGCGCTGGAGAGGGTAGCCAGGCAGCGGTAGAGGGTGGTCTCGCTGCGGTCGGCGGCGAGCTGGCAGGTGACGTAGGCCGAGATGTGCCGGTGGGCGAGCTGGTCGAGCTTGAGGGTGCCGAGGGCCGGAATGAGGTCGTTGCGGACATAGTCGCGGTAGCGGGCCATCGTGGTCGGCTTCAGCACGAGGGCCTTCGCGGCCAGCCAGGCGTTCAGGTAGGCGGCGACGGTCTGGTTCGGGTCCGCGTTGTACCCGCTGGCCTCGCCCTCGAGGAACCGCCGCAGGGCCTGCTCGGCCGCATCCTGGCTGGGGGAATCCGCCCCGGCGCACCGTTGTGCGGCGGCGGGCCGGGGTGGGGACGTCGACGGCGAAGCTCCAGGTGCCGTGCTCGCTGGAGGTGACCAGATCAGGGCAGCCTGTGCCGAGCTGACGGCGATGGCCTTCTCTGCAGCCGCAGCTGCGGTAGATACGGCCGCGGCCGATGCTGGTGCGCATGGGGATCGCCTCCGGGAGTCGGAGGGAGATGGACGCTTCCAGCCTGAGACCACCGGCGACCGCCACGCCGCCCAGGACCACCGTGACCAGCGGGTTTCCCTTGTCAGCGCGCCAAGGGCAGCGGCTAGTCACTGACACTGAAGGCGTCGACGAGGCGCGGGGCCGACGGAAGCGGGTACGTCTTTGTCATGTTCTTCCGGGCGCCGATTTACGCACCGATGAATCCGTAGAGCACTTCACATCGCCACCGGGAGACCCATGACCGACAGCAAGAACATCAACAACCCCGTGGGCCAGGGCGGCGGCCAGCGCAAGAAGCTGTCCCGCGCCGAACGGCAGAACAACGGTCCGCACCGCAACCTCGACGCCAGGATGCGGCCGACCGGAAGGCGGAGCTGGTGCACAAGATGCGCGAGAAGGCAGGCGTACCTGAGGGTGCCGTGTAGGCGGGCGACGACACGGCACAGAACTGACGCACCCCTCAGCCGGTGCCGGTGACTCTCTTCTTTCTCGCTTGCAGCTGCTCGAACCAGCGCCTGCCCCGGGGGCCGCAGTGGTCCCGGATGTGATCGCGCAGCCTGCCGGTCTGCCGATTGTGGGCGTCCAGGCTCTGCACACCCCGGCTCACCTCGGCGCTGAGGGATGACAGCGCCTGGTTCAGGCTGTCGATCACCGATTGCACCGCCTGCGCCTCCTGGCTGAATCTCCTGCGCCGCGTTGTACCACCGGACATCCGGTCCAGCCTGCGCTTGTTCGCGCGCAGTCTGTTCAGGCCGGCCGAAATCTCCCTGCGAGTTTCGACGGCGCTCCGCTTGTGCTCGTACCAGCGGTCGGCAATGAGCCGGCTTTCGCGGTGCGCTTGACGGTAGACCTCGAAGTTGACCTCGTCGCGCACTTCGAACCGCAGGTTTTGGAGCGCATCTGCCTCGCGTTCGAGCACGCGCCGCGATTCGACCAGCAACTGTTCGGACCGGCGCGCCCGGGTCACCATGGCCCCGGTGTCAACGCGCAACGTTGCCGGACGGCCCGATCTGTACCAGAAATAGGCGATCGCACCGACCGCGAGGACTCCGAGCACCAGATACACGGGCTCGTTCTCGACGAGCCAGCCGAGCCCTTTGATTGCGTACGCGATGGCCGCCAGCACGATGATGGCGATGGCCAGCCACTGAGCTGCCGCTTCCACCCGGCCCCACCCCCTGTTTCCGACGGTCCGAACGCGTCAGCGGTCCAGCGCGCGCCACGCCGCGACCTCGATCTCCGCCTGGCCGAGCGCCAGGGAGTCGCACAAGCGGATTAGGTTGTCACCGGCCGTGGCCCGGTCCTGGACGATCTGGCCGGACAGCACCGGGATAATCGTCATCGCCAGGGTGCGTTCCGCTTCGGAGACCCGCATGTCGCAGGAATTGCTGATCATTTGGTGATAGCCGGCCATGAGGCCCCGGCGGTCGACGTGCGTCTGCATCGACGCCCGCTTCTCGGCGTCGAAGAGCTGGACGATGGCCCTCTGCCGGTCCTTGACGATCGCCAAGGAGACCTCGCGCTGCCCGGCGAGGTATCTGGCTTCCAGCCTGAACCGATTGATTTCGACGATGCATGCGCCGATTTGAGAAACGATGTTCGCGGCAGCGGCCAGCGGGCTCAGCGCGGTGGCGATATTCCCCACCGCGGGATGCATCGAGACGCGGCCTTGATCATAACGAATCAGCTCCGCCGGCATAACTGAACCACCCTCACCAGTCGTTTCCACGACGTCTGTTCAAGCACTCCGCCGGACTTTCGAACATTTCACCTGGTCAACGGCTCGAGTATGGGGAGTTTAGCGGCTGCGCTCCGTGCGGGGGGCGGTTTTGCATAGATCGTCCCGCGAGCGGGCGACGGCGCTCCCCGGCCAGGAAAGGTGAGCTGTGCGGTCAGCGACCTTCTTACTGGTCGGTCACTACCTTCTCCTTACCTACCCCCACCGGACCCATTGAGAGAGCCGCCCCATGCGCATCTGAAACTCAGTCCGAAGCTCGGCCATCGCCGCCCTGGCACTCTCGGCCGCCGTCCCAGCCGCCACCGCCCGCGCGGGCGAGGGCCGGCCAGGCCACCGCCCGCCCCGGCGACATCGTGAGCAGCGAGCCGTCCGCCTTCCACCCGCTGCCCGGCCAGCCCACCAAACACCAAGGCGTGGAAGATCCACTACAACTCCACGACCGCCGACGGCGCCCCGAACGTCGTCTCCGGCACCGTCGTCGTCCCGCAGGACGGCCGCACCGGCCCGCGCCCCCTGATCACGTACGCCGTCGGCACCGTCGGCATGGGCGACTCCTGCGCGCCGAGCATCAACCTCCCGCACGGCACCGCCATGGAGGCCAACCTCATCCAGCAGCTCACCCTGCGCGGCTGGGCCGTGGTGGTCACCGACTACGAGGGCCTCGGCACCCCGGGCGTCCACACGTATACTGTCGGCCCCTCCGCCGGCCACGCGATGCTCGACGCGGCCCGCGCCGCGACCCGCCTTCCTGAGACCGGGCTGTCGCCAACACCACGGTCGGCATCATGGGTTACTCCCAGGGCGGCCAGGCCAGCAGCTGGGTGGCCGAGCTGCAGGGCTCGTACCGGTTGCAGGTCAAGGGCACGGCGACGGGCGGCGTCCCGGCCGACCTGTTGAAGGTGGCCGACTTCATCAACGGCTCCTACAGCTCCGGCCTGATCTTCATGGCCGCCGCCGGCCAGGACGCCGACGCGATCGCCGGCTCCTTCAAGCGGATCTCCGACCTGACGACCCGCAACCCGCTCGCGCAGCCCGACTGGCAGGCCCGCCTGAACCAGAGCAGGCTCGGGCGCACCACCCCGGCCGCGCCCGTGTACCAGTACCACGCGCTCGGCGACGAGCTCATCCCGTACGGCGTCGGGCGGGTCGGCGAGCACGTCAGCGGCGTGATCACCCACTCCCTGGAGGTGGCGAACTGGCTCGCGGACCGCTTCGCGGGGCGCTCGACGCACCCCAACTGCTGATGCCGCCCGCCGGGGAGTGAGACCGCACCCCCTCACTCTCCGGCGGCCTCCGCGGGGCAGGACCGGGTCCCAGCGGGCAGTCGACCATCAACCAGAAAATGGTTCACGTACCCCTGCACGCAGGGCGAGGACTGCGCTCGGCTTGGGGACCGGGCCGGAAGCCCGGGCGTGCTGGGCCCACTCGCTCCGTCTGAACCTCCCAAGTGGCGCCTTGGGGTGACGACTGGTTGGGGACCAGTGCCGCTGCAGGCAGGTGCACGGCACGCGCATTGATGCACGTTCTCCGCCCTCAAATAGCGCCACATGTCCTGATTGTGGGCCTGGCGCTGGGGGTCAAGGGGTCGTAGGTTCAAATCCTGTCGTCCCGACCAGCGTTTACGCAGGTCGGAGGCCGTTCTCTCGCTAATGAGAGGACGGCCTTTCGTGCGTCCGGAGCAGATGCGCGCGTCGAAGCCTTCGGGGCCGCCGTGCAGCGTGTGGCCGTTTCCCTGGGTCCGCAGCCGGTGGACGGCGCCCTCGACGGGCAGTTCGCCGCCTGCGATCCGGTTCGCGTAGCGGCCGACCGTTGCCCCGAAGTACTTCGCCTCGCCGAGCATGTCCGCCACGCTCGCGCCGCCCAGCACGATGTTGGCGCGGTGCCCGTCCCGGTCCGGTGCGTACAGCGCCTGGAGCCGGGCTCCGAGGCTGAGCACCTCCGCCATGACGGCGCCCTCGGAGCCGAAGGCCCAGCGGTCGACGACCCGCCCGTCCGGGAGAGTCGCGTACGGCTCGCGGCGGATCGTCAGGGAACCGTCGTCGAGGCGGGTGGGCACGTCGGGCATGGCTGTTCGTCACTCCGATTCGGGGGACGGGGGCGGGTTCGGGAGGACCGAGAGGGCGGCGGCCCGGGAGGACCCCCGCCCGCCGTCTGCGTCAGAAGCCCTGGGCCAGACGGTGGTAGGCCTGGTTCCAGCGGATCTCCTGGGTGAACCGGCGGATCGTGGTGTCCGCGTCGATGACCAGCAGCTCGGTGGCGAGGATGTCGGCGAGGTCGCCCAGCTCCTCGGTCCCGATCGCGCTGGACAGCACGGCGTGGTGGGGCGCGCCGGCGGTCAGCCACGCCTCGGTCGAAGTGCGCAGGTTCGGGCGCGGCTGCCAGACGGCGCGCGCGACGGGGAGGTTCGGCAGCGGTTCGAGGGGCTCGACCACGTCGATCTCATTGGCGACCAGACGGAACCGGTCGCCCATGTCGGCCAGCCCGACCACGACGGCGGGACCGGTCCGGGCGTCGAAGACGAGGCGGACCGGGTCCTCGCGGCCCCCGATGCCCAAGGGGTGGATCTCGCAGGAGGGCACGTCCGATGCGATGGTCGGGCAGACCTCCAGCATGTGCGCGCCTAGGATCAACTCCCGCCCTGGCTCCAGGTGGTAGGTGTAGTCCTCCATGAAGGAGGTGCCGCCCTGCAGCCCGGTGGACATCACTTTGAGCGTGCGCAGCAGGACGGAGGTCTTCCAGTCGCCCTCGCCGCCGAATCCGTAGCCGTCGGCCATCAGCCGCTGCACCGCCAGGCCGGGCAGCTGGCGCAGGCCGCCGAGGTCTTCGAAGTTGGTCGTGAAGGCGTGGAAGCCGCCGTCCGTCAGGAATCCGCGCAGGCCGAGTTCGATGCGGGCGGCGTAGCGCAGTGAGTCGTGCCGGTCCCCGTCCGCGCGGAGTTCGGGCGCGAGGCGGTAGGTGTCCTCGTACTCCTTGACCAGTTCGGTCACGCTGGCGTCGACGGCTGCGACCAGGTCGTTGACGCCGTACGTGTTGACCGAGACGCCGAAGCGGAGTTGGGCTTCGACCTTGTCGCCCTCGGTCACGGCGACGTCGCGCATGTTGTCGCCGAATCGCGCCAGCTTGAGGCTCTGCAGCTCGGAGCGGCCTGCCGCGGCCCGGGCCCAGGAGGCGATCCGGGCAGCGACCGAGGGGTCGCTGACGTGTCCGGCGACGGTCTTGCGTGCGACGCCGAGCCGGGACTGGATGTAGCCGAACTCGCGGTCCCCGTGGGCCGCTTGGTTCAGGTTCATGAAGTCCATGTCGATCGACGCTCAGGGCAGTGCGGCATCGGCCTGGGTGTGCAGGTGGAGCAACGGCTTGCGCAGGGCGTCCAGGCCCGCGATCCACATTTTCGCCGGGGAGAAGGTGTGCATCCAGGCGATGAGGCCGATGCAGGTGTCGTCTGCGTTGGCGTCCAGGCAGACCCGCCGGATCGCGCCGGCGTCGGTGAGTACGGGCTTCCAGATGATGTTCACCGGGATGCCGGAGTCGCCGAGTGCGTCGGCGATCCGGCGGGGCTGCTCTGCGACCTGACGCAAGGTGTCGTCGCCGTACAGCCCTTGGCTGCCGGTCAGGAACCAGACTTCGCGGCCCTGGATTGCCTTCTGTGCCTTCATGGGGGCGTGGGTCTCCTTAGCGGGCAGCGGGCTGCTGGCCGTACACGTTCTGGTAGCGGTGGTTGAGGCGGTCGATGTCGTCCTGCGCTTTCGGCAGGGGTTCGCCGAGCTGGCGGGAGATGTGGACGGTGCGGGCGACGTCCTCGCACATCACGGCGGCTTTGACGGCGGCCTTGGCGTCCTTGCCGATGGTGAAGACGCCGTGGCTCTTCATCAGGACGGCCGGTGAGCGGTGGCCCCGGAGGGTCTCAACGATGCCCCGGCCGATGGAGTCGTCGCCGATGAGCGCGAAGGGGCCGACGGGGATCTCGGCGTCGAACTCGTCGGCCATGGCGGTCAGTACGCAGGGCACGGCCTCTCCGCGCGTGGCCCAGGCGCTCGCGTACGTCGAGTGGGTGTGCACCACTCCGCCGACCTCGGGCATGTGGCGGTAGACGTAGGCGTGCGCGGCGGTGTCCGAGGACGGGGACTGGTCGCCCTCGACGACCTTGCCGTCCAGGTCGCAGAGGATCATCTTCCGGGGCGTCAGCTCGTCGTACGAGACGCCGCTCGGCTTGATGATCAGCAAGGCCTCGCCGGGGACGCGGGCGGAGACGTTGCCGGCCGTCCAGACGACGAGGTCGTAGCGGACCAGTTCCTGGTGGAGGTCGCTGACCTGGCAGCGCAGCAGATCGATCGGGGAACTCATGGTCGGACCTCGCTCTTCTGGGCGGCCGGGGTGGCCTCGGGGTCGGTTCGCGGGGCGGTGAGCGCCGCGTTGCGGATGGCGCGGAGGCGGTGGAGGAGCTTGTCGGGGCCGGTGCCGAAGTGGTCGTGCAGGGTGCGGTACTCGGCGTAGAGGCGGTCGTAGGCGTCGGCGCGCGCGGTGTCCGGTTGGTGGACTCCGCGGCCTACGCGGCCCATGGCGGCGGCCGCGGTGCGTACGTCCGGGTGCGCGCCGGCGGCGTGGATGGCGGAGCCGAGGGCGGGGCCCTGGGCGGACTCGGCGAGGGAGACGGGCCGGCGCAGCACGTCGGCGTAGATCCGCATGAGCAGGGGGTTCTTCTTCAGCCCGCCGGTCACGATGAACTCCGTGACGGGGACGCCGCCCTGCTCCAGGGCGTCGATGATGGTGCGGGTGCCGAAGGCGGTGGCCTCCAGCAGGGCGCGGTAGATCTCCTCGGGGCGGGTGGTGAGGGCGAGGCCGACGATGACTCCGGAGAGGTGGTGGTCGACGAGGGTGGAGCGGTTTCCGTTCATCCAGTCGAGGGCGACCAGGCCGTGGCCGCCGACGGGCTGGTCGGCGATCTTGCGGGACAGCAGTTGGTGCAGGTCCTCGCCGGTGGCTTCGGCCTCTGTGCGGTAGTGGGTCGGCACGCCTTGGCGCAGCCACCAGGCGAAGATGTCGCCGACCGCGCTCTGCCCGGCCTCGTAGCCGTAGGCGCCCTCCACGATGCCGCCGTCGACGACTCCGCAGATTCCGGGGACGTCGGCGAGGGCGGGGCCGTTGACGACGTGGCAGGTGGAGGTGCCCATGATGGCGAGCAGCTGGCCGTTCTCGACGGCCTGGGCGGCAGGGGCCGCGACATGGGCGTCGACGTTGCCGGTGGCGACGGCGATGCCCTCGGGCAGCCCGGTCCAGGCGGCGGCCTCGGCGGTGAGGGAGCCGGCCCGGGATCCCAGCGGCGACAGGGGATGCTCCAGCCGGGTGCGCGCGAAGTCGGCGAAATCGGGGTGCAGGGCGGCGAGGTAGTCCTCGCTGGGGTAGTGGCCGTCCTGGTGGATGCCCTTGTATCCCGCCGTGCAGGTGTTGCGGGTTTCGACGCCTGCGAGCTGCCAGACGATCCAGTCAGCAGCCTCGATCCAGCGCTCGGTGGCGGCGTAGGTGTCCGGGTCCTCCTCGAGTACCTGGAGCGCCTTGGCGTACTGCCATTCGGCGGAGATCTTGCCGCCGTAGCGGGAGATCCACTTCTCGGCGCGCAGGTGGGCGAGGTGGTTGATGCGGTCGGCCTGGCTCTGGGCCGCGTGGTGCTTCCAGAGCTTGGGCCAGGCGTGCGGGCGAACGCCCAGCTTGGTCTCGGCGAGCGGGGTGCCATCGGCCCGTACGGGGAGGACGGTGCAGGCGGTGAAGTCGGTGGCGATGCCGATGACGGCGGCCGGGTCGATGCCACTCGCGGCCACTGCGGCGGGGACGGCGGTGCGCAGCACCTCGCGCCAGTCCTCGGGGTGCTGGAGGGCCCAGTCGGGCGGCAGGGGCTGACCGGTGGTGGGGAGTTCACGCTCGATGACGCCGTGCGGGTACACGTGGACGGCGGAGCCGACCTCCTCGCCGTCGCGGACGCGGACCACCACGGCCCGGCCGGAGAGAGTGCCGAAGTCGACACCCACGACATGGCTCTCCGCGGTCTAGGGGGGGGGAGGGGTCACGGTCACTTCACATCCTTCGTACGGAGCCCCGAGAGGGCGCAGCGATGCCGCGGGCATCGTCGGGGGATTGTTAGCGCTAACAATCAGCCTGTCAAGGCCGGGCTCGCCTTAAGCCGGTCAGACCTTGCGACGGCCGGCGATCAGGCGCTGGAGCAGGATGAAGACGAACCTCTCCGGACGCCAAGCGCACCAAGATCCGGCCATTTCCGGCCCAGTCATCGTGTTCACCGCGGCCTGGTCCCGCTTCTTTCGCCGCAGGCCGCTGGAGCACCTGCTCAACGGCGCCACCACGCTGGCGAAGTCCCTCCGATGAGGTCTCAGCTCTTCGCCCAGCCTGCCGTCGGGAGCCGCCGCGCACGTCGGCCGGCTTGCTGAACGGACGCGACAGCCCTCCCCCCTCCGCGATCTGACGCTGGAACGACGCGGTCTCAGTGGCCCGGTACCGGACTTCGGCGGGCGGCAACCTTTTCCGGAGCGGCGGCAACTGACGGGCACACCAGAAGGCGATCACACCCACGGGTCGCCCGATCTCCCGCCGCATGCCGCCGCGCACCGCTGACCTGAGCGGTTGTACGGGGCAGGGCCGAAGCAAGGAGTAGCCCCCATGAACGAGACGGATCCCACGGCGGACGGCCGCAGCCGGCGCAAGGCCGCGGCTGGTGGTGAGCGGCGTACGCGGGGGCGCCACCGCCGGCGCGGGATAACGATCGGCCTGATGCTGGGCGTGCCTGGAGTCCTCGGCCCCTACCTGCTGTTCGTGCAGGCCGATTCGAACGCCGCGGCGGTGGATGCCGACGCCTACTACACGCTGACCTCTGTCCGCAGCGACAAGGTGCTCGACGTGCCGGGGGCGGACACGTCGGACGGCGTCTGGATACGGCAGGCGAGCCGCGTGGCAGGTGCCGCGAGTCAGCAGTGGCGGCTGAGGCAGGCGGGGGACGGCTACTACGAGGTGGAGAACCGCAGCAGCCACAAGGTCCTCGGAGTGCGCGGCGCTTCCAAGGAGTCCGCGGCGGCCGTCGAGCAGCAGACCGACCACGGTTCCGCCACGCAGCAGTGGAAGATGCAGGACGTGGGCGATGGGGCGGTGAAGTTCGTCTCCCGGAGCAACGGCATGGTGCTGGACGTGTGGGGCGGCTCCACCGGCGAGGGGGTGCCGCTCATCCAGTACGCCGACCGGGGCAGCACCAACCAGCAGTGGAAGCTGGTGAAGGCGGCCGGCTCGGGCAGGTACACCTGGCACAACGCGCAGATCGTCGGTGGAGGGTTCGTCACCGGGCTGGTCTTCAACCCCGCCCGCAAGGACCTGCTGTACGCCCGGACCGACATCGGCGGTGCCTACCGCTGGGACGCGACCGCCGCCCAATGGACCTCGTTGACCGACTGGATCGGTGGATCCGACTGGAACCTGCTCGGGATCGAGAGCCTGGCGACCGACCCCGTCGACCCGAACCGCCTGTACCTCGCGAGCGGCACTTACACCAATGACTGGGCGGGCAACGGCGCGATCCTCCGCTCCACCGACCAGGGCAAGACGTTCCAGCGCACCGACCTGCCGTTCAAACTGGGCGGCAACGAGGACGGCCGGTCCATGGGCGAGCGGCTGGTGGTGGACCCCGCCAACCACGGCACGCTCTACCTGGGCACCCGCAAGAACGGGCTCTGGCGCAGCACCGACTACGGCGTGACCTGGAGCCAGGTCGCCGCCTTCCCCGTCAAGGACGGTGCGAGCAGCGGCGTCGGCCTGTCCTTCGTGACCTTCGGCCCGGCCGGCAGCCGGACGATCTACGTCGGGGTGGCCGACAAGACCACCTCGCTGTACCGCTCCACCGACGGCGGCAGCAGCTGGCAGGCCGTGTCCGGCCAGCCCACAGGGCAGCTGCCGCAGCACGGTGTGCTGTCCGGTGACGGCTCGCTGTATCTGACGTACACCAATGCCCCGGGCCCGAACGGTGTGACGGCCGGTTCCGTGTGGAAGTACACGCCGTCCACCGGGGCCTGGAAGAACATTTCACCGTCCAGCGGTGGTTACGGCTTCGCCGGGCTGGCTGTCGATCCGCAGCGCCCGTCCACGGTGATGGTCACCACGCTGGACCGCTGGTGGCCCTCGGACGAGGTGTACCGGTCGACCGACGGCGGCGCCTCCTGGAAGGCGCTCGGCGCGACCTCGGTGCGGGACAACTCCGCTGCGCCGTACGTGGGCACGGGCATCGGGCACTGGATGGGCGCGCTGGCCATCAACCCCTTCGACTCCGGGCACGTGCTGTACGGCACCGGGTCGGGGATATGGGGCAGCAACGACGTGACCGCGGCGGACAAGGGGGGTGCCACGCACTGGACGGTCCCGGCCAAGGGGCTGGAGGAGACCGCGGTCCTCGGGCTGATCAAGCCCCCGGGCCTCCCACTGATCAGTGCGCTCGGCGATGTCAGCGGATTCCGGCACGAGGACCTGACCAAGGTACCCGCCAAAGCACTCTCCGGACCGCTGTTCTCCAACACCACCGGCATCGACTTCGCCCAGGCGAAGCCGGGGTTCGTGGTCCGGGTCGGTCTCGGTGGCGAGCAGCACGGCGCCTATTCGACCGACGGCGGGGCCGGCTGGACGCCGTTCGCCGGGGAACCCGTGCGCGGAGCGGGCGGCGGGGCCGTGGCGGTCTCGGCGGACGGCGCCGCCGTCGTCTGGACGCCCGCGGGCCAGAGGCCGTTCCACTCGACGAACCGCGGTGCGACCTGGACGGCCGCCTCCGGTCTGCCCGCGGACTCGGCCGTGGTGGCCGACCGTTCGTCGGCGAACACGTTCTACGCCCTCAAGGGCGGCACCCTGTACGCCAGCGCCGATGGCGGCAAGAGCTTCACCGCCCAGGCCACCGGCCTGGGTGACGGACAGCTCAAGGCGGCCCCGGGCGTCGCCGGTGACCTGTGGATCACAGGCGGAGGCAACGGACTCCTGCACTCCACCAATGGCGGGGCGAGCTTCAACAAGCTCGCCGGCGTGCAGCAGGCGCACGGTGTCGGCTTCGGCAAGCCCGCCCCGGGCGCCACCTACCAGGCTCTCTACCTCAGCGGGACGCTGAAGGGCGTCACCGGGGTGTTCCGCTCCATCGACGGCGGTTCGACCTGGGTCCGGATCAACGACGACCAGCACCAGTTCGGCGGGAGCGTCATCTCCGTCATCATCGGCGACCCGGACGTGTACGGCCGGGTCTACCTGGGCGGCTACGGCCGTGGCGTGGTGTACGGCGACGTGTCCTGATCGCCCCGGTCTCGGCGACATCGGCACCGGACCGGCAACCTTTTCGCCTTCGGCGGCCACTGATAAGTGCGACGTCGACTCGATCTACCGAACGGATGGGCATGAGGACAACGAAACACGGTGCGCCGCGGCCGCGGCGCAGACGCGGGGCGGCCGTCGGCATTCCGTTGGCGGTGACGGCAGTCGGTGCGCTGGCCTGCCTGGCCCTCACGCTCCTCCCCGGGAGCCGGTCCGGTGCCGGGCTTCCCACCGGCGCATCCGTAGCGGCTGCCCCAACGAACGCACCGTCCAGTTCCGGGTCGCCGGCAGCAGAGGCCGGCGCCGCGACCGCATCGACGCAGCCGACGGTCACGAGCCCGCCCCCGCCGTCAGCCGCCGGTGTCCCGACGCCCTCGGCCTCCAGCCCGGCACGCACGGAGTCGCCAGCCTCTTCGGCGGGACGGATCAAGCCCTCGGTCAGCTACCAGGGAGTCGCGACTTCCTATGCCGCGGGTGACGGCAATGGTGCCTGCCTGTACGGACCGTCCGGTGATCTCATGATCGCGGCGATGAACCACACCGACTACGAGTCGGCCAAAGCGTGCGGGGCGTACGTGCGGGTCCGCGCCGCCAACGGGAACTCCATCACGGTGCGGATCGTCAACGAGTGCCCCCTGCCCTGCGCACCGGGGCAACTCGACCTCAGCCAACAGGCCTTCGCCAAGCTCGCGAACCCCTCACTCGGCCGGATCCCGATCACCTGGACGCTGCTGAGCCCCGCCGCGCCCGACACGCTCTCCATCCGGTACAAGACCGGGTCCAGCCGCTCTTGGTGCGGCGTCCAGGTGATCGGGCATCGGAACCCGGTGGCGGTGCTCGAACTCCGGACCGCCAGCGGCTGGCGGAAACTGCCCCGCACCGACTACAACTACTTCCTCTCCACCGGCGGCAGCGGATGCGGCGGAGCGATCAGGGTCACCGACCTTTACGGAGAACAACTGACCGTCGAGGGGATCGCACTGAAACCGGACGTCGCGCAACAGACCCGCGTCCAGTTCGCCCGGCATTGACCGTGCCGTCCACCCACCGTCACGGCTCTGCCCCCGCGGTCAGCCACTGTCCGGCCGCAGTGATGGGCACTGTTACGCTCGAGCCGATTGTTAACGCGCACATAGCAGGGAGAGGGCGACCGGGGGAGATGCTCCTTCATGACGCGTCCGCGGAGTTTCACGACTTCTTCGAACGCCACTACGCCGAACTGGCCCGTCTCGCCCATCTCCTGACCGGCGAGACGGACGCGGCCGACGACCTTGCTGCGGATGCCCTGGTCGCCCTGTGGCAGCGCTGGGACCGGCTTCGCAAGGCTGACCACCCGCTCGCCTACGCTCGCGGCGTGGTCGCCAACATGGCGCGGGAACGGATCCGCAGTGCGGTGCGCGAGCGGCGCCGGATCGCGCTGTTCTGGTCCCGCAGTCCGGAGCAGGTGGCGGGGCCGGACGTGGCGGCCGTGCTGGACGTACGTACGGCGCTCGCCCGGCTGCCGTTCCGGAAGCGGTCGTGCGTGGTGCTGCGCCACGCCTTCGACCTCTCGGAGAAGGACACCGCGGCGGCGCTGGGCATATCGGTCGGTACGGTCAAGAGCCAGACCTCGAAGGGAATGGCCGAGTTGGAACGGATACTTGGCACACGAGCGGTCGGCGACCTGGTGGCGGGGAGGAGGAACCGGTGAACGAGGACATCACCCGTCGGCTGCGCGACGCCGCCGAGGCCCACCAGCCCGATCGCGCCCGGATGCTGGCCCGCGTGGAACGCGGGGCGGCCGACGGCACCGTCCGTCACCGCACACCGTCCATCGCGAGATCCTGGCCCAAGGCCGCCCTCGCAGGCCTCGCCATCACCGCCACCCTGGCCACGGGTGGTCTCGCGGTCGCGGGCATCGTCCGCACTCCGCCACCGTCGGACAGCGCCACCACCCCCGCGACCCCGTCCCCGACGTTTCCTTCCCGTCCGACGCCCTCTGCTCCCACCACCCCCGCCGCCCCGGCCCCGACTCCGACCACCACGGCCCCGGTCGGCCCGCGCCCCACTCCGCTGCCCAGCAGCCGGGTTCAGAACGGGCCTCTGTCGTCGGACGGCTCGGTGGATCCGCACAGCACCGTCTACTGGGCCCAGAGCAACCTCACTCTCAAGACCACACAGCCGCTCACCTCGCTCACCGTGGAACTGCGCATCGCCCAAACCGGCGGCGTGCAGAACACCGGCAACTGGCGCACCCTGCCGAGTGAAGACTTCATCGTCACCGTTCAGGAGGCCGGCGGAGCGCTGGTCTACCGCTGGGTCCTCAAACCGGGCCGTACCGTGCCGACCGGGCAGCATGAATTCGCCGGCCAGTACAACCACGCCACCGGCGTGCGCAACGCCACGGACGACGGCTACCGCGTCGACACGCAGACCCCGGGCGGCTCCGTCGCGGTCTGGGGAAGGTTCACCCCGGCACGGTAAGGCCCGGCCAGGTTCCGGCCGAGGAGTCAGGGGCCTCGCGGCGAAAGCCGATCGCCTCCTCCAGGAGCCTCTCGGCGCGATCCAAGACGGCGGCCGGCTTCCGGATACACCCGGAGCTGCACCAGCTGACGCCCTTCGCGGCGAACATCCGGCCGCGGTCGAAGGAGGTGGGAATGAGGCTCATGGATGCGGACCACGCGGGGCTGGTTGTCGCGGCGCAGGCCGGTGACGATCGGGCGCGCGAGGAGCTGATCGCCGCGTACCTGCCGTTGCTCTACAACATCGTCGGGCGAGCGCTGAGCGGACATGCCGACGTCGACGACGTCGTCCAGGAAACCCTGCTGCGCGTGGTGCGCGACCTGCCTGCCCTGCGTGCTCCGGAGAGCTTCCGGTCCTGGCTGGTCTCGATCGCGCTCCGCCAGATCAGTACCCACCGGCACCGGCAACGCGCCTTCGCCGGCCGGAGCACGGTCATCGACGAGGCACACCAGATACCGGACGCCGGCGCCGAACCTGGGGACATGACGATTCTGCGTCTGCATGTGTCGGACGAGCGCCGTCAGGTTGTCGAAGCCGGCCGGTGGCTCGACCCGGACCATCGAGTGCTGCTGTCGCTGTGGTGGCAGGAAGGCGCCGGCTCGCTGAGCCGCGACGACATCGCCGCCGCGACGGGGCTCACGGTCGCCCACGTCGGAGTGCGCCTGCAACGCATGCGCGAGCAGCTGGAACTGAGCCGGACGATCGTCGCCGCGCTGGAGGCCGACCCGCGCTGTCCGCAGTTGGACGAGGCCCTCATCGGCTGGGACGGTCTCCATACATCGGTGTGGCGCAAGCGGATCGCGCGGCACACCCGCGGATGCCCGGTCTGCGCGGCGACGAAGACAGAACGGGTTCCGGTCGAGCGACTGCTCCTCAGCCTCGCCCCACTGGCGGTCCCGGCCGGGCTCATCGCCGCGCTGGCCGCCAAGGGCCTGCTGTCGGGTACGGCGGCCGGCGCCGCCGGGCTGGCCACGGCACCCGTCGCCGTCGGCACGGCGACGGGGGGAGGCAGTCTGCACAGCTTGCTGATCGGCAAACTCCACGCGGTGACCGCTCATCCGCTGGTGGCCCTCGCCACCGGCGCGGTCCTCGTCACCGGGACCGCCACCTACGTGACCTGGCCCGAACCGGCGCATCGGGTGCCCGGCGTCATCGCCGCTCCCACGGCCGGCAATCCCACGCCGATCCCGTCGAGCACCATCACGTCGGCCGGACCGTCCCCGGTGAGTCCGTCGGCCGTCGCGGGCACTGTTCCGCTGGGCGCACAGTCGCTGGAGTCAGTGGACGAGCCCGCCCTGTACCTCACGTATGCCGGCGACTTCGCGACGCTCGGCCGAGTCTCGGCGTCCAGCAGCGCGCAGACGCGGCAGCGGGTCACCTTCACGGTCGTCGGGGGGCTGGCCGACACTCGGTGCGTCACCTTCCTCGCCGCGGACGGCCGCTATCTGCGCCATCGTGACCTGCGGCTACGGCTGAGCACCAACGACGGCAGCGAACTGTTCCGTGAGGACGCCACCTTCTGTCCGCACCCCGGGGCGGTCGCCGGGTCGGTGACCTTGCACGCGCACAACTATCCCGGTTCCGTCCTCCGCTACCGCGACGGTGGCATCTGGCTCGATGGCTCCGACGGCACTCGGGCCTTCGCCGACCAGGCTTCCTTCATCATGCGAAGGCCCTGGGCTTGAGAACCGCTCCTTGAGCATGTGGCCCGACCCGCGCAGCGACAGCTGGTGATCCTGCACCACGGTCCTGCACCACGCTGTTCTCGACCTGGCAGCGAGCCGAGTGCTGCGCCGAAACCGGCTTCGGTCCGCGTTCGTCGACGGCTGACTCGGCGTACCGGCTTGAAGGCTGATCACCGCGACCGCCACCGATGACACCTCGCTGGTGATCAGGGCGGCGCCCTTTCCACAGGACGACCGGAACGCAGGGCTTGGCATAACGCTTTTCGCCCGCGCGATGCATCACCGGGCAATCATCCGGGCGGCGCCACTTTTCTGTTACGAGGCCATCAGTTCGGAGGCCTCCATTGTGTGGGGTGCTCTTCCCGCCGCTCACCTTGACGGGCCGGCGTGGCAGGTCCCCCGACTTTCCCCGTTGACGTATCCCCTGAAGAAAGCCGCTCCAATGACGCGACACACCCACGCCTCCCGGGCGATCGGCAGGCAGGAACGGGCCCACGCCCTGCCCCGCACCCGACCCGCGACGGATCAGGCCGTACCGGCCGATGCGCGCACGATCACGGCACCCAGGGCGACTCGCGGCCCCCGAGGAGAATCATGAAGGGCCTGCACCGGCTCGGCCGGCGTCGCCGAACAGCGGTGATAGGACTGTCGGCCGCGGCGCTGGTGGCTGGTGCCCTGACGCTCCTGCCCAGCTCCGCCGGAGCCGCCGCCCTGGGTACGCAGGCGGCCCCCTCGGGCAGGTACTTCGGCACCGCTGTGGCCGCCGGCAGGCTCGGGGACTCGAAGTACGCCGCGATAGCGGACCGGGAGTTCAACATGATCACCCCGGAGAACGAGATGAAGTGGGACGCCATCGAACCGTCCCGCGGCAACTTCAACTTCGGCCCCGCCGACCAGATCGTCAACCGCGCCATGGCACACGGCCAGCGCATGCGCGGCCACACCACGGTCTGGCACTCGCAGCTCCCGTCCTGGGTCAGCTCCATCGGCGACGCGAACACGCTGCGCAACGTGATGAACAACCACATCACCACCGAGATGACCCACTTCAAGGGCAAGATCTACGCCTGGGACGTGGTCAACGAGGCCTTCGCTGACGGAGGCAGCGGCCAGCACCGCAGCTCGGTGTTCCAGAACGTGCTGGGCAACGGCTTCATCGAGGAGGCGTTCCGCACCGCCCGGGCGGCCGACTCCTCGGCCAAGCTCTGCTACAACGACTACAACATCGAGAACTGGTCGGACGCCAAGACCCAGGGCGTCTACAGCATGGTCAGGGACTTCAAGTCCCGCGGCGTGCCGATCGACTGCGTCGGCTTCCAGAGCCACTTCGGGACCGGCGGCCCGCCGTCCAGCTTCCAGACCACCTTGTCCGCCTTCGCCGCCCTGGGCGTGGACGTCCAGATCACCGAGCTGGACATCGCCCAGGCGTCGTCCACCAACTACGCCAACGCGGTCAACGCCTGCCTGTCCGTGACCCGGTGCACCGGCATCACGGTGTGGGGCATCCGTGACAGCGACTCCTGGCGCAGCGGCGAGAGCCCCCTGCTGTTCGACAACAACGGCAGCCCCAAGGCCGCCTACACCACCGTCATGAACGCCCTCAAGTCCGCCTCCGGTACCGGGCCGGGCGGGACGCCCGGCGGAACCGGTACCGGGCAGATCAAGGGCGTCCCCTCCGGTCGTTGTATCGACATCAACGGTTCCACCACTGGCAACGGCACCCAGGCGCAGCTGTCGGACTGCAACGGACAGACAAACCAGCGCTGGACCTACACTTCCGGCAAGCAGCTGATGATCTACGGCAACAAGTGCCTGGACGCCATGGCCAAGGGCACCAGCAACGGCACAATGGTGGTCATCTGGGACTGCAACGGCGGCGCCAACCAGCAGTGGAAGATCAACACCAACGGCACGATCACCGGCGTCCAGTCCGGGCTGTGCCTCGACGCCGTCGGCGCGGCCACCGCCAACGGCACCAAGATCCAGCTGTACTCCTGCGCGTCCGTCGACAACCAGAAGTGGACCGCCCCGTCCGGGACGGGCGGCGGCACGTGCGCTCTTCCCTCTACGTACAAGTGGAGTTCGACGGGTGCCCTCGCACAGCCGTCGAACGGGTGGGCCGCGGTGAAGGACTTCACCCACGTGGTGCACAACGGCAAGCATGTGGTCTACGCGTCGAGCGCAGAGGGAACCTCATACGGCTCGATGGCGTTCAGTCCCTTCACGAACTGGTCGGACATGGCGTCGGCCGGCCAGACCAAGATGAACCAGAACGCGGTGGCGCCCACGCTGTTCTACTTCGCGCCGAAGAAGATCTGGGTGCTGGCGTACCAGTGGGGTGCGTCGCCCTTCAGCTACCGCTTGTCGAGCGACCCCACCAACCCCAACGGCTGGTCCGCGCCGCAGCCGCTGTTCACCGGGAGCCTCCCCGACTCCGGCACCGGCCCGATCGACCAGACCCTGATCGCCGACGACCAGAACATGTACCTGTTCTTCGCCGGTGACAACGGCAAGATCTACCGGGCGAGCATGCCGATCGGGAACTTCCCGGGCAGCTTCGGCTCGTCGTACACGACGGTCATGAGCGACACGGCGAAGAACCTGTTCGAGGCGCCGCAGGTCTACAAGGTCCAGGGCCAGAACCAGTACCTCATGATCGTCGAGGCCCGGGGTGCGAATGAGCAGCGCTACTTCCGCTCGTTCACGGCCTCCAGCCTGAGCGGTTCGTGGACCCCGCAGGCCGCCAGCGAGAGCAACCCCTTCGCCGGCAAGGCCAACAGCGGTGCCAGCTGGACCAACGACATCAGCCACGGTGATCTGGTCCGCGACAACCCCGACCAGACCATGACCATCGACCCCTGCAACCTGCAGTTCCTCTACCAGGGCAAGTCCCCCAACGCGGGCGGCCCATACGACCGACTGCCGTACCGGCCGGGTGTCCTCACCCTGCAGCGTTGACCTGCCTGATCCACGGTGATGTGCAAGGAGAACACCTCCCGATGAAGAACGCCACAGCCGGCGGGCGCCGCGGGCGTCACCGCCGTCGCTGGAGCGCCACCGGTCTGCCGCTCGGTGTGCCCGCCGTCCTCGTGCCGTACTTCCTGTTCGTGTAGGAGGACTCGCGGGCCGAGACCAGCCGGTAGTGCCTACTACGGGCTGGTCTCGGTGCGCAGCGGCAAGGTGCTGGACGTCTCCTCGGCCGCCGCGGTCGCCTGGCAGTTCTCCGGCCGCGACCACGCTGTCCCCCGAGGCACGGGAGAAGACCATCCTACGGATCATCGCCTTCTCGTCCTTCGCGCTCGCCACGTACGTCGCCGTCGACGCCGTCCTGCCGCTCTCTGGCACCGGAGAGGCCGAGCGGTCCATCCCCGGCATCGTGCTCGCCGCTCTGTCCCTGGCCGTGGTGCCGTTTCTGTCGGCCGCCCAGCGCGAGGCCGGGCACGAACTCGGCTCCGCCTCGGCGGTTGCCGACTCGGACGCTTCCAGGGGGCGACCACAGGCGACCACCGCGCTCCCGAGGCCGCCGCGACCAGTGCCTTTCCCTTGTTAGCGCTGCGCCTTGGAACCGCCGGGCTGGGTGCCGGGGAGCGTGCGCCCGCTGCACCCGCGTCGCTGCCCTGCACAAGGGTTCACGATGTCCGGTCGTAGGCACCGGCTGAGGATGGCGGCTTCGGATCGCAGCGGCCGGAGGCCGGAGCTCGGGGCGCAGCAGGCCAGGTGCGTTTGGTCCCGAGGCCGTCGACGAGCACCGTCTCCGGTCGTCTCGCCGGTACAGCGGCCAGGTCCGGCTCCGCCTACCCCGCGCAGCGGTACTCGCAGCGGGCCGGCGGCACCAGCTCAAGGCCTCGGGCCGTCGCCTCGGTCTACGGACGGCCGTGGCGCTCGACGGGCTGCCCGGGCGGTGAGGCTGCGGAGCGGGTGCCCTGTCTTCGCCGCACATGCTTCAGGTTGGGGGTGTGGCCGTCGTCTGTTCGTCGGTCAGGCGGGCCCGCCAGTCGCTGACGTAGTCGTCGGGCATGGACGCCAGGCGGGCGATTTCCCCGTCGCTGCGCCCATCGGACCAGGCCAGGATCCGTGTCACGGTGCGGTTCCGTGCCGCGCGGAAGTCCTTGAGCATGTTCTCGAGGCGTTCGGCTTCCTCGGCTTCGCGGACGAGCTGCTGGTCGACGGCGGAGCGTTCCTCGGCGCGCAACCGGCGCAGATGGGCGTCCAGGCCCGTCAGGACCAGACCCTCCTCGTGCGCGGAGTTCTGGAACCCTTCGGCCAAGGCCGCCAGCACGCAGTCGGGGACGTCGGCGAGGGTGGCCCCGGGGGGCTTGGCCGCCTCCCAGGTGCCCCGACCCGCCTCTGTCGTCTCCAGCCAGACGCGGGCGTCTGTCGGAACACGGTCGCCGCACGCCTGAGCGCGGTAGGCGTACAGGGCGGCACGGTGGCCGTAGAAAGTGAAACCGTCCTCGATCTGCCGGTCGGCGGCGCGGCACATCCGCCCCGGTACACCGCCATAGCCGCTCTCGGGACTGTAGTCGGCGTAGGCACCGAGTTCCGCGTCCGTGGCCAGGCCCCAGGAGGGATCGCACAGACCGGGGTTCATGGCGAGGAACGCGCCGACCTCGACACGCCAGGCAGGGATCGGTGTCGTGCGCAGCCTGGGCCAGCGGAGATCGCCGGAGGGGTCGAAGGTGTGGGTCGCAGCCTGCTCGATGTCGTCCCAGGCGGTGGCGGCCTCGGCCGACCACTCCAGTTCGTCGTCCGGTCCGATGCGGTGGATGGAGTCCACGAGCCGCTGCACGGCGGGGAGTATGCGAAGGGCGAGCGCGTGCAGTTCCTCAGCGGTGAAGAAGCGCCAGGAGCAGCCGCGCTGTTCGTCATGGGTCAGGTGGCCGAGCAGCTGCACCATGATTCCGGAGGCCGGGACGGTTCCGTCGCCGAGCGCCCTGCGAGGGAGGCCGGGGAGCTGGCTGCCGAGGTCTTCGGACGGGGCCCGCCAGTCGATGTCGCCGAACCATACGGCGCCGTCGCGTGCGTCCACTGCCAGCCACTGGTGGTAGCCCGCACCCGGGCCGTAGCGCTGCTCCTGCTGCTCGGCGTGCTCGTCGTGCCATACGTACTCGGCCGGAGGCGGGTCCAGCTCCACGGCCATGAAGCCGTCCCCGGGGCGGTAGCCGGTGAGGACGCGGGCCGTTCGCGGCGCACTGTCGGCGGCGGTCATGAGGGGTTTCCTCTCGCTGGAACGTCAACCGCCGCAAACGTAGGGCGCCCGCCACGCAATAGTTTAACTTTCAGCCATCGCGTCCGGTAGTCGGACAAGCCGGGAGACCTGGCGTCACCACCCGGTCTACGCGCGTGCGGCCGCCGTCAACTTGGCGCATTTCACGTGGGTTCACGCTTCGTTCGCCTCCGGTAGCCGCCCGCCGCAGCCTCATGCGAGCGCGGCCAGCGCTTGCGCGGCGAGCATCTGCTCCAGGTCCAGGACGGCGCGCGGGGCGTGCCGGGTGTCGATGCGGACGGCGTAGATGAAGCGCGTCAACTGCGGCTCGGCCAGGGGGCGGGCCACGACCTGGGTGTTGGCGCGGGGCAGGGCGAGTTGCGGCATGACGGCCACGCACAGGCCTGCGGCCACGAAGCCGAGCACGGTGTTGAAGTCGTCCCCCTCGTATTGCAGGCGGGCCTGGAAGCCAGGCGTCTTGGCCATCTGGGAAAGCAGTTCCAGGCGCAGTGCGGCCTCCGGAGCCGCGATCCAGGTCTCGGACGCGAGGCTGGCCAGGTCGATGACCTCCCTGTCGGCCAGGCGGTGGTGTGCCGGGACCACGGCCACCACCGGATCCCGTGCGACCAGCGTCCGGCGCAGCATCCGGGGCGGCGGGACGGGGATGAAGTCGTAGTCGTAGCTGAGGGCCAGGTCCATGTCCCCCCGCTTGAGCCGGTTGTAGCAGGCCTCGGGTTCCAGTTGGCTGAGGCTGACCTGCACGTGGGGGTAGGCCGCGTGGAGTTGGGCCAGCGCTTGCGGAACGATGCTGGTGGCGGCCGAGGCGAAGGCGCCGAGGCGGATCCGTCCGGCCGTACCCGCGCGCATGGCGTCGAGTTCCACCGATGCCGTCGCCAACGCGTTGCGGACGCCCTGCTCGGCGTCGAGAAGGACTTCGCCGGCCGGTGTGGCGCGCACGGGCCGGCGCTCCAGCACTCTCAGGCCCGCGCGGCGTTCGAGTTCGGCGATCTGTTGGGAGACCGCGGGCGCGCTGTAGCCGAGCTCGCGTGCGGCGGCGTTGAAGGAGCCGTGCCGCACGACGGCTTCGAGGGTGGCGAGCAGGCGGGGGTCGAGTCCGTGCACGGAGTTAAGGCTCACTTATCTGTCGCGAAGATGTGTTTTCTTGTGATTGCGGATGAACGCCAGCAGGATTCTTGCTAGCGGCAAGAAAAACGCAAGCCCGCGCTCCCGGATCGTGACCGCCCCTCCACCTTGTCGCCGGGGCGCCCTCCGCCAGTGCCCCGTCCGCCCCGTCCGCCTTTTCTGCCGCAGCCCGCCGTGGCCGGGGACGTCTGGCGGGGCGGGTGTGCACCCGGCCGTCGACGATCACCCCTCACGCCCTGAAAGGAAGTGGTATGCCCCAGCCACCACTCATCGGACTCACCACCTACCTGGCCGACGCCCGGTGGGGCGAGTGGGACCTGCCCGCCGCAGTGCTGCCTGCGGCCTACGCCGGCTGTCTCCAGGCCGCGGGCGGCCGGGCCGTCCTGCTGCCGCCGGACGCCCCGTCGGCAGCGGCCGATGTGGTCGCACGTCTGGACGCGATCGTCCTGACGGGAGGTGAGGACGTGGATCCCGCCCTGTACGGCGCCCGGCCCCACCCGCGCACGGGGCCGCCGGTCCGCGAGCGCGACCGGTGGGAGCAGGCTGTACTGGCCGCTGGTCTCGCCCGCGACATACCCGTGCTCGGAGTGTGCCGGGGTATGCAGCTGATGAACGTACACGCCGGAGGCACCCTCATCCAGCACCTGCCCGACAGGGTGGGCCATCACGGCCACAACCCCTACCGGGGCCACTTCTGTGCCCACACCGTCACCACCGCGCCGGGGACCCGGATCGGCGCCCTCCTGCCGGGGACCCGCGAGGTCGCCACGCACCATCATCAGGCCGTGGATCGCCTTGGCTCCGGGTTCATCGTGGCAGCCCGTGCGGCGGACGGCACCGTCGAGGCGATCGAGAGCACCCGGCACCGCTTCGCCGTGGGCGTCCAGTGGCATCCGGAGATGGGTGTCGACACGCCGGTGGTGCACGCCCTGGTGGATGCCGCCGGTTCCGCCGCAGACACCGATCGGGCGGCTTCGGTGGCAGGACGGAAAGTGCGCACGGTACGAAACTCGCCGGGCCGGACTTTCCCGACACAGGTGTCTTGACACCCTCCGGCGCACCCATCAGGATCACACCGTGAACCTGTCAGACAGCCAGACAGGTGGCCAGGCCCCGCGGCGCGTCAGCGCGATGGAAGCGGTCTTCGGCCACCTGCGCAGCGCCATCGAGCGCGGTGAGTACGTCGTGGGCGACAAGCTCCCCTCCGAAGCCGAGTTGTGCCGGACCCTGGAGGTCAGCCGGCCCGTGCTGCGGGAGGCGCTCCGAGCCCTCCAAGCCATCGGCCTGACCGCCTCCAAGAGCGGCAAGGGCACGTTCGTCCTGGCGAACACGGTCGAGGACCCCACCTTCGGCGACTACGTCGCCAGCGACCTGCTGGAGGTGCGCCGGCACGTCGAGATCCCGGTCGCCGGGTACGCCGCGCTGCGCCGCACCCCGGAGGACCTGGACCATCTGGGCCATCTGCTCGACCGGATGGAGCAGGAGACCGACACCACCGCGTGGGTGGCGATGGACACCGTCTTCCACCTGGCGGTGGCCGAGGCATCCCGCAACCCCGTCTTCCGCCGCGTCATCGAGGAGATCCGCGACGCACTGGCGCGTCAGTCGACCTTCCTCAACGAACTGGGCGGCCGGCGCGAGCAGTCCAACTGCGAGCACCGGGCGATCCTCGAGGCGCTGGCCGACGGTTCCGAGCACGACGCGGTGGAGGCCATGTCCCACCACCTCCTGCGGGTCGAGACGACCCTCACAGAAATCGTGCGCCCCCAGCGCGCGGCCACCTCCACGGAAGGCAGACCCGAGGCGTGAGCGAGCAGTTCCTCAAAGACGAGAAGCGCCCCACGACCCGTCACGTGGACGCCGGGGACACCGGCTACAGCAAGTCCTTGACACCCCGGCACGTCAACATGATCGCCATCGGGGGTGCGATCGGCACCGGGCTCTTCCTCGGCGCGGGCGGACGCCTCGCCGACGCCGGCCCCTCACTGTTCGTCGCCTACGCCGTCTGCGGGATCTTCGCGTTCCTCGTCGTACGCGCGCTCGGCGAGCTCGTCATGTACCGGCCGTCCTCCGGCGCCTTCGTCTCGTACGCCCGGGAGTTCCTCGGGGAGAAGGGCGCGTACACCGCGGGCTGGATGTACTTCCTCAACTGGGCGACCACCGGCATCGCCGACATCACCGCCGTCGCCACCTACACCCATTACTGGCGGCTGTTCTCCGACGTCCCGCAGTGGGTGATCGCGCTCATAGCCCTGGCCGTGGTCCTCACCGTGAACCTCATCTCGGTGCGGATCTTCGGCGAACTGGAGTTCTGGTTCGCCATCGTCAAGGTCGGCGCGCTGGTCGTCTTCATGGCCATCGGGATCTTTTTCCTCGTGACCCGGCACCCCATCGACGACGCCGTGCCCGGTCCGTCCCTGATCACCGACAACGGCGGGATCTTCCCCAACGGCCTGCTGCCCATGCTGCTGATCATCCAGGGCGTCGTCTTCGCCTACGCCTCCGTCGAGCTGGTCGGAGTCGCGGCCGGTGAGACCGAGAATCCCGAGGAGATCATGCCGAAGGCGATCAACTCGATCATGTGGCGCGTCGGCCTCTTCTACGTCGGCTCGGTCGTCTTGCTGTCGATGCTGATGCCGTGGAACAGCTACAGCGCCGGCCAGAGCCCGTTCGTGACCGTGCTCTCCCACATCGGCATCCCGGCGGCCGGCGACGTGATGAATCTGGTCGTTCTCACCGCGGCCATGTCCTCGCTCAACTCCGGCCTCTACTCCACCGGCCGCATCCTGCGCTCGATGGCCGTCAACGGCTCCGCCCCGAGCTTCACCGCCCGGCTGAGCCGCACCCAGGTGCCCTACGGCGGCATCCTGCTCACCAGCGGCATGTGCGTCCTCGGCGTCGGGCTCAACTTCGTCGTTCCGGCGGACGCGTTCGAGATCGTGCTCAACCTGGCCGCCATCGGCATCCTCGCCACCTGGGGCATGATCATGCTCTGCCACCTCCTCTTCTGGCGGAAGACCCGTGACGGCGAACTGACCCGTCCCTCCTACCGCCTGCCCGGGTCCCCGTGGACCGAACTCGTGACACTGGCCTTCCTCGCCTCCGTCCTGGTCCTCATGTACGCCGACGGAGGAGCGGCGCGCACCACCGTGCTGTGCGTGCCACTGATCGCCGCGGCGCTGGTCGCCGGCTGGTACGCCGTCCGCGGCCGCGTGGCGCGCGCCGCCGCGAAGAGCGAGGGCTGAGCCGGGCGGCGGGCGCGGCCCGTCCCCCCGGGCCGGGCCTGCCGCCGGCCACCCCGGTCAGCAGCAACCCACCACCAAACGAGGCAGTGATGCGCAGCAGTCTCCTCGCGGACGCGCCCGCGATGCGCGAGCCCCAGCATGCACCCGTCGCCCACGTCACCCGGGGCGGCGTGATCGAGGGAGTCCACTACGGATCCGTCGTCGTCCTCGGCGGTAATGGCGACGTCCGGTTGAGCATCGGAGACATCGAGGCCGCCTGCTACCCGCGCTCAGCCCTCAAGCCGGTCCAGGCCCTCGCCATGGTGCGGGCCGGGCTGCCGCTCGACGGCGCCCTGCTCTCCCTCTCGATGGGCAGCCACTCCGGCGAGGAGCACCACCTCGCAGGTACCCGGCTGATCCTCGAACTGGCCGGTCTCACCGAGGACGACCTGCGCAACGTCCCCGACGTGCCGTACGCCCCGGCGGTCCGGGATGCCTGGGTGCGCGAGGGCCGCGGGCCTTCCCGGCTCGCCCAGAACTGCTCCGGCAAGCACGCGGCGATGCTGTACCTGTGCAAGCTGGCCGGCTGGCCCCTGGAGAGCTACCTCGACCCGGGCCACCCGCTTCAGAGGGCGATCGCCGAGGTCGTCGAGGAACTCACCGGCCAGCACATCGCGAACGTCACCGTCGACGGCTGCGGAGCCCCGCTGTTCGCAGTGTCCCTGCACGGCCTGGCCCGCGCCGCCGCCCGCATCGCCACGGCCGGTCCGGACACCGCCGGGCGCCGGGTGGCGGACGCGCTGCGCGTCCACCCGGAGATGGCCTCCGGCACAGGGCGAGACACGGCCCAGCTGATGCGCGCGGTGCCCGGGCTGCTGGCCAAGGACGGCTTCGAGGGCGTCCAGGTGGCCGCGCTGCCCGACGGCCGCGCCGTCGCAGTGAAGATCGCCGACGGGGCGGACCGGGCGCGCATCCCGGTGACGGCCGCAGCCCTCGCCCGGGCGGGAGTCGAGCCGCGGCTGCTCGCCGGGTTCGAGGGCGAGCCGATGACCGGCGGCGGCCGGCCCGTCGGCGGCATCCAGCCGGTGGCGGCGCTGAACCCGCCCAGCATCCCCGCCACCGCCTGACTCCATCCCCTTTCACCACCTTGACCCACCCACCTCAGGAAGAGGGCCGCACACCCATGACCGCCGCCACCCGTAGCGAACACGACCTGCTCGGAGACCGCGAAGTCCCCGCCGACGCCTACTGGGGCGTCCACACCCTGCGCGCCACCGAGAACTTCCCCATCACCGGGACGCCCATCTCCGCCTACCCGCACCTGATCGACGCCCTCGCCGCCGTCAAGGAGGCCGCCGCCCTCGCCAACGAGGGACTCGGCCTGCTGGAGCCCGCGAAGGCCGCCGCGATCGTCGCCGCCTGCCAGGAGATCCGCGGCGGGAAGCTGCACGACCAGTTCGTCGTCGACGTCATCCAGGGCGGAGCTGGCACCTCGACCAACATGAACGCCAACGAGGTCATCGCCAACCGGGCGCTGGAGCTGCTGGGCCATGCCAGGGGCGAGTACCGGCACCTGCACCCCAACGAGGACGTCAACCTCGGCCAGTCCACCAACGACGTCTACCCGACCGCCGTGCGGATCGCGACCGTCTCCGCGGTGCGCGGCCTGCTCGGCACCATGGCCGTCCTCCAGGACACGTTCGCCCGCAAGGCCGTCGAGTTCCGCGACGTTCTGAAGATGGGCCGCACCCAGTTGCAGGACGCCGTGCCGATGACGCTCGGGCAGGAGTTCTCCGCCTTCGCCGTCATGCTCGACGAGGACCGCAGCCGGCTCGCTGAGGCCGTCGAGCTGATCCTTGAGATCAACCTCGGCGCGACCGCGATCGGCACGGGTCTCAACGCCCCCGCCGGATACGCCGAATCGGCCCGCCGCCACCTTGCCGACATCACCGGGCTGCCCCTGGTCACCGCGGCCAACCTGGTCGAAGCCACCCAGGACTGCGGCGCGTTCGTCCAGATGTCCGGTGTACTCAAGCGCATCGCCGTCAAACTGTCCAAGACCTGCAACGACCTGCGCCTGCTGTCCTCCGGGCCGCGCGCGGGCTTCGGCGAGATCAACCTGCCGCCGGTGCAGGCGGGTTCGAGCATCATGCCCGGCAAGGTCAACCCGGTGATCCCGGAGGTCGTCAACCAGGTCGCCTTCGAGGTGATCGGCAACGACATCACCATCACCATGGCCGCCGAAGCCGGACAGCTCCAGCTCAACGCCTTCGAGCCGGTCATCCTGCACTCTCTGTCGAAGTCCATAACCCACCTGCGCGCGGCCTGCCTCACCCTCGCCGAGCGCTGCGTGGCCGGCATCACCGCCAACACCGAGGTGCTGCGCGCCACCGTAGAGAACTCCATCGGCCTGGTGACCGCCCTGAACCCGCACATCGGGTACACGGCCGCCACCGACATCGCCAAGGAAGCCCTCGCCAGTGGCCGGGGTGTGGCCGAGCTGGTCCTGGAGAGGGGCCTGCTGCCGGCCGAGAGGCTCGCCGCCCTGCTGCGGCCCGAGGTGATCGCGGGAACCGGCGCGGCTATGGCCTGACACGGGTCCGCTGTCGGCTTACCGGCCGCGTGCGACTCCGGCGCTGCTCCTCACTCCGGCCGTGGCCAGCCGTGGTGCGGAGGGTGGGGTGGCGGCGGCGGGATGGTGGCCGTTCCCGCTCCACGGCGATGCGCTGGGCGCGGCCGCCTGCGGGTGCGCGGACTCGTCCGAGCGGACGGCGACGACGTAGTCCAGCCCGCGTTCCGCCAGGCCGTGGCGGAACGCGGTGATCTGGCCGTAGCCGGCGTCGGCGACGATCACCATCGGCTCCAGGCCCGTGCGCGGCGAGCGCGGTGGCGCCGAGGTCGTCGTCGAGGACCGTGACCACACCGCTCGTACCAACGTCTCTGCCTGACTGGGCATGGGAGCGCGCAGATGTCCGCCAAGCCCTCCGCACCCGCGATATCGGCACCGTGTTCCGCCACGGCCAGCAGTACAGCAGGGCCAGCCAGGCGCGCATCGCGGCTGCCGTCGGCATGACGCAGGCCCGCGTCAACGCCATGGACAGCAAGGTGTCCCTCTGGAAGATCTTGGCACTCCGCCCGGTGGAGCGCTCGAGCTGACTCGCCAGTTCCTGGCGGGCGGTCGATGTCCTCGCACACCCGATTGAGCCTTTCCGGGGTCGTGCCGGGTGACGATCAGACGGGCGTGGGCTGTCGCCCGTCAGGGTGTTGTGGAGCCTGGCCAGATGGCCGAGGCGTCGTCGCGGTGCGGGTCGGGCAGCCGGATCGGGCGGACAGGGATGGTGCGTTCGCGGCCTTCGGTGGCGGCCGTCCACGGGGCGGGGTGCCCGGAGTAGCACAGGGTGGTCAGGACGAAGAGGCCGTCGGCGTAGACCTCGACGTACTCGCCAATGGTGAGGATGCGCAGCGTGGCGGCGGGTTCGGTCAGGACGGTCTCGCCGAGCCGGGTCCCCTCGGGGCCGGTGACCCAGAGGTTCTTGCCGTCGCAGCCGACAACGAGGGCGGGGCTGCCGTCCGGGGAATCGGTGCGGAGAATAACGTCGACGGGCCCGGTGAGGCCGATGTCGCCGACTGCGTGCGGGGCGGGGTGCTCCGTTTCCTCGCCGAGCCAGACGTCCAGGCCGGGCCACCATTCCAGGCGGGGCGTCGAACCGTCCAACATCACAAGGGACTTGGGCTGGGCGAGCATCCCGCGGCAGGTCTCGCCGGAGTCAGTGAGGCCGACCCGGCGAGGCGTAGTGTGCAGCACGACGCGGGAGCCATCGGGCGCGACGATGACGCGCGGGGCGTAGGCGCCGGCCGGGCCGAGGGGACCGCGGCGGGTCCAGGGCCCGCGCAGGCTGGGGGCGGTCCACGACTCGAAGCCGCGGGTCGCGCCGATGGAGCCGAGCAGCAGCCAGCTTCCGTCGTCGAGGCGTTCCAGGACCGGGCACTCCAGTTCATCGACGTCACCGGGGGAGATGAGCGGCGGATGGACGGTCCAGTGCTCCAGGTCCGCCGAGGTGGCCAGGGCGACACAGCCGCTGACCTCCACCGGGAGGGAGGCGTCGCTGGCGCAGACGACCATGACCCAGCCGTCCGACGCGTCATCGCGTACGACGAACGGGTCACGCCAGGCCATCTTCTCGCTGGTGCGGTACCAGCGCGGGTCCGCCTCGACGACCGGCCTGGTGCCATGGCGGCGCCAACCGGTGCCGTCCGTGCGGTCCGAGTACGCCAGTCCGACCGACTGGACCGGCCAGCCGCCCGGTGTGAGACCGAAGACGCCGGTGTAGAACATCGTCATTGCGTCGCCGTGCCGGATGGGGTGCATGGTCCACACGGCCTGCTGGTCGAAGCGGCCGGGCAGGCCGTTGCCGAAGGCGGTGCCCTGGGGCTGCCAGTGGACCAGGTCGGTGGAGGTTGCCCGGCCGTAGGAGGTCTCCATCCGCAGATGATCGAACTCCGTTGTCCAGGGCCCCTGCAGGTGCAGCACCGCGTATGTGCCGTCCTCGTCCCGCAGGAGGGCGAAGTCGTTCACGCAGAGGCCGGGCGGGGCGTATCGCATGCACATTCCTGTCGGCTCACAGCGCCCAAACGTATGCGCTGATGCTTGATAACAAAAAGGTCTCTCAAGGATCAGCCCAAGTAAATCCGAACGCAAACGCTTGCGCAACAACGAGGGCGGGTTTACGGTCACGTCACCTGCAGATCACATCGACGTGAAACCAACGGGAGGGAATGCGCCGTGACGGCCAGCATCACCGATGTCGCCCGCGCCGCCGGAGTCTCGACGTCCACCGTGTCCCGCGCGCTGCGCGGACGGCCGGGCGTGTCCGAGGAGGTGCGGACGCAGATCGCGGCCCTCGCCGCCCAGCTCGGCTACACCGCCTCGCGTTCCGCGTCGAGCCTGGCCAGCGGGCGCACCTTCACCATCGGGGTCGTGGTCCCGTACGTGGGCCGCTGGTTCTTCGGCACCGTGCTGGACGCCGCCGAGCAGGTCTTCAGCGCCGCCGGGTACGACGTGCTGCTGTACAACCTGGGATCGCCGGAGACACGCAAGCGTTTCTTCACCAAGCTGCCGGTCCGCAAGCGGGTGGACGCCGTGCTGTCGCTCCTCATCCCTGACGAGGAGGAGTCGGCTGCACTGCGTTCACTCGGGGTGCCGCTGGCCACCACGGTCGGCGGAGCCCGGCTCGGCTTCACCGTCGTCGGCATCGACGACCGGGCCGGAACGGAGAGCGCCGTACGCCACCTGGTGAACCTCGGTCACCGACGGATCGGGATGATCAGCGGGTCCAGTGGGCCGCTGCACTGGACCACCCCCGTCGAAAGGCGCAGCGCCTACCTGGACGTCCTGACCGATGCGGGGATAGAGCACGATGCGGCCCTGGAAGCGGACGGCGACTACACCGTCGAGGGCGGTGAGCGGGCCATGACCGAGCTGCTGGCTGTCTCCCGCCCGCCGACTGCCGTGTTCGCGCAGTCGGATGAGATGGCGATGGGCGCACTGCGCGCCCTGCGCCGCCACCGGCTGAAGGTGCCGGACGACGTGTCCGTCGTCGGCTTCGACGACCACGAACTCGCCGACGTGGTCGGACTGACCACCGTCGCCCAGCCGGTTGCCGACCAGGGCGCCGAGGCCGCCCGGCTGCTGCTGCGGCAACTGGACGAACCCGACGCCGAGCCGCCGGGGCAGGTGCAGATGCCCATCCGTCTCGTCCTGCGCGAGACCACCGCCCCGCCGCGCGTGCGCGGCCCGAGGTAACCCCCCGAGCGCCGCACCCCCACGCCCCGGAAAGCTCCCCCCGCACTTCGAACCCTCGCCACAGCACGGAGGCACAAACCATGAGCTCGACCAACAGAAAGTACCGCCGTACCGTCCGTACGGGCCTGGCCCTCGCTCTCCCCGTGGTGGCGCTGGCCGCCTGCGGCTCGGGCGGCGGCACCGATGCCTCTGCCGAGGCCGGAAGCGGCAAGGGCACCATCAGCGTCTGGGCCCACCAGGGCCAGAAGAACGAGGCCAGTGCGCTGCAGAACGCGGTGAAGTCCTTCAACTCCTCGCAGGGCGACATCAAGGTCGACTTGAAGCTGATCCCCGAGGCCGACTACACCAAGACCATCACGGCCACCGACGCCTCCAAGCTGCCGGACTTGATGGAGTTCGACGGCCCGACCATGGCGAACTTCGTCTACAACAAGAAGCTCGCCCCCATCGACACGCACGTCTCCACCGAGACCATGGACAACGCCACCGACGCGAGCAAGGCGCAGGGCGAGGTCGGCGGCAAGCACTACGGCCTGGGCATGTTCGACTCCGGCCTGGGGATCTACGGCAACAAGAAGCTGCTCGACGCGGCCGGGGTGAAGTACCCGACCAGCCTGTCCAATGACTGGACGGCGACGGAGTTCACCGCCGCGCTGGGGGCGCTGAAGGCCATGGACACCGACGGCAAGACCCTCGACCTCCAGGAGACCGGCGGCTACGCCAACGAGTGGGGCACCTACGGTTTCGCCCCGGTCGTCTGGTCCGCGGGAGGTTCCCTCCTCAAGGACGGCAAGGCGGAGGGCGCCCTCGACACCCCGGCCGTGATCTCGGCCATGAAGACCTTCCAGTCCTGGAAGACGTATGTCGACCCCAACACCGACGGCAACGCCTTCGCCAAGGGCCGCGTCGCCCTGAGCTGGGTCGGCCACTGGATGTACCCCGCCTACAGCGAGGCCCTCGGCGACGACCTCGTCGTACTGCCGCTGCCCGACTTCGGCAACGGCCCCAAGACCGGCCAGGGCTCCTGGGCCTGGGGCATCGGCGCCGACAGCAAGAACGCCAAGGCCGCCGGCACGTTCCTGGACACCCTCCTGAACGACGCCAACATCACCGCCATGACGACGGCCAACGGGGCGGTGCCCGCCACCAAGACCGCGCTCGACAAGAGCGAGCTCTACAAGCAGGGCGGCCCGCTCCAGCTCTACGCCGACCAGCTCGCCAAGCCCTGCGGCGACAAGGACATCACTAAGTCCTGCGTCGCCGTCACCCGCCCGGTGACCGCCGGCTACCCCCTGGTCACCTCGAAGTTCAGCGAGGCCCTGAACTCCATCTACGGTGGCGCCGACCCCGAGAGCGCTCTGCAAAAGGCCGCCCGCGCCATCGACCAGGACTTCTCCGACAACGCCGGCTACAAGATCCCGTAGGACCCATCGGCCCGGGCGGCCGCGGCTGCCGCGCCCACCCCGCCAGGAACAGGACCCTCCCGTGACATCCGTGGAACCCGCGCACGCCGCGCCGCCCGGCCCGGAGCAGGCCTCATCCGTGACATCCGTGGAACCCGCGCACGCCGCGCCGCCCGGCCCGGAGCAGGCCTCATCCGTGACATCCGTGACATCCGCGCGATCGACGCGATCAGCGCGGCCGGGCCGCAAGAACCGTGACTGGCTGCACGGACTACTCATGTCCGCCCCGGCCGTCGTCGGACTGATCGTCTTCGTCGGTGTGCCGTTCGGCTACGCCGTGGTGCTCTCCTTCTACAACGTCCGCCTCGGCTCCCCGCTGGAGCCCAGCTTCTTCGGCTTGGAGCAATACCGGAGGCTGTTCACCGACCCCGACCTGTCCGGCCCGTTCCTGCGGGCCCTGCTCAACAACCTGACCTTCGCCGTGTTCGTCGTACCCGTGCAGACGGCCCTGGCACTGGCCCTGGCGATCCTGCTCAACCGCAAGCTCAAGGCCATCGGATTGTTCCGGTCGCTCTTCTTCATGCCGGTCGTCTTCCCCATGGCGCTGGTCGCCGTGATCTGGCGACTCATACTGGCCCGCAGTGACCAGGGCATGCTCAACTCCGCGCTGGACGCGGTGAGTTTCGGCAACTGGGGCGCCTTCGACTGGCTCGGCGACTCCGCCACCGCCATGGCCTCGATCGTCGTGCTGTCCATCTGGCAGGGCGTCGGCTTCCAGATGGTCATCCTGCTCGCCGGCCTCCAGCAGATCCCGGGTGAGCTCTACGAGGCCGCCGAACTCGACCGCGCCAGTCGTTGGCAGCAGTTCCGCCACGTCACCCTGCCCGGCATCCACTCCACCCTCGTCTTCGTTGCGATGCTCACCTCGGTGCTCTCCTTCCGGGTCTTCGACCAGGTGTACGTCCTCGTCCGCGGGGGCGGTCTGGATGAGGACGCCACCCGCACCGTGATGTACCAGGCCGTCACCACCGCCTTCGACCAGAACAACATCGGCCAGGCGTCCGCGATCACCGTCGTCTTCTTCCTGATCGTCGTCGTCCTGACCCTCATCCAGCGCCGCGTCGTCCGGCCCGGAAACGAGGACTGACTCATGGGCACGACCCCTACGCCCCTGCGCCGCTTCATGGACTACGCCGTACTGAGCGTGCTGGCCTCCGTCTTCGTGCTACCGGTGATCTACCTGTTCCTGGGCAGCCTCAAGCCGTCCGACGAGATCCTGAACGGTCTCTCCGGCTTCCTCCCGACCGACCTGTCCTTCGACAACTACTCCGCCGTCCTGAGCAGCCTCAACTCCGACAGCACCGGCTATTTCTGGCGCTTCATGGGCATCTCGCTGCTGCTGGCGTTCGTGGTCGTGACGGGCGGCCTGTTCGTCAACTCGATGGCCGCGTACGGGCTGTCACGGCTGAAGTGGCGCGGACGCGAAGCCGTCTTCACGCTCATTCTGCTGCTGATGTTGGTCCCGTTCGAGTCGGTGGCCGTCCCGCTCTTCTACATGTTCAACGACCAGCGCAACACCCTCTACATCCTGGCGCTCCCCTTCATCGCCAACGCCTTCTCGGTCTATCAGTTCCACACGTTCTTCCGCTCGATCCCACCGAGCATCGAGGAAGCTGCCCGGATCGACGGCGCGGGCCCCTGGCGCACCTTCTTCGCGATCATCGTCCCGATGAGCAAGCCGGCCTTCGCCTCAGTGGCGATCCTGACCTTCCTTATCCAGTGGGGCTCGTTCCTGTGGCCGGTGCTGATGGTCTCCGACCCGTCGGTCCGCCCGCTGCCGCAGGAGATGAGCGTCTTCCAGGGCCAGCAGCCCCCGGACTGGGGCCAGATCCTCGCCTTCGGCGTCCTGCTGGTCCTACCGGTGCTGATCGTCTTCGCGTTCTTCCAGCGGTGGTTCGTCCAAGGCGTGGCCAGCTCTGCGGTCAAGGGCTGAGTCCGGCGCGTGTCCATCCGCAAGGTCAAGGACGAACGCTACGACCGAGCCCCCCGCACTGCGCTTTTACAGAGAGACAGCCCATGAACATCCCCACCAGCAGCGTCACCGTCCTCGGCGAGTGCGTCGCCGACGCCTTCACCGACCCCGCCCTTGCCAGCCCCGCCGATCTCGCCCTGCGCGTCCTGCCCGGTGGCGGCCCCGCCAACACCGCCGTTGCCCTCGCCCGACTCGGCACCCCCACTCGCTTCCTCGCCCGGATCTCCAACGACGTCTTCGGCACCCTCTTCCGCAACCGCCTCAGCGCCTCCGGCGTCGACCTGAGCGGCAGCGTGGCCGCCCCCGAGCCCAGCACCCTGGCCATCGCCGACCTCGACGAGACCCGCCAGGCCACCTACTCCTTCTTCGCCGACGGCGCCGCCGACTGGCAGTGGACCGCCGACGAACTGTCCGACACCGTGCCGGGCGAAACCGTCGCCGTGCACACCGGCTCCCTGGCGCTGATACGCCGCCCCGGAGGCAGCCACATCGAGGACTACCTCGCCAAGGCACGCGAGCACGCCACCGTGTCCATCGACCCCAACGTCCGCCCACTCCTCGTACCGCCCGCCGCCTACCACCAGCGGCTCCACCACTGGTGCGCCGTGGCCGACATCCTCCGCCTCAGCGAAGACGACCTCAGCTTGCTCCTCCCCGGGGCCAGCCCCGAACAGGCCTGCGATACCTGGCACGCGGCCGGCGCGCGCCTCGTCGTCATCACCCTCGGCGGACGCGGCGCCCTCGCCTCCCTCGACGGCGCACGCGTCACCGTCCCGGCCCCGACCGTCGACGTGATCGACACCGTCGGCGCCGGAGACGCCTTCACTGCCGGCCTGCTGCACCGCCTCACCGCACTCGGACACCTTGGCGGCCGACTCGATGCCCTGACCCTCGAAGGCACCACCGACGCCTGCTCCTTCACCGCCCGCGTCGCCGCCCTCACCTGCTCCGTCCCCGGCGCAGACCCACCCTGGGCAGAACGTTTGGCGTCCCGGCCCGCCCAGAACCCGGGCGCACGAGGGCACATCCACAGCACATGAGCCTGGGAAACGGCGCCAACCCGTGAGAAGCAGGGACTAACCTCCACCTCCACTTCCGCTTCTCAGGACCGGCCCTCGGATACGCCTCGGCCGGCGGGTCTGTAAAGTTAACGGCCCTGGCTCACATTCGGTGGTGACGGAGAGTGCTGGTTCGTCGTTGACATGACGTGCGGAACGTCAACGAGCTCGTAGATGTGGTGTTTTCGGGGCTGTCGCCGCTGGTCATCGAGGACGTGACCGACGGGGTCGAGCGGATTCTGGTGCGGGCTCGGACACCGGCGGACTCGGTGCCGTGTCCGGGTTGTGGAGCGCCGTCTGGCCGTGTGCATGGCTATCACCTGCGGACGGTGGCCGATGTGTCGGTGGACGGGCGGCGGGTGGTGGTCCGCGTGCGGGTGCGGCGTCTGGTGTGTCCCACGCGCGGCTGCCGCCACACCTTCCGCGAGCAGGTGCCCGGAGTGCTGGAGCGATACCAGCGCCGCACAACCCGTCTGACCAGGCACGTCAAAGCAGTGGTCAAGGAGTTAGCGGGCCGGGCCGGGGCACGTTTGCTGGCGATACTCGCGATGGGCCTGTCTCGTCACATGGCACTGCGCACCCTGTTGCGTATTCCGTTGCCCGCCGGGCGGGTGCCCCGCGTGATCGGCGTCGACGATTTCGCTCTGCGCCGGCGGCACCGCTATGCCACCGTGGTGATCGACGCCGAGACCCATGAGCGGATCGACGTGCTGCCCGACCGCACGGCCGACACCCTGGAGACATGGCTGCGCGAGCATCCGGGCGTCGAGGTCGTGTGCCGTGACGGCTCCGCGACCTACGCCGAGGCCATCCGCCGCGCCCTGCCTGACGCAGTGCAAGTCGGTGACCGCTGGCATTTGTGGCACAACCCGTGCGAAGCCGCCCTGAGCGAGGTGAAGGCGCACAGCAACTGCTGGGCCACCGTGCTGGACGCGCCCCTGTACGACGGGCCCCGCGCACAGACCACCCTGGAACGCTGGCATCACGTGCATGACCTGCTCGGCCAGGGCGTGGGCCTGCTCGAATGCGCCCGCCGTCTGCAGCTGACCTTGAACACCGTCAAGCGGTACGCCCGAGCCGATCAGCCCGAGCGGATGCTCCGCGTCCCCAAATACCGGGCCAGCCTCGTCGACCCCTACCGCGAACACCTGCGCGAACGCCGGGCCGAGGACCCCGCCGTCCCCGTCCTGCACCTCTTCGAAGAGATCAAGGCCCTCGGGTTCACGGGCTGTCTCAACCTCCTGCACACGTACATCAACCAAGGCCGCGCGGACGCCGACCGCAGCCACATCTCGCCGCGCAGGTTCGCCCGGATGCTGCTGACCAGGCCCGACAACCTCAAGTCCGAGCATCACGATCCGCCGGCAGTCCCTCACCGACCACGGCCGGAGCCAGATCCGACAGTGCGGCCGCCAACTCACCGGCGGCCGTGGCAGCTTGCCGCAGCGCGAGGGTGCGCTCGACAGGTCTGCCATGGGTCGGCACCGCGGCCAGTACGCGCGCGGTCCGCTTCGCCTCGGCATCGACCCGTGGGCCCAACACCGGAACGGGCCGCCCGCCTCGGGGCTCTCGGAAGACAGCGACAGCAGGATGACCGGCAACCGGTGATAAGCCCATGGTTGAAGTACTTCGCCACGCACACTCCACACGAAACCTGATCTGCAAGCCAATTCCTGTGTGGTGCACCGGAGTTGGCCTCGATGGCCGCCGGTAGCGGCTTTCGATTGGCTTACAGCGTCCAGGCTGCGATGAGGTTCTGCACCGGGTCGCCGTCCTCACGGGCGAGGTAGAGGGCACGTGCGCTGACCCAGAGGACGGTCGGGCCGACGTGTTCCGAGTAGCGCTTCAGCATCGCGTCGAAGAAGTCGGCCGGGGTGTCGTGCGCGGCCAGGGCGGCCTCGGCGTCGTCGAGGTATAGGCGGGTCTCGGCGATGAGCCGTGCGGCGTCGTCGTCGAGGTTCCTGTTCTGGTGGCTTGCCACGATGCGGCGCGGCTTCAGCGCGGCGACGGTGTCGACGGCCTGGCGCCAGGGGCCGAAGCCGGCGCCGGCTGATTCGGCGAGGTACATGTGGACCCCGTTGTAGATCACGTCGCCGGCCACGACCAGGCCGAGGTCGGGCACGTGCAGCACCGCGCAGTCGTCGCTGTCCGCGTGCCCCACTTCGACGATGTCGAGGTCGTGCCCTTCGAGGGTGAGCCGGTTGCCGGGCACCGTGACGGCCGTGACGGGGGACGGGGGGATCTGGCCGGGCCACAGCACGTCCCACAGGACCTCCCGGGCGTACACGTTGTCGTGCATCCGTGCGATGGCGCCTGCAGTGGTGACGACCTGAGCGCCGAAGCGTTCGGCGAGGATTCCGGCGGTGAACCAGTGGTCGCCGTGGCCGTGGGTGGCGACGATGTGCGTCAGCCGCTTCCCGCTCGCCTCGACCCAGTCTCCGACCTGCTCCGCCTGCTCGCGGGTCAGCGGCGGGTCGACGAGGACGGCGTCCTGGCGGCCGTGGATCAGGGTGACCGCGAGTGGCTGGAAGGCGCGGGGCGCTCCGCCCGGCAGCGGCCCTGGACCGTTCATCGGCAGCGGGTCCGCCACGAACACCTCATGGCCGATGTCGGTGATGGTGGACATGGTCTTTCCCTTCGAAGAGTGCATGGGGACGCGTAATCGGTATGGGCGCCAGGGCTGTTCACTGACGGCCGAGGAAGTGCGCGACGTCACCGGCGAACTGGTCGTGGTGCTGGAAGAGGAAGCCGTGTGCCGCGTCCGGATAGATCTTGATCTCCGCGCCGGGGATGAGCCCGGCCAGCAGGTGGGAGTAGCGCGGGAGGATCATGGGGTCGCTGTCGCCGTTGGCGACGAACACCGGTGCCTGGATCGCGGTCACCCGCTCCAGGAGCGAGAAGCCGGGGATGCCCCAGGCGGCGATCGCGTCGTACTGCGCCTGGCGCGTCTGCCACGTCGTGGCCATGTCCAGTTCTTCCCGGGTGAACATCCGCCCCATGGCCTTCTCGCCGGCCGACCGGCTCTCCGGCGATCGGGTGTAGAAGACGTCGAGCACCGATGCGGGAACGATCTCCGGCCCGCCCACCGCCCCGATGACCCATTTCGCCCACCCGTGCATACCGGGCGCACCCTGCGGTGCTGCCGACGCGAGCACCACGCGCCGTGCGAGCGCGGGCCGGATCAGCGCGATCTCCTGGGCGACGAAGGAGCCCAGGGAGAAACCGAGGACGTCGACCTGAGCCAGGTCCAGGTCCAGGGCGTCGGTGAAGGCGATGGCGTCCAGCGCCATCTGCGCGATCGTGCTGGGCGTCCTGCCGCTGGACCGGCCGACGCCGGTGTTGTCGAAAGCGATGACGCGCCGGCTCTGGGCCAGGGCGTCGACCAGGGCGGGATCCCAGTTGTCGAGGTTGCCTCGGAAGTGCATGAGCAGGACCAGCGGCACACCGCCCTCGCCGACCTCGCGGTACGCGTACTCGATGCCGTTGGCGGCAGACACCGTCGTGATGGGCGCCTGTGCGTAGGACCGCGTCATAGGAGTCTCCCTTCAGGCCTGCCCTGCAGGGGTCGTGATCGACGCTCGGGCGGGCAGGAGCTGGTCGCGGGGTCGCAGGCCGCTGAACCTCATCAAGGTATAGCGATCGCTTTACATGCTGTCGACGCTACGCCGCTCGGTGTCGGATGTAAAGCGATCGCTATACTTATGGGTATGGGGGCAACGACATCAATCAGCGGGGCGGTCCGCGGCGGGCGCGGTGCGCGTGAGCGCATCCTGCGGGCGGCGGAGGGGCTCTTCTACACGCGCGGCATCCACGCCACCGGCGTGGCGGCGCTCATCGAGGCCGCGCACGTCTCGCCCCGCACCTTCTATGCGCACTTCCCGACCAAGAACGCGCTGGTGGAGGAGTATCTCCGCCGGTTCGAATCTGAGACGCCCATCGCCGCCGAAGCGGAGCTGGAGCGCGACGACCTCTCCCCGGCCCAGCGACTGCTGGCGATCTTCAACCCCCTCGAGGGGGACCCGTCGGCGCTCGTTCGCGGGTGTCCCTTCCACAACGCCGTCATCGAGGGCGCCGGAGAACTCCCGGAGGTCGCCCGCCTTGCGCAACGACACAAGCACGCCTTCCGCGATCGCCTCGTGGCCACAGCCGCAGAGGCCGGAGCGGCCGACCCGGAGGCCCTTGGCAGGCAGCTCGCCGTGATCTTCGAAGGCGCCAATGCGCTGGCGGCCTCCTGCAACGACGCGCAGGTGTTCACAGATGCCCGGCGGGCCGCCAAGACGCTCCTGGACATCGCTTTGAACGCTGTGCCCGGAGGGTGAACGTTCCGGGACCCCGGTGGACGCTCGCGGCTTGCCGTACCGGGCCCGTCCACAACCTCCCGAGGCAATCGATTGAATTATCGTGGCGCCCAGGTCAGAGGCTTACCGGGTGCCCTGGAACGCCCCGGCCACCACGGGGATGAGCATTCGTTCCACCCGCTCGGCGGGCTCGGCGCCCAGCTCGGCCCCGATGGGCGCCAGTGCGAGCCAGTTGAGCATCCCGGCCGCGCAGCGGACACGGAAGACGAGCTCCCGCTCGTCGACCTCGGGAAGGTGCGCCGCCAGTACCCGCACCGCCTGCCGTCGGGCCTGCTCGAACTTCCCGGCCAGCCTGTCCCACCCTTCGGGCGGATCGATCCCCACCCGCGCTACGGTCCGTATCACGGCCAGATCCCGCCCCCAGTCACGAAACTTGAAGCGAGGCGGCCGCCGAATCTTGTCCGCACGGCTCCGCCAGTCCCCCGGATCGAGTCGCGGTCTAGCATGAAAGCTAAGGCTTCATCTCCAGGCCCGCGCCGCCGCAGCGGCAGGGAGGCCGGTATGGCGTTCGACACGACTGGTTTCCAGCAGGCCGACGGCGGCCGCTACATACCGATCCCCGAACACGGCCTGATCGGCGATCTCCGTACGGCCGCCCTGGTCGGTACGAACGGCACCATCGACTGGTACTGCTGCCCGCGCTTCGACGCGCCCAGCGTCTTCGGGTCCATCCTCGACGCCGACCGGGGCGGCTCGTTCGAGCTGGCCGCCGACGTCCAGACACGCACCAGGCAGTTCTACTTCCCCGACACAAACGTCCTGATCACGCGGTTCTTCGCGGCGGACGGCGTGGCCGAGATACAGGACTTCATGCCCGTGGTCGACGACTCGCGCGAGGCGGCCCGGCACCGGCTGATCCGGCGGGTGATGTGCGTCCGCGGAACCCTCCCCTTCAGGGCGCGGATCGCCCCCCGCTTCGGCTACGGCGCCGAAGCGCACACCACGCACCTCGAAGGCCACGTGGCGGTGTTCCGATCGCCGTCACTGACGCTCGCGCTGAACGCCACCGCACCTCTGGAGAGCGACGGCCTGGACGTGTGGTCGCACTTCAAGCTCCTGGAGGGCGAGTCCCACGTGTTCGCCCTCGACCAGATCGGCGACGATGTCCCGCCCCGGGCGTGCCCGCGTGCCGAGGCGCAGGAGCAGGCCGAGGCGACGGTCAGGTTCTGGCGTCACTGGCTGGCCGGTTCGCGCTACCACGGGCGGTGGCGGGAGATGGTGAACCGATCCGCTCTGGTGCTCAAGCTGCTCACCTACGCGCCGACCGGTGCGATCGTCGCCGCACCGACCACCAGCCTGCCCGAGCAGATCGGCGGCGAGCGCAACTGGGACTACCGCTACGTCTGGGTCCGCGACGCCGCCTTCTGCGTCTACGCGATGCTGCGCCTGGGGTTCACCTCGGAGGCCGAGGCGTTCATGGGGTTCCTCTCCGAGCGGGGCATCCTGCGGGGCACGGGGGAGAGCGGTCCGTTGCAGATCATGTACGGGATCGACGGGCGCAGCGAGCTGCCCGAGTACGAGCTGCCGCACCTGGAGGGCTACCTCGGCTCCGCACCGGTCCGGGTCGGCAACGCCGCCACCGGCCAGCTTCAGCTGGACATCTACGGTGCGCTGATCGACTCGATCTACCTGTACGACAAGTGGGGGCAGCCGATCAGCAGTGACCGCTGGGACGAGGTCGGTGCCGTGGTGGACTGGCTGTGCGAGCACTGGGACCAGCCCGACGAGGGAATCTGGGAGACCCGCGCGGGCCGGCGGAACTACGTGTACTCACGGCTGATGTGCTGGGTGGCACTGGAGCGGGCGATGCGCATGGCGAACCGCCGCGGTCTGCCGGCGGACCTGCCCCGCTGGCGGGAGTCCCGGGACGCGATCTACCGGCAGATCATGCGGCGCGGCTGGTCGGCCGAGCGAGGGGCGTTCGTCCAGGGGCTGGACGACCACGTGCTGGACGCCTCGCTGCTGATGATGCCGATGGCCAAGTTCATCTCGCCCACCGACCCCAAGTGGCTCTCCACCCTGGACGCCCTCACCACGGACCTGGTCTCCGACTCCCTGGTCTACCGCTACGACCCGACCGCCAGCCCCGACGGCCTGCACGGCCCCGAGGGCACCTTCTCGATCTGCTCCTTCTGGTACGTGGAGGCGCTGGCCCGCGCAGGCCGGCTGGAGGAGGCCCGGCTCGCCTTCGAGAAGATGCTCACCTACGCCAACCACCTCGGTCTGTTCGCCGAGGAGATCGGCCCGACTGGCGAACAACTCGGCAACTTCCCCCAGGCCTTCACCCACCTCTCGCTGATCAGCGCCGCCTTCAACCTGGACCGCGCACTCGGCTGACGCGGCATCACCGTCGGGATGGAGGTGCCCGAAGTGTTGCTGCTGGGCACAGGCTGACAGGAGTTCGACATGAGCGAAGCACTCGACCGGAACGCGAAGACCATCGCAGAGTTCCGAGCGAACGAGGGCAGGGTCGGCGGGGTCTTCGAGGGCGCTCCGCTGGTCATCGTCCATCACCGCGGCCGCAAGAGCGGGCAGGAGCACGTCAGCCCGATGATGTACCTCCCGCACGACACCGCGCCGGACATCGTCTACGTCTTCGCATCCAAGGGCGGAGCACCCAACAACCCGGATTGGTACCGCAACCTGACCGCCGCCGGTGAGGGCACCGTCGAACGCGGCACCGAGACCTACCAGGTGACCGTCCGCGAACTGGCCGGCGCCGAACGCGACCGCATCTACGCCGAGCAAGCGCGGCGTTATCCCGGCTTTGCCGAGTACGCACGCCAGACCGCCGGAATCCGCATCATTCCCGTGCTCGAACTCCGGCGGGCGTAGCCTACGCCGGGGAACGGCGACAGCTATCGCGAAATCCTTCGCCGCGCCGGTCTGCCCGGCCTGGAGGCCACCGCCACATGGGGGCCCGGCGACACGGACGAGAGGATCTCCAGTTACGGCTACGGCGCCGTCTTCGCCGAGGTGTCGGTCGATCCGCTCCTCGGGCTCGTCCGGATCCGCCGGATGTTCGCGGCCTACGACGTGGGCCGAGTGGTCAGCCCCAAACTGGCCCACAGCCAGGCCATCGGGGGGATGGTGGGCGGGATCGGGATGGCCCTGCTGGAGGGCACGGTCACGGACCACCGTGACGGCCGGATCGTCAACGCGGGCCTGGCCGACTACCTGGTCCCGGTCAACGCCGACGTCCCCGAACTGGACGCCGCGTTCATCGACACCGAGGACCCCCTGGCGGATCCCATCGGGGTCAAGGGGCTGGGGGAGATCACCATCGTGGGAGTCCCGGCGGCCATCGGGAACGCGGTGTTCAACGCCACCGGCAAACGTCTGACGGACCTGCCCATCAGGCTGGAGGCGCTGCTCTGAGCGGCGGCCGGTGGCCTGCCGGTGTGTCGGTCGCGCCGCCCCATTCACTTCGGTCTACGGTGGGGTCCAAGATCCCCGGCCTCGAGTCCAAGCGAGCGGGGAGCCGCCACCGAGCCCGGGCAGCAGTCGGCCGTGACCGAACACAGTCCTTCCGATAGGAACCCTGCGAGCGATCCGCGCGAGCCGGAGCCGCAGCAGGCGGAGTACGACGAGACCCGCTGGCCGATGGCCGGAGCCGTCATCGTTTCCGCGGTGCTGACCCTGCTCCTGCCCGACGACTTGCGTCTGGGGCCCCGATGGGCGCTTCCCCTCGCCGAAGGGCTGCTCCTGGTGGCGTTGATCTCGGGCGACCCCGTTCGGATCAGCCGCCGCTCTGCTGCGTTGCGCGCAGCGTCGATCGCCCTGGTCGCCGTGCTGGCGTGCGGCGCCATCTGGTCAACGGTCCGGCTGATCGACGATCTCATCCACGGCGGGAACGAGACCAACTCCGCCAGTGCCCTCCTGCTGGCCGGCGGCAGCGTCTGGGCCTCCACCATCCTCGCCTTCTCCCTGCTGTACTTCGAACTCGACAGCGGCGGGCCGGCCGCCCGGGCCCACCACATGCCCCCGACCCCCGCACTCGCCTTTCCCCAACAGCTCAGCCCCGGCGAACTGAACGCCTTGCGCTGGCGTCCCCGCTACGTCGACTACCTCTACCTCGGATTCACCAATTCCACCGCATTGAGCCCTACCGACGCCATGCCACTCGCCCCCTGGGCCAAGATCGTCATGATGCTCCAGTCCATCGTCTCCCTGGTCATCCTGGGACTCGTCATCGCCCGGGCCGTCAACGTCCTCGCCTGACACAGCACCACTGTGAGCCGGCCACCCGGGGCCAACACGACTATGCTGGAAAGCGTCCTTGAACGCTTTCCAGCACATCGTCGTCACGCGAGATTCGTCACCGGGGCGACGTCACTTGCCGTAGTACGCGTTGTGGATCGTCAGCGTCGAATTGTTGCCCTGCTTGTCCGTGACATCGGCGAGGAACGAGATCGCCTTGTCCTTCGCCGGGTTCCGTACGGAGATCTTGCCGTTCTCGACCTTCACGCGCTGCCAGGTCTTCCCGTCGTCATAGCTCACGGAGACGGTGAGCGACTTGAGGTTCTTCCCGGCCGCCGAGCCCTGCACGGTCAACGGGACCTCGACCGGCTTGCCCCCCGGGGCGCGCGAGGCGAGGTCGACGGGCACCGCGAAGCGGACCGTGGACACCGGCAGCGCCGTGGTGGCCGCGACCTGCTTGGAGCGGAATGTGAAGCTGGTGTCGATGCGGGTGGAGGCCGCGGCGACCTTCGCCGAGCGCTCGACGGAGGTCGTCAGCCGGTACTCGGCGTCGGTGGAGTCGACCGTGAAGGGCTTCTCGCCGCTCAGCGGGTCGTCGTTCTCGCCGACCTTGACGCCGTTGCGGTACAGCGTCGAGGTGGCCGAGGTGTACGCCGAGAACCCCATGTGGCCCTTGCCGTCGGCGAACAGCGGCAGGGCGCCGACGAGCTGCTGTTCGCCCGTGGCCGGGTCGGGAGCGGTGCGGAAGACGCCCGTCTTCTCGCCCAGAAGCGGGCCGAAGACGCCGGTGTTGAACGTCTCCTGGTACGTCTTGCCGGCCTCGTAGCGCTTCGGCTCGGCCATCTCGTAGGCGCCGTCGAAGGCCGGGTAGCCCCGCTCGTCGGGCTCGCCCAGCTGATCGGACTTGGTCAGCCACTTGACGCCGTCGGCAACGGAGACGTGGAAGGTGCGCGTTCCCGGCGTCGCCTGCGGCGCCGAGAACCCGTTGCCCTCCGGCGCACCCGGCAGATGGGCGAACGGGGAGGTGAGAGTGGTCTTCCCGGGAGCCGAGGCACCGACACCCACCTTGAGCGTCGCCAGCTCGTTCGCCTTCACGTGCTTGGTGTAGCCGGTCGCGACGTTCTGCGTCTTGCCGCCGAAGGCCACCGAGTACTGCGTGGTGGCGTCTTTGAGGAAGTGCGCGTCCCAGGTCTGCAGGAGAGAGCCGTCGGTGACGGCCGGACCCATGTGGGCGGTGCGGAAGCCGGTGAAACCGCTGAGGACCCAGCCGTTGCCGACATGGCCGGTATCGGTCGCGCGCTGGTAGTACACCCCGCCGAAGTCCGCCTTGTCGAGGCCGGGCACGGTGATGTCCACCGGCTTGGCGGTGCGCGCGTCGGAGGTGACCGTGGTGTCGCCGGACATCTCCAGCTTCGGCTGGGCTAGCCAGTCGGTGCCCTTGGTGAGGTCCGACGGGTCCTGGTAGACGGCCGTGTTGAGCATGTACGAGCCCTTGGGCACACGGATCTTGTGCGTGCCCGGCTCGTTGTCGATGCGGGCCTGGAAGCCCTTGCCGGGCCCGGCGAAGCCGATCAGGTCGCTGGAGAAGTTCCGGGCGTCGGTGCCGTCGCGGTCGATGGCCCTGAGCGTGAGGTCGTAGGACTCCGCCTCGCGGACGGCCGCCGCGGCCGTGCGTACGGACTGGCCCGCGCCGGTGGCGGTGACGTAGCCCGAGTAGGTGCCGTCCGCGTCGCCGATCCTGGTGTCGGCGGTCAGGTCGACTTCGGCCCTGCCGCCGGCGGGCACGGTCACCTTGGTCGCGCCGAGCGAGAAGAACCCGGCCGGGGCCGGCTTGCCCGCCGGGTCCAGCGTGGACACCGACAGGTCAAGGGTGACGTCGCTGGTCCCGAGGTTGCGGTAACCGACCTTCTTGGTGAGGGGCTGGTCGTCGGTGTGCGGCCACTGTGCGACGCCGAAGCTCAGCGAGACCGGATCGGCGATCACGCTCTGGGCCAGCGCCCTGTCGACCTGGATGCGGCCCGAGCCCTGCTGGAAGACGGTGTAGTCGCCGCCCTTGGCGGACGCGGTCAGCGCGCCCTTGAGCTCGGCCGACTTCCAGCCCGGATGCTGCTGCTTCAGGATCGCCGCCGCGCCCGCCACGTGCGGGGTGGCCATGGAGGTGCCGTCGATCTGCAGGTAGCCGGGGGCCGGGTGAGGTGTACCGGGGCGGATGTCGATCGCGCTGCCGGCGGCGGCCGCCGCGGCGATGGCGACGCCGGGCGCGGTCACGTCCGGCTTGACGGTGCCGTCGCCGGTGCGCGGGCCGATGCTGGAGAAGGGCGCCAGCTTGTCGTCCTTGTCGACGGCGCCGACGGTCAGCGCGGCGTCCGCGCTGCCCGGCGAGCCCACCGTCGAGTCGCCGCCCTCGCCCGCGTTGCCCGCCGCGATGGCGAACAGGATCCCCTTCTCGGCGGACAGCCTGTCGACCGTCGCCTCCATCGGGTCGACGCCGGGGGAGTCCGGGCTGCCGAGGCTGAGGTTGATCACGTCCGCGCCCTCGGAGGCGGCCCACTCCATGCCCGCGATGATGCCGGAGTCGTCCCCGTATCCGTTGTCGTTCAGCACCTTGCCGCTGATGACCGTGGCGCCGGGGGCGACCCCCTTGTACCTGCCGCCCGACTTGGCGCCGGTACCGGCGGCGATCGAGGCGACGTGTGTGCCGTGTCCGACACGGTCCGCGGTGTCGGGAGAGGCGGAGAAATTCTTCTCGCCGACGACCTGGGTCCTGAGGTCGTCGTGGGTCTTGTCGACGCCGGTGTCGAGGACGGCGATCTTGACGCCCTTGCCGTCGTATCCGGCCTCCCACGCCTGGTCGGCGCCGATCTGCTTGACGCTGCGGTCCAGGCTCGCTCGGCGCACCCCGTCCAGCCACACCTTGCCGATGCCGGAGGCGGTGGCGCGCATGCCGCTCGTCTGGTGGTCGGTCAGCGCCTCCCACACCTTGGTCACGTCGTCCTGCGACGTACGGATGGCATCGGCGTTGATGCTGGGGAACGTGCGCCGCAGCTCGGTTTCACCGGCGGAACGCACCTCGGCCCGTGCGGCACCGGCACCCTCGTCGTACTGCACGATCAGCTTGAGCCCGTCCCGGTGGCTCTCGCGCAGCAGCGGGTTGGTGAGCTCGTTGACGTCGAAGAGACGCTGGTCCAACTTGCCTGCGGCGATGAGGCGTTGCGCGTCGCTGGGCACCACCAGCGTGTGGTCCTTGGTGCGCTGCACCTGTACGGGTATGCGCTCACGGCCCTTGGCGGACTCGAAGCCCACCATCTGGCCCTTGGCGCCGACGACCACACGGTCGCCCGTGATGAGCTGGATCCGCTGGTTGCCGTCGAAACGTGGGGTGTCCGGTGTGGCCGTCGTGGTCGTCGTGGACGCGGCGATGGCCGCCGCGGGGCCGGTCATGCCTGCCACGAGGGCCACCGAAGTGGCCGCTGCGACGGCGAAGCCGCGTGCTCTCTGCACGTGTGCGCGCAAGTCTCCCCCAGGAGCTTGGGATGAAGTCGAGTGGTCATTGGCAGCCAGGGACGCAAAGGCGCCCGCCGCCGGTCAGCGCAGTATGTGAGGTGGGGGAGACGTGATCAACGGCGCGACGGGTGTGGGGGATTGAGTCGCATGACATCAGGCCATCCAGAGGCCGCCGAGTTCGATGGGGCGACGATGGCGGTGTGACGACCGTGTGACGCCCGAGCGATCGTTGTGCGACACCGGCGCACAAAAGCTCCTCCGGATCGCGGTCCAGGGCAGGCCCCGCGCGCTTTTGGACGACCGGCGCCCTCGCGGTCGGAGCGCGCCCCTCCAATTGGCCGTATCCGCACCCGGAGGGAAGCGCTCTCCATCCGGGAGGAGCAGACCAAAGGGCCGCTCCGGAGTGATCCGGAACGGCCCCTCGATCGTTTCAACGCGGCGTCAGGAGGACTGCTCCGTCAGGATCGCCGGGTCCGACAGGCCGGCCGCGCCCGTCTCGACCTTGCCCGCGAAACGGCGCAGGAAGTCCGGGGCGCCGGATGCGGTGACCGTCACGTCGTACCAGCGCCGGGTGTTCTTCAGCGGCACGCTGTGGGTGACCGTGGCGCCCTTGGCGACGGTGAGGCGCTTCGGTCCGCCGCCGTAGGCGTTGGTGACGGTGAGCGTGGCGGTCGAAGCTCCGGCGTTGGTGAGGGTGAGGTCCAGGTTCCCGGTGGCGGAGTTCTGGCGGGCGGTGACCTCGGGGCCGGGGGTGGTGCCGGGGTTGCGGAAGCCGCGCAGGAAGCCGTTGGGGCCGTGCACGGTCAGGTCGGTGACCCCGGCCGAGTAGCGGGTGTTCCAGGCGTCCGCGATCGACTTGCCCGCCTCGGTGGTGTAAGTCCATGGGGCGTCGGTGCGGTTGCCGGAGGTGACGTAGAACTGCGCGCCCAGGTCCGGGCCGCCGCTGAAGGTCAGCCGGAACTTGCCCTCGTCGGTCAGCGCCGCGCCGTCCACGTACGGGGCGTACTTCAGCGGACGGGTGGGACGCAGGCCCTTCTCCTGACGCGGCATGGAGCCGACGGCCGGGGCAGGAGCCCTGAAATCGGGATGGCGCTCCCGGTCCTGCGGTTCCCAGGCGCCGGTGTCGGGCAGTTCCACCGCGCTGGTGTCCTTGCGGCCGAAGTCGAAGGCGGAGGTGAGGTCGCCGCAGACGGCGCGGCGCCAGGGCGAGATGTTGGGCTCGTGCACCCCGAACCGCTGCTCCATGAAGCGGATGACGGAGGTGTGGTCGAAGGTCTCGGAGCAGGAGTAGCCGCCCGTGCTCCACGGGGAGACCACGAGCATCGGCACGCGCGGGCCCAGGCCGTACGGTCCGGCGACGTAGCCCGCCTTGCCGGGGAAGACGTCCAGGGCGGTGGACGTGGTCGACAGGCCCTGCGCGGCGCTCGCGGGGGCGTACGGCGGGACGACGTGGTCGAAGAAGCCGTCGTTCTCGTCGTAGGTGATGAACAGCGCGGTACGCGCCCACACGTCCGGGTTGGAGGTGAGGGCGTCCAGCACCTGCGCGATGTACCAGGCGCCGTAGTTGGAGGGCCAGTTGGAGTGCTCGCTGAACGCCTCGGGGGCGGCGATCCAGGAGACCTGGGGCAGGGTGCCGGCGGCCACGTCGGCGCGCAGCTTGTCGAAGTAGCCCTCGCCGGCCTTGGCGTTCGTGCCGGTGCGGGCCTTGTCGAAGAGCGGGTTGCCGGGCTGGGCGTTGCGGTAGTTGTTGAAGTAGAGGAGGGAGTTGTCGCCGTAGTTGCCGCGGTAGGCGTCGTTGATCCAGCCCCAGGAGCCGGCGGCGTCGAGGCCGTCACCGATGTCCTGGTAGACCTTCCAGGAAACCCCGGCCGTCTCGAGCCGCTCGGGGTAGGTGGTCCAGTCGTAGCCGGCCTCGGCGTTGTTGAGGACCGGGCCGCCGCCCTTGCCGTCGTTGCCGGTGTGGCCCGACCACAGGTAGTAGCGGTTGGGGTCGGTGGAGCCGATGAACGAGCAGTGGTACGCGTCGCAGATGGTGAACGCGTCGGCGAGGGCGTAGTGGAACGGGATGTCGTCCCGCGTCAGGTAGGCCATGGTGGTGGCCGTCTTGGCGGGCACCCAATTGTCGTACTTGCCCTTGTTGAAGGCGCTCTGGCCGCCCGCCCAGTCGTGGTTGAGGCCCTGGAGGAACTCCATGCCGAGGTCCTCGGACGGCGGCCGGAAGGGCAGCGTCTCCTTCGTGCCGTCGGACTGGTGCCAGACGGACTTGCCGCTGGGCAGGGTCACCGGGCGCGGGTCGCCGAACCCGCGGACACCGCGCAGCGCGCCGTAGTAGTGGTCGAAGGACCGGTTCTCCTGCATGAGCACGACGACGTGCTCGACGTCGGCGATGGTGCCGGTGGTCCCCTGCGCGGGGATGGCGGCGGCGCGCGCGATGCTGTCGTTGAGCATCGTCAGGGCGGTGGCGCCACCGGCGAGCTGCAGGAAGCGGCGGCGGTTGAGTTCTGCCATGGCGGGATCGACCTCTGAGGGTTGAGGGGCGGTTGAGCGCCCCCAGGACAACGCGTCCGGGGGGCCGAAGAGGGAGCCTGACGTGACGGTTCCGGGTACACCAGCCGAACGGCAGTCGGATTTTGCAGGAGTTCGGCCAAAGACGGGCCATGGTGCCGTGAGGGTGAGGCGGGCTGTCGCCGACCGCGCGCGCTCCCCTACAGTGCGTGATGCCCGCACCCGGTCCGTGCCGGTGTACAGCCGCCGAACAGGAGCAGACCCGTGGCCACCCATGCCCGTCCCGGTTCCCTCCCGAGCCAGTCCCCGGCAGGCCGCCGGGTCCCCGAGCTGGATCCCGCCCTCGTCGCGCAGTGGCGGACCGGGGGAGGGGAACTCATCGACCTCTTCGCCCAGGCACGCGAACGGCTCGGCGGCGTGGCCGCGTTCCGGCTCGGTCCGAGCCCGGCCGTCCCGACGGTCCTGGTCACCGATCCCCAGGCCGTGCAGCACGTGCTCGCGCTCCATCCCGGCCGGTACGTGAAGCGGTCGCACCGTGCCCGAGTGCTGATCGGCGACGGGGTCCTGGCGGCGACGGGCGAGGCCTGGCAGCGGCAACGGCGGCTGCTGCAGTCGCAGTTCACCGGCCGGGGAATGCGCCGCTACGAGCAGCGGATCACCGAGGGCGCCCGGACCACCGCGGCGCGCTGGGCCGGGTACGCCCGCACCGGGGAGGTCTTCGATGTCGGTGACGAGATGCGCCGCTTCGCCCTGGACACCATCTGGCGGTCCCTGACCGGACATCGCCTCGACCCCGGTACGGAGCGTGAACTGGCCTCCGTACAGGCCGTGGTGGCCGCGCTGCCCAGCCTGCCTGCCGACGGCGTCGCCGCCCAAGGGGCCGTTGCCGCCGAGCTGGCCAGGATCGACGCCGTGGCGAGCCACGCCATCGCCGCCGCCCGCGACGGCGAGGCCGGACCCGACGGACCGGGCCTGCTGCACGTCCTGCTCGAGGCGGCCGGAACGCGCCCCGAGTACACCGACCGGCTGATCCGCGACGAGCTGGTCACGCTGCTGGTCGCCGGTCACGAGACCACCGCCACCACCCTGACCTGGCTCTACCTCCTGCTGGACCGGAACCCGCAGGCAAGGGAGCAGGCCCTGGCCGCGGGCGCCGAGGGCTCAGCCCAGCGGCGGCAGGCCGTCCAGGCGCTCGTCCACGAAACGCTGCGCTTCTACCCGTCCGCCTGGATACTGCCGCGCTGCGCGACGGAGGACGACATCCTCGCCGGATACGAGGTGGAAGCCGGCACCGACGTGCTGGTCTGCCCCTACCTCACGCACCGGGACCCCGGACTCTGGGAAGACCCCGGGCGGTTCGATCCGGGACGCTTCACCACCCCCGGACGACGCCCCGCCCACCCGGGGAGCTACCTCCCGTTCGGCATCGGCCCCCGGGCCTGCCTGGGCCTGCAGTTCGCCCTCCGGGAGTCGACCGTCCTCCTCGAGCACCTGCTGCCCGCCCATACCCCGCGGTTCCGGTCCACCCCGGCCAAGGCCGCCTACAGCATCACCGTCCGCCCCGACGGCCCCACACCCGCAACGCTGGGGCCCTGACCCGGCGCACCGCGCTCACCCGTCGGCGGGGCGGCCCGCGTGGAGTTCCAGGGGGCCCGTGTGCGTGGTGCGGGCGGTGAGGGCGGCCTTGATGCGGCGGCGGAGGGAGGGTTTGACCAGGTCGCGGAGTTCCGCGCGGGTGGCCGTGCGCCAGGCGAGGAGTTCGGTGGGGTCCAGGCGGATGCGGGCCAGGGCGGGTGCGTCGAGGACGCCGCCGTCGTAGAGGAAGCGGACGCGGGCCAGGCGGCCCGGTTTGTGGGACCAGTCGACGGCCAGGAGGCGTCCGGGGGCGAGGTCGAGGCCGATCTCCTCGCGGACCTCCCGCCGGGCGGCGGCGCGCGGGGTCTCGCCGAGGTCGCTGTCGATGCCGCCGCCGGGCAGCTGCCAGCGGTGGGTGTTTCCGTACGCGGGGCGCACCAGCAGGATCCGGCCGCCGGAGTCGGTGAACAGCACGCCCGCCGCGGTCGTGGCCTTGGGACGGCTGGCGCGGTGACCGGCGGCGTCGAGGGCGCCCGCGTGTTCCAGGGCGTTGCGGTCGGCCGGGTCCAGGCCCGCGGGAGAGCCGGGCTGGGGCACGCCGTCGGCCAGGTGGGCCAGGGAGCCGGTGTGCAGGGCGGCCAGGGCGGCGCGCAGCCGGGGTGCGATCCGGGCGGGCAGGGCCGCGCAGGCCTCCTCCGGAGGGAGCCAGCGCGCCTCGCTGATCTCGCCGTCCGGGAAGGAGATCGCGGCGGCCTCCTCCGGCCGCAGCGGGCCGACGAGGTGGACGTGCACGACCAGGGAGCGGCCGAGCTCGCCGGGCGGCCGGGAGTCCACAGCGAGCAGCCGGCCGACCGGCAGGCTGAGGTCCAGCTCCTCCTTCAGCTCGCGCGCCAGGCCTTCCTCCGGGGTCTCGGTGCCCTCGACGGTGCCGCCCGGGAGCTCCAGATCCGCCTTGTACGAGGTGGTCAGTACGAGGACCCGCCCGTGCGTGTCCATGACGATCCCGGTGGCGGCCACGAGCGGGGAGGGCTGGGCGGCGTAGTACGCCCGCACCGCGTCGGGGGAGGGGCGGTCGGGCACGGCGGGCTCCAGTGGTCGGTCGGCGGGCACGGCGGAGGTCAGGCGCGGGCCAGCAGCAGTCCGCCCATCGTCACCATGGTCGCCGCGACCAGGCCGTCCAGCACCCGCCACGCGGCGGGGCGGGCCAGCAGTCCGCTCAGCAGTCGGGCGCCGTAGCCCAGGGTCCCGAACCAGGTCAGGCTGGCCAGAACGGCTCCGATGCCGAAGGCCCAGCGCAGGTCGCCCCGGTCGGCGGCGAGGGAGCCGAGGAGCAGGACGGTGTCCAGGTAGACGTGCGGGTTGAGCCAGGTCATGGCCAGGCAGGTCAGTACGGCCCGGCGGCCGGACCCGGTGGCGGCCCCCTCCGCGCTGAGGGCGGCGCCCGGTACGGGGCGCAGCACCCGGCGGGCGGCGAGGACCCCGTAGCAGATCAGGAACCCGCCCCCGGCCAGCCCGACCACCGTCAGGGCGGCGGGCCAGGCGGTGACGAAGGCACCGACTCCGGCGACGCCGAGGGCGATCAGGAGCGCGTCGGACACGGCACAGATGGCGACCACGGCGAGGACCGCGTGGCGGCGCGCGCCCTGGCGCAGGACGAAGGCGTTCTGGGCGCCGATGGCGACGATGAGGGAGAGTCCGGTGCCGAAACCTGCGAGGGCCGCCGTGATGATGCCGTGTGTCATGTCTTCGACCGTAGGCAGCGGCGATGGTTCAGTACAGCTAAAGATTTTTACGTAGCATTAGCGCTCGTGATGGACGAACTTCCCCTTGACCAGGTACGGACCCTGCTGGCCGTGGTGGACGAGGGCACCTTCGACGCGGCGGCGGCCGCCCTGCACGTGACGCCGTCCGCGGTCAGCCAGCGGGTCAAGGCCCTGGAACAGCGGACCGGGCGGGTACTGCTGATGCGGACGAAGCCGGTGCGGGCGACGGACTCCGGGGAGGTGGTGATCCGCTTCGCCCGGCAGCTGGCCCGGCTGGAGCGGGACGCGCGGGCCGAGCTGGGGATGGCCGAGGGGATGGGCCCGGTGCGGCTGCCGATCGCGGTGAACGCCGACTCGCTCGCGACCTGGTTCCTGCCGGTGCTGAGCCGGGTGCCGCAGGACCCGCCGGTCTGTGTCGAGTTGCACCGCGAGGACGAGTCGCACACGACCGCGCTGCTGCGGGAGGGCCAGGTGATGGCGGCGGTGACCTCCTCGCCGGACCCGGTGGCCGGGTGCAGCGTACGGATGCTGGGGCTGGCGCGGTACCTGCCGGTGGCGAGCCCGGACTTCGTGGCCCGGCATCTCACGGGGGCGCTGGAGCGGGATCTGCGGCGGGCGCCGACGATCGTCTTCGACCGCAAGGACGAACTCCAGGACGTCTTCGTACGGTCGCTGACGGGGGCGCGGGGCGGGTCACGGGCGGGTTCCCAGGCAGGGTCCGGGGCGGGGCCGGTGCGGCACCTCGTACCGACATCGGAGGGCTTCCGCGACGCGGTGGTCGCGGGGCTGGGGTGGGGGCTGGTGCCGGAGCAGCAGGCCAGGCCCCTGGTGCGCACGGGCCGGCTGGTGCTGCTCGCGCCGCGCCGGCCCATGGACGTGCCCCTGTACTGGCAGCAGTGGAAGCTGGACTCGCCGGCGCTCTCGCTGGTGGCGCGGCTGGTCGCGGATGCGGCCGGGGAGGCGCTCCGCAAGCCTCCGGCGGGCACGCCATAAGCTGCGGACCATGGAGTCCTACACGATCGGCCAGGCGGCGCGGCTGCTCGGCGTGAGCGTCGACACGGCGCGGCGCTGGGCGGACGCCGAGCGGTTCCCCACGCGCCGGGACGGCACGCGGCGCATGGTCGACGGGCCGGACCTGGCCGCGTTCTGCGTGGCGGTCGCGCAGGAGAGCGGCGACGGCGAGGAGGCCCCGTACACCTCGGCGCGCAACGCCTTCCCGGGGATCGTCACCGGGGTGCGGCTGGGCACGGTCGACGCGCAGGTGGAGATCCAGGCCGGGCCGCACCGCATCGTGTCGCTGCTCACGCGGGAGGCGGTGGAGGAGCTCGGACTGGAGGTGGGTGCGCGGGCCACGGCGCGGGTGAAGTCGACCAGCGTGTTCATCGACCGGACCTGAGGCCGGTCCCGTCCCGTCCCATGGCATCCCGTACCGCACCTGTCCCGGCCCCGTCCCGCCCCCGGGGCGCCGGCGGCCGCGCGGTGCGATGGCAGACTGGCCGGTGATCAGCCGAAAGAGGAGCACGTCGTTGTCCATGTTCAGCAACCTCCGCCGGGTCGTGCGCCGCAGCTACCGGCGGGCCGTCGACCTCAGTCACCCGGCCCGTTCCCCGCTCGGCAGCGCCGTGGTCAACTGCGTGGTCTACCAGGACGGCGTGCGCCAGGACGGCTGCGCGGAGGTGGAGGAGGCGCTGCGCCGGGTCCGCAAGGCGGGCTGCGGCTTCGTCTGGATCGGCCTGCACGAACCGTCGGAGTCGGAGCTCGCCGGGCTCGCCGAGCTGTTCGGCCTGCACCCGCTCGCCGTCGAGGACGCGGTGAACGCGCACCAGCGCCCCAAGGTGGAGCGGTACGACAGCACGCTGTTCTCCGTCTTCAAGACCGTGCGCTACGTCGAGCACGAGGAACTGACCTCGACGAGTGAGGTGGTGGAGACGGGTGAGCTGATGGCCTTCACCGGCGAGGACTTCGTCATCACCATCCGGCACGGCGGCCGCGGCACGCTCGGCCCGGTCCGCGAGGAGCTGGAGGCGTCCCCGGAGCAGCTGGCCAAGGGCCCGGCGGCCGTTCTGCACGCCATGGCCGACCACGTGGTCGACGACTACGTGGCCGTCACGGACGCGGTGCAGAACGACATAGACGCCGTCGAGACCGCGGTGTTCAGCGAGGCGGGCGGGCGCGGCGACGCCGGCCGGATCTACCAGCTCAAGCGCGAACTCCTCGAGCTCCGGCGGGCGGTGGCGCCGCTGAGCCGTCCGCTCGAGCAGCTGGCGACCCAGCCGATACCGGTGATCCCGCCGGAGATCCGCGCGTACTTCCGGGACGTGGCCGACCACCTGACCCGGGCCACCGAGCAGATCGGCGCCTACGACAACCTGCTCGACTCGATCCTCCAGGCGCACCTGGCGCAGGTGACCGTCGCGCAGAACGAGGACATGCGCAAGATCACGGCGTGGGCGGCGATCGTCGCCGTGCCGACCATGGTCTGCGGGGTCTACGGCATGAACTTCGACCACATGCCCGAGCTGCGCTGGACGTACGGGTACCCGCTCGTGCTCGGTGTCATGGCGGTCGCCTGCTTCGTCATCCACCGGGGCTTCCGGCGCAACGGCTGGCTCTGAGCCGGCGCGAATGGCCTGACGCGAAACGGGAGTTGACGGCCCGAGTGGGGGAGCTCTCGGGTCTTGAGATGCCGTCATGTCTGGTAGTAAAGTTTCTTAACGAAACTGGGAATGCCTCAACTCCCCCATGGAGGCCTTGTGTTCACCCCCCATCGCAAGACACTGGTGATCGGCGCCCTGCTCGGCAGCGCGCTCCTCGCCGTTCCGGTAGCGGCTCAGGCCACCGCCGTCGACACCGGCGCCACCTCCGCGAAGGTGCAGGCGGCGGCCGCCGTCGGGCTCGACGATCCGGCGAAGAAGGAAATCGCCATGAAGATCGTCTCCAGCGCGGAGAACTCCTCGCTGGACTGGAAGGCGCAGTACAAGTACATCGAGGACATAGGTGACGAGCGCGGCTACACGGCCGGCATCATCGGCTTCTGTTCCGGTACCGGCGACATGCTCGACCTCGTCGAGTACTACACCCAGGTCAAGCCGGGCAACGTCCTCGCGAAGTACCTCCCCGCCCTGCGCGAGGTCGACGGCACCGACTCGCACGCCGGCCTCGACCCCAACTTCACCAGGGACTGGGCGAAGGCGGCCCAGGACGCCGAGTTCAGGAAGGCCCAGGACCACGAGCGCGACCGGGTCTACTTCAACCCGGCGGTCAAGCAGGGCAAGTCCGACGGGGTCGGCACCCTCGGCCAGTTCATGTACTACGACGCCATCGTCATGCACGGCGACGGAGGCGACTCCACCAGCTTCCGCAACATCCGCAAGCGCGCCCTGTCCAAGGCCAAGCCCCCGGCCCAGGGCGGCAGCGAGACCGCGTGGCTCAATGCCTTCCTCGACGCCCGGGTCTGGGCGATGAAGCAGGAGGAGGCGCACAGCGACACCAGCCGCGTCGACACCGCGCAGAGGGTCTTCCTGAAGAAGGGCAACCTGAACCTCAACACCCCCCTGGACTGGAAGGTGTACGGGGACTCCTTCCACATCGGCTGACGCGAGCGCGGCCGGGCCGCGGCGTCGCCGTGCGGTAACGATGTGGACACCGATCAACGCGGGTTCCGTGGTGCGAAGCAGGCGTGTGATGGGGACGTTCCGGACTTCCCCGGACACGGCGCCGCTCCGCACCACGGTCACCGGTCATCCGGTGCCGGATATCGTGCCGTGTGGCCGAATTTGGGCCCCAGGGAAGTGGCTTGACCCCGGTGTAAGGGGGGCATAAGTTCTGCCCCGGCTTGCTCCAGCAGGACGGGCCGCACTTCCGTCCTCTGGGGGGACCCCGTGAACCACTACACCGACGTTCTGAAGAAGTACGCAGACTTCTCCGGCCGCGCCCGCCGCCAGGAGTACTGGATGTTCTCCCTCATCCAGTCGGCCATCATCATCGCCCTGGTGATCCTCGACTTCGTGCTGGGCACGCTGCCGCTGCTCACCGTCATCTACACGCTCGGCACCTTCCTGCCGAGCCTGGCGGTCCTCGTCCGCCGCCTGCACGACCTCGGCAAGTCCGGCTGGTGGTACTTCATCACCTTCGTCCCGGTCATCGGCGGCATCTGGCTGCTCGTCCTGACGGCCACCGCGGGTCAGCCGCAGCCGAACGAGTACGGCGCGGACCCGAAGGCCTACGCCGCCTGACCAGGCCCGTAGCCCGTAGTGCCTGAGCGCCGCCGCGGCTGGAAACAGCTGCGGGCGGCGCTTTCGCCGTCCCCGGGGGCCCACGTGACTCGCGTCTCCCTCGGCTCGTGGCAGGGGGCTGTCCAGACCGGGCCGATCACGAGATATCTTGATGTCGAGCAATGTTGCAGACGAGAGACGCAGACTGTGGAGCGGAGCATCCGGTGACTGACTCGACCATCATCTACACGCACACTGACGAGGCCCCGGCCCTCGCGACGTATTCGTTCCTGCCTGTGATCCAGGCATACGCGTCGACGGCCGGTGTGAATGTCGAGACCCGTGACATCTCCCTGGCCGGTCGGATCATCGCCAGCTTCCCCGAGCACCTCGAGGAGAGCCAGCGGATCGCCGACGCCCTCGCCGAGCTGGGCGAGCTGGCGAAGACCCCCGAAGCGAACATCATCAAGCTGCCCAACGTCTCGGCCTCGATCCCGCAGCTCAAGGCCGCGGTCGCCGAGCTCCAGGGCCAGGGCTACGCCCTCCCGGACTACCCGGACGACCCGAAGTCCGACGAGGAGCGCGAAATCCGCGCCCGCTACGACAAGATCAAGGGCAGCGCCGTCAACCCGGTCCTGCGCGAGGGCAACTCCGACCGCCGCGCCCCCGCCTCGGTCAAGAACTACGCCAAGGCCCACCCGCACCGCATGGGCGCCTGGTCCTCCGAGTCGAAGACGAACGTCGCCACCATGGGCGAGAACGACTTCCGCTCCACCGAGAAGTCGGCCGTCATGGCCGAGGCCGGCACGCTCCGCATCGAGCACGTCGCGGCCGACGGCGCCACCACCGTCCTGCGTGAGTCCGTACCCGTCCTCGCGGGCGAGGTCGTGGACGCGTCCGTCCTGCACGTCGACGCGCTGCGCACCTTCCTGAACGACCAGATCGAGCGCGCCAAGGCCGAGGACGTCCTGTTCTCCGTGCACCTCAAGGCCACGATGATGAAGGTCTCCGACCCGATCATCTTCGGCCACGTGGTCCGCGCCTTCTTCCCGAAGACCTTCGCCCGCTACGGCGAGACCCTGGCCGCCGCCGGCCTGTCCCCGAACGACGGCCTCGGCACCATCCTGAACGGCCTGGGCGCCCTGCCCGACGGCGACGCGATCAAGGCCTCCTTCGACGCCGAGATCGCCGAGGGCCCGGCCCTCGCGATGGTCGACTCGGACAAGGGCATCACCAACCTGCACGTGCCGTCCGACGTCATCGTCGACGCCTCGATGCCGGCCATGATCCGCACCTCCGGTCACATGTGGGGCCCGGACGGCGCCGAGGCCGACACCCTCGCCGTCCTCCCGGACAGCAGCTACGCCGGCGTCTACCAGGTCGTCGTCGACGACTGCCGCGCGCACGGCGCGTACGACCCGTCCACGATGGGCTCGGTGCCGAACGTCGGCCTCATGGCCCAGAAGGCCGAGGAGTACGGCAGCCACGACAAGACCTTCGAGATCGCGACCGCGGGCACCGTCCGCGTCGTCGACGCCGCGGGTGCCACGGTCCTGGAGCAGGAGGTCGCCGCCGGTGACATCTTCCGCGCCTGCCAGACCAAGGACGCCCCGATCCAGGACTGGGTCAAGCTCGCCGTCACCCGCGCCCGCGCCACCGGCGTCCCGGCCGTCTTCTGGCTGGACGAGGGCCGCGCGCACGACGCGCAGCTGATCGCCAAGGTGAAGACGTACCTGGCCGACCACGACACCGAGGGTCTGACCATCAAGATCCTCTCCCCGGTCGAGGCCACCGCCTTCTCCCTGGAGCGCATCCGCCGCGGCGAGGACACCATCTCGGTGACCGGCAACGTGCTGCGCGACTACCTGACCGACCTCTTCCCGATCCTGGAGCTGGGCACCAGCGCCAAGATGCTGTCGGTGGTCCCGCTGATGAACGGCGGCGGCCTCTTCGAGACGGGCGCCGGCGGCTCCGCCCCGAAGCACGTCCAGCAGCTGGTCAAGGAGAACTACCTGCGCTGGGACTCGCTCGGCGAGTTCCTCGCGCTGGCCGTCTCCTTCGAGCACCTCGCCACCACCACCGGCAACGCCCGCGCCCAGGTGCTGGCCGACACCCTGGACCGCGCGACCGGCAGCTTCCTCAACGAGGACAAGTCGCCGAGCCGCAAGCTGGGCGGCATCGACAACCGCGGCAGCCACTTCTACCTCGCCCTGTACTGGGCGCAGGAGCTGGCCAGGCAGACCGACGACGCCGAGCTCGCCGCCTCCTTCGAGGCGCTCGCCAAGACGCTGGGCGAGCAGGAGCAGACCATCGTCGGCGAGCTCATCGCGGTGCAGGGCTCCCCGGCCGACATCGGCGGGTACTACCAGCCCGACGCCACCATGGCCGCGGCGATCATGCGCCCGTCCGCGACCTTCAACCAGGCGCTGGCCATCCTCGGCTGACACCTGTGATCCACGCGTGACGTGCTCCGCCCCGGCCGGCCCCGTGCCCGGCCGGGGCGGACCCGTATCCGCGGTCGCCCGTGCCCGGAATCTCCTGGAACCGCTGCCCGAGGAGTGGGCCCTGCGCTAGCGTTCAGCGCCGGTTGTCTTTGGGGGGTTCTGTGGCACGTCGTTCCGACACGTCCTGCGGCGGCATCGGCTGCGCCGCGCTGCTTCTCTTCCTGTTCGTCCTGCCCACCGTGGGGTACCTGCTGGCGGTGCCGCTGGCGCTGCCCGACCTGATGGCGGAGCAGACGCCGCCGCAGGAGCTGCGGGGGGCCGGGCAGTACCTGATCGTCTATGCCATTCCGGTCGTGGTGGCCCTGGTCCTGGCGCTGTTCGCCGGCCGGCGCCGGCCGTTCGTGTGGTGGCTGGTCCCGGCCAGGGCTGCGGCCCTGCTGGCGCTGGTCGCCGCTGCGCTGTGGTGGACGGAGGGCCAGGTCGGGGACCAGCCCCTGTGGAACGTGCGGGCGACGGCCGAGAGCATGGCCGCCGGGCTGGTGGCGCTCGGCTTCGTCGCAGCCGTCCGCTGGTGGGACAACTCCCGCGGCGGCGGCGGCCCGAGCACGGTCGCCACCGTGCGCGTCCACCGGCCGGCCCCGGGGGAGATCTGGCTGGCGATGGTGCCGCTGCGGGAGGATCCCGCGCGGCAGCTGCGCCACTACTGCGTGGTGCTGGCCGCCCACGCGGACCATGCGGAGGTCGCCCAGATCACCAGCAAGGACAAGGACGGGCGCTCCGATTACGTCCGGATGCCGAACGACGGCTGGGACAAGGTCTCCGGCCGCCCCCACTGGGTGGAGGCCGGGCTCCCGCCGCGCCGGGTCGACTACCGGATGTTCCTCAAGTCCCGGCCCCAGGGACGCTGTCCGGCACCGGTGTGGCGCGAGCTCAGCCGGCAGCCGGACTGACGTCCGCACGGAGTCAGAGCCGGTGGACCCGCTCCTCCTCGAAGGCCAGCGGATGGCGGCCGGCGGCCAGGAGACGCAGGCCCGGCGCGCGGCGGAGTAAGTCCCGCAGCCAGTCCAGAGCCGCCGGGGTGAGCCGGTCGCTGCCGTCGAGGACGAGCAGCATGTCGCGCTCGGCGAGCCAGGAGGCCGCATTGGCCGTACCGCACGGCAGGAAGGGCATGCCCGGTACGCAGCCCAGGGCAGCCGTCAGATCCCGCACGCCGAAGGCGTGGTCCAGGTCGACGACGGCCACCCCGTCGTAGAAGTTGGACGCGAGCCGCCGTGCGATCTCCCGCACCAGCAGGCTCCGCGGCTCGCGGAACGGCCCCGTCACGGTCAGGACGCGCCCCCGCCGGACGGCGGTCAGCAGCCGCGACATCTCTGCGGATGTCGCGGGCAGTGTCTTGGACGCCCCGGATTCCCTCATCGGCACGATGCCCCCCAGTGCATGCGTGACCAAGCGCGGCAAGAGGGTTTTTCCAGCCGCATGACGACGATTATGCGCCGCCTGCGTCACAAGACCAGGGGAATGTCGTATTCCTGCGGACGGGCCGGCCGCCCCGCAGGTCAGGCCCACGCCGCGCGGTGCGGAGCCGGCGGCAACCGACGGCCATCGCCCGGCGGGTCCGGGACGACCGCTCCCGAGGCCGCGGCCGGGCGGTGCGCGTGATGGCGCTCGAGATCCTCCTCCCGGTAGCGCCGTGTCCCGAGGTGCCAGACATGGATGGCGGCCATCCACCGCTTCAGCTCCTCGGCGTTGCGGTCCAGGGCCGCGCGGGCCGCCGCGTCCAGCCCGAAGTCCTCGTACATGACGGGCAGTTCGTTCTGCACCACGTGCTCGAACTGCTTCATCCGCGCGGTCATCAGATCGTTCACGATCCGCAGCGCGGCCGGATAGTCGCAGTCGAAGAAGTTCTCCACGACGATCAGGCAGTTGTGCAGCTCACCCTCGTACTCGGCCTCCTTCTGGTACGAGAACACGTCGTTCTCCAGGGCCGAGTAGTCGAAGGCCGAGGCCTCCAGCGACTGCATGGCCGAGCTCGCGTAGACCTCCTGCGGGACGACGTCCATGTGCGCCATCCGCGCGAGCGCGATCGTCATCGGCGACCCGAAAGTCACCCGGCGCATCTCCAGGTAGTCGACGGGGTCCGGCACCCGGTTGGCCGCCTGGTTCTCCAGCTCCCAGTGCCAGCTGTCCAGCACCCGGTCCATCGCCTCCCGGAACAGCTCCCGGCCGCGCGGTCCCATCGGCGCGGCCGTGCGCCGCCACAGGTCGGCCAGCCCCCGCTCCATGGCATTGGCCGGGGGCGGCGGCGCGGACAGGTCCAGCGGCATGCAGGCGCGCAGCCGGGCCGTCTGGACCTTGGCGGCGGCCAGGTTCCGGCCGGTTCCGAAAACCAGGGGATAGACGTCGTCGGCGTACGTGCCCCAGCTCAGCCAGCCCGCGCTGATGTCCAGCGCCTCAGGGGTGCAGCCCGGGTCGATGCCCGCCGAGCACAGCGCGAAGTCGTAGCCCCGCGCCTTCTCCTCCCACCAGACTCCCTCGTCGAGGATGCCCATTTCGCGGTTCCACTCGATGAGCCGCTCCCGGGCGCCTTCCAGGTGCGGACTGAGCTCGTTCCGCAGCGGCATGTAGAACTGGGGGATCACCGAAGGGCCCACCGGATGCGGGGTGTTGGTGTGCTGGCGGACCCGCCGCGCGCCGCCGGTCAGGCCCAGCAGCGCCCTGATGTTGGCACCGGTGGTCCCCAGCCCTGTTGGGCCGCGCAGCCACCCGGGGAGGTCCGTGCCGGTCCGGCCGGGGCGGGTGTTCATGTACCGGCTGGAGCGCATGTGCCACTCGTGGCCGCCGGACTGCCAGTCCTGGAGCCCGCGGGCGTAGGTGAGGACGGCGAGGATCCCGGCCGGGTCCAGGCCCTTCTCCGCGAACAGCACGGGCAGTTCGGTGAAGAAGGTGCTCTCGAACTGCTGGAGCCGCGAGGTGATCATGTTGTTCAGCTGGTCGGCGGCCTCCTGGGTGGTGCAGCCGAAGAACCGCTCCAGGACCAGCACCCCGTTGCTGAGCTCGCCCTCCTTCCCGATCTCCCGCTCGTAGGAGAACAGGTCGTTCCTGAAGTGCACCGAGTCGGCGAAACAGTCGCGCAGGACGCGCAGCGCCCGCTCCTCCGAGACGGAAGGGGGCACCTCCACGCCCACCGCGTGCTCGACGATCCCCGCCGACCAGGGCGCGCCGCCCACCTTGCGGCGCTGTTCGACGTACTCCACCGGGTTCGAGACCCGGCCGATGCTGATGTTGTCGAGCTCCCACAGCGACTCGTGGAGCAGGTTGCGGGTGCTGACGGTGAAGCGTCCGATCCAGTCCGCCGAGTGGCCGGGCACCGTACGGCGCCACAGGTCGGCGAGGCCCGCCTCCACCGGGTTGGCCGGCTCGGGCACCGGCGCGTGCGGGTCGGCCGGCATGAACGGCGCCAGCCGCTCCAGGGCGTCCCGCCCGCCCGCCCGGTCGCCGGAGCGCTTGAAGCGTTCCAGGAACCAGTCGTCGAAGAAGAACACCCACACGTACCAGTCGGTGACCAGCGAGAGCATCGGGCCGTCGCACTCGGGGTGGGTGTAGGCGCACAACAGCGCGTAGTCGTGCGCCTCGAGGTCGGCCGGGCCCCACACGCCCGAGCCTTCCAGCATCCCCAGCTCCGCGGCCCACGCGCGGGTGTGGGCCCGGGCCTCCTCCAGGTGGGGGTTGAGCCGGGCGGGATGCGGGAGGTAGAACTCGGGCAGCTCGAAGGGCTGCCGGGAGATGTTCTCCTGCGGAACGGTCATGTCCTGGCCCCCCTCAGTCGTCGAAACGGGAGATCTCTACGTTCTCCAGCACCCCGACGGCGTCGGGCACGAGGATCGCCGCCGAGTAGTAGGCCGTGACCAGGTAGGAGATGATCGCCTGCTCGTTGATGTTCATGAAGCGGACGGACAGGCCCGGCTGGTACTCGTCGGGCAGCGCCACCGGATGCAGCCCGACGACCCCCTCGTTGTCCTCGCCCGTACGCAGGACCAGGATCGAGCTGGTCCGCTCCGGCGTCACCGGGATCTTGTTGCAGGGCAGCAGCGGCACCCCCCGCCAGGACGGGAGCCGGTGGCCCTGGAAGTCCACGCTGTCCGGGTACAGGCCGCGCCGGCTGCATTCGCGGCCGAAGGCGGCGATGGTGCGCGGATGGGCCAGGAAGTACTGCGACCCGCGCCGGCGGCTGAGGAGTTCGTCCATGTCGTCGGGGGTCGGCGGGCCGGTGCGGGCATAGATCCGCTGCTCGTAGTCGGCGTTGTGCAGCAGCCCGAACTCCGCGTTGTTGATCAGCTCGCTTTCCTGACGCTCCTTCAATGCCTCGACGGTCAGGCGAAGTTGCTGCTCGGACTGGTTCATGGGCTGGTTGTAGAGGTCGGCGACCCGGGAGTGCACGCGCAGCACGGTCTGCGCGACGCTCAGCTCGTACTCGCGCGGGCTCAGGTCGTAGTCGACGTACGTGCCGGGCAGCATCACCTCGCCGGTGTGGCCGGCCGACAGGTCCACGGCGTCGCTGCCCCGGCGGCCGACTCGCTCCGCCTCCAGATAGGCCTCCGCGTGCCGGCGCAGCGCGGCGGAGCTGTTCAGGGCCGCGTCCCAGTCGCCACGGTTGAAGGTCATCGTCACCACGTCGGTCTGGGCGCGGGCGGTGAACTCCCAGCGGGCGTCGGGCAGCGGATGGTGGCCGAAGTGGTCGCCGTCGCTGAGCACGCCCAGGCTGGCCTCGTCCCCGTACGCGCCGACGCTCAGCCGCTCGATGCGTCCGTGGGCGATGAGGTAGATCTTGTCGACGGGTTCATCGCGCCGGACGATCACGTCGCCCTTGCGGAACTCCTCCTTGACGAACCGGTCGGCGATGGCCTTGACCACCTGGTCGTCGGGGAAGTACCGGAGCATGCCCAGCTCGCGCAGCATCGCCGGGATGACCCGCAGTTCGGAGCCGGTCTTCACGAAGGTGATGCGCCCGTCGCCGAGGGTGTAGCTGACGGTGCGGTTGACCCGGTACGTGCCGCCGCCCGTCTGTACCCACGGCAGGATCCGCAGCAGCCAGCGCGAGCTGATCCCCTGCATCTGCGGGGCTGACTTGGTCGTGGTGGCCAGATTCCGGGCGGCCTCGGTGCTCAGGCTCTGCCGTGCTGCGGCGGTCAGGTGCTCGGCGCTCGCTTCGGCGCTGGGGTCGACGGACATGGCGGGCCTTCCTCTCGGTCGGTCTTCCTGGGAGCTGCGCGGATGCTCGGCGCGGTGGAGCGCCCCGTACGGAGGCCTCGGGTGCGGGGGCGGCGTGCGGGAGTGACCGGGAGGAACGATCCCGCTCCGTGTGATCTGCTGTGCTCCCGTACGCCAGGGCCACGCGGTGTGACCGCGTGCCGCCGAGCGCACACGTCTTAGTTAGGGGCAGGACGGCCTCACCCGGTACATCCGTCTCCGCCCCGCCGTGTTGAATGTCCGACCGCGTTGAATGGATGGACACGTGTACGAGCTGGGCGGTTCTGATGGCCAAGCGTGAACCCAACGGACGACTCCGCACCCTCCTCACCGACGCGCGCTGGAGCGGGCAGGACTTCGCGCGCGCCGTCAACGGCGTGGCCGCCGAGACCGGCCTCACCCTGCGTTACGACCGGACCTCGATATCGCACTGGCTGGCCGGCACCCGGCCGCCCGCGCACGTCGTCGCCCTCGCCGCCGAGGCGCTGAGCCGCCGTACCGGGCGGCGGATCAGCCCGGCCGACACCGGGCTCGCCCGGCCCGCCGGGGTCGGCGCCGGGGTCCGGGCGCGCGACCGCCCCGGCACCGAACCGCACGGTGCGGACGCCTTGGCCCTGCTGGGCGAGATCCCCGTCTACTCCTCCGCGTGGCGGCCCCCGGGCTGGCCGCCGCCGGGCCCGGCCGGGGCTCCCGCGCGCTCGTCGGGGCGGATCGGGGCGGAGCACGTGGAGGCGGCCGAGGCCGTCCTGCCGGTCTTCCGCAACGCCGACATGATGTTCGGCAGCGGCCTGGCCCGGCCCGCCCTGACCCGCTACCTCGCCACCACCGTGGCGCCCTGGCTGCGGGCGGGCGCCGCCCCCGCGGTACGGCACCGGCTGCTGGGCTGCGCCGCGCGGCTCGCGTACACCGCGGGGTTCCTGTGCTTCGACGGCAACCAGCAGGGCGTGGCGCAGGCGTACTACCGGGCGGGGCTGAGGCTCGGCCAGGAGGCGGGGGATCCCGGGTGCTGGGCGCCCGTACTGCGGGCCATGAGCGTGCAGGCCCACCACCTCGGACACCGCAAGCAGGCGTGGGAGCTGGCGGAGGCGGCCGCCCGGGAGGCAGGACGGCTGCCCGCCCTCCAGGCCGCCTTCGTCACCGGGCAGCTGGCCGTCGCGGAGGCCGCCTGCGGCGACCGGCGGGCCGCGGTGGCCCATCTGGCCGAAGCGGAGCGGCTGTTGGAGCGGACGGACGGGCAGCGCGCCGCCATCGGCGACTACCACCACGCCGCGCTCGCCCATCAGCAGGCCGAAGCACTGGCCGCCCTCGGGGACGCGCGGGGTGCGATCACCGCGCTCGGCACCTCACTGCGCCGCCGGCCGCCGGGAGAGCGGCGGGCGCGCGCCGTCACCCTGGCCCGGCTCGCCGAACTCCAGCTGAACCAGGGCCACGTGGAACGGGCCTGTGCCACCTGGCACGAGATGCTGGACGCGGTGCCCCAGCTGGACTCCGCCCGGGTCGACGACGCCCTGCGGCGGCTGCGCGGCCGACTCCAGCCGGTACGCGGCAACCGCACGGCGCGGGCGCTGCTGGCCCGCGCCTGCGCCCTCACCTAGGCCCTGTCCGGGCGATCTTCGCGGGCCCGCGTGGCCTGGCACGGCACCTCGCCGCGTTGTCGCATCGCGCGAGTACGGCCAAGTACGAGCTGCGATGTCCCCCAGCTACCGCTGGGAGGTGCCCCCACCGCCTTGCGATGCACCGCACCAGACCACGCGGGCTGACCCACGAAGATCGCCCGGACAGGACCTAGGGGGTGCCAGAACCTGGGGAGTGTCAGGCCGGTCCGTGGTAGCGGGGGCTCGTGGCGTGCCACTCCTTCGCTCCGCCCATCCAGTTCCAGACCCCCTCCAGGAAGCGGCCCAACGCGGGTGAGCCGAGGGCGGCCAGGGCCGCCGACTCCGCCTCGACCGTGTGCATCACGTCGTCGTGGATCGCCGCCGTGCGGTTCACCGCCTCCTGGAGGGAGCAGTGCTCCTCGGCCGCGATCAGGTCGGGGAGGTTGGTGTCGGCGCCATCCTCCCGGGCCATCGAATAGAGGTCGTTGAGCAGGCAGGTGGCCACCCCCGCATACATGTACGTACGCCGGACCCGGGCGTCCGCGAACTCCGGCGCGGGCACCTCGTAGCCGCCGAGCGGATCGGTCAGCACCATGCAGGGGAAGAAGCCGTTCTCGTACCGGTGAACCAGGTACTCCCAGACCGGCGGCCGACGGCCGGACATCCGCCACTCGGCCTCGTGGTTGTACCCGACGAACATCACGGCCAGCTGGTAGCGCAGGCGGGTCACCTGGGTCGGGGAGGCGAACTCGGCGAGGTGCTCGAGGCTGGAACGGAAGGCGCGCAGCACCGGCTCGGCCGCCACCCGCTCCTCGAACTGCCGCTCGTAGCCCGCCGGCAGGCGCACCGGGTCGACCACGGCGTGCGCGAGCGCCGTGCGCAGGCCGAGCAGCCCGGGGTCGGCGTCCTCGCCCTCGTCGGCCCAGTGATCGTCCACGGACCACTCGGAGAGCCCGCATTTGGCGGCCGCCAGCAGCCGGTCTGGGTCGTCGCAGTCCGGGTGCGCGAGCATCATCAGGCGGCCGAAGTGGCAGGCGCGCAGCGCGTCCAGGCGGCCCGCGTAGATCCCGGTCTCGGCCGCCCACAGGACGAGCCGGTCGTTGACGACATCGGCCAGCGCCGGGTCGTCCCGGACGGCGTCGGGGCAGTACAGCGGGGGGATGACGATTCCCGGGCCGGTGCCGGTGCCGGTGCCGGTGCCCGTGCCGGTGCCCGTGCCGGTGCCCGTGCCGGTGCGCGTGCTCGGGGGGGGATCGGTGCGCGGGGGCGAGGCGCCCAGGCCGCTGCGGCCGCCGAGCAGCCGGCGCAGGACCTCCGCCGGATCGGCGGCGGGCACGCGTGGACGGCCCGGGGCGTGGGCGGGGGCGCGGTCCATGGATCCTCCTGCGGGTCGGCACACCCACCCATGGAGCGCGGGCCGGCCAGGGATCCGGTAGCCCCGGGGCCACCGGACCTGTTGAAGATCCGGCGGCGTTGAAAGCCCGTACGGCAGTCCGTACGGCCGCCCGTGCGCCAGGCCGTTCGTACAGGAGTGCAGGGCTTCAACCGGCCGGGATTTTCAACAGACGCCCGGGCCGGTGCGGCTACCGCGCGCCCCACCCGGCGCCCCACCGTGGGCGTGCAGCACGCTCCGCGTGACCGACGCAGGGAGGAACCCCGCATGACCGCAGAGGCGCAGCCACCCCTGACCTCCGCCGACGACCGGCAGCTGAGCCTGAGCACCGCCGCGGCCCGCAATCTCGCGACGACCACCAAGTCCGTTCCCCAGATGCAGGGCATCAGCTCGCGCTGGCTGCTGCGCATGCTGCCCTGGGTGGACCTCGGAGCCGGCACCTATCGCGTCAACCGCCGCCTGACCCATGCCGTGGGGCGCGGCCGGGTCTCGTTCGTCCAGGCCGGCGCGGACGACGTACGCATCCTCGCCCCCACCCTCACTGAACTGCCCACCCTCAAGGGGTACGAGGACACGGCCGTCCTGGAGGAACTGGCCCTGCGCTTCGTCAAGCGCGACCTGCGCGCCGGCGACGGGCTCGTGGAGGCGGGAGCCCCCGTCGACGAGGTGTTCATCATCGCCCACGGCCGCTTCGAGAAGCGGGCCGAGGGCAAGTACGGCGGCGCCGAACTCCTCGGCGTCGTGGCCGACGGCGACCAGCTCGGCGACGACGCCCTCGGCCAGACCGACCCGCGTTGGGGGTACGGCGTACGGGCCTCGACCGCCGGGACCGTCATGGTGCTGCGCTGGAGCTCCTTCCAGGAGGTGCTCGGCCGCGCGGCGAGCCTGCGCACCCACCTGGACCAGTACGTGGAGAACGGCCGCAGGCCCGTCAACCGGCGCGGCGAGGCCGATATCGAGCTGGCCTCCGGCCACGCGGGCGAGGCCCTGCTGCCCGCCACCTTCGTCGACTACGAACTGCGGCCGCGCGAGTACGAACTGAGCCTCGCCCAAACCGTGTTGCAGATCCACACCCGGGTAGCCGACCTCTACAACGACCCGATGAACCAGTTCGAGCAGCAACTGCGCCTGACGGTGGAGGCGATGCGCGAACGACAGGAGTCCGAGCTCCTCAACAACCGCGACTTCGGGCTCCTGCACAACGCCGACTACGGACAGCGCATCAGCGCCTGGTCCGGCCCGCCCACCCCCGACGACATGGACGACCTGCTCAGCATGCGCCGCGGCACCAAGTTCTTCCTCGCGCACCCCAAGGCCATCGCCGCCTTCTTCCGCGAGTGCAACAAGCGCGGCCTCGCCCTGGACACCGTGGAGGTCCACGGCAAGCAGGTGCCGTCCTGGCGCGGCATCCCCGTGCTGCCCTGCGGCAAGATCCCCGTCGTCGGCGGCCACACCAGCTCCATCCTGGCCCTGCGCACCGGAGAGGACAACGGAGGCGTCATCGGCCTGCGCCCGGCCGCGATCCCCGAGCAGATCGAACCCGGCCTCAACGTCCGCTGCATGGGCATCGACCAGAAGTCGGTCATGTCCTACCTGGTCAGCTCCTACTACTCGGCGGCGATCCTCGTCCCCGACGCCATCGGAATCCTGGAGAACGCCGACATCGCCGCCACGCGCTCCTGACCGGGGCCGATACCAGGAACAGTTGTCCGGAAGCCGGTCATGGGCTCTACTGCTGTGCAGCCCCCCACTGGGGGGCATGTGCGGGGGAGGGACCAGGATGAGAGCGGACCGGCGGACTGACCGGCGGGCACAGCGGCCGACTGACCGTCGGGCACAGCGGCGGCCGGAGCGGGCGGCCCGGCCGGTGTCGCACCGGCGCCGATCGGGGTTCCGCGGCCGCAGGCCGCTGCTGACCCTGCTGCTCTCCGCCTTCCTCCTCGTCGGGGTGTGCGCGGCCGCCGGCCTCGCCTGGGACCCCTTCAACGCGACCTCCGCGCACGGCAGTCCGGACCCGGGCATCAGCGTCCCGTCCGCCGGTCCGGTCGGCGGCAGCCCCTCGCCCGGCGACCCCGGACCGGCCGCCCAGCAGCCCGCCGAGAGCCCGCCGCCGACCGAGGGCGCGGCCGCCAAGGGCAACCCCGGGGGCGCGACGGACACCGGGGCGGCGCGCCCCGCCGGCGCCCTGCCCTTCGACATGCCCCAGCCGGCCGCCCTGCGCTCCGGCGAAGCAGGCAAGAAGCTGGTGTTCGCCCACTACTTCACCCCGTACCCGCTCTCCCTCGACAACGCGCGCGCGGACGGCGACTACTACACCCGCAACTACCTGAACCCGGACGGCGAGAGCGGCAAGCACGGGAAGTACGGCGGCCTGCTCCGCGACCGGCCGCTGCCCGTCGAACCCAAGACCGGCGACTGGGAGTACGCCAACCTCCAGCAGGAGGTGCGCACGGCCCGCGCGGCGGGCATCGACGGGTTCACCCTGGACGTGCTGTCCCTCTCCGGCCGGAACTGGGACCGCTGCAACCTGCTGATGGCGGCGGCCCGTTCGGTCGACCCGGCCTTCAAGATCATGCTGATGCCCGACATGACCTCGCTGAAGACCGACGACCCGGGCGTGCTCGCCGACGCGATCGCCACGCTCGGCGACGCCCCGGCCGCCCACCGGCTCCCCGACGGCCGGCTCGTCGTCTCCCCGTTCAAGGCGGAGGAGAAGAGCGTCGCGTGGTGGACCGAGGCCCTGGAGATCCTGCGGTCCAGACACGGCGTCCGCACCGCCTTCGTCCCGCTGTTCCTCGACTTCGGCGCCCACAGCGACGCGTTCGCCCCCATCAGCCACGGCTTCTCCGAGTGGGGCAGCCGCAGTTACGTCGGCCAGGAGAGCAACACCCGCGACGTCCGGCGGGCGCACGGCCTGGGCAAGATCTGGATGCAGCCCGTCTCGGTCCAGGACGCCCGCCCCAACCAGGGCATCTACGACGAGGCCGGCAACACCGCCACCCTGCGCTCCACCTGGACGCACGCCATCGAGGACGGGGCCGACTGGGTCCAGCTCACCACCTGGAACGACTACTCGGAGGGCAGCCAGTTCGCGCCCTCCCTGCACAACGGGTACGCCTATCTGGATCTGACCTCCTACTACCTCACCCGGTTCAAGACGGGCGGCTGGCCGAAGATCGTCCGGGACACGCTGTACCTCACCGCCCGCACCCAGTTCGCGGCCGCCGACCCGACGGGCGACCAGTCGCTGCTGATGGCGCCGCGCAAGGGCACCGCCGCGCCCAGGGACACGGTGGAGGTGCTCAGCTTCCTCGCCGGGCCCGGAGTCGTCCGTACGGCCGTCGGATCCGCGAAGGACACCCACGAGGCCCCCGCGGGCGTCCACTCCGAGCTGCTGCCGCTGAAGGCGGGCACCACCTCGGCGGCCGTGGTGCGGGGCGGGAAGGCCGGCGCGGAGGTGCGGCTGCCGTACCCGGTGGACGGCACGGTGGAGGTCCAGGACCTTCAGTACTACGCGGCGACCAGCGGGCGGGAACGGTAGGGGAGCGGCGAACCCGGGGCAGGCCACTGTGTCGCGATTGGCCTTGTCGGGCCGCGCGCCGCCCTTGGATGATCCGGAAGCAGCCCCGCCGCACCCGCCACCCGGAGGTACCCGTGACCGAGCCCGCCACCCCGACCGCATTCCCCGGCGGCGGCGCCCTCTTCCGGCTGGACCCGGCCGTCAGCCACCTCAACCACGGCTCCTACGGAGCGGTCCCCGTCCCCGTCCAGGAAGCCCAGGAGGCGCTGCGTGCCGAGGCCCACGCCGACCCCGACGCCTTCTTCAACGGCGTCTCCGATCGGCTGGCCAGGGCCCGGGACCGGATCGCGGCCCAGCTCGGGGCGGATCCCGAGGGCATCGCCTTCATCTCCAACGCCACCGAGGGCGCCAACCTCGCGCTCGACGCCATCCCGCTCGCCGACGGCGACGAGATCCTGGTCACCGACCACGGCTACGGCACCGTGACCGCCGCGGCCGCCCGCCGCGCGCCCGTCACCACGGTGGCCCTGGACCCGCGCCTGCCCGACGAGGACGCCGTGCGCGAGGCCGTGCTGGCGGCGCTCACGCCCCGCACGAAGGTGGCCCTGCTCGACCACGTCAGCTCGCCGACCGCCCGCCTCCTCGCCGGCCCCCGGCTCCTCGCGGACCTCGCCGCGCGCGGGATCACCACCGTCGTCGACGGCGCCCACACCCCCGGCACGCTGGCCGAGCCGATCGCCGCCGGAGCCGACTTCTGGTTCGGGAACCTGCACAAGTGGGGCTACGCCCCGCCCGGCAGCGCGCTCCTCGCCGTGGCCCCCGCCCACCGGGCCCGCGTCAGGGCCCTGGTGCCCTCCTGGGAGGACCACCGCGGCTTCCCCCGCTCGGTCGAGTACCGGGCCACCGCCGACTACACCGGCTGGCTGGCCGCCCCCGAGGGCCTCGGCCTGCTCGACCGCCTCGACGCCGCCAAGGTACGGGCCCACAACAGTGCGCTCGCCGCCTACGGCGCGGATCTGCTCGCCCGGCTTCCCGGGTTCACCGTCCTCCCGCACACCCCGGGCCTCCCGATGCGCTCCGTCCTGCTGCCGCCCGGCGTCGCCGAGACCCAGGACGCCGCCCGGGCCATGCGCGAGGAACTCGCGGCGAAGCTCCGCATCCGGGTCCTGGTCTGGCCCCGGCCGGGCGGCGGCGGCCTGCGCGTCTGCGGGCAGGTCTACAACCACCCCGAGGAGTACGAGCGCCTCGCCGCGGCCCTGCCCGCGTTCCTGGGGTAAGGGGGGCTCAGCCGCGCCTGAGCAGGTAGGTGTCCATGATCCAGCCCTTGCGGGTGCGGGCCTCGGTGCGCAGCTCCTCGATCCGCCCGGCGACGTCCGCGAGCTTGCCCTGGACCAGGATCTCGTCCGGGGTGCCGACGTAGGCCCCCCAGTAGATGAACAGGTCCTGGTCCAGGTGGGCGGTGAAGGCGTGCCGCGCGTCCAGCATCACCACCACGTCGTCCACGTCCTGCGGCCAGCCCTCGGCCAGCCGCCGCCCGGTGGTGATCTGGACCGGGCGGCCCACCCGGTTCAGATTGGTCCGGTGCCGTGCCAGCAGCGCCGAGACGCTGCTGATGCCCGGCACCACCTCGTGCTCGAAGGCCACCCGGCCGCGCTCCAGCACCTCGTCGAGGATCGCGAGCGTGGAGTCGTACAGCGAGGGGTCGCCCCACACCAGGAACGCCCCGGTCTCGCCCTCCGCCAGATCCTCCGCGATGAACCGCTCGAAGAGCTCGGCCCGCGCGCTGCGCCAGCCGTCCACCGTCGGGGTGTAGTCGGCCGGGGTGCGGTCCCGGTCCGGGTCGCGGCCCTCCACCAGCCGGTGGCCGGGGCGGGCGTGCTCGTCGAGCATCGCGCGCCGCAGCCCGGTCAGATCCGCCTTCTCCTCGCCCTTCTCGAGGATGAGGAATGCGTCCGCCGCGCCGATCGCCCTGACCGCCTGGAGGGTCAGGTGGTCCGGGTCGCCCGCGCCTATGCCGATCACTGAGAACTTCTTCACGCCGCTATTCTGCCCGTCATGCGCGTCGCCCTGTTCGTCACCTGCGTCAACGACGCGCTGTACCCGCGCACGGGCATCGCCGTCGTACGCCTCCTGGAGCGGCTCGGCGTCACCGTGGACTTCCCGGCGGCCCAGAGCTGCTGCGGGCAGCCGCAGTACAACACCGGCTACCGGCACGAGGCCGAACCGCTGATGCGGCGCACGGCCGAGGCCTTCGCCGGGTATCCGTACGTGGTCACCCCCTCGGGGTCCTGCGCCGCGATGATCCGCGAGCACTACCCGCGGATGGGCCGGAAAGCGGCGGGGGAGGGGCGCGGCACTTCGCTCGCCGAGGCCGCCGACTCGCTCGCGCCGCGCGTGTACGAGCTGAGCGAGTTCCTGGTCGACGTGCTCGGGGTGACCGACGTCGGCGCGTACTTTCCGCACACCGTCACCTACCACCCCTCATGCCACGGCCTGCGCGCCCTCGGGCTCGGAGACCGGCCGCGGCGGCTGCTGGCCGCCGTCAGGGGCCTGGAGCTGGTCGAGCTGCCCGGCGCCGAGGAGTGCTGCGGTTTCGGGGGCACCTTCGCCGTGAAGAACCCGGACGTGTCCGCCGCGATGGGCGCCGACAAGACCGGCAGCGCGGCCGCCACCGGCGCGGAGGTGCTGTGCGGCGCCGACAACTCCTGCCTGGCCCACCTCGAGGGCCTGCTGCGCCGGGCCGGGACCCCGCTGCGGGCCGTGCACCTCGCCGAGATCCTGGCCGCGACCGAGGAGGAGCCCCTGTCATGACCGGCACGCATCTCGGCATGCCCGCGTTCCCCGAGGCGGCCCGCGAGGCCGTACGGGACGGCGTACTGCGGGCCAACCTCCGGCACGCCACGCACACCATCCGCGACAAACGGGCCCGCGCGGTCGCCGAACTCGCGGACTGGGACCGGCTGCGGGCCGCCGGCAAGGCCGTCAAGGACCACACCCTGCGCCACCTCGACCGCTACCTCCTCCAGCTGGAGGCCGCGGTGACCGCCGCGGGCGGCACGGTCCACTGGGCCGCCGATGCGGACGAGGCCAACCGGATCGTGACCGGCCTGGTGCTCGCCACCGGCGAGCGGGAGGTCGTCAAGGTCAAGTCCATGGCCACCCAGGAGATCGGCCTCAACGAGGCGCTGGAGGCCGCCGGGATCGCCGCGTACGAGACCGACCTCGCCGAACTCATCGTCCAGCTCGGCCACGACCGGCCCTCGCACATCCTGGTCCCGGCGATCCACCGCAACCGCGCCGAGATCCGCGACATCTTCCGTACGGAGATGGGCCGTTGGGGGCGGCCGGCACCCGAAGCGCTCGGTGACGACCCGCGCGAACTCGCGGAGGCGGCCCGGCTGCACCTGCGCGAGAAGTTCCTGCGGGCCAAAGTCGCCGTGTCCGGCGCCAACTTCATGGTCGCCGAGACCGGCACCATGGTCGTCCTCGAGTCCGAGGGCAACGGCCGGATGTGCCTGACCCTGCCCGAAACCCTGATCTCGGTCGTCGGCGTGGAGAAGGTCGTCCCGACCTTCCGGGACCTGGAGATCTTCCTCCAGACCCTGCCGCGTTCCTCGACGGCCGAGCGGATGAACCCGTACACCACGATGTGGACGGGGCTGGGCCCTTCACGAGGGGCGGACGGCGACGGACCCACCGCCTTCCACCTCGTCCTCCTCGACAACGGCCGCACCGACACCCTCGCCGACGAGGTGGGCCGCCAGGCCCTGCGCTGCATCCGCTGCTCCGCCTGCCTCAACGTCTGCCCCGTCTACGAACGCGCCGGCGGCCACGCCTACGGATCCGTCTACCCGGGCCCCATCGGCGCCATCCTCAGCCCCCAACTACGCGGCACCAGCAGCGAGATCGACGCCTCGCTGCCCTACGCATCCACCCTGTGCGGCGCCTGCTACGAGGTCTGCCCCGTCGCCATCGACATCCCCGAAGTCCTCCTCCACCTGCGCGAACGGGTGGCCCAGGGCGGCCCGGTGACCCGGGACGGCATCCGCGTCACGCTCCGCCCCGCGCACGGCCACACCGCCGAACGGGCCGCCATGCGCGCCGCCCGGCTGCTCCTGGACCATCCCGGCGCGCTCCGTGCGGGGATGCGGCTGCTCGCCCGGGCCCGCAGGCTGCGGCCGCGCCGGCTGCCCGGCCCGGGACGGGCCTGGACCGACACCCGCGAACTGCCCGCCGTCCCGGCGGAGTCCTTCCGCGACTGGTGGACCCGAGAACGGGGGAACCCGCAGTGACCAGCAGGGACCGCATCCTGGCCCGCATCCGCCGCGCCGCCGCGGGCGGCCCCGAGGTGGACATCCCCCGGGACTACCTGCGCGTGCACGGCGCGCGCACCCCGGCACAGACCGCGGACCTGCTCGCGGCGAACCTCGCCGAATACCGGGCCCGGGTCCACCGCGCCGACGAGGGCGGGCTCGTGCCGCTGCTGGCGCGGCTGCTCGCCGCGCGGGGATCGCGGCAGGTGCTCGTACCGGCGGGCCTGCCCGTCCGGTGGACGGCGGACGTGGACGCCACCCTGGTCCCCGACCGGCAGACGTCGACCATCCGTGAACTCGACGGCGTGGACAGCGTCGTGACGGGCTGCGCCCTGGCCGTCGCCGAGACCGGCACGATCGTCCTCGACGCGGGCCCCGGGCAGGGCCGGCGCCGGATCACCCTGATCCCCGACCACCACGTCTGCGTGGTCCGGGTCCCCGACCAGGTCGTCGACTCGGTCCCGCAGGCCCTCGAACGCCTCGACCCCACCCGCCCGCTGACGTGGATCTCGGGCCCCTCCGCGACCAGCGACATCGAACTCGACCGGGTGGAGGGTGTGCACGGCCCCCGCGCCCTGGACGTGATCCTCCTAACAGCGCCCGGCGCACAATAGGGGCATGCCCTCTCACATCGCCCTCACCGCCCTCCTGGTCCACGACTACGACGAGGCGATCGACTTCTACACCCGCGCCCTCGGCTTCGACCTCGCCGAGGACACCGCCCGCCCGGACGGCTCCCGCTGGGTCGTGGTCCGCCCGCCCGGCGCCAAGGAGACCGCGCTGCTGCTGGCCCGCGCCAAGGACGAGGCCCAGCGCTTGCGCGTCGGCGACCAGACCGGCGGCCGCGTCGGCTTCTTCCTCTACACCGACGACTTCGCGCACGACCACGCCCGGATGGCCGCCGAGGGCGTCCACTTCCTCGAGGAGCCGCGCCACGAGGCGTACGGCTCCGTCGCCGTCTTCGAGGACCTGTACGGAAACCGCTGGGACCTACTCCAGCCGGCCGGCTAGCCGCGGTGCCTCGGCGGCGGCGTCCACGGCCGCGCCGCCGTCCACCCGGTGGGCCAGCTCCCCGGCCCACCGGACCAGGCCCGGCACGTCGACCCCGTACGGCCGCCCGTCCAGCCCCTCGATCCCGGCGGCCCCGCGCCGCAGCAGCCGCGCCCCGCCGACCGCGTTCCCGCGCGCGGAGTGCGTCAGCCCGACCGCGAGCTGCGCGAGCCCCCGCCAGAGCGGGGCCGCCTCCTCGGGCCCCGACTTCCAGGCGTCCTCGAACACCTCGTGCGCGTGGAACGGCATCCCGGCGTCCAGCAGCCGCTGCGCCTCCACCACCGTCTCCCCGGGTGAGCGCACCACCCCCTCGGGCTGCCGCTCCACCCCGGCCGCCCCGTACGGCAACGGCCGCCCCAACCCGTCCCTGGGCCGCGCACTGCGCGCCCGCCCCTCGACATCCCGATCCCGTGCGTTCACCACCTCATCTTCGCCCTCGCCGATTACCGGTGCATGCACACCCCTCGGCGTGGGGTAATGTTCTGCATGTGCCGCCGAGACAGGGGAAACCCGGTCAAAAGACACTCGCAGGCACATCGGGACGTGGCGCAGCTTGGTAGCGCACTTGACTGGGGGTCAAGGGGTCGCAGGTTCAAATCCTGTCGTCCCGACTTTTCGAAGTCGCAGGTCGTGGGGCCGTTTCAGAGAAATCTGAAACGGCCCCACGGTCGTTCACGGGGAAGGGACGGGAGACCGATCCGCGCACCGAACGGTCCGTCAGTGCTTGTCGCGCTTCATCCGCTCGGCGGCCTTCGCGGCGGTTTCCTGGACCTTGCCGGTCATCTTCTCGGCCGTGCCCTCGGCCTTCAGGCGCGGGTTGTCCGTGGCGTCTCCGGCCGACTGCTTGGCCTTGCCCTTGAGCTGCTTGCCTTTGGCCTTGGCTTGTTCCTTGTCCATGAGGGGCATCCTTTCGGGAGTGCTACCAGGCCCCGCCTGCCCCGCTCGGACCGCATCATGCGCGTGGGTGGCGGAGGCGTATCCGCGTGGCTTCTGGGAAGGTGCAAGAACAGGACGGAAGGGTGATGCCGGATGGTTCCGGGAGCGGACAATGAGCGCTTCACCGTCGCGGTGCAGACCGTGGACGGAGCCGTCGTCCTGGAGCTGGCGGGGGAGCTGGACCACGACACGGCCCAGCCCCTGCGTGAAGCCCTCGACGAGGCGGTCGCCCAGGGCGGCCGGCTGCTGGTGGACCTGACGAAGCTGGGTTTCTGCGATTCCACCGGGCTGAACGTGCTGCTGCACAGCAGGCTCACGGCGCAGGAGGCCGGCGGCAGTGTGGAGCTGACCGGGCTGCGCGGTTCCGTCGCCCGCATGTTCCACATCACCGGCGCCGACGGGGTCTTCCCGGTGTACGCCGATGTGGCGCAAGCGCTGAGCAGGACGGGTGGTTCGCCAGGATAGTGCCTCTGCCTCACGGACACAGGGTGGGTGGGTACGGCTACGGCACGTCGACACTGAGGAGTCTGAGCGTCATGGAGCAGCGGGGGTCACCCGACCGGACCTGGTACCTGGTACTGGACGGGGCCACCGATGTCGTGACGCGCAGCCGCGACTTCGCCCGCCGGGCACTGGCCGCGTGGCACTGGCTCCCGGCCGCCACCCAGGAGGACCGGGACGCGGCCGATGACGTGCTCCTGCTGGTGTCCGAGGTGGTGGCCAACGCCTGCCTGCACGGTGGCGGGCCGGGAGCGCTGCTGCTGGACTGCGACGACGAGCGGCTGCGCATCGAGGTGACCGACGGGAACCCGGCGCCGCCGGTCCCCGTGCGGACGGGGCCGGGTTCGAGGCCCGGGCAGCCCGGCGGGCACGGACTGTTGATCATGAACCGGCTGGCCCGCGCCTGGGGTTCCCGGCCGGGGCCGGACGGCAAGTGCGTCTGGCTGGAGGTGGCCGCGCCCGCCGGGGTCAGGAATCCAGGGCCGCGATGATCTCTTCGGTGCTGGCGACCTTGCCGATGCGCGGGAAGATCTTGCCGAAGGTGTGGGCGTGGGAGTCGGCGTCCAGGTCGGCGGTGGCGTCCTCGGCGAATACCAGGTCGTAGCTGAGCTCCCAGGCCGTACGGGCGGTGGACTCGACCCCGGCGCTGGTGGAGATGCCGGCCAGGACGATGCGGTGGATGCCGCGCCGGCGCAGCTGGAGGTCCAGCTCGGTACCGGTGAAGGCACCCCAGTGGCGCTTGGTGACGACCACGTCCCCGAGCGCGGCGAGCTCGGCCGGGATCTGCGAGAACGCGGCCGGCGGGGCGGAGGCCGGGCCCGGGCGGTCCACATTGGCGGTGGGCAGGTCGCCGCTGTCGGGCGACCAGGCGACCTTGACCAGGACCACGGGCAGCTTGCGGGCGCGGAACGCCTCGGCGAGCGCGATGCCCTGCCCCAGGATCTCGGCGGAGGGCCTGGCGGTCGGCAGGCCCAGGATGCCGGTCTGCAGGTCGATGAGGACGAGGGCGGTGTCCTGGCCGAGGGCGAGACGGTTCGGATCGGCGGTCATGGAGTCTCCTTCGGTGGCCGTGGCCATCACCGACTGCGGCCGGATCCGCTCGGCGCGCCAGTTCCGTGGCGGTGCAGGGGACACGGCCCGAAAATACGGACAAACAGTCCACCTTGCAAGGCGGACTTACAGATCATCGATACCTTTAGAATGGGAACATGAGTGCGAATAAGGGGGAGTCCCGGCCCGCCCTGACCCCGGCGCTGACCGGGGCGGAGCTGGGCCGCTGGTACTGGACGCTGGCCGAGCTGAGCGCGCTGGCGCGGGAGATGGGCTTGTCGGCCGGGGGCGGGAAGACCGCCGTCACGGCCCGGCTCGCGGCCGCGCTCGACGGCTTGCCGCCCGAACCGGCTGCGCCCGCGGCCGCGGCCGCCCGCCGGAGCGGGCGCCAGCTCGCCGCACCCGTCGACGGCGCCACCGTGATCCCGCCGGGGCAGCGGTGCAGCCAGCTGCTCCGGGAGTTCTTCGTCCGGGAGATCGGCCCGGGATTCCACTTCGACGCCTTCATGCGGGATTACGTGGCCCGGGGCGCGGGCCGTACCCTCGCCGAGGCGGTGGCCCACTGGCACGCCACCCGCGCACGGGCGGCCGAACCCCAGGAGGTCGGCGCCCAGTTCGAGTTCAACCGCTTCCTGCGCGACTGGCACGCCACCCGTCCCGACGGCACCCGCGCCGAAGCCCTGGCCGCCTGGCAGGCCCACCGGGCCCGCCCCCGCGACTGACCGCACGCGTCCGGCAGGGGCGGCCTACGGGCGGCCGTAGCTCAGCAGCACGACGCCGTTGCCGAACCTGCGGGTGTCCTCCAGGCGCAGTGGCACCGGGCCGCCGTCGACGGGCGGGAACAGCGGCTTGCCACGCCCGATCCGCACCGGATGCACGTAGATCCGGTACGCGTCCACCAGGTCGTGGCGCAGGAACGCGGCGGCGAGATCCGCCCCGCTCAGGATCAGGTCGCCGCCGGGGGCCGCCTTCAGCGCGGCGACCTCGTCCGGTACGACGTCCCGCACGATGGTGGTGTTCCAGCCGGCCTGCTGCAGGGTGCGCGAGTAGACGTACTTCGGCATGTCGCGCCAGATGCCGGCGAACTCGGCCATGGGCCCGGCGTTCGCCGGGTCGGCGTCGGCGGTCGGCCAGAAGTCGGCCATCAGCTCGTGCGTGACGCGACCGCTCAGGAAACCGCCCATCGAGCGCAGCTCGTCGTTGAAGTGCTGGTGCAGTTCGTCGTCGACGACGTGCCAGTCGATCTGTCGCTCGGGACCCTCGATGTATCCGTCAAGGGACACCCCCGACATGAGGATGATCTTCCGCATACCGGCCCACCCTACGCCGCGGACATACTGATCGGCGTGAAGACCGAAGACGACAACGCCGATGACACCGTCCTGTTCCACGTCGAGGGCCGGACTGCGGTGGTCACCCTCAACCGCCCCAGGGCCCTCAACGCCCTCACCCACCCCATGGTCCTGCGCATCGACGAGGCCCTCGGCGCCTGGGAGGAGGACCCCGCCGTCCACCAGGTCCTGATCCGCGGCGCCGGGGAGCGCGGGCTGTGCGCGGGCGGGGACATCCGGGCCATCCACGACGACGCCAAGGCCGGCACCACCGCCTCCGCCGAGTTCTGGCGCGACGAGTACCGCCTCAACGCCCGTATCGCCCGCTACCCCAAGCCGTACGTCGCCCTCATGGACGGCATCGTCATGGGCGGCGGCGTCGGCGTCTCGGCCCACGGCGGCGTCCGCGTCGTCACCGAGCGCTCCCGCGTCGCCATGCCCGAGACCGGCATCGGCTTCGTCCCCGACGTCGGCGGGACCTGGCTGCTCGGCCGCGCGCCCGGCCGGCTCGGCACCCATCTCGCCCTCACCGGCGCCGCCGTGGGCGCCGCCGACGCGCTGCTCTGCGGACTCGCCGACCACTTCGTCCCCGCCGGGCGGCTGCCGGAACTGACCGCCGCCCTCGCCGGGGCCCCCGCCCACGAGGTGCTGCCCCGGTACGCCGCCACGCCCCCGCCCGGTGAACTCGCCGCCCGGCGGCCCTGGATCGACCACTGCTACGCGGCCGGCACCGTCGAGGAGATCGTCGAGCGGCTGCTCGCCGACGGGGACCCCGCCGCCAAGGAGGCCGCCGAGACGATCCTGGCCAAGTCCCCGACCGCACTGAAGGTCACTCTCGCGGCCCTGCGCCGGGCCGCCGCCCTCGGCTCGCTGGAGGAGGTGCTGGTCCAGGAGTTCCGGGTCTCGTGCAACGCCCTGGCCTCGCCCGACCTGGTGGAGGGCATCAGGGCCCAGGTCGTCGACAAGGACCGCGATCCGCGCTGGTCGCCGCCCGCCCTGGCGGACGTGACCGACGCGGACGTGGAGGGGCACTTCGCGCCGCTCGCCGGCGGTGACCTCAGTTTCGGCTGAGCCGGGCCTCCAGGCCGTCCAGGACCCGCTGGAGTCCGTAGTCGAAGTTCTCCTCGCGCATCCGGCGCGGGTCCCCGCTCTCCTGCGCCGACTGCCCCTCGGCGAGCAACGGGTGGCCGGCGAGGGCCTGTTCGGCGGCCGGGCGCAGGCTCTCCAGCCACTCCTGCTCGCTCTGCCCGCTGCGCGCCAGCAGCGAGAGGTACGCGGCCTCGCTGGTGCTGGCGCCGACTACGTAGGAGATGACCGCCTTCATCGCGAGGTCCGCCTCGCCCACCGGGAACCCGGCCGCCTGGAAGAGCGCGAGCATCCGCTCCGACATGCGCATCAGGTTGGGTCCGAGGTGGGCGAGGCCGACCTGGCCGAGCACCGAGGCCACCCACGGGTGGCGCAGGGCCATCGCGCGCAGGCTGTGGCCGCTGCGGGAGACCGACTCCCGCCAGCCCGCCGGGTCCGTGGCCTCCGGCACCTCCAGCTCGCCGTAGACCTCGTCCACGACCAGCTCGATGAGCTCGTCCTTGTTGGCCACGTGCCGGTACAGCGAGGTGGCGGCGGCGCCCATGCCCGTGCCCAGCTTGCGCATGCTCAGGGCCTCGATGCCCTCGGCGTCCAGCAGCTTGACGGCCGCGGCGACGATCTGGGCCTGGCTGAGCGCCGGCTGCTGCTCCTTCGGCCGGCGCGGGCGCGTCCAGACGGAGGGGACGGCGGGCGCGGCGGGGCTCTGCTGCTTCTCGTCTGCTGACATGGCCCCAGCCTAACGCACCTGCGAACACCGTACGCACCTGCGTACACCCGAATGGGATGCGTACGGCGTCCTGGCGAGGGCCTAGCGGTAGCCGGTGGTGTCCGCCGGGCGGCCCGGGTCCTGGACCTCGACCATGTACCGCCAGCAGTCCGGCCGGCTGCCGTCGAGGTCCGTGAACCCGTAGACCCCGGCGAGCTGCCCGCTGGACAGGGACTGCCCGTTCCAGCGCGCCGACTCCGGGTCCGCGGCGAGCGCCGCGACCGCCCGGCCGACATACGACGGGGTCTCGGAGATGGCGAAGTGCGGGACCTTGTCCAGCGCGTCCCGCCAGTTCTCCTCCGTCACGCCGAAGTTGTCGAGCATCATCTCCGAGCGCAGCCAGCCCGGGGTCAGCGCCACCGCCGTGGCACCGCGCGGCCCCACCTCGTGCCCCAGCGCGAACGCCATGCGCAGGACCGCGGACTTGGCGATGTCGTAGAAGAACGACACCCGGTAGTTGGTCGCGTTGTAATCGGCGGTGCCGTCCGTCATCTCCACCACCAGCCCGCCCGGCCGGCGCAGCAGTAGCGGCAGCGCGAAGTGGCTGGTGACCGCATGGGTCTCGACCGCGAGCCGCAGCAGCCGCAGCCCCTTGTCCAGATCGTGCTCCCAGACCGTGCTGTCCCACTCGAAGAGCCGCTCCCCGCCCCAGATGTCGTTGACCAGGACGTCGAGGCGCCCCTGCTCCACGTCGATCCGACCCACCAGGGCCTCGACCTCGCCCGGCACCAGGTGGTCGGCCACCACCGCGATGCCGTGCCCGCCCGCCGCCGTCACCAGCTCGGCCGTCTCCTCGATCGTCTCCGGGCGGTCGTACTCCGAGCGTCCGTTCCGGGAGCTGCGCCCCGACACGTACACGGTCGCGCCCTGCGCGCCCAGCTGGACCGCGATGCCCCGGCCCGCGCCCCGCGTCGCCCCGGCCACCAGGGCGACCTTGCCTTCGAGTGTGCGCTGTGCTTCAGCCATGCGCCCGACCCTATGACGGCTCGCCCCGCTCCCGCCCGCCGAACACGGCGACCGCCGCCAGCGACAGCAGCAACCCCCCGGCCGCCATGCCGAGGGCCGGGCCCGGCCCCCACAGCGTCCAGGCCGCGCCGAACAGCAGCGACCCGGCGAACCGGGCCAGGGCCTGCGCCGTCTGGAGCACCGCGAGGCCGGTGGTGCGCAGTCCGGCCGGGAGCAGCGGCCCGGCCGCCGCCATCAGCACCCCGTCGGTGGCCGCGTAGAACAGGCCGAGGAGTGAGAGGACGCCGAGGACGAGAGGGGCCCCGGCCGGTACCGGGGCCAGCAGCAGCAGACAGGCGCCGAGCAGCAGTACGTGCCCGCCGAGGAACACCCGGCGCCGGCCCAGCCGGTCGGCCGCCCGGCCCGCGGGCAGCGCGGCCAGCAGGAACACCGCCGCCGTGCCGACTGGCAGCAGCGGGAAGTACGCGGCCGGCAGCTCGAGCCGGCGCTGGAGGAGCAGATAGAGGAAGGCGTCGCCGACGGTGAACAGGCCGAGCAGGGCGGTGGTCGCGCACAGCCGCCGAAGGCCGGGGATCCGTACGAGCGTGCGTACGGGGGGCGGCGGGGTACGGGTGGCCGGGGCGGGCGCGGGGGCTTCCCGTACGAACAGGACCAGCACCACCACCCCCAGCACCGCGATGCAGCAGCTCACGGTGAACACGGCCGCGTACCCGTCCACCACCACCCACAGCACCCCGAACGCGGCCAGCGGCCCCAGCAGTGCGCCCGCCGTGTCCAGCGCGCGGTGCACCCCGAAGGCGCGGCCCTGGTCCTGGGGCGGGCAGGAGAGCGAGATCAGCGCGTCGCGCGGGGCGGTGCGCAGGCCCTTGCCGGTCCGGTCGGCGGCGAGCACCGCCGCCACCGACCAGGGGGTGGTGACGGCGAGCAGGGCCGCCTTGCACGCGGCGGAGAGCGCGTAGCCGAAGCCCGCCACGAGTTTGCGGCGGTGCGTGCGGTCCGCGATCCGGCCGCCCGCGAGCCGCAGCAGCGCCGTGGCGCCCTGGTGGAGTCCGTCCAGGGCGCCGAAGGCGAGCGGGGACATGCCGAGTCCGGCCATCAGGTACAGCGGCAGGACGGCGGTGACCATCTCCGCCGAGGCGTCCGTGATCAGGCTGACCAGGCCGAGCGCGAACACCGTGCCGGGGACGGCCCGCAGCGGGCCGTTCCGGGCCGGGGTGTCCCCGGCCGTGTCCGCGGCCCGGCTGGTCGACAGGTACACGGATGCCTCCCTGAGGGTGTCTAGAACCAGTTGACGGTGAGCGGGAACCCGGCGGTGACGGTCGCGCCCGTGGAGTCGGTGGCGGTGGCCGTGATCTGGAGGGCGCCGGCGGCCCACGGCTTGCCGCTGATCCGGCCGGTGCCGGGGTCTACGGTCAGGCCCCAGGGCAGGCCGGTGGCCGCGTACCGGATCGGGGGCTTGCCGCCGGTGGCGCTGAGCTGGATGGTGCAGGACTGGTTGAACTTGCAGGTCTGCGGGCCCGGATCGGCCAGCTTCAGGTCACCCGCCGTCGGGGTCGGGGTGGGTGTCGGGGTCGGCGTGGGCGTCGGTGTCGGGGTGGGCGTGGGGGTGGGAGTGGGAGTCGAGCCGCCGAACACCTCGCTGATCGGCTGGACGTTGGCCGCGTTGCCCGCGTGCGTCGTGCCGAAGAGGTCCTCGAAGGTCCGCAGCAGATGGTGGTGGTTGAAGGCGGTGGTGTACTTGCCCGTCTTGACGTTCGCGCCGTAGAAGACCGTGGCGATCTGGTTCGACCCCAGGTAGTTGTCCTCGTCCCAGGTCAGCACCAGCAGGCTGTTGTTGGCCTTCGCCCACTGCGCGTAAGCATCGATGTTGTTCTTCGTCCACGTGTCGCCGGTGCCGACCGAGCACGAGTGCATGTCGTTGCACTGGTTCGGCACGACGAACGACAGGTTCGGCAGCGCCGCGAAGTTGTTCTGCGGGAACTGAGACCAGGTCTTCCCGGTGTTCAGCGGCACGTTCTTGAAGGCGAACCACGGGTTGTGCTTCTGCGCGTACTGGCCGTTCGTACAGGCCGTGGACCCCTCGCTCGGCAGGTCCTCGTTGTACGTGGCGAAGGTCTTCCCGGCCGCGATCAGCTCCTGGCCGAGGTTGGGCGCCGTCATCGACTGCGGGGTGTAGCAACCGTCGCCGGTGATGCCCTGCGTGGCGCCCGAGAAGAGGTTGAAGTAGTTGGGCTGGCTGGGGTGGGTCAGCGCCTTCATGCCGGTCAGGCTCGCGCCGCCGTTCGCCAGCTGGTTGATGTACGGGGCGTTCGCGCTGCCGATGATCTCCCCGTACTGCTTGTTCTCGTACACGACGACCACCACGTGGTCGTACGAGGGCAGCGCGGCCGCGACCGCCTTGGTCGTGGAACCGCTCTCCGCCGCCTGGGAGTTGGCGACGGTGAAGGCGCCCAGCAGGCCGAGCGTGCCGAGTCCGGCCACGAGCGCGGACCATCGGGCCCGGCGTCTCGCGTCGGCCCTGGGTGAGGGGGTGGGCATGGGGGATCCTCCTTGATTCGGCGATGTCGACAGGGCTGGGGTGGCTGGGGTGGCTGGGGTGGTCATTCCTCGCGCCGGGCCGCGCCGGCCACGGCGATGTTCAGGAAGCGCGGCACGGGCCGCTCCCGGTCGCGGAAGTCCTCCGCGACCGCGGCCCGCACCGCCGTCAGTCGTGCCTCGGGCAGCAGCACCAGCGCACTGCGCCCCGGTTCCCGGCCGGGCGGCCAGGCGCTCAGTGCCCCGGCCCGGCGGGCGCAGGACACGGCCCGCGCCAGCTCCGCCGGGCGGTCCGCGGCCTCGCCGCGAACGGCCACCAGTACCAGGCGCGACCCGGACACCGCCGGGTCGAAGGGGACGTACCGATGCCGCTTCCGGGGCTCCGCGCCCAGCAGCAGGGCCTTGCCGGGCCGGGCGAAGAGCACCGCCCGGCGCAGCGTGTCGTCCCCGTCCGGCAGCGCCGCGGCCAGCAGCCGGGCCAGGTGCGCGCGGTCCGGCAGCTCGCCCGCCTCCGTGTGGACGTCGGCCACCGCCAGGGCCACCGCGCAGTCGGCCGCCTCCGCCGTCGCCAGCCCGGCGGCCGCCGTGAGCGAGCCCTGCACGTGCAGATCGGTCCCGCCGCGGCCGAAACCGGCCCGGGCCAGCGCCCGCAGCACGGCGTACGGCCGGACCGCCCAGGCGGGGGCCGCGGGCGGCGGCCCGGACAGGGTCAGCGGCAGGTCGCAGCCGTCCGCAGGGTGTCCGAGCGAGCTGAGCCGCACCAGGCCGTCGGTGCGCGGGGCCGCGGCGGCGGCCGTCGGCCAGCCGGCCGCCGCGACCAGCCTGGGGGACCCGAGGTGGAAGGCGTACGGGGCGCTCCACACGGCGGCCGGGGGGCGGCCGTGCGCGGCCTCCAGGGCGTAGGCGACGAGGCGGAAGAGCGGATCGGCGGTGGCCCGGCGGGCGATGTCGAGCCCTGCGACGGCCGGTCCCGCGACGGCCGGTCCCGCGAGGCCGGATCCGGTGAGGTGGAGTCCGGCGATGCCGGCCGGGCCCGCGGGGCGGGTCACGGGAGGTCCTTGCGGGCCAGGATCCGGTAGGCGTTCCCGCCGTCCGTGACCCGGGCGGCCGCCGACCGCAGGGCGTCGAGCACGGCCGCGCCGACGAAGCACGGCAGCGCCGCCACCCGTACGGCACCGGCGAGGGCCCGTGCGCGGGGCGTGGCCGGGGGACCCCACGGCCGGTCCGGATCCGGGGCCAGCCGCGAGGCGGTCAGGGCCACCGCGCCGAAGAAGTCGTTGCCCTGATGGGCCGCTCCGTGCTCCTCGGTGAGGACGGTGAAGCCCCGGTCGGCCAGCGCCTCGCGCAGGTTCGCGGCCGGCACCAAGTGCTGGTGCTGCGGCTGGAACCAGGGCAGCCACGCCGGTCCGAGGAGGCCGGCCATGCGGGACTCCGGGTCGGGCACCTCGATGGTCAGGTACCCGCCGGGGGCCAGGACGGCGGCCGCCGCGTCCAGTTCGGCCAGCGGATCCCGGGTGTGCTCCAGGTAGTGGTACATGCTGACCACCTCGTACCGGCCCGCCAGCTTCGAGGAGAACTCCGGGAACTGGCCCAGGTATCCGGTCTCCACCCAGCCGCGGCGCTCGGCCTCCAGGACCCCGTCGCCCATGTCCAGCCCGTCGAACCGGGTCCGCGGCCAGACCTCGCGCGCCGCGTTGCAGAAGTGCCCGTGCCCGGTGCCCACATCGAGCCAGGACTCCGGTCCGCTGTCGTCGACATGCGCGCGGAGCATCTCGGCGCGCCCCCGGTACGCGGCACCGAGCCGCCCGAAGACCGTGCCCGCGCCCTCGCCGCCCCGCCCGTCGTAGAAGTCGCGGTAGTAGAACTCCAGCCCCTCCGGGCTCAGCCGGGGGTTCTGGAAGACGTGCCCGCAGTCCTCGCAGCGTTCCAGCGTGAACCGGCCGGGCTTGCCCTGGAGCAGGTCGGGCACCCGGACCCGGACGGCGAGCCGCCCGCTCCCGCACCAGGGGCAGTCCGGGCGGCGCACCTCGAGGAAGCGGTCGGTCCCCGCGGCCAGGTCCGCCCGGTAGCCGGCGGCCCGGCCGGAGTCCTGCTCCTCGCCCGGGCCACGGCGGGCCGCCGCGGCCGTACGCAGGGCCGCGCCGAGGGACCGTACCGGCCGGGCGGCGGTGGCCCGGGCCAGATCGGCTGGGCGCAGCGGGGAGCCGGGCCCCCCGAGGGCGAGGTACGGCTGCAGCCAGTACAGCCCGGCCGCGGCGGCGCCCCACCGGCCCTGGCGTACGACGACGCCCGCCAGCAGGGCCAGCCCGGCGAGCTGAGCCGCGGCCAGCGCCCCCGGCGGCAGCCCCTGGGCCCGCAGTTCGGCGGCGCGCGCGGGCCCGGTCGCCTCGCGCGGCGCTCCGCAGCTCAGCGCGGGGGCGATCGCCAGGCCCGTGGCCCCGGCGGCGTACTCCTTCAAACGCCGGGTGAGCGCGAGGAGTTCCGCCGGGCCGGGGCGCGGCCCGTCGGGATCCACCCCGGCCCGCGCGAGGACCTCCTCGGCGGCCAGCACGGCGAACCCGGCGCCGCGCCCCTCGCCGAGCCGGTCCCGGCGGTAGCGGACGGGGTCGACCAGGCGCATCAGCCCGAGGGCCCGCTCGGCGGCCAGATCCGCCGGCAGCAGGTCCAGGACCCGCAGCCCCTCCCGCTCGGCGTGCGCACAGGCGGCGAGGAAGGTGGCCGCGTCGGCCTCGACCCCCGGGCGGTGAGCAGCCGCCACCCGGCGGCGCGCGGCACCCCGGCCGCCGAGGGCGGGGCGGCCGGCAGCACCGGCACCGCCCGCAGCCGTCGGCCGGCCCGGACGGTGCCCGCACCGAGCGCGGCCAGCAGCACCACCGAGGTCCACGGGACCCGGGGGATCGGGGGTGGCGTCATAGCAGCTTCTCCAACCGGTCGGCCGCGGCGGCGGCTCCGCCCGCCGCGGCGAATGAGGCCTGGATCCGCCGGGCGGACCGGCGGTGGCCGGGCTCGTCCAGCACGGCCGTGAGCGCGTCTCGCAGTTCCTCGGCCCGGGTCCTGCCGAACCGCACCCGCACCCCGGCCCCGGCGTCCACGACCTGGCGGGCCACGATCGGCTGGTCGTCGCGGATCGGCGCGACCACCAGCGGCAGCCCGAAGGCGAGGGCTTCGCAGACGGTGTTGTGGCCGCCGTGGCAGACCACCGCGTCCAGGTGGGGCAGCAGTTCCAGCTGCGGAACGCGCTCCTGGAGCAGCAGGTGCCCCGGCGCGGAACCGATCAGCGCGGGGGGCGCCGCGAGCACCAGCTGCACGTCCTCGGCGAGGTGTTCGGCGGCGCCGAGCACGGCCCCGTAGAACCGGCCGCCTGCCTCCTGGTTGAGGGTGCCCAGCGACACCAGCACGCGCCGCCGTGCCGGGTCCAGCCGCTGCCAGGGGAATCCCGGAGCGGCCGGCCGGGCCCCGAAGGCGGGTCCGACGAAGGCGTAGTGCGGCGGGAACTCCTCGGCCGGGCCGACCAGTTCCGGGGTGGAGAAGACCAGGACCAGCCGCTCGGAGAACCGCGGATCCCAACCGGAGGCCACCGTCCCGAACTCGCCGAGCAGCCCGTGGATCTGCCCCGCGACCCACTCCCCGACCTTCGGGAAGTCCGCGAACGGCCGGGTGAGTTCCGCCGACGTACTGGCGGACGTCGCCCAGGGGATCCCGAGCCGCTCGGCGACCAGCGGCCCGGCCAGGGCCTGCTGGTCGGCGACCAGCACGTCCGGCTCGAAGCCGCGGACGGCGTCGGCCACCCCCGGGACCATCGCCCGCGCCAGTGGCACCAGCGCCTCCTCCCACAGGAACCGCAGCGCGGCGACCCCGCGCAGATCGCGCCAGCGGGCGTGCAGCGTCGTGTAGCCGCCGCCCGCCTCCTCGCCGGCCGGCAGGATCCGGGCCCGCGCGGGCAACAGCCCGGCCAGCGCCCCGGCGGGGCCCGTCCAGGCGATCTCGTGGCCCCGGGCGGCCAGTTCGGCTCCGACGGCCACCGTCGGATTGACGTGCCCCGCCAGCGGCGGAACCGTGAACAGTACCCTCATGGCACCAGCGCTCCCACCCGCGCGGCCCGCGTCTCCCGCGCCGTCGCCGTCGCCGTCAGGCCGGCCGAGGCGTCGAGATGGGCCAGCACGGCTTCCCGTAGCGCCCCGCTGGTCTCCTTCAGCACGTCGTGTCCCAGACCCGGCAGGATCCGCAGCACACCGTGCGGTGCGTGCAGGGCCAGCTCCCGTGCCCCCGCCACCAGTTCCGAGTGCTCGCCGCACACGATCAGCAGGGGGCAGCGCAGCCGGGCGTAGTCGGCCGGGGTGAAGGTGCGGCCGGCCGCCATGTCGTCGATGAGGGTGGTGCGGTTGAGCAGGTCGTCGGCGATCGCCGTGAGATTGGCGGCCTTGCGCAGCCGCAGGGTGCGCAGTTCGGCGGGGACGGGGCTGTCCTCCAGGCTGAGCGCCGCGGCCGACAGGGTGTCCACCATGTTCTCCACCCAGGCCCCGCTGAGCGGGGGCTCGAGGAGGGTGAGCCCCGTGACGAGATCGGGCCGGGCCAGCGCCGCGTGCAGGGCGAGGGTGCCCCCGTAGCTGTTGCCGACCAGGTGCACCGGCCGGTCCCCGAGACCCAGCGCGCCGAGCAGCGCGAAGAGGTCCCGTACGGCGGTGCGGCTGTCGTAGCCGGTGGCCGGGCGCTCGGTGCGGCCGTGGCCGCGCAGGTCGTAGAGGACGGCCTCGTGCCCGGCCCGGGCCACCGGCACCGCCAGCGGACAGTAGAAGGAGGACAGGTTGTCGACGGCCAGGCCGTGCAGGAAGACCACGACTGGCCGGTCGGGGCGGGCGGCTTCCGCGGTGGCCGGGAGCCGCTGGACGTGGAAGCGCAGCGAGTTGGCGAGGACGAAGGCCATGGCGGATCAGCCCGCGGAGGAGGCCGGGGCGGTCCCCGAGCGGGCGAGGGAGGCATGGGTGATCCGGCCTATGTGCGTGACGAGTTCGCCCACGGACATGGCGAGGATGGCGTCCATGTCCTTCTCAGCCAGGAACTCCATCAGGTCCACCTCGGCGCCGTAGCGGTGGTGGAGCAGCTCGGCGAGGGCGACGAACTCGACGCTCTCCAGGGCGAGGTCCTCGTTGAACGTCGTCTTCATCGTGACCTCCTCCGCGAGGAGGTACTCGTCGCCGACGATCTCCACGAGCATTCCGGTGATCTCGGCGAGGATGTCAGGTGCCATGACGGGTCTCCGTGAGGTGGAAGGGGACGGGGGACGGGGCCGCCGAGCCGTGGGCGGTCCAGGCGACGACGTGGTCGAGCGGATCGGTGGGGAGCAGGGTGGTGCGGACCGGGTACGGGTGCCCGCCGGGGAGCGCACCAGCAGCGCGCCGGAGTCCGGGTCCTCGGCCACCCGCCAGTCCCGGGCCGGCCGCCGAGCCCGCTGCCCTCGGCCTTGGCGGCGGCCTCCTTGGCGCACCACAGGGCGGTCAGGGCGGCCGGCAGGCCGGTGCCCTCGCAGGCGGCCAGCCGTTCGGCGAGCCGGAGTTCCTCCGGCCCGAGGGCGATGCGGACCAGCGCGTCCGGGTCGGCGGTGACCTGTTCCACGTCGATGCCGACCGCGCGGCCGGGGTGCGCGAGGGCGACCGCGATCCGGTCCTTGTGGGCGATCGACAGCCGGAAGCCGCGGGTGAGCGGGCCCTCGGCCAGCGGCCGGCCGGCCGGGTCGTTGCCGATGGGCACCTCCGCCGGGAACACCGGTCCGGCCCCGCCGTCCCACAGGAGCCGGCGCAGCGCGTCCTTGGCGGCGATCCGGCCCAGCAGCCAGGGCGCCCGGGCGCGCGGCGACAGCCGCTCGTAGGCCGCCCGCTCGGCGGCGCCGAGGTAGCGGCGCATCACCAGCTCCTGCGAGGCGGGATCGGTCCAGCGGCGGCGGGCCAGGCACCAGCCCTCGGGCCGGGGTTCGCCGATGCCGCACACCTCCGGGGTGAACTTCATCGGCCAGACCCGCTCGTCGGCGCCGAACCGGCGGTACGTCCACCCCTCGATCCGGGCCCACACCCCGCCGGTGGCCCGGCGCAGTTCGAGGTCGCCGCGCACGGTGGTGTCGTGCACCTCGCGGATCCGGGCCGTGGCGGCGACCAGCTCCCCCGGGGCCGGCTGGGGGCCGAAGAAGCGGATGCGGTCCACGGTGGCGGGGAACACCAACCGGTCGACCGGGAGCCGCAGTTGCATCCAGTGGCCGAAGATCTGACCGGCCGCGTCGAGCAGCGCTCCGGGATCGGGAAGGGCCCGCAGGACCCCTTCGATGCCGTCCGCGCCGACGGTCCGGACCTCGTGCACGGCGGCGAAGCGGGGGCCGTGGAACATCCACCGGTCGCGGTAGAGGGCCTCGGCGCTGACGGGGGCCGGCCGCGGATCGCGCAGGGGCGTGGTGTCGGGCGCGGGCGGCTGCCCGTACCGCTCGCCGAGCAGCACGACCACCGAGGCGTACGCGCCGAGGCCGACGCGAGCCCGGCCGGGCCCGTCGCCCCGGACGGTGACCTCGACGTCGACGGCCGGTTCGACGGCCAGCCAGCGCAGCGCCCTGACGTCCTCGTAGCCGACGACGTGGAGACCGGGCGGGGCGTGCCGCAGCGCGGCCTCGGCGGCCAGCTCCAGCATGGTGGTCATGGGCACGACGGGGAACCGGTCGGAGTCCTCGGGCCAGCCCTCGGGCTGGAGGTACACGCAGTGGTCCCGTACGTAGGGCAGCTCGGCCAGCGAGAGCCGCAGCACCTCGGTGCCCGTGGGCCCCACCCGCCCCGCCGGCTCCACCGGCGCCGGCGGGGGTCCCGCCGCCCAGGCCTCGGTGACGGTCCGGGCGGCCGCGCCGGTGTCGGCGAGCACCGCGTCCAGGGCGGACAGCAGGACCGGCCGGGGGCCGGACGCGGGTTCGGCGGCGGACCCGGTCGCGGACCCGGCCGGCGGTGGCGCCGACAGGCCGCCCAGCGCGGTGCGCGCCGCCTCGCCGAGGCGGACCAGCGGCGAACCGAGGTCCAGGAGCACCGGCCGCCCCGCCCGGGTGGGCGCTGCCCCGGCCGGCTCTTCCGGGGCGGACAGCAGGTCCCAGCGCGGTGCGTGGCCCTCGGCCCAGAGCGCGGCGCAGGTGCGGCCGAGGGCAGCCAGCCCCGGAAGCCGGGGGAGGAGGTGGACACCGACAGGTGCGGGCGGTCGCGCAGGGTGTCCTCGACGAACCCCGGCAGACTGCCCGGGCCCAGCGTGACGAAGCTGCGCACACCCTCCTCCTCGTACAGCCGCAGCGTCAGCTCGCGGAAGCGGACCGGCTCCAGGAGGTGCCGGACCACCAGCTCCCGTACGTCATCGGGCGCCGAGGGGAACGGCGCGCACGTGGTGGCCGACCAGACCGGGAGGGTCCCTTCGCGCAGCGGCAGCCGCTCGAAGGCGGCGCGGACCTGGCCGAGGTACGGCTCCCACATCGGCGTGTGGAAGCCCGAGCGGAACGGAAGCTCCTGACCGAGCACTCCTCGCCGCGCAGCCGCGCGATCGCGACGGCCACGTGGCCCGGATCCCCGCATATCACCGACTGGTGCGGGCAGTTGTCGTGGCTGACCACCACCCCGTCCAGGCCGTGCAGGGCCGCCTCCGCCCGCGGCGCGCCACAGCCCAGCGCCGCGTACACGAGGTCCGGGACCCGCAGATCGCCCGGCCGCAGCGACTCCAGGAAGGTGTCGGCCGCCTCCTGCGGATACATTCCGGCGGCCACCATCGCCGCCCACTCGCCCAGGCTGTGGCCCGCCAGCACATCGGCTTCGATGCCGAGCCCGGGCAGCACCCGGGCGAAGAACCGGCCGGTGGCGATCGCGTCCACGGCCCGTTCCACCAGCGACGTCCCCCGGGTGAGCCGGGGCGGCGTCGATCCGAGCCGCTGCGCCACATCGTCGACCACGGGCGCGAACTCCGGTTCCAGGCCCGGGAACAGGAAGGCCACCCGGCCGCCCAGCGGCTGCGGCGAGAACCACACGTCGCCGCGCCCGCGCCAGGCCCGCCCGCGCGCCACCACCTTCGCGGCCAGCGCGAGCCGCTGGGGGGTCGGCCCGAACACCGCGAGCCGGCAGGGCCCGTCACCCCCGGACACCGGCGTACCCGCGGCCAGCCGGGCGGACAGCTCCGCCGCACTGTCCGCCGCCAGCAGGAGTACGTCGCCCCGCGCGGGCGCCCCCACCGGCGCGGCCGAGGCCCCCACCGGCAGGAACCGGCGACCCGGAGCCGCAGGGCGGGCGGCCCCCGGAGCCTCCTCCAGCACCACGTGCGCGTTGATCCCGCCGAAGCCGAACGCGTTGACCCCGGCCCGCCGGGGCATCGGCCCCCGCTCCCAGGGCTCCGCCGCCGTCACCGGCCGCATCCGCGTCCTGACCAGATCCGGGTGCGGCTCCTCCAGGTGCAACGTCGGCGGCAGCACCCCTCGTGCACGGCCAGGGCGGCCTTGATGAGCCCGGCCATGCCGGAGGCCTGCATGGTGTGCCCGAGCATCGACTTCACGGAACCGAAGCCGATCCCGCTTCCGCCGTCCATGGGCGGACCGAACACCTGGGCGAGGGTGTCGAGTTCGGCCGCGTCCCCCACCGGCGTCCCCGTACCGTGCGCCTCCAGCAAGCCGAGCGCGCCCGGGGCCCGCGGATCCAGCCCGGCCTCCCGCCAGGCCCGCTCCAGGGCCCGTACCTGACCCGCGACCAGGGGGCTCATCAGGCTCGCCGCCCGGCCGTCCCCCGCCACTCCCGTCCCGCGGATCACCGCGTACACGCGGTCGCCGTCCCGCTCCGCGTCCGCCAGCCGCTTCAGCAGCACCACCCCGGTGCCCTCGGAGAGCAGGGTGCCGTCGGCCCGCCGGTCGAAGGGCCGGATCCGCTCGCTCGGGCTCAGCGCCCGAAGCTGCGTGAACACGCTCCACAGCGTCGCGATGTGGCAGTGGTGCACGGCCCCCGCGACCACCGCGTCGCAGCGCCCGCCCGCCAGCAGCCCCACCGCCTGGTCCACCGCCAGCAGCGAGGAGGCGCAGGCGGCGTCCAGGGTGTAGGCGGGGCCGCGGAAGTCCAGCCGGTTCGCCGTGCGGGCGGCGGTGAAGCTCGGCACCAGGCCGATCGAGGCGTCCGGACGCTCCGGGCCCATCGCCTCCTGGAAGGCGGAGCGCACCTGTGCGATCCGCCGCTCGCCGAGCTCCGGCGCGATCTCGCGCAGGGTCTGCGCCAACTGGTGTGCCGTGCGCACCCGTTGGTCCAGCCGGGCGGTGGCCACGCCCATGAACCCGCCGCGCCCCAGCACCACCCCGATCCGGGAACGGTCGGCCGGCAGCCGGTCCTCACCGCCCGCGTCCGCGATGGCCTCCGCCGTCGCGTGCAGCGCCAGCATCTGATCGGGCTCGGCCCCCTCCACGGCGGCCGGCATGATCCCGAACCGGGTCGGGTCGAAGGCGGCGAGGCCGTCGACGAACCCGCCGCGCCGGCAGTAGAACCGGTCGCCCGCCGCCGGTCCGGAGGCGCCCGCCGGGTCGTAGTACACCTCGGGATCCCAGCGCCCCGGCGGGACGTCGCCGATGGAGTCCGTGCCGGCGAGGAGATTGCGCCGGTAGGCGGCCAGATCGGCGGCCCCGGGGAACACCGCCCCCATGCCGACGATCGCCGCGTCGGTGGGCCGCGGGCCGCGCCGCTGCTCACTCATCGCCGTGGCCCCCTCCGCCATCAGGACCACCTGTACGTCGCTCCCGTGCGCCAGTTCGTCCAGGAACGCGGCGGTACCCGCGTCCGGCGCGATCAGCGGGATGCCGCGCCGGGCGTACGCGCGCTCCAGCTCGGGTGTGACCATCCCGCCCGCCTCCGCCGCCCAGGGGCCCCAGTCCACGGACAGCACCCGGCCCGGGAAGGTCTCCGCCCAGGTGTGCGCCAGCCCGTCCAGGGCGTCGTTGGCCGCCCCGTAGTCGCTCTGGCCGCGGTTTCCGTAGACCCCGGCGACGCTTCCGAACAGGGCCAGGAACCGGGGTGCGGGCCCCGAACCGTGCTCGGCGGCCGCCGCGGCCAGGTGCCGGGCGCCGGCCACCTTGGTGGTGAACACCTCGGTGAAGTCCGCCGGTTGCTTGTCGCGCAGCAGCCCGTCGCGCAGCACCCCGGCGCCGTGCACGATGCCGTCCAGCCTCCCGTGCCGGGCGCGTACGTCGGCCACCACGGCCCGTACGGCCCGCTCGTCCGTGACGTCCGCAGCGTGGTAGCGGACGGAGGCCGCGGCCGTGGCCAGGGCCGCCAGCGTGGCCCGTACCTCGCGTTCGGCGAGGATCCGCGAGGCCGCCGCCTCGATCTCGGCGGGCGTACGCAGCCCCGTGGCGATCAGCGCGGCGCGCAGTGCCACCCGGTCGGTGGCCTGCCCGAACTCGTCCGGCTCGGCGGGGGGTTCGGGGGTGCGGCCGAGCAGTTCCACGTGGCAGCCGGTGGCGCGGGCCAGCGCGAGCGCGGTCCGGGCGGTGATCCCGCGGGCCCCGCCCGTGAGCAGGACCACCGAGCCGGGGCCGAGCGGCGGCGCGTCCCCGGCCGGGGCGAGCGGAGCGGGCACCGGGCGGCGGGTGACGCGCGTTCCCTCGGCCGTGTAGCCGACCGAGGCGGGTCCGTCGGCCGCGTCGCAGCTCAGCTCGGCGAGGAGCTGTGCGGCGACCTGCTCGGCGGCCTCCTTGGGGTGGACGTCCACGGCGCGGATCAGGGTGCCGGGGAATTCGAGGGCCGTGCTGCGCGCGAAGCCGTGCAGACCGGCTCCGGGTGTGCCGGGCGCGGTGACGAGCAGCAGCCGGGGCGTCCCGCCGGTCAGGGCGCGCCGCAGCGCGGGGAAGACCTGGGGGAGGACGGGCTCGGCGCCGGTCCGCAGGGCGGTCAGGTCGACGATCCCGTCGAACCCCGGCCCAGGTTCGGTGAGCGGGTGGGCCTCGGCCCCGGACGTCCGCAAGGCCGTGCGGAGCGCGGGGGCGAGCCCCTGTCCGTCCTCGACCACCCCGATCCGCAGGCCGCGAAGGGCCTCCGGGTCCCCGGCGGCCGCCGGTACGGGGACGGTGTCCACCCGTAGCCGGGCGACCGGTACCGGAGCCTCTTCCGGTGCTTCCTCAGCCACCGGTTCCGCCACGGGTTCCGCCTCCGCCTCCGGTTCCGGCGTGCCGGTGTGGGAGGTGACCCAGTCCACGATCCCGCGCAGGGTCTTGATCCGGGACAGCTCCTCGACCGCGGACTCGGCGGACCCGCCCGGGTCCTGGGGCAGCCCGATCCGGTCGGCCAGGGCGCCGATGATCTCGACCCGCTTGATGGAGTCGATGGACAGGTCCGCCTCCAGGTCCAGCCCGGGGTCGAGCATGTCCCTGGGGTATCCGGTCCGGGTGTGGACGATCTCCAGGACCGCCTCCATGACGTCCTCCGGGGACCGGATCGCCCGGGCGGCGGACGCGCCCGCCGGAGCCGGAGCCGGACCGCCGACCGCCGGCGCAGGTGCGGTTGCGGGTGCCGGGGCCGCGAGGCCGGGGGCGGGCCCGCCGGCTGCCACGGGCCGCGCGGGCGCGGGCCTCTCGGTGGCCAGGTAGCCCAGCAGGACGTCCCGCTGTGCCTCGACCAGTTCACGGGCGCCGCGCAGGTACTCCAGGACCGCCTCCTCGCGCCGGTCGGCAGCGGGCGCCACCGGCGGAGGCACGGTCACCCGGCTGGCGGGCCGCAGGCCCCCGGCCACCGGTGCGCCGTCGGCGGTGCGCACCAGGTGGCCGTCCACCAGCCAGCCCGGCCGACGCGGTGCGCGGTCGGGCAGGGCGGAGGTCCGGCCGCGGAACAGCGCCTCCGGCGCCACCGGCACGCCCGCCACCGCCAGTTCCGCCAACGCCGTGACCAGCCGGACCAGGCCGTGCTCGCCCGGCACGTCCAGCGGAACCACCGTGTGCGGCCGCTCGCGCAGGATCCGGGCCGTCAGACCGGACAGGACCCGGCCGGGCCCCGCCTCCACGAAGGTGCGGACACCGGCCGCGTACATCGCCTCCACCTGCTCCACGAACCGGACCGGCTCCGCGACCTGGCGTGCGGCAAGGCGTCGTACCTCTTCGGCGGAGGCCGGATACGGGGCGGCCGTCGTGTTCGACCAGACGGGGATGCCCGGCCCGGACACCGCCGTCCGTGCCAGCTCCCCGGCGAGGGCGGTCGCCGCTCCCGCCACCACCTCGCTGTGGAACGCGCAGGCCACGGGCAGGGGTTCGGCCGACAGGCCCGCCTCGCGCAGTGCTGCCACCGCCGCCGACACGGCCGCCGTCGGCCCCGAGATCACGCACTGCCGGGGTGCGTTGTGGTTCGCCACCACGCACCCGGCCCGCTCGGCGATCTCCCGTACCTCCTCCGGCGCGGCCGACACCGCCGCCATCGACCCCGGATCGCTCCCGGCGGCGGCCACGATCGCCTCGGCCCGGCGTGCGCTCAGCCGCAGCAGGCTCTGCGTGTCGTAGGCCCCCGCCGCCCAGAGTGCGGTGAGCTCCCCGTACGAATGCCCGGCCACGCAGTCCGGCCGGACGCCGAGGCCGTCGAGCAGCCGGTGCGCCGCCGCCCCCGTCAGCCCGAGGGCCGGCTGGGCCACCCGGGTGTCGGTGACCGCCGCCCGCTGCGCCGCCCGCCCCTCGGCGCTGAACGCGGCCGGCGGGAACACCGCCGAGACCACCGGAGCAGGCGCCGCGTCCAGGAGCCCGCGCAGCGCGGGGAAGGCCATGAACAACTCGCCGAGCATTCCTGGACGTTGGCTGCCCTGCCCGGGGAACAGGAACGCCACCCGGCCCGGATCGGCCGACTCCTCCCGTACGTGGACCCCCGCGCCCGCGGTGAACGCCCGGGCCTGCTCCAGCCGGGCCGCCAGCTCCTCCGGGCCGGCGGCGACGACCGCGACGTGCACCGGGCCGGAGCCGGTGGCCGCCGCCTCCGCCGCGAGGTCGCGCAGGGCCCACGGCCGCCCTGCCGCGTCGTTCTCCTCGAGCCGGGCCGCGAGCCGCGCCATCGCCCGGCCCGCCGCCCGCCGGTCCTCGCCGCGGAAGCAGAACAGCTCGGCCGGCCACTCCTCCAGGCCGTGGCGCGGCTCCTCGGCGCCCGCGTAACCGGCCAGCACCGCGTGGTAGTTGGTACCGCCGAAGCCGAAGGCGCTCACCCCGGCGATCCGCCGCTCCGGGGGCACCGCCCAGGGCCGCGCCTCGGCGTCGAAGGTGAAGGGGCTGGTCTCCGCCCGCCAGGCCGGGTTCGGCGCGTCGATGTGCAGGGTCGGCGGCCGCACGCCCGCGTGGACCGCCCGGGCGGCCTTGATCAGCCCGGCCAGCCCGGCCGCGCATTTGGTGTGCCCGAGCTGCGATTTCACCGAGCCCAGCGCGCACGAGCCCGGGGTGGCCCCGTGCGCGGTGAACAGCTCGCTCAGCACCGCCAGTTCGGTGCTGTCGCCGACCACCGTGCCGGTGCCGTGCGCCTCGACCAGTCCCACCTCGCCGGGGGAGACGCCCGCCCGGGCGTAGGCCCGTTCCAGTGCCCGCCGCTGCCCTTCCGGCCGGGGCGCGGTCAGGCCGAGGGACCGGCCGTCGCTGGAGGCGCCGACCGCCTTGATCACGGCGTACACCCGGTCGCCGTCCCGCTCCGCGTCCGCGAGCCGCTTGAGCACCAGCGCGCCCACGCCCTCGCCGAGCGCGATCCCGTCGGCCGCCGCGTCGAAGGGGCGGCAGCGGCCGCCGGGCGACAGGGCCCGGACGGAGGCGAACATCAGGTAATCGTTGATGCCGTTGTGCACGTCCGCGCCGCCGCAGATAACCATGTCGCTGTCCAGGTCGCGCAGTTGGCGGCAGGCCAGGTCCAGGGCGGCGAGCGAGGAGGCGCAGGCGGCGTCGACCGTGCAGTTCGCGCCACCGAGGTCGAGGCGGTTGGCGACCCGGCCCGCGATCACGTTGGCGAGGATCCCGGGGAAGGAGTCCTCGGTGAGCCGCGGCAGCTGCCCGTCCAGCTCGGGCGGCAGGTCGCCCAGATAGGCGGGGTGCAGGGCGCGCAGCCCGTAGGCGCCCGCCAGTTCGGTACCGGCCTCCGCGCCGAAGACGACGGAGGTCCGGGTCCGGTCGAACTCCCGGCCCTTGCCGTATCCGGCGTCGCCGAGGGCCCGCGCCGAGATCTCCAGGGCCAGCAGCTGGACCGGTTCGATCCCGCACAGGGAGGCGGGCGGGATGCCGTGGGCGAGGGCGTCGAACGGCACCGGGCCGAGGAAGCCGCCCCAGCGGGAGGGGGTGCGCTCACCGGCCCGGGCCGGGTCGGGGTCGTAGTAGAGCTCCGGGTCCCAGCGCTCGGCCGGCACCTCGGTCACCGCGTCAGCGCCTTCCAGGATCCGCGCCCAGTACCCGGCGAGGTCGGGGGCGCCCGGGTAGGCGCAGGCCATCCCGACGATGGCGATGTCGAGCGGATCCGGGGCCGGGGCCGGCTCGGGAGCGGCCGCGGCGAACTCCCGTGCCCGCCGCTCCAGCAACTCGCCCGCCCCCTCGGTGACCTGCGCGTGCAGCGCGGCCACCGTGGTGGTCCCGGAGCGCAGAGTGGCGGCCTGCCCGAGCATGAACAGCCCGTCGGTGTACTGCTGTCCGGCGTCCACGGCCTCCAGGGCCGAGCCGCCCTCGCCGCGCCGCAGCCCCTTCGCCGCGATCCGCAGCCGCCCCAGGTTGAGCCGCTCCAGCTCCTCCCACACGGCGCGCGCCTCGGTGCCGCTGTCCGTGAGCCGCCGCCGGGTGGCCTCGAAGGTCGCGGCGTACGGGGTGTCCGCGCACCGGGTGGCGTGTCCGGGCGCGGTGTGCAGCAGCACGGTGTCCGCGCACTCCACGGCCGCCCGCTGGAACCCGGGCAGCACCGCGCCCGCCGCCACGGCCTCCTCGGTGAACAGGTAGGCGGTGCCCATCAGGACCCCGACCCGGGCTCCCCGTTCGGCCAGCGGGGCGGCGGCCGCCACCGCCATCGCGGCCGAGCGCCCGTCGTGGATCCCGCCCGCGAACAGCACGTCCAGGGCTTCCGGTTCGGGGCAGGACAGCAGCAGCTCGATCTGCTCCTCCCACAGCGGGAAGGAGGCGCGCGGCCCCACGTGCCCGCCGCACTCCAGACCCTCGAACACGAACCGCCGCGCACCTTCGGCGAGATACCGCTCCAGCAGCCCCGGCGAGGGCACGTGCAGATGGGTCCGGATGCCGGCCGCCTCCAGCGGGGCCGCCTGCGCCGGGGTGCCGCCCGCGATGATCGCGTACGGGGGCGTGCCTCGGCCACGGCCGCCAGCTGCTCCTTGCGCAGCTCGGCCGGGGCGAAGCCGAGCAGGCCCACGCCCCACGGGCGTTCCCCGAGCCGCTCGGCGCTCTCGGCCAGCAGCCCGCGTACGTCCGGGCCCTCCATCACGGCGAGCGCCAGGTACGGGACCCCGCCCGCGGCGGCCACCGCCTCCGCGAAGGCCGCCTGATCGCTCACCCGGGTCATCGGCCCCTGGGCGACGGGGAGCGGCCGGTCGAGCGGCCGGGCCCGTACGACGGCCGCCAGATGCCCGGAGACGGCCGCCCGGACCGCCTGGAGCACCCCGCCGGTGGTCCGGTGGCGTGCGGCCAGCCGGGTGGCGCAGGCGCCGTCCTGTCCGACGGGCAGCAGCTGCGTCCGGAGGTCCCGGGCGCCCAGCAGGGCGGGCACCGGGCCGTCGGGCGCGGTCAGGTCGGGGCGCGCGAACACCCGGTGTCCGTCGGCCAGCCGGGTCTCGGAGCCGTCCATCGCCCGCAGCGCCGCGATCACTTCCGCGGGCAGGCCGGCCTCGCCCTCGGCCGTCAGGGCGAGTTGTACGTCGAGCAGCACGCCCGCCGCCCCGCCTGCGACGGCCGCGGCCGCCGTGTGCGGACCGATCCCGCCGTACGCCCGCACGGGTACCCCGGCCCCCGGATCCGCGAGCAGCTGCTGGAGCAGCACGAAGGTGGTGGCCCCGCCCACCCGGCCACCGGCCTCGTGGCCCTTGGCGACGAGTGCACCCACCCCGGCGGCCACGGCGCGCGCGGCCTCGGCACGGCTGGTGACCTCGGCCCACACCCGGGGCCGGCCGGCCACCGCGGCCCAGGCGGCCACCTGCTCCGGGGTGTGTGACGCGGGGTCGGCGAGCAGCACGGTGTCCACCGCGGACGGCAGCTCCTCGGGGCCGATCGGGCAGCCCGAGGGAACCCGCACCCCGTACCGGCCCTCGCTTCCCTCGCCGCCGCCGCCGCCGCCGCCGCCGCCTCCTCCGCCGCCACCGTCGCCGAGCCTGCGGGCCAGCTCCTCGAACGCTCGCCGCGCGGCGTCCGGGTCCCGCCCGAGGTCGAGCAGGCCGAGGGCCCCGGCGCGCTCGGCGGCGGTCACGATCCGCGGATGCGGCTCCTCGAACGGGGTCACCGCGACGATCAGATCGCGGGCGGCGGCGGACTGCGGGGGATGGGGGGTCACGGGCGCTCCTCTTCCAATGCTGTGTGACATGGCGCAGTACAGAGCGGAAGAACGGAAGAAATCGAGAACGGGGGTGCGTCGGTCTCGCACATCGGCCGGGCGGCCCGCCACCGGTAGGGCGGGCTTGAACAGTGGTCAAACACCCTCACGCCGCGATGCATCGTGCGGTGGCCGCCCCGCACTGTCAACAGGCATGCGGAATACGATGCTTCGCACCCTCGGCGGGCCCGGACCACCCGGCACGCACCCCGGGCGGCCCCTCCGCACGCCCCCGCCGAGCCGGTGGCCTGGGGTGATTCCCGCCGGGCCGGGCCGGCCCCGCCGCGCGAGCACCCGCGGCGCGTCCCCGCGGACATGCCGCACCGGCATGCCTCACCGCCGACCGTGCATGAACGGCTGCGCCGCAGCACGGTAGTTGTTCACCCGACGAGCCCTTACAGGTACAGCCTCACGCGGTTACCGTCCGGTCATGACGCCCACTCTCGCGCAGCTCCGCTACCTCGTCGCCGTCGCCGACTGCCGGTCCATCACCGGCGCCGCCGCCTCGGTCTTCGTCGCCCAGTCCGCCCTGTCCCGGGCCGTCCAGGCCATGGAACGCGATCTGGGCGTGGAACTCCTGGCACGCCGGGGAAGGGGGTGGACCTCACGCCGGAGGGGGCCCGGGTCGTCCGGCTGGCCCGCACCGTGCTCAACGCGGTGGAGGCCATCGACGACATAGGGACCCCGCACGGCAAGGACACCCGGGCCGCCCTCACCCTCGTCACCACGCCCACCCTGGCCCTCGACCTGGCCTCCGACCTGGTCGCGGCCTTCACCGAGCGACATCCCACCGTGGACGTCCGGCTCCAGCAGCACGACAGCCGGGAGGCCGTCGTCCAGGAACTGAACCAAAGGCGCTCCGAGCTGGCCCTCGTCGACCTGCCCATCGACAAGGAGCTCTCCACCCACTTCATCCAGGAGCGCGAGGTGGTGCTGATCTCGCCTCTCGGCTCCCGGCTGCCCCACCCGCTGCCGTTCCGCATGCTGGACGGGCTGCCGATGGTGCTGCCCACCCCGGGGACCGGCCGGCGCACCGAGATGGAGGCCATGTTCAGCTGCCTCGGCGTGCGGCCCGTGCCCTCCCTGGAGGTCGACGAGCGCCTCGCGTGGGTGACGGGTGTGACCGACGGCCGCGGCTCCCTCATCTGGTACCGCGACGTGGTGTTGAGAGCCTTCGGCAGCCGGGCGGAGATCCGTTCCTTCACTCCGCCCCTGCTGCGTCCCGTGGGCATCGCGCACGCGCGGCGGCCCCTGAGCCGTGCGGCCCGCGCCTTCATCGCGCACGCCGGGCACAAGGCTCCCGTACGGGAGCCGGTGCGCTGACCGAGGCATGCCGGTTCGGCATTGAACGATGCTCGAACGGGAGGGGGTGCGGCCTGGTGCCACAGACTGACGTCCCATCACATTGTGTGCATGTCCCGAGTCCTCGCACCCCACCGGACCGCCGCCTTCGCGACCGCGGTCCTCGCCACGATCCTGCCCGCCGTCGCCTGGATGACCAGCGCCAGTGCCACTGCCTCCGCCTCCCTCACCCCGCCCGCCGCGGCGACCGCCGGCACCCTCGCGCCGGAGAAGAAGTGCACCCTCCCCGGCGGTCTGGCCGAACTGAGCGGCCTCGCCATGAGCCGCCGCCATCCGGGTGTCTTCTACGCCGTCAACGACAGCGGGAACACCAACCAGGTCTTCGCGATCGACTGCACCGCCGCCACCGGCCGGCTCGTGGCCACGCTCACCGTCTCGGGCGTCGGCAACACCGACTGGGAGGCCCTGGCGATCGGCAAGGACGCCTCCGGCGGCCCGACGATCCTGGTCGGCGACATCGGGGACAACTTCAGCGGCCGCGCGGAGATCACCGTGCACTCCTTCGCCGAGCCCGAGCAGCTCGCCAACGCCACGGTCTCGCCGGTGACCTACCGGTTCGCCTACGCCGACGGCAAACACGACGCCGAATCGCTGCTCGCCGACCCCGTCACCGGCAGGCTGTACATCGCCAGCAAACTCATCGGCTCGGCCGGCCAGTTGTACCAGGCCCCGCTGCCGCCCGTGACCGGGCAGGTCAACACCCTCACCGCGGTCCGGCCGGGCCCGGTGTTCGCCACCGACGGGGCGTTCTCGCCGACGGGAGCCTCGTACACCCTGCGCAGCGGCGGGCCGCTGGGCGCCAACACGGCCTCCGTGTACGACACCTCGGGGGTCAAGCTCGCGGATGTCGCCCTGCCCGCCCAGTCGCAGGGCGAGACGGTGACGTACGCCGACTGCGCGAACCTGCTCGTCGGATCGGAGAACGACACCCAGCTCTGGCGGGTGCCGCTGCCGCCGGAGGCCACCCCGGGATGCGGCGGTACCCCGACGCCAACCCCCACGCCCACTCCCACTCCGACACCGACCCCCACTCCGACGCCGACGCCGACGCCGACCCCGACCCCGACCCCCACCCCCGGTGATCTGAAGCTCGCCAACCCGGGCCCCCGGACGTGCAAGCTGAACCAGACCTGCACCATCCAGCTCTCCGCCTCCGGCGGAAAGTCCCCCGTCCGCTTCGCCGCCACCGGCCTGCCCTGGGGCCTGACCCTGGACAGCGCCACGGGACGCATCACCGGCAAGCCCTGGGGCAGCGGCACCCTCCAGGTCACCGCCACCGTGACCGACTCCACCGGAGCCACCGCCGGGACGGCCTTCGCGCTCACGCTCACCTGGTTCTGAGACACGGCGGGGCGGGCTTGTACAACTGACCCCGGAGGCCGCACTGTTGACCGAGTCTCGTTCATCAGGTCAGGAGAGCCGGCTTGTCGTCCCCCATCTCACCCGCCCCGCACGCCTCGGACACCCCGTACGTGATCGACCCCGCCGGCGGCTGCCCGCACGCCCTCAACGCCCGGCTGCGCGCCCAGGGCGCCGTGGCGGAGGTCGTACTGCCCGGCGGGGTCCCCGGCGCGGTCGTACTGGGGCACGAGGCGCTGAAGGAGTTCCTCGCCCACCCCGACGTGGCCAAGGACGCCCGGCACTTCCCGTCCCTGCGCGACGGCACCATTCCCCCGGACTGGCCGCTGCGGGTCTTCGCCAACGCCCAGGGCATGCACACCGCCGACGACGCCGACCACCGCCGGCTCCGCTCGCTGGTCGGCAAGGCCTTCACGGCCCGCCAGGTGGAACGGCTGCGGCCGCGCGTCGAGGAGCTGACCGCCGAACTCCTCGACGACCTCGAGCGGGCCGCGGCCGAATCCCCCGACGGGACCGCCGACTTGCGCACGCACTTCGCCCTCCCCTCCCGATGAGCGTCATCTGCGAGCTGCTCGGCGTGGATTCCGAGCACCGGGGACGGCTGCACCAGCTGTCCAACACGGTGATCATCGCGACCGACACCACACCGGCCGAGGTGATGGCGGCCGTACGGGAACTGGTCGGGCTGATGGGCACCATCGCGGCCACCCGGCGCGCGAGCCCCGGCGAGGACCTCACAAGTGCCCTGATCGCCGCCCGCGAGAGCGACGGCGACCGGCTCAGCGAGGCCGAACTCATAGGCACCATGCGGCTGATGCTCGTCGCGGGCCACGAGACCACCCTCAACCTCATCAGCAACGCGGTGCGCGCCCTGTGCACCCACCGCGACCAGCTCGCCCTCGTCCTCGACGGGAAGGCCACCTGGTCGGACGTGGTGGACGAGACCCTGCGCTGGGACGGCCCGGTCAGCTGGTTCCCCTTCCGCTACCCCACCCGCGACCTGGCCGTCGAGGGAACCGTGATCCCGCAGGGCACCCCCGTCCTCGCCGGCTACACCGCGGCGGGCCGGGACGAGGCCTTCCACGGCCCGGACGCCGACCGCTTCGACATCACCCGCCCCACCGCCGCCCGCAGCCTCTCCTTCGGTCACGGAGCCCACTACTGCGTCGGCGCCCCGCTCGCCCGCCTGGAGGCCACCATCGCCCTGGAGCGGCTCTTCACCCGCTTCCCCGACCTGGACCTCGCACTCCCCGACGCCGAACTCCCGCACCAGCGCAGCTTCATCGGCAACAGCGTCGAGGCACTGCCGGTCCGCCTGACCCCTGTCCGCCCGACCCGCGGCGCCTAACCCGCGCTCGGCGGCGACAGCTCCGTGCTCAGCCAGCCCAGCGCGTCCGGGTACATCCCGGTCCACGTCTGGAAGTTGTGGCCGCCGACCGGACGGACGAGGGTCTTGACCCGGACCCCGCTGCCCGCCGCAGCCTTGGCGAAGGCCTCCAGCTGCTGCGGCGGGCTGTCCTTGTCCTGCGCCGAGGTGGCCAGGAACAGCCCGACGTCTGCCTTCTTCGTATGCTCGACCAGCCACATCGGGCTGTTGCGCTCCCGCAGGACCGGGTCGGTCAGCACCCCCGGGTCGCCGGTCAGCGGATCGGGGTCCAGGGCCGCTCCCGCCCGGAAGACCTTCGGGTACTGCAACGGCAGCTTGGCCGCGCAGAAGGCTCCGGTCGAGACGCCCATCAGCCCCCATCCGGCGGGGGAGGGCAGCGTACGGAAGTTCCGCGAGACCAGGTCCGGCACGTCCCTGGCCAGCCAGTCGGCGATCTTGCGCTGCGGGGTGTTGCTGCAGCCGGTGTTCACCCCGCCCGGATAGATCTCCGGGATCACCAGGATGAAGGGGTGCGCAGCGCCCAGCTCCACCATCTGTGTGAGCGCTCCGGGCATGTCCCCGAGGTCGATCCAGGTGCGCGGCGTGCCCGGGTAGCCGTGCAGCAGCGTCAGCACGGGGAAGCGCGTGCGGTCCGCGCCCGGGGCGCTGTACTCCGGGGAGTCCACACGACGACCTGACCGGCGAGCTTCGAGTGGGAGCCGCGGAAGAAGGTGGTCCGGGTGCCGTCGCCGTTCTGGGTGAACCTCGCCCGGCCCACCGGCACGCCGGTCATCGCCCCGGCCTCCTGCCCGGCGTCGGTGCCGAGCAGGTCCTCCCAGGAGGAGTAGAGCCCGTAACTGCCGTTGATCCAGGTCGCCACCACACAGATGGCGGTGAGCTGGCACAGTCCGATCATCAGCAGCCGCAACGGCCACCGCACCCACCCCGGCCCCGGGATCCGGTTCCACAGGAGCAGGGCGGCGAGCACGGCGAGCACCGTGACGACGATCAGTGTGACGAGGAACGTCGTACTGGTCAGCTCCACGGCGCCGGCTCCTGACGTACGGGACGGGGCAAAATGAATGCAAGGACATGCGGCATATGTCCCGATTGTCGTGTCAATCTACCGGCGGCGCCGTCACGGGCCCGGCGCGACGCGTACCGTCACCGCGTGCCAGCCGGTCGCCCCGTCGGGCAGCGTCCCGACGCGTTCCCCGGTCTGGACGGCGCCGGTCCCGTCCGTGGCGCGGACCTCCAGGGTGTGCGAGCCGGCGGTCGCCTCCCACGGCCACACCCACTGCCGCCAGGTGTCGACTCCGTCGGCGTCCCCGAGCCGCGCCTCCTGCCAGGGGCCGCCGTCCACCCGTACCTGGACCCGCTCGATGCCCCGGTGCTGCGCCCACGCCACCCCGGCGACCGCCACCCGGCCCGGCACGAGCGCCGCGAACGAGCGCGGGGTGTCGATCCGCGACTGCGTCTTGACCGGGCCCTGCGCCGCCCAGGACCGGCGCACCCAGTAGGCGTCGTAGGCGGCGAAGGTGGTCAGGCGCAGCTCGCGCAGCCACTTGCAGGCCGAGACGTACCCGTACAGCCCCGGTACGACCATCCGGACCGGGAATCCGTGCGCGAAGGGCAGCGGCTCGCCGTTCATCCCGACGGCCAGCAGTGCGTCCCGGCCGTCCATGACGGTCTCGACGGGCGTGCCGATCGTCATGCCGTCCACGGAGCGCGCCACCAGCTGGTCGGCGGGGCCGCCCGCGGACGGCGGCCGGACCCCCGCCTCGCGGAGCAGGTCCGCGAGGCGTACGCCGAGCCAGCGGGCGTTGCCCGCGTACGGGCCCCCGACCTCGTTGGACACACAGCAGAGGGTGATGTCGTGCTCGACCAGGGGGCGGGCGAGCAGCTCCCGCAGATCGAGGGTGAGCGGCTTGGTCACGCCCTCGCCGTGGATGCGCAGCCGCCAGGTGTCCGCGTCCACGCGCGGCACCACCAGGGCGGTGTCCACGCGATAGAAGTCCTGGTTGGGGGTGAGGAAGGGGGAGAGCCCGGGCACCTGGAGGCCGGCGCCGGCGGGCACCGGCGGCGCCGGCACGGTGGCCCGGGGGAGCCGGAAGCGGGCCCGGGAGGCCGTCGCCCCGGCGGAGCCGTAGGCGCCGAGGCGCCGCCCGGCGAGTGCGGCCCCGGCCGAGACCGCCACGGTGGCGGCGACCAGGCGGCCGAAGCCGCGGCGGTCCATCGCCCAGGCGGCCCCGGGCGGAGCCCCGGCCGGCCGGGGCCGTCGTACGGCGGTCACCAGCAGCCACAGCACCCCGGCCGCGGCCAGTCCGGCCGCCAGCGAAGGGAGCGCGTCCCGCCAGCCCGCCTCCGGCCGGCCGAGCGCGGCCGCCGCCCCCAGCAGGCCGAAGCCGCCCGCGACGGCCATCCCGGCGGGCAGGTGGCGCAGGGCCAGCACCCCCGCCCCGACGGCGAGCGCGCCCAGAACCGCGAGGATGCCGAGGGTCAGCACCAGCTTGTCGGCGGTGCCGAACTGCCGGATCGCCCACTCCTTGAGAGCCGCGGGAGTAGCGTCGATCACGACCGCGCCGACCGAGGTCACCGGGGAGGACTCGGGCCGGACGGCCGCCGCGGCGAGCTCGCCCACGGCCAGTCCCGCGGCCGCCGCCACCATTCCGCTGAGGGCGCCGAGCAGCCACTGCCGACGCCTCCGGTCTGCTGTCACAGGGCCAGTGTGACCCGGCCCCGCCGGCTCCGCGCCCTTCGCCGCGCACCCGGCCGGGGCCAGCCGCGCGGGTCAGTGCACCGGGGCAGGCGGTACCCAGCGCCCGGTGCGCGGCGGCTTCACTCCGTACTCGTCCTTCAGCTCCTCCGGGATGGCGTGGTGCATCACCCGGCCCCGGGTCAGCGCGGACAGTTCGAGGCCGGAGAGCAGCGAGCCCGCCTTGTCGAGCGCCCACTCGGCGTAGGGGCTGCTGTCCTCGATCGTCTCCAGCAGGCCGAGGAACACGGGCACGGCCTTCGCCGCCGTGTCCCAGGGGGTGCGCGGGATCTCCAGCCAGTCGCCGATGGTGTCGCCGACCAGGTAGCGGACGGTGGCGGGCACCATCGGGTCGAAGAAGGTGCCGGGGACCACGTCCTCGTACATCCGCATCAGCTGGGCGTTGAGGCGGACCCCCTCGGGCGAGGGGCCGAGGTTGCGCAGGAGGTAGAGGTCGCAGTAGTCGCGGGCCTCGGTGAGGTTCTCCGGTACGGCCGACATGTCGCAGCCCAGCATGGATCCCACGACCCGCCAGGCGTAGAAGTAGGCCTCCGCGCCGTCCTCGCTCATGTGGATGCCGAGCTGGTGCATGGCGTCGAGCACCAGCAGCGAGAAGCAGATCTGACCCCCGATCATGTCCTCCTGGCAGATCGGCAGTCCGTCCTTCTCGATGTCCCAGTGGCCTCCGTGGCGCAGGTGGTGGCGGACCGCCGCGTGCAGCAGCCGCACCTTCTGCGCGGCCGGGATGAACTTGCTGCCCTCCGCGAAGGAGTTGGTCTGCATGAGGTAGGTGACGAACTGCCCGGTGTTGGCCATCCGGCGCGAGGGGTACGCGAGGGAGTGCGTCGAGGAGAGCAGCCTGGAGAGCCGGGGGATGGCGTAGGTCGCGGGCATCGCCGCGAAGGACAGGCCGGTGTTGATGTGGGCCGCGTTGTCCATGAAGAACAGCCGGGCCTGCTCCATGACGTCCCAGTCCACCCAGCTCGGGGGCATGGCGGTCGCCTCGAAATAGGCGCGTGCGGACTCCGGGAGCTGCTCGGGCAGCTTGTCCCCGGCAGTGGTGAAGAACCGCATCAGGGTGTTGAGGTCGCCGACCTCCTTGCGGCTGAACATCGCGGCGACGGTCTCGTCGGCGAGCGGATCCCCCTGGGTGCGCAGGGCGTCGAGTGCGGCATCGTCGTAACGGGTGTGCGGCGAGGCGCTCTTGGTGGTGTTCACTTCAGTCGTCCTTCTCGTGTCTTCGGGTGCGGGACCGGCCGGCCGGTGGCGGTGACCTCGGCGGCGGTCGCGGCTACAGCGACCGCTCGGCCGCGGTGCCCGCCAGGTCGTGCAGCGCGGACCGCGCCTCCCCGGGCATCGGTACGGTGTCCAGCGCGCCGGTGGCCCGGACGATGCGCTCCCGGATCATGTCCTCGACCTGCTGCCGGGCTCCGCACCGTTCCATCAACTCGCGTACGGAGGCGGCCTCTTCAGTGCCCAGCTCGGGGTTGCCGACCAGTTTGGCGAGCAGCCGGAGGTCGTCCGGGTCGGCCGCCGCCATCGTCAGCGCGAGCAGTGCGGTGGGTTTGGCGTCCCGCAGGTCGTCCAGGTTCGACTTGCCGGTCGTGGCCGGGTCGCCGAAGGTGCCCAGCAGGTCGTCGCGCAGCTGGAAGGCCTCGCCGAGCGGGAGCCCGTAGGCGGAGAAGGCGTCCAGCAGCGCGCGGCTGCCGCCGCCGAGGGTGGCGCCCAGGTGCAGCGGCCGCTCCACGGTGTACTTGGCCGTCTTGTAGCGGGCCACCTCCAGCGACTCCGCCACCTGCGGCTCCCGGGCCGCCCTGGCGTCGGTGCGCAGCACCTCCAGGAACTCGCCCGCCATCGTCTCGCGGAGCAGGGTGGACCAGAGCGGCACGGTCCGGGCGAGGTAGGCCCCGGGCAGCCCGCAGGAGGTGAAGACGTGGCCCGCGTATCCCATCAGCAGATCGCCGAGGATCATGGCGAGGGCGGTGGAACGCTGCCCGGCCGCGGCGAACGCGGCGTGTGCGGTGAGCTGCCCGTGCCGCATCCGGCTGTCGTCGATGATGTCGTCATGGGTGCAGGCCGCCGCGTGCACGAGCTCCATCGCGGCAGCGGCCCGGATCACCCCCTCGCAGTCCGGTTGGCCCGCCGCCCGCCACCCCCAGTACAGGAACGCGGCCCGGATGCGCTTCCCGCGCGCCAGCGACCGGCGCAACTGCTCCGACAGCGGGGAGAGTTCGACGTGCAGGCCGAGGAGGGCCTGCTCCTCCTCGTCGGCCAGCCGGACCAGCACCTCGTCGATGCGCTCCTTGAAGCCGGTGTGGTCATGCACAGGAGTGGCCCTCGGCGGCGACGCGCTCCGCGGCCCGCCGGGCCATGGTCTCCAGGTAGTTCTCGGCGCCCACGCCCGCCCGTCGGGCGGCCACTTCCCCGCGCTTGCGCAGCTCCACCACCCCGTCGGTGAGCAGCTCTTTCAGATCGGAGCGGCGCATCACGTGCTGGGCCCGGTCGGCGGTCTGCCGGAGCTGGTCGAAGGCCAGATCGGCCACCCCGGCGGCGAGCAGCGTCAGCAGCTCCAGCGGTGCGGCGGCCGGGGAGGCCGGGGCGGCGTTCGCGGGCCGCTCCTGCTGCGGCCGCTCCCGCTCGGACCGCTCCTGCGCGGACTGCTCGTGTTCGGTCTGGGACATGTTCGGTGTACTCCCGGTCGCGTCCTGCCGCCATGGCATCGGAAGGGGCGACAGCCGGATCGTTCCGGCGGCCGCCCCTGATCGTTCCGGGCCAGTGAACCGAGTGCCGCTCCCGCGGGGCGAGCCACGGGGCGGGTTCTCCCTCGCACGAGTACCGGGATTCCCACGGGAGGGTGACGATCACCGTATGAGGTGATCGTCACCGCGAGAGGTGGTGTACGTCAGTTCACCGACGCCGCGGGCAGGGCCGAAGCGACCTGGGCCGCCAGGGCGTACGGATCCCCGCTCGGCCGGTCCGGATGCCGGGTGGTCCGCCGGGCCCACTCCTCCTCGAAGGCGTGCCAATCGATCGCCCGCGGAGCGGTTTGCCGGACCAGCGCCTCCTCGAGGGAGTCGAAGTACGCGTCCCACCGCCGGGCGTACAACTCCGTGATCAGACCGCTCCATTCACGGTTCGCGTAATCGTGCAGGAACCCGCCCTCGCTCGTGCTGCGACGCCCCCACACGCTCAGGATCGAGCGCGCGTCGTACTCGTACCGGTCCTGTTCGGCCGCGTCGGCGCCCCGCGAGCGCGCCCCGGCGAGCCAGCTGCCGAGCAGGAAGTTCGGGTCGGAACCGGTGACCGCGTCCAACTTCCGCTCCCCGTCCCGCCATTCGGCGGTCAGCTCACGGAAGCGGGTCAGGTCCTTGGCCTCGTACGCCGCCTTGATCTTCGGGAGCAGCACCCGCGAATGGTTGGCGAGGGTCTGCCGGGCGGTGTCTACCAGGTCGAAGCGGTAGGCGCTGGTGCCGCGCAGCCGCGGATCCACCCGCAGCAGGTGGTCCAGCGCCCGGCGGACCGAACCGGCTTGATAGCGCATGGACTTGGGGCTCCAGTACGCCGCTCCCGCCGCGGTCAGGCTCGGCCGGGCGGTGAACAGGCTGTCCTGCGATTCCGACCACAGGCCCGAGGAGGTGCTGTACGGCCCCTTGCGCAGCTCCTCCCAGGCCGCGGCGGCCGCGGCGTCCGGCCGGCCGTAGCGGCGGGCCGCGAAGCCGGCGAACCACTGCCGCTGGTCGACCGGCCCCGGCTCCCAGGCCAGGTCGGTGAAGAGGTCGAAGGCGGCCGGATTGGTCCCGGTGGCCTCCGGCAGGTAGGCGATTCCGGCGAGGGCGCTGTTGCTCTTGGCGCGCCACGGGCCGAACCGTTCGATCCACACGGAGGTGTTCGCGCCGATCGTGGTGTGCCCGCCGAAGTTGTAGATGGTGCCCATCGCGTACGGAGCGCCGCCCCAACGGGCCTCCCGGTCCAGGCGGTTGTACCGGTCCGACAGGCCGTCCAGGATCAGCAGCTTCGAGGTGTCCACCCCGGCGAGGAGCTCCGCGGTCGGGTCGTCCTGCCAGCCCAGCACCGCCCACAGGGCGCCGGGGTGGGCGGCGTGCAGGGCGTCCTGGATGGCCCCGGCGGCGGACTTCACGTCCACCGAACCCGTCTGGCCGCCCTCGTGCAGCGGGCTCATCCGGTACATCGTGCTGTCCCCGAACACCGCGCGCTGCTCTTCGTAGTACGCGGCGGCCAGCTTCCCGAACACCGCAGAGGCCGGGTCCAGCCAGTCCGGCCGGTCGAAGCCCGCCCAGTCCCCCTGCGGCACGGTGGCGGACCCGGGATTGCGGGCGGCGAACTCCGGCGGCACCGTGCCGAAGTAGCCGGGCAGCACCGGGGTCATGCCGAGCCCGCGCAGCTGCTCCGCGATCCGCCCGCCCAGCTCGGCGCGCTCCCGCATCAGCCGCTCGGAGACCGGCCCGCCGAAGCCGCTCAGGTTCTGCAGCAGCCACCAGCTCTGGTGGCCGGGGCCGGGCACCCACTCCCGCAGCTCCTCGGCCGAGTAGCCGAAGCCCTGGAGCGCCCGGTAGTACGGGTACTCGGCGCCGGCCTGTACGAACACCTCGTTGATGCCGTGCAGGGCGAGCAGGTCGATCTGCCGCTGGTGCTCCTCGAAGGTGCGGTACGGGCCGGAGTACCCGTCGTCGGTGTCGTTGAGGGCGTACCGGTGGGGCACGAGCGCGCTGCGGGTGACCGGCGCGGGGACGCCCGGCAGTTCGGCGGGGAGCATGCCGATGCTGTCGCCGGGCCAGCCGATGTCCGCCCCGGCGACGTGCTGGAGGTACCAGCCGACACCGGTGAGCAGGGTGGCTCCGGTGCTGCCGCGCACGGTGATCGCGCCGGGCGTCCCGGAGACGGTGAAGGTGTCGGCGGCGGCCGCCGTGTCGGGCACGAGGGTGAACTGCCCGGCGTGGCGCGGCAGCAGCCGCTCCAGGGCGGCCCGCGCGGGCGCGGTGTCGAAGGTGCCGCGGCGCGGTGCGGCGGCCCGTACCCGCGTGGGTACACCGGCCCCCGCGTCGGTCCGTACGTCGGCCCGTACGTCGCTTCGTACGTCGGCCCGCGCGGGCGATCCGTCCCCCGGGGCGGTCGCCCCGGGAGCCGGCGCCGCGCAGAGCAGGGCGAGCAGCGCCGCCGGGAGGGCGGCGAGGGCGAGGGGGCGGCGGACCGGCCGCCGCCCGGCGCGTGGCATCGAGTGCGTCATCCGTCCGCCGTCAGACCGGAAGGGCCCAGGCCTGGTCGACCCGGTGGTCGCCGCAGGGGGCCAGCCGCAGCCGCTCGGCCGGGGCGTCCGGGGTGGCGGCCGCGGCAGGGGCCGTCAGGCACCTGCCGCTCGCCTCCTCGACGAGGGCCCCGTCGCGCCGGTGCGCCCAGGTCTGGCCGGGCTGCTGCTCCTCGGCGGGCGCGCAGTCCGCCAGCTCCACCAGGCCGTCCTCGCCCGCCGACAGGCACTCGCCGGCCAGCCGCAGCCTCGCGTCGTGGTCCAGGACCCACCGCTGGTCGGGGGCTCCGGTGCACGACCCGAGCACGACCGCGCCGACACCCGTGGTGTTGGCACCGTCGGCGCACTTGGCGCCGTCACCGGCGATCTGCCCGGTCGGCACGGCGGCGCATCCACGCGGGCTGAGCCGCCAGACCCCCGTGTCGTGGGCGCCGACCCGCCCGGTCAGCGTCTCGGAGACCTCCCGACGTTCCCCGCTCCACAGGTCGTGCGCGTCGGCCGTGCAGGACGGCAGCCCGATCTCGTCGAGCGGCACGTTGATGTCCCGTGCGCTGCCCGAGCGGTTGAGCACGGCCACCGCCCGGTCGCCGTTCGCGAGCGGCCGGACCAGGATCTCGAAGGTGGCGTTGGAGGAGACCACCGCGCCCTGACGGCCCATCGGGTCCTGGTCCAGTGCGATCAGCCGGGTGTTCCCGAGGGCGGCGAGGCCCTCCGGGGTGAGCTTGGAGACGTCGGAGGACAGGATGAACGGGGCGGCCATCATGGCCCACAGGGCGACCTGGCTGCGGCCCTCGGCCGCGCTCAGCCCGGGAGCGCCCGCGATCAGGAAGTCGGGGTCGTTCCAGTTGCCGGGGCCCGCGTACCGGCCCAGCCAGCGGTTGTAGCCGTAGTTGCCGAGCACCGAGCTCCACCGGGAGGCGGTCGGGGTGGCGGGCTTGTACACCGTGATGTCCCGGCCCTCGCGCCACAGCTGGCCGGTCTCGCCGACCCAGCCGAGGACCTTGTGCCAGTCGGAGCCGCCCCACTCACCCTGCTGGAAGTAGGCGGGCGCGGAGGCCGACAGCACCATGTCCCGGCCGCTCGCGCGCAGGGCCGCGGCCACGGCGTTGTACGCGTCGCGGTACGCCTGCTCCTTCGTCCGGCCCTCGGGCACCCACAGGTTGCAGCCGTCCATCTTGACGTAGTCCACCTTCCAGGAGGCGAACTGCCGGGCGTCCTGCGCGTAGTGGTCCGCTCCACCGCCCTGGGGTGCGCCGCTTCCCGGATACTTCTCGCAGGTCAGCGAGCCGGCGTCCTGGTAGATGCCGAACTTCAGGCCCTTGGCGTGGAGGTGGTCGCCGAGCCAGGCCATGCCGTGCGGGAACTTCGCCGTGTCGACGACCAGCGCGCCCTGCGCGTCGCGGCTCTTGGTCATCCAGCAGTCGTCGACGGTCACCGTGTCGTAGCCCTTGGCGGCGAGCCCGGTGGACACGAGGGCGTCGGCGTTCGCGACCACCTTGGCCTCGTCGATGTCGCACATGTAGTGCGCCCAGTTGTTCCAGCCCATCGGCGGGGTGAGCGCGAGGGGGTGTCCGAGGTCGCGGTGGGCTCGGCTCCCGCGGGGGCGGGGGAGAGCGCCAGGGCGAACAGGGCGGCCGCGGTCAGACAGGGGAGCGAGGCGCGCAGGCGAGGCGGCACGGAGTCTCCTTGACGTGGGGGCGGGCAGTCGTGCGCCCAGTGCAGCGAGGCGACTACCCGCTGTCAACGAAAGCCGACGGATATCCGCCAATGACCAGCAATATGGCCGCAATCGACGTCACACCAAAGAGGTCGCGCGCAGGGGTGGCGCAGCCGGTTGCGATACGGCGTATGTTACGGTGTATCTCATGCCGAGGAGATCAGCCGCCCTGGACCACGCCACCCCCGAGGCGATCGCCGTCGCCGCCCTGCGCCTCCTCGACGAGGAAGGGCCGGCCGCCCTGAGCTTCCGCGCCCTCGCCGACCGGCTCGGCGTCTCCCACGCCACCGTGCAGCGGCGCTGCACCGACCTCGCCGGACTGCTGGACCTGTGCACCGAGCACCTGGCCGCGCAGCTGCCCGACATCCCCGCCGGAACCGACTGGGCGGAAGCCTGCGAAGAGCGGTTCGGTGCGCTGTACCGGCTGCTCACCGCCCACCCCGGGCTGCTCGTCCTGCGCGGCGGCCGGCCGTGGCTCGGGCGGCAGCTGCTCGCCCGCCTTGTCGAGCCCGCCCTCGCCGACAGCGTGGCCGCTGGGATGACCGCCGCCGAGGCGATGACCGTCTACCGCCGCATGTACCTGCTCACCCTGGGCAGCGCGGCCTTCGTGGACCACCGGGACCCGGCCGGGGCCACCGCCGCCTCCCGGGCGGCCCTGGCCGCGCTGGACCCGGCGCGGTTCCCCGTGCTCTCCGGCGGGCTGGCCGACGTACTGCCGCCCCTGACGGACCACGAGGTGTACTACGGCGCCCTGCGCCAGCTGATCGAGGCCGCCCGGCCCGCCGCCTGATGGGGAGATCGACCATGGAACAGCAGCTCGACTACGCCGCCGTGCGCGCCGCCGCCGACCGGATCGCCGGATCGGTACGGCCCGTCGCCGTCGCTCCCGCGGCCGACGGGGTCTGGTACGCCCTGGAACACCTCCAGCACACCGGCTCCTTCAAGGCCCGCGGCGCACACAACTTCCTCGCCGCCCACCACCGGGCCGGCACCCTCCCGGCCGCCGGGGTCACCATCGCCTCCGGCGGCAACGCAGGGCTCGCCTGCGCCTGGGCGGCCCGCGGCCAAGGCGTGCCCGCGACGGTGTTCCTGCCCGCCAACGCCCCCCGGGTGAAGGTGGAACGGCTGCGGGGGTACGGGGCCGAGGTGCGGCTCGTCGGCGACCGGTACGCCGAAGCGCTCGCCGCCTGCGAGGAGTTCGCCGCCCACAGCGGGGCCCTGAGCAGCCACGCCTACGACCACCCGCTCATCGCCGCGGGCGCCGGAACCCTGCTCGAGGAGATCCGGGCGGCGCTGCCGGGACTCGACGCCGTGGTCGTCGCGGTCGGCGGCGGCGGACTGTTCGCCGGGGTCGCCACCGCCGCGCGCGAACACGGCGTACGGGTGATCGCGGCCGAGCCGGAGAACTGCCGCGCCCTGAACGCGGCCCTGGCAGCGGGCCGCCCGGTGGACGTCGCAGTGGACTCCGTCGCCGCCGACTCGCTCGGGGCCACGCGGGTCTCGGCGGACGCGCTGGCCGCCGCGCAGGACGAGTCCGTACGGTCGGTCCTCGTCCCGGACACGGCGATCACGGCCGCCCGGCGCGCGCTCTGGGAGGAGCACCGGATCGTGGTCGAGGCGGGCGCGGCCACCGCCCTGGCGGCCCTGCGCGGCGCGCCGGAGCCGCTGGGCGAGCGGGTCGCCGTCATCCTCTGCGGGGCCAACACGGACCCCGGCGACCTCGCGCACTGACCCCGAGCGCCATCAGTCCTCGTCGTCCGCGCCCTCGCGGACGACGACGACCGTACTGGCGGCGTACTGCACCACCTGCTGGCTCACCGATCCCAGCAGGGCGCCCTTGAATCCGCCGTACCCGCGGGTCCCGACCACCGTCAGGTCCGCCTCCTTCGCCGCGTCGACCAGGACCTGGGCGGGGGAACCCTGTTCGACACGCCGGAACACCGGCACACCGGGCGAGGTCCCGACGGTCGTGGCGACGGTGTCCGCGAGCTTCCGGCGGGCCGCCTCCTCGGCCGTGAGCACCTCGTCCTCGGCGACCTGCGCGGCCGCCGAGCCGATGGCGAACGGATTGCGGTTCCACTCCCAGGCCATGACGGCGTGCACCCGGCCGCCCACCATCCGGGCCTGCTCCACCGCCCATCGCAGGGCCTCCTTGGAATGGTTCGAACCGTCCACGCCGACGACGATCAGAGGCTCGATGGGCTGCTCACTCACGGTGATTTCCTCTCGTTATGCCCGAAAAGTCGATCTCCTCCATGTATACCCGGGGCCAGGGGTCCGACCTCGAACGACGATCGTCGCGGCAGCCGGCGACTTTCGAGGACAGCCCCGAGCCCTCTCCCTTTGCGAAGGTCGGAGTGTCCGGGCGACCGCCGCCGGACACGGAACGACACGGACACACACACGGAGGAACGGGCGTGGCACAGCGCAAGGGTTGTCTGATCGGCTGCGGGGTGGCGCTGGTGCTGGGCGTCGGCCTCGCCGTGCTGGCCGTCTTCGGCATGGGGAAGGTCCTCGACGTGGCCGACAAGACCCTGGTCGACCCCAAGGTCTACGAGGCGGTGAAGACCGGCGACGCGGAGAGCGAGGTCCGCGCCAAGCTCCCGTCGGGCGACTCGTTCGTCAAGGGCGCCCTCAAGGACGGCGGCCCGGCCGAGCCCGAGGGCGGCGTCTGCTCCTGGTACATATCCAGCGCCGATCCCAAGAACGGCAAGGAGACCGTGCTCCGCTTCTGCTTCAAGGACGGCAAGCTCGCGGAGAAGGCCGAGTACCCCATGAAGTAAACCGCATTAGTGACGCAGCCTCGTGAACCGGCCATAAAGCGTCGGATGCTGCCGGAGAGTCAGCTTCGTTATCGAATCGATACCACCGTCAACCGCCTTTGGACTAAAGCGCATTAGTGCAGGTCGACCTGGGCGCCGTGGAGGCCTTTCGGGGCCTCCGCGGCCCGGTCCCCGCATTCGGGACCAGGGTGTCACCGGCCACGGGGACCTCTGCCTCATTGACGAGGTCTTGATTTCGGACGACCGTGGGCACCGCCTCCGGCAATGAGGCCGGACTTCTGCGAAGGCGGCGACGATGACCCGTTCGGCCCCGACCTGTTCGAAGCTGACCCGTATGGCCGTTGCCGTGCTGGTGGCCGGCGCCCTCCTCTCGACCGGCGCGTGTGGGTTAAGCGGCGGCTCGGGGGAGGTGGAGGAGGCGGAGAGGACGGGCAGAGTGGCGGGTGAGATCACCTTCCGCACGCTCCAGTTGAAGCCGGTCTTCACGGCGTACGTACAGGGCGTGATCGACGGGTTCGAGGCGAAGTACCCCGACGTGAAGGTCAAGTGGGAGGACGTCCCGGGCGACGGCTACAACGAGAAGCTCGTCGCGGACGCCCAGGCCGGCGCCCTGCCGGACGTGGTCAACCTGTCCACCGACTCCTTCCAGCTCCTCGGCGACCGCGGCATGCTCGCCGACGTCGCCAAGCTCGACGGCGCGCTGGCCAAGGAGTACGTGCCGGGCGCCTGGGAGCAGTTCAAGCTCCCGGGCAAGGGCGACGGCGTGTACGCCTACCCCTGGTACGTGACCCCGGAGATCCTCACGTACAACAAGGAGCTCTTCGAGAAGGCCGGCCTGGACCCGGCCAAGCCGCCCGCCAGCGTGGAGCAGTTCTTCGACTACGCCGAGCGGATCGCCGCCACCTCCGGCGGCCGCACCGCCGCCTTCATGGCCGACCCGAAGGGCCGGCTGCCCGGGGACTGGCAGAAGATGGGCGTCCCGGTCCTCGACGCCAAGGGGGAACGTTTCACCTTCGACACCGACCGGGCCGTCGCGTGGGTGGAGCGGATGAAGGACCTGTACGCCAAGGGCGCGATGCCCAAGGAGTCCCTCCTCAAGTCCGACGACATCAACCAGCTCTACGGCAGCGGGAAGCTCGTCTTCGGCCCCGGCTCCCCGGGGTTCGTCAAGGACATCAAGCAGAACGCCCCGCAGGTGTACGCGAACACCCAGGTCGCGGGAGCCGTCACGGGCACCCTCGGGCACATCGGCATCTACGCACAGTCCCTCGGCATCAAGAAGGACACCAAGCACCTCGACGCGGCGACCGAGTTCGCCAAGTGGGTCACCAACGGCCCCAACCAGGTGGCGTTCTCCAAGAAGGCCACCATCTATCCGTCGAACGCCCAGGGCCTCGCCGACCCCTACTTCGCGGACAAGGGCGACGGCAAGGACGCCGAGACCCTCGCCCGCGCCGTCGGCGCCGAGCAGCTGAAGACCGCCCAGCTCGACGCCAACACCCCCGTCCAGTGGACCAGTCAGGTCGGCGACGCCGTCGTACGCGAGATGCAGAAGGCCATCAAGGGCGAACAGGACCCCCGTACGGCGGTCAGGAAGGCCCAGGAGGAGGCCAACAAGCTGCTCGCAGACGCGGCCCGGAAGTGACCCGCGTGCGGGCCGGGCAGGGGAAGCGGGCCAAGGAGACCGGGACCAGGGCCGGGACCGGGACGGAAACAGGGACAAGGGTGCGCCACCGCGCCTGGTGGACCCCGTACCTCTTCCTCGCCCCCGGCCTGCTCATGGTGACGCTGTTCAGCCTCTGGCCGTTCGTCAACACCGTCATCCTCTCCTTCACGGACTCCCAGATCCTGCGCGGCGGTACTTTCGTCGGCTTCGGCAACTACACCCGCGCCTTCGCCGACCCCGACTTCTGGACCGCGACCGGCAACAGCGTGCTGTACCTCGCGGTCGTCGTGCCCTGCCTCGTCCTGCTGCCGCTGGCCCTCGCCGTCCTCGTCCTCACCAAGGTCCCCGGCATCGGCTTCTTCCGCTCCGCGTTCTACACCCCGGTGATCGCCTCGGCCGTGGTCGTCGGCCTGATCTGGCAGTGGGTTCTGCGCAGCGACGGCCTGGTCAACACTGTCTTCCAGCGGCTGAGGATCGTCTCCGAACCCGTCCCGTTCCTGACCGACAGCACGATGCTGCTGGTCTCCGCGATGATCGTGACCGTGTGGAAGGGCCTCGGTTACTACATGGTCTTCTACCTGGCGGCCCTCGGGAACGTCCCCGCCTCCCTCTACGAGGCGGCCGCCCTCGACGGCGCCGGCCCCGTCCGCCGCTTCTTCAGTATCACAATCCCCCAGGTGAAGCCGATGATGCTGCTGGTCGGCACCCTCTCCGCCATCTCGGCGCTGCGCGTCTTCACCGAGATCTACATCCTCGGCGGCGAGAGCGGCGGCCCCGGCGGCGGCGCCCGCACCCTGCCCTTCCTCATCCGGCAGGTCGGCCTCGGCTTCTCCGGCGAGACCGGCTACGCCTCCGCCATCTCCATCCTGCTGTTCCTCCTGACCCTGGTCTTCAGCCTGCTCGGCCGCCGCCTGTCGAAGGGAGACGAGAGTTGAGGCGCCACTGGACCGGCCTCGCAGGCCGGTACGTCACGCTGGTCCTGATGCTCGTGATCATGCTGGGCCCGATCGTCTGGCAGTTCCTGACCTCGATCCGCGGCCGCACGGAGAACGTGTACGACGGCGTACTGCCCTCGCAGCCGACCCTCGACAACTACGTCCGGGTCGCCGAATCGTTCCCGCTGCTCCAGTACGTGGGCAACACCCTCGTCGTGGCGGTCCTCGCCATCACCTCGAACCTGCTCTTCGCGGCGATGGGCGGCTACGCCCTCTCCCGGCCCGGCTGGAAGGGCCGCAAGGCCGTCTTCACGGTGCTGGTGGCGACCCTGATGTTCCCCTTCGAGTCCGTGATGATCTCGATGTTCCTCACGGTCCGCGAGATGGGCCTGGTGGACACCCTCATCGGCGTCTGGCTGCCCGGCGCCGTCTCCGTCCTCAACATCATGATCATGCGGGCGGCCTTCCTGTCCGTACCCAAGGAGGTGGAGGAAGCCGCGGTCCTGGACGGCGCGGGCGAATGGACCCGCTTCACCCGGGTGTTCCTCCCCTCCGCCAAGGGGGCCCTGGCCGTCGTCTGCATCACCAGTTTCATGGGCGCCTGGGACGACTTCCTCTGGCCCCTGCTGGTCCTCACCAACAGCGACCACTACACCCTCCAGCTCGGGCTGAAGACCCTGGCCGGCGCCACGACCGTCAACGACCAGCGGCTCATCGCCGCCGGCGCGATGGCCGCGCTCCTCCCGATGATGCTCCTCTTCTTCGCCCTCCAGCGTTTCTTCTTCAAGGGCGTCGGAGAGGGAGCCGTCAAGACCTGATCCGCCCCCGCGCCCGCCCGCCCCTGCGCCCGCCCGTCCTTCTCGTCTCCGACCCCTCTCCCTCCTGGAGCAGCCGTCATGCACGACGACCGCAGCATCACCGAACACCGCCTCCGCCGGGTCCTCAAGGAGCGCATCAAGCCCGCCGTCCACTCCCGCCCGGTCCCGCTGACCGTCGCGCGCTGGGAGGCCCCGGGCGAGCCCGTCCCCGTCGCCCAGGGCCTGGCGGCGACGTACGAGCCCTGCGCGACCGGCGCGTCGTGGGGCCCGGCCTGGGGCACCACCTGGTTCAAGGTCACCGGCACCGTCCCGGCCGAGTGGGCAGGCCGTACGGTCGAGGCAGTCCTCGACCTGGGCTTCGACCGGATGATGCCCGGTTTCCAGTGCGAGGGACTGGTCCACCGGGCGGACGGGAGCGAGATCAAGGGGCTGAACCCGTACAACGACTGGGTGCGCGTCGCCGACCGGGCCGAGGGCGGCGAGCGCGTCGAGTGGTACGTCGAGGCCGCCTCCAACCCGGTCCTCGTCGAGCACACGCCCACGTACGAGGGCGACCAGCGGACCAGCGGCGACCAGCCCCTCTACCGCCTCGCCCGGATGGACCTCACCGTCTTCGAGACCGAGGTCTGGGAACTGGTCCAGGACCTGGAGGTCCTCCACGACCTCATGACGCAGCTCGGCACCGACGACGCCCGGCGGTACGAGATCCTGCGCGCCGTCGACGCGGCGCTGGACGCCGTGGACCTCGGCGACGTGCCCGGCACGGCGCCCGCCGCCCGCGCGTGCCTGACGGGCGTGCTCGCCGCCCCCGCCCGGGCCTCCGCACACCGGATCAGCGCGGTGGGCCACTCCCACATCGACTCAGCGTGGCTGTGGCCGCTGCGCGAGACGGTGCGCAAGGTCGCCCGCACCTCCTCCAACATGGTGAGCCTGATGGACGAGCACCCCGAGTTCGTCTTCGCCATGTCGCAGGCCCAGCAGCTCGACTGGATCAAGACGTACCGGCCCGAGCTCTTCGAAAGGATCAAGAAGAAGATCGCGGACGGGCAGTTCGTGCCGGTCGGCGGGATGTGGGTGGAGTCCGACACCAACATGGTCGGCGGCGAGGCCATGGCCCGCCAGTTCCTCTACGGCAAGAAGTTCTTCCTCGACGAGTTCGGCATCGAGACCCACAACGTCTGGCTGCCCGACTCCTTCGGCTACACCGCCGCGATGCCGCAGATCGTCAAGCTCTCCGGCTCCACCTGGTTCCTGACCCAGAAGATCTGCTGGTCCCAGGTCAACAAGTTCCCCCACCACACCTTCTGGTGGGAGGGCATCGACGGCACCCGCGTCTTCACCCACTTCCCGCCCGTCGACACCTACAACTCCGACCTCGGCGGCGCCCAGCTGGCGCACGCCGCCCGCAACTACCGGGAGAAGGGCCGGGGTTCGCGCTCGCTGGTGCCCTTCGGATGGGGCGACGGCGGTGGCGGCCCCACGCGCGAGCACCTCGCCCGCGCCAGGCGCCAGCGGAACCTCGAAGGCTCCCCGCAGGTCGAGATCGAGCGGCCGGACGCCTTCTTCGAGAAGGCCCGCGCCGAGTACGAGGACGCGCCCGTCTGGGCCGGCGAGCTCTACCTGGAACTGCACCGCGGCACCTACACCTCCCAGGCCAAGACCAAGCAGGGCAACCGGCACAGCGAATCACTGCTGCGCGAGGCCGAGTTGTGGGCGGCCACCGCCGCGGTGCGGGTGCCGGGGTACGCCTACCCGTACGAGGACCTGGAGCGGATCTGGAAGACGGTGCTGCTGCACCAGTTCCACGACATCCTGCCCGGCTCCTCCATCGCCTGGGTGCACCGCGAGGCGCGCGAGACGTACCGGTCGGTGCGCGAGGAGCTCCAGGGGATCACCCTGGCCGCGCAGACGGCGCTGGCGGGGAGGGCGGGCGGGAACTGGTCTTCAACTGCGCCCCGCACACCCGGCGCGGCATCCCGGCCGGCGGCGCGGGCGTCCCGGCCGAGGCGGGGCAGCCGGTCACCGTGGAGGAGCGGCACGGTGGCGGGCACGTCCTGGCCAACGGCAGGCTGCTGGTGGAGATCGACGGCCGCGGGCTGGTCGTGTCCGCCTACGACCTGGAGGCGGACCGCGAGGCGGTCGCGCCGGGCGGCGCGGCGAACCTGCTCCAGATCCACCCCGACTTCCCGAACATGTGGGACGCCTGGGACATCGACGCGTTCTACCGCAACAAGGTCACCGACCTGGTCGGTCTGGACGCCATGGAGATCACCGAGAGCGGCCCCTCGTCCGTCACCGTCCGGGTCACCCGCTCCTTCGGTTCCTCGACGGCGGTCCAGTCGCTCACCCTCCGCTCCGGAGCCAAGACGCTCGACATCGTCACGGACGTGGACTGGCATGAGACGGAGAAGTTCCTCAAGGCGGCCTTCCCGCTGGACGTGAAGGCCGAACGGTCCGCGTCGGAGACCCAGTTCGGGCACGTCTACCGGGCCACCCACACCAACACCTCGTGGGAGGCGGCCAAGTTCGAGATCTGCGCCCACCGCTGGATCCACGCCGAGGAGCCGGGCTGGGGGATCGCCCTGCTCAACGAGTCCACGTACGGGCACGACGTGACCCGCGACGTGCGGGCCGACGGAGGCCAGACCACCACGGTCCGGCTCTCCCTCCTGCGCGCGCCGCGCTATCCCGACCCGGAGACCGACCAGGGCGCCCACACCCTGCGGTTCTCGCTCGCGCCCGGCGCGGGGATCGGGGACGCGGTCCGCGAGGGCCACGCGCTGAACCTGCCGGAGCGGGTGGTGACGGGGGCGGGCCCGGTCGCCCCGCTGCTGGCCGTGGACGACGACGCGGTGGTCGTCGAGGCGGTCAAGCTCGCCGAGGACCGCGGCGGCGATGTGATCGTCCGCCTCTACGAGTCCCGCGGCGGCCGCGCCAGGGCGACCCTCACGCCGGGCTTCCCGGTCACGGCGGCGGTCGAGAGCGACCTGCTGGAGCGGCCTCTGGCGGGCTCGGCGGTCGGTGCCCTCACCCCGGACGGCGGGGTCGCCCTCACCCTGCGCCCGTTCCAGATCGTCACGGTGCGCCTGCACCGCGCCTGAGGCCCGCGGGCGGGGCGCTCACTCCCTAGGAAGCCGGGTCCGTGTCCGGGCCCGGCTCCACCGCGTTCATCCGGTCGGCCGCGTAGCGCAAGCCACCCGCGCTCCGCGGCGCAAAGCTGTGGTCAAGGAGCGCCACCACCGCACAGACGAGGACCGCGCCATGTCCCACAGCCGACGGATCAGCACCATCGCGGGGGTCGCGGCACTGCTGCTGGCCGCCACCGCCTGCTCGGGCCTGGGCCGGAGCACCGTAGGCATGCTCCGCTTCCGCGGCCACGACTCGCCGATCGAGCTGAGCTACTCCAACACCCTCGTCACGGGCTGTCACAGGATCGCCCTCCCGAGGGGGCCACCCACGTGGAGAACAACACCCTCGTCGACATCGTCCTGTACCGGACGGAGGACTGCGGCAAGGTCGACAAGGCCGACGGCATCTACGTGGCCACGACCCTCTCCAACGTGACGGCCCCCCGCACCCTGTCCTGGCGCAGCTTCAGGGTCATCCACTGACGCGCCCCGGCCCGGAGGCCGCGGCGGCGTGAACTCCGCCACAGCCTGCGGCCGGCCGGGCCCCCGGGCCCGGGAATCCCGGGCCGGCGGGCCCCCACCCGGTTTTGCACCTAGTTGCAAAACCGGCCTCCCCTCGCTACAACAGGGGCATCACCCCCGCGCGAGGAGGCGCCCCCCATGTCCCAGAGCCGGTACCCGCACCTGCTGAGCCCGCTGGACCTCGGATTCACCACGCTGCCGAACCGCGTGATCATGGGCTCGATGCACACCGGTCTCGAAGAGCACGAGGGCGGCTTCGAGCGCCTCGCCGCCTTCTACGCCGAGCGCGCCCGCGGCGGCGCGGGCCTGATCGTCACCGGCGGCATAGCCCCGAACGACGCCGGCCGCCCCTTCGAGGGAGGCTCCCGCCTCACCACCGAGGACGAGGCCGCCGAGCACCGGGTGATCACCGAGGCGGTGCACGCCGAGGGCGGGAAGATCGCCATGCAGATCCTCCACTTCGGCCGGTACGCCTACCACAAGGACCTGGTCGCCCCCAGCGCCCTCCAGGCCCCCATCAGCCCCTTCGTACCGAACGAGCTCACCGACATCGAGGTCGAGCGGACCGTCGAGGACTTCGTCCGCGCCGCCCGCCTCGCCAAGCTGGCCGGCTACGACGGCGTCGAGATCATGGGCTCCGAGGGCTACCTGATCAACGAGTTCATCGCCGCCGCGACCAACAAGCGCACCGACCGCTGGGGCGGCGCGTACGAGAACCGCGTCCGCTTCCCGCTGGAGATCGTCCGCCGGACCCGCGCGGCCGTCGGCGAGGACTTCATCCTCATCTACCGCCTCTCCATGCTCGACCTGATCCCCGGCGGCTCCACCCTCGACGAGGTCGTCCACCTCGCCAAGGAGATCGAGGCGGCCGGCGCCACCATCATCAACACCGGCATCGGCTGGCACGAGGCCCGCATCCCCACCATCGCCACCTCCGTCCCGCGCGGTGCCTACACCTGGGTCACCAAGCGGCTGATGGGCGCGGTGAGCGTCCCCCTCGTCACCAGCAACCGCATCAACACCCCGGAGATCGCTGAGGAGCTGCTCGCCGACGGGCGCGCCGACCTGGTCTCCCTGGCCCGCCCCTTCCTCGCCGACGCCGATTTCGTCGCCAAGGCCGCCGCCGGCCGCTCCGAGACCATCAACACCTGCATCGGCTGCAACCAGGCCTGCCTCGACCACACCTTCAGCGGCAAGATCACCAGCTGCCTGGTCAACCCGCGCGCCTGCCACGAGACCCAGCTGGTCCTCGCCCCCACCCGGCTCAAGAAGCGCGTCGCCGTCGTCGGCGCCGGCCCGGCCGGACTCGCCTGCGCGGTCTCCTCCGCCGGCCGCGGCCACGCCGTCACCCTCTTCGAGGCCTCCGGCCACATCGGCGGCCAGCTCGACATCGCCCGCCGCATCCCCGGCAAGGAGGAGTTCGAGGAGACCATCCGCTACTACGGCACCCAGCTCGTGGAGAGCGGTGTCGAGGTCCGCCTGAACACCCGCGCCGACGTGGAGACCCTCCAGAGCTACGACGAGGTCGTCGTCGCCACCGGAGTCACCCCCGCACCCCCGACATCGAGGGCGTGGACCACGCCAACGTCGTCAATTACCTCGACGTGCTGCGTGATGGCGCCCCCGTCGGCGAGCGCGTCGCCGTCGTCGGCGCCGGTGGCATCGGCTTCGACGTCGCCGAGTTCCTCACCGACAGCGGCGAGGGCGCCTCCCAGGACCCCGACGTCTACTTCCGCCACTGGGGCGTGGACACCTCGTACACCGGCCCCGGCGGGCTCACCGCCGCCGAACGCCCCGCGCCGCCGCGCCAGGTCCACCTGCTCCAGCGCAAGGCGACCAAGGTCGGCGCCGGCCTCGGCACCACCACCGGCTGGATCCACCGGGCGGAGCTCAAGCACCGCGGGGTGGTCTCCGTCGCGGGGGCGACGTACGACCGCATCGACGACGAGGGCCTGCACATCACCGTCGACGGGGAGCAGCGGCTCGTACCCGCCGACACCGTCGTCCTGTGCACCGGGCAGGAGCCGCGCCGCGACCTGTACGAGGCGCTGCGCGCGGCCGGTGTCGAGGCGCACCTGATCGGCGGCGCCGACGTGGCCGCCGAGCTCGACGCCAAGCGGGCCATCCGCCAGGGCACCGAACTGGCCGCGGCCCTCTGACGCCGTCCGGCGTCGTCTGACCGAAAGGGATTGTGGCGGTCCGGCCGGGCCGCCACAATCTCCCGGTGACGTTCTCACCCGCAGACGCAGACAAGATCCTCGCCGACAACTTCGCCCCCTGGGTGCTGGCCCTGGGCCTGAGCGTCCAGGAGACCGGCGAACGGCACGCCGTCCTGCGGCTGCCCTGGTCGCAGGCCCTGGCCCGGGACGGCGGCGGCCTCTCCGGTCAGGCCCTGATGGCGGCCGCCGACACCGCCACCGTCATCGCGATCTCCAGCGCGCGCGGCGCGTACGGGCCGATGACCACCGTCCAGCAGTCGACGAGCTTCCAGCGCCCGGTCACCGGCGCCGACGTCCTGATCCACGTACGGGTCACCAAACTCGGCCGGCGGATGGCCTTCGCCGACATCACCATGACCCCCGAGGGCGCCGCGGAGCCGTCCGCCACGGCCTCCACGGTCTACGCCCTGCTCGGCTGAGTTGCTTCCGCCACCGGCAGCCGGACCACCAGCCGGGCCCCCCGCGGGGAGTCCTCGGCGGTGAGGGTGCCGCCGTGGTGGGCGGTCAGGTCCCGCGCTATGGCCAGGCCCAGGCCGGCTCCGCCGTGGTCGCGGCTGCGGGCGTCGTCGAGACGGGTGAAGCGCTCGAAGACCCGCTCCCGGTCCCCGGGCGGGATCCCCGGGCCGTCGTCGGCCACCTCCAGCACGGCGGTCCGCGCGGACGGACCGCCGGTGGTGCGCAGCACGACGTCCACCCGCCGGCCGGCGAACCGCTCGGCGTTGTCGAGCAGGTTGGTGACCACCCGGGCCAGCCACAGTGCGCTGCCCTCCACCAGGACGCCGCCTTCCAGCTCGGTGCGTACGGGAACGCGGTCCCCGAGCCGTGCTTCCACGGCGTCGCGGACCACCGAGCCCAGGTCCAGCCGGACCGACGCCATCGGCTGGGCGGCGTCGATGCGGGCGAGCAGCAGGAGGTCGGAGGAGAGCTGCTGGAGCCGCTCGATGTCCTGGAGCGCGCCGCTGATCAGTTCCGGCCACAGTTCCGGGTCCCGGACGGCCAGCGCCACCTCCAGCTGGGTGCGCAGCACCGTGATGGGGCTGCGCAGTTCGTGGGAGGCGTCGGCGATGAACTGGCGCTGACGGTTTCCGGCGGACTCCAGCCGGTCCAGCGTGGTGTTCATCGTCTGCGCCAGGCGGGCGACCTCGTCACGGGTGGGCGGTACGGGGACCCGGCGGTGCAGATCCCGGTCGCTGATCTCGGCGACCTCGGCGCGGATCGCCTCGACCGGCCCGAGCGCCCGGCCGGTGACCCGCCAGGTGACGAAGGCGACGGTGGCCAGGAGCAGCGGGCCGCCGACCGCGAGCGCGGCGGCGGTGGTGTCGTCGGCCGCGTCCACATCGCGCAGCGAGGTCCCCACGAAGACGGTGACCATGCCCTGCGGGGTCTCCGTGGTGACCTGCACGACCCGCTGGCGGTGCTCGCCGCCGAGCGGGCCGGTCTTCCAGGTGTGGAAGACCGTGCCGGGCCGGAGGGGTTTGACGGGGACGAGCGAGAGTTCCCCGGCGAGGTTCGGGGAGGCGCGCAGCACCCGGCCGCGGGCGTTCACCACCTGGACGAAATCGACGCCGTGCAGGGTCGGCCGCATCTTCTCGAGATCTCCGGAGGCCGCGAGCCGGGCGACCGTCTCGGCCTGCCGCGCGGCGTCGCGCTCGGCGTTGCGCAGCAGATTGGCCTCCAGCAGTCCGAGGAGGGCGAAGGAGGCCAGTGCCAGGGCCGCGGCGACGACCACGACGGCGCCCACGGTGGCGCGGGCGCGGACGGTCATGGGCCACAGGCGGCGCAGCGGTGACCACTGGAGCAGGAGTGGCAGGCGTGGCAGGTGTGGCCGACGGCGGAACTGGCGGCGGGGGAGTGCGGGCTCAGCCACCGTCGGCCGCCAGCCGGTAGCCGGCGCCGCGTACGGTCTCCAGCGCGGAGCGGCCGAACGGCGCGTCGATCTTGCGGCGCACGGCGCTGATGTGGACCTCGACCACGTTGGGATCGCCGGCGAAGGCCATGTCCCACACCTGTTCGAGTATCTCCCGCTTGGGCACGACCTCGCCGGGGCGCCGGGCCAGGTACTCCAGCACCGCGAACTCCCGGGCCGTCAGCCGGATCTCGGTGTCGCCGCGGGAACAGCTGTGCCGGGCCGGGTCCAGCACCAGGTCCCCGAAGCGCAGGATCTGCGGGCCGCGGCGGCCGGTGCGCCGGGCCAGGGCGCGCAGCCGGGCGACCAGGACGAGGTAGGAGAACGGCTTGGAGAGGAAGTCGTCGGCGCCGGTGTCCAGGGCCTCCGCCTCGTCGTACTCGCCGTCCTTCGCCGTGAGCATCAGGATCCCGGATTCGTTCCCGGCGGCGCGCAGCCGCGCGCAGACCCGGTAGCCGTTCAGGCCGGGCAGCATGATGTCGAGCACGATCAGGTCGTAGTCGTGCTCGGTGGCCATCCACAGCCCCCGCGGCCCGTCGTGGGCCACATCCACGGAGAACCCCTCCGATTGGAGTCCCCGTTGCAGGGCCACGGCCAGCCGCCGTTCGTCCTCCACCACCAGTACGCGCATGCCGACCAGGGTCTCAGGCCCGGTCCGCGGCTGGCTGAAGAGGTCTTCAGCCGCCTTCAGGTGGGCTTCAGGATCCGCTCCGCATGCTCTGCAACGAGCCGGGTGCCGTGCCCGGTTGTGCATGAGGAGTCCCGGTATGTCTGAGTCTTTCCCGCCGTCCGAGCAGCCAGAGCAGCCCAAGCGGCCCGAGCAGCCCGCGAGCGCCCCGGAAACCGGAGGGCGTACGCGCGTGAACCTGGGGCGCCTGGTACCCCGGCGCAGGGGTGCCCGATGGGCTGCGCTGGGCGCGGCCGTGGTGATCGTCGGCGGTGTGGCGGTGGCGGTGGCCGTGGACGAGCACCACGACAGGATGGCCGGACCGCGCGTCGCCTGGGCCGAGGCCGACCACAAGGGCGGGATGAAGCGCGGCCCCGAAGGCGGCGGCGAGCACGGCGACCGCGCGTTCGGTGACCAGAGGATCCACAAGAACCTCAAGGACCCGAAGGCCCTGAAGGAGCTGCGGGAGCAGCGGGAGGCGGCACCGAAGCCGCGCGCCGGTGAAGCGGGCCCCGGAGGCTCCCCGAAGGCGGCCCCCGCCCCCTGCCGTCGCTGGCCATCGGCCAGGCGGCCGACAAGGCGGCCGGGGCGGTGGACGGCGGCAAGGTGGAGAGCATCCGCGTGGTCGCCCAGGAGGGCGGCGGCAGCGCCTGGCTGGCCGTCGTACTCGGCCCGGACGGAGTCCGTCACGCGGTCACGGTCTCCGGTACGGACGGCACCGTCACCGGCAACACCCCGGTCGCCGGCCGCTAGATCCGCGGGAGCCGCTACACAGGCGGCGCGGCCCGGTCGCTTTCGGCGGCGACCGGGTACGGCACGAAGGTGCTGCTGTTCTCGTCGACGGCCAGTGCGCGGCCGAGGGGCGGCACGGCGCGCTGGGGGCAGTCGAGCCTCTCGCAGAGCCGGCAGCCCATGCCGATGGGCGTGTCGGCGGAGGTCTTGCCGAGGTCGAGGCCGTCGGAGTAGACGAGGCGGGAGGCGTGCCGGATCTCGCAGCCGAGACCGATGGCGAAGGTCTTGCCGGGTTCGCCCCAGCCGCCGCGGTGGCGGGTCACGGCGCGGGCGGTCCAGAGGTATCGCTGCCCGTCGGGCATGGCGGCGGCCTGGACGTGGATGCGGCCGGGCGCGGCGAAGGCCTCGTACACGTTCCACAGCGGGCAGGTGCCGCCCGCGCGGGAGAAGTGGAATCCGGTCGCGGACTGCCGCTTGGACATGTTGCCGGCGCGGTCCACCCGGACGAAGGAGAAGGGCACCCCGCGCAGCCTGGGGCGTTGCAGGGTGCTCAGGCGGTGGCAGACGGTCTCGTAGCCGAGACCGAAGTGGTCGGTGAGCCGCTCGATGTCGTAGCGGAACTCCTCGGCGGCCGTGTGGAAGGCCCGGTACGGGAGGATCAGCGCGGCGGCGAAGTAGTTGGCGATGCCGATCCGGGCCAGGGCGTGGGCGGGGGAATCCGGCGGGAAGTCCTCCGCCGCCAGCCGGTCGAGTTCCTCCCCGTACTCCAGCAGCGCCAGTTGGGTGGCCATCCGGAAGGCCTGCTGGCCCGGCCGGAGCCGGCTCGACACGTGCAGGACACGGGAGCGGGCGTCGTAGCGGTGCAGCCGGTCCGAGTCGGCCGCCAGGCGCACACCGTGACGGTCCACGAGCCTCGCCGACAGGGCGCGTACGACGTCCCCGGGCGGATCCCGACCTCGCGCGCCAGTGCCTCGGCGGCGAGGTCGGTCTCGTGAAGGTAGTTCTGTCGCCGGTAGAAGAACTCGCGGATCTCCTCGTGCGGTGAGCGCGGGCTCCCCACCGTGCCGTCCCGGCCGTCCGCGGCCCCGGCGAGCCGCTCGGCCAGCAGCTGGCCGCGCCGGCCGAGGTCCAGCAGGACGTGGGCCACGGCGGGCATCCGGGTGGCGAGTTCCGCCAGGTCGGACGGTGACACCCGGGCCCCGGCGACCTCGGTGGCGAGGGCCTCGCGGAGGTCGGCCACCAGCCGGCTGGTGTCACGTTCCGAGAAGAAGCCGGGATCGACGCCGAACGCCTCGGTCAGCCGCAGCAGTACCGGCACCGTGAGCGGCCGCGAGTCGTGCTCCATCTGATTGAGGTAGCTCGGCGAGATCGCGAGGACGCGCGCCAGGTCGGCCTGGCTCATCCGCCGCTCCTCGCGCAGGCGCCGCAGCCGCGCCCCCGCGTACGTCTTGCTCACCGGGCTCCCCCTCAGGTGATCGGAACAGCCGTAACCCTACGCGGGATCCGCGCGCCGACGGCCTTCGCAAACTTGGCAAAAACGCTTCCGAAGATTCGCAGAACTTGGCATCCGTCCCTCCTTGTTGGCACTCGGTGCCACTGTCAGAGTCGGTCCTGCGGCCAGTGAAACCGGGACAGTCGAGACCGGCATGGCGGCCGCTACCCCCAGCCCCGGCACGTGGTGCCAGTGCGGACAAGCGACTCAGGGAGACGGTGACGGTCATGGCAGAGGCGAACACGGCGGCAGCGGCCCAGCAGCTCGAGCAGCGGTGGGCGACCGACCCCCGCTGGGCGGGCATCGAGCGGACGTACGGCGCCGAGGACGTGGTCCGGCTCTCCGGCAGCGTCCGGGAGGAACACACCCTGGCCCGGCGCGGAGCCGAGCGCCTGTGGCGGCAGCTGCACGAGCTGGACTACGTCCACGCGCTCGGCGCGCTCACCGGCGGCCAGGCCGTCCAGCAGGTCCGGGCCGGACTCCAGGCGATCTACCTGTCCGGCTGGCAGGTCGCCGCCGACGCCAACCAGGCCGGGCACACCTACCCCGACCAGAGCCTGTACCCGGTCAACTCGGTGCCGCAGGTGGTGCGCAGGATCAACAACGCGCTGCTGCGCGCCGACCAGATCGCCACCGCGGAGGGCGGCGGTACGGGTTCGACGGACGCGGGGACCGACTGGCTGGCGCCGATCGTCGCCGACGCCGAGGCCGGTTTCGGCGGCCCGCTCAACGCCTTCGAGCTGACCAAGGCGATGATCGCGGCGGGCGCGGCCGGCATCCACTACGAGGACCAGCTCGCCTCCGAGAAGAAGTGCGGCCACCTGGGCGGCAAGGTGCTCGTGCCCACCTCCCAGCACGTCCGCACCCTCAACGCGGCCCGGCTCGCGGCCGATATCGCCGACGTCCCGACCCTGATCATCGCCCGTACCGACGCCCTCGCCGCGAACCTGCTGACCAGCGACGTCGACGAGCGCGACGCGCGGTTCGCCACCGGCGAGCGCACCGCCGAGGGCTTCTACCGCGTCGAGAACGGCATGGCGCCGGTGATCGCCCGCGGCCTCGCCTACGCCCCGTACGCCGACCTCATCTGGGTCGAGACCGGCACCCCGGACCTGGCCCAGGCCCGCGAGTTCGCCGAAGCCGTCCACGCGCGGTACCCCGACCAGATGCTTGCCTACAACTGCTCGCCCTCCTTCAACTGGAAGGCGGCGCTGGACGACGACCAGATCGCCAAGTTCCAGCGGGAGCTGGGCGCGATGGGCTACCGCTTCCAGTTCATCACCCTGGCCGGCTTCCACTCCCTCAACCACGGCATGTTCGACCTGGCCCGCGGCTACGCGGAGCACGGCATGACCGCGTACGTGGACCTTCAGGAGCGCGAATTCGCCGCCCAGGAGCACGGGTTCACCGCCGTGAAGCACCAGCGTGAAGTCGGCACCGGCTACTTCGACCTCGTCTCCACCGCCGTCAACCCCGCCTCCTCGACCACCGCGCTCGCCGGCTCCACCGAGGAGGAGCAGTTCCACTGAGCCCGCCCCGCGGGCGGGGGCGAGCACCGCTCCGCCGTCCCCGCCCGCCCGTCGGCCCTCCCCCTTCCGCCGCTCCCGCCGAGGAGACCCGTATGCCCACCACCGAACTCGCCGGTCGCGTCCACGTCCTCGGCGCGCCCGGCCACCGCTTCGACGAGATCCTCACCCCCGCCGCCCTGGACTTCATCGGCACGCTCCACACGGCCTTCGCCGGCCGCCGCGAGGAGGTGCTCAAGGAACGGCGCCGGCGCACCGCCCAGCTGGTCTCCGGCAACCCGCTCGACTTCTCCCGCGCCACCACCGCGGTCCGCGACGACCCCGACTGGCGCGTCGCACCGCCCGCCCCGGGTCTCGTCGACCGCCGGGTGGAGATCACCGGACCTCCGGACCGGCGCATGACCGTCAACGCCCTGAATTCGGGGGCCCGGGTGTGGATGGCCGACTTCGAGGACGCCACAGCACCCACCTGGAACAACGTCATCGGCGGGCAGCTGAACCTGCTCGACGCCATCGAGCGCCGGATCGACTTCACCACGCCCGAGGGCAAGGAGTACCGCCTCGGCGAGCAGTTGGCGACGATCATGGTCCGCCCGCGGGGCTGGCACCTGACCGAGCAGCACCTGGAGATCGACGGCCGTCCCGTCCCGGCCTCGCTGGTCGACTTCGGCCTCTACTTCTTCCACTGCGCCCAGCGGCAGATCGACGCCGGCCACGGCCCGTACTTCTACCTTCCCAAGCTGGAGAACCGGTACGAGGCCCGCCTCTGGAACGACGTCTTCCTGATGGCCCAGGAGATCCTCGGCATCCCGCGCGGCACCGTCCGCGCCACCGTCCTGATCGAGACGATCACCGCGGCGTTCGAGATGGAGGAGATCCTCCACGAGCTGCGCGAGCACAGCGCCGGACTGAACGCGGGCCGCTGGGACTACCTCTTCAGCCTCATCAAGACCTTCGGCCACCGCACCGACTTCCAGCTGCCCGACCGGGCCAAGGTCACCATGACCGCCCCCTTCATGCGGGCGTACACCCAGCTGCTCGTCCGTACCTGCCACAAGCGCGGCGCCCACGCCGTCGGCGGCATGTCCGCCCATGTGCCCGGCAAGGACCCCGAGGCCGACACGGCGGCCCACGCCAAGGTCCGGCTCGACAAGGAGCGCGAGGCCGAGGACGGCTTCGACGGCTCCTGGGTCGCCCACCCCGGACTCGTCCCCGTCTGCCGTGAGGTCTTCGACGGAGTGCTCGGCGAACGCCCGCACCAGCTCGAGCGCCTGCGGGAGGACGTCCACGTCACCGCCGCCGAGCTGTTGTCGGTCCGGCGCACCAGCGGTCCGCCCACTCCCGAAGGCATCCGCGCCAACGTCTCCGTCGCCCTGCGGTACTTCGACGCCTGGCTGCGCGGCAGCGGAGCCGTCGCCCTCGACGGCCTCATGGAGGACGCCGCCACCGCGGAGATCGCCCGCGTGCAGCTCTGGCAGTGGCTGCGCCACGGCACGGCCGACCGCGAGAGCGTTCGGGAGATCCTCGCCGCGCAGTCCGCCGCGCTCGCGAAGGAGCAGCCGGACGCCCTGGTCGCCGAGGCGCGCGCGGTCCTCGAGCGCACGGCGCTCGAGCGGGACCTGCCGGCCTTCTTCACCCCCGATGCGTACGCCCGCCACCTGGTCACCCGTCGAGAGGAACGCTCATGAGCACCGCCATCCACCGGGTCGGCGTCGTCGGCGGCGGCCAGATGGGCGCCGGGATCGCCGAGGTCTGCGCCCGCGCCGGCCTCGACACGGTGGTCTGCGAGGCAGATGCCACCGCGGCCCGCGCCGCCCGCGAACGCGTGGCCGTCTCCCTCGAACGCGCCGTCCAGCGGGGCAAACTGGACCGGCTCACCGCCGAGGACGCCCTGACCCGGCTCGTCTTCTCGGGAAGCCTCGACGACCTCGCCGACCGCCAGCTCGTCATCGAGGCCGTCGTGGAGAACGCGGAGGTGAAGGGAGAGGTCTTCACGGCCCTCGACAAGATCGTCGAGGACCCTGCGGCGATCCTCGCGACGAACACCTCGGCCATCCCCGTGATGCGCCTGGCGATGGCCACCGGCCGCGCGGACCGTGTGGTGGGCCTGCACTTCTTCAATCCCGTACCCGTCCTGCCGCTGGTCGAGATCGTCTCCTCGCTGCACACCACCCGCGAGACGACCGAGAGGGTGGAGGCGTTCGCCCGCGACACCCTGGGCAAGACGGCCGTCCACTCACAGGACCGGGCCGGGTTCGTCGTCAACGCCCTGCTGGTCCCCTACCTGCTCTCGGCCATCCGGATGGCCGAGTCCGGTTTCGCGACCGCCGCCGACGTCGACGCGGGCATGGAACTGGGCTGCGCCCACCCCATGGGTCCGCTCAAGCTCGCCGACCTGATCGGACTGGACACGGTCGCGGCCATCGCGCAGTCGCTGTACGAGGAGTTCAAGGAGCCGCTCTACGCCCCGCCCCCGCTGCTCCAGCGGATGGTCCAGGCAGGGCTGCTGGGCCGCAAGAGCGGCCGCGGGTTCCACCCGTACGACCGGCGCTGACGGGGGAGCGGCCCGCGGTGCCCCACGTCACCGTCCGGGATGCGAGCCGATGTACCCATCCTCCAGGACCTGCGCCTACGCTGACCCGCAGCAGCTGGTTCGCCCCCGTCCGCCAGGCGGGATGCGTCGTAAGAGGGAACCCGGTGGGAATCCGGGACTGCCCCGCAGCGGTGAGCGGGAACGACCGCCGTCATACGCACTGGGCCCGGACGGGTCTGGGAAGCGACGGCCAGTAGGTGTCTGCCCGAGTGGCAGACGTGCCCGCAAGTCCGAAGACCTGCCCGTTGCCCGCGCACGCACAGCCGTGCGCGGACATCCCGGTGACCTCGTGGGCGGGTCGGCGTAAAGATCTCGGACGGCCGTACCGGTGCCTCGCGCCCGGCGGACCCTCCGGTCGGCCACCCCTTCGCGCCTCGCGTCCCGTCACCGGGACTCATGGAGACACGCTCGCGAAGGAGAGTTCCGTGACAACCGAGTCCGCAGCCGCGGCGGTACAAGCCACCGTGTACGGCTACCCCCGTCAGGGGCAGAACCGGGAACTGAAGAAGGCCGTCGAGGGCTACTGGAAGGGCCGCGTCAGCGCCGAAGCCCTCCACGAGACCGCCGCACACCTGCGCCGGACGAACTGGCGCCAACTGGCCGGCGCCGGCATCACCGAGGTCCCCACCGGTGACTTCTCGTACTACGACCACGTCCTCGACACCAGCGTCATGGTCGGCGCCGTCCCTGCCCGGCACCGCTCCGCCGTCGCCGCGGACGCGCTCGACGGCTACTTCGCCATGGCCCGCGGCACCCAGGACGTGGCGCCGCTGGAGATGACCAAGTGGTTCGACACCAACTACCACTACCTGGTGCCGGAACTGGGGCCCGACACCGTCTTCACCACCGATTCCGCCCGGCAGGTCGCCGAGCTGATGGAGGCCCAGGCCCTCGGGCTCAAGGCCCGCCCCGTGCTGGTCGGACCGGTCACCTACCTCCTGCTGGCCAAGCCCGCCCCCGGAGTGGCCGACGACTTCCAGCCGATCACCCTGCTCGACCGGCTGCTGCCCGTGTACGCCGAGGTCCTCGGCGATCTGCGCGCGGCCGGAGCCGAATGGGTCCAGCTGGACGAGCCCGCCCTGGTCCAGGACCGCTCCCCGGCCGAGCTGGGCGTCGCCGCCCGGGCCTACCGCGAGCTCGGCGCCCTCCCCGAGCGCCCCAAGCTGCTGGTCGCCTCGTACTTCGACCGGCTCGGCGAGGCCCTGCCGGTGCTGGCGAAGGCACCCGTCGAAGGGCTCGCCCTCGACTTCACCGACCGGGCCGCCGCCAACCTCGACGACCTCGCGGCGGTGGGCGGAATCCCCGGCAAGCGCCTGGTCGCTGGCGTGGTCAACGGCCGCAACATCTGGATCAACGACCACGAGAAGTCCCTCGCCACCCTCGGCACCCTCCTCGGCCTCGCCGACCGCGTCGACGTCGCCGCCTCCTGCTCCCTCCTCCACGTGCCGCTGGACGCGGGCGCCGAGCGCGACATCGACCCGCAGATCCGCCGCTGGCTGGCCTTCGCCCGCCAGAAGACCACCGAGATCTCCACCCTCGCCCGCGGTCTCGCCCGGGGCACCGGTGCCATCGCGGCCGAACTCGCCGCCAACCGCGCCGACCTGGCAGCCCGGGCGAACTCCGCGATCACCCGCGACCCGGCCGTACGGGCCCGGACCGCGGCCGTCACCGGCGCCGACGCCCGCCGCTCCCAGCCCTACGAGCAGCGCGTGGGCGCCCAGCGGGCCCGCCTCGGCCTCCCACTACTGCCCACGACGACCATCGGCTCCTTCCCGCAGACCGCCGAACTGCGCACCGCCCGCGCCGACCTGCGCGCCGGACGGCTCGACGAGGCCGGTTACGAGAGCCGCATCGAGGCCGAGATCCGCGAGGTGATCGCCTTCCAGGAGAAGACCGGCCTCGACGTCCTCGTGCACGGCGAGCCCGAACGCAACGACATGGTCCAGTACTTCGCCGAGCAGCTCACCGGCTACCTGGCCACCCAGCACGGCTGGGTCCAGTCCTACGGCACGCGCTACGTGCGGCCGCCGGTCCTGGCCGGGGACATCTCCCGTCCGGAGCCGATGACCGTGCGCTGGACCGCGTACGCCCAGGCCCGGACGGCCAAGCCGGTCAAGGGCATGCTGACCGGTCCGGTGACCATGCTCGCCTGGTCCTTCGTGCGCGACGACCAGCCGCTCGGCGACACCGCCCGGCAGGTCGCGCTCGCCCTGCGCGACGAGGTGAACGACCTGGAGGCGGCCGGTACTTCGGTGATCCAGGTCGACGAACCCGCGCTGCGGGAGACCCTGCCGCTGCGGGCGGCTGACCACGCCGCGTACCTGGCCTGGGCGACCGAGTCCTTCCGCCTCAGCACCGGCGGCGTCCGTCCGGACACCCAGATCCACACCCACATGTGCTACGCCGAGTTCGGTGACATCGTCGAGGCCATCGAGGCCCTCGACGCCGACGTCATCAGCCTGGAGGCCGCCCGCTCCCACATGCAGGTGGCAGACGAGCTCGCCGGCGCCCACTATCCCCGCGAGGTCGGCCCGGGCGTCTGGGACATCCACTCCCCGCGCATCCCCTCCGCCGGGGAGGCGGCGGCCCTGCTGCGCAAGGGACTTGAGGCCATCCCGGCCGCAAGGCTGTGGGTCAACCCCGACTGCGGTCTGAAGACCCGCGGCTGGCCCGAGACCAGGGCCTCCCTGGAGCACCTCGTCGAGGCCGCGCACCAGGTCCGTACGGAGATCGCGACGGCCTGAGGCCGGCGCGGGCACGCGGGCGGGAGCGGGAGTGACCTCCCCGCTCCCGCCGTCCCGCGATCACTCGCGCTAGTGTGCGTATGTGAGCCTTCATGTCGTGATCGGATTTGGACCCGCCGGTGCCGCAACTGCTCGGCTGCTGGCCGAACAGGGCCATACGGTAAGGGTCGTCACCAGGTCGGGCCGAAGCCCGGAAGCCGGAATCGAACACGTCGCGCTGGACGCGACGGACCAGGAGCGGCTGACCGAAGCCGCCAAGGGCGCGGTCGCGCTCTACAGCTGCGCCGCGCCGCCCTACCACCGCTGGACGAGCGCATGGCCGCCGCTGGCCGCGTCGGTCTGTACCGCGGCCGAGGCCACCGGGGCCGTACTGGTCATGCTGGGGAACCTCTACGGCTACGGTCCGGTGGACGGTCCCCTGACCGAGGAACTGCCGCTCGCGGCGCCCGGTCCCAAGGGGCGGGTGCGCGCCGCGGCCTGGGAGCAGGCGCGGACACTGCACGAGCAGGGCCGTATCCGGGCGGTCGAGGTGCGGGCCTCGGACTTCTTCGGGCCGGGCGTCACCGACGGCGGCCACCTGGCCGCGCGGGTCGTGCCACCGCTGCTGCGCGGCAAGCCGGTCTCCACCCTCGGGAACCCGGACGCCGCGCACAGCTGGACCTATCTCCCCGACGTGGCCAGGGCGTTGGTCGAGGTCGCCGGCGAGGAGCGGGCCTGGGGACGGCCCTGGCACGTCCCGACGGGGCGCGCGCAGTCCGTCCGGGAGATGGTCGACCGCCTGGCCGCCCAGGCGGGGACGGGTCCGGTCACGGTGCGCAGGATCCCGCCGGCCGTGCTGGGCGTGGCCTCGCTCTTCTCCCCGCTGATCCGCGAACTCAAGGAGATCCGCTACCAGTTCGACCGTCCGTTCGTCGTCGATTCGAGCGCTTACGAGGCGGCGTTCGCGGTCCGGGCCACTCCCTCGACGAGCAGGTCAAGGCGACCGTGGACTGGTGGCGCGAACGGGCGGCAACCACCCGGTGACGGTGGCGGGCTTGTCGACCGGTGGGGTCAGCGCGCGGGGACGGCCCGGGCGAGGAAGTGCCGTTCGGCGTCGTCGTAGGTCGTGAGGTGCCAGCCGGTGGTTCGGCGCGGGCGGTCACGAGCGCGGCGAACCGCGCCAGCAGCAGGCCCGGCAACTGCTCCGGCGTGGAGCGCGCCGGCCCGTCCCCGGCCGAGGTGTCGGCTTCGACCGGGAAGTGCAGGCCCCAGGCGCTGCCGCCGATGCGGAACGCCCGTACCCGGCGGCGCTCGTCCGAGGCCAGGACCACGGCCCCGGCGGGGAGGTCCACCGTGTCGCCGTGCCAGTACCGCAGCCGGGACGGCTCCGGCGGAACACCGGCGAACAGGGGATCGGAGCCCGCCGCCGGAGCGGTCCGTACGGTTCCCCGGCCGATCCCCGCGTCCTGGCCGTGGCGGACGGCGCCGCCGGCCGCCACGGCCAGCAGCTGCGCGCCGATTCCGACCCCGAGCACGGGGACCTCCGCCGCCAGGGCGCCGCGCAGCAGCTCCAGCTCGGCGCCGCGCGAGCGTTCGGCGCCGACGTTGAGCACGGTGCGGGCACCGTGGAGGGCCTCGGCGATGGCCTGGGCTATGCGGGGGTCGGGCCGGCGGTAGCCGGAGTATCCGGAGCCGATGGCGCCGTAGTCGACGTCGCCGGCGCTGCCGTCGCGGGTGCGTGTGGTCATGGGCCTTACCTCGCCTCGTGAGCAGGAGCAGTGGGAAGTGCCGTCCCTGGCACGCCGGTTGTGCCGGCGTCCCGAGGGCCAGAGGGGAAGGCGTTCCCAGCCGTCTCGGGAACGTTCGTAGCGCAGACGCGTGTGGACGCGGCTCTCGGTCGCCTGCCAGAACTCCACCTCGGCCGGGGCGAGGGTGTAGAGCGTCCAGGCCGAGTCGACGAGCGACGGCTCCCGCCCGATCAGGGCCAGGGACTTCTCGAGGGCGTGTTCCTGCTCGGCGGGATCCGTCAGGTACTGGCTCTGGCGGCCCAGCAGGTCCTCCGCGCGTGCGGTGGCCGAGCGGCCGAGGAAGTCGGCCGCGTTGTCCTGGGCCGAGCCCGGGGTGACGGATCCGCGCACCCGCACCTGCCGGCCGTGTTCCGGCCAGTAGAAGGTGAGCGCCGCCCGCGGATGGCAGGCGAGCTCGTGAGCGAACGCGGGGAGCGGGCCCGACCCGTGGGCCGATCGGACCGCCGGAAACGCGAGTGACAGTCCGGGATCTCGTCCCTTACCGTCCCGGGGTCGGCGTCCCGACTGTCACGGGCCACGTCAGAAGGGACTGGACCATCTCAGCGGAAGCCGGAACCCACTGTGAGCGCCGCCCGTTGGGGCGGAACAAGGACTTCAACGTCTTCTGGCTCGGCCAGGCGCTGTCCGTCCTCGGCGGGTCCATCTCGCTGCTCGCGCTGCCACTGCTCGTCCTCCACGCGACCGGGTCCATCGTGCAGATGGGCCTGATCACCGTCATCTCCGGGGTCACCGGCATCGGCACGGGGCTGTTCGCCGGGTACGTGGTGGACCGGGCGGACCGCCGAAGGCTCATGATCGCCTGCGATCTGCTGCGCGCCGTGCTGTTCTGCGCGGTGCCGGTCGTGTGGTGGGCCGCCGGGCCCCGGGTCTGGCTGCTGTACGTGCTGACCGCGCTGGCCACCGTACTGAAGACGCTGTTCGACGTGGCCTACGTGACCGCCGTGCCGCATCTGGTGCGCACCGAGGACCTCACCGCCGCCAACGGGCGGCTGATGGGCACCTTCGCCGTCGGTACCCTCCTCGGGCCCGTGGCGGCCGGGTTCCTCACGGCCGCGGCCGGCCCGGACCGGGCGCTGGCCGTGGACGGCGCCACCTTCCTCGTCTCCGCCGCCAGCCTGGCCTGGGTGACGTTCGGCAAGCCCGCCGTCGATCGTGCCGAACCGGCGGCCGCGGGGGTGTTCCGCGAGGTGTTCGTCGTCGGATTCCGCTTCCTGTGGACGCACGCCCTCCTGCGCCCGCTGACGGTGCTGCTCACCCTGCTGACCTTCGTCACCATGGGCGCCACCGACCTGCTGATCTACCGGGTCCAGCACGATCTGGGCCGGGACGCCGCCACCGTCGGCTATGTGATCGCCGTGAGCGGGACCGGCGTCGTCACCGCGGCCCTCACCGCAGGGCGGCTGCGCCGGACCTTCGGCTTCGGCCCCTGCTGGCTGGCCTCGGTCGCGATGATCGGGATCGCGGTGGCGGTGACCGGGGTCAGCCGCAGCATGCCGGTGATCGCCGCACTGGCCGCCGTATTCATGTTCGGGCTGACCCTGGGCGGGGTCTGCAGCATGACCCTGCGCCAGGAGGTGACCCCCGACCACCTGCTCGGGCGTGTCACCTCCGCCTTCTGGACGGTGCACAACGCCTCGGGCCCGGTGGGCGCGGCCGTGCTCACGGTGCTGGCCGCCCGCCACGGGGTCCCGGCGGTCAGTCTGGCCGCCGGCGCCTTCTGCCTGCTGGTGCTCGGCGCCGGACTGCTGACGCCGCTGAGTCCCCGCTCCACGGCCCGGAAGCAGCACGTGCCGTGCGGTGGGGAAGGGGGTCTGGGATCATGAAGCCGGGGGACCGGGAGCGAGGAGCAGACATGTCCGGAGAGTTCGAGGCGAGCGTCGAGATCGACCGGCCGGTCGACGAGGTCTTCGCCTACCTCGCCGACGGCCGCAACGACCCCGAGTTCAGCCCGCGCGTCCAGGAGATCACCAAGACCCCCGACGGCCCGACCGCGCTCGGCACGGTCTTCCGAAGCACGGTCAAGGACGCCGGGATGAAGACCGGCCGGGAGTTTCGCATCGTCGGCTTCGAGCCGCCGCACCTGATCCGCTGGACGGAACAGAGCCGGAACCTGGTCACCGCGGAGGGCGGCTACGACCTCGAGACCCTCCCCGGCGGCCGCACCCGGGTCCGGATCTTCAATACCCTCGAGGGGCACGGCCTCGGCAAACTGCTCGTCGGCTTCGCCGCGAGCGCCGCCCGCAAGGACGCCCCCGCCTTCGGCCGCCGCATCAAGGCGGCCGCGGAGGCGTCCCTCAAGCGGTAGCGGTCAGAACCGCCCGGGGCCGGACGGGATCGGCAGCGGCTTGGACGGCGTCGCGGAGTCGCTCCGCTCGGCCGCGGCCGGCCCGGTCTGGCAGGTCACGTCCTCGGCGGGCAGCCGGCCCGTGGTCAGGTACGTGTTGACCTGGGCGTCGGCGCAGGACGTGGGGTCGGTCATGTACACGCCGTGGCCCTCACCGCCGGCCACCAGCACCATCCGCGAGCCCTTGAGCGCGCGGTGCATGCCCTGGCCGCTGCTCAGCGGAGTCTGCGAGTCCCACTCGTTCTGCACCGTCAGCACGTTCGCCTTCTTGTTCATGGGCGTGGCCGACTCGACAGGCCGGTCCCAGAAGGCGCAGGGCTTGATGTTGGACGCGAAGTCCCCGTACAGCGGGTACTTGATCTTGTCCTTCGCGGCGTCCCGCTCGTACTGCTCGGCGTAGCGGGGCCAGCTGCCGGTGTCCCCGCACACCACGGACCAGAAGACGGCGGTGCCGTTGTCCGAGGCGGGCGCGGCTGCCCTGTCGCCGGTGAGCAGCCGCTTCAGCTCGGCGGTGTCCGGTCCCGCGGGCTGCGGCTTGCCCTCGGCCGCGGCCTTGAGGGCCACGACCAGCGGGGTGGCCTGCGCCGGGTAGAAGAACACCCCGCGCGCGGACCGGATCAGGTCTCCGCTGATCTTCTGCCCCTCGAAGTCGATGGGCTCCTTGTCGGCGCGTGCCACCAGCGCCCAGAAGGTGTCGGACACGGCCTTCGGGGTGTCGCCGAGCCCGTACTCGGCCGACCGCTCGGCCGCCCAGCCCGTCCACCGCGCGAAGGCGGGCTCGGCCTCGGTCGCCCACACCTGGATCATGCCGCGCCAGATCATCTTCGGGTCCACACCGCTGTCCAGTACGAAACGGTCGGTCCGCTCGGGGAACATCTGCGAGTACACCGCGCCGAGGTAGGTCCCGTACGAGTAGCCCAGGTACGAGACCTTGCGCTCGCCCAGCACCGCGCGGATCGTGTCCATGTCGCGCGCCGTGTTGCGGGTGGTGATGTGCGGGAGCACCGAGCCGGCGTTCTCGCGGCACTTGTCGGCGACCGTGCGCGCCCACGTCACGTCGGAGGAGAAGGTCTCGGGCCGGTACGGCCGGTCGAAGTTCTGCTCGGCGTCGGTGAGTCCGCAGGTGATCGGGCTGCTGGAGCCGACGCCGCGCGGATCGAAGCCGATGAGGTCGTACTGGTCCCGTACGTCCTTGGCCATCATCTCGCCCATCGCCAGCGGCAGATCGAGCCCGGGCCCGCCCGGGCCGCCCGGGTTGAGGAGCATGACGCCGTGCCGCTTGGCGGGGTTCTCGCTCTTCACCCGGGATATCGCGAGGTCGATCGTGGTGCCCTGGGGACGCCGGTAGTCGAGCGGGACCTTGAGGGTGGCGCACTCGTACGAGGCCGGCTGGTCCGGGCTGCACCGGTGCCAGGAGGGCTTCTGGCTCAGGTACTCCGGTGCCGAAGCGGCGGAGACCTGGGTCGCGGTCAGCAGGGGGACGGTGGACGCGATGAGTCCGGCGGCGGCGAGCAGCGGTGCGAGGCGTTTCATGCGCACGATTGCCGTTCCTTTCGGTGAAGTCGCTTACCCGCTCACCTTGTTGTATGCGGAGGCGGGGCGAATCATCCCGAAGGCCGGGGCATATGCGTCTCACGAATGAGCCGATATCCGGACAACTGGCCGACACGCCGCAGTCGGTGCGGTCGGCGAGCTCGGCGCGGTCGGCGCGTTCGACGACCGGAGTGGTCAGTGATGGCCCTCGTGCGCGGAGCCGGTCTCGAGGGCGCCGCCGATGCGGCCGCGCAGGGCGGTCAGGGCATCCGCCGACGGGGTGGTGACCACCCAGCGGCTCCCCACCAGGTAGGTGCCGCCGTACATCCGGGCCTCGGTCAGCCAGGAGCGCATTCCCTCGTCGGCGGCGAAGGTGACCATACGGAAGGCGCCCTGTTCGCTCTGGCAGCCTCCCTCGCGCAACTCCTCAGCCTGGATGTCCACTTGGGCGGTGCAGCCGACAGCGGCGGCGATCTCCTCGATCGAGGTGGACGGTGCCCGGCTCTCCTCGGCCGGGCCGCCGTGCGAGGCCGCCGGACTTCCGGCGCAGCCGCCGGCCGGCAGCAGGGCGCACGCGGCGGCCACCGCCACCACGACGGTACGGAGAACACGACTGTGCGGTCGGGCGGTTGACGGCGGCATGACTCTCTCTTCCTCGCCGGCTGATCGGGGGCGGGGTCGTGGTGCCCAGGTGGGAGGGGACCGGGCACCACGACCCCGGGGCCTCTGTTAGTGCGCCGCCTTCGCCTTCTTTCCCTTGTCGGTCACGGCGAACCAGAGGCCCTGCTTGTTGTGCCCGGTGATGTCTCCGGGCGCCTTGTCGCCGGTGAACAAATAGACCGGCCAGCAATCGATCGTCAATTGTTCCGAACCGTCGGGACGCTTCACGGAGCCGACCAGTTCGGCGGCAATTCCCGACACCTTCGACTTGTCCACCGGCTTGGCCGGCTTCCACGTGTCCAGGCAGGCATCGAGGCAGCCGAATTTCATCGGCCAGGCGCTGTCCTTGTCGAACCGGTAGAGAGTGCGGCCCTCCGCGTCCGCGAGGATCCCGCCGAGCATGGGATTCTGCGCGACGGACAGTTCGGCGCCCTGCGCCGGCGCCTTCTTGTCGGCGGCGGCCGCGGCGGCGGCCGGCTTTCCATCGGCTCCCAGCACGTGCCAGGTTCCGCCGACGCCCTCACCGAGCGTGTCCCCGGCCTTGGTGTCCTTCGCGTAGCGGTACACGGGCCAGCCCGCCAGGGTCAGCTGCCGGGTGCCGTCGGCCCGGGCGACCGAGCCGAGCAGGCCCGCGTCGATCCCCTCGCCTGCGGTGACGTCGTCCGCCGCCACGGCCGGCCACGCCGTGGCGCAGTCCCCTTCGCAGGCTGACTTGGGGGCTTGGGCGTGTCCTTGTCGAACCGGTAGAGCGTGAAGCCCTCGCTGTCGGTGACCGCGCCGCCCAGGTTCGGGACCTCGGCCACCTTCAGCTGCCCGGCCGGACCGTTCTTGCCGGCCGCGCCCGCCGGGGCGGCGCCGGAGCCGCTGTCCCCGTAGGCGGGATTCGCCCCGGAACCCGACCCGTACGCTCCGTCCCCGCCGTCCGCGCCGTAGGGAGATCCGATCTTCTGGCTGTCGCCCACCGGCTGTACCGCACTTCCCTTTCCCGGCGGTTTCTCGGCGAGTCCACATCCGGAAGTCAGCAGCAGTACCGCGACCGCCGCCGACCCGGCGAATATCTCACGATGCATTCTCTTCACGATCTCTCCTTCAGGTCCGGTCCAGCTTTTCCGTTCGTCCCTTCCGTAATTGATACGGGGCCGGGAGCGGGGAGGTCCAATTCCCTGCGAATTTGTCGGATCGCGCCAAGAATTGAACCGGGGGAGGGTCCGGAGACGTGCACCGGCTCAGTCCTGGATGCGCAGCGCGAGCGCCGGGCAGCGCCGGATCGCGCGCAGCGCCTTCGGCCGCAGCCGTGCGGGCACCGGCATGGACGCCTTGGCCGGGTAGCCGTCCGCGTCGAGCCGTACGACGTCGGGGAGGATGTCCACGCACAGCCCGTGCCCCTTGCACAGGGTCCAGTCCACGACGAGCCGTTCCGGACTCTCGTCGCGCGGCAGCGGCAGCGCTCCCAGCACCCGCCGGCCGCACCCGCCGCCGAGGGCATGGTCGTGGAACTCGTCGGGGAAGGCGGCGAGGGCCGAGGCGACGAAGTGCGAGGTGCCGTCGGGGTGGCTGCACGCACCGCGGCCCCGGACCGCCGTCAGGCGTGCCTCGACCGTCTCGAGGGCCGCGCCGCCCCCGCCGCGGACGACGTCGTCCAGTACGTCGGCCAGCGCGGGCAACCCCCGTACGCAGGGCCCGCACTGGCCCGCCGACTCCTTCGCCATCCACCGGGTCACCCGCGCGACCTCGCCGGCCGGGCAGGTGTCCTCGGGCAGCGGCAGCACCGCCCCCGCCCCCAGCACCGCGCCGAAGGCCGCCAGGGACTGCCGGGACACCAGCGCGGAACGTGCGGACATCGGGTCCAGCCATCTGCCGTGATAGCCGCCGACCAGGACGCCCTGGCCGGGATCGGTGCCGCACAGCTCCAGGACGTAGGCCAGCGAAGCCCCGGTCGGGGTCTCGACGACCGTGGAACCGGCCACGGTCAGCAGGACGGTGCCCGGTTCGGCCGGCAGCCCGGTGGAGCGGTACTCGGGCGCACCCAGCCGTGCGGCGATGCCGAGTTGGGCGAAGGTCTCGGTGTTCGACAGCAGGGTGGGCACGCCCCCAGACCCCGCTCGCTGGTCCGCACCTTCCGCCCGGACGGCAGTACCGCTCCGCCGTTCAGGCCGCTGATGAGGGCCGTTCCCTCCCCGGTGACGAAGCGTTCGGGAAGCCGCGTCACGCGCACCCGGCGTCCGGCCGGGCCGCGTTCCGCGACGGCGTCCCGTACCGACTGCTCCACGTCCTCCCGGGTGACGGCCACCACGACGTCGTCGGCGCCGAGCGCCGCGGCGGCCAGCAGGGCTCCGTCGAGCACCAGATGCGGGGCGTGCAGCAGCAGCGCGGTGTCCTTGAGGCAACTCGGCTCGCCCTCACTGCCGTTGACGACGACGGCCGTGGGAGCGTCCCGCCCCCCGGCCGAGCGGGTGACGGCCCGCAGTTTCCGCGCGAACGGGAAGCCCGCTCCGCCGCGGCCCCGCAGGTCGATGTCGTTGGCGAGGCCGACGAGTTCGTCCGGTCGCAACCGGGGCAGCGTGCCGTGGGTGTCGAGATGGGCGGCGCGGTCGAGCCGGGGGGTCCGGTCGAGTCCGGCCAGCAGCCTGGGGGCGCCCACACAGCCGAGGCCGGGGCGCGGCTCGCCGGTCACAGCCACTGCTCCGCGGCGGCCGGCTGCTCGCCGTACAGCCGGGTTCTGCGGCCGGCCGTGGCGTAGGACCGGGGGCCGGTCCGCGGCAGCGGCGGCCGCCCGCTGGACACGAGCCGACGCGTGCCGCGGCCGGTGCCCGTGCCGAGGCCGTCGACGGTGCGCGTACCGGTGTCCCGGTCCGTGCCCGGACGCGGCCCGGGGACGGGAGCCGGGCGGGAACGCGCCCCGCGCGCCCGGGACTTCACGCGGAACGCGATCACCCCGGCGACACCGATCAGGCACAGTGCGTACGCCATCGTCACCCAGGCGCCGCCCGGGCGGCCCGCCTTGAGCCCGTGCACCAGGGACGCGCCCCAGGCCGGATAGGCGCCGAAGTGCAGGGCCCGCCACCACAGGGAGCGGCTCTTGGTGGCGAACACGCTGCGCATTGCGCCGGAGACCGCGACGGCCACGAAGAGGTAACCGGCCAGCGTGCCCAGTCCGATGAGGACGGGCCGGTCGCCGTCCGCGAACGGCAGGACCGCGGCGGCCGCGCTCGTCTGCGCCTCCGCGACCTTGACCCAGATGTGCAGGGCCAGGAAGCTCAGGCCCGCCACGGCCAGTCCGCGGTGGGCGCCCTGGGCGAGGAGCCGGTGGCCCGACCCGAGCAGCACCCGGTCGGTGGCCACCAGCCCCCACAGGACGGTGGCGGTGAGCGAGACGAGCGAGAGCACGCCCGCCCCGAAGTCGAGGAAGTCCCACAGATGGGTCAGGGCGCCCGCGCGGACCACCACGATGAAGGAGGCGAGGGCCGCGAGGACGACCGGGGCCGTCGCCGGGTGACGACTCCTGCGGCGGGCCCGGTGCGAGCGGCGTAGGTACGGCTGAGACAGGGGCATCCAGATCTCCTGTGCGCCTGGGCCCCGAGCACTCCACCTGGCGCTCGGCACCCGGGGTTCGTTGTCGCTCGTGCCCGGCAGCGCTGTGAAACTCCCGCGCCGGCCGAGGAGCTTGGGGCCGGAGTGCAGAAGCATCGTGGAGCTGCACGGCGCCTCCACAGGATTTATCGAAACGTGATAATTTCTCGCAGCGCGTCTCCGGCGCATCGAACAACCCCGGAAGATTCCCCTCCAGCGGAGGTTGCGACAGGCCACCGCGCCGCCCGCCGTCTACGCGTCCCCGACGGCAAAATCACGGCAAAACCGCGGGACGGAATGTGGCCGGACCCCTCCAGGAGGGAGTACGAGGGGTCGCAACTCTCTTGTCAGACAGGACTGTTGGCGTGAGAGGCAACCTCGGCGGGCCTGTCCTCCGTACCAGACAGGCCTCACCCCGGCACGAACGAGGAAACGATGTGCGAACTTCTGAACCGCATCTGGTCCCGCCCTCGCGGCGAGTGGACCCGCGTCCTGCGACGGGAACTCCCCGCACTGGCCGCCGAGATAGTGGAGGAGCTTCTGCATGGAATTCCGGAATTTTCCGCCCTTATCGATGACAACGATGCCATCGGCGATGAATTGCTCAGACAGCGTGTGGAGGAAGCCCTTCTCACCTTTCTCGGCTACCGCGATGCCCGCGGCGGCCCGTCGGGCAAGGAGCAGGAGCAAACGCAAGAACAAGAGCAGGCGCACGAACAGGAACGACGGCAAGAACGGCAGCAGGAACAGCAGCAGGAACACCAGCGGGAACACCAGCGCGAGCAAGAGCAGCGGCAACACCCGCGACAGACGGTGGACATGCCCGCGGACCTCGACATGGGGCACCGGCACGCGAGCCTGGAGGTCGTGGAGGGAAGGCAGCACGACAGGCAGGACGACAGGCGGCACGGCAGGCAGCACCTGGGGCCGGCCGTCGACCGGGCGCGTCAGGACCTCTTCAAAGCCCTCACTGATGACCGGGCCGCCTCCGGGACCTCCCTCGCCGAACTCGCCGAGGCGGCCGGCTGGCCCCTCCCGGTGGCCGTGCGGGCCATCGCGCCGGCCGCGCCCGGGGAGGCACAGCAGCTGGCGACCGTACTGGACGACGCCCTCGCCGGGATGTTCGCGGGCCGCCCCTGCCTGCTGGTCCCGAGCCCCGATCCCGACACCCGGGCCCCGTTCGAACTCGCCCTGCGCGGCAGGTTCTCGGCCGTCGGCCACGCCGTACCGCTCCGGGACACCGCGTCCTCCCTGCGCTGGGCGCTGCGCCTGCTCGCGCTGACACCGGCCCGGGCGGGTCTGGACGCCCGCCCCGTCTTCGTGGACGACCACCTCTCGACGCTGCTGCTGCTCCAGGACGAGCCCCTGGCCCACGCGCTGGCTGCCCGCTGGCTCCGGCCACTGGCGGATCTGACCCCGCGCCAGAGCGAACGGCTGGAGGTGACCCTCCTCGCCTGGCTGGAGGGCGGCGGCGCACCCGAGGCCGCCAAGGCCCTGAGCGTGCACCCGCAGACCGTGCGGTACCGCATGCGTCAGCTGGAGAAGCTGTTCGGGCCCGGTCTGCGGGACCCCCGCACCCGGTTCGAACTGGAGATGGCCCTGCGCAGCCGCCGGCTGATGGCCCAGGTGCGGCGTCAGCACTCGCGGGTGGGGCGCCGGACGGCGCGCGTGGTCACGGCGGACTTCACCCCGCTGGTCGTCGGACGGATGGCCCGCGTCAACGGCCTGTGACCACAGGGGAGGAGTGACAGGAGGAGAAACAGCAACCGGCCCGGCCCCGTACGAACGGGGCCGGGCCGGCTGCTGTTCACAGGGCGGCGGGTACCGCCCCGCGCATCGTGGAGTTGAGGTCCAGCAGCTCCTCGTACGCCCGTGCGCAGTCCTCGCACCCCGCCAGATGGCGTGCGAGGCCGCGGGGTTGCTGCGTACGGCTGCGCCGGACCGCCGAACCGAGCATGTGGCTGTAGTGGCCGCACCGGCCGTCGGCCACGGTGTCCAGATGGGCCAGGAGGTACGCCTCGCGCAGCCCCTCGCGGGCCCGGAAGGCCAGCGAGGCCACTGCGCTGGGGGTGATGCCCAGCAGCGCGGCGATCTCGTGCGGCGAGTCCTCCTCGACCAGGGTGTGCCACAGGACGGCCCGCCAGCGCGCGGGCAGCGCCCGGAAGGAGCGGGCGAGGAGCCTGCGGTCCTCGCCCGCCAGCAGCCGGCGCTGCGGATCACCGCCGGCGGCCGCCTGCTGACACCAGGTGTCGAAGTCCGCCGTCAGGAGCGTCCTTCCGTCGCCGTCACTCCACTGCATGGCCGTGTGACGGACCACGGCCAGCAGGTACGCGCGCCACGGGCCCCGGGGCCCCGCGCCGGAGCGGACGGCCTGCAAGGTCCGGGCGAAGGCCTCGGAGACGAGGTCCTCGGCGTCCTGCGGGGTACGGCAGCAGGTGCGCGCGTACGCGAGGGCGGCCCGCCGGTGCCGCCGGTAGAGGAGATCGCACAAGGCCGCGTCCGCGGTGCCCGACCGGTACTCCCTCCTGAGCCGCCGGGTGAGTTCCCCGTCGGACGGCGCGGAGGGCCGGTAGGGCGCGGCGGACGCGGCGGGCGCGGCGGGCGGGGAGGGCTCGGCGGGCGGTGCCTTGCCGCCGTCGCCCGGATGCTGCGGACCGTCTGCGGATTCACGAGAGCCGGACATGGCACTCCTCGTCGGTTCAGGACCAGGCTGGGCGCAGGTGTGCGGCGTTGGCCCGAAGTCGGCTTCGGGCCAACACCTGTCCCGGGCGGGGCGCGGTGCGAGGGGAGGAGCCGCACCCCGTCCGGGAGTTCGTGGAGCCGCCGCGTCAGCGGCAGGTGCGCCCCCTGTTGATGCAGTCCACGGCGTTGGCCATCAGGCCGTTCGGCATCACGTTGATGAAGTCACCGTGGTCGGTCACCGGTTTGTGGAGCTGCTCGGGGAAGCTGTCCACGGCGAACCGTGCACCCGGCGCGACCCCGTACGTGATCCGCTGCACCAGCTGCGGAATGGCGCTGAAGCCCTTCGGGCAGCGGCCGTTGCGGTCCGCGAAGGCCACATGGGTCCGGTGGTTGGCGCTGTCGGTGTTGCGGCCGTCCCAGCAGTTCTGGAAGTTGAAGGTGCGCACCACGTCGCTGCCCTTGGGGCAGATCGGGTACTTGTCCTTCAGCTGGCGGTTCTCGAACCCGGTACAGCTCCACGAGGCATTGGCATTGGCCGTTCCGTTGGCGAAGGCCTTGGCGTCGCCGGTGATGATCCGCAGGAAACGGGGCATGGCCTTGACCTTGCCGACGGGACTGCCCTTGAAGCTGATCGTCACCTGTTTGGGCCGCAGGATCGTGCCCACGTTCGCGTCCTGACCGCCGCCGGGCGCCTTCGCGTCCTTCTCCGCCTTGCCGTCGCGCAGCCGCAGCACCGGCCAGTAGTAGGTGGACAGGTCGCCGTTGCCACAGGTGGTGCCGGAGGCGGCGAGGCTGTCGTTGGTGGAGAAGGCGTCGGTGGTCTTGTTGCCCACGTAGTCGTGCATGTGGTGGGCGCCGTTGGACACCCCGGGGGCGACGATCACGTTGTCGGGGTTGAAGTGGCCGTTCTCGTTGCGTCCGCACTGGGAGCTGAAGGACCCCGTCGAGGCCCCGGCCGCTGCCCCGGGAGTGCGTACGTTCGGCCGTACCTTGCCGATGTCGACGAAGTCGCTCCGTGCCGGTCCGCCCTTCCCGCCGATGCTCCGGGCGGCGCCCGGATCGGCCGCCGGGTCGCCCGCCGCAGCGGCCGACGCGTCGTCCTGCGCGGAAGCCTGCTTCACCTGGCACGCGCTCATGGACTTGAGCTCCTCCGGACGGGCCGCGGAGCGGGCTATCGCGTCGGACATGCGGCCGATGGTCTCGTCGCGCTGCTGCTTGAGCCCGCCGACGAGATCCTCTCCCCGTGCCTCGCCCGCGGCGAGCTTCCGGTAGGCGTCGGCCACCTGTGAGTCCAGCTGGGCGAGACCCTCGTCGACCTCGGTCTTGGCCTGTTCGGGTACGGCGGTGAGCCGGTCACCGACGTCGGGGCAGTCGATGGTGGCGCTCACCTGCTCCGCGCCGCCCGAGTCCCGGCGGCCGTCCTGGCCCGCGTTCGCGTTGCCCGCGACGACGGCGACCCCGCCGCCGCCCAGGACCAGTGCGGAGACCAAGGCCAGCAGCTTGTTCGACAACCGGGGGCGTTTATGGCCCTTTTCACTCATGCGATCACTTCACTTCACTTCGTCGATCGGACATCGGACGGAGCAGGGGTCGGGGTCCCGTCGGGGACGCTGAGCGCGTCGAAGTCGACCAGCCCGCTGTCCTCGAGGACCGTGATGTGGTCCAGGACCGTGGTGTTGGCGGATGTGGCCAGGGCGCGGACCATGGAGTTCCTGGTCTGCGCCCGCACTTGGGCCAGCAGCGCGAACACCTTTCCGTGCGCTCGGCGCAGCAGCTGGATGAACAGCCGCTCGTACTCGTCCCCTTGGGCGCGGGTCAGCTGCCCCAGCCATCCCCGCTGCTGCTCGGACGGCTGGTTGGGCAGGTCGACGCCGAGGGCCTGACCGACCTGGATGACCTGCCGGTCCAGCTCGGTGTGGCCCTCCACGAGGTGTTCCCCGGCCGTGCGCACCGCCGGGCGCGTTCCCCGCTGCTGGGCCTGCCGCCCGGCGGGCAGCTCCCACAGACCCGCGAGTCGTACCTTCCGTACGAAGTCCCGGTCCGCGGGGGTCAACGGCCCGTACGCCGTACTCATGATCCCGGCGCCGTCGTCCTCGGCGGCCGGCCGGCCGGTCGAGGCAGAGGCCCGGGCGCCGAACTTCTCCACGGGGATCAGCAGCGCGATCAGGGTGACGGCAAGCGCGCTGATGACGAAGCCGCTTCCGATCGTGTATCTCGTGGCGACCGAAAACCTGCTGATGGAACGCCGCCGGAATGACAGCACAGTGCCTCCTTGGTCCGTGGGCCGGGAGGGGCAGCGGGGCCGGAGGGTCCGCACGCGCCGTGCGTTGCACACCCGCATTCCCGGGGTGTCACGGGACGCTAGTGCCACGGGTGGTGCCCACGCGGGCGGACCATCACCATTGGATAAACATCCGGTCAAGCCCCCGAAGGGCTGATATCTTGCCGCGCCTGCCCGATGCCGAACCTGCGGTCCTCCGGCGGCGGCCGGTCGGGACGGCCGGCGGCGTTCGTCCGTTCCCGCCGTACGAAATCCAGTTCGTCAGCGTCGGGTGGACCGGGCCCCACGTCCGGGTGGTTGTTCCCCGCGCGGGCACTTTTCGGTGCTCAAGGCTCCTGCGGACCGTGACAGTTGACGCATGATCATCGAGCCTCCTTCCAGCTCCGACTCCACGGTCGAGCCCGCACCGTCCTCTGCTCGCCGGCCCTCCCGCCGTACCGTCATCGCCGGCGCGGCCGCCGTCGCGGGAGCCGGTGCGCTGTCGGTGGCCGCCGCGTCCGCCGGGACCCCGCAGGCGCCGTCCGGTTCCGCACGCCCCGACTGGGAGACCTGCCTGACCATCGCCCGGGCCATCCTCGTACGGGACGATGACGACCAGCCCCTGGTGCCTCGTTACGCGGACGTCCTCCTGAAGAACGGACTGCCCCGCTCCCGCCGCCCCGGCAAGAAGGTGCTGGTCGTCGGCGCCGGCCCCGCCGGGCTCACCGCCGCCCACCTCCTGCGCGAGGCCGGGCACCAGGTTACGGTCATCGAGGCCAACGCCAACCGGGTCGGCGGCCGCATCAAGACCTTCCGCACCGGGGGCCACGAGAAGGCCGCCGCACCCTTCGCTGACCCCAAGCAGTACGCCGAGGCCGGTGCCATGCGCATCCCCGACAGCCACCCGCTGGTCACCGGACTGATCGACAGCCTCGGCCTCAAGCGCAGGCGCTTCCACCTGGTCGACGTCGACGGGGCCGGCCGCCCCGCCTACCGCACGTGGATCTTCGTCAACGGCATCCGGGTACGCCGGGCGGACTACGCCCGCAGCCCGCAGGCGCTCAATCGTTCCTTCGGAGTCCCGGCGGCCTACGAGTCCGTGCCCGCCGCGCAGATCGTGCGCAATGCCTTCGCTCCCGTACGCAAGGAGATCGAGGGGAAGAAGGACAAGGAACTCGTCGAGGGCTGGGCCCGCGTCATCCAGCGCTACGGCCACATGTCGATGTATCGCTACCTGACCGAGGAGGCGGAACTCGACGAGCGGACCATCGACCTGATCGGAACCGTCGAGAACCTCACCTCCCGTCTGCACCTCGCCTTCGTGCACAGCTTCATCGGAGCCTCGCTGATCAGCCCCGACACGGCCTTCTTCGAACTGCCCGGCGGCACCGCCACGCTGGCCGACGCGCTCTACGCCCGGGTCAAGGACCTGGTACGGCTCGACCGCCGTGCCACCCGGATCACGCACGGCGAGGGCAAGGTCACCGTCGACACCGTCTCCGAGGGTCGCGGCGGCAGCCCGGTGCGGCGCGAGACGTTCACCGCCGACACCGCGATCATCACCGTCCCCTTCTCCGGACTGCGCCACATCCCGGTCGCCCCCGCGCTCTCGTACGGCAAGCGGCGCGCGGTCACCGAACTGCACTACGACGCCGCCACCAAGGTGCTGCTCGAATTCAGCCGCCGCTGGTGGGAGTTCGACGAAGCCGACTGGAAGCGCGAGCTGGAAGCCGTACAGCCCGGCCTCTACCGCAAGTACCAGATCGCGCAGACCCCGGAGGCCGGGGGCCTGCTGGGCGCCCACCCATCCGTACCCAAGGGGCACATCTCCGACGCCCAGCGCGCCCACTACGCCGCCTGCCGTCTCGTCACCCGCGACCAGCCCGAGGCGGCCGGCGTCATCGGCGGCGGCTCGGCCACCGACAATCCCAACCGCTTCATGTTCCAGCCCTCCTACCCGGTCGACGGCAGCGCCGGCGGGGTGGTCCTCGCCTCCTACAGCTGGTCGGACGACGCCCTGAAGTGGGACTCCCTGGACGACGAGGAGCGCTACCCGCGCGCCCTGGCCGGGGTCCAGGAGGTGTTCGGGCAGCGGATCGAGGTGTTCTACACCGGAGTCGGCCGCACCCAGTCCTGGATGCGCGATCCGTACGCCTACGGCGAGGCCTCCGTGCTGCTGCCCGGCCAGCACACCGAGCTGTTCCCCCACGTCCGCAAGCCCGAAGGCAACCTGCACTTCGGCGGGTGCCACACCTCCATCAAGCCCGCGTGGATCGAGGGAGCCCTGGAATCGGCGGTGCGGACCGCCCTCGAGGTCCACATGGCGCCGTGAGCGGCCGGTTCGGCGGCTGCGGCCGTGGCAGCCGTGCGACCGTGCCGCGTCAGCTTTCGGCGAGCACGATCAGCCAGTCCCCCTCGCAGAGACGGACCCGTTCCCGCTTGTCGGGGTTGATCCTCAGCCCGTAGGCGGGGCCCGTGGCGGTCTGCGCGCGCAGCCGGTAGCCGACGGCGCATTCACGGCGGCGGCGCGCGGACTCGACGAGCGTGCCGAACGAGACCTCATGACCGGCCCGGACGTAGTCCGCGGCCGGTTTGAGGTGGAACTCGCTGCCCTCCGCGTCGAAAAGCTCCTCGAAGACGTCGGCGAGGTAGCGGCTCTCCGAGATCTGGGTCATCAGGACACTGATCAGCCGGCCGCTCACGATGAAGTCGGCGCCTTCCCGGGCAGGCGCGAGGAGCCGGTTGCCGTCGTCGGACATCTCGGTGGTGAGGATGAGTTCCCGCTGCGCGGCCTCCGCGATGGCCCGCAGGTGCAGCAGCGTGACCAGCGTCCTGTTGTCCGCCAGCGACTCCTCCGTGTCCGTGGGCGGCGCGGACACGGTCGTGGCCGTGGCCACCGGATCCGCCTCACCGATGACGATCACGCTGTCGTACGACGGCACGTCCAGCTTGGCCAGGACGCGCGGATCGGTGATGTCGCCGCCGTGGAAGGCCACTTCGAGACGGCGCCGGGTCGCCGCGGTGCAGCCGCCGCCGTCACCCTCGTCGAGGGCCACGACGTCGAGCACGCTTCCGGGGCTCACGTACTGGTCGAGCTGATCCACGATGTACGGAGCCCGGCGGTTCCAGCCGAGCAGGAGCAGGCGTTCGGCCCGGGGGATCCTAGGCCGGGCCGTGACGATCGCGTCCTCGTCGACGCAGGAGGCCACGTCCGCCCGTACGGCCGTGTCGTCGTCCTGCGAGATGACGATGATCCGGTCGCTCGCGCCGATCGTCGCGCCCGGGTCCGGGTTGAGGGCGACGCCTCCGTCGGCGTGCAGCAGGCCGACCACGCAGGACGTGGCGAACGACAGCAGGGCCTCGCCGAAAGCACGCCCCGCGAGATCCCCGGCGGGAACGGTGTAGAACTCGTCGCCCGCGAAGTCCAGCAGTTCCTGGTACACGAGCGAGAGGCCGGGCTGGCGGGCGGTCTGCACGAGGAGCCGGGCGATGATGTCGTCGACGCACAAGACGTGTCCGCCCGGCCCGGCGGCCAGCCTGGCGGTGACATGGTTGCGGGTGTCACGGACGGCGGCCACCACCACCGCGTCGCCGGCCTCGGGGACGGCCGCGTTGAGGGCGAGCAGGGTCTTCACCACGTGGGCGTCGCCGGCTTCCCCGTCGGGCGGCAGCACGAGCACGGCCTTCGCGGTCCGCGGACTCACCCGGACCAGCTCCGTCGGGTCGGTGGTGCTGCCGTTGCGGCAGATGATGCGTGTCCTGCCCCGGTCGTCGATACGGGTGGAGAGCTCGTCTTCCATCTCCACCTTGTCCTTCGGGGCGAGGACGGCGATGGCCGACCGGCGCTGGTTCGCGTTGGCGGCCACCAGCTCCCCGGCCACGGGAAAGATCTGATCGGACCATCCCAGGACGACCGTGTGCCCCGCTTCCAGCACGGTGGAGTGGCCGAGGCGAAGCGACATGATGCGCCGGTTGATGCCGGTGGTGATCAGACTGACCAGCGCCGACACGAACAGCAGGCCGACCAGGGCGAGCGCCACCGATGCCAGCACGTAGAGAGGGGAGCCGACCGCGCCCCCGATCTTGAGCGTCTGCCCGACGCTGACCCACACCGCCGTGAGCCGGCCGGAGAGGGTCGTCGGGGTCGACCGGTCCGCCCACACGAGCACCGCGCTCGCCGGGACCACCACGACAAGGCAGGCCACGGCGAGCCAGCCGATCAGCGCGGCGGTTCCGCCTGCCACCAGATTGTCGAACCGGTACCGAAGGCGCAGCCGGAGGGACGTCGTGTGCTCCTGCGCCATGCACGCTTCCTTCGGATCGACATGCCTCTCGAAGGCCCCTCTGTTAACCCGCCGGCGTCCGATCGGTTACGGGTGAACCCCCACCGGCGGCAGGCGCGAGCCGGTCCCCGGGTGGACGGTGAGGTCGCCGCGCGGGTCGCGGGTGATGCGGGTGCCGAATTCCCGGCTGGAGCGGGTGAGGACCCCGTGGAGCCAGTCGGAGTCCTCCCGGGAGGCGTTCCGCAGGCGCATCCGGTGGGCTTGCAGGGGGACGAGGCGGGCGTGGTCGAGCCGCCCGGTGTCCGGCTCCAGCGAGACGAGGTACAGCAGGCGCAGATCGTCCCGGTACCGCTCGTGGCCGCCGATGCCCTCGTAGTCGTCGATCAGGTCGCCGCAGCCGTAGAGGACCAGACGCCCCCGGTACACCTCGGACGGGCGCGGATGGTGCGAGGAGTGCCCGTGGACGAGGTCCGCGCCGCCGTCGACGAGCGCGTGCGCGAAGCGGATCTGGTCGCGCGGGACGGTGTGGCCCCAGTTGGAACCCCAGTGGATCGAGACGACCGCGAGGTCGCCGGACCGTTTCGCCCGCCGGACACGGCCGGCCACGACGGCCGCGGCGGCGTCCGAGGCCTCGTAGAGGAAGTCGATCCCGCTGCGTTCCGCCGTGGCGGCCCAGCTGTGGGGGATACCGCTGGAGGCCATCCCCAGAGAGAAGACCAGCAGGCGCCGGCCCCCGGGAGGGGAAGGATCGCGGGCCGCCGCGCCTCGGCGAGGTCCCGTCCGGCCCCCGCCGTCCGCAGCCCCGCGGCGGCGAGCGAGCCGAGGGTCTCGGCCAGCCCGCGGCGGCCGTAGTCCAGGACGTGGTTGTTGGCGAGGACGCAGACGTCGGGCCGGGCGGCGGCCAGAGCGGGCAGGTTGGCGGGGTGCATCCGGTAGTGGACCCCCTTGTCGGGCCAGGCGTCGTCACTCCGGGTGACCGAGGTCTCCAGATTGAGGATCCGGGCATCGGGCGCGGCCGCGTCGAGGAGGTCCAGTGCCTCTCCCCACGGCCAGGAGAAGGCCGCCCGCCGGGGAACCGCGCCGTTCGCGGCCTCCGCCAGCTCGACGTACGTGCGGGCATCGGTGACGTACGCCTCCGCCAGGCCCGGATCGCCGGGGTGCGGAAGGATCTGGTCGACGCCGCGCCCGAGCATCACGTCACCGGCGAGGAACAGCGTCACGAGCTCGCCGCCCATGTCTCCAGGCTAGCCACACGCGGGCGTCCGGCGTGCCCGCCCGGGGCACGCGGGGGCACCCTGGAGACATGGCCCGAGCCAACGACGAGGTCGAGGCGCTCCTCCAGGAGTACGCCGACCTCGTCGCGATCCGAGGCGGGGAGGCCTTCAAGGCGCGCGCCTACGAGAAGGCCGCCCGCGCCGTCGGGGGCTACCCGCAGGACGTCTCGACCCTCGATGCCAAGGGCCTGCGCGAGATCCCCAACGTCGGCAGATCGGTCGCCGACAAGATCCTCGAGTACCTGCGCACCGGCCGCATGCCCTTTGTCGACGAGGCCAGGGCGTCCGTACCGGCCGGGGTGCGCGAGCTGATCAGGATTCCGGGCCTCGGCCCCCGCAAGGCCATGCTGCTGTACGAGGAACTGGGCATCACCTCGGTCGACCAGCTGGTCGACGCCATCCGGCAGGAGCGGCTGCGCGACCTGAAGGGCTTCGGCGAGCGCACCGAGGACAACATCCTGCACGGCATCTCGGTGCTGCAGAAGGCCGGCGAGGGCCGGATCCTCGTCAGCGCGGCCATGGAGGTCGCCGAGCAGCTCGTCGCCGAACTGTCGGACATCCGCGGCTGCGTCCGGTGCGCGTACGCGGGATCCCTGCGCCGGATGAAGGAGACCATCGGCGATGTCGACATCCTGGTGGCCGCCCGCCGGTCGGCCCCCTTCATGGACGCCCTCACCGCCCACCCGCACACGGCCGAGGTCATCGCCCACGGGGAGAAGAAGACCTCCGTACGGACCACCACCGGCCTCCAGGTGGACCTACGGGTCCTGCCGCCCGCCTCCTGGGGCGCGGGGCTGCAGTACTTCACCGGCTCCAAGGCCCACAACATCCGCACCCGGGAGCTCGCGGTGCGCCAGGGCCTCAAGCTCTCCGAGTACGGGCTCTTCGACACCGAGAGCGGCGAGAGCGTCACCTCCGAGACGGAGGAGGCCGTATACGCCGCGCTCGGGCTGCCCTGGATACCGCCGACGCTGCGCGAGGACCGCGGCGAGATCGCGGCCGGGCTGCGCGGCGAACTTCCCGACCTCCTGGCGGACAAGGACATCCGCGGCGATCTGCACACCCACACCGACCTCACCGACGGGCTGGCCCCGCTGGAGGACATGATCGCCGCCGCTGCCGCCCGCGGCTACGCGTACTACGCGGTCACCGACCACGCCCCGAACCTGTCCATGCAGCGCATGACCAGCGAGAAGATCCTTGCCCAGCGCGAGCAGGTCCGCGCACTGGACGGCGCGCACCACCGGATGCGGCTGCTGCACGGCACGGAACTCAACATCGGCCCGGACGGCGCCCTGGACTGGCCCGACGAGTTCCTCGCGGAGTTCGACATCTGCGTGGCCTCCGTCCACTCCCACTTCAACCAGAGCAGGCAGGAACTCACCCGCCGCCTCGTCCGCGCCTGCGAGAACCCGAACGTCGCCGTCATCGGCCACCCCACGACCCGCCGGATCGGCAAGCGCCCGGGCATCGACGCCGACTTCGACGCCGTCTTCGAGGCCTGCGCGCGGACGGGCACCGTGCTGGAGATCAACGCCCATCCCGAGCGGCTCGACCTGTGTGACGAGGACATCCTGCGCGCGAAGCGGTACGGCGTGAAGTTCGCCGTGAACTCCGACGCGCACGCCACCACGCACCTTCCGTACATGCGCTACGGGGTGGCGACGGCGCAGCGCGGCTGGCTGACCAAGGACGACGTCGTCAACACGTGGCCGCTGACGAGGCTGCGAAGGTTTCTGGCCGGGAAGGGGGCCTGACGCAGGACTGCCGGACGCTCGTGCGGGGCCCGGTCGCCGGGTGGGCCCCCGGGCGGGATACTGAAGGTCACGCCGTGTGGAGGCGACATGCGCGAACCGGAGCATCGCGGCCCGAGCCCGACCTCGGCGTCGGTCATGGACACGGCAGCCGTCGTACTGGACGACGAGGGCGTGGTCATCGCCTGTTCCGGGACGGCTGCGACGCTGCTGCAGTGCTCGCCAGGGGAGTTGTGCGCTCCCTTGCTGGCGGTGCTTCCGAGCAAGGGAGCGGAAGCCGGCTCGGGCGGGCGCCTTGTGGGAGCGCTCGGCGGGGACCGGTCGGGCAGGGCGGGCGGCCTGGCGTTCACGGTGGTCCGGCTCGGGACACGGACACGGACGCGGGCTGCGGGCGATTCCGCGTCGGGTGCTGCGTGGCTGGTACTGGTCACGTCGGCCGAAACCGCGGCGCAGGCTGCCGAGCGCGACTCGGAGCGACGCCGTACGGAGCTGTCCCAGGCGGCCGCCGCGACGATCGGCGCCTCCCTGGACGTGACGGAGATGGCCGAGGCCATCGTCGATCTGCTCGTCCCCGACTTCGCGGACCTGGCGACCGTGGATCTCGCGGAGCCGGTGCTGGTGGGCGACGAGCCGGCACACCTCAAGGCCAGCGGCGACGTCCGGCTGCGCCGGACCGCTGCCGCGCAGAGCCCGGAGATCTCCGCGGAGGCCCTCCTGGCGGTGGGAGAGGCACTTCCTCCCGTATCGGACAGTGCCTTGATGAGTCCCCTCATGGAGGGACGGCCGGTGCTGGTGTCCGACATCGCCGGTCTCCGCGCGAGGCTCGGCGTGGATCCCGAGAGCCTGCCGCTGCTCGTCCCCAGCGGGGCGCACTCCTCCGTGGCGGTGCCGCTGTACGCACGAGGTCTCATCCTCGGCTGCGTGACGGTCTGGCGCAGCCAGCTGCCCGCCGCGTTCGGCGAGCAGGACGCCGCCCTCCTCCAGGACGTCGTGTCCAGGGCCGCACTCGGCGTGGACAACGCTCGCCGCTTCACCAAGGAACACCGGTCGGCGGAGGCTCTGCAACGAAGCCTGTTGCCGCGCTCGGCCCTGGAGTTCACGGCCGCCGAGACGGTGGGCGTCTACCAGCCGGCGGGCGGCGGTGCGGGAGTCGGCGGGGACTGGTTCGACGTGATCCCCCTGCCGTCGCTGCGCGTGGCGTTCGTCGTCGGCGATGTCGTCGGCCACGGCCTCGATGCCACCGCGGCCATGGCGCGGCTGCGGACCGCGGTGCAGACCCTGGCAGACGTCGACCTGGATCCGGGTGAGCTCCTCACACACCTGGACGACCTGGTGCTCGGTCTCTCCAGCGAACAGACGACCGGCGAATCCCGCTCCGAGACGGCCGTGCTCGGAGCGACGTGCCTGTACGCCGTCTACGACCCGGTGACGAGAGAGTGCTCCGCCGCCACCGCGGGACATCCGCCGCCGGCCCTGCTGTCACCCGGTGAGGAGCCGGCCTTCGTCGGCATGGTGCCAGGACCGCTGCTGGGAGTCGGCGGAATGCCGTTCGAGGTAACGGAGTTCGGCGTACAGCCGGGCAGCATGCTGGCGTTCTTCACGGACGGGCTCGTCGAGAGCCGCGGCGGCGACATCGAGCAGGGGATGGAGAGACTGCGGAGATCGCTCGCCGGCGCGGACTCGAGCCGGCCCCTGGGCGAGATCTGCCAGAGCGTCTTCGACAGCGTTCTGTCCCAAGAGCCCGCCGACGACGTCGCCTTGCTGCTCGCCCGTACCCACGCCCTCTCGTCCGATCAGGTCGCGGAGTGGGAACTCGAAGCCGACCTGTCCCTCGTGGCGCATGCCCGCGAGCTGGTGACGGGCCAGCTGTCCGATTGGCAGTTGGAGGACCTCGGCTTCGTGACGGAACTCGTCGCCAGTGAACTCGTCACGAACGCCATCCGGTACGCCGGCGGCCCGGTCGGGCTCCGGCTCATCCGGGACGAGAAGCTCATCTGCGAGGTGTCCGACCCGAGTAGCACCCAGCCACGCCTGCGCCGCGCCCGGGAGACGGACGAAGGCGGGCGCGGCCTCTTCCTCGTCGCCCAGCTCGCCGACCGCTGGGGCAGCCGGTTCACCCGTACCGGGAAGACCATCTGGACGGAGCAGGCTATCGATGATGTGAAACGGCCGTAGTGACGGTGTCGAAGCGCATGGTGGTGCGGGACTGCTGGTCGTAGCGGTCCCAGCGGGGCATGGCCGGGTGGTTGGGGTCGCCGCTTCGTATGAACGAGATCCATGCCCGGTGCATGGTGCCGGCGAGGCCGTCCCTGCTTCCGGTGTCCATGCCCGCCAGGAACGGCGCGTGCGACCACGCGGCGAAATTGTCGAAGACGAACGGCAGGTCCAGGCAGTGCGGGGCACCCAGGCGGCCCTCGTGCGCGGGGGTGGGGAAGCCGAACTCGTACGCCCAGACCGGGCGGCCCCGCGCCGCCCGCGCCTCCGCGAACGCCAGGGTGGGCTTCCTGAACAGCTCGTCGGTGGTCAGGTCGATGAGGACGTCGATCGGCCGGGCGCCCGGGCGGGCGGCCTCGTACGCCGCGTACGCTTCGGCCGCGCCGTCGCCGAAGCCGTCCCGTGCCCGGCGGAGCACCTGTTCCCTGGTCGCCGACGCGTACGTCTCGCCCAGCGCGAAGGTGAACGCGGACTCCTCGCTGGTCCAGCCGATCAGGACGTCGATGTCCGCGCCCGGACCGTCGAGCAGGTTCAGGGCCGGCTGCCGTGGTGCGGTCGAGCCGTCGAGCACCGGCATGAACGGCGCGGTCCAGTGGCCCCATTGCGTGGTGGCCGCGAGGAGTCCGGCGGTGGCCTCGACCAGTCGCGGCCACGGCACCGTGCGCAGCTCGTCCACGTCCTTCACGCCGATGATCTCCAGATAGGCGGCGGTGCGGGCAAGGGACTCGTCAGGCGTGGCGAGGGGCATGGCGAGCGGGACGCTCTGGAGGATGGCTCGGCGGAACAGCCGGCCGTCACCTCCGTGGCCCGCGAGTGCCGCGGTGGAAAGGGCGCCGGCGGACTGGCCGGCGACGGTGACGTTGCCGGGATCTCCGCCGAAGGCGGCGATGTTGTCCTGGACCCAACGCAGCGCGGCGAGCTGGTCGGTGAGCCAGACGTTGCCGCACTCGGCGCCGTCGTCCGAGGCGAAGGAGAGGAGGCCGAGCGGTCCGAGCCGGTAGTTGAGGTTCACCACCACCAGGTCGCCGCCCCGAGCGAAGGTCTCGCCGGAGTAGTTCGGCATCGCCCCGGACCCGGAGATGAAGGCGCCGCCGTGGATCCAGACCAGGACGGGACGGCGGGCGTCGTCGGTGCCGGGCGTCCACACGTTGAGCGTCAGACAGTCCTCGTCGAAGGGCGGGAAGCCGTGGCCGCCGAGTATCGGGTCGCCCTCGCGGACGGCTTGCGGCGAACCGGGGCCGTACGCCGTCGCGTCGAGAGTGCCGTTCCACCCCTGATGCGGCTGCGCGGGGCGCCACCGGAGGGGCCCGACGGGCGGCGCCGCGTACGGCACGCCCTTGAACACGACCAGGTCGTCTTCGACTACGCCGCGGACCGGGCCCGATCGCGTGTTCACGACGGGCGCGGTGCGGCCTTGAGCGGAACCCATCCAGTGCGTCCTTCCAGACCGGGATCGAGGATCTTGGACCACTCCAATTTATTGCGTATTTATGGCGTCCGTCAATATTATTCGATCCATCAATACAGTGGAGGCTCGAATGACGACGTGGCGCATCGGTACGACGGTGATGCACAAGGTGCTGGAGGCGGAGGTCACCGTGCCCCTCACGGCGGCCCTCCGGACGGACGACACCGCGCTCCTGAAGCGGTACCCCTGGCCGGCGCCCGAGTTCAGCAGGGCGGACGGCACCTTCGTGATCTCGGTGCACGGGCTGCTCGTGGACACCGGCACGCGCAGGATCCTCGTGGACACGTGCGTCGGCAACGCCCGGCCTTCGGTGCCGTTCCTGAGCATGCTGGACTCGGCGTGGCTCCAGGACCTCGCCGCCCTCGGCTACCCTCCGGAATCGATCGACACCGTGGTGTGCACCCACCTTCACTTCGACCACGTCGGGTGGAACACCCGCCTGGTGGACGGGAAGTGGGTGCCGACCTTCCCCGCGCACGCCACCTGGTCACACGCGTGGAATGGGAGCACTGGGCCGACGAGGCGGACGCGGGCCTCCGCGACACGATGCGGCCGCTGCTCGACCGAGGTCTCGTGGACTTCGTCGAAACCGATCACCGGGTGTGCGACGGCGTGCACCTGGAAGCCGCTCCCGGGCACACCCCGGGACAGGTCGCGGTCGTGGTCGAATCCGGGGCGGAACGCGCGGTGATCACCGGTGACCTCGTGCACCACCCGGTCCAGTTCATCGAACCCGATGTCCCCAGCCTCGCCGACACCGACGCGGCGCTGGCCGCCGCCACCCGGCGGGCATTCGTCGAGCGGTACGCCGACACGGGCACGCTGATCGTCGGCACGCACTTCCCCGCTCCCACGGCAGGCGTCCTCCAGCGCGGCGGGGACGGGAGCGTACGGTTCGTCGCGGACGGCCGGCGGGGCTGAGCCGTGGACTTCCGGCAGCTGGAGTACTTCCTCGCCATCGTGGACCACGGCGGCTTCAACCGCGCGGCCGCGGCACTCTACGTATCCCAGCCGTCCCTGTCGCAGGCCATCCACGTGCTGGAGCGCGACGTGGGCAGCGGCCTCTTCCACCGGCTCGGCAGGAAGGCGGTCCTCACCGAGGCGGGCGCCGCACTGGTCCAGCCGGCCCGCGAAGCCCTGCACGCCCTGGAACTGGCCAGGGCCGGCGTGGGCGCAGTCCGTGAACTGCGCGGCGGGCGCCTGGAGATCGCCGCGATGGCCTCACCCACGGTCGAACCCCTCAGCACCATGGTCCAGCGCTTCGCCGAGCGCCACCCGGCGGTGACCCTCAGCCTGCGCGTCGCCCTGACCCCCGCGGACGTGGTCGAGAGGGTGCGCACGGGAGGGTGTGAACTCGGGCTGCTGACCACCTCGTCACCGCTGCCGCGTGCCGACATCGTCCCGCACCACGTGGGAGATCACCGGCTCGTTCTGGTCACCCCGAAGGGCGGCCCCTTCCCGGCCGGCCGGGCGGTGCAACGCGAACAGCTCGAAGGGCACCGGCTGATCGTCGGGCAGCGGGGGACCGGAATCCGCGCATACGTCGACGACCTGAAAGCACAGGGCATCGACGTCCGCATCGCCGTGGAGACGGAACACCGCATGGCGTTCCTGCCCCTGGTGCTGGGCGGCGCAGGGCTGGCCGTGGTGACGGAATCCTGGGCCGGCCTGTCGGAGCGGGCCGGAGCGCTGGTCCTGGACCTGGAGCCGCCCGCCGTGCAGCACAACATCATGGTCAGCCGCAACGCGCAGCTGACACCGGCTTCCCGCGCCTTCCTGGACATCGCCGTTCGCCGTCCAGCCGGCTCATAGGACCCGCCTATGGGGCACATCGGAGATACGTGTTGGACCCGGACGATGCCTGATTGCTGGAATGCGAGGCATGACGAACCACAGCATCGCCCTGATACCCGGTGACGGCATCGGCACCGAAGTCCTCCCGGCCGCACGCGAGATACTCGAAACCGTCGGGCAGCGCCACGGCATCGCCTTCACCTACGAGCAGTTCGACTGGTCCTGCGAGCGGTACCTGCGGCTCGGATCGATGATGCCCGAGGACGGCCTGGAACAGCTCCGCCGTCATGACGCGATCCTGCTCGGCGCGGTCGGCTACCCGGGTGTGCCGGACCACGTGTCCCTGTGGGGGCTGCTCATCCCGATCCGCCGGGCCTTCGCCCAGTACGTCAACCTCCGCCCGATCCGCGTGTTCGACGGCCTGCCCAGCCCCGTACGCGCGGCCACGCCCGGCGAGGTGGACTTCGTGGTCGTCCGGGAGAACACCGAAGGCGAGTACAGCGAGATCGGCGGTCGGATGAACCGTGGGTTTCCCGATGAAATGGCCGTGCAGCAAGCCGTGTTCACGCGGGCAGGAGTGACCCGGGTCCTCGACTTCGCCTTCGGCCTCGCCGAACGGCGCGGCGGCCGCCTCACGTCGGCGACGAAGTCGAACGGCATCGTGCACACGATGCCGTTCTGGGACGAACTGGTGGAAGAGCGCTCCGCCGAGTACCCCACGGTCGACTGGCACCAGGAGCACATCGACGCGCTGGCCGCGAAGTTCGTGCTCGACCCCGCCCGCTTCGACGTCGTCGTCGCGTCCAACCTCTTCGGGGACATCCTCAGCGACCTGGCGGCGGCCGTGGCCGGCGGCATCGGCATCGCTCCGTCCGCCAACCTCAACCCGCGGGGTGAGTACCCCTCCATGTTCGAGCCGGTCCACGGATCTGCACCCGACATCGCCGGGCAGGGCATCGCCAATCCGATCGGCGCGATCTGGTCCGCCGCCATGATGCTCGACCACCTCGGTCACCCCGGGGCCGCGGCGGACATCACCGACGCCATCGCCCGCGTCCTGGCCACCACCTCGGTGCGGACGCGTGACCTCGGAGGGTCCGCCTCCACCGCCGACTTCACCGCCGCGGTCCTCCGGCACCTCTGACGGGAGCCGCCGGTTCCGCGGTCGAGGGAAGGATCCGGCGGGCGAACGACCCTCGGCGTTCGCCCGCCGGAGACGAGGCCCGGGCCGCCGCAGTGCGGGAGGCGGCCCGGGAGGGGATCAGCGCACGGTGCGGATCGGCAGGATGGCGAGTGCGCCGAGCAGTGAGAGCACGCCGCCGGCCAGGAAGAGCGGGGTGTATCCGCCGAAGGCGGTCACGACGGCCGAGGCGATGAACGGGGCGATGATCTGCGGCCCGGCATTGGCCATGTTGAGGACGCCCAGGTCGCGGGCGGCGTTCTCCGCCCGGGGGAGGACCAGGGTGACGAGCGCCGTGTCGACGGCCATGAAGCAGCCGAAGGCCAGACCGTTGAGAGCGTTGAAGACGATCATGCCGGTCCAGGTCGGGCTGATCACGGGGACCACCATGACGAGCCCGGCCAGTGCGGCCGAGACCCCGACGAACACCTTGCGCCGGTTCCAGCGGTCGGACAGCACACCGCCGACCACCGTGGACACGGCCATCGCGACCATCGTCACCGGAGTGAGGACGGCCATCGCGGCGGCCGGGGAGAGACCGGCCGGCAACTCGATGTGGTCGTCCAGGATGTACAGCTGGTATCCGATCACCGAGAAGTAGCCGAGCACCATGAGGGCGCGGCCGATGAAGGCCCACCGGAAGTCGTGGCTGGCCAGCGCCGAGAGGAATGCCGCGATCTGCTGGCGCACGGGCACGGCCGCCGCCGGTTCGGACCGGGGGACATCTCGGCAGAACACGCTCAGCAGCAGCGCCGAACCGGCGGCCAGGGCGCCGAAGACCAGGTATCCCGTACGCACGTGCCCCACGGTCTGCGAGGCGATCAGCACGCCGACGGTGCCGCCGATCGGCAGTGCCAGCCCGACCACCGCGGAGGCGGTGCCGCGCTTCGCTGCCGGGACCCGGTCGGGTACGACGGCGGTGACGGCCGCCTGATAGACGTTCATCGTGGCCTGGATCAGGCACCAGGCAATGCCGACGAGCAGTGCGGTCCGGACGGAGCCGAGGAAGGCCAGCCCGGCCAGGGAAGCCAGGGCGCCGCCCAGGATCCACGGGTTGCGACGGCCGGACCGGTCGGACAGGGCGCCGGCGATCGGGTTGAAGGCCGTCGCGAAGACCGCGCTGATCCCGCCGATCACCCCCAGGACGGCGACCTTGTTCTCCGGGTCGATCGCGGCGATCTGCGTGGGCAGCAGCACCGAGCCGACACCCATGTAGACGGCCAGCATGGACGAGTTGGCCAGCAACAGCAGCAACATGAGTCCGCGCTGCCCGGGAGCTTTGAGCTCCTCGTGGGTGCGCGTCTCGGACAGTTCGTCGGCGGTCATGACGACTCCTGGGGAAAGGGAGCAAAAGGGGGAGGGGGCCGCGGGATCGCGTGGCGCGCGGCGGGGACGGGCCCTTGGACCAGGACGCGTCTAGTTACACGTGTTAGCGGGTGTGTGAGCACTGTGTAGCACGTGATCCGGGCCCCCGGCTAGGGCTGGAATCGCGGTTCGCCTCGCCGCGATCGTCCAGTTCGGCCACGATGTCCAAAAGTTATGTTGCATTCGTGGCGACAGTCAGCTAGGCGCGATACTCTCCGCTGGCGCGACGCTACCGCCCGTCGCCGTCCCGGTCCGACCGCCGCCCATCGGCGAAGCCGTCGGCGCCGCCCTCCCCGCATCCCTCCGGCTTGCATCGCAGAGCGAGACGCGTCGCGCTCGATCCTCGCCGTCGGACCGGTGCACCCGTGTCCCGTCCCTTCCTGTGTTCAAACGCCGGGAGGGTGACCACGATTGAGGCAAACATGATCGATCCGACGTCTGCAGGACGTCCGCCCCTGATGCCGTCCTTCCCCTCGCGGCATCACGTCCCCGCCCCTGCGCCACGCGGCGCGCTGCTGTCCGGAGCGGCGCTTTCGCTGATGGCCCTGTCCATCGGTCTGCTGCTCGGAGGTGAGCGGCCGCCGTTCTTCCAGTCGCTCGACGACAGCTGGGCGCGGTGGACGGGCGGTGGGGGAAGCGGGTCGGCCGCCGACTTCGCCTACCTCCTCGACAGGCTGGGCGGCCCCTTGGGGGTGGTCTTCCCGCTGGCGCTGACCGGCGGCCTGTGTGTCTACGGGCGCTGGAGGTCGGGGCTGTTCGTCTTCGCGGCCTCGGTCGTGGCGAACATGCTGGTGGTCCTTCCGCTGAAGTCAATGGTCGACCGGCCCAGGCCGCCGCATCCGCTGGTGCTGGTCAACGACGGCTCGTACCCGTCCGGGCAGGTGTTCACGGCTGTGACGATGGTGATGGTGATCGGCGTCGTGCTCTTTTCGCCCCGCACGCGGCGCTGGTGGTGGCTGTTCGGCGCGCTGTACGTCGCGGCCATGATGTGGAGCCGGACCTGGCTGCACGCGCAGTGGCTCAGCGACACCGCCGCCGGAGCCCTCGCGGGAGGCGGGGTGTGTCTGCTGCTCCACTGGGCCTTCGCTCCGCTGCTGGAGCGGGAGGCGGCGCTCGCAGCGGAGGACCGCCTGTGGCTCTAAGGTCCTGCTGCCCGGCTGTTACACGTGTAATCTAACTGCGGGGGACGCCACGCCGGGGGTGGCGGCGGCCCGGCCCCGGGTGCGCGGCGGGAGCGCCCGGGGTGGGGTGGCAGCCGCCTCGGCCCGGCAGCTGCCACCCGCACCCGGCAACTGCCCCCCGCGGCCCGGCAGCCGCCAACCCTGAGGGGGCCTCACCAGCCGTTGATGGAGTTCCACCAGCTCCACTGCGGCGGCTTCGAGCCGCTGTCGGCCGCCCGCTCGTCCTTCCGCTTCGCCGGTACTCCCATCACCGTGGAGGTCGCGGGCGCGGCGTTCGGGCGGCCCGGCCGGACCGGGGCGAACACCACCGGCAGTTCGTCCGGGGCGCCGGACCACAGGGACGGCTGCCGGGGCGGAGCGGTGGCGTGAACGCCGGGGCGGAGCTGCCCAAGGCGACGCAGCAGGACGTCCACGGCCGTCTCGGCGATCGACCGGGCCACGTCCTTGGCGGGGCATCCGTGGGAGCCGGTTCCCCAGGCCAAGTGGGCGCGGCTGCCGAGGTTTTGCGCGCCGTGGACGCGCAGGTCGGTGTTGGCTGCCGCCAGGCAGGGAATGAGCAGGTCGCCGGCGCGCACCCGGCATCCCGCGAAGGTGAGATCGTTCCGCGCCCAGCGGCCCGCGATGTTGGGGACCGGTGAGCCGTCCCACAGCGCGCGGTCGGTGAGGTCCCGGACGGTCAGCTGACCGGTGGCCACCGCCGAGTCCAGACGCGCGTCGCCCAGCAGCAGGCGCATCGTGCCGCTGATCCACCCGATGGTGCTCTCCCCTCCCGAGAGGAGGACCGCCGCCAGGCCGTGGGCCACCTCGGCCTCGGTCAGGGGGCGGAATGAGCCAGCAGCCATGACGTGAGGTCCGGGCCGGGCACTTCACGCTTCGCGGCGACCAGACGGTGCAACATCCCTGTCAGCTCGGCCTCGGCGCGGGCCGCGTCGTGGGCGCCCCCGGCGATCGAGCCGAGCAGCGCGCCGAGCCTGCGCTCCTCGGACCGGGGTAGTCCGACCAGCATCCTGAAGGCGGACCACACCAGGGGACGCGCGTACTGGCTGACGAGATCGGCGGTACGGTCCGTGGCCCATCCGTCCACCAGCGCCTCGGCCTGCTGCCTGGCCACGCTGCGCAGCCGACGCAGGTCGATGCCGTTCAAGGTCTCGGTCACGGCCCGGCGCTGCCGGCGGTGTGCCTGGTCGTCGAGGCGGTTCAGGGCCGGACGCCAGCCCAGTACCGCCAGCAGCGGGGAGTCCTCGGGCAGGAACCCCTCGGTGATCGAGTTCCAGCGGCGTGCGTCGCTGGAGAAGGCCCGCTCGTTCCACACGAGCTCGAGCACCTCCTGGTAGCCCATCACCAGCCAGGCCCCGACACCCGGACCGAGCTCCACGGGGGCGATCGGCCCCCAGCGCCTGCGCAGGCCCTCGTAGAAACGGCCCGGATCCTGGTCGGGCAGGCCGCCGTGCAGGGGGACCAGGCCGCCGTGAAACGGAACTGGGCATTCGTGCGGTGACTGACTGTTCTGGTCCATCGAATTCCCTCCGTGCATGTCTGATGCCGGTCGGTAACGCGTGTAACCTTGTGGGGTGAAGCGGTCGGCGGGCCGGAAAAGCGAGCGAAGAAGGACGTCATGGCGAAAGAAACGCCCGGTGCTGTCTCGGTCACGAGCACCGACGTGGCCCGCCTGGCGGGGGTCTCGCGTGCCACCGTGTCCTTCGTCCTGAACGACACCCAGGGCCACCGGGTCAGCCCAGGCACCCGGGCCCGCGTGCTGGCCGCGGCCGGGAACCTCGGATACGTGCCGCACGCCGCCGCCCGCTCCCTGCGTGCCGGGCGGAGCAACCTGGTACTGCTCCCCGCGTCGGTCTCCGCGATCGGCAGCCTGGTCAGCACCTGGGTGGACGATCTGCAGAGCGAACTCGACCGCCACGGCTACACGACGGTGCTCCACACGGGCCGCTTCCCCGACGAGGCGACCGCCGCGCGGTCGTGGGCGGAACTGCGGCCCGCGGCGGTGCTGGCCATGAACGGTGACCGGATCACCGGCGAGGCGGGCGACATCCTGCGCCGCGCCGGGGTGCGCGGACTGCTCGCCGTCGCCGCCCGTCCGGTGGAAGGAATCCACACCGTCGTGTTCGACCACGGGCGTGTCGGTGAGGTCGCCGTAGAGCATCTGATCGCCCGTGGGCGGAGCAGGATCGGTGTGGTCATGCCGCGAGAGCGCGGCCTGGACGCCTTCGGCGGGCCGCGGCTGGCCGGCGCCGAGCGGGTCGCCGCCCGGCACATGGCGACCGTCGAGCCGGTGGAACTCGCCTATACGCGCGAGTCCGCCGCGGCCCTGGCCGCGCGCTGGACGGACCTGGGCCTGGACGGCGTGTTCGCTTTCAACGACGAATACGCCGCTCTCCTCATGCACGCACTGCGCAGCGAGGGCATCGCGGTACCGGACGAGGTCGCCGTCGTCGGCTGTGACGACCTCGTGCCGTCCGCTCTGCAGCAGCCGCCGCTGACCACGGTCCGCCTGCACCTGCCGTCGGCGGCGGTCATCGCCGACACCCTCCATGCGCTGATCGAGGAGGGTGAGGCGGCGCCGGTGCCGGGCGTGGAGGCCGAGTTGGTCCACCGGCTCAGCTCCTGAGGCGGCCCCGGGAGACGGCGCTCTCGCGGGCCAGTTTCCCTCTGAACAGCCACCAGAACAGCAGGGCGGCGCCGGCGCCGACCGCGGCGCCGGCCACCGTGTCGGTGAGCCAGTGGGCGTGCAGCCAGGTCCGGCTCCACATCATGGCGGCGGTGAACAGCGTGCCCGAGATCCACCACGCACGCCGTCGCGCCGCCGGTACGAGCAGGGCGCCCACGATCACCACGAGGAGCGCCGCCCCGGCGGCGTGACCCGAAGGGAACGAGCCGTGGTCCACCCGGACCAGGGGGTTCGCCGGACGGGGCCGGTCCACCACGTGCTTGAGGACCTGCACGAAGGCCATGCTCCCCACCAGGTAGGTGGTGAGCAGGTAAGCCACGGACCACCAGCGCTTCCGCACGATCAGGAAGATCAGCAGACCGACGGGAACGACCACTCCCAGCGGCCCCCCGAACCAGTTCAGGACGGCCGCCACGGCTCCGTAGACGCCGCCGTGCGGGCCTGCCATCCAGGTCAGCCAGCGCTCGTCCAGCCCCTGGAAGGGCGGGCGTTCGGGGTGTGACCGGACGAGGACGCCCAGCAGCACGGTCACGAGCAGCAGGAAGATTCCCAGGGGGAGTACACCGGCTCGTGGCGGAGCGGGTGTGGACCGGCGGTGTCTGGGAGTGGCCGGGGCCGCAGGGGGAGCAACCCGAATACCGGACATGGCAGCCTCTCGTGGCCGCGGCACGGCCGGCGGCCCGTATCTGTGTGTCGTGGGTGGACTCGCGACCCGAACGCGGCAAGGCGTGGGGCGCCGAGGGAGATGCGGCAGCCGCCCTTCGCGGGCAGCACGGTGACATCGCCGCCGACGTTTACCGGTCCTTCGTAACGTTTGTCCGAAATGCTTGAAACGCTTCGGCGAGATGCCTAGCATGTTACACGTGTAACTCCATCGCACCAGTGGTGCGGCGCCGCGTATCGGCGAGCGGCTGCGCAACACGCTGTTAACAAAATCAAATATCGCGCATCATTGACGGTCGCCAGTTTAGCGAGATACTTGCTCCACTCTCCCTGCTGCCCCGAGATTGAGGTGCCGCCCCATGGAGCTCTCCCCGTCTGCTCATGTCGATACGTTCTGTCGCGATCGGCTCCCGCCCTTCTCGCTCTGGCCCGAACTGCACTTCGATCTACCGGAGTTGAACTATCCGGACCGGCTCAACTGCGCACGGCGGCTGCTCGACGACGCCGTCGGGCGCTGGGGGGCCGACCGGCCCTGTCTGCTGACTCCCACGGACCGGTGGACGTACGGTGACCTGCTGCAACGTGCCAATCAGGTGGCCCAGGTACTCACCGAGGACTTCGGCCTCGTCCCCGGCAACCGCGTTCTGCTGCGCGGCCCCAACAACCCCTGGCTGGTGGCGACGTGGTTCGGGGTGCTGAAGGCCGGCGGCGTCGCCGTCACCACCATGCCGTTGCTGCGCGCCGGCGAGCTCGCGGAGCTGAACGAGATCAGCCGGCCGGCCGTCGCCGTGTGCGACCACCGCTACCTCGACGAACTCACCGCCACCGCGACCACCACCGCCGCTCCCGGCCCGGCCGTGCTGGCCTACGGCGGTCCCGGTGAGGAGGACCTGGTCGCGCGCTGCGCCGCGAAGGACGGGCGGTTCGCCGCTGTCGACACCGCCGCGGACGACGTCGCCCTGATCGCCTTCACCTCGGGAACGACCGGACGGCCGAAGGCGACCCTGCACTTCCACCGGGACGTACTGGCCAACGCCGACACCTTCTCCCGCCATGTGCTGCGGCCCCGCCAGGACGACGTCTTCACCGGAACTCCGCCCCTGGCCTTCACGTTCGGGCTCGGCGGACTGGTGGTCTTCCCGCTGTACGCGGGCGCGGCCACCCTGCTGATCGAGCAGGCCGCCCCGCAGCAGCTGGCCGACCTCGTGGAGGAGCACGGGGTCACCGTGCTCTTCACGGCGCCCACCGCCTACCGGGCGATCATGGCGGCCGGCGCCGTGGGGCAGCTGGCGGGCCTGCGCCGCTGCGTGTCCGCCGGAGAAGCGCTGCCGGCGGCTGTGTGGGAGGAGTTCCACGCCGCCACCGGACTGGGCATCATCGACGGCATCGGCGCCACCGAGATGCTCCACGTGTTCATCTCCGCTTCGGACGGCGAGATACGCCCCGGCTCGACGGGCAGGCCGGTCCCGGGATACCGGGCCCGGGTGGTCGACGAAGCGGGCGAGCCCGTCCCGGACGGGCAGCCCGGCCTCCTCGCGGTCACCGGCCCCACGGGCTGCCGGTACATGGAGGACCCGCGGCAGACCGTGTACGTCAGGAACGGCTGGAACATCACCGGCGACACCTACATCCGGGATGCCGACGGCTACTTCTGGTACGTGGCCCGCAGTGACGACATGATCGTCTCCTCCGGGTACAACATCGCCGGTCCCGAGGTGGAGAAGGCGCTCGCCACCCACCCCTACGTCGAGGAATGCGGCGTGGTCGGGGCCCCCGACGCCAAGCGCGGAATGCTCGTCAAGGCGTACGTGATCCTGCGCCCCGGTGTCGCGCCCGACGAGGTGACGGCCAAGGAGCTCCAGGACCACGTGAAGCGGAGCGTCGCGCCCTACAAGTACCCGCGCGCCGTCGAGTTCGTCACCGATCTCCCGCGCACCAGCAACGGAAAGCTCCAGCGCGCCGAGCTGCGCAAGCGGGCCCACCTCACCACCAGTTAGCAGCCCACGAAAGGCACGACCATGGACACCTTCAACGAGCGGCAGGCGGTCTACGCGGCGACGGACAGCTGCGCCGCCGGATGCCCCGAGGCCCTCGCGCAGAACCTGCCCAGCGTCGTCGTCGAGCGGCGCGTCGAATGGCCCGACACGGACGCGGCCGGCCACTACCACCACTCCACCGTGGTGCGCTGGGTCGAGGCGGCCGAGGCCGTCCTGCTGCGCCGGCTGGGCCTGGCCCATCTCTTCGGCAGTACGCCCCGCGTCCACTTCGAGGCCGACTACCGGGCCCGGCTGTGGTTCGGCGAGGCCGTCCGTACCGAACTGAAGGTGGTCAAGGTCGGCACCAGCTCCCTGCACTACGCCTTCACCGTCCACGGCGAGGGGAGGAGCCGGCCGCGAGCGGGCGCATGGTCATCGCCCACTCGGCTTCGCGCGCCACCGGATCCACGGCCTGGCCCGATGACGTACGCGAGGTCCTCACCAAGGCCGGTCCGCAGTCCCCCGAGCTCTTCGCGTGATCCGACGCACCGCACCACACAGGATGTGCTGCATTCTTGACGCTCGCCAAATTTGCAACATATTCTGTTGTCCGGAACCACTAGGAGGAACACCGTGCGTGTAGCAGTCATCGGAGGAGGGCCCGGCGGGTTGTACTTCGCGGCCCTGGCCCAGCAGCTCTCACCGGAGTGGGAGATCACGGTCTGGGAGCGCAACGCCCGCGACGACGCGTTCGGCTTCGGCGTCGTCTTCTCCGACGAGACGCTGGACGGCATCGCGCAGGCCGACCCCGCGGTGTTCGCGGCCATGTCCGCTGAGTTCGCCCGGTGGAGCGACATCGACGTCCGCTACGGCGGCGAGGTCCACGTCTCCGGCGGCCACGGCTTCGCCGCCCTGGACCGCAACCGGCTGCGGGAAATCCTGCAGAGGCGCTGCGCGGAGCTCGGGGTGCGGGTGCACTACGGCACCGAGGCCCCGCCCGTCGAGGAACTCTCCGCCGGCTACGACCTCGTGGTCGCCGCGGACGGAATCCGCTCCACCGCCCGCGAGACGTATGCCGCGAGCTTCCGCCCGGACCTGGACGAGCGCCACTGCCGCTACATGTGGCTGTCCACCGACCGCGTCTTCGAGGCGTTCACCTTCATCGTCGAGAAGCGGGACTTCGGCAGCATCCAGGTCCACGCCTACCCGTACGACGACAAGCGCAGCACCTTCATCGTGGAGATCGCGGAGGACGACTGGCGGCGGGCGGGCTTCGAGGCCCTCGCCGACCGGGAGTTCGCCCGCGGCGAGAGCGACGAGGCGAGCGTGCGGCTGTGCGAGGAGATCCTGGCCGGCCACCTCGACGGCCACCGCCTGATCCCCAACGCCTCGAAGTGGATACGCTTCACGACCGTCCGCAACGCCTCCTGGCGCCACGGCAACGTAGTCCTGCTCGGCGACGCCGCCCACACCGCCCACTTCTCCATCGGCTCCGGCACCAAGCTCGCCATGGAGGACTCCCTGGCCCTGGCCGCCTGCCTGCACGAACAGCCCGACGTGGCCTCGGCGCTCGCCGCCTACGAGACCGAACGCCGGCCGGTCGTCGAATCCACCCAGCGCGCCGCCCAGGCCAGCCTCGAATGGTTCGAGAACGTCGGCCGCTACACGGCCCAGGAGCCCCCGCAGTTCGCCTTCAACCTCCTCACCCGCAGCCGCCGCGTCACCTACGACAACCTGCGCGTACGCGACGAGGAGTTCACCACCGCGGTCGACTCCTGGCACTCCGACGGGAGCCCGCTCACGGTCACCCGGCCCGGCGCCGCCGTCACCGTCCCGCCGATGTTCCGCCCGTTCCAGCTGGGCGGGCTGCACCTGCGCAACCGCGTCCTCGTACCACCCACCGCGCTCTACACCGCGCGCGAGGGGGTACCGGGCGACTTCGAACTCGTCCACCTGAGCACCCAGGCCCTGGGCGGATCCGGCCTCGTCATCGCCGGAATGACCGCGGTCAGCGCGGACGGCCGGGCCACCCCCGGCTGCCCCGGCCTCTACACGGACGAGCAGGAGTCCGCCTGGCGGCGCATCGCCGGCTTCGTGCACGGCCAGTCGGACACCTGCCTGGGCATCCAGCTCACCCACGCCGGCCGCCGCGCCGCGACCAGCGTGCCCCGCTCGGACGGCAGATCCGTCCCGCTCGGAGCCGACGGGTGGCCGCTCGTCGCCGCCTCCCCGCTGGCCTGGACCGAGGGCGCCGTGGTCCCGCGGGAGGCGACCCGGCAGGACATGGACGAGATCGCACGCGATTTCGTCGCCGCGGCCGAACGCGCCCACCGCGCCGGATTCGACGCACTGGAACTCCAGTACGGCCACGGCCACTTGATGTCCGGGTTCCTCTCGCCGCTGACCAACGAGCGGACGGACGAGTACGGCGGGAGCCTCGCCGGCCGGCTGCGCTTCCCCTGGAAGTGCTGCGCGCGGTGCGCGCGGTCTGGCCCGAGGGCAAGGCCCTCGTGGTCCGCGTGTCCGCCGCGGACTGGGCCGACGGCGGCACCAGCGAGGCCGACGCCGTGGAGATCGCCCGCGCCCTGGGCGAGGCCGGCGCCGACGCGATCGACGTCTCCACCGGTGAGGTCGTCGCCCACGAGCGGCCCCGCTACGGCCGCAGCTACCAGACCCCGTACGCCGACCTGATCCGCAACGCCACCGGGGTCCCCACCATCGCCGTCGGCGCGATCTCCACCTACGACGACGTGAACTCGATCATCCTGGCCGGCCGGGCCGACCTGTGCGCCGTCGGCCGCGCCCAGCTCCACGACCCCCTGTGGACCCTGCACGCCGCGGCCGCCCAGGGTTACCACGGCCCGGCCGCGCCGTGGCCCGCTTCCTGGAAGGCGGGCAGCGGCCGCCCGCCGGGTGCGCGCACCGACCGCGTTCCGCCCCGCCTCCAGCTGCTCCGCGAGGCTTCCGCCCCCGTGCACCAGCGCTGGGTTCCGCACGTCCCCGCTGCCGCTGCCGCGGCCGCCCGCTGACCTGGAGACCTGGAGAACCGATGGACAATCTGCCACGCTTCACCGCCGCGGCCGTACAGGCCGCCCCCGTGTACCTGGACGCGGCGGCGACCGTAGACAAGGCGATCGAGCTCATCGCGCAGGCGGCGGCGGGCGGCGCCGAACTGGTCGTCTTCCCCGAGGTATTCGTCCCCGGATACCCGTACTGGAACTGGACCATGAACCCCGTCCAGGGCTCGCCCTGGTTCGAGCGCCTCTACCGCTCGGCCATCGACGTCCCCGGCCCGTACGTGGACCAACTGCGCGCCGCCGCCCGCCAGTACGGTGTCGTCCTCGTCATCGGCGTCAACGAGCGCGGCCCGCACAGCCTCGGCGTCCTCTACAACACCCTGCTCACCATCGGCCCGGACGGCGCACTCCTCGGAGTCCACCGCAAACTGGTGCCCACCTGGGCCGAGAAGCTCACCTGGACCGGCGGGGACGGCAGTTCGCTCAAGGTGCACCAGACGCCCGTCGGCCCGCTGGGGGCCCTGGCCTGCGGCGAGAACACCAACACCCTCGCCCGTTTCACGCTCCTCGCCCAGGGTGAACTGGTCCACGCCTCCTGCTACATCGCCCTGCCGGTGGCACCGGCCGACTACGACATGGCCGAGGCCATCGCCGTCCGCACCGCCGCCCACAGCTTCGAGGGCAAGGTCTTCTCCGTCGTCGCCTGCTCGACCATCTCCCCGGAGATCGTCGACGCCATCGCCGGGGACGACGAGGAGCTGCGCAAACAGTTCACCCGCCCGCGCAGCGCCCTGTCCGGGATCTTCGGCCCCGACGGCCGCCCGGTCACCGAACCGCTCGTCGACGACGAAGGCATCGTCTACGCCGAGATCGACCTGGCCCGGTGCATCCAGCCCAAGCAGATGCACGACATCGTCGGCCACTACAACCGCTTCGACGTCTTCCAGCTCCACGTCGACAACCGCCCCCGCACCCCGGTGACCTTCGCGACGGACCCGGCGCACACCCCGGCACCCCTCTCCACCGACATCACAGGCATCACCGGCATCACGAAGGAGGACGCATGACCACCGAGTACGACGACAGCCGACTGGGCCGAGCACGGGTATCCGACTCCCCTGAACTCGCCGCGTTCTACGGCGAACTCGCCCAGCTCGAAGCCGGCGCGCTGTGGACCGTCGCCAACGAAATCGAGCCCTGGTACCCGCAGCCCAAGTCCGTACCCGTGCTGTGGCGCTACAGCGAGCTGCGGCCCCTGGTCCGCAAGGCCCTCGACCTCGTCAAGGCCGACGACGCCGGCCGCCGCGTGGTCATGCTCGTCAACCCCGGCCGCAAGGACGTCAGCGCCGCCGTCGGGCTCCTCTACACCGGCCTGCAGATCATGGGACCCGGGGAGGCCATGACCGCCCACCGCCACCAGGCCGCGGCCCTGCGCTTCGTCCACGAGGGCACGGGCGCCTGGACCATCGTCGACGGCCAGAAGCTGAAGGTGGGCCCCGGTGACTTCGCCATCACCCCCAACGGCACCTGGCACGAACACGGCAACGAAGCCGACGACGCGCCCGTCATCTGGCAGGACGGACTCGACATCCCGCTGGTCAACGCACTCGACGCCGGGTTCTACGAGGTCCACCCCGAGCTGTACCAGACCCCCGGAAAGGTCATCAACTCCTCGGTGCTGACCTACGGCGCGAACCTCCTGCCCTACGGCGTGGAGAAGTGGACCAGGCCCTACTCGCCACTGCTCGCGTTCCCCTGGGAGCCCACCTACGAGGCGCTGCTGGGCCTGGCCAAGGCCACCGAGGGATCCCCGTACGACGGCGTGATCGCGGAGTACACCAACCCGGTCACCGGCGGCTCGGTCATGCCCACCATGGGCGCCCACATGCAGCTCCTGCGGCCCGGCCAGGCCACCCTGGCCCACCGCCACACCGGGTCGGTCATCTACACCGCCGCCAAGGGACGCGGGGTCTCGGTGATCGCCGGACAGCGTTTCGAGTGGCAGCAGGGTGACATGTTCTGCGTGCCCTCCTGGGCCTGGCACGAGCACCACAACCTCGACCAATCCGAGGACGCCTGCCTGTTCTCCTTCAACGACTTCCCCGTCATGCGCTCGCTCGGCTTCCACCGAGAAGAGGCGTACACCGACAACGGCGGGCACCAGCCCACCGCCTGAACTGCTCCGCCGTACCCGACGCCGCCGGCCCTGACACCGGCGCCGGGTACGGCGGAGCACCGGGCCGGCCACGGCTTCCTGCCCCGTACCGCCCCGGTCCGGGGCGGCGGTGGAGCACCTGAGTTCCGCCGCCGCCCCACCCCTCCGCAACACCCCTCTTCCTCTTCCCCTTCACCTGCAAGGAGCACCCATGCGGCTGGTCACCTACACCCTCAACGATTCGCCCCTCCGCCTCGGGGCACAGGCCGACGACCTCGTCGTCGACCTCGCCACCCTGGCCGGCCTGGCCGGCGTACAACTGCCGCTGGACCTCCTGTCGTTCATCCAGGCCGGTGCGGCCGCCCAGGACGCCGCGCGCGGCCTGCTGGCCGGCGGGCCCGCGGCGTGGCCGTCCGATGCCGTGCACCGGCTCGACGAGGTGTCGCTGCGGGCCCCGCTGCGCCCCGGCAAGATCATCGGCGTCGGACTGAACTACGTCGAGCACGTCGAGGAGTCCAGCCGCAGCCTGGACACCGACAAGGAGCGCCCCTCGCGCCCCGTGCTCTTCAGCAAGCCCGCCACGGCCGTCACCGGCCCCGGTCAGCCGATCCTGCACAACGCGGACCTGACCACGCAGCTGGACTGGGAGTGCGAACTGGCCGTCGTCATCGGCCGCACCGCCTTCAAGGTGAGCGAGGAGGAGGCCTACGACCACATCTTCGGCTTCAGCATCGTCAACGACATCAGCGCCCGCGACCAGCGCCGCTCCGGCCAGTGGTTCTTCTCCAAGGGCCAGGACTCCTACGCCCCCTTCGGCCCCGCCGTCGTCACGGCCGACGAGATCCCCGACCCGATGGACCTCGACCTCTCGCTGCGCGTCAACGGCGTCACCAAGCAGAAGTCGAACACCCGCCACATGCTCTTCCCCATCGCCCGTCTCATCGCCGACATCTCCTCCGGCGTCACCCTCGAACCCGGAGACGTCATCGCCACCGGATCGCCCGCGGGAGTGGGAGCCGGCATGGTCCCGCCCGAGTTCCTGCACCCCGGCGACACCGTCGAGGCCACCGTCGAAGGCATCGGCACCCTCACCAACCCCGTCGTCGACGCCCGCTGAGGAGCGATCATGACCCATCCCGCCCGCCCCGCCGCCCGTACCTACCGCATCGGCCAGATCGTGCCGAGCTCCAACGTCACGATGGAGACCGAGGTCCCGGCGATCCTGCGCGCCCGGGAGTCCATCGCGCCGGAGCGCTTCACCTTCCACTCCAGCCGGATGCGCATGACCCATGTGACCCCGGAGCAGCTGAAGGCCATGGACGCCGACTCCGACCGGTGTGCCGTCGAGCTCTCGGACGCGCACGTGGACGTCCTCGGCTACGCCTGCCTCGTCGCCATCATGAGCATGGGACTCGGCTACCACCGCACCTCCGAGGAGCGCCTGCACCTTCGTACCGTGGAGAACGGCGCCCCCGCCCCCGTCGTCACCAGCGCCGGAGCCCTCGTCCACGGCCTGCAGACCCTCGGGGCGAAGAAGATCGCCCTCATCGCCCCGTACATGCGCCCGCTGACGAAGACCGTCGTCGACTACCTCACCCACGAGGGCATCGAGGTGCTCGACTACCAGGCCCTGGAGATCCCCAACAACCTCGACGTAGCCGCACACGATCCGGCGCGCCTGCCCGGGCTCGCCAAGGCCCTGGACCACAGCGACGCCGACGCCTTCGTGCTCTCCGCCTGTGTCCAGATGCCCTCGCTGGGCGCCATCGAGGAAGCCGAACAGCTCCTCGGCAAGCCCGTGGTCTCGGCGGCCGTGTGCACGGCCCACCAGATGCTGCGCGCCCTGGACCTTCCGGCGGTGGCCCCCGGAGCGGGCCATCTCCTGTCCGGCGCCTACGCGGAATGAAGGCGGCGCGCCGCCCCGTCGTCGCACGCCCGGACTGCCGTCAACCGGACCTGGACGGTGCCCCGACCGCCCGGCTCGGTAGGATCGCGACCGCGTACGACGGAAGGCGATCATGGCGGACAGTCCCCTCAGGCCCAGCTCGTTGATCAACACGGTCTACGGGGCGTTCCTGCGCCGCCTCGGCGGCTGGATCTCGGTTGCCGACCTGATCACCCTGATGTCCGAACTGGACGTCGACGGCCCGGCGGCGCGCTCGGCGATCTCCCGGCTCAAGAAGAAGGGCGTACTCGAACCGGAGCGCCGCGGCGCCACCGGCTACCGGCTGAGCCCGGGCGCGCGACCCGTCTTCGACGAGGGTGACCGGCGCATCTTCGGCAGCCTGGAACCGGCCAAGCTGAGCGACGGCTGGGCGATGGCCGTCTTCTCGGTACCCGAGTCCGAGCGGTCGTACCGCTACCAGCTGCGCACCCGGCTGACCTGGCTCGGCTTCGGCAATATCGCCCCCGGTGTGTGGCTGGCACCCGGCCGGCTCCTCGGCGACGCCCGTGACATGCTGATCCGGCTCGGACTCAGCGACTACGTGCATCTGTTCGCCGCGGACTACGCCGCGTTCAGCGACCTGCCCGAGACGGTCAGCTCGTGGTGGGACTTCCCGGCGATCCAGGCGCAGTACGCCACGTTCACCGATGCGTACGGCCCCGTCGCCGCCGGACTCGAGCAGCAGCGCGACATCGACGGCGCCGAGGCCTTCCGCCACTACGTCCCGATGCTCACCCAATGGCGCCGACTGCCCTACCTCGATCCCGGCCTGCCCGGAGAGCTCCTCCCCGCGGACTGGAACGCGGTCGCCGCGCGCCGGATCTTCCAGCAGCTGCACGAGGTACTCGCCACGCCGAGCCTGCTGCACGTACAGCAGGTCACCGGTCTGGCGGAGGAGGAGGCCTAAGCGTCGGCCAGGGGCTCCCGCGTGGTCAAAGACCCGCGTGTCACCCGTCCGCAGCCGTGTCGGTTGTCGCCCTGCGTCAGGACCGAGCACCACAATCGCCTCGTTCGGGGGCGGGGGTTCTCGGTACAGGAGGCATGAGCGGTGGTCCTCTCACGACGCGATCTGATGCAGGGCGCCGCGGCCGGCGGGCTCCTGCTCGGCTTCCCCGGGCTCGCCGCCCCCTTCGAGGCCTCGGCCGCTCCGGCCGCGCGACCGCTCCTCGACCGGGTCGGCGAGGTCTGCGCCCGGCTCGCCCCCAAGGGCTGGCGGTCCCTGCTGCTCGCCGTCTCCCGCGGCACCCTCGACATCGGCGCCCCCGATCTCGCCGAGGCCCTGGCCCGCCCGATCGCGGATCTCGACCGCACCGTACCGGGCTTCGCGGACTTCGCCCCGGGCCTTGCCGTCCGCGGGATCGAGCCCGGCAGTCCGGCCCGCAGCCTGCTCTACCACGCGCTCGCCTCGGCGGAGGTACTCACCGACGGGGAGGGGCGGTCGCTGGGCGCCTTTCCCGCCCTGGCCGAGATCGAGGCGGTGGAGGACTACGTCTACGGAGTCCGCCCGCCCACGCTCGACCGGCTGCGCGAGATCGCCGGCGACAACGCGCTGGGGGTCGTCGTCCTCGCGGTGGACTACCGGGCCGCGACCGGTTCCGTACACGGCCGCCACGCCGACCTGTGCTTCTCCCGCACGGGCATCGCCCGTATGGGCACCGTCGATCCGTTCTACGACGCCCGGGCACGGCAGTTCACTCCTGCGGACCCCAAGCGGCCGTTCGTCTTCCGTACGGTGCCGCAGCGCTTCGCCCCGTACATCGCGATGCAGGTCACCGGCGCCGACAGCCGCCTGTTCGGGCCGCGGGACACCGTGTCCGGCGACGACGAGCGCTCCTTCTGGGTGCCCCTGCACAAGCTCTTCGGCGGCCCCGAGTGCATCGAGGGCCTCGACCTCTCCGTCACGCTGGGCTCCCACCTGGTCAACGAGAAGCTCAAGCACATGCACTTGTTCCTGCGGGAGCAGGGCTATCCGACCGACTGGACCGGCAAGGCCCTGGAGCAGTACCCGTTCGTCATCCGCGGCGAGCGCATCGCCTCGCTCCTGCCGCCACCCCGGCACGGCTCGGGAGTCCTGGGCCCGCGCCCGGCGCCGTTCGCGAACCGCGCGCGGTTCAGGGACCAGTGGCTGAGCTTCAACGTGTCGAGCGACCTCGTGGGCGATCCGGGAATCCTCTACTTCTCCTCCGTGCAGCTCATCCCGGGATCGCTCGAGACCGAGCCGACCTATCTCGAAGGCACCGCCCCGGACAACGACCGCCGCGCGCCCGAGTACGTCAACATCCGGCACCGGCTCAACCCGGACGGATCCCTCGACGACCTGAACCTCGACCCGGACATGGACCGGATCATCCGGGAGGGCGGTTACCGGGCGCAGCACTACATCGACTTCGCCGGGGACGGGAGCGTGGCCGTGCGCTGCCCCCAGCTCGAAGCGGAGATCGACACGTTCAAGCCGGCGTTCTGCAGCGTGGCCCCGCCCGACTTCTTCCCCCTGGTCAACCAGCGTGACCTGGTGGCCTGGTGGCGGGAGAAGGTACCGGCGGCGGTCCGTGCCGCGCTGTGGGCGGTTCCGCCCCGGCCGCTGTCGGAGTTCCGGTTCGCCGGCGACATCAGACTGCCGTCCGGTTTCGACATCTACGACGACACGCTCACCGCGGTCGTCGGCCAGCCGGCGCCCGGCGAGCCGGTACCCCGGCAGCTCGACGCCGACGCCCGGGGGCGCTACTCGGGGCTGCCGGACTCGGCCGCCGGCGTCACCGACCCCGGCTGGGAGGTCAGCCAGGGGCTGGTCTACAACGAGCCGGGCCTGCCCCTGCAGCGGTACATGCAGTCGTACAGCCTCGGCACACCGTTCCTGGAGGACGTCAAGCTGTGCGCGGCGCTGGGCAGTTACTGGCCGGCGGCCGCGCCCGACGGCACGCGTACCTTCACGCCGCTCAAGGACGCCCCCGGGTTCCCGTACCCGTGGCCGACGGTCGTGCCGCTGACGGACGCCGAGATCGGCATGGAGCCCGTCCCCGGACTCGGCCACGTGCCCTGGGACGGCATCCGCGGGCCGCGGCTGGAGACGGTCGGCGGCCGGGAGGCGGTCGTCTACCAGGACATCGACCGCGCCGACTACATCACCACCATGGACCGGCTCTCCGCCCACCTGACCGCGCGCGTCGACCTGGCCGAGACCAAGGCCCGGGTCCTGGCCATGGAATCCGTCTACTGGAGCCTGGGCATCCACGACCCCGAGTTCGTCACCCGGTTCGGTGACCGTGCGGTGATCGAGATCCTCAAGGCGAAGTCCGCCTGGGCCGTGCTGTCCTTCCGTACGGCCGGCCCCGCCGATCCCGATCTGGTGGCGGCCCAGCAGGCCACGGGCGGCCGCCTGACCGGGCCGCACCGCTACCGCGTCGTCATCTACCGGCCCGGTGCGGAGACCCGCCACCCCACCGACATCCAGAAGGTCGTGGTGCAGATCGAAGAGCGGGTGCTGGCCTTCACCGACGGGGCGGCGGTGCTGCTGAGCAGGGACGGAGGACCGTGGCGGCTCGACCGGTCGATGCCGACGTCCTGATCGCGGGCGCGGGCCCGGCGGGATGCGCGGCCGCGATCGTCTGCGCGGCCGGCGGCCTGCGCACCGTACTCGCCGACCGCGCCGCCGGACCGCGGGCCCGGCCCGGCGAAGCGCTGCACCCGGGAGTCGAATCCCTGCTGCGGCGCCTCGTGCCCGAGGGCTTCGACCGGGTGGTGGGCGCCCGCCACGAAGGGATCTCGGTGGGCTGGGGCCGGGCACCGTCGTTCGAGCCGTTCGGCCGGGATCCGGACGGGCCGTGGCGCGGCTTCCAGGTGGACCGGCAGGGCCTGGACGCGCTGCTGCTCGAGCGAGCCCGCGGACTCGGCGTCGACGTCCGGCCGTCCTGCCGGGTCCTGGCACCGCTGCTGGACGGCGACGCCGTGGTGGGCGCCCACACCCGGGAGGCCGGACCGATCCGGGCGCGCACCGTCATCGATGCCACGGGCTCCGCCCGCTGGCTGGGCCGCGCGCTGGGCGTCGCCCCCCAGGTGCGGTCGCCGCGGCTGCTGATCCAGTACGGCTATGCCGCGGGCTCCTGCCCCACCCGGGACGCGGCGCCCGCGATCGTCGCCGACGGCACCGGCTGGACATGGACCGCGAGGGTCGGGGCGACGCGCTACCAGTGGATGAGGCTGGACTTCGTCCCCGTCCAGCGGTCCCGGACCTGGCTGCCCGACGAGTTCGCCCGCCTGACACCGCAGGGCACCGCCCGGGCCGCGGACGTGACCTGGCGGCTTTCCCCGGCGGCGGCCGGGCCGGGCTGGTTCGCCGTCGGCGACGCGGCCGCCCGGCTCGACCCGGCCTCCTCCCACGGCGTGCTGCGCGCCCTGCTCTCGGGCTGGACGGCGGGCTGCGCCACGGCTGCGGCGCTGGACGGCGCGCTGGATCCGCGCGAGGCGGCGGCGATGTACCAGGGCTGGCTGCACTCCGGCTTCGAGCAGGACATCGCACGCCTGGCGGGCATGTACGCCGAACTGGGCGCGCGCGGCTTCGGCTGACGCCGGGGCCGGCCGGGCCACTCCATGGCCCTCGGCGCTCAGTGCTCCTCGCCCGCGACGAGGAGTTCACCCACCGTCTCGGTGAGGACGGCGCGGGCGGGGGCAGGCATGCCCGCGTCGGTCACGAACCAGTCGGCCTGATCGAGTGCGGCGAAACCGCTGAGCCCGACCACCCCCCACTTGGTGTGGTCGGCCACGACGGCGACCCGCCGTGCCGAGGCGACCAGCGCCCGGTTGGTCTGGGCCTCCATGAGGTTGGGGGTGGTCAGCCCGGCCTCCTCCGCCACCCCGTGCGCGCCGAGGACGAGCAGGTCCACGTGGAGGGAACCGATCACCAGATCGGCGAGCGGGCCGACCAGCGCGGCCGAGGGGGTGGGGGAGCCGCCGGTGAGCAGCAGGGTGGGGGCCCCGGCCCGGCCATCGCGGCCGGCGGCCCGCACCAGCTCCGCCACCGGAAGGGAGTTGGTGACGATCGTGAGCCGCGGGACGCCGAGCAGCCGGGCGGCGACCGCGTGCGCGGTGGTGCCGCCCGAGATCGCGACCACGCTGCCCGGTTCGACCAGGGTGGCGGCCGTGTCCGCGATGGCGGCCTTGGCGTCCCCCTCCAGATCGGACTTCTCGTCGAATCCGGGCTCGTGCCCGCTGGCCCCGGCCGGGGCGACGGCCCCGCCGTAGACCTTCTCCACGACTCCGCGCCGGGCGAGGGCGTCCAGGTCCCGGCGGATGGTCATGTCCGAGACACCGAGCTGACCGACCAGGTCCGCCACCCGGACCGCGCCGTCGCGCCGGACCGCGTCCAGGATGAGCGCGCGTCGCTGGTGGGCCAGTTGGGCAGTCTGCTCGGCCACGGGTCACGCTCCCGGTATCGGCGAATCCGGTCAGAAGGCAGCAAGATAACACGGCCATGCTGTTGAAGTGTGAGGAAAAGCGGGCATCAGCCTGGCGAATGATGTTTGAAGATGTTTATTCTTGGTGGGTGAAGAAGACCCTCGCGAAACTCGCGGACGGCCGCGAACTGATCTACTTCGACACCGACGAGAGCGCCGCGCGCGATGCGCCCGACCTGCGCCCGCTGGACCGCGTGCGCAGCCACCCGGAACTGCGGCGGGACGAGGCGACCGGTGACTGGATCACGATCGCCTCCCACCGGCAGGACCGCACCTACCGGCCGCCCGCCGGGGCATGTCCGCTCTGTCCCTCCCGGGACGGCCGGCTCAGTGAAATCCCCGCCGCCGACTACGAGGTGGCCGTCTTCGAGAACCGCTTCCCCTCCCTCGCCGGCGGCGCCGGACGCTGCGAGGTCGTGTGCTTCACCCCGGAGCACGAGGCACGCTTCGCCGACCTCACCCCGGCCGCCGCCCGCCTGGTTCTGGACGCGTGGACCGACCGCACCGCGGAGCTCTCCGCGCTCGAGGGCGTGGAGCAGGTGTACTGCTTCGAGAACCGGGGCGCCGAGATCGGGGTGACCCTCGCCCACCCGCACGGCCAGATCTACGCCTTCCCCTTCGCCACCCCGCGCACCGCCAAGATGACCGCCGCCGCGGCCGCCCACCGCGCCGCCACCGGACGCAACCTCTTCGAGGACCTCCTCTCCGGCGCCCGTGCCGCCACCGAGCGGGTGGTGACGGCCGGGGAGCACTGGACCGCCTTCGTGCCCTACGCCGCCCGCTGGCCGTACGAGGTGCACCTCTACCCGCACCGCCGCGTCCCCGACCTGACCTGCCTGACCGAGGCGGAGCGGGCCGAGTTCCCGGGCATCTACCTCGACCTGCTGCGCCGCTTCGACCGGCTGTTCCTCCTGCCCGGGCAGGAGGAGCGGGCGGCCCCCGCGCCGTACATCTCGGCCTGGCACCAGGCCCCCCGTACCGAGGGCGCGGAACTGGCCCTGCACCTGGAACTGTTCACGGTCCGCCGGACCCCGGACAAGCTCAAGTTCCTCGCCGGGACGGAGTCCGGGATGGAAGCCTTCATGAACGACGTGGCCCCCGAGACGGCCGCGCGGCAGCTGCGGGAGGCCCGGTCGTGAACCACACGGACCAGTGGGACGACGGCAGCCGGGCGGACCGGGTCGCCGGCACCTTCGGCCGGCTCTTCGGCGGCCCCCCGGACGGGGTGTGGGCGGCTCCGGGCCGGGTCAACCTGATCGGCGAACACACCGACTACAACGACGGGTTCGCCCTCCCGATGGCCCTCCCGCAGACCACGCTGCTCGCCGCCCGCGCCCGTACGGACGGGCGGCTGCGGCTGCACAGCGCGCAGGGCGACGGCCGGGTCACCGACCTGACGGTGGCCGCACTGGTCCCCGGCGCCGTGACGAACTGGGTCTCCTACCCGGCCGGCGTGGTCTGGGCGCTCACCGAGGCGGGACACCCGGTCGGGGGCGCTGACCTCCACTTCGACAGCACGGTGCCCACCGGTGCCGGACTCTCCTCCTCCGCCGCGCTGGAGTGCGCGGTCGCGGTCGCATACGACGAGCTGTACGGGCTGGGCCTGCCCGGGCCCGAACTGGCCCGGATCGCCCAGCGCGCGGAGAACGCCTTCGCGGGCGTTCCCTGCGGGATCATGGACCAGATGGCCTCCGTCTGCTGCACCGCGGGGGCCGCCCTTCAGCTCGACGCACGAACCCCGGAGCACCACCGGCAGGTGCCCTTCGACCTCCGTGGGCAGGGTCTGCGGCTGCTGGTGATCGACACCCGCGTCAGCCACGACCTCGGCGACGGGGCGTACGCCGCCCTGCGGGCGGGCTGCGAACGCGCGGCCGCGCTGCTCGGCCTGCCCGCCCTGCGCGATCTGCCCGCCGGGGACCTGCCGGGGGCCCTGCAGGCCCTGCCGGCGGAACTCGCGCCCCTGGTCCGCCATGTGGTGACCGAGAACGCCCGGGTCACGGAAGCCGTCTCCCGGCTGCGGGAGGGCGATGTCGCTGCCCTCGGCCCGATCCTCACCACCGGGCACGCCTCGCTCCGCGACGACTACCGCGTCTCCTGCCCGGAGACCGACCTCGCCGTGACCGCCGCGCTGGGCGCCGGGGCACTCGGCGCACGGATGACGGGGGCGGCTTCGGGGGCTCCGTCATCGCGCTGGTGGAGGCCGGGCGGGAGAGCGAGGTGGGCGGGTCCGTCACGGCCGCCTTCGGCGCCGCCGGCCACCGCCTCCCGCGCATCCTCTCCGTCACCCCGGCCGAGGGAGCCCGCCGCCTCGCGCCCGCGCCCGGGCCGCGGTAGCCGGGGCTGCCGGAGCAGGGGTGCGGCGGCCTCCGCTCCGGCAGCGCTTCACCCCTTCGGCGGGGCCGTGTTCCGCAGATACGGCAGCCGGGCCAAGGGCGCGTCGATCCATACCGTTGCCGGGCCCGCGTACGACCGGCCGTCGTCGGCCAGCCACGTGCCCGGCGGGATCAGGACCTCACGCCCGTCCGCGCCCTTGGCCACCACCGGAGCCACCATCAGGGTGTCGCCCAGCATGAACTGGTCGGCGACCCCCGCGTAGCCCTGGTGGGGGAAGGCCCATTCGAGCGGGCGCTGGACCGGTTCGCCCGTGGCCGCGGCGTGCGCGGCGAGAGCGAGGATCTCCGGCGCGAGCTCGGTGTGCAGGCGGGCCGCCGCGCGGACGATGGCGAGGTTCTCGGGGAGAGCACGCGCCAGGGCGCCGCGGAGAACTGCATCATGGGGAACAGCGCGGCGATCTGGGCGTAGCGGACGAACAGCTCCTCGTCGAAGCCCTCGCCGTCCTCGCCCGGGACGAAGCGGAACTCGCCGCCGCCGATCATGTCGGGACAGGTGAACGCATGGCCGGTCAGGGCCTGGGCCAGGGCGTTCGGGATCAGGCTCGCCAGCCCGAAGCGCCCCTCCCACAGGTGGTACTTGTCCTGCTGGCGCTGTGCGAGCGGCAGACCCGCGGCGCGCCACGCGTCACGGAACTCGTTGAGCGGCCAGTCGGCACCGAAGCGGTTCCAGGCATGGGTGTACGCCTCCGGGTCCGCACACCCCAGCGAGCGCCACCAGGGCGCGTCGCCGCCGTCGAACTTGAACCCGTCGATGCCGATGCCGTCCCGCAGGGCTTCCAGGCGGCCGGTCAGCCACGCCCGTGCCCGCGGATCGAGCAGATCGAGGCCGGCGCTCCAGCCGTTCCACCACGAAGCGACCTTGGCCCGCCCGTCCGCACCGGCAGCGGTGTCGCGGATCAGCAGGCCCTGGTCGCCCAGCTGTCGCGCCGTGGGGGAGTCCGGGGTCACGTAGGGCACGAGCCACAGCATCACCTTGAAGCCGAGCCGGTGGAGCCGGGCGACCATGCCCGCCGGATCGGGGAAGCGGCCGGGATGGAAGGTCCAGTCCCCGTAGTCGTTGCTCCACCGGTCGTCGATCATCAGCACGCCGGGCGGAAAGCCTTCCGCGAGCAGGCGCTCCGCGTACGCCAGCACCTTCGCCTGGGTCGGCTCGAAAACCGTCTCGATCCACAGGTTGTACTGCGGTGCGCCGAAGAGCAGGGGGTCCGGCATCGTGCCGGACGGAGGGTAGTGGCGGGTGATCGCGTGGCGGTACGCCCCGCGCAGATCGCCGTGCCCTTCCCCGTGCTCGATGACCGCGTCCGGTTCGTGCGAGTGCGCGGTCAGCCGCCCGCCGGAGATCGTGAAGGCGAAGGTGCGCTCGCTGTGCACCCAGCGGCCGCGGTCGGACAGCAGGAGCGGCATGCCCTGGTTGGCGAGCACGTCACGCAGGTCGAAGCCGTAGCCGTCGGGGAACGGCATGTGCCGCCCTTCGGCGACCGCTCCGCCCCACCAGCGTTCCCCGTCGAGCAGGGCGAGTTCGAGTGTCGTCATACCTCTGGGGTTTCTCCTGGAAGTGGACCGCCGTGAACTACTTGATGGTGAACCCTTGTTCCTTCCCGTACGTCTTCACCCGCTCCTGCCAGGTGGCCAGCGCGCCGGGCAGGTTCCCGCCGGGCTGGAGGGCCTGGCCGACGGAGTCCTTGAAGACGCTGTTCGCGTACACCTGGAACGGCAGGTACTGCCAGCCGGGCCGCACCGCCTTCGACATGTCGGCGAAGATCTCGTTCGGCTTGCTGCCGGGGAAGAACGGCACCTCGGAGCCGCGGAAGCCGGGGTCGTCGAGCAGCACCTTGGTCGCGGGGAACAGGCCGACCTCGGAGTTGAGGGACCGGACGGCTTCCGGGTCGGAGCCCATCCACTGGGCGAAGGCGACCGACGCCTCCTTGTTCTTCGCGTGCGTGGTGACCGCGACCGACGAGCCGCCGTTCTCCGCGCTGGCACCGCCCGGCATGGGGGCGACCGACCACTGGCCCCTGCTCTGCGGGATGTTCTGCTCCAGTACCGCGGGCGCCCACGCGCCGGCCAGCCAAGTCGCGTACTTCCCGGAGGACATGGACTTCCACCACTCGTCGTTCCAGCTCGTGGTGGAGTCCACCAGCTTGTTCTCGATCAGCGGGCCCCAGGTGTCGGCGTAGGCCTTGGCGCCGGCGTCGTCCTTGAGATCGACCGTGACGTCGGTGGCGCCGTTCACGGTGTACGGCTTGCCGCCGAAGTCCCAGATCAGGCTGTTGGAGGTGCCCGCGTCGCCGGGGTCCACGTACGTGATGTGGACGCTCGGATCGGTGTCGCGGATCTTCTTGGCGAGCGCGCTGTACTCCTCCCACGTGGCCGGCGGCTTCGCACCGAACCGGTCGAGGATGTCCTTGCGGTAGAACATCGCCATCGGCCCGGTGTCCTGGGGTATGCCGTAGATCCCACCCGCGAGGCTCACCTGGGACCAGGCCGAGTCGGCGAACTTGTCCTTCAGGCCGGCCGAGCCGTAGTCGGAGAGGTTGGCCAGGGATTTGGTCATCGCGAACTGGGGGAGTGCGAAGTATTCGATCTGCACGACGTCGGGGGCGCCCTCGCCCGCCTTGAGCGTGGTGGTCAGCTTGGTGTACTCGTCCTTGGAGCGGCCCGCGTTGACGAGGTTGACCTTGACCTTCGGGTACTTCTTCTCGAACAGCGCGACCGTCTTGTCGATGTTCGGGACCCAGGTCCAGAAGGTGATCTCGGCGGGCTCGTCCAGTGCGGCCCGCACGGCCGCGGGGTCGGCCTTCCGGCCACCGTCGGAGGTGCCGGAGCCGCCGCCACATGCGGTGAGGGAGAGGGTGAGGGCCGCGAGCGTGCCCGCGGTGAGGGTGCGGGTGAGAGCCGACAGCCGCAGGAACCTGCTCATGTCGAATCCTTTCTTCGGTACGAAACGGGAGGGCCCGGCCTACTGCTTGACGCCGCCGGCGGCCAGCCCCGACTGCCAGAACCGCTGGAGGAAGAGGAACGCGACGATCAGCGGGACGATCGCCAGCAGGCTGCCGGTGATCACCAGAGGGAGGATCGGTATGGCACCCGCGCCGGCGCCGCCCTGTGCGAGCGAGTCCCACTGGCGCAGCCCCACCGTGAGGGGGAACAGCTCGGGGTCGTTGAGCACGATCAGCGGCAGGAAGTAGTTGTTCCAGGTGGCGACGAGCGTGAACAGCAGCACCGTGACGAATCCGGGAGCCAGCAGGCGCAGCGAGATGGTGAGGAAGATCCGCAGTTCTCCGGCTCCGTCGATGCGTGCGGCCTCCAGCATCGCGTCCGGAACGGCCTCGGACGCGTACACCCGCATCAGATAGAGCCCGAAAGGACTGGCGAGGGAGGGCAGGAGGACCGCCCACGGTGTGTTGACGATGCCCATGTCACTGAACAGCAGGTACGTCGGGACCGCGAGTGCGGACGCCGGGATCGAGATCGCCCCGATGACGAGGGCGGACAGCACCCGGCGGCCCGCGAACGCGTACTTGGCCAGTGCGTACCCGCCCATCGTCGCGATGACCGAGGCTCCGCCCGCCCCGACCACCGCGTAGAGCAGGGTGTTGCCGAACCAGCGCAGGTATATCCCGTCGTCGTAGGTGAAGACGTCCCGGACGTTGTCGAACAGGTGGAAGCCGTCCCCGAACCACAGGCCGGGCGAGTCGAACAGGGTCTGGTTGGACTTCGTCGCGCTGATCGCGAGCCAGAGCAAGGGGATCAGTGTGTACGCGAGCATCAGGCCCATCGCCACGGTCAAGGCGGTGGACCTGCCCGGACGGCGCCGGCGGGGTGCGGCGGCGGTCACAGCATGCGCTCCCTTCGGGCGGTCGTGCGCTGGACCGCGTACGCGACGATCACGGTCACCAGGCCGAGCAGCACCGCGACGGCGGCCGAGTAGTTGAACTGGCGCCCGTCGAAGGCGAGGCTGTAGGCGTACATGTTGGGGGTGTAGTTCGTGGAGACGGCGGCAGGCGCCAGGGACTGCAGCACGCTCGGCTCGTTGAAGAGCTGGAAGCTGCCGATCACCGAGAACGTCGTGGCCAGCAGCAGGGCGGGGCGCAGGGCCGGCAGTTTGATGCTGAACGCCTTGCGGACGGCTCCGGCGCCGTCGACCTCGGCCGCCTCGTACAGCTCCTCGGGGATGGAGCGCAGCGCCGCGTAGAGGATCAGCATGTTGTAGCCGACGTACGACCACGTGACGATGTTGCCGATCGACGCGAGCATCCAGCTCTCGGAGAGCAGGTCGGGCACCTCGATGTGCAACAGGTCGCCGATCTCGCCGGCCAGGCCGAAGCGGTCGCCGTACAGGTAGCCCCACATGAGGGCCGCGACCACACCGGGAACGGCGTAGGGGACGAAGATGCCGATCCGGAACAGCCCTGGCGCACGCAGCCGCCCACTGTCGATCGCGAGGGCGGCCACCAGCGCGAGGCCGAGCATGAGCGGCACCTGGATCGCGAAGAAGAGTGCGACGCGGCCGAGGCCGGCATGGAACAGATTGTCCTTGAACGCCTTGGTGTAGTTGTCCAGCCCGGTGAAGACCATCCCGCCGATCATGCGTTCCTGATAGAGGCTCAGGTTGACCGAGTACGCCAGCGGGGCGACGACCCCGATGACGAAGACGCAGAGGAACGGCAGGAGGAACGCGTGGGCGGTGAGGTTGCGCCGGACGGCGCCGCGTTTCACGGGTAAGACCTCCGATGCGTGTTAGCGCAAACATGGTGGCGCGGTTCGGAAGTGTGTCGACAGCCCTCGGCGAGTGTCAAGAGTTTTGACCGACTGATCTGTCGCATCGTCAGTTTCCCTTAATTTCAAGGGATTTCGAGGATGTGAAGGATGGCGAAAAGTCTGCCGGCCAGGCCGAAGCGGCTCGGTTGCCTGTTGACCAACGCGGCATGTTCGCGCAAACATGAAGCGGGTCAGGAAGATGCCCGGGCAGCACCGTGCGAGAGGAACTGCACCATGGCGAAGGATGGGCAGCGACCACGCAAGTCCCGTTCCCCGGCTGCGGATCGCCCCAGGCCCCCGTCGATGGCGGATGTCGCGGCCATGGCAGGAGTCTCGGCGCAGACCGTCTCCCGCGTGGTCAACGCGACCGCCCGCGTCGACGACGCGACCCGCGATCGGGTCGTCCGGGCCGTCCGCATGCTCGGGTACCGCCCCAACACCGCGGCCCGGGCGCTGGCCACCGGCAAGTTCCGGACGATCGGCGTCATCAGCTTCGACCTCACGGCGCACGGAAACGCACGCACGCTGGATTCGATCGTCTCCGCCGTGCAGTCCACCGAGTACTCGGTCAACGTGGTCGTCCCGCAGGCGCAGACCGAGGAGGCGGTGCTCGAAGCGTTCCGGAGGCTGAGCGGTCATGCGGTCGACGGGGTCATCGTGAACGAGGCGCAGATCCTGGCCGGTTCGCTGATGATCCCCCTGGGGCTGCCGGTCGTGGTCGTCGACGGCGGCGACGACCACCGCTACCCCGGCGTGCACACCGACCATGCGGCCGGTGCGGAGATCGCCGTGAACCACCTGCTGGGGCTCGGTCACACCACGGTGTGGCACCTGGCCGGCCCACAGGACTCCCACCCCGCGCGCCGCCGCGCCGAGGCATGGCAGCGTGCCCTCCAGGCCGCGGGCGCACCTGTCCCGCCGGCCGTCCACGGTGACTGGAGTGCCGAGAGCGGATACCGGGCAGGCCGGGAACTCGCCGGCCGGCCGGAGGTCACCGCGGTGTTCGCCGCCAACGACCAGATGGCGCTCGGGCTGGTCCGGGCGCTGCGCGAGGCGGGGCGTTCGGTTCCGGAGGACGTGAGCGTGATCGGGTTCGACAACATCGCCGAATCCGCCTACTTCCTCCCGCCGCTGACCACCGTGGACCAGGACCTCTCCCGGGTCGGTGCGGCCTGCGTGCACCGGCTCCTGAGCCAGATCGAGGGCGCCGCGCCGACGGACTCGTCCGTCGTGTCGGTCATGCCGACCCTGGTGGAGCGTGACAGCGCGGCGCCGCCGCGGATCTGACCGAAGTACCTGAAGGGGTAAGGAAGATGAACTCTCCGGCACAAGACCGTTCCCGAGACCGTTCCCGAGCCCTCCGCGCGCGACTGGGCGGCCTCGGATTCGGCGGCGACTACAACCCCGAACAGTGGGACAAGGCCACCCGCGCCGAAGACCTGCGCCTGATGAACGAGGCAGGCGTCAACCTCGTCAACCTCGCCATCTTCGCCTGGGCCCGCGTCGAACCCGCCCGCGACGCCTACGACTTCGGCTTCTTCGACACCGTCATGGACGACTTGGCCACCCACGGCATCACCGCCGATCTGGCCACCATGACCGCGTCGCCACCCCCATGGCTCGCCGTCGGGCATCCCGAGATCCTGCCGGTCACCGCCTCCGGCGGCATCCTGTCCCCAGGGGGCCGCCAGCACTTCTGCCCCTCCAGCCCGGTCTTCCGCGACCGGGCCGTCCGCCTGGCCGAAGCCGTCGCCACGCACTACCGCGATCATCCGGCGCTGGGCCTGTGGCACGTCGGCAACGAGTACGGAATCCACGTCGCCGAATGCTTCTGCGACACCTCCGCCGCCGACTTCCGGCACTGGCTGACTACCAGGTACGGCGATGTCGACGCGCTCAACGACGCGTGGTCCACCGACTTCTGGTCGCAGCGCTACACCTCCTTCGACCAGATCCTGCCCCCGCGCACCGCACCCACCTACCCCAACCCCTCCCAGCAGCTCGACTTCAAGCGGTTCAGCAGCGACGCGCTGCGCACCTGCTTCACCCTCGAACGCGACGTGCTGCGCCGGATCACCCCCGATACCCCGGTGACCACGAACTTCCTCGCCGGGCACAAGGCGGTCGACGTCCATGCATGGGCACCCGAGATGGACGTCCTCGCCCTCGACAGCTACCCGGACCCCCACTGGGGGTCGGCACACATCGGCGCGGCACTGTCGTACGACCTCCTGCGCGGTGCGGCCGGGGGAACCCGTGGCTGCTGACCGAGCAGGCCCCGTCCGCCGTCAACTGGCGGGGCCGCAACGGGGGCAAGAGCCCCGGCAGGATGCGCCTGTGGAGCTGGCAGGCCGTCGCGCAGGGCGCGGACGCCGTCATGTACTTCCAATGGCGACAGTCCCGCGGCGGCGCGGAGAAGTTCCACTCCGGCATGATCCCGCACGCGGGGGCCGGGACGCGGGTGCACGCCGAGGTGCGTGAGCTGGGCCGCGAACTGGCCCTGGTGCCCGAGCTGGCCGGCACGCGCATCCGCAACGAGGTCGCGATCCTGTTCGACTGGGACAACTGGTGGGCGCTCGAACTCGACTCGCATCCCTCGGACGGCGTGCGCTGCCTCGACCGCGTCCTCGACCACTACTCACCCCTGTTCGAAGCGGGCGTCGGCATCGACCTCGTACATCCCGCCGCGGACCTCTCGCCGTACAAACTGCTCGTGCTGCCCAGCCACTACCTGCTGTCGGCCGTGAACGCCGAGCGGATACGCACCTTCGTGGCGGACGGGGGATCCCTCCTCGCCTCGTTCTTCACCGGGATCGTCGACGAGCACGACCGCGTGCACACGGGCGGCCGGCCCGACGCGCTGGACGACGTACTGGGCGTACGGGTCGAGGAGTTCTGGCCGGCCGCGGCCGATGAGGCGGTTCCGCTCCGCTCCCCGGACGCGGACGCGGACGCCCCCGCGCCCCCGCCGGCGTCGCTGTGGCGCGAGGACGTGAAGCTCACCGGCGCCCGCGCCGAACTCCTCTTCGCCGGACCCGACTGGGACGACGACCGCCCCGCGGTCACGGTGCACACCCGCGGCGGGGGAACGGCCCGCTACATCGCCACCCGCCCCGATCCCGTCACGATGCGGGCCATCACCGACCGCTCACTCGCCGACGCGGGAGTCGCCCCCTTCTGCCCGGCCTGCCCACCGGCGTCCAGGCGACGATCCGCCGCGGCGCGGATCACGACGTCCTCATCCTGCTCAACCACACCGAGGACACCCATGAGGTGACCCTGCCGGCCGACCGCCGAGACCTTCTCGACGGTCAGAGGCCCCACGTCCGCCACGTGGCCCTCGAGCCGCGGGGCGTCGCCGTCCTCGGCTCCGTGCTCACGTCCACCCCCAGCCCTCGGAGGGCACTGTGAGAAGACCCCTGCTACCGGCCGTACTCGCCGCGGCGCTCCTGCTCGGAGCGCTCGGCGCCTCCCAGGCCACCGCGTCCACGACGACCGCGCCGGCCGCGACCGCGGTGACTGCGGTGACGGCCGGCACACCGGCCGTCCTGTCCGACTCCTGGCGTGCCCCCTCAGCACCCGCGGCCGCTACGTCGTCGACGCAGAAGGCAACCGCTTCAAGCTCAAGTCCGCGAACTGGCACGGGGCTCAGGGATCGTGGAGCGGCTCCGGTGACATCAACGACCCGGCCAGCCACCACGACGGCGAGAAGGCCGACCAGATGCCGCTCGGCCTGGACCGCGCCCCGATCCCGCGGATCCTCGCCGGATTCCACGAACTCGGCATCAACAGCATCCGGCTGCCCTTCTCGAACGAGATGCTGCACGACCAGCGCCCGGTCTCCGACGCCTCGGTCGCGGCCAACCCGAACCTGCGCGGCAAGACCCCGCTCCAGGTGTTCGACGCCGTCATCGCCGCCACCACGGCCGAGGGCTTCGCGGTGATCCTCAACAACCACACCATCACCTCACGCTTCTGCTGTGGCCTGGACGGCAACGAACGCTGGAACACCAGCCAGTCCACCGCGCAGTGGGAGAACGACTGGATCAGCCTCGCCCGCCGCTACAAGGACAACAAGCGCGTCGTCGGCGCCGACCTCTACAACGAGGTCCGCCGTACCGTCACCGACGACGCCAACTGGAACTGGGGCAACGACCACGACTGGTGGGTCGCCTCCCAGCGGCTCGGCGACCGGCTCCTCACGGAGGCCAACCCCGACCTGCTGGTGATCGTCGAAGGGATCAACTGGCAAGGCATCCCCGCCGACGGGCTGCCCCACGGGCGCCCCACACTCGAACCGGTACGCACCCTCTCGCACACCCTCGTCGCCTCGAACAAGCTGGTGTACGCGGCGCACTTCTACGGCTACACCGGGCCGAACCACACCGGCGCGACCGGCATGGGTGAGACCCACGACCCGCGCTACCAGGAACTCTCCCGCGAGGACCTGTTCGCGACCCTGCAACGCCAGGCGTTCTACGTCACGGCCGAATCCGGCCGCCACTTCACCGCACCCCTGTGGATCAGCGAGTTCGGCATCGGTAGCGACGAGACCAACCCGCAGGCACGCTCCTGGTTCGGCAATCTCGTGGACTACCTGATCGCCAACGACACCGATTTCGCCTACTGGCCCCTGGTCGGATGGGCCGGACACGGCACGTGGTCGATCCTCAACTACGACGCGACGGGCCGCCGTTCAGGCATCCTGGACGGCGGGGACTGGCGCTCCACCGACTGGAACCGGCTGGTCACCTCGCCGCAGAAGAGCGGCCAGGTCGCCGTCACCGACACCTGGGACATGCTCAACCTCGACCACGCCGATGCGGTCCAGTCGGCACGCGCACGGGCGCTCGGGGACTGGGACGCGGGAGCCCGCAAGGGGGCGTGCCCCGACGGACAGCGGCTCGTCGGCCTGGCGCACCGTGACGGGCGCGGGCTGTGCACCGATTCCGGGGCCGCGGGTCTGGCGGCCACCGGCCCGGCGCCGACCGTCGTGAACGACGAACGCCACGTACAGCAGGGCGATTGGGCCGGCGGCTACACCAAGTACCAGTGCGGGCCTGGCCAGTTCGTGATCGGCTACAGCGTGCGCGGCCAGGCGGTCTCCGCGGTCCTGTGCGCCCAGGCGGGCAGGCCCCTCGGGACGAACGGCCGCACCGTCTGGTTCGACCGGGGCGACAACCGGCCGGCCGGAGGCCCGGGAGGCGAGTTCGGGTACGGCAACTACAAGGGGCAGTGCGGAACGGACGAGTACGCCGCGGGCATCGCCTTCACGGGAGCCTGGGCCAAGGGCAAGACTCCGGACGCCCTCTTGTGCCGCAAGCTGTGACGGCCGGCGCCCGGCGGCGCCGGTCCTGACCGCCGCCGGGCGCCGGTCGGGCGGACGGCTCGATCGTCCGTGCGGGGGCGTCGCCCACACGGAAAACGCTTGGACTGCGCGGGCGCGGTCGCGGGACACTGCCGTTCCGGGTCCGCCGACACCACAGGGTTGCCATGGGATCGTCCGCATCACCAGGGGTTCGGCCCAGCAAGGGCCCGGTGCTCCTCGCACTTCGCTACTACGGACGGGAGCTGGCGCGGCTTCGGTGGCTGACGGTGCCCACCATGCTGCTGCCGGCCCTGGGCAACATCGGGATCGCCTACATCGCCCCGCTGGTGGTCGCGAAGCTCGTCGGCCGCATCGCCGGCGGGGCCTCTCCCACCCTCGGCTCGATGCTCCCGTACGTCCTCGCATTCGCCGGTGTCCTGCTGCTCTCGGAGGCGCTGTGGCGCCTCGGCCTGCACTGCCTGAACCGCCTCGACGCCCTCGGCATCGAGCGCCTGTACGTGATCGGCATGGACGAGCTGTTCGCGAAGGACGCCGCGTTCTTCCACGACAACTTCGCCGGGTCGCTGACCAAACGGGTCCTGAGCTTCGCCTCCCGCTTCGAGGAGTTCGTCGACACGCTGACCTTCTCGGTCGTGGGCAAGTTCGTGCCGCTGCTGTTCGGGTCGGTGGTGCTCTGGCAGTACGAACCGCTGCTCGTCGTGGCGCTCCTGGCCATGATCGCGGTGACGGCGGTGTGCGTACTGCCCCTCATCCGTCGCCGCCAGGTGCTCGTCGGCCGGCGCGAGGAGGCGATCGCCCGCGTGTCGGGGCACGTCTCCGACAGCCTCATGAACATGGACACGGTCAGGGCGTTCGCCGCGGAGGAGCGCGAGGCCGCCGAGCACCGGTCCCGGGTGGCGCAGTCGCGGGGGCTCACCCTGCGGTCGTGGGACTACGGCAACCTGCGCATCGACACGGTCGTCGCGCCGATGTCCGTGCTGACCAACGCGCTGGGCCTGCTGCTCGCGGTCTCCATCGCCGGGGGCGGTAACGGGGTGGAGGCGGTCGTGGTCGCCTTCACGTACTACTCCAACGCCACACGGATCATGTTCGAGTTCAACCAGATCTACCGTCGTCTGGAGAGCTCGATGACGGAGGCCGCGCAGTTCACGGAGCTGCTGCTGAAGCCGCCGACCGTGCTCGACCCGGACTCGCCGGAGCCGCCGCCCACCCGGGCCGCCGACATCCGCTTCGAGCAGGTGACCTTCGCCCACGGGGGCGCGGACCCGCTCTTCGAGGGACTGGACCTGGCCGTGCCCAGCGGGGCGAAGATCGGGCTCGTGGGGCGGTCCGGCGGCGGCAAGACCACGCTCACCCGGCTGCTGCTGCGGATGACGGACATCGACGCGGGCCGGATCCTGATCGGGGGCACGGACATCAGCAGGCTGCGCCAGAGCGACCTGCGCGGCCTGATGGCCTACGTGCCGCAGGACCCGGCGATGTTCCACCGCACGCTGCGGGAGAACATCGCGTTCGCCCGGCCGGACGCCACCGAGGCCGAGATCCGCCGCGCGGCCGAGGCGGCGCACGTCACGGAGTTCGCGGACGCCCTGCCGAGCGGCCTCGACACCATGGTCGGCGAGCGCGGAGTCAAACTCTCCGGCGGACAGCGCCAGCGGGTCGCGCTCGCCAGGGCGATCCTGCGCGACGCGCCGATCCTGCTGCTCGACGAGGCGACCAGCGCCCTGGACTCCGAGAGCGAGATCCTCGTCCAGGAAGCGCTGTGGCGCCTCATGGAGGGGCGGACGGCGCTCGTGGTGGCGCACCGGCTCAGCACGGTGGCCCACATGGACCGGCTCGTCGTACTCGACCACGGACGGATCGTCGAGCAGGGTACGCACCACGAGCTGCTCGCCTCCGAAGGCGCCTACGCGAAGCTGTGGCAGCACCAGTCGGGCGGTTTCCTCGACGACCACCCCGCACGGTCCGACCTGCACTGAGCGCGAGCCCGACCGCCGCTCAGATGCCGTGGGCGGCGGTGACGGCCCCGTCGGTGATCGCGGCGGTGAGCGCGGCGTGGTCGGCGACGGTCTGGTCGGCGTAGCGGAGCGCGAAGTCGGCGACGGCGCGGTCGAAGGTGTCGGCGCGGCCCAGGTATCCGGCGATGGCGATGCGGTCTCCGGAGCGGGCGTGGGCGCGGGCCAGGGCCGTGCCGCACAGTTCGGCGTACTGGCCGAGCATGGCCGGGGTCATGGTCTCCACGAGGGCCGACCCCTTCATGTCGCGCAGCTGCCGGCCGTAGAAGTGGCGCCCGGCCGGCCCGGTCATCCAGCCGAGGAAGATGTCCGAGGCGGCCTGCAGGAGTTTCTGTCCCGCGACCACTCGCTGACCGTGGTGGTCATGGCTGTCGGCGGGGAGATGGTCCTCCAGCACCGAGCGTCCGGCCTCCTTGATCTGGAGGAAGAGCGGGTCCCGTTCGTCGCGGCCGGTCAGCAGAACGATGAAGCAGCGGGTGCCGACGCTCCCGACGCCGACGGCCTTGCGTGCCGCGTCGACCAGCCGGTAGCGGTCCAGCAGCAGGCGTCGCTCCTCGGGGAGCGTGCTGCGGTATTTCCTGAAGATCTTGCCCACGGCCTGCATCTCGGCTTCTTCGAGCGGTTCGACCAGGGGCGGATCGTGGATGATGCGCCGGCGGCCGTCCCGGGTCTCGGTCAGTTTGGCGAGCGCCTGGAGGCTGGTACGCCGCCGGGCGCGCGCGAGATTCGCCTCGACCCGGCTTCGCAGCTTGGTGTCGCGGATCAGCGGGATCACCTCGGCCGTGTCGAACCGCTCGTACCAGACGGCGAGTTCGCCCTGTTCGGCCAGCCGTCGCATGGACAGCCGGTACGCCTGGGCGGCGGCGAGGGCTGTCCGCCACGCACGGTCGTCGCCGTCCCTGGTCGCGGGCGGCCACGGCCGTGCTGGCGGCGAGCCTCTTGACGTCCCATTCGAAGGGTCCGGGCAGCGTCTCGTCGAAGTCGTTGAGGTCGAACAGCAGCGCCCGCTCCGGCGAGGCGAACAGGCCGAAGTTCAGCAGGTGTGCGTCGCCGCAGAGCTGGACGGTCAGGCCGGTGTTCGGCAGGGTGGCCAGGTCCGTGGCCATCACGGCGGCCGCGCCGCGCAGGAAGGCGAACGGGGACGCCGCCATCCGCCCGTAGCGGATCGGCAACAGCTCGACCACCCGGTCGGCTGCCTGCCGCTCCAGCACACCGACCGGATCGGGCCGGGCAGCCGCCTCGGCCCACTCACCGTGCGAGGCCCGGCCGGCCCGTCGTCGCGCCGCCTTGCCGCGTCCGGCCCGCTCGGCCGCACTGGTCATGCTCCGCTCCATTTCGCCGTCACCCTTCCCAGCCTGGGCGCACCTGGGCTGACGTGCACGTTCACCGGCCCTCCTCGACGTTGCGCCGACCGGCTGGTGTCGACCGGCTCGTGTCGACGGACTTGTGCCGACCGGCTGACACCCCCGGCGGGTCGGCAGCCGGTGCGCCGGGGAGACTGGGAGCCTTGCCCCCATGACATCCGGCGCGGGCACTCCAGCGGGGTCGGCTGCTCCAGCCAGGGCGGCATCGTCGCGGGTCGTCCTGCTGACACTCGCGTCCGGGCAGTTCCTGATGGCGCTCGACAGCTCCGTCATGAACGTGTCGATCGCGACGGTGGCCGAGGACGTGGGCACGACCGTGACCGGAATCCAGGGCGCCATCACGGCGTACACCCTGGTGATGGCGATGTTCATGATCCCCGGAGGCAAGGTCGGCGCGATCATCGGCCGCAAGCGGGCCTTCCTGATCGGCTGCGTGATCTACGGCTGCGGATCCCTGATCACCGCGCTGGCCCCGAACCTGACCGTGCTGATGCTCGGCTGGTCGTTCCTCGAGGGGGTCGGAGCCGCGCTCATCCTGCCCGCGATCGTCGCGCTGGTCGCCGGCAACTTCCCCACGGAACGCCGGCCGGCCGCCTACGGGCTGGTCGCCGCCGCGGCAGCCGTGGCGATCGCCGTCGGGCCGCTCGTCGGAGGCATCGCCACGACGTACTTCTCCTGGCGCTGGGTCTTCGCCGGTGAGGTCCTGATCGTGCTCGGCATCCTGGTGCTCTCCCGCCGCGTCGCCGACGCGCCGGTCGAGACGCGCCCGCGCATCGACCTCGTCGGCGCCGTGATCTCCGCTCTCGGGCTCGGGATCTTCGTCTACGGCGTCCTCCGCTCGAGTGAATGGGGCTGGTTCCTGCCGAAGCCCGGCGCGCCCGCCTGGCTCGGGATCTCCCTGGTCGTGTGGCTGATGCTGGCGGGTCTGTTCCTGTTGTGGCTCTTCCTGCGGTGGGAGGCCCGCCTCGTGGAGCGGCACAAGGAGCCGCTGGTGGACCCGGAGCTGCTGCGCAACCGGCAGCTCACCGGCGGCCTGACGATGTTCTTCTTCCAGTACCTCGTACAGATGGGCGTGTTCTTCGTCGTCCCGCTGTACCTGTCGGTCGCACTCGGCCTGTCCGCGGTCAAGACCGGTGTGTACATCCTGCCGCTCTCCCTGACCCTGCTGGCCGCCGCGGTCCTGATCCCGCGCTTCCTCCCGGACGCCTCACCCCGCCGGGTGGTGCGACTCGGCGTCCTCGCGCTGCTCGTGGGCGCGGTGGCACTGATGGCCGCGCTCGACACGGACGCGGGCCCGGAGATCGTCACCGTCCCGCTCCTGCTGATCGGGCTCGGTATGGGAGCGCTGGCCTCCCAGCTCGGGGCGGTCACCGTGTCCGCGGTGCCGGACGAACAGAGCTCGGAGGTCGGCGGTGTCCAGAACGCCGTCACCAACCTCGGCGCCTCGATCGGAACGGCTCTCGCCGGGTCGATCATGATCGCCGCGCTCACGGCCTCGTTCGTGACCACCGTCGAGCAGAACCAGGCCATCCCGTCCGAGGTCAAGAGCCAGGCGACCGTCAAGCTCGAGAGCGGGGTGCCCTTCATGTCGGACGCCCAGCTCCAGACCGCCCTCGACGAGGCGGGCACGAGCCCGGAGCTGGCCTCGGCCGCGCTGGACGCGAACGCCGAAGCGAGGCTCGACGGGCTGCGCGCCGCACTCGCCATCCTCGCCTTCGCCGCCCTCATCGCGTTGTTCTTCACTCAGCGGATCCCGACGACCCAGTCACGCCCGGCGAAACCCGGCGGGTGACACGGCCCGGGTGGCACGGCCCGGTTCCCCGCAGGGTGCGAGCTGCGCGTCGGTGCGATGCTGGGAGGTAGGCAAGGGGCCGGCAGCTGCCCTGTCCGGCCCGGGCCCCGTCAGTGAGGAGAAGCGACGTGCCTGGACTTCTTCGAGGAATCGCGCGCACGGCAGTGGTGGCCGGTACGGCTACGGCGGTCTCCAACCGGGTCTCGCGGCGCCAGGCCGGCCGGTGGGCCGGGCAGGAAGCTCCCGCCCCCGAGCAGAGCGCCCCGGCCGCGCCCGCCGCGGCTCCCGCGCCGCCCCCGCCGGGCGACGACATGAGCAGCCGGATCGATCAGCTCAAGGAACTCGGAGCGCTGAAGGAGCAGGGACTCCTGACCGAGGCGGAGTTCGCGGAGCAGAAGAGCAAGATCCTCAGCTCCTGACCCTGACCCTGACCCTGACCCTGACCCTGACCCTGACCCTGACCTGGTCCTGGCCGGTTCCGTGCTAGCCCTCCCCGGCTTCCTCGGCGTCGAGCGAGGCCAGCAGGGCCTGCACGGGAATCCGGCCGCTGGCCACCATTTGCGCACCACTGCGCCTCAGGGCCCGGGCGAACGGGGCTGCCCACAGGTTCTCGTACACCAGGATCGCGGCCGCGTTCCCCGGCTCCAGGGCATTGCCCGCGTCGTCGAGGTCGTCCTGGCCGAGCAGGCCGGACGAGGCTCCTTCGAAGACGGACAGACCGAGTCCGCTGCCGTCGTCCATCTGCGCGATCTCCACGGCGACGACGCTCCCGTCGAGGTCCTTCCGTACGAAGCGCATGTCGAGGATGCGGACGATGCCCCTGTCGACCAGGTCGATCAGCAACGGGAACGCCTCGCCCGTCATCCGGTTGCCCGGGAACTCGACGACCAGGAAGTCGACGGGACCCATGTCTTCGATGTCGTCACTCATGAGCACTCCTCGGGCGCGGATTCGGTGGCCTGACCGTGCGCCCGGCCGGCCGTAGCCATTGCAGCATCCGCCGTGGGGCCCCGCACCTTCACGTTCATCCGGTGAGCTGGTAGAGGCTTCTGCCGACGAGCCAGATTCCGAGGACGAGACAGGTGACCACGATCGCCGGGTCCTTGTGGCGTTCGAGCCATGCGCGCAGGTTCGTCAGGGCGCGATGGGCCTTCTCCGGTGCGAACACCATGTACAGCTCCATGCCCAGCAGGGTGGAGCTGGCCAGGAGGCAGAACCCCACGAGCGCCAGGAAGGAGGTGCTGTGGGAGAGGTCGGCCTGCACGACGGTGGCGGCCGCCGCGCCGACCATCCCCCAGGGCTGGAGGAGCACGGCGAGTGCGGCCGCCGACCATCCGGTGGCGTCGTCCGTGCGAGACGTCAGCGATGTCCCGGAACCCGAAGGGCGAGGGCGTCCGGCCCCGGAGGGATCCGGGGCCGGACGGGTACGTCGCAGGCGGCGCCTGTGCTCGCTGTACACGATCAGGCCCACACCGATCACCAGCGTGGCCACGAGTGCGGCGATGGACGGCGGGGAGCGGGGCGGGGGCGGCTCCCCGTCGGTGAGGAGCATGACGATGGCGATGACGGCCACGAGGCACGCCAGCCAGCCGAGGATGAACGACAGCCCCTTCCACACCCCGCGGGGTGCGGACACGACCAGTACGAAGGCCATGATCGGCAAGGGGAAGAGCGTGACCGCCAAGCCGATGACGAGCAGGTCAAGCACCATGACCACGCACCCCGCACCCGTGCTCGTTCCCGGCCGACGGGAAGGGCCGGGCTGTCGACGCTAGTGCTGTGACCCGGTGAACCGTCCCGGCCACAGCACTAGGTCGCGAGGACCTTGGCCTTGGCCTGCTCGTACTCGGTGGCCGAGATGTCGCCGCGGTTCTTGAGCTCGGCGAGCCGGGACAGCTCCTCGGCAGCGCTGGTGGGGCCGGCGCTCTCGCGTACGTAGGAGCGGAACGCCTGCTCGCTGTCCTGGGCCCGCTTCAGCTCGCGTTCGCCCATTCCTCGCCCGCGGGCGATCAGGTACACGAACACGCCCAGGAAGGGCACCAGGATGACGAAGATGGTCCATCCCGCCTTGCCCCAGCCGCTCATGCTGTCGTCGCGGAAGACATCGCCGATGACGCGGAAGAGCAGCATGAACCAGAGGACCCAGAGGAAGATCATCATCATGGTCCAGAACATGTTCAGCAGTGGGTAGTCCACCGCCAGATCGACCATCGCGTGGTTCATGGACGTGCTCCTGTCGGTTGGGCGGGCGCTCGGTTGCCTCTTTCGGACCTCGATGTCGCAGAACGGGGCAGGATCGACCAGGAGGCAGAGGTGGCGGCGCACCAGGTGTAAACCGGAGACGGCGCCGTTGTGATTGAGCCTCCAACGGCCGTGCCGGAACGGGTGGCAGTTCGCCTGCTGTACCGCCGGTCCGCTGCCGGGCGCCGGTAAGTCGCAAGCTCATTCTCACCTCCCTCGCCGCGCATCGCCATGCGGGTCACTCCGTGCCCCGGCTCGCGCGGGATTTTCCCGGCTGCGATGCTGGTGGGAGGACCGGTTCACCGCACTTCCGCGGGTGTTCTCTGGAGGTCTCGTGTCGCACGCCTCCTCGTACGTCCTGCGCCGACTGCCCGCCACGGCGCTCGCCTGCGGGGCATGTCTGGTCGTGCTGGTGCCGGGTCCGGCGCGGGCGTTCAGCGGTGGCAATCATGAGAAGATCACGCGCGCCGCCCTGAGCTGGGAGCCCAAGTCGTTGTCGGCGATGGCCGATTCCCGCGAGGGGGCGATCGTGGCCAACGACCAGGGCGCCTATTTCGACCTCGGCATCCTGCACTGCGACAACGCCGACTACCTCGCCCCGCGGTACGGATCCGCGTACCCGCGTACCCGTGACGAGGCGACCACCGAACTGCTCGCCTGCATCCGTGGCTCCGTCGCCCGCCTGCGGGGCGCCGTGCGCGACGCCGACGGGTTGGTCGACGCGAACGGCAGGATCATCGCAGGCCAGAGCGACTTGGACGCCCCGTGCGCGTGGAACGAGAAGCCGGAACGCGCCAAGTGCAATGTCCTGGAACAGCTCGGCCGTGGCTGGCACCCGATCGAGGACTTCTACTCCCACGGCAACTGGTCCGACAAGGCCGACGACGCCGTCCCGATCGGCACCACCAACCCGCCCGGCCTGAACCGCACCACCATCGCGCCGTTCCTCGACATCCGCCGCTACAGCTCCATGAACGACGCCGACTGGACCCGGGAAGCCGCCGGCCTGATCCCCGAGGACCTGGCCACCGGCTGCTACCCCGACTTCGATTCCACCGGTTCCAAGCCCGCCGACTGCACCGGACGCGTCAAGCACAACGGCACCCTCAACAAGGACGCCGAGGCTTCCGAACGTTCGCGGAACGGCAACTTCCAGCGGGCGTCCGAGCTCGCCGCCCAGGACATAGCCCGCCAGTGGAAGGAATTCACGGCGGAACTCGTCGAGACCTACCCCGACAACAGGCGCGGTGAGCAGATGATCTGCGCGCTCACCCACGACCACCCTGTGTCCAGCTGCCCCTGAACGGACCCCGCCGCATCGGGGCCGGCCGACCGGCGGGCCTACATCCAGAGGTCCGGGCCGGGGTCCGAGCCCTCGGCGCGCCGGGCGAGCCGGGCGACGTAGTGGTTCCAGCCCTCTCCGTGGGCGGCACGTGCCTCGGGGGAGGGGAGTCCGCTGTGGACGAGTCGGAGCAGGGTGCCGTCCGCCGTGGGTTCCAGCGTGATCTCCACAGTGGTCGATCCGGCCGGTACGGACGCGTTGCCCTGGGCCCAGCCCCAGGTGAAGACCAGCCGCTTGGGCGGGTCGATCTCGGTGAAGCGGCCTTCGGCGACGTTCTCGCCGGTGACGGTCGTCCGGTAGGCGCCGCCCCGTTCGAAGACGAACTCGCCGTCAATGCCCATCCAGGACAGCCACTTGTCCCGGTCGGTGAAGAAGGAGAACACCGTCTCCGGGCGGGCGGCGATGTGCCGCTCAACCGTGACCACGCCGTCGCCGATGCCTGCGCTCACGAGCTCGTCCCTTCGGACTGATCGGCCCGCTCGGCGGCCTCGGCCAGCTCGGCCAGGGTGTCGAGCCTGGTGGTCCACATCGACTGGAGATAGTCGGCGAGCGGCCCCATCCCGTCGCGGTCCGCTCGGTAGAAACGCTTCTTGCCGTCCTGGCGCAGCGTAACCAGGCCGGAGTCCCGCAGCACCTTGAGGTGTTGGGAGACCGCACCGAAGGTGACGTCGAACCGCGCGGCGATCTCGCCCGCCGACAGTTCGTCGTCCCAGACCAGCCGCAGAATCTCGCGCCGCCTGGGCTCGGCGACAGCCCGTACCGCATCCATGGCGGTCATTTTAGCGCCCGCTTTAACTTGCCACATCGCACAGAGTCATTTTAGTGTTGACTAAAGCGAAGGTTGGGTCACACCGGTACACACACAGACCGGTACACACACAGAGGAGCTGCAATGTCCGAGATCACCCTGCAGACCGACATCGGCGCCGACCGCGCCGTCGTCTACGAAGCGCTGAACACCCACGACGGCCTCACCGGCTGGTGGACCACCGGCGTGAACCGCGAGGGCGAGGTCCTCCTCTTCGACTTCCCGCAGATCCCCGAGACCTTCCGGCTCCGCCGGGACCGCGCGGACAAGGAGGAGGTCGTCTGGACCTCGGTCGGCGCCTTCCCGCCGCACTGGTCCGGAACCGTCATCACCTGGCGGCTGACCGACGCCCCTGACGGGTCGGGGACGCGCGTGGACTTCCGGCACGCCGGCTTCGCGGCCGGCGACCCCGACCTCCCGCACACCGCCGGCACCTGGGAGCAGCTGATGACCCACCTCAAGCAGTACGCCGAGTCGGGCACCCCTCAGCCCTTCTTCATCCTCTGAGCAGGGGCGCACGCATCATGCCGATCGACGTGACGGCCGAGCGGGTGATCCCGATCCCGCCCGGCCGCGTGGCCGCGTACGCCATGGACTGGCGCCACGACGCCGCATGGACGCAAGGCATCCGCGAGGCCGCCCTGACGCGGGAAGCGGACACCGGCGGGTTCGGGGTCGGTGCCGAGGTGACCCGTACGGCGTACTTCCTCGGCAAGCGCATCGACTACGTACTCCGCGTCATCGCGCACGAACCGCCGGAACTGATGGACATGGTGTCCGTCGCCGGCCCGATGCCGATGCACGTCACCTACGCCTTCGCCCCGCACCCGGGCGGCACGCTCGCGCGCATCCGCCTCCTGGCATCTTCGGGTAATGTTGACGGCTGCGAAGGGGAGTAGCCCCGCGAACCGGTCGTCGACACACTGGAGCCTCCGGGCTCCCGGTGGCCGGGCCTGCGCATTGCGCGGGCGGGCGAGACCTTCGGTCAGGCATTGACGTGCCCGCGCCCTGCGGGTTCGACCGTCGTGCCGGGCCGAGCGGTCCTCCGGTTGCCTGTGGCACTTCGCGAAGACCGGGGGCCCGGCTCTCACAGAAAGCCACCCGGCATGCACCTCGACCCTCTGGCGATCCTCACCGCCTTCGGTCTGATCTTCCTCGCCGAGCTGCCCGACAAGACGATGTTCGCGTCCCTGGCGATGGGCACGCGGATGCGCCCGCTCTACGTCTGGATCGGCACATCGAGCGCCTTCGTCGTGCACGTCGCGATCGCGGTCGGGGCGGGCAGCCTGATCGGGCTCCTGCCCGACTGGATCGTCAAGCTCGTCTCCGCCGCCCTCTTCGCCTTCGGGGCGTTCATGCTGCTGCGCGGAGCAGGTGCAGATGGTGACGGGGATGAGGCCGGGGGCAAGGCCGTGACCGGATTCTGGCCCGTCTACTCCACGGCGTTCATGGCTGTGTTCATCAGCGAATGGGGCGACCTCACCCAGATCACCACGGCCAACCTCGCTGCCAGCAACGGCACGTGGTCCACTGCGATCGGCTCGGCCGCAGCCCTCATGTCCGTCTCCGCCCTTGCCCTGCTGGCCGGCCGGTTCATCGCCAAGCGAGTCCCCCTCAAGACCGTCCAGCGAATCGGCGGCGTGTGCATGCTCGCGCTCGCCGTCTGGTCCCTCGTCGAGATCTTCACGGGCTGATACGCCCACGGCACGCATCGGGTGGAGCCCGCCGGCCGGACGGCGGGGCTCGTCACCCGTCGCGTGCCCCGGCGTCGAGTCAGTGCCGGCTGTTCAAGAATCCGATGGCGACCGCGCCCCACCAGGCGGCTTGCGATACCGACGCCGTCACGGCACCACGGATCATCAGCGGGCGGCTGACGGGGCCGTCGACGGCGGCCAGCCGGCGGTGCAGGGCGGATGCCTGGACACCGTTGAGTGAGAGCACCAGGACGAGGCCGAGTTTGACGCACGTCAGCGGTGAACTGAGATCGGGGTGGAGGAACGCGCCGCTGAAGAGCAGGCCGCCCAGGCCGGCCCACACGGGTACGTGCAGGGGAGCGGTGTAGTCGAGAACCTCACGGAGGGTCTTGCGGCCCATGAGCCACAGGGCGCCGTAGTAGTCGATGGCGAGTACCGCGCCGAAGCCCAGGATCAGGGAGGCGAGGTGTACGAAGAGCGCCGCGGTGTGAAGGGTGACGTCGGCGCGCAGGTGCAGGGCGATCCACGTCGTGGCCGCCCACCCGAGGCACACCGCGAGGGATGCCGCTGCGGTCCCGCACCATGAGGGGAGCTGGAGAAGTTCTCCTTCCCGTCCCGGTCTTCGGTGGATCGCGGTGGCATCGGCGGCGGACATTGCTGCTCCAGGGATCTGCTTCACGGTGCGCTCACACCTGCAAGGAGTGAGCGAAGGTAAGGCTGGCCTAAGTGTCGATGGTCGTCAAGGTGACCGTCCACACAGTGGGCAGGGCCCTGCGGGGCCATGGCTCACGGGCACGCGCGGGGCGGTTGGTGGCATGGCGGCCTACGGTCGTCGCAGCTCCGGGTCGAGTGGGTGGCCTCCGGCCAGGACCAGGCGCACCGAGCGCAGGGCCCGCAGGTCGGAGAGCGGGTCGCCGTCCACGACGAGGACGTCGGCGCGGTAGCCCGCCGCCAGCCGGCCGGTGTCGTGGGAGATGCCCAGGGCTTGCGCCGCGCCCGTCGTGGCCAGGTCGATGATCTCGGCCGGTGTCAGCCCGATGTGTTCGAAGAACTCCAGGCTGGAGACGAAGTCGTCGAAGACGGCGCGGGAGACCCCGGCATCGGTGCCGGGCAGGAGCCGTACGCCGCGCTGCGCCATCCACCGGATCCTCTCGAACATCTCCTCGGCCCGTTCCCGGCCGAATCGCTCCGCGAAGCCCCGCCAGTCGGGGCTGGCCGCCGGGCCGACTGCGATGCCCTGAGCGGCGATCGCGGCCACCAGGTCTTCCCGTACGTCGAATCCGTCGCGCCCCATCCAGGTGCAGTGCTCGATGGTGTCCACCCCGGCGGCCACGGCGGCCGCGATGCCCTCGGTGCCGTGCGCGTGCGCCGCGACCGGCAGGCCGAACCGCTTCGCCTCCTCCACGACGATCCGCAGCTCCTGCGTCGTGAACTGGGCCTGCCAGACCGGCGGGCCGCCCTTGGTGATGCCGCCGCCGGTGGCCATCACCTTGATGAGGTCCACTCCGCTCTCCGCGTTACGGCGGACCGCGGCCCGGATCGCTTCCGCCCCCTCGACCTCGCCGCCGAGGAACCAGCAGTGCCCGCCGGGCCCGGTCAGCGGCGTCCCGGCGGCGAGGATGCGCGGCCCGGGGAGCCGCCGACCCGCGATCTCGTCCCGCAGGCGAACCGCGAGCCCGCCCCGGTCACCGAGGTCGCGCACGGTGGTCACCCCCGTGGCAAGGAGCCGCCTCGCACGCTCGGCCATCCCGGGGTACAGCTCGGTGTCGGTGGCGGCCTGGAGGGTTTTCACCGGGTCGGGCCCCGCGTCGAGCGCGAGGTGGACGTGGGTGTCGATGAGCCCCGGCAGCAGGGTGCCTTCCGGAAAGGCCAGCCGGGGAACGGCCGGACCGGCCTGTGCTTCGACCGCGGCGCGAGGCCCGGCCGCGGCGATCACGCCCCTGTCGACGAACACGGCACCGTCGGCGGTCTCCCGCCCACCGGAGCCGGTCACCATCCGCCCCGCCGATAACACTGCCTGCATCATGGGCCTTCCAGGTAGGTCTGCAGTGCGTCCGACAGTACGGCCAACTTCCGGACGTCGTCTTGGAGATCACGGTCTCCGGGCAGGGCCACCGCCACGACGGTGGCCGCCATGCGGTTCCGTCCGGACATGCGGAGCCTCCGGCCGGATGCTGCAATGGCTCTGGAGGTCTGTCCGTCGCCGTGTGTCGTGGCGAGCGCCCCCGGACACGGGCTGTGGGTACGGCCCAGACCGCAACCGCTCGTGAGGAGTGGCCATGAGCGACGGCATCGGCGCCCACTCGGCGGCGAGGACTCCGGCCGTGCGAACCCGGTCCGCCACGGTCCACCCGCACCCCCTGGGAGATGAGCGACCATGCCCGGACTCCTTCGTGGCGTCGTCCGCACAGCCGGCCTGAAAGGGACGTGCACAACCGAGACAGGGCACGTCCGATGACGGCGGCGGATCCGCGCCCCGCGGGCCCTGGCGGGGGGACACAGCCCGAAGAGGCGGACCGGCTGCGTGAACTGCTGCGCAGCCCCGGCTATCTCAAGGCGCTCGTGTTCTGCGCCCTCATCGGTGTTCCGGTGTCGCTGGTGGCGTTCTGGTTCCTGGTCGCACTCCACAAGCTGGAGCACCTGATGTGGAGCGATCTGCCGGAGGCGCTGGGGTGGGACGCCCCGCCGTGGTGGTGGCCGCTGCCGCTGCTGCTCGTGGCCGGCCCGGCCGTCGGGCTCGTGGTCACCCGGCTGGCCGGCGCCGGAGGCCACATCCCCGCCGGGGGACTGCGCACGGGCGGCCTCTCGGCGAGAGCCCTGCCCGGCGTGATCCTCGCCGCCATGATCAGCCTTCCCCTCGGCGCCACGCTCGGCCCGGAGGCCCCGCTGATCGCCCTCGGCGGCGGCCTGGCCCTGCTCTTCAGGGATCTGGCACGGGTGCCTGCGACGGCCAAGAGCACGGCGCTCCTGGGCGCGGCAGGAGCCGCGGCTGCGGTCGCGGTGATCTTCGGGAGCCCGCTCATCGCGGGGGTGCTGCTCATCGAGGTGGCCGGGGTGGGCGGGCCACAGCTGTTCGCCGTCATGCTGCCCGCGCTGCTGTCGAGCGGGATCGGCTCGCTCGTGTTCACCGGCTTCGGCCGCTGGACCGGTCTCGATGCGCCCAGCCTCTCCGTGAAGGTGGGCGTGCCCGTTCCCCATCTCGATGCCGGGGACGTGCTCTGGGCGATCCCGATGGCAGTGGCCATCGGTGCCCTCCTGCATCTGATCATGCGAGGGGGCGGCTGACCGCGCGGTTCGTCGCGAAGCGCACCGTCGCCCGTACGACCCTGTGCGCCCTGGGAGCGGGCGTCTGCTCCGCCGTGTACGCGCTCACCACCGGCTTGTCGCCCGCTGACGTGTCGTCCTCCGGCCAGGAGACACTGAGCCGGATGGCCGCCGATCCGCATGCCTGGGGGGTCGGGTCCCTGATCGCGGTGGTGCTCTGCACGGGCGCCGCCTACGCCCTGTGCCTGGGCAGCCTGCGCGGCGGCCCCGTGTTCCCGTCGCTGTTCCTGGGCTGTGCGATTGGTGTGCTGCTCGCGCCCCTGCCGGGCCTGGGGGTCGTACCCGGAATGGCCGCGGGCATGGCGGCCGCGACGACCAGTGCCTTGCGGCTGCCGGTCAGCAGCATCGTGCTCGTCGTCGTGGTGCTTGGCAGCGTCGCCATGACCCCCGTGGTGATGCTGGCGGCCGTCGTGTCCTTCGTTACGACGCAGTTGCTGCCGCCCGGACCCGACGTTCCGCCCGTGGGCAAACCCGCGGAACCGCAGACCGCGGCTCCCCCTGCCGCCAAGCCGTCCGGCTCCGTCTGAGTCGCCGACGTAGTCCCCGTACGGTCGCCGAGGTGCGCCGCGGACCGCGCGTACCGAGAGTGGAAGTACCCGGCCGGAGACGGGACTGGCACGTGGCAGGTGGTACCGCACGAAGGAGGCCGTATGGCGCGTCACCAGCCGGAAGCCCCCGGCGCGAACGTGCCCGCGGCCGTGGTGCTCGTGACCGGCGTGGCGGGGTCGGGGAAGTCCACCGTGGCACGGCTGCTGGCCGGCCGGCTCGGCTGGGCGTACCAGGACGCCGACGACTTCCACACTCCGGCGAACCGGGCCAGGATGGCGGCCGGCGAGTCCCTGACCGATGAGGACCGACGCCCGTGGCTGGCAGCCGTCGCGGCATGGATCGGCCGGCGGATCGCAGCGCGGGAACCCGCTGTCGTCGCCTGCTCCGCGCTCAAACGCGCCTACCGGGACCAACTGGCCGGGGGACGGCCTGAAGTACGTCTGGTCCATCTGCACGGTTCACGGCAACTCATCCGGTCCCGGCTGCAGTCCAGGCACGGCCACTTCTTCCCCGCACAACTGCTGGACAGCCAGTTCGCCGACCTCCAGGAGCCGGAGCCCGACGAGCACGCCTGCGTGGTGGACATCGACCAGCCCCCGGAGGCCGTTGTCGCAGCCGTCGTCGCCCAGCTCTGCGCCGTACCGACCGAGGAGCCGCACATGCCCCCCACAGCATCAGGAGAACAGTGGCGGCTGCGCCACGGTGAACAGGCGGCGGTGGTGGTCGAGTTGGGCGGCGCCCTGCGCCACTACGAGGTGGGCGGGCGGCCGCTCCTCGACGGGTTCGCCGCCGACGAGCCGATCACCGGCGGACGGGGTCAGCTTCTCGTGCCCTGGCCCAACCGGGTGAAGGGCGGGCGGTACGGCTTCGGCGGAGAGGACCGGCAACTCCCGCTGACCGAACCGGAGAACGACAACGCCATCCACGGGCTCCTGAGGTGGGTGCCGTGGCGGCTGCTCGCCCGCAGCGAGGACGCGGTCACGGTGGGCACCGTCCTCTACCCGCAGCCTGGATACCCGTACCGGCTGGAGGTCGCCGCCGAGTACCGGCTCGGCCGGGAGGGGCTCGAGACCACCGTCACCACCACCAACGCGGGGGACACGGCCGCGCCTTACGGCGTGGGCCAGCACCCCTATCTGACCGTGGGCACCGACCTGGTGGACACCGCGCTGCTGACCGTGCCGGCCCGCCAGCGGCTCGTCACCGACGAACACGGCCTGCCGACCGGTGAGGAGCCCGTCGACGGCACGCCGTACGACTTCCGCACCGCCCGGCCCATCGGCGAGCAGCGCCTGGACACCGCGTACACGGAGCTCGACCGCGACCCAGCGGGCCGCTGCGCGGTACGGCTGGCGCATCCTTCGGGGCTCCGTGGCATCGACGTACGGCTCATCGAGGGCGTCCGGTACGTGCAGGTCTACACCGGGGACACGCTGCCGGAGCCCGGGCGGCGCCGGCGGGGCGTGGCCATCGAGCCGATGTCCTGCCCGGCCGACGCGTTGCGCAGCGGCACGGCGCTCACCGTCCTGGAACCGGGCGGCAGCCACGTCTTCCGGTGGTGCCTGGCCCCGTGGGGGTCCTGGTGACCCCGGACACCGGGCCCTCGACGCCGCCGCCGCAGCAGCCCATGACTGCTGACGCCTTCCGCGCGCTGTACGAGGAGCTGCGCGAGAGGAGCCCGCGCGCCCCCGACGACCGGCGCGGTGCGCTCTGCCACTTGACGCCCGAGCGCGTGGTGGCCGCCGCCGCCGAGGTCCGCTCCGGACTCACGGTGTCCCTGGCCGCGCCCATCGAGACCTTGCCCGGCCCGGACAACCCCGACCCCGCACACCACCGGATGATCGCCCCCGCTGCCGGTGAGACCGGTGCCGCCGGGCTGCACTTCGCCCGCGACCGGTTCGCGATGAACGTGCACGGGGACGCGGACAGCCATCTCGACGCGCTGTGCCACGTGCTGTTCGACGGGGAGCTCTACAACGGCGTGCCGGCGAGCAGCGTGACGCCCGAGGGCGCCCGTGAGCTCTCCGTCGAGGCCGTCAGCGACGGCATCGTCGGCCGTGGCGTGCTCCTGGACGTTCCACGGCTGCGGGGCGTGCCCTGGCTGGAGCCAGGGGATCACGTGACCGCCGATGACCTGACCGCGGCGGAAGCCGCCCAAGGGGTCCGGGTCCGGCCGGGGGACCTGCTGTTCGTACGGGTGGGGCATCGCCTGCGGCGCCGGGAGAGCGGGGCGTGGGACGCGGCGCGGGCCCGGGCCGGCCTTCATCCCACGGCCGTGCGGTTCCTGGCCGAGCGGCAGGTCTCCGTCCTGGGCGCGGACGGCAACCACGACACCGCCCCCAGCGCGGTGGCCGGGATCGGCTTTCCCGTGCACGTGCTGGCCATGCACGCCATGGGACTGCAGCTGATGGACTACCTGCAGTTCGAGGACTTGACCGAGGCGTGCGCACGCGCGGGCCGGTGGTCCTTCCTGTGCGTGGTCGCGCCGCTCCGGCTCCCCTCGGCCACCGGCTCGCCCGTGAACCCGATCGCGGTTCTGTGACGGCAGCGCGGGAGCGCCGTCCGGTCGCCGCTCGGGGAGAGGAGGGATACGTTCGAAGAGGTGGGGTGGCTGCCGTGTCCCGGCAGCGCGCAGAGAGAGGGCCCGGTGACAGGCGGGGCCCACGAGCGCAAGGACGGTGGTCGCCGTGGGCGACTCCCCGCACTACGACGTCGTCATCATCGGTTCAGGCGCCGGCGGCGGTACGCTCGCCCACCGGCTCGCCCCGTCCGGCAAACGGGTCCTCATCCTCGAACGCGGTGACTACCTCCCCCGTGAGCGGGACAACTGGGACTCCACCGCCGTGTTCGTGAAGGGCAAGTACCGTGCCCCGGAGTTCTGGCTGGACAAGCACGGCGACGAATTCCCGCCCGAGGTCAACTACTACGTCGGGGGAAACACCAAGTTCTACGGCGCCGCCCTCTTCCGGCTGCGGCCCGAGGACTTCGGGGAACTCCGCCACCACGACGGGCTGTCGCCGGCCTGGCCGATCCGGTACGAGGACCTGGAGCCCTACTACACCGAGGCCGAGCACCTCTACCTGGTCCACGGACGCCACGGAGAGGACCCGTGGGAAGGGTCGTACAGCGCCCAGTACGCCTACCCGCCGGTCGAACACGAGCCACGGATCCAGCAGCTCAGCGACGACCTGGAGAAGCGGGGCCTGCACCCGTTCCACCTGCCCATCGGCGTCAACCTGAGCCAGGACCGGAACGGGCGGGCGACCGAATCCAGCGTCTGCATCCGCTGCGACCGCGTGGACGGCTTCCCCTGCCTGGTGCGCGGCAAGTCGGACGCCCAGGTGATCTGCGTGGATCCGGCCCTGCGGCACCCGAACGTCGAGATGATCACCAATGCGCGGGTGGTGCGGCTGGAGACCGATCCGACCGGACGCAGTGTCAGCAGCGTCGTCACCCGGAGCGAGGACGGGCTCGAGGCCTCCTACACCGCGGACATCGTGGTCGTCGCCTGCGGGGCGGTCAACTCGGCGGTTCTCCTCCTGGCCTCGGCCAACGACCGCCACCCCCAGGGCCTGGCCAACAGCTCCGACGTGGTCGGCCGAAACTACATGCGCCACAACAACCTTGCCCTGATGGCCATTTCGAAGGAACCCAACGACACCAGGTTCCAGAAGACCCTGGCCCTGCACGACTGGTACCTCGGTGCCGACGACTGGGACTACCCGCTGGGCGGCATTCAGATGCTCGGCAAGTCGGACTCCGACCAGATCCACGGTGAGGCGCCCCGCTGGGCGGGCGCCGTGACCCCCGACATGCCCTTCGAAGTCATGGCCCACCACGCGGTCGACTTCTGGCTGTGCGGCGAGGACCTTCCGCTCCCCGACAACCGGGTCACCGTCGACGCGGACGGCACCATCCGTCTCGTGCTCGACGAGAAGAACAACATGGCGGGGCTGAAACGCCTGCGGCACAAGCTCCAGGGCATGCTCGGTCATCTGGGGATGCACGAGCACCACCTCCTGTCGCGCAGCATCTACCTCCACAAGGGCATGCCGATCGGCGCCACGGCGCACCAGGCCGGCACCGTCCGGTTCGGCGACGACCCGGCCACGTCCGCGCTGGACGTGAACTGCAAGGCCCACGAGCTCGACAACCTGTACGTGGTCGACACGAGCTTCTTCCCGAGCATCGGCGCGGTCAATCCGTCCCTCACGGCGATCGCGAACGCCCTGCGGGTGGGCGACCACCTGCTGGAACGGCTGGGCTGACCCCGCAGCTTCCTCCGACCGGGGGTGATGCTCGGCCGCGTGGCCCAAGAGCACCCCTCTCGGGCCGCCGATCTCCGAAGAGGGTGATTCGGTGGCTTTCGGACCCTGTCGGGCCGCGGTCCGGCGGACCGGATCGGGCAGTCGAGGAGGCAGTCGATCGTGAGTTCCACCGAGGGTGCATCGCGGGCAGTGATCCCCGCCCACCTGCTCAAGGGCCAGAAAGCACTGGTCACCGGCGCCAACAGCGGAATCGGCAAGGCAACGGCCATCGGCCTGGGCCGGGCCGGCGCCGACGTGGTCGTTAACTACGTGGCCGGCAAGGAAGAGGCCGAGAAGGTGGTCGCGGAGATCGCCTCGTTCGGCGTGCGCGCTGCCGCGTACGAGGCGGACGTGTCCCAGGAGGACCAGGTCGTGGCCATGATGGACCGGATGGTCCAGGAGTTCGGCACGATCGACATCCTGGTCGCCAACGCCGGACTGCAGCGCGACGCCCCCTTCGAGGAGATGACGCTCGCCCAGTGGCAGAAGGTGCTCGACGTCAACCTCACGGGCCAGTTCCTCTGCGCTCGCGAAGCGACGAAGGAGTTCCTGCGCCGCGGCGTCGTCCCCGAGGTCTCCCGGGCCGCCGGAAAGATCATCTGCATGAGCTCCGTCCACCAGATCATCCCCTGGGCGGGGCACGTGAACTACGCCTCCTCCAAGGGGGCGTGCAGATGATGATGGCGACCCTGGCCCAGGAACTCGCGCCCAAGAAGATCCGCGTGAACGCCATCGCTCCCGGAGCCATCAAGACACCGATCAACCGGGACGCGTGGGAGACGGAACAGGCGCGGACGGATCTGCTCCGGCTGATCCCGTACGAGCGCATCGGCGAGCCCGAGGACATCGCCTACGCCGCGGTGGCCCTCGCCTCCGACCTCATGGACTACGTGGTGGGCACCACGCTCTACGTGGACGGCGGGATGACCCTCTTCCCCGGCTTCGCCACCGGCGGCTGACCCCCGTCCGGCCAGTCATCCCGAGCGGCAAAGGAACGTATGCACACCACGGTCCAACTGCTGGCGGCAGACGCCCCCGCCCAGATGCTCCCGGCCAGGGAGCTCATGGCGTTCACCCTCGCCTCCCACATCATCCTGGTGCCGATGGGAGTGGCACTGCCGTTCATCACCCTCGTCATGCACTACCGCGGCCTGCGCCGGAACGACGCCACGGCCCTGCTGCTGGCCCGGCGCTGGTCGGCCGTGATGGCCGTGCAGTTCGCGATCGGCGTCGTCACCGGCACCGTGCTGTCGTTCGAATTCGGCCTGCTCTGGCCGGGACTGATGGGCAAGTGGGGCGATGTCTTCGGCATCGGGTTCGGCGTCGAGGCCTGGGCGTTCTTCCTCGAAGCGGTGCTCATCGCCATCTACCTGTACGGCTGGCGCAGGCTGAAGCCACGCACCCACTTCCTGCTCGGGCTGCCGCTGCCGGCCACCGCGCTGCTCGGGGCCTTCGGCATCCTGGCCGCCAACTCGTGGATGAACACCCCACAGGGGTTCACACTCGACTCCGAGGGCAACCCGGTCGACGTGGACGTCTGGAAAGCCATCTTCACCCCGATGTTCGGGCCCGAGTACTGGCACTTCGTGGTGGCGATGCTGGTGACGGCGGGCTACGTCGTGGCAGGCGTCTACGCCGTCGGATGGCTGCGCGGCCGCCGGGACCGCTACCACCGGCTCGGCTTCGCGGTCCCCTTCACCATCGCCGCGGTGGCCACTCCGGTGCAGTTCATGCTGGGGGACTCGATCGCCCGGCAGGTGTTCCAGAAGCAGCCCGTGAAATTCGCGGCGATGGAGATCGTCTGGGAGACCGACACCCACGTTCCGGAGTACCTCTACGGCCGGCTCCATCCGGACGGCACCGTCTCCGGCGGCATCAAGATCCCCCAGCTCGACTCCATCCTGGCCGGGTTCAGCCCGGACACCACGGTGACCGGGCTGGCCTCCGTGCCGGCGAGCGACCGGCCGAACGCCACTCAGGCCACGATCGCCCACTGGGCCTTCGACACCATGGTCGGAATCGGCTCCCTGCTCCTGCTCCTCGCCCTCGTGTACGGCCTGGTCTGGCTGCGCCGTCGCCGGCTGCCCGACTCCAAGTGGTTCTACCGCGGCGCCGCCTGCGCCGGCGTCGGCTCCGTCATCGCGGTCGAATGCGGCTGGATCACGACCGAGGTGGGGCGCCAGCCCTGGATCGTCTACCAGAACATGCGCGTCGCCGAGGCAGTGACATCCACCCGCTCCACCACCCTGTGGATCATGTTCGGCCTGGTGATCGTGGTGTACGTGTTCATCTTCGGTGCGTTCCTCACCGTCCTGCTGAAGATGCGCGACCGCTGGCGCCTGGCGGACGAGGCGGACGGGCGGATGGCGGAGGCACCGGAGGCGGTCACCCCTACGGTCCGCGCCCTCCCGTCCCGGCCGGCGACGCCTCCTCGGGCGACAGCGGCTCGACTCCTTCCGGGGGCGGTGGAACGTGATGGCCGACCTCGTCGCTTTCGTGATGCTGCTCGCAGTGGCCGCGTACGCCTGCGCCGGCGGGACCGACTACGGGGCGGGCTTCTGGGACCTGACGGCCGGCGGGGCCGAGCGCGGCAAGCGCCCCCGATGGCTGATCGACCACGCCATGGCGCCGGTGTGGGAGGTCAACAACGTCTGGCTGATCTTCGTCCTGGTCCTCATGTGGACCGGGTTCCCCGTGCTGTTCCAGACGGTGTTCACCGCGCTGTGGCTCCCCCTGGCACTGGCCGTCCTCGGCACGGTCCTGCGCGGCGCCGGGTTCGCCCTGCGCAAGCCCAGCCGCCGGCTGGCCCGGCGGCGCCTCTACGGCGCCGTGTTCGCCATCGCCTCCCTGCTCACCCCGTTCTTCCTCGGGGCGGCCGTCGGCGCCGTCGCCACCGGCCGGATCGCGCCGGGTACCGAAGCCTCGGCGGACGCGTGGGCCAACCCCGCGTCCCTCCTGTTCGGGCTGCTCACGGTCGCCGGGACCGCACTCCTCGGCGCAGTGTTCCTGACCGCCGACGCCGCGCGCTTCGACGCACCCGACCTCGTCGGCTACTTCCGGCTGCGCGCCCTCGTCAGTCTCGTCGCGGTCGCCCTGCTCGCTGTGGGCGTGCTCCTCGTCACCCGCGGCGATGCACCCCATGTCTGGCACGGACTGACCCACGGTGCGGGGCTCGCCCTCGCGATCGTGTCCGTGGTGTGCTTCGCCGGCACGGGACTGCTCGTGCTGCGGGGGCAGAGGCACTGGGCCCGCTTCAGCGCCGTCGGTGTCGTCGGCGCGGCCGTCTTCGCCTGGGGGATCGCACAGCATCCCTACCTCATCCCCACGTCCCTGACGGTGGCGGATGCCGCGGGCGACTCCCAGACGCTGGTCTGGCTGTCGGTGGTCAGCCTCGTTGCCCTGCTGCTCGTCGCCCCGGCCGTCTTCTTCCTCTACTGGCTGGACACCCACGGCGAGCTGGAACCCCTCACCGAATCCGACCTGCGGCGCACCGGCCCCACCCGGGGTGACGTGATCGACGGCGACTGAGCGCGCGGGCGGGGCCGCGCCCCGCCCCGTCGAGTCCCCCATCGCGCCCGTGCGGCGAGGAAGGAAACCGCTGTGAGCGAGGACGACATCCTCCTCGGCATCGCCCTGGTCGTGGCCCTGGCCACCGCCTGCCAGATCCTCGCGAGCAAGCTGCGCGTCCCCGCGCTGATCCTGCTGCTGCCGGCGGGCTTCGCCGCGGGCGCCATGACCGACGTCGTCCATCCGGACCAGCTGATCGGGGAGGACTTCTCCGCCCTGGTGTCCCTGTCCGTGGCAGTGATCCTCTACGACGCCGGGCTCGGCCTGGACCTGCGCAACCTCACCGGCCACACCCGCGCGGTCGTGGGCAGGCTGCTGCTCTTCGGAGTGGCCTTCACCTTCCTGGCCGTCTGCGCCGTCGCCCCGGCCCTGTTCAGCATGTCGCTCAGGGTGTCGGCGATGGTGGGCATGATCCTCGTCGTGTCGGGGCCCACGGTCGTGGGGCCCCTCCTCCAGTACGTGCGGCCGACGGACAAGGTACGGCGCCTGCTGATCTGGGAAGGAACGCTGACCGACCCGATCGGCGCCATCCTCGGCGCACTGGTCTTCCACGCCATCGCTACGACGCACCAGATCGACATCGGCCGGGGGTACCAGATCGGCCAGTTCCTCATCAGCATGGCCGTCGGCCTCGTCGGCGGAGCCGTGGGGGTGGCGCTGCTGTGGCTGACCCTGCGCGTGCTCCGGCTCGGCGAGGCCCTCGGTACGCTGGCGCAACTGGCCACGGTGATCGCCGTGTCGGCAGGGTGCGACATCGTGCGCGACGACACGGGGCTCATCGCCGCGATCGTCATCGGCATGGCCGCGGCCAACATCCGGGGCTTCGACATGCCCGCCCGCCGGCCCTTCTTCGAGACACTGGTCCAGCTGATCATCGGGCTGCTGTTCATCTCCATCTCGGCGAGCGTCACCCCGGCCTCCCTGACGCCCGTGCTCCTTCCCACGCTCGTCCTCGTCGCGTTCCTCGTCCTCATCGTGCGACCGCTCGTGGCCTTCACCGCCACCATGGGCAAGGATATGACCTTGGGGGAACGGGCGTTCGCGGGATGGATGGCCCCGCGCGGCATCGTCGCGGCCTCCACCGCGGCGGCCTTCTCCGCGAGCCTCGTCGAACTGGGGCTGCGCGGGGCTTCCAAAATCCTGCCCATCACCTTCCTGGTGATCGTCTCGACGGTCGTGCTGTACGCCCTGACCGCCGGACCCGTGGCCCGGCGGCTCGGCGTCGCCCGGCCGAACCGCACGCGGCCCCTCCTCGTGGGCGGCGCACCGTGGGTGATCGCACTCGGAAGAGCCCTGCGGTCGGCGGGACTCGACGTGGAGATGTGGGCGGGACTGGAGGAGGAGCGCGCACGGATCAAGGACGCCGGGATCAAACTCGCCAGAGGGGACCTGCTGGCGACGGCCACCAACCCGAGGGCCCGGTTGGAGGGAGTCAACGCCGTCCTCCTGCTCACCGATGACGACGACTTCAACGCGCTCGCCTCGGTGCTGGTCGAGGACAACGTCGAGGGCTCCGTCTACCGGGTGGGCCCGCCCCACGAGAGCCATGGCGTCGTCGCGCCCTACACGGGCGGCGCCGTCCTCTTCGGCGGTTCACTCGTCAGGCACGTCCTGGCGGCACGGTACGAGCAGGGCGCCCGGTTCCTGGTGCAGCCCGCCTCCGATCCGCCCCCGCCGGGGCACGAAACGCTGTTCGTCGTCCGTGCCGACGGTCGGCTGGAGCCGGTCGACGAGACGCAGACCGTCACCCCGGAGGAAGGCGACGTTGTCGTTCTGCTCGGCCCCGTACCGCCTCCCGGCTAGCTGCCGCCCTGCCCCACCCGGTTCAGGGTCTCGTCCAGGGTGATGGCCGCGTCGATGAGAGCCAGATGGGTGAACGCCTGCGGGAAGTTGCCGAGCTGCCGGCCCGTCAGGGCGATCTCCTCGGAGTACAGGCCCAGGTGGTTGGCGTACGTCATCATCTTCTCGAGCACGAGCCTGGCCTGATCGGTCCGCCCGGCCCGTGCCAGGGCGTCGACGTACATGAACGTGCACAGGGAGAAGGTTCCCTCGGAGCCGCGCAGACCGTCCGGCGAGGCCTCGGGGTTGTAGCGGTAGACCAGGCTGTCGGTCACCAGCTCCCGGTCCATCGCGTCCAGGGTGGACGTCCACATCGGGTCGTCCGGCGTGATGAAACCCACCGTCGGCATCCGCAGCAGCGACGAGTCGAGCACATCGCTGCCGTAGTGCTGGACGAACGCCTTGCGCTCCGGGTCCCAGCCCTTCGCCAGGATCTGCTCGTAGATGTTGTCGCGCTCGGCGGCCCAGCGGCCGCTCTCGGCCGGTCGGCCGTGGGCGACCGCCAGCCGCAGCGCGCGGTCGAACGCGACCCAGGACATGACCCGGCCGTAGGTGAAGTGCTTGCGCCCGCCGCGGGTCTCCCACAGCCCCTCACCGGCCTGGTCCCAGTGGTCCACGAGCCAGTCCAGCAGGGTGCGCAGCGAAGTCCAGCCCCGGACGTCCAGGTGGATGCCGTGCTGGTGGGCGAACGAGATGCTGTCGAGTGCCTCGCCGTAGATGTCCAGCTGCAGCTGGGTCGCCGCGCCGTTGCCTATGCGCACCGGGGAGGATCCCTGGTACCCCTCCCAATGGTCCAGGGTCTCTTCGTAGAGATCGGAGGAACCGTCCACCCGGTACATGATGTTCAGCGGTCCCGTGCCGGTGTCGCTGCCGGCCTTCTCCTTCACCCGGTCGCTCAGCCAGCCGATGAATGCCCTCGCCTCCTCCGTGAACCCCAGTCCCAGCAGGGCGTACACGGAGAAGGACGCGTCACGGATCCAGGTGAACCGGTAGTCCCAGTTGCGCTCGCCGCCCAATTGCTCCGGCAGACCTGCCGTGGGGGCTGCAACCAGGGCCCCGCTGGGTGCGTACGTCATCAGCTTCAGCGTCACGGCGGAGCGCTCCACCATCTCGCGCCAGCGGCCCGAGTAGCGGGACTGACGGAGCCACGACCGCCAGTACTGCCTGGTGTCGTCGAAGAGCTCCTGGAACTCGGCGACGCGGATCTCGCGGGGCGGCCCCTGCGCGGCCGACTCCATGACCAGACCCCGCTGTTGTCCGGCCTCGAGCGGAAGCGTGACGCGCAGGTCGTGTTCGCCGGTGACGGTGTGCACCACCCGTTCGTCCTCCGGCTCCCGCACCACGCTGAGGGTGAGTTCCAGGTCCTCCGAGGCGAACACCGCCCCGTTCTCGGTGATGTGCAGGGTGTGGGACCCCCGGCCGTAGTCGAACCGTGGGGCGATGTCGACTTGGAACGTCATGCTGCCGCGTACGCACCGGAGCATGCGGACCAGGCAGTGGCGGTCCGTGGCCGTCGTTCCGGTCACGGGCATGAAGTCGACCACCTCGCCGGCACCGGCCTCGGTCATGAACCGCGTCACGAGAATCGCGGTGTCCGGCAGGTACAACTGCTTCGTGGTGTACGTCTCGTCCGTCGGTTTGACTGTGAAATGCCCGCCCTTCTCCCAGTCGAGAAGCGCACCGAACACGCTGGGCGAATCGAAACGCGGGCAGCAGAACCAGTCGATCGTTCCTTCGGTGGTCACCAATGCCGCGGTCTGCAGATCACCGATCAGGCCATGGTTTTCGATCAGCGGGTAGTCAGCCATGGGAGGACCCCTTCCGACGCCACCCAGTCAGCTTAGGCGCGGAATTCGCGGCCAGCCTGCCGAGCGGGCTGCCTCTGCGTCTGCCGGGAATCGCCTTTAGCATGAGAACGCACGAAGTGGACGTTCAGGCCGCATCGCACCGCCGAATCCGGAGGCTGCCCGTGCTGTCGAACCTTGCGCCGGCTCCCGAAACCCACGGCGGTCCGCGGTGCGGACCGCGCGGGAGCGGACGATGATGTCCTGGGCGGCGCGCTTCCGGTTGCGGCAGTACGCCAAGGCGAGTCTGTGGATCATCCCCCTGATCGGACTCCTGCTGGGCGCGGTGTTCGCCGAGTGGGTTGCCGGTGTGCAGAGAGCGGGCTGGCTGCCGGACAACTGGCAGTACTCCGCGACGACTGCGAGCACCGTGCTCAGCTCCGTCGTCGGATCCATGGTCGCGCTGCTGGGGTTCGTGGTGACCATCGGTGTACTCGTCGTCCAGCAGGCCACGGGAACCCTGTCCCCGCGCTACATGCGCCTGTGGTACCGCGACCGGCTGCAGAAGGCCGTGCTCGCCACGTTCACCGGAACGTTCGCGTACGCCTTTTCCCTGTTGCGCAAAATCGAGTCGGACACCGTCCCCGACCTGGGGGTGACCCTCTCCGGCGTGGCCGTCTCCGTCAGCCTCATGCTCCTGCTGATCTACCTCAACCGGTTCACCCACAACCTCCGGCCCGTGGCCATCGCCGACCTGGTGGGGCGCTTGGGCGAGAAGGTGCTCTTGCGCGCGACGGAACGGGTCCACCACTCCTCGGCACGCGAGGATTCCCTGCCGCCTGCCGGTCCGGTGACCCACATCCGGTCCGAACGGGGCGGAGTCATCCAGGCGTTCGACGCGAAGGGGCTGATCGCCGCCGCCGTCCGCCACGACTGCGTCCTCGTACTGGCCCACCAGGTGGGCGACTTCGTACCGCCCGGCACCACTCTCGTCGAGGCCCACGGTGCCGCGCGGACGCCCGACCCGCGACGGGTGACCGGGCTCGTCGCCCTCGGAACCGAGCGCACCATCGAGCAGGACCCCGCCTTCTCCCTGCGCATCCTCGTCGACATCGCCATCCGCGCCCTCTCTCCCGCCGTGAACGACCCCACGACCGCCGTGCAGGTGCTCAACCACATCAACACGTTCCTGCACGCGGTCGGCCGGGCCCGGCTCCGCGGCCGGTACGTGCTCGCCGACGATCAGGGCCGGCCCCGGCTGGTCGTGTCGGGCCGGGGCTGGGAGGACTACCTGCAGCTCGGCGTCACCGAAATCCGTGAGTACGGGTCCACGTCCCTCCAGGTGTGCAGGCGGCTCCGCGCGCTGCTGGAGGACCTGCTCGAAACCCAGCCGGCCGAGCGTCTGCCGGCGGTGCGCGCGGAGCTCGCCCTCCTCGAGGAAGCCGTCCGGCGGGCGTTCATCGACCCCGCCCGGCGCGCCAGCGCGCAGACGGCCGACCGGCAGGGCATCGGCGGTGAGCGGCGTCCCCGACAAGATCCGAAAGAGACGCCCTAGCCCTCCCGCTGAGCCGTTCACTCTTTCCTCAACCCTGACTGCTGCTGACCGTCCCGGAGCCGGGCTCGCCGTCAGCCCGGGAGTGGGTGAACTCCTCGAACATGCGAGGCCCCGATTCCGGCCCGCCCACACTGAGCAGCAGTGGCGACAGCCCCAACAGGTCTGCCGCCAGGTCCTCGCGGTCGCTGTGCTGCACCTGCCGCAGCCACGTACGGACGACCAGCCAGCGCTCGGAGAGGTCGAGTCGCTTCCAGGGGTCGGCCGCCCGTGCCCATACGACTGCCCGCAGGCCGAATGCGCCGGAGCCGCCCATGTCGGTCGTTACGTGTTCCGCCCAATGGACGAGGCTCGTGGGCGGAAGGAACTCGGCCATGGCGGCCAGGGCTTGCGACCGCTCGGCGGCGAAAGGAATCCTGGGGAGCAGGGAGAACGCCGCGACTGGCTGGCCGAGTTCGGCGTACCTCACCGCCGCGGCCGCCAAGAGGCGACCGCGTGCCACAGGGGACAGCCGCAGGTCGCTCAACCAGTGGCGTGAGCGCGAGGCGATGGGGGAGAGCCGATCCAAGTGCGTGGAGTCGAAGACTGCCAGCAGCCGGGCCAACGCCCCCGCCCACAGGTCGCTCTTGTGGAAGAAGGTCTCACCACTGAGCACCCCGTCGGGCAGGAGGCCATCCAAGTGTGTGCGGCGCGTCTCTTCGGGGACCGCGAGCAGGAACAGCCTGCCCAAACGGGAGTCGACCTCCAGAAGCTCGCGCGGGACGTGGTCGGCCTTCAGTACCCGCTCGGGGTCGTCTGCCGAGAGCAATTCATGGAGGACGGCGTCAGCGAGATTGTTCCCGGTGCCCGTACTGCAGGTGATCCGGCAGCCCGCACGTGAGGCTGCTACGGCCGCGAGCGCATCCGGTAGACCCGGTGGCAGCGGATGGAGGGATCGGGCTGCGGTGCGCGCCTCCTCGAAGCCGTCCCGTGCGGCGATCTTGGTTAGATGGCGTAGCAGGATGTCGTCGAGTTCTGGGTGCTCCCCGGGGAGGCCGAGCGTCTCGGAGATCGCCCGGAGCTCGGCCGTCGCCAGCTGGTCGACGGCAATTCGGGGAAGCAGTGCGCGTAGCGTTTCGACCGCGAAGTGATGGCTCCGGAAGGTCCGGATGACACTCAATGTCTCCTCTGCTGTTGTCGCGCGTGAGGGCGGGAGCACCATCAGCGCGGCGCAGCGCAGCGAGTCCGTGCCGATCGCGCCCGCGATCTCCGGGATCGGAACGTGAGGTGCTGACAGGGTCTTCACCAGTGCGGTCGATGCGTCCCCTGACGGGCTGCCGGCGCGTGCGTGCTCGAGGGCCTCCACTGCTTCATCTGGGCCGATGGCGGCGAGCGCGGCGAGGACGGCGCCCTTGACGATGGGCGGTGCGCTCCGCTCGGCGCCGACGGTCCTCAACTGGCTCAACAGTGTCCTGGCCTCGTGGGCGTCCAGGTGATCGGTGATGGCGCCGAGGTCGTCCAGCAGACCGGGCAGGACCGGGTGGTCCGCGACGAAGACCAGCACTTGGTCCACCTGTCCGTTTGCCGCCATCGCGCAGAGCAGCTCCCGCCGGTCGGCACGCTCCGGATCCTTCAGGAGCCGCGCGGCGAGATCCCGCAGGGTGTCGCTGCGGGTCCGGTCGTCGAGGCGGGCCAGAAATCTGCCGAGGGACGTGCGTGTGAAGTGCTGCGCGCCGTGTGCCATGACCATGGCCGCGACCTCCCCCGGGTCTCCCGAAAGGTAGGGCATCAGTTCGGCCATCTGTCTGGTCTGTTCCGCCAGGTCAGCCAACCTGCTCCGGTCCTGGAGCAAGCCCTTTTCCCGGCCCTGGAGCGACGCAAGCAGCTCGTACTCCTGATGGTCGATGGCGTGCTCCTTCTCACGCCGGACTCGCTCAAGCCGGTCGTCCACTGCCTTTACAGCTTCCCGAGCCTGGACCGCCACTGAGACGCCATGGCTGATCTGTGGCCAGTCGGTCTCCTGGATCCAGGGCGCCACCACCTTCAGCAGGCCCGTCTGGGCCCAGACACCGGCTACCGACATGGAAGGGAGGCCCGGGTGAGCACCCAGGAGCCGGAAGGCTTCGTTGGCCGGGTCCCGACCGATGGCCGCAGCGGCCGTCTCGCGATCGATCCGTTCCGCCATCGACTGGACGATTTCCCGGGCCCGGGCGGGCGGCTCGCTCGCCGCGAAGCCGAACAGGGTGCGCACGAGGTCAGCACGTGTGTCCCCTGTCGCGACCCGGACGAGTTCCAATGCTGCGGCGACATGTGCCTGCTGATACTCGTGAGGGAGTGCCGACAGGTGGGAGACCGCACGGTCCGCCCGACCGGTGCCGGCCAGGTGGAGGACGTAACCGGCCAGCGCCTCGGCGACGGCCTCCGGTTCGCCCTCTTCCTGCAAAGCCGTGCACAGGACGGCCACGTTTTCGGTGACGGCCCGGCTCAACTCGGGCGCGACCAGCCGCAGTGCGTGGCCTCGCTCGTAGGGCGAGGTCATGCTCTGCACGTAGGCGAGTGCCCGCCGGTCCGTCCACAGACCGCGGCGGCGCAGCTGTGCCACCAGCCCCGGGGTGATCAGGGCCGCGTTGACCGAGGCGTCCACGATCGCGGCCTGGCAGGCGATCTGCTCCGGTAGACGAGCGGCCATGCGCCCAGAGGCAATCGCGTCGTCGTTCTCCGCTTCGGCCGCCCGGAAGGCCCTGCGTACGTCGCCCAGGTGGCCCTGGAACTCCTCGGTGACGAACTCCCAGGCTGCGCCCCAGTCCCCGCCGACCAGGGCGAACAGGTCCGCCGCGGAGGCGTGGGCCCGCTCTTCCAGGTGCGCTCCGTAGAAGCGCACCGGGTAGGTGTGCGCCGCCCGAGCGGCCTCGCCACCCTCCTGGACGGCCTGCAGAGTGGCACGGCCCCAGGACAGGTACGCGTCGTCATACGTGGACAGCTCGCCGTCCCGCGCGAGTTCTTTGCGGCGGTGCTCGGCCAGGCGCGGATGGGAGAGCGAGTACGTGGTGTCGGCCGTCGACTTGGCGCTGTCGGTGATGACCCATCGGCCCAGATCGTTCAGGGCCGCGTTGAGTTCATCCCCGCCCGACAGTCCGAACTGTTTGGCGATCCACAGGAGATCGAGTCTGCGGATCGGACCAAGGGTGCACGCCAGGAGGCTGTAGAGCTGTCCGACTCGGGCCCCTCGGGAGGCGATCGGTCCCCGCCACAGCAGCTCCTGGCCCGCCCACCAACGCTGCATGTAGCCGTCGAGACCGTACGGAGCGGGCAGATGCTCCAGGTCGGCGAGCCAGGCAGGCCTGTCGGACGCGTCCTGCAACTCCTGCAGGTAAAGGCCCAGAACCAGCGCATCGCCCTGCGTGACGTGATGGAGGATCGGCCCGGCCCGGGCCCGGGTCGTCTCGTCCAAGGGCGGTTCGAGACTTCGCAGGGCAGCGGCCACACCATCCTCGGTCAGCGGAAGGAGGTGAAGGCTCTCAGTGCTCTCGGACGGCCAGCCCAACGCTTCTCTCCATGCATTGGCGTCCGGGCGCTGTGCGGTCAGCCGGGCCGAGACCGCCACGTGCACACCGCTGCCGAAGCCTGTGGGGCGCAGCAGGGTGGGTGACACATCCCATCCGAGGCCCTCGTCGAGCCCATCGACGATCAGCACGAGCCGGCCCGCATCCGGCGCGGGCAGAGCGAGATATTCCGCGAGCTGGTCGCGTAGCTGGTCGACACTCGCTGCTTGCGTCGCCATCGGGTCTTCGTCGTGCAGGAGGGCCAACCGCGCCACGGCAGCTTGGAGGACGGCATCCCCACCGCCGATGTCGTAGCGCGCGCTGATGGGCACGAAGAGCGATGACTCATCGTCCGACGGAGTGTTCGCCAGCTGCTGCCACCAGCGCGCCATCAGGGTGGACTTGCCGGCGCCCGATGGCGCGGTCACCAGCATGCACGGCGGGCCGTCGGGCGAGCGCAGCCACGCGTCCAGCCGGCCCAGCTCGGTGGTGCGGCCGCCGAACGGGCGGTGATCGACGGCCGTTCCCAGCTGATCGGCAAGGAACTGTTCGATCTTCGAGGCGGAGGGCAGATTGCGTCGCCGGGGCACGAACCGGAGAAGGTCCGGCCATCGCCGGGTCACCGCATCGACAGGGGTGGCGTAGAAGGTGCCGCCGAGCGCGGTCCCGTCCGGACACGGCGGGTTGTAGCGGACGATTCCCACCGCGTAACCTGGCCCTGTTCCCACGTCGGCACTCGTTCGGAACAGGACGGGCCCGCCGCTGAGGCCTTGCAGTGGCTTGCCCGCCGCGGCTTCGGGCGAGTGCAGCTTCAGGCTCGGGGCACCCCCGAAGATCGTCGCGTCGGTGGTATCGACGACTGCGCGGACATGGTCCAGGTCTCCGGGGAACGGCCTTTCCATCGGCCACCCGACTGCCAGAACCGAGTCGTCGATTTGGAAGCGAAGAGCGCCCAGGGGGACGGGCCTGAGGTTCGCCGGAGGCGAGGTGATCCGGAGCAGAGCGACGTCGAGCTCTGCGTCGTGGTCCTCAACCTCGAAGGGCGTCGGGGCGCCGCCGGCGAAGAAGATCCGGCCGGTGGCTGCGGGCTGCTTTCCGGAAGCCAGACCCGCGCGCGAGGGGCACAGCACGTGCCATGCCGTCAGGGCGTACTCGTCGGAGATCACGAAGGCCGACCCGGCCCTCCCCGCGGGAGCGTCGTCCGGTACGAGCCGACCGACCGCGATCGAGAACACCGGCGCTCACCCCCGCGAGGGCTCACTCCGCCGGAACGACAGGGTGACGGCGAACCCTCCGGTCACCGAGGCCCTGGCCAGTACGACACCCGATTCGGCCTCCAGCTCGACCGAGAACTCCATGTCCACCGCGTCGAGGCCCCAGCCGCCCCTCTCGCTGTCAGAGCCGGCCACGAGCCGGGCGCGCAGACCGTCCGCGACCTCGTTCACCGTCGTGGCCAGCTCGTCGATCCGCTGGGCGAAGCGCTCCCGCAATGCTCCCCGGCCAGGTTTCCCAGGTCATTCGGGGATGGAACAACCGCCACGTGGACGCGATCGAAACTGGACATCGCCACTCCCGGCATGGACTGCGGGTCACCTCGTCCACTCCCCATGATCCGACCGGATCTCCCGACCGGCAAACCGTCCGGGTCTGTCGCACCTGCAGGCTTTCAGCACAGCGCGGCCGCTACGGCAGACGAAACCCACAGCAGACCGAGGCTTGCGCCAAGTGTGAATGGCCCACAGCGGCGCCGGAGTACGCGGTAAGGATGAGGGGATGAGGTCCACTCACCCCCTGGAGTTACCGTGCCCATGAGTCCGACCCGGATGATCCGCGCCTCGCCCTATTGGCCGGTGATCACCCACTCGGCGCTGCGGCGGCTGCTACCGGAGTTCACCGTTTATCCCTCGGCGACGGCATGGCAGTGGTAGCCGTGAGCTGGCTGGCGATCGAACTTGCACCAACGTCGGAACGCGGAATGTGGGTCGCGATGGCCTCGGCTGCCTACACGCTCTCAGGTGCTGTGGGCGCCACTCACTCTGGGACGGTTCCTGCGGCGCAGATCTCCCTCCCAACTGGTCGGCTGGGACGCTCTGCTGCGAGCCACGGCCCTGAGCGCGATACCCGTGTGTCACGCCTTCGGGGCGCTCGGTATCGAGCTGTATGTCGTGCTGCTCGCGATCTCTTCCGTCCTGCACTCGTGGGGCCAGGCCGGCATCTACACCATCCTGGCCCGCTGGCTCCCCGAGCGTGACCATCTGGCCGGGAACGCCATGTTCTCCAGCATCGGTTCACTGTCGACCGTCATCGGCCTGCCACTCGAGGGGGCCCTCATCGTCTGGGGCGATGCGGCGACGGTGATCGCCGTCGACGCGGCGACGTTCCTCGTGCTCGCCGTCACGTTCCTCATCGGCGTCCCGCACGACACCGAGCCCGCACCGGAGAACGGCAGCTCACGCACTGCGGGCTTCGCCGTCATCCGTCGCACACCGGCCCTGCTGGGACTGCTCAGCCTGAGTTTCGCCTTCTTCCTCCTCTTCGGCCCCATGTACATGGCACTGCCGCTGCACGTGTCGGACGACCTCGGCGGCCCCGCCAGCCTGCTGGCCGCCTTCTACACCGTCTTCGGCGTGGGCGCCGTCCTCGGCTCCATTCTGACCGGATACCTCACCGTCCCCTGATCCGCTCGTGGCCTGCGTCTGAACCCGCTGCGGGGTGAACCGGCTTCCGGTTCATCCCGCAGCGGTGCCCGGACGGGCGGGCGCACGCCTGGCCAGGACCGCCCCCGGTCCTCAGCCCGAGACGGCCTCGGCCCAGCCGCGGTTGACGGTCTCTCTCGCCTTCTCCGTCTGGGCCTCCGTCGGAAACGTCGGCGTGCCCTCGACGGTCGGAAGTTTCGCTGCGGCGGCCTTGTCGAGGGTGCCGTCCTTCTCCATGGCGTCCATGAGGACGGGGCGTGCGTAGGCGCCGAGCCGGATGTTCTGGCCCTCCGGGCTGAAGGAGTACTCCTGCCACAGACGTGCTGCCGCGGGATGCGGGGCGTCCTTGTTCACCGCGTTCGCGTAGTACTCGGCGAAGCTGCCGTCGAAGGGGATGGCGGTCCGCCAGTCGACGTTCCCGCCCTTTTTGGAGAAATCGTCGGCGTATCCGAGGTTGAGGAAGTCCCAGTCGATGCTGATCGGGGTCTGGCCCTTCGCGATCGTGGCCGGGGTGGATTCGACGGGGATGAAGTTTCCGTTCTTGCGGAGCTCGGCGAAGAAGTCGATGCCGGGCTGGATGTTGTCGAAGGAACCGCCGTTCGCCAGGGCCGCCGCATACACGCCGGCGAAGGCGGAGCCGGACTTGGTGGGGTCGCCGTTGAGCGAGACCTGGCCCTTGTACTCGGGCTTGCGCAGATCGGCGAAGGTCGAGGGGCAGGTCTTGACGCGCTTGGCGTCACAGCCGATCGAGATGTAGCCGCCGTAGTCGTTGTACCAGCGGGCGTGGGGGTCCTTCTGTTCCTTGGGGATCTGGTCGAACGGGGCGACCTCGTACGGAGCGAGCAGGCCCTGCCGGGCCGCGGACTGAGCGAACGAGCCCCCCACGTCGACCACGTCGGGGGCGCGGCCTGCGCCCCGGTGCTCCTTCAGGGCGTTGATCTCGTCCTGGCTGGTGCCTTCCGGGTCCTCCACCATGACCTTGATCCCGTACTTCTTCTCGAAGCCGTCGATCAGTGCGCCGTAGTTGGCCCAGTCGCGCGGCAGCGCGATCGCGTTGAGCGAGCCCTCTTTCTTCGCCGCCGCGGTCAGTGCCGCCATGCCGCCGGCGTCCGCGGCGGAGGTGGCCACCGCGGGTGCTACGGGGGCGGCGGCGGGCTCGTCCCCGCAGGCGCCGAGGGCCGCCGCCGCGAGGGCCAGGCAGGCGGCGACGGAGGCTGTCCGGAGGCGGGGTGCGGGCACAAAGGCTCCATATCGGGAGGTCGCGTACCGATCGAGGCCAGCGTACGGTCGGCGGCCTCGGCGGCGCAGTCCCAGACGGTGGTGTCCGCCGTCTTCCGCGCGGCTGCCGCACCGGCGCGCGTTCAGAGCCCTTCGTCGTCCCACCCTGCCAGGAGGGCCTCCCCGAGATCCGTCGCGGGCGGTGCGGCCCCGTCGTGGAGGGCCTGCTCGCTCCAGATGATCTTGCCGCGGGCGGTGTAGCGGGTGCCCCAGCGCTCGGCGAACTGCGCGACGAGGAACAGGCCGCGGCCGCCCTCGTCGGTGGCCTCGGCCCGGCGCACGTGCGGGGAGGTGCTGGATCCGTCGGAGACCTCGCAGACCAGGCTGCGGTCGTACAGCAGCCTCACCCGGATGGGCTCGGTGCCGTAGCGGATGGCGTTGGTGATCAGCTCGCTGAGGATGAGTTCCGTGGTGAAGACGATGTCCTCCAGGCCCCAGTCCGCCAGTCGGCGGGCGCAGGCGGCCCGCAGCGGGGACACCGCCGCGGGGTCGGGGGTACGTCCCACTCGGCGATCCGCTCGGGGTCCAGCCGGCGGGTGCGGGCCACCAGCAGCGCGACGTCGTCGCTGGGCCTGGCGGGCAGCATCGCCTCGATCACCGCGGTGCAGGTCTCCTCCGGGGTGCGGGCGGGCCCGGCCAGGGCGGCGCGCAGCGCTGCCAGGCCGGCGTCCGGATCGCGGTCGCGGTTCTCGATCAGCCCGTCGGTGAAGAGTGCCAGCCGGGAGCCTTCGGGCAGGGTGAGCGTCATGGTCTCCATGGGCAGACCCTCGCCCAGGCCCAGCGGCGGGGAGACCGGCACCTCGGGGAAGGACACGGTTCCGTCGGGGCGGACCAGAGCGGGCCCCGGATGCCCGGCGGTGGCGGCGGTCACCTGCCCCGAGACGGGATCGTAGATGGCGCACAGACAGGTGGCTCCGGTGATCCCCTGCCACTCCTGGTCGTCGGTGTCGATGTGGGTGACCAGCTCGTCCAGGTGGCTGAGGAGTTCGTCCGGGGGCAGGTCGAGGGTGGAGAAGTTGTACACGGCGGTGCGCAGGCGGCCCATGGTGGCGGCGGCGTGGAGACCGTGGCCGACGACGTCGCCGACCACCAGGGCCACCCGGGCGCCGGGCAGCGGGATGACATCGAACCAGTCACCGCCCACCCCGGCCTGGGCGGCCAGATAGCGGTGCGCGACCTCGACGGCGGACTGCTCCGGTACGCCCCGGGGCAGCAGGCTGCGCTGCAGGGTGACGGCCATGTTGTGCTCGCGCGTGTAGCGGCGGGCATTGTCGACGGACAGCGCCGCCCGGGCGGTCAGCTCCTCGGCGAAGGACACGTCCTCCTCGTCGAACGGCGGGGAGTCCTGCCCCCGCCAGTAGCCGGCCATCCCCAGCACCACGCCCCGGGCCCGCAGGGGCACGACGATCAGGGAGTGGATCCCGCGGTCCAGGATCTGCAGGGAGTTGGCCTGGTCCTGGGCCCGCCAGCGGTGCGTGGCGTGCAGGTCCGCCTCCAGGACCGCATGGCCGCCGGCCAGCCCGGCGGCCATGGGACCGGTGGGAGCGAACCGGATCAGCTGGCCGACGGGGGAGAGCGGGTGGTCGCCCTGAAGGCCGGCGACGGCGGTACGGCGCATCTCGGTGATCGCTTCGGGCGGCTCCTCGCCGCTCAGCACCGGGTCCAGCAGGTCCACCGTGACCACGTCGGCGAACCGCGGGACCGCCACCTCCGCCAGTTCCTCGGCGGTGCGCTCCACGTTCAGCGTCGTTCCGACCTGCACACCCGCGTCGTAGAGCAGCTTCAGCCGCTCGCGGGCCACCTCGGCCCTGCCGGACAGTGCCCGCAGCTCGGTGGTGTCCCGCAGCGTGACGACGGTCCCGGCCTGCCCGTAGGGGGCGGTGGGCCGGATGTTCACCGCCAGCAGCCGATCGGCCGCCATGTGCAGCTCGTCGGTCGCGGAACGGCCCGATGCGATCGGACGGGCGATCCCCTCCTCCAGACCCAGGTCGGTGACGGGGAGCCCTTCCGCGTCCGCCGGCAGATCCAGCAGCCGCCGCGCCTCGTCATTGGCCAGCAGCAGCCGTCCGCCGCCGCCGATGATCAGTACGCCCTCTCGCACCGCGTGCAGCACCGCGTCGTGGTGCTCGTACATCCTCGTCATCTCGGCCGGCCCCAGGCCGTGGGTCCGGCGCAGCAGCCGACGGCTCACCAGAGCCGTCCCGCCCGCGGACAGGGCGAGCACCGCGGCCGCGCTGCCGAGGACGACCGGCAGCTGCCGGTTCACCATGCTCTGGACGTTCTCGACCGTGACCGGCGAGGAGACGACGGCGATGACGGAACCCTCGGGGTCTTTGACGGGAACCACCGAGACCACGGACCGCCCCAGGGACCCGTCGAAGGTCTCGGTGAACGATTTGCCGGCCGCGGCCTTGGAGAAGGGGCCGACGACGTGTTTCCCGATCTGCTCCGGGTCGCTGTGGGTGAGGGTGACCCCGTCGAGCGTGTACACGTTGATGCCGTCGACCCCGGCGATCTTCCGGGCCGCCTCCGCGCTCGGCTGCAGCACCGCGCTCGGATGGGGGCTGCGCAGGGCTGCGACGATTCCCGGAGATTCCGCGAACGTTCCGGCGGCGGCGAGCGTACGGTGCCGGGCGTCCAGCATGGCGGCGCTCTTGGCCTGCACCACGAGTGCCACCACCGCGGCGGCGACGAGAAGCACCACGACGACCAGCTGCACGAGGAACACCTCGCCGGCCACGCTGCGCACGCTCAGAAGCGAGGACAGGCGCTGCGGCCGCCGCGCCCTACCCCCGGGGGCTGGGCGTGCTCCGAATGCTCCTGGCCGTGTCCTGAGAGCCGGGGAGAGGAAGAGGAAGAGGTCATGGTTGAGCCGAGCAGCCGACGCCGGAGAGGTTCCAGGAAGTCGCTCATATTCCATCTTCCAACCTCTGTGGGCCGTCGGCAGCGGGGAGCGAAACGGTGATCCGGAGTGGCAGCCATGCGCCCGGGCGAGGCAGGCTGTATTCATGAGAGCGCCTTTGCGCTCGCCCCCGGGACCGGGAGCCGGCCGGCACCACCAATTCCTTTTCGCCCTTGCGGAGTGCGTGCCCTTCGCGATCGCCCTGCTGGTGCTCCTCATCGAGCTGACGCCCGCGCACGTGGTGTACACCGGCCCCATGCTGGTCGCGACACCCGCTCTGGCGGCGGTGACGATGGGTCCCAAGGGCGTGCTCGCGGCGGCGGGGGTGGCCGTCGGCGTCAGCGTGACCACCGCCACCCACAACCAGGCCTGGGGCGGCCAGCAGGTCTACACGAACTTCCTCGCCCTGCTGCTGGTCTCGGTGGCGAGCTTCATGACGAGCCGCGCCGCGCGCACGCGCCGGGAGAACGAGCTCAACCAGGTCCGCCGGATCGCCACGGCCGCCCAGGAGGTCCTGCTGCGGCCGGTGCCGGACCGGCTGGGCCCCGTACGGGCGGCCAGCATGTACCTGGCGGCCGAGACGGGCGCGCAGATCGGCGGCGATCTGTACGACGTGGTCCAGACCCGGTACGGGGTCCGCATGATCGTCGGGGATGTCCGGGGCAAGGGACTGCCCGCCGTACGGGCCGCCGCGGTCGTGCTGGGCGCATTTCGCGAGTCCGTCCACTACGAGGCCGACCTGGTGGAGGTCATCAACCACTGCGGAGCGGCCCTGCGGCGGGACGCCGTCGTCGCGGGCCTGGGCGTGGGCGCGGCCGGCGGTGACGACACCCTCCTGGAGGGATTTGTCACCGCGCTCGTGGCCCAGATCCCGGACAGCCATCACGTGGAGGTGGTCAACCGGGGCCATCCGCCGCCGCTGCTGCTGCGCGACGGCGCGGTCCGGCCCCTGATGCCCACCGTCCCCCTGCCGCCGCTCGGGCTCGAGGAATTCATGAGCGGTCCTCGCGGGCGGACGGACAGCCATGCGTTCGCACCGGGGGACCGGCTGCTGTTGTACACCGACGGCGTCATCGAGGCCCGGGGCCGGGACAACACCTTCTTCGACCTGCCCGAGGCCATGGTGACCATGCGCGACCACACCCGGCAGGCGTTCTTGGAGGGGCTGCGCCAGGCACTGCTCCGCCATACCCAGAGCCGCCTGGCGGACGATGTGGCGATCATCGTCGTCGACCGGCGCGAAGCCGGCGAGAGTCCCGAAACCCCGGGGACAGCTGACCGGACAGGCGAATCGTTGTAGCCTGCGGAGACCGCCCTTGACCTGCGGCAAGTGGGCAGGGAGCAGACATTCCGGGAGTTAGTTCATGCTTCGCACCATGTTCAAGTCCTACATCTAGCATCTCGATATTTCCGCAGGTCAGCGCCGTGCTTTCAGGGTTCAGGTCAGCATGTGATCAGCGTCAGCCCCGATAATGGTCCGGGCCTTGGGTGCTTCGTACCTGCCCGGTGCCTTGGCGGTCCGTGGCCGAGAGGTACGGGGCCGATTTTCGTCAGGTCCGATGGCAAGGCGGCGCGGCTGCCTCTCAAGGCGCTGGTGTTCGAAGCCGGCAACCAGACCAGCACTGGTACCACCTCTGGTGCGTGGGCGTGGACTACGCGGCGGCACCCGGCTTCAGCCCGTTCTGCACCGTGTTCGCCGACGTCATGCGGGACGCCATCGCCTCCGGCCGCAGCCGCCTCGAACTGGGGCAGCGCAATCCCAACTTTCAAGCGCCGCTACGGACTCCGCGCCACACCCCTCTGCGCGTACATCGCAGTTCTGTGACCCGATCGAGTCCTGACTCCGCCACCGTGGGATGCGGCCACGGCGGCGTTCGTGGCGCTCCCATCAGGGCGTGCCATGACGTGAGTCCTCCTGCCTGCGCGGATTCGGGGCATCCAGGTCGGCCGCCTGCGAGCTGCGCCCGTCTGGCCTTGTGTCGCCGATTCACTGACCGGCCGACGCGGCGATCGCACACGGCGAACCCCGGCTGGCTGATGCACGGGTGACAAAGGCCGGGGGTCATGGGCGAGCCCGGCGTCATGATGATTCAGAGCGGGTACGCGCTCCGTCGCGGAGCTTGTCGCAGTCCAAGCCGACGGCTGGCGCACCGCGTACGACGAGATCACGCCGTCCGCCTTCGTGGGCGGATCCCTGGCGGAGGATCGTCCCGCACCCTGGCCGGAACGGTTCCTCGAACCACATCCCGCAGCGGGCTTGGTCATGGCCGTCGACGGGAGCCAGCTCGACGGGTTCGCGTGTTTCGTCCCCCGCGGAAACGGCTGGCTCCTCCTGGACAACCTTGCATGCGTGGCCGGGCGGGCCCGGCCGCGACACCGGGGAGCGCCTGCCGCGGTACGCGCTCGTCCGGGCCGTCGTCGAGTACTCCGGAGGGGACGCCGCAGTGAAGGTGCTCCGCGCCCCGGCGAGGCTGTCTCCTTCTACGAGCGGCATGGCGCGGTGCGCACCGACGGACGCATCTGCCGGTACTGGCAGGGCTTCGAGCTGCCCGAGCTCGACTACACCTCGTGCACTGCGTGCGACGCGGTTCGGGTCCCCGCACAGTCCGAGCGGTGCCCGGCAGCAGGCCACTCGCAGGGACCGCCAGGCCTTCTCGTCGAGGAAGTGCACGTCGGAACGGTTCTGCCCGAGCAGAAGACCCTCGAAGGCGTCCAGGCTGTCCCCCTCGCGGCCGGCCCATCGCGCCGTTCGCCGCTCGTGGAAGCCCTCACGAAGGGCACGCAGCACGTTGTCTCATTCGCACCGTACCCCTCTGACCGGTCGGGAGAATCTCGGATTGCAACAGGCGGTGATCGAACGTGTTGCCGGTGGGCGCTTGAATTCGCCCCCGGCGTACGGCGGTTAACCGACCCCCCAGCATGGCGAGAGGTACCACGATGACAACAAACCGCGTCAAGCGCTATGCAGCCCGCGCGCTGACGATGACAGCGGCGGCCTGCGCAGTCGCGGTGGCAAGCATCCTTCCGGCGTCCGCTGCCGACCAGCCGACACGGCCGCAGCTCATGGCGGACTGCGGCTCGGGCGAAGGCAAGTGCACGTTCAACTCGCCCAAACTCGGGGAGGCATACCTGGGTGAGTTCCGTCAGGTGTCGAACTCACTGTTCAACTGCAGTACGTCCGACGCCACTCAGGCGATGACGTGGGACGACACGGTGGGATCCAGCGACTCGTTGGGCGTTTCCGTCACCGCCGGCGGCAAGATCGCGGGCATCGTGGACCTCAGCATAACGGCGAGTTACAGCCACAGTTGGTCGAGTACTCACTCGGAGAGCAGCTCGCTCAACATGACGGTGAAGCCCGGCGAGGTGGGCTGGATCTCACGTGCCCAGGTGATGCAGAAGGTCTCCGGTACCTGGCAGACCCACTACGACAGCCCCAAGTGGGGGCACTACTACTGGTTCTTCCAGGACACCATCACCAGCCCGGCCAAGAACGGCACCGACGGCAAGAGCAATGCCGTGGTGGTGAAGAGCCGGAAGATGACCGCCGCGGAGAAGCGTTCCTGCTCCGAGGGGTCCCTCAAGGGTCGTACGTTCGTCCAGGAACGCTGAGCAGCGACTCGCGTGTGACACCGACCCCTTGTCCCCGCCCCGTGCGGGGGCAGGGGGCCGCAACCGCGGCCGCCGGAAACACCGCGGCATTGCGTCTGGGGACGGTCCGCCGCCAGGAATCATCCGCAGCCTTTCCGTTCTCCCGGCTGCTCCAGGGCGCTGAGGGCGGAGACGAGGCGGCAGCCGAGGGCGAGCCGTACCCCGGCAGCCGCCCTCAGTCCTACCCGCTCTTCGGCCTGGAGGAGGCCACCGGCCACAGCCACCACGAGGCTGGCCTGCTCACCCTCGACGACACGCGTACCCTGCCGGACGGGCCAGTCCGTGCCTGCCGCGACCTCCTGCCAAGGGTGAACGAGATACAGGCCGTGCTCGACATACCGCCCGCCCTGACGCGGAGCCCGCTCGCCGGCCCGGACTATGTGGCCGACCGGTACGGACCGAGGGCAACCGGCCCAGTGGTCTTCGGCGACCGGACGAACGAAGCAAAGAGGCGGATGACCACGGGCAGCGGCGGCTCACTGGTCGCGCCGCGCTCGCGCCGCTCGGAACGAATCGGCCAGCATCCACACGGGCGGGAGTAGAAGGAGAATGACAACCGCAGTCCACAACCATGCGTGGTCACTCAGGTACGGGACGGCTGTGTCGCCGAGCCAGGGGAAGAGAGAGTCCCGTACTGGCCGGATGAATCCGGCCAGTACGAGCACAACGACCGCCACGACGGCCACGGAGCTCTAGGCTGGAGGGGCGTCACCGAAACACCACTGCCACGCCACGTCGCGCAGGAGCTGCGCCACGTCCTCGGCGCAGGCGAGTCCGGCATTTCCGGATCGTCCGAAGGCCGTGTTCACCCTGTCGCACCACTGGGGACGCCCGATCCGCACAGGGGACATAACGTGCACGCATGGGTGTGATGTGCAGTTCCTCAGCCTTGATCGAGGGCCCGGTCCGGGTAGCCGGAGGCGACGCGGCCGGCCTGGGCGCGGCGCGTCCAGGGCGGGCGACGCGAGCCGGTAGGTGAGCGCATGCTGAAGAAGGCCGTGGTCGCGCTGGGGATCGTTCTGATCCTGCAGAGCTTTTTCGCGCTCTGTCTGGTCAGTGCGCTGCAGCTGCTTGTGCTGCGCAATACCCCGTTCGGGGTGACCGGGGCGTCCCCGGTCGTGAACACGGTGGCCTCGAAGGTGTCACTGGACACCCGCAGCTACGCGGACGAGTCCGCGGTGATGGAGGCGATCGGCCAGAGCAAGCTGTACGGCGCCTACCTGCCCGGCCAGGCGAGCGACACCTGGTCGTGGTCCCCGCGAAGAGCTTCTTCGGGCGGGTGGAGCTGGAAGCCGCCTTCGAAGATGCGGCCAAGAAGCTCGACAGGCAGCTGACGGTGAAGACCGTCAAGCCGCTGCCGAAGTACGACCGCCTCGGCGGCGTCTCCGGCCTGTTGCTGATCCCGCTGCTCATCGGCGGGTACCTGGCGGCCGTCCTGCTGCTCAAGGCGACCAGGACGGCGGCGGCCCCCTGGCACGTGGCGATGCTCGTCGGCTACTCCACGGTGGGCGCCCTGCTGACGGACCTGATCGCCGGGCCGGGGATCGGCGCCTACTCCAACAGCCACTTCTGGCCGCTCCTGCCGTGCTTCATCCTGATCGCCGCCTCGGTCAGCCTCGCGGCCGCCGCATTCCAGCGCCTCCTGGGACCTGCGGGCACCCTCGCGGTCGCGACCTTGTTCATCATCGTGGGCGGCTCCGCCGCCGGCGGGGTCGGCGTCACCCTGCTGCCCGACTACTGGCAGCACCTCGGCGCCGTCTTCCCGCCCCAGCACGCCATCACCCTGGTGCGCAACGTCATCTACTTCAACGGGAACAACATCACCACACCGTTGATCGTCCTCGGCCTGTACGCCCTGGGCGGCGGCATCGTCATCGGCTACCTGGGACGGTGGCGGCCGGTCAAAAGGGTCGGCAAGGCGGCACCCGCCGACGCGTCCGACACGACCGACGCGTCCGATACCCCGGCCACTCAGGCCGCGGGCTCGAAGACGGCAGTCCGGGTCCTCGTCGCGCTGGCGATCGCCGCCGTCATGCAGTGCCTGTTCACCGTCAACTACATCAGCTCGGCGCACGAACCTGTCGCGACCGACATGCCGTTCGGTGCCACCGGCCGGTCCCCGCTCCTGGCTGCGACCCAGAAGAACCTCTCCCTCAAGGTCACCCAGTACCCCAACGAGCAGGCCGCGAAGGACGCGATCGACCGGGCCGAGATCTACGGAGCACGCATCCCCGGGCAGACGTCGAACACCCTGCTCGTCGTCCCCACGCTCAGTGACGTCGCCCCCTCGACCTGGCAGCGAACTTCGAGGTCGCCGCGAAGAAGCTCGGGCAGCCGCTCAGCGTCCAGCAGTACGCGCCACACCCATTGGCGAAGAAGGACCCCTTCGGTCTCGTGGTGTCCCTGATGCTGGTCCCGTTGCTGGTCGGCGGCTACTTGGCCTCGACCATGCTCAGAACCGTCACCGGCAGCGCGACCGGACGCCGTCGGCTGTCCGCGCTCCTCGGCTTCTCCGTCGTGGCCGGCCTGGCGGTCAACCTCGTGGTCGGCCTCTGGATGCGGGGCTATCCCTTGGAGAAGTTCTGGATCGTGTGGCCGGTCCTGTCGCTGATCGTCGCCGTCGTCGCCCTCGTCGCCGCCGTTCTGCAGAAGCTCCTCGGAGCCGCCGGAACACTGGTGACCGTCATCGTGGTCATGCTCTTCGGCAACCCCTCCTCCGGAGGGGCCAACGGCGTCCCCTGCCTCCCGACGTTCTGGCGCGACCTCGGCCCGTTCCTACCGCCCCGCAACGCCTACATCCTGCTCCGCAACATGATCTACTTCGACGGCCACGGCACCACACAGGCACTCGTCGTCCTCCTGGTCTACCTGGCCGTCCCCGCGATCGCCCTCGCCCTCCTCGACCGGTACCGCACCCCCGAGATCCCCGTGACCCGCGAGACCGAGGCCGAAGCGACCGCACTGACCGTCCCCGTCGGAGGCCTGCCGTAGCACTCCAGCCGTAGACCGCGATTCGCCGGGCAGCATGAAGTTCCCGGATCTGTAGGGGGTATCGCGCCGCTGCCGTTTGGAGGAGCGGCTTGTTCCCCCGGATCGACCGCAGGGAGGCGTGACGAGCCCGACTGCCACCGCTCCTCGGTTCACGATCGCATGGCTGGGAAGAGGTCGCCCAGCACGTCCTGGCCGATGGCGATCGCCTGCGCGCCCGTGATCACGGTGTCCGTCGACACGTCGGGCACGGTGGCTCCCATCGCTCTGCCGAGGGCGAGCATGCCGCCGAAGAGGGCCTTGCCCAGCCCGTTCAGCGGGGCGTCCAGCGGCAGCAGCGGCTCGGCCATCGGCTCGACCGGGCGGGCGATGACGTCGGGCCAGTCCGACTGTGCCCGGGGCGTGTCGAGGGAGAACACCGTCCTGAAGCTGCGGGCCGTGGCGTCGCGCTCGCTCAACGGCGTGCCGAGGTTCCATCGTTCGCGCATGGTCGAGATGAGGGAGGTTGCACGGTGTGTCTCGGTGACGACGGTGCGCTCCGGGATCCATGCCGAGATCGCCAGTGTCGGGATGCGCACGCCCGAGCGGTCGAACGCGAAGCCGAACTGACCCAGGGGCGCTGAAGGGTCGGGCGGTGCCGCCTGCGGCGGGGCGACGTGGTCGTAGGTGCCACCGTGTTCGTCGAAGGTGACGAGCAGCGTCGTGTTGAGGTAGTTCGACCCGGTCACGGATGACGATGATCGGATCGCGGTGTAGAGGCGGGCGAGCAGCTCCTCGCCTCCGATCAGCGACGATGGTGGATCCCAGGAGATGCCGGGGGTGAGCATGCCGTACGCGGGATGCATGTCGTTGTGGGCATGGCCGATGATCTGCGGTTCGATGAAGGCGTAGGTCGGCAGTTCGCCTCGCTCGGCGTCCTCGAGGAACTGGTCGGTCGAGAAGAAGTGCGTCGCGAACTTCGGGCGCAGCCGGGGGCATGGATCAGCCCGGTCAGCGAGTAGTGCGACGGCGGGTCGCAGTAGACCTTCCAGGTCAGGCCGTGTGCCTCCAGGCGCTCGAAGAGCGTCTCCGCGGTGTTGTGCGCGATGAACGACTCCGGCGGGGTCATGTTCACGACGTAGCCGCTGGAGGTCGCGGCGTGGAAGAACGACCGGTTGGGGAACGTGCATGAGGGCACGTCGCAGAACCAATGGTCGAACGTTGCGAACCCGCGGGCGATCCCGGACGTCACCGGCATCTGACGGGGCGTGTATCCGGTCATGAACTGCGCGTACTCGTCATGCGTCGGCTGCCGGTTGAACTCCGCGCTGTACATGCTGATGTAGTCGGTGAGGAACCCGTCCATCGTGGGCTGCCGGTTCGGGTAGTCCGGCGTGTTGAAGGTCTTCTCCGGCTGGAGCACGCCGCGGTTGCCCTCGTCGAGGATCCCGAACAGCTGGGTGTTGATGTGGGGAACTCCTCGCCGGGATCGGGCCACGGGGTGTTCATCGTCGGTGATATGCCGTAGGGCACGAAGTCCATACCCGCTCTGTGTTCGGCCCACTGGGGGATCGGGTTGCTGAGGTTCTTGCCGATCACACCCTCGAAGGATTCCACCTCGCCCGGCTCGTACAGCCGACCGAGCAGATTGTCGAACGAGCGGTTCTCGAACATGACCACGACCACATGGTCCATGGCATTCGTTCGGTCGGGACTTGCCATCGACGGCCTCCCATCCACGATGGTGGCTTGCCGACGGGAAAGCCGGCACTCGTCTTCCTGTCGTACTCGCGCAAAGTGGACCCGCGGTTCTCGTCCCGCCAGACCGTCCCGCTTCCGCGCGGTCGCTCGTGGTTACGGCCTTTACTCGGGGCTGGTGACGTGTGCAGAACTCCTCGTTCATTATCTGCGGTCCGCTGACGTCACGCATCACCTGGATCAGGGAGGCCCCCATAGCCAGTCCCGGCTGGACAGGCTGGGCAACTGGCCGAACAGGCCCAAGAAGATCAAGCTGGGCGTCGCCCAGCGGCAGGGCACCGCCAGCCAGCACCTCCAGGCGCATCGAGGGCAAGACGCTGTTCCCCACGGACATCTGCCACAGGCCCGCTCCGCGCGCCCACAGCACCACCGCCTCGGCTTTACGGGGTACTGGAGCTGACGAGACATCAGTCATGGGCTGATCACGTAGGTCCATCCCTGGCCTGGGGAGCGAAATCCAGGAAGCAGCCTGAGATGAAGCAGCCGAAGACACCCGGCGCATCCATGCGAACCGGCGTCCGGTGCCGCCGCCGTTCCCCTTCCCAGGCCCCTCCCGTCGCTTCCTCCCTCCACTGCCGCCCGTCGACGGGCGGCGACCTGTCCCGGAACCATGCAGCCGGCCGGTTGACCTCCGCACAGGCGGCGCCGGAGGCGGCCCGGGCAAGGGAACCTGCGACGGAATCCCGGTAGCCGTCAGTTGCCCAGCCCAGTGCCCCGACCCGGTTGGGCACTTTGCTTCCCTCGCCGGGCTCGAGTCCCGGTGGGCTGATCGACTCCGCGCGGGGTGGCGCACGTGCCGGACCTTTGGGGCGGCATCCGCACTGCCTGATTCTGTGTCAGGAAAGTCAGCAACAGGTCAGCGTGAGTCCTGAAAGACCTGGGGACAGCTGACCGAATATGCGAATCGTTGTAGGCTGCGGAGAACGCCCTTGACCTGAATTGACCGGGCAGGGAGCAGACAAATCGGGAGTTTCTCCATGTTTCGGACAATGTTCAAGTCCAAGATCCACCGGGCCACGGTCACCCAGGCCGACCTGCACTACGTCGGGTCCGTGACCATCGACGCCGATCTGCTGGACGCGGCCGATCTGTTGCCCGGGGAGCTCGTCCACATCGTGGACATCACCAACGGGGCCCGGCTGGAGACCTACGTCATCGAGGGGGAGCGCGGGTCCGGGGTCATCGGGATCAACGGCGCCGCCGCCCATCTGGTGCACCCCGGGGACCTGGTCATCCTCATCAGCTACGCGCAGGTCGAGGACGCCGAGGCCCGGGTGTTGAAGCCCCGCGTCGTGCACGTCGACGCGGACAATCGGATCGTGGAGCTGGGCGCGGACGCCTCCGCCCCGGTGCCGGGTACGGATCAGGAGCGCAGCCCCCACGCGGTGGCTGTCTGAGGGGAGTCGGGGACCATGGCGCAGAGCCCGAGCACGGCGATCGAGTTCCAGGACGAGCGGAAGGCCGGCAGGCTGCTGGCCGTCGAGAGCGGGACGGTGGTCGGGTTCATCGCCTACTTCGTGCTCGCCGAGTCGCCGCACGCCCTGGTGGCAGTGCACACCGTCGTCGAACCGGGCCACGAGGGCCGCGGCATCGCCGGGGCGCTGGTGAAGACCTTCTACGGGATCGCCGCCGCCGAGGGGGTGCCCGTGGTTCCGCTCTGCCCGTACGCGGCGAGCTGGGCCGCCAAACACCCCGACCAGGCGCCCGAGGCCCCGGCCGAGGTCGTGGCGGCGGCCAAGGCGCAGCTGGACGGCGATTCCGACCTGTGGTGACGGGACCCGGACTCACCCTGCTGCACACCTCGCCCGTGCACGTCCCCGTCTTCGAGGCGCTGCGGGACCGGAACCACCCGGGGGCCGTACTGCGCCACCTGGTGGCTCCGGAGCTGCTGGACCGGGCCCGCGCCGAGGGGCCGCAGGCGGTGGCCCCGGCCCTGCTGCGGCTGCTCGCCGAGGCCGGGCCGCCGGGCCCCGTCCTGGTCACCTGCTCGACCATCGGGGCGACCGCGGAGTCCCTGGCTCCGGAGCTCGGCGCCCCGGTGCTGCGCGTGGACCGGCCGATGGCCGCCGCGGCGGTGCGCACCGGTCCGCGGATCGCCGTACTCGCGGCCCTGGAGTCGACCTTCGCGCCCACCGGGGAGCTGCTGGCCGAGGAGGCCGGCGACCGGCCGGTTTCGATCCGTACGCACCTGGTCGCCGGGGCCTGGGAGCGCTTCGAGGCGGGGGACGGCGCCGGGTACCTGGCCCGCGTCGCCGCGGCTGCCGACGCCGTCACCGGCGCCGACGTCATCGTGCTGGCCCAGGCCTCCATGGCGGGAGCCGCGGAGGAGGCCACGACCCGGATCCCGGTCCTGTCCAGCCCGGCTCCGGGCCTGGCCGCCGGGCTGCGGCTGAGCGGGCGTACCAGCCCGGATCGGGGGAAGGTGTGACACATGTGGCGAAACATCGAACCAACGCAGCCGCCGGTCCCCGAACCTGACCCGGTCCCGGCACCCAACCCGTTCCCGGATCCCGAGCCCGTCCCGCGCCCCGTACCGCCCGTACCCGGGCCGGTGCCCGAGCCCGACCCGATCCCCGCGCCGCCGGGACCCGCGCCGATTCCGCAGCCCGGGCCCCTGAGCTAGCGGCAGTCAGCCCGTCTGGACCTCGGAGCGGTCACCGCTCCAGAGGGTGTGGAACGAGCCCGCGCGGTCGGTGCGACGGTAGGTGTGTGCCCCGAAGAAGTCGCGCTGTCCCTGGGTGAGGGCCGCGGGCAGCCGCTCCGTGCGCAGGGCGTCGTAGTACGCCAGCGAAGCCGCGAAGGCGGGCACCGGGATGCCCTGCCGGACCGCCGCCACCAGCACCGACCGCCAGCCGTCCTGGGCCGCCGCGATCTCCTCGGCGAAGTGCGCGTCCGCCAGCAGGCTCGGCAGTGCGGGCTGAGCGTCGTACGCAGCCAGGATCCGGTCCAGGAACGCCGCCCGGATGATGCAGCCACCGCGCCACAGCGAGGCCACCGCGCCCAGGTCCACGCCCCAGCCGTACTCCTCGCTGCCGGCCCGGATCTGGTGGAAGCCCTGGGTGTACGAGACGATCTTCGATGCGTACAGCGCCTGCTCCACCTGAGCGGCGAACGCGTCCGCCTCCTGCGGGGAGAGCGCGGCGGCCGTCGGGCCCGCGAGTCCGACTGCGGCCTTGCGCAGGTCGGCGTGGCCGGAGACGGCGCGGGCGAAGACGGCCTCCGCGATGCCCGACACCGGAACGCCGAGGTCCAGGGCGATCTGCACGGTCCAGCGGCCGGTGCCCTTCTGCTCGGCGGCGTCGGCCACCACGTCCACGAACGGGCGGCCCGTCGCGGCGTCCGTGTGCGCGAGCACCTCCGCCGTGATCTCGATCAGGTACGAGTCCAGGCGCCCCCGGTTCCAGGTCCGGAAGGTCTCCGCGATCTTCGCGGGGGAGTAGCCCGCGACCTCGCGCAGCAGGTGGTAGGCCTCGGCGATGAGCTGCATGTCGGCGTACTCGATGCCGTTGTGCACCATCTTGACGAAGTGTCCGGCGCCGTCGGGGCCCATGTGGGAGGTGCACGGCGTGCCGTCGGCGGCCTTCGCGGCGATCTTCTCCAGCAGCGGGCCGAGCGACGCGTACGACTCCTCCGAGCCGCCGGGCATGATGCTCGGGCCGAGCAGCGCGCCCTCCTCGCCGCCCGAGATGCCCACGCCCACGAAGTGGATGCCCTGCGCGCGCAGCTCCTTCTCGCGGCGCCGGGTGTCCTGGAAGTGCGCGTTGCCGCCGTCGATGATGACGTCGCCCTCCTCCAGGAGCGGGGCGAACTCGTGGATCACGGCATCGGTCGGCTCCCCGGCCTTCACCATGATGACGATGCGGCGGGGGCGCTCCAGCGCATCGACGAACTCCTTCGCGGACTCGGCCGCCACGAAGGCGCCCTCGTCCCCGAACTCCTCCACCAGCGCCCTGGTCTTCGCGGCGGTGCGGTTGTGGACGGCCACGGTGAAACCGTTGCGGGCGAAGTTCCGGGCGAGGTTGCTGCCCATCACCGCGAGCCCGGTGACGCCGATCTGGGCTGTGCTCGTGCTCATGCGTGCGCTCCTGCGTGCTTCGGTGTGCGGGGATGACCGACGCTACATCCAGGCGGGTGTCCAGCGGCGTCACGCAAGCCGAGTCAACGTCAAATTCCCCTGGAGAGCGCCCTGTTGCGCCCCTTGTCATGCTCTGATCGGGACGTTAAGTTGTGCGGTTCCTGATGTCTTCGATGGGGGCTCCCATGGGTGTACGGGGCCGGCACCGCCGGTATCAGCCGAGCAGCATCAACCGGGCCTCGCTCGCCGTCACCGCCGGTGGCGCCGGGATCGCGCTCCCGCTCATCGGCGCCGGAGCCGCGCACGCCGCCTCCGTGGACACCTGGAACAAGGTCGCCGCCTGCGAGTCGACGAACAACTGGCGGATCAACACCGGCAACGGCTATTACGGCGGCCTCCAGTTCAGCCAGAGCACCTGGCGGGCCTTCGGCGGCACCGCCTATGCCCCCCGCGCCGACCTGGCCACCAAGGACCAGCAGATCGCGGTCGCCGAGAAGGTCCTGAAGGGCCAGGGGCCGCAGGCCTGGCCCCAGTGCGGCAAGCAGGCCGGGCTCAGCCGCAGCGGCCCGGCGCCGGCCGCCGCGCCACAGGCGCAGGCACAGAAGCAGACGCAGATTCAGCCGCAGCAGGCCAAGGCGGCCACCGGGCAGCAGGGCAGCACGCCCCGCCCGACCGGGACCTCCGTCCTGCCGAACCCGTACGTGGTCGCGCCCGGCGACTCGCTCTCGGCCATCGCCACCGACCAGCACGTCGAGGGCGGCTGGCAGGCGCTGTACGAGACCAACCGCGCCACCGTGGGCGGCAACCCGAACCTGATCTTCCCGGGCCAGCGGCTCACCCTGCGGATCACCGCGGCGCCGCCCGCGCAGAACCCGGAGAAGCCGCCGCGCACGGCCGAGCCCGTCAAGCCCGTGGAGCCGGCGGCGGAGAAGCCCGCCGAGAAGCCCGCAGCCGAACCGGCCGCCAAACCCGCGGAGAAACCGGCCGGGAAGCAGGCGGAAAAGCCCGCCGCCAAACCCGCCGAGAAGCCGGCGCAGCAGCCTGCCTCAGCGCAGCAGAAGCCCGCCTCGGGCGGCTTCTCCGCCCCCGTCGACGCCTCCCTCGGCACCGCCTACCGCGTCGCGGGTTCCTCCTGGTCCAGCGGCTACCACACGGGCGTCGACTTCCCGGTGGCGACCGGAACCTCCGTCAAGTCCGTCGGTCCCGGCCAGGTCGTCTCCGCGGGCTGGGCCGGTGCGTACGGCTACCAGGTCGTCATCAAGCACACCGACGGCCGGTTCTCCCAGTACGCCCACCTGTCGGCGCTCGGCATCAAGGCCGGCCAGCAGGTCTCCGGAGGCCAGCGGATCGGCCGTTCCGGCTCGACCGGCAACTCCAGCGGTCCGCACCTGCACTTCGAGATGCGCACGGGACCCGGCTACGGCACCGACATCGACCCGTTGAAGTACCTCCGCGCCCACGGAGTCGACATCTGACCCCCGTACCCGCGAGGGCACGGCGGTGAGCAGGATCAGTCCGCCCGCCGCGACCAGGGCGCTGGCCAGGGCCGCCGCCGTGCCGGCCGCCCCGTACCGGAAGCCCTCGTCGAAGAGGGAGATGCCGACCGTCGCCGCGACCACGGGATTGATCACGGTCACCGTGGCCAGCGGCGCGGTCAGCCCGGCACCCCGGTAGGCCGCCTGCGACAGCAGGAGCCCGAAGGAGGCGAGCAGCGCTATCGCCGCGACATCGGGCCACAGGGAGTCCGGCGAGCCTTGCGTGAAGCTCTCCGCCACGGACTTGGTGAACACCGAGGCCATGCCGAAGGCCGTACCGGCCGCCGCGGCCATCAGCACGCTGCGCAGCACCGCCCGGTGCATCCGGTGCGACGCCAGGAACAGCGCCGTCACGCCGGCCGCGGTCACGATGAGCAGCAGGCTCCGTTCGCCGTCCGCGAGGGGCTGCTCCGCCCGCCCGTCCCCGCCGGTCAGGGCCAGCAGACCGGCCAGGCCGAGGGTGGCCAGTACCGCCCCGCGCCAGGCTGCCGCGCCCGCCCGGCGGCGTACGAACACGGCCGCCATCGGGAGGGCGAAGACGATGGTGAGCGCGCCGAGCGGCTGGACCAGACTCAGCGGTCCGTACGCGAGGGCCACCACGTGCAGCAGGGCGCCGAGGCCGTTCAGCCCCACCGCGACCCACCAGACGCCCCGCCGCAGCGGTGCGTACGGGCGGTCCGGCGTGCTCGCCGCGACCTGTTCCTGGACGATCGCGCCACCCGCGTACGCCAGGGCGGACACGAGACAGAGCAGGACCGACAGCGCCAGTGCACTCATGAACTCCACAATGCCCGACCTGACTTCGCTATTCCTCCGCCCACAGGGGGTCACGAGTCATACTCCTGGCGTAGTACAGGAGTACTCGAGCCGACGCTTCCGGGACAGCGATCCTGATGCGGAGAGTGGCGGGGCGATCGCGGTGAGTGAGGTCCGCGGCGCCGGGTTTGGTTCGGGGCGTGTCCGATCCGTACAGTTCCTCTTTTGAGGACTTCCGCAGCAGGCGGATGCGGACGAGTGATCAAGGAACAGCAGCGGCCATGACGGTGACCGAAGACAGCCACGACTACGGGCACACATACGGACCGGGCGTCGACCCCGAGCGGCTGGCTCTCTGCCTCAGCGTGCTCGAGGAGCTGGACAAGCTCGACGTCGACCATCCCGACGCGATCACCGTACGCCGTGCCACCGCCGGTCTCTACCGCACGGTCAAGCAGCGCCGCCGCCAGGAGCGCCGCGCCGCCAAGACCGCCAACGACAAGGCCGTCACCGAGGCCACCGCCACCGGCTCGGCCGAGCGCATCGACGACGAGACCGAGGGTCTCCTGCCCTCCTCGGTCACGGAGGCCGGCCGGATCGCCGGGATACTCCAGCGTCCGCGCTCCTGCTACATCTGCAAGACGCGGTACGTCGAGGTCGACTACTTCTATCACCAGCTCTGCCCGAAGTGCGCCGCCGAGAACCGGGCCAGGCGGGAGGCCCGCGCCGACCTCACCGGCAAGCGCGCGCTGCTGACCGGTGGCCGGGCCAAGATCGGCATGTACATCGCGCTGCGGCTGCTGCGCGACGGCGCCCACACCACGATCACCACCCGCTTCCCCAAGGACGCCATCCGCCGCTTCAAGGCGATGGAGGACTCCGCGGACTGGATGCACCGTCTGGAGGTCGTCGGCATAGACCTGCGCGACCCGGCCCAGTCCGTGGCCCTCGCCGAGCAGGTGGCCGGAGCCGGTCCGCTCGACATCCTGATCAACAACGCGACGCAGACCGTGCGCCGCCTGCCCAGCGCCTACGCGGCACTGGTCGAGGGGAGGGCGCCCCGCTGCCCGCTGGTGAGCTCCCCGCCCACCACGTCATCGGCGCCTTCAACTCCGGTGCGGTCGACGGCCTGGCGGCGCTGCCCGTCGGCGTGAGCGGGCTCGAGGCGCAGAAGGTCGCCGACCTCGCCCTGGTGGCGGGCAACGCCAGCCTGGAGCGGCACCTCGCCGGAACCGCGATCGACGCGGGCGGCCTGCTGCCCGACGTCGTCGACAGCAACACCTGGGTGCAGACCATCGACCAGATCTCCCCGGTCGAGCTGCTCGAGACCCAGCTGTGCAACTACACGTCGCCCTTCATCCTGATCAGCGCGCTCCGGCCGGCCATGGCCGAGGCCGCCCGGAAGGCGTCCAGCGGGCGTGCGTACGTCGTGAACGTCTCCGCGATGGAGGGCGTCTTCAGCCGTGGCTACAAGGGTGCGGGCCACCCGAACACCAATGCCGCCAAGGCCGCGATGAACATGGTGACGCGGACCAGCGGCCAGGAGATGTTCCAGACCGACCGCATCCTGATGACCTCGGTCGACACCGGCTGGATCACCGACGAGCGCCCGCACTTCGACAAGCTGCGCCTCGCCGAGGAGGGCTTCCACGCCCCCTCGACCTGATCGACGGCGCGGCCCGGGTCTACGACCCCGTCGTCCGCGGCGAGGCGGGCGAGGACCTGTTCGGCGTCTTCCTGAAGGACTACGCCCCCGCGAACTGGTAGGACCCGGCTCCGGCCCCGCCCGCGACCCCTTCGGCGTGCCGAAGGGGTCGTTCAGCCTTTCGGCAGGAACGGCCTGCCGGCCACCGCCCGGTAGGCCCCCGCCGCGACCAGTTCCAGCACCGGCTGCCAGTCCTCCAGGACGCCCGCCTCCAGGCCCGCCGCATCGGCACCGTCGTGGGCCTGGCGCAGGGTCGCCGCCGCCTCGCCGTCCGGGCCGGCCGCCGCCAGGGCGCCGAACCCGGCCTCGTCCCCGGCCCGCGCGTGCAGCCGGATCAGCCGGGCCACCCGCTCACCCAGCAGCGGACGCACCGCCTCCGCCACATCGTGATCGCGCGGGGACGCTGCGTCACCCGGACGGAGCAGTTCGCCGAGATCCAGTACCAGGCCCGCGATCTGGAGCTCCTTGTCGAACGGGTGAGCGCGGCGCAGCACGGCCGCCGTCCGCATTCCACGGCCTCCGCGGCAGGCGTGCAGAAGATCCATCAGCTCCGGAACGCTTGAGACGTGGGGCACTTCGAACCCCCGTACTCCGGACCTCGCCACCGCCGCTCCCTCCGTCGCCCCCGCGCGCATCCGGCGTCGAGCGGACCATGCTTGTCGCACCCGCGGGCCGACGACTTCCTGAACTCGCGGCGAAAACAAAAGGGCGACGTGGTTTTTGCCTTTCGATCGAGCGGAGGCCCGCTCATATGTGTAGTCTGGGGCATCAGACGGCCCCATCCGGGCCACGCTCCACCAAGGCGCCACCGCGTCCGGAAACCCTTTCCTCCCAACCCGGCGCGGCACGCCTGCCGGGTACGCGACACGAAGGAGTGCGCGGTGACAGAAATGACGAAGCCCGAACCGAAGTTGCTGGAGCGGACGGGGAAGCGGACCAAGCCGCGAACCGACGAGCTCGGAAGCCTTGAGGTCTGGGCGCGGTCCGCCCCGATCCGGCTGGCGGGGTACGAGGACGACCTGGCGGAATCGCACATCCTGCCCGGCATCGACTAGTCCGCAGAGCGGTACGCGCGCCCCCGTGCTCACCCGCACCGGGGGCGCTGCCGCGCCCGGACGGGTTCCCGAACCGCCTACGCCGTGAGCGTCATCGCTCAGAGCGATCATGACTTCCGCCGCCCCGGAACGCCGGACAGGCTGAGGGACATGAAACTGCTGATGCTGGGTGGAACCGAATTCGTCGGACGCGCGATCACCGAGGAGGCCCTCGACCGGGGCTGGGAGGTGACCGTCTTCCACCGAGGCCACCACGCGCCCCCGCCGGGCACCTCCGCCCTGCACGGGGACCGCACCGCCCCCGGCGGCCTGGACGCCCTGGCCGAGGGGGAGTGGGACCTCGTTGTCGACACCTGGGGCGGTGCCCCCACCGCCGTGCGCGACAGCGCCCGCCTGCTGCGCGACCGGGTCGGGCGGTACGCGTACGTCTCCAGCCGCTCCGTGTACGCCTATCCCGCGCCGGCCGGACTCGACGAGCAGGGCCCCCTGGTGGAGGGCTCGCCCGATGCCGAGTCCATCGCCTACGCCGAGGACAAGCGAGGCGGTGAACTCGCCGCCCTCGACGCCTTCGGCGACCGCGCCCTGCTGGTGCGCGCCGGGCTGATCCTCGGCCCGTACGAGAACGTCGGCCGACTGCCCTGGTGGCTGAACCGCACCGCCCGCGGCGGCCCGGTCCTCGCCCCCGGCCCGCGGGAACTCCCGCTCCAGTACATCGACGTACGCGACCTCGCCCGCTGGACCCTCGACGCGGCCGCCGCCGGGCACGGCGGCGCGTACAACATGGCCTCCCCGGCCGGGCACGCCACGATGGGAAGCCTCCTGGACGCCTGCGCCGGCACCACCGGCGGCCGCGCCGAACTGCGCTGGACCGATCCGGATCTGATCCAGCAGGCCGGCGTACAGCCCTGGACCGAGCTCCCGATCTGGATACCGGCGGGCGAGGCCCACGACTACATGGCCGGCGGCGACGTGTCCAAGGCTCTGGCTGTCGGCCTGACCTGCCGCCCGGTCGAGGAGACCGTGGCCGACACCTGGGCCTGGCTCCAGAGCCTCGGCGGAGTCGCCCCGCAGCGCTCCGACCGCCCGGCGCCCGGCATCGACGCGGAGCGGGAGGCGGCGCTACTCGGGCTCTGACCAGGCCGCGTCGGCGAGGCGGGTGGGCGGCAGGTACTCGCGCACCAGCGTGCGGTGCCACCACGCGCCCGTCTCGCGCAGCTCCCGCCAGGTGGTGAACCGGTAGCGGTACAGCAGGGCGCGGACATAGCGCGGCGGGGCGTCCGGGAAGGGGTTGTGCCGCAGCAGCCGCAGCGTGTCCCGGTCGCCCGCCAGCAGCCGCTCCACGAACGGTCCGAACCAGTCCCGCGCATAGCCGGGGGAGAGCGCCGCGAACCACATCAGCCAGTCGAGGCGCAGGTGGTACGGGGCGAACTGGCGCGGAATCCCGCGCGGATCCCCCGGTTTCCCCTTGAAGCCGTACTCGCGCCAGGCCCCGTCAGCGTGCGGCACCCGGTCGGCGGTGCCCTCGACCACCACCTCCTCGCGGATCCGGCCCACCGTGCCGAACGCCCCGTAGGTGTTGACCAGATGGACCGAGTCGAAGGAGCGGTTCATCACCTGGCGGCGCGAGATCATGTTGAGCACCGGATGGCGGCTCAGCACCAGCACCAGCACGGTCACGGCGCAGACCAGGACCACGAACCACACCGGCGCCGCCCGGGATGCGGCGGCCGGGGAGCGCCCGCGAGCCCGGTGAAGTCCACGGCCGACAGGGCCAGGGTGATCGTCAGCCAGTTCAGCCAGGCGAAGTTGCCGGACAGCACCAGCCACAACTGCGTCGCCACGATGATCCCCGCGGCGTACGAGGCCACCGGCTGCGGCGTGAACAGCAGAACGGGGACCAGCAGTTGGGTCACGTGGTTGGCCGCGCACTCCACCCGGTGCAGCGGCCTGGGCAGATGGTGGAAGAACCAGCTCAGCGGCCCGGGCATCGGCTGCGTCTCGTGGTGGTAGTAGAGGCAGGTGAGCTTGCGCCAGCAGGAGTCCCCGCGGATCTTGATCAGCCCGGCCCCGAACTCCACCCGGAAGAGCACCCAGCGCAGAAGCCAGAGCACCAGCACCGGCGGCCCGGTCCGCGCGTTGCCGAGGAAGACGGCGAGGAAGCCCACCTCCAGCAGCAGCGACTCCCAGCCGAAGGAGTACCAGGTCTGCCCCACGTTCACGATGGAGAGGTAGAGCAGCCACAGCAGCGCCCACATCCCCATGGCGGCGGCCAGCGGCACCTCGTCCCCGGCCCCCGCGGCCAGCGCCGCGGCCACCAGCGCCCCGGCCCAGGCGCACCCGGCGAAGAGCCGGTCGGAGTAGCGCAGTTGGAACAGGCTCGGGGCGCGCCGGAAGGGCACGTACCGCACGTAGCGCGGCACGGGCAGCATGCCCCGCGCCCCGATCAGGGCCCGGAACTGCAGGGCGGCCCCGATGAAGGCGAAGAGGTAGACACCGGCGAGGGCCCGCTGGAAGACCAGCCGGCCCAGCCAGTACCCGGGCGCCGTGAACCAGTCCATCGCCTCCAGTATCGGGCCGGTCAGGCGGCGGCGGCCAGCTTGCGCACGTGGCGGCCCAGCCATATCGCGTAGCTGCGCTGGAGGAGGGGATCACCGGGCCCGCGAGCCGGGTGTACCAGCTGTCCGGGCGGCTGAAGGCGGTCACGGTGAACCACACCGTGCCGTCGGCGTCCATGTCCACGACGAAGGACTCCTCCCCGCTCTCGGGGTGGCCGGTCAGGGTCCCGTACGCGAAACCGGCGCGGGTGGGCTCGTACGCCGTCCAGATCACCTCGCACGGAGCGCTGATCCGCAGCGGGCCGAGGCCGATCCCGACCACCGCGCGGCTGCCGGGGCGGACGGCCCCGGCGTCCGCCCGCACCCGCATTCCCGAGGTCCGGTGGGCGTGGAAGGTGGTCACCGCGACCCCGGCGGCCTCGAAGGCGGCCCGCCCCTGGCCGATCCGGGTGCGGTGGTGCAGGTGGTGGTAGCCGGCGGGCAGCGGGCGGCGGGCCGTCGCGCCCCGGTCGGGGTAGCTGAGGGTGTCCCGGCCGGTGCTGGTCAGGCGGGTCATGGCGTGCTCTCCTGTCGGGCGGTCTGCGGGTGGGCTGCGGTCAGCCGGCGCCAGGCCAGCACCGAACACAGGGCGAATCCGAGGGCGTTTCCGAGGCCGTGGGTCGCGGCCATCCAGGTCAGGGTGGGGTGGGTGATCCCGGTGGCCTCACCGGCCGCCCACCACAGCGCGAGCAGCATGGTGGCCACCAGGACCACGGCCGAGGTCGCGAGCAGCGCCCGCGTGGTCCGGTCGCCTGCGGCGGGCCGGATCTCGCGCCAGGTCGCCAGCGCCACGGCCCACATCCCACCGGTCAGGACCACCGCGCCCGCCAGCTCGGCCCAGTCGTCGACGAAGTAGCCGAGGAGCACGAGCAGGGTGCCCGCGGGGACGCTGTACGCGGCCCAGCGCGCGCCCGGTCCGGGTGCCGCGGCCCGGCACACCAGCCCGGCGACCAGGGCGGCCGTGAATCCGGCGAAGTGGAAGTGGGGCACGGTGAGCGCCAGGATGTCGAGGTCGAATCCGAAGAGCCGGTAACCGGCGCGCTCGGCGACCAGGGCGGTCCCGGCGATCGAGGGCGAGGCCAGCGCGGTGGCCACGGCGATGTCCGCCGGGCGGCCGCGGCGGAATGCGGCCGGGGCCTTAGGGGGTGTCTTGCCGGTCAGGCCGGGCTCGCGGCCGGCCCGACCGACAAGACACCCCCTCACCGCAAGGGCCAGACAGGCCGCCGCGTAGAGTGCGGCCAGCGCGGTGGCGAGCCCGCCGCGCGGCAGCCACAGGCACACCGCCCCGAGGGCCGCGGGCAGCGGCCACAGGCGGGCGGTCCGGCGGAGCCCGACCGGGTCGATCAGGCGCAGGCCGGCCGGGACCACGTAGAGCATGCCCAGGGTGACGATCACGTTCACCAGTACCGTCACGACGGACTCCCCTCCCGAGTGCGATCGGATGAGCCGAATGCATTGAACGCGTTCAACTCACGGCTGTGACTCTACGACCTTCCTTGAACATGTTCAAGAAGCGCTCCGGTTGCGGCCCTCGCGCGGATGCGGCAGACAAGAGGGAGTAACCGGGGCGAAAAGGGAGATCCACGTGCACGCACCGACACCTCCGACACCTCGTCAGGCGCCGCGTCGTCACACACCGGCCGGCGCCGCGCTGTTGGCCGCCCTCTGCCTGTTCACGGCGGGCTGCGGCGGCTCCGAGGAGAAGCGCGGAACCGCGGGATCCGAGAGCCAGGAAGTCCACCTCCAGCCCGTGGCTTCCGCGGGCCCGGCCCCCTTCACGGCCTCCTCGGCCACCGCCGAGTCCGCCCCCGTACAGCCCCCGCTGCCCAACCAGACCGGACAGGGCATCCGCACGGTGAACGCGGCCACCCCCGGCCTGTACGGCGGTACCCAGCGGTTCGGCAGCTGCGACGTGGAACAGCAGGTCCGCTACCTGACCGCCGATGCCGCCAAGGCGCGCGCATTCGCCGAGGCCTCCGACATCGAACAGGCGAAGATCCCCGATTTTCTCCGCGGCCTCACCCCCGTCGTGCTCCGCGCAGACACCCGGGTCACCAGCCACGGCTTCCGCGACGGCGCCGCCGACAGCTTCCAGTCCGTACTCCAGGCCGGTACCGCCGTCCTCATCGACGAGCACGGGATGCCCCGGGTCCGCTGTGCCTGCGGCAATCCGCTGCAGTCTCCGCGCGCCCCCAAGGGCTCCCCGGTGCACAAGGGCGACCCGTGGAACGGCTACCAGCCCAACCAGGTCGTGGTCATCGAACCCACCACACACGTGATCAACAACCTGGTCATCGTCAACATCGCCGACAACACCTGGATCGAGCGCAAGGTGGGCGACGACGGCGCCCAGGACCGGACCCCGGAAGTGGTGCCCCAGTTCGATCCGGCCGACGGCATTCCCGACGGGCCCGTCGACCCGCCCGGGACCGTGCCGGCCGACCCCTGCCCGAGCCCCACCCGCAACAGCCTCGCCCGCACGGCGCCGCCGGCTCCGCCCGGCGGCAGCCCGAGAGTGCCGGCTCCCGCGGCCACGGACTGCCCGCCGGATTCGCCGAGGACCCCGTCCGCTCCGTCCTCGCCGGGCGGGGGCAGGCAGCAGAGTCCGGGCCTGCCGTCGGATCCGGCCACCCCCAGCAGCCGCCGTCGGACCTGCCCTCCGACGTGCCGTCCGACGGATCGGATTTCCCCTCCGACTTCCCCTCCGACATCCCGTCGGACGTTCCTACCGACGGGTCGGAGTTCCCGGGCGAGCCGTACGACCCCTTTGGCCCCACCAACCCCTCTGACCCCTCCGACCCCAATGGCGTCCCGGACGGGCAGCAGCAGTCGCCCTCCGACCCCGGCTTCTCGCTGGAGAGCGCCTGACCGGCCCGTGTGTCATGGTGGACCGGTGCCGAGCTCCGTATCGCTGCCGGACGACTGGCCCGCGCACCCGGACCGGTCGCTGGCACTGAACCGCATGGGCAGCTTCGACTGGGACCTGGTCACCGGGCTCATGCACCTGGACGCGGCAGCCCTCGACGTCTTCGACACGGCCCCCCACGAGTACGACGGCCGGCCCGAGTCCCTGGGCCCGCGCGTGCCGCCCGCCGAGGCCGCCCGGCTCGACGCCCTCGTCTCCAGCGCCCTCAAGAGCAAGGAAGACAGCTACGGCGCCTACTTCCGCATCCGCTGCCACGACGGCCGGCTGCGCTGGACGCACACCCAGGGCCGCGTCATGCGCGGCCCGGACGGGCGCCCGTACCGGATCATCGGCATCGTCCGGGACGCCACCGAGGAGCTCAGCCACTCGGCGGAACGCCTCGGCCTGGACGAGGCGCGGCGCCGCCAGACGTCCGTGGTCGAGAGCACCACCGCCGCCCTCGCGCACGCCCGGACCGTCCAGGACGTCATCGACGCGCTCGGCGACGCCCACGGCCTGGAACGCCTCGGCTCGATGGGCATGGTGATGGGCCTCGTCGAGGCCGGAAGGATCCACCTCGTCGCCGAGGGCCCGGAGGGCAGCTTCGTACCCGGGACGCGCTACACCCGCATCGACGAGCACTACCCGATGAGCGAGGTCGTCCGCTCGCTCCAGCCGCGGTTCCTCGACTCGGCGCAGGAGTTCGCCACGGGCTATCCCGGGCTCTGGTCGAAGATCGAGTACATGCACATCTCGGCGGCCGCCTATCTGCCGCTCATCGCCCAGGCCCGCCCGATCGGCGCGATCGGCCTGCTCTACCAGGACAAGGACGGCTTCACCCAGGACGAGCGGAACCTGCTCGTCGCCCTGGGCAGCAGCATCGCGCAGAGCCTCCAGCGGGCCATGCTGCTGGAGCAGGAGCACGACCTCGCCGAGGGGCTCCAGCAGGCGATGCTGCCGCGGCGGATCCCGTCGGTGCCGGGCGCGGAGATCGCCGTACGGTACCGCTCCGCCCGGATGGGCCAGGACATCGGCGGCGACTGGTACGACGTCATCCCGCTGCCGGGAGGCCGGGTCGGCGCCGTCATCGGCGACGTCCAGGGCCACGACACGCACGCGGCGGCGGTCATGGGCCAGCTGCGGATCGTGCTGCGCGCGTACGCCGCCGAGGGCCACGCGCCGGCCACGGTGATGGCCCGGGCCTCCGTCTTCCTGCACGAACTGGACACCGACCGCTTCGCGACTTGTACGTACGTGGAGGCCGACCTGTCGACGGGGGTGCTCCAGCTGGTCCGCGCGGGCCACATCGACCCGCTGCTGCGCACCCGGAGCGGGGACTGCCGCAGACTCCCGGTGGGGGGCGGGATGCCGCTGGGCCTCTCGGCGGAGTTCGGCCGCCTGGAGTACCCGGTGACCACGGTGGAGCTGGATCCGGGGGAAACGATTCTGCTGTGTACGGACGGCCTGGTGGAGCAGCCCGGCGCCGACCTGGACGACGGGATCCAGATGCTCACTTCGCTGGTCCGCGGCGGACCGGCGGACCTGCAGCTGCTCGCCGACCGGCTGTGCGGGGTCGTCGACGAGCGGGGCGGCGACGACGACATGGCGCTGCTCCTGCTGCGCCGTCAGGTGCAGGACGCCCCGCAGGGCGGCGGCCGGCTACAGCAGCACGTGGCGCCGGGGGACCCGGAGGCCCTGGTGGCGGCGCGCCACATGATCGGGGCGGCGGTGCGGGCGTGGGGCGCGCGGGAACGGGCCGACGAGATCGAACTCGTCGCGGACGAGCTGATCGTGAACGCCCTGATGCACACGGACGGCCCGGCGATCGTGACCCTGCGGGTCCTGAACGGTCTCGAACGGCGGCTGCGGGTGGAGGTCGAGGACCGCTCCAGCGCGCTGCCGAGGCGTCGCGAGGCCGGGGAGTCGGGGGTGTCGGGACGGGGCCTGATGCTGGTGGACCGGCTGGCGGACGTGTGGGGCGTGGAGCCGCGGGGGAGCGGCAAGTGCGTGTGGTGCGAGTTCGTGGTGGGCTGACGCCCCGACGGCGGCGGGGTGCGGGGCGGACCCCGGTTCCGGGAAGCCGCCGCCCGGGCACGGCTCGCGTTTCCCCCGGGCCGGGGGCAGGCTGGGACCATGCCGGAGCTGCCCGAGGTCGAGGCCCTGCGGGAGTACCTCGACGAGCACCTCACCGGGCGGGTGGTGGAACGCGTCCTCCCGCTCGCGGTGAGCGTGCTCAAGACGTACGACCCGCCGCTGACCGCCCTCGAAGGGCAGACGGCCGGCGCCACCGCCCGGCACGGCAAGTTCCTGGCCCTGCGGATCGGCGAGCTCCACCTCGTCACCCACCTGGCCCGGGCCGGCTGGCTGCGCTGGCAGGACACCCTGCCCGCCCAGCCGCCGCGCCCCGGCAAGGGGCCGCTCGCGCTGCGCGTGGTCCTGGCGGGCGGGGAGGCTTCGACCTCACCGAGGCCGGCACCCAAAAGCGCCTCGCGGTGTACGTCGTACGCGATCCCCAGGACGTGCCCGGCATCGCCCGCCTCGGCCCCGATCCGCTCGACGGTGCCTTCGGCCGGGACGCGTTCGCGGCCCTGCTCGCGGGGAGCGGCGCCAGATCAAAGGCGTGCTGCGCGACCAGAGCGTCATCGCCGGTATCGGCAACGCCTACAGCGACGAGATCCTGCACCGCGCCAAGGTCTCCCCTTCAAACTGGCCGCGTCCTTCGACGAGGAGCAGACCACCCGGCTCTACGCGGCCGTCCAGGACACCCTGCGGGAGGCCGTCGGCCGGGCGCACGGAGTGGCCGCCGGGAAGCTCAAGGCCGAGAAGAAGAGCGGGCTGCGGGTGCACGGCCGGACCGGGGAGCCGTGCCCGGTGTGCGGGGACACCGTCCGCTCGGTCTCCTTCGCCGACTCCTCGCTCGAGTACTGCCCCACCTGCCAGACCGGCGGGAAGCCGCTCGCCGACCGGCGGCTTTCGCGCCTCCTCAAATAGCGGGGCGCTGCGTAGACTCCGGCACCATGGCCGAGGACCAGCAGTCGCCGCCCCGGCGCGAGATCGTCACCGGGGTGCCCCGGGGCACCCGCCGCCGGCCGCCCGCGCACACCCCGGCCCGCTCGGAGATCTCCGAGCAGACCACCCTGGGCGCCACCTACGTACGGGCCCTCATGCGCAGCCAGCTGCGCGCGGGGATCTGGGCGCTGGCCGCACTCGCGCTGACGGTCGGGGCGCTGCCGCTGGTGCTGCTGCTGCCGCGCGCGGCGTCCGGGCCGCTGGTGTGGCTGGCGCTGGGCCTGCTGGTGTATCCGGTGATGTGGCTGATCGCCCGCTGGTACGTCATGTGCGCCGAGCGCAACGAGGCTGATTTCACCGGCCTGGTGATGGACCCGGCGGAGGCCCCGGGCCCCCGCCGTCCTGTGTAGCCCCGGGCCGTCCCGTGTGGCTCCGAGCCGTCTCGTGCAGCCCGGGCCGTCCCGTGTGGCCCCGGCGGGTCCTCAGAACAGGTGCATCGCCAAGTGGCCCAGCGGCAGGCCGAGTTGCCAGGCCGGGGTCCACACGCGGGCGTTCTCGTCCAGTCCCGCAGGGGTGTCGGCGTGGCCGTGCCGTCCGGGGTCGAGGTTGGTGGCGAACAGCTCCGTGCGGTCCAGCCAGCGCCAGGCCGCCCGGGCCAGTTCCAGGTCCGGTTCCTCGGCACGGCCGCGCTCCCGGGCCTCCTCGCCCAGCGCGAGGAACCGGGTGTGCACCCAGTCGCGCCAGGGGTGACCGTACGCCGTCAGCGAGAGCCACTCGTCGAGCTGGGAGACCACGCGGATCCCGGAGAGTTCCCCGGCCGCGTCCGAGAGGTAGATCGTCAGCGCGAGCGTGTCCCGCCCGGCCCGGAACTCCAGGGTGCTGACCGGGATCAGCCGGCCCGTGCGCAGCAGTTCGTCTGCGATGTACTCGGCGTAAAGCCAAGCCATGGGCACCGCGAGCCCGCCGTCACTGGTGCCGTTCATACCCTCGGGCTGCACCGTTCCACCTTCTCCCGCGCGTTCAGCGTCCCGCCGTCAGCCCTGAGCCTTCACCGAGCGGCTCGCCGGGCGGGGGATGTTTACTCAACTTGAACGGTCTGATGCCTCATTCCATGCGGTTTGTGTCCGGTTCACATGTATTCGAGGCGGTCCTCGTCGTCTTCGCCGTCTTCTTGGCAGCCCTCTTGGCAGGGGCCCGTGCAGCCGGCCGGCTCAGGCGCCGAGGCCGTACCCGTACCCCTGGAGGTCTTTGCGCAGGGCGCGCAGGGCGTAGTACGTACGGGACTTGACGGTCCCGGCCGGGATTCCGAGCTCGGCGGCGGCCTCGGCCACCGAGCGGTCCTGGAAGTAGACCTGCATCAGCACCTCGCGGTGCTCCGGGCCCAGCGAACCGACGGCCCGCCGGACGTCGATCGCCGTGACCGACCCGGCCACCGCGTCCTCGGGAGCGGGTGCCTGCTCAAGCCCCTCCGGGTCCACCTCCTGCGGCCGTGACAGGCGGGCGCGCCGGGCGTCGATGGCGAGCCGCCTGGCCACCGTGAACAGCCAGGGCCGCATGGATTCGTGCTCGCTCGACAGGACCTCCGGGTGTTGCCAGACCCGTACGAGGGTCTCCTGTACGAGGTCCTCCGCGCGCTGGGCGTCCCCGGCGGTGAGCCCGACCAGGAAACCGAACAGGGCCCGCCCGTGGTCGCGCTGGAGTTCGGCCAGCGCCTCGGGGTCGGTACGCCGGAGGGCGGGGGAGAGCGGCACGAGGGGCTCCTTCCGGGGTGCGTGGATGTCCGTGCGGGGAGTCGACGCATTCACCCTGACCTGCACGGAGCCCCGACGGGAACCGTCCGGTCCGGCCGGTGCGCCCAAGCACCCGGGTCATCCGGTGGGCGGCCGGGCCGGGCGGTGAACGGTCGAACGGCGCGGCGAACGGCAGGGCGCCCGGCGGCGGCCATCGGAGTGGTCGCGCCTCAAGTGGACGGAGCCGTTCCTTGACTATTGACGTCTTGTTATGTGGATTACGAGAGATCGGATAGTCGTACTAATGAGAGCTGGGGCAGATGACCAAGCGCACCCGACAGGCTGCCGCGCTCCTGTCGGCCCTCCTGCTGTCGGCGGCCGCAGGCTGTTCGGCCGCGGGGGAATCGGCACCGGCACGCCTGGGTGAATCCGGCGGACCGGTTGCCTCCAGTGCCGCCGGGTCTCCCGCGGCCAAGGGGTTCACGCTGGTCGCGAGCGGCGACGTACTGCCCCACACCTCGGTCATCCAGCGGGCGGCCAACGACGCGGACGGCGACGGGCACGACTTCCGGCCGATGTTCTCCGGCGTCAAGCCCGTGGTCTCCGGGGCCGACCTGGCCCTCTGCCACATGGAGACCATCTACGGGGAAGAGGGCGGGCCCTTCTCCGGCTACCCGGCCTTCGTCTCCCCGCCGAGCGTCGCCGACGCGCTGAAGGAGACCGGATACGACGGCTGCTCCACGGCCTCCAACCACACCCTGGACGACGGGGCCGACGGGCTGCGCCGCACGCTGGACCGGTTCGACAAGGTCGGCCTGAAGCACGCCGGCTCGGCCCGTACGGCGGCGGAGGCGGCCACGGTGACCACGTACACGGCCGGCTCCGCCAAGGTCGCGCACCTCGCGTACACCTACGACACCAACGGCTACCCGCTGCCGCCGGGACAGCCGTGGGCGGTCAACCTGATGGAACAGGACAAGATCGTCGCGGACGCGCGGGCGGCCCGGAAGGCGGGCGCGGACGTGGTGCTGGTCAGCCTCCACTGGGGCACCGAGTGGCAGACCGAACCGGACGAGAAGCAGCTCTCCCTCGGCAAGGCGCTGACCGCCTCGCAGACGGGCGGGCGCCCGGACATCGACATGATCCTGGGCACCCACGCGCACATCCCGCAGCCGTACGAGAAGGTCAACGGGACGTGGATCATCTACGGCATGGGAGACCAGGTCGCGGGTGAGATGTTCAACTACTCGGGTGCGCGGGACATGCGCGGCAACTACGGATCGATCGGCCGCTTCACCTTCGCCCCGCCGGCCGCCGCCGGACAGCGCTGGCAGGTCACCAAGGCCGAGTTCGTCCCGCAGATGATGGACCTCTCCATCGGCCGGGTCGTCAACCTCCCCGCCGCTCTGGCCAAGGATCCCGACCAGAGCGACTACGAGACCGCTCAGGACGCCATCACCGAGGCGGTCCTCAGCCGCGGCGCGGCCAAGGACGGCCTCATCGTGGCGAAGTAGCGGACCGGGTCCCTCAGGGGACGACGGTCACGGGCCGGCGGCAGGCCTTGACCAGGCGGATCGCCAACGAACCCACGAAGCAGTGGCCCGCCTGTTCCGAGGCGCACCGGCCGGACGTACACCGGGCTCGGCGCGCGGAGCGCCGTCGGCCTCCCTACAGTGCGAACCATGAGTGTCACCGTGGAGCAGACGCGCGGAACCCGGAACCGCTTCCTCAACCGGGTACCGGACGGCTTCGGCGCGTTCTTCGGCGCGCTCGGTCTGCTGTGCGCCCTGCTGGCGCTCTCCCCGACGCTGCGGCGCCTGTTGAGGCACGTCGTCCGCTTCATCGACCTCGTCGTCGTCCCGGTCAGCGCCAACCTCGCCTACGCCGTCTTCCTCTTCCTGCTCGCCGCGGCCCTCGGCACCCGCAAGAAGGTCGCCTGGTGGATCGTCGTCACCTATCTGGCCCTGCTGATCCTCGACGACGTGATCGACATCGCCGTCGGCGACTACTGGGTCGGCTTCTCCTCCATGGCGCTGGCCGTCGCCGCCATGGGACTGCTGATCGCCGCCCGCGACGAGTTCTACGCCGCCTCCCGGCCCGGGGCGCTGTGGCGCGCCCTGATGGTGCTCGGCCTCGGCCTGCTCGCGGCCGTCCTCGTCGGCTGGGGCCTCGTCGCCCTCTTCCCCGGCACCCTGCCCAAGGGCCAGTGGCTGGACTGGGCCGCCAAGCAGGTCTTCGGCGGTCTCTTCTCCGCCCGCCAGTTCGACGGCCACCCGCCCCGCCCGCTGTACTTCCTGCTCGGCCTGTTCGGCGCCCTCGCCCTGCTGAACGCCGCCGCGACGCTCTTCCGCTCCCAGCGCCTGACCGCCGCCCTGCACGGGGACGAGGAGCCCCGCATCCGGGCCCTCCTCGGCGCTTTCGGGCGCGCCGACTCCCTCGGCTACTTCGCCACCCGGCGCGACAAGGCCGTCATCTTCGCCCCCAACGGCATGGCCGCCGTCACCTACCGGGTCGAAGCCGGAGTCTGCCTCGCCAGCGGCGACCCGGTGGGCGACCCCGCCGCCTGGACCCCGGCCATCGACGGCTGGCTGGCCGTGGCAGGCCGCTACGGCTGGCAGCCCGCCGTCATGGGCGCCTCCGAAGAGGGCGCGACCGCCTACGCCCGATCCGGGCTCAGCGCCCTCCAGCTCGGCGACGAGGCCATCCTGCAGGTCGCCCACTTCGACCTCGACGGCCGCGACATGCGCGTCACCCGCCAGGCCGTCAACCGCGTCAAGCGCACCGGCGCCACCACCCTCATCCGCCGCCACTCCGCCCTCTCCGAGGACGAGATGCAGACGATCGTGGACCGGGCCGACAAGTGGCGCGACACCGAGACCGAGCGGGGCTTCTCCATGGCCCTGGACCGGCTCGGCGACGCCGCCGACGGAGACTGCCTGCTGGTCGAGGCCTTCGACGCCGAGGGAGACCTGATCGCCCTGCTCTCCTTCGTCCCGTGGGGCAAGGACGGCATCTCCCTCGACCTGATGCGCCGCGACCGCACCGCCCCCAACGGGGTCATGGAGTTCATGGTCGCCCAGCTGTGCGCCGCCGCACCCGGCCTGGGCGTGCGCAGGATCTCCCTCAACTTCGCCGTATTCCGCTCCGCCTTCGAGGAAGGCGGCCGGATCGGCGCCGGCCCCGTCCTCAAGCTGTGGCGCAGACTGCTGCTCTTCTTCTCCCGCTGGTGGCAGCTGGAGGCCCTCTACCGCTCGAACGTCAAGTACGGCCCCGAGTGGTACCCGCGGTTCCTCTGCTACCAGGACGCCGGCTCGCTCGCCCGCGTCAGCCTCGCCTCCGGCATCGCCGAGGGCTTCGTCTCGGTACCGAGCCTGCGCACCCTGTGGGGCAACGGTCACCCCAAGGGCCTCACCAACCCCGCCACCACTGAAGGTCTGCCCTCCATCGCCTCCCTGAACCTGCAGGCCGTGGGGGAGGAGGCCGAGGCCGCGAAGGCCGAGCGGCTGCCGGAGCAGGTGCGCGTGCGCCACGACAAGATGGAGCGCATCCGGGCCGCCGGCACCGACCCCTACCCGGTGGGCATCCGTCAGCGGACCCACACCGTGGCCGAGCTGAAGAAGGCCTTCCCCGACCACCCGCCCGGCGCCCGCTCCGGGGAACAGGCCACCCTCGCCGGACGCGTGATGGTCGTACGCGACCTCGGCGGCGTGGTCTTCGCCGTCCTGCGCGACTGGTCCGGGGACGTGCAGCTGATGTTCACCCGCGACGAGGCCGGGGCCGGCGTACTGGACTCCTTCACCTCCCAGGTCGACTTCGGCGACCACGTGGTCGCCAGCGGCGAGACCGGCACCAGCAAGTCCGGCGAACCGTCCCTCGTCGTCCGGTCCTGGCAGCTCACCGGCAAGTGCCTGCGCCCCCTCCCCGACAAGCGCAAGGGCCTCGCCGACCCGGAGGCCCGCGTCCGGCGCCGCTACCTCGACCTCGTCGCCAGCCCCGAGGCCCGGGACGTCGTACGGGCCCGCTCCAGCGCGGTCCAGGCCCTGCGCCAGGGGCTGCTGGAGCGCGGGTACCTGGAGGTCGAGACCCCGATGCTCCAGCAGATCCACGGCGGCGCCAACGCCCGCCCCTTCCGCACCCACATCAACGCCTACGACCTGGACCTGTACCTGCGCATCGCGCCCGAGCTGTACCTCAAGCGGCTGTGCGTCGGCGGCATGGAGAAGGTCTTCGAGATGGGCCGCACCTTCCGCAACGAGGGCGTCTCCTACAAGCACAACCCCGAGTTCACGATGCTCGAGGCCTACCAGGCCTTCGCCGACTACGACGTGATGCTCGACCTCACCCGCGAGCTTATCCAGGGCGCCGCCACCGCCGCCTTCGGTTCGCCCGTCGCCCACAAGGCGGGACCGGACGGGAAGCTCGTCGTCCACGACATCTCCGGACCCTGGCCGGTCAAGACGATGTACGGGGCGATCAGCGAGGCGCTCGGCGAGGAGGTCGACGCCGACACCGAGGAGCACGTCCTGCGCAGGCTGTGCGACCGGGCGGCCGTTCCGCACGCCCCCGACGACACCCGCGGCGACGTGGTCCTGGAGATGTACGAGCGGCTGGTGGAGGAGCGGACCAAGCTGCCCACCTTCTACAAGGACTTCCCGACCGACGTCTCCCCGCTCACCCGCCAGCACCGCAAGGACCCGCGGCTCGCCGAGCGCTGGGACCTGGTGGCGTTCGGCACCGAACTGGGCACCGCCTACTCGGAGCTGACCGACCCGGTCGAGCAGCGCCGCCGTCTCACCGCCCAGTCCCTGCTGGCGGCGGGCGGCGACCCGGAGGCGATGGAACTCGACAACGACTTCCTGGACGCCCTGGAGTACGCGATGCCGCCGACCGGCGGCCTGGGCATCGGTGTGGACCGCCTCGTCATGTTCCTCACGGGGCTGACGATCCGCGAGACCCTCCCGTTCCCCCTGGTACGGCGCGGCTGATCGGGTGAGGGGGAGGAGGCGCGTCCGCGCCTCTCGACATCCGCGGCGATGTCGTTGATACGTAGTAATAATGAAAAATGACGAGCCGACAGTAGGGCGGCGCGCGCTCCTGCGCACCGCCGTCTTCCTCGGAGTCGCGGCCGCCGCCGGGCTGATCGACGCGGGCGGCGAGGGCGGTACGCCCGGGCCCGGGCCCGCTCCTGCGGCCGGGCCGGGGCCGCATCCGGCGGCGGGACCCCCCGGGATGCTCCCCGACGGGAGACTCGAGAAGTCCTACCGGCTGAGGCCGATGACGGCCGAGGCCCCTGCCCGGCCGCCCGTCGCGAAACCGGCCGTACGGACCCGCCCCATCCTCGAACTCCCGCCCGGCACCGCAACGGGCAGCTCCATGGTGCTCACCTTCGACGACGGGCCCGACCCCCGCTACACCCCCGGGATCCTCGACACCCTCGCCCGGTACGGGGTGCGCGCCATGTTCTTCGTCTGCGGGGAGATGGCCACCGAGAACCGCGACCTGCTGCGCCGGATGGCCGCCGAGGGCCACGTCATCGGCAACCACACCTGGACCCACCCGCTCATCCCCAAGCTCAGCCGGCCCGCCCTGGTCTCCGAGATCGGCCGCACCAGCGAGGTCGTACAGCAGACGGTGGGCGAGGCGCCCGTGTGGTTCCGCGCGCCGTTCGGGGCGTGGAACCGGGCCGCCTTCGAGATCGGGGCGGAACTCGGCATGGAGCCGCTCGCCTGGACCGTGGACACCCTGGACTGGAAGGAGCCGGGGACCGGCACGATCGTCTCCCGGGTCCTGGCGGGCGCCGGGCCCGGCGTGATCGTGCTGTCGCACGACGCGGGCGGCGACCGGTCGCAGAGCGTCCGGGCCATCACCTCGTACCTGCCCCAACTGCTCGCGCACGGCTACCGGATGACCCTGCCGACGCTGCCGCCCCGCTGAGGAGGATTCTCCCCGGCGAGGCGGCTCAGGCCGTCCGGCCGCGGCCGCCGCTCAGCGGGCCTCCACCATCCGGGCGAAGACGACCACGTTGCCCTCGTAGCCCCGGGACTTCGAGTAGCCGCCGCCACACGTGATCACCCGGAGTTCCGCGTGCCCGGTGTCCCCGTACACCCGGGCTCCGGGGAAGGCGTCCTTGGAGAACACCTCCACGCCGTACACCTCGAACACCGCCGTGCGCCCGTCGTACCGCTCCACCTCGATCTGGTTGCCCGGCTTGACCGAACCCAGGCCGTAGAAGACCGCCGGGCCCTGCGCGTTGTCCACGTGCCCCACGATCACCGCGGAGCCCCGCTGGCCCGGCGAGATGCCGTTCAGGTACCAGCCGGCCAGATTGCGGTCCTGCGGCGGCGGGGCGTCGATCCAGCCCTCCGCGTCCAGCCCGACCGTCATCACCGGAGCGTCCACGCTGATCGTGGGGATCCGGATGCGCTGCACCGACGAGTGCTCCAGCACCTCCAGATCCGTCGGCGCCTGCGGAGGATTCGCCGGCAACTGGTCGGCCGTCACCGCGACGGCCGAGGCCGCGGTGGGCTGGGGCGGCCCGTCGTCGATGCCCACACCGTTGCGCACCATGGCGAGGCCGCTCAGCATGACCAGGGCGAGTACGCCCCATGGTGAGAACTTGCGTGACTTCCCGGTCTCGTCCTCGTCCTCGCCCATCGTTCTCCCTTCCCGACGCGGGGGTCCCGACCCGCGATCCTGTCCCACCCCGTGTACGCCCTACTTCACGCACGCTAAGGCCGCCCCGGCAGGACGGCGAGAGGGGAGGGGCGAACGGGTGGCGCCGCCGGAAGGGGGCCGGAAGGGGTGCGCCCATCCAGGTAATCGTCACATAAATGCCTGACGGGTCGTGACCTGCGGATCCGTCAGTTGCGTGGCCCGCGCTTCGGCGTGTCGCTCAACCGGGCGGCCCAAAGGCGGAAATGCGGAGCTTGCGGGCCGCCCCGAGGGTTCGAGATGGGAGGCGTTCTCGTCGATCATCCGGGGCCGACGCTCCGGGGCGCTTTCCGCTGGAGGTTCCATCATGCGTGTTATGCGCGCTCTCATTGTGGCGGCGGCAACCTGCGCCGCGATCGGCCTCAGTACTCCAATCGCCGCTGCGAACGTCTCCCCGCTCGGCGGGGACGTCGGCCGTGGCGGGGAGGGGGCGGCCGTGGCGGGGACGGCGGCCGCGGCGGGGACGGCGGTCGCGGCCCCAGCAATGTTTCGGTCAACCCCTTCGCCGTGCACCAGGGATCCACGATGCAGGTGAGCGCGTCGGGCTGCGGACACGGCGGTACCGTCGCCTCGCACGGCAACTTTCCGCCGGCCAACCTGTCCGCGGGTTCGATCGGCTTCGCCACCGTCCGGATCTTCAACCACGCCTCTCCGGGCACCCACACGCTGTCGGTCAAGTGCAACGACAACAGCCTGGTCGCCACGGCCCGCTTCAGGATCCTCGAGGGCAACCCCTCGCAGGGCGGCATCGGCGGCTCCATCGGCCCGTCCACCGCCGAGACCGCCATGGGTGCCGGCCTCGTCGGCGCGGCGGCCCTCGGCGCCGGAGCACACGTGCTGCGCCGTCGCCGCCCGATCCGCGGCCGGGCCTGACCGGCCGACCTCCCCGGTCAGTCCCCTCGGGGGTGTCTTCCGGGAACGCACCCCCGCCGCCGGTCGCCCCGGGTCCTGGCCAGGACCCGGGGCGACCGGCGACCGGTCATGTGCAGTCCGGGAACGGAGGCACGGCGGGGCATGACGAGGCATGGCGGGGGGCTTCAGTGGCCGCGGCCGTTGCGGCGGCGGCGCAGGGTGTACGCCGTGCCGGCCGCGGCGGCGAGCAGGAGGCCCGCGCCCGCGCCGAGCTCCACGGGGTCCATGCCGGCCACACTGCCGCCCACGCCTCCCTGAACGCCCCGGGCGGAGGAGGTGATGGCGCCGGTCGCGGCGGTGGTGGCGGTCCGCGTGGAACTGGTGGTCGGCCTGGTGGTGCCGCCCGCGATCGTCAGATCGGCCGAGCCGGTCTCCCCGTTGCAGGTGAACGAGACGGAGTACACGGCTCCGCGCCGGGCGTCCCGGTCCACCGTGACCCGTACGGTCTGGCCACGGGCGATGCTCACGGTGTCGAAGACCCCGGAGGAGGCGGTGGCGTAGGCGGCGTTGCATCCGGTGACCGAGAGGACCGTCTGGCCGCCGGGAGCGACCGTGGACGGGGTGAGTGAGAAGCCGAACGAGGTGATCTGCCGGGCTGCCTCGGCGGAGGTCGCGGGGGTCGCGCCGAGGGCGCCGAGCACGAGTACGGCGCCCGTGGCGCCGGCGCTCAGCAGGGCTGTGGCGGAGGTACGTATCGCACCCATGGTTGATTCTCCGGATCCCCGAGGAGCAGCCGCGGAAGGGGTTTCCGCACGTGGGGGGTCGTGCGCCTCGATGTCCGCCACGCTAGGTCCCGGTGCCTTGACCCGCGATCAGGAACGGGCGAATGGGGCATGACCTTAGGCCGAACCGGGGACGGGAGGCCCGTCCCCGGTTTGCCGGACGCCGTCCACCGACAGCTGCCGCCGGCTTCCGGCAGGGCTCTCAGTCCCCGAGACCCAGATGCGGGAACTGCGCGAGGAACGGTTCGGCGGTGGCCGAGATGCCCCTCCCGAAGGGCGCGTCGAAGTCCCAGATCAGGAACAGCAGGAAGGCGATCAGCGCGCTGAACAGACCGGCCAGCAGCAGCTCCCGGAACGAGCGCCGGATCTGCAGGGTGAAGATCAGACCGACCGTCACCAGGGCCCCGGCAATGAGCCCGAACCACACGACCCCCGGCATCGTGGCTCCGGCGCCCTGGCCGCGCGCACTGCGGGCGTCGTCCACCACGGCGACCTGGTCGACCAGCGGCTGGTACGCCTGCCCCTCGTGGTCGGTCTTCGGCTCGTAGTCGGTGACGTCCCGGCGGATGCGTTCCAGCAGTTCGCCGCCGCGGTCCGTGAGCCTGCCGTGGTCGGCCATCTCCCTCCACTCCGTGTCCACCACGTACGTCACGTACGCGTCGACGTCGGACCGGATCGTCTTGCGGACCTCGGCCGGATAGACCTCGGAGCGGACGCTGATCTCGTGGAGGGCCTGCGCCTCCTGGCGCACGTACTCCTGGGAGGCTCCGCGGCCCTCCCAGACACCGGCGATGGCCAGGCCCAGGACGATCGCGTAGATCACCCCGATCATCATCGTCATGTACTCGATGACGTCCGGGGTTTCGTTCGGATCGTCGTCCTCGCCGATCCTGCGGTGGTTGAAGAAGGCAATGGACAGCACCACGGCGCAGGCCGCCGCCATCGCGATGGTCAGGACGAGCCATTCCGACAAGATGACTCCCAATCGGGTACAGGTGGGGCAGAAGAGCTACCGGGGGCGCAGCGCGACGATCGCCAGGACCGCGGGAGCCGCGGTCAGCAGGGTGAAGGTCACCGGTGAGACGTGGTGTTCGACCGGTTTGCGGGCCGGTGCGTGATAGGTGGGGCGGGCTACCGGCCTGGTTACGGGCGGTGGCGTCACCGGGGTGGGCTCGGGCGGGGCGGGGGTCTCGAACACCCGGGGCGGGGCGGGCCGGGGCGGCGCAGGTTTCGGCGCGACGGGCTTCGGCACCGGCCTGGGTACGGGCTTCGGCGCCGGTTTGGGCGGGGGCGGGGGTGGCGGCGGCGTGGGTTTGGGCGGTGGGGCCGGCGACGGCGGCGGCGTGGGTTTCGGCGTGGGCTTCGGAGGCGGCGACGGTGACGGCTTCGGCGGGCAGGGCGGCGGTGGCGGTGGCGGGCAGTGGTGCCCGCCGTGCCCGCCGTGTCCGCCGGGCTTGCCGCCGTGGTGGCCGCCGCCGTGATGTCCGCCGTGATGTCCGCCACCCGGGCCGCCTCCGCGGCCACCGCCGGAGGCCGACGCGACCAGGGTGACGGCGGCAGCGCCGTCGCCGGAGTCGGTCGTCGCGTAGGCGCAGCTATCAGCCACGGCCGGCGTGACGGAGAGGGCCGCCCACAGCAGGACCGGGACCACCAGCAGGCGCCTGGCACAGGCTTTGTTCACCCGGGGAGCATGGGCCCGCGTGCGCCCGCGCAGGCGCGGGTCCGCCTCGGTTCGCCTGATCGGGTGGAGTGCCGACCGGAAAGGTTTGAGCCAATCATGGGTCGCTCGGCGGGCAGGTCCGGACGCTCACCGCGCAATTCCCAAAAGGGATTTGTCGGTATCGATCAATGTGCCCGAGGGGTGCGGCAGGTGTGTTTGGTGTGTGACGAAGAACGGATCGCCAATTTCCGCTTTTGCTCGCCCCGTTGGGCAATGATCAGTACATTCGGCTCGGACAGGAGTCCGACCGTGGACGGACCACAGCAGGAACAACGCTTGGAGACCCCGATGGAGCGCCCCGCCTGGGCCCCGCCAGGCATCGACATATCGGTGCCGAGCGTGTCCCGCATCTACGATTACTACCTGGGCGGCTCCCACAATTTCGAGGTCGACCGCCAGGCGGCCCGCCGTGCCATGGAATTCATGCCGGGCCTGCCCAAGATCATGCAGGCCAACCGGGCATTCATGCGCCGGGCCGTGCGGCACGCCGTCGCCCAGGGCATCACGCAGTTCCTCGACATCGGCTCCGGCATCCCCACCTTCGGCAATGTCCACGAGGTCGCCCAGGCCGCCAGCCCCGAGGCGCGCGTGGTCTACGTCGACCACGACCCGGTGGCCGTAGCGCACAGCCAGGCCGTCCTGGCCGGCGACGAGCGCAGCGGTGTCGTCGCCGCCGACCTCCGCAAGCCGCGGGAGATCCTGGCCGCCCCGGAGGTCACCCGGCTGCTCGACTTCGACCGGCCGGTGGCGCTCCTGCTCGTCGCCGTCCTGCACTTCCTGGAGGACGCGGACGATCCGTACGCGGCCGTGGCCGAGCTGCGCGACGCGCTGGCCCCCGGCAGTCTGCTGATCCTCACGCACGCCTCGTTCGAGGGGATCCCGCTCTCGGAGGAGGTCGCGGGCGGGGCCGTCGGCGTCTACCGGGACATCCGCAACCCCCTCGTCATGCGCGGCGGGGAGCAGATCCGCGGCTTCTTCGACGGGTTCGAGATGGTGGAGCCCGGGCTGGTGTCCATGCCCGAGTGGCGGCCGGACGGCGCCGAGGCGGCGGAGGACGGCGGCGTTCAAGAGGACCCGTACGCCTTCTCGGGCTACGGCGGCGTGGGACGCAAGGCGTGAGACTCCCGGCACAGACGGCGGGCGCGCCGGACGCCGCCGCGGCGCCCGCCGGAGCCCCGGCCCCCGGGCCCGGGGCAGCGCAATCCGCGGCGGCGGAGCCACCGGCGGCTCCCAAAGGCGGTATCGAGGACCGGATCGCCCGCTTCGCGACCATCTGGGGGCGGGCGATCTTTCCGGTCACGGCGACCTCGCTGACCCGCGTCGAGTTCGAACGGCACCTCCTCCCCCTCACCCGGACGCTTGCCGAGGCCCTGCACGCCCGGCCCTTCGACGCCGGCGTCGCCCAGCGGGTCGGCGCGGAGCTCGTCGCCGTGCACTGCACCGACCCCGAGGCGCTGTCGGGCACCCTCGGGGTGATCGAGTCGTACCTGGTGCTCTACTGCGGGCCCACGGGCTCCGGTGGCTCCGGGGCGGAGGACACCGAGGAGTACCGGGCCCGCTGTGCTCGCCTCCAGCACGGGATCGCGGCGGGTTTCGCCCGCGCCCTGCGCGAGCGCACCCTCAAGGAGCAGGAGGCCATCGCCCGCTCGGCGCTGACCGCCCGCGCCGACGCGCAGGAGGCCCTGCACGCGAGCGAGTCGCGTTTCCGGGCGGTCTTCGAGGGGGCGGCCGTCGGGATCGGCATCGCCGACCTGGACGGCAACATCCTCGAGGTCAACGACGCACTGCTGCAGATGTTCGGCGGCCTGGAAGGGCACGTCAGGGGCCGCAAGGTCAGCGAGTGGGGACACCCCGACGACACCCCGCACGTCTGGCGGATGCACGGCGAGCTGGTGCGCGGCGAGCGTGAGAACTTCCGCGTGGAGAAGCCGTACTACCGGCACGACGGCACCGTGCTCTGGACCAACCTGACGGTGTCCCTGCTGCGTGACGCCGACGGGGTGCCGCGCTACCAGCTGGCGCTGATGGAGGACACCACCGAACGCCGGCTGCTGAACCTGCGCCTGCGCTACGAGGCGACCCACGACGCCCTGACCGGGCTGCCCAACCGCACGCTGTTCTTCGAACGGCTGGAGAAGGCCCTGAGCGGGGCCGGGGGCAGCCGCTTCGGCCTGTGCTACCTGGATCTCGACGGGTTCAAGACGGTCAACGACAGCCTCGGCCACTCGGCGGGCGACCGGCTCCTGGTGGAGGTCGCCGACCGGCTGCAGAGCTGCGCGACCGGCCCCGGCGAGGTGGTCGCCCGGCTCGGCGGAGACGAGTTCGTCGCCCTGACCACCGGCCCCGACACCGAGCAGGAGGTGACCGACCTAGCGGTCCGCATCCTGTCCGCCCTGTCGACGCCGATCCGGATCGAGGGCCGCGAGCTGACGGTCCGGGGCAGCATCGGCATCGTCGAGGGCCCGGCCCGCGAGCGCACCCCCGCGGAGGTGCTGCGCAGCGCGGACATCACGATGTACCGGGCCAAGGCGGCCGGCGGCAACCGCTTCGAGTTCGCCGACGCCGAGGCCGACGCCCGGGCCATCACCCGCCACGGACTGACCAACGCCCTGCCGGCGGCGCTGGAGCGCGGCGAGTTCTTCATCGAGTACCAGCCGCTGGTCCACATGCACGACGGCAGCGTGCACGGCGCGGAGGCGCTGGTGCGCTGGTCGCACCCGCAGTACGGGGTGCTCGGCCCGGACCGCTTCATCCCGCTCGCCGAACGGACCGGACTGATCGTGCCGCTCGGCCGCTGGGTCCTGGAGGAGGCCGTCCGCCAGGCCCGCAACTGGCAGCGCCAGCTCGGTGGCTCGTCCCTGCGCATCAACGTCAACCTCTCGCCGACCCAGCTGCACCACCCCGGCCTGGTCGCCGACACCGTCGCCGTGCTGGAGAAGTCGGGCCTCGCCCCCGGTGCGCTGTGCCTGGAGGTCACCGAGTCGGCCCTGATCGGCGCCGATGACGAGCTCCTGGAACCGCTGCGCCGGCTCGCCGCTCTCGGTGTCGACATCGCGCTCGACGACTTCGGCACCGGCTACTCGAACCTGGCCAACCTGCGCCGCCTCCCGGTCAGCGTCCTGAAGCTGGACCGCTCCTTCACCCAGGGGATGCAGCAGAGCCCGGCCAACCCGGTAGACGTCAAGATCGTGGAGGGGATCGTCGCCCTGGCCCACAGCCTCGAACTCGCCGTCACCGTCGAGGGGGTGGAGACCGGAGCCCAGGCCGCCCAGCTGCGCGCCCTCGGCTGCGACACCGCCCAGGGCTGGTACTACGCCCGCCCCGGAGCCCCCGACCGCATCCACACCCTCTCCCTCTGCGACGCCGTGCCCACGCCGTCCTGACACCGGCCGCTCGCCCGCCCGGGATGGGGGTGGCGAGCGGGCCCGCCGGTCAGTTCATGCCCGCCTCCGTCCCGCGCCCCGGTTCACGGACCGCCGCCGTCACCCGCTCCATCCGCCGGGTGGTGTCGGCCAGCACCTCGGCCGCCACCGGCAGCCGCTCGGCCTCGTACGTGTCGAGCACGCCGTCCGGAGCCGGGCCGGTGAGGGCGGCGGCCAGGGTCCGGGTGAGGGCGGCCGCGTCCTGGATCCCGGTGTTCATGCCCAGCCCGCCGGCTATCGGGTGGACGTGCGCCGCGTCCCCGGCGAGGAAGACCCGGCCCTCGCGCATCCGGGCAGCCATGCGGACATTGGCCCGCCACGACGAGAGCCAGGTGGGATCCGCCAGCCGGATCCCCGGCACCCGGGCGTGCCGGTCGAAGAGCCGCTGGAAGCTCTCCAGTGACGGCGGCAGCGGCTCTCCTCGCCCGTCCGGCTCCGGCGAGGCCTGAAGCTGGAAGGTCTGCGTCCCCGGTATCGGACAGAGCAGGATTCCGCCGCCGTCCGAGGTGAACCACTGGTGCCAGTAGTCCCGGCTCAGCCCCGGCGCGGTCACGTCCCCGAGCACCATCGACGGCGCCTCCTCCGTGTGTCCCTCGAAGGGGATCCCGAGGAGCTCCCGGGTCGGGCTGTGGCCGCCGTCGCACCCCGCGGCGTACTCGGCGCGGACCGAGCGGCCGTCGGCCAGCCGCGCGGTGACCCCGGCGGAGTCCTGGGCGATCCCGACGACCTGGGCCTCGTACTCGACCCGGACTCCGAGGCCGGCGAGCCGCTCGCGGAGTACCTCCTCGACCTGCCACTGGCCGATCAGGAGGCCGCCGTTGCCGGCCGGCGTGTCGTTGATGTGAGCGCCGTCGAAGTACTTGCGCAGGACCAGGTCGGGGGTGCCGATCGCGGAGAGCCGCTCGGCGACGCCGAGCCGCGCGAAGACCCCCAGGCTGCTCGGGGTGAGGCCTTTGCCCCGGGACTCGCGGTGGGGTCGGGAACGCCGCTCGAGGATCCGGACGGAGACGCCTCGCAGGGCCAGTTCACAGGCCAGGGTGAGTCCGGTGGGGCCGGAGCCCGCGATCAGTACGTCGGTCATCGGAAGTCCTCTCGTCGCGTCGATGACTCAAGGAAAGCGGCTCCCCGACAAAAAAGCAACCCGGTTAAAAAAATAACTCGGTACAAAAAATAACTCGGTAACGAATCCGTGGTAGGGTGTGAGGCATGGACAACACGACGGGTCTGCGCGAGAACAAGAAGCTCCGTACGCGCCGCCGACTGGCGGCCACGGCGCTTGAACTCTTCCTGGAACGGGGCTTCGATGCCGTCTCCGTGGCGGATATCGCCGCTGCGGCCGAGGTTTCCAAACCCACGCTGTTCCGGTACTTCCCGAGCAAGGAGGACCTGGTGCTGGACAGCTTCGCCGACCATCAGGACGAGGCGGCGCGCATCGTGCGCGAGCGGCCGGCCGGGCAGGGCCCCGTCGGCGCCGTGCGCGAGCACTTCCTGGCAGCCCTCGACCGGCGGGACCCGATCACCGGGCTCTGTGACCACCCCGCCGTCCTCGCCTTCGAGCGGCTGGTCTTCTCCACCGCCAGCCTGGATTCCCGCCTCGCCCTCTACACCGCCCGCGAGGTGGAACTGCTCGCCGCCGCCCTCGAAGCCGAGTCCGCCCCGCCGCTCACCGCCCGGCTGGCGGCGCTGCACCTGGTGACCGTCCGCCAGGAGCTGGGCCGGGAGAATTGGCGCCGGATCGAAGCCGGGCGGAGCGCCGACGAAGCCCATCCGGCAGCCGTCGCCGATGCGGAGGCCGCGTTCGGCATGCTGGCCGGAGGGCTCGACCAGGTGTTGCCCATACGCTCCGCCCAGGCCCAGGCCCAGGCTTAGGCCCGGGCCGGCCGGCCGCCCTGTCCGGGCCGGTCAGCCCAGCAGGATCCGCTTCAGTTCGCGGGCCGCGCGCGGGGGAGCCACGTCGGTGCGGTGGGCCAGCGCGATCGTGCGGCGCAGCGGGGAGCCCGCCAACGGGGTCGCCCGCAGGCCGGAACCCGCGCGGTCCACCACCATCGCCGGGACCACCGCGACGCCCAGCCCCGCGCGTACGAAGCCCAGGACCGCGTCCATCTCGCCGCCCTCCACCGTGAACACCGGCTCGAAGCCCTCCGCCCGGCAGGCTGCCACCGTCAGCTCCCGCAGGTCGTACCCGTGCCGGAACATCACCATCGGCTCGTCGCGCAACCTGGAGATCGTCAGCGCCCCGCCCCCGCCGGGCGCCGGCAACTCCGCGGAGGAGACCACCACCAGATCCTCCGTCAGCAGCTCCACCGTGGTCAGCGCCGGAGCCGAGGGCGGCAGTGGCAGCGCGATCAGGGCCAGGTCCAGGGCCCCGCGCGCCAGTTCCCGTACGAGATCGAGCGAACCGCTCTCCTCGATCAGCAGCTCGATCCCCGGATGCGCGCGGTGGAAGGCGCGCAGCACGTCCGGCAGCAGGCCCGTGCAGACGCTCGGTGTGGCGCCCAGCCGGACCCGCCCGCGCCGCAGCTGCGCCAGTTCCTGGACCTCCAGCCGTGCGGTGTCCGCGTCCGCCAGGATCCGCCGGGCCAGCGGCAGCAGCGCCTCGCCCGCGTCCGTCAGTGCGATGTTGCCCCGCGCCCGGCTGAACAGCTCGGCACCCAGCTCCCGCTCCAGCGCCCTGATCTGCTGGGACAGCGAGGGCTGTGCCACATGCACCTGCTCCGCGGCCCGCGTGAAGTGCCGGGTCTCGGCTACGGCGACGAAGTACAGAAGCTGCTGGAACTGCATGGGCCCAGGATACGCCCTTCATAGGCAACAGCTATCGAGATCAGCCTCATCATGTCTTGGACCTTTCGGGACCTTAGTCCTTACGGTCAATGGCATGGCTCTGGCAACGCGGACGGGTCGACGGCCGTCCACCACGCGCACGATCTGGGACTCATCCGTCGGCAAGAAGTCCGTGATGGCCGTCTCCGGCCTGATCATGCTCGGCTACCTCGTCGTGCACATGCTCGGCAACCTCAAGATCTTCTTCGGGGCGGGGGAGTTCAACGGCTACGCCCACTGGCTGCGCACCCTCGGCTCGCCCTTCCTCCACCACGAGTGGGCCCTGTGGATCGTCCGCGTGGTGCTGCTCGCCGCAGTCGTCGCGCACGCCGTGTCCGCGTACCAGCTCAGCCGCCGCGGCATCCAGGCCCGCCCGGTGAAGTACGCCCACAAGCGTCGCCGCGCGAGCTACGCCACCCGCACGATGCGCTGGGGCGGGGTCATCCTCGGCCTGTTCATCGTCTGGCACGTACTCGACCTCACCACGCTCACCGTCAACGAGCGCGCCTGGGCCGGCCACCCGTACGAGAACGTCCTCGCCACCTTCTCCACCTGGTACGGCAACACGATCTACATCGTGGCGATGGCCGCCCTCGGCCTGCACGTCCGGCACGGCTTCTGGAGCGCCGCCCAGACCCTCGGCGCGGGCAACGCCCGCCGCGAGCGGGCGCTGAAGTTCCTGGCCAACGCCCTGGCCCTCGTCCTCTTCGCGGGTTTCGTCTCCGTCCCCGTGGCCGTCATGACCGGAGTGGTGAACTGACCATGAGCGACCTCGGAAGCGACTACGCCCGCTACACCACCGGCGAGCCCCTCGCCGACACCAAGGCCCCCGAAGGCCCGATCGCGGACCGCTGGGACCGCCGCCGCTTCGAGGCCAAGCTCGTCAACCCGGCCAACCGCCGCAAGCACACGGTCATCGTCGTCGGCACCGGCCTGGCCGGCGGCTCCGCCGGCGCCACCCTCGCCGAACAGGGCTACCACGTCGTCCAGTTCTGCTTCTCCGACTCCCCGCGCCGTGCGCACTCCATCGCCGCCCAGGGCGGCATCAACGCCGCCAAGAACTACCGCAACGACGGTGATTCGGTGCACCGCCTCTTCTACGACACCGTCAAGGGCGGGGACTTCCGTGCCCGCGAGTCCAACGTCCACCGTCTCGCCCAGATCTCCGTCGAGATCATCGACCAGTGCGTCGCCCAGGGCGTCCCGTTCGCCCGCGAGTACGGCGGCCTCCTCGACACCCGCTCCTTCGGCGGAGTCCAGGTCTCCCGCACCTTCTACGCCCGCGGCCAGACGGGTCAGCAGCTCCTCCTCGGCGCCTACCAGGCACTCTCCCGGCAGATCGCCGCCGGTAACGTCGAGATGCACGCGCGCACCGAGATGCTCGACCTGATCACGGTCGACGGTGTGGCCCGCGGCATCGTGGCCCGCGACCTGATCACCGGTGAGATCTCCACCCACTACGCCGACGCGGTGGTGCTGGCGAGCGGCGGCTACGGCAACGTCTTCTACCTCTCCACCAACGCCATGAACTCCAACGCGACCGCCGTCTGGCGGGCGCACCGGCGCGGCGCGTACTTCGCGAACCCCTGCTTCACCCAGATCCACCCCACCTGCATCCCGCGCACCGGTGACCACCAGTCCAAGCTCACCCTGATGAGCGAGTCCCTGCGCAACGACGGCCGCATCTGGGTCCCCAAGGCCAAGGGCGACACCCGCCCCGCCGCCGACATCCCCGAGGCGGAGCGCGACTACTACCTGGAGCGGATCTACCCCTCCTTCGGCAACCTCGTGCCCCGCGACATCGCCTCCCGCGCCGCCAAGAACGTCTGCGACGAGGGCCGTGGCGTCGGACCCGGCGGCCAGGGCGTCTACCTCGACTTCGCCGACGCCATCCGCCGGCTGGGCCGCGACAAGGTCGCCGAGCAGTACGGCAACCTCTTCGAGATGTACGAGCGGATCACCGCCGAGAACCCGTACGAGGTCCCCATGCGGATCTACCCCGCCGTGCACTACACGATGGGCGGCCTGTGGGTCGACTACGACCTCCAGACCACCGTCCCCGGCCTCTTCGCGATCGGCGAGGCCAACTTCTCCGACCACGGCGCGAACCGCCTCGGCGCCTCCGCCCTCATGCAGGGCCTCGCCGACGGCTACTTCGTCCTGCCCTCCACCATCAACGACTACCTGGCCCGCCACCCGCACCAGGAGGAGATCGACGACAGTCATCCCGAGGCCGCGGCCGCCGTCCGGGAGACCCGCGCCTGCCTCGAGAGGCTGCTCTCCGTCGACGGCGACCGCACCCCCGACTCCTTCCACCGCGAGATCGGCGAACTCATGTGGGAGTACTGCGGGATGGCCCGCACCGAGGAGGGCCTGCGCAAGGCGCTCGACCGGATCCCGGAGATCCGCGCGGAGTTCTGGCAGCGGATCAAGGTCCCCGGCACCGGCCAGGAGTTCAACCAGTCGCTCGAGAAGGCCAACCGCATCGTCGACTACCTGGAACTCGCCGAGCTGATGTGCCTCGACGCGCTCCACCGCGCCGAATCCTGCGGCGGCCACTTCCGCGAGGAGTCCCAGACCCCGGACGGCGAAGCGGCCCGCCGAGACGAGGAATTCGGCTACGCGGCCGCCTGGCAGTACCAGGGCACCGGCGCCGCCCCCGTCCTGCACAAGGAAGACCTGGTCTTCGAGTACGTCCACCCCACCCAGCGGAGCTACGCATGAAGCTCACCCTGCGCGTCTGGCGCCAGCGGAACCCCGACGCCCCCGGCGCCATGGCCTCCTACGAGGTCGACGGCATCTCGAAGGACATGTCCTTCCTGGAGATGCTCGACACCCTCAACGAGGACCTCATCCTGCGCGGCGAGGACCCGGTCGCCTTCGACCACGACTGCCGCGAGGGCATCTGCGGTGCGTGCAGCCTCGTCATCAACGGCGACGCCCACGGACCGGAACGCACCACCACCTGTCAGCTCCACATGCGGTCCTTCGCCGACGGAGACACCATCGACGTCGAGCCCTGGCGGGCCGCGGCCTTCCCGGTGGTCAAGGACCTCGTCGTCGACCGCGGCGCCTTCGACCGCATCATCCAGGCCGGCGGCTACATCACCGCCCCCACCGGCGCCGCCCCCGAGGCGCACGCCACCGCCGTGCCCAAGGCCGACGCCGACTTCGCCTTCGAGCACGCCGAGTGCATCGGCTGCGGCGCCTGCGTGGCGGCCTGCCCCAACGGCTCCGCGATGCTCTTCACCTCCGCCAAGATCAACCACCTCAACGTCCTCCCGCAGGGCTCGCCCGAGCGCGAGACCCGCGTACTGGACATGGTGGCCGCGATGGACGAGGAGGGCTTCGGCGGCTGCACCCTCACCGGAGAATGCGCCACGGCCTGTCCGAAGGGCATCCCGCTCCCGTCCATCGCCGCCATGAACAAGGAGTGGCTGCGGGCGGTCCGCAAGGGCTGACCGGGGTCCCGGTCTGGGCCGATCGGCTGACCCGATGCGCCGACCGGGCGCTCGTACGGGCCGTACGCCGCGCCGCGTCCCGGCGGCGCACGGCCCATGGCGGACAGTGGCCCCATGCCAGAAGCCCCCGCCGGGTCCGGACCGTGCCGCCGCAGCCTGCTGGCCGCCGCCCTCGCCCCGCTCGCGGTGGCCGGCTGCTCCACGGACGACCACCCCGGCGGCCCCGCCCCCGGCCCCCAGGCCGGGGCCAAGGACGCCCTGGTCATGGTGATCCGGCACGCCGAGAAGCCGTACGCCGGCGACTCGGGCTGGGACGAGGAGGGCGAGGACGACCCCGGCTCGCTGGCCGGCCGCGGCTGGCGCCGGGCCGAGGAGCTCACCCGCCTCTTCCCGCCCGCCCGCGGTTCCTCGCTGCCCCGCCCCGCCGCCGTCTTCGCGGCCGGCGGGAAGGCCGCCGCCCCCGCCCGCTGCAAGCAGACCGTGGCGGCACTGGCCACCGCCCTGCGCACCCCCGTCCGCACCGAGTTCGCCGTCGGCGCCGAACCGGCCCTCGTCCGCGCCGCGCTGCTCGCCCCGATGCCTGTGCTGGTCTGCTGGGAGCACAGCGGCATCCCCCGGCTGGTCCGCGCCCTCGGCGCCGACCGGGTCCTCGGTGTCCCGGCCACCTGGCCCGACCGCCACGACCTCGTCTGGATGTTCACCCGCCGCCAGGGGCAGTGGAGCTTCCGCGAACTGCCGCAGCACCTGCTTGCCGGCGACGCGTGACCATGGGGTGACCGGGCCCGGGGGCGGTGCCCCCTAACGACCCGTCCGGCCGCCGATCGCCCGCGCCAGGTACGGCGCCGTGCGGCCCGTCCCCGACGCGGCCACCTGCGCCGGGGTCCCCGAGGCGACGATCCGGCCGCCCTCCGTTCCCCCGCCCGGACCCAGGTCGATGACCCAGTCCGCGCCCGCCACCGTCTCCATGTCGTGCTCCACGACCACCACCGAGTGCCCGGCGTCCACCAGCCCGTGCAACTGCCGCAGCAGCACCCGTACATCGGCCGGATGCAGGCCGGTCGTCGGCTCGTCCAGCAGGTACAGCGTGTGGTCCCGGCGCAGCCTCTGCAGCTCCGTGGCCAGTTTGATCCGCTGCGCCTCGCCGCCCGACAGCTCGGTGGCCGGCTGCCCCAGCCGCAGGTAGCCCAGCCCGATGTCCTCCAGCGCCCGCAGGCTGCGGGCCGCCGCCGGAACCTCCGCGAAGAACGCGGCCGCCGACTCCACCGTCAGCCCCAGCACCTCCGCGATGTCCAGCCCCGCGTACCGGACCTCCAGGGTCTCGGCGTTGTACCGCGCACCCCCGCACTCCGGGCAGGGGGCGTACGTACTCGGCAGGAAGAGCAGCTCCACCGAGACGAAGCCCTCGCCCTGACAGGTCTCGCACCGGCCGCCCGGCACGTTGAAGGAGAACCGGCCCGCCTTCCAGCCGCGCGCCCGCGCCTCCGGCGCCGCCGTGAACAGCTTGCGCACCACGTCGAACAACCCGGTGTAGGTGGCCAGGTTGGACCGCGGGGTGCGGCCGATCGGCTTCTGGTCCACCTCCACCAGCCGCCGTACCGGAAAGTCCGGCTCCGCCAGCCGCCCGGCGACCTCCCGGGCCAGCACCTGGCCCACCAGCGTGGACTTCCCCGACCCCGACACCCCGGTCACGGCGGTGAACACACCGAGCGGGAACGGCACGTGTACATCGCGCAGGTTGTGCCGGTCGGCCCCGCTCAAGCGCACCTGCCCGGTGGCCTCGCGCACCGGGCGCCGTGCCCCGGCCGGCACCGGCGCCGCGAACAGGTGCCGGGCCGTCGCCGACTCCGCGACGCCGGCCAGCTCCCGCGGCGGCCCGCTGTACAGGACCTGCCCGCCGTGCTCCCCGGCCAGCGGTCCCACGTCCACCAGCCAGTCCGCGTGCCGCACCACCGCCATGTCGTGTTCCACGACGAACACCGTGTTCCCGGCCTCCTTCAGCCGGTCCAGTACGCCGAGCAGCGCCTCGGTGTCGGCCGGGTGCAGCCCCGCCGACGGCTCGTCCAGTACGTACACCACCCCGAACAGCCCCGACCGCAGCTGCGTCGCCAGCCGCAGCCGCTGGAGCTCGCCCGCGGACAGGGTCGGCGCGGCGCGGTCCAGGCTCAGATAGCCGAGCCCGAGCTCGACGATGGGCCCGATCCTCGAGCGCAGGTCCTGCGCGAGCACCCGCGCCGCCTCGCCCTCCACGGGCGCGGCGGCGAGTACGCCGTCCAGGCCGGTCAGTGCCATGGCCGCCAGCTCGGCGATCCCGTACCCCGCGAAGGTCACGGCCAGGGCCTCGGGGCGCAGCCGCCGCCCCTCGCACACCGGGCAGGGGGAGTCGGTGAGGAAGCCCTCCGCGCGGGCCCGCAGGGTGGCGCTCTTGGTGTCGGAGAAGGTCCGCATCACATAGCGGTGCGCGCTCATGTACGTGCCCTGGTACGGCCGTTGGATCCGGTTCGCGTCCCGCACCGGGTGCACGGTCACCACCGGCTGCTCCTCGGTGAACAGGATCCACTCGCGGTCCTTGGCCGGCAGCTCCCGCCACGGCCGGTCGACGTCGTGCCCCAGCACCTCGAGGATGTCCCGCAGGTTCTTGCCCTGCCAGGCGCCGGGCCAGGCGGCGATGGCACCTTGACGGATCGACAGTTCCGGCTCGGGGACGAGGAGTTCCTCGGTGGTGCGGTGGATCCGGCCGAGCCCGTGGCACGAAGGGCAGGCCCCGGCCGCGGTGTTGGGGGAGAAGGCGTCGGAGTCGAGCCGCTCGGCCCCCGGCGGATAGCTGCCGGCCCGGGAGTACAGCATCCGCAGGGAGTTGGACAGCAGGGTCACCGTGCCGACCGAGGACCGCGATCCCGGCGAGGAACGGCGCTGCTCCAGGGAGACGGCGGGCGGCAGCCCGGTGATGGAGTCCACCTTCGGGGCGCCGATCTGGTGGATGAGCCGGCGGGCGTACGGGGCCACGGACTCGAAGTACCGGCGCTGGGCCTCGGCGTAGATCGTGCCGAACGCGAGCGAGCTCTTCCCGGATCCGGAGACCCCGGTGAACACGGTCAGCGCGTCGCGCGGAATGTCCACGTCGACACCGCGCAGGTTGTGCTCCCTGGCGCCCCGGACGCGTACGCGGGAATCAGGGGCGGAACGGGGATCGGGAGACTGGTGCATTCGTCCTACTTTAGAGGCCCTTCAGAGGCCCGCGATCCGGGCCAGTCTGCGGTAGGAGTCCAGCAGCGCCGCCCGGTCGTAGGTGGAGGTGGTGACCAGCAGCTCGTCGGCGCCGGTCAGCGCGGCGACCTCGGCCAGCTCCGCCGCGACCTGCTCTTCCGTGCCGTGGATGTGCCCGGTCAGCGCGCCCTCGTACAGCTCCCGCTCCTTCGGGGTCATGGACAGGGCCTCGACCTCCTCGGCCGGCCGCAGCGGCGGGAAGCTGCCCCGGGTGCGGGAGTACGCGAGGGACCAGGCCTCGGGGACCAGCATCCGCCGGGCTTCCGCGGTGGTGGCGGCGACCGCCACCGTCCCCGAGACCACCACGTACGGCTCCGCGCCCCATGCGGAGGCCCGGAACTCCTTGCGGTACGTCTCGATGATGTCCGTGACCCGGCCGCGCGCCCGCAGGTCTCCCACCACCATCGGCAGCCCGGCCCGGGCGGCGATCCCGGCCCCTTCGCCGGTGGCGAGCACGTACGCCGGGATCCGCAGCCCCTCGGCGGGATGCGCGTGCACCTCCGGATGGGCCTGCTGGCTGCCGTCGAGCCAGCCCAGCAGCTCGGCCAGCTGCTCCTCGAACCGGTCGGCGTCCCCGGTGTCGCGGCCCAGGGCCCGCCGGATGCCGTTGGTGAAGCCGACCGAACGGCCGAGCCCCATGTCGATCCGGCCGGGGAACAGCGCCTCCAGGACCCCGAACTGCTCCGCGACCACCAGCGGCTGGTGGTTGGGCAGCATGACCCCGCCGGTGCCGACCCGGATCCGCCGGGTGGCTCCGGCCACGGCTGCGGCCAGCACGGCCGGCGCGGATCCGGCGACGCCGGGCACGCTGTGGTGCTCCGAAACCCAGAAGCGGTGGTAGCCGAGCTCCTCGGCCGTCCGGGCCAGGTCCACGGTGTCCCGCAGGGCCTCGGGGGCCGGGTGGCCCTCGCGGGTGCGGGACCGGTCGAGTATGGAGAGTCGGAAGAGTTTTCGGATCACACAGGTCTCAACGCCGGGGGCCCGCGAGGATTCCCTAGGGTTGCGGGATGACTGAGAACACCCACCGGCCGCTGGCCGTCTTCGACATCGACAACACCCTGGCGGACACCGGCCACCGCCAGCACTTCCTGGAGCGCCGTCCCCGCGACTGGAGCGGCTTCTTCGGTGCGGCGCCGGCCGATCCGCCGCTGGGGCGCGGGGTGACCCTGGCGGTGGAGAGCGCGGCCGACTGCGAGGTGGTCTACCTGACCGGGCGCCCGGAGCGGTGCCGGGCGGACACCGTGGACTGGCTCACGCGGCACGGGCTGCCCGAGGGCCGGGTGTGGATGCGCGGGAACCAGGACCGGCGCCCGGCCCGGACGACCAAGCTGGAGGTGCTGAAGCGGATCGCCCGGGGCCGGGAGGTGCGCATGCTCGTGGACGACGACGAACTGGTCTGCCAGGCCGCCCGCGCCGCCGGTTTCCGGGTGGTCCTCGCCGACTGGGCGGCGGAGGCACCGGAGCTCAAGGCCGCCCAGGAGGGCGAAGGGCGGACCTGAGCACGGCCGGAAGGCCCGGGGCGAGCGCGCCCCGGGTGAACGCCCGGGTCAGTCCTCGCCGTCGAGGCGGAAGCCGACCTTGAGCCCCACCTGGTAGTGGGCGATCTCGCCGTTCTCGAGGTGCCCGCGCACCTGGACGACCTCGAACCAGTCGAGATTGCGCACGGTCTGGCCCGCACGGGCGATCCCGTTGCGGATGGCCTGATCGATGCCCTCATGGGAGGTGCCGACGATTTCGGTCACCCGGTACGTGTGATTGGACATGGGGGTCTCCCGACGCTGGGTGGCTTTTGCCTCGTTCTACGGTGCCCCAGTAAGTCCGGCTCCGCGAACTTTGCGTGAACAGTCCCGAGCGAAAGGCCCTTGACCCGCCTATTGGTCTATGCCAATTTCAAGCCATCCGAGATCCGTCCCCAGAAGGTGACCTTTCGTGAAGATGCGCTTCCTTGCCGTGTGTACCGCCCTTGCCGCCGTGACCGCCCTGACGGGCTGCGGCCAGTCGGGTGACCCGGCCGGAGGTGCGCAGAAGGTGACCCTCTGGCTGATGAAGGGCAGCGCCTCGGAAGACTTCATCGGGAAGTTCACCGCGTCCTTCGAGCAGGAGCACCCCGGCGTCGACCTGGACGTCAGGATCCAGGAGTGGACGGGCATCGGCGAGAAGGTCAACGCCGTGCTGGAGGGCAGGAGCAAGGAGAGCGCCGACGTCATCGAGGTCGGCAACACCCAGGTCGCCCAGTACATCGAGACCGGCGGCCTCTCCGAGCTCACCCTCGAAGGGCTGCGCGAATGGGGCAGCAAGGACTGGCTCAAGGGCCTCTCCGACCCGGGAAGCATCGACGGCGCCCAGTACGGAGTCCCCTGGTACGCCGCCAACCGGGTGGTGATCTACAACAAGGAACTCTTCGCGAACTCCGGGATCAAGAACACCCCCAGGAACCGCGCCGAGTGGGTCCAGGCCACCCAGAAGCTCGACAAGGCGGAGCAGCAGGGCATCTACCTGGCCGGCCAGAACTGGTACGTCCTCGCCGGCTTCATCTGGGACGAGGGCGGCGACCTCGCCGTCGAGACCGGCAGCCGGTGGGTCGGCAGCCTCGACGACGAGAAGGCCCTGGCCGGCATGGAGTTCTACAAGCAGCTCCAGGCCCTCGGCGACGGGCCCAAGGACGCGGACGAGGAGACGCCCCCGCAGTCGGAGGTGTTCGCCCGCGGCGAGGTCGCCCAGATCATCGCCCCGCCCGGCCAGGTCGCCGAGATCGAGGCCGCCAACCCCGCCCTCAAGGGCAAGCTCGGCTACTTCCCCATCCCCGGCAAGACCTCCGACAAGGCGGGCGCCGTGTTCACCGGCGGCTCGGACCTGATCATCCCGGAGCGCACGAAGCAGCGCAGGAACGCGGTCGACGTGATCACGGCCCTGGTCAGCGAGAGGTGGCAGACCGAGCTCGCCCGCACGATGAGCTACGTACCGAACAAGACCACCCTCGCGCACGTGGTCGAGGGCAACGAGGGCGCCGCCACCATGGCCGTGGGCGCCGCCCAGGGCCGGGCCACCCCGAAGTCCGCCCGCTGGGCCGAGATCGAGGCGAAGAACCCGATCAAGCCCTTCATGACGGCCGTCCTGACCGGGCAGGACCCGAAGCAGGCCGCCCGGACGGCCTCCGAGACCATCAGCAAGGTGCTCAGCTCCGACCGCTGAGCCGCCGCTTACCCGCCGCTCACCCCCGGAGCCACCGAGTCCGCCACCTGCTCCACCACCGAGTTCAGCGTCCGCACATCCGCGTGCCGCTGAGCGGTCATGTCGAATCCAGCCGGTCACGGAAGAAGTAAAGGAGCCAGGTCGCACACCTGCCGGCCTGGCTCTCCGCGCCCGGATCAGGAGCCGCCATGACCATCGCACCCCTGTCCCCGTCCCCCTTTCCCCCACCGCCACAGCCAGCGCAACAGTCACCGCGACAGGCACCGCCACCGCCCCCGCCACCGGCAGTGCCCCCGCCCCCGCCCAGGGCCCCCGCTACGCCGTACGGCTCGCCCGCAACGAGACCGAGGTGCGCGCAGCCCAGCGGCTGCGCCACCAGGTCTTCGCCGGCGAGCTCGGCGCCCGCCTGGACGGGCCCGAGCCCGGCCTCGACATCGACGCCTTCGACGCGTACTGCGACCACCTCCTCGTCCTGGACGAGGAGACCGAGCAGGTCGTCGGCACCTACCGGCTGCTTCCCCGGAGCGTGCCGCCGTCGCCGGGCGCCTCTACTCCGAGGGAGAGTTCGACCTCTCCGCCCTCGCCCCCATCCGCCCCGACCTGGTGGAGGTCGGCCGCTCCTGCGTCCACCCCGACCACCGCAACGGCGCCGTCATCGCCCTGATCTGGGCCGGCCTCGCCCGCTACATGGACCGCTCCGGGCACAACTGGCTCGCCGGCTGCTGCTCGATACCGCTCGCCGACGGCGGGGTCCTGGCAGCCGCCACCCGCGAGGCCGCCCTGGCCCGCGCCTCCGCCCCCCAGGAGTACCGGGTCACCCCCCACCTCCCCTGGAACCCCGAGGGCATCACCTTCCCCGCCCGCATGGAACTGCCCCCGCTGCTGCGCGGCTACCTGCGCCTGGGTGCCTGGGTCTGCGGCGAGCCCGCCCTCGACGCCGAGTTCGGCTGCGCCGACCTGTACGTGCTGCTCTCCCTGCGCCGCACGAACCCGCGCTACCTCAAGCACTTCCTCTCGCTCGTCCCGGGCGCATGAGCGTCTGGCTGCCCACCTCGCCCTGCACCCCCGAGGCCTGCGCCGGCCACGAGGGGCGCACGGCGAGCATCCCGCTCGCGGTGCTCCGGCTCGTTGCCGCCGTGTTCCTGATCCTGGCCGGGATCCTCGGCGCCCCGCCGGTGCGGCTGCTGCCGGCCGGGCCCCGGCACGCGGTGGTGCGGGCCTGGTCGGCCGCGCTGGTCCGGGCCTTCGGCATACGCATCACCGTGCACGGAAGCCCCGGCCAGGGCGGCGGGCGCCTGATCGTCGCCAACCACATCTCCTGGCTGGACATCCCGCTCGTCGCCGCCGTCATGCCCTGCCGGATGCTCGCCAAGAGCGACATCCGGGCCTGGCCGGTCCTCGGCCGCCTCGCCGGACAGTCCGGGACCCTGTTCATCGAACGCGAGCGCATCCGTGCCCTGCCCGCCACCGTCGAGACCATGACCCGCGCGCTGCTGGCCGGTGACCGGGTCACCGTCTTCCCCGAGGGCTCCACCTGGTGCGGGCGCGCCCAGGGGCCCTTCCGCAGGGCGGCCTTCCAGTCGGCACTGGACGCGCGGGTCCCCGTACAGCCCATTCGCCTCGCGTACCTGCGGTGCGACGGGGACACGGCCGGGGAGCCCGCCTTCGTCGGGGACGACCCGCTGACCGCCTCGCTCTGGCGGATCGCGCGGGCCCGGGGAGTGCGGGCCGAGGTCACACTGCTGCCGCGGATCCCGCCGGGCCGGTACGCGGACCGGCGGGACCTCGCGGCCGCGGCTCAGACGGCGATCACCTCAGCCGCGTCCCTTCCCGGCATCCCGACTCAGCGCTCCGCGCCGTCGGCGACCGACAAGGACAGCGCGAAACGGCCCGCCGCGTCCGTCCACCACTGGACCAACTCCAGCCCCGCCGATGCCAGTTCCTTGCGCACGCCCTCCTGACGGAACTTCGCGGACACCTCCGTCAGGATCTCCTCACCCGCCGCGAACGGCACCACCAGATCCAGCGCCCGGATCTTCACCAGCAGCTCCGACCGGGCACGCAGTCGCATCTCGATCCACTCCTGCTCCCGGTTCCACACCGCCACGTGCGCGAAGTCGGCGGTGTGGAAGTCCGCGCCCAACTCCCTGTTGATCACGGCCAGCACGTTCTGGTTGAACTCGGCCGTCACCCCCTGCGCGTCGTCGTACGCCGCCACCAGCACGGCCTCGTCCTTGACCAGGTCCGTTCCGATGAGCAGCGTGTCCCCGGGCGAGAGCATCGCCCGTACGGACGCCAGGAACACCGCCCGGTCCGGCGGCAGCAGGTTCCCGATCGTGCCGCCGAGGAACACCACCAGCCGGGGTCCGGGCGTTTCGGGCAGCTGCATCGCCCTCGTGAAGTCGGCCAGCAGGGCGTGCACCCGCAGCCCCGGATGAGCCGCCAGCAGCGTCTCGGCCGCACCGGCCAGGGCGCTCTCGCTCACGTCCACCGGGATGTAGGTGTCCAGCGCGGGCATCGCCTCGATCAGGTGCCGGGTCTTCTCCGAGGATCCCGAGCCCAGCTCGACCAGCGTCCGCGCCCCGCTCGCCGAGGCGATCTCCTGCGCTCGCTCGAGCAGGATCTCCCGCTCCGCGCGCGTCGGGTAGTACTCGGGCAACCGGGTGATCTCCTCGAAGAGTTCACTGCCCCGCGCGTCGTAGAACCACTTCGGCGGCAACACCTTCGGATTCTGCGTCAGCCCGTGCAGCACGTCCGCGCGTAGCGCCGCCTCGGCGGCGTGCTCGTCGAGGGTCCGGGTCATCTGGAAGTCACTCACGGGCGCTCCTTCTCCCCCGACGGGGTTTCCTTGAGGGGGTCAGATCGACCCGGGTACAGGTGGCGGTCAGCAGGGTCCGGTCGGGTACCTCGTACCAGCGGGAGTCGTCGTCGTACGGTTCGGACGCCACCACCGTGCGCCGCGCATCCGCGTCGACCAGGTACCAGAGCGAATCGCCCCAGGCCGTCGCGGCGATGGCCGCGCCGTCCGTCAGCAGCAGGTTCAGCCGCGAACCGGGAGCGGCCGCGGCCAGCTCCAGGACCGTCCCGGCCAGCGCCGCGCCCAGCTCCTCCCCGGACCGCAGCCGGTGCAGGACCAGCGCCCAGATCAGCGCCGAATCGGTGCGCGACTCCAACTGGAGCAGCTCCTCGGGCGGCAGGCCGAGCGCGAGCGGGGCCGCCGCGTCCGGCCAGTCCCGTATCGCGCCGTTGTGGCTGAACAGCCACCGCCCGTCCGCGAACGGAGCCGCCGCGGCCTCCCCGTCGGCCCCGGGCCGGGTGGCATCGCGTACGGCGGCCAGCGCGGCCCCGCTGCGCACCACGCGGGCGAGATCGGCGAAGGTCAGATCGGACCAGATCGGCCCGGCCCGGCGGTAGCGCGCGGGCACCGGGTCGCCCTCCGCGTACCAGCCGACGCCGAAGCCGTCGGCGTTGACCGTGCCGCTGCGCTGGCGGCGCGGTTCCCAGGACTGGTGCACCAGCGAGTGCTCTGGGTCGCACAGCAGCCGCCCGAGCGCCATCTCCGGGCCCAGGTAGGCGAGATGACGGCACATCAGACGTCCCTCGCGGTGCGGAAGCCCGAGAAGATCTGCCGGCGCACCGGAAGGTCCCAGTTGCGGAAGGTGCCCCGGCAGGCCACCGGGTCGACCGCGAAGGAACCGCCGCGCAGCACCTTGTGCTCGGGGCCGAAGAACACCTCCGAGTACTCGCGGTACGGGAAGGCCCGGAACCCCGGGTAGGGCAGGAAATCGGAGGCCGTCCACTCCCACACGTCGCCGATCAGCTGGCGCACCCCGAGCGGGGAGGCCCCGGCCGGGTAGCTGCCCGCCCGAGCCGGACGCAGGTGGCGCTGGCCCAGATTGGCGTGGGCGGACGTCGGATCGGCGTCACCCCACGGATAGCGGGTCGAGCGGCCGGTGGCCGGATCGTGCCGCGCCGCCTTCTCCCACTCGGTCTCCGTGGGCAGCCGGCGCCCCGCCCAGCGGGCATAGGCGTCCGCCTCGTACCAGCTGACGTGCAGCACCGGTTCGTCGCCAGGCACCGGCTCGGTCACCCCGAAGCGGCGGCGCAGCCACTGGCCGTCCCCGGGGCCCTCCCGGTGCCAGAACAGCGGTGCCTCGATGTGGTGTTCGCGGATCTGCCGCCAGCCCGCCGCGGCCCACCAGCGGGGCTCGCGGTAACCGCCGTCCGCGATGAACGCCTCGTACGCTGCATTGGTGACCGGCACCGTGTCGATCCAGAACGGCGCCGTGTCCCGGGGGTGCGCGGGCCGTTCGTTGTCCAGTGACCACGGCTCGGTGGAGGTGCCCATGGTGAACGGGCCGCCCGGCACCAGGACTTCGGCCACCAGTGGCGCCTCGTACGGGGCCTCGGGCTCCGGAGCCGTCAGCACGGGCTCGCCCCGCCGGAGCTGATGGGTGATCAGCATCGTCTCGTCGTGCTGCTGCTCGTGCTGGGCGATCATCCCGAAGGCGAAACCGTCGTCGAGCAGCGCGCTGCCCTCCAGCGGGGTGCGCTCCAGCAGGTCGAAGACCCGGCCGCGCACCTCGGCCGCGTACCGGCGGGCCTCCGCGGGCCCGAGCAGCGGCAGTTTCGGCCGCTCGGAGCGGGGATGCTCGAACGCGTCGTAGAGGGGTTGATCTCGGGGTGCAGCGACTCGCGTCCGGCGACGCGGCCCAGCAGCCAGAGCTCCTCCTGGTTCCCGATGTGCGCCAGGTCCCAGACCAGCGGGGACATCAGGGGCGAGTGCTGCGCGGTGAGGTCCTGGTCGGTCACCGGGTCGGTGAGCGCGGCCGTCCGGGCCCGCGCGGCGGTCAGTGCGGCGGCCGCCCGCTCCCGCAGGCCGGGGTGGGATTCGGTGGTCATCGGCCGGCCTCCTTCCCGGCACCGGCGGACTGCAGCCGTGGCGGGTCGTCGGCCGGGCAGCGGCCGCGCAGCACGAAGCGCTCGGTGAAGGCGCCGACCGTCTCCCGGACGTGGGCGCTCGCGCCGAGCCGGGGCAGCGCCTCGGAGGCGGCCCGGAAGCAGGCCTTGGCGGCGGCCCGCAGCTCCGGATCGCTCAGACCGCGCCGGGCGGCGGACCGCCACAGCGGATTGCGGGGCGCGGGTGCGGAGCCGTACGTGTCGGCCAGCGCCTTGGTCACCCGGTACGCGGTCTCCGAGGCCTCCGGATCGTCGAACAGCGCGTGCACGACGGCCACCGGGACCAGCCAGCCGTCGTCGCCGGGCTGCGCGTCGATCATCCGCAGCTCCAGGTGGCCGCGCGGCCGCACCGGCGGGAACAGCGTGGTCAGGTGGTAGTCCAGGTCCTCCGCGGTGGGGGCCGCAGCCCCGGGTACGCCGGATCGCCGCCCGTGCGCAGCCAGTCGCGGAAGGTCAGGCCCTGCGGGATCGTCCACGGCTCGCCGTCGTACGACCGCACGCACATCACCTCGGTGTCCAGCGCGTGCCGGGTCCAGCCGTCCCGCGGCGGGACGTCCGGCGGCGGGGCGAGCGAGCGTCGGCTGTCGATGTCCGCCCAGTTCCCCTGGCGGGCACACCGCCAGCCGGCGTACGGACCCTCGGACACGGCGGAGTTGGCGAACGCGGCCACCAGGACCGCGCCCAGCAGGTGCGCGAGCCGCCAGCGCCGGCCGTGGCCGAGCGCGCCGGGCTCCTCGTACCCGGCATCGACGCACACCTGCACGGAGGCGGAGGCGCGCATCATGGTGCGCCCGGCCGGGCCGGTGCGGTCGAAGTAGGCCTCCATCGCGTCGTAGCGCGGGCTGGCCAGCAGCCGGCGATGGGGGAGGCGCGGATCCCGGCCGTTTCCCTCCAGGACCAGGCCCTGGGCGAGCAGGGCGGCCCGTACGGCGGTGAGATCGGCCTGGAGGCCGTTCACGCAGCCGCTGAGGGAGGTGGCGGGGGCCGAGCTGAGCTCCAACTGGCCGCCCGGTTCGACGGTGACCCGGGAGTTCAGGGGCAGGGCGCGAGCGGCGGCGTGCGCGGCGTGCAGCCGCTCGGGGGACGGGGGCCGACCGGGCCGCTCGGCGTCCAGGACGAGCCATTCGAGCTCGGCACCGAGGAGGCGGGGCGGGCCGGTCTTGAAACAGATGCCGTGGATCAGATCCTCGGCCTGGCTCTCGGATATGGGCGAGGGCGGGGGAGCGGGTGAGTTCATGGGCATGACCGGGTCCTCTTCTCCTGTCGTCGGTCGTGACATCGCTCGTGACATCACCCGTGCCTACCCGTCTGTCGCCTGCAAAATCCTTTTACCTCTGGGGGGCGTGGTGCGCAGGATGCTGGTGTGAGCAGCAGATTGCGTGAGATCGCGCGGGAAAATGCGGAGATCGTGGCGGCCGGCGGTTACCGGACGCGGTCGGGACGGCGGGTCGAACTGGCCGCCGCCCTGGCGGAAGCCAAGGCAGGAACCAGGATATATGGACCAAACCGGGTGATTCCAGGCGGGGAGATCGCGGGTGAGGGGGTGAGACGGCCGTCGAGGTCACCGGGGAGAGCAGTACGGTCGCAGCCCGCAGGCTCGCGGCGGAGGGCGCCCCGGTGGCGGTGCTGAACTTCGCTTCGGCCCGGAATCCCGGGGGCGGCTACGTCCGCGGTGCCAAGGCCCAGGAGGAGGCGCTGTGCCGCGCCTCGGCCCTGTACGAGACCCTGCTTCAGGCTCCGGAGTACTACGAGATCCACCGCGCGGAGCGCAGCACCTTCTACACCGACCGGGTGATTCACTCGCCCGGCGTCCCCGTTTTCCGCGACGACCGCGGCGAGCTGCTGGAGACCCCGTTCCAGGTCGGTTTCCTGACCTCGCCGGCGCCGAACGCGGGCACGATCCGCCGCCAGGAGCCGGAGCGGGCCGCCGAGATCCCGGGGGCGCTGGTACGGCGGGCCGGGCTCGTCCTGGAGGTGGCCGCCCTGCACGGCTACCGGTGCCTGGTGCTCGGCGCGTGGGGGTGCGGGGTGTTCCAGAACGAGCCCGCGGTGGTGGCGGAGGCCTTCCGGGGGCTGCTGGCGGACCGCTTCGCGGGCGTGTTCGACCGGGTGGTGTTCGGGATCCTTGACCGCAAGCCGGAGACCCGGGAGGCCTTCGAGCGGGCCTTCGGCTAGATCGGTTCGGCGGCCTCGAGCAGGCGCGGCGGCAGGTAGGCGGACGAGACCTTGATGTTCCAGCCCCGGCGGCGGGCGTGGCAGGCCAGCGCCAGGACGTCGAGGGCGACCGCCGTGTCGGGGCGCTCGGCGCGGTCCCCGACGAGGTAGTGGTCGCGATGGGCTTCGAGGGCGTCCAGCAGGGCCAGGTTGAAGCTCTCCTCGTCCCCCTCGACCAACTGCGACAGGAGGACGACCGGCGGCTCGGGGAAGCCCCAATCCCTGGCCTTCACGGCGTCGGCCAGCGCCTGGCCGGTGGCGGGCTCGGGATCGTCGGCGAGCAGGTAGGCGTGCAGGGCCCGGCGGTAGGAGGCGTAGGCGGAACGGTCCTCCTGGTGGAACGCGGGACCGGTGAGGACGAACGGGGCGAGATCCTCGCGGCGGCCTGTGATCAGGGCGAGGATCACCCCCTCGTGCCACGGCCCGGGGCCCGTCTCCACACTCCGGTCGGCCGGGACCGCGAGCCGCTGCCCGTCGACCGTCACCTCGACCTCGGTGCCGGGCTCGGCGAGTGCCGCACGGAAGATCGTGGAGCTCAGCCGGGCCGCGAGGCGAAGGCCCTCCCACTGCGCGTCCGTGGCGTCCGCGGACTGCGCGGCGCGTGCCTTGAACAGGAGCTTCTGGTAGCCGACGGCCTGCGCCAGATTCCAGACCGCGGAGGCTTCCCCCGGCGCCGGGGTGATGGCCTCCCGGGCGTACTGCTCGACCAGCGCCTCCGCCTCGGGGTCGACGGGCCGCGGGCGCGCGGGCCGCTCGACCGTCAGCGGACCGGCGGCCAGCGCGGCGACCGCATCCGGCCGGCGGGCCCGGCCGTACGCCGCCACCCGCGGTCCCGCGGTCTCGAATCCGGTGACCAGCGCCCGCGGCAGGTAGCCGGTGTCGATGGGGGGCTGCCAGCCCTCGAGGCGACGGGCGAGCGCGGTCAGTGCCAGGGGCAGGAGGGGGAGCAGGGTGCGGGGCGCGGCGGCGGGGCCTCCGTCCAGGGAGGCGTACGGGAGCAGCAGCGCGGCCAACTCGCCGCGGAACGCCTCCCGGTCGCCACGGGTCAGGGCGCGCAGCGCGCGGAGTCCGGCGCTGTGCGGGTGGCCCGCGAGGTCCTCCCCGCTCCCGGCCTGCCGACTGCCGATCCGGGCGAGCGCGGCGTCGAGCGCGGCGAGCTTCTCCTCGCGGGACGGCGGGACCCTCTGGTATTCCTTCCCGATGTCACCGCTCACGCAGGCGAGCAGACCATTGATCAACTCGGCCGAAGGACTTCCCGGCTGAGGCGCCGGGCGGGCGAAGTGGAAGGCCTCGCCGTGGTGTTCGGTCTTGCCGACGAGAACCGCGAGACAGAAGGCCTCGATCCAGCGGTCCGCGCCGACGGGCTCCGGGCTGCCGTCCGCCTCGGGGTCGTAACGCAGGCCGAAGTCCGCGTAGGTGAGGAAGACGTCGAAGGGGTTGTGCGGGTAGTACGCGGCGTACGCCACGGCTCCGGCGGCGGCCTCGGCGGCGTCGCCGAGGGCCGCCTTCGCCTCCGGGGTGTCGAGGTCGGGGTTCTCGACGGAGAGCGCGCCCAGGTAGTCGAGGAACTCCTTCGCGATCAGCCACCATTCGTGGCCGGTCACCGGACCGGCCTTCGCCATGGAGTGGACCTGCCCGCCGATCCGGTTGGCGAAGTCCTCACGGGCCGCCGACAACGCGGCCTCGTCCACCCGGTGTCGTTCCATGCGCACTGTTTTCCCGCTCCCCTTGATCACGTACGCGGCCCAGGCTAGAGGGCGTCGCGGCGAAGGAGCCGGGCGGGTGGGATCCCCGGGCGGGTGGGACCCCCGGGCGGCTACCGCCAGCCGTAGCGCTCGCGCAGCCGGTCGACCACCAGTTGGAAGCGTCCCCGGTCCAGCGCGCAGGCCTCGCGCCGCATCCCCGCCTCGTGCACCCGCAGCACCCGGTCGACGTCCACCCATGACTCCCGCCCCGCGCTGTCCCACGGACCGGTGCCGATGGGCACCCACTCCCGGTCCTGGTCGTGCCGCTTGCTGGACAGCTGTACGGCGAGCAGCGTCGGCCCGCCCGGTTCCCGGGCCACGACCAGCACCGGGCGGTCCTTGCCGCGGCCGTCGTTCTCCTCGAAGGGGACCCAGGTCCAGACGATTTCACCGGGGTCGGGATCCCCGTCGGGGTCCGGGGCGTAGGAGGTCCGCACCGGCCCGATGGCGCGCGGATCGGCCTCGGTGGTGGCTCCGTCGCGGCCGGGCTGGTCGGTGTGGTGGTTGCCGTGGGGGGAAATAGCCGTCATCCGGGTGAGGTTAGCGGGTCGGGATCCGCTTGCCCGGCAGCAGGGACCCGAGTGGTGCGGTCATTGCGTGACGAGGGCCATGACGAGGCCGTCGTAGCCCTTGCTGCCGACGGTTTGCAGGGCGGTGGCCGTCAGCCGGGGGTGCTCCGCGATCAGCTCGGTGAAGCGGCGGACGCCCTGCACGCGGGGGTCGGAGCTGGTCGCGTCGACCACGGCGCCGTCGCGGACGACGTTGTCACCGATGATGACGCTGCCGGGCCGCGTGAGCTTGAGCGCCCACTCGAGGTACTCGGGATTGGACGGCTTGTCGGCGTCTATGAAGACCAGGTCGAACGGCGCGGTGCCCGCGAGCTGCGGGAGGAGGTCGATGGCCCTGCCGTGACGGATGTCGACGCTGTCCTGCAACCCGGCGCGGGCGATGTTCGCGGCGGCGATCTCCGCGCACCGCTCGTCGACTTCCAACGTGACCAACTGCCCGCCTTCAGGCAGGGCCCGGGCGAGCCAGATGGTGCTGTATCCCCCCAGGGTGCCGATCTCCAGGATCCTGCGGGCCCCGCGGATCCGGGCGAGGAGATGGAGCAGCTTCCCCTGGTTCGGAGCGACCTGATGGGCCGGCAGCCCCGCCGCCTCGCTGTCGGCCGCGGCGCCCGTCAGGGCCTCGTCCTCCTCGACCAACAGCCCGTCGAAGTATGCGTCGACGGCCGTCCAGGTCTGCTGAGCCATTGGCATCCCCTCTCGCTCCAATGAGTTCCCAAAGGGAACTTACATCAGATCGGCTTTCTTCAACAGTCCGTTGAAAGCTCTGGCACCATGGCGAGATGGGAGATGTGCGTCAGATCGTCAGTTCAGGGTCGCCGTTGGAGCCGCAGGTCGGGTTTTCCCGTGCGGTGCGGGCAGGGCAGTACGTCGCCGTTGCGGGAACGGCTCCGATCGGGGATGACGGGGCCACCGTCGGGCCCGGCGACGTCTATGCGCAGACAGTGCGGTGCCTGGACATCGCCGAGACGGCACTGCGGGAGGCAGGGGCATCCATCGAGGACGTGGTGCGGACCCGCGTCATGCTGACCGACGTGACGCGGTGGAAGGAGGCCGCGCGGGCGCACGGGGAGCGGTTCGCCTCCACTCGGCCTGCGTGCACGTTCATGGAGGTTTCCCGGTTCATCGAACCCGACTGGCTCGTCGAGGTGGAGATCGACGCGGTGACGGGTCAGGAGCAGGGCTGAGGGCGCCTCTCGGCCCACCCCTCCGCCGACTCCACCTGCGCCGCGAGCCCGAGCAGGGTCGGTTCGGAGTCCGCCGGGCCCAGTAGCTGCGCCCCCAGCGGCAGGCCGTCTTCCGTGAAGCCCGCAGGGATGTTGACCCCCGGCCAGCCCAGGACGTTCCACGTCCAGGCGTACGGGCAGGCAGCGATCATCGCCCGGTCCGTGGCCATCGCCCCCAGGCCGGCCAGTGCTCCGATCCGCAGGGGCGGGGTGGCCGTCGTCGGGGTCAGGACCACGTCGAAGCGGCCGAAGATCTCCCCGACCCGCCGGGCCAGTACCGCCTCCGCCCGTCGGGACACCCGCAGGGGCAGGCCGCCCAGGATCCGGCCCGACCGTACGGCCTCGTGCGTACGGGGGTCCAGCAGCCCGGGATCCGGCACCCGCGACGCCCAGTCCCGGACGCCGCTGGTCGCACGGGGGACGAAGGTCAGGCCGATCGGTCCGTACCGGGGATCCTCGGGGACCACCTCGTGGCCCAGCGACTCCAGCCGCCCGGCCAGCCGCTCCACCGCCGAACGGACCTCCGGATCAAGGGACTTGGGCGTCGCCGTGAAAGGCATCGCGAAGGAGAGGGCGATGCGCAGCCGGCGCGGGGTGCGATGGGCCGCCTCGACGGCCGAGATGCGGGCCGGGCGGTGCAGGTCCTCCGGGTGCGGGCCGCTCGCCGCGTCCAGCAGCAGCGCCGCGTCGGCGACCGTACGGGCCAGTACGCCGTTGACGGTGAGCCCGTGGAAGGACTCCGGCTCCGGCCAGGTGGAGATGCGTCCGCGCTGCGGCTTCACGCCGATCAGGTGCGTCCAGGCGGCGGGGATCCGTACCGAGCCCGCGCCGTCGGACCCGAGCGCCGCCGGGACCAGCCCCGCCGCCACCGCCGCCGCCGAGCCGCCCGAGGAACCGCCGGGCGTGTAGGCGGTGTTCCACGGATTGCGGGTCTCGCCGAAGGCCTCGCCCTCGGTGAAGGGCCACTGGCCCAGCTCCGGCGTCTGGGTCTTGCCGACGATCACGGCTCCGGCCGCGCGCAGCCTGCGTACCGCCTCGCTGTCGGTGGTCTTCGCGGGGAAGTTCCCGCCGCAGCCGAAGGAAGTCGGCTCGCCGGCCACGTCCATGTCGTCCTTGACGGCGAGCGGGACGCCGAGCAGCGGCAGCCGCTCGCCCGCGGCCAGCCGCCGGTCCGCCGCGTCCGCCTCCAGGAGGGCGGCCTCGGCGCGTACGGTCCGGAAGGCGTTGAGCGCCGGCTGGGCGTCCGCGATCCGGTCCAGCGCGCGCTCGGTCAACTGCCGTGCGGAGACGCTGCCTTCGGCGAGCGCCACCGCCATCTCCACCAGGCCCGAGGGCCCGCCTGCGGAGCCTGTGCCTGAGCTTGAGCTGCGGGCGACCGGGCCGGCCGCCGGGACTGTTGACGCTGAAGTATCGGACACCGCGACCACTCCCCATTACCGATCGGTAGGAAGACGGTAGTGGGGAGTGGTCGGGGTGACTAGATCCAGCCCTCCAGAGACGCCATGAACCCGTCGAAGTCGTCGCGGTGGATGGTGTGTCCGGCCCCGGCGACCGAACGCACCTCGAAACCACGGCTCTTGAGGATCGCCGCGCGCTCCTCCGAGATCAGGGTGCTCGGGTCGGCGAGCTGTACGAGCGAGGGGACCACCGGCGCCGCCGGCATCAGGTCGGCTCCCATCAGCGGGCCGAGGCTCAGTGCGGTGGCCTCGTCCCACACCGCCAGCGTCTCCCGCTCGATGTCCACATCGGCCTCCTCCCAGCGCGGGTTCATCGCCCGGATCTGCTCCTTGGGCGCCGACTTGAACTGCGCGAGCATCTCCGGCCCGAAGCCCTCCACCGGAGCGGCGAGGTACCACGCCGGGTCGGAGAACACGGCGCGCCGCGGCCTCAGCCGGTCCACCGCGAGCGACAGGGTCAGGCCGCCCAGGGAGTGGCCGATGGCGAGTTCGGCGCCGGCCGGGAGGGTCTCGACCACGTCGTCCGCGTAGAGCTGCGGGCTGTACTCGCCGCGGCCGCTGGCCCCGTGGCCGCGCAGGTCCACGGCGATGACGCGGTATCCGCGGTCGGCGAGGGCGGGACCGACCCGGCGCCAGGTCCGGTGGTCGGCCATGATCCCGTGGATCAGGAGGGCGATGCGGTCGCCCTCGCCCCAGCTCTGGGTGTGCAGCAGCAAGGTGGTGCCTTTCTGAGGTGAATGGAACGAGGTGCATGGAACGAGGTGAACGGGAGGAGGCGAACGGGAGGGCGCGCAGAGGTCAGCGCACGCTGCGGATCGGCTTCACGGCCAGGGCGCCCGCCACCGCCAGTACGGCCGCGACGACGAACAGGGCGGTGTACCCGCCGCTGAGCGAGACGATGACCGAGGCGATGAACGGCGCGACGATCTGCGGACCGGCGTTGGCGATGTTGAGCACGCCCATGTCGCGGGCCGCGTCCTCGGCCTTGGGAAGCACCATCGTCACGAGCGCGGTGTCCACGGCCATGTAGCAGCCGAACGCGAGCCCGTTGACGACCGAGAAGGCCAGCATCGCGGTCCAGCTGGTCGACACGGCCGGGATCACCAGCGCCACCGCCGACAGCAGCGCGGAGGCGCCCACGAAGAGCTTGCGGCGGTCGAACCGGTCGGAGAGGTAGCCGCCGAGGACCGTGGAGACGACCATCGCCACACTGGTCAGCGGCATCAGCACCGCCACCGCGGCCTCCGGCGCCATGCCCTCGGGCAGCACCGTGTGGTCCTGGAGGATGTAGAGCTGGTAGCCGCTCACCGCGAAGTATCCGAGGACGAGCAGCGCGCGCCCGATGAAGGCCCACCGGAAGTCGTGGTCGCGCAGCGCGCCCACGAAGGCGGCGAGCTGGGCCTTGACGGGCATCGGGGCGCGGGCCGGGAGCCGCTGCTCGCGGGTGCAGGCGGTGAAGAGGACCGCGGAGCCCGCCACGAGTGCGCCGAAGACGAGGTACCCGGTGCGGTAGTCCTCGGAGAAGGCCGCGCCGACCAGCGCGCCGAGCGTGGAGCCGAAGGGCAGGCCCAGGCCGACGGCCGCGGAGGCCTTGCCGCGCGCGTTCACCGGCACCCGGTCGGGCACCACGGAGGTGATGGCGGCCTGGTAGATGTTCATGACGGCCTGGCCGAGGCACCAGGCGATCGTGATCAGCAGGATCGTGTCGGCGAAGCCGAGCAGGAACATCGCCGGTACGGCGGCGAGTCCGCCGCCGAGGATCCAGGGGTTGCGCCGTCCGGTGCGGTCGGACAGGGCTCCGGCGACGGGGTTGAACACCGTGGCGAAGATCGCCGAGACCCCTGCGATCAGGCCGAAGTTCGCCACCTTGTTCGCCGGATCGATGTCTTCCACCTGGAGCGCGAGCAGGACGCCCGCCACGCCGACGTACAGCGCGTACATGGCGCTGTTGCCGACCAGCAGCAGCGGGAGCAGGCCGCGTCCGGGGCGGGACGGGCCGGACGTGCCGGCGGCGTCGGCGGCCTCGGACGCGTCGGAGGTGGCGGTGGCGGTGCCGGCGGCCGTGCCGGTGCCGGTGCCGGTGCCGGTGTCGGGGGAGGGGAGGAAAGGCCCACGGTGCCCTCCTGGGCTGGTACGAGGGATGAGGGGTGGGGCGGGGAGGAGGCGCGCCGCCCTGTCGCGACGGCGGGGGTGCGACGGAGCGCGACAGGGCGACGACACGACAGGACACGTCAAGCGGCACGCCCGGTGAAGGGGATGTGACGCCTGGTTACACGTGTCAATGAATCGTGTAACCACTGTGTAGCATTCGTTTCCGGCCATCCGCTAGCCCCCGGCCCCAACCGGTCTGGAAAGATGCCACGGCAATGTCTCAGTCATCGAAATCGCCGAAGCCGCCGGCACCGGCACCCGCCTCCGGGCCCCCCGCGGCGCCGCCCACGCCGCCCCCGTGCCGACCAGCGCCGACGTGGCCCGGCTCGCGGGCGTGTCGCGCGCGACGGTCTCGTACGTCCTGAACAACGCGGAAGCCGTGCGCATCAGCGAGCCGACCCGCCGCAAGGTGCGCGAGGCCGCCGAGGAACTCGGGTACGTACCGCACGCGGCGGCCCGCAGCCTGCGCGCCGGACACACCCGGATCGTGCTGCTGCCCACCTCGCACGTGCCGATCGGGCCGCTGTACAGCACCTTCCTCAACGAGCTCCAGTGGGCGCTGCGCCGGCTCGACTACACCGTGGTCCAGTACGGGAGTCTCGGCCTCAGCGGCGACGAGGCCGCGCGCGCCTGGGCGGAGCTGCGCCCGGTGGCGGTGATCTCGCTGGGCGAGATCACGCTTTCGGCGCACAACGTCGCCACCCTCAAGCGGGCCGGGGCCCGCGCGGTGATCACCATGGGCCCGGTCAGCGTGCCGGGTGCGCACGCGCTGGTCATGAACCAGGAGGAGGTCGGCGCCCGGGCCGCCGCCCACCTGGTCGAGCGCGGCCGGCGCCGGATCGGCGTGATCGTGCCCGAGGAGGACGGGCTGGGGCTGTTCTCCGTACCCCGTCTGACCGGTGCCCGCTCGGCGGTGCGGGCTGCGGCGGGGGCCGGGGCGGAGATCGAGGCCCTTCCGATGGCCTATTCCGAGGAGTCGGCCGCGGCGCTCGCGGCCCGCTGGCGAGGACTCGGCCTGGACGCGGCCTTCGCGTACAACGACGAGTACGCGATGCTGCTGATGCGGGCCCTGCAGGACGAGGGACTGCGCGTCCCCGAGGACGTCGCCGTCATCGGCGCCGACGACCTGCTCATCGGACGGCTGCTGCGGCCCCGGCTGAGCACGGTGCAGATCGAGCTGCCGACCGGTGACCACCTGGCCTCCCTGGTGGACCGCGCGGTGCGGGAGCCGTCGGAGGCCACGGAGCGGCACGACCTGATGGCGGCCGCGGCCGTCCAGCGCGAGTCGACCTGACGGCCGGCGGCCGAGACCACTTTCGCGACAGAGTCCGGGGCGCGACAGAATACGGGGGCCGTTGACAGGCGGTGACCTGCGGACGGAGACTGCGGGCGCGTCCCACCGGGCGCGCCCGGCGGCGTCTTGAGGTGCCCACACACGCACCGAAGCGCCACCGCCCGTACGGATCCGCCCAGGAGCGACCCCATGAGCATCCGCACCGTCCGCGACGTCTACGTCGTCGACGCCGTCCGCACCCCGATCGGCAAGTTCGGCGGGGCCTTCGCCGGAGTCCGGCCGGACGACCTCGCCGCGCACGTGGTCCGCGCGCTGGTGGACCGTACGCCCGACCTCGACCCGGCGCGCATCGACGACGTCGTCTTCGGTGACGCCAACGGCGCGGGCGAGGACAACCGCGACGTCGCCCGCATGGCGGTGCTGCTGGCCGGCCTCCCGGTGAGCGTCCCCGGGGTCACGGTCAACCGGCTCTGCGGATCCGGCCTCGAAGCCGTGATCCAGGCCGCCCGCGCCATCGCGCTCGGCGACGCCTCCGTCGCCATCGCGGGCGGAGTCGAGTCGATGACCCGCGCCCCCTGGGTGGTGCAGAAGCCCGAACGCACCTTCCCGGCCGGCCACCAGCAGATGTGGTCCACCACCCTGGGCTGGCGGATGACCAACCCGCGCATGCCCGCGGAGTGGACCGTCTCCCTCGGCGAGGGCGCCGAACTCGTCGCCGACAAGTACGCCATCACCCGCGAGGCGCAGGACGCCTTCGCCCTCGAGAGCCACCGCAACGCGGCCGCCGCCTGGGCCGCCGGTCTGTACGACGACGAGGTCGTGCCGTACGAGGGCGTGGACCTGGTACGGGACGAGTGCATCCGGGAGGGTTCCACGCCCGAGGCGCTGGCCCGGCTGAAGCCCGCCTTCCGTACGGACGGCCGGGGTACGGTCACGGCCGGCAACGCCTCCCCGCTCAACGACGGGGCCGCCGCACTGCTGTTGACCGACGAGGCGGGACTGGCCGCCACCGGCCGGGAGCCACTCGCCCGGATCAGCGCCTCCGCCGTCACCGGAATCGAGCCCCAGCTCTTCGGGCTGGGCCCGGTGGACGCCGTCCAGCGGGCGCTCGGCAAGGCCGGCCGCGAGTTCGCCGATCTCACCACCTTCGAGCTCAACGAGGCTTTCGCCGCCCAGGCGTTGGGCTGCCTGGCGGCCTGGCCGGAGCTCGACCCCGCCGTGGTCAACCCGCGCGGCGGCGCCATCGCGATCGGCCACCCGCTCGGCGCGTCGGGTGCCCGGCTGGCCGGTTCGGTCGCGCACCAGCTGGCGGCGGCGGGCTCCGGTACCGGCATGGCGGCGCTGTGCATCGGGGTCGGGCAGGGCATCGCGCTCGTCCTGGAGCGCTGAACCTGCCCCAGGCCCGGGGGTGTCGATCGTTTCCGGTCACGGTCACATGTCAACTGCCCAATAACTGAACAGAAGTGGAGCCTTCGGTCTGGCACGATGGCGCGTGCTGCCGCCCCCCGCACCCGCCATCCCCACCCGGAGGCCCCGCGCCATGCCGCTCCTCGATCCGACGCTCTGGCAGGACGGACCCACCCTCACCGGCGGCGCCGCCCCGGTCGTCGAACCCGCCACCGGCCGCACCCTCGCCACCATCGACCTGGCCGCGCCCGCCGATGTCGCGGAGGCCGCCGTACGGGCCCTGGCCGCGCAGCGCGACTGGGCGCACGCCACCCACCTCGAGCGGGCGGCCGTGCTGCGCCGCGCCGGGGACCTGTTCACCGCGCACGCCGAAGAACTGCGGGAATGGCTGGTGCGCGAGTCCGGCTCGATACCCGGCAAGGCCGACTTCGAACTGCACGTCGCCGCGCAGGAGTGCTACGAGGCCGCCGCGCTGGCCTCCCGCCCGACCGGGCAGGTGCTGCCGAGCGAGGCGCCCCGGCTCTCGTTCACCCGCCGGGTGCCGGCCGGGGTGGTCGGGGTCGTGGCCCCGTTCAACGCCCCGCTGATCCTGTCGATCCGCTCGGTGGCGCCCGCGCTGGCCCTCGGCAACGCGGTGCTGCTCAAGCCGGACCGGCGCACCGCCGTCTGCGGCGGCCTCGCCCTCGCCGCCGTCTTCGCCGCAGCGGGGCTGCCGGGCGGGCTGCTGCACGTTCTGCCGGGCGGCGCCGAGACGGGGGCCGCGGTGGTCGCCGACCCCCGGGTCCGGGTGGTCTCCTTCACCGGATCCACCGCCGCCGGCCGGTCCGTCGGCGAACTGGCGGGCCGTCATCTCACCCGCGCCCACCTCGAGTTGGGCGGCAACTCCGCTCTCGTCGTGCTCCGCGACGCGGACGTCGAGGCCGCCGTGGCGCAGGCCTCCTGGGGTTCCTTCTTCCACCAGGGCCAGATCTGCATGACCGCCGGCCGCCACCTCGTGCACGCCTCGCTCTACGACGAGTACGTGGAGCGGCTCGCCGTGCGCGCCGAGGCCCTGGCGGTGGGGGACCCGTACCGCGAGCCGGTCCACCTGGGCCCGCTCATCGACCGCGCCCAGGCGGAGCGCGTACACGCCCTGGTGGAGGCCAGTACCGCACAGGGCGCCAAGCTCGTCGCGGGCGGCACCCACCGGGACCTCTTCTACCGCCCGACCGTGCTGGCGGGGGTTTCCGACGACACCCCCGCCTACGCCGAGGAGGTCTTCGGCCCCGTCGCGCCCGTACGGTCCTTCGCGACGGAGGAGGAGGCGGTGGAGCTGGCCTCGGCCGGTCCGTACGGGCTCTCCCTCGGGATCGTCACCCGGGACGCGGCGCGCGGGCTGGACCTGGCCGATCGGATCCCGACCGGGATCGCGCACGTCAACGACCAGACGGTCAACGACGAGGCCGTCGCCCCGTTCGGCGGGGTCGGCGTCTCGGGCACCGGTGCCCGATTCGGCGGCGAGGCGAACCTGGACGCCTTCACCGAGCTTCGCTGGACCACCACCCGCTCCACTCCCGCAGGGCATCCGTTCTAGGAGTCGTCCGGTCGCGGGCGCGATGATCGCGGGCGGAATGATGCGGACAGGTCGTTCGTTCAAGGAGCAGAACGCTCAATCAGGAGGTCAGGACACCGTGGCTACAGTCGAGCTCACCAAGGAAAACTTCGACCAGACGGTCAGCGAGAACCCGTTCGTGCTGATCGACTTCTGGGCGGGCTGGTGCCGGCCGTGCCTGCAGTTCGCCCCGGTCTACGAGAAGGCCTCGGAGGCCCACCCCGACCTGGTCTTCGCCAAGGTGGACACCGAGGCACAGCAGGAGCTGGCCGGAGCGTTCCAGATCACCTCGATCCCGACCCTGATGATCGTCCGGGACCAGGTGGCCATCTTCTCCCAGCCCGGCGCCCTGCCGGAGGCCGCACTGACGGACCTCATCGGGCAGGCCCGCGCCCTCGACATGGACGAGGTGCGCGCGAAGATCGCCGCGGACCAGAAGCGCGCGCAGGACGGCGGCACGCCGGAGGCCTGAGTGCGTGACGCCGCCCCCGCCGGGCGGTGACACTGACCCGTATGACTGAGGCCGTGGAGTACGACGTAGTGGTGCTCGGCGGGGGACCGGCCGGCGAGAACGTCGCCGACCGGACCCGCGCCGCCGGGCTGAGCACCGCGTTGGTCGAGAGCGAGCTCGTGGGCGGAGAGTGCTCGTACTGGGCATGCGTCCCGAGCAAGGCGCTGCTGCGCCCGGTGCTGGCCCGGGCCGATGCCCGCCGGGTGCCGGGCCTGGCGGGCGCCGCCGAAGGACCGCTGGACACGGCGGCGGTGTTCGCGCACCGCGACTACTGGACCGGGAACTGGAAGGACGAGGGCCAGATCGACTGGCTCGACTCGGTCGGCGCCCATGTGTACCGGGGCCACGGCCGGCTGTACGGGGTCCGGAAGGTCGCCGTCACCAGCCCCGAGGGCCAGCACCACGTGCTGTCCGCCCGCCACGCGGTGGTGGTCGCCACCGGTACCCGGGCCGTGATCCCCGACGTGCCGGGGATGGCCGGGGCCGGTCCCTGGACCAGCCGGGAGGCGACCTCTGCCCAGGCGGCGCCGGGCCGGCTGCTGATCGTGGGCGGCTCGGTGGTGGCCGCGGAGATGGCCACGGCATGGCAGGGCCTCGGATCGCAGGTCACCGTACTCGTCCGCGGCTCGGGGCTGTTGCCGCGGATGGAGCCCTTCGCGGGCGAGCTGGTCGCCGAGGCGCTGCGCGAGGCGGGCGCGGTGGTCCGTACGGGCGTGGCCGTCGAGGCCGTCGTACGCGACGGATCCACCGGCCCGGTCACGGTGGTGCTGGAGGGCGGCGAGATCCTCGAGGGCGACGAGCTGCTGGTGGCGACCGGCCGCGCGCCGCGGACCGAGGACATCGGGCTGGACACCGTCGGGCTGCCCGCGGGGCAGTGGATCGGCGTCGACGACAGCTGCCTGGTGCCCGGGCACGACTGGCTGTACGCCGTCGGGGACGTCAACCACCGCGCGCTCCTGACCCACCAGGGCAAGTACCAGGCCCGGATCGCGGGAGCCGCCATCGCCGCGCGCGCCGCCGGCGGAGCCCCGCTCGACACCGGACCCTGGGGCGCGCACGCGGCGACCGCCGACACGCGGGCCGTCCCGCAGGTGGTCTTCACCGATCCGGAGGCCGCCGCGGTCGGCCTGAGCCTGGCCGAGGCAGAACGGGCGGGCCACCGGGTGCGCGCCGTCGACTACGACATGTCCAAGGTGTCGGGCGCCGGACTCTACGCCGACGGCTACCGCGGCCGGGCCCGGATGGTCGTCGACCTGGACCGCGGGATCCTGCTGGGGGCCACCTTCGTCGGCCCGGGCGCCGCCGAGCTGCTGCACGCGGCCACCGTCGCCGTCGCGGGGGAGGTCCCGGTCGAGCGGCTGTGGCACGCGGTCCCGGCCTTCCCGACGATCAGCGAGATCTGGCTCAGGCTGCTGGAGACGTACCGGGGCTAGCAGGAACGGCGCGCACGTCGGCGGCCAAGGGCGGCCAAGGGCGGCCAAGGGCGTGCGCACGCCGTCAAAGACCGATCAAAGACTCATCCAGATGAAGGAGCAACCGCCGGTGATCGTGATCGCCCACCTCAGCGACATCCATCTCGACGGCGGCCCGCGGGCGGCCGACCGTACCCGCGCCGTCATGAACTACCTCGACGCCCTGCCCCACGACCTGGACGCCGTGCTGGTGAGCGGGGACATAGCCGACCACGCCGCCGCCGACGAGTACGAGGAGGCGGCCAAGCTGCTGCGCTCGCGGCACCCGGTGGTCGTCTGTCCCGGCAACCACGACGAGCGGGTCGCCTTCCGGCAGGGGCTGCTGGGGGAGGAGACCCCGTCCGCGGAGCCCGTCGACCAGGTGCTGCGCGGGGAGGGATTCGTGCTCGCGGTGTGCGACTCGTCCGTCCCCGGTGAAGACCACGGCCTCCTGGAGGAGTCCACGCTGGCCTGGCTGGACGGAGTCCTCGCCGACACCCCGCGCGAGACCCCGGTCCTGGTCGCCTTCCACCACCCGCCGGTCCCGCTGCACGTTCCCTACGTGGACAAGATCCGCCAGTTCGGCGAGGAGCGTCTCGCCGCTCTCGTCGAGCGGCACCCGCACCTGACCGCGTTCCTGTGCGGGCACGCCCACACCGCGGCGGCCACCACCTTCGCGGGCAGGCCGCTGCTGGTCGCGCCCGGAGTGGTCTCCACCGTCCGGCTCCCGTGGGAGGCGCCGACCGGGACCTCCGAACACGTCCACCTCGACGAGCCGCCGGCCGTTGCCTTCCACGTCATCGGTGACGACGGCCGGCTGACGACCCACTACCGGGTGGTCGTCGCCCGCCGGTAGCTGCTGCCGTCCCGGGTCCGGGTGAGATGGCCCGAGGTGATCAGATAGCGCCGCAGTGCCGAGCAGTCCTCGTGCACCGTGCGCAGCGCGTCGTTCACCTCGGGCTCGGTGTACGCCCGGTCCGCCGTGAAGAGGGTCTCCGTGAGGTGTACGAGCAACTGCTCGCGCCGGGCCGCCTTGCGCGGGATCGAGGTGAGGCAGCCGCCGGAGAAGAGGCCGGAGACGTCCCGGTGGGTTCGGACGGCGGGCTGTTGATGCTCGGTGCTCTGTGACATGCCAGGGAGCCTCCCTCAGCCCCCGCCGCCAGGCAACGCAATTTCGAATGCCCTGCGCCTCCGCAAAAAGTGACGGTCGTTCATCTTACTGAGCGGTAGATCCGCCAGTACCCTCCCCCGTGACCGGTTCCTGCCCCCCACGGAGGAGCACGTATGCGACGCCCCACCGCTCGCCTGAGAACTGCCCTCGCCGCCGCACTGATCGCCCTCGGCGCGACCCTGCTGACACCGCCCGCCGCCGCTGCCGCGGGCGCCGCCGACCCGGTGCCGCTCCCGATCGCCGACTACTGCGGCGGCCAGTGCTCGGACGTCCTGCCGCCGGGCCAGAACGGCAACGCCACGCTCGCGCAGATCCTGCTGCACAAGGCGTTCGGCACGATGCCCGCCCACACCTCGGACCAACTGGCACGCTACGACTCCCTGGTGGCCGGGTATCCGGGTCTGACCGACGCCAAGGTCAGCGACTTCTTCAACAACGCGGCCTTCGGCGTGCCCGCCGACCAGGTCGAATCCACCGCCAGCCCGCGCTCCGACGTCACCATCACCCGCGACAAGAAGACCGGCGTCCCTCACATCAAGGGCACCACTCGCTACGGGACTTCCTTCGGCGCGGGCTACGCCGCCGCCCAGGACCGGCTCTGGCAGATGGACCTCTTCCGGCACGTGGGACGCGGCGACCTGACCCCCTTCGCGGGCGGCGCCCTCGCCAACCAGGGCCTGGAGCAGCAGTTCTGGCCGCAGGCCCCGTACACCGAGGCCGACTTACAGGCTCAGGTGGACCGGATCCGCACCACCGAGGGCGAGCGCGGACGGCTCGCGATGGAGGACGCGCAGGCCTACGTCGACGGCATCAACCTCTACCGCACGCAGTCCAAGAGCGGCCGGTACTTCCCCGGCGAGTACGTCCTCACCGGCCACATCGACTCGATCACCAACGCCGGCGAGATCCAGCCCTTCAAGATCACCGACCTGATCGCCCTCGCCTCCGTCGTCGGCGGCCTGTTCGGCGGCGGAGGCGGTGGCGAGGTCCAGGCCGCGCTGTCCTTGCTGTCCGCGCAGCAGAAGTACGGCCTGGAGGAGGGGACCAGGGTCTGGGAGTCCTTCCGCCAGCGCAACGACGCCGAGGCCGTGCTCACCGTCCACGACGGCACGAGCTTCCCGTACGCACAGAAGCCCGCGAACCCGCAGGGCACCGCCCTCCCCGACGCCGGATCCGTGGTTGCCGAACAGCTCGTGTACGACCGTACGGGCGCGGCGACCGCCAAGGAGGCCGCGAGCCCGCCCAAACCCGTCAAGCAGAGCATGTCCAACGCCCTGCTCGTCTCCGGCGCCCGCACCGCGAGCGGCCACCCCGTAGCCGTCTTCGGGCCGCAGACCGGCTACCTCGCGCCCCAGCTCCTCATGCTCCAGGAGCTCCAGGGCCCCGGCATCAGCGCCCGCGGCGCCTCGTTCGCGGGTGTCAGCATGTACGTGCAGCTGGGCCGCGGCCAGGACTACGCCTGGAGCGCCACCTCCGCCGGCCAGGACATCACCGACACCTTCGCCGCCGAGCTGTGCGAGCCCGGCGGCGGGACACCGACCAAGGCGAGCACCTCGTACCTCTACCGCGGCACCTGCACCCCCATGGAGAAGCTGGAACACACCAACGCCTGGAAGAAGTCGGTCGCCGACCCCACCCCCGACGGCTCCTACCGGATGCAGGTCTGGCGCACGCACTACGGCATCGTGACCCACCGCGCCACGGTCGCCGGAAAGCCCGTCGCCTACACCGCGCTGCGCTCCACCTACCGTCACGAGGCCGACTCGATCATCGGCTTCCAGATGCTCAACGACCCCTCGTATGTCAAGGACGCCCGCACCTTCCAGCAGGCGGCCCAGCACATCGGCTACGCCTTCAACTGGTTCTACGCCGACTCGCGCGAAGCCGCCTACTACAACAGCGGGTTGAACCCCGTGCGTCCGGCGGGCGTGGACGCGGCCCTGCCCGTGCACGCCCGGCAGCAGTACGAGTGGCAGGGCTTCGACCCGGCCGCGAACACCGCCGTCTACACCCCGCCCGCCGAGCACCCGCAGTCCATCGGACAGGACTACTACATCAGTTGGAACAACAAGCAGGCCAAGGACTACAGCGCGGCCGGCTTCGGCATGGGCGCCGTCCACCGCGGCGACCTCCTCGACCGCCGGGTCAAGCAGCTCGTCACGGCCGGCGGGGTCACCCGCGCCACGCTCACGCAGGCGATGGCCGAAGCCGCCGTCACCGACCTGCGCGCCGAGAACCTGCTGCCCGAACTCCTGGCCGTCCTGCGCAGCGGCCCGATCGCCGACCCGGCGGTCGCCACGGCCGTCGACAAGCTGGCCGCGTGGCAGGCGAGCGGTACCAAGCGCAAGGAGACCGCCCAGGGTTCGAAGACGTACGCGCACGCCGACGCGATCCGGATCATGGACGCCTGGTGGCCGCTGCTGATCGAGGCCGAGTTCAAACCGGGCCTCGGCGCCCCGCTGTACGACGCCCTGCGTGCCTCGCTCACCGTCGACGAGGCGCCCAACGCGGGTCACGGGCCGACCGGTTCGCACGCCGGGTCGGCCTTCCAGTACGGCTGGTGGAGCTACGCGGACGAGGACCTGCGGATGGTCCTCGGCCGGCCGGTGGCCGATCCGCCGTCCCAGGTGTACTGCGGCGGCGGCTCGCTCGCCGCATGCCGCGAGGCCATGACCGCCACGCTCAGGCAGGCGGCAGCGGCCACCCCGGCGGCGGTGTACCCGGCAGACGGGACCTGCGCGGCGGGCAACCAGTGGTGCGCTGACTCGATCGTCCAGCGCCCGGTCGGCGGGCTGTCCCACCCGCAGATCAACTGGCAGAACAGGCCGACGTACCAGCAGGTGGTGGAGTTCCCGGCACACCGCTGAGGCCGTGGCACGACAGGGGCCCGCCGCTCCGGACGATCTCCGGGGCGGCGGGCCCTGTCGCACGTGGGGTCAGGGGCCGACGGTGATCTGCTGCGCCGGGTCGGTCGAGTCGGTGACGAGGTAGACCGCGTTGAAGGTGGACGAGGTCGCGCTCGTCGGGCAGCCGAACCCGCCGGTGACCTTGACCGGCACGGAGGCGTTGGTGAAGGTCAGGCTGGGCGGGGCGCCGTTGGCCCAGCTGCCGCCGACATCGGCCGCGGCCGTGGGCGCGGCGGTGACGGTACAGGAGGCGAGCCCGGTCGTCTTGACCACGAGGCCGCCGACCGGCACGGTCATGGTCGCGGTGATCGGGGAACCGTCCTGCATCGACACCGTCCAGGCGCCGCTGGTGGTGACCGTCGGGGTCACGCCCCACATGCTGGAGGTGCAGGAGCTGTACGTCGGCGCCGAGATCGGGGCGGAGACCGGCCCGGCCGCGTTCTGGTTGCCGGGGGCGGCCGGCACCGTACCGGTGGCGACGGAGACCGTGCAGGTCACCGTCACCGAACCGGCCTTGAGGGTGGCCTTCCCGCTGAGGGTGGCCTTGAAAGCGTGCCCGGCCGGGGTGACGGTCGTCGACCCGGCCACGGGTAACGGCGCGGCGGAGGCGGTGACCGAGGCCAGCGAGAGGGCTCCGGCGGCGGCCATTCCAAGGGCGAGCGCGGTGCGCGTACGGCTCATGGCTGTGCTCCTTGGGGATCGTGGTGCGGGGGTGTCGTGGGGGATTCCATGGGGGATGTCGTGGGGGACGGGGCGGCGGAACGTGCGGTGGAAGGAGCGGCGGAGCGGGCGGCGGCGTACGGCTGCCAGGCGAACATCAGGCCGCCGCCGAGAATGCCGAGCAAGGTGCCGATCAGGAACCCGCCGAGGTTCGACAGGACCAGGGCCGCGGTGGCGATCAGGGTGGTGAGGACGCCCGCAAGACCGCGCTGGGCGGGAGAGAACCAGGCGGTGAGGCCGAGCACGATCATCACGATGCCCATCAGGACGGACGGGATCCCCGCCACCCCCTGCTGGAGCATGATCTTCAGCGGCGCCAGCGGCAGGACGCAGATCCACGCCCCGGCCAGGATCGTGAACAGTCCGCCCCAGAACGGTCTGCCGCGCCGCCACCGCCGCCACCGCCGTCGGCTCAGAAGCATTCCTTCTTGCCCTTGCTGATGTCCATGCTCAGCCCGGAGAGCTTGAAGGTGCCGGCGTTGGTCGCCCACGCCGTCTGCCGGAGATCGGTGATGCTGACCGTGTCGGCCTGCTGCGCGAACAGGTCCTGCATCCCCTGGGCGTCGGCCGGGCCCTTGTCGAGGGTGGAGGCGTCGCGCCCGATCTCGATGTTGGTGAAGACCGCGTCACCGGAGAGCTGTGTCGCGTCCACGAACAGGTTGCTCGCCTCGACGGGCCTCTTCTGGCCGGCCGTCAGGTTGAGCGAGATGTCACCGATCACCGGGAGGGAGGTGACCACCGACTGGCACAGGCTGTTGAGCTTCGCCTCCCGGATGGCGGTGACGGCCACCGGGATGAGCTCCTCGCGGGCGTTGACGTCGACGCTGCCGTACTGGACGAAGCCCTCGCCCTCCAGGCTCTTCGCCGACACCTTGAACTGCTGCCCCGACACGGCGAAGGAGGCGGCGAGCGCGCCCTGCGCGAGGGCGATGCCGAGGCCGGCGGTCACGGCCACGGCGGGTACGGTCAGGACGGCGAACCGCCGCCAGCGGACACGGCCGGAGCCGCTGTCGTCACCGGATGAGTCGAATGAGCCGCCTGAGTCGGCTGAACTGGATGAGCCGGCTGAGTCGGATGGGTCGGATGGGTCGGATAAGTGCGGGGAATCCGTCATGAGATCGTCCCTTATTTCGGCTGTGCGCCGTTGTTACCGACGAGTTGAATGTAAGAGTGCCAATGACGGTTGGCAAGGTTGTGCGAGCGCACCTTTTCGGCCGACTCCTACTGCTCCGTACGCAGCAGTTCGGAGACCTCCGCATCCACCCGGCGCGCCATCGCCCGCGCGAACTCCGTGGCCACCACGTCCCCGGCCACCGGCCTCAGGGCCGTCACCGCCGCCGTGATGTGCTGGAGCTGGGTGGCCGAAAGCTGCTCCAGCCCCTCCGGGCCGATCACATGCCGCCGGAACAGTCCGACGAACCGGTCCGCGAGGGCGGCCGCCTGCGCCTGTACGAACTCCCCGGCGTCCAGGATCTCCGCAAGGGGCACGCCCTGGCGCACCAGTGCCAGAGTCGCGTCCAGCAGCCGGGGGCTCGGGTGGGTGACCAGGTCCCCGTCGACCGTGACGTACCCCAGCTCGGCCGCCCGCCGGGTGTCCTGGGCGGTGGCCGTGGGGCCGAACAGCTCCCGCAGCTCGGCCCGGGTCATCGTCACCGGCTCCTCCCGCACCCAGTCCCGGGTCATCTCCCGTTCCAGGCCCAGCAGTCGGGACAGGCCGCCGCCGTCCTCCCAGGCCTGCAGGAGTTCGGCGATGCCGTTGACCGTGTAGCCGCGCCCCAGCAGGTCGCTGATCAGCCGCAGCCGGATCAGGTGGTCCTCGGAGTACCAGGCGATCCGGCCCTCGCGGCGCGGCGGCGGCAGCAGCCCGCGCTCCTGGTAGTAGCGCAGGTTGCGCACCTTGACGCCGGCCGCGCGGGCCACGTCCTCCCGGCGGTAGCGCCCGCCGCGCGTAGCCTCGTCGCCGCCCGTGTCCTCGCCGTCGGCTGCCTGGTTGGTCACGCGCCAGAGTGTAGGAGATACCGGCGGGGATACCGGCAGGTCACATGGGCCGCGGCCGGTCCTCCTTGACTGCCCGCAGAATCACGAACTTCGGTTCGCTCGCGACGACTTCACTGTTGCCGAACAGCCGGCGCAGGTGGGTGTGGTAGCCCATGTGCCGATTGGCGACGATCCACAGCTCGCCGCCCGGCCGCAGCACCTTGCGCGACTGCGCGAACATCCGTAGCGCCGTCGCGTCCGTGGTCGCCTGGTGGGAGTGGAACGGAGGGTTGCTGAGCACCAGGTCCACGGAGGCCGGGGGCAGCATCGCGACCCCGTCCCCGACGAGGAACTCGGCCGTCCGCCGGCCCTCGCGGACGTTCGCCCGGTACGTGGCCTGCGCCGAGGCGACCGCCTGGTAGGACTCGTCGGTGAAGACGACCTCGGCGTCCGGGTCGTGGACCTGCACGGCCGCGCCGACGACGCCGTTGCCGCAGCCGAGGTCCACGACCCGGGCGCCGTCGGTGTTGGTCGGCAGGTTCTGCAGGAAGAAGCGGGTGCCGACGTCGAGCCGGTCGGCGCAGAAGATCCCGGCGTGGTTGACGACGGTCAGCCCGGAAGCGGACCCCGCGTCCTCGTCCACCGTGTACGTCAGCGGCCACGGCCCGGGGGTCGTGGGCCGCGTGGCGCCGGGGGTGCCCGGCGTACAGAAGATCAGCCGCGCCTTCTTCTCGGCGAGCGAGGTCTTCGTCGGGCCCAGGATCCGCTCGAAGAGCCGCAGGGTGGAGGTGTGGATCTCCTTCACCATGCCGGTGCCGACGACCACGGTGCCCGCGTGCACGTGCGGGGCCAGCCGGTGCAGCTGGTCCTCGAGCAGCGCCAGGCTCTTGGGCACGCGCACCAGCAGTACGTCGATCTTCCCGGGCGGCGGATCCTGGGTGGTCAGCAGCGTGACCGTCGCCTTGGAGGTCCCGATCCCGTTCCGGTCCAGGTTCGCCGCGGTGGCGGAGCGGGTGAGGGAGGAGTCGGTGATCTGCGTCGGCCGGTACGCGGCGAGCGCTGTCGTCAGCGTCCCCCAGCGGTCCCCGAGCACGGTGATCTGCCCGGCGCCGGCCAGGTCCACCGGCCCGCGCTCGCCGGTACCGGCGTCGAGATGGCGCAGCAGGTACTCGTCGGCGGCGTCCCAGGCACGGAGCCGGTCGCGCGGGTCCTCGGGGAAGCGGGTGAGCTCGTAGGAGCCGAAAGGCGTGGTCAGGCGGTTCATATGGGACCCAGGCTATCCGAGCCGGAGCCCGGGCCCCGCATGCGCCGGGCCGAGCGGCCCCTACTCCGGGAACTCACCGGCCATCGCGGCGGCCATCCGCAGGTACGGGCGGGCCTCGGCGGCCCGGCCGCTCCGCTCCAGTGTGCGACCGAGCATCAGCTGTGCGTAGTCCTCCACCGGCCAGCGCTCCAGGATGGCGCGGAGCTCGCGCTCGGCGCGGGAGAGCTGGGCGGAGTGGTAGTAGGCGCGGGCCAGCAGCAGGCGGGGCGCCAGCTGCTCCGGGGCCTCGCCCGCCAGCGTGTCCAGGATGCGGGCGGCCGTCGCGTACTCCTTCGCGTCGAAGAAGAGCCGGGCCCGTGCCCAGCGCTCGGCTGCCGTCCCGTGCTCGAAGTACGGCGTGCTCATCGCGTCCCTTCCGCTTTTCCCGCTCTCGTGTCTCTGTCCGGTGCCTCCAACACGCAAGGCCGGGGGAACATTCCACTGACCGCGGCCGCCGTCCCGCCGTTAGGTTGTCCGCATGAGCAATCTCGATCGCCAGCCCGCACTCTCCGTCTGCGGCGGCCGCGGGTTCGTCGTCGCCGAACCGGTACGCGAGCTCCTCAGCCCCCGCACGGTCAAGCTCGGGGAGTCCACCGAGGTCCGACGACTCCTGCCGAACCTGGGCCGCCGCATGGTGGGCGCCTGGTGCTTCGTCGACCACTACGGCCCGGACGACATCGCGGACGAGCCGGGCATGCAGGTCGCCCCCCACCCCCACTCGGGCCTCCAGACCGTGAGCTGGCTCCACGAGGGCGAGGTGCTGCACCGCGACAGCGTGGGCAGCCTCGCCACGATCCGCCCGCGCGAGCTGGGCCTGATGACCTCCGGCCGCGGCATCAGCCACTCCGAGGAGAGCCCGCGCCCGCACGCCCGCTTCCTGCACGGCGCCCAGCTGTGGGTGGCCCTGCCGGACGCCCACCGCGATGTGGAACCGCACTTCCAGCACCACGCGGAGCTCCCGCGGGTGACTTCCCCGGGCCTGACCGCGACGGTCATCCTGGGCACCCTGGACACGGCCACCTCGCCGGGCACGGCGTACAGCCCGATCGTCGGCGCGGACCTCTCCCTCGCGGCGGGCACCGAGACCCGGCTCCCGCTCGACCCGGACTTCGAGTACGCGGTCCTGTCGATGTCGGGCGAGGCCCACGTCGACGACGTCCCGGTCCTCCCGGGCTCGATGCTCTACCTCGGCTGCGGCCGCACCGAACTCCCCTGCGGGCAGCCTCGGACGCGAGCCTGATGCTCCTGGGCGGCGAGCCGTTCGAGGAGGAGATCGTCATGTTCTGGAACTGGATCGGCCGGAGCAACGAGGAGATCGTACAAGCCCGCAAGGACTGGATGGAAGGCTCCCGGTACGGCGAAGTGAAGGGTTACGACGGCCCTCCGATCCCGGCGCCGCAGCTCCCGCCGGGGCCGCTTAAGGCACGCGGACGGGTGCGTTGACCTGCGGTTTTTCAAAGTAGCCCGACAAGTCGAGATCAGCCTGAGAGGGGCCGTATCCCGCGCGGAGATCGTTCCGCCGGGGTGGGCGACGCGGGCTGCGAGAGGCCCTCTCCGGGCTCTCGACGTTTCCCAGGTGTGACCAGCTGGGGTCAGCTTTGCCAGGACCAATGCTGACCCAATGCTGACTTTGATGACGGTTCGTCAGGTCGAGGGATGTCTTCCGATGGTCCCGAATGAACCGTGGACGGGCTCCTCGGGCACGGCGCCGCAGGTTCTACAGAGCGTAGCCGTCAAAGTTCTTCTCGCCCGGCCTGGACGCAGAGGGCGCTTGCGGGCGTTCCAGTGATCGAGTGGGTAGGCAAGCGGATTGCACGACCCTGGGTGGGGGAAGTCCTGAGCGGACCGGCGTGCAGGGACCTGGGGGTGGCGGTGGCGGGTGGGGGCGACGAGTACGCGCGCGAGCGGGCGCGGCAGGCCAAGGAACGTGAGCGGCGCCAGAAGGCTGCTGAGACGGAGGCCAAGCGCAAGGCGCGCGACGAGAAGGTTGCCTACGAGGCCGCACGTGCCCAGGAGGCCGTCGACAAGACGAGCGTGACCGAGCACGACGTCGAGCAGCTGGCGGGACTGTTACGTGCGGCGGTGCTGGAGGGCCGGCCCCTGAGCTTCGACAGTCTCAGGCAGCACTTCGTCCCTGCGGTCTTCGCGCCGTCCAAGAGCCGCACGAAGCCCGTTCCCCTCCCGCGGTGGGGAGAGTACGAGCCCGAGCCGCCGCGTGGATGGTTGGGCGCGCTCGGCTTCGGGCGCCGTTCGTACGACGCGGAGGTGGAGGCTGCACGCAAGCGGTTCGACGAGGCGCTGCGTGACCATGCTCGCGAGGAGCACAAGCGGGTCGGGAAGCTGGATGCGGCGCAGGCCCGCCATGACGAGCGCAACCAGCAGGAGGCCGCCCGCATCGAGGAGTGGAATGCCGGGATCGAGGCACGCCGCGTCGCCTACCAGGAGCGCGACGTCGAAGCGGTCGAGTGGTTCATCGACCAGGTCCTGGCCGCCTCCACGTATCCCCACGGCTTCCCGAAGGCGCACCAGGTCTCCTACCAGGCAGATACGGGAGACCTGCTGGTCGAGATCGACCTGCCGCTGGAAGATGTGGTCCCGGCGGCCCGCGCCTACCGGTACGTGAAGACGCGCGACGAGATCACGCTTGTCCCGAGGCCCGAGAAGGAGCGCCACGAGCTGTACGCGTCCGTACTGGCGCAGACGGCGCTGAGGACCGTCCACGAGTTGTTCGCGGCGGACACCGACGGGGTGGTGAGGTCCGTGGCGCTGAACGGGCACGTGGCGACCATCGACCGTGCCACGGGCCGCGAGGTGCACCCCTGTCTGATCACTCTCCAGGCGGGGAGGCAGGAGTTCAGCGAACTGGTGCTGACCCAAGTCGATCCGCAGGCCTGCCTGAAGCGGCTGCGATCGCTGATCTCACCGAATCCGTACCAGCTGGAGCCGGTGCGCGCGCTGGTCACCTTCGACTTGAGCAAGTACCGGCTGATGGACAGCATGGACGTCGTGGCGGGCCTGGACAGCCGTCCCGTGCTGATGGACCTCTCGCCCACGGAATTCGAGCATTTGGTCCGGCAGTTGTTCGAAGCCATCGGCCTCGACAGTGTCAACACGCGACCGTCGCAGGACGAGGGTGTGGATGCTGTGGCGATGAACACCGACCCGGTCATGCGAGGCCTGTGCATCATTCAGGCCAAACGCACTGCCAAGGTGGTGCCCTTCGAATCGGTCTCCGCCCTCGCCGGCGTCGTGGAGCACAAGCGGGCAGCCAAGGGCATCCTGGTGACGACCTCGTGGTTCGGCCGGGCGAGCGAGGCGTTCGCGAACGACCACGGACGCCTTGAACTCCTGGACGGCGCCAACCTGGTTCACCTGTTCAAGGAACATCTCGACCTCGATGTCATCCCGGGTCCGGTCCCTCCGAAGCGCCGACCGCGCTGAGAGGGTCCGGTGATGGGGACTGCATCAGTGGGCCTGGGTGAATCTCTGGAATTCACCGAAAAGACGACGTTGGCGGCCGTATTATCTGCTTCAAGCCGCGTACGGGTGGGGAACTTGGGGCGGTAGCCGACGCCTGCATCCTCAGGGGTGCACTCTTGCCGCCCGGGGGAACGTGTGTATCTGGCTCATCTGCGCGCCGAGAACTTTCGCATCTTCGGCCCGGCTGGGCAGGAGGGCGGCGACGCGGACCGCTCGCTTCGCGTTGACTTCGCTCCGGGCACCACCGTACTAGTGGGAGAGAACGACAGCGGTAAGACGGCCATCGTGGATGCCATCCGGGTCTGCCTCCTCACAACTGCAGCGGACTACTACCGCGTCACCAAGGACGACTTCCATGTCGGGGCCGGGGGCCGCTCGGACACCTTCACGATTACCTGTGGGTTCAGAGGGCTTTCCGCGGAGGAGAAGGGTACCTTCCTCGAGCTGCTCACTACAGACGCGAGTGGCAGCGCCTTGTATGTCACATTCAGAGCGCAACTCATGGATCCGCAGCGCTCGAATCGTGTCTCTGTCACCACGCGGACCGGACCGGACGGCAAGGGACCCGCTTTGGACGGTGCCGCCCGTGAGCTCCTGAAAGCGACCTACCTGAGGCCGCTACGGGATGCGGAGGCAGAGCTTCGCTCGGGACGTGGATCCAGGCTTTCCCAGATCCTGGCCAGCTATCCGGCGATCCTCAAGGAAGAGCAGGACGACTTCAACGCTGAGACCGACACAGCCGACACCCTTGTGGGCATCCTGCGGCGAGCTGAACACCACATCACAAGCAATGCTGCCGTCGCTGCGGCTCGCGACGACATCAACACCAACTACCTCGAAAAGTTCTCGATTGGCTCAGATGTCCTCCGGGGCGAGATCGGGGTGGCCGGCGATGCCACGCTCGCTCGGGCGTTGGAACGGCTGGAGCTCACGCTCTTCGCTGGTACTGGCGAATGGACCCGTCGGGGGCTGGGCTACAACAACGCTCTGTTCATGGCTGCCGAGCTGCTACTGCTGGGGAACAGCGAGACCGCGCCTTTGCTGCTCATCGAGGAACCCGAGGCCCACCTGCATCCTCAGTTGCAGACTCGTGTGATGGACCTTCTGTACGAGCGGGCGGCCGGGACGGCCGGAGCGGCCGCAGGCGTCCAAGTCATTCTCACTACCCACAGCCCCAACCTGGCCTCCGCGGTCCCTGTCGAATGGCTCACCCTCGTAGCGCGTGGCAGCACGTTCAGCCTGGCTCCGGGACACACCCGGCTCGATGCGGGCGACTATGCTTTCCTTTCTCGCTTCCTTGACGTGACCAAGGCCAATCTGTTCTTTGCCCGCTCCGTCGCTGTGGTGGAAGGCGATGCGGAGGCGTTGCTGCTTCCTGCCCTCGCGCAGGCTGTCGGCCGCTCCTTCAACGAGAGTGGGGTCAGCGTCGTCAATGTCGGTCACACGGGCCTGTTCCGGTATAGCCGGATCTTCCAGCGGGAGGGTCGGCAGATCCCCGTCACTGTGGCCTGCATCCGCGACAGAGATCTGCTGCCGGATGGTACTCCCACGGACATGAGAGGCGAGCTGCCGTGTGTATCAGACATGACTGCGGAGCAGATTGCCGCACACGTTGATGCCCTTACGCGTGGAGACGACGGGAATGTGAAGACATTCGTTTCCGACCACTGGACCCTCGAGTACGATCTGGCAGCTGCGTCATGGACCATGGCTAGGGTGATGCACCAGGCCGTACGTGCTGCCCGAGCTTCGGAGCGGTCGTGGCCTGATGCTGAAAGGCTTGCAGAGCTCGATGGTGAGGCGGCACAGGAGGTCGAAGAATGGCGGGCCGCGGGCGTCAATCGTCCTGAGGCGGCCCTGCGAATCTACCGACCACTGAAGAAAGGCAATGCGAGCAAGGCCATCGCAGCCCAGCATGCGGCCAGGCTGCTCAAGTCCACGCCACTCACAGAGGCACACATCCCGGCGTACCTCCGTCGCGCCTTTGCCCACCTTTGCGGTGAGCCATGACGATCCCCTACGAGCAGGCCGCCTTCGCCAAGGATAGGATTGAGGCGCTGGCTTCCGCGATGGGCCTCACCCTTCCCCACGAGGAACAGTGGGACTTTCTGCAGAGCATGATCTCTCTTGATCTACAAGCGGCACCTGGGTCGGGGAAAACCAGCCTCATAGGCCTGAAGCTTGCACTGCTTGCCGCAGGTTGGAGCTCACGGACGAGAGGCATATGCGTTCTCTCGCACACCAACACAGCCAAGACTGAAATCACTGCACGACTTGCCGCAACCCCCGCCGGCCGAAGACTTCTGGCCTATCCACACTTCATTGGGACGATCCAATCGTTCGCCAACACCTTCCTTGCTCTACCCGCTGTGCGGGCCCTGGGTGTTGAGATCCAGGCAGTCGATGACGAGGCGTATGCAGCAGCCGCGCTCCGTCTCCTTGAGCGGGACCCCCGCTTCCGAACTCTGCTCGGAACCCTCGATCGCCAGAGGGACGGCAGGCAGCTCGCAGCCACCGCCCGTTTCGTCTGTGAAGCCCGCGACCTCGCCGTGGTAGCCACGCGTAGTCTGCCGTTCTCGAAGGAGACCTCCAGCGGGAAGCAGTTCATCCTCCTCAAACGGGACCTGTCTCGCAGAGGAATCTTCCGCTACGAGGACATGTTCGCGATCGCCGAGCAGCACCTGGTGCGGAACCCTGACTTGGCGGATGCCACGTCGCGGCGCTTTCCGTTCGTTCTCCTGGACGAGATGCAGGACACCAGCCTGGTGCAGGAGCGACTACTGGACAAGGTATTCGGGTCGACGGGAACCGTCGTGCAGCGCGTCGGTGACGTGAATCAGCGCATCTTCAACGACGGGCAGCCCGGGCGCACCGAAGCCGGTACGTTCCCGCTGCCCATGGCCGCTGAACTACCGGTCAGCCGACGGTTCGGCAGTCGGATAGCAGGTCTGGCGAGCGAGTTGACGGTGCATCGTCGGCAGCGCATCCACGGGGCAGGGCCTGAGGGGGCCATCGTGCTCCTCACCTATGACGAAAGTACGGTTGCCCAAGTCGTGCCGGCCTTCGAAAGGCTGGCGGCGACTCTCGTCCCACCACCTCTCCTTCAACAGAGCCCTCCGCGCGTGCTTGGCGCGCGTCGACACCGAGGAAGTTCTCCGAACTTTCCCCAGTCCCTTGCTTGCTACGTACCTGAACTTCTTGCCCAAGCGGATGCTGTTCGGGGCAGTCTCATCCGAACTACCCGCTCGGCTCAGACGCAGTGGCAATCGGATGACAGCCACGGTGCCGTAAGTCACGTCTGGAATGCCGTTCGAGGGTTGGTTCGACCTATGACGGAGGGCTATCTCCCAGCAATCGGGCGGCTGGAGCGAGAGGCAGTCACCGCTGGCGGGAAGGCGCGTGCCGTACTACTGAGCATGCTCACCGCGCAGTTGGACGATGAGGGTCTGTGGGAGTCGCTGACGGATCAGCTCATGCGTGTCTTGTCCGAGTTGACGAGCGTAACCGAGGCAGACCTCAACCGTATGGGAGAGGTGTTTCTGTACGTGCCCAGAGGTCAGTCGCCCCGCACTTTGCTGCCAACCTCCGATGAGACCGATCTGGTGCCATCTATTGCGAGCACGATTCAACGCGCTAAGGGTGAGACGCACAGTGCCACTCTGCTTCTTGACTGCTTGGACAAGACGGGCAAGAAGTTTGATGTGAACGAGGTGCTGAATCTTCTTGCAAGTGGAAGAGACCTGGATCGAGCGACAAGCACCGTTAAGAGAGCCGCTCAGCTGATCTTCGTTGGAGCTACACGTCCAACGCATCTGCTGGCCTTCGCTACCCCTCGGCAGCGCGCCGAGCCATATGCCGAGGCGCTGGTGGCGCGAGGTTGGTCAGTGCACGATGCAAGTGCGACCCTTTGAATTGAGTCAGAGCCGCTGGCAGGTGGCCGCGTCATGCGGGCATGCTGGCGTCACCCCGTACCTCTGGCCCCCTGCTGGGCCGCGCGGACAGAGTAGTCGTAGACCTCGGTGGAGACGGGTCAACCCTCTATGCCCCCGGCGAGGCCTGGATCATGCCCAGTTGTAGGTATGTGCCATTTCTCAATGATCGAGTGAACGCGAAGGAGCGTATAAACCTTCATAACAGGTAGCGATTCTATCCATGTTGGCCGATCATCATCAATATGGCGACGTATCCGCGGGTAGTGTGCCCGAGCGTGCTGGGCACCGGGGACAGGCCGGGGCCGTGCGGCCGGACGGTGGCGGCGATACCCATCGGGGGAGCGGTGGGTTGGGGCCGGGTGGCCGACCACAAGAGGGCGCACGGGGACCTCGTGCTTTGCCCTGGGTCCGCGCAGCGTGTTGATGTGTCGCAGGCAGGTCCGCTTCAGCTGGAGGTGCCTGGTCCCCCGGACGAGATATTGAGGCCGGAGTTCGAGGAGCAAGGGCTGTTCTGACCCGGGCGCGAGATGCTGACCCCTGGCGAGCGGTTGGCCACACCTGCGGGAGTGCAGGCCGCGATGCCCCCACTCCTGGCGGGGGAGACGAGGCATCGTCGACGGGTCAGGTGAGGGACGGCAGGATGCCGCGGGGCCACTGCCCGAGCCAAAACGCGGCTGCCGAGGGCCGGTCTTGGGCCTCGGTGGAGCCGTCGTGCAGCAAGTATTCGGTGGGAGCCACGTAGCCCTCGCCGGGGGCCAGGCGTGTGCGGATGATGCGGATGGGGCGGCCGCTGGCGACGTAGTCGCGGTAGTCCTGGGTGTGCGGGAAGCGATCGGCGTGGTCGTTGGGATGGACGGCTCGGCAGACCGCTTGGGCGTCGATGGTGCCGAAGATGATGTACCGGGTTCCGGGGCCGAGGTTGAGGCAGAGTCTGCGGCGTCCGGTGTGCTTGTCGGTGTACTGGAGCTTGTCCCAGTTGTCGAGGTGCAGCCCGATCAGCCGGCCGTCCTCGTAGTTGTCGGTGGTCGTGGTCATGCCGGGCTTGGCCAGGGCTTGACCGAGGTACACCGCGTCCGGATCGCCCAGCGGGCCGGTGAGGTCTTCGAGGAGGAGTCCTACTTGATACGTGGGTCGGACGATCTCCACGAGTGTGCTGTCCAGGGGCCGGCGAGGGGCTGAGACGGCCTTGACGTCCACCTTGGTCATGGGGCGCCACTGCCCGGCGGGGATGATCGCGCCGGGCTCGTAGGCGGTCTCCTCGGGGCGAGTGGTCCGGACGGTGGCGATTTCGCAGCGGGCGCGGAGGGCGGATGGGTCGCCGTAGGCGATGTGCAGGGGCACGGGGCCTCCCTTCAGGGTCAGTCGTCCCCGATGGTGATGTTGAGTTCGTTCACGAGGGCTTCGGCGAGGTCGGACTGCTGGCCGGGGTCGATGCGGACCTTGGCGAGGTTCGCGACCCCTCGGATGGCCGACAGATCGTTCTCGCGCAGGTCGGTGTTGCGATAGCGGCCCGTGCCGAATTCGGCGCGCCGGAGCGTGCAGTCGGTGAACACGGTGTCGGACAGGTCGCAGTCCGCGAATGTGGCCTCTGTGAGGACGCAGCCGATGAAGGCCACGGGGCCGGTGGCGCGGACCTTCTCGAACGTGGCGAAGTCGAGCTTGCAGCTTTCGAACAGCACGTCGTCGAGCACCAGGCCGTCCAGAGCGGCGCCCATCAGCTTGCAGTCTCGGAAGTGGACTCGGGTCAGCTTGCTCTCGGTCCAGCGCGCGGTGCCGAGGTCGCTGTCGCTGATCTCGACGCCGTGGAGGTTGACCGCCTCGAACTCGAGACGCTTCGCGCGGATGCCCGAGAGCCGGCCGGTGACGAGTTGGGTGTCCGTGAGGTCGAGCGATCGGAGATCGGCATCCCCGTACACGAAGTCCTGGACTGTGCCACGGGAGCTGTCGAGGCTGTCGACGTTGCTCAGGTAGAGGCCGGGCTCGTCCAGCTCAGGCAGGGTGATCGTGGCGTGGCCGAAGGTTCGGATGGCCATGGTGCTCCTTGTCGTTGGGGCGGGGCGGCCCCGCGCGGCGGGACCGTCCCGATGTCGGCGGCTGCTACTTGTTCTTCCAGTTGTCCCAGGTGGGCCGGTTGTCGAAGGTGGCCGTGGGGTTGTCCCAGGTCGGGCGGTTGTCGAACGCGGCGACGGGCTTGGCGTGCGCGGCTTCGGAGGTGGGCTGGTTGCTCCAGGTGGCGTTGGTCCAGGAGTTCTCCCAGCGGGCGACGGCGCCGGTGCCAGCGGCCTCCAGGAGGGACTCGAATCCCTCCGCCGAGTCCATCACGAGGGTGGCGGCGTCAGTGGGCGTGTGAATGGACATGTCGCGTGACTCCTTCGAGTAGGGCGATTTTGGCGGTGGTGCAGTACCGGGTCCTGGTCCCGTCGAACCGGCCGGCGTGCTCGAAGTACCGGTTCGCGGCGTGGGCACCCCCGCAGAAGGCGAAGGCGGGGCAGGTGTCGCGGCACGCGTCGACGCCCTGCCAGAACTCGGTGATCCAGGGGGTGCGTTCCTCGGCCTCGGCCACGAGGACGTCCAGGCCGTCCTTGAGTACGTTGCCGGTGGTGAAGTCGCCGAACCGGGCGTCGGTGAACCCCGCCAGCTCTGGGGAGAGCATGATCACCCCGCCGTCGTAGGCGACGGTGGGCATCGGATCCCAAGGTGCAGAGGTGGGCGTGGGGGCGGTGTCGTGGCTGCCGAGAACGGCACCGGCGAAGTTGAGCACCCGCTGGATCTCCCTCAGCCGGATCACCGGATTGGCCCGCCAGGCGTCCGCGAGGGCGGCCCAGAACTCGGTCGTGCGCACGGGGTCGGACTCCTTGGCTCCGCGGTTGACCCCTTCTTCCTCTTCGACGTTGACGCCGAGGGTGGTGACGCCCAGCTCGGCGAAGAAGTCGTAGAAGCGGGCCGCGTTCTCGGGGGCCGGGTCGGAGACGACCGCGATGGCGGAGAACGGGATGCCGTGGCGGCGCAGGCGCTCGATGCCTCGCATGGTGACGCGGAATCCGGGGTGGCCGGCGAGGGTGACGCGGTGGGTGTTCATGTCCTCGGGGCCGTCGATGCTGACGCCGACGTGGACCTCGTGCTCCAGCAGGAACTCGCACCAGGCGTCATCCACCAGAGCCGCGTTCGTCTGGATGCTGTGCTTCACGCCCTCGAAAGGGGACATGAGCGCGGCCAGGTGCTCACGGCCCGTGGCCAGCGGCTCTCCACCGTGCCACACGACTTCGAACGCCGGATCGTGAGCTGCCCACGGGTTGACGGACGCGGCCACAGCCTCGGCAACCGTCACCGGCATCAAGTGGTTCATCTTGCGGAACGGCAAGTAGCAGTAGGTGCAGTCCATGGGCAGGCACTTCGTGGTGGGCTGCATGATCACAGACCGAGGCCTGGCCGCGAGCCGTAATGCACTCTGCATCGTGCTCCTCTCGATTGGGTCCGGGCGGGGTGTCCCGCCTCGGCTAGTGGTGCTGTTGGAGGCACCGGGCGGAGCGTGGGTGGGGTCAGCGGGGGTCGGCCTGGCGCAGGGCCTGGTGGTCGGCGACGACCCATTCGACGCCGCCGCCCTCGGGGCGCAGGAAGACGGCTTCGGGGATGAAGCGGCGGGTCTTGGGGTCTTCCCAGTCGCCGATGAACTGGACGATCCCCTCGCGGTCTTCGGCGGGGTCCAGTACGCGGGCGCCCTCGTAGAGCCAGGAGGGCCGCCCGCTCATGCCGCACCGTCCGTGCCCGCCGACTTCCTGAATCGCTCCATGCCGCGCTCGGCGCGGACCCTCAGGGAGGGACTGGGGTCCGGACTGCCGAACGGGTCGTCCCACGGGGCGTATTCGGGCTCGTGCTGCATCCTGCCGCCGGGGGCCCTGCGGGGGAGCGGAACGGGGGCGTCCTCCGCGGGCACGAGGGTGTTGAGCGAGGCGTTCCAGCCGTCCTCGCCGCCGCCCTCGGGACACAGGCGGTAGACCGTGGTGCCGGTGTCCCCGGGGACGTCTATGACCACACCCGTGCGGGAGGTTGCGGTGTCGTGCGCAAGGTCGCCGCGCAGCGGCCAGCGGGGTTCAGGGTCGTCCGCCTGCTGTCGTACGCGGTCATGGTCAGTGCGACGCGTCGAGGTCATGTAGCGGAACGTATGCGCTCCGCTACGGGGCAATATGAATCCGGGGAATGTCCCCAGGTCAGTCCAGCGAAAAACGTCCGGTCATGCCGCGCAGCCGCTGGCGCGTAGCAGCCCGCTCCGCGTAGATGATCTTCCGCAGAGTAGCGCGAGCGACAGGGTGATTGCGCACCAGTTGGGGAGCGATACGTTCGGCGGTCTCCAGTTCGGTCAGGGCCTGGTCGCGGTTACCGTCCCACAGCCACGCGCGGGCAAGGTCCATGTGGTGGTGACCGAGCCGGGAGTTCGGCAGAACCGCGATGTGCGCGGGGTCCGCCTCGCGGTTGAGCCGGAGCGCCTTCGTCTGGTCACTCATCTCCAAGGCGGCGCTGACGCCGTGGATGACGACGTTTCCGAGGCTGAACGTGACCGAGTGCCGGTCGTGGATCTCGGGCCCGACGTATGAGTTGACCCGCTCGCCCGCCGTACGGGCAAGCGCGAGCCGCTCATCCGACCCAGCAGCGTTCCCGCCGCGCGCGGACGAGATCGCGGCCCGCAGGTGCAGGGCGCCCCACATACGCAGGGCGAGAGGGTCGCCGGCCTCGTACTCGGCTTCGATGCTGGCGAGGGCCTTGTCCCCGAGGGCGAGGGCGTCATCCCAGTCGGCCGACGCCCACGTGTCCCACATGCGCATCCACAGCGCCATCGCCGGCATCACCGGGTCACCTGAGAGCTGCGCGGACCAGGTGGCCCGTTCGCAGGCCATGGCGACCAGCTCGGGATGTCCGAGGGCATGGGCCGCTGTGTGGGCGAACTTGCAGGCCACCGCATAGATCGCGAACGCCTCTTCACGTTCGTGGCCAGTGGACGCCTCAGCGAGGGCCCGGGCCTCGCGCAGCATGTCCGGCAGCTCCTTCAGTACGGCGGCGTTCGCCGCGGCGTCGCGCAGGCGGAGCAGGCGCTTCATGTCGTGCCACAGCACCTCGGACGGCCGAGGGGTGCCGTCAAAGACGGGAGCCAGGTCGTACCGGCGCAGTTCCCGGATGATGGAGGCCGCTGAGACCTGCCACTTGGTTTCGGCGCCGCCGCCCGAGTACGGGCGCTCGATCAAGGTGTTCGGATGGCAGTGGAGCGCGGCGGCCACGGCGTTGATCAGACCGGCCCGGTCCAGCTCGATCCGCCCCTTCTCCAGCTTCGATACCCACCCCTGCGTCCGCCCCAGTGCGGCGGCAAGGTCGGCCTGAGTCATCCCAACCGAGAGCCGCTGACGCCGGACCCGTTGTCCGATCCGCTCTTGCTCCTCGATGTACCCGCTCACACCCATCACCCCGATCTGCGACCGCTTCTTCTGACGCGAAGGTACCGCTGGGGCGCTCCAGAAGGTGGGCCTTGGCCAAGGGATCTCAACATATGCCCATGCCCTCCTCGCCGCCTTCGAGCCAGACGGCAGCCCCGGGATCGCGGCGAACGCCGACCTCACCGACCCCGGCGCCGTCCAGACCATGGTCGAGCTCGTCCGCGCCGAGATCGGCCCCATCGACATCCTCGTGAACAACGCCGGCTCCTACCCCCGCGTCCCCTGGAAGGACACCGACGAGGCAGCCTGGAGCTACTCCCTCGACGTGAACCTCACCGCCCACTACCGCACCTGCCACGCGGTGACCCCCGGCATGATCGAACGCCGCTGGGGGCGGATCGTGAACATCGGCAGCGTCAACGCCCGCGTCGGCCGGACGAACCTGGTCGCGTACAGCACCGCGAAGGCCGGGCTACTGGGACTGACCCGCTCCCTCGCCCGCGAACTGGGCCCGTACGGGGTCTGCGTCAACACGGTCATGCCCGGCGCCATCCAGGTTGAGGCCGAGAACGCCATCCCCGCCCAGCACCTCGCGCGCCCGGAGGACCAGATCAAGCGCCAGTGCGTCCCTCGCCGCGGTCGACCCGAAGATGTTGCAGCCCTGGTGGCGTTCCTCGTGGGCTCCTCCGCATCGTTCATCACTGGGCAATCCGTCCACGTCGACGGTGGCCGGCTGCTGCACTGAGACCGTCAACAAGCAAGGAGACAGACCGACATGATCGAACGAGTCCGAGCCGTCCTCGTCACCGCTGACGACACGATGCTGGTCATCCGCCGAACCAAGCCCGACATCCCCGTGTACTGGGTACTGCCCGGCGGCGGCGTCGAACCCAGCGATGAGTCGCGGGAGGCCGCTCTCCACCGGGAGATCCACGAGGAGATCGCGGGGAAGGCCGACATCGTCCGGCTCCTCCACACGATGGAGTCCGACGACGAACGTCAGCTCTTCTACCTCGCCCGCATCGCCACCTGGTCCTTCGAGGATCGCACCGGGCCCGAGTTCAGTGCAGAAGGCCGTGGTGAGTATGCGCTGGAGGAGATCCCGCTGACCGTGGAGGGGATCGACGGCATCGACCTCAAACCCGAGGAGATCGCCCACGTCCTCCGGGGTGCTATCGGCTCCGGCACCGTTCGGGCAGGGGCTGCGAAGTAGCCGTCCGGTTGTGTGGACTTGCCGTCGGGGACCGACGCCGAAGTGCATCGGGCCTGACGGCGCCTACGGAGTGCGGCGGCTGTTGGTTGCTGTGAGCTGCTCGGGTTGGGACGGACGCAGTGGGGTGGTACGGGCCAGACGGCGGGCGTTGGCCAGGGATCTCAAAGCGCTGCCAATGAACCTCCGCGCCCCCGCTTATAGCGGCGAGTCGGACAGGCGCCCCAGCAGCGCGCCTTGGCCGGACTGGAGAATGTGTGCGGCCTCCAGCGGGATCCAGAAGCACTCGAAGTAGGTCGGCTCCTGCTCGCCGTCGTGGTCCTCCTGGCTCATCCAGCGCTCCGGCGTCGGTTCGGTCAGCTCCAGGTGGAAGACGTGCCGGTGCTGGATCTCGCACCGGTACGGGCTGATGTCGTACTCGGTCTCGCCGAGCTTGCGGACGATCTTGAAGTCCGACAGGCCCGTCTCTTCGCGGGCCTCGCGCAGGGCGGCAGCTTCCGGGGTCTCACTGGGGCGGATGCTGCCTGCGGGCACCTGGATGCCGACCTCCTCATAGGAGTAGTCGGTGTGGCGGAACACGAGCAGGCGTCCGTCACGGACGACGTAGACGAGGACCTTCTCCTTCGTGACCTTCTCGGGCATGGCGCCAACCTCCACTTGGTTCAGGAACTGATTCGTGGGCCAGGCCCGGTGGAGGCCGGGACTGGCTATCCCGTGGTCGGTGATCATTTCGGCTGTCCGCGGACCGGCGCAGGCGTACGGCTGATCTTCACTTGTCCGGGGTGGACTGAAGCTCGTCCACCAAGCGCTTGGCTTCCTTTCGGGCCGGCGCCAGCAGCGGATCTCCCTCGTAGGAGAGGGAGCCGAGGGTCTTCGAGAGAAAGAAGAGCGACATCAGCTTGCCGTCCCGGCTCTCGAAGTCCGCGCGTCGCTCATGCCGGACGCGGCCCGCGAGCGCCGGGACGGCAAGCGCGTTGCCCCATAGCGTTGCGGCGTCCAGGCCTCGGGGTGCCATGCCCCAGTCCTCCCAGTCGATGACGGAGAACTCCGGTCCCATCACGTTGGCCCAGGTCAGGTCCGCATGAGCAGGAGCCCACCGCTCGATCCGCGTGTCGGAGAGGCCGGGGAAAGCTTCCCCCAGGGTCTGCGTCACCTGCTCCTGCGTGATCGTCACCGTGTCCGGGGTCGCGATCCGCGGCGTCCGCTGTGCGGCAAGCGCGTCCAGAGAAGCATTCAGCGCCTCCCACCATGTGTCAGGAAGGCCCGGGTCATCGAGCACCAGGGCGCTCTTTCCGACAGATGGCGATGTCATCAACTCCAGCTCATCCGCACGCCACATGACCGGCTCGCCCTGTTCGCGCCATGCCACGCCTTGGAACCACTCGGGCATCGCAACCCCCTGCAGCACGGCGGCAGCCTCGGTCCCGTTCCAGCCTTGCGCGCCGATCCGTTCGAATCCCCGCCGCTCGATACGCACCCAGGTGCCCCGCTCCGTACGGCCGCCCAAGGAGCGGCGCTTGCGAAGCAGTGCCTGCCGGTCCAGCCGTACGTGCAGGGCCTGCTCCACGCGCTCCAGCACGTCGTCTACCGGCTGCCGGCGCAGGTCCACCTGGGCGGCAGCGGGCAGGGATCCGTTCATCACGACCTCCTTTGCGAACGGGGGACCCTAGCAGGAGCGGGCCCACTGACACGAGCCGTCCGTCAACACGGAGCATCTCAACTTCCTTGTCATCTCTGGCGGTTGTCGGAGCTCAAGGGGCCACATCATCCGCTGTAGATTGAGCCGGTGACGACGAGGCTTGAGGGGGAGCGCATGGCGCAGTCGCTGGAGATCACGCCTATCGGAACGGTGATCGGGGGACGGGTTGAACCCACTGATGACCACTGGGGAGGCCCCGCGATCATCCGCTTGAACCCGGACTTCCCGGTCGAGGTCGTCCAAGGTCTCGAAGAGTTCTCCCACCTCCTCGTCGTCTGGCAATTCCACAAGGCCTCGCCCGAAGACGTCGACCTCCATGCGCGGAGCCCTCGCAACAATCCCGCCTGGCAGCCCTCCGGCACGTTCGTCCACCGGAACCATCGACGGCCGAACCAGCTGGCCCAGTCCTTTCCACGCTTGGTGAAGGTCGACGGCTTGGACCTGCATGTCGCCGACCTCGACGCGATAGACGGCACCCCGGTCTATGACGTCGCGCCCTACTTTCAGGAGATGGGTCCGCGGGGCGAGGTCCGGGAACCGAGCTGGCCGGCGGAGATGCTCGCGGACTACTGGCGCTGAAGGGGTCTCACGTGACGGAGCCTCAGCGCAGGCCGTTCCTGTACGTCGTCGTCTGTGCCGCCGGGATCGCGGACGACGTCGGCAAGCTGATCACGGCGGCACAGGAGCGGAACTGGGACGTCGGGGTCGTCGCCACTCCGCATGCCCTGCCCTTCCTCGACGTCCCTGACATCGAGACGCAGACAGGCTTCCAGATCCGTTCCGCCTGGAGGCAGCCGGGTGACGATCGCCCCCTGCCGCCGGCAGACGCCATCGCGGTCGCTCCAGCGACCTTCAACACGGTCAACAAGTGGGCGGCGGGCTTCGCCGACAACCTCGCGCTGGCCATCCTCTGCGAGGCGTACGGCATGGACATCCCCACCGCAGTCCTGCCGTACGTGAACTCCGCCCTGGCGGCGCACCCCGCTTACCGGCGAAGCATTTCTGAACTTCGTGAGATGGGGATATCGATCGGCAGCTACGAGCCTCACCGTCCGAAGGCAGGCGGCGGCGCCGATCGCTTCCACTGGGAGGAAGCGATCCACCTGCTGGCACCGCACATGCGGAACCATGGTGCCTGAGGACGCCTCGCCCCGCAGCGGGCCGGACGATCACCGACTGAGGGTTGCCGCCGCCGTCGTGGTCCATGAGGGCCGGGTCCTGTTGGTGCGACGTCGGATGGCGGAGGGGAACCTCTCGTGGCAGTTCCCGGCGGGCAAGGTCGAACCCGGGGAAACATGGGAGGACGCGGCCGTACGGGAGACGAAGGAGGAGACCGGTCTGGACGTATCCGCGGCCGGGGCGCTGGGCGAGCGGGTTCATCCGATGACCGGAAGGCTGATGTCGTACGCCGCCTGCGATGCCGTGAGGGGTTCCGCACGTGCCGCCGCCCCGACCGAGATCGCCGAGGTGGCCTGGGTGACCCTTGCAGAGCTTCCCGGGTATATCCCGGGCGGGATCTTCGAGCCGGTGCAGAGGTACTTGGAAGCCCTGATCGGGCTACCGCCGCCTGGCCAGAGCTGATGCCGCGGAGCCACGGGGCCGAGGGGATCGGCTGGAGCCCGTCCGGGATCCACGTTGCCGTACATGCCGGAGTCTTGCATTGCGGGCACCTTTGAGGGTGGGCATGGTTGAGGTATGAGGTCCCGCACGGTGCTGGTCACGCTCTATGACGGCGTTGAGGCGCTGGACGTCACCGGCCCCGTGGGCGTACTGGCCGGGGCCAACGCTTACCTCGCCGCCACAGCTCCGGGGCAGACCGGGTACCGCATCGCTACGGCATCCCCGGGCGGGTCAGCCGTGGCATCGCTCAGCGGGGTGACCCTGATGCCTGATGTGGACCTGGCGGACGCTGAGGTTCCCCACACGCTGCTCGTGCCGGGCGGTGCCGGAGGCGTTCCCGACGCGGGTGCCGGTCATCCGGACGTCGTTTCGTGGCTGAAGGAGAACGCCCCGAAGGCGGAGCGAGTCGTCTCCGTGTGTACGGGTGCGTTCCTGCTCGCCGAGGCCGATCTGCTCGCAGGTCGGCGGGTGACAACACATTGGGACAAAGCTGGGGAGCTGGCGCAGCGGTATCCCGACGTCGCAGTCGAACCGGACTCGATCTTCATCCGGGACGGCTCGGTGTACACCTCGGCGGGCGTCACGGCCGGCATCGACCTCGCTCTTGCCCTGGTGGAGGAGGACATCGGGAGGGACGCGGCCCTGACGATCGCGCGCTACATGGTCGTCTTCCTGCGGAGGTCCGGCGGCCAAGGCCAGTTCAGCACCCAGATGCAGGCGCAGCTCGCGCATCGCCAAGAACTCCGTGAGCTCCAGCAGTGGATCGCCGACCACCCGGACGCCGACCTGTCGGTCGACGCCTTGGCTCAGCGCGCCAATCTGTCGGCTCGGCAGTTCACGCGGACGTTCGCCGAGGAGACGGGCGTCACCCCCGGGCGCTATGTGGCCAACACCCGGCTCGAGACAGCGAGGCGGCTGCTCGAGGACACCGACGACGATGTCGTGCGCATCGCTGCCTTGAGCGGTTACGCCACTACCGAGGCCATGCGCCGAGCCTTCCAGCGAGTGCTTGGGCTCTCTCCGTCCCAGTACCGGACTCGCTGCGGCTGAGGCCGGGAGATGGGGCGGCTGCGCCGGCGGGGCTGAGCTGGCTGCCAAGGTCCACCAAGAGATCGATGGCTGCGCGGTGAGGGATGAGGAGCTCGTCTATCTGCCTCGCAGCGGTCGGGCCATCGGGGGCCAGAGTGGACCGGAGCAGGTTCTGATACTCCCGTCGAGCTCCCGCACTGAGTGTCGGAATCGGGATGCGTGCGAGGGCTTCTTGCGTGCTGAGGTCCTCGAAGGCGACCGTGCCGCCTGCCTCGCTCGTCGCCCAGATGACGTTGCGACCCGAGAAGTCCGCTGTGAGCCGGGTACCTCGACCGGCCACCGCGCTGAGGGCCGGTAGATCAACGGGGGAGGAGCCGGCGAGCGAGCGTGCCGCTTCGAAGGAGTCGAGGGCCCAGTATGGGCGCGGGGGTGTCCCCTGGGCCGGCCGTGGAGGTGTGACGCGGCCTCCGCTGCCCTCGACCGCAGATGGACTCCGGCGGGCGGCTTCGGCGCCAGGGTCTTCTCGGCTGCCGAGCCAGGTGATGGCAACGAAGCGGAGGTCCGGGAAGGCGGCGGGGTAGAGCACCTGAGTAACGACCTCGATGTCCTGGTGGTCGAAACGGGAGATGTTCAGCCTGAACATGTGGCCGTCCCGGTGGCCCACCAACTCCGGCTTGCTGTCCCAGATGCGGCGACAATCTTCGTCGGCCAGGACCTCGTTCAGCACCGAGACCAGCTCGGGCATCCGGTCGTGTTTGACCAGTGCCATCCTCACCATGGCGAGGTAGATCCGTGCGTGCTCCTCCCATCCGACGTACTGCTCCCGGGCATCGGGATGCAGCAGTGCCCAACGCATCAGGTTGGCGCCCGGCTCCAGGACCCAGGGGAACCACTGGGCCATGGCCCGGTTGAATCCGACGATGTTCCAGGCGGCATCGCTGAGGTACGCGGGCCGTGGCATCTGATGGTCGAGAAGCAGTTGTAGCGGGTGAAGGCCGTCGGTGTACCCCGGAGGCTTGGGGGAGCGGGGCGGGGAGCCTCCGTCCGTGTAGAGGTAGAGGGTCTCGCGCTGGTCCTCGTTCAGCAGCAGCGCCTCTGCCAACTGGTCGATCTTCGGGCGTCTCAGGCGGGGAGACGCTCCTCGCTCCAGTTCCCCGTACCAACGCTCGGTCATCCCGGCCCGGGCTGCCACCTCGGCTTGCGACAGCGGTTTGCTCCGCCGCATTTTGGCGCTGGCTGCTGCGCGCCACGCTCGCAACAGTCCGGCAAGCCCGATCAGCTCATCCAGGGCAGGCCGCTGGTCGGGACTTTGGTCCCGACTTCGGGTGGGCGTAGGCATGATTCCTCCCTCGCTCCCGGTGATGCCGTCCTCGCGTGAAGTGACCCTCTCGGTCGTCGGCCCAATGGGGACAAGCCCTGTGGGGTTTCGGACGGGGCGGTCCTCGGCGCCGCAACCGTAGGGACTTTAGTCCCGGAAGTCGCACTTCCGGAAGCAGAGTTCCTTTCGACGGCTGGGACGCTTGGAAAGACGGCGTAGCGCCCGATTGATACCCGCCGGGTCTGCACCTACGCGCCCCACCCGGTGGATGACGGAATAGGAGGGGGATATGGCAGGCACGGCGTGTGACCGCGTATTCCACGTGCAGCGAACCCTGGCGTCCATGGATGGCCCGTCCCATGGGCCGCGCGCCATTGCCAGAGAAGCGGGTCTCAACAAGAGCACGGTGCACCGAATACTCAATTCGGGGCTGGCCTACGACGTGTTCGTGAGGGATGAGGCCGGAAAATACCGCCTCGGTTCGGGCGCCGTCAGCCTCGGGATGCGAGCGGCGGCGTATCGGTTCAGTGAAGCACCCCAACGGCAGATTCTGGCTCGGCTGCTCCACGATGCGAACGGGATGCTCTGCGCGATCGAGTCACTCACCCCACTCACCTCGGCGCGACGTAGGACGGAGCAGTACGTCGCCCGAGCCGGGGTGTTGGCGGAGCCAGGGGTAGTCGGGGGGCGACGTCGGCGTGGCCGGCGATGAGCTGGCGTTCGCGGTCCTTGATGTCCGCGTACTCCACCGAGTCCTCTTCGGAGTCGACCTGGCCCTTGCGCTGGCGCTCGGCGGCGTCCGCGATCACGGTGGCCTTCCTGCGCTGCACGTCCTTGAGCGCGGCGTCCAGCCCCTTGGGCTCGTAGGTCAGGGACAGGGTGCGCCGTACCCCAGAGGTGAAGAGAAGCTGGTGCAGGAAGCCGGGAGAGGTTTCGATCCGGGGCCAGTTCTCGATCCAGAAGGTGGCGTGGTGGGCCGAGTCGGTCTCGATCCGGTCCGCCTTCTCGACCAGGACGACGGGGCCGGCGGCAGCCGGGTCGGCCTGCGGTCGTCCGGTGGCCGACCACTGGTCGAGGGCTGCCAGCGCCTTGGGGTCGTAGGCGGTGCGGATCACCGCGGCGATCTCGGTGGCGAGGAGCCATCCGCCCGGGGTGAGGCCGGAGGTGCGGGCGGCCTGGTCGAAGGTGGAGGTGAGCTGGGTGAGGACGGCGAAGCTGCCGGTGAGCCCGCCGCCCGCCTGGTTGATCAGACGGCGGCCCGCCTTGAGGTCCAGGGCGAGCGCCACGTAGCTCTCGTGCGGGGCTGCGGCCGGGCCGGCCGCGGTCAGCAGGTCGGCGTAGACGGGCCCGGCAAGGTGCGCCTGGGGATTGCCGTACGCGCCCCAGTACCGGTTCAGGGAGTCGCCGCTGTCCGGCACGGTGCGCTCCAGCACCTGCACCCGGGCGAGGTGGCCCGTGCGGGCGAGCGCGGCGAGAGTGCGGCCCCAGCCGGCGACGTTGTTGTTCTGCATGGAGGGATCGAGCAAGGCGAAGGCCCGGGAGGAGACCTTGACCACCGCGGTGAGGGTTCCGGTGTGGGGGTCGTGTACGGCGCTCAGACGGCCGTCCGGCGAGGTGACGACGCGCAGGGACGCGGCGGTGCCGGGGAGGTGGAGCAGTCCGTCGCGCCGCGGTCGACTGGAGGGCCGGGTCAGCCAGACCAGCTGGCGCTTGCTACGCCGCCATGTGTACCGCAGGGCGATCGGCGCCCAGTCGGCGAGCGACCGGCCGCGATGGCGTACGAAGACGGCCGAGAGGATGAGCGCCCACAGGGGTATCAGCTTGAGCGCACCGGCCACACCCGAGCCCATCAGCACCGCGAGCGGGAGCAGGCCGGTGATGGTGGCGGCGACGAGCTGTGGCGCGGACAGTCCGAGCAGGAGGCCCCGGCGCGAGCGGTGGGGGAACTTCACCGTGGCAGGGCCGTCGGGCTGTGGAGAGTCGAAGGGCATGGCGAGGCCGTCCTTGGAACGTCGAGAGAAAGCGCGAGGTGAGGGAACGGGGGCGGGCTGAGGCCGCACAGGCCACGGCCCGCCCCCTGGTTGGGCAGGACTAGGAGGCCGGACCGTTCTGCTGACTGGGGTAGACCCACCACTGAGATGTGGCGTCGCCTTGCGGTGTCGGCCCGCCGACGGGACCCGCCGAGCCGGTACGGGCCGCGGCCCGGTACACCTGGATCGGCTGCGTGGCCGATCCCCCGGAGCCCTGCGGCGTCGGCCCGGATGAGACCGAGGCAGCCTCGGCCAACGCGCCGCCGACGTCCTGGCCGGGGCGCTGGATCAGCGGCTGCCCGCGGTCACCGTCACCGGGAGGCCGACGGATGAGTGCGCGGCCCTTGTCGCCCGTGGCACCCGCGTCCTCGCCGAATCGGAAGTTGGTCTGCTTCTCCGCACCGCCGGAGATTTCCCCGAGCCTCCGCTCGGATCGATCCCGGAGACGACACCGTCGGAGCCCTGGCCCGCCACCTTTGCCGGTCCCTGCGGAGCAGGCATACCGGTACCGGCCTGGACAGCGAGCTGCCCCGCCGTCTTCGCGGCTCGAGCGGCTACCGCCGCGCCCGCCACACCGGTGCGGTGCAGATCCTCCTGGCCGCCGCCGTCCGCAGCCCAGTGGACGAACTTGTAGGTCGCGTACGGACACAGCAGAACCAGCACCATGATCACGATCCCTGCCATGGCGTCCGACAGGGCACCGAGGCCGTCCGCCGGATCGGTCTTGCCCATGGCGGAGATGCCGAGGAGGAACACGATCGTCATCAGCATCTTGCTGACGATCAGCGTGCCGGTGGCCTCGATCCAGCCGCGCCGCCAGCGCCGGGCGACCTCCCAGCCGCCGCCGGCACCCGCGAAGACCGCCAAGGTGACCAGGACCAGGTTCCCGATCTTGCGGGCGACCATCACGGCCCAGTACAGGAACGCCCCGACCGCGGCCCCGAGAGCGACGATGGAGGGGATACCCCAGCCCAAGCCGTACATCGCGCCGTACAGGTTGACCTTGATCATGCGGCGTACGGCGTCATCGATCGAGCTGTTCGCCGCTTGGAACAAGCCGGCGCTCAACGCGTCGACCACGGTGAGGGCGACGGTGGTGAAGGCGATGGCGGCGAACGCGAAGATCACGCCCCCGACCGTGCCGCTGACGGCCTGGGCGAGGGCCCGCTCGTCGCGGCGCCACGCAGCGCGCATCAGCTGCAGGCAGAAGGTGCCGACGGTCAGGATGAGTCCGATCGGCAGCAGCAACTCGTAGTTCGAGCGGAACCACTCGGCGTTGAGATCGATGCCGGTGGTCTGGTCGACGGCCTGGGCGGCGAGATCGGCGCCGCCCTGGGCCATCTCGCCCATGGACTTCGCGATCCAGGCGCCGATTCCGTCGGTGACGGCCTCGCCGGTAGAACCGACCACGCCACCGACGATCCCGCAGACCTTGTCCATCATGGGGATGTCGCAGGCTCCCACAGGGGGTACCTCCTTTCAGGGATGAGGGGAGTCACGGCGAGACGGTCGGCAAGACGCCGGCCAGCGCACAACTCTGCTGCGGCCGGCACTGAACCGCGAGCGTGAGGGAGCGGGCCTCCGCTCCACCGCCGGCACCGGCCCAGGCGATGGACTGACGCCCCGAGACGGTGACGGCGTAGACGTAGGCGGAGGTGATGGCACCGGGATCGGCGGCCAGGGCTGCCTTGAACACCTCCGGGAAGTGCCCCTCGCCGACGGTGCCGGTGATGTGATGCTGGTTGTCCCGCAGCCGGGACCAAAGCACCGGGTCAGGGACCTGCTTGGTGACCGAGGCCCAGTCCGCGTACTTCGCCTCGCTGGTCATCCACCGCTGGAGGCTGGCCAAGTGCTCCGGCTGGGAGAGGACGCGGGTGTCATAACTCCACAGGGCCTGAGCTGCCGCTTTCCCGAAGGCGATCGGGTCACTGGTCGTGGGTGGCGTCGGGGCGCTGCCCCCGATCCCGCGGAGGGCTTGGCCGGGACGGACGGAGCGGCCGACGCCCTGGCCTCCGGTTCCTTCGCGCTACCGCCGGCATCGGTGCGGGTGAAGTAGGCGAGCAGTCCGGCCACCCCGGTCAGAACGGCCAGCACGACAGCACCGATCAGGATCCGTCGCCAGACTGACGAGGCGGCAGGAGCGCTGTGCCTGCCCTCGGAGAGACGCGTCCTCGTCATCAGTGGACCTGCGTGCCCATCGCCGAGAAGAAGGCGACGATGCCGTTGGCGGCGCCGAGCAGCAGGGCACAACCCGCCGCGACGACCGTGCCCTTCTTGCCGTTCGCCTCCGCCTGGTGGCCGCCGCTGTGGTGGCCCCAGGCCCAGACGAGCGCGGAGATGGCCAGGGCTCCGACGACGGCGATGATGCCGAACAGGTTGATGGAGCTGATCACGTTCTTGAGGACGTCGAGTCCTGGAAGGCCGCCTTCGCGCGGCGTGACGCCAGGGTCGTACGCAAGGAACTGGGCCTTCTCAACGAACTTCATGGGGAACTCCAGTTCGAAAATGGGCATGGGGAGGCCCGAGAGTGCGATGGGGAGGGAGGGGGAAGGCGGGAGACCGGTCAGACGACGCGACGGGCTGCGAGCACGTCCGGCTTCCAGTCCGCGAGGGTCGAGATCTTGACCACGTCACCGGTCCGGGGTGCGTGCAGAATCAGCCCCGAGCCGATGAACATCCCAACGTGTTCGGGTACGGCGGCCGTGCCGCGCGTGAACAGCAGATCGCCGGGTTGGAGGGTGTCGACGCTCACCACACGGCCTTCGTTGACCTGCGTGTACGTGGTCCGGGTCAGCGAGACTCCGCCGGCCTTGAAGGACATCTGCATCAGCGAGGAGCAGTCGCACCGCCCCATCGGGTCCGGGCCCCGCGGCTCGGTGCAGGCGCCGCCCCACTGGTACGGGGTACCGAGCTGCACCAGGCCCCAACGGATGGCCGTTTGCACGGGCTTCGGGGCATCCGCCGGAATCTGGTACCCGTCCGGGAGCGAGCCGGGCGGAATCGGGCCGAAGCTCGTACCGTCGGCGCACCTACCGCCAAGGGCTGTCGGGACTGGAGTGGCGCCCGCAGGGCTGGTGTCGACACCAGCCTGGGGGAGGGTGGCGCTGATGGCCTTCTGCAGCGCTGTCGCCAACGGCTCCCACTTTGCGTACGCGTCCGGGAAACCGCTTGCCTGCACTGCCTGAGCAGCCTGGGTGACGGGCATCGACTCCCACCCCGACACCTCGAGCAGTCCCTCGTAGAACTTCGTCGAGGCGTAGACGGGATCGCGCACCTGCTCCGGCGTCCCCCAGCCCTGCGAAGGGCGCTGCTGGAACAGTCCCAGCGAGTCCCTGTCTCCGTGGTCGAGGTTCCGGAGCCCCGACTCCTGCAGGGCGGTGGCCAGCGCGACGATCTGCCCGCGAACGGGCACCCTCATCGCTACGCCGGTCGCCTGGATCGCCTTGGCGTTCGGGATCTGTTCCTTGGGATCGTCCAGGCCAGGCACGGACACTGAATCGCTGCTGCTGCCCTTGAGGACCGACTCCACCTGCCCGACCACCGCGGCCGCATCGACACCCTGTTGGTCACCGCAGGCAGCCTGTGCGTTCGAGGAGCCGATCAGAGCAACAGTGAGCGGCGCGATCAGGATCAGTGGAGCGACCGCTACCGCGCTGGCTATCGCGGCAACCTTGATCACGGGTGACCGCCGGATGCTCGCTGACGCCGGAGCCTGGGCCAAGGAGTTGGACGTGCCCGGGCAAGCTGCATTCGCAGCTCCTTACTCGTAGACAGGGCAGCACCGGAGTTCTCGTCGAAAGGCCACCGGTGCCGCACTGGTCGTGAATGCTCGGCCTCAGTGGGCCAAGAGGCGGTGATGACGCAGGGGAGCGGCTAACTCTCATCTACGTCCCTGGTGTTGGCGCGCGGCAGCCAGCCGCGCTCGTAATCTCATTCGGCACATGAGAGATACGTCCTTCCGAATCTCCAGCAGCTCCACGGCTTGAACTCGGCGAGACTGTAGAGACGGAATCCGGCCGCACCAAGCAGGCTGAGAATTCGTGCAGGTCCGTCTTCGAGGGGAGCGCGGGCTCAATCGGCATGGCTGGGGAAGTCGGTTAACCTCCACCGCACCAAACCCACGAGAGCGCCGCCCGATGCTCTACGGAGGGGTAATCCCCGGTGCGTACTCCCAGATTCCAAAACAGATCCGGGATCGCGACCGACCGCAAGATGAATGAAAGGCCGCGCCTGTGTCGTACACGCTGCACCGAGGAGATGCGCTCACCGTCCTCAAATCCCTGCCGGACGCGAGCGTGGACGCAGTGATCACCGATCCGCCCTACAACTCGGGCGGCCGCACCAGCTCGGACCGAACCGGGCGGACCGCCCGCGCGAAGTACACCAGCGGCGACGCCAAGCACGACCTGCAGAACTTCCCCGGCGAGAACCGCGACCAGCGCTCGTACCGCGCCTGGCTGACCGACCTGCTCACCGAGTCGTACCGGGCGTCCCGAGAACACGCGGTGGCGATGGTCTTCACCGACTGGAGGCAGGAACCGACCACCACCGATGCCCTCCAGATGGCCGGCTGGACCTGGTCCGGCACCATCCCCTGGATCAAGCCGGCCTCCCGGCCCCGCAAGGGCGGTCCGAAGCAGGACTCGGAGTTCATCGTCTGGGGCGTCAAGGGAAGCCTCGACAACACCCGAGGTCTCTATCTGCCCGGCCACTACATCGCGTCCCAGCCCCGCAAGGACCGCGTGCACATCACCCAGAAGCCGGTCGAGGTCATGCAGCAGCTCGTCCAGGTCTGCCCGCCCGGAGGCACCGTCCTCGACCCCTTCACCGGATCGGGCTCCACCGGCGTTGCCGCACTGAAGGAAGGCCGCCACTTCATCGGCGTCGAGCTCTCCGACCACTACGCCGGCCTCGCCGAACAGCGCCTCCGCACGGCCCTCGACCAGGAGGCCTTCGAGCTCGCAGGGCCGGAGCTCTGAGATGACAGGGTCGGGCAGAACATGCAGAGACAGGCGGACTGACGAAGGGCGGTCGCCGTACCGGAACCCCGGATACGGCGACCGCCCTTCTTGTGTCGAGCCCTCACCCGGCCGCGACGCTCCGCTGTATGAAAGCGCCCGCTCGTTCCAGGTCATCCCGGGATCTGATCCGCACCTCGATCCCGCCCCGGAGCCCCAGGCAGCCCACTCCGCTGACGTCCCGCGTGAACCCGTCCTCCAACTCGACCTCGTCGGGCGGTACACGCAGGTTGACCACGAGGGCACGAGTTCTGGGCCGAACGCGGACAGTCGCCACACTCTTGATCCGGCGGTACGAGAAGTAGTGCAGCTGTGCTTCCCTCCGTACGTCACCTTGGGCGAGCAACACCGCGTCCAGGTCTGCGAACAGAGCTCCCAGCCCTGACGGTGACTCGTCCAGGAAATGCTGCACCGACTTCACGCTCGTATGCGCGCTGACCGAGGCGGAGGCGAGAGAAGGCCGCCGCTGGGCAAGAGCTGCCGTCCCGGCTACGGAGGCGACCAGACGCAGAGTCAGCACGTCCTCGAATGCGCGGTAGGCGACGAGATCGATCCGTCGGCCGATGACCTCTAGAGCGACGGCGCTGTGAGGCGTGAAGTCCCCCGCGATACAGACGATCCGGGGGTTGCTCCAGTCGACTGCCCCGGCGGCCTCGTAGCCGAGCCGGTCTACGACGAGGCGCTCGAACTCGTGGTGGTTGTCCTCCAGCCACGCCAGGTACGACAGGGCCTGCGGGAGCAGCTCCTTGCCCCGGGTCCGCTTGCACTCGATGATCACGGGCGTCCCGTTCTCGTCAAGGCCAAGAGAGTCGATACGGCCTCGGTGACGTCCGGTGGGGTACTCGCTGGCGAGGAACCGGATGCCCAGCATCACCTCCATGTTGGCTTCGATCAGAGTCTGCAGCTGTCTTTCCAATGCAACGGCGGCCCCTCGCATCTCCGTCGCGGTCCCGTCGTTGACGCGAAATGCCCTGAGGTCACTCACGGGTAATCCCCCTGTCTCCTGAGTCAGATCCAGGGAACTGACAATCACGTGACGGCCGCAGGTACTCCGGTCTCGATCGGTGCCTGCGGAGTGCGTAAGGCTGCCGGATCTTAGCGCTGAGTAGCGGCAGGGCCAAGCCTGATCCGTCGTGAGAGTCATGGTGCAAGACGGATGCCGGGATCGATCCACGATCCTCAATGGAACAGGAGGTTCGATGGCCGCTCAGTTCATGGACGTAAGAGAGACGGCTCAATACTTGAACATGTCGGTGCAGTGGGTGTACCGGGAAGCGCCGAAGGCCGGGCTCTCCGTCTATAGGTTCGGCGCCGGGCGCAATGCCAAGATTCAGTTCAAGGTGTCCGAAGTCCATGCCTGGATCAAGCAGCAAAGGGTGGATGTTGCGTAGGGGAGCCACTGGTCCGCGTCCGCGTCGAGGACTGCTGGGACACAGGAACACGCTGCTCGGCCGTGAGCAGACGCACGCCCGCCCCTGGCCGAGGGCTTGCCCGGCTGCCCGCGATCCCACCTTCCGAGACCCTCTAGCTCTGACGTCCTACTGATTAGGGCTCCCCAGGGGGGCGATGTATTGGACGGCGCATGTTCGGTCTAATTCATCATGCTGGATCTAGGCGGGTGCTGCCGCATTTGCAGCTATAGGAATACGAGGCAAGTTTGGTCACCCACTGTTCACACCTGATACAGCGGAGCTTGGAATAGAGTTCCAGCACTGAGTATCCGAATGCCTCGGCTTCAGTCCAGCTGACCCCCTCGGCCCATTCATTGTAGTGGGCGCCTGCCGTGTTGCGGAGGTGAATCCATCGATCAATCGAGGTTGCCTGGCTGGCGCATGAGGTCCGCTTCAGTTCCTTCATCGTGCCAGGCCATGTGTCAGCGAGCGTATAGGCATCTCCACGCTTTCTTTTTACGCTGATGGGGATGGCCCAACTCATTCGATCGCACATCTGCTCTAGGAGTCGGCCGGTCAATCCGCAGACGGCAAACGGATCGTTTCCGTCAAGAGCCACCCAGAGTGCGGACTCGGCTTCCCGGCCGGCCGTAATCACATCTGGCCCGTCACCGAAGCTCCAGCGCTTAATCTCCACTTCCGTGATCGGGCTGCCCGTTCGCTGGAATATGTCTCTCACTTGGGTTCGCCAGAGTCGGTCATGGACCGTTATTATGAGCTGCCAGTCTTTAAACTCCCTGGCGATCAATTCCATCACGGCGACGCGGACACTGGAATCTACGCTCTGTAGCACATCATCGAGAATCAGAACCTTCGCCTGGCCCTGCTCTCCGGCGGCGCGAGAAACTGCCAAGAAGTAGAGAAGGGCGATGAGGTCCTGGTATCCCTCACTGAAGATTTGCTGAGGGGCCACAGTCTGCCCAGCGGAAAGCTTCACCTCGATTTCAAGCGAGACGGCGCTTATGCGTCCGAACACCGGCTGAACTCTGCTCACGTAGGTAGCTTGAGTGACGGAAAGGAAGGATTTCGTGAGCCAACCGCCCACCTCCCCCAGGAGGTTGTGCATGGCGCGAACGCGCTCAACTCCCGGGCCGTCCTCCGGTGTTTGGATTTGGCGTGCTTCTTTATTGAGTCTCTTGATCTCCGTCCGGCATGCCGCAATATCGTCGATGAATTCTTGAATTGGGCGAGGTAGTGAGATTCGAAATCGGTTGCTGGGTTGAACGCCTTTGTAGACGTCAACGGCAATCATGCGCTCAATCTCATTCGCATCGTATGGGGCCGGAGAAATGGAGAGTGCGGATGCAATCCTTGCTGCCGACTCTCGCATGCGACGCTTCACTTCGTTGCGCTCTTCCATGACCGCAAATTGGTCTGGGGTGAACTCCACCTTTTTTGATGCGGCCTCGCCGTCGAACCGGTGATCAATGAATAGTGACCCGCGTTTCGCCGGAGGTGTGTCGAGGAATCTCAGAATATCGGCCCGCTTGAGCGTCATTGGAACGCGCCCGAATTCCTCCGGTGTCGGATCCCCGCCGACCCGCAGTGCTTCCTCTGGATCGAGGGATGCTGTCCTCCGCACAATCGCCCCACTTGACAGTCTGACCTGCACGGAGCAATCGCGGGCAGGGTGAGCCAAATTTATTAGGGCGGGTCGTGCACTGCCACGGAAGCTTGAGCTACGCGCGATGCGGCCTTGGCAAGCCCATTCGATTGCGTCGACAATTGATGACTTTCCGGAACCATTCTCTCCGAAAATCAAGACGGATGATGGAAGTCCAGAAGCCCCTTCAAATGAGACGCTTAGTGATGTGGGAACCCCCCGAAAGCCGAAAAGTTCCACTGAGTGGACGCGGGTGTTTCGGCTTCCCCGGCGCATTTCATTCAACGGTCCCGCCCTTCTTGGCGGGGATGGCATTACTCCAGATATAGCGCCCTCCCCGCCAGTCTTGGTGGCATCTTATGCGGCGCTGACGGGTGCTGCCAGGCGTATCGATCAATCCGGCTTGCTGGTTAGATCGAGGGAGCTACTGAACTTGATTGGGTGATGTCGGGGCGTTCGGGCTGAGCGAGCCGTGGGCGCTGTAGTCCTGGCTGGGTGAGGTACGCGCAGGGCGGCGGCTTGACCGACGCGGAGAGAATCGCGAGGGAGCAGGTCCGTCTGGATACTGTGGCACGGTTCCGGACCGGCGAGACGAACAAGGCCGTTGCTGTCGCGCTGCGGGTGTTCGAGCGGTCAGTGGAGCGATGACGTCGGCAATGGCGTGAGGGCGGTGTCGCCGGGGTCGTCTCGAAAGGGAGCCCGGACTCCCAGGGTAACTGCCTGATCGCCAGACTGAAGCGGGAGTTGGAGCGTGAACCGCACACGCATGGCTGGGCTGACCAGCGGGTGGAACCTGGCGCGAGTGAAGAACCTGATCGGACGGCTCTTCAGGTCCGGTCGCGGGAGTTCGTCGGGGGCTCGACCAGCACCGGATGGCCAGATCGATAGGGAGGGTGGGGCAGCCGGCGCCAACGCGGCCATGGCGTTCTTCAGCCTGCTGCAGAAGAGCGTCCTCGACCGCCGGAGCAGGACCGCCCGCGAGAAACTCCGGATCGCGATCGTTACCTGGATCGAGCGGACCTGTCACCGACGCCGGCGACAAGCCGCACTCGGCCGCCTGACTCCCGTCGCATTCGAGACCGTCATGACCACACTGGCCCTGCAGGCCGTGGGACCGAACCTGTCACCCAAAGCTGCACCAGACCCCGGGGTGGTGCCCACCGGGTCGCTTCAGCAACTGCGACGGTCGCCTCCGGGGAGACCAGAACTGGCCAGCGGAGCGGCCATGCTGGCAGGAGCGCGACGGTTTGGTCGTGGTCGAAGTGCGGCTGGGCGGCAGTACGTGCCCCGCCCCGTCATGAGAGTGCATGTCACGTGACAGCAAGGTGTCTAGAGTTAGTGCATGACCAGGAACCGGGTTCCGATCTGGCCCGACAGGCTGCGAAGGGCGCGGAAGGCCAAGGGGTTGTCCCAGACGGATCTGGGCGTCCTTGTCGGTACCGACGTCTTCCGCATCACTAGCTATGAGACTGGCAAGAGTGCTCCCTCGCCCAGCCGCTTGATGCAGCTAGCAAGGGTTCTGGAGTGCCAGCCGGCTCACCTCATGCAGACCGATCCGGACGCCTTCCTCCTCGCCGATCTCCGCATGAGTGCAGGGTTGACCGCAGCCGAAGTGGTCACCCGGTGTGTTCCCCTGCTCTGCCGAGTCGGCGTTCCTGTCTCGCGCCCCAGGCTCCTGAGGGCGGAGCGAGGGGAGTTGCCGGCTTCCTGGGCCTCTCCAGATGCGCGGAACCGCGTGCAGGCCGTTCTCGCGCACGTGTATGGCGTCCCGGTGCGAGCGGTGATGGATGCCTGGGGGCTCACAATGCCACGCCCTGAAGAACTCAGAGGCAACAGTGGCAGTGGAAAGAGTTCGAAATCCGGCGTCCCCGCGTCTCGTCCTGCAACATCGAAGGCAGCAAAAAACTGGGCCGCCCTCAACGCCCGGCAACGCACCTACCTGAGGGTGATCTTCGAGGAGGACCAGCGTGCCGAGCATCGAGCGGAGAGGGCGAGTGCGAACCGTAAGAATCCCGGCCCGGCGGCGCAGTGGCGGCGACTGGTGTTCTCGGTGCACGGGGATCTTCCGGCGGACTACACCACGATCCAGGAGCGTCTCCGGACTGAAGGCGAGCACGATACCGCCGCAGGGTCGACACTGCGGGCCCTAGCACGGCGTGGGCTCATCGAGTCGGAGGAGGAGATGGTCCCGGTCCCCGACTGGGGGATCCTTCGCCAAGTGATCGTGAAGTTGACCCGTGCTGGCCGAGCTTGCGTGCGCGCTGGCCTGGACATTCCCCCAAAGGGGCGCCCTCCGAAGCACCTGCTCTCGGCATGGCTGTGGGAGAAGCTGGTGGTGCTCGCGAAGACGGGAGCCAAGGGCCTTCCCGAGCGGATGCTGGGAAAGGCGCGCATGTACCTGGACTCTGGGAAGATCCGGGGCGGACTCTCTGGCCGCGGATTCATCGCCTCATATCCTGTCTACGCGGGCGCAGATGACACGGGCCCTGTCGGCGAGTACTGGTGGTTCGTCAACGAGGCGGGATGGGAACACATTCGCGCATACCGCACAGAGTATGAACGCCTCTACCCCCTGGTGGAGTTCACTACCTCAGAAGGTGAAGAATCCGCCTGATCAGAGGCATTGTCAGTGGCGGCCTTTAGGGTTCGGCCGTGACTCATGACATGCCAGCACGGCACATGACTGACCAGGAGGCCCGGGAGCGGGTGATGAAGGCTGCCGCTCGTGCAGTCCCGGCCTTCACCACCGGTGACGGGGAGCCCACGAGGCGGCTCCAGACCCTGATGGATGCCCATGGCGAGATCCTCGCCGCCCGGGGCCCCGGAAACCCGTTGAAGTTCTCCGCGTTCCTGGACTCCCTCACCGGCGACCTCGCCGGTCTTCTTCCTGCGGGTGTCGAGCCGGAGGAACTGGAAGGGGTCCACCTGGTGGACCCCGACGGGTACCCCGCCGACGAGCTGTTCGATATCACGTACGAGCAGCAGATGGTCCTGGACGCAGTCCGGCACAAGACCCGGCGTGACGGTTCGCCGCCGACGATTGAGGAGCTCGAGGGAGAGCTGGACCAAGTCATCGTCAACGAGGTGCTGCGGCAGACCGGCCGTCAGGGCGACTACGTGAACGGCCGACGGAACCTGTCCATGGTGCCGTCGGGGACGGAAGAGGAGATTACGGAGCTGGGGCTCCCGGCACGGATCTTCCAGTTTTACCAACCGATCGATCACGCGGCCTTGTTTGAGCAGTGGTGGTTCGCGTGTCCGTTTTGTCAGTGGCCGATGAAGGCCACCGTCCACGGGCGCCCCGGGGAGCGGATCGGCCGCGTGCGGTGCCTGTACCCGGCCCATGCCGAGACACTCGGCGCCCACTACATGTTCTCCATTCCCGAGGTGGGTGCGCCGCCAGTGTTGCTGCCGATGCTGGATGTGCCACGGCTATCAGCGGAGGCGAAGGTGCTCGCCCCGGAGGTGCGTGGGGAGATCCCGGTCGCGGTCCCGGCCGTGGGTCATTGGGCGCTGAAGCGTGGGCCGTGGCGGTACACCACGGTTCCCGGCCTGACCGAGATCGCCCTGTTCGAGGTTCTGCGGGAGCGCGGTGTCCACGTGGACCTCTGGCCTGATCTGGACAGCTACGACATCAGGGCGGTTCCGGTGAGTCCTTCCGGTGAGAAGGTCGAGTTCAGGATCGACATTAAGGACTTCACATCCGGCTTCCTCCTAGCGGAGAAGATCCGACGCGACAAGGGCGACCAGGGCGGTGCGAAGTGGATCGTCGTCCCGGACTACCGGCACACCCAACTTCCTCTGCTGCGGCGAGCGTGCGACGAGTACGGGTTGCGTGTGGCTACGGCAACGGTGATGGGCAAGATGATCTGCGAGACGGCGGGTGTTCGATGGGTGTGACTGGCGGGGGAAAGCTCGGTAGGGATGAAGGGGCTCTGCTGGTGGCCCTGGCCCTGGCTGCGCACTACTTCCCTGACAAGGATCACGACCAGGACGCAGTGGCGGGGACGTTCCGGCATGCGGCTTTCTTGCTGTCCGGGCAGTACGACAAATGGGGTGCGTGGCATGGTCTGCCGCTCGGGGAAAAGCAGCGGATTGCCGCGGCCGCGAGGATCGCGCCGGCGGAGTACGCATCGGCTTCCGGGGTAACCCGGGCGGGCCGTTCGCGATTGCTGGACACCAGCGTCAAGGGGGTGGCGATCAGGAACTTCACAGCAGTTGGGCCCCCGGAGACGTGCGAGGCAGTGATTCCACGCGTAGGGGGTGACCTGCTCGCTTACGCAGACCGAATCCTAGCGAAGACGGCCAAGCGTGGCGGGGTCGGCGCGGCAGGTGAGCCTGCAAGCCCTGGGTCGTGGCTGACACGCACGATCTACGAGACCGGCCCGGGTGAGATCAGCGGGCGCGTGGACATTCCTGCCTTCCCAGCCGGTGAGAGTCTCGAGACAGCTCGCACCGAGATCGCTCCGAGCACAGCAGAGATCAGCATTCCGGTGGAGGAGCTACTCGCCCTCGCGACGAAGATCGACACCCGCATGTCCATCCCGTATCTGCATGGTGTCCTGTGGGGTCTGTTAGCGCAGGTCAAGACATCCGACACGATGCCAGCCTCGGAGCTCCTGCGCCTGACCGCTGGCCCGATGGAGGTCTTCAACGCCCCCACTGGCACTGGCAAGAGCGTGATGGTACGTGTGCTGGGGTCGTGGTTCACCGTGAAGCAGATGACTGTCACGCTGGTCCTCCCGACGGTGGAAGCAAGCTTGATGACGGCCCTGGAGATCCGCGAAGATCTCGCATGGCTGGCAGACAAGTACGGCTACGGGGTCGACGCCGAAAGCGCGTGCGTGCCACTGATGTCTGCCTACGGTCTCCACAATCGGGCGATGAAGGCTGTCTCCCGCACCGAGGGTGCAATCCGGGCCGTGGACGACAAGGTGCGGTGGAAGCTCGACCAGCTTTCCTACGGCTGCGGGATGAAGCCGTTTCTGTCGTCCACGCACCCCTACCCGCACGGGAAAGAGCCCTGTACTGGGTTGCGGCCGTTCCCGCCACTCAAAGGCACCCGCTGCTGCCCGTGGATGACCTCCTGCGGGAAATATCAGCAGCACCACCTCGCCCTGAACGCCAACGTGATCGTGACCAATCACCATAACTTCATGGGCGGCCGGATGCCCATTCCCGTCGCCTTCGGCGACCGGCCGGCCGAACGCCTGTCCGTGGAGGAGTTCCTCCTGCGTCGCTCTCACGCAATCGTCCTGGACGAGGTCGACCAATTCCAGTCCATCGCGGTCGGGAAGTGCTCGACAGAGCTGGTCCTTTCCTCCCGGATGAACAAGGAGACCTTCCTCCCTCAGATCCACCGGGCACTCAAGAACCGACCCAGCGGAACCTCTCAGGAGCTGATCCCGCTGGTTGCCCACGCCATCTACCTCACTGACTTCTTCCTTGCGGCCGCCTGCCAGGGACAGATCCACCTGCGGCACGACACCGACGACGAAGGCGAGGTGAAGTCCACCGGCTGGCACATTGCCGGAAGCCGGGACCGGCGCCTGATCCGGCTCCTGTTCCCCGGCGAGGTCAACAGCGACGACCACGAGATGCCGGAGTACCTCTTCGGCCGGCTCAATTCGCTCCGGCCCCCGCGGACGGTGTTTGGGCTGTCCGACGACCCACACCCCGACCTTGTGCGGCCTGAACCCCTCGAAGCGCCCTACGACGGGGTGCGTGCCACGCTGACGGACCTTCTCTCCCCTCGCGGGGACAACGTCCTCAACCACGCGAAGCACCGTTTGCACGAGCTTCTGGGCGGCCTCATTGCCGACCTCCACGACCGGGCCGAAGCCATCACCCTCCTGGTCATCCGCACCTGGCTGGCAGAGCTGGACGACATCCTTGGCCGGCTCATGGCCAAGCTGTCAGACCTCAAGTCCGTCACCAGCGACGAAGTACGCCGCATCTCCGAACGCCTCGACGGCGCCGTAGGATCCAAGGCCATCCCCTACGGCATGCTCGGCCGGGCTCTGTTCGGATACCGCCTCACCGGCCTGGACGACCCCGAGAACACGGCCGAGTTCACATCCCAGACCATGACCGGCGACCCTCACACCTACACGGCGCAGCTCGGATCGGTGGTCTCACTGGTCGCCGCCGATAGAGAACGCGTTGTCATGGGCTTGTCCGCGACCGCCTACTTTCCCGAGGCTGTCCGCGAGCACATCCACTCCAAGGTCAAGTGGTGGATGACCGACGCCGCGCCCGACTCCATCCGGGCGCGTCGCCAGACCTTCACCGACCTGCTGAACAACCCCATCCAGATTTCCGGTAACGCCCAGCACCTCAAACCCAAGGCCCTCAAGGCCCTCGGAGAGGCCCTGTACCGGGACGAGATCCACCGAGAGCTGGAGCGCCTGGAGCGCGAGGACAGAGATCGGGCCAATGTCGTCTTGGTCGCGAATAGCTACGAGCACTGCCGCTACCTGGCCCTAGGGATCTTCAACGCACCCGAGTTCCGCAGCAAGGACGGCTTGTGCGTGGCCATCCCCGCCGACCGAGACGCACGCCGAGACCTGCCTGAACTCCCTGAGAAGATCATCGAACTGACCCCAGACGAGTTCGAGTCCTTCCCCAAGCGGGGAAGCATCCTCATCGTCCCGATGGCTCGCATTGCCCGCGGACTGAACATTGTGACCGGCATCAGGTCCGCGATCAGCTCCGTCTACCTGTGTACACGCCCCCTCGCGCTGCTGACAGATCCGGCCGAAATGTACGCATCCATCAACGCGTACGGCATGAACTCCTTCCGCGGCAAGCAGGGGATCGACCCCGTTCAGGCCCTCGCTGAGGCCCGGGAGAAGGCTTGGGATCGACTTTCGTTGATCTTGCGCTCCGCCCCGGGGTTCCAGTCCCTGTCTCAGGCCCTCCAGAACGAAATCGTCGCCGGAATGATCGTGGACATGATCCAGCTCGCCGGCCGTGCCCGCCGAGGCGGTACCGACATGACCCTGCACCTGGTGGACCACGCATTCCACCTGGAGGCCTGGCAGGGCGGACTCGCGACCGTTCTGGAGCGCATCTACCAAAAGTGGTCCCCCCAGGAACGCGCCCGGATGAATGACATCTATGGCGAGGCCCTGGCCGCCTTCCTTGCGTACGCCGGCATCGACCCGATCAACTAGACCCCGAACTCCAGGAGTCACTCCCTTCCATGGCTGACGAAGACCAGAACCCTTACACCGAGTACCTCGCCTTCCGGATCACCAGGGACGTCGTTCGGGACAGCACCGTTTACGTCCGCGACATTGGCGATGATGGCCTCACACAGTGGAGGAATTTCCGCAACGCCTACAAGCAGCGGACGAAGAAGTCCGAGGCTCAGCCCCCGCACTCCATCGTCCCCATCACCCTGAGGGCGATGACCGGGGGCTACGTGTGGCTGGACCGCGACACTGGCCTCCTGGTCAGCCGTGACCCCATCAGCGACACCACCGTCCAGCGGGTGTTCTCCTACCTGCACGGGCTCTCTATGGGCCGCAAGATTCACGAGATCGACCCCAACGTGCCTCCGCGCCTGGCGGAGGTGTACGCGGCTGCCACGCAGGAGGAGCGGCTGATCGCCGATTTCCTCGACCGCACCCCAGAGGGTCAGCCCGATGCCCCGAATTGGGTCTACAACAGCATCACTTGGGACCTGTCCCGCCGCCTGTCCAGGCTGCCCTTCGTCTCCGGTGGCAACGAGTACCAGCTGATGCCCGACACCACCGGCGGCCTCGTCGCCTGGGATGACGTCTGGCGTGACGCCGATGGCGCCACGGCCGTCAAGGAACACCAAGAGCTGGAGCGCATCCGCTATGCCTTCGCCCGGATGCGGTTGAGCATGAAGACCGCGCGGGACATCAATGATCCTCTCCTGTTGGTGTCCGCGTCAGCGTCCCGCGCCCGTTGGAACATGGACTTCACACGGAACGTTCTGGTTCGGCAAGCCAGCCCCACCCGGCCCGTGATGGAAGTAGGTCTTGATGGGCGCGGCCGGGCCCGGGGAGTAAGCAGGATGGCCCTGGAGACATTGGCTGCCATGAGCCTGGGTGAGTCCGCTCTCCACCAGATCGACGCCCGGTTCCGGGCCGAGGACAAGGCCCGGGAGGCGGAGGAGACCATTGCCGATCTCGGCCCCGACCACAATCTGCGGCCCATCGTCTCCAAGAACTACGGCTTCCCCGTTGGCGCCGGCGTCGGCACCCAGTTCCTGCGGGACGCTTACGACTGGGTCCACGGCTTCCTCGGCGAGGACTCCCGACCCCTGACCAGCATCCCGGTCAAGAGGAAGGCCGTCCGCGGCGCCCCGAAGGAAACCTCCGACGCCTACGTCATGCCGCTGGCCAGTGTCCTGCGCTCCCTTGATGCGATCGGGGCTGAACGCCTGCGCGTGCTGTGCCTGTGGAGCAGCGACCCAATCCGACTTCGGATGATCTCTACCCTCGCGTCCACCTATGGCCTGGACCCGGCCGCCGACCCCATCGATGGCAAGAGGTGGGAACTCCATACAGGCCGAGTGCTCGCCGAGTTTCGCCACGTCCCCGACTTGCTCGAACACGGCGACTTCACGGCTCGCAAGAGGGTCGCCGACGGCCTCTCCAGTCTGGCAGTCGAACCGGGTGAGATCCTCGCAGTCCTGGCAGAGACCGAGTATGGAGACGGCAAGGAGGGCCGCCCCAAGCCGCCCAAGGACGATCAGGACGCCAAACACCAGGTCCGGACCATCCTCGGCGCTAAGGGAATCGTCTCGCAGTTCATCAACAACGCCCGGCCGGCCGCGAAGTCCAAGGCCAAGAAGGGCAAGGAAGGTGCTGAGAAGCAGGCAGTGGACTACGAGGTCCGGGCCTCTCTGATCGACCTCCATCGCTCCCTCGGCTTTGTCGACGAGCGGTTCGACTACCGGGCTTTCGGCGCACCCGTCGGCCCCTATCAGCCCACCGAACTAGCGCACTGCGGTATCCACGTACGTCGGCAGGCCAAGCAGAAGGGCGACCCCGGAGCCAAGATCTCCATCGCGGCTACCACCCTCAAGCCCCCCACCCGACCTGGCGGAGCCTGGACCCTGCACGGTTGGGACGTCCTGACCGGCCGCTGGCGTCCCTACCATGAGGCCGTCGCCGCGTTCCACTCGCGGCCGCTTCTCAAGGGCAACCTGACCGAAGCCGACGACAGTCCCGAAGAGAACGCGAAGGTCGCGCTCGTTCTGGACCAGGCCCTGGAAGACCTCCACCACTACCTCGGCGGCATCGCCTACACCGTCACCGTAGACGGCATCGCCTGCCGCCGTCTGTGGCCCGGCCTGCACAACAAAAGGGCTGGCCAAACACCCCCGCCCCGCACGGCGTGGACCCCCGGCGCGACGCGGGCGGCAAAGTACCGTCCTGCCGCCGTCATCAGGCTCAACAAGAGCATGAGTGAGGTTGGGCGACCTGTCCGCATGATCCACTGGCGCAAGGGGGAGCAAGAGGAGGCCATCACCACCACTCTCCTCAACCGGCTGCCCACCGACCAGGAAGACGGGCGCTCCTGGCTCCTGGTCAACATGACCCATCAACACGACGGCAACGGCCACTACCGCAAGGGAGAACGCAAGACCAGGTGGGAGGCACGCCCTCCCGTAGAGAAAGTCAACAAGGACGAGATCGGTCCGAACTACTACTCCATGACTGCCTTGGAGATCGTCACTCTTGAGTGCCCGGCGGAGATGGGGGAGCCCCTCGCCCGCCTCACCTGGAGCTTGTGTGACATCGCCATGGCCTGGCAGCACCGCACCAAGTACCCCGTCCCCCTGCACGCCGCATTGCAGATGGACCAGGACCATCCGCACTACCGACGCACACTCGCCGACAGCGACGGCACGCCGGTCACCGATCCCGCAGCAGCAGATCCTGAGACGGCAGCCGACGAAGACGAGGATGTTCCCGTCGAACTCGTTTAGCACGCCACTTCGATTGGATGCTGTGTCGAACGGCGGAGGTATTCAGACGCCTCCGTGACGATCGGGAGCTTGGTGGCGGTGATCAGGCAGTCGGAGGTGGCAGTCGAGCCGGAACTCGTGCTGCCACCTTGATGGCGTAACGCCATTCTGACGATCCTGGCCATTTGGCCCAGCTGGTCCAGGCCCTTGACGCCCAGGTAGGCACTGTCGCTGTCAGCCAGTACCTCTGGACCCTCCATCCACACCGTCAGCGCTGAAGCTCGGCCACCAGGCGCTCGGCCTCCTTCCGGGATGGAGCCAGCAGAGGGTCCCCCTCGCATGCGTGAGGCCCGACGATCTTCGACAGGAAGAACAGCGACATCCGCGTGCCGACCCTGCTTTCAAGTCTGTACGCCTCTCATGCTGGACGCGGTTCGCGAGCGCCGGGACGGCCAGAGCGTTGCCCCACATCGTGGCGGCGTCCAGGCCTCGGGGCACCATGCCCCAGTCCTCCCAATCGATGATGGAGAACTCCGATCCCATCACGTTGGCCCAGGTCAGATCTGCATGAGCCGGTGCCCACCGCTCGATCGGCGATGTCGGTAAAGGCCTCTCCGAGGGTCTGCGTCACCTGCACTTTCGTCATCGTCACTGTGGCTGGCGTCGCGATTCGCGGTGTCCGCTGTGCGGCAAGCGCGCCTGCCGCACAGCGGACACCGAATGCTTTGATACCTGAGCCTGGTGGCTGCCATGCGACGAGAGGAGCGAGACGAGGTCTGCGATGCGCGAGCTCGCTTACTGAGGTTTTCGGGTTGTCGTCGGGTAGTGACGGTTGATGATCCCTGCGGTATGCCGGTGAGGTGAGGTATCCAGAGGGCGGGGGCCTGACCGCTGAGCGTCGGGCGTTTCGTGAGGGGATCCGGCTTCAGGCCGGCGTGCGGTTCGCGGCGGGTGAGAAGACCGCGGTCATCGCGAAGGACCTGCGGGTGAGTGTGCGGTCCGTGGAACGCTGGCGCCGTGCCTGGCGCGAGCGCGGCATGGATGCCTTGCGCTCGACGGGTCCGGCGAACGCCCCGACCGTCACCGATGAACAGTTCGCTGTGCTCGAGGAGGAACTCGGCAAGGGGCCGTCGGCACACGGCTTCGAAGACGAACGCTGGACCCTGGCCCGGGTCCAGACCCTGATCCGTCGGCATCTTCGGGTGAGCCTGTCGGTGGCGACGGTGTGGCGGCTGCTGAGACGGCACGGCTGGTCCTGGCAGGCGCCCGCCCGCAGAGCCCTCGAGCGTGACGAGCACGCGGTGGAGCTGTGGAAGAAGGAGGTGTGGCCGGGGGTAAAAGCCTCGCGGCGGCGTCCGGTGCCTGGATCGTCTTCGAGGACGAAGCCGGCTTCTCGATGACTCCGCCCCGTGCCCGCACCTGGGGCCGGCGCGGACAGACCCCTGTCATCCGTGTGCGCGGCAGGTCCCGCCGCCGGACCTCGGTCGCCGCGCTGTGCTGCTACAAACCCGGTGAACACAGCCGTCTCATCCACCGGCCCCGCACTCATCTCCTGCTCAAGGGTGCACGCAAGAGCTTCTCCTGGAAGGACTACCGCGACCTGCTGGTGCGGGCTCACATCCAGCTCGGCGGCCCGATCGTGGTGGTCTGGGACAATCTCAACACCCACCTGGCCGCGGGGCTGAAACATTACGAGGCCGAGCACGACTGGCTCACCACCGTCCGGCTCCCGCCCTATGCACCCGACCTGAACCCCGTCGAGGCCGTCTGGTCACTCGTGCGCAGAGCGATGGCCAACACCGCCTTCGCCACACCCGACGACCTCGACCGCACACTCCGCCGCGAGTTACACAGAATCCAACTCCGACCCCACTTGGTCGACGGCTGCCTCACGGCCACACATCTGGCCATCGACCCACCGACCCCACCCTGAAAACCTCAGTAGGTCGCCAGTGTGGAGATGTGCCGGACGAGGGTGTTGGCGTTCATCAGGCATGGTTCGATAACCAATGGCCACCATTGGCTCTCTCGCGTGGGGTAGGGTCTGCCGGCCTTGGATATGAGGGAGCGCGCGCGGGTGATGACGATTCCGTGGCGTGCTCTGGAGACCATGACGAGGACGACCCTAAGTTCCTCCTCCAATTGCTCTGTGGTCTCGGCTCGACTATCTGGGATGTGCCAGGACTCGAAGCCGGGCATGAAAACCCAGTCGAACTGCTGGCCTTTACCCGTGTGGGCGTTGAGCAGGTGGACACCGGGCTCGATCGCTGAGTCCTCGTCGACAACACGGAGTTGGGATGCCGCTGCGGCGAGAGACCCTGCCCGGGTGGCTAGGCTCTCGAACTCTGAGAGGGCGCTCGCCGCCTGTTCCATCGTGTCGACATCGCACGGGTCGATGCCCCCAAGCACCACGCCCCGCAGTGTCTCCATATCGGCTTGGCGCGGCAGCTTGGCAACGGTGACCACCAGCCGCTGGACCATACTGCTGTCCTCGATCGCGAGGTCCCAGCGCTGGCAATTCAGGTGGCCTGCGTCCGAGAACGCCGCATCAACGTATTTGCGGCGCCATCCAGACCGAGTGATGACGCCTACGGTTGCCTTGGGAAATGCAGCGAGGATCTCGGTTGCCCTGTCTACGATCCACCCCGCCTCCTCGGCCCCGCTGTTGAACCCTGCTGCGGCCGCCGCCCCGCCCTGGGGCCAGGCATCAGGCTGAACTGCCCGGAGATCGGTGACATCGCCGAGTTCGGCTGCAACGTGGTTTACGACGTCGAGCACCGCAGGGGAAGAGCGATAGGAGAGACTGAGCCGCTGTGGTTTGCCGCAGATTTCCCTCAGCCTTCGTTCCACCTCCGCTGGCTTGGCACCAGCCCAACTGAAGATCCCCTGCAGGGGATCGCCGACGAAGGTCCGGTTCGTCGCGCTGCTCGCGAGGGCGATCTCCAGCTGTTGCGGCGACATGTCCTGGAACTCATCGACCAGAACCGCACCGTAGTGCAGCTGGTATAGGCGGGCGACCTTCTCGACCCTGAGCAGCCGTTGCGCGTGCCGGAGCAGGTCCTCAAAGTGGAAGATCCCCGCTTCGATACGCTCCGCCTCGATCTGCTGGGCGTACGTGTTGCCGCTGGCGGTGAGGGCTTCGCGCACTTCATCGTCGTCGTACGGGCCCTGCTTTGCCGCGGACAGGGCAGCTTCGATGGCCTTCTTCCGGTTGATGGCAGGGCCGACGTCCATGCCATCGGTAAAGGCTGAGATCGCGCCTGCGAGGGTGGAACGGCCAGGCATCGGAGTGTTCGGATCAAGACCGAGTGTCCGGCCGTGTGCACGGATGATCTCAGCAGCATGGCCGTGAAAGTTGGTGACTCGGACATGGCGCGCGAAGCGCTGGGGACCCAGAGCGCGAAGCAGGCGCTCACGCAGGTTCTGCTTCGCGCGGTTGGAGAACGTCAGCGCGAGGATGCGCTGGTGGGGCTGCAGCCCGCCGAGTAGATGCACCGCGCGACGGGCGAGCAGCTCGGTCTTGCCGCAGCCCGGCGGCGCGATGGCCAATAGGTTCGCCGCAGGGCTGTAGGCCGGGTCCAGCGTGCCCTGGTTCATCGTTCGGCCAGTTCTTTGGCCTTGATGAGGATTCCGGCCACGCTGTCGATCGCCGTCGCGTGCTCGCGGGTCATGGCGTACGCGACGGCCGTAGCTGCATCGGTCTTGTTCTTGCGGCAGTAGGCTGCGACGGCTGTGTCAGTGAGCTCGTCCTCGCGGGAGGCACCGCATGCCTGAAGCAGCCCTTCGAGCCGACATACCTCTGCGTCGATGAGGATACGGCCGACGGCAGGTCCCGTCAGCGCCTTGCAGTACTCGTCCTCCAGGTCACTGTCACTTGACCAGACCTTCGTCCCGACCAGGTCCCTGCGGTTACCCCCGATGGCACCAACGAAGATGCCTTCCTCGGCCTTGTCTACAAGACCGAGGACGTGCACGCCGAAGCCATTCGTGCCGAGCATCTTGTAGACGTGCCGAAACTTGTGGGCACCGTCCAGTTCGAAGACGACGACGCCGAGCCGGTCGAGCCCGATACCGAGTGCCCGTGCTGCCGCTTCTACGATGATCCTGTCAGCCACGCCTTCCACCGCGATGACGTAGCGGGCGGTCAGCGCTTCAAGCAGGCGCGGCGACCACCACTGGGAGCGGAGCTTCTCCACCGCGCCCAGGCCGGCATCCGGGATCTGGTGCACTTCTCCACCGGGGGCGACCACCAAAACCTGCCCTGGCTCGAACCGCTGCAGTACATAAGGCGAGTGCGTGCAGACGATCTTCTGGTTCTTGGCCGCGGCAAACAGTTCGGCGATGGTCCGCTGGCTGGCAGGATGAAGGTGGAGCTCCGGCTCGTCGACCGCGATGATGTTCGCGGCGTTCTCGGCAAGGTCGAACAGGGTGAGCGCCATCAGCTGGCGCAGGCCATCCGACTGCTCCGCGATCGACACGTACTGGTCATCTCGGTGGAGGAACATCGACACGCCCTCCAGCACGGACGTCCCTGGGTCGGCTGCGGTGCGCACAGCTAGATCGTCGGCGGTGACTGAGCGAGGCATTGCTTTGGCCAGGTGCTCGGCGATCTTCTTGCGGAGCTCGGTCAAACTCTCGCTGACGTGGAGTTTGTCATTGAAGTCGCCGAGGATCTCCGTGAGGACGGCTGTCTCCGCGCCCAGGTCGAGGCTGTCGAACATCAGCTGCAGGGCACTGTTGGGGCCCCCGAGCTGCGCCCCACTCGTTCCGCGTGTGGCTGGCAGGTAGCGCCAGCCCAATGCGTCCAGCTGCTGGCGGGTCGGCGCGCGATGGTCTGCCGTACCGGTAAGGACCCGGTGGATGACAACAGCCTCCACGTCATCCTCGTCGGGCTGCACATCGAGACGGACCGTCAGTGACATGGCGCCGGAGAAGGCATCTATGTCGATTTCACGGTGGAACAGCGCGCTCTCAATGCTGGAGAAGTCAGCCAGCACTGCCTCCACGGTCAGCGGCTGGTCCTGGTCTCGAAGATCCGCCCGGGACAGACCTTGGTACAGCTGGCCGAGCGTGGCGCCCAGCGTGAGGTTAAGCATCCGCAGGAGCGACGTCTTGCCGACATCGTTCGCGCCCACGATGACAAGGTGCTTGCGGACCTCAATGTCGAGGTCTTGCAGACGGGCGTAGTTGATGACCTTCAACTGGGTGAGCCTCACCGCCGCTGACCCGTCCGTCCCGGTATGGGCTTCGGACGCCGAACGGTGGTGGCGGCAAGACTCAGGGGCGGAGTCAACGAGGTGCTGAGATTCACCCGGTCAGACTACGGCGATTGGGACGCCCGGGCTCCGGAGTTTCGTGTTCCTGATCCCGTACCGTGGCTGCAGCTCAGGTCGCATGCCCGAATCCCTCTCCCCGGTATGCGCCGTCCAAAGACCTGCTGCCTGGGGCGTCATGCAGCCAGGCCGACGTCCAGGATCTTGGCTGCTTTGCCGATGGAGCCGGGCATGAGGTGGCGGTAGATCTTGAAGGTGATGTCGAGGCTCTTGTGGCCCATCCATTCGGCGACGTCGGTGATGGGGATGCCGTTGGTGAGGCAGTTTGACGCGAAGAAGTGGCGCAGGCTGTAGATCACCATGCCGTCGGGGACCTCGACCTCGCCGGCACGCTTGATGCGCTGCCACTGATTCTGGAGGTAGTAGGCGAGGAACGGCCTCGTGGGGTCCATTGGGTGGCGGAGGAGGTAGCCGTCGACCGTGCCGTGTTTGTCGGCGTACCACTCGATCGTCTCCCGGACGCGTGCAGGGAGGGGGACGTCGCGGTAGTCGGTGGGCTTGCGGTGCTTGAGGCGGCCGTAGGTCTTGGTGGTCTGGTTGACCTGTTCGGTGATGCGGTAGACGTCGCCGGCGACGAGGTTGTTGATGTTGACGGCGAAGGCTTCGCCGTTGCGCATGCCGCAGCCGCTCATGAGGTCGGCGATCAGGAGGAACCGGTCGTCGCCAGCGGTGCGTATGTCGCGGAGCTGGGCGGGGAGGGGATGACCGCGCGCTCGGGGTCGTACTGCGGCGGCTTGACGCCCAGGACGGGGTTCTCCGTGTAGATGCCGAGGCGGTAGGCGTCCAGGAGGACCGACTTCACCTTGTCGAAGGCGTTGGACTGGGTGGCGAGGCCGGCGCCGTTCCGCTCCATGGTCCGGATGAAGCCGTCGACGACCTTGTGGTCGAAGGTGCTCATCCGGCGGCTGCCGAGCGTCGGGAGGATGTGGTGCTCTAGGAGGGAATCCAGGGTGCGGAGCGAGGACTCGGCGAGGTCGCGCTGGCCGGCCTTCCATTCCGCGGTGTACTCGCGGAACTGCATCGCGCCGTACTTCTGGATGCGGTCGGCCTTGCTCCGATTCCGGGGAGCGGCCTTCTTCTCCTGGTAGACCGCGGTGAGGCGGGCGATGGCCTTCTCCTGGGTGGAGAAGCCCGCCTCCTCGGTCTGCTTCCCGGCGGCGTTGCGGTAACGGAGCGTGTAGTCGTGCGGGCACTTCGACCAGCGGGACTGCGGGTGCTCGCAGTCCTTGTAGAAGGTGCCCATGCCATGGGGCAGAGACTTCGTTGCCATGTGGTGCGGGACTCCTGGGGCGCCAATGCTGACCTTTTGCTGACCCCAGAGGTTCCAATCCATTCCTGACCTGCACGAAGACGGATATCTCGTGTTACGTTCTGGAACTGGATCGGACGGTCCCAGGAGGATATTGCAGGCTTCCGCGGGGAGTGGATGAACGGCACCCGATACGGCGAGGTCAAGGGCTACGACGGCGCTCCGATTCCAGCTCCGGAACTCCCCCAACTCGCTTGAAGGCCAGGGGAAGAGTGCGCTGAACTGCGATGATGTTGTCCAGGGTGGACTGACGTAGTGGCTGCCAGCTCGTTCCGCAGTGCCGATCGCGAACGTCTACCCGCTGGAGCAAGTGCGCGAGGCCTACACCGAGCTCGAACGCCGCCACACCCACGGCAAGACACCCCCCAGGCCGTCGCTTCCGGACCTTGCCGGGCCCGGGCGCACGGCCTGCCTTCCCACATCCGCGCACCCGATGGGCGATCTTGTCCCGTTTGGCAGAGAATCGCCGTGACGAACACCCTCACCCGATGTCGGCATGCGCGGACCGGCGGTCCGAAGGTCGTGGGATATGGCACCTGCAACGCTCCAGGGCGCGGAACGGACCGGGACCTCACCCGCCATGGAAGATCCCGGGGCGCGGACAACGGAAGAGTGGTCACCCACCCCGGAGGAACTTGCGTCCGTCCGGACCATCGTGGCTCGGCTGAAGGCGGCCTACCCGTCGGTCGACGCCGACACCGTGGAGGCGACGGTCGAGGCCTCGTACGACGCGTTCCGGCAGGCCAGGGTCAGGAAGTACGTCCCGATCCTGGCCGAACGCCGGTCCCGGAAGGCGCTCGCCGCCGCCACCGGGAGCACCCCGGACACAGCGGGGGACGGGCCGTGACCGCCGGGGGCCGGGGAAGGGGCAAGCGCTGATGTCCGACGACAGAGCCGAACGCATCGCGGACTTCATCGAGCCGCTACGGGTGCGACCGGGGTCGAAGGTGCGTCTGGAACGGGACTTCGATCCCCGCTACAAGGCCGGCATGAAGAAGCGCGAGGGGATGGAGCTGCTGCGGACCGGGGTGTCGCTGCTCGCCGAGTACCAGGAGCGGCTGGCCGCCCAGGACACGTACGGCGTGGTGCTCGCCCTCCAGGCGCTGGACGCCGGGGGCAAGGACGGGACGATCCGCCACGTGATGAGCGGCGTCAACCCCCAGGGCGTACGGGTCAGCAGCTTCAAGGTGCCCTCCTCCGAGGAACTCGACCACGACTACCTGTGGCGCTACGCCCGGCGGCTGCCCGAGCGCGGCGAGATCGCCATCTTCAACCGCTCGCACTACGAGGAGGTCCTCGTCGTACGGGTCCACCCCGAACTCCTCCTGCGGCAGAAGCTGCCGGAGGAGGTACTCGGGCCGGACATCTGGGACCGCCGCTACCGGGAGATCAACCGCTGGGAGCACTACCTCACGGACAACGGGTTCAAGGTGGTGAAGATCTTCCTGAACCTGTCCAAGGAGGAGCAGCGCACCCGCTTCCTGAAGCGGATCGACCGGCCGGAGAAGAACTGGAAGTTCTCCGCGGCGGACGTCCGGGAGCGGCGCCGCTGGGACGACTACCAGCTTGCGTTCTCCGAGATGCTGTCGGCCACGAGTACGAAGTGGGCGCCGTGGTACGTCGTACCGGCGGACCGGAAGTGGTTCGCGCGGCTCTGCGCGGGGGCGATCCTCGCGCACACCCTGATGGACATCGATCCTCAGTACCCCGATGTGGGGGAAGAGGCCCGCAAGGACCTGCTCGTCACCAAACGGGCGCTGGAGAAGGAGGCGCCCGCCGGCGCCCCGGCCGACCCGTACGCCGCCCGGCACGGCAAGCCGAGGAGCAAGCCGAAGAAGAAGCGTGGCTAGCGGCCCTCGGGCGGCGCGCGGCCGGCCCGGACGCGTCCGCGGCCCCGGATCGGAGGCACAACCATGACGGTGCGGTCGGATTCCGTGGCGGAACAGCCCCGGGCTGCCGGGGACGGCTGGTACGCGCGCTCCCCCGAGGAGGTCGTGGCGGCGTTCGATGTCGATCCCGCGGCCGGCCTGTCCGCGGCCCGGGCCGCCGAACTCCTGGCCGCACACGGCCCCAACGCCCTGCCCGAGGAGCAGCGGACACCGGCCTGGCGCCGCTTCCTCGCCCAGTACCGCAGTTACATGCAGATCGTCCTGGTGGCCGCGGCGATCGTCTCGCTGGTCATCCAGGAGTGGACCACCGCGATCCTGCTGATCGTACTGACGCTGCTGAACGCGGTCGTGGGCCTGCGCCAGGAGGGCAAGGCCGAGAGCGCCATGAACGCGCTGAAGTCGATGATGAAGGCGACGGCCCGGGTGCGCAGGGACGGCAGGGAGGCCGAGATCCCCGCCGAACAGCTCGTCGACGGTGATGTCGTGCTGATTTCCGCCGGGGACCAGGTGCCGGCGGACGGACGTCTCATCGAGGCCAGCGCCCTGCAGATCGACGAGTCGGCGCTGACCGGTGAGAGCGTTCCCGCCGCGAAGGAGACCGGCCCGCTGGCGGGCAGCCGGCTCTCGCCCGGCGATCAGACCAATACGGCGTTCATGAACACCCCGGTCACCCACGGCAGCGGCGTCATGGTCGTGACCGCGACCGGCGCGGACACCGAGCTCGGCAAGATCTCCGGCATGCTGTCGGCCACCGAGAAGGAGGTGCCGCCACTCACCAAGGAGCTCGACCGGCTGACCCTGTGGATCACGGGTGCGGCGGGCCTCACCATGATCGTGATGTTCGCCCTGGGGCGCCAGCGGGACCAGGCCTGGGACGTCCTGTTCGTCAGCGCGGTCTCGCTGGCCATCGCGGCCATTCCCGAGGCCCTGCCGACCGTGACCCAGGCGATCCTGTCCGTCGGGAGCCTGAACCTGGCGAAGCGGAACGCCATCGTCAAGGAACTGCCGTCGGTGGAGACGCTGGCGTTCACGTCGGCGATCAACTCGGACAAGACCGGCACCTTGACGATGAACCAGATGACCGCCGTTGAAGTTCTGAGCCCCACCGACCGGTACACCGTGTCGGGCACGGGCTACGGACTCGCGGGGAAGGTCCACCACGCCGCCGGGTCCGCCGCGGGGATCGAGGACGCGATCCTGCCGTACGTGGTGGCCAGCGACGCCAAGCTGGTGGGCGGCGAGGTTGTGGGCGATCCGACCGAGGGGGCGCTGCTGGTGCTCGCGCACAAGGCCGGCCTGGACACCGACGCCACGAGGGACGCCCTTCCCCGGCTCGCCACCCTGCCGTTCGACCCCGAGTACAAGCTGATGGCCACCTTCCACTCGGCGGTCGACGCCTCCGGGCGGCAGGTCGTGCGCTGTTTCGTCAAAGGCGCGGCCCCGGCGGTGATGGCGCGGGCGGCCACCGCGCTCGCGGCGGGCGAGACCGTCCCGTGGGACGCCGACCTGCTCCGCCGGGCCGAGGAGGAGAGCGAGAGGATGGGCGGCGAGGGGCGGCGGGTGATGGCCGCGGCCATGCGCGACCTGGAGCCGGACGGCTTCGATCCGGACGGCGACCTGCTCGCGCACGTCACCGACCTGCGGATGACCAGTCTCGTCGGCATGGTCGATCCGCCCCGTGAGGAGGCCAGGGCCGCGGTGGCCGACGCGCAGGCGGCGCACATCCGGGTCCGCCTGGTGACCGGGGACGACGTCACCACCGGGGCGGCGATCGCCCGGCAGATCGGGATCCCCGGCGAGGCCGTTCTCGGCTCCGATTTCGCCGCCATGAGCGAGGAGGAGCAGCTCGCCCGCATCGAGGGGATCGGTGTGGTGGGGCGGGTCGCCCCGGAGCACAAGGTGCTGCTCGCGAACACGCTCAAGAAGAAGGGCGAGGTCGTGGCGATGACCGGGGACGGCGTCAACGACGCTCCCGCCATCAAGGCCGCCGACATCGGAATCGCCATGGGCAGCGGCACGGACGTGGCCAAGAACGCCGGACGCATGATCCTCTCCGACGACAACTTCGCCACCATCGTCTACGCCGTCGAGCAGGGCCGGACGATCTACGACAACCTCACCAAGTACATCCGGTTCGTCCTGCTCCTGCTGGTCACGTTCGTACTGACGTTCCTCGGGGCCACCGTCTTCAACATCGCCGCCGGTGAGCCCTTCACCCCGCCGCAGGTGCTGTGGATCCACTTCGTCGTCAACGCCTCCTTCGGCTTCGCGCTCGGCTTCGACCGGGAGAGCGCCGGACTCATGCGGCGCAGGCCGCGCCCGCGCGGGGAATCGGTGCTCACGCGGCCCGTGCTCATCACGGTCGGGCTGGGCGGGCTCGCGATCACCGTCCTCCTGCTCTGGCTGATCCGGCTCGGCCAGAGCCGTTACGACAGCGTCGCGACGGGCCAGTCGATCGCGTTCACGGCCTTCTCGCTCTGTCTGATCGTGGCCGCCTTCGAATGCCGCAGCGAGACGGAATCCGTGCTGACGACCTCCACGTTCGACAGCAAGCAGATGAACTGGGTGGCCCTGGCCCAGTTCGTGCTCTCCGTGCTGGTGACCCAGACGGACGGCTTCCAGCGCATCCTCGGGACGACCGAGATCGACGCGCGGCAGTTCGGCTGGGCGCTGCTCGCCGCCCTCGCGCTCCTGCTCGTGTGGGAACTGGGCAAACTCGTGGCCCGCCGGTCGAAGGCCGCCTGAGGAAGGCCTGTCCGTGACCACTCGGCGTTACGGCCACGGGGTGCTCTCCCGCTTCCGGGCAGTTCCCGGGATCCGCGCAGTGTCGTCCTACCGGCGCGAGTGGCTGGTCAAGGACCTGGTCGCGGGAGTCGTCCTGACCACGCTGCTGGTGCCGCAGGGCATGGCGTACGCGGAGTTGGCAGGCCTGCCGGCCATCACCGGCCTGTACACGACGATCCTCTGCTTGCTCGGATACGCGGTGTTCGGCCCGTCCCGGATCCTGGTGCTGGGCCCGGACTCCTCGCTGGGGCCGATGATCGCCGCCACCGTACTGCCCCTGGTGGCCGCCGACGGGGATCCCGACCGGGCCGTCGCACTGGCGTCGATGCTCGCTGTCATGGTCGCGGCCATCATGATCCTCGCCTCGGTGGCGAAGCTCGGCTTCATCGCCGACCTGGTCTCCAAACCGACGATGATCGGCTACATGAACGGCCTGGCCCTGACCATCCTGATCGGTCAGCTGCCCAAACTGCTCGGCTTCAAGGTCGAGGCGGACAACCTGATCGGCGAGTGTGCCGGCCTCGTGCGGAAGATCGCCGACGGGGCGACGGTGCCGGCCGCCGCCGCCGTGGGCCTCGGCGGGATCGCCCTGATCCTGGTCCTGCAGCGCTTCCTGCCGAAGGTCCCCGCGGTGCTCGTGATGGTGGTCCTGGCGATCGCCGCGGCCGCCGCCTTCGACCTTGACGAGCACGGCGTCGGCCTGGTCGGGGTACTGCCCGAGGGCTTCCCGCCGTTCACGATCCCCGACGTGCGGCTCGCCGACCTCGCGCCGCTGCTCGGCGGTGCGCTGGGCATCGCCCTGGTGTCCCTGGCCGACACGATCTCCAACGCGTCCGCCTTCGCAGCCCGTACGGGGCAGGAGGTCCGCGGCAACCAGGAGATGGCGGGCGTCGGTGCGGCCAACCTGGCGGCCGCCCTCTTCCAGGGCTTCCCCGTCAGCACCAGCGGATCCCGGACGGCGGTCGCGGAGCGCGCGGGGGCCAGGAGCCAGCTCACCGGGGTCGTCGGAGCGGTGCTGATCGTCCTCATGCTCGTGCTGGCACCGGGTCTGTTCCGCAACCTCCCCCAGCCGGCCCTGGCCGCCGTGGTCATCACCGCGTCACTGTCCCTGGCCGACCTGCCGGGAGCCGTACGGCTGTGGCGGCAGGGCAGGGCGGAGTTCCTGCTGTGCTTCGCGGCCTTCGCCGGCGTGGCCCTGCTCGGCGTGCTGCCCGGGATCGCCATCGCCGTGGGCCTGTCGGTCCTCAACGTCTTCCGGCGGGCCTGGTGGCCGTACGACACCGTGCTGGGGCGGGTGCAGGGCCTGGAGGGCTACCACGACATCCGCTCCTACCCGCAGGCCGAGCAGCTGCCGGGCCTGGTGATCTACCGCTTCGACGCCCCGCTCTTCTTCGCCAACGCCAGGAGCTTCCGGGACGAGATCAGGCGGCTGGCCGGCACGGACCCGCGGCCGAGGTGGATCGTGGTCGCGGCGGAGCCCATGACCGACGTGGACACCACCGCCGCCGACGTTCTGGAAGAGCTCGACGAGGCGCTCAACGCGGAAGACATCCACCTCGTGTTCGCCGAGCTCAAGGACCCCGTGCGGCGGAAGATCGAGCGGTACGAACTCACCCGGACCATCGACCCCCGCCACTTCTTCCCCACCGTGGAGGCCGCGGTCGCCGCCTTCCGGCTGCGCACCGGAGCGCAGTGGACGTCCCCCACCACCGCCGAACCGCCCGCCGGGCCCGAACCCGGGTCCACCGGTCCCGCGCCCACCGGCGGGCAGTGACCGCCCGCCGGGTGGGAGACACCGGAAGGCTCCGACAGCCGGCGCTCAGGCGGCGCCCTGTCCTGCCGCGGTCCGTCCCATGGTCAGCGCCAGCCGCCGTACCCGGCGCCAGTCCATCGGGGGCGCGGTCCGCGGCACGCCGGGACGGTGTCGCGGCACGCGCACGCGCAGGGCGCCGGACGCGATACGGCAGTGCACGGGAGTGGAAAGCACCAGGGCCTCCCCGTCGACACCGACCGGGATGGCGGGAGCGTCGGCGTCGACGACGACCTCGCGGGCGGTGACGGCGGTCAGCCCGCGGCCCTGCCTGCCGTGCAGCAGCAGCCCCGCCGCTTCGGCGGCGCTCGAGACTTCGACGCCGAGCACCCCCAGTTCACCGGAATCCAGTCGCTCCCGGCGCCCGAGCCCCGCAGAATCACCCTTCTGGTAAGGGTTGTTGCTCACCAGCACGGCCTGGGGACCGTCCAGGACCAGCGCATCCGCACGGACGCTCAGCCGCGAGCCGCTGGCTTGGGTCAGCAGAGCCGGCAGCATCTCCAGAATGGTGCGGGCCTTGTCGTCACGGTAGGCCGGACTCTGCACGACTTCCGCGTACACGCCGAACGAGGCGCTGTTGACGAAGACGCGCCCCGTGTTCCCGTCCGCCGGTTCTCCCTCATGGATGAAGCCCAGATCGACGCGGAGTTCGACGCCGTCGGTCAGTGCCTCCAGACAGTGGGAGGGATCCTGCCGGTCCAGGCCCAGGTCCATGGCGAAGTGGTTGCGCGTGCCGGCGCTGATCACCATGAACGGAATGTCGTGCTCCACGGCCACGGCGGCGACCAGGGCCTGCGTACCGTCGCCGCCTGCAACACCCAGCAGGTCGGCCCCGCCCTCGACGGCCCGCCGTGCCAGCTCGGCCACGTCCTGCCGCCGGGCCGGATCCAGCACGACGACCTCGGCACCCAGGGCCCTGGCCCGCTCCGCCAGACGGAACTTCCCGACCTTTCCGCCGCCCGAGCGCGAATTCATGATCACGAAGGGCCGCTCGGCCCGGACGGCGGGGTGCTCCGGCATGCTCGACGCGGTGTCCTCGGCAAGAGCGGCGCTGCCCGCGGCGACGGCCAGCGCCCACAGGCCGACTGAGGCCAGCACGACCCACAGCAGCCCGGCGGCCGAGTACAGAAGCAGGACGGCGAGCGGTGCGATGACCACCAGAAGCCCGGCGAGCACCCTGATCCAGCCGGTGTGGGTGAGCATCCACCACACGCCTGCCGCCGTGAGGACCAGTCCTGCCCACCCCACCGCCATCAGCAGGAGGCTCGCGAGGCCTCCGAACACCACCAGCACCACGAGCGCCGCCAGGCCCGCTGCCAGGGCCAGACGCGCGGTCCAACGCCTGCTCATTTGACAACCTCCCGCGGCTCCACGGGCTGCCGGACATGAGTCGGGCACCCACTTCAGGCTACGAGCGCCGCCCCCGCGCGGCCTGCCAACCGCAGCCGTCCGCGCCGGATGGCACGACCAGCCGGGCCTTGGGACCATGACCGCGGAGGACACCATGACGCATGACCCCCCGCCGGTCCCTCCGTCGGAGGAGCCGGCACCGCCCGAGCACCGCCGACGGCTTCACCTCACGGTCCCCGGCTGCTGGGGCGCCCTCATCCTGGCGTGCCTGTCCTTCACACCGTCGCTGCTTCCCCGCGGAGGCGTACTGCAGGGACTGGTCTGCGGCATCAGCGCGGCCATCGGGTACGGGCTGGGCGTGGTCGCCGCCTACGTGTGGCGCGCCTTCGCCGACCGGGACGCGCGCAGCCCCTCGCGCCGGTCGTGGCTCGTCCTGATCGTCAGCGCGGTCGTGCTCTTCGGCCTCTCGTTCGGGCTCGGCCAGTACTGGCAGCACGAGATCCGCCGGCTCATGGGCGTCACCGACTACAACGCGCTGGCCACCGTCGCCTGCCCCTTCGTCGCCGCCCTCGTCTTCCTGCTCCTGCTCCTGGCCGGGCGGGGGCTCCGGGCCCTGTACCACCGGGCCGCCGACCTGCTCGGGCGCTGGATCGGCAGGCGGGCGGCGCGGGTGGTCGGCTGGCTCCTGGTGGCGGGCCTGGCGTGGGCAGCGTTCTCCGGGCTGCTGCTGAGCAGCTTCGTGAACGCGGCCAACGAGGCCTTCTCGCTGCGCGACACGGAGACCCCGGAAGGTGTGCACCAGCCCACGTCGGCGCTGCGCTCGGGCGGACCCGGCTCGCTGGTGCCGTGGGACTCACTGGGCCGGGAGGGCCGGGCGTTCGCCGACGGCGGACCCTCGGCCCAGGAGATCGGCGCGTTCACCCACCGTACGGCGCAGGAGCCCATCCGCGCCTACGCCGGGCTGGAGACCTCCGACGACACGGAGGCCCGGGCGGCCCGGGCGGTCGCGGACCTCGAACGGGCGGGCGGTTTCACCCGCGAGAACCTGCTCGTGATGACCACCACGGGCAGCGGCTGGGTCGATCCCGCCGCTGTGGACTCGTTCGAGTACCTGGGCAACGGCGACGCGGCCACCGTGGCGATGCAGTACTCGTACCTGCCGTCGTGGATGTCGTACCTGGTGGACCAGTCCAAGGCGCGCGAGGCCGGCCGCGATCTCTTCGACGCGGTCTACGACAAATGGTCCAAGCTGCCCCAGGACCGGCGCCCGCGCCTGTTCGTGGCGGGTGAGAGCCTGGGGTCGTTCGGCGGTGAGACGGCCTTCAGCGGGGAGGCCGACCTGCGCAACCGCACCGCCGGCACCGTGTTCGCCGGCCCGCCCAACTTCAATACCCTCTTCCGAGAGTTCAGCGACCACCGTGACGCGGGCAGCTCCGAGATCGAACCCGTCTACAAGGAGGGGCGGACCGTCCGGTTCACCGACGACCCGGCCACCGGGACGCCTCCGCCGGACCGGCCGTGGGACGGCACGCGGGTGCTCTACCTCATGCACCCGTCCGATCCGATCGTCTGGTGGAGCCCGAATCTGGCTCTCACCGAGCCCGACTGGATCGGGGAGCGGCCCGGCTCGGACGTGCTCGAAGACATGGTCTGGATTCCGTTCGTGACCTTCTGGCAGGTCACCGCCGACCTGCCGTTCTCGACCGGCGTACCGGACGGCCACGGCCACACGTACAAGGCTGCGTACGTCGACGCCTGGAACGACATCATGCGGCCCGGCGGATTCACCGCGCAGGACCTGAACGAGCTGAAAAACATCGTCTCGCCGCAGAATTGAGCCCGCCGCAGCGCCGGTCAGCGCAGCAGGTACCCGACGAGGTAGCCGAACGCGTTGACCGCCCAGTGCAGGCCCATGGGGGCCAGCAGGCTGCCGCTGCGCCGACGCAGTTCGCAGAACAGGACGCCGGCCGCCGCCGTGAACAGCACGGTCCCCAGCACCGCCAGTACGGCCCCGAGCCCGGAATCGCCGACGACCGCGTTCACGGCCGGTTTGGCGGTCGCCAGGTGCAGCGACGGCAGTACGTGCCACAGGCCGAACAGCAGACTCGACACGGCGGTCGCCCGGAGCGCCCCGCGGACGCGGTACACCAGGCCGTAGAGCACGCCGCGGAAGGCGATCTCCTCCACCAGGACCGTACCGACGGGGACCAGCACGAACGCGCGGAGCATCACCTCGCCCCCGTCCATCGCCTCGTACCGCCGGTCCTCGAACAGCCCTCTGGTGGCCGGCAACAGGGCCCCGGCCAGGTAGACCACGCCGACCAGGCCGATCAGGACCAGCGCCCAGCGGGCACCGCGGGCCAGCGTGTCCCGGGCCAGACCAGCGTCCGCGAGAGTACCGCCGGCCCAGCGGAGCACACCGAGCAGCAGGCCGCTGACGACGACGGCCGTCACCAGGCCCCACAGGCCCGTCCAGCGGTGCAGGGCCAGGTTGGCGGCGACGAGGACGGCCACCGTGACTCCCACGGCCGGCCAGGTACCGATGCGTCGCGGGAGCCGAGGGTGTCGCCGCCTGGCGTCATCGGCGGTGCTGCGGGGCATGCGAACCCACCTCGGTCATGACGACAGGTCAGTCGGGTTCATACTGCACGCTCGGCCGTCGACAACGGGGCAGCGCCGCCGACCGGTTGCGGAACGCATCGCGACGGCCCGGTTTCCGGATCGCCCTGCGATCATGTGCGCATGGATACGGGGGATCTGCTCATGGCCGCCGGATACCGGGCGCCTTGCGACGTCGTCGGGTCGGTAACGCACTCCTCACGACGGGGGCGGTGCTGGCCGTGCTGGCCGCGCTGGCCGTAGTCGTCGTGGTGCTGCCGGGGCTGGTGGTCGACCGCGATCTGGCGGGTGCCCGGATCACGGCCGCTGAACGGCTCGGAGCCGTCAACAGTGTGCGCACGACACTTCTGCAGGCGGCCGGTGGCGCTGTCCTCCTCTTCGGGGCGTACGCCACCTGGCGGCAGTTGAGGGTTAGCCAGGAGGGATTGAACGCCACTCGAGAAGGGCACATCACTGACCGCTTCAGCCGGGCAGTCGACCAGCTCGGCAGCGAGAAGCTGGACGTGCGGATCGGTGCTCTCTACGCGCTGTGGCGAATCGCGGACCATTCGCCTCACGACCGCGAGGCGGTCATATCGATCATGGCCGCGTTCCTTCGGACCCACTTGCCATGGCCTCCGCACGGGCAGGACTCCCCGGCAGCGGATGCCGCCATCAACTCCGTGTCTCCGCTGGAGACCCGTGCCGCGGATGCCCAGGTGGCGCTCACCCGTCTCGGAGTCTTGTGCCAGGAACGCCAGCCCGACTGGCTCAACGTCAGCTATACCGACCTGCGTCGGGCCGACTGCGACGGACTGTGGCTGCACCACATCAACTTCGACGGTGCATGCCTGGAAGCGGCGAGCATCTACCAGGTCAACCTGACCAAGGCATCGCTGATCGCGGCCAACATGCGGCACGTGGAGCTCGGGACGTCGATTCTCCACGAGAGCCGCTGCATTGAAGCCGACCTGCGTGGCGCTCGCATGGTCAGGGCCGACCTCGGCAACGCCGACTTCTCCGATGCCGACCTGCGGGAGGCCAATCTGCGCAAGGCGCTGGGCCGTGGCACCAAGTTTGTTGGCGCGGACCTGAGACTGGCGGACCTTCGCGGAACCGACCTCACCGGTGCCGACCTGACACGGGCGAAATTGGAGGGCGCACTGGCAAGCGACCTCACCATCTGGCCGATGGGCTTCGACATTCAGACGGCTGGCGTCGTCATGGTCGAGGATCCCGGCGCCGAGCCGAGCATTCTATTGCCGGCTGCCGCGATCGCGAGGAGCGTCCCACCACTCCAGTCGGCCTAACGCCTAAACCGGCGTGGCCCGTCAGGCGGCTGCACTGAGGAGTCGTCCGCCCAAGCGGATGCCTTTCTCGCTGCGGCTGCGGTGCGGCTGTGGGAGGGGGTCAGGATGCTGCGGCGGCCTTGCGGACACGGTCGATGAGGATGCGGGCCATGGAGTGCGCGGTTTCGGGATCCAGGTTGCTTCCCCCGCCCTCAATGGTGACCCGGCCGACGACGGTACCCAGGCAGAGGCTGACGTTGATGCCGTCGAGGCCTCCGGCATTGCGGTAGTACGCGCGGCTCGTGGCGCCGTCGAGGGGTGCGACCTCAGCCTTGGTGTATTTGGCCATCTGCGTCGCCTCCTTGCGGCAGGCGTCCTGCGCAGTGGATTGGTCGGTGAAGGCGTGCAAATGGAAGATGACGGTTTCCCCGACCTCCTCGAACTTCGCAGAGCCGTCGGCCACGGCGGCGCAGTCCCAGTCGGGGCCGCACTGTGCCGGCGGCGTGGGCTGCTCGACGACGTTCGCGCTGCCCGTCTTCGGCTTCCAGCCCTTCATCGAATCGGGGTCGGGCAGCGCCGCCTGGATCTTCCGCTCGGTGTTGAACACGGTGGAGAACTCCGCCGCGGAAGTGCCCGAGCCCGCGCCGGCGCCCGCACCCGCCGCAGGCTTGGAGGCGGCCCCCGTCCCCGGTGTGCCCGCGCCCTTCGACGGTTCGGCGCCGCAGCCGGGCACGAAGAGTGCCGACACCACCAGCAGCACTGTGGCAGTGCCCGTCCCGGTCATCACACGCATGCCCCAACTCCCCGTTCGTGTATCTCACTTGTCCGAATTCCGGCGGACGATCCTGCCATCAGTCTCTGAAGTGATCAACTGAAGAACTCTCACCTGCGTCACGCGGAGCCACTACCGCTACGCCGGGTCCCGAGTGCGTTTCCGCGGCCGCGTCGGCGGTGCCGGGGTGCGCAGCGTGCGGGCACATCGGATGCTGTGACTCCTCGCCCTCGCAGCACGGCTCGAAGCCTGCCCGGATGGCCGGACGCCTTTCTGACGGGCTTCGAGCCCGGCGAACTGGAGCACGGCCGCCATCCTGCGGATCTGCGGTATGCCGCCGCGCCCCAGGAGGGCGCGAAGAGGACGCCTGTGCCAGGGGTCTGCGCGCCTGAGGTCGGCGTCCTCGGCCGAGCCTGTGTACTGCTTGGTGACCATCTGGTTCCCGAGTCACGGGAAAGTGCGTTCTTCCCGGACGTACCCGAGCACTTCGTCGAGATCGAAGCCACCGCCCTCCTCGACCGAAGAGGCTTGATTCGCCGGCTCGGCGGTGGGTGCGGCGGATCAAGGTTGACGTCGGTGAGCGAGACGCTGGGCGCCCCAGCCACACCGGCCACAGCTGATTCGCTGTGGCCGGCCCCGCCGGGTCCGCAGCCCTTTGGGGTATCCGGGGTGCCCGGCTGCGCGCGGCGCGGGCACGTATGCGTCACCTTCGGGATATCCCTGGGCGCAGGCGGCGGTCGGCGTGGCCGCCACGGTCCGGAAAGGCAGGTGGCCGGTGAGTGTCCAGCCCATTCCTGAGGGATACCCGCGCGTCACTCCGTACCTCTGCATCGACGGTGCCGCGGCCGCGATCGAGTTCTACGTCTCCGTGCTCGGCGCACGGGAGCGGATGAGGATGGCCGCACCCGGAGGCAAGATCGGCCACGCCGAGCTGGAGCTCGGCAACTCGCTCATCATGCTCGCGGACGAGTACCCGGACATGGGATTCCGCTCGCCGAAGTCGGTGGGCGGTACGCCCGTCACCCTGCACGTGTACGTCGAGGACGTCGACGCGGTGTTCGCCGAGGCCCTCGCCCAGGGCGCTACCGAGCTGCGGCCGATCAAGGACGAGTTCTACGGCGACCGCACCGGCCAGTTCGAGGACCCGTTCGGCCACCGCTGGAACATCGCCACGCACATCGAGGACGTACCGCCGGACGAGATGGAGAGGCGCTCCGAGGAGGCCGCACGGACCATGGAGTCCACACCGGGCGGCGACTGAAGGATCCGCCCGTTTCCCCACTGGAATGCGGGGGAATCGACTGACGCCGACGGACCGGTCGACGGCAGGCAGCCGCGAAGGGGCAGGGGCAGCAGCGAGGACGTGTCGTCCGCCGCGCGAGCCTTGACGATGCGGGGGAATGAGCCGGAACCGGTTGACGGCACTGACGGCCCGTCATGGATGGAAAGCCGCCTCCTGGGCTGGGCTGCACGCCCTGCCGGGAGGCGGTTTCTGTGTGGCGTGGAGGGGCGGAGGCGGTGTCCCGCCAGGTGGTGTAGCGGGGATCCGTGGTCGGCCACTACCCCGCGTTGCGCGGTGACAGCCGCCGGGTGATCCGGTCGAACAGCTCCTCCAGCGGCTCGCCGACGTCCCGACCGAACTCGGTCAGCCCGTACGTGACCTGGGGCGGCGTCGTCGGCGTGACCTCCCGCCAGACCAGGCCGTCCTGGACCAGCGCGCGCAGGGTCTGGGCAAGCATCTTCTCGCTGATGCCCTGGATGCTCTCGCGCAGCTCGTAGAACCGAAGGTCGTTGCTCCGCAAGGAGATCAACACCCAGATGCCCCACCGGCTGGTCACGTGGTCGACCACATCGCGCGCGGGGCAGTCGGTGTGAAACACCTCATACGGCGCCCCCGCCTCGGCCGGTCTGTGCTGCGCGCTTCCTGTCACGTGATGAGCTTACCTCTAGGTATGTCCTTACCAAAAGTTAGCCCGACTCCTAGGGTGAAGGCCACAGAGGGCATCGGACAAGGAGTCGATCATGATCGTGGTGACCGGGGCTACAGGAAATGTGGGCCGGCCGTTGACGCGGGCACTGGCCGAGGCGGGCCAGCAGGTGACGGCGGTGTCGCGGCACGTGGCGGCCGTGCCGGACGGCGTCCGTCACGTGGCGGCCGACCTGACCGAGCCGGCCGGCCTCGAGCCCGCGCTGGCAGGAGCGAAGGCGCTGTTCCTGCTGCTGTCCGGCGACATGCACGCCGCCGGAGCCGGCCCGGCCGACATCATCGGCGAGGCCGCGGTCAGCGGGGTCCGCCGCGTCGTCCTGCTCTCCTCACAGGGCGTGGCGACCAGGCCGTTCGGCCCGACGCGGATCGCGATGCGCGCGGTGGAGGACGTGCTGCGGGAGTCCGGCCTGGAGTGGGCCATCCTGCGGCCGGGCGGTTTCGCCTCCAACGCCCTGTGGTGGGCCGAGTCCATCCGTGCGCGGCGGGTCGTCGCCGCGCCCTTCGGCGACGTCGGGGTGCCCATCATCGACCCGGCCGACATCGCCGAGGTCGCGGCGGCCTGCCTGCTGGATGACCGGCACACCGGCGGCGTGTACGAGCTGACCGGCCCGGAGTTGATCACGCCGCGCCAGCAGGCGGAGGCCCTCGCCGCCGCGCTGGACTCGCCAGTGCGCTTTCACGACCTCACCCGCGACGAGGCCAAGGCCGCCATGGCCCAGAGCATGCCGGCGGCGCTCGCCGAGGACACCCTGGACATCCTCGGCTCCCCGAGCCCGGCCGAATTGCGCGTCAGCCCGGACGTCCAGCGGGTCCTGGGCCGCGCCCCGCGCCCGTTCGCCGACTGGGCCGCCCGCAATATCGCCGCGTTCCGCTGAGGCTGGTCAGCCCCGCTGTATCTGCTCGGCGTGCCCGGCGATCCGCTGCCCATGGTCGAGGAGCCTGATCCGGAGGTGACGTTGGCGGCCCGCTGCTTACGCCCGGCACGCCGACGGGCACTGCCTTTGCCGGCCCGGACCGCCCGCCGGGCATGTCGACCTCCCGGCGACTGCGACGGACCGGGCCGCCGTGGCCGACGCACGCGGTGGTCGGGGCGTGGCCGGCGATCGTGTGCATGCTGAGTGCGGCGTCCAGGTCCGTGGCGAACATCGGCTTGCGGGCCATGCGGGCCATGCCGGCGTGCGTAGCCCGCCAGGTGCCATGCTGGGGGAGCAGGACGCAGGTGAATTCGCGGGTGTGGCCCGCGGTGACGCAGGACCGGCTGTGCGGCCCTCCCGGCAGCCGGTGCCGGACGGGCATGCGTGCAGCGCGGGGCAAGTCCTGTGCGCTCTCTGCCCGCTCGGCCCCGGTTCGGCGTGGCCAGGTTCCGGGCAGGGCCGGACGCCGCCTGACCGACAGGAGGCATCGAGCGATGGACGCCGCACGCCCCGTTGTGCTCCCCGCAGGGCTACCGTCTGCGAGCCCGCCGGTCGACCATGGATACGAGGGTCGAGACGAGTTCCTCGGCCGTGGTGTGCCACTTGTCCGCGGACAGGTGTCCGCTGGCCTCCATGTCCGTGATCCCGTGCGCGCTGGTCAGCAGCAGCGCGGCGAAGTGGCGGGTGTGCTGTGCCCCGCCCAGACCGCCGACGATTGCGAAGTCGGCGCCGGGCTGCGACACGGCGAGGGGGTTCCAGTAGTCGCGGTAGGAGGTGATGAGCCCGTCCTTGACCGTGACCACGGCGGTGTAGGTCATGTCGAAGGGAGTGTCGGTCTCCACCAGACGGCCGATCCCGCGCATCTTGAAGCCAAGTCTCATGTGAATCAGGCTGTGGTCATGTCTGGTCGGACCAATGCTGACTCTACTGACGAGTAGTTAGATAGTTGGGGGGCGAGGTGTGCCTCCTGGGAGAAGAACGTCACGCCGAGAGGCCCGGCCACGACCCCTTCGGCTGTCGCGGACGGCTCCGGCTGGGCTCCCTCCGAGGCCGTAGGGCGCAGTCCGCCTGCCGCGGAGGCTGGCGCGCGACGTTTGCAGGCAGGCGGCGAGCCGCGGTGTTGAAGCCGCCGCGATCGAGCCGGTAGGGGGCCATGCGGTCCAGCGGGCACCCGCGCAGCGTATGAAATCCCGGGGTGGGCACTGTTGAGGGAGGCTCGGGTGTGGCCCTTGCGATAGGTCGGCCTGCCGGTTGCAACGCCCATCTGGACAGAATTGTTGATCTTGATGAGGCGGCTGTTGCTCTGGCCGAGCGGACCATGGGCTGGACGTCGGCCGGCCTCGAAGTGGGCCGGCCGACCTGGAGGGATGCGGAGGCCTCCTGGCCTCAGCCACTGGAGATCGACAGGGCTCGGATTCGTGATCCGGACTCGGTCGGCGTGGTCATTTCCGGTCCTGCGGAGGCTGTGCTGTCGGTCGTGCTGTTCCGTGGTGGCTGGGCCGATGTGGACTTCGTCGCCGACGCCGACCTCGACGACGCAGGTTGCCTGCCGGCCTCGGGGATCACCTCGGCGTCGGACTTCGGGACCCGCTTGGATCAGTGGGTCGGTCGTGTCTTCGGGAGCCTCGGCAGTGGTCGATGAGGGCTGCGCCGCCTTGGCCCACGGGAACATGGGCAGTTGGGCAGTCGAGTTCGCGGGCGCCGCGATGACTGGTGCTCGTGGGGCTGGCGGGCGCGGGGCGGCAGGCCAGACTCAGGCCCGTGGATACCAGTCCCTTGAGTCAGGGCGATCTTCGTTGGGTCTTCCCTGATGTGGAGAACCCCGACGCCGTCCGTAACGCGCTGTGTGAGGCCGGCGCCCGGGTTCGGGCTCTGGCCGAGCACCTCGGTGTCCGTGCAACCCGGACGGGCAGCGGCCTTGAGTTTCATCGGGTTCAGGGGATCGAAGCAGCGGGTGTGTTCGGTTTCGTCGAGGCCGCGGGTGTCTCCTTCGCCGCAGATCTGTACTTTCCCCGCCGATGCCTATGGGATCTTCGATGGGGTCCCCCTGGGAGGTAGAGGCGGAAGCCGAAGTCTCATGCGATCAGGAAGTGGATGGCGGCGGCCATGCCGTCGCAGCGACGACACAGACCTTCACCACACCTCTCGAGGCCGCCAAGGGTCTGGTGGACGCGACCGCCTGGCTGTTGGAACGCGGTGCCACTGCACCTCTGGCTTCGTGGCGTTCCCGGGAGGATGCTCGCTGTCGCGCCATCTAGCTCCTTCCCCGGCGGAAGTGGGCCTGGTGTTCCTGCAGGAAGGCGTCGAGGGTGCGGGGCGGGCGGCCGAGGATGTCGCTGACGGTGGTGTTGGGGGCTTCGGGCCGGGTAACGGCGAGTTGCTGGATCTCCGTCACGTGGTCGGCGAGCCAGGTCGGCATGTGGGCGTTCTGGATGAGGTTGTCGCGCAGTTCGTCCGAGGTGAGGTTCACGTAGCGGATCTGATTGCCGGTCAGGGTGGTGAGTCGTGAGGCGAGTTCGGGGTAGGAGACGGCCTCGGGTCCGGTCAGGGTGTAGGTGCCACCGGCGATGTCGGGTCTGGTGAGGGCGGCGGCAGCGACGTCGCCAATGTCGCGGCAGTCGATGTAGTTGAAGGGTGCGTCGCCCGTCGTGCCGAGGATGATGCCCTGGGCGACGGTGGGGGCCAGGCGCAGGACGTTCTGCATGAACGCGTAGGGGCGCAGGATGGTGTGGCCGAGGCCGCTGGCGCGCAGGTGTTCCTCGACGGCGTGGTGTCCGCGGGAGATGGCGACGGGGGAGTCGGGTTCGGCGGCGGGCGCGGAGACCTTGACGACGTGTCCGATGCCGGTGTGGGCGGCGATGTCGATGACGCGGGTTTCGAGTTCGACCTGTGCCGGGCTGTTGGCCATGGCGAGGAAGAGCCGGTCGGCGCCCTTGAAGGCGGTGCGCAGGGAGTGGGGGTCGGTGGCGTCGGCGTACTGGACCTCGACGGGCGGTTGGTGTGCGCCGGCCATGCCGGGGATCGGCCTGTGCGGGGTGCGGGTCAGTGCGCGGACGGGTGTGCCGAGCGTGTGCAGGCTGTGGAGCAGGGCGTTCCCGGTTGCTCCGGTCGCTCCCATGACAACGATCATCGTGTGCTCATTCCTTGGTGACTTCCCGGCGGCGGGTGCTGCCGGGGTGGGCTCGGTCGGGTTGGGGCCGTGGGGCGGGCGGGCCGGTGTCGGAGGGGGCTATGCCCGGGACGGCGTGGTGGTGCTGCGCCAGCGCAGGGTGACGATGGTGGTGGCGAGGGCTGCGGAGACGGGCAGGTCGATGCGCAGGCGCTCCAGCCACGGGGTGGCGGGGATCGGGGTGTGGGCGGGTAGCCATTGGGCGGTGAACCATCCCAGCAGGGCCGCCGCGCCGACGGCGGTGACGACGAGTGCGGCGGTCAGGGCGACGCGCGGCGTGGTGGTGGTCCACCGTCGGGGCTGCCCGCCGTGTCGCAGCCAGGTGCCGACGAGGAAAGCCACTGCGGCGGAGGTGCCGGCAATGGAGGTGCAGGCGGCCACGGCCAGGTCCTGCTGCCCGGTGACGACTCCGGCGGTACCGGCCATGAGCGCGGGGGCGGCGTAGGCGGTCAGCACCTCGCGCCACAGGGTGAACGGCCGGGATGGCCGGGAGGCTGCCCGGTTTCGGCTGGTTCTGTCCTTCGTTGCGGACATGCTGGCCTCCTTCTCTTCAGATAATTAGGGGGCTAACTATCACCCCGCAAAAAGACCCTGCCCGGAGGGCGGGGCCAAACCGGCTGGGGCCGGGTCAGTCGGCGGCCAGGGCCGCACTGCCGCGTACGACACGGGCGAGCAGATCCAGGAACACCGCACGCTCCTCGACGGAAAGCCCGCCCACCATCGCCTCGAGCCGCCCGAAATGTTCGGACGCCATGTCGCGCAGGCGCTGCGCCCCGCGCGCGGTCAGGACGGCCACCGTGCCCCGGCCGTCCTCCGTGGACGGGCGGCGGGCGATCAGACCCTCGCGCTCAAGACCGTCCAGTAGTCCGGTGACCGTGGCCCTGGAGACACCGAGGTCGACCGCGAGGTGTGAGGGGGATTTCTCCCCGCCGTGGTCTTCGAGGTCGGCGAGCAGGCGGTAGCGCCCCGTCGACAGGCCGAACCGGGCGAAGTGCGCCTCGGCCGCCCGGCCGACCCGCGCGCCCGCCGAGATCAGCCGCACCGCGACCAGTACCGCCTGCGGATCGACCTCCAGGCCGTAGTGCTCGACCTGCCGCCTGGCCTGGTCGAGTGTGGGTGCCTCGCCGTCGATGCCGTCCCTCGTCATGCAAGTAATATGGCGGCTAATCACTTGGGCTGTCAAGGTGCCCAGATCTCTGGTCCTGCCGCAGAGCCCCCACAGGCTGTCCTGCCTCGATCTCAGGACTGGGGCCGGCGTTGCGGCACGTCGAGCCGCCTCCCTTCTCCGGACATGTGGTCGCCCCCTTTAGAGGTTGTCTCACGTGGCAAGTTTCGCGAGCTTCTTGTAGCAGGTCAGGGCGGCGGCCATGGCCAGGCCTCGGCTCTGCCGGTCGTTGCGGACCACGTACCGGATCTTGAGACCACGAGCAGCCCATGGCAGGCTCATGCCGCATGATCGATGAATTCGCGAAAGGCAACCTGCACGGGAGACTGCGGCGGGACCGCAAGGCGCTGCTCTGGAAACTCGACGGCTTGTCCGAATACGACGCCCGCCGGCCTTTGACGGCGACCGGGACCAACCTCCTCGGCCTGGTCAAACACGTGGCCACCGTCGAGGCCAGGTACTTCGGCGAGGTTTTCGACCGCCCTTCCCCGGAACCGCTGCCCCGGTGGCAGGACTCCGACGGCAGCGATCTGTGGGCGACCGAGGACGAGACCCGCGATCAGATCATCGGGTTCTACCGGCGCACGTGGGAACACTCGGACGCGACGATCAACGAGCTTCCCCTCGACGCCCCCGGCCACGTGCCGTGGTGGCCGGAGCCTTATCCCAACACGAACCTGTTCGCCATCATGGTCCATGTCCTCGGCGAGTCCATCCGGCATGCCGGGCACGCCGATATCCTGCGCGAGGGCCTCGACGGCCGGACCGGGGTGCGCGCCGAAAACGAGAGGCAGATCGACGAGGAAGCCCGTGCGGCATACTGCGCGAAGATCGAGCAGGCCGCCAGGTCGGCCGCGCCAATCAAGGCTTAGAGGTCGTCCCATGTGACGTGATGTCCGTGCGGCATGCTGCCGGTCGTGGCTGCTGATCTATCGAAGCGTCTGGTTCCTGATGAACTCTGGGAGCTGGCCGCCCCGTTGCTGCCGTGGTTCGCTGCTCGTCCGCAAGGTGGTGAGACCGCTCCGTGTGACGAGCGGGCCGTGTTCACGGCAGTTGGTGTACGCGCTGACCAGCGGCTGTGCCTGGCGGCATCTGCCGCCGACGTTCGGCACGTCGCCCGCCACCGCGCCTCGCCGCTTCACGGTATGGACCGAGGCCGGCCCGTGGCGTCGGCTGCACCGGGCGGTGCTGGACGAACTCGGGGCCCGGGGCGAGGTGGACTGGACCTCGGCGATCGTCGACGCGGCCTCCGTTCGCGCCAAACGGGGGATCGCTGACCGGGCCGAACCCGGTCGATCGCGGCAAGAAGGGCGGCAAGCTGCACGTGCTGTCCGATGCCCAGGGCATCCCGCTCGCCGTCGCCGTGTCCGGCGCGAACATGCACGACAGCCTCGCCCTCAACCCGCTCATCCGTGGCATACCCGCCGTCCGGTCCCGTCGGGACCACGGCGGCGCCGACCCGTCAAACTCCGTTCGGCGGACAAGGCGTACTTCTCCGCCGAACACCTGGCCTGGCTGCGCGAGCGCGGGCTCGTCGCGCGCATCGCACGGCGCCCGGCATCGAGTCCGGCGAACGCCTCGGCCGGCGCCGCTGGAAGATCGAACGGTCGATCGCCTGGCTCTTCGGCTACCGCCGCCTCACCGTCCGCTGAGTCCTGGGCGCTCCACGATGGGCTTCGGCGCAGTGCCCAGGGCGAGAAGGACGGACGCTCCGGAGAGGGCTGCCAGGACGGCAAAGAGGGTCGGGTATCCGCCGAGGAGGCCGGCGAGGGCGGCGCCGGCCCATGGAGCCAGGGCTGCGGCGATGTGGGCGGGGGCGCCCAGGAGACCGGAGAGGCGGCCGTAGTGGGTGGTGCCCCAGCGGTCGGTTACGGCGGTGGCCTGGAGGAGGGTGAGGTTGCCGCGGACGATTCCTGCCAGGACCGCGAGGACGATCAACAGGGGGATCGGGCCTGGGATGAGGGCGAGAGCGGCTGTGGTGGCGCCGCCGAGGGCGATGAGGGTGGCCGTGCGGGTCGTGACGGACGTGCGGGCCGAGAGGCTCGCGTACAGGGTGCGGCCGAGGGTCTGTCCGGCGCCGCCGAGTCCCAGTGCCCAGGCGGCTGTTGACGGGCTGGCGCCGCGTTCGGTGAGGAGGGGGATGAGGCCGATGACCACCGCGTACATGGCGAAGCTGGAGAGGGTGAAGGCCGAGGCCAGGAGGAGGAAGGGGCGGCTTCGGGGGATCGGGGTGCGGTCCGTTGCGGGTGGCTGGGGCGGGGCGGCGGGCCACGGGGCGCGCAGAGCCAGGGCGTGTGCGGGGATGGTGATGGCCGCGAGGATCACGGCGAGGACCGCGTACGTCTGGCGCCAGGTGAGGTGTTCGGCCAGGACGGCGGTCAGCGGGGCGAAGACGGTGGAGGCCAGCCCGCCGGCGAGGGTGACGATCGTCAGGGCGCGGATGCGGTCGGGGCCCCACCAGCGGGTGAGGGCGGCGAAGGCGGGCGGGTAGAAGGTGGCCGCCATCGCAATACCCGCCAGCATCCAGCCCAGGAAGAAGACGGGCAGGCTGGGGGCGGCCGCGATCAGCAGGAGTGCGAGCACACCGATGACCGAGCCGGCAGTCATGACCGCGCGGGGACCGCGCTGGTCGAGGACACGGCCGACCGGGATTCCCGCCACGCCGGAGACGAGAAGGGCCATGGAGAACGCGCCCGTTGCCGCGTTGGCGGACCAGCCGGTGTCGGCGATCAGGCGTGGCAGGAGGACGGGGAACGCGTAGTAGACGATGCCCCAGCTGGTGATCTGGGTGGCGCACAGGGCGGGCAGCGCGCCGCGCGGCCGCGACCGGACCCCAGTCCCGGTCGCGGCCGCGCCGCTGTGAAGGTTTGTCACTTCGCTGGTCAGCAGCCGCCGGAAGAGGCCGGGGCGCCGATGGTGAGGGTGGCGGGCGCCGCGCAGCAGCCACCACCGGTCGCCTCGGCGGCCTCGGGCTCATCGAAGAGGCCCGCGCCGCCGCAGACGCCGGTCTCGGGGAGGGTGAGCTCGACGCGCTCGGCTGCTTCCTGGTCGCCGGCCAGGGCGGCCGCGATGGAGCGGACCTGCTCGTAGCCGGTCATGGCGAGGAAGGTCGGGGCGCGGCCGTAGGACTTCATGCCGACGAGGTAGACGTCCTTCTCCGGGTGGGAGAGCTCGTTCACGCCGTGAGGGTAGACGGTGCCGCAGGAGTGCTGGTTGGGGTCGATCAGCGGGGCCAGCTCGGTGGGCGCCTGGAGGCGCTCGTCGAGGCCGAGGCGGAGCTCGTCGAGGAAGGTGAGGTCGGGGCGGAAGCCGGTGAGGACGATGACCTCGTCCACCGGGTCCAGGTGGCGGCCGTCCTCGGCGACGAGGACCAGCTGATCGGCGGACTTCTCCACTGCGGTGGTGCGGAAGCCGGTGACGGCGTCGGCGTACCCGTTGTCGACGGCGGCCTTGGCCGCCAGGCCGAGGGCGCCGCGGGCGGGCAGCTGGTCGGCTTCGCCGCCCCCGAAGGTGGAGCCGCTGATACCGCGCCGCAGGATCCAGGTGGCGTGGGTGCCTTCCTCGCCCTTGGCGAGGTCCGCGAGGTAGGCGAGCGCGGTGAAGGCGGAGGCGCCGGAGCCGATGACGGCAGTGCGCTTGCCGGCGTAACGGGTGCGGACGGCCGGGTCCTTCAGGTCCGGGACCCGGTACGAGATCCGGTCGGCCGCGGAGTGCTCACCGAGGGCGGGCAGGCCGTCGCCACCGATGGGGCTGGGGGTCGACCAGGTGCCGGAGGCGTCGATGACTGCGCGGGCGGTCAGCCGCTCCTCGCTGCCGTCGGCGTGCGCGATGTGAACGGTGAAGGGCTGGGCCTCGCGGTCGGCGTCCACGACCCGGTCGCGGCCGAGCCGGGAGACGCCGGTGACGCGGGCGCCGACGCGGACGCGCTCGCCCAGGACGGCGGCCAGCGGCAGCAGGTACTGCTCGGCCCAGTCGCCGCCGGTCGGGTAGATGGCCTCGTCCGGCTTGACCCAGCCGGCGGGGGCCAGGAGCTTCTCCGCGGCCGGGTCGACGACCTCACCCCAGGTGGAGAACAGGCGTACGTGACTCCAGTCCCGCACGGCGCTGCCGACGGCCGGTCCGGCCTCCAGGACCAGGGGCTCGATGCCCTGATCGACGAGGTGTGCGGCGGCGGCCAGCCCGATGGGGCCGGCTCCGATGACAACGACGGGCAGCTCGGTGTTGGCAGGCGCGTTCACGGTCGACTCCTCGGTGTTTCGACATCTGTCGATGGCTTGCGCAGCCAGCATGGCACTTGATTCGATGAGCGTCAACATAGACATCCGTCGAATCGGGAGATCGTTTAATGGAGCACGTCGACGTCGTCGTGGTCGGAGCAGGCCAAGCCGGACTGGCGCCGACGTACGCCCTGGTCAGGCACGGGCTGAAGCCGGTCGTCGGACAGGGCCGATATCCGGGCGCCGTCGTCCAGCGCGACAACGAACCCGCCTTCGCGGGGATCCTGATCGCTATCCCCACCGGGCCGAGGCCTGGACCGCTACAAGGGCGCGGTGCTGCACGCCTCCGAGTGCCGCGGTCCGCAGGCGTTCACGGGCCAGCGGGTGATCGTCGTGGGCGCGGGCAACGCGGCGGTGCAGATAGCGGTCGAACTCGCCTCCGCGGCTGGGGCGACACTGGCCGGCCGCACCCCCGTGAAGTTCGCTCCCCAGCGCATCCTCGGTCGCGACATGCACTTCTGACTCGTCCGCTCAGCCGTGGACGCCGCCCCCGTCGGGCGCTTCCTGCGCACTCCGCCGACCCAGCCGGTCTTCGACACCGGCCGATATCGAGCCGCGGTCGACGCCGCCACCCCGGACCGCCGCCCCTCAGCGTCGCTGACGGCCGCGGACGCCCGCTGCATCGCGACGGCTCGCCGCCTGGCCTCCGACCTCCGCAGGTGAGGTGCCCCTGGCTGCCTAGTTCGACATGTGTCAACATAGACGCATGTCGAATGTGAACGTGTTGCCGCTGCTGGAGCCGGAAGCCGTCGTGCCGTGCTGCCCGCCGCTCACCGAGCGCCCGCTGACCGCGGACGAGGCTGAGCGCACGGCCACGATGTTCAAGGCCCTGGGTGATCCCGTGCGCCTGCGGCTCTTCTCGGCAGTCGCTTCGCACGAGGGAGGCGAGGCCTGCGTTTGCGACATCTCCGACGTGGGCGTCTCCCAGCCGACCGTCTCCCATCACCTGAAGAAGCTCAAGGAAGCCGGACTGCTCTCCTCCGAGCGGCGCGGCACCTGGGTCTACTACCGGGTGGAGCCGGCGGTCCTCGCGGCCATGGCCCAGCTCCTGACCCGCGCAGCCAGCGTGTAGGTCGCTGCCCACCGCCGGTCAGTCGTGACGGGCGAGCTTCACCGCGGAAACGAGAAGGATCAAGGCCAGCGCGGGGATGAGCACCAGGTCCGGGAACACGCCCAGGAGCAACCCGCCCAACACCGCCCCGGCGACGGAACCTGCGGCCCCGACCAGGGTGAAGCGTAGGTTCGTGCCGAGCACCGCGAAGCTGCCGTCACGGCTGTAGCGGGCGAAGGCCACCAGCATGGTCGGCAGGGACACCAGCAGAGAGACGCTTCCGGCGGTCTTGATGTCGACGCCGAACAGCAGCACGATCGTCGGGATCAGCAGCTCACCTCCGGCCACGCCCATGATCGCCGCGACCACTCCGATGCCGAACCCGGCCACGACCCCGCAGGGCACCTGTGCCCACAGCGGCAGCGCGAGCGTGTCCAGCGTGGTGGTGTGCGTGACCAGCAGGGCGGCCGCCATGAGCACCATCAGGGCAGCCAGCACCTTGTAGAGGGTGGCGGAGCGCATCCGTACTGCCCAGGATGCTCCGGCCCAGGCGCCAAGCAGGCTCCCGGCCAGAAGATTGACGGCGACCGGCCAGCGTGCAGCCACTTCGGCGGCCGGGACCGCCGCCAGGCGGGCCGGCAGCGCAACCAGCACAACCACCAGGCTCATCGCCTTGTTCAGGATGACGGCCGAGAGTGCCGCGAATCCGAAGAGGCCAATCAGCAGCGGCAGGCGGAACTCCGCGCCGCCCAGCCCGATCATCCCGCCCAGCACGCCGATGGCCGCTCCCGCGCCGAACACCAGGGGTGCCGAGTGCGTCGAGCGGAGGGGAGCAAGGTTCTGATCAGTGGTCACGACAGGCATCCTCGCTGGTCGCCGCGCCTGCCTGCTACGCCCGACCCCACCTTCGGGCAAAGGCACCGGGCGTCTGCTCAGGAGTCGTCCGGACCTCCGAGCGCCTGCAGCGACGCCCGGGCCATCTCCGGGCTGGCGCCCCTCTGCGGCCAGCGACGACCACATGGCGTTGCGGTCTCATTGACTTGCCGGTCAGGCTCGGAGCAGTTCCGCAATCTCCCGGGCGGCCTCGCGCGCCGGGCGCCCGACGCCGATGAGGGTGGCGGAGGCGGGCCCGGTCCAGTCGCCGTAGCCGAGCAGGTGCAAGCGGGGTTCGTCGACGGCGCGGGTGCCGATCGTGGCGATGTGGCCTCGGGTGCCGCGCAGGCGGAGCGAGGAGAAATGGGCCAGGTCCGGGCGGAAGCCGGTGCACCAGATGATCGCGTCGGCCTGGGCGCTCGTTCCGTCGGCCCAGGCGACACCGTCCTCGGTGAGGCGACTGAACATGGGCGTGGCGCTGAGGAGGCCGGCGTCTCGGGCCGTTCGTACGGGCGGGACGGCCACGATGTCGCCGAGCGAGGCGACACCACCGGTGTCCGTGCGGCCGGCGTCCAGGGCCTGGCGGCGGGCGGTCGCGGCGTCGAAGAGCGCGCGGCCATCGATCTCGTCGGGCAGGTAGCGGGGCGGACGCTGGGTGACCCAGGTCAGGTCGGCCGTACCCGCGAGGTCGGCGGCGATCTGCGCGCCGGAGTTTCCACCGCCCACGACGATCACGCGTTGCCCGGCGAAGTCCTCGGGGTTGCGGTACTGCACCGTGTGGAGCTGGCGGCCCGCGAAGTCGCGGCGGCCAGGGACAGCTGGCAGGAAGGGGCGGGTCCAGGTGCCGGTGGCGCTGATGACGGCACGGGCCTGCCAGTCACCGCAGTCGGTTTCGACTCGCAGGAAGGCGCCGTCCCGGTGGACGGCATCGACCCACACGCCGCGCTGAACCGGCAGCTCGTACCGCTTCTCGTAGTCGGCGAGGTACGACACCACATGCTGCGCGTCCGGATAGACCTCGCCGGGCTGGACGGGCATGAGCCGACCGGGCAGCGAGGAGTAGGCGGCCGGGGAGAACAGGCGGAGGGAGTCCCAGGTGTGCTGCCAGGCTCCGCCCGGTGCCGCCTGGGCGTCGAGGATGACGAACTCGATCCCCAGGCGGCGCAGGTGGTAACCGGCGGCGAGCCCTGCTTGGCCGCCGCCGATCACCACCACGTCCGTGCTCTGCGTCATGCCGCGGGGGCTCCGGCAGTCGCGGGCTTGCCGCGCATGAAGATGAGCGCCACCAGGGCCAGGCCGACGATGACACCGGCCAGCTGGGCGCCGATGAAGCCCGGGACCGAGGCGGGCGCGATGCCCGCGAAGGTGTCGGTGAAGGCGCGACCGATGGTGACCGCCGGGTTGGCGAAGGAGGTGGAGGAGGTGAACCAGTACGCGGCGCCGATGTACGAGGCGACCGCGACGGGTGCGAAGCGCAGGCGGTCGGTGCGGGCCAGGCCGAAGATCAGCATGATCAGGCCGGCGGTGGCGACGACCTCGCTGAGGAGGAGGTTGCCGGCGGAACGGTCATGGGTGGACCACTTCACCAGCGGCTCGCCGAACATCGCGTCCGCCAGGATCGCGCCCGCGATCGCGCCGACGATCTGGGAGGGCACGTAGACGGCGAGCTCGCGAGCGGTGACCCCGACGCCGCGGCGGGCGGTCCACCACTCGGCCAGGGTGACGGCCGGGTTGAAGTGGGCGCCGGACACCGGGCCGAGGAGGGCGATCAGTACGCCGAGGCCGAAGACGGTGGCCAGGGAGTTCGCCAGCAACTGCAGGCCCACGTCCTGGCTGAGCTCGGTGGCCTGGATGCCGGAGCCGACCACCACCGCCACGAGCGCCGCGGTGCCGACGAGCTCGGCGGCGGCGCGGGCGATCAACGGGGTCTGGGGCGGGGTCGCGCCAGGCGCGGGTTGGGACGCGTCGGCGGCTATGCCGGACGCCGCTGCGGGGGCGGCGACGGGCTCGGTGACGGACAACGGTTCTCCTCGGGCAGGTGAGGCAAGAAGCGGGCTATGGGCAGGACCGCTTGAGGTTCGCTTCGGCGGTGGCGCGCGCGGTCTGAGCGAGGTCGGCGAACTGACCGGCGATGGCCTCGATGACCTCCGGGCGCAGGCGGTAGTAGATGTACCGTCCGCATGGCTCCGTATCCACGACCCCCGCCTCGCGCAGGACCTTCAGATGGTTCGAGAGGTTCGTCTGCTTGGCACCCGTCTCCTCCACGAGATGGGTGGTGCAGAGCGTCTCCTTGGCGAGGAGGGTCACGATCTGGAGCCTGAGCGGGTCGGCCAGTACCCGGATCAGTTCAGTGTCGACTGACGTCATCATGGACTGATACTGTCACATCACCCGGCCCTGACACCAGCCGGGACTGACCTGTTGGAGTCCGTGGAGGGTTCTCATGTCTTCGCCCCCGCCCCCGCACTGCCTGATCAGCGGCTCTTCACCGGAGTGGCGCGCCTCGCCGCGCGCCACGAAGGCAGGTTCGCCCCGGAGACCGTGCAGCGACTCCTCGCCGACTCCTATGCGCTCCTGGCAACCGACGCCCAGGTCCACACGCACCTCGTCGTGCTCGCCGAACGCCTCACGGCCGAGCGCTTGGAGGCACTCGCCAAGATTCAGGGAGCGCCGGGCACCGAACCCGCCACCGCGGTAGATCCCCACGCCGTCCAGGCGCTCACCGAGGTCGGCGCAGACGGCAGCGCCGCCTCCTACCCCAAGCCGCAGGGGGCCCCGATCGCCGTCGTCCGCGAGATCCGCGACGAGATCGACGCCCACATCACCGAGCTGCTCCCCCAGCTCGGCGTCTGACACACCCGCTCGTTCCAACCCCGCAGTTGACTCCCCAAGGAAGAACGATGTCCTCCACTCCTGTCGCGTCCGTGCTGTTCGTCTGCATCCACAACGCCGGCCGCTCGCAGATGGCCGCAGGCTTCCTGCGCCACTTCGCCGGAGACCGCGTCGAGGTGCGCTCCGCAGGCTCCGTCCCCGGTGACCGGATCAACCCCTCCGCCGTGGCTGCCATGGCCGAGCTGGGCATCGACATCTCCGACCAGAAGCCGAAGGTGCTGACCCCCGAGGCCGCGCAGGCGTCGGACTACATCATCACCATGGGCTGCGGCGACGCCTGCCCCTACTTCCCCGGCAAGACCTACCTCGACTGGCAGCTCGAGGACCCGGCCGGCCAGGGCGTCGAGGCCGTCCGACCCATCCGCGACGAGATCAAGGGCCTCATCGAGGGCCTGATCGCCGAGATCGACGCCAAGCCGAAGGCCTGAACCGACGTGGAGGAGGAGCTCTCCGGGCGGGGCGTGTCCTGGTGCGCGACCTGCGACGGCCTCTTCTTCCGCAACCGCGACATCGTCGTGGTCGGCGGCGGCGACACGGCGGTGGAGGAGGCCACCTTCTTCACTCGCTTCGCCCGCTCGGTCACCATCGTCCACCGCCGCTCGACCCTGCGGGCCTCCCAGGTCATGCAGAACCGCGCGTTCTCGGACGACAAAATCTCCTTCCTCTTCGACAGTGAGATCACCGATCTGGAGGACAAGGACGGCAAGCTCTCCGGCCTCACGGTCCGCAACGTGATCACCGAAGAGACCCAACACCTGGACGTCACGGGCCTGTTCATTGCGATCGGCCACGACCCGCGCACCGAGCTGTTCACCGAGCAGCTCGACCTGGACGCCGAGGGCTACCTCGAGGTCCAGTCCCCGTCCACGCGCACAAGCCTTCCCGGCGTGTTCGCCGCGGGTGACGTCGTCGACCACGCCTACCGCCAGGCGATCACGGCCGCCGGCACCGGCTGCGCTGCATGTCCATCCCGACCATGAACGCGTACGTCGGAGGCCGGGTCGCCAAGACGATGGTCGGCGCCAAGCCCCGGGGCAACGGCCGGAGCGCCACAGGCAACTCGCTCATTGGCCAGGCCCGCCGGCGTGCTCCGTCAGAACGGGCGGGGTGACATGACGTGATCCTCGGCTCCAGGGACCTCCAGAATGCAACGCGGTACGCCGGGAGCGGGCGTCACCCGTACGGACACCGGAGTCGGCGGATCTGTGGGCAGCTCGACGTGCACGGTCACGGGGTGGTCGTCGTGCGTCGTGCCGTGTCCGGTCTCCTTGCCGTCGACCAGAACCTCCACCAGGACCGTGTGGCCGGCCTCGACGGTGGCACTGACCGAGTGCCCCACGTACTCGACGTGGAAATGATGGCGTCGTCCCATCGGTGTCGCCTCCAGCTGATCACCCAGACCAGCGCCCCACCTCAAGCGTAGGCACGGAGCCGTCATACGGCCTGCCCGGCAATGCGCCGCACCACCCGCTTCCCGGCAACTGGTCCCGGAGCGTGGCAGGGGGCATCATCACAAGCCCCGACGGATTCGGAGTGCCGACCGAAAGCCGGCAGACCATGACGGACACCCACCCGACGGACCGCCAAGCCGTTCACGACGACTACGAGCGTGCCCGGCTGACCTTCCACAGGTTGATCGACGCGCCCTCCGCGGCAGACCTTGCCAAGGCAACCGACGGCACGCGCTGGACCAACAAGCAGCTGCTGTGGCACATGCTCTTCGGCTACATGATCGTCCGGGCACTGCTCGTCCTGGTACGCGTCTTCGGGCGGCTGCCCCGCACGGTGAGCAAGGTCTTCGCCCGGCTGCTGAACGCGGCCACGGTCCCGTTCGACCTGATCAACTACGTCGGCCCCTGCGGCGCGGCCAAGGTCTACGGTCCCCGGCGGATGGGCGCCGCCTTCGACCGGGTCATCGCCTCGCTGCACCGGCACCTCGAAGCGGAGACCGAGGCCGGTCTGGCCCGCGGCATGCACTACCCGGTCCGGTGGGATCCCTTCTTCAAGGACTTCATGACCCTTGCGGACATCTACCGGTACCCCACCCAGCACTTCGACTTCCATCGCAGCCAGCTGACTATGGGCAAGGGAAGCTGACCCGATTCCTGTACGGCAGCGGCCGTGGTGTCCCGGACCGGGCAGTCGGGACACCACGGCCATGGGGGCAGGCCAGCGGGGTGCCGGAGTAGCCGGCTTCCGCAAAGGCCGCGACGATCCGTTCCGCGGGGATGGGGTCGGTCTACGCCGGCCCCCGATCCTTGCCCCGTAACTCCCGCCGGTGCCGTCGAAAACACGGGGTCGGGTGCGCTGATCTGCCTCACGGACCCCTGCCCGGCACCTGCTGCAACTCGCCCCGGTCAAGTGGCAGTCCGGTGGACGTGCTCCGTCTTCATCATGTGTGGCACCACCGCCGATTCGAGCTGCCGGGCCGGGCCCATGTTCCCGCACGGGTCCGGGTGCTCGTGAGCTGCGGGTCTCGCGGAGGACGTCCCTCGGCGAGGGGGCGGCCAGGGCGGCCGAGGCCGGGCTCAGCCCGTCGGAGCGGCTGCTGCACCAGCGCCTCGACCGGGCCTGAGAGATCGTCGACCTCATGGTGCGCTGCCCGGGTTGGCCCCGAGCGCGCCGTCGTCCGATGGCGGGGCGGTCGCGCGGCACCTGACGCGCCGGGCCCGGCGGGTTGGGCCCGCCGAACTCGGGGGCAGACGGTGGACGACCCTCTGCCGACGTACAGCGGCGCGGCGATACTGAAGGTAAGCCGACTGCTCAACGACTGATCTCTGATCACTCTGGGTAGTCGCCGCGGCAATGCCCGCTGTGCGGTCCGTTCGGCAGGTCGAGCAGGTCGGAGGGTGGCAGCGATGGACGCACCGGCGCCGGGATCGGGTGAGGTGCCCGAGGACCCGTTCGCGCTGCACAACTCCGCCTCGGCGGTTCTGGACGACCACGGCAGGGTCGTCGGCTGGAGCGAGCGCGCCCAGGAGCACCTCGGCTACCTCCCCGAAGAGGTGCTGGGCCGCATGGCCTTGGAGTTTTTGTTCGATTCTCGTGACCGTGAGGCGGTCCGGGCCGCAGCGGCCGCGTGCGAGCGCGACCGGGGCTGGTCCGGCCTCCTGCCCGTCCTGCACCGCAGCGGGCGACGGGTGGAGCTGGGCTTCCGCGCCCGCGCTGTCATCCGCGCCGGCTCGGCCCGCGAGTGGTTCCTGGTCGTCGCCCCGGCGGAGGAGGTGCTCCAGTGGGAGACGGATCGATCGGTCCTGGACGGTCTGTTCCGGCGCTCCCCGATCGGTCTGTCCGTCCACGCCCCCGATCTGAGCATCCTGCGGATCAACCGGGCGCTGGCCCGGTTCACGCAACTCTCCGCGGCGGAGATCCGGAGCCGACGCATCGGCGACTTCCTCATCGGTCCGGACGTGGAGACCATCGAAACCCGGCTGCGGCGGGTGCTGGAGACGGGCGCCCCCTGATCTTCACCGAGCAGCCCTGTCGCCTGAGGAGTGACCCTGGCCACGAGCGGGTGGTCTCGGTGTCGGCGTTTCGGATGGAGGACCCCTCCGGCGGGATCCTCGGAGTCACCCAACTGGTGGAGGACGTCACCGACCGCTACCGGGCCCGGAGGCGGCTCGCCCTGCTCAACCGGGCGAGCGCCCGCGTCGGAACCACACTGGATCTCGGCCAGACCACCCGGGAACTGGCCGACGTCGCCGTCCCCGACCTCGCGGACGCCGTCTCGGTGGATCTGCTGGAGTCGGTCGCCCGAGGCGACGAGACCGCCGAGGAGGCGACCGGACCGGTCCGCAGAATGGCCGTCCACTCGGTCATGGCAGAGGCGCTGCGGGTGATGTACTCCGCCGGAGAGGTTTTCCACTTCGACCCTCGTACCCCGCAGGCCAGGTGCCTCGCCGAGCAGCAGCCCATCCTCGAACCAGTGCTCCAGAGCAGCCCCGGCTGGTACTTCCAGGATCCAGAGCGCTCACAGCGCGCCCTCGGTCTGCACGCTCACTCGCTGATCGTCGTACCGCTGACGGCCCGCGGTCTGCTCCTCGGCCTGCTCAGCCTGTGGCGCGCCGAGCGGCCCGAGCCGTTCGAGGAGGACGACCTCACGCTCGCAGAAGAATTCGCCGCGCGGGCCGCCCTGTGCATCGACAACGCCCGCCGCTACAACCAGCAGCATCAGGCCGCGTTGACATTGCAGCGCAGCCTGCTGCCGCAGGCGTTGCCCGAATACAGCGCGGTCGAGGTCGCGCACCTCTATCTGCCGGCCGATCCCGCCACCGGTGTCGGCGGCGACTGGTTCGATGTCATCCCGCTTTCCGGAGCACGCGTCGCCCTCGTCGTCGGCGATGTCGTCGGCCATGGTCTGCACGCCGCGGCCACCATGGGCCGCCTGCGCACGGCCGTGCACACCCTGGCCAGCCTCGACTACGCTCCGGACGAGGTCCTCTCCCACCTGGACGACCTGGTCAACCGCCTGGCAGCTGAGCAGGAGCCTGCCGACGGACGCTCGCGGGGCCAGCAGATCGTCGGCGCCACGTGCCTCTACGCGGTCTACGATCCCACCTCCCGGCGCTGCACCCTGGCCCGGGCGGGTCACTTGCCACCCGCCGTGGTGACCTCCGACGGCACGGTGAGCCTGCCCGACCTTCCCGAGGGGCCGCCGCTGGGGCTGGGCGGACTTCCGTTCGAGTCCGCCGAATTGGAACTCGCCGAGGGAAGTCTTCTGGCGCTGTACACGGACGGCCTGGTCGAGGCCCGTGGCCTCGACCTCGACGAGGGGCTTGAGCGGCTGCGAGAAGCCCTGTCCCGGCCCGGCCGCTCGCTGGAGGAAACCTGCGCGGACGTGCAGAGCGTCCTGCTGCCGGATCACCCGCCGGATGACGTCGCACTGCTCCTCGCCCGCACCCGCGTGTTGGCGCCGGAGCAGGTCGCCTCCTGGGAACTGCCCGCAGAGCCGACCACCGCCGCCCGGGCACGGCGCCTGACGGAGACCACGCTGACCAGGTGGGGCCTGGAGGAGCTGGCCTTCACCGCCGAACTGGTCGTCAGTGAACTGGTCACCAACGCCTACCGGTACGGCGGCGGCACGCCGGTGACCCTGCGGCTCATCCGTGACCGCAGCCTGATCTGCGAGGTCTCCGACAGCAGCAGCACCGCTCCGCACCTACGACGTGCGCGCACCACCGATGAGGGCGGGCGCGGCCTCTTCCTGGTGGCCCAGCTCACCGAACGATGGGGCACCCGCTACACCCGGGACGGCAAGACTGTCTGGACGGAGTTCCCCTTGCCGCAGCAGCGGAGGGGCACTCCGCGGCTGTGGCGAACCTAGCGTTGAATGGGTGGACACCAGGTGAGTCGTAGCCACATGGGCTCCGTCGGCATGAGTGTCCGACTCGGGCTCCACCGAGGATGCCGGAGCGATCACCACGGGACCTGCTGATAGTCCTTCAGGAGGACGCCGTGTATGGGTGCGCCGGCCTGCCCTTGCACGATGGGGTGGTGTCCAGGAGTTGGTTGCGGTCGTCTCGGGCAGCAGCCCCGCCTCGTTGACGCCCCCGTGCGGCAGTTGCGCGGCCACTGAGGCGTCAGCCGTGTGTGCGCCACCAGCCAGGGCTTCGGGCGCTCGGAATCGTGGGGCGAGCTCCGATGTCCACGGCAGAGGTGCGGTGCGCGGGCCGGGTACGGAGAATCCGGGAGCGGTCCAGATCTGCGGCGCCACCCGTCTCGACACGCGGCGAACTGAACCAGGCAGCCTGCGGCGAACGACGAAGCTCCCCGCAACGGCTGGCTCCGCACCCCGTCGTCCGGGCACCGAGACGGTGAATCTCCGGCAGCGTGCTGCTGCGGGGCACACCGATGCAACAGTCGGTGCCGCAGCCGGCGTGAATCGCCGCCCGTGGCGGTGACCCTCGCCGGACTTGGGTGGTTGCCCGGCAGCCAGGGCACGTGAGTGGGCTGGATCGGCCGTAACGGTAATGGGCTCCGCACAGAGCATGCACGGTCCGATCTCCCACGGCGGACAGCCCAGCCCGGTTTGCAACGACGGCACGTTCGCGGGCGGACCTGATGGTGCTCACGCCATCGTCACGGGCGCTTCTAACCGGCGGCAACAGCGGCGCCATCACCGGCCACACGGTGTCAGACAACTCGGCTTCTCCGACACCCGGACCGACGGTGATCGGAAAGGCTCCCCTAGCCGTAGGGATCCCTTGGGTAACCCCCTGATGGCGAAACGATTTTGGTGTGCCGCGTCTCGCCCGAATGCTGAAGATGATCACTCGGAGGGATGGTTTCCCTGTTCAGAGGCACGGGGAACGGCCGAGGGCGTGGTGTGAGGATGCCGTGCGGCAGGGAGCTGCTGGGCCTCAGGAGCTCCCCGCCTGCCCCGGGTCACTGCGCGTGCGCGCGGTGTTCCATGACTACGCAAGGAGTCGACCAAGCATGTCCAACACCGTCGTTGACATCTGGGGGCCTGCCTCTCCGCAGGCCCGTTCCTCCTTTCCTCCCGCGCCGGACGCGCACGACGAGTGGCCCCTGGAGGGCGGCACGGCCTGGGTGTACTACAGCCCGCTGAACCGCCGGCAGCTCATTCGGCCCGTCATCCTCTCCGACGGCTTCTCGGGCGGATCGACGAACCTGGACCAGCTCTGGCACGGGCTGGAGGAGAACGGGAACTACCGCTTCATCAGTGAACTGCACGGCGCCGGCCGCGATGTGATCATCCTCGGCTACCACGACCGGACCGCCTCGATCACGGCCAACGCCGAGACCGCGATCGAGTGCATCCGCCGGGCCGTCGACGAGCGGGTGGGTGACGCGAAGCTGGCCGTGGGCGGCTTCAGCATGGGCGGGCTCATCACCCGCTACGCGCTGGCCAGGATGGAGCACGACCCCGGCCTTCCGGACCACGAGACCGCCACCTACCTCTCCTACGACACCCCTCACCAGGGGGCGTGGTTCCCCGTCTCCCTCCAGGCCTTCACCCACTACGCGACGGACCAGTGGGGAGACAATCCCACGCTGGGCCCCGTGCTGCGCCAGCTTTCCGGGCTGCTCAACAGCCCCGCGGCGAAGGAGATGGCGCGGTGGCACATCGGCAAGGTCGACGCCGAGCCGGAGCAGGCACCGGAGCGGCTGACGTTCCTCCGAAAGCTCGACGAACTCGGGGGTGGCCGCGGAACGTCCGCAAGATCGGTGTCGCCAACGGCGTGAAGACCGGCGTCGGAAACGGCGCCGAGGCCGGCTCGATCGCGGTGAGGGGCGACGGTGAAACGCTGCAGGACACCTGGTTGAAGATCCAGGCCAAGGGTGACCAGATCGTCGCCAGGCTGCAGACGGCGGGCGACGAGGGGACCATGGTGAGCACCAGTGGGCTGCCCGACATCGACGGCGCTCCCGGCGGCCTGTTCACCATGCAGTCCCCGGCCGGCGACACCGGCAGCTTCGGCCTCGCCGCCCTCCTCATGAGCCTTCTCGGCAACGTGGTCGACCCGGACGTCATCACCACGTCCTGCTTCATCCCCGCCATCAGCGCCGTCGCGTCCGGCGACATCAACGACCCGCAGGCGCTGTACCGTCCGATCGCCGCGGGCGACGGCGCGCTCGACGCCTTCCACTGCGCCGGCCGCAACGAGGGCCACACCACCATGACCGAAGAACTCGGGGCGTGGCTCGTGAACGAGATCGCGGCCGAGTGACCAGCGGGGTGGGCGGGGCTGGCCCAACGGCCGTCCCGCCCACCCCGGCTCGCCCCGGGATGTCGCCGAGGGCCATGGCTGTTGCGGACGTGTACGGCCATGTGCTGCCCGTCAGCGAGGATAACGACAAGTTCATCCAGAGCCGTGGCGAGTTCTTGTGGGATGCACAGGGCAGCGGTCCGCGGTCGCTGCGGGCCAGGGGCAGGATGGACGGTGACCAGCGGGAGATGAAGCTCCGGGATCGAGTGGGCGAACCGCGGGACCGGCTCGGGGTCCGCGAGTGCCATGGGCGGAGGCTGCGCTCCGGACTGACGGTCGGCCGGCTGCCCGTCTTGCACGGCCGCCCGATCACCGACGTACTCGGCTGGCTCGCCTCCCCCCGCTGACCGCACTCCCGTCGACCTGCTGCACGACGCACTGCGTCGCAGCACGTTCGGACGGTCGAGGTCTGCAGACTGTTCGCCCCCACGCCGAGGATCACGTCCATCCGCTCCGGACGGCACCCAGTGACGCCGAGGCGTGCGTCGTGCAGGGCGCGACGGGCGGCGACCATGCCCAGATGCCCGAACCAGTCCAGTCGGCGCGCGAGCCGCGGTGCTGGGCCATCCGGCCATTGACGCGCGCGGCGGCGGCTCACACGCACGAGTGAGGCGGAACCGTGGACTGATCGGAGCGCGAAGCCTTGGGCGCCCTGGGCCGACGGCGAGTGGTGCACCGGGGTGGGCGGCCAATCGGCGTAGCGCGGATTTGCGCTGCACAAAAATGTCTTACGTATCTCCATATTCTTTTCCAAGTTTCCCCCGAGCCCGTTCGCTTCCGGCCGCCGTGCATGTGGGTCGGCTGTGCCAGGAACGCGATCCGAGGCTTTCCGCTCCCGATTCCTGGAGAAGCGTATGCGCGTTGCCGTCACCGGTGGCGGTGGATTTCTTGGGTCACATCTCTGCGAGGCCCTTCTGAGGCGCGGGGACTCCGTGGTGTGTCTGGACAATTTCTCGACAGGCGAGCCCAGGAACATCGCCCACCTGCTCTCCAATCCAGCGTTCGAATTCATCCATGCCGATGTCAGCGTCATGACGGAGGTCGCCGGCCCTGTCGACGCCGTCGCCCATCTGGCGAGCCCCGCGTCCCCGCCCGATTACCTCCGGCAGCCGCTGGAGACGCTCGCCGTCGGCAGCAGGGGGACGGAGAACGCCCTCCGTCTCGCACTGCGTCATCGTGCCCGGTTCATCCTCGCGTCGACGAGTGAGGTCTATGGCGACCCCCTGGTCCACCCGCAGGACGAGGACTACTGGGGCAACGTCAATTCCGTCGGACCCCGCAGCGTATACGACGAGGCGAAACGATTCGCTGAGGCGATCTCAGTCGCATACCGCCGAACCCACGGTGTGAATGTCGGTATCGCGCGGATCTTCAACACGTACGGTCCGCGCATGCGCCCGCACGACGGACGGGTGGTTTCGAGCTTCATCACCCAGGCCCTCACAGGCGAACCCCTGACCATTTACGGAGACGGAAAGCAGACCCGCAGTTTCTGCTACGTCGACGACCTGGTCCGCGGGCTCGTGGCCCTGCTCGACTCCTCCGAGGCCGGACCCTTCAACCTGGGGAATCCGGTGGAGCGGACGGTCACCGAGCTCGCCGAGATGGTGCTGGAGCTCACCGGCTCGCCGTCGGAGATCCAGTACCACCCGCTCCCCGTCGACGACCCGGTCCGCAGGCGGCCGGTCATCTCCCGGGCGCGGGACGCGCTCGGCTGGTGGCCCGAGGTGGACATCGAGGAGGGGCTGCGCAGGACGAGTGACTGGTTCGCCTCCCGCCCGGCCGACCTCTCGGCCGGAGCCGCCGCGATCCGCGGGGGCCAGGAGGACGGGATGCCGCCCCCGAGGAGGCACGCCGACGCTGTGTCCGACCGGCCGGAATCCGTTCCCGCTCCGGCCTGAACGCGTCCGGACCTTCGCTCCGGCGGGGAGCGGCGTCACGGCACCCCTCTCCCCGCCCGCTCCTCACCTCCAAGGCGGCCGTGAGGCCCTCGCGCCGCCACACCAAGATCATCCCGGAGTGCGTTCACATGACCCCGACCGAGCCAGGGCTCGTACACGCGGCTGCCGCGACCGACGCGCGCATCCCCAGCCCGTCCGGAGAGCAGGCCACACTCAAGGACCAGATCCGCGAGCTCTCCCGGGGCCGCGTCGCCGAGATCCTCCCCGACGGGCCCGTGTTCGCCGACCCGCGCCGCGCTCGGGAGACCCGCGCGACGAGCTTCGTCCGCCAGTTCGGCACAGCCGACAGGCTGAAGGTGGTGGTGCTCACCCTGGGGTGGGTCGCCTGCCTCGTCTGGTTCTGGGTCTGGTGGCTGCGTCCCGAGCACCGGATCGGCTGGGTGGGCCTGACCGTCAACAGTGCGCTGCTGTTCTACCTCGCGCTGCTGCCCCTGCACTTCCTGGTCGCGGTCGTCCGTCTGCGCCGGTTCGACTCGCGGATCGAAGTCCCGGTGGTACGTGCGGCATTCGTGGTCACCCGGGCTCCGTCGGAGCACTGGGACATCGCCCGCACCACCCTGGAGGCGATGCTCCGTCAGGACTACCCCCACCCCTACGACGTATGGCTGTGCGACGAGGACCCGTCCAGCGACATCCTGGAATGGTGCGAGGCGAACGGAGTCCGGGTCTCCTGCCGCCGGGACCGCCCGGACTACCACCGGCTCACATGGCCGCGTCGCACGCGCTGCAAGGAGGGCAACCTCGCCTTCTTCTACGACCACTGGGGCTACCGGGACTACGACGTCGTCGCGCAGCTGGACTGCGATCACGTGCCGAGCCGTACGTACCTGACCGAGATGGTGCGGCCGTTCTCCGATCCCGCGATCGGCTACGTCGCAGCTCCGAGCGTGTGCGACGCCAATGCCGATGTCTCCTGGTCCGCCCGGGGCCGACTGCATCGTGAGGCCGTCTTCCACGGGGCGGTCCAGCTGGGCCACTCGGCCGGCCTCGCGCCGTTGTGCATCGGCTCCCACTACGCGGTGCGTACGGAGGCGGTGCGGGACATCGGCGGCATCGGGCCCGAACTCGCAGAGGACTTCTCGACCACGTTCCTGATGAACTCGGCCGGCTGGCAGGGCTCGTTCGCCATCGATGCCCACGCGAGCGGCGACGGCCCCGTCACCTTCGCGGCCATGGCAACCCAGGAGTTCCAGTGGTCCCGGAGTCTCGCGGTGATGCTCTTCGGGATGCTGCCGCGCCACCTGGGCCGCATGCGCGGCTGGCTGCGCCTGCGCTTCGCCTTCGCCCTGTCGTACTACCCATTGCTCGCGGCCACCACGACCATGGGACTGGCTCTGCCTCCGATGGCTGCCGTCACCGGTCTGCCGTGGATCAACGTGAACTACTTCTCGTTCCTCGGCCACTTCTGGGCGATGTCCGTATGGCTGATGCTCCTGACCATGCTCGTGCGCAGACGCGGCCTGCTCCGCCCCGCGAAAGCACCGGTCCTGAGCTGGGAGAGCTGGCTCTTCGGGCTCGCCCGCTGGCCCTTCGTCGCCTGGGGGTGGGCGCGGCCCTGGTACAGAAGCTGCGCCCCCGGCCGGTGGTCTTCAAGGTGACCCCCAAGTCGACGGACGGGCTCGAGCCCCTGCCGCTGCGGCTCATGGCGCCCTACCTGATCATCACCACCACCCTGTCCTGCGCGGCCGTGACCGGCGAGCTCACCGGCCCCGCCGCGGGATATGTGTTCCTGTGCATCCTCGGCTCGCTCTCGTACGCGATGGTCACCCTCACCATTGCCGGGCTGCACATCGCAGAGATGGCCCGGGCTGCGGGAGTGCCCAAGTACAAGGCCGTCGTGACGGCCCGGCTGCCCCTGCTCGCCGGAACCCTCGCACTGCTGCCGCTCGCCCTGGCCATCGGCCTGTTCCCCGTCTACGTCGCGGGCATCTTCGGCTGGTGACACAGGCGTACCTGCTCTCCACCCCCACAGACGATCACGGAGAAAGGATTCCCCATGCCCACGACGGTTCTGGTCACCGGCGGCGCCGGCTTCATCGGCAGCCATACCTGTGTCGAACTGCTGGAGAACGGCTACGAGGTCGTCGTCGTCGACGATCATTCGAACAGCTCACCGGAGGCGCTGGAACGCGTCGCGAAGATCGCGGGACGCCCGGTCGCCGCCGTCTACCGGGCCGATATGCGGGACCGGCGTGCGCTGGACGCGGTATTCGACTCGCACGCGATCGACGCGGTGATCCACTTCGCCGCGAAGAAGGCTGTGGGCGAGTCCGTGGAGATCCCGATCGCGTACTACGACATCAACGTCGGCGGCACGACCGCCCTGCTGTCGGCCATGCATGCGCACGGAGTGCACCGGCTGGTGTTCTCCTCGTCCTGCTCGATCTACGGAGACGCCACCAAGGTGCCTCTGACAGAAGCGGATCCGGCGGCGCCGACCAACCCGTACGCCTCGACGAAGTGGCTCTGCGAGCAAGTGCTGGCCGATACCTGCCGCCGCCTCCCCGAGCTCAGCGTGCTGGCCCTGCGGTACTTCAACCCGGTCGGCGCGCACCCGTCCGGACTGCTGGGTGAAGACCCCCGCGGCGTGCCCAACAACATCATGCCGTACCTGGCTCAGGTAGCCGTCGGCCGCCGCGAGCGGCTCAGCGTCTTCGGTGATGACTACCCCACCCCCGATGGGACAGGCATCCGCGACTACATCCACGTCATGGACGTGGCCGAGGGCCATCGCCGGGCGCTGGAGCACCTCGGGGACGAGAACGGAATGCGTGTCTTCAACCTCGGCACCGGAGTGGGGTCCTCTGTCCTCGACCTCGTCGCCGCCTTCGAGCGGGCCTCCGGCAGGCCCATCCCCTACGAAGTGACCGGGCGCCGCCCGGGAGACGTGACCGAGCTCGTCGCCGACCCCACCGCGGTGGCGGAGGCCTGGAACTGGGCCGCGACCCGTGATCTCGCCGCGATGTGCCGCGACGCCTGGCGCTTCCAGGAACTCAACCCCTCGGGCTACGCCGGCTGACGCCTCCGAGCCCGCCCCCGGTTCATCGCACCCCACCACACAGCTCGTCAGACAGGAGATTCGCATGCGCTTGACCGTCATCGGTACGGGGTACCTCGGAGCCGTGCACGCCGCGTGCATGGCGGACATCGGACACGAGGTCCTCGGGGTCGACGTCGATGCCGAAAAGATCAGAGCCCTCACCGAGGGCAGACCCCCTTCTTCGAGCCAGGTCTCGACGACGTGCTGACCCGCGCCATCGACTCCGGGCGCCTGCGCTTCTCCACCTCCCTCAGCGAGGCCGCCGCCTTCGGCGAGGTGCACTTCGTCTGCGTGGGCACCCCGCAGCAGGCCGGTTCGAACGCGGCCGACCTGCGGTACGTCGACGCCGTCATCGACGGGCTGGCTCCCCACCTGAGCAGTCCCTGCCTGATCGTGGGCAAGTCCACCGTCCCGGTGGGCACCACCCCCGCATCGCGGCCCGGCTCAGAGGCCTTGTCCCTGCGGGGGCTGACGTAGAGGTTGCCTGGAACCCGGAGTTCCTGCGAGAGGGGTTCGCGGTCGAGGACACGCTGCGGCCGGACCGCCTCGTGGTGGGCGTCACCTCACCGCGCGCGGACCGGACCCTGCGCAAGGTGTACGCCCCCATGCTCGACGCCGACATCCCGTACATCAGCACCGACCCCGCCACCGCCGAGCTGGTCAAGGTCGCGGCGAACTCCTTCCTCGCGACCAAGATCTCGTTCATCAACGCGATGGCGGAGGTCTGCGACGCGGCCGGTGCCGATGTGAGCACCCTCGCCGATGCGCTCGGACACGACACCCGCATCGGGCGCCGCTTCCTCAATGCGGGCCTCGGCTTCGGCGGCGGCTGCCTGCCCAAGGACATCCGGGCGTTCACCGCGCGGGCCCGGGAACTCGGGGTCGAGGAGGCGGTGAGCTTCCTGACCCAGGTCGACGACATCAACCTGCGCCAGCGGTCCCGGACCGTCACCATCGCCCGTGACCTGCTCGGTGGTGCGTTCTCCGGACACCGGATCACGGTCCTGGGCGCCACGTTCAAGCCGAACAGCGACGACGTACGCGACTCGCCGGCCCTTGCCGTGGCTGCGGCGATCCACCGCGAGGGCGGTGAGGTACGGGTCCATGACCCCGAGGGGATCTACAACGCGCACTTGGCTCACCCCGAGCTGCGCTACGAGACGGACGTGCTCTCCGCGTGCCGGGGAGCGGATGTCGTACTGCACCTCACCGAGTGGAGCCAGTACCGGGAGGTCGACCCGGTGAAGCTGGCACGCGTGGTCTGCGCACCGCGGCTGGTCGACGCCCGCAACAACCTCGATGCGGGGCTGTGGCGCTCCGCCGGCTGGACCGTGCGGGCACTCGGCAGGCCGGGCCCCGCCACGGTGCCCGCACCCCTGCGTGGCGGCGGCCCCGCTCAGTCCTCGGCACGCGGCTGCGCGGCACCTGCGGAGGGCGCCGTGCTCAGCCGTGCTCCGAAGTAGTCGACCGGGCCGGGGTCTACGCCGACCGACCGCAGTTTGACGGCACCTTCGAGCTCGTCGGCGCATTGCGAGACGAGAGGGGTGGCCCCGGCCAGATCGGTGACCGGGGCCACCGCGCCCATGAGACACGGGTCAGCGGTGCTGCCCGTGAGGACGGCGCCCATCTGCTCCTGTCCGGCCCGGTTCCGCCAGGCATCCAAGTCGGAATACCGCGCCTTGCCCCACTGCAGCTTCCAGTCGCCCGTGCTGAAGTAGTCGTTGCCCTGCAGACGCACGAGGGCCGGTGTGTAGTTCGTGTCCGAATTCACCACGGGAGCACCGTTGGTGACGAAGATGTTGTTGCGGACCCCGACCCCGCGCATGCCGTTGCGCAGGCGCAGGGCCGGGGGCCGGTCGTTGCCGCTCGACCGCAGGATCACGGTGTTGTGGTAGATGTCCAGATTGCGCATGAGGTTGCCGAAGGCCACGATGCCGCCGTACCAGGACAGCTTTCTGGCATCGTCCCAGCTGTAGTTGAAGCGCACGACGTTGTCCTTGTGGGCGTTGGTCGATTCCCCCGAGTACACGAGGAAGCCCGCACCGTCGTTGCCGTAGGACAGGTTGTACTGGAGGACCGACGACGACACGTTGTTGTCCAGTCCGAAACCGCCGCCGTCGACCCGAGAGCCGGTGTGATTGCGGTACGCCTTGTTGTTCTGGATGACGACGCGGGTCGAGTCGTAGGTCCAGATTCCCTCGGGCCCCTCCTCGGCGCCGGCCGAGGACTTCGCCCCGTTGTCGTAAGAGACGGACTGCTGAACGGTCGAGTCCCGGACGCTGCCGAGAACGATGCCGCTGCCCGTGTTGCGGTCGTCCGCCGTCGGGTCTCCGGGGTTGCTGTACGCCTTGACCCGCGTGATCACGAGCTTTTCGTGTGCGTAGGTCGGCTCCTCGGCCGTGAAGCTCGGCCCGTAGGTGACCAGCCCGGCGTCCTGATTGTGGTGCACTGCCGAGTCACTGATCCGGACGTCGCGGAATCCTGAGGACTTCGGGCCTGTTCCGAGGCTGATCCCGTACTGGAACCGGGACACATCGACTCCGGAGACCCGCACGTGGTCCAAGGGCTTTCTGTCGCGGCGGTCGTTGAAGAGGCTGATGCCGGCCTCATTGCGCTGAGCCTTGGCATCGCCGACGATGGTCAGATTCCGGATCTCCACGCCCGCGGTGTTGTGCAGGGCGATTCCCGCGGTGCCCCGCGCCGCGATGGTGGCCCGACCTGTGCCGTATGAATCGATCACCACGGGCTTGGGTGTGCTGCCCGCATCGCCCGCGCCGATGGTCAGCCCACCGACGAAGCGCTCGCCGCCCTTGAGCCGCAGACGGTCTCCCGGCCGGAACGGCACCTGGTCGGCCCGGGCGAGGGTGCGCCAGGCGGTCGCCTCGGACAGCCCGTCTTGATCGTCGTCGCCCTCCGGGCTCACGTAGAAGGTGAGGGCCCCCTTGACGGGAGGTCGCGGTGGTGTGTAGGGCTTGAGCACGTCACATCCGGTGAGGGCGATTGCGCCCACGGTCGCGCCTGCGATGAATTTCGCCCCACTGCGGCGACCCCACCCGGTGGTCCGACGGTCGCGCATCATCCCGGTGTCCCCATTCAGTTCGGCTCCGCACCTCGGGTAACAAGGTGCCAGAATCCACAGGCATGTTAGGTCCGTGACATGGCGATAAATCCCTATCTTCCAACTGATGCCTGAATACACATGAATATCCGATCTTGTGCCCGCCGGGCGCTTGGGTGCACGAATGGCCGAGCCCGAGACGAGCGGAACAACCCCTGGCGCGCCTGCGGTGAGCGGGGCCTTGGGCACCTGCGTCGAAGGTGCTCATCCGGCGGTGCCGCCGACGGTCGGCAGGATGCGCTGCTCAAGGGGCGACCCAGGGTGCGGAGCGAGGACTCGGGTGCGGCCCGCGCCTCCTGGCAGACGGCGGTGAGGCGGGCGATCTGGCGCGTTGTACCGAGCAGCGGGTCTCGCCGTGCCGCAGGGCTGGGCTGGTAGCCGTCCTCGCCGCCGCGTTGATCCTGGCGGGCGTCGTCTACGACACCGCGTGACGCCTGGTCACTCCCGGTGAGTGCCGGATTCCGCCGCTTGCCCGGCTGCGCGGACGGCGGGCAGCCCTGGAGGCCGCCGAGCGGCGGTGTGTGGGCCGGCTGCTTCCACCCGAGGACCCGGCGGGACTGGCGTCCGCCGGACGGGAGCGGCCGATTTCAGTCGGGGCCCGTCCAGTCGAAGGTGATGTGCTTGCTGGACTGGCCTTCGCGGTTCCAGCGGAAACCGAAGGCGTCGGCGCGGTCCGCCGTCGAGCGGCCCCAGGTCGCGATCTGTCCCGGCCCGGTCTCGCAGCCCGGAAGGTTGGTCGACTGGACTCGGGCGCCTTCGGGAGTCGTCGGTCCGGTGAGCGCCTGCGCGCTCGCCTCGACCCGGTCGGGAATGGTGGCCCGCCAGCCGCCGAGGTCTTCGTCGACCTCGATCTCGATGGGGGCGAAGTCCATGCCCCGCATTTCGGCGTCCATCATGCTCACCATTTCGGCAGGCCAGCTGCCGGCCTGGCCGCCGAAGATCATCTGTAGTGCTTCGCGCTGCGTGCCGTCGGCTCGCTCGTCGAGGAATACCGCCGCGAACGTATCGGTGTGCTCGGCCCACACATTGCCGACGAAGGAGCCGAGCATCAGCACATTGAGGCCGTCCAGTCGTACCTCGCCGTAGTTGCCCTCGCGTATGTGCCAGGCAAGGACGCCGTCGCATTCGCCGTAGGTGGGCGCCTGGGCGAACGAGCAGGGGCAGGGAACGTCGCACCTGCACGTATCGAACCAGTCGCCGGCCGCGTGCCATCTCGGAACGGTCGCTGCCGTCTCAGACATCTCCTCGCCTCCTCGCGGCCCGTACGGACGGGAAGCACGGTCGGCGATTGCCCCGCCGGACGTCAGTACGGGCGCTCGGCCGCACGGGTCATATCAATTCTCCCCCGCTGCCACGTGGGCGAAAGCCGCCCGTGCCGTGTGCCGATCTTGGAGACTCGCGCCGCACGGAAGGACAGTACGGGTCGCTTCCCGCGGGGCACGCAGCCACGGCTCAGCCTGTCCAGCCGGCCATCTGGTCCATGGGGGGACCGGATGTCTCCAGGCCGGGCAGCAGCCAGTCCTGGAAGGGGGCGAGCACGGCCAGGACGAGGAAGACGAGGCCGACGGCCCAGGCCAGCCAGGGTCCCTGCCGCCAGAGCTTCTCCAGGAAGATCACGGCCGCCAGTCCTGCCATCGCGGCGACGTTCATGACGCCGAGCGGGATCAGGACGATCATCAGGCCCCAGCAGCATCCGACGCAGTAGAGCCCGTGGTGCGTGCCCACCCGCAAGTCTTTCGCCCAGGGGCGGTAGTGCGAGTACTGGAGCAGCTGGAACATCGGGTTGCGGCAGTGACGCAGGCAGACTCGTTTCAGAGGCCCGAACTGCTGAGCCGCCGCGAGGAGGAACACCGCGGCGCCTATCCAGCGGCCCGCCCCGGGATTGCTGTCCACCAGGTGCCCGGTCGCGGCCAGGGCGCCGTACGCGAGCAGCCCGAATGCGGTCCAGGCCAGGAGGTAGCCGCTGACGAACCCGGCGATCCTCAGGGCGCGGGCAGGGCCGGCCGAACGGCGGTTGATCCCGCGCACCCAGGTGATGGCGACGGGTGCGACGGACGGCAGCATCATCGCCGCCATCATGACCACCCACAGCAGCAGGAAGAGAGGGAGCGCCAGGCCCATGGTGCCGGGCTCCATCCCCATGTGGCGGGACTGGCCGATGGTCAGCACCCACGCCAGCGCGGCCAGCAGCACCATCAGGAACCACGCGACCGCCAGGTCCCGCGCGGGAAGCAGGACTCCGGGCCGCGTGGGTGCCGGAGGGGCCAGGCGGAGGTGCGGCACGGGAACCTCCCAAGGACGCGAGTTGCCCCGGCCGCCTCGGTCGCCCGTGCCACACCGCTGGCGGTGGTACACCGTGGACAGCCGACGGTCCGACGACCTCTCCAGCAGATCACAGAACCGGAAAGCCCAAAACCCGGGAGGAGAGCACCCGCCTGCCGGACCTGCCACGCCCGGTTGCGCGCGGCCAGCGCCACGGTTGCGCCCCGGACGCGGCAGCCGCCGACACTCCCTGCGCATCGACGGCGCCCGACGAGTGCGCCCTGAGGGCCCCCAGCTGGTCGCGAGGGTCCGACGCCGCGCGCGTACGGTGGACGTAGGGCGACGGGTAACGCCGGTGCAGGCACTGACGGCAGCCGCTGCGGGCGACCGCCCGCCGCGATGCGGTGTTCTGCTCCCGCACAGGAGGGAAAGGCACATGCCCGAGCACAGAGTCGGCACACAGGAGGAATTCGAGGCTGCGCGAGCAGAGCTGCTCGTGGAGGAGAAGGACCTGACCCGGCGCGGTGACGCGCTCGCGCGGAAGCGGAGGGAACTTCCCAGGGTGCGGGTCGAGAAGGACTACAGGTTCGAGACCGAAGGCGGGACCAGGCCGCTCGCGGACCTCTTCGACGGGCGCTCGCAGCTGCTCGTCTACCACTTCATGTTCGGACCGCCGTACGAGGCCGGATGCCCTGTCTGCTCCTCGATCGCGGACACCCTCGATCCCAACGCGGTCCACCTCAAGGCCCGTGATGTGACGCTGATCTGCTCCTCGCGGGCGCCGCTCGACAAGCTCCTCCCCTACCGGGAGCGGATGGGCTGGAGCTTCGACTGGGTCTCCGCCGGCGGCGGCGACTTCCACCGCGACCTCGGTTTCACGTACACGGCGGAGGAGCTGAGACCGTTCCTGGAGGCCGGGGTTCCGCCGATCGTGAGCCAGATGGCGCGGGCGTGCGGCACGGACGTGCTCGGGTACGTCACCGAGGGACCCGGGTTGAGCTGTTACGCGCTGTCGGACGGCATCGTCTACCGGACGTACGTCACCACCGCGCGCGGCCTCGAGCCCGCCATGGCCTACTACGGCCTCCTCGACCGGACACCGCTGGGCCGCCACGAGGAGGGCGAGGAGACGCACTGGCTGCGCCGCCACGACGAATACGAGAAGACCTGAGAAATGCGGCTGCCTGCGGGACCAACCCCCTCCTCGACCGCACGCGTCATTTGGTCCATATGTCCAGCAGTTGGTTTGCCGCACGGAAATGATCGGGTGAACCCACGTTGCATACGACAGTGACGGCAGTGTCACGGTCCGGGCTTACTTTGAAGGTGCTGTGAAACCCCTCCCAGTCGCCGCGATGCACCAGGCTCTTGTCGGGGAGAAGGAGGATTCCGGCCCCGTACCGCCCTTCTTCGATGCCACGCGCGCGCAGGACGTCGCCCACACTCACCGCTCCCTCCGTGACCCCGGCGAGCAGTTCCGGTCCACCGATGCGGCCAGTGCGGTAGTTGTCGGCCCAGCGGACGAATTCCCCAGGGGTGGTTTGGACGGACCCGTCTCCGTACTGTTTCCAGGGGGAGGAATTGGGCGTGAAGGAGTCGTCCTTCTCGTCGTACGACTTTGCCTTGCCGGGAACGTCCACCGCAGGGGACAAAGTCATGCGCAGGTGCAGCGGGGTGAAGAACTCCTGTTGGACGAAGGTCGGGAACGGCTTGCCGGTGACCCTCTCGACGACATGTGCCAGGAGGACGTAGTTGGAGTTGGAGTAGGAGAAACGCTTGCCTGGCGGATCTTCCGGTTGTGAGGCGAGGATGGCCGCGATCGCTTCCTGCTGGCCGGCCGGATCCGTCACCTTGATGCCCTTGGCCTCCAGCAGATCCTGGTAGTCGGTAATGCCGCTGGTGTGACGCATCAAGTCGCCCAGGGTGACGTCCCGCGTCCAGGCGGGCGGGTCGTCGAGGAAATCGGACAGGGGGTCGCTCAGTGCGAGTTGGTGTCGACCGGCCAACAAAAGGACGGCGTCTGCGGTGAATTGCTTGGAGTTGGATGCCATGTCGAAGACCGTCTTCGAGGTGATGGCGCGCCCGGTCGTCAGATCGGCTTTCCCCCTCCCCGCCTCCCAGACAACGCTTCCCTGCGCGCCGACAGCTGCCGCACAGCCCGGGCCATCAGGAGAAGGCACCAGCTCCTGGAGAACATCTGCGCTGCGCTTCTCGCGGTCATCGCCGGTCGCGTATGCCTGCGGCCCTGCGACACCGGCCAGTACAACCACGACCATGGCGCCCCCGGCGGCGCGCAACGACGCCATCCGATTCACGGCACCACCTTCTTTATCTACCTGGAACGAGGATGGCTCAGGGCGCCGGCACCTTCTGGGCGCAGGGCGATTGCGGGACCACCCAGTGCCCAATGCCGGGAATCTGCACGCTGGTCGAGTGGGGCAGAATACGGGCCGTCTTCTGCGCCCAGCTCGCCCCGGTCTTCCTTCATGTCGAACGATGCGTTGAGGAAGAGCGTGGGGACCGAGCTGACGCGGGCCACCGCTGCGCGGCGGTGTGGGCGGAACGCACGCAATCCACGCTACCGGGTGGCCCGAAGCCGCGCACAAGGGAGGGAAGGCGCCCACCGGTACTCCCGGCCGCTCGGCCGGGGAAGGCCCTGGCCGCGGGCCGCGATTACCCCGGGTGCGCGCGAAGCAGCCACCCGGTAGCGTCGAGAAGGTGCGTTCTGCCCAAAACGCTGCGGCCTGGCCTGGCCACAGCAGGGCCGCCGCCGATGTCGGCAGAGGAACGAGATCACATGCCAAAGCACAGAATCCCCGCAGTGACTGCCGGGGCAGCTCTGGTCTGCCTGGCAGCACTCGGCCCCACGCCCAGTAGCGCCGCGTCAGCACCTGCCCAACCCGCCGGGCAGCCCAGCCCGGTAACCCCCGGTTCGTGCCGGGCGCCTGTCCGAAGCCGCCCGAGCCCATCGAAGCGCTGAGTGACGCAAAGTGCGGCTTCCTCGAGGTCCCCGAGAACCGGTCCCGCCCCGACAGCCGCACCATCAAGCTGGCCGTGGCGAGGATCCCGGCCGCCTCGGACAAACCCGCCGCGGACCCTGTGGTGTTCATGGCGGGAGGCCCCGGCGCCGACACGTTCGACGACATCCCGTTCCTGATCGACTCCGGCCTGAACAAGGACCGCGAACTGATCATCATGGCCCAGCGCGGCAACCTCTACGACCAGCCGAACCTCGCCTGCCCGGAGGTCGACCGGTTCAACGAGCAGGCCGTGGGCCTGGGCTATGACGCACAGCAGGCGGAACAGATCATGCTGAAGGCGGTGACGGACTGCCGGGCCCGCCTCGTGGCCGACGGAGTCGACCTGGGCGCCTACAACAGCACCGAGAACGCCGCGGACTTCGCCGACCTGCGCAACGCGCTGGGCATCTCCCAGTGGAACGTCTACGGCTACTCCTACGGCAGCAACCTGGCCCTCACCTACCTGCGCCTCCACCCCGAGGGAATCCGCGCCGTGGCGATCGACTCGATCGCACCTTCCCAGTTCGTGACCCTGCCGTGGACATGGGGCAGCACCGCCGAGGGAATCCACAACATTTTCGCGGCGTGCGCGGCGCAGCCCGCCTGCAAGGACCGGTACCCGGACCTTCCCCAACTCCTGACGGAGCAGGTCCGCAAGCTGGAGGCGCAGCCCCTGACGCTGAACGTTGCGCCGCCGGACGGTGGGAAGCCGGTCAAGACCGTACTCGACGGGGGCGCGCTGCTGAATCTGATCGTCGCCTTCACCCCCCGACCCAAGGACATGCCCGCAGCGCTCGAGGAACTCAGCAAGGGGAACCCGGAGCGCTTCGCGCAGGCCCGCGCGGCCGGCTCGGTCCAGAAGATCGGCGACTTCGCGCACGGCCTGACGAACTCGATCGCGTGCAGTGAATGGGCTCCGGGGTACTCGGAGGCCGACGTGCTGAAGGCGGGGCAGAAGGCCTTCCCCGGGTGGCCGGACACGGTCCTGGCCCAGGCTCCGCAGCTGCCCTTCCAGTATCCGGTGTGCGGGGTCTGGAACGTTCCGGACCGGGCGTCCGTCCAGAGGGTGCCCACGTTCAGCTCGGTGCCGGCACTTGTCGTCTCCGGCACGTTCGACGTGAAGACCGGGGCGAGTTGGGCGAAGGGCGTGGCCCGCAACCTGTCCAACTCGACCTCCGTGCTGGTCCCCGGAATCGGCCACTGGGTGGTTCCGCAGTCGCCTTGCGCGCAGAGCGTGCTGGCCTCGTTCCTCGCTCGCCCGACACCAGTTGCGTGGACGATCTCGAGCCCCAGCCGTTCACGATCATCCCGAAATAGCCGGGAGGGCAGATGACTCTCCAGCAAGCGCTCCGTCGTCGGCGCACCACACGACGACTTCTGGCCACGTCGGCGGGCATGGCGACCGGTCTCCTCGTCACCGGCCTGCTCACAGCGCCCGCCCAGGCGCAGTCCCGTACCGACGACGGCACCGGAGCGCCGATCGGCACGGTCGCCCGGACGGTGGGCGACGCCAGCTTCGAACCGGGTCCCTGCCCGAAGACGGCAGAACCGATCGAGGAGCTGAAGGAGGCCCGCTGCGGAACGCTCACCGTGCCCGAGAACCGTGCCAAACCAAGCAGTCGAACGATCGAACTCGGTGTCGCGATCGTGCCGGCCGTGGCCGACACACCGAAACCCGACCCCATCGTGTGGCTCGCGGGCGGACCCGGGGACGATGCGGTGGGAGAGGCGAAGATGGCCGTCGACGGCGGCCTGAACCGCGACCGTGACGTGATCCTCATGTCCCAGCGCGGTACGTACTCGGCCGACCCGGAGCTCCTCTGCCCCAACATCGACGAGTTCAACGGACAGGTGGTCAGCCTCGTCTACGACGCTCCGTCCACCGAACGCCTGCACGTCGAGGCCACGAAGGCCTGCCGCGACAGGCTGGCGGCCCGCGGCGTCGACCTCAGTGCCTACAACGACACCGAGAGCGCCGCCGACTACGACGACCTGCGCACGGCGCTGGGCATCAAGCAGTGGAACCTGTACGGCATTTCCTACGGCACCCACCTGGCGCTCGTCTCCATGCGCCTGCACCCCGAGGGGCTCCGCTCGGTGGGCATCGACGGCATCCTGCCGCCGTCCAAGGCCGGGTCGGCCTCGACCTGGAGCAGCTTCCGGCAGGGCGTCGACGGCCTGTTCAAGGCCTGCGCGGACCAGCCTGCCTGCAACAAGCGCTATCCGAACCTGTCGGCCACCTTCGAGAAGCTCGTCAGCGACCTCGAAGCGAAGCCGGTCACCACCACCGTCACGCTCCCCGGCAGCGAGAAGCCGGTGAAGGTCGTGCTGGACGGCGGGACCCTGGTGAACTGGCTGACCTCCGCCACCCACACGGCGGAGGCCGTACCGCTCTCCATCGACGAGCTGGCGAACGGCAACCCGCAGCGGATCGCCCAGCAGTGGGCGGGCTGGAGGCTCAACCCCAAGGGCATCGGCGTGGTTTCGCACGGTCTCGCCTACGGCATCTTCTGCAGTGCGTGGACGCCGTACGAGAGCAAGGACGCGGCGCTCCAGGGCGGACAGGAAGAGTTCCCGTCGTTCCCCCGCTCGGTGCAGGCCCAGGCCCCGCTGCTCACCTCCCTCCATCCGGACTGCGACGTCTGGAAGGTCCCCGCGGCTGCGCCCTCGATCAGGGACGTCACCCGCAGCGACATCCCCACCCTCGCGCTGTCGGGTGCGTTCGACGCCCAGACCGGGGCGGACAACGGGCCGTACGTCGCCCGCACGCTGAGCAAGGCCAAGGTCGTCACGATCCCCTACGAGCCGCACGTGGTGATCGCCACCTCGAAGTGCGCCCAGGACATCGCCGTCTCGTTCTTCGAGAACCCGGACGCGCCGAAGACCGAATGCCTGAAGAGCCTTGAGGCGCCGGAGTTCAAGACCGAGCCCTGAAACCGCTCGTGCTCCGCTCCGAAGCCACCGTCCTGGTCGCCGCTGTCGGCGACCAGGACGGGCGTCGGGCCGGACGAGTCCATTCCCTTCCCACCTCGTCGGAGTCACCATGGCCCCAACCTGGGAACCACGTCACCCACGCCGCTCCGGGGCCTCGATCCTGCCGGTCCTGTTGCCCATCGCGATCCTGATCCTGGTGGCGGTGTCCGTGGGGTCGTGGCTCCAGTTCTCCGAGCGGCAGGCGATGGACACGGTCCACACCGTCGGATCCCAAGCCGCCGACCGGGTGGACGTGGAGGCCACCGTCCAACGCGTCGACGCCGCGGCCAGAGAGCTGGAACTGCGGGTCCGGGTCACCCCGCTCGGGTCCCTCGGCGAGGAGGAGGGGACCGCCCCGGTGGCCGATCTCAGCCTCCAGACCTCCGCGCAGACCCTCGGCGACCTTGAGTTCGAGGCGCACGAGCGGCTCACGATCAGGGACGTGCAGGTCGCGCTCACGAATGGATCGATCAGCGACTACCCGTTCGACACCTACGAGACCGACATCGAGTTCTGGGCACAGCTGGGCGGAAAGCAGGTGCCGGTGCGGATGCTGTTCTCCAACAGCGACACGCTCTTCTCGATCTCCGCGACACCCACCTCGTCAGAGCAAGAGGCTGCCGGCGTGGCGCTGGGGCTGGAGCTGGCCCGATCGGGCAGCCTGCTCGTCTTCACGGTCTTCATGATGATCGTGATGTGGGCACTGGCGGCGTCCGTACTCATCGGGGCCTGGTACCTGACGATCCGCAGAGAGGGCCTGGTCTGGGCCGCCCTCGGCTGGATGGCCGCCACCCTGTTCGCCCTCTCGGCCTTCCGCAACAACGCTCCCGGCACACCCCCGATCGGCTGCGTGATGGACTGGTTCGCCTTCCTGTGGGCCGAAACCGTCATCGCCCTCTGCCTGATCGCCGTGGTCATCACCGGCGTCCGCACCGCACTCCAACACGACGACACCCATCCCACCTGAAGGTTGTTGCAGAAGGGTGCCCCCACTCTTCGCCGGGAGGTCCAGACGGCGCTCCACGGCACGCACCCGTACCGGTGCGTTTGACAGTTCCGGGGGTGCGGCGCCTACTGAGAGTGAGGCCTCGGCCCGGCATCCTCTGCTGCCTCCTGCTTGCAGTGGCGCTGCCGCTGACGGGCCGTCGTCGCCCGTCCGTCCGGCCGGGCGCGCTCACCCTGGCCTCGGTTGTGGAGCGGCCGGTCCGGCCGTGGAATCGCGAAGGGTGCGCAAGATGATGCGTAATGTGCGTATGCGCGGCTGGATCGAGGCGATTGCCGCCACGATCAGCGGAATCCTTCTCATCGTGACCCTGGTCTGGCGCGACTGGATCGAAGAGGTCTTCGGGGTCGACCCCGACCAGCACAGCGGGGCGCTCGAATGGGTCATCGTCGCCCTCGCCGTCTGCGCCACGCTCACGTTCTCGCTGCTCGCGCGCGGTGAATGGCGCAGGGCCAAGGCGCTGCAGCCGCGCACCGAGTGAGCTCATCAGCAGGAACCGGAGGCTGCCAGATGTCGAACGAGAAGCGGACCGAGGGCCCCCGTACGCGGCGGAGGAAGCGAATGTGGGCCATGCCCGCAAGCCGAAGTCACTGACGAAGCCCGGAAAGCGGGCCAGGGCGCTGGCCGAGTCGGCGGAAGGTACGCCGACACCCGAGGAGCTCGACGCCCGTGAGGCGAGGTTCAGCCCACGTCGCAAGCCGATGGGCCCCGCTCAGGACCAGGTGCCCGAAACCATTCCCCAGGAGCTCGACGAGCCCGAGGAGCAGTGACGGAGGACAGCAGTCATGGCTCAGGTCCGCCTCATCAAGAACATCGGCCTCGACGACAACGCCACCGGCATCCAGACCGGTACCATCCACGAGCCGACCGTCGCGACGTCCCACGACAACATCTTCATCACCGGTAACTGGTTCGCCAGCCGCAGCACCGACAACGGCGCGGGATGGTCCCTGGTCGATCCGTTCACCGCGCTGCCCTCTGCAGCGGGCGGCTTCTGCTGCGACCAGATCGTCCTCTACGACCCCACCCGGGACCTCTGGATCTGGATCCTCCAGTACAGCGCCAAGGCGGGCAGCAACGTCTTCCGTGTGGCGTACGCCCCCGGTGACGACCCGACTGCATGGAACTGGCAAGACTTCAGTCCGCTGGACCTGGACCCCTCATGGACGGACATGTGGTTCGACTACCCGGACGCGGCAGTGAGTTCCAACCACCTCTACATCACCTTCAACGCCTTCAACGCTGCCGGCCGCTGGCAGCGCGCCTTCGTCTTCAAGCTGCCCCTCGACGCGCTCAAGGCCAGGACCGCGCTGACGTACCAGTGGTGGACGACGACGCAGAACGGTTCCCTGCGGCTCACCCAGGGCGCGGCCGGCAGCATGTTCTTCGCCAGCCACAAAGGCGGCCGGACCCTGCGGATCCACGGCTGGCCCGACGGCTCGAACACGGTGGGCTCGTTCGATGTGCAGGTGAGCTCGTGGACCCGTGATCCGTTCTCCGCTCCCGGACCCGGCGGCGTCGAGTGGCTCACCCGTACCGACTCGCGCATCACCGGCGGCTGGGTGAGCGGCACCCGTGCGGGCTTCCTGTGGACGGCCGGGCCCCGATCCGGACGCCCCATGCCGTACGTCAAGGCCGCGGTCGTCGACGTGACCACTCAGGCTCTGGTGGAGGAGCCTGACATCTGGAGCCAGGAGTCCGCGTACGCCCAGCCCGCGGCATGCCCGAACGCCCAAGGAATCGTCGGCGTCACGCTGTTCCTCGGCGGCGGCCCGAGGCATCCCTCGCACGTGGTCGGCTTCCGCGACGGCGGTGAATGGCGGCTGGCCGTTACCAGTACGAGCACGCACGGCCCCCTAGGAGGCAAGTGGGGTGACTACCTCACCTGTCACCGCCATGATCCGGAATCCTCGGAGTGGGTGGCCTCCGGCTACACCCTCCAGGGCGGTTTCGACCGCCGCAACGTGGAACCGCGGTACGTGCACTTCGGCATCGGCAGCTGACCCGGTGCGTGCGCAGCAGGATCAGCGCAGCGTCATGATTCCCAGGGCTGGAGGGCACTCCAACTGCCGTCGGTCGCAGCGAACACCAACTCGGAGCCCTCGAAGGCTTCCTGAGCGTTACTCGGGTGCAGGTTGCCGAAGCGTTCGGCGCACAGGTCCACCTGTATCAGCCCGTCGAAGCGGGTGAACTGCGGGGGATCGTAGAGTGTCCAGGCGAAGTCACCGCTCTCGTCGATTCGGAATCGATCCACTCCGAACAGGTCCAGGCATACTGGCTCCCATCGAAGGCCCTCGTCGATCACCCGGGCATCGATCACGAGCCTGGCCACTCGCCCCCGCCCCTGTGGACCGAATTCCTGATCGAGCATGACCCGGCGGACGCAGGCGTCGCCGAACTCGTAACGGGCCAGCAAGGCCGCAATCCCGTCCTCGGTCAACGCATGCGGTCCAAGTCTCCGTGCAGGTACCGGCGGTCTGAGATCCACGCTGCTCCTCTGTCGATTCGACCATCGTAAGAGGAGCAGCCAGGCCGGACGTTCGGGGACGACCCAAGCGAGGTTGGCTGCGGCAAGCCACGGGCCGGACCGTCGTACGGCAGGCGGGCATGCGCCCTGCCGTTCCGGTCGCGTTCCGTCCTATGATCGCTACTCCGCGTACGAGGGGGCTGGTATGGGGGCAGGCGGGGCGGCATCGCAGCGGGCGCAGGACGCGCGGCGGCAGGAGCGGTTACTCCGGGAGCAGTGGCAGGCCGCCCGCCGGCAGGCCCTGCGGTGGGAAGCGGCCGACGAGGGCGAGCAGCGGGTTCTCGCCCAGCTGTTGGTACTGACCGCGCGCGGGTGGCGGTTGTGCGTCGACCGGCGGTGGCCCGGGCCGCGGACCGCCAACGCGGACATGTTGCTGGTGGGGCCCGGCGGTGTCTTCGTCATCGACGTCACAGCCGGCGGCGAGCCGAGGGAGGAACACGCGGCCAAGCTGCTCGCCGCCACGAAGGCTGCCGAGAGCGCAGTGGCGTCCCTCGGAATGTCACCGGTGGCGGTCCAGCCGCTCATGGTGTTCGCCGGGCAGAGTCGCGACGCGGGCCTCGGCCGGATACGGCTCCTGGGTGAACACGAGATCGGCCCGGTGTTGCTGGCGCAGCGGCACAGGCTGCGGGTGGAGTCGGTCCGGGCGATCGCCGACCATCTCGAGCGGGTGTTCCCGGATCATGCGGGGTCGGCGGTCGACCAGCAGGTGTCGTCAGCATCCGAGCGCCACCAACGAAGCTCCTCAGATGGGCTGTTCGACCTGGAAGGGCTGCGTGATGCGGCCTTGAAGGGAGCGATGCGGGCGCCGATCGAGCAGTGGATGACCTTCCTCCACCCCGATCAGGTATCACTGGTGCGCCGCAACTGGTCGGGCCCGGCACGCATCAGCGGACCGGCGGGTACCGGCAAGACAGTCGTTGCCCTGCACCGTGCGGCCTACCTGGCCAGGCGGACGACCGGCCGCATCCTGTACGTCACCTTCGCCAACAACCTGCCCCGTGTTCAGAGCACCTTCCTCAGGACCATGGCTCCGGCCGTCGCCGACCGGGTGGACTTCCGCAGCCTCCACTCCTGGGCACAGGAGTTCTTGCAGGAGCGGGGCATACCGGTGCGGCTGCACGGGGACAAGGCCGAGACCGCCTTCAGCCTCGCCTGGAAACACGTCGGCCGCGAGAGCCGACTGGCCGAGCTCGACCCGGCCCCCACCTATTGGCACGAAGAGATCGACTACGTCATCAAGGGGCGAGGTCTCACTCGCTTCGAGGAGTACGCGACCGTTCCCAGGCGGCGGAGGAAAGCGAGCCTCCACCGTACGCACCGGCAGTCGGTGTGGGAGCTGTACGAGGCGTACGAATCACTGCGCGGCGAGCGCGGCGTCCACGACTTCAACGACGTCCTCTCCCTCGCCCTGGCCGAAGCGTCACGCCGGCGCGAGCGGCCCCCGTACGCGGCCGTCATCGTCGACGAGGTCCAGGACCTCACGCTTGTCGGCGTGCGCCTCCTGCACGCGCTCGTCGGTGATGTGCCCAACGGTCTGCTGCTCGTCGGAGACGGCCAGCAGACCGTGTACCCGGGCGGCTTCCGCCTCACCGACGCGGGCATCGACATCCGCGGCGACCGCGGGCAGGTGCTGCGCACCAACTACAGGAACAGCAAGCAGATCCTGGACGCGGCCCTCACCGTCGTGGCCGACGATGCCTTCGAGGACCTCGACGGCATGCGAACCCCGGGCCGCCGCGATGTCGACCTCACCTACCACGACGGGGACGTCGTACGCGTCACCAGGCCCACGGTGGACGCCCACGACAGGGAACTTCTGGAGGCCCTGCGCGCCCTGCCCGATGGGGCGCTTGCCGACACCGCCCTGCTGTGCCCCTCCATGCGCGCCATCGGCCACTACCAGCGGCTGCTCACCCAGGGGGCATCCCGGTGTGCCAGTTGGAGCACTACGACGGCCGTGCCGTCGACGCGGTGAAGCTGGGCACCTACCGCAGGGCCAAGGGCCTGGAGTTCAAGAACGTCTTCCTGCCCCGGCACGATGCGGTGCTCGCGAACGGGACCCAGGCCGACACGGCGGGCGGTACGGAGACGTCGGAGACGGCCCGGGAGCGTGAGGAACTGCTGCGCAGCCAGCTCTTCGTGGCGATGACCCGGGCTCGTGACCTGCTATGGCTCGGCAGCGTCACCATCACCATCACCAGGTAGGAGCCCGCGGTTCCGGCGACTCTGCGTACGCCCTGGCTCGGTGGGGAGGCGTGCTGCCTGGGTGTGGTGCGTCCTGGGGCCCTGGAGCGTGCCGCCGGCGTCGACCACCGGGAGCCGCTTGGGGTTGCCGCTGCCGTAAGGGGCGAACAGGTCGCGGTGGCGGGTGCGGGCGGTGTCGAGCCGGTCGGCGGTGGTGCTCATGGTGTGCCTCAAACCCTTCGTCCTCACCCTGCCTCGCCGGTCATGGCCCTGGGAGGGCCGCGCGGGTCAGACCGCGGGGCCGTCCGGCCCCGGTCAGCGGACCTGGACGGGTGGCGCCGGATTCCACCGTCGCACCCACCACGACGCGAGAGAGAGACCCGACTGGTCCCTTTGGAGGGGCCGACCGGCCCAAGCGGGACGGAGGCAGGTAGGCACAGCCTGGCGGTGACCCCCTTCCCGCGCAGCACAGAGAGGCCGCAGTCATGAAGGCACTCGTCTTCCAGGGCCCCGGGCAGACTTCCTGGCAGGACGTCCCGGACCCTTCGGTCAAGGACGCCGCGGACGCGATCGTCCGGGTCGACGCCGTCACCATCTGCGGTACCGACCTGCACATCATCAAGGGCGACGTGCCCGAAGTGACCCCCGGACGGATCCTGGGCCACGAGGCCGTCGGCACCGTCGTCGAGACCGGCGGCGACGTGCGCAGCGTCCGCCCCGGCGACCGCGTCCTGATCTCGTGCATCTCAGCCTGCGGCCGCTGCCGCTTCTGTCGTGAGGGCCGCTACGGACAGTGCCGCGGGGGCGGCGGCTGGGTGCTGGGCCACACCATCGACGGGACCCAGGCCGAATACGTACGCGTCCCCTTCGCCGACCTCTCCGTCCATCCGCTTCCCAGCGCCGTGAGCAGCCACGATGCCGTACTGCTCGCCGACATCTTCCCGACCTCCTACGAGGTGGGCGTGCTCAACGGGAACGTGCGCCCCGGCGACACGGTCGTCGTCGTCGGTGCCGGACCCATCGGCCTGGCCGCCATCGTCACGGCGAGGCTCTACAGCCCCGGGCGGATCATCGCCGTCGACCTCGCCGCGTCCCGGCTCGCCGCCGCGCGGGACCTCGGTGCCGACGCCACGGCGAACGCGGAGGAGGAGCCCGAGCGGCTGGTCGAGGACTTGACCGAGGGGCTCGGCGCAGACGTGGTCATCGAGGCCGTGGGTGTGCCCGAGACGTTCGAGATGTGCACCCGGATGGTCCGCCCCGGCGGACGGGTCGCCAACATCGGCGTCCACGGAAAGCCCGCCACCCTGCACCTCGAAGACCTCTGGATCAAGGACGTCACCATCACCACCGGTCTCGTCGACACCCACTCGACCCCCATGCTGCTGCGCATGATGGCCGCGGGCCGCCTCCCCGGGGCCGCGATGGTCACCCACCGCTTCGAGCTGGACCAGATGGAAGAGGCGTACGACGTCTTCTCCCGCGCCGGCGACACCGGCGCCCTCAAGGTCGTGCTCGGCGGACCGCAGCACGACACCGTCGCCGTACCGCCTCAGGAGCAGTGAGTGCCGTGAAGACCACGCCGAGCATCCAACCGCAGCATGCCGACGAGCCGGCCGGACGGACCGACCTCGGCCGCCGTATGGCGGCCCGACGCGCCGCCCTCGGCCTCAGCCGTGAAGAACTGGGCCGGAAGTGCGGAGCCGACGGCAACTACATCACCTACCTGGAGGAGCACTCGGCCTCTCCGGCCATAGGCACCCTCGTCCGCATAGCCGACGTACTCGGCGTCACGGTCGACGACCTGACCGGCGCGAGCGCAGGCCGCGTCCGCGGCCGTTCCACCGCCCGCCGCGACACCGCGCTGGTGTCGCTGGAGGAGGACGAGTGCCGAACGCTGCTGGGTACGCACGGAGTGGGACGCATCGCCGTCTTCAACCCCGAAGGGCCGGCCGTTCTCCCGGTCAACTACTTGATCGCAGGCCCCGACATCGCGTTCCGCACCGCCGCGGAAGCCCTCGCGGCCAGAGCGGCAGGTACGGAGGTGGCCTTCGAGATCGACAACATCGACGACGTCACCGCCGGCGGCTGGAGCGTCCTGGCCGTGGGTGAGCTGGAATCCGTCACGGACCCGGAGGAGATCCAGCACCTGACGGCCACGGCCCGGTCCGAGCCCTGGGCCGGAGGCCCGCGCACCCACTGGATGAAACTCACCCCGGTCCGGCTCACCGGCCGTCGCGTGGCGCACGAGTCATGAGCGCGGGTACGGCCGCTCCGCGTGGCGGGGCGGACCTGCCTCGCACACTGTGGATGTACAGCCATCGAAAGGGTGAGTCGGGATGGACAGCCAGCTTGAGACTCCGCGCGTTGTAGTGGGTGTCGACGGATCGCCTTCGTCCCGGGCCGCGCTGCGCTGGGCGGTCCGGTACGCAGGCCTGGTGGGCGGGAAAGTGGAAGTGGTTTCCGCCTGGGACCTGCCCGGTGCGGGATCGTGGTCGGCTCCGGCGGTGGACGCCGATTTCGACGAGGAGGAGGCCGAGCGACGTCTGGTCGAGGAGGTACGCACGGTCCTCGGCGAGGGCGGTGCCTCCCAGGTCCACGAGCGCCTGGTGCGGGGCAATCCCGCCGAGGTCTTGGTGGACCAGGCAGAGGGCGCCGACATGCTGGTCGTGGGAAGCCGCGGCCACGGCGGTTTCCGCCGGGCCCTGCTCGGTTCGGTCAGCCAGCAGGTGGCGCTGCACGCTCCGTGTCCGGTCGCGATCATCCGGCCGGACGTACCCGTGGAGTAGCTTCCCGCCGGCCGGCGTCGAGCGGGTGGCGCGCAGTCGCGGCTCGGTCCGGGCGGGCCCCGGGGCCCGCCCGCTGCCTGGGCCCGGGCCGATCGGCCCCGCACCGGAGCGGCCCCCGGCCCTGCGGCCCATCTGCCTCGCGGCGCGATCGTGGAACACGGACGCCGCTCCGGCGACGCTTCCCCGAAGAGGGTGAGCACGATGCAGCGCATACGGATCCAGACCCGGCCCAAAGAGCCTCGCAGGCCCGCCCTGCTGGATCTGCCCACGCCGTCCGGCCCATGGGGCCACGTCGCCGTGGCCAGGACCGCGGGGTTCCTCGCCAAGGCACTGGTCCGCCAAGGCAAGGGCGGCGACTTCCGCAACCCCGAGCGGATACAGACCTGGGCCCACCACATCGGCGCCGAACTCGCCGCCTGAGCAGGCGGGCCGGCACGGACGCAGCACGGAGGCGCGCCATGCACCACCGCACGCCGGGGGCAGGAGGCAATCCGCTCCGTCGTGACGCCGACCGCAGCCGAGCCCGCCTGCGCACCACCTTCATGCTGGCCTGCCTGTTGGCCGTGATCTGCGGTGTCGCGGTCGGACGAAGCGCCTGGACGGACGCCAGTCGCGCCGCGGCAGAGATCGCACGCCACCGGAATTCCGTCACGGCCGTGACAGTCGGCGCAACCACCTACCGGGCCGGGTCAGGGCCGGGCACCCGCCCCGTCCCGGTGGCTCCCGCGACCTGGCGGGACACCTCACACCGCGTCCACACGGAAACCGTGCCGGTTCCGGCAGCGACCCGAAACGGAGCCACCGTCCGCCTCTGGATCGACGGCAAGGGCAATGCGACCACCGCCCCGCCCGGCACGGCCGACATCGCTGTGAACGCCATCAGCCTCGGCACCGGAGCCTCGGCCGGAATCGCGCTCGCAGCCGGCGCGGTCGTCTACGTACGCCTTCGGGTCGTCGACGCGCGCAGCGGACGAGCGTGGGAAAGCGAATGGGAGAGCGTCGAGCCCCGGTGGTCCGGCCGTCTGCGACCCGGACAGGGAGGCGCCGACGACTGAGCCCGCCACCGACCAGGACCAGCCTGACCGTGCGGCTCGCGGCGGCCGCCGTGGTGGCGGACGTGGTCACCGGGCATCCACCGGCAGGTGCCGATCGGCGGGGTGTTCGCCGCAGGACTCATGGGCCTCTCGCGCCCTGAGGGGTGTCTACTCCCGGATCTCCAGAACGTCGGCGACAGGGCGGCGGGGTGTTTCGGGCCCGTGGGGCCCGTAGCCGAGGCGCAGGACCATCTGGACGTGGCCCATCACCTCGACCGGGTCGCGGACCGTCCACCGCAGTTCCGGCCATTCGAGGGGCTGAGAGGTCATCGAGGTGGCCAGACCGTCGGAGGTGGCCTGGAGGAGGACGCGCTCCAGCGCCTGCCCGGCCCGCAGCCAGTCGACCCGCGTGTCCGTCTGGGTGCCGAGCAGGGCCAGCTGCGGCCGCTTCTCGAACACGGCCCAGCCGCGATCCGCCGCAGGGTGGTCCCGGCCGAAGTCGCGTACGGGGGAGGGGCCTCCGGAACTTCGCGGACCGAACGCGGCGGCGGGGATGCCGTCACGGCGTGTGCCGGTCGGCGCATGCGCATCGGAAGTCCAGGCAGAGGTCTCCTCCCGGACGAGCGGATCGATGTCCTCCCGGTGTTCCGCGTCCCGCACCAGCCCGAGCACGGTCTCGATGTGCCAGTCGCCAGGGACGGCCAGCCGGCAACCCTCCAGGCGGGCGGCGCCCTTCAGCCCGTCCACGAGAGCGTCCGGCACCGGCTCGTCACTGAACGGGAAGCGGCTGGTGTGCCGGCGCCGGAGAGCGGCGTGCAGGGCGGCGAGCTCGTGGTCCTCGTCGGAGGGTCCGTCGATGGCTGCCGTCGCCAGCAGCCACGGCCGGGAGTCGTCGGGCAGCAACTGCACGCGGGCCCGGAGTCCGTGGTGGACCGCGGACACGCGCAGGTTGAACAGGGCAGCCGCACAACCGAGGTGGAGAGCCCGGTGATTCGGATCGGTTCGTGTCATGGCACGGTCCAGGTCGCCGTGCAGCTCGATGACATTGCCATCAGGGCTGAACACGAACTTCCACGGTTGCGCGTTGTGCATGGACGGGGCGGTGACGGCGTCGCCGACCAGCTCGGCGACGGTGTCGGGGGCGATGATTGTTGCGGTCACGGGACTGTTCCTGTCTGTGCGGCCTCGGTCGTGGCCACGACCACGACCGGTGAGGTGGTCCGCCGACGGAGCTGGTCGGCTTCGGAGACGACACCGACCGGGTGCCCGTCGTCGTCGATGAACTCCTCATGCGTATACGGGGACGGTGAAGTCCGCCTTCACGTCCACCACGCCGGGTACGGATGGAGGCGTCCTTCGTCACGGTCACGGCCGGGCGGGTCACGTTCGAAGGTGTTTCATGGCCTCTGCTCCCTTCTCCTCGTGGGCGACGACGGCCACCGGAGCGGCAGCATGGGTACTTGCCTCAGAACAGCTTCCTGTGCGGCCCAGCGCGCGGCTGCCCGGCTCTCGGGGGAGCCGTCGACTCCGACGGTCACGTGGTGCCTCATGGCTGCAGCCTCTCTCATGCGGGTCGACACCGCTTCACCACGGCTGCGCATGGCGGGCGCGGCCGGCGTGAGTGGCCAGTGTGTCGTCGGTCCGGGCCTCGACGTGCGATGCCACAGCGACGACTCCGTCGAGTCGTTCGACGAGGCTGAGGAGCGCAGGCAGCTGACTCCGGCGTTCTACGCGGCCGTCCAGGGTGACGAAGCCGTCCACCACGTGGACGTCGATGTCGCCGGTCGGCACGCCGAGTATCTCCGTGAGGACCTCGTCGGTGACTCGCCGGCGTATCTCGGAGTCGGGGCGGACGAACAGGCGCAGCAGGTCCCTGCGGGTGACGATGCCGACCAGCCGGTCCTCCTCGTCCACGACGGGCAGCCGCTCGATGCCCCGGCGGGTCATCAGCCGGGCAGCGTCGGCGGCTGTCTCCTCGGCGTGGACGGTGACCGCGGGCGTGGACATGACGCCTCCGGCCGTGGGCGGCCCTGCCGGTGGGGTGGTCTGCTCGGCCGGGTGCGGGGCCGGAGCCGCGCGGGCCAGGATGTCCGTCTGCGAAACGACACCCACCACACGGTCCTCGTCGTCCAGGACGGGGAGCCCGGAGACGCCGTGCTGGGCGAGGAGCTTGGCGACATCCTTGAAGGCGGTGTCCGGGGCCACGGAGACGACTTCGTCGGTCATCAGATCCGCCACCTTGATGTGCTTCATGACGCCCTCCTGCTCCGCCGTGTCACGCGAGGCTTGTGCCTGAGTTGGGTGTGCCCCCACCATCCGCCGGTGCCCGCCGGCGGTCGAGGGCCGAACGGCCCCGTCCCGGGGCCGGAAGGGCCAGGCGGCACCGGGGGAACGGGGCGGCGCCGGGGCGAGGGGGACCTTTGGTCCCGATCGTGGCCCCGGGCGGCCCTCTGCCTGGGGCGCTGCCGGTGTCAGCGTGAGTGGTGTCCCTCATCGGCTTCTCGGTTGGGAGGAACCGTGGAAAGCACATTCCGCACCCCGGACACGAGCACGGTGGTCGTAGGCGTGGACGGCTCGGATTCGGCCCGCACTGCCGCCATGTGGGCAGCGGGGGAGGCCGTACGCCGCGACCGGCCCCTGCACATCGTCTACGGGTCCGACACCGACGGCAGGGCCCTGTACCTGTCGGCGGAGACCATCGAACGGGTCCGCGCGAACGGCCGACAACTCTTGGACGACACGGCGAAGGCCGTGACGGACGAGTACCCCGGTCTGCGCGTGAGCACGGAGTTCAGCCGCGCGGACGCCGCCGGTAGCCTGCACCGGGCCGGCGCCCTGCACGGCACGGTCGTGGTGGGCAACCGCGGTCTGGGCGGCTTCAACTCCCTCATGCTCGGCTCGGTCGGCCTGGACGTCGCGGCTGCCGCCATGACCCCCGTCATCGTCGTGCGAGGCGTCGACGGGGCAGAGGCGACCGGCACCGTCCTCGCAGCGGTGCGCGACGAGCACGACCTCCTGGTCGCGCGGTATGCCGCCCGGGAAGCCGAGCTGCACAAGGCCTCTCTCCGGCTGCTTCACGTGTGGAACGTGCTCCAGTCCGTCGGTGAGGTGGTGAGCATGCTCGACGGCGTGGACGAGATCGCAGGCTGGCACGAAGAGGCCCTGCGGGCCGTCACGGACGCGGTCCGCGACGAGTTCCCCGATCTTGAACTGCGGGCCGAGGCCGAGAAGAGCGTCTCCGTGGCCGGCGTCCTGGTCGAGGCGTCCCGTCACGCCGACCTGCTCGTCATGGGCGGCCGTCGGGTCCCCGGGGCTCTTGGGTTCGCCCGCAACCTGGGCAGGGCCACGCACAGCATGCTTCACCACGCGCACTGCCCCGTCCTCCTCATCCCCAGGACCGGCAGCGACTTCGGGGGCCGGTCATGACCGGGCCCCGGGATCGCGACATCGTCGTCGGAATCGATCCGGCCAGGGACTGGCACCTGTCCCTGGCCTGGGCCGCCGACGAGGCGCACCGTCGTCGGCTCCCCCTGCGTCTGGTGCTGGCGGTGCCGCCCCAGCACGACACTCACCAGGTGGATGACACCCCCGGTCAGATGGCCCAGCGACGGGCGGGAGCCGACAGACTGGAACAAATCTGCGACTGGGTGCGCGACCGGCACCCCGAGGTGAACGTCACCGGCGACCTGCTGGAAGGGTTCCCCGCCCCCGCCCTGGGCGGCGTGGCCGGGGAAGCCCGTTTGATCGTGCTCGGCTCCCGGCACCTGAGCCGCAGCGCGGAGTTCTTCAGCGCCGGATCCATCGTGGTCCCCGTCAGCGCCCAGGCCCGCTGCCCCGTCGTCGTCGTGGGCGACGCGGAGCACATCAGCCAGCAGCCGCCGTACGTCGTCGTGGGTATCGACGGCAGCGCGTCCGCCACGGCCGCTCTGGCGTTCGCCTTCGACGAAGCCGATCTGCGCGGGGCCGCTCTTCGGGTCGTCTGCGTGTGGCAGCGGCCGGTGTTCACGCTGGATGACGAGGAGGTGGCTCTGCGCACTCAGCGCGCCTTGCTCTCCGAGGCCACCGCCGGTCTTTCGGACAAGTACCCGGACGTGCAAGTCACGCACGAGGTCCTGACCGGCCACCCCGTCGAGGAGCTGGCACGCGCGGCCGAGCACGCCCTGGCCGTCATCGTCGGCCGCCGCGGCCGCGGCGGATACACCGGCATGCGTCTCGGGTCCGTCGTCCACGGCCTCCTGCACCGGGCGCACTGCCCTGTGATCACCGTACCGATGGAATGAAGGCCGCGATCAGCAGTCGCACGACAGTGACGGCGGGGAGGCGTAGGTACCCGGACACGGCGTCCACGCCGAGCCGAACGTGACCCGCCGTATGCAGCAGTAGCACCCTGCCGGGAGGGAATTCCGCTCCTGCCGGGACTACGGTGAAGGAGGCGGTCCTCCACCGTTCCTGTCGGCCGGAGGTGTGACATGTGCGCAGACGGCCGGCCCGCCCAGGGCGGCGTGCCACGGCTGCGGCTGGACGAGCTGCTCGACGAGCTCCAGGTACGCATGGACGAGGTCCGGGGCACCCGCGACCGGCTGAACGGCCTGCTCGAGGCCGTCATGTCGGTAGGCCGCGAGCTGGACCTGCCCCAGGTCCTGCGCGGCATCGTCGAGGCCGCCGTCGTCCTGGTGGATGCCGAGTACGGCGCCCTCGGCGTCATCGGCGACGACCGCAAGCTGGCCGAGTTCCTGCCCGTCGGCATCACGGACGACCTCCGTGCGCAGATCGGCGACCTGCCCTCAGGCCACGGAATCCTCGGCGAGCTGATCCGGCACCCGGAACCCCTGAGACTGTCCGAGCTGTCCGAGCACCCCGCCTCCTACGGCTTCCCGGCCAACCACCCGCCGATGCACTCCTTCCTCGGCGTCCCCATCCGTGTACGCGAGGAAGTCTTCGGCAACATCTACCTCACCGAAAAGCGCGGCGGAGCCGAGTTCGATGCCGAGGACGAGGCGGTCCTGTCCACGCTCGCGGTCGCCGCCGGCATCGCCATCGAGAACGCCCGCCTCTTCGAGGAAGTCCGCCTGCGCGAGCGCTGGCTGGAGGCCGGCTCGGACATCACCAGCGCCCTCCTCTCCGGCGCCTCCGAGGACGATGTCCTCGCAGGCATGCTGGAGCGGGCCAAGGACATCACCCGGGCCGACATGGGCGTCTTCTACCTCATCGGCACCGCCGGAGAGCTGCGCGGCTCGATCGCCCTGGGGCATCGTGCCGAAGCACACCGGGGCATCATCCTGCCGAGCACCAGCGGCACCCTGGCTGACGCCGCCTTGGCCGGGGCCGGCCTGATCACGGTCGCGGACGTGTCGACGGACCGGCGTGTCACCGTGCAGCCGGAGCGGTGGACGGGCTTCGGCCCGGCCGTAGCCGTTACCGTCGGCACCAAGGAGAGACTCAGCGGCATTCTGATCCTGGCTCGACGCCACGGCCGCGCCGTCTTCGCCACGGCAGAAATCGCTTCCCTGCCGGGATTCGCCAATCAGGCCGCTCTCGCTCTCGAACTGGCCGACCGGCGTCGCGACGCCGAGCAGATGAGCATGCTCGAAGACCACGACCGCATCGCCCGCGACCTCCACGACCTGGCCATTCAGCGCCTCTTCGCCACCGGTATGACCCTCCAGAGCGCCCAGCGGTTCGTGGACCACCCCGAGGCGTCCGAACGCCTCGCGCGAGCCGTGGACGACCTCGACGCCACCATCAAGATCATCCGGTCCACCATCTTCGGGCTGCGCGACCGTGACGTCCCCGGGAGGACGCCCAAGCTGCGCTCCCGCACCGTCCAGGCCGTGGACCAGGCCGCGGAAGGCCTCGGGTTTGCTCCTGCCCTGCGGATGGAGGGGCTGATCGACACCGACGTGCCGCCCGCCGTCGCCGACGAGGTTCTCGCCGTACTCGGAGAGGCTCTGACCAACGTCGCCCGGCACGCCGAGGCCACGCGTGCGGAGGCCTCGATCGTCGCGGAGGGCGGCGTCCTCACCGTCATCGTGACGGACAACGGCGTCGGCCTGTCCGACGGCGGCCGACGCGGCGGACTGCGCAATCTCGCCGAGCGCGCCGAAAGGCTCGGTGGTCGCATGGAAGTCACCTCGCGAGGGGCGGGCGAGCCGGGCACACGTCTTGAATGGTGCGTGCCGCTCGGCTCACCACCGCCGTGAACGCAGCCGATGGCTAGTGCTTCGTTGTCACCTCACCATCGTGCCCCTGGCCATGGACCTGCGCGTGGTCATGGACCTGCGCGGCGATGACGGCTGCCTGTACCCGCCGTTCGACTCCCAGTTTGCCCAGCAGCCGTGAGATGTGGTTCTTGACGGTCTTCTCGGAGAGGTAGAGCTGTTTGGCGATCTGGCGGTTGGTGAGGCCGTCCCCGATCAGTTCGAGGACGGCACGCTCCCGCTCGGAGAGGGCTGCCAGGCGGGTGTCCTCGGGCGCCTTGGCGGCTTCCGGGTCGCGCAGTGAGTGCATCAGGCGGGCGGTCGTGGCCGGGTCGAGCATGGACTGCCCGGTGGCGACCGTACGAACGGCGGAGACCAGGTCGGTCCCCTTGATCTGCTTCAGCACGTACCCGGCCGCGCCTGCCATGATCGCGTCCAGGAGGGCGTCTTCGTCGTCGAACGACGTCAGCATCAGGCAGGCCAGGCCAGGCATCCGAGAGCGGAGCTCCCGGCAGACCGTGATTCCGTCCCCGTCGGGCAGCCGGACGTCGAGGACGGCGACGTCGGGCCGCAGTGCCGGCCCGCGGGCCAGCGCCTGATCTGCCGTTCCCGCCTCGCCGACCACGGTGATGTCCGCCTCGGCTTCGAGCAGGTCCCGCAGCCCCCGCCTGACCACCTCGTGATCGTCGAGTAGGAACACCTTGATGGGAGCCTCCGCGGAGGCGCTCGGTACGTCGGACATGTTCGCCGCCTGATCCGGAGGACGTTGCGTGCGCATGCTTCCCCCGAATTGTCTCAGGCGGGGGGTCATGTGCACCCGCTGAGCCGGGGCGCGAGGCCGGGCCGGCCATCGGTGGAAGCCGCGGCGTCGACGTCCGCAATCACTCCAGTTCCTCGCCGGGGCGCAGGAACACCTTCAGCAGGTCGCTGCGGCTGACGACGCCCGCCAGGGCAGGGGACCGATCACCCTCCGTGGCAGGCCACGGAGGGTGATCGCCGGGCTCGTGTCCACCGGCCGGCCCCGGACGGTCCGTGCGGCGCTGCACGGCGTGTGCTCAGTACGGCCAAGTCCAGTCCGCGACCTCCGGCAGGTCGGTGCCGTGCTCGCGGATCCAGTCGTGGTGGCGGATGCGCTGGTCGGCCATGGCCTGGCGCAGCCCCTCGGCGCGGCCCGCGAGGCCGGGGACGCGGTCGATGACGTCCATGACGAGCCGGTAGCGGTCCATGTCGTTGCGCACGACCATGTCGAACGGGGTCGTGGTCGTGCCGGACTCCTTGTACCCGCGGACGTGCAGCCGGGCGTGGCCGGTCCGGCGGTAGGCGAGGCGGTGGATGAGCCATGGGTAGCCGTGGTAGGCGAAGATCACCGGCCTGTCGGTGGTGAAGAGGGCGTCGTACTCGGGGTCCGTCAGGCCGTGCGGGTGCTCCTCGTGGGGCATCAGCCGGGCGATGTCGACGACGTTGACGACGCGGACGGCCAGTGCGGGGAGGTACTCGCGGAGCAGGGCCGCGGCGGCCAGCACCTCCATGGTGGGTACGTCGCCGGCGCAGGCGAGTACGACATCCGGTTCGCGGGAGCCGTGGTCGGTACCCGCCCACTCCCACACGCCGGCGCCGCGCGTCACGTGCGTGCGGGCCGCGTCGATCGGCAGCCAGTCGAAGCAGGGCTGTTTGCCGGCGACGATGACGTTGACCTGGTCACGGCTGCGCAGGGCGTGATCGGCCACGGCGAGGAGGGTGTTGGCGTCCGGCGGCAGGTAGACCCGCACGACCTCCGGGCTCTTGTTGAGGACGTGGTCGACGAAGCCGGGGTCCTGGTGGGAGAAGCCGTTGTTGTCCTGGCGCCAGACGTGCGAGGTGAGCAGGTAGTTGAGGGACCCGATCGGCGCCCGCCAGGACAGCTCGCGCGAGGTCTTCAGCCACTTGATGTGCTGGCCGGCCATGGAGCCGACGATGTGCGCGAAGGCTTCGTACGTGGAGAACAGGCCGTGGCGGCCGGTGAGGAGGTAACCCTCCAGCCAGCCCTGGCAGACGTGTTCGGACAGGATCTCCATGACCCGGCCGTCCCGCGACAGGTTCCGGTCCGTGGCCTCCGTGATGCCCTGCCAGGCCTTGCCGGTGACCTCGTACAGGTCGTCCAGCCGGTTGGAGGCGGTCTCGTCCGGTCCGACGACCCTGAAATCCCTCCGCCCGGCCGTGTCCCGCATGATCTGCGTGAGGAACTGCCCCAGGACGCGGGTCGGTTCGTGGAGGGTGCGGCCCGGCTTGTCGACCAGGACGGCGTGCGCGTCGAGCGCGGGCAGCGGGAGCGGCCGCAGCAACCGGCCGCCGTTCGCGTACGGTACGGCGCCCAGGCGGTGCTCGCCCTCCGGGACACAGGCCAGTACCTGCGCCGTCGGGCGGCCGTCGGCGTCGAAGAGCTCCTCCGGCCGGTACGAGCGGAGCCAGTCCTCCAGCTGCCGCAGGTGCGCGGGGTTCTCGCGGACTCCTGCCAGCGGGACCTGGTGAGCACGCCACGTGCCCTCGACCGGGACGCCGTCGACGGTCACGGGCCCGGTCCAGCCCTTGGGCGTGCGCAGGACGATCATCGGCCAGCGTGCGTACTCCCGCCCCGGATCCGTGCCCGGCGCCCGCGCCTCCCGCTGGATGACCGCGATGCGGTCCAGGGCGTGGTCCATCGCACGGGCCATGGCGTGATGCACCTGGGCCGGGTCGCTGCCGGTCACGTACAGCGGATCGTGCCCGTAGCCGCGCAGCAGCGCGTCGAGCTCGTTCTCGGGGATCCGGGACAGGACCGTCGGGTTGGCGATCTTGTAGCCGTTGAGGTGCAGGATGGGCAGGACGGCGCCGTCGTGGACCGGGTCGAGGAACTTGTTCGAGTGCCAGGACGCGGCCAGCGGCCCCGTCTCGGCCTCGCCGTCGCCGATGACGCAGGCGACCAGCAGGCCGGGGTGGTCGAAGGCGGCTCCGTACGCGTGCGCCAAGGCGTAACCGAGCTCGCCACCCTCGTGGATGGAGCCCGGGGTCTCGGGCGCCACGTGGCTCGGCACTCCGCCGGGGAACGAGAACTGCCGGAACAGCTTGGCCATGCCGTCGGCGTCTCGCGTCACGTCCGGGTAGGTCTCGCTGTACGTCCCCTCCAGCCAGGAGTTGGCCAGGACGGCGGGGCCTCCGTGTCCGGGACCCCATACGCACAGGGCCTCCAGCGAGCGCTCCCTGATCACGCGGTTGAGGTGGGTGTGCACCAGGTTGAGGCCGGGGGAGGTGCCCCAGTGGCCGAGCAGCCGGGGCTTGATGTGCTCCGGGCGCAGCGGCTCGGCCGGAAGCGGATTGGCCATGAGGTAGATCTGGCCGACTGTCAGGTAGTTGGCGGCGCGCCAGTGGGCGTCGAGCTCCGTGACCGAGTACGCGGTCAACGCGGTCATGTCCGCTCCTGCGTGTGAGGGTCGGGACGTTCGTCGACTGAGCCGATGCCGACACCCTGCGCCCTGCCGGGGTACGGCCGGCAGGGGATGACCGGCCCTGAGGGAGGGACCGTCGGCCCTTTTCCGCACCTGCCCGGCCCGAGGAAGGTGAATCCCGGTGGCGCCCGGCCCTTCCCCCGGCCGGCGCCACCCACCCTGCCGGCGACCACGATGCCTCGGGCATCAGTACGGAGGACAGACCTGTGAAGCGAACCCTCGTCGTCGGAGTGGACGGTTCCGCCGAGAGCCGGGCCGCTGCCGACTGGGCGGCTCAGGAGGCCATGCGCCGCGACATGCACGTGCACGTGGTCCACGCCTGGCTGTGGAAGCCGCTCGCCGTCCCGGTCGTCCAGGACCGCGGTGCCGAGGCCCGCCGGGCCCAGGAGATCCTGGAGGAGACGGAGGCCGAGCTGATCCGTCGGCACCCGCGGCTCTCGCTCTCCGCGGAAGTGGTGCCGGACGTCCCCGTTCCGGCTTTGCTGCGTGCCGCCAAGGACGCGGAGATGCTGGTACTCGGCTCCCGCGGGCACGGTGCCGTGGCCGGCTTCCTGCTCGGCTCCTACGGGCAGCAGCTGATCGCCTCCGCCGAGTGCCCCGTCGTCTCCGTCCGCGTCCGGCACGGCAGGCCGGTGTCCGGGGCCGGCGAGGGAGAGGTGGTCGTCGGTCAGCAGGGCGGCGTGGAGGAGTCCGCCGAGGTGCTGCGCTTCGCCTTCGAGACGGCCGCGGCGCGCAAGGTCCCGCTCCGCGCGGTCCGGGCCTGGAGCCTGCCCCCGGTCTACGGATACAGCCCCGGCTCGCTGTGGATCGCCGATCAGTTCGGCGGGCTGGAGCCGTTCGAGAAGGCCGCGCTGGAGCAGGCGCTGGAGCCGTGGCGGCTGAGGCACCCCGAGGTGGAGGTCGTCGCGCACGCCGAGCAGGGGAGCGCCGGTCACGTGCTGCTGTCCGCCGCGTCGGACGCCCAGTTGCTCGTCGTCGGCCGGCGGGTCCGCGAGTCGGCGCTGGGCGCGCGTGTCGGGTCGGTGGCCCACGCCGTCCTCCACCACGCGGCCTGCCCCGTCGCCGTCGTCCCGCACCACTGAGTCCCGCACCACTGAACCGACGGCGCGCTCATGGAAAGGCCGGGCAGGCGACGTGCGACCTGCCCGGCCCGTTCTGCGGACGGGTCCTTCTGCGGGCGGCCCCTTCTGCGGACGCTCCTACTCCGCGGCCGGGACCGGATGCCGGCCGGGCGGGGTCAGCGCGTGACTGGCGATCACCGCGGCCTGGACGCGCCGCTCCACGCCGAGCTTGACGAAGAGCCGCGAAATGATGTTCTTGACGGTCTTCTCCGCGAGGTACAGCCGCTTGCCGATCTCCCGGTTGGTGAGACCCTCGCTGACCATGAGGAGGATCTCCTTCTCCCGGTCTGTGAAGCCGGGAAGCCCCGGGACCTGCTCGTCCTTGGGCACGTCGCCGCGCATGCGGGCCATCAGCCGCGTGGTGGCACCGGGATCGAGCATCGACTGGCCGGCGGCCACCGTCCGGACGGCGGTCACCAGGTCGGTACCGGTGATCTGCTTGAGGACGTAGCCCGAGGCACCCGCCATCACGGCGTCCAGCAGCGCTTCCTCGTCGTCGAACGACGTGAGCATCAGGCAGGCCAGTTCGGGCATCCGCGAGCGCAGTTCACGGCTCACGCTCACTCCGTCACCGTCCTGGAGCCGTACGTCCAGGATCGCGACCTGGGGGCGCAGCGCGGGGATGCGGATCAGAGCCTGTTCCGCCGTGCCCGCCTCACCGACCACGGTCAGGTCGGGCTCGGCGTCCAGCAGGTCGTGCACCCCTCGGCGTACGACTTCGTGGTCGTCGAGCAGGAAGACGCTGATGGGCTCTTTCGCAGGGGAGGGGGCACCGCTGCCGGCCATGACGCAACTCCTTCGCCTGGGTCGTCCTGGACACACGAACACCAGCATCCTGTCCTGCCCTACGGCCCAGCGGACAGGGCCGATCGGCCCTCATCGACCAGCCGCGCTGCGCGGCAGGTACCGCTCGGGCCCTTGGGAAGGGACCTTCGGCCCTGTCCGGAGGGCCTGCCGGGCCTTCCCCGGTGCACGCGGCCCCCGATGAACTGGTGGCGCACGGGGAACGGCGCGACTCCACGGAGCCGCACGCAGCGCGGAGGACGCCATGACGACCGCCTTGATCGACCTGAAGACCGTGGCCCGGGACGACCGAGGTCTGATAATCGCCCTGGCCGGAGAGCTCGACTTCTACACGGCCGGGCAAGTAGGGCCACACCTCCGCGAACTCGCCGGATCCGGCCACCGCAACATCATCCTGGACCTGTGCGGCCTCTCCTTCTGCGACAGCGCGGGCATCGACCTCCTCACCCGTTTCAACCGCCACTGCCGTGCGGCGGGAACACGGCTCCTCCTGTGTGACGTGCCGCCCCTCGTGGCCAAGTCCATGCGGGTGCTCGCCGCCGACCGCGACCTGAAGTTCGTATTTTCGTGATCGCGGCGCTGTCCGGATGCGGATGCCGGAAGGGGACCGTTCGGCCCTGGTCCCACCGGGGGATCAAGAGGGAGGCTGGAAGATCGGAAGCCATGAGGACCGAGCGGGGCCGGACGAAGGTACGCATCATGGATCAGGAAGGCATACGGCGACCCGGCGGCCGGGCGGGTGGCACGACGGCCGCCCGGCACATGCGGGAACTGGACCGGGCCGAGGCCCTGAGACTTCTCGCGACGGTGTCACTGGGGCGCATCGTCTTCACGCAGCACGCGCTGCCCGCCGTCCGGCCGGTGAACCATCTCGTCGACGGCGAGGACATCATCATCCGGACCCACGAAGGCGGGGCCCTTGCCTCTCTGGCGGCACCCGCCGACGTGCCCGGCGTGGTGGTGGCCTACGAAGCGGATGTCATCGATCCCGACACGCACCTCGGCTGGAGCGTCGTCGTCACCGGCTACGCGCGACTGGTGGCCGATGCCGACGATGCCGACCGCTATGCGGACCTGCTGCGCCCCTGGGTGGGACAGCCGATGACCAGCGCCTTGCGGATCCGCCCGGATCTCGTCACCGGGTTCCGGCTGGAGGCGGCGCCGCCGCGGCCCGCGCCGGCGGCCTGAAGCCGGCTGCGGCTCCGCGCCTCAGCTGCCGCTCGGGAGCGGAGCCCGCCACACGAGCCTGCTGCCCCCCTCCTCCGGGGTCTCGACGGTGAACGACCCGCCGACGCCCTGAGCGCGCTCGTCGAGATTGAGCAGACCGCTCCTGCGCCCCTGGGCCGGTATGCCCTTGCCGTTGTCCGAGACGGTCAGTACGACCTCGCCGCTCCCCGCCTTGAGGGTCACGCCCACTCGGGTGGCCTGTGCGTGACGGGCGGCATTGCTGAGGAGCTCGCCCAGAACCGCCATCACGTGGTCGGCGATCTGCGGCGGTACGTCGGTGTCGAGCAGCCCCTCCATGCTCAGGCGCGGCGGATGGCCGAGGGTGGTGGCCGCATCGCCGACGGCGCGGGCGGCACGTGCTCGCAGGCTGGGTCCGCCCTCGCGGTCCTTCGTGCGCAGCCCGAAGATCGTCGACCGGATGATCTTGATGGTCTCGTCCAGGTCTTCGACCGCCCGGCCGACCCGCTCGGCGGCCCCTTCGTGCTCCACCAGCCGGGCGGCGCTCTGCAAGGTCATGCCGGTGGCGAAGAGCCGCTGGATGGCCAGGTCGTGCAGGTCGCGGGCGATTCGGTCGCGCTCCTCCAACAGTGCTATCTGCTCGGCGTCCCGGCGCCGCTCCGCCAGCTCCAGGGCGAGCGCCGCCTGACCTGCGAAGGCGACGAGCGGCTCCAGCTCCCCTCGCCGAACGCAGGGTCTCCCGCCGAGCGCGCGAGCAGCAGAACGCCGCGGCTCTCCCCGCCCGCAGTGCCCAATGGGACCGCCACGGCAGGCCCCAGCCCGTCCCGCCGCTGGACCTGGACCTCGGCCGGGTAGCGCTCGTCTCCCGTGGTCAGCACAGCCGTGACGGGCCTGCCAGCTTGGTGGGCGGCTCCGGAGAGCGTGCCGACGAAGGGGACGACAAGGCCCTGCCGGGCGGCTCGATCCGCGCCGGCCGCGAACTCCACGACCAGGCCGTCGACACCGGCCACCGGCATGGAGATGTCCGCGAGCCGCGCCGCGGTGATCTCCTGGGCCCGGCGGGCGATGAGCTCCAGCACCGCCGGGCGCGAACTTCCGGACAGCAGGCTCTCGGTGATCTCCGCATAGGCCTTGAGCCATCGCTGCTGGCGCTGCGAGCCCTCGTAGAGCCGCGCGTTGTCGATCGCCACGCCCGCCGCCACCGAGAGCGTGGAGATCACGGTCTCGTCCTCGGTGTCGAAGTCGACTCCGCCCCGCTTGTCCGTCAGATAGAGGTTGCCGAACACCTCGTCGCGGACCCGGATCGGTACGCCGAGGAACGTGCGCATGGGCGGGTGATGGGCCGGAAAACCGTAGGACGAGGAGTGTGCGCCGAGATCGGTGAGGCGCAGGGGCTCCGGGTGGTGGATGACCTCACCCAGCAGGCCATGGCCGGCCGGCAGAGGACCGATCCCGGCGATCTCCTCATCGGTGAGCCCGACGGTCAGGAACTGAGCGAGTGTGCGGCCGTCGGGGCCGATCACTCCCAGTGCCCCGTACTCGGCGTCCACGAGCAGCGCGGCCGCCTCCACGATCCGCCGCAGGACCTGGGCGAGATCCAGCTCCCGCCCCACCGACACCACGGCCTCCAGGAGGCTGTGCACCCGGTCGCGGGTGCCGCGCACGGCGTCGATGCGCACCTGGAGCTCGTGCAGCAGCTCGTCCAGCCGCATCCTCGGTACCTGCGTCAACGGATCCCCCACACCCACGCGTTTTCCCTCCGTCTGCCGCCCGATGGCCCGCCCCGCGGCCAGCGTATCGACACGCCCGGGCCCGAAGGGCACCGTTGCGCACGGATGCCTGCCGTGACTGACTTGACCGAAGCGCCCGACGACGACGGGGAGGACGGTAATGGGACCGATCAAGCTTCAGACCGCCGTACCCGATCACGCGGCCAGTCTTCGGAAAGCCTGATGCGGGGCGGGCGCGGCGGCCGGACGCCCGACGGGGCCTCGGCGAAGAGCGTGATGCCCACGCGTGGACGACCGCTCCTGCTTCCTGTCGGCTTCCGGGGCTACCGCAGGTCGTGGCTGGGTCGGGACGCGTTGGCCGGGGTGACCGTCGCCGCCTATCTGGTGCCGCAGGTCATGGCGTACGCAGCCGTGGCCGGGCTGCCCCCGGTCGCCGGGCTGTGGGCAATCCTGCCGGCCATGGTCGTCTACGCGCTCATCGGTTCTTCGCGGCTGCTGTCGGTCGGGCCGGAGTCGACAACCGCGCTGATGACCGCCGTAGCCGTGGGGCCGCTCGCGGTCGGCGACCCGGGCCGGTACGCCGTCCTGGCGGCAGCCCTTGCCGTGGTGGTCGGCCTGATGTGCCTGGTGGCCTGGGCGGTGCGCCTCGGCTTCCTCGCGGACCTGCTGTCACGGCCGGTCCTCGTCGGCTACCTGACCGGGGTCGCGCTCATCATGATCGTCGACCAGCTTCCCCGGCTCACCGGGGTGCGCACGACGGAGTCGGACTTCTTCCCCCAGCTGTATTCCTTTGCCCGCCACCTGGGACAACTGGACCGGCCGACCGCAGTCTTGTCCGCCACCCTGCTCGTCGTGCTCTTCACGGCGCCGACGCGCTGGCCGGTACTGCCGCGTCCGCTGCTCGCCCTGGTCCTTGCCACGGCAGCGGTGGCGGTGTTCGGGCTGGACGAGCGGTACGGGATCCCCACGATCGGGGCCGTGCCCTCAGGGCTGCCGGTGCCCGCTCTGCCGTCCCTCGGTGACCTTCCGCAGCTGGTACTCCCGGCGTTGGGTGTGCTCCTCGTCGGCTACTCGGACGTGATCCTGACCGCCCGGGCCTTCGCGAGGCACGGAGATCCGCGTCCGCTGGATGCCAATCGCGAACTGCTGGCCCTGGGCGCGGCGAACGTGGGAGCCGGCATCTTCCACGGATTCCCGGTCAGCAGCAGCGCCAGCCGCACCGCGCTGGCCGAATCCGCGAAAGCCCGGACCCAGGTGTACTCACTGGTCGGCGCCCTTGCCGTCCTGACGGTCCTGCTCTTCCTGGGCCCGCTCCTGGCCGACACCCCGAAGGCCGCCCTCGGAGCGATCGTCGTCTACGCAGCCGTACGGCTGATCGAGGTGGGCGAGTTCCGTCGCCTTGCCGTCTTCCGCCGTCGTGAGCTTCTCCTGGCCGTCGGATGTCTGCTGGGCGTCCTCGGTTTCGGCATCCTCTACGGCGTACTCGTCGCGGTGGCCCTGTCGGTCGTCGAGCTGCTCGCCCGTGTCGCCCGACCGCACGACGCGGTGGAAGGCCTCGTACCCGGGGTCGCCGGCATGCACGACGTGGACGACTACCCGACGGCGCGCACGGTGCCGGGCCTGGTGGTCTACCGGTACGACTCTCCGCTGTTCTTCGCCAACGCCGAGAACTTCCGCCTGCGGGCCTTGGCCGCAGTCGACGAGCAGAGCACCCGCGTCCGGTGGTTCGTCCTCAACATGGAGGCGAACGTCGAGGTCGACATCACCGCCCTGGATGCCGTGGACGCCCTCCGCCTGGAGCTCGAGCACCGGGGCGTCGTCTTCGCCCTGGCCCGGGTCAAGCAGGACCTGCGCCAGAGCCTGGATGCCTACGGACTGACCGCCTCGGTGGGCACCGACCGGATCTACTTGACCCTGCCCACGGCCTTGGCGGCCTATCGAGCGTGGAAACCCGGGGCGGGCACCGGAGCGGAGTAGCGGTCGGCCGGTCAGCCGGCCCTCAGGGCTGCGAGGAAGTCCAGTCTGGTCTCGAGCCGGGCCAGGCTCCGGCCGGTGAGCTGCTCGATGCGGGTAACGCGGTGGCGCAATGAGTTGACGTGCAGGTGGAGTTGGGCAGCGCATTTGGTCCAGGACCCGTCGCAGTCGAGGGCGGAGAGTAGAGCCGGTCCCCGATCGTGACCCGGGGGAGCCGCCTCGCACGAGCGGCGCGCGGCGAGGTACCTCCCGGCCAGTGCCGTCGCCGTCTTGGCGTGCAGGAGAGGGCGGGCCCCGGCGATCTGACGTCCGGTCGCGGACAGGACGGCGCGATCCAGACGACGCGGTGCACCCGAACGGGCAAGTCACGCACTACACGGGCCGCGGATGGGCCTTGTGTTTCGCCCGGACGGTGGTCCTGCACATCGCAGAAACGATCATGTCCCGCAGGGATCGCGAACCCGGTGGTCGGCTGGTTGTCGAGCGGCCGATGCAGCCGCTCGAGGCTGTCGTCGCCGACGGCCGGAAACCGAGGCTGCGACCGCGGCCAGATCCTCTCTGCGCGGCGGCAGCGCCAACCGTGGGAGAGAGATCGTGAGCATGTTCATCACCGGCGTACGCGGCAAGAGCGACGCGAAGCAGATCCGTGTCTAGGAGGAGGGGAATCCGACCCCCGTGTGGACCTGGGATCCCAGCGACGCCGAGGCGCTCATGTCCGACGAGGAGCGCGCCGAGTGCAGCGCGGTCCTCAACTCGATGCGTGAGTGGGAGGGGATCACGGAGATCAAGTGGGCGGCCGGCGGGACGAAGATCGCCGCCATCATCGGCGGCGCCGCCGTCCTGATCGGCTACCCCTCGAAGGAGCTGCTCTTCGGCGCCTGCAATTCGACGCCGTGGGCCGCGGTGAGTTCGGCGGCCAGCTCCTCCAGTCGTTCCTTGCGCCGGGCGACGAGGACGACGTGGGATCCACGCGCCGCGATCCGGCGGGCGAACTCCGTACCGATGCCGGCGCTGGCACCGGTGATGAGGGTGGTCTGACCGCGGTAGTCGACGGCGCTCATGGCTGCTCCCGGGAAGACGCTGAACATGCCCGTGATGGCACTGTAAGCCTAAAATGTCACCCAGTGTCAATGCGGTACCGAGTGCAGAAATTGGTAGGGTGCGGACCCATGAGCGAGGGCAAGGGCGGGCCGGGCGGGCTGCGGGAGCGCACCCGGCGGGCAGTGCAGGCCGAGATCGTCGCCACCGCGATGAGGCTGTTCCTGGAGCGCGGTTTCGAGGCCACCACCATGGAGCAGATCGCGGGCGAGATCGGTATTTCGCGGCGCTCGCTGTTCCGCTACTCCGGCACGAAGGAAGACATCGTGCTGGGGGACCACGCCGAAAGCGGCAGGGTTTTGCAGACCGCGCTGGAAGCCCGGCCGGCGGACGAGTCCCCGTGGGAAGCGCTCCGGGCCGCCCTGAAAGCACTCGTGGAGTCCCTCCCGTACGCTCCGGACGACTTCCTCAAGATCACCAGCATGCTCCACGCATCGCCCTCCCTCCGCGGGCGCCAGCTGGAAAAACGGCAGCAGTGGATGGACCTGCTCGTGCCGGACATCGCCAGACGGCTGGGCCCCGAGGCGGACCCGATGACGGAGATGCGCGCCCGCGCCCTGGTCGCCTGTGCCTTGGCCTGCTCGGACGTGGCGATGGAAATCTGGGTGCGCAGCAACGGGACGGTCGACATGGAACAGGTCTTCGACGAGGCGGTTGCCGCCGTACGCGGATAGGGCCCCTCACACAGCGCGTCTGGCGGCACCGGCTCCTTCGGCCTGCGTTCCGACTCGCCCGAACGGTCCCGGGCACGACAGCATGGAGGGAGGGCGGTCGGCGGGATGCCCTCGGGAGGAGGCGATACAGACAGTGACCGGACATCGCTTTGCGTTCTGCGGGGCTGAGCTTGCCGCTGTCTACGTGGTCGCCGACCAGGCCAGGGAACTGCATCTGGCCGAGCTGACCGGAAACCGCAGCGTCCTCTACGGACTCCCCGCGATCCTCGCCGTGGCCAGCCATTCGCCCGCCGCCAATGCCTTCCGCTCCGGCAGCCCGCTGTGGCTGACTCCCGAGGAACTCGCCACGTTCATCGAGGACGATCCCCACCACTTCCCCACCCGGGTCCGGGACGGTGACCCCAACTCGCCGGCCAAGATCTCGCTGGGCGCGCTGCCGCTGGGACACGGGGACCAGGAGCTCGGGTGCCTGATCGTCGCCGGGGAGGTCGCGGACGGGTTCAGCGCCGACGACCGCAGCCTCCTGGAGCTCTACGCCGATCAGGTGGCGGCCGGACTCGAATCGGTCGCCGCTCGCTTCGCCGGGCGCAAGGCCCCGCAGGCACATCTGGGTCAGTCCCTGGTGCCCCACCAAGGCGGCGCGTTCATCCTGGAACTGAGCACCGGCCGCATGGAGGCCCACGCGCTCGTGCTGGAACTGCTCGGTCTGCCTCCCGAGCAGTTCGACGGGCAGGTGGAGACCCTGCTCGCCTGCGCCGTCCCCGACGACATGCCCGCACTGATGGCGATCGTGGAACCGGACCGGCTGGCCGCCTCCGGACAGCAGCTGGCGTTCCGTATCCGCCGCCCGAACGGCGAGCTGCGCTGGCTGGGGCTGCGTTGCCGAGTGGAGGTGGACTCGGATGGCACACCGCAGCGCGTCCTGGGCGTGGTGGCCGATGCCACCTATCTGCGCCCCAGCGCCGACGAGGTCTCCCTCGTCCAGCGGCTGTCGGCCACGCTGGCCGGCGCGGCGACCATCCGAGACGTCAGCCGGCTGGTGGTCGCCGCCCTGCGCGAGCCGCTCGGCGCCTCCCGGGTCGCGGTAGGCGAACTGGAGCCCGAACGGCTCATCGTCACCGCCCTCGACCCTCCCGAACCCGATGCCTGGCCCGAGGTCTGGCGCTCGGAATGGCGATCCGAATGGCCCGACGTGTCGCTCAGCGACCTGCCCACCCTGCAGAGCGCGCTGCGTGGGGGCACATGAGTCTGTGGCCGCCGGGCGCGGCTCTCGAGCCCGGTCTGCTGGGCGTCGGGCCCGGTGGACTCGCGGTGCTCCCGCTGCCCGCCGAAGGCCGGATCGTCGGGGTGTGTCTGGTGGGGTGGGACGCGGAGCACCGGTTCGGACCGGAGGAGCGGTCGCTGCTGACCGCGACCGCGGGGCTGGTGGGGCAGGCTCTGGTGCGCGCCCACGCACTGGACGCGCGCCACGAACTCGCCACCATGCTCCAGCGCAGTCTGCTGCCCCGTAAGCTCCCGGAGCTGCCGGGCGGAGTCGCTGTCGCCCGCTACCTGCCCGCGACGGCGGGACTCGAGGTCGGCGGCGACTGGTATGACGTCATTCCGCTCAGCGACGGTCATGTGGCGTTCGTCATCGGGGATGTACAGGGGCACAGCGCGGGAGCCGCCACCATCATGGGCCAGATGCGTACGGCGGTCAGGGCCTATGCGGTGGAGGGCCACCCGCCCGATGTGGTGGTCGCGCGGGCCAACCGTCTGCTCGTCGGCATGGAGACCGATCTGTTCGCCACCTGTGCGTATGTGGACCTGGACATGGAGGAGGGCATCGCCAGGGTCGTACGGGCCGGCCACATGCCGCCGATACTGCGCCACCCCGACGGCATCACCGAGGAGATGGTGGTCGAGGGCGGGCCTCCACTGGGCGTGCTCGCGGAAGCCGAGTTCCCCATGACCGAGGCGGGGCTGCTCCCCGGAACCCTGCTCGTTCTGCTGACGGACGGCCTGGTCGAGTCCGCCAGGCTGCCGCTGGAGGAGGGCATGCGGCGGGTGTGCGAAATGCTCGCCGTGGCCGACCCGGCCGATGCCGGAGGGGTGGCCGACGAGCTGGTCCTCGGTGTGGGCCGCCGCGACGACGATGTGGCGGTGCTGTTGCTGCGCTACGACGGCACGGGGGACCGGCCGAAGCGGAGCCACTGGACGGTGTGGCGGCTCCCCAAGGCGGTCATGCACGCGCGCCGCTTCGCCGCGCGCACCCTGCGGTCCTGGGGAGTGGAGGACGAACTCGACGTAGCTCTGCTGGTCGTGTCCGAGCTGGTCACCAACGCCATCGCACACACCCAGGGCGAGGTGGGCATGGATCTGACCCTGTCGACGGACCGGCTGCGGATCGCCGTGAACGACACCTCGCCGCGCAGCCCCGTCAAACCGCTGTCGGTGAGCTGGGAGTCGACCGGCGGTCGCGGGCTGCTCATCGTCGAGGCGACGACGACGGCCTGGGGCTCGGTGCCGCTCAGCGGCGGCAAGCAGGTGTGGGCCGAGATCCCCTGGCGCCCCGCGAGCGGCTGACGCGGAGGCCAGTAGGGTGCCGTGACCGTGAACTCACGCGCTACCGGCCACTGGAGCGAACGGCGCCGCGCCAACCGCGCTCGGCACTGCCCGGTGGCGGTCGTGTTCGAAGGCCCGGAGCAGGTCTGCCGCGACGCTCACCGCGATCGTGGCGGGTTCCTTGCCGGTGATCCCGGCCATTCCGATCGGGGTCTTGATCCGGTCGATGGTGGCGGCGTCGTGGCCGCCCTCGGCGGCCAGCCGCTGCCGGAACCGCGCCCATTTGGCGGCCGAGCCGATCAATCCGATCGAGCCGAGACCGGCGGTGCGCAAGGCGGCGTCGCACAGCGCGGCGTCCTCGGCGTGATCGTGGGTCATGATCAGGACGTGGGTGCCGGGTGCCAGCTCCGTGAGCACCTCCTCCGGAAGCAGCGGAGTGTGGTGCACGTGGATCTGCGCCACCGCGTCCGCGAGCACGCTGAGCCGTTCGTCGGTCAGTATGTCGGGGCGGGTGTCGATCAGGTGCAGATCGAGGTTGTGGCGGGCGAGGATGCGGGCCAGCTCCAGGCCGACGTGCCCGACGCCGAAGACGGCCACCGCTTGGACCACCGGCAGGGGTTCGAGCAGGACCGTGACGGCTCCGCCGCAGCACTGCACGCCGTGTCGGCCGGTGACCTTGTCGTTGAGGGCGAATTCCATCAGCTCCGGCTCCGCGTCGGCCGTGCCGTTCAGCTCGCGCGCCCGATCGATGGCGACCGCCTCGATGTTGCCGCCGCCGATCGAACCCCAGGTCTCGGTCTGTCCCACGACGAGCTTGGCACCGGCCCGGCGGGGCGCGTGGCCGCGCACGGTCGCGACGGTCACGAGCACGCCGGGTTCCCGGCGTGCCCGCAACCGCGCGACCGCGGCGACCCATGTCATGTCAGGCATTGCTCAAAGCGCTTGCTTCGGTGGGGACCTCGCCGGCGCCCGGCGCGTGGCCGTCGTGCTGCACGCCGCCCCTGCGGACCGCTTCGATCGCCCAGTACACCGCCTCCGGTGTCGCGGGGGAGGCGAGTTCCACGCTGACTCCGCCGGGCCCGAACGCCGCGGCGGCCTGCCGCAGCGCTTCTCGTACGGAGAACGCCAGCATCAGCGGAGGCTCACCGACCGCCTTGGACCCGTAGACCGCGCCCTCCTCGGTGGCGTTCTCCAGCAGCCTGACGTTGAACTCCTCGGGCATCTCCGAGAAGCTCGGCAGCTTGTAGGTGCTCGCGGCCTGGGTCAGCAGCCGGCCGCGGTTCGGCCCGTCACCGCTGTCCCAGCGCAGGTCCTCCAGCGTCAGCCAGCCCGCGCCCTGCACGAAACCGCCCTCGACCTGACCGATGTCGATCATCGGGGAGAGGCTGTCGCCGACATCGTGCACGATGTCCACCCGCCGGATGCGGTACGCGCCGGTGAAGCCGTCCACCTCCACCTCGGTAGCGGCGGCGCCGTAGGAGAAGTACTTGAACGGGGAGCCTTGGAAAGTCTTCGCGTCCCAGTGCAGACCCTCGGTCCGGTAGAAACCGGCCGCCGACAGCTGGACTCGCTGGAAGTACGCGGTGCGCACCAGGTCGTCCCAGGCCAGCTCCTTGTCGTTGCCCAGGGCCCGCGCGACGCCCTCGACGATGCGCACGTCCGAGGCGCTCACACCCAGTTGGGTGCCCGCGACCTGCAGCAGCCGCTCGCGCAACTGCTCGCAGGCGTTCTTCACCGCCGCACCGTTGAGATCCGCCCCGGAACTTGCGGCGGTGGCGGAGGTGTTGGGAACCTTGTCCGTGCGCGTCGGGGCCAGCCGCACCTTGTGCAGCGGGATACCCAGAGTGGTCGCGGCCACCTGCAGCATCTTGGTGTGCAGGCCCTGCCCCATCTCGGTGCCGCCGTGGTTGATCAGGACCGAGCCGTCCTTGTAGATCAGCACCAGCGCGCCCGCCTGGTTGAAGGCGGTGAGGTTGAACGAGATTCCGAACTTGATCCCGGTGATCGCGAGCGCCCGCTTGGTGTTCGGGTGCGCGGTGTTGAAGGCCGCGATCTCGAGCTTGCGATCGGCGATGGCGGCGTCTTCCTGAACCTGCTGCCAGATGGTCGAGATCCGCTCGGGGTGGAGGACCGGCTGCCCGTACGGCGTCGAATGGCCCTGCCGGTAGAAGTTGCGCTCGCGCAGCTCCATCGGATCCAGGCCGAGCAGCGGCGCGCACCGGCCCATGATGTCCTCGATCACCAGCATGCCCTGCGGTCCGCCGAAGCCGCGGAAGGCGGTGTTGGAGACCTTGTTGGTCTTGGCGATGCGACCGGCGATACGCGCGTTGGGAATCCAGTAGGTGTTGTCGATGTGGCACAGCGCGCGGGCCACCACCGGCTCGGACAGGTCCAGGCTCCAGCCGCCGTCCGCGGTCAAGGTGGCGTCCAGGGCCTGGATGCGGCCGTCGGCGTCGAAGCCGATCTTCCACTCGGCGTGGAACCCGTGGCGCTTACCGGACATGGTCAGGTCCTGGGTCCGGTTGAGCCGCAAGCGCACCGGCCGGCCGGTCAGCCTGGCGCCGAGCGCGGCGATGGCCGCGAACCCGTGCGGCTGCATCTCCTTGCCGCCGAAGCCGCCACCCATCCGCAGGCACTGCACGGTCACCTCGTGGCTGTGCAGGCCGAGCACGTGCGCGACGATCTCCTGCGTCTCCGAGGGATGCTGAGTGCTGCTCTGGACGAACATCTGCCCGCCCTCGTCGACGTGGGCCAGCGCCGCGTGCGTCTCGAGGTAGAAGTGCTCTTGATCGGAGAACTGGAACTCGCCGGTGAACACGTGCGCGGAGTCGCCGAAACCGGCGTCGACGTCGCCGGCGAGCATCACGGGCCGGGCGCCGTGAAAACTGTCCGCCGCGATGGCGTCCTGCAGCGTGATCAGGGAGGGCTGTTCGTCGAGTTCCACCTCGACGGCCGCCGCACCGAGCCGGGCCGCCTCCAGGGTCTCGGCGAGCACCCAGGCGACCGCGTGGCCGTAGAACATGACCTCGTCGGGGAACAGCGGTTCGTCGTGCTTCATTCCGGCATCGTTCACACCGGGTACGTCGGCGCCGGTCAGCACGCGGACCACACCGGGCACGGCGAGCGCGGGCCCGGTGCGCAGCGCCGTGATCCTGCCGTGGGCCTTCATGACCTGGACCGGGTAGGCGTGCAGCACGTCCTTGGTGCGATGGACCAGGTCGTCGGTGTAGAGCGCGGTGCCGGTGACGTGCAGGTTGGCGCTCTCGTGTGGCATCGAAACGCCGACGACCGGCATTTCGGGGCGCTCGGACAAATGGCTCATGACGACACCGCCTCGGTGGTTTGTGCGTACAGCTTCAGCAGGCTCTGGCCGAGCATCGCGGAGCGGTAGCCGGAGCTGGCGCGGTGATCGTCCATCGGCGTGCCCTGGGCCCGCAGCACCCGGGCCGCGCCCTCGACGGTCTCCACCGCCCACGGCTTGCCCTCCAGGGCCGCCTCGGCGGCGATGGCGCGGATCGGGGTGGCGGCCACGCCGCCCAGGCCGATGCGTGCCTTGCGTACGATCCCGTCCTCGATGTCGAGCGCGAACGCGACCGCCACGCTGGAGATGTCGTCGAAGCGCCGTTTGGCGATCTTGTGGAAGGCCACGACCGGCGACAGCGGCAGCGGGACGCGTACCGCGCGGATCAGCTCGCCGGGACGGCGCACGCTCTGCCGGTAGCCGGTGAAATAGTCGGACAGGGGGACTTCGCGCTCACCGTCGGCGTCGGCGAGTACCACCGACGCCTCGAGCGCGAGCAGCACCGGCGGACTGTCACCGATGGGGGACCCGGTACCCAGGTTGCCGCCGAGGGTCGCACTGTTGCGGATGAGCCGGGATGCGAACTGCGGGAACAGCTCTGCCAGCAGTGGAACGCTGCCGTCGAGGCGGCGTTCGATCTCTGTGAGCGTCAGCGCCGCCCCGATCTCGATGTGGTCGGATTCGACTCGCAGCAACCGCATTTCGGGCAGCCGGTCGACCGCGACCACGCAATTCGCCCTGCGGGAACGGATGTTCACCTCCACGCCCCAGTCGGTGCTTCCGGCGACCACCACCGCGCCGGGCCGCTCGCGCAGCAGCCGCAGCGCATCGGCCAGGGTGCTCGGCCGCAGGAACGCGCTGTCGTCCTGGGTGTATTCGGTGGCGGCCGGTTCGGGCGGGGACTGCTCGCGGCGCTGCGCCAAGGCGTCGTCCTCGGCGGGCGCACCGACGGCGAACGCGGCATCGCGAATCGGGCGATAGCCGGTGCAGCGGCACAGGTTTCCGCTCAGCGCGTGCAGGTCGAAACCGTTCGGACCGTGTTCGGAGTCGGTGCTGTCGGCCGAGGCCGCGTCCGAGTCCGCGTGTGCGCAGCGGCCGGGGCGGTAGTACTCGGAGGCCATGCTGCAGATGAACCCCGGTGTGCAGTAACCGCATTGGGAACCGCCGCGGACGGCCATCTCCTCCTGCACAGGGTGCAAGGTGGCCGGCATACCGGGTTCGCCGGCGGTGGCGAGACCTTCGGAGGTGACGACCTCCTGACCGTCGAGCGCCGCGACCGGGACCAGGCAGGCGTTGACCGCCACCCAGTCGGTGGGCTTGTGCACCCCGGGACGGGCCACCAGGACCGAGCAGGCGCCGCATTCACCCTCGGCGCAGCCCTCCTTGGTGCCGGTGAGGCCGCGCTCGCGCAGGAAATCCAGCACCGTGGTGTGGGGTGCAGCCGGTGAAATCGGTGCCTCTTTCCCGTTGACCGTGATCCGCGCCGCTACCATGGCACGTCCTCATTTCGGCGCGCGGTCGATCTGACTGTCCTAGTCGCCATTTCAGGAGCTTTCTATTTCGGTGACGCAGCTCGAGAACCCAGAGCGCAATAAATCGGCACACAACGACGTGCCGTAAACGGTGACAGAGATGGAAAGGTGCCGGGGCCGCGATCGGGCACGCCGGCAAGAGGGGCTGCTCAGCAGCCGTGTGCTACACGACCCGGAGCCCAGGCGATCTGGTGAGCGAGGCGAGACAGCTCGGAGATGGTCGACATCCGGCTTCGCCTCCTTCCAGTAGCTCGCGAATCGGTGCGGCCGAAGTTACGTTGCCGCAGGTTCATCGGTCAAGCCGATGTCGGTCGATTCCACGAAGACCGGCCACTTCGTGCGGCCGGTCTTCGTACGCGCAACCAATCGGGTGCGGGGGACAGGCCGGCCCGGCCGGGCAGATGCCGGGCCGGGCCGGGTCGGCCGGACGCGTCAGCGCACGGGGGTGAAGTCCTGCGAGGCGATGTACCCGGGGCGGCGCACCGGGGCGGCGAAGGGCTTCGACGGGCGGTTCTCGACGCTGTTGAAGACGAGGAACACGTTGCTGCGCGGGTGGGGCGTGATGTTGTCACCCGAGCCGTGCATCGCGTTGCAGTCGAACCAGGTGGCCGAACCCGCCTTGCCGGTGAAGAGCTTGATGCCGCAGGCCGAGGCGAACTTGGTCAGCGCCTCGTCCGAGGGGGTGCCCGCATCCTGCATCTGGAGGGACTTCTTGTAGTTGTCCTTCGGCGTCGCACCGGCACAGCCCAGGAAGCTCCGGTGGGAGCCGGGCATGATCATCAGGCCGCCGTTGGTGGTGTAGTTCGGCGTCAGGGCGATGGACACCGACACGGTGCGCATGTGCGGCAGGCCGTCCTCGGCGTGCCAGGTCTCGAAGTCGGAGTGCCAGTAGAAGCCGCTGGCGCCGAAACCGGGCTTTACGTTGATCCGGGACTGGTGCACATACACCTCGGAGCCCAGGATCTGTCGCGCGCGCCCCACCACACGCGGATCGGCGGCGAGGGACGCGAACACCTCGCTGATCCGGTGGACTTCGAAGACGGAGCGTACTTCCCGGGACTTCGGCTCCACGATGGACCGCTCGTCGGCCAGCGTCGAAGGATCGCGCAGCAGCCGGTCCATCTCGGCCCGGTAGACGTCCACCTCGTCGGGCGTGATGAGTTCGTCGACGGACAGGTAGCCGTCGCGCTCGAAGCTCTCCAGCTCGTGGGCCCAGATGGGGCCCGGGGTGCCGGGCTCGGACCAGACGACGGGGTCGGTGCGGCCGGTGAGCACCTCCTCGGAGCCCCTGGTCGGATACAGGTCGTTCGCAGTGCGGGTGGATGCGTAGGTCATGGTGGTGCCTGCCTCTCCTCTCCGTGCTTTCTCTCTGGGCTTTCTCGCGTGCTTTCTTTCTGGGTGTTTCCGCAGGTCAGCTGTGGTCGGGTTCGGTGAGCAGCGGGTACACGCCGTTCTCGTCGTGGTCCTCCCGGCCGGTCACGGGCGGGTTGAAGACGCACAGGCAGCGGAACTCGTGCTTCACGCGCAGGGTGTGCCGCTCGTGGCCGTCGAGGAGGTACATGGTTCCCGGCGTGATCGTGTAAGTCCGGCCCGTCTCCTCGTCCGTGAGTTCAGCCTCCCCCGCCGTGCAGACCACGGCCTCCACATGGTTCGCGTACCACATGGACGTCTCGGTGCCGGCGTACAGGACGGTCTCGTGCAGGGAGAAGCCGACGCGTTCCTTGGCCAGGACGATGCGCTTGCTCTCCCAGGTGCCGGATGTCGCCCTGACGTGGCGGTCGGTTCCCTCGATGTCCCGGAACGAGCGGACGATCATGGTGGTGCCCTTCGTGGTGTGGGGGGCGGGTGCCGGTCAGGCGGCTTCGCGGACGGAGCGGGCGAGGATGGCAAGGCCCTCGTCGAGTTCGTCGCCGGTGACGGTGAGCGGCGGGAGCAGCTTCACGACCTCGCTCTCGGGGCCCGAGGTCTCGACGAGGAGACCGTGCTCGAAGGCCCTCCGGCAGACCTCCGCCGCGCGCTCCTTGTGGGCGAATTCGATGCCCCAGACCAGTCCGCGGCCCCGGTAGGTCGCGCCCAGCTGGCCGTGTTCGCCGCACAGCTCGCGCAGCGCGCTCTCGATGCGCCCGCCCTGGACGAGGGTCCGCTCGCGCAGGACGCCGTCGCCCCAGTACGTCTCCAGGGCCGCGGTGGCGGTGACGAAGGCCGGGTTGTTGCCGCGGAAGGTGCCGTTGTGCTCGCCCGGCTCCCAGAGGTCCAGCTCGGGCTTGAACAGGCACAGGGACATGGGGAGTCCGTAGCCGCTGATGGACTTGGACAGCGTGACGATGTCCGGGGTGATGCCGGCCTCCTCGAAGGAGAAGAACTCGCCGGTCCGGCCGCAGCCCATCTGGATGTCGTCGACGATGAGCAGCATGTCGCGGCGCCGGCACAGGTCCGCGAGGGCGCGGAGCCATTCCGCGCGGGCCACGTTGATCCCGCCCTCGCCCTGGATCGTCTCGACGATGACCGCCGCCGGGTGGTTGAGGCCGGAGCCCTGGTCCTCCAGCAGCCGCTCGAACCAGAGGAAGTCGGGGACCCGGCCGCCGAGGTAGTTGTCGAAGGGCATCGGCGTGCCGTGCACCAGCGGGATGCCTGCGCCGGCCCGTTTGAAGGCGTTGCCCGTGACGGCGAGCGAGCCGAGCGACATGCCGTGGAAGGCGTTGGTGAAGGACACGACCGACTCGCGGCCCTTGGCCTTCCGCGCCAGCTTGAGCGCCGCTTCGACGGCGTTGGTCCCGGTGGGTCCCGGGAACATCACCTTGTAGGGCAGTGCGCGGGGTTCGAGGACGTGGGACCGGAACGTCTCGAGGAAGGCCCTCTTGGCGGTCGTCGCCATGTCCAGCCCGTGCGTGATGCCGTCCCGCTCCAGGTAGTCGAGCAGGGCCCGCTTCAGGACGGGGTTGTTGTGGCCGTAGTTGAGGGACCCGGCGCCCGCGAAGAAGTCCAGGTAGCCGCGGCCGTGTTCGTCGTACAGCCGGCTTCCCGTGGCGCGCTCGAAGACGACGGGCCAGGCGCGGCAGTAGCTTCGCACCTCGGACTCCACGGTCTCGAAGACGGACAGGACCGGCTCGGTCATGGTCAAGGCAACTCTCCAATGAATGTGGGGGTGTTCGGTATCGGCTGTGCGAACCGGGATCAGAACCGGGATCAGAAGTGGAGCGGCCCGATGCGGTGCAGGACCTCCGGGGCGTGCCCGCCGTCCGGGAACTCTTCCGCGGTGAACAGCACTTCGCGCGTGAGCGTGGCGCCGTGCCGTGCGGCGTACGAGGCGAACAGTCGCTCCGACGCGAGGTTTCCGGGGGAGATGGTGGTCTCCAGGGAGCTCAATCCGTGTTCTGCCGCCACGCGGGCGGAGAGGCCGTCGAGCAGGGCCCCGGCGATTCCCAGGCCGCGGGCGGAGGCGTCGACGGCGATCTGCCAGACGAGCAGGGTTCCGGGACTGTCGGGCCGCAGGTATCCGCTGACGAATCCGACGGCACGCCCGGAGGCGTCGCGGGCCACCGCGGACGTGCCGGCGAAGTCACGGCACCAGAGGAGATAGCTGTAGGCCGAGTTGAGGTCCAGCGTCCTGGAGTCGCGGGCGAGGCGCCACAGCAGGGGGCCGTCACCTGGGCGGGGGCGGTCGATGTGCGTGGTGGGGTTGGTCGGGGTGGTCGGAGCGGACGGCAGGATCTTTCCGTAACGGGCTAGTTCTGCATGAGCAGTCATGCGGGCCGAAGTTACCCAGCGATGGCGCAAATTGCATGGCCCTGAGGGGTTATGGAACTGGCATGACTCGTGATAGTTGCAGACGGCTTCCTGGGATCGCGAGACGCTGGCAAGTGCCCCGTAGTTCTATGAAAAATGCTGATATTTCCACCCCACCCCCGCTTCTATAACGAGCGGATAACGTCTTTGTTCTGTCTCATATATTCCACTTGAATGTGATGTCTTCGTCGGCCGGTCGGGGGTTTCGTTCATAGCTGCACGGTTATACGCGACGGCGCGCCTGGCCGGCGCGACGGATTTCGCGCCGGACTACGACGGGGAGGAGACGGCCATGGGTCTCAAGAAGGCGGTCTACGAGAAGGAACTGCTGCGGCTCCAGACGGAGCTGATCAAGCTCCAGGAATGGGTGCGTGTGGAGGGTGCCCGACTGGTCGTCGTCTTCGAAGGCCGGGACGCAGCGGGCAAAGGCGGAACGATCAAACGCGTCGCAGAACACCTCAACCCCCGCGTGGCACGTATCGCGGCCCTTCCGAAGCCGACGGAGCGGGAGCGCACCCAGTGGTACTTCCAGCGCTACGTGGAGCACCTGCCGGCCGCCGGTGAGATCGTGCTCTTCGACCGCAGCTGGTACAACCGCGCCGGAGTGGAACACGTCATGGGCTTCTGTACGCCCGCCGAGCATCAGCGCTTCCTGCGCCAGTGCCCGGTCTTCGAGCACATGCTGGTGGAAGACGGGATCCTGCTCCGCAAGTACTGGTTCTCCGTCAGCGATGCCGTCCAGGAGGAACGCTTTCGCCGCCGCACGCAGGACCCGTTGCGGCGGTGGAAGCTCTCGCCGATGGACCTGGAGTCCCTCACGCGCTGGGAGGCGTACTCCCGGGCCAAGGACGAGATGCTCGTCCACACGGACACGGTGGACGCCCCCTGGTACGTGGTCGAGAGCGATGACAAGCGCAGCGCGAGACTGAACATGATCGCCCACCTGCTGTCATCGGTCTCCTACGAGGACGTGGCCCTGCCGTCGCTCGTCCTGCCGCCGCGGCCCCCGTCGACGGGATACGAGCGCCCGCCCAAGGAGCTTCAGACCGCCGTACCCGATCACGCGGCCGGTCTTCGGAAAGCCTGATGCCCGCCCCTGAACTCAGGCGGTGGGCCACTTGAGTTCGATCTCCATCTCGATCTCCCCGTCGCCGACCTCGACCTCGATCTCGGTGCGGAGTTCGTCCGGGATCCGCAGGGTCAGGGTCCCGGGACCGAGCTCCAGTTCGGCATTGCCGCCGTGCCTCAGCGCCTCCGCGAGCGCGGAGAGCTGGTCGGCGGCCTCGAGGCGGGACAGGGAACGCTTCTGCTCAAACTTGAGGTCCTTCACGGATGTCTCCAATCCGCTACGAACAGCGAAACAGCGGGAACAGCGAAAGCAGCGGTAAGGCTCATTGTGACGCTGCGCGGCAGGTCGGGCATCCTCGGGCCGGGCGAGTCACGGGGCACGCTCCGCGTCGGCCCGGTCCTCCGCTGCGCGCCCCGGCCGCCGCCGGCTGAAGGCCAGTGACACGACCTCACGCCAGTGCATGGGCGGACCGGCCGCCGGAGCCCCGGGGCGAATCCTCGGTACCAGTACGCGCAACGCACCCGGGCGGATGGAGCAGGTGACGGGTGTGGGCATGGTCAGGGCCTCTCCGTCCACGGCGACCGGGATGCTGTCGGTGTCCGATCCGATGACGACCTGCTGGGAGGTCAGTACCTGGAGGCCGGCGGCCCGGGCACCTCGGAGCGCGACGTCGGCCGCCTGGGCCGCGTTGTTCACCCGGATCCCGACGACTCCCAGCACTCCGAGGTCGAGCCGGGTTCTGCGGCCGCCCATGGTCATCGGTTCGGGGGCGGCGCGCCAAGGTTCTCGGCCTGGACCACAAGGACCCGGCCCGGTGCCCGCCCGCCACCCCGAGCAGGTCCGCGCCTTCGGCCACCGCCTGACGGGCGATTTCGGCCACGTCCGTCCTGACCGCGGTGTCCAGCAGCACGACCCGAGCACCCAGCGCCTCGGCCTTCTCGGCCAGGCCGAACCGGCCGACCTTGCCACCGCCGGACCTCGGGTTCATGATCAGCACCGGATGCCGGGGGAGGGCGCAGGCGACCGCCTGCATTCCCTCGGGTTGTCGCACCCCGCGCAGCGCCGCCCGCGCGCACACCACGGCGGCTCCCCACAGCGCGATGGCGGTCAGCGCCACGGGCCACAGATCCGCCCGGGCGTAGATGACCAGGACGGCCAGCGGTGCGCCCGTCATGATCAGTGCTCCGACCACCCGCACCGCGCCGTGGTGGGACAGCACCCACCACGTACCCACGGCCGCGAGCGCCGCGCCGACCACCCCGACCACGAGGATGAACAGACCGCCGGGGCCGCTCGCAGCCACCAGTGCCACCACCGCGCCCAGTGCGCAGGCCAAGGCCAGCCCGGCTGACAGCCGTGCCCGACTCCGGGGAGCGGACGGCCGATCGGAGAGTCATGGCAGAGCCCCGGCCGGGGTGGCTGTGTCCGGCCGGGGCTCTGCGTACGTGGGACCGCGGTGCTCCGGTTCAGAAGTCCTCGTCGTCACGCAGGTCGCGCTCTTCCTGGAGCGGGTGTTCCCCGCGGCGCCGGCTGATCTCGTCGGGGCCCTTTCCACGGGGTGGCGGGCCCTGGTCGGGGTGGACGGGGTCCTGGCTAGGGCGCCGCAGCCGCTCCTGTTCCTCGCGGCTCTTGTCCGGCTCACGGCGCTTGTCCTGGCTACCGCCCATGAGGGTGACTCCTTCGATGCGTGTGAAGGCCTTCTGCTCCCACACTCACGCGGTCCGTCACGATGCGCATCCCGTCGACCGCGAATCGTGGCGGGGGAGTGACGCGAGAGGGACGTACTGTGCCCTGCGGTACGGCCGTTCCGGGTTGTCGGGGTCGTGCGAATGCCGAGGTCAAGGCACGTATCGGACCCGGGTCTGCGTCCCGCACGGCTGTGTCCGGGGATGTGGGAGATGATGGCCCTACAGAGCCGAGCCGGGGAGAGGCGGGTTCCGTTGCCCGCCAGGGCAGGGGGACCCGCCCGGTGAAGGGGAACTGCCATGACGCTGATCCTGCCTACGCCCGCGGGCCGTGACTTCCTGGACCGTCCTGACCCGCAAGCGGAGCCCGCGCTGCCGAGCGGGCTGGTGACGATGGGCGTGGAGGAAGAGTTCCTGTTGGTGGACCGCCATACGCGGGCCCCTTCGGGCAGTGCGCCGCATGTCCTCGAGGCCGCGGCCACGGTGCTGGGAAGCCAGGCGCAGGGCGAGTTCTACACCGCGCAGGTGGAGGTCTGTACCCAGCCGGTCTCGACGGCGGCCGCGCTGCGGGCCGAGCTCGTCCGCCTGCGGAGGGTGATGGGGGATGCGGCGGCGGGAGAGGGATGCCTGCTGGTCGCTTCCGGGACCCCGGTGACGGACCCCGCGGAGCCGCTGACGGTGAGCGACGACGAACGCTATCAGCGCATGGCCCATGGCTTCGCCGCAGCCCTGGGGCAGTACGACGGCATCGTGTGCGGCTGCCACATCCACGTCGGCGTGACCAGCAGGGCGCAGGCTCTGGCACTGGCCAACCACATGAGGCCCTGGCTGCCCACCCTCCAGCACCTGGCTGCGAATTCCCCCTTCGTCCACGGCCGGGACACCAGCTATGCCAGCCGGCGAGCCGTCGAGCACACCCGCTGGCCGACGGTCGGGCCGGCGCCCATGCTGCCGGACGAGGCCGCCTACGAGGAGGCGGTCACCTCGCTCATGGCCGAGAGGGGCCTGCTGGACCGCCGGATGATCTACTGGTACGCCCGGCCGTCCGAACACGTCCCCACCCTGGAGATCCGGGTCGCCGACGTCAACGCAGACGTCGACACCGTCGTCCTCCTTGCAGCCCTCGTCCGAGCCCTGGCAACGACGCTGCTCACGGACATCTCTCAAGGCCGCCCGGTCCCGATGTTCCCGGAGACTGCGCTGTACGAGGCCCATCGCATGGCCGCCCGCCACGGCATGGAAGGCGTCGGCCTGGATCCGGCCACCGGATGCACCCTCCCCGCCCACATCCTGGCCGAGCGGCTGCTCGCCAAGACCGCCCCCGCGCTTGCCGTCGCCGGCGACCTCTCACTGGTCGAACAGCACCTCTGGCAGCTGCGTACCTACGGCGGAGGCGCGGCGAGGCAACGCGCCGCCTACGGCCACCACGGCCGGCTGCGCGATGTCGTGGACTACCTTGCCGAGACCACCGCCGCCGCCTGAACGGGCGCTTCCCGTACGGTGCCGACGCCATGGGTCAGCGAGTGGCGCTCGGATCCGGGCGCCGGGGGAGGAACACCGCGGCGGCGAGGCCGACGAGCCCGAGAACCGCCAGGGTGATCATCGAGGCGCCGTAGGCACGGGTGGTGAGGCCGGCGACGAGGATGGTGCCGGCGACCGCGGTTCCGAGCGATGAGCCGAGGTTGGAGATGCAGCGTGAGAGCCCGGAGATCTCGCCTTGCTGTTCATCGGGGAAGCTCGACTGCACGACGTTGACCGAGGGGGTCAGCATCAGGCCGATTCCCAGGCCGATCAGCAGGAGTCCGGGGGCGAAGGCCCACGCATTCGGAGTGCCGCTCACCATGCTCAGCAGGACGCCGACTCCGGCGATCGTCACGATGAAGCCCGTCATGATGAGGGTGCGCTGCGTGTGCCGTTCGGCCAGGCGCGCGGCGGCCAGTGAAGACACGAGCAGGCCGAGGGTGGCCGCCGTGAAGATCACGCCGGTCTGGATCGCGTCGTATCCGCGGACGACCTGCAGATAGGTGGCGACCACGAACGAGGTCCCCATGAGGATGAGCCACTGGATGTTCTGCGTGACGAGTCCGAGGTTGGACGTCCGGTTGCGGAACAGGCTCGTCGACAGGAGCGGCTCCTTGCCGGCCCGCTCCTTGGCGCGTACCGACAGGAAGAACCACAGCAGCACGAGTGCGCCGAGAACGAGCAGAGCGATCATCAGCCAGATGTTGTTGTCGGCTGCCAGGATCCCCGTGACGATGAGGATGAGGCCGACGGCCGAGAGGACCGCTCCGGCGGTGTCGAAGGGGCGCGTGGGATCCGCCGGCAGGGGATCCTTGATGCGTCGGCTCAGGATGATGATCAATGCGATCACCAGGGCCTGGAACACGAAGGCCGCCCGCCAGCTGATGGCGGAGGTGATGAGTCCGCCGATCAGCGGCCCCGCGGCGGCGCCGATCCCTCCCAGGGCCATGATGGTCCCGAACGCACGCGCACGTGAGGTCACGTCCGTGTACAGGAGCGTGGTGAGGATGTAGACGGGCGGGATGAGCAGTGCCGTGCCGACTCCCTCGAGGATCGAGTTGCCGACGATGAGGATGCCCAGACCCGGCGCGATCGCGCTCAGCAAGGCGCCGACGCCGTACACGGCGAGGCCGGCCAGGAAGCACCGCTTGCGGCCGTAGCGGTCGGTCAGCTTGCCGCCGGGGATCATCAGCGCCGCCATGACCAGGAGGAAGATCGTGATCGCGATCTGCACTCCTTGTACGGTCGTGTCCAGATCCTCGCTGATGTCGTTGATCATCACGTTCATGTTCGAACCGGCGAAGCTGCAGATGAACTGGGCCAGCGCGAGTGGGGCCAGCACGCCACGCACGGCGCCGGCGGTGCGTCCCGTGACATCCGCGTCAGCCATCGGCGCTGCTCCGTTCTGCCGCCGTGGTGCCCTGCTTTCCAGCGTGCGCCGCGGCTGAGCTCACCGCACTCCGGCTGGGGACCGGCGAACAGCCCCGATCCGGCGCCCTGGGGACCGCGCACGCATCATCCCGCGCCCCCATGCGCAGTACCCGGTGAGGTTCTAGGGTTGAAGCGAAGATATTCCACTGATTACGGGCATCCTCGCCCATCGTTTCACTCCCGTGCTCGGGCGGGTCGACACCGACACCCCAGGAGAACGTGCGCTATGTCCATTGCATCCGAAACCCCCGTCCTGGACACCCTCGCCGCCATGACGGTCGACTCGCTCGAGCGCTGCGGGCTGGCCCCTGACATGCTGCTGCTCACCCGCATCGCGGCCCTCGCCGCCTCGGACGCTCCGCCGATCTCCTACGTCGCCCACATCGACCCCGCCCTCAAGGCCGGTCTGACCGCTGAGCAGTTGCAGGACGTGCTGGTCGCGATCGCCCCCATCGTGGGCACCGCCCGCGTCATGACGGCAGCCGGCAACATCACCAGGGCGCTCGGCATCGCCATCGCCGTCGCCGAAGCCGAGATCGAGGCCCAAGGCTGACGCGGACGACCCACGGCACCACTTGATCAAGGGCGCGCGGAGACGGGCGCCGTTCCCTTCGCGAGGACCGCAGGGCCAGTCAGGAGTGCATCGATGTCCGAGAGCCCGGCCACCGCGATGCGCGCGGTTTCCCACAGCACGCCCGAGGAACGCGCAGCCCAAGGCAAGGAGGCCCGGAGCCGCTCGCCACGGTCCGGGCACGCCGTGTACCGGCCGTCTCCGGACAGGCCGGACCCACTGGCGATCCTGGAGGCGCAGTCCACGGCCCGGGTGCCCGAGCTGGTCCCGATCCGCTACAGCAGGATGTCGGAGTCTCCCTTCCGGTTCTACCGGGGAGCCGCCGCGATCATGGCGTCCGACCTGGCCGGCAGCCCCGACTCGGGGATCACGGCCCAGCTGTGCGGAGACGCGCACCTGCTGAACTTCCGGCTGCTGGCCTCTCCGGAGCGACGGCTGATGTTCGACATCAACGACTTCGACGAGACGCTGCCCGGCCCCTGGGAATGGGACGTCAAACGACTGGCCACGAGTCTTGTCATCGCCGCCCGGGCGAACGGATTCGACGACGCGGAGCGCGCCCGGATCGTGAGCACCGCCGTCCGTGGCTACCGCGAGGCGATGCGCGGATTCGCCGGCATGGGCAACCTCGAGGTCTGGTACGCGAGCATCGACTCGGACCGCCTCCAGGACCTCGCCGCACAGCAGCTCCGCAAGCGCGGACAGAAGAAGCTGGCCGGCACCATGGAGAAGGCCCGCTCGCACGACAGCCTGCAGGTCTACGACAAGCTCACGGAGCTGGTCGACGGCACGCCCAGGATCGCGCCGGACCCCCCGTTGCTGGTGCCGATCGCCGACCTCCTGCCGGACCAGGAGCGCAGCGCGCTCGTGCGCCAGCTCCGCAGTCTGCTCGAACGCTACGGCCTCACTCTGAGCACGGACCGGCGGGCACTCCTGGCGGACTACCGGCTGGCGGACGTGGCGCGCAAGGTGGTCGGCGTCGGCAGCGTCGGTACCCGCTGCTGGATCTTCCTGCTCCTCGGCCGCGACGGCCGTGACCCGCTCTTCCTCCAGGCCAAGGAAGCAGACACGTCCGTGCTCGCCGAGCACGTCGGCGCGAGCAGGTACCGCAACCAGGGCGAGCGCGTGGTCTCGGGACAGCGGTTGATGCAGGCGGCGAGCGACATCTTCCTCGGCTGGCAGCGGGTGGACGGGATCGACGGCAAACAGCGCGACTTCTACGTCCGCCAGCTTCGCGACTGGAAGGGCATCGCCATGCCGGAGACGATGTCGCCCCGGCAGCTGGCGACCTTCGGCGACGTGTGCGGCATGACCCTCGCCCGCGCGCACGCACGGTCGGGCGACCGGGTGGCGATCGCTGCGTACCTGGGCCGCGGCGAAGCATTCGACCGGGCGCTCGTCGCCTTCGCCGAAGCGTACGCCGACCAGAACGAGCGCGACCATCAGGCCCTGGTCGACGCAGTACGTGCAGGCCGGCTGCCGGCGGAGGAACTGCCGACGGACTGACCCGTGCCTGGACATCTCCCTGGAGGCGGGCACGTACACGGCAGCGGTTCCACCGGGCGGGGCGTCCTCGGGCGCCCCGCCGTCACCCCTTCTTCTGCGGATCCTCGGCGTTGCGCCAGACGGTCAGGTCGAGGGTGATGTACTTGCTCGGATCGTTCCCGCCGGACCTGCCGCGGTACGTCGCCACCGCGATGTGTCCGGCATCGCTCAGGACGCAGAGCTGTGAGCCGTCGCCGAGTTGGTCGAGGCGGATCGACTTGCTGTAACGGGTCTCCGAGCGGCAGGTGTCCAGAGAACCCTGCTGCCCGCTGTTCAGCAGCACCAGCTTGCCGTTGCCCGTGGCGATCTCGTCCCGGTCCACCACGTTGAGCACGCGCGGCTGGTAGTACACGTCACCCTTGCTGCCGAATGCGGCGCCCTCCTTGCCGGTCGGACGCGGCGGGTTGTCGGCCAGCATCACGAAGTAGTTCTCGGTCAGGTCGATGCCCTTGTACTCGACGGGCTGCGGGTCCGGCCGCTTCCCGCCCGACGGTTCGGCGGAGTTGCCGGCGGCGGGCTGCTTGGAGCCGTCCTTGCCCGAGCCGTCCGGCAGGAGCGAGTTGACGACGACCAGCCCGACCAGCGCCGCCGCCACCGCGCCGGCGATGATCAGGCCGCGGCCCTTCCGCCGCTGCGGGGGAAGCGGCGGGCCCCAGGCTTGCTGCCCGGTGACGGCAGGCGGCGGGGTGGGCGGGAAGCCCGGGCCGGCCGGAGCCGTCCCCGGCCTGCCCGGCGCGGTCCGCGTGGGCGCGGACGCCTGCTCGGACCCGGGCGCCGGCCCGAACCCGGGCGCCGGCACGTGCGGGGAGTACGCGGTGGGTGTCGGGCCGCCGGGGGCCGGCGTACGGGCGGGTTCAGGGAGCTGTTGGCGCGAGGTGAGGGACCCGGCCAGTGTTTGCGGCAGCCAGTCCTCGCCCTGCCTCAGCGGGTCGGGGGAGAGGCCGTGACACAGCTCGATGATCTCGGTCAGGGCGGGCCGCCCGGCCGGCTCGCGACTGAGGCACCGGGCGATCAGCGGCCGCAGCTCGGAGGGCAGCCGGCTGAGGTCGGGGTCCTCGTGGACGATCCGGTACAGCACGGCGTGGGAGGGGCCGTTGCCGTAGGCGGGCGCCCCGATCGCCGCGTAGGCCGCGATCTGGCCGAGGGCGAAGATGTCGGTGGCGGGCGTCACGGCAGCGCCCGCCGCCTGTTCGGGCGCCATGAACGCCGGCGTGCCCACGCTGACGCCGGTGCCGGTGAGGGCCGTGGTGTCGGCGGCGCGGGCGATGCCGAAGTCGATGACGCGCGGGCCGTCCGCGGCGAGCAGGACGTTCGCGGGTTTCAGGTCGCGGTGCACGATGCCCGCGGCGTGGATGACGTGCAGGGCTTCGGCGGCTCCGACGGTCAGCAGGAGCACGCTGCGCAGCGGCAGCGCGCCGTACGTCGACACCGCCTCGGCGAGCGAGGGCCCGGGTACGTAGGCGGTGGCAAGCCACGGCTGCGCACCGTCGGTGTCGAAGTCGATGACCGGTGCCGTGTACAGGCCCTGCACCCGCTGGGCGGATCGCACTTCCTGCTGGAACCGGCGCCGGAACTCCGGATCCTCACTGAATTCGGGGCGGATCACCTTCAGCGCGACGGGCCGCCCGCCAGGTGTGAACGACAGGTACACCTTGCCCATGCCGCCCGCGCCCAGGACCGCCGCCAGGCGGTACCCGCCCACAACGGGCGGGTCGTCGTTCCCCAAGGGCCGGAAGGGCTCCAAAGACGGTGCACCGCTCATGTCGACTCATCCCCTGTTGACGGCAGTTGCGCCCTGCCCTTGCCCGAACGCCGCACCGAGCCTACCGAGGTCGATCGGGTTCTCCGAGCTCTGTCAGGTTCATTGACAGGAGATGACCGGAGCCGGACTCTGAGAGCGCTCTCAAGCAGTTCGGATTTCCCCACAGGTAAGGAAGAACATGTTCCGCTTATCGAAAGTGCTGGCATCCGGGGTCGCGGCGCTGGCCGTCGCCGCCGGCCTGATGGTTTTCGGTCCGTCGCCATCCGCGGAGGCCGTACCGGCCACCATCCCGCTCACGATCAAGAACAGCTCGGGGCGCAGCGAGCCGGTCTACGTCTACAACCTGGGAACCCTGCTCACGACGGGCCAGCAGGGCTGGGCCGACGCCAACGGCACGTTCCACCCTTGGCCCGCGGGAGGCAATCCCCCCACCCCCGCGCCCGACGCGTCGATCGCGGGTCCGGCCAACGGGCAGACCAAGACGATCCGGATGCCCAAGTTCTCGGGACGCGTCTACTTTTCCATCGGCCAGAAGATCGTCTTCAAGCTGAGCACCGGCGGCCTGGTGCAGCCTGCCGTGCAGAACAGCTCCGACCCCAACCGCAACATCCTGTTCAACTGGTCCGAGTACACGCTCAACGACGCCGGCCTGTGGATCAACAGTACCCAGGTCGACATGTTCTCGGCTCCCTACGCGGTGGGTGTGAAGGCGGCCGACGGCACGGTCAGGAACACCGGCCGGCTGAAGCCGGGCGGCTACAACGCCGTCTTCAGCCAACTGCGTTCGGCCGGCTGGGGCGGACTGATCCAGAACCGCCCCGACGGCACGCCGCTGCGAGCGCTCTCGCCCGGTCACGGCATCGAGGCGGGCGGAATCCCGCCCGGCGTCATGAACGACTACATCAACCGGGTCTGGAGCAAGTACAGCTCCTCCACGCTCACCGTGACGCCGTTCGCGAACCAGCCGAACACCAAGTACTACGGCCGGGTCTCGGGCAACGTCATGAACTTCACCAACGGCTCAGGAGCGGTGGTCACCAGCTTCCAGAAGCCGGACTCCGACAGCATCTTCGGCTGCTACAAGCTCCTGGACGCACCCAACGACCTCGTCCGCGGCCCGATCTCCCGCACCCTGTGCGCGGGCTACAACCGGTCGACGCTCCTGACCAACCCCAACCAACCCGACGCGAACGGCACCAACTTCTACCGCGACGCCGTCACCAGCCACTACTCCCGCATCATCCACGGACAGATGGCCGACGGTAAGGCGTACGGCTTCGCCTTCGACGACGTGGGCGCCCACGAGTCGCTGGTGCACGACGGCAACCCGCAAGAGGCCTTCATGACGCTGGAACCCTTCAACTAGGCCAGGACCAGGACCCGTAGGGCGTCGGCGGGGCGCCCCCCGCCGCGCCCTCCTCGGGCCGGGCGGCGGCCGTCACCCGTCGGCGTCTGCGGGGGGACCGGCGGCCGCCCCGTCCTCGGCAGCCGAGGCGGAGCCCCGGTCCGGCTCGCGCTCCCAGTAGAGGGCGCGCTTGCGCCGCCGCTCGTCCGTCAGCTCGGGCAGCGGCTCCGAGGCCACCCGGCGGGCGCCCGACCGCAGGAACTCCACGACCACCATGGCCTGTTCGCCGAGCTCCCAGCGCTCCAGCAGCCCGCCGTCGATCAACCGGGTCATGAGCTCCATGCCGTCCTGGCGCTCCTCGCGCTGCTCACTGCGGAACAGCTTCCGGATCTCCTGCACGTCCTGCGGGTTGCGGGCCATCATCTGTGCCATGACGGCGTCGTCGCCCTTCTCCATGGCGTGCTGGAAGCTTTCCGCCCAGCGCTGGATGAGGAGGCGCTCGTTGTCGTCCCGGATCTCCCGCAGCCGCTGGCGGAACTGTTCCACGGCGGTCTGGTTGAGGACCTCGCCGACCCGTACGCCGTGCTCCCGGCTCAGCCGGTCCGCCTGGATCGTCACGAACACGTCCAGTTCCATGCCGAACCGGACGCCCAGCTCGTGCCCGGTCAGCGCCTCGTTGACCGCGTCGCGGACCTCCTCGGCGTGATTGATCGAGTAGGTGCGCGATACGTCGCGCAGCCGCTGCTCCAGTTCCGGCACGAGCAGTGCGCCCACGTCGGTGACCTGGCTCCGGGCAACGCCGCAGGGGTCGGCCACCCGCCACCGGACGGCCACGTCGGCGGGGAAGGACCGGCCCCTCTCCGACGCCGGCAACTGGGCCTGGAACGAGACGGTGTGCCAGCCCAGCTGGAGTTCGAACGCAGTGTACGGGCGGGTGAACCAGCGCAGCAGGAAGCTTTCGTCGCCCTCGGGCCCCACCGCCCGCGGCGGACGGTTGCGGTAGTAGAGCACGGCCACGTACTGGGCGCTGCGGTGCCGGTACGGCCAGGCCGGACGGTACTCGCGGATGAAGGGGCCGGCCAGCGCCTGTGCGGACGCCGGGCGCTCGCCCTCCAGCCGGGGGGACACGGCGGCCGCATGGGGCGGCTGCGGGTTCCAGGGGCGGTGCGGCGCGACGGGCGGGGCTGGCGGGGCCGGCGGCCCGGGCGGGGCGGGCGGGGCGGGCGGGCCGACGTGTACGGGGTAGTTCATGGTCATCACTCCGTCTTCTCAGCTCGTGGCGCCGGACGCGCCCGGCGGGATGATCACGGTCCGCGGCACGGCGTCGTACAGCCGCCGCGTGGTGGCCCCGGTCAAGGACTCGTCGGGGTCGCGCTCCATGCGCCGCACCAGGTTCCGCAGCCGCTCGATGTCGTCCTGCGCACTCACCAGGAGCGGGAGGAAGCCGCACAGGACGTCCAGCAGCCCGGGGTCCTCGTCGGCGAGACGCATCCAGATGGCGAGGGAGGACTCCACCTCCGCCCGCCACCGGGCGGTGTCCAGTCCGGTCCACACCAGGTCCGCCAGCATGGGGGCGGCCTCCGGCCGGGCGGTGAGCAGCCCCGCCACCACCGGCCAGCCCGGGTGTTCCGCGAGCCAGGGCACGTCCTCCAGGCCCCACAGGGCGGACGGCTGCTGCCAGAGCAGCCGGTCCACGGTGAACAGGGCCAGGTCGTGCCGGCTCCAGCGGCGGTCGCCCAGCCAGGATCCCAGCCGTGCCAGTGCGGTCGCCCCGTGGGAGCCGACGACCAGCCGCGCCACGCTGTACGAGGCGTGCGTCAGCAGCTCCTCGTCGTCGCGCCCGGCCAGCAGCCCGAGTTCGTCGAGGGAGGCGGAGACGGACCGTTCGACCGTGCCGTAACCGTGCACCAGGGCCGCCGTGCTGCGCAGGCCCGCGTCGGCCTCGTCGCGGGCCCACGCCCGCACCGTGTCGCGCACGATCGGCCGGACCGCCTCGTCGAGGGACGCGGCGTAGGCCAGCGCCGTCGCCGCGGCCACGCGCTGCTCGGGGAGTCCGAGGTCGCCATCGGCAGCACCACCTCCTGGAACAGGAACGCCAGGTCGCGCGGGCACAGCGCCCCGACGGTGAGCGCGGCGGGCACCCATGCGACGGGCCGGCCGTCGTCGCACAGTGTCCGCAGCCAGCGGCCCAGGGGCCCGCGCACGTTGGGGTAGCCCTCCCAGGCGTGGGACAGCACCGCCCAGGGCAGCGCCCGGCCCTGGAGGCGTACCTTGCGCACGCCCAGCGGCCGGCTGCCGAACCGGACGTCCCCGGTGAACACCTCGGCCCGCGCGGCCGCGAGCCGGGCGTCCTGGTGGTCGTGGAACAGCGCCCGGCCCGGATCCTTCGCCGGGTCCATGGTGACCGCGAACTCCCAGGCCAGCCGCTCGGCGGCGTCGGCGGCCACGCTGTACGGCGAACCGCTGAACACCGCCACCGTCGTGCGGAAGGCGGCCAGCCGGGTCGCCGCCGCCATCGCCGCCCGGTTGCGGGGCGGCACCCGCCCCGGCGCCGCCAACCAGGCCTCCGCCTGTCGCGCCGCAAAGGTCCGCAGCTCGGCCAGGAGTTCCTCCTCGGGCAGCTTCCCCGCAAGGTGGTCGACGAGGAGCCGGGCCAGCGACTCGACCTCGTGGGGCCGCAGTTGGTCCAGTCCGAGGGCCGCCGTCACGTCCGCCCGGTCGGCCAGGGCCAGGGCCGCCGCCAGCCGCTCCACCTCGCCGTGCCCCAGCAGGGCCACCAGGTGCTTGCGCAGCATGCCGTCGGACGAGGGCGGCCGGAACAGCGTGCCGTACCGCCCCCGGAGCAGCTCGTCCGCGAAGCCGCCCGCCTCGACGACCAGGATCGCGTACGCGCCGTGCCGCTCCAGCAGCGAGCTGAGCCGGTCCAGGTGCAGTTCGGCCGGAGGTTCGGCGAACCGGGCCCGGTCCTCCCCGTGCCGGTCCTCGTCGGCCGGGCGCCGCTCGGCGTGGAACACGCCGTCCCCGGTGATCTCCACCAGGTAGCCGTGCTCCGCCTGGAGGTCGGCCCCGTCGATGCGGTGCAGCTCGGTGCGCGGGTCCAGCCGCTCGATGCGGCCGCGCGTCACCTCGTCGAGCAGGGAAAGCGCCGTGTACGTGCGTCCGCTGCCCGGGTCACCGCACAACGCGATCAGCCGCTGCCGCTCCAGGCGGGTCCGCGCCGCCCCGTAGCCGGGCGGTTCCTGGAACACCCGCCGCAACCTCCGGAGTTCGTCGCGGTGCACGGAGCCGGTGACCAGCCGGGCGGCTGCGGCCCGGCCGCCGTGGTAGTGGTGGTGGTCGCCCAGGTGGACGTCGCCCCGGGTGCCGTCGACGACGGCGTTGCGCCCGCGCACGTCGAAGAAGTGCGCGCGTGCCTGCCGCGCCGCGTCGTAGCCCCCGTCCCCCAGCCTGTTGCCGAACGGACCGCTGCGGGCCGCGGCGAAGTCCCGGCCGTCGCCGCCCGCGGGACCTCCCGCGCCCGGTCCGCCGCCGGCCGCCCCGGCGGCGGCCGCGTTCCCGCCCGCGGCCTCTCCGCCGCCCTGTGCGCCGGCTCCGGCGCCGCCTGCGTCACTCATCTCCACCATCCCGGTCCGCGGCGTCGCCCTCGTCGCGCGTGAGGGTCACACCGGTGACGTTCCCGTGCACCTCCGCGCCGTCCACGATCTGATTGGGTCCGTGCACGGTGATCGCGTACTTCGCGGGCGGCGGCGGCGCGGGCTGCGCGCCGTTGCGCCGGTCTCCGTCGCGCCGTTCCCCGGTCCGTCGTTCCCCCGTCCGCCGGTCCCCGTCCTGCCGGCGGTCTGCTTCCCGCCGGTCGCCCTGCCTCCGGTCCCCGGCGCCGCCCCCGTCGGCGTCGTCCCCGTCCTGCCGCACTCGCCCGGGCTCCGGCAGCGGCGGCCGGGAGCGCCGGGGCACGTGGAACCAGGCCGTCTCGTCGGTCTCCTTGACGCGTACGGGATACGGCGCGTAGCACTCGGGCTCGACGAACCGGCCGCCGTCGGCGACCACCGTGCGGTACAGGACGTCCGAGACCACGAAGACCAGTCCGATCGTCTCGTCCGCGGCCAGCACCTCCCGCGCCGGCTCGCTGTCGCACAGCCGGCAGGCCAGGTCCACGGTCCGGCCCACCAGCCCCCGGCCGTCGTCGCTGACGGGCCCGCTGTGCATGGCGACGCGCAGCCGCAGTGGCTCCAGCCGTCCCCGGTTGTGCTCGCGCAGGCCCTGGTGGACCTCTTCGAGCCACACCCCCACCAGAGCCGCGGGCGGTACGGCCGGGTCCAGCGCGGCCAGTATCCCGTCGCCGCGGTCTTCGACGTGTACCTGTCCGACGGGTACCCCGATCGCCTCGAAGGCCGCCTCGAAGACCTCGTACATCGCGCGCCGCGACCGCAGTTTGGCGTGCTGGTCCAGTTGACCCGACCCTCTGATGTCCGCGCTCACCACCAGCCGGTGCACGGCCGCCTCATGACTGTTGCTCACTCCGCCCCCCTGGAACGCCGAACCGACACGCCCAGGATGGTGGCGCCCCGGCATGCTGTATGTAGCCGTTTACACACCCGGCCGCGGTAGGCGCGGGCCCCCGCCCCTGCCCCCGCCCCCGTCACCGCCGCCCCCGCCGGCGAGCAGCCGCAGCGGTTCGAGGTCGGTGACCACCAACTGCCGCGAAGCGGTGCGGACGATGCCCCGCTCGCGCAGCAGGCGCAGGGCCTTGGCCACCGCCTCGCGGGTCGAGCCCACGGACGCGGCCAGGTCGTGCTGCGGGAGCGGCAGGTCGATGATGACGCTCGCGTCGGGGTTGCGGCGGCCGGTCCGCTCGACCAGTTCGACGAGCCGTGCCGCGAGCCGCTGGAGCACGTTCTCCGAGGCCAGCGAGCGGCGTTCGCCGTCGGAGCTGCGCAGCCGCGAGCTGAGCTGGCGCAGCACGAGCGCGCTGGCGGCGGGGCTGCCGGCGAGGAAGCCGCGGAACCGGTCGCCCGGGATCACCACGGCGGCCACCGGCCCGAGGGCGGCCACGGTGGCGCTGCGCGGCCGCAGGTCCATGGCGGCCAGCTCGCCCACCAGCTCCCCGGCGCCGCGCAGGGCGAGGATCAGGCGGTTGCCGCGCTCGGTGGTCACCGACACCACCGCCCAGCCGCCGGTGATCGCCACGACGTGGGAAGTGGTGGCGCGTTCCGGCAGGATGACCGCACCGGGCTCGTAGCGGCGAGGTACGCCGAGGGCCAGCAGCGCCGCCCGGTCCTGCGGGCGTAACGCGTGGAGCAGGGGCTGCTCCTGTTCGATGAGACTCACGTCGACCGCTCCCGTACCGGCACCGGCCCACCGACCTCATGGCAAGCCCCACGCAATGACACATACACGTCAATGGCTGCGGGTGCACGGCAGTTGACCGAATCCGCCGCGGGCGAGAGCGGAGGGGCCGGTGGGGAGTGTGGCGGCCATCGGCGGTCGAGTTCGGTGGTGAATTTGGCCGGATTCCTCTGGTGAGCCGTCGGATCGGGCCTGGCGAGCGGTCGCGCCGCGTGCCGGGCGCGCTCTCGACCAGTCCGAATACCGTCGGTCGCCCCGGCAAACACCCTGCGGGACAAGATCACTGCATCGAGGTAATGCCAGCGATTCAGGCGGGGCGGATGGCGGTACCGGCCGTTAATGTTCCACCGGATCTGGACGGATTCCCGGATATTCGCCCTCTTTTTCCTCTTTCACCGGTGACGTGCACCTATGCCGATCGCCTCCCTTACGAAGGAGAGCTCGCCCGATGACCGTTGACACCAGCCCGGAAGCGCAGCTGGAGCCGCCGAAGCAGTCCAGCCTGGGCACGGCGGCCGCCCGCAACCTTGCCACCACGACCAAGTCCGCCCCCCAGATGCAGGAGATCACCTCCCGCTGGCTGCTGAGGATGCTCCCCTGGGTGGAGACCAAGGGCGGCACCTACCGGGTGAACCGGCGGCTGAGTTACACCGTCGGCGACGGGCGCATCGACTTCGTCCAGGACGGCGCCACCGTCCGGGTGATCCCCCGCGAGCTCGGCGAACTGGCCCTGCTGCGCGGCTTCGACGACGTGGAGGTGCTGACCGCGCTCGCCGGCCGGTGCGTCCAGCGTGACTTCCGGGCCGGCGAGGTGCTGGTCGAGCGCGGTGCCCCCTCCGAGCACATCCACCTGATCGCGCACGGCCGCATCAACCAGACCTCCGTCGGCCAGTACGGTGACGAGGTCGCCGTCGCCGTGCTCGCCAGCGGCGACCGGTTCGGTGAGAACGCCCTGCTCGACGGGGCCGGCGGGTGGGACTACACCGCCACCGCCGAGACCCCCGGCACCCTGCTCACGCTCTCCCGCGCCGACTTCGCCGCCGTGCTGGCCTCGGCGCCGAGCCTCCAGGCCCACGTCCGGGAGTTCAGCGCGCTGCCCCGTCAGCGGCAGAACAAGCACGGCGAGGCCGAGATCGCCATGTCGGCGGGCCACACCGGCGAAGCCGAACTGCCCGGCGCCTTCGTCGACTACGAGGCCAAGCCGCGCGAGTACGAACTCTCCATCGCGCAGACCGTTCTGCGGGTCCACACGAGGGTCGCCGACCTCTACAACGAGCCGATGAACCAGACCGAGGAGCAACTCCGGCTCACCATCGAGGCGCTGCGCGAGCGGCAAGAGCACGAACTCGTGAACAACCGGGAGTTCGGCCTGCTGCACAACGCCGACTTCAAGCAGCGGATCCAGACCCACTCCGGCCCGCCCACTCCGGACGACCTCGACGAGCTGCTCTGCCGCCGCCGCGGCTCCAAGTTCTTCCTCGCCCACCCCAAGGCGATCGCTGCGATCGGGCGCGAGTTCAACGCCCGCGGGCTCTACCCGGACCACGTCGACGTCGGCGGGCAGCTGGTCCCGGCCTGGCGCGGGGTCCCGATCCTGCCCTGCAACAAGATCCCCATCAGCAAGGAGAACACCAGCTCGATCCTCGTCATGCGAACCGGCGCGGACAACCAGGGCGTCATCGGCCTGCGCCAGACCGGTCTGCCGGAGGAGTACGAGCCGGGTCTGTCGGTGCGCTTCATGGGCATCGACGAGAGGTCGATCATCTCCTACCTGGTCACCACCTACTATTCCGCCGCGATCCTGGTGCCCGACGCGCTCGGCGTGCTGGAGAACGTGCAGATCGCCCGCAGGCGCGACTAGGCCCTGTCCGGAGAACTTCCCCACGGTCACGACAGCCCGGACCCTCCCGGGCCGACCGAGCATGCCCGGGATCCGGGACAGCCCACCCACCTCACCAAGGAGCTACGGATGCCCGATCCTGGGCTTTCCCCTCTGCAGTCGAGCCTGCCTGCCGCCGCGGCCCGCTTCGGGGCCCACGTCCTCGCCCACGCGCACGCCTCCGGAACCGAAGCCGCCGTCGGCGACGCCCGCCCCGCCCTGCCTTCAGGGCCCGCCCTGCCCTTCGTTCCCGTCTTCGGTCCGGGGGCCGTGCCCGCGACGGTGCCCGTCCCCGGCGAATCGATCGCTCAGCACGTGGGGGAGGGCGCGGCGGCGGTGAGGCGGCCGAGCCCTGCCCTGGAACGGATCCTGAGCGGCCCCAGCGGCCTGGGCACGGCGGGCCTGCACCCGGCCCGGCGCGAGGAGCCACCGGCGTCCCCGGCGCCCGAGGCGCCGGTGGAGGGTCATCCGATCCCGGGCCTCTACCACCACCCGGTGCCGGAGCCCGATCCGGCGCGGGTGGAGGAGGTCAGCCGCAGGATCAAGGCATGGGCGCTGGACGAGGTCGAGCTCTACCCCGAGGACTGGGAGGGCCAGTTCGACGGCTTCCACGTCGGGCGCTACATGGTCGCCTGCCATCCGGACGCGCCCACCGTCGAGCACCTGATGCTCGCCACGCGGCTGATGGTCGCCGAGAACGCGGTCGACGACTGCTACTGCGAGGACCACGGCGGCTCGCCCATCGGCCTCGGCGGACGCCTGCTGCTGGCGCACACCGCCCTCGACGCCCTGCACACGACGAAGGAGTACCAGCCGGAGTGGGCGCAGTCGCTCCACTCGGACGCGCCTCGGCGTGCCTACCGCTCCGCCATGGAGTACTTCGTCCGGCAGTCCACACCCTCCCAGGCCGACCGGTACCGGCACGACATGGCCCGTCTGCATCTCGGTTACCTCGCCGAGGCCGCGTGGGCCCAGACGGAGCACATGCCCGAGGTGTGGGAGTACCTGGCGATGCGGCAGTTCAACAACTTCCGCCCCTGCCCCACCATCACGGACACCGTCGGCGGCTACGAACTGCCCGCGGACCTGCATGCCCTGCCCGCCATGCAGCGGGTCATCGCACTCGCCGGGAACGCCACCACCATCGTCAACGACCTGTACTCCTACACCAAGGAACTCGCCAGCCCCGGCCGGCACCTGAACCTGCCCGTGGTGATCGCGGAACGTGAGGGCATCTCCGACCGGGAGGCCTACCTGAAGGCGGTCGAGGTCCACAACGACCTCATGCACGACTTCGAGGCCGCGGCCGCCGACCTGGCCGCCTCCTGTCCCGTCCCGAGCGTGCTGCGCTTCCTGAGGGGAGTGGCCGCGTGGGTCGACGGCAACCACTACTGGCACCAGACCAACACCTATCGCTACAGCCTGCCCGATTTCTGGTAAAGATGGGATGTATCCATGACTAGCACCGATCTCAACACCGCCACTGCCACCGCCACTTCGGCCGGTACCTCGGCATTTATCCCTGGCCCGGCGACGCCCTATCAGGGGGACATCGCCCGTTACTGGAACAACGAGGCCAGGCCCGTGAACCTGCGGCTCGGCGACGTCGACGGCCTTTACCACCACCACTACGGCATCGGGGACGTGGACCACGCCGCCCTCGGCGACGCCGACGACAGCGCATACGAGAAGAAGCTGATCGCCGAGCTCCACCGCCTGGAGTCGGCGCAGGCCGAACTGCTTTTGGACCACCTCGGCCCCATCGAGCGCGACGACACGCTCGTGGACGCCGGCTGCGGCCGCGGCGGTTCGATGGTCATGGCCCACCAGCGCTTCGGATGCAAGGTCGAGGGCGTCACCCTGTCGGCCAAGCAGGCCGACTTCGCCAACCAGCGCGCCCATGAACTCGGCATCGAGGACCACGTCCGCGCCCGTGTCTGCAACATGCTCGGCACGCCCTTCGAGACCGGGCAGGCCGCGGCCTCGTGGAACAACGAGTCGAGCATGTACGTCGACCTGGACGACCTCTTCGCCGAGCACTCCCGCGTCCTCGAGGTCGGCGGCCGCTACGTGACCATCACGGGCTGCTGGAACCCGCGTTACGGCCAGCCCTCGAAGTGGGTCTCCCAGATCAACGCGCACTTCGAGTGCAACATCCACTCCCGCCGGGAGTACATGCGCGCCATGGCCGACAACCGCCTCGTACCGCAGGCCGTCATCGACCTGACTTCCGCGACCCTGCCCTACTGGGAGCTGCGGGCCACCTCGCGCCTGGTCACCGGCATCGAAGAGGCGTTCATCAACTCCTACAAGGACGGCTCCTTCCAGTACCTCCTGATCGCGGCCGACCGCATCTGACCGACCGCCGCCGCCTGAAAGGGCCGGACCCGTCACCCGACGGACCCGGCCCTTTCAGCGTCGGCGCGAGGCTCTATGCGCCGATGTCCCGGTTGCGGAAGTCCTCCAGCGTCTCGCGCCGTACGAGGACCCGGGCCGCGCCCTCGTGGACCGCGATGACCGCGGGGCGGCCGACGAGGTTGTAGCCGGAGGCCATGGACAGCTGATACGCACCGGCCACGGGTACGGCGAGCAGGTCGCCGGGGTGGATGTCGTCGGGCAGTTCCACGTCGGCCGCGAGGATGTCGCCGGCCTCGCAGTGCCGGCCGACGACCGTGGCCGTACGGGGGCCGGCCGTCGAGTGGCGGCCGATCAGGCGGGGCGCGTAGCGCACCCCGTACAGGGCGGGGCGCGGGTTGTCGCTCATGCCGCCGTCGACGGCGACGAACACCCTCTCGCCGGTGTGTTTGACGGCGAGTACCCGGTAGAGGGCGACTCCCGCCGGCCCCACGACGGCCCGCCCGGGTTCGATGAGGAGCCGGGGCACGGTCAGCCGGGCCGCACCGCACCCTTCGACCAGCTCGGCGCGCAGCCGTCGGGCGAGCGCGGTGAGGTCGAGGGCGGGTTCGCCGGGCCGGTAGGCGATGCCGTGGCCGCCGCCCATGTCCAGTTCGGGCAGGACGATTCCGTGGGTGTCACGGATGCGGGCCATCAGCCCGACCATGCGGCGCAGGGCCACCAGGTGGGGCTTCACGTCGGTGATCTGGGATCCGATGTGGCAGTGCAGGCCGGTCAGTTCGAGCTGCGGCTGGCCCAGGATCCGGGCGACGGCGTGCTGCGCGCCCCCGTCGGTGAGCGACAGCCCGAACTTCTGGTCCTCCGTGCCCGTACGGATCTTGTCGTGGCCCCCGGCCGAGACGCCCGGCACCACCCGCACCATGACCTTCTGGTGCCCCTCGGGTCCGACGGCGGCCGCGATCCGGGCGATCTCCGACGGACCGTCGATGACGATCCGCCCCACGCCGAGCCGCAGCGCCGCCTCCAGGTCGCGGGGCGACTTCGCGTTGCCGTGCAGCACGATCCGCTCGGGCGGGAAGCCGGCGGTGACGGCGAGCTCCAGCTCCCCGGCGGAACACACGTCCAGGCCCAGTCCCTCCTCCTGCACCCAGCGCACCATCGCGCGGGAGAGGAACGCCTTCGCGGCGTAGTGGACGTCGGCGCCGGGGAAGGCCTCCCGGTAGGTCCGGCAGCGCCCGCGCACCTCACCCTCGTCCAGGACGTAGACCGGGGTCTCGAACCGCTCGGCGACCTCGGCGAGGAGACCCCGCCGACGGCCAGGCCGCCGTGCGGGAGCCGCTCCGTGGAGGCGGGCCAAATGGACAGATCCTCCGCGCCGGTGGCGACGTCGGAGAGTACGGCAATGGTCATCGGGACTTCCCCCTCAGAGAACGCGGACTGTGACGGCGGTCGTCCGCGCCGGCACCGGGGTGACGGCGGGAGCGGAGAGGGCCGGGTCGATCGTCACCAGGCGCACGCCGAGCGGCGAAGCCAGCGCGCGGAGCGCGGACTCGGACAGCCGGATCCAGGGCTGCTCCGCGCCGAGCGTCGCGGCCAGCAGGTCGGGGCGGGTGAATCCGACTGCGGTGCGGTCGCCGAGAGGGGTGCGGAACATCCGGAGCACCACCTCCGCTGTTCCCGGCCGGACGGGCACGCAGAGGGGTCCGGCCGGGACGCGTTCTTCAGGATCGGGGTCGTCTTCGTACGGGAACAAACACATGGGGCCCTCCCGGAGGAACCACGAGTGGCGGTTGAGGCCCCGGGTGCGGGGAGGCAGTCCGGGGCGCGACACCGAAGCTATCCCCGGGTTCCCGCACCTGCCGCCACCCCATGACGGGTCCTTGACGACGACCGGCCGAGTTCATACGGGTCCCTGACGCGGAGTCGGGCAGCGTCAGGGATGCGTCCGCCCCCGGCAGCGCGCAGCCCTGCTCGGCGCGTCGCCGGGCAGGGCCGGGCGGCGCGCCGAGCAGGGTCTGTCGCCGGCGTCAGCCGGTTTGCTTCTTCCAGCCGGTGCACAGGGCCAGGATGATGATCGCGTCGATCGCGATGATGATGATCGCCCACCAGGGCTGATACGGCAGCCACATGAAGTTGAGAATGATGCTGAGGCCTGCCAGCCCGATGCCCGCTCCACGGGCCAGGCCCGAGCCGGCGAAGATGCCTATCCCGGCGAGGACGACGATGATTCCGATGATGAGGTGGATCCAGCCCCACGCCGTCAGGTCGAACTCGAAGACGTAGCTCCCGATCCTGAGGTAGACGTCGTCGTTCGCTATGGCCGCGATGCCCTCGAACACGGCCAGGCAGCCCGAGACGATCAGCATCACGGCGGCGAAGAGCACGCCGCCGCTGATCGTGTCGCCGCCACCTTCGGTCAGTGGTGTCGTGCCGGGAGCGGGTCCGGTGTTCCAGTTCCCTCCGGTCGGTGTCTGCTGGCTCATGGAAGTCACCTCACAGCTGTCGTTGCGGGCCGGCCGTGCCTTCCTCCCAGCATCACGAGGAAGCGGGTTCCCGTGATCACCCGATGCGGGTGATCTTCGTACCGCTACTGGGCCACGGCGCCGCCCGGAGGGAGCAACCCGGCGTGCGAACGTCGCTACGGTGCGTGTCCAATGGACGGCAGCGGCAGCTTCGCCGCGGTCGTCCCCTGGGAGTGCCATGAGTACGCCGCCCGAGCCGCCCGAGCCGCCCCAGCCGTCCGCGTCGTCCGCCCCGTCGTCGCCGTCGGCCCCGGCCGGCAAGGCGCACGAGGGCTCCCGCGCCAAGCGGATCGCGATGAGCACGGTCTCGGCCGTGCTGATCACGCTCACCTGCATTCTCGTACCGGTCTCCCTGCTCACCGTGTGGGTGCACGACATCGTGCTGGACACCGACCGGTACGTGTCGACGGTGTCCCCGCTCGCATCCGACCCCGCGATCGAGGCCGCCACCGTCCACCGCATCACCGAGGCAGCCGATGTCCGGGTCGACGGCCCCCGGGTCGCGGCGGACATCGCGGCGTGGCTGGAGTCCCAGGGACTGCCGCCGCGCGCCAGTACGGCCGTCAAGGCGCTGGGGCCGCAGCTCGACTCGGCCGTCGACCAGGCCGTCACCAAGGTGGCGACGCGCTTCGTCGACAGCGACCGGTTCGAGAAGGTGTGGACCGAGGCCAACCGGGCCGCACACACGGCCGTCGTGCGCGCGCTCACCGGTGAGGGCCGGGGCGCGGTCGAGGTCAGCGACGGCACCGTCACCCTTGACGTTGGCGTCGCGGTCGAGCGGGTCAAGGAGGATCTGGTGGCCGCCGGCCTCTCCCCGGCGGAGAAGATCCCCGAGGTCAACAAGCAGATGGTGCTCTTCCAGTCCGACAAGCTGGCCAAGATCAGGAACGCGGTGCACCTGCTCGACGTCGTCGGCAACTGGCTGCCCGTGCTCACCGTGGTTCTCGGGGCCATCGGGGTGCTGCTCGCCCGGCGCCGTCGCAGGGCACTGGTGACCACCACCCTCTGCGCGGCCGCGGCCTGCCTGATCCTCGCCATCGGCCTCGTGATCGCCCGCCGCTACTACCTCGATCACCTGCCGGCGGAGGTGCAGTCCCCGGCCGCGGCCGCCGCCGTCTTCGACACCCTCGTCCGCTTCCTGCGCGTCAGCATCCGTACCGCGATCGTGCTGGGAATCGTGGTGGCGATCGGCGCCTACCTGTCCGGAGCCGGCCGACTGCCGGTCTCCGTGCGCGGGAAGGCCGAGACCATGGCCGACTCCGCCGCGCGCTGGGGCAGTGGTCACGGGGTGCACACCGGCAAGGTCGGTACCTGGGTGGACGCCTACCGGCGGTGGCTCACCCTCGCGGCCCTGCTGGTGATCGCGCTGGTGTTCGCGCTGTGGAACCACCCGACGGTGCTGACGGTGCTGCTGATGGTGCTCATCCTCCTCGCCGTGCTCGCCGTACTCGCGCTCCTCGCGGCCGGCGGCCGCAACAGCGAACCCACCGAGCGTGCCGGAAAGTCGTAGCCGCCGCCCCGTCAGGCAGGCTGCTGACGCATCTCGACCACGCGCATGCCCAGGGACTGGAAGCGGGTGAGGAGCCCGTACAGGTGGGCCTCGTCCGCCACGGTGCCCAGGAAGAGGGTCTGCTCCCGCAGGGGCATCCGGTCGAGCTCGGGGAAGCTCGCGGCGAGTGCGTCCGGCACGATGCCCGCTATGCGGAATTCGTAGCGCATGAGAGCACTCACCTCTCTCGTCCGACCTCACCTTCCATGGTCGGTCCCCGACCACCTTCTCGGCATCGCCTGGTTCGGGGGAGTCACAGGATCCCGAGGTCCTGGGCCCGGTGGACGGCCTCGCTGCGCCGGGTGGCGGAGAGCTTGCGGTAGATGCTCTTCAGATGGGTCTTGACCGTGTTGGCCGACACGTACAGCTCGGCGGCGATCTCCTCCGTGGACAGCAGCTGTGCGGCCTTGCGCAGCACCTCGGTCTCCCGCTCACTCAGCGCCTCCACCACGGCCGGCCGCTCGCCGGCCGCAGAGCCGGCACGCCCCGGGGCGAGGGAGGGCAGCCAGCTGTGCAGCCGGGCCAGCTGCGGGTCCTGGTGCAGGATCCGGCCTACCCAGGGGCCGCTCTCGGCGAACATCCGGCGCAGCTCCTCAGGCCGGGCCAGCGCCAGCGCCTGACCGAGCCGGCGCCGCGTCTCCTCGGAGGCGCCGTCCGACGCGGCGATCTGCGCCCGGAGCAGGCACGCCTGCGCCCGCACGGGCCTCGGAACGCCCGCTTCGTCCGACAGCCCGGCCAGCGACTCGACCGCGTCGTCCCCGCGTCCCGCCGCCAGCAGGGCGCGGGCCCGGGCCAGCGCATGCTCCGGCCGCTCCGAGGCCACCGCGTCCAGGACGACCAGGGCCGCGGCGGCGTCTGCGCGCGCGAGGTACGCGGACGCCTCGGCGACGGCCAGCTCGTCGAGCGCCCACGCGGACAGCCGGGACGGGAACGCGGCCGGCCCGAGCGCGTGGACGGCGGCGAGCGCCCCTCCCCGTCGCCCTCGGCCGCGGCCAGCCGCGCGCCGATGACGGCGGTCTCGACCACGGCCACGGGCTCCGGACGGGGACCCGCCGCCAAGGTCGCCAGGTCGAGATGGGAGCGGGCGGCCGGCAGGTCGTCGTGCTCGACCGAGACGCCCGCCAGGACGAGGTGGCCGACACGTGCCCGGCGCTCCGGGGGAAGTGCGGACCGCTCGGCGACGGCGAGCGAGGCGCGGGCGTGCTCGGTCGCCTGCCGCAGCCGGCCGCCCAGCAGCTCGACCAGGGCCAGTGATCCCAGCGCGTCACAGAGCGAGGCCTCCGTCCCCTGCCCGCCGGAGGCCTCGACCGCCGCCGTCAGCGCGGACTCGGCGCGGTCGAGGCGTCCGGCGCCGAGCTCGACCGAGCCGAGGGCCGCCAGGATCAGGGCCCGGATCTCGGGGTGCCCGGCGAGCAGACGCGGCGGGATGCGCTCGAGCAGATCGTCGGCGTCGGCCGCCGCACGCTCGGTGGCCGCCAGGTCGCCCGCCAGCCGCCCCGCGAGGACCCCGAGGAAGGCGCGGCAGAGCCTCGCCTGCGGACCCGAGGCGTCGGTCAGGTACAGGTCCGCCCGCCGCAGCCCGGCCTCACATCCGGGCAGGTCCTGATCGGCCAGTCTGCGGGCCGCGCCGACCAGGGCCGGTGCGGCGCCCTTCGCGTCGGCCGGCATGTCGGCGAACGCACCGCCCAGCTGGTCCGTTTCCAGGCCCGTGAAGAGCCGGCCGATCGCCACGTTGTCGATCAGCTGTCCCGCCGCGAACTCCCAGTCACCGGCGGCGGCGGCCTGCGTCACGGCCTCCGTCAGCTGCCCGGCCCGGGCGAGCCAGCGCGCGGCCCGCCCGTGCAACCGGGGCTCGAGGCCGGGGCAGCGTTGCCGCAGGTGCGCGCGCAGGACTTCGGCGAACAGCGGGTGCAGCCGGTACCAGGCCGTTGCGTCGACCTGTTCGAGGAACGTGTTGGAGTGGGCGAGCCCGGCGAGTGTCCGAGCGGCGTCATCACGGCCGGTCAGCGCGTCCGCGAGGTCCGGGTGGATCCGGTCGGTGACGCAGGCGCGCAGCAGCAGATCCTGAGTGGCCGGCGGCTGGGCGTCGAGCACCTCGTTGAGCAGGTAGTCGGCGATCGTGGTGCGGTCGGCGGCGAACTGGCGCAAGAACTCCTCGGGGTCGGTGCTGCGCTGCATCGCCAGGGCGCACAGGCGCACCCCCGCCGCCCATCCCTCGGTTCTGTCCACGAGAAGCCGGATGCCCTCCGGCGAGATCTCCAGCCGGTGCTTGCCGAGGAGCGTTTCGGCGTCCGCCCGGCTGAACTGCAGGTCTGCTTGGCGGATCTCGGTGATCTCGTCGGCCGCCCGGTAGCGGTGCAGTGGAAGCAGCGCGTCCGTTCGGCTGGTGAGCACGGTGCGCAGACCCTCGGCGGCGTTCCGGATCACGAAGTCCAGTCCGTCCGTGATCGCGGGTGCGCGGGCCGCGTCGAACCGGTCGAGCACCAGCACCACGGGCTCCGGCTGCCCGGACAGCCCTTCCGCCAGCCGCACCAGCAGTGACTGGCTCACCCCTTCGGCGCGGGTGGGCCTGCCCACCTCGGCCGGCAGCACCACCCCGCCCCGGTGGAGGGCTTCCAGGACGTACGCCCAGAAGGCGCCCGGAGCATCACCGGGCTCGACGGTCAGCCATACGGGGGCCGCGGCGCGAGTCCCTTGGCCGCCCAGTGGGCGGCGAGCACCGTCTTGCCGGCGCCGGCCGGACCGCTGACGAGGGTGAGCGGGCCCCCCATCCCCGCCGTCAGGCGCTTCAGCAGCTCGGGCCGGGACACCAGGAGCTTCGGCACGGCCGGAACGGCGAATCTGACCGTGAGCATCGGGTCACCGGACGGCGCCAGGCTCGGGAGCTCCGGACGTCCCGGGACCTCGGGCCCTACGGGTACGGGGTTCGGGTTCCGCATGAAGCCACCGAAGGTTCACCGGGTACGCACTGTGATCGGCCCACGCTCTCCACTCAAGCCGTGATCTGTGGTGATCACCAGTCGTGTCACCCTGCCGGGGTCTGACTCACCCCCGGGTGGCCGTCTCCTCCGGGGCGTCGGCGGGAGTGCCCAGGTGGCGTGCCGGCAGGGGTTCATGGGCCACTACGTATCCCACGGCGATGCCCACCGTGACGACGAAGAACAACATGATCAGCCACGACAGCATGACGAAGACCAGCCCGAGGCCCCCGAACTGCTCCAGGCTGCGGTTTATCGCGCGGGGCATGTAGAACCTGGATCCCCAGGTGACCACCTGTTCCCCGACCGCGACCAGGATCGCGCCGGGCAGCAGCGGCAGCCACGGGACCCTGGCGCCGAGCAGCAGGTGCTGGGTCCACCACCACAGCAAGGTGCCGCTGACCAGTGCGAGGACCGCGCCGAGCGCCCGGCCGGTGCCGAACGCGTTCTGGACCGGTCCCTGGAAGATCAGGGCGGCCAGCCACACGCCGATCCAGGCGAGCCAGCGCCAGGCGGCGAGCCGGGCGGCGGCTTTCGGGAGGTGCCAGGACCGTTCGCAGGTCGTCTGCAGGGCGCGGCTGCAGGCGGTGGCGGACAGCAAGGTCACCAGGATGCCCACGGCTCCGGTGCTCGCGACGGCCGCGGCGTCACCGGCCGCGTACACGGCGCGCACCTGGTCCAGCGCGGGGCCCGTCAGGCCCAGGGTCGAGCTGATCGTCGAGATCAGCTGCTCGCGCATCCAGTCGGGGGAGACGGCCGCGATGACGAAAATGGCGGGGATCGCACCGAGGAACGCCTGCGCCGCCAGCCGAGTGGCGCAGTCCAGTACGTAGATGCTTGTGAGCTGCTCGAGGATCCGGCCCAGGAACGGCGTGTACTTGCGCATCCAGCCCGGCATGGTGAAGCGACGCGGCCAGGCACGGGGTCCGGGCACGGTGACGCCTCCTTCCGGGAACGGCGCCCGTCGGCTGTGGCGGCCTCTCCATGAGAAGAATGGGGGAGAGGGGAATCTCCGGCATGTCCGGCGTCTCCTGAGGAAGGTGGACGCCGGATCGCTTCCGGTGCGCGGACCTGCCCCGGGCCTCAGTTCGCCGCTTGCTTCACGAGGGCGCCGATCCTCGCCTCGTCGGTGGCGGTCAGCTCCTTCAGGGCGTACGAGGTCGGCCACATGGCGCCTTCGTCGAGGTTCGCCTTGTCGCTGAAACCGAGCGTCGCGTACCTCGTGTTGAACTTCTGCGCGCTCTGGAAGAAGCAGACGACCTTGCCGTCCCTGGCGTACGAGGGCATCCCGTACCAGAGCTTCGGTGCGAGTTCCGGCGCGCTCGCCTTGACGACCGCGTGGAACCGTTCGGCCATGACCCGGTCCGAGTCCGACATCTCGGCGATCTTCGCGAGCACGGCGGCTTCCTCCTCCCGTGCCTTGTCGGCGCGCGATCCGCGGCGCGCGGACGCCCTCAGCTCCTGGGCCCGCTCCTTCATCGCGCCGCGCTCCTCGTCCGTGAATCTCTTCGAGGAGCTGTCGGTCGCGGTGGTGTTCTCGGCGGGCTTCTGCGTGTCGTTCATTGCGGGTTTCCTCCTGGTACAGGGCTTGATGGACGTCATCGTCATGCCTTCGGGCCGCCGGGGCCGGCGGGTTTGCCCGCCGGCCCCGGCCGGGGCCCGTCATCCCCAGGCGCCGGCGATCTGGCGGGTCGTGGCGTTGAGCCGGTTGAACATGTTGGTGACGCCGATCATCAGGACGATCGCGGCCAGCTGCTTCTCGTCGAAGTAGGTGGCGGCCGTGTCCCAGACCTCGTCGCTCACCGGGTCGGGACGGTCGGCCAGCCGCGTCGCGGCCTCGGCCAGCGTGAGGGCCGCCCGCTCCTCTTCGGTGAAGTACGGGGCCTCCCGCCAGGCGGCGACCGTGGCCAGCCGCTCGTCGCTCACTCCCGCCTTGCGGGCCGACTTGGCGCCGCCGTCGACGCAGGCGCTGCAGCCGTTGATCTGGCTGACCCGCAGATGCACCAGCTCCAGCGTCTGCCCGTCCACCCCACCGGAGTGCACGGCCTTGAAGATCTCCTGGATGGGCTGCATCGCGCCGGACAGTACGACGGCGGGGTTCTGCATACGAGACTGCATGGTGATTCGCTCCTCTTACCGGTTGGTGCCCCGTTCCCTCGGGGTGTGACTCCATGACAGCCGCTCCGGCGTGCCGTGACGACGGCGATGGGACGCCCTGGGACAGTTCAAATGGCCTTGATCTGCGCAGACTTGGCCCGCAATACTTCGGCCGGGGCGGGACAGCGAAGCGGGGGAACCATGGATGTGGAACAGCGGACGGCGAACACCGGGCCGCAGGACGAGCTGGCCGCCCGGCTGCGCCTGATCCAGGAGCTGTCCGGGCTCGGCGTCCGGGCCCTCGCGAGGGACACCGGACTCAGCTCCTCCTCGCTGTCGCGTTACCTCAGCGGCCAAACCGTGCCGCCCTGGCCCGCGGTGATCGCCCTCTGCCGCCTCGTCAAGCGCGACCCCCGCCCCCTGCGCCCCCTGTGGGAACGGTCCTCGAACCCGCTGCCGGCGCCCCCGAAGTCCAGCCGCCAGGTCCAGCCGAGGCCCCGCAACGATCTGCCGCGCGACGTACCCGACTTCACCGGACGAGATTCCCAACTCGCCGCCGTGCTCGCCGCGCTGGAAAGCCACCAGGTGGTCGCCCTCGACGGCATGGCAGGCGTCGGCAAGACCTGCCTGGCGGTGCACGCCGCGCACCGGCTCGCCGCCCCCTACCCGGACGCCCAGCTCTATGTGGACCTGCACGGCTTCACCGAGGGCCGCGAACCGCTCGATCCCGACTCCGCGCTGCGCATGCTGCTCTCGGCCCTCGACGTCCCGTCCGAGAGGGTCCCGCAGGAGGGCATCGAACAGCTGGCCGCCTGCTGGCGGTCGGAACTGGCCCGCCGGCGGGCCGTCGTGGTCCTCGACAACGCCGCCGACGCCGACCAGGTCCGCCCGCTGCTGCCCGGCGCAGGCCCCTCCGTCGTCGTGATCACGAGCCGCAAGCGGCTGCTGGGCCTGGACGAGGTGCCCCCGGTGTCGCTGGACGTGCTGAGCCCCCGGGAGAGCGCGGAGCTGCTGGCCCGTGCCAGCGGCGACCCCAGCGGCCCCGAAGGGCGGCTGGCCCGCGAACCGGAGTCCGCCGCCGAGGTGCTGCGGCTGTGCGGCCATCTGCCGCTGGCCCTGCGGCTGGCCGCGGCCCGGCTGCGGCACCGGCCGGGCTGGACCGTGGGCATCCTCGTAGAGCGGCTGGCGCAGGGCGCGAGCGAGTTCGACACGGCGTTCGCCATGTCCGTGAAGCAGCTGGACCGGGCGCACGCCCGGCTGTTCCGGATGCTGGGGCTGCTGCCCGGGGGCTCCTTCGACGAGTACCTGGCGGCGTCGCTGGCGGACGTGCCCCTGCACGGTGCCCGGGAGATGCTGGAGGACCTGGTCGACGCGCACCTGGTCCAGCAGCCGACGGCCGGCCGCTACCGGCTGCACGACCTGGTGCACCAGCACGCGCGCGCGGCCTGTGCGGAGCAGGACTCGCAGGCCGAGCGGGAGCGGGCGCTGGGCCGCTTCCTCGACTACTACGTGCACGCGGCGGCCGCGGCGGACGCCGCGATGCAGGTCCTGTCGCCCGGCCGGTCGCCCTCCGCGGGCCGTCCCCCGGCCGCGCTGCCGCGGTTCACGGACAAGAACACGGCCTTGGCCTGGCTCGTCGCGGAGTACGAAGCGATGATCGCCGCCTTCGAGACGGCGGTCGCCGTCGGGGCCGATGTGCACGTGTGCGAGCTGCCGCGCTTCCTGCGGGCGTACTTCGCGCGGCGCTGCGGTACGACGCACCTCAACCACCTCTTCGAGCGGTCGCTCGCCGCCGCCGAGCGCCTGGGCGATCCGCTGCAACTGGCCGAGGCGTACAGCGACCTGGGCTTCGCCCGTTACAACGCGGGCCGGATGGCGGAGGCCGGAGCCGCGTACGAGGCGGCCGGGGTCGAGGTGTCCCGGGCGGGGGACGTGCGCTCGGAGGCCGAACTGGCCATGCGCCGCGGCTATCTGAGGTGGGAGCAGGGGAGTGTCGAGGAGCCGCTCGAACTCTTCGGGCTGGCAGGGATGTTGTACGAGCAAGCCGGTCTCCCGGCGGGCGCGGCCCACGCGGCCGCCTCCGAGGCCTGGGCGATGCTGCAACTGGGAGACCGTGAGCAGGCGGCGCGGCGGGCCCGGGAGGTGCTGGGCATTCCGCACGCGGACCCGGCATGGCCGCCGACGCTGACGGCACGGATCACCCTCGGCGTGGCCATCGCCGGCGAGGCGCCCGAAGAGGCGGCGGAGCACCTGCACCTGGCGCTGGCACTGGCCCGCGAGGACGGGCACATGAACAACGAGGCGTGGGCCCTCAACTGCCTGGGCGTCGCCCTGCGGCGGATGGGCCGGTACGAGGAGGCACTGGCCAGTCACCGGGAGGCCTTCGCGCTGTTGGACGAACTGTTCGAGGAACACTGGAAGATCCGTTTCCTCAACGGCTACGCCGAGACCTGCCGGCTCGCGGCCCTCCCCGAGGAGGCCCTGCGGCTGTACCGGCAGGCGCTGGAGCTGGCCCCGAGGCTGGGATACCGGCACGAGGAAGCACTGGCCCACGAGGGGATCGCGATCGTGCTCGACGGCACGGACCGGGCCGCGGCCGCCGAACACCGTGCGGCGGGACAGGCCGTCCTGCAGGAGCTCAGCCCCGGGGCCCGCTGACCCCGAATGTCAGAGGCGGCGCCTAGCCTCTGGGCATGTCTGAGAACTCCGAGAGTGAGCACGTCGCGGATCTGCCGGGAGAGCCCACCGCCGCGTGGACGGCGGACTGGGCGAACGGGTCTTCCCTGCCGGAGCGTCGGCTGCTGGGCACCTTCACCGGCCATGACGGTCCGGTGACGGCGGTCGGCACCGCGATCGTCGGCGGAAGGCCGGTCGCCGTCTCCGGCAGCCGGGACAACACCGTGCGGATATGGGACGTGGCGACGGGCGTACAGCTCCATGACCCCGTCACCGGCCACACCGATCCGGTGTCGTCGGTGACGGCCGAAGTGCTGTCCGTGGCCACGGCGGTGGCCGACGGGAAGGCCGTCGCGCTCACGCTGCACGCCGACGAGGCGGTCCTCGTGTGGGACCTGGCCACCGGCCGTGAGGCCGGGGAATTCGTCAGGGTGGTGGAGGACACCGTCCTGGACGGGCGCCGCGGCGTCCTCACCCTGGGGGCGGAAGGGACGCTGCGCGTCTGGGACCCGCTCAGCGGCAGGCAGGTCAACGCGTTCCCGTCGGCGATCGACGTCGCGACGCTGGACGACGGGCGCCGTGTCGTCGTCACCCTCGACCGCACGGACGTGAACCGGACCGTGGAGCTGTGGGACCTGGCCCGCGGCCGCCAAGTGGGGGAGTCCCTGCGGGTGGTGAGGACCGTCGACCTCGACGGGCGCATGCTCGCCCTCACCGCCCGGGCTGATGGCGCGGAGCCGGGCGCGTGGGACCTGACCACCGGCCACCCGGCGGAGACCTCCCCGGCCTCCCCGGACCTGTCCCGCGCCGCGGAGGTGCCCGGTGTGTCCGCCCTGACCGTGGTGCAGGGGAGAGCGGTCGCCCTCGGGCTCGACGACGAGGACCCCGAGTTCATCGGCGCCCTGAGCGGTGTCCGTCAACGCGGCGCCTACGTACGGGCCCGGGAGACCACGGTGTCGGGAGGGCGGACGGTAGCCCTCGCCACCGCGGCGGACGGGTCCCTGCGCATCTGGGACCTGACGGCCGACGGCCACCACACGGACGGCACGCGGGTGATCCGAAGCATCGGCGCGACCGGACAGCTGCCTTCCCAGTCCACCGGCACGCCTCGGCAGACACCGCTGTGGCACCTGCTCTCCGACCGCAGGAACGGCCAACTGCTGACCGGTCACACCGGCCACACCGGCCGGGTCTGGGACGTGGCGACGACGGTCCTGGACGGGCGGCCGGTCGCCGTGACCGCGGGCGCCGACCACACACTTCGCGTCTGGGACCTCGGCGACTCGCACACGACGGGGCACGGCGACGCGGGGCAAGGACAAGGGCACAGCGGACCGGTCCTGGCGATCGCGACGGCCGTTCTCGACGGGCGTCCCGTTGCCGTCACGGCAGGCGCCGACCACACCCTGCGCACCTGGGACCTGGCCACCGGCCGGCCGGCCACTGCCCCCGTGACCGGCCCGGAAGGTGAGCCCGCCGCCCTCGCCACGGCGGTGGTGGACGGGCGGGTCGTCATCGTCACCGCCGGTCCGGGCGCCGCAGTGCAGATCCTGGATCCGGCCGCCGCGGGAGACCTCGACGGCCGCTTCCTCACCCACCACGACCGGGTGCTGGCCATGGCCACCGCGACCCTGGACGGCCGCCCCGTCGCCGTCACGGCCGGCAGCGACCGCACCCTGGCCGTCTGGGACCTCACCACCCGTCAGCGGGTCGGCGAGCCCCTCGCGGGCCACTCCAGCCGGGTCACCGCCCTCGCGACGGCCGTGCTGGAGGGACGCCCCGTCGCCGTCACGGGAAGCTGGGACAAGACCGTACGGCTCTGGGACCTCGGCACGGGCCGGCAGATCGGCCAACCCCTCACCGGCCACAGCGACTGGGTGACGGCCGTGGCGACCGTGGTGCTGGACGGGCGGGTCGCCGCGATCAGCAAGAGCCGGGACCGGACCGTACGGCTGTGGGACCTCGCCACCCTGCAGCAGATCGGCGGAGCGCAGACCGGTCACAAGGACTCACACGCAACCCTTGCCGTCACCGTCAAGGACGGCCGGCCGGTCGTGGCCATCGGCCACGAACAGTCCGTGCGCTTCTGGGACCTGGCCACGGGGCGCGAGGCCGCCGACGACCACCTGCTCCCGCTCCCCGTGGGTGCGCTCACCACGGCCCCGGACGGGCGGCTCGTGGTCGCCTACGGCCCGGACCTCGCGGTGCTCAGCCCGGCGCCGCTCCCCGTCGGGAACCCGTGAACCGCCCCGCACCGGGAGGCGGTTCACGGGTTCCCGACGGCGTCGGCCGCCCTGCTCACTCCTCCTGGAGGTACGCGGCGATCATGGCGAGGTCGTTGGCGATGCTCAGGATGCCGCTCGGGTCGGTCGTCGGCGTGGAGGCACCGGTGACGCCGGCGTAGAAGACGTCGTAGCGGCCGCCGCCCTTGTCCAGGTACCCGGCGATCGTGATCGCTCCCACGCCCAGGCGGTCGTTGAGGGCGTCCAGCCCCACGGCGGCGCCGGTCTTGGCGAACACCTTTCCGCGCGCGGGGCAGTCGCGGCAGTTCTCGGCCAGCAGGCCGTCGACGCCGAGGATGGGCAGTGCCTCCCGGAAGAGCTTCGCCTCGGGGTTGCGCTGCCAGTACGTCAGCATCTCCGCCTCCGCCTGCGGCGTGGACCGGTCGACGGGGTTGCCGCCGCGGCCGTCGAGGAGCTGCACCTGCTTGCGGTCGACGCCCGCCTCGTCCAGGAACCCGGCCAGCACCGGGAACCCGTCCATGCAGTCGTGGCTGCCGGTCGTGACGGCCATCAGGCACATGCCCAGGTTGGCGCCCAGGTTGTGGCTGACCTTGAGGATGAGCTTGGCGTACTCGGCGAAGGGAGGCGAGGTGTACACCGCCACGCGCGGCCGGCCCTCGTAGGTGCGGGGCAGCTCGCCTACCGGGTTGGGGCCCGTCGGGCCGGCGGTGACCTCCACCCCGGCCCGTTCGAGCGCCTCGATCAGCGCGGTGCGTCCGAAGGCCGCCGGGTCGGTGACGGGGGCCACCCGCAGTACGGGTTCGGCGCCCGCCGCGATCGTGCCGGACAGCCGGATCCGGGTGCCGTTCCCGGAGGTCGTCACCGTGACGGCGGCCGGCTTGCCCGCCGCCACGGTCTTCACCGTCGAGGTGACGTCGTACGGGGCCACCTTCGGGCGCCAGTCCAGGCGCGCGGGCGCGTCGGCGCGGTCCCCGGGCGTGGTCGTCAGGTCGATGAGGTTGTCGTTGATGATCAGTGGGGTGGGAGTCGGGTCGAGGACCGGGGCCGGGGCGAAGAGCCGGTCGTCCACGATCACGTTCCCGTCCACGCGGGTGATGCCGGAGCGCCGTACCTGCTGGGCTATGAGGTCGATCCCGGCGAGGGGGTTCTCCGGGGTGAGGGTGGCGCCGGGGACGTCATTGGCATAGGTGTGGTCGAGGTTGGTGAACGAGACCGAGCCGTCGGGGCTGGTTCTGCCGCCCATGGTGAGGTCGCCCTGGGCGACCAGGGCGAGGTCACCGGTCAGGGTGGCCCCGCGCCGCTCGCCGACCGCGTAGACCGGTGTCTCGAAGCGGTGGTCGGCACCGAGGGTGTTCCACGCCCCGGACACGCTGAACAGCTTGGCCGTGGACCCGGGGATGAAGAACTGTCCGGGGAACAGGCTGTGGACCACCCGCCCGGAGGCCGGGTCCTTCTGGAGGAGGCCCCACTGGGCGTAGCGGTACTCCGGCTTCCGCATGATCTCCGTGATGCGCGGGTCCAGCGGGCCGGAACCGCCGTCGCCGGACGGTGTCGGGGTCGGGGTCGGCGTGGGCGTCGGGGTGGGTGTCGGCGTTGCTCCGGCCGCTGTCCCCGACATCAGGGCCACGAGCAACAGGGCCGCGCATCCGGCGGCCGTGCGGCGCCCCCGCGATCGGGTGTTCTTTACTCGCACCATGGCACGCCCCGTTCGGCTCGACGGACATGGGCCGCGCCGCCCGGTCAGCGAGCCCCCAGGCCTCTGATCAGCGTGGCACGGCCCCATCCGGCGCGCACTTCGCCCGGCTGTCAACCCGCCGGGCCGCCGTGTCCGCCGGCCGCCCGCGGCCCCGTTCAGTCCACGAGCACGCCGGGGTTGAGGATGCCCCGCGGATCGAGGGCCCCCTTCGCGGCCCGCAGCGCGAGGGCGAAGGGCTCGGGGCGCTGACGGTCGTAGCCCGGACGGTGGTCCCGGCCGACGGCATGGTGGTGGGTGATGGTGGCCCGGTGGCGGTGCAGGACCTCGCCCGCCACGGCCTTGAGGTCGTCCCAGAGGGCGACCTCGTCACCGGCACGGCCTGCGGCGAGGACGGTGAAGTACGGAGCCGCCCCGTCCGGATACACATGAGTCAGACGGCAGTTGACGGTTGCCGGGTGTCCGGTGGCCTTGAGCGCCGCCGCGCCGACCTCGGTGCGCACCGCCTCGATCAGGCCGGGGATCCGGTCCCAGGTGGCCGCAGTCTCGAAGGTCTCCGCGACGGCGCCCATCCTGGCCAGACCGTCGCGGAGGTAGGGCATCCGCAGGAAGGCCGAACGCCAGGCGCCCACGGCCGCGTCACCGCCCGTGTCACCGGCCGCGGCCTCGCCCGGGGCCTGGTCCGGGCCTGCGGCCCCGCCGTACCGGCCGCCGTACGAGCGGGCCACGCCGACGGCCCGTTCGAGCCGGGCGGTCACCGGTTCGTCCGCCGACTCGAAGCCGAGCACCAGCACGGCGGAACCGTCCTGCGCCGCGCCCGACAGCGCGGCCTCACCGGAGTCCAGCAGACGGCAGTTGGCGGGGGAGAGGTCGGACTGTGCGAGGGTGCGCACCGCCCGGAGCGCGTCGTGGAAGTCGGTGAAGGTGACCGCGGCGGACGCCTTGTGGCGGGGGCGTTCCTGCAGGCGGACCCATGCCTCGGTGATGATGCCGAGGGCCCCTTCGGAGCCCAGGAACAGGCGGTCGGGGGAGGGACCCGCCCCGGACGCGGGCAGCCGCCAGGAGCTGCTCGTGCCGGCCGGGGTGACCACGCGCATCGCTTGCACGAAGTCGTCGATGTGCGTGCGGCCGGTGGCGTAGTGGCCGCCGGCCCGGGTGGCGAGCCAGCCCCCCAGGGTGGAGAACTCGAAGCTCTGCGGGAAGTGCCGCAGGGTGAGGCCGTGGGGCCGCAGCTGGTCCTCCAGGCTCGGCCCGAGGGTGCCCGCCTGGATGCGCGCGGCCCGGCCCTCGGTGTCGACCTCCAGGACGCGGCCCATGGCGGTCAGGTCGAGGGACAGCACCGCCCGGTGGGCGTCGCCGCGGTACTCCACGCCCCCGGTGACCGAGGAACCCCCGCCGTACGGGACGACGGCGACCTGCCGGTCACCCGCCCAGTCCAGCAGGTCGGCCACGCCCTGCTCGTCCGTCGGGCGGGCGACGAGATCGGGGATGCGGCCGGGGCGCCCGCGAAGGGCACGCACCACGTCGCGGTACGCCTTTCCCATGGCGTGGGCGGCGCGGTCCCCGGGGTCCGCGGTGACCAGGTGGGCGAGGCTCGGCGGGGGTTCGACGGCGGGGCTCCCGATGCCCAGGTCCCGGATGCGGGGCACCGGGAGCGGGCGGCTGAGGGTGCCGGGCAGCAGGGCGCCCATCGCGGCGCATTCCGCGTCGTCGGGATGCGCGTCCGTCCAGCCCCAGCCCCACCAGGAGCGGGTGCGGGACGTCGGCTGCGTGGTGGTGCCGGACATGGAGGCGCTCCAGAGGTCGAGGTAATTTACCTAGTGGTAAATTACCTACTGATAATATCCGCTCATGGCAACCCCACCTTCGAAAGCCGGTACCAAGGGAGTCCCGCGGGAGCACCGCCGGCAGCAGATGCTCGAGGCGGCCACGGAGGAGTTCGGCACCCGCGGCTACGCGGCCGCGTCGCTCCCCGCGATCGCCGCCCGCGTGGGCGTCACCAAGACGCTGCTGCACCAGTACTTCGGCACCAAGGAGGACCTGTACGTCGCCTGCCTGGTCCCCGTCGGGGACCGGCTCCTGAACGCCATCCGTACGGCGATGGGCCCGGACGGGACCGCTCCGCACACGCCGCTGCGCGTACTGCACGGCGTCTTCACCGCCCTGGAGGGGCGGCGGGAGGCGTGGTTCGTGCTGTACGACACCTCCCTGCCGCCCGGCGGCGAGGCGGCACGCCGGGCCTCGGAGTACTGGTCGGCCATCGACCGGCTCGCCGCCGGCGGCACCGCCGAACTGCTGCGCGCGGCCGGATCCACCGACCCGCTGGACGCCGACGCGCTCAAGTACGTATGGCGGGACCTGGTCGCCACCCTCGTCCGCTGGTGGGTCAAGCACCCGGAGCAGACCCCGGCGGCCATGACGCAGCGCTGCGCCCGCCTGTTCGCGGCGGCCGCCACCCTCACCCCCGACGGCCACTCCGGCTGACCCCGGCGGACGTCCGACCTGTGCTCCGTGTGGAACCGGGTCATGATGGCCAGAGGCCGGCGGGGCCTTCGGGCGGCCGCCGGACCCGCGCACGGCGGCATGTCCGACTCGGGAGGCGACTCGTACGCATGGACGAATCACGCAGGGCCTGGATCATGATCGGCGGCGTCGTCGCCGTCATCCTCTTGGACCTCTTGGCCCTCGTCCTGATGAACACCCTCGGACGATGACCGTCTGACGGCCTTCGGCTCCCATCCCGCTCGGACTCCCACCCTGCTCGGCCTCCCATCCCGCGCGGCCTCCCATCCCGCGCGGCCTCCTGTGCCGCGCCGAGTCCCGCGCCGCGCGGCGACGGTTCCTCGTAGCTGACAGGACCACTCCCGCCCTGGCCCCGTGCCTCCCGTGAGTGCCCTCGCCCGGTTCGGGCCGCTCAACGCCCACCGGTGCCCCTGCCGCATTCCAGCCCATGTCGCCCTCCATTCCTGACGGCTGGTCAATTCCCATCGCCCGAGCGGCAGTCCGGAAGTTTCGCCGTGTGAGGAAGAGAGATGTCCCGGACCCTTGCCGTGTCGCCCCGGTTCGCGAATGATGCTCCGGGCGTGTCGGACGACGGTGGTCGCGATTCGCCCGCCATCCTCGAACCCGACCGGCCAGGAGGCCTGTTGTGCGGACGAACCGTCACATCCAGAGATCAGCCGTGGTCGTCGGCGCCGCCCTCGCGCTGGTCGTCGGGCTTTCCCAGGCGGCCTTCGCGGCGCCACCCCCGGCCCTGCCCGCCCAGGCCGAAGCGATCGAGCAGACCTTCCAGCCGGCGTATGACTACGACACCGACGGCTGCTACCCGACACCCGCCATAGGCCCGACCGGAGTTCTGAACAGCGGACTCAAGCCCACCGGCGCCCTCAACGGCAACTGCCGCGACGCCTCGGACCTCGACAACACCAACGGATACTCCCGCTGGAGCTGCAACAACGGCTGGTGCGCCGTGATGTACGCGCTGTACTTCGAGAAGGACCAGGCCATCCCCGGCATCGAGCTCGGCGGCCACCGCCACGACTGGGAACACGTGGTGGTGTGGATCCAGGGCAACGAGGCCAAGTACGTCGCGACCTCCGCCCACGGCGACTTCAACATCCACGCGCGCGATCAGATCCGCTGGGACGGCACCCACCCCAAGATCGTCTACCACAAGGACGGCGCCAGCACCCACTGCTTCCGCGCGGCGAACACCAACGACGAACCGCCCGAGAACCACCGCCGTGCCTGGCAGTTCCCCGCGCTCGTCGGGTGGTCGGGCTACCCTGCGACACTGCGGGACAAGCTCAGCCAGGCCGATTTCGGCAGCGCCCACTTCGGCCTGAAGGACAGCGCCTACGCATCCCACCTGGCCAAAGCCAAGCCGGCGGGCATCCCATTCGACCCGTATCAGACGTGACCGTTCTCGATGGGTGCCGTCGGCGGGTGAGGCTGCCCTCCATTAGGCCGGGCGGGTGCGGCTGCCGTGTGGCACCCGCCGAACGGGGCGGTCGAACAGAATAGTTGTCCGCGACCACAGGATCGGATTCAGGCTGCAGATCTGGAAGGACGCGTCGTGGACACAGCTTTGCTGGCCCATGTCGAAGCCGTCGTCGGCGAGGGGAAGGCCGTCTTCTCGGCGGACGACGAAGCCGTAGTGGCCTTCGTGCAGGAGGCGATCAGAAGCGGCAGAACCGCTTCCTTCTTCCTGTCCCGCGAGCAGGCCCGCATCCTCAGGAGCTTGCACTGGACGCCCGAGCGCGTCAAAGCGTCACGGCTCGAACCGGTATCGAGTGAGGAGAAGTCGCGGATCGAGTCCGAGCTGGGACTCGGAGACATCGGCTACTTCCGGTTCGCCGACTTCGCGTGCAAGAACGGCCATACGTTCAGTGCGTACGACTTCCTGAAGGAAGGGATCCGCGAACACGGGGTGGATGCGGTGAAGGCGATCTTCGAGCTGAAGAACGCGGCCTTCCTCCGTGTCAACCCGCACTTCGTCGTCACCTGTCCCGACTGCGACCAGACGATGGCGGGCGGCATCGAATACGAGGGCGACACCTACCCGGGATGCTCCTATCCGGATCCGCCGGTCCGCCAGTAGGTCTCCAGGTCTACGCCGGCCCCTGGTCCGCGGGAGGCAGCAGCTCGACGGGGGAGCGCAGGCGAAGTTCCGCGGGGAGGTCCAGGCGGCCCTGCCGGGACGCGACGACGATCTGCCGGACGGCGAGTTTCGCCTCGACCTCGCATTCCGCGGCGCGCACGGTGACCAGCCGGGCGTCGCGGACCACGCCGACCAGTCCGCTGATCCGGAAGACGACGGTGAGACCCACGTCGACGGTCGCGGCCGGGGCGCCGTCCACCAGCACGTCCACCGAAGGGTGGTGGGTGGACGTGATGGCGTGGGTGGCCAGGGCGACGATCTCCTCGCTGCCGGGGTACTGGCGGGTCCGGCGGGCGGCGGCCTTGAGGGCGGTGTGCTTGGACCAGCCGCCCGCGACCAGGGAGACGAGGTCGAGGTCGAGGAACCCGCCGATGACGGAGGCCAGTTCCGCCTCGACCGCCCGGTCCGCCGCGTTCGTCAGACCGCGCAGGCCGGGGAGGAGGCCCGTGCCCGCGTGCTGGTCGTGCAACGCCTCGGTGAGCCCGGGTGCGGCTTGGTCCTCCTCGGTGCCCAGCAGGAAGGACCGGACGGTGAGGGGCTCGGCGACAGGAGCGGTGGTCATCGGTCTTCCTCCTGCACGGTCTGCTCGCCGGGGTCCGTACGCGGCTCCAGCCGTACGGAGTGCCCGGGCGGGCCTATGACGTCGGTCGTCCCCGGGGAGGGGCGCAGCCGGGTGCTGACGTGCTCGTGCACCCAGCGCGGCCCCCGCTGGCGGTGGGACAGCATCGCTGCCCCGGCGGCGGCCAGCAGGCCCACGCCGAGGAGGCTCGAGCCGACCACCCAGCCGACGGGGGTCGAGCTCTGGTCCCCTGGGGTGAGGGTCGGTGGGACGGGCGTCGGCGGGACCGGACTCGGGACCGGACTCGGGGTGGGGCCCGGGCCGGTGGTCTCCGGTTCCGGGGACGGCCCCGGGGCCGTCACGGTGAACGCGGTCTCGGCGGCCTGGCCCGGGTCCGAGGCGCACCGGACGAGCATCGCGTGGTCGCCCGTCGGCTCATCGGCTGCGACCTGGACCCTGGTCTCGAACGTGCCCGCCTCCGATACCTCGGAGGAGCCCAGCGTTCCCCCGTCCCAGAGCAGGTCCACACTCGAACAGTTGAATCCGGAACCGGAGAGGAGGGGTTGCGCCGTACCGGCCTGTCCCTCGTCGGGAACGAACGTCACCACCGGATCCTGATCGGGCGGCAGGGACCCGCCGCCGTCCACCGTGAACGGCGCCGTGGCGACGATCCTGTCGTCCCGGTCGCAGACGGCCCTCACGTCGTGCGCCTCGGGGGCGGCATCGGCCGGGACGGTGATGTCCGCGGTGAACCCGTCCGCACCGGTGGCGACTTCGGCGGATCCGATCGCGCTCCCGTCCCAGAGGAGCGACACCGTACCGGGAAGCTTCCCGGGACAGGACGCGAAACCGGAGCCGTCGACCCGGACGGGCGTCCCCGCCGGGCCCTCGGCCGGGCTCAGGGTCAGGGCGGGGACGGCGAGGGGCGCCACGGTGAAGGTGGCGGTCGCGGTGGACCGTACCGAGTAGACGCAGTCGACGGTCACGGAGTGGGGTCCGGCCGGGGCATCGTCCGGAACGGAGAAGGAGAGCTCGAACGCCCCGTCGGCGTTGCTGTCGGTGGCGCCGACTTGGCTGTCGTCCCAGCGGACGCGGACGTTGTCGCGCGCCCCCACGGCGGTGTTGGCCGTCGGGCCGCTGCCACAGGACCCGCTGACGACGACCGGGGTTCCGGGGGAGCCCTGGTCCGGCGTGAGGACGATCGAGGCGGCCGCCCGGGCCTGGGCGGGCGGTGCGGCGACGGGTGATCCCCACGCGACCGCCGTGCTCAGAAGCACTGCGGTCAGCGATCGGCCGGACCATCGGACAACGGCAGACATGACCCTCCGTGAGCTGTCTCCCATTCTCCTCCGCCCGCCCGGTACCCGCCCCTCGTCACGCGGCAGGCCGTGGCCCGGGCAGCCGGCTCGGTCGGACCGGTCGGACCGGTCGGACCGCGGTCCCGGTCACTGCGCCCACATGAGCCAGGGGTCGTCGCGGCAGTCCCGCTGGAGTACCGGCGCGTTCGCCCCGTCACCCGGTCGTGCCCCGGCGCACTTGCCGCTGTGGACGTTGACCAGCTGCCAGGCACGGTGCCCGCCGTCGTAGCGCACGTTCCAGAACTGGTCGGGGAACAGTCCCTCCCGGTCGCCGCACACGTAGTGGGTGACGGCGGCGTCGTTGGTGGTCCGGGCCGCGTCGACGGACAGGCACATGCCGCTGAACCGGTTGCGGACCGAGTAGACGGTGCCCGACGGGTCGGTCGTCTCCCGGGTGAGGTACCACTCCTGCTCCGCGATCCCACCGCAGTCGGCCTGGACGATGCCGTCCGCGGCCGTGTTGCTCCGGAGCGGTACGGCCAGGCACAGGCGGCTGCCGTCGTTCACCAACCGGAACAGGCCGCCCGGCGGCTCCTTAGGGCCCGGCTCCTTCGAGGGGGTGGGCTGCGGGCTCACGGGGGCGGAGCCGGGGGTGGGAGCCGGACCGGCGCCAGGGGCCCGCGAGTCCGGGTTCGGAGACGGGGCCGGGGACGGCGAGCGGTCCGACGGGGTGGAGCTCCCCGGGGAGGGGCTGGGCGCCGTGGGAGTGGGGGTGGACGTGGGCGTGGGCGCAGGGGACCGTACGTCGGCACCAGAAGCCCGCGCGTACTGCTGAAGAGGGCCGAGCGGAGCCTGGGTCCACACCGGCTGCTGCCCGGTGGCGACGACCACGGCCGTCGCGGCGGACGCCGCGAGCGCCAGGACCGCCAGGACGATGGCCGCTGCGACGGCGGCCAGGGAGGAACGGGGCAGGCCGCGGTGCGGGGCAGCGGGGGCCAGGCCCGCCGGTACCGGCACCATGGGCAGGGCGTCGTCCGGTCGGGGCGGCGGAGCCGTCCGCATGTGGACCCGAGCCGCGGAGGGACGGTCGGTCCGCTCCAGGACGACACCCTCCAGGGGAGCCCGGCCGCCGCCGGGAACGTCCTTCGACTCCCGCCACAGGCCCTGCACTTCGTACGCGCTGTGGGCCAGCGCATCCGCCGTGCGGGCCAGCGCCAGCGCCAGGTCGTCGCTGGCCGTCGGTGACGGCCCGGACCCGGCGGACAGGGCGGCCCGGTTCTGCTCCTGCGCCCGTTCCAGCACGTGGCGGGCGGCCCGGTGGAGGGACCGGACCGTCTCCAGCTCACGGAACGCCCGGTCCACGAGGCCGCCCACCGTGGCTTCGGATTCCGGCTCCGACTCCGACTCCGGCTCCGGCTTCGGATTCGGCTCCCGTTCCGGCGGCTCGGCCCCGGGGCCGGCCTTCTCCCCGAGCAGCGTGGCCAGGAGCGCGAGCAGGCTCCGTACGAGCCCTTCGGCCGCGGCGAGGTCGGCCTCGGCACGCCGCAACGCCTCGTCGAGCCTCGGCCGGGGACCCGCTTCCGCCTCGGCGACCAGTGCCGCCTCGTGCAGCCGGCGCGCCCGCTGGAGCATCGCCTGGCGTCCGCGGCCGTCGCGCACCCGGTCCCGTACGACGGCGTTGAGCCTGCCCAGGGGGACGACCCGCGCGCCGCTGCGGTACTCGCTCCACATCGTCTTGCCGCCGCCGTAGCGCTGCGCGAGTTCCCGGACCGTCAGCTCGGCGGTGAGTTCCGCCAGGAACCGGGCCAGGTCATCGGCCGCCGACGTCGCGCCCTTCATGGCCCCTTGTGGTCGGCCTGTCCTGCCCATCCGGTCCCCCCGGTTGTCCGCGGACAACCCCCGTTGTCCGTCACTCTCCCCCGGCTGACCTGCGCGGTCGGCTCCGGGCCGTGCGGCCAACTCCGCTGCCCGGCAGTGTCGGGCCGCGGAACGGCACCAGGGAACACCGGTTCGACGGTGCCGTCCACCACAAGGCGCGCCCTTGTCTCGAATCCACCGGGTAAGCGGCGCGAGTACGACCCAACTCACCACAGGAGGTACGTTGAACAGCACGAGCAAGTTGGCGGGACGGGTGTTCCGGATCGCCGCCGCGGTCTTCGCGGCATCCGCCCTGACGCTCGCGGGAGCGGGCTCCTCGACGGCCGACACCTCGCCGGCTGGGTCTGCGGCCGCGTCGGCGGCGGTGTCCGCGTCCGTGTCTTCGTCGATTCCGGCGTCCTCGGCGGCACCCACCACCGACCTGGTCGCCCGGTCCGCCTCCGGGCAGGCCGTGGGTGTCCAGGCCGTCTCCACCCGGCGCCTCAGGAGCGTGGCCACCGGTCTGTGCGTGGACGACAGCAACGTCGGCCTGCGCCACTTCGGGTGCCAGGACCGATGGGGTCAGTACGCGAACTTCCAGAAGTTCGACTTCATCCACCTGGGCGGTGCCACGTACGTCATCAAGAACTGGGCCACGGGCCAGTGCGTGGACGACAGCAACATCGGCCTGCGGCACTTCGGTTGCCAGGACCAGAACGGACCGTACGCCAACTACCAGCGGTTCGAGCTGTTCGGGACCACGGACGGCAGCTTCGTCCTGAAGAACTGGGCCACCGGTCTGTGCATCGACGACAGCAACGTGGGCCTGCGGCACTTCGGTTGCCAGGACCAGAACGGCCCCTACGCCAACTACCAGCGGTTCCGGCTCGACACGTACTGATCGGGGGCGCCGCTCCCGTAGAGCGGCCGGCCTGAAGGCGAGAGACGCCGTGCGGTGCGGATCCGGGGGACCGCATCGCACGGCGGCATTTCCCGGAAACGGCAACAAAATTTGCTGATACCGCACGGCGCGCGCACGCTCCTGCGCATGCACCCACACAGTGACTCCAGACCCGCGGTTCGCCGGGCGCTCGCCGCCCTTTCGCTCTCCGTGCTGCTGTCCTCGCTCGGCACCAGCATCGCCAATGTCGGCCTGCCGACGCTGGCCCAGGCCTTCGGCGCCTCCTTCCAGGAGGTCCAGTGGATCGTCCTCGCCTACCTCCTCGCCATCACCACCCTGATCGTCGGCGCCGGACGGCTCGGCGACATCGTCGGCCGCCGACGGCTGCTCCTGGCCGGGATCCTCCTGTTCACGGTGGCCTCCGTGCTGTGCGGCGCCGCGCCCACGCTCTGGCTGCTGATCGCCGCCCGGGCGGCGCAGGGCCTCGGAGCGGCCGTCATGATGGCCCTCACCATGGCTTTCGTCGGTGAGACCGTCCCGAAGGCGAAGACCGGCAGCGCCATGGGGCTGCTCGGCACGATGTCCGCCGTCGGCACCGCGCTCGGTCCCTCGCTCGGCGGTGTCCTGATCTCCGGGTTCGGCTGGCGGGCGATCTTCCTCGTCAACGCCCCGCTGGGAATCCTGACCCTTCTCCTCGCCCACCGGCACCTGCCGGTCGACCGGCGCGGGCCCACGGCCGGCCGGGCCGGCTTCGACCATGTCGGCACGCTGCTGCTCGCGTTGACGCTCGCGGCGTACGCGCTCGCCGTGACCCTGGGGCGCGGCGCGTTCGGTGCGCTCAACGGGGCACTGCTGGTGGCCGCCACCTGCGGTGCCGGCCTCTTCGTGCGCGCCGAGGCGAGAGCGGCGTCCCCCTGATCCGGTTGCGGACGCTCCGCGATCCGAGGCTGAGCGGGGGCCTCGCCACGAGCGCCCTCGTCTCGACGGTGATGATGTCGACGCTGGTGGTCGGGCCGTTCTACCTCTCTCGTACCCTCGGGCTCCAAGAGGCCCTCGTCGGACTCGTCCTGTCGGTCGGTCCGCTCGTCGCCGCCCTGGCCGGCGTTCCGGCCGGTCGTATCGCGGACCGCTTCGGCGCGCCACGCATGACCATCGCCGGGCTCGCCGCCATGGCGGCCGGATCCGCCGTCCTGTCCGCGATGCCGGCGCGGCTCGGCGTCGCCGGTTACGTGGCACCCATGGTCGTCGTCACGGCCGGCTACGTGGTGTTCCAGACGGCCAACAACACCGCCGTCATGGCCGATGTCCTCCCGGACCGGCGGGGCGTGGTCTCCGGCCTGCTCAACCTGTCGCGCAACCTCGGCCTCATCACGGGGGCATCGGTCATGGGCGCCGTGTTCGCTCTCGCATCGGCGACGACCGACGTGACCACGGCGCGCCCCGAGGCCGTCGCCACCGGCATGCGGGTCACCTTCGCCGTCGCGGCGGTCCTGATCGTCCTTGCGCTCACCGTTGCCATCGGAAGCCGCGTACGCGGTCGGGCCACGCAGCCCACAGGGGAGTCCGGCACGACCCCGTCGGAGGGTCGTCAGCCGACGCGCCTGCGGAAGACCCAGTAGGTCCAGGCCTGGTAGGCGAGGACGACGGGGGTCATGAAGGCCGCGACCCAGGTCAGGATCGTCAGCGTGTACGGGCTCGCGGCCGAACCGGCCACGGTCAGGCTCCAGTCGGGATCGGTCGAGGACGGCATCACATCGGGGAACAGGGCCAGGAAGAGCGTCGCGACCGTGGCCGCGACTGCCAGCGCGGACAGCGCGAACGCCCTCCCGTCCCTGCCCAGCGCGGTCTGTTCGACGGTGGCGACCAGCGCCACGACGGCGACGCTCAGCACGATGAGGCCGTACACCGGCCCGCCGTGGTGCACCTGTGTCCAGAACAGGAAGGCGCCGGTGACCACGGTCGTGACGTCGGCCAGCGGCCGTACCCGGGACCGGGCCCGGCGGCGTACGGCGCCGGTCGTCTTCAGCGCGGCGAAGAGCGTTCCGTGGAGGGTGAACAGACACAGGGTGGTCAGCGCGCCGAGGAGCGCGTACGGGTGGAGGAGATCGAGCAGGCCGCCGGTGACGTTCCCGTCCGGACCGATGGGCACGCCCCGCACCATGTTGGCGAAGACCAGTCCCCACAGGGCGGAGCAGACCAGCGAGGTCCAGAACACGCAGCGGTCGCAGACCCGCCGCCACACTTCGTCGTCGCGCTTGTGCCGGTACTCCAGGGCGACACCGCGCACGATCAGGCAGACCACCACGGCGAGGATCGGCAGGTAGAAGCCGCTGCACAGGGTGGCGTACCAGTCGGGGAAGGCGGCGAAGGTCGCGCCGACGGCGGTCAGCATCCAGACCTCGTTGCCGTCCCAGACGGGGCCGATGGTGGCGAGCAGTACGCCGCGTTCCTCGGTGTCGCGGGCGAGGATCCCGGTGAGTATGCCGATGCCGAAGTCGAAGCCTTCGAGGAAGAAGTAGCCGGTCCACAGGAAGGCGATCAGTACGAACCAGAGGTCGTGCAGGTGCATGGTGGTGGTCGTCCCGGGGTGCGTGTCAGTAGGTGAAGGCCAGGGGGCGGTGGCCGGATGCTTCCGGCGGTGCCTCCCCGGTCTGCGGGCCGGCCTTCGCGTACCGGGTCAGCAGCCTGACCTCGATGACGGCGAGCGCGGCGTAGAGCAGGGTGAAGGTGGTCAGGGAGATGACGGTGGAGGTGGTGGAGACGCCGGGGGAGACCGCGTCACGGGTCTTCATCAGTCCGTTGACGGCCCACGGCTGGCGGCCCATCTCGGTGAAGATCCAGCCGAACGAGTTGGCGATCAGCGGGAATCCGAGGGTGAGTGTTGCGGTCCGCCAGTACCAGGTGGTGAGGAAGGGGCCGAGTTCGCGGCGTCGGGTGAGCATCAGCCGCGGCACTTCGTCTTCCCCGGTGCGCAGTGGCGGGTCGAGCCGGCGCCGGCTGCGGGTCAGCCAGAGGCCGGCCGCGCCGCCCGCGAAGGAGACCATGCCGAAGCCGATCATCAGGCGGAAGCCCCAGAAGGTCATGAAGACGTCGGGGATGTAGTCCTCGGGCATGCCGCCGTACCGGGCGGCTTCCCGGCGGGCGGTGTCGTTGACGCCGGGCACGGAGCCCGTGAGGTCGTGGTGCGCGAAGAAGGACAGTACGCCGGGGATCTCGACGGCGACGTCGTTGCGGCCCTCGTCCACATCGCCGACCGCGAAGACGGAGAAGGGCGCGGGTGCCCGGGTGTCCCACAGGGCCTCGGCCGCGGCCATCTTCATCGGCTGCTGTTCGAACATGACCTGGCCGAGGCTGTCGCCGCTGACGGCGGTGGCCAGGCCGGCGGTCACCGCGAGGGTGAGGCCGAGGCGCAGCGAGGTGCGCATGACGGCCACCGGCGTCCGCCCGCCGGAAGCCGGCCCGGCTCCGTTCCGCTTGGCCCGCCGCAGGTGGAAGGCGGAGATTCCGACGACGAAGGCGGCGCCGGTCAGGAAGGAGGCGCTGAGGGTGTGCCACGCCTGGACCAGGGTGGTGTGCTGCGTCAGTACGGCCCACACGTGGGTGAGTCGTGCCCTGCCGGTGGCCTTGTCGAGGGCGTAGCCGACGGGGTGCTGCATCCAGGAGTTCGCCGCGAGGATGAAGTACGAGGACAGGATCGTGCCGATCGAGACCAGCCAGATACACAGGCAGTGGAGCTTCTTCGGCAGTCTGTCCCAGCCGAAGATCCACAGGCCGATGAAGGTGGACTCCAGGAAGAACGCGACCAGCGCCTCGAAGGCGAGCGGGGCCCCGAAGATGTCACCGACGAATCGCGAGTAGTCGGACCAGTTCATGCCGAACTGGAACTCCTGGACGATGCCGGTGACGACACCCATCGCGATATTGATCAAGAAGAGCTTTCCCCAGAACTTCGTGGCGTGGAAGTACTTCTCCTTGCCCGTACGCACCCACGCGGTCTCCAGCCCCGCGGTGATCGCCGCCAGGCTGATGGTGAACGGTACGAAGAGGAAGTGGTAGACGGTGGTGATGCCGAACTGCCAGCGGGCCATCGTCTCCGGCGCCAGTGCCAGTGCCTGTGCCGTGTTCACGAGGCCGCCTTCAGCGCGGGGGTCTTGGTGCTCATGCCCCGACCCTCGGCCGCCGCGGCGGTTCGCGGTAGCGGCGTCAGATCGATGCATCCATAGAATGGCTCTATGCCCATCTCTCCGCGCGTCCCCGACCTGCCCGCCCTCGACCTGCTGCTCAGCGTCATCGAACTCGGCAGCCTGGGGCGCGCCGCCGCGGAACACGGCATCAGCCAGCCCTCTGCCAGCTCCCGGATCCGCTACCTGGAGAAGCTCGTCGGCCTGCCCGTACTGGAGCGCTCCGCCCTCGGATCCAAACCCACGCTGGCCGGCGCGCTGATCGCCGAGTGGGCCCGGACCGTGATCGACGCGGCGCACGCGCTGGACGCCGGCATCGGCGCCCTGCGCGAACAGCGGAGCTCCCATCTGAAGGTCGCCGCCAGTCAGACGGTCGCCGAGTACCTGGTCCCCAAGTGGCTCATCGGTCTGCGGGCGCAGCACCCCGCCACCAGCGTCGCACTGGAGTCCGGCAATTCGGCCGACGTGGCCCGGGCCGTCCTGGAAGGCCGCGCCGAGATCGGTTTCATCGAAAGCCCCCGCGCACCGAAGGGGCTGGAGAGCCATGCCGTGGCCCGGGACCGTCTCGTCGTCGTGGTGGCCCCGGCGCACCCCTGGGCGCGGCGCACCGCCATCACCCTCGAGGAACTCGCCGCGGCCTCGCTGATCCAGCGAGAGGCGGGATCCGGTACGCGCACCGCCTTCGAGCGGGCGATCACGGCTCACCTCCCGGACTGGCAGCCCTCCGCCCTGCTGGAACTCGCCTCCACCACCGCCATCAAGACCGCCGTGGCCGGCGGCGGCGGCCCCGCCGTCCTCAGCTCGCTCGCCGTCGCCGACGAACTGGCCGCCGGCACCCTGCGGTCCCCGTCGGTGACCGGGCTCGACCTCGACCGGTCGCTGCGCGCCGTATGGCCCACCGGCCGGCGCCCGACCGGCCCGGCCAGGGACTTGTACGCTCTCGCCCGCAGGCCGCTCAACGCCGCCGGAAGCCCCTCGAGGTCCCCGAGGTCCGCGAGGTCCGCGACGTCCCCGAGGTCATAGACCTGTTCTATGGATGCATTGATCCGTTGCCGCTACCGGGCCGGAACTCCCCGTCGGAGGATGAATTCGTAACCCCCCGATGAAGCAGGGACACCATGTACACCATCCTCTTCCTCCTGATCGCCGTATGCGTCCTGGCCGTCCTGCGGGACTGGCCACGCCGGCACCGGTTGCTGCTGTGGGCGGGAACGCTGAGCGTCACGATCCTCGCGTTCCTCCCCCACCTCGACCGAGCCTTCAACCTGAGCTTCTGAGGAGGAGCAGGAATGTCCACCGTCACCACCCCCGTCACCGGCCCCGCAGCCGCCGCCCCTGCCGCCCGGCTCTCCAACCGCCTCGGCCTCTGGTTCGCCCACGCCTACGTCCTGGGCATGTGCGCCACCATCGGCGGCGCCTACGTCTTCCAGTTCGGCCTGTGGGAGTACCCCTGCCCCATGTGCCTCCTCCAGCGCATGTTCATGCTGCTCAGCGCCATCGGCCCCGCCATGATCATCGCCCGCTCCCGCAAGGGAGCCGTGACCACCGGTGAATTCGCCTCCGGTTGGGGCGTCGCCCTCGTCTCCGCGCTGATCGGCGGCACCGTCTCCGGCGCACAGGTGCTGATGCACATCGTGCCCCCGGACCCCGGCTACGCCGGCGCCCTCTTCGGGCTGCACCTGTACACCTGGGCCGCCATCACCTTCTTCCTGGCCGCCCTCGCCGCAGGCGTCACCCTCGTCCTAGCCGACGGGGCCCAGCCCCTGGACGCCGCCGCCACCTCGCCCGCCCTGCGCCGCACCGCCGGCTTCACCCTGGGGGTCCTGGCCTTCTTCGCCGTCAGCAACCTCGTCGCCTGCTTCCTCCTCCAGGGATTCCACTGGCAGATGCCCGGCGACCCCACCGGCTACCAGTTCTTCGCCGACCTCTTCTGAGGCTGCCCGGCCCCAGGCATCCCCGCACGCGCCGCGCCCCCGACCACGACACCGGTCGGGGGTGCGGCGCGTTTGCGGTGCCCGGCTACCGATGGGTACGCATTTGCTAGGTAAATCTGCCGAATCTGCCTTACCTGCTGGCATATCTGACTGATACATTCCGCACGCGCACAGGACGGAATCCACCTCTGAAAGAGAGAATTCGATGAGGAAGATGCTTCTGCGGCGGTCCCTCGGCGGGAAGGCGCTGGTCCTGGGCGCCCTGCTGGGCCTGGCGATACCGGGGTCGGCGTACGCCAACACGGTCGGTGTGACCGTGAAGACCCCGGGCGCCACCATGGGGCCCGGATCTCCCTTCTCCGAGATTTCGACCAACGCGGCCTGTAGCAGCGGTCTCATCTCCGGCGGCGGGATAAACCAGGCCATCGGCACCGGCACCTCGTCCAACGGGAACAAGGTGAACGGCACTTCGCCGAGCCCCGACGGCAGCACCGAGTACACCGGCTCCACCGGCGTGGTCGGTACCGACGTGACGTACTGGCTCGGCATCGGCGGCAGCGGCGGCGCGGTGAACGCCTCGTTCTCCAGCACCCCGTACGCGATGTGCTTCACCAGCAACCTGATCAACCACACCCAGGTGGTCATGAACAAGATCGCCGGACCCACCTCCAGCGGCACGGTGGGCCTCGTCGTCGCGACCTGCCCGGCCAACACCCGCCTGCTCGGCGGCGGCGCCCGCATCACCCCGGCCAGCGTCGGCAGCCTCAAGCCGATCGCCAGCTACCCCACCTTCAACAACTCCGGGCACAACTTCGGCCAGAAGGCGGCGGCCGACGGCGAGACCAACCCCGACTCCTGGGCCGCGGTCGGCTGGAACGGCGGCGGAGGCAACAGCAACAACACCACGTACGCCTACGCCATATGCAGCGGCAACAACATCAACATCAGCGGCACCACGGTCAAGGTCCGCTTCAGCGAGGTGAGCGGCCCCACCGCCGCGACCGCCGGCCAGACCGTGACGGTCGGCTGCGGAGGCGGGGACGGAAAGCTGGTCAGCGGCGGCGCCGCCATCAGCGGGGGCAGCGTGACCACCACCAACTTCACCGGGCCGGGATCGGTCGGCGACCACCTCAACGGAAGCTACCCCAGCGACTCCGGCGGCACCCCGGTCGGCGACGGGACCACCACGGCCTCGTACTGGACGGCGTACACCCACACCGGCGGCGGAAGCTCGCCCAACACCTACTCGGACGTCTGGGCGCTGTGCGCCGACGACGGCGTCTGAGAACCGAAGCCGCGTCCTTTCCCGATACCTCGATGGGACCCTCGTTGAGCATGTTCAGATCCAAGACCGTGGTGGTGGCCGGTGTGACCGGCCTCCTGGGAGCCGTGCTGACGGCCCTTCCCGCCACCGCCGACCAGCCGGCCGCAGCCACACCCTGCGGCGCCGGCGGCGTCTTCACCGCCTCACCTCCCACCTGCGCCTACACCGCAACGGGCACGGACACCTTCACCGTCCCCGACGGGGTGAGCGCGGTCACCATCGACCTGTACGGGGCCGAAGGCGGCAGCGCCGCCGGATTCGTCACCCCCAACCCCCCGAACGAGGGGGCTCCCGGCGGCCTCGGCGGCCGGAGCCGCGCCACACTCGCCGTCGGCGCCGGCCAGAACCTCGGCATCACGGTGGGAGCCGCCGGAGTCCCCGGCAGCTCCCGGCGCGGTGAGTACGCCCGCCCCGGCGGCTTCGGCCACGGATCCGGCGGCGGCGGGTCGCACGGCGGGGGCGGCTCCGGCGGCGGCGCGTCCGACGTACGGGCCGGTGCCTTCGGCCCGTCCGACCGGGTCCTGGTCGCCGGTGGCGGCGGAGGCGCGGGCAACGGCGGACCCCTGCTGCGCGGCGGCGCCGGCGGTCCCGTCGCGGAGCCCGGCGGACAGGGCGGCGGCCCCGAGGGCTCCGGTGTCGCCGGCGGCGGAGCGAGCCAGACCGCACACGGCACCGGAAGCCCCAACTCGGCGCTCGGCGGCCCCGGGATCGCCGGCAGCGACATCGACCCCCAGACCGGTCTGCCCAACCCGGGCAGCGGAGGCCCCGGCGGCAACGGCGCCCGCGGCGGAAACGGCGGAGGCGGCGGAGGCGGCGGCTACTTCGGCGGCGGAGGCGGCTCCGGCGGCGGGAACCCCGGCAACCTCTACGGAGCGGGCGGCGGAGGCGGAAGCAGCTTCGCCGCACCGACGGCCAACGACGTCTCGCTCCTCCCGGCGGTCAACCAGGGCAACGGGAAGGCGATCGTCTCGTTCCGGTACGGGGCCTCGGTCACGGTGGCCGCGGACACGGCCGCACCGCTGTTCGGGCACCCGGTGACCCTCACCGCCACCGTCGGCTCGGCGAACCTCTCCGCGGGCACCCCGGGCGGGACGGTCACGTTCTCCGACGGGGCGACCGAGCTGGCGACCGTGCCGCTCGACGGCAGCGGCCGGGCCCGATTCCGTACCGGCACGCTCCAGCCCGGCTCCCATCCGATCACCGCGAGATACGGCGGAGACCCGGGCCACACGCCGGACGCGACGGCCCAACCGGCCGCCGTCACCGTCGGATTCAGCGAGCCGTGCCTCACCACTGCGCGCCAGGGAGCCCTCACCGTGTCCGCCGGTCAGGCGCTTTGCATCGCCTCCGGCGGCAGCCAGACGGGACCGGTCACGGTACGGCCCGGCGGGGCCCTGGCCGTGTCGGACGCCCGGATCTCGGGGCCGGTGTCCGCCGAAGGCGCTCTGGCCCTCACCGTCTGCCGGTCGAGCCTCACCGGACCGGTCGGCGTCAAGGGAAGCACCGGCTACGTGATGATCGGCTCGGACCACGACTCGACGGCCTGCCCCGGCAACACGATCAACGGCCCGCTCACCCTCGAAGGCAACACCGGTGGTCTCCAGGCATCGGCCAACACGGTCACCGGACCGGTGCGGATCGACGGCAACAGCGCCGACGTACCGCTGTCCGGCGAGCCGGTCCCGGCGTTCCGGGGCAACCGGGTCACCGGACCCCTGCGCTGCGAAGCCAACAGCCCGGCACTGCTGCAGACGGACACCGTCGTGCAGGGACCCCGCTCAGGACAGTGCCGCCTCTGACGGGTCGACGCGGCAACCGCCTCGTCAAGGGGTAGCCGCTGCCTCCCGTTCGGGGGAGCGCCCCCGCCCCGCAGGCCGATGTGCGTACTTCAGCCCCGGGGCGAGGGTGGTCGTCGGACAGCCTTAGCGGACGGCGACGACCACATGGCTGTGGCCGAACTGCCATACCGTGCCGATCTGAGTGAATCCGGCCTCGCGCAGCAGGGTGATGTGGCCGGAAAGCGTCAGGTCGTTGCCCTCGCAGTGCGGATGCCGGTCCGGCCCGCACCCCGCGAGCCGAGGTGCCAGCTCGGGGTCGGCGGCCGCCTCCGACCACCACGACTCCCAGTCCTCGGTCGTGTCCAGGTACCGCTCGGAGTGGCGCTCTCCGACGTGGAGGGCCAGTTCGGCGATGCGCGGCGCGTCCGGGCCGGCGGGGCGGATGTGGTCGCCGTTGACGAGGACCCCGCCGGGGCGCAGCCGTTCGGCGAGTTCCCGGTAGACCTGCCGCAGTGTGGACTCCCCGAGGTAGTGCAGGGCGGTCGCCGAGACCACCGCGTCCACCGGACGGTCCAGGGCGAGCGCGTCCAGCCAGCCGGGTTTCCCGATCACGGCCTCGGCGTAGCGCAGCGCCGGTCCGTAGTGGGAGCTCCCCAGTTCGAGGAGCAGGGGGTCGGCGTCGACGGCCAGCACCTCGGCGTCCGGGAGGCGGGCGGCCAGCCGGGAGGCCAGGGCTCCCGGGCCGCTGCCCAGGTCGAGGACCAGGGGAGAGGTCCGGCCGGCCGTCACCTGCTCCACGACGTCGGCGATGACCGTGAACCTCTCCTCGCGGTCGACGGCGTACCGCTGCTGCTGACTCTCCCAGCGCTCCACCCAGCGCGCTGCCGTCAGGGCCGTCATCGTGCTCATCTCCATAATGGAAATCATTGCAGATTGGCGAGTGTGGTGAGCAACCCTTCCACCTCTTCAGGTGTGTTGTGCACGTGCAGACTCACCCGTACCGAGGAGTCCCGGTCGCCGCCGCCCGCCTGGCAGTGGCCGTCGGAGCGGACCATGATGCCGTGGCTGAACAGGATGAACCCGAGGTCCTGCGCGCTGATCTCACGATGCCGGAAGGTGACGATGCTCCGGCGCCGCTGCACCTCGGAGGCGGTGGCCAGACTCGAGCGGCAGCCGAGGACCTCGTACGCGGGCAGTCGCTCGAGCCCGTCCGTCAGCAGGGAGGTCAGGGCCACGGTCCAGCGCTCGATCCGGTCGGTCCCGGCGGCGTCCAGCCAGTCCAGGGCCGCCACCAGGGAGGCGATGCCCACCGTGTTCGGAGTGCCGCTCCAGCCGCCGGGCCGGAAGGCGGGCCCCCGCCGTCCCCGCGCCCAGACCGCGCCGGTTCCGGGCAGGGCGAGGGCCTTGTGCCCGGAGAAGACCACGAAGTCCACGTCGAGCTCGGCCACGGAGACCGGGAGGTGGCCGATGCTCTGGGCGGCGTCCAGACAGATGGGGACGCCGGGCCCGACCACCCGCCGGACGCGGTGCACGTTCATGTCCGCCCCGTACACGTGGTGCACGTGCGTGGCGGCCACGAAACGGGTGCGCGGCCCGACCATCCCGGCGAGGGCCACCGGATCGTAGTCCCCGGAGCCCGCCTGGCAGGGCAGTTCCCGCACCCGGATCCGGACCCCCTGGCGGGCCAGCAGCTCCCGCGCCTCCAGCCACGGCGACAGGTTCGCCTCGTGGTCGGCGAACGGGACGACGATCTCGTCGCCGTTCGCCAGCAGTTCGGGCAGCCACTCCCGTGCGACGGTGCGCAACCCGTCCGTGGCCCCGGTGGTGAAGTGCACCGAGGACCGGTCCGGCCGCGGATCGCCGAGGAACTCCCTGACCCGGTCGCGTGCGCCCTCCACCAAGGCCGTCGTGGTGTTCGCCCAGGGGTACGAGCCCCGGCCCGCGTTGGCGTTCGAGGTGGTCAGGTAGGTGTGCACGGCGTCCAGGACGGCCCGCGGCTTCTGTGCGGTGGCCGCGCTGTCCAGGTAGGTCAGGTGGGGATGTCCGACGATGATCGGGAACTGGGCGCGCAGCCCGCGCTGCCACGAGGCCAGCTCCTCGATCTCCCCGGCGGGGTCCGCTGCCACGTCAGTCACGCACCAGAGGCGCTCCGGCGTCCCGCCAGGCCACGATGCCGCCTGCGAGACTGCGTACGTCCGGGTGGCCCATGCGCGTCAGCAGGGCCGCGTACCGGGCGGACTTCTCGCCGACCGGGCAGGTCAGCAGCACCGGATGCCGTGTGCCGAAGGGCAGGCCGCCGCGGACGAGTTCGTCGAAGAGCTCGTCGACGATGTTGATCGCGCCGTCGATGTGCAGTGCGGCGTACGCGAACGGGCCGCGCAGGTCGACCACCAGCGGACGCCGGTCCTCCATCCACTTCTGTGCCTCGGTGACCTCGATGACGGTGGCCGAGCGCACCTCGGCCTCGGTCAGCGCGGTCACCGAGTTCTTCGCCGGAGGCCTGCCGAGCAGCTCCGGACGGCGCTGCCGCACGTAACCGAGGTAGCTCTCCGCCCGGTCGCAGACGATGAACACGGCCGTCCTGCGCTCGCCGCCCGACGGGGCGTCCAGCGGCCGGAGATGGCGCACGGCCCCCAGGTACGCGGCCCCGCCGGTCGGGCCGGCGAGCAGCCCGCAGCGGCGCATCAGTGTCAGCATCCCGTCGATGGCCTCGTCCGAGCTCACCGCCTCGATCGTGTCGTAGGCGGCGGGGTCGAAGAGGCCGACCTCCTGCACCTCGTCGATGGTGCGGATGCCGGGGATGAAGTCGGACTTCTCCCCGACCAGACCGACGACCCGCACGTCCGGGTCGTGGGCGCGCAGGGCGCGGGCGACCCCGGTGGACGAACCGGCCGTGCCCACGCACGCCACGAACCAGTCCGGAGCCCGGCCGTCCAGATCGGCGATGATCTCCGGGCCGGTGCCCTGCGCGTGCGCCTCGGCGTTCAGGGGGTTGAAGTACTGGTCGGTGTGGAGAAGGGCGCCGTCCGGGCGGCTCAGCCGCTGGTGGAAGCGCGTCAGCGGGTCCTCGGTGTCGGTCGGGTCGAGGCATTCGCTCTGCCCGGGCAGTTCCTCGATCTCGGCGCCCAGCAGCAGGAGCAGGTCCTTGATCTCCGGTATGCGCATGCGGTTGGTGACGCTCTTGAACGGCAGCCCGTGCAGACCCGCGATGAGGGCCAGGGCCTTGGCGGTGTTCCCGCTGGACAGCTCGACGACCGTCGCCGCGCCGGCCTTCGCGTCGGCCAGCGCGGAGCGGGCCATGTGCCAGGCCGCCCGGTCCTTCAGCGAGCCGAAGGGGTTGAGCATCTCCAGCTTCGCGTACAGGTCGATGTGGAGCAGACCGTGTACCGCCGGGTCGATGCGGACCAGCGGCGTGTTGCCGATGGCCTCGGTGATGCTGTCGTACCTCATGTCCGCCGTCCCCCCGTGGCTGTGACCGGCCAGTACTGCTCGTCGAGGCACCAACTCCAGTTCCCGCTCCCCTCGTTGGCGCTCTCCTCCCGGACGGCGACCTTGCGGGCCACGGGCTGCTGCTGGGCCCGGGTCGCGGTGAAGTCCATGCAGTAGCCCGCGGTGTTGGCGAAGGCGAGAAGATCACCCGGTCGCGGCAGCCGGGGCAGGAACACCATCCGGCGGGTGATCAGGTCCGCCTCCAGGCAGAGGTTGCCCATGAGGTACACGCCCACCGGTCCGGTGGCGTGCCCAGGGGCGCCGTCGCGGTCGTCGCGGTCGTTGCGGGAGAGGAGGACGGGGTCCATCAGGACGCCGTGGTCCTCCAGGCCCACATCGCCCGCGTTCAGGGCGAGTCGTACGAGGTGCTCCCCGGCCCCGCCGGCCCGGACCTCCTGCACCCTCCCGAGCGTGAGCCCGCACTGGTCCGCCAAGGCCCGGCCGGGTTCGGCGTACAGGTCGTACATGCTCTCGAGCAGCAGCGTGCCGAACGGGCGGCCGAGGCCCGGCGCGGGACGGGACAGCAGCTCGTCGAGGTAGGCGGCGCCGGCGACGGGGCGATGGGCCGGATAGAGGCCCAGGGATCCCCTGAGGGTGCCGTTCTCGGCGCGCAGGCCGTAGCCGTGGCCGCCCCAGGTGAGCGGCGGGCGCCGGCCCATCACGGCGTGCGTGAGCTCGGTGGTGTAGCGGTCCCACTGCGCGGCGTGCGCCAGGTAGTTGACGCCGAAGCCGCCGCCCACGTCGATGACGCCCGGCCGGAACCCCCGTATCTGGAGCTCCTCCATCGCCCGCAGACACCCTTCGAGCGCCGTCGCCTTCTCGTCCAGGCTCGTGGTGTCGAGGTGGTAGCCCACCCCGATCGGCTCCAGCGCGTCCTGGTGGCGTTCGAGTACGTCGAGCAGGTCGTTCAGCGACTTCACCGCGGTGCCGAAGCGGCTGCGGCGGGACAGGACTCTGGTGCCGGAGGTCTCGAACTCGGACAGCCGCAGGATCACGCGCAGGCGGGGCAGGCCGAACGCGCCGACGATCCGGGCCGCGTCCTCCAGCTCGGCCGCCCCGTCCGCGTTGACGACGGCCCCGCAGCGCGCGGCGAGCCAGAGCGCCTCGGGGTCCTTGGGGCCGGTCACCACGATCCGGTCCCCGGTGAATCCCGAGGCGAGCGCGTGCCTCAACTCGCCGAGCGAGGCGGCGTCGAGGGCGGCGTCGGTCGTGCTGAGGTGCCGGACCAGGGCGCTGGAGCGGCTGGCCTTGTGCGCGAAGCAGACCCGGCCGCCGAGGTGGTGCCGGCGCAGGACGGTGCGGAATCGCGCCACGTTCTCCGCGAACTGCTGCGGAAGTACGAGGTTCAGGGGTGATCCGAGCCCGTCCACGAGTGCATGCAGGAAGGAGGCCGCATCCAGCAAGGACGTCAGCCGCGGTGCCAGCCGCGGTTCCAGGTACAGAGGTGCGTTGCTCATCCCAGCTGTTCCTCCCCGACGAGGAATACGTACCGGTTTCGGCAAACGGTCATACGACCGTAACCCGATCGGGCCTCTTTGGGTCCGGACCGGCGGGGGAGGGACTGCTTCGTGACGCCCGACGGCCGAATCGGGACGGTCGTCGTGCTGCCCGGGCCCTACTTGCCGACGTAGGGGAGCAGGGCCATCTCGCGGGCGTTCTTGATCGCGGCGGCGAGCCGTCGCTGCTGCTGAGCCGTGACGCGGGTGACGCGGCGGCTGCGGATCTTGCCACGGTCGGAGATGAACTTCCGCAGCAGATCGGTGTCCTTGTAGTCGATGTAGGTGATCTTCGCCGCGTCCAGCGGGTTGGGGCGGGAGGAGACGTGCTTGCGCGGGGTGATGCGTCGGGCCATGGGGAGTCCTTGGAGTGAGGTGTCGTACGGGTCTTACGAGACGGGGTCGAGCAGGGCGTCGAAGGCGGCGGGGAGGCGTTTCCACCCCTCGCGCCCGGCGGTGAACTCGGCGTCGGTCAGCAGGCAGGAGTCGAGCAGCCGCTCCAGCCCGTCGCGGTCGAGGCCGGGCGAGGTGAACACCAGGTGCTGGCAGCAGTCGCCGTGTTCGGGGTGCCAGCCCAGCGCGGCGGCCGCCCGGCGCACCGGCGGCACCATCTCCCAGGCGGCGTCCGGGAGCGAGGCCAGCCAGGGGCCGCCGTTCTCCACACAGAGCGCGCCGCCCGCGGCCTCCCAGGCGAGCAGGGTGTCTGGGCGGTCGGCGAGCCAGAACCGGCCGCGGCTGCGGGCGGCCGCGCAGGCCAGGTCCTCCAGCGCCTCGTACAACCGCTCCGGGTGGAACGGCCGGTGGCGGTGCCAGACGAGGGTGGCGACCCCGGCTTCGTCGGCCTCCTGCGGAAGCAGCGCACAGGCCGGGTGCTGCGCGGCGGCAGCGGCCTCGGTGTCGAATCCGGCGAAGGCGAGCCGCGCCAGATCAGGGGAACCGGTCTCCACCCGGCGAGCGGTCGGGTGGAGCTGCTCCAGAAGGGCCCGGTCCTCCTCGTCCGCTTCGGGGCTGTCCAGGAGGGCGAGCACGGGTGCGTACTCGAGCTGCCGGGCCCAGGTGTCGCCGACCGTCCGCCGGTCGGAGGCCGCCGCCGCGAGTCCCGCCTCCGCGAGGTCGTCCCCGTTGGACAGGTACGGCAGGACGAGGGCCGGGTCGACGGCGGTGATCACATTGGCGAGTTCCAAGCGCTCGCCGCCGTGCGCTTCGACGACCTCGGCCATCGCCCGGGGCTCGACGGAGTCCCACAACTCGACGACCGCGAGCCGGGTCAGCCCGCCGTCGGCGAGCCGCCACAGTTCGGGGACCAGGTCCTCGCGCAAGGCGCAGCAGGCGCAGTCGTTGACGAGCGGCGCCTCACCGGACCCGAGTGTTCCGGAGGCGTCGCGCACGGTGCGCCGGACGGTTCCCCCGGCCGCCGTGGAGAGGTCGTGGTGCAGGGCCACGCTGCCGGGGACGGTGGCGAGCAGCCGTTCCACGGTGGTGCGGCGGGCGTCGGAGTGCAGCCCGCCGACGATGACGACGGGCAGGCGCACGCCGTGCTCCCGGCCGTGGGCGGGGTGGATTCCGGGCTTCATGGCGGTGTCCTTCTGCGGGGTGGGGTGGTTTCAGCGCTCTTCGCGGAAGTCGACGTGCCGACGGACCACCGGGTCGAACTTGCGCAGCACCATGCGGTCCGGGTCGTTCCGCCGGTTCTTGCGCGTGACGTAGGTGTAGCCGGTGCCCGCGGTGGAGCGGAGCTTGACGATCGGGCGTACTTCGTTGCGTGCCATGCCGCTACTATACGGGAATGGAAATCATTTCCAATAGCCTTCGATGACTCTTCCGCTCCAGAGAGAGGCAGGTAACACCGTGTCCGCCCACTGCCAGCTGACCGGCGCCCAGCCGGGCTTCGGCAACACCATCTCCCACTCGCACCGGCGCACATCGCGCCGCTTCGACCCCAACGTCCAGCGCAAGCGCTACTGGCTGCCGAGCGAAGGCCGGCACGTCCGCCTCACCCTCAGCGCGAAGGCGATCAAGACCGTCGACGTGATCGGCGTCGAGGCGGCCGTGGCCCGGATCCGGGCCCGAGGGGTGAAGGTCTGATGGCGAAGAAGAGCAAGATCGCGCAGAACGAGAAGCGCAAGGCGATCGTCGAGCGCCATGCCGCCCGGCGAGCCGAGCTGAAGGAGCTCGTACGCCGGCCCTCCTCGACGGAGGCCGAGCGCCGCGCCGCGCTGACCGAGCTGCGCGGGCAGCCTCGCGATGCCAGCGCGACACGGGTGCGCAACCGTGACGGCGTGGACGGCCGCCCGCGCGGCCACCTGCGGAAGTTCGGGCTCTCCCGGGTCCGGATGCGCGAGCAGGCGCACGCCGGATTCCTCCCCGGAGTCACCAAGTCGTCCTGGTAGTACCCCCGCGCCGCCTCTTACCGGTCCGCGGTTCAGCCGAGCCGGACGGTGATCGTCTGGGTGGCCCCGGCCTGCCCCGTGAGGTCCGTGAAGGTGAGGGTGAGCGCGGAGCCGGTGGTGGCCGAGGCGACCGTGGCCGGCTTGGAGAGCACGGCCGCCACCGGGCGGTTCCATGTCACGGTGAGGCCGGTCTGCATCCGCATCGGGTCGCTGACGCAGAGGGTGGCCGTGCCGTCGCCGTGCTCCCTTACGAGCACGCAGGCGGGCTTGTCGGCGCTGAGCGTGCCGACGGTCCCGGCGAACCAGAAGTTGACGGCGGTGACGCCGAGCGAGGCGACCCTGACGCCCTGCTGGTCGTTGTCGTTGGCCAGGACCGTCAGCCAGCCGGTGTCGGCCGCCCGGGCGGCGGTGGCGGCCGTCCCGGCGCCCGGCATCAGGATGTAGGAGCAGGCGGCATCCACGGGGTCGACGCCGTGGTCGAACCAGAGCGTCAGGTACCGGCGGGTGATCGGGTCCGTGGTGCCGCCGGTGTTGATGTCGTGCCAGGAACCGGTCCGGGCCTCGCGCCGCGCCTTGACCGTGGCCCCGCCGGGGAACACGTACCCGCCGTGCCCCGCGATCTGTGCCCAGTCGGCACCGGTGAGGGTCGCCGACCAGCCGAGGGCGGTGGACTGCGCGGCTCCGTTCACCGTGAGGCCCTGGGTGCCGGTGGCCCCGAGGTTGCGGTTGTCGACCACGGTCTCGACCGTGGTTCCGTCGGCGCTCCGGACGGCGCCCGCCAGACAGACGACCGAGTCGGCCAGACAGAACCAGGACTTCTTGGCGTACAGCGTGCCGGCCAGCCCGCGGACGAACTGGCCTATCGCGGCGTACTCCCCGTCCGTGGCGCCGCCGACCCAGTTGACGTCCGGCCTCGGCAGCCCCCAGGCACCGCCCTCGGCATCGGCGAGCACCTTGCGGGAGACGGTGATCCCCGGCAGCCGGTACGGGTCCACGGTCGGCCAGAAGGCGTCGGTGTACTGGCCGTTGGCGTACGTGTCCCCCCACCACTGGAGCATGCCGGCCCCGGCGTGCCAGCCGCGGAGGTTCTCCCCGTTGCCCGTCTCGTAGAGGCCCATCCGCTTCGAGGCCATGCTGATCGAAGCGGCCCAGCCGGGCCGGCGGTGGACGGCCCGGTCCATGCTGGGGAAGAGCCGGTGTCCCGTGGGCTCGCCGAGGGCGGTGACAGCGTTGTCGTCCCGTACGGCCTTGAGCCTGGCCAGCGCCGCGACGCTCAGGTCGGTGTCGGCGAGCACGGGGCTGTAGTAGTCCCGCTGTATCCAGCCCTTCACCAGCCCGCGCCAGCGCTGGTTCTGCGCGCTGCTCGCGGCACCGCCCAGCAGGGCGATGGAGGCGAGGACGCCGTGGCCACGGCCGTGGTCGCCGCCCTGGAAGCCGTAGGAGGTGATCCGCGGGTTGCCCCGGCTGGTGGCGCGCCCGGACACCGCGTCCATCATCAGGCCGTTGTACAGGAACGGCGCGTAGGACTTCTCCACCGAGTCGAGGACGAGCTGCCGCTTGGGCTCGGTGACCGCCCAGGTCGAGCCGCTGAGCAAGGAGAAGAGACCGGCCAGGCCGCCGAGCAGCACCGCACCGTAGGAGCCGGTGTAGGAGAGGTAGGTGTGCTGGACGAAGGAGCCGTCGGCGTAGAGACCGTCCCCGCTGGTGACGAGGGGGAACACAGGGGAGAGGGCGTCGCGGGCCAGCGCCACCTTGGCGGCGTTCTTGCCGAGGATGCCGCGCAGGGCCAGCGAGCGGCACAGATCCACCCGGTTCGCGCCCGTACTGGTGCCGGTGTACTGGGCCACCGAGGAGTCCGGGACGAAGCGGTCGACGGCAGCGAGGTGGTTGGCGAGCTGGGCGGCGGTGAGCTGGTCGTGGAGGATCACGCTGATGTCCAGCAGGATCTGCGGGGAACCGATCTGGAAGTCCCACCAGTTGCCGAACTGGCTCTTCGCCGGGTTGTAGACCTGCTGGTAGAGGTGGTCGAGACCGGTCTTGATCTCGGCGGCGAGCGCGGCGCCGCCGGTCAGACCCGTGCCGGGCTGGGCGTAGGCCTGGGCCATGGTGGCCAGCCGGGCGTAACTGCCGGTGATCGAGCTGGAGATGGTCAGGGGCAGGTCCGGCCAGAGCGACCCGCTGACGGCCGCCATGGTCGAGCGGTGCTCGGCGGCCTGCGTGCCCAGCAGTGCCAGCTTCCCGGCGAACGGCTCGGCCGCCGGGTCGAATCCGCTGCCCAGCACCATCCCGCGCCACCTGAGACGCAGGGTGTCGTACTCGTCGCCCGCGGCGGATGCGGTGCCGGTCGGGGCCAGGGCGCCGACCGAGGACATTCCGGCCAGCAGGGCGGCGTTGCCGGAGAGGTGGAGGAAAAACGGCGGGACCATGGGCTGGACATGGAGCCTCCAGAACTGGGGCGCGGCCGGCTCGCCGGACGGCGGGGCGCGCCGTGCGCGCGTGTGCGCGCAGCAGGAGGCGACCGCTCGGCGGTGAGGCGGTGACACGCGTGGAAGCGGGGTGGGAGGGGGCGCCCGCTGACCGGTTTGTAGCACGCGCGCGAAATAACGTTCAAGAGGTGCGTAAGGATCGATCGTTCAAACGATCAGATCAATTCAGATCACTTCGGATCGATCGCTCCAGACGCTCACACTCGGATGTCCACGACGGTGTTGTCGCGCCGGGCGCGTTCGGCGGCCAGCACGGTCAGGTGACTGATGAGGGACTCGTACGGGCCGGATTTCACCAGGCCGGGATTCCCGGTGGCGACGGCGGAGACGAAAGCGTCCATCAGGCCCGCGTCGCCGCCTCCGTGACCACCGGCGGCGTCCATCGCCCCTTCGGAGCCGAGCCCGATGGCCTCCTCGGTGCGGGACAGGAAGTCGTAGACCCGCAACTGCCTGCCATCGCCCCGCAGTTCCCCGCGTGTGCCGAAGATCCGGGTCTGGCGGTCCGCGTGCTCGGTGAAGGCGGTCATGGTGAAGGTGGCCGTGGCCCCGGAGGCGAACTCCATGGCGACCACCTGGTGGTCGACCACGTCGTTGTCGCAGGCGTACACGCAGCGCCCGTACGGGCCTTCACGCAGCGCAGTCTCCAGGGCGTGCGGGGTGAACTCGTCGATCACCACGCTCAGCGGCCAGCCGTGACGGCCCGCGGCGAGCCGGTCGCCGTAGTCGCGCTTGGCGGAGTACGGGCAGGTGCTCTCCACCGCGCAGTCCAGACACCGGTCGGCGGCGCCCGCGGGCCTGCCCTCGGGCCGGAAGTGGGAGAGGCGGCCGAAGCTGGAGACGCGTACGGGCGGCCGGCCGAGCACGTACTGCAGCCAGTCCAGGTCGTGGCAGGACTTCGCCATCAGCATGGAGGTGGCCTCGTCCTCGCGGCGCCAGTTGCCGCGCACGAAGGAGTGGGCCTGGTGCCAGAACCCGACCGGTTCCAGGTGCTGGACGCTGACGACGTCTCCGATCCGGCCGGAGTCGAGGACGCGTTTGAGCGCCTGCGTGTAGGGGTGTACCGCAGGACGTGGCCGACGGAGAGGATCACCCCGGCCTCCTCCACCGCGGCCACGATGCGCCGGCACTCCTCCTCGGTCAGCGCCATCGGCTTCTCGAGCATGATGTGGTAGCCGAGCGCGGCGAACGCCAGCACCGGCTCCAGGTGTTCACGGTCCAGTGTGCAGATCAGCACCGCGTCCGCGACGCGGCCACGGGCGGCCAGCACTCGCCAGTCGTCCACCGCCGCCCCGGCATCCAGACCGTGAGCGGCCGCGAACCGGTCCCGGCGCACCGTGCGCGGCTCGGCCACCGCGACGACCGTGGCCCGCTCCGGATGGGCGAGGGCCCAGCGCGCGTGACCGGTTCCTCGGTCCCCGGCACCGACGACGGCAAGAGTGACTCCGGAGGGCATGCGTCCCGCTTTCCCTGCCTAGGCGACGTCTGGGGCGCGAGGCTAGCGATCCCCGATCACCGGGACAAGACGCCCCCGGCCCACTGGGCCGTGCCGCGCGCAGGCCCACGACAGCAGCCGGTCACCTGACGCGCCGATCTGACGCCGGTTCAACTGGCGTTCACGCCCCGCTTGCCGGGCCTCCCTAACCTCCCTGTGTCCTGCACACAGAGTGGAAGGGAAACCCGGTGTCCTTCACTGTTTCTGTCCGTACGGCCGTCCTGCCCGCCGCCGCGTTGGCCGCCCTGGCCATACCGGCCGCGCCCGCGCAGGCGGCCTCCGTCTCCGTCACCGCGAGCGTGGAGACCGCGCCGGTCTCGCACAGCGGGGACGCCGCCGACGATCCGGCGATCTGGGTCCACCCGACGGACCCCGCCAAATCCGTGGTCGTCGCCACGGACAAGAAGGGCGCACTGGAGGTCTACGACCTGTCCGGCACCCGGATCCAGCGGATCAGCGGCGACTACGGCAACAACGTCGACCTGCGCGGCAACATCGTCGTCTCCGCGGACGACGAGGCCGCCGGCGGCAACGGCGCGATGCACATCTACCGCATCGACCCCGCGACCCGGCAGCTCAAGTGGCTGAAGGACGTGCCCACCGAGGTCACCGCCCACGGCATCTGCCTCTACACCTCCCCGGCCTCCGGGAAGCTGTACGCCTTCCCCAACTCCACCTCGGGCCGCGTCGAGCAGTGGGAGCTGGCCGTCAGCGGCGATTCCGTGACCGCGACCTCCGTGCGCCTGTGGGACGCGGGCTCCGCCGTCGAGGGCTGCTACGCGGACGAGACCACCGGCAAGCTGTACCTCGGCGAGGAGGACGTCGGCGTCTGGGTGTACGGGGCCGAGCCCACCGCCGGCACCGCGCGCACCAAGCTCGACTCGACCGGCTCCGGCGGCCACATCACCGCCGACGCCGAGGGCATCACCGCCGCCGGCAACCGGATCTACGTCTCCTCCCAGGGCAGCAACGACTTCACCGTCTACGACCGCACCACCCGCGCCTACCTCGGCCGCTTCTCCGTCGCGAACGGCACCGCGGCCGACGACTGCGAGGACACCGACGGCATCGACGCCACGGCGGCCAACCTCGGCCCGGCCTTCCCGCAGGGCGTGTTCATCTGCCAGGACGGCTCCAACGGAGCCCCGGGCAGCAGCGGGAACCAGAACTTCAAGTTCGTCCCGCTCCAGCGCATCACCGGACTCTTCGCCTGATCACCGGCGTCGCCCCGGTATGTGACGGATGATCAGATCTGATCTCCGCAAGGGGGAGTGAGCGTGAACAGGGGGCGCGCGGTGGTGCAAAGGATCTCGACCTGATCACAAGCCGCGCGAACCCTGGCCGTTCCTTTAGGTGTGCCTTACCTAAGTTGTAAGGTGACGCCGACAGGTCGGTGATGGGGAGGCATGTGGTGTCCTTAGGCGACGTCCGTCTGGTGGCGGACGCTCTCGACGTCGGGCACGCGGGTCGCCCGGTGCTCAAACAGGTGGATCTGTCGCTGCGGGCCGGCGCGATCACCGTATTGGTCGGTCCCAACGGCTGTGGCAAATCCACCCTGTTGCGGACCGTGGCCGGTCTCCTCCCGCCCATCGGCGGCGAGGTGCGCATCGACGGCGTACCGCTTCGTCAGCTGGCCCGTCGCGCGCTGTCCCAGCGTCTGGCGTTCCTTCCCCAGACCTCCCACGCCCCGGCCGGGGTGACCGTACGTGAGCTCGTACGCCACGGCCGGTACGCCCATCGGGGCGCGCTCGCCCGGCACACCGGCGAGGACACCGAATCCATCGAGTGGGCGCTCGAGGTCACCGACGCGGCTCCGCTCGTGGACCGCCGGCTCGACGAACTGTCCGGCGGCGAGCGCCAACGGGCTTGGCTGGCCATGGTGCTGGCGCAGCGGGCGGGCGTCCTGCTGCTGGACGAGCCCACCACCTACCTCGACATGCGCCACCAGTTCGAGGTGCTCGACGTCGTGCGCCGGCTGGCCGGCGAGCACGGCATCGCCTGCGGCGTGGTGCTGCACGACCTGATGCAGGCGGCGGCGTACGCCGACGAGGTGGTCGTCGTCGCCGACGGCGCCGTCGCGGCCTCCGGGGCGCCGGACGAGGTACTGACCCCGGACGTCATCCACGACGCGTTCGGCCTGCAGGTCACCGTCGTCCGCGATCCGCACAGCGGATACCTCGCCTGCTTCCCCGGCGCTCCGACGCGGCCGCAGGAGTCCGCCGCCACTTCCTGAACCAGAACCACCCCGCACACAAGGAGAGTTCGCCATGCAGAGGATTCTGCGCGCCCTCGCTACGACCGGAACCGCCGCGGCACTCGCGCTGTCCGCCGTCGGCTGCGGTTCCGGAACGGCCGGGGACGCGGCGGGCGGCAAGTCCGCCGCCGACAAGCCGGCCGCGGACAAGGGCGCGACCGGCAAGATCACCGTGGACACCGCGCAGGGCCAGGTCACCCTGGACAAGCCCGCCGCGAAGGTGGTGACGCTGGAGTGGACGTACACCGAGGAACTGGTGGCCCTCGGCATCACCCCGGTGGGCAACGCCGACAACAAGGGCTACGGCACCTGGATCACGGCGAAGGGTGCGGGCCTCGCGGAAGGCACCACGGACGTCGGCAGCCGCAACGAGCCGAGCCTGGAGAAGATCCGGGCCCTGCAGCCGGACCTCATCGTGATCGACGACGACCGGTCGAAGGCCAACCTCAAGGCACTCCAGGGCATTGCCCCGGTCGTGTCGTTCAAGTACACCACCAAGCCCCAACTCGAGACGATGAAGAAGAACTTCACCGAGCTCGCGAAGGCGGTGGGCAAGCAGGACAAGGCGGCCGAGGTCAACCGGCAGATCGAGACCAAGGCCGCCGACCTCAAGGGGCGGCTGGACAAGGCGGGCAAGGGCGGGCTGAAGTACGCCGTCGCACAGGGCTTCACCGCCAACGGCACCGCGTCGATCCGGATGCTCACCGATGACGCCATCGCCCCCCAGGTGCTGAACCTCGCGGGGCTGAAGAACGGCTGGAAGGGCGAACCCGACGCCTGGGGCATGACCACGGTCGGCGTCGAGGGCCTGACCAAGACCGAGCAGGACGCGACCTTCCTCTACGTCGCCAGTGTGAAGGACAACCCGTTCACCGGCGACCTCGCCTCCAACGCGGTGTGGAAGGGGCTGGAGTTCGTGAAGAACGACCGCGTCATCCCGCTCGACCCCGGCACCTGGCTCTTCGGCGGCCCGCTCTCGGCGCTGCACATCCTCGACGAGACCGGCAAGGCCCTGAAGGTCTGATGACGCTCTCCGCCCGTCTGCCCGCCCGCCTGTCCGGCCGTTTATCCGGCGGACTGTCCGGCCCCGGCCGGCTGTCCGGCCGCCGCCCGCGAGCCCTGCTCGTGGGCGGCGCCCTCTCCTCGTCCTGTGCCTGGTCACCGTGGTCCACCTCGGCCTCGGGGCCTCCGGCGTGGACATCGGCGACTTCGCGGCGCTGCTCGCCGGTCACGGCGACCCGCACACCCGCGACATCCTGGTCGGCAGCCGACTGCCGCGCACGCTGACCGGTCTGGTCGTCGGCGTCGCGCTCGGCGTCTCCGGAGTCCTCGTACAGGGCGCGACCCGCAACCCGCTGGCCGCTCCCGACACCCTGGGCGTCAACGCCGGTGCCTACTTCGCCGTGGTGCTGGTGGCGTTCACCGGCGTGAGCCTGGGCCCGCTGCCCGCCGGGGGCGCGGCCTTCATCGGCGGCGTCCTCGCCATCGCCCTGGTCTACCTGCTCAGCAGTAGGGGCGTACTCACACCCGGCCGGGTCCTGCTCGCCGGGGCGACCGTCGCCCTCGCCGGCACGGCGGCCGCCGAGTTCCTGCAGATGCTCGACCTCCAGGCCACCCGAGGGCTGTTCTTCTGGGGCAACGGCACCCTGATGCAGTCCGGGCTGGAACGCCCCCTGACGCTCGGCGCGGTCGTCGCCCTGGGCGCGCTGGCCGCGCCGCTGCTGGCGCGCCCGCTGGATCTGCTGGCACTGGGCGACGAGACGGCCGAGGCGATGGGTGTCCGCGTGGAGCGGATCCGACCCGCCGCCTTCCTGATCGCCGTCCTGCTGTCCGCCTCGGCGGTGTCGCTGGCCGGCCCGATCGGCTTCATCGGTCTCATCGCACCCGTCATGGTGCGGCAGTTGGGGATCCGCAAGCACGCGCTGCTCATCCCGATGTCGGCGGTGCTGGCCGCCACGGTGCTGCTGGCGGCGGACGCCGCCGCGCAGCTGGCCGTGCCGCCGTCCGCCGTCTACACCTCGGAGATCCCGGTCGGCGTGGTGACCGCGCTGATCGGCGGCCCGGTCTTCATGCTGCTCGCCCGCCGGGTGAGCACGGGCGACGCCGACACGGGCGCGGCGGTCACGGTCTCGGACGGCCGCCGGACTCCCGCGTACGCGCTGGCGATCGGGGGCGGGCTCGTCGCACTGGCCGTCGCCATGGTGCTGTCCCTGCGGGTCGGCGACGTGCACATCGGCTGGAGCCAGCTCGGCGCGGCGCTCTTCGGCTCCGCCGAGCAGATCACCGAGGCGGTGGTGTCGTACCGGCTGCCGCGGATCCTGGTGGCCGCCCTGGCCGGTGCCTGCCTGGCCGTGGCGGGCGCCGCCGTGCAGGCGGTCGTCCGCAACCCCCTCGCGGAACCGGGGCTGGTCGGGGTGACCGGCGGTGCGTCCCTCGGCGCCGTCCTGGTCATCCTCGTCGTGCCCTCGGCGCCGCTCGCCGCCCTCCCGGCCGCCGCGGGCATCGGGGGCGTGCTGATGCTCGCCCTCGTGGTCTTCGTGGCCCGGGGGAGCAAGGAGAGCGGCCGCGCGGGCCTGGATCCGACCCGGGTGGTGCTGGTCGGCCTCGGCGCCGCCGCCACGTCCATGGCCCTGGTCAACATCATGGTGGTCGGCGCGCAGATGAACATCTCGGCGGCGCTGAGCTGGCTCGCCGGAAGTACGTACGCCCGCGACTTCACCGCGCTCGGCTGGCTCACCCTGCCGGCGCTCATCGCGATGGTGCTGGTGATCGCGGCGAGGCCGGTGAACCTGATGGCCCTGGGCGACGAACTGCCGCGCGCCCTGGGCCTGGACCTGGGCCGGGCCCGGCTGCTCGTACTGGGCGCGGGCGCCGTGCTGGCGTCCGGCACGGCCGCGGCGGTGGGCGCGGTCGGCTTCGTCGGACTCGTCGCCCCGCACCTGGCCCGGCGCATCGTCGGCAACAGCACGGCGCGGATGGTGCCCATGGCCGCGGTGCTGGGCGCTGTCCTGGTGGTCTCCTCGGACGCCCTGGGCCGCTGGCTGCTCGCCCCGACCGAGATTCCGGTGGGCATCGTCACGGCCCTGGTCGGGGCCCCGTACCTGGTGTGGCTGCTGCGCCGGACTCAGGAGGTCTGAGCGACCGAGGACCGGCGGCGCTTCGCGGCGCCGCCGCCGACGGTCCGCGCCTCGGCCCTGAGCGTGCGGGCGGCGAACACGCCCAGCAGGCAGACGAGGGCCGAGGCCAGGCAGACGGCGGTGAAGCCATCAGAGAAGGCCGACCGGGCCAGGGGCCGCAGGGCGGGTTCGAGGAGCTCGAACCGCCCGGTCTCCACAGCCGTCCGCGCCGGTACGAGGCCGTCCGGCCCGGGATTCGGCCCCGCCTGCAGACCCGCCTGCAGCCCGGCCTCCACCCGGCCGGAGAACAGCGCCCCGAACACGGCCACACCGGCCGCGGTGCCGAGCGGGAAGCAGGCGTTGGTCAGCCCGGAGGCCATCCCGGCCCGCTCGGCGGGCACCGCGCTCACCGCCACACCCATCAACGGCGGGAAGATGACGGCGCCCCCGGCGCCGAGGAGCACGAGTCCGCCGACGGTGGCGGCCTGCCCGGCGTGCGCCCCCGCGGCGGCGGCCAGCGCGAGGAGGCCCAGCCCCTGGAGGGCGAAGCCGGCGGCGACCAGGACGTCAGGAGTGAAGACCCTTTGCAGCCGCGCGACGAACAGGCCCACCACGAGCAGACTGCCCGTCAGCGGCAGCAGGTACAGGCCGACTTCGAGCGCCGAGAACGCGTGAGCGCTCTGCAGCCAGAGCGTGGTGAAGGCGAGGACGCCCAGGCTCGACATCCGGGCGAGGAACCCCAGGACGGCGGCGCCGGAGAAGGCGCGGACCCGCAGGAGCGCCATGTCGATCAGGCCGCCGCCCCGCCGCTGGCCGGCCACCAGGGCCACGCCGAGCAGGACGCCGAGGACGGCGGAGCCGAGTACCTCCGGCGCCGTCCAGCCGGCCTCCGGGCCGGTGACCAGCGGATAGTGCAGGGCCAGGAGGGTGCCCACGCCGAGTGCCGCGCCCAGGAGGTCGATGCGCCGGCGCGTTTCGGCCGGTGCGGCGGATTCCGGCATGCGGGCCAGCGCACCGGCCACGACCAGGACACCGATCGGCACGTTGACGAGGAAGATCCACCGCCAGCCGAGCCCCTGGACGAACAGGCCGCCGACCACCGGCCCCAGTGCCCCCGCGGCGGAGGCGATGGCCGCGAAGGCCGCTATCGCCGCCTGGCGGCGGGCGCCCTCGTACGCGGCGGCCAGCAGGGCGAGCGTGGGCGCGAACACCATGGCGCCGCCGAGGCCCTGGGCCGCCCGGGCGGCGATGAGGGTGCCGGCGTCGGGGGCCAGTCCGCATCCGGCGGAGGCGAGGGTGAACAGCGCCATCCCGGCGGTGAACACCGCTCGCCTCCCGATGCGGTCGGAGAGCGCCCCCGCGGTGAGCAGCAGCGCGCCGAAGGCCAGCGAGTACGCGGACACCGTCCACTGCACCCGGCCGAGCCCGGCATCCAGGTCCCGGGCGATGTCCGAGAGGGCGACATTGACCACGGTCACGTCCAGGGTCATCACCACGCCACCCGCACTGACCAGGGCAAAGGTCCATCGGGGGGTGCGACGGCAGGAGGGCACCACTGATCACCTCGAACGGGAATCCGGGAAGAATGATGGTTTGGTTAGCCTAACCTAAGGCGATTGTTGATGGTGTGTCATGTCGCCCCTATGGCTGGAAGCTGACCTTGTCGGTTAGGTGAGCCTTACCTAATCTGACCACTGCCTGGGCCGGTTTGCCCAGGTGAGCCGATCCAGCGACCACGGAGCCGTTTGATGTCCATCCCCCCGACCATCCCGTCCCCACCCTCCCCGAAGTGGCCCCCGCGGCCTGGCGGGAGGCCAACCGCCGGCTTCTCGCCAAGGCGTTGGGCGAGTGGTGTTTCGAGGACATGCTCAAGGCGGCGGAAACCGGAGAAGGCAACTACCGCGTCGATCTCGACAGCGGTACGACCTACGCTTTCAACGCGGAGCCCGGCGCCTTCGGATGGCTGCGGGTCGACCCGCGGTCGATCACCCGCACCGCCACCAGCATGCTCGGCAACGCGGTGGCCGAACCCGCCTGGGACGCCCAGCAGTTCCTCCTCGAAGCGGCCTCGACCCTCGGCAGCGACGCGTCGACGATCGCCACCTACTTCACCGAGCTGTCCGCCACGCTCGCCGTCGACGCGGCACGCATCACGCACGGCGGCGAGACCGTGACCGAGCTCCGCACCCTCGGCCACACGGAGCTCGAGTGCCGGATGACGGGGCACAACCTGCTCGTCGCCAACAAGGGCCGCATCGGCTTCTCGGCCACCGACGTGCGCAACTACGCCCCCGAGTCGGCCCAGTCGCTCCGGCTCCAGTGGGTGGCCGTGCACCGCGGCCTCGCCGAATTCCGCGGCACCTCGGAACTGTCCGAACAGGACATCCTGGCCGGGGAGCTGGACGAGTCGACCCGGAACCGCTTCACGCAGGTACTGGAAGCGGCCGGAGTCGACCCGCAGGGCTACGTGTGGATGCCCGTGCACCCCTGGCAGTGGGACCACGCCGTCCAGATCCTGCACGCGGCCGACGTGGCACAGCGCCGCATCATCCCGCTGGGCGACAGCCCGGACGCGTACCTGCCCGGGCAGTCCATCCGCACGATGGCCAACGTCACGGTCCCCGACCGCCACGACGTCAAACTGCCGCTGAAGATCCTCAACACCCTCGTCTGGCGCGGCATCCCGCCGCACTGCACGATGGGCGCGCCCGTCGTCACCCAGTGGCTGCGCGGACTGGTGGAGCGCGACGCGTTCCTGACCGAGGAGTGCCGGACGGTGTTCCTCGGCGAGGTCGCCTCCGTCACCGTGCGCCACCCCTACCTCTCCAAGCTGGAGGACGCGCCCTACCAGCACCTCGAGGCCCTGGGCTGCATCTGGCGGGACTCCGTCACCGCCCGCAAGGACCCCGGCGAGCGGGTCCGCACCTTCGCCTCGCTGCTCCACGTCGACCACACCGGCGACGCGTTCGTGGCCGAACTCGTCCGGGCCTCCGGCCTCGACCCGCAGGAATGGCTGCGGCGGCTCTTCGACACCCTGCTCGTCCCGCTGATGCACGTGCTCTACCGCTACGGGGTCACCTTCAACCCGCACGGACAGAACACCCTGATCGGCTACGACGAGAACGACGTACCGACCCGCCTGTACCTGAAGGACTTCGTCGACGACGTGTGCGTGTCCTTCACCGACGTGCCCGAGCGCGGACCGGAGCCGGACGGCCACGACCACGTCCTGCCCCGCAAGCACCCCTCGATCATCCGTCAGCACGTGGTCGACCAGGTCTTCGTCGGCCACTTCCGCTACCTGGCCCCGCTGTGCGCCGAACAGCTCGGCGTACCGGAGAAGACGTTCTGGCGCATGGTCCGCCGGACCATCCTCGACTTCCAGCAGCGCTTCCCCGAACTGTCCGAACGGTTCGCCGAGTACGACCTGCTCACCCCCAGATCCCCCGGTACGGCCTGAACCGCGACCGGATCGTCGTCACCCGGTACGGCGACCGCGCCCTGCGCCACGCGCTGTATCCGAACGGCACTCACCCCAACCCGCTGGCAGAAGCCTGAGGAGGCCAGGGCGTGATACCGCTCACCGAGGCACCACTGTTCCCGCCGTCCCTGCTGGCGGGCTCCCGCGAGGGACTCACCGAGGTCTACGCCGCACTGGGCGAGGCGATCGACGCCGCGCTGGACGCCCGCCGCCCGGCGGGACCGTTACCGGCCGGCGCCCCCTCCGCCGTCCTCGCGTCGGCCGCCCAGGCACTGGGACCGGCCCTGCTCCCCGCGGAGGGGCTCGGCGCCAAGGCCGCGCTCCAGCTCCTCGCCACCCTCCTGGTCGAACACGGCATCGACCTGTCCCACCCCCGGGCCGCCGCGCACCTCCAGCCGCCACCGCTGGCGGTCGCCGTCGCCGCGGACACCCTCGCGAGCATGACCAACGCCTCGCTGGACACCTACGATTCCGGCCCCTCGGCCATCGCCGTCGAACGCTGGCTCATCGGCGTACTGACCCGCCTGGCGGGACTGGGGGAGCGCGCCGACGGAGTCCTCACCCCCGGCGGCTCGCTGTCCAATCTGCTCGGCCTGCTGCTGGCCAGGGACGCCGCGGCCCTGCGCCTCGGGGTCGACGCCCGCCAGGACGGGGTGGCCGCCCTGCCCGGACCGGTCGTCTTCTGCTCGGAACTCGCCCACTTCTCGGTGCAACGGGCCTGCGCCGCCCTCGGACTCGGCGAGTCGGCCGTCCACCTCGTGCCCACCGACGAGCGGTGGCGGATGCGGCCGGAGGCCCTGGCCGCAGCCCTGGACGGGCTCGGCCCCGGCCGGACCCCGCTCGCCGTCGTCGCCACCGCAGGGACCACGGACTTCGGCTCCATCGATCCGCTCCCGCAGATCGCCGAGATCGCCGCCGGTCACGGCATCTGGATGCACGTGGACGCCGCGTACGGATTCGGCGCCCTGTTCTCCGAGCGGCTGGCCGGCCGGCTCGCCGGACTGGAACTGGCCGACTCCGTCACCCTCGACCTGCACAAGATCGGCTGGCAGCCCGCCGCCACCAGTGTGCTGCTGGTGTCCGACACGACCGCCTTCACCGCTCTCGACCGGGAGGTCGCCTACCTCAACCCGGCCGACGACTCCGAAGCCGGCTACGACGGCCTGCTCGGCCGCAGCCTGCAGACCACCCGGCGCCCCGACGCAGTGAAGGCCGCCGCCACCCTGCTGACGTACGGCCGCAGCGGGATGGGCCGCATGGTCGATGCCTGCCACGGCCTGGCCCGGCACGCCGAGCGCCGCATCCTCGCCGAACCGGAGCTCGAACTCGTCTCGCCGGCCGCCCTGACCACCGTGGTGTTCCGCTACCGGGGCGCCGATCCGAGCGCCGCCGACGAGCTCAACGGCGCCCTGCGCAGGCGGCTCCTGGAATCAGGCGCCGCCCTCATCGGACGTACGGAGGTCCGCACCGCCGGAGCGGGTTCCCCGGCCCGGGTGTGCCTGAAGTTCACCCTGCTCAACCCGACCGCCACACCGGAAGACATCGACGGCCTCGTGGACATCGTCCTCGACGCCGGCCGCACCTGTGAACGACTCGTAGAGGAGAGCGCCGCATGAGCACCACCGCCGCGGCTTCCACCCCGACCCCCACCCCGGCCCCTGCCCAGGACCAGGCCGCCGGCACCGACCCGCTGCACGCCCTCGACGCCCGGGGCGCCGCCGAACACGCCCACATCGAGGCGCTGTTGCGCTGCTGGCTGCTCGAGACCGGCACGCCCGTCGCGCCCGGCCCGCTGCGGATCGAACTCCCCACCGCCGGGCTGGCACTCGTCACCGAGGTGACCCACCGCTCGCCGACCGGCCTGCACCGGTTCGCCCCCGCCCGCCTGGAGGGACCCGGCGGCCCGCTCGGCGCGAGCGCCGACCCCGTGACCGCCGTCGCGCTGCTCTCCACCGAGGCCGCCGTACGCGGTGGCAGCCGCCCCGGCGGCGTTCCGGCGGGCGAGGTCGCCGACCTGGTGGAGCGCACCGCCGAGTCCGTACGCCGCGTCGCCTCCTTCATCTCCGACCGCCGCACCCACCCGGCGGCGCCGCCCGAGGTTGACGGCTTCCTCGATGCCGAACAAGCCCTGATCCTGGGCCACTTGAACCACCCCGCACCCAAGAGCCGCGACGGCATCTCGGACAACGACGCGGCCGCCTTCTCACCCGAACTGCGCGGCTCCTTCCGGCTGCACTGGTTCGCCGCCGACGAGTCGGTGGTCTCGCACGACGCCGTGGACAAGGCCCCGTCCCTCGCCGGACAGGACACCGTCGCCCTCCTCGCCGAACTCGCCGGACGCCGACTGCACGACGGCCGCGTCCTGGTTCCCGCACACCCCTGGCAGGCCCGCGACCTGCTCCACCGCCCGCGCATCGCCGCCCTGATCGACTCCGGCGCCCTCGAACCGCTCGGCGAGCTGGGCCCCGAGTGGTGGCCGACCTCCAGCGTGCGCACCGTGTACCGGCCGGACGCCGACGTGATGCTGAAGCTCTCGCTCGGCCTGCGGCTGACCAACTCCCGCCGCGAATCCACCCGTACGGAGCTGCGCCGCGGCCTGGAGATCAACCGGCTCCTCGACGCCGGGTACGCGGACACCACCTTCGGGGCCCACCCCGGCTTCGCCATCACCCGCGACCCCGCCTGGCTCGCGGTGGACGAGCCCGGGCGCCCGGAAGGCCCGGAGGTCACCGGCCTCGACGTCGCCGTACGCGAAGTCCCGCAGGGCATCGCGGACCTGCGCTGCCTGGTGGGCCTGGTGGCGCCGCGCCCCGGCCTCGGCCGCAGCGCGCTCGGGGACCTGGTGGCGGGCCTCGGCGCCGGAGCTGCGGAGCAGTGGACGGCCGACTACACCGACAAGGTGCTCGTCCCGATGCTGCACCTGTACGCCGCCACCGGCATCGGCCTGGAGGCCCACCAGCAGAACACCCTGGTCCGGCTGGACGAGCGGGGCCGGGTCACCGGCGGCACCTTCCGCGACAACCAGGGTTACTACCTGGCCGCTTCGTACCTCCCCGGTCTGCTCGGGCGGCTCGGCGCCGGCTCCTCCACGCTGGCCGTCGTCGACGACACCCTCGTCGACGACCGGCTCTCGTACTACCTGCTGCGCAACCAGGCCCTGTCGGTCATCGGCAGGCTCGCCGTCGACGGCCTCGCGGACGAGCGCGAACTGCTCGCCGTACTCGCCAGCCGGCTGCGCGCCGCCCTGCCCGCCCTCGCCGCCGCCGGCCCCGACGGAGACCGGCTCGCCCGCCGCTGGCTGGAGGCCGACACCCTGCCCTGCAAGGGCAACCTGCTCACCCGGCTGCACGGGATCGACGAAGTCCTCGCCCCCCTCGACGCCCAGTCCGTCTACCTCGACGCCCCCAACCCCCTCCAGGAGGCCGCGGCATGAGCCCGGTGCAGCGGTTACACCACGACGGAGCCCGGCTCGCCGCGACCGTCCCCGGCCCCCGCTCCCGCAGCTGGGCGGACCCTGGTCGGCACGTGTCGCCCGGGCCGAGGGGGCCGACCTGGACCTCGTGCACGGCTGGATGCAGTCCCCGCACATCGACGCCTTCTGGCACCAGGCATGGCCGCGCGAGCGCTGGGCCGAGGAGATCTCCGGACACCTCGCCGGGGACGCCATCCTGCCCGTCCTGATCGGGCTCGACGGCCGGCCGTTCGCGTACATCGAGGTCTACCGGGTGCTGCGCGACCGCCTCGCCGGCCAGTACCCGCACCTGCCCCACGACCTCGGCCTGCACATCGCCATCGGCGAGGAGAGCCGCACCGGCAAGGGCCTGGGCCGGACCCTGCTGCGCGCGCTCGCCGAAGGCCTGCTGGCCGCCGACCCCGCGTGCACCCGGGTGGCCGCCGAGCCGGACGTGAACAACGCGCCTTCCCTCACGGCGTTCGCCGCCGCCGGATTCCGGCACGTCGGGGAGGCCGTCTTCCCGGACAAGACCGCCGCCCTGCTCATCCACCCGCGCCGCGAGGAGGACCTCCCCGATGAGCGGACTCGACAGCGAACGTGTCAGCGAACTCGTGAGCGAGCACGACGTGGTGGCCGTCGGCTGCGGTCCCTTCAACCTAGGACTCGCCGCACTCGCCTCGACCGTGGACGGCCTCGACCTCGTCGTACTGGAGGAGCAGCCCGAACTCACCTGGCACCGCGGGATGATGTTCGGCGACGCCTCGATGCAGGTGAACTTCCTCGCCGACCTCGTCACCCTCGTCGCACCCGGTCATCCCCTGTCGTTCCTCACCTACCTCCACGACATGGACCGGCTCTACACCTTCACCGTGCGCGAGAACTTCTTCCCCTCCCGCCGCGAGTACGAGGACTACCTGCGCTGGGCGGCGGCGAAACTCCCTCGGTGCACTTCTCGCACCGCGTCGAGGAGGTCCACTGGGACGCCGCGCGCGATCGCTTCACCGTGCACGCCGTACGCGGCGACGGCACGCCCCTGCGGATGCACGCCCGCAACCTCGTCCTGGGCATCGGCACGGCGCCGTACGTACCCGACGCCCTCGCCGGACTGCCCCCGTCGACGCTGCTGCACACCGCCGACTACCTCTACCGGGCGTCCGACGTGGACGGGGCCGCGAAGGTCACCGTGATCGGTTCGGGCCAGTCCGGGGCCGAGGTCACGGCGGACCTGCTGGGCCGGAACGTCGAGTTCGGGCCCGCGGTGAGCTGGCTGACCCGCACCGCGTCGTTCGCCCCGCTCGACTACACCAAGATGGTGCTGGAGATGACCACTCCGGCGTACATGCAGTACTTCCACTCCCTGCCCGAGGAGGTGCGCGACCGGCTGACCCGCGAGCAGTGGCAGTTCTACAAGGGGATCTCCACCGACACCCTCGAGAAGATCCACGAACTGCTCTACCGCCGCCAGCTGGAGCACGGACTGGCCGAGGTGGAACTGCGGTTCGGCGTCACGGTGGAGTCCGCCGCCACGGACGCCGCGGGGCGGGCGGTGCTGACCTGCCGGCACCGCGACACCGGTCAGACCTTCGAGCACACCACCGACCTGGTGGTGGCCGCGACCGGCTACCGCAACCGCCCGCCCGCGTTCCTCGAACCCATCGAGGACCTGCTGCTGCGGGACGGCCGCGGCCGTCACCGGGTGCGCCTGGACCACTCCGTCGAACTCGCGGAAGGGATCACCGGCCGCGTGTTCGTGGCCAACGCCGAGACCCACAGCCACGGCGTCTCCTCGCCCAACCTGGACATCGGGGCGGTGCGCAACGCCACGATCCTGAACGCGATCACCGGCCGCGAGGCCTACCGGCTGCCCAAACGGAGCGCGTTCACGAGCTTCGGAGCGCCGCGCCGGACCTCGTAGCCCCGACCGGCCCCGCGATGCGTACGCCGCCCCGCAGCTCAGCGGGGCGGCACACGCATGCCCGGCGTCACCGGATCGGCTGCCGGGCCTCCTCGCGCACCTTGAGCGTGCTCTCGGCGACCTTGGCCAGGTCGACGGACTTCGGGTCCTGCTGCGCGCTCTCCGGAGTGATGACACCGACCGACGCGCCCGTGTTCTCGTCCGCCCAGGCGCACATCGGCACGGTGGTCCTGGTGCCGTCCTGGGCCGAGGTCAGCACCTGACAGGACACGGTGATCCCGGAACCGGCGGGGGTGATCTCCCGGGCGGGGACCGCCAGGGTCGCGCCCTTCGCGTCCGCGGCGCCGGACAGCATCTTTCTACGGGCCGTCGCGGGGTCCTTGAACTGGCCGTACATCCCCGAGATGACGAGGGCGCCGACTCCCTTCCGGGACTCGGAGGTGTACTGGGCGACCACCGGCTCGGGGTTGCGGATCTTCGGGTCGTAGGCGCCGTCCAGCGCCTTCTTGCCCTCGGTCTGCGACAGGTCCTGGACCAGCTCGTACTCGCCGTCCAGCAGGGCCTTCGGCACGGTGAGCCGGTACTCGGCCTCGGGGAAGCCGGATCCGCCGGCCTGGGACCTGGCCTCGCCCAGCCGGCCCACCCCGAAGGCGATGAGGCCGAGCCCGGCCAGCGAGGCCGCGATGATCCCGATCACCATGCCGGTCCGGTTCTTGCGCGGCGGCGGGTAGGGCTGCTGCCCCGGGTACGGATACGGGTACGGCTGCGGCTGCGGGTATGGCTGCGGGGGCCCGTACGGGCCGGGGGGCTGCTGGGGCGGCGGAGTGGTCATCCACCGAACGCTACTTCAACCGCCGAACGGCCCCTCCGGGGAGGGGCTCGTTCCGTTCACCGGCGACACCGTGGCCTAGGACAGGGTGCGCACCCGCTGGTCGCGCAGTTCGTAGCGGGCCGCCACCACGGCCAGTTCGCCGGAGGCGACCTTGCCGGCGAGGTCCGGTTCGGCCGCCAGGCGGCCGCGTACCCGCCGTACGTGTGCGTTGACCGTGGCGTCGACGCGGGCTTCGCCGTGCTGGCCGTGGTCGATGGACGGCCTTATCTGGTCGGCCAGGTACTGGATGTGGGCGGGGAGCGGCTCACCGGTCTCGTCGGCGTGGACCGCGGCGGCGACGGCTCCGCACGACTGGTGGGCCAGGACGAGGACCAGGGGTACGTGCAGTTCCAGGACACCGTAGGCGATGCTGCCCAGCACGGCCTCGTCGAGCACCTCGCCCGCGGAGCGGACCGTCAGGAGGTCGCCCAGCCCCTGGTCGAACACGAGCTCCGGGGGCACCCGCGAATCCACGCAGCCCAGCACGATCGCGAACGGGTGCTGTGCCAGGACCAGTCGGCGGCGCAGGGCGGCGGACTCGTGCGGGTGCTCCTGCAGTTGCCTGCGCCAGCGCTCGTTTCCGGCCGCCAGCCGGCGCAGTGCCTGTGCGGGAGTGACCGGGCGGTCCGTGCTCTCGGCCTCCGGCGTTGCGGCGGCGGCGGGGAACGCCGGACCGAGGGCCAGCCCCGCCCCGGCGGCCGCCGTGCCCGCCACGGCGGAACGCAAGAGGGTGCGGCGACTGGGCTGGAGGGCGGCTGGTCTCCGCGTGTTCGAATTCATGGCGGGACCGTAACCCGCCTTTTGGGCAAAGGAGTTGGCCTGTCGGACGCAATGGCGCGATCCGCACGGGAGCAGGCCGGATGGCAGCGGGACGGTCTCAGGATGCGGGCAAGGGCAAGGGCAAGGGCGCGGGCGCGGGTACGGGCACGGTGCGGGGGCGGCCGGGAGTGCGTGGCCGCCCCCGCACCGTGCTGCCGCTCGGACCGAACGACGGACGGTCAGGCCGTCAGGCGGCCGTGGTTTCGGCGGGTGCCCCACGCGGGGCGGACGTGAGGCGGCCGGAGAGGTGCAGCGCGTGCAGGGCGGCCGCGCAGCCCACGCCGAGGACGGCGAGCCCCAGCCACGGGAGAGCGGAGATTCCGGCCGCCCGGGCCGCGTCCAGCGCCGCACCGGTGAGCAGGTTCCCGAGCGCGATGCCGACACCGCAGATGGTGTTGTACAGCCCGTAGTGCGTGGCCACCAGCCGGTCGCCGGAGAGGCGGACGATGGTGTCCATTTCGAACGGGTAGGCGATCATCGTGCCCAGGGCCAGCAGCAACGCGGAGAGCGCGGGAGGGACCGCGGCCAGCAGCCACCGCCCGATGCCGCCGTCCGGTACCGGCAGCGCCGCGGCGGCCGCCAGGGGCAGGAAGGCCGCGGCCATGACCAGCAGCCCCCGGGTGAGGGCGGGCCCCGGCTCCATCCGGGCCTTGCACCAAGCGGTGACCCGGGTCTGGAAGAGGACGGTGCTCAGCCCCGACACGGCGAAGAGCAGGGCCACCGCGGCCGTGCCGGAGGAGCCTTCGCCGACCAGCCGCCGGACTTCCAGCGGGAGCGCCAGATAGACCTGGAAGGTCATCACGTAGGAACCGACCATGGCGCCGGAGAAGAGCAGGAACGGGCGGTTGGCCAGGATGCCGCGCCATTGGGCGAACACGCCCTCACGCGGGCCCGCCTCCCGGTCCGGGGTGTCGTTCCCCCGGCGGGCGGGCAGCACCCGGATCTGCACGGCGCCGAGCACGGCGAAGATCGCGGCCGCGACCAGGCAGGTGAGGCGGAAGTCGACCCCGGTCAGCACCATGCCCACCAGCGGGCCCAGCAGGATCCCGGCCTGGTAGAAGACGTTGAACAGGGCGAAGGCCTCGATCCGGCGTTCCCCCGCGTCCGCGGCCAGGTAGGCCCGGGTGGCCGGGTTGAACAGCGCCCCGGCCAGTCCGGTCGCCGCGGAGGCGGCGATGAGCGCGGGTACGGAGCCGGCCAGGCCGAGCGTCGCGAAGCCGATGACGCGCAGCACCATCCCGGCGATGATCATCGGCTTGTACCCGAGGCGGTCGGCCAGCGTCCCGCCGATGAGGAACATGCCCTGCTGGCTGAAGTTGCGCACGCCGAGGATCAGCCCGACCGTCCAGCCGGCGAGGCCCAGCGGCCCGGCCAGGTGCGTGGCCAGGTAGGGCATGAGCATGTAGAAGCCGAGGTTGATGGTGAACTGGTTCACCATCAGCAGCTGGACACTGCGCTCGTACGAACGGACCTGCGCGAGGGTCGCCTTCACCGCGTCCCCTCCCGTGCGCCGGGCTCGCCGAGCGTGAGCGGGTCGACGACGGAGGCGCAGCGGGTCCAGCGCCTGACCTCCTTCTCGTCGAGCCGGCCGATCACGTCGGGCTCGGGGGCCGGAGGTGCGTCGAGCAGGCCGTGCGCCGCGCAGTAGTCGTCGTCGTACACGGTGCCGAGGTAGCGCTGCGGCCCGTCGGGGAAGATCGCGGCGATCCTGGTGTCCCTGGGCAGGGTGCGGGACAGCCACCCGGCCACCAGGGCGACCGCTCCGACGCTCCACCCGCCGCTGGCGTAGTGGGAGGTCGCGAGTTGGCGGCAGGCCCACACGGCCTCCGCCGGGGCGACCCAGTGGACCTCGGAGAACTGGTCGTAGGCGACGTTGCGGGGGTAGATGCTCGAACCGAGGCCGCGCATCAGCCGGGTGCGTGCGGGCTGGCCGAAGATGGTGGAGCCGACGGTGTCCACGCCCACCAGGGCGAGGCCGGGGCAGAGCCGGCGCAGGACGCGCGAGACCCCCGCGGAGTGTCCACCGGTGCCGACGCTGCACACCAGGACGTCGATGTGGCCCAGTTCGCCGGCCAGTTCCAGGGCCAGCGGGGTGTACGCGGTGGTGTTGTCGGGGTTGTTGTACTGGTCGGGGCACCACGAGCCGGGGTGCTGCGCCATGAGCTGTGTGACACGGTCCCGGCGGGCCTGCTGCCAGCCGCCGGTGGGGTGCGGTTCGCCGACGACGTTGACCCGGGCTCCGTAGGCGGTCAGCAGCCGGGTCATCGACCCTTCCAGGCCGGGGTCGGTGACCAGGGTGACCGGGTGTCCGTAGACCATGCCGGCCAGGGCGAGTCCCAGGCCGAGGGTGCCGCTGGTGGACTCGATGATCCGGGCGCCCGGCTTCAGCTCGCCCCGGGCGCGGGCCCGCTCGACCATGTGCAGGCCGGGGCGGTCCTTGATGCCGCCGGGGTTGAAGCCCTCCAGCTTCGCCCAGAAGCCGCTTCCCGCCGGGGTCAGCGGCTCGGACACGCGCAGCAGGGGAGTGTTGCCGACCAGCCCGGACAGGGCCGTGCGGGCAGGGGGTGTCACGTGGGTGGGTGAGGAATCCATTGGTCCGCTCTCGTTCGATGATGCGTCAGGACGTCGCTCATGCGGTACGGGAGCGGTCTAGATGCGCCATCGGCACACGCTGGTCAGCGTGGAGCGGCCGGTCCGGGCCATCCGTGCGGCGCCGGCGCCGGGGGGCGCGGCCGGGTCCGCCGACGGCGGATCGGCGACGGGGGTGAGGGGAGCGCGGGCTCCGCGTCCGCCGAGTGGCGGGGCTCGTTCTGCGCCTGGGGGGCCAGGCCGGGGGAGAGGCAGTCGATGTGGTGGGCCGGATGGGCCGGGTGCGCAGGGTGCTGAGAGGCGGTCTCGGCGGCAGCCGCGCCGACGGAGGCGGTGCCGGACGGCGGGAGCCCGTCGCCGGGAAGAGGGGAGGAGCAGTGCAGGACCGCGAAGAGCAGCGCGCTCAGGATCCCGACGAACAGTCCGACTCGCGAGGTGTGACGCGGATCGGCTGTGATCATGTTGTGATCGTAGCGTCCGCCTGCCGTGATCGACGGCGTTGATTCGGACATTGTCGCAAGGCCCGATCGCGCGGCGCCGCCGTTGGCCGGAACGCCCCGTCGGCGCCGACGGGGACGCGCCGACGGGGTACTCCCGACGAGGCGCGGGCGGAGCGGGATCGTAGGATGACCGCATGATCCCCGCCCCGCAGTCGCCGCGCCGCCGCCCCGCCGGGCCCGGCCGCCTGCTGCTGGTGCTCGCCGTACTGGCCGGTGTGCTGGCCATGCACGGGCTCGGGACCGGGGGAATGCCCGTACGGGCGCACGCGGTCGCCGCCGCCGGGTACGAGTCCGGTCACCACCAGACGGGTGAGGACTGCTCGCACAGCGCCGACGGCCAGGGCCACGTGCACCATGCGGACGCCACCTGCGCCGCGACCGGGATCACCACCGCCTACGCGCCGCCCGCGCTCGCGGCCGCCCTCCCGGGCACGCCCGCGGCCGCGGTGTTCGCCACCCGCGCGTCGGCGCCGGCCGAGAGCGGGCGCGCCCCGCCCGACCTGGCGGAACTGCAACTCCTGCGCATCTAGAGCGGCCCGCACGGCGCCCGTCCCCGGGCTGCCGCGCTCCGCCATGTCCTCACGCGTCAAGGAGTCGTAGCACCATGAGCAAGAACCGTTCCCCGATCCGCCGTACCACCGCCGTCGCGGCCGCCGCCGCGGCCTCGTTCGTCCTCGCCGCCTGCGGTGCGGCGGACGACGGCGCCGCCGCCGGGCACGGCGGCCACCCCGCGCAGTCCCCGTCGGCCTCGTCGTCCGCCGCGCAGGGGCAGCACAACGCCGCCGACGTAGCGTTCGCCACGGGGATGATCCCGCATCACCGCCAGGCCGTGGAGATGGCGGACCTGGCCCCCTCCCGGGCCGGCTCGGCCGAGGTGAAGCAGCTCGCCGAGGCGATCAAGAAGGCCCAGGACCCGGAGATCAAGACCCTGTCCGGGTGGCTGACCTCGTGGGGCGAGCAGGTGCCCGCCGCGGGCGCCGCCGGCCACTCCGGTCACGGCGCCGGCGGCGGGATGATGACCGCCGACGAGATGGACCAGCTGGGCAAGGCCTCCGGCAAGGCGTTCGACACCGCCTTCATGGAGCTCATGATCAAGCACCACGAGGGCGCCGTCGCCATGGCGAAGACGGAGCAGGCCGACGGCGTCTTCCCCGAGGCCAAGACGATGGCCGGGGCCATCATCAGCTCCCAGACCGCCGAGATCGCCACGATGAACGGGCTCCTCGGCAAGAACTGATCCACCGGAGCGGGCGCGGCGGCCCTCAGAGCCTGTCGGACGGAAGGTCCAGCAGGCGGGCCGCCGCCTCGCGCATCTCGATCTTGCGGATCTTCCCGGTGACCGTCATGGGGAACTCCTCCACGACGTGCACGTACCGCGGGATCTTGAAGCGGGCGAGCCGGCCGTCGCAGAACGCGCGCACGTCCGCGGCGGTCAGCGGCTCGGCTCCCTCGCGCATCCGCACCCACGCCATCAGCTCCTCCCCGTACTTCGGGTCGGGTACGCCGATGACCTGGACGTCCAGGACGTCCGGGTGGGTGTGGAGGAACTCCTCGATCTCGCGCGGGTAGAGGTTCTCCCCGCCGCGGATGACCATGTCCTTGATGCGGCCGGTGATGCTCAGATAGCCCTCGTCGTCCATGACCGCCAGGTCGCCCGTGTGCATCCAGCGCGCCGAGTCGACGGCCTCGGCGGTCCGCTCCGGCTCGCCCCAGTAGCCGAGCATCACCGAGTAGCCGCGGGTGCACAGCTCGCCCGGCTCTCCGCGGGGCACCGTACGGCCGGACTGCGGATCGACCACCTTCACCTCCAGGTGCGGGCCGACCCGGCCCACGGTCGACACCCGGCGCTCGACGGAATCGTCCGCGCGGGTCTGCGTCGACACCGGCGAAGTCTCCGTCATCCCGTAGCAGATGGACACCTCGGCCATGCCCATCCGGTCGATGACCTCCTTCATCACCTCGACCGGGCAGGGCGAGCCCGCCATGATTCCCGTCCGCAGGCTGGACAGGTCGTAGCCCTCGAACCCGGGGTCCGCCAGCTCGGCGATGAACATGGTGGGGACCCCGTAGAGCGAGGTGCACGATTCCGCCTCGACCGCGGCCAGGGTGGCCGCCGGGTCGAACGAGGGCGCGGGGATCACCATGGCCGCACCGTGGCTGGTGCACGCCAGGTTGCCCATCACCATGCCGAAGCAGTGGTAGAAGGGCACCGGGATGCAGACCCGGTCCCGTTCGGTGTAATGACACAACTCGCCGACGAAGAAGGCGTTGTTGAGGATGTTGTGGTGCGAGAGGGTCGCCCCCTTGGGGAAGCCCGTGGTCCCCGATGTGTACTGGATGTTGATGGGGTCGTCCGGACTGAGCGCGGCCTGCGCCCGGGCCAGGTCGGCCCGGTCGCCCTGCCGTCCGCGCTCCAGCAGGGCCGTCCACAGGGGCCCCTCCAGCAGGACGGTGAACTCCAGCTCCGGACAGCGCGGCCGGACCTCCGCGATCATGCCCGCGTAGTCGGAGCCCTTGAACCGGTCCGCCGCGACCAGCAGCCGGATCCCGGACTGCCGCAGGACGTACTCCAGTTCGTGCGAGCGGTAGGCGGGGTTCACGGTGACGAGCACCGCCCCGATCCTGGCGGTGGCGTACTGCACCAGCGTCCACTCGGCGCGGTTCGGTGCCCAGATACCGACCCGGTCACCCTTGACGATGCCTAGGCCGAGGAGGCCGAGCGCGAGGGTGTCGACGTCGGCCGCCAGCTCCGCGTACGTCCAACGGCGCCCGGTGGCCCGGTCGATCAGGGCGTCGTGCCCGGGGAACCGCCGCACGGTGCGGTCCAGGTTCTCGCCGATGGTGTCGCCCAGCAGCGGCACTTCGCAGACACCGGACGCATAACTCGACGCGGAGGACACACGTATCTCCAGGGCTCGATGGCCGGGCGCGAGGCCCGGTGGGCTGGCGTTGCCTCATGATCCCCGGCGCCCCGTCCGGGGGCTACCCCGGACGGGGCGCCGGCGAGGGCGCTCAGCGCGCGTGGTGCTCCGGCAGATCCACCTCGGCCGGGGCGACGGTGAAGCCGCGCGCGGAGGCCGACGCGGCCCGCTTGCCGCAGAAGGCGGCTTCCAGGGTCCCGCCCAGGGCTGTGTTCGCGGCGCCCCGGTTCGAGGTGTTCGCCATCGCGGTCAGGCTGCGGCGGCCGTCACGGGTGGCGAACGCGTAGGTGTAGAAGCCCTGTACGGTCCCCGTGTGGCCGTACACAGACGTACCGCACGTCAGGTCGTACCGGCGCAGGCCCAGCCCGTAGAAGCGGGTGCGGGCGGCGTCGGTCGGGGTCATCTCCAGCATGGCGTCCAGCATCGGCGCGGGCAGCAGCCTGCCGCCGAGCAGCGCGGAGGTGAAGGTGTTCAGATCGGCCGGGTCGGAGATCACCGCCCCGGCGGACTGCGCCCAGGACACGGTCTGCTCGGTGGAGTCGACCAGCGGCGCGCCCGCCTCGTCCGGGTGGAGATAGCCGCGTGCGTGCCGCCCCTCGATCCGGGTGCCGGGGTGCACGTACGAGGTGTTCCGCAGGTGCAGCGGCCTGATGACGCGGCGTTCGTACTCCTCGCCCACCCGGTGCCCGGTGACCTTTTCGATGAGCATGCCGACGACGACGAAGTTGGTGTTCGAGTACGCGTACGCCGCGCCCGGTTCGGTCGTCCTCGGCTCCTTCAGCGAGAGGCCGACGAGCTCCCGGTAGCCGAACACCCTCGTGCGCACGGCCTCGAAACCCGGAACGGTCCGGGCGAACATGGCGTCCGTGTAGTCGGCCAGCCCACTGCGGTGGCTCAGCAGATGGCGCACGGTGATCCGGTCGTCGGGCAGCAGACCGGGCAGGTACTGATTGACCGGGGCGTCCAGCCGGATCTTCTTCTCGGACACGAGCTGCAGCAGCACCACGGCGGAGAACGTCTTCGTGACGCTGCCGATGCGGAAGCGGGAGCGGGCGTCCATGGCCGAGCCCGTGGTCCTGTCGCGCACACCCACCGCCCTGGTCCGGACGCCGTCGGGGCCGGTGATCCGGGCCATCGCCCCGGGCGCCCCGGCTTCGGTCGTCCGGCGCAGGGCCTGGACCAGGGCCTGGAGATCGGCGGGCGCCTCGGAGGCGTGGGCGGCGGTGGCCGGCGCCACGCCGGCCAGCACGGCCAGCAGGGCGGCGCCCAGGGCCAGCCGTCGGTTCAGGGGCAGGAGCATGTCGTTCCTCGAGTCGGTCGGCAGCGGATGGCGGACGCGCGGCCGTCGGCTCGCGCACCCGAGCGCTCAACTGGCGCAAGTGGGTCCGAGGGACGGGGAAGGGGCAGAATTGACGGGAAAGCCGGGAAGCCGGGAAGCCCGAAAGGGGGCGTCTGGTGCCGACGGATCCGTCGGGGGCGCGCGCGAGCAGTCCCCTGGCCTCCTGAGGTCGGAGCCCGGCACGCTGCTGGAGCACGTGGCCGTGGCGGTGTTCGGTCTCGATGACGAGGGCCGCATCCGTTACTGGGGACCGGGCGCCCAGACCCTCTTCGGATACCCGGCCGAAGCAGTGCTCTCCGGATCGGCCGACGTCCTGTTCCCCGCCCCGCCCCCGGGCCGCCCCGGCGCGGCCGCGCAGCTGGCGGAGCGCGGCCGGACCCTGGGTTACTGGCGGGTCCGCATGCCCGCCGCGCACCGCGACGGGACGGTCTTCGACTGCGGCTTCCGGGTCTTCCCCGTCACGGGCCCCGGCGGCAGCTCCGTGGTCATGGGCCTGGCCAGCAGGGGCGAGGACCTCGACCGGGTCAAGACGAACCTGACGTTCCTCGACGCCCTCTTCGAGACCTGCCCCATCGGCCTGGTCATGCTCGACGAGGAGCTGCGGTACGTCCACCTCAACCAGGCACTGGCCGACATGGACGGCATGCCCATCGCGGAACACCTCGGACGCCGCATGACCGAGGTCATGCTCACCTCCGACGGGGGCGAGTACGAGCGCACGCTACGGGCCGTGGCCGCGGAAGGACGCCCCGTCGTCGGCGCCCTCGTGGGCCTGCGCACGGCGGGCCGTCCCGACCGCGACCAGGTGCGGTCCGTGAGCCTCTTCGCGCTCAGCCAGGCCGGCGACACCCGCCCCGGGGTGGGCGGTCTCCTGGTGGACGTGACCGACCGGGAACACGCCATCCTGGAGGCGACGGCGGCCCGCAGGCGCCTCGCCCTGCTGGACCGGGCCGGCGCCCGCATCGGCACCACCCTCGACCTGCACGTCACCGCGCGGGAACTGATCGACACCGTGGTCCCCGAATTCTGCGACGGCGCCGTCGTGGAACTCGTCGAACGCGCACCCGACGATCCCGAGGTGTTCGACCCCGAGCTGCCGCTCGTCACCCGCCGCATCGCCTCCGGGACCATCCTGCCCCCGCCCGCGGACGAGCTGGTCAGCGGGCTGGAGCACATCACCTACCCGCCGGGCTCCAGCATCCACGCCACGCTGAGCACGGGACGTCCCGTGTGCGTCCCGGTCAACGAGGAGTTCGCGACCCGTACCGTCATCCATCAGGAGCGCGCCCGGCTGCTGCTCGCCAGCGGGCTGGCGGACATCCTGATCGCCCCGCTCATCGCCAGGGGAACCGTCCAGGGCATCACCATGTTCGGCAGGGCCGCGAACCGCCCGGCCTTCTCCGAGGAGGACCTCGGGCTGGCCGGGGAGCTGGCCTCCCGCGCCGCGCTCTGCCTGGACAACGCGCGCCTCTACGACCGGGTCCGGGAGATCGCGCTCACCCTCCAGCGGGCCCTGCTCCCCAGCGCCACGGGCGCCGGCCCGTACGTGCGAGTCGCCCACCGCTACCTGCCCGCCGGCCACGTCACCGAGGTGGGCGGCGACTGGTACGACGTGATCAGCCTGCCCGGCGACCGGGTGGCCCTCGTCGTCGGCGACGTGATGGGGCACGGGGTGAAGGCGGCCGCGGCCATGGGCAGGCTGCGCATCACCGCCAAGGCACTGGCCCGGCACCATGCGGACCCCGGCGAGCTGCTCGCCGAACTCGACGCCTGCGCCCGGGAGGCCGGGATCGAACTGGCCACCTGCCTCTACCTCGTCTACGACCCCGCGACCGGGCGCGCCCGCATGGCCAACGCGGGCCATCCGCCGCTCCTGGTGCGCCTCCCGGACGGCACTGTCGACACGGTGGCGCAGGCCCCCGGGGTGCCGCTGGGCGTGGGCGGGTTCCCGTACCAGACGACGGAGCTGGACCTTCCGGAGGGGGCCACCCTGGCCCTGTACACCGACGGCCTCATCGAGACCAGGGGGCGGGACATCGAAGCGGGCATGGAGGCGCTGCGTGACCAGCTGCGGCAGGCGCGGGGCACCATGGAGGAAGCGGCCGACCGCATCCTCGCGAACCTGCTGCCCAGCGTCCCGGCCGACGACACGGTCCTGGTCCTGGCCCAGGTCAGCCGCGTGCTCCGGCACTGAGGGAGGGCGCGTTGCGCTGCCAGACGGCCTGTACGGACTTCCCTGCCGTGTGGGGCTGCACCGTCAGCGACGAGGTCAGCTGCTGCACGATGCCCCAGCCGAATCCGCCGCCGTTGTCCGGGTCCCCCGGGCGCGGCGCGGGGCGGGCGCTGCTGCTGTCGTAGACCTCGACCACCAGCTCCTCCGGCCGCCGGCAGGCGATGCGCAGCAGCCAGCCGCCGTCGTCCGTGTGGCGGACGGCGTTGCCCAGGAGCTCGCTGACGACGAGCAGGACGTCGTGCACGTCGGCCCAGGGGCACCTGGCCCGCACGAAATGCACGGCGGCACGCCGCGCGAGCGCGGTGTCGGTACGAGAGGAGTCGAGGACGAGCACGGGGCAGCTCCTGTCCGCAGAGGAAGTCGGAGAAAGCAGGGCGAATCCCTACGTTCCAGACTCCCGGCGCCGTGCCCCCGGGACCATCGGCAATTCGGCCGAGTGGGAGGACGAGACGGAAGCCGGGACCGAAGCCGGGGCCGGGACCGATGGGGAGACCGGCCCGTGCGAGGCTTGTCCGGCGCACAGGACCGGCGCACAGGACCGGCACGCAGGACCGGGCCACAGGACCGGCATACAGCCCGGCCGTACGGGAGGGGACCCACACCATGCACCAGCCGAGCCTGCCCGAAGACCTGGACCGCCCCGAGCTGCTCTGGGCCAGGGCGGTGACCCTGGCCGTGCTCGACGCGGCCTGTTCCGTCCGGACCGACTTCGCCGTCGACGACGACGGCGTGTGGTGCCACTCCACCGGCGCGGGCGGCTGGTGGCGCCTGACCGTGCTCGACGGGACGCGCGCGGTCTTCTGCGGCCAGGACCCGGACGGCAGCCACACCCACGTCGGCGGCCGGCAGATCGACTTCCTCGCGGGCGGCCCCGCCTGGCTGCCGTGGGGCCTCTTGCGCGAGGACGCCGCCGGCAACCTCTTCGGCTTCGTCTACTGGTGGGAGGACGGCGCGTGGCACCGGATCCCTTACCCGGACGAGATGCAGGAGGACGGCCTGGACGGCGCCGCGCCGTGGGCCGGCTCGCACGAGGAGTTCCTCGAACTGGCCGTGGAGTCGCGCGACGTCCCGTACGAGCGGCGGCGGATCCTGACCGAGGCCGTCGAGCGGTTCGTGGAGACGGCCCGGGAACGCAAGGCCGACGAGGCCGCCGTGGCGGCGCTGCTGGCACCGGCCCGAGCCGTGGAGGAGCCCGCGCCGCGACTCGAGGTGGCACTCACCCTCGCCGCGCGCGCGGGCGTCCTCGCGTAGCGCCCTTACGGCTACTTCAGCGCCGCGAACGCCTTGGTGAAGGCCAGCGGCTGCTGGAGTATCGAACTGCACGTGGCATCGGCGTAGTTGACGGCTCCGGCCGCGCACTGCTTGTCGCGCGTCGAGGACCACATGGCCAGCCGGCCGATCCCCTTCGCCGCCGCGAAGTCCACGAGCTGCGTGGCGTCGGCGACGGTGAAGATCTCGCTGGCGACATCGTTCACGCCGATCATCGGCGTGACGGCGACGGCCTTCCACGCCGCCGCGTCGGAGAGCCCGAGCACACCCTTGAGCTGTGCCTGGGTGGCCGTCGCGGCCTGGATGGCGTACTGCCCCATGTCCCCGCTGTACGCGGGCCCGTAGTCCATCGCCATGATGTTGACGGCGTCGATCCGCACGCCGTTCTTCTTCGCGTCGGCCAGCAGCGCCACGCCCGGCTGGGTCAGCCCCTCGGGCATCACGGGCAGGGTGAACGCCACGTCCAGGCCCGGGTGCGACTTCTGCAGCCGGGCGATGGCCTGGGCGCGCCGCGCGTTGGCCGCGGTGTCCGGCAGGGCCGCTCCCTCGATGTCGAAGTCGACCTTGGTGAGCCGGTACTGGTCGACGACCTTCCCGTAGGCGGCGGCCAGATCGTCGACGGTGGCGCAGTTCAGGGCCAGTTCGTGCCCGGCGGCCCCGCCGAACGACACCCGGACGTCGCCGCCCTTGGCCCGCAGGGCACCGATCTGGGCGGCGACCTTGTCGCTCGCGAGGTCCGTGACGCCGCCCCACAGCGGCGCGCAGCCGCCGCCCGAGGTGATGAAGGCGAGGTGGAACTCCTTCACGCCGGTCTTGTCCGCGGTGTCGACCAGGTCGTACGCGGGGTACAGCGAGGTGTCCACGTACGGGGCGAACCGCGCGCCGGGGGTGGCCGGGGCGGTCGCGGTGGGGGCGGGCGACGTGGTCCGGGTCGGCTGGGCGGAGGTCGCGGTCGGGGCGGCGGTGGCCGTGGCCGTGGACGTGGGCGCCGCGGTCGGCGCGGAGGTGGGACGGACCGTGGGGCGTCCGCTCGGGCCGGCCGTCGCGCCCTGGTCCACCGAGCACTTCAGCCCGTTGATGCGGCACCCGGTCGGGTCGCCCAGGGTGCCCGAACCGCTCGTCACGAAGCCGACGGTGACGGAGGCCCCCGCGGCCAGCTGCCGGTTCCAGCTCGAGGGCTTCACCGTCACGTGCTGCCCGTCGACCGTGTGGACCCCGTTCCACAGGGAGTCGATCCGTACGCCCGCCGGCAGGTCGAACTGGAGCGTCCAGTCCGACTGACTCTGTCCGGTGGGGTTCGTGATGACGTACTGGCCGGTGTAACCACCGCTCCAGGAACTGGACTTCGTGTACACGGCTCCGACGGAGCTGGCCTGCGCGGTCCCGGTGAACGCGAAGGCCGCTCCACCGATCACCGCCGCCGCCACGATCGCGCCCGTGACCTTCGCCGTACGGCTCGTCCTGCGCCGGTGCCCGACTGTCCTGCTCATCGCGTGCCTGCCTCTGTGTTACTGGGGAGTTGGGTGCGGCAGCACGCTAGCCGCCCCGAAACGGACATTCGTTCGTTTGGGGGCGGCGCTGAAGACTCTTAGGTTCCGCTTAAGGCAGGGGTAAGCGGGGCCTCAGGAAGCAGACTCGCGGAGCCCCGCCACCCCTCGGGGTTCTGCAGCGCTGACCATGCTCGCTCGACCTCGCCCAGGTACTGCCCCAGGCGGACGTGAACCTCCTCGATTGCCCTGCCATCGAGGCCCGGGTACATCACGTCGGACCAGAGGACCGTCTCGCCCCGGAGCCGGACGCGGATGGAGCTGCCTCGGGTCGAGGCCGACCAGAGAGGATCGTTTGCTGTGGTTGCGGTACTTCGGTGCCGTATGACGGTCCCGTCCTGCCTAGCCGGTCGACGCGGGCGGTGCAGGGTGGGCTTACTGGTCTGCCGAAGCGCCAGAGTCCGCCACCCTATGCCGCAGCGCCAATCGTTGATATCTCACATGCATGACTGCGAGGAAGAGCAACCCCGAACTCCCGTGCCTATCTCAGGGTGCGCTGTGATTCCGCCGGGAGGTACATGCATTGGAACTGGGTGGAGCCCGGTCGAATCGGCATCAGCAAATTCACAGCTTGCAGGAGTGCTCGCCGGTTTCGTCTTTGCTGGAATCGTCATGGTCCTTACCGAGGGAAAAATCAGTACACTCCGGGTAGCAACGCTGCGACTCTTCATTGCGGGCTTCATCGTCCTCGGTCTTGATAGTTACTCATTTTCGATTCTTACCGGGGATATCGCTGAAGGTGCATGTGGCAGGGTGTGGACCGAATCTCTCATAGCCAGCGGAATGCTCGTCGTAGGTACCGTTGCCGTGATTAGCGGCATATCCTGGCTGCTTGCCGCGTATATCGAGAACCAAGGAAACGCAACACCAGAGCAATCCGTGCTCGGACACATCGAGGCAATGCGGATCGTGGAGCGTCTCCTCCGAAGGTCTGTGTATGGAATTACGGTCATGACCGTAATTCTGCTGTCAACCGTCGCTCACGACTATGTGAACGTCGCCTTCCATGACCGGCCGAAGCCATGGTGGGCAACGTGGATTTCGCCAGTCTATGTGCTGCTTGTCGGCGCCGCGATGATAGGGGCAGCTTGGCAACAGCAGCGAACTTGTGCGCAAGCAGAGACGAATGCTGGCGAGCCTTCCAGCCTTGCCCTATCGGTCGCCTTTACCGGTGCCGTCTCTTATGCCATCGTAGGAACTGGGGCGATCGGATTTATCACAAGTACGCCCACCAGTTTTTGGAATCCAATTCCTGGAGCCGTCGCGTTCATAACCGTCGCTATCGTACTGATCATGCCTGTGCCTACGATCCTCACGCTCATTTATGCAATGCCGCGACATGGAGTCGCTTCTGCGGACCCAGGTCTTGACCCCAGTCCTGACCCGAGCCCTGATGCGGGTCCTGACCCCGGTCCGGTGCCCGGTCCCGACCCTTAGCCTTGATGAATCCAGATCACCCGATCGGCGCGGAGACGTCCCGAGCGGGGATGTCGAGGGGGCAAATGGGGGTGGCCTGATAGAGGCCGGCCACCCGAGGTTGAGATTCCTCGCCGCAGGATGGGCCCCAGAAGCCTGGTCTGCTGTGGCTTGCCCGGGTCGACGGCAGACGGGATGACAGCCCCCCACCCCCCACCCCCCACCACAAACCGGCCCGCAGCCGCAGAACGAGCCCCCTCCGTCCCGGAGTTTGAGCGCCCCCGCCGGAGACATTGCTCTGACCCTGACCCTCGGCCTCTCGCGCGGTCCCGCAGTTGCGCCCGGTTATCGATGCCGGTGCCGAAGCCATGGACGAGATCTTCAGCGACGGAGACGCGGCGGACGAGCTCACGCAAGTCGGTGTGGCTCTCGGTTTGGCTCCCCGCGAGCCAAACCGAGCAGCCTTGACCTGCCTTGACCTGCCTTGACCTGTACGAACGCCGGTAATCCGGCCTGTTGATCCCTCAAGTCTCAGCCGTGGCTGGTGTCGATGACGCAGAAGCGGTTGCCCTCCGGGTCGGCCAGGACCACGAAATCGGGGTCCTCGGGGTAGGAGTCCCAGTCGACGTGCCGGGCCCCCAGGGACACCAGGCGCGACACCTCCGCCTCCTGCTCCGCCGCGTCCGCGGCGTACAGGTCGAGGTGGACCCGCGGATGCTCCTGTACAGGTGAGACGCTGCGGCCCAGGGCCAGGCCCGGGCCGGTGCCGTCGGCGGGGACCAGGACGGTCCAGCCGTCGGCCACTTCGCCGTCGCGCGGGACGTACCCGAGCGCCCGGCCCCAGAATTCCGCCGCCCTGCGTACGTCCGCGGCGCCCATCACGATCGTTCCGATGCTCAGCATGATCAGATTCTGGCAAACGCGACAGGGCGAGCCTGCTCCTATTGCGGGAGCCTCTCGATCGCCACCATCGCGGCGTCGTCGCCGAGGGTGCTGCCGGCCGCGTGGGACAGCAGGTCCGCGCACAGCCGGTCCAGAAGGGCGCGCGGGTGGGTGCCCGACCAGGCGGCCGCGCGTTCCGCGAGGGGGTAGAACGTCCCCGCCGCGTCGCGTGCCTCCAAGACCCCGTCCGTGTAAAGGAGCAGGACGTCCCCCGCCGTGAAGGCGAAGGTCTGCACGGTCACGGCGGATTCCACCAGACCGGCCAGACCCAGCGGCGGCGAGGGATGGTCCACGTCGAGGGGACGGCCCGGCCGTCGCGCGAGAGCAGCAGCAGCGGCGGCGGGTGACCGCAGCTGACGAGGTGCAGGACCGGCTCCTCGTCGGGGATCTCCAGGACGGCCGCGGTGATGAAGCTTTCGCCCTGGTCCCCGGAGTCGTCCAGGTCCGGGGAGACCGCCGCCTCCAGATAGGCCACCAGCCCCGGCAGGCCGGCCTCCTGGTGGGCGGCGGCCCGGAAGGCGCCGAGGACGAGCGCGGCGTCCCCGACCGCCTCCAGCCCCTTGCCGCGGACATCGCCGATGATCAGCCGGGTCCCCGTGGCCGTCCGGGCGGCGGCGTACAGGTCCCCGCCGATCCGGGCCTCGGCCGCGGCGGCCAGGTACAGGGAGGCCACGCCCAGCGGACCGATCCGGTCGCGCAGCGGCCGCAGCACCACCTGCTGGGCGGTCTCGGCCACGGACCGCAGCTGGACCAGTTCCCGCTCGCGCACCTCCCGCAGGTGGGCGAAGAGGGTCACGAACACCGAGATCATGATCAGCGCGCCGATCTGGAAGGTGTGGTTCAGATCGGTGAGGGTGGTGCGCACCATCGCCACCACCGTCTGGGCCAGCACGGCCACCAGGCCGACGAACCCCGTCACCCACGGCCCGGCGAACGAGGCGGTCAGAGCCGGTGCGGCCACCAGGAACGGTCCGAGGTGGACATCGGGCGGGGCGAGCACGTCGACCACCGTGACCAGGGCGATCAGCGCGAACGGAACCGCCAGCTGTGCGTGGCGCACCTGCCGGGACCGTGGGTGGGACGCGAGCGGCGGCCGGAGATCCATCCTCCCTGCATACACCGCGAAGGGATCGGCGTCCGCCAGACCCGGCCGTCGCGGGCTTCCTTCTCGCGCCGCGCTCCGTGGATCGCGCCGCCGCCCGGGTGCTCCCTGAGCGGGCCGGTCCGGTTACGAGCGGCGGCGGGGCTTGCCGCCCTTGCCGCCCTTGGGGCTGCGGGCGGCCGGCTTTCCGGATGCGGGCTTGCGCGGCGTGCCGCCGCCGCCCGTGTCCGGACGCTTGGCCTTCGCCTTTGCCTTCGCCTTGGCGGTGGCCTTCGGCTGCGGGGCGGCGGCCGGGCGGCCCCGGGTGCTGTTCACGGTCCGCCCGCGGACGATCCCGATGAACTGCTCCACCAGGTCGGTGGTCTCCTCCTGCGGCCACGACAGCGCCACGCGCGACTCGGGGGCGTCCGTGACGGGCCGGTAGGTGAGGTCCTTGCGGTGGTGCAGGCGCGCGAGCGACTGCGGGACGACGAGTACGCCCACCCCCGCCGCCACGAGCTCGATGGCGTCCGCGGTCGTCGCGGGACGCTCGATCGCGGGCCGACCCGGCAGTTGCTCCCAGCCGAGGGTGTCGTCGAGGGGATGCAGCACGATCTCCTCGGCCAGATCCGTCGTGGAGACCTCCTCGACCGCCGCCACCAGGTGGTCCTTGGGGATCACGACGACCGTGGTCTCGGTGTAGAGCGGGATCGCGCTGAGGTCGTCCCGGTCCACGGGGAGCCGTACGAAACCGGCGTCGGCATCGCCGTCGCGCAGCACGCCGAACGCCTCGGTGGGGGACACCGCGACCAGGGTCAGCGGGACGTCGGGCAGTCGCTCATTCCAGATCCGGATCCACTTGGTGGGTGTCACCCCGGGGACGTAAGCGAGCCGGAACGAATGGGGTACTTCCGAGCCTGTCACCCCGCCAGGTTACCGGTCGTGGTCGGAGGTAGCGCACACGCTCGATACTCTTGACACCATGACGTCGCACCAGAGCACCCAGACGATGAAGCCCGCGACCGCGGCAAAGAAGCTGGGTGTGTACCTCGAGGCCACCCCCGCTGAGTTCCAGGAGGGTGTCGTCTCGCGCACCGAGCTGAACGCCCTCCAGTCCGACCCGCCCGCGTGGCTGGTGGAACTGCGGCGCAACGGTCCGCACCCCCGCCCCGTGGTCGCGGCGAAGCTCGGTGTCTCCATCGCCGGTCTCGCCCGCGGCGGGGTCACCGAGGCGCTCACCACCGAGCAGATCGAGGCACTGAAGCAGGAAGCTCCCGACTGGCTCGAGCGCGAGCGCGCCACCCAGGCCGAGGTCCGCAAGGAAGCGGTCCGGATCAAGGAGATGCAGGCAGAGAAGGCCGAGAAGGCAGCGAAGAACGCCGGTTCCTGACCCGCGTCCCGCTCCCGGTCATCGGGCCCGGATCCCCTCTCGGGGGAGCCGGGCCCGATGCCTTCCACGCCCTTCCACGGCCTCCTACGCCCTCGTACGCACTCCTACGCCCGCTCGCCCGTCGCCAGCATGTGCACCGCGCGGTCGAGCCGGACCTGCCTCGTCCCCGGGGTGAGTGCCTGGAGCAGCGGCAGCGCCACCAGGTAGCGGCCGGTCCTGTCGAGGGCCTCGAACGCGTCGCGGGCCGCCGGGTTCGCCTCGAGCGCCGCCGCGAGGTCGGGCGGGACCGCCGCCGTCTTCTGCGACTCGTAGGCCCCCGCCCACCGTCCGTCCGCCTGCGCCCTGCGCACCTCGGCCAGTCCCGGTTCGCGCATCCGCCCCGTGGCGGTCAGCATCGCGACCTTGTCCACGTTCACCTGCGACCACAGGCTCCGGGGCCGGCGCGGCACGTACCTCTGCAGGTAGTGCGTCGCGTCGAGGGCCCGCCGCTGCCCGGAGATCCAGCCGTAGCACAGACCGGTGTCGACGAGCTCGTCATCACTCACCGACGGGATGCCGGACTTCTTCTTCGCCACTTTGATCCACACGCCCTCGTGGCGGGTGTGGTGTTCGGCCAGCCAGCCCTCGAACGCCTCGGCGTCCGGGAAGGCGATGATCTCCACTCCGTCGAACTCGTCCATGAGCCCACGCTATAGGCCGCCGGTGAGCTCCTGCAGGGCTTCCTCCGGCGAGGGCGGCCGGGTGTCCAGTTCGAGGATCACGATCCGGTGCTCGATGGCGAGCGCGCCGACGCGTTCCGCCGTCGTACCGGTCACGGCGAGCTGCTCGCGGCCCGCCGCGCCCGACCGTACGACCGTCGCGCCCTCGCCGGTCAGCACGGCGGCCAGCTCGGCGCCGCTCGGCGTACGCACCACGACCCGGCTCGTGGCGTGCCGGGCGGCGAACTCCGCCGCGGACAGGGTGGTGACCAGCCGGCCCCGGCCGAGGACGACCAGCCGGTCGGCGGTCCCCGCGATCTCGGCCGCCCGCTCGCCGGTGATCACGACCGTCCGGCCCTCGGCGGCCCATGCCCGGAGCAGCCGGCGCGCCCACCGCAGGCCCTCGGCGTCCAGACCGGCCAGGGGTTCGTCGAGGAGCAGCACCGGGGGATCCCCGAGCAGGGCGGCGGCGATGCGCAGCCGCTGCCGCATGGCCGGGGAGTACGTTCCCACGCGCCGCCGAGGCTCCCGCGCCAGGCCTGTCTCCGCCAGCACCTCGGCGACCCGCCCCGACCCGGTTCCGTGGCGGCGGGCCAGTGTCTTCAGCAGCGCGGCGGCCGTGCTCCGGCCGGGCAGGGCGGCCTGCTCCGGCAGGGTCCCGACCTGGTGCGGGCTGCGCGGGCGGCCCCGCAGCGGGACGCCGCCCACGGCGGCGGTGCCCGCCGTGGGGGAGTCCAGCCCGAGGATCAGCCGGAGCGCGCTGGTCTTGCCCGCCCCGGCCGGTCCGAGGAGCGCCGTGACGGTGCCGGGCCCGGCCGTGAAGGACAGCCGGTCGACGGCAGCCGTGGCGCCGTGCACTTTGGTGAGTTCCCTGACCTCGATCACGCGCCCAGCCTGCCCGGGCGGGCCGCCGGCGCGCATCGGACGGGCGGTGGCAATGCCACGGGCGCACCGTCCCGGGGGTGTACATCCGGGGGCCGATGCACGGGCCCGGGTCCGCTGGTTACGGTCACGGCATGGACGATTCAACGAACGCCGCGACCATCCCCATGCCGAAACGCGGGGCGGGCCTCAGGACTTGGGGCGGGGCCGCGCTCCACCTCCTCGTCGTGGGCCTGCTCATCGGCGGGGTGCCCGACGCCGCCGGCCCGCTCCTGGGGGCGGTGCTGCTGCTCGCGCTGACCCCGCTCGCCGGACTGCTGCGCCGCCGGCCCATGGTGGCACTGGTACTGACCCTCCTCGCGGGCGCGCTCGTCGCGGGGGCGGCCAGGGACCACACCCCGGGCCGGCTCCTGGGTTTCCTGGCGTCGGACCTCGTCGTCGGTGTCATCGTCGCCACCCGCCCGCGCCGCGCCGGGATCATCGCCGTCGTCCTGGTGCTGGTCGTGGAGTGCCCGGCCATCGCGCTGCTGACGAGCGGGCCCTATGACCTGATGAGCACGAGCCTGATCGCCTTCCTGTCCCTGGGCGCCGTCTACCTGACCGGCCTCGTCATCCGCGAACGCCGGGAGCACACGGTCGACCTGCGCAGCAAGGAGGTGTCCGAGGCCGTGACCGCCGAACGGCTGCGCATCGCCCGTGAGTTGCACGACATGGTCGCCCACAGCATCGGCGTGATCGCCATCCAGGCGGGGGTGGGCAGCCGGGTCATCGAGACCCAGCCGGCCGAGGCCCGCGCCGCCCTGCGGGCCATCGAGGCCACCAGTCGCGAGACCCTGTCGGGCCTGCGCCGCACCCTGGTCGCCCTGCGCCAGGCCCAGCCCGACGCAGGCGACGGGCAGGCGCCGCTCGGCCCGGCCCCCGGCCTCGCGGACCTCGACGCACTGGTGCGGACCACGGCCGACGCCGGAGTGCGCGTCGAGATACGCCGGGAGGGTGCGGAGCGTCAACTGCCCCCGGACATCGACCTGTCGGCGTACCGGATCGTGCAGGAGGCGCTGACCAACGTGGTCCGTCACGCCGGCACCGGGCACTGCCGGGTGACCATCGGGCACGGGGCCGAGGAGCTGACCTTGGAGATCGTCGACGAGGGACGCGGCACGCCGGGCGGCGCCGGGCGGTCCGGATTCGAGCGGTCCGGATTCGGCATCACCGGGATGCGCGAGCGGGTCGGCCTGCTGCAGGGCCGGTTCAGCGCCGGGCCGCGCCCCGGCGGCGGCTTCCGGGTCGAGGCAGCCCTCCCGCTGCCCGTCACCGCGGCCGCGGCGGAGGAGCTCCGATGACCGGCGCACCCGTGGCACAGGCTATCCGCGTCCTGCTCGTGGACGACCAGCCGCTGGTCCGGTCCGGCCTGCGCGTGCTCATCGCCGACACCACCGACCTGGAAGTCGTCGGCGAGGCCGGGACGGGCGCCGAGGCGGTCCGCCTCGCCGGCGAACTGGGCCCGGACGTCGTGGTGATGGACATCCGGATGCCCGGCATGGACGGGATCGAGGCCACCCGGCTGATCACCGCGGACAGCGAGGCGGTCCGCGTCCTGGTCCTCACCACCTTCGACGAGGACGACCACGTCTACGGGGCGCTGCGCGCCGGTGCGAGCGGATTCGCCGTCAAGGACATGGCCCTGGAGGACATCCTCGCGGCGATCCGGGTGGTCGCCGCCGGAGACGCCCTCATCGCGCCGGGGGTGACGCGCCGCCTGATCGCGGACATCGTCCGGGGCCCCCGTCCCGCGCCGGCGGCAGGGGGCCCGCGGCCGGTCGAGGGCATCACCGAGCGCGAACGCGAGGTGCTCACCCTGGTGGGGCGGGGCCGGTCGAACGCGGAGATCGCCGAGGAGCTGTTCATCTCGGCGGCCACGGCCAAGTCGCACGTGGCGCGCCTGTTCAGCAAACTCGGAGCCCGGGACCGGGTCCATCTCGTGATCACGGCCTACGAGATGGGCCTGGTCACAGCGCCGCGCTGAGTATCGGCCGGGAAACGATTCCTCAGGCGGCCACGGCCTCCGGGCTGCGCTCGCCCCGGCTGCGGCCTCCCGAGGTCCGGGAGGCGAACAGCCCGTCCAGCGCGAGCGCGCCCGGGCCGGTGAACACCAGCAGCAGGAAGGCCCAGCAGAACATCGCGGAGGGCTCGCCGCCGTTCTGCAACGGCCACAGGGCCTGGGACTGGTGGACGCTGAAGTACGCGTAGGCCATCGAGCCGGAGGCGACGAAGGCTGCGGCCCTGGTGCCGAGGCCGAGGAGGACCAGGACGCCGGCGACCAGCTGGATGACGGCGGCGTACCAGCCGGGCCAGGCGCCGACGGGGACCGTGCCGCCGCCGTGGGCGCCGCCGAGGACGCCGAAGAGGGAGGCGGCGCCGTGTGAGGCGAACAGCAGTCCCGTGACGATCCGGAACAGGGCGACGGCGTACGGCTGGTTTCTGTCGAGAAGGGGAGTCATGTGGGGGCTCCTTCGGTGGGGACGGGTCCCGAAGTGGTGGCCGGTGTGGTGCGCGGGAATGGGGGACGCGCACTCGGGCGAGCCAAAGGTTAGGTAGGCCTAACCACTCTGGCAAGATCGAGTTCCGGCCACCGGACGAGCGGTGGCGACGCTACCCCGCCCCCGGGGACGACACCGGCGGCGCGCGGAGGCGGCCCGGCGGAGCCCCCGTCCGCTGGCGGGCAGCGGAGCGCTGAGGTCCGCTGGAGGCGTGAGCCCTCCTTCGAGCCCTCCTTCTGGTCGCGCCTGGTGGACCGGCCTCCCGCCGGCGGCGGGAGCCGCCGTCATGGCCGCCGGCATCCTCTCCGTCGGCCTGCACCTGACCGGGTACGAGGTGCTCTCGCTGATCGCGCTGGCCCTCTCCGGGGCGCTGTGGCTGGTTCTCGCCGCCGACTTCACGGCCCGGCTGCTGGGGGACCGCGGGAGGTTCCGGGCCGAGGCCGACACCCCGGCCGCGCTCACCGCCGTCGCCGCCACCACCGTGCTCGGAACCCGGCTCTCGCAGCTCGGGTGGCAGAGCGTGGCCGCCGCGCTGCTGGCGCTGGCCGCAGTGCTCTGGCCAGGGCTGCTGCTGGGGGTCGTACGGCACTGGCGGCGGCGCATGCCGGGGGCGGCGTTCCTCGTCTGCGTCGCCACCGAGGGGCTCGCCGTGCTCGCGGCCACCCTCGCCGCCGCCGGCTACCCCGACTGGCTGGCCTGGGCGGCACTGGCCGCCTTCTGCCTCGGGCTGCTGCTCTACGTGGCGGCCCTGGTCCGCTTCGACCTCCGCGAGGTCATCGGCGGCGCGGGCGACCACTGGGTGGCGGGCGGCGCGCTGTCCATCTGCGCCCTGGCCGGCGCCAAGCTCACGGCGTCACCCGTATGGACCGGTGCGGGGCACACGGCCCTGCGGACCGCCACGCTGATCGTGCTGGCCCTGTCCCTCGTCTGGTACGCCGTCCTCCTCGGCGCCGAACTGCGCCACCCCCGGCCGCACTACGACATCCGGCGCTGGGCCACCGTCTTCCCGCTCGGCATGACGGCCACCGCCTGCCTCTCCGCGGCGGACCCGACCGGACTGCCGTGGCTGCGCCCGCTGGGCGAAGTCCTGCTCTGGATCGCCGTCGCCGCCTGGCTGCTGACCTTCGTCACGTTCCTCACCGCCCACCTGACCTCCCGGCCATGACCCCCCTGTACCCCCTGCCCCGCCCGCCGGCTCCTGTGGCGGCCGCGGTGTCCGCTCAGTAGGGTCCCGGCATGGCCTACACGTTCCAGGTGACCATCGACTCCGCCGACCCGCACCCGCTCGCGGACTGGTGGGCCGACGCCCTCGGCTGGGAAGTGGAGCCGAGCGACGAGGCATTCATCCGCGGCCTGATCGCCGCGGGCCACGCGAGCGAGGACGACACCACCACCCACCGCGGCACCCTCGTGTGGAAGCTGGGTGCCGCGATCCGCCACCCCGAGGGCCTGGAGCGCGCCCCCGGATCCTCTTCCAGCTCGTCCCCGAGCCCAAGACCGTCAAGAACCGCGTCCACCTGGACGTCCGCATCGGCTCCGACGACCCGAAGAGCGTGGTCGAGCGGCTGCTCGCCAAGGGCGCGACCTTCCTCCACGACGGCCGGGTGGGCCCCTCGGCATGGACCACCCTCGCCGACCCGCAGGGCAACGAGCTCTGCATCACCCACGAAGCGGACTTCGCGTGAAGGTCATCCTCTTCGGCGCGACCGGAATGATCGGCCGCGGCGTGCTGCGCGAATGCCTGCGCGACGACACCGTCACCAGCGTCCTCGCCATCGGCCGCACCCCCTCGGCGTCACCCACCCCAAACTGCGCGAACGGGTCCAGGAAGACCCATCCGACCTCTCCGCCGCCGACCTCGACCTGGCCGCCTATGACGCCTGCTTCTTCTGCCTCGGCGTCTCCTCCGTCGGGATGAAGGAAGAGGCCTACCGGCGCATCACCCACGACCTCACCCTCGCGGTGGCCCGCACCCTCGCCGCCGCCAACCCCCGCCTGACCTTCGTCTACGTGTCCGGCGTGGGCACGGACAGCACCGGGCAGGGCCGGTCCATGTGGGCCCGGGTCAAGGGGCAGACCGAGAACGACCTGCTCGAACTGCCCTTCCAGGCCTACATGTTCCGCCCGGGCATCGTCCAGCCGGTGCGCGGCGTGCCCTCCAAGGCCCGGCTCAACCGCATCCTCTACGCGGTCACCACACCCCTGATCCCGCTGGTACGCCGGATCGCGCCGGACCTCGTCATCCCCTCCGAGGCGATGGGCCGCGCCATGATCGCCGTCGCCTCACCCGGCACCGAGGTCGCCGGCCGCACCCTGCACCCGAAGGACATCAACCGGCTGGGCGGTGCCGCGACCAGGCATAATTGACTACCGGGCAGACCCTCCCGCAGGCGAGAATCAGCCATCTCAAACCGGGAGGAACCCATGAGCCAGGACCGCCTGACTCTCCATGACATACTGCCCGCACAGGCACTGGCGGACTCGATCGACGCCGGGTACGTGACCCGCAAGTCGCACCCCGAACTGCCGCTGTCCATCTACACGTACACGCGGACGGCCCAGTACGAGCGCGTCTGGAACCAGGTCACCACGCGCTGCCGCGGACTCGTCGCCGACGACACCACCGGCGCGATCGTCGCCCTGCCGCTGCCGAAGTTCTTCAACGTCGGCGAGCACGAGTCGGGTCAGCCCTACGCGCCCGCCCTGCCGGACGAGCCGTTCGAGGTGTACGACAAGGTCGACGGCAGCCTCGCCGTGGTCTTCCACTACGCGGACCGCTGGCGGGTCGCCTCCAAGGGTTCCTTCATCAGCGCCCAGGCCACCTGGGCCCAGCGCCTCCTCGACACCAGGGACACCGCGGCGCTGCGCCCCGGCACCACCTACCTCGCCGAGATCCTGTACCCCCAGAACCGCATCGTCGTCGACTACGGCAACCGCCGCGACCTCGTCCTCCTCGCCGCGTTCGGAGCGGACGGCACCGAGGTCCCGCTCGCCGAGGCCGCGCCCCACTGGCAGGGGATCGGCTCCGTCGTCACCGTCTGGCCCGCCATGCCCCTCGACGAGCTGATCGCGCTGACCGAGTCCAACACCCTGCCCGGCGGCGCTGCGGCGAACGGCACCGACGCGGAGGGCTTCGTGCTGCGCTTCGCCTCGGGCGTGCGCGCCAAGGCCAAGCTGTCCGAGTACGTACGGCTCCACAAGGTGCTCACCGGTGTCAACGAGCGGGACATCTGGCGCGGCCACGGCATCCAGCGGTTCGCCGGCCTGCCCGCCAAGCAGCTCGCCCAGGGTCTGAACTGCACGGTCGCCGATATCGAGGCGTCGGGCGGCAAGCCGCTCGACGCGCTGCTGGAGCAGGTGCCCGACGAGTTCGACACCTGGGTGCGCGAGGTGATCGACCGCCTGGAGGGCGAGGCCGCGCGCCACGAGCAGGCCATCGACGAGGCCTACGCCGGACTCGTGCACCTGGCCGGCGACCGGGGCGCCTTCGCCCGCGCGGTCAGGGAACTGGAGGACCGGGAGATCCGCCCCGCGATGTTCATGCGGCTCGACGGCCGCCCGACCGAGCTCACCACCTGGCGCCACGTGCGGCCCGAGACCGGCGACCCCTACACCACCGACGAGGAGGACCAGGCAGTGTCCGAAGCCGCGCCCGAAGCGGTGCGAGCACCCGTACCCAAGGCGGCGCCCGAGGTCGCGCCCAAGGCCGCGCCGCGCGTTCCCGGCCCGGCCCCGGCCGCGGCCCGTCCGGAGGACCGCGCCCCGCAGGAGCCCGCGCTGCCCGTCGTGCACGTCATGACGGGTCTGCCGGCCTCCGGCAAGACGACCGCGGCCCGCGCCCTCCAGGCGCGGTCCGGCGGCCGGATGCGCCGCGTCAACCTGGACGACCTGCGGCGCATGCTCGACCTGCCGGACCCCGAGCGGGGCCGGTCCTACGCGCACGAGCAGACCGTGCTGGCCGTCCAGGACGCGGCGGTCCGCGCGGCCGTCGACGGCGGTTTCGACGTGGTCGTCGACAACACCCACCTGACCAAGCACATCCCGAAGCGCCTCAAGGCGGCGGTCGGCGGACTCGCCACGTTCGTCGTGCACGACTTCACCGACGTCCCGCTGGAGGAGTGCCTGCGCCGGGACGCCGCCCGGGAGGACCAGGTCGGCGAGGAGATCATCCGGATCCTGGCCGACAAGCACCAGAAGGCCCGCAAGGGCGGCTGGCGGCTGACGGCGGAGTGGCTGAACGGCACCTCCGGCGAGACGGCCGTGCCGCCGGTGCGGGAGTACGTGGCCGACCCGGCCCTGCCCGCCGCGGTGATGTGCGACATCGACGGGACGCTCGCGCTGATCGGCGACCGGGGCCCGTACGACTTCTCGCGCTGCGAGCTCGACCGGCTCAACGAGCCGGTCCGCCACGCCCTGGACGCCTTCCGGCGGGCCGACGGCGACGTGATCGTGCTGCTGTCGGGGCGGAGCGAGGAGCACCGCCCGCAGACCGAGTCCTGGCTGGCGCGGCACAGGGTCCCGTACGACGAGCTGTGGATGCGCGCGGCCGGAGACACGCGCCGCGACGACGTGGTGAAGGCGGAGCTCTTCGACGCGCACGTACGGCATCGGTACGCGGTACGGGTCTCCCTCGACGACCGGGACCGGGTGGTCGCGGTCTGGCGCCGGATGGGCCTGCCCACCTGGCAGGTCAACTACGGCGACTTCTAGGGGGTGTCTTGGCCGCTTCGACGGGGACCGTGCTGATCGTGGACGGCGCCAATGTCGTCGGCTCGGTACCGGACGGCTGGTGGCGGGACCGGCGGGGCGCGGCCGAGCGGCTGCGCGACCGGCTGGCGGCGCGGGGCGGGGACGAGGAGATCATCCTCGTCGTCGAAGGCGCCGCCCGGGGTGTCGAATCCGTTCCCGGCGTACGGGTGGACCCGGCGCCCGGGAGCGGTGACGACCGGATCGTGGAGCTGGCCGCGGCCCATGCGGACCGCGGCTGCGTGGTGGTCACGGCCGACCGCGAACTGCGCGAGCGGGTCCGGGCGTACGGGGCGCGTTGCGTGGGGCCGCGCGCCGTACGCCCGGACCGCTGACCGGCTCGCCCGGGGTCAGTGGCAGTAGCGCACCGTCGTGAGGTTCTTGACGTAGCGGGCCGAGACCCAGCGCTTGCCGTCGTAGGCCTTGTCGTCGCTCCCACCGCTGCCGCCCGTGCCGGCGTTCGGGTTGCCGCTGCCCGGCCAGGTGCCGTTCTCGTTGTTGCCGTTCTCCTCGGAACCGTTCTCCTCGGAGCCGTTCTCGTCGGCCAGGCGGTACCAGATGGCGTTGCCGTCGACCGACTCACCGTACTTCTTGCACTTGATCTCGACCTTGCGGTCCGGGTACACGTAGCCGACGGCCCGCGAGTGGGTGCTCGGCTTGCTGCGGACCTTCAGCTTGCCCTTCGAGACGACCTTGCCGTACGCGTACCGGGCTTGGGCCACCATCTGCTGCGACGCGGCGCCGGCCATCGGCTCCTCGTCCGCGACCGCGGCCCCGGCCCCGACCAGGCCGAGCACCAGGCTTCCGGCGGCGAGAGCGAGGATGGTCCTGGTGGGCTTCAGCATGAGCCGGCTCCTCTACGAAGACATCCGCCCGGCCGCGGCGCGCGGCGCGGGGCGGCGACCTGGCGGTCGCCAGGGACGACTATGGCGACGGCAGCGCCGTTCACGTGGGTGGCTCACCGCACTGTAGCCCGATATGCCCAATATGCGCCCCTGCCGGACGGGGCGTCAGCCTCCACACCCGGGCCCGTTGCCGGTCTCCACCGCCTGGCTCACCCGACCCGGAGCGACGCCGGCGCGCGAGCGGGGCCGTGCCCGCCCCCGAACGGGCACGGCCGCGCGACGAGGGCCCCGGGGGGAGAGGCCGTGCCGGCCGGTGAACCGGCCCTGGAGAATCTACGGGCGGCCGATCACGGGCCGCGCCCATCCACGGGTTGAAACCGGCCTACCCCCTCGGGTGGCGACCCTGTACAACCAGGGGTGTACACGAGGGGGTTGACGTGCAGTTGTCCGCACATCCGGCAGTGGTCCGGATCCGCGCCGTACTTCCGGCCGTCGGCGAGATCGTATGGGCCGCCGGTTCGATGTGGATGTCGTCCACGCTGCTCCACAACTGGCCCGACCCCCACGACTACTGGCGCGACACCGACGCGCTCGCCTACGCCCTGCTCGCCGTGATCTACCTGCCGCTCGTGCTGCGCCGCCGCCACCCCGTGGCGATCCTGGTGAACACCGGGCTCTGGGCCGGCGTCTACTTCACCCTCGGCTACTACCACGTGGTCGCCGCGTGCGGGCTGGCCACCGCCCTCTACACCGTGGCCTCCCTGTGCCCCCGCAGGGTTTCGGCCAAGGCCGCGGCCGGGGCGCTCGCCGTGCTCCTGTGGGGCACCCGGCTCGCCGAGCCGGGCGTCGTACCGATGAGCATGGCCTTCGTCACCGTCGCCACCGTCGTCTGCTGGGTCGCCGGGGACGGCTCCCGCAGGCTGCGCGAGCTCACCCGCCAACTCCGGCTGGAGCAGGAGGAGAAGGCCCGCCGGGCCGTCGTGGAGGAACGCATCAGGATCGCCCGCGAGCTGCACGACGTGATCGCGCACCACGTCTCGGTGATCTCCGTCCAGAACGGGCTCGCCTCCTACGTGCTCTCCTCAGACCTCCCGACCGCCCGCAAGGCCCTGGACACCGTGGGGGACAGTGCCCGCGAGGCGCTGGCCGAGATGCGACGGATGCTGCTCGTGCTCCGCGAGGAAGGACCGCGGCCCGCCCCGGAGGAGCACGACGGCCGGGTGGCGGGGCTCGGGCGGCTCGACGAGCTGGTCAAACGGGTCGGCGAGGCCGGGGTGCCCGTCCGCGTACGGATCACGGGGACGGCGTACGACCTGCCGCCCGGGATCGACCTGTGCGCGTACCGAGTGGTCCAGGAGGCACTGACGAACGTGATCAAGCATGCCCCGGGGGCGGACACCACCGTCCGGGTCCACTACGGTGCGGACGAGGTCCGCGTGGGCGTCGACGACGACGGCCGGGGGCGCGTACCGGCCCCAATACCGGCCGGTCCGGGAAGAACGGCCGGTCAGGGGTTGATCGGCATGCACGAGCGGGCGACGATCTACCACGGCACGGTGACCGCTGGGCCCGCCCCCGGGGGAGGCTTCGCGGTCAGCCTGCGGATTCCCGTGCCCCGACCGGGAGGGGGTGACGCGGATGCCGTCCGTACTCGTCGTCGATGACCAGTTCCTGATCCGGTCCGGACTGACGGCGCTGCTCACCGCCGCGCCCGGCTACGAGGTCGTGGGCGAGGCGGCGGACGGCGAGGAGGCGGTCCGGCTCGCCGCCGAGACCCGGCCCGACGTCGTCCTCATGGACATCCGGATGCCCGGCACGGACGGGATCGCCGCCACCGAGCGGATCCTGGCCGCACGCGGGGACGGCCCGGACAGCCCGGACGGTCCGGACGGCGGGCCGAAGGTGCTCGTGCTCACCACCTTCGACTCCGACGAGTACGTCTTCCGTGCCCTGCGGGTCGGCGCGAGCGGGTTCCTCGTCAAGGACACCCCGCCCGACCGGCTGCTCGCCGCCATCGCCACCGTGCACGCGGGCGAGATGCTGTTCAGCCCCCGGGCCCTGCGCGGACTGATCGACACGTACGCCGCCCCGGTCGCCCGCCCCCGCACCCGGGGCTGGACGCACTGACCCCGCGCGAGCGCGAGGTGCTCGCCCTCGTCGGCGCCGGCCTGCCCAACGCCGAGATCGCCGAGCGCCTCGTCCTGAGCGCCGCCACCGTCAAGACGCACGTGCACCGCTGCATGAGCAAGCTGGGGCTGTCCAGCCGCGCCCAGGCCGTGGTCGTGGCCCACGAGTTCGGCTTCGCCGCCCGAATGCCCTGATCGCGGCCGCCTCCGGATGCGGGCGGCGGCGGGCCGGGCAAGAGTGGGTGCCATGGGTATCGAAGACTACGGCGGCGGCCCCGGGGCCGAACAGACGGGCGTTCTCGTCGTGACGACCAACGACGTGCCCGGCTACCGGGTGGAGCGGGTCATCGGGGAGGTCTTCGGGCTCACCGTGCGCTCCCGCCACCTGGGCAGCCAGATCGGCGCGGGCCTGAAGTCGATGATCGGCGGAGAGCTGAAGGGTCTGACCAAGACCCTGGTGCAGACCCGCAACCAGGCCATGGAACGGCTCATCGAGCAGGCGAAGGCGCGGGGCGGGAACGCCGTCCTGATGATGCGCTTCGACGTGACCGAAGCCGCCGACATCGGGACCGAGGTGTGCGCCTACGGCACCGCCGTCATCCTGGTCCCGGCCTCCACCTGAGTACGTAAGTCCAGGACGGCGCTCCGCTTTGTCCATGGGCCTGCCCGGCCCCGGTCCGCAAGCTGTCAGGTCAGTGAGCGGACCGCTCGGGCCTTCGTGCCGAGCGGTCTTCCGCCAAGGAAGCGCCGACTCCCGGAGGTCCGATGCGAACCCCTCTGGCCGGCCGCAGCCGCGGTGGCCGGCCTGGTCGCCACCCTGGTCGTGGCCGCACCCGCCGTACCCGCCGCGGCGGCCGCACCCGTGACGATCACCTCGCCCGAACTGTCCGTCAGCGTGGACAGCGGCTTCCCCCGCGTCATCAGCTACACCCGCCGGGCCACCGGTGACGTCCTGCACGGCAACGAAGACGTGCTGAGCACCGTGCTCGTGAACGGGACGAGCTACACCCCCACGGTGACCTCGACCCCCTCCGCCTCGGGCGTGGACTACGCACTCGCCTTCTCCGGAGTGACCGTCAGATCCCGCCTCTCGGTGGCCGGTTCGGTCGTGGAGTTCAAGGTCACCGCGATCGAGGACACCGCCGCGCTGCGCGTACGCAGTTTCGCGATCCCCGACCACAACCTCGTCAGCGTCCGCAGCGATCAGCCGGGCGCCGCCCTGTCCACCGCGACCATGCACACCGCGACCACCGGCACCGGGGACACCTTCACCCCCGTCACCGCGACCACTCCCGTCGACCCCGCCGCGACCACCGTGATGTACGGCCTGGCCAACACCGGCAGACTGGCCGCCGCCATCGACTCCAACTCCCTGTACGACACGCCCTCGGGCGGCACCGCACGGGAGAACGGCCGGATATCCAAGCGGGTCACCGACAAGGGCTCCTACCGCCGCGCGGGCCTGTGGAGCGGCGCCTGGCTCCACCGGGCCGCCGGCGCCGCGGACACCGACACCGAGCCCCTGCCGTACGTCCGGATCGCCGTCACGGCCGACCGCAACGCGGACTCCGCCGTCGACTGGCAGGACGCCGCCGTCGCCTACCGCGACATCTGGACCCCGCCCACCGGCTGGCAGGACACCGCCGACCGCGTCGTGCAGCGGATCCCCTTCAACTTCGCCTCGCAGGCCACCCACCCGTTCGCGCAGACCCTCGACGAGACCAAGCGGGTCAACCTCGCCACCGACGGCCTGGGCCAGTTCGTCCTCCTCAAGGGCTACGCCTCCGAGGGCCACGACTCCGCGCACATGGACTACAAGAACATCGGCTCCAAGCTCGGCGGCGCCGTCGACCTGAACACCCTCACCACCGCAGGTCACGCCTACAACGCCGACTTCGGCGTGCACGTCAACGCCACCGAGGAGTACCCGGTCTCGGCCACCTTCGACCCGGCCCACCAGAGCGGCGGACTCGGCTGGGACTGGCTGGACCAGTCCTACTACGTGGACACGCGCAAGGACGGCCAGTCCGGGCAGCGGCTGAAGCGGCTCCAGGACCTCAAGGCCGCCGCCCCGGGCCTGGACTTCCTGTACGTGGACGTCTGGTACGGCGACGGCTACGTCTCGCGCAAGCTCCAGCGCGAGATCACCGGGATGGGACTCCAGCTGACCACGGAGTTCCCCAACACCCTCACCGAACAGTCCCTCTGGCACCACTGGGCCACCGACGTCGACTACGGCGGCAGCGACCTGAAGGGCATCAACTCCACCATCGCCCGGTTCATCGCCAACCACGCCAAGGACGACTGGATCGCCCGCAGTCCGCTGCTCGGCGGCGCCGAGGTCACCGCGTACGAGGGCTGGCAGGGCAAGAAGGACTTCACCGCCTTCCTGAACACCACCTTCGCCGTCAACCTGCCGACGAAGTACCTCCAGGAATCCCCGATCGTGAAGTGGACCGCCGACGCGGTCACCCTCGCGAACGGCACCACCGTCACCACCACGGGCAACAAGCGCCAGATCACCACGGCCGGCCGCACCGTCCTGTCCGGGGACGCCTACCTGCTGCCCCGCGACGGCAAGCTCTACCACTGGAACGACAAGGCGGGCTCCACCACCTGGACCCTGCCCGCCGGCTGGAGCGCGCCCAAGCTCTACAAACTGACCGACACCGGCCGCCAGTTGGTCGGCGACCTCACCGTGGGAACGGGCGGCCAGGTCACCATCAACGCCGCCGCCCGCACCGCCTACGTGGTCACCAACGGCGCGGTCCCCGCCCCGGCAGACCCCAAGTGGGGCGAGGGCACCCCGGTCAAGGACCCGTCGTTCCACTCGGGCAATCTGAACGCCTGGACCGTCACCGGGACCGGCGCGGCCGTCACCCGCAACGCCCAGGGCCAGAGCGAGCTCACCTTCGCCCCCGGCACCACCCCCGCCGTCTCCCAGCAGCTCACCGGCCTCGCCCCCGGCACCTACGCCGCCTCCGTCTGGGTCTCCACCCCGGCCGGCCGGGCCGCCACCCTCACCGCGACCCCCGCCGGCGGCGCCGCCGCCTCGGTGTACGCCGACTCCTCACCGCTGACGAACAACCTCGGCGGCAGCGAGAAGAACGGCACCAAGATGCAGCGCATGAAGGTGCTCTTCGACGTCCCGTCCGGACAGTCCACCGCCACCCTCAAACTGTCCGCCGCCGCCGGACCGGGCACCGTCTACCTGGACGACGTCCGCGTGGTCCGCTCCGCCCGCACCCCGCTCGCCGGGCACTGGTTCGCCGAGGACTTCGAGAACGCCGACGCGGGCTGGGGCCCCTTCGCCTTCGGCGGCGCGGGCGGCTCGGCCACCGACCCCCGCACCCACATCGCCCAGCGCAACGCCCCCTACACCCAGGCCGGGTGGAGCGGGAAGCTGGTGGACGACGTGATCGGCGGCCAGAACTCCCTCAAGTCGCACGAGGAGCGGACCGGACTGGTCTACCGCACCCTGCCGCAGACCCTGCGGCTGGTCCAGGGCCGCTCCTACAAGGTGACCTTCCGCTACGAGACCGGATTCAGCGGCGACTACCATTTCATCACCGGATCCGGGGCCACCGAGACCGCCACCGCACTGAACCAGGCCCGTACCCCCACCACCTTCACCAAGACCTTCACCGCCGGGGCCGACGCCTGGGTCGGCGTACGCAAGGTCACCCCCGAGAACTCCCACAACGAGGCCGACCTGATCCTCGACGACCTGACCGTCGACGACCTCGGCCCGGTCGGCGGCGGTGAACTCCTCGTACCGCAGAGCCAGATGAGCGTGAAGGCGGTCGACAGCCAGGAGACCACCGGCGAGAACGGCGGCGCCGCCAACGTCCTGGACGGCGACGGCTCCACCATCTGGCACACCCAGTGGTACGCCGCCACCGCGCCCATGCCGCACGAGATCACCCTCGACCTCGGCGCCTCCTACAACGTCTCCGCCCTCCACTACCTGCCCCGGCAGACGCAGAGCAACGGACGGATCGCCGACTACCAGGTGTTCACGTCCACCGACGGCGTCACCTGGGGGCTGGCGGCGGCTTCCGGGGCCTTCGCCGACACGACGTCGCAGCAGGACGTCGCCCTCACGCCGCGCACCGCGCGCTACGTGAAGCTCAAAGCTACGAGGGAGGTGGCGGACAACCCTTGGACCTCGGTCGCGGAACTCACCGTCGGCTACGTGCCGTAGGAGGTGTCCTGCCCGCCGACTGCTGTGCCCGGAACCGCACGGGCGCCATGCCCACCCGGCGGCTGAACAGCCGGCTGAAGTAGGCCGGATCCTCGTAACCGACCCGCCGGGCGACCCCGGCGACCGGCAGGTCGGTGCGGGCGAGCAGCTCCTTCGCCCGGCTCAGCCTGATCCCGAGGAGGTACTCCTTGACCCCCTCCCCGGTACTGCGCCGCACCGCCCAGCGCAGCTGGGGCAGCGGCATCCCGAGCCGGGCGGCGTGCTCGGCCACCGATATCGGCAGCAGGGCGTCGCGCGCCAGGGTGTCCATCACGGCGTCCCCGTGCCGGGACACCTCGGCGCGGGCGTAGCGCAGCGCCACCAGCAGTCCGTGCACGGCGGCCGCGGCCTCGACCTCCAGCAGCGGGCCGCCGCGCCGGGCGGCCCGTACGATCCCGTCGACCACGTGCTGCACCCCGGCCGTCCCGCTCAGCGGCACGAGCGGCCGGTCCGGGGTGACGTAGCCGAGGTCGGTGTACGCCTCCACGCTGCTGCCCGTGAAGTCGACGAAGCACTCGTCCCAGCCGGTCCGCGGATCGGGCCCGTAGTGGTGCTCCACCCCCGGGACCAGCCACAGCAGCGCGGGCGCGGTCACCGGCTGGGGCGGCCGGCCGCCGTGGCTGAACCAGCCCCGGCCGCGGGTGACCACCACGGCGACGTGGTGGTCGAGGAAGCGCGGTCCCACGACCGGCAGTTCGCCCTGCTGCACCCCCACCCCGAGGCAGACCAGGCCGAGTCTGCGGTGGTTGGCGGTGGGGGAGAAGTACCGCATCCAGCTGCTGTACGGGGAACCGCTGTACGGGGGACCGCTGTACGAGGGCGTCGCCATCTGCGGATTGTGATCCACAAGGCCCGGCGCCCTCAAGGGGAAGCGGGCTCGCGGTGCGGGAGCGGCTCGGCCGCGCGGCGTGGCGGCCGGAGTCCCGCCGCCAGCCCGGCGATGACCACCACCAGGCCCAGCCACACCGCCGGTCCCGGGACCCCGCCGCCCGTGAGGACCCCGGTGCCCGCCGCGGCGAGCGGCGCGACCCCGGTCAGCAGTCCGGCCCGGCCGGAGCCCACGGCGGCCACCGTGCGGTACCAGAGCAGGAACGCCACCGCCGTCACCAGGACGGCGAGGTACGCGGCGGCCGCCCACTGGGCCGCGCCGAGTTCCAGCAGGTCGGCGGGGTGCTCGAGACACATCGCGAGGCCCGCCAGCATCACCGCACCCATCCACACCGCGTGCACGGACACCCCCCACGGGCCGTGCCTGCGCAGTACCGGCACGGCGAGCAGGGTGAACCCGGCCTCGCAGGCCAGCGCGAGCGCCGCCCAGGCCACCCCGGCGGCGTCGGTCCGGCCCGTCCCCTCCACGAGTACGGCCCCGGCCACCACGACGGGCGCCGCCATCAGCACCTGGCGGCTGGGCCGCCTGCCCTCCAGGAACGGGCCGATCAGCCCCAGCAGAATCGGTACGGAGGCCACCGCGACGGCGATGACGGCCGGTTCGGCATGCGCGACCCCGCGTACGACGGCCACGTTGAACAGCACCAGCCCGGTCGCCGCGACCCCGGCCAGCCACAGCCACTCACGGCCGCGAGGCCGCAGGACGGGCACCCGGGCGGCCCGGGCGAGGGCGAGCAGCAGCAGTGCGGCGGCCGCGTACCGGACGGCCTGGACGGCGAACAGCGGGGCGTCGACGAGGGAGCGGGAGACGGTGACGCTGCTGCCCACCAGCGCCATCCCGGCGATGCCGGGTGCCAGGTCCCGGAAGGCGGGGGACGGGGTCTGTGCGGCCTTCGCGCCCTTCGTGGCTTTCATGCTCTTCATGTCGTCCAGCCTCGCTGCACAATGGTCCTGTGAGCAGGTCCAATGAAGGCGCGAGCGAGGGGTCCAAAAGCGGATCGGACTTCCTCCAGCTCGACATCGGCCAGGCCCCGCCCGGCGGCCGCACCGACTGGCTGGCGGGCCGGCTCCGCGCCGCCATCGCCGACGGCACCCTGCCGGTCGGCAGCAGGCTCCCGGCCAGCCGCGTACTCGCCGCCGAACTCCGCGTCTCCCGGGGGCTGGTCACCGAGGCGTACCAACGGCTCGCGGAGAGCGGCCAGGTGTCCGGCCGCGGCCGGGGCGGCACCGTGGTGGTCGCCGCCCCGCCGCCGGTGGCCGTGCCCGCGGCCGTTCCCGCGCGCGGGGGCTGGTCGACGCCCTGCGGGCAGTGCCCTGCCGGATCGACCTCTCGCCCGGGGTCCCCGACCTGACCGCCTTCCCCCGTACCGCCTGGCTCCAGGCCGAGCGCCGGGTGCTCGCCGGACTCACCCCGGCCGACTTCGGCTACGGCAACCCGCAGGGCGCGCCCGCACTGCGCGAGGCGGTCGTCGGCTGGCTGGCCCGCAACCGGGGGATCCGCGCCGACCCCGACGAGGTGGTGATCGTCGCGGGAGTCGCCCAGGCCCTGGGGCTGCTGGCGCAGGTCCTGCGGGAGGACGGGGTACGCCGCGTCGCGGTGGAGGATCCCGGCTCGCTCGGGGCCCGGCAGCAGCTGGAGTACGGGCGGCTGGAGACGGTTCCGGTACGGGTGGACGAGCTCGGGCTGGACGTGGCCGGGCTCCGGGCGAGCGGGGCCGGGGCCGTCCTGCTCACGCCGGCGCACCAGTTCCCGACCGGGGTCGTGCTCGACGGCGAGCGCCGCCGGGAACTGCTCGGCTGGGCGGCCGACGGGGGAGTGGTCATCGAGGACGACTACGACGCCGAGCACCGCTACGACCGGGCCCCCGTCCCCGCTCTGCGCGCCCTGCTGCCCGAGGGGGTCTGCTACGCCGGGAGCGTCTCCAAGCTGCTGGCCCCGGCCCTGCGCCTCGGCTGGCTCCTGGTCCCGCCGCGCCTGAGCGAGGCCGTGACCGCCGCCAAGCGCTACGCCGACCTCGGCAACCCGGTCCTCGCCCAGCTGGTCCTCGCCCGGCTGATGGACTCGGGGGAGCTGGAGCGGCACCTGCGCTTCGTCCGGCGCCGCCACCGCCGCCGCAGGGACGCCATGCTCCGGGCCGTCGCGGACCGGCTGCCGGGGGCCCGGGTGCACGGCGCGGCCGCGGGGCTGCACCTGATGGTCACCTTCGACGGCGCCGACTTCGAGGACACCGCGCTGGCCTCGGCGGCCCTGGCCCTGGGGGTCAAGACCCACCCGCTGTCGTGGCACCGCCTCGCCCCGGGCCCGCCGGGCCTGATCCTGGGCTACGCGGCCGGCTCGGCGGGCGAGATCGAGGAGGGTGTCGCCACGCTGGGCACGGCCCTGCGGAAAATTCTCGGCGATCGGCGGCAACCTCGGCGGGGGTCGCGCGTCGTGCGGGGGTGAAGGTGCGGTCCCGCGCCCTCGACCCGACCGTGGAGAACCACCGTGAAGAACCACAAGCGAGTCCCCCGCACCCTTTGCCGGGCGGCCGTCACCGCGGCCGCAGCCGGAGTGGTCGTCGCTCTCGCCGGGCCGGCGTCCGCCACCGGCGGCGCCTCGGCCACGCCGGCTCCCGTTCCTGCTCCTGCCTCCGCGCAGCCCAGCGCCGCCCCCGCACCGGCCGACGGGGGCAAGCCCGTCGTTTCCGCTCCCGCTCCCGCCTCCAGCGTCGAGCCGAGCGCCCGGCCCAGCGCCGCCCCCGCGGCTCCGGGTGCCGCGCCCGCACCGGCCGTCTCGCCCGGCGGGCCCGAGCTCGCGCATACTGGCTCCTCCGCGACCACCGCCGCACTGGGGGCCGGGGCGGCCGTGCTCATCGCCGCCGGTGCCGGGACCCTGTACACCGTGCGGCGCCGCGCCAACGGCTGAGGACCCTGTGCTCCACCTCGTACCGACCGCCGGCCCCGCCATGCCCGTCATCGACCGGGTGTGGCGGGGCCTGTGGTCGTTGCTGCGCCGCGACCGCTCCGCCCCGCCGGTCCCTCCTCGCCCGTACAAGGACGCGTACGGGTCCGCGTACAAGGACCCGTACGCGGACTCGTACGCGCACGACCTCGTCGGCCGGGAGGACCCGCCGCCCACCGTCACCGCGCTCTACCACGCGCACCGGCTGCGCATGGTCCGGCTGGCGGTGCTCCTCGTCGACGACCTGGCCACCGCCGAGGACGTGGTCCAGGACGCCTTCACGGCCCTGTACCGCCGCCACGGGGAGCACATCACCGAGGTGGACAACGCCCTGGGCTACCTGCGCACCGCCGTGGTCAACACCTCGCGCTCGGTCCTGCGCCGACGGCGGACCGCCCGGGCCTGGACACCCGCCGCGCCGGCCGACGTACCGTCGGCGGAGGCGCACGTGGTGATCGACGAGGCGCACCGCGAAGTGCTCGCCGCGCTCGGCCGGTTGACGCCGCGCCGCCGCCAGGTGCTGGTGCTGCGGTACTGGGCCGACCTCAGCGAGGCGGAGATCGCGAGCACCCTCGGGATCAGCCGGGGAGCGGTGAAGTCGAACGCGAGCCGCGGGCTGGACGCGTTGGAACGGATTCTGGAGGGACGGATATGACGCGCACGGCGCACGACGGGATCGAGCGGCGGCTGCGGCAGGCCCTCGACGCCCGCGCGGCCGGGATCACCGTCCGCGAGCTGCGGCCCGCCGATCCGCCGGGGCCGCACGTACGTCGCTTCCCCCTGCTGCGGCTGCGCGGGCTCGGGCTGCCCCTGGCCGGGCTGGCCGCGGCGGCCGCTGCCGTGGTGGGCTACCTCGTGCTCGCCCCGGACCCCGCACCGGTCCGCCCGGTGCCGCCCGCGGCGCCGCCGGAGCTTCCGACGCCTGGACCGGCGCCGGAATCCGAATCCCCCCGGCCCTCGCCGCCGTCCTCGGCCTCGGCCTCGGTGTCGCCGTCGGCCAGGCCCGTCCCGACCGGCGTGCGTCCGCCCTCGGCCTCCTCGGCGCCGTCCGCCAGCCCGTCCGCGGTGCCGCCGGCCACCCCTAGGCGGTAGCCGGGCGGCTGTTCTCGACCACCGCGACCAGCGCGGCCAGCTGGGGATTGCGCGCGGCCTCGTCCAGTGCCTCGCGCAGGGCGGTGTCGTTCGTCGGACGGGCGGCGGCCAGCAGGGCCAGGCCCGCCTCGCTCACGTCGGTGTAGATGCCGCGCCGGTCGGTGTCGCAGATGTAGCGGCTCAGCAGGCCGCGGTCCTCCAGCCTGCTGACCAGGCGGGTCGTCGCGCTCTGGCTGAGCACCACCGAGTCGGCGACCTGGTGCATGCGCAGGTGCCCGCCCGGCCCGCTGTGCTGGCGGCTCAGGACGTCGAGCAGCGAGAACTCGCGCACGCTGAGGCCGTGCCCCGCCTGGAGCGCCCGTTCGATGTGCGTCTCGATCCGCCCGTGCAGGAGGGAGAGGGCGCACCAGCCCTGGGAGAGGGCGGTGAGCGCGCTGTCCGTGGCCGTCATGGGCTCCTCCTTCGAAGCGGGTACCGCGTGTGACATCGCGTGTGACCACCAGGATAGGCCACCTCTGCAATAGCCCGCGCTTGCAAATATCCCGCGTCTGCAATTAATGTGGACGCACGTAAGCGGCGACAGCAACGTGTCGTCCCGGTGGCCGCCCGCCACCCCCGCACCACCCCCTCCCCGTGAAGGACACCTCCCCTCATGCCTTTCGCCCTCCTCGCCCTCGCCATCGGGGCCTTCGGGATCGGCACCACCGAGTTCGTGATCATGGGCCTGCTGCCCGAGGTCGCCGGTGAGTACGGCGTCTCCATCCCCACCGCGGGCTTCCTGGTCACCGGCTACGCCCTCGGCGTGGTCCTCGGCGCGCCGCTGATGACCGTCCTCGGCACCCGCATCCCCCGCAAGCGGATGCTGATGCTGCTCATGGGCCTGTTCATCGCGGGCAACGTGCTCTCCGCGCTCGCCCCCGCCTTCGGGGTCATGCTCACCGGCCGTGTCGTCGCCTCGCTCGCCCACGGAGCCTTCTTCGGCATCGGAGCGGTCGTCGCCGCCGAACTCGTCGCCCCCGAGAAGAAGGCCGGAGCGATCGCCATGATGTTCACCGGCCTGACCGTGGCCAACGTGGTGGGCGTCCCGCTCGGCACCCTCGTCGGCCAGACCCTCGGCTGGCGCGTCACCTTCCTCATCGTCGCCGGGCTCGGAGTCCTCGGCCTGCTCGGCATCGCCCGCCTGGTCCCCGAACTGCCCCGGCCCGAAGGCGGCGTACGGATCCGCAGCGAGCTGGCCGCCTTCCGCAACGTGCAGGTGCTGCTGGCGATGGCGATGACCGTGCTCGGCTTCGGCGGCGTCTTCGCCGCGATCACCTACATCACCCCGATGATGACCGACGTCGCGGGCTTCGCCGACTCCTCCGTGACCTGGCTGCTCGTCCTCTTCGGCCTCGGCATGGTCGTGGGCAACCTCATGGGCGGCCGGTACGCCGACCGTGCGCTGATGCCGATGCTGTACGTCTCCCTGGGCGCGCTCGCCGTCACCCTGGCCGTCTTCACCCTCACCGCCCACACCAAGGCGGGCGCCGCCGTCACCATCGTGCTCATCGGTGCCCTCGGCTTCGCGACCGTGCCCCCGCTCCAGAAGCGGGTCCTCGACCAGGCCGCTGGCGCGCCGACCCTGGCCTCCGCCGTCAACATCGGCGCCTTCAACCTGGGCAACGCGCTCGCCGCCTGGCTCGGTGGCCTCGTGATCGCCGCGGGCCTCGGCTGGACCGCCCCGAACTGGGTCGGCGCGGCGCTGGCCGCCTCCGCCCTGGTGCTCGCCCTGGTCTCCGGCGCCCTGGAGCGCCGTACGGCGGGACATGCGGTACGCGGCGGCACGGTGGTCGCGTCCGCGGCCCCCGAGGCGGCCGCCGCCGCACCCGCCCACCACTGACCCGCCCCCGTTCCCCCGTACACACCCCCCGCAACACCCCCCGCTAGGAGAAACCCGCATGTCCAGCGCCATCCGCACCGCCGTCGCCCCGCTGACCACCGAGGACGCCGAGCTGCTCGTCGCCGCCGCCACGGCGGCCGCCGAAGCGGCCGGGGCCACGGTCAGCGTCACCGTCCTCGACGCGGGCGGCCACCTGCTCGCCTTCCGCCGCGACGACCGCGCCGTGCTGATCTCCGGCGAGACCAGCACCCGCAAGGCCTTCACGGCGCTCCAGCTGAACGCGCCAACCGCCGACCTGGTCGCCGCCGTCCAGCCCGGCGGTCCCTTCCACACCCTGCCCACGGCCCTCGACCGTCCGCTGCTGTTCATCGCGGGCGGGCTGCCCGTGCACCGCGACGGCCGTCTCATCGGCGCCATCGGCGTCGGCGGCGGCGCCCCCGAGCAGGACCATGGCTTCGCCGCCGCCGCGCTCGACGCCCTGGTCTGAGACCTCCGGGTCGCGCGCCCGTGTCCCCCGTGCCAGGTTGGGTACGGGGGACACGGGCGCATGATGCGAAATCCGAGGTTTCACGTGAGAGGCCACGTCATAGCGACGGCCACGGTCGCCGCACTGGTCACCCTTGCCGTCCCGGGCTGCACGGCCGCCTCCGACGAGGCCCGCGCCCCGGCCGCGCCGACTCCCGGCACCAGTACCCCGGCCGGCTCGCCGGCCCCTTCCCCTTCCCCTTCTGCGGCGCCCGCCGAGGCCGCCCCGTCCCCGTCCCCGACGCCGTCCTACGCCCTGTCCGTCGCCCCGCGCACCATCCCGGCCGTACGGGAGCACGTGCCCGCCCGGGGCCCCGGCTGGAAGCCCGCCCCCGGGGCCCGCGTGGTCGTCGACCCGGGCGACAAGGCCGCCCTGGCCGACGAGGGCAGGCTGCTCGCCGGTGAACTGCGCATGGGGTACGCCGAATCGGCGGAGCCGGGGCCCGGCGACGTGCACCTGTCCCTGGGCGCCAAGGGCTCCGGCACGCCCGAGTCCTACACCCTCGAGGTCAAGGACGGCCGGGTCCGCGTCACCGGCCCCGACGAGGCCGGGGTCTTCTACGGCACCCGCACCCTCAAACAGGCCGTGCGGAGCGCCGGTTCGGCCCCCGAGGGCACCGTGCGCGACGGCCCGGCAAAGCCCCAGCGCGGGCTCAACCTCGACATAGCGCGCAAGCACTTCACCCCCGTCTGGATCGAGGACCGGCTGCGCGAGATGGCCGATCTGAAACTCAACCAGCTCGGCCTGCACTTCTCCGACGACCAGGCCTTCCGCATCGAGTCCGACAGCCACCCCGAGTTCGTCTCCACCCCGCACCTCACCAAGGCCCAGGTGCGAAGCATCACCGCACTCGCCGCCCGCCTGCACATCACGGTCGTCCCGGAGATCGACTCGCCCGGACACCTCGGCGCGGTGCTGCGCGTCCACCCCGAGCTCCAGCTGCGCGACGCACAGGGCAGGGCGGTGAAGGGGGCGGTGGACATAGCCAACCCCGCGTCCGCGAAGCTCGTCGACGAACTGCTCCGCGAGTACCGGCCGTTGTTCCCCGGCGGGGCCTGGCACCTGGGCGCCGACGAGTACCAGGCGCTGGTGGTCAGCAACCCCGAGGCCTCCTTCCCGCAGCTCGCGAGCGCGGCCCGGCAGCGGTACGGGGCCGCGGCACGGGTGCAGGACCTGGCCACGGGCTGGCTCAACGACCGCGCGGACACCGTGCGCCCGTCGGGCAAGGCGCTGAAGGCCTGGAACGACGGCTTCTTCCGCGGCGGGGTCGCGAGCGCGGCCAAGGACATCCAGGTCGAGTACTGGACCGGCAAGGAGATCGGCGCCCGCCCGCCGCTCGAGTACCTGCGCGAGGGCCGCAAGCTCGTGAACCTCAACGACGAGTACCTGTACTACGTGCTGGGCGAGCCGAACCAGTTCACCTACCCCACCGGCCGGCGCATCTACGAGCAGTGGACCCCGCTGGTCCTGCGGGGCACCACCGCCGTCCCGGCGCAGTACGCGGACCAGATCCTGGGCGGGCGCCTCGCCATATGGGCCGACCTGTCCGGTGCCCAGACCCAGGCCCAGGTGGCGGCCGGCATCCGGATGCCGCTGGCCGCGCTCTCCCAGAAGGTCTGGGACGCCCGCACCCCGGCTCTGCCGTGGACCGGCTTCCAGTCCCTCGCCGACCGCGTGGACCCGCCCTAACAGGTCGTGTCGCAGTCCCCGCCGCCGCTCCGGGTGAGCTCGGTGCAGAGCGTGGTCTCCACCTTGCCCAGCAGGCGGGTCAGTTCGGCGCGCTCCGACGCGTCCAGGTCGTTCAGGGTCTGGCGTTCCAGCTCGCCCCAGGCCCTGCGCACCTCGACGAGCAGCCCGCAGCTGGCGTCCGTGGCCTCGACCAGGGAGGCGCGGCGGTCGGCCGGGTCGGGGCGGCGCCGGACGTGTCCGGCCTGTTCGAGGCGCTGGAGCATCTTGGTCACAGTGGACGGGTCGAGGCCCACCGCTTTGATCAGCTCGGACTGACGCACGGCCCCGCTGTCCCACAGGTGCATCATCAGGAACTCCTGCCCCGGATGCAGACCCAGATCCCGCAGGGCGCGGCCCGCGGCGATCCGGTGGAGCCGGGCCACGCGGCTGATGGCGTGACTGACCGGCCCGTCCAGCACGGCGCCGGGCACCGCCGGACAGGCGGGTTCGGTGCGCGGTTCCCGGGCTGCTTGCGCGGTCATGGCAGGGGTCCTCATTTCGTCTCGTGCGGCGGATCCTACCCGCCCTGCAGATTTTACCTTGGTCGGCCAAGTAATGGGGTACGCTGCATTCCGCAGCCTTCATTGGCCGACCAACTATTTCTGTGAGGCAGACATGACCAGCGCATTCGAACCCGTCCGCATCGCCGGCGGGCTCCTCCCCAACCGGATCGCACTGGCTCCCATGACCCGGAGCCGGGCGGCGGAGGGCGGGATCGCGACCGGCCTCGTCGCCGAGTACTACACCCAGCGCGCTTCCGCCGGGCTGATCATCACCGAGGGGATCCAGCCCTCCGCCGTCGGGCAGGGCTACCCCTTCACCCCCGGCCTGCACAGCGCCGAGCAGGTCGCGGCCTGGCGCGAGGTCACCGGCTCGGTGCACGCCGCGGGCGGCAGGATCTTCGCGCAGATCATGCACTCCGGCCGGATCGGCCACCCGAGTCTGCTGCCCGACGGTCTGATCCCGGTGGCACCCTCCGCGGTCGCCGCCGAGGGCCAGGTCTTCACCGGGGAGGGGCTCAAGGACTTCGTGACCCCCCGCGAGCTGACCGGCTCCGAGGTGCGGGCGACCATCGCCGACTTCGCCGAGGCCGCGCGCAACGCGGTCGAGGCCGGGTTCGACGGCGTCGAGCTGCACGGTGCCAACGGCTACCTGATCCACCAGTTCCTGGCCCCGGGCTCCAATCAGCGCACCGACGAGTGGGGCGGCACCACCGAGAACCGCATCCGCTTCGCCGTGGAGGTGGTCAAGGCGGTCGCCGCCGCGATCGGCGCCGAGCGCACCGGGCTGCGGATCTCGCCCGGAAACCAGTACAACAGCATCAACGAGCCCGACCCGCAGCCCGCCTACGAGGCCCTGGTCAAGGAGATCGACGGGCTCGGGCTGGCCTACCTGCACATTCTGGAGCACGGCCCCGAGGCCCGGGAGACCACGCTGGCGCTGCGCAAGCAGTTCAGCGGCCCGCTCGTGCTGAACCCGGCGACCGAGGGCCCCACCGACCACCGGGCGCTCACCCTGATCGAGGAGGGCACCGCCGACCTGCTCGCCTTCGGGGCCCTCTTCCTGGCCAACCCCGACCTCCCGGCGCGGCTGCGCACGGAGGGCCCGTACAACACCCCGGACACCTCCACCTTCTTCGGCGGAGATGCCCGCGGGTACACGGACTACCCGGCCCTGTAGGGGCCCGGCCCGGGGTCGCGTGGGGTCACCAGATGGAGGCGACCCACTCCGGGTGGTCGATGAACGGGTTCCGGTTGTGCTGGTAGGTGTCGAATATGACCTGGTTGCGGCGCTGCTCGAAGGCGTCCGGCGGGTCCATCTGGTTCCACTGCTTCAGCACGCTGATCCGGCCCAGGGCGGGGGCCGAGCCGTTGTTGACCTTGTCGTTCATCTCCAGGTCCGCGAAGCCGTCGCCGCCGTCGTAGCGCACGGCCATGTAGAGCAGCATCCGCGCCACGTCGCCCTTGACCGCGTCGCGCGGCTCGAAGGAGTCGGCGTCGGTGAAGCTGCCGGGGGCCTCGCTGACGGGGCTGCCGCCCTTGTCGAAGTCCTTGTTGCCCCGGGTGCTGTTGACGGTGACGTCCTCGGGGCGCAAATGGTGCAGGTCGGTGCCCGGACCGGTCGCGGTGCCGAAGTCGCCGTGGCTCTTGGCCCAGACGTGCTCGCGGTTCCAGTCGTTGGCCCCGCCGCCGTTGGTGGACTTCGACTGCGAGCGGCCGGAGTAGACGAGGATGACGTTGTCGGGGTTCGCCGGGTCCTGGTCCGTCACCTTGAGGGCGTTCCACACGCCGTCGTAGGACACCTTGGACTGGGTCTTGATGATGTCGTGCAGGGCGGCCTTCAGGGCCGCTCCGGTCTTGCCCTCGGCGGGGGCGTAGTAGCTGTCGACCGCGGCCGCGGCGGACTGGGGTTCCGCGGTCCGCTGCTGGCCGGCGGAGGCGGCGGCCGGTACGGCGAACAGGGCGGCTGCCGCGAGGCAGGCGGCCCAGGGAGTCAGGCGCGAGATTCTCATCACGTGGGGGTACCTCTCCACACGCACCGTCCCCGCCCGGGGAATTGGCGGGGTGTCAGGTGGCAGAGCGAGAGTCACATTGTCATGTGCCGTACAGGTGAAAACCATGTGTCCGGAGCGGGGAGCTTGGTGTGTGCCGTCCGCGCGCCGCGGGCAGGGTAGCGGTGGCCCCGCGGGGGCCGGTCCGACCGTGAACAGCCCTTCCTGGAGCAGCCCATGGCAGTGAAGATCCTCATCGTGACCGGTGACGCGGCGGAGTCGCTGGAGGTCTTGTATCCGTACCAGCGCCTGCGCGAGGAGGGGTACGAGGTCCACATCGCGGCGCCGTCGGTGAAGAAGCTGCGCTTCGTGGTCCACGACTTCGAGGACGGCTTCGACACCTACACCGAGAAGCCCGGCTACACCTGGCCGGCCGATGTGGCCTTCGCCGACGTGGTCGTCGAGGACTACGCGGCCCTGGTCGTCCCGGGCGGCCGCGCGCCGGAGTACCTGCGCAACGACCCCGAGGTGCGGCGGATCCTGGCCGCGTTCGCCGAGTCGGACAAGCCGATCGCCCAGATCTGCCACGGTCCGCTGATCACGGCCGCGGCCGGGGGCTGGCCGGCCGCCGGGTGACCGCGTACCCGGCGCTGGAGCTCGACATGAAGGCGGCAGGCGCCGAGTTCGAGGACTCCGAGACCGTGGTCGACGGCACGCTCGTGTCGGCCCGCGCCTGGCCCGACCACTCGCGCTGGATGCGGGAGTTCCTGACGGTGCTGCGCGGGAAGGCCCCGGTGGCCTGACCGAGGGCCGGCCGGGGGCGGCGGAGCGCGTGCGTCCCCGGCCGAACGGCAGGGGGACTGGCCGGTTCCGGGACAGACGGGGCGCGGGCGATGTGCTGAGGTAGAAGGGTCAACCATCGCTCGTGCCAAGGAAGTCGAAAGGACACCGCCGTGACTGGACCCCTGGGTCGGCGCAGGTTCATCGGCGCGGCCGCCGCCCTCGGCGGCGCCGCGCTCGCAGGTCCGCTCGCCCCGGTCGCCCGGGCGCGCCCGGCCGAAGCCGCTCCGTCCGCCGCCGGGCGGCCCGACACCCTCGCGACCCCGCCCGGCTTCCAGCCCGAGGGCATAGCCGTCTCCGCCCGGGGCGTGGCCTACACGGGTTCGCTGATCGACGGCTCCATCTACCGGGCCGACCTGGCCACCGGCACCGGCCGGATCATCACCGAGGGGCAGGGGCCGGCCTCGGTCGGGCTCAAGCTCGACACGTACGGCAGGCTGCTGGTCGCGGGAGGCGCCAGCGGTCAGATCCGGGTCGTCCACGCCGGTGACGGCCGGATGCTGGCCACCCACCAGGCCGCGACCGGCGCCACCTTCGTCAACGACGTCATCGTGGGATGCGGCGGAGCCTGGTTCACCGACTCCTTCAACGACGTCCTGTACTTCCTGCCCGCCGGGCGCGAGCTCACCGGCGCGGGCGCCGCCCCGCGCGTCCTCGGGCTCGGCGGGGAATGGGTCCCGGTTCCGCCCGGCGGTGCGTATTGGGGCGCCAACGGCATCGAGCGGACCCCCGACGGCCGGGCCCTGCTCGTGGTGCACGACACTGCCCAGGCGCTCTTCCGCGTCGACCCGCGGACCGGCGCCGCCACCCGGACCGTCCTGGACGGCGGGTCGGTGGGCAACGGTGACGGACTCGTGGTCCACGGCCGCACGCTGTACGTCGTACGCAACTGGAGCTACGCCGTCGACGTGTTCACCCTGAGCGGGGACGGCCGCCGGGCCCGCTTCGTCCGGCAGATCACCGACCCGCGCTTCGACGAGCCGACGACGGCGGCCGTGTACCGGGACCGGCTCTACGTGGTCAACGCCCGCTTCGACGCCGACTGGTCGGACCCGGCCACCGCCTCGACGATCGTCAGCTGCCCGTTGTGATCGGCGGGGCCGGCTCGTACTTGTAGTCGGGGCCGAAGTTCTTCTTCACGGCCGCTTCCCAGGAGCCGTCCTCGACCATCTTCTTCAGCGCGGCGTTGATCTTGACCTGGAGTTCCTTGTCGCCCTTCTTGACCCCGATGCCGTAGCTCTCGTTGCTCAGGTTCTGGCCCGTCAGCTTGAACTTGCCCTCGTTGCCCTTGCTGGCCGCGTACCCGGCCAGGATGGAGTTGTCCGTGGTCATGGCGTCGACGATGTTGTCCTGGAGGGCGACGAGGCACTCGGAGTAGCCGGGGAGCTCCAGCACGCTCGCCTTGGGGGCGAGCCCCTTCCTGATGTTCTCCGCCGAGGTGGAGCCGGTGACCGAGCAGAGCCTTTTGTTGTTGAGGTCCTCCGCCTTGGTGATGGAGGTGTCGGCGGCGCGGACCAGGATGTCCTGGTGGGCCACGAAGTACGGCCCGGCGAAGTCGACCTTCTCCTTGCGCTTCTCGTTGATCGAGTAGCTCGCGGCGACGAACTCCACCTCGTTGTACTGGAGCAGCAGCTCGCGGTCGTTGCTGTAGACCTGCTTGAACTCGATCCGGTCCGCCGGGTAGCCGAGCTGCTTGGCCACGTAGGTGGCCACGTCCACGTCGAACCCGGAGAAGATCCCGCCGGGCTCGCGAAGGCCGATGCCCGGCTGGTCGAACTTGATGCCGATGGAGAGGGTCCCCTTGGCCTGATCGTCACCGCCGCACCCGGAGGTGGTCAGGGCGAGGGCGATCACTGCGGCGACCGCGCCGGCCTGGGGAACCTTCATTGCTGCACTCTTTCCTCGAAAAACGCGGGACGGCCGTCAGGGTCGCTGGGGCACGCGGAACCGCGGGTACGTGGGGGGACGTCGAGACACGTGTACGAGGAAGCTAGGAAGGCGACGGGCGCAGCGTCACTACATCTGAGCAAAACTTGAGGATAACAATCCGGTTCGGCCGCAGATTCTGTGGCGGGTTCGGGCCGGAGCTGGAGAAAGGGCGGGCATGGGGGCAGGTTCGGTACGAGTCGATGGGAATGCGCTGCTCCTGGGTGAAAGGGTGCAAATCCACTTCATCCGGACCCTGTGGCTGCCCGAATCGGGCACGCACGCACTGCCGCCGGGACTGGGGGAGTGGACGGGATCGACTCGGGCGACGGGACGGTGCGCCAGTTCGTCGCCGTGCCGCTGGGGCTCGGCGCCACCGTCGAGGGGCAGGTGACCGGCGAGGAGCCGCCCTCGCCGGTGGACCGGGCCGCCTACACCCGGGCCGGGCTGCCGTGGTTCGACTGCTACGACGAGTCCGGCGCCGACCTCGCGCCCTCTGAGGCCCTGACCGGGGTCAAGCCGGTGGGGGAGTGGCTCGGTGACGACCACGCCCCGTGGGCGGAGCCGGACCCCGCACAGGTCAAGCCGCTGGGAAACGCCCCGAGGCGGGGCAAACCCGTACAGGACGGCAACTGGTAGACCTATCAGGGCAGTCGGGAATCGATGCCTCAAACTGGTGATCGATTTCCGGCCGCTGGGTCGGTATGATCGTCCGCAGCAAGGCCGTAGCGCAGAGGTCGTCGCGCCCACGCATCAAGCTGGAGGACGTCGGTTCGAATCCGACCGGTCTTGCGTCTTCGTCTCAAGTCGTGATGGACGCCGGGCACCGGCGAAGGAACCGGTGGAGTGGTGATGACACAGCCGACACCCGTACGGTGCCCCGCGATCGAGCACCCGGACGTGCCCGCGGCCGACCCGGCCGGACTCGACCCGCTGCTCGCCCGGCTCGCGGCGGACCGGCCGGTCGAGACCGACGAGGCCTTTCCGCTCGGCACCCTGCGCACGGACGGCCGCGTCGACCTCTGCAAGCAGGGACTCGGCCCGGGCGGCGCGGCCCGGCTGCTGCCGGCCGCGGCCGCCTCCGCGCACGCCACCCACCTGCTGCTCGGCACCAACGCCATCGGCGACGAGGGCGCCCGCACCCTGGCAGGGACCCTCACCGGCGGCCACGGCCTGCACACCCTCTACCTCGGCTGCAACCGGATCGGCCCCGACGGGGTGCGCGCCCTGGCCGGCGCCCTCGCCGAGGACAGCACCGTCCGGGCCCTCTGGCTCAAGCGCAACCCGCTCCTCGAGGACGGCGCCCGCACCCTGGCCGCGCTGCTGCGCCGCAACACCGCCCTGCGCACCCTCGACGTGGTCAACACCGGGATCGGCGCCGACGGCGTACGTCTCCTGCTCGATGCCCTGCTGGAACGCGAGCAGCCCCTGGAGCGGCTCTTCCTCGGCGGCAACGGCCTCGGCCCCGACACCGCCCCGCTGCTCGCCGCCCTGATCCGGGAGGCCGGGGTGCGGGAGCTGTACGTCCCGGCCAACCACCTCGGCGACGAGGGCGCCGCGACCCTCGCCACCGCCGCGGCGGACTCCCCGCGCCCGGTCCGCCTCGGGCTCGGCGGCAACGGCATCGGCGCCGCCGGAGCACGCTCCCTGGCCGGCGCCCTCGGCCGCATCGAAGCCCTGGACCTCGGACGGACCATGTCCGAGCGGAGCCTCGGAGCCACCGGCAACGACCCCGGCGACGAAGGGGCGTACGCCCTGGCCGCCGCCCTCTCCGGCAGCCCCCTGCGCCGGCTGGAGCTGCGCCACACCGGCCTCACCGGCCGCGGCGCGAAGAGCCTGCTCGCCGCGGTGCCCGCCGACAGCCCCCTGGAATACGTCGGCCTGGGCCCCGGCCTGCCCCGCCGCGTGAAGCGCTCCTTCACCGAACGGCTCCGCCCCGCCCGGGCCGCCCACCCGGACCTGCGCGCCATCGGCAGCGTGTACCGGTGAGCCCGGAGCACGCCGAACTGCCCGGCGGCCTCCGGCCCGAGGACGTCCCGACCTGGCAGCGGATCCGCCGGTACGCCGTACCCGGCTGGATGATCGAACAGGCCACCGCGCACCGCCTGGCCGGGGACTGGCAGGCGGCCTGCGCCTGCGCCGGCGTGGACATCGGCTTCGACCTGCCCGAGATCGCGGCCCGCTACGGCGCCTCCGTCGCCGAGGCCGTCGAGGACGACCTCCGCCACCTCGCCCCGGACCTGCTGCGCTGGCACCTGCCCCGGCTCCTGGGCGGCCGCACCACCATCGACACCGACCTGCGGATCCTGCTCGCCTCGTACGGTGGCGCCGACGGCCCGACCCTGTCGCTCACCACGCCCGTCATGACCGAGGGAGCGCAGCGCCTGCGCCTGCACTGCGAGCCGGTCGTCCCGATGAAGTGGAACCGGTACACGGGCCGCGGCTTCGTCCCGGAGGACTGGACCGTGGTCCGGCCGTTCTGGGACGCCCGCCGCGCATCCGAGCTGGGCGCCCGCTTCGGCGACCCGGAGGGCCGCGCCCAACGGATCACGCTGCTCCACGCGCAGGGGGACATCGCCGCGGCGTACGAGGCCGCGGGCATCGAGTGCGACCTGACCGTGCCCACCCCACAGCCCTATCAGCGTCCGGTGGACCCCACGGCCCTCTTCGAGCGGATGCCGATCGACCTCACCCGGCTCGTGCCGGAGGTGGGGCGGCTCGCGGCGGCCGGCGCGGGGGACCGGTACCGGATCGCGGCCGACTGGCGCACCCACCTCCTGCTGGAGCCGGACGGCCCCGACCGGCTCCGGGCCCGCTTCATGGAGACGGAGGAGGCGCTCACCGTCCCGTACCTGCCCAGGTACGTCTGGAAACGCCTCCCCGACCTCGAACTGGTGCGGACCGGCCGGATCACCCCGCGCGAGCTGCACCCGCTGGTGGCCGCCGCACTGTTCCCCGACGCCGGACCGGCCGTCGGCCCGCCCGGCCCCGACACGGGGAAGCCCGTACGGGTGCGCTGCCGCGGCGCGTGGCACGAGGTCCGCTCGCGGGGCGGCGTACTCGACGTGCCGCACACCCCGGAGGAGCAGCAACGGGAGCGCGCCATGCGGGCGTTCGGCGGCGCGGTCTCCGGGTGCTTCGCCGTGCAGCAGACCTGGACCACGGGCGAGGGGCGGCTGCCGCGCGCCCTGCGGGCCCAGCAGCGGGAGCTCTTCCTGCGCGTCCAGCACGGGGACACCCCGGCGGTCGTGGCGCTGCTGGACGCGGGCGTGGACCCCCGGATCCGGAACGCCCGCGGACGCGGACTGCTGCACGAACTCCACCTGCTCGACCACGAAGTGCTGCTGCCCCGGCTGCTCGCGGCCGGACTCGACCTGGAGGCGCGGGACAAGCACGAGCGCACCCCGCTGCACTCCGCGGTGCACTGGGGCGGTTCGGCGGATCTGGTCAGGGCCCTGCTGGCGGCCGGCTCCCGGATCGACGTCGTCGACGAGATGGAGCTGTCGCTGTCCCAGGAGATCCGCCGCTACAAGCGCACGGACCTCACCTTCCTGCGGCAGCGGGTCGACGAGGAGTTCCCCGGCATCGGCGCCGACTGGTTCGACGAGTACATGGACGAGGGAGAGGACGAGGACGCATGAGTGCCCAGCCGCAGCCCGCCCGGGCCCTGGCCGCCGCCGACGCCCTGGGCGCCCGGCTGAGCGCCATCCGCACCGAACCCGCCACCAACCCCCAACTCGAGGCACTGGCCCTGGCCGTGACGGCCAATCAGCCCGTCCTGCTGTGGGGTGAGCCGGGCATCGGCAAGTCCGCCGGCATGCAGCAGCTCGCGACCGCGCTCGGCGTGGAGCTGGAGACCGTCATCGCCAGCGTCCACGAGCCCTCCGACTTCGCCGGGCTGCCCATCGTCGGCGAGGACCCCGCCACCACGGGTGTCCCGATGGCCCCGCCGGACTGGGCGGTGCGCCTCGCCCGGACCGGCCACGGGCTGCTGTTCTTCGACGAGTTGTCCTCCGCCCCGCCCGCCGTGCAGGCGGCCCTGCTGCGCGTGGTCCTGGAACGCCGGGTCGGCAGCCACGAACTCCCGGCGGCGGTACGGATCGTCGCCGCGGCCAATCCGCCCGCCAGCGCGGCCGACGGCTGGCACCTCAGCCCGCCGCTCGCCAACCGCTTCGTCCACCTCGACTGGACGCACAACCCGCGCACCGTGGCCCGTGGCATGGCCGGCACCTGGCCCGAGGTGGCGATCCCGGCCGTCGATCCCGCCAAGGCCTCCGGCTCTGTCGCCCGGGCCCGCGGCGCGGTCTCCGGCTTCCTCACCGCCCGGCCGGGCCTGGTCCACCACATGCCGGCCGAGGCCGCCGCACGGGGCCGCGGCTGGCCCTCCCCGCGCACCTGGGAGATGGCCCTGCGGCTGCTGGCCACGGGGTACGCGGCCTCGACGGGCCGGGAGGCACTGGCCATGGCGCTCACCGGGGCCGTGGGCGAAGCCGCCGGGATCGAACTGCTCTCGTACCTCGAACACCTCGACCTGCCCGACCCGGACCGGGTGCTGGCCGACCCGGACGCCTTCGCCCTGCCCGAACGCGGCGACCGGCAGCTGGCCTTCCTCATCGCCGTGGTCGCGGCCGTGCAGAGCGAGCTCACCCGCCCCCGCTGGGAGGCGGGCTGGGCCGTCCTGGCCAAGGCCGTGGACGCGGGCGTGCCCGACGTGGCCGCCCGCGCCGCCGCCGACCTCGCCGCGATGCGCGACCTCGACTGGCCCGTGCCCGCCGGCATCGACGCCTTCGTGGAACTGCTCCAGCTGTCCGGCTCCCTGCCGGGCGGCGGCTGAGCCCGGCCCCGCCGTGAGCCTGGACCGCGCGAAGCTGCTGGCAGCCCGCTACAAGGCCGCCGAAGCCCGCCCGTACCTCGCCTCCGCCCTGTACGCCCTCACGGTCGTCCCCTCGGACGGCGTGCGCACCATGGGCGTCGACCGGCACTGGCGCTGCTACGTCTCGCCGGCCTTCGTCGAGGCGACCCCGGTCGTCGAGCTGGCCGGGGTGTGGATCCACGAGGTGGCGCACCTGCTGCGCGACCACCACGGCCGGGCCGAGCGCCTGCCCGCCGCCGACCAGCGCGATCCGGTCCGGGTCAACATCGCCCAGGACTGCGAGATCAACGACGACCTGCTCGCCGACGGGCTGGCGCTGCCCGAGGGGCGGATGGAGCCCAGGCTCTTCGGCCTGGCCACCGGCGGCCTGTTCGAGGCCTACCTGCCCGCGATCCCGCCCACGCCCCACGGGGTCGACTGCGGATCCGGCGCGCACGGCACCCCCATGCCCTGGGAGCTCGGCGAGGACGGGGGCCCCGCCCGGGTCGGCCCGGTGGAGGCGGAGGCGCTGCGCCGGCAGACCGCCCAGGCCGTACGGGCCCAGCAGCGCACCCGGGGCACCATCCCCGCGGGCTGGGCCCGGTGGGCGCAGGAGCTGCTGGAGCCCACCGTCGACTGGCGCCGCGCCCTGTCCGGAGCGGTCCGCGAGGCCGCCGCCTGGGCGGCCGGCGCGGTGGACTACACGTACCGCCGCCCCTCGCGCCGCACTCCCGCGCTCGGCGGCCGGGTGGTGCTGCCCAGCCTGCGCAGGCCGCTGCCGCGGGTGGCGATCGTCATCGACACCTCGGGGTCGATGGGCCCGGACGACCTCGCGGCCGCGCTGGCCGAAGTCACCGGCGTCCTGCGGGAGGTGGGGGTCGGCGGCAACCGGGTCGCCGTACTGGCCTGCGACGCCGACGTACACGCCGTGACCCGGGTGAGAAGCGCGGGCGAGGTGACCCTGGCGGGCGGCGGGGGCACGGACATGCGGGTCGGCATCGGCGCCGCGCTGGCCCTGCCCGACCGGCCGAACGTCGTCGTCGTGCTGACCGACGGGTACACGCCGTGGCCGGACGAGACACCGTCCTGCCGGCTGATCGCCGCGCTGGTCGGGGCGAACCCGCCCGCGCCCCCGGCCTGGGTGGAGACCGTACGCGTCGACCTCGCCACATGAGCGACGCACTGGCCGGGAACGTACGGTCGTTCGGACCGCGGCGGGGGACACGTGGGAACATGGCCGGGCAATACCCGTAAGCGAAGGGGGAGTTCGGTGACCGGTGTACGCAAGGGTCTGGCCAAGGTCGAGGTCGCGCTGCGGTGGGACCCCAGTCCCGCCGAACGGCCCGCGCACGACCTCGACATCGTGGCCGCGGTGTACGGCGCCGCGGACCTGCACGGGGTACCCGTCCACCTGGTCCACTTCGGCAGCCGGTCACCGGACGGCACCATCACCCTGAACCGGGACAGCCACACGGGCCAGGGCTTCGGCTTCGACGAGGTGATGACCCTCGAACTCGACCGGATGGCATCGGAGTTGCACCGCGTGGTGGTCGGGGTGCTCATTCAGGACACCGGTGGGCGGCGCGCGACCTTTGCCGACATCGCCGGTACGGGGGTCCGGATCCGCGAGGGGCACACCGACCTCGCCCAGGGCGACTTCGACGCCATCCCGTCCGCCACTGCCGCCACGGTCGCGGTGTTCACCCGGGACGACTCGGGATCCTGGTCCCTCGACGCCCGCCTGCAGGGCTTCGACGCCGACCCGGAGGAGTTCACCCGCACCATGGGCGCAGTTCGCTGACGACGGGCTGATACGCCCGGGGGCCCATCAGATCGGACGGCGGTCACTCCTCGAGTGAGTGACCGCCGCCCGGTCCGGGTGGCGCGCTGCCGCCGTCCCCACGAGGCAGCGCGGGCAGGTCACCGTCCGGTCATCGGGACGGCGGCCCGCCGGTTCAGGGGGTCCCGGGGATCCCGGGGGTCCCGGGCGGTGTGAGGCCCAGGGAGGGGAGCATCACCGCGTCGACGAACCGGACCAGGTAGTCGGCGTCGGCGTAGCGCCCTTCGAGCACCGGCCGGATGCGCAGCACACCCATCAGCTGCGCGGGCAGGAACTCCACGGCCGGGTGGTCCGCGGTGATCTCGCCGCGCGCCACCGCCCGCTCCACCATCACGGCGAAGGCGGCCAGCTCCGGCTCGACCAGCGCCTCGCGCAGCGCGGCCTGCAGTTCCTCGTCGCTGAGCACCGCGTGCCCGAGGGCCTGCGTGAGCCGGGTGTCGCGCCCCGAGGTGCAGGCCGCGATCCGGGCTGCCTCGCGCAGGTCGCCCGCCAGTGTCCCGGTGTCCACCGCGACGAGCGTGCCCTGCCGGTTCGCGCGCAGGGCGGCGGCGACGAGCTGGGGCTTGGTCTTCCACTGCCGGTAGAGCGTGGACTTGCCGCAGCTGGCCCGCGCGGCGACGCCCTCCATGGTCAGGGCCTCGTAGCCGTGCTCGCGCAGCTGCTCCAGGACGGCGTCGAAGAACTCCTGCTCCCGCTCCGGAGTGATCTTGGAGCGGCGCGCGGTGGTCGGCGTCGACGTCATGGGGTGCGGCTCTCCTCGGGGGCGCCTCGGCGGCATCTTCCAGTGCGAGTGTACGGGAACGCGAGCGTATCGCTACACGATCGTATCGATACGCGGATGTATCGATACACTGGCGTGTCGATCTGTGCGCAACAGGAAGAGAGACCGGGGGATGACCTCCCACATCACACCCGCAGGGGCGGCGGCCGCCCGGAGGGCCGCTCGCCGCCGCCTCATACGCGAGCTGCTGCTCGTCGCGGGGCTGTTCACTGTCTACAAGGCGGGCCGGATGCTCTCGACCGGACGCACCGAGGAGGCCTTCCGCAACGCCGCGCGGATCTGGGACGCCGAGCGCGCCCTGCACCTGCCCGGCGAGGGAGCGGTGCAGCGCCTGCTGCTGCACGGCGACACCCTCGTCCACACCGCCAACACCTACTACGCCGCCGTCCACTTCCCGGCGACCGCGCTCTTCCTGATCTGGCTCTACCTGCGCAGGCCCGACCACTACCTGTGGGCCCGCCGCGTGCTCGCGGTGCTCACCGGAGCCGCCCTCGCCCTGCACCTAGCCTTCCCCTCGCGCCCCCGCGGATGCTCGAGGCCGCGCACCTGATCGACACCGGCCAGGTCTACGGACCCAGCGTCTACGGGGCCGCGCCGGCCACCGACACCATGGCCAACCAGTTCGCGGCGATGCCCTCCCTGCACTTCGGCTGGGCGCTGATGCTCGCGCTCGGCATGATCGCCGCCACCTCCGGCCGGTGGCGCGCCCTGTGGCTGCTGCACCCCGCGCTGACCCTGCTCGTGGTCGTCGGCACCGCCAACCACTACTGGCTCGACGCGATCGTGGCGACCCTGCTCCTCGGCGTGGTCCTGCTGCTCATCCCGCGCCGGGGCCCCATCGGCACCGCCGTGGCCGAGCTGCCGGGTCCGCGGCGCGCCGCCGTGCCCGTGGGGGCCGAGCGGTGAACGCCACCGCCCTCGCCGTCGGCCTCTGCCTCGCCTCCGCCGTGGCCTACGCGGCCGCCGCCGTCGCCCAGGAGCGGCTCGCCCGCGCCGGAGCCGCGCGCAGCGCCAAGGCACTGCTCGGCAACGGTGCCTGGTGGTGGTCGGCCGGACTCAACGCCGCCGCGGCCCTGCTGCACGCGGCGGCCCTGCGGTACGGACCGCTCACACTGGTGCAGCCGCTCGGCGCGCTGACCCTCGTGGCCGCCGTCCCGCTGGGGGCGCGCGGATCCGGCCGCCGGGTGGCCGCCACCGAATGGCGGGGCACCCTGGCCACCGTCGCGGGACTGGGCCTGCTGCTGCTCCCGGCCTCCGGGCCGGCCCCCGACGACACCCTCACCCTGGCCGAGGCGCTCGCCGTCTCCGGGGCCACGGCCGCCGTGATCCTGTTGCTCACCGCCGCCAAGGACCCGCGCTCGGGGCTGCGGCACGCCACGGCCTCCGGGCTGGCCTCCGCGGCCGCCTCGGCCCTGACCCAGACCGTGGCCGTGGCGGGGGCCGCGGCGGATCCCTGTTCAGCGTCCGGGTCGTCGCCGTGGCCCTGCTCGTCGTGGTGTTCGCCGTCGGCGGGATGCTGCTGTCGCAGCGGGCCTACCGGGGCGGGCTCGGTGCCCCGCTCGCCGTGGTCAACCTGGCCAACCCGCTGGCCGCGGCCGCGATCGGCATGGTCCTGCTCGGCGAACGCCTCCAGGGCGGCGCGGCGGGAGTGCTGCTGGCCCTGGCCGGAGCCCTGGCCGCGGCGCGCGGGGTCCTCCTGCTGACGCGTACGCCGCCCGCGCCGCCGCCCGTCCCGGCTTCCGTCCCGTCGCCCGCCGCACCGCTCGGCGCGCTCACCCCGGCCCACCACCGCTGAGCGTACGGAGAACCGTTTCGGCCCCGGGCGCGTCCTCCCTGGAGAACCACCGGAACACCGAAACGGAGTGCATGGACATGGGGATCATCGGCTGGATCATCCTGGGACTGCTGGCCGGAGGCATAGCCAAGGTCCTGCTGCCCGGCCGGGACCCCGGCGGCCTGATCGGCACCACCCTCATCGGCGTGGCCGGCGCCTTCATCGGCGGCTGGCTCTCGGCGAAGTTCCTGGACCGGCCGATCCAGACCCAGTTCTTCGACGTCGCCACCTGGGGCTCCGCCATCGCGGGCTCGCTGGTCCTGCTGATCGGCTACCGGATCCTCTTCGGCAACTCCCGCGACTGAGTCGTCGTCCTGCCGGCCCCACCGGTCCGACCGGTCCGACCGGCGCCTGACCGGCGAAATCAGGCCAGGGCCGGGGCGCGAGCCCTGGCGCCGGCCGGACGGTCCGGTTTCACTGCTGGCCCATGAGACGACACAGGATCATGGGCCTGCTCGGCGCGCTGACCCTCGCCGCGGCCACCCTGGCCGGCACCGCGGGACCCGCGAACGCCGCCGCCCCCGTGCCCGCGCCCGGAGGCGGAACACCGCCCGCCGAGTTCGGCACCGACTGGCACGACCCCCTCACCGCCGGCCCACCCGTGGCCCGGCCCGGGACCCGGTCCTGCGAAGTCACCCTCGCGGAGGCGCAGTTCCGCGACTTCACCCCCTACCGGGGCAACTACGCCCCGCCCCAGGGCTGCGGCGCCGACCACTGGGCCGCGGTGGTGCTCCGCCTCGACGGCAAAGTCAAGGGCCGCCAGTACGACCGCCTCGGCCACCTCTCCCTCGGCGGCGTCGAGATCCTGCGGACCTCCACCCCCAGCCCTCGCCCGACGGCATCACCTGGTCCGTCGAGAAGGACGTCACGCGCTACCGCGACACCCTCGCCCGCCCGCAGCCCGTCGAGATGCTGATCGGCAACGTCGTCAACGACACCTACACCGGCGTCATCGACGTCAAGGTCACCCTCACCTTCTACGCCGCCGAAGGCCGCACCGGCCCCGCCGAGACCCCCGACCGCGTCCTCCCCCTCACCACCCCGGCCGTCACCACCCCGCGCAACACGGAGCGCCTCGTCGCCGAGGTGTACGCCACCGGCTCGGGCGGCGGCTGCGAGGAGTACTGGTACATGACCACCCCGGACGCGGCCCCGTACTCCTGCAAGGCCGCCGACGGCCCCTACCGCGAGGTCCGCGTCTCCGTGGACGGACAGCTCGCCGGCATCGCCGCGCCCTTCCCCACCGTCTGGACCGGCGGCTGGTCCAACCCCTTCCTCTGGTACGTCACCCCCGGCCTCCGCGCCTTCGACGTCCAGCCGATCCGCTACGACCTGACCCCCTACGCCGCGCTCCTCAACGACGGCCGCCCGCACCGGATCGAGGTGTCCGTGGCCGGGGTGCCGGCCGGGCAGAGCGGCTGGAGCACCCCCACCAACCTGCTGCTGTGGCAGGACGAGGCCCGGGAGGTCGTCACCGGCGCCCTGACCCGGAACGAGCAGAGCGCCCCGGCCAACTCCTCCCGCTGGACCCCCGCCGCACCCGGCGGCGAACACCGCCTCGACACCGAGGGCGGTCACCGGCTGACCGTCGCCGGACACCTCGACACCTCCCACGGGCGGGTCACCACCACCGTCACCCGCGCCGTGCGGGGCACCTCCGTCCACCGCTGGACCGACGGCGAGAACCGCGACGCGCTCACCGCCACCTGGACCGACGAGGAGACCGTGACCCGGGGGCCACCGGCACCCGCACCCACCGCACCTACACGATGGACGGCGAGACCACCCTCGGCGCCGGTGACCGGCTGCGCACCGTCCTCTCGCTCGGCGACCGCGCGGACACCGCCACCCTGCGCGGCGGCCGGAAGACCGACATCTCCCGGCTCGACGACCGCTACACGGGCGACGCCACCTACACCGCGAACGTCCCGCGCGACCAGCGGCACGCGGTCGCCACCACCTCCGCCCGCTCCCGCCTGTACGGGTCCCAGGCCCCCGGCGGGTGCTACGACCGTACGGTCACCACCGTGCAGGGCATCCTCACGGCGGACCGCCGACGCTGCTGACGTCCGCGACCCTTACGATGACCGGCCATGGACACGAGTGAGGCTGGCAGACAGCCGATCGACGGGCGCTTCGAGCTGGTCGCGCCCCTGGGCAGCGGCGGCATGGGAACGGTGTGGCGCGCCCGCGACATCGCACTGCACCGCGAGGTCGCACTCAAGGAGGTGCGCCCGCCGGACCCGGCGACCGCCGCCGCCCAGCCCGGTCTCGCCGCCCAGCTGCGCGAACGGGCCGTCCGCGAGGCCCGGGCCCTCGCTCGCCTCGCCCACCCGCACGTGGTCACGATCCACCACATCGTCGAGCCCGCCGTCGGCACGGACGGTCATCCGTGGATCGTGATGGAACTGGTCAAGGGCGGTTCCCTGCACGACCGGCTGGCGTCCGGCCCACTGCCGACGGCTGACGTGCTCCGGCTCGGCCTCGACCTCCTGTCCGCACTGCGCGCCGCACACGCCGAAGGGGTCCTGCACCGGGATGTGAAACCGGCCAACGTGCTGCTGCGCCCCGACGGATCGGCGGTGCTCACCGACTTCGGCATCGCGGCCCTGCACGGCTCGACCGGACTCACCTCCACCGGTGTGCTGATCGGCTCGCCGGAGTACATCGCACCCGAGCGCGTCCGCGGGGAGGAGGGGCTGGCCGCCTCCGACCTGTGGTCGCTCGGCATGCTGCTGTACGTGGCCGCGGAGGGCGTCCACCCGCTGCGCCGGGCCACCAGCCTGGCCACCGTGGTGGCCGTGCTCGACGAACCGATCCCGGCGCCCGTACGCTCCGGCCCGCTGGCGCCCGTACTCGAACGGCTGCTCGTACGGGATCCGGCCGCGCGGCCCGACGCGGAGCAGCTGGAACAACTGCTCCGGGACGCGAGCACCGCTCTCGCCACGGCTCCGGCGGGCCAGGCGGCCCCGCCGGTCGTGGGGCAGTACGGGCCGCCCACACCGCCGCCGTTCGGCCCGGTGCCCCACCCGTACGCGGTCACCGCGCCCCTCCCGGCGGACGCGACCCCGCGCAGGCGCCCGGTCCTGCTCGGCGCCGCCCTCGCGGCGGTCCTCGTGGCCGGGACGGTCGGGATCGTCAAGTGGCTCCCGGACGGCTCCGCCTCCGGCGGCGACGCGAAGGGTGGCATCAGCAGCGGCCCCACCGGCAGCGCCGGCCCCGCAACTTCCCCGGCCCCCTCGACCCCCGGCCCCAAGGCGAGCACGAGCAAGGGCGAGGCCCCCCAGGGCAGCCTGCTCACCCCCGCCAGCATCCGGACCGCGCTGGCGGCCCTGAAGCAGCAGACCGGCACCACCAGCTTCGTGAACCTGCGGATCTACGACGACTACGTCATAGCATCCGTCCCCACCGCCCCCGGAGCCAAGACCGTCGACTCCTGGCAGTACCGCGACGGCGGGGTCACCCGCACCGGCCCCGCCGGCACCGTCAAGGACCGCGCCCCGCTCATCGACATGGCCACGGTCGAATGGGACACCCTGCCCGCCCTCCTGGAGCAGGCCAAGAAGGACCTGGGCGTGGCGAACCCGACCACCCGCTACGTGATCGTCGAGCCCTGGATGCTGGACCAGAGCCCGTCCATGCGGCCCTACCTCAGCGACGAGTACGGGCAGGGCGGCTACGTGCTGGCCGGCACCGACGGCAAGGTCAGGAAGGTCTACCGCTCCTGAGGCGGCCGCTGCCCGCCGCCCGGCGTCTGCGATCCTGACCTTCGTACCCGTTCCGAGGAGCACGACCACCATGCCGAGCTGGCGCACCACACTCACGGCCGCCGGGATATCCGGCACCCGGCTGCGGGAGGACTACACCCACGCCGCCCGCCGGGTACTCCGCCGCGAACCCGCCCCGTACCTCGCGCTGCGCCTGCTCGCCGCGCCGCCCCTGGTGCCCTGGCTCGCCGCCGGCCTCGCCTTCATGAACCTGGTCGACGACGTGGCCGAGACCGGCACTCCGGCGCAACGGGCCGCCAACCTGGCCGCGTTGACCGAGCGGGTCGAAGCCGCCCTGAAGACCGGGGACAGCCCCGACCCCTGCTGCGCGCCTACGCGCACGCCGTGGACTCCCGCGCCCTGCCCGCGCACTGGGTCTCCCGGTTCCTCGAAGGCGCCGCCACCGCGGAGGCCGGTTTCGACGGCTTCGCCGACGAGGCGGAGTTCCAGGCCTACCTCGACGCCTACGCCTGGCCGGGGGTGCTGGTCTTCACCGGCCTCCAGTACCAGGGCGGGCCGGACCCCGAACAGGCCGCGGCCTGGCGGCGGTTCGTCGACGCCGCCCAGCGGGTCGACTTCCTCGCGGACCTCGCCGGGGACCTGGCGGACGGCCGTCTCTGCATCCCGCGCGCCCGCCTCGACGAGCACTCCGTGACCCGCGCCGACCTCGAACAGGCCCGCGACACCCCCGCCGTGCGGGCGCTCCTCGCCGCCGAGACCGGCCGTGCCCGGGCCGCCCTCGAGGCCACCGACGGCATCCTCGACCTCGCCGATCCCGGGCTGCGTCCCGTGACCGCGACGATGAAGGAGCTGATGGCCCAACAGCTGACCGCCGTGGAGCGCGCGGGCATCACGGCCCTGCGCCGGGACACCGGCTATGGCCTGGTGGCCCCCCTGCGCACCCTGCTGAGGGCCCGGGCCGGGGTGCGCTCCCGCACCCCGTAGCCCCGTAGCCCCGCGGGAGCGGTGACATTTGTACTGCCGGTGTCCGTACACGCGCATCTGCCGGGGGAGCGGCCCCGCTCCCTAGCGTGGTGGACATGACCCAGACGACGAAGACTTCGCCGGGCGAGCGGCCCGCGATCCGGTTCCGGCACGCCGCCAAATCCTTCGGACCCGTCCACGCCGTCGCGGGCATCGACCTCGACATCCGGCGCGGGGAGACGGTGGCCCTGCTGGGCCGCAACGGCGCCGGCAAGTCCACCGCCATCAGCCTGCTGCTCGGCCTGAACGAGCCCGACGCGGGCAGCGTGCGCCTCTTCGGCGAAACCCCCGGGCAGGCCGTTCGGGCCGGGCGGGTGGGCGCGATGCTCCAGGAGGGGAGGGCCGTCCCGCGGATCACCGTGCGGGAGCTCATAGCCTTCGTCACCCGGACCTATCCGGCCCCGATGCCCGTCGCCGAGGCGCTGGAACTCGCCGGTCTCACCGCCCTCGCCGGCCGGCGCATCGACCGGCTCTCCGGAGGCCAGGCCCAGAGGGTCCGCTTCGCCGTCGCCCTCGCCGGCAACCCGGAGCTGATCGTGCTGGACGAGCCGACCGCCGCCCTCGACGTGGAAGCCCGCCGGGCCTTCTGGGCGTCCATGCGCGGCTATGCCCGGCGCGGCAACACCGTCCTGTTCTCCACGCACTACCTGGAGGAGGCCGACGCCCACGCCGACCGGATCGTGGTCGTGGACCGCGGCCGGATCGTCGCCGACGGCACGGGTGAGCAACTGCGCCGCGCCGCGGGCGGGTCACTGGTCTCCTTCGACCTGGCCGGGCACTCCTCCGCGCCCCTCGGCGCGCTGCCCGGGGTGGTCTCCGTAGAGGTACGGGGAGACCGGGCCCGGCTGCGTACTCAGGATCCGGACGCCACCGTCGTCGCCCTTGCCGGCCTCGGCGCCGTCCGGGGGATCGAGGTCACCGCGCCCTCGCTCGACGAGGCCTTCCTCGCCCTGACCGAGGCCGGCGTCACCGGCCCCACCATTGCTGCGGGGAGTGCCCGATGATCACCGCCTACGTCCGCCTGGAAGTCCGCCGCACCCTGCGCGACACCGCCTTCGTCGTCTTCGGCATCGGCATGCCGGTGCTCATGTACCTGATGTTCACCAACCTGGGCAGCAGCGGGACCGAGTGGAGGACCGCCTCCATGGTGGCCATGGCCGCCTACGGGGCCTTGGGTGCGGCCCTGTCGACGGGGACCGGCGTCGCCGAGGACAAGGGCGTCGGCTGGCTCCGCCAGTTGCGGGTCACCCCGATGACCCCGCGTCAGGTGGTGGCCGGGCGGGCGCTGACCGGCTCGGTGATCGTGCTGCCGGCCATCGCCGCGGTGCTCGCCGCGGGAGCGGTCGTCAACGGCGTCCGGATGGAGGCCTGGCAGTGGGGCGCACTCATCCTCGTGCTCTGGCTCGGCGCGTTCCCCTTCACCCTGCTCGGCCTGGGCAACGGCTACCGGCTCACCGCCCAGACCACCGGGCTCGTCAACGTGGGCTGCAGCCTCGCGCTCTCCGTGGCCGGGGGCCTCTGGTTCCCCGTCGAGCTGTTCCCGCAGTGGCTGCGCTCCCTCTCCGGACTCACCCCGACCCGCCGCTTCGCCGAGATCGGCCAGTCCGTCGCCACCGGCGCGGCCCCCGGCCCCGTCGCGGTGGCGGTGGTCGCGGTGTGGGCCCTGGTGTTCGGCTCGTACGCGGTGCTCTCGTACCGTCGGTCCGCGAGGACGGCGTAACTCATGAAGCGGGGAACGGGGATGCAAGATCAAGGTCAAGGTCAAGGCCAAGGTCAAGGCTGCGGTCAAGGCCGCGGGCACGGCCCGGTGGGCCCGCCCAGTGCCTTCACCCTGCTGCCCTGGCTGCTCCTGGGGATGGGAGCGATGTCCAACGTCGTCCACGGCGAGACACCCAACCCCTGGATCGGCGGCCTGGGCCTGCTGGTCTTCAACTCCCTCTACATCACCCTGGTGTTCCGCGCCTTCCACAAGCCGGCGCGGGAGGCGCGGAGCACCCGCTGGTGCCTGATCGCGCTGGGCGCGGTCACCTGCGCCCTCGCCATCGCCTACGGAGACAACTGGCTGCTGTTCTTCCCGCTGCTGGGCCTCGCCACCGGCGCGGTGGTCCGGGGCCGGCGGCTCGGCCCGGTGATGTTCGGCGTCACGGCCCTCGCCGGAGTGATCGCGGGGCTGCAGCAGGGCTGGGACGCACTCGGCATCGTCTACGGGACCTTCCTGTCCGGCATGGTCACCGCGGCCATCCTGGCCCTGTCCGAGACGGTGAAGGAACTTCGCGACACTCGGCAGGAGCTGGCGCGGGCCGCCGTGGACCAGGAGCGGCTGCGGTTCTCCCGTGATCTGCACGACCTGCTCGGCCACACCCTGTCGGTGATCGTCGTGAAGTCGGAGGCGGCCCGCCGGATCGCTCCGCGCGACATGGACGCGGCCCTGGAGCAGGTCCGCGACATCGAGTCCGTCGGCCGCCAGGCGCTCACCGAGATCCGTGAGGCCGTCACCGGGTACCGCGAGGCGAGCCTGGCCGCCGAGCTCGACCGGGCCCGGGGTGCGCTGACCGCCGCCGGGATCGAGCCCGTCGTACGGCAGGCCGGGCCCCCGCTGCCCCCGCAGGCGGCGGCGCTGCTGGGCTGGGTGGTCCGCGAGGCCGTGACCAACGCCGTCCGGCACAGTGGCGCCGACACGTGCGAGATCGAGCTGCGGAGCTCCGCCGAGAAGGTCCGGCTGGTGATCACGGACGACGGGGGCGGCGTAGGCTCGACCGCGCCGGGCAGCGGACTGACCGGGCTCACCGAGCGCCTCGCCGTGGCGGGCGGCACCCTGCGCAGCGGCCCCGTCCCGGGCCGCGGCTTCCGGGTCACCGCGGAACTGCCGCTGGAGCCGGCCGGACAAGGGATTGAGGAGCGCGCATGATCAGGGTCCTGCTGGCGGAGGACCAGGGCATGATGCGGGGCGCGCTGGCCCTGCTGCTCGGGCTCGAGGAGGACATCGAGGTCGTGGCGCAGGTCGCCGCCGGGGACGAGATCGTGCCCGCCGCGCTGGAGGCCCGGCCCGACGTGGCCCTGCTCGACATCGAACTCCCGGGCCGCAGCGGCCTCGACGCCGCCGCCGAGCTGCGCACGCGGTGCCCCGGCTGCCGCGTGCTGATCCTGACCACCTTCGGGCGCCCCGGCTACCTGCGGCGGGCGATGGAGGCCGGAGCCGCCGGGTTCCTGGTGAAGGACGGGCCGGTGGAGGAACTGGCCGCCGCGATACGCCGGGTGCTCGCCGGGGAGACCGTGATCGACCCCTCGCTCGCGGCCGCCGCGCTCGGCGCCGGACCGAATCCGCTGACCCGGCGCGAGGTGGACGTCCTGAACGCCGCGGTGGACGGGGCGACCGTCGCCGACATCGCCGCGAAGCTGTACCTGTCGGAGTCGACGGTGAGGAACTACCTGTCCTCGGCCATCGGCAAGACCGGCACCCGCAACCGCATGGAGGCCGTTCGGGCCGCCCGCCGCCAGGGCTGGCTCTGAGCGTTTCTAGTACGCCCCGTTGACGTTGTCGATCGAACCGTAGCGGGCTGCCGCGTAGTTGCAGGCTGCCGTGATGTTCGCGACCGGGTCGTAGGAGTCCTGCGAGGTGCCGGGCACGTGATAGGCCTGGAACGTCGGGTCGATGACCTGGAGCAGGCCCTTGGACGGGATCCCGTTCTGGGCGTTGATGTCCCAGTTGTTGATGGCGAGGGGGTTGCCCGAGGACTCCCGCATCACGTTGCGGTGAATTCCGTTGTAGGTTCCGGGAATTCCGTGCTTGGCCATCACGTCGAGGGACTCGCGGATCCATCCGTCGAGATTGTTCGCGTAGGCGGGCTTGGCGGCCGGCGCGAGGGCGGGCCGGGCGGCGGACCTGCTCGCGCGGGCGGTCTCGTCCTGGGTGCCGAGGTTCAGCTTGATACCGGGCCGGATGATCGCCGGGTTGTCGCCGATGACGCTCCGGTTCGCCGCGTAGAGCTTCTTCCAGCCGCCGCTCACGGAATGGTCCGCGGCGATCTCGGAAAGGGTGTCGCCGGCGACCACGGAATAGGTCGTGGGAGTGGCGGTGGGGGCCGCGGGGGCGGCGGTGTGAGCTGCGGGGGCGGTGGTCGTCGCCACCGCCCCGGCGGTGGTCGCGCTGATCAGCGGGAGTGTGAGGGCCGCGCCACCGGTGCCGACGAGTGCCAGCTTGCGGGTGATCGGGTGGTGCTTCGGCCGGCGGTGCTTTCCCTTTGCGGGCATGGCGGAATTCCTCACGTGGGGGGACGGAGATCCCGGGAGGCGGGCCGGATTCGGCTGCGTACCACCAGGAACGAGGTGACCGTAAGCGAGCCCGCCGGGCGGGAACAAGAGCCCAATTCCACCGGTAGATCGACTTCCCGCTATACGTCCGGTAAATGACCTTGTCGGCGTCTCTGTGCAATAGCCGATTCCCTTTCCGGGAAAAGGGGATCGGCCTCCCGGGGGAAATGATGTTGGCGCATCCGGCGTGACTCACATCACGGGCCGGCGGCTCTGCGGCCAATACGGGCAACTCGGCTCTCCGGGGGCCTCATTCGGGCGACTCGCGCGTAGGGGGTAAATCGCCCATCGCGGATGTTTCCCGGCGCGTAATTCTCAGCTCTGGAGCTCCGCCAGGCGCTCCAGCGCGACCGCCACCGCCGCTTCCGAGGCCGGCAGCAGGGGGAGCCGCACGTCAGGCGTCGGGATCCGCCCCAGCGCGTGGAGCGCGCCCTTGACGACCGTCGGGTTGGGCTCGGCGAAGGCCGCCGCGGACAGCCGGGCCAGCGCGTGCCCCAGCGTGCGCGCCCGCGCCACGTCCCCCGACCGCCAGGCCGCGGCCAGCTCCGCGAACCGGGCCGTCGCCAGATGCGCCGAAGCGAGGATCCCGCCCGCCGCGCCCAGCGCCAGCATCGGGGAGAGGTACGCGTCGTCCCCGGCCAGCACCTCGAACCCGTCCGGCAGGTCACCGAGCAGCGAGACCGTGTCCTCGCCGATGCCCCCGCCCGCGTACTTCACCCCGGCCACCCCCGGGATGGCCCCGATCGCCCGCAGTGCGGATGCGTCGAGCGGCTGCCCCGTGCGGTACGGGATGTGATAAACGATCAGCGGTACGGGGCTCACCTCGGCCAGGTGCGCGAAGTGTGCCAGCACCCCGCCGCCGCGGGCCGTACGAACGACGGGACGGTCACCAGCGCCGCCCGCGCCTGCGGCCACCGGGTCAGCCGGGCCAGCGAGGCCTCGGCGGCCCGGGTCCCGCTCGCCCCGGCGCCGACGGTCAGCGTCGCGCCCCGCTCCCGGCAGACCCGGGCGCACACGTCGGTGACGAGGTCGCGCTCCGCCTCGTCGAGGGCCGCGCTCTCCGCTGTCGTGCCGAGGGCGACGATCCCGGTGGCGCCCGCGTCGAGCACCTCGTGGGCGAGCCCCTCGAGGGCCTCGGCGGCCACCTCCCCGGCCCGGTCGAAGGGGGTGACGAGCGGTACGTGGATCCCGTGGAGGGAGGCGGCGGCGGGCGAGAGGGCCCGAGCCGGGTTCTGAGTGGTGTCCTGTGCCATGCCGTAGAGCCTGGCCCGGCAGACCCGACAGATCCAGTTCGCATTTCTTACCAGACCCGTAAGCTGAGCCGATGCTCGACGTACGACGCCTGCGACTGCTGCGCGAACTGGCCCGCCGCGGGACCATCGCCGCCGTCGCCGAAGCCCTCGCCTTCAGTCCTTCGGCGGTATCCCAGCAACTCGCCGTCCTCGAACGCGAAGCCGGGCTGCCCCTGCTGGAACGCACCGGACGCCGGGTGCGCCTCACCCCGGCCGGGCAGCACCTGGTGGGACATGCCGAGGCCGTTCTCGAACGGCTGGAACAAGCCGAGTCCGATCTCGCCGAGGCACGCGGAGGCCTGGCCGGAGCCCTGCGCATCGGGGCCTTCCCCACCGCCACCCGGGCCATCGTCCCGGCCGCCCTGACCGCCCTCGCCCGGCGCCACCCGGGACTCGAGCCGATGGTCCGCGAAACCGACCCGGCGGCGGTCGCGCACGCCCTGCGCTCGGGCGACCTCGACGTGGCCCTGATCCACGCCTACGACTTCGTGCCCGCCGCCCAGGAGCCCGGGCTGGCCACCGAGCCGCTGTACGGGGAGGCGATGTACCTGGCCGCGCCCGCGGCGGGGTTCCCCGAACCACCCCCGGGGGACGACCAGAACGCCGTCCTGCGCGCGCACGCGGAGGACCCCTGGATCACCGCAACCCCCGGCACCCTCTGCCACGCCATGACCGTACGGGCCTGCCAGGCCGCCGGGTTCAGCCCGCGGGTGCGCCACCAGGTCGACGAGTTCGCCACCGTGCTCGCCCTGGTCGCGGCCGGGCAGGGGTGGCCGTCGTACCGCAGCTCGGGGTCACCGGCCCCGCCGGCCCGGCCGTCCGCCTCACCCGCCTGCGCATGCAGCGCCGTACCAATCTCGCCTTCCGCAGCGGAGCCGGCGCCCACCCGGCGGTGGCCGCGTTCGGCGCCGCCCTGCGCGCGTCCGTACCCCCTGAGCTGGCCGGATATGGCGCCCCGGAGTGAGGCAACTCCCGTACCGCGCGGCGCCCGTGTACGTTCTGAGCGGGAACCAATGAGAGCAGAACGGGGTTACGACGTGACGCATCGCGTACGAGGGGTCATCGCCCGGAGCAAGGGCGCACCGGTGGAGACGACGACGATCCTCGTGCCCGACCCCGGACCCGGCGAGGCGCTCGTCCGGGTCCAGGCCTGCGGGGTCTGCCACACCGACCTGCACTACCGCGAGGGCGGCATCAACGACGAGTTCCCCTTCCTGCTCGGCCACGAGGCCGCCGGGATCGTGGAATCGGTCGGACCGGACGTCACCTCCGTGGCCCCCGGCGACTTCGTCGTCCTCAACTGGCGTGCGGTGTGCGGGACCTGCCGGGCTTGCAAGCGCGGACGCCCCTGGTACTGCTTCGCCACGCACAACGCGACCCAGCCCATGACCCTGGAGGACGGCACCCCGCTCTCCCCGGCGCTCGGGATCGGGGCCTTCGCCGAGAAGACCCTGGTCGCGGCCGGCCAGTGCACCAAGGTGGACCCGGCCGCCGCACCGGCGGCCGCCGGACTCCTCGGCTGCGGGGTGATGGCCGGCCTCGGCGCCGCCCTGAACACCGGCAACGTCGGGCGGGGCGACTCGGTGGCCGTCATCGGCTGCGGGGGAGTGGGCAACGCGGCCGTGGCCGGGGCCCGGCTGGCGGGCGCCTCGAAGATCATCGCGGTGGACCTCGACGACCGGAAGCTGGAGTGGGCGCGCGGCCTGGGCGCCACGCACACCGTCAACGGCCGTAAGGAAGACGTGGTCCAGGCAATCCAGGGCCTGACCGACGGGAACGGCGCCGACGTGGTGATCGAGGCGGTCGGCCGCCCCGAGACCTACCGGCAGGCCTTCTACGCCCGCGACCTGGCCGGGACCGTGGTCCTGGTCGGCGTGCCGACCCCCGAGATGAAGCTCGAACTCCCGCTGCTGGACGTCTTCGGCCGCGGCGGGGCGCTGAAGTCCTCCTGGTACGGGGACTGCCTGCCCGAGCGCGACTTCCCGATGCTCGTCGACCTCTACCTGCAGGGCCGGCTCGACCTGGACGCCTTCGTCTCCGAGACCATCCCGCTCGACGGGGTCGAAGCCGCCTTCGCCCGGATGGAGCGCGGCGAGGTGCTCCGCTCGGTGGTCGAGTTCCCGTAAGCCCCGGGCCCGTGCTGGGACCCGTACTAGACTCACCGGAACGCCACACCCGTGCCCCTGCCGCGACCCGGCCGGGGCACGGGTCTTCCGTACCTCGTACCCCAGGGGCCGTCCGTGACCATCGAGCACAGCTACCGCCAGCCCGGAACGGTCCTCACCGACCACCGGTTCACCGTCCCGCTGGACCACGCGCGCCCGGACGGCGAGCACATCGAGCTGTACGCCCGCGAGGTCGTCGCCTCCGGCAAGGATCCGCAGACCCTGCCGTGGCTGCTCTACCTGGAGGGCGGACCCGGCTTCGGGGCCCGGCGGTTCATCGGCCGGCAGGCGTGGCTGGAGCGGGCCCTGGCCGACTACCGCGTCCTCCTGCTCGACCAGCGCGGAACCGGACGCTCCACCCCGGTCAACCGGCAGACCCTGCCACTGCGCGGCGCCCCCGCGCAGCAGGCCGAGTACCTCGCCCATTTCCGCTCCGACTCCATCGTGCGCGACGCCGAGGCCATCCGCCCCGCCCTGACCGGCGGCGCCCCGTGGACCGTGCTCGGCCAGAGCTTCGGCGGATTCTGCGCGACCCACTACCTCTCCACCGCCCCCGAGGGCCTCAGCGCCGCCCTGATCACCGGCGGACTCCCGTCCCTGACCGCCACCGCCGACGAGGTGTACGAGGCCGCGTACCCCCGCATCGAGCGCAAGAACCTGGCCCACTACGCGCGGTACCCGATGGACGTGGAGCGGGCCCGCCGGATCGCGGCCCACCTCGCCGAGCGCCCGGCCGAACTCCCCGGCGGCTACCGCCTCACCGTCGAGGCCTTCCGGTCCCTCGGCCTGCTTCTCGGCTCCGGAGACGGCAGCCACCAGCTGCACTACCTGCTGGAGGACGCCTTCGTCCGCACCCCCGCCGGCCCGGCGCTCTCCGACGCCTTCCTGGAGGGCGCCCACGCGCTGCTCTCCTTCGCCGGACACCCCCTCTACGCGCTGGTCCACGAGGCGATCTACGCCCAGGACCCGGCCGTGCCCACCGCCTGGGCCGCCGACCGGGTGGGAGCCGGCCACCCCCGCTTCGACGCCGCCAAGACCCTCGCGGGCGACGAGCCCCTCCTCTTCACCGGCGAGACCATCCACCCCTGGCACTTCACCGTGGACCCCTCCCTCGCCCCGCTGCGCGAGACCGCCGAACTGCTGGCCGCCCGTACCGGCTGGGAACCCCTCTACGACCCGGCCCGGCTCGCGGCCAACGAGGTGCCGGTGGCCGCCGCCGTCTACCACGACGACATGTACGTGGACACCGCTCACTCCCTGGAGACCGCCCGCGCCGTACGGGGCCTGCGGACCTGGGTGACGGACGAGTTCGAGCACGACGGCGTCCGCGCGGGCGGCCCGCGCGTCCTGGACCGGCTGTTGGCCCTGGTGCGCGGCGAGGCCTGACCGGGCCGTGCCGGGACCCGTCGTTGTCGGTCCGTTCGTTTATGGTGCGACCCATGACCGAACAGCCTGATCAGCCCGCCCCCTTGCAGCCCATGCCCACCGACTGGCAGCGCGCCCTCGCCGTCGTCGCCCACCCGGACGACCTGGAGTACGGCTGCGCGGCGGCCATCGCGGACTGGACCGACGGGGGCCGCGAGGTCGTCTACCTGCTCGCCACCCGAGGTGAAGCGGGTATCGACACCATCGCCCCCGCCGACTGCGCACCGCTGCGCGAGGCGGAGCAGCGGGCGAGCGCGGCCGTCGTCGGCGTGTCCGAGGTGGAGTTCCTCGACTACCGCGACGGCGTGGTCGAGTACGGCCTCGACCTGCGCCGGGACATCGCGGCGGCCATCCGCCGGCACCGCCCGGAGCTGGTGATCACGCTCAACCACCGTGACACGTGGGGCGGTGCGCAAGGTGGCGGCTACTGGAACACCCCCGACCACAAGGCCGTCGGCCGGGCCACCCTGGACGCGGCCGGTGACGCCGGAAACCGGTGGATCTTCCCCGAACTCCTCACCGAGCAGGGCCTGGAGCCGTGGAACGGAGTGCGCTGGGTCGCCGTGTCCGGCTCCAGCACGCCCACGCACGCGGCCGACGCCGGTCCGGGCCTGTTGCGGTCGATCACGTCCCTGCTCGAGCACAAGTCGTACATCGAGGTGCTCACGGACCAGGACCCGGCGGAGTACGTCCGCACCTTCCTGACCGGCAACGCCCAGCAGGCGGCGGCCCGGTTCGGCGGCCGCCCGGCGGTGCCGTTCGAGGTCTTCCCCGCTGACCGGGCACCCCTAGGCTGACGGTTCGTCAGATATGTTGCGGGGGTGCAGGCCGGAGTGATCGACACCGTCACCACGGAGATCGCGGAGGGGGAGGCGCGGATCCGGCTGGAGACCGCGGACGGGCTCGCGGTCCTCACCTTGTGCCGCCCCGACAAGCTCAACGGCTGGAGCTGGGAGTCCACCCGCCAGCTGGGACTGCTCGCGGACCGGATCCGCTTCGACCCCTCGGTCCGTGCGGTACTGCTGCGGGCCGAGGGCCGGGCCTTCTGCGCGGGCATCGACGTGACCGCTCCCGGCGGCGCGATCACCGGCGGATCGGCCGCCGAGCGGACCCGCAACTACTACGAGGGCATCCGCTGGGTCCACGAGCGCTTCGCGGTCCTCGCCCGCCTCCCGCAGCCGGTGGTGGCCGCCGTCCAGGGCTACTGCCTCGGCTTCGGTTTCGAACTGGCCCTGATGGCCGACATCCGGGTGGCGGCCGAGGACGCCGTCTTCGCCCTGCCGGAGGCCCGGTTGGGCGTGGCGGTGGACGCGGGCGGCGACCTCCGCATCGCCCGCGAGGCGGGCGCGGGCTGGGCCAAGTACCTGGCCCTGACCGGACGTCGCATCGACGCGGCGACCGCGCAGCGGCTGAACCTGGTCCAACTGGTCGTCCCCGGCGAGGAGCTGGACTCCGCGGCCCGGGGCCTGGCGGCGGAGATCGCCGCGAACGCCCCCTCGCGGTCCAGGGCATCAAGCGCGCGGTCGACGCCTACGCGGACGCCGCCCTGCCCGCCGCCCTCGACCGCGTCGCGATGACGGCCGCCCTCACCCTCACCTCGGACGACTGCCGCGAGGGCTACGGGGCCAAGGCCGCGCGCCGCCCCCCGCACTTCACGGGAGGCTAGGGGGTGTCTTGCCCGCGCCGAAGGGCCCGCGCCCCAGCTGCTCGCGCACCGGCACGACCTCGGGGTTGACCAGCGACCGGCGCTGCCAGTTCGCGCCGTCGACCACCAGGGTGTGGCCCGTGACGAACCGGGCGTACGGCGAGGCCAGGAAGGTCGCGGCCCAGCCCAGCTCTCGTGGCGCGCCCACCCGCAGGGCCGGCTGCCGCCCGTCCTTGGCGTCGGGCGCGGCGCGCTCCAGGCCGTCCCGGATGTCCCCGGTCATGTCGGCGTGCGGGAAGAGCCCCGGCACGAGGCCGTTGACCTGGATGCCGTACGGGCCCCACTCGACGGCGAGGGTCTCCACCAGGTTCTTCACCCCCGCCTTGGCGGCCGCACTGTGCGCGAAGCCCGGCCCGCCCGTCCAGGCGTACGAGGCGCCGATGTTCACGATCGACCCCGGGGTGCCCGCGGCGAGGTGGCGGCGGCCGAACTCCCGGGTCATGAACCAGGTGCCGGTCAGGGTGATGTCCACCACCGCCCGCCAGGCGTTCGGCGACAAGTCCTCGGCCGGGGAGGGGAAGTTGGCGGCCGCGTTGTTGACCAGGACGTCCGGCAGCCCGAGCGTGGCCTGGGCCGCGTCGAAGACCTCCGCGACCCGCTCGGGGTCCCGTATGTCGCAGACCGCGGCCGTCACCCGGCCCGCGCCGGGGACGGCCGCCAGTTCCTTGCGCGCCGCCTCGAGATGCTCGGCCCGGCGGCTCGCGATCACCAGATCGGCCCCGAGCCGCGCGAACTCGGCGGCGATGGCCTTGCCCAGCCCGGTGCCGCCGCCCGTCACGAGGACCACTTGCCCCGCGTACGTACCGGGGGGCAGGGCGGCGGCGCCGAGCGGCGGGGGCGCGGGCAGGCCGCGCGGGATCTCGTCCGTCATGGGGCATCGATAGCGCGCCGGCCCCGAGATCACCATGCCCCGGACCGGATCAACTCTGCGGCGTGTAAGCCTGCTTGCTCGCGCAGGTCCAGATCACGGCGCCCGAGCCGACGCCGTCCCAGCCCCAGTAGCTGCCGCCCACCCGGTCGTCGTCCGACACCGCGAGGGCCTCGCTGCGCGCGTCCGGCGTGGCGCCCGCGGGGTAGGGGAGCGCCTTCGCCGGGCCCGCACCCGGCCAGTAGGCGGCCTGGGTGTGGTTGGCGTAGCCCTCGACGAAGGTCACGGCCGTGCCGACCGTCGCGTTCGTGTCCGGGCTGATGGCGTCGAGCGTGAGGTGCTCGTATCCGGCCACCAGGCCGGGGCCGGCCGGCAGGGCGTCGTACGGCCGCTTCCAGACGGCGGGCTTGCGCTCCTGCCAGTCCCGGTAGCTGCGGGCCTCGTAACCGACGACCCGTCCCCGGTTGTCGATGCCGGTCGCGTGGGTGCCCACGGTCCAGTCGCTGTCGTTCCATACCGGGAGGCTCGAGGTCGGGTAGTCGCCGGCGGGCCAGACCACGGGGAAGGTCTTGCTGACGATCTGGTCGTTGTCCTGGTCCCAGTAGTTCGTGTACGCGGTGCCGAGGATGTCGCCGCGCTTGTTGATGCCGTTCACCGAGCTGATGACGGTACTCGGGTGCGCGTCGGCGGGGACGGGCAGCTCGCGCACCACATGGCCGTTCACCCACTCCTTGGCGACGCCGTCGTCCAGGGCGACGACGTGGCCCGCGTCGTTGACGTCCGCCCCGCCGGAGCGTCCGGACGAGGCGGTGATCAGCTGGACCGATCCGGCACCGAGCTGGTAGGTGAAGGCGGCCCCCGGGTAGCCCTGCACGGTGCTCCGGACCGTGCCCACCATCAGGCCCTTGCCGTTCACGGCGGTGACCGTGCCCTCCTGGAAGCCCTCCGGCATCGGCACCGCGTGGACCCGGTGGTCCGCGGTCCAGTACGCGGGCAGCCCGGCGCTGGAACCCACCGCCAGGCCGCCGGCTCCGAAGCCGTGGACCGCCCCCGCGGGGCCGCCCGTCAGCGAGGGCAGGACGGTGATGCCGGGCGCGCACGCCGGCTCGGCCGCCGCGGCCGGACCGGCGGCGGTGATCAGCCCCGCGAGGACGGCGGCGGCCGCCGCGGCGGACGTGGTACCTCTCATACGGCTTCTGTTCATTGGACGGTTCCCCCGATGGTCGTGTCATATGCCCCATGACAACTGCCCGTTGATGCTAATCCGGCCCCACCGGAAGGGCCGCCCCTTTTCCCGCGTGTCCGCGTGGTTCACAGGAGGGCAAGCGACCGCTTAGTATGCCCGCGGAGCGTGGTTCCTCGACGGCGGCTGGAGGCCCCGGATGCAGGCATGGCGAGTACACACCCCTGGAGAGCCCCGAGAGGTCATGCGCCTCGAGGAGATCTCCGAACCGGTGCCCGGCGAGGGCGAGGTGAGGCTGAAGGTGCTGGCGGCGAACCTCAATTTCCCCGACGCCCTCCTCGTACGCGGCCAGTACCAGATCCGCCCGCCGCTGCCCTTCACCCCCGGCGTCGAGATCTGCGGCCTGACCGACGACGGCCGCCGCGTCATCGCCAACCCGAGCCTGCCCCACGGCGGCTTCGCCGAGTACGTGGTCGCACCCGAACGGGCCCTGCTTCCGGCCCCCGAGAGCCTTGATGACGCCCAGGCCGCAGCCCTGCACATCGGCTATCAGACCGGCTGGTTCGGCCTGCACCGCCGGGCCCGCCTCCAGGCGGGCGAGACCCTGCTCGTACACGCCGCCGCCGGCGGGGTCGGCAGCGCCGCCGTCCAGCTCGGCAAGGCCGCCGGGGCCACCGTCATCGGGGTGGTCGGCGGCAAGGCCAAGGCGCGTACCGCCGAGGAACTCGGCTGTGACCTGGTGATCGACCGTACGGCCGAGGACGTGATCGCCCGGGTGAAGGAGTTCACCGGCGGGCGCGGGGCCGACGTCGTGTACGACCCCGTCGGCGGCGACTCCTACACCGCCTCCGCCAAGTGCGTGGCCTTCGAGGGCCGGATCGTCGTCGTCGGCTTCGCGAGCGGCACCGTCCCCGCGCCCGCCCTCAACCACGCCCTCGTCAAGAACTACTCGATCCTCGGCCTGCACTGGGGGCTCTACGCCGTCAAGGACCCGGCCTCGATCGCCGCCTGCCACACCGAACTCACCCGCCTCGCAGCCGAAGGCGCCATCAAGCCCCTGGTCAGCGAAACCATCGCGCTCCCCGCCGTCGCCGACGCCGTGCAGCGCCTCGCCGACGGCGCCACCACCGGCCGGCTGGTTCTGGTCATGCCCAGGGACCGGGGTGTCTCCCGATGACCGCCACCACCGCCGAGCACCTGCTCACACGCGTACGGGAACTGCTCGCCGCCCACCCGCCCGCGGACACGTCCCGTACGGACTTCCTGCGCGCCCGCTTCGACGCCGGACTCGCCTGGGTGCACTACCCCGAGGGCCTGGGCGGCCTCGGCGCCCCCCGCACCCTCCAAGCCGTGGTCGACGCCGAACTGGAGGCCGCCGGAGCCCCCGACAACGACCCGCGCCGGATCGGCATCGGCCTCGGCATGGCCGCGCCCACGATCCTCGCGTACGGCACCGAGGAGCAGAAGCAGCGCTTCCTGCGGCCCCTGTGGGTTGGCGAGGAGGTCTGGTGCCAGCTCTTCAGCGAGCCCGGCGCCGGCTCCGACCTCGCCGCGCTCGGCACCCGCGCCGTCCTGGACGAGGAGTCGGGCGAGTGGGTGGTCGACGGCCAGAAGGTGTGGACCTCCAGCGCCCATACCGCCCGCTGGGCCATCCTGATCGCCCGCACCGACCCGGCGCAGCCCAAGCACCGGGGCATCACGTACTTCCTCTGTGACATGCACGCCCCCGGCGTCGAGGTCCGGCCGCTGCGCCAGATCACCGGCGAGGCCGAGTTCAACGAGGTCTTCCTCACCGGCGTCCGCATCCCCGACGCCCACCGGCTCGGCGCCGTCGGCGACGGCTGGGCGGTCGCCCGCACCACCCTGATGAACGAACGCGTCTCCATCGGCGGCATGCGCATCCCGCGCGAGGGCGGCATGATCGCGCCGGTCGCCGCTGCCTGGCGCGAACGCCCCGAACTGCGCACCCACGCCCTCCACCAGCGGCTGCTGGAGCTGTGGGTGGAGGCCGAGGTCGCCCGCCTCACCGGTGAACGGCTGCGCCAGCAGCTCGCCGTCGGCCAGCCCGGCCCCGAGGGATCCGGGATGAAGCTCACCTTCGCCCGCCTCAACCAGGAGATCAGCGCACTGGAGGTCGAACTCCTCGCGGAGGAGGGCCTGTCGTACGAGGACTGGACCATGCGCCGTCCCGAACTGGTCGACTTCACCGGCCGCGACGCCGGCTACCGCTATCTGCGCGCCAAGGGCAACAGCATCGAGGGCGGCACCAGCGAAGTCCTCCTCAACATCGTCGCCGAACGCGTGCTGGGCCTGCCTCCCGAACCGCGCGACGACAAGGACCTGGCCTGGAAGGATCTGACCCGATGACGGTACCGACGACACCGACGGACCTGCTCTACTCCGAGGCCGAGGAAGAACTCCGCGCCGCCGTACGGTCGCTCCTCGAGGCCCGCTGCTCACCCGCGAGCATCCTCGCCCGGATCGAGACCGACCGCCCCCACGACCCCGCCCTGTGGCGCCCCCTCGCCGCCGGGATCGGCGCGGCCGGGCTCCTCGTCCCGGAGAAGCTCGGCGGCCAGGGTGCGAGCCACCGCGAGGCGGCGGTGGTCCTGGAGGAGCTGGGCCGGACCGTGGCGCCCGTCCCGTACCTGACGAGCGCTGTGCTCGCCACCGAGATCCTGCTCGGCTGCGACACCGGGGACGCCGCCCCGCTGCTGCGGGAGCTGGCCTCGGGGCGGCAGGTGTGCGTACCGGCCGTGCCGCTGACCCTCGCCCCCGGCGCCCCGCTGCCGGCCGCCGTCCGGGACTCCGGCGGCGGGACCCTGACCGGTACGGTCACCTCCGTCGCGGACGCGGTGGCCGCCGACGTGCTGCTGGTGCTCGCCGACACCGGGCTGTACGCCGTCCCCGCCGCCTCGGCCGAGCTCACCGCGCAGGTCCCGCTGGACCTGACCCGCCCGCTGGCCACCGTCACCCTCGACGCCGCCGCCGGCACCCGGCTCGCCGACCCCGCCACGGCCCGGGCGGCCGTCGCCGGGGCCCTGCTCTCCGGGGCCGGGCTGCTCGCCTCCGAGCAACTGGGCATCGCCGAGTGGTGCCTGACGGAGACCGTCGGATACCTCCGGGTCCGCCATCAGTTCAACCGGCCCGTCGGGTCCTTCCAGGCCCTCAAGCACCGCCTGGCACGCCTCTGGCTCGACGTGGCCTCCGCCCGGGCGGCGGCCAGGGCCGCGGCCGACGCCCTGGCCACCGCGTCCCCCGACGCACCGCTCACGGTTGCCGTCGCCCAGGCCTACTGCTCGGGCGTGGCCGTCCGGGCCGCCGAGGAGTGCGTCCAGCTGCACGGCGGCATCGGCATGACCTGGGAACACCCGGCCCACCTCTACCTCAAGCGGGCCAAGGCCGACTCCCTGACCCTCGGCACGGCGGGCCACCACCGCGGCCTGGTCGCCGACTTCGCGGAACTCCCGGCCCCCTAGGAGGCGTCCGGGAGCGGGCCCGGGAGAGGGCGTGCTCGGGCGGGTGCGGCCCGGCGCCCACCGGCAGGGGCTGCGGCATGGCCGAACGGCCGATGCGCGGGCCGGGCCGGGTGCGGCACCCTCGACGGGTTGCCCCCGAGAACCCGCCCGCCCAGTGAAGGAGGCGCCATGCTGCACGCCCTCTACCTCCTCGGCGTCGCCGCCTTCGCCGCCTCCGGCGTACTGGCCGCGCACCGCGCCAACATGGACCCCTTCGGCGGGCTCGTCCTCGCCTTCGCCGCCGGCATCTCAGGCGGCACCCTGCGCGACCTGATCCTCGACCGGCACCCGCTCTACTGGACGCACGACTGGGTGCTGCTCGTGCTCATCGCCTCCGTCGGCGTGACGACCATGCTCTACCTGCGCCGCCAGGAGCTCCCGCACCGCACCCTCATGGTGGCCGACGCCCTCGGCCTCGCCGTGGTGACCGTGATCGGCGCCCGGGCCGCGATCGACGCCCACGTCACGCCCGTCGCCGTCCTCATCCTCGCCGTCCTGACCGGCGTCACCGGCGAGGTCGTCCGCGACGTCCTGTGCGGGGAGTTCCCTCCGCTGCTGCTGCGCGAGGAGGTGTACGCGACCGCCGCGCTGGCGGGCGCCGCCGCCTACCTCGGCCTGCAGCGGGCCGGGACCGCGGACACGCTGGACATCGTCATCTCGGCCGGTCTCGTCTTCGCGCTCCGGATGGCGGCGATCTTCCGCGACCTGCACCTGCCCCCTCCAGCGCGCGGCGGCCTGATCCTCATCCTCGCCGGACTCGACCACGAGACGGCCGCGTGCACCCCACGACCCTCTTCTACAAGCACCCTCAGGGGTGACCTCGCCCGCCGCGCGGCGTTAGACCCGTAGCCGCCGGCCACCGAGCGAGGGAGACCGAATGTCCGCAGCACCCGCCGCACTTCCCACCCGCCGCGCCCTTCTCCGTACGGCTTTCACCGCGGCCGTGCTCGCCGGCACGGCCGCGGCGCTCGCTCCCGTACTGCGTGCCCGCCGCCCCCGGCAGACCCTCACCCCGGCCCCGCTCGCGGAGGAGACGTACCGGGGCCGGCACATCGCCGTGGACCAGGCCGGGATCCGCATCGACGGGCGCCCGCTGCACGTCATGCGCCGGGCCGACGGCAGCTACCTGAGCGGGGTCAACCACTTCGAGTCCTTCGGGACACCGCTGGAACTGGCCCGTGCGGCCGTCGACGAACTGGGCACGGCCCAGCTGGTCCTGGCGTCCGCCCCGCACCACGGCTGAGGGGAGGAGCCCCGAGTTGTACACCCGGCAGAACCAGAAGAACCTGACCAGCGCCCAGAAGAAGCGGTTCACGGCGGCCGTGCTGGAGCTCAAGCGAAACGGCGTCTACGACACCTTCGTGCGCACCCACGGCAAGTACTTCGTGCCAGACCGCGACCGCAAGCTCCGAGTCGGGCACATGTCCCCGTCCTTCTTCCCGTGGCACCGGTACTACCTGCTGGCCTTCGAGAAGCAGCTGCAGGCCGTCGACCCGAACGTCTCCATCCCCTACTGGGACTGGACCACCGACAACAGCCCGGTCTCCTCCCTCTGGGCCGACGACTTCCTCGGCGGCACCGGCCGCGCCTCGGACCGGCAGGTGATGACCGGGCCGTTCGCCCACGACAAGGGCAACTGGACGGTGACGGTGGGCATCTCGGAAGCCCGCTTCCTCACCCGCAACCTCGGCCGGCCGCAGAACCCGATCGCCCTGCCCACCCCGGCCGAACTCCAGTGGGCGATCGACGACCCGGTCTACGACATCTCGCCCTGGAACTCCGCCGTCGACGGCTTCCGCAACAAGCTGGAGGGCTGGGCCGCGCCCAAGAGCGAGCGCTGGCGCAACCACAACAAGGTCCACCAGTGGATCGGCGGCCACATGACGGGCGGAACGGCGCCCAACGACCCGGCCTTCTGGCTGCACCACGCCTTCGTGGACCTGGTCTGGGACCGCTGGCAGCGGAAGCACCCGCGCTCCGGCTACCTGCCCGCCGTGCCGCCCGCGCTCGGCGACCTCCAGCGCGGCCGGGTGATCGCCCTCGACGAGCCGATGCCGCCGTGGGACGTCACCCCGCGCGAGATGTTCGGCCACCAGGGCATCTACCGCTACGAATGACACGGGAAAGGGCCCCCGCCAGGAGGCGGGGGCCCTTCAGCCGATCAGCCGATCAGCGGCCGACGATCAGTGGCCGTAGTCCCCGCCCTCGGTGTGGTGCTTGTCCTCGTGGCCCGACGCGTTCACGCAGACGTTGCCGAACGCCGGGTTCAGCAGGGCGATCACGTTGACGGTGTTGCCGCAGACGTTGACCGGGACGTGCACCGGAACCTGGAGCAGGTTGCCCGACAGGACACCGGGGGAGCCGATCGCCGCACCGTGCGCTCCGGCATCGGCGACGGCCAGACCCGCTCCGGCGGCCACGACGCTACCGGCGACAGCGGTGACGGCGAATGCCTTCGCGATACGCGACATCAAGATCTCCTCATGCGATATGGGGTGCCGCAGGTCTGCGGCGTTTGACATGGCATACAACGCGGGGAGGCCCGGGTGGTCACGGCTGCTAGGCCTACTTGGTGAGGTCACGGTCACGGCTTGTCACCAGTGGGGCCGCTGTGCGACCGTGCGCGCACCGCGCGCGTGCGCGGGGCGGAACGCGGGAGGACCAGATGAGCACAGCGGGCGGCGACACCGGCGGCCGGCCCAGGGCCAGGACCGCGCACGGCGTGGTCGAGGGCCGGACGGGGCCGGACGGCATCGCCGTGTTCCGCGGCATCCCCTACGCCGCCCCGCCCGTCGGCGCCCTCCGCTTCGCGGCGCCCGCGCCCCCGGAGCCCTGGGACGGCGTACGCGACGCCGGTGCGTACGGTCCCACCGCGCCGAAGGTGCCCTACCCGCCGAAGTTCGCGGCCCTGCTGGCAGACCCGGAGATCCCCGGCGAGGACTGCCTGAGCGTCAACGTGTGGACCCCCGAGCCGGCGCCCGGGGCCCGGCTGCCCGTCATGGTGTGGATCCACGGCGGGGCGCTCACCCGGGGCTCCTCGGCCGTCCCCGTCTACGACGGCTCCGCCTTCGCCCGCGACGGGGTCGTGCTCGTCTCCCTCAACTACCGCCTCGGCGTCCTCGGCTACGGGCTCTTCCCCGACGCGCCCGCCAACCGGGGTCTGCTCGACCAGATCGCCGCCCTGGAGTGGGTCCGGGACAACATCGGGGCCTTCGGCGGCGACCCCGCCCGCGTCACCGTCTTCGGCGAGTCCGCCGGAGCCATCAGCATCGGCGCCCTGCTCGCCGCCCCCAGGGCCGCCGGACTCTTCGCACAGGCGGTCCTGGAGAGCGGCGCCCCCGAGGTGCTGCACCGCGACCGGGTCCGTGCCATGGTCCGGCGGATGGCCTCCCTGCTGAAGACGGACGCCACCGCGGAGGCCTTCGGCGCCACCGCCCTGCCCACCCTGCTCGCCGCCCAGGCGGCCGTGCTGCGCAGATCGAGCCCCTCGCGGGCGGTCCCGCCTTCGGCCTGGTGGCCGACCCGGACACGCTGCCCGGCGACCCGCTCGACGCGGCCCGCGCCGCCGAGGTACCGCTGCTGCTGGGCTGGACCGCCGAGGAGTACCGGCTCTGGCTCGCCCCGACGGGCGCGATGCGGCTGCTGGACCGGCTGGGCCCGCTCGCGGTGGCGCTGGCCCGGTGGCGCAGCGGCAAGGACCTGGCCGCCGTACGGGCGCTGCGCGCCGCCCTGCCCGGGGCCGGCCCCGCCGACCTCGCGGGGCAGCTGCTCACCGACCGGCTGCTGCGCGATCCGCTGCGCAGGCTCGCCGGGGCGGGGCGGGCGGCGCCGAGTTTCCTGTACGAGTTCGCGTGGCGCTCCGGCGTCCCGGGGCTCGGCGCCTGCCACGCCCTGGAGTTGGGCTTCGTATTCGACAGGCTGGACGTGCCGGAGGCGGCCTGGCTGGCCGGGCCGGACGCCCCGCAGGCGCTGGCCGACGAGATGCACACGGCCTGGGTGCGCTTCGCGGTGACCGGCGATCCGGGCTGGGCGCCCTGGAACGGCAGCGGCCCGCCGAAGGCGTTCGGCGGGCCGGAGGCCAAAGAGGGGGTGGAGGCCGTGGACGCGGTGGAGGCGCCGGCAGTTACTCGACGGGTCCTTCCATGACCTTGCTGATGTACTGGATCGGCCCCTCGCCCATGTTCGGGACGTAGGTCTTGGCGTTGTGCTGGCCGCCCTTGATGATCCTCAGCTCGGTGTGCACGGGCCCCTTGTTGCCGAAGGTGGCGATGAACTTCTGCACGTCCGGCAGGGTCTTCTTGTTGTTCTCGCTGTCGCCGACCTGGAAGGCGAGGTAGACGTCCGGACCCTTGCGGTCGATGAGCTGCTTCGCCAGCAGCTCCGGGTTGTTCTCGGCCTTCTCCTTGTCGTGGCCCTTCCAGAGGGAGGAGTCCGGGACGATGTCCGGGCCCGAGGCGATCACGGCCTTGAACTTGTCCGGGTGCTTCAGCACGGCCTTCAGGCCCGCGAACCCGCCGGTGGAGGAACCCATGAAGGCCCAGCCGTCACGGGACTTCACGGTCCGGAAGTTCGCCTTCATCAGGTCCGGCACGTCCTCGGTCAGCCATGTGCCCATCTTCGGCTGGTCGGGGATGTCGGAGCCGTCCCAGTAGACGCCCTTGTCGTCCGGCCCCGGGTTGAGCACCGGCATGGCCAGGATGAACGGCTTGCTCTTCCCCTCGGAGTACCACTTGGCGATGCTGGTCTGGAGACCGAGGTCGGTGCCCATCCAGTAGTTGCTCGGGTATCCGGCGCCGCCCGGCAGGGCGATCATGACCGGGAAGCCGCTCTTGGCGAACTTGGGGTCGTTGTACTCCTTGGGCGCCCAGACCCACACCTTGCCCTTGAAGCCGGACTTCTTGCCGTCCAGCGTGGTGACGGCGACGTGCGTCCCGTCGGGCAGGGTCATCGAATTCTTGAAGTCGGCGGCCGGCCCGGTGGGCATCAGCATCTTGGAGTTCGCCGCCTGCTGGGGGGCGTCCTTCTTGCCGTCGCCGCCGGCGGGCGGCTTCCCGAAGGACACGGCCGAGCCCTTGTCGGTGAACGGGGGTATCTCGTAGTGGTTCATCACGCCGGCCGCTATGCCCGCGAGCGCGAGGACGACGACACCCGCTATCACCCAGCGCCGGACCCTGGACTTGCGCCGGGGCTCGTACTCCGGCTCCTGCCCGTAAGGCTCGTACGGTCCGTGTCCGTGGGGAGGCTGCTGCCCGTACTCCTGCTGCCCGTACTGCTGCTGTACGTACTGGTCGCCGTAGGGCTGCTGCGGGTTCTGCCCCTCCGGCCGGTACGGCGGCTGGTACTGCTGCCCTTCGGGTGCGTACGACATGTGCGGTGGCTCTCCGGCTGGTGCTGCCCCGACGGGGCGGTGGTCTGGCGGGCTTGATCCTTCCGTTCGAAGGATGAACGAAAGCATGCCAGGGTTCCGCATTTTTCCTTTTCTTGGGATTTTCTTGGGGAAGGCCGTTGCCCGGCGCCGGCAAGGCCCGCCGCGTTCCCGCGCCGTTCGCCGGACAGGCCTGGCTCATGTGCATGTCAATGGGTATGGTGCCCCCGCCCCGCGAGAGGAGAGGACCCCTTTTGACCCTCCAGCGCCGGATCCTGATCCTGGCCACCGCCTTCGTGCTGCTCGCCGCCGTGGCCGTGACCGCACTCGTACGGGCCTCCTCCCGTGCCGACGAGAAGAACCGGACGCAGGCCGAGGGCCCGCAGGTCACCCGGGGTGCGGTCTCCCTGAACCCGGCGGGGGCGGCCCGCGGATCGTGTTCCGGAACATGGCCTGGGGCCCGCACCGCGACGAACTCGCCACCGTTCCGGCCGGTGCGCCGGAGGGGCCCGTACCGCCTCGGGGGTCGCCTGCCTGCGTTTCCACTCGGCCGCGGGGACCGGGATCTGCCTCCAGGCCGACAAGGGCGGGGTCCCGGACCGCTACCGGGCCGTCGTCCTCGACGCCCGCCTGAAGGAGGTCTCCGCGCACGCGCTGACCGGCATCCCCACCCGCGCCCGGGTCTCGCCGGGCGGCAGGCTCGCCGCCTGGACCGTCTTCGTCGGCGGGGACTCGTACGCCGGTACCGACTTCTCCACGCGGACCTCGGTGCTCGACCTGCGCACCGGCAGGCTCGACGCCTCGCTGGAGGAGTTCACGATCCTCAAGGACGGCAAGCCGTACCGCAGCGCCGACGTGAACTTCTGGGGAGTGACCTTCACCGCCGACGAGCGGACCTTCTACGCCACGCTGGGCACCGGTGGCCGCACCCACCTGGTCCGCGGAGACCTCGCGGAGCGGACCGTGACCACGCTGCGCGAGAACGTCGAGTGCCCCTCGCTGTCGCCCGACGGGACCCGGGTGGTGTTCAAGAAGCGGGTGCCGGGCCTGCCGGCCGAGGCGCCGTGGCGGCTTTACGCACTGGACCTGGCCTCCGGAGCGGAGACCCCGCTGGCCGAGGAGCGGAGCGTGGACGACCAGGTGGTGTGGACGGACGACCGCACCGTCGTCTACTCCCTGCCGGGGGACTTCGGCGCCGATCTCTACTCGGTGCCGGCCGACGGCAGCGGTGCCCCCGCCCGGCTCATGGCGTCGGCCCTCGCCCCGGCCTTCCTCGGATGAATCCGGGGGAGGAGGCCGGGGAGGGCCGCCGCAGGAGCGTTACGCCAGGCGGACTACGCGGGGATCAAGGTGCGCCGGCGCCGCTTGCGCTGCGCACCGGCCGACAGCCTCAGCTCGATGATCGACCGCACGGCCGGCCACTCCTCGTCGAGGATCGAGTAGAAGGCCGTACTGCGGACCGCGCCGTCGAGCCCCCGCGAATGGGCCCGGCGGACCCCCTCGCAGGTGAAGCCGAGACGTTCCATCGCGGCACGCGAGCGGCCGTTGCGGGCGTCCGCCCGCAGCGAGATCCGCCGCACACCCCAGGTCTCGAAGGCATGGCGGAGCATGAGCAGCTTCGCCTCGGTGTTGATGCCGGTTCCCTGGGCACCCGGGGACAGCCAGGTATTGCCGATCTCGGCGGCATCGGGGATCGCCGTCGCCGGATCGCCGAACGGGACGCCCGGCACTGCGGGCCACACCAGTGGCCCCTGCCAGTAGTCCAGTTCCAGGAACCGGGTCGAACCGACGACCCGCCCGTCGGTGGCTCTGACCACCGCGAACGGGACCGATCGACCCGCCGCCTGATCGGCGAGGGCACGGTCGATGTACTCGTGGGACGCCTGCACGCCGTGGGGTACGGGAGTGAAGGCGTAAGTCGTACGATCCTCGGCCCCGGCCAGGGCCAGAGCCTCGGTGTGGTGGGGGGCGAGGGGCTCGAGCCGCACGGAGCGGCCGGCGAGGAGTACGGGTACGGGCACGGAGCCTTCGGTCCTTCTGGGCGGTGGGGTGGTTGCACAGTCTGCGTTTCTGACGTTGCCCCCAGTGCAAAACACGGGTGAAAGGCAACAGGCGGTCAGGTGAACGCGGGTGGCTCAATGTAGCTCCTTAAACTCCTCTCATGAACCCCCAATTTGGCAATGGCGCGAGTCTCTTTTTCGACGACTTGGGTCCCCGCGGCGGAGAGCCCGTAATCCTGATCCACGGACATCCGTTCAACCGCACCATGTGGGCCCCCCAGACGGCCGCCCTGACGGCCGCCGGGTACCGGGTGATCACCCCTGACCTGCGCGGATACGGGGAGAGCCCGGTCCGCCCGGGCAAGACGCTGCTCGCCGACTTCGCCGATGATCTCGCCGCCCTCCTCGCCCGCCTGGGTGTCGAACAGGTGGTCGTCGGCGGAGTGTCCATGGGCGGGCAGATCGCCATGGAGATGCGGCTGCGCCACCCGGGTCTGGTCAGGGCCCTCGTGCTCAGCGACACGACCGCGATTCCGGAGACCGATGAGGTCCGCAAGGCCCGCCTCGAGACCGCCGACCGGCTGCTCGCCGAGGGCATGGGGCCCTACGCCGAAGACGTCATCGACAAGATGCTGGCGCCCTACAACGTGACCGGCATGCCGGGGGCCGCCGCACGGGTGTCCGCCATGATGCGCGCGACCGACCCCGAGGGCGCCGCGGCCGCCCTGCGCGGCCGCGCCGAGTGCCCCGACTACCGGCCCGTGCTCGCGGAGACCGCCGAGCCCTGTCTGGTCGTCGTCGGCGCGGACGACGTCTACACCCCGGTCGCGGCGGCCGAGACCCTGCACGCGCTGGTGCCGCACTCGGTGCTCGCCGTGATCGAGGGGGCCGGGCACCTGCCGGGCGTGGAGCAGCCCGAGGCCTTCAACCGGGTGCTGCTGGAGTTCCTCTCCGGCCTCTGACCCAGGGGCGAAGTGGACCGGTGTACCAGGCCCCCAATGGACCAGTGGAGTGGGCCGTTCGGCTGATCCAATGGGCCGGTGACGATACGGATCCTGCCTCCGCCCGGCCCACCGCGCCGACTGGTCGCCGCCCAGCTGAGCAATTCCGTCGGGGACGGCGCCTACTACGTGTGTTCGGCGCTCTACTTCACCCGAGTGGTCGGTCTCTCGCCCGCGCAGATCGGCCTCGGGCTGACGGTCGCCTGGGCCGTCGGCTCCGTCGCCGGGGTGCCGCTGGGGGCGCTCGCCGACCGGCGGGGCCCCCGGGGCACCTCGGCGGCGCTGGCGGTGGCCACCGCCGCCTCGGTCTTCGCCTTCCTCCTCATCCGGTCCTTCTGGGCCTTCCTGATCGCCGTCGTCGTGTACGCCACCGCCCAGTGCGGGCTGGCGGCCTCCCGGCAGGCGCTGCTCGCGGGCCTCGTCCCCCCGGAGCAGCGGACCGGCGTACTGGCCCACCTCCAGTCCGTGCTCAACGGCGGGCTGGCGCTGGGCGCCGCCCTCGGCGGGCTCGCCCTGGGCGCGGACACCGAGCGGGCCTACCTCGCCGTGTTCGTGCTGGACGGGGCGGGCTTCCTGGTCTGCGCCGCCGTGCTGCTGCGGCTGCCGGCGGTGGCACCCGTGACCGGGCGGGCGGCGGGCGAGCCCCGGCTGGCCGTGCTCCGCGACCGGCCGTACGTGCTGGTCACCCTGCTGAACGCGGTCCTGCTGCTGCGGATGCCGCTGCTCAGCCTGGCCATCCCGCTGTGGATCGTGGAGCGCACCCACGCCCCCGGCTGGCTGGTGTCGGCGCTGTTCGTGCTGAACACCGCCGCCGTGATGCTGTTCCAGGTGCGCGTGGCCCGGCCGGTCACCGACCTGGACAGCGCGCGGCGGGCGGTGCGGGTGTCGGGGCTGGTCATGGCCGTCTCGTGCGCGGTGTTCGCGCTCTCCGCGCTGCCCGGCCCGGCCTGGGCGGCCGCCGCGCTGCTGGTGGTGGGCGCGGTGCTCCAGGCGGACGGCGAGATGCGGCAGTCCGCCGGGTCCTGGCAGATCGGCTTCTCGCTGGCCCCGGCGGACCGGATGGGCCAGTACCAGGGCTTCTTCGCCGCCGGGGTCCCGGTGGCCAGGACCGTCGGTCCGCTGGTGCTGACCTGGCTGCTCCTGGGGTGGGGGATCCCGGGATGGCTGCTGCTCGGCGCGATCCTGCTGGCCGCCTCGTACGGGATGGGCCCTGCGGTCCGCCGGGCCGGGCCGGTCCGACAGGAGGCCGGGCAGGCCGGGCAGGCCAGGCCCGCGGGGGCCGTCGGACAGCCGGGGTGAGGCCCGGCGGCGGATACGGTGAGCGGCGTGGACGACGTACTGAGGCAACTGGGATCCCTGGGTCCCTTCTTCACCGTGGCGTACGGGAAGGAACCGCCGCCCGGGCCCGGGTTCCGGCCGTTGACCGCGCTGTACGGGGAGCAACTCGCGCCGTACGTCGCGGAGGTGGGGCGGCGCATCCGCAGCGGGCCGGGGCGGGTGGCCGCTTCGACCGCCCAGTTCGGCATCGCCGCACGGCTGTGGTCGATCGGGCTGGGCTGCGCGGCGCTGGCCGGGCGGGTGCCGGACCTGGCCGCCGACCGCGTGTGGTGGCGGCTGCCCGGTGCGGGATCGCTGGAGCTGTGGCTGCCCGAGCCGGGGGAGCTGCCGGCCGGGGAGCTCGGCGAGAACGTGCTCGGCAATCTGGCGCAGCTCGACGCCGCCGTGCGGGAGCGGTTCGGGGTGTCGCCCAAGGTCCTGCGGGGCAACACCGCGTCGGGGCTGGTCGGGGCCCTGCGCGTGCTGGTCGACCGGATTCCCGGCGCCGCGGCCGCGGAACTGGCGGCCGCCCTGCTCGCCGACGACGGAGCCCTCGCCGGTACCGGCACCTTCGTCCACGAGGAAGGGCTCGGGGTGGCCTTCGTACGGCGCAGCTGCTGCCTCTACTACCGGGTGCCCGGCGGCGGTTTCTGCGGGGACTGCGTGCTGCGGACCCGGTGAACGCGGCAGGGGCCCTCGGGAGCACGTGCTCCCGGGGGCCCCCGCGGCGGGCCGGAACTAGAAGGTGAGGTTCCAGGCGTCGATCTTGCCGGTGTCGCCGCCGGCGTTGTCGTTCACACGGAGCTTCCAGGTGCCGTTCGCGACCTCCGAGGAGGCGTTGACGGTGTAGGTCTGGTTGATGTTGTCCGTGCTCGAGCCGGTCCGGTTGTGCAGGTTGTACGCGGTGCCGTCCGGGGCGATCAGGTCGACCTTGAGGTCACCGATGTAGCTGTGCACGATGTTCACGCCCACCTTGAGGGTGGCCGGGGCGTTGCCGGTCTTCCCGCTGACCGTGATCGGGCTCTCCACGGTGGTGTTGTCGCCGATGGCGAAGTCACCGAGGTTCTCGAAGTACTTGCCGGGCGGCGGGGTGCTGCCGACGGCCTTGAGCGCGTCGACCTGGCCCTCGCCGAAGAAGCCGTTCTTCGCCGTGGTGCCCTTGCACCGGCTGTCCGACGGGCAGGCCACGTCGTTGGCCTGGGTGGCCAGCTTGTCGCGCAGCTGCGCCGGGGTGATGCCCGGGTTGGTGCTCGCCAGCAGCGCGGCCACACCGGTCACGTGCGGGGAGGCCATCGAGGTGCCGCTCATGGTGCCGTACTTGCCGCCCGGCTGGGTGCTGTAGATGCCGGTCGCGTCGCCGCCGGGGGCCGTGACGTCGATGACGTTCAGGCCGTAGTTGGAGTACGAGGCCTTCGCGGTGGTGCCCATCGCCGAGACCGTGACCACGCCCGGGAGTTCGGTCGGGATGTCGAGGCAGGCGTTGGTGATGGTGCGGGTGACCGGGGTCGAGTCGTTCGGGCTCTCGGTGTCGGTCGTCTTGTTGGCCAGGTCCAGGTTGGAGTTGCCGGCCGCCGCGACCTGGAGCGAGCCCTTGCCCTCCGCGTACTCCTGGGCGCGCTTGACGCCCTCGATGATCGCGGCCTGGTCGGCGTTGTCCGGGCAGTTGAACTGCCACGGGTCGGTGTAGTAGCTGTTGTTGGTGACCTTGAAGCCGTGGTCACCGGCCCACATGAAGCCGCAGACGGTGTTCTCGGCGAAGAAGAGCGAGGAGCCGGGCTCGGCGATGCGCACCGAGGAGATCTTCACGCCCGGGGCCACGCCGATGACGCCCTTGCCGTTCTTGGCGGCCGCGACCGTACCGGCCACGTGCGTGCCGTGGGTGCCGACGTCCCGCCAGGCCCCGGTGCGGGTGTCCGCCTTGCCGTACGCGCAGGACGCGGAGTCCGCCGCGTTGAAGTTCGGCGCCAGGTCCTGGTGCTGGTCGTCCACACCGGTGTCCAGGATGCCGACCTTGACGCTGGCGGAGCCGGTGGTGACGGCCCAGGCCTGGTCGGCCTTGATCTGCGTCATGTCGGCGCGGACCGGCTCGCCCGCCGGGGTGGTGGACTGCGCCGGGTTGGCGGGCAGCGCCGGGTTGTAGGCGTCCGCCGGCACGTCCGAGGTGCGGGTGGCGCCGACCTGCTGGACCCCGCTCGCACCGCGCATGGTGGTGGCGAAGGTGCCGGAGGCCGAGTGGGCGACGATCACGCCGATCGCGTCGTAGGACGCGAAGACCGAGCCGCCGTTGGAGGCGACGGCGGCGCGGACCGCCGAGGTGTCACCGGGTGTGGTGATCACGAAGTAGGCGCGGGTGCCGGCAACCCAGGTCGCACTCTGGGAAGTCGGGGCCGCGGCCTGGGGAGCCGCCGCGGCCGCCGGGGCGGAAGCGGAGCCGGAGGGGGCGACGGGGTCGGTGCCGGCGAGTGCGGCGGGAGCCCCGAAGGTCAGTGCGGCGCCGAGTGTGGCGGCCAGCACGAGGGTACGTCGAGGTCGGCTGGATATGTGGGGTATCAATGCGTCCTCCGATGACCCGGTGGTGCGGATGACACCTACCGGGCCGTACGAAACGAGTGGTGGACGCAAGATGTCAGACGTGTGCCCCGATATGGAAGTACCTTTTACCGCACGCGCGTTCTCCGGCCCATGGCTGAAAATCGCCCCTACCGGGAGTAGTCGGGACCGACCGGGCTGGGCACCGTGGGGGCGAGCCCTGCCCGGCCGGCCCGACTGGGCCCACCGGTTAGACCGGTACGCCGTCCTTGGCGCCTTCCGGCTGGAGCGGGACGGCGCCCGCCGGTTCGTGCGGCGCGTCGTCCACCAGCGTGGTCTCGTCGAAGGGCAGCCGTCCGGCCAGGACCTCGTCGGCCCGTCCGCGGTCGAACTCCTTGGTCCATGTGCCGATGAGCACCGTCGCGACCGCGTTCCCCGCGAAGTTCGTCAGTGCCCGTGCCTCGCTCATGAACCGGTCGATGCCGACGATGAGGCCGACCCCGTCCACCAGTTCCGGCCGGTGCGACTGCAGTCCGCCGGCGAGCGTGGCCAGGCCCGCGCCGGTCACACCGGCCGCGCCCTTCGAGGCGATGATCATGAACAGCAGCAGCGAGATCTGCTCGCCCAGCGCGAGCGGCTTGCCCATCGCCTCCGCGACGAACAGCGAGGACATCGTCAGGTAGATCGCGGTCCCGTCCAGGTTGAAGGAGTACCCGGTCGGCACCGTGATGCCGGTGACCGGCCGGGACACCCCCAGGTGCTCCATCTTCGCGATGAGGCGCGGCAGCGCCGACTCCGAGGAGGAGGTGGACAGGATCAGCAGGAACTCGCGCCCCAGGTAGCGCAGCAGGGCGAACACGCTGACTCCCGTGCACACCCGCAGCAGCGTGCCCAGCACCACGAACACGAAGATCAGACAGGTCGCGTAGAAGCCGATCATGATGACGGCGAGCGACTTCAGCGCGTCGATGCCGGTGGCCCCGACCACCGCCGCGATCGCTCCGAAGGCGCCCACCGGGGCGGCCCACATGATCATCGCCAGGATCCTGAACACCAGCTTCTGCACGTGCCCGATCCCGCGCAGCACGGGTTCGCCCGCCGTGCCCATGGCCTGGAGCGCGAACCCGCACAGCAGCGCCACCAGCAGCGTCTGGAGCACCTCGCCGCCGGTGAAGGCGGACACCAGCGTGGTCGGGATGATCCCGAGCAGGAACTCCGGCGTGGTCTTGGCCCCGCCCGCCTTGGCCTGCGCCTCTCCGGCGTGCTTGGCCGCCTCGGTCAGGTGGAGCCCGCTGCCCGGGTCCAGCAGGTTCCCCACCAGCAGGCCGATGGCGAGGGCCACGGTGGACATCACCATGAAGTAGCCGAGGGCGAGCCCGCCCACCGCCCCCACCTTGGCGGCCTTGCGGACCGATCCGATGCCCAGCACGATCGTGCAGAAGATCACGGGCGAGATCATCATCTTGATGAGGTTCACGAAGCCGGTGCCCAGCGGCTTGAGCTCCACGGCCACGCCGGGGGCGGCGAAGCCGACGGCGATGCCGAGGAGCACCGCGGCGATCACCGCGATGTAGAGATAGTGCGTTCTGTCGCGCGTGGCGGCCACGATGCCTCCTGGTGGTGAATACGTCCCGGGAGGACCATCGCCCGCCGCTGTGACCCCGGTCACCCTTGCGTTCATTGAGTTCACGAGCCGGTGCACACTGAGCGCCATGTTCCGTTTGCCCCGGCCGCCGCGCAGCCTCGCCGGCCAGCTCTTCGCCATGCAGGTGCTGCTCGTCGCCGTGGTCGTGGCCGGGTGCGCAGTCTTCGCCTACGCCACCGCGCGCGGCCAGGCCGAGGACGCGGCCCGGCGCCAGGCCGGGGCGGTGGCCCGAGCGGTCGCCGACTCCCCGTCGGTCCTGGAAGCCGTACGCGAGGCCGTACGCGGCGGCGATACCGCGGCCCGGCTCCAGCCGTACGCGGAGCGGGTGCGCGTCGACTCGGGCGTGGACTTCGTGACGATCATGGATCCGGCCGGGCGGCGCTGGACCCACCCCGACCCGCGCCGGATCGGCGAGCCCTTCATGGGGAACACCGCCCCCGCCCTGCGCGGCCAGACCTTCAGCGAGACCTACACCGGCACCCTCGGGCCCTCGATCCGCGTGGTCACCCCGCTGACGGACGACGGCCGCGTGGTCGGCATGGTCAGCGCCGGGATCACCGTCCGGGCGATCAGCGCGCGTCTCGCCGAGCAGCTCACCGCCCTCGTCTGGGTCGCGGCCGCCGCCCTGGCCCTCGGCGGAGCTGGCACGTACATCGTCAACGCCCGGCTGCGCCGCCACACCCACGGGATGAACGCGGCCGAGCTCAGCCGGATGTACGACTACCACCAGGCGGCCCTGCACGGCGTGCGCGAGGGGCTGCTGATGCTCGACGGCCAGCGCAGGATCACCCTGATCAACGACGCGGGACGCGAACTGCTGGGCCTGCGGGGCGTGGTGACCGGCACCGGCGTCGCCGACCTGCGGCTGCCCGCACCCCTCACCGGGGCGCTGCTCGCCGACCGGCCCCGGGTCGACGAGGTGCACCTGACCGCGGACCGGGTGCTCGTCGTCAACAGCTCACCCGTCGCGGGCGGCGGCCGCCGGGGCACCGTGGTCACCTTGCGCGACCACACCGAACTCCAGGTGCTGGCAGGGGAGTTGGATCACGAACGCGGGTTCACCCAGGCCCTGCGGTCCCAGGCGCACGAGGCGGCGAACCGGCTGCACACGGTGGTCTCGCTCATCGAGCTCGGCCGGGCGGACGAGGCGGTGGAGTTCGCCACCGCGGAACTGGAGCTGGCGCAGGCCCTCACCGACGAGGTGGTCACCGCGGTCGGGGAGCCGGTGCTCGTGGCGCTGCTGCTCGGCAAGGCCGCCCAGGCGCACGAGCGGGGCGTGGAGCTGGTGGTCACCCCCGACAGCACGGCCATCGACGGCGGGCCTGGGACCCCGCCGGCCCGGGACCTGGTCACCGTGGTCGGCAATCTCGTGGACAACGCCATGGACGCGCTCACCGGCGTCCCGGGCGGCCGGATCGCGGTCACCGTGCGCTGCGACGGGGAAGGACTGCTGCTGCGGGTGGCGGACAGCGGGCCCGGCCTGCCGGAAGGGGTGGACGTGTTCCGGCGCGGCTGGTCCGGCAAGGGGAGGGCCGCGGCCTGGGCCTGGCCCTCGTGCGCCAGGTGGCGCAGCGCCACGGCGGCACCGCGGACGCCGCCTCCGGCCCGTCCGGCGGCGCCGAGTTCACCGTACGGCTGCCGGCGCCCGGCCGTCCCGCGGTGGGTGAGCCCGTATGAGCGCGCCCGAGGTGCGGGTGCTGATCGTCGAGGACGACCCGGTCGCCGCCGCCGCGCACGCGCTCTACGTCGGCCGGGTCCCCGGCTTCACCGCCGTCGGCACCGTGCACTCGCTCGCCGAGGCCACTCGGGCCCTGGAACGGACCCGCGCCGACCTGCTGCTGCTCGACCTCACCCTGCCCGACGGGCACGGCCTGCGTTTCGCACGCGGGCTGCGGGCCGCCGGGCACCCCGTCGACGTGATCGTGGTGACCTCGGCGCGGGACCTGGCCGTGGTCCGCGAGAGCGTCTCGCTCGGCGTGGTCCAGTACGTGCTGAAGCCCTTCGCCTTCCCGACCCTGCGCGAACGGCTCCTGCGGTACGCCGAGTTCCGCGCGACGGCGGGCGAGGCGGCCGGCCAGGACGACGTGGACCGGGCGATGGCCGCCCTGCGCGCCCCGCGCCCGGCGGAGCTGCCCAAGGGGCTGAGCGCGCCGACCCTGGACCGGGTCGCCGCGCTGCTGCGGTCGGCCCCCGAGGGGCTGACCGCAGCGGGGCGGCCGAGGCGGCCGGGATCTCACGGATCACCGCCCGCCGCTACCTGGAGCACCTGGTGGACACCGGCTGCGCGGACCGCACCCCCGGTACGGCCAGGTCGGCCGCCCCGAACTGCACTACCGCTGGCTGGCGGCGGCGACCGGCTCGGTGTCGAAGGTGTAGAACTTCCGGTGGTCCAGCATGTCCGCCGGGGTCACGTCGTTCCACGGCCGCATCGTGTCGCCCAGGTCCACGACGTTCGCGGTGCCGGCCGCCGGCAGGTAGGTGGACTGCGGGTGGCGGGCCTGCCAGTCGGCCCACAGCTTGTCCACGTAGGCGTGGTGCATCCAGAACACCGGGTCGTTGGGGGAGACCCCGGTGCCCATCTGGCCGCCGACCCACACGTGCACCCGGTTGTGCAGGTTGGCGCCCCGCCAGCCCTCCAGGTTGTTGCGGAAGCCGCTGGAGGAGCTGTTCCAGGGGGCCGCGTCGTACACCGGCATGGCGAGTACGGCGTCCACCTCCGCCTTGGTCGGCAGCTCGGCCACGCCCTGGCCCAGCGCCCGGCGCAGGTACGCGCGCCCGTCCACCCGTACGGCTATGTTCCACTTGCCCGTCGCGTAGGCGAAGGGTCCGTCCAGGACCTGGCCGTCGCGGGCCCGGCCGGTGCCGCCCAGGAAGTCGGCGGCCCAGAGGGAGGAGCGGGTGGTGCGGTCGGCGGTCCAGTCCCAGTACGGGAGCGAGACGTTCGCGTCCACCGCCTGCAGAGCAGCCTCGAACTCGAGAAGAAACCGGCGGTGCCAGGGCAGGAAGGAGGGAGAGCGGTGACCCACCCGGTCGCCCGAGTCGGTGTCGCTCATGATGAAGCCGTTGTGGGTGGTGACGAAGCGGTCGTAGCGGCCGGTGCGCTTCAGCTCCAGCAGCGCGTTGGTGAAGGCGCGCTTCTCCTCGGCAGTGAGCGTGGCCTGGTTCTTGCGGACGGTCATGCCGTGCCTCCCATCGGGGCGAACGGGGCGAGCACGGCGCCCTGGAGCTCGCGCACGGCGGCGCGGGCCAGCGAGGTCGGGTCGGCATAGGTCTCGTAGTGGTTGACCACGCTGATCCAGGTGCCGTCGGCGTTCCGCATCACGTGCAGTTCGCGGCCGTCTATCCGGACGGTGGGCAGACCGGGGGAGTGGTGTCCGCCGTGGTGGCCGCCTCCGGTGCCGGCGGTTATCTGGATGCGTCTGCCCTTGTACACCTCGTCGACCGGGCCGGCTGGGGTGGCGGCGGCACGGGAGTCGGTGGAGGCGGCGCGCGCTGTGGCGCCCGCAAGGCCTAGGACGGTGAGTGCGCCGGCAGTGGTGCCCAAGGCCTGCCGACGGGTGATCTTGTTCATGACCGAAGAAGTACCAGGGCAGCAAGGGCAGTTGGCCATTATCCGGACATCAGAGGACAAGTTTCGTATAGAACGAATCGAATGATTTTTCGGTCCCGGCCGGCTTTCCCGGCTCCGGCGGGAAGATCTGCGGTGGTAATGCTACCCGGCAGTAATTTCTCCGGTTCCGCCGAGCGGCTATGGAGGGGATCACACCGCAGAGTCGGCCGGAAGCCGCGTCGCGGCATCAGGGGGATATGTCGCTTACTCACCTATAGTGCCGATATGGCTCTTCACAAGACGAAGGACGCAGACGCCCCCGACGCCGCCTCGGACGTGTTCGCGTCCGCCCTGAGCGGCCAGATCCTCCCCAAGTACCGGATGCCCGAAGACCACTCGCCGACCGAGGTCGTCTACGAACTCCTCCGCAACGAGCTCCTGTTGGACGGGAACGCCGCGCAGAACCTGGCCACCTTCTGCACCACCTGGTCCGACGACGGCGTGCACCGCCTGATGAACGACTGCCTCGACAAGAACATGATCGACAAGGACGAGTACCCGCAGACCGCCGAGATCGAGTCACGCTGCGTCAACATCCTGGCCAACCTGTGGAACGCCCCCGCCGGCACCACCGGGACCGGCTGCTCCACCACCGGCTCCAGCGAGGCCGCCATGCTCGGCGGACTCGCCCTCAAATGGCGCTGGCGCGCCCGCCGCCGCGCCGAGGGCCTCCCCGCGGACCGCCCCAACCTGGTGTGCGGCCCGGTCCAGATCTGCTGGGAGAAGTTCGCCCGCTACTTCGACGTCGAGCTGCGCCAGGTCCCGCTGGAGCCCGGCGCCACCGGGCTGCAGCCCCACCAGCTCGCCGCGTACGTCGACGAGAACACCATCGGCGTCGTCGCCATCCTCGGCGTCACCTACACCTGCGACTACGAGCCCGTCGCCGAGATCGCCGCCGAACTCGACCGCATCCAGGCCGAGCAGGGCTGGGACGTCCCCATCCACGTGGACGGCGCGAGCGGCGGCTTCGTCGCCCCCTTCCTCCACCCCGACGTGGTCTGGGACTTCCGGCTGCCGCGCGTCGCCTCCGTCAACACCTCGGGCCACAAGTACGGACTCGCGCCGCTCGGCGTCGGCTGGATCGTCTGGCGCACCTCCGACCTGCTCCCCGCGGACCTCGTCTTCGACGTGGACTACCTGGGCGGCGACATGCCGACCTTCGCCCTCAACTTCTCCCGGCCCGGGGGCGAGGTCATCGCCCAGTACTACCTGTTCCTGCGCCTCGGCCGGGGCGGCTACCGCCGCGTGCAGCAGGCCTGCGCCGACACCGCCCAGTACCTGGCCTCCGAGATCGCCGGGATGGGCCCGTTCACCCTCCTCTACGACGGCAGCGGCGCCCTCCCCGCCGTCTCCTACACGCTCACCGACCCGGCCGGAGCGGGCTTCAGCCTCTACGACCTCTCCGACCGGCTGCGGATGCGCGGCTGGCAGGTGCCCTCGTACCCGCTGCCGGCCGACCGCCAGGACACCGTCATCCAGCGGGTCCTCGTCCGGCACGGGGTGACCCGCGATCAGATGGCCCTGCTCGCCACCGACCTGCGCAATGCCGTGGAACACCTCAAGGCCTCACCCCCGCCCGTACCCGCCACCGAGCCCCGGTCCGGCTTCCACCACTAGGCCCTGTCCGGGCGAGCGGGGTCCCCGCTTCTTGATCAACGGGTGCTGGAATGCGACGGTGTGGCCCATGACCGACACGTTCGAGGAGAACCGGCGACTGCTCTTCGGCACCGCCTACCGCATGCTCGGGAGCGTCGCCGACGCCGAGGACATCGTGCAGGACGCCTGGCTCGCCTGGAACCGGACGGAGCGGGCGTCCGTTCAGCATCCCAAGGCCTATCTGGTGCGCACCGTCACCAACCTGAGCCTGAACCGGCTGACGTCGGCCCAGGCCGTCCGTGAGGCCTACGTCGGCCCGTGGCTCCCCGAGCCCCTCCTGACCTCGCCCGACGTCGCCGAGGAGGCCGAACTGGCCGACACCGTCTCGATGGCGGTCCTGGTCGTGCTGGAGACCCTGACCCCGGTCGAACGTGCGGTGTTCCTGCTCCGCGAGGTGTTCGGGTACTCCTACGCGGAGATCGCCGAGGTCGTCGGGAAGTCGGAGGCCGCGGTCCGCCAGTCCGCGCACCGGGCCCGTGAACACGTGCGGGCCCGCCGCCCCCGGTTCAGCGCGAACGCGTCCGAACAGCGCGAGATCGCCGAGAAGTTCCTCGCGGCCTGCGCGGGCGGGGACCTGGGCGAGGTGCTCACGCTCCTCGCCCCCGACGTCGTCTCCTGGTCGGACGGCGGCGGCGTCGTCTCGGCCGCCCGCCGCCCCCTGCACGGACCCGACCACGTCGCCCGCTGGCTCCTGGGCGTCCTGGCCAAACCGGAGGTCCAGGGTGTGGAGATGCGCGTCGACGAGATCAACGGCGAGGCCGGACTGCTGCTGTCCGCCGGCGGCGTGAACCTCGGCGCGGTCACCTTCGAGGCGGCCGGCGGCCGGATCACCGCGCTGCGCTTCGTCGTCAACCCGCAGAAGCTGCGCGGCATCCAGCCCTGAACCGCACCCCGCGAGCGGGCTACCGCGCCCCGAAGTTCTGCGTCCACCAGGGACCGCCCGCACCCTGGTGGATGCCGACGCCGATGTCCTTGAAGGAGCAGTTGAGGATGTTCGCGCGGTGGCCCGGGCTCTTCATCCAGGCGTCCATGACCGACTGAGCCGTCTGCTGGCCCTTGGCGATGTTCTCGCCGTACGTCGACCAGCGGTATCCGGCGGCGGTGGTCCGCTGGCCCGGGTCCGTTCCGTCGGGGCTGGTGTGCGAGAAGAAGTCCCGCTTCGCCATGTCGTCGGAGTGGCCCTGGGCGGCCGAGCGCAGCTGTGCGTCCTCCTTCAGCGGACCGCAGCCCGCCGCCGCCCGCTCGGAGTTGACCAGGGCCACGACCTGGCCAGCGATGCCCGGCGGGGCGGGGGCTGGCGCCGGGGGCTTCGGGGCCGGGGAGCTGCTGCGGCTCGGCGCCGGGGTCGGGCTCGCGGCCGGGCTCGGCGAGGCGGAGGCCGACGGCGAAGGAGACGCGGAGGGCGAGGGGGAGGCGGACGGCGAGGGCGGCTCCGAGGGGAGCGCGGATTCGGAGGCCGAGAGCGCGGCCAGCGGGGCCGGGGCTGCGGCTTCGCCCGTCTTCGTGTCGCCGGAACCGGGGAGCGTGCCGAGGTACACCAGGCCGCCGCCCGCGACGCAGGCGGCGAGCACCGCGCCGCCGATCACCCGGCGGCGGTTCTGCTTGCGCCTGCGCAGCGCGCTCCGGCCGCCGCCCGCCGTCGCCACCTCCGGGTCGAGGTGCGTGTGGGCCGCCGTGTCGGCGAAGCCCGAGCCCGCGCCGTCGCCTTCGGCGAAGGCGGCGCCCGCGGGGGTGAAGTCGGCGCCCGCGGGGGTGAAGTCGGCCGCACCGGCCGCCCGCACCCCTGCCACCAGGGCCGCCGAGACGGGTACCAGGGCCAGCCCGGCCAGCAGTCCCTCCGCCGGCACCAGGCCGCTCCACAGGCCGGAGCAGCGTACGCATTCCCGCGCGTGACGGGCTATTCGCTTGCGCCACAGCGCCGAGGGCCGGCCGTCCCAGCCCGCCGTCAGGGTCCGCAGCTCCTCGCACACCGGCCGGGCGTCCAGGGCCCGCACCACCACCCGGGCCGCTTCCAGCTGCGCCTTCATCCGCTGCACCCGTACCGCCGCGTGCTGCGTGGACAGCTCCAGCGCGGCGGCCACCTCCGCCCGGGTGAGCTCCCCGGCGCACTCCAGCCACCACAGCGACAGCAGTGCCCGGTCGTCGGGCTCCAGCCAGCGCGTGGCGCGGGCCGTCTCGCGCCGCTGACCCGCCAGGTTGAGGCGGACGACCGTCAGGTCGACGAAGTCGGCGCCCGGGTCGGCGACCTCGCTCGCCGCCTCCAGTGTGCTCTCGCCGTAGCCGCTCTGCCGGGCCTGCCAGTACGCCCGTACGCGGTTCATCGCGATCGCCACCAGCCAGGACCGGAAGCTCTCGTCCGCGCGCAGGCCGCCCAGCCCGTCGAGGGCCCGCAGCATCGTGTCCTGCACCACGTCGTCCACGTCACAGGACCCGTTGAGGGCCCGCCCGACGATGTTGTAGACGAGCGGCAGATGGGTGCCGACGAGTTCGTCCTGCGCGCGGGGATCGCCCGCGCGGGCCGCTGCCACCAGCGCTGCCGTGTGCTGAGTGCTCATGTGATGTTCCCTGTCCGTACCGGCGGTCGATGATGCCCAATGACTGGGAGACCGTCGAGAGGGGCCTCGATAACACTTATCCGGAAGTTGTTTTTCCGGCATCTGCTGCGGGCGGCAGGGGGTAACGCCGCGCCGAGGCGTCGGTCTGGGCGAGCCGCCGCAGCGCAGCCAGCATCGCATCCCCCAGTACGGTGCCCACCACCACCCGCTCCACCATGTCCTCCCGCTCCGTCCGGCGCGCGACGAAGGCCAGGTCGGCGGCGGCGATCCGTTCCGCGGCGGTGGCGAACTCGTCCAGGTGGTCCAGGTAGTCCCCGTGCCCGACCGCCAGCAGGGAGGCCGCGGCGGCGGTGAGTGCGAGCGCCGACGGGTCGCCCAGTTGGACCTGCCAGCCGCGCCGCGTGATCAGCTCCTGGACCAGGGCCCGCGCCTGCGCGCCGCTCGCCGGGTCGACCTCCGGCGGGTCGGCGAGGCCGACGGTGTCGGCGGCCTCGCCCAGCAGGTCGTGCAGAGGGCGTTCGCGGTCCGCCAGCGCCTCCACCACCTTGCCGACGGAGGCGAGCGGCAGCCCGCCGACATCGGTGAGGGCGCGGATCAAGTGCAGCCTGCGGACGTGCTGTTCGCCGTAACTGGCCTGGTTGGGGCTGGTCAACTCACCGGCGGGCAGCAGGCCTTCACGGAGATAGAACTTGATGGTGGGCACCGGAACGCCGGTGGTCCGGCTCAACTCTCCCATGCGCAAAGTGAATTCTCGCTTTCGGCTGGGCCCGGGGGCTTGCGCGGGCGGGCTGGATTATGGACAGTGGCACTATCGGATATTGGGTAGTTCCGATATCCATTATGGGGGTGCAGGATGCGGAACCACATCGAAGGATGGCATCGGCCGCTGCTCGTCTTCGCGGCGGCCATGGGAGTGCTCACGCTGGTCTCGGGGGTGGGGCTGATCGTGGACGACCGGGTGCTGGTCGGATCCCCGATCTGGCACAAGCCGTTCAAGTTCTCGGTCTCGTTCGTCGTGTACGGGCTGACGCTGGCATGGATGTACTCGCTGCTCACACGCGGCCGCAGGGTCGGCTGGTGGGCGGGCGCGGTGATCGTGGCGGCGAGCGTCACCGAGATGGCCGTGATCGTCGGCCAGGTGGTGCGGGGCAAGCGCAGCCACTTCAACCAGGAAACCCCGTTCGACAGCGGCCTGTTCGCCGTCATGGGCGCGACGATCGTCGTGCTGTGGCTGGCCACGCTGCTGATGGCCGTGGTGCTGTGGCGCCAGCCGCTCGCGGACCGGGCCGCCGTTTGGGCCATTCGGACCGGTTCGGTCGTCGCGCTCGCCGGACTCGCGATCGGCTTCCTGATGGTCCAGCCCACCGAGGCGCAGCTCGCCGGGCAGATCACCGACACGGTCGGCGCGCACAGCGTCGGCGTCCCGGACGGCGGACCGCACCTGCCGGTCACCGGCTGGGCGGCCACCGGGGGCGATCTGCGGATCGCCCACTTCGTCGGGATGCACGCCCTCCAGGTGCTGCCGCTGCTGGCGCTCGCGCTGACCTTCGCGGCCCGGCGGTACGGCCGGGCGGCCGTCCCGGCCGTACGCACGCGCCTCGTCCTGGTCGCGGCGGCGGGGTACGCGGGTCTGGTGGCCCTGACCACCTGGCAGGCCCTGCGGGGGCAGGCCCTCACCTCGCCGGACGGGGTGACCCTGGCCGCGGCGGCCGGGCTGGCCGTCGCGGTGGCGGTGGGAGCGGCCCTCGCCCTGCGGGGCGGGTCCGGGGCGCGGCTCGAACCGGGCGCGTCGGCGTCGCCGGCGGCATCGGCCGTCGAGGCTGCCGGGCGCTGACCGCCGGCGGCGGCGCCGGCTCACAGCAGCGGAGCCAGCGCCGCCGTGGCCGCGCGCAGGGCGGGCGCGTACGACTCGATCTCCTCGCGGGAGACCAGGAAGGTGACGGTGGTGACGCTGACCCCGCCGATCGGGCGGCCGCCCGGGCCGAGGACAGCGGCGCCGATGCAGCGGATGGTGGGCTCGTTCTCCTCGTCGTCCAGGGCGAAACCGCGGGCGCGGACCTCCGCCAGCTGTGCGTACAGCTCCTCCGCGCGCGTGAGCGTCCGGGGAGTCCGGGGCGCCAGCCCGGTGGCGGCGATCAGCTCCCGTACCTCCGTCCCGGGCAGGTGCGCCAGGATGCTCTTGCCGATCGCGGTGGTGTGCAGCGGCATGCGCATGCCGACCCGGGAGGCCGTCCGGAAGGGCTGCTCGCTCTCCAGCTTCCGGATGTAGGTGATCGTCTCTCCGCTGTGCAGGGCGAGATGGACCGTCTGGCCGCCTGCCGCCTGCCGCAGCTCGTCCAGGATGCGCCCGATGCTCGCCGGCTCCCCGCCGCTGACCAGGGCGGACAGCCCGCGCAGCCGCGGCCCCACCCCGTACCGGCCATCGGCCTCCTGGCGTACGAAGCCCTGCTCGGCCAGCGAGGCGAGGATCCGGAAGGTGCTGGACTTGGGCACGGCGGCCGCCGCCGTCACCTCGGCGAGCCGGTGCGGTCCGCCCGGCGCCGCCACCGCCTCGAGGATGCGCAGGGACTTCTCCAGCACCGATCCCGCGGCGGAGGTCCTGCCGCCGCGTGGCGCGCCGCCGCCCCCGGGCTCCGGGGCCTCATCCATTGACATGACAACTCCCGGACTGGGTAGGGTCTAGACCACGTGGTTCCGCTACACAATACGTCGTTCCACTACGTGGAACAAACGGGAGGGTTCCTTGTCCTGCCACCCGTACGCGGTGATAGCCGCCCAGCGCCTGTTGCCGGTGCTGCGCAACGCCGACGCCGACGAGGCCGTCCGGCACACCACCGCCCTGCTCGCCGCCGGATGCCGCGCGGTCGAGCTGACCACCTCCACCCCCGGCTGGGCGCAGGCCCTCACCCGCACCACCCCGCTCGCCGACGCGCGCGGCCGCCGCGCCCTCGTCGGCGTCGGCACCGTGACCACCCCCGAGCAGGCCGAGACCGCCCTGGACGCGGGCGCCGGCTTCCTGATCTCCCCCACCCCGCGCCGGAGGTCCGCGAAGTCGCCGGCCGCCGCGGAGCCGTGTTCATCGAGGGCGGGTTCACCCCCGGCGAGATCGCCTCCGCCGTCCGGGCCGCGGGCGCCGCCAAGGTGTTTCCGGCGCACGTCGGCGGCCCGGGGTTCATCCGTTCCCTCAAGGCAGTACTGCCCGAGGGGCTGATCATCCCGACCGGAGGCATCCGGCCCGGTGAGGTCCCCGACTGGCTTGCCGCCGGGGCGGCCGCCGTCGGCATCGGCAGCGGGCTGCCCGCCGACCCGGCCGAGCTGGCCGCCGTGTTCGCCGAGCTGGCCCGTCCGTGCTGCGGCCGCGGCGACTGCGCCGGCCGGGAGTCCCGGCCGTGACCGCACCGGCCGCGTCGACGCCGGCCGCCGCACCGGCCGCGGAGTCGTACGACGTGCTCGTGCTCGGCGAGGTGCTCGTCGAGATCCACGCCGCAGCCCCGCTGCGCGAGGCCGCCGACGGCACCCCGGCCCGCATCTCCTACTCCGGGGACGCCCTGAACGCGGCGGCCGCAGCCGCGGCCGCCGGTGCCCGGACCGCCCTGCTCGCCGTCGTCGGCGAAGACGAGCTCAGCATCCCGCTGCTGCGGCGCGCCGCCGAACTCGGCGTGGACGTCTCCCACGTACGCCGCGCCCCGCGGCCCAACGGCGCCTACCTGCTGTCCGCCGACACCGAGGGCGACCGGGAGTTCGTCTACTGGCGTGCCCACAGCGCCGGTTCCACCCTCGCGCCCGCTCACATCGAGTCCTGGCGCGACCTGCTCACCACGTCCACGGCGCTGATCACCAGCGGCATCACGGGCGCCCTGTCACCGACCAGCCACGACGCCGTGCTCGCCGCCGCGCACCTCGTGCACGGGGCCGGCGGGCACCTCTCGTACGACCCCAACTTCCGCCCCCGGCTGACCGGCCGTGCCCGGGCCCGGGAACTGCTCGCCCGCATCGCCCCGCTGACCGGGCTGCTCAAGACCTCCTGCCCGGCCGACGCCCTCGCCCTCGTGGACACCGGCGACCCGGCCACCGCCGCCGTCCGCTGCCGCGCGCTGGGCGCCCGTACGGTCGTGGTCACCGCGGGCGCCGGCCGACTGCTGCTGGACGACGGCGGGGGCGGCCGGTACCGGCCCGTGCCCGGGAACCCGGCTGCGGTCGACGCGACCGGCGCGGGCGACTGCTTCACCGGAACCGCCACCGCCCGGCTCGCCCTCGGTGACGGGCTCGAGGACGCAGTGGCCTACGGCGCGGCGGCCGCCTCCTCTCCGTGTCCGGCCGCGGGGGCACCGGGCGCGTCCCCGCCTTCACGGAGACGGCGGCGCTGGCGGCGCGGCACCGCCGGGTCACAGGGCGTTGAGGAGCGCGACCTCCTCCGCGGTGAGGCGCAGGGACCCGGCGGCGACGTTCTCGACGAGGTGGTCGGGGTTCCCCGTGCCCGGGATCGCCAGGACGTGCGGACCGCGGCTCAGGGTCCACGCCAGGCGCAGTTGCGCAGTCGATACCCCGTGAGCCTTGGCCAGGGCGCTCACCTCGGGCCCGTCCTCGGCGGTCGCCCCCGCCTCCTTGCCGGCGCCGGCGATCGCGAAGAACGGCACGAAGGCGATGCCCTGCTCCCCGCACGCGTCGAGGAAGGCGTGGTCCTCGGCCGGGGACCCGATCCCGTACGGGTTCTGCACGCACACCACCGGCGCGATGGCCCGCGCCTCGGCGAGATGGTCGGGGCGGGCGTTGGAGATGCCCAGGTGGCGGATCAGACCGGCCGTGCGGAGGTCGGCGAGCGCCCCGAAGTGCTCGGCGATCGAACCGGTCGTCTCCCGCCGGGGCACGCGCAGGTTGACCACGTCCAGGTGGTCCCGGCCCAGCTGACGGAGGTTCTCCTCCACCTGACCGCGCAACTGCCCGGGCTCGGCCCACCACCACTCGCCGTCCGGGCCGCGGCCCGGCCCGACCTTGGTGGTGATGACGAGGTCGTCGGCGTACGGGGCCAACGCCCGGTTGATCAGCTCGTTGGCGGAGCGCAGCGGGGAGAAGTAGAAGGCGGCGGTGTCGATGTGGTTCACACCGAGCTCGACGGCGCGGCGCAGCACGCCGGTCACCCGCTCGCGGTCGCTGGGGGATCCGTCGGCGAGGTGCGTGAGGCGCATCGAGCCGAAGCCGAGCCGGTTGACGGGCAGGTCGCCGAGTTGCCAGGTGCCCGCGGCCGCCGCGGTGATCGTCTCTGAGGTCATCCGCCGAGCGTATCGGGCCCCCTGAGTCCTCATGGGGTGCGTACGTGGAGGGCGCCGCCGGGCCGGATCCGATGTCGCGGCCCGTCGGCGCCGGTCAGTGGCCCCGCAGACCCCGGTCCACGGCCGTCATCAGCTCGCCGTCGGCGGTGTCCGCGTCCAGAGACCAGAACATCGCGCCTCCGAGGCCGTGTTCGCGGATGTAGCCGGTCTTGGCGCGCAGCACCTGCGGGTCGTCGTACGTCCACAGGGTGGTGCCGTCGAAGAGCCAGGCGTGCCCGCCGCGCCGGTCCCGGTGGACCTGGTAGGTCCCGGAATCGGCCAGCTTCTTCAGCGCCTTGTAGTCCTCGTACCCCGCCGACCAGGTGGCGGGCGCCGGCCCGGTGGCGGGCTGCCCCATGCCGTCCCCGCCGCCTCTGACGCCCGTCCAGCCCTGCCCGTAGAACGGCATGCCCATCACCAGCTTGTGCGCGGGCGCGCCGCGCCGACGCCAGGCGTCCACCGTGCCGTCCACGCTGAAGTCGCCGCGGGCGTAGAGCGCGGACTGCTGGGCCGTGGTGGACTCGCCGGAGACGTGGAAGTCGTAGCCCTGGAGGGTCACGAAGTCGAGGTCGTGCATGATCCGGCGGACGTCGAAGCCCGCGTCGATCTTGGCGGGCGCGGTTGGGACGAAGGCCGTCAGCTCGTAGGGGGACTTCCGCTTCTGGCCGCCCGCGTACGCGTCGAGCTGCGTGCGGAACTCCTTGACGAGCTCGGCGAAGTTGCGCTTGTCCTCGGGCCGGAACTTCGTGTCCGCGTCACCGGCGGAGCCGGGCCACTCCCAGTCGAGGTCGATCCCGTCGAACAGCCCGGCGGCCGCGCCCGCGCCGCCGCGGGTGCCGTCCTGCGGCAGGTTGCCCTTGATGTAGAGGTCGATGCACGACTCGACGAACGCCTTGCGGGAGGCGGAGGTCAGGGCCGCGTCCGAGAAGTGCGTGGACCAGCTCCAACCGCCCAGGGAGATCAGCACCTTGAGGCCGGGGTGCTTGGCCTTGAGCTCACGGAGCTGGTTGAAGTTGCCGGCGAGCGGCTGCTCCCAGGTGTCGGCGACCCCGTCCACGGAGTTCTCGGCGTCGAGCGGGCGGACGTAGTCGGCCCAGGCATCGGCCTCGCCCGGCACGTTCCCGGTGAAGCACTTGCCCTCCGCGCTGACGTTGCCGAAGGCGTAGTTGATGTGGGTGAGCTTGTCGGCGGAGCCGTTCGCCTCGAGGTCCTGGACCTGGAAGTCCCGTCCGTAGACGCCCCATTGGGTGAAGTAGCCGACCTTCTTGTACGAGCGGTGGTCGCCGCCCGCCGTGTCGTCCTGTGCCGCGCCGGCGGCGGGGGCGAAGGCGGTCAGCAGGGAGAGGGAGCAGGCGGCGACGGCCAGTCTGCCGAGCATGCTGCGGCGCATGGGCTTCCTTTGCGGAGGCGGGAGCGGGGCGTGAGCGCGTGCGCGGTGCATGCCGGAAACTATTGGTCTGGACCAGAGTGGTCAAGGGGGTGGCGGAAACTCGCCTGCCACGGGTGAAGGAGTGGCGGGAGGCTGCGGGAGGTTACGGGAGGCTCCACTGGCCGACGTCGTCGGCCAGGCCGCCGTTCAGGGCGAACTGCACGGCCGCCGGGACGGCGTCCTGCGGGAGCCGGAAGGTGACGAAGCCCTCGGCCGAGCCGCCGGGGCTGAGGGTGACGGTGTCCGGGAAGGAGGCCCCGGCCGTCGTCGGGCTGTTGAGGCCGGTGAACCGCTTCCCGGCGGTGTCCAGCAGGTGCGCGGCCGGCGCGGGGGAGTCCTTGTACACGGCGGTCCCGGTGTTCTCCAGCCGGAAGCGGACGGCGAGCAGCCGGGTCGAGGCATCGGGCGCCGGGCCCTCCGGGTCGGCCGGGACCGCGGGGTCCACCACCTGTACCAGGGTGACGTCGAGCCGCTGGCCGGGCTCGTTCCCGGCGAGGGAGACGGTCTCGCCCGACCCGCCGGGGGCTGCGCCCAGCAGCGCCGGGCCGAGGAGGGCGAGCGTGGCCAGGGCGCCGCGCAGGCGGCGCCGGGGCATGGAGGCACCTGCGGATCCACCGATCACCCTGTCCACGATCCTCTCCCGCCGGGGGTCCCGCCACCCGCACGGTCACGCGACTTCCACCCGCATGACCCCGGAAATTGGTGGATCTTCAGGCTGCTCCGTGCCATGGTTGGTCCCACCGAAGGGGTGTAGCTCAGCTGGTCAGAGCAACGGTCTCCAAAACCGTAGGCCGCAGGTTCAAATCCTGCCGCCCCTGCCATCAGTTCATCGTGACGTGCCGTCGGGCCGGACCCCCAGGGTCCGGCCCGACGGCACGTCAGGCCACTGCCTCTGGCAGACTGGCCCGCGTTACCCCAGGCGGTGCAGGACAGGAAACCGGTGCGATTCCGGTGCGGTCCCGCCACTGTGACCGGCTCATCCCCCGTGGGGGAGGCCGGGAGTCAGACACTGACGCACCGCCTCTGCTCGCTCCTTCACGTCGACCAGGGGACGCGGATCCCCCGGAGAGGCCCTGCCATGTCGCGTTCCCGCGCTCGCGCCGTCCTGCGCGCAATCACCCCCTCGCGTTCCTGATACCCCTGGCCGCCTGCGCCGGTTCACCCGCCGAACGGCAGGCCAAGGCCGCGGGATCGTCCGCCGAGGCGCCCGGGTTCCCGTACACCGTCACCAACTGCGGTCTCAGCAGCACCTACCAGACCCCGCCGCAGCGTGCCGTGACCATGAACCAGCACGCCACCGAGGTGCTGCTCGCCCTCGGCCTGGAGGACCGGATCGCCGGTTCCGCCTACCTCGACGACGCCGTGCTCCCCGCCTACCGGCCCGCCTACGACAAGATCAAGGTGCTGGCCAAGGAGTACCCCTCCAAGGAGATCCTGCTCGGCGCGAACCCCGACTTCGTCTACGGGGGCTACTCCAGTGCCTTCGACAAGGGGCAGGGCCGCGACCGCGAAGGTCTGGCCAAAACCGGTGTCAACACCCGGCTCAACGTGGAGAACTGCGCCGGGGGCCCGGTCGGCCTCGACCAGCTCAAGACCGAGATCACCGAGGTGGCGCGGACCTTCGGCGTGCCCGAGCGCGGCGCGAAGCTCATCGAGGACGAGCAGCGCCGCATCGACACCGTGACCGCCCGGGTGAAGGACAAACCGCGGCCGTCCGTCTTCGTCTACGACTCCGGCGAGGCCTCCGCCTTCACCGCCGGGGGCGACGGCATCGGCAACCAGATCGTCTCCCTCTCCGGCGGGACGAACGTCTTCGCCGACCTCAAGGACACCTTCGGCGACGTGTCGTGGGAGAAGGTCATCGAGCGCAAGCCCGAGGTCGTCCTCATCTACGACTACGGCAGCACCACCGTCGAGTCCAAGAAGCAGCGCCTGTTGAACGACCCGGCCCTCGCCGAGGTTCCCGCGATCAAGAACCGGCGGTTCGTCGTACTGCCGCTCTCCTCGGCCGTCCTCGGGGTGCGCGTCGCCGACGCCGTCGAGTCCCTGGGCCGCCAGCTGCACCCCGACGCAGCGTGAGGCGGCGCCGGACCCCGGCTGTCCTCGTCCTCCTCGCCGCCCTGCTGGCGGCGTCCGCCGTCGCCGGGCTGGCCCTGGGGCCGGTACGGATCGCCCCCGGCCAGGTCCTCGACATCGTGCTCGGCGGCCTGACGGGCGAGCGGCGCACCGGGGCGTTCGCCTCCATCGTGTGGGACGTCCGGATGCCGAGGGTGCTCCTCGGGGCCGTCGTCGGCGCCGGGCTCGCCGTGGCGGGCACCGTGCTCCAGGCCCTCGTACGCAATCAGCTCGCGGATCCCTTCCTGCTGGGGGCGTCGTCCGGGGCCTCGGCGGGAGCCGTCCTCGTGATCGTCTTTGGCGCGGGCGCGGGCGCGGGCTCGGGTGCGGGTGCCGGTATCGCGGGTGTCGCGGGCGGGCTCGGCGTGCCGTTCGCCGCGTTCGCCGGGTCGCTGGGCGCGCTCGTCGCCGTCTACGCCATGGCACGGCGCGGGGGAGCCATGACCACCGGCCGGCTGATCCTCGCCGGCGTCGCCGTCCAGTACATCCTGTCCGCGCTCACCAGCCTCGTCCTGGTGCTCGCCGCGCACCCCGACCAGGTCCGCTCCGTCCTCTTCTGGACGCTCGGCGGCCTAGGCGGGGCCCGCTGGGACGAACTGGCCCTGCCCGCCGTCGCACTGCTCGCCGGCACGGCGCTGCTCATCGCCCTCGCGCGGCCGCTCGACCTCCTCCTCGCGGGGGAGGAGGGCGCGCACACCCTCGGCCTGGACACCGGACGCTTCCGGGCCGCCGTCTTCGTCCTCACCTCCCTCGTCATCGGCGTACTCGTCGCCTACAGCGGGGCGATCGGCTTCGTCGGGCTGATGATCCCGCACGCCGCCCGGATGGTCGTCGGCGCCGGGCACCGGGCGCTGCTGCCGGTGGCCGCGCTGGGCGGGGCGGTGTTCCTGACGCTGGCCGACCTGGTCGCCCGTACGGCCGCGGCGCCCGAGGAGATCCCGGTCGGCGTGGTCACCGCCCTCGTCGGCGGGCCGTTCTTCCTGTGGATGCTGCGCCGCTCCACCCGCACCGAGGGGATGACCGGATGACCGTGATCGCGGCGCAGGCGCTGGAACTCGCCGTCGAGGGCATGCGTTACGAAACAGAAGGGCACACGCTGCTGCACGGTGTCGACCTCACCGCCCGCCCCGGCGAGACGGTCGGCGTGGTCGGCCCCAACGGCAGCGGCAAGACCACCCTGCTGCGCTGTGTGTACGGCACCCTGCGGCCCACCGCCGGCCGGGTCCTGCTGGACGGCGCCGACGCGGGCCCGCTCACGGTCAAGGACCGGGCGCGGCGCGTGGCGGTCGTCCCGCAGGACGCGAGCGGCACCTTCGGGCTGACCGTTCGCGAGGTCGTCGCCATGGGGCGCAGTCCGCACAAGCGGTTCTGGGAGCAGGACGGTCCGGACGACGTCCGGCGGGTGGCCGAGGCCTTGGAGACCGTCGGCGCGGGCGCCTTCGCCGCGCGCCGCTTCGACGAGCTCTCCGGCGGCGAACGCCAGCGCGCCCTGGTGGCCCGCGCCCTCGTCCAGGACCCCGGCCTGCTCGCCCTCGACGAGCCGACCAACCACCTGGACATCCGCTACCAGCTGGAGATCCTCGGCCTGGTCCGCGCCCTGCCCGCCACCGGGCTGCTGGTCCTGCACGACCTCAACCTCGCCGCCGCCTTCTGCGACCGGCTGTACGTGCTCGACGGCGGCCGGGTGGTGGCCTCAGGCCCGCCGGCCGGGGTACTCACCGAGGAACTGCTGGCCGAGGTGTACGGGGTGCGCACCCGCATCGGGGTCCACCCGGACACGGGCGCACCGAACATCGTCTACCTTCACTCGGCCGGGGCTACGCGGCCCCGTCCTCCTGGTAGCCGTACGGGCGGGTGATGATCTCCATCCCGTGCCCGGCCGGGTCCGTGAAGTAGACGCCGCGGCCCCCGTCGTTGTGGTTGATCTCGCCGGGGTGCTTTCCGTGCGGGTCGGCGTAGTACGCGACCCCCGCCGACCGGATCTTCTCGAAGGCCGCATCGAACTCCTCCTCGGAGAGGAGGAACGCGTAGTGCTGCGGGGTGATGGACCCGGCCGGGATGGTCGCGAAGTCAAGGGTGACGCCGTTGGCGGTCTCGACCGGGATGAAGGGGCCCCACTCGGTCCCGACCCGGAGGCCGAGGACGTGCGCCAGGAACTCGGCGGACTCCCGGTTGTCACGGGAGTGGATGATCGTGTGGTTCAGTGCGACTGACATGGGTGAATGCCTCCGAAAGGCACTTCGCGGCTACCTCCATGCCTCACCCAGCCGGTGACCGACACGCGATGCCGCGATCACGATCCTAAACACCGCTCCCGGGTGAAGTCCACCGGTTCAGGCCGATGGCCGCCGCCCTCACGCGCCCCCGTACACCGCCTTGAGGTTGTCCTGCGCCGGGTGCGTCCGGCCCGCCGGGCCCGCCGCGAACACCCGGAGCAGGTTCTCCGTCACCCGGGTGGTCAGCGCCCCGGACCGCGCGTCCAGGCCGTGGTTGGCGCCACTGCGGCCGTCGCCCGACGCGTCGAGGGCCTCCACCCAGCGCATCGTGCCGGTCGCGAAGACCCCTGCCCCACTGGGCGCCGTGTAGTACGCCGTGTCCTGATGGCTGGGCCTGCCCTCGCAGACCACGGGGGAGTGGGCCAGGATCTCGATCGGCCGGGGCGTCGGGAAACCGGTGTCGACCTTGTCGTACTCCACCCCCACCAGGTGCTCGAACCGGTCGCCGGCCTTCGCGCCGGTTCCCTCGAACAGCCAGTGGCCGGGGTGGGTCACCACGTACGGGGCGTCCACCGGGTAGCCGTCGTAGATCACGCCCAGCAGCGAGCTCTCCGGATCCGCGCCGGGCGCCGAGCGGAAGTCCACCGTCGCGGGGTGGCCGCGCTTGAACCCGGGGTCCTGGTCGTAGGCGGACTTGTAACAGACGAGCGTGCGGTCCGGCCCCAGGTCCGAGGCCTCCAGCCGGATCCGGCGGAAACAGCAGTTCGCGCCCAGGACCGCGATGTTGGTGCCCGCGTCGCGGGCGGCCGTGAAGTGCGCCCGCTGGTCGGGCGACCAGTACTCGTCGTGCCCGAGGGAGAGCACCGCCGAGGCCCCTTCGAGCAGCCGCTTCTCCCGGGCCACGTCGGTGGTCGTCGTGTACGCGAGGGGTATGCCGAGCCGCTCGGCGAGCGCGATCAGCGGGGCCTCGTAGACCAGGAGCAGGCCCGCGCCGTCGTCGTACTCGTACGGCCGGTCGAAGGAAACCGAGAGGGAGCGCGTCGCATAGCCGCCGCCCGGTCCGTCGTAACTGCCGTAGCCGCCCCACCGGTTGTAGGCCTGCCAGGTCGCCACCGCGTTGACCACGACCGTACGGCCGGCCGTCGCCGCCGAGCGGACGGTGACCGGCACGAACCGCTGGCCCTCCCCGCCCTGCGCGTCGAGCCGCAGCAGGTAGCAGCCCTCGGGCCAGTCCTTGGTGTCGACGGTGGTGGTACGGGCCCACCGGGTGCGGACCATCCGGGTTCCGGAGTCCACCGTGTGCTCGGGCTGCCGCACCCCGGGCAGGGCCTCGGAGCGCCACACCAGGCGGGCCCGGGCTCCGCCGTACCAGCCCATCCGGTAGGCGGAGACGGTGAACCGGGGCGCGGTGGTGGACACGTACAGCCCGAAGGACTCCCCGGGCAGGACGCTGACCCGGTCCGAGAAGCCCTCGATGGCGCGGGCCGCTCCGGCCTTGGTCACCGGCCAGTCGGCGTTGCCCGGACGGGCGTTCTCGGCCTTGACGTCGAAGCCCGCCGGCCCGGGCGACGGCTTCCCGCTCGCCGCCCGTGACCCGCCGGCCGCCGCGTCACCGCCCTGCCCGTCCGCCCCGCCGTCCCCGCTCGCGCAGCCAGCCACGGCCCCGAGCCCGGCCGCCGTGGCCGCCCCCGTCGCGATCGCGAGGAACCGCCGCCTGCCTGCGCCTTCGCCATCCCCGGATATGTGCTCCTGATCCATGGAGGGCACGTTATGTCACCCTTCCGCCCCCACTCCCACCGCCCCGCCCGGCCCCGTACCGCCCGTCGGCGCCTAGGCTGACCCCCTGCCCTGCCACGCCTCAACCGACCCTGGGGGAAAGCGATATGACGTACGACGCCGTACACGACCTGGGTGCCGTCCGGCAGCTGTGGCAGCTGCTGGAACCCGTCCACGCGATCGTCTGCTTCGCTCCCGAGTGCTACGAGGAGGCCGCGGCCCTCGGCTACCCCACGGACGAGCGATGGCCGATGTACTTCGTCTTCCGGGCCGCCCCGCTCGGGCCGGCCGAAGCAGAGCTGGTCAGCGCCCTCTTCTACTCCTTCAGCCCGCGCATGGTGCAGCGGTACGTCGACCGTGCCTGGCACACCGCCCCGGCGGACCGGGTACTCGAGGCCCGCGCCACCGCGGCCCGGCGCGCCCTCGACACCCTGCTGGGCGAGCGCACGGCCTCCCCGGACCTGGCCGAGGCGGCGCGCCTGGCTCGCCGCGCCGCGCAGGCCGCCGCAACGGCGGGACGCCCGCTGGCCGCCGCCAACGCGTCCCTGCCCTGGCCCGAGGCGCCGCACTCCGTGCTCTGGCACGCCGCCACGATCCTGCGCGAACACCGGGGCGACGGCCACCTCGCCGCCCTCCAGGCTCACCACCTCGATCCCGTCGAGTCCCTGGTCCTGCACTCCGGCGCCGGAGCCGCCCCGGCCGAGGCGTTCGAGAACCGCCAGTGGACGGCGGACGAGTGGAGCGCCGCCCGCGGCCGTCTCGCCGCCCAGGGCCTGCTGGCCGAGGACGGCACGGCCACCCCGGCGGGACTGGCACTGCGCACCGCGGTCGAGAAGCTCACCGACCAGCTCGCCGCCGCCCCGTGGGCCGCGCTGAGCCCGCAGGAGGTGGCCCGGCTCGCCGAGCTGCTCCTCCCGCCGGTCCTCGACATCGTCGGAGCCGGGCTCCTCCCGGCCCAGGGCACCCTGGGCATCGGGATGAAGTACGACTACGAGAACTGACGCACCCCGCCGCACCACCCTTCAGTCCACGTGCTCGCGGTAGCGGTCGATCACCTCCCGCAGTACCTCCGTGCCGCCCCGGGCCCACAGGCCCGGGCTGAATATCTCCACCTCCACCGGACCCCGATAACCGGCCGCGTCGGCCAGCCGTCGGAAGCCCCGCAGGTCGATGGAACCGTCGCCCAGCTGCCCGCGCCCCAGCAGCACGCCTTCGGGGAGCGGAGTCACCCAGTCGGCCACCTGGACGGACACGATGCGCCCGCCCTCGCCCGCCCGGAGCAGATCGGCCGGCAGCCGCTCGTCCCACCACAGGTGGTAGGAGTCGGCCACCACCCCCACCTGCTCCGCCGGGAACGGCTCGGCGAGGTCCAGCGCCTGGCCGAGGGTGGAGACCACGCAGCGGTCCGAGGCGAACATCGGATGCAGCGGCTCTATCCCCAGCCGTACCCCGTGCGCGGCGGCCCACGGAGCCAGCTCGCCGAGTATCCCGGCGATCCGCCCGCGCGCCCCCACCAGGTCCCGGTCACCTCCGGGCAGCCCGCCCGAGACCAGGACCAGCGTGGCCGCGCCCAGTTCGGCCGCCTCCTCCACGGCCCGCCGGTTGTCGTCGAGCGCGGCCGTCCGACCGGCCGGGTCGGCGGCGGTGAAGAAGCCGCCGCGGCAGAGCGAGCTGACGCGCAGCCCCGCACCGGCTACCAGCTTCGCCGTCTCCCGCACCCCGAACGCCCGGACCGGATCGCGCCACAGCCCGACCGCGCCCACCCCCGCCGCCGCGCACCCGGCGACCAGCTCGGGCAGCGACCACTGACGGATCGTCTCCTGGTTGAGGCTGAACCGCGGCGGCGCCGGTGCCGGCTTCACGACGCCATCCCGTGCATCGCGAGCAGGCCGCGCATCCGGTCCTCGGCACGCTCGGGATCCGGGAACAGCCCCAGCCCGTCGGCCAGTTCGTACGCGGTCGCCAGATGGAGCAGGGGCCGCGCCGTCTCCAGCCCGCCGACCATCCTGAACTGCTCCTGGTACCCGGCCAGCCAGGCCAGCAGGACCACCCCGGTCTTGTAGAAGCGGGTCGGCGGGGCGAAGAGGTGTCTGGACAGGGGGACCGTCGGATCCAGCAGCTCCCGGAAGCCCGCGGCGTCCTCCCGGTCGAGGGCGAGCGCCGCCCGCGCGGCTATCGGGGCGATCGGATCGAAGATGCCCAGCAGCGCGTCGCTGGCCAGCTCCCCATCGCCCGCTATCAGTTCGGGGTAGTGGTAGTCGTCGCCCGTGTAGCAGCGCACCCCGGCCGGCAGCCGCCGCCGGATGTCCACCTCCCGCTCCGCGTCCAGCAGCGAGACCTTGATCCCGTCCACCTTCTCCGGACAGTCGGCGATGATCTTCAGGAGGACCTCCGTGGCCGCGTCGAGGTCGTGGTGCCCCCAGTACCCGGCCAGTGCCGGGTCGAACATCGGCCCCAGCCAGTGGAGTACGACCGGCCGCGCGCTCTGCCGGAGCAGGCCTCCGTACACCTCCAGGTAGTCCTCGGGGCCGCGAGCCGCGCCGGCCAGCGCCCGCGAGGCCATCAGTACCGCTCCCGCCCCGCAGGACTCGACGTGCGCGAGCTGTTCCTCGTACGCGGTGGTGATCGCCGTCAGTGAGTGCGCTTCATCCGGGGCGAGTTGGTCGGTGCCCGCCCCGCAGACGATCCGGCCGCCCACGCCCCTGGCCTCCGCCGCCGAGCGCCTGATCAGCTCCGCGGCGGTGGGCCAGTCCAGGCCCATTCCGCGCTGCGCCGTGTCCATCGCCTCGGCGACCCCGAGACCCTGCTCCCACAGCCGGTGGCGGAAGGCCAGCGTCGCCTCCCAGTCGACCGCGGGCTCTGCCGCGCCCTGCGGGGTCCGCGGATCGGCGACCACGTGCGCGGCCGAGTAGAACCTCCGGCTGTGGGCCGGGCCGCAGCTGAGCGGGGCGAAGGTGTCGGTGTTCGGCCGGTGCAGGCGGTACCCGCCGTCCGCCGAGGGGAGCCGGATGCTCACAGGGTCACCTCCGGCACCGGCAGCCGCCGGCCCTCGGCCGAGGACCGCAGGCCGAGCTCGGCGAGCTGTACTCCGCGCGCCCCGGCCAGCAGATCCCACTGCCACGGTTCGTCGAGGACGACATGGCGCAGGAAGAGCTCCCACTGGGCCTTGAAGCCGTTGTCGGCGGGGGTGTTGTCCGGCACCTCCTGCCACTGGGAGCGGAACGCCTCGGTCTGCGGCAGATCCGGGTTCCACACGGGCTTCGGGGTCGCACCGCGGTGCTGGATGCGGCAGTTCCGCAGCCCGGCGACGGCCGACCCGTGCGTACCGTCCACCTGGAACTCCACCAGCTCCTCGCGGTGCACCCGCACCGCCCACGAGGAGTTGATCTGGGCGACCGGGCCGCCCTCCAGTTCGAAGGTCCCGTACGCGGCGTCATCGGCCGTGGCCTCGTACGGCTTGCCCTCCTCGTCCCATCTGCGGTCTATGTGTGTCCGGGTCAGGGCCTGCACCGTGCGGACGCGGCCGAACAGCTCGTGCAGCAGGTACTCCCAGTGCGGGAACATGTCGGCGACGATGCCCCCGCCGTCCTGCGCGCGGTAGTTCCACGAGGGCCGCTGGGCGGGCTGCCAGTCCCCCTCGAACACCCAGTACCCGAACTCCCCGCGCACGGAGAGGACCTCGCCGAAGAAGCCGCCCTCGATCAGCCGCCTCAGCTTCAGCAGCCCGGGCAGGAACAGCTTGTCCTGCACCACGCCGTGCTTGATCCCGGCGGCCGCGGCCAGCCGCGCCAGCTCGAGCGAGGACGCGAAGGTCAGGGCGGTCGGCTTCTCGCAGTACACGTGCTTGCCGGCCGCCACGGCCTGCCGGATGGCCGTCTCACGGGCGCTGGTCACCTGGGCGTCGAAGTAGATCTCGACCTCCGGATCGGCCAGCACCGCCTCCAGGTCGCTGCTGACGTGTTCCAGGCCGTGCCGTTCGGCGATCTCCCGCAGGGCCGGCTCCCGGCGCCCCACGAGCACCGGCTCCGGCCACAGCACCGTGCCGTCTCCCAGTGGAAGTCCGCCCTGCTCGCGCAGGGCGAGCAGCGACCTGACCAGATGCTGGCGGTACCCCATGCGCCCGGTCACGCCGTTCATGGCGATCTTGATGGTCCTGCGGTCCACGGTGTCCTCCCCGTTCGATAGAAAGCGCTTTCACTTCGACCAGGCTAGGGCCGCGATCATCGCCAGTGCAAGACTCTTACGAGTGATAGAAAGCGCTTACCGAATCTGGGAGTATGGAGATCCACACACCGAATGAGACGATGACCGGAACAGGAGAAGGGGAGGTGCGCCATGGCGGTGACCCTGGCCGAGGTCGCGGTGCGCGCGGGGGTGTCGCCCGCCACGGTCTCGCGCGTGCTCAACGGCGGATATCCGGTGGCCGGCGGCACCCGGACCCGGGTGGAGCAGGCCGTCGAAGAGCTCGGCTACATCGCCAACGGGCCCGCCCGCGCGCTCGCGGCCGCCACCTCCGACCTCGTCGGCGTCCTCGTCCACGACGTCGCGGACAGCTTCTTCGGGATCCTCGCCGGGTCCCTGCAGAGCGCCCTCGCGCCCACCGGCCGGGGGAGGCCCGCCGCCTCGCGGTCGTCTGCAACACCGAGGGGGACCCCGCGGCCGAACTGGCCTACCTCGCCCTGCTGGAGGGCCAGCGGGCCGGCGGAGTCGTCCTCACCGGAGGCGCCCCCGAAGACCCCGGGCACACCGCGGCACTCGCCGCCCGCGTCGCCCGGCTGGCCGCGACCGGCGCGCCCGTGGTCCTGTGCGGACGCCCCCCGCTGCCCCTGCCCGCCGAACTGCCCGTCGCCACCCTCACGTTCGACGACCACGGCGGCGCCTTCCGCCTCGCCGAGCACCTGCTTGCTCTCGGACACCGGCGCATCGCCTCCATCGCCGGCCCGCCCGGTCTGAGCACCACCCGAGAGCGGCTCGCCGGTCACCGGGCCGCCCTGCGGCGGCACGACCCCCGCCTCGCCGAGGCCTGCGCCGAACTCACCGTGCACGCCGCTTTCACTCGCTCCGCGGGCTACGACGCCACCCGCGAACTGCTGCGCCGCGGAGCCCCCTTCACCGCGGTCGCTGCGGCCAACGACACCGTCGCCACCGGAGTCGCCGCCGCCCTGCGCGAGGCCGGGCTGCGGATTCCCGAGGACGTCTCCGTCGCCGGCTTCGACGACCTGCCGTTCTGCGCGGACACCGCCCCGGCCCTCACCACTGTCCGGGTCCCCCTGCGCGAGGCGGGCGCACTCGCCGCCCAGCTGGTCACCGGCCGCCGACCGCCGCCCCCGGGCGGGATCACCACCCTGCCCACCGAGCTGATGGTGCGCGCCTCCACCGGACCTGCCCCGGCCGAAAGGAGCCGCCCGTGAAGTACGCCATCTCCACGCTCGGCCTCCCCGGAACGCCCCTCGAGCGCAGTGCCGCCCTCGCTGCCGACCACGGGTACGACGGCCTGGAACTGCGTGCCCACCCCGAGGAGCCCCTGCACCCGGGCAGCCCGGCAGCCGAACGCGCCGCCGGACGGCGGACCCTCACCGCCGCCGGGGTCGCCGTCCTCGGAGTCGCGGGCTACGCCAAGGTGGCCGCGGCCGGTGCCGACGAGCCGGTCCTCGCCGAACTGCGAGCGCTGGTCCGGCTCGCCGCCGACCTCGAAGCCCCCTGCGTACGGGTCTTCCCGGGCGGCCGGGACCTGCCCGAGGCGACCGCCGACGCCAACGCCGTGCGCAGACTGCGCGCAGCGGCGCCCTTCGCCGAGCGGCACGGTGTGCGGATCCTGCTGGAGACCCACGACTCCCACCGCACCGGGGCCGCCGCCGCCCGGGTCCTGGACCAGGTCGCGCATCCGGCTGCGGGCGCGCTGTGGGACGTACTGCACACCTGGCTCGGAGGCGAGTCCCCCGAGCGGTCGCGGCAGGCCCTGGCCGCACACCTGGGCTACATACAGGTGAAGGACGTGGTCTCGGCGTACGAGCTCACCCCGCTCGGGCTCGGCGCCGGAGTACTGCCGCTGGCCGGAGTGGTGGCCGCCGCGCCGGCCGGCGGCTGGCTCTGCTGGGAGTACGAGAAACGCTGGTACCCCGAGGCGGCCGAGCTGCCCGGTCAGCTCGCCCGAGGGCGGGAGCACCTGGCGAAGCTGGTGGCGGGCAGCGCCCCGTGAGGTCAGGCCGAGCAGGCCGGCCCGGACCTCGGCCAAGATCGAATGCGCAATCCGATCGAAGTAATCAGTTCGGAGCGTGAGCGGCTCCGCCCGGCGGTCCCCGGCTCCGCCGCCCGCCCGAGCCCCGCCGGTCCCCCTAGGGGCGGATGGTCAGCCGCGGCAGCAGTTCCAGGTGCTGCCGGGGGCCCTCCTCCGGACCCTCGCCCGACAGCCGGTCCAGCAGCAGGTCCGCCGCGCGGGCGCCCACCTCGCGCTTGGCTGGCGCCACCGCCGACAGCGGTACGTCGGCCATCCCGGCGACCTCGTCGTCGTACGTGATCACGGCCAGGTCCTCGGGCACCCGCACCCCCGCGCCTGGAGCCGCGGGATCAGCATGATCGCGTCGGTGTCGCTGTGGATCAGGGCCGCGGTCACCCCGCCAGCGGACACCGCCTGGCACAGGTACTCCAGAGTCCGGGAGAACGCGTCCGCGTCCGAGAGCGGGCCCGGCCCGGCCGGCGGCCACGGAGGCGCGGGCTCCAGCCCGAGCGCGGCCACGGCAGCCTCGTACCCGGCCCGCAGCCGCGCCGTGGTGGGCGTGGTCCGGCTGGCCAGTGCGATCCGCCGGTGCCCCAGCCCCACGAGGTGCTGCACCGCCCGGGCCGCGCCGTGCGCGTGGTCGGAGGCCACCCGGTCCAGTGCCGCCGCCGGATGCCCCGGCGGCGCCCACCGCTCCACCAGGACGGTCGGAACCGGGAGTTCCACCGTCCAGGCCCCTTCCCCGGGCCCGGGCGACCCGGCCTCCCAGTTCGGGGTCAGCAGCAGCCCGTGCGCCCCGGTGGACAACAGCCGGTCCGCCTGGGTCCGGTCCTCGCCCGGCAGGTACCGGGTCAGCCCCACCGTCAGCCGGGCGCCGCGGGCCTCCACGGCCGCGCGGGCCCCTCGTACGACATCGGCGTAGTAGTACTCGGTCGTGGGCACCACCATCCCGATCACGAGCCCCTCGCCGCCACCGGCCGAAGCTCCGTGACCGGCCGTGGCCGAGGACCCGGCTTCCCCCGTGCCCGCCCGGCCGGCCGCCGGGGCCGCGCCCGCCTCCACCCGGCTGATCACCCCGTGCATCCGCTGGATCTCGCCCCGCGCCGCCATCGCCTCGATGTCCCGCCGCAGGGTGACGGGGGAGATGCCCAGCTCCCGGGCCAGGTCCGCGACGCGCACACTGCCCCGCGCCCGGACGAGCGCGAGCACCTGCGCCTGACGCTGGTCTACGTGTGGTCTCAAGGTGTCCCCCTGCGCTCTGCCGTTCCGTCAGCTCCATCATAGGCAATCGAACCGATCGATTCGATCGATTCCGATCAAATTGTCATTGACGGCGTGGTCGGTGCGTTCATATATTCGGCGGCGTCCCGCACTTCACGGCATCACGACCCTCTTTCGGGAGTCAGCGCATGCTCACGCACGACCAGGACGGATTCCGGCGCGCAGAGCGCCCCCACCGCATCGTCTCGGGGGCCCTGCACTACTTCCGGGTCCATCCGGACCTGTGGGAGGACCGGCTGAAGCGGCTGCGCGCGATGGGCGCGAACACCGTGGACACCTACGTCCCCTGGAACTTCCACGAGACCGCGCCCGGCAAGGCCGATTTCACCGGCTGGCGCGACCTCGGCCGGTTCCTGCGCACCGCCCAGGACCTCGGCCTCGACGCCATCGTCCGGCCCGGCCCCTACATCTGCGCCGAGTGGGACTTCGGCGGCCTGCCCGCCCGCCTCCTCGCCGTCGACGGCCTCCACCTGCGCTGCTCCGACCCCCGGTTCGAGGCCGAGGTGGACGGCTGGTTCGACCTGGTCGTCCCCGAGCTGCTGCCCCTCCTCGCGAGCCGCGGCGGCCCGGTCGTCGCCGTACAGATCGAGAACGAGTACGGCTCGTACGGCAACGACAGCCGCTACCGCGCCCACGTGGAGCAGGCCCTCGTAGAACGCGGCGTGGACTGCCTGCTGTTCACCGCCGACGGCCCCGAGGACGCCATGCTCCAGGGCGGCATGCTCCCCGGCCGGCTCGCCACCGCCACCTTCGGCGCCCGGCCTGCCGAGCGACTCGACGCCCTGCGCCGCTATCAGAAGACCGGCCCGCTCGCCGCGATGGAGTTCTGGATCGGCTGGTTCGACCACTGGGGCGAGGACCACCACGTCCGCGCCGTCGAAGACGCCGCCGCATCCCTCGACGAACTGCTCGCCACCGGCGCCTCCGTCAACCTCTACATGGCCCACGGCGGTACCAACTTCGGTTTCTGGGCCGGCGCCAACCACACCGGGTCGCGCCCTGGGAGGCCGGCTACCAGCCCACCGTCACCAGCTACGACTACGACGCGCCCATCGGCGAAGCCGGTGAACTCACCCCCAAGTTCCACGCGTTCCGCGAGGTCATCGCCAAGTACGTACCGCTGCCCGACACGCCGCTGCCCGAGCCGCCGCCGCGGATCACCCCCGCCCTCGCCACCCCCGCGGGCACCGCGCCGCTGCTGACCGCCCTCGACCTGCTCGGCGGCCCGCCGGTGCTGCGCCCGGCTCCCGAGTCCATGGAACGCCTGGGCCAGAGCCACGGACTGATCCACTACCGGACCACCATCACCGGCCCGCGCCCCGTCATGCCCGTGAAGATCGACGGCCTCGGTGACCGCGCGTACGTCTTCGCCGACGGAGTGCCGCTGGGCGTCCTCGACCGCAACGCGCCCGACGAGGGACTGGACCTGCCCGTCGGCGAGGCCGGCGTGGTCCTCGACGTCCTGGTCAGGGCGCAGGGCCGGGTCAACTACGGTCCGCTCCTGGACGACCGCAAGGGCATCTGGCGCGGCGTACGCCACGGCCACCAGCAGCTGTTCGAATGGGAGATCCGCCCGCTCCCGCTCACGGACCTCACCGGACTCGACTTCACCGCCGAAGGGTCCGCCGACGCCGACAAGGGCCGGCCCGTGTTCCACCGCTTCACCCACGGCCTCACCGGCGCACCGGCCGACGCCTTCCTCGACATGTCCGGCTGGGGGACCGGCCTGGTCTGGCTGAACGGCTTCCTCCTCGGTCACCACGACACCCCGCGCGGCCCGCAGCGCACCCTCTATGCCCCCGGCCCCCTGTGGAACACGGGCGAGAACGAGATCGTCGTCCTCGAACTCGAGCGCCCCGGCACCGAACTGCCGCTGCGCGACCAGCCCGACCTCGGCCGCCGCACCGTCGTCACGCTCGAGTGAGGGAGGGAGGATCTTCGCGTGACGGGGCTCTTCTAGACTGACCCGACGGCCGGTCAGGCATCGTACGAGTGCGGAGGCATGAAACGCATGCGCTATCTCTCCCTGGGCAGTTCGGGTCTACAGGTCTCCGCCGTCGGGCTCGGCTGCAACAATTTCGGCGGCCGCCTCGACGCCCAGGCCACCCGCGCCGTTGTCGACGCCGCGCTCGACGCGGGCATCACCCTCCTCGACACCGCCGACATCTACGGCGGCCTCGGCGGCTCCGAAAACCACCTCGGGCAGGCCCTCAAGGGCCGTCGGGACCAGGTCGTCCTCGCCACCAAGTTCGGCTACGCGGGCATGGACATGAAGTACGGGCCCGCCGCCGGGTCCCGCGGCGGCCGCGCGTACATCCGGCGGGCCGTCGAGGAGTCCCTGCGCCGCCTGCGCACCGACCACATCGACCTCTACCAGCTGCACAGCCCCGACCCGGCCACCCCGATCGCGGAGACCCTGGCCGCGCTCACCGAGCTCGTCGCCGAGGGCAAGGTCCGCTACATCGGCCACTCCAACCTCACCGGCTGGCAGCTCGCCGAAGCCGCCCACGTCGCCCGGGAGACGGGCGCGGCGTCCTTCGTCTCCGCACAGAACCAGTGGTCGCTGCTGGAGCGGTCGGCCGAGCGCGAGCTCGTCCCGGCGGCCCTGCACTACGGCGTCGGCGTGCTCCCGTACTTCCCGCTCGCCAACGGCCTGCTGACCGGCAAGATCCGCCGGGGCGCGCCCGTCCCGGCCGGCTCCCGCCTCGAAGGCCGCGACTCCTACCTCACCGAGGAACGGCTCGACGTGGTCGAAGCACTGGCCGCCCTCGCCGAGAAGCACGACCGCAGCGTCCTCGAACTCGCCATCGGCTGGCTCGGCGCCCAGCCCGGCTGCGCCTCCGTCATCGCCGGAGCCACCTCCGCCGAACAGGTGCGCGCCAACGCGGCCGTCGCCGACCGCCCGCTGGACGCCGAGCTGCTCGCCGAGATCGACGCCGTGGCGCCGGGCGCCCCGGCGTGAAGGGCATGCTGCGCTGCGCGGTCCTCGACGACTACCAGGAGGCCGCGACCTCGCTCGCCGACTGGTCCCCGGTCGCGGACCGGGTGGAGGTGGTCACCTACACCGACCACCTCTCCCACGAGGACCGGCTCGCGGCGCGTCTGGCCGGCTTCGACATCGTCGTCACCCTGCGCGAGCGCCTGGCCTTCCCGGCCTCCCTGCTCGACCGGCTGCCCCGCCTCAAGCTGCTCGTCGCCAGCGGAATGCGCAATTCCGTGATCGACTACGCCGCCGCCGCGCGCAACGGGGTCACCGTCTGCGGTACCGGCAGTTCCTCGACCCCGCCCGTCGAGCTGACCTGGGCCCTGCTGCTGGGCCTGGCCCGCGGCCTCGTCCAGGAGAACAACGCCCTGCGCGCGTACGGCCCGTGGCAGAGCACGATCGGCGCGGACCTCCACGGCCGCCGACTGGGCCTCCTCGGGCTCGGCAAGATCGGCAGCCGAGTCGCCCAGGTCGGGCTCGCCTTCGGCATGGACGTGGTGGCCTGGAGCCAGAACCTCACCAAGGAGCGGGCCGCGGAGGTGGGTGTGGCCCTCGCCGGGTCCAAGGAGGAACTGCTGGCCGGCAGCGATTTCGTCTCCGTCCACCTCGCCCTCGGCGACCGCACCCGAGGCCTGATCGGCGCCGCCGAGCTGGCGCTGATGAAGCAGAGCGCCTACCTGGTCAACACCTCCCGGGCGGCCATCGTCGACCAGGACGCGCTCATCGAGGCCCTGCGCGAAGGCCGCATCGCGGGCGCCGCCCTCGACGTCTTCGACACCGAGCCGCTGCCCGGTGACCATCCCCTGCGCACCGCCCCGAGGCTCCTGGCGACCCCGCACCTCGGCTATGTCACACGGGCCAACTACGCCACGTACTACGGCGAAGCCGTCGAGGACATCGCTGCCTTCCTCGACGGCTCACCCGTACGCGTCCTGCCCTAGTGCTGTGACCGGGGTTCTTCCGCTCAGGACGTGATGTCCTTGCGGGAGAACCCCCGGAAGGCGAGGGCGAACAGCACCAGCGCGTACGACACCGACACCGCCGCCCCCTTGATCATCCCGCCCCACTCCAGCTGCGGCTGCAAGGCGTCCGCCCACGCGAACTGCCAGTGCGCCGGCAGGAACTCGCGCCACGACCCGAGCGCGGTGACCGCGTCCAGCACGTTCCCGACGATCGTCAGCCCGACCGCACCGCCCACCGCGCCCAACGGCGCGTCCGTCCGTGTCGACAGCCAGAACGCCAGACCCGCCGTCACCAGCTGCGACACGAAGACGAAGGCGACCGCCAGCGCGAGCCGCGGCACGGTGTCCCCGGCGGCCAGCGCACCGCCCGTCGGGAGCTTCAGCGGCCCCCAGCCGTACGCGGCCGTGCCCGCCGCCAGCGCCACCACCGGCAGCAGCACCATCGCCGCCAGGCTGAAGCCGAGCGCCACCACCAGCTTGCTCCACAGCAGCCGCGCCCGCGGCACCGGCGAGGCCAGCAGATAGCGCAGCGAGGACCAGCTCGCCTCCGAGGCCACCGTGTCCCCGCAGAACAGCGCCACCGGCACCACCAGCAGGAAGCCCGCCGAGACGAACAGGCAGGTCGCCGCGAAGTTCGCGCCCGAGGCCGTCGCCGTGTCGATCAGCGTGATCCGGCCGTTGCCGCCACCGGGGCCGTCCGGTCCGCCGCCCACCGCGAACGCGATGAGCATGATGAACGGCAGCGCGGCCAGCACCCCGAACATCACCAGCGTCCGCCGCCTGCGCCACTGCCGCAGGGCCTCCACTCGCAGCGGCAGCGTACGGCCGGCCTGGTAGCCCGGGGCCACCTCCTGTACGGCGCTCATGCCGAACCTCCGATCAGGGTGAGGAACGCGTCCTCCAGTCGCCGGTGCGGTCCGACTGCGCTCACCGGCACCTCCAGCCGTACGAGTTCGGCGATCAGCCCGGCGGCCGTCGCGCCGTCGAGCCGTACGAGGAGCCCGTCATCGGCGGCCACCACGGAACCCACTCCCTCCAGGGTCGCGACTTTCTCGACGACCATCTCGTCCACCGGCCCGGCCAGTGTCACCAGCAGGGTGTCCCCGCCGCCGGTGATCTCAGCGACCTCTCCCGCCCGCACCAGCCTGCCGCGGTCCATGACCACCAGGTGCGTACAGGACTGTTCCACCTCCGACAGCAGGTGGCTGGAGACGATGACCGTCCGCCCGCCCGCCGCGTAGCGGATCATCACGTCCCGCATCTCCCGGATCTGCGGCGGGTCCAGACCGTTCGTCGGCTCGTCGAGGATCAGCAGGTCCGGCATCCCGAGCATGGCCTGGGCGATCGCGAGCCGCTGCCGCATGCCCTGCGAGTACGTGCGCACCGCGCGCTCCAGCGCGTCGCCGAGCCCGGCGATCTCCAGGGCCTCCGCCATGTGGGCGTCCTCGGCCGGGCGGCCGGTGGCCTGCCAGTACAGCTCCAGGTTCGCGCGGCCCGTCAGATGCGGCAGGAACCCCGCGCCCTCCACGAAGGCCCCGACCCGCGACAGCACCGGCGCCCCGGCCCGCACCGCGTGCCCGAACACCCGGATCTCCCCGGCGTCCGGCGAGATCAGCCCCATGAGCATCCGCAGGGTGGTGGTCTTCCCGGCCCCGTTGGGCCCGAGCAGTCCCAGCACCTGCCCCTTCTCCACCCGGAACGACAGGTCCCGCACCGCGTACCGGTCCTCTGCCTTCGCGTACCGCTTCGTCAGTCCGGTGATCTCCAGCGGTACGCCGGCCAGCGCGGCCTCCGGCTGCGGTACGCCGCCCCCGCCGCCCGCGGGCCCCCGGCCGGTCCTCCGGATTCCCAGCAACGCCGCGGCCAGCGCCGCCGCGCCCAGCGGCAGCCCCCACGTCCAGGCGGGCAGCCCCGCCGAGGCGGTCCGTACCCCTGCGGCCACGGGGACGGCCAGGGGGCCCTGAGCCGAGACCGTGTAGGTGGCCGGCGCGGCCGGGGTCGCGTAGCCCAGGTCGGTCGCGGCGACCACCAGCCGCAGCCGGTGCCCGGCCTCGACGGCGTGGTCGATCGCGGGCAGCCGCAGCTCGACGGCCGTCTCCTGCTGCGCGTTCTCCACCCGCACCGGGGCGACCAGCTGACTCGGCAGCACCTGCTGGCGGCCGTCCGGGCCGACGTCGTACACCTTGCCGAACAGCACGGCCGAGCCGTCCGCAGCCGTCGACCTCACCTTCAGGGTGATGGCCGGCGCCCCGGTGATCCGTACCTCCTCGGTCAGCGGCTGCGATTCGAAGCGGGCGTTCTGCCCCGGGAAGTCCAAGGAGAGCCCGGCTCCGAAGGCCGCGAGCTGCCCGCCGATGCCCGGCAGGGAGGACAGCGCGGGAGGGGCGCCGCCCGCCGGATTGGCGAAGCTCTGCTCGCGCCCGGTCAGGGCGAACTCCTTCGGGTCCGAAGCGAGCCCGGGGTACCGCTCGCCGCTCGCGCCGCGCAGCTGCACCTGGCCGTCCGTCGAGTCGATGCCGCCGGAGCGCGAGACGCGGAACGCCGGGCCGGTGTCCGTGTTTCCGTCGGCCCCGCCGCCCTTGAGGTAGTGGTCGAACCAGGCCGCGACCCGCGCCCCGGTCCGGTCGGCCTCGCGCACGCCGCCGTCGTGTCCGCCGGCCGCCCAGTCCACGGAGACGGGCGCGCCGTTCGCCGCGATGGCCTTGGCCATGGCATCGGCCTGGTCCAGCGGAAAGAGGGAGTCGTCCTGGCCCTGCACGATGAGGGTCGGCACCTTGATCCGGGCGCCGACGGCCGACGGGCTGCGCTGCTCCAGCAGCGCCCGGGCCTCGGGGTCGGGCTTCCCGGCCACCGCGACCCGCTCGTACATCGCGCAGAGCTCGGGCTGGAAGCGCCCGCAGCCGGGGGCGGCGAGCGGATCGGGTGCCTGCGGGCCCTGCTGCGAGGGCTGCATGCCGCCCGAGGAGCCGGTGGTGAAGAAGATGCCGGCCCAGAGCTTCTTGAAGACCCCGTTCGGGAAGAGGGAGTCGGCCAGGTTCCAGTAGGTGATCTGCGGGGCGATCGCGTCCACGCGCCGGTCGTATCCGGCGGCGAGCAGCGAGACCGCCCCGCCGTAGGAGGCGCCGGCCACGCCGACGCGCGGGTCGCCGTCCGCGTCGAGCCGCACCTCGGGCCGGGTGGCGAGCCAGTCGATGAGCCGGGAGACGTCCTTGACCTCGTACTCGGGGTCGTTCAGCCCGATCCGGCCGCCGGAGCGGCCGAAGCCGCGCGCCGACCAGGTCAGGACGGCGTACCCGTCACGCGCCAACTGCTCGGCGTGGGCGCGCACATCCTCCTTGCTGCCGCCGAAACCGTGGCCGAGGAGCACAGCGGGACGTTTCTTCCCCTCGCCCGAGCTTTTGTCCGCGCCGTCGCCCGCGGTGAAGTACGAGGTGTCGATCGCGGCGCCGGGCATGTCCACCACGCGGTCCTCGCGGTGCACGGCCGGAGTGTCGCCGGCCGAGGCCGACACGAGCCACGGCCCGGCTCCCGCGACGACGGCGAGCGCGGCGGCGCCGGCGAAGAGGCGGACCCGGCGGCGCCTGGGCAGTCGGAGCTTCATACGGGAACCCTAAGCGCCAGGTGCTTCGCGCCCGAGCGTCCCCAGGGGGATGTCCCGCCCTTCCGCAGGAGTACACCGGCGGCCCCGTGTACCGCGCCTGCGGTATGCGGGGCGGCCGGATCCCGACCTGCGGGGCGCGCCGCCCGGCGGGAGGATGGCCGCATGCTGCTGGCCGAGGTCGCGCGCGTGTCCCGGGAGGTCGCCGACACCTCCGCCCGGTCCCGGAAGACCGCCCTGCTCGCGGAACTGTTCGCGGCCGCGCCCCCGGAGGAGGCCGCGTTGGTGATCTCGTACCTCGCCGGACGCCTCCCGCAGGGTCGGCCGGGCATCGGCTGGCGCGCCCTCGGACAGGAAGTGGAACCCGCGCCGGAGCCGACCCTGACCGTCCGGGCCGTGGACGCCGCGGTGACCGAGCTGGCGGCCGTCGCGGGCGCGGGATCGCAGGCCGGGCGCCGCCGGATCCTGGACGGCCTGCTGGGCGCGGCCACCGGGACCGAGCAGCGGTTCCTGCGCAGCCTGTTGTCCGGGGAGGTGCGCCAGGGCGCACTCGACGCGGTGGCCCTGGAGGGCGTGGCCGCGGCCGCCGGAGTACCGGCCGCCGACCTGCGCCGGGCGGTGATGCTGGACGGCTCGCTGCCCCGGGTCGCGGCGGCCGTCCTGGCCGGGGGCGCACCTGCGCTCGGCGGCTTCACCCTGCGTGTCGGGCAGCCCGTACAGCCCATGCTGGCGAGCACCGCGAAGTCGGTCGCCGAGGCCCTGGCCGCGCTGGGGCCCTGCGCGGTGGAGGAGAAGCTCGACGGGATCCGGGTCCAGGTCCACCGGGAGGGCGACGAGGTACGGGTGTACACGCGCTCCCTGGACGAGATCACGGACCGGCTGCCGGAGGTGGCCGAGCTGGCCCGGTCGCTGCCGGGGGAGCGGTTCATCCTCGACGGAGAGGTCATCGGCCGGGCCGCGGACGGCCGCCCGGTCCCCTTCCAGGAGATCGCGAGCCGGGTCGGCTCCCGAGTCGACGTCGAGGCCGCCCGGCGGACGCTCCCCGTGGCCCCGTACTTCTTCGACGTGCTGGCCGCCGGACAGGACGTCCTGCTCGACCTCCCGGTCCGCGAGCGGTACGAGACCCTCGCCGCGCTCGTTCCGGAAAGGGCCCGGGTCCGCCGTCTCGTGGTCGAGGACCCGCAGGCACAGGCGGCGGAGGCGGAGGAGTTCTGGGCCGAGACCCTGCGCCGCGGCCACGAGGGAGTGATGGCCAAGAGCCTCGACTCCGCCTACGCGGCGGGCCGGCGCGGCAAGAACTGGCTCAAGGTGAAGCCGGTGCACACCCTGGACGTGGTCGTTCTCGCCGCCGAATGGGGCCACGGGCGGCGCACCGGGCTGCTGTCCAACCTGCACCTCGGGGCGCGCGCCGCCGACGGGACGTACGCCATGCTCGGCAAGACCTTCAAGGGGCTCACCGACGAGATGCTGCGCTGGCAGACGCGGGCGCTGGGCGCGCTCGCCACCTCGGACGACGGCTTCACCGTGCGGGTGCGGCCCGAACTGGTGGTGGAGATCGCCTACGACGGCCTGCAGCGCTCCTCCCGCTACCCGGCCGGGGTCGCGCTGCGCTTCGCGCGGGTGCTCAGACACCGTCCGGACAAGAGCGCGGACCAGGCGGACACGGTGGAGACGGTGCTCGAAGGCGGCAGCGGCGGGTGATTCTTCTTCAGCGGGCCGTGGCAGTTTTGCCTCAGAGGCAAGACGGATTGCCAGGGAGGCAAGTCTCTGGCTCAATCGAGGCATGAACCCCGGTCCTGCCCCCGAGGAAGGGGGCGACGAGCTGCCGGCCGTGGCCCCGCAACTGCGCGACCTGCGCCGCCGCGCCGGACTCACCCTGGAAGCCGCCGCCGCGCGGGCCAGACTCTCGCCCGCCCACCTGTCCCGCCTGGAGACCGGCCGGCGCCAGCCCTCGCTGCCGCTGCTGCTCGCACTCGCCCGGACCTACGGTACGACCGTCTCCGAGCTGCTCGGCGAGACCCCGGCCGTCGCCGATCCCATCGTACGGGCAGGCGGTCCGGGTGCCCGCGAGGCCGACGGATGGACGTACTGGCAGGCGGGCGGTTCCGGGCGCGGGATGCAGGCCCTGCGCGTGCACGTACCCCAGGGCCGCGGCCCGGGCGAGCTGGTCCGCGTCCATCCCGGGGAGGAGTGGCTGTACGTGCTGGGCGGCCGGCTGCGGCTGCACCTGGGGGAGGCCGAGTACCTCCTGGATCCCGGGGACAGCGCCCACTTCGACTCGCTGACCCCGCACCGGATCACGGGGGCCGACCCCGGGGGAGCGGACCTGCTGTTCGTCCACACCCTGCTGCAGAGCAGCGTCGCCGGGCTGTGCCTGGGCGGCGCCACCACCACACACCACCGATAGCCGAGGAGCCGTACCCATGTCACAGGCAGAGAAGCCCGTCTCCGTGCGGACGCGCCTCGAGAGCAAGTTCCCCCGCGGTCTGGTGATCCGGCTGATCGCCTACTTGTTCGTGGGCCACCTCTTCGCCTTCTTCGTCTACCTCCTCTTCGTCCTGGGCGCCGAGAACCAGTGACACCGACGGGCGCGAGGCCCCGGGCCGCAGGACTGCGGCCGCACGACTATGGAAACGTCCAGGTCCTGTGGCTACCCTCCGCGCATGATTTCCACGGTTGTCTGGGGTACCGGCAACGTCGGCCGTTTGGCCATCCGAGCCGTCGAGGCCCATCCAGCGCTGAAACTCTCCGCAGTCATCGTCCACAATCCAGCCAAGGTCGGCCGCGACGCGGGTGAACTCGGCGAACTCGACCACCTGTTGGGGGTCGAGGCCACCGACGACGTCGAAGCCGTACTGGCCGCCCGCCCCCAGGCCGTGGTGTACGCCGCGTCCGGGGACGTCCGGCCCGACGACGCCCTCGCCGACATCACCCGGGCGATCCGCTCCGGCGCGGTGGTCGTCAGCCCCGCGCTGTACCCGCTCTACGACCACCGCAGCGCACCGCCGGAGTTCCGCGATCCGGTGCTGGCCGCCATCGCGGAGGGCGGCGGCTCGTTCTTCGCCTCCGGCGTCGACCCCGGCTGGGGCAACGACGTCCTGCCTCTCCTGCTCAGCGGACTCGGCACCCGCATCGACGTGATCCGCTGTCAGGAGATCTTCGACTACTCCACCTACGACCAGCCGGACTCCGTCCGCTACCTCGTCGGCATGGGCCAGCCCATGGACTACGAGCCGATGATGCTCATGCCCTCGATCCCGACCATGGTGTGGGGAGGGCAGATACGCATGATGGCCCGGGCCCTCGGGGTGGAACTGGACGAGATCCGCGAGACGGTGGACCGGCGCGCCCTCGACACCACCGTGACCACCAGGACGATGGGCGCGTTCGAGGCCGGCACCCAGGGAGCGATCCGCTTCGAGGTGCAGGGCATCGTCGAGGGGGAACCCCGCATCGTCATCGAGCACGTCACCCGCATCCACGCCTCGTGCGCCCCGGACTGGCCCACCCCGCCCGACGGCGGCGACGGCGCCCACCGGGTCGTCATCGAGGGCCGCCCGCGCATCGAGGTCACCATCGAGGCCACCGACGAGGGCGAGAACCGCTCGGCGGGCGGCAACGCCACCGCCGTGGGGCGCCTGGTGAGCGCCATCGACTGGCTCACCGAGGCGGAACCCGGGCTCTACGACGCCCTCGACGTCCCGCTGCGCCCCGCCATCGGCAAACTCGGAAGGAAGCAGTCATGAGGATCGACGTACCCGAAGGCCAGCACCCGATCGAGTACGTGTGGGGCGACCTGGTCCCCGGCATCGGCATGGCCGCCGCCAACTTCTCCCTGTCCGTGTACGCCCACACCACCCTGGGGCTGCGCGAGTTCGAGGCCGCCCGGCTGCGGGTCGCGCAGATCAACGGCTGCGTCTTCTGCCTGGACTGGCGTACCGAGCGGGAGGGCGAGAAGGTCGAGGAGGAGTTCTCCGACGCCGTCACCGAGTGGCGCACCACGGACCGCTTCGACGAGCGCACCCGGCTGGCGGCGGAGTACGCAGAGCGGTACACCCTCGACCACCACGGACTCGACGACGAGTTCTGGGACCGGATGACCGCGGACTACAGCCAGCTCGAGATCGTGGAGCTGACGATGAGCATCGGGTCCTGGCTGGCGTTCGGCCGGCTCAACCACGTGCTCGGCCTCGACAGCGTCTGCATGCTGCCGGGTCACTGACATGGGTCCGGGGCCGCTCGGTGCATCCGATCGGCCCCGGCTGTCGTGCGTGCCGACCTGGCTACAGGTCGGTGGCGATGATCTTCTCGATGTTCCGTTCGGCGAGTGCCGTGATGGTGACGAACGGGTTGACGCTGGTGTTGCCGGGGATCAGCGCGCCGTCGATCACGTACAGGCCGGTGTAGCCGTGCAGGCGACCGTAGTTGTCGGTGGCCTTGTTCAGCACCGCGCCGCCGAGCGGGTGGTAGGTGAGGTGGTCGCCCCAGATCTTGTTGGTGCCGAAGAGATCGGTCCGGTAGATCGTCCCCTCCTTCGAGTTGATCTTGTCGAAGATGGTCTTGGCCATGTCGATGGACGGCTGCTTCCAGGCCGTCTGCCAGTTGAGTTCGACTTTGCCCGCAGCCGCGTTCCAGGAGAACTGGGCGCGGTGGGGGTTCTTGGTGATGGAGAGGTAGAAGGACGCGTACGTCTCGATCCCCGTCGGGAGCGGCGCCACCTCGGCGAACGCGCCGCCCGCGTCCCAGTTGTCGATGCCGCCGCAGGGGATGGCGGCCTGCACCTTGCCGGTCGCGTCCCACATGTGGTTGGCGCGGCCGCACATGACGTTGCCGTTGTCGCCCCAGCCCTTGCCGATCTCGTCGTTCAGGGCGGGCAGCGCGCCGGTGGCCTTCAGCTTGACGAGCAGCTTGCTGGTGCCGACGCTGCCGGCGGCGAAGAACACCCGGTCGGAGGTCACGGTCTTGGTGGCCGAGACGGTGCCGTCGGTGGTCAGCTGGTTGATGGTGACGGTGTAGCCGCCGCCCGAGGCCGGGGCGACCGAGGTGACCTGGTGCAGGGGAGATGGAGACCTTGCCGGTGGCCTTGGCGGCCGCGATGTAGGTCTGCTGGAGCGACTTCTTGCCGTGGTTGTTGCCGTAGAGGATCTCGCCGTCCACCGCGGACTTGGGGACGGTGCCGGCCGCCTCCTGCTTCATGTAGTCCCAGTCGTATACGTCGGGGACGAAGACGAAGGGGAAACCGGAGCGCTGGGCGTGCTTGCGTCCGACGCGGGCGTACTGGTAGCAGGCGACGGTGTCGAACCAGGCCGGGTCGATGAGGCCCACCCCGAGCCCGGCGTTGGCGCGGGGGTAGTAGGTGTCGTACATCTCGTCGGCGTTCACGGACGGCAGGACGGCGCTGAAGTTCGCCCGCTTGGGGGTGACGGCCATGCCGCCGTTGACGAGCGAGCCGCCGCCGACTCCGCGGCCCTGGTAGACGATGATGCCGCCCATTTCCTCGGCGTCGAGGATGCCCGTGTACTTGGGCACGGCCTTGTCGATCGGGAATCCGAGGAAGTTGCTGAGCGGCGCCTTGGTCTTGGTGCGCAGCCAGTAGGAGCGGTAGTCGGGATTGGTGGTGTGGGCGAAGATCTTGCCGTCGCTGCCGGGGGTGTCCCAGGCCATGCCCATCTCGACCATGTGGACGTCGATGCCGGCCTGGGCCAGGCGCAGGGCGGCGACGGATCCGCCGTATCCGGTACCGATCACCAGGACCGGGACGCGGGCCCCGTCGTCGATGGCGGTGGTGGTGGTGGCCTGCGCCGCGTGAGCGGAGGTGACTTGTGCGGAGAGGGCCACGGCCCCCAAAATAGAACCTGTTCTCGCAAGGAATCCGCGACGGGAGAATCCGCTGTAACCGTTTCTGGGCACGCCATTGTCACTCATGTGACGTTCCTCACTCTCGGCTTAATGAGAACGAGTTCTACTGCTACGTGCGTGTGAAGTCACTAGATACCTCGAGGTAACTTCGTAACTTCAAGCCAGTCGTGTCACAGAATCGGCCTCGGGGTGCCGTACCCGCGGCCGCGCCCGGTTGGGGAACGGCCGCGGGGCCGTCATGTCACGGGGCGGCCGGCTGCTGCATGGTCGAGCAGTGGATGCCCCCGCCGCCGCCCATCAGGCGGTCCACGTCGAGCTGGACGACGGTGCGGCCGGGGAAGGCCGCGGCCAGGGCCTCGCCGGGCCCCCGCGTCCCTGGCCTCGTCCCCGAACTGGGAGGTGATCACCGCGCCGTTGGCGAGGTGGAAGTTCAGGTACGAGTCCACGAAGTCGGGGTTGTCGGAGCGCAGGGTCCGCGGGCCGTCCACCCGGATGACCTGTAGCCGGCGGCCCTTGGCGTCGGTGGCCGCGGAGAGGATCGCGAGTTGTTCGCGGGCGTCCCGCGCCCAGATGTCGGTGCGGTCCGCGGGCGGCACCTGGACCATCACCACGCCGGGACGCACGAACCGGGAGGTGACGTCGATGTGGTCGTCCGTGATGTCCTGCCCCTTGATCCCGGGCGCCCAGATCATCTTGTCCGCGCCGTAGGCGGCGAGCACCTTGGCCTCGACCTGGGCCCGGTTCAGCCCGGGATTGCGGTTCTTGTTGACCAGGCTGCTCTCGGTGGCCATCAGCGTCCCGTCGCCGTCGGTCTCCACCGCGCCGCCCTCGCCCACGAATGCGGCGACGGTGAAGGGCAGCGACTCGTGTGCGGCGAGCAGCTGGGCCACCTTTGCGTCCTTGCGGTGGGTCTGCTTGCCGCCCCAGCCGTTGAAGTTCAGGCCGATGGCGTCCACCGCCCCGGCGCCGTCGCGGCGGAAGACGGCGCCGGTGTCCCGCATCCAGAGGTCGTCGACCGGGATCGAGGAGATGACGGTGGCGGTGGAGCCGCAGCGGGCCCGGGCGGTGGCCGCCGAGCTCTCGTCGGCCGCGCACATCAGCACCGGCTCGTAGCGGGCGACGGTGCGCGCGATCAGGGCGATGTCCTGCTGCACCCCGGCGAGGTCGCGGCCCCAGATCGCGCGGCTGGAGGGCCAGGCCATCCAGGTGCGTACGTGCCGCACGTCGTCGAGCGGAACGGTCATCCGGCCGGTGGCGGCCTGCGCGGGTGGTGGTGCGAGGGTCCCGAGGGCCAGTCCGGCGGCGCCGGCGCCTGCCGATCGCAGCACGGTTCTACGGCTTGGGTTCATACGAACCTCCGAAGGAGCGTGGATGAGAGGTGACGGCACTGTGGCATTGACTGAATTTTCAGTCAAGATGCGCTGTCCTCTCGCGGAGGTTCCGGCAGCGGGGCGCTCATCGCGCACTGGGTCCGGCACTGCGGGTGCGGCGCGCCCGGAGCGGGGGTCCGAACGGTCGTCCAGGCCACCGCCGCCCCGAGCACCAGCGCCCCCGCGCACCAGGGCATGGCCCGCCCGAAGGCCGCGTCGAACTGCTCCGCCGAGCGGTACGCCTCCGGTCCCATCCCGGCCAGCAGCGGCAGCGCCGCCACCGCGAGCAGCCCGGCCACCCGGGCCGCGGCGTTGTTGATGCCGCTCGCCAGCCCCGCCCGGCCCGGGTCCACGGAGGCCAGCACGGTCGCCGTCAGCGGGGCCACCAGGGTCACCATCCCCATGCCCATCACCACCATCGCGGGCAGCACGTCCGCCGGGTACGAGGCGTCCGGCCCCACCCGCAGCATCAGCAGCGTCCCGGCCGCGCACAGCAGCGGCCCCACGGTGAGCGGGATGCGCGGCCCGATCCGTTCCGCGAACTCCCCGGAGCGGGCCGACAGCAGCAGCATCAGCAGGGTCGTGGGCAGCAATGCGGCCCCGGCGGCCAGCGCGGAGTACCCGGACACCACCTGGAGCTGGAGCACGACGAGGAAGAAGAACCCGCTGAAGGCCGCGTACACGCACAGGGTGACCAGATTGACGGCGGTGAACTGCCGCGAGGCGAAGATCTCCGGCGGCACCATCGGGTCGGCGCGCCGGTGCTCCACCCACACGAACACGGCGGCCAGCACGACGCCGCCCACCGCCGCGGCGATGACCAGCGGAGATCCGGAACGCGCTTCGATCAGCGCGTAGGTGATCAGCGCGAGGGCCGCCGCGCCCAGCACCGCACCGGCCACGTCGAACCGCCCGTGCGCCTGCGGATCGCGCGATTCCGGTACGTGCCGCAGCGCCACCGGGACGCACAGCGCGGCCAGCGGCACGTTCAGCAGGAACACCCAGCGCCAGCCGGGCCCGTCCACCAGCCAGCCGCCGAGGAACGGCCCCACGGCCGCCCCCACCCCGCCCAGCCCCGACCACAGGCCCACCGCCCGGCCCCGGTCCTCCGGCCGGATCGAGCCCTGGATCAGGGCGAGCGAACCGGGTGTGAGCAGCGCCCCGCCGATGCCCTGGAGGGCCCGGGCGGCCACCAGTACCCCGGCGTTCGGCGCGAGGCCGCACAGCAGCGAACCCAGCGCGAACCACACCACGCCGAGCACGAAGACCCGCCGGCGCCCGAAGCGGTCGCCGAGCGCCCCGCCGACCAGGATCAGCCCGGCCAGGGTCAGCAGATAGGAGTTGACCGTCCACTGCAGGACGGCGAGATCGGCGTCGAGATCCTCTCCGATGCGCGGGAGGGCGACATTGACCACCGTCGAGTCCAGCAGGGCCATGCTCGACCCGAGCACGGTGGTGAGCAGGATCCAGCGACCCCGTGCGGACGCGATCGGGACAGCGGGCCGGGCCGGCTGGTCGGGGGCGGTCATGACTCAAGGCTGGCCCGCTCGCTCGCCGGGGGCCACCGGGCGGGCGTCGGGCGGGCGTCGGGCGGGCGTCGGGCGGGCGCCGGGTGCGGAGCCCGGCTCAATAGGCCCTCTTGTAATGGACATGCCGTTCAATCACCATGACCCGCGCACATCACGCACATCACGCACCCTCTTCCCGCACAACCTGCACACGGCGTACGAGGAGACAACACGTGGCCCAACGCAACAGGCGATCCTTACGCGCGGCGCTCGCCGCTCTCACCTCGGTCCTGCTCCTACCCCTCGGCGCGGGCGTCGCCGCGGCCGCCCCGGACCCGGGCCCCGCGCCCGGCGCGGCCGAACGCAAGATCGAGCCCAAGCTCCGCGCCCAGCTCGACGGCTCCGACAAGGCCGTCTTCTGGGTCTACCTCGACAGCGCCGCCGACCTCGGCGCCGCGGCGAAGCAGCAGACCCGCGCCGCCAAGGCCGAGACCGTGCTCCGTACCAAGAAGGAGCACGCCGCGCGCAGCCAGGCCGAGGTGGTCAAGGCCCTCGAGGGCGCCAAGGCCGAGTACACCTCGTACTGGATCGTGAACGCCGTCCGCGTCGTCGGCAGCGAAAAGCTCGCCGGCACCCTCGCGCAGCGCCCCGAGGTGTCCCGGATCGACGCCGACGACAAGGTCGACCTGCCCAAACCCGCCGAGGGCAAGCGGGAGCAGGCCGCGGCCGACGCCGTCGAGTGGAACATCGACCGCATCAAGGCCCCCCAGGTCTGGGAACAGGCCGGAGTGCGCGGCGAGGGCATCGTCGTCGCCAACATAGACAGCGGGGTGGACTACACCCACCCGGCCGTCAACAACCAGTACCGCGGCAAGAACGCGGACGGCACCTACACCCACGCCTACAACTGGTTCGACCCGGCGGGGGTCTGCGCCGCCGCGGCGCCCTGCGACAACAACGACCACGGCACCCACACGATGGGCACGATGGTCGGCGACGACGGCGGCGCCAACAAGATCGGTGTCGCCCCGGGCGCCAAGTGGATCGCCGCCAAGGGCTGCGAGACGAACTCCTGCTCCGAGGCCTCCCTGCTCGCCTCCGGCCAGTGGATCGTCGCCCCGACCGACCCGAGCGGCCAGAACCCCCGCCCGGACCTCGCCCCGCACATCGTGAACAACTCCTGGGGCAGCGCCGCGCACGACGACTGGTACCAGCAGATCGTCGACACCTGGCGCGCCGCGGGCATCTTCCCGGCGTTCTCCAACGGCAACTCCGGGCCCAGCTGCGCCACCAGTGGATCGCCCGGCGACTACGCGAGCTCCTACAGCTCCGGGGCCTTCGACATCAACAACGCGATCGCCTCGTTCTCCTCGCGCGGCGCGGGCCCCGGCGGCGTCATCAAGCCGAACATCGCCGCCCCGGGCGTGAACGTGCGCTCCTCCGTCCCCGGCGGCGGGTACGAGGCCTTCTCCGGTACCTCCATGGCCTCGCCGCACACCGCAGCCACCGTGGCCCTGCTCTGGTCCGCCGCGCCCGCCCTCGAAGGCGACATCGCGCAGACCGAAGCGCTGCTCGACGGCACCGCCCAGGACACCGACAGCGCCCAGTGCGGCGGCAACGCCGCCGACAACAACGTCTTCGGCGAGGGCAGGCTCGACGCCCTCGCCGCCGTGAACGGCGCCCCGCGCGGCGCGATCGGCGCGCTCGCCGGCACCGTCCGCTCCGACGGCGCGCCGGTCGCGGGTGTCAAGGTCACCGCCGACGGCCCGATCGACCGTACGACGACCACCGCGGCCGACGGCACGTACAGGTTCGCCGCGCTGTCGGTGGGCGACTACAGCCTGACCGCCGCCAAGTTCGGCTACGGACCGCAGTCGGCGACGGCCGCGGTCACCGAGAACGCCACGGCCACCGGCGACTTCACCCTCGTCCAGGCAGCCTCCGGCAAGCTCAGCGGCACGGTCACCGCCGCCTCCGGACCCGCGGCGGGCGCCTCCGTCACCATCGCGGACACCCCGGTGACCGCGACCACCGACGCGCAGGGCCGCTTCGAGGTCACCCTGCCGCACGGCACCTACGACGTGCAGGCCACCCACCCCTCCCGCTGCGTCACCGGCGGCACCGCCAAGGCCACCGTCGCGGGCGACGCCACCGTCACGGTGAACCTGCCCGAGCGCACCGACGGCTACGGCCACGCCTGCGCCACCGCGAACGACCGCCCGTACGCCGCGGGCAGCCGGCAGCTCGCGCTGACCGGCGACAACACCACCGAGCGCGTCGACCTCCCCTTCCCGCTGCCGCTGTACGGCAAGACGTACGGCCAGGCCTGGATCGGGACCAACGGCACCGTCAGCTTCGGCGGCAACAACACCGGCGACATCAACGGCGACCTGCCGAGCACGGCCACCCCGAACGCCGCCCTCTACCCGTTCTGGGACGACCTGGTCGTCGGCGCGGCGGGTACCGGATCCGGCGTCTTCACCGCCGTCGCAGGCACCGCCCCGCACCGCAGCTACGTGATCGAGTGGCGCGAGGTGTCCCACTGGTCGGCGCAGGCCGACAAGTTCTCCTTCTCGGCGTCCATCGGCGAGGACGGCAGCGTCTCCTACGCCTACAAGGGGACCGGCGGCACCGGCATCAAGGGCGGCTCCACGGCCACCGTGGGCGTGGAGAACGCCACCGGCACCGATGCCTTCAAGTACTCCTTCAACACGCCGGTCATCACGGACGGCCTGTCCATCGCCTTCCGCACCACCAAGAGCGGTGTGGTGGCGGGCCGGGTGCTCGACGCCAACGACGGCAACGGCGTCGCCGGCGCAACGGTGACCGTCGGCACGGGCGACTCGGCGGTGTCGGCCACCACGGCGGCGGACGGCGGCTACGTGGTCCAGAGCCCGTCCGGCTCGCGGGCCGTCTCCCTGTCCGCGCCCCAGTACGAGTCCGGGCAGGCGACCGTCGACGTCAAGGCGGCCGACGTCACGACGGTGACGCAGTCCCTGCGCACCGGCCGGGTGACGGCGTCCAAGCCCGCGGTGGAGGTGGTCCTCCCGGCGAACCAGCAGCGGACCCGGACCCTGGACCTGACCAACCCGGGCCTCGGTACGGCCTTCACGGTGACCGAGGACGCGGCCTGGCTGACGGCCACCCCGGGGACCGGGAACCTTCCCACGGGCGCCAAGACCCCGCTCACCCTCGCGGTGGACACGACGGGACTGACCCCGGGGTCAGTCCTGACCGCGGACCTGAAGATCACGTCAGCCAGCGGCCGGACCCCGGTCCTGACCGTCCCGGTCAAGGTCGTCGTCCCGCGCTACCAGGTCGCCCTGGACGCGGGCTCCGACCAGGCCGGCAAGGACGCCCTCGGGGACGGCTGGTCCCCGGACCGCAAGTACACGGCGGGCTCCTACGGCTACCAGGGCAGCAGCTCGGTCCAGTCCACCAGCCGCACGATCGCCGGCACCGACGACCAGCGGCTGTTCCGCAACGCCCGTGAGGGCATGTACGAGTACCGCTTCGACAACGTGCCGAACGGGACCTACACCGTGGAGCTGGGCTTCGCCGAGCTCTCCTCCACCCGGCCGAACAAGCGCGTCTTCGACGTCCTGGCCGAGGGCCAGCAGGTCCTGCCCTCCCTGGACATCTCCCTGGAGGCGGGTACGTACAAGGCCCTGACCCGTACGTACACGGTCAAGGTGACGGACGGGGTGCTCAACGTCCGCTTCGTCACGCACACCGGATTCGGCAAGCCCCTGCTCAACAGCCTTCGGGTGACGGACCGTCCCGACCAGAGCTGACCGCACGACCGGCGGGGGCGGGGCGCTCCAGGGCGCCCCGCCCTCCGCGGCGCATTCGGGTGGGGGAGTCCCGACTCCGCGCCGACGCGCCGGGGGAGCCGCGCCGGGCTCGTTAGCCTGATCGACCATGACGCTCCTGAGCGACCAGGCCGACGACATCCGGGCCCTCGTGGGCTCCGCCGACCCCGGGGCGGTCTGGGCCGTCGGCGGCCCCGACGGCGTCCACGCCGCCTCGCACGCCACCGATGACGCGGTCTTCGACGTCGGCGGGCTCACCGCCGTCCTCGCCCTCTGGCCCGCCCTCGGCAGCCTCGTCGAGGAGGGCGCGCTCCGGCTGCACACGCCGCTCGCCGCCTACGGGGAGGAAGCCGCCGCCGGAACCCCCGTCGGCACCACCGCTCACCACCTGCTCACCCACGCCGACGGGACCGCGGCCCTCACCCGTCTCGCCGAGCACCTCTCGGACAGCTCCCTCGCCGAACTCGCCGCGACCCGGGTCTGGCACCCGCTTGGCATGACCCGCACCCGGTACGCCGACGGCGTCCTCCACGCGCCCCTCGCCGACCTCGTCCGCTTCCTGAGCCACCTGCTCGCCCCGGCGGACACGGACGGCCCGACGGGCATCACCCCCGCCTGGACGGCCGAGTCCCTGCGCATCCGCACCGGTGAACTGACCCCCGCCCGCGGCCTGCTCTGGCACCCGGCCCCGCACGGCGTCTGGGCCTGCCCCGCCCCGGCGGCAGCCACCGGACCGGCCCTGTGGGTCTCGCCGGGCCGCCGCCGCTGGGCGGTGCTCCTCCCGACCCTCCCGCCCGGCCGCCACACCACCCTCCGTACGGCTTTCCGGGACGCCGCCTTCGCCCTGCCGTAGCGCTCGGAGCGCGGGGTCCGCGGGAGCGACGTACGGTGAAGCCGATGTCACCGCCGCTGACCACGCGAGGACCCCATGCCCGACGCCGTGACCTCCGCGCTCAACGCCACGGACGTCGACCTGCTCGACGACCTGTGCCGCGAACTCGCCGAGGCCGCCGACGCGGTCGGTGAGGCCGCCGGCTACGCCTCCCGGCTTGCCCTCGGCGCCCGCCTCCCCGCCACCGCTCTCACCCGGGGAGGGCTGCGCCGGCACGGCTGGCGCACCCTGCTGCGGACCCTCACCGACCCGGCGGGCCTCGGCTGGGCGCCGCGCGGCCGGGGCATCGCGCGGGCCGGGCGGCTGGCGGGGACGCTGACGGGCCGCGAGAGCCTGGCGATCAGCGTCGCCGTCTGCGGGCTCAGAGCCCGGATCAGGGTCGCGAACGCCCGTCGCCCCGAGCTCCTGCGGGATCCCGGCGCTGCGGCGGTCCTCGGAGCCGTCGCGGAAGGCCGACAGGCCGAGGCCGTCCGCCTGTTCCGGCGCATCATGCGCGAACGGGGCGCCGAGCACGCCTTCTCGCTGCTGACCCCGGCCTTCGCCGACATCCTGGCCTGGCACGCGCTGACCGACGCCAACCCGTTCAACGACCACGCGGGCTGGCAGGTGGCCACCGGCCGGGCCGTGCCCGCCGCGCCGCTCCTCGGACTGGGCGCCGCCTTCCGGGCGTTCTGCGACCGCGGCCCCGGTCTGCCCGCCGGCAACGCCGGCGACACAGAGGACGCCGGGAACGTGACGGAGCCGTCGCGCCCCGCGCACCGACGGCTGCGGGCGGTCCCGCCGATGGGACCGGATCCGTACCGGCACCCGCACCGGCCCGGCAGTCTGCGCGGCCACGCCGCCGCACTCCGCTCCCACACGGTGCGGCTGCGTGCGACGTTGGCCGCACCCGCCTGGCGGGTCCCGCAGGACGACGCCCTGCGCGCCGAGGTCGCGACCCTCGCCGGCCGCTGCGCCACCGCGGCGAACGGCTTCACCATGGCGGCGGCCCAGCTCGGCGAGGAGCGCCTGCCGGGCTGAGCCGCCGGGGCCGTCGGGCGCTACAGGACCAGCGAGAGCAGCAGGACGAAGCCCAGGCCGACCACCGAGATGACGGTCTCCATCACCGACCAGGTCTTCAGGGTCTGGCCGACGGTCATCCCGAAGTACTCCTTGACCAGCCAGAATCCGGCGTCGTTGACGTGGCTGAAGAACAGCGAGCCCGCCCCGATGGCCAGGACCAGCAGTGCGGTCCCGGTGGTGGACATGCCTGCGGCGAGCGGGGCCACCAGGCCGGCCGCGGAGATCGTCGCCACCGTCGCGGAACCCGTGGCGAGGCGGATGGCCACGGCGATCAGCCAGGCCAGCAGGAGGGTGGGGATGGCCCAGTTCTCCGACAGGTTCAGGATCATCTGGCCGACGCCCACGTCGATCAGGGTCTGCTTGAAGCCGCCGCCCGCGCCGACGATCAGCAGGATGCCGGCGATCGGAGCCAGCGACTTCTCGACCGTCGTGGAGAGCCGCGCCTTGGTGAAGCCGGCTGCCCGGCCGAGGGTGAACATGCCCACCAGCACCGCCGCGAGCAGGGCGATCAGCGGGGAGCCCGCGACGTCCGTGAGGCGCTGCACCGGGTTGGCCGGGTCGTTGACCACGATGTCGACCAGGGCCTTGATCAGCATCAGCGCCACCGGCAGCAGCACGGTGAAGACGGTCGCCCCGAACCGGGGGCGGTGCTCCAGATCAGCCGAGGGGCGCTGCGGAATCATGTGCTCCGGCGCCGGGATGTCCACCCACCGCGCCGCGTACCGGGCGAACAGCGGCCCGGAGATGATCACGGTCGGGATCGCCACGAGCACACCGAGCGCGAGGGTGACGCCCAGGTTCGCGTGGAGCGCGTCGATGGCGACGAGGGGCCCGGGGTGCGGGGGTATGAGCCCGTGCATCACGGACAGACCGGCCAGCGCCGGTATGCCGATCCGCATCAGCGAGTAGTTGCCCCGCTTGGCCACCAGCAGCACCACCGGGATCAGCAGCACGATGCCGACCTCGAAGAAGAGCGGCAGCCCGATCACCGAGGCGATCAGCACCATGGCCCACGGCATGGCCCGGCCCTTGGCCCTGGCCAGGATCGTGTCGACGATCTCGTCGGCGCCGCCCGAGTCGGCGAGCAGTTTGCCGAGGATCGCACCGAGGGCGATGAGCACGCCCACGCCCGCGACCGTCGCGCCGAGTCCGGCGGTGAAGCTGGTGATCGTCTTGGCCATCGGCGCGCCCGCGAACACCCCGAGGGCGAGCGAACCGACCGTCAGCGCCAGGAAGGCGTGCAGCTTGAGGCGGGTGATGAGCAGGACGATGACGGCGATGCCCGCGAGCACGGCGATGCCCAGCTGGGTGTTCCCGGCCGAGGTGATCGGTCCGGTGCCTGCCGCTGCCAGTGTCTCGACACTGAGACCGGTCACGGTGACGTTCCTTCGTTAGTTCTGGGGTGTGGGGAGCCGACGCAGGGCGGCCAGCGCCCGTTCGGTGATGTCTTCCGGGGATCCGGACACGTCGACGACGACGCCGGGTTCGTCCTCCTGGAGCGGCTCCAGGGTGGCGAACTGCGAATCCAGCAGGACGGCGGGCATGAAGTGACCGGTGCGGGCCGCCATCCGCTGCCCGACCAGTGCACGCGCGCCGGTCAGGTGGACGAAGACCGCCTCGGGAGCCGCGGTGCGCAGCCGGTCGCGGTAGGAACGCTTGAGCGCCGAGGCCGCGACCACGCCCCCGGTCCCGCCGAGTTCGGCCCGGCCGCGGATCCAGTCGCCGATGGCGTCGAGCCAGGGCCACCGGTCGGCGTCGTCCAGCGGGGTGCCGGCCGACATCTTGGCGACATTGGCCGCGGGGTGGAACGCGTCCCCCTCCGCGTACGGAAGGGCCAGGGCCTCCGCGAGCAGCCGACCCACGGTCGTCTTGCCCGTACCGGCCACGCCCATCACCACAATGACGCGCTGGGAGCTCACGTCGTACCTCGCTGTCCTCGTCGACATCGGTCCGTGCGGGCATCACTGAAGCGCATTAAGTAGTACTTATTCAAGGGGCAGCCGGGAAACATCACATTTTTTGTTCGCCGGGGCGTCACCGTACGCTTACGCCATGACCACCGAAGGCAGTCCTGGACCGGCACAGGGGCTCCACTCCCGCGTACTGGACACCCTCGGACTCGCCATCACGGCGGGGGAGTTCCCGCCCGGCAGCGTGCTGCGGACGGACGAGATCGCCGAGCGCTTCGACGCCTCCCGCACCGTGGTGCGCGAGGTCGTCCGGGTGCTGGAGTCGATGAGCCTGGTCGAATCCCGCCGGCGGGTCGGGGTCACGGTGCGCCCCACCGAGGAGTGGAACGTCTACGACCCGCGCGTCATCCGCTGGCGGCTGGCCGGCACCGACCGGCCCCGGCAGCTGCGCTCCCTCACCGTGCTGCGTTCCGCGATCGAGCCGGTCGCGGCCGGGCTCGCCGCGGCCCGGGCCACTCCCGAGCAGTGCGCCGAACTGACCGAAGCGGCCCTCGGCATGGTCCGCACCTCACGCGGCCACCAGCTCGACGGCTACCTGCGCCACGACATCGCCTTCCACCGCGTCGTGCTGAACGCCTCCGGCAACGAGATGTTCGCCCGCCTCGGCGACGTCGTCGCCGAGGTGCTGACCGGCCGCACCGAGCACGCGGTGATGTTCCACGACCCCGACCCGGCGGCCGTCACCCTGCACGTGCGGGTGGCCGAGGCGGTACGGGAGGGTGACGCGGCGCGTGCCGAGGCACTGACCCGGCAGATCGCCGTGGGGGCCCTGGAAGAGCTGGACGTACTCGCCCCGTAGGGCCCCGGGCGGGTCAGGCGTCGAGAACGGCGAGATCGAGCTCGCGCAGGCGCTCCGGTTCGGCGATCACGTCGATCTCGGTGATCAGGCCGTCCTCGATCGTGAAGCCGAGGACCAGGAACAGCCGTCCCAGCGGGGCCATCGCCAGACCGGCCACGCCGTTGAGCAGGGCAGGCTGCGTGGACCGCGCCCGCTGCATCGCGGCCATCGCGCCCCGGGCGACGGTGACCGCGCCGCTGATGAGGAGCGGAGCGGGGGTGGGTCCGACGGCCTTGTCGGCCCGGAGCACCACGTCGGGATGGAGCAGCGCGACCAGCGCGTCGAAGTTCCCGCCTCGGGTGGCGGCGAGGAAGGCGTCCACGACGCGGCGCTGGCGGGACAGATCGGCTTCGGGCACCAGCGGGGCTCCCTTGACCCGGCGGCGGGCGCGGCTCGCGAGCTGCCGGGTCGCGGCCGGGGACCGGTCGAGCAACGGGGCGATGTCCTCGAAGGGCACGGCGAACAGGTCGTGCAGCACGAACGCGAGCCGCTCGGCCGGTGTCAGCTTGTCGAGCACCACCAGCAGTGCCAGCCCGACCGAATCGGCCAGCATGGCCTCCTGCTCGGGGTCGACCGCGTCCTCGCGGCTGACCGCCGGGTCGCTGGGATACGCCTCCAGGGAGTCCTCGCGCCGGGACTCGCGCGCCCGCAGCATGTTCAGGCACACGCGCGCCACGACGGTGGTCAGCCACCCGCCGAGGTTCTCGACGTCGGTGGTGTCGGAGCGGTTCAGGCGCAGCCAGGCCTCCTGAACGGCGTCATCGGCTTCGCTGAGCGAGCCGAGCATCCGGTAGGACACCGCTCTCAGATGAGATCGGTGCTCTTCGAAACGCTCCGTCAGTCGGAAGCTGTCGTCCACGGGCCGGATTCCTTCCTCGCAGCGGACCATCAACGTAGATCATCGGAAAGTCGCGGCCGTGGGCGGGGAGTTGGAGGCCCGGGACCGGGCGGGACCCGGACCGCCCCGGCCGGTCCGGGCGTGGAAGGGCGCTGCTGGATAATGGCGGTGATCAGCAGAAGCAGTGGAGACGCCGGGGACACGTGGTGGTCCGGCAGGAGAGGGAGCCCCCGATGGACGTGCAGCACTTCGAGCGGATCACCGCTTTCATCGAGGCGCGGCTCACCCCGCTGTTCGACGCGGAGACGGGCAGCGAGTACGGCTTCGGGATGGACGACACCTCCCGCGCCCTGCGCGCGCTGCGCAACGCCGTCCTGGAGGCTTCCGCCATCAAGGGCCTCATCGCGCAGCGGGAGTCGGCCGACCCGGCCATGCGCCGCGTCATCGACCAGTCGGTGGAGCACAACTGGGACGTGCTGCGCGGCATCGCCCGCCAGTGGGAGGACCACGCCGACTTCCGCCACGAGTTCAAGCACCACGCGTGGGAGCTCGACCACCACCACGCCGCCGCGGAGGCCTGAGCCCCGCTGGGTCGGCGCGGCCCGGTCGACGACCACCGGGCCGGCCCGGTGGCGGTGCCGGGCCGCAGCGTGCGCAGCGCGCCGGACCCTCCGGTGCGCCCGACCCCATGCAGCGTCCGAAGCTCGGTCCCTGGCCGCGCGGTGAGCGGAAGCCCCAAGGTGTCCGGTGGTCCGGCAAGGGCATTCGGAGCCCTCGCCATCGACAACGGAAAGGGGGATCGAGTCCTATGCGATCGTGCCGGCATCCGAGGTACCCGCGTCCCGGAGCTCGCGCTTGAGGATCTTGCCGGTGGCATTGGTGGGCAGGGCGGCGAAGAACTCCACCAGGCGGGGGTATTTGTAGCCCGCCATCTCCTCCTTGCACCAGGCGATCAGCTCCTCCTCGGAGAGCGTCGCGCCCGGAGCGAGGACCACGCAGGCCTTGATCTCCTCACCGTGGCGCTCGTGCGGAATTCCGATGACGGCCGCCATGCTCACGGCGGGATGGGTGAGGAGCACCTCCTCGATCTCCCGTGGGTAGACGTTGAAGCCACCGCGGATGATCATGTCCTTGGCGCGGTCGACGATGTAGAGCCACCCGTCGGCGTCCCGACGGGCCAGGTCCCCGGTGCGGAACCAGCCGTCGCGCATCGCGTCGGCGGTCGCCTCGGGCCGGTTGAAGTAGCCCTTCATCACGTTGTGTCCGCGGACGACGATCTCGCCGATGGCGTCGGCACCCTGGACGGGGGCCCAGTCCTTGCCGACCAGGTCCACCTCCACGCCCCAGACCGGACGTCCGATGGAGCCGGGCCGCACCTTCTCGCCACGCGGGGAGAACGTGGCCACCGGGCTGGTCTCGGAGAGCCCGTACCCCTCCAGAATGGTGACGCCGAACCGCTCGGCGAACCGGCGGTGGATCTCGACCGGGAGCGCCGAGCCCCCGAGCCGGCCATCCGCAGGTTCCGGGCGATCTGCGGCAGGTCCACGTCGGGCGCCTCTTCTTCGAGTAGCGCCCAGTACATCGTGGGGACACCCGCGAAGAAGGTGACGGCATGGCGCTGCATCAGGGCGAGGGCCGACCGGGCGTCGAAGCGCGGCAGCAGCACCAGCGTCGCTCCTGAGGCAAGTCCGGCGTTCATCTGGACGACCTGGCCGAAGGAGTGGAACAGCGGCAGGGTGACCAGATGCACGTCGTGCTCGATCTCGCCGAACAGCTTGTGGCAGGTCAGCACGTTGAGCATCACGTTGGAGTGGGTGAGTTCGGCGCCCTTGGGCCGGCCGGTGGTTCCGGAGGTGTACAGGATGACCGCGGTGTCACCGGACTCGGTGGCCACCGTCTCGAAGTCCGCGCTCTGCCCGGCCAGTGCCGCCGTCAGGGTCTCGGCGCCCGTGATCGAGGAGTCCTGGGTGGGGGCGGCGGGCATCAGGAAGAAGTGCTCGCAGCCCGGGGCCTCGCCGAAGCCCGCCCAGCCCTCCTGCCCCAGCGGGAGCTCGGCGCCGCCCTCGAAGCAGAAGTAGGCCTTGGCCTCGGAGTCGGCCAAGTGGTACGCGACCTCACGGCCCTTGAGCAGTACGTTGAGCGGGACGACGACCGCGCCGGCCTTGAGGATGCCGTAGTAGACGATCGGGAACCACGGCACGTTCGGGCAGGACAGCGCGACCTTGTCGCCCGGCGCGATGCCGCGTGAGCGGAGCAGGTTGGCCACGCGGCGGGCCGCCGCGTCCAGCTCCGCATAGGTCAGCCGCTGGACGCCCAGCACGACTGCCGTGCGGTCGGGCACGGCGCGGGCGCTGTTCTCCAGCACGGCGGCGAGATTGAGCATCTGGGGTCTCCATGGGTGTGTCGGTGGAAGCGGCGGAAAGGGGAGCTGCCACCGGACCGTCCCGTGGAACGGCAGATTCGCGGCAGGGGCAGGTGCAAAGGCATCAGCCGCGCAACGCCGAGGCGAAGAGGGCCGGCAGTTTCATCACGCTCGGCGCGGCCGTGAAGCGGGTGAGGCGCTCCACGGTGGTCAGTGCGGTGCGGTGGGTGACGAAGTACGGCGGGCGAGGGGACAGCGACGGGTCGCCCGTGACCAGGCCTCGCGGAGCGGGCGTGAACGGGGCGCGCAGCACGGTCTTCTCGATGTCCTCGAGCATGAAGGCGTTGTGCACGAAGCCGATGCCGCTTCCGATGTCCTGGCGGGTGTGCCCGGGGTGGGCGCCCCACGGTGTGAAGCCGAGCAGGAAGCCGACCGCCGACCAGCAGTTGACGCCCAGGGTGCCGTAGCGCAGGTCGGCGATCGCGCTGCGCACCGCCTCCCGGTGGGCCTTCTCGGTCCTTGGGTGGACGATCAGGGTGGCGCCGAGCGTGCCCGGGAGGGTGTTGTTGGCGAAGTCGACGGCGTGGCGCAGGAATTCGGCCGGAGTGTGTCCGGGCAGGCGCAGGACGCCCAGGGCGCTGCCGAAGACCTCCTCGGTGATCAGGACGTCGTCGTGGTCGGTGATGTCGGGGACGAGCAGCCGACAGCCGTCGTCGTGGGCCTCCGCCTCCGGATGGGCGGCGAGGACGGAGGCGAGACGTCCGGCGGCGCCCGGGTAGTAGTCGGTGCGTGGAGGCAGTTCGCGCAGTAGCCGCCGGATCTCTGCCAGGAGCCGCTCGGTGCCGTCCCAGTCGCGTGGCAGAACCAGGATCTGGCTGGCGATGCAGTTGTGTCCGGAGTTGTTCATCTTGGTGGTGACGACGTGTTCGGCCTGGAAGCGGAAGTCGGCGTCGCTCCACGGCCCCGGCACCACGATGCAGGGGCTGACGCCGCCCAGTTCACTGCTGAACGGCTTGTCCAGAAGCGGCCGGTCGTCGTGGCGGCGCTGCTCGGCGTCCTCGTCGGTGCCCCAGACGATGGCGTCGTGGGTGCGGTCGCTGCCGGTGACGTGAATGGCGTCCACGTCATCGTGGGCGGCGAGGTAACCGCCTTCGGCCGCACCGCCGTCGACGAAGCGCACCCAGCCGTGTTCGACGAACTCGGCGAAGACGTAATCGAAGTGGGGGCGGAGGTAGTCGTTGACCGGGTTCATCTTGGCGATGACGACCTGGCCCTCGGCGAAGAGCTTGTGCAGGATGTCCAGCGCGGTGATGGCGGCGACGTTGCCCGCGCCGAGCACCAGAGACACGCCCGGGCGGCCGGGCCTGTCCCGGTACTCGCCCGCCGCTCGGCTGCGTGCCTGCTCCGCGGTGGTGCCGGGGCGCATCCACACCTGGGCCGTGAAGCCGCCCAGCAGGAGGCTGTCCCAGCCGGTGGCGGGGAAGACGTCGACCCGCGTGCGACCGTCCTCCTCGTGGACGGCCTTCGCGTCGACGGGATCCTTGCCCGCGGCGATCCGCCGCAGCACGTGCAGATACGCCGAGGCGTTCTGCGCCAGGGCCCACGGCCCGGCGATCCAGTCCTCGGCGGCCCACGGCGAATCGGACGCGTACCCCTTCGCGCGGGCACCGGCAGCGGCCATCTCGGAGGCTCGGGAGACCACGCGCGGCAGCAGCCGCTCCAGGAGGGCGATGCGTTCGGTGAGCGGGGTGGCGGACCAGGACTTGGCGCTGCCGCGTACGTGGCCCACGGTGAGGTCGAGGAAGGAGGTGTCGAGGGCGCTGGTGTTCAACGTCGGTCCTTGGGAAGGTCGGGAGTGGGCAGGGCGATACCCGCTCCGTGCACTGCGGGAGGAGCAGGCACGCGCGTGGTCACCTGGACAGTCGTCGGGCGTCGCGGTCCGGGTCGATCAACGTGAGGGCGGCGGCCCCGCTCAGCAGGAGTACGGCGCCGGTGACCAGGACCGCGTACTGGTAGCCCTGCGCACCGTGGGTGTCCACGAAGTGCCCGATCAGCGTCGGGGCGATCAGACCGGCGGTGGTCACCACGGCGTTCATGATGCCCAGGGCACCGCCGCGACGATCGGCCGGAGCCAGCTCCGTGACCGTGGTGACGGCGACGCTGCTCATCGCTCCGGCGAGCCCGAATCCCGCGACCAGCAGCACGGCGGTCACGGCGCCGGCCGGGGCCAGCGGCAGTGCGAGGCATGCCGCGGCACCGATGAGGAGCAGAACGCCGCCGATCCCGCCGCGGGCCCACCGGCTCGCGGTCCCGCGGCGCAGCAGCCATCCGGTCAGGCCCGCCTGCCCGAGCACCACGACGCCGCCCAGACCCCAGACCAGCATCAGCACTTGGGTGGCCCCGGCCGAGTCGTAGCCCAGCGCGTCGCGGAGGTAGGAGGGGAGCCAGACCAGGGCGAAGGCGATGACCCAGTAGGTGCCGAAGTAGGCAGCCGTGGCACCGATCCAGGTGCGGGTCGAAAGGATCCGCCGGTACGGCGTCCTGTGCCGGGCCGCAACCGGCCCGGCTCCCGCCGCCCCCTCACCCCTCTTGTCGGCGGAGCCGGTCGGCGCCGTGGTGTCCGACGCGGCCGCGTACGGCCCCTCCCCGCCGAAGGGGATCCACAGCAAGGCCCACACCACACCGGCGAGCGCCACCGCGGCGACGGCCGAGCGCCAGCCGTGGTGATGGATCACCCACGTCAGTACGGGAGCGGCGACCAGGACCCCCAGGGTGATTCCGAGGACGATCAACGCCCCGGGCAGGTTGCGCCGGTGGTTGGGGAACCAGGACAGGGTGGCCTGCTGGGCGACGGGGAAGGCGGGCCCCTCGGCGGCACCGAGGAGAACACGTGAGGTGAGGAGCACCGCGAGCCCTCCACCCACCGCCAGCGGCGCCTGGGAGACGGACCACAGGACGGCCATCGCCAGCAGCAGCCACTTGGGCCGTATGCGGTCCGCGAGCAGCCCCACCGCGGCGCCGGAGACCGAGAACAGCAGGAAGAAGGCGCTGCTGGCGAGTCCGAAGGCCGATGCCGACAGGCCGAGGTCCTGTCGGATCTCGTCCGCGGCCAGACCGAGCACGGACTTGTCGGCGAAATTGATCATCATGAAGACGACGAGCAGCGCGGTGACGGTCCACGCGCGGCGTCTGATTCTGCTCGGCGCCTTCGGGGGCCGGCGGGCACGGCGGGTGCGACATCGGTGTCGGTCACAAGGGCTCCGCGGAGACTGGATGGGGAGAGGAGGTCCGTTGCCCGTTCAGGAGAGCGGGACGCCGGCGATCGCGATGCGCTCCATGACACGGCGCTGCGGGAAGTAGTCGCTGATCGCGTAGTGCTGGGTGGCGATGTTGTCCCAGATCGCGACGGAGCCCGGCTGCCAGCGGAAGCGCACCTGGTACTCGGGGATCCGGGCCTGGAGCACGAGCTCGTCGAGGAGTTCACGGCTCTCAAGGTCCGACAGTCCGACGATCCGGGTGGTGAAGGGCTCGTTGACGTAGAGGAGCCTCCGGCCGGTGCGCGGGTGGCGGACGACCACCGGGTGCTCGACGGCCGGCAGGTTCTCACGGTGCGCCGCGATCTGGCTCTCGGTCATCAGCGCGCCCCAGCTCGGCACCCAGTCGTGCACGGCCGTGAGTCCCTCGATCCGGGCCTTCATGGACTCGGTGAGGTTGTCGTAGGCGGCCGCCATGTCGGCCCACATGGTGTCGCCACCGGCGGACGGGACCTCGACGGCGCGCAGGACGGAGCCGAGTGCCGGCGCGGCCATGAACGAGTGATCGCTGTGCCAGATGTTCTCCGTGCCGATGGCCATGGCGTCCTTGGCCAGGCGGGAGACGCCGACGGTGTTGCCCTTGGGGAAGAAGGGGTTCGGCTCCGGCTCCCCCACAGCCCGGAGAAGGCGAGCTGGGCCTGCGGGTCGAAGGCGTGCTGGTCCCGGAAGAACAGCACCTTCCACTCCAGCAGGGCCTGCCTGATCTCTGCCGCGAGGTCCTCGCCGATCGGGAGCGAGAGGTCGACGCTTTCTATCTCGGCGCCGATGTGCGGAGTGAGCGGGCAGACGTCCAGGAGCAGGTAGTCGGGCTGCTCCGTGCCCGGCGCGATGCGGTCCAGCGTGCGCTTCCCGTAGTGCATCAGGGGCTTGTCGAGCGCGGGGGCGGGAGTGGTGACGGCGCTGTCCATGAGGCCTCCGTAACGAGGGCGGAAAATCGTTACCGGAAGTATCGTTATTGGGGTGTGCGGAGGCAAGGGTCCGTGGGCATCGAAAATCGAGCCGGAAAATCCGGGTGGGAGACCGCTCAGGCAGCCGAGCGGACGGCGCGGCTGACGAGGTCCACCAGCGTGTCCACCAGCGCGGCGTCGGGCAGCTCCTGCTCGACGATCAGCCGGAAGAGCAGCGGCGCGGCCACCAGGGTCGCCGCGGCCCGGACATCGGTCTCGGGCCGCACTTCACCGCGCGCGATCCCGCGTTCCAGGATGCGCCTGGTCTCGCTCGTGATCCGCTCGGTGTACCCCGCGTACTGGCCCCGCTCCGCGCCCGTCTCGGCCGCCGCACCGATCAGGCCCGCGATCAGCCGGTCCGATCCCGGCAGCCGGTAGGCCTCCAGACGAGTGGTGAGCAAGGACCGGAGCTCCGCGCGGAAGTCGCCCAGATCAGGCACTGACAGGACGCCGATACGCGTCTCGGCAGCGGCGATGATGAGGTCCTGCTTGGTGGGCCAACGCCGGTAGATGGCGGGCTTGCTCACCCCGGCCCGTGCGGCGACGGCATCCATCGTGACGGCCCCGATCCCCTGCTCGGTGATCAGATCGACGACCGCGTTCAGGACCGCCCCCGTGACCCGCTCTTCCCGCGGCCGCCCCGGCCCCCGCTCCGCCCCACGCGACTGTGTACCCACCATGCGAAGAGCCTACGGTCCCGGCGAGGAAGCCGGTCGGCAGGGGTGCGGACGGGCATGGCGGGCGAACCGATCGGCCGAAGCGGATCACTGGTACCCCGCTGCCTGCCCCCGCAATGACCGGTGCAAGAGGCCACTTGGACAGGGAAAACGCAACTTCGACAAGGCCCGCAGAGGCAGCTACCTTCACCTGGTCATCGGCGATCGCCCACGGTCGCACAGGAGTTCCTTCAGTCTGAGCCACCCGCGACGGGACGAGTCGGTCACGCCCCACGAATCCTCGCCCCATGCGTAAGCCAGCGAACCGGGTCCGCACCAGGCACCCCCAACCAAGGAGAGACGCATGCCCCATCTTGCGCTGTACACATTCGGCGTCCTGAAGTCACCTCTCGCCGATACCGGACCTCTCACGCGCGAGTTCTACGACATTGGTGAGGCCGTCTACCGGAAGATCAGTCAGCACCCCGGGTACCTCGCGCGTGCTGAAGCGGCAGACGGTGACCGGGGCGAGCTCTTCGATGCGGACTGGGGTGCATGGGGAGAGTTCGCCGTACCGACCTGGTACGGCAAGGGCCATACGGTGGAAACCACCGCCCTGGCCACGACCCTCTCACTCTGGACCGACCTGCGCCCCGCCTTCGACGCCATCTACACCGGTCTGCACCGTGAGGCGCTGAACAGGCGTTACGACTGGTTCGAGAGGACAGGGCACCCGAATTACGTGTTCTGGTGGGTCTCCGACGGCGTGATACCCACCTGGCAGGACGGGGTTTCCAGGCTGGAACACCTCCACGATCACGGCTCCGCGCCGCACGCCTTCACCTTCCACCACTCGTTCGCCCCGGAGGGAACTCCGACCAGGATCAAAGGCATCGGGCCGAAGAGCGACCAGGTTCGCTGACAAGGAACACTCCCTGCCCCCTATTGCGTACCCCGCTTGCGGGGCGTGGTCTGCTGGACCGCCCAGCCGTTGCCGTCCGGGTCGGAGAAGTAGACGAAGGAGCCCCAGGGGAGGTCCTGGATCTCCGTCACCTCCACGCCCCGGCCGCGCAGGTCCTCGTACGCCTCCTCGATGTCGGTGACGACGACCTGCATGTTGTCCAGGGATCCCGGGGTCATCCGGGTCAGTCCCTTGCCGATCGCGATCGAACAGGCCGACCCCGGCGGAGTCAGCTGGACGAAGCGGACGTCCTCGCTGACGGTCACGTCGTGGTCGGCGTTGAAGCCGATCTTCTCGTAGAAGGCCTTGGCCCGGTCGACATCGGTGACGGGGACGGCGACCAGTTCCAGTTTGATGTCCATCACAGCATCATGCTCCCGGCACCGCCGCCGCGCCGCCCGATGCCACGTCGGCAGGCGTGTCCGCCGCCGCGAACTGGGTGCGGTACAGCTCCTCGTACCGGCCGCCCGCCGCCAGCAGCTCGGTGTGCGTGCCCCGTTCCACGATCCGGCCGTCCTCGACCACCAGGATCAGATCGGCCGCCTGTACGGTCGACAGCCGGTGCGCGATCACCACCGCGGTCCGGCCCGCCAGGGCCTCGCCCAGGGCCTCCTGCACCGCCGCCTCCGAGGTGGAGTCCAGGTGCGCGGTGGCCTCGTCGAGGATCACCACCCGCTGGCGGGCCAGCAGCAGCCGCGCGATGGTCAGCCGTTGCCGTTCCCCGCCCGACAGCCGGTAGCCGCGCTCCCCGACGACCGTGTCCAGTCCGTCCGGCAGCGAGGCGACGAGGCCGTCCAGGCGGGAGCGGCGCAGGGCCTCCCAGATCTCCTCCTCGGAGGCTTCCGGCCGGGCCAGCAGCAGGTTGGCCCGTACCGACTCGTGGAAGAGGTGCCCGTCCTGGGTGACCATGCCGAGCGTCTCGCGGATCGAGTCGGCCGTGAGGTCCCGTACGTCGACCCCGCCGAGGCGGACCGCGCCCGCGTCGGCGTCGTACAGCCGGGGCAGCAGCTGGGCGATGGTCGACTTGCCGGCGCCGGACGAGCCGACCAGGGCGATCATGCGGCCGGGTTCGGCGCGGAACGAGACCTCGTGCAGGACCCGTGTACCGCCCTTGGCGTCGAGGGTGGCGACCTCCTCCAGGGAGGCGAGCGAGACCTTGTCGGGGGACGGGTAGCCGAAGGAGACCCGGTCGAACTCCACGGACACCGGCCCGTCCGGCACCGTGCGGGCGTCGGGCTTCTGCGTGATGAGCGGCTTCAGGTCGAGGATCTCGAAGACCCGCTCGAAGCTGACCAGCGCGCTCATCACCTCGACGCGGGCACCGGCGAGCGCGGTCAGCGGGGCGTACAGCCGGGTCAGGAGCAGGGCGAGGGCCACCACGGAACCGGCGTCCAGGGTCCCGCGCAGGGCGTAGTACCCGCCCAGCCCGTAGACGAGGGCGAGGGCCAGGGCCGAGACCAGGGTGAGGGCGGTGATGAAGGCGGACTGGGCCATCGCCGTGCGGATCCCGATGTCCCGCACCCGCGCCGCCCGGGCCGCGAACTCCGCGGACTCGTCGGCCGGCCGCCCGAACAGCTTGACCAGCGTCGCGCCCGGCGCGGAGAACCGCTCGGTCATCTGGGTGCCCATCGCGGCGTTCAGGGTCGAGGCCTCCCGCTGCATCCCCGCCATCCGCGCCCCCATCCGGCGGGCCGGCAGCACGAACACCGGCAGCAGCACCAGCGCCAGCAGGGTGATCTGCCAGGAGATGCTCAGCATCACGGCGAGGGTCAGGAGCAGGGTCACGGTGTTGGCGACCACCCCGGACAGGGTGTTGCTGAACGCCCGCTGGGCGCCGATCACATCGTTGTTGAGCCGGCTGACGAGGGCGCCGGTCCGGGTCCGGGTGAAGAAGGCGACCGGCATCCGCTGCACGTGGTCGAAGACCGCCGTCCGCAGATCGAGGATCAGCCCCTCGCCGAGGGTCGCGGAGAGCCGGCGGGTCAGCAGCCCCAGGCCCGCCTCGGCGACCGCGATCAGCGCGATGAGGAGGGCGAGCCGGGTGACGGTGCCGCTGTCGCGTCCGCCGACGATGGCGTCGACGATCCGGCTGGCGAGCACCGGGGTGGCCACGGCGAGCAGCGCCGTGACGACGCTGAGCAGCAGGAAGAGGGTGAGCCCGCGGCGGTGCGGGCGGGCGAAGGCGGCGACCCGGCGCAGGCTCGCCCGGGAGACCGGGCGGCGGTCCTGCTGCGCGTTGATCGCACTGTGCAGCGATGTCCAAGCGGTGACTTCCATGTCCATGGCCGAAACGTTAGGACCTCAACCAAAGTCGAGGTCAAGGATTCGAGTCATCTCCGGTCCGGACTGTGCCAACTCTCGCTCGGACGAAGGATTTTCACGACCCAGGACCGCTGTCGGTGCCCGGTGGCATCATCGGTCCATGACGCAGGGATCCGAGTCCGTACGCTTCGGCAAGGCCGCCACCGACACCGTCCTGCACCGCTTCGGCCAGTGGGTGCGGGACGCCCCGAGCGCCCGCGCCGTCATATCCGGCTCGGAGAGCCTCACCTACGGGCAACTCGACGCCCGGGCCAACCAGTTGGCGCACCACCTGCTCGACGCCGGACTGCCCGCCGGCGGCCTCGTGGCGATCGGGACGGACCGCCAGGCCGAACTCCTCGTCGCCGTCCTCGCCGTCCTCAAGTCCGGTGGGACCTACACCGTCCTCGACGTCGACGTGCCGCGCACCGGGCAGCAGCAGCTCGCCGCCGCCCCGCCCTTCGCGCTGCTCACGCACGCCGCGCACCAGGCCCGCCTCGATGACGGAAGCGGCCTGCGGGTCATCCGGCTCGGCGCGGAGGCGGCCGCGATAGCCGACCGGCCCACCGGGCCGCCCCCGGCGCCCTCCGGAAGCGGCCGGACCGCGGCCGTCCTCTTCACCGGGGGAGCGGTCCCGCGCGCCGTGTCCGTCAGCCATGCCCGGCTGCTCGCCGCCCACGACAGCTGGGCGGAGGTGATCCGGCCGACCCCGGAGGACCGCCACCTGATCACCGCCGGACCGGCCCTCACCGCCTTCGCGGCGGGCTGGACCCGGGCCCTGTGCTCGGGCGGGGCCCTCGTCGTACCCGAGCGCGCACCGTGGAAGCCCGACAAGATCCGTCAGGCGATCGATTCCGACCAGGTCAGCGTCGTGCACACCGACCCGGTGGGGGCGGCCCGGCTGCTCCTGCGCGACCCCGGGCCGGCAGCCACCACACAGCCGTCCGTACCCCGAGCCCGCCGCGAACCCGACCCGGAGCTGCGTTCGCTGCGGCTGCTCACCGTCACCGGCGCCCGGTTCCACCTCGACGAACAGGCCGCCCTGCAGGACCGGCTCCGGACCGGCGTGCGGCTGCTCAACGTCTACGGGCTCACCGAGACCGCTGGCACCGGTGCCTGGTTCGAACTGCCGCAGCTGCCCGGCCCGGTCGACGACCCGGAACGGTTCTCCCTCATCGGCACCCCCTTCCCCGGCTGCCGCGTCGACCTGCGCGACGGGGAGGTCCGCCTCGCCCCGCCCGACGGCGGCGACGCGATCCCCACCGGCGACCTCGCGCGGCTGCGCGACGACGGGCTGCTGGAGTTCGGCGGCCGGATCCGCGACCGGATCACCGTGGACGGGCGCACCCTCGACCCGCACCCGCTCGAATCGGTGATCCGCGGCCACGAGGGCATCGGTTCGGCGCTGGTGGCGGCGGTGCCCGGCTTCCAGGGGGTTCCCCGCCTGGTCGCCTACGTCGCCCCGCCGCCCGCCGACCCGTCATGGCCCCCGGGCTCCGGCCTGCCGGACGTCGACGAGCTCCGCGAGTACCTGGCGGGCCGGGTGCCCCCCGAGGACCGGCCCCGCGCCGTGGTACGGCTGCGCGTCCTGCCCCGCGACAGGGCCGGCCAGGAGGACCGGGCCGCCCTGCCCCTGCCGATCACGAGCGCCTCCGCGGCGCAGCCCGCCGGGAGCAAGTCCGCCCGGCCGGCGGCCCGTCCGATCGGTCCGTTCCCGAGCCTCTGGGCCGCCGCCTGCGGGGGCGTCGCGGCGGGCTTCGTCGGCCTGATCCTCACGAAGGTCTTCTGGCCCGGATCGACGGACCTCACCGGCGTACCGCAGCCCTGGGCGTTCCTCTTCTTCCTGCTCTACCTCATCGAGTGCGTGTCCTTCGGCATCGGCCTGGTCTTCCTGTTCCGCGGCCGCGCCCGGATGCCGCTCCGGGGCCGCGGCCGCAGGCTCACCACTGCCGCGCATCTGGCCGTGGCATACCTGCTGATGGCGTGGTGGCCGCAGGACAACCTCTACCGGCTCGCGGCCAAACAGGACTGGCCGCGGCAGGCCGCGCTCGTCTACACCTTCAACATCCCCCTGATGATCGCGGGCGTCGTCGTCGCCGCGTACGTCATCGCCAAACCGCCGAAGCCCTTCGACGTCGACGACTGACCCGGCCCGGGCGGCCCGTGCTCACGGCATCGGTTCGCGCGGGCCGAACAGCCCCCGCCCGCCAGGGTTCTGGCCCGGACCAGTGTTTCCGCCGCGTCCAGCGTCCGCGCGCTGTGTGCGGCCACCAGGAAGCCCAGCCACGGCGAGGGTTCGAAGGCGGCCGTCGGGATCGCCGGGACGAACACCGCGCCCAGCTCGGCGCACTCCCGGTCCAGCCCCGCGCACAGCTCGTCCAGCTGGGCCTCGGGCAGCCGGGCGCCCAGCTCCACCCGGTCCACGATCCGTACGAGGTGCCCCGCGCCCCGTAGCGCGTCGAGCCGGGCCGCCACGATGAAGGCCACGGCCGGCCCGGTCAGGCGCAGATTGGTCTCGGTCGGCGCGAGCCGTCCCCCGCCGGCGGTCACGAAGTCCACGTCGAACCAGCCCCGGTAGCCGCCGGCCGCCAGCTCCCGGCCCACCGCCGCCCCGAAGGCGCCGAGCGGTTTCTCCGCCCAGCCGGGCACCACCCCGGGCCCCACCGTGGCCCCCGCGTAGCAGCCGTCCCGCACGTCCATCACCGCCCCGCCGACCTCGTGCACCCGGCCGTCGGCAGCCACGAACCCGTCGTACGTGAGGTCGCGCGGCCCTTCTTCCTCCCCAGGGCCGTGCACGAACTCCTCCACCAGCAGCGGCCCGCGCGGCAGCCGCCTCAGCACGGCGCGCGCCCCGCCCTCGGCCCGGACCCGGGCGGGGGTGAGCACCGTGGTGCCCGAACCCCCACACCGTGCTCCGATTTCAGAACAGTGCTCTCGCCCGCCTTGGCCCGGGCCGCGACGAGGCGGACCGCCGCCCGCCGGGAGCCGGCCCGCCACTGCGCGGGCAGCACGATCCCGGGATGCCCGCCGCCCGACAGGATCCGGGCGAACAGACCGTGCGCCGCCGACTTCGACTCGTACCGCAGCTCCCCGGCCCGCCACGGCCGGCCCGTCAGCTGCGCGAACGGCCGCGTCCGCCCCCACGGTACGAGGGGCAGCCCCGCCCCGGTCAGCAGCGCGGCCAGCGCCGGCCGGGCCCGTACGGCATCCGACAGGCCGGGACCGCCCTCCTCCGCCAGGCCGTCGTACACCTCCACCCCGGACCAGCCCAGCCGGCGGCAGACCCGGTCGGTCCAGCCCCGCGGCACCGTACGGGGCAGCACCAGCGCCGCCGGGTCGGGGCTGTAGAAGGCGGCCAGGCACGCGTAGTGGTGTGCGGCCCGCTGCTCGCCGTCCAGGGAGACGTCGGCGAACTGGGCGTTGAACTCGGCCACATTGCCCAGGTGAACGGCCCGCCCGCCACCGGTCCACGCCCGCGCCCAGGCGGCGAGCGGCGCGGGGGACACCTCGAACCGCACCAGGGCGCCGGGGCCGCCCGGCGCGGCCACCGCCCCCATCGCCCGGTAGAAGCCGACCGCGTGGGGATCGGCGTCGATCACCAGCCGGCGCACCCCCAGCTCCGCCGCCCGGTGCAGCGCGTCCCGGTACAGCAGCCGCCCCACGCCCCGGCCGATGGCCGACGGCTCCACGAACAGCAGCCCCAGGGAGGCGAGCGGGGCCGTCCCGTCCAGGGAGGCGAGCCCGAGCACCGCCCCCTCGCCGTCCTCGGCGACCACGATGCGGCGGGCCGTCACGTCGCCGGGCCGGATCCGCAGTTCCTCCGCCCAGGCGGCCAGGACCTCCGGCTCGTACCCCCAGTGCGCCTTGGACCGCATCACCAGCCCGGTCAGGGCCTCCGCCTCGGCCGCCCGCGCGGCCCTGACCTTTGCCATTTCCTGACCTCCCCATGGTCCGCGCCAAGGCCGTGCGATAGATTCGGCCTCCCCACGGCACATCATTTCCCACCCACGCGGAGACAGGCTTCTCAATGAGCGACATCATCAACGGACTTGGCCGCACCAGCGCCTTCGGCGCTCTTGGCCTGGTGCTGCTGATCCTCGGCATCGTCCTCGTGGACGTGCTGACGCCCGGGAAGCTCCCGAAGCAGATCTGGGAGGAGCGCAACCGCAATGCCGCCCTCCTGCTGAGCTCCGCGCTCCTCGGCATCGGCGGCATCGTCTTCACCTCGATCTGGACCACGTACGACAACTTCGGCAAGGGCCTGCTGTCGACCGCGGCCTTCGGCGTGCTCGGCCTGGTCCTGATGGCGGTGGCGTTCCTGGTGCTCGACCTGGTGACTCCGGGCAAGCTCGGAGCCATCGTCGTCGACCCGGAGCCCCACCCCGCGGTCTGGGTCACCGCCTCCTGCAACCTCGCCGTGGCCGCGATCGTGGCGGCCTCGATCGCCTGACGCCGGCACGACGAAGAGCGCCGCTCCCCATCGGGAGCGGCGCTCTCGTCGTATCCCGGCGACCCCGGGTCTACGCCAGCCCCAGCGCGAACACCGCGAATCCCGCCGCGAGCAGCCCCGCCACGGTCCGGCGAACCGCCGGGGCCGTGCGCGCCTCCCGCGCCGGACTCTCGAATCGCTTCGCGTACCGGGCGATGCCCACCAGCAGCACCGCGAACACCGGCATCCACGCCAGCCGCGCCGCGATCCAGCCCAGACTGTCCGGCGCCGTCGTCAGCCCCGCCAGCTCACCCAGGAACGAACCGGGCACGGCCGCGGCCAGCATGGCCGTCTGATGCCAGCACAGGATCGTCATCGCACACAGATTGATCACGACCACCGGCGCCCACAGGGCCGGCCGGGCCAACAGCCTCGCCAGCCGGTCGCGCAGCAGGATCGCGGCACCCGACTGGCCCGCCGCCAGGGCCAGTACGAGCAGCGACGGCGGGTGGGAGTTGGTCCGCGCGGCACCCGGTACGCCCACCATCGACGCCGGGTAGTGGAAGACCGCGAGCAGCGCCGCGAACAGCAGCGTCCCGCCCGCCAGCAGCAGCCAGCCCCCGCGCCGGCCGATCCGCCCCTCACCCCAGCTGACGCCCAGCTGGTACGCGAACAGCCAGCCCGGCAGGATGTTGAGCAGCGACACCCAGCCCGGCACCGAGCCGGCGAGCGGCCCGTAGCGCAGGAAGTCCACCACGGCGACCGAGACGAGAAGCGGCGCCGCCGCCCAGCCGCCGAGCCGGCCCGCCGCCCGCACGCAGTACGGGGTCAGCGCGGTGATCACCACATACACCCCGACGAACCACAGCGGCTGGATCACCAGCGTCGCCCCGGTCCGCAGCGTGGCCTCCGGCACCCCCGCCGCGTACAGCACCGGCGCGGCCAGCGCCCACACCGCCGTGACCCCGAGCACCGGCCGCCCCAGCCGGACGATCCGCCCCTTCAGCCACGCGCCCGCCGAACCCTGGTGACGCCGGAAGGAGAGCGCCGAGGCGTACCCGCCGACCAGGAAGAAGATGCCGAGCATCTGGAGCACCCAGCTCGCCGGGGCCAGCCCGCCGAAGGACGACAGCGGACTGGCGTTGTGCAGGCCGCCGTCGGAGTCGAGGGTGAACCCGCCGAGCAGCCAGTGGCCCGTCGGCACGGCCAGCAGGGCCAGGGCGCGCAGCCCGTCGATCGCCCGGTCGCGATGGGCCGGGGTCTGCCGCTCGATCCCGTCGGCGGCCCTCTTCAGCAGCGTCAGCGTGCGCGGCGTCGTCATCGGATCTCTCCCTCTGCGATCGCGGCGAAGGCCGCCAAGGACTGGGTGCCGGGCGCGAAGTAGCCGGTGTGGCCCTGGACATCGGCGGCGGGCACCCGGCGGGCGCCGAAGCCTGCGGAGGTGGGGTCGGCGCCGTGGCCGATCCCGGCGAACTCGACGTTCGGGACGTCGGCGATCCAGTCGGAGGGGCCCCGCGCCGCCCACACCCGGGCGCCGGTGCGCAGCCCGCCCGCGGTGCCGGCGCGCATGCCGGGGGAGCCGAAGGCCACGATGTCGGTGGCGTCCGTGTGCCGGGCCGCCAGCCCGCACACCACCGATCCGTAGCTGTGGCAGAACAGCACCGGGTCGGGTGCGCCGACCGCGTCCAGCCCCGCCGTGAAGCGGGCCAGGCGGACCGCCCCCGCCTCGGCCAGCCGGCCGTCGGCCGCGTCCAGGCCGACCCCGACCGGGGTGGTGTAACCGATCCACGCGATGACGGCGGTGGATTCGCCGGTCTCGGCGCGCAGCGCCCGGGCCATCCCGGCCGGACCGCTGGCGGGCTTGCGCCGGGCGTCGTGGTGGGTGGCGTCGTTGTCCGAGCCCGGCACGATCACCGAGACGTGCGCCGCGTGCTCCAGATCCCCGAACACCTCGGCGACCTGGCCCCGGCCGCGCGGGTCGAAGGCCAGGACCTGCCGGTCCGGCGCACCGAGCGAGGCGTAGCGGGCCTCACCCGTCGCGGCGATCGCGATCCGGTTGGCCTCGTACCGCAGGGACGGCGGAGCCCCGTCCAGGTTCCCCACCACCAGCGGGTGGGACCGTACGAGCTCCCGGCGCGTGGCCTCGTCCAGCCGGTCGAAGAACCGGGCCACCTCGTGCGGCGTCGCGCTCGCCGGATCGGGCAGCGCCCGGCCGGACGCCGTGTCGGCCCGCCAGGCGGCGGCGCCGGGCGGCGGCCCGGTGACCGCCCGCTGGCTGTCGCCGGAGGCCCAGCCGGCGGTCCCCCCGACGACGGCCACCGCCAGCGCGGCCGTGACCATCGTCCTTCCGAAGCGGCGCATGCCCCTTCTCCTCTCCTCGTGACGAGGAGGAAGGTAGGAAGGAGGTACCGGTGGCTGCGTCCCACCGTGGAGCCAACTCGGATGTCATACCCGGGTAGGGGGTGGAGGAGACGGGCCCTGCCCCGCCCCCTCGTTGAACCGGCCGGGGACTCAGGCGGAGTCGCCCGGCCGCACCACTCCCGCCTCGTACGCGAAGATCACCGCCTGGGCCCGGTCCCGCAGGTCGAGCTTGGCCAGCACCCGCCCGATGTGCGTCTTGACCGTCTGCTCCGCCAGCACCAGATGGCCCGCGATCTCCTGGTTCGACAGCCCTCGCGCGATGAGCTCCAGTACCTCGGTCTCACGCGGGGTGAGGCCGTTCAGCCGCAGCGCCGGATCCTTGCGCGGCGCCGGCCGCTGCTGCACGAAGTCCGCGATCAGCCGCCGGGTCACCGAGGGCGCCAACAGCGCCTCGCCCGACGCGACGACCCGTACCGCCGCGATCAGGTCGGCCGGCGGTGCGTCCTTCAGCAGGAATCCGGACGCGCCCGCGCGCAGCGCCTCGTACACGTAGTCGTCGATGTCGAAGGTGGTGAGCATCAGAACCTTCGGCCGGTGCACCACCCCCGGCGGGGGATCGAGGAGCTCCCGGGCCGCCGTGAGCCCGTCCATCTCCGGCATCCGCACGTCCATCAGCACCACGTCGGGGTGCGTGGAGCGGGAGACCTGTACGCCCTGCCGCCCGTCGGGCGCCTCGCCCACCACATCGATGTCGGCCTGCGCCGACAGCAGCGCGGCGAACCCCGCCCGCACCATGGCCTGGTCGTCGACGATGATCACGCGGATGGTCAACTCAAGTCCTCGGTAAGGGTGTTCAGGGGCAGACGGGCGGCGACCCGGAAGCCGCCGTCGGGCAGCGGACCGGTGTCCAGCGTCCCGCCGGTCAACCGTACGCGCTCCCGCATCCCCACCAGACCGTGCCCCGTGCCCGAACTCTCCAGCGCCACCACGGCGTCCCGGGCCGGGCCGTTGACCACGAGCACCAGGACCTCGTCCTCGTCGACGGTCACCGAGACCCGGGTCGACGCCCCGGGCGCGTGCCGGACCACGTTGGCGAGCGCCTCCTGCACGATCCGGTACGCCGACAGGTCCACGGCGGGCGGGGCCGCCTCGGCTGCCCCGGTCGCCAGGGACAACTCCACCGGCTGCCCGGCCCGTACGGTCGCCTCCACCAGCTGCTGAAGCCGGTCGATCCCGGGCTGCGGGGCCTTCTCGCCCTCGGCGCGCTCCGTACCGTCCCCGCGCAGCACGGTCAGCAGCCGCCGCATCTCGCCCAGCGACTCCCGGGCGCTGGCCGCGATCGCCGCGAACTCCTCCCGCACCGGCTCCGGCATGCCCGGCAGCCGGTACGGCGCGGAATCGGCCTGCACGGTGATCACCGACATGTGGTGGGCCACCACGTCGTGCAACTCACGGGCGATCCGGGCCCGTTCCTCGAGCAGCGTCCGCCGGGCCCGCTCCGCCTCGCTGATGCTCTCCTGCTCGGCGATCCGCTGCTGCGCGTCACCCAGCCCGCGCAGCGCGCCCGTCAGCGCCAGCATGCCCCCGGCGAGCACGAACAGCAGCGCGGCGGTGTTCATGGAGCCCGACGGCTGGAAGAAGCCCAGCACCGCCCCGACCGCGCCGGTCACCAGCCACACCCCGACCAGGGTCCGGATGGACTCGCGCAGCCCCAGACACGCCATCAGCAGCAGGTAGCCGACGATGACCATCGGCGTCCAGGGCCACGGGTGCGCGGCCACCCGGTCGGCATGGATCAGCAGCATCGCGCCGATCGTGTCGGCGAGCAGGACCACGGCCCAGGCCTGCAGCGGCCGGGTCACCGCCAGCAGCAGCGGCACGGTCTGCGCCACTCCCAGCGCGCCCGACCAGCCGCCGCCGAGTCCGTAGTCGTTGGCCAGCACGGTGATGGTCACCGGCAGCAGCGTCACCACGAAGACGCCGACGACGGCGAACGGCAGCATCCGCTGCCAGGTCTTGGGCGCCTGTGCGAACAGGGCTGCGCCGCCCGGGCGGGCGTGCGCAGCACCACGGCCAGCTGAGCCAGCGCCCCGGGCACCCGGGAGCCGGGGGAGGACGCGACGGTACGGGCGCGTTCGCGGGTCCGGCCGAGCAGCCGGAAGCGGGCTTTGTCGCTCATGATCGGGCCAGCCTATGCGCAACGGGTCCGGGGGATAGGCTGCTCGCCGGACGATCACGGGGGAGCCGGTACGCATGGGTGGGGCAGCCGCGCTGGAGAAGCTGGTGCCGGTGCTGCTGGCCTTCGGCGGCGGGGTGCTGCTCGCCCGCCGCAAGGCCGTCCCGGCCGAGGCCTCCAAGGCCTTCTCCGACTACGCCTTCCTCTTCGCCGTGCCCTGCTACCTCTTCGGCAACATCTACGCCGGCGACCTGGCGGCCCTGTTCGACTGGCAGGCGATCGGCGGCTATGCCGGGGCGGCCGCCCTCGCGGTGGCCGCGGTCACGGTGGCCGCCGTGGCCCACGGGATACGCGAACCCCGGGCCGTGGCGCTGCGGGTCATGGCGGGCGTCCAGGTGAACACCGCCTACTTCGCCGTCCCCGTCTTCATCACCGTGTTCGGGACGGCGGCCCCGATCTTCCCGATCCTGCTGTTCCAGGTGTGCGTCCTGTCCCTGGTCGTCATCTCCCTGATGGAGCTGGGCCGGGCGGGTCCCGGCGCGGGCGGCCCGGGCAGGCGCCTGGCCCGGGCGGTCGGCGCCTCGCTCGCCACGCCGCTGGTCCTCGCCTGCAACGCGGGCATCGTGCTCAACCTGCTGTCCGTGCACGTCCCGGTGGTGGTCCTGGACGGAGCCGCCTTCGTCGGGGACAGCGCCTCCCCGGTGGCCCTGTTCGCCCTCGGCCTCCACCTCGGCGGCCTGGGCCTGGACCTGCGGGGCACCACACGCGAGGAACTGGCCCTCATCGCCTTCAAGTGCGTCGCCTTCCCGCTGCTGACCTGGGTGGTGTGCGGGGCGCTGGTCGGCGTGCGGGGCGAGTGGCTCGCCTACCTCGTCCTGCTCGCCGCGATGCCGACCCCGCAGAACCTGTTCATCTTCGCCCAGCGTTACGACGTGGGCGTCGAACTCTCCGCGTCCCTGGTGATCAAGTCCTCCCTCGTTTCCCTCCTGTTGCTGCCCCTCTGGCTGCAGACTGTTGCCTCATGAACGCATCGCAGATATCACGGGGCGCCGTCACGGTCGGTCTGCTGGCCGCCTGGGCCGTGCACGACCTCGAAGAAGTGGCCACCATGGCGCGCTGGTCCCGTACCCGGGTCCCCGCCCTGCGGGAGCGCCACCCCCGGGTACCCGACCGCGTATGGCGGCGCCTCGAAGCCGTGGACGGCCGCGAGTTCGCCACGGCCGTCGGTGTCATGGGGATCGTCGTCGCGGCGGCCGCCGCCGACGGCTACCGCACCGGCGGGCGCTCGGCCTTCTACCAGGCCTCCCTGAACGGCTTCGGCCTGCACGGCCTCGTACACCTCGCACAGGCCGCCGCCACCCGCGGCTACACCCCGGGCGTGGTCACCTCGCCGCTCGTCGTCGTCCCCTTCACCCTCTGGGCGCGGGGCCGGCTCCGGCACGCCAGCGTCCTGCGGCCCGCGCGGGCGCGTGACGCGGTGACCGGACTGGCGCTCGCGGGCGCTGCCACCGCCGCGGCCCACGCGGTTTCCAGGCAGATCCTCCGGCGAGCGTCGGCGCGGTAGCGCGGGCCATGCACCCGGTGGCGGTGCGCCGTTCCAGGGCATCGGCTCGTACCCCAGGAGGGAACCGGCTCGTTGACCCTGCATGGAACTGCCGACCATCGCGGCGCCGGGCGTCGGGGAACGGGCCGACGCCGTGGCCGATGCCGCCTGCCACCTCTACGACACCGTAGCGCCCTGGCGGACCGGCTCGCCCGGAGGGTGGAGCCGGACCGCCGCCGAGGACGCCGCCGAGGCCATCGAGACCACCGCGCACGCCCTCGCCCACATCGACCCGGGGGCCGAGGTGGTCCTCGCGCCGGTCCACGCCGCCGTCGCCGACCTGCGCCGCAGGCTCGGCCTCGCGCCCGCCGACCCGCTCAACGCCGCCGGGCTCCCGGCGACCCCGCGCACGGTCGGCAACCCGCGCCGGACCCGTTGGGTCCGGGTGCTCACCCCGCCTTCGCCGCGGCAGCCGCCTTCTCGTACAACTTCCTGATGGCCGTGCCGAAGTAGGAGCTGTACGAGGTGTCGGCGGTGTCCCCGCCGGTCTTCCAGCCGCCGATCACCCCGACCACGTCACCGGTCCCGGTCCGCCCGTCGAAGCGGACCAGGAACGGGCCGCCGCTGGTCCCGCCGGGATAGCCCGTGCAGTCGATCCGCAGGAACGAGCCCGGGATCCGCGCGTCCTTGCTTGTGAACTTCGTCGTCCGGTTGACGCACAGGCGCGGGCGGGCCGCGGAGGCCGGGTAGCCGATCAGCGTGACCTGCCGATGTGCGTAACCGGAGCCGGTCACGAGGCGGTTCGCGCCGACCACGTCCTGCACGCGGGACCCGTCGGCGTCCGGGCCGACCTGTGCGAAGGCCACGTCGAGCGCGGCCGCGCGGTCGGCGCCCTGGGACCGGTAGCGCGGGTCGATCCAGATCCTGGAGTGCCCGGCCGCGTCCCGCAGGACCGGGAACATCCCGTACGGCCGCGGGTTTGCGCGCGTGTACCGCGGTACGAAGGCCACCTGCTGGGTGTCCGCGCCGAGCAGGCAGTGCGCCGCGCTGAGCACCAGGTTGCGCCCCGGGGAGGCGACCACGCTCGCGGTGCAGAAGTACGCCCCGGCGCCCTTGACCACGAACATCCGGCCGACGACCGGGACGCCGTCGAAGTCCTGGCCGACACCGGGCCCCGCGGCGGCCGGCCGCACGACCGGGGCGGGCCTGAGGATCGGCGTCGGTGTCGGTGTCGGTGTCGGGGTCCGGGTCGGGGTGAGTGCCGGTGCCGGCGTCGGTGTCGGGGTGAGGGCCGGTGCTGACGTCGGTGACGGCGTCGGTGTTGACGTCGGGATTGACGTGGGCGTGGGCGTCGGCGTGGCATCGGCGGCCGGGGCCGACGGCGTTCCGGCAGGCACCGCGGCCGGCGGCTCGGGCTCCGCCGGCGGCAGCGGGGCGGCCGACGCCATCCGCTCGGCGGTCCAGAAGGCCTGCGCCTCCCGGGCGGACCATCGGCCCACCGCCGTCTGCGCGGCGCCGCCCGCCTCGGCGACGGGCAGCGGCCCGGCCGGCAGCAGCAGGGCGGCGGCCGCAACGGCCATCGTCAACGTACGTCGCATGCACTCTCCTAGAGGGCCTGGGGAAAGCGGAACATCCGGTCGGGGTCGTAGGCGCGGCGGACGTCTTCCAGCCGGGAGAGGTTCGGCCCGTAGTAGGCCTCGCGCCAGCCGACGAGCCGTGGATCGGTGTAGTTCTGGTACGCCCGGCCGCTCGCCCAGGGGCGCAGGTCCTGCCAGAGCCCGTCGAGCCAGGCCTGGTGCCGGGCCACGTCGGCGGCCGTCGCGGACTGCGGCCAGTAGACGAGGTACTGGGCGAGGAAGGCGCTGTCGCGGTGGACGAAGGCGGTGTCGGCTGCCGCGACCCGGTTCACGGCGCCCCCGCAGACCCCGTCGAACTGCACCACCCCCCGTCCGCCGGGAGGAACCGCGGACCCGTACCGCCGGACGGCGGCCAACACCGCGCCGATCGCCCCGTCCGGCAGCCCGGCGCCCGCCCAGAAGTCGGAGCGCGCGGCGTACGAGTCCCGGCCCAGCAGGCCGCGGGGGTCCCGGCCGGGCAGCGTGCCCGGCAGCCGGCACTGCTCCGCGCTGCGCTCCAGACAGCCCGACAGGGCCAGAACGGTGTCCCCGTAGCCCCGTACGACGCTCCAGCTGTCCCGCACCGGCCGGCCGACCAGATCCGACAGCCGGGTCAGCTGCCGGTCCAGCTCGGGGCGCCCGTCGAGGCACACCACCCGTACCGCCGGGGGCTGCGCGGCGGATCCCGCCCCGACCGCGAACTCCACCTGGCTCCAGAACGGGTTAATCCCTGCACTCTGACACTGTCGCATTAGACGGCTAGGCGGGAGTGCAACTGTTCTTCTATCCATTCTCGCCAACTGTGTTGCATTGTCTAGAGTGTTGGCATGTTGCTGACCTACTTCACCCGCGACGGGTGGGAGTCCTGGGACCTGGGACGAGAACCCCTGATCCGGGAGAACATGCCGGTTCTGGTTGATGACGACCTGAGGTTCGAGGACGAGAACGGACCGCGCCCCACTGTCGCTGTGAACGCGTGGCTGAGGGAACTTCCGATCAGCGGGGTACCGGCGGCGAAGTCGTGGAGGTCGTACGCCCAGGCCGTCCGCAGCTGGCTGGAGTTCCTGTCGGACCGGTCGGTCCACCCGTTCGGTGAACGCGAGGAACTGCGTGCCGCGCTCGGAGCATTCGCCGAGTACCGGCTGGCCGGCCCCATTGAAGCGCGCTGGGACGGCTCCACCTGGAACCAGCGGATCACGGTCCTGTCCAGCTTCTACACGTGGGCCGTCGACAACGATCACTGCTCGAAGGTTCCGTTCACGTACGCCATGGGCTCCCGGTACTCCAAAGACTCAAGCCCGGTGGAGACCCGCCGTAACACGGCGACTGTCCGCCGGGCTCAACCGCACGCGACCATGAAATACCTGGAGCCCGGATTCCGGGACCTCTTCCTGCGGGCCCTCGCCGGTCTCGACCCGGACGGAGCACCCGACGACTCCTTCCGGGGGCGGGAGCTGTCCCGCAACGGCTCCATGGGCGGCCTCGCCGTAGCCTCGGGACTGCGCGCCCAGGAGTTCACCTACCTGCTGACCTACGAGCTCCCCGCCCTGCCCGCGCGGCGGACGCCCGTGCCGGTCTGGTTCCCGATCGCCGAGGCCACGACGAAGGGGAACAAGGCCAGGGCCACCTGGACCAGCCATGGGGCGCTGGCCGATGTCTACCAGTACGTGGAGCTGGACCGGCACGCCGCCGTCACCCGGGCTCCCTACCGACCGCCGGCGCGCCTCGGGCCGCCGCTGATGGTGGAGCAGGCCGACTGGGAGGGCGGCCGGATCAACGGAGCCCGGATGCCGTGGCGGCTCCTCGGACCTGCCGAGCGCCTGCGGCTGGTCAACCCGGACGGCACGTCACCGCTGGTCGCCGTGCAGTCCGCGGGGACCCCGTTCGTGGACTGGGACACCGTCTTCCGGCGCACATCCCAGCGCATCCGCGACCGGTTCGAGCCCCGGTTCCCCACCGTGCACGCCCACATGCTGCGTCACACCTTCGCCATGGAGACCCTGGAAGCCCTGGTCCAGGGCTACTACCAGCGCGCCGCCGCGCTGATCACCGACACCGGCGGAGACGCCGGCCTGGCCCTCTACCTGACCAAGACGGACCCGCTGATGATCCTTCGGGATCTCCTCGGTCACTCCTCCGTCACGACGACCGAAATCTACCTGCGGCGCCTCGACGTCCAGCGGATCTACCGCGACGCCTACACCAGCGCCGGCCACGTCGACGACGACGCCGAGGTCGAAGCTGCCGCCGAGTTCGGAGACGAAATCTGATGCCCGCCCACATCCACCACGACCCCCTGCGCGTCGAATTCGTCTTCCCCGACGGAAGCCGGTACGTGACCGCGTTCGACACCCTGCCGAACCAGCTGTTGGTCGCTGAGCTGATCGCCGGGTTCCCCGAGCTGGTCCACCCCCACGGGACGATCGCGGCCCGGGGCACGGCCGCCCAGTACGCGACCGGCCTACGCAGAATGGTCCGCTGGCTGGCCGACGAAGGATTCACCGGTGGCATGTCCGATCTGACGCGCCCGCTCCTCCTGCGGTACTGGCTGGCCGCAAGCATCTACCGCGCCGACATGGCGCGGGCCCTGCTCCGCGCCGCGCACCAGACCAGCGGCACCCTGGCGCCGGACGTAGTCCGCTTCCTGAACGGACGCCCCAACAAGGTGCGACCCAAAACAACGCCGCTCCAGCCCTACACCGAGGCCGAGTGGCAGCGCATCACCGACGCCCTGCGGTCGGTTGTACGGCAGAGCTGGGCAGACCATCAGCGCGCAGTGGCGGCCGCAGAAGCGGGCCAAGACCCCCGCGTCGGGGGCGTTACCCCGGCGAACGTGGCCCACGAACTCATGGAGTACGGGCCGATGTCCACCCGAGCGCTCACGGCGAGCGTCGGCTGTACGCGCTTCAGTGTGGAACTGGTGGGTCGTGCTCAGATCCAAGATGCGCTGTACCCGTCGGGCAAGATCGCCGCCGCGTATCGGATGCTCCTCGGCGTCTACACCGGTGTGGTGCCCGACGGAATCGCCGGACTCGGCCTCGGTGACGTGATGTGGTCCGGCGACGCCTCCGTACTCCTGGACTACATCAAAGGCCGCCGCGGCCCCGAGTCGGTCAACCTCACCGGCCGCCCGGTCCGGCTCATCGAGCGATGGCTGGAACACTCGGCCCTCCTTCGCAGGCACGCCGACGAGGACGTGCGCGAGGAACTGTGGCTACGGCTCCGCCAACCCAGCGGACGTGAGCGCCGAACATCCGGGTACACCATCAGCGGCCCGGCCAAATTCAAAGTGAACCAGTCGGCTCAAAAGAGCGGGCTCGCCGCGCAGCTGGGGCTGGTCGATGACGCCGGGAAGCCGTTGCTCCTCCACATGTCCCGGATCCGGACGACCTACGTGAACACCCTGAGCCGGAAGGGGTGGACAGGCAATACGGCCATCGACCCGAACCACACGACCGCCGTGGAGGGCGACCGCTACCTGACAGCGCAGACCCCGGCCCAGATGGATGCGGTCGAAACGATCATTGAGGAGAGTCAGTCCGACGTCCTGCGGCGGGCCCTTCCGCCGGTCGTGCTCACCCTGGACGCGGCGGCCCGCGCGGCGGTCGACCTCCCAGCGGTGGCGGCCGACCTCGGCGTCAGCGACGGCGCCCTGGCCGAGCTTCTGGGCGGGGAGCGCGACGTGTTCACCGCGTCGTGCAAGGACCAGCTGGCCGGCCTTCACGGCCCGGCCGGGAAGCCCTGCCCGGCCCGGCCGTGGGTGTGCTTGCTGTGCCCCCTGGCCGTGTTCATGCCCCGGCACGCGCCGAACCTGCTGCGCCTGCGCGCCTACTTTGCGCGGCAGTACCGGCAGATGACCACGGCCCAGTTCGTGGCCGTGTTCGGTCCGTACGCCGACCGGCTGGACCGGGACATCCTGCCCGCCTTCCCCGCCGCCGTCCTGGAACAGGCGGCGGCCAGCGTGACCGACACCGACGAAGAGGTACCCGTGCGCCCCGAGGAGATGACCGTATGACGGCCCCGAAGAACCACATGGTGCATGCCAGCCGGTCACTGTTCGCGGGCCTGGAAGTCTGCCAGGTGGCAGGGCTGGAGCTGAAGCCTGAGGCGCCGGGGGCACGGTTCGATGATGACCTGTGGGACTTGTCGGGACTGGCCGGTGCCCCGAAGTACCTGGCCCGGTTCCGGCTGCGCTGGGACTTCTCCATCATCGTGGATCCGGTGTGGCGGGTCGTGGCGAAAGAGCTGGTCCTGTCGCTTCTCGCCCCGACCGATGAACGGGTGGCCGTGCTGCCGGACGCCTTCCGCACGCCGAAGGCGATAAGCGGCATGTACGACACGGTCCAGCACCTGGCCAGCTGGTTGAACTGGCTGTCCGCCGACGGCGTCCGCACCCTCACCGATGTGGGGCAAGAGCACTGCGACCGCTACCTGGCATTGGTCACACCCCGTGTGAGAGGTGACGGGAACCGGTCTCCGGCAACCGTCATCAACCACATCGTCCCCGTCCAGTACCTGGCCATGTACCGAGAGCTGTTCACCCACGATGCCTACGCTCCAGCTTTCCAGCCCTGGGGCGGCCGCACGGCGGCTGACGTCACCGGCTGGAAACCGAGTCAGGGGAACAAGGTCGTCCCGGTGCCGGACCATGTGCTCCAGCCGCTGTTGTCCGCCGCGCTCTGGATAGTCGAGACGATCGGCCCGCACGTGGCCGAAGAGATCGAACGGAACGACGCCCGCATGGCGGCCAAGCCCACCATGATCCAAGGTCATAACCTGACTGACCAGGAGAAGTACCGGTTCTCCGCCCACATCGGGAACTACGTACGCGATGACGTTCCGCTCCCTCGCATGGCCCGTAAGGACTCCGCACGCCGTGTGTCGGCGAACGGCTGGTCGCCGTCAGACCCTTTGTTGGAAGTGCACCTGGACCATCTGATCCGCGAGGGCGCCAACCAGCGGGTGATGAATGAGGAGCAGCGGGCCTTCTTCCGCCCACTCCTTGAAGACGCCGTGGCCAAGGTCGGCGTACAGGACATCATCGGCCGCCAGGCGGCCATGGTTCAGCGCGCCGACAAGGCCGGCACGGTGCCGTGCATGCTTCCCCTTGACCATGACCAGCTGCGGCACCTCGGCCGCGTCGTGCAGCACGCCTGCATGTTGATCACGTCCACCGTGAGCGGGATGAAGGCCAGTGAACTGGCCGAACTCACCGAAGACTCCTGCCTTCCGCCCACCCCTGCATGTAGCGGGGCCATGCGTTACCGGCTCGCATCCCGGGTGATCAAGGGGCAGGAGTTCGGCGGCCTACCAGAAGAATGGGTGGTGATCGAAGAAGCCTGGAAGGCCGTAGCGCTCGGGGCCCAAATCGCCCGCCGAAGCGGTGCACTGCACGGCGCCGTGTTCGGTATGAAGACCCTCAACACGTCGCTGGCCTACCGGAACTTTCGGGACTGGGTGAACGGTCCCGAAGGCGCCCGCCTCGGCCTTACCCCAATTCCGGACGGACCGGTCAACGCGCGGATGCTCCGCCGAACCCTGTCCATGGCCCTGGCCTACCGGCCCGGTGGGATGATCGCCGCGAAGATCCATCTCAAACACGTGCAGGTAGCCACGACCGAGGGCTACGCCCACCGGCCCGGCGGCGCCCAGGGGATCTTCCTCGCCGAGGTCGGGGAGCAAGAGACCGAGCACCACATGGAGCTGACCGCGGCCGCGTTCCGGGACTTCCAGGCCGGGATCATGCCGTCCGGCCCCGGCGCCCGCGACGTCATCGCCACGTTCACGCACGTGGACGCCGCACTGAAGGACCATTCGGCGGGGGAGCCGAAGACGATGGACTCGGACCGCCAGCTGGTCAACCTGCTGCGGCACCAAGCCCAGTACCTCCACGTCGGCACGGCAAACTACTGCTGGTTCAAGGATCCCCACAAAGCGCTCTGCCTGAAGATCGCAGGCACCGAGATCACCGCCGACTCCAAGCCCATGGCGGGGCTGTGCGACTCCTCCCGATGCCCGCAGGCCACCTACCACCCCTGTCACAGGCCGGTGTGGGCGGACAACGCCCAGAAGACGAAGGTCTTCCTGGGCAGCATCCCGCGCGCCCACAAGGACGCGCGGGACCGCGTACGCGCCGACCTGGACCGCACCGTCCGGGTCCTGGAAGAGATCGATGCCGCTGCCGGCACCGGCACGGCGAAGGGGCAGTGATGGCACGGATCAGCGAAGAGATGAAGCAGCACAACGAACAGGCGATCCGGGCCGCCATGGATCGCCTGCTGCGCGGTGAACTCCGGCCCGGCGGCCGGTGCGACCTGAAGACCCTGGCCGCCGAGGCCGGCGTGTCCCGGACCGGGTTCTACCCGAAGAAGGACCGGGCCGGGAAGGAGCGGCCCGGCCCCTACCAGCACCTCGCCGAGGAGTTCGAGCGGCGTGTGAGGGCCAAGCAAGAGGCCGGGGAGATCACCGACCCCCGGGACGCCCAGATCAGCCGGTTGAAGGGGGAGGTGTCCGACTTGCGTACGCGGGTCGCCCAGCGGAACGACACCATCGCCGAGCTGACCGAGTTCCGGACGCGCGCCGTGTCGCAGCTGGCCGCCCAGCACGCCGAGATCCAGCGGCTACGGAAGGCCCTGGACGGCGCCGGGAACGTCCGCACGCTGCCGCTGGGAGGCCGATCTGGACCCGGGTAGTCATACGCCGGAAGGGCTTTCCCAGGCATACGGAAAGGCCCCCAACGCCATGGGGGCCTTCGTACGTGGGATGCGGGGGTTAGTGGGAAGGGTCAGGCGTCCGGGGCCGTCAGCTGAATCTCGATGGCCAGGGCGCCCAGGGACTCCTTCTCGAGCCCGTAGATGGCCCGGATGTTCGTCAGCTGTTCCTCCCTGGTACTGGCCGGGTTGACTCGTGCCGGTCCCTCACCGTCCAGGAGGTCCGCGAAGGAGGCATATTCCGCGACCCGGAGCACGCGGACCAGACACGCCTGGTCGGTGTCCTTGACCCGGAACCGGATGAGGTCCCCCGCCTCCAGCCCCTCCAGCTTCGGGTACTTCACCCGGACTTCGATCGTCTTGCGGCCGCTGGCCACAAGGTCGAAATAGCGCTGGAACAGGTTCAGTTCGTACAGGGTGGTGGCGGGGGTGTCGCTCATCAGACGTGGACGCTCCTGGTCTCCATGAGCCGGGCGATCTCCTGAGCGGAGTAGTCCCGGAAGAAATGGCGGGGATGCGAGAGAAGAACCGTAGCGGTTTCCAGCAGCCGGGCGGCGTAGGAGTCGGGACTACCGGGCCACTTCCGCGTATCGAGCATCCATTCGTCCCCGAGGTCCATCGGCTCCGCCCGGCCCTCCCGGATGAGCGACTTGGACAGCTTCGCGCCGGTGGCGGTGACGATCTGCGGGCAGAAGATGCGGGCCGGGATCTGCCCCGGGGTCAGGCCGGCGGCGGTCAAGGCCCCATTGACCAGCAGCGTTCCGGGCATCCAGTCGGCGCCCTTGACCATGACGGTGAGGGTGTCCGGGGTGAGCTGAACGGCCAGCTCCTTGACGACGTTGCGGTACAGGGTGGACAGGTCCAGGTAGCCGCCACCGTCCGGGCTGACGACCACTTCGTACGGGCCGTGCTGGAGGCAGACCGCCGCGACGGCCGCCGTCTGGTCCGGGCCAGGCCGGGCGGTCGTCCGCTCCGCGCGCTTCTCTGCCCACCCGCACCCGGCAGTCGGGCATGGCACCCGCAGGTGCGGGTTCCCGCTCGGGGGCGCCAGCCACCAACGGGCCGCCTCCAGCCGCGGCAGCAGCCGCAACCACGTCATCCGAAACCCAGGGCCGGCCTGCTGCTGGGTGTAGGTCTCCAGCCGGTACGAGACCGCGGCCCGGGACGACAAGGCATCGAACAGCGGCCGGTACAGGGAATCGATCTGCTGGCCGACGGTGGCCGGGTCGAAGGCGTGCGCCAAGGCCCGCTGGTAGACGTGCCCCGAGGCCGGGTCCTGGACGGTTTCGTGGGGCGCGTTGTCCAGGGCCGTGAAGGCGACCTGGACGCGGATCTGGTGCCGGTCCCGCAATCGGGCCGCCAGGGCGAACGTCAGAGCCTGGACCATGGACGTCCCGATGTGGGGGACGCCGTTGATCTGCGTCCCCACGCACAGTTCCACACGCTTCGGGTGCGCGGCCCGCAGGTGTGGGGTCAGTACGTCTTCGACCTGGCCCAGGGCGTTCGCCAGAACGCTGTTCGGGGAGGACACGACGAGATCCATCAGGCTGTCTCCAGTTCGTCGGGGGTTGTCTCACGGTTGCGTTCGTCAGTGGCCGACCGATGAGGGGCCACGGTCACCGGGGTTCCTCGGCGTCCGCCTCCCAGGACGTCAGGAAGCGGTCCATGCCGCGCTCAGCGCGGGCCTGTAGTTCAGGGCTGGGCTCGGGGCTGTCGCCGGTGCTTTCCTCGGCGGGCAACTGGTGGGGGTCGGGGCTCATGTCGTCCTCCCTGGGTGTTCTCGGCTGGCCCTCGCTCGAGTCCACGGACGCGGACCAGGCAAGCCCTTGGTGGGGGTGATGTTCAGTCAACGGGCTGTAGCCGCCCGGGAAGAGGGGCCATCCTGTAGGTCTCTGTAGGCCCGTGTAGGTCAGGGGGACGCGGTGCAGGCGGCGACGATCACGGACCGAATCCGGGCAGCGTGCGAAGAACGCGGGTGGGGTCCCACGAAGCTGGCTCGCGAGGTCTCCCTGGCCGCAGGTCGGGGCCCCGACGGCCTGGAACGGCAGTACGCACGCCGGTGGATGACGGGCGAGCGGAAGCCGTCGCCGGACGTCTGGCTTCCCTTCGTCGTCCGGGTCTTACAGCTGGACCTGAACGGTCCTGCGGTTGTCAATTTGGGTGATCCCCGACCAGGATCGGCGGATACGGTGGCGGGAGTCCTGGCCCTCGGGAGGAGTGACGTGGAACGTCGAACGGTGCTGGCGGCCACGGCCGCGTTCGGCTTGTCGGCGCTGGGGCTCCCAGACGCCGAGGCCGTCACCCGCCGCGTGTCCACCGCGCCGGCCGGGTCCGTGCGGGTCGGGGCTGGCGAAGTCGCCGCGATCCGGACCATGACCCGCACCTTTGGCGACGCCGCCGCCGAGTACGGTGGCGCCCACGTTCGCCAGCTGGCCGTCCAGTACCTGACCACCAGCGTCGGACCGTGGCTGGAGGGGCGTTACGCCGAAGCCACCGGCCGGGACCTGTACGCCGCCACGTCCGAGCTGGTCCACTTGTGCGGATGGATGGCCCAGGACGAAGGCGGTGACGACCACCACCAGGGACTCGCACAGCGCTACTACGCCCACGCCTTCGCCCTCGCCGAGGAAGCCGGCGCCGCCGAGCTGGCCGCCACTGCCCTCCGCGGGATGGCCACCCAGGCGATTGACCTCGGCCCGCGCGGCCGGGCCGTCGCACTGCGGCTGTCCGAGCGGTGCGTGGATTACGTCGACCACCTGGACGAACCGAAGGCCGTCGCCTACTACCAAACCACCCTCGCCGACGCCGCCGCCCTGGACGGCGACCAGCGCCTGGCCCGGACCGCCCTCGCCCGGTCCCAGCACGCCATCGAGAAGGCCACCGCCGCCCCCGGGGAGTCCTGGGCCTCCCACTTCTCCACCGGCCGGTGGGCCCACCACGCCGGGATGATCCTCGCCCGCCTCGGCGACCTGGACGGCGCCCGCGAGCATCTCCAGCACGCACTCGACGTCCACGGCCTGGACCGCCGCCGGTCCCGCGCGATCGTCCTCGGCGACCTTGGGGACGTCGACCTTCGCCAGGGCGACCTGGACGGCGCCCTGGCCGCCTGGTCCGAGTTCATCGAGTGCGCCGAAGGCGTCCAGTCCGTCAAGATCACCGACTCCCTGACGGACATTCGCGTCCGCCTGTCCCGGTACGGCAAGGCGCCCGGTGTCGCCGAGCTGGACGGCCGGGCCGCCGGCCTGCTGGGCGAGGCGTGAGCCCGGGGCATTCTTCCCTTCCGCGGCATGATGGAGCGATGAGCACGGAGTAAATACGAACCGACGCGGCCGGGCTGGAAGCCCGGCATGAAGACGGCGGGCTGGTCTACACCTCTGTATGCAGGCGACCCGCACTGTGGCGGGTGCCTCGGTGCGGGGCGGCCGGTATGGTCCAGCATGTGGCAGGCCCCCACCCCGCCTTCATCGGGGTGGGGGCCTGCCGGCCTTACGGGGTGGCTACGCGCCAGCGCCGCGGCCGGGAGCGATCACCAGCTCGGTGGGCTCCGTGATGCCGATGTTGTAGGCGGTCACGACGTTCTCGGCCAGGGGCTGGGAACGGGACTGGGAGCCACCGCCGGACTGCGTGGAACGGATGGCGTCGGTCTTCCACTGGCGCACGGTGCGCTTGCGGAGCACGAGGGCCAAGCGGTCCAGGTCGATCCTCGGCGCGTCGTCCTCCTTCTTCCAGTTGGTGTGGATGACCATCCCCACCGCGCGGATCATCATGTTGTCCCAGGACGTCGCGTCCCGTCCCCACGCCTCGGCCAGGGTAGTCAGCACCTTGGGGAGCAGCCCCACGCGCTTCTCGCCGATGAGCAGGACGGCCTGGACGGCGCCCACCTGGTTGGGGGAGGAGCTGCCGGTGACGGTCAGGCCGCAGGACACCACCTCGGCGTCAACCCGGGTCACCAGCGGCTCCCCGGCGGTCAGCGCCACGCGGTAGTTGTCCACGGGCTTGACGGCCTTGCGGTCGCGGTTGGCAGCGAGGAACAGTGCGGCTTCCTCGGCGTCGGCCAGCTCCTCGTAGACCAGACAGTGCCGCTCGAATTCGGGGCCGTGCTTCTCCAGGGCCACCTGGGTGGAGTGCTGGCCGTCCAGCAGGTAATACCGGCCGTCCGCCCGCTTCGAGACGATCGCGGGGAGTAGCAGGCGGGGGTTCCACTTCTTCCCCAGCTTGTTGGCCCAAGAGCGCTGGAACATGCGCTGCGCGTCCAGGCTGGGGTCGACCTCCAGTAGACCCACCGGGATCTTCTGGTGGAAGACGGACCGGGGGTCCACCGGCACCGGTTCGTACTGCGGCTCGTCCTTGCCGCGCTGCTTGCCCACGGCCTTCTTCGCCGGGGCGGTCTTCGTCACCACAGTGAGAACTCCCTTCATCGGGTGTCGATTGACGGACAGTCAACCGTAGAGATTTCTCGCATGTCAAACAGTCTCGCATCTCGGGATTCCTCGCACCCGGCGATTTCTCGCATCACCCCTGGTAGGGCCTGAATGCCTGTAACAAGCAGGCCCCGCACGTCACATGGACGGGCGGGGCCTGCGTGGTGGCAGCGCGGTCAGCAGGACGGGCAGGGACCGCCAGTTCGGGGTGGGGAATGGTGCCGCCGCCCTTGGACTACCCCCCAGACCAGGCACTTCCTGGAGTGGCGTGGGGATGCGGCTGGACGGCATCTTTCCGGGCTCTCGACGCATGCGTCCCCGGGTCCTGCCTTAATTTGAAGGCGTCTCGCGTCGCCATCCACTCGGCCAACAAGCGGAATCATGGCTACAGTTAACTGCTGTCCGAAGGTCCTCACGGCCGACTGTGGTCTCCGCCGCCCCGAATGCGACACCGGGGCCCAGGCGATACGGGACGTAGTCACGGCCGACGGCGGGGACGCTTTGGGACATGACCTGCGGGGGACACGACCTATGCGGGGATAAACGGGTCGGGCAGCGTGGCCAGCCAGCGCTGCCAGCCGCGCAGGACCGCCTCCGAGTCGCCGTCGGGCCAGTGGAGTTCGGCGAAGGCGCAGTCGCCCGCCGGGTGGGTGCGGAACCGGAACTCGGTGACCACCCCGAAGTTGCCGCCCCCGCCGCCCCGCAGGGCCCAGAACAGTTCCGTGTCCCGGTCGGCGGAGACCTCGCGGACGGCCCCGTCGGGGGTGACCACCCGGGCGCCGGTGAGCCGGTCGGAGGTGGTGCCGTACGCCCGCGAGGCCAGTCCCAGGCCGCCGCCGAGGGTGAGTCCGGCGATGCCGACGGAGGGGCACAGCCCGGTCGGGACGGCGAGCCCCCGCCCGGCGAGGGCCGCGTTCACGTCCCCGAGCCTGGCCCCCGCGCCGATCCGTACGCCGTCCCCCTCGACCGCCACCTCGGCCATGGCGCCGACATCGACGACCAGCCCGTCGGTGCGGGTCGACCACCCGGCGTAGCCGTGCCCGCCGCCCCGGGCGACCAGCGGCACGGCCGCGCGGCGGGCGAAGTCCAGGCAGAGGGCCACATCATCGGCGTGCGCGGGATAGGCGACCGCGCCCGGGGCCACCGAGTCGTACCGGGGCTGGAACAACTGCCGGGCCTCGGGGTACTCCCGGTCGCCCGGGAGCACCACCCGCCCGTCGATCCCGCGTGCGAGCGCGCCGTAGTCAGGGCCCCGGCCGGCCGCCCCAACGGAAGCCAGGACGGCCGCGGCCGCACTGCCCAGGACCTGGCGCCGACGGAGGCTCATGCCCCTTCCTGCCACCGCCCGCGCCGATCGGCGCGAAGGCGGGCCCTCACACACCGGGCGGCCCCCCGAACGGCCCACGGTCAGTCGGTGCCGAACTCCATCGCGGCGCGGTCGAGCATCTGCTCGTCGTCGCCCTCGGCCTGGCCGCGGGAGGCGATGACCTCGGCGCCGCCTTCCGGCATCGCGCCGATCAGCCCCGTCGACGCGGCCTGGGCGGCGCCGATGAGCGTCTCGTGCGTGTTGCCGACGATGCCGAGAGCGGCGTACTGCTCCAGCTTGGCGCGGGAGTCGGCGATGTCGAGGTTGCGCATGGTGAGCTGGCCGATCCGGTCCACCGGGCCGAACGCCGAGTCCTCGGTGCGCTCCATGGACAGCTTGTCCGGGTGGTAGCTGAACGCCGGGCCGGTGGTGTCGAGGATCGAGTAGTCCTCACCGCGGCGCAGCCGCAGGGTCACCTCGCCGGTGACGGCCGCGCCGACCCAGCGCTGCAGAGACTCGCGGATCATCAGCGCCTGCGGGTCGAGCCAGCGGCCCTCGTACATGAGGCGGCCGAGGCGCCGGCCCTCGTTGTGGTACTGCGCGAGGGTGTCCTCGTTGTGGATCGCGTTGACGAGGCGCTCGTACGCGGCGTGCAGCAGCGCCATGCCCGGGGCCTCGTAGATGCCGCGGCTCTTGGCCTCGATGATCCGGTTCTCGATCTGGTCCGACATGCCCAGGCCGTGGCGGCCGCCGATGGCGTTGGCCTCCATGACCAGCTCGACCGGGGAGGCGAACTCCTTGCCGTTGATCGTCACCGGGCGGCCCTGGTCGAAGCCGACGGTCACGTCCTCGGCGGCGATCTCGACCGAGGGGTCCCAGAACCGCACGCCCATGATCGGGTCGACGGTCTCGACGCCGGTGTCGAGGTGCTCCAGGGTCTTGGCCTCGTGGGTGGCGCCCCAGATGTTGGCGTCCGTGGAGTACGCCTTCTCGGTGCTGTCGCGGTAGGGGAGGTCGTGGGCGAGCAGCCACTCCGACATCTCCTTGCGGCCGCCGAGCTCGGTCACGAAGTCCGCGTCGAGCCACGGCTTGTAGATGCGCAGGTGCGGGTTGGCGAGCAGGCCGTAGCGGTAGAACCGCTCGATGTCGTTGCCCTTGAACGTCGAGCCGTCGCCCCAGATCTGCACGTCGTCCTCGAGCATCGCCCGGACCAGCAGGGTGCCGGTGACGGCGCGGCCGAGCGGCGTCGTGTTGAAGTAGGAGCGTCCGCCGGAGCGGATGTGGAACGCGCCGCAGGTGAGCGCGGCCAGGCCCTCCTCGACCAGCGCCGCGCGGCAGTCGACCAGGCGCGCGATCTCGGCGCCGTACGCCGTCGCACGGCTGGGCACCGACGCGATGTCGGGCTCGTCGTACTGGCCGATGTCGGCGGTGTAGGTGCAGGGGACGGCACCCTTGTCGCGCATCCACGCGACCGCGACGGAGGTGTCGAGGCCGCCGGAGAAGGCGATGCCGACGCGCTCGCCGGTGGGCAGGGAGGTGAGAACCTTAGACATAGGAAGAGTATGCGTCATCATGCATGATCATGCAACGCGCGCGCCGCGACTCACCCTCCGGTCAGCGGATTGGGCAGCTCCGCCCACTGGTCGCCCGGAACGCCGGGGCTCAGCCGCATCAGGGTGAGCGCCTTGGTGGGCAGCCCACGGGTCAGCAGCGCCTCGGTGTCGGCGGTGGCCGGCAGTCCGGCCGCCTTCGCCGAAGCGAGGGCCTCGGCGAAGGCCCCGGCCGAGCCCGCCGTGGCGCCCAGCGCCCCCGTCAGCAGGGATCCGAACAGCTTCCGCCGCAGCACGGTCTCGTCGTCGGTGATCAGCCGCCCGGACAGGGGCGGTACCGGCAGCCCGTGCCGCACCAGCCGGGCCGGGCTGATCCGGATGTCGGCGAGATCGCGGTAGACCAGCCGCAGCGGGGCGCCGGCGGCGGACAGGACGACCAGCAGGTTCTGACCGTGGGCCTCCAGGGCCACGCCGAGTTCCAGCGCGCGCAGGCACACCGAGAGCGCGAGACGGGCGAACCGGGCCCGCCAGGCCGCCGAGCGCGCGGGCGGGAACCGGGCCAGCGCGGCCACCGGGAGCACCCGCTCACCGGCGGCGGCGTCCGCGTACACCTCCGGCGGCTCGCGCAGCACGGCCGCCAGGTCCGGGCTGTGCGCGGTGGCCGCGCCCAGGGTGCGGGTGACGTGCAGCCGGCCGTCGAGCCGCTCCGACAGCGCCTGCGCGAAGGCGGACACGGCCGCCGCCGTCTCGATCGAGTAGCCGGAGATGTCCCGTACGGAGGAGGTCAGCCGGGTGCTGAGCGCCGTCTTGACGTGGGCCCCGCCCGCCACCGGGGCCAGCGTGCGCAGCGCCATCAGCGGATGCGCCGCGAATCCGGACCGCGGGCGCTCGTGCGCCAGTACGTGCTCCGCCTGCCACGGGTGCACGGGGACCAGGATCCGCCGCCCGTCCCGCAGCTCCGCCGGCCAGCCGCCCGTGACCAGGCATTCCTGCGCTCGTACGGCGACCAGCCCGACCTCCACCACCGGCCGGTGTTCGGGCGCGTACGCCAGCTGCTCGGCCACCGAGAAACCGGGCCGGGAGCGGCAGTTCGGGTGGTACGGATGCCCGTCGACCACCCGCTGCTCCCATTCCCGGGTGGTCCGTGGGGCGAGGTCCGTGCCCGCGGCCGGCTGTCCGGCCCGGGAGAGCGCGAGGGAGGCGGTGCTGCCGTCCAGCTCGGCGGCGAACTCCTCCCCGTGCGGCACGCCCAGGGCCGCCATCAGCCGCGCGGCCTGCCGGTGGGGCTTGCCGTCGAGCAGCAGCTCCTCCACGTACGCACCGGTGGCGTAGGCGTCCGGCGGCGGGCCCTCAAGGCGGCCGCCCCCTGCCAGCCGCAGCGTCAGCCCGTCGGAACCCCGCTCCCGGCCCACCACCCACGGCAGCGGTTCGAAGGCCAGGGCCCGCCACAGCCGGGTCAGAACGGCCGCCCGTGCCCCGTCGAGCACGCCGGCGTACGCCGTCTCCAGCGCGGGGCGCACCGAGGCCAGCTCTGCGGCGACGGCCTCTTCGGCGGGTGAAGGGGGAAAGTACATGCTGGGCGCTCCGCACATCGGGATATCGCTTTTCAGGATGATCGCGTCATCATCGCGGATACTGATGATCACGGCCGGTGGGCGCGTCCCGCGAACCTCCGGCGCACCGGATGGACCGAATGGAACCAGTGGACTTCAACGCCGCCGCCGACGTGTACGCCGCGACCCCGCTCCTGAACTGCCTGCTCAGGGAAGCCACCGAGGCGGCCGGGCCCGTGGGGGAGCACCGGCTCCTCGGCAGCGGCCGGCTGCTGCGGGTGCGGGGCGTCCGCAGGCCCGAGCACGCCGAGCTGCGCACGGCGGACGGCTGGCATCCGCTCAGCCACACCGAGCTGGTCAAGCTCACCTCCGACGAACTGGGCCGCTACACCGGCGTCCCGAACGACGAACTCCCGGTCGAGATCAACGACAGCCGGGACGCCATCGCCGCGCTGCTGGCCGCCCGCTCCACAGCCGAGCCCCCGGCCGACCCGTACCTCCTCTCCGAACAGTCCCTGGTCATGGGCCACCCGCACCACCCCGCACCCAAGGCCCGGGGCGGGGCCCCGGCCGGGAGCTGGCTGCCGTACGCGCCGGAGGCCCACGCCCGCTTCCCGCTGGCCTTCCTGGGGCTGCGCGAGGACCAGGCCGTCGAGGAGGGCGGGCCGGCCGCCGCTGCGGCGATCGACTCCCTCGCCGAGGCCCTCGGCGGGCCGCGACCGCCCGCCGGATACCGGCTGTTGCCCGCGCACCCCTGGCAGCTGGACCTGGTCGGCTCCCGGCCGCCGGTGCGCGAGGCCTTCGCCGACGGGCGGCTGCTGCGGCTCGGCGAGAGCCGCCTGCCGGCCTGGCCCACCGCCTCGATCAGGACCCTGTACGTACCGGGGCCGGGGCCCGCGGCCGACCTCTTCGTGAAGTTCAGCCTCGACGTCCGGATCACCAACGACGTGCGCCGGCTGTGGCGCCACGACCTGCTGAAGCTGCGCCGCACCGACGCGGCGGTCGAAGCCGGATTCGCCGCGCTGCGCCGGGCCGGTTCGGGCGCGGCCTGGCTCGCCGACCGCGGCTACCGCACCGCGGGATTCGCCTTCGAGGAGCTAGCCGTCCTGGTCCGCGACGGCTTCGGTGCCCACGACGGGCACGCGCACGCCGCACCCGGGGCCACTCCGCTGCTGGCCGCCGCCCTCGCCGAGGGCTACGCAGGAAGCCCCCTCGCGCTCACCACCGACCCGGCCGCCTGGTGGCGGGCGTACCTGCGCCACGTGGTGCCCCCGGTACTGGAGTTGTTCGCCCGCCACGGCATCGTGCTGGAGGCGCACCTCCAGAACACCCTGGTCGCCGTAGACGGCGCGGGCATGCCGGTCCAGGCGCTGTTCCGCGACGCGGAGGGGGTCAAGCTCCTGCCCGACCTCGAGCGCGGGGCGGCCTGGCAGCGGCTGGTCTACTGCCTGGTCGTCAACAACCTGGCGGAGATCGCCGGGGCGCTGAGCGAGCGGCATCCGGACATCTCTCCACTCGTGTGGCCGGCCGTACGGGAGGAGTTCCAGCGCTACGACGCCGCGCGCGGGCTCCCCGAGATCGAGGAGCTGCTCACCGCCCCCGCCCTGCCGGCCAAGACCAACCTGCTGCTGCGCTGGACCCGCGCGGACGGCGCGGACGCCCGCTATCTGCCGCTCCCGAACCCGCTGCGGGGGTAGGGAATCGGCCAAGGCGGTGCGCGTTCCGCGAAGCCCTCTCACCCAGAGGTATAGACCAATGCTAGGTTGGTCGGGCAGACCGCGCACTTCTTGACCACCCGTCAGAGGAGAAGCCATGCCCTCCCCTTCGCGGGGCGGCGGCCCGGCCGTCATGCCCAAGTACCAGCGGATCGCCGCAGCGTTGCGGGACGAACTCGACCGCGCCGCGCACACCCCCGGCGGCAGACTGCCCTCGGAGCGCAGCCTGGCCGCCCGCTACCAGGTCAACCGGCAGACCATCAGGGCCGCGCTCCAGCACCTGCGCGAGGACGGCCTCGTGGTCACCGGCCGCCGCGGCACGCGCGCCGCAGCCGCGGCCGCCGGGGCCGCACCGGCGCCAGGGCCCGTGCCCGCGCCGGTACTCGTACTCGCGCCCGAGCCCGTCCGTGCGCAGAGCTGGCTCACGCTGGTCACCGTCCCGCCCTCGCTCGCCGCGCTGCTCGGCATGAGCGGCGGCGAGCGCACCCTGGTCCACCACCACCGCGAACGCGGCCCGGCGGGCGAGGCCCTGCGGCACGCCGTCACCTACCTCAGCCGGGACGCCGTCACGGGGAGCCCCGAGCTGGCCCGCTACCGCGACCGGCCGGCGGCGGCCCGCGACGAGGACCTGGCCCCCTTGCACCGCTGGCTCGACCGGGCCGAGGCGGACGGCCGGGTCGCCGAGACCCTCACCATGACGCGTACCACTCATCCCAGGGCCGCCGTCCAGACCTGCGGCCTGACGGTGCGCCGTACCCTGCACGACACCTCGGGCCGGCTGCTGGCCGTCACCGACCTGGCCTTCCCCACCTGGGACCGGCTGACCTTCCACCGGGACCGCCCGAACAGCCCGGACCGCCGTGACCACCCGGTCACCGGCTTCCGGGTCACGTAGCCGGGGCGTCAGGTGGAGGGATCGAGGGCCGGGGTGATGCCGAGGAGTTCGGTGGCCTCCGCGCCGGTCATGTCCGGGGTCGGGGGCGGGGCGTCCGGGTCGGCCGCGGCGCCGGTCAGCAGGGCGAGCAGACCGGCCACCTGGACGCCCGCCTCGGCCGGGTGGCGGAAGACCGCGCCGGGGGAGATCTCGTACCGGTTGCGCCGCCCGTCGCGGGCGCGCCGCAGATAGCCGTCCGTCTCCAGGTCGGTGACGATCGTCTGCACGGTGCGTTCGGTCAGTCCGCACACGGCGGCGACATCCCTGAGCCGCACGGCCGGGTCCCGGGCGATGGTCACCAGAACTCGGGCGTGATTAGTCAGAAATGTCCAGTTTTGTCGCTGAGACATGCTCCCCATGCACGTCATGATGCGATGCGCGATTCACGTGACGCAAGACGTGAAATGGATTTCCGGCAATTCTTGACGGGCGACGAGAAGAGGTCCACCATCTACGGCAGTCAAGGTCCCGCGCCGCAAGCCGACCAGCCCAAGGAGCGAACCCCATGCCGGTCCCTGCCCTGTCCTCCCATACCGACGCCGTCCGCGACGGCGCCGCCGCCGTCCCGAGCCCGCGCCGGAACGCCGACGCTGCTGCTCGCAGTGCCGGCGTGCCGCGGATCGACGAGCCCCGGGAGATGGCCCCGGCGGACGCGAGGGAGCTGTCGAAGGTCTTCTTCCGGCGACTGCGCGCGCTGTCCGAGGGCACTCCGGAGTACCAGTACGTGCGCAACACCCTGATTGAGATGAACGCCTCACTCGTCCAGTACGCCGTGCGCCGTTTCCGCAGCCGCGGCGAGGGCGGTGACATCGAGGACATCGTCCAGGTCGGCACCATCGGACTGATCAAGGCCATCGACCGGTTCGACCCCGCCCGCGAGAACGAGTTCTCCACGCTCGCCATGCCGTACATCACAGGTGAGATCAAGCGGCACTTCCGCGACACCTCCTGGGCCGTCCGCGTCCCGCGCCGGCTCCAGGAGCTGCGCATCGACATCGCGAAGGCGAAGGAGTCGCTCACGAGCGAGCTCGACCGCTCGCCCACCGTCGCGGATCTCGCCGACCGCCTCTGCCTCTCGGAGGAGGAGGTCATCGAGGGGCTCTTCGCCGCCAACGGCCACACCAGCGGTTCCCTGGACGCCCCGCAGATGGCCCCGTCCGAGTACGGCGGCGGTCAGGCCGAGGGTCACACGCTCGCCGAGGTCATCGGCGAGGACGAGCCGGCCATGGAACTGGTCGAGGACATCCAGACCCTGGCGCCGCTGCTGGAACGGCTCAGCGAGCGCGAGCGCCGGATGCTGCGCATGCGCTTCGGCCAGGAGCTGACGCAGGCCCAGATCGGTGCCGCGCTCGGCATCTCGCAGATGCAGGTCTCGCGGCTGCTGAACCGGATCCTCGGACACCTGCGCGACTCCATGCTCGAGGACCAACCGGAGGCCCCGCACCGGGCCGCCGTCGTGAGGTAGATCACCTTTGCGTTTGCTCAGGTGAATTCCGGGAAGCAGCGGGGCTGGAGTGGAACCACGCACTCCGGCGCAGGCCGCCGGAGCCGTGGCGCACGCGGGCAGATCCCGTCCCGCTCCACGGCCCGCCGGCCGGACCGGCGCGCGCCGTACCCGGTACGACCCGCGAGGTGTATGTGTCCACACTCCAGGCCGAACACGTCTACAAGGTGTTCGGAAGACGACCCGACCACGCCGTCCGCGCGCTCCGGGACGGCGCCGGCCGCGACGAGCTGCGCGCCGACGGAACGACGGCCGCGGTCATCGACGCCTCCTTCCGCGTCGAGCCCGGCCAGATCTTCGTCGTCATGGGTCTGTCGGGATCCGGCAAGTCCACGCTGCTGCGCATGCTCAACGGACTGCTGGAGCCCACCGCGGGACGCATCCTCTTCGACGGTGAGGACCTCACCGCGCTCGGCGCGCGCGACCTGCGCCGGGTCCGCTCCACCAAGATCAGCATGGTCTTCCAGCACTTCGCGCTGTTCCCGCACCGCGATGTCCTGGAGAACGCCGCATACGGACTGGAGGTCCAGGGCGTCCCCCGGGCCGAGCGCGAACGCCGGGCCACCGAGGCCCTGGCGCTGTGCGGGCTCGGCGGCTGGGAGAAGTCCTGGCCCGACGAACTCTCCGGCGGCATGCAGCAGCGCGTGGGCCTGGCCCGCGCCCTGGCCACCGACGCCGACCTGTTGCTGATGGACGAGTCCTTCAGCGCCCTCGACCCGCTGATCCGGCGTGACATGCAGGACCAGCTCCTCGAACTGCAGCAGCGGCTGAAGAAGACCATCGTCTTCATCACCCACGACCTCAACGAGGCCATGCGCCTGGGCGACGCCATCGCGGTCATGCGCGACGGACGCATCGTCCAGCAGGGCACCGCCGAGGACATCCTCATCCGGCCCGCCGACGACTACGTGGCCTCCTTCATCCAGGACGTCGACCGGTCGCGCGTGCTCACGGCCGACGCCGTCATGGACGAGGCCCTCTCCGACGCGAACGCCTGCGCCTGCCCCACCGTCCACGCCGACACCCCGCTCGCCGACCTGTGCGCCGTCAGCGCCCGGGTCCCGCACCCGGTCGCCGTGACCGACGCGGACGGCGCGGTCATCGGCTCCGTCGCGCGGGACCGCCTCGTCGCCTTCATCGGCGACGAACCGCGGCCCCCGATGGCCTGCGTGGAGGTGGCAGCCTGATGCCCCGCCTGCACCTCGGCGCCTGGGTCGACAGCGGTGTCGACTTCCTCCAGCGCCATCTGTCCTGGCTGTTCGACGCCATCAGCGCGCTCGTCACCGGCCTCTACGACGGCATCGACGCCGTCCTGTCCGCCCCCGCACCGCTGCTGTTCGCGGGCATCCTGGCCGTCGGCGCCTGGTGGCTGCGCGGGCTCCTCGCGGGCCTGCTGGCCTTCGCGGGCTTCGCACTCGTCGACTCCGTCGGCCTGTGGTCCGAGGCCATGTCCACGCTGTCCCTGGTCCTGGTGGCCACCCTCGTCACGCTGGTCTTCGCCGTCCCCCTCGGCATCTGGGCGTCGCGCTCGGATCGGGTCAGCGCCGTCCTGCGGCCCGTCCTGGACTTCATGCAGACCATGCCGGCCATGGTCTACCTGATCCCCGGCATCATCTTCTTCGGCGTGGGCGTGGTGCCCGGCATCATCGCGACCATCATCTTCTCGCTGCCGCCGGGCGTACGGATGACCGAGCTCGGCATCCGCCAGGTCGACCCGGAACTGGTAGAGGCCGCCGACGCCTTCGGCACCACGCCGCGCGACACCCTCGTCCGCGTCCAGCTGCCGCTGGCCCTGCCGACCATCATGGCCGGGGTCAACCAGGTCATCATGCTCGGCCTGTCCATGGTCGTCATCGCGGGCATGGTGGGCGGCGGAGGCCTCGGCGGCGCTGTCTACCGGGCCATCGGTAACGTCGACATCGGCCTCGGGTTCGAGGCGGGCATCTCGATCGTCATCCTGGCCATGTACCTCGACCGGATGACTGGGGCGCTCGGCCGCCAGGTCTCCCCGCTCGGCCGGCGCGCCCTCGCCAAGGCGAGGTCCGCCGCCACCGGCGCCGCCAAGGTGTGGAACCACCGCCCCCAGCCCGCCTACGCCATCGCCGGGGCCGTCGTCCTGGCCCTGGTCGCCGGGGGCCTCAGCACCTTCGGCGGCTCGGCCGCCGAGGAAGGACCGGCCGGCGCCGCGAACACAGGCAAGGGCCGCACGGTCTCCGTCGGCTACATCCCCTGGGACGAGGGCATCGCCTCCACCTTCCTGTGGAAGGAGCTCCTGGAGCGGCGCGGCTTCAAGGTCGAGGCCCGCCAGCTGGAGGCCGGCGCGCTCTACACCGGCCTGGCCGGCGGCCAGCTGGACTTCCAGACCGACGCCTGGCTGCCCGTCACCCACGCCCAGTACATGGAGAAGTACGGCAACAAGCTGGAGGACCTCGGCTCCTGGTACGGCCCCACCTCGCTGGAGCTGTCCGTGCCCTCGTACGTGAAGGACGTGCGCTCGCTCGCCGACCTCAAGGGCAAGTCCGCGCAGTTCAAGGGCCGCATCATCGGCATCGAGCCGAGTGCGGGCGTCATGTCGATCCTGAAGGACAAGGTCCTCAAGGAGTACGGCCTGGAGGGCGAGTACGAGGTCGTCGACGGCTCCACCCCTGGCATGCTCGCCGAGCTCAAGCGCGCCTACGACAAGAAGGAGCCCGTCGTGGCCGTGCTGTGGTCCCCGCACTGGGCGTACTCCTCGTACGAGCTGACCAAGCTCGAGGACCCGAAGGGGGTCTGGGGCAAGGGCGACGGCATCCACACCCTGGCCCGCAAGGGCTTCGCCGCCGACGAGCCCGACGTGGCGCGGTGGCTGAGCTCCTTCAAGCTCACCGAGCAGCAGCTGACCGGCCTGGAGGCGAAGATCCAGGAGACCGGCAAGGGCAAGGAGCAGCAGGCGGTCCGCGCCTGGCTCGCCGAGCACCCCGAGGTCGACAAGCTGGCCTGACCGTGCGCGCTCCGGGGTCCACGCGGCGTGGACCCCGGAGCACCGGAGCGGCATCGGGCCTGGTGGCGGCCGGTGGTGCGTGCGGTTGATCACCAAGTGCCCCCAAGAGGACCGGAATCCTCCCCCGGACCACACCTCTGACCAGCCAAAACCCTGGACGATTCGCCCGTGCGGACCAGGGCTCCGCCATGGCACAGTGCGATCAGCCCAACCGCACGACCAGGGAGCCTCCATGCGCGATCCGCACTCCACCCCGCTCGCGGCCGCGCCCGAGTGCCCTCCGGAGCCCGGCCCGCTGCCCTGCTGTCCGGTATGCGACGGCGCGGCGGAACGCATCTCCTGGCGCCAACGGCCGGGACAGCCGGTGGTGCTGGTCTTCGAGCCCTGCGGCCACCGGTGGTCCTCCCCGGCCCCGCCGGTGCTGGCGGTCACCCTCTGAGAGCCACCTCCATGCTCAAAGTTGCGTGATAGAGAGAGATTTCGAGCATCATCCTTCAGTGGGGCCCGCTCGGGCGCTATCTTGCCAGGTGCATGCCAAGTCGGTGTGTCCGTGATCCGGACCGCACGAGGAGCTGCCCCATGAGACTGCCAGGCATCCGCAGGACCAGGACCAGGACCAGGGCCCGGGCCAGGGTGATGAGCAAGGCCAGGGCGATGAGCAGGACCGCCACCCCACCCCGGCTGCGGCGCACCCGGGCCGCCCTGCTCGCCGCCGCTCTCGCCGTCGCGGGCCTGGCCGCCGCCGGACCGGTCGCCTCGCCCGCCGCCGCTGCCCCCGCCGGAGCCACGGCCACGGCCGGCAACGTCACCGGCTTCAGCCAGGCCGGGAACACCTTCACCGTCACGGCCTCCAGCGGCGCCAAGGCCCGTGTGGTCGTCGCCCGGGCCGACATCTTCCGGCTCTGGCTCTCGCCCGACGGGGCCTTCACCAACGACCCGGCCGGCACCGACCTCGCGCCCACCACCGACTTCGGTCCCGTCACGACGAGCTCGACCGACGCGGGCGCGTACTACCGGATCAGCACCGGAGCCCTGTCCATCCGGGTCAACAAGTCCCCCTCCGGTTCTCCGTCTACCGGGCCGACAACACCACCCTCGTCTGGCAGGAGACACAGCCCACCAGCTGGACCGGCAGCCAGACCACCCAGTACCTGGCCCGGGGCGCGGACGAGCAGTTCTACGGCACCGGCCTGCGCCTGGGCGAATGGGCGCTGCGCGGCAAGACCGTCCCCGTCGCGGTCGACAACAAGTGGCGCGAGAACAACAACGCCAGCCCCGCCCCCTTCTACATGTCGACCAACGGCTACGGCGTCATGCGCAACACCTGGGCCCCGGGCTCCTACGCCTTCAACGCGCCCACCTCCCTCACCCACAACGAGAGCCGGTTCGACGCCTGGTACTTCACCGGCGACTCCCTCAAGTCCGTGCTCGACGCGTACACCGACGTCAGCGGCAAGCCGTTCATGGCGCCGATGTGGGGCTTCGAGCTGGGCAACGCCGACTGCTTCAACGCCTCCAACCCCGACTACCAGGGTGACCACAACCGGCTCCGCCACCAGACCACCCCGGACGTCGTCGGGTACGCGGCCGACGCCCGCGCCGCCGACATGCCCTCGGGCTGGTTCCTGCCCAACGACGGCTACGGCTGCGGCTACACCGCGCCCCTCAAGTCGACGGTGGACGCGCTGAAGGCCAAGGGCTTCCAGACCGGCCTGTGGACCTCCACCGGACTCGGCTCCATCGGCGACGAGGTGGGAACGGCCGGCAGCCGCGGCGTGAAGACCGACGTTGCCTGGATCGGCAGCGGCTACAAGTACGCCTTCAACGGGGTTCAGCAGGCCGTCGACGGGATCGAGAAGAACTCCGACGCCCGGCGCTACGTCTGGACCGTCGACGGCTGGGCCGGCACCCAGCGCAACGCCGTCGTCTGGACCGGCGACACCAACGGCACCTGGGACGACATGCGCTGGCATGTCCCCGCCATCACCGGCGCGGGCCTCTCGGCCCTGAACTACGCCTCCGGCGACGTCGACGGCATCTTCGGCGGCAGCCCCAAGACCTACACCCGCGACCTCCAGTGGAAGGCCTTCACCCCCGCCTTCATGACCATGTCCGGCTGGGGCGCGACCGGTCCCTCGGCCGGTTACCAGGACAAGCAGCCCTGGCGCTTCGCCGAGCCGTACCTGTCCATCAACCGCAAGTACCTCCAGCTCAAGATGCGGCTGATGCCGTACCTCTACACGATGAGCAAGACCGCGAACGAGACCGGCGTGCCCAGCACCCGCGCGATGGTCCTCGAATACCCCGACGACCCGGTGGCCCGCGGGAACCTCACCAGCGGCCAGTTCATGGCCGGAGACTCCCTCCTCGTCGCGCCCGTCGTCTCCGACACCTCCGTACGGGACGGGATCTACCTCCCCGCCGGCACCTGGACGGACTACTGGACGGGCCGCACCTACGCGGGCCCGGGCTGGCTCAACGGCTACCAGGCCCCGCTCGACACCCTGCCGCTCTTCGTCAAGGGCGGCGCCATCGTGCCGATGTGGCCGCAGATGAACTACACGGGGGAGAAGGCCGTCTCCACCCTCACTTACGACATCCACCCGCGCGGCAGTTCCTCCTTCAGCCTCTACGAGGACGACGGCCGCACCCGCGCCCACCAGTCCGGCGCCTTCGCCCGCCAGCAGGTCGACGTCACCGCCCCGGCGTCGGGCACCGGCACGGTCACCGTCTCGGTCGGAGCCCCCACCGGCAGCTACACCGGCAAACCGGCCTCCCGGGGTTACGAGTTCACCCTCCACGTGGCCTCCGCACCCACCGCCCTCACCGCGGACGGGGCCGCCCTGGCCCGCCTGACGTCCAAGGCCGCCTACGACGCGGCCGCCTCGGGCTGGTTCTTCGACCCGTCGGACCGCTCCGGCGTCCTGTGGGTCAAGACGGGTGCGAAGCCGGGCGCGTTCAGCGTCTCTGCCACCGGCACCACCATCCCGGCGGCCGGCGCCCTGCCCTCCTCCAGCCCCATCGCGCAGTCGGGCTGGTCCCTGGTCTCGGCCGACAGCCAGGAGACCGCCGCCGAGAACGGCGCCGCGGCCAACGCCTTCGACGGCAACCCGGCCACGCTGTGGCACACCGCCTGGTCCTCCGGGAAGCCGGCCGCGCTCCCGCACGAGATCCAGCTCGACCTCGGCGCCCGCTACGCGGTGGACGGCCTCGGCTACCTGCCCCGGCAGGACAGCGGGGTCAACGGCCGCATCGGCGACTACGAGGTCTACGTCTCCGACACCACCGCAGACTGGGGCTCACCCGTGGCGAGCGGCACCTTCGCCGACACGGCGGCCGCCAAGAGCGCCGCCCTGTCCGTGAAGAGCGGCCGCTACCTGAGGCTGAAAGCCCTGACCGAGGCCGGTGGGCGCGGCCCGTGGACCAGCGCCGCCGAGATCACCCTCACCGGACGCCCGGCCCCGCTCCCGGCCGACGCCACCCTCGTCAACGCGGCCTCCGCGAGCTGCGTGGACCTGCCGCACAGCGCCACCACCCCGGGCACCGAACCCACCCTCTACACCTGCCACGGCGGCCCGAACCAACGCTGGACCCTCCAGAGCGACGGCCGCCTCACCGGTCTCGCCGGCGTCTGCCTGGACGGCGCCGACGCCGCACGCGTGACGATCCGGACCTGCGACGGAAGCGCCGGCCAGACCTGGCAGGCGGGCCCCCAGAGCACCCTGCGCACCGCCGGCCAATGCCTCACCCCGGCCGGATCCGGCACCGCCAACGGCACCCTCCTCACCCGCGCCGCCTGCGACAACACCCCGGCCCAGCGCTGGACCTTCACCCCCTGACCCGTTCACCCGACGAGCCCGGCCTGGCACTCCCGCCAGGCCGGCTCGCTCAGCAGACCGCGGAACCGGCCGAAGAGCGCGAGCAGTTCGGCGCCCCACGCCTCCCGGAAGGCCGGGTCGATCCGTGCGAGGTCGAGCTCATTGGCCGCCGACAGCTCGGCGAAGTCCCGGCGCAGCTCCAGGGCGGGGGAGTGGACGCGACCGGTGAACCGGTCGCGGAAGGCCGCCTCCCCCTCGCCGAGCGTCGGATAGGACGCCGCCCGGTCGCAGGCGGCGTAGAAGTACACGATCCCCTCGGCCTCCGCGCCGATCACCGCGGCCAGCTCGGCCCGCCGCGAGAGCGGCAGCAGGGCGGTCGCGAAACCGTCCGTCCCGTAGAACGCGTGGCACAGACCGGCCTGTTGGAGCGCGGGTCGCGCTCCCCAGGAGGCGAGCAGCTCCCGGACGCGCCCCAGGTGGGCGAGGAGGGTTCCGCCGGGATGCGCGATGCGTTCGGCGCCGAGTTCCCGCAGCCATGTGACGGCTCGATCCGACACGGGCGCGTCCTTTCACGATGTGGTGGGTCGACACCCGTCCCCCGTCCGCGCCTGGGGTCCGGACCCCGTGGCGAAGACGCGGGACGGGTTGCCGCCCGGGCCCTGCATCGATCTTGATCCGGCCCGACACCCAAGTCAATCCACCGATTTGCTCCCCACATCCAAGCGATAGCTTGGATCCCATGACTCTCGACGACCTCCGCGTGTTCGTGGCCGTCTGCCGCGCCGGCAGCCTCAGTGCCGTGGCCCGCGACCTCGGCCGCACCCAGTCCGCCGTCAGCCAGCACGTACGCCGCCTGGAGAAGCAGACCGGCGCGACCCTGCTGGAGCGCCACGCCCGCGGGGTGGTGCCCACCGAGGCCGGCCGCATCCTGCAAGCGGCCGCCGCCGACGGCATCGCCGGCCTCGACGGCGCCCTGCGCCGCCTGGACGACCTCGTACGGGGAGGCGGTGGCTCGGTGCGCGTCACCACCGGCGCGACCACCGTCCGGCACTTCATGTCCGAGGCTGTCGTCACCTTCCGCCGCCGGCACCCCGGAGTGAGCCTGGAGTTCCAGACCGAGAACTCCAGCCGTAGCTGCTTCGACGCCCTCGCCGCCGACGACCTCGACCTGGCCTGGATCACCATCGGCGCCCCGGTCCGCGGCATCGAGCAGCGCCCCGTGATGGAACTTCCCTGGGTGCTCGCGGTCGGCGCGGACGATTCCCTCGCCGCCCGCCCCCGGATCGAGCTCGCCGACCTCTCGGGAATCCGCCATGTCCGGCTGCCGGAGAACTCCGCCTCCCGCGCCCGCCTCGACGCCGCGTTCGCCGAAGCCGGCATCCGGGTCCGCTCCGACACCAGCGTGGCGGACTGGGACACCGCCCTGCTCCTCGCCGAACTGGGCCTGGGCCACGCCGTCGTACCCGCGCTGCCCGGCTGGCGGGTCCCCGGCACCGACGGCCCGCTGCGCCTGGTCCCGATCCCGGCCCTGCCGCCGCTCGCCGTCGGCTGGGCGGTCCGCCGCTGGTCCGCACTCGCCCCGCCGGCCCGGGCCTTCGCCGCCGAGGTCGCCCGCAGTTGTACGGCCCGGGCCGCCGCCCGTTGACCTACGCGGCGTCGACCGAGTCCCGCTCCAGCACCTGGCCGAGGGCCTCGGCGCCCGGGTCATGGCGCGACTGCGGGCCCCGATCCCGGCCCGCGGGCGATGACCGAGGCGCTACTGACGGAGTCGCTGCCCACCGATGAGGCCAGCCGGACCTTTCACATCGTCACCCAGGCGCCCGCCGCCGTCCTGCGCCACCACCTGGACCGGTTCCTGCCCGCGCAGGACGCCCACCAGGGCCGAGTGGCCCCCGATGGCGGCGCTTTCGGGTGACACCACCGCTCGGCGCCGGGCGCGTCCCACCGGGGTACCAGACGATCTCAGGCGGCCGGTCATGCTGTTCGAGCTGTCGCCCGGCCATGATCAGCCGAGGCGTTCCGGCGTCGCGGCTCCGAGCCGCCGCTGGGAGATCACGTGCACGTCCTGCTCGTCGCGAGCGCGTTCAACAGCCTCACCCAGCGGGTCCACGCCGAACTGCGCGACCACGGCCACAGCGTGGCGGTCGAACTCGCCCTGCCCGACGTCCCCCTGGCGCCCGCCGTCCGCCGGCACCAGCCCGACCTCGTCCTCGCGCCGATGCTGCGGACGGCCCTCCCCGAGGAGGTCTGGGCCGCGTACACCTGCCTGATCGTCCACCCGGGACCGGTCGGCGACCGCGGCCCCTCCTCGCTCGACTGGGCCCTCCACGAACAGGCCACCCGATGGGGCGTCACCGTCCTGCAGGCCGAGGCCGAGATGGACGCCGGACCCGTCTGGGCCCACGTCACGTGCCCCGTACCACCAGTGGGCAAGAGCGACCTCTACCGCGGCGAGGTCGCCGACGCAGCCCTCGAGGCCGTACACCTCGCCGTCGGCCGCTTCGCCTCGGGCACGTACACCCCGCAGCGGCAGAGCGCCGGACACCCACGCCCCGCGATGCGCCAGGAGCACCGCCGGATCGACTGGCAGGCGGACTCCACCGCACGCGTCCTGCGCGTCCTGCGCGCCGCCGACTCACAGCCCGGCGTACGGGACGAACTGCTCGGCGCCGAGTGGTTCCTGCACGGAAGCCACGCCGAGGACCGCCTGCGCGGCCGCCCCGGGGAACTGCTCGCCACCCGGGCGGGCGCCATCTGCCGGGCCACCGCCGACGGCGCCGTCTGGATCCCCGAACTCCGCGCCCGCCGCACCCCCGGCGGGCCCGCCGCCCCGAAACTGCCCGCCACCGTGGCCCTCGCCGACCGGCTGCCCGCGCTGCGGGAACACCCCGCCCCGCTGCACACGGACGCGCGCCGCCGCACCTGGTCCGACATCGGCTACCGCGAGGAGGGGCAGACCGGCTTCCTGACCTTCTCCTTCCCCGGCGGCGCGATGAGCACCGCCCACTGCCGGCGCCTGCGAGACGCCTACCGGATCGCCTGCGCCCGCCCCACCACCGTCCTGGTCCTCGGCGGCGGCCGAGACTTCTTCTCCAACGGCATCCACCTGGGCGTCATCGAGGCGGCCGCCGACCCGGCCGAGGAGTCCTGGGCCAACATCAACGCCATGGACGACCTCGTCGAGGCCGTGCTCACCACCACCGACCGCCTGGTCGTCGCCGCCCTCGGCGGCAACGCCGCCGCCGGCGGGGCCATGCTCGCCCTCGCCGCCGACGAGGTCTGGTGCCGCGCGGGCGTGGTGCTCAACCCGCACTACCGCCTGATGGGACTGCACGGCTCCGAGTTCTGGACCTACACCCTGCCGCGCCGCGTCGGCACCGGCGTCGCCGAGCGCCTCACCACCGAGGCCCTGCCGCTGAGCGCGGAGGCCGCGCTCCGGCTGGGGCTGACCGACCGTACGGTGCCCTGCGCGCCGCAGGCCTTCGCCGGCGAGACGGCGCGGCTCGCGGCGCGGCTCGCCGCCCTGCCCGCCACCGCTTCCCGGATCGCCGCCAAGAAGGCCCGGCGCGACCGCGACGAGGCCGAGAAGCCCCTGGCCGCCTACCGGGAGGCCGAGCTGGCCCTGATGAGGCAGACCTTCTCCGACCCGGACGCCCCGTACCACGCCCTGCGCCGCGCCTTCGTACGCAAGGAGCCCGCGGCGGCCACGCCACCCCACCTCGCGCGCCCCGCGGCCGGCCGGCACACGGCTCCGCTGCCCTCCCGGCAGCGCCCGGTCACTGGACTGGCCGCACATGACGCAGCACGCCGGGCGCCCGGCTGTTAGCAAGAGAGGGTGAGGCCGCGAACGCCGCCTCGTCCGCACTCCGACCCGAGCACCTCCCCGAGGAGGCATCCCCATGGATCCAGCGACGCCGGCCCCGGTGGAAGACCCCCCGATCCACATCCTCTGGATCAACGCCGGGCTGAGCTGCGACGGCGACTCCGTGTCCCTGACCGCCGCCATGCAGCCCAGCATCGAGGAGATCGTGACGGGCGTACTCCCGGGGCTGCCCAAGATCGCGGTGCACTGGCCGCTGATCGACTTCGAATGCGGTCCGGTCGGTGGCGCGGACACGTTCATCGAGTGGTTCTTCAAGGGGGAGCGGGGCGAGATCGACCCGTTCGTGCTCGTCGTCGAGGGCTCCATCCCCAACGAGAAGATCAAGCCCGAGGGCTACTGGTGCGGCTTCGGCGACGACCCCGAGACCGGCCAGCCCATCACCACCAGCGAGTGGATCGACCGGCTGGCCCCCAAGGCCCTCGCCGTCGTCGCCATCGGCACCTGCGCCACCTACGGCGGCATCCACGCCATGGAGGGCAACCCCACCGGAGCCATGGGCCTGCCCGACTACCTGGGCTGGAACTGGACGTCGAAGGCCGGCATCCCGATCGTGTGCGTACCGGGCTGCCCGATCCAGCCGGACAACTTCTCGGAGACGCTGACCTACCTGCTCTACCAGGCGGCGGGCTCCGCACCGATGATCCCGCTCGACGACAAGCTGCGCCCCACCTGGCTGTTCGGCGCCACCGTCCACGAGGGCTGTGACCGCGCCGGCTACTACGAGCAGGGCCAGTTCGCCACGACCTACGACTCGCCCCAGTGCCTGGTCAAGCTGGGCTGCTGGGGTCCCGTCGTCAAGTGCAACGTCCCCAAGCGCGGCTGGATGAACGGCATCGGCGGCTGCCCCAACGTCGGCGGCATCTGCATCGCCTGCACGATGCCCGGCTTCCCCGACAAGTTCATGCCGTTCATGGACGAACCCCCGGCGCCAAGCTGTCCAGCAAGGCCAGCGGCGCGTACGGGGCGGTGGTCCGCAGGCTCCGCTCGATCACGGCGCACACCGTGGACCAGGAGCCGAAGTGGCGCCGCACCGGCCAGAAGCTGACCACGGGCTACCGCCCGCCCTGGTGAGCCCCGACGTCCTCACCCCGCTCACGAACTCCTCGCAGCAGAGCAGCAAGAAGGGTCACGGCAGACACGATGGCACCGAAGACGAAGGCGTCCGGCGACGGCAGCGGCCTGGTGGAGATGGCCTGGGATCCGATCACCCGGATCGTGGGCAGCCTCGGCATCCACACGAAGATCGACTTCAAGCAGAAGCGGGTCGCGGAGTGCTACAGCACCTCGTCGGTCTTCCGCGGATACAGCGTCTTCATGCGCGGCAAGGACCCACGCGACGCGCACTTCATCACCAGCCGCATCTGCGGGATCTGCGGTGACAACCACGCCACCTGCTCCGTCTACGCGCAGAACATGGCCTACGGGGTGAAGCCGCCCCATCTCGCCGAGTGGATCATCAACCTGGGCGAGTCGGCGGAGTACATGTTCGACCACAACATCTTCCAGGAGAACCTGGTCGGGGTCGACTACTGCGAGAAGATGGTCCGCGAGACCAACCCCGGGGTCCTCGAGCTCGCCGAGCGCACCGAGGCCCCGCACGCCGGTGACCACGGCTTCAAGACCATCGCCGACATCATGCGCTCCCTCAATCCCATCGAGGGCGAGTTCTACCGCGAGGCCCTCCAGGTCAGCCGCTACACCCGCGAGATGTTCTGCCTGATGGAGGGCCGCCACGTGCACCCCTCCACCCTCTACCCGGGCGGCGTCGGCACCATCGCCTCCGTGCAGCTCTTCACCGACTACATGAGCCGCCTCATGCGGTACGTGGAGTTCATGAAGCGCGTCGTCCCGCTCCACGACGACCTCTTCGACTTCTTCTACGAGGCCCTGCCCGGCTACGAGGAGGTCGGCCGGCGCCGCGTGCTGCTCGGCTGCTGGGGCGCGCTCAACGACCCCGAGTACTGCGACTTCACGTACGCCAACATGAGCGACTGGGGTCGCAAGATGTTCGTGACCCCGGGCGTCGTCGTCGACGGCAAACTGGTCACCAACGACCTCACCGAGATCAACCTCGGCATCCGCATCCTGCTCGGCAGCTCGTATTACGACGACTGGGCAGGCCAGGAGCAGTTCGTCACCCACGACCCGCTCGGCAACCCGGTGGACCCCCGCCACCCGTGGAACCAGCACACCATCCCCGCCCCGCAGAAGCGGAACTTCGACGACAAGTACAGCTGGGTGATGTCGCCCCGCTGGTTCGACGGCAAGGACCACCTCGCGCTCGACACCGGCGGCGGCCCCATCGCCCGCCTCTGGTCCACCGCCCTCTCCGGACTCGTCGACGTCGGCTACGTCCAGGCCACCGGACACAGCGTGGTCATCAACCTGCCGCGCACGATGACCAAGCCCGAGACGCGCTTCGAGTGGAAGATCCCGAAGTGGAGCAACGCGCTGGAGCGCAACCGCGCCCGCACGTACTTCCAGGCCTACGCCGCCGCCATCGCCCTGCACTGCGCCGAGAAGGGCCTGGCCGAGGTCCGCGCCGGACGCACCCAGACCTGGGAGAAGTTCGAGGTGCCGGACGAGTCCATCGGCGTCGGCTTCACCGAGGCCGTACGGGGCGTGCTCTCGCACCACATGGTGATCCGCGACGGAAAGATCGCCAACTACCACCCCTACCCGCCGACCCCGTGGAACGCCAGCACCCGCGACACCTTCGGCACGCCCGGCCCCTACGAGGACGCCGTCCAGAACACGCCGATCTTCGAGGAGAACACCCCGGAGAACTTCAAGGGGATCGACATCATGCGCGCCGTACGCAGCTTCGACCCCTGTCTGCCCTGCGGAGTCCACATGTACGTGGGCGGCGGCAAGACGGTGAAGACCATGCACGTGCCCACCGGCCTGAGCGGACTGGGCGGATGAGCCCGGCCGTCGACGCCCGGCAGACGGGCCGCCGCGTCGAGGAGGTGCTCGACCGGCTCGCCGCCACCGGCGACCGCGAGGCGTGCGCGGCCGCCGAGGAACTGGTGCGCGTCCTCATGGACTTCTACGGGGCGGGCCTCGCCCGGATCGTCGGGCGGCTCGGCGAGGCGCCGCTGCGCCCGCTGCTCGACGACGAACTCGTCGCGAGCCTGCTGGCCCTGCACGACCTGAACCCCGAGGACGTGCACACCCGCATCGCCCGCGCCCTCGACGCCGCGGGCGACCCCGTGGAGGTGCTCGGCTTCGACGAGACCACCGGAGTGCTGCGCCTGCGCCCCGAGGCCGCCGGCAGCGGCTGCGGCTGCCACGCCGGCGGCGAGTCAGCGGGGCAGGCCGTCGAGGACGCCCTGGCCGCCTTCGCCCCCGAGGTGACCCGGGTGGACAGCGAGCCGGCCGCGGCCCCGCAGCCCGCCCTGCTCCAGATCTCCACCCGCCCGCACACCCCGGCGCAGGTGCCGTGAACCGACACCCGGAGCGTACGGGCGCCCCGCGCGGCCTGCGGCGGTTCGCGGGCCCGCGCCCGCCCCGCCCCGAAACCTGCGAACTGTGCGGGGTGGTGGTGCCCGAAGACCGCCACCGCCACCTCGTCGAGCCCGAGAAGCGGGCCCTGGTCTGTGCCTGCACCGCCTGCGCCCTGCTGTTCGACCGGCCGGGCACCACCACCGGGCGGTACCGCGCCGTACCGGACCGCTACCTCACCGACCCCGGCCACCCGCTCGACGAGGGAGCCTGGGAACTGCTCCAGATCCCGGTCGGCGTCGCCTTCTTCTTCCGCAACGCCGCCCTCGACCGCCTGGTCGCGCTCTACCCGAGCCCGGCCGGAGCCACCGAGAGCGAACTCGACCCGCAGACCTGGCAGACCGTACTCGGCGGCCACCGGCTGGCCGCCCTGCTCGAACCCGACGTGGAGGCGCTGCTGCTGCGCCGGACGGAGGGCCGCACCACCTGCCACCTCGTGCCCATCGACATCTGCTACGAACTGGTGGGCCGGATGAGGCTGCTGTGGCAGGGCTTCGACGGCGGCGCCGAGGCCCGCGCTGCCCTCGACGCCTTCTTCGACCAGGTGGAACGCCGGGCCAAGGTCCCGGCCGATGTGGCGGAGGCGCGGCCGCGATGACTGACTTCGGCTTCACCTGCACCGGAGTGCGCGCCGACGCCTACGCCGCCGGCCCCACCCTCGTCTTCCGGCTGCGGATCACTGCCGCCGGCGACGCCCGGGTGCACGCCCTCGCCCTGCGCTGCCAGATCCGCATCGAACCGGCCCGGCGCGGCTACGGCCCCGCCGAGGCCGACGGCCTGGCCGACCTGTTCGGTGAGCGCAGCCGCTGGGGAACCACCCTCCAGCCCGTGCAGTTCGCCCAGGTCGCGCTCATGGTGCCCAGCTTCACCGGCGAGACCGAGATCGACCTGGTCGTCCCCTGTACCTACGACATGGACATCGCGGCGACCCGCTACTTCCACGCCCTGGAGGAGGGCGAGGCGCCGCTGCTGATGCTGTTCTCCGGCACCGCCTTCACCGGCGCGGGCGGTTTCCGCGTCGAGCCCGTGCCCTGGGACCGCGAAGCCTCGTACCGCATGCCCGTACCCGTGTGGCGGGAGATGATCGAGCAGCACTTCCCGGGCTGCGGCTGGCTGCGGCTGCCCCGCGACACCATGGCGGAGCTGCTCGCCTTCCGCTCGCGGCACTCCCTCGCCTCCTGGGAGGCCACCGTACGCACCCTCCTCGACGCGGCCGCCGCCGCGCAGCCGCCACCCGCACCCGTCCGCTTCGGCTCCGTACTGCCCCGTGCCACCGAGAGGACGGCGCCATGACCACCACGGCCGCGACGGACTCCCGCTTCGCCACCGCCCGGCAGGTGGCCGACGCCGTCCTCTTCGAGGGCTACGTGCTCTACCCGTACCGGGCTTCGGCGGCCAAGAACCGGCTGCGCTGGCAGTTCGGGGTACTGGTCCCGCCCGCGTGGGGCCCGGCGCACGAAGAGCACGCGCACCAGCAGACCGAGATCCTGATGGAACCCAAGGGCGCGGCGCGCCTCGACGTCGAGTTGCGCTTCCTGCACGCACAGCGCCGCACGGTCCAACAGGCCCTGGCGGACGGCACCTTCGCGGACGTGGCCGAACTGCACCTGACGGACCGGGTCCTCGTCCCCTGGGACGAGGGGGCCGAGGAGCGGGTCGAGCTGTCCGTCGACGTGGCCGAACTGGCGGGGGAGGGCGTCGCCCTTCCCTTCCGCCGCCCCGCCCGCGAGGACACCGAGCCCGTCCTCGACGCCGACGGCGGCCGTGTCGGCCGCCTGGTGCGGCGTACCGAGGAGATCGAGGGCGTCGTACGCCTGCGCGCGACCGAACTCGAAGGCGCCTACCGGGTGTTCAAGCTCACCGCGGTGGTGGAGAACACCAGTCCGTGGACCCCGCCGGACCGGGCCGCCGACCGCGACGCGGCCCTGCCCCGGTCGCTGGTCGCCGCCCACCTCCTGCTGGGCCTCGACGCCGGCTCCTTCCTCTCCATGACCGACCCGCCCGAGTGGGCCAAGGAAGCCGTCGCCTCCTGCGTCAACCGCCACACCTGGCCCGTACTCGCGGGCGAACCAGGCCGCGCCGACGTGGTCCTGTCCTCCCCGATCATCCTGGAGGACCACCCGGCCATCGCCCCCGAAAGCGCCGGCGCGATGTACGACGCCACCGAGATCGACGAGATCCTCGCCCTGCGCACCGCCGCCCTCACCGACCAGGAGAAGCGCGAGGCGCGCGGTACGGACGCCCGGGCCGCCGCCGTGATCGACCTCGCCGACTCCATGCCGCCCGAGGTGCTGGAGCGGCTGCACGGGGCGGTGCGCGCCCTGCGCGAGATCACCGACCCCGGCGGAGCACCTCCGGAACTTGCCGAACTCCCCGATGAGGAAGCGGTGTTCAGGTCCGATACCCCCTGGTGGGACCCGGCCCGGGAGGACACCGCCGACCCGGCACGCGACCGGATCCTGATCGACGGCGCCCCGGTGGGCGTGGGCAGCCGGGTCCTTCTCCGGCCGGGCCTGCGCCGCGCCGACGCCCAGGACCTGTTCCTCCAGGGCATGGCCGCCCGGGTCGAGGCGGTCCTGCACGACGTCGACGGGGGAGTCCACCTCGCGGTGACCGTCGAGGACGACCCGGGCGCCGACATCCGACGGGAGCAGGGCCGCTTCCTCTACTTCCAGCCCGACGAGGTCACCCCCTGGAGGACGCGTGAGCGGCGGAACACTGGTCGCCGGCATCGGCAACGTCTTCCTCGGCGACGACGGCTTCGGCGTCGAGGCCGTGCGCGCCCTGTCCGCACACCCGCTCCCGGACGGCGTCGAGGTCCTCGACTTCGGCGTGCGCGGAGTCCACCTCGCCTACCAGCTCCTCGACGGTTACGACACCCTCGTCCTGGTCGACGCCACCGCACGCGGCGGCGCCCCCGGCACGCTGTACCTCATCGAGGCCGACGGCCCCGGCGCGGCCCCGCAGGGCGGCGCCGTACTCGACGGCCACCACATGTCCCCCGACGCGGTCCTCGCCCTCCTGGACACCCTGTGCGCCGGCACCGGCACCACCCCACCCCGGCGGACGCTGGTCATCGGCTGCGAACCGGCCTCCGTCGAGGAGGGCATCGGCCTGAGCCCACCCGTGGCCGCGGCCGTGCCGGGGGCCGTCCGCATGGTGCTGGACCTGCTCCGGGACGAGACCGCCACGCCTCCCCGAGCACTGAGGAGAACCCCATGAAGAAGGCCGTCATCTGCGGGGCCGCCACCGTCGCACTGGTCGTCGTACTGAAGCAGTTCCTCCCCGACATCAGGCGCTACCTGCGGATGACCAAGATGTAGGACAGCGCCCGCCCCGGCGCCCGAATGGCGTACGGGGCGTGCCGCGCGTCGGCGTGCCCGCCCGCCCCGCCTCCGTCCTGCCGGTGTAATGAGCCCCGGCAGGACGGAGTCCGATGCACGAGATGTCAATCGCCATGGCCGTCGTCGGCCAGGTGGAGGAAGCGGCCGAAGCCGCCGGAGCGAGCGCCGTGACGGCCGTCCGGCTCCAGGTCGGAGAGCTGGCGGGAGTGGTTCCCGACGCCCTGGCCTTCTGCTTCGAACTGGCCTGCGCCGGAACCGTACTGGAAGGCGCCGGCCTCGTCACCGAGACGGTGGCGGCCCGCGCCCGGTGCGGTGCCTGCGACCACGCATGGCCGACCGGCATGCCCCCCGACCTGTGCTGCCCCGGCTGCTCGCGGGCCACCGACGTCGAGCTGATCGCGGGCCGCGAGCTCCGGATCCTCAGCGTGGACTGGGAGGACGGACCCGCCCCCTGCGCCGCCGCCCGTACCCGCGAACCGATCTCCGAGGAGGCCTGAACCATGTGCCGAGTGGTCGATCTACGGCAGGCGGTACTCGCCAAGAACGACGAGGCGGCGCACACCCTGCGCGCCGAACTCACCGCACGGGGAACCGTGGTCGTCAACCTGCTCTCCAGCCCGGGCAGCGGGAAGACGGCACTGCTGGAGCGCGAACTGCTCCTCGCCCGGGAGCGGGGCGTGCCGGTGGCCGCCCTGACCGCCGACCTCGCCACCGAGAACGACGCGCGGCGGCTGTCCCGTTCCGGAGTTCCCGTCAAGCAGGTGCTCACCGACGGGCTCTGCCACCTGGAGGCCGGGATGCTGAGCCGGCACCTGGACGGATGGCTGCCCGAGGACACCCGGCTCCTGTTCGTGGAGAACGTGGGCAACCTGGTCTGCCCGGCCTCCTACGACCTCGGGGAAACCCTGCGGGTGGTCCTCGCCTCGGTCACCGAGGGCGAGGACAAGCCGCTGAAGTACCCGACCGCCTTCGGACTGGCGCAGCTGGTCGTGGTGACCAAGACGGACATCGCGGAGGCCGTCGAGTTCGACGAGGCCGCCTTCCGCGCGAACGTCCAGCGGGTCAACCCCGGCGTGGAGGTGGCACTGACGTCCGCCCGCGCGGGAGAGGGCGCGGGCCTGCTGCTCGACCGGGCGCTGGCGGTCGGCGCGGGCACCGGGGCGCACACGCCGGTCATGGCGCGGCAGCCCCACGGTCACGCGCACGACCACGGGACGCCGCACGCAGTGGTGCAGACGCACTGATGGAGGCCGTCGAGCGCCGACGGATCATCGTCCGGGGCGTGGTGCAGGGCGTCGGCTTCCGGCCCTACGTGTACACCCGCGCCACCGGCCTCGGCCTCGCCGGGCACGTCACGAACACCCCCGAGGGCGTGGTCGCGGAGATCGAGGGCGCACCGGCCGCCGTCACCGAGTTCTGCGACCGGCTCGCGGCGGACGCGCCCCCGCTGGCGGTGGTGGACGCGGTCGACCACTGCGAGGTGCCCGTCGCGGGCGGCGCCGGATTCACCATCGTCGCCTCCCGGGCCGGCGGCCCCGCCCGCACGCTGGTCCCACCGGACGTGGCCACCTGCGCGGACTGTCTCGCCGAACTGGCGGACCCGGCCGACCGCCGCCACCGCCACCCCTTCATCACCTGCACGCACTGCGGACCGCGCTTCACCATCGTCACCGGGCTGCCGTACGACCGCGCCCACACCACCATGGCCGGCTTCCCGATGTGCCCCGACTGCACCCGCGAGTACGCCGACCCCGCCGACCGCCGCTTCCACGCACAGCCCGTCGCCTGCCCCGCCTGCGGACCCCGGCTGCGACTCCTCGCCGGACACCCTCCCCACGAGGTCACCGGCGTGGACCCGGCCGCCGAGGCCCGTCGGCTGCTCACCGCCGGGGCGATCCTCGCCGTCAAGGGGATCGGCGGCTACCACCTCGCCTGCGACGCCGCCCACCCCGGAGCCGTGGCCGAACTGCGCCGCCGCAAGGCCCGCGGGGACAAACCGTTCGCCCTGATGGCCCGCGACCCCGCCGACCTCGAGCACCTCGTCCACATCGGCCCCGAGGAGCACGCCCTGCTCACCGGGGCGGTCCGGCCGATCGTGCTGCTGCGCCGCCGCGCCGACGCGCCCGGTGCCGGCGTCGGCGGGGGAGTCGCGGAGGGGTGGCCCCGCGCTCTCCCGACCTCGGCGCGATGCTCCCGTACACGCCCGTGCACCACCTGCTGCTCGGCCTGCCCGGCGACCCGCCTGGTCCCCGGCTGCTCGTCATGACCAGCGGAAACCTCTCCGGAGAGCCCATCGTCACCGACGACGCCGAGGCCCTGGACCGGCTCGCCGGCCTGGCCGACGCCTGGCTCACCCACGACCGCCCGATCCACGTGCCCTGCGACGACTCGGTGGTGCGCGTCTGCGACGGCGAGCCGCTGACCGTACGACGCTCCCGCGGCTACGCCCCGCTGCCCGTCACCCTCCCGCTGCCGGTCCCCCCGATCCTCGCCGCCGGGGGAGACCTGAAGAACACGTTCTGCCTCGGCGAAGGACGCCGGGCCTGGCTGTCCGCACACATCGGCGACATGGACGACCTCGCCACCCAGTACGCCTACGAACGCGCCGAGCGGCAGCTGGAGTCCGTCACCGGCGTCACCCCCGCCCTGCTCGCCGCCGATCTCCACCCCGGCTACCGGTCCGGCCAACGGGCGCGGCGCGTCGCCGCCGGGCGACCGCTGGTCCGCGTACAGCACCACCACGCCCACATCGCCTCCGCGATGGCCGAACACGGCCTGGACGGCGGCCGGAAGGTGATCGGCGTCGCCTTCGACGGCACCGGCTACGGCGACGACGGCGCCGTGTGGGGCGGCGAGTTCCTCCTGGCGGACTACGCCGGGTACACGCGCTTCGCCCACCTCGCCTACGTCCCGCTGCCGGGCGGCGACGCGGCCGTGCACCGCCCGTACCGCATGGCCCTGTCCCAGCTGCGGGCCGCGGGCATCGAATGGACCGCGGACCTGCCCTGTGTCGCCGCCTGTCCGCCCGACGAACTACGGGTACTGCGCGGCCAGTTGGAGCGGAACCTGAACTGCGCCCCGACCTCCAGCATGGGCCGGCTCTTCGACGCCGTGTCCTCCCTCGCGGGCGTCTGCCACCGCTCCGGGTACGAGGCGCAGGCCGCGATCGAGCTGGAGTCCGCGGCGCTCGCCGCCGGTGGACCCGGAGCCGGACCCGGGTACGCCTTCGCCCTGCGTCCGCCACCGGACGGCGCCGAGGGTCCCGTGACCGCCGATCCGGCGCCCGTGCTGGCCGCCGTGGTGGCCGACGTACGCGCGGGCACGGATCCGGCCAGGATCGCCGCCCGCTTCCACGCCTCGGTGGCCGGCCTCGTGGGCGCGCTCTGCGTTCTGGCCCGCGAGCGGCACGCCCTGGACACCGTCGCCCTGACCGGCGGGGTCTTCGCCAACACCCTGCTCTCCACGGCCTGCGCCAGCATCCTGCGCGAGCAGGGGTTCACCGTCCTGCGTCACACCCGCGTCCCGCCGAACGACGGCGGGCTGTCGCTGGGCCAGCTCATGGTGGCGGCAGCAGTACACGCCACGGATCACCACCCCTAGCGAAGGAGAACCCATGTGCCTGGCGGTACCCGGCCGAGTGCTTGACATCGGGGAGAAGGACGGCACCCGCATGGCGACCGTCGACTTCGGCGGCGTGCAGAAAGAGGTGTGCCTGGAGTACCTGCCGGACCTTCAGGTCGGCGAGTACGCCATCGTCCACGTGGGATTCGCCCTCCAGCGGCTGGACGAGGAGTCGGCCCGCCAGACCCTCGAACTCTTCGCACAACTCGGCATGCTGCAGGAGGAGTTTGGCGATCCCTGGGAACAGGCCGCGGCAGCGGGCGGCTCCCCGTGGCCCTTCACCGACGACCCGGACGAAGCCGTAGCGCAGGAGGAAGCCCGCCCGTGAAGTACATCGACGAGTTCCAGGACCCCGAGCTCGCCCGCCGGCTGCTCGACGACATCCACGCCACCGTGACCCGCCCCTGGGCCCTGATGGAGGTCTGCGGCGGCCAGACGCACACCATCATCCGGCACGGCATCGATCAACTCCTCCCCGATCAGGTGGAGTTGATCCACGGCCCGGGCTGCCCGGTGTGCGTCACCCCGCTGGAGGTCATCGACAAGGCCCTGGAGATCGCCTCCCGGCCGGATGTGATCTTCTGCTCCTTCGGCGACATGCTGCGCGTGCCCGGCACCGGCCGCGACCTCTTCCAGGTGCGGAGCGAGGGGGCGACGTACGGGTCGTCTACTCCCCGCTCGACGCGCTCAGGATCGCGCAGGAGAACCCGGGGCGCGAGGTGGTGTTCTTCGGCATCGGCTTCGAGACCACGGCGCCGCCCAACGCCATGACGGTGTACCAGGCGAAGAAGCTGGGCATTCCCAACTTCAGCCTGCTGGTCTCCCACGTCCGTGTCCCGCCGGCCATCGAGGCGATCATGCAGTCGCCGAGCTGCCGGGTCCAGGGCTTCCTGGCGGCCGGCCATGTGTGCAGTGTGATGGGCATGGGGGAGTACCCGGAACTGGCGGCCCGCCACCGCGTCCCGATCGTCGTGACCGGCTTCGAGCCGCTGGACATCCTGGAAGGCGTACGGCGGGCCGTACGGCAGCTGGAGCGCGGCGAGCACACCGTCGACAACGCCTACGCGCGCGCCGTGCGACCGGAGGGGAACCCGGCCGCCCTCGCCATGCTGGAGGACGTCTTCGAGGTCACCGACCGTGCCTGGCGGGGCATCGGCGTCATCCCGGACAGCGGCTGGCGGCTGTCGGCACGCTACCGGGAGTACGACGCCGAGCACCGCTTCTCGGTGACCGGCATCAACACGCGGGAGCCCGCCGAGTGCCGCAGCGGCGAAGTGCTCCAGGGGCTGCTCAAGCCCCACGAGTGCGAGGCCTTCGGCACCCTGTGCACCCCGCGCAGCCCGCTCGGCGCCACGATGGTGTCCAGCGAGGGCGCGTGCGCCGCGTACTACCTGTACCGCCGGCTGGAACTCACTCCCGCCCGGACCGCCGTTTCGCCGGAGGCGAGCCCCGTTGCCTGAGACCGCACAGCCTGAGACCGCACACCCTGAGACCGCACACCCTGAGACCGCACACCCTGACACCGCACACGACATCACCGGCTGGACCTGCCCGGCCCCCCTGCGCGACCGCCCCCGCGTGGTGATGGGGCACGGCGGAGGCGGCGCACTGTCGGCCGAACTGGTCCAGCACCTCTTCGCCCCCGCCTTCGGCGGCGAGGTACTGGCCCAGCTCGGGGACTCCGCCGCCGTCTCCCTGGGCGGTGTCCGGCTGGCGTTCTCCACCGACTCGTACGTGGTGCGGCCGCTGTTCTTCCCGGGCGGCAGCATCGGCGACCTGGCGGTCAACGGCACCGTCAACGACCTGGCCATGGCCGGGGCCCAAGCCGCCTACCTCTCCTGCGGGTTCATCCTCGAGGAGGGGGTCGAGATGTCGGTCGTGGCGCGGGTGGCCGAGGCGCTCGGCGCCGCCGCGCGCGCCGCCGGGGTGGAGGTGGCGACCGGCGACACCAAGGTCGTCGAGGCGGGCCACGGCGACGGCGTCTACGTCAACACCGCGGGCATCGGGCTGATCCCCGACGGAGTGGACCTGCGCCCGCAGCGGGTCGTTCCCGGCGACGTCGTGATCGTCAGCGGCGAGATCGGCCTGCACGGGGTGGCCATCCTGAGCGTCCGGGAGGGACTGGAGTTCGGCGTGGACATCGAGAGCGACTGCGCGGCCCTGGGCGGTCTCGTCCGGACCATGCTCGCCGTCACCCCGGACCTCCACGTCCTGCGCGATCCCACCCGCGGCGGGCTGGCGGCCGCCCTCAACGAGATCGCGGCCGCTTCCGGGACCGGCGTCGTCATCCAGGAGGGCCGCGTGCCGGTCCCCGCCGCCGTCCAGAACGCGTGCGCGATCCTCGGCCTCGACCCGCTGTACGTGGCCAACGAGGGCAAGCTGGTCGCCTTCGTCCCGAGGGAGCACGCGGACGCCGTCCTCGACGCCATGCGCGCCCACCCGCTGGGCCGCCACGCGGCGGTGATCGGCGAGGCGGTCGCCGCCCACCCCGGTCTGGTCGTGGCCCGCACGGGTCTCGGCGGCACCCGGGTGGTCGACCTGCCCATCGGAGAGCAACTGCCGCGCATCTGCTGACGCGGGCCGGGCAGGAGATGATGGAAGCGGAGGGCTGCTTCGGCGAGGGCCGAACCGAGCGTGGAGGAGGTGTGCGTGCCATGACGGAGCACGACGGCGGTCCGTCGGCGCGGAAACTGGAGGAAGGCCGGCTGCTCAAGGAGCTGGAGGCCATCCACCGCACGCGCCACGAGACCCTGCTGCACGGGTCGGACGACGCCCTGGTTACCCACACGCAGCGGATGAACGAGCTGGAGCACGAGTACGTACGGCGCCACCCGCAGCGGGCCCAGACGCCCGGACGCACCCGCTCGGGCGCCCGGGCGCGCACCGATCAGGACTCGGAGTAGCACACCCGGGGCAGGGGCCGGCGTCAGTCCTTGCGCGTGTAGCGCGTGCGCGCCCACAGCGGCAGGGCGAACCAGCACAGCAGGTACCACGCGAGCACGCCGGCCACAAGCCAGGGCACGAAGGCGTTGTCCGTGGCCACGCGCAGGACCAGCAGGAGCGCGGCGGTGAGGGTGGCCAGCAGCAGGAGGATGCCCACGAAGGTGAGGCGTGAGGCCCAGGTGACGGCCTGGGGCTTGATCCGGCGGCCGGAGACGATGCGGTGGAACGCGACCGGGCCGATGAGCGCGCCGGTCGACAGGGATCCCAGGACGACGGTCACGATGTAGAGCGTCTTGTCGGTCTGGGGCAGGGCCTGGAAGTGGGGGTGAAGACGACCGTCAGCAGGAAGCCGAAGAGGATCTGCACGCCGGTCTGCGCGACGCGGATCTCCTGCACCAGCTCCTGCCACTGCCGGTCCGCGCGTTCTTCTTCGCTCTCGTTCCTGCCGTCGTCGCGCATGCCGTCTCCCGGTTCTCCCGGCGGTTACTTCTGGGCCTGTTGGCCCAGGTGGAAGAGCAGCCACACGAAACCGGCGAACACGTGGGTGCCGAGGATGTAGAAGAAGGCGCGCAGGGCCACGCCGTTCTGCTTCCACTTCTCGTACTTCGCCGCAGCGGCGATCTCGGTGGCGCCGGCGCCGGCGCTGTCGTTCTTCTTCTCGTCCATGGTCCCCCCACGGTAGCGAACGGCGCGCGCGGAAGGCACCAGCGGCGGGTCAAGCTTGCCTCGAATGAGACAATTTTGTATCGTTCGAGGCGAAGGAGGCTCATCATGGTGCACGAAGAAGAACTGCTGGACAGTGCCGCGCGTGTCCTCGCCGGCGATCACAGCGCCTCGATGGTGCAGATCGCCGCCGGGATCGGGACCAGCCGCGCCACGCTCAGCCGTCGCTACGCGACCCGCGAGGCGCTGCTCAAAGCCGTCGCGGTCCGGGCCATCCAGGTGGTCGACGAGTGCCTCACCCCGGCCGACCTGCCCGAGACCGCCGACGGTCCGGCCTTCGACGCCGCACTGGAGGAGCTGGTCGTCGCCCTGCTGCCCGCGGCGCACCTGTACGGCTTCACCTCGCGCGACGCCACCGTGCTCGCCGACCCGGAGTTCCGGGCCGGGGTAGACCGGCAGGACCAGCAAGCGCTGGCCTTCCTCTCCCTCGGCCAGCGGCTGGGGCGGCTGCGCGCCGACCTGCCGCCGTACTGGATCTGGTACTCGCTGTGGGGCCTGCTCGACGCCGCCGCCGAGGGCGTCCGCGACGGGCACTTCGCCCCCCGCCAGATCGGCCACCTGATCCTGACGTCCTTCCTCAGCGGGACCCGGACCCCCGGACCACCGTCCGCACCGTAGATCCCGCCCCGCTCCGCCCCGTGCACAACCCCGAACGGAACTTCATGCACCCCGCCGCGCTCGACCCCCGCCGGTGGATCGTCCTGGCGATCCTCTCCGGCAGCCTCCTGCTGATCTCCATGGACACCACGATCCTCAACGTGGCCTTCCCCTCCCTCGTCGGCGACCTCCAGCCGAGCGCCGTACAGCAGCTGTGGATCATCGACGTCTACGCGCTCGCGCTGTCCGGCCTGCTGGTCACCGCGGGCGCGCTCGGTGACCGCTGGGGGCGCAAGCGGCTGCTCATGGCGGGCTTCGGCATCTTCTCGGTGGCCTCGCTCATAGCCGTCTTCGCCACCGAGGGCTGGCACGTCATAGCGGCCCGCGCCCTCCTCGGCGTCGGCGGCGCCGCCATCATGCCCTCCACCCTGTCGATCCTGCGCAGCGTCTTCACCGACGCCAAGGAGCGCGCCTTCGCCCTGGCCGTCTGGGCGGCCGTGTTCGGCGGCGGCATGGCCTTCGGTCCGGTCGTCGGCGGGCTGCTCGTCCAGGACCACGGCTGGCACTCCGCCTTCCTCCTCAACCTGCCCGTCGCCGCCCTCATCGTGGCGGCGGGGCTGCGCTACCTCCCCGAGTCCCGCTCCGCGCACAGCACCGGCGCGTGGGACTGGTGGGGCGTCGGCCAGTCGATCGTCGGCATGCTCGCCCTCGCGGGCGGCATCAAGCAGCTCGGCAAGAGCGGCGTCGCGGACCCGCTCCCGTGGGCCCTGCTGGTCCTGGCCGCCGTCGCGCTGACCGTCTTCGTACGCCGCCAGCTGCACCGGGACAACCCGCTGCTCCAGGTACGGCTGTTCGCCAAGCCGGCCTTCAGCGTCGCGGCGACCGCGATCTTCCTGCCCATGGTGGGCATGGGCGCGATCCTCTTCCTGGTCACGCAGTGGTTCCAGTACGGCCAGGGCTACACCCCGCTCGAGGCCGGACTGCGGCTGCTGCCGGCCCCGCTCGCGCTGATCTGCGCCTCGATGGTGGCCCCCACCCTGATGCAGCGCTTCGCGATCCGGCACGTGCTGGGCGCCGGCCTGGTCGTCCTGGCGGTCGGCATGGCCCTGCCGTGGACCTTCCAGCAGTTCACCGACCTCGGATACCCCGCTTTCGCGGCCGCCCTGACCGTCATGGGCCTGGGCGCCGGGATCGCGACCACGGTCGCCTCGGTCACGCTGATCTCCGCGGCGCCCGCGGACGAGGTCTCCAGCGCTGCCGCCATCGAGGAGACCTGCTACGAACTGGGCTCGGCCATGGGCGTGGCCATCCTCGGCTCCACCGCGGCCGCGCTCTACCGGGGCAACCTGCCCGCCCTGGACCTGGACGGCCCGAGCACCGCCGCGGTACGGGACTCCGTGGGCGAGGCCGCCCACACCGCCGAGCGGCTCGGCGGCACCGTCGGCCAGGCCCTGCTCGACGCCGCCTCGCAGGCCTACACCCTCGCGATCACCCCGGCGTTCCTCATGGCCGGCGGGCTCGCGATCGCCGCGGCGGCCACGACCTGGGCGCTCATTCCGCGCGATCTCCAGCCCACCGAGAACCACTGATCCGGGCCGAACCGAACGCAGGCGCGGCGGGCGCCGGGCCGAGCGTGGTGGTGCCCGGCGCGGCCCGGTGTCCCAGGCCCGTGCGGTAGGCGTCCAGCGCCGCCTCGGTCCGGCCCGTCCGGCGCAGCAGGTCGCCCAGCATCCGGCACAGGTCCGCGAGGTCGCCGGTGGCCCCGCTGCGCTCCAGCAGCGCCAGCGCCTGCACGTAGTGCTCCTCGGCGGACTCGGTCTCACCGCGCTCCTCGGCCATCAGGCCGAGGAGCCGGTGCGCGCCTCCCGCGTGCACGGCGCCGTGGCTGTCCCCCAGTTCCAGCAGCGCCGAGAGCAGCTCCGCGGCTTCCTCGTACCGGCCGAGCCTGCGCAGTACGTCGGCCAGCTCCACCTCCACCTGCGCCGTGTACAGGGCGGCGCGGCGGGCGGACAGCATCTCCCGGGCCGTACGCAACTCTCGCTCCGCAGAGTCGAGTTCGCCGTTCTGAGCCTGTACGTACCCGCGCATCCAGTGGCAGTGCGCCAGGTCGGTCCGCAGCCGCAGCTGCCCGTAGATCGCCTGCGCCTTGGCGAGCGAGGCGTCGGCGTCGGCCACCCGGCCCTCGGCCAGGAACGTCCGCGCCACCTGCCGGTGCATCCCCGCCACCAGCGCCGGATCGCTGACCTGCGGGGCCAGCGCGAGGGCGAGCTCGGCCGCGTGGGCGGCGCGGGCGTGGGCGCCCATGTCGATGTACGGCCCGATCACCGCGGCGTAGAGCAGGACCAGCGCCTCCGGGTCGGCCAGCCCGCTCGCGCCCAGCTCGTCGATGGTGGATTCCAGCAGGTAGCAGGCGTAGCGCAGCTCTCCGGCGAGCAGGTGCGCGACGGCGCGGCCGCGGATGGGGCGGGCCCGGCGGGGCAGCGGTTCACCGGCCAGCAGGCGCTCGGCCGCCTCGAAGTGGCCGATCGCATCCGGGAGCTCCCCCGACTCCAGGGCGCAGTCACCCAGCCCGAGGAGGGCCTCCGCCTGCTCGGGGACCAGCGCGAGCTCTTCCGCCTCGTCGAGCAGCTGCCGGTAGCGTACGGCGGCCTCGTCGGCGGCGCCGGTGGCGAGCGTCTGCTGGGCGTCGGCCAGGGCGAGGCGCACCTCGGTGGCCAGGTGGGCGGGGCGGCCGGTGGCCAGCTCCTCGTACGAGGTGCCCAGGCGCCCGGCGAGGAAGCGCAGCGCGGTCTCGGACGGGCGGACCCGGCCCGACTCCAGCGTCGAGATATAGGCGGGGGTGTAGCTGGGCTCCGCCAACTGTCTCTGAGTCAGGCCGAGTTCGTTGCGCATCCGCTGAACCCTGCTGCCGATACGGGCCGGTTCGTCCATGGAATCCCCCTGGTTGCTCGAACTCCCCAGTATTCAGGGGGATCAGGCCATTGCGCACGCCCCGTGCGCCACCTAGTTTAAGCAACCGATTCAGCAGACTTATCTCCTTGTTTAACTTCCTTTCCAGGGGGAGGACTTCATGCGTCCAGTCAGAGTCCGGGCCAAGGGTCCCGTACTGCGGGCCGCCCTCGCGGCGGCCTGCGCGGCCGCCGTGCTGGTGGCAGCCGCACCGGCAGGGGCGGCCGACGCGCCGCCGGCAGCAGGGGTGGAGGTCGAGATACCGGGGCCGGAACAAGGCGGCGACGCCGGATCCGGCCACACCCGGGTACCGGCCGCCGGGGCCCGGGCGAAGACCGCGGGCGGGCTCTCCGCGGCCGAGCGGGCGGCCGACGGCGAGGTCGTCAAGGTGATCGACAACGGCCCCACCGCCGACCGCCTCGACGTCGTCGTCATCGGCGACGGCTACACCTCCGCCGAGTTGGAGCGGTTCCGCTCCGACGCCCGGCAGAAGTGGGACGAGGTGACGGCGGTCGAGCCGTACACCACCTACCGGAACCTCTTCAACGTGTGGACGGTCGACGCCGTCTCCCGCGAGTCCGGAGTCTCCGGCGACCCCACCCCGGCCACCGTCCGCGACACCGCCCTCGGCTCGTACTTCTGGTGCGAGGAGATCGAGCGGCTGCTCTGCATCGACCAGCCCAAGGTCGACGCGTACGTGGCGAAGGCGCCGGAGGCCGATCTGGTCATCGTGCTGGCCAACAGCGCCAAGTACGGCGGCGCGGGCTACAACGAGCGCAGCACCACCCTCGGCTACGAGGGGATATCGACCGCCTCGGCGGGCCACGCGAAGTCCGGTCAGGTGGCCATCCACGAGACCGGGCACTCGCTCGGCAAGCTCGCGGACGAGTACTTCTACTCCGGCGTCCCGGAGTACGAGAAGTACACCGGCCCCGAGCCCGCCGAATCCAACAGCTCCGCCCTGCCCGCGGACCGGATGGCCGCCCAGCGGGCCAAGTGGTACCGGTGGCTCGGCGAACCGTCTCCGGACGGCGGCACGGTGGGCGCGTACGAGGGCGGAGGCTACTTCGCCACCGGCCTGTACCGGCCCACGGACAACTCGATCATGCGGGTGCTGGGCAAGCCCTTCAACCTGCCCGGCGTCGAGGCGATGATCGGCGGGTTCCACCAGCACGCGAGGACCGTCACGCCGCTCACCCCGACCGACCGCACCCTGCGGATGCGCCACACGGCGAAGGCCGCCGTGCCGAGGCTGGCCGGAGCGGACGGGCGCCAGCTCGTGGTCCGGTGGTACCTGGACGGCAGGGAGCTGAAGAGGTTCGAGGGCCGGACCGAGGTGGCGGTGGCGGACCTGTGGCTCTTCGACCTCCGCACCCACCGGCTCTCGGTCACGGCGGAGGACCGCACCCCCTCGGTACGAGACCCCAAGATCGCCCGCACCCTGCGCTCCACGGCCGAGTGGACGGTCCGGCTCTAGGGCATCTCTTGCCCGCTAGTCCTGCGGGCAGTCCTTGACGAACACGATGCCGTTGCTGTCCGCCAGGTGGGCCGGGTCGAGCGGGGCGTATCCGAACCAGGGGGATACGCGGGGGGCGGGCAGCGGGTCGCCGAGGGCGGTGGCCAGCCGGGGGGCGTCGATGACGCAGCGGTCCTCCGGGAGCGCGTACAGGAGTCCTTCGAGGGTGTCCGATGGCGGGGTGTCCACTCCCTGGTGCCGGATCGTGCCCAGCGCCGTGGCCAGGAAGGCGTACCCCTCGCCCAGGCGGGCGCTCACGAGCGCGCCGGCGCTCCACCACTCCAGCGGCGTCCCGCCCATCCGCATCGTGCTCTTCTCCCGCTGGAGATGGGCGTTGTGGGCGTGGATGAGTGCCGGCCCCCGAGCGGCGATCGCGAGGAGGTTGTCGGCCATCATCTGGGCCCGCAGGCCCAGCAGCCGCGTCATGCGGCCCGGTGAGGTGTCGGCCATCCAGAAGTGGTAGCGCAGCAGGCCGGTGGCGGTGCGCCCGTACAGGCGCGCCCGCTCCCAGTCGTCCCGCGAGGTCGCCGTGATCAGGTGCGGGGTCTGCTCGTCGAGCAGCGCCGCCAGGTCGTCGGCGAGCAGCCGCAGCTCCCTGGCGTCGGCCGACCGCCCCACGGACCGGGAGGGGTCCATCATCGCGGCGGGTTCCGTCCACCGGTCGTCGGCGCCGAGCAGGCGGTCGAGCGTTTCCGCGGTGCAGGGAGCAGATCCGCGTCCACCCGGGCGGAGAGGCAGCCGTGGAGCGCGGTGAGGGCCTGCCGGGGGCTCGCGGCGCCGGTGATCTCCAGCGGGCCGTCGATGCCGGCGAAGCGGAGCCGCTCGGGCGCGGGCCGGCCTTCGTTGTACGCCCGCATCCAGCGCACGAGTTCGCGGTTGGCCGCGGACGCGCCGAACCCGTGGCTGAATCCGTGCTCCATCACCTCGTCGAGGGTGCCCGTGCCCGAGGTGACGTAGGCGTCCACGAGCAGGCCCCGCACGCAGTCGCTCTCGATCGCGACCGTCCGGTAGCCCTCCTGCTCGACGAGCTGCCGGAAGAGTTCGTTGCGCACGTCGAGCAGGGTGTCCTCGCCGTGGGTGGGCTCGCCCAGGGCGAGCAGCCGCGGCCGGGCCGGAAGCAGCTTCATGACGGCGGCGGCCTCGACGGCGCGGGCGGTGTCCTTGATGTCAGTTGCCATGCCCTCAACGCTATCGTTGAAGATTCGGTTGAGACTTTTTCGCGATATCCTCGGGCTCGTGGGACGAAACCTTCAAAGCGATAGGAAGCTCAGGCCGATCGACCTGGCGCGCGGGCACGGTCTGTCCACGCAGGCGATCAGGAACTACGAGGAGGCGGGAATCCTCCCGGCCGCCGATCGCACACCCCACGGCTACCGCACCTATGCCCCGCTGCACGCGCGGGCCCTGGGCGCGTTCCTCGCCCTGGTGCCTGGCCACGGCCACCGGACGGCGACGTCGGTCATGCGGGCCGTGAACCAGGGCGCCGTCGACGAGGCGTTCCGCCTCATCGACGAGAGTCATGCCCAGCTCCTCGACGACCGGCGCACACTCCGGGCGGTGGAGAGCGCGCTGCGCGACCTGGCGCCCACCACGCCGTCCGAACCCGACGCGGCGGAGTCCGGGCCTCCCGGCGGCACGTTCATCGGGCCGCTGGCAGGGCGGCTCGGCATCCGGCCCGCGACGCTTCGCACATGGGAGCGCGCCGGGCTGGTGCGCCCGCGCCGCGACCGGCTGACCGGGTACCGCGTCTATGACGAGGCCGACGTACGGGACGTCCGGCTGGCCCACCAACTCAGGCGGGGCGGCTACCTGCTGGAGCAGATCGCCCCGCTGATCGCCCAGGTGCGGGGGCCGGCGGTCTGGAGCCGCTGGAGGCCGCACTGGGCGACTGGCGCGGCCGGCTGTCCGCGCGCGGGCGGGCGATGCTGACCGGGGCCGCCGAGCTGGAGGCGTACCTCCGCGAGCGCGGCTGAGGGCACTGCTCAGACCCGGCGCCAGCCGGCCATCGCCCAGGAGAACAGCCCGAACAGGATGAGCCCGGCGGCGATCAGGACGAGGAGCCAGGGTCCCGCCGGGGTCTGGGTGAAGGACCGCAGGGTGTCGTCGACGCCCTTGGCCTGCGCCGGGTCGTAGCGCACCGCGGCATACACGACGAAGGCGCCGGCCGCCGCGAAGACGGTGCCGCGGGCCACGCCGCCGGTGACGCCGAGGAACTCGACCGCCTTGCGGACCCCTTCGGGCATCCGGTCCAGCGCCAGGTGCTTGCGGAACGTGCGCAGGGCCGCCCGTACGGCGATGACGACGCCCCCGACGGCGATCGCCGCCCCGACCGCGCCCACCCACCACGGGCCGCCCGGCAGCTCCATCGCCTTGGCCGTCACGTCGCGCGACTGCTCGTCGCCGGACCGCCCGCCGCCGGAACCGGCCGCGAAGGACAGCACCGAGAAGGCGACGACCGCGTAGAACACGGCCCGGGCCGCCGACGCGAGCCGTTTGGAGGCCTTGTCGCCGTCGGGCCCGGCCACGCCGAACACCGCCTCGGACAGCCGCCACAGCATCATGCAGACGAGGCCGATGCCGATGGCCCAGACGAGGACACCACCGAGGGGCTTGTCCATGAGCTCCTGCAGTGCGCCCTTGCGGTCCGCCTCCGGTCCTTGGTCGCCGAACGCCACGCGCAGTGCGAGCACGCCGACGAGCACGTACAGCACGCCGCGTGCCACCAGTCCGCACCGGGCCGCCACCTCCCGAGCCGTGCCGCCCTCGCGCGCCGCCTCGCCGCCCATGGGTATCCGCCCTTCCGCCGTGACGTCCTGCCACGCGGCTACCCGCCCGGCGGGCGGCTACGCGGCGAGGCCGTCCAGGACCAGCCCGAGACCGAGTTCGAACCCGCGGTCGTCGAGCTCGGCCAGGCCCGCGCCGGTGGCCGCCGCGCCGGTGAGGGAGTCGGCGAGGGCCGGGTAGGCGGGGCGGTAGTCGGCCGCGGCGCGGGTGAACCCGGCGGTGAAGGTCTCGAGCGCGGAGCCGAGGACCAGGTAGTCGATGGCGGCGGCGGCCTCGGCGGCGCGCGCAGGGGTGCAGCCCGCCCGGATCAGGGCGCCGAGCAGGGCGTCGTAGCCGCGCAGGGCGCGGTCCGCCTCGACCCTGCGCCGGGCGGCCGGTGCGATGGCGTTCGGGTGGCGCAGGTACACCCGGCGGTAGCCGCGCGCGTACGCCGCGATTCCGGCCCGCCAGTCGGGTTCGTCGAGCGGACTCAGGTCGATCTCGTCGTTGATCAGTTCCGAGACCGCGTCGAGCACGTCGTCCTTGGAGGCGACGTGGTGGTACAGGGACGCTCCGCGGACGCCGAGCCGGTCGGCGAGCGCCCGCATCTTCAGGGCCTGGGGCCCCTCCTCGTCGAGGAGCTCGAGGGCCGCGCGCGCGATGATCTCGCGGCTGAGCAGCGGTTGGTTCGGTCGGCCCACGGTGCGATCCCCCTCGTTCCCGGCCGCCAGGTTACCCGTACGCAGGGTCTTCCCAAGGGTCCGGGCCGGGGTTAAGGTCCCCGCATTCCCGATACCTAACAACGTTAGATTTAACCTTCGGGACGCGCCGGGCGCCCCGGTGCGTCATCCCTCCGTGAGAGGTGCGCATGCCAGACCTTCCCTCCGCACGCCCTGAAACGGGCGACGCCGATGCCGCCCGCCTGACCGATCTCGGCTACACCCAGGAACTGAGCCGCAGCCTCGGCATCCTCGGGAACATCGCGATGGGCTTCGCCGTCGTCTCGCCCGTCGTCGCCCTGTACGCCGTCTCGATGGTCGGCACGATGATCGCCGGGCCCGCCTGGGTCTGGGCGCTGCCGATCGTGCTCCTGGGTCAGTGCCTGGTGGTGAACGTCTACTCCGAGCTGGCCTCGCAGTGGCCGCTGGCCGGCGGCCCGTACCAGTGGGGCAGGCGGCTGCTCGGCCCCTCCTTCGGCTGGATGAGCGGCTGGGTGTGGCAGTTCGCCGTGATGTTCGGCAACACCACCGTCGCGTACCTGGCCGCCCCCTGGGTCTTCGCCCTCGTCGGCGCCACGCCCACACCCGGGTCCATGGTCGCGGTGGCCGCCGGGATCCTGCTCGGCTGCATGCTGGTCAACGCGTGCGGGATCCGGATCCTGAGCTGGTTCGTCTCCCTGGGCATCGCCGCCGAGGCCATCGCCTCGGTCCTGGTCGGTTTCGCGCTGCTGCTGTTCTTCCGTGAACACGGGTTCGCGCTGTTCACCGAGACCCTGGGCGCCGAAGAGCTCTCCGGCGGGTCGACCGCCATGGCCTTCCTCGCCGTCCTGGCCGTCGCGGGCTGGGGCTTCATCGGCTTCGACGCCTGCGTCTCCACCGCGGAGGAGACCAAGGACGCCGGCCGGCAGGTCCCGCGCGCCATGTGGTGGGCCCTGCTCAGCGTCGGCCTCGTGGTCATCCTCAACGCGATGGCGGTCGCCCTCGCCCACCCCGCGCCGCGGTCCGTCGTCGCGGGGGAGGACCTCGACCCGGTGACCACCGCCGTGACCAGCGCGTTCGGTTCCTGGTCCGACAAGCCCTTCGTGGCCGTCGTCCTGGTCGGGTTCCTCGCATGCGCCATGGCCTCCCAGGGCGGTGCCGCGCGCGGGGTGTACTCGCTGGCCCGCGACGGGGTGTTCCCCTTCTCCCGCCAGGTGCGCCGGGTCAACCGCCGCCAGGCCCCGATCGGCGGACTGGTCGCCTCGACCCTCGTCAGCTGCACCGGTCTGCTGCTGGGGCTGAACGCCACGGCCATCGGCAGCCTGATCGCCTTCGGTACGGCGGCCACCTTCCTGCCGTTCTTCCTGGTCACCCTGGCCGCACTCGTCGCCCGGCTGCGCGGGAGCTGGGTCCCCTCCGGGCACATCCGGCAGGGGCGCAAGGGCACCCTCCTGAACGTGCTGGCCGTGCTGTGGACCGCCTTCGAGGTCGTCAACGTGTGCTGGCCGCGCGCCGTCATGGCCCCGCGGGGGGCTCCCTGGTACCAGATCTGGGCGGGCCTGCTGGGCACCGGTGCGGTGATCACGGCGGGTCTGGTCTACCTGACGGTCAAGAAGCCGCAGAACACGCTGCGCGCCGCGCAGGCGCGCGAGGCGGACAAGGAAGGCGAAGGCGGGGCAGGGCGCGTGGACGTGCTCGCCGCCGAACGCCGCTGATCCCAGGGCTCGTCCAGGCCCCTCCTGGCTCACCCCGGCCCGCCCCGGCCCACCCGGGCCCTTCGGAAACCGATTCCCACAGAAGGAGCAATGACATGCACCTGCCACGCATGACGCGGCGCGGCTTCGGCGCCGCCGCCCTCTCGGCCGCCGCCCTCCCCCTGCTCGGCAGCCCGGCCTTCGCCGCCCGGACCCTTCCCTCCGCCGAACGCGCGACCGGCGAGGACCCGCTCCACGCACCGGCCGAATGGGAGCCGCACGCCGGCTGCGTGATGGCCTGGCCGTGGGACAGGACCGTCGGATGGGGCGGGCAGCTCCCCGACGTCCAGGCCGAGATCGCCGGCATCGCCAGGGCCGTCGCCCGGTTCGAGCCGGTCCTCATGGTCGCCGAGCCGGGAACGGCGCAGCGGGCACGCGATCTGTGCGGGAGCTCGGTGACGGTGATCGAGTACCCGGTCAACGACTGCTGGACCCGGGACACCGGACCGGTCTTCGCGGTGAACGCACAGCGGACCCAACGGGCGGGCCTCGACTTCGCCTTCAACGGATGGGGCGAGAAGTTCCCCTACGACAAGGACGATCTGCTTCCCGTCGGCGTGTGCGCACACCTGGGCCTGCCCCGCACCCCGGTCGGCATGGTCCTCGAAGGCGGCTCCGTGCTCACCGACGGACAGGGCACCCTCGTCACCACCGAGGAATGCCTGCTCCACCCCAACCGGAACCCGGGCATGACCCGGGCGCAGATCGAGGCCACGCTGCTCGCCTCGTACGGGGCGAGCAAGGTCATCTGGCTCCCGTACGGACTCCACCACGACGACGTCACCAACGGACACGTGGACCTCGTCGCCGCCTACCTGGGCCCGGCCCGGCTCCTGCTCCACACCCAGCCCGACCCCAGCCACCCCAACCACGCCCGGATGGCCGCCAACAAGGCGGTACTCGACGCCGCGACCGACGCCTGCGGGCGCCCCTTCCAGGTGGTGGAGATGCACCACCAGCCCCAGTTCCGCCACGGCGGGCGCAGCGTGGAGACCTTCAGCTACACGAACTACTACCTGACCAGCAGCAGCGTCGTCGTACCCACCGCGGGCGAACCGGCCGACGCCCTCGCCCTCGCACAGTTCGCCGCCCTCTTCCCCGGCCGCGAGGTGGTCGCCGCCCCGGCGCGCGTCCTCGCCTGGGGCGGCGGCGGAGTCCACTGCGTCACCCAGCACGTCCCGGCCGGATCCTCCTGACAGCGCACCGGCCGGTGGCCGCGGCGACGGGGATCGCGGCGGCCACCGGCCGGGGGTGCGCAGGACGGAGGAGCGGGACTACATGGGGTCCATGCCCCGGTCGTCCATCCGGTTCTCCTGCTGGCTCTGCTCCTGGAGGCGGCGGGCCTTGTCACGCAGCCGCTGCCGCTCCTCGGGGTCCTGCGAACGGTCGGCCGCCTCGTTCAGTTCCTGGGCCTTGGCGCGCATCTGCTGGGACCGGCCGCGGGACTCGCCTGAAACGCTCATGATCGCTCCTTGTATCGGTGGGGGAGAGCGGGCGGATTCAGCGAACCAGCAGCGCCGCGCGCCCGCATCTCGAACCGTCACCGAGCGTGACCCGTCCGGACCGTCCGGGCGCGCCGCGCCCCGCCGACGGGCTTAGGCTCGGATCCGAGAAGGGGATGGTGTTCATGTGTCGCTGGCTCGCCTACTCGGGTTCTCCCCTGCTGCTCGACGCGGTGCTCTACCGTCCCGAGCACTCGCTCATCAACCAGAGCCTCAACGCGCGGATGGGCGTCGAGTCGACCAACGGTGACGGGTTCGGCATCGGCTGGTACAGCGCGGACGGCAGCGGTGACGGCACGCCCGCCGTCTTCCGGGACATCGCACCGGCCTGGAACAACCGCAACCTGCGGGAGCTGGCCGGGCACGTCCGCTCGCCGCTGTTCTTCGCGCACGTCCGCGCCTCCACCGGGTCGGCGATCCAGCAGACCAACTGCCACCCCTTCCGGCACGGGCGGTGGCTGTGGATGCACAACGGGGCGATCACGGACTTCCACCGGCTGCAGCGGGATCTCTGCATGGCCGTGGACCCGGCCCTCTTCCCGTGCATCGAAGGCTCGACCGACTCCGAGGTGATGTTCTACCTGGCGGTCACCTACGGCCTCGACCAGGACGTGCCGGGCGCCGTGGCGCGGATGGTCGGCCTGGTGGAGCGGCTCGGCAAGGAGCACGGAGTGGTCGACCCGCTCCAGATGACGGTCGCGGTCAGCGACGGGGAGCGCGTCTGGGCGTTCCGCTACTCGAGCCAGGGGCAGTCCAGGTCGCTGTTCTACAGCAGCGCGGCCGAGACCGTCCGGCACCTCCACCCCGAGCTGCCCTTCCTCGGGAAGGTGTCCGACTCGACGCGGCTGGTGGTCTCCGAGCCCCTCGGTGACCTTCCCGGCGTGTGGAACGAACTGCCCGAGGGCAGCTACGCGATGATCCCCGCCACCCCCGGGCTGGACTATCTGCCCTTCGTGCCCGAACTCTAGGGACCGTCCGCCGCTATGCCGTGTCCGCCGCCAGGGTGGTCGTCAGGGTGAAGAGGGCCCCGTCCGGATCGCGGAGCGCCACCCACCGCTCGAGCGCGTTCGACGTGATGTCCGAGACGGTACGCCCGCCCAGCGCCACGGCGGCCTCGATGGCGGGCCGGAGCTTCGGGACGCGGAAGTGGACGTGCCAGCGCGGGCGGGTGTGCGGGGAGTAGGAGGCCAGCTCGACTGGGCCGCTGTTGAGGCGGGCCACGGGCTCGCCGCCCTGCCTCAGGACGACCTGGTCCTCCTCGTACGAGACCTCGCAGCAGCCGGTGCGGCCGGTGGCCCACTCCAGCACCGCCCCGTAGAAGATCGCCGCGTCGAAGGCGTTCCTGGTACGCAGCTCCAGCCAGGCCGGAGCCGGGCCCTTGCCCACGCGCCAGTGGGAGGAGACGGCGCCCTGCCAGATGCCGAAGACGGCGCCGTCGGGGTCGGCGACGAGCGCCGCGCGGCCACCGGTGGCGAAGGAGACCGGCCCGACCGCGATGGTGCCGGTGCGCTCCCGGATGCGGTCCACCGCCACATCGGCGTCGTCCACGGCGAAGTACGGGGTCCAGGCCACCGCGACCCCCAGGTCGGAGGCGAGCGCCCCGATGCCCGCCACCGGCACGCCGTCCAGTTCGGCGACCGAGAACGCGTCGCCGAGACGGGCCCGCCGGAAGGTCCAGCCCGCGACCGCACCGTAGAAGCGCTGCGCCATGCCGAGGTCGCGGGCCATCAGGCTCACCCAGCACGGGGCGCCGAAGACCTCCTTGGTCGAAATCTCCACCGCTCGCTCCGTCCCTCGTGGGCCCCGGCCCCGGACCTGGCCACACGGTCCCATTCTCGTCCCTTTCGGGAGGATCTTCCCGGTCGGCGGGACGGATGCCGTCAGCACGCCGTCACTACCAGTGAGCGCAGGGCGGCGATAGCCTCTGATGCGGACGCCACCCGCAGGTTCGGAAGGCAGGTCTCCCATGGCGCGTTCCCAGGTCCCCGTGATCGATCTCGAGCCGTGGCGGTCGGGCGGACCCGACGCCCGGGCACGTACGGCGGCCCGCGTCGACGAGGCCCTGCGGGCCGCCGGATTCCTGCTGGTGACCGGGCACGGCGTGGATCCCGCGCTGCCCGCCCGGATCAGGGCGGCCGCACGCGAGTTCTTCCTGCTGCCGGCCCCCGCGAAGGCGCCGTACGCGGTCACGGTCGGCGGCCGCGGCTGGCTCGGCCCCGGCGCCGAGGCCAACAGCTACGCGGAAGGCACGGCTTCGCCGCCCGACCTGAAGGAGTCGTGGTCCTGGGCGGCGGAGGACCCCACCGGGGTGCCCGCCGTGGACGCCGAGTGGTTCCGCCCCAACGCGTGGCCCGCGGAGGTGCCCTCGCTGCGGCCGCTGGTGACCGAGTACCTGAGCCTGATGCGGGCCCTCTCCGATGAGCTGCTGCGACTGCTGGCCACCGCCCTCGGCCTCGCCGAGGACCACTTCACCCGCCACACCTCCCATCCCACCTGGGGGTTCAACCTCAACTGGTACCCGGGGACCGAGGTCGTCGGAGCCCCGCTGCCCGGCCAGTTCCGCATCGGGGCCCACACCGACTTCGGTACGGTCACGGTCCTCGACCGGCAGCACGGCGCGGGCGGGCTCCAGATCCACACCGACGCCGACGGCTGGCAGGACGCCCCGTACGACCCGGCCGCGCTCACCGTGAACATCGGTGACCTGATGGCCCGTTGGACCGGTGACCGCTGGCGCGCGGGCCGCCACCGCGTGCTGCCGCCGCCGGCCGACGCACCGGCCGAGGAGCTGATCTCACTGGTCTACTTCTACGAATGCGACGCGCACACCCGGGTGGAATCCCTGCCCGCGCCCGTCGGGCGTGTGGTGCACGACCCGGTCGACTCCCACGCCTACCTGCGGGAGAAGCTCCGCGCCATCAGCTTCACCGACGGGAGTACTACTTCAGGGTGATCCCGGAACCCGACCGGGGTGGGACGGCGCCTCCTCCTGTGAGCTGACGATCCGGCAGGTCGATCTCAGTAGCTTCGGACGCATGAACCGACGCCGATCCGCCTCCGCCGCAGTCTTACTCGCCCTCCTCCTGCCGCTTCCCCTCGCCGCCGCCGGCACGTCGGTGGCCGCCGATGCCCCGTCCGCGGCCGAGAGCCGCCGCGCCGCGGTGGAACTCCCGCGCCCCACCGGCCGTTTCTCCGTCGGGCAGGAGACGCTCCACCTCGTGGACCGCAGCCGCACGGACCCGTGGGCGCAGTCCGGGCCGCGCGAGCTGATGGTGACCATGCGCTATCCGGCGCAGCGCGGTACCGGCGGTCCCGTGCACTACCTCACGAGCGAGGAAGCCCGGCTGCTGCTGGTCGACCGGGGGCTGGACAAGGTGATCCCGGTCGAGACCCTGGCCGGCACGGCCGCGCACTCCCGGTCCAACGCCCGGCCCGTAGCCGGACGGTACCCGCTGATCGTCCTCTCCCCGGGCTACACCGTCCACCGCGCCACCCTCACCGCGCTCGCCGAGGACCTGGCCTCCCGCGGGTACGTGGTCGCCGCGGTCGACCACGCGTACGAGAGCGTGGGCACCGCGTTCCCCGGCGGGCGGGTGCTGGAGTGCCTGGCCTGCGACAAGACCGAAGAGGGGGCACCCCCATGCAGGCGGTCAGCGACAACCGCGGCCGCGACGTGTCCTTCCTGCTGGACCGCCTCACCGAGCGCCACCCCGCCTGGCGGCACGCCGGCCTCATCGACCAGAGCCGCATCGCCATGGCGGGCCACTCCATCGGCGGAGCCTCCGCGGTCGCCGCGATGGCGACCGACCCCAGGATCCGTGCCGGGGTGAACATGGACGGCGGCCTGCACACACCGGTCCCCGAGGCCGGGCTCGGCGGGCGCCCCTTCATGCTGCTCGGGGAGCAGAAGAGCGGCCCCGGCGGCATGCCGTCCTGGGACCACGACTGGCCCCTGCTCGACGGCTGGAAGCGGTGGATCACCTTCGCGGACTCCGGCCACTTCACCTTCAGCGACTTCCCGGCGATCGCCGAGCAGCTGGGCCTCCCCGATCCCGAGGCCCCGCTGCCCGGCACCCGCTCGGTCGAGCTGACCCGGCGCTACGTCGGCGCCTTCTTCGACCAGCACCTCAAGGGCAAGCCGCAGCCCCTCCTGGACGGTCCGGCCCCCGACGCGCCGGAGGTCAGGTTCCACACCCCCTGACCGCCGCTCAGACCACCGTCACCGGGTGGCGCACGACCGCGTCGAACAGGTAGCCCTGCGTGTTGTGGGGGCTCGTCGCGGGCTGCGTACGCCCGGTGGCGTCGGTCGCCCGGGCCAGCAGCGCGGTGGCGCCCGTGGCCCGCGGGGTCCATGGCAGCGACCAGCGCACCCAGCTGCCCCGGCGCGGCGCGTCGTGCAGCCGGGCCCACTGCCAGCGGACACCGCCGTCGGTACTGACCTCCACCCGCTCCACGGGGGCTGCGGCCGACCAGGAACGCCCGGTCAGCAGCCGCGTCCGGTGCACCGGCACGGTCGCCCCCAGCTCGAGCTCGAAGGCGCTCTTGAGGGTCTGCCGGCCCATCGGGGCCCCCTCCGCCCCATAGTCGGGCCCGAACAGCCGGTAGGTGTCGGTGTTCCACGGCGAGTACAGAGGCGCGCCGCTGACCTCGATGTCCCCGACCCACTTGATCGAGGAGATCCCGATCCAGTCCGGTACGACGAGGCGGACCGGGCCGCCGTGGTCGGGCGGCAGCGGCTCCCCGTTCATCTCGTACGCGAGCAGTACGTCGTCCAGCGCCTTGGAGACCGGCAGCGGGCGCCGCACCCGCCCCAGGTTCACCCCGCCCGTGACCACCTCGTCGTCCAGTCCCCGCGGCAGGACGTCGACGGCGCCGCGCGTCACGCCCGCCAGCCGCAGCACGTCCGACAGCCGCGCGCCGCGCCAGCGCGCGACGCCGATCGCGCCCAGGGTCCAGGGGTGCCGGTGACCGGCTGGCCCTGCTGCGTGGCGTAGAAGTTCCTGCCGTTGCCCGCGCACTCGATGAACAGCGTCCGCTGGACCGCCGGCAGCTCGCGCAGCCGGTCGTACGAGAACTCAACCGGGCCGCCCGCCAGGCCGTCGCCCCACACCGAGAGCTTCCAGCCGTCCGCCTCGATCCGCGGGGTGGTGGTGTGGTTCCGCACGAAGAACCGGTCGACGGGGGTGAGCGGCCCGGTGCCGCGCAGGGCGGCGAAGTTCGTCTCCGCGTTGGTGCCCCGGATGGTGAACAGCTCCGGCGGCAGCGGTTTGACGGTACCGGGCACCGCGGCCGGAGCGCCGGCGGCAGCGGCCGGGCCGGCGGAGCCCAGGCCCACCGCCCCGGCGGCGGCCCCCGCCGCGAACAGCCTGAGCAGGTCGCGGCGGTCCACTCCGGCGGAGCGGGCCCGGCCGCGCGCCCACTGGCGCAGGCGGGCCCGGTCGTACCGGCTCTCGTCCGACAGGTCGTGCGGCATGCGGGGACACTCCTTGCGGGTCGCGGTTCCCGACGGACCGTAGAGGCCCGCGGCGAGCTGCCGGAAGCTACCCGCCCCGATGGCCACGAACCCGCAACACGGTGGCAATGGCCGGGACCCGATTACCGCTGGCCAGCAGTGTTCGGCAGGATGGGCCGCATGACCGAGATCATGACCCCCGCCTCATCCTGCGCCGCTGGACCGACGACGACCTCGTCCCCCTCTCCGAGATCAACGGGGACCCGGAGGTGATGCGCTGGATCGGCGACGGCTCGGTCCGCGACCTGGACGAGACCGCCGAGGACCTCGAGCGCTGGGAGGAGGAGTGGGACGAGGAGGGCTTCGGCCTCTTCGCCGTCGAGCTCCTCGGATCCGGCGAGCTCATCGGCGTCGTCGGCCTCTCGATCCCCGAGTACCTGCCCGAGGTGCTCCCGGCCGTCGAGATCAGCTGGCGGCTCGGCCGCCAGTACTGGGGCCAGGGCTACGCCTCCGAGGCCGCCCACGCCACCTTGGAGTTCGCCCTCCAGGACCGGGGCCTGGACCGGGTCGTCGCCGTGAACCGGGTCGGCAACGAAGAGTCCGAGAACGTGATCCGCAAGCTGGGCATGGTCGCGGAGCGCGATGCCACGCACCCCGAGTACGGGCACCTCCTGCGGATCCACGCCATCGACCTCACCGAGTACGAGGCCTGAGCCGCCCTAGCCCGGTGCGGTTCCCGGGGCCTGGGCCGCGTGGCCCGCGCGGACCGCGGCGAGGGCCGCCGCGTGCAGGGTGGCCGGGTCGCCGTGGTGGGGCAGGGGGCTGCCGGTGAGCGTGTACCACTCGTCGGCGTCCTTGTACTGGATGCCGAAGCTGGCCAGCCCCCGGCCACCGCCGTGGTGCGCAGGGTGACCGGGCCGGTGATGACGCCGACCTCGTCGGTCATTGCGCCGCCCGGCCCGGCGAGCACCTCGTCCTGCCACTGCTGTCCGTCGGTCATGACGTGCAGGTGTCCAGCATGGTCGTGAGCATCTTCTTCTCCGGTTCGGTGACGGTCAGGCCGTAGGCGGATTTGACGGTGGTCCAGGCCCGCCCGTACTGGCACCAGCTGGACTTGTCCGGCGGCTGCCACAGGTCGGGGCTCTGGTCGCCCTTCGACCGGTTCGAGGCGGCGGTCACGGCGAGCAGCTGGGGGTTGGCCAGATCGTTGGCGAAGGCCTTGCGCCTGGCGGCGTCCCAGCCGGCCGCGCCGGAGCGCCAGCCCTCGGCGAGGGGCACCATGTGGTCGATGTCCATCTTCGCCGCGTCCGTGACGGCCACCCCGTCGTAGAAGCTCTTCCAGTTGCCGGACACGGCCCGGCATTCGGCGTCCCGCTTCACGTCGGTGCCGTCCCGTTCGAGGACGACCTCGCGGGTGTCGCACTTGTTGCCCTGCTGCGCCCAGTGCGTGAACTTGTCCCGGCTGTACCCGGCCATCGTGCCGGCCGGCGCCACCTTCAGCGCGTCCAACTGCGTGCGGGCCACGGCCGTGGTGACCATGCCGGGCAGTACGTCCCCGGCGGCCGGCTTGCCGCCCCCGGCCGGTGGCGCGGCGCGCGAGGCCGAGGCCTTGGGGTCCGGGCCCGGGCCCGAGCCCGTGCCGGGCGAGGCCGGATCGGAGCAACCGGCCAGGGTCAGCAGCAGCGAAGCCGCCAGCACCGCACCCGGCACACGTATCTGACGAACCATGGACCCCACCCCAAACCGACTCCGCGTCAATGTTCCCTGGACACTACCCAGAACCGGACAAAAAACCGACCACCCACCCTCCGGCGTGCGTTGTCAGTGGCGCTCGCTAGTCTCCCCGCATACCGCAGCTCAGGGGGTTCCCACCCCCTGTCCGGGCTGCGCGGACAGGGCCGGGACAGGCGGAGGGACACGGGCTGATGGCATGGGTGGCAGCGGGCGAGGGGTACGAGATCGCCCTGGTGGAAGGGCGGGTGGCGGCGCGGTCCGCCACCGGCCGGTCCGCGGGGCGGCAGTTGAAGACCCTGCCCAGGGCACTGAAGGACCATCCCGAGGTGGACCGGCTGCGCCGGCTCGGCGAATGGCTCGACCGGCACGCGGCGGCGTGCGTCGCGCAGGTCGACACCTGGATGGTGTCCTCGCTGCCCGTGCCGACCGCGCTGCTCGCCCGGGTCTGGCCGGACGAGGCCTGGCAGAGCGCCCTGCGCGACCTGGCCGTCGTCGGCGACGACCCGGACGAGGTGGGCTTCCTGCGGGACGCCACCGCCTCCGGTGAGCTGAAGGTGGTCAACCTCGACGGCGAGACCGTACGGCTGTCCCCGCGCACGGTGACCCTCCCGCACCCCGTGCTGCTGCCCGACCTGGACGACGTACGGGACTTCGCGGCCGAGCTGGGCATCGTCCAGCGGGTCGAGCAGATCCACCGCGCCACCTGGCAGAAGCCGGCCGGGCTCGCCGCCACCGCCACCGAGGTGCGCGACTACGCGGGCGGGGTCTTCCCCACCCGGTTCAGCCTCGCCGCGCGGGCGACCGGCCTCGGCTACCGGGTCTCCGGCGGCTACGCCACCTGCAAGGTCCGCGACACCGGCCGGGCCTCGGAGGCGGCGGTGTGGATCGGCGAGCCCTACTACGACGAGGAAACCAGCACCGGCGCACTGACCTGGCACGACGAGGAGGGCCGGGCGGTGCGTCCGGCCGAGGTCGGACCGGTGGCCTGGTCCGAGGGGATGCGGATGGCCGCGGCACTGTACGCCGGGCGCAAGATCGAGGAGGGCGGGGACGCGTGAGCACCACCGACAACAACGGCACCGGCAGCAACAGCACCACCAACACCATCGGGAAGGACGGCGCGGCCGTGAGCGAGGCCGAACTGCTGCTCAGGGCCGGCGCGGTCCTACCGCACGGCACCCCGGACGCGGGCCCCACCGCCGTCGACCTGACCGCACGCTCCTACCGCCACCCCGCCCTCGGCGACGACCGCGTCGTCGTCCGGCTCGCCGCAGCCGAGCTCGGCGCGGCCGAGGACCTCGCCGCCGGGTTCCTGGGTCTCGTACCCGAGGAGACCGAGCCGCCCGTCGTCGGCCTCGGCCACCGCCAGGCACTCGGCTTCCCCGAGTGGGTCCTCGTCCACCACCCCGAGGACGGCCACCACGCCCTCGCCGTCGTGCCCGAACTCGACCGCATCACCCGCCAGGCCAAGACGAAGCCCAAGGCCGCCCTCGACGCCTGCCACGAACTGGCCGGCCGGCTCGCCGCCTCCGTCCCGCACTTCCTGCCGGTCTTCCACGAACAGGCGGCCCGCACCTTCCTCGCCGTGGAGAACACCACCTACGCCGCCCAGCTGTTCGGCCGCGCCCGCACCGCCGAGGCCCAGCACGGCCTGAGCGTCGACGAGGACCGCCTCGACGCAGTCTTCCTCGAATTCGCCCTGGCCGGCGCCCTGCCGGTGAAGGTCCTCACCGGCTACGGCAAGGACCTCGCCGTCCGCGTCAGCCCCGCCGAGGCCCACGAGCGCTTCCGCCGCCTGTGCGTCCGCCGCACCGCCGGCGGGCTGCCGCCCTCCGCACAGGCCGCCACCGAACTGCGCCGCCTCGCCCGCGCCGCGGGCCTGACCGGAACCGAACCCGAGCAGGACTACCTCGCCGAACTGCTGCCGCTGCCCGCCACCCTGCGCGCCGCGACCGGCTGGTGGAAGGCCCACCGAGGGGCACTCGTCGCGCTCGCCCGGCGCGTCCCCTCCGTACGCGGCACGCTCCTCGGGCTGACCCCGCCCGGCGGCGGCGACAGCGCCGAACTCACCGGCCTGTGGCTGGACATCCTGGAGGAGTCCGGCGCCACCGCCGGACTGGAATCCGAGGACCTGCCCGCAGGCCAGCGGTGCGCCGACGGCGCCGCCGGCTGGCTGGAGCGCTTCCACGCCGCCCGCCACTCGGGCTGGGGCATGCACCCCACACCCCCGCCCTGCTCGACCTCGTCACCCGCTGCGCGGGGCAGCTGCGCACCGAACTCGCCCGGCCGGGCCGCGAAGCGGGCCTGCGGATCGGCGTCGAGGACGCCGACCTCCTCGACCTGCTGCTCACCCTGGAGCTCCCGGTCGCCGACCCCGACCCCGAGAACAAGAAGCACCGGCACCACCAGCTGAACCTGCGCGACTGGGCCCGCGCCGACCAGCGCCGCGACCTGCTCGCCCTCGCCGCCGACCGGCGCTTCCACCCCGCCTTCGACCGCGCGCTCAACGCCCTCGGCGACGCCTCCAGCGGCACCGACATCATCCAGCGCGTCGCCGCCTCGCCCGGCGGCCGCCCGCTGCTCGCCGAGTGGATGCGCGGCGTCGCCCGCGCCTCCACCGCGGCCGGGCTCCCCGGATTCCCGGACGCCATCCGGCGACTGGCCTGGCTGCCCGCCGAAGCCCTCGAACTCGCCCCCGAGGAGGTGGCCGCCGCGGCCGCCACCGACCTCGCCGGGATCCTCGCCCGCACCCTGCGCGGCGGCCTCTTCGAGGAACTGGCCTGGCCCGCCTGGGAGAGCGCGGTCGCCGAGCTGGCCCCCGGCCAGGACCGGCACGGCCTGACCGTCGTCGAGTCCTGGCCCTGCCTGATCGTCGCCAACCGCACCCAGGTCCGCGTCATCGACGCCGACTCCACCGTCCTCACCCACGACCTGCGCGTCCCCACCGGCTCCCACCACCGGTACGGATTCCACTACGTCGACGGTGACCTGCTGGTCTTCTGGTCCGACTGGAGCAACAACCGGACCGAGGGCTACTGGCTCTCCTCGCCCGGCACCGTCATCACCCTGGACACCGCCCGCAGCCACTGGTCGCTGCGCAGCGAGCACCTCTCCCTGGCGCTGCCCGGCGGCGGCCGCACCACCGGCGGCGGCGTCCTGCACCGTGCAGACACCACACTGCCGGACGAGCGGGCCATGCTGTCCGACGGCACCTCGTACTGGGTGTGGCAGCGCCGCGACGGGCACACCGCGGGCGAGGAGAGCGGCTGGCGCGAATACGACCCGGCCGGCGCGGCCCACGGCCGGCTGTCCCAGCCCGCCTTCCTCGCCGACGCGCTCCGCGGCCACCCGGACGGCGCCCAGCTCCCCGCGCACACCTGCCGGCTGCACCCGGCCCCCGCCGTCGAGGGCTCCGCGTTGGGCACCCCCGCCGACGGTCTGCTCGGCTGGCGCGCAGTCCGCGTCCCCGGCCACGGCTGGCACGGGTCCGACACCGCGGGCCGCGCCGTCACCGTGCCCGAGGGACACGACATGCCCCTCGCCGCGCTCACCTTCCCCGGCGACGACCGGCCGCGCGCCCTGTCGCAGCACTGGCGCGAGCTGAGCATCACCGACCCGGAGGGCGTGGTCACCGCCCAGTCCCGCGACGACCACCGCAACGCCGCCTTCGCCACCGGCAGCGTCGAGCTCCCGCCGCTTTCCCACTGGTACGCCCTGCGCCCGCGCGACCCCGAGGGATCGCTCGCCCTGCGCGCCGCCGACCGGGAGACCGTCGCCGTCCTGCTCAAGGCGGCGGCCGCGGCCGACAAGATCACCGACCTGCCCGGCCTGGTGAACGCCGCGCTGCCGCAGGTCACCGCCCCCAAGCTGGTCGGCGGCATCGTGGAGGTGCTGCGCTTCACCCTCACCCAGCAGAAGTCCCTGGACGCGGTCGCCGCCCGGCTGCACCCCGGGGCTGACACCGCCGAAGAGAACGTCCAGGGCCCCACCGACCGGCTGCTCGGCGAGGCCCTGTCCGGCCTGACCGACTCCCGCTACTACCGCTACGGCGGCGACGCCGACGCCGCGCACCGCACGCTGCGGGAGCTCGCAGCCGCCATCGCGCGGACCGACACCGCCCCGGCGCCGGGCCGCCTGCACTTCGACGTGCCCGCGCTGCCGCACTCCGTGCTCCCGTGGACCCAACTGCTCGACCAGCCCGCCGCCGTCGCCTACCGGGCCGTCACCGCCGGTGCCACCGACGAGCAGCGCGAGGCCCTCTCCGGCCTGCTGGACGCGGTCGACGCCCTGGGTCTCGGCTCGGCCGAAGGCTCCGCCGACCGCTGGCGCCGGGTCCTGCTCCACCTGGACCAGCGTCATCTGCGCACCCCCGACGGCCTGGAGCGCAGCCTGTACCACCGCTCCGTACTGCCGCTCGGCGGCGGAGCCGTCCTCGCCCTGACCGAACACAGCCAGTCCGTCCCCGACGGCCACGAGTTCGGCGCCCTGTTCCACGACCCCACCGGCCGCTTCACCGTCCCGGGCCCCTACACCGTGCGAGGCGACGCCCCGCTCGGCGATCAGGAACGAGGATCCGGCTGGCTGACCGCCTTCCTCGGCGCCGCCGCCGAGCACGGCCCGGCGCCCTTCCTCCCGGCAGCCGCCGAGGAGTTCTCCCGCCTCACCGGAGTCTCCGGCGCGCTCGCCAAGCTGGTGGTCGCGGGGCTCCCGTACGTCGACAGCTACGAGCGCAACTTCCTGCCCACGGAGCTGCGCACCGCCCTCGGTCTCAAGGCCACCGACGCCGCGTACGCCCGCGACGAGCTCAAGAACCTCGACGCCGGGGTCCGACGGGCCGTGGTCGGCGCCCTCCTGCCCGCCGATCCGGCGCGGCTGTGGAGCGAGGGACCCGACGTGGCCGCCGCCGCGGAGGTGTGGAACGCGCGGGTGGGCCGCCGTACGCCCGTACCCGACTGGCTCGCCACCGAGGCCGCGAGCGCCGTCCGAGCCGGCTGGACGGCGCACCGGGCCCTGGGAGCCCTGCTCGACCCGGCCGCCTCGCGGGAACTCTCCGTCGACGTGGCGTGGACCGTCAGGGGCGACCACGTGGAACCCCGCGAACCGGCCACCGAGCCCTTCACCTCCGCCGTCCTGACCGGAACGCTCGCCATGGCGGCCTGGCTGGCCCACCGGCTGCCCGCCGGTGATCCCGTACGCGCCGCCCTGCCGCCCGCGCTGACCGCCGTACGGCAGCGGCTCGCCGGTCCCGAACTGCTGCTCGGCACCGGCCACTACACCAGCCTCGCCGACTTCCGGAAGGCGGCGGGCACGCCGACCGAGACCGGCGAGGGCTTCGAGCGGTACGGAGCGGTCTACATGGCCACCCATGACGACCGGCCCAAGCCCGCGCTGCGCCCGGCGCTGCTCGACTCCACCGGATCCGACCCGTACCTCGCCCTGCTGCGCGGCGACGACCAGCGGCCGTCGGGCGTCGAGGCGGCGCTGCTGGCCGCCCGCGACCCGCGCTTCGCCGCCCTGCTCGCCGACCCGGGCGCCCCGGCGGCGGGCGCCGTCGACAAGGACGGCACCTGGTGGCCGCAGGACCCCGGCCGCTCCGTCCCCGAGGTGGTGGCGCAGGCGGGCGAGGAGTACGGGCTCGGCGCCGACGCGGCCGCCCTGTACCTCATGCTGCTCGCGATGCCCGACCCCACCGACCGCAACACCGCGCGCTGGACCGGCGGGAAGCCCGCCCGCCTCAAGGCCGCCCGCGCCGAACTGGCCGCCACCGACCTGGTGGTGTCGGCCGGCCGGACCCGGGCCGGGCGCTCGCTGTTCCTGCCGGGTGGATGGTCCGAGATGGCAGCCCCCTGCTGCCGGTGGAGCAGTGGAAGCTGCCCATGTACGGCCACCGCCTGCCGGGCCTGCTGGTTCCCGCCGAACCGGCTGCGGATCTCTACCGCCGGGCCTGGCAGCGCGTCCGCGAGGGCGACGGCCCGCGCTTCGAGGAGCTCAAGGTGAAGCGCACACGACGACGCTGACCCCGGCGCGGCGCACCCCCGCGGTGCGCCGCGCCCCCGGCCACCCCTTCCGCACCCTCCCCCTGACCTTCGAGGAACCCGTATGACCCTCACCGAACCGTCCGCACCCGCATCCGTACCCGCACGCCAGGTACTGCCCGCCGAGGAGCGCTACGCCGCCGAACTCGCCTTCCTCGCCGCCCAGGACCCCGGCCCCCGCCCGCCCGGCTGGGCACTGACCCCGCGCGCCGTCGTCACCTTCGTCTGCGGCAGCGACGGAACCGAACTGGCCCTGCCCCAGGGCGGCGCCAAGCTCGTCATCGCTCCCAAGTTCGTCGGCGAACGCGCCCTCGTGGAGCGCTGCGTGGTCACCCTCGCCGGTGAGCGCGGCCTGCTGCTCACCGGTGAGCCCGGCACGGCCAAGTCGATGCTCAGCGAACTGCTGGCCGCCGCCGTCAGCGGCACCAGCTCCCTCACCGTCCAGGGCACGGCCGGTACGACCGAGGACGCCTTCCGCTACGGCTGGAACTACGCGCTGCTGCTCGCCCAGGGCCCCACCCCGCAGGCCCTGGTCGACTCGCCGGTGCTCTCCGCCATGCGCACCGGGCGGGTGGTCCGCGTCGAGGAGATCACCCGCTGCCTGCCCGAGGTCCAGGACGCGCTGGTGTCGATCCTGTCCGACCGGCGGGTCACCGTGCCCGAACTGACCGCCACCGAGGACGCGGTGGTCTGCGCGGCCCCCGGCTTCACCGTCATCGCCACCGCCAACCTGCGCGACCGCGGCGTCTCCGAGATGTCCGCCGCCCTCAAGCGGCGCTTCAACTTCGAGACCGTCGCCCCGATCGCCGACGCCGACGCCGAGGCCACCCTGATCCGCCGCCAGGCGGTCGCCGCCGTCCAGCGGGCCGGCGCCGCCTTCGGGGTCGACGACGCCGTGCTCGACGCGCTCGTCACCGTCTTCCGGGACCTGCGCTCGGGACGATCCGCCGAGGGCTGGGACGTGGAGCGCCCCGGTACGGTCATGTCCACCGCCGAAGCCGTGCAGGTGGCGGCCTCGCTGGGGGTCTCGGCCGCTTACCTGCCGGGCGGGGACGTGCTGGACCTGCTGCCGGGGCACCTGCTGGGCGTCGTACGCAAGGACGACCCGGCCGACCACGGACGGCTGCTGGGGTACTGGGACGGCCCGGTCCGCCGCCGGGCCGAGGACGGCTCGGCGATGTGGCGCCGCCTCTGGGACCTGCGCGGGAGCCTGCGTTGACCCCGACCGAGGCTCTGGCGGACCCGCGTACGGCCGATCCGCGTACGGCCGTCGAGGCGCTCGCCGCGTCCCGCGAGCCGTACCTGCTGGGCGTACGCCACCACAGCCCCGCGCTGGCCGCGCTGGTCCCCGCCCTGCTGGAGGCCTCGGGCGCGGACGTGGTCTGCGTCGAGCTCCCGGCGGAGTTCCAGCCGTGGCTGGAGCACCTCGCCGACCCGGAGACCGTCGCCCCCGTCGCGCTGGCGGGCACGGGCCAGGACGGCCGCCTGGCCTTCTACCCCTTCGCGGACTTCTCCCCGGAACTGGCCGCGATCCGCTGGGCCCGCCGGTCCGGCGCGGCCGTCGTCTGCTGCGACCTCCCCTTGTCCGACCGCGGCTGGACCCCGCCGGACCCGATCCCGCCCGCACCCGACGCGGGCGCGGGACCCGGCCGCACCTTCGGCGACGCGCTGACCGCCGCCGGGACGGGCCGGGACGGTGACGATCCGTGGGACCGCGTCGTCGAGGTCCTCGCACCCGGCTGTTCCCCGGAGGCCGTGCGCCGCGCCGCACTCGGCGTCGGGTGGGCGCTGCGCGCGGACACCACCACCGTCCCGGCGACGGACCTGGCGCGCGAGTCCCACATGCGCGGCGTGATCGCCGACGCGGCGGCCACGGGCCGCCGGGTGGCCGCCGTGATCGGCGCCTTCCACGCCCCGGCCCTGCTGGGCGCGAGTGCCGGGCCCGATCGCGTGCACAGCGGAGCGCACAGCGGGGACCCGGCGGACGCGCAGGCGGACGGGCCCGTCACCTCCCTCGTGCCGTACTCCTTCGACCTGCTCGACTCCCGCTCCGGGTACCCGGCCGGAATCCGGGACCCCCTCTGGCAGCAGGCCGTCCTCAACGCCGCCGGCGACCCCGCACGGCTCCGGGACGCGGCCTCCGTCGCCCTCACCGGCCTGTGCCGGGAGCTGCGCCGCGCCGGGCACACCGCAGGGACCGGCGAGGCCGCCGAGACCCTGCGGCTCGCCTGCGACCTGGCCGTCCTGCGGGGGCTCCCCGCGCCCGGCCGGGGAGAGCTCCTGGAGGCCGTCACCACCGTCCTCGGGCAGGGCGAACCGCTCGGCCGCGGCCGGGCACTCGCCCGCGCCCTCGAGGCGGTACTCGTAGGCACCGCGCGGGGACGGATCACCCCGCACGCCCCCCGCTCCGGCCTCGGCCCCTCCGTCGAGACCGAGCTGACGGAGCTGCGGCTGCCCGGCCCCGACGACCCCGCCTCCCGCGAGGTCCGCCTCGACCCGCTGCGCTCCGCCCTCGACGGCCGCCGCGAGGTCCTCCTCCAGCGGCTCCTCGTCTGCGGAGCCTCCTACGGCGAGCCCCTGAGCGTCGCCACCACCGGCGACGGCACCGCCCTCGGCACCAAGTGGCGGCTGTCCTGGACGCCTTCGGTCCCGGCCCGCCTCGATCTCGCCGGGGTCCGCGGCGTCACCGCCGCCCAGGCCGCCGCCGGCACCCTCCGCGACACCGGCCGCCGCGCCGCCGCCGACGGCGGTCCGACCCCGGCGCAGATCCTCGCCGGGCTGGCCGCCGCCGCGCGGTGCGATCTGCCCGAGCTGGTCGACGTACGCCTCCACGAGGCGGCCACCGTCCTGCCGCAGACCGCGGCCCTGCCCGAACTCCTCGACGCCCTCGACCTCCTGGAGGCCCTCCACCGCGGCCATCTCCCCGGCACCGGTGCCGAGTCCCGCGCCACCGCCGCCGCGCTCACCGGCGACCTGCTCGAAGCGGCCGTCCGCTCCCTGCCCGGCCTCGCCGGCAGTGACGAACCCGCCGACGCGGGCGCGCTGGTGGCCCTCGCCGACCGCGCCGCCGCCCACCACCTCGGGCTGCGCACCGACGAGGCCCTCGCCGCCCTGGCCGACTCCGGCTCCCCGCTGATCCAGGGCGCGGCCCTGGCCGTACGGGTCCTCCTCGACCTCGATCCGGCCGCCCGGCTCGGCGACCGCGCCGCCGGCTGGATCGACGGCGCCACCACTCCCGACGGCCGCCGCGCCCTGATCCGCAGGCTCGGCGGGCTCCTCACCGCCGCGGGACCGCTCCTGCAGTCCTCCCCGGCCGCCCTCACCCCGCTCCTCGACCGCGTCGAGCACCTCACCGACCAGGACTTCCTCGACCGCCTCCCCGCCCTGCGCGGCGGCTTCGACACCCTTTCCCCCGCCGCCCGCGACCGGCTGCTGGACACCGTGGGCGAGCGGCTCGGCGACCGGATCGACCTCGCGCTCGACGCACCGCCCGCGCTGCTCGCCCTCTGGGCCGCGGCCGACGCCGCCGGACTCGCCGCGCTCAAGGAACTCCCGCTGCCCGAGGCGGCCGTACCGTCCCCGTCCCCGTCCCCGTCCCCGGCTTCGGCTCCGGCTTCGGCTCCGGCCCCGGTCGTGGTGGCGTCCGTGACGCCGGAGACCGCCGAGGCTCCGCGCCCGCCCGTACCGACCGGCCTGCGGCTCGCCCCCGCCGACCGCTGGCGGCTGCTGCTCGGCCGCGAGCGGGACCGGCTCCCCGCGGGCGCCCGCCGCTACGCCCACGCCCTCGACGAGCTGTACGGCGCCGGCCGCGGCGAAGGCTCCACCGACCTCGACGGCGGCCGGGGCGGACAGGGCGGACAGGGCGGCGGCCAGGAAGCCTCCTTCCCCACCGCCCGGGAGTGGTCGGAGGAACTGGAGGCGCTGTTCGGCGCCGACGTACGGGAAGAGGTGCTGGGCGGAGCGGCCGAAGCGGGCCGCACCGACGTGCTGGCCCAGCTCGACCCGGCATCCGTACGGCCCTCCGTGGAACTGCTGAGCTCCGTCCTGTCCCTCGCCGGCGGAATGCCCGAAGCCCAACTCGCCCGGCTGCGGCCCCTGGTCAGGCGGCTGGTCGACGAACTCGCCAAGGAGCTGGCCACCCGGCTGCGCCCGGCCCTCTCCGGCCTCGCCACCCCGCGCCCCACCCGCCGCCCCGGCGGCAAGCTCGACCTGGCCCGCACCCTGCGCGCCAACCTCGCGCACACCCGGCGGCGGCCCGACGGCAGCGTGGTCGTGGTCCCGGAACGGCCCGTGTTCAGCACCCGGGCCAACCGCGAGACCGACTGGCGGCTGATCCTGGTCGTCGACGTGTCCGGTTCGATGGAGGCCTCCGTCATCTGGTCGGCGCTGACCGCGGCCGTGCTGGGCGGCGTACCGACCCTGTCCACCCACTTCCTCGCCTTCTCCACCCAGGTCGTGGACCTCACCGACCGGGTCGAGGACCCGCTCTCGCTCCTGCTGGAGGTCCGGGTCGGCGGCGGTACGCACATCGCCGCCGGACTCGCGCACGCCCGCTCGCTGGTGACCGTCCCGAGCCGCACCCTCGTCGTCGTGGTCAGCGACTTCGAGGAGGGCGCCCCGATCGGCGGGCTGCTCGGCGAGGTCCGCGCGCTGGCCGCCTCCGGCGCCCATCTGCTGGGCTGCGCCGCGCTCGACGACGCGGGCACCCCCGGTACTCGGTCCCGGTCGCCCGGCAACTCGTCGCGGCCGGCATGCCGGTGGCCGCCCTCAGTCCGCTCGCCCTCGCCCGCTGGGTGGGCGACCGACTCCGTGGAGAACCCCGTTGACATCCTCACTGCCGCCCGTCGCCCCCGAGGTGCTCGCCGAAGCCGTCGAGCAGCTCAGCGCCCGGCTGCGCAAGAAGCTGGACGCCGCCACCGCGAGCTGCGGCGCCCTCGCCTCGAGCGGGGCGGACGGTGCCGTCGTCATCGGCTTCGGGGAGGACGCCGTCGTCACCCTGCGCCCCGGCCCGGGAGGGGCCGTCACCGAGGCCGGACAGGCGGTGTGCACCTGCCTGTTGGCGCCGCGCTGTCTCCACCGCGCCGCCGCCCTGGGAGCCGCCCCGCTCGCGGACGCGGACGCTTCTGCGCCCGTAGCGGCACAACCGGCGACGCCCGGGCCCGCCGGGCCGGCCGAGCCCGAAGTGACGCTCACGGACGCCCAGCTGCGGGCCTCGGCCGCGCTCTGGCGAGCCGCGGCCGAGGCCCTCGCCGCAGGGGTCACCGCCGGAGGAGCCGTGGTCCAGGCCGAGTTGCTGCGCGCCGCGCACACCGCCCGCCTTGCCGGGATGCCGCACGCCGAGGCGGCCGCGCTGCGCGTCGTACGCGGCCTGCGCGCCGCCCGCGGGCAGCAGGCCGGGCAGCGGCTCGGCGCACTCACCGCAGCCTTCCGCGAACTCCTGCGCACCGCCGCGCTGCTGGCCGCCGGACGCGCCGACCCCGCCCTGACCGGCACCGCCCGCCGCGCCTACGCGCCGGGCGGCAGCCTCCAGGTGTACGGCCTGTGCCGGGAGCCCGTGCTCTCCGCCACGGGCTACGGGGGAGTGGTCACCCACCTGCTGGCCCCCGACGGTGCCGCGTACTCGCTGTCCGACGTGCGCCCCGGCGGCCTCGCCCGGGCCCGTGGCGCGGGGTCGGCCTCCGTCGCCCTGGGCGGCGCCGTCCTCGACCACGCCGGGCTGGCCCGCGGCGGCCTGCGCATCGTCGGCGCGACCGTCTCCCCGGAAGGCCGGCTCGGCGCCGGAAGCGGGGTCCGGGCGACCCCGCTGCGCGGCATCGCCTGGACCGAGGAGCCCGCGGCGGCGCTCTTCGCCCGGCCCGCGGCCGAGGCGGTCGCCGACCGGCCCGCGGACCAGGAGGGCGCCGAACCCGCGCTGCTCGGCTGCGAAGTCGCCGTCGTCGGCGCGGCGGGGGAACACCTCCTGGTCCGCGAGCTGCGGCCGGGCGCGCCCCTGCTGCGGCTGCGGCCCGCGCACCCCCACCCGGAGCTCGCGCACACGGCGAACCTGCGCCGCCTCGGCTCGTACCCCGGTCTGCTGCTGCGCGTCCTGGGCCGCCCCGACCTGGACCGGGCCGCCACCCTGCGCCCCCTCGCCGTCGGCCCGGTGCCCGGCGCGGAGTACACGCTGCGGCTGCCCGAGGAGTGGCTGGCCCGCGCGGACCTCGGCTACGACCGCCTCCAGGGCATCCACTTCCCGCCGCGGGCCGCCGACCCCGCTCCCGAGCCGGCTCCCACCGGCCCGGACCCGCTGGCGGACTCCCCGCTGTGGCGCGTACGCCGTCTCCTGGAGACCGGGGTCGCGGGGGGCCGCCGCGCCGTGGCCGAGGCGGGGCGGGGAGCCGAACCCCTCGCCGCGTACGGTCCCCTGCGCCGGGCCGGGCTCACGGGAGCGGCGGACCTGGCCGCCGCCCTCACCGCCGAGGCCGACCGCCGCCCGCGCGACACCTTCGGCCGCCTGGCCGACCCTTCCCCCGAGGCCTACGCCCACGCCTGGCTGTCCGCGGCCACCCACCTGGCAGCAGCGGAACGCTCCCTGATCTCCGCCTCCTGGACCACCACCCCGGACGCCTGATCGGCGCACTGTTCGTCCTGGGTGCCTCCGGGGTGGAACCACGGCCGGTGTCTGTCCCTCTTGAGGTCCGAGGGGGATGACCATGACAACGAAGACGACCGGCCGGGTGCTGGTGGCGGGGCTGCTGTGTGCCGTGCTCGCGGCGTGTGGGACCAAGGGGGCGGGCCAGGCCGCGGGGCCGGCCCCCGTACCCAGCCTCACGCCGAAGTGCGCACTCGACGTGCCGACGGAGGAACAGACCGGCGGCTACGCCGGCCCGCCGACGGACCAGGAGACGGGTGGCTACGCGGGCCCTCCGACCGATGAGGAGACGGGCGGTTACGCCGGGCCGCCGACCGATGAGGAGACCGGGTCATACGCGGGCCCGCCGACCGACGAGGAGACCGGCGGGTACGCGGGCCCGCCCACCGATCAGGAGACCGGGGCGTACGCCGGGCCGCCCACGGATCAGGAGACCGGCGGGTACGCCGGGCCGCCGACCGATGGGGAGATGGGCAACGGCGGGGGTCCCTGCGGGCCGGCCGACTGGTTCGACATGACACGGGACTTCAACGCCTACTTCGCCAAGCACCGCACCCGCGCCGACCACTTCATGGCCGCCGACGCGATCAAGGAAGTGCGTGTCCGCAAGGTGCGCGAGGTCGGCGAGGCGAAGATCAGCTTCGTGACCGACAGCCCGGGCAAGGGCCGCGGCGACGATGCCCGCCGCCTGGCCGCGGTGTTCGCCGCGTGGCGGCACGAGCTCTACGGGGACAAGGGCACGGTGCAGGTCCGCACCGACGGCGACAGCGTGGTCGTCACCGAGAACTGGTGACCCGGGGCCACTGCGCGTCCCACAGCGCGCAGTGGTGTTCGGCCCGCGCATCGACCGTACGGATCCCGTCCGGCCCCGGAGCCAGCGAGAGCACAGGGGCGGCCGGTGGGCGGTGGCGCGGCCACTCCGGTGCGCCCGCCGTCCCAGGGACGCCGGTGCGGGCGAAGCGCGTCCAGTAGCCGGTCATCCGGTCCGCCAGCTCCTGCTGAGCGGCCGGCAGTGGCGCCATCTCGAACAGGTAGGGCAGTTCGAAGCCGTGCGAAGCGCCGTACGGCAGCCCCGGTACCTCCGGCAGCCCGGTGAAGTTGGGCGCCGCGCGGTCGGAGAACCGGTAGCCGTACGTCGGCACGTGCCGGGCCAGCGCACCGCTGTCCCGCAGCGTCGGGCAGGTGAAGGAGGCGTCGGACAGCAGGGTCGCCCAGGCCATCGCCGGCGTCGGGTAGGCGGAGACCGGATAGCGCGCCTCGACGGCGCGGGCCGTCGAAGCCCCGAACGACCGTTCCAGCCGGGCCCGGTAGGCGGCTCCGTCGGCGATCGGGTACTCCGCCAGGGTCTGCGCGAGGAAGATCCGCATCTCGTCCTGCGTGGTGCCCTGCATCACCGGCACCTGGTGGAACCGTCCGGTCTCCAGCGCCAGTCGGGGCTCCACGGGCAGGAGGGCGCCACCGTACGAGACCCTGGAGAAGATCTGCATGAGCTCCGGGGTGGCCAGCTCGCGGGCGTCCAGCCGGCGCAGGCAGTCCAGCACCCCGGTGGATCCCTCGCAGCCGAGCCGGGCCGCCGCCAGGACTCCGTCCGCCACCGTGCCCCGCTCGGGCACGAAGGGCTCGTACGTACCGAGCGTGGGCAGCAGCGACCACGGCGGCACCTTCGTCGAGCACGATCCGCTCTGCACGATCGCCCGGTGGAAGAGGGCCGCCGAGGCCGGGGAGGTGAGGTGCGCGCAGACGCTGAGGGCGCCCGCCGACTCGCCGAACACCGTGACGTTGCGCGGGTCGCCGCCGAACCGGGCGGCGTTCGCCCGCACCCAGCGCAGCGCCGCCTGCTGGTCGGCGAGGGTGAAGTCGGGGGCCCCGCCGAGCTCCGGATGGCCGAAGAGGCCGAAGACGCCCAGCCGGTAGTTGACGGTCACGACCACGGCGTCGCCCCGGACGGCGAGCCGTTCGGGCCGGTACAGGTCACCCGCGCCGTTGACGAAGCCCCCGCCGTGGAACCAGACCATGACGGGCCGCCGCGAGCCCCGGCCGCCGCCCGAGGGCGCGGTGACGTTCACGTACAGGCAGTCCTCGGAACCACTCGGCCCGCCGGGCCCGATCGGCGGCAGCTGCACACAGCGGGAGCCCGGGGCGCCCGCGTCGCGCACCCCGGCCCACCGGGGCGCCGGCTCCGGAAGCCGCCAGCGCAGTGCGCCGGTCGGGGGAGCGGCGTACGGGATGCCGTCGAAGGTGCGGTAGGCCCCGTGGCTCACGCCGCGGACCGGCCCCCGGTCGGTTTCCACGACGGGCCGCTCCGGGCCGCCGGGCGCCGCGGCCGCCAGCAGCAGGACGACCGGCAGCGTCAGCGGCAGTACGCACCGGCGCCAGAACCTCCGCAGATCGGGCATGTGTCACGCCTTCCCCATGGCCGTGGCGGCGCGCCCGGCGCCCCCGTCCCCGTTTGCCCGCCCCGAATGGCGCAGTGGGCGGATCTGGCAGTAAATGTAACAAAGCGTGCGCTTCCCATGACGCACGATGACCGGCTCGCGATGTGTAGACCCGCGTGTCGGCGAACGGAGCTTTCCATGAATGACCCCATAACCCTCGCGGCGACGGACCGAGAAGACCGCCACGGGATCCCCGACACCACACCTCCGGGCGCTCCGGGCACCCAGCCCGTACGCACCCTGCTGGACACGGCGGCCACCTGCCGCCCGCTGGAGGAGGTCACCGCCCTGGTGAGCCTCCTCAAGGACACCGGCCAGCTGCCCAACCCCGGACACGAGGCGCTGCGTACGGCCGCCGTGACCCGTCCCGTGCACGAAGTGCGGGAGATGGTCGCCCTCCTGGGCGAGCCCCCGCACGAGGTGGACGCGGCGGACATCACGCTGCGCGCCGCCGCCGTCGGACGGTCCATCGAGGACGTGGCCCTGCTGGTGACCATCCTCGGCACAGAGTCCGAGGAGGCCAGGGAGACCGGCGAGCGGGCCGAGCCGCCGGGGCCACCCGAGCCCGCGGAGGAGCCGTACGAGTACGAGGAAGAGCCGTACGAGCCCCCGTACCGGGAGTTGTACGACGCCCCGTACGCGAAGCCGCGAGTGCACACCGAACGCCAGCCCCACCCCGACACCCGCCCCGCCCCCGAACCGGCCCGCTCCGGCCCGCCGGTCCTGCGGCACGTCCTGCGCTGGCCGGTGGCGTTCGCCCTGCTGGTCAGCGGCGCACTGCACCTGCCCGAGGACATGGCGGCCCTGCCGTCGGCGGCCCCCGTCGGCTTCCTGCCGCTCCTCGTCACCGTGCTGTGCGTCGGCTTCGGGGCGCTGCTCGCCCTCCGGGACACCACGATGGTGTGGCGGGCCGGAGCGGCCACGGCCGTCGGCGTCGTCGCCCTGCACGTGTTCGGCGGCGCCGTGGCCTTCGACCCCCTGGCCGGGGCGGTCGGCGGGTCCCTCGCCTGGGCGGGCGTCGTCGCGGTGCTCAGCGCGGCGGCCGGCGCCGTCCTCGCGGGCCTGGCGCTGAGAAACCGCCGGGAGGGCTCGGCCTGATCCTGCGGTGAGACGAGCGGCACCCCGTGCGCATCCTGCACGGGGTGCCGCTTCACGCCAGGAGGTCCACGCCAGGAAGTTCACGCCAGGAGGTTCACGGCCCGGGTGAACACGCGCGGGAGCCGGGCCGCCAGCGGGACGATCCGCCGGGCGAGCGGCGGCCGGTGGCGTGCCCAGAGCAGGGACTCGGTGAGCGTGCGGTAGCTGCGCGACAGTTCCCGCCAGGCCTGCTCGTACGCCTGCGGCCGCCCCGCCCGTACGCAGCGCACCAGTTCGCCCGCCGCCGTCACGGCCAGGGTGAGGCCCTCGCCGGTCAGCGCGTCCACGTACCCCGCCGCGTCCCCGACGAACAGCACGCGCCCCGCCACCCGTACGCGGGATCCTTGGCGCAGCGGACCGGCGCCGCGCACCGGCGCTGCGGGGGACGCGGGCAGCCGCCCCGCCAGCAGCGGGAAGCGGGCGAGCTGTACGTCGAACGGGGCCTGCTCCGAGGTCAGTACGGCCACGCCGATCCGGTCGGGCCCGAGCGGGGTGACGTACGCCTCGCAGTGCGCCGACCAGTGGACCTCGACGAGGTCGCTCCACGGTTCGACGGCGTAGTGGCGGCGCAGGCCGTAGCGTGCCGGGCGGCCGGGCGCGGGCGGCGCGGACAGGCCGAGCGCGCGCCGGACGGGGGAATGCAGGCCGTCCGCGGCGACCAGGTAACGGGCCGTGAGCCCCGCCGCGTTGACGGCGTCGCCGTCCTGGCTGACCCCTTCGACGCGCTGCCGGACCACCCGTACCCCCAGCTGCGCGGCCCGCTCGGCCAGCGCGGCCTGGAGTTCGGTGCGCCGGGTGCCGAGGCCGGGACCGGCGCGAAACAGTCCCTCCGCGTGCCGCCCGCTCACGCCGTCGACGTAGCGGATGCCGTGGAACGGCTGCCCGGCCACGGGAACGCCCAGGTCCCGCAGGCGGCGTACCGCCCCCGGCATCAGGCCCTCGCCGCAGGCCTTGTCGATGGGGGTGGGGCGCGGCTCCACGACCACGACCTCAAGACCCGCCAGCGCGCCGTGGATGGCCGTCGCCAGGCCCGCCGGGCCGCCGCCCGCGATCAGCAGGTCGATCACGAGGGGGAACCGGCCGTCGGTACGGAGGCGGGGGCGCGCAGCCGTCCGCCGTCCGTCAGCGCGGCGTCCTCGCAGCCGATCCGTACGCGCAGGAGCAGCAGGTTGAGCGCCGTGAAGCCCAGTGCGGTCAGCCAGGCGGTGTGCACCAGCGGCAGTGCGAACCCTTCCAGGACCACCGCCACGTAGTTGGGGTGGCGCATCCACCGGTAAGGCCCGGCCGCGACCAGCGGCAGTCCCGGTACCACCAGCACCCGGGTGTTCCAGCGCGGTCCGAGGGTCGCGATGCACCACCAGCGCAGGACTTGCGCCGCGAGGGCCAGGGCGAGGGCCGTCCAGCCGAGCGCGGGCAGGAACGGACGCCCGGCGGCCCAGGGTTCCACCACGCAGCCCACGAGCAGGGCGGTGTGCAGGGCGACCATGGCGGGGTAGTGGCCGCGGCCGTACTCGCGGCCGCCCCGGGCCAGGCTCCACGCCCTGTGGCGGCGGGCCGTGGCCAGTTCGGCGAGCCGCTCGGCCGCGACCAGGCCGATGAGCAGCAGGTACCAGGTCATGGACGGAGTGAGGGCCATGGAGTCACCAGCCAGGGGTGTCGGGGGGTTCAGCGGAGTCGGAGGAGTCGGAGGAGCCGCGAGCCGGTGGTCACCAGCGGAGCAGGACGAGTTCGGAGGCGAAGCCCGGCCCGAAGGCCAGCATCAGCCCGACCGATCCGGGCGGCGGCGGCCCCGCGCTCTGGATGCCGCCCAGGATGTGCAGGACGGAGGCCGAGGAGAGGTTGCCGACGGCCGCCAGCGACCGGTGGCTCGCCGCGAAGGCCGACTCGGGCAGCGCCAGCGCCTCGCCCAGCGCGTCGAGGATCTTCGGGCCGCCCGGATGGCAGATCCAGGCGTCGACCTCCGAGGGCTTGAGGTCGTGCGCGGCGAGGAAGGTCTCCACCTCCTCGGCCACGTGCAGCCTGACCAGGTCCGGGAGTTCGCGGCCGAGGACCATGCGCAGGCCCCAGTGGCCGATGTCCCAGCCGAGCAGGTGCTCGGTGCCCGGGTAGAGGCGGCTGCGCGCGGCCACCACCGAGGGCCCGGCGCCGGTGGCGTACAGGGGGTGGTCGCGGCCCACCGCGACGAGCGCGCCCGCCCCGTCGCCGAAGAGGGCCCCGGCCACCAGGTTCGCCATCGAGGTGTCGGTGGACTGCAGGGTGAGCGAACAGAGCTCGGTGGACAGCAGCAGGGCCGCGTGGCCGGGCCGGCCCGTGAGGTGGTCGTGGAGATGGCCGACACCGGCGGCGCCCGCCGCGCAGCCGAGGCCGAACAGCGGCACCCGCCGCACATCGGGACGCAGCCCGGCGCCGGTGGCGAGCCGGGCCTCCAGCGAGGGCGTAGCGAGCCCGGTCACTGTGGTCGACATGACGAGGTCGATCTGCGCCGCAGCCAGACCGGCGTCGGCGAGGGCGAGTTCGAGGGCCCGGCCGCCGAGCTCGAGGGCCGCCTCCAGGAACAGGGCGTTCGTCGTGCCGAAGTCGTTCCACGGCCCGTACCGATCCAGCGGGAGCGCGAGATGACGGCTGTCCACGCGCACCGAGGCGTGGACCCGTCGCAGCAGGGCGGTGTCGGCGTCCGACGGAAGGAAGCGGGCGAGTGCGGCCGTGATCTCGGCCTGAGGATGGCGATGGGGCGGGAGCACGCTGCTGACTGCCAGGACACGCGTCATTCGTTCACCATAGGAAACAACTGACACATCGTTATGAATCAGGCGAACCGGGCGCGGCGCGGCATAGCGTGTCGCCGTGCCCGCGCGAATCGCAGAATCCGGATGGCCGCCCCAGCCCGCTGCCGCTGCCGTGTCCACCGCCACGGCCGTACGCCGGGGCCGCGGAGCTGCGGCCGCAGGGCTGCTGGCGGCCTGCCACCCGCTGCCGGCGGCGGCCGTCACCCTCTTCGCCGCGGCGCTCGTGACCGCCGCGGGGCGCGGTCTCGCTGGAGGTGCCACCGCGGTGGGCGCGGTCGCCGCCGGACAGCTCTCGGTCGGCTGGTGCAACGACCGGGCCGACCTGCGGCGCGACCTGGCCGTGGGGCGGCGGGACAAGCCCCTGGTGGCGGGTGCGGTACGGCCGGCCGCCGTGACCCTCGCGGCGGCCCTGGCACTGCTGGTCTGTGCCCCGCTCTCGCTGGCCGGCGGGCTGCTCGCCGGGACCGTGCACCTCGTCGGTGTGGCGGCCGCCTGGGGGTACAACCTGTGGCTGAAGGGCACGGCCGCCTCCTGGCTGCCGTACGCCCTGGCCTTCGGCCTGCTGCCGGCCTTCGTCACCCTCGGCCTGCCCGGCGCGCCGTGGCCGCCGCCGTGGCTCACGGCGGCCGCGGCCCTGCTGGGCGCCGGCGCGCACTTCGCCAACGTGCTGCCGGACATCGCCGACGACCTGGCCACCGGGGTCGTGGGCCTGCCCCAGCGGCTCGGCGCCCGGTACTCGGCCGCGCTGGCCGCGGTCCTGGTGCTCGGCTCGGCGGCCGCCCTGGTGGTGGGGCCGCCGGGACCGGTGACGGCGTACGGCTGGGGCCTGCTGGCGGGGACGGCTGTCACGCTGCTGCTCGCGACCCGCCGCCCCGCCGGACGGCTCCCCTTCCTGGCCGTACTGGCCGTCGCCGGAGCCGATGTCCTGCTGCTGGTGGTCCAGCTCAGGCCTGCCTAGTACGGGTCCATTCGAGGAGCCGCTCCGCCGGCCAGGTGTTGATCACGCGTTCGGCCGGGACCGCGCACTCCACGGCCCGTTCGCAGCCGAGGATCTGCCAGTCCAGCTGGCCCGGGGCGTGCGCGTCGGTGTCGATCGCGAAGAAGGTCCCGGCCGCCACGGCCAGGCGCAGCAGCTGCCGGGGCGGGTCCAGCCGCTCGGGCCGGCTGTTGATCTCCACGGCGGTGCCGGACTGCGCGCAGGCCGCGAAGACGGCCTCGGCGTCGAACTGCGACGCCGGCCGGGTCCGGCCGGTTACCAGCCGCCCCGTGCAGTGGCCCAGTACGTCCATCAAAGGGTTGCGGACGGCCGCCACCATGCGCCGGGTCATGGCGGGAGCGTCCATCCGCAGCTTCGAATGGACGGAACCGACGACGACGTCGAGCTGTTCGAGGAGTTCCGGTTCCTGGTCCAGCGAACCGTCGTCGAGGATGTCGCACTCGATGCCGGTCAGCAGCCTGAACGGCGCCCAGGTCTCGTTGAGCTCCGCCACCACCCGCAGCTGTTCGCGCAGCCGCTCGGGGGAGAGCCCGCGGGCGACCGTGAGCCGGGGCGAGTGGTCGGTGAGCACGGCGTACTCGTGCCCCAGCGAGGCCGCGGCCCGGGCCATCGCCTCGATCGGGCTGCCTCCGTCGGACCAGTCCGAGTGCACGTGGCAGTCCCCGCGCAGCGCCGCCCGCAGGGCGGTGGCGGCCGGCGTGGCCGGCGGGCCCTCGGGGAGCGCGGCGACCTCGTCCTCCAGCTTCTGCAGGTAGGCCGGCACCGTCCCGCCGAGCGCCTCCCGTACCACCTGGGCGGTCTTGGGCCCGATGCCCTTGACGGCTTCCAGGGAACCGGCCGCCGCGCGTTCGGCCGTCTCGCGCTCACCCATGTGCCGGACGGCGGCCGAGGCCGTACGGAAGGCCCGTACCCGGTACGTGGGTTCCTGGGCCCGCTCCAGCAGGAAGGCGATCCGGTCCAGCGCCGCCACCGGGTCCATCGGCGTACCTCCTGCCTCCCGGACCCAGTGTCCGGCGAGGTGCGGGCTTACGCCTCCTGCGGGACGGCGGCGTCGAGCGCGGCGGTGAGGCGGTTCAGACGGGTCTGGAGCTCGAGGATCTCGGCCAGCTCGAAGCCGGTCGCGGCCGCGATCCGCCGCGGGACCTCCGCCGCGCGGGCGCGCAGCGCGGCCCCCTCCTCGGTGAGGTGTGCGTGCACGGACCGTTCGTCCTCGGTGCTGCGCTCCCGGCGGACCAGGCCCGCCGCCTCCAGCCGCTTGAGCAGCGGGGACAGCGTCCCGGAGTCCAGGCGCAGGTGCTGCCCGATCTCCTTGACCGGCAGCTCGCCGTGCTCCCAGAGCACCAGCATCACCAGGTACTGCGGGTAGGTCAGACCCAGGTCCTTGAGGACGACGCGGTAGAGACCGCCGAAGGCACGGCTCGCCGCGTTCAGCGCGAAGCAGATCTGGCCGTCCAGGCGCAGGAAGTCCTGATCGGGGTGGAGTGCGGTCGGCTTCTCGGTCATGGGTGCCAGTGTACCCGGGGAGGCTTGAGAGGCATTGAATTGTGCACAACTAAATTGCGTGCTCTAATGGTGGAGCGCGGTCGACCACCGGCCGCCACCCACCACCCAACGGGTCACCCCTGCGAGAGGAACTCCGATGGACGCGCTGTACACCGCTGTCGCCACCGCCAACGGCCGCGAAGGCCGCACCGTCAGCTCCGACGGCCAGCTCGACCTCGCCCTGGCCATGCCCCCGGCGCTCGGCGGCAACGGACAGGGCACCAACCCCGAGCAGCTCTTCGCGGCCGGATACGCGGCGTGCTTCGCCAGCGCCCTCGGCCTGGTCGGCCGCCAGGCCAAGGTCGACACCAGCGAGGTGTCGGTCACAGCCGAGGTCTCCATCGGCAAGGACGGCGCCGGCTTCGGCCTGGCCGCGGTCCTGCGCGTCGAGCTCCCCGAGTCCCTGGCGGGCGAGACGGGCACCCTGCTGGTCAAGCAGGCGCACGAGGTCTGCCCGTACTCCCGTGCCACGCGCGGCAACATCGACGTGGACCTCGTGATCGAGTAATCGATCGAGCATCGAGCGAAGATGCCGGACGCCCGGCGGGCGGCGACCATGGAGGGGCACCGCCCCGCACGGGGGCCGCACGCCGGGAGGCGCCAGTGGCGCACACCTACACAACGGACGTCCTGGTCGCGGGCGCCGGGCCCGTCGGGCTGACCGCCGCCGTGGAGCTCCGCAGACGCGGAATCTCCTGCCGGATCGTCGACCGGCTGCCCGCCCGGCTCCCGTTCGCCAAGGCGGTGGGCATCCAGCCGCGCACGCTGGAGCTCTGGGACCGCATGGGACTGGTCCGCGCCGTCATGGAAGCGGCCGTCCCGATGCGCGGACAGCTGGCGTACGTCAACGGCGTCGAGCAGCTCCGCATCGACTTCAGGCTGCCGCCCGAGGTCCCGTACGGGTTCGCCGCCCTGCCGCAGTACGAGACCGAGCGCATCCTCGACGAGTTCCTCGCCCGCTTCGGGACCGCGGTCGAACGCGGCACCGAGCTGGTGTCGTTCGCGCAGGACGCCAACGGGGTGACCAGCCGGCTGCTCACCCCTTCCGGCGCGCAGGAAGAGGTACGGACCCGGTTCCTGGTGGGCTGCGACGGCGCGCACAGCATCGTCCGCAAGGGGCTCGGGCTCAGCTACGAGGGCGGCGCCTTCCCCGAGGAGTACATGCTCGCCGACGTGCAGGTCGACTGGGACCTGCCGCACGGGTACGCCGTCCGCTCGATGCACCTGGGCGCCGACGGCGCGGTCGACGACCTGCTGGTGTGCATCCCGCTGCCCGGCCGGGGCCGGTACCGGGTGTCGATGAGGGTTCCGCCCGAACTCTCCGCCGCACAGCAGGCCGACGCCGTCTCCGACGGCGTCGCCCACGGCCTGCAGAGCGGCCGGGCCCCCGGACTCCCCGACGTCCAGACCGTCCTGGACCGGCTGGCGCCGCGACCGGCCACCGCCTCCGGCATCCGCTGGGCCTCGGTGTTCCGCATCAGCCACCGGATCGTCGACCGGTACGCCGACGGCCGGGTCTTCGTCGCCGGAGACGCGGCACACATCCACCCGCCGACCGGCGCCCAGGGCATGAACACCGGTATCCAGGACGCCTGGAACCTGGCCTGGAAACTCGCCCTCGCGGTCGACGGCCGCGCCCACCCCGGCCTGCTCGAGAGCTACGACACCGAACGCCGTCCCGTCGGCGAGGAGGTCGTCGGCCGCACCGTGCGGCACGCCGCCGCGGGCGTCCAGGCCGACCCGGACGACCCCGAGACCGTGATGCTGCGCGAGGCCCAACTGCTCGTCGCCTACCGGGGCAGCCCGATCGTGGACGCGCCCGGCGAGGGCCCGGGACCCCGGCCGGGCGACCGGGCACCGGACTGCGGCGGCCTCACCGGGCAGATCGCCGCCTACCCGCTCCGCCTCTACGACCTGCTGCGCGACCGCGGACACGTCCTGCTCGTCTACGGAAGCGGGCCGTGGACCGACGAACTCGCGCGGACGGCCCGGGAGTCCTCCGCCGGCCGGATGGAGGCCTGCGTGATCGTCGCCCCCGACGCCCCGGCCGACACCACCGATACGGCCGAGCTCCCGGCCTACCGCGACACCGGCGGCGAGTTCGCCCGCCTCTACGCGGTGGACCGGCCGACGGCCCTCGTGATCCGCCCGGACGGTTACCTCGCCGCCCGCCTCACCCCACCGGACCCCGGTCAACTGGCCGCCCACCTCAAGGCCACCTTCGCCCCGGGCCCTCAGGAGTAGTCCGCGCGCGGCCGCCTGGCGCCGGCGCTTGCCCAGCTCGAACAAGCGGCCGCACGGCGGTTTCCCGACAGGCCGAAGACCCGGGCCGGCGGCCCGTTTTGGATTGCCGGACGATCCTCAATACGATCCGGCGATGATCACAAGAAAACGGCTTGCGGCCCGGGCGTGCGGCCTGCTCGCCGCCCTGGCCGTCGGGCTCTTCCCGGCGAGCGCCACCGCCGCCGACGGCCCGACGGCGAAGGAACCCCCGAAGGTCGATCTCGTCCTGGACGTCAGCGGCTCGATGCGGGCGAACGACATCGACGGCCAGTCCCGGATGGCCGCCGCGAAGCAGGCCTTCAACGAGGTCATCGATGCGGTCCCCGACGAAGTGCGGCTCGGCATACGCACCCTGGGGGCCACCTACCCCGGTGAGGACAAGGCGCTCGGCTGCAAGGACACCAAGCAGCTGTACCCGGTCGGGCCGCTGAACCGGACCGAGGCGAAGACCGCCGTCGCGACCCTCGCCCCCACCGGCTGGACCCCGATCGGCCCCGCCCTCCTCGGCGCGGCCCAGGACCTGGACGGCGGCAACGCCACCAAGCGGATCGTGCTCATCACCGACGGCGAGGACACCTGCGCCCCGCTCGACCCGTGCGAAGTGGCCCGCGACATCGCAGCCAAGGGCATCCACCTCGTCATCGACACCCTCGGCCTGGTCCCGGACGCCAAGACCCGCGCCCAGCTCACCTGCATCGCCGAGGCCACCGGCGGCACGTACACCTCGGTGCAGCACACCGCCGAACTCTCCGGCAGGGTCAAACAGCTGGTCGACCGGGCCGCCGACCCCGTGGTCAACCCGGTGGCCACCGAGGGCGCGAAGCAGTGTGAAGGCGCCCCCCAGCTGAAGCCCGGCCTCTACAGCGACCGCGAGACCTTCGGCGAGCACCGCTGGTACCGGGTCGACGTACGCCCCGGCCAGGAGCTGCGCGCCTCGGTGAGCATCGCCGCCGACCGCGCCGTCAACAACGACTACGGCCTCCTGCTGCGCGCCACCACCGTGCACGGCCGCGAGATCGTACGGGGCTCGGAGGCGGGTGACGGCCGTACGGACGTCCTCTCGACCGGCCTGCGCTACCCGAAGGCCGAGATCGACGGCGAGGACGAGGCCGCGAACGAGGCGGCGGAGACCGTCTGCGTCCAGGTGAGCAACTCCTTCTCCGCCCCGGCCTCCGTCAAGACCATCCCCGGCATGCCCGTCGAGCTGACCATCGAGCTGGTGGACGGACCCGACGACGCGTCCGACGCCGCCGCCTTCGGCCTCGGCCGCGGCTGGTGGCTGCTGGCCGCCCTGGCCCTCATCGGGCTGGCCGCCGGTGTGGTGTGGGGATGGATCTCGCGCTGGCGCATCTCCGTCTGGAGGACCAACTGATGCGTACCGTACGCACCCTGACCGCCGCCCTGCTGGCCGGAGCCGCCGCCCTCACGGTGGCGGGGACGGCCTCGGCCGACACCTCCGCGGCGAGCCCCAGCCCCAGCTCCAGCCCGAACTCCGCCAAGGACGAGGCCGCCCCGACCGAGGCGGGCACCAGCTTCCGTACCGCCGCGGCGTTCCGCCCGGGGCAGCAGGCCACGGCCGGCGCGTCCACCGGCGACTACCTCTACTGGGCCCTCCCCGTCGACGCGCAGCAGCGCCTGAGCGTGAAGGCCACGGTCACGCTGCCCGAGGCCAAGGGCCGGCACGGCGCCTCGACCTGGCAGCTCGACGTGTACGACGGACTGCGCCGCCACCAGGCGTGCACCTACGGCACGCAGACCCGGGCCGCGGCCCGGGAGGCGGCCTCGGTGGAGCTGTCATGCACCCTGCGCACGGTCCGCGCCGGAGCCGAGCAGTGGGCCAACGACCCGCTGCCGGGCAGCTACTACGTGCGCCTGACCGTCGTCGACGTGCCGGAGGAGGACCTCGGTCTGCCGGTCCGTGCGGCCGTCGAGGCCTCGGTGAAGGAGGCCGGCGGCTCCTACGCCGTGGACGGCGCCCTCTCCACGCCGCTGGTTCCCGCCACCGTGACCGGGTCGCTGCGCGAGCCCGAGGACGGCTGGTCCGGCGGCTGGTGGTCGGACCGCTGGATCTGGACCGCGGCCGGCGGGGTACTGGCCGCCCTCGCGGGCATCCTCGGCTACTCCCTGACGCGCGGCCCGGGCCGCCCGTCCCAGGTGCCGCCCCGCGCCTGACCACGGCGGTGGTACGGCGTCATCACGCAGGCGGCCGCGGCCCCGGGGACACCCCGGGGCCGCGGCGGTCCCCGTATTCCGGCGATGCATTCCGGCGATCGAACGAATTCACCCCGGTTTGTGCGTATGTCCGGCCGTCGCCCGGGCAGGGGCGGAGCATGAGCCTCCAACATCCCGCGAAGAAGAAGACCGGCGGGGGGACCGGCCGCTTCGAGAAGCTGGCCGAGCTGGCCTCCAACTTCACGAGCTCGGCTCTCTTCTCCATGCTGTGCGTGCTCCTGGTGGCGGGATTCGTGGCCGTCCACCTGGCCCATCTGCCGATGGAATGGCAACACCTCGCCGGTGACGCGATGGCCGCGGTCTCGCTCCTCCTGCTGGCCTTGCTGAAGAACTCCGAGCGCCGGGCCGAGCACGCCATCCAGCGCAAGCTCGACGCCATCGCCGGCGCCCTCCTGGACCAGAAGTCGGATGAGGCGGACGGGACCCGCGAGGAGTTGGAGAACGCGATCCGGATGGAGGAGCGCCAGTAGCGCCGGCAGCGCCCCCGGGGGACGGGTCAGAGGGCCCCGGGGGACAGCCGCAGTTCGGGCCGGAGGCCTCAGCCGAGGCGGGTGAGCCTGGTACCGAACGAGGGCTCGGCCAGCTCGCCCTGGAGCACCACCGGCACGCTCTTGGCCCCTTCGCCCTCGCCCACCGTCAGTACGGCGACCTCGGAGCCGGCCTTGGCGGTGTGCGGCACCGGCGAGGCGCCGACCGCGAGGGTGAGCTTCAGCTGCTGGCCCGGTACGCCGATCACGTTGAGGTCCTTGGCGGCCACGAGCGGCGTACGGCCGCCGAGCCCGTCGTCGACATAGCCGACGGTGTCGCCCTTGCGGACGACCGGGGACGACGCGAGTGCCGCACGTACCGCCTCGATGATCTTCTTGCTGTTCGTCTTCACCAGGGCCAGGCTGTTTATGGCGTCCGGGTCCGGGCCGTCCACGCGCTGGTCCATCAACGTACCCAGGATCAGCGGGGTCTCGTCGCCGACCGACTTGTACGCCGCCCACATCAGGGCCCCGCCGGCGGGGGTGCTGGAGCCGGTCTTGATGCCCCGGATGCTCAGGCCCTGGGCGGTGGTGAGCAGGTCGTTGTTGTTGGTGATCTGCTGGGGCAGCCCCTTGATCGTGGCGCTGGGCAGGGCCACGATCGCGCGGAACGTCTCGTCCTTCATGACGGCCTCGGCGAGCTTCAGCTGGTCGGTGGCGGTGCTGACGGTGCCCGCGTCCAGACCGCTGGGGTCGGTGTAGGTGGTGGACGTCATGCCGAGTTCCCTGGCGGCGGCGTTCATCTTCTCGACGAAGGCCGTCTCGGAGTCGGTGCCGGTGTCCCAGCGGGCCAGCAGGCGGGCGACGTTGTTGCCCGAGGGGATCATCAGCATCTTGAGCATGTCCTGCTGGCTGTACTTCGTCCCGGCGGTGAGCCCTTCGATCCGGGATTCGTGCTCGGCCGTACCGTCCGCCACGGTCTTCGCGTCGACCTCGATCGAGGGACCGGCCTCGGTCTTCTTCAGCGGGTGGTTCTTGAGGATGACGTAGGCGGTCATCACCTTGGCGACGCTGGCGGTCGGGACGGGCTTCTGCTCGCCGAAGGCGCCGATGTCGCCCAGGCCCGGGACGCGGACGGCGCCCTGGCCCTTGGCGGGCCAGGGGATGGAGAACTGCCCGTCGACGGTGTGGCCGGTCCCGGCCGCGACGAGTGTCGGGGCGGGCAGGGGGCGCAGCAGCTGGGCGCCGGTGAACCCGCCGGCGAGGAGCAGCAGGATCGGGGTCCAGATCTTGACGCGGCGCAGGGCGGTGCGGCGCGGGGTCTCCGGCGGGGGAGCGGTGTTGGTCAGCTCGGCCAACAGCTCGAGCGGGGCGGCCGCCGGGGGCGGGGTGATCGCCACGGGGGGCGCGGGGGCGGGTATGGGTGCCGGTGCCGGTGCCGGTGCGGGTGCCGGTGCGGGGGTGTCCAGCGGCTTGAGCGCGACGAACTGGCTCGTCCGCTCGGCGTCGCCCTCGGCCCCCCGCGCCCACGAGGGCACCCGTCGGGGCGTGTCGGCTCCGCCGGGGGCCTCGGGCTTGGGCTCGGGCTTCGCTTCGGGCTCGGGCTTCGCTTCGGGCGTGTCGTCGCCCTCCGGCTCCGCAGGCTCGACTGCGTCCTCGACCTCAGGCTCAGCCTCAGTCTCGACCTCGACCGGGTCCTCGGCCTCGGGCTCGACTTCGGCCTCGGGCTCGACTTCGGCCTCGGGCTCGACCTCGGTGTCGGCCTCAGCCTCGGCCTCGAGCTCGGCCTCGAGCTCGGCCTCGGCCTCGGTGTCAGCCACGTCTTCGGCTGCGGCCTCGACCTCAGGCTCGGCCTCGGTGTCAGTCTCGGACTCGGCATCAGCCTCGACTTCGGTGCCGGCCTCGGACTCAGGCTCGACCTCGACCTCAGGCTCGACTTCGGTGTCAGGCTCGGCTTCGGCCGCGTCCTCGACTTCGGCCTCGGAATCGGATTCGGCCTCAGCGCCAGCCTCGGACTCGGCCTCAGCTTCGACCTCGGCGTCAGCCTCGGAGTCGGATTCGGCCTCGACCTCAGGCTCCGTCGAGGCGGCGGGTGCATCGGCCTCCGCGGCCTCGGCCTCGGCCGGATCGGCGGGTGTCGCCTCGGCGGCCTCCGTCGGGTCAGGGTCCGGCAGGACCGGGTCGGGTCCCGATGCCGGGGCCTTCGTCTCCTCGGCCTCCGGATTGTCCGAGGAACCGCCCGCCACCGTTGTCGCCTTCATCCCAGCCCCGCCTTGCCCTCGTACCCGGCTGCCGCCGGTCTTGCCAACACGTCCGGCGCGGCCCTCCGCGGAGCCGCGCCGGTCTCCTAGATGTCCGGGGTTCACCGGGCGTTCCCCCGGCCGGAGGTTGTGACCGTTCGGTCATATTCCGCGCTGGGTTAAGAGGCGTACGCCTCCAGTTCGGACAGCTGGCCCGCAGGCCAGCCGGTGTTGGCGGTGAAGGTCAGGCGCAGATGGCGGGCGCCGGTCGCGGGCAGGGGGATGGTGACGGTGTTGACGCCTTCGCTGAAGGTGTAGCCGGCCGAAGCCTTCACCGTGGACCAGGTGGTGCCGTCGGTCGAGCCGAGCACCGAAAGGGTCTGGGTACGCGTGCCCCACGCGGTGGGGAGCTTGAGGACCAGGCGTCCCACCGTGCGTTCGGCGCCGAGGTCCACGGTCAGGGACTGCGGGAAGGCGTTGTTGGTGCTCTCCCAGTACGTGCCCGGCTGTCCGTCGGTGGCGTTGGCGGCCACGTATCCCTGGCTGTGGCCGGTGTCGGAGGCGGTCCGCCCCTGGGCAAGGTTGCCGCCCGGGGGAGGTGTGGGCGGGGTCGTCGGACCGCCGTCGGCGGCGTAGACCTCGAACTCCGAGACCTGCCCGGCCGCCCAGCCGGTGTTCCCGGTGATGTGCACCCGGACGTGGCGGGCGGAGGCCGCGTCGAAGGTCAGCGTCGCGCTGTTGCCGGAGGCGGGGTTGAAGGTGACGCCCGAGGAACCCTTCAGCGTGGACCAGGTGGTGTTGTCGGTGGAGCCGAGTACCGACAGGGACTCGGTCCGTGTGGCCCAGTCCGCCGATGGCGGCAGCTTCAGCGTGACCTTGCCGATCGTCTTCGCCTCGCCGAGGTCGACGGTGAGGGACTGCGGGAAGGAGTTGCCAGTGCTCTCCCAGTAGGTGGACGTATTGCCGTCCACCGCGTTCGCGGCGCCGTACGACTGGACCGAGGAGGAGGCGGTGGCGGGCCGGCCCTGCGCCAGGTTGCCGTTCGGCGGGGTCGTGGGCGGCTGGGTCGTCGGAGGCGTCGTCGGGGGTGTGGTGGGAGGCGTGGTGGGCGGTGTGCTGCTGCCGCCGCCGGGTACGCCGCCGTTGGTCCACACCGGGGCCGGCCAGGTGCCGGAGCAGGTCTGGCCGGTGTTCCAGCCGGAGTTGCCGCCGCCGTCGGTGATCTGGAGGCCGGTGCCGATGCAGTTGTGGATCGGGGCCGCGGCCTGCGCGATGTGCTTCGCCGTGACGTTGGTGAGCTTCATCGCGATGTTGGCCTGCGCCTGGATGGCGTAGGTGCCTGCGCCGTCGATGTTGATGTCGGTGAAGCTGACCCCGCTGATGGCGCCCTCGATGGAGTGGATCGCGGCGTAGGAGGAGTCGAGGACGTCACTGTCCGAGATGTTGATCGCCGCGCCCTGTACCGGCTCGTTGAGCCCGGAGAACCAGATCGCGCCGACGCCGAAGTTCCAGTTGAAGTCGCTGTTCCCGGCCCGGATCAGGGTGTTGCGGGCGGCCGTGATGGTGCCCGCGACCGCCGTGCCCTTGCCGGAGTTGACCCCCGGATAGCGGTTGGCGATGTGCAGCCCGCCGCCGTTGCTGACGGTGTCGGCCATGACGTTGTCCGAGATGGTGAAGTCCTTGCCGCCGTACGTGACGATGTTGTTGGCCAGGATCGGCAGGACGACCGTGTTGTGGTCGAAGCTGATGTTGACGTTCGGCTTGTCCTGCGGCCAGGACGCCAGCCCGTCGTCACCGGCATTGCGCACAAAGGTGTTGGTGACGCGGGAATTCGTGACACCCGTGTGGAAATTCACGCCATCGGCCGTCATGTCGAGGAAGCGGCTGTTCTTGATGGTGAAGCGGTCCATCGGACCGTCCATCCACGCGGCGACCTTGACGTGCTGCACCCAGACGTTGTCCACGGTCGAGTCCGACATCGCGCCGCCGATGGCGTTCACCTGGTCGTCGTCGATCCGCTCGCGGATGTCGCCGATGATCGCGAAGTCCTTCAGCATGACGTTTCTGCTCGGCCCGTTCGCCTCGTGCGGCCGCACCGGACCGGTGTAGCCGCCGCCGGGGACGTACTTGCCGTAGAACCCGGCGGCCCGGTTGCGGTTCACGGGGTCGCGCCCGCCGAAGACCGTGTACCAGGGGCCCGCGCCCTGGACGGCGACCCCGTCCACGACCACGTGGTCGTAGAGCGTGTAGGTGCCGGGAGGAACGAACACCGTCCTGCCCTGCGCGCGTCCGGCGTCGACCGCCGCCTGCATCCTGGCCGTGGAGTCGGCGGCCCCGGTGGGGTCGGCGCCGAAGTCCGCGACGGCGTCGAGCGCCCCGGCCGGCTTGGCGGCGGCCGCGGCGACCTGCTCGAAGTCGGCGAGGTCGATGGTGAAGGCCGGCGACTGGGCGGTCGAGGTCACTTGCACCCGGATCTTCGTACCGATCGGGTACGTGGCGCCGAGCAGGGTCCGGGACTCGTCGTAGAAGTGGTGCGGGTTGGTGTCGCCGGGGTTGTTGTTGAAGGGATAACCACCGTAGTACCAGCTGTACTTGGAGGTCACGGGCAAGGTGCGCACCGACTGGCCGTTGACCTGCACGTCCAGCGTGGCGTCGCGCCCCTTCCCGTCGGCCGTGTCGGGAAGGCTGTAGCGCAGGGACATCGCGTTGGCGGGTGCGGTGAGGGTGAACTCCACGTACTGACCGGCTGCGTTCAGCGTCACCGCCTGCCGCCCCGAAGCCTCCGAAGGGAGGTGGCCGTAGTACCGGTCGGGGCCGGTCAGCGTGCCGTTGGACTGCGCGTACTCGGCCTCCAGCTCGGTGAAGGGCACGTCGGCGCCACGGCCCGGTATGCCGATCGGCGAGGGGGCGGGCACGCCCGCGGCGTACGCGGCGGGGGCGCCGCCGAGGGTCAGGGCGGTCAGCGCGGCGGTCGCGGTCAGGGACAGGGTCAGGAAGACGGCGGCGCCCCGCCGTCTGATCCTGCGGACCTGTCCGGGTCTCGGGGCATGGCTGTGCGGCAGTTGGGACATGAGCAGGCACGTCCTTGCGGCTCGATCGGCGGGGGGAAGGAGTCGACTCAACGCAGGAGGCTACGACTCCGCCAGAAGGAAGTCTATGAACTGACGCAAGAAATCGACTTCGCATCGCAATAAGCCTGTGTGGGCTTGAGCGGGCGTGAGGGTGTCGCGTCGCCTACGCGTGGTGAGTACGGCTACTCATGACCGTGCCGCGCGAGCGGTCGACCATGAACGACACCACCACCACCGCGCCGCCCGAACGGGGTTGTCCATGCTCAGCCGAATCGCCGCCGCCGTCGTCCCCGCCTTCGGGACGCTGACGGTCACCGCCGACCCCGGGACGCGGCCCGCCGAGGGCAGCATCCTCGTCGCCAATCACACCTCCCTCGCCGACCCGGCGGTCGTGGTCGCCGCCCTCCGCCGATACGGGATCGAGCCGGTCATCCTGGCCACCGGCGGCCTGTGGCGAGTGCCGCTGCTCGGGACCGCGCTGAGGCGTGAAGGGCACATTGCCGTCCACCGCGGCACGCACCGCGCCGCCGACTCCCTCGACGCCGCGGCCGCCGCGCTCGCCGCGGGTCGCAGCGTGCTCCTCTACGGGGAAGGCGGGCTGCCCGGCCGCCGCGACGCGGGGAGTCCGCGCCGGGCCCCTTCCGCAGCGGCCTGGCCCGGCTCGCCGCCGCGACGGGAGCCCCGGTCGTGCCCGTGGGCCAGGCCGGCGCACGCCGGCTGAGTTCCGGCGGCCGTGCCAAGCAGCTCGCCGGAGCCCTGACCGCCCCGCTGCGCAGGCCCGGCCTCCACGTGCACATCGGCTCGTCGCTGCAGCTGACCGACCGGGTCCCCGAGGCGACGGAGCAGGCCCGCCGGGCGGTCACCGCCGCCTGGCGAACCGCGGCGCTCTCCCTCGGCGAGCCCGTCAGCGAGTGGTGTGCGCCAGGACCACGTGGGCCGCGGCCTCCCCGTCGGCGTCCGTGTCGATGAAGGACACCATCAGGGGACTGCTGCCCGTAGGCCCGCCCGCCGTGGCCCGCAGCCGGTAGCGCTCCACGCGCACGCCCTCGCGGACGAGCGGACCGCCGCCGGTGAACATCGACTCCGGCATGTGGTCGTTGGCGACGCGCAGAGCAGCCGCACGCCAGGTGCCCGAGGTCGCGTCGAACCGCTCCAGCACGAAGCCCGGTCCGCTGCCGGGCTGGTCACCCGGTTCGCCGACGAGGATCTCCATCTGGAAGGCGACCAGCAGATGCCGGTACTCCGCGGAGTTCCCGTTCCGCAGGGTGACGGTGAACTCCTGGGCGGGGCCGCCGCGTACGAGGGCGAGCCCGCCGCCCCGGGTGTCGACCGCCACCCGCAGCCGGGTCGGGGCCACCGGCGGAGGCGTGGCGCGCGTCGTGGCCGGGGCCGGCGGTGCGGACGCGGACGGGGACGCCAAGACCGGCGGTGAGGCGGAAACGGAGGGCGAGGCGGACCCGGCGGCCGTGGCCGACGCGGACGCCGAAGCCGCAGCGGACCCGGAGAGGGACGCGGACGCCGGGGCCTTGCCGTCCTTGTCCCCGCATCCGGTCAGGCCGGTCAGGCTCGCCAACAGCACGGCGGCCGCGGCCGCGGCGGTGAGGGCCCGGCGGCGTTCGGCGGATGCGGGCATGGGGTCGGTTCTCCTCCGGGTCAGCTGAGGGAGGAACCTAACAAGCACGCGCCCGCCGCGACGAGGCCGGGCAGGCATCGGGGCGGCGACGGTTCGGTCACGGCGCAGGTCGCCCGGCGCGCCCGTCCGGAACGTTCAGACGAGGGGCTTCTCGAAGTTGAAGGCCGTCACGGCCATCCGCTCGCGGAAGTAGAAACGGTGCGCGTCGGCCCGCTGGGTGCCGGAGTCCAGGGTGAGCGCGGTGCACGCGGCTGCCCTGGCGTGCTGCTCGAGGTGCGCGAGGAGTGCGTGGCCCACGCCGGTGGAGCGGGCGGCGGCCGTGGTGACCAGGTCGTCGACGTAGAGCTTGCGGACCTGGTAGGTGTTCGCGACGATCCGCCAGCCGGCCGCGCCGACACACACGCCGTCCTCGTCGTAGGCGGCGGTGAAGCGCAGCCCCTGGCCGTGCCCCTCCGTGAGGATCGAGCGGAACAGGTCCTCGGTCAGATGGGGGCGGAGTTCGAGGAGCACGGGGAGCAGGTCCCCGGTCAGTCGCGAGTCGCCGGGCTCAAGGTCGATGATCTTCATGGGGCCAGCCTAAGCCGGACCGGGAACCGGGCCTCCTTCGGGAGCGCCGTCTCGCGCCGTCACCGCCGGTGTGTCGGAATGGGAGTGACCGCTGCCGGCGGGCGGAAGGAGTGGCATCCCATGAAGTACATGCTGATGGTCCTGGGCAAGCAGGCCGACTACGAAGCCATGGCGGGCAAGGCGAGCGGCGACAGCCCGGCCTGGTCGGCGGCCGACCTCAAGGCGATGTTCGACCACATGGGAGCGCTGAACGGCGAGCTGGCCGCGGCGGGCGAGTGGGTCGACGCCCAGGGGCTCGCCGAACCCAGCCAGGCCCGTCTGGTGACCGCCGGAGCCGACGGCACGCCGAACGTGTCCGACGTGCCGTACGGCGAGACCAGCGCGGTCATCGCCGGTTACTGGATCGTCGACGTCGCCGATTTCGCCCGGGCCGCCGAGATCGCCGCGCGCGCCTACGCCTGCCCGCTCCCCGAGGGCGCCCCGAACTATCCCGTCGTGGTGCACCCTGTCGGAGGCGCCCCGGAGACCGGGACCTGAACGCGGACGCCTGACGTCCGCATGCCGGACGGCGGTCACCGTTGTCAGTGGCACCGCCTACTCTTGATCATGTGAGCCCGACCCCTGACGACCTGGCCCCCGAGCGTCCCCTCGCCGAGATCAACTCCGACATCCGCGGCCTCTTCGCCCGCGCCGAAGGCCGCCTGTCCGACGCCGAGCGCGTGCGGCACGCCATGCTGCTCGCGGAGTGGGCCGCGGCGATACGAGCCTCGGTCGTCCCCGCCGCGTAGCCACGGACGAGAAGGTGGACCATGAGCAGCCTGCGCAGTCTCCTGGAGGCCCGTGTCGGTGAGGGCTCGCTGCCCGGCGCGGTGGGGCTGGTCGCCCGCGGCGAGGACGTCGAGGTGGCGGCCGTGGGCTCGCTCGACACCGCCGCCACCGCCCCGATGGCACGCGACTCCCTCTTCCGCATCGCCTCGCTCACCAAGCCGGTGACCGCTGCGGCCACGATGACGCTGATCGAGGACGGCCTGCTCGCCCTCGAGTCCCCGGTGGCACGCTGGCTGCCGGAACTCGCGGCGCCCGTGGTCGTCCGTACGCCGTCCTCACCCGTCGACGACGTGGTCCCCGCCGAGCGCCCGATCACCGTCGAGGACCTCCTCACCTTCCGGGCGGGCTACGGCTTCCCCCGGACTTCTCGCTGCCCGCGGTCGGGCTGCTCTTCAGCGAACTGGGGCAGGGTCCGCCGAAGCCCCAGGAGATCGCGGCCCCGGACGAGTGGATGGCGGCCCTCGCCCGCATCCCGCTCCTCCACCAGCCGGGCCGGGCGTGGCTCTACAACACCTGCTCCGACATCCTCGGGGTCCTGCTGGCCCGCGCGAGCGGCTTGTCCCTCCCGGACCTCCTCGCCGAGCGCGTCTTCGAGCCGCTCGGCATGCGGGACACGGGCTTCGCCGTACCGGACGGACAGCTCGACCGGTTCACCTCCTACTACCGGCCCGCACCGGGCGGCGCCGGCGAAGGAGGAGCGCTGGAGCTGGCCGACGCCCCCGACGGCCAGTGGAGCACCCTGCCCGCGTTCCCCTCCGGGACGGGCGGGCTGGTCTCCACCGCCGACGACTGGCTCGCCTTCGGCCGAATGCTGCTCGCGGAGGGCGCGTACGAGGGCGGGCGCCTGCTCTCGGCCGATTCCGTAAGGCAGATGACCACCGACCACCTCACGGCGGAGCAGCGCGAGGGCGGCGCCCTCTTCCTGGAGGGTCAGGGCTGGGGGTTCGGCGGCTCCGTGGACGTGGCCCGCCTCGACTTGTGGAACGTGCCGGGCCGCTACGGCTGGATCGGCGGCACCGGCACCGCCGCCCACGTGGTCCCGGCCACCGGGACGGTCACCGTCCTCCTCACCCAGCGGGAGATGGTCAGCCCCACCTCGCCCGAGCTGATGCGCGACTTCTGGACCTACGCCGCCACGCGTTAGGCACGGCGATCCAACGCCCTTGCCGATTCCGTGACATACCGCACGGACACCCTGCGCAAACTGCCTGTACGGGCCCGTTCCGGGGGCTGATCGGGTGAACTCGCGCAACCCGTGGTGAGGTCGGCCGTTGATCAAGGCGCTCACCACCGTGCACTCGTGCAACAGAAGGACCAGTAATGATCAAGAAGATTATGGCCACCGCCGCCGCCACCGCGTCCATCGTCGGTGCGGGCGCCGCTCTGGCCGCCCCGGCCATGGCCATCGGCAACGACAACGGGGTCAACACCGTCAACGGCAACGGTGCCCAGCAGATCTACGGCAACCAGAAGACCCACGGTGACCAGAGCCCGCAGCTCGGCCTGGTCCAGGGCACCCTGAACAAGCCCTGCATCGGCCTGCCGGTCAAGGTCAACGCCCAGTCGATCCTTGCCGCGCTGAACATCGGTGTCCAGGACATCAACGTCCTGTCGAACCCGCAGAACCAGCAGTGCACCGAGAACTCCACCCAGGCCAAGGGTGACGAGCCGCTCTCGCACATCCTCAGCAACATCCCGGTCCTGTCCGGCAACCTCTCGGCCGGCAGCTGACGCAGTTCCCTTTTCGAGCCGGGGCCTCGGACGCCCGCGCGAGTGCCCACGGGGCCCCGGCTTGCTCCACCCGGATCTGCGGATCCGACTGTTCCGCAGGCGTGCGGCGGCCCCGAGGCCGCCGGTACGGGCACCGGTCCTCACGTCACAGAGCCTCTCGCCAGCCGGGCGAGAGGCTCTCTGACGTGAGGGGATCCTACCCGGCCCGCCCGATCAGAAGGGCTTCGTCGGCAGGTACTTGCCGTCCAGGGTGATGACGGCGCGCTCCCCGCCCTCGGGGTCGGCGACCTTGCGGACGTCCAGCCTGAAGTTGATCGCGCTGATGATGCCGTCCCCGAACTGCTCGTGGACCAGGGCCTTCAGAGTGGTCCCGTACACCTGGAGCATCTCGTGGAAGCGGTAGATCGTCGGGTCCGTCGGGACGGCGCCGGGGACCGAGCCGCGGGTCGGGATGGTCTGCAGGAGCAGGACCGCCTCCTCGTCCAGGCCGAGCAGCTCGGCGACGGACCTCGCCGCGTCCTCGGGCAGCGGGTGCTGGCCGAGCAGCGCGGCGGTGACGAAGGCGACCGACAGGCCGGTGGAGTCGGCGAGCTGCTGCCAGGACAGGTCCTTGCGGGTCTTCGCCTCGACGGCGGCGACGGCGAGGGTCTGGCGGGCGGTGGGGTCGAACTGGGCGTGCGTCATGGGGGCGTCCTTCCGGAACGGGTTGAAGGGTGGGGCGAGGTGGCTCAGACGGCCACGGCGGCCGTGGGGCCGGTGACGTCGGCGACCCCGCCGGTGGGGATGTCGTAGACCCAGCCCCGAAGGCTGAGCCTCCCGGCGGCCGTGGCGCGGGCGACCGAGGGATGGGTGGCCAGGTTCGCCAGCTGGGCGCGCACGTTCTCGCGGACCAGTGCGGCCACCCGGCCGGGTCCGGTGCCCGCCGTCCGGGCGAGCGAGGCGTCCGCGTGCCGCAGCCAGCCCGCGACCGAGGACGCGGCACTCAGGTCCGTGCCCTCGGCCAGGGCGGTCATCGCGCCGCAGGCGGAGTGCCCGCACACGACGACGCCGCTGACACCGAGGACCGCCACGGCGTACTCGATGCTCGCCGTCACCCCGTCCGGGCCGGGCGCGTACGCCGGGACCAGATTCCCGGCGGTGCGGATGACGAACAGCTCGCCCGGCTCGCTCTGGGTGATGAGCTCGGGCACCACGCGGGCGTCGGAGCAGCCGATGAACAAGGTCGCCGGCCGGTGTGCCTCGGCCAGGTCCGCGAAGAGGCGTGCCTTCGCCGGAAACACCTCGTGCTGGAAGCGTGCGACGCCATCGGAAAGATCGTGCATGGTCACTCCCTCGGGTGGGATGCGCCCCGTGGGGCTTGACGTGTTCCACCATGCATGAGCTGCATCTATTGTGTCCAAGACGCAATATCCATGTCCTCTATCGATGCCATCTATAGTTGGCGCATGGCCCTGGAACTGCGTCATCTGCGCTACCTGATCGCCGTCGCCGAACACGGCAGCTTCACCCGCGCCGCGGAGGAGCTGCGGATCTCCCAGCCCACCCTGTCCCAGCAGGTCAGGCAACTCGAACGCACCGTGGGAGTACAGCTGTTGGACCGTACCGGCCGCGCCGTACGGCTCACCGACGCCGGCGCCACGTACGTGCACTACGCGCGCGGCGCGCTACGGGACCTGGCGGCCGCCGAGCGGGCCGTCACGGACCTGGCCGACCTCTCCCGGGGCCATCTGCGCCTCGCGCTGACCCCCACCTTCAGCGCGTACCTCGTGGGCCCGCTCACCGCGGAACTCCACGCCGCACACCCCGGCATCACCCTCGAGGTCCGCGAGATGCCCCAGGACCGCATCGAAGCCGGTCTGCTCGCCGACGAACACGACCTCGGCCTCGCCTTCCACGGGCCGCACCCGCCGGGCATCGCCGCGACCCCGCTGTTCACGGAGACCCTCGGCCTGGTCACGGCCGCCGGCACCGGCGCGGGCAGCCCGCCCGCCGGTGCGGCACTCCCCGTACGAGACCTGGCGGAGCGCCGACTGGCCCTGCTCAGCGGGGACTTCGCCACGCGCGGTCACGTCGACGCCTACCTCGCCGCCCACGGGGTGCGGCCGCACGTCGCCGTGGAGGCGAACTCCGTCCAGGCCCTCACCGAGATCGTCCGGCGCACTTCGCTGGCCACCGTCCTGCCCGAGGCCGTCACCCACGACCATCCGTACCTGCGCCCCGTCCCGCTCGAGCCCGCCCTGCCTCCGCGCACGGTCACCCTGCTGCGCCGGGAGAGCGCCTACGAGAGCGCGGCGGCCCGCGCCTTCACCGGACTCACCCGGCGCCTGGTGCACGCCCGCGGCTACCCTCCGGCGTAGCGTCAGCCGACTGTCCTTCTCGTGCCGGACACAGAGCCGACCTCGTGACATTTGCCCGGCGTGCTCCTCGCAGAGGCCACGGTTCTTGCATGCCCGGAGGGCCGGTGTCTAGCGTCGGGACATGACCACCGAGCCGCAGCGCTTCGAGATCCTGTTGGTAGCCGAGCACGTCAAGAACCGGAGCGGCGCCCCCAAGCAGACCACCCCCTGCGATCGGCCGTGGTCGAGGCGACCGGCAGGACGGGCGCCTCCGGCTACCCCCGCTACGTCGGGGAGGGAATGGAGGCCGACATCGACCCGGTCAGCCGCACGGTCGAGGCCGTGCTCGTGGACGGCTCGGAGCTGGACCCCGGGATGACGGCCCTGATCGCTCCCGAGGGCGGGAAGGGAACAAAGGGCCGGCGGCAGTAGGGCCCGCCAGCGCAGGGGGCGCTCCCCGCCGGTCCGGGCCCTGCCGCCGTGCCGCGGGCGGCGGGCCGCCTCACCCCGCGACGGCCGAGGCCGCCGGGGCGAGGCGCTGCCCACCATCACCCTGGGCCAGCTCGAAGGAGGCCCGCCCCGACACCAGCAGCACCGACTCGGACAGCGGCAGCCGGGCGTCCCGCAGGGCCCGGCCGACGACCTTGTCCACGGCGTTGTGCCGGCCCACGTCCTCCCGTACGTCGACCAGCTCCCCGGCGGGGGAGAACAGCGCGGCGGCATGGAGCCCGCCGGTGCGGTCGAAGACCCGCTGCGCCGACCGCAGCCGGTCGGGGAGGCCGGCCAGCACAGCGGGCGTGATCCGCACCGGCGGGCTGTCCGTGAGCGCGAACCGGGAGGCCGTACGGACCGCGTCCAGGCTCGCCTTCCCGCACAGACCGCAGGGGGAGGTGGTGTAGACGTTGCGCTCCAGGGTGATGTAGGGGAGCGCGACCCCGGGAGCGAGCGCGACGTTCACCACGTTGTAGGTGTTGGAGCCCTCGGCCGTCGCACCCGCGCAGTAGCTCACCGACCGCAGCTCATCCGCCTGCCCCAGCACCCCCTCGCGCACCAGGAAGCCGACGGTCAGCGCGAAGTCGTCCCCCGGCGTGCGCATGACCCCCTTCGCCAAGGCCGCCGTCGCCGGGGCGGCCGACGACGGCATCCCGCTCGCCGTCGTCATCACCGAGGGCATCCCCGTCCACGACGCCGTCGCCTTCCAGGCCTACGCCACCGCCCGCGGCACCCGCGTCATCGGACCCAACTGCCCCGGCCAGTCCAACGCGGGCACCATCCCCGCCGACATCGCCGCCCGCCGGGGCCGGATCGGCCTCGTCTCCAAGTCCGGCACCCTCACCTACCAGCTCATGTACGAACTGCGCGAGGTCGGGCCTCACCGCCTTCGAGGCGGATCCCGACACCGAACTCATCGTCCTCATAGGGGAGATCGGCGGAGACGCCGAAGAGCGCGCCGCCGCCCACATCTCGGCGCACGTCACCAAACCCGTCGTCGGATACATCGCCGGCTTCACCGCTCCCGAGGGCAGGACGATGGGCCACGCCGGCGGGATCGTCTCCGGTTCAACCGGTACGGCCGAGGCCAAGCAGGCCGCCCTGGAAGCCGCGGGGGTCGCCGTCGGCTCCACCCCTCCGAGACCGCCCGCCCCGTCCTGGCACGACTCGCCGCGCGGACGTGAAACCGGCCATTCGGCAAACGCCGTACCTACGGTCGGACCACCCGTCGCCGTAGCCTCGACGTACGGCCGCCCCGTGCGAAGGCGACCGTACGCGAGCCACCTCCCTGCCCCGCCCACACACCCTGAGCGGAGAAACCACAGATGGCACCCACCCTCACCCTCAAGCCCGGCACGGCCTGGTCCGACGCCTGGCGGCGGGCTCTGGCCGCCGCCCCCGAGGCCTTCCGCGACGACCACGTCCTCAACCTCTGGGGCGGCTCCTGGCAGGCCGACGGCCGCAGCCTGCCCGCGACCAGCCCCGTCGACGGCAGCCCCGTCGCGGGGCCGCCGCGCCTGGACTCCCGGGCCGCCGGGCAGGCCGTACGGGCGAGCCTCGACCAGCACCGCGCCTGGCGCCACGTCCCGCTGCCGGAACGCCGTGCCCGGGTCGGCGCCGCCCTCGACGCGCTCACCGAGCACCGCGAACTGCTCTCGCTCCTGCTCGTCTGGGAGATCGGCAAGCCCTGGCGGCTCGCCCAGGCCGATGTGGACCGCGCGGTGGACGGCGTCCGCTGGTACGTGGAGCACATCGAGACCATGGCCGAGGGCCGGACCCCGCTCGCCGGGCCCGTCTCGAACATCGCCAGCTGGAACTACCCCATGTCCGTGCTGGTGCATGCCATGCTTGTACAGGCCCTCGCGGGCAACGCGGTGATCGCCAAGACCCCCACCGACGGCGGACTCGCCTGCCTCACCCTCGCCTGCGCGCTCATCCGGCGCGAGGGCATCCCGGTCACCCTCGTCAGCGGCAGCGGGGCCGAACTGTCCGAGGCCCTCGTCCGCTCCCCGGAGATCGGCTGCGTCTCCTTCGTCGGCGGCCGCGACACGGGCGCGCGGATCGCCACCGCCGTGACCGACCTCGGCAAGCGCCACATCCTCGAACAGGAGGGCCTCAACACCTGGGGCGTCTGGGAGCACACCGACTGGGCCGCCCTCACCGCCGTCATCCCCAAGCTCTTCGACTACGGCAAGCAGCGCTGTACCGCCTACCCCCGCTTCGTCGTCCAGCGCACCGCCTTCGACGCCTTCCTCGCCGCCTACCTCCCGGCCGTCGCGTCCATCCGTACGGGCCACCCCCTGGCCGTCGCCCGTCCCGAAGAACCGCTGCCCGAACTGGACTTCGGACCGCTCATCAACGCGGCCAAGGCCAAGGAGCTCACCGACCACGCCGCCGAGGCCGTCGAGCGCGGCGCCGTACCGCTCTTCCGCGGCACGCTCGACCCGGCCCGCTTCCTGGCCGGGCAGGACACCTCCGCGTACGTGGCCCCGCTGACGCTGCTCAGCCCGACGGCGTCCTCCCCGCTCTACCACGCGGAGCCCTTCGGCCCCGTCGACACGATCGTCCTGGTCGACACCGAGGCGGAACTGCTCGCCGCCATGAACGCCTCGGGCGGGGCGCTCGTCGCCACGCTGTCCACCGACGATCCCGCCACCTTCGCCCGGCTCGCCCCGCAGATCCGGGCCTTCAAGCTCGGGCACGGCACACCCCGTTCGCGCGGCGACCGCGAGGAGCTCTTCGGGGGCTTCGGCGGCTCCTGGCGCGGCGCGTTCGTCGGCGGGGAACTGCTCGTCCACGCGGTCACCGACGGCCCGCCCGGCGAACGGCTGCCGGGTAACTTCCCCGAGTACCAGCTCATGCCGTAGCACGGCGGCGGGCTCCTCCCCCGAGAGGGGGAGGAGCCCGGACCTCAGGAGTCAGGGGAGTCTCAGCTCACCTGGACGGTGACGTCGTCCACGACGTAGGAGGTCTGGAGGGACTGGTCCTCCGTGCCGTCGAACCTCAGGGTGACGGTCTGCCCGGCGAACCGCGACAGGTCGTACGTCTTCTGCGTGTAGCCGGAGTTGGCGTCCAGGTTGGACAGGGTCTCCAGGGTCTGGCCGCCCACCGAGACGGTGAACCGGTCGTAGACCACGTTCTCGTTCTCCTCCGTGTCGATGTGGAGGAAGAAGGAGAGCCGGTACGAGGTGCAGCCCGAGGGGATGGTCAGGGACTGCGAGGCGCTGTCCGTGTGGGACGAACCCCATCCGTTGAGCCAGGCCATGTAGCTGCCGGAGTGCGCGGCCTGGCCGGACTGGTTGGTGATGACGCCCGCGGTCGCGGACCAGGGGCCGGTGCCGTTCTCGAAGCCGCCGTTGGCCACGAGCTGGCGCGGGGTGCAGGTGCCGCCGCCACCGCTGACGGTCAGCGTGTAGGTGGTGCTGTGGCTGACGGTGCCGGATCCGGTGACCGTCAGGGTGTAGGTGCCCGGCGTGGTGCTCGCGCCGACCTGCACGGAGAGGGCTGAGGAGCTGCCGGACTGGACGGAGGTGGGGCTGAGGGTGGCGCTGACCCCGGCCGGTGCGCCGGAGACGGACAGGGCCACCGTCTGGGCGGCGCCGCTGACGGTCTGGGTGTTGACGGTGGCGGAGGTGGAGCCGCCGGGAGCCGCGGTGCCCGCGGACGGGCTGGTGGCGAGGGAGAAGTCCTGTGCGGGCGTCCCACCGCCGACGGCCTGCTTCCAGACGGCGTAGGCGACGCCGTCGGCGCTGCGGTCCAGCACCGTGGCGTTGATGTTGTTCGTGGTGTCGCAGGAGCTGTGGTAGCAGGGGTCGTAGGCGGCGTTCGCGGTTCCGCCCCACTTGGCGGCCTGCGCCGAGGTCTTGCGGGCGCTGGCGCCCGCGGCGTAACCGGAGGTGGGGATGCCCGCCTGCTGGAAGGAGTAGTCGTCGCTGCGGCCCTGGCCCTCGGTGTTCTCCTCGGGCGCGAGGTTCAGCGAGGTCCAGTACGCCTTGAGCGGGGTCGCGGTGGTGGAGTTGAGGTTGTTGATGAAGTAGCCGCCGTTGGTGGAGCCGACCATGTCGAAGTTGTAGTAGCCCTTGATGGCCGAACGCTGGGCGCTGGTCAGCTGGTTGACGTAGAACTCGGAGCCGTTGAGGCCCTGCTCCTCATCGGTCCACCAGGCGAACCGGACGTGCTTGGTCATGGTGGGGTTCTGCTGGGCGAGGACGAGGGCGTTCTCCAGCAGGGTTGCGGAGCCCGAGCCGTTGTCGTTGATGCCGGGGCCTGCCGAGACGCTGTCGAGGTGGGCGCCGAACATGACGGTCTGGTCGGCGGGGCCGCCCGGCCAGTCGGCGATCAGGTTGTTCGACGGGTAGGTGCAGGAGGAGCAGTTCTGCTCGGTGACGGTGTACCCGGCGGCCGTCAGCTTGCTCTTCAGGTACGCCAGCGACTGGGTGTAACCGGCGCTGCCCGCACGGCGGTTGCCGCCGTTCTGAGAGGCGATGGTGTTCAACTGCGTCAGGTGCGCCTGGACGTTGGCGACGCTGATGTTGGGCGGGTCGTTGCCGGGCTGGGTCCCGCCGACGTTGAGCGTGTAGTCGACGGTGTGGGAGAGGGTGGTGCCCTGCCCCTTGACGACGACCGTGGACGAGCCGGGCGCCGCGTTGGCGGTGGCGGTCAGGGTCAGCACCGAGGACTGGCCGGACTGGACCGTGGCCGGGCTGAAGGCGGCGCTCACCCCGGCGGGCAGTCCGCTCGCAGTGAGGGTCACCGACTGGGCGACGCCGGTGGTGACGCTGGTGGCCACCGTGGTCGTGACCGAGGCGCCCTGCTGGACGGTGCCCGAGGACGGGTTCAGGGCCAGCGAGAAGTCGTTGTTCTGACCGCTCGGGGTACAGGTCGGGTCACCGGCCTGGGCGGGCACGCTGATGGCGTCCCAGGCCGCCTTGGTCTTGTCGAAGAGGTTGCAGGTGGTGTCGAGGGACTTGGCCGAACTCAGGGTCGCCGTGCGGTACTTCTTGTAGGACATGCTGCTGGTCTTGAGCAGCATGCCGCCGTAGAAGATCTTGCCGGCGTTCTGGACGCCCACACCGGTCAGCGTGGACTGGTTGCAGGTGCTGCTGCCGGGCTTGCCGCCGCCCGGGTTGGTGCCCTCGGCCAGCAGGTAGAACCAGTGGTTCAGGGGACCCGCGGCCGCGTGCACCTCGGTGCCGGGTATCGCGGAGCTGTAACAGGCCGGGTCGTTGTTGACGGCCGACGGGTTGTACATGTTCCGGATCGGTCCCCGGCCCTGGAGGTTGATGACCTCGCCGACCGTGTAGTCCGGGGTGTCGTACGGGGCCGGCTGGTTGATGTACGCCTCGGTCAGCGCGCCGAAGATGTCGCCGGTGGCCTCACCGAGTCCGGACTCCTGACCGCCGGTCCCGCCCGGGGTGTTGGAGTCGATGGCGTGCCCGTACTCGTGGGCCACCACGTCCACGCCGGCGATCCACTCGTTCGCGCTGTTGTGCCCGATGGTGACCGAGCTGCCGTCCCAGTAGGCGTTGAGGTCGTTCAGCCCGACCTTGGCGGGGAAGGAGCGCCCGTTGCCGCTGACGCCGTTGCGGCCCAGCCACTGGCCGAGCATGTCCCACTGCTTCTGCGCGGCGAACATCAGGTCGACGCAGCCGGTCTCCTTGCTCGTGGGGTTGCCTGTGCCCCAGGAGTCGGAGGACTTCGTGAAGACCGTGCCGGTGCTGTAGTCCGCGCAGCTCAGGCCGGTGCGGTTCGGGTCGCGCAGGGTGTAGGTGGAGCCGGAGTTGGTGGTGTCGATCGTGAGCGGGCCGGGCCCGTTCCACTTGCTGTTTCCGCTGCCCGCGACCACGTCGTCGTAGCTGTCCACGAAGGCGCCGGTGCGCGCGTCCACGAAGACGTGCAGCTTGCTCGGCGCCGTCCTGGTACGGCCGGAGAGGACGGTCTCCCAGGCCAGGACCGGCTTGTCGTCCTTGAGCCGCACGACCAGCCGGCTGCTGTCGACCTTCTCGACCGAGGCCAGCTTCGACCGCGACGCGGACTCGGCGTCCTTGGCGCTGACCGTCGGCGCGGTCGCCACCTCGATCCGTACGGAGGAGGCGGACTGCAGGGCCCGCACCCTGCCCTCGCCGTCGGCGAGCACGACCGCGTCGCCGCCGACGACCGGCAGGCCGCGGTAGCTGCGCTCGTACGCGACGGAGTAGAGGTTCTTCAGCCAGGGGGTGACCAGGCGTCGTTCGTACTGCTCCTGCGAGGAGTTGACCAGGGAGTCGAGACCGCTGTCGACGGCCCGGTCCGCGGCGGCGACCGCTCGGGCGGCCGGGGTGTCCTGCGGGGACGGTGCGGGCTGCGCCTGCTGCGCTGCCGATGCCGTCCCGGCCACGGTGCCGGCCAGGCTCGCGGCCAGCGCCATCGCTGCCACGGCCGCCGTCCATCTGGTGGGCTGCAACGTCCACTCCGATCGTGGGGGTGGGTGGGGGAGTGCGTGCTCGTTCGCGGCCGAGTATGAGCGTGGACATGACGGGAATGGGACATCCCGGCAGGCATAAGGCCGGGGTTATGGTGCGGTGGCGGCGGGCTGCGTACGCTGCCCGGATGCAGCTGGAGTTGAGGCATCTGCAAGCCGTCTGCCGGATCGCCGAGGCGGGCAGTCTGGGGGGAGCCGCGCGGCGGCTCGGAGTGTCCCAGCCCGCACTCTCCGCCCAGCTGCGCCGCATCGAGCGGGTCACTGGCGGCGAGCTGTTCGTGAGGGGCCGCAGCGGGGTGGAGCCCACGGCGCTCGGCCAGTTCGTCCTCGCGAAGGCGCGCCGCGTGCTCAGCGAGATGGACGCCCTCGGCGCGGAGGCCCGCGCCCTCGCCACCGGCACCCCGCTGCGCCTGGGCTGCATCCTGCTCGTCCTGCTCGACGGTCTGCTGGCCGAGACCGATCTGTCCATGTCCGGCCAGGAGATCACCGTGGACCTGGAGGACTCGGTGACCGCGCTGGCCCGGATGCTGGGCGCCGGGCGGTACGACGCCATCGTGTACGGGGAGGTCAACGACCACGAGGTACCGCTCCCGGCGGGGACCCTGGCGCGGACGCTGATCCCCAAGGAGCCCTTCTGCATCCGGCTGTCGGCGGGACACCCCCTCGCGCGCCTGGACCGCATCGACCTCGCCGACCTCGCCGGCGAGTCGTGGATGACGCTGGTGGAGGACGACGACGGCGGTCCCGAGGCGCTGGTCGCCGCCTGCGCGAAGGCCGGGTTCGTCCCGTCGCTGCGCTACCGGATCACCGACCGCAAGATGCACTACGACCTGATCGCGGCGGGGCGCGCGATCTCCCTCAGCCAGCCGACGGCCCCGCAGGTGCCGGGGACCGTGATGCGCCCCTGGCCGGGGCGCCCGTCACCGGCCGGATCCGCCTGGCCTGGAACCGCTCCGCGGTCTCGGTCGGTCAGGCGGAACTGCTCTACCGCGCCGCGGCCCGCGCCTATCTGGCCAACGTGGACAACCACGCCTTCCACAAGGACTGGTGGGACGCCCACCCGGAGCTGCACCCGGCACTGGAGTGACGGGTGCGGCCCGTGGGGGAACTGTCGGTCAGGAGCCGTCGGCGAACACGGCGTAGACGTCGCGCCGGCCCGCGTACTCGCTGAGGTTCCAGATCACCGACTCGCGGTAGGCCCAGTCGGTGGTGGTGCCGCTGTGGAAGCTCAGATCCTCGGAGCCGACACCCAGGCGGACGACGGTGGAGGGCACATCAGTGCCCGAAGCGACCGTCTTCAGATAGCCGTTGGAGGACGGGCCGTTGCTCTGCGACAGATAGTGCTTGCTCTGGCGTGAGACCACGCCCTGGATCTTGCCCTGCTTCACCGTGACGGCCTCGGTGGCCGTGGTGGCGGCGAGCTTGCGGGTCGTGTAGTCGAGCGGCCAGCGGACGATCTTGGGCAGGTCCACCTTCGTGCCGTTGCCGTTCCACCCGGTCCCCGAGTAGTCCACCACGGGACTGGTGAGGCTGGTCGCGTACTCGCTCACGGTGAGGCTGTCCGGGCTGGAGGCGCGGTCGAGGCCGATAGCCGAGAAGCGCAGCAGCGTGCCGGTGTTGTCGTAGGCGCCGCACTGCGGAAGGACGAAGCGGTAGTCGTAGGCGTGGTAACTGCCGTCGGACTGCAGCCCGCAGGCGTCCGGAAGGCCGGTGCTGACCTCGAGGATGCTGTCCAGGTCGAAGACCCGCAGGCCCTTGTACGTGTCCACGACGTACAGCCGGTTGCCGTACCACATGATGCCGCCGGCGTGCTTGCGGACCGGCTCGTAGGTGAAGGTGCCGCCGGCCCCGCGGACGGGCTCCACCAGCAGCACGTGCCGGTAGACGGGGGCGGCGGCCGAGGTGTAGTCGACGAAGCTGACCCGGATGCCCTTGTCGATGGGGAAGTCGTCGACGCCGTTGTCGTCGGGGTCGGTCTCGAAGTACCAGGAGACCAGGACCACCCGCTTGCCACCCGCGGGCCACAGACCGGCGCCGAGCGCGTCCGCGCTGGTGGTGATGCCTTGCGGAATCCACTCGACCGCGTCCTGGTCGCCGGTGTTCCAGGTGAACCCGTGCGAGAAACCGCCCACGCCCGCGGGGGCCGAGGAGAGGCGGGTGGCGTCGCGGTTGGCGATGGCCAGCACGTCGGATATCTGCGCGCGGGGCAGGGCCCGCGCCAGGCCCGCGATGTGGTCGGCGAACGTACCGGAGGCGTTGGACGTCCGCTCGGCGAGCGTGAACTGGCCGGGGGTGATGGTGGCCGCCTCGGCGGTGGCGGGGGCGAGCGCGGCGCCGGCCGCGGTGACGAACGGCGCGGCGGCCATTCCCTTGATGATCGTTCTGCGTGACATGGTCATGCGGTGAGAATGTAGATCTTCGGATCCCGCCCGTGCAAACCTCCACCCACCGGTCACGGGAGCAGGGCTGACGGTACTTCACCGAGGGGAACCGGGCCGTCCGGGGAGGCCCGGCCTCATCCGGCGCAAGCGGGGACGAGGCCGGGCCCGATGCGGGCCGGTGCTCAGTGGAACAGCATGGATGCGTCCCCGGCCGCGGTGGTGACCGACCCCGGACAGAGGAAGCTGCCCGAGGTCTTGGTGGCCGTGAAGGGCTTGTTGGTGTACTTCCGGGTGGTCCCGTCGCGGTTCCACTCGAGGTTCGTCGCCTTGTACCGGCAGGAGATGAAGCTCTGCTTGCCGGTGATGTCGATCGCGTCCGTCTTCGCCACGGCGCCGGCGTCGTCGAAGGTGAAGGCGGGGTTGTTGTTGAGGGTGGCGGTGATGCCGCCGTTGCACGTGAGATTGCCGCCGGGCTTGTTGATCGTGTTGCGGTCGACGGTGAGGGCGTTCGGCGGGACGGCGCTGGTGCTCGCGTTGGTCCAGGTACAGGTGCTGCCGGCGACCACGATGACCCCGTCGGCCTTCTGATCGACCGTGGGTCCCGCGGCGATCGCCGCCGATGTGCCGACGACGGTTGCCGCGATCGCCAGTGCGGCGAGTCCGGTGAGCGTGGGGATGTGCCTCATGTCGCTCCTCCTTGCCACGTCCTTGTGGGGGTGATGCGAGGGCCCGGAGGCCTCGCGGGAGTGCGTCACGGAGGGTGTCACAGGGACCTTGAATTGTCAGGTGCAGCTCAACTACTGGCTTGAACCCGCCCTGGAGTGAACGTATTGAGCGTCTCGATCGAAACCTAACGGAAAGTGCCTGCCTATTCGATTGTTATGTGCGTTCACCCTTGACTGTGATCGGTTTCGGACAAACGATGGTGCCCGTTCACCCCACTCCTTCCGTACGAGGCCCCGTAGGAGCCGTGCCATGTCGCGCACTTCACGTTCGTTCCGCACAGTCGCCGCCACCGCCTCCCTCGCCGCCCTGGGGCTTCTGGCCACCGCCTGCGGTGACGGCGACGGCTCCGGCAAGGCCGCGGGCGGCGGCACCGCCGCCCAGCCGGTGGAGATCACCTACTGGTCCTGGATGCCGGGCACGAAGCAGACGGCCGAGGCCTTCAACGCGAGCCACGACACCATCAAGGTCAAGTTCGCCGAGGTGCCCGCGGGCCTGGCCGGCGGCTACGACAAGCTCGCCGCGGCCGTGAAGGCGGGCAACGGCCCGGACGTCATGAACATCGAGTACCAGGCCGTCCCCGACCTCGTCACCCAGGGACTGCTCGCCGACTCCTCCAAGCTGCTCGGACCCACCGTCAAGAAGCAGCCCGAGCAGGTCCAGGCCCTGGTCACCCTCGGCGGCAAGCAGTGGGCGGCGCCCTTCGACGTGGCGCCGCAGATGCTCTACTACCGCAAGGACCTCTTCGAGCAGCACAAGATCGCCGTCCCGAAGACCTGGGACGAGTTCCGGACGGCCGCGGAGCAGATAAAGCAGGCCGACCCCGAGGCCCGCATCACCTCCTTCTGGGGCGACGAGTCGGCGACCTGGGCGGGCCTCGCCCAGCAGGCCGGTGCCAAGTGGTACGGCACGGAAGGCGACGCCTGGAAGGTGAACATCAACGACGCCGCCACCAAGAAGGTCGCCGCGTACTGGGGCGACCTGGTCAAGAACGACCTGGTCTTCAACCACAAGGCGTGGAGCCCCGAATCGACCAAGGCGGCCTCCGAGAACAAGGTGTACACCCGCCTCGGCGCCTCCTGGAGCGCGGGCAGCCTGAAGACCGAGCAGGCGAAGCAGGAGGGCAAGTGGGCCTCCGCCGCGCTCCCCGGCTGGGGTGACGGCAAGATCGGCATGGTGGGCGGCTCCTCCTTCGCCGTCATCAAGGACAGCAAGAAGGCGGAGGCCGCCGCCGAGTTCATCAAGTGGGCCACCACCAGCCCGGAGGCCGTCAAGGCCCGGCTGAGCCCGGGGACCTCCAGTGCCATGCCCGCCGACGAGGCGCTCCGCGAGACGGCGAAGGCCTCATTCGACACCAAGTTCTACGGCGGCCAGGACATCTACGCCACCGCCTCCGAGCAGGTACCGAACATCGCCACCGGCTGGGTCTGGAGCCCGGTCCACAACGCGACCTCGGTCGACCTCGTCGCGGCCCTGGCCAAGGCCCAGGACGGCAACTTCGCCGCCGCGTTCGACACGGCGCAGGCCACGGCCGAGAAGCTGATCAACGACCGCGGTCTGAAGCTCGCGAAGTGAAGCCGGCACCACTCGCCCCCAGCAGCACGCGGCGCTCAGGCCGCGGCCGGCGCGGTCAACGCACCGCCGCCGCCCTGCTCATCGGACCGTTCGTCCTGCTCTTCCTCGCCGTCATGGTCGTGCCCATCGGGTACGCGGCCTACCTGAGCCTCTTCCGCGAGCAGTCCTCCGGCCTCGGCTTCGGCGGAACGCAGACCCTCTTCAGCGGTATCGACAACTACGTCCGGGCACTGACCGCCCCCGCCCTGCAAACCGGCTTCCTGCACATCGCGGCGTACTGCGCGGTCTACATTCCCGTCATGATCGGCGGGGCCCTCGTCCTCGCCCTGCTCATCGACTCGACCCTGGCCCGCGCCAAGCGGTTCTTCCAGCTCGCCGCGTTCCTGCCGCACGCGGTGCCCGGTCTGATCGCCGCCATCATCTGGGTGTTCCTCTACACCCCGGGCCTCAGCCCGATCCACCAGTTCCTCGACTGGGCCGGCGCCAAGGCCGACTTCTTCGGCGACGACGCCATTCTCTTCTCGATGGCCAACGCCACAGCCTGGCAGTGGATCGGCTACAACATGGTGATCTTCTACGCGGCCCTGCAGGCCATCCCCCGCGAGACGCTGGAGGCCGCGACCGTCGACGGCTCCGGCGCCGTCCGCACCGCCCTGTCCGTCAAACTCCCCATGATCCGCTCCTCGGTGGTCCTCACCACCCTCTTCACCTGCATCGGAGCCATCCAGCTGTTCACCGAGCCGGAGACCTTCCGCTACGACGCCACCGGCCTGTCGCCCGAGTGGTCGCCGACGATGTTCATCTACCAGGCCGCCTTCTCCAAGCACGACTACGGGATAGCCGCCGCGGCCTCGCTCATCCTGGCCCTGCTCGGCGCCCTGCTGTCCTTTGTCGTCACCAGGCTCGGAAACCGGTGGAAGGAAGCATGAGCACCCTCACCGCGGACAAGACCGCGCACCCCGCGCCCGGCGGCACCCCGCGCCGCCGCCACCCGCACCCGCCCCGCCGCCCGCGCACCGGCGGCCGGATCCTCGCCTCGAAAGCCGCGGTCAACGGCCTCCTCGCCCTGATCGCCCTCTACACCCTGATGCCGCTCACCTGGCTGCTGTTCGCCGCGACCAAGAACAACGCGGACCTCTTCGGCAAGCCCGGCTTCACCCTCGGCGACTTCAACCTGTTCGCCAACCTCGGCGACCTGTTCACGTACAACGACGGCATCTTCGGACGCTGGCTGCTCAACAGCTTCGTCTACTCGGTCCTCGGGTCCCTCGCCTCGACCCTGCTGAGCCTCGGCGCGGGCTACGCCTTCGACAAGTACGACTTCCGGGGCAAGGAGAAGCTGTACGGCTTCATCCTCCTCGGCCTGCTGGTCCCCGCCACCGTCATCTCCCTGCCCATGTACCTGCTGGCCTCCAAGGCCGGCATCGTCAACAGCTACTGGGCGATCCTGATCCCCGGCCTGGTCAGCCCCTTCGGCGTCTACCTCTCCCGGATCTTCTCCGAGGGCTACGTCCCCGGCGAGACCCTGGAGGCCGCCCGCATGGACGGCGCCGGCGAACTGCGCATCTTCGGCTCCGTCGCCCTGCCGATGCTCGCGCCCGCCTTCGTCACCGTCTTCCTCTTCTCCTTCACCGGCAGCTGGAACAGCTTCTTCCTCCCGCTGGTCATGCTCAACGACCACGAGCTCTACCCGGTGGGACTCGGCCTGTTCAACTGGAACGCCACGCTGACCCAGTACCCCGAGCAGTACGCCCTGCTCATCACCGGCTCCCTGGTCTCCGTCCTGCCGCTCGCCGTGGCCTTCCTCTGCCTCCAGCGCTTCTGGCGCTCGGGTCTGACCGCGGGCGCGGTGAAGTGATCGTGACCACCACCACGCCCCTACGCGAACCTTGGCCCCCGGCCGCGGCCGGAGCCCCGCGCACCCTCCTTGCCATGGGCGCCACCGTCCACCGCACCCTCCTCGAGGCCGCCGCGCTCGAGCGGCTGCCCCGCGTCGCGGACACCGACACCGCGCTGCTCGTCACCGACTACCGGGCCGCCGACCCGCAGCTGCTCGCCCGCACCGAGGTCCTCTTCACCCACTGGGGCTCCCCGCTCCTCGACGAGGACGCACTGCGCCGGCTGCCGGCCCTCAAGGCCGTCGTCCACGCCGCCGGGTCCGTCAAACACCACATCACCCCGGCCGTCTGGGAGCGGGGCATCACCGTCTCCTCCGCCGCGGCGGCCAACGCCCGGCCCGTCGCCGAGTTCACCCTCGCCGCGATCCTGTTCGCGAACAAGCGGGTCCTGGACAGCGCCCGGCGCTACCGCCGCGAGCGCACGGCGTACGAACTCCTGCCCTACTTCGCCGGATACGGCAACTACCGGCGCACCGTGGGCATCGTCGGCGCCTCCCGCATCGGCCGCCGGGTCATCGAGCTGCTGCGCCCCTTCGACCTCGACGTGCTGCTCTACGACCCGTACGTGGACGCGCAGGAGGCCGCCGCCCTCGGCGTGTGCCCGCTCCCGCTGGACGAACTCGTCTCGCGCAGCGACGTGGTCTCCATCCACGCGCCCCAACTCCCCGAGACCCGCCACATGTTCGATGCGCAGCTGCTCGGGCGGCTCGCCGACGGGGCCACCCTCGTCAACACCGCGCGCGGCTCCCTCGTGGACACCGACGCCCTCGTCGCCGAACTGCGGACCGGCCGCATCCACGCCGTCATCGACGTCACCGACCCCGAACAGCCCCCGGCCGGCTCGCCCCTCTTCACCCTGCCCAACGTGCTCCTCACCCCGCACATTGCGGGTTCCCTCGGCAACGAGCTGTCCCGTATGGCCCACTGGGCCATCGACGAGGTGGAACGCTACGCACACGGCCGGCCCTTCGCCCACGGCGTCGGCCCGGACGAGCTGCTGCGTTCGGCGTGACCGGCAAGACCCCCGTAGGAGAACAGCCAGCCCATGACCAGCACCACCCGCGACACCGCGTACGTCGAAGACCGGGCCCCCGGCCGCGGCCGGCTCGCCCCCCGGGCGGCCCTCCACTCGGACGCCCCGAGCCTCGCACTCGACGGGCCCTGGCGCTTTCGCCTCGCCGCCGGACTCCACGACCTCAGCGCCGGGTTCGAAGCCCCGGGCTTCGACGATCACACCTGGGACGAGCTGCCCGTACCGTCCTGCTGGCAGCTGAACGGCTTCGGCGCACCCGCGTACACCAACGTCACCTACCCCTTCCCGGTGGACCCGCCCCACGTCCCCGACGAGAACCCGACGGGCGAGTACCGGCGCGCGTTCACCCTCCCCGAGCCCTGGCCCGCCGACCGCGCCGTCCTGCGCTTCGAGGGCGTCGACTCCTGCTTCGCGGTCTGGCTCAACGGGCAGCGGCTCGGCGACGGCAAGGGCAGCCGGCTCCCCACCGAATTCGACGCCACCGGCGCCCTGCGCCCGGGCCGCAACCTCCTGGCCGTCCGCGTGCACCAGTGGTCCGCGGGCAGCTACCTGGAGGACCAGGACATGTGGTGGCTGTCCGGCATCTTCCGCCCGGTACGCCTCCTCGCCCGGCCGGCGCAGCGCCTCGACGACGTCTTCGTGCACGCGGACTACGACCACACCACCGGCCGGGGCACCCTCCGCGTGGAGACCTCGGGAGCCGCCGCCCGCCTGCACGTGCCGGCGCTCGGCCTGCACGACGCCGACCCGGCCGGGCCGCACGACTTCCCCGCCGTCGTCCCGTGGACCGCCGAACAGCCGCACCTCTACGACGGCGAACTCGTCACCGCCGGCGAACGCGTGCGGATCCGCGTCGGCTTCCGCACCGTGACCGTCGAGGACGGGCGGCTCCAGGTCAACGGCCGTCCGCTGCTGCTGCGCGGGGTCAACCGCCACGAATGGGACCCGGAGACCGGCCGCACCCTCTCGTACGCGACCATGCGCCACGACGTCCTGCTGATGAAGCGGCACAACATCAACGCCGTCCGCACCAGCCACTACCCGCCCGACAGCGCCTTCCTGGACCTGTGCGACGAACTCGGCCTCTGGGTCGTCGACGAATGCGACCTGGAGACGCACGGGTTCGAACCCGTCGGCTGGCATGCCAACCCGAGCGACGACCAGCGCTGGCAGGAGGCGTACCTCGACCGGATGAGCCGCACGGTCGAACGGGACAAGAACCACCCCAGCGTCATCATGTGGTCCCTCGGCAACGAGAGCGGCACCGGCCGGAACCTCGCCGCCATGGCCGCGTGGACCCGGCGCCGGGACCCCTCCCGGCTCCTGCACTACGAGGGCGACCAGGACAGCGGTTACGCCGACGTCTACAGCCGGATGTACGCCGACCACGCCGAGACCGAACTGATCGGCCGCGGCGAGGAACCCGCCACCACGGACCCGGCGCTCGACGCACACCGGCGCGCCCTGCCCTTCATCCTGTGCGAGTACGCGCACGCCATGGGCAACGGACCCGGCGGACTGGCCGAGTACCAGCGGCTGTTCGAGCGGTACCCGCGCCTGCAGGGCGGCTTCGTTTGGGAGTGGATCGACCACGGCATCGCCCGGCGGACCGCGGACGGCCGCACCCGTCACACGTACGGGGGCGACTTCGGCGAGCCCGTCCACGACGGGAACTTCGTCGCCGACGGGCTCCTCTTCCCCGACCGCACCCCCTCGCCGGGCCTGATCGAGTACAAGAAGGTGATCGAGCCCGTCACCATCGACCTGGACCCGGCGGGGGAGAGCATCCTGATCCGCAACGGGCACGACTTCCGCGACACCGGGCACCTCGGCTTCGACTGGCGGGCCGAGGACGAGGGCGAACCCCTCGCGCAGGGCCCGCTGGCGGTCCCCGTACTGCGGCCCGGCGAGCACACCCTCCTGCCGTGGCCCGTGCTGCCGCCCGCGAAGGACGGCGAACGGGCCTTCATCGTCACCGCCCGCCTCGCCCGGGACGAGCCCTGGGCCGGGGCGGGCCACGACATCGCCTGGGGCCAGGCGGTGTCGCCGCCGGCGCCGCCGCCGGTGCGACGGCGCGCACCCCTGTCACGGCAGGGCGCCGACGTCCTCGTCGGTCCCGGCCGGTTCGACGCGGCCACGGGCGGCCTGCGAGCCGTCGGCGGGCTGCCGCTCGACCGTCCCGTACTCGACCTGTGGCGCGCTCCCACCGACAACGACCGGCTCGGCGGCCGGGAGGCCGACGGCTGGCAGGCCCTCGGACTGCACCGGCTCACCACCCGGTTGACCGGGCTGGACGCCTCCGGCGACGCGCTGACCGTCACCACCCGGGTGGCGCCCGCGGGCACCGACGCCGCGATGCACACCACGTACCGCTGGCGCACCGACGGCTCCACGCTGTGGCTCGACCTCACCGTCGTACCGGAGGGGGACTGGCCGGGCGCGCTGCCGCGCATCGGGCTGCGCACGGCCCTGCCCGGCTGGATCGACACCGTGGACTGGTACGGACGCGGCCCGGGCGAGGCATACCGCGACACGGCGGCCGCGGCGCGGCTGGGACGCCACCGTCACACGGTCGACGCGTTGCAGACCCCGTACGTGCGCCCGCAGGAGAACGGCAACCGGCATCAGGTCCGCTGGGCCCGGCTGACCGGGGCGGGCGGCGGACTGCTGGTGACCGGGGACCCCTGGTACGACCTCACCGCCCGCCGCTGGACGGCGGCCGAACTCGCCGCCGCCCGGCACACCACCGACCTCGTGCCGGGCGACCGCGTCCACCTGCACCTCGACGCCGCACACCACGGGATCGGCACGGCCTCCTGCGGTCCGGGCCCCCTGCCGGAGCACGAACTGCGCGCACGGCGGACGACGCTGCGGCTCGGCTTCGCGCCGCTGGACCGACCTCAGGCCTAGGCGAAGTCGCGCGCGAAGCCCTCGCGGAACCCGGGCCGCACGACCGCCTCGTCGAAGGCGCGCGCGGCGCGGGCGAGGGCGGCCTGGTTCTCCTGGGCGGCGGCGAGTTCGGCCAGGTACGCGCGCAGGCTCAGTCCGCGGGCCGCGGCGAGCGCGGCGAGCCGGTCGTGGACATCGGTGTCGACCTCGACTGTGGTGGTGTCAGCCATGGTCCGAGTATGCGCCGTCCGGGGCCCCGACGGGGGTGGTTACGGCTTCGCTCACCGGGCAGGCGAGGAGGTGCGGCGGGAAGGACCCGCCGCCCGCCGAACCGAGGAGCTTTCGAGTGACGCAGCATGTATGGAGTTACCGGTCGACCTCGGGCCATCTGGCAGGCACCGACCTCACGGGCTACACGGTCGAGGCGACGGACGGCCACATCGGAAAGGTCGACCAGCACAACGACGAGGCCGGCGACGCCTATCTGGTGGTCGACACCGGCGTGTGGATCTTCGGCAGGGAGGTCCTCGTTCCGGCGGGCGCGGTGACCCGCATCGACCCGGAGATCCGGACCGTGTACGTGGACGGAACCAAGGAACAGATCAAGGCCGCCCCGGAGTTCCACCGGGAGCAGCACCTCGGCGACCCCGGCTACCGCGACGTGCTGGTCACGTACTGGGGCTTCGCGGGCCCGTTCGGCGGCCCGTTCGGCGGGAACCGCGTTTAGGCCGGGGCCCCCGGGGCGGCCTGCCGACCTCCTCCAGGATCCCCCTGACCAGGTTCGACGTCTGCTCTCCCGGCCACAGCGGCGCCGGCAGGGCGGCCAGCAGCTCTGCGGCCCGCGCGTCTCCTAGGCCGGCCAGCAGCCGCGGAACGTCGAGCAGATAGTCACCGAAGGTGTTCGGGTCGAAGAGCGCGGGCAGGGCGCGCAGGAGGTCGGCGGCGTGCGGGTCGCCGAGCCCGACCAGTGCCCTGGCGGCATTCACCCGGCTCGGGTCCGGGACCTCGGGACACAGTGCCAGGAGGTGGAGGGCGTGGGCGGCGCGGCGGTCGCCCAGGCCGGCCAGCGCCACGGCGGCCGCCAACTGGTCCCGGGTGGAGAGGGCCCGGGCCCAGGTGAGCGCGTGCAGCTGTTCGGCGGCGGCCGGTTCGTCCAGCGCGGCCAGTGCCGTCGCCGCCTCCACACGTGGGGAGCCGCTGATGCCCGGGTCCCGGGAGAGGGCGAGGAGCAGGCCGTGGCTGCGGGGATCCCCGAGCGCCGCCAGCTGCTTCGCCGCGCGGACGCGATCGTGCTGACCCTCGCCCCGGTTGGCGGCGAGTGAGTGGAACACCTCGGCGGCGCGCGGGTCGCCGATGCCTGCCAGCGCCACACCGGCCTCCAAACGGGCCTGCCCCGGCCCGCCGGAGGAGAGGCCGAGGGCGTGCAGGCGGTCGGCCTCACGGGGATCACCCGCGGAGACCAGCGCCCCGGCCGCTCTGACGCGCACCGCCTGTTGCACGTTCACGTCCAGCGAGACGGACAGGAGCGAGGCGGGGCCCCGTGGGTCGCCGCGGGTGGCCAGTGCCTCGGCGGCCGCCACACGGTACGCGGCGGGCATGTCCGGTGCCAGGCACAGTGCGTACAGCGCGTCCAGGGCACGGGGGTCGCCCAGTTCGGCCGCGGATTCGGCGGCCGGGACACGGTCGCGGCCGGAGGAGGACCCGGCGAGGGCGATCGCGAGGAAGAGGCCCGCGGCGCGGGGGTCGTCGATCGCGGCCAGCGCCGCGGCGGCGTCGCGGCGGACCTTGCTGGAGACGACCGGGTCCCCGGAGACGACGACGAGCGAGGCGGGGCCCCGGGGATCCCCGTGCTCGACCAGGGCCCCGGCCACCCGAAACCGATCGAACTCCGGGCAGGACGCATCGACGGCGAAGCCGTACAGGAGATCCGGTCCCCGGGGGTCCCCGAGACGGGTCAGCGCCTCGGCGGCCTGGGTACGGATGCGGGCACTGAACTCGGGGCCCGTGTAAGCGTGGAGGTGCCCCGCTGCCGTGGCGACCACGTCGTCGGGAAGGCGGGTGCCCATGTGGGCCTGGGCGGCCACGAACTCCCAGCCGGGCAGCCCGCCCCGCGACGCCAGGCGCCGGAGCGGTGACCTGCGCAGGCCGAGACCGGCGTCGTGCGCGGCGTCGAGGAGGAACCCGGTCGAGGAGGAATCGGCCGGCGGCGCCCAGTACCGCAGGCCCCACGCGCGCGGCCGGACCCCGGGTGGTGTCCCCCTGGCGTAGACGGACATCGGAACCGCAGGCCGGCATCTGCGGGGCTGGTGGAAGGCCCGCCGGATGGCCCGCGCACCCTCCTTCGGGTCGCGCAGGACATGGCGGGCGGCCAGGTGTTCCAGCAGCGTCTGGTGGAGGAAGACTAGGTCGCCGCCGCGCGGGATCAGCAGGCCGCCGCGCCGGGCGGCGGTGTCGAGGAACGCCCGCCAGTCGCCCTCCGGCACCCGCGCGGGCCGCCGCGCCCGCGGCTGCTCGCACAGGACGTCGAGCGCGGGCCGGGTGTTCCCGGCGTGGCGTTCGGCCGCGAGGCGGGCGATCAGTTCGGGGAGGTGGTCGAGCGTCTCCTCGGCGGCGGCGAGCGCCCCGGGTCCGTAGCGCCCGAGGCCCGCGGTCAGCACGGGCAGGCCGTGCGAACCGGCCCGGTGCTGCTGGCGGTGGAGCAGGTCGACGAACTCGCGGTAGAGCTGCCCGCGCCCGGCGGGCAACGGCTGGTCCGGGGCGGCCGCGTGGAGCTGGCACAGCATCGCGGTCATCAGCGGCACCTGTGCGAGCGCCGCGAGCCGGGTCTGTTCCAACGCCCGCAGGAACCGCCGCGTCGTACCCTCGGGGTCCGCCACCTCCAGGCACCGGAACCAGTTCCCGGCGATCAGCGGCAGGTCGTCCCGGCCGAAGGGCTGGAGGGCGTAGTGGGGCACGTCGGTGCCCAGGAGGTCGAGTTCCCGCCCTGGCAGCGGGCGGGTGGCGACGATGAACCGGTACAGACCGGCATGCTCCCCGCCGGAGGCGTCCGCGAGGCGGCACAACACCTTGCGCCGGGCGGCCGCGTCGGTGACCTCGTCCAGCCCGTCCACCAGGACCAGCCAGCCCGCCCCCGGCTGCGGCTCGGAGCCGAAGAAGGCCGCCGGCAGCTTCTCCACCAGTCCCTCCAGCTCCCGGTTCACGGAGGCGGCGAGGGCGTCCGCCAGCGGGGCGTCGACCAGGTCGGCGGCGGGTACCAGCACGGGCACGCTCTCCTCGCCCCGCCCCTTCAGCCACCGGCCCGTGCCCCGGGCCAGCCAGGTCCGCAGCAGGCTCGACTTGCCGCCGCCGGGCCCCGCCAGGATCACGCACACCCGCCCGCCGGCCGGGACCTCGTCGGCCGGCACGGTGGCAGCCCCGGCAGCCTCGGCCGCGCGGCGCACCCGTTGCCGCAAGTAGACCGCGGCGAGCGGAGGCGTGGTGCCCGGCAGCACACCGGCGTACGGGTGCTCCCGCGCGGCGTCGCGGGCCGCGGCGAGGTAGCCGTCGATGCGGCGCGTCCGCACGTCCGCCCGCTCGCGCAGCCGGCGCAGCTCCACCAGGGCCGGTCCGGTGATCCCCAGGGCGCGGGCGAGCACGTCGAGCGTCGTGAGGGTGGGCACCGCCTTCGCGTTGAGGATGTTGCTCAGGGTCGACGGCTGGATGCCGGCGTCCCGGGCCACCTCGCTCTGCTTCCGCCCGGCCAGCGCGGTACGGATCCGGGCGATCAGCTCCCGGTGGGCGCCGCCCGGGACCTCGGTGCTCAGACCCTCCACCCAACACCCCTTGACCAGGCCGTACGTTCCGGTTCACATCACCCCTGTGAACGCCTGTCGAGGCTATCCCTGGTACTTCGAGGCCGGCCGGCCCTTGCCCGAACCGAAACCTTCGACGTACGAGGAGTACCCGTGAACCTCCAACTCGCCTTGATCGCCGCGCCCTTCGTGCTCGGCCTGCTCGTGCGCCTCGCCCGCGGGCCCCGCCGTGCACCGGCCGCCCTGGTACGCGGACTGCGGGACCTGGTGACCCTGCGGATGGTCCTGCGCGACAGCGACCCCGACGAGCGTGCCGGGCTGCTGGAAGCCCACCGCTCCTGGCGGGCCGAGCCCGTGCCCGGCCGGGAGCGCAAGACGCGCACCCGGCGGGGCTGAGCCCTAAGCGCTCTGCCGGGCGAGCAGGTTCTCGCGCAGGGCGGCGACGAGGGTGTCGTCCGCGCCCAGCAGGTCTGCCGCGTAGTCCCGTACGGACCCGTGCTCGCGCGTGAGGGCCGCGAGGAACAGGCGCATCACCTCGGCGGGCGCCCGCCCGTACCCCGGCCAGGCGGGTTCCTGGCCGGGGTGGTCCGCCCGCCAGTCCGCGAGCAGCCGGCCGGTCGCGAGTTCCGTGAGGGCGAAGTCCTCGACGATGACCTCCTCGGGAACCCCCAGCAGCGCCAGGACCAGCGCCGCCAGCAGACCGGTGCGGTCCTTGCCCGACGCGCAGTGGAAGGCCACCGGGCCCTCCTGGGCGGCGATCACCTCAAGCGCCCGGCGCAGTTCGCCGACGCCGTCGTGGGCGACTTCCATGTACCGCTCGGCGAGGTAGGGGCCGGTCTCGACCTCCGGGCCGAGGGCCGCCTGGTCGTAGGGGCGGTGTTCGATGCTGAGGTGGTGGTAGGCGAGTGACGGATGCCCGGGCACCCGTCCCTTCGCGTCGATCTCCCAGGAGTACCGCAGGTCGATGACCGCCTCGACGCCGAGCTCCAGGAAGCGTTCCCAGTCCTCGCCCCGCAGCTTGCCCAGGGAGTCGGACCGGAACAGCCGGCCCCAGCGCACCGTCAGGCCGTCCGCGGCCGTATAGCCGCCCAGGTCACGGAAGTTGTGCAGCCGCTCAAAGGTTATGTGTCTGTCCACAGGCGGCACTCTATGCCGCGGCCGGCCGCCCTTCTCAGCCCGCCCACCGCCCGGTGAGGAAGGTGAGGGCGACCGTGGTGGCCAGCGGGGCCGCGACGCACAGGTACACCGTCAGAACCCGGGGGCGGCGGTGGCTCCAGGCGGCCAGGCCGATCCAGAGCGGCCACCACAGCAGGGTGGAACGGGGAATCGACGTGTACCAGTAGGAGGTGCCCAGCGCCCACAGGGTGAGGCCGATGTAGAGGGCCTCGGGCCAGCGGCGGCCTCGTACGAGCAGGACCAGGAGGATCACCCCGGCCAGCATGGCCAGGAGCTCGGCCTGCCACATCAGCGCGTAGCCGGTGGGGTGGAGGTGGTGGAAAGCGGCGTTCCAGGTGTTGGCCCAGGCGTCCCACGGCGCGTGGAAGTCCCGGTACCAGCCGCGCTCCTGGGCGTGCTTCCACGCCATCCAGTCGCCGGTCCGCGCCTCCAGGTACCAGCTGTACAGCACGGGGGAGAGGGCGGGCAGGCACAGCCAGGGAGCCGCACGCCAGGCCCGGCGGCCCCGGGCGGTGAGCGCGAAGTGCAGGACGAGCGCGGCCACGAGGAAGAGCCCGGTGACGCGTACGGAGCAGGCCAGGCAGGCCAAGGCCGCGGCCGCCGGCCAGTTCCGGCGCTGGGCTGCCAGCCAGGCGGGCAGGGCCAGGGCCAGGAACAGCGCCTCGGTGTAGCCGGCGGCGAGGAACACGGCGCACGGCGAGAGCAGGAAGAACAGCACCGTACGCCGGCCCGCGTCCGGGTCGGGCAGGTGGCGGCGGGCGATGCGGGCCAGCGCCAGGACGGCGACGCCGCCCGCGACGAACGAGATGAGCGCTCCGGCCGCGGCCCAGTGCGGGACGACCGCGTGGACGGCGCGCAGGGTGAGGGGAAGCCGGGGAGGAAGGCCTCCCTGTTGTCCCAGCCGGCCGTCCACGGACCGGCCTGGTCGGGGAAGTAGCCGTCCTGGGCTATGTGGAGGTAGTGCCACCAGTCCCACTGCTGCCAGGGCGACAGGAACGAAGCGGGGTTCCGCGCCTGGTCGTCGGAGGGGAACAGCCAGCGGGCGGCTCCCGCGGTGGTCCACAGGCCGACGCGGGTCAGCACGTAGAGCCACAGCACCTCGCGGTCCGCACGGCCGGGGCGCCACGCGAACACCGGGCGGCGCACCGCGGGCCTGCGGGGAACCTCGACAGGCCGGGGCGGGGCGGAAACGGACATGGGTGGATCTCCTGCTCGGCTGAAGGCGTGCGGAACCGCCGGCCGTGGTTCCGGGGCCGGTGTCCGCTGATGGGGAGGGAGGGGTTACTGAGGCGGGTACGACGTGGCGGTGGATCTGCCCGGACCCGAAGTCGTGGGCGGCGGGGCGGGCGGTGACGTCGTCACGCCCGGCGACGTCGAAGCGCCGGGCGTGGCCGAAGCGCCCGGCGCGGTGGGCACGGGGGACGGCGGCACGGGTGAGGGGGTGGTCGCCGGGAGGGTCGGAGTCGAGTCGTGCGGCAGCAGCGTCGACAGGGCGGCGCCGGTCCCGCCGAGGACCAGGAGGCAGGCGGCCGCCACGGAGACGATCCTGCGCCGTCGGGCCCGCTCCCCGCGCCGTGCGATGACGGAGACGGGCGGGAGACCGGCCCCGGACTGCCCCGCGGAGGCCGCTTCCCGGAACAGGGACCGCAGCGGATCGTGGGAGTCATGCATCGGGCGCCTCCTCAATGCGGGGGTCCTGCAGATGGCGGGAGAGGGTGGCCCGGCCCCGGGTGAGATGGGTCTTGACCGTGCTCGCGGACAGGGAGGTCTCGGCGGCGATCTGCTCGACCGTCAGATCGCACAGATAGTGCAGAGCCATCGTCCGGCGCTGCTTGAGGGGCAGGTGGCGCAACGCGTCGACGAGGGCGACGGCCTCCGGCCCCGGACCCTCCACATGACTGGCGGGGGCAGTGCGCTGCCAGGCGTCGGCGGTACGACGGCGCACGCGCCACCGGCTCACCGCGAGCCGCCACGCGACGGTGCGGATCCACGCCTCGGGCCGGCCGTCCCGGTCCAGCTGATGCCGTCTGCCCCAGCCTCTGACGAAGGCCTCCTGCACCACGTCCTGAGCCTCATGGTGATCGCCGAGCATGACGTACAACTGACCTGTCAGCCGTCCCGCCGCGTGTGCGTAGAACTGTTCGAACTCCTCGACGGTCAAAAATCGCTCCCGAATCCATGTGACCCTCTCACCAGGCATACGCCCGCCGGACCGCATCCGGTCGACACGGAACACCGGGAAGATGTGTGAGTGCCGTCACAGGGGCGCCGCGGTGCCGTGATGCGCGGGCGCGGCGCAGGGAGCGGCCTTCGGTCAGGACGGTTCGGTGAGTACGGACAGCACGTTGCCCGCCGGGTCCTTGAACCAGGCGATCGACGGCATGCCCTCGCCCTGCTCCCTGACGATGCCCTTGGCGTCGGCGTCGAAGTCCGGATAGCGCTCGAAGGTCACCCCGAGGGCCGTGAGCGCGTCGACGGTCTTGTCGATGTCGTCCACCGGGAAGTTGAGGACGGTGAAATCCGCCGGCCGGTGGTTGTCCTTGGGGTACAGCAGTACGGTGCCGCCGCCCCCGAGGTTCAGGAAGAGCATGCCGTTCTCCTCCGAGACCCGCAGGCCGAGCGTCCCGCCGTAGAACTCCTTGGCCTTCGTGATGTCGTCCACCGAGAACCCGCTGAACGCCTTGGTGTCCTGGAACATGATCACTCCCGTCGACGCGTCGGTCCCTCTCCCATCCTCCTCCCGGCGGCGTCAGCCCGCCTCGGGGTCGAGGCGGCGCAGCACGTCCCGAAGGGTGTGGCCGGTCTCGTTGTCCCGGACGGCGGGGTCCAGTCCGGCGGCCAGCAGGGCGGCGAGCCCGGGGGTGTCGCCGTGCCGCGCACGCTCGAACACTTCCCGCCGCAGCGGCCGCAGGGCGCGCGGCAGCCGCCCCCGCCCCGAGGCCCAGGCGCGCTGTACGGCGAAGCACCCGGAGACGTCGCCCCCGAAGGCCAGCATGGCCTGCTCGCGCAGCTGTTCCCGGGCACTGTGCGGGACGCGCAGCTCCCCGTCGCGGAAGCCGACCAGGTGCCACTCGCCGCCGCATCTGACCCGCACCGGTTCCAGGACGGCGGGCGGGCCGGGCGGCCCGCAGGCGGGACCCGATGCCGGGAAGAGGGCGGCCGCCACCAGCGGGTGGAGCTCCTCCGGCGCGAGGCGCCCGGTACGGACCAGCTGGAGGTCGGGCATCCGCCGCCATGCGATCCCCGGGATCGTGGCCAGTCCGGCGTCCCGGTGCGGCCCCTCGGCGCGGGCGCGCAGAGCGGCGTCCGGGCCGGGGCCGGCCGGCTCGAGCAGGACGTCACCGCGGTACCCGCCCGGTATCCGGAACCGGTCGGCGACCCCGGCCGCGAGTAGACGCCGCACTTCCCGGACGGTCCGGGGCAGGTCCATGGGAAGCGCCGCGATGACGGCTTCCGGCTCCCCGGGGCCCCAGCCGGAGTTGAGCGGCACGGCGGTCGGATCGACGTCCACACCCGTGGCCGCGAAGGCACCCACGAGGTCCCCGCGGGCCTGGAGGACGGCGATCCATTCCTCCCGCGCGGCCGGATCGCCTCCGGAGCCCGGGTCGGTGTCGGGCAGCTCCCGTGGTCCGAGCGGAGTGCCGTCCGCGTGGAAGAACGGGAGCCGTTGCCCGCCGCCGCCCCCGCACCATGCGCGGAGTTCCGGGGCGTGCCGGGCGTCCCAGAAGTGGCGGGTCGCGGTCCAGTCCTCCACGAGGTATTCGGGCAGCAGGCCGGGGTCGTCGGCGTTGAGGAAGTCCAGGACCAGCCGCTGCGGACCGTCCCATGCCCCAGGGGTGCGGACGACCAGGTACGACGGCTGCGCGTGCGCCCGGAACCTGCGCCTGACGCCGCCGTGGGGGGCGAGGAGGACCACCCGGCGCGCAGCCAGCGTCGTGCCCCCGGACGCGGGTGCCCGGGGCAGGTGCCAGCGCAGCAGGTCGGGTGCCAGGTGGGCGAGGTCGTCCGCGACCGCGTCCCGTACGGCGGCGCCGTGCCGGTCCCCGATCCGCGCCAGGTCGAGTGCGACGTCCACGGCCGCGACCGCGCAGGCCGCGCGCCAGTCACCGGCCAGCCGGGCCTCGGTCGCGCCCTCGATCATCCAGCGCGGCACGGCGAAGCGCCGCACCCGGTGCCACAGGGCGACCTCCTCGACGGGGAGCCCGCCCACCAGCGGTTTTCTGCTCACGGTCAGCACCCTTCGAGGCGGGAGTGGGGGGCGGGAGGGGGAGCGGGGCGGGAGGCGGCAGGGCCGGTCGGATTCGAACCGACGTCCTCCGGCTGTGCAAGCCAGGTGCGACGACCTCTGCGCTACGGCCCTGCCGCCGGTGATCATAACGACGGGCTGCCGCCGGGCATAGGTAGGAAATCCCCTACGTTTGACACGTAGGAAAATCCCTACCTATCGTGGGGGCATGAACATCACGCACGCTTCCTTCGTCACCCTCCCCGTCGCCGACCAGGACCGGGCCCTCGCCTTCTACACCGGCGTCCTGGGCTTCGAGGTCCGTGCCGACCGCCAGGTCGGCCCGGCGCGCTGGCTGCAGGTCGCCCCCGAGGGCGCGCAGACCGTCTTCACGCTCTCCGGCCCGGGGATGGGCGATTTCACGCCCGGCTCCGCCCGGGGGATCATGTTGGTCACGGCCGATGTCGACGCCGACTGCGCGAGGCTCGCGGCGGCCGGGGTCGAGGTGAACGGTCCGGACGAGGCCCCCTGGGGGCGAATGGCCGGTTTCCGCGACCTCGACGGCAACGCCCTGATGCTGCTCACGGAGAAGGAAGGCTTCTAGCGCCATGGTCACGACGGGTACCGCCGAGGACCGCGTGTTCGCCGCTCTCGCCAACGGCACCCGCCGCGAAGTCCTGCGCCTGCTGCGCGAGCGCGGCCCGCAGCCCGTCCAGTCCCTGGCCGACCACTTCGACATGCGCCGCCCCAGCCTCTCGGAACACCTGAAGGTGCTGCGGGAGGCCGGGCTCGTCGCGGAGGAGCGCGCCGGCCGCCAGCGCATCTACCGCCTCGAGGCCGCGCCGCTGGCCGACGTACAGGACTGGCTCCATCCGTACGAGCGGTTCTGGCGCGACAGGTTCAAGGGCCTGGGCGACCTCCTGGACCGCATGCCGGACGATGAGACATGACCTCAGCCTCCGAAGCGTCCGACCAGGGCTTCGACGAGGACCTCAGCACGGTCCGGGTCGACCAGTTCCTGCCGCATCCGCCCGCCAAGGTCTGGCGCGCCCTCACCGAGCCCGACCTGATCGCCCAGTGGCTCATGCCCTCGGACTTCCGCCTCGAAGTCGGCCACCGCTACACGATGACCTCGCTGCCCCGCCCGAACACGGGCTACTCCGGCACGACGGCGGCCGAGGTGCTCGCCTACGAGACCGGGCGGATGCTCTCGGTCCGCTGGACGGACGCCTCCGGCAGCCCCGATGCCGGCCGGGCCGACTGGACCATCACGTGGACGCTTGAACCGGAAGGCCGCGGAACCAGGCTCTTCCTCGTCCACGAGGGCTTCGACCCGGACGACCCGGCGCAGATGAGGGCCCGCACGATCATGGGCGGCGGCTGGCGCAGCCACGTCATGGACTCCCTGAGCGCCGTACTGGAGCGCCTCTGACCAAGCCAAAGGCAAGCCAAAGGAAGGAAGGGCCCGGATCGTTGAAGATCCGGGCCCTTCCTTCCATCAGTAGCGGGGACAGGATTTGAACCTGCGACCTCTGGGTTATGAGCCCAGCGAGCTACCGAGCTGCTCCACCCCGCGTCGGTGAACCCCACCCTACGGCACTGCGGCGGCGCCGCCGACCACGGGTAAATCGGGTGGCACCGCGCGGCCCGGCCCCGACAATGCGTCCATGCGCATACGAGCAGCACGCCTGGACGAACTGCCCCTCCTCCAGGACATCGAGAGGGCGGCCGGCCTGTGCTTCCGGGACATCGGCATGCCGGAGATCGCCGACGACGAACCGCTCCCGCTCGAGGAACTCGCCGACTACCAGCGGGCCGGGCTGGCCTGGATCGCCGTCGACCCGTTCGCCGGCCCGGCCGACTCCCCGGTCGCCTATCTGATCGCCGACCGCGTCGACGGCAGCCTCCATGTGGAGCAGGTGTCGGTCCACCCGGGCAGCGCGCGCCGCCGCATCGGCCGGTCCCTGCTGGACCACCTCGCGCAGTACGCCGCCGACGAGGGGTGCCCGCGCTGACCCTCACCACCTTCACCGAGGTCCCGTGGAACGCCCCGTACTACGCGCGCTGCGGCTTCCTGCCGCTGGACGACGCCGGCCTCACACCCGGACTGCGCGAGATCCGCGCTCGCGAAGCGCAGCACGGGCTGGACCGCTGGCCCCGGATCTGCATGCGCCGGACCCTGTGACGCCAAGGAATGCGGCCGGCGGAGCCGGCGGTCCCGGGTGGCCCGCCACCGCTACAGGGCGCGTACGAAACGCAGCCCCGGGCGGCCGTCCAGCTCGATCTCGCCGGCCGGGGTGAAGCCCGTACGGGCCAGGACGGCGCGCGAGCCGGCGTTGTCCAGCGTGGTGACGGCCCGCAGCGAGGCCAGGCCGTACTCCGCGGCCGCCAGGGCGCAGACCTCGCCGACGGCGGACGTGGCCAGCCCCCGGCCGGCGGCCCGCTCGGCCATCCGGTACCCCAGCTCGGCCGAACCGTCCGCCACGTCGACCAGGTTGACCCGTCCGAGCACCGCGCCGGCGTCGCTCACCAGTACGTGGAAGTGGTGCAGCCCGGCGGCCTGTTCGGCCAACAGATCCGCGTGCCGTTCGTCGAAGCGCGTGAAGTAGAGGTCGCCGCGATCGGGTACCGATGCGGCGAAATAGGCCCGGTTCTCCCGCTCGAACGCGAGGAGGGCCGGGGCGTGGTCATCGCGCAGGCGCTGGAGCCGCGGGTGGGAGTGAGACATGCCCGGATGCTACGCAGAGCCCCGATTGCCGCGCCCACCGGCCGGTGTGTGCTCCGTACGAGTTCTCTTGGGGTGCCCGTTCGGCCCCAGAGCCGAGTTCATGATCATCATTTTGGCTCCCGATCGTTTTGATGCTGCCATCCGGCCGTGTGAGATCTGGGAGGGCAACGAATGCAACTGACCAAGGCGTGGGGCGTGGTGGCCGCCGTGACGGGAGCCATGCTGGTGGCAGCGGCTGCGCCGGGCCGGGCGTCCGACGCGGACGCCGCGGAGCACACGGCCGGAAGCGGGGCGAAGGAGGCGGCGGTCACCCTGCTGGTCGGCCGGGCGGTGGACGAGGGCGGCCCGGCGGGGGCCGGCCGGTGCGCCGTCCACACCTTCCGGCCCGGGCTGTGCGGCGGCTGGCGGGAGCAGCGCGTCCGGGCCACCGCCCACGGCAGCGGAACCGTCCTGCGGATGCCGGTCCTCGGCGACACCTCGAGCGCCGCCCGCTCGGACGCGCTGCCCACGGACGCCGACGCGCCGCTGGAGATCGCCCTCGCGGAACCGGGACGCCTCACCGACGTGACCGTGACCGACGGGCACGGCCGCCACCTGGCCGGAGAGCTCGGCCCCGACAGCGGGCACTGGCTCAACACCGAGCCGCTGCGCGCGGGCGAGATGTACACCGTGCAGGTCGGCGCCCAGGACGCGGCCGGCACCCCGGTCGGGGTGACCATGGCGTTCCGGACCGCCCCGCCCGCCGACGGGGGCCGGCTGACGGCCGAGTTCGGGCCCCGCCCGGGGACGTACGGCGCGGGGGAGATCGTCACCGCGGACCTCAGCCGCCCGGTGCCCACCGACGACCCGGTGGCCCGCGCACGGGTGGAGCAGGCACTGCAGGTGACCTCGGAGCCCCAGGTCGAAGGCGCCTGGCACTGGGTCGACGCGTCGACCCTGCACTACCGCCCGCGCACCTACTGGCCCGCCCACACCGTGGTCCGCGTACGCAGCGGTCTCGACGGGGTCGAGGTCGGGGACCTCGGTTACGGCGGCCCCTCGGAGCAGCTGGAGTTCACCGTCGGAGACCGCATCGAGGCCGTCACCGACTCCGCCGCCCACGAGATGACCGTACGCCGCAACGGACGGATCATCAGGACGATCCCGGTCACCACCGGAAAGGCCGGGTTCAGGACGCGCGCCGGCATCAAGGTCGTGCTGCGCAAGGAGCCCAAGGTCCGGATGCGGGGGGACACCGTCGGGATCAAGCGCGGCACCAAGGAGTTCTACGACCTGCCCGTTCTGTACGCGACCAGGGTGACCTGGAGCGGCGAGTACATCCACGCGGCGCCCTGGTCGGTCGAGGCGCAGGGCGAGGAGAACGTCAGCCACGGCTGTACGGGCATGAGCACCGAGAACGCCGCCTGGTTCTTCGAGACGGTGCGCGAAGGGGACATCGTCGAAGTGGTCAACAGCGGCGGCGAGAAGATGGCCCCCTTCGCCAACGGCTTCGGCGACTGGAACCTCGACTGGGGGAGCTGGCTGGCGGGCAGCGCCCTGGCCGCGGCCGACGCGCACCGGCACGGTGCGCCGCTCGCGCCGTCCCGTCTGCACCCGACCACCTGATCCGGAGGGCGGCCCGTGTCGTACCACCCCCGCACCGCTGCGGTGGGCCGATAGTGAGGCTGTGAGCGACAGGCCGCAGGGATCCGGGCAGCCCGGTGTCGGAGACAGCGCCGCATGGTCCGGCCGCGAGGGCGCGCAGGCCTTCGCGGCCGTGGAAGCGGCCACGGACTGGCTCCTCGGCTACCCGTTCGTCTTCCGGGACCTCGCCCGCCGGCTCGGCAGCGGCGAGGTCCTGGTGGACTACGGATGCGGGCCGGGGAAGGTCGCCGACCAGGCGGCCCGGCTGCTGGGGGCGCGGGTGCTGGGCGTGGACACCTCGCCCGAAATGCTGGCCCTGGCACGCGGGTCGGGCATGGCCGTGGCCGAGTACCACCTCGTCCGGAACGGACGCGTGGCCGGCCTGGCGGACGGCTGCGCGGACGCTGTGATGTGCAATCACGTACTCGCCTCACTGCCCACCGAGGAAGCGGTCCTCGCGTTGTTCACGGAGATCCGCAGACTGCTGCGGCCCGGAGCCCCGTTCGTCCTGCTGGTCACCGATCCGGACTGCACCGGCATGGACTACGCCTCGCTGCGCATCGGCGCCCCGGGCGAGGCCTACGGGCCCGGCGAGCAGCTCACCGTACGGCTCCGGCGCACCGACGGCTCCTGGCAGGAGGTGCGCAACCACGCGTGGCCCGTCGTCCTCATCCCCGGGCTGCTGGAACGCGCCGGGTTCCGGGACGCCGTCCAGCACCGCCCGTCCGTGGAGGAAGCGCTCGCCCTCGCGGACCCGCAGCTCGCCCGCGCCCACACCTGGTCGGCGGAGCGAGCCAGGCCACCGCTGGTGATCACCACGGCGCTGGCCGCCTGACCGAACCGAAGCCAGCGGCGACGCGGTCCGCTCTCGGCGAAGCCCCCTGGGCGAAGGCCCATCACCCGTGTTTGGGTGGGCAGATGGAGATCCTGGTACTGGGCGGAACGGCATGGGTGGGTCGAGAGATCTCGCGGCAGGCCATGGCACGCGGACACCGGGTGACGTGCCTGGCCCGCGGCGAGAGCGGCGAAGTCGCCGAGGGCGCCACGCTGGTGGCCGCCGACCGGCGCGCGGCCACGGCGTACGAGAGCCTCACGGACCGGGACTGGGACGCCGTGGTGGAGGTGTCCTGGCAGCCCGGCTTCGTCCGCGGCGCACTGGCGGCGCTCGGCCCGCGGGCGGGCCACTGGGCGTACGTCTCCTCGGTCAGCGCGTACGCCTCGCAGGCGCGGCCGGGCGCGGACGAGACGGCCGAACTGCTGCCGGCGGCCGCGGGTGACGAGCTCGGCCGCGAGGAGTACGGGCAGGCCAAGGTGGCCTGCGAGCGGGCCGCGACGGCCGCGCTCGGCGACCGGCTCCTCATCGCGCGGGCCGGCCTGATCGGCGGGCCCGGCGACAACAGCGGCCGCACCGGGTACTGGGTCGGCCGCGCGGCCCGGGAGCCGCTCGAGCCCCTGCTGGTGCCCGACTCCCCGGACGTCCCGACGCAGGCGGTCGACGTACGGGACCTCGCGGCGTGGCTGCTGGACTGCGCGGAGAAGAGGACGACCGGCACCTACGACGCGGTCGGCCCGGTGGTGCCCTTCGGGGAATGGGTCGCCCTCTCGAGGGAGATCGGCGGGCACACCGGACCGGTGGTGCCGGCGGGCCGCGACTGGCTGCTCGGACAGCAGGTGGGCGAGTTCATGGGCCAGGAATCCCTCGCGATGTGGATGGCCGACCCGCAGTGGGCCGGCTTCTGCGCGCGCAGCGGCGCCGCCGCGAGCGCGGCAGGCCTGCGCCACCGGCCCCGGACGGAGCTGCTGGCGGACACCCTGGCCTGGGAGCGGGAGGCGGGCCTGGACCGGCCCCGCCGGGCCGGCCTCAGCGCCGCGCGCGAGCGGGAACTCCTGGCGGCGCTCGGCTAGGCCGGAGCGCGACCCCGTCGCAGCCTGGTGGCCAGGTCGCGCCCCGTACACCGCGCCTACCCCGGCCGCCCGGCGTGCATGCCTCCCGGGCGGCCGCCGGCGGGGCCGACCGATGGAAGATCGGCCTCCGGGGCGGCCGCCCTCCGCGTGGCACGGCGCCCACCGGCCCCGGGGCGGGATAGTCGACGTGTTACAGCGACGTCCACCCAGTCGAAGGGAGCCGGCGGTGGCGAGTGGAACCGAGCCCCCTGCCTCCTCCGTCACGCTCCGTGTCAACGGCACGGACCACGTCCTGCGGCTCGACCACCGCGTCACCCTGCTCGACGCCCTGCGCGAGCACCTCGGCCTGACCGGCGCGAAGAAGGGGTGCGACCACGGGCAGTGCGGCGCCTGCACCGTGCTCCTCGACGGGCGCCGGGTGAACGCCTGTCTGCTGCTCGCCGTCGCGCAGGACGGCGCGCACGTCACCACGGTGGAGGGGCTCGCCGCCCCCTCCGGTGCCCTGCACCCGCTCCAGCGGGCCTTCATCGACCGGGACGCCTTCCAGTGCGGGTTCTGCACACCCGGCCAGCTCTGCTCCGCCGTCGCGGCGATCGAGGAGGCCGCCGCGGGCCACCCGTCGCACGCCACACCCGCCGAAACCCTCGCCGATCCCGCCCCCGTCCCGCTGACCGCCGAGGAGATCCGGGAACGGCTCAGCGGCAACCTCTGCCGCTGCGGCGCCTACCCCCGCATCGTCGACGCCGTGCTGGACGTGATCGCGTGAAACCCTTCGCCTACGTGCGTGCGACCACCCTCCAGGAGGCGACGGCCGCCCACGCCGGCCTGCCCGGCTCGCGCTACCTCGCCGGCGGCACCAACCTCGTGGACCTCATGAAACGGGGCGTCGAGCGCCCGGGCACCCTCGTCGACCTCGCACGGCTGCCCCTGAACGGCATTGAGGAGCTGCCCGGCGGCACGCTCCGCATCGGCGGCACGGCCCGCAACAGCGATGTGGCGGCCCACCCCCTCGTCCGCACCCGCCACCCGGCCCTCACCCAGGCACTGCTCGCGGGAGCGTCGGGGCAGCTGCGCAACGTGGCCACCACCGGCGGCAACCTGCTCCAGCGCACCCGGTGCCCCTACTTCCAGGACGTCTCCACCGCCTGCAACAAGCGCGATCCGGGCTCCGGCTGCGCCGCCCGCGACGCGGTCCACCGCGACCACGCCGTACTGGGACACTCCGAGCACTGCATCGCCACCCACCCGTCGGACATGGCCGTCGCCCTCGCCGCCCTCGACGCCGACGTCGAGCTGCACGGCGAGCAGGGCACCCGGACCGTGCCCGCGGCCGCCTTCCACCGGCTGCCCGGCGAGCGGCCCGAGCAGGACACCGTCATCCGGCACGGCGAGATCGTCACCGCGGTCCTGCTGCCCGCCGCCGCCCCGGGTGCCGTCTCCCTCTACCGCAAGGCCCGCGAGCGGGCCTCCTACGCCTTCGCGCTGGCCTCGGTGGCCGCCGTACTCGACCTCGGCCCCGACGGCCGTCTCGTACGGCGGGTCGCCCTCGCCTTCGGCGGCCTCGCCCACCGGCCCTGGCGGGCCACCACGGCCGAGGCACGGCTGACCGGCGCCGAGCCGACCGCCGAGGCGGTGCGGGAGGCCGTCGAGGCGGAACTGGCCCAGGCCCGGCCCCTGCGCGACAACGCGTACAAGATCGCGCTCGCCCGCAACCTCGCGTGCGACGCACTCGCCACGCTCGCCCGACGCGCGCAGGACGGACAGCCCCGCACCCCGTAGGAGCAGCCATGTGCCCCGACCGCCACCGTCGACCCGGACGCCCGGACACCGTCCTCGGCACCTCCGCAGTCCGCGCGGAAGGCTCCCAGAAGGTGACCGGCGCCGCCCGCTACGCCACCGACCACAGCCCGCGCGGCCGCGTCCACGCCTGGCCGGTGCCCGCCGCCGTACCCCGCGGCCGCGTCACGGCCGTGGACACCGGACCCTGCCTGGAGCTCCCCGGCGTACTGGACGTCCTCACCCCCGACAACGCGCCCCGCCTGGGCCCCTCGGACGACCCCACCCTCCAGGTGCTCCAGAACCACGAGGTGCCGCACCGCGGCTGGTACGTGGCCCTGGTGATCGCCGAGACCCTCGAAGGGGCCCGGGCGGCCGCCGAAGCCGTGCGGATCAGCTACGCGACCGAGGAACACGACGGCGGCCTGCGCGCCGACCATCCCGGCGCCTACACGCCCGAGGAGGTCAACGGCGGGTATCCCGCCCTCCGGGAGCGCGGCGATCCGGACGCGGCCCTCGCCGCCGCACCGGTACGCGTCGACTGCGCCTACACGGTCCCGCCCCTGCACAACCACCCCATGGAACCGCACGCCGCCACCGCCGAGTGGGACGCCGGCGGCGAGCACCTGACCGTGTGGGACTCCAGTCAGGGCGCGGGCGCCGTCCGCACGGCGCTGGCCTCGCTGTTCGGCCTGCCGGAGGAGCGGGTCACGGTCGTCAGCGAGCACGTCGGCGGCGGATTCGGCTGCAAGGGCACCCCGCGCCCGCACGTCGTACTGGCCGCCATGGCCGCCCGCCACGTCGGACGACCGGTCCAACTCGCCCTGCCCCGGCGTCACCTGCCCACCGTCGTCGGACACCGCGCGCCGACCCTCCACCGGATCAGCCTGGGTGCCCGCCCCGACGGCACGCTCACCGCGCTCACCCACGAGGCCACCACGCACACGTCCCGCGTCAGGGAGTTCGTCGAGCAGGCGGCCGTCCCCGCACGCGTCATGTACGCCGTACCGGACAGCCGCACCCTCCACCGGGCCGTCGCCCTGGACGTGCCCACGCCCTCCTGGATGCGGGCCCCGGGCGAGGCGCCGGGCATGTACGCCCTGGAGTCGGCCATGGACGAGCTGGCCGACGCGCTGGGAGTGGACCCGGTCGAGCTGCGCATCCGCAACGAGCCCGCCCTCGAACCCGACACCGACCGCCCCTTCAGCAGCCGGCACCTCGTGGAGTGCCTCCAGGAGGGCGCGGCCCGCTTCGGCTGGGCCGCGTCCCGTACTCCGCGAGAGGACGGACCGTTCCTGCGCGGCGTGGGAGTCGCCTCGGCCACCTATCCCGTGTACATCGCGCCCTCGACCGCCCGGGTGCACGTGCGGCCCGACGGCAGCCACCTCGTCGAGATCAACGCCACCGACATCGGGACCGGCGCCCGTACCGTCCTCGCCCAGGTGGCGGCCGACGCCCTGGCGGTCCCGCTGGACTCCGTGACGGTGGCCATCGGCCGCACCGACCTGCCCCGGGCCTCCCTCGCCGGCGGATCCTGCGGCACCTCCTCCTGGGGCTGGGCCGTGCACGAGGCCTGCACCGCCCTGGCCGCCCGGCTGGCGGGCCACCGGGGCGGGCTGCCCGCAGAGGGCCTGTCGGCATCGGCCGACACCACGGAGGCGGTCCGGCAGGAGTCCCCGTACGCCCGCCACGCGTTCGGTGCCCACTTCGCCGAGGTCCGGGTCGACACCGTCACCGGCGAGGTGCGCGTGAGCCGCCTGCTCGGGGTCTTCGCGGCCGGGCGCATCCTGAACCCGGCGCTGGCCCGCTCCCAGTTCACCGGGGCGATGGTGATGGGCATCGGCATGGCGCTGACGGAACGCAGTACGGTCGACCCCGTCCACGGCGGCTTCGCCGAGGACGACCTGGCGGCCTATCACGTGCCGGTCAACGCCGACGTGCCCGCCATCGAGGTGGGATGGATCGACGAGCACGACGAGCACCTCAACCCGATGGGCAGCAAGGGGATCGGAGAGATCGGCATCGTCGGCACGGCGGCCGCGATCGGCAACGCCGTGTGCCACGCCACCGGCCGGCGTCTGCGCGACCTCCCCCTCACCCCCGAGCGGGTCCTCACGGCGCTGCACTGAGAAGGGGCTCCCTACCGGGCGGGCCGTGTCCCGTGCGCCCGCCGTGACCCACTCCGTCCTGACCGCTGGAGGGCTGGAGGGCGGATTTGGAGGGACCATGAAGGGAGCCGCGCCGGAAGGGAGCGCCTTGGATGGATGCGACCGGAGCCTTCGGGGCAGGCCGGGCGGAGGCGGCCGGGCGCGCCGTGCCCGGGGTGTCCCCGCCGAGCGGGCTGCTCGACGTCCTGAACGTCGCCGCGGTCGTCCTGGACGCGCAGGGGCGGATCGCCCTGTGGAGCCCGCAGGCCGAGCAACTGTTCGGATGGACGGCGAAGGAGGCCCTCGGCCGGCCCGCCGCTCGCCTGCTGGCGTCCGACGAGCACGTGGACCTGGTCGTGGAGCTGTTCGCGAGGGTCATGGGCGGCGCCGGGGACTGGGCCGGGGCGTTCCCTGTACGGCACAAGGACGGCAGCACGCTCCTGGTCGAATTCCGCAACATGCGGCTGCTCGACGAGCACGGAGACCTTTACGCCCTCGGGATCGCCACGGACCGTACCCGCCTGCGCCGGCTGGAGCGGGACCTGGCGCTCTCCGCCCGGCTGGTCGCCCAGTCCCCGATCGGGCTGGCGGTCCTGGACACGGAGCTGCGCTACGTCCTGGTCAACCCCTCGCTGGAGCGCATCAACGGGCTGCCGGCCGCCGAGCACATCGGACGGGGCGTCCGCGACGCCCTGTCCTTCCTCGATGACGCGGGGGCCGTCGAGTCGGCGATGCGCCAGGTGCTCGCCACGGGGACGCCGCTGGTCGAGCAGTTCACCGCAGGCCACACCCAGGGCGATCAGCACCACGAGCACGCCTGGTCGGTCTCCTACTACCGGCTGGAGGACGCCACCGGGCGGGTGCTCGGCCTCGCGACCTCCGTGGTGGACATCACCCAGAGTCACCAGGCGGCCAAGGAGATCGCCCACAGCCGCCGCCGCCTCGCCCTGATCGCGGACGCCACCGTCCGCATCGGCACCACCCTCGATCTGGAACAGACCGCCCGCGAACTCGCCGATGTGGTCGTTCCCGAGCTCGCCGACATCGCCGCGGTCGACATCCTCGACTCCGTCCTCGAGGGCAGGCCCAGCCTGAAGTCGTCCGCCCACGAGCCGGCGGTGTTCCGGGCCCTGGCCGTGGCGGCCGCCTACCCCAGCGAGGCGGTCCGCGCCGCCGACCCGCCCGGCGACATCGCCCGCTACGAGGCGGACCGGCTGGTCACCCAGTCCGTGACGACCGGCCACCCCGTACTGGTGGCCCACGTGCACGCACGGGACATCTCGCGCATCGCCCGCGACGACGACGCGGCCGCCCTCCTGGCCCGGGCCGGACTGCGCTCGTACCTGGCCGTGCCGCTCATCGCCCGCGGCGAGGTCCTCGGCGCCCTCGACCTCAAGCGCACCCGCAACCCGCGGCCCTTCGACGACGACGACATCATCCTGGCCGGAGAACTGGCCGCCCGCGCCGCCGTGTGCATCGACAACGCCCGCTGGTACCGCAACGCGCACCACACCGCACTCGCCCTCCAGCACCACCTCCTCCCGCACCACCCGCCGCCCACGCCCGGTCTCGAGGTCGCCTACCGCTACCGGCCCGCTGCGGCCACCAGCGAGATCGGCGGGGACTGGTTCGACGCCATCGCCCAGCCGGACGACACCACCGTCCTCGTCGTCGGAGACGTCATGGGCAGCGGCATCAACGCCGCCGCAGGCATGGGACAACTGCGCACCGCCACCCGCACCCTCGCCGAACTGTCCCTCGACCCGACCCGCGTCCTCGAGCAGCTGGACCGCACCACCAGCGCCCTCGAGGAAACCATCGCCACCTGCGTCTACGCCGTCTACGACCCCCACCGCGCGGAGTGCCGCATCGCCGTCGCCGGACACCTGCCCCCGGTCCTGATCCGGTCCGGCCGGGCCCCCCGGCTCCTCGACCTGCCCACCGGCACGCCCCTGGGCGTGGGAGGCGTTCCCTTCGAGGTCACCTCCGTGCGCATGGAGCCCGGAGACCAGCTGGTCCTGTACACGGACGGGCTGGTCGAGACCCGGGACCAGCCCATCGACGAGCGCCTGGACCTCCTGCTGCGACTGCTCGCCGACACCAGCCGCCCGCTGGAGGAGACCTGCGACAGGCTCCTGGACACCCTGCGCCGGCGGGACGACCACGACGACGTCGCACTGGTCATCGCCCGCGCGAAGCCCCTGTGAGGCCGGCGGACGGCCAGCGGTGGTGGTGCCGGTCGATGACGTAGTGGTGCCCGTGCCGCCAGCCGCCCGCCGCCGGGCTCGCGTCGGCGAGGTGGGGGTGGCCCGGGGGCAGGTCGGGGTGGACGTGCTCGATCCGGGACGGGTCGCGGGCGGGCCAGGCGGCGGCGGCCGCCCCGGTGGCGGCCAGGGACACGGCGCCGAGGACCAGCGCGGTCACCGGAAGCCCGGCCCAGGCGGCGAGCCAGCCCGCCACGGGGTACGTGAGCAGCCAGCAGCCGTGGGACAGGGAGAACTGCGCGGCGAACGCGGCGGGCAGGTCCGGGTCGGCGGTGGAGCGGCGGATGACACGGCCGCCGGGCGTGAGGACGGCGGAGGAGGCCGCGCCGATCACGGCCCACCCCGCCAGGACAGCGGACCAGGACCAGGTGCCCGGCGCCGTCGCGGTGAGGGCGGCGACGGCGGCCAGGACCACGGGAAGGGCGCAGGCGGCCGGGAGCATGACGGCGCGGTCCGGACGCCGGCGCAGCAGACGCGGCAACAGCAGCGCGGTCAGCATGGACCCCGCGCCGTACGCGCCGAGAGCCAGGGAGACGGCGCCCGCGGAGCGGCCGAAGTGGCCCCGGACCAGGACGACGGTGTCGACGAAGACGATGGCTCCGGCGGCGGCGACCGCGAGGTCCAGGGCGAGCAGGGCCCGCAGGCGGGGCGTCGCCCAGAACAGCCGGGTGCCGAAGGCGGCCTTGGCATAGGCGCCGCCGGTGCGCTCGACGGGCGCGGGCCGGGGCAGCACGGTGGCGACGACGAGGGCGGCGGAGGCCAGGAAGCCGAGGGAGGTGCCGGTGAAGAGCCAGTCGTAGGAGACCAGCGTCAGCAGCGCGGCGGCCAGCGCCGGGCTGAACAGGCTCTCCAGGTCGTAGGCGAGCCGGGACATCGACAGGGCCCGGGTGTAGTCGCGTTCGGCGGGCAGCACCTCGGGGATGGTCGCCTGGAAGACGGGGGTGAAGGCGGCCGACGCCGCTTGGAGCAGGAAGATCAGGAGATGGATCTGCCAGATCTCGGTGACGAACGGCAGGGCCAGGGCGACCGCGGCGCGGGTGAGGTCCATCGCCGCCATCAGGGTGCGCCGCGGGATCCGGTCGGCGAGCGCGCCGGCCAGCGGGGCGATGCCGACGTAGGCGATCATCTTGACCGCCAGGGCCGTGCCCAGCACGGCCGAGGCGTCGTCCCCGGCGATGTCGTAGGCCAGCAGGCTCAGCGCGACGGTCGCGAGCCCCGTGCCGACCAGGGCGACGGCCTGAGCGGTGAACAGACGCCGGTAGGTGCGGTGGCGCAGTACGGACAGCACCACATCACGATAGCCATCAGGACGGATACGGCGACCGCCAGCCACTCGTCCCGCTGCTGCGCATCATGTGCACATGTCAGGCGGGCTGCACCGGGAGGCCGGCCTCGTCCAGTGCCGCGAGCAGGGCCCGCGCCTCGGCGTGCGCCCGGGCCACGTCGACGTCGTCGCACACGACCTGCAGGCCCAGGCCGGCGGGGCCCGGCCGTCCGTCGCGGTCGGGGAAGACGTAGTACGACTGGTACGCGAAGTAGGCGCGGAGCTCGTCGGCGGGGTCACGGGCCACCGTCAGGGTGGCTTGGCGGTCCCCCGCGCGCCGGCCTGGTACAGCTCGATGTCCTGCTCGTGGAACCGCGCCGTCAGCGGCAGTTCGAGGACCGCCAGCGCGAACTCCCGCACGTGCGCGGCATCGTCGAAGCCCAGCAGCTCACTGAAATCGGGCAGCCCCGCCAACAGCAGCCAGCGCCGCGGCCGGCCCGCCTCGTCCGGTTCGTAGGCCACGGACAGGACGCTGGAGCCCTTGCCCGTGTGGTGCTTCCACGCGTACGTGAAGACCTGCTCGAAGTTCACGCCGCGGCGACCCTGGCCGCGAACGCGTCCACGTTGCCCGACATGCGCGCGAGGCGCTCGTCCAGGGTCAGGGACTCCTCGTACCGCCCGGCACGCAGCTTCGGCTGGCGCTTGCCCCGCACGTACAGGGGGCAGGCGAGGTCCGCGCAGACATAGATGCCGACCGTGTTGCCGTCCCGGCCGCGGGCGCCCGCCAAGGGCGCGGCGAGCAGGGTGACCCCGGAAGACGCGTGACCGGTCAGGCAGATCTGGCACAGGCTGGACTTCACCGTGCTGGTGCGGCCCACCGAGGGCACGCGCAGCGAAATCCCCATCGGACCCTGCGCCCGGGGCAGTACGAGATGGGCCCGCAGCGGCGCCCCCGGATCCACCCACCCCAGGAAGTCCAGGTCTTCCCAGGGCAGTTCGGCGAAGTCGAGCGGCAGCCGCAGCCGCGCCGCCTCGCCCTTGGTGCAGTTCACGAAGGATGAGCGGATTTGCTTTTCAGTGAGTGGTTCCACGTGCATCGACCCTACGCACCCGCTGACCTGCCTGCATCTCAATATCCCGGCTCGATGGCCCGGCCCTCGACGAGGAACCGGCGGAGGTCGATGACCTCGTAGCCGGCGTCCTCGGCCGCGTCGATGATCCGGGGGAGGGCCTGGGCGTCGAGGACGATGCCGTCCCCGGTGCTGCCCACGTGCATCTGGACGATCGCGCCGGGAGCGAGGGCGTCGACGGCGCGCTTGACCGCCTTGTCCACCGTCATGCCGCCCGCCGGGCCCAGGTAGCCGTTGGTGTCGGCGGTGAACTCGATCGCCGCGTAGCCGAGGTCGTTGACGTCGGCGACCGAGTCCTCGCTCGTGGCGCTGTAGGGGAAACGGAAGAACGGCAGCGGCTCGGTCCCGGACGCCGCGCGGATCGCCGTATCGGCCCGGCGCACTTCCTCCGCCCGCTCCGCGGTGCTCAGGTCGCGGAAGTGGGGGTGGCTGTACGAGTGGTTGCCCAGGCCGTGCGCCGCGCCCATGGCACGCACGGCCGCGGGGTGGGCGTCGGCGAACTCGCCCGTCGGAAAGAAGGTGGCGGGCAGCTTCCGGCGGCGCAATTCGCCCAGCACCGTGTCCACCCCGCTCACGTCCCACGCGGCGTTGAAGGTGAGCGCCACGACCTTGCGGGACGTGGGCAACCGGCGGATCTCGGTGCCGAGCAACTCCACGGGCGGGCGCGGGCCCCGCGCGGACGCCGGCCCGGCCGGTGCGAGTGCCGGTGCGGTCGCTGCCTCCGCGACGCCCGTACCCGCACCCGGGGCCAGGCCCGCGGCCAGCAGCGCGGTCATCGCAGCGCGTCGCTCAGAATCCACCACGGTCCATCCCTCCGGCACGGCGCCGTGGCGGCCACGGCGTACCTCGACTATGCGAGAGGGAGGACCCGGCCGCCGGGCACACCGTGCCGGGCACCTGGGTGACCTCACCCGGGTGGTGCCCCGGGTGAGGTCAGGAGGGGCGTCGGCGCAGGTGGGCCGTGAGGTGGTGTTGCAGCGGCTGCCCCACCGCCGCCATGTCCTGGGTGACCGTCATCTCCGCACCCTGAAGGGCGTAGTGGCGCCGGGTGCCGGTGACCTCCTTGGCCAAGGGGGTCAGCGCCACGTCCTTGGTCTCGATCTCGATCTCCGTTTCGGACACCCGCCCGACGTACGTCTCGACGATGCCGGTCGGATGGGCGAGTACGACTTCCAGGGACGCGTCGGGAGTCACCCGCCACCACCCGGCCTCCCGACTCGCCGGGCGCACCGGGGCCCCCGAGGCGTCGATCAGCCACGCCCGTGCCTCATAGCGCAGGAAGGGGCGCCCGTCGTGGCTGAAGGTGATCTCCTGCTCGTACCGGAAGTCCTGCTCCAGGGTCGGGTACTCGCCCCTGCCCCGGCCGTGCCAGCGCCCCAGCAGCGGCAGCACCGGCCGCAGCAGCGGGTGCGGTTCGGGTCCCTCGCCGAGGACATGGCTGTCCGGGTACGGATTCTCCTGCGGCGACTCAAACATGTGCGCACCTTGCCTGTCGACGGATACCCCGGGACACGAAGCCTAGGGGGTGTCCGCACCGTTCCGGTGAGAGCCCCGCCCCCGTTGCGGGGGGCGGGGCGGTCCGGATCCGGGGTTCGCGGTCCGGCGGTTCACCGGGTCAGGAGGGTCCCCGCGACCGAGGGCGGGACCGGCGCGAGGCCGGCCTGGCGGGTCGTGAACGTACCCCGGCCCTGCGTACGGCCGCGCAGCCGGGACGCGTAGCCGAAGAGCTCGCCCAGCGGAACGGCCGCCGTGATCACCGCGGTCCCGGACTGGGACGTGGATCCCGAGACCCGGCCGCGGCGGGCCGCGAGATCGCCCAGGACCGCGCCCACACCGTCCTCCGGGACGGTCACCGTGACCTCCACGACCGGCTCCAGGAGCTCCACCGTGCTCAGGCGCAGTGCCTCGCGCAGCGCGAACCGGCCCGCCGCCCGGAACGCCAGCTCCGAGGAGTCCTTGGAGTGGGTAGCCCCGTCGGTGAGCGTGACCCGCAGCCCCGTCACCGGGAACCCGCCGAGGGGACCCTCGGCGAGGGCGTCCCGGCAGCCGGCCTCCACGGCCCGCGCGTACTCCTGCGGCACGCGGCCGCCGACGACCGCCGACCGGAACTCGAAGCCCGTCGCCTCCCGTGCCAACGGCTCGACATCGATGACGACGTGCGCGAACTGCCCCGCACCGCCGTCCTGTTTGACGTGCCGGTAGACCAGGCCGGTCACCCCGCGTACGACGGTCTCCCGGTAGGAGACCTGCGGACGCCCGACGACGACCTCCACCCCGTGGCCGCTGCGGATCTTCTCCACGGCGACCTCCAGATGGAGTTCGCCCAGCCCCGACAGCACGGTCTGGCCGGTCTCCGCGTCGGACCGCACCACCAGGGAAGGGTCCTCCTCGGCGAGCCGGGCCAGGGCCGACGAGAGCCGTCCCGTGTCGCTGCTGCGACGGGCCTCGACGGCCACCGACACCACCGGTTCGGCCACCGACGGCGGTTCGAGGAGCAGCGGCGCCCCCGGCGCGCACAGCGTCGTACCGGCCCGGGCGGCCTTCACCCCGATCACGGCGACGATGTCACCGGCCACCGCCTCCTCCCGTTCCTCGTGCCGGTCGGCCTGCACCCGCAGGATCCTGCCCACCCGTTCCGTACGGCCCGTACCTGCGTCCAGTACGGACTCGCCCTTGCGGAGCGTGCCCGCGTATACCCGCAGGTGGGTGAGCCGCCCGGTCGGTGTCGCCGTCACCTTGAAGGCGAGGGCCGCGAACGGCTCCGCCGGGTCGGGTGCGCGTTCCACCTCCGCGCCGTCCGCCGTCCCGCGCACCGGCGGCATGTCGGCGGGCGACGGCAGGTACGCGAGGACCGCGTCGAGCAGCGGCTCGACACCCCGGTTCTTGTACGCCGAGCCGCACAGCACCACGACGCCGTCCCCGCGCAGGGTCAGCTCCCGCAGGGCGCGGGCGAGGGTCTGTCCGGTCAGCGCCGAGGTCGCGCAGAACTCCTCCAGTGCGTCCGCGTGGAGTTCGGCCACCGTCTCCTCGAGCAGGCGGCGGCGCCGGCCGGCTTCCTCGCGCAGCGATTCGGGGACCGGCCCCGTCTCGTACGTGTCGGAGCCGGCGCGCCAGATCAGCGAGCGCATCCCGAGCAGGTCGACGACGCCGGTGAACGCGTCCTCCGTCCCGATCGGCAGTTGGACCACCAGCGGTACGGCGCCCAGCCGCTCGCGGATCGAGGTGACCGCCGTGTCGAGATCGGCGCCCGCCCGGTCCAGCTTGTTGACGAACGCGATCCGCGGCACACCGTGCCGGTCGGCCTGCCGCCACACCGACTCGCTCTGCGGTTCGACGCCGGCCACGGCGTCGAACACCGCGACGGCCCCGTCCAGCACTCGCAGGGAGCGTTCGACCTCGTCGGAGAAGTCGACATGGCCGGGGGTGTCGATCAGATTGACGCGATGTCCGTCCCAGGTGCAGCTGACGGCCGCGGCGAAGATGGTGATGCCGCGGTCGCGTTCCTGGGCGTCGAAGTCGGTGACGGTCGTCCCGTCGTGGACCTCGCCCCGCTTGTGGATGGCACCGGTCGCGAACAGGATGCGCTCGGTGATCGTGGTCTTGCCGGCGTCGACGTGGGCGAGGATGCCCAGGTTCCGGACGGTGGTGGCGGGGGAAACGGTGGCGTGAGATCGCCGGTTGGTGCGCATGGCCCGAGGCCTTTCGAGTGATGAGGAGAAGGGCGGCGCGATTCCCGGACGGCGGTGCCCTGCCCGCCTCGCCCGCCCTGCCCGGAACAAGGCCCGTACGGGCGCGGCAAGGGCAGGGGAGGGGAGGGAGCGGGAAATGAGGATGCGTCACGGGTGAACAGTGGCGGCCGCGCAGCCGGCACCGTCAGGCGTGAGACACCGGGATCACGTCGTACCGGGACGGGGCAGCGAAGGCGTCTGCGGTGCGGTGAACGCACATGGCCCGGCTCCCCTTCTCTTCACTCGGCATGAGACACGCGCCGCTCTGTCGGCAGCGCGTGTGGCGAGTGTAGGGAACGGGGCCGCGCCGGGGCACCGTATTTTCCGCGGCCTCGCGGACGGGGCGCATGCGCGCATATTGGAGAGAGACATCGGAGAGGTGCAGGGAACACAAGGGCGGGCGGACGGCTCGCCGATCCTCAGGCCGCATGAGGTGTGACATGGCACGGTTGTATGTCGACGGAGACGATCTGGTGGTCCGAACGGCGTGGTGGGAGCGGCCGCTGGCCCGGCACGGCGATGTGCGCGTTCCCCTGGCGTCCGTGGCCGACGTGGGCGCCACGGCGGACTGGTGGCGTCCGCTGCGCGGCGTACGGGCGCGGGGCACGCTGATTCCCGGCGCGCTGTGCCTGGGGCTGTGGGAGCACGCCACGGGCGTGGACTTCGTCGCGATCCGGCACCGGCACCACGGTGTCGTGCACGCCGACCTGCGGCCCCCGTCGCGCTTCGCCCGGATCGTCGTCAGCGGACCGCACTGCGATCGCGTGGCCGCGACCGTACGGGAGGCGATGGAGCGCGCCGGTTCCCCGGCGCCCGCCCCGGCGCCCGCCCCGGCGCCCGCCCCGGCGGGTGCGCCGGAGGGCGCGACGGCACCGTGAGGGCGGCATGACCGAGGGCCCGGGGAGTGATGGTTCTCCCCGGACCCTGGGCCGCGTACACCGCGGGGGACGCGAGTGTGTATGTGCGACGTCTGGAGAAACGATCCGCCGCGCAATGGGTTACGCACGCACCGCATGACGTTGCGCCGTACGATGCAATCGAGGGAGGGACACGCGTCGTTCCGGGAGTGCGCGATGACCATCCGGCACCGATTCCATCTGGATCAGAACGGTCACTCGATCAGCGTCCTATACGAGGGCCCGCGCCGGCCCGTGGAGGTACTCGTCGACGGCAAGACCGTCGCCGTGGGCCGGGCCCCCAGGGCCGCCCGTACGGTGCTGACGGCCGAGCTGCCGGGCGATCCGCCGCAGCCCTTCGCCATCGACCTCGCCTACCCGGACAGCGCCGACGACAGCCCGATGTGCGCCCTGATGGAGTCCGGCACGAGGTACCTCATGCCGGACGTACCGCTGCGCCCGGGCCGCTGAAGCACCTTCCTCATGGCGTGGCGTGACGTCCCGGACGCGGAGAGTGTGCGAAGAAGGGGGTCATGGGCGAGAAGCAGACCATCACAGTGTTCGGTGCCACCGGCTCGCAGGGCGGCGGCCTGGTGCGGGCGATCCTCGCGGACCCGGAGAGCGGCTTCGCGGTCCGCGCCGTGACCCGCCACTCCGACTCCCCGCAGGCCCGGGAGCTGACCCGGCTCGGGGCGGAGGTGGTCCAGGCCGACATGGACGACGAGGCGAGCCTGGCGGCCGCCTTCGAGCACGCGTACGGGGCCTACCTGGTCACCAACTTCTGGGAGCACATGTCCGCCGAGCGCGAGAAGGCCCAGGCGCTTGCCCTCGCCCGCGCCGCCTCCCATGCCGGGATCCAGCACGCGATCTGGTCCACGCTGGAGGACACGCGCGACTGCGTCCCGCTCGAGGACACGCGGATGCCCACGCTCCAGGAGCACTACAAGGTGCCGCACTTCGACGGCAAGGCGGAGGCCGACCACTACTTCACCGAGGAGGGCGTGCCCACCACCTTCCTGCGGACCACGTTCTACTGGGAGAACCTGCTCACCATCGCCGCCCCGCGGCGCGGCGAGGACGGCGTCCTCGAGCTGGTCCTCCCGATGGGCGACAGAAGGCTCTCGGGCATCGCCGTGGCGGACATCGGCAAGACCGCCCTGGCCGTCTTCAAGCGCGACACCGACCTCATCGCCGCGACCGTCAGCATCGCCGGCGAGCACCTCACGGTCGCCGACATGGCCGCGGCCCTCACCGAGACCGTCGGCGAACCCGTGCGCTACCGCCCCGTGACCGCGGACGCCTTCCGCGGTCTGGGCTTCCCGGGCGCCGACGAGACCGGGAACATGTTCCAGTACTACGCCGACTGCGCGGACCGTTTCACCGCCGCCCGGGACCTCGCCGCCATCCGCGACCTCAATCCCGCCCTCCAGGACTTCGGGACCTGGCTCGCCGCCCACCGCGACGAGCTGCGCACCGCCTTGACGTGACGGCCGCTCCGCGGTCAGCCCTGCGGGCCGGGCCTGCCGGGCCCGGTGCCGGGGGCGCAAGGCATGCTGAGCCCGTGCAGATTCCGCAGCAGGTTCTTCAAGTCCCGGGCGGTGCGGGCCGGATGGTGGTGTGCGGTGACGACGGGCTGGCCCGCAGGCTGGCCGCCGAACTCGGGGAGGTGTACGGGGAACGCGTCACGCTGGTCGTGCCGCCGACGAGCGAGCCACCGCTCGCGGTGGGCTCCCCGCCGCGGCGGGGGCGCTGGGGGCGCATCCCGTCGGCCAGAGCGCCCCGAGTCCCGGCGGCGGAGCGGCCGGCGGACGAGCCGCGGATCGTGGACGCGGCGGAGCCGGACGAGGAGGTACTGGCCTCCGTGGTGGCCGGAGCCGCCGCGCTCGCGCTCGTGTACGAGGACGACGACCGCAACGTACGGGCCGCCCTGGTGGCCCGGCGGCTCAACCCCAGGCTGCGGCTGGTGATCCGGCTCTACAACCGCAAGCTCGGCCAGCACCTGGAGGACCTCCTGGACCAGGCGGCGATCGTCGCCGAACCGGGAATCGACCCGCGGGAGCGGGACTCCGCCACGACCGTGCTGTCCGACGCCGACACGGCCGCGCCCGCGCTGGCCGCGAGCGCGGTCGCCGGCACGAGCAAGGTGGTCCAGGCGGACGGTCTGCTGCTGCGCGCGGTGGAACGTACGCCCCGGGGACGGGGCGAGACGGCCGATCCCGGGCTGTGCACCCTCGCGCTGCTGTCCGCGACGTCCACCGACCCGGCCGGCAGCGACAGTTCCGTACTCGGCGGCGAACGCGGGCTCCAACTCCTGCCCGACGACCGAGCGGTGGCGGCCGCGACGGGACGGGGCATCGTGGCCCTCGAAACGGTGACCCACGCCGGTCCCGCGCAGGTGGCGACCCCGCGGCTCAGCGCCGCCTCACTGCCGGTGGCCTCGCTCTTCTCCCGAAGACTGCGCTGGTCGCTGGCCGGCATCGTGGCCGCCGTCACCGCACTCGCCGTGGCCTCCTGGCTGACCACGGGCGATCACCCGCTGCACGCCGCGTACGTCACGCTGCTCGACATCTTCGCGATCAACGACCCGGCGGTCGGCGCCCCGACACAGCGTCAGGTGCTGCAGATCCTGGCCGGGTTCGTCGGCCTTCTCCTGCTGCCGGTCCTGGTGGCGGCGGCGCTCGAGGCACTGGGGGCCTTCCGTACGGCCACGGTGCTGCGCCGCCCGCCCCGCGGGCTCTCCGGACACGTGGTGCTGCTGGGCCTCGGCAAGATCGGCACCCGCGTGCTGGCGCGGCTGCGGGAGCTGGAGATCCCGGTGGTCTGCGTGGAGTCCGACCCCCGGGCCCGCGGACTGGCACTGGCCCGCCGCCTTCGGGTGCCGGTGGTCGTCGGAGATGTCACCGACGAGGGCGTACTGGAAGCCGCCCGCGTCCACCGGGCACACGCCCTGCTGGCCCTGACCAGCTCCGACACCACCAACCTGGAAGCCGCCCTGTACGCGCGCGGGGTGAAGCCCGACCTCCGGGTCGTGATGCGGCTGTACGAGGACGACTTCGCGACCGCCGTCTACCGCACCCTGCGCGCCGCCCACCCGGGCGCGCTCACCCGCAGCCGGAGCGTCACCCACCTCGCCGCCCCCGCCTTCGCCGGGGCGATGATGGGCCGGCAGATCCTCGGGGCCATAGCGGTGGAACGCCGGGTGCTGCTCTTCGCCGTCGTCGACGTGGCGGGCCACCCGCGGCTCGAGGGCCGGACCGTCACAGAGTCCTTCCGCCCCGGTGCCTGGCGGGTCGTCGCCCTCGACACCGCCTCGCCCGCGGACCGCCGCCCCGACCTGGCCTCCGCACCGCGCGAGGGAACGGCCCCCGGCCCGGGACTGGTCTGGCAGCCGCACCCCGGCTACGTGCTCAAGCCCGAGGACCGCGTCGTCCTGGCCGCCACCCGCCGCGGGCTCGCCGAGCTCCTCGGCCGTACCGGGGCGGCCGCCCCACACCCCTGACCGGCCGCGGCCGCGCATGACCGGGGCGATCCCGGGGCACCCGCCAGACACTCGACCGCACCACGAGGAGAGCCGCCGTGCCGGAGCTGGACGCCTTCACCCACGTACTGGACGGCCCGATGTACGTGGTCACTGCCGCGGCCGGGGGACAGCGGGCGGGCTGCCTGGTGGGCTTCGCCTCGCAGTGCTCCATCCACCCGCCGCGCTTCGTCGTCTGGCTGTCCACGGCCAACCACACGTACCGGGTCGCGCGCGAGGCCTCGTACCTCACGGTCCACGCGCTGCGCCGGGACCAGCTGCCGCTGGCCGAGCTCTTCGGGGGCCGGACCGGCGACCGCGTGGACAAGTTCGCGCGGGCGGGCTGGCGGCCGGGCGAGGAGGGCAGCCCCGTCCTCACGGAGGTGGACACCTGGTTCACCGGCCGTGTCGAGGGGCAGATCGAGGGCGGAGACCACGTGGGCTTCCTGCTGGCGCCCGCCCGGGAAAGCCCGCCCGCCGAGGGCCCGCCGCCCGCCCTGCTCAGGTACGGCGACGTGCGCGGGCTGAAGCCCGGCCACCCCGCGTAGTGCCCGGCGGGTGGCACTCAGTAGTAGTGCTTGCGTCCGCCGACCGCGTGTCCGACGGCGCCCAGGATCCACAGGATCAGGCCGATGACGACGAGGATGATCCCGAGCGTCCACAGGATGGAGATGCCGGCGAAGTAGCCGATGACCAGCAGGATGACTCCAAGGACGATCATGACTTTCCCTCCAATCTCGTAGCCCGCTTCTGCCCCGTCCCGGCGAAGGAATGCATCCGGAGCCCCCTCGGGCGGCTTCTGTCGTGAACGGGCGCCTTCCGGCCGTGCGCGCAGGGTGCCGAGCCCGGCCGTCCCGGTGCGGCCGAGCGGCCTCGCCGCCGGACGTGAACCCCCGTGGCAGACTTCTGCCTTGATCACGCGGGCACGGGTCCGCGTGCACACGGGAATGGGTTGTAGTGCGCAAGGCGAGGTGGGCGGCCGCGGCCGCCGGTGCGGTGCTGTTGGTCGCGGGTTGCGGCAGTGAAGGCGGTTCGGACAAGGGCAAGGGCGGTGAAACGCCGGCTTCCGGTTCCTCCGCCCCGGCGAAGGCGGGTTCGGGCGGCACCCTTGACGCCGCCGCGGTGAAGAAGGAGATCGAGGGCGCGGCCACGACGGCCGGGTTCGCCGAGAAGCCCGGGGACGAGGTCCCGGCGGCCCTCAAGTCCTGCATGGTCAGCTGGCAGGCGGACGAGAAGAAGGCCACCGACTCGAAGAAGTCCTATGAGACCACCGTCGCCGCCCTGGTCAAGGGGGATGGAAGGAGGGCCGGACCCTCGATCAGCAGCTGTCGGTCATCAAGACGCTGGACAAGAGCGGCTGGACCCTGAAGGCGAGCCACCACGGCAAGGCGGGTGCGCTGCAGATGGTCACCTTCATCGCCACGGACACCGGCCCCACGTGCGAGAAGCTCTTCCAGGAAGACCTGGCCAAGAACAAGTAGTTACGGGCGCGAACGCGCCGGAGGCCGGGGGCGCGAGCGGTGGCTCGTGGCTCCCGGCCGCGCGACCGACCCGGTTCCGGCCAGAGAAGCCGAGAAATTTCTAGAACTAGACTCCAAATTGACGGGGTGGCTGGTCCACACTCGGCCCATGGCCAACAACCTCGTTCGCACCCGCTCGACGAGAACGTCCCTGTCCGCCCGCCTCCTGCGCGCGAAGGCGGTGGTCGGCGTCCTGGCCGCCACCGTGCTCCTGCTGTGCACACCGCCCGCTCACGCGGACGACCCGGCGCCGCCCGCCATGACCGACGGGTTCGGACTCACCCAGACCGCCTCTGTGACCGGCACCGGCACCAACTTCGTACTCACCGTCACCACGCCCCAGGTCGCCGGCGAGCACCGCATCCGGATCCTGCTGCCCGGCGACTACGCCGCCAACCCGGCCAAGCGCTACCCGGTCCTCTACTTCCTGCACGGCGCGTCCGACGACCCAGCGAACCCCGCCCTCGCCTACCCCGCGCTCACCGCCTCCCAGTCGATGATTACGGTCATCCCGGACGGGGGCCGCCGGGGCTGGTACGCCAACTGGCTCGACCAGAAGACCGCCGCGGGGGCGCAGAACTGGGAGAACTTCCACATCAACCAGGTGATCCCCTTCATCGAGGCCAACCTGCGCACCCTCACCGGCAAGCAGGGACGGGCCGTCGCGGGCATCTCCATGGGCGGATTCGGCGCACTGCACTACGCCCAGCGCCACCCCGGCCTGTTCAGCCAGGTCGCCACCTTCTCCGGTGCCAACGAACTGTCCAGGAACCACGCGGTCACCCGCGCAGCCGTCGTCGCCACCCTGACCAACATCGGTGCCCCGCTGTGCGGTTCCAGCTCCGGCCCCTCCTGCGCCCTCGACTTCGGGCCCTCGGTCTCCAGCGACGCGCTCTTCGGCACGCCCTATCCGTTCTTCGACGCCGACTGGCGCTGGAACGCCGCGGATCCCATCGCGCACATGGCCGCGCTGAAGGGCATGGGCATCGCCGTCTACACCGGAAACGGGAACGGCAACCCGTCCGACGGCGAGTTCTGGGTCCAGTCGGCGGCGCAGCACACCAAGGAGCGGCTGGACGCCCTCGGATTCCCGCACCACTACGTGAACTACGGCAACGGCGCCGGCTGGGGCGCGAACTGCAACGGCGGCCACAACAGCGGCTGCTGGAGCCAGGACCTCGTGGACTGGGTCCCGCGTCTGGAGGCGGCGTTCGCCGCCGCCCCCGCGGCCTGACCTCCGCCGCACCGGCGCCACCCCTCCCACCCGACCCAACGCAAGAAAGGCCCGACCCATGAGCTCATCCCCGGCCACCGTGCCGGAACGCACCACGTCCTGCCTGCGCTTACTCGCCGCCGCCCTGGCGACCTGCTGCGTCGCCCTCGGCATCATGGCCTCGCCGCTCGCGGCGGCCCCGGCGAACGCGGCTGCCCAGGCGAGGGCGGACCAGAGCAGCGGCTCCGCCCTCGAGGGCGTGAACTTCACCTCCGTAAGCAACGGCCGCCGCCTCGACGTGCAGAACGGCTCGCGTGACGACAACGCGTACGTCGTCACCAACTCCGCGCCCGGCTTCCACCAGTCCTGGAACCTGGCCGTCGACCCGGCCGACTTCAGCTTCGCCATCGTCAACGGCACCACCGGCAAGTGCATCGACCTCAGCTGGCCCGCGCTGCGGCAGCAGACCTGCCGCGGGCAGAAGAGCCAGAAGTGGTACTTCCAGCCGGTGGCGGGCTCCACCACCGCGTTCATGATCCGCAACGCGAGCGACAACTCCTGCCTCGACCTCATCGCCAGCGCCCAGTACGACGACGCATGGACGGGTCAGTCCCGCTGCCACGCCGGTGCGAACCAGCGCTGGACCACGAACTCGACGGCCGCCTGGAACCTGGCCGTGGACCACGGCGCCAAGGTCTGCCAGCGGGACCCCGCCAGCTGCTCCTGGGCCGTGAAGAGCGAGGCCCCCGCGGCTCCCCTGCCAAAGGTCTGCGCGTCTGCCGTCTGGTACAACAACTCCGCTTCCCCGGTCAGCCAGTCCTTCTCCGTGAACAAGACCACAGGCTGGCAGAGCAGCATCGGGACGGAACTGTCCTCGAGCCTCAGCGGCGGTACCGCCGGAGCCCTGCAGACGGAGGTCGGCGTCGCCCTGTCGTTCCAGAACGTGTGGAGCGGCTCGACGAGCGTCGGTGACGCCATCCAGGTGTCCGTTCCCGCCGCACACTACGGATGGGTGACCCTCTCCGTGCTCGCGCGGAAGGTGACGGGCAACTGGACCTTCGACGCACAGGGGTTCCCCTGGAAGGCCGACGACACCATCACCGTCCCGGTCAAGGACGACCCGAGCGGCGGCGCCACCCTCTACATCGCGAACACCAGCCCGACCTTCACCTCCTGCGCCTGAACCTCGGCAACAGACCGGCCGGTTGACCCGGAGATGGCGATGCGAACAGCATGTCCGCATGGTCATTTCCGGACTCCCCGCCGAAAACCGTGAGTTCAGCCCCTACACCGGCTACACGCGGGACCACTGGGAGGCGGCCGCGGACGGACTGCTGCGCGCCGCCTGGCGGTGGGCCACTCCCGGCGGGGCCCTGCTCGACCTGCCGGGACCGCCCTCCGCCTCCGGGGTCCGCTCCGACGGGCTCGAAGGCTACGCCCGTACCTTCCTCGCCGCCGCCTTCCGCGTCGCGGGCGGCGGCGGGAAGGACCCGTACGGCTGGCTCGGCCGCTACGCGGAAGGGCTCGCCGCCGGCACCCGCACCCCGGCCGTGACGACGCGGAATCCTGGCCGGTCATCCGCGATCTGCACGTCCAGGGCCAGCCGATGGTCGAATCCGCCTCCGTGGCCCTCGGGTTGCGGCTGACCCGGCCCTGGCTGTGGGACCGGCTGGACAGCGCCGTACAGGACCGCGCCGAGGACTGGCTGCGCGGCGCCCTGCGCCATGTGCCCTCCCCGAACAACTGGTACCTCTTCCCCTTCACCGTGGCCGGATTCCTGGAGTCGGTGGGGCGGGGGACGCCGAGACGGCCCGGGCCCGGCGCCGCGGCCTCGGCCTCCTGGAGCAGTGGTACCGCGGCCAGGGCTGGTACGCCGACGGGGACGGCCGGGCCTTCGACCACTACAACGGCTGGGCCCTGCACCTGTACCCCGTGCTCGACGCCCACCTCGCGGGCGTGGCCGACACCCCGGCCGTGCGCGCGCAGCCGCACGGGGCCCGGCTGCGCGCGCACCTGGACAGCCACTCCCTGCTCTTCGGAGCCGACGGTGCGCCGCTCTACTTCGGCCGCTCCCTGACCTACCGCTTCGCCGCCGCGGCCGCCGTCGGTCTCGGCGCCGTGACCGGGCACACCCCGCTCACCCCGGGCACTTCGCGCCGCCTGCTGAGCGGATCGCTGCGCTACTTCCTGGACCGGGGCGCGGTCGACGACGCCGGGCTGCTCGGCCTCGGCTGGCACGGCGCGCACGCGGCGACCCTGCAGCCCTACTCCGGACCGGCCTCGCCGTACTGGGCGTCCAAGGCTTTCGTCTGCCTGCTGGCTCCCGCGGCACATCCGCTGTGGACCGCGACGGAGGAGGCCGCCCCCTGCGAGCGCGAGGACCGGGTGCTCGCCCTGCCGGCGCCGGGCCTGCTCGTCCAGTCCACCCGCGCCGACGGCCTCGTACGCCTGCACAACCACGGCAGCGACCACGTCGGCCCGGACGAGGCCGAGTCGGCGGCGCGTGAGGACCCGCTCTACGCCCGCCAGGCCTATTCCACCCGCACCGGCCCCACTGCGTACGGCAACATCCCGGACAACCATCTCGCGGTGGTCGTGGCCGGGGTGCGCAGCGCCCGGCGCCGCATCCACCCGCTCGGGGCCGGGCACGGGGACGGCTGGGGCTGGGCGGCCTCCTGGCACCGGCCGGTCTTCACGGGCGGCATGCCCATGGTGCCGGGCCTGCGCGTGGACAGCGTCACCGTGGTCAGGGGCCGCCACGAACTGCGGGTCCACCGGGTCCAGGGGGCTCCGGAGGGTTCTCGCGGGGAGCAGACCGGCTGGGCCGCCGGCCCCGCGGACGCGGTCCGGTCCGCGCTCCACCCGCTGCACGGATGGGACGCCCGGGACGAGGTCCGGGCGCCCGCCGGTACGGCCTTCACCCCGTGGGCCCTCGTACCGCGGCTGACGGCCGAGGCGGCGGGAACGGGCCTGTACGCGGCCCTGGCCACCCTCACGGCGGAGCCGGATCCGGCCCCTCTGGCGGCGGCGGTCACCGACGTGCGCGCGGACGCCGACGGCATCGAGGTCCGGTGGGCGGAGGACGGATCACTGACCCGGATCTCGTTCGGGCCCCTCGCCGTGGAGCACCTGCCTACCGGTCTGGTTCCGTCAGGTAGCGCGTGAACCAGTCGCGGGCGAGGCCGGCGACCTCCTCCAGGGCTCCCGGCTCCTCGAAGAGGTGCGTGGCGCCGGGGACGACGTCGAGGCGGTTCTCGCAGCGCAGCTGTGCCTGGGCCTCCCGGTTGAGGCCGAGGACCGTCGTGTCGCGGCCGCCCACGATGAGCAGGGTCGGTGCCCGTACGCCGGCGAGCCGAGCCCCGGCGAGGTCGGGGCGGCCGCCGCGGGAGACCACGGCGCCCACGCCGGTGTCGGCGGACGCGGCGGCCCACAGCGCCGCCGCCGCTCCGGTGCTCGCTCCGAAATAGCCGACGGGAAGGGACTCCCGGCGCCGCAGCCAGTGGGTCGCGTCCGTCAGCCGTCGGGCGAGCGTCTCGATGTCGAAGACGTTCGCCCGGTGGGCCTCCTCGGCCGGTGTGAGCAGGTCGAAGAGGAGGGTGCCCAGACCCGCCTGCCGGAGGGCGGCGGCCACCGACCGGTTGCGCGGGCTGTGGCGGCTGCTGCCGGAGCCGTGCGCGAACACCACCACCGCCCCGGCGCCCGAGGGCAGGGTGAGGTCACCGGCCAGCGTGACGCCGCCCGCGTCCACCTCCACTTCCGCCTGCACTTCCGCCTGTACTTCCGCCTGGGCCTGCGCCGTCCTCTCGGCTCGGGCGGCCTGTTGCAGCAGCGAGACGACCTCCTCGTCGGGGGTCTGGGAGAAGTCCTGGTACCACTGGCCGACGGCCGAGAAACCACGGGGCGTGGACAGACAGACCACCTCGTCGGCTGCGGTGCGCAGCCAGCCGACCGCGTCCGGTGGCGCCACCGGCGCCGCCAGCACCACGTGCGCCGCCCCCATTGCCCGTACGACCTGGCAGGCGGCGGCTGCCGTGGCTCCGGTCGCGATCCCGTCGTCGACCACGATCACCGTCCGGCCGTCGAGCCGCAGCCGTGGGCGGCCGGCACGGAACTTATCCGCCTGCCGTACGAGCTCCGCCTCCTCGGCGTGCTCGACCGCCGCGAGATCCTTCGCCGCGACCCCGCTGCTGCGCACGATCTCCTCGCTGATCACCCGTACCCCGCCCTCGCCGATGGCACCGAAACCCAGCTCGCGGTGGTAGGGAACCCCGAGCTTGCGGACCACGATCACGTCGAGGGGGGCGCCGAGTGCCCGCGCCACCTCGAAGGCGACGGGGACCCCGCCGCGCGGCAGGCCGAGGACGACGGGATCCTCCTGCTTCAGGTGCCCGAGGACCGCGGCGAGGCGCCGTCCGGCGTCCTCGCGGTGGGCGAAGAACACGGTGGTTCACCCCCAAACCCAGGGGAGACGGAAACCACGTACGCACCTACTTCGAAACAACCCCACATCCGGCTGCACCGCAAATCGGCGGCGGTGCATAATCGCGATCATGACGACGACACCGCGCAGCAGAGCCGAGATATTCGCAGGGCCCGAGGAGGACGGCAGGTTCCGCGGCCCCGCGACCGGTGAGGAGCGGGGCATGCTGGCCGGCTTCCTCGCGGACCAGCGCGCGACCCTGGAGCTGAAGTGCACGGGCCTGGAAGCGGACCTGTCCCGGAGGTCCGTGGAGCCGTCGACGCTGTCGCTGCTGGGCCTGGTGCGGCACCTCGCCGACGTCGAGCGCCGCTGGTTCCGTCAGGTGCTGGCACAGCAGGACGTCGCCCTCCGGTTCTCCTCGCCGACCGATCCCGACGGGGACTTCGACGGTGCGGATTCCGGCCCCGAGGCCGTCCGGGAGGGCTGGGCGGCCTGGCGTGCCGAAGTGGAGTTCGCGGACCGGTTCGTCGCCGAGGCCCCCGACCTCGACGTCGAGGGCCACGACGAGTGGCGCGGGACGGTGTCGCTGCGCTGGGTCCTCATCCACATGGTCGAGGAGTACGCCCGGCACAACGGACACGCGGACCTGCTGCGCGAGCGCATCGACGGCGCGATCGGCATCTAGACCCAGGTACGCAAGGCGGGTGTGCGCGAGCCGGGCGCGGGGCATCAGCAGCGTGTGAAGTCGACCGGTTTCCGGGGGCGTTGGTACGACAGGAGGCTCCCCGCCTGGGTGCGGGGACTCCTCGTCCTCGCCGCGGGACTCGGCGTACTCCTCTCCGCGCAGGCGATCGTGGACGGCTACCGGGCGACCGTCGTGTACCGGCAGGCGCCCGTCTGCGACCGCGAAGGGTGCGTACGGCCCGAGACGGCCGAGGTGCGCGACCGGCAGAGCGGCGAACGCTGTACGTCGACGGGCACGAGCGGCGGTACGGCGGCGGCGGGCGGTACCGCCACCACCGGCGGCGGCAGCAGCTGCACCACGACCTACAGCCTGCGGGTCTCCTGGTCCGACAGGTCGGAGTGGCTCGAGGTCGGACACGAGGCGTACGCGGAGGCCCGGCCGGGTGACCGCGTCCGGCTGCGGCTCTGGGAGGGCAGGGTGGTCCGCCTGGAGGTGGGCACCCACATCCGCACCTACCCGCCGGCCTCGCAGACGGACATGTGGCCCTGGATGGCCCTGGCCTGGTCCGGTCTCGCGGTGGCGGCCTGGGCACTCGCGAGCGCCCGGCCGATCGCCCTGCTGCCCCTGGGCGTCGCCTGGTTCATGCTGAGCGTCCTCATCCTCATGATCGGCCCGGCCGTCCTGGTGTGGTCGCCCCTGGTCTTCTGCGGAGCCCTGGCCGCACTGACCGTCGGCATGGCACTCGGCGCCCGGGCGACCAACCGGTACTGAAACACCTTCACGGTTCGGGGCGCCGGGCCGGTTCGGCGTTTCGGGGTGCGCGGCCGCTCCTTCGTGGGCGAGGGTGGACCCGACCTGATCCGTTCGGTCCGGCGCGCCCCGCCGCGCCGGCGTTCGTGAGGAGACGCTCCGTGAACTGGACACTCGAAGTCGTCCCGGTCCCTGTCACCGACATGGACCAGTCGAAGGAGTTCTACGCCGACAAGGTCGGCTTCAACGTCGACCTGGACGACGAGGTGGCCCCCGGTGTGCGCATCATCCAGATGACCCCGCCCGGCTCCCGGTGTTCGATCGCGATGCTCCACGGGATGCCCGCGGCGCCCGGTACGAAGGTGACGGCACCCGGGACGCTCCAGGGGCTCCAGATCTGCGTCACGGACATCGAGGCGGCCCGAGGGGAGCTGGTGGACCGGGGTGTGGACGTCTCCCCGATCCGCCATGTCGGCGCCACGGGCTGGGAGGACGGCAAGGGCGGGACCTGGAACTCGTTCATGACGTTCGAGGACCCGGACGGCAACGGCTGGGTGGTCCAGGAGGCCCCGTCGGAACTGTCGGAGCGCTGAGGCGGATCAGGGCTTGATGTTCTGGTTGAGGTGGAACAGGTTGCCCGGGTCGTACGCCCGCTTGACTGCCGCCAACCGGTCGTAGTTGCCCTTGTAGTTGGACCTGATCCGGCCCTGGTCGTCGTCGGCCATGAAGTTGATGTAGCCGCCCTCCTCGGAGTGCGGGGCGGTCGCCTCGTAGTAGTCCCGGACCCACGCGATGTTGGCTTCGTTGTCGGCGGGGTCGGGCCACATCCCGGCGATGACGGTGGCGAACGTGGCATCGCGGTAGGCGAAGGCCGTCGCGTCCTGTGCGACGCGGTGGCAGGCGCCGTTGATGGGATAGATGTGCACGGTCGAGTTCACGGCGGGCAGCCGCGGCGCGTGCACCAGATGCGCTTCGATCGCGTCGTCGCTGAGCTCGGTCACGAAGTTGGCCTTCCAGTAGTGCTGGAGGCCCGGCGGTACGAGCGCGTCGAAGGCGCTGTTGAGCGCGGGGTACGGCATCGGGCCGACGTGTTCGGCGACCACCGGTGCGATGTCGTGGAAGGGCTGGAGGGCGCGCTCTCCCTCGTCGAGCGGTCCGGCCCAGCACGACACGATCAGGACGAAGGGCTCGCCGTGCCGGTCCTCGGGGATGAAGGGGAGCGGCGGTGCGATCTGGAAGGCAGGGAAGCCGCCGAGCTGCTCCGGCGCGTCGGCGATCAGTTCGCGGAAGGCGCGCAGGACGGTGCGCGCGTCCTCCAGTTCGTACAGGATCGGCCCGCCGTAGATGTCCTTCACGGGGCTGAGCCGGAACTCGAAGGAGGTCACCGCGCCGAAGTTGCCGCCCCCGCCGCGAAGGGCCCAGAACAGGTCCGGGTTCTCCTCCTCGCTCGCGATGAGCAGCCGGCCGTCCGCGGTCACCACATCGGCCGACAGCAGGTTGTCGCAGCTCAGGCCGAGTCCGCGGGCGAGGTAGCCGATGCCGCCGCCGAGGGTGAGACCGCCGACACCGGTGGTGGAGATGATCCCGCCGGTCGCGGCCAGACCGAAGGCGTGCGTCGCCGCGTTGAAGTCGCCCCAGGTCGCTCCGCCCTCCGCACGGGCCGTCCGGCGGACGGGATCGACACGGACGGAACGCATCGCGGAGAGATCGGCCACGACGCCGTCGTCGCAGGTACCGAAGCCCGGCACGCTGTGCCCGCCGCCGCGGACCGCCAGGTCGAGCCCGTTCTCGCGGGCGAAGTCGACCGTGGCCATCACATCGCCCGCGTTGGCGCAGCGCACGACGGCCGCCGGCCTCCTGTCGATCATGGCGTTGTTGACCGCGCGCGCCTCGTCGTAACCGTCGTCCTGCGGGGTGACGACCGCCCCGCGTGCCCGTTCCCGCAACTGATCGATCGAGGGCTTGCCCATGGCGATTGCTCCTCGCGTGCGTCGTGCCGCTGACTCTCGAGCACATTCCACGCTACGCCGGTGCCACGAAGCCTCAACCCGACACCGCTCAGCCTTCGGGCTGCCGCCGCAGGTGGGTCTTGGCGTCCTCGTACGTTCCCTGGCCGACCCGCTCCGCGGGGGCGTAGTGGAGGTTCAGCACGCCCGTCCGGAAGGTCTCCGAGGAGATCAGCGTCAGCGGGACCGGAGCCTCGCCCTCGTCGAACAGCCGCATGCCCTTGCGGACGGCGATCGGGTGCAGCAGCAGGTGCAGCTCGTCCAGCAGTCCCGCCGCCAGCAGCTGACGCACGACGGAGACCGAGCCGCTCATTCCGATGGGCCCCGGGCCCGGTTCGGCCTTGAGCGCGGTCACCGCCTCGACGAGATCGCCCTCGAGCCGCTCGGAGTTCCGCCAGGAGAAGTCGAGGGGCCGGTTCGACGCGACGATCTTGCGGGCGTCGCCGAGGATCTTGGCGAAGGCGGCGTCCTCCCCGCCCGCGGCCTCCCGCTCGGGCCAGGCCCCCGCGAAGCTGTCGTACGTCTTGCGGCCGAACAGCATGGTGTCGACCGAGCCGAGGGTGGCGTCGACGGCCGCCCCCATCTCGTCGTTGAAGTAGGGGAAATGCCACTGGTCGGGTGCCTCGACGACGCCGTCGAGCGAAATGAACAGCCCTGCGATGATCTTCCTCATGTCAGCCCTCCAGAGCTGCGGTGGCCGAAGTCCCGTCACCGGTTCTGCGGGGCCACCACGGTGAACAACGCGCCGTCGGGATCGGCCAGGGCGACCGAGCGGCTGGTGCTCGTGGTGTCCACGGGCGAGACGACGCGACCGCCGAGACCGGTGGCCATTTCCACCGTCGCCTCGAGGTCGGGGACGCGGAAATGGACGTGCCAGCGCGGTCGGACCTGCGGATCGGGGGCTTCCTCGAGGGCCCCGCCCACGATGCGCGCCAGGGTGTCGTTCCCGTGGCGCAGCACGACGTGGTCGTGTTCGTAGGAGACCGTGCAGCCGCCGGGCCGTTCGCCGGCCCACTCGAGGACCTCACCGTAGAACACGGCCGCGGCGAAGGCGTCACGGGTGCGCAGTTCCAGCCAGGCGGGCGCGCTGCCCTGGCCGACCGTCCAGTCGGGGATGACCTGGCCCTGCCAGAACCCGAAGACCGCTCCGTCGGGGTCGGAGGCCAGCGCGGCGCGTCCGGTGCCGAAGGCGAGGGGCCCACCGCCATGGTCGCGCCGCGCTCGACGATCCGCGCCGCCGTGACATCGGCGTCGTCGACGGCGAAGTACGGGGTCCACGCGGCCGGAAGGGCCAGCCGCTGGGCCAGAGCGCCGATCCCGGCCACGGGGGCGCCGTCGCGGAAGGCGATGGAGAAGCCGTCACCGAGCCTGGTGCGGCGGAAGTGCCAGCCCAGGACGGCCCCGTAGAACTGCTGCGCCGAGTCGAGGTCCCCGGTCATCAGGCTGACCCAGCACGGCGCGCCGAACATCTCTTGACTCGACGTCGACACAGCTGCCCACCTTGCTCGCGATCACTACGGCCGGGTTCGGCTCACCCTAGCGCCGTCGGGCGTCCCCGCTCGCGAGGCTCGGCTCCGATGCGACCGCCCGGGTGACCTGCCCGTACGTGGTGCTCCGTTCCCGGATTTCCATGAACGGGCGCTACGGGGTGCGGGTGAAGGAGCGCCGGTAGGAGCGGGGCGGCACACCGCGCCGGCGTACGAACTGCTCGCGGAGCACGGCCGCGCTCGCGAACCCCACCGCGCGGGCGATCTCCTCGACGGACAGGTCGGTGGTCTCCAGCAGCTCCTCGGCGCGGCTCAGCCGGAGGCTGACCAGCCAGGCGTGCGGGGTGGTCCCCGTCGCCGTGGTGAAGCGGCGGGCGAAGGAGCGCTTGCTCATCACGGCACGCCGGGCCAGTTCCGCGACGGGAAGCTGCTCGTGGAGGTGCTCGCGCGCCCAGGCGAGGACTTCGGCGAGGCGGGTGTCCTGAGCGTCCTCGGGGACGGGGGCGGCGAGGTACTGGGCCTGCCCGCCCTCGCGGTGGGAGGGCAGCACGAGGTCGCGGGCGATGGCGTTGGCGGCCGCGGCACCGTGCTCCCGCCTGACCAGGTGCAGGCAGAGATCGAAACCCGCCGCCGCTCCCGCCCCCGTGACGACGCGCCCTTCGTCGACGTAGAGGGCATGGGGATCGACCGTGACCTCCGGATGGCGGCGGGCCAGCAGCTCCGCGAACCGCCAGTGCGTCGTGGCCCGCCGCCCGTCGAGCAGTCCGGCGGCGGCGAGGGCGTACGTACCGACGCAGTGGGCCGCGACCAGGGCGCCGCGTTCGTGAGCGGCGGACAGGGCCTCCAGCACGGCCGGTGCGAGCGGTGTCCGGAAGCCGGCCCAGGGCAGGGCGACCACGAGATCGGCGACGGCCATCCGCTCCAGCCCGTACTCGACCGCGAGCGGTACGCCGAGGTCGGTGGGAACGGGCCCGGGCCGGTCGGCGCACAGCGCGAAGTCGAAGCGGGGCAGCCCCGCACGCGGGCCGAACACCTCGGTGACGACACCGACGGCGAGCATGCCGACACCGGGCGGGGCGTAGGCGGCGACGGTCGTGAAAGGCGGCATGCGGGGAGTCTGGCAGATTTCCCGCGATCGCCTGGCTCCGGCCTCGGGCGGGGGAACTACCCCAGGAACGCGGCCGTGGTCGCCGCGAAGCGGTCGGCGTCGTCCACCCAGGGGTAGTGGCCGGCCCCCGGCTGTACGACGAACGAGGCGTCGGGGAAGAGCCCGGCGAACTCGGCCGTCGACCGAGGCGGGCTGTTCAGGTCGAACTCCCCGGCGAGCAGCAGGACGGGGGCCGCGAAGGCGGCGAGTGCGGCGCGCGTGGTCTCCGGGTCGAAGGCTCCCTCGGCCGCGAAGACGGTGACGGCCTCCATGTTGCGCGGCCGGCCGGCCGCCTGGTGCTGCCGCGCGCGATCGTCCCAACGGCCGCAGAAGAAGGGGGCGATGGCATCCCAGTCGCTGCCCGTGCCCTCGGTGATCGCCTCCAGGGCGGCGAAGGCAGCCGGGAACCACGGCTCGTTTCCCCGGAGTTGGGCGAGCTCGCGCCGCGTCTCCCCGGTGATCTCGATGCCGACGGCCCGGGTACCGGGGGTGATCAGTGCGAGTCTGCTCACGCGGTGCGGGAACCGGGCCGCGTACTGCGCCGCGAGGTTCGCCCCGGCGGAGTGGGCGAGCAGGTCCATCGCGGGGAGTCCCAGGTGTGCGCGCAACGCCTCGACGTCGTCGACGAGGCGGTCGCAGCGGTACGAGGAGGTGTCCTCGGGAACCGCGGACCGGCCGGTGCCGCGCAGGTCCGGGACGATCAGCCGGCGGTGCGCGGACAGGCCGCCGAGGTCGCCGAGGTAGGCGGAGTCCGCGGGGCCGCCGGGGAGGCAGACCACGGGGTCGCCGTCTCCGTGGGTGCGGTAGGCGAGGCGGGTTCCGTCAGCTGCGGAGAAGGTGTGCATGCCGCGGATCCTGCCATCCATAACCAGGTTGTACAACTGGGTTATGGCGATCCGGCTCTCGGGTGTATAACCGAGTTGTGGCAGGCGAAAAGGGTGTACCCCGAAACCCGGAGACGTTGACCGAGGAACAGGCCGAGCGGATGCTCGCCGGGATGAACGAGGTCATCCGCGCGGGCGAGGAGATGCGGAAGCTGCGCACCGAAATGATCAAGGTGTTCGTCGGCTTCGGCTGGACCCAGGACAAGATCGCCCGGCTTACCGACATGAGCCAGCCCGCCGTGTCCAAGCAGGTCACGAAGTACAAGACGGGCGATCCGCTGCCCCCGTTGGAGCTCTCCCTCGACCAGTACGACGCCCCGTGGCTCGAAGGACGTCTCTGGGGCCTCGCCGAGGAAATCTCCGAGACGCTGGACGGCGCCGCGCGCTGTACCCGCACCATCGACGCCCTCGCCCGGGGCCGGAAGCGGTTCACGCCCCGGGACGTCGACGAACTGCGACGTCTCGTCGAAGAGGACCTGCGCCTGCACCGGGGGCAGCTGACCGCACGCCACCAGGCCGCGTACGACCAGATCGGCCGCGCTCTCGACGTCCCCGCCAAGGCGGCCGCCACCGCCGCCGCCACCGGCACCGCATCGGCATCGGTGCGCCGGGCCCTCGCCCACCGGATCCAGCGCGACCGCCTCCGGGGCGACTCCTGACCCGCACCCGACGGGCTCGCCGCGGAAGCGCTGTCCCTCCGCGTCGTGCGCCGTGCACTCCGGGTTCACCCGCGGCTGCCACCGTTGCCGTATGGCTCTCAGTAGACGAGAACTACTGGCATCCGGGGTGACGGCGGCCGTCGGGCCGCTCACCCCCACCGGCCGGGACACGGCCACGCTTACCCTGCGCGGCACGATCGCGCCCGGCGCCCCGGACTGGGTGTACCTCCCCCTCGACGTCCCGCCGGGGACCGCGGAGCTGCGCGTCTCCTACACCTACGCGAAACCCCCGGTGCCACCCGGCACCCCGGGCAACGCACTCGACATCGGCATCTTCGACCAGCGAGGCACGGGGCTCGGCGGCCACGGCTTCCGCGGCTGGTCGGGCGGCGCCCGCAGCGAGTTCTTCCTGCGGGCCGACGCCGCCACCCCCGGCTATCTGCCCGGACCCCTCGAGCCCGGCCGCTGGCACGTGGCGCTCGGGCCGTACACGATGGCACCCGAGGGCCTCACCTACGAGATCACCGCCACCTTCACCTACGGCGACCCGGGCACGCCCGCCGTCCCCGGCTACCCGCCGCAGCGGGCCCGTGGCCGGGGCCGGGCCTGGTACCGGGGCGACTGCCACCTGCACTCGGTGCACTCCGACGGCCGCCGCACCCCGGCCGAACTCGCCGCGCTGGCCCGCGCGGCGGGTCTGGACTTCATCAACTCCTCCGAGCACAACACCCACGCGGCGCACGCGGCCTGGGGCCCGGTCGCCGCCGCGGATCCCGGCCTGCTCGTCCTTACCGGGGAGGAGATCACCACCCGTACCGGCCACGTCGTCGCCGTCGGCACCGCACCCGGCACCTTCACGGACTGGCGCTACCGGGCCCGCGACCAGCGCTTCGACCGTTTCGCACACCACATACGCAAGGCCGGCGGACTGGTCGTCCCCGCCCACCCGCACGCCACCTGCATAGGCTGCGCCTGGAAGTTCGGCTTCGGCGAGGCGGACGCGGTGGAGGTGTGGAACGGCCCCTGGACCCCCGATGACGAAGTGGCCCTCGCATCCTGGGACGCCACCCTCACCGCCGGTCGCGGGCAGTGGCTCCCGGTCCTCGCGAGCAGCGACTACCACCGCGACCCCGACCGGGTCGGCAGCCCGCAGACGGTGGTGCTGGCCGAGGACCTGTCCCGCGAGGCGATACTCGCCGGTCTGCGCGCCGGCCACAGCTACGCGGCCGAGTCCTCGGCCGTGTCGGTGACCTTCGACGCGGTGACCGCACGGGGCGCCCACGCGGGCATCGGCGACCGGATCCGGGCCACGGCGGACACCGAGGAGGTCCTGATCCGGCTGACCGTGACCGGCAGCGGCAGCTACGACCTGCGGCTGGTCACCGACCAGGGCGTGGCGTTCACCGCCCCCGCGGCCACGAGCCTCGAATGGCGCACCACCCCGTCCCGTACCTCCTACGTCCGCGCCGAGGCCCGCCATCCCGCCTCGGCCCCGCCGCTCCCCGGTGCGCCGGCGGCGCTGACCAACCCGATCTTGCTGTCGGCCTGACCCGCGGTCCCGTACCCCGGCGGCGCGCCGGGCACGCCGCGCCGGGCGGGGACGGGGTGCGGGGTTACCGTCGGCGGCATGGACGGTGATCGCCAAGGGTGGCGCCAGTGCTTGCTCGGCGCGGCGGTGTTCGCCGTGTGCATGGCGGGCACCACGCTGCCGACCCCGCTCTACGGCCTCTACCAGGAGAAGTTCGGGTTCTCCGAGCTGATGGTGACCGTCGTGTACGCCGTGTACGCCTTCGGGGTCATCGGCGTGCTGCTGCTGGTGGGCAACGCCTCGGACGCCGTGGGCCGGCAGCCGGTGCTGCTCGCGGGCCTGGGATGCGCGGCGGCGAGCGCCGTCTGCTTCCTGTGCGCCACCGGGATGGGCTGGCTCTACGCGGGGCGGCTGTTCTCGGGACTGTCCGCCGGCCTGTTCACCGGCGCCGCCACCGCGTACGTGATGGAGCTGGCCCCGTCCGGCCGGGCCGCCAAGGCCACGCTGGTGGCGACGGCCGCCAACATGGGCGGGCTGGGCTGCGGTCCGCTGCTCGCCGGAGTGCTCGCGCAGTACGCCGTCGCGCCGCTGTACCTGCCGTTCGCCGTGCACCTCGCCCTGGTGGCCGTCTCGGTCGCCGTCCTGCTGCGGCTCGCGGAGACGGTACGGGAGCGGCGGCCCCTGAGCACCGTACGGCCACAGCGGCCCGGCCTGCCCGCGGAAGTCCGGGCGGTGTTCGTGCCCGCGGCGATCGCCTCGTTCGTGGGGTTCGCCCTGTTCGGGGTGTTCACCTCGGTCAGCCCGGCGTTCCTCGCCGAGTCCCTGGACGTGCACAACCACGCCGTGAGCGGGCTGGTCGTCGCGCTGGCCTTCTTCGCCTCGACCGCCGGGCAGCTGCTGGTCGGCCGGGTCGGGGTGACGCGCTCGCTGCCCCTGGGCTGCGCCGGGCTCCTCGCCGGGCTGGCGCTGCTGGCGGGTGCGCTGTACTGGGACCTGCTGTCGCTGGTGGTCCTGAGCGCGCTCGTCGGCGGAGCCGGACAGGGGCTCGCGTTCCGCGGGGCGATGTCGGCGGTGACCGAGGCGTCTCCCGTGCACCAGCGCGCGGCGGTGATCTCGAGCCTGTTCGTGGTCGCGTACGCGGGCATCTCGGTCCCGGTGATCGGCGTGGGTCTCCTGGCCGGCCCGATGGGCCTGGAGGGCGCGGGCCTGGTGTTCATCGCCTGCATGGCCGTCCTCGTCTCGACCGCCGCCGTCTACCTGCTGCGGCGGCCGGGACGGCCGGGGTGACGCGCCACAGGCGGCGGGCATCCGAGGTCGAAGGGTGACCTCGGATGCCCGCGCCGCGGCCGTCGGACTGCTACCAGAGGACGGGCAGCCGCTCCGGCAGGCGCTTCATGAAGCGGGTGCGCCAGACGAGTTGCTCGACCGGCACGGCCAGCTGGAGACCGGGCATCTTCTCGACGAGTACCTCGAGGGCGATCTCCGTGTGCCTCTTGCCGAGGGCGGTGGCGGGGCAGTAATGCTGGCCGCCGCCGAAGGAGAGGTGGGTGCCCGCGTTGGGCCGGTCGATGTCCACGGTGTGCGGGTCGGGGTACACGTCCGGGTCGGTGTTGGCGGCTTCGACCAGAACGAGGAGGAGTTCGCCCTTCTTCACCTCGACGTCTCCGAGGGTGACGTCCTCGAGGGCGAGGCGCGGCAGGCCGTCTCCGATGGAGAGGTTGATGCGCAGGAGCTCGTCGACCGCCGCGGGGATCTTGGAGGGGTCCTGGCGGATCTGCTGCCACACCTCGGGGTGCTGGATGAGCGAGACCAGGGCCATGGTGAGGAAGCCCATGGTGGAGATGACGCCGGCGCCGAAGAGGGTGACTCCGACGGTGGCGAGCATCTCGTCCGTCAGGTGGGCGTAGTCGGGGTCCTTGCGCAGGGCCGCCAGCTCGGCCATGAGGCCGGTGACGGTGGGGTCGTCGAGGCGCTCGACCATGTAGGCCATGTCCCGGTCCCAGTTGAGCTTGGCTCCGGTGATGGGGCACGCCGAGTTCATGAAGGCGATGTCGAGGCTCGCCGCCAGGCGCGGGGCGTCTTCCCCGGGTATGCCCAGGATGCGGCAGTGGAGCTGCTCGGCGTACGGACTGGTGAACTGGGTGCGCAGGTCGACCGGCGCGCCCTCGGTGAGCAGGCTGTCCACGAGGGTGGTGGCCTGCGCGCGCATCCAGTCGGTCAGGCCGTCGGTCTTGGGGTTGATGGCCTTGAGGACGGCCTTGCGGAGTCCGGCGCCGGTGATGTTGCCCATGTTGTTGACGACCTCGGGCGGGATCGTCAGGGCGTACTGGCGTGGTACGCCGGGAGCCGAGGTGTCCTTGAGGCTGAATCTGGGATCCTCGAGGACCTGCTTGCACAGGTCGTAGGAGGAGACGAGCCAGGCTTCGTCCCCGGCGATCGTACGGACCCGCTTGACCGGTTCGGTCCGGAGCTGCTCGACCTCGTGGGGGAGCTGGTCGCCGCGCGCGGAGAACGGAAAGTCGAGAAGTGTGTCAGTGGGCATCGGATTCTCCTTCGGCGGGGGTGATGACGGCGTGTCCCTGGTTGCGCGAGGCACGCAGGCCCGAACCGCGCGAATACAACAGCTCTGCCATCGGCAGGAGTTGGTGGTAGCAGTTGAGGGACGAGGGCACGTCGAGAATGGCCGGGGTGTCGAGGAAGAGCGGGGCCTCGGCGCAGACGTACTCGAGACAGACCTCGCGCTGCCGGACCGTGGCGGTCTTCCCGCCGAGGACCTTGGAGGAGAGGAACGCGTCGACCAGGGCGTTGCAGGTCTCGCGGAACTCCGGGTCGGTGCCGAGCAGGGTGTTCAGGTGGGTGTGGAGCCTGCGGTAGGCCGGGATGTCGGTGAGGGACGACATGGGGCGGGCGCGTAGGCGGGTGCCCGTGGGATCGGCCTCGGCGGCGGCGTTGTTGACCTTCGCGCGGACCCCGCGCAGGTTCTTGACCGCCTTGCGCCGCGCCTCGTCCGCGGGATAGCCGAGGGCCTCGTACATCTCGGCCACGTGCATGTCCGTGTAGATGAGGTCGACCTGCCGGAAGTTGCGCAGACCCCAGTGCGCGAGGTCGGTGACGCGCTGCGCGGAGAAATAACTGTTGCCCGGTGAGATGCCTATCACCGCGTGGTCGCCTTCGGTGTGGATCACCTGGCAGTGCGGGGTGAAAGGCTGGACCGTGAAGACTTCTGTGGCTGTCGTCAACAGACGTCGGTTCCTTTGGTCGCCGCGAGTCCCGTGGGGCCCTGTGCCCCGGGTGTGGCGACGACGTGATGGAAGGTACCTGAGCGTGACGGTCCGTTCCATGTCTTGCATGCGGTAACTCACATGCTGGACAAGCCAGTTATATGGTCCAGGCCAAGCTCTTGACAGGGGATTTGTTCACTTCTTAAATCACGTAGTGAACTAAGGGCATGGCATGGTCATGACGATCCTGTCCGGCCTTCCCCCACACTCCCGGAAGGGAGAGCCATGAACTTCCCGCACCTATCGCGGCGTTTGCTGCTGTCCGCCGTCTCGCTCCTCGCCCTCGCGTCGCTGTCCACCGGCCTGGCACAGGGCGTGCCGCCGCTGCACGCCCCCGCACCGGCCGCCGTTGCCGCCGAAGGCGCCGCGTCGGCCGCGGCCGTCACGTTCTCCGACGAGTTCAACGGGCCTGCGGGCTCGGCCGTCGACGGCGCGAAATGGCAGATCGAGACGGGCGACAACGTCAACAACCACGAGCGGCAGTTCTACACTTCGGGCAATCGCAACGCGGCCCTCGACGGCCAGGGCAACCTGGTCATCACCGCCCGCCGGGAGAACCCGGCCAACTACCAGTGCTGGTACGGAAGGTGCGAGTACACCTCCGCCCGGCTCAACACGGCCGGCAGGTTCACCACCACGTACGGTCGCGTCGAGGCCCGGATGAAGGTTCCGCGCGGGCAGGGCATGTGGCCGGCCTTCTGGATGCTGGGCAACGACATCGGCCAGGTCGGCTGGCCCGCCTCTGGTGAGATCGACGTCATGGAGAACGTGGGCTTCGAGCCGTCCACGGTCCACGGCACCCTCCACGGCCCCGGTTACTCCGGCTCCGGCGGCATCGGCGCCGGGTACACCCTGCCCGGCGGCCAGGCGTTCGTCGACGCCTTCCACACCTTCACCGTCGACTGGAGCCCGAACGCGATCACCTGGTCAGTAGACGGCGCCGTCTACCAGCGGCGCACCCCCGCAGACCTCGGCGGCCGCCAGTGGGTCTTCGACAAGCCCTTCTTCCTGATCCTCAACCTCGCGGTCGGCGGCTACTGGCCGGGAGACCCCGACGGCAGCACGGTCTTCCCCGGGCAGCTCCTGGTCGACTACGTCCGGGTCACCTCCGGCGGCGGCCAGCCGGGCGGCGGAGGTCCGATCACCGGCCTCGGCGGCAAGTGCGTCGACGTGGCCGGCGCCAACAGCGCGAACGGCACACCCGTACAGCTCTACGACTGCAACGGCACCGCCGCGCAGCAGTGGACCGTCGGATCCGACGGCACGATCCGCGCGCTCGGCAAGTGCCTGGACGTGGCCTCGGGAGGCACCGCGGACGGTACGCCGGTCCAGCTCTACGACTGCAACGGGACCCCCGCACAGCAGTGGGCCGTCCCCGCGGCCCGAGATGTCGTCAACCCGCAGGCGAACAAGTGCCTCGACGTCGCGGGCAACAGCTCGGCCAACGGCACCCGGCTGCAGATCTGGACCTGCACGGGAGCCGCCAACCAGAAGTGGACGGTGACCCGATGACCCGCACCACCGGGAGCCGGCTCACGGCCTTCGTGGCCGCGGCCGTCTCGGTGCTCACCGTCGTCCAGCCCACTCAGGCAGCCACCCCGCAGGCCTCGGCGCAGGCGGCCGCCGCCCTGCCCACGGGCTGGTCCACGGTGGTCAACGCCGGCAGCGGCAAATGCCTGGACGCGCGGTCCGCCGCGACCGCGAACGGCACCGCGGTGCAGCAGTACACCTGCAACAACTCCTCGGCGCAGCAGTGGAGTTTCACCCCGACCACGGACGGCTTCGTCCGGATCGGCAACCGCAACGACGCCGCTCAGGTCGTGGACGTCAGCGACACGTCCTCGGCGGACAACGCGGCCGTGCACCTGTGGACGTACGGCGGCGGAGCCAACCAGCAGTGGAGGGCCGTCGACGAGGGCGGTGGCGCCTACCACTTCGTCAGCCGCCACAGCGGCAAGTGCCTCGACGTGCCGTCCGCCTCGACCGCCGACAGCGTCCAGCTGGTGCAGTACACCTGCAACGGCACGGCGGCCCAACGCTTCCAGGTGGCTCCCGTGAACACCGCCCCCGGGGACGTCGACCTCGGCCCGAACGTGGTCGTCTTCGACCCCTCCATGCCCTCGTCCACGATCCAGAGCCGGCTCGACTCGATCTTCCGGCAGCAGGAGACCAACCAGTTCGGCGCCCAGCGCTACGCGGTGATGTTCAAGCCGGGTACGTACGCCAACGACGTCAACGTCGGCTTCTACACCCAGGTCCTCGGTCTCGGCCAGTCACCGGACTCGGTCACGATCAACGGCGCCGTGCACGTGGAGGCGGACTGGTTCCCGCCGCACAACGCCACCCAGAACTTCTGGCGCGGCGCCGAGAACCTGTCGGTGAACCCGACGGGCGGCACCGACCGCTGGGCGGTGTCCCAGGCCGCGCCGTACCGCCGCATGCACGTGCGCGGCAACCTGGCCCTGGACGACGGCGGCTGGGCCAGCGGCGGATTCATGGCGGACAGCAAGATCGACGGCCAGGTGCGGTCGGGGACGCAGCAGCAGTGGCTGACCCGCAACTCGCAGCTCGGCGGCTGGACCGGGTCCAACTGGAACATGGTCTTCGTCGGCAGCCAGGGCGTCCCCGCCACCAGCTTCCCGAACCCGCCGTACACCACGGTGAACCAGACGCCGACCGTCCGCGAGAAGCCCTTCCTGTACGTGGACGGGACGGGCGCCTACAAGGTGTTCGTGCCGTCCCTGCGGACCGATTCCTCGGCCACCAGCTGGGCGAACGGGAACGCCGCGGGCAGTTCGCTCGGCATGGACCAGTTCTATGTCGTCAAGCCCGGAGCGAGTGCCGCACAGATCGACGCGGCCCTGGCCGAAGGCAAGAACCTGCTGGTCACGCCCGGTGTCTACCACCTCGACCGGACCCTGCGGGTGACCCGGCCCGACACCGTCGTCCTCGGACTCGGCCTCGCCACGTTCATCCCCGACAACGGGGTCACGGCCATGACGGTCGCCGACGTCGACGGGGTGAAGATCGCGGGCGTGCTCTTCGACGCGGGCACCACCACCTCGCGGACCCTGATGGAGGTCGGCCCGGCCGGCGCCGCAGCCAACCACTCGGCGAACCCCACCTCCCTGCACGACGTCTTCTTCCGGGTCGGCGGAGCCGCCGTGGGCAAGGCGACGACCAGCCTCGTCGTCAACAGCGACCACGTCATCGGCGACCACATGTGGATCTGGCGCGGTGACCACGGCAGCGGCATCGGCTGGAACAGCAACACGGCGGACACGGGACTCGTGGTCAACGGCGACGGCGTGACCATGTACGGACTGTTCGTCGAGCACTACCAGAAGCACCAGACCGTGTGGAACGGCAACGGCGGGCGGACGTACTTCTACCAGAACGAGATGCCGTACGACCCGCCGAACCAGGCCGCCTGGATGAACGGCTCCACCCAGGGCTACGCGGCGTACAAGGTGGCCGACCACGTGACCAGCCACCAGGCCTTCGGGCTCGGCAGCTACTGCTTCTTCAACGTCAACAGCAGCGTGACCGCCGAACGCGCCTTCGAGGCACCCGGCAACCCGAACGTGCGCTTCCAGAGCATGGTGACCGTCTCGCTCGGCGGCACCGGCACCATCCGGCACGTCATCAACGACAGGGGCGGCCCTTCGAACGCGTCCACCAACGTGGCCAACCTGGTGAGCTACCCCTGAGGAGCCTGCGCCCGTGATGTGATCAGCGAATATCCGAAATATGATGATTCTGGCCATCTGTGTCGGAACTGAAGCGGACGTATGTCGGAGCGGTCCATGAGCCACCATCGGTCCACGCGGTCGGCGACCGCGGACGACCTGCTGACCAGGCTCGGGCGGCTCACGGCCCAGGCCCGGGAAGGGGCGGAGCTCCAGCAGGCCCGGGTCGAGCTGGCCGAGGCACTGCAGCGGGAAATCCTGCCGGCGTCCCTTCCCGGCGTGCCGGGCCTGCGCACTGCGGCCCGGTACGCACCCGCCCGTCACGGCCTGAGCATAGGCGGGGACTGGTACGACGGCTTCCTGCTCCCCGAGGGCGCTCTGGGCTTCTCCATCGGGGACGTGGAGGGCCACGACGTCGAGGCGGCCGCGTTCATGGGGCAGGTCCGCATCGCCGTGCGCGCCGTCGCCGCGTCCGCCGCCGACCCGGGCGAGGTGCTCAGCCGGGCCAACGATCTGCTGCTCTCGGTGGACTGTGATCTCTTCGCGACCTGCACCTTTCTCCGCTTCGACCCCATCACGTGGGAGATCCAGACCGCTCGCGCCGGCCACGTTCCCGGGGTCTGGGCCACGACCGACGGCGAGCACGGCATCGTGGAGGACGAAGGCGGTCTGCCCCTGGGCATGCTGCCGGGCTCGCAGTACCCCGTGACCCGCCGCCGGCTGGCCACCGGGGGCTCGTTCGTCCTGGTCACCGACGGCGTCGTCGAAGGACCGTCCTTCCCCATCGACCGGGGTCTGGCGCGCGTCGCCGAGGTGGTCCGGGCGAAGGCGGGCGCGGACCCCGGTGAGCTGGCCGCCGAGGTGATGAGGGTCGCCGACTCCACCGGTCACGAGGACGACGCCGCCGTGCTCGTGCTGCGCCATGAGGCCGTCCGGGGCGGAACCGGATGATGCGCAGGGCACCGTAGCGCGTGTCATGCTCCGTCGGCGGGCGCGGGCTGTTGTCTGATGAAGTGATGCGCACCGAGGGCTTCCGGCGTCTGTGCATGACGGTGCTCCTGAACCTGATCGTCGCCGCCGCCTACTTCGCCGGCGGACGCATCGGCCTGCTCCAGCAGGTGGTGATCCAGGGCGCGGTCGTCACACCCCTGTGGCCGCCCACGGGCATCGCCCTCGTCTGCCTGCTCTGGATGGGGCTCCGCGTCTGGCCGGGTATCGCACTCGGTGCCTGTCTCGTCATCCAGTCGATCAGCGGCTCGATCGACCCCGTCGGCTTCGGGATCGTCGCGGGCAACACCCTCGCTCCCGTGTGTGCCTACCTGATGCTGCGACGGGTCGGCTTCCGCGTGACACTGGACCGGCTCCGGGACGGTGTGGCGCTGGTCTTCCTGGGCGGCCTGGTTCCGATGCTGATCAGTGCCACCATCGGTGCCTGGCTGCTCGTGGTCACCGACAGCCTGCCCGACAGCGGATTCTGGATCGTGTGGTGGACGTGGTGGGCGGGCGACGCGATGGGCGTGCTCGTGATCGCGCCGCTGCTCCTGGTCCTGCGCATGGCCCGCCTTCCCTCTGGCGCCTACCGGTGGGCGGAGGCGGCGGCCCTGCTGGTCACGGCCTTCGCCGTCACCCTGCTGGCGACCAGGAGCGACATGGCGCTCCTGTTCCTCGTCTTCCCGCTCCTCATCTGGGCGGCCCTGCGCTTCCAGCTGGAGGGCAGCGCGCCGTGCATGCTGCTCGTGTCCGCCATGGCGAACTCGGCGGCGATCGCCCAGGAAGGCCCCTTCGACCACCACACACTGGTCGAAGCCATGGTCAACCTCCAGGCGCTCAACGGCTCCGCGGCGTTGACCTCGCTGCTGCTGTCGGCGATCGTCACCGAGCAGAACATCATCCGCGCGAGGATCGAGCAGGCCTGCCAGGACCTGGCCGAGGTGGTGGAGCGGCTGGCGCCGGGGAAGGCGACGTCCGGATGGCCGCCGAGGGACGAGGACGGCGTGGAGACGGGGGGCGGATAGCCCCGGACGGCCCGGGCTCTGGCACAAGCAGGGCTCGGACCCGTTCAATGGAGGATGTGTACACCGGCCGGGGGGACGCGGATGACAGTGAGTCGTGACAGTGACAGCCGTGACGGACGCATCGTCACCTTCTACTCGTACAAGGGCGGCACCGGCCGCACCATGGCGCTGGCCAACACCGCCTGGATCCTCGCAGCCAACGGCAAACGGGTCCTCGCGGTGGACTGGGACCTGGAGGCTCCCGGCCTGCACCGCTTCTTCCACCCCTTCCTGGATCCCTCCACGCTGGGGGCCACCACCGGCGTCATCGAACTGATCAGCGAGTACGCGTGGGCCGCGACCAGCCCGGTGCAGCGCGCCGACGCATGGCACGAGGACTACGCGCGGATACAGCCGCACGCCGTATCGCTCACCCCCGAGGCCCTGGGCTGGGAATTCCCGGACGGCGGCGCCCTCGACTTCGTCTCGGCCGGCCGGCAGAACCGCGAGTACTCCGCAACGGTCTCCACCTTCGACTGGGACAACTTCTACGACCGGCTCGGCGGCGGTCTCTTCTTCGACGCCTTACGCGCCGACATGAAGAGGAACTACGACTACGTCCTGATCGACAGCCGCACCGGCCTGTCCGACACCGCGGACATCTGCACCGTCCACCTCCCGGACCTCCTGGTGGACTGTTTCACCCTGTCCGACCAGTCCATCGACGGCGCCGCTGCCGTCGCCAGGCAGATCGACGAGCGCTTCAACGACCGGGGCATCACGATCTACCCCGTCCCGATGCGCGTCGACGAGAGCGATCCGGACAAGGCCGATGCGGGCCGCGCACTGGCCCGGACCACGTTCGACCGCTTCCCCCACGGGCTCGTCGGGGACGAACTCACCTCCTACTGGCGCGCGGTGGAGATCCCGTACCGCTCCTCCTACGCCTACGAGGAGATCCTGGCCACCTTCGGCGACGAGGCCGGGCTCAGCGACTCCCTGCTTTCAGCCTTCGAACGGCTCACGGCCGTGATCACCGAGGGCGAGGTCACGTCCATGCCCGCCATGGAGGAGCAGACGCGCCTGCGGATCCGGGACGCCTTCACCCGTCGCCCCCCGGGCTTGCCCACCGACCTGTTCCTCTCCTACGTCCCCGAGAACCGGATGTGGGCTGACTGGGCCGAGTCGGTGCTCACCCGGGCCGGCTGCCGGGTCATACGCATGGACGCCTCCGCCGGGGACCCGCCCGCCGGGGCGGACATGAGCGGCGACACCGCCACCCGGACGGTGGTGCTGCTCTCCGGCGCCTACCTCAACTCTGCCCGCGCCGTGGACGTGTGGGAGCGTGCGGCCGCCGTGGACCCGACCGGGGGCCGACGCCGGCTGATTCCACTGCGGGTGGGCGACCTACGCCTGTCCACGCCGTACATCGACCACGACCCGGTGGACCTGTTCCGCCTCGACGAGGTGCACGCCACCGCCGCCCTGCTGCGCGCGGTGGATCGGCCGATGGCGCTCCCGGACCGCGTCGCGGGCTCCTCCCAGCCCGCTCCCCGCTTCCCCGGAGCCATCCCGAAGGTCTGGAACGCACCACCCCGCAACCCCGGTTTCACCGGGCGCCACACCGTGCTGGAGCGGATGCGCGACCAGCTCGGCGGCGGCATGGCCGTGGTGCTGCCGCAGCCGCAGACCCTCTACGGACTCGGCGGTGTGGGCAAGACCCAGGTGGTGCTGGAGTACGCCCACCGGTTCATGGCCGATTACGACCTGGTGTGGTGGATCCCCTCGGAGGAGACCGACGAGATCGTCGCCGCGCTCGCGGAGCTTGCCGAACGGCTGGGCGCGCAGACCGGGGAGGACATGTCGGCCGCCTCGCAGGAGGCGATCGACCTGCTGCGGCGGGGGTTCCGTCCTCGCGGTGGCTGCTGGTCTTCGACAACGCCGACGATCCGGAGGCCCTCAAGCGGTTCTTCCCGCCGGGCGGACCGGGGCACGTACTCGTGACCTCCCGCAACCAGACCTGGTCCCAGTACGGTGACTCGCTGCCGATGGACTTGTTCCTGCGGGAGGAGTCCATCCAGCACCTCCAGCGCCGGGCCCCCGGGCTCAGCGCGGAGGACGCCGATCAGGTGGCCGCGGCGCTGGGCGATCTGCCGTTCGCGGTGGAGCAGGCGGGCGCCTGGATCGCGGAGACCGCGACACCGGTGTCCGCGTACCTGGAGCAGCTGGCCCGGCAGGCCGGATACCCGAAACCGCTGCCCGCCACCTGGAACGTGTCCATGGATCGGCTCCGGTTCCGCTCGCCCGCCGCCGCACGACTGCTGGAGCTGTGCGCCTTCTTCGGACCCGAGCCGATCTCGGCGAACCTCCTCTACGGCAAGGAGATGATCGACGCGCTGAAGCCGTACGACTCCTCGCTCCAGGAGAAGGTGGTGCTCGGCCGGCTGATCCGGGAGATCGGCCGGTTCGCGCTGGCCAAGGCCGACCAGGTGAGCAACAGCATCCAGGTGCACCGCCTGGTCCAGGCCATGATCCGGGCGCAGCTGAGCGAGGAGGAGCAGCGGGATGCCCGGCACACGGTCCACCGGATCCTGGCGGGCGCCCGGCCGGACGACGACGAGCCGATCGACAACCCGGAGACCTGGCCCAGGTTCAACACCATCTGGCCGCACCTGTCCCCCTCCGAGGCCCGGTACTGCAAGGAGCCGGAGACTCGCCGGCTGCTGATCGACCGCGTCCGCTACCTGTGGAAGCGCGGCGACTTCAAGGCCGCGTACGCGCTGGGTGTGGAGCTGCGGGACGCCTGGAAGGAGCTGCTGGGCAACGACGACCCGCAGTACCTGTACCTGCGCTTCCACCTGTCGAACATCCTGCGCTCGCAGGGACGGTTCGTGGAGGCGAAGGAGCTGGACGAGGGCACCCTGGAACGCCAGCGCGCGGTGCTGGGCCCCTCGCACCCGCACACATACGCGACCATGAGCGGTCTCGCCAACACCCTGGGCACGCTCGGCCAGTACGCGGAGGCGATGGAGCTGGCGACCGACGCGCACGAGGGGTTCGGCCAGATCTTCCACGAGGCGCACCCGCGCACGCTGGCCGCCGCGCACAACCTGGCGCTGAACCTGCGGCTGGTCGGCCAGTACACCAGAGCCCGCGAGATCGACCAGGAGGTGCACGACCTGCGCACGGAGGTGCTCGGGCCGGAGCACCCGTACACCCTGTCCTCCGCGCAGAACCTGGCCCGCGACCTGCGCGAGGTGGGCCGGTATGAGGACTCGGTGCAGCTGCTCAGCCGGACCTACGAGACCTACAAGCGGACGCTGGGGCGGGCCTTCCCCGGCACCCTGTCGGCCGCGAAGAACCTGGCGGTGTCGCTGCGCCGGGCGGACCGGCTGGAGGACGCGCTCCGGCTGACCACGGCCACCCGGGCCCGCTACCGGGCCAAGTACACCTTCGACAACCCGGACCTGCTCTCCTGCGAACTGAACCTGGCCTCGGACCTGTTCGCGACCGGAGACCCGGGCGGGGCGCTGGTCCTGGCGCAGGAGGTGGTGGACGAGTACATGAAAGTGCCGGGCGAGCGGCACCCGTACACCCTGGCGGCCGTCAACAACCTGGCGGTCTACCACTGGGGCGCGGGTGCGGCCGGGACGGCGGAGGCGATGCTGCGGCAGACGATCCGGCTGATGCGGGACGTGCTCGGCGACCACCATCCGCACACGGTCTTCGCGACGCTGAACCTGGCCAACGCACGGGCCGACCAGGGCGATCCGGAAGGCGCCCTGGAGCTGGAGCGGCCGGCCGTGACGCGGCTGCGCGAGGTGCTCGGGGCGCACCATCCCGAGACCCTGGCGAGCAGCTCCAACATGGCGATCAGCCTGGACTCCATGGGCCGCAAGGAGGAGGCGGCCCGACTGCGGGCGGAGATGGTGGCCGAGCTGAGCCGACTGCTCGGCGCGGACCACGGCCTGGCCCGCTACGCCCGCGACGAGCGGCGGATCCACCGCGACCTGGAGCCCCTGGCCGTCTGATCCCTGGCTACGCTTCGGGCGTGACCAGCGCAGAGGTGAGCCGCCGACGGGTGATGGGTGCCGGGCTCGGCGCGGTCGCGGCGGCGCTGGCCGGATGCTCGGGGGACTCCGGTCCGGTGCGGCGGCTTCGCCTTGCGACGGGGCCGGAGGGCGGTCCGTACAACGCGTTCGGCGAGGCGCTGGCGCAGGCCGTCGCCGCGAGCGGCCGCCGGCTGGAGATCGTACCGGTGAGCACCTCGGCGAGCGTGAACAACCTGCGGAAGCTGGACGACGGCTCCGTCGAGCTGGCGCTGGCCATGGCGGACGCTGCCGAGGACGCCGTGCTGGGGCGCGAGTCGTTCTCCCTCCCGGCCTCGGTGACGGCGCTGGCCCGGGTCTACGTGAACTACACGCACCTGCTCGTCCCGGCGGACGGGCCGGTGCGATCGGTGCAGGATCTCGCCGGGCGTCCGGTCGCGACAGGTGCGACGGGGTCAGGGGTGCAGGTGGTCGCCGGGCGGGTGCTGCGGGCGGCCGGGCTGAGCGCTGGCTCCTCGCCGGCCGCCGAGCGGCAACTGGGGCTCGCCGCGTCGGCGGCGGCGCTGCGGGAGGGCGCGGTCGACGCGTTGTTCTGGTCCGGAGGCGTGCCCACGCCCGCCCTGTCCGGGCTGGCGCGCGAACTGCCGTTGCGGTTCCTCCCGCTGGACGGCTACGTGGGCGCGCTGCGACAGGGCCACGGCCCCGTCTACACGGCGGTCACGCTGCCCGCCGGGGTGTACGGGCTCACGGAGCCGGTGGGCACCATCGGGGTCGGCAACTACCTCCTGGCCCGTGAAGACGTCCGGGAGAGCGCCGCGCGCGAACTGCTCCAGGTGGTGTTCGAACGGTGGAGCGACCTGCTGCGGGAGGTCACGGCGGGCGCGCGCCTGGAGCCCCGGTTCGCGATCTCGACCGGGGCGGTGCCGCTCCACCCGGGCGCCGTCGCGTACTACCGGTCGGTGTACGGCTGAGCCGTCCCGAGGGAGGAGGGGAGCCGGAACTCGACGACCAGTCCGTGGGGCGCGTTGCCGCTGACGCCGAGCCGGCCGCCGCTGATGCGGGCGATCTCGTCGGCGATGGCCAGTCCCAGTCCGCTGCCGCGTACGTTCTGGTGCTCGGGGGAACGCGCGAAACGCCGTAGCAGCAAGGCAAGTTGGTCCTCCGGTACGCCCGGGCCGTCGTCGGATACCCGTACGACGGCCGCCCCGTCCGTGGCGTGCGTGACGCTCACCTCGATGCGGCCGCCGCGTGGGACGAACTTGACGGCGTTGTCGAGCAGCGCGTCCAGGATCCGGCCCGCCGCGTCGGGCAGGGTGCGCGCCCGCAGGTCCTCCGGCAGGGCGGTGACCGTCAACTCCAGCCCGGCATCTCGGAATACCGGAGTCCAGGCCCGCACCCGTTCCCGTACGGCCCGCGGCACGTCCTGGTCGGCCAGGTCCGCGCTGCCGGACTCCACCCGCGCCATGGCCAGCAGTCCGTCGAGCAGTTCCTCCAGGCGCTCCGCCTCGTCCAGGGCGCGGGTGTGCTCGGCCTGCCCGGGCCCGGGGACGATGTGCGGTTCGATGTTCTCCAGTTGCAGCACCAGGGTGGCCAGGGGATTGCGCAGCTGGTGGGAGGCGTCGGCGACGAAGTCGCGCTGGCGGCCGATGGAGTCGGCCATGGCCTCCGCCATGATGTTGAAGTGCTGCCGCAGGTGGCGCAGTTCCGGCGGTCCGGTGTCGGAGACGGCGCGTGCCTGGAGGCTGCCGGCGGTCAGACCCTCGACCGCCCGGTCCAGATCGCGGACCGGGCGCATCAGCCAGCGCGCGATGCCGGCCGCCACCAGGGCCGCCGCCGCGAAGGCGGCGACCGCCCCGGAGGCGATGAGCGACCAGCGGACGGTCACGTCCAGGCGGGCCGCGTCGGTGGGTACGGCCATCAGGACCGCCCCGCTCACCCGCTCGTCCCGGCCCACCGGCTCGGCGAGCACCACGGTCTTCGGGCCCCAGGGGCGAACGGTGGGCAGCCGGTCAGTGGAGCGGCCGGTGAGGGCGCGGCGCCGGGCGTCCGCCGCATCGTGGGCGGCCTCCCAGGAGGGCCCCGCTCCGGCCCGCGCCACCGTGACTCCCGCCGTGTCGACCACGACCACGCCGGCTCCGTACAGCTGGGCGTACCGGCCGATCTCGGCGGACAGCTCCACCCGGTCGGGGCCCGTGCGCATCCGGTCGGCGAGATCGGCGAACCGCACCGCTTCCGAGCGCCGTTGCAGGAGCAGGTGCTCGGTCCGGCCCCGGGCGTAGGCGTCGGCCAGCGGGACACAGAGCAGCAGCGCCGCCGCCCCCATGAGCACCATCAGCACGGCGAGGAGCCTGCGTCTCACCGCCGGTCCCGCTCGTTCTGTTCGTTCTGCTCTTCCCGCGACGCGGCCGGGGAGCCGAGCTGGTAGCCGAACCCCCGGACGGTGCGCACCAGGCCGGAGCGGCCGGTCTTGGCGCGGATGCCCGCCACGTGGACGTCCAGGGAGCGGGACGCGGCGAGGAAGGCGTCACCCCAGATCCGGTCCAGGATCTCCTCCCGGGAATGCACCTCGTCCGGGCGGGCGGCCAGGAAGGCCAGCACGTCGAACTCGCGTCGGGTCAGCCGCACTTCGGCGCCCGCCACCGTCACCGTACGGCCCGCCGGGTCGACCTCGACGTCACCGGCGCGCACCGGTCCGCCTGCGGCCTCCGAGCGGCCGGACGGCGGGCCCGTCCGGCGGCGTACGGTGTCGATGCGGGCCATCAACTCGGCCATCCGGAACGGCTTGACGACATAGTCGTCGGCGCCCGCCCGCAGCCCCTGCACGATGTCGCGCTCCTCGCAGCGCGCGGTCACCACGATCAGCGGCGCGTCGCAGACGGTACGCAGCCGCCGCAGCAGCTCGAGCCCGTCCAGATCGGGCAGGCCCAGATCGAGCAGGACGAAATCGGCCTCGCGGACGTGCCGCAGGGCGTCCATCGCGCGGCCCACCCTGCGGACCGTGTGCCCGCGCTGGGCGAGGGCGGTGCCGAGGGCCTGGGCCATGCGGTCGTCGTCCTCGACGAGAAGCGCGTGCATAGACAGTTCCCTCGCGACCTGTGACCGGGGTCAGTACTTTACGGGAGCCACCGCCGGCCGGTCCGGGTCGGCATCGGCATCCGCGTCGGCGTCGGCCTGCGCTTCGGCGCGGCTGAGCGCGGCATCGCGGGTGTCCGGCATGAGCACGTACGTCACGAGGGAGATCAGCGCGCACCCGGAGACGTACCAGAAGAACATGGTCTCGTGGCCACTGCTCTTGAACCACAGCGCCACGTACTCCGCCGTACCGCCGAACAGCGCGTTGGCGATCGCGTACGGCAGTGCCACGCCCAGGGCGCGCACCCGGGTCGGGAACAGCTCTGCCTTGACGGCCGCGTTGATCGAGGTGTAGCCGGTGATGATCACCAGGGCCAGCAGCGAGAGCCCCAGCGCGGACCAGTACGAGGAGGCCGACCCGAGGGCGGTCATGATCGGGTACGTACCCACGGTGCAGCCCACGGCGAAGGTGATCAGCAGGGGACGGCGGCCGATGCGGTCGGACAGCATCCCGGCGAAGGGCTGCAGCACGGCGAACAGGGTCAGGGCGGTGAAACTGACCAGTGTGGCGGTCGTCTTCTCCATGCCCGCGCTGCCGACCAGGTACTTGGTGAGGTACGTGGTGTACGTGTAGTACGCCACGGTGCCGCCCAGGGTGAGCGCCATGACCAGGCCGGCCTGCCGACGGTAGAGCCACAGGGCCTTCAGCGTGCCGCGCGTGCTGTCGTCGTGGGCGTCCTCACCCGCCGTCTCCTCCTTGAACGCGTCGGTCTCCTGGAGCCGCCGCCGCAGCCAGAAGACGACCACCGCGAACAACGCCCCGACGAGGAACGGGATCCGCCAGCCCCAGCTCTCCAACTGGGCCGTGGTGAGCGTGTGCTGCAACGTGATCAGGATGCCCAGGCCGAGGAGCTGCCCGCACGTCATCGACACGTACTGGAAGGACGAGCCCAGGCCGCGCCGATTGCGGGCCGACGCCTCGGTGAGGTAGGTGGCGCTGGCCGCGTACTCGCCGCCGATGCTCATCCCCTGGAGCAGCCGCGCGAGCAGCAGCACCAGAGCGCCGAAGTATCCGGCCTGGCCGTAGGTCGGGGCGACGGCGATCAGCAGGGCGGCCACCGACATCATGGTCACGGTCAGGGTGAGCGCGCTCTTGCGCCCGTGCCGGTCGGCGGCACGGCCGAGGATCCACCCGCCGACGGGCCGCATCAGGAAGCCGACCGCGAAGATGCCTGCGGTGTTCATCAGTTGGGTGGTCGGATTGTCGCCGGGGAAGAAGGAGTCGGCGAAGTAGATCGCGAAGCTGGCGTAGACGAACCAGTCGTACCACTCGACGAGATTGCCGAGCGACCCGCCGATCAGGGCGAGACGGCGCTTCTTGCGCTCGTCCCCGGGTGACGGCGACGTGGGCATGACGGTGGACGAGGACATGGCGGCTCCAGACGGAAGTCCCTGATGGGGACGGGGGAGATGCCCCAGTGGTGGGGAAGTGTCCAGAGCATGCGGCTGCCGTCACCCCCGGACAAGCTCCGCCACCCAGATCTAACGTCCCGCTAAGAAAACCGGGGGCGTGCGCGGGCGCCTCGGGGCGCGCGGGGGAGTGGATGCGCTACTTCCGGAAGATTCCCGGGGACCGGCTTGCACGATCGGACGTGTTTTCCGATGGGGTGGTGATGAGGAGCGCTTGGTGCTCTGAGGCTGCCGGAACCGGGGGGTAGGCAGACCCGCTACGCACGCCATTGGGAAGGTTTCGCGCAGACGTGAACGTCGAGGTCGTTGCCCTCGTGCTGATAGCCGCTACCGCGGTCCGTGTTTTCGCTTTTGACGTGGTCAGGGTGTCGCCGCCCCCGTGGGCGGCGACGAGCAGCCGTGGGAGAGTGCATGAGTGAGGGCGAGTTCGACCCATCCGGAGACCAGGCGGTCTCCAGCGAGCTGGCTGGTGTCCTGCCCGTGGACTACACCGCCTTCCACTCCCAGCAGCATCGCGCCTACCTGCGCTATGCCCATCTGCAGCTGGGCTCCAGGCAGGACGCGGAGTACGTGGTCGACGACGTGTTCACCTTCCTGCTGAAGGTGTGGCCGCACGCCCTGAAGGAGGCGAGCCTGCACGGGTTCGCGTGGGCGGTGCTCCGCGAGCACGTCGAGCGCAGACTCGCGGTCTCGGCCCGGTCGGTGGCGATGGTGGAGACCGCGTGGTTCGCCGCGCTGCGCCGCGCCTCCCGGGAGCGGATGGAGTTGCTGGAGTCGAAACTCGGCCTGTACGCGGCGATCGCGGACCTGTCCGAGCGGCAGTACGACGTGGTGCTGCTGGCCTTCCTGCTGGGCAACGACAACGACTCGGTCGCCCGGATGATGGGCATTTCCTCCGCGACCGTGCGTTCGCACATCCGGGGCGCGCGCCGAAACCTGTCCCGGAAACTCGGAGTGGACTGGGTCCCTGGAGAGGAGAAGGACCAGTGAGCGATGTGACTCGCGACCGCGACCCTGTGACGTGGGATGGGTTGGACGCGGCACTGCAGGAAGCGGAGGTTCTGGTCGAGGAGTACGCCGGTTACGACGAGGGCGCGGCGCGGCGCCGGATCGCCCGCCGGATCGTGGCCGACCGTGCCCGGGCGGCGATCGGCACGGAGGCGGGCGTCCCGCCCGCGCCGCGGTCGGCCGACGACCTCGTCCTGGACGCCACCTGTCACGTGCGGGCCGCCAGGGCCCTGGACGAGATCGCCTGGGTCCTGGCCGAGAGCCGGCCCTTCGCGGAGCTCGCCCTGGGCGCCGACTCGTGGCCGCACGGAGCGGACTCCGCACTGCTGTTCGGCTGCCTCCTCTACCTGAACGACGAGGAGGGCGCGCAGTTCTGGTTCCAGTACGCGGCCGGCGCGGGTTCGCAGACCGCCGCCCGGTGCCTCTACCTCCACCACCTGGCCCGCGCCGAGGTCAAGACGGCCCGCCACTGGAAGCGCCAGGCCCAGGCACTGCCGCCGGACGAGCACTTGCCGTCCCTGCCGGAGATCCCAGAGAGCCTCGAGGAAGCCCTGCGGGCCTCGATCATCTGGACCTCCCCGCCCATCACCACCCAGAACCTCACCGCCCTCACCGCCGGAGGCTGCTTCGTACGCCCCCCGTACCGGCTGCCCCCCGGCTGCGGCGAGCCGTCACGGCACGCGTCTGGTCCGAGGACCCGGACCTGGGGGATGTTCCCCTCCCCGGTCCACAGGTCGCCGCCGCCGTCGCACAGCACGCACGCCTCAACCCCCTGCACCTGACCGAAGCGGCGCACACGTGGGCCCTCGAAGTGCTCAAGGAGCCCCACCCGATCCGGGCCGCCCGCAGTTCACCCGAACGACGGCCCGCGTCGGCCGCGATGGAATCCGTCCACTGCGCCCTGCGGGTGCTGGAGGTCATCAACCGCTACTCGGGCGGAGTGAGCCTGACCCAGATCGCCCGCGAAACGGGGCTGCCCCAACTGGCCCTTGCCCGGGCCATGGAGCAACTGATCCGCGCGGCCCTGGCCACGCCGATCGGCCCCGACGCGTACATCGCCGGCAGCGCCCTGCGGCTCACCGATGGCGAGGACGGTCGCGCACACCTGCAGGAGACCCTCGCCTGGGTGAGGGACGCGGTGGGAGCCGCCGTCTACGTCGCCCGCTACACCGACGGCGAGGTCTCCATCACCCAGTACGCCGACGGGCCGGCCACCCCGCTCGTCGAGGAATGGGTGGACTTCCGGGCCGCCGCCCACGCCTCCGCCGTCGGCAAGGCCCTGCTCACCCAGCTCGACGACGACCAGCGAAAGGACCACCTCTCCCGTCACCGGCTCACCCGCTTCACCGCCTACACCCTCAGCACCCCAGAAGCCCTCTTCCACCAACTCGACAGCCGTCGGCCCAGCGCCCCCCTCCTCGACCGCCAGGAGTACGCCCTGGGCACGGTCTGCGCGGCGGTGCCGATCACGGCGGGTCCGAACGCGGAGTGCGTGGCCCTGTCCATCCCGGCCACCGACCCGCGCCGCCTGCAACAGGCCGCCCGGATCCTGCAGAGCGAAGCCGCGGCCGTCCTCATCGCCCTGATCGTCGCCGGGAGCACGCAGTCCGCCGCGCGTCAGAACGCGGCACAGGAGGGAGGGACCGGCCCTGCGGGGCTGGGCAGCAGCCTCCTGTCCCCGATCGCCTGAACCGGACCGCCGGCGCCCCGGACGGGCCCGCCGCACCTCACGCGCGGCGGGCCCGCCCTATGAGGCGGCGGGGATCGTGACGGTGGGCGTGTTCCAGCCGGAGATCCGCAGGTGCGGCGCGGAGCCGTGCAGATCGCCGGTCCGGTAGGCCGCGGTCAGCGTGGCCGACTCGCCCGGCCAGAGGCTGATCTGATTGTCGCTCCACCGCACGGGCAGCACGGGCGCGCCCTGCGCCGACACGAGGTGGACATCGGTGAGCAGGGCGGGGGTGTTTCCGGTGCCCGTGTTGCGCACGGTCACCGTCGTCGTGGACGTCCCCGAACCGTCCGCCGTCGTCGCGGCCGTCGCGGTGACGGTCGCCTGCCGCATCGAGTTCAGCCCGGTGAGGTCGGCGTAGGCAGTGGTGGGCGTGTGGTACCAGCTGCTGTTCGTGTAGTCGAGCACGTCCGCCGCGGTGGAGAGCCAGTAGACGTTGCGGCTCACCTCCCGCCCGTCGGCATCGGTGAGGAGCAGCCGGGCCAGATGGGTGCCGGTCAGGCCGGGCACCGATGCGGGGACGGTCAGCACGGTTCCGCTCGCGCCGCCGCCCGCGACGCCGACACCGGTCACGGTCCGGTCGTACCGCTGCGTGCCGTCGGTGCCGAAGAGCGTCACCCGCGCGGTCAGCCCCGAGGCCGCCGAGGTCCGGTTGTTGACCACGGTCACCGCCCGGTTGTCGTACCCGTACTGGATGTGCAGGGGCTCGTTCGCCTTCTTCGCGCCGAAGTAGGCGCCGCCCTGGTCGAGGTACCGGTCCACCAGCTGCCACTGCAGCGAGGTCCAGCCGCTGTTGAACATCCAGTAGATGACGCCGGTCGACGGCCGGGAGGCGTCCTTGGCGTTGCGGGCGTACGCCTCGAACTGCGCGCGCACGTTCTCGTACTGGGCGAGCTGCGCCTTGCGCACGTAGTCCTCGAGGCCGGCCGGGGGCCGTACCGGCCGGCCAGTGCGGCGTTGTACAGCTTGAGCGTCGCGAAGGTGGGGGAGGGGAGCGGTGGTACTGGGCGGCGGACGGGTTCTTCCAGAGGGTCTCCAGCTCGGCCGGGGACATCATGAGGCGCAGCGTGTCGAGAGTGGGGATGTCGGGGCCCGCGCTGGTCTCGGAGTTGAAGCCGGTCGCACCGCCCTCGCGCTTGGCGTACCAGTAGCCGGGCGGCACCCAGTCGTAGGGACCCGTCATCTTCATGCCGGAGCTTCCGGTGATCGGCGCGGAGGCGTCGGAGGCCGCGGGGACCACCGGGGTCGTCCAGTCGGCGGCCTTCAGCGCGTCGACGTACATCTCCTCGATCTCCTCGTTCGGTGCGAAGTCGCTGCCGATCAGGAAGGAGATCACGCTGGGGTGGTGGCGGAGCCGGGCCGCTTCGGCGGCCATCGAGGCCTTGGCGACGGGATAGTCGGGCGTGTCCCATCTCTCCCCGGCCTCGGTGCCGTTGACCTCCCCTTCCCACTTGTCGCAGCACTCCCAGCCGGGAAGCGTGAGGATCCCGTACCGGTCGGCGAGGTCGAAGAACTCGTCGGGCTCGATGTGCCCTTCCAGACGCAGGGCGTTCAGGCCCAGGTCAAGGGCGTACCGCAGCCGGTCCTCGACGTAGGTGCGGTCCCAGCGCAGGAACTCGTCGGGGGACCAGCCGGCGCCCTTGATCAGCAGCGGGCGGCCGTTGATCCGGTACTGCCGGGCGCCGTCGGCGTTCAGGGGTGCCTGCACATCACGGAGGGCGAAGGACGCCTGAGCCGTGTCGGAGGTCGTGCCGTTCACCGTCGCGGTCAGCTCGAGACCGTACATCGGCTGCTCGCCCATCGAGGCGGGCCACCACACACGGGGCGCACTCAGCCTCAGCGCGGGATGGTCGGCGGGGGAGAAGACGACGGTACTGGTCTCGTGGGGCGCCAGTGTGACCGTGCGGCTGACGGCGGCCGGACCCGCGGTGCCGGACACCGTCGTGGTGACGGTGTCCGATGTGTCGTTGCGCACCCGGGCCTTGACGGTCAGGTCGGCCGAGGACATCGACGGCATGGCCAGGGCGCTCACCACGTGCGCGTCGCGCAGGGCGACCGGCCCGCCGCGGCGCACCGTGACATCTCGGACGATGCCCATGTTCTCGTCGGGCGGCGGCTGCAGCCAGTCGAGCCAGCCCATGGTGAGCCGCTTGCGCGGGTTGTTGGGCTGGATCCGGAAGGCGACCGTGTTGGCGCCCGCCCTGATCAGGTCGGTGACGTCGAGCTCGTGCCGGGTGTACGTACCGGCGACGGTGCTCGCGGTGGCGATCTGGCGGCCGTTGACGAAGACGTCGGCGGCGGAGATCACCCCGCTGAAGTCCAGGTACGTACGGGCGCTCGGGTCGGCGACGGTGAAGTCGGACCGGTACCACCAGGGCACGGTGAAGTCCGCGGCCGGGATCTGCTTCTGCTGGGTGGAGTAGAAGGGATCCGGGTACACACCGGCGGCGAGCAGCGCCGCGAGGACGGTGGAGCGCGGCCCGGCCGGGTACCAGCCCGCCGCCGGATAGCCGGGGCTGGACACGGTGACCGACGGGTCCGCGACCTTCGCCGTCGACTGGATCGCGTAGCCGGACAGGACCGTCGCACTGCCCGGCGCCGCGGCGACCGCGGTGGCCCGGGGCCCGGGAGCCCCGGCGGCCGCCCGCGTGGTGCCGGCGGTGAGGCTGAGGATCAGGCCGGCGGCGACGAGGGCGGCGACTGCGCCTCGTACGAGAGCGAGCCAGCGGAACACGGGGCCTCCCGCGGGGACGGGGGTCGGGATCCAGGCCCGATATGGGGGCAGATCCGGACTGAACGGACTCGAGTCTGCCACGGCGGGGGTCACACCCGACGGCAACAGGCCCACGCCGGAGCGGCGGCTCTCCTGCCCGCGGCAGCGGGTCCGCCATGGGAGGCGCATTCCGCCTCCGGGCTGCGTGCCTTCCTGCCGGCGGGCCGCCGGAGCGCCATGCTCGACGGCACGAGCCGGTACTTCGGCGACCTCCGGCGGGAAGGCGTGGATCGGTGCTGGCGGAAAAGAGGAGGGCGCGCTGGGCCGGCCGGGCCGGGCGCTCGGCCACGCGGGCCGCCGTCGCGCTCGACGCCCGGCTGCCCCTGGCCGAAGTGGTCAAGGGGACGCTGAGGAAGGCCTTTCCGGACCACTGGTCCTTCCTCCTCGGAGAGATCGCGCTCTACAGCCTCGTCGTACTGCTGCTGACCGGCACGTACCTGGCGTTCTTCTTCCAGCCGTCGATGGACGAGGTCGTCTACACCGGCTCCTACGGCCCGCTGCGCGGCCTGCAGGTCTCGGAGGCCTACGCGTCCACCCTGCGCATCAGTTTCGACGTGCGCGGCGGCCTGTTGATCCGCCAGATGCACCACTGGGCGGCGCTCGTGTTCGTCGCCGCCATCGCCGTACACCTGCTGCGCGTCTTCTTCACCGGAGCCTTCCGCAGACCGCGGGAACTCAACTGGATGGTCGGGGTCACGATGTTCGTGCTCGCCCTCGTCGAGGGCTTCGCCGGCTATTCGCTCCCCGACGACCTGCTCTCCGGAACCGGCCTGCGCACGGCCCAGGGCATCATGCTGTCCCTGCCCGTCGTCGGCACGTACATGAGCTTCCTCGTCTTCGGCGGCGAATACCCGGGCGAGGACATCGTGTCCAGGCTCTACCCCGTGCACATCCTCCTGGTCCCGGGGCTCCTCCTCGCACTGGTGACGCTCCACCTCCTCCTGGTCGTGCACCTGAAGCACACCCAGTGGCCCGGGCCCGGAAAGACCGGCCGCAATGCCGTCGGCAAGGCCTTCTTCCCCCAGTACGCGGCGAAGTCGGCGGGCTTCTTCTTCCTGGTCGCGGGCGTTCTCGCGGCGCTCTCGGCGGTGGCACAGATCAATCCGGTCTGGGCCTACGGGCCGTACCTGCCGGACCAGGTCTCCACCGGCGCCCAGCCCGACTGGTACGTGGGCTTCCTGGAGGGCGCGCTGAGGCTGATGCCCGGAGTCGAGACCAGGCTGTGGGGCCACACCCTGATGTGGAACCCGCTCGTGGCCGGCATCGTGCTCCCCGGCGTCCTGTTCACGGGCCTGTACGCGTATCCCTACTTCGAGCGCTGGATCAGCCCCGGCCAGGGCGAACAGCACCTGTGCGACCGCCCCCGCCACCGGCCGGCCCGGACCGCCCTGGCGGTGTCGGTGCTCTCCGCCTACACGGTGCTGCTGCTCGCCGGTGCGCAGGACCTGATCGCCTTCGTCTTCGACCTCCCCCTGCCGGGGCTGACGTGGGCCCTGCGCGGCGCGCTGTTCCTCGTACCGCCGGTGGCCTTCTGGCTCACCCGGCGGATCTGCCTGGCCCTGCAGCGCGAGGACATCGACGCCCTGACGCACGGAGAGGAGACCGACGAGGTGCGCCAGGCCGTCGAGGGCGGATACCACCCGTCGCACCGGCCCCTGAGCGCCGCACGGCGGTATCCGCTGCTGGTGTACCCCGTCTTCGGCCCCGTCCGCCCGGCAGCCCCGGTCCGGGGCGGCCGGATCCGCGGGCTCGCGCAGCGGCTGCGCACGGCCATGAGCCGTTGGTACTACAAGGACGTGCTGACGCCGCCCCTGTCGGCCGAGGACCGGCGCACGGTCGACACGATCCTCGCGGGCCCCGACGCGCGGGAGACCACCGCCGGGGACTGACCGTGCGGGAGCTCACCCCTCGCGGCCCTCATCCCTCGCGACCCTCACCCGGCCGGAACACGAACCCGAAGACGCCCGGGACGAGGACGCCGAATCCGATGAGGACCAGCCACAGACCCTGTACGACGCCCAGGCCCACCAGCGCCGTCCCCACGGCCGAGACCGCCGGTGCGTAGCTCCGCGCGGGAAAGGAGAACCGCCGGTCCGCGGCCTCCCGTACGACAGCGTCCGCACGGTCCTCGGGCCGGTAGCCGTCGCGTCGGAACTGCCACCACAGGAAGGCGGCGATGAGCGCGGACATCAGGAACGACACGGCGAGGGCGGCGGCCCCGGCCGGATCGTCCGAGAACCACACGTAGACGCCGCCGGTCACCGCGAAGAAGACCGCGACCCCGCTGAAGAGCCATGCCTCCGCCTTCATAGCGGCTTCACCTCCGGGTGGTGCAGGTCGAAGGCCGGCGAGTCCGACCGGATGCGCGGCAGGGCCTCGAAGTTGTGCCGGGGCGGCGGGCAGCTCGTGGCCCACTCGAGCGAACGGCCCCAGCCCCACGGATCGTCGACGTCCACCCGCCGTCCGTGCCGGGCCGTCCGGGCCACGTTGTACAGGAAGGGCAGTGTGGACAGGCCCAGGAGGAAGGAGCCGATCGTGGACAGCGAGTTGAGGAGGGTGAATCCGTCCGCCGCCAGGTAGTCGGCGTACCGGCGCGGCATGCCCTGCTCACCGAGCCAGTGCTGTACCAGGAAGGTGAGCTGGAAGCCCACGAACAGCAGCCAGAAGTGGATCTTCCCCAGGCGTTCGTCGAGCAGCTTCCCGGTGAGCTTGGGCCACCAGAAGTAGAAACCGGCGAACGTGGCGAAGACGATCGTGCCGAAGAGCACGTAGTGCAGGTGCGCCACGATGAAGTAGCTGTCGGTCAGGTGGAAGTCCAGCGGAGGAGAGGCGATCATCACGCCCGTGAGACCGCCGAGGAGGAAGGTGACGAGGAACCCGATACACCACAGCATCGGTGTCTCGAAGGACAGCGAGCCGTTCCACATCGTGCCGATCCAGTTGAAGAACTTCACTCCGGTCGGGACGGCGATGAGGAAGGACAGCAGGGAGAAGAAGGGCAGCAGGACCGCGCCGGTGGCGAACATGTGGTGGGCCCAGACGGTGGCGGACAGCCCGGTGATGGCGATCGTCGCGCCGACCAGGGCGGCGTATCCGAAGATGGGTTTCCGGCTGAACACCGGCACGATCTCGCTGACGATCCCGAAGAACGGAAGCGCCACGATGTACACCTCGGGATGGCCGAAGAACCAGAACAGGTGCTGCCACAGCAGCGCCCCGCCGTTGGCCGCGTCGAAGACATGGGCCCCGAACTTCCGGTCGGCCTCCAGCGCGAGCAGCGCCGCGGTGAGGACGGGGAAGGCCAGCAGCGCCAGGATCGAGGTGAACAGCACGTTCCAGGTGAAGATCGGCATCCTGAAGAGCGTCATGCCGGGCGCGCGAAGGCAGAGGATGGTGGTGATGAAGTTGACCGAACCCAGGATGGTGCTCAGCCCCGAGACGGCCAGACCCATCACCCACAGGTCCGCGCCCACTCCGGGGGAGTAGACGGCGCTGTTGAGCGGGGCGTAGGCGAACCAGCCGAACGAGGCCGAGCCGTTCGCCGTCAGGAACCCGCTGACCACGATCAGCCCGCCGAACAGGTACACCCAGTAGGTGAGGGCGTTGAGCCGGGGGAAGGCCACGTCCGGTGCGCCGATCTGCAACGGCATCACCGCGTTGGCGAAGCCGGTGAAGGTCGGTGTCGCGAAGAGCAGCATCATGATCGTGCCGTGGACGGTGAACAGCTGGTTGTACTGCTCGGGCGAGACGATCTGCAGACCGGGCCGGGCGAGCTCGGCCCGCATGACCAGGGCCAGCACTCCGGCGAACAGGAAGAACGCGAACGCGGTGACCAGGTACATGTTGCCGATCACCTTGTGATCGGTGGTCGACAGCAGCCTCAGCACAGTGTTCCCCGTTGACACACGGCGCTCGGTACCCGGATCGCGTACCGCCCGTTCCGGCGTGCTGTCGACCGAGACCATGAGGACTCCAGGGGTGCGTGCGAGACGGGTACTGCGTCGCCCGCCAACCCTGGCAGCCACGCACGGTCCCGCCCGGTACCCGAACGGCGCGCCGTCGGCAGTTAGCCAGATCGGGGACCGTTTCCCGTGGAGGCGGCGGCGACGTACGGACCCGTTCTCCCCCGTCAGGGGAGAAGCCATCCCCGCGTGGGGGATACTCGGGCCCTGAGCAGCCGGTTGTCTGGACGTATGACACATACGACGAGACTCCGACTGCCCCTGTCGGCCCTGCTGATGGCATTGCTGACGGTCACGGGACTGGCCACCCCGGCTGCGGCTCAGCCGCCGGACGGCGACCTGCGCGCCAGGATTGCGGCCATCCCCGGAATGCGCGTGGTCGGCGAACGGCCGGCCGATCCGGGGCAGACCATCCTCGACCTCGCCTACCGCCAGCCGACCGACCACCATCATCCCGGCAAGGGCTTCTTCGACCAGCGAGTGACGCTGGTGCACAAGTCGACACGGCGTCCCGTGGTGCTCTACTCCAACGGCTACGACCTCGGAGGGTCGCCGCAGCGCCCGTCCGAGCCGACCACCCTGCTGGACGCCAACCAGATCACCACCGAGCACCGCTTCTTCGGGGAGTCCCGGCCCGAAGGCGCGGACTGGTCCACGCTGACCATCTGGCAGGCGGCAAGTGACCACCATCGGCTCATCACGGCCCTCAAGGCGGTCTACGGCGGCCCATGGATCTCCACCGGGGGAAGCAAGGGCGGCATGGCCGCCGTCTATCACCGCCGCTTCTACCCGCACGACGTGGCCGGCACGGTCGCGTACGCCGCCCCCAACAACACGGACGACCGGGACGACCGTGCCCACGATGCGCGCCTCGAGCAGATAGGAACCGCCGAGTGCCGAGCGGCGATCAAGTCCGTCCAGCGTGAGGGACTGATCCGGCGCCAGGCGATGACGGAGCGGTACGGCCGGTGGGCCGAGGCCGACGGAAAGACCTTCCAGACCATCGGGGGCGTGGACCGCGCGTTCGAACTGGCCGTCCTGCGCCTGCCGATGATGTTCTGGATGCACCAGCCCCCAGGCAGTTGCGTGTCCGTACCCACGGCCGAGGTCACGGACGACACCCTCTACGCATGGATCGCCAAGGTGACCCAGCTTCCCGTCTACACCGACCAGACCCTCGCTGCCTTCACTCCGTACTTCTACCAACTGGGCACCCAGCTCGGGTACGCGCAGTTTGCGACCCCGCACCTGGACGGTCTGCTGCGCTATCCAGGCATCCAGGAGATCCGCTCGTATGTGCCTCGAGACATAGACCTGCGGTTCCGGCCCGCGGCGATGAAGGACGTCGACCGCTGGGTCCGCCGGCGCGGGAGCTCGCTGATGTTCGTCAACGGTGAGAACGACGTGGCGACCGCGGAGCCCTTCCGCCTGGGCAACGGTACCCACGACTCCTTCCTGTTCACCGTGCCCGACGCAAATCACCATGTCTCCATAGGCGGCTTGCGTGCGGACGAGGCCCAGGAGGCCACCGCCGCCCTGCGCCGCTGGGCAGGCCTGGCGAGGTAGGCGCCCAGCTACCTCACGACTACTGTGGTGGTTACACGCATCGGCGTACGATTTTCGCAACGCATTCGATTCAGGGGGAATGGAATGGTGCTTCGACCTGCCATTGTCGATCTGCTGGAGCTCAGCCCGGACTTCACGCGCGACCCGTATCCGGTCTACTCGGCCCTCCGGGAGAAGGGGCCCGTGCACCATGTGCGCACCGCGGACGGCGAGGAGATATGGCTGGTCGTCGGCCACGACGCCTGCCGTACGGCCTTCACCGATCCGCGCCTGAGCAGGGACTGGCGCGGATCCGGCGACATGGGCCGGATCATCAATGCCGACCAGGACCACCCGGCGCTCGCGCACATGCTGATGTCCGACCCGCCGGACCACACCCGGCTGCGCCGCCTGGTGGCCCGGGAGTTCACCCCGCGCCGCATCGAGGCACTGGCACCGCGCATCCAGCAGGTGACCGATGAACTGCTGGACGCCATGGAGGCGAACGAAGCGCGCCGGACAGACCTGGTGAACGCCTTCGCCTTCCCGCTTCCGATGACCGTCATATGTGAGCTGCTCGGCGTGCCCGAGCTGGATCGCGAGGCGTTCCGCAAGTGGTCCAGCGAAATGGTGGCTCGCACCAGCCCGGAGGCCGAGGCCGCCGCGTACGCGCAGATGCCGCAGTATCTGACCGGGCTCATCGAGGCCAAGCGTGCCAACCCGGGCGACGACCTGCTCAGCGCGCTGATCCACGCCGTCGACGACGGCGGCGACCGGCTCTCGCCGAGCGAACTGATCGGCATGAGCGTCCTGTTGCTCATCGCCGGACACGAGACCACGGTCAACATGATCGGCAACGGGATGCGGGCTCTGTTCGCCCACCCCGACCAGCTCGCCGACCTGCGCGACGACCTCGGTCTTCTCGACGGCGCGATCGAGGAGATGCTCCGCTACGACGGTCCGGTCGAGACCTGCACCGAGCGACTTGCCCTGGAGGACGTGGAGATGGGCGGGGTGGTGATACCGGCGGGCTCGGCCGTCCTGATCGCCATGGCCGACGCGGACCGCGACCCGGCGCGCTTCGAGGACCCGAACCGCTTCGACATCCGCCGGGACGCCCGCGGCCACATCGCCTTCGGGCACGGTCTGCACTACTGCCTCGGTGCGCCGCTGGCCCGGATGGAGGGCCGCATCGCGCTCCGCTCGCTGCTGGAGCGCTTCCCGGAACTCGCCGGTGACGCCGACGAGTCGAAGCTGTCCTGGGTGCCGGGAATGCTGATCAGGGGCGTACGGGAACTTCCCGTGCGCTGGTGACCTGATGCGCCCGGGGCCGGTCCGCCGCGTCGCACGGCGGCGGACCGGCACACCCCTGACCTGGCCGGCGAGGGCACGTGCTGTCCCTGTGACCGGTCAGGCGAGGTAGTACGGACGGTTGTGGGCGGCGACCGGGGCGGACTGGTAGGTCCAGGCCCCGGCCGCGGGCGTGTCGCGGACGAGCCGGAGGAGGTCCTGGCCGACGTCACCGGCCGGATCGTGCACCGTGAGCTGCGAGCATCCGGACGCCGGGCCGCTGAGGTCGTACCAGCGGTAGGGCTGGTAGACGTTCATCGGACCGGCGAGTGCCACACCCGCGGAATCGGTGCCGTACCCGGTGATCGGGGTGTTGTTCGCGGGGACGGACGTGAGCCGGCCCAGGTGGGCGCTGAAGGAGAACAACTCGCCGTCACGGCGGGCGATCCCGCCGTCCGGGGTGGCCTCCGCCGCGTGGCAGTGGACCTCCCAGGTGTCGCCGTCCGGGCCGTTGAGCGAGGGCATCTCCACCTCGAACCAGCCGGGATACTTGGGTTCCGCGTACAGCTTGCGCCCGGCGTCGATGGCCAGCGCGTTGTCGCACAGCACGTGGATACGGGCGATGCCGAGCAGCTTGGTCTGGTCGTACCCCTGGGCGTACTGCTGATAGCCCACCTGCGGGAGCCGATCAGCGGCCGCCGTGGGGTAGGCGACGATGTTGACCTCGATCTCCTGGGTGATGCCCCCGCCGAACTGGTACTGGGCGAAGTACAGCTGGTAGTTCAGCGAGACCAGACACTGTCCGTCGAACTCCGCCGCGGTCAGGGCCGGATGGTGCTTCGCCAGTACCTCCCGCACCGGTTCGGGGTCGACGAGGTAGTCCAGGCCGATGTTGTGGAGCGCCCCGTAGTGGAAGGGCAGTTGGTAGGGAGCGGCGACGGGCGGCAGGGGCAGTGGGGTCACGAGGTGGCTCCGAAGGCTCGGGTGGCGGTCAGGGTGACGGGCCGGTCGCGGTCGGCCAGCTCGGCTTCGATCCGCTCCGCGCTGCGCAGTGCGAGGGCGGCCATGGTCAGGGTCGGGTTGGACGTCGCCACGGACGGCATGCTGCCGCAGCCCACCGCGTACAGGCCGGGGTGGTCCCAGCAGCGCTGCCACTAGTCGACCACCGACGTGTGGGGGCTGCCGCCCATGATGTGGGTGCCGGCGGCGTGGCCGGCGCCCCGGTAGCCGTAGGTCCGGCCCCGGTGTTCGAAGCGGCCGGGCCAGGCGGTGGGCTCGAAGGCGGTGTGGTCCTCGGCGCCCAGCAGTGCGAAGAGCTGGTCGGACACCGCTTTGGCCGCCGCGATGCCGTCCTTCACATGCGTGGACAGGCCGTAGGTGACCACCGGGCGCGGCAGACCGAGCCGGTCTCGGTGCCGGGGATCGAGGGTGACGCGGTTGGCGGGGTCGGCGCTCTGTTCCATCTCGAACTGCAGCGTGAACTGCCGTCCGATGCGGTCGGCCACCGCCCGGCGCAGCTCGCTTCCCCGCAGCCCGCGCCGCCGGTCCGGTCCCGGCGCACGGGTCAGCTCGGCGATGTCCGTGTCGACGGCCCCTTGGCCCACACCCAGCCCCAGTTGCCGATCTCGATCCTGAACGGCGCGCGCCGGCGGCGGGCAGGCCCCGCCCGGAACCCTTCAAAACCCGAGGTGGAACCCGGCCCGCGGTACGGGCCCACCCGCTCGGGCAGCAGCCCCCAGGTCAGCAGCACCGGATGGTCCATCAGGTTGTGGCCCACCTGTCCGCTGCGGTTGCCCAGGCCGGACAGGAGCAGCAGCTTGGCGTTCTCGATCGCGTGCGCGGCCAGCACCACCACATCCGCGTGCACGGTGTGGCCGGTCACGGCCTGCGGACCGGCTGCGGATCCGGCTGCGCACCATCCTGCGCGCGTTCGCCGGTCCGCGGCGGAGCCAGGTATGTGACTCCGGTGGCCCGGCCCCCCGGATCGACGAGGATCCGGCTGACCACGGCCCGGTCCACGAGCGTGACCGAAGGGCCCCAGCCCGCCTGCGTCTTGAGGGGGTGTACTTGGCGTGCGAGGGGCAGTGGGGGATGCACGTCGCGCTGCCCACGCACCGGCTGTCCGGATCGGGGCGCCCGTGCGCACCGACGGGTTCGTAACCCGCCCCGCCCGCGTACCGGGGATTCGCGATGCCGTTGCGCCCCTGAGGCGTGCCCACCACGCGCAGTTCCACCGGCTCCCCGACGCCGGGCTCCGCGACCCGCTTGCCGTCAAGACGTCCGGCGAGGACGGCGTCGACACGGCTGGGAGGCAGGGCCCGCATGGGAAAGACGTAGCCCTCGGGGAACGGCAGGCCCACCTCCGCGCGCTGCTCGTCCACGTCGGCCGATACCCCGATCGCGAACTCCGCCGCGCGGTAGTACGGCTCGAGGTCCGCGTAGGTCAGGGGCCAGCTGCGGCCGTAGCCGAAGGCCTCGGTGTCGAAGTCCTCGGGCAGCATGCGCGGGGTGAGTCCGGTCCAGATGTTGCCGGTGCCGCCGTTGACCCGTACGTACCCGCTGGCGTACGGGAGCTCGCCGCGCTGGACGAGGTAGCCGTCGGAGCGGTATCCGCCACCGTCCAGGCCGGTCAGGTCGGTGACCTCGGGCCACGGGGTCGCGTCCGGCATGGGGTAGGGCGACCCGGGCACCTTCGCCGACGCCGTCAGGAACCGTTCCATGGCCTCGCGATGCCCCTGCTCCGGGTCGTCCGCGCGGGCACCTGCCTCCAGTACGAGAACACGGCGGCCGCGTTCGCCCAGCTGGCGGGCGACGAGGGAGCCGGCGATGCCACCACCGACGACGATCACGTCGTACCGGCCCGGCCCGGTCATCGACGCCACCCCGCTCCTTGGGCGCGAACGCCCGCCGGCTCGGCCCAGCTTCCGAAGCCCGGCGCGGAAGTACCCGGTGCGCGGCCGCCGATGGCCCGCCACACCAGGGCGCCGGCGTAGGCCTCGGGCGATACGACGAACGGCCCGCCGGTGCCGGTCGGCTCCGTCCAGCTGCCCGTGTACCAGAGGCGGATCAGAGCCTCCGCCGCCGCCTCGAGTTCCTCCTCGCGCGCGTCGGGAGCTGCGGCCAGCCGCCGGTAGGTGTCGGCACCGAGCTGGTCCAGTACGACGGCCAGGAAGGCGGGAGCCAGACCGCCCTCGCACAACTCGTCGGAGCCGAACCCGGTCAACTGGCTGGAGAGCCTGAGGAACCCCTCGACCTCGCAGCCCTCACGCCCCGCATCCCGCCTCGGGTTCTCGCCTGCGTTCACTGACATCCCTTCGCGGACGCGCTGCCGGCCACGACGACCACTGACCACCTCACGGCGATCAGCCCTGCCCCGACGAGAACCGCCCCAAGCGCTCCCACCGTCAGGCGGCCTGAACTCTCCGGCCATCGACTGGAACCACGTTTCATCCGATGAACGGCAGCGAGAGCCTCCCGGCGGGGTCCCCGACCCGTCAGCCCGGCCCTGCCCGCCCGTCCCCGGACTGCCCGGTGATGCGCTCCAGGTCCGTCATGAGCGAGTCCAGCCAGGCCGCGGCCCCGTAGTACAGGGTCGTCGCGCCCGGCGGCTCCGCCGCGAATCCGTCGGATTCCGGATCCCGCAGTGGCACCGGCCCCTCCGGGGTGTCGCCGCTCGGGTCCAGGCGCGCCGACACCAGTAGCATCCGTCCGGCCACCCGGTCCCCGAGCCGGGTCACCGTTGCCGCAGGCTCCCGTCCCAGGGGCGGTACGTCGACCCGCTCGGGCGGTGCCAGCAGCCGGACCGCCCCCACAGCGTGTGGTGGCCGGCCATCAGCGTCGCCTGCCAGTCCTGCCCGGCGGAGGTCACGGCCGGTTCCTTCGGCTCGGACTGGAACTGCGCGTATGCCGACTCCGCCAGGATCACGGCGTGCTGCAGCGAGCGGTGTCCCGGCGCGGCGAGCACGGGCTTGCGCACCCCGCCCGCCGCGAGCTGGGCGGTCGTGGCCACCACGGCCTCCGCCGCGCTGCGCAGCATCACCGCCACCGAGCGCCGCAGCTCGTCCTGCGCGCCGCGGGGCCAGGCGAGCAGCCCGAACACGGCGCCGATCGCACTGCCGGTCAGCACGTCCAGCAACCGGACCTCGGCCAGCTGCCAGGTCGCGGGCGCCAGCTGAGCGAACACCAGGGCGACCACCAGCGTGAACATCGCCTGGGCCCAGCCCACCCCTTTGACCGGACCCAGCGTGAAGGCGACCAGCATCAGCGGCGGCAGCGCCGCCGCGTACACCGTGGTGTCGGTCCCCACCAGCGCCAGCAGCCCGGCCACGATCAGGGCGCCGATCAGGGTCCCGGTCAGCGCCACCCGCACGGTCGACCGGGTCTCCCGTACGGTCGTCCGGGTCAGGGTCAGGGTCGCCAGCAGCACCCAGAACCCGTGCGGCAGCGAGTCCGCCCCCGCGATCACCCGGGCCGCCGCCAGCGCCAGACTGATCCGCACCGCGTTCTGGAAGAACACCGACCGCCCGCCGGCGTGCCCCTCCAGCCGCCGCCACCACAGCTGTGGTGCGGGTGTGCTCGCGTACCAGAACCGCCCCGGCGCCGCCCGCGCCGCGCCCGCCCGGCCCCGTACCGCGATCCATGCGGCCGTCGACATCGCCAGCGCGGCGTCGGCCGCCTCCAGCACCGCCACGTGCCGGCGCAGCACCGCCGGGGAGGCGCCGGCGGCCGGGCCTGCCGCCAGGGCCGAGCGGGCCCGCAGCAGCTCCGCGTGCGCGTCCCCGGCGGGGGCCCGGCCGCGCAGCAGGACTGCCGTCTCCTCCGCCGCGTCCCGTACCGCGCGCAGCGCGTCCAGCCCGGCCCGGCTCGGATCGGGGCCCGCGGGGACCGGCGGCAGCAGTGGCAGCCTGCTCAGCAGGGTGCGGAGGGACAGGCCGGTGTGGGTCAGTGCCCGGTCCCGTACGCTCGCCCCGGCCGGCCGTTCGGCCTCCGGAACCAGCGAGGACCGCAGCCCTGTACTCACCTCCCGCGCCTCCCGCGAGGTCCCGTCGGACAGCGTGCAGGACGCCCTGGTCAGCTCGTCGGCGCACCGCTGCGCGCTGTCGGCGGCGCGCGCGGCCAGCTCCCGGTAAGGCACGGTCGGCGGATCGGGCAGCAGGAGTGCCTCCGCGACGACGAGGAGCGCGAGGCCCGTCGTCGCGCCCGCCAGCCGCTCGCCGAGCGAACCGGGATCGTACGGCGGGAAGGACGGCAGGATGTACATCAGCTGCAGCCCCGGTGCGGCTCCCGCCGGGCGCGGCCCGCCCACGGCGGTGAAGGCCAGCGCGAAGCCGACCACCAGCATCCCGAGGGCCGCGCTCCAGGTCCGTACGGCCAGATAGGTGCCGATCGTGATCAGTACCCAGCAGGCGGGCACCAGCCGCAGCAGCATCGCGGCGCGCTGTCGGCCGGTACCGGGGATGCGCGACAGGCCCGCCATGGCCACGGCGGCGAACACCGCGTAGGTCGCCGCGACGGCCGACCCGAAGCCGTACAGGAACAGGTAGAAGCCGGCACTGCCGGCCAGAGTGACCCGGACCGACCGACGCGCCGCCGCCCGGTAGGCGGCGGGCAGCCGCACCCTGGGAACGCCAGCCATGCAACCAGCATCCCCCGGCACCGGCCGCCCGGCACGCGGCGGCCCGCCCGGCCACCGATGGCGCCCACACGGTGCTCACCTCCGGCGCGTACGCGTGCTGTACCTCGCCGCTCCACCCGGGCGCTCACGAGGAACCGGTCCGTGCTCCCGTCCGTGCTCTGGAACGGAAGGTGGCGGGCTCGTGGTCGGTGTGCAATCGGCGGAAGGAGTCGCCGAGATGGTGCTGGAGCCGGCTGTGGCGGAACTGGTAGACCGCACCGGTCCGGCGCAGTACTCCCCGTCGGTAGGCGTCGTCGAGGAAGGCGACCGTGTCCCAGGGCAGCTTGCCGGTCAAGGGCAGCCAGACGCGGGTGAGGATCACCCACTGGCCCCACGCGGTGAACGCCAGCGCGTAGGAGAACGCGCCGCCCAGTCCGCCCACCGCTCCGATGAAGAACCCGTCCAGCAGCTTCCAGCTCAGGGGTCCGACGATGTTCTGCATCAGGGCGACGAAGAGGAGGCCGCCGAGCGCGATCGCGAGGGTGACAGCCGGCACGAGCACGAGGACCTGCCGGCTCACCGTCGCACGGTTGGCGGACAGCAGGCCGGCCGGGGTGGCCGCGGAGGCGATGTCCAGGGGCGCCTCGAGCACGGCCAGGAGCCCGTAGGCCAGTCCGGCAGCAGAGCCGAAGATCAGCCCGTAGCCCAGCACGTTGATGAGCGTGCCCTCGATCAGCGTGCCGCTGGTCAGCGGGATCTGGTTGTACAGCACGCGTTCCAGAGTGGTGGCGCACGCGCATCCGGCGCCCATCACGAATCCGCCCAGCAGCCCGGCCACGAACCGGGAGGTGAAGGTGCGCATCGGCCCGCGGCCGACGTGGGTGCGGATGTCGGTTCCGGGCAGTCGCAGTCGCAGTCGCAGCTGCACACGGGCCGGTTTGAAGGCCGTTGTGCCGAACCTCTGCATGAGTCCGTACACACACCCGAAGGCCAGGCCCGCGATGGGCCCCATCAGGGCTCCGTCGACGAGGACCTTGCCGAATGCCGCGGCGATGCCGCCCCCGAGGTAGTGGACGAACAGGCCGACGCACCACTCGGCCACGGTGATGGACAGCGTGCAGGTCAGCGCGACGGCGATGACGCGCGTCGAGGGACGCAGCGAGTCGCCGATCCGCCACCAGGCGAGATCCTGCCGATCGAGGTCGTTGAGCCGGGCCAGGTGGTGGGCGAGGTAGCCGAGCCAGCGGTGGACCTGTTCGGGATCGCGGTCGGGCTGCCGGCGGGGGTGGCCGCCGGTGGACCGCACGGGGGCGCGGCGCCGGTAGACCGTCGGCACGAAGCTGGCCAGCAGGTGCTCTTCGAGGGAGTGTTCGGTGGGGAAGCGGGTGGTGTCCAGCAGGTCCGCCGGATCGATGTCCGAGGCTTCGCTGTAGATCGTCCGGGCCAGGATGACCATCAGGGGGTACTGAGGACCCTCGCGAGGTTCCTGCCCGCCGGAGTGTCCTGGGTGCGCAGCGCCTCCAGGACGACATCCCACACATTGGCGTACCGCTCCTCCCGGCCGCTTCTCCGGCTGCTTCCCCGGGAGTTGACGGGCCTGGAGGTACGGGGCAGGTAGTCCGTGAGGTCTCCGGGGGTGAGGTCGACGAGTTCGACACCGGCGGCCCAGACCAGCGGGGTGCCGGCCTTGCGGACCACCTTGTCGAACTCCTCCCGGCGGCTGGTCAGTACGAGCGGTATCGAGGTGCTGTTGAGCGCCTCGAGCGCGTCGGGCCGCAGGCCTTCCGCGATCTCGTCGAAACCGTCCAGCACCGGCAGCACCAGGTTCGCGTCGACCAGCGCGGCGGCCAGCGTCGAGCCGCCGGGGACCCGCTCGACGAGATGGGGGTGGTCGCGGAGCAGCAGGCCGATCAGCCAGTCGTGCAAGGCGGTCGTCGTCGGGTCCCAGGATCCGAGGCTGAAGATCACCGGAATCGGGTGCCCCGCCTCGGCAGCGGCCGGAGCCGGGGTGGCCAGGAGGTCCAGGACGAACCGGATGGTCAGGATCGACTTGCCCGAGCCGGCCCGCCCGAGGACCACCAGCCGGCCGGACGGGATCCGCCGGTAGACGTCGGCCACGCTGTGCAGATCACCGTTCAGGTCGATGGGGCCCGCTGTGGCCCCCGGTGGAAGCCGCCGAACGTTCTCCGGACGATCCGTCAGTACTTCGGGTGCATCCTGCCATCGCACCGGCAAGGGAAACGGATCGTGGACCCGGCGCTGTTCCTCTTCGATCTGCCAGCGACGAGTGATCTCGTTCGCCAACTCCTCCGCCGCGCGGGCGAGGGCGCCCGGAATCCGCCGGGATGGGGAGGCAGCCCCGGAAGCCGATGCGGAGACGGGTTCGGGCTCGGGTTCGGGTTCGGAAACCGGCTCGGGCGAGGTTTTCGCGAGTGCGGCCGCCAGCCGCAGGCGCTCCTCCGGCCCTGCCCCCAGAGCGTCGGCGATCTGGTTCACCGTCCCCAGCCGGTGATCGGTGGACGTGCCGGTCTCCAGCCTGCGGATGGTGCGCACGCCCAACTTCGACCGCTCCGCCACCTGTTCCTGTGTCAGCCCCGCCTGCTTGCGGAGCGTGCGTAACAGCGTGCCGAGCTGATCCGCCACTTCGGCGCCCTCTCTGCCTGCGGGTACGGCCGACGGCGAGCCTACCGTGACGACCGGTCATATGTGGCCGGTGTCCTGGCCTGTTCGTCTGAGCAGCAGGAACCGCAGCATCGGTGGTGCCCGGTCATCACCCCGGGCGGTGGCCGCGGCGACGCACGCCGCGAACCCGATCCGCATGAGGAGTCGACATGGCGTACCGCCACTGGTGCGGCGAGTGCAGTTACAAGACGGCGTGGCTCAGCGAGTCACAGAGCGAGGAACAGCAGATCCAGCACTACGCCAAGCAGCACCCCGGAGTTCCCCGGGCGGCAGCGTGGAGGTCAACAAGAGCGATCCGAGCGGCGGCCTCGGATGTCTGCCGATGCTGGGAATCCTGGTCGTTCTGCTGATCCTCGCGGCGTCCTGCCAGCGCTGAACCACACCACGCCCGGGGCTTCCTGGTCCTGGTGCTCCGCAGGGACAACCGGAAGGAAAACTTCATGAAGAACAAGGGACGTACGCCGCTGGCGCTGGCCGCTGTCGCACTCGCGACAGTGGGTCTGACGGGATGCGGCGGCATCGAAGGCAAGATCGGCAACTACGACCGCGTGCCGGTCTGGGAGAACGCGGACCCGAAGGGACAGGAGCCGATCGCGCGCCTCACCATCCTGACACCGGTGACGGTCGAGTGCCACGAGCCCGGCAAGGTGGATGCCCAGGGAATGGGCTACGGCGGGAGCTACAAGGTCTCCTACGACGGCGGGTCGGGATACATCGACGACAGCACATCGATCATGAGCGACGGCGGAGAGGTCTCCCCCGAGCGCGTGCCCGAGTGCTAGTCGCAGCTCCGTGTCCGGGGGAGACGCAGGTCACATCTGCTGCTGTCACATAGTGGCGGGCTGTCCTGTCAGAGGTGTGTCACCACCGACAACGACAGAGGAGGCAGCCACCATGGGTGCTCGTTTGAACGTCCTCGGCAGCCAGACGGCCGGCAAGTTCCTGAAGCACATCATCGCGGCGGGCCAAGTGGTCGCGGCTTCGCCGCTGCCCGCCGCGACGCAGGAGCTGGTGAAGATCCGCGCGAGTCAGATCAACGGCTGCGGGTTCTGCACGGACATGCATGTCAAGGAGGCCGTCGTCGCCGGTGAGACGTCGGCGCGTCTTCACCTGGTCGCGGTGTGGCGGGAGGCCACGGTCTTCACCGAGGCCGAGCGCGCCGCGCTCGAGCTGACCGAGCAGGGCACCCGCATAGCGGACGCGGCCGGTGGGGTCCCGGACGAGGTCTGGGAGAAGGCGGCCAAGCACTACGACGAGGAGCAGCTCACCGCACTGGTGTCGCTGATCGCCCTCATCAACGCCTTCAACCGGGTGAACGTCATCGTCCAGCAGCCCGCCGGCGACTACCAGCCCGGCCAGTTCGGGTAGTCGAAGCTGCCAACTCCGGTGCCTGCCTGGCTCTTTGGTGCGCTGTTCTATCATCAGTTCGATTTCCGCCGTCCCTGTCGCCACAGGGCCGGCGGAAAACGATTCTTGATGAGAGGGCAACGAACACTTGCGATTGACAGGCAAGCACCGGAAATCCATCGTTGCCGCGGCAGCGGTGGCGGCGATCGTGGGAGGTCTGCAACTCCCCTCGAGCGCTTTCGGCACCGAGGACACAGGCGACAACCCGCCGGAGGCCGCGAGTTCGCAGCCGGCACCGTCGGCCGAGGAGGCACCCGACTCCCACGCGGAGGACTCCGCCACCTACAGCAGCGACAGCACGGTCTTCAAGGACGGCGTCATGTCGCTCGGCGCACAGGCGTCCCCACCCGCGACGAGGTCGGCCGCGGTCGCCGCACCCGCCGCTCCCGAGGCGCCCCAGGGCGACGGGTGGAAGCTGAGCGGTGCCACCAAGTGGCTGCAGACCGGCTACACGATCAAGTTCTACGACCAGAAGTCCGCGGACTGGCTGGCCCCGTACGTGCAGGCATCCGCCGCGGACCTGCGGCGCATCACGAACCTGCCGGTCACCGTCGACACGAAGCCGGTCGGCTGGAACTACGCCAGGCCCAAGGGTGAAGTGGTCATCGGAGTCCTGCACCGCCCGTGCGTCCCGCCCGCCGATGGCGGCAGCATGGGCAACACGGGCTGGAAGGTGGTCCACGACGGTTCGGGCAGTGCGAACCTCAGCTGCGGCTTCACCAGTTCCTCCGTGGCCGCGACCGTCACCAGCGGACACGCCTACATCGACGACGAGTTCTTCACCACGGCCGGCAAGCCGACCGCCGCCATGGGCGAGACGTACATGCGCAACCACGTCAGCCACGAGCTCGGACACACCCTGGGCCTGGCGCACGCCAACCGCAGCCTGAACAAGAGCGACTGCGTCAAGGGAACCGACTCCGGCCAGTTCCCGGTCATGTGCTCACCCACGTACGCCTACCAGGACAAGCGGGCGGGCACGTACGTCCAGCAGTTCGACGTGCAGGGCCTGCGCCTCCTCGCGGCCGGCGCCGGCGCCGTGCTGTCCCCGCAGGGCAAGGTGACCGGAATCGGCGCCAAGTGCCTTGACGTCAAGGGCGGAAAGGCGGTCAACGGCACGCAGATCCAGCTCTACACGTGCAACGGCTCCGCGGCGCAGTCGTGGATCGTGGGCAAGGACGGCACGTTCCGCGCGTTCGGCAAGTGCCTGGACAACGCGCGCAGCGCGAGCACCAACGGCAACAAGATCAGCCTCTACGACTGCAACGGCTCCGCCGCGCAGCGCTGGTCCGTCAACGCCAAGGGTCAGATCGTCCACGTGGCGTCGGGCAAGGTCCTCGACGTGACCGGCGGCGCGACCGCCAACGGCACCGTGGTCCAGCTCTACACGGCGAACACGAACAAGCGGCAGGTCTGGGTCACCCCGAAGTAGCCCCGGCCCCCACCCCGTCCCCGTGCGCCGTGCGCCGTGCCAGACGGTGCGGCGCACGGGGAACCGGACGTGTCAGGCGGTGGCGCCGGGCTGTTCGCCGAGCAGCCGTGTGCGGAACAGGTCGAGGACCGTGTCCAGCGCCTGCCGTGTGGGATGCCCGGGCTCGTCGACGAGATGCTCGGTCAGCACGGAATGCGGTGCGAAAACGCCCTCGGGGTTCGCCGTGCTGTCATCCAGCTCGATCGCGACGAACGCGTCGCCGAGCTCGCGCCGCAGGTGCGCGAACCGTTCCCCGGGGACCAGCCGGTCGCCCCGGAACCGCAGCCCCAGGACCTGGAGTCCCTCGCGCTCGCAGCGCGCGCGGACGACCGCGAGGTCCCCGGGGCTGATGTCCACGGCGCCGGCACGGCTCGCGGTGCAGGGCAGCGGTAGCGAAGGCTGGGACAGCACCGGGGCGAGGAGACGTTTGTCCGTCGCCATGGCCAGGGCGAATCCGCCGGTCAGGCACATGCCGACGGCGCCGACTCCGGGGCCGCCGCAGCGCTCGTGTTCCTCGGCGGCCAGCGCGCGCAGCCACTGCACGACCCGCGAACTCCGCCCCGTGGCCAGCAGGGTGAACTCCCGGCTCACGCAGACCCGCCAGAGCGACGAGGCCATGTAGCGTCCGGTGCTCGGCCAGCCGCGGGCGGCGGGGTTCGCGTCACGGCCCGGTGTGCCGAAGAGCACCGGCAGTACGGCCGTACAGCCGGACGCCGCCACGTGCTCGGCGAACTCGATGACCTTGGGGGTGATGCCCGGGATCTCCGCCATGATGATCACCGCAGGGCCCGTCCCCCGGCGCAGCACCTGGCGGGAGGCGCCGTCGTGGGTGAACGTGCTCTGTGTGAAGCCGGTCAGTTCGTGGTCTGCCACGGGCTTGTATCCTCCCTCAACTCACCTGGTCCACCCGCAAGTTACACCGGTGGCCTCAGGAGATTACGTACCACTGGCTGGCCCAGCCGGTGTTGATGGTGCTGGTGGACTGCTCGGCGAGGTTGACGGTGGCCGGCAGCGAGGTCTGACCGGTCAGGATGGTGCTGTACCGGAGCAGTGGCGGCGCCAGACCGGCGTTGACGGAGATGCCGGCCCCGGTCGACTTCAGGGTGAGGGCATTGGTGGCCCAGTTGCCGTTGAGCAGGAGAGCGATGAAGTAGGTTCCGGGCGCGGCGGTGAACGGCTTGGCGAGGGGCAGCGGCTTGGCGATCGCTTCGGTCATCAGCTGGGGCGAGATGTCCGCGGTGGCCGCGAGCAGGGTGCCGCGGGCGTCGTACACGCCGAGTTGGCAGTTGGCGAGCTGGGCGTTCGGGTCGATGCCCGCCAGGCCCAGCCAGATGTTCGACCAGGTGATCTCCTCGCGCAGGACGATCCGCACCAGGGTGACCCGCCCCCGACCCCCGCGGCCGTCTGGGCGGTGACGTGCCCCGCGTCATTGGGGTCGCCGGTCCACGCCAGCAGGTTCTGATCCTGCGGCCGGGGCCCCTCGTACCCGGACCCCCGCTCGGCGCGGGCGCGGAGGCTCCGGACGTCACCGCCCCGCCCGGGCGCCCGCCCGGTGCGGTGCAGCCGGCCAGGACGAGCAGCGCTGCGAGCGCGGCAACGAGGCCGGTCGTGGCGGTGGTGGTGCGGGTGCGCATGGTCCCCCCATGAAGCGCGGATGTATCGACGAGCCATGGTCACACAGGCCACCGGCACGCAAGCCCCTGGCCCTCGTCGCGATCGGCATCCGACACCTGACCGATAACCTGGCCGCTGAGCAGGGCGGGCCGAAGTGGCCGAGTTCCCGCCGGACATGTACCACTTCACCGTGTCGGCCCGCTGGCAGTGGACCGGCACGGTGGCGACCGGCGCCCACCTGAAGACCGAACCGTCAGAAAGAGGTCAACGATGACCAACCTCGCCCTCAACCTGGTCCGCACCGCGGCGGCCAACCCCGACCGCACCGCGATCCAGTTGGACGGCCTGGCGCTCGACTACCGGTCGCTGGACGAGCGCAGCGCCCGCGTCGCCGGCCGGCTGGCCGCGCTGGGCGTCGGGCCCGGCGACCGGGTGGCGATCCTGCTGCCGAACATCCCGCACTTCGCGGTCGTCTACTACGGCGTCCTGCGGGCCGGCGCGGTCGCCGTCCCGATGAACCCGCTGCTGAAGTCCGCCGAGATCCGCTACAGCGCGGGCGACTGCGGCGCCCGGCTGATCCTGGCCTGGGGGCCGGCGCTGGCCGAGGCCGGTGGCGCGGCGGCGGAACTGGGCATCGACTGCGTCGACGTGACCGCCGAAGAGTTCGGTGCGGCCCTGGCCGCCACCGAGCCGCGTACCGAGGTCGTCGACCGGGACACCGACGACCTCGCCGTGCTGCTCTACACCTCCGGCACCACCGGGCGGCCCAAGGGCGCCCGGCTCACCCACGGCAACCTGGGCAGCAACACGGCCGCCGTGGCACGCGTGCTGGACATGTCGGCGGCGGACACGGTCTTCGGAGGCCTGCCCTTCTTCCACGTCTTCGGCCAGACCTGTGGTCTGAACGCGGCGGTCCTCACCGGCGCCCGCGTCACCCTGCTGCCGCGCTTCGACGCGGCGAAGGCGCTCGAGATCCTCTCCCGTGACCAGGTCACGGTGATGGAGGGCGTGCCCACCATGTTCCTGGGCCTGCTCGCCGCCGCCGAAGCGGCCGGCTCCACCGGCCTGACCGGCGACGGCGGCCTGCGGCTGAGCGTGACGGGCGGCTCGGCGATGCCCGTGGAAGTGCTGCACCGCTTCGAGTCGGCGTTCGGATGCCCGGTCGTCGAGGGGTACGGCCTGTCCGAGACGGCCCCGGTGGTCACGTTCGGCTCCCTCGACGGCCCCCGCAAGCCCGGCTCGATCGGCACCCCGATCGACGGCGTGCGCGTACGCCTGATCGACGACGAGGGCAAGGACGCCGCCGAGGGCGAGGTCGGCGAGATCGCCGTGCAGGGCCCGAACGTGATGCCCGGCTACTGGAACCGCCCGGAGGCCGACGAGGCCGCGTTCGCCGACGGCTGGTTCCGCACCGGCGACCTGGCGCGGCGCGACGAGGACGGCTTCTACTTCATCGTCGACCGCAAGAAGGACCTCGTCATCCGCGGCGGATACAACGTCTACCCGCGCGAGATCGAGGAGGTCTTCTACGAGCACCCGGCCGTCGCCGAGGCCGCCGTCGTGGGGGTGCCTCACGAGGTGCACGGGGAGGAGGTCGCCGCCGTCGTCACGCTGAAGCCGGGCGCCGAGGTCACCGCGGACGAACTCCGCGCGTTCGTGAAGGCACGGGTGGCCCCGTACAAGTACCCCAGGGTCGTCCAGCTGGTGCAGGGCCTGCCGAAGGGCCCCACGGGCAAGATCCTCAAGCGCGAGATCACGATCGAGGACTGACGGGCTGCGGAAGAATGGGGCCGGGCGCCGGGGGAGTCCCGGGGGCGGCGAGCATGGCAGGGGGCGGACGGTGTCGAGGTCGATCCGGCGGTGGTCGGTGGCTGGTTGGGCGGTGCTCGTCCTGGCGGGCGGTGCGGCCACCCTGTACCTGGAGGACCCGGGAAGCGCTCCGGCGCAGCCGCAGCGATGGGAGCGCCCTGCCGCACCGGCGGAGGACCCGGTCCCGTGCCCGAGCCTCAGCCCGGACGCCCCGGACACCCGCCGCAACTGCACTTTCTGGGAACGGGGATAGGCCACTCCGGGGGCGCGCGGCTGTGCGGCGCGTGCCCGCCGAGTCCGACTTCGCGCTCCGGCGAATGGCGTAACGGCCGCTGGGCCCGCGCTCACCATGATCAATAACCTGACGCCCGGCGCGTGCCCTCGCGCCTGTCGGGCGGAGAAGGCGAGCGCCCAGTGAAACTCCCGATGTTGCAGCGCATGGCCTGGTTCACCGCGGCGACCGCGCTGCTGACGATGCTCGCCGCCGCCCCGGCAGGCGCGGACGGGGACTGGCAGAAGGTCGGCGGCGACGCCCGCAGCGGTGTCAGCGGCCTGGCGTACGAGGGCCGTACCGAAGACGGAACGGGAGTGCACGTGCTGGCCGTGCACGACAACAAGCGGTCCGGGCGGCCGCGCCTGTCCCGGATCACCCACCGGGAGGGCTCCGACGGCCTCTCGCCGCTCACCTGGGACGGGGCGGAACCCGTCGACCTGGAGGCCATCGAAGCCATTCCCGGGATGCCGGGGGAGTACCTGGCGCTCGTCGGGCGCGGCATCGTCTACCGCCTGAAGGTCACCGGCTCCACGGCGACGGTCGTCGAGTACGCGCCACTGCCGGCGATCGGCGAGGGCGACGACTTCGAGAGCCTCGTGCTCGTCGCCCAGAACGGGAAACTCGCCGCCCTGTGGGCGGACCGCGGAGCCGGCGCGGATCGTCCCGCGACCTTGTACGCGGCGCCCCTGACCTTCGCCTCGTGGGGGCAGCCGCTGTTCGGCGCCGTGGCGCGCCGGGCCTTCCGGGCGGTGTACCCGACCGACGGCGGCACGCGGCACATCTCCGACATCTCGGTGACCGGCTCCGGCCGGATCATCGTGAGTTCGGCGGCGGACGCGGGTGACGACGGCCCGTTCGACTCCGCAATGAGCGACGCGGGCCGGGTACGGGTCACCCTCGCGGCGCCTGCGACCGTGCTCGGGACGTTCCCGCAGTACAAGGCCGAGGCCGTGGAGTGCCTGCCCGGGTCCGCCGAGGCCCTCCTGGGCACCGACGACGAGAACTTCGGCGGATACGTGCGCTCCATGTCGTTCTGCGGATCCTGACCCCGGTCACGGGGCAGGTGACGCCATACTCGACGCATGTCTGCGCCCGAACGGTCGACGTCACGTCAGGTCTTCAAGATACCGGCGATGATCTTTGCACTCGCCGGCTTCGCCCTGATCCTTTTCGAGGCGGCGCGGGGGTGAGCTATCCGAGGTGGGTGTACCCGGCTGCGATCACCGTGATGCTTGCCGTCCTCGGGGCGGCGTGGCTCTTCCGTGAATCCGTGGGGTCCGGCCTGCGGGATCGGGTTACTGCAGAGCGGACCACGGGTCAGCGGCCGCCTGCTCTGAGTTGGACCGTCGTGCAACTCCTCGTCTTTTCAGCGCTCTTGTCGTGGTACGGGATGCGCAACGTCCTCGGCATCTACGAGATCAGCGGTCGCCTGGGTCCGCAGGACGCGCCCGACATTCTCGTTGCCGGGGGTGCGATCTCGGCCTTCCTGACGGCCGTCAGCCTGGCGGTATCCCGAGTCCTGCGCGCGGACGGTGCGCAGCGACATGCGTCGGGGCAGGGAGCGCAGGCGGAGCACGAGGGCCGCGCGCAAGAGATCCGAGCCGAATACGAAGGCCGGGCGGCTCAGGCCAAGGCCGAGTACGAAGGCCAGGCGGCGCTGGCCAGGGCCGAGTACGAGGGCCAGGCGGCGGTGGCCAGGGCGGAGGCTGCCCGCCGGAGGGCGGACGCCGAGTATCTGCGGGCGGAGAAGGGCATCGACCCTCTTCCCGTCCAGGGCCCGGACTCTTCGGGCCCTCCGGCCATCGGGCCCGCGCCGGGCCCCAACGGCGCTCCCGGCTCGGCACCTCCCGCGCTGCCTTCCGGATCGGATGAAGCCGAAGCGCCCTGAAACGCGCCTCGGCCTTCCCAGAACGGGTCCGTTCAGGGGCGAGAGCGCAGGGGGTGGTCCGCCGGGACCTCCACGATCGCGATGTGCACGCCGTCGGGGTCGGCGATCCACATCTCGATCAGGCCCCAGGGCTCGCGCCGGGGAGGCCGCAGCACCTCGGCGCCCCTGCTGCGCAGATCCTCGTACGCCGCCTGCACGTCCGCGACCTGGAGCCACAGCCGGAGCCCGGGTGCGGGCGGCGCCTCGGCGCGGCCCGACACCTCGAGGAACCCGCCGCCGAGGAAGTAGACCGTCCCGCGCTCGGGGCCGGTGCCGAACTCGCGGTAGACGGCGAGCCCCAGGGTGTCGCCGTAGAAGACGCGTGAGCGCTCGGGGTCAGTGGGACTCAGCAGCATCCTGCTGCCCAATACGTGCACCATGACACCACCTTGGCGTACGCGGCGTCCCGCCGGAGCCGACACGGCCTTATCGTCGGAGCATGGTACGCAAGCGCGTGATCGTGTCGGGGACCGTGCAAGGCGTGTTCTTCCGGGACACCTGCCGCCGTGAGGCGCTCGCACAGGGGGTTTCGGGCTGGGTGCGGAATCTGCCCGACGGCGATGTCGAGGCGCTGTTCGAAGGGGGCGAGGGCGCCGTCGCGGCGATGGTGCGGTGGGCGCGTACGGGGCCGCCGGCGGCCGAGGTGCGCGCCGTCGAGGTCCACGAGGAGACGGCCGCGCCGGAGGAGCTGCGCGGCTTCGAGGTACGACCCGGTCCCCGGGACGCGGGCTGAGCCCGGTCCGCGCGTGGTGCGGCGCGGCGCGGCGGGCCATACCGTGATGTGGTGCGCCTTGCCTCCACTGCCGCCGCGGCGGTTCTCGTGCTGTGCACCGCCACCCTCGCCTGCACGGCCGCCCCCTCGATCCCGCCCAAGGCCCGTGTCCAGAACCACCCCGAGCTGGCCGCCGAGGTGGTGCGGGTATCGGCCGCGGCGCTGGGCGTCACGTACCGGCCGGGCTGCCCGGTCGGCCCCGACCGGCTGCGGCTGATCCGGATGAACCACTGGGGCTTCGACGGCATGGTCCACCGCGGTGAACTGGTCGTCCACGAGCGGGCGGTCAACCCCCTCCTGCGCGTGTTCGGCAAGGCGTTCGACGCGGGGTTCCCCATCCGGCGCATGCGGTCGACCGCGGCCTACGGCGGTGACGACGTCCGGTCGATGGCAGACGACAACACGTCCGCCTTCAACTGCCGGCAGGTCACCGGCGATCCCGGCCGCCTCTCACGGCACGCCCACGGGGACGCCGTGGACGTCAACCCGGTGGAGAACCCGTACGTGGACCGGCGCGGCATCCCCCGTCCGGCCGACGGCCGCCCGCATCTGCGTCGTGACCGCCCCATCCGGGGCATGGTCCGCCCCGGAGACGTCATCACCCGGGCCTTCGACGAGGTCGGGTGGCACTGGGGCGGCGGCTGGTCCAACCCCGACTACCAGCACTTCTCGGCGACCGGCGGCTGAACGGGTTTGCGCCGGGAGCACCACAACGCCGGACCCCCTGACCCCGTCTCACTCCGACGGCACACCCCGGTCGCGGCGTCGGCGCAGGCGCCCACGCAGGCCGCCGCTGCGCCGGCTGCGGGTGTGGTGGTCGAGCTCCTCCAGCAGGCGCTGGGAGCGTTTGTCCACGCCCAGTTCGTCGAGGACCCGGTCGATCTCCGCGAGCAGTGCGCCGTGCAACTGCCACTGCGCCGGGTCCTCGCCGATGTCGGCGAGCAGCAGGTCGGCGAGCCGGTCGCGGTTCGCCCGGGCCACGGCCAGCTCCCCGTCAGGCGGGCCTCGGCCTCTTCCGCGTTGGCGCTGACCTGCGCGGTGATCAGCTGGGCGAAGCTCTCCACGGCGACGGCCGTGTGCCTGAGGACCTGCCGCAGCGCGATCGTCGTCTCGGTCGTGAGGAGCGGACGGTCGGGGCGGGCCTTGGCCAGGTCGGTCAGCGTCCGGCAGGCCACGCGGAGCACCACCGCACAGATCTCCAGGGTGTCCAGGCCCGTCCGGAGCACCAGCCGGAAGAGTAGGCCCTCCTTGACCCGCGGATTGAGGCGGAGGCTGTCCTCGGCCTGCCGGAGGGCCGCGTCGACCTGCGCGACGTCGTTGTCGAGCCGGCGTGCCTCGTGCAGCCGGGCCGCGGCCTGCTCCACCTTGACGGTCCCGAGGGATTCCTCGCCGAGGTGGTTCAGCAGCCGGCTCATGCGCGCGGCGAGGTCGGTGATCGCGGCACCTGCCGGGCCGACCCAGAGGGGCGGCGCGACGAGCAGGTTGACCAGCATCCCGACCGCTGCGCCGATCAGCGTCTCCAGCACCCGGTCCCAGGCGGTGTCCGCGACCTGGGTGACACCGAGGACGAGCATCGCGCTGATCGCGACCTCGGGGACGAACTCGTCGACCCGGACCAGGTGGCCCACCACCAGGGAAGCCAGGATGAGCAGCCCGAGGCTCCACCAGGTCAGGCCCACCAGCACGCTGAAGCCGATCGCGATCAGGACGCCGACGACGACGGAGTTCACCCTCCGGATGGCGGTGGTCAGCGTGGAGTAGAGGGTGACCTGGACGACGAGCAGGGCGGTCAGCGGTGCGGTCAGCGGGCTCGGCTCACTGCTGAGGCGGAGCGCGACGACGTAACTGATGACGGCCGCCGCGGTGGACCGCAGGGCTTGGACGGCGACCGGCTCGCGGCGGCGGTGAGCGATACGGGCGGCGAGGCCGCTGATCATTTCCGGCATACCTGCGCGCATTCCCCTGGCGGAGCCGGGTGACGCGGTGCGGGCGGTATTCGACACCCCGGCGGCGGTGAAGCACACGTGTGAGCGCACGCGGGCCTCACCACACCCGGCGAGTTCTTCTCCGACCCGCGGCTCACGGGGGCGCCGCAGCCGGTGAGCTGACCCCGGGGGTGTCTTGTCCGTCGCCGGGTCTGCGGCTCCGTGACGCGGGTGAGGGACGCCGCGTGTCAGGCGTCGAAGCGGTGGCGGGAGGCCTCGATGTGACCGAGGTACAGGTGGGTCCAGTCGCACAGTCCGTCGATCGTCGCCCGCAGGGCCTGGCCCGGCTCGGTGAGGGTGTATTCGACCCGCGGCGGTACGACCGGGTGGACCTTCCGCTCGACCAGGCCGTTGCGCTCCAGCATGCGCAGGTTCTGGGTGAGCATCTTGTGGCTGATGCCCTCGATCTCGTTCCGCAGCTCGCTGAAGCGCAGGGTGCGCTCCCCGAGAGCCTCGATGATCAGGAGCGCCCATTTGTTGGCGACGTCCGAGAAGATCTCCCGCGCCAGAGAGTCCGCACGCCTCAGGTCCGCGTCCTCGGGCGAGCCGCTGAGCTGTTTGGTTCCCATCAGGTTCCCCAGTCACCGAAAAGTGCGTTCTTCCATGTCAGCGGCCACTCTCCTACGGTTCCTGAGTAACCGCAAGAGAGCGGCTATCTCATGGCAACGGAGGCACGCAGCATGGCCATCACCCTCGTGAACCCCACCGGATTGCCGGAAGTCGACGCCTACCGGCACGTGTCGATCGCGACCGGGTCGAAGCTGGTCTTCATCGCCGGGCAGGTGTCCTGGGACGCCGACGGTGTCACGGTCGGCGAAGGCGACCTCGCCGCTCAGGTCGAGCAGTGCTACGTCAACGTCGGAACCGCCCTGGCCGAGGCCGGCGCTGCCTTCGACGACGTCGCGAAACTGACCGTCTACGTCGTCGACTGGACCCCCGACCAGATGCCCCTGCTCATGGAGGGGCTCGGCCGGGCCGCCGCCAAGCTGGGGGTCACCGCGACACCGCCTGCCTCGCTGCTGGGCATCGCGGCACTGGACGTACCCGACCACATGGTCGAGATCGAAGCCGTCGCCGTCATCGACTGAACGGGAGTCGTCGGGGCCCAGGCGCGCGCGGGCGTGGACCTGGGCCGGACCGATGTCTCCCCACGCCCCCAAGTCACATGCCATGATGCTGAGTTATGAACGAGGGGGAGGGTTTGGCGAACAGGGCTGTCCGCATACGCCTGGGACAGGGTGCGAGCGCGAGCGATGTCGGAGCCCTGAAGGCGTGGCTCGAACGCGAGCACAAGCTGGAGGCGCTCAGGAGCAGCGGCGACCTGGAGATCAGGGAACGTGCCGGGGCCGAAGAGCACGCCGAAAGTCCGATGGGGGCCGGGCTGGAGATCCTGCTGGTCCTGGTCGGCATCGCGGGTCCCAAGATCTTCGACGAGGTGTACGAGCAGGCGAAGAGCGGGGTACGGGCGTGGCGGGAGAACCGCCGCTCCGTGGAGCGGGGCGAACCCCCGGAGGTCGAGGTCGTACCGGACGGCGACGCGAGGTAGCCCGGTGGCGCGATTCGACCCGCGCGGGAGGGTGAACCGGGCGCTGCTCGTCGGCGTGCCCGCGTACGAGTTCACGCAGCCCGGCCATCCCTTCGGCGTGCCCGGCGACCTTGCGGCGGTCGAGCACAACCTCGTCGGACTCGAGGCTGCGCTGCGCGCGGGCGGGGTGTTCGGCGAGGACGAGATCGGGGTCTTCCGGCCGCGCAACGTGGACGCGTTCGACCGTCGCCTGGACGACGCCGTCGACGAGGCCGAGGGCCTGCTCCTGCTCTACTTCTCCGGGCACGGCGCCGTCCCCAGCACCGGTGACGAACTATGGCTGCTGATGCGCGCGGCAACGATCGTGGCGGGTACGGAGTCGGTGTTCCGGGGTGCCGTTCCCTGGAAGAGCGTCCTGACCGTGCTGACCCGCACCAGGGCGGAGCACGTGGTGGTCGTGCTCGACTGCTGCTACGCGGGCAACGCTTCGGCGGCCTGGGACGCGCTCGACACCTCCCAGCGCCATCGCATCTCGCTCTTGATGAGCGTGCAGGCCAACAACCGGATCGACGCAGGGGACGACGCCACCCCGACACCGTTCACCGGGGAGCTGATACGCATCCTGCGGGCCGACGGGCACGGCACTGCCGTGGCTCCCGTGGCTCCCGTGGCTCCCGTGGCTCCCGTGGGCTTCAGGGAGCTGGCGGAGCGGTTACAGGCGTACATGTCCGTGCATCACGAGACGCTGCGCGAGCCCCCCGAGCCGTGGGAGCCGCAGAGCCGCCCCGCCGCCTCGGGAACGGACGTGCTGCTCGCGGCGGGCCCCGCCGACGGCGCGAGCGCGGCGGATCCCGGGACCGGCGGCCACGAGCTCCAGGGCGAGGACCCCGGGACACCCGTGACCGCCGTGACCGCCGTGACAGCGGTGACAGACATGCCCTCGCGGAACCGCCGGTCGCTGTGGCCGTTTCCCGGAGGGCGCCGCCCGCGCCGGACCGGCCGTCGGCGCCTGACCGGCAGGACCCGCGCGGTCGCGGTCACCGCCGGGGTGCTCACCGTGCTCGCGGGTCTCGTCCCCGCAGGGTTCCTCCTCGCCGGGGACCTCCTCGGCGACGGGCTCCCCTGCAAACCTCCGCTCGAACTCCGGCTGCTCACCGACCCCGACATCGAGGCCACCGTACGCAAGGCGACGGAGGTGTACCTGGTGTCGGACGCGAACCGGACCGGTGACGGCTGTCGGCGCAGTGGCATCACCGTGTACAGCGCCGGCGCCGCGGATGTCGTCGCCGCGTTCCACGACCAGTCCGACCCCTGGCAGCGGCCCACGGCCGAGGCGGTCAACCCGCAGCGGGACATCGGCCCCCAGCCGGACATCTGGATTCCCGCGACCTCGGCGAGCGCCGCCCGGGCCCGCCCGCCCCAGGAGCAGCGCAGCTACGCGGAACTGATCGTCGACCCGGCCCCGTTCGCCTACTCGCCCCTCGTACTCGCCGTGCCTCAGCAGCACGCGGCCGAGGGGGTCGCCGACCGGACCGGCGGGCTCGCGACGCTGATCGACGCACTGCGCACGCGCAACCCGAAGGCGGAAGTACGGCGGCCGGACCCGGAGCACACGGACTCGGGCCTGGTCGCAACCATCGGCTTGTACGGTGCCGGAGGTGCCGGAGGGGTGAACGCGGCCACCGCCGAGGGCCGCGTCGCGCAGCCCGGACCGCCCTCGCCGACCGCCGGGAACCTGCTGTGCGTCCTGCCCGACGACGACTCCGTGGACGACCGCACCGCCGCCCTGGTGCCGGAGTTCCTGATGAAGTCCGGCGTGGACTGCGACAGCACGACGCGGGACCGGCGGATGGCCGCCTACCCCGACGACGCGCCGGGCCTGGACCCGACGTTCGTACAGGTGCGCTGGCAGGAGGCCGGCCGTGACAAGGCCGCGCGGCAGGACGCGGTCGAGCGGTTCCGCACCTGGCTGACCGGTAAGGGTCAGGGCACGGCGGCGGGCGGCAAGGGGAAGGCGGGGAGGAGATCCGGGGCGGGCTCGTCGAGTTCGGCAAGGACGGCTTCCGCAGCGCCGCCGGGGAACACCGGCCCCTCGCCCCCGACCTCACCTTCAGCGAGTTCGGCGCCCTCGGCAGCCTTGGTACCCTCGCCGGCCCCGCCCGCCAGGCCGCGATGGCCGCGGCGCTGAAGGAGTACCGGGAGGCCAACGGGCCCGGACGGGTGCTGTTCCTGCTCGACAGTTCCGGCTCGATGGGCGACCTGTGGGAGGGGCCCGGCGGTGCGCCCGGCATCCTCAAGCAGTCGCTCGGCGGCCTGGGGGAGCAGGACGAGTACGGCGTCTGGGCCGTCGCGGCCGCGCCCGGCGCCCCGCTCGCGCACCAGGAGCTGCTGCCCTTCGGCCGGTACCGGCGCGAGGAAGCCGAGCGTGCCATCGACCAACGGGCCCAGGTCAAAGACGTGGAGGCGGATCCGTACCGGGCTCTGGTCGCGGCCCTGGACGACATGAGCCGGCGCGGCGCCGACGACGACCGTCCGCAGTTGATCGTCTACATCACCGACGACGAGGACAACAACCGGCTGACCGAGGGCGGACGGCTGGACGCCTTGCACGCGTTCGCGCGGGACAGGAAGGTTCCGGTGGTCATGGCATCCCTGGACAGCGGCGGATGCGACAAGGGCAAGCCGGACGCCGTCATCTCCGAGGCGAGCGGCGGGCGCTGCCTGGACACCAGGACCGATCTGGTGGCCGGCCTGCGCAACGAGGTCGCCCGAGCGGGAACAGGAGGCGAAGGATGAGGCCCGGCAACAGACGGCGCCCACGAGCCCTCATCGCGGCCCTCGCCGCGGTCCTCGTCGCGGTCCTCACACTGGGAGCGTGCAGCGGGAGCGGCGACAGCGGGTCCGAGGCCACCGGCCAGCCGGCCGACGCCGGTGCCGGTGCCGTGGAGGGCGACATCGTGGTGGCCAGCGGACGTGACGTCACAGGCAAGGGCGGCATCCGGCAGAAGCTGATCGAGCAGTGGAACCGGCAGCAGGAGGACAAGGGCTCCAGCTCCCGGGCCCGCCTGGTCGAACTGCCGGGCTCGGCGGACCAGCAGCGCAGCCAGCTGCTGGGCGCGCTCCAGTCCGGCAGCGCGGAGTACGACGTGGTCAACCTCGACGTGACCTGGGTGCCCGAGTTCGCGGACGCGGGCCTGGTCCGGCCGCTCCCCGACGAGCTGGTGGACGCCGACGTCATCCCCTCCGTCGCCGCCACGGCCGGCTGGGACGGGAAGCTGTACGCCGTCCCCTTCAACAGCGATGTCGGGCTGCTCTTCTACCGCCGCGACTACCTGAAGAAGGCGGGCGTCACGGACACCGAACTCGGCAACGGCACCGAGTGGTCCACGGTCCAGAAGCTCATCGGCACCGTGGGGGACACCGGCCGCAGCGCGGTGGACGGCTACGAGAAGGGGTGGACCACCCAGCTCGCACCGTACGAGGGCCTCACGGTCAACGGCATCGAGGCACTCGCCTCCGCCGTCGACGGACTCCGCCTCACCGACGACGCCGGCCGGTACACCGGCTCCGTGCAGGACCTGGAAGCGGGGCTGAAGGAGCTGCGCGACCGCACCCAGGCCCCGTACACCCTGGGTGATGCCGGCCGCTCCGACGAGGCCGAATCCCTCGGCGACTTCGCCGACGGCCGAACCGCCTTCCTGCGCCACTGGCCGTACGCCTACCGCACCCTGCACCAGTCCCTGACCGACCAGCAGCTGGGGGTGGCCCCGCTGCCCGGCAGAGCGGTCCTGGGAGGCCAGAACCTGGCCGTGACCACGGCATCGAAGCGCGGCCCGGCGGCCCAGGAACTGATCAGGTTCCTCACCAACCACGAGAGCGAACGCTGCCTGCTCGACGCGGGGTTCGCGGCGACCAGGCTGTCCGCGTACAACGACAACGGCCTGACGTGCCGCGCGGCGAAGCCCCCGGCCCGGCCACCCCGTCCACCCCCTCCGCCGAGAGCACCGACCGCATGCCGCGGGACGAACACGGCCGCCCGAAGTACGCGCGCGACACCCTGCTGCCCACACTGCAGAACGCCGTCCAGCGCCCGCGCACCCCCTGTACGGCGCCTTCACCCAGACCTTCACCACCGAACTGCGCCGCCTCTACGCCGACAAACCACCATCGGACGGGGAACTGGCCAAGGCCCTGCACGCGAAGCTGAAGACCGCCCTGCCCCACACCTGACGAGGGCGCCGCCCCGTGCGGAGCCCTCGCCCGGTCACCGCCCGGCTACCCGATGACGCGGCTGCCGACCTGGAACCACTCGTGCCATTCGCCGTTCCACCAGCTGCTGTAGACCTTGCCGTCCCCACCGACGACGAACAGGTCCATCTGGTCGTCGTTACGGCTCTGCACGGCGATCGGCGCACCCGGCGGGAAGGTGCGGGTGCCGATGGGGAACCAGTCGTGCCATTCGCCGTGCCACCAGTTGCTCCACACCCTGCCGTCCTTGCCCACGGCGAAGATGTCCATGTAGTCGGGATCACGGGTCAGGGTGGCGATCGGGGCGTTCGGCGGCAGGTCGATCGAGCCGATGCGGAACCAGTCGTGCCACTCGCCGTGCCACCAGGCGCTCATCACCGCACCGTTCCGGTCCGTGGCGAACAGGTCCATCTGGTCGTCGTTGCGCGACTGCACCGCGATGGGCGTGAGCGGGGTGAACGTACTGCGGGTCCCGATCTGGAACCAGTCGTGCCACTCCCCGTGCCACCAGTTGCTCCACACCCCGCCGTCGGTGCCGACCGCGAAGATGTCCATGTAGTCGGAGTTCCGGGCCAGTGAGGCGATCGGCGTCTGCGGCGGCAGGACCATCGGACCCATACGTGCCCAGTCGTGCCATTCCCCGTGCCACCAGGCGTTGTAGACGCCTCCGTCCTCGCCGACCGCGAACAGGTCCATGTAGTCCGGATCGCGGGTGAGCGTGGAGACCGGGGTGCAGCGCGGGAAGCCTCGTGTGCCGACGCGGAACCACTCGTGCCACTGACCGTGCCACCAGGCGCTGTAGACGCCTCCGTCACCGCCCACCGCGAAGACGTCCATCTGGTCGTCGTTGCGGGTCTGCGTGGAAACCGGGGTGTTCGGCGGGAAGGTCCGGGTGCCGACCTGGAACCAGTCGTGCCATTCCCCGTGCCACCAGGCGCTCTGGGCCCGGCCGTCGGAGTCGATGGCGAAGACGTCCATCTGGTCCGGATTGCGGGTCTGCGTGGCCAGCTGCCAGGGGGCGTCGCGCGCGGCCTCCAGGGACACCGCCAGCAGGGCCGAGGTGACATCGCCGACGATGAGCTCCATCTCCTCCCAGGGCGGCTGGAAGTCCTTGCCCCACTCGATGACGAAGGAATGGGTCCTCGGCTTGGACGGGTCGGTGAACCTCCGGGAATAGGCGTAGTCGTCGCCGCTCCCGGCGGTGGGATAGAGGGTGAACGCCGACTCGGTCGTGTAGGTCTTGCCCCGTACGCCGGCCAGGGCATCCCGCATGAGACCCGCCAGCCGGAGGGACACGTCGAGATCGCCGGCCGGGATGAACTCGCGGTACACCTGGTCACCGGGGATGCCGCGCATCCCGTGGTGGGCGGAGTTGCGGAAGTTCATCTCAGGGTCGTGCGACTGGCTGTCGTCGTCGCCCCAACTGTGCAGGATGAGCTCCGAGTAGCTGTGCACGTCCACGAACCAGCGGGTACGGCGGTGGAGGTCGAGCGCCCACCTCACGTTCTCCGTCTCCGGCTCGGAGAACGGAGCAGGCCCCTGGTACTGCTGGAGGGGGTCGCACGGGTCGGCCGAGACGTGCGACCTGATCGAGGACTTCGGGGAGAAGGCGGTGCCGAAGTCGAACAGGAAGTCGTAGTTCCTGTTGATGTCGACACCCACGCACTCCGGCCGGCCCTCGGAGCGGGCGGGGTTGCGGTTCCTGCGCCAGAGGGCGTCGGTCATCTGGCTGTAGTGGCGTCCGTCCGGGTTGACCAGCGGGACGATGAGGATGTTGATCCGCCGCATGATGGTGCGCAGGTCGAGGGCGGAGAACGTCCTGTTCCCGTAGCGCAGACCCGACCCGAGGGTACGGGCCCTCAGCAGGTCCGCGGCGAGGTTGATCAGGATCTCGCAGCTGCCCCACTCGCGGGCGTGCACGCCTCCGGTCAGCACCAGGGTCGGCAGGGTTCCGTCCGCGCGGGGGCCCAGCCGCAGGGCGCGGCAGACCCGGCCCTCCACGGAGGGCTTCGGGAGGGTGAGGTGCTCGCAGATGTCCGGATAGGTGGTGGCGAGGTTGCGCACGGCGGCGTCGACCTCGGCGACGTTCAGATACGTCATCGTCCGTCCCCTTCGACGAGGATTCCCGTTCCGGTGGGCACGCTGCCGTCGGCGAACCGGTTGCCGCGGCCGACCTGGTCCTGCCGGGTCAGGCCGGTCTCCGTGGCATCGGCCGTGATCTCCACGGTGGCCCCGCGCGAGCGCACCACCGCGAGCCGGTGCCCGTTGGCGTACGCCTCCACCCGCGCGACCCCGCTCTCGTCGACCCGGACGCCGCCGACCGTGTCCAGCCGCAGTTCCTGGATCAGGGTGTTCAGCAGATCGGCGCCGGAGGCAACGGGGGAGGCGTAGAGCGTCGCGCGCATGACGCGCAGGTCGGGGGCGGCCGCGTAACGGTTGCGCAGGTTCTCCAGCCCCCAGGCGATCTGGCTGTCACTGCCGAATTCGCGGTAGATGCCCACGCCTTCGCGTGCGGCTGCGATGGCCTCTTCGTGGCGGCGGGCGTTCTGGAGGTAGGCGGAGAGGAAGATGAGGGCGTGGGCGAGGTCGAGGCGTTTGCCGAGCCTGCGGAAGATGTCGGCGCGTTCGGCCGCCGCCAGTACGGCTTCGTTGAACTGTCCGGCGTTGGCGTGGCGGGCGGCGAGGTTCTCCAGCCCCCAGGCGAGTTGGAGTTCGTTGCCGAGTTCGCGGTAGATGGCGACGCCCTCGCGTGCCGCGGTGACGGCCTCTTCGTGGCGGCGGGCGTTCTGGAAGTAGGCGGAGAGGAAGATGAGGGCGTGGGCGAGTGCCGCGCGGTCGCCCAGGCGCCGCCGGATCGTCACGGCCTCGGTGGCCACCTGCACGGCTTCGTCGAACTGTCCGGCGTTGGCGTGGCGGGCGGCCAGGTTTTCCAGCCCCCAGGCGAGTCCGGGGTCGTTGCCGAGTTCGCGGTAGATGCCGACGCCTTCGCGTGCGGCTGCGATGGCCTCCTCGTGGCGGCCGGCGCTCTGCAGATGCGAGGAGAGGATGATCAGCGCCCGTGCCAGGCCGGGGCGGTCCCCGGCCTGCCGGCACCGCTCGACCTCCGCCTGGGCCTCCTCCAGGCCGTCCCGCAGGCCCTCGTCGGCGTGGTTGATGTCGTCGGTGTGGTCGGTGTGGTTCGAGTCGTTCGGTTCGGTCATGCGGTGCACTCCCCACTCTGGTGCATCCCTGTGACGCGGTGGTCCGCTCGCATGGCAGCGTCCCAGACCTGTGGGCCAAACCGGCACGAACTAACTCGAACGTGTAATGGGCTGACGTAAGGATCAAGCCACGTGCGCCGAGGGCGAATCGGCGTCGTTCGTGGGGTGTGGGCCGGGGCGTCGGGGTGGGAAGACGCCGGGCGTGTTGCTCGGGCAGGATACGCAGGTGCAGACGACGGAATTGGCAGGGCGGGCGGCCACGCTGGCCACCCGGGGCAGCCGGCGGATCCTCGGCATCGCCGGACCGCCCGGGGCCGGGAAGTCGACGCTGGCCGCCCGGCTCGCCGAAGCGCTCGGACCGGAGACGGCCGTGGTGGTCCCGATGGACGGGTTCCACCTCGCCCAGGCCGAGCTGGCCCGGACGGGGCTGGCCGACCGCAAGGGAGCCCCGGACACCTTCGACGTGGCCGGGTACGTCTCCCTGCTGCGCCGCCTGCGCGGAGCCGACGGGGCCACGGTGTACGCGCCCGCCTTCGACCGCTCGCTCGAGGAGCCGATCGCGGGCAGCATCCCCGTCACCCCGTGCGTACCGCTGGTGATCACCGAGGGGAACTACCTGCTGCACGACGCGGGGAGTGGGCGTCGGTACGGCCGCTGCTGGACGAGGCCTGGTACCTCGCCCCGGACGAGGACCTGCGGGTCCGGCGCCTGGTCGACCGGCACGTACGCCACGGAAAGGACCCGGCGTACGCACGCGAGTGGGTGGCCCGCTCGGACGAGCCGAACGCCCGCCTCATCGCCCCGGGCCGCCACCGCGCCGACCTGGTGCTCGGCACCGGCTGACCCCCCGCCCGCGCCGCCCCGACCCGCGGCCTCCGGCTCGGCAGAGGTGTCGGTGGTGCGGGATCATGAGTCTGTGGGTGCGGTCCTCGACCGGGCGGCGAAGGGGCTGAGACGTGCACGAGATGGCGATCATCGAAGCACCGTCCGTACTGGGGCTGCGCCCGTCCGGGGTCCAGGACCTGCCGGCGGCTCTGCTCGACGCCGGTCTGCTGGACCATCCCGGGGCGCTGCACACGGGCAGGGTCGAGGCACCGGCGTACGACCCCCGGCGGGACCCTGACACCGGGATCCTCAACCCCGCCGGCATCGCGCGGTACTCCGTCCGGCTGGCCGACGCGGTCGGCGCCGTTCTCGACGACGGCCGCTTTCCCGTGGTCCTCGGCGGAGACTGCACCATCCTGCTCGGCAACCTCCTCGCCCTGCGCCGCCGCGGCCGCTACGGCCTGCTGTTCCTCGACGGCCACACCGACTTCTACCAGCCCTCGGCAGAGCCGGCCGGCGAGGCGGCCTCGATGGAACTCGCCCTGGCCACGGGCCGCGGACCCCGGCTGCTCACCGACCTCGAAGGCCGCGGGCCCCTGCTCCGCGACGAGGACGTCGTCGCCTTCGGCTTCCGCGACTCCGCCGAGTCCTGCGAGGCCGGGATGCAACCGCTGCCGCCACGCCTCCACGCGATCGACTTGGACGCTGTGCGCGCGGTCGGCGCCGCCACCGCCGCGGGTGGGGCGATCGGCCGGCTCACGCAGGGCGAAAGCGCCGGCTACTGGGTCCATCTCGACGTCGACGTCCTGGACGACGCGGTCATGCCCGCCGTCGACTACCGCCTTCCCGGAGGGCTGACCTGGTCGGAGCTGGAGAGCGTGCTGTGCACGGCACTGGCCGACCGACGGGCCGTCGGCCTCGACGTCACGATTTTCAACCCCCGCCTCGACCCCGGCGGGACCATCGGGGCGCGCCTCACCGCATGCCTGCGCCGAGGGCTGTCGGCACGGACCGACGGCACGAGCTGAGTCGGGATCCAGCCGATCGCCGACTGTCTGCGCACGCTGTTAGGGTGACGTGTGCCCGTCAAGGCGGGTGGTCACAGTTACTGATATTTCAACGGGGTTGAACGTGAAGCTTCGCCATGTCCGCGCGGTTGCCGTCTTCGGTATCGCGGTCGTCGCACTCACCGGAGCCCGTGGCTCCCACGGCGCCAGCTGCGGCGGCAGCAGCCATTCCGGCTCGAGCTCCAGCAGCTCCAGCGGGGGTACCACCGGCGGTAACCACGACAGCGACAGCTCGAGCAGCAGCACCAGCGGCAGTTCGAGCGGTGGGTCCGTGCCCGGCGGTTCCAGCAGCAACAACAAGGCCGAGCGCGACATCAAGATCGACAGCTGCAAGCTGGACGACACCCGCAAGAACCTGGTCGCCAGGATCACCGTCACCAACAGCGGTTCGCTGGACTACACCTACAACATCACCATGAAGTTCCAGGGGGACACCACCTCCAGCGCGAACCTCGCCCAGGCCAAGGTGACCGGACTCACCGTCAAGGCGGGTGCCTCCCGGCAGACCGAGGCCACGACGCCGTACACCGGCAAGGGCGACGGCAGCGAGTACAAGGAGTGCGTCGTCTCCACCGCGGCGAAGAGCTCCGTCTGACACACCGCGTCGACTGAGGCCCGGCCCCAGTCGACGCGTTCAGCGGGATCGAGGCCTCGTCGGTGTGACACCGGCGAGGCCTTTCCCGTTCCCGTCCCGTTCCCGCGCGGGGGTTTTCAGCACCCGCCGCCGAAGCTCCAGGCCTCGATGTCGCGGTAGCGGATCGGTCCCGGGCCACGGCTGAAGTTGCTGCCGACCAGGTGCAGGCGTTCGGCCTGCCACCGGCGGCCGTTGAACGCGGTGAGTCCGGCGGCGGCCTCGATCACGCTGGAGGGGTCGCCCCGGCGGGATCGGGCCAGCGTCAGATGGGGGCGCAACGGCCGTTCCTCAAAAGCGATACCGCACTCCTTGACCACGGCGCGCACCTCGGTGGCGAGCCGGTGCAACCCTTCGAGGTCCCCGTCGATCCCGCTCCACAGCACCCGCTCGTCGAAGTGGCCGCCGCCGCGCAGCGCCAGTTGTACGGGCCGGCGCGCCGCCGCGAGGGCCGAGAGCGGCGGCCGCAGGAGCGGAACGGTCGCGACGGGGAGCTCTCCGAGGAACGCCAAGGTGATGTGCCAGTCCTCGATGCGGTTCCACCGCATGCGCGGGTACGCGTCGTAGGCGGAGCCCAGCTCCCGCGCCAGCTCCTCCTTCGCATCGTCGGGCGGAGCGAGAGCGACGAATATCCGAACGGTCTCGGCCTGAATCTGTTCGTTCACATAGGACTTCGTACAGTGCCGCGCATGGTTCAGTCGAGCGCGGCCGCGAGCAGGGCGGCGGTCCTCGCGACCAGGGCGTCGTCACGCGGCGCGGCCGCGTCGGGCTTGGTGCTGAGGACGGCCAGCACGACGGGCGGCCGTGCGGGCGGCCAGGCGATGCCCGCGTCGTTGGTGGTCCCGTACGCCCCGGTGCCGGTCTTGTCCGCGATGGCCCAGTCCGAAGGAAGGCCGGCCCGGAACCTGTCGCCGCTGGTGGTCGTGGCCAGCAGCCATCCCGTGAGGAGCTTCCGGTGCCGCGGGGTCAGCGCGTCGCCGAGCGTGAGCCGCGCGTACGTCCGCCCGATGGCGCGGGGGCTGGTGGTGTCGGTCACGCGCCAGGGCTCGGCCGAGTTCAGCTCGGGCTCCCACCGGTCGAGCCGGGTCGTACGGTCCCCCAGCGATCGGCAGAAGCGGGTTGTCGAGGTGGGGCCGCCGAGCTCGCGGAGCAGGAGGTTGGCGGCCGCGTTGTCACTCTGGGAGATGGCTGCGGAACACAGTTCGGCCACCGTCATACCGTCGGCCACGTTCTCGGGCTTTTGCGTGACGGAGCCGCCGCCGGCGTCCGTCACGTCCTTCTGCGTGTAGTGGATGCGCCGGGCCAGGTACTCGCCGTCGTGGTCGAGGTCGCGCATCACGGCCGCGGCCGTGAGCGTCTTGAACAGCGAGCACATGGGGAAGGTCTCGTCGGCGCGGTACAGAACGGTCCGGCCGGAGCCGGTGTCGCGCGCGAACACCCCGAGGCGCGCTCCGTGCTCCCGCTCCAGCTCGCGCAGTTGTCTGACGAGGCCCTCCCCGCCGGGCGAGGACGCCGCATGGGCCTCGCTCCCCGGCAGCGCGGCAGCCAGTGCCGTCCCCACGCCCAGAGTCAGTACTGCCCGACGGGACGGTAAGGCGCCCACGGTCTTCACGTCGGCCTCTCCTCTCGCTGTACGGCCCTGTACGGCCATGTGACCACGGAGACGCCAGGGACGATCAAGCCGGTTCCACGACCGCCGGCCGTCAGACGCTTGCCAACTGCGGGATCAGGCGCAGTGCGTTGTCGTGGTAGATCCCGCGCAGTTGCTCCGAGCTGAAGGCGGGGTCCTCCTCCAGAGCAGGGAGCGCCAGTTTCGTCACGGTGTCCGCGGGGGCGGCGGGCCAGTCGGTGCCGAAGAGGATGTGGTCGGCGGGCACATGGTCGAGGAGCGTCGCCGCGCCGGCCATGGGACCGGCCGTGTCGTAGTAGAAGCGCCGCAGGTGGTCGCGGACCGCGGCGGGTTCCAGGGGCGGGTCGCAGAACCGTCCGAGTGCCTCCAGGCGCCCGGCGATGTACGGCACGAAGCCGCCGGCGTGCGGCAGGATGACGGAGATGTTCGGGAAACGGTCGAGCGTCCGATGGACGATCATGTTCACGGCGGCCCGCGTCGTGTCCAGCAGGAAGTCGCACATGAAGTTCGGAATGCCGGGAACCGTCACCGCTCCGGGCGCGCCGTCCGGGAGATTGTGCGGATGGGTGTCGACCACGGCGGAAAGGTCGTTCAACTCGTGGAACACCCGGTCATAGGCGGGATCGCCCAGGTAGACGCCACCGTAGTTGGCCGTCACGTTCACGCCGACGGCGCCGAGCTGCCCGAGCCCGCGGCGTACGGCCCAGGACGACGCGTCGGGGTCATCGAGGAAGAGCGGTACGTAGAACGAGAACCGGCCCGGATGCGAACTCGCCACCTCGAGCATCGACTGGAGCGTGATGTTGATGGCTTCACGCAGCTGCGCCGATGAGCGGTAGCGCGCCGGGAGCATGGGCTTGAGGACGGCCGTCGAGATGCCTGCCCGGTCCATGAAGCCGACCGCGGCCTCGGTGTCGAGCCGTGACCACGGAGGCAGCTTCTCGGGTTTGACGAGCCCGTGCCGCGCGGCCCATTCGCGCCACTCCGGCGCACAGAAGTGATGATGCATGTCGATCTTCGACTGTGTCGCGTGTACGTCCGTCAGGCCAGGGGCGGAGGAATCCCGTGCAAGACCGACGATCTCTTCGGTGCCCGCAGCGGAAGTCAGCGGCTCGTCCGCCGACGTTCCGAGGAGGCCTAGCCTGGAGGTGCTCGCGGAATCTGTCATGCCAAAACCACCGTCCGTCGGGGCTGGGTCAGTTGGTCAGTTTCCGGACGCCACGGAGGCCACGGACACCGGGGCGGGGTGAAGGGCCGGCCGGGGCGGCTCCAGGACGAGCCGGAGTTCCTGGAGCCCACGGAACGCCGCCATCGGTCCCTTGAGCCACGCCCCCTTGCTCGCCTCCGCGTCCGCCAGTTCCATCTCGGGGAACTCCCGCAGGAGGCAGGCGAGGGCGATCTCGAGTTCGAGCCGCGCCAGGGGCGCGCCCAGGCAGTAGTGCGTGCCGTGGCCGAAGCCCAGGTGCGTGCCCTGGAGTCCCTCGCGGGTCACGTCCAGGACGTCGGGGGAGTCGAACTTCCCGGGGTCGCGGTTCGCCGAGGTAATGGCGATCTGGACGAGGGAGCCCTTGGGAATCACCGTTCCTCCGACCTCCGCGTCCTGCGTCGCGTACCGGAAGGTCGACATCTCCACGGATCCCTCGAACCGGACGATTTCCTCGACCGCCCGCGGAATCAGCAGCGGGTCCTTCCGGAGCTTCTCCAGCTGATCCGGATGGAGCAGCAGGTTCAGCACGGAGTTGCCGATCTGGAATGCGGTCGTCTTGTGGCCGGCGAAGAAGAGGACCCACAACGACGAGATCAGTTCCGCGTCATCCAGCCCCTCCTCCGCCCGGATGAGGTCGGTGAGGAACGAATCCGACGGATGGGCGCGCGTGTACGCGATGAGCTGCGCCAACCGGTCGCGCAGCCACTCCTCGGCCGCCTGCAGCTCCGCCCCCATCCGAGGATCGAACCTGGCGCGCGACACCACCCCGAAGTGGGCCAGGATCTCGGGACGGTCCCCTTCGGGGATGCCCATCAGGTCGCACAGGACCGCGATGGGAAGCGGGAACGCGAACGACGACATCAGGTCGACCGCGTCGCTCTTCCCGCACGCACCGAGCAGACTCTCGGCGATGGCGGTGACCTTCGGCCTCATTTCCTCCACCCGCCGGGGGGTGAAGCCGCTCCGGAGAACTCGGCGCAGCCGCGTGTGCCGGGGCGGGTCCGAGTTCAGGACGTTGTCGTCGAGAGCGTCGAAGAAGCTGCCGTACACGGCGTGGTAGGTGTCGATCGCCCCGCGCATGTCCTTGCTGAAGCGCGGATCCGACAGGGCGTCCCGGGCGTCTTCGTAGCGGGTGATGAGATAGGTGTCGACCCCGTGCGGAGGCGTCAGCCGGCACACCGGTGCCTGCTCGCGCAGTGCGGCGTAGACGGGATGGGGGCACGCCCGGTATTCCGGCGCACCCCTGGACACGGCCGACACGAGGTCGTGCAGCGCACCGTGGTCGTTCGGTGTCGCGTTCTCCTGCGTCATCTTCCGCACCCTTTCCGCACCCATTCCACACCCCGTGACACTCGAGTTCTGCGGACACACGGGTTCCCTGTGGGAGCGGAGCGTGAAACCACCGTTGGCTCGATGGGGTGAGCGCCCCGGCGGCCGGCCGCACGGACACGCTCCGTGCGGCCCGACGAGCCGTCACCCGACCGGCGGTCAGCCGACCTGTCGCGCCGTGTGGCGGGCCGGGGGATCGCGGGACAGGCTGCTCGTGATGTCAGCCCGCCCCTAGGAGTCCGAGCATGACCCGAACCCTCACCCCGGTCCTCACGACCGCCGCCTCGCTGGTCCTGACGCTCGTCGCCGCTCCCGCCGCCGGAGCTGACACCGGCAGAGCCGCGGCCGCCCGCGCGATCACGTACCAGGCGACCGCGAGGTTCCACCAGCACGCCAACGCGGTGAAGGCGGGCTATGTGCCGGACAAGTACTGCGTCGTCAACCGGGCGGGACCGGGGGCGCTCGGCTACCCGCACTTCAACCACTCGCTCGACAATTCCCTCGACCCGGCGAAGCCCACCGCGCTGTTCTACGAGGACGACGGGCATGGCGGCAAGCGCCTGGTCGGGGTCCAGTGGATGGTCTACGACCGTGACCAGGACCTGGCGACGGACGACGACCGGCCCACCTTGTTCGACACCCCCTTCAAGGGCCCGCAGCGCGGCAACTTCCCCGGCCAGCCGGTCCACTACGCGCTGCACCTGTGGCTGTGGAAGCAGAACCCCATGGGCGTGTTCGAGACGTACAACCCGAGGGTGATCTGCCGTCCCGGCACCACCCGTCCCAAGTAGGCGTCGATGACGAGGCCATGCCGGCGATGGAGCCCCGGCGTCAGAGGCTGGGCAGACGTGCCATGCGGCGGGCGGGGCCGGCGGCCGTGGTCTGCCGGTGGATCTGCGTCAGGGAGGCGGTGCGCAGCAGGTCGCCCGGGGTGGCGTTGCTCCAGATAGCCGGTGGCGACCGGGTGGCTCGTTCCGGCCGGCACGGGGCCGGCCGCGCATTGACATGTTCGCGCGTCTGATCTGTCATCTGAGTACCTTCCGATCGGGCGCCGGTCCTGGCCCAGGCCCGCCCTGGCCCTGGCAGTCCGCCACTCCGCTGCGTCCACGGGCGGACCTGCCAGTCAGGAGACACGCACCACATGGCATCCGAGCACGACATGACCTCCTCTGAGCCTGTACTGGTCCACCGCAAGGACGCGGTGACGACGATCAGCTTGAACCGACCGCACGTCCGCAACGCGGTGGACCTGGCCACCGCGCAGGCGCTGGCCGATGCGTTCCGTGCCTTCGACGCCGACCCGGAAGCGGCCGTTGCCGTGCTCTACGGTGAGGGCGGAACCTTCTGCGCGGGCGCCGACCTCAAGGCCATCAGCGACGGCAAGGGCAACCGGGTCGCCGCGGACGGCGACGGCCCCATGGGCATCTCACGGATGCGGCTCTCCAAGCCGGTCATTGCCGCCATCAGCGGACACGCGGTAGCCGGCGGTCTGGAACTGGCGCTCTGGGCGGACCTTCGCGTGGCCGACGAGAGCGCGGTGTTCGGGGTGTTCTGCCGCCGCTGGGGTGTACCGCTGATCGACGGCGGAACGGTACGGCTGCCCCGCCTGATCGGCACGAGCAGGGCGATGGACATGATCCTCACCGGCAGAGCGGTCGATGCCGCCGAGGCCCACCACATCGGCCTCGCCAACCGCGTGGTCCCCGTCGGAGAGGCACTGGCGAAGGCACAGGAACTCGCGGCGCACCTGGCGCAGTTCCCGCAGACCTGCATGCGCAACGACCGCATGTCGGTACTCGAACAGGAAGGCCTCGACGAGAACACCGCCCTTGCCGTCGAGTTCGGGCACGGTACCGTCTCGCTCGCCGCCGAAGCCGTGACCGGAGCCGCCCGATTCGCTTCCGAGCCGGCCGCCACGGCCTCGACAGCGGGTCTGCCTGATGCGGACGACCCCGGGTATCAGCGCCGGTGCAGGGTCTCGAGGGCCTCGACGAGGATCCTCGGGTCGTGCCCGCCCTTGTAGACGGCCGGGGGCTTCTTGCCGAGGCCCAGCAACTGGGCGACCGCGGTCCAGGCGGTGCGCACGGAGTACTCGACGGTGAAGACCACGTCGTCGGGTACCTCGGCGTACTGGCCGATGAACGCCAGGTTGGTGGAGCGCGCGGGGACGACCTGGGGGCGGTCGCCGGCCTTGCGGACCAGGAACTGGCTGGTGATGTACGGCATCATGGCGGGGATCACGATGGAGCTGTCCAGGATCCGCCGACGCTCCTCGAAGGGCAGGTGCTGGAGCACCTCGTCGAGGATCTCGCGGCCCGTGCACGCGGACATGGGCTTGTCGACGAAGTCGCCCTGCTTGTCCGGGAAGAGGGCGTAGCCCCACCACACGAACGTGTCCTCGGGCTGCTCGCGGAAGTGCGGCTGATGGTTCAGCACGATGGTCAGCAGCCAGCTGGATTCCTTGAAGGTGATCAGGCCGCCCTTGCCCGCCTCGCTGCCGCTGAACTCCGCCATCAGTTTGAAGAAGAGCGGGTCCTTGGTCGTGACCGTGAACGACTCCCAGGTGGAGTCCTTCGTCGAGGAGTTGAACACCTTCGGGTCGCCCAGTCCGGCTCCGGGACGCTTGGCGGCCAAGGTCTCCCACAGCTGCCAGGCGCCGCTGGGGGAGGTGGTGTCCAGGGCCGGGACGGTGTCGGTGGAGCCCAGGGTGGAGTTCGCGGTCATCGAGCCGTTGGTCACCAGCACCAGGTCCTCCGGGCCGATGACCGTCTCCGCGGTCTCCCCGGTCTTCCCGCCCCGCTCCCAGGTGAGGGCCTCCACCGTCAGCTCGTCGCCGTCGGCCAGGCGCAGGTCGGTGACGCGGGTGCCCAGCTGGACGGTGACGCCCTGGGCGGTGAGCCAGGCCAGGAGGGGGCGCACGATCGAGTCGAACTGGTTGAACCTGGTGCGGTAGATCCCCGACATGGTGTCGAAGGTCTTGAACAGGTGGACGAAGCGGTTGAGGTAGCGGCGGAACTCGATCGCGCTGTGCCAGGGCTCGAACGCGAAGGTGGTGCACCACATCGCCCAGAAGTTGGTGGTGAAGAACTCCTCGTGGAACAGGTCCGAGATGCGCCTGCCGTCCAGCAGTGCCTCGGGGGTGGCCACGCACTTCACGAGCTCGAGACGGTCGCGCTCGGTGAACGTCATCGAGTGCGCGTCGATGACGTTCCCGTGTCCGTCCACCAGGCGGGCCTGGTCCTCCCAGGCGAAGTCCTCGTGGAACGCGAACGTGTCCTCGGTGACCGACGTGCCCGGGTCGTCCAGCGAGGGGATGGAAGACAGGAGGTCGTAGGTGCAGTCGAAGTGGATCTCGAACATCCGTCCGCCGCGCATGGTGTAACCGGTCTCGGGCGAACCCGCCGCGTCCAGACTCCCGCCCTCGCGGTCCTGCTCTTCCAGGATCACGATGTCGCGTCCGGCGAATCCGCCGTCGCGGATCAGGAACGCCGCCGCCGCGAGCGACGCGATCCCGCTGCCCACCAGATAAGCCTTCGGCACAGCCATCCCTCGTTCCCTGGGCTGACACAGCCCTTCACGGATCCCCTGATGCCCTCGGCGCGACACCGGGAAAGGCCCTGGATCCCCGGTTCGGACCAGCACCCGCAGTCATGGTGACCGTCGGTGATCGCGTACGGGCAGTGCGTCAGGGAAGGCCAGCCGGGGAGGCGGCGGCACGCCGACCGGCAGACGATGGATCCGTGGCAGGTGCCAGATGAACGAGCAGATCCCGGTCGGCGAGCTGATCAGCGGCGCCGCGCAGGCCGCCGGTGGATGGCTGGGCGCGCTGCCGGTGGCGCTGGTGGCCACCAGCGCCGACGGGACCATCGTGCGCTGGAACCAGGTCGCGCAGGAGCTGCTGGGCTACGCCCCGCCACAGATGCTGGGCCGCAACATCGCGGACCTGCTCCATCCGGGAGCCGATCGAAGTCTGGGGCGCTCCCTCTGGGAAGCCGCGGCCTCGGGGCGGGGTGTGATGGGCACCGTGACCGCCTGGCACCGCGACGGGCACCCGCTGGAGGTGGAGATCTGGGCCGCTCCGGTGTCCGACCGCCAGCACGGCGCGGCCACGGTGCTGGTCTTCGCGGCGGATGCCCACGCGGCACGGCGCATCCGGGGGTCGTCGGCGGTGTGGGACGGCCTGTTCGCCCGCTCCCCGGTCGGCATCGCCATTCTTGATACACAGCTGAGGTTCCTGCAGGTCAACGCCGCGCTCGAAGTCATGAACGGCCTGCCGGAGTCGGCGCATGTGGGCCGCCGCCTGGCCGAGATCCTCCCGGAGGTGAACGCCCTGGAGATGGAGGAGGCCATGCGGCAGGTCCTGGAGACCGGGCGTCCCGTCCTGGATCGCCGCCGTGTCGGACGTACGCCGGCCGAGCCGGACCACGACCGGGTGTGGTCGTGTTCCTACGTCCGGGTCGAGGATCCCGCCCGGCTGCCGATCGGTGTCATCGCTTCCCTCGTCGACATCACCGAGCAGCAGCGCGACCACGTGGAAGCCGAAGCGGGACGCCGCAGGCTGGCCATGCTCAGTGAGGCCAGCATGCGCGTCGGCTCCAGCCTGGACCTGGAGCGCACCGCGCAGGAACTCGCCGATCTCGCCGTGCCGCGCCTGGCCGATGCCGTCACCGTGGATGTCCTGGACGTGCTGGCGCGCGGGGAGGACCCCGGCATGGGGCTGACCGGCGGGGTCGCCCTGCGGCGGCTCGGCAAGGCTCCCCTGTCCGGATCCAGGGTGACGGAGATCCTCGCCCCCCTCGGCAGGACGCTCGCCTTCCCCGCGTCCGCCCCCTACACCCAGTCCCTCGCGGCCCGGCAGCCCTTCCTGATCGCCCGCTTCGACGAGCAGGCCATCGCGCCGGCCGGTCGGCACTCGGTCAAGCCCGCGGAACTGGTCGCGGTGGGAGTGCACTCGTTCGTCATGGCGCCGCTCGTGGCACGGGAGTCGGTGCTCGGCGTCGCCACCTTCTACCGCACCCGCCCGATAGGACCCTTCGGATCCGAGGACGTCACCCTCGCCGGTGAGCTCACGGCCCGCGCCGCCCTCAGCATCGACAATGCCCGGCTCTACCACCGCGAGCACGAGACCGCGGTCATCCTCCAGCGCAGCATGCTCCCCCAGCACATCACCCCGCCCCCGGGCATCGCCGTGGCCCACCGCTACCTTCCCGCGAGCGACGTCAACGAGGTCGGTGGGGACTGGTACGACGTCCTGACCCTGGCCGGCGGGAAGGCGGGCCTGATCATCGGCGACGTCATGGGACACGGAATCGCCGCGGCCGCGGTCATGGGCCGGCTGTCCGCCTCCGTACGGGCCCTCTCGCGCCTGGACCTCTCGCCCGTCGGGCTGCTGCACCAGCTGGAGGCCGCCCTCGCCGATCTGGCCGAGCCGATGCTGGCCACGTTCCTCTACATCGTCTGCGACCCGGCCACCGGACACTGCAGCGTCACCCGGGCCGGACACCCGCCGCCCGCACTCGCGCTCCCCGACGGCACGGTACGGCTCCTGGACACCCCGCCCGGCGTCCCCCTGGGTGTCGGGGGAGTCGCCTTCACCCCCACCGAGATCGACGTGCCTCCCGGCAGCCTCCTCGTGCTCTACACCGACGGACTGATCGAAGCCCGCGGCAGCGACCTCGACGAGCGGCTGGCCGAACTGACGCAGCTCCTCGCGGATCCCCAGCGGCAGCTGGACCACGTGTGCGACTCGCTGATCACCCACCTCGTCCCGGCAGCGGCTGACGACGACATCGCGCTCCTGGTCGCCCGCATCGGCGGCTAGGCCCTGTCCGGGGCCGGCGTGCCCCGGGCGGCGTGCCGTCCGGTGAAATAGTTCGCGTCCTTGGGGCGCGCGGCGTCATGGCTGGCGGGACGGGGGGCCGGTTCCAGGTGGGGTATGTACTTGGAGCAGTGGATGTAGGCCTCCTCGATGCTCAGCTGGACCCACATCTCGGGACTGCGGCCAGGTGCCACGTCGACGGGCAGCCCGGGATGCAGAGAACGCAGGCCGGAGTCCGTGTAGAGCCGGGCCACACCGTTGACGTGCAGGCCCACGTGATGGTGGGTGAAGTCCACGAACAGCATGCCGAGGTGGGGGTTCTCCGCCATGTTGCCGGCGCTGGCGAGCACACCGTTCCCGCGGAATTCGGGGTAGGCGAGCGTGTGGTCGTCGATCACGTGGACGAACCCCGGCGGCCCCGCCCGGAAACTGGAGTCACATTCTCCGTGGGAGTCGGCGGTGGCCAGGAAGACCATGGCCTGGCGGCCGATGAACTCCCGCATTTCGGATGTGAGGCAGGGGCGCACCTGCTGGTCGTAGAACCGGGCGGCGCGCTCGGCGGTGCCCAACTGCTGCTGCAGCAGGTGTTCACCTGCTGATCCGAAGGGCGGCGGGGGCACGGTCACGGGGCGTTCTCCTGGCAGGACGGGCAAGCGGGTGGCTCAGGACATGGACAGAACGGGCGTTTCGAACGGGTCGTGGTGGATGCGTTCGGGCAAGGTGCCGCCCTGGGTGAGCGTCTCGTTGGCGGAGACGACCATCTGGGCCGGGCCGCTGAGATAGACGTCGTGCTGGTACCACGGCCCGTACTCGGCCAGCACCTGCGGCAGGGAGCCCCGGATTCCGGGGATGTGCTCGTGGGAGACCGCGCCCCTGATGGTCAGCCAGTGGTGGCGCTGGGCCATCCGGAGCATGTCGTCGACCCCGTACAGCTCGGCGCCGGTACGGGCGCCGAGGAACAGGTCGACCTGGTGGCGCCCGCCGCGACGGGCCACCTCCTCGACGAGCGCGCGGATCGGGGCGAGGCCGGTGCCGCCGGCCACGAACAGCAGATCGCTGTGGACGGCGGCGTCCAGGACCATGTCGCCCATCGGGGGCCCCAGCTGGAGCTCGTTGCCCACCACCGCTCGGTTCACAAGTGCCTTGCTGACCGTGCCGCCGGCCACCGCGCGCACGTGGAAGGTGAGGGTGCCGTCCTCGCGGGGCGCGTTGGCGGGGGAGTAGTAGCGCCAGTGCTTCGGCCACCACGGAGTCTCGATGCTCACGTACTGTCCCGCGGCGTAGGCGTAGGGCAGGTGGGGACGTACGGTGATCTCGGCGATCCCGTTTCCGCGCGAGACGCGGTGCACGACCGTGGCGGGCCACACGGCGGGCCGTACCGCCTCGTCCTCTTCGGCCGCGCTGATCATCACTTGGGCGACCACGCCGTACGCCTTGGTCCAGGCGGCGGCGAGGTCCGCGGTCCACGCGGGGCCGGCGTAGCGGGCGAGGGAAGCGAGGAGGCACTCGCCCACGGCCGGGAAGTGCGCGCCGAGGGTGCCGAACTTGCGGTGGTCGCGTCCGAGGTGTCCGCAGAAGCGGACCAGGCTCTCCGGGTCGTCGACGAGGTCCACGATGCGCAGCAGCGCGCGCAGCAGGCGGCCGCGCTGTGCGTCCATTCCCGGCGGGAACATCGGCCGGACCTCGGGGTACCGGGCGAACAGGATCGCGTAGAAGTACACCGTCATTTCCGCGGCGAGCGGCTCGACCACCGAGACGGAGGCGCGTATGAGGTCGATCTCGTGGGCCGACAAGGGTGCCTCGACGGCCTCTGGCTCAACGGCGTGGACGGCCGGAGCGGGCGCCGGGCCCTGCGGAGACGGGTGCGCGGAGGTGTTGTGGCCTGAACGATCGATCCGGAACCTCAAGGGGCCAGCGCTCCTCCATCCGCTATTCGGGATGGCTTCCCGCCGGCGGACCGCGGGGCGGCGTCGCTCCGTCGTCTCAGGAGAGCGGTGACGGGGGCGTCGAAGGTGGCGGGCATGAGTCCTCACGGTGGGGCGGGAGCGATGAAGCGGATCAAGCGGATCCGGACGCTACATGACCCTGTCGGTGACTCAGAAGTAACCCGAAGTCACGACCGGCAGCGGACGATTCCGTCTGGACCGGTATTTCCGCTAAGAGGTGCTTCGCGTCCGCTCGATCTTCACATCGCCACCACGCCGTCACCGCCGACCCGGCACACCGCCTCCGCCCTCCCCCGTCAGGCGTCCGCGCGCAGGAGATCGGCGCACTTCTCGCCGATCACCATCGTCGTGATGCACGGATTGACCGTGATGAGGTCCGGCATCACCGACCCGTCCGCGACCCGCAGTCCGACGACCCCCTTGACCCGCAGACGGGCGTCGAGCGGCGCCATGGGGTCGCCGTCGGCCCCCATCTTCACCGTGCAGGCCGGGTGGTAGACGGTGTTGTGCGTCGTGTGGACGTAGTCGCGCACCTCGTCGGCGGTGCGCACATCGGGGCCCGGGGCGAGCTCGGCCCCCGCCCACCCGGCGAGCGCCGGCTGCGCGGCGATCCGGCGGGCCAGCTCGATGCCGTACCTCATCACCCGCATGTCGTGCTCGTGCGTGAAGTACCGGGGGTCGACCCTCGGCTTGTCGCGGTAGTCGCGCGTCCGCAGCCGCACCGTGCCGCGCGACTTCGCACGCGTCACGTTCGGCGTCAGACAGAAGGCGTTCTCGGACGTCGGATAGCCGTGCCGGGCGGTGTTCATGTCGAAGGGCACCGAGCCGTAGTGGAACATCAGGTCCGGCCGGTCCAGACCCGGCTCGGTGTCGTAGAAGATGCCCGCCTCCCACCACTGGCTCGACGTGGTGGTCATCGGCTGCCGCGCCTCCCACATGATCACGCCCTCCGGGTGGTCCTGGAGGTTCTCGCCGACCCCCGCGGAGTCCACGAGCACCTCCACGCCCACCTCCCGCAGATGCTCCGCCGGGCCGATCCCCGACAGCATCAGCAGCTTCGGCGTGTCGATCGAGCCGCACGACACGACGACCTCGCGGCGGGCACGGACCGTACGGGTGTGCACGAGATCCGGGTCCAGGTACGCGGCGCCGACACAGCGCAGCCCGTCGAACACCAGCTTCTTCGCTCGCACTCCGGTGCGTACCTCCAGGTTGGGGCGCTTGCCCAGCACCGGGTGGAGGTAGGCCACCGAGGAGGACTGCCGGATGTTGTTCTCGTCCGCGTTGATCTGAAACCAGTTGGCACCGCGCACCACCGTCGAGCCGGTGTTGAACGGCGTCGTCGGGATGCCCGCCTGTGCACACGCCTCCAGGAGGGCGGCGCCGCACGGGTCCTCGCCCTTGAGGGTGCGCAGCCTCACCGGTCCCGACCGGCCGTGGTGGGCGCCGGGGGCGTCGTTGTTCTCCAGCCTCCTGTACAGGGGGAACAGGTCCGCCGCGCTCCAGCCCGTACAGCCGGCCGCCGCCCAGCCGTCCAGGTCCTCGGCGGGCGCCCAGAAGGCGATGCAGGAGTTGTGCGAGGAACAGCCGCCGAGCACCTTGGCGCGCGCGTGCCGCATGAAGCTGTTGCCGCTGGCCTGCGGCTCGACCGGGTAGTCCCAGTCGTAGCCGGACTCCAGAAGCCCCATCCACCGTTCCAGCTTCAGGACGTCGTCGTCCCCGACGTCGCTCGGGCCCGCCTCCAGGACGCACACGGTGACCGACGGGTCCTCGCTCAGCCGCGCCGCGACGACATTGCCCGCGGTGCCGCCCCCGACCACGACGTAGTCGAACTCCGCTGACTCTCCGGTGTGTTCGCTCATGTGGAGGTGACCTCCTTCAGCGCGACGGGCTCGGGGCGTCCCGCGGCGGCGTGTTCGGCGAGGACGCCCGTACGGTGCCGCTGGACGAACCAGTAGTAGGCGAAGCCGCCCAGCGCGATCGCGCCGACGAACAGCACCGCGCCCCAGCGCAGGTACCAGTGGTACGGGGCGGCCGCGTTGTAGACGGCCGACCGCGGCCAGATCAGGTTGAGCGTCATCGCCGCCCCCCACAGCACGGCAACGATGTTGACGGGCAGCCCCCAGCGGCCGAGCGAGAACTTGCCTTCCGCGGGCTGCCACCGGCCGCGCAGCCGCGCCACCAGCATCGGCCCGGTGACCAGCAGATAGGCGACGTAGACCATCACGATGCCGATGCTGGTGACCACGGTGAAGATCTGCGGCTGGCGGATGTTGACCAGCAGGATCGCGAGGGCGAGCACCCCGATGATCACGGTCGGCAGGATCGGGGTGCCGAACCGCGGGCTGACCTTCGCGAGCCGCGAGGACGCGGGCAGGTTGTTGTCCCTGGCCATGGCGAAGGCGAGCCGGACGGCCGCCGTGTGCACCGCGAGCGCGCAGACGGTGACCGCGATCAGCACGCACCACAGCATCGCCTTGCCGGCCGTCGGGCCGAGGACGTCGAGGACCACGTACTGCAGCCCGTCGGTGGACAGCTTTTCGCCACGCAGACTCGACACGCTCATCAGCGCGAGGATCAGGACGAGGCCGCCCAGGACGAACGAGGCGACGATCGCACGGATGATGGCGCGCGGTGCGTTGCGCGAGGGGTCGAGGGACTCCTCGCCGAGCGAGGCCGCGGTGTCGAAGCCGTACATCACATAGGCCGAGGCGAGCGAGGCGATCAGGAACGCCCCGAGATAGCCGAAGGGCTGGCCCGAGCCGGTGCCGGCCGTCTCGGTGACGACCTGCGGGCCGCGTACGACGTTCACCGCGAGCAGCACGATCAGTACGACGGTGGCGATGAGTTCGAGGAAGACGCCCGCGGTGTTGATCCGCGCCATCAGCTTCACGCCGAAGGCGCCTACGACGGTGGTGAAGAGGATCAGGGCGGCGGCGAGGAGCACCGCGTTGGTCGCCACGTCGTACGTTCCCGTCCCGTCTCCGACGAACTGGAAGACGGACGAGATCTGAGGGAGCGTCAACTGATAGGCGAGGGCCACGGCGGCGATGGAGACGATCGAGGCGATGAGCATCATCCAGCCGGCGAGCCAGCCGACGTGTCCGTTCCCCACCTTCTTCGCCCAGTTGTAGATGGAGCCCGCCACCGGATAGCGGGCGGCCAGCTCGGCGAAGCAGAGCGCGACCATGAACTGGCCGGCGAAGACCATCGGCCAGGACCACCAGTAGGCGGGACCGCCGCTGGCGAATCCGAAGTAGAAGAGCTGGAAGGTGCCCGTGAGGATCGAGATGTACGAGATGCCGGCCGCGAAGGTGTGGAAGTTGCCGAGCGTCCGCTTGAGTTCGGGACGGTAGCCGAACTCGGCGAGCTCGGCGTCGTCACTCGGCGGGGAGGGTGGATCAGTGGCCATGGGTCAACTCCTGGACAGACGGTAGAGGTTGTGTCTCAGGCGATGCGTCGGGTGACGCGTCACGCGAACCAGCCCTGCGGCTGCGGTGCGGTGTTGCGCCAGATGTGCTTCGTCTCGCGGTACTCCGCGAGACCGGCCGGACCGAGCTCCCGCCCCGTGCCGGACTGTTTGAACCCGCCCCACTCCGCCTGCGGCAGATAGGGGTGGTAGTCGTTGATCCATACGGTGCCCAGGCGCAGCCGTCCCGCGATGCGCCGCGCCCTGCCCTCGTCGCCCGTCCACACCGCGCCCGCGAGGCCGTAGACCGTGTCGTTCGCGAGCCGCACGGCCTCGTCCTCGTCGCCGTCGCGGAACCGTTCCACCGTCAGGACCGGGCCGAAGGACTCCTCCCGTACCACCGACATCCCCGCGTCACACTCGTCGAGGACGGTCGGCAGGTAGTAGAAGCCCCGGTCGTACGCGGGCCCTTCGGGCCGGGTGCCACCGCAGCGCAGCACCGCGCCCTCGGTGACGCCGCGCGTGACGTACGCCTCGACCTTGGCGCGGTGGGCGGCCGAGATCAGCGGCCCGGTCTGCGCCCGTTCGTCGAAGGGACCGCCCAGGCGGATCCTCCGGGCCCTGCGCACGATCTCGTCGACGAACCGGTCGTGCAGCGAGTCCTCCACGAGCAGCCGCGCCCCCGCAGAGCAGACCTGTCCCGAATGCAGGAACACGGCCGTCAGCGCCATGTCCACCGCCGTCTCGAAATCGGCGTCCGCGAACACGATGTTGGGGTTCTTGCCGCCCAGTTCGAGCGCGACCTTCTTCACCGTACCGGCGGCCGCGACCATCAGCCGGCGGCCGGTCTGCAGGCCACCCGTGAAGGAGAGCAGGTCGACGTCGGGGTGGTCGGCGAGCGGCGCACCCGCCTCGGGGCCCGCGCCGAGCACGAGGTTGGCGGCCCCGCCGGGCAGTCCCGCCTCGGCGAGCAGGCGCATCAGGTGGATCGCGGTGTGCGGGGTCAGCTCGCTCGGCTTCAGGACGAAGGTGTTGCCCGCGGCTAGGGCCGGCGCGACCTTCCACGCCGTCTGGAGCAGCGGATAGTTCCACGGAGTGATCAGTGCGCAGACCCCGACCGGCTCGTGCACCACCCGGCTGTCGGCGCTCGCCGTGCCCGTGTCGATCACCCGGCCCGTCTCGGTGGCGGCGAGCCGCCCGAAGTACCGGAAGCAGTTCACGATGTCGTCGATGTCGTACGCGCTCTCCACCAGGCGCTTGCCGGTGTCGAGGGACTCGGCGCGGGCCAGCGCGTCCTTGTCGCGGGCGATCAGATCGGCGACGCGCAGCAGCAGATCGCCGCGCTCGGAGGCGGAGGTGTGCGGCCACGGGCCCTCGTCGAACGCCCGGCGGGCCGCGGCGATGGCGTCGGACGTGTCCTTGCCGCCCGCCTCGTCGACCTCCGCGACGAGGGTGCCGTCGGCGGGACATCGGATCTCCCGCGTGCGCTCGTCGCGGGCGGCCCGCCACGCCCCGCCGATGAACAGATCAGGCACGGGTGCCTCCGAGTTTCTCGTTCAGCCAGCTGTGGAAGATCCCGAGGTGGTGCTCGGACGGCACCAGTACGCCGCCGGCGCGATAGGCGCGGGAGGCCATCGCCGGCTGGGTGCGCTCGCAGGCGTCGAAGTCCTGGACGTTGACCCGGTGGAACAGTTCCACGGACTTCGACACGTCCGCGCCCGATGCGACGACCTCCGGCGCGTACAGCCAGTCGCACTCGACGACCGTGCGGTCCTCGGCGAGCGGGAACATCCGGTGCAGGATCACGTGGTCGGGCACGAGGTTGATGAACACGGTCGGCTTGACGGTGATGGCGTAGTAGCGGCGGTCCTGCTCGTCGGCCACCTCGGGCAGTCTGGCGAAACCCTCGCTGCCGTCTACGGTGAAGCCCTTGACCTCCTCGGCGAACTCCGCTCCGTGCCCCACGTAGTACTGGGCCGCGTAACCCTGTGCGAACTCCGGGAGCACCTCGGTGAGTTCGGGATGGATCGTCGCGCAGTGGTAGCACTCCATGAAGTTCTCGACGATCAGCTTCCAGTTCGCCTTCACGTCGTACGTGATCCGCCGGCCGAGCGCCAGACGCTCGGTGCCGTACCGCTCGATGGACGCCGCGTCGCCGAGCCGCTCCACGGCCGCGCTCATCACGGTGTCCTCGAAGGACGGCGGCTCGTCGGCCAGGCACACCCACGCGTAGCCCAGCCATTCGCGCAAGTGGACCGTCACCAGGCCGTAGGCGGTGCGGTCGACGTCGGGCATCGTCACCAGGTTGGGGGCGGCGATCAGCTTGCCGTCGAGGTCGTACGTCCAGGCGTGGTACGGGCATTGGAGCGTGCGCCGCACCTCGCCGGACTCCTCGGTGCACAGCCGCGCGCCGCGGTGCCGGCAGACGTTGAGGAAGGCGCGCAGCTCGCCGGCCCGGTTACGGGTCACGATCACGCTCTCGCGGCCGACCTGCACGGTACGGAACGCACCGGGCCGGTCGAGGTCGGAGCCGCGCACGGCGCAGAACCACATCGATTCGAAGACCCGCTCCTGCTCCAGCCGGAAGATCTCCGGGTCGGTGTAGAAGCGGCCGGGGAGCGTGGCGATCAGGCTGGGCGGGAGGTCGGTTGCCGTCACGGCGGACTCCTCAGGCGGAAGGCGCGGGCGCGGGCACGGGTGCGGTCGCAGGCACGGTCGCAGGCACGGTCGCGGCCGGCGCGGACAGCCGGCGCGGGTCGAAGAGCTCGATGGGGTGCTCGGTGGCGCCGTTCAGGGCGAGGTCGGCGACGATCTCGCCGACGACGGGCACGAACTTGAATCCGTGGCCGGAGAACCCGCAGGCCACGGTCACCGAGCCGGGGTGCGCCGGATGGCGCGCGATCACGAAGTGCTCGTCGGGGGTGTTGGAGTACATGCAGGTGGCGGCCTTCAGGAACCGTCCGGGCAGGGACGGGATGTGCCGGGAGACTTGCTCCGCCATCGCCGCGACCTCGTCCTCGTGCACGGTCCGGTCGATGGTGTCCGGGGTGCAGACGGTGCCCTTGCGGAAGAACGCCACCTTCGCGCCGAGGCCGGGACCGTCGATCGCGGGGAAGCCGTAGCACTGGACGTCGTTCGCGTCCTCCCAGATGTAGATCGGATGGGTCTCGGGGAGGAAGGGACCGGTGCCGCCGTCGGGCTGGAACCAGTACATGACCTGCCGCTCGATGGTGAACGGCACACCCAGGTCGGTGAGCAGCTGCGGTGCCCACGCACCCGGGCAGATCACCAACTGGCCCGCGGTGTAGGAGTCCTCGGCGGTGTGGACCCGAACCCCGTCGCGGTACGGCTCCCAGCGCAGCATCGGCTCCTCGAAGTGCAGATCCGCGCCCGACCGCGTGGCCAGCTGGAGGTGGGCCGCGACCGTGTTCTCCGGGCGCAGGAGCCCGGCCCGCGCCTCGTACAGCGCCACCTCGTCCTCGGCAGGGGTGAGGGTGGGGAAGCGGCGGCGGATCTCCTTCGCGTCGAGCATCTCGTGCGGCAGGTCCCACTGCCGGGCCGAGAGCAGTGAACCGGACACCGTACGGGAATCGGGGCGGCCGACCATCACGCCGCCGCACAGGGTCGCGATGTCCCGGCCGGTGTCGCGCTCCAGGGCCTCGTACAGCTCGTAGGAGCGCAGCAGCAGCGGCACGTACGCGGGGTCCTCGAAGTACGACTGCCGCGTGATGCGCGAACCGCCGTGGCTCGAACCGCGGTTGTGGACCGGACCGAACTTCTCCAGGCCGAGCACGCGCGCGCCGCGCGCGGACAGGTGGTGGACGGCGGCACTGCCCATTCCGCCCAGGCCGACGACGATCACGTCATAGGTGGGTGACACAGCGGGGTCCTCCTCGGACGCTTCCAGGCCCTAGCGGCGGATGCGGCTCATGTCGGGGTCGAACAGCGGCTCGTCGGCGACGGTCGCCGGTACCTTCTCGCCGAAGTACTCGATGTGCACCGGGGTGCCGGCGGTGAGCGGGGGCAGCCAGGCGTACGCGACACAGCGGCCCAGCGTGTAGCCGTAGGAGGCGCTGGTCACGTACCCCGCCGGCAGACCGCCCACGTACACCGGTTCCTTGCCCAGTACGACGGCCGCCGGGTCGTCCAGCAGCAGTGCGGTGAGCTTGCGCCGCGGCTCGCCCGCCTTCTCCAGAGCGGCCCGTCCGAGGAAGTCGCCCTTGTCCATCCGTACGGCGAAACCGAGCCCGGCCTCGTACGGGGTGTGCTCGTCGGTCATGTCCAGGCCCCACGAGCGGTAGCCCTTCTCCAGGCGCAGGCTGTTGAAGGCGGAGCGGCCGGCGGCGATCACGCCGTGCTCCCGCCCGGCCTCCCAGAGCGTGTCCCAGAGCCGGAGCCCCAGGTCGGCGGTGGTGTACAGCTCCCAGCCGAGCTCGCCGACGTAACTCAGCCGCATCGCCGTCACCGGTACGTGGCCGAGGTACGTCTCCAGGGCGCGGAAGTAGCCGAAGCCCTGGTGGGAGAAGTCGTCCCGGGTCAGCGGCTGCACCAGGGCGCGGGCGAGCGGGCCCCAGACCCCGATGCAGCAGGTGCCGGAGGTGATGTCACGTATCCGCACGTCGTCGGGGGCGTGGCGCAGCAGCCAGTCCTCGTCGGCGCGGCTGTTCGCGCCGATCTGGAAGCGGTCGGGGGCGAGGCGGGCCACGGTGAGGTCCGAACGGATGCCGCCGGTCTCGTCGAGCAGCAGCGTGTACGTCACCGCGCCGGGCTTCTTGGCGAGGTTGTTGGTCGTCATGCGCTGGAGGAAGGCCAGGGAGCCGGGCCCGGTGACCTCCAGCCTGCGCAGCGGGGTCATGTCGTACAGGGCGACCTTCTCGCGGGTCGCCCGTGCCTCGGCGGCGGCGATCGGCGACCAGTGACGGGCCGACCAGGCGTCCCGCTCGGGCAGGTCGATGCCCTCGGCGAGCGGGGCGTTGGCCTCGTACCCGTGCGGACGCTCCCAGCCGCCGCCCTCCAGGAAGTACGCCCCGAGCTCCTGCTGGCGGGCGTGGAAGGGGCTCACCCGCAGGGGCGCGGCTGCTCCATGGGCTGCAGCGGGTGCAGGACGTCGTAGACCTCGATGAACTGCCGGGCGCCGCGATCGGCGACGTACGCGGGGGAGCGCTGGGCGTCCTCGAAGCGGGTCAGGTCGCACTCGTGGACGTCGATCCGGGGCCGGCCCTCCACCATCCACTCCGCGACGGCCCGGGCCACCCCCGCCGAGTGCGTGACCCAGACGGCCTCGGCGAGCCAGAATCCGCGCAGCGTGCGGGTCTCGCCGAGCAGGGGCATCCCGTCCGGCGTGAAGGAGAAGACTCCGTTGAATCCCTCCTCGACCTCGCTCGCGGCGAGTGCGGGCAGCAGTTCCCGGCAGTCCTCCCAGCTCGGCGCGAAGTCCTCCGGGGTGAAGGGGAAGGAGGACGGCATGACCGGCGCCTCGTCGTAGGCCGGGACGGTGAACGGGTCGACGGGCAGCGGCCGGTGGGCGTAGCTGCCGATGCCGATCCTGTCGGTGTGCTCCCGGAAGTAGAGGTCGCGGTCCTGGAAGCGGAGGATCGGCCGGGACGCCTCGGTGCGCGGGTCGTTGACACCCGCGAGCTCCGGCAGCGGCCGGGTCTTCGCGTACTGGTGGGCGAACGGCAGCAGCGGCACGTCGATCCCCGCCATCCGGCCGACGACCGGACCCCAGAAGCCAGCCGCCGACACGACGTGGTCGGCGGGGAAGACACCCCGGTCGGTGACGACACCCGTCACCCGGCCGTCCTCCCGCTCGATGCCGGTGACGGTGTGCCGCTCCAGGAAGCGGGCGCCGCGGCCCTCGGCGCGCTCCCGCTGGGCCCGGCAGGCGAGGACGGCGCGGGCGAGGCCGTCGTCCGGGGTGAAGAAGCCGCCGAGGACCTTGCTCGCGTCGAGCAGCGGCCACAGCTCCTTGCACCGCTCGGCGGAGATCAGCTCGCCGCGGACGCCCCAGGAGGCGGCGTAACCGGCCCTGCGGTGGAGGTCGGCCAGCCGCTCCTCGGTGGTGGCCAGTTCCAGGCCGCCCACCGGGTTGAAGCAGGGCAGGCCGTCGACTTCGAGTGCGCTGAACTTCTCGACGGTGTAGGCGGCGAACGCGGTGAGCGTCTTGGAGGGGTTGGTCTGGAAGACGAGCCCCGGGGCGTGGGAGGTGGATCCGCCGGGGGCGGGGAGCGGGCCTTGTTCGAGGACCGTGACATCGGTCCAGCCGCGGGCGGTCAGCTCGTCGGCGAGCGAGCAGCCGACGATGCCGGCGCCGATGACCACGACACGGGGACTGGGTACGGGTGCGTGGGACATGCCCCTCCTTGCATCGGGTGGGGATGGCGGGACCTAGCGGACGGTCGACAGGGTGACGCGCTCGGCGGCGATGGTGGTGTCCTCGCCGTGCCCGGTGTGGACGACGGTCGCGCCGGGGAGCGTGAGCAGGCGGCTCCGTACGGATGCCAGGATCGTCGGGGGGTCGGAGTACGAGCGGCCGGTCGCGCCCGGACCGCCGTGGAAGAGGGTGTCGCCGGTGAACACGGCGTCCAGGAACGGCGCGTGGATACTGCAGCTGCCCCACGTGTGGCCGGGGGTGTGCAGGACGCGCACTTCGGTACCGGCGACGAGCAGCCGCTGCCCGTCGCAGAGTTCGCCGTCCGGAGCACGCAACGGGTGGACGTGGTCCCATGGTTCGCGGTCGGCGGGGTGCAGCAGGACGGGAGCCCCGGTGGCCTCGGCCAGGGCCGCGGCCGCGCCGATGTGGTCGTCGTGGCCGTGGGTGCACACGACGGCGGTGACCCGGCGTCCGGCGACGGCGGCCAGGATCGAACGGGCGTCGTGGGCCGCGTCGACGATGAGGACCTCCTCGTCGTCGCCGATGAGCCAGACGTTGTTGTCGACGTCGAAGGTCTCGCCGTCGAGGCTGAACGTGCCCGACGTGACGACCCGTTCGGCGCGCACGCGGCCGGTCTGCCGGTCCGTCACAGCATCACCACCGAGCGCAGGACCTCGCCCCGCTGCATCTTGGCGAACGCCTGCTCCACCTCGCCGAGCGCGATCTTCTCGGAGACGAAGGCGTTCAGGTCGAGTCCGCCCGACAGGTACTGGTCGATGAGGACGGGGAAGTCGCGGCTGGGCAGGCAGTCCCCGTACCAGGAGGACCGCAGTGCGCCTCCGCGCGAGAACAGGTCGATGAGCGGCAGGTCGATCCGCATGTCCGGGTCGGGCACCCCGACCTGCACGAGCACGCCCGCATGGTCGCGCATGTAGAAGGCCTGACGGTAGGTCTCGGGCAGGCCCACCGCGTCGATGGCGACGTCCACACCGAACCCGCCGGTGAGTCCGCGCACGGCCTCGATGGCTTCCGTACCAAGGGAGTTGACCGTGTGCGTCGCGCCGAAGCGGGTTGCGGCGTCGAGCTTGCGGTCGTCGATGTCGACGGCGATGACCCGCCGCGCCCCGGCCAGCGAGGCGCCCGCGATCGCGGCGTTCCCGACGCCGCCGCACCCGATGACCGCGACGGTGTCGCCCCGGCCGACCTTTCCGGTGTTCACCGCGGCGCCGTAACCGGCCATCACTCCGCAGCCGATGAGCCCAGCGGCCTCGGGCGGGGCGGCCGGGTCGACCTTCACGGCCTGGCCCGCGGCGACCAGGGTCTTCTCGGCGAAGGCGCCGATGCCGAGGGCGGGGGAGAGGGGCGTGCCGTCCAGGAGCGTCATCGGCTGTGCGGCATTGCGGGAGGCGAAGCAGTACCAGGGGCGGCCGCGGCGACAGGAACGGCAGTTTCCGCAGGGGGCGCGCCAGGCGAGCACCACGTAGTCGCCCGGTGCCAGGTCGGTGACGCCGTCCCCGACGGACTCGATCGTGCCGGCGGCCTCGTGGCCGAGCAGGAAGGGGAAGTCGTCGTTGACGGCGCCTTCCCGGTAGTGCAGATCCGTATGGCAGACACCGCAGGCCTGGACGGAGACGAGAACCTCGCCGGGGCCGGGATCGGGGACGACGATCGTCTGCACCTCGACGGGTGCCCCCTTCTTCACGGCAACGACGGCACGGACCTCATGGGGCACGATGGGCTCCTCGGCTGTTGCGCAGTGCACGAAGGGTTGCGTGATGGGGAACATAGTGGGAACGCCGACAACCTGCCGTCAAGAGGCCGGTGTTGAGCACTGGCAAATCCAGGAGGACGCCGAGGGCGCACGGAAACGCCGGCGATACGAGCTCCACGCGCGTCCACCCCGCATACCCGCGCATACGACGACGCGGGGCCGGGTCACCCCGGCCCCGCGTCGCGTGGGGCGCAGCTCCGCGAAATGGCTCAGAAGCCATGCCCCATCCGCCGCGACAGCTGGTCGGCGGCGACGACCGTCCGCGCGGCGAGCTCCGGCAGCCGGTCCCGCTCGAGGCGGTAGGCCGGGCCCGAGACGCTGAGCGCGCCGATCACCCGGCCGTCGTGGGCGCGCACCGGCGCGGCGACCGCGTTCAGGCCCAGCTCCAGCTCCTCCGCGACGATCGCGAAGCCCTGCGCGTGCGCCGCGTCCAGCTCGGCCCGCAGCATGCCGGCGCTGGTCACCGTGTACTCGGTGAACCGCGGCAACGCCCGGGCCAGGAGTCCTTCGCGCAGCGTCACCGGCAGATGAGCCAGGAGCACCTTGCCGCTGGAGGTGGCGTGCAGGGGCGTGCGCCGGCCCAGCCAGTTCTGCGCGGTGACCGAGGCGGGGCCGCGCGCCTGCATGATGTTGACGGCGGCATCGTCGTCCAGGACCGCGATGTTCACCGTCTCGCCCAGCTCGTCGGCGAGTTCCCGGCACACCGGGGCGCCCTCCTGGGAGATGTCCAGGCGGGTGGCCGCTGCCCCCGCCAGGCGCAGGATGCCCGCGCCGAGGAAGTACTTGCCGCGGTCCTGGGCCTGCGAGACCAGGCCCCGGTTCTCCAGTACGCCGAGCAGCCGGAACGCCGTGGACTTGTGCACGTCCAGCTCGTCGGCGATGTCGGTGACACCGGCCTCGCCATGCCGGGCGAGGATCTCCAGCACGCTCACGGCGCGGTCCACCGACTGGATCGCGCCTGCCGCTCCCTTGGGCGTTCGGGCCGGTGTCTCACCGCTCTGTTCAGCCACTGCCTGGTCGCCGGTCATAGCTCAACTCCCACCATCTTCCGGTCCGTTGGGCACACGGTTGGGACACATCCTCGGGAAGCCCTTGACGCGGTGGGCAGCCCGACCGGATTCTGTTGCGCATCGCGATCCATCATGCGCCATACGCAACCTCATGCTATCGAAGAGTCCAGCGATGAGCGCTGGACGAGGGGGCCCGTGATTCCCGTCTGCCGCCTTGAAGACCTCCCTGCGGGCGAATCCGTCCGTATCGACACCACACCGCCCATCGCGGTGTTCAACGCCGACGGCGAGCTGTACGCCATCGACGACACCTGCAGCCATCAGGACGCCTCGCTGTCCGAGGGATGGCTCGAAGGCTGTCTGGTCGAATGCCCGCTCCACGCCGCCTCATTCGATCTCCGGACCGGGCAGCCGACCTGCCTGCCCGCCCGTCGGCCCGTCCGCACCCACGAAGTGGTCGTCGCCGACGGCGTCATCCACGTCCGCCCGGCCGCCCAGGAGGACACCGCCGCATGAGAACCGTCACGGTCGTCGGCGCCTCGCTCGCCGGCCTGTACGCCGCTCGCGAGCTGCGCGCCCAGGGTTTCGACGGCCGGCTGGTGATCGTGGGCGAGGAACGTCACCGCCCCTACGACCGGCCGCCCCTGTCCAAGGATTTCCTCTCCGGCCGGGCGGACGAGGAACAACTCGCCCTCTGCGACGCGGAGGAGGAGACCGACCTCGCCGCGCAATGGCTGCTCGCCACCCGCGCCCATGGGTTCGACGCGGGTGGCCGAACCCTCCTGCTGGACAACGGCAGGACCCTCGTCACCGACGGACTCGTCATCGCCACCGGCGCCTCCGCCCGCCGCCTGCCGGGTACCTCCGGGCTCGCGGGGGTCCACACCCTCCGTACGCTCGACGACGCATGCGCCCTGCGAGACGCCCTGAGCGGCGCCGCCCGCCGGGTCGTCGTGATCGGCGGCGGATTCATCGGCGCCGAGACCGCGTCCTCCTGCGTCTCGCTCGGCCATGACGTCACCGTCGTGGAGGCGGCGCCGCTGCCGCTGGTCCCGCAGCTCGGACCGGAGATGGCCGGTGTGTGCGCCGCCCTGCACCGGCGCGGCGGAGCGGAGCTCATCACCGGCACCGGCGTCTCCCGGCTGCTCGGGCGGGGGGCCGTCACGGCCGTGGAGCTGACCGACGACCGGGTGCTCCCCGCCGACCTGGTCGTCGTGGGCATCGGAGCCGTACCCAACACGGGCTGGCTCGCCGGCTCCGCCCTCCTGCTCGGCGACGGCGTGCTCTGCGACGACGGCTGCGTCACCGCACTGCCGCAGGTCGTCGCGGTCGGGGACGTCGCCCGGGTCGGCGGCCTGCGCGCCGAGCACTGGACCAGCGCGACCGAGCAGCCCGCCGTCGCCGTGCGCAACCTGCTGGCAGGCCGGACGGTGGACAGCGCCCGCCCGCTGCCCTACTTCTGGTCGGACCAGTACGGTTCACGCATCCAGTTCGCGGGGCAACGGCACGAAGGCGACACCGTCCGTGTCGTCGAAGGCTCCACGGACGAGGGGAGCTTCCTGTGCCTGTACGAGCATCAGGGCCGTACGACGGCGGTGCTGGCCGTCGACCGTCCCAAGCCCTTCCTGCGCGCCCGCCGCGAACTCGCCCGCCCGGCCACCCGGCCGCCTGACCTCGGCCCTGGCCCAGCCCCGCCCCCGCCACCCGTCACGGCAGGCCATTGAGATACTCCGGCCATGGATACGACTGCGAGGGCGGACGGCATACGACCCGACCGGGCGGCGCCCGGCATCGAGTCGGGCCGCCCCATGGAATGGGAGCTGCGTTCCGCGGAGCCGGCGGACGTCGATGCGATCGCGGAGCTGCGGGCGACGGTGATGCGCCCGGACCTGGAGCGGTTGGGCCGGTTCGACGAGCATCGGGTCCGCCGGCGGCTGCGGGACTCCTTCTCCCCGCAGCACACCTCGGTCATCGTGGCCGATGGCGCCTTCGCGGGCTGCGTCACGGTGCGCCCGGCCGAGAGCGGACAGTGGCTGGAGCATTTCTATCTCGCTCCGGAAGCCCAGGGCCGGGGGCTCGGTTCGGCCGTACTGCGCACGCTCCTGGACCGGGCCGATGCCGACGGGGTGTTCGTCCGCCTGAACGTCCTGCAGGGCAGCGCCGCCCGCCGGCTGTACGAGCGCCACGGGTTCACCACGGAAGTTCAGGACCCGATCGACATCTACATGGTGCGACGGCCGGGTACAGCCGCTGCCCTCGGAACGTGAAGCTGCTTCTCTCGGCTGATCGCGTCGAGCAGCAGCTTCGCGGCCACCGTCGTACCGTCGGTGCGGATCATGTCGGCCACGGCGGTCGCTCGTGCGCGGGTCTCGGGGGCCAGGGCCGTTCCGAGCGCGGCTGACAGGGACTCGGTGGTCGGAGCCGGACCGTCGTGTGCCGTGCCGATGCCCAGATCGGCCACCCGGCCGGCCCAGTACGGCTGGTCCACGATCTGGGGTACCACCACCTGAGGGGCACCGGCCCGGGCGGCCGTCGTCGTCGTACCCGCGCCGCCGTGGTGTACGACGGCGGCCACCCGGCCGAACAGGGCCTGCTGGTTGACCTCGCCGACGGCGAAGCAGTCCTCCTGGTCGTCGATCAGGGCCAGGTCGGCCCAGCCGTGGGCGACGAGTGCGCGGCGGCCCTGTGCGCGGATCGCCTCGATGGCCACCCGTGCGACGTCCTTCGAGGCGCGCATGGGCATGCTGCCGAAGCCCACGTACACCGGTGGTGTGCCGGCGTCCAGGAACGCCATCAACTCGGCCGACAGCGGGCGTTCGTCCGGCAGGAGCCACGCGCCGGTCTGTATGACGTCGAGGTCGGCCGGTTCCTGCCACGGGCCCAGGGTCGGGTCCGTCGCCAGCCACGGCCGGTCGGTGAAGACGTGGTCGCGGACGTTGTCCACCGGCGGCAGGCCGATCGACGCCCGGTGGGTGTTGAACGCCGCGCCGAACAGCGCGTTCATGGACTCGATGTTCAGGTCCCACAGCACCCGGTTGTCGGTCACGTCCGCCGGCAAGGGCCGGCCCGGGTAAGGATGCGGAGGGTGGTGCGGTGACGGCAGGATCGTCGGCTGGAGCCCCGCGTACACGTAGTGGATGCCCAGCTTCTCGGCCACCGACCGGGTGCCGGCCACGGCCGGGAACAGGCCGGTCGCCACCAGCGCATCACATCCCTCGGCCGCCGCGGCGACCGCGTCGAAGTATGCGGCGATCATCTCGGCCGCGCGCTGGGGCACGCCCCCGCCGGCGGCGGCGTCGCCCCGGTCACCACCGCGCGCACCGGCCGGTCGGCCGGCACCAGTGGTATGCCGACACCGGCCAGCAGCTCCGCGAACTCCTCGTCCGGCGGCGCGCACACCCGCACCTCCGCGCCGAGTGCCCGCAACCGAACGGCGAGTCCCACCACCGGTTCGACGTCCCCGCGCGACCCGTACGTCGACAACAACACGCGCATTTCGCGACTCTCATTCCCCTGGGTTCCGGCCTCGCTCGATGATCTTGCGGCATGACCCCGGTCCTGCCGCAAGCCCCCGGTGCGCAATAGGCCGAAACCGGCAGCACGGGCCGCGTACGGCGGACACTTCGCAGCGCCTCGCCGGGGCACACGCGTGTCTGCGGCAGGTGCGGTCCCGGTCGGGGATCGTGGTGGCATGAACGAGCAGCGGTTCGACGTGTGGGCGGCCGGGGACGCCTATGAGCGGTACATGGGCCGGTGGAGCCGACCGGTCGCGGACCGGTTCGTGGCCTGGCTCAGCTGCGGCGACGGCTTGCGTTGGCTGGATGTGGGGTGTGGTACCGGCGCGTTGACCGCGACGGTGACCACCCGCTGCCGGCCCAGGATGGTGGTGGCGCTGGACCGGTCCGCCGGATTCGTTGCCTCGGCTCGTGCCGCTGGTCCCGCGCCGGCTTGCTTCGTGGTGGCCGACGCGCTGTCGCTGCCGGTCCGCGACGAAGGGGTCGACATCGCCGTCAGCGGACTGGCGCTCAACTTCCTTCCGCAGCCGGACGCGGCGGTGGCCGAGGCGAGCCGGGCGGTGAGGCCGGGCGGGCGAGTCGCCGCGTACGTGTGGGACTACGCCGAGGGCATGGAGCTCCTGCGCCACTTCTGGGACGCCGCGACCGCGCTGGACCCCGCGGCTGCCGCGCTGGACGAGGGCCGCCGGTTCGCGCAGTGCCGTCCGGATCCGCTCCGATCGCTGTGGACGCGGGCGGGGCTCGTCGACGTGACTGTCGCCCCGCTGGTGGTGCCCACCGTCTTCGCGAGCTTCGCGGATCTGTGGGAGCCGTTCCTGGCCGGCCAGGGCCCCGCCCCCGGCTACATCGCCGCCCTCGTCCCGCCCGCCCGGGACCGATTGCGCGACACGCTCCGCCAGGCCGTGCCGACGCGGCCGGACGGCTCGATCGCACTCACCGCCCGCGCCTGGGCGGTCCAGGGCCGACGGCCACTGCGTGACGCTCCGTGATCGCGAATTCCGGCTTCGCCGTGACGTGTTCAACGGGCAGGTCCGCTGCTCGGATCGGGCTGTGTGAGGCTGCGCCGCAGCCAGCGGGAACGGGCGTCGCGTTGGCGTAGGCCACGTCCTCGTCCCTGAAGGTCTCGGCCGACCCGACCTCGATATAGGCCGGGGGCAGCCTGGACAGATCCGTGGCACGGGCCGGAGCGGCGCGTGACGTCCTGCCCGCCCGACGCGCCCGGCACACGCAGCTCATCCACCTCGAAGCGGCCGTCGGCCCGGAGCTCCCGGACCGTCGGCCTGGGCCGGGCCGCGGCATCCCGAGCCTGCCGGGCCGCAAGGTTCTCGGGGGTGAACGGCTCCCTCGCCTCGTCCCCCTGAGCCGCCAGCGCCGCACTCAGTTCGGGATCGAAAGGGGGCGCATCCGGCGCACCCCCTTCCTGACCGGAACGGCTCGTCAGGACGCCTGTGCGGCCGCCGCGGACAGGAGCACGTCCACCAGCCTGTCCGCGGCGTCCGGCCGGCCGTATGCCCGGGCCCGCTCCGCCATCGCCGCCCGCCGGGCGGGGTCGGTCAGTAGCGGACCCACGGCGTTCCACAGGGTCTCGGGGGTGACCTCGCCGAGCAGCGCGAGGGCGGCCCCGGCATCGGCCAGATGCTTGGCATTGTGCGCCTGCTCGTTCCCGGCCGAGGTGGCGAGCGGCACGAAAACGGCGGGCTTGCCCAGCGCGGTCAGCTCGGCCAGCGTGCCGGCCCCGCTCCGGGACACCACGACATCGGCCAGCGCCAGCACGTCGGGCAGCTCCGCCCCGACGAACCCGGTCAGGTGGTACCGGCCGGCCAGCACCGGGTCGAGACCCGCGGCGGCCGCCCGCAGCTCGTCCACGTTCGCCGGACCGCACTGGTGGATCACGTTCGCGTGACCCAGCAGCCATGGCAGCACGTCCCGGACGACACCGTTGATCTGCTGGGCACCCTGCGCGCCGCCGGTGACGTAGACCGTCGGCAGGCGCCGGTCGAAGCCCGTCAGGTTCAGCGCGTACACCGCCTTGTCGCCGTGGCCGGCCAGGACCTCCGGCCGGACCGGGTTGCCGGTGACGACCGCGCGCTCACGCAGCTCGGCCGGCAGCAGATCCAGCGAGGACTCCGAGGACACCGCGATCCGGGTGGCCGAACTCGCCAGCTTCCGGTTGGCCAGACCCAGCCGAACGGTCTGCTCGTGCAGCACCAGCGGACGCCGGCACAGCCGCGCCGCCAGCCCGGCCGGGACCGCCACGTACCCGCCCGTCGCGAGGACGACGTCCGGCTGGAACTCGGACACGATGGTCCGGGCCTGGGCCACACCGAGCGGCACGCGCGCCATGTCCTTGACGTTCGCCGCGGACAGCATCTTCAGGGGGTTCGCCGAGCGGCGGATCTTCCCCGTGGCGACCGTCTTGAACGCGATGCCCTCCGCTGGCGCCACGCGCGCCTCCAGACCGTCGGCGGTCCCGATCCACAGGACGTCGAGCGTGCCACCCGCGGCCGCGAGGCGGCCCTGCAGAGTACGGACGGCCGTCAGAGCGGGGTACGTGTGACCGCCGGTCCCTCCGCCCGTCACGAGCAGCCGGAAGGAACGCGGGAGCGCGGAGGAAGTGTTCACCCACGCACCCTACTGGCTGCCCCGGCCGGGCCACGAGGCGAGGCTGCGCTGTGCCGTGCCGACGAGGGACCCGGACCGTTGCAGCGCCGCGGCTCCGAGGACGCACAGGACGCTGACCAGCAGCGCCCACGCGCCGAACTTCTGCAGAGACACCGGCTCCCAGCCGTCCAGCTGGTACGGATACCGCCAGGCGCCGGCGTAGGTGGCGATGTTCTCCGCCAGCCACAGGAAGAAGCCGACCAGGACGAAGCTCACCGGCATCGGCATCCAGTAGGTGTGCTTCCCCACGGTGTAGTGCACCCGGGCGGACGCGGTGACCGCGACCAGCAGGGCGGCGAGCGGCCAGCGCAGATCCGGCAGCCAGTGGTGACTGATGAAGTTCACGTACAGTGCGCCGGCCACCACCGCGGTCGCGGCCGGGCGGTACCCGCTCAGCTCCAGCCTGAGCAGCCGCCACACGGCGCAGATGTAACTGCCGACCGCCGCGTAGAGGAAGCCCCCGTAGAGGGGGACGCCGCCGAACTTCAGCGCCGCCTGCTCCGGATACGACCAGGAGCCCAGGGATACCTTCACGTACTCGAAGACCAGGCCCAGCAGGTGGCAACCGGCGATCACCACGAGGTCCCGTCCGCGCTCCCAGCCGATCAGGTGGAAGGCCACGCTGAGCAGAACCCCGTAGCCGAACAGCAGGTCGTAGCGTGCCACGGGCAGTTCGGGGAGCTGTCCGGACAGGCCCACCCCGGCGAGCAGGGCCACGGCGAACGCGCAGCTGGCAGCCTGGCGCAGGCCGAAGTGGATCAGTTGGCGGAGGGCGTGGCCCACCCGGTGGACGGTGGCGCTTCTCGGGACGGGCATGCCGTTCAGGACGCACGCGGGGTGTGCGCGGTTCGGGGGCGGGTGCGCCCGCGTACGTACGTCTTGGTCGCGTCACGGAACCGCCACAGCGTCGTGCCCCGGGGAACCCGAGGGGGCGCGATGCCGTGTTCAGCGGCGAGTGCCGGTGTGGTACCGGTCGTGAACCTCGGGGAGCGCTCATGCACTACACAGCAGGCGTCGGCCGTACCGCGGCAGCACTGGTGATGGCCGTGGCGGTCACCACCCTGATGGCCGGCTGCACGCCGGCCGGCGACGACGGCGCGATCGCCACGCCGACGACGCCGACGACGCCCGCGGGCTCGGAGTCGGCCAAGCCGAAGCCCACGCCCCCCGCCGGCTCTTCTTCCGCCGGGGGCGCCACGGGCGGCGGTACGAAGGCCTGCGTGATCGACCAGATCAAGGTCTCCGACGCACACCAGGCCGATGTCCGACCGCCGGGCACGGGAACGGGAGCCGCCATCGTCTCGGTCACCAACACCTCGAAGCAGCCCTGCACGCTCAGCGGATTCCCGACGGTCGCCGGAGCCGGTAACGGCTCGCCCGACAAGAACGTCCCGCTCGCCATCACCCACAGCGGTTCGGCCTCCACGGTGTCCCTGGCCCCGGGCGCCCGAGCCTGGACGAAGCTCACCTTCGTGAACGTCCAAGGCGAGGCCGACGGCTACTGCGTGTCCGGCGCCACGCCCGCCAGCTTCCCCACGCTCGTCCTCGGCGTGCCCGGTGCGGGCTCGCACCAGATCGCCATGGACGACGGCGTCTTCGCCGAATGCGACAACAAGGCGACCGTCACCGCCTTCTCGCCGACCAAACCCTCCTGACGACGGCCACGGCCAGGACGAGCGGCTGGGTCGTGTCCGGACACGTCCTAGTCGTCCCCGTAGCGGAAACGTCCCAGCGCCGTCATGGGCCGGTCGTGGGCGGCGACGGGGGCGGGGAGGGAGGTGGATCCGGTCAGGTAGCGGTCCACCGCGGCGGCCGCCGCCCGGCCCTCGGCGATGGCCCACACCACCAGTGACTGGCCCCGGCCGGCGTCCCCCGCGACGAACACTCCGGGCGCCCGCCCGCCGGTCGCCGTGAAGTCCGCGGCGCGGGCGAAATTGCCGCGGCCGTCGAGCTCCAGCCCCAGCTGCTCGCGCAGGCCGCCCGCCCGCTCGGGGCCGGAGAAGCCCAGGGCCAGCAGCACCAGTCCGGCCGGGATCACGCGCTCGGTGCCGGTGAGGGGCGTACGGGCCGAGGGTTCGACGGCGGTCAGGTGCAGCGCCCGTACCCGGCCCGAGGCGTCCCCCTCGAAGCGCAGGGTGGCGCAGGCGAACAGCCGGGGGTCGGTGCCCGCGCGCCCGCGGGCCTCCTCGTGGGCGTGGGAGATCCGGTACACCTTCGGGTACACGGGCCAGGGCTCGCCGTCCGTCCGGTCGGGGCCGGGTTCCGGATTGATGTCGAGCTGGACCACGGAGAGCGCGCCCTGCCGCAGAGCGGTACCGAGGCAGTCCGAGCCCGTGTCGCCGCCGCCGACGATCACCACGTGCCTGGCATCGGCGGTGACAGGGGGTACGGCGTAGTCGCCCTCCCGGACCCGGTTGGCGAAGGTCAGGTAGTCCATGGCTTGGTGGATGCCGCGCAGTTCGCGGCCCGGCACCGGAAGCTCCTTGCGCTCCGCGGCCCCGACCGCGACGACGACCGCGTCGTACCGGCTCCGGAGCTCGGCCGCGCCCACCGCGCCGCCCACGTCCGCTCCCGTCACGAACGTGGTGCCCTCGGCTCGCATCTGCTCGATCCGGCGGTCCAGGTGCGCCTTCTCCATCTTGAACTCGGGGATGCCGTAGCGCAGCAGGCCGCCGACCCGGTCGGCCCGTTCGTGGACGGTGACGCCGTGGCCGGCCCGGGTCAGCTGCTGCGCCGCGGCCAGTCCGGCCGGTCCGGAGCCGATGACGGCCACGGTCCTGCCGCTGTGCCGCTCCGGCGGCCGCGGCACCATGTAGCCGCGTCGCAGGCCCTCGTCCGCGATCGCCTGCTCGACGTTCTTGATGGTCACCGGATCCGCGTTGATCGTCAGGACGCAGGCGTCCTCGCAGGGGGCCGGGCAGAGCCGGCCGGTGACCTCGGGGAAGTTGTTGGTCGCGTGCAGCCGGTCGTACGCGGCGCGCCAGTCGCCGTGGGCCGCGTACGCGTTCCACTCGGGTATGAGGTTCCCCAGGGGGCAGCCTGTGTGGCAGAACGGGATGCCGCAGTCCATGCAGCGGTCGGCCTGCTCGGAGACGAGCGGGAGCAGCGCCTGCCCCGCGTGGACCTCGCGCCAGTCGCCGAGCCGCTCCTCCACGGGACGGGCCGGGACGGGCCTGCGGGGGATCTTGAGGAAGCCGAAGGGATCGGTCACGCGCCGCCTCCCTGGATCGGCGCATACGGCACGCACCGTATGGGATAGATGCGACGGTCTGACCAGATTACGCCGTCCGTGCGGAAGCACCCAGGGGCGGCGCCGACCGATCGGAGTCGCACGTGTCCCTCTCCCCGAGCCGCTCAGCCGTCCTTGCCGGCGCCATTGTCGTGACCGTCTCACTACTCCCCGCTACGGCGGCCGGGGCGGCTTCGGTGGCATCGGCCCACGGCGCCACCTCGGGAACCACGTACTTCGTCGACTGCCAGGGCGGCGACGACAACGCCTCCGGCGCCGCGCGCGGCGACGCGTGGAAGTCGCTCGCGAAGGCGAGCGGGCACGCGTACGGCCCCGGTGACCGGCTGCTGCTCAAGCGCGGCACCAGCTGTACGGGCGTCCTCGCCCCCAAGGGCGCGGGAGCGGCGGGCGCACCGGTGAAGATCGACGCGTACGGCACGGGCGCCAAGCCGCACATCGACGGGGCGGGAGCCCGGGCAGCGGTGCTCCTGGTCAACACCGAGCAGTGGGAGATCCGCAATCTCGACATCTCCAACAGCGGAGCGCCGACGACGACCGAACGCCGCGCCGGGGTGCTCGTCCAGCTGACCGACTACGGAGTGGCGCGTCACTTCGTGGTCAGCGGGGTCGACGTCCACGACGTCAACGGCGCGGACTTCAAGGACCCCGACCCCAGCGGTGGCATCCTGTTCGCCGTCCGCGGCTCGGCCGTGCCCACCCGCTTCGACTCCCCGCGGGTCGAGGACTCCGCGGTGCGGCACGTGGACCGCACCGGCATCGCCACCTCGTCCACCTGGGGCCGCCGCGCCGAACACCCGAACGGCCCCGGCGCGAGCTGGCAGCCGCAGACCGGCCTCATCGTCCGGCGCAACACGGTCCAGGACGCGGGCGGAGACGGCATCGTCGTGCAGGCCGCGAAGGGCGCCCTCGTCGAGCACAGCCGCGTCGACGGCTTCAACATGCGTTCCGCCGGCTACAACGCCGGTATCTGGGCCTGGAATTCGGACGAGGTGCTCTACCAGTACGACGAGGTCACCGGCGGCCACGGGACGCTCGCGGCGCTGGCACGGTGACGGGCGACGGCGTCACACGCGACTTCTTCAGCAACCGGATCGGCGAGCGCCGCAACCTGGGCGCGGACCAGGGCTGACGCCCGCGCGGCGGGGTACTCAGGGCCGGCTGAGTAGCCGAGCCCATGCCCTGCGCCCGGCGCCCGGCCTAGGGTGAGCGGCATGAGCCTTGATCAGCTGACCGCTACCGACCGTCTCGACATCACGCCGGAGGGGCACCGGACCGGGATGACGTCACTCGCGCTGGGCGCCGGCGCCGTCCTGGTGCTCGGGAGCCTGCCGATCCTGCCGTACCTCGTCCTTCTCGCTCTGCCTCTCGGCGTCGCCGCCGTCGTGTCCGGCGTCCGCGCGCTGCGGGGAGGTGTGGTCGGGCCGTCCGGGCGTGCTGCGTCCGTCACGGGGATCACGCTGGGCTCGCTGGGGCTGCTGGGCTGGGCGTGCCTGATGTTGCTGTGGTTCCTGGTAACCCAGGCCGTGAGCCACTGACGGGGGACGAGCCGGGTGGTGAAGCTCTGCCCGGCGCAGTCGGCCGGGCAGAGCCCGCGCCCTCAGGTCCGCAGCAGCCGGCCGAAGAAGGACCGGTACCGCTGCAGGGCCAGCCGCAGGTCCTCGGTGGCCACCTGTTCGCCCTGCTGCCACTGGCTCTCGAGATCCCTCTTGTGGTCGGCGAAGGTTCCGGCGAGGGTCTGCATGACCTCGGCGACCAGGCCGTCGGCGTCGCGCACCGCACCCCGCGGGTCGTCCACGAAGCGGGCCTGGATCTCACCCCAGGTCTTCTGGTACTCCTCGGACTCCCGCTCCGGGAGCAGCGCCTCGGGTTCCTCCCGGGCGGTGGACCCTTCGGGGACGGATCCCGTTTCGTCCGCCGTCCCCTCGGCGGCCGGGCTCTCCTCGTAGGCGGACTCCTTCGCGTCGGTGGCGTCCGCCTCCCGCCGCATCCGGTCGCGGTCCTCCTCCCGGCTGTCGTCGGCGGTGGCCTCACCCGGGTACACCGGCGGCGGCTCACCGCCTCCGGGGTGGGCCAGCTGCTCGGTGGTCAAGCTCTGTTCCGTTTCCCGCTGTTCTTCTTCCCGCTGCATCTCGGGTCACCTCGTCGTCCCGACCAGTTCGTCGAAGAGCGCGCGGTAGTGCACCATGGCCCCGCGCAGCTCCTCCGTGGTTGCCTGCCCGCCGCTGCTGCGCATGTTGACCTCGTGCGCCGCGCGGTAGTGCTCCAGGGTCCGCCCGTGTTCGACGGACAGTTCACGCAGCTGCTGCTCGTACCCCTCGGTGGGGTAGCCGCGGTCCCGCATCAGGCGGGTGACCAGCTCGTCCGCCTGCGCGACCGCGCCTTCCGGCCGGTCGACGAAGCGCTGCTGGACGGTGGTCCACGCGTCGGAGTAGCGGTGCCGCTCCTCCGCGGGGAGTTCCCTGATGTCGAGGTTGTCGTGCCGGACCTCGCGGTCCCGCAGTTCGGCATCGGCGGCGTGCTTGCTGCCCGTGCCTTCCACGGTCCGGTCGTATTCCGGACCGAACCGCTCCTGCAGCCGGCGCCGCCGCCGGAACATCCACGCAGCGAGGGCGGCGAGGATCAGTACGACGGCGACCGGGATCAGGACGGCAAGAAGTGTGCTGGTGGACATCGAATCCTCCGCAGGGCCGTCTCCATTGTTCCGGTGTTCGACGCAACGGCGCCTGCCCTGATCCCGTCCGCTCAAACAAGGGATCGGCACGGCGAAGAACCGCTTGATCTCCTCCCGGGCGGCCGCCGTACGCCGAGGCGAGTGAGGAGGCAAGCGGTGGGTAGGCGCCAGCCGGAGGACCGATGCCGTGACGCGCGCAGACTGGCTTCTGACAGCAGGTGAACGGGGCAACACCGCGACGCGCCTGGACGAACGCCACCCGGACGGGACGGCCTGGTCCGAGGGAAACCGGACACGGGCCCTGGTCCACGGCGCCACGTACTTCGCGGAGCTCCTGGCGGGGATCCGCGCGATGCGCGCTGGCGACCTGCTCCTGTTCACCGACTGGCGCGGCGACCCCGACGAGCGGCTCGACGGACCCGGCACCGAGATCGGTGGCGTCCTGTGCCGGGCGGCGGAGCGCGGTGTCATCGTCAAGGGGCTGCTGTGGCGCTCGCACCTGGACAGCCTCCAGTTCAGCGAAGCGGAGAACCGCCGCCTCGGCGAGGAGATCGAGGAGGCCGGCGGCGAGTGCCTGCTCGACCTGCGGGTGCGGCCCGGCGGTTCACACCACCAGAAGATGGTGGTGCTGCGCCACCCCGGCCGCCCGGAGCTGGACGTCGCGTACGTCGGCGGCATCGACCTCTGCCACAACCGCAACGACGACGCGACCCACCGTGGCGACCGCCAGTCGCTGCCCATGGCCTCCGCGTACGGGCCGCACCCGCCGTGGCACGACATTCAGCTCGCCGTCCGCGGCCCGGTCGTCGGTGACGTCGAGGCCGTCTTCCGCGAACGCTGGCAGGACCCGGCGCCGCTCAGCCGCAGCCCCCTCACCCGCCTGCGGGAGCTGGTGCACCGGGAGGACACCAGCGCGGACAGCCTGCCCCCGCAGGAAGCCGACCCGGCGCCCGCCGGTACGCACACCGTGCAGGTGCTGCGGACCTATCCGAACCGTCTGCTGTACGGCTACCCCTTCGCACCCGACGGCGAGCGCAGCGTCGCACGGGGTTACCTCAAAGCGCTGCGGAGGGCCCGGGCGCTGATCTACCTCGAGGACCAGTACCTGTGGTCGCCCCGGGTCGTGGACTGCTTCGCCCGGGCGCTGCGCACGAATCGACAGCTGCGACTGATCGGCGTCATCCCCTCGGTCCCGGAGCAGGACGGCCGGCTCACGCTTCCGATGAATCTGATCGGGCGGATCACGGCCCTGGACGAACTGCGCCGCGCCGGAGGCGACCGCGTGGCGGTGTACGGCCTGGAGAACCCTGCCGGAACCCCCGTCTACGTGCACGCCAAGGTGTGCGTGATCGACGACGTGTGGGCCTCCGTCGGCTCCGACAACATCAACCTCCGTTCGTGGACGCACGATTCGGAACTCAGCTGTGTCGTGCTCGACCAGAGCCCGGACCCGCGGCGGCCGGCCGACCCGGGAGGTCTCGGCGACGGCGCGCGCGTCTTCGCCCGCGAACTGCGCCTGGAGCTCATGCGCGAGCACCTGGACGTACAGGACGGGGCGGAGCCGTGGGCGCAGGACGCGCTGTGCGACCCGATGACCGCGTTCGACGCCTTCGGCGAGGCCGCCGACGCCCTGGACGCCTGGCACGAGGGCGGCTGCCGCGGTCCACGGCCGCCAGGCCGTCTGCGCCGGTACGTTCCGCCGGATCTGCCCAGGGCGAAGAGGGTGCTCGCGACTCCGCTGCACCACGTCCTGGTCGACCCGGACGGACGTCCGCTGGGACTGCGGCGCCGCAACGCGTTCTGAAAGCGCCGGCGACATCGACGTTCCCTGCCGGCCGGGCTCGGTGGCGCTGCCGGCTGAGGTGGCGTCGCGGCCCGGCCGCGCATGCGGTGCGGGTGCGCCGGTCGTACGGTGAGGGGGTGTGCGCTCTACGTGGCACAGGCACCGGCACACGCGCAGGCACCTGGAAGCGGCGATTCGTCCGCCTCTGCGCGGTCGGGGCGCTGCTCAGTGGTGTCCTCGTGGCGATGCCCGCCGCACAGGCAGCCGCGCCACCGGGCCGACCCGATCTGGCGCGGTTCTACGCGCAGCGGATCGAGTGGGAGGACTGCGCCGATGAGATGGCCCAGCTCCTGGTCGTGGAGCGGGGCGACGTCTTCGTCCCCGGGCATGCGGCGCGCTCCGAATGCGGCCGGGTGGAAGTGCCCCGCGACTACGCACACCCCAACGGCAGCGCCGGGACCGCGACGATCGCCATGCTGCGGCTCAAGGCCACCGACCCGAAACACCGACTCGGCTCCCTGGTGCTGAACTTCGGGGGTCCCGGGCAGTCGGGCGTCACCGCGCTGAACAGCCTCGCCGAATCGTTCTCCCGGCTGAACACCCGCTACGACCTGGTCGCCCACGACCCGCGAGGCGTCCGAGGCAGCGACCCGGTCTTCTGCGAGCCTCCGCTCGACTCCGGTGCGCCCGTAGATCAGACACCCGACACGAGGGCTGAAGCGGTACAGGTCGCCGACGCCCAGCGTGCGCACAACGCCCGCTGTAAGAACAAGGACGCGCTCGCTGTGCTGCCGTGGGTGGGAACCGCGGATTCCGCACGCGACCTGGACGTCATCCGAGCCGCGCTCGGCGACGATTCGCTCAGCTACCTCGGCTTCTCCTACGGCACAAAACTCGGTGCCGCCTACCTCCACCAGTTCCCCGGCAAGGCGGGCCGGCTCGTCCTGGACGGCGTCGACGATCCCACCCTCGACGCCCGGGGCATCGCGCTGGCCAACAGCAGGGCTTTCCAGGAAGCCCTGGAGAACTTCCTCACCGACTGCGTGCACCGCGGCGCACGCGAATGCCCCCTGGGCGCCACACGAGCCGCAGCAGAGAAGAAGGTCGAGACCCTCTTCAACGCCCTTGACCGACAGTCTTTGACGACGGATGCGGGTCTTCTCGACCAGAGCGCGTTCATTCGGGGAGTGGAGGAGTCCCTCTACAACCAGGCCGGTGGCTGGCCTCACCTGCGCACCGCCCTGACGGGCCTCGCCGTCGAGCACGACGGCTCCGCGCTGGTCGAACTCGCAGGCGGCCGGACCGGCAACGGGATCGGCAGCGGCAACGGGATCGGCCGGACGGTTGTCACGGCGGACGATCCCGTGCAGGCGAGCGACGCGCAGCGGGCGGTCACCTGCCGCGACACCAATGACCGGCCGACCGCCCAGGACTACGTCGACACCGTCTCCCAGGCGGTCAAGGCTTCCCCTGTCTTCGGCAAGAGCCTGGCCGCCGGCATGCTCCAATGCACGGGATGGCCCGTCACCGGCGACACACGCACCCTCCCGGTGGACGCCGCGAGCGCACCTCCCGCCCTTTTGGTGGCCACCCGCGGCGACCCCGCCACGCCCTACGAAGGCGCCGCCCACATGGCCGCGGCCCTCGGCAACCACAGCCGCGTCCTGACGTACGAGGGCGAAGGCCACGGCGCGTACCTCACCTCGAGTGCCTGCGTCCACGAGCACGTCGAGCGGTTCCTGACCACCAAGACCCTCCCGCCCGAGAACGCCACGTGCACCTGAGCCTTCCGGAGTCAGGCAGGTCCCGGAGTCAGGCAGCAGGAGGCTGCCGAGAGGCGTCGAGCAGCACGGCGACCAGGCGTTCGGTGGTTTTCTCCGCGTCCTCGCTCTCGCCGGGAACGCGGGTCATCAGCAGGTGGTGGAGGGTGCCGACGAGTGCGAGCGCGATCGTGGCCGTGTCGGCGCCCTCCGCGATCCGGCCGCCGCGTTGCTCGGCCTGGAGATAGCCGGTGAACGAGCTTTGGATCGCGTCGAAGGCCGGCGCACCGGACCGAAGGCCCTCCCGGGTGTGCAACGTGGCCGCGGGGCGGGTCATGGCCAGGCCCACGACCGCCGGGGGCAGGGATTCCAGCAGTGCGAGAGCAACCTCCTGAACGTTGGCGGCGACGCTGCCCTGCCCCACCCGCGCCTCCAGCTCCTCGGCCTGGCGGGCGCTGCGCGCGAACCGGTCCAGGACCAGTTCCGCGACGAATTCGTCCAGGCCGGCGAAGTGCGTGTGCAGGACCCCTTTGCCGCAGTCGGCCTCCGCGGTGACCGCCCGGCTGGTCAAGGCCGCCGCCCCGTCGCGGGTCACCACTCGTTCCGCCGCCGCGAACAGCCGCTCGCGCAGATCCGGAATCGCCACTCCACGAGGTGACACAACGGCCCCTTCCGCCAAGCCCATTGCAAGTATGGGCGTTCGCCCATACTGTTTGGGCACTTGCCCATACTAGGGTCGGGGGCGCTCGGCGTCTCCGGCGGGGACGGATGTGCCGCATGGACCAGGTCGCCAACACCGCTCAGGCGCAGGCATGGAACGGCTATGAAGGCGCCCAGTGGGCCGGCAGTCAGGAACGGTGGGACGCCATCAACGACGGCTTCAACGAGCCGTTGCTCGCCGCCGCTGCCATCGGGGAGCTCGACCGCATACTCGACATCGGCTGCGGGGCCGGCCGCACCACCCGCCTGGCCGCCCGGCGGGCAGATCGGGGCGGGGCCGTCGGCGTGGACCTGTCGATCCCCATGCTGGAGAGGGCCCGCGCGAGCGCGGATCGCGAAGGCGTGCGCAACGCGTCGTTCGCGCAAGGCGACGCCCAGGTCCACCCGTTCGAGCCCGGGTCCTTCGACGCGGCCGTCAGCCGGTACGGCATGACCTTCTTCGTCGACCCCGCCGCCGCTTTCGCCAACATCGGTGGTGCACTGCGCCCCGGCGGCCGACTCGCGTTCATCTGCGCCGCCGAAGCCGAGACCAACGAATGGCTCAAGGCCCTGGCCTCACTGGACGGCATCCTGCCCCTCGACGGCTTCGGCGCACCCGGAGCCCCGGGCATGTTCTCGCTCACCGACCCCGATCACACGCTCGCCCTGCTGGCCGAGGCCGGCTTCGAGGGCGCCCGGGCGCAGCGCGTGGAAGCAGCCGGGAACTGGGGGAGGAGGGCCGAGGACGCGGCCGCCTTCCTCCTCGGCTCCGGGCCCGGCCGCCACCTGCTGAGCCAGGTCGGGCCCGAGGTGCAGGAGCATGCCCGCCGGACGCTGACCGACGCGTTGCGCCCGTACGAGGAGGGCGGCGCGGTGTGGCTGCGCAGCGGCTCCTGGCTGGTCACCGCCGCCCGCGGCTGCGGCGAGACGGACACGCCCCGTCAGGCGGACCGCGCGCCGGTGCGGCGGGCGTAGCAGAACAGGTGGTCCTCCGGTTCGGCGAGATCGCTGTCCGGCCGGAAGGTGGAGGTGGCGTGGTACAGGACCTCCAGGCCGCAGTCCTCGCGGAGCCGGCGCAGGTACTCCGCGGTGGAGTAGCTGGAGACCCGGACGCGGTGGCCCATCCATTCGATCTCCACGTCCGCGATGTCGGCGGGCACGGTGGCCATCACGAAGTAGCCGCCCGGTACCAGGCATTCGGTGATCCTGCGGAGTGCCTCGCCGACCTCGTCGCGGCCCATCACCAGCAGCGGGAAGAAGGCGCAGACGGCGTCGAAACCGCCGTCCGGAGCCCGGTAGTCGCGCACGTCCCGCCTCTCGAAGCGGGCGCCGGGCACCTGGGCACGGGCGAGTTCGACCATCGCCGCCGACACGTCGATGCCGGTGACCTCGTACCCGGCCCGCACGAGCGTCTCGGCGACCGGCCGCCCGGTGCCGCTGCCGACGTCCAGGACACGGGCGCCGGCGGGCAGTCGGGCCGTGAGCCAGTCGAGCGCGGCGAGCTGGCCGGGCAGGTCGCGAAAGGCACGCTCGTATTCGGCCCCCATCCCGTCGAACACTTCCGCCGCCGACTCCACCGCGCGATCGTCCACCGCAGGTCCCTCCGATTTCCGGTTCCAGGCCGGATCCCAGGCTAGAGGCTGAGGGAGGCCGGCACGAAGACCTTCGTCCGCCGTCCGGATCGGGTACGGGGGAGTGGCGTACAGGTGGTGCTGTGTGGGTCCTCGGGGCGGGGAAGTCCGTCACCCAGCCCCGCATCGGGCGGCCGGTGAGGCGGACGCCGCCGCCCGCTGCCGTCGGATCTGGCGGCTGCGCAAGGCGGTGTACAGCGCAGCGGTGATGACGCTGGCGGCGCACCAGGCGCCGATTACCACTGTGATCGTGGAGAGGGCGGACATGGGGACACCTCCGGGTGGGACGACGGGGGCGGGGACCGGAACGGTGTCGGCCGCCGTCTCAGAGGAACGGGCCGCAGGGCGGTCACGCTGGCGGCGGAGTGCCGCGATGAGCCGGGCACGGTGGTACTCACCGTGCCCGACAAGTACCCCAAGGGCGTGGACTTCACGCTGACCCGTGCGGACGGATCCGAGCCGGATCGATGAGGGCCGTACGGGATGCCAGGGCGCAGGCGGAGTCGGCGAAGTACTGCTCGTCGGCACCGTGGGCGAAGCCGAGCATGACGCCCTGGCTGAGGCCGACGAACAGCGCCCGGAGCGCGGTGGCCAGGCGCTGCGCCTGATGCGACGTCACGACGTTCCCGTTGTGCGATCGGCCGGTGAACAATGCGATCAGGTGGCTCTCATGCGTCCGGACGGATGCGGCGAGCCGGGAGCCCAACTCCGGATCGTGCAGGGCCATGTCGAGCAGGGTGATCTGCAGCGACAGGCCGGACAGCGCGTCGGGGGCGTCACAACTGCGCCGGTAGTACCGGGCGAAGGCGTCGACCGCTTCAAGGAGATCCATGTCAGCGCGGATCGCCTGTTCGATCTCTTCGTAGTGCGGCCGCAGGTAGTCGGTGACCAGGGCGACCACCAGGCCGCTCTTGCTGCCGAACAGCGAGTAGATGGCGCCGGTGGTCAGGCCCGCCCGCTCGGCGATCTCGTCGAGCTTGGCGCGGTACCCGTCTCGCGTGACGACCTGGAACGCGGCATCCAGCAAGGCGCGGCGGTTGCGTTCCTTGGTCTCGGCTCTCGTCATTCTCATAATTTGATTATGGTAGTAATCATGTTACGGAACGGGAAGTTGACCAGGCATCAGGGAGAACGCTCATGACGCAGGCCCAGACCCAGACCGCGACTTCGTCAGCGAAACGCATGCTGGCGGGGGCCGTCGCCGACGGCGTCTTCAAGGTGTTGCTCGGTGCCGGCTTCATCATCGGCGCTGTCCGGCTCGGTGACCTGCTCGGTGTGCCCGCCTGGCTGATGGCCGTGTCCGGCGTGGCCCTGCTGATCGGCGGCGGGATCGAGATCGGGTATGTGCGCAGCCGTCCGATGGCCACGTACCGGCGGCTCATGGTTGCCTACGACATCGGCTGGGTGCTGGCGGCGCTCGCCGGCCTGCTGATGGCATGGCGGGGCGGCAGTGCCGGGGGTGAGGTGTGGATCGGGTACCAGGTGGCGGCCCCCGTCGCGCTCGCCGCACTGCTGGTAGCCGCCACCCCCGTGCACTGAGGTGGTGAGCGACATGAGGTGTACGTACTGCGGTGCCGTCGGCCTTGAGCAGGGGTTCGTGGAGGACACCGGCGAGGGCTCCCGCGGCTATGCCCGCTGGATCGCCGGACCGTTGGAGCGCGGGCTGCTCGGCGGGGCGAAGAGTCTGGGCCGGCCCCGCCGGCAGATCGATGCCTACCGCTGCCCGCGCTGCGGCCACTTGGAGCTCTTCGCCACCGAGCCGATCTGAGTCCGCCCGCTACGGCGCGATCGGCAGCTGTCGCTTGTGCTCGGTGAGGCGGTAGCGGCGGACGATCGTGTCGAAGGCCCGCTCGCCGACCGGCTTGCCTTCCAGGAAGTCGTCGATCTCGTCGTACGTGACTCCGAGCGCGTCCTCGTCGGCCTTGCCCGGGTCCAGGGTCTCCAGGTCCGCCGTGGGGGTCTTCCAGACCAGCTCGGCGGGGGCGCCCAGGGCGTCGGCGCACGCCCGGACCCGGCGCTTGGTCAGACCGGTCAGCGGGACCAGGTCGGCCGCGCCGTCGCCGAACTTGGTGAAGAAGCCGGAGACCGCCTCGGCCGCGTGGTCGGTGCCCACGACCAGGCCGTCGTGCGCGCCGGCCACCGCGTACTGGGCGATCATGCGCTGGCGGGCCTTGATGTTGCCCTGCACGAAGTCCTGGTGGTGGGCGTCGCGGAAGACGGTGCCGCCGGTCACGGCGGCCTCCAGCGCGGCGTCGCTCGCAGACTTGACGTCCACGGTCAGCACCCGGTCGGCGTTGATGAAGCCGAGGGCGAGCTGGGCGTCCTTCTCGTCGGCCTGGATCCCGTACGGCAGCCGCATCGCGTAGAACGTCGCGTCGTGGCCGGCCGCGCGGACCCGCTCCACGGCCAGCTGGCACAGCCGTCCGGCGGTGGTGGAGTCGACGCCGCCGCTGATCCCGAGCACCAGGGAGCGCAGGCCGGTGGAGGTGAGTCGCTCGGCGAGGAAGGCCACCCGGCGCTCGATCTCCCGGTGCGCGTCGAAGCTCTCGGCCACCAGGAGCTCCCGGGCGATCTCCTGCTGCAGGGCGGTGGACGCCGGCTGGCTCACGGCTGCTCCTCGTGGTCGTTCGTGGTTCACGGTGTGCTGTCCCGCCGACCCTAACCGAAGCGGCGGGCCGGGGTTCGCAGAGGTTCCGGGTTCCGGATACCGGCCGGGAACCCGAGGTGGGCGACGGAGTTCAAGCCATCCGCGTCCCGATGCCGAGGGATGGTGAACCCGTTTCGCGGCAGGGCCGTGGAACGCATCGACGCCCGCCTCCGTTGCCGTGTCGGTACGGAGGGTCAGCGTCCGCGAGAGCAAGGAGTCCTGCCGGCTGCCGCCGGCGTCATCCGCCCCCACGGAGATCCCCATGCGACTGCTCCCGTCCGCCCCCGTCACCTTCCTCCTCGTGTCCCCGGCCCGTTCCGACGCGAGCGGCACTCCCGCAGCCGCTCCCGCAGCCGCTCCCGCAGCCGCTCCCGCAGCCGCACTGGCCGCCGATGCGGTGGTCCTGGACCTGCGCGAGGTCGAGGGTGCCCGGGCCCGGATGCCGGATGTGGCGGTGCTGCCCGGGCGGCAGTGCTGGGCGTTGATCGCGCCGCCGCGCAGTGCCGAGGGCGAAGCCGAGTTGCGCAGGCTGTCCGGGGTGGTCGACGGGCTGATGGTCACGTGCGTGGGCGGGACGGAGGACCTCGACCGGGTCGCCGCGCTCGGCCCGGGCACCCCGTTGATCCCGGTCATAGACAGCGCCGAGGCGTTGCGCAGGGCCCCGTCGCTGGCCCGGCACCCGGCCGTCGTACGACTCGGCTTCACCAGCCGTCACGCCTGCCCGGACTTCACGGACGGCATGCTCTCGGTGCAGAGCACGGCCGCCTGGGTCTACCGGATCGTCGCCGCGGCCTCGGCGGCCGCGGACCTTCCGGGACCGGTCGGCGGGATCTGCCCCGGTCCGCGGGACCGGGTGGCGGTGGCGGGCGAAGCGGCCCAGACGGCGGACGCGGGTTTCACCGGATACTGCGTGTCCCAGCCGGAGTTCCTGGCGGACGCCGCTGCCGCCATCGCCGCTGCAGCCGTCGCCTCGACCCGTCGCGTCGGCACCGGGCGGCGCCACCTGCGCCGCGTACCCGCGCACGCGGGGACCGCCGCCGCAACCTGAGCGGATCAGGCGTGGCGTGGCACCGAGGCCACTCAGCGCAGTACGGCCGCCAGCAGGTCGGCGCCCAGCGCCGTCAGATCGGGCAGGTTGAGGGTGTGACGGACGTAACGACCGTGCCGCCGAGCCGTGAGCAGGCCCGCGCGGCGCAGGACGGCGAGGTGGCGGGAAACCTCCGGGAGCGTGAGTTCCCAGGCGTGGGCCAGCTCACTGGTGGTGTGCGGGCCGCGGGCCAGGGTGCGCAGCAGCCGCAGCCGTACCGGATGTGCGAGCGCCTCCAGCCGTAGAGTCACCGTCTCCAGCGATACCGGCTCCGATGGACCCGGCTCGGCCACGGGGTACTGCACCACCGGCTGCCACCTGGGCGCGTGGACCGCCACCAGGTGCGGGCGGCCGAAGACACTGGGGATGAAGGTGACCCCGGTTCCGTGGGCGGCGGTCGCCTTGTCCTGCAGCTTGTCCACGATGATGCAGCCGCCGTCCGGTGCCAGGGTGACCGCGCCGGAGACCGATGCGAGTGCCGCCCCGATGCCCTGGCGCTTCAGCAGGTCGTTCTTCAGGCGCAGGTCGGTGGCGAGCTGCACGGCGACGCCCGTCCAGGCGTCGTCGAAGAACGCGTCGGCGCACTGTTCGAGGGTGTGGCGCACCCGCGCCCGCACGGCGGCCGGGTCCGCGAGCAGCCGTTCCGCGAAGGCCTCTTGCCGTGCGCCACGGGCCTGGGCCAGGTCCAGGGCCCGCTCGCGAGCCGTCGCGTCGGTGAGCGGCGACGGCGCGGCGAAGTGGACCCGGTTGCTGCCGCACGTGGTGACGAGCGCGGCGGTCACATACCTTTCGTCGTCGATCCGGTCCACGTCGTCCAACTCCTCGGCGAGGGTCGCTCGAGGTCGGGCGGGGAGCAGGAAGTCGGCTTGTGAGGAACGCCAGAGGAACTCGGCCTCCCGCAACCGTTCGGCCAGCTCCGGCGGCAGCCCGGCCCAGACGTCCCCGGCCCAGCCGGCGAGTTGGGGATGATGCCCGGGTTCGGCCAGTACGTGGAGCATCGCGGTCAGCTCGGCCAGCGGGGAGGCGGCGAACCGCAGTCGCTCGGACGGCAGCCCGCTGATGTCGATCCTCAACGTCACCCCCTCATCATCGCTGACCTGATGGCCGGCGACGTCGTCGGTTGACGGTGTCCGTCAACCGACGCGGCCGGCCCGGCGGCCGAACGCACCGTTGACGCCATGGCAACCACCACCAAGATCAAGCTCCGCGCCCTCGTCCGGGCCTCCGGAGGCCCCCGCTATGCCGTCGCCCTGGCCGTGGACGCGCTCGGCACCGGCCTGCTGCGGCCGTTTCTGCTGCTCTACGGGGTGACGGTGCTGAGGCTCTCCGCGCCGGTCACCGGCATCGCCATGACGGTCGGCGTCGTCGTGGGTCTGGTGTGCATGCCCGCGGTGGGCCGATGGCTGGACCGGGGCGCGCGCAGCACGGTCGTTGCAGCGTCGATGCTGGTGCGGGTCCTCGGCGTGGCGCTGCTGCTGGCCGCCCCGGCGGGGCACGTCTGGCTGTTCGCGACGGCGGCGCTCTTCCTCGGCATCGGCAACCAGGCATGGCCGGCCGCCCACGCGGCTCTCGTGGCCACGGTCGCCCACGGCCGGGAGCGCGACGTCGCGCTCGCGGGAGGCCGCGCCCTGCGCAACGCCGGCCTGGGCGTGGGCGCGCTCCTCGCCACCGCATGCCTGGCGGGCGGCACCAGCGCACTGCAGTCGCTGGCAGCCGTCACCGGGCTCGCGTATCTGGCTGCGGCGGCCTTGGCGTGGTCGGTCCACCTGTACGCGCAGCCGGCCGCTACCCCGGCCAAGGACAGGGACGACGGGCCCGCACCCCGGACGCGCGCGCTGCTGGCCGCCAACGTGGTCTACGTCTTCTGCCTCAACGTCCCCGAAATCGCGCTCCCTCTGGTCCTGCTGACACAGCTGCACGCATCCCCGGTGTGGTCGGCAGCCATCTTCGTGGCCAACACGGTGCTGGTGGTCACCCTGCAGGTCCCGGTCACCGTCCTGCTGTCCCGCTTCTCCCGGCGCACCGTGCTGGCTCTCGCCGGCGTGGTACTCGCCGTGTCCTACCTCGGCTTCCTCGCGGCCACCTCACTGGGACACGGCTGGGGTGCCCCGGCCGTCGCCGCGGTGTCCGTGCTCTGCACCCTCGGCGAGATCATCTATGCCGGCAGCGCCACCGCGCTCGTGACCGCCCTCGCCCCGGCCCATGTCCTGGGACGCACCCTCGCCCGCTTCGAGCTCTCCACGGGCTTCGGCCTCGCCGTCTCCCCGGCCGTCATCACCGCGCTCGCACCCCACGGCTCGGCCGCCCTCTGGGGCAGCCTCGCCGGTGCGACGCTCCTCTCCGCCTCCGCCGTTGCCGCCGAGAAGGACCAAGGAACGCGGCTCAGCGGTCGCCCCTGCCGGGCGAGAGCAGGCTCGTGAGCTCTCCCACTGCTCTCGGCCGCGCCCATGGGCCCGGCCGGCGGCGCCACGAGCTCTACCAGCTCGATTCGAACGCGCGTCCTTCGTTGCCGACTCGCACATGCGCATGCGGGCATTTCGCCCTGATTTTCGTCACTCTGGGTGCTGCTGATGCTTTCCCCTCCTCTCCTCACCCCGACAGGAAGCGCACATGATGACCGCACTCCGGTTCCCCACTGCTTCCCGCACCGCGACCATCAGCACCACCCCCTATGACGTCGGTCTGCCCGTGCTGCGCCTCGTGCTCGGTGTGATCATGGCCGTCCACGGAACCCAGAAGCTGTTCCGGTGGTTCGACGGCCCCGGCATCAAGACCACAGGCATGTTCTTCAGCAAGGCCGGCTATCCGGCGGGCGAGACCATGGCGACGATCGCGGGCCTGACCGAGACGCTGGGCGGCCTGGGCCTGATCCTCGGCCTGCTCACCCCGCTGGCGGCCGCCGCCATCGTCGGCGTCATGATCAACGCCATCTCCGTCAAGTGGACCGGCGCCGTGCTCGGCCTGGAGGGCGTCGAGCTCGAGTCCCTGATCATCGCCGCGGCCGTCACCCTCGCCCTCACCGGCCCGGGCCGTTTCGCCCTGGACCGCTTCGTGCCGGTGCTCCGCGACCACAGGCTGGTCTACGGTTTCCTCGCCCTGGCCCTGGGGGTCGTACTGGCGGTCGTGGTGCTGCTGTTGCGGGACTGAAGGCTGGGGATCAGACAACCTGGCCGGTCTTGAACCCGTCGGGGCGCTCCCTGGAACCGGCGGCGCGATGCAGGTACGAGTCGATCGCGGCGAAGGTGTCGTCCGGCTGCTCCATCTGCGGCAGGTGGCCTGCCCGGGGGATGAGCTGCAACCGGCCGTTGCCGAAGCCGTCCGCGTACGCCGCTCCGTAGGCGGGCGTGACGATGCGGTCGCTCTCGCCCCAGAGCAGCAGGGCGGGGATCTCGACGTGGCGCAGGCGGCGCAGCAGCTTCGGGTCGTGCATGTACGGGTCGCCCGCGAGGGCGCGCATCGTGGCCATGTTGGCCTGCTGGGCGGTGAGTTGCTCGGGCGGTATGAGCGCGGGGTCGCGGTAGTGGCGGGCCGAGTCGTGCCAGGCGGATTCGGCGACGCCGCGGGCGTCGAGGGTGAAGAAGTCCCGGATCGGCTCGGATGTGACGTGGATGCCGACGGCGTCGATCAGGACGAGGCCGGTGATGAGGCCCGCCGTGTCGCGCACCGCCATCTCGGCGCCGATCCAGCCGCCGAGCGAGGAGCCCACGACGAGGACGTCGCGCAGTCCGCGGGCGTGCAGGTGGTGGAGGTAGGCAAGGGCGAGGTCGTCGATGCCGGTCAGCCACTCGGGGCGGTCGGTGCCGTTCCAGCCGGGGTGTGTCGGAGTGATGGTGTGGGTGGTCCGCGCCAGGTGGGTGGCGAGTCCGGCGACCGTGGCCGGTCCGCCCCCGCCGTGCAGGACGAGGACGGGCCGGCCGGTTCCGGCCTCGGTCAGGGTGAGGGGCAGGTCCGGGTACACGGTGGCCGTGTGAGTGGAAGTCATGCTCCACACGGTAACTAAACTAGTTTATATAAGCTAGCTTGGTTGTGGATTAGGCTGGATCCATGCGCAATGAACTGCAAACCCTCGGCAGGGCGGTCAAGCAGGCCCAGTACCGCCAGCACCGCGCCCTGGAGCGAGAGTTGGCCACGGTCGGCACCACACTGGCCCAGTGGGACGCCCTGCGGGCGATCAGCGGCGCGCCCGGGGCGCCGGCCCGCGCGCTGGCCGCGGCCACGTTCCAGAGCGAGCAGGCCTTCGGCACGCTCGCCGCACGCCTGGTCGCCCAGGGCCTGGTCGAACGCCGCCCAGGGCACGGCCGCCGCATCGAGCACCACCTCACCCCCGCAGGCGAACGCGTCCTGAAGGCCGGACACCAGGTCGCCGATACGGTGCTGGCCTCATGCTTCTCCACCTTGTCCACGGCCGACCGCGCCACCCTGCTCGATCTGCTGCAACGCCTCGACCCCGACGAGGACCGGAGCCCGTGAGACGTGACGCGCCGGCGAGCTCCGATCGGCGCGAGGTGTGATGCAGGTCACGGGAAGCCGGTGTGCACTGCCGGACAGCTCAATGAGGTGAGCACTCACATGCGAGCCCGGATACGAGCCGGGGATTCAAGCGCGTTCGCAGAGCTTTTCGACAGCTATGCCCGCGCGGTCTACAACCATGCTTTCCGACTGACCGCCGACTGGTCGACGGCCGAGGACGTGATGGCCGCGACGTTCATGGAGGCGTGGCGGCTGCGTGACAAGGTCGATCCAGAGGGCGGCTCCCTGCGGCCGTGGCTGCTGGGCGTCGCCACCAACACCGCCCGCAACCAGTACCGGAGCAACCGGCGCTACCGGGCAGCGGCGAACGCGGCAGCGGCGGCCGAGCTGTCCGTTCCCGACCACGCCGAAGAGGTGGCCGAACGAGTCGACGACCGGCGCCGCCTCGCGAAGGCTTTGACCGCCCTCGCCTCGCTGCGCAGAACGGAGCGCGAGGTGGTGGCGCTGTGCCTGGGGGAGGGCCTGGACTACGAAGCCGCGGCGCAAGCCCTCGGGATTCCGGTCGGTACCGTCGGCTCCCGGCTTTCCCGGGCGCGCAAGAAGCTGCGCGTGCTCGCCGAGGACGAACCGGCCGGCCCGGCTGCCGAAAAGACGCCGCAGAATGCGCGCGGAAAACGGGAAGGCGGCGGTTCGCCGCGACAGACAAGAGGTGACCACGCACACGTGGTCCGGCCCGCGCAGGGAGGAAACCGATGAACGCGAACACGTCCGGACCGAGTCCGGCCGAGTGGGACGAGGGCGTACGGCTGCTCTCCCAGACGGCGCGTGACCTTCCGGCGGGCCGCCACCAGTTCCACAAGGAGCTCTTGATGGCCCAGATCCAGCAGGAACAGCGTACGGAGACGGCAGCCCCGGTCAGGGAACGGCGATTCCGGCTGCCGCGTCCGGCGATCACACTGCCCGTCGTGGCCACCGCCCTGGCCGGGGCGGTCGTCGCCGTGTTGATGATGCCCGGCGGTACGGAAGCCGGAGGCCTCGCCACCGGACCGGCCATGACCACACCCGTCGGCGCCGCGACCACCAACGGCGTGCCGGAACTGCTCGACCGGATTTCGCTGGCGGCGGCTGAGGTGCCCCAACAGGGCATCAAGCCCGGCCAGTACATCTACATCGAGTCCCAGACGGCCGACACCTTCCTGAAGACCGTCGGCGACAAGACCACCCTGGCCAGCTATGAGCTGCACCGCCGCCAGATCTGGGCCTCTCCCGACGGCACCAAGGGCTGGCTGATCGACCCCGCCGTCAACGACAGCCCCGAGGGAGAGACCCTGAGCCTCCCCGACGAGCTGGGCAACACCCGGGTGGCAGGCCTGAACGCACCCTCGTACGACTACCTGGCCAAGCTGACCGCCGACCCCGCCGAGCTGCTCGCCAAGATCTACAAGGAGACCGAAGGCATGGGCAACTCACCCGAACAGCAGGCGTTCACCACCATCGGCGACCTGCTCGGCGAGAGCTACCCGCCTGCGGCGCTGTACCCGGCCTTGTTCAGGGCCGCCGCGAAGATCCCCGGTGTCGTCGTCGTGCAGGACGCGGTGGACGCGGTGGGCCGGCCCGGGGTGGCGGTTGCCCGGCTGGACGAGAACAGCGGTCAGCGCGAGGAGTGGATCTTTGAGCGGAACACCCATGTCTTCCTGGGCAAGCGCACCGTTCAGGTGAATGAGAACCGTGGACAGCAGGCTCTGATCAAGCCCGGCACGATCACCTTCACCAGCGCGATCACGAACCGGGCCATCGTCGACGGCATCAAGAGGACCCCGTCGCGGGTGGGCTGACGCACCAAGACCCCCTAGGCGTGCAGGCCTTCCAGGAGCATGGTCAGGTAGCGGTGGGCGGTTGCGGTACGGGCGGCGGGGGTGCTGCCGTGCATGTTCGCGGCGTAGGCGATTCCGCACATGAGCGGGACCAAGTCGCCGGGGGTCAGGTCTGCGCGCACGACCCCGGCGTCTTGGGCCCGGCCGAGTAGCCGTTCTCCGACCGACCAGAGAGTGCGTTTCAGTTCGGTGGTGCGCGGCAGTGCGTCCGTGGGCGCGGCGGTGACCGGGGACAGAGACGCGTCGGTGACCTGCGCTTCGATGGTGTGGGCCAGGAAGCCGACGAGTGCCTGCCACGGGTCGCCGTCGGCCAGCGCCTGCTCACCTTGGGCAGCGAGGTCTTCCAGGCATGGGGTGGCGACGGTCTCCAGGAGCGCCTCGGAGGTGGGGAAGTGACGGTAGACGGTGCCGACGCCCACCCCGGCGCGGCGGGCTACGTCATTGAGCTGCAGCGGTGTGCCCTCGTCGATGAGAGCACGGGCCACGGCGACGATCCGTTCCCAGTTGCGAGCGGCGTCCTTGCGTAGCGGGGTCGTCATGGGGGCAGTCTAACCGGATTGCTCATCCGGATCGCCGGGCCTCCACCCCCAGAGGTTGCCCTCTCGCTTCCCTGAGTGCTGCGGTCATGCTGATCGGTTCACGGATCCCGCGAGGCGCTCACTGAGGCGGCGGACGGCCGCGGCGATGCGAGGGTCGGTCGCGGCGCGGAAGGGGGCGACCGGATGCGCCTGCGGTCCGATCACGAGACCGGTCCGGCCGGCCAGCGTGGCGTCGGTTGCGGCGAAGATCGAGGGCTTGGCCGCAACGGAGGCCGGACCCGAGGTTGACCGCTCGAACTTCCGCTGGACAAGGGGCCAGAGCAGGCGCAGTCCAGGGGAGACGATTCTGGGATCGCGCATGGTGCCGTTGGTCATGTCGGTCGCGGCGCCGCCGGGGTCCGCGGCGAAGACCGAGATGCCCGTCCCGTCGAGCCGTCCGGACAAGTCCAGCGCGTAGGCAAGGTTGGCGAGCTTGGCGCGGCCGTACCAGTGGAAGCCGTAGTAGCCGCCAGGCGGCTCGACGGAATCGAACGTGCGCTTGGCGACTCCGATCGAGCCCGAGGTCACGTTCACGATCCGACTCGGCGCACCGGCCCGCAGGGTGGGGATCAGCAGCTCGGTCAGCAGGTACGGCGAGAGGTGGTTGACGGCGAACGACGCCTCGATGCCGTCGACCGAGTCCTGCCGCTCGGCGAACATCGCCCCGACGTTGTTGACCAGGACGGTCAAGGGGCCCTCGGAGGCGATGCGGTCCGCGAGTGCGCGGACCGCATCGAGCGAGGCGAGGTCGGCCGCCAGGAACCGGGCGGGATGCGCCGGCGCCGTGGCGTTGATCCGCTCGACCGCGCGAGCGCCGCGCTCGGCGCTGCGCCCGACCACGGTGACCGCGAGCCCTGCCGCGGCCAGCCCCAAGGCGGTCTCCAGCCCTATCCCCGCCGTCCCTGCCGTGACTACCGCTGTCTGCTTCATCGCACATCCTGTTCTCGCGATACGGATACATCATCCGTTTAGTGCTGCCACCGTAGCAGATCCGGATGGCCTATCCGTTTAGCGGTGAGCGGCTGGCCGGCGGTACTCCCGGCCAGGCGAGTTGGGGGTGAAGGCCGCGGTGGGGAGGACGGCGTGGATGATGGCCGGTATGCGCATCCGCATCGAAGCCGTCGAGCTACCCGGCCTCACCTGCCCGCCCGGAGCCACCGCTGACGGAGGGGCGCCGTTCTACGGGAACGTCCACGTCGCCGTACAGCGACGCGATCGCCCGGCCGAGCTCCTCGATCCGCAGCCCGGTGATGCGAGGACCGCGACCTGGACCCTGGAGTGCACCGTCGTCGCTTCCCCGGCGAGCCCCGATGTGAAGGGCCCGTACGTGCAGGGCCGTCCGGGCGGCCGGTTCGTCTACCTGTCGTGGGGCACGGTCGACGAGGAGGGCGCCTTCGCGATGTTCCGCCGCGCCAAGCTGATGCTCGATGCCGTGCCCGGTCAGGTGCTCAAGGCCGCCGCGGATGGCGGCCTGCTGGTCGGGCGTCTGGGCCTGACCGACGCATGCGGCGAACCGGTGTGCGCGCGGGTCGTACCCCCGCGCATCACCTGGGTCGCGGAACCCGCCGGCTGAGGGCGTCGGGCACCGTCGGTGCGGCGACAGGATGGCGCAGAGGTCTAGCGTCGGATGTACACACCATGATGTGGGAGGACAGCACTCATGCGGATCACCGTACTGACCGTTCCCGACTGCCCCAACGCGCCGGTCGCACGTGAGCGGATCGCCGCCGCTCTGGACGGCCGGGCGGCGAAGGTGGAGCTGGTCGAGGTGCGGACTGAGGCGGAGGCCGCGCGCTGGGGCATGACCGGCTCGCCCACCGTGCTGCTCGACGGCGCCGACCCGTTCGCGGTCGCCGGTGCGGCCCCGAGCGTCTCCTGCCGCCTGTACCGCGACGCGGACGGCCGCACCGACGGGGCGCCGAGCGTGGAGGCCCTGAGGCGGGCCGTGGCGGGCGGAAGCGTCCGATAGTCCGGGGCCGTACCCGTTTCCGCCGTGGCCACCCGGCACCGGGTCCAGCTGGAGGGCGGGGTACGGGATCGCGACTCAGACGTTCCGCCCCCTGCTGGCTCCCTGAATGTTCGGTCTCTGAGCAGGCCGCCCGCCGGGCCCTCAGGCCTCGTCGGGTGCGCGGGACGGATCGGAGCTGTTGCCGAGGACGTTGTCGATGTGGGCCGCGAGCGAGGCCCGCAGGCTGTCGGGTGTCATCTTCTGGTCGTCGATCAGGTGCGCCACGAGGTCGGCGCGGATGGCCGCCAGCAGGGCGTGGGCGGTGAAATCCGCGTCGTGGACGCCAGGCACCTGGTCCAGCGCCGCACGAAGGATTTCGTGCCACCAGCCGTAGTGCCCGGCCTGGTAGGGGCTGCTGAGCCCGGCGTCCTCCGCGGCCGACATCAGGTGCCGGTTCTCGATCTTGAAGCGCAGCGAGGCGTCAAGGAGGTCGAGCACCCGCTGCCGCGGTGAGGACCCGGCCGCGTCCTGCGCTTCCCGCACGGCCTGCTGCAGGGGTTCGAGGCGGGAGGCGATCACGGCGCCGATCAGGCCGGCACGGTCGCCGAAGCGGCGGAAGAGCGTGCCCTTGCCCACGCCCGCGGCGGCGGCGATGTCGTCCATCGACACGCTGTGAGGGCTGCTGCTCTCGGCGAAGAGGGCGTCGGCGGCGGCCAGCACGGCTTCTCGGTTGCGCAGGGCGTCCGCGCGCTCGGTGCGCTGGGCCACGGTTCCTCCTCCTTGGTCCGAGTCCTGTCCCGGACCCCCGGAACGGTTCATGGTATGCGGTGGGTTCGCGTCAGTGGCGGCCCGCGCGCCCGGCCAGGAACGCCGCGGAGTCCGCGCAAGAAACCGTTTGGCGGACCAGGCGACCACTGCTACTTTCCCTGAAGCCGTGCCAGAGAACGAGGAGGTGGTACCCGTGAACGCAGTATCGACATGGGTGCTCCCCTCCGGGGTCACGGCCGGGCGATAGGTCGTCCGGGAGCGCCGTCTCTGAGCCCTCCCGAAAGGCACGACCATGCAATTCATTTCTGAACAGCGCCTCGACGACGGCGTCCTCGAGCGCGAATTCACCCTCGGCGAGATCCCCGGAACCCTGTGGACCCCTGAATCCGCCGCACCGACCCCGCTGATCCTGATGGCCCACAACAACGGCCTGCCCAAGGGGGCAGCCCGGCTGGTTGCCCGGGCCCGGCACTGCGCGGCGTCCGGCTACGCGGTGGCCAGCATCGACGCCCCCGGGTGCGGTGACCGGCCCCGTTCAGCCGCCGACGAGCAGGTCCGCGCCGACCTCCGCCGGGCGATGCAGGCCGGCGAGCCGGTCGATGAGATCTTCGAGTCCTTCATCGGCCCGCTGGTCGAAAAGGCGGTCCCGGAATGGCGGACCACCCTGGACGCCCTCCTTTCGCTGCCCGAGATCGGCGGCCCGGTCGGGTTCTCGGGGTGGACCGCCGTCGGCATTCGGCTGGCGGCGGTCGAGCCGCGCATCGCGGCCGCCGGTTTCTTCGCCGGGGGTTACGTGCCCCTCGCCCAGCGCGAGGAGGCCCGGCAAGTCACCATTCCGCTGCTGTTCCTGCTGCAGTGGGACGACGAAGGGAACCCCCGGCAGCGGACCCTGGACCTGTTCGACGCCTTCGGCACCAAGGAGAAGACGCTGCACGCCAATCTGGGCGGGCACACCGGCACCCCGTGGTTCGAGGTGGAGGACGGGACCCGGTTCTTCGGCCGGCACCTGAAATGAGGCCGGGCCGTCAGGCCGACAGCAGAGGGTAGGCGGTGTCGGCCGGGACGCCGCTCGTCGAGGACGGGTCCCGGCTCTCCTCAGCTCTCTGCACCGCGGGCCCCTGCCAACCAGGCAGGGGTCCGCGGTGCCCGAAGCCGTGAACTGTTCCACTTCTCGCGCCGGTCATGGAACATCAACCGCTCCATTGGACCTCCCGTTCCACGAAGGCGCGGAACGTGCCCGGCGGGCGGCCGGTGAGGTGCTGGACGGTGTCCGAGGTGCGGTCCTCCGCGCCCTCGGCGATGGCGCGGTCCATGCCGGCCAGCATGGTGGCGAACTCCAGCGGGATTTCGGCCGCCCAGCGGTCGCGCAGCTGCTCGAAGGTCAGCTGCCGGTGCACCACGGGCCGGCCGGTGACCTCGGCGATGGTCGCGGCGACGTCGGCGTAGCTCAGTGTCTGCGGCCCGGTCAGGATCAGGTCGGTGTTCGGGGCCTGGTCGTCGGTCAGGGCGCGTACGGCGACGGCGGCGATGTCCTCGGCGTCGATGAACCCGACGCGGCCCTCTCCCGAGGCCGACATGATGGCGCCCTCGTCACGGATGCTGCGCGCGTGGGGGTGGAGGCGGCGAAGTTCTGCATGAACCAGGACGGCCGCAGCACCGCCCACTGCTCGAACAGCCCGGGCAGGGCCTCGTGGACCTGGCCCACCGCGGGACCGCCCGCGGGGATCGCCGATGAGCTGAGCAGCACGGCACGATGCACGCCTGCCGCACGGGCCTGGCGGAGGAAGGGCAGCATGATCGCTGCAGGGTCCGAAGAGCCGATGGGCGGGACGAGGTAGACGCGGTCGACGCCGTCGAGGGCCTCGCTCCAGGTCGCCGGCTCGTTCCAGTCGAAGCGGACAGCCTGTGCGCCCTCCACCGGGGTGGCGTTCCGGCCGGCGGCCCTGACGCGGTGGCCCTCGGCGATCAGGCCGACGGCGACACGGCGGCCGGTGGTGCCAGTGGCCCCGATGACCAGGATGGTGCTGGGGGAGTTCAACGGTTCGCTCCTACGAAGTCGGCGCCGGGCTGCGACACGGCGAGGGGGTTCCAGTAGTCCCGGTAGGAGGTGATGCGCCCCTCCTTCACCGTGACCACGGCGATGTAGGTCATGTCGAAGGGGCTGTCGGTCTCCACCAGGCGGCCGACCCCGCGCATCTCCACCACGATCCTCTCGGGGACGGTGGTCTGGTGGATCTCCACGTGGGGGAAGTCGTGCAGGTCGACGTGGTCGGGGTAGTGGCGCATGTAGTCGCCGACCGCGGCCTTGCCTTCGAGGCGCAGGGGCCAGCCTTCGGGCGCGAAGGGGAACTCGAGGACGCCGTTGTCGTCCCACAGTTCCACCCAGGCGGGGATGTCGTTCTCGAGCAGGAGCCGAAGACCGTGGCGGTACAGCTCCGCGGGTGCCATGGGGATTGTCATGATCAAGGTTTCCGTTCTGCTCGAAGGCACGGCGATCCAGGCCCGCAGGACGGGCCGCCCGAATGAAAACGGACCGACAGTCCGTATGAAATGAAGCATACGGACTGCCGGTCCGGTTCACAATCGGCCCGTCAGTCGACGGTCGTTGCACTGAACGGCCGTTGACCGGCTGCCATTACGCGCGCTGCGGGCCGGAATCAGCCGCGGCTGCGGCCTGCCGTCCCGCCCAGCGCGTCCAGGCCCCAGGGCGCCTGGGAGTCGGCCAGGAAACGCGCCTCGTCGGCGGGCAGGTCCCCGGCGAAGGACGCCGCGAACTTCTCCCGATCGAGGAAGGGGAACCCATCGCTCGGGGGCAGGATCGGCGGAACGGGAGCTCCGGGCGGCGGGTCGGCGATGAGCGTCTTCACGGATTCGCCCTTGTCGGGCGCGAACGCCGCGATGTACACGAGTGCGGTTCCCGAGCCGGAAGCGGGGCCCCAGCGGGTGCGTGCGGCAGGGGGCTGCTCTAGCGTCGAAGGAGGGAGGGGAAACCCTGCCGAGCAGGTCCGGTGCGGGGGCCCGGGCCACGCGGCTTTACGTCGGCCGCGTGCGCTCGGCGCCGTTCCCACGCGGGTTCCGGCATACCCAGGTCCCGGGCCGCGCGGCGATCCCGGAGAGCAGGTATGCATCCCATGCGCACGTCTACCCGTATCGCAAGCGTCCTCACCGGCCTGACCCTCGCACTCGGTGGCGCGGCCTTTACGGCCCCCGCCGCCCACGCGGACGTCACGGCCTGTATCAACCAGGTCGAGCGGGAGCTACAGGGTGGCGAGGCCCCGGAGTCCGTCCGCACGGCGTGTTACGTCGGGTTGAACGGAGACAACGCGCAGTGTGTGTCCGGTCTGACCGCGGGCGGTGTGACCAACGGGACCGCGGTGAGCGCCTGCAAGGTGGCCCCCAATTAGGAGCTCGGGGCGCTTCACAGGCCGGCGCCCATCGGGGCGCCGGCCAACCGAACGGCGAGGTCACTGCCGTTGCGTGCGCCAACCACACCGCCTCGGCCCCACCGGCACATCGGCGCCGGTCGTCAGTCTCAGCGGATGCCGAGTGCGACGATCTGGGTGACCTCGTCCTGGGCGAAGTTGTCGTCGCTGACCAGGAGCAGGGTCCGTTCGCCGCCCGGCAGGGTCGGGCCCCAGGTCATGCCCTCGGTGTTGTCGACCGTGGACAGGCCCAAGTCGTGGAAGTCCGCGACCAGTTCCTTGCGCATCGGTACGACGCTCTGTCCGGCCAGGGAGTCCACGTTCTGCACCTCAGTCGCGCCACGGGTGGTGGCGTCGTAGATGCGGATCTTGAAGCCTGCGCCTGCCACCCACGTGCGTTCGAGTACGAGGTAGCGGCTGGGGTCCTCGGGGAAGGCGAGGATCGCGGGCACACCGGTGTCCGGGGGCCACGGGCTGGACGGGTCGGACTCGGTGAAGATCTTCTCCAGGGGATAGGCGAACTGCCCGAGCACGTCGCCCGCCCGGCTCTGCTGGGTGACGCGAATCAGCGCGCCGTGCTCCAGGTTGGGCTCCGGGCCGTCCTGGAGCAGCGGACCCTCGACAGCGCTGGTGAGCACGCCGTTCCTGGCTCCGAACGTGATCGCTTCCACCGCCTTGTTCCGCCGTGGACCCCGATCACCCATGCTGACCTCGTAGTTGGGCGGCAGGGGCAGTTGGCCACGGTGGGCACCGGAGCGAGTGGCGAACTGGATCGACGGCTGGATCACCGGATCGCTCGACGCCTTCGGCCGGTCGCCCTCCTGTGCCCACCAGTACCGGCAGCTCCACGGGTCCACCCGCAGCTCTTCCGGGTCCACGGCCTTGCCGTCGCCGGCGCTCGCGGGTGGGTAGACGGAGCCGTCCGGCTGCAGGAACGGGTGGGTGCCGGTGAAGTCGACGGAGTGCACCCCGGCGCCGTCCACCGCGATCCTGGCGGTGTAGAAGCGGGCGGGCTGCAGGTACGAGCGGTCGTCGCTGATCATGACGTACTCACCCGTGCACGGATCCCGGTCGATGCCGGACAGTCCGCCAACAGTCGTGTTCCGGAAGGGGAGTTTGTGCGGAACGATCTTCTCGCCCAGCAACCGGGCCTGCGCCCCGATGTGGGACCGTGCGGCGGTGTCGTCCGACTGGGCTGCCACGGCGGGGGCCATCGTCGCAGTCAGCACCAGGGCCGCGGCACAAACGTGGCGGATCAAGGAGGTTTTCATGTATTCGATCTTGGCCCGGGATGCGCACCGAGCGCAGTCACCCATCCGTGTGATCGGCACCCCGGGCTCTCCGGGTCGCCGCCTGCTGGCTCAAGGACCTGACGCTGCGGCAGATGCCCTCTGTGCGGGATCTCGAGGTCGGTGGGTGAACTGTCCCTGGGAGGGGTCCCATCGTTCAGCGTCCCGATGAACTGGGCGTTCGGAACTCTCTCACTCAGGGGGAAGGGCCCCACCGCAGAGTGGTGGGGCCCTTCGTCATGTGGTGGTGCCGGTGCCGGCTGGGACTTCGGGGATCGCTCCGCCCGTACGCGTGTCGGCCGCTCAACGCAGTCGGAGCACGCCCCTCACGCCGGCGTGGTCGGAGGGCCACAGGCCTGACGGGGTGCGGTCGGCCTGTGTATGGCCCACTCGTTTGGTCGCCAGCGCGGTGATTTTGCCGCGGAAGAGCACGTAGTCGATGCGCTGGCTGAGGTTGGAGGTGACGTTGCGCAGGTCGGGGGCCTGGCAGCAGGTGAAGCCGGGATTGCGGGGGCGGGTGGCGGTCCAGGCGTCGGTGAAGCCGGCGGCCAGAAGTTTGTTGTGGCTCTGGGTGGCTGTTCCCGGTGTTGCGCCGACTCCGCCGGCGGCCGAGTTCAGGTCGCCGAGAAGCACGGTGGGGAGTTTGGTGTTCAGCGGGCCGGCGAGCAGTTCGTCGGCCTGTGCTTCCTGGACCGTGGGAGCGGCGGGCTCCAGATGGGTGGTGACCACCCGGGTGGTGCGGCCGCGCACGGTGGCGTCGGCAGCGACCCAGCCGCGCTCGATGCGGATGGGGACGTTGTCGGGCGGAACGCAGCCGAACAGCGGGCGGCAGAGGGGCACGTGGGCCTGGAACCGGGCCGCCTGAGGGTTCGCCACGGAGAAGACGTGCGCGGGCAGGTCGGTGCGGGCCAGGAGTACGTCGCGGTCTGTGAGCCGGATGTCCTGCAGACCGCCGCCGTCGGGCAGGGAGCGCGGGGCCTCGAAGTCGCTGCCGACGGTGACGGTGGCCACGGCCGCGTAGTGCTTGCCTCGGGAGGCAAGCTTGTCGAGCAGGATCTGCAGGAAGTCGTACTCGACGTGGGTGGCGCTGCCCGGTCCGGCTGGGGTCTGGCTGCGCCACAGCACGGCTTCCTGGAGGCCCACGAGGTGGGGGTTGCCGTCGGCGATCTCGTCGGCCAGTGCCTCGGCGCGCTCGGGGAAGTTCGTCGCCTGGACGTTCGCGTACACCGTGGTCACTGCGGCGACGAGCGTCTGCGGGCTTGTGGCGGCGAGGACGGGCGCGAGGTCGGCACCCAGGTAGAGGTTGCGGGTGATGACCCGCAGCTGGCCTGTGGGCTGGGCGGCGGCCGAAGCCGCGGAGAGGGACCCGGGTGTGAGCAGCAGGAGCGCGCCCAGGGCGGCTGTGAGCCAACGGCGAATCATGCAGGCGGACCTTTCGTCGAAAAGCGGGCGAGATCCCGCGCCCTCGCCGAATCTAAGGTGGCCCGCGGGATGTGGCGATCCGGCTGTAGGCCGGGCAGCCGATGCCCCGGCGGTCGCCCTGACGATCGAAACCGGGGTACACCCGCCGAAGATCCTGCTGATCCGCGGCCGGGCCGAACCGGACGTCGTCGAGAACATCCCGGACAGGCCGGCGTCGCGGCTGGCGACGGTGGCGCACCCGGTCACACGTCACGCCCAGCCCCAGCCCCGGCCGCATCGCTGACATCGGCCCCGCCGCCCGCGTCCTCAACGGATCCCGAAGTGAATGCCGTTGGGAAACCCACTGGCTGGCTTGATCCCTCACAGACGAGTATGGAACGCATGAGTGATCAACCCGCACGATGGAGCCCCGCAAGCGTCTACCCCGACATGTGGGCTGACCCGGACGACGACCCCCGCCACAAAGACGGGCACAGTCCGGAGGGCGAGCCGGCGACGCTGCAGGACTTCCTGGCGGGCTACCGCATGACCCTGCGGATGAAGTGCGAGGGCCTGGATGCGGAGCAACTGGCCCGTCGGTCGGTTCCGCCGTCGACGATGTCGCTGCTCGGCCTGCTCCGGCACCTCGCCGAGGTGGAACGGGACTGGCACAACTGGATCAGCGACGGTGAACCGCTGCCGAAGCTGTACGGCCGGCGTGACGCGGACTTCGAGGAAGCCGTCGGCGAGCAGGCCGCGGTCGACGCCGCGTACTCCGATCTGGAGCGTGAGCAGGCGGCGACCGACGCCGCGCTGGCCGAGCACCAGGATCTGAGCGAGCGCGTGGGGAAGGACAAGATCGCCGTGCGGGAGCTGATGGTGCACAGGATCGAGGAGTACGCCCGTCACTGCGGGCACGCCGACCTGTTGCGCGAGTGCGTCGACGGAAGGGTGGGCCAGTGAGGTGTTCTGGATGACGGGCTTTCGGAGGTGAGCCGGTCAGCGCGATGACGGGTGTGGGTGTTCGGCGCTTCCTCGACGACGTGCCCGTGCGGGTCGCAGCCGACCTGCGTCAGCCGGCCCCTTCGACGTACGACGCCAGGTTGGCCAGCGAGGAGGCGATCCCGGCCTCGTGTACCGCTTGGTCGATACCGGGTGGCACGTCCGTGGCGATGACGGTCACCTCGGTCCCGTCACCGGCGGCAGCGAGGTGCCAGGTCATCGTCATGGTGCCGGCGTACGACGGGTCGTCGGCCTCGAACACCGCCCGCTGCACCACGCGCTCCGGTGGCACCAGCTCGGCGAACCCGACATCGACGACATCCGTCGCGTCGGAGGTCTTGCCGGGGCTGTCGGTGGGGTCGAGGTAGGTGAGGACCATCCGGAACCCGCCACCGGGCCGGGGATCCCACCGTTCGACCCGCCCGCGCATGCCGTCCGGCGGCAACCAGGCCTCGAGGGACTCCCGGCCGAGGAGGGCGCCGTAGACGGCCGCCGGTGGTGCCGCGATCACGCGGCTGGCGCGGTCGGTCCGGTCCATGGCCCGAGTCTAGGGCCTGTTCTGAGTTCAGATCACGTGACGGGACGGCCGCCGCGCGAGCCTTCTTCCTGCGGGTTGGCGCGTGAGGAGTACGCCTCGTCGCCGACGATCGCGCTCGGCCGCGCGAAGCCGGGCCCTGCGGCGGTGGCCTACGCGGTGGCGTTGCTCGCGAGTCGCGTCCTTGGCCGAGAAACCTGCTCCTATGGTCAAATCCCACCCCTGTCACGTAAGGTTCATTTGGCATTATCACCTATTACCATTCAAGGGGGCGGGCGGCGATGCCGGACACCGGGATCAGTGAGCTCGTGCGGATGTGGATCAATGGCTGGGTCGTCTCCCGCGGCAGCTCGGACCCGATCGACGAGCCGTGGGGGTGGACGATCGACGTCGGGCAGCCCAAGCACGTGGCCCGGCACGTGCTGCCGGAGCCCGCCGAGGCCGATGTGCGCAAGATCGTCGCCGCGACGAGCGCGCCCGGGACCTGGCTGAAGCTGTTCGCCGAGGACCAAGCGATCCTGCCCTGGGTCGGGCCGGGCTGGCGGTGCGACAGCCCCGGTTTCCTGATGACCTGTCACCTTGCGCCGGAGCGCCCTGAGGCGCCGGCCGGTTACACGCTCACCAGTTGGAGCCGGGGCGGCGTCAGCCGAGTGCTGGTCCGCACCCGCGCCGGGCACTTCGCCGCCGGTGGACAGATCGCCCAGGCAGGCGGCCATGTCGTGGTCGACCAGGTCGAGACCGCCGCGGAGCACCGGCGCAAGGGCCTCGGCGGCCTGGTGATGCGCACGCTGCAGAGCACCGCTTACGAGGCCGGTGCAAGGACTGGCCTCCTGGTCGGCACGCCCGAGGGCCGGGCGCTCTACTCCTCGCTGGGCTGGACCATGCGCTCCCCGATGACGAGCCTCTGGTACGAACCGTCGGATGCCGCCCAGTGAACTGAACAAGACACCCCAGGACCACCCTGCCGGACTCCGCCTGCGCAGCGCCATCCAGTGGCTCCGCAGCCTCCAACCCACCACCTGATCTGGGCATCTCAGCAGCAAAGTCAGTACGTGATCCCGATGCGCAGAAGCTGGCACCGTTCTCGAGATTCACGCCGACCCACTCTCGCCAGCAGCCACAATGCACCGTTGTGGCTGCTGGCCGATCTGTTGTTTGACCTGCCGATGTGCTGCTCGCTTTGATCTCGCTGGTCAACGTTTGGTTGTCCGGGCGGGCGAGAGAGTGAGGGATGCGCTGATCATGGTGGCCAGGCGGTCGTTGGGGCGGCAGTTCAGGTGGCTCTGGGCGGCGTACGCGGTCAGCACGCTCGGCACGTGGCTCGCGTTCGACGCGTTCCCCTTGATCGCGATCCTCGTTCTGCACGCCGGGACGGCCGAGGTGTCGGTGCTGGCGGCCGCGGGGCTGGCGGTCGGCGCGGCGGTAGCGGTGCCGCTCGGCCCGTGGGTGGAGTTCCGCCGCAAGCGGCCGGTGATGGTCGCGATGGACCTGGTCCGGTTCGCGGCGTTGATGAGCGTCCCCGCGGCGTTCGCGCTCGGCGGTCTCGGCTTCGCCCAGCTCCTGCTGGTGTCGGTCGTCGTCGGGGCAGCCGACATCGCCTTCACGGCGGCCGGCGGCGCATGTCTGAAGGCGCTTGTGAGGCCGGAGGACCTGCTCGTCGCGAACAGCCGGTTCGAGTCCACGACCTGGACCGCCACCGTCCTCGGCCCCCCGCTCGGCGGGGCCGCGATCGGGCTGTTCGGCCCGGTGATGACCGTGGTGGCCAACGCGGTGAGTTACCTGCTCTCTGCGGTGGGGATCCGCGCGATCGGCGGGCGGGAGCCGCGCGTCACCAGCACCGAAGCACCGCCGCGGCTGCGAGCCGGCGACCTGCTCGACGGCTGGCGGTTCATCCTGGCCGACTCCGCACTGCGGCCGCTGTGCGTCAACACGATCCTGGTCAACGGCCTGATCATGGCGACCTCCCCGCTGCTCGCCGTCCTCATGCTCGGCCCCCTCGGGTTCGCACCTTGGCAGTACGGCCTCGCATTCGCCGCGCCCTGCGTCGGCGGCCTGATCGGCGCACGCCTGGCCCCCCGGCTCGCCGCCCGGTTCGGGCAGCACAGGGTCATGCTCACCGCAGGGGCGCTGAGGGCATGCTGGCTGCTCGGCCTGGCCTTCATCGGCCCCGGCACTGCCGGGCTCGTACTCGTCATGACCGTCGAGCTCGGGCTGATCACCTGCATGGGAGTGTTCAACCCGGTGTTCGCCACCTACCGGCTCGAGCGGACCCCGGCAGACCGAGTCGCCCGCACCCTGTCCGCGTGGTCGGTCACCAGCAAGGCCACCATCGCGGCGCTGACCGCTCTGTGGGGCCTGCTGGCCGGCATCACCAGCCCCCGCACCGCCATCGCGATCGCCGGTCTCCTCATCATGCTGCCCCCGCTGCTGCTACCCCGACGCGACCAAACGCCCCAGTACGAGCGGGAACTGCCCCGGAGCCGCACATGACACACCACACATGACACACCGCACTCGCCACCAGCGCCCGAGCCGGAACCTCCCACGCGGAGTGCGGGAGGCGATCCCGTCGCACGGGAACCCGGCCCCCCACCCCCGTGGGGGGCTCCGGCCGGGACCTCCCGTACTCCGCCCGCACTCCGCCCCGGAGATGACCCCGATTCACGGGGTCACGCACCGTGCGAGAACGATCGCCACGCTAAGGCCGAGGAGATCACTTGGCCCAGGGCAGCACACGCCAGCAAGGGGACCGTGCGCGCCACAGGGGGACTCTCCACGCCAATGTGGGGACGCCGGCCCCCGAGCTCCGGCGATGATCTGGCAATTCGTGCTGGTCTATGCTCAACCCCTGTGGTTTGGCATGCACATCAGGGGACAACCTCCTCCGCCCTCACCCGGCTGAGCGTCAATGCCGCACGCCTGCTCGGCATACCCCCGCACGGATACGCGCACCTGCTGGGCCTGGCCCCTGAGCACCTCAACGACGACCTGTGCCGGACCCCCGCGGCCACGGGCATCCGCATCGCCGAACTGACCACCGTCCACACCCCCTGGAGCGAGCTGTCCGTGCTGCTGGCACAGCAGTCGAGCATCGGCACCCTCGGGGTCTGGGACTACCTGATCACCTCCGCGCCCACCCCGCTCGAAGGGATCCGGGACGCCTCGGCCTACTTCGCCACCGTCGCCGACACCGGCACGGACACCCTCCAAGTCACCGAGGACGGCGAACACATCACCATCAGCCACGTCAATCAGGCCGATCTGACCTACGAGGCGGCCTGCGCCATCCGCGCCTACGCACTCGGCCTCTACCAGCGGCGTCTCGGCGAAGCCGCACAACGGCGCCTCGTCCCCGTCCACGTTGCACTGGCCGCCGAAGCACCCCGCCGGCACGACGCCCTGACCGAGCTCTACGGCACCCGCAGCATCGACTTCGAAGCTCCGGACAGCTCGATCACCTTCCTTGCCGGCGACCTGAAGACCCCGAACCCACATGCCCAGCCCGGCCTGTCGACCGTGCTTCGAAGACACGCCGAGCAGACCCTGGCCACCGCGATCCCGCTGCACAACTGGCTGGACCTCTTCCGCGCGGCTCTGGCCTCCGCTGACGACGAGACCACGCCGACGCTGTCCGCAGTGGCGCGGCGCATGGCCGTCAGCACACGAACCCTCCAGCGCCGACTCGACGAACACGGCACCACATGGAGCGACGAGGTCGAAACCGTACGTCGAGCCCACATCACGCGGCTGCTCCACACCACCGACCTCAGCATCGACGCCATAGCCGCTCGAATGCGGTTACGCCGATGCCCGCGCCCTGCGCCGGGCGGTCCAGCGCTGGTACGGCGCCACACCCGCCACCCTGCGCCGTACCGGCCACCGCCACCCGGACAGCGCCGCAACAGGGCTCTCGGATCTCGGGTAGCGCCGCCCCCGGCCCCCCGGCTTGCCACGCCGGCCGTTCCGTCAGTACACCAGCTTGTAGGTCACGTCCTTGGGGACCGGGGCCGGTGCGGTGTCGGTGTAGATGAGCCGGATGGTCGTGAAGCGCTGGACGTCGGGGTGCTCGGGCCAGGCTTCCGGATTGCTCAGGGTCACCGTCACCGGGTAGGCGCGGAAGCGGCCGGCCGCGCAGTAGGGGCGGCAGTCGTTCACCATGTCCGTGCCGGTGGCCGTCGCGGTCCTCGGCCCCCAGGTGTCCCAGCGGAGTCCGACGAGGCGGTTGTTCCCGTCCCCGCAGGCCAGGAGGTATTCCTCGGGGCGCATCTGGGCCTGGGAGAAACAGTCGACGACCACGACCGGATCCCCTGGGCCCAGAGTCCGGGCCGATGCCGTTCCACCGGTGTGCGCGGAGGCCGGGATCATCGCGGCCGTCAGGGCCGCCGCCGTGCACAGCAGGGTGGTCATCCGCATCCTGTACCGGGATGCGCGTGCGGGGCGGCCTGTTGCTGAAACGTTCACGAAAGACCATCCTCACCACTCGGCCCGCCGCCGACGCCGCGGCCACACCCAGCTTCCCCCATTCGCGTGGACCGCGCACCCGCTGAGAGTTGAGCCGGACCGCAGCCTTGCGGCCCGGCCCCCGCCATCGTCGGCGACGGGTCAGGCGCGTGCGCCGTCGAGAATCAGGTCGACCAGGCGGGGGACCAGGGTGTCCTCCAGCGGTTCGCCGGTGAGCAGTACCCGGGCGAGGAGGGGACCCGTGATGGCCTCGACCAGCAGGTGGGGGTCGGTTCCGGCGGGCAGTTCGCCCCGTTCGATGCCGCGCCGGACGAGGGCTTCGCCGCGCTCCAGGCGGGCGTTCCAGTAGGAGCGCCGCCCCTCCTCCAGGTCGTTCTCACCGCGGACCGTGCCGAGGTGGAGCAGCGCGGCGCCGACCGGTGTCGCGAGGTACCGGGCAAGCGCCGTGAACAGCAGGGACAGGTCCATGTGTACGTCGCCCGTGTCCGGGTCCGGGAGCGCCGTGTCCGAGTGAGTGGCGAGCGCGTCGAAGACGAGGTTCTCGCGGGTCTTCCAGCGCCGGTAGACGGAGGTCTCGTGGACGCCGGCCGCGCGCGCGACGGCGGCCACGGTGGTCGCGGCCAGGCCCTGCGAGGTGAGCAGGTCGACGGTGGCGGCCAGGACGGCCTGCCGCATCCGCTCACCGCGGCGCCTGAGCGGTGGTGCTTCTCTCTCGCCCGTCATGGCACAGCAGCATATCGCAAGAGCTCTTGCGATACGAAACCGGCGGGCGTACGTTATAAAGCAAGATGTCTTGCGATAGTGCGCAGGCCGCCGACCGGAACGGACGAACCGCCATGGACCTCATGCGCGCCGCACGGCTGCACCTCCCCTCCCGCACACTGACCGTCCAGGACGTGCCCAGGCCCGTGCCCGGTGTCGGGCAGGTGCTGGTGAAGGTCGAGGCGGCGGGCGTGTGCCTGTCCGACGTCCACCTGATCGACGGCACCCTCACACCGGCCCACCTGCAGAGCGACACCGTCACCCTGGGGCACGAGGTCGCCGGGACGATCGCCCGGCTCGGACCGGAGGCGACCGGCTGGGCGGTCGGGCAGCGGGTCGTGCTGCAGGCGGGCGAGGTCCGCGACGGCCGCCTCCTCACTCGAGGCGTCGACTACGACGGCGGCTGGGCTGAGTACGCACAGGCCGGCGTCGACACCCTGTGCGCGCTGCCCGACTCGATCCCCTTCGAGCAGGGAGCGATCATCCCGGACGCGGTCTCCACCCCTGGGGAGCCGTCACCACCACCGCCGGGGTCCGCCCGGCTCAGTCCGTCGGAGTCTGGGGCATCGGGGGACTGGGTGCCCACGCCGTCCAGCTGCTGCGCGCTGTCGGGGCCTATCCGATCATCGCCGTCGACCCGGCACCGGCCGCCCGCCGGCGTGCCCTGGACTTCGGTGCCGACCTGGCCCTGGACCCCGCCGACCCCCGGCTGCGCGAGCAGGTCCTGGCCGCCACCGGCGACCGGGCACTGGAGGTCGCCTTCGACTTCGCCGGCGTCGCCGCCGTCCGTGAGCAGGCCCTGAGCGTCCTCGCGGCCAAGGGACGGCTGGTCCTGGTCGGACTGACCGACAAGCCGCTCACGGTCGCCAACGGCACGCTCTTCAGCTATCTGCAGCACCAGATCCTCGGCCACTACGGCTCCGAGGGGAACGCCGTCCCGCAGCTGATCGCCCTGGCCGAAGGCGGCCGGCTGGACTTCTCCCGCTCCATCACCGACGTGCTGCCGCTCGAGGAAGCCGCCAAGGCCGTCCAGCGCCTGCACACCAAGGAAGGCGACCCGATCCGGCTGATCCTGCGCCCCTGACCTCAGCAGCATCCGCGCCGCGCGCGCACGATGCGAAGCAAAGACGCGGACTGCCACGTCCCCACGTGCCCCTCGGCGCACCCCACGAAGGAAAGGTGCCTCCCATGCCCGTCGACCCGTCCATCGCGGCCATACTCGACCAGGTCAACGCCCACCCCGTCCCCCGGGTCATCGACACCGACCCCGAGGTGCTGCGCGAGGCGAACCGCCGGATGGGCGCCGGCGTCGCACTGCGGGAGCCGATCGAGGTCGGCTCGGTGGAGAACACCGCCGTCCCCAGCCCTGCCGGGCAGATCCCCGTGCGCGTCTACCGGCCCGAAGGCGGCGGACCCGTTCCCACGGTGGTCTTCTTCCACGGCGGTGGCTGGCTCACCGGCGACCTCGACACCCACGACGACGTCACCCGGCGGATGTGCCGCGACGTGCACACCGTGGTCGTGGCCGTCGACTACCGCCTCGCCCCCGAGCACCCCTTCCCCGCCGCCTACGACGACTGCCTCGCCGCCGCCCACCACGTCGCCGACCACATCGACGACTACGGCGGCCGCCGCGACCGCCTCGCCGTGGCCGGCGACAGCGCCGGAGGCAACCTGGCCGCCGCCGTCGCCCTCACTGATGTCCCGGCGGGGACTCATGGGACATGGCCCGGCACCCGGCTCAGGTTCCGGGGAGGATACGGCGCGTTTCGTAGGCCCACATCGCGATCTCGACCCGGTTGCGGGCGCCGAGTTTGGCCATCAGGCTGGCCAGATGCGTCTTCACCGTGCTGAGGCTGATGTGCAGTGCATCGGCGATCTCGGTGTTGGTCAGCCCGCGAGCGACGGCGAGGAGCACCTGCTCCTCCCGGGCGGTGACGGGGGAGACCGGCTGGGCCACGGGCCGGCCGGCGGGCAGGTCCGCGAATGCCCGGAGCAGACGGACGGTGACGCTGGGCGCGATGAGCGCCTCACCGTCGGACGCCGACCGTACGGCCTGCGCCAGCAGGTCCGGTCCCGTGTCCTTGAGGAGGAATCCGCGGGCGCCGGCACGCAGTGAGCCGTAGACGTACTCGTCGAGGTCGAACGTGGTGATGACGACCACGACCAGCGGGTCGGCGACGCCCGGGCCGGCGATCAGCCGGGTGGCCTCGAGCCCGTCGAGTACGGGCATGCGGATGTCGAACAGGCAGACGTCGGGGCGTAGTTCGCGGGCCAGGCGTACCGCTTCCCGCCCGTCGGCGGCCTCGCCGACCACCTCGATGCCGGGCTGGGCGTTCAGCATGATCCGCAACCCGGTGCGGATGATCGTCTGGTCGTCAGCGACGAGGACGCGAATGGACACCGCTCTCGCTCCTCGCTCTCGGCAGTTCGGCTTCGACATCCCAGCCCCGGTCGGTACCCGGCCCGGCTCGTAGTGTGCCGCCGAGCAGGGTCGCGCGCTCGCGCAGTCCGGTAAGTCCGTATCCGTCGCGACCCCGGCCGGTGCGCCGGCCGTTGTCGCGCACGCTCACCCGTACCGTGTGCCGTTCCGCGGTGACCCGAACGACGAGCTCGGTCGCGTCGACCGCATGGCGCAGCGCGTTGGTCACCGACTCCTGCACGATCCGGTAAACGGCCGCGTCCACGGCCGGGGGCAGTGCGTCCAGTTCGCCGTCGAGCCCCAGGTCGACCCTGAGGCGGCCACCAGGGGTGCGCACCAGGCGCTCCAGATCCGCGACTCCGGCAGGGGGCGCCAGCTCGGCGCCGACCCCGAGGTCGCGCAGCGCGGCGACCATGGCGCGCATTTCCTCCAGCGTGCGCGCCCCTTCCTCCTCGACCCCCTCCAGCGCCTCGACGGCGGCGGACGGGTCGGTGCCCGCGAGCACCCGGCCCGCCTGGGCGATGATCACCATGGCCGACACGTGGTGGGCCACCGTGTCGTGCAGTTCCCGGGCGAGCTGCTCGCGCTCGCGGGAGCGCACCTGCTCCAACTGCCGCTCGCGAGCGGTCACCCGGAACCGGACGGCAGCCCCGAGCACGCCGGGCAGCAGCAGGAAGACGAAGCCCACGACCTTTTCGACGACCGGGGTCCCGTCCGTGACGACACACAGCGCGCCGGTCGCGAGGATCACCGCGCCGCCCAGCACGATCTCGCGTCCCGATCCCCACCGGGGCAGCGCGTACACCAGCACGAGCACGACCGCGCCGGTGTACAGGCCGACGGGTTCGCGCGGTGCGGCGACGAGCGAGGCCACCGGAAGCAGGATCACCGAGCCGAACGCCAGCGTCACCATCGCCAGCGGGCGGGTCCGGCGCCACAGGGGCAGCAGGCACAGCCATACGGTGACCACCACCGCCACCGGCCGCCACACGACGTTCTCGCGCAGGGTGGCCTCCAGCGCCACACCGGCAAGGCCCGCGGCGAGCAGCGCCCAGTCCCGCCGCACCCGGGCGGGCGCGGCGGGCGGCCGGGGTTCGGTCCACAGGGTTCGCAGGTCGTCTCGGAGCACGGTTCTCAGCTTAGGGACCGCGGCGTGCCGCGCATCGGCCGAAAGGACGGGTCGTCACTCCGCCCGGGGGCCGACGGATCTGCGGCCCGCGGGCCGATGCCGCGCAGCGCCGTGGCGACGAGCCTCGGGATCGGCGGCCGTACAAGGACGGCCGACGAGGTGGTTGGAGGACCCGATGCTCTCGAAAGCCCTGTTGCGCCTGGGCACAAGCGCCGCCCGCCATCCCTGGCGGGTGATCGCGGCATGGCTGATCGCCGCCACGCTCGCCGTCCTGGCAGCGGTCGCCTTCGGCGGGCGGACCGCGGACTCGATGACCGCTCCGGGACTGGACTCCCAACGGGCCGCGGAACTGATCGAGCGGGCAGGCACCGGCCAGGAGGGGATGACCGCCCAAGTGGTCGTCACACCCCTCGACGACGGTGCGACGTTCTTCGACCACGACAGCGCGCGCACCGCTCTCACGCGGCTGCAGACCGAGGTGAAGCGGCTGCCGCACGTGCTCGGCACGAGCGACCCGGCGGGGGCGCTCGACACGGGCGGGGACACCACCGTGCGCGGCGGCCTCGTTTCGGCCGACGGGCGGATCGCGGTCGTCCGGGTGCAGTACCCCGACCAGAGCCGGCTGTCGGCCGAAGACCTCGACGCCCTCGTCGATCTCGGCGACCGGCTGCGCGCCGAGCTGCCGCTGCGCATCGAGATGGGGGGAACCTCTTCTACGCCTTCTCCGACCCCGACGGCGGCGCGAGCGAGCTGATCGGCCTCCTCGCCGCGGCCGCGATCCTGTTCCTGGCGTTCGGTTCGCTCGTCGCCGCCGCGCTGCCGATCGGCATGGCGGTCTTCGGGCTGACCGTAGGGGTCGCCACGATGACGGTACTGGCGGGGGTGACGGAGGTCCCCACCTTCGCACCGGTCCTGGGCAGCATGGTCGGGCTCGGAGTGGGCATCGACTACGCGCTGTTCGTGCTCGCCAGGCACCGGGAGTACCTCGCGTGCGGGCTCGATCCGCAGGCGGCGGCCGGACGAGCGGTGGCAACGGCGGGGCGGCCGGTGGTCTTCGCTGGCGGCACCGTCGTCGTGTCGATCCTCGGCCTGGCGGTCGCGAACGTGCCGTTCATGACGGTGGGCGGGCTCGCCGTCTCGATCGTCGTCCTGACGATGGTGCTCGCGTCGGTGACGCTGCTGCCAGCCTTCCTCGGCGCGGCGGGCCCGCGCCTGGCCCGGGCCGGCCGGATCGGCCGGGCTCTGCAGACCGGGAAGCCGGGCCGACTCGCACGGCAGCGGGACACGGTGGCGGGCGCCGCCGACGCCGCCGGTTGGTGGCGCTGGATCGGGCACGTCAGCCGGCATCCGGTGCCGTACGCGGTCGGCGCGGCGGGGCTGCTGCTGACCGTGACGCTTCCCGTGCTAGGCCTGCGCGTCGGTCTGCCCGACGACGGCTCACTGCCCCACAGCCGTACCGAGCGCCGGGCCTACGACCTCGTCGCCGAGGGGTTCGGCCCGGGCATCAACGGTCCCCTCGTCATCGCCGCGGACCCCACCGGTGATCCGGGAGTGCTGGACCGACTCGTCGCAACGGTCGCGGCGGATCCGGGCATCGCATCCGTCGCGCCGACGCACATCGATCGGGCCACCGGCATCGCGACCCTCGTGGTGTTCCCGACCACCAGCCCTCAGGACAAGGCCACGGCCGACACCATCGCCCGGCTGCGCACCGACGTGCTGCCCACGGCGATCGGGCACGGCCCGGCCAGGGCCCACGTCGGCGGCGCCGCCGCGAGCCTGTCCGATGTGGGCCAACGCACCAGCCAACGCCTGCCGGTGGTCGTCGCCGTCGTGCTGGCGATGTCGTTCCTGCTGCTGATGCTGGTCTTCCGCTCGATACTCGTACCGCTCAAGGCGGTACTGCTGAATCTGCTGAGCATCGGCGCGGCCTACGGCATCATGGTCGCGGTCTTCCAGTGGGGCTGGGGAGGCGCACTCATCGGGCTGGAAGCGACGGTTCCGATCGTGTCGTTCATCCCGATGTTCCTCTTCGCCATCCTGTTCGGCCTGTCGATGGACTACGAGGTGTTCCTCCTCTCCCGCGTACGCGAGGAGTACCTGCGCACCGGCGACAACGGCACGGCGATCGTTGAGGGCGTCTCGGGCACCGCCCGGATCATCACCTCGGCCGCCCTCATCATGGTGGCGGTCTTCCTGTCCTTCGCCGTCGCCGAGGACCCCTCCACCAAAATGTTCGGGCTCGGCCTGGCCACCGCGATCTTCATCGACGCCACGGTCGTACGCATGGTGCTGGTACCGGCGACCATGACACTCCTCGGCCGGACCAACTGGTGGCTGCCGAAGTGGCTGGACTGGATGCTTCCCCGCGGCCCGGTCGGCACCGACGACACCTTCGTGTCGCCCAGCCGTATCGAGCGGATTCCCGCCGGCCGGCGCAGTCGTCCGTCCTGAGCCACCGTCAAGTCAGCCATGGGTTCTCTCCTGTGAGTCGTCATCGCAGAGCCGGTGACCATGCGGGAGCTCGCCGAACGCATGAGCTGCGAGCCCTCCAACACCACCTTCGTCGTCGACAAGCTGGAGAAGCAGAGCCTGGTCGAGCGCCACCCGCACCCCACGGACCGCCGCGCCAAGCACCTCGTCCTCACTGCCGAGGGCGCCGCACTGCGGACACGTTTCCTCGCACTCCTTGCCGTGGACTCCCGGCTTTCCGGCCTCACTTCGCAGGAGCATCGCGCGCTTCACGGCCTGCTGGAGCAGGCCGTCACCGCTCCGTGAGCCGGCGTCGGCGCAGCACCCTCGCTCTACAGCTGTAGAGTGAGGGCTCTGCAGCTGTAGAGGACGCCCAAACCGAACGGAGAGGTGTTCCATGCCGAAACGTCACGCGGTGGTGGTCGGGGCCGGAATCGGCGGCCTCACGGCCGCCATCGCACTGCACCGCCGAGGCTGGCACGTCACCGTTTGCGAACGCGCCCCCGAACCCCCCACCACGGGCGCCGGGATCGGCCTCGCCCCCAACGCCCTGCGCGCACTCGACACCATCGGCGTCGACGCCGCCCGCGCCGTCGGCAGCGCCGTACCCACGACGATGGGCGTGCGCCGCTCCGACGGCCAGTGGCTGACCCGGAGCGCCACCGCCGACATGGCGGCTCGCTACGGCATGCCTCCGATCGCCGTTCCGCGCCCGGCCCTCACCGCCGCCCTGGCCGCCGCACTGCCGTCGGACGCCCTTCGCTACGGCACCGCCGTGACCGCCGTCGACGACGCAGCGGGCCGCCCGACCGTCCGTACGGCAGCCGGCCCGGCCCTTCCCGCCGATCTGGTCGTCGCCGCCGACGGCATCCACAGCCCGCTGCGCCGGGCGTACTTCCCCGCCCACCCCGGCCTGCACTACGTCGGCGAGACCGCCTGGCGGACCGTCGTGGACGCCCCGGACCTCCGTATACCGGCCATGAGCGAGACCTGGGGGCGGGGCGAGCGGTTCGGCGTGACCCCGCTCTCCGACGGCCGGTATTACCTCTACGCCACCGCGGTCGTCCCGGCAGGCACCCGGTCAGCCGACCCCCGCGCCGAACTCCGCCACCGCTTCGGCTCGTGGCACGACCCCATTCCGGCCCTGCTGGACCGCGTCGGCCGCCTCGACCCCGCCGACGTCCTCCAAAACGACCTCTACGACCTGGCCGCCCCGCTCCCACGCCTGCACCACGGCCGGATCGCCTGGCTGGGCGACGCCGCCCACGCCATGGCGCCCAACCTCGGCCAGGGCGGCTGCCAGGCCATCGAGGACGCGGCGGTCCTCGCCCACCTGCTTCCCGCCGGGGAGAGGGGAGAGGGCGGAGACAGCACGGACTCCGTCCCGGCCGCCCTCGCCGCGTACACCGCCGCCCGCCGCGACCGCACCGACGCCGTACGCGTCCGCGCCCGCCGGGTCGGCCGCCTGGGCGCCCTCCGCAACCCGCTCGCGGTGGCGGCCCGTGACCTCGCGGTCCGTGTCACCCCCGCCCGCCTGGCCTTGCGCGGCATGGACGACCTCTTCAACGGCTTCCGCCTCCCCGGGTAGCAGGGCCCCGCCCGGTCTCTGTCGTCGAAGTCCTGGCGTACCCAAGGGTTCAGGCGGCCCATCTCATCCCGATGGCGTCGAGCTGTCCGATGCGTTCCTCGCTCAGCGAAGCCCTTCTCACCCGGCAGTTGGCGATGAAGGCGCCGAGCTTGATGTCGCGTACTTCCTGACCACGTCCGGGCTCTCCCGTGGGCAGTCCCCGGTCGTCGACTGCCACGGGTTCGACGTGCTTGCGGGGGACCGTGAGGTGGCCCTCCCGTTCATAGAACTGGGCGGCCGCCGTCACGTTCACGGTCCATTTGTCGGCTTGGCTGATCCGCCCCACGGCTTTCGCCTTCTCCTGCGGGGTGGCCGGCTGGACGCCGAGGATGTTCTCCAGCATCCACTGCTGCCCGACCGCGAGGTTGTCCCATCCGTAGCGCTGCGCCGTCACCCATTGGCCGAGGTCCTCGCCCTGGACGGTGGCCTCGCCGGGTGCCCTAGGCAGCTGTCCGCCGGCTTCCAGGTGACGGCGTGCGAGGGTGAAGCAGCGTTGCCAGGCGACCGGCCAGACGGCGCACCAGGCCGGATCGATCTCGTCCAGTTGCTCGCGCCGTTCCGGGGACATCGACCACGCCAACGGCAGGGGCTCCAGCCCCTCGGCTTCACGCTGCTGGTTCTGGATGATCCGCCGTGCCGCCGCCCTCGCGTTCTTGAGCCAGATTCCGACGGGCTGCCCGTGCCAGACGGCATCGACGGGTGCGAGGAGGTGCCCGTGTTCCTGGGCCCACCCCCGTGCCGCGGTGATGCCTTCCTCCCAGGCGGTGTCGCGTTCGGACCACACCATGCCGAGCTCGTCGAGTGCCTTGACCCTGCCGGGTTCGAGACGGCCGGCCGCGCGGTTGCGGCGGGCGTCGGCGATCCACTGACCGAGGGGGAACCCGGCGAGTGAGGCGGGCCACCGTACCGGGTGTTCCTCGGCGTCCGCCGCCGCCTCGAGCAGGGTCTCGTCGATCGCTTCCTGCTCGTCCGCGACGACTGCGTGTTCCAGTGCGTCGAGAGCCGCTTCGGTCCTCTGCTTCTGGTCCTGCTCCTGCTCTTCGGACGTGGGGGCCTTGCACGTGAAGGGGACGCGGAGATCGCCGTGTTCCTGGCGATAGAGCATCGCGGCTTCGAGCCCGCGCAGCCAGTGCGTCTTCTCCGGCTCGAGCACGCGCAGCTTGATGAAAGCCGCGAGTTTGGCGGGGTTGCGGGGCGTGGAGAAGCGCAGGAGTGCATGGGCGGGGCCGCTGATGCCTCCGGCGTCCGGGTGCCACTCCACCGGCTTTTCGGCTTCGGAGAGAGGCGTGTAGCGGCTGGGTGCCTGGGGTTCCGCGAGTCGTTCGACGATGCGGGTGTCGTGGGCGCGCAGTGCTTCGAGGAGTTTTACGAGGTCGGCGTACGAGCGGGAGGTGAGCATGTCGTCCGGCGTCTCGCCGGGCCCCAGCAGGACGGGGACGACGAGGGAGGCGGTCTTCCCTTCGCCGGGCTGCATGCGTAGCGCCCGGCCCACCGCCTGGACGAGGTCGGGCATGGAACCGCGCAGGTCGGCGAAGAACACGCTGTCGCAGGTGGCGGTGTCGACACCCTCACCGAGTACCCGAACGGAGCTGAGGAACGTCTTGTCGACCTCCGTCCCGTCGGCCGCGGTGCCGTCGGCGAAGTCCTCGAGGACCCGGCGCCGGTAGAGGGGCGGGTGTTCCCCGCACACCCAGTCCGCCCACACAGACGCCGGATACAGTCCGGGGTCGAGGGCGTGGAGCTGCGCGGCGACATCGGGCAGGCCGGCGGCGAAGGCTTCGGCTTCCTTGACCTGGTGGTGGAAGACGAGCGTGCGGCGGAACTTCCCACCGGCGGCGGCCTTGACCAGGGCGGTCTGCAGGGCGGCGAGCCGGGCACCGCGGACCTGGTCGGAGCGCTGCTCGACGCCGAGGAGCTGTGTGGTCTGCAGGCCCGGGTCGCTTACGTCGACGGCGATGACCTGGTAGGGGGCGACGACCTTCCGGTCGATGGCCTCCGACAGGGTCAGGGTGTGGCAGCGGGCACCGAAGGTGCCGTTCTCGTCGTCCTCCATCGACGCGACGAGCTCACCGGGCGTGCCCTGATCCTGCTCGGCCTCCCCGTCCTGCCACAACCGCGGAGTCGCGGTCATGTACAGCCGACGGGCGGCCGGGATCCGGGCGTTGTCGTGCACCACTGCCCAGGGTTTGCCGATCCGCCCGGACGTCCGGTGCGCCTCGTCCACCACGATCAGATCCCAGGCCGGCAGACCTGCGTGGTGTGCGCGCTCCAGGGTCCCGAGTCCGAGTGAGGCGTATGTGGAGAAGACCGTGATCTGCTCCAGGTGCGCAGTCCAGCGTACGAGCTCGTCCGGGGCGGTGGTGTTCGCGAATCCGGCCTCGGACTCGCGAAGCGACGACACCCCCAGCACCGGGCCGGTACGACCACCCGCCCGCCAGGCTGCCTCTGTCTGGGTCAGCAGATCCAGCGACGGCACCAGCACCAGCACCCGGCGTGCGCGCAGTTCCGCCGCGCTCCTGGCCGCCACCAGGGACTTGCCCGAGCCGGTGGCCATGACCACCTGGGTGCGCAGCCCCTGGCCCGGGAGCCGGCCCGAAGCCGGCATCTCCAGTGCCTTGAGTACCGCGTCCACGGCCTCACGCTGATGCGGCCGAAGCTCCATCCGTACCATGCTCAATCCCGCCTTTGCGACGCCGCGTGTGAGTTTGTCGTCGTCGTTGCTGGTGAGCGTATGTCCTGAACGGCGGTGGTGACATGTTGATGCGGTCGTACGCCGACCATCACCCACCGGGTCTCGTTGCATGACGCGCGCCGCCCCCACGAAGGGGGGCGGCGGTTCTGCTCGGCCACGAAACGGTCGGCAAGCGTCGCGCGGCCTGTGGCGCGCCGATGACGGATCAGACGTCCGCCGACACCTTCTCCTCCGTCGCGTCGGAGGCCGGGACGGCCTCGCCCGTCGGCTCGGCCGCCGCGGGCTGGGGCACGGTGTACATCACCGAGCCCTGCTTGTGCTCCTTCTCGACGGCCCCCTTCTTGACCAGGGCTTCGAGGGTGTTGCGCACCACCTGAGTGGAGGCGGGCCGGGCGGGGTGGGCCTGGGCCAGTTCGGTGGCGACCTCGCTGACCAGGCGGGGCTCGCCCGCGCTGACCAGAAGGGCCAGAACGAGCTCACGCAGCGGCGGTTCCGCGGCCTTGGGCGAGGCTGCCGGCTCGGTGGCCTTCTGCGCCGCCGCTGTCGCGGGCTTGCGCGTGGTGGTCTTGGCCTTCGCCTTCGCATCAGCCGGGGCGGCGGAGCCGGAAGGATTCTTCGACTGCGTCGCCTTCTTGCCGCGCGCCGTCCCGCCGCTCGCCTGCCTCGCCCGGCGCGGCTTGGGAACGGTCCCGGCGACGGCGGCCTCCGCCGATGCGGCTGGCACGGCGGCGGTGTCTTCGGCGGGGGACTGGGCTGTGGTGGCCTCCGCGGCGGCTGCAGGCAGCGCGCCCTGGATGCCGCACAGCCAACTCTCGTCTTGCTTCAACTGCTTCAGGCGTACATCGAGTTCCGCGATCTGCGAGGAGACGACTTCCTGCTCCTTGCGGTTGGTCTCGAGATCGGCGGCGAACCGCTGCGCGTACAGGTTATGGATGGGCGTGGTGTCGGGCTCGTTGGCCATTGCGGCTCACTTTCCTCGTACCTCACGGTGTTGCTGCCGGATGCTACTCACCGGCAGGCGGCTTTAGTTCCCCTTCTGGCAGGATCCCACCATTCGGTTCTACCCGGAGCCCGAGATCCCCGTCGGCGAGACACCGAACCGGACGTAGCCGTTGGTCAGGTGGGTAGTGACGGAGGTCGCCGGTCCGATGGTGTGCCGCCATCGAATATTCCGTGCCGTGCCGGTCGGTGGAAGTGCAGACTCGCTCCATGGCGAACATGTGCGCATTCCGGGATGCGGTCAGCCGCTGGGCAGCCGGCGGTCCTGGCGAACCGGCGAAGGATCTGGCTGTGCAACTGGGGCTGCGGACGGCGGTGCTGGTGGAAGGAGCGAGCGACCTCGCGGCCGTCGAGGCGCTGGCCGCGCGGCGCGGCCGGGACCTGGCGGCCGAAGGGGTGTGCGTCGTGCCGATGGGCGGGGCGATGAGCATCGGCCGCTACGCCGGTCTTCTCGGGCCGCCCGGTCTTGGCCTTCGTCTGAGGGGACTGTGTGACGAGCGCGAGCAGCGCTTCTACGACCAAGGCCTGAAGCGGGCCCGGGCGCCGCACCAGGGCTTCTTCGTGTGCGTGGCGGACCTGGAGGACGAACTCATCCGCGCGCTGGGCACGGCGCGGGTCGAGGAGATCATCCGGGCCGAGGGCGACCTGCGGGCCTGGCAGACCTTCCTGCACCAGCCCGCACACCACGGTCGGCCCCGGCAGCGGCAGTTGCGGCGCTTCCTCGGCACGAAGAAGGGGCGCAAGATCCGCTACGGCCAGCTCCTGGTGGAGGCCCTCGACCCCGGACAGGTACCGGCCCCGCTCGACGACCTCCTCACGAGCCTGTGACCGACGCACGAAAACGCAGGCACAGCTTCCGGCTCCGCGTCTACGTCCGCGTCAGGTCGTGGAAGTCGACCGAGAGCGAGGGCCATTGAGGCGGCCGGTCACCACCAGGTTGCCGTCCCGGGTGCGCCGCGCGAGGGCGCCGGTGCGGAAGTAGCCGTCGGCGGTGAACGAACGTGCGTTGTGGTCGGGGGCCCGGTAGTAGCCCCGCAGGGTGCACGGACCGCGGGCGAGGAGTTCGCCGGGCTCCCCGTCGGGCACGTCCTCGCCGTCGACGCCGACGATGCGGATCTCATCGTCGGGCGAGAGCGGGCGGCCCTGCGTGGTGAGCACGGTCTCGTCCGGATCGGCGGGCCGGGTGAGGGTGAGCAGCCCCTCGGCCGTGCCGAAGACCTGCTGCAGGCGACAGCCCAGTTCGGGGCCCACCCGTTCGGCGGTCGCCCGGTCCAAGGGCGCGCCGCCGATCTGCACGAGACGCAGACTGCTCAAGTCGGCCTGGACCGTGGGAAGCGCCTCGAGCCAGAGCCGGGCGACGGCAGGCACCACCGACGTGATGGTGACCCGCTCTCGTCCGATGACCGCAAGGCATTCGGCGGGCCGCGGGTCCTCGACCAGGACGACGGTGCCACCGACGGAGAGGGTGCCGACGATGCCGGGACAGCCGAAGGTGAAGTTGAACTCGGCGGGCAGCGCGGCGAGATACACGTCGTTCTCGGTGAGCGACACCAGCTCGGCGGCGGCCCGCGCCTGGTAGGCGTAGTCGTTGTGAGTGCGCGGAATGAGCTGGAGCGCCTCGGCGGTACCGCCGGAGAGCAGGAAGAACGCCACCTGGTCCGCGCGCTGCGCAAGCGCCGGCTCGGGCGGGGCGTCGATGGAGCCCAGCGGGCTGTACTGGCAGCCCGCCGGGTCGGTCGTGAGGCCGCCGTACGGGGACGAGGAGCCGGGCGCCTCAAGGGTGAACACCCGCCTCAAGAAGGGCCCGCGGGCCGCGATGTCCGCGGTCATCGCCGTGTGGTCGAAGCCCTGGTACGCCGAGGGGCCGACGTAGCCGACGGCCTGGGTGACCTGCACGAGCTGGGACACCTCGGACGCGCGGTGCGAGATGGGGCAGAACACGGGGACCACGCCGGCGCGCATCAGCGCGAACACGCTGATGACGAACTCGGGAACGTTCGGCAGCTGGACGACGACCCGCTGCCCGGCCCGCAGGCCGCGCAGCCGGAATCCGGCGGCCATGCGGTCCACGCGCCGGTTCAGGTGCGCGTACGTGATGCGGGTGCCGCCGTGCACCAGCGCGGTCCGCGGTCCGTACTGCAGGGCCCAGTCGCGCAGCAGGTTGTCCAGCGTATTGCCACGCCAGTGCCCGGCCGCCCAGTAGCGGTCGACGAACTCCTCGGGCCAGGGTGTGCAGCCCTTGAGCATGGATGCCATTCGCTTCCGTTCTCCAACGTCGCAATGCGTGACCTTGGCAACCCAATCCGCCAACACCCCTATGCGCAATGTGCTGTCCAGACCATGGACGCTGAATTTGATCAGCAGAAAGACCAATGCGCGCCGCTGACCAGGAGGAATGGTCGGGGCTCAAGCCGGGGCGGGATACCCGCCGAGGACCTTGCCGCCGTCGGCCGCGTCCTCGCCCTGGTCGCCGAGCGCGCCGACGCGGAGCTTGCGGCGCTGACCGCCTGCCTTCCCGGCATCGGTCGATCAATCGCGCATGCGGGTTGATAATGGGCTGTATGACGCAGAAGGGTGGTACGCCACATCGCCCCTCGACGCTGACCGTCAAGGGCCGGGACATGCGGTTGCGCACCCTCGGTTTGGTCGTCGTGGCCGCCGTCGTCATCTGGTTCATCGCCGCCAATACCGGGTCCGTCACCATCAGGCTGTGGATCCCCACGGTCGTGATCCCCCTGTGGTGCGTCCTCACGGTGACGCTGTTGGTGGGCATGGTGCTCGGCCTGTTCATCGCCCGCCGCCGGGCCAGGCGGTGACAGCCGCCCTACCGTGCGGCCATCCGCGTTGTCCCCGAACGCGTCGGCTGAGAGGAACGCCCTCATGCGCGCTGAGTCTTCGGCGGCGGCGCGGACGGGGGCTTTCGTTGCGGTCGCCGTCGCCCTGTTCTGCATCCAGCTCGACTTCTTCGCCCTCAACCTCGCCATTCCCGGCATGTCGGCGGAGCTGGGCATCACGGTTTCGGCCGCGCAGTGGACCCTGTCCGCGTACATGCTCGCCATCGGCTGCTTCTTCATCGTCGGTGGCCGGGTGGGGGACGTCTTCGGGCGGCGGGGCACCCTGCTGGCCGGGATCGCCCTGTTCACGGCGGCTTCCGTGGGCTGCGCGCTGGCTCCTGGTCTCGGTCTGCTGGTGGCGGCCCGGATCGCGCAGGGCGTGGGCGCGGCGTTCGTCTTCCCGGTGTCCGTGTCCGTGATCACCAACACCTTTCCCGAGCGGACCCGGGCAAGAGCCCTGGGCGGGGTATTCGGCGTCGCCAACATCGGGACCGCGCTCGGGCCCTTCGTGGGCGGAGGGTTCACCGAGGGGCCCGGCTGGCGCTGGATCTTCTGGCTGATGGCGCCGCTGAGCCTGATATCGCTGCTCATCGCTCTCGTCTACGTGCCGGACTCGCGCGATACGTCGGCGCCGCGCGAGCTCGATCTCCTCGGCTGCGCCCTGATCGTCTGCTCGCTGGCCACCCTCACCATGGCCGTGGAGCGCGGAGACGCCTGGGGCTGGGACAGCGCTCGCACTCTCGGCTTCTTCTCGGTGGCCGTGGTGACCGGCGGGCTGTTCCTGGTGCGGGAGCGGCTGGCCAGCCACCCGCTGATCGATCTGCGGCTGTTCCGCAACGTCCCGTACGTCCTGGTGACCGGGATGGGCTCGCTCTCGAACATGGGCTACGCCGTCACCGTCTTCCTCGCCACGCTCTACCTCCAGGGCGTACGCGGGCTCTCACCGCTCCTGGCGGGCACGGTCTTCCTGGCCCCGGCCCTGCTGGTGGCGCTCAGCGGGCCGCTCGGGGCGCGGCTGGCCCAGCACATGCGGCCGACCGCGGTGATGGCGCTGGCCGGGGCCGTCGCGGGCACGGGGATGTACGCGCTGACGCTGGTCACGGCCTGGTGGCTGTACGTGCCGGTGTTCGCGTGGTGCGGCCTCGGCCTGGGGCTGGGCTGGACCTTCTCCAGCGTGGCGACCCAGCAGGTCGTCCCGCCGGCCAGGGCGGGGGAGGCATCGGGCGTACTGCTGACGTTCCTGGTCACGCTGGGTGCGATCGCCCTGGCAGGGACGGCGGCGGGGATCTCGGCGATGACGCCGCAGCGGCCGCCCGAGGAGGCCTACGACGCGATCCTGCGACTGGGCGGGGTGGTCATCCTCGCCACGGCGGTCGTCGTCATGGCCGTACGCCACCGGCTCGTGGTGCTCGGCAGGATCCCGCCCCTGTCGATGCGGGCACGCGGTGACGCCGGGCAGGAAGCGGGCCGGCAGCAGCCGTGACGCGGGCAGCAGCCCTGTTCTGCGGCTCAGTAGGCGCCGGGGAGGGAGAGGCCGGCGTAGATCTGGTTGAGGACGGTGGGCAGCATGGCCTGGGCCGTGGTCCGGCCGTCCGGCGACAGCGTCAGGTTCGTCCAGATGATGAGCGTGACGTCGTTGTCGGGGTCGTGGCCGATGAAGGAATTGAAGCCCGGCAACTCGCCACCGTGGTAGTACATCGCGGCCTTCGGGCCGAAGCGCTGGTAGGCGATGCCGTACCCGTACTTCTGTCCCTCGGGCGCGTCCGGGTCCTCGGCCTGCGGGCTGTCCAGCCACTGCTTCTGGAACGCGGGGTCCAGCACCTTGCCCGTCGTCAGGGAGCGGATCCAGGTGGCCATGTCGTCCGCGGTGGAGATGGCGGCGCCGGCGCCGGCCGAGTAGGACGAGTTCTGGTGGGTGTAGTCCACCGGCTTGAGCTTCCCGGACCGCATCTGCGCCTGCATGTCGGCCGGGTAGGGCTCGTCCACCAGCGCGTAGGCCGATCCGCCGTACATGTAGCCGTGTGAGTACGGCGTGGGGAGGGAGGTGTCGCGGAGGCCGGGCAAGGACGAACCGCTCAGGCCCAGCGGGCCGTACAGCCTGTCCTGGAACTGCCGGGCCAGCGGCCGGCCGCCGGCCTTCTCGGCGACGAGGCCCAGTAGCACGTAGTTGGTGTTGTTGTACTCGTAGGACGCGTCGGGCTTGAAGTTCGGCGGGCGCTTGAAGGCGATGGCCAGCATCTCCTGCGGTGTCCGGGCCTTGCCCGGCTCGGCGTCCATGGACTCTGCGAGTTCGGGTGCGTCGGTGAAGTTGTAGAGCCCGCTGCGCATCTTCAGCAGCTGGGCGATGGTGATGTTCTCGCCGTTCGGCACCCCGGGGACGTAGTCGGACACGGGGTCGTCCAGCCGGATCTTGCCTTCCTGCGCGAGGAGGAGGATCAGGGCCGACGTCATGGTCTTGGTGTTGGAGGCGATCCGGAAGTGGTCGCGCGCGGTGGGCGGTTCGGCGGTGCCCAGCTCCGTCGTGCCGACGGTCGCCCGGAAGGTTCCCTGCGGGGTGCGGAGCAGGACCACGGCGCCGGGAACCATGAGATCCTTCGCCGCACGTTCCACGGCGGACTGGAGCGCGGCCGGATCAATGCGCTTGAGCGCCGACGCGCTGGGGTCGGGTGCGCTGACGGTAGCCGTGGGTGCGGTCTGTGCGCCGGGCTGGACCGGGGGCGCGCTTCCTGGGGGCAGTGCGAACCCCGCGACCAGCAGGGCCGCGCACGGCGTCAGCAGAAGCGTGCGACGGGAGGCGGCTCGGGAATTCCACATGTCGGCGTCACAGCCCTCGTGCTCGGCGGTCCGGTACCGCACGGTCGGGGGTGGTGCGGCAGGGCCGAGGAGGTCGGAAAGAAAACAGGACAACCGATCCAAATTTAGCATCTACCGACCCCCGGTGGCGCGCGGCGGCCAAGGGGCCGACCGCCCACCTGGCCGACAGGCCGGCCAGGGTGGGGCGGGCGGATGTCGCCGGGTGGTCAGGTGTGGAGGCGGCCATTGGTGCCGTCGTGGCTGTCGGCGTGTTCGTCATCGAACCAGTGGTCGCCGGTCGCCAGGTAGCGGAAGGAGTGCTCGGTCTTGCCGGGCAGCGTGACCGTGACCGCACGGGTGCCATCAGGGCGGGGCACCAGGGTGTGGGCGCCGGGCTGCCAGTCGTTGAAATCGCCCACCACGCTGACCGGTCCGGGCGGGGCGTCGGCGGGCAGGACGAAGGTGACCTCGGTGCGGTTCTTGCGCGGCTTGCGCTCCAGCATGAGAGTGGGCTCCTGACGGCGGAAGTCGGGTGGATGGCGCCCATCCTTCGCATGAGCCGCGGAACGGGCATGCGACGCAGCCACCCCGGGAGCGGACTTCACTCTTGCGCCACGGTTCATAGCCGAAATGGTGCAGTTTGTGACTGTTCGTGTGAGCGTGAGGGCGAGGAAATCTGTACCCCGCGTCAAAGGAGTCGCCGTCATGGGCGGTAGGCAGGACAAGCGCCAGGAGCAGGGCAAGGGTCGTGAGCAGCAGGAACACCACCGCCCTGGAGACCCCGCGCGCCCCCAGCCGGGCAAGGGCCGGGAGCAGGGAGAGAAGCAGGGGCAGAAGGAGACCTCGCGCCGCCGCGAGGACGACCTGCTGCGAGAAGAGGACCTGCACGACGAGGGGCTCTGACCAGGGCACCGCTCGTCCACGTACGCAGAGCCCGGCCGGGCCCGTAGTCACCCGGCCGGGCTCTGTCATGCCGGTGCACGCCCAGGGGTCAGGCGTCCACGCGGTGCTTGGCGAGCCGGTCGACCATCTGCGGGTCGCGGTGGTCGAAGAAGAGTGACGACCCGGTGTCGAGGGTGGAGATGGCAGCCATCTGCCCGTCGGTGAGTTCGAAGTCGAAGATGTCGATGTTCTCCGCCATGCGCTCGGCGCGGACCGACTTGGGGATCGCGACGACGCCGCGCTGGGTAAGCCAGCGCAGTACGACCTGGGCGACGGACTTGCCGTGCTTCTCGCCGATCTGGCTCAGCAGCTGGTTGGTGAACAGGCCGTTCTTGCCCTCGGCGAACCCGCCCCAGGACTGGATCTGCACCCCGTGCCCGCGCATGAGCACCTGGTCGGCCGTGCGCTGGAAGAACGGGTGGGTCTCGATCTGATTGACCGCGGGAGTGACCTCGTTGTTGATGATGAGGTCCACGAGCCGGTCCGGGTAGAAGTTGGCGACGCCGATCGCCTTGGCCCGGCCCTCGCGGTACACCTCCTCCATGGCGCGCCACTGGCCGTACACATCGCCGAACGGCTGGTGGATCAGGTACAGGTCGAGGTAGTCCAGGCCGAGCTTGGCCAGCGAGGCCTCGAAGGCGCGCTTGGCGTTGTCCTGGGCGGGGGCGTCCTGTACCCAGAGCTTGGTGGTGACGAACAGATCCTCGCGCGGGATGCCGCTGTTCTTGATCGCGCGGCCGACGGCTTGCTCGTTGCCGTAAGCGGCGGCCGTGTCGAGGAGGCGGTAGCCGGCGGCGAGGGCGTCGGTGACGGCCTGTTCGGTCTGCTCCGGCGGGATCTGGTAGACGCCGAATCCGAGGATGGGCATCTGGACGCCGCTGTTGAGGGTGACCTGCTGCATCGTTCTTCCGTTCGATAGAAGTGCTGGGGTTCGGTCGCGGCCTGGTCGAACTCCAACCCCCTAGGACACAGAGCTCTCGCGCGCGAACCTCCGATCGTGGTTCCCATCTTCAACGAGGACGAGGCCCTGCCTGTGTGCCCCGCCCGGCGGACGAGCTCCTCAGCTCTTCGGGTCAGGCGTCGGACGACGGGGAAGCGGGCCACGGGACGGTGGTCTCGGCTGCGACCTCGTAGTCGACGCCGGGAACGTCCCAGCCGTAGAGCTGGCCGACCTGGTCGCGGAACCAATCAGTGTCCGCGCTGGTGGCAATGGTGTCGGCGTCGACCTGGTCCCACGTGGCGCGGACGGCAGCCTGAACCCCGGGATTCATCTCCCAGTCGTCCAGCCGGATGCGGTCTTGGTCGTCCAGGCCGGGTTCGGCGTCACCGCCGAGCCGGTTCCACAGGGCCGCTGCCTGGTCGACGGTGGACTGCCAGCTGTCACCGGTAATGCGGTGCAGGATGCTGGTGTAGAGCGCGATGCTCGGGATGGCGGTGGAGGCCTGGGTGACGGCCGCGCCCGCGACGACGGTGTAGGCGTGGCCTGTGCCCTTGAGCTGGGTGTTGATGGCGCGGGCGGTGTCTTCCAGGTGCTGCTTGGCGGCGCCGATGGTACCGGCCCGGTAGATGGGGGCGGTGATGTCGGATCCGACGTACGAGAGGGCGACGGTCTGGAAGCCGTCGGCGAGCAGGTCTTTGGACTGCAGGGCCTCGATCCACATCTGCCAGTCGGCGCCGCCCATGACCTGCACGGTCGCGTCGCGCTCGGCCTCGTCCGCGGCCCGCAGGTGCAACTCGCCGATCTGCGGGACGCCGTCCTCGAACACGAGGGTCTTGGCCCGGTAGTCGGTGCCGAGCGGCTTGATGACGGAGTGGTGGACCTCGCCGGTCAGCGGGTCCGTGCGACGCGGGGCCGCGATGCTGTAGATGAGCAGGTCGATCTTGCCGAAGCGGGCGGCGAGTTGGTCGGCGGCCTCGTCCTTGACGCCGTCGGAGAAGGCGTCGCCGTTGAGGAAGGTGAAGTCAGCCCCGGCCTCGGCGGCGAGTTCGGCGGTCCGCGCGGTGCGGTACCAGCCCGCGCTGGCGGTGCGGCGCTCGGTCGCGGCGGCCTCGAAGGCGATGCCGAGTCCGCGCATCCGGTGGGCGCGAAGGCCGACCAGGGTCGCGGCCAGTCCGTAGCCGGCGCTGGAGCCGATGACGAGGGCGACCGGGCCGGGCCGGTCGCCGACAGGGTCCGGTGTCCGCTGCCACATGCGGTCGACCACCGCTTTGCAGCCGGTCGGATGGCTGTTGACGTAGAGGTAGCCGCGGTTGGCGGGCTTGATCTCGCGGAGGCTCACTCGTGGGGTCCTTCGGGTGCGGGGGATCGTGGTCGCCGCGGAGTGAGCGGTTCCACGAAGCGGCGGATGTCGTCGGGGTTTCCAACTGGCCAGGCGAGGCTGTCCATGCCCCGGTCGCGCCGGATGGGCCCTGCTCACATCCTCGGTGAGCGTGGCCCAACCGGTGATGGTGATCTTCGCCAGAAGCGACCGCAGAATCTTGTCGGTGTCCTATTCGGTCATGCCACACCGCCGGAGCCTGATGGGTGGGCTCAGTGGATGCGACGGTACCGGTTGGCGATCACGGAGATCGAGAGCATCGCGGTGATGGCACCGACGGCCAGGGTCAGGGTGCCGGCCTTACCGCCGCCCATCGCCCAGCCGTTGCCGATCAGGAGGGTGGTGCCGGCCACGCGGGAGGCGATGGCGTAACCGCGGTGACCGATGCGGCTGAAGTGACGGCCCAGGACGTAGCAGGCGGCAATCAGCGAGGTGAAGGTGATCGATCCGGCGCCGAAGTGGGCGTAGCTGCGCCAGGTGAGTGCGGCGGCTTCCCCGGCGGGGGTGCCTGCGGGGAAGCCGTCGACCGGGTCCATGACGAACAGTCCCGCGGCCATCATGCCGATGCCGCTGATCCGTACAAGTCGGGGTGCCCAGGTGCTCCCCGGGGTGCCGTGCAGAGCCCTGCGCAGACCGGTCGCCCCGATGGCGAGCAGGGCTCCGGCGACCAGGAAGTTGGCGATCTGGAGCCAGCCGAGGGAGCCGTTGCTCAGCGCGCTCAGGGGGTGGCGGGTGATGTCGAAGCCGTCGCGGCCGGCGGCCTGGGTCAGGGAGACGACCGCCCACAGCGGTGACGCTACGACCACGCAGGTGAGCAGGGAGCGGGTGGCGGACCGGGCCGGGGTTCCGGTCGCGGCGGGGGAAGCGGCGATAGCCGCGCTGGTGGGGGTCCGGGTGGTCATGGTGTGTGCCTCTCGGGTTCGTTCGTCGTGTTCGGTTCTTGCCTGCACGTCGATCCGGCAATGTGACAGGGAACGGCTGCGTTCCCTGTCACATGTCCTTGTTCGACGTGTAGGCAAGGCAGAAGCACTGCACGACGAGAAGAGGCAACCCCATGCGCTACCTGATGACGACCAGGCCTTCCGACACCGCGCCCGACGAGAAGTTGTACGTCGAAATGGGCAAGTTCATCGAGGAGCTGACGGCGGCCGGTGTTCTGCTGGCCACGGGTGGTCTGGAGCCGGTCGGCGTCCTGGTGACCTCGGCCGGCGACGAAATCACGGTGACGGACGGGCCGTTCGCCGAGGCCAAGGAGGCCGTGGCCGGCTTCGCGCTGATCGAGGTCCGCTCCAAGGAGGAGGCGATCGAGCTGGCCCGCCGCTTCCGCAGGATCGTTGGTGACGGCGAGAGCGTGGTTCAGCAGGTTTTTGGTCCGTGAGTCAGCAGTACGAACCCTGAACCCCAAACCCTGAACCTTGAACCGCGAAGAGCACTTGCCCCGGCTTGCGAGCGAGTCGGGGCAAGTGCTGTGATCGTCCCTGTGCTGGATACCCATCGCACGATAGACGCGGTCTGGAAGCTCGAGTCGGCCAAAATCATCGCAGCGCTCACGCGGATGGTGCGCGACGTCGGCCTCGCCGAGGAGCTGGCCCAGGACGCGCTCGTCGCCGCGCTCGAGCAGTGGCCCGGCACGGGCGTCCCGGACAACCCCGGCGCCTGGCTGACGACCACCGCCAAGCGGCGGGCCGTCGACCACATCCGGCGCTCCCAGCGGCTGACGCACAAGCAGGAGCAGCTCGCCCACGAGCTGGAACAGCAGCAGGACCCCGAACAGGACGACGTCCTGCGGCTGATGCTCATCTCCTGCCACCCCGTACTGCCGACCGGGGCCCGAGCAGCACTGACGCTCCGGCTGCTCGGCGGTCTTACGGCCGAGGAGATCGCGCGGGCCTTCCTCGTCACCGGGACGGTGATCACCCAGCGCATCGCCGGAGCCAAGCGGACGTTGGCCGAGGAGCGCGTGCCGTTCGACCTGCCGGAGGGCCCGGAACTGGCCGAGCGCCTCTCGTCAGTGCTGGAGGTCATCTACCTGATCTTCAACGAGGGTTACTCGGCGACCTCCGGCGACGACCTGATGCGGCCCGGGCTCTGCCTCGAAGCACTGCGGCTGGGCCGGCTGCTGGCCGAGCTGGCACCTCAGGAAGCCGAGGTGCACGCACTGGTCGCACTGATGGAGATCCAGGCCTCCCGCTCGGCCGCGCGCACCGGCCCGTCGGGCGAGCCGGTCCAGCTGCACGAGCAGAACAGGGGACGCTGGGACCAGTTGCTCATCAGCCGCGGCTTCACCGCGATGCTGCGGGCACGGGAAGCCGGCGGCACGCCCGGCCCGTACCTGCTGCAAGCGGCCATCGCCGTGTGCCATGCGCAGGCGCGTACCGCCGAGGACACCGACTGGTCCCAGATCGCAGCCCTGTACGGGGCGTTGGCGCGGCTGCTGCCGACACCGATCGTCCAGCTCAACCGGGCGGTGGCGCTCGGGTTTGCGTACGGGCCGCAGGAGGGCCTCGACCTGGTCGACTCCCTGACCACCGATCCCGCACTGCGCGACTACCACCTCCTCCCCAGCGTCAGGGGCGACCTGCTGGCCCGCCTGGACCGGCACGAAGAAGCGCGGGTGGAGTTCCATCGGGCGGCGTCCCTCACGAGGAACGCCGCCGAGCGCGCCTTTCTGCACCGACGCGCGGACGAGATCACGGTCACCGGCCCGCCCGGTCCCACGCTCGGTCAGGCCGCCCACGACTTCCTGAGCCGCGACGATCTGGACGCGGCCACGGTCCGCTCGTACGGACAGACCCTCCGGCGCCTGTGCCTGGCCCTCGGCGGCCAGCTGCCGCCGGCCTCGCTGACGGCCGACCAGGTGGCGCGGGTGTTTGCGACCGCCTGGGGCGAGGCAGCGGCCGCGACCTGGAACCGGCACCGCTCGGCCGTCCGGTCCTTCTGTGCGTGGGCGTCCCTGAGCGACCTCGCGGCCGGTCTGGACCGTCGTGCCGAGACCCGCTCCCGGACGCAGGCGCTGGGCTCCGTGCAGCTCGAGGCGCTCTGGAGCCGCCCGGACCTGCCGCTGCGCGAACAGACGCTGTGGCGGCTCCTGCACGAGTCGGAGGCCGGGGTGAAGGCCGTCCTGTCGCTGAACGTCGAGGACCTGGACCTGGACGACCGCCGGGCCCGCACGGGCCACACGTGGGTGACCTGGCGCTCCGGGACCGCCCGGCTCCTGCCCGAGCTGCTGGCCGGCCGGACCCGGGGGCCGGTGTTCCTCTCCGACCGGCGACCCGGACCCGCCCGGACACCCGGACCTGCCGATCTCTGCCCGGACACGGGCCGCCGCCGACTGTCCTACGAGCGGGCCGAGTACCTCTTCAAAGAGACCACCAAGCCCCTCGACCTGACAACCAACGGCTACACCCTCCGCCAGCTCAAACCCCACCCCGGACCGTCCCCGGCCCCGTAGCCGGCCGGCCGTAGCAGGTGATCTCGTCCGGGCACTGGCAGAGCCGGTCCGCCTGGGTGAATCTCCTGCCCGTGTTGCGATGAGTACGGGCTCCGCCGCCGGTCTACCCTTCAGACACATCGCCTGGAAGGAGCGGCAGATGACCGATACGACGACTCTCGACCTCGGACCACAAGCCCAGATCGTGGCCCGTCTCGCGGCGGGCGTATCGGACGGCCGGCTCGCCGACCCGACACCCTGCCCCGAGTACGCGGTCGGCAATCTGCTGGGCCACCTCGCAGGCCTCGCCGTGGCTTTCCGTGACGCCGCCCGCAAGAACCTGGGCCCCACGACGGACACGGCCCCCGACACAGCCGTGCCCTCCCTCCCCGCCGGCTGGCGCGAGGAACTGCCCCGGGTCCTCGGTGAACTGGCCGAGGCCTGGAGGGACCCGGCCGCCTGGACCGGCATGACCCGCGCGGGCGGCGTGGACCTGCCCGGCGAAATCGCGGGTGCGGTGGCTGTCGACGAACTGGTGATCCACGGCTGGGACCTGGCCCGGGCCACCGGCCAGGACTACGCACCCGATCAGGCCGCGCTGCGCGCCTCGCATACGTTCCTCCTGGCGGCCGCCGAGGACGAGGACCGCGGGGGCATCTTCGGCGCTGTCGTGCCCGTACCGGACGACGCCCCGCTGCTGGACCGGGCGGTAGGGCTGAGCGGGCGCGAACCGGGCTGGACACCTCCGACATCCCCGTGACGTAGGCCACCGGCGGTCCATCTGGACCGGACCCCGGGCGGAGACCGCCGCATGTCGCTGGGCATGTCGAATACACCGGTCCCCGATCGACGTGGGAGTGAAGGCAGTACATCCCAGCACTCCAGGAGGACCCCATCGTGACCGTTACCGCGGATTTGGCGATTTCCCTCGACGGCTACATCGCCGGCACCGACGTGGCCATCGACAACCCGGGAGGCGACGGCGCCGAGCCGCTCTTCGAGTGGATCCACAACCTGGCGAGCTGGCGGGAGCGGCAGGGCATGACCGGCGGGGAGGAGAACCGCGACTCCGAGCTGATGCGCGAGTGGTTCGACGCCACCGGAGCAGTGGTCATGGGCCGGATGATGTACGACACGGGCGAGGAGTTCTGGGGCGACAACCCGCCGTTCCGGTGCCCGGTCTACGTGCTCACCCACCGCCCCCGGCCGTCCCTGGCAAAGGAGGGCGGCACCACGTTCACTTTCGTCACCGACGGCATCCACAGCGCCCTCGACCAGGCGAAGGCCGCCGCCGGGGGAAGGAACGTCGACATCGCGGGCGGAGCGAGCACGGTGCAGCAGTACCTGAGGGAGGGGCTCATCGACGAGCTACAGCTGCACGTCGTGCCCGCGCTCCTCGGAGCGGGGCTGCGGCTCTTCGAGGGACCGGGCGCCGGGCGGCAGGACCTCGAGCCGGTCAGTGTGGTCGGCACCCCCTCGCCACCCACCTGAAGTACCGCTTCGTGAAATGACGGGCGATCTCCCGGCAGCTACTTCGTGCAGTCCTGTCGCCCTCCCGCGGCTACCGGCCCCGGCAAGGCAGAGCTCGGCTGCGAACCCTTCCTCGCCCGACTCCGGTCGCGCGACCACGCACCCGCACCCACCAGCACGGCTGCCCCGGCCCCGTACAAGGGCAGCCACAGAGTCGTCGTGGCTGCCAGACAGTCGGCGACGGCTTTACGCCTCTGGGCCTCTTGCGCGTACGCGAGTGCAGCGCTGTCGCTACCAGCCAGATCCGCCACCGCTGCCCTCGTCCGGATGACCTCGTACCTGCCCTGCCCATCGCACCCGCTGCGCGTGCCCGGCATCGGAAACAGCCAAGACCAGCGCTGCAGCATGGGGGCCAGCGCGATCGCTACGCACAGGCCGACGACCAGCGAATACGCGACCAGAGCGCGCATGTATGCCGATCGGAAGCCGGGCGTCCATGCCGGCCGCACCTGAAAGGCGAAGATCACCGCGAAAAGCGTCACCCCGATGAACGTGGCGAACCACTGCCAGGAACCCTGGGCGAGTGCGAACGTCAGTACAGCGGCGAGTCCAATGCCGATGACCCCGGCCTGACCGGCGGCGCCATCGCGCTCCCCGGTGGATGCAGGCCTGCGGGTTCCTCGAGGGCTGGGGTCGTTCACGGGCCCCTCCTGCAGGGTTGGAGGCATCGGCATCAGCATCCGCCGCGGGTCGCCGCGGGCCCCGGCGCCATGCCGGACGGGTTCGGATGGCGCCCGGATGGGGGAGCCGCCCCGTCTGCCACCCCGTTCCTGCAGTCGGGTACGAGCGATGACACTCGGTGAGATTCAGGGGCCCTGGAGGTGACTCGCCCCATAGGACCCACGTCACGTACGAACCGGGCTAGTAGCTTCCCAATGCCCGATCCCGCTGCCTGGTACCGGCTCCCACCTGCACGGATCCCTCCGGGTCCGCCGGAGGGGCGTCGGTCCCTGACTGCGAGGGCTCCTAGTAGGAGGGGTCATTGCGAGGGCCCCGGGGGGTCTGTAGAACTGGATGAGTCGCAGGGCGGCAGGGGTTGTTCACCCGCCGCCGACGAACCCCTCTCCTCCGCGTGAGTGGCTCACGCATGCTTCGGCGTGCCGCGACCGTCCTTGTTCCCTTCGGAAGGTCAATCCGTGTCCAACGCTGTCATCCGCCGCATCGCCGCTTCCAAGAAGACCCTCGCGGGTACCGTCCTCGCCCTGGGCGTCGCCGGTTCCATGCTGGCCGCGGTTCCCGCGCAGGCCGCCCCGTCGAGTGCCAAGGCGATCGCCCAGCAGATGATCAAGGACCCGGCCCAGTTCGCCGCCTTCGACAAGATCATCTCGCACGAGAGCGGCTGGGACTACACCGCCACGAACTCCTCCTCTGGTGCGTACGGCCTGGTCCAGGCCCTGCCGGCCTCGAAGATGGCCTCGGCGGGCTCGGACTGGAAGACCAACCCGGCCACCCAGATCAAGTGGGGCCTGGACTACATGAACGAGCGCTACGGCAGCCCCGTCGACGCCTGGAACTTCTGGTCCGCCAACCACTGGTACTAAGCCACCAGCGGCAGAGCAGACCCACACAGCAGACGCGCGCAGGCCCCCGTCCGCCGGATCACCGGCTGGAGCGGGGGCCCGCGCGCGTTCAGGTTCAGAAGCGGGGCAGAGCGCCGACGATGCGGTCCCACACGGAGCGGGTGGCACCGAAACCGCTCTCGTGGACCCAGACGTGGGTACACGCGGGGCACTGCAGGTGGAGCAGGCTGCCGGTGTTGGTGAGCAGGTAGCGCCAGTGGGTGGAGCAGGTCCGGCGCTGCTCGCAGGGCTCGCAGCCCTGGGCGTCGTCGCAATTCGGGCAGGCCACCCAGGCGCGGCGCCCGAGGTCGGCCTGCGGGTCAAGCGGCAGCACGGCCGTCTCCCCTCGCGGGCAGCACACCGGCCGCGACCAGGTTGTCGTAGAGGCGCTGCTGCTCCGCGTCGAGTCCGGAGTACAGGAGGTCGTACGCGGCCTCCTCGCCGAGCAGCACCTCGACCGGATCCCAGTCCGGGCCGAGGGCTTCCATCACCTGGGCGCGCCGGAGCACCTCCTGAGACGTGAGGTCCACCTCGAAGTCGACCAGCGCGGACGCACCGGAGGCGTCGGGCTCGTCCGGGGAAGGGATGGGGTCGTGGGGTGCCATGGCACCGAACTTAGGTAACCCTTCTTTCCCTGGTCAAGGGAGGGTGGGCGGAGTCACAGCCCAGGCCACCCCCCGAGGATTCCAGCACTAGGGCACGACCTTGCCGACGCCGCCCAGCGCCTGGGTGGCACGCTGGTTGATCTGCCACAGCTGGCCGTCACGGTTGCTGACGTAGATCCAGCCGTTGACGGTGTCCAGCGCGAGGCCCTCGCACGTCCCCAGGCCGCTGGCCACCACGCGCTGCGCGCCGTCCGCGAGAGTGATCTCGTACAGGCGCCCGTTCACGTGGTCGATGGTGTACGCCCGGCCGGCGCCGTCGAGGGCCACGCGGATGGTGCTCGCCCCGGAAAGGGTGGTCACGACGCGGTGGGTACGGGCGGCCAGGTCGACCTCGTACAGGTGGCCGCCGCCGTCCTTCCGGCCGATGTACGCCTTGCCCCGCCCGTCCAGCGCCACTCCGCCGATGCCCTGCCCCAGGCCGGTGACGATCGTGCGCTTCTGTCCGCCCGGCAGGTCGACGGCGATCAGCTGCCCGTCGAGCCAGCTGGCGACGTAGGCCGTGCCCGCTGCGTCGAGTGCGACGCCGTACGCGCCCGCCACGTCGGCGATCTTGCGGGACGAGCCGTCGGCCAGGTTCACCTCGAGCAGGCGCGCACCGCCGTAGTCGGTGGAGTAGGCCGTGCCCTGGCCGCCCAACTGCACCTCGCCGATGTCACCCAAGGCGCTCGCTGCCGTGCGCTGGGCGCCGGTGTCGACCTTCACCGCGGACAGCTTCACGCCGCCCCGGTCGGCGACGTACGCCGTGTTCAGCGACGGGTCGACCGCCACGCCTTCGGACGTCCCCAGACTCGTCGCGATGAGGGCGTAGCTCCGCCTGTTGGCGATGAGCTTGGAGAGGTCTTCGAGCTTCGGCATGTCTTCGTCGCCGATGCTCACCTTCGGCGGTCCGAACGCCTTGTTGGTCGCAGAGGCCATGCCGGATACCGAACCGGGGTTTTCGGAGGCCTGGCGCTGCGCGGCGGCCACGCCCTGGGCGCTCTGGAAGAGCGGGCCCAGGAAACCCATGACGTCGAACGCCCCGTGCGCGGTCTGGCGCACGAGCCACGGGTCGCGCTCGCTCTCCAGCTTGCGCACGGCCTCCGAGACGTCACCTGCTCCCGGAGTGTCCTTGTTGAGCGCCTGAGCGGACTTTTCGGCGGAACCTGCTTCGTCCCCGCCGTTGTCGAAGATGTTCTTGAAGGACATGGGCTTTCCTCCTGACCCCTTCTAGAGGGGCTGCTTCTGGTTCTGGTAGTCGAGTACTTCAGGCTGGAAAACCCGGTGTTCTCCGGTACGGACGGCGACGATTTCGGCCGTCCCCTTCTGCATGGACCGCTTTCCTTCGTCGGCCAGGTCGAAATGGCTGGAATCGAAGGAGGCCTCGCCGAGTTTCCACGCGATGACCCGGGAGAACTTCGGGTCGGCGGCCTGCGGCGGAGTCTCCTTGACCGCGACCGGCTCGGGATAGTACAAGGCGACCCAGCCGCCGAAGGTGACGGGGAATTCATAGTCGAACTGGCGGATCTGGCGCCGCGTCGTGGCCATGACGTCAGCCCGGCTCATGATTTCGAAACTGACCGACGACTGGTGCTTCCATTCGGTGGTCAGCGAACCACTGACGGAACCGGTGATCCCGAGGAGGAGCTCTCCCCACAACTCCCCGGTGCCGGTGACGGAACTCGTGGACGTGGTGTTGCTCGTCGCCTCGGTCTGGGACTCCGTGTTGACGCCCTGGTTGTCCTTGCTGTTGAGCAGGGTGGTCTTCTGGTACTGCTTCATCTCCATGCTCTTCTGGAGCTGCTGCTGGAGCGATGCGATGGACTTCGCCCCGAAGGTGAGCTTCACCTCCCTTGGAGCGACCAGCTGATCGTGTTCGAAATCGAGAATTCGACCGTGTCCGTCACAGTGATTTTGATCGGGTCCGTGCCATTGACGTACGTCTGCTTGGAGATCATGTCGGGAGGGGGCTGCTGGATGTCGCTGCGTTCTTCGACGACCGGTACGCCGACGTTCATGAAGGCGCGCCAGCCGCGTTCGTGCGCCGTCTTCTCTTCCGGCGGGAAGCCGCCGTAGCGCACCTTGTTCAGGGAGAACCCGATCGGGGCGACCGGCTCACCCCCTCCCTGAGGGGGCCGCTTGAGTACGTTCCGCAGTTGGTTCCGCTGCAGGATGCCGGCGGCCCTGGCGGCGATTTCGAGTTCCTCTTGATTCCGCGTGGTCAGCGGATGGCGCATGAATACGTCGTTGATGTAGGCCGTTCCCACATCGTTCCTTGCACTGCTGTTTCCCATGCTCTTCAGACCCTCCCTGCGTCGCAGACCGGTGACGCTACGCATCCGACGGCGGAAGATCATCGGGCCGAACTCGCCACTTGGTGAGAACCGGACAGATGCCGCTGACCAGGCGTTTGATCACATGAGGGCGGCGGCGTTCCCGGATCTGACGGGTGTCCCCCGGGGGCGCCGTTCCTTGATCTTTGGGGCCAAGATCCACGGGCGCACCGTCGCGGCTGCCGGCAGGGAGCCGGGCGCGGGTGGTGTCCGGAACTGCGGTCCCGTGGCTGCCGGCACTGTCGGGCCGGCCCCATCAGGCTCGATTTGGCCTCGGCCGTACGTTCGATCGACATACGGCACCACGGCGGCAGCTCCTGTGGGTCCCGTGGAGCGCCGCCGTGGTGCCCGAACCCCTAGGAGGCGGCCAGGGCCTCCAGGGCAGGGACCGTTTCGGCCGGGGTCGGCAGGGCGGCGTTCTCTGCCCGGAGACGGGCGGCGGCCTCGCGCAGGGCCGGGTCGACGGTGAGGCGGGTGAGGAGTGTGGCGTCGACGTCGTCGGAGGCGGAGCGCAGGGCGGCGCCGGTTTTGGTGAGGGCGTCGGCGTTGGTGAAGTGGTCGGCGCCCTGGGGGAGCAGGAGCTGGGGCAGGCCGGCCTGCAGGGCGGTGAGCAGGGTGCCGGAGCCGCCGTGGTGGATCAGCGCGTCGGAGGCGGTCAGCAGCTCCGCGAGCGGGATCCAGGGCAGTGGGCGGACGTTGTCCGGGAGGGTGCCGAGCGGGGTGAGGTCGGCGTCGCCGACGGCGAGCAGGAACTCGGCGTCCACCGAGGCGGCGGCTTCGATCAGACGGACGATGGCGCGGACGCCGTCCAGCTCGGTGAGCACGGTGCCCAGTGTGATGGCGACGCGCGGGCGGGTCCCGCGGCGGAGCAGCTCGGCGGGGACGGTGCCGCCGCCGTTGTAGGGGAGGTAGCGCATCCGCAGGCCGCCCGGGTCGCCGCCGAGCGAGGCGGGGACGATGTTCAGCGCGGTGGGCTCGGCGGGGCCGGCCACCCCGTATGTCTCGTACGCCTCGGTGAAGTTGGCTGCGAGCCGGCCGGCCATGTCAAGGCCGGAGGTGACGCCGAAATTCTGGATCACCGACGGGATCTTGAGCTTGGCCGCGACCAGCGGGGCGGAGGCCTGGAAGGAGTCGTAGACCAGCAGGTCGGCGCGCCAGCTGTCGGCGGCCTCCAGCAGACCGTCCACGGTGGAGCGGGAAACGAGCGCGAAGCCGTGGGCCGCCCTGTCGAGGATCTCGTCCGGGGTCATGTCGGGGGCGACGTAGCGCACCTCCTCGCCCGTGGACTGCTCGAACACGTCCCGGATGCTGCGGCCGTCGCCTATCTCGACGATCGGGAAACCGGCCTCGCGGAGCTGGTTCAGGGGCTGCGAGCCCGCGAACAGCACCTCGTGGCCGGCAGCGCGCAGGGCCTGCGCGGTCGGGATCATCGGGAAGAGGTGGCCGGCCGCGGCCGGTCCGGTGAAGAGTATGCGCACGGGTTCTCCTTGCCGTTGTTCTGCCGGTCGAGGACGAGACGTGCTGGCTCGCCCCGGTTCCCTCCGGTGAACTGACGGGAAGGCGCGCTGTGTTCCCCCTGGGGGGTCGATAACCGGACGTTCTGCGAGGGCCCTTTCCGGGCGGGGGCCGAGCCGGTCGGGACCGGGCCGGTAACCATCGGTTGTCGGCGAACCGCCAGGGGATCACCGACGCGGATGCACGGCTGGTGATCGCATCGGCCCCTCCGGAGCCCCACGGCGGGCTTGACCCCGTGAACGGTCCCCGGGCCGGCCGGTGCCCCGCGAACATTCGCATCTGTGGCGTCCCGGAGCGAACCCGGACGAACGAACGTACGATGGGCGGGAACCGGCGCGGGCGGCTCGCCGCGCCGCTGGTCCAAGCCGGTCGTGGGAGACGCATGGCACAGGTCGCCGACACAGCGCGGACCGTCATCCTGACCGTGGACGACGATCCGGGAGTCTCCCGTGCCGTCGCCCGTGACCTGCGGCGCCGCTACGGAGCCGGGTACCGGATCGTGCGCGCCGAGTCCGGCGAGTCCGCACTCGAGGCGCTGCGCGAGTTGAAGCTGCGGGGCGACCTGGTGGCCGTGATCCTGGCCGACTACCGCATGCCGCAGATGAACGGCATCGAGTTCCTCGAACAGGCCCTCAACGTGTACCCGGGCGCGCGCCGCGTGCTGCTGACCGCGTACGCCGACACCAACGCGGCGATTGACGCGATCAACGTCGTCGACCTCGACCACTACCTGCTCAAGCCGTGGGACCCGCCGGAGGAGAAGCTCTACCCGGTCGTGGACGACCTGCTCACGGCCTGGCGCTCCAGCGACTACCGGCCCGTGCCCGCCACCAAAGTCGTCGGGCACCGCTGGTCGGCGCGTTCCTCGAACGTGCGGGAGTTCCTGGCCCGCAACCAAGTGCCGTACCGCTGGTACTCCTCCGACGAGCCCGAGGGACGGCGACTGCTGGAGGCGGCCGGGACCGACGGACAGCGACTGCCCCTGGTGATCACTCCGGACGGCACCGTGCTGATCGAGCCGGAGGCGCCCGACCTGGCTGCCCACGTGGGGCTCGCGACGACGCCGGTCGCCGACTTCTACGACCTCGTCGTGATCGGCGGCGGCCCGGCCGGGCTCGGCGCGGCCGTGTACGGGGCCTCCGAGGGGCTGCGGACGGTGCTGGTCGAGCGGTCGGCGACGGGCGGGCAGGCCGGGCAGAGCTCCCGCATCGAGAACTACCTGGGCTTCCCCGACGGCGTGTCGGGCGCTCAGCTCACCGAACGCGCCCGCCGCCAGGCCGGCAGGTTCGGCGCCGAGATCCTCACCGCACGCGAGGTCACGGGGCTGGAGGCCAACGGCGCGGCGCGCGTCGTCCGCTTTTCCGACGGCTCGTCGGTCACCGCCCACAGCGTCATCCTGGCGACCGGGGTGTCGTACCGGCAGCTCCAGGCACCGGGCTGCGACGACCTGACCGGCTGCGGGGTGTACTACGGCTCCGCGCTCACCGAGGCGTCCTCCTGCCAGGGGCAGGACGTGTACATCGTGGGCGGCGCCAACTCCGCCGGGCAGGCGGCGGTGTACCTGGCGCGGGGCGCCAAGTCGGTCACGCTGCTGGTGCGCGGGGAGTCCCTGAGGGCGTCAATGTCGTACTACCTGATCCAGCAGATCGAGGAGACGCCGAACATCACGGTGCGGACCCGGACCGTCGTCGAGGCGGCCCACGGCGACGGGCACCTGGAGCAGCTGACGCTGCGGGACGTGGAGAGCGGCGGGACCGAACTCGTCGACGCACAGTGGCTGTTCGTCTTCATCGGCGCGGCTCCGCTGACCGACTGGCTGGACGGCACGGTGCTGCGCGACGAGCGCGGCTTCATCCTGGCCGGGCCGGACCTCACGCCGGACGGCCGGCCGCCGGCCGAGTGGGAGCTGGACCGGCCGCCTTACCACCTGGAGACCAACATTCCCGGCGTGTTCGTGGCGGGCGACGCGCGCGCCGAGTCCGCGAAGCGCGTCGCGTCCGCCGTCGGAGAAGGAGCCATGGCCGTCATGCTCGTCCACCGGTACCTGGAGCAGTCATGAGCGGGCAGGCGATGCCCTGCAGCCCGCCGGAGATCGCCTCGCTGTTCCTGTTCGAAAAGCTCTCCCCGAGCAGCTCGGACGGCTGTGCGCCGAGGGGCGGGTGGAGCGGTTCGAGGCCGGTCCGGTGTACACCGAGGGCGACCCGGCGACCTGCTTCTACGTGATGATCGAGGGCACCGTCGTGCTGTACCGCCGGGTCGGCGGCGACGACGTGGAGGTGAGCCGGACCTCACAGCGCGGGGTGTACGCGGGGGCCATGCAGGCCTACCTGGGCGACCGGGTGCCGCAGACGTACACCAACTCGATGCGGGTGACCGAGCCGACGCGGTTCTTCGTACTGCCCGCGCAGTCGTTCGCGGACTTCATGCAGGAATGGTTCCCGATGGCCGCGCACCTGCTGGAAGGGCTCTTCTTCGGCGCGAAGAACACCCAGCGGGCCATCGGACAGCGCGAACGGCTGCTGGCGCTCGGATCGTTGTCCGCGGGGCTCACCCATGAGCTCAACAACCCGGCCGCGGCGGCCGTCCGGGCCACCGCGGCGCTGCGGGAACGAGTGGGCAAGATGCGGCACAAGTTGGCCGTCATCGCGCATGGCCCCTACTCCCGCGAGGCACTCGCCGACCTCATCGAGATCCAGGAGCGCACCGCCGAACGCGTCGCGAAGGCACCGGCGTTGAGTCCTCTGGAGGCGTCCGACCGGGAGGACGAGCTCGCGGACTGGCTCGACGACCACGGCATCCCCGAGGGCTGGCGGATCGCACCGACCTTCGTGCAGGCCGGGCTGGACACGGACTGGCTGGAGCAGGTCGCGGCGGCCGTGGCCGAGGACATCCTCCCGGGAGCGATCGGCTGGCTCAACTACACCGTCGAGACCGAGCTGCTGATGGACGAGATCGACGACTCCACCACCCGCATCTCCCACCTCGTGGACGCCGCCAAGCAGTACTCGCAGCTCGACCGCGCCCCGCACCGGGTCGTCGACGTCCACGAACTCCTCGACAGCACCCTGCTGATGCTGTCCGGCAAGATCGGCCCGCGGGTCCGGGTGGTCAAGGACTACGACCGCTCCGTGCCGGATGTGCCCGCCTACCCGGCGGAGCTGAATCAGGTGTGGACCAACCTCATCGACAACGCCGTCTTCGCCATCGGGAGCACCGGCCGCGACGGCACGCTGACGGTCCGCACGGCACGGGAAGGGGACCGGCTGCTGGTGGAGTTCCGAGACACCGGGCCCGGCATCCCGGCGGACATCCGCAGCCGCATCTTCGATCCGTTCTTCACCACCAAGCCCGTCGGCGAGGGCACTGGTCTCGGCCTGGACATCTCCTGGCGGATCGTCGTCAACAAGCACCACGGCAGCCTCCAGGTCGAGTCCGAACCGGGCGACACCCGTTTCCAGGTGCTGCTGCCGCTGACCGCCCCGGGACCCGAGACAGCGCCCGGAACCGAGACCGAGACCGCCGAAGAGCCCGTATGACCGTACTGGGCATCCCAGGGGCGCGGGGAGCCGTGCTGCCAACCATGCACCGCCGTGCGCGGTTGGTCGCGCAGTTCTCCGCGCCCCTGGGGCCACCGCTGCCTACCTGAGGGCCTCGAAGGAAGCGACGAGGTCGGTGGGGGAGGGGAGTGCGGTGATGTCGGCCTGGGTGGCAGCGGCGGCCTTGCGGAGGTCTTCGTCCGTGAGGAGGCGGCTGAGCAGGGCTGCGTCCACGCTGTCACCACTCGCACGGAGGGCGAAGCCCAGGCCCGTCGCGGCATCGACGTTGATGAAGTGGTCGGCGCCCTGCGGGAGGATCAACTGGGGGACGCCCCGGGCGGCGGCGGTGAGCATGGTGCCGGCGCCGCCGTGGTGCACGACCGCGTCGGCGGTGTCCAGCAGTTGGGCCAGCGGCACCCAGGGCAGGGGACGGACATTGGCGGGAAGGGTTCCGAGCGCGCTCAGGTCGGTGTCGCCGACGGCGAGCAGGAACTCGGCGTCGACGGAGGCGGCCTCGGCGATCAGCCGGGCGACCGGGCCGACGCCCGCGTACGTGGTCACCACTGTCCCGAGGGTGACGGCGATCCGGGGCCGCGAGCCACGGGCTATGAGATCGCCGGGCACCGTGCCGCCGCCGTTGTACGGGACGTAGCGGACCCGCCAGCCGGTGCCGTCTCCGCCGAGGGAGGCGGGTACGACGTCGAGGACGGTGCGGGTGGCCGGGCCTTCGATCTCGCGGGCCTGGTATTCGTCCGCCAGGAGGCCAGCGAGCCTGCCGACCATGCTGAAGCCGGACATCACGCCGAAGTTGTGCACTACGGCGGGTATGCCGAGTGCGGCCGAGACCAGTGGTGCGGCGCCCTGGAAGGCGGCGTGGACGATGATGTCCGGCCGCCAGGCGGTGGCGACCGCGAGCAGGTCGTCGATGGTGACCCGGCTGTGTTCGGCGAAACCGGCTGCGGCCAGCCGCTCGGCGTTCTCCGGGCTGTTGCCGTCTGTGACGAACTGCGGATCGATGCCGTCCGAGGCGCGCCGGAAAGCCTCCATCAGCGTCGAGCCGTCGCCGATCTCGACGGTGGGCAGGCCGGACTGCCGAAGCTGCTCGAGCGGGGCCGAACCGGCGAACAGCACCTGGTGCCCGGCGGTCTGGAGTGCCTGCGCGGTCGGCACCATCGGGAACAGGTGGCCCGCCGAAGCGGGGCCGGTGAACAGGATGCGCACGGTGTTACTCCTCGGGTGGAACCAGAACTCCTTGATTCTTCTGACAGACCGTCGAACGTATTTGCGGCTCCGTCAATTTCCACCGAGGTAAACGAATTTCGGCCAATCCCGACGGGTTCTGCCGGGCCGGTCGGGTCCACCGGTCAGTCAACGGCGCATGCGCCAGGTGCCGTAGAGGCCGCCGACGGCACTGATGACGCCGGCGAATCCGGCGTCCCCCACGGCGAGGTAGATGCCTGCGCAGGTGCCGAGGAGGGTGATCAGCACGATGCCGTCGCGGTGTTCGTGCCGGTTCGCCGCGTTCGGAGACGCGCTGCGCGAGTTCACGCAGGAGCTGAACCGGCTCCACATCGCCAACGGCGCGCCGTCCTACGCGACCATGGTCAGTGCCTCGGTCAGACCGAAGCTGACGAAGGCCGGACTCAACGAGATGCTGGCCGGCAAGCGGTTCGCCTCCCTCGAGGCACTGCTCGAATTCGTCCGGGTCGTCACCACACCCGGGGATCCGGATCCGCCGGCAGCGGGGTTTCGGGCCGCCCCCGCACTCGCTTCCGCGCCACCGTGCGGCAGACTCTGGACGATGCCGCTGTGGAAGCCGAAGCCGTACGCGTACGCGCTCAGGCCCAGCACGATGCCGACGAGCTCCTGCACCGCGCCCGCCAGACAGCCGAACAAGCCCATGGAGCACTCACATGGGAAGGAGCAGGCCCGAACACCCCGGCGCGCGCGGCGCGTTCTGGCGGGCAGCTGTGGCAGCAGGCCAAGGCCTCGTGCTGCGCCCGGCGTTACGTCCGCTGGCCGCGGCGACCGCGGTGGCCAGGCTGGCGCTGGCCACGATCCTCACGGGGGACTCCCTCACCGGGACATCCGGCAAGTGCCGGCTTTTGCCCACAAGCCCGAGGCCTTCATCCGCTTCGCGACCAACCAGGCCCTGCCTCCCGCCTTCGGCTTCCCCGGCGGGCCCTCCTCCAGCCCTTAGACAGATGCCTCTCCCACGCCGAGCACGACCGGGGCCCCTGAAAGGGACCCCGGTCGGCAAGGTGAAGCGGGCTAGTCGCTGTTCCCCGGCTTGACGTGGGTGAACGCGGTGTCCGTGTTGTTGCCCTTGCGCGGGTCTGCGTCGTCACCGAACACCCTGGCGGTGTTCTTCACGGTGGTGGGCTTCAGAACGTTGGCCGCGGTGCCGGTCACCTCGATCTCCGCGCTGTGGCCGTTCGCCAGCGGACCACCCGTGCAGGAGAGGAGGCCGTTGGTGATCTCGCACCCCTCGGTCGGCGTGGTGGGCGACAGGATCTTCGCCGGGAGGTCGTCGGTCAGCGACCAGCCGGAGGAGCCGTCGCCCTTCCCTTCGTTCTTCACGGTGATGCGGTAGGTGACTTCGCCGCCCACCTCGACGCGCTTGGTGCCGTGCTTGCGCACCGCCAGGTCGGCGGACGAGTCGAGGAAGCAGGAGGTGGCGTCGAGGTTCGTCGCCGGGGTCGTGGTCTGCGTCGACAGCACGGAGAACGACGGGTTGGAACCGGTCGCGTTCTTCACGTGTACCCGGATGAGCTGTCCGGAATTGCGGAAGAATCCGAGATCGCCGTTGCCGTACGTGAAGACGCCGCCGAAGTCCTCACCCCCCGGAAGGACACCCGGGAAGAAGTCCACGCTTTCATCGGCGATGTCGATCCGGGTGATGGCGCCCGAGTCGGTCGAGCCCCACAGGAATCCGTCACGGAATGCGATGTCGAAGACATCGAGTTCCGGGTCGGCCAGCGCCGGGACGTTGATGACATTCGTGACCGAGCGGGAGGTGACGTCGATCTGGTAGATCTCACCCGTATTGTCGGCCAGGACGTAGTAGTTGCCGTCCTTGTCGAACGTTCCCGAGATGTAGACGGCGGGCGGCAGTCCGGCAATGGCACCAAGGTTGGTGAAGTCTCCATTGCCGTCGAAGCGGACCAGGTCGTTGTTCGCGTTGCCGAAGGTGGTCCCGTAGAGGAAGCGATCGTGCGGGTTCACGCCGATGGCGTTGTAGAGGAACGGTGTTGGGTTGCCCAGCGGCGTGAACTGGACCGTTCCGGGCCCTCTGTCGGCGGTGTAGAGCTGGTCCGGGTCGCCGAACGAGACGTAGACCTGCCCGTCGCACGCAATGGGATTCCCGTCGGGCTGCTGCTGCGCGACAGCCGCCGCAGGGGCGGGGACGGCACCGGCCGGTGACGCCGGCAGGCTGGTAGCGAGCCCTGCGACGATACCCACCGCGCCCAGCGCGGAAAGCGCGCGCAGCCGCCGCTTTCCGTGGTTCGGCCTTTTTGTTCCTCGAATCACGAACATGCACCTTTCACCGTTCAAGACGGACAGGGCCCCATGGTGGAGGCCCGCAGTGTGTGCCGGATGTGACGGAGAAAGATCAGCACAAGGGATGTCGGGTCGGATATCACGGCTCGGGCTTCGGAGTGGAGTTCGCTCCAATGCACCAGGACAATCCCTGGGCCACTTCTTTCAGATCATCAGAATGTCCGCCCGGACAGTGCCGCGGGCGCATCCGGCCGGCTTGCGCCGCTCAGCCTGGCGGCAGGCCCGGTGCGGTGACGTGGTGTGTCGAGTACATGGCCGAGGGTCACAGTCCCAGGGCGATGGCCAGCCGGGTCAGCTCGGCAGTGCTGTGGGCGTTCAGCTTGGCGCGGATGCGGCGGAGGTAGGCGTCGACGGTGTGCTTGGACAGTCCCATGTGGCGGGCCGTCTGCAGATAGGTGCGGCCTGCGGCGATGTGTCGCAGGGCCTCCTTCTCACGCGGGGCCAGCGCGGCTGCGGGGGCCTGGGTGTGCGGCATGGTCAGTGTGAGGCTCATGCGATTTCCTCCGCCGGATCGGCTCGGTCATCACTGCTCGCACCCTCGGAAGCAGCGGGCTCAATGCCCCTTTTGTCTCCTGTTTAAGAGCCTGGCCGGGCGGCTTCGCGAGAGTGTCCGCCGACTGTCACAGGCGTGTGACAAGGCGCTCTGCGCGATCGTGCCGTGATGTCGGGCGACGGCCTCACGCTGGTGCGCCCGCAGTTTCATCGTCACGAGCTGCTCAGTGAGTCCAGGTAGTCGTCGAGGAGCTCGGTCTGCCGCACGGGTGGGAACGCCGCGGGGTCGAGCAGGGCCTGCACCGTCAGTCCGAGCACGAAGGACTGGGCGCCGGCCGCGATGCGCTCCGGGTCGCCGGCAGGCAGTTCTCCGCGCTCCTGCCCGGCTGTGACCAGTTTGGCCAGCCGGTCGCGGCCCTGCGCGTACCGGGCGGCGTGATCCGCGCTCAGGGCCGGGTCGGCCAGGGCGGTGTCCCAGGAGGACACCCAGATGCGGTTGCTCGTGGTGGCCTCGGCGGTAAGTGGGAGGATGCCGAGCAGGGCGGTCCGCAGGGCGGCACGGCCCTGGCCGCCGCTCTGCCGTGGCCGCGCGGCGGTCCGCTGGGCGAGCAGGTCGAGGGCGTACGCGACCAGGTCGCGCTTGGTGGCGAAGTAGTGGGTGAGCAGACCGGTCGTGGCGCCGAGTTCGGTGGCGACGGCGCGCATCGTCAGCCCGCCGAAGCCGTGCGCCGACAGCACGCGCCAGACGGCCTCCGAGACGTCGCGGCGGCGGGCTTCGTGATCTCCCTTGGTGCGTGGCATGGTGCTACGGTAATAGCCATAACAGTCGTTGTGTGAATGAGGTCACGATGTTCTCCCTCCCATTGCGGGACGGCGCCCGTCTCCGCCCGCTCGAGCTACGGCATGCCGAGCAGTTCGCCACCCACCTGGACCGGGCGCGCGAGCACATCCGGCCGTGGGTCGGCGCCGGGTTCGTCACCGAGGGCGTCGACGGGGCGCGCGGCACGCTCCTGCGGTACGCCGAGCTTCAGGCGGCGGACGGTGCCCGCCTCTTCGGTATCTGGAGCGCGGACGACACCCTCGTCGGCGGTGTCATGTTCACTGCCTTCGACGCGGCCGGGGGAGCCTGCGAGGTCGGCTGCTGGCTGGAGCCGGCCGCAGAGGGCCACGGGCTGGTCACCGAGGCATGCACGGTGCTGCTGGACTGGGCCCTGACCGACCGGGGCCTGCACCGCGCCGAGTGGCACTGCCGGGCCGACAACGAGCGCAGCGCTGCGGTGGCCCGGCGGCTCGGCATGACCCTGGAAGGCGTGCGACGTGAGGCCTGGCCCTTCGGCGGCGTCCGCCACGACAAGCAGGTCTGGGCCGTCCTCGCCCCCGAATGGCGAGCCCACCGCGGACAGACCGTGCCGTCGCAATAGCGGCGGCCGGGTTCACGCGAGCCGGTCGATGAGGATCATCGCCACGTCATCCGTCAGGCGCCCCTCGGCGTGGCGGATCAATGCCCGGTGGAGCTCGTCCAGGAACTCCTGTGGGGAGGTGCCGGCGGGAATGTGCTCCATGGTCTCCGGCAGAGGGAAGAAGTCGTTGTCACGGTTGCGGGCTTCGATGACACCGTCCGTGTAGAGCAGCAGGCGGTCGCCCGGCAGGAACGGGTGGCTCTCGGGCTTGGGGGGAGGGCCTGCGACGAGGTCTTCGAGGCCGAGCGGCGGCAGTGGTGAGCTGGGCATCAGGGTCTGAATCGCGCCCTGGTGGAGCACCAGCGGAGGGGGATGGCCGCGGTTGACCAGTTGCACCACCTGTTCGCCCGGCACCTGGGCGATGAGCGCGGTGGTGAATCCCTCCAGGAGGACTTCGGGAAGTTCTGCCTGGGAGTAGGTGCCCGGTACGGCGGACTCTCGCCGCAGGGCGGCCGCGCAATGGTTCATGACCTCCTGCAGTTCGGCCTCGTAGTGAACGGCCTCGCGGAACGCGCCCAACGTCACGGCGACCGCGCGTATGGCGGACAGTCCTTTCCCCCGGACGTCCCCCACGATCAGGCGGACGCCGTAGCGCGTCTGCACGGCCTCGTACAGATCGCCGCCTATCTGCGCCCCTGTCCCTGCCGCGAGGCACAGACTGGCGGCCCGTACCGGGCCCAGGAGCTCGGGGACGGGCCGCAGGACGACTTCCTGAGCGGCCACCGCGATCTTGCGGACCTGGTCGAGCTCGCTCTGCCTGCGCATGCGCACGGCGTTGCTCAGGATGACACTGGCCACGGACACCACGATGATCCCCAGGAAGTTGCCGAAGATCAGCTGGGTCTGGGTTCCCCACGAGTGGTTGTAGGTCGCGGAGGTCGCGTTCACACACGCGGCGAGGACTGCCGCGGACAGTGTGCCGACCGGGCCCATCGTCAGCGCGGCCAGAGCCGGCGTCGTGGTCAGGACGGGGCCGGTGACCAGATCGTGAGCGGGCGAGAGCTCGACACCCAGTACACCCAGCGCGATCGCGAAGGGTGCGCATTTCGCCAGTGTGAACAGGATCTGACTGTGGCCGCCCACTCCTGTTCGAGACGACGATCCTGGCCGAAAAGGCGAGCGAGGATGTGACCCCATGGGAACAGCCTGCCTCGCGGGAGCCGTCGCGGCCTCCCAGGAACCCGGTGACCAACGACCCTGCACGGCGCTACGCCCCCACACACAGCGATCAGGGGACGGGTAGCGGCGGTGGCGTACCACTCGGCATACTCGAAGCATGGCAGACACCAGCGTCAAGATCGACGATGTCACGCGGGACCGCCTCAAGGCCCTGGCCGACAGCGCGGGCATGTCCATGAAGGACTACCTCGCCCAGGTGGCCGCCGAGAAGGAGCACGAGAAGCTCCTCGACACCGCGACGGCCGCGTTCCGCCGCCTCATCGGCGAGCCGGGCATCCTGGACCGGTTCGATGCAGACTTCGGCGGGCTCCCGCCGGCCGCCGCCCACCAGCCCCCGCGGGCGGCCTGACCCTGTGGAGCTGCTCGTCGACTACCGATGGCTCCTGGCACGACAGGAAGACATCCTGCGCACTGACCTCACCGTCAACGATCTGTCCGTGCTCGTCGGCATGGCAGCCCGGCACCGGGTGAACACCCCCGCCTGGACCAGACCGACCCGGACCCCTTCTGGCGCGCCGCCGTGTTCCTGGATGAGTGCGTACTGCTGCGCCCGCTCCCCGCCCGCAACGAGGCGTACGGCTACGGCGTTGCCGTCGCCTACCTGGAAGCGTCCGGTGAACGAGTGGACACCACGTACGAGTTGTGGCGCGACCTCATCAACGACATCCGCGCGCTGCGCCTGGACGCGTACGACATCGCTGATCGACTCCGGTCCTGGCGCGTGTCCGCGTAGGCCGTTGCGACGTCAAGGCTGTGGCCTGTGGCTCGTGGCTCGTGGCTCGTGGCCTGTGGCGTGGGCGCGGCCGAAGGCTGATCGGATTCCGGCCGGTTGATCCCGTGAGGCCGCAACGGTTTCTTGAAGCCTGGCAGCCCGACGAACGAATATCCGGTTGCCTGTTGGGGATGGTGGTGGATGCAATGGCCGTCGCGATCCGGGCAGACCGCGACCGAACCGTCACACGGGAGACGCCAACGCATGAATACGCCACCATCGTCACCTGAAGCGGAGCGGACTGACGGATCATCCGTCCAGATCGGCGCTCTCGTCCCGCTGACTCGGCCTGGCTGGGTCGGGGCAGGCCAACACTTGCTCGCTGGACTCGAGTTGGCCGTTCGCGAGGTCAATGACGCCGGCGGGATCCTCGGAAGACCACTCGAGCTGGTGGTCCGAGACACCGCGGCTGATCCACAGAGGGCCGCGGCGGCCGTAGACGAATTGGCCGGCCTGGGCGTGGCTGCCTTGGCGGGGGAGTATCACAGCGTCGTCGCTCGCGCCGCTGCCGCCAGGGCCGACGCCCTCGGCCTGCCGTTCCTCTGCTCGTCAGCGGTGCTCGACGGGCTCACCGATCAGCCGACGCAATGGGTCGCGCGCCTCGCCCCGGCGCAGTCCCACGGCTGGCAGATCTACGCAGACTTCCTCCTCGGCTCGGGCCACACTCGAATCGCCGTAGCAGCCGCGCCGAGTGTCTACTGGGCATCGGGGGCCCGCATTCTGCGGGACTACCTCGCTCCACGCGGCGGCACCGTCATCGAACTCGACATGCGCGAGCTCACCCCCACCGCCCTCTGCGACGAACTCGTCACCCATCGCGCGACAGCCCTCCTTCTCCTGGTCGGCCATCCGGAGCCGGCGGTGTCGATCGTCAAGTCCGTCCGCCGCGACCAGCGCCTCGCCGAGATCATGATCGGTGCTCCGGCCGGGCAACCGGAGTTCGCCGAATGGGCGACCCTGCTGGGCGACGACAGTGCCGCGGTCCCGTTCTTGCGCTACCTGCCCGAGCGCCTCAGCCCACTCGGTGCACGAGTCGAGACGGCCCTGCGCGAGCGGCTGGCCGAAGCGCCCTCCTTCGTCGCGTTCGAGGGCTACGACACGGTCACCGTCCTCGCCGATGTGCTGCGTTCTCAGGGCGCGGACCGGGCGCGCATCGCCGAATCCTGGGCGCGCGTTGCAGTCGAAGGCACCCGCGGGAAGATTCATTTCTCCCGCACGCCTGGCATCAGCGTGTGGCAATGGGCTTGGACGCCGGTCCAAGTCGTTGACCGAGATCCGGCGGACCCCGACCGCTTTCGGATCCTTCACACCGGCTGAGCCTCGAGTTAGGAGAGAGGTCGGGTGGCGGCCACCATCACTTCAGGAGGGCGCGCCAGCGGTCGGCCGACTCCATCATGTCCTCGATGACTCGCTCCAGGAACGTCCCCACCTTGGCCAGCCGCTGCCCCACGGGCGTGTCCGGCCCGAGCGTTTCGGCCGCCGCCATCGCGGCCTGCGCCGACGCGAGCGTCTGCCGTGAGCTGATCACGATCGAGTGGTACCAGGCGTCGTCGTCGACCACGTAGATGTCGCGACGGCGCTGCGGATCGCGCTCGCGCCGGACGTACCCCTGCTGGACTAGGAAGTTCACGGCCACGGAGACGGAGGCCGGGCTGACCCTCAGTCTGCGGGTCAGCTCGGCTGCGGTCCGCCTGCCGTTCTCGGACAGCAACAGGTCGACGTGCACGCGCGCGGTCATCCTCGGAAGCCCCGACCTGACCGCCAGCTCGATGATCTCCTCTTCCATCGGGCCACCCGGCGCTCCGGCCGCGCGCGGGGGAGCAGGTGTGCCGCGCTGTGCCCGCTGGACCGTCGCCTGGTGCGCCTGCTGAGGTCGGTAGCCGCCGGGGCCGCCGTTGCGTGCGACCTCACGGCTGATCGTCGAGGTCGGCCGGTCGAGCTGTCTGGCGATCTCGGCGTAGGAGAGCCCGCTGCCGAGTCCGGCCGCGATGCGCTGGCGGTCCTGCTGGGTCAATCGTCCTCCGGGCATGCCGCCAGTATTGCCTTCACTGCCATTCATTGCAATGCAGCATTGCATTTACTCTCACCGTCATTGCATCAATTTACCGCCATGTACCTGGGCTTATGCCCTTCAGTCGATTGACGGAATTATGAACGCAACGTAGCTTTCAGGAAGTGTCAAACATGCAAGGTCGCGAGATGAGGAATGGACATGGGTGAATCCCTCCACACCGTCACGACGCTGCCGACGGCGCGCCCGCCCGGCTGCCCCTTCGACCCGCCGGCAGAGCTGATCGACGCCCGCCTGCACGGGCCCATCAGCCGCTACACCCATCCCGGCGGAAAACCCGGCTGGATGATCACCGGATACGACCTGGTCAGGTCGGTCCTGGCCGACCCGCGGTTCAGCTCGCGCAAAGAGCTCCTGAACGTGGTCGACTTCGAGATCCCGCCGGCGCCGCCCGGCGAGTTCCTCCTCATGGACGAACCACAGCACGGGCGCTACCGGAAACCGCTGGTGGGCAAGTTCACCGCACGGCGGATGCGACTGCTCACCGAGCGCATCGAGCAGATCACCACCAACTGCCTGGACGCCATGGAGAAGGCCGGCCCGCCGACGGACCTGGTGACCGCGTTCGCCAAGCCCATCCCCACCATCATCATCTGTGAGCTGCTGGGGGTGCCGTACGAGGACAGGGACTCCTTCCAGGAGCAGATCGACTCGTTCATGAACGGGGAGCCGAGCGAGGAGGAGCTGATCGCGGCCTACACCGCGACCCAGCAGTACCTCGCGGAGCTGGTGGCCGCCAAGCGTGCGAACCCCACCGACGACGTGCTCAGCGAGCTCACCGACAGCGATCTGACGGATGAGGAGCTGAAGGGGATCAGCCTGATTTTGCTGGCGGCCGGGTTCGACACCACCGCGAACATGCTGGGCCTTGGCACCTTCGCGCTGCTCCAGAACCCGGCGCAACTGGCCGCGCTGCGCGCCGACCCCGCGCTCGCCGACCGGGCCGTGGAAGAACTGCTGCGGTATCTGAGCGTCGCCAAGACGTTCATGAGGACGGCGCTGGTGGACGTCGAGCTGGGCGGCCAGACGATCAAGGCCGGCACGACGGTCGTCCTGTCGTACAACACCGCCAACCGCGACCCCGACCGCTTCACCGATCCCCACCTGCTCGACCTCCACCGGCAGGACGGCGGACACCTGGCCTTCGGCCACGGCACCCACCTGTGCCTGGGCCAGCAGCTGGCCCGCGCCGAGATGCGGATCGCGTTCTCCGCGCTGCTCAACCGCTTCCCCACGCTGCGCCTGGCCGTACCGGCCGAAGAAGTCGGCCTGCGCCCGGAGACCGCGGACATCTACGGGGTGAAGAGCCTCCCGGTCACCTGGGACGTGTGACCGCCAACCCGGTGCGGGACAGCCCTAGGGCGGCTCAGCGGGCGGGCATGTTGCGAAGGGCCTCCTGGGCCGCCCGGACGCCCAGTGCGCAGGCCCCGGCCCGGTTCCTCGACTGGACTTGGAAGGTGAGGTAGTGGGTGTCGGAGACGCCCACAGTGACGGTGCAGGAGTATGAGCTGATGGGCAGCATGCCCGCCGGATACCCCATGATCAGGTCGACGTGCTCGTCCATCAGGGCGAAGCGGATGGCGTTGTCCTTGTCGTTCTCCGGCTTCCGGTGTACCCGGAGGTCCACCGCCTCGCTCACGCGGTTGTGCCAGAAACAGCTGGTCGGCGTCTGGGCCATGCCCCCGCGCGGCGCCCATGCCCGCATCGAGTCGGGCGGGACCAGCCCGAGTTCCTCCTCGCCCTTCGGCCGGATCAGGTCACACGGCTTGGCCTTCTCCACCGGCAGCGGCGGGACGTCGAACTGCGCGATGCTCGTCCGCTCCTTCAGCGGGACGTCCCGGTCGGGTCCCGCCGCGCCGCTTCCCACTTCGCTTCCGCAACCCGACAGGGCCACCATCAAGGCGATGGCCAGCCCGGCCGCCGACGCCACCCGCATCTCCCACCACTCCCCACCACGGCACCAGTGCAGGGGAAACTACCGAACGTGCCCGCTGGTGGAAGCGGTCCGGACGATCTGCCACTCCGAAGGGTGAACGACCGGCCGGGCAGGAAAACAGGTTTGCCGATGGCAAGGGCGGCATACGGGCGGCGTGTTTCCATGGGCGGGTGGAGAGCATTCACCCGGCGGCGGCCTCGCCACGGCCCGCCGCCGCGATAGCCCGGCGCCGGTTCCGCCCCGCCCCGGGCACCGCCGCTCGCACTGGTGAACCCGACGCCTCCGCCGACGTGGTGACGTCCGTCAAGTGTGACTCCGCTCTTCGGGCTCACTCGACAGGAGGCGATCAATGACGGCTCGCAAGAGCACCGGCGGCACCGCCGCCGAGGTGCGAACCAGCGACGTCATCGCGTTTCGACTGAACGCGCACCATCTCACGAACCGGCAACCGGTCGCCGACCTGCACCGGGTGGCGGGTGCGTGCGGCATTCAGAACAGTCCGCCGGGTTCGGCGCTGCTCGCGCTGCACTCCCGCATCGAGGAAGTGAATCCAGACCGTGTCGACCACCTCGTCGGCGAGGAGAAGAGCCTGTTGCAGACCTGGTGCATGCGCGGCGCGCCCTTCTATTTCCCGACCGTCGACGCACCTGTCTTCACCACTGGCGTGCTGCCGGCCACCGAGGCGGCGCGACTGCATCTGATCAGCGGCATCGATCAGGCGCTGAACAAGCTCGGGATGGGTTTGGACGAGGCGGTCGAGATCACCGCCGAGGAGATCGGGGCCGTGTTGTCGGAGCGACAGCTGGCGATCAACGAACTCGGGGAAGAACTGGCCGATCGTATCGCGGGCAGACTGTCACCTGCCCAACGCAAGACCTGGCAGGCGAAGGGCCCCTACGGCGCGAACCAGCCGCTGGGCGAGGCCGTCGTGCACTTCTGCATCCGGATGCTGATGCTGCGCGGCGTCGTCTGCATCGCGCCGCGCAGCGAGAACAAGGCCCCGTTCGTCCTGTTCGACGAATGGCTGGGCCGCCCCCTGCCGCAGGTCGACCCGGACAGCGCCCGCGCCGGCCTGCTGCGTCGCTACCTGCACTGCTACGGCCCGTCCACCCGCAGGGATTTCGCCACCTGGGTCGGTGTTCACGCCGGTGACGTAGACCCGTGGTGGACCACCCTGGAGGACGAGCTTATCCCCGTCGAATTCGACGGCCACCGGGCGTGGATCCTCGCCGACGATCGGGAAGCCCTGCAATCGCCGTCCGAAACGCGCGGGGTGCGGCTTCTGCCGCCACGCGACCCCTATACGCAGATGCGTGATCGGGAAACCATCGTCGACAAGAAGCACCATCGCCACGTATGGAAATCCGTCGGTGAGCCCGGCGCGGTACTGGCCGACGGAACGATCGCCGGAATCTGGCGGCCGCGCAAGAGCGGTCGCCAACTGGCGCTGACGGTCGAGACATTCCGGTCGCTGAGCACTGAGCTCCGCAAACAACTACGCGAAGAGGCCGATCACGTCGCCGAGCTGCGCGGTGCGTCGGGGGTGCAGGTCACGTTCGACGACGAGACACGCTGACCTCACCTTCGCCCTCGACGGCCTTGTAGCCCTCACGGTCGAAGGCGGAAGGCCGAACCGTGGCCCTCATTGCTGGACAGGAACTCCCGGAAGACTTGCGCGGAGTTCGGGTTCTGGCTGCACTGCCACACGCCGTGTGGACAGTAGTCGGTAATGCTGTGGTAGAGCGGCTTGTGCTCGGCGATCCATGCCAGCATGCGCTGCATGTACTCGGGGTTGTCGCCGTTGCGGAACAGCCCCCATTCGGGGTACGAGATCCGCTTGCCGTGCGCCTTCGCGAAGTCGACCTGCTGCTGGAGTCCGTAGGGCTGTGTGACCTGCTCGTCGAAGGTGTGGCCGGGAGGCTGGTCGTAGGTGTCCATGCCGACGACGTCGACCACGTCGTCGCCGGGGTAGCACCTGGTCCAGGCGATCGCGTCACCGCCGCGGTTGGGAGCGAAGTCGAAGCGGAACCGCTGCCCGTCCACTGAGCGCATCGCGGCGACGATGCGCCGCCAGTACTTCTTCCAGTTCTCGGGGTCGGGCCGGCATCGGTGGGTGTAGTTGAAGCCGTTCATCTCCCAGCCGAGCACGAGAACCGTGTCCGGCACCCCGAGGGCGACCAGACGCTCGGCCAGCCGCTGGAAGTGGTGGTCGTACTCACCCCGCGCGCCGGAGCGGATCAGCTCGGCGACCCGGTCGTCGGGGAAACCGGCCTCGTTGCGCTCCAGCATGGGCACGTTCAGTACGAACAGCCGATCGGCTCTGGCCTTGCGCCACCGTGCCCAGCTGCGCAAGGAATCGGGTGCTCCTCGATGTTCGACCAGGTGTCGCCAGGCAGGTAGGTGTGCCCGGCGCGCACCTCGGTACCCCCGAGCCAGCTCGAGAGTTCCTGCATCCTCTCGACGCCGGGCGAGCCGTAGTGGAGATAGGCACCCACTGCGACCTCGGTCCCTGGGTCACCGCCGGAACTCTCTTGCGGCGGCGTGGCGAGGGCGCCCCCGGTGACGAGCAGGCCGACAGCGACCGTACTTGCGCAGGCGCCCGCCAGCCAGCGGCCTCGATGGGACATGACGCCTCCACGAGCTTTGCGAACCTGATGTGTCTGGCAATGACGTTAGGCATCTCATCTGATGCGCGGCCTGTCTGGTGTCGCGATACTGGGCCATTCGCGGCAGTCGGCCGCCTTCGCTTGGCCCGAACAGGTGAAAGCCTCCACCCTCATCGGCGGGTCGGTGGCCGACACGCCGGCGAACGTCGTCGCCGGTGCGCAGCACGGTGGGGCCGGCCCGAAGTTCCAGCGTTGGCCCTACCGGGACCGGTGGTTCCTGACAGCATCAGCACGACCGAACAAGGGGGTTCCATGCGGTCGCGCGTCCGCATACTCACGCTCGCCACCACCGCCGTCGCCACCGGGTTGCTGCTCACGGGGTGCAGTTCGACCCCGGCCGAGGAGCTGGAGGACTGGTGGTCCTCGGGGGGCGAGGGCAGGATCAAGGCGCTCTCCGACACCTCGGGCCGGGTTAACGAGGTGAGCACGCGCCCGATGGACATCTGGGACACCGCCTGCCAGGAGCTACTGGCAGAGGTGGCGAAGGCCAAGAAGTCCGACACCCTCCCGAGCGAAAACGCCCGGGGTTTCTGGACGGAAGCCCTGACCGCCTTCGAGCACGGAGGCAACGAGTGCGTCGCCGGGGCCGGCAAGAAGGACGAGGTCCAGGCCTCCGCGGGCATCCGCGAGGTACAGAAGGGCATCAGCCGACTGGCAGCCGCCGTGTCCATGATCAAGAGCGACCTGGAAGCCAAGTGACCAGCGGGATCACCGACACCCCGACCGATCCCAGAACTGCGACCTCGGGGCCCTTCCGCGCTCCGTTGTCGTGGCGCAGACGAATATGACGGAAGCCCCGCCAGTGGGACTGGTGGGGCTTCCAAGGCCTCGTCAGACCATAAGCAGTAGCCGCGTGCTCGGCACCAGTTTCCGGTTCACGCTGGTGCTCTGTACGAAGATCGTGAAGTCGTCGTTGTGGTCCGGCTTGATGCGGACTTCCGTGTTCGGCAGGCCGAGCAGGGCTCGGGCCTCCGGCCCCGTGTAGACCTGGTCCGTCTTCTTCTCCAGCACCGCGATCTGCTTCTGCGCCTGAATCTTTTCTGACTTGCTCAGCTGGTAGAACGCACAACCGGTTCGGTAAGTGTGCCCGCATTCGGTGACCCAGTCCCGGATCGCCGTTTCGCGAGCCACGGGAATCAGCTGGTACTGCGACGGATTGACCGGGGTGAGACCGGCTGCCTCGATGGTGTCTTTGTTGACTGCCTCTCCACCCGTGGAGAACACCGCCCGCGATCCCCGGATGCCCTTGCTGCGGCCCACCATGAAGTTCTCGGTGGCCTTCAGGATGACCTGGCCGGCTTCCTCCAGACCCTGTGTGCTCGTGGCATCCCAGATGGCGATGTTGTCCTTCGGGAAGCCGCACTGCATGGCCTCGCGCTTGCCCATCTGGTCCGGGACAAGGACGGCTAGCGTCCAGTTGTCCTCCTGCGTTTCGGTCATCGTGGCCACGGCCTGCACCAGTTCACGAGGGTCCCTGGTAAGGGCATCCGGGCAGCGGTGACTTGCGTTCTCCTGCCCGTCGGTCAGTACGAACGTCAGGAAGCTGTGGTCGCCGTACAGTTGAGCAGTCTGCGCCAGCTCCCGCTGTGACTTCAGCGTGGCCGCCAGCAGAGCCGTCATTCCACCGGCCCGGTACAGCTGCTTCAGCGACGGCATTCGCAGCACGTCCTTGTCGTAGATGACGCACTCCACCTTGTCCGCGAAGACGTACACCGTGACGCGGGTTTCCTGGTCCAGTTCCTGCGATCGGCGGGCCAGGTATGCAATCTGCTGGTCGGCGACTTCGACGACCTTACGGCTCAGGTGCGACATGGACGAACTGGCGTCCAAGACGAGAGCAACGTGATTGATGTAGTTCTGGTTTCCGGACATTACGGCTCCCCCGCTTTCCGACTTGATGCTCCGATCCTCCCATCCACCACTGACAATCGATCTTGGAGTGTTCAGCGCGACCGCTGACCCACCGCCCGTACGTGGCACCTGGTGAGCTGTGACGTTTCTGCGGTGAAACACTGCCCCCGCGCGGGTGAGCGAGCGCCCCAAGTCCTGTGGCTTCTACCGCCAGGGACGCTACAAACCACGGATGATCAGGAACCTGTTGCGGAGCTGCCTGGCGGCCCTTCTTGCGGCCACGTCTCTCCTTCCCACTGCGGCGTCCGCCGCCGAACGGCCGACAAGAGGCCGTCCGCCCCGACCCCATCGTCTTCGTTCACGGCTGGAACCCCGACGCCTCTCCCTGGGAGACCATGGCCGGACGCTTCGAGGCTGACGGCTGGCCGACCAGTCACCTCGACCAGTGGACCTACAACGCCACACAGCCCAACGCCACGACCGCCGCACGGCTTGCCGACGAGGTCGAGCGCGTCCTGGACCTCACTGGCGCCACCAAGGTCGACGTCATCGCCCATTCGATGGGCGCCCTCTCTTCCCGCTACTACCTCAAGAACCTCGGCGGCGCTGCCAAGGTCGATGCATGGGTCTCCCTGGCAGGACCGAACCACGGCACCGACACCGCACAGTGGTGCGGCGGCGCTCCTTGTATCGAGATGCGACCGGGATCCGACTTCCTGAGCGCCCTCAACTCCGGTGACGAAACCCCAGGCTCCTCCCGCTACGCCACATGGGGTTCACCATGTGACAGCGTCATCAGCCCGAAGAGCAGCGTTGCCCTCTCAGGTGCCGTCAACAGCACTACCGCCTGTCTCAACCACAGTGCCCTGCGGACCGACCAGACTGTCTACGGCGAGGTCAAGGCGCACGTTCGCTAGCGCTCTGACCGTGTAGGTTCACCGGGTTGGTGTCCCGCGGCTGAGGCCGTGCGCTGCCTCCTGTTCCGACGCGGCATCACCCTTGAAGCCAGCCCCTGCCCTCAATCCAGGCAGAACTCGTTTCCCTCCGGGTCGGTCATCACGATGATCCCCTCGTCCGTGTCGTTGGGCTCGAGCCGGTACAGCCGCTTCGCTCCCAGCGCCTCCAGCCTGGTGGCCTCCTCCTCCAGCGCGGCCATCCGCTCGTCCCCGGTCAGGCCGGGTGCTGCGCGCACATCCAGGTGCAAGCGGTTCTTCGAGGTCTTTCCCTCTGGGACCTTCTGGAAGAACACTCGCGGCCCCTTGCCGTCCGGATCCGTGATGGCCGACCGGTCGTTGTGGCGCTCGGGCGGCACGCCCCACGCCGTCAGCGCAGCCGTCCAGTCGGGGAAGCCCTCGGGCGGCGGCTGGATGCGATAGCCCAGCGCCTGAGCCCAGAACGCCGCCAGCGCGCCCGGATCGGCGCAGTCGTAAGTCACCTGAAATTCCTTGGCCATGCCGCCTCCGACCGCTCGAAACCCGTCCACGTCCTCGCCCCGGTCGCTTCCCGGACGCGCCGCCATCCTCGCACCGCCCTCGGACAAGCCGCTCGCCGACTCCGGTGTCAGTCATCCGACCCCGCCCCCGGCCTCACCGCCTACAGCACCCCCTCCGCCACAGAGAGCGCGGCTTGCCCCGCTCGGCCGGGGGCCTTGAGGAACTGTCGTTGGTCGTCCAGGAATCCGTCCGCGAAGAGCGAGCGGGGAGAGAAGAGCGCGGTGAGGCTGGTCCTGCGCTCCGACTGCTCGATGGACTGCTTGAGCAAGGAATGGCTCGCGTCCGGATAGCGCTTGACCGTCAATGCACCGCCCGCGTCCAGCACCTCGCGGTAGACGCGCTCCGTGTCGGCGGTGTCCACGTTGATGTCATGGCCTGCGAGGGTCAGCAACACCGGTATACCGCGCAGGGCGTGGAGGTCTTGTGTGGCGTCTGCGGTGAAGTTCTTGGAGATGAAGCCCCAGCGATCGGCGGTCATCCCCTTCGCGTCGTCGCCCATCGCCCTGACGTACTCCTCGAAGGTCGCGCGGCGTTCCAGCAGTCGGAGTCTGGCGTTGCTCGTGGCGATCGCGGCGTCCGTGCGGGCTGCCGACGCGTTGTCGGCGCGCAGCTCGGAGAGGAGGTTGTAGCGGCCCTGCTGGAGCCAGTTGATCGCGGGGGAGACGGCGATGACGAAGCTCACGGGCGTCTTGGCGGCGATCTTCGGCAGGACCCAGCCCGCCTGGCTGGCGCCCCAGAGCCCGATCCGGTCGCCGTCGATGTCCGGGCGGGCGCGCGCCCAGGCGATGGCGGCGACTGCCTCGTCGGCCCGGTCGTCCATGGACTGGTCGAGCCAGTTGCCGGGTGCGCCCGCGACGCCGGGCTTGTCCCAGGACAGGGAGGCGTACCCCGCCTTGGCGTTCGCTTCCCACATGGGCTTGTAACCATCGTCGTGGGTGGCGCCGACGGGGCCGTCGCCGTGGACGTAAACGACCAGGCCGTGGTGCTTGCGGCCGTCCTTGGGGGTGGCCAGTACGCCGTTGAGGGTGTGGCCGCCGTTGCGGATGGAGACCCGCTGCTCATCCATGGCGTAGGAGTTCTGCCACAGCACCACACCGACGAGGCCGGCGGCTGCCAACAGGACCGTGACCAGTGACCACGCGGCGATGCGGAGCCCGCGCCGTCGGGGCTGGATCTTTGGGCACATGAGATCTGACCGCCTCTGTTTCGGGATTGCGCAGCAAGCTATCACTCAGTCCACGATCGTCGTGAGAGTGATAGATTTGGGTGGAGGTTGCAGCGAGCGAGGGGGTACGGCATGGGACGGGACGCGACGGGCGCCGACGCCGGCACTGGACCGGTGACAGTCCGGTGGGGTGTGCCGGCCGGAGCCGAGCGGCGGGCGGCCGAGTTGTACTGGGACGCCTTCGGCCGCAAACTCGGCCCCGCCCTGAACCCGCCGGACAAGGCGGTGGCCTTCCTGGCCGCCCACCTGAACGCCGATCGCGCGGTGTGCGCGCTGCTCGACGGGCAGCTCGTCGGCCTCGCCGGCTACCAGCTCGGCGGCCGGGCCCTCACCGGGGGATCGGCTTCCGCCGTGCTGCGCACGTACGGACACCTGCGAGGACTGCACCGACTCCTGCTCCTCGCCCTGTTCGAGCGGCACCCGGCCCCCGGGCAGCTCGTCATGGACGGCATCGCCGTCGACCCGGGCATGCGCGGCCGCGGCGTCGGAAGCCTGCTCATCGAGGAAGTGGCCGCCGTCGCGGCGGAGCAGGGCTGCCGGGAGATCAGACTGGATGTGATCGACACCAACCCGCGCGCCAAGGCCCTGTACGAGCGGCGCGGCTTCACGGCCGTCCGGACGCGGCCCACGCCCTACCTGCGCCGGCTGCTCGGGTTCGGCGCGGTGACCACCATGCGGCGCCCTGTCGAGGCGAATGGGCCGAGAGGACTGTCCACACCATGACCGACGACACGATGACCGACCACACGATGACCGACCGCGTCGAGATCCCCACCCGCATGCTCGTCCACGCGCTGATCCGCGAGGACGGCACCGTCGGCGCCGACGAGCTGTACACCGTCGCCAACACCCTGGGCATGAGCGACCAGCAGGTGCGGCTGTGCATCAAACGGCTCGTGGCAGAAGGCCGGTTCACCCACGAGGGCCGAGGTCGCAAGGCGGAGCTGCACGCGACCGAGGACACCACGCGTGCCCTCGCCCCGAATGCGGACTTCCTCCGGCACGCATTCCAGCAGGATGCCGGGCTGGCGCCCTGGGACGGTGTCTGGCACCTGGCCGCCTTCGCGGTGCCCGAATCGGCGCGCACGGTACGGGACTCCCTGCGCGAGACCCTCGTCCACCTCGGCGGTGCTCCGCTCCAGGGCGGACTGTACGTCTGCGCCAACGCCTGGGAGCCGTACGTCGAAGAAGCGGCCCATCGCCTCGGAGCCCATGGCGCGCTCACCCTCCTCACCACGGCGGACCTGCGCAGGGGCGGCACTCAGGAGCCTGACGAACTCGCCGGTCTCCTGTGGCCCTTGCAGGAGATCGCCGACCGCTACCACCGCCTCAGCCGTATCGCCCAGCCCCGCCTCGCCCGGCTCACCGGCCCTGCCGCGCTCTCCCCGTCCGCACTGCTCACCATCGGGGTCGAACTGGCCGCCGAACTCACACGCGCCATGGAGCCCGACCCGCTGCTGCCCCCGCAGCTCCTGCCCCAGCCCTGGCCCGGCACCCAGGCCCGGGAGCTCGTCGCCCGTTGCTGGGCAGCCCTGTACGACCGAGAACAGGGCGAGGCCCGCCCGGTCCTCTGGCGTCTCTACGCCGGCATCACCCGAGAAGCGGCAGACCGGGCCGCGCCCTGAAAACGGCGGCTGGCGGCTCAGTGGGTGAGCGCGGTCGCCAGCGAGGGGTAGTCGAGGACCATGCCCCGGTCGTCGACCTCGATGTCGCTCTGGAAGTCCCCGGACTGGTAGCGGATCCGGGCTCCGTGCTCGGCGCGGGCCAGATGGGTGTACGTCTGCCGGTTCAAGCTGACCGTCAGTTCGGGGACCGAGACCCACGCCATCGTGAAGACCTCAGGGCCGGGTCCCGGTTTCCGGTGAAGGGCGTGCCGGAGCACGGGCATGGTGTTGGTGAGCGGGCACAGGCCCAGGTCGCAGTCGAGCGCTCCGCCGAGATCGGGGCGTTCGGCACCGTTCACGGTCCAGCGGCCCTCCCCGTCGTGCCGCAGCTCCAGGGACTCGGTCGACGTGGCGGTCTCGACGGTGACCCCCAGACGGGTGGTCACGTAGCCGCCGGTCGTCTCCAGCTCGTAGGAGACCCAGTACGGCTCGGGAAGCAGACCGACGGCGCGTCCGCGGGCGGAGAGGGAGTCGGGTGCGAAGTCGACCCAGGCGGTGGAGTAGCCCCGGGCGGGGAGGATCTCCCAGGTCCGGGTGATGGATGCAGTGCTCATGAACCCGAGCCTAGGTGTGTTGACCACGAGCGCTGGACGTACAGGCCGAACCCGGCCGGGTCACACGAGTAGTGTCTGCGGGATGACCGCGACGCCTACGGACTTCTTGGCCCGTGCCCTGGACGCCCCGGGCGAGCCCCCTTGCGGCCGCTGCCGCCCGTGGTGGCGGAACTTCTGCGTTCCCTGAGTGCCCCGCCCCGGTTGGCGGCGCACCTGCGGGCGGTCCACGACGTTGCGGTCGAACTGGTCGACTGGGTGCGGGACCGCTACCCGGATCTGGCCGTCGACCGTGACTGCGTCCTCTTCGGTGCGGCGACCCATGACGTGGGGAAGACCCTGCACCCCGAGGAGCTCGTCGGGCCCGGCTCGGCCCACGAGGAGGCCGGCCGTGACCTGCTGCTGAGCCGCGGTTTCGCGCCTGCCCTGGCCCGGTTCGCCGCCACCCACGCCAGCTGGGACGACCCCGCCGTGACGATCGAGGACCTCCTGGTCAGCACAGCCGACAAAGTGTGGAAGGACAAGCGCGTCCGCGACCTCGAGGACAGGCTCGTCACGGCGCTGGCCGGGGCGACTGGGCGGCAGCCTTGGGAGGAGTACCTCGCGCTCGACGACCTGTTCGCCCGACTCGGGGAGGACGCCGGCCATCGCCTGGCGTTCCAATCGCAGTTCCCGGTTCACGCCTGACCCGTCGCCCGGCCGCGCCCTTGACCGCGTCGCCCACCGCAGGGAGGTCACAGCCGCCAGTACGTACCCGCACGGGAATCGACGTGCACCACGTGCCGGCCGACGCGCACCACGTGGTGGTCCGGACCGGACCAGGAGCCGGTGGCGCCGTCGGCGCCGGGCAGTGGGGTCCAGATCTCCAGGAAGGTGCTGCCGTCCGGGTTGGTGCCCCGCTCGACGAGGTTCGCACCCTCCCACCCGAAGGTGCCGGCGTCTTCGCCGGGCTCGCCCGTGAGGTGGTGGAAGCGCACCTCGGAGCCGTCGAAGGAGGTCGTACCGGCGAAACCCCGGCTGTCGGCGTAGTACGGCCCGGCCTGCAGCCACACCACTTCGCTGTCCTCGAGAAGGGGTCCGCCGTTGCGGCTGATGCCGCGCCGCAGCCAGGCGCCGTGCTCGGGCACCGGGACGCCGGGGCCGCCCGGGCCGCCCGGGAAGCGGCCCGCAGGCCCGGGCTCAGGCCCGGTCATCGGCGGCGGGGTGGTCCACGGCCAGGAGCGTCAGCGGTACGTTGCCGCGTACTGCCTGCGAGTAAGGGCAGACCGCGTCCGCCCGGTGCAGCAGGGGCTGGAGGTCCGCCGCCAGCCACCCCGGCAGGCTGACGGTGAGGGCCACCGCGAGGCCGTAGCCCGCGGGCGTGTCCGTGGTGCCGAGCTGCACTTCGCAGGCCACGCGCGCGGCCGAGGCGTCCGCCCCGAACTCGGCGGCGACCTCCGCGAGCGCGGAGGTGAAGCAGGCGGCGAAACCGGCCGCGAACAGCTGCTCGGGGTTGGTGGTCCCGGGCACCTTCTTGCGCGGCGGGGCGAGGCGGACGTCCAGGCGCCCGTCGTCCGTGCGGACGGATCCGGTACGGCCCCCGGCCGCATGTGCGGTCGTCGCGTACAGGCTGCGGGTGAGTGGCACGGTCATGGCGTTCGGCCCATCTTGCTCGACGAGGACGCTGCCCGGGTGCGGACAGCGGAAGGCGCTGCTCGTGCAGCACCTCGCGCGTCGTCGTGCGTAACCGGGTACGGCGCATCTCGTCCGGGGCCTTGGATCCGGCCGCCGGACAATCTAGCAACGGAGGCGGCCGGCCGGGGCCGCGCCCGCGGTGAAGTGCCTCACCCGTCGCCGCCCCCGCCGTGATCCGGGGACGCGGGCCGGTGCCGGCTGCGGAACGCCCCGGGAGGCATGCCCTCCCACCGGGTGAAGGCACGGACCAGGGCCGTCGCGCCGCTCAGGCCGACGAGCGGGGCGATCCGGTCCAGCGGCAGGGCCGTGGTCTCCAGCAGCCGCCTGGCCCGGCCGTGTCGGGCGGTGTCGAGGAGCGCGCGCCACGACGTGCCCTCCGCGTGCAGGGCCCTGCGCAGGGTCCGGACGCTGAGGTTGAGCTCCTTGGCGGGACCCTCGGGGCCCGCGTCCTCGAGCACGGCGTGTTCCAGCCACTGGCGTACGCGCCCGGCGACGGTCCCGGCCGCGGACAGCTGGCGCAGGAGCCGGTCGGCGTAGGCCCGGTGCAGGGCGTTGAGCGCCGGATCGTAGAGGGGGCGGCGCCGGTCGAGGTCCTCGTTGGCGACCGTGATCGCGTTCTCCGCGGCCTCGAAGGTGACGGGGCAGCCGAGGACGCGGGCGTAGGGCTCTGCCGAGCCCGTACGGGGGTGGGCGAACGACACGGCCAGGGGCGCCCAGTCGTCGCCGGAGATCCAGCGGGCCGCCCGCACCATGATGCTCACGATCGCCTCCACCTGCTGGGGGTGCATGGCCGCCGGGTCGACGGTCGGCCGGTAGCAGATCCGGCTGACGCCGGTGCGGCGGTCCAGGTTCACCGTGCCCGCCTGGCTCACCAGGGGGTGGTAGCGCTCGGCCGCCAGCGCGGCGTCCGCGAGGCTGGCGCAGGTGAGGATGAGGTGACCCAGGATGTGCAGGCCTTCGGGCCGCATACGGTCGCCCACGAGGAGCCCGGTGTGCGGGCCGGCGCCCTGGGCGCCGAGCACCGCGTCCCACAGGGCGCGCATCTCGCCGAACTCCAGCCGGTCCGTGGGCAAGGCCCAGGAGCCGGACGCGCCGGTGCCCTCAGCCGTGGCGCTCAGGACGGCGAGGGCGTAGCACGCGGTGACGGAGGGCGGATCGATGGCTGACACGTCGGTCAGTCAATGCGCGCGCACCACGCCCGTCAACACCGTCCGTGGGACGGCCGCCCGGAAAGGCCGGTTCGGAGAGTCAACGGATTGGCCGCCCAAGTGAATGACGGGGCCGCGAGCCGGTCCTAAGGTCGGCCTTCGGACACCGAGGGGATCAGGGGCCCACGGAGTGCCGGGGGACGGTGCTGCCCTGATCGCCACCGCTCAGAGGAGTACGCCGTGATTCTCTTCCTGCTCCCCGCAGGCGACTACGACCCCACCGAGGCGGCGGTGCCCTGGGCCGCACTGCGGGACGCCGGCTTCGAGGTGCGGTTCGCAACCCCCGGCGGGAAGGTCGCGCTCGCCGACCCCCGGCTCACGGACCTCGGCTTCTCCTGGCTGTCGCCCTGGCTGATGACCCGCCGCGCCGAGCTGGCCGCCTACCGGCGCCTCACCGAGGACCCCCAGTTCCTCGCCCCCTCCTCGTACGCGGATGTCGATCCGGCCGACATCACGGCCCTGTTCGTACCCGGTGGCCACGCCACGGGCATGCGGACGCTGCTCGAGGACCCCACCGCCCAGGGGCTGTTCGCCCGGGTCTTCACCCAGGGGCTGCCGGCGGGGGCCGTCTGCCACGGCGTGCTGCTCGCCGCCCGGGCCAAGGATCCGGTCACCGGGCGTTCGGTCCTCCACGGCCGGCGGACGACGGCTTTGACCTCCCTGCTGGAGTTGACCGGATGGAACCTCACCCGGTTCTGGCTGGGGCGCTACTACCGCACGTACCGCACCACCGTGCAGCAGGAGGTCACCGCGGCGCTCGCCGATCCGGGTCACTTCCTCGCCGGCCCGCCGCTGCCCCTCCGCGACACCGCCGCCCGGCCCGGACGCGGGTTCACCGTCAAGGACGGCAACTACGTCTCCGCGCGATGGCCCGGCGACTGCCACCGCCTGGCGGCGGACTACCTGGCCCTGGTCCGTGCCCATGCGGCGGGAGCGGTGCCCCGGTCGGGTTGAGTCCGGCTCGCATCGCGCAGGCCGGCGACCGAGAACCATCTCCGAATTGTCATGAACGCATCGTGAAAGGGATGGGGATGAATCGACGAAGAGCCTTCGGACGAGGCCGGTACCTGTTCAGAGGCAGGTACCTGTTAATCGGCCTGGTCCTCGCGCTGGCCACCCTGCTGCTCGGCCCCGCGGCCACCGGCGCGGCGGCGGACCCGCAGTGGTGGGAGCCCGTGGCGCGCCCGGCCCCGGACTCGCAGGTCAACGTCACGGGGGAGCCGTTCACCGGGACCGACGCCCAGGGCCGGGTCCGCGGATACGTCGACGCGCACGTCCACCTGATGTCCAACGAGGGCTTCGGGGGACGGCTGGTCTGCGGAAAGGTCTTCTCCGCGGCGGGGGTCGCGGACGCCCTCAAGGACTGCCCCGAGCACTACCCGAACGGCGTCCTCGCCCTCTTCGACATGATCACCAAGGGCGGTGACGGCCGACACGACCCGAACGGCTGGCCGACGTTCCGCGACTGGCCGGCCCACGACTCCGCCACCCACCAGCAGACCTACTACGCCTGGGTGGAACGGGCCTGGCGGGGCGGCCAGCGGATCCTGGTGAACGACATGGTCACCAACGGAGTCATCTGCTCGCTCTACTTCTTCAAGGACCGCGGCTGCGACGAGATGACCGCGATCCGGCTCCAGATCCAGAAGACGTACGAACTCCAGGACTACGTCGACGCCATGTACGGCGGCGCCGGCAAGGGCTGGTTCCGGGTCGTCACCGAGGCCGCCCAGGCGCGCAAGGTGATCGAGGAGGGCAAGCTCGCGGTCGTCCTCGGAATGGAGACCTCCGAACCGTTCGGCTGCAAGCAGGTCTTCGACCGAGCGCAGTGCACGATGGCCGACATCGACCGCGGCCTGGACGAGCTGCACCGCCTCGGTGTGCGCAGCATGTTCCTGTGCCACAAGTTCGACAACGCCCTGTGCGGCGTCCGGTTCGACTCGGGCACCCAGGGCATGGCCATCAACACCGGCCAGTTCCTTTCGACCGGGACGTTCTGGAGCACGGAGCCGTGCCTCGGACCCCAGCACGACAACCCCATCGGCTTCGGACTTGCCGCAGGACTGTCGGCCGAGGGGGCGCACGAGCACGGCGCGGCCGAGGATCCCGGCACCTCGCCGGCGGAGGCCGAGGCCAGGATCCGCGCAGCCCTGCCGGAGGGGGCCGAACTGCCCCAGTACGGCCCCTCACTCCAGGCGCAGTGCAACCGCCGCGGTCTGACCGCGCTGGGCGAGTACGCGGTGCTGGGCATGATGAAGCGCAACATGATGCTCGAGATCGACCACATGAGCGTCAAGGCGGCCGACCGGGCACTGCAGTTGCTCGAATCCGAGCGCTACTCCGGCGTGCTCTCCACCCACGGCTGGATGGACGACAACTGGACCGAGCGGGTCTACGGCCTGGGCGGCTTCATCACCGGCCACATGTACGAGGCACCCGCGTTCACCGCCGAGGCGCGCAGACACGCCGCCCTGCGCGCCAAGTACGGCGCCGGGTACGGGATCGGCACCGACATGAACGGCTTCGCCTGGCTCCCCGGCCCCCGGGCCGACGCCGGGAACCCCGTCCGCTACCCCTTCCGCAGCCCCGACGGCGGCTCTGTCCTCGACCGGCAGGTCACCGGCTCGCGCGTGTGGGACGTCAACACCGACGGTGGCGGCACCCACTACGGCCTCGTACCGGACTGGATCGAGGACATCCGGGTCACCGGCGGTCAGGACGTGGTGGACGAGCTCATGCAGGGCGCCGACGGCTACCTGCGCACCTGGGAACGCACCCGCGGCCACACCACCCCCTACACACCCCTGGTCCGTGGCTACCGCCCCCACGCCGGGCACCTGGCCTCCTCACGCCCCCTGCCCGCCGGGTTCACCCACGAGGGGGTCTGGAAGGTGCTGCGGGACCCCGCGCCCGGCACGGTCCGGCTCTACGAGTGCAAGGTGGCCGACCACTCGCTGCTCACCCCCGACCCGGGGTGCGAGGGTCAACAACCCCTCGGCGCGGTCGGATACGTGTACACCAAGGCGGTGCCGGGCTCGGTGCCCCTCTACCGGTGCTACATACCATCCGTATTCGACCACTTCGTCTCCACCCGAGCCGACTGCGAGGGGCCGTACACGAGGGAGGGCCTGCTCGGCTACGCCATGCCAGTGACCGCGCCGTAGCGGCGAAGGCAAGGGTGCCCCCGGCGCGTGCGACTCCGGGGGCACCCTTGCGAGGACCCGAAGGCAGCGCGAGCCGCCACGGTGTGGCGGCAGCCCGACCTGGAGACCGTCTGATGCTCCCCAGCTGCTGCGCCGCCGGACGGACGCTCGTTCGGCGGACTTGCGGCCGGGCGCCGGGTCGCCGTCGCCCTGACGCGATACGAATGTTGTCGCCGCACCATGACCAGGCCGCCTCCGGGGAGACTTCGATGAGCTGCATCAACCGACGTGACCTTGCTCTGCTCGCGCTGCGAGCCGGAACCGGAGCGGTGCTCATGGCGCACGGCACGCAGAAGCTGTTCGGGTGGTTCGGTGGGGCCGGGCTCGACAAGACCGCGGCTGCCATGGAGCACATGGGCTTCACGCCCGGCCGGCACAGCGCCCTGGCCGCGGGACTCGGGGAGACCGGGGGAGGGGCACTGCTCGTGCTGGGCCTGGCCACCCCGGCCGCCGGTGCCGCAGCCGCGGGGGCCATGGCGGGCGCCGTGGCGGTCCACGCCCCGGCCGGGTTCTTCGCTCAAGGCGGCGGGTACGAGTACCCGGCCTTCCTCGGGTTCACCGCAGCCGCCATCGGCCTCGCCGGCGCGGGCCGCTACTCCCTCGACCACGCCACCGGCCACACCTTCGATCAGCGATGGATGCTCGCGCTCGCCTTCGCCACCAGCGCCGTCGCGGCAGGAGCCGTAGTCACCAGGCGGGCACGGACCACGGCGGACACCAGCCAGGAGAACGGCTGAACCTCACGCGGGCGGGCTGGGGCGGTGGTCCGGCGAGGCGGGAGCCGATCCGGAATCGGATGTCGCCTGCGGCCCGCGGTGCCCTGCCGGTCGGAAGCACACAGGAGCCGGGTACCGTCGGAATCGACGACCTCGACTTCACCACCGAGGCCTGAGCTCATCCAGTTCGCCGGGATCCACCACGCTGCCGCGGCTGAAAATATCCTCACCGCGACCAGCCAGGAGGCCACGGCGTGACGACCACGATCACCCAGCCCACCCAGTCCCGGGTCGCGCGACTGATCACCGATGGGCTCGATCCCAAGACCTGGATCATCGCCGACACGATCCTCATCGGCTGGCACACCGCCCGCCTCGCGGGGGTCGGATGGGGCCTCCTCGGCTGTCTGTTCGCTGCGGTCATTCCCCTGGCCTTCATCAAGTACGGCATCCGCCGCGGTCGCTGGGCTGACCGGCACGTCGGCCACAGGCAGCAGCGCATCACCGTGATGAGCTTCATCGTCGTCTCGGTCGCCACCGGCATCCTTCTGCTGTGGGCCCTCGGCGCCCCTCGGACGATGATTGCGCTGATCACCGCCATGCTGGTCACCCTGGCGGCCCTCCTCGCGGTGACCCCTGCCTGGAAAATCAGCGTGCACGCAGCCGTATCGTCCGGAAGCGTCGCCATGCTCGCGGTGACCCATGGGCCTTGGCTGCTGCTCGCCTACCCCCTGGTCGCCGTCGTCGGCTGGTCCCGGGTCGAGCTGAAGGACCACAGCCTTGCCCAGGTTCTTGCGGGCGCTGCTGTCGGCGGGGCCATCGCTGCCGGCACCTTCACGCTGGTCCGATAGCCGACCAGAAGGCGGGGTCGCCACCGACGGCCGGCGGCCCCGGCCTACGCCGATCCCACGGCGCTTGCTGAAGATCCCCACCCGTAAGCCTGCCGTCCGCCGCTTGCGCAGGCCGGCGATCCGCTGCCGTGGGCGCCCGGGCCCTCGGGGCTCAGTCCAAGTAGGTGAAGGTAAGTGGGTTCGTGAGCTGCCCGCAGGGTGTCGCCGCGAACACCGAGACGGTCTCGGCCGCGGGCCACTGGGGGGTGATGGCGATCAGGGCGGTGTCGCTGAGGACCGCCACGTCGGCGGCCTCCCCTCCCGTGAAGCAGCCGTCGGGTCCCAGGGAGCCGAAGAGCACCCGGGTGTAGGGGGTCAGGCCGCTGCCGTTCAGGGTGACCTGGATGCCGCCGCTCCTGGGGCCGGCGTCCGGCCGGAGCGCGACGAGTTGCCCCTGTGGGTCCTCGCCCGGTCGGCCCGGGTGGACGGGGAGCGCGCCGGGAGAGCAGCGCGGGGGCCCGGCCGCCTCGGCGCGCGAGGCGGAGTGGACCAGCGGCAGGGTGCACAGCGACAGCGCGGCGAGCAGGATCCCGGCGCGGCGATGGGTACGTCTCAAGGCGCTGCCTTCCAGTGGAGGGGGCGAGGCCGGAGGAACCCGGACCCGCCCCATCATGCGGAGGCCGTACCGCGTGAAGCCAGAACAAAAGGGCTGATGTCGCCCACGAGCCGTTATCCCCTTAGGCCGGGACCGGGGTCCGGGCCGCCCGGTGCGCCTTCTCGTCGGCGTCCGCGAGCCAGAAGTACAACGGCGGCATGACCAGTTCGACAAGAGTCAGCGCCACCTGGAAGCCGTTGGGCCACCCGTGCACTGCGAGCGAGAGCAGCCGCCCGGCCGCGCCGAGCAGGAACACTGCGGCCAGCCACCGGACAGCGCTCGCCGGAATCGGAGACTGGCGGGCCGCCCAGATCCAGGCGAGTCCGTAGCCCGCGAACGTCGCGCCCAGGAACCGGCCGAGGCTGTCGACCGTGGCGCCGGCCGAGCCCGCTCCCGGTATCGCCGCGTTTCCGAGCGCCACGTGTGCGAGCCCGATCGCCACACATGCGGCGCCCATCGCCAGTACGAGCCACTTGAGAGTCCTGGCCATGTTCCGACCTCCCACCCCTGGTAAGTAGACGTATGTCTACTAGTAGCGCCCACTAGTAGACGTGTGTCAAGTAGGATCGGGCGCGTGCCTCCTCGCCGACGACTCAGCCCCGACGAACGCCGAGCCCAGCTACTCGCCGTCGGCGCGCGGCTCTTCGCCCGGTACCCCTACGACGAGGTGCTCATGGAGGACGTCGCCGAGCAGGCCGGAGTTTCCCGCGCCCTGCTGTACCGCCACTTCGCCGGCAAGCAGGAGCTCTTCGCGGCCGTCTACAGCCAGGCATCCGACCGGCTGCTCGAACAGGTCCCTCTCGACCGGCCCGGTGACCTGCTCGGCCAGCTCGCCGACGGACTCGACGTGCACCTCGACTACTTCATCGCCCACCGCAACACCGTCCTCGCGGCGAACCGTGTGCTCGCGGGCGACCCAGTGGTCCAGACGATCATCGACGGCGAGCTGGACGTCCTGCGGGCCCGGCTCCTCGAGGTCCTCCCGCTCGCGGACGAGTCCGTCCGGGCAGCCGTGGCAGCGGTCCTGAGGAGCTGGCTGGTGTTCGTCAGGGTGCTCTGCCTGGACTGGCTCACCGTGGAGACATGTACGCGGACGGAGCTGCGCGACACCTGTGTCGGCGCCCTTCTCGGTGCCCTCCGTCCGTTCCTCCGTGCGGACACCACTCAGGCTGTGCCATCAAAGTGATCTCGCGTTCTCAAGAGTGATCGCGGCGACGCTCCCTGGTGCGGCAGCTGCAGGAAACGGCCGAACTCCGCCGGGGTGCTGTCCGGGAGCCTCCGTAAACCGCCCGGGATTCGTTGGCACGCGCTCAACCTTCGGTGGCACAGGAGATAGTTGGCCAAGTCGATGGATGATTGGCCAGCGATCTTCCTGCACGATTCAGAGGAGCCCTTGATGACCACACCGCGGGACTTGTTGATCGTCGCCATGGACATGGAGTCCAGTCACCCCGTCGAACAGGGCGACCTGTCGCTTGCGCTCGCCGGGGCCGAAGTGATCGACCTCCTTGGCGCCCAGGTCATCAGGCTGGACGGGGATCACATCGTGCCAGGTGATCAGCCGGCACTGGCTGATCACCTGTTGGATGAAGCAGCCGCGTCGCTCGTTCGAGAGGCGCCCTACGAGTCGGTCGCTGACTGGCTGTGGCGCAGAGGCCGCGGCCTCTCCGCGGCCTACCAGGCCGCGCTTGAGGCGGAAGGGCAGCTCATCCGGCAACCTCGCCGCGGGATCTCCTTCCGGTCCGGTCAGCTGGTGCTGGTCGATTCGCCCGCCCGCCGCCAGGCTGCGGACCGCTGGGCATCGGATGAACCCGTCCTCGTCACCCTTGCGGAGGCCGTAGGGGTCCGCGGCAAGCGGACCGGAGACTCCCCGGACGTGGCCGACGACACCGTCGCGACAGTGCTGGCCGCCGTCAACGACACATTGGTGGAACTGGCGGCCGTACGGCAACGCCGATCCATCGAGGACGCGGCCTTCGACAACATTTGGCGAGGCGGCGCCGGATGACGACGGGTCTGGCGCACATTCCGTCAGCGACTGCGACTGCGACTGCGACTGATGCGTTCGCGAAAAGGTGGAGGTCCGTGGACGTCTGGGCTCCGCGTCAGATCGTGCGCTGACGCTCCTTCTGACTGAGGATTGGGCGGCGGAGCTGCGGTGTCGGTCGTCTGTCGGGGCTGTTGGTCCGATGTCGGCGGTTCATCGGCGGGGTTTGGCACCTTTCCAGGGACGGCCGGCCGGAGCTCACCGGGCGGCCCCGATCCCGAAGGAGCCACCATGCACACCCCCGTCACTCCCGTCACCCCCGTCACGATCATCGGCGCAGGACTCGGCGGACTCACGCTGGCCCGCGTCCTGCACGTCCACGCAATCCCGGTCACGGTCTACGAGGCGGAGTCCTCCCCGGCGGCGCGCACGCAGGGCGGGATGCTCGACATCCACGACTACAACGGGCAGCTCGCCCTCAAGGCGGCCGGCCTGATGGACGAGTTCCACGCCATCGTCCTGGAGGGCCGCCAGGCGATGCGGGTCCTCGACCGGGACGGGACCGTCCTGCTCGACAAAGCCGACGACGGTACGGGCGGACGCCCCGAAGTACAGCGGGGCGAGCTGCGCCAGATCCTCCTCGACTCACTCCCGGCGGGCACCGTCCGGTGGGGGCACAAGGTCAGCAGCACCCGCGCCCTCGGCGGGGGCCGCCACGAGGTGACGTTCGACGACGGCGGCACCGTCGTCACCAACCTGCTGGTCGGCGCGGACGGCGCGTGGTCACGGGTCCGGCCGCTGCTCTCCACCGCCACACCCGAGTACACCGGCACGTCGTTCGTCGAGACCTACCTGTTCGACGCCGACACCCGGCACCCGGCCGCCGCGAAAGCGGTCGGCGGCGGGATGCTGATCGCGCCCGCGCCGGGCAGGGAGATCTTCGCTCACCGGGAGAGCGGCGACACCCTGCACACCTACGTGGCGCTGGCCAGGCCGCAGGACTGGTTCGCCGCCATAGACTTCACCGATGCCGCCGCGGCCACCGCGCGGATCGCACTGGAATTCGACGGCTGGGCACCGGAACTCACCGCCCTGATCACCGATGGCGACACCGCGCCGGTCCTGCGCCCCCAATACGCTCTGCCGACCGGGCACCGCTGGGACCGGGTGCCGGGGGTGACCCTGCTCGGCGACGCCGCCCACCTCACGCCCCCGAACGGCGAAGGCGCCAACCTCGCCATGCTCGACGGCGCCGAACTCGCCCAGGCCCTCGCCGCCCACCCCGACGACATGGAGGCCGCGCTCACCGAGTACGAGCAGGCCATGTTCCCCCGCAGCGCCGAAGCCGCCACTTTTGAAGGTGCCGAGGTCCACGGGATCGACTCCGACGACAACACAGCGCACGGCCTGGCCGCCGCGTCCACCAAAGACAGGCAGACCCCATGAGCCGCTGACCGGTCGGGTACGGGTGCCACTGGGGGCGGCTGACGATCAGTCGCCGAAGTATGCCTCGGCAACGGCGTAGGTGTCCTCGTAGAGGTGGTAGCGGGTGATCCGCCCGTCCCGGACCGTGGTGTGCAGGGCGAACGCGGTGTCGATGTCCCGGCCCGTCTTCTTGACCCCGGAGATCATGCGCCCGATGAGCACCACATCGTCGCCCTCGGCGATGACCTGGCGAAGGTCGAACTCCTTGGCTTGCACATGGGTCTGCAGCAGTTCAAAGAACGTCCGCATGCCCTCCGCCGAGTCGACCTCCGGTACCCACGGAATGCCCGGCGGGTGCGGGATCGAGAACGACACCGATTCGGCGAACAGGGCCGCCGCCTCCGCGCTCTTCCCTTCGGCGAGCAGCGGGAACAAGCGTTGCACAGTGTGCGCCGGTGACTCTGCTGTCATGTGTGTCGACCTTACTCGGACATGCAGTGCCAGCTATAAGGACTCGTCCGCAGAGAAGGATGTCTCTACCCTGAGTCGAAGTGGGACTGCGCGCATTCCCGCAGGTTGCGGTGCCGTGGCAGAGCGGTCCATTGCGATCGACGTGGGCGAGGTCCCTCTCACGTCGACTGACGGAGACGGGGCGGGCCTGCCCCCATCTGTCCGCGGGTTCGAATCCCGCCGGCACCGCAACCGACCTGGACTTGGTGCAGCGCACTGAATTGCCACGTCGGGCCAGGGCCGCAGAAGTTGGGCCAGAGCCAATACTCAGCGCCATGACTCTCACGTGGAACCAGGCGATCCCACCGCTGAGCAACAGACGTTCTCGGAAGTCGTCGACAGAGCCGCTGTGACCGAGGTCCTTGTCACGGCCCAGGACGTACCTGACTCTCGAGACATGAACGTGTTTGACGGCGGTGACGGCCGGTACCTGGAGATGACCAACGGCGGCACGGCGGTGTTCGTGGACGTGCTGATGCTCGCCGTGTCCACGCTGGCCCGCGAGCCGTGGGACTTCCGCTTCGCCGCCCTGCTGACGCTCCAGGACCAGAATGTGATGGGGCGTGGGGTGGTCGGCTTCGGCCTGGCGGAGCTCGACTGGGGGGACACCCCGCAAGAGCGGGCCGCGGCCAAGGGCTTCCTGCTGCGCGTCCTCGATCTGGCGTTGTCCCGCCACCGGTGGGAGGAACTGACGTACGAGGCGCCCCGGGCCGAGGGGTACCTGCGCACGTACCGGGCGATGGTGGAGGAGTTCGAGGCTGCGACCGCGAGGGCCGGCTCGGGCGTCCTGCCCGGGCCGCGGGAGGCCGCGATGGCCTCGTGCGTACGTCACCGGGTGCTGGACGCGCTGCCGTTCTGGGAGGCCTGCGTGTTTTGCACGGCCGGGGTCTGAGGGCCTACGTCCCTCTGAGACCGGCCTCGGAGGGACGATCCCGCTCCCGCCCGGGCGAGCCCGTAGGTGGAGAGCGGGTGATCTTCTGCTGGTGTTCACCCCGGGAGCCGACTGGGCCTACGCGATCTCGGCGGGCCTGCGGGACCGGTCGGTCGTCCTCGCGGTCGCCCGGCTGATAGCCGGGTACGCGGGATACACGCTGCTCGCCGTCGCGGGCCTGGTGGTGATCGTGGCCGGCTCGCCGGCCGTGCTGACCGTCGCCGGGGCCGGATACCTGATGTGGCTGGGCTGGGGAGTCCTGCGACGGCCCGCGGCGCTGGGCGCGTCCACCGAACCCATGGCGTCCTCGCGCGGGCAGATCATGCTCAAGGGCGCCGGGATCAGCGGCCTGAACCCCAAGGCACTCCTCCTGCACTTCTCCCTGTTCCCCCAGTTCATCGACACGGCCGACGGCTGGCCTGTCGCGGCCCAGACCGGGCTGCTCGGCACGCTCCACATGGCGGCCTGTGCCCTGGTCTACCTCGCCGCCGGCGTCCTGGCCCGCACCGTGCTGAAGACCCGGCCCTCGGCGGCCCGGACGGTCACCCGGGCTTCCGGTGCCATGATGATCGTCATCGGCGGCTTCCTGCTGGTGGAACGCCTTGCCGGCTGAACCCCGCCAATCCCGGGTGGTCGCAACCCAGGGCACGCGAATCCGGCAACAGGTGTACGTCGCTGCGGCGCGACCCCGCCGCCTGGCGGCGCCGGAGCCCTCGCCACCAGCCGAACAGCTGGCGTTGGAGCGGCTCAGGGCGTTCGGCGGGTCGGTGGACGACTCGGAGGTGCGGTTCGCCCGCCGGGGGACTGGTCGGTGGCGGAAGTCTGCGGACACCCCTCTCGGTGAGGTGGTCGCGTACCGGCTGGAGCGGCGGGCCGAACTCGGCATCAATGCTGCCCCGCGCAATCAGGAACGGCTGGAGCGCGTGCGGCGGCACCGTCACCACCCGCCTCGGCGTCGATCAACGGCAATGCCTCGCGTACGACCATCACATCCGGCGACAGGCCCGTGATCCGCCGGCCCCGGACGATCGCATTGCCTCACCCCGGCATCCTCGACACCGTCTTCGGCGGCGGCTCCTGGAGGCGGGCCGTTCGGCCCACCGTCCATCCTTCGTGATCTACGGCACTCAATTCGGTAAACTCTTGAGAGAGCCATATCCCGTACTGAGATAATCACTTCATGCCGAACAAACTTCGGCTCCCCTCCAAGGAAGGACCACGCACATGGCCACCGAGCGCCCCGAGCTGTACACCTGCCTCGACGACCGCTTCCGTACCGGCCGGTGCATGAACGGCGACGACGCGCTGGAGGTCCTGTACACCGGCTGCCGCTGGGCCGAGGGCCCCATCTACCTCCCGGCCTGGCGCCAGCTCATCTGGAGCGACATCCCCAACGACCGCATGCTGCGGTGGGACGAGACCACCGAAACCGTGAGTGTCTTCCGCTCGCCCGCCGGGCACACCAACGGCAACACCCTGGACCGCCAGGGCCGGTTGATCACCTGCGAGCAGGGCAACCGCCGGGTGACCCGCACCGAGCACGACGGCACCCTCACCGTGCTCGCCGACCGCTGGCAGGGCAAGCGGCTCAACAGCCCCAACGACGCGACCGTGAAGTCGGACGGCTCGATCTGGTTCTCCGACCCGGACTTCGGCATCACCAGCGACTACGAGGGCTACCGCGCGGAGAGCGAGATCGGCTCCAACAACGTCTACCGGATCGACCCGGACACGGGCGAGGTCCGCCTGGTCGCCGACTGCTTCGCCGCCCCCAACGGGCTCGTCTTCTCCCCCGACGAGAGGCAGTTGTTCGTCTCCGATACCCGGGGCGGCGCCATCCGCGTCTTCGACGTCCACCCCGACGGCGACAGCCTCTCTGACGGCGAGGTCTTCGCCAAGGCCGATGCGGAGGGCGTAGCCCGGTTCGACAACCTGCGCTTCGACGACGGCGGCCGGCTGTGGGTCGCGGCGATGGCCGACGGTGTGCACTGCTACGACCCCGACGGCACCCTGATCGGCCGGCTGAACGTCCCGGAGACGGTGTCCAACATCTCCTGGGGCGGGGCCAAGCGCAACCGCCTCTTCATCACCGCCGAGACCAGCCTCTACTCGGTGGTCATGGCGGTCACGGGCACCCACCCGACGGGCCCGGGCCGCCGCCCGTGGCTCGACGCCTCCTGACACACCCTCAATCCGAGCCTGGCGGCCCCGGCTCCATTTAAGTTGCGCCGTCGCAGCCGTGAGTCGGGGTCAGGCTCCGACGCCATCGGTGCGGACGGCGAGGCGTCCGGCCGCTTCGCGGCGGGACAGTCGGCGGCGCTCCCGGGCGGCCCAGCTGCGGACCCGGTCGGGTTCCAGCGGCGAGCCGTGACCGACGTGGAGCCGGGTGGGGTTGAGGGCGAGCATCTTGTGCAGGCTGGCGAGGTTGGCCAGGGGGTCGTCGTGGAACGGAGGGTTGGCCGGCCTGCCAGGGATGAGGCCCATGAAGGAGTTGGCCACCAGATCGCCTGCGACGAGATCTCCCTGGTCGGTGAGGACGGAAATGGATCCTGCCGTGTGTCCGGGGGTGGGCATGATGCGCGCCGCGATCCCGAAGTCCTTCAGGTGTGTCTCACCTCGTACGAGTACGTCGGGTTCCAGCGGTTCGGCCTGGACGTGGAGGTTCTTGTTCCTGGCCATGAGGCGGCCCATGGGGCCGGTGGGCAGGTACGGTTCGCGGACCCGGCCGGTACGGAACGGGCCGAGGTCCGCTATGTGGCCGGCCACCGGTGCCCCGGTCAGGCGGTGCAGTTCGGCGGCGGAGCCGAAGTGGTCGATGTGGCCGTGGGTGATGACGATCAGCGAGATGTCGGTGGGGTCCACACCGTGCGCGGCGACCTGTTCGTAGATCTTCCTCCCGCTGCCGGGTGTTCCCGCGTCGACGATGACGGGACGCCGGCCCAGCAGGAGGTAGGCGTTGATGCTGTGGCGGCCCATCACCGGGATGGGGATGACCTTGGTTTGGGACACGGTGTTCTCCTCGCGGTTCGTGGTCGCGGCATGCCCGTCGTACGGGCACGCCGATGCTCCGCCCCGGCGGCGCTGCGCCGGTGCGGTGGAAGGCCGGGATCGGCAGGGGGTCAGCGGAAGCGGCGGCGGTATTCGGCGGGGGTGGTCCCCAGGCGACGGCGGAAGGAGCGGTGCAGGCTTTCCACCGAGCCGAGGCCGCTGGCCGCGGCGACCTCCGTCAGAGGGCGGTCGCTCTCCTGGAGCAGTCGGCGAGCGGCCTCGAGCCGGGCGGCCTCGACGTATGCGGCCGGGGTGGTCTGCGTACGTCGGCGGAACAGCCGGTTGAAGTGCCGCACGCTCAAGTGGAGGCGTGCGGCGAGGGCTTCCGCGGAGAGGTCGCCCGCCAGGTGCTCGCCGATCCACAGGCGCAGGTCGTCGATGCGGTCACCGGCCGCGGCGGGTGCTGCGAGCGGGACGCTGAACTGGCTCTGGCCGCCGGGGCGTTTGACGTACATGACCATCATCCGGGCCGTGGCCAGGGCGAGATCGGGGCCGTGGTCCTCGGTGACCATCGCGAGTGCCATGTCCATCCCCGCGGTGATGCCGGCGCAGGTCCACACGCGGCCGGCGCGGATGAAGATCGGGTCCGGGTCGACAGTGACGCGCGGGTGGGCTGCGGCCAGTTGCGGGGCCGTGAGCCAGTGGGTCGTGGCGGTCAGCCCGTCCAACAGACCCGCGGCGGCCAGCAGGTGAGCGCCCGCACAGATCGAGCCGACCCGTGTGGTCTGGGGCCCGGCGTCACGCAGCCAGGTGGTCAGCTCGTCGTCGAGTATCGGCTCCACACCGTCGTCCCTGACTGCGACGGCACCCGAAACGAGGAGGGTGTCCATCTGGTCGAGGGCCTCGTCCAGTGTGAGGTCGGCGATCAGCCGGAGACCACTGGAGGTGGTCACCGGCCCGCCGTCGGCCGTCGCGATCCGGACCGTGTAACCGGGACGGCTACTGCCTCCGACGCGCGTGGCGACCGAGAAGACCTCGGCAGGCCCCGTGACGTCCAGCAGCTCGACGCCGGGGAAGGCCGTGATGACGACTCTGTGCGGTGGAAGCATGCCCTCATCCTTTCGCTGCGCTTCCATGTCCGCAATGACGAGGTTCTGTCAGATCGGGCCCTGCGCATCGCAGCACGACATCCACCCGTCGCTCCTGCCAGTCACATGATCAATCGCCCTGTCCCTACAGAGGCATGCCGGTGCTGTCAGGCAGTTCGCTCCGCGCCGTAGTAGCCCCAACTCAGCCGGCGTCGCATGGTGTCGGTGCCGTCTGCCTGGATATGTCCGATCAGCATCGACCTCTGCGGCTCGGGCAGATGCCGGTCGTGTGCCTTGGTCCATTCGACAGTGCAGAACAGTTCGGACGCCCCGTCGAGTTGGGCCGGGCTCGGGGGTGAGCAGCGAGCGCGGCGAGGACGAGGTCGGGAGATTCATCGTGGAGTTGGCGCATTACGGCCATGTCGTACCACTTCCAGCCACCGGTGGACTCCCTGGAGCAGATTCCCGCCCATGCCAGCAGAGCGCGGATCCGCTCGATCGCATCGGGGTAGTGCTGCCGGATGCGAGCGGCGAGCCGGTCCCGGGCGTCGTCCAGCTGCCGTGACCAGGCTTCGTAGTCACGGCCCGGTGGCTGGGACACATCCGCGGCTACGTCGGCCAGCCCGGCCGGTGCGGCCTGGATCCAGCGCATCCGACGCTGCTCGGCCTCGGCCTCTTCCTCGGCCAGCATCTCCTGGACATCTTGCGATCGGGTCAGGCCTCGCTGTGCCAGCCATTCGGTAAGGGCCGGGCCATCGCGCAAGTCGGCGTCACAGTTACCGATCCCTCGCAGCCCGGTCTGGTGGTGCAGCGTCCAACAGGCCGTCAGTTCACCGTCCGGTCCGTGAACCATGATTGTCGGCCAGCCGTTGCACCGGCAGCGATCACCGGTCCCACCGTCCACGATGGCCAAGTGCCGGGCCAGGTCGGCGATGTCGTCACCGGTCACCACGAGCCGCGTCAGGTCGGTGGAGTCGACCTTGTCGGGCGATGCCTCGACGATCACCACGCGCGTGGCTCGGTTCAGTACGTCCTGCACTCGGGCTGTTGTCGGAACGTCCTCGGTCATCCTCACCGTTCTCTCTGTCGATCACGTCCGGGAGGATAGCGGCGGCGCGTCCGTAGGCTGGACGATTATTTGTCAGACGCCCGACCCCGCAGGGGCGGTCTGTGTGGGCTTGTTGCGCGGGGCCTGCCTATGCTGCCGCCATGGGTCTGGGTCTCACGCTGTTCATGGCGGACTGGAAGTATTTGAGTGCCGTCCCCGTCGAGAACCGGGTCCGAGCACTGGACGACGCAGCCTGGTTGCCGGAGCTGGAGGACGAGTACCAGGGGGTGGGCGGGGCGACGGCTGGCTGTGGCCCCCGGATCGTGGGTCTGCATGGTGCGCCGAGTACAGCTTCTTCACCACCACCGGCGCCTATAGCCCGCACGCCCGCGCGGGGGAGGCATGGGCCGACGTACGGCTCCTCGTCGATGCTTTCGTGCGCCAGGCGATGGACACTTTTCTTGTCGGTCTGATCTGGGATGCGGATCCGGCCGACGATCCTGCGCTGACTGGCGGCGTAGGGTTCTTCCCGCCGGCCACCGACCGCTGGCGCCCGGGTGTCCTTCTCGTGTGCCCGCCGGAGGCAGTACCCGGCAAGGCCCGCGCCTGGGCGCGGGTGGAGTCCCGACTCGAGGAGCTGCGCGAACCGTTCGCCGCCGAGTGCGAGGGCTGGGCAGGCCGCCCGGACACCTTCGAGGCCTTCACGACGCTTTTGCGTGAATGGGGCGAGGTGACCACGGCGGCTGCGAGCCGCGGTTGGGGGCTGGTGGGCCTGCCCTAGCCGTCAGCATCCGTCAGCAGCGATGGGCACGTGGCCCATGTTCGTGGCACCCGCCGAACTGAGCGCCACATCTGGCGAGCGGTGCCAACTGGAGCTCAGTCACATACGACGCGGTCACGACAGTCGGTGCGTTCGGACAGGTTGGCACCCGCCGCGCCGCGCTCCTGACGGCTGCTCCATCAGCTTTCTGCCTGCCGCGAAGTCCCGGATGAGAATCTGGGACCAAACCGCTGACGAGGGGAGAAGCCCGTGAAGCACGCACTGAACCTGTGGCGTCAAGAGCTCGGTGAGGTGCCCGAGTCGGTCTGGCAGCAGACCGAGCTCCGCGTGCTGATCCTCGCGGACAACGGACTCACGGCCCTCCCACCGGGGATCGGGAAGCTGCACCTGCTGAACACCCTGGACCTTGGCCACAACGCGCTCACCTCGGTGCCCGACGAGCTGGGCGAGCTGACCGGGCTCAGGGACTGCCTCTACTTGCACGACAACCAGCTGTCACGGCTTCCGGATTCTCTGGGGAACCTGACGCGGCTGCGCTACCTCAACATCGGTGAGAACTCCCTCACCTCCCTGCCGGAGGCCATCGGCAGGATGGCCGGCCTCATCGAGTTCAGGGCACAGCACAACCGCCTCACCACGCTGCCGGACTCCATCGGCCAACTCCGCAACCTGCGTGAGCTCTGGCTCCGGGGGAATGCGATCGAGCACCTGCCGCCGTCGACCGCCGCACTGCACGAACTGCGACACCTGGACCTGCGCGAGAACTCCGTGGCCGAGCTGCCGCAGTCGCTGGCCGGCCTCCCGCGACTACGCCAGATCGACCTGCGGAGCAACCGCCTCAGCCGGCTGCCGGACTGGCTCGCCCTGATGCCATCACTGGAGAAGCTGGATCTGCGATGGAACGAGATCGACCCCTCCCTGCCGCTACTGACCGAGCTGGAGCGACAGGGATGCGTCGTCTTGACGTGAACGACACGCCACACGGCTTCTCACGCCGCAGGGCCGCCATTTCTGTCGGTTCCGCTACTCGTGAGCCCCCGGCCCGGCGGGACGGAGGTCGAGGACCACGGCGCCGGCGCTGAAGGTGGTGGTGCCGGCGAGGTTCCACGAGGTGGTGGGGATGCCCGCTTGGAGGCCGGACACCCAACCGGGTGCACGCGGACTGACGCGGGTGAACGATCTCGGGCGTGCGGGAATACCGGATGGAGCGTTTGGCGCCTCTTGGGCATGATCAGGTCATGGCCGGAATGAGGATAGTGGTGTGCCTGCCGGGTTCGGCAGCGGGACGGGTGGACGAGGCGGTCGCGGAGGCGATGGGCCCGTTCGAACGGGAGAAGGGACTCGGCGCGGAGTTCGACATCTGGGACTACTACCGGATCTGCGGCGGAGCGTCCGGTGCCGGCTTCGCTGTCCAGGCCGGCTTCGAGTCGGATCCACGCCTTCTGCACGACCGGCCGCGGTACGACGGCACGAGCGAGCCCAGTTTGCCCGGCATGTGCGCGGGCGGCCCCCGCGGTCTGCTCGACCTCAGTGCGAGCTACGCCGAGTCCGTCGCCCTGGCCGGCCGAGCTTGGGACCTGTGGGCGGACCTGTCCGGCCGCCATCCCGCTCCCCAGCCGTACGAGCTGTTCCTGGAACGCAGCAAGGCGGAGATGGGAGTACCGCCCTTCGCCCAGTTCTACGTGGAGGGGAAGCCGGATCCCTGGACCCCGGCTTGCGAGCGCTACCAGGCACAACCCCTCGTCGGTGCCTACCTGTCAGCGCTGGACGAGCTCAAGAGCGCAGCCCGCACCCACCGTTATGACCCCGGTTTCCTGGGCATCTGGGATCCCCTCATGAGCGTCGGTGGTCTCTCCCGCGAGGACTTCACCCGCGGCCACTCGCGGTACGACGGCGTGAACTTCCCCAATGTGCTCACCCTGGAAGGCTGGTGGTACGGGGACGGCGACGACGGGATCCACAGGGCCTGCGGCGGCCGTGCCGTGTGCCCGCACGCACCGGAGATCGCATCCGGATCACAGCAAGACGTACAGCGCTATCTGGACGGTGTGCCGGACGACGCTCTCCTGGTCTTCCTGCACCTTCACATCTGACCGGCGAATACCTGGATGCCGTCGTTGTCGAAGGAGGAAACGGGACACGTGCCGTCACAAACCCTTGTGGGCCCCCTACTGAGGAAAAGGCCCGTGAGGGAACCCCCTCATCCTGCTCCTGTCATCCGGCAAGCATCACTGGACAAACCAGTATTTACAGAGCATTCACGGCATGCGTGCGACCTATATTGCGTCGTGTGATCCAGTTACGTGGGCTTACCAAGCGGTACGGGGACAAAACCGCAGTCGACCACCTGACGTTCACCGTGCGCCCCGGCACGGTGACCGGCTTCCTGGGCCCGAACGGTGCGGGCAAGACGACGACCATGCGCATGATGCTGGACCTGGACCGGCCGACCGGTGGCAGCGTCACCATCGGCGGGAAGCGCTACAGCGATTTGCGCGAGCCGATGAAGCAGGTCGGCGCGCTGCTGGACGCGAAGGCCCTGCACCCCGCCCGCACCGCCTACCACCACCTGCTGTGGCTGGCGCGGTCCAACAGGATCCCGGACCGCAGGGTCGGAGAGATCCTGGAGGCAGTCGGCCTCGCCGCCGTGGCGCACCAGCGCGCGGGTGCCTTCTCGCTCGGTATGGGTCAGCGGCTCGGTATCGCCGCCGCGCTTCTCGGTGACCCCGAGACGCTCGTGCTCGACGAGCCCGTCAACGGACTCGACCCCGAGGGCATTCTCTGGATCCGCAATCTGATGAAGCAACTGGCGGCCCAGGGCCGTACGGTCTTCGTCTCCAGCCACCTCATGAGCGAGATGGCGTTGACGGCCGACCATCTGATCGTCATCGGTCGCGGTCGGCTGCTGGCCGACACGTCCACGGCGGACTTCATCGAGAACAACTCCCGTTCCGTCGTACGGCTGCGCACCACCCAGCCGGAGCGGCTGCTCGACGTCCTCGCCGGCGAGGGGATCGCGCCGGTCCTCACCGGGGACGGGGCCTTCGAGATCCATGACGGCGACGCCGAGACGCTCGGCGAACTCGCCGCCGCCCACCGGATCGCGCTGCTCGAGATCGGCTCGCAGCGTGCCTCGCTGGAGGAGGCGTTCATGCGGCTCACCGCGGGTTCGCTCGAGTACCAGGCCGGCGGCGCCGTGGACGCCGGCCCTGCCCCCTCCGGGACCTCGTCCCCGGAACGGGCGCCGGCCCTGATCCGCTCCCGCACCGGAAAGGAGTCATGACCATGGCCGCAACCACGGCCGTCCTCTGGGCGGAGTGGACGAAGATCCGGACCATCAGCTCATCGATGTGGACGCTGACGGCCGCGTTCTTCTCGACCATCGGCCTCGGTGCGCTCCTGAGCGTCATCCTGGGCGGCGAGTTCGACACCCTCGGCGCCGCGGAGCAGGCCGCCTTCGACCCGGTGATGACCAGCTTCATCGGCATGGGCCTCGGTCAGCTCGCGATGATCACCTTCGGCGTCCTGGTGGTCAGCAGCGAGTACGGCACGGGGATGATCCGCACCACGCTCGCCGCCGTGCCACAGCGCGGCCTGCTGTACTGCGCCAAGGCCGCGGCCGCCGCCGTACCGGGCCTGGCCGTGGGCATGGCCACCAGCGTCGCGACGTTCTTTGTCGGCCAGGCGCTCCTCGGTGACCACGGTGCCTCCCTCGGCGACCCCGGTGTGCTGCGGGCGGTCACCGGCGCCGGGGTGTACCTGACGCTCATGCTGCTGTTCGCGGTCGGCGTCGCCACGATGCTGCGCAAGGCGGTGCTCTCCCTCAGCGTCCTGATGGCCTACTTCTTCATGATCGCGCCGATCTTCAACTTCGTGCCCGCGACCAGGAAGGTCGGCTTCTTCTTTCCCGACCAGGCGGGCACGAGCGTCATGCAGGTGGTGCAGCAGGCGGACGGGCCGCCGTACGGCCCGTGGGCAGGGCTCGGCATCATGGCGCTGTGGGCCGCGGCCTCCCTGGCGGGCGGCTACTTCGCGCTCAAGCGCAACGACGCCTGACGACCGATCGCGCCTTCGCCGACGAGGCGAGCTGTTGCAGCACTGCCCCGGTCGCTTCGTTCAGCCTCACCGCCACTGCTGTGCTCCGCCCCGCCCCCTTGGTCATGAACAGTGATCATGGCCAAGGGCCGCCGACCGGGCGACAGGATGGGGGTGTGCGAGGACGACGTGCTGCCCGGTGGGCTTCCCTCCAGCAGCCTCAAGGAATACTGCACTGCGCCTGCAGTCTTTACCCCGACAGCTCTGCGACCTGACGTCCCTCCACGAACTTCTGGGGCACAGCAGTAGGACGCTTAATTCTTACTCCATGCGGGCGATATGGGGGGTTTTGTGGCCACGGGCAGGGAAGCTCACTGCGGAGGCACACCGAAGGAGCTGAGTATGGAGAAGAACGAACTCTACGCACGAGACATCAGCGGAGCGCAGTGGGGCAAGAGCAGCTACAGCCTACAAATCTGCGTCGAGGTCGCTGAGATCGGCGGCGGCGCTGTGGCGCTGCGGGACTCGAAGAATCCCGGTCTTGGTGACCTGCGGTTCACCCCCGAGGAGTGGGCTGCCTTCCGCGAGGGGGTGCGGGCGGGCGAGTTCGGCTGATTCACGACGTTCGCGACGTGTGGGGCTCTGCCAGCATGGCCAGGGCCCCACTGGTCTTGATCGATTCGCCGATCTCCTCTCGGCGCTCAATTTCCACTTCCACCACACAGATACACGGATGGACGCGTGACCGACCAAGTACGAACAGGTCAGGCAGCACTGGAACATGTGGACGGCACAGGGCCTATGGACCTGTCCCGTCCTGTCTGGGCGGCAGAGAACACCGTTCTGCGTCGCGTGGAGCCAAGCGACTGGGAAGTCGTCCTTGCGCTTGAGTCCTCATCGTCCTACCAGCGCGCCTGGGAGCGAGTCACCGCACCGCGCTCGCCTGACAACTGCCGGGAATGGCTGAAGCAGGAAGCAGCGAAGGGCCCCCTGGACGACAACTTCTTCCTCGCGATCACCGATCGGCAGCACAGGGGCATGGTGGGCTGCGTCAATACGACTCAAGCTGACCCCGTGGCAGGCCGCTTCTATCTGGGGATGGCGGTCGCCCCGGAACACCAGCGCAAGGGGTACGCCTGGGAGGCCGGACTTCTGGTACTCGGCTACATGTTCGGTGAGCGCCGCTACCAGAAGGCCCAAGCCTACGTGCACGACTTCAACAAGGTCTCACAAGCAGGCATGCTCGCCTTCGGAGCGACCCTGGAGGGCCGTCTGCGGCGACACGATTACTTCGGCGGCCGCTACCACGACAACCTCATTTTCGGCCTCACGGCCGAGGAATTCTTCGCTGCCCATGGAACCCCACGCGGGGGCGCGGGAATCCGTTCCCAGCCAGAGTCTCCCGCCTCGCCGCGTGTGACTGTGCAAGCCTGACGGATCCGTGGGTGAGTTGTTGACCTCGATTCTTCAGCAGGTTCGGCTGCCGACCCGATCGGCGGTTCGCCCGTAATGTCCCCCCTGACGGCGAGGCGGGCCATTGCATGACGCTGCGGCTGCGCCGCCTGCTCAAAGGGGCCAGCTGACCTCCACGAACTTCTGCGGCGCAGCACTAGGTTGAGCGGATGACCCGTCACATCCGTATCGCCGTGTGTCCCGTCACCGCCGTCACCGCCGTCACCGTCGCCGCCGTCTTCGGCGCCGGTGACGGCCCGGCGCAGGCCCAGCCGCGCGACGCGTTGGTGGCGCCGGCTGGGCCGGTGCTGGCGCCGCTGGTCGGGCTGGCCGCCGAGCGCGTGCTGCTCGCGGACCAGGTTGCCGCGGCCAAGTACGGGACCGAATCGCCGATCGACGAGCCCTCCCGGGAAAAGCAGGTTCTGGACGCCATGGCCGAGGAGGCGCGCGGCCTGGGCCTGGATCCGGCGGAGGCGACGGCGGTCTTCAAGGACCAGATCGAGGCGAGCAAGCTGGTCCAGCGGGAGCTCTTCCGGGCCTGGGACCGTGGCACCGCGCGGCCGCCCGAGCACCGACCGACGCTCGCCGAGACCCGGCCGCTGATCGACAGTGTCAACCACCGGCTCCTCGCGGAGCTGTCCGCGACCGACCCGGTGCGCGACGGAGCCCGCTGCGTGGTCCGGCTCGTCTCGGTCGAACGGAGGGTGGCCGGGCGGCTTCGATTGAGCCCCCTGCACGAGACCGGGTTGCTGAGGGCCCTGCCTTCGGTATGCCGGGCAGGCTGAATCCGGTCCCGCCTTCTGCATCCCTCTCATCGCCGGAGCGCAGTGTGCAGACCGAGCACGCGGTCTTTCCCCGCCTTGCGAAGCACCGCACAAGACGGGCTGATCCACGAAGATCGCCCGGACATCGAACAACGGGTCAACCTACGGTGCTGTCCACCCTGCTGAACATGATCGCGGCTTGTCCTGTTGGGATGACACTGCGCCCCTGACCCGGATTTCTGTCCTCGCGCCCACCGCTACCTTCCTCGCATGGAGCGAGCCGACATCCTCAGCAGCCTCGCTGTGAGCGGGAATGAGACCCGGCCCGGCACGCGGTGTGCCGGGCCGGGGCGGCGTTCAGAAGTTCCAGCTCTGGCTCTGCGCGCCGTTGCAGCTCCAGCTCACCAGGAGCTGGCCGATGTCAGGCCGGCCGGCCAGGATGTCGAGGCACTTTCCGTTGACCCGGTTACGGATCTCGTTGCCGTTCCGGTACCACTTCTGGTGGAGACCGCCGTTGCAGTCCCACATGCTCACCGAGCCCTGGTCACCCAGATGGGGGCCGTAGATCTCCAGACACTTTCCGTTCATGCTCGAGCGGATCTGCTCACCGTCCCAGTACCACTGCTGGTTGGTGCCGCCGTGGCAGTCCCACGTCACGGTGGAGGCGCCGTTCTCCTGATGGAACATGAAGATGTCGGCGCACCTTCCGTTCAGGTTGGACTTGAGCAGCGGTGCCGCGGCGAACGCGGGCGCGCCCGTCAAGGTACCGCCTGCCAGCAGTCCCGTGACCGCCGCCAGCAGCATCAGTCGTCGCACAGACCTCATGACTCTCCTTCGTATCGCCGTTGCGCGGTTGCGCTGGCCCATGTCTAGCCGCCGGTTGATGTCCGGCGCCGGAACGTGGATTCCGGACATCAACAGCTGGACATCCACCACCCATCACGGCTGCGGAACGGCGCAGAAAGGAAGGCCATGCCACGCCCCGAACGCCCGCTCGACCTGGACACCGGTCCACTGACCCGGTTCGCGGCCGACCTTCGTAAACTCCGCGAGGCGGCGGGACGGCCGGCTTATCGGGCACTGGCCAAAAGGGCCCACTATTCGTCCACGACACTGTCGGACGCCGCGGGCGGGCACAGGTTTCCGAGCCTTGGTGTCACGCTCGCGTATGTCGAGGCGTGCCAGGGTGACCGCCGCGAATGGGAAGCCCGATGGCATGCGGTCGCCGCCGAGATCGCCGCGAGCGCACAAGGCGATGAGCCCGGGGAAACCAGCCGGCAGAGCACACCGTACGCGGGGCTGTCGGCGTTCCAACCGGAAGACGCCGACCGCTTCTTCGGGCGCGAGCGGCTGACCGGCGAGGTGCTCGCGAAGGTGCGTGACCGCCGGTTCCTGGCGGTCTTCGGGCCGTCCGGATCAGGGAAATCCTCGTTGCTGCGGGCGGGGCTCGTTGCCCGCGCGCGGGCAACGGGGTGGCCGGTGATGCTGTTCACGCCGGGCCCGCATCCTGTGGAGGAGTGCGCGATCCGCCTGGCCGCGGTGACGGGAGAGACTCCCGGCGCGCTGATGACCGAGCTGCGGGACGATCCGGTGGCGCTGCACCTGCGGATCCGGCAAGCCGTGATCGACCGCTCACCGGACGTTGACGCGCTGATCGTGGCCGACCAGTTCGAGGAGGTCTTCACCCTCTGCAGGGACCGAGACGAACGAGACGCGTTCATCACCATGCTGATCGCCGCCACCACGGCGACGACCAGCCGGACCCGGGTGGTACTCGGCGTGCGCGCCGATTTCTACGGCCACTGCGTCCAGGACCCCCGGCTGGTCGAGGCGATGCGCGAAGCGCAGATCGCGGTAGGTCCGATGAGCAGCCAGGAGCTGCGCGAGGCCATCACCCGGCCGGCCGTGCTCGCCGACTGCACGGTGACCGGCCCGTTGCTGGCGGCCGTGGTCGCGGACGCGACCGGGCAGCCAGGTGCGTTGCCACTGGTCTCGCACGCGATGGCCGAGACCTGGCGCCGCCGCAGCGGCAGCCGCCTGACACTGGACGGGTATCTGGCGGCCGGCGGCATCCAGCACGCGCTCGCACACACCGCTGAGGCCGCCTACCGGGCGCTGTCGCCGGTGCAGCAAGACCTCGCCAGATCGCTGTTCCTACGGCTGACCGCGCTGGGCGACGGTACCGAGGACACCAGGCGCCGGATCACCAGGAACGAGCTGGACCCGAACCCCGACACCACCCACGTACTCGAATCCCTTGCCCGGCAACGGCTGGTGACGCTGGACGAGGGGTGCGTCGAGATCACCCACGAGGCGATCATCCGGTGCTGGCCGAGGCTGCGCGGCTGGCTGACCGAGGACCGGGACCGGCTGCTCTTGCACCGGCAGCTCACGGAAGCGACCGCCGACTGGGAGGTGCAGGACCGCGACCCGCACGCCTTGTACCGGGGTGCCCGCCTGGCCGCGGCGCTGGACCTGGCCGCCGCGGACGGCAGCCGGCTGACCTCCAAGGAACGGCGCTTCCTCGGAGCGAGCCAGGAAGCGCAGGCCGGCGAGATGGCGGCGGTCAGGCGCCGGACGGTCCGCCTGCGGCAGCTGGTCACGCTGCTCACCGTGCTGGTGGTCATCGCGGCGACCGCCGGCGGGCTGGCCGTCGACTCGCGCGACTCGGCCATTCAGCAGCGCAACGTGGCCATTGCGCGGAAGGCCGCCGCGGACGCGGCCGAGGTGCGGCAGCAAGACCCCGCGCTCTCCGCGCAGCTGAACCTGGCCGCGTACCGTCTGGCAGCCACCGGCGACGTCCGCGACCAGCTCATGAGCGCGTTCGCGACGCCGTACTCGAGCCGGCTCACCGGCCACACCTCCGACGTGGTCTCGATCTCCTTCGACCCGAAGGGCACGGTCCTGGCCACCGCGAGTTGGGACCGCACAGTCCGGCTGTGGGACATCGGGGACGCCCACCACCCTGTACAGCTGGCCGTCTTGAATCAGCCGGAGCGGCTGATGTCGGTGGCGTTCGGGGAGGGCGGCCGTGTCCTGGCCACGGCGAGCGAACGATCGGTGCGGCTGTGGGACGTGGCGAACCGGCGTGCGCCCGCCGAGCTGAGCACGCTGCCCGATCAGCGGTCCGCGCCGACGTGGGTGGCGTACCAGCCCGGCGGCGTCATGGCCACAGGCCACACCGACGGCGCGGCGCGGCTGTGGAACGTGAACGATCCCCGCCACCCGCGGCTGCTGGCCAGCTTGCCGGGCCACACCGGCACGGTCACCTCGGTGACGTTCAGCCCGGACGGCCGCACGCTGGCGACGACCGGCGACACCACCGCCAGACTGTGGGATGTCGTCGACCCCGCGAATCCGCTCCTCCTCGAGGTTCTGCGCGGACACACGGACACGGTTACCTCAGCCGCCTTCAGCCCTGACGGCCGGACCGTGGCGACCGGGAGCTGGGACCGCACCGCACGGGTCTGGGACATCTCCAGCAGCCCGCGAACGCAGCCACCTGCTGTCCTGCTGGGGCATCCCGCGATCGTCTGGTCGGTGGCATTCAGTCCGGACGGCAGCACGCTCGTCTCGGTGGGCGGGTCCACCCTGTTCTGGGATGTCGCCGCCCCGGCAAAGCCGAAGCGGATCAGCATGGTTCAGGGCGGGTTCTACCAAGCCGCGTTCAGCCCGGACGGCCGCATGCTCGCCAACTCCGACCGGCTCCTGGACCTGCGGGATCTGTCGCTCGCGACCCACGACGACGTGGTCACGTCCCTGGCGTTCGGCCCCGGCGGCCACCTGCTCGCCAGCGCCAGCTGGGACGGCACCGCACGGCTGTGGCAGGTCACCGGCGGCCGGGCCCTGTGGCCGCTGTCGGTCCTGCACGGGCACACCAAGTTCGTCCGGTCCGTGGCGTTCAGTCCGGACGGACGCACCCTCGTCACCGCGAGCGAGGATGCCACCGTCCGCGTCTGGGACGTGACCGATCCACGCAGGCCGCGGCTGGCATCGGTCTTCACCCCCGATGCCGGCGAAGTCGGCGGCGCCGGTTTCGGCCCGGGCGGCCACCTACTGGCCGTCTGGGCACAAGGTACGGCCGGGCTGTGGGACCTGACCGATCCCGGCCATCCCCGGCCACTGAGCCGGATCGCCGAGGACGGGCCGCACGTCACGATGGCCTCGTTCCGGCCGGACGGCCGCACGCTGGTGACGAGCACAGGCGAGTCCGGTTCGCTGCGGTTCTGGGACATCAGCGATCCGCGCAGCCCCCGGGAACTGCCGTCCCCGTTCCGGTCCGACCCTCTGACCGGCGGCGTGTTCAGCCCCGACAACCGGAGACTGGCCGCCTTCCACCGAACGGACAAGACGGTCTGGCTGATTGACGTCAACGACATCGGCCGGCGAGGGAAGGTGACGCACCTACCGGCGTCCGGCTCCTGGCTCTACACGCTGATCTTCGACGCGGACGGCCGCCGGCTGGCGGCCGGCGCCGGGGACAGCAAGGCCCTGCTGTGGGACGTGAGCGGTGCGGCCACTCCCGCTGTCCTCACCGGCCACTCGAACCCTGTACCGGCCGTGGCATTCAGCCCGGACGGCAACACCCTGGCCACCGGAGGCAACGACTTCACGATCCGGCTGTGGGACACCGGCCTGGACAGGGTCGCCGCCCGCATCTGCGACAGCGCGTACCCCCGGATCACCAGAGCCCAATGGGCACTGCACTTCACGGCGGTCGACTTCAACCCACCCTGCCCCGCCGCATGACACCACCCATCCCGAGCACGACATCCTGAAAGCCGGCTCACCTGCCGTAGCAGTCGACGCTGCCGTCCTGCCCGAACCTCCGGCGGTACTGCACCACGACTCTTTCGTGAGGGGGCACAGTCGTCGCGCAGCCCCGTGAAACTGCTGCCCCCTTCAGGTACCTCGACCGGAACCCGATGATCGCCCGACGCGGTCACCGGGCACCTGACCACCCGCCCGCGCTGCCCACACGGGGTCACAGGACAGACCCGGACTTACGGAAACGGACCATATGACCACGCATCAGACCACGTCACTCCTCCTCGGCCTCGCCGCCATCGTGATCCTGGCACGCGTACTCGGCGCGCTGGCCCGGCGACTCGGCCAGCCGGCGGTAATCGGTGAGGTCCTTGCCGGCATCGCTCTGGGACCGACCCTGTTTCACGGGGCGATCTCCGACGCCCTCTTCCCCGTATCCATCCGGCCCCTGCTGGGCGCTCTGGCCGCGGTCGGCGTCGCGGTCTTCATGTTCATCATCGGCCTGGAATGGGACGCCAAGCTGATACGCGGCAGCGGCAGCCTTGCCGCCACCGTCTCGTTCAGCTCCATCCTGGTGCCCTTCGGCCTCGGCATGGTCCTGGCGCTCTATCTGATGGACGAGTACGGCACCGGCGACCAGACAGCGTTCATGCTGTTCATGGGCATCGCCATGTCGATCACGGCGTTCCCGGTGCTGGCCCGCATCCTCACCGACCGGAAGATGACGCGTACCCCGCTGGGCGTGGTGGCTCTGGCCTGCGCCTCCATCGACGACGTGCTCGCGTGGACGGTGCTCGCCGGCGTCGTCGCCATGACCGGCTCGGCCGGCTCGGACCAGTGGCGCATCCTGCTCGCCATCCCGTACCTGCTGGGCATGCTCTTCGTCCTGCGGCCCCTGCTGAAGCGCTACGCGGCCCGCCGGCCCGCACTCCGGCTCACCCCGACCGTGTTCGCGTGCGTCGTCGCGGGGCTGCTGCTGTCCGCTGCCGTCACCGAGTGGGTGGGTCTGCACTACATCTTCGGCGCGTTCCTCTTCGGCGTGGTCCTCCCGCGCACCGGTACCGAGCGGCTCCGCTCCGAGGTGCACGACCGCCTCGGGGAGATGAACGGCACGCTGCTGCTCCCGGTGTTCTTCCTCGTCGCCGGCCTCAAGGTCGACCTCTCGGGTCTGGACATGGGCGGGCTGGGCGTCCTGGCGCTGATCCTCCTGGTGGCCGTCGGCGGCAAGTTCACGGGCGCGTTCGCCGCCGCCCGGCTGAACCGGATGCCGGTGCGGCAGTCGGCTGCGCTCGCCGCGCTGATGAACACCCGCGGCCTGACCGAGCTCATCGTCCTCAACGTGGGTCTGCAACTGGGCTTCCTCGACCAGAGCCTCTACTCGCTCATGGTCGTCATGGCCGTGGTCACGACCGCGATGGCGGGCCCGCTGCTGAGCTGGCTCCTCGGCCGGCCGACGGCCGACGACCTGCCCAAGGCATCCGCGGCATCCGCGGCACCCGAGGCGTCCGATCGCACGGCAGAAGCGGTACGCACGAGCGTCTAGACGTCGGCTGGCTCAGGAGCGCCCGGAGCGGGGTCGTCACCGACCGGTGACGACCCCGAACCCATGTTAGATGTTTAGCTAATGTGCTAAATATCTAACATGACAGAAACCCAGGACGAGGCAGGGGCCTTTCGTGCGCTCGCTGATCCGACGAGGCGCCAGATCCTTGAGGACCTCAGAGGTGTGGAGCTGGCGGCAGGCGAGATCGCGAGCAGGTTCGCGATCAGCGCGCCGTCCATTTCACGGCATCTCGGCGTGCTCAAGGGAGCGGGACTGGTCACCGAGCGCCGGGACGGCAACCGGATCCTCTACACACTGGCCGAGGATCGCCTCGCGACCTGCATCGGTCGGTTTCTCAGCGCCGTCTGCCCCGAGCAGATCGTCCTGCGCCACACCAAATGGCGCCCCGGGGCGCAGAGTGAGGGATCATGAGGCAACCGCGCCTGTCCAGCGTCGTTGAACGACGGTTGCTGGTGAACTACCGGGTCGCCCCGGACGCCGCAGTACGCCTGCTTCCCGAGCCGCTGCGCCCGCAACTGGTGCACGGCCATGCAGTTGCGGGCATCTGCCTGCTGCGGCTGGGAAGTGTCCGGCCGGTCGGGGCCCCCAGGGCGTTCGGGCTGCGGAGCGAGAACGCGGCGCATCGGATCGCCGTCGAATGGGACGGACCGGACGGCGTCGAGACCGGCGTCTACATCCCGCGTCGCGATACCGCCTCGCGGCTCAACGTCTGGGCCGGAGGCCGCGTCTTCCCCGGCGAACACGGCCGCGCCGATTTCGAGGTGCACGAGACACCCGACCAGGTGCGTGTCGCCTTCGCGACGCGGGACGGCGACACCCGGGTGGACGTCACCGTCGAGCCGTCCGACGAGCTGCGGGGCAGCGAGCTCTTCGCCGATCTCGCCGAGGCTTCCCGCTTTTTCAAGGCGGGGCGAAGGGGTACTCGGCCACCAGGTCCGGCCGCCACCTGGACGGCATGGAACTGCACACCGACGCCTGGCACGTGGAAGCCGGCCGGGTTCGCTCCGCCGCGTCGTCCTTCTTCGACGACCTGGACCGGTTCCCGCCAGGGAGCGCAACCCTGGACTGCGCCCTGGTCATGCGCAACGTCCCCGCCAGTTGGTGGCCGCTCCCGACCATGGCCGCCGACCGCGGCGCTTGACTCGCCGGGATGGAGACCTCGGGACGCCGAGAGCGTGCGTCCGTCGGGTGGCTGATGAGCGCGTACGTGGCCCCGCCTGAGAACCGTCAGGCCGATGACCCGCTGTCGACCACCAGGTCGGTGCCGACCACTGCGCCGGCTTCGGGCGAGGCGAGGTACAGCACTGCGGCCGCCACTTCCCCGGCCTCCGCTACCCGGCCGAGCGGGTTCTCCGTCTTCACGCGCTCGGCACGGTCGGCCTCGGTCTCGCCGGCCCGCAGCGACATGGGAGCGGCGGAGGCGCCAGGGCTGACCGCGTTGATGCGGATGCCCTGGTGGATGTGGTCGAGAGCGGCGGCGCGGGTCAGGGCGGAGACCGCTGCCTTTGAGGTGATGTATGCGGCGGCGTTCGGGATCCGCATGTGTGCGCCCAGGTTGGAGGAGATGTTGACGATGGTGCCGCCGCCGTTCGCCTTCATGTGGGCGATCTCGTGCTTCATCGCCAGCCAGACGCCGGTGACATTGGTCCGCAGTACCGCGTCCCAGTCCTCCTCGCTCACCTCGCCGACGGGTACGGTGCCGCGGAGTATCCCGGCGTTGTTGACCGCGATGTCGAGTGAGCCGAAGCGGGTGACGCTCTCGCGTACGAGGTTCTGGAGCTGGCCGGAGTCGGTGACATCGGCTGTGACGGCGGCGGCCGTGCCGCCGGCGGCCTCGATGAGGCCGGCCGTCTCGTCCAGGGTGGCCGCGGTGCGTCCCGCGGCGACCACGGATGCTCCTTCGGCTGCGAAGGCGAGCGCGATCGCGCGGCCGAGGCCGGAGCCCGCGCCGGTGACGAGGACGGTCTTGCCGGTGAAGCGGTTCATTTCGGTGACTCCCTTGAGTGATGGATTACTTGGTGCGGTGGTTCAGGAGGGCGACGACGGCGAGGGCGGCCCCGGTCGCGGCCAGGGACAAGGCGTCGCTGCCGAGCGTGAGCAGGACGGCGAAGAGGACGGTCGGGCCGAACTCCATCGCGGTGTTCAGCACGCCACCCGCGAGCCCGGTCTGCTGTTGCGGTACACCTTCGGTGGCGAGCACGGCGGCTCCCGCGAAGGAGGCCGCGGTGCCGGCCGGCAGCAGCACGAGGCCCGGCAGCAGTCCATACGCGTACCCGGTGTGCGCATCAAGCCCGGTGAACGCGAGGACGGCGAGCCCGGCCGCGCCCGTGGCGAGCCCGGCGGCCGTGACGGCTCGGGCACCGTACCGGCCGATGAGCGCACCTGCCGCGCGGCCCGAGGCGATCAGCGTGACGGCGAACGGCACGAAGGCGGCCGAAGTCTGCAACTGTGACCAGTCGCGCGCCTGCTGGAGGTGGAGCGAGAGAACCACGAAGGTCATAGCGGTTCCGCAGGCGCTCATCGCGATGGCAGTGAGAGCGAGGGCCCGCCGGCGGTCGAGCAGGAAGCCGGGTGGCAGCAGCGGGTCGCGGGCCCGGCGCTCGGCGTACCAGAACGCGGCCAGCAGCGCGGTTCCGCCGACCAGCGGCACGACCACGCCGGCCGAGGACCAGGGTTGGGCGTCGGTGACGACGAGCCCGTAACTGGCGAGGGTGATCCCGGCGGTGGCGAGCAGAGCACCCGGCAGGTCGAGGGTTCTGCCCCGGTTTGGGGCGGTGTCCGGCAGCAGCCGGGGCGTGAGGGCGAGGGCCACGAGGGCCACCGCGAGTGGTACGGCGAAGGTCCAACGCCAGGACAGCAGCGACGAGATGACGCCGGACAGGAGATTGCCCGCAGTCGCGCCGAGCACTGACAGCCCGCCCCAGGTGGCCATCGCCCTGCCGTACGCAGCTGAAGAGGGTAAGGCGGCGCGCAGTACCGCCATGGCGGCCGGTGCGACCAGAGCCGCTCCCGCACCCTGTGCGAAGCGCGCCGCGAGCAGCGCCCCGATACCGGGGGCGAGCGGGGCAGCGGCCGAGGCGCCGGCGAAGAGGGCGAGGCCTGCAGTGAGGGCGCGCCGCCCACCGTAGCGGTCGGCGAGGCGTCCACCGAAGAGCAGCAGCCCGGCGAAGGTCAGTCCGTAGGCGGCGCTGAGCAGGATCAAGTCGGCGCGTGGCAGGTCGAATTCACGCCCGATGCGTGGCAGCGGCACGTTAATCGCGGCGAGCGTGAAGATCAGCACGGTCTGGACGCCGCCGAGCAAGGCGAAGGCGTACCGGTGCCGGGTGGTGGCGGCCGGGGCGGCGTCTGTGGCGGTCTTTTCCCCCGATTTCATTTCCCTCTATTCTTGACTGATCGGTCCAATATTTGGGCATGAAGAAGGGAGCCCGGGCGGCTCCCATGTGTGCGATTCGGTCAGTCCAGCAGGGTCAGCGCCTGCTCGGCTGCGTCCCGCACCCGGGCGGGATCGGTCGACGCCTTGCCGACGATCCGTACGCCCTGTAGCAGGACCAGCAACATGCGGGCCAGCGCGCGTGGATCGCGGTGCTCGGGCAGCTCGCCCTGGGCCCGGGCCCGTGTGAGCGCAGAGTGCAGCAGGGTTTCGACGTGCTCCCAGCTGGTCTCGACCCGGCGAGCCGCCGCATCGTCGTGCGGGGCCAACTCGGCCGCCGTGTTGGTGACGAAGCAGCCGCTCAGTCGGGTCCCAGGGGAAGCGGCCTCCGCGGCGAAGCGCCGCACCATCGCCCGTACCGCGGGCAGTGCGGGTCCCGGCTGGGACAGCTCCGAGAGGAGCGGCGGATTGTGCGTCTCGGCGTACCGGTCCAAGGCCTTCAGGTACAACTCGTGCTTGCTGCCGAAGGTCGCGTAGATACTGGCGCGGCCGATGCCCAGGTGCTCGACGAGATCCGTGAGCGACGTCGCCTCGTAGCCGCGCCGCCAGAACAGCTCGAGGGCTGACTGCAGCGCGGCATCCGGATCGAATTCCTTGGTCCTGGCCACGTTGAAGATCATAGAGGTATCTAGAACGTTCGGTCAATAACTGCGCACCACCGAAGCCGGTGATTGCCGCCGCGTGAAGGGTCCTTGCTGCTCTGTGTGCTCTGCCCGAACCGGAGGTCCGGGCAGAGCACACACCCTCTATGCAGCCGGCTCCGGCTCAGCAGCCGCCGCAGTTGTAGAAGGTCACGTCCCAGTGGTTGCCCTCGTCGGCGTAGACGTTGCCGGCCCCGGACTTCCATTGCGGGGCGCCGTCGCCGCGCAAGCCGATGTAGCTGAACGTGTTCTTGATGTAGTTCCCGAGACAGGTGTACTTGCTGAAGTCGAGCTTGTAGCCGTTCCAGTGCGAGTAGGTGCCGCCGGCGTGGCCGGTCTCGGTGCCGCCGGTGATGTTCAGGGCGCAGCCGCTGGCGCTCTTGAGGGTCTGGGCGCCTTGCGCGGTGGCGAGGTTGAGCTGCTCGAAGGACGTGCAGGTCGGGTTGTTGCGGTCCGAGCAGCCGCCGGACGAGGACCAGGTGATGGCGGAGTTGCGGAACATCGAGGTCGCGGTGGCGTGGCTGATCTTGGTGGCCGCGTGGGCCTCACCGGCGCCGCCGAGGACGCCGACGCCGGGGGCGAAGAGCGCGCCGAGGACGAGGACGAGGGCGGTGAGGACGGAGCGGAGTCTGTTTCGTCGTGTGCTGCTTGTGGCCGTGTCGCCGGCCTGGGATGACGTCATGAGCTTTCCTCCTGGTGCGGATTCGGCGGATTCGGCGGATGGGTGCGGAGGCACTGAGCGGAGAGCCGCTGGGTCTACCCGCGTCGACCCTCGGGCGCGGAAGACCCCGGGGATGCAGTCTGGGGAGCCTGGGGGGATCAGACGGCGGAGCGGAAGGCCGGCAGGTATCCGCTGGCGTGGCCCGTGGCCGTGGGGTGGTAGCTGTTGGAGACGGGCACCGAGACGCTGTGCAGCCAGGCGTCGCCCGAGCAGATCTCGTGGCCGGTGAACTCGTCCACGACGCTGGAGTAGGAGAATCCCGCGTTGGCGGCCTGCTTCGCGAGCATGCCGTTGAGGGCGTCGCTGCCCCGGTTGATCGCAGCCCGCTCGGTTTCGCTCAGGCCGGCGATGCAACTGCCGTTCAGCTGGTAGAAGCGCGGATAGCCGAGCACGACGACATGAGCCTGCGGCGCCTTGCTGCGGATGGTGCCGTAGAGGGACGAAAGGCTGCCGGGGAGGGTGTTGTTGACCTGTGCGATGGCGTTGTTCACCGCGTTGACGCAGGTCGACTCGCTCTGCAGGACGCAGGTCTGCATGACGTTCGCGAATCCGACGTCGTTGCCGCCGGCGGTGACGCTGACGAGCGTGGTGGAGCTGTTGAGCGGCGTCAGCTGGCTGCTCTTGACGGTGCTGGTCGTCGCTCCCGAGCAGGCGGTGAAGGAGAAGGAGGCCGGGGCGTTGGCTGCTGCCCACAGGGACGGGTAGGCCTTGCTGCTGCGCTGGCAGCTGCCGCTGTCGGACAGGTAGCTTCCGGCGCCCACCCCTGAGGAGTAGGAGTCACCGAGAGCGACGTAGCGCTCCCCTGCTGCCGTGGCGGCGGAGGCGGGGTGGGTGAGCCCGAGGGTCGCGGCGACCAGGGTCAGTAACGAGGGCACGACCCATCTCAATTTGTACATGTGCATGACAAAGAACTCCTTGCGGCTTTGTGGGGATCAGGAGTTGTCGAAGCGTCACTCTTCTAGCAGTCATCGACGCCCTCGCGATAGGCGTGTGCAGCGGAATGCTTCTTTCTGCACTGCTGAGGCTCGTGGGTGGTGCGAGGGCAGGGGGAGCGTCTTCGCTGCGGAAGTGGGCGAGAGCGGCGGGCGGAAGGTCAGTGCAGTCGGCCCGCGCCCGCGCGGTGGTCGACGAGGGCGGGCACGGCCTGCGGCACGTCGACCCGCGTGCGCAGCGTCGGCGTCCACCCCGCGTCGGCGCGCAGGATCTCGCCGGGGAACTGGGCGTTGTGGGCCGCGAGGAGGTCGACCTGCCTGCCGTTGACGAAGTTGCCCGCAGTGGTGACCGGGGCGTCCTTCCACTTCTTGAGGATCTCTCCGGCCTGGACGCCATCGGCGAGCGTGAAGGCGTTCTTCTCCGCGACGAGCTGGGACTCGATTCCGATGCTCAAGCTGTAGGAGTGTGCCGAACCGGGCACCACGAAGTGATTGTTGTACGCGTCGACCTTGCCGAAGCGGACCCGTGGCGCCCTCTCGACGACGTTCTCGAAGAGATTGTGGTGGAGGGTGACGCGCAGCTTGCCGCGGTCGCGGCTCAAGTCCGTACGGCCCTCGGGCCGGCGCAGCCGCCGAAGAGCCCCGAGGACGCCGTCGGGGCACAGACGGCCGCCGTGCTGCGCGAGTGTGCCGACGCGTCCGCATCCGCTCTGCACGCGCGCCTGATCGCCGCCGCGCGTACCGCCGCGCCCGGCATCCGCATCACCGTGCACGGCTCCGCGTCCCCCTGGGCCACCGGGGCCTTCGCGCCCCTGGGGCCGAGGGTCGCCGAGGGCATCGACGCGGTGGTCGCCAACTGCTGGGCGGCCGACTCAGGTTCCGGGTCCGGGTCCAGGCCCGAGCCCGGGCCCGCGTCCGGCGGAGGTCCGGTTGCCGCCCTCCGCGATCTTGCGCCACCCGCCACCGCCGTCGGCGGCTACTTCCGTCCCGAGACCCTGCCCGCGGGGCTCGGCGAGGCACACCTCTACCACCTGGGCCTGGTCCCGCTTGCGGGCCCTCGTCGCCGCCCTGCGGCGCGCGTGAGCCGTACGGTGTGTGGAAACGGATCGAGCGAAAGTCATGCGAACGACCACGGCACATCACCGGACCGTTCCCCTGGTCGGCCGTAACTCGTTCACAACCCGTGACAACCTCTGACGCGCAGGACCGTGCCGAACGGAGCCCGACACGGGACCTGCCTGACCGGGCGGTACTACCCGTGCAGGCAAGGAAGCCGATCGCGCGGCCGGCCGGCCAAACCAGCGCCGCCGGCACCGGACCCGGCCCTGCCGGGCCGCCGGGCAAGAGCGCCGGCGCCGGGCTGTTGCGCGGAACCGGTGGGGTTCTGACGGCAGCGGCCGGCGCGCTTCTGGGCATCGCCGGCTTCCTGGGGACCTTCCTGCGGCCCACCTCCGATGACTGGTGCATGGCGTGGAAGACCCGGGACATGGGCGTCCTGGGTGTGACGTCCGACTTCTACCTGACACAGAACGGGCGGATCACCAACGCCTTCCTCAGCGGGGTCGTCTACTCCCACGGCATGCTCGGCCCGCAGGTGCTCTCCACGGTTCTGATCATCGCCCTCGGGCTCGGCCTGTACCTGCTGGCCCGTGAAATGCTCGGCGCGCTGGACGTGCGGGCACCTCTGGCAGTCCTGGCGCCCGCGGTGCTGGTGGTGGAGGCGCTGCTGTTCCTCGGCGGTACCCGCACTTACCAGATGCTGTGGGCCCCGGCCGCCATCTCGCACATCCTGCCCAGCGTCCTGGGCATCTGGGCCCTGCTCGCCGCCATCCGCGCGGCCCGGAGCCCGAGGCGACGGCCACGACAGGCGGCGCTCGTCGGCGCCCTGGTGACAGGCTTCGCGATCGGCACACTGAGCGAGCCGTTCCTCGCCGTCAGTGGCGTGACCGCAGCCACCGCCGCGCTCCTGACCCTGCCCCGGCTGCCATTGGCCCTACGGCTCGCGCGAACCTGGTACCCGTTCACCTGGTCCACCCTGTACTGCGCGGGCCTGACCGCCGGCCTGGCCGTGCTCTACACCTCGCCCGGCGCCGCGTGGCGCCGCGCACAGCGCCCACCACGAGAATTCAGCGCACGGCGCCTGGCACGCGACTGGGTCCACATCTGGGACACCATCCTCAGCCAGTGGGCCTACCTCGGCGCCGCTGCCGCGGGCGTACTCCTCGGCCTCGCGCTCACCCTCACCTCCAGTCAACCGCAGCCACCCGTCACCCGCCGGCGTGGTCTCCCGCAGCCGGCGGCACGGCTCCTGCTGATCCTCCCGATCCCCGTCCTCATCCTGTCGTCCCTCGCAGTCGCTCACGGCCTGCGTCTGGGATACGGCGGCAACGGCTGGACCTACGCCCGCACCTGGACCAGTTTCCTCATCCCGTACCTGGCCACCCTCACCCTGTACGGGGCACTCCTCGGCCACTGGGTCGGACAACGCGCACACACGCCCGACAAGCCACGTCTCCCTCGGGCAGCGGCCCTCCTGGCGGGCACCTTCACTCTCGCTGCCCTGGCCGCCCTGATCCCCGCCGCCCAGCAACTCACCTCTCAGACAGTCACCCGGGCACTGCGCTGGGACGCCCAAGACGCCCGTATCCGCGACGAGGTCACCGAAGGAGCCGGCAGCGTGACCTACGGGGCGATGCCCATCGGATCCCTCGCCGAGCCCTACTTCTCCCGTCAGGAAGGAAAAGACTGGGTCGCGCCGTGCACCGCCAAGTACTACCAAGTCCAGCAGATCCACAAGCCCTGACCTGACTCCAACGTCGGATCAACAGGCTGGACTTGGCAGGGAAGGCGAAGGGTCATTGGCGCCCTGAAGCACGGGCGGACGATCGAGCAGTCCCCGGTGCTGCCGGTCGTCGCTCACGCCTTCGCCCTCCCCGCACCGGCCATGCCGTACCTGAAGCCCCAGCACAGCAGCGGCAGATCGGTACCGGCGCCGCCCGCGAGCGTGCGGCAGCGGCGGCGACGCATCCTGCTTCTCGGCCTTCCAATGCCACACCACGAAGGCCACCCTTGACCACCCGCGTCCCCCGGGAGGCACCGGGAGGCACCGGCACTATCCGGTCAGCCTGGATAGACGTTCGATGAACCGCGCGCAGCCAACAGCAGGTCAACGCCCCACGTACGGCTGTCCCGCCGGCTGTCACCGTCCGTTTGTGCGTGATCACGAAGGGCACGCACCCGGTCCGAGCTGCCTGAACGACCGTTCGGTCGCCGATAATCGAACGAGATGTCTGTAAATCGGCGTTCGATGTGCATGCACCCTTCACACCCGACAGACTCAGCGGTGTCCAGTCGGCATATCGCAGCCAACTGCTGCTTCTTCCCTTCGAATTGAAAGTGAGTTCCGTCGTGCGTCACCGCATCGCTGCTGTCTCCACTGCCACCCTCCTGACCCTGGCCGGCGCCACCGGCCTCGCGGAGGCACAGCCCGCCAGCCTGTACGCCCCCTCCGCCGTGGTCCTGACCGTCGCCCAGGGCGAGTATGCGGACACCGTCGTGCGGGCGTCGACCCTCAGCTGCGCGCCGACCGCCCAGGGAACGCATCCCGACCCCAAGGCCGCCTGTGCGGCCCTCGCCGCCACCGCCGGCACCCTCGACGAGCTCCTGGCCGCCCCGGACTCGAACCGCGCCTGCCCGATGCACTACGCCCCCGTCACCGTCACCGCAGACGGCGTCTGGCAGGGCAGCCGCATCTCCTGGAAGCACACCTTCTCCAACGCGTGCACCATGTCCGCGACCTTCAACGGAAACACCGTCTTCGCATTCTGACCGCTCCTCCTGGGTCGTCCGCCCTGCGCGTCCGCCCCCGCTCCTCCCCGGGCGGGGGCGGACGCGCGAACTGCCACAGGACGCGCGTGCAGTTGACGGACGAGGAATGGCGGTACGTCGCTCCGCATCTGCCGATCGGCAGGGAGCTCCGCGGTGCGCTCACTCAATCCGGTGGTCTTCCCGTGCTTCGGCCGACTCCGGAAGGCTCTTGCGTGACACTCGCGACGTGGCAGAGACATCACCACCTCCGGATGAGCGCGCCCCGAATACCCGCGGCCGGCATGCGAAGCGGCCGGCTGATCGCACCACGGTCGGCCTCGGGTTGTCCTTTGCCCGGTGGGTTCTCACTCCGCGTACGGCCTGGCGGGCCAGACGCCTCATGGCGGAGTCCGGGCCGGGCCTGGGCGCAGACGCAGCCTGGGAAGCTGTCCGGCTGGCCAGCCACCCGGACGAGGCTGGTTACGGCAGGCACCGTCGGGGTGGCAACGCCGAGGGCGGCCCACAGTAGATGGCGCAAGCGCAGGGGGCGGGCAGTCCCGGACCAATTGGTCCGGGACTGCGGGCTTAGGGGGCGCCTCCCCGCTTGCGGGGGCGAGCTCGGGGCGGGTGAACCGCTCGGTGGCCGGGATCGTTTCCCGGGCCCTGGCCGAGAGCCCGGCGACAAGGTTGGCCAGCTCGCGGGCTCGCCATCCGACGACAACCCGAAAACCTCAGTCACCACCGCAGCCCGCCCCACTCCTGCGATCCGCCTCGCCCCCGCCAGCAGGACCGTGTCCTGGCCCGGGACAACCGGGGCGAGGGCGGCAAACGGGGAACGGCAGCCCGCGGCTGATCCTGTTGCTCTGCGTCGCGGACAGCGCAGGACGCTGTTTCTAGATTCTTTTCTAGAAAGAGTTGACGGTATGCCAGCTGGCCCGGATCGTGGTTGAGGCGGTAACGGTCCCGTCCGGTACGTCATCTGGTGAAGAAGTGAGGGGGCAGGCTGGTGGGGGAAGTTTCACTTCTTGCCGAGGTGTCCGTGTCGGACCCGGGCGAGCTGCGTTCGCTGCGCGAACATCTGCGGCTGATCCCCGGCGTGGACGTCGACCAGGCTCCAGGCGTCCCCGGGGAGGGGGAACTGGGTGTCTGGGACGTCCTGCAGGTGACGGCCGTCGGCAGCGGGGCGCTCGCTGTGGCCGTCAGAACCCTCCCGGAGTTCATCCGCTCACGCCGTTCCAGCGTCACGGTCACGGTGAAGACGGCCGGGAAGACGGTGACCGTCACCGCCCAGAACATCGACGAGGCGATGCCCATCGTGGAGAAGGCGCTGGATGCCTGACGCCTTGGACCGTGACTTCTCGCGGTCACGGGCTGTCCTGATGGGCACTTGGGACTACCGCCACCTGCGACCAGTACCCGCAGCGGAGCACAGCCTCCAGCGGATGCGGGCCTTGCTGACCGGGCCGCTGTGCGGCACCTGGCCCGAGGAGCGGGTGTCCTTCGTCGGGAACCGGGCCAGGCTCGGTGAACTGCCACACGAGCTCGTGCTGGGATTGCGCGACGCAGTGGACGTCGCCTTGTTCTACTACGTCGGCCACGGCCAGTACGACAATGACGACAGGCTCTGCCTCGCGTTGGGCGACTCCAGCCCGGATGCGGTCTTACGGACAACCACCAGCCTGACCTTCGACGCCGTGCGCCAGGCCTTCCGCGCCAGCAAAGCGGCCACGAAGATCGCGATACTGGACTGCTGCTTCGCCGGCCTGGCCGCCAGTCAGGACGGCAGGCTCGCCGGAGCGGACGACATGCCCCGCTCCCCGGGATTCTGCCTCCTGATGGCCAGCGGCGAGTTCAGCACCGCTTGGTTCGAGAACACGACGGAGAGCCCACAGCCCCAGACCTACTTCACCAAGTACCTGGCCGACCTCATAGAACACGGCGTCCCGGGCGGACCGGCCGGCCTCGCCCTCGGCCCGATCTTCCAGGATGCCGCCCACGCGCTGGTCCGCGACGGCAAACCCCCGCCCAGAAGCCGCTTCAGCGACCACGCAGCCGAATTCGTCTTCGCCCGGAACCGCGCCCACCCGCAATTCGAATCCTCACAGCGGTCCAGCCTGCCCGGACCGTCCCGACGGACACCATCCGGGCCGACGGTTGAACTCCCCGCGCCCACCGGTGCACCGGCTGACAGTTCCGCACTCCGCCCGGACGCCGACGAAATGTACGTCGCCGCCCTTGCCCTGGAAGAAGGTTCGGGCGGTGCGAAGAGACTCGCAGAAATCGAGTCGCTGTACCGTACGGCCGCCGATCTGGGACAGCCCGATGCGATGGCCCGCCTCGGCCTCGTTGTTGAAGGAAGAACACGGGCAAGGCTCCAAGGAGAACTCTTCGGCGAGAACTCCGACGGGGACATCGAAGCGGCAATGTACTGGTACAGGAAAGCCGCCGACCACGGCAGCGTGTTCGGAGCGTTTTGGCTCGGTCTCCTGTACGAGGACCGGCTGGGGGACACCTCCGAGGCGATGAAGTGGTACGAGACGGCCGCCCGCGGCGGACACCAAGGCGCGAGGACGGCGCTGGACGGTCTGCGGGACAGGCTGTCACGCGGGCTCGGCCCGCTGACCCGCTCGGCCGGCTTCAAGGGGGCCCCACGTTCAAACCACCCGACCGGAAACAGGCGGTAGAAGGGATCGGCATGACCAACAGGTACGCGGACGAGCAGCTCGCCATCGTGGCAAAAATGGTGAGGCGTACGGTGACGCGGCGGGAACGCGCTCGTTTCGACAAGAACTTCGACCGGTGGATGAGGGAGGAGTGGAACGGGAGTGAGATGCGCTCCTTTGTCGCATGCCTGGCCGCGGTTTCCACGGCGTGTGGCGGTGCCCGCGGCGAGTGGGGGACGCTCGCCGAGGATGAACAGCAGGCTATGGTCCACTACTTCGGCATGGCGTATCTGCCGACGAGGGACGAAGCCTATGCCGATGCGGAGGAGTTCGTGGAATCCGAGGTCCGTCGCGCCACAGTTGGCATGAAGGAATTCGCCCAGTACCTAGTCCGGATGTTCTCAGATCCCCGCGGGTAACCGCCCATGAGCAAGCCAGCCTGCCGGGCCTATACATAGGGTCGAGCAGGTCGAGCAGGTCGCACCGGGCATCGGCGACGGTCGGTGCGTTGGCCGGTCCGACCGTGTGCAGGCCCTCCATGCTTCCCTCGCGCCAGGCCCGGCGCCGGCGTTCCACCGACCTCAGGCTCATCCACAAGTCCTTCGCGCTCACCACGGTCTTCTCACCCGCCGCGAACCGCACCCCGGTTAGCCGGCGGGACCGCCTGTCTGAGATGGCAAGGGCCAGGGATGGGCCGGGTCCTCGGTGATCTCCACCTGCTGGGGGGTGTTTCTGGGGAAGGCCCAGATGCGGCCCAGGGTGCTGGTGGCGGTCACCGTGGTTGCGTCCAAGGTGACTTCGGTGAACGGATTGGACGAGCAGGAGACTGCGATCCATTCCAAGGTGTTGTGGTCATCGTCCCGAGTCAGGGCGACCCAGCCGATACCGCCGTGATCCGATGATTCACCTGCCAGGGCACGGCTTCCGGCGTAAGTGCATGAGGCAAACATCGTATCGACGTTCATCCAGTCGCTGGGGGTCCACTCGGTGGCCCGTAGGACCTCCCACCACTGCCAGTTCTCGGCCCGCGTCTCATGGCGCTGGCCTGCGGGGAGAGCCGCTCGAGTCTCATCACCGACAGGGATCCGTCGGAGAACATGATGAAGTCTCCGTGGGGCGCCTCCCGGGCACGCCAACGGTCATGCACCAGGCCAGCGTTGGGTGTCGCGTCGGGGGAGCTCACACCCGCAATGATTGCATCGAGGAACGGCGCGAGGAGAGGGCTGCAACGGTCAACCGCGCAGGGTGGCCGATGAGTTGCCGGCCCTGGGTGCGGGGTCGTTCAGCAGTGGCCGTATGTTTGGGAATAGATGTGCGCGGACTCGTTGTTCGCCACCTTGACCCAGAGACCGTTTGTTCCGGTCCTGTCGAGCGTGTAGTAGGACTTCCGCCCGGTCCAGTCGTTGTAGAAGTACATCCGGTAGCACCAGCCCCCGTCGACCCGGAACGTGTCCCAGTCCACGGTGCCGGGCGTGCGCGTCCAGGGGGACAGCAAGGAGTACTTGTCGTCGCTGTTGCACTGGCGGACCGCATCGTCCCCCGAGCGCTGCCACCCGTCCCAGTACCCCCAGCACCAGTTGCGGGCGACCAGCATGCTGAGCCCCGTGTCGTTGTAGGTCTGGGAGCAGCCGCCGTCGCACGCCTCGCCGGCGCTCGCGGTGGGTGCCGCACCGAGCAGTGCTCCGGCGGCGAGTGCGGAAGCCGCCACCGTATTGACGATCCGGCGGCGGACACGGGTCAGATTCATTTTCGGCCTCCCTGGCACAGAACTTCGAGTGGGTCGGGGTGAACGTCCCATCGGCCGAGGGCAGCGGGCAAGGACCAGCGCCGGATCCGGGACAGTGGGACGTTTTCAGGGCCGTCACCTGCAGCGTTCCACCGGGTTGGGACGACGCTGCTTGCGGCGTTTCGCCTTCTGGGGATGCCGTTTGCGCCCGGTGACACCGTTCCCGGCACCCCAGGATGTTGCGTGCGCTGTCGGGACGGTAGCCGAACTGCGCCTCGACGGTTATCCGGTGGGCCGGCCGTGGGGACGACGGCCACGGTCACCGAGGCCGCCGTTCCCGTGGGGATGCCCACGACCGTCACGCTCACCACCGCATTCCGCTGGGCCGGGATTCGCAGCGCTTTGCCAGGCTCGCCAGGGGTGAGGGAGGGGACGCTATCGGCCTTGGACGCGTAGGGAGACGAGGGTCAGATCGCGGAGTTCGTCCGGTGCTTGGGGGTGGAGGCCGGCGGCGATTTCGGCGAGGGTGACGAACTGTCCGGGGTAGACCATGACGGGCAGGTCGCGGCGTGTGAGGTAGCAGAAGACGGCGAACTCTTCGAGGAAGTAGGCGCTGGACGTATCGATGCGCTGGTGGCGTTCCGCGGCACTGACCGTGGGGAGTGTTTGGCATGGTAGGCGCGCCCGAAGGCTTCCACCGAAGCGCGGAAGGCATCGTCTTTGGCGAACAGTGTGCGCAGTTCGTAGTGGAACTCCGCGTACTCCTCGGTCTCCTGGACCTGGCTGCACCTGACGACGGTGAAGTCGGTCACCGCACGGTAGGAATCCAGGACCGGTTGTTGGGCGTGGATGAACTGCCGGCCCAGATCGAGTGCGTGCTCAAGAGCCTGGTCGGGGTTCATGCCGCGGGTCGAGGCCAAGGTGAGCCGGTGGATGCTGTCGCCGATCAGCACGGTGCAGCGGCTGAAGTGGCGGGAGACCCACTTGAGCATGCTGTCGAACTTGGCCGGGGTGAAGCTGCTGTTGTCCAGGCTGACGCCGAGGAAGCACGCCTCGTGGTCTTCGAAAGTGTTCCGGTTGGCTGCGGGAGAGACCGAGTGGATCGCGGTCCTGTAGCGAGTTCGGCGTCTCCCCTCCGGGTGCGTGGAGGAGGGGGTAGGGGCAGAGGGAACAGTTTGGTTGTCCACCGGAGCCTTTCGTCTGAAGTAGTTGTCTGGTAGGGGAAGTTGCTCTGTTTGATGACATCTGGCGCAGAAACGTTCCTTCACCCTCCAGATCACGTACGAAGAGCCTGGTGACCCGATGCGACACCCCATACCGCAGCAGGGCTGAGTGCCGTCACCCCGCTGAGGGGCGGGCCGCCACCCACACCGGGTGGCGGCCCGCACGGCTTCGCTCACTCCGAAAGCGGCTTGCCACGGATGTGCGGTGTTCGCTCCAAGCGGCATCCTGTGTGGATCCGGTCACGACGGGCCAAGATCGGATCGGTGGCACGAGGCCGCCACGACTCCCTTGGGGTGGACATGAGCAATCGGCAGACCGGAACAGTGAAGTGGTTCAACGACGAGAAGGGCTTCGGCTTCATCACGCCGCAGTCCGGCGACGATCTCTTCGTGCATTTCAAGGCCATCAAGGCGGACGGGTTCAAGTCCCTCAAGGAGGGGCAGGCGGTCTCGTTCATCGCCACCCGGGGGCAGAAGGGCATGCAGGCAGAGGAAGTCGAGGTCATCTGACCCTCCACCCGAGCCGCTACCCGTGACTGTGCGCGGCAGCTCGCCAGAATGGCCGGCTGCCGCGAGTCACAACGGTCCGGTGTCCTCCTGGCGCCGCGGCTGGCCCGACCGTTCATGCGTGACAGCTGCGCCAGGTGGGTGGCCCACTCCGAGCCAGGGAGTGGTTGCTTGGCCGCGCCCCAGCAACGCAGGTTCGGTCCGGAGTCCCTCAGGCTTCAGGCGCGGGACCGCTGCGGCATTACTGCCCCGCAACCGCGGGAAGCGCAACGCGCGCCAGGCCCCGTTCCTCGGCCCAGCGCCATATCCGGCGACAAAGCACATGGCGATGACAGGCCATCGGGACTCGCTGCCTGAACTGTCGCGATGTCGCTGTCGACCACATGCGAGACCAGGGGAGAAGCACGCGTCTCATGGACGTCTGTCCAGCCGATGCCCGTGGCCCGCTGCATCTCAGCCACCGTGCCCTTGCCGTACGCAACCATGTAGGGCAGGCCGGCTCGAAGGCGTCACTTCAGGAGGCGGCCACCTGGCGGAGTGACACCCGTGCGGAGATTGCCTTCCACTGGTTCGCCGGCGGCCACTTCCACCGCAGCTTCACGTGGAGGCGGTGTTTTCGGTCAATCCGCAGGCAGCTGCTGTCGGCCGGCCGTGAGGTTCTCCCACGGATATCGCCTTAGGGGTCAGGAACCGGATCAGGGCCGGTGCCACTCCAGGTAGGTGAACTCGTCCGCCGGGGTCGCGGGGGACGAGTAGCCGTTCGAGAGGACGGTGACGTTGACGGTCGCGGACTTGCCGACGCCGATGGTTGGCTTGGGTGCATTGACGAGCAGCTGCTCAGGGGCGTAGTCGACGAGCTCGGCGAGGTTGTCGCCGAAGTAGACCTGGCAGTCCGAGGCGAAGTTGACGCCGTTGATCTGGACTTGGTCGCCGGCCCGGCCCGTGTCCGGGCTGATGCCAGTGGCCACCACGGCGGCGGGGCCGCCGTAGGAGAACTGGCCGCGCGGGACGGCCGGGGAGGTGCCCAGATTGTTGGTGGCCCGGATGTCGACCACGCCGACGCCCTCGGGTGCCCAGACGACGATCACGTCGTCGCGGAGGACGTACTCCTTGGAGATCGGCACCGTGCCGAAATCGACCATGACACCCTCGCCGAACCCGCTGCCGACGATCTCGACAGGGGCTCCGGCCGTGCCGACGGGAGTCACGACGGTCACCACCGGACCTGACTGCACGTCAGGCGCGCCGAGGAGGCCCAGATAGGTGGAGTTGGCGTGCTGGAAGGCCACCTGGCCCATGAAGTCCTGGAGCGACGCCTTCACCAGGTTCGGGTCGACGGGGTCGTAGCTGTCGTTCAGCGGGTCGTCCTTGCCCGGCTGGACGTAGACGTTGGGACCGGGGAGGGCGACGAGCGCCGAGATGACTGCTTTGACGTCGTCGTCCGCTGCCGGGCCCGGTGTGAGGTACCACTGCTTGGTCACCTCGAGGTTGTTCCAGGCCTGCGGCACCATGTCGTTGATGTTGAAGTGGCGCTCGTTCGCCTGCCAGTCCAGGGAGTCGACGTAGGCGGCGAAGTTTGCTCCACCGGCGGTGGGGGCAGCGAAGGTGTGCAGCTCGAAGTTCGGCTTCCCCTTGGGCCAGGTGAGTGTCTGGAGGTAAGGGGCGACCATGGTCGCGATGCAGCCGCCCAGGCTGTGGCCGGTCACGTAGACCGTCGGGTTCGGCTCTGCCTGGCTCAGGGCTGTGTTGAGCGCCTGCGCCAGCGTGACACCCGCCGTGCTCATGGTGACGACCTGGGTGAACGCCTTCATCGCTCCCTTGGAGACCGAGACCGAGGACGGCATCCCGACGAGGTTGAACGGGACTACCGTGCCGACGTCGAGGTCCTCCAGCAGATCGGTCACACTGCCGACGGTGCCGCGGATCACCACGGCGAACGAGTTGGAACTGTCGGTGTTCCTGGCGAGGTAAGCCATGTTGGCGTTGCCCGGACTCACCCCGAGCCAGGAGAGGACCCAGGTGCCCTGGGTCGCGAGCGAGGTGTCGGCCAGTTGCTGGTTGATGCCGAGGATGATCCGGGCGCTCTGTTCCGCGAGGGTCTCGCCCGAGGGGCGCGGGGTGGCGGCGGTCGCCGCGATCGCAGAGAGCGTCATGGTCACCTGCGGGACGGTCGGCTGGTTCGCGTCGGTCGCCATGCTCGCTCTCCTCTGGGATCGCCCGGTCCGGCCGGAGCAGGTTCGCGTCCAACGTACTTTTCACCGTGGGATCCCGACGGGAGGCGGGTCCCGGGTTCACGCGATCGGGCCAGCAGCCCCTGGGGTTGTTCCTGTTCGGCGGACAGGTTCCAAGCTGTTCTTTGTGTTCTGACCTCGCAGGGCCGGGAGGGCCGGCAAACTCCGGCCCCGCTGTACCCGCCGTGTCCGCCGTGCCCTCGGTCCGCCGTTCCGGCCTCGGCTGGTGGATGGTGCTGGTCACCGGCGCGGTCGGCGCGGCCGTGGTCAATCTGATCGTTCTTGCGGTCGCCACGCTGGCCGGTGCCTCGCTGGTCGTCGTCGACGGCGGCGCAGAGCACCCGATCACGGTCGGGGGCGTCATCGGCGCCTCCGTCGTCCCGCTGGTCGTAGGGACGGGCGCTGCCCTTTTGATGGCCCTGTGGAAGCCCGTCTTCCTGCGGATCGGGCAGTACGTGGGCGGTGGCCTGGCCTCCTGGCGCCAGCTGCTGGAGGCGGTCCGCCTCGGCCCCGAGGGCGATGTCGCCGAGGTCACCGCCGTCCAGGTCCGCCGTGTCGTCGAGGACCTCGTCCGTGGCGGCCGGTGGGAAGCCGGGGGTAGGAGCACGGCCGCCGCCCTGAAAACGGTCGACGAGACCTGGTCGGGTCAGGTCAAGCTGCTCTTGGGGCGGCTTACCGGTGAGGCCAATGCACTGAGCGGTTCCGGCCTCCTCTTCCAGCGGCAGGATCTGGCCGTCAGGGACGGATACCAGCAGCTTCTGGGCGGGCAGGGGCGAAGCTGATGCTGAATTACCCCGAAGTCATGACTACCGACTTCACCACCCTGGGCACGGCCGCGACGGCCTGGGATGCCATGGCAGGGAAGTTCGAGTCTCTCAGGACGACGTACGAGAAGAAGGTGCCGTCCACCACGACCAGCGGTGTATGGCTGGGCCAGGCCCAGCAGGTCGCCGCTCCCCGCTTCGCCGTCACTCGCAACGAATACAGCAACGCGCAGATCCAGGCGCGGGCGGTTGCTGCCCTGCTCCGTGACGCGGAGACGCTCTTCACCGAGCTCCGCGGCAAGGTCAAGGCCGCCGTGGACGAGGCGGTGGCCGCCGGGATGAAGGTCAGCGAAGGCGGGAACGCCTCGTTTGACTTCTCCAAGGTCGACGCCGCCACTGCGAAAGCCGCCCGGCACGATCCCGATCTGGCCGAGGTGGAACGCTCCTGGACCCGCCGGATTCAGCAGGCCGTGGACGCCTTCGAGGAGGCCGACCACGGGGTGAAGCTCGCGCTCGTCGACGCCGTCACCGGCACCAATTTCAACGATGGCACCTTCGGCGGGTTCAACGGCAGCCGCCCCTACCCGTCCCTGGCAGCCGCGGCCAAGGCCGAGAGTATGCCCAAGGACCGTGCGAAGGTCGCGGATTGGTGGCGCAGCCTGGATGCGGTGACGCGCGGCATACTGGTGGAGGAGCAGGGCGACGCACTCAAGAAGGCCGGGATTCTCGACCCTGCCTACCAGTGGCGCCAGGCTGACCCTGGCGCGGGCGGGTTCGGGACCGAGGAGCCCACCGCGCACGACTCCTACCTGCTCGCGCAGGGCGAGGCCATGCTGGCCGGCGGGGATTTCATCGGGAACACCGAGGCCTCACGTAATCTCGCGCACTATCTGGGCGGTACGGGTACGACGCTGCGGCTCGATATCGACCGGGCCATGAGCGACGACGGCAGTTTCCGGGCGTCGATCGTCTCGGACATCTCCAACCACCAGGAGCAGTGGAAGCAGGAGGCACTGGACGCGTTCGAGAAGTCAGGCGGCGCGCCGGTATCGATCCCTGTGGAGACGACGGCGGTCGGCGGCACCTTCGAGGACCGCAACTGGTACCTCGGAGTCGGCTCCCACATGCGCAATGTCTCAGGGAACGTCTCGGTCGTGCCCGATGCGGACGGCCAGCCGAAGATCACCATGGATTACCAGGTCAATGTGTGGGACCGCTACAACTGGGATGCCGGCAAGGAGACCCCCATCGGGCCGTTCACCGTCAGGGACACGGACATGGCCCGCCTGCACACCGTCGGTCTGGCGCAGGAATTCGATATGCAGGGCAGTAGTTCGGCCAAACAGCACGACCTGGGAGGCGCCGACGCACCGGTGGTGCCTGCCGGGGATCCCGGCCGCGACGGCACCCGCAAGGACCCCTCCCGGGGTGAGGAGGAAAACCGGTGAAGGCTACGAGGTCCCTCTTCAACCGCATCACCTCTGTGGCGGTGACGATTCTGCTGGCCCTGTCGGCCACCGCCTGTAGCGACGATGGCACACCGAAGGCCCGCACCGGGGGACCCGTCTGGGTCGAGGGCCAAGGTGCTCCCGAGGCCGCCGGGTTCATGCGCGTCCAGACACCGACCGGCGCCACCGAGGTCAAAGGCGCTGTGCAACGCGGCTTCCAGGACACCATCTACCTGATTTCCTTCACGGCATCGGCAGCCGAGGCCGAGACGTTCATCGCCGACCTGCGCCCGCAGGAAGCCCTGCGGGCCAACACCCCGCGCGACCCCAAGGCGTACACAACCATTACCCCGTGGTCCCACCTCGGGCTGCCGGAGCCGGAAACCGAGCAGAAGGTCCGAACCGCTTCGGTGTGCCCGCCCTGCATCAAGGACGAGCGCAGGTCCACCGTCCAGTCCATCACCATCTTCATCCAAGACACCGGCGACGGCCGTGTACGCGTCTACCTGAAGGCATTCTGACGTCACTCGCAGATCGCCTGGACGTCCACGGTGGGGGACATCCCACGAGTGCGGGGGAGCATGCACGCGCGTCTCCACCGGGTGATATGGCGCCGGGATGCACCACCACGCGGAACCAAGGTGGTGCTCTGGGTTCCGCGGCCCACTGGCGGACACTCGCGTACTCGGCTCCGGTCACCTTGGTGGCGACAAGAGCCTATTCACAGGACTCGGCAGACGGCTGGTTTCAGGCGGCCCGTCGGCACTTCTCTGCGCGGACGGCACCGTAACCTCGACGTTTTCGCCGTTACGCCCTTCGGCGCCGCGTCCGACACCCCGCAGGTCACCAACCTGCCCGGCGCGGTCCCCTTCGGGTTTGCTGCTCGCAGCGAAGATCGTCCCGGACATGACGGTCGTGCGCGACTACGACCGAGTCGAGTTCCGTGGTACCGGCCCCGGCGTACCCGCCGATGTGCAGAGCCGGGTCTTTGACCCGTGCGTCGACAGTCAGGTGGTGCACGACCGCCCGGGCGTCACCGTGCCCGGCCCGGTGGAAGAAGGGATCTCACATCGCCATGTGATCACACGCTTGACCTCAATCTCGCTTGAGGTGTGACGATGATCCGCATGACCACGGAATCCACATCGCACGCGGCAGATATCGAAGCGATCAGCCGGCTCGTCGCCACCGTCGAGCGCTCCCAGCAGAACAAGGACCCCGAGGAGTTCCTCGGCCTGTTCCACCCGGACGCGATCTGGACGACGGCCCACGGCAAGGTCCTCATCGGCCTCGACGCGATCTCGGAGTTCACCCGCAAAGTCCTCCGCGCGGCGACCTGGGACGGCAAGGTCACCTACGAGGTGATCCACGTGCTCTTCATCCGCCCCGACGTCGCGGCAGTCAAGGTCCGTCAGCGTTACCTGGCTCCGGGCGAGGAGAGCGAGGGAGCCCCGCTGTACGTGATCTCGAAGCAAGCCGACGGCCGCTGGTTGTTGACCGCCTGCCAAAACACGGGGGTCGTCGCCGACTAGCTTGCCCGTCGCTCATGTTCGGAGCCAGAGCGTGACGGCTGCCGCAGTGGCTTCGACGAGGTCACGCCAGGTCTGGACGCAGACGGGCGTGCCCACTGCGGTCTGATCGGCTCGGGCCCCGGTGCCGGCCGAGGCGGTAGGAGTCCGTGCCGGTCTCGAAGATGGTGCCGTTGGGGGTGAGCCGGTCGATCCCCGGTTGTCGCCCTCCTCGCCCGGCTGTGGCACGGTACAGGTGGGTGCGCATCGCGAGGGGAGCAAGATGACACGCAGGCAGGTGTGGGCCATAGCCGCGGCGACGTTCGTGGCGGGCGGCGCGCTGGGGTTCGCGGTGGCGGCTGTTCAGGAGGACGAGTTGCCTCCGGTGACGGTCGGCATGCCGCAGCCGGCGGAGTCGAAGGTACCGGAGACTCGGGCTGGACTCGTCAAGGCGTGGACGGCCGAGCTCGAGCATGCGGGCAAGGAGCTGCCGGACGGGTGGGAAGTGCTGACCACGGATGAGATCCGGGGCCGCTACCTGCACCAGCGGATACTCAACGCTCCGACTGCCGAGGACATCGACCCGGACATGGGCCGCCGCGTGGACGGGTAGGTACGGGCCCCGGCCTGGTGGGCCGGGGCCCGCTGTGCGCCGGGTGGATCAGTTCGCGTCGTTGATCGCGTTGATCACCGCTACGGCCTGGTCGCCGTGGTTGGACGAGTACAGGTGATCGTTGATCCGCTGATCCTGATCGTCGGTGTCCACGTGGGAGTTCGCTCCGACGATCTGCCCCTCGGTGGTGGCCATGGGTCCGCCGCTCGCGCCCGCTCCCATGTCGCAGTTCATCTCGAGCCGGTTGTCCCACGGGTACCAGTCCACCGCGTCCACGACGTCGCCGGTGCAGTAGAACTGCGTGTAGCCGTCCATGTCGGTGCGGTTGTAGCCCTCGCCCGGGAACCCGGAGTCGATGATGTCCGACCAGTCGGAGCCGTACCCGAACTTGTAGCCGAGCGCGCCCACGGTGTCGCTGAGGTTCGTGTAGCCGGTCGGGGCCTTGACGGTGAAGGCGGCCAAGTCGCCCTCGTCGTAGTCCTTGTCGCGGGTCCACGCCTGCGGGGCCACGAACGACTGGGCGACCCACTCGCCCCACGGCGCATCGTAGTCACCAGGGGTGTCAAGGCTTTCCTTGTAGCCCGGAATGAAGAGCACCAGGTCGTAGAAGCCATCGGACCCGCGTCCGTCGCCCGGGTGCACGCAATGACCCGCTGTCCAGACGGTGTTGTTGCCGTCAGCCGCGATCGAGGCGCCGCTGCAACCGTGTTCCTTGCCCGCGTCGTCGATGAACACGATCTTGCCGACGACGGTGGCGGGCGCGTTCTGCGGGAACGGAACCTTCTGTGCGACGGGCATCTCGGGGACGTCGGCCGCCGCCCCCATCGTCGACACGCTCGCCTTCTTCGCGGGGAGGATCTGCGGAGCCTCGGCCGTCAGTCGCGGGGCGGTGCTCCTTGCCGCGTCCTCGGGCGCCTCGCCCGCTGCCTTGGCGACTGCGGCGTCGCGGGCGATGCCGGCCTGGTCCGTCTTCTCGTTCGCCAGCGCGCGGGCGATTCTCTCGGGGGTCCAGAAGTCCCGGACCTTCTGCGGATCGGTGGTCTGCTTGCCGAACGTCACGCCCGGCACGGCGGGCGTGGGTGCCTCGGACGCCGAGGCGGTCGTGAGGGTGGCAGGTATCAGCGCCACCGCGAACAGTAAGGCGGTGGCAGCTTTGCAGGTGCGTCGTATATGCACCGGTTCTATGCCTTCCAGTTGACAGATCGTTTATGTCCTGTCGCGCCCCGGTAGTGAACCACAATCACCGTGGTAGACCTGTGAACCTCCTGTGATCATCCGGTAGTTGGCCCCAATGGGCTGACCATCCCGCCAACTCGCGGGCGCCCTGCGCTTTCACAGGAAGCGCATCGTGGAAGGGCCCCCGAGTGCTCGTGCTCGACCTTGCTGCCTGTGGACGAAAAGGACGTGCTGCACGTGCTGGACGCATTTGCGGCATGGCCAGCACCTTTCACCAGGAGCATCCCGATGCTGAAAAAGATCTCGGCTGAGGCTCCACCGGCTTCCCGTGACATCCAATCCGCACAGCTCACGTGGTGTGCACATCCTGCTGTCGAAGAGGCAGCGAGATCGCTCACGGAAGGTGTGCCAGAACCCGAGAAGTAACGGCAGAGCCGTGTCGCCGAGGCGGACAGGTCGATCGGTATGGTGACGGGACGCTGCGTGCAGTCCACCTTGAGCGCCAGCTGTTCACGATCCGGACGAAAGTGCGATCATTCGTTCGTGGTGACAGATGCCGAGTGGGCTCGGATTCGGAGGGGCCTGCGCTTTGGCCAGGTCTTCGAGGGCACTGTGGCGCAGGTTCCCCGGCCCGGTGCGATTGGGATCTTCGTGGACATCGGCCTGAGCGTCGGAGGCTTCGTCGACGCCCTGTGGCTGCCGGACGAGAGTGAGGACTGGCCGGCGGAAGGCACGGTTGCCGATTTCGAGATCTGGTGGGCTGACAGCCGCCAACAGATCCGGCTGATGCCGTCCGATTCTCGGTACCTGCGGAATGACTTCACGGCCCTCGTCGAACGCTTCCGTCCCAACTGGTCATCCGACATCGGTCAGCCTGTGCGTGACCCAGGGCCTGCAACACCCGATGAGTTGCGGACCGCGCTTCGCTCTGATGGGCCGCCGACCAACTCCCCTTGAGGCTGGAGAAGTGGCCGACGGCCTTGGAGGGAGCCCGGTGCCGATGTAGGCGCCGTCCGCGATCGCCGCCGTCCCGGCCGCCGCGGCCGGCAGGTCCGACTCGCGCCAGACATGGGCATCAGCCTTGCTCCCGGGCGTACGACCGTTTCCATGGCCATGCCGACAACACGGCACCGGGTTCTGCACGCTTCATGCCCACACTGCCGAGCGCGAGCCAGCCTTGTCTTGTCAACAGGGCCATCAGGCCCGGGCATACTCCAAGGCTCGGCTCGCGCCCGCGAAGGTCGGCTCTCGCCGACCTTCGATCCCACGGCTCCACCTCGCCGCCGTCATGATCTGGTCAGCTAGGTGATCCCAAAAATCGGCCTATGAGGTGGAGCGAGGGGACCTACCCCAGCCCGGCGGCAGCAAGTCCCAGGAATCGTGGCGAAGCCACTCGCTGAACGTGACCGGGCGGGCGCTGCCCATGTGATCGAGGGACAGCGGGATGATCAGGTCACAGGTGGCGCGACCATCCCACCACACCGTGCCGGCCAGTGGACCGGTGACCGCCAGCAGCGTGTAGAAGCCGCAGCCGTGGTCCTGCAGGATCACGGCTCCGGCGGTCTTCTGGTCTTCGAAGACCTCGCATTCCCCGTCCCAGGCCTGCCAGGCAACTGCGTGGGCCTGCCCGTTGGTGAAGTCCTCCAGGCGGGGTTCGCGTGCGTCCAGTTCGGCGTTCGCGTTCACGAATGAGTCGGGGTGTGGAAAGGGCAGGGGCAGCAGCTCTGCCAGGGTCTGACGGTCCGCGCCCCAATCCCAGCCCCACTCTTTTCGACGGGGCCGGAACACCGGCTTGGCGGGCTTCGTCTCTTTGAGATACGCGCGGTACGCGGCCGGGAAGGACACACCGAGCTCGTGCTCGGCCATGACCAGCTCTACCTCGGTCAACGGCGGGGATATGGGCTGACGGTGCATGGTGTCGAGATTAGAGATCATCTCATTTGGAGAGTCTGCGGTAGCAGATGAGGGTGCAGGCGATGCTGGTGAACGCGAGGAAGTGTTCGGCTTTGCGTTCGTAGCGGCGGTGGAGGCGGCGGCAGCCGGCGAGCCAGGCCATGGTGCGTTCGATGGTCCAGCGGTGGCGGCCCAGGCGCTGCGAGGACTCGATGCCACGGCGGGCTATGCGGTGCTTGATGCCTCGCTGGCGTAACCATTTCCGCAAGTGGGCGTAGTCGTAGCCTTTGTCGGCGTGGAGCTTTCCGGGCTTGCGCCGTCGGCGTCCGCGGCGTGAGCGGATGGGCGGTATGCCGCGGACGAGGGGCTCGAGGGCCTGGCTGTCATGCAGGTTCGCTCCCGAGATTCCGACGGACAGGGGCAGACCGGTCCGCTCGGTGATCAAGTGGATCTTCGACCCGAACTTGCCCCTGTCGACAGGATTCGGACCCGTCAGGTCCCCCTTTTCAAGGCCCGCATGTTCACCGAGTCGATCGCACAGCGCGACCAGTCCAGCTCGCCGCGAGCGCCGAGTTCATCGAGGACCAGACGGTGAAGCTTGGCCCACACACGGGCCTTGCTCCACTCGGAGAAGCGCCGGTGGGCTGTCGCCCCGGACGGCCCGAATGACGCGGTCGGCAACTGCTGCCACGTGCAGCCCGACGTGGCCACGAACACGATCGCGGCGAGCACTTCGCGGTCACCATGCCGCCGCCGACCACCGCCCTGCGGCCGCGACGGCGCTTCCGGAACCACCCGCTGGAACAACACCCACAACTCATCCGGCACCAGCCGCTCAACAATCCCCGCCACGACCGACAGCCTACCCAATCCACCAAATGAGATGACGTCTTAGAACTGACCGAGCCGTGCGCGCCACGGGATGAACTGTGCGCTCCCAGCTGCGTCTATACCTCGGTCGGACGATCCGAAAGAGACGATTTCACGCAGGACTGGATCCTGACCGGGTACGGCTCATCGCCTCGATCGCCCTGACGGCCCTGGCCGCGGCCGTGCTCGGTGCCCGCATCCTTCCCCACCAGGTCTCAGCCCTCGTCGCCCTCGACGGCCCGGCACGACCCAGCCCGGACATCTCCCCGCGACGTGGGACCCGACGCCGACTTCCCGCAGTCGGCGTTCGCTCGGTTGATCAAGGCTAGGTGTGACTGACTGAGCGCCAGATGTGGTCAGGCAGTGCGCGGGCGGCTTCCTCCATATCGATGTCGCCTACGGTGAGCCAGCGGCGGACGACGGCGACGACCGGGCCCAGGACAAGGGACTCGATCATGGGGGCGGAGAGCTTCACGAGTTCGCCGGATTCCTGGTGCGCGTGGATCCAGAGGGCGATCGGTGCCAGCCGGGCCTCCTGGGAGTCACGGATCTGTCCGGCGCGCGCCATGCCTTCGCGATCTGCGGCGACGGAGTGCAAGAGGCTGGCCTCTTCCGGATGGGTCTGCACGAAATCCAGGTACGCCAGGACAACGGCCTGGATGCCGGAGCGGGCGTGGGTCGCCTGGGTCAGTGCCGTTCCCAGCGCGCTCAGGAGCTGACCCAGCGCGCGAAGTGCGAGCGCGGAGAGCACCCCGTCGAGACTGCCGAAGTGGTGGTAGATGCTTCCGGAGCTGACCCCGCTGGCCTTGGTGATGGCGCCGAGGGTGAGGCCGGCTTCGCCCGACGAGGCGTAGATGCTGAGCGCTGCATCCATCACTTGTTCGACCGTGGCTTCGCCGCGTTGTTGTTTTGGGCTCATCGTGCAGGGGTCCTCGGTCTCATGGCGGCTGGTCCGCTCACTCCTCGTCACGGACAGCGTAGAACATCGGTTCTGGATTTTTTCTAGAAGGAGTTGACGGTGTATGGGCGGAAGGGGATCGTGGTCGAGGCGGCAAGTACCGGAATGAGCGGCTGGAGGCCATTGATGCTCAAAAAGTCCGATCTTGCAGATGCGGAAAGGGACGGCATCGAACTCGAACTGCCGGACCTCGATCTCATGTCGATCGATGCGCTCGACGGCACGGTACTCGGCCAGATCCTGGACGAGATGTTCAGTGGCACCCGCGACCCCGAGTTAGGGCCGGAGTACAGCCACCACAGCAGTCACAGCTCCTTCAGTTCCTTCAGCTCACACAGTTCCAGCACGTGGTCCGGTCGTGTCTGACGCGGTCCTGGAATCCGGGACCAAGCCGTTCAGATCCTTTATCTGCAAGGTCGCTTCCCGCTGCAACCTCGACTGCGACTACTGCTACGTCTATCGGCACGCCGATCAGTCGTGGCGGTCGCAGCCGACGCGAATGTCGATGGATACCGCAGCCCAGCTCGGTCGCCGGATCAACGAGCACGCGTGTGAACACGGCCTGCATGAGGTGGAGCTGACCCTCCACGGGGGTGAGCCGTTGCTGCTCGGGGTGGACTACCTGCGTGCGCTCTGCGAAGCGGTGACGCATGCGGCACCGGACGTCAGGATCCGCTGGAACGGACAGACCAACGGCACCGCCTACACCGAGGAGGTCCTGGACTTCTGCCGGGAGTGGGACGTCTCCTTCGGACTGAGCATGGACGGGCCGCGCGGGGTCAACGACCGCCACCGTCTGGACCACGCGGGCAGGTCGTCCTTCGCGCAGGTGGAGCGTTCGATCGAGCTGCTGAGCAGTCCTCGGGCCCGCGGGCTGTGGGGTGGGATTCTCGCCGTGATCGACCTCGAGTCGGACCCGGTCGAGACGTACTCCTATTTCCGCTCCTTCGATCCGCCGTCCATCGATTTCCTCCTGCCGCTGGGCCATCACGACCTGCGCCCTCCGGGAAAGGAGCGGCTCGACACCACCCCGTACGCGGACTGGCTGCTCGGCATTTTCGACATGTGGTACCGGGAACGCCCTCAGCCCGTCAGGATCAGGCGGTTCCGTGACGTCATCGCCCTCTACCTGGGGGCCGCGAACAGTTCCGAGGAGTGGGGGCTGCAGCCCGTCGACTTCACCGTGGTCGAGACCAACGGGGAGATACAGGCGGTGGACACCCTGAAGGTCACCTACCCGGGGGCCTGTGAGCTGGGTCTGAACATCTTCGACGACAGTTTCGACGCCGCGCTGAAGTCGCCGTTGGTGCACGCGCGTCAGGACAAGTGGCGGACCCTGGGGGCGACCTGCCAGGAATGTGAACTGGTCCGCATATGCGGGGGTGGATACTTCCCGCACAGGTACTCCCGGGCGAACGGATTCCGGAACGAGTCCGTCTACTGTGCCGATCTGAAGAAACTCATCCGTGTGATCACAGACACGGCCCGAAGGGACCTGCGAAGCCTGCCCAGACGCGTCGAACGCGAAGAGGGGAAAGCAGGATGACCGCGACCATCCCCCGGCTCGACCGGACCACCATCACCTCACTGGCGGCCCCCCATGGCTGGACGGGGACCACGCGTGCCGTCTTCGCGGCCCGGTACCTCCACACCCTGGTGGGCATCCGCAGGCTCGCGGCGCTGCTCGCCGAGAGGACCCCCGCCACACTGGCGGAGTCGGGCTTTCCGGCGAGCCTGGAGGCGATCGGCGCCGCTCCGGCCGACGTGCAGAAGAGGGTGCTCAACCATCCGAGCGCGGCGTTCTGGGTGGACGTGGCCTGGAACCTGGTGGGACGGCGGGCCCCCGAGCGCTTTCCCGAGATGCATCTCCTCCCGCATTTACGGGAGTTCGCACGCTTCGCACTCTCGGCGCTGCTCCTGCAGGGCAAGGGGCAGCTGACAGCCGAAGTCCGTACGGACGCCGCAGGACGGATCAGCCTGCCGGGCTCCGGCCTGGCCCTGGAGGGTGCGGCGCCATGGGCCCGTACCTCCCTGACCGTAGACGACGGCCGTCTGACCTGGAGCGGAGGGCAACTGCGGGTACCACGGCTCGTCGGCGGCACGGAGCTCAACTGGCTCGACCGGGACCTGAGGCTCGGCGGACGGGCCCGATTCACGTACGCGGAACTGGACCCCGGCCAGGCGCAGCGCTGGCAGCACGAACTGAACAGCCACCTCGACCTCGTCGGAGCGGTATGCGCGCCCCTTGCCGAGGAGATTGCCGGCGGGCTGGGCGTCATCGTCCCGGTCCTGTCCCCGGACCCTTCGCGAGTGCACGTGAGCGGAAGCTTCCATGAGGCGCCCGGTCTGGTCGCACTGGCGCTGGGCGAGCCGATGGCGACTGCGGAAGCCCTGGTGCACGAATACGGTCACCAGAAGCTCAACGCCGTCCTGCCACTCGACCCGCTGATCGTCGACGACACCGGCGAGGCCGCCTACTACTCGCCTTGGCGAGAGGACCCCAGGCCACTGAGCGGACTGCTGCACGCCGTCTACAGTTTCGTGAGCGTCGCCGACTTCTACCGGGCGGTTCTTGACACCCCGGACGCCGGGGGCCTGGACCCGCGGAGCGTCGTGAACCGGGCCTACCGGGTGGTCCGCCAGGTCCGTGACGGGCTGGGCGAACTGCGGGCAGCGGCCTCACTGACGCCTCTGGGTGCCGCGTTCGTCGACGCGGTCACCGACCGGATCGAGGCATGCGGCGGGAGTCTGCCTCCACCTCCGCTGGAGGACCGCCGTCGCATCGACGCCGAGCGCACCGTGCACCGAACCCGCTGGGACGATCGGCATCAGGCTCCGGACGTGACGACGGCACCCACGACGGCGCCCGTGGCACGGCCCGCTCGGAACGACGCCCTCACTCACGCCCTCACTCACGCCACCCTGCGCGCCCTGGGTCTCCCGGAGGACTGGGCGCCGGGGGCGATCACCCGCCGCTGGTATCCGGCGGACGCCCTGCTCGAGGCCGTGCGCGACCTGCATCAGCTACACGGAGGCGAATCCGCCGGCGTGCTGCCGGACACCGTCCCAGGCGAGGGCCTGATCCCGGACCTCGCGGCGGCACATCTCGCGTACGTGTCCGAGGACTACCGCACCGCCGGCATGCGCTACGCGGCCTGCGTCAACCACGATCCGCGGAGTCCGTACTTCTGGCAGTGCTACGCCTTCGCGCTTCGCCATCTGGGCCGCCGTGATGAAGCGCTGTACATCCTCACGCACACCGAAGCCCTCATGGCGCGGCGGTCCCCGCTCTCCGTAGACCAGGACGTGCGTACGACGCCGGAGGCCCTGGCCTGGGGCCTGCGCCTGCCGGAAGCAATGGAGCCGGCTCCTGTCCCGGTACGACCGGTGAACCTGTCGGCGACGGAGGCCGTCGAACGCGAGCTGCGGGCCGGCCGTTACTGGGATCTGGCCGAGGCCACGCGCGGTGGCGCCCAACTCCCCACGCTGATCGCCGTGGCGAGCGGACTGAAACCGGCCATGGACCTGTGGGTCCCGCGGGACGGCTGGCCCGCCCTGCGCGGCCTCACCGAGACGCTCGGCCTCGTCCACCACGTGGACGCCTGCTTCGACAGGCTCTCGCCGCAGATTGCCCAGATGCCTCCAGGCCGTCTTACGACCACCCGGGCAGCCTTCGTGCCCGACCTGCGCAAAGGCGCCGAGGCTCATGTCTTCCTCGCCCGTGACCAGGCCGCTCTGGACCACGTGGTCGGCTCCGGCTGGTACCCGCTGATCGTCAACGGCAGGGTCGTCGACAAACACCGGGCCGACCACGACACGTTCGGGGAGGCCCTCGGCTACCCCGCGTGCTGCCAGGACTTCTTCCGGAAGCGCAACAACTGGAACGACGACAACACCTACTACGCGGCGTTGCGCAACACCCGGGACAGGCCGTCCCCGCTGTGCAACCCCCACCTCCGGCACACGCTGTACGGCCTGGTCCCGTACATGCCCTGCTCCTATGCGTGCCCCGCCACCATCGAATTCGCCGGCCGCCTCCACGAGGTCATCCGCTCCGAACTCCCGCTCTATGCTGCGGCGATCGAGGAGGCCATGTCCAAGCCGCTGCTGTGCGTCTCCGAGCTTCGGATGTACGGGTTCGAGGGGGAGGCCGTCCACCACGACGATGGCATGGTCACCATCACCTACTCCGGTGCCAAGTCCCTCTATCCGGTCGAGGACACCGATCCGCTGTGGGCCCTGCTCCGCTCGGGCGATCGCTGCACCGTCGACGGCAACATCATCCACGTCGGCCGTGCGGGTGCCTACATCGCGGGCTACGAGGCCCGGGGAGATCGACACGGGCCGGAGTGCCCATTCGTCGTCTCCTTCACCTGACGAGATCAGTCACTGGCGGATATCGCGGTGGCCCTCGTCGGCGGGCGCGCGGTGCCGCTCGGGCGGTGAGCTTCCTGCCACCCGGCGTGCGGCGTTCGGGGGCGTGCGCGTGGCGTGCTTGACCGGTCGGGAAGCCGCCCGCAGAGTCGGGGATGCGGCGCCGTGACAGCGCCGCCCGACCCTGTTCACCGGTTCGCCCGTCCGAAGGCGGCAGACGACCCTGGCCTCCGGGAGTGACTGCGCTGATGGTCCTAGACCTGGTCGTCATCGGTACGGCCATCACCCTGGGGCCTCTGCACAACAGCGCCTTCATCCTGCTGCTTTCCTCGCGGCATGGCGTCCGCAAGGCCCTGGCGTTCCTGTTGTCCTGGCTCGCCAACCTGGTTGTGGTGATCGCGTGTGTGGTGCTGCTGACCGGTGGTGAGCCCCCGGCCCGCCACAGCGCACCGTCGACCGCCGCGGCGTGTGCGAAACTCGCCATCGGCCTGGGGCTGGTGCTGTACGGCCTGCTCCGGCACCGCCGGCCGCCCCGCCCGCACGGTCCGCCGCGCTGGACGGCCCGGGTGGACGGCGCCTCACTGGCCACGGCCGCCGGGCTGGCCTGGCTGCTGCAGCCTTGGGCGCTGGTCGGTGCCGGCGCCGCGACAGTGGTTGCCGCGGACCTCTCCTCCCTCACCGACTGGCTCGCCCTGACCGGCTACTGCCTGCTGGCCACGCTCGGCCTCATCGTCATGGAGATGTACACGGTCTGGGCGCCGGCGGCCGCAGGTGCGAGGTTGAACGCCCTGCGGACCTGGCTCGAGCAGCACCAGAACCAGCTGATTGTCACGCTCTCCCTGGTCGTCGGCCTGTGGCTGACAGCGCGGGGCATCTACGAGCTGGTCGCCTGACAGCACGTGTGACCAGGGCTTGGGCTGCACCGAGTACGACAGCGAAGGGCCGGGTCTCAGGGCGCCAGGAAGGATTTCAGCGTGCTCGCGACAACCTGTGGATCCTCCAGCTGCGGATAGTGCCCGACCGCGGGCGGTCCGGCGAGTTCGACGACCGAGGCCCGCGGAATCCTGGTGCGGATCCGCGCCAGCACATGGGCGCCGCTGATGGGATCGGCCGGCCCCCATACGAAGAGCACCGGGCCGGGGTACTCCTCGAGGGCCGCTGTCCACCGCCCGGCATGCCGGCGGCGCTCGTCGATGTAGCGCAGCAGCCGCGGCGCGCGCCGGTGGCCGCCAGCCCGGGACGCCGCCGCCCACAACTCCCGTACGTCCGCGTCGCAGAGCTCCCGCCCCAGCACATCGCGCAGGGCCGCGCCGAACCGGCGGCGCGTGGTCAGGGGCGCGAGCAGCGGGCCGAGCGGCCCGTGCAGCAGGCGCTGGGCGGGCACCGGACGGTGCAGGTCGGGGTAGAGCCCGCCGTTGAGCCAGGCCATGCGGGTGACCCGTGACGGATCCCGTGCCAGCAGCTCCTGCCCGACGCTGACGCCGTAGTCGTGGGCCACCAGGGCGGTGCGTCCGATACCGCACCACCGCCACACTTCCTCGACCAGCGTGGCCTGGTCGAGGAGGGAATACGTGTGCCGGCGCGGTTTGTCGCTCTCACCGAAGCCGAGAAAGTCCAGGGTGGTGACCCGCAGTCCGGCCGCGGCAAGGGACGGGACGATCGCCGCCCAGTCGTGGGAGGAAGTGGGAAAGCCGTGGAGCAGGGTCACGGGTGCCCCGTCCGCAGGGCCGTCCTGGCGTACGAAGACCGCGTGGCCGCCGATCCGGACGCGGGTGCCGCCCCGGGTCCACTGATCCAGCGGCGGCAGGACCGGACTGCTCTTCATCCTCCGGCCTCCTCGGTGTGCAGGTGGCCCAGCCCCGACACCAGCACACGCAGCCCGAACGCGAACTCGTCCGCTCCGTCGGGGGAGTTGAGCAGGTCGGCGTGACGGCGGACCACCGGGTGCGTCCGGGGTGACAGGTCGGAGAACAGCTCCATCATCGCGGCGCGCTGCGGACCGGTCCGGGCCGCCCCGCCGGTGTCGAGCACGGCGGAGCCGATCACGAAGTGGGTGACCGTGAGGTAGACGTGCACGGCCGTGCGCGGGGCCCATCCCTGGGCGAGGAGCTGCCCGAGGGCGTGCTCGCGGGCCCGCAGGGCGTTGGGGCCGAGCAACTGGCCGCTGGTCAGGGCCGGCACGAGCGCCGGGTGGGCGCTGAGGACCCGGCGGAACTCCCGTGCCCCCTGCTCCAGGCCGGCCCGCCAGCCCCCTCGAGGGAAGGCAGCCGGATCTCGCCCAGCATGTGGTCCACGGTCTCGATCAGGAGCTCCTCCCGGCTCGCCACATGGCGGTACAGGGAGGTGTGGCGCACTTGGAGGTGCTCCCCGAGGCTGCGCATCGTGAGGAAGTCCAGCCCGTCCCGGTCGGCCAGTTCGAGGGCGCCTGCCGTGATCCGGGCGAGGGTCAGCCCGCCGGTGCGGGGCCGGCGCCGGTCGCGCTCGGCGTAGCGTGCCCGCCACCACGAGGCGGAACCGGGTTCCGCGGGCTCAGGGGCGGGATCTGCGGGCGGGCGGCGGTCGGAGGCGGTTGGCATGTCGGGGCCCTATTCGAAGAGGTCGGGATCGGTACGGACGATCTCGTCCCACAGGGGCTGGAAGGAGAACCAGCCGGCGAGCGGGAAGCCGGTCTGGTCACGGGTGTGCCGGGCGGCCTCGGGATCGATCAGCAGGGGAGTGCCGGCAGCCTGCGCCAGCAACTGCGCCTGGGCGCTGCGCTCCATGGAGATGAACCACCAGGCCGCCTCGTCGACGGACTCGCCGACCGTGAAGATGCCGTGGTTCTGGTGGATGACGGCCTTGTGCGGGCCGAGCCCTGCGGCGAGCTGACGGCCCGCCTCCTCCTCCACCACCACGGAGCCTGCGCCGTCGCGGTGGACGGTGTGCTGCTCGAAGAGGGCGCAGGCGTCCTGGGTGATCGGGTCCAGCAGGCGGCCGAGGCTGGAGAATGCCTTGCCGTGCACGGAGTGCGCATGGGCGGCGGCCACCACGTCGGGACGGGCCGCGTGAATGGCGGAATGGATCACGAACCCCGCGCGGTTGACCGGGCGCCGACCGTGGCGCACCTGGCCCTCGTCGTCGACCAGGATCAGGTCGGAGACCCGGATGTGCCGGAAGGACATGCCGAACGGATTCACCCAGAACATGTTCGGGTACTCCGGGTCGCGTGCTGTGATGTGCCCCGCCACGCCCTCGGAGAATCCGAACCGGCCGAAGATGCGGCAGGCTCCGGCCAGCCGCTGCTTGCGGTGTTCCCGTTCTTGGTCGGGGTCGTCGAACACCGGGGGCAGCGACAGCTCCAGGTCCTCCTGGCGCGGGACGAAGGCGCTGCCGCGCAGGCCGCCTGCCGCAGCGGCCGGCTGCCGTGCCGCTCCAGCCACGCCGTCGGCCGTCAGTTCCTCCACGCCGCCCCCCTTGCCATCATGTGCGTCCATTGGACGCACATGATGCGTCCAATGGACGCATCGCGCAAGGTGGCCGCTGGCGGAGCGGATCGGGATGCGCACATTGCGCGCAAGACCTGGGGTCGGTTTCCTTTGCGAAATGATGGAGAGTCACGCGGCATACACTCTGGGCGATTTAATTACTTGACGGCGTGTCCAATAAAGAGCGGCGATGCATCAAGTTTATGTAAAGTCCCACGCCGTCGGGTGGCAGTAAATGGCCTGGACCAATGGCTGTGTGTTCGCCAACTCGTCGGAGTTGTAGCGAAATTGACGGTCAATCAGGTCGCCTATTTATGGTGATTGAATTCGCGACATCTTCGCGCGTAGAGCAACCGCGTTCAGAACCCGTGATCTCTCTGGCAGGATTCCCGGCACCCAATCCAGTCAAGGAAAGAGGTGCGGTCGTGCGTGTTCGTGGAAGGCCTGAATCCCGGCTTCACCGGCAGTGCGGGGCCGCAGATCCGCTCGAATGTGACGCTCGGTCAATTGGCGTCGCCCGGCTGTAGTCGTCCGGCCGCCGGCCATCAATCGCCTCTGATGTCTGCCCGGCCCGCCGCGGAAGCCGCATCGGCAATGCGGCGCCGTCCCTGGGTCGCTGGCGGTGAGCAGAGCGCGACTGCAGGTGGTCGAGTCGCCCGCCTGTGCCGCCGTTCCGGTGAGTAGCCGGCCGTCCGTTTCGAGCGCCGCTCTCGGACTGGCGAGCTGACCATTCGTCACCTATTGGAGCGCCGGCCAGGCAAGCCGGTTCCGCATTTTCAGATCAAGGAGCATGATGCACAAACGTCGCGCGTCCCGCCGCAAGAAAGCGCTGATAGCCGCGATCACCGCCGGACTCTCCGGCGGCCTGCTGTTCGGCTTCAATGCCCTTGCCCAGGCCGATGTGGTCAGCGGCACGGTCATCGGCGGGCAGGGCAACTACAAGACCGTCAACCAGCGGGCCAAGCCGTCCCTCTCGGCCCAGGTGAAGGGGTCCTCGAAGGTGGGCGCCAAGATCCAGATGTCCTGCCGGACCACCGGCGACACCGTGGAGAACAACCCGAGGTGGATCTTCACCGGCTCGTACTACATCGCCGACGCCTTCATCAAGGAGAACACCACCCCCCTGCCGGTCTGCGGTTCGACCCCGACCCCGAACCCGAAACCCACGCCCACGACCGCGAAGACACTCGGGATCGACATGCAGAAGCAGGTCAGGACCCAGTGGTGCTGGGACGCGTCCGGCGTGACCATAGCCAAACACTGGGGCCGCTCCGTCAGTCAGGAGCAGTTCTGCCAACTCGCGGCCCAGGGAACGTGGGTGGACTGCAACAACCAGCCCGCGACGCTGGAGGACATGGCCAATGGCCTGGCCAGGCTGGGACTGAGGAACAGCGGCCACAGCCTGAACCGCAACGCCTCGTTCGGTGAGTCCGCCGCCGAGATCGACGCGGGCCGGCCGTTCGCCGTCCGGTTCGGCTGGCGCACCGGCGGCGGTCACATGAACGTCATCTACGGCTACGACAGCGCCACCAACATGATCGCGGTCGGCGACCCGTGGCAGACCACCCAGACCTACACATGGTGGAACCACTCCACTTACGCGAACAACAACTCGTTCCAGTGGACCCACTCCCGCATCGGCATCCAGGGCTGAGGAGCAGACCGACCATGCAGACCATGCGACAGGCCAGGCACGCTGCACTGCGGGCCGCCGTCCTCGCCACGGCCGCGCTCGCCGCCGCCCTGTGCGGAATCGTTCCCGCACAGGCCGCGGAGGGCGACGGCATCGCCGGCTACCAGTCCGCCCAGCAGGCCCTCCGGAGCGACCAACTCCGCGACACCGTCTCCCGCTTCCTGGTCTCGGCCCGACAGCCCCGCACTGCCCCCGCCGCAGACGGCGGCGCCGTCGGCACCCCCGGGAACGCGCCCGCCGCGGTCGCCGCGCCGCCCGGGTTCGATCTCAACAAGGACCCGGTGCCGATGTTCGAGATCAGCCCCGAGTTCGTGACCGGCAAGACCCAGGCAACCCCGCAGACCGCGCTGCGGCTCTCCTACCTGGCCTCCCGGGTGACCACGTCCGACGGCAGACCCGCCGCCGTATTGCTCGCGCCCAAGGGGAACCCCGCTACGCCGGGAAGCGGCGAGCGGAACGTCGGTGCCGAAGGCTGGCAGCTGGCCGGCATCCGGGACGGGGACGCCGAGGTCGGCTTTGCCGAGCGCGGCACTCCACAGGCCCGCACCTTCACCGAGCCGCAGATCCACGCCTGGTACCGGCTCACCGCCGAAGGCATGGTCGAGCCGCTCAACGAGGAAGCGACCACCGGCCTCGGCGGAAAGCACGGCATGACCCTTGCCGCGTACCAGAAGCTGGTCACCGCCCGCTACGGCGACAAGATGCCCGGCTCGGAATACGACCGCAAGGGCCTGGCAGGCGGATACGGCGGCCTCGTGGAGGACCAGTCGGAGCAGGTCGCTGCCACGTCCGGGCAACCGGTGGCCGAGGCGTCCCGGCAGCCGATCTCCGCCACCGGGATCGCCACCGGGACCGCGGCCGTGGCGGCGATCGGCGGTGCGGTGGTTTACGCGCGCCGCCGGGGAACTGCCACCACGCGCTGACCCGACCCCATGGGCCGGGCCCCTTCTCCGTGCTCAGCCCGGCGACTTCCGTCGTCGGGTCCGCACGAGCGCGGGAAGGAGGCCCGGCCCTGTCCGTCCACGCCTCGACCAGCCTCCTGAGCCGGGTGCCCGAGGCGCCCCTTGACGCGTTCTACGGCGGAAGCGCACGCTGAGGATACGAGGTACGCATCGGACATATCTATACGTGCTCGTATATGTGTCCGCTTGCGCGCCGTGGGCGGTACCGGCCCCGACACCCTGATGCCGGTTCTGGCCCTGCTTCCTGATGTGAGCCCAACGGCGCCCGAGGGAGGCCCTGTGATGTCCAACGAGTACACGATTCTGCGCGTCCGGGTCACTGCCAAGGACCCCGACACCCTGCGCGCCCTCCTGCGCGAAGCCCGCCCCGACGTCGGCGGGCGGGTCCGTCAGGCCGAGGACGGCAGCTGCACCATCGACGCCTACGTCACCCCCTACAAAGCCGAGGCCCTCGAACGCGAGGGCGTGACGGTCACGGTCGTCGAGGACGCCACCGCCGTCGGGCGGGCCCGCCAGGCCGAGGTCGGCGAGGGGGACCGGTTCGCTCCAGAGGACGCGGTTCCGCAGGGACTCGCCCTCAAGGTGAAGGACGCCTAGGAGGGACGTCATGCCGTACATGAACATCGTCGAGGTCGAGTCCGGCGTGACCAGCCTGGCCACGGCGTTTCAGAACACGAGCGACCTCATCGAGCTGCCCGAGCCCTCCGTCGAGGGCCGCGCCTGCCACGCCCTGCGGATCGGCACCCACCGCCTGGCGCCCAAGGACGCCATCGTCCTCACCGGCGGTATGCACGCCAGGGAGTGGGGCAGCTGCGAGATCCTCGTCAACCTCGCGGCCGACCTGCTGCACGCCCACGCCGGCGGAACGGGACTGGCGTACGGCGGAACGCACTTCACCTCCGCCCAGGTGCGCACGATCCTCGAGGAACTGGACGTCGTCGTCTTCCCGCTCGTCAATCCCGACGGCCGGCGCTACAGCCAGACCGTCGACCCGGAATGGCGGCGCAACCGCAACCCGGCCCAGTCCGGCGGGAATCCGGCCGCGATCGGCGTCGACATCAACCGCAACTTCGACTTCCTCTTCGACTTCGAGACCGCCTTCCACCCGCTCGCGCCGGTCCGGGTCTCGAACGACCCCGCCGACCCGAACCAGGTGTACCAGGGCCCACAGCCCTTCTCGGAGCCCGAGACGCGCAACGTCCGTTGGCTGATCGAGCACTTCCTGCGCACCCGCTGGTACGTCGACGTGCACAGCTACACCCAGAACATGCTCTACGTCTGGGGTGACGACAACAACCAGTCGGACGATCTGACCAGGAACTTTCAGAACCCCGCCTTCGACGGCAGGCGCGGAATGAAGAACGACCTGCTCTACGCCGAGTTCATTCCGAAGACGGACGCCGACGACTCCGCCGTGCTCGCCGAGCAGTTTTGCAAGGCGCTGAAAGCCGTACGCGGCAAGGTCTACACCCCGAAGCCCGCCTTCGACCTCTACCCGACCTGCGGCACCAGCGACGACTACACGTTCGCGAGGCACATCGTCGAGCAGAGCGACGACAGGATCCTGGCTTTCACCGTCGAATGGGGGATGGACTTCCACCCGCCGTGGCCGGAGATGAAGAAGATCGTCCTCGACGTCGACGCCGGACTCGTCCAGTTCTGCCTCACCACTCTCGCCTGACGACCTCGTGAACTCGCCAGTTCTCGAGATCTAGTTGCGGGGCCCCCTGGCCCGCGCGTTGGCGGACGGCCCCCGCCGTTGCCAGAAAGGCAGTTCCGGCCAGCGGGTTTCCGCTGCGTACGCTTCCGCGTGGTGGCGTACGTAGGCGGCGGCGACGCCGTCGAGGAAGTCCGTATACGCGGCCAGGACCGGGCGGGGCGGCGCGCCCGCGAGGCACAGGGCCGCGGCGAGGCCGGCGCGGGCTCCGCTGTGCAGTGCGGTGAGGATGCCCTGCGACGAGAGCGGGTCGAAGGCCAGCGCCGCGTCACCAGCGGCGATCCAGCCCCGGCCGCCGTACGGCTCGAGGCGCAGGCCGTGGGCGGCGCTCCAGCGCGGAGTCGGCGGGCCGGTGAGGTCCCCGGCCGTGAGCCGGGCGCCGATGTACCGGGTGTGCAGGGCTGCGCGCAGGAACCCGTCGGGGGTGCGCAGACGGGGGTCGGCGATGTCGGGGTCCGTCAGATGGGCGACGATCCGGCCCACGGGGGTCAGCGTCGTGTACCACCATCCGCCGGGCACCGCTTCGACGAGGGTCCTGACTTCCCGGTCCGACTGCCCGTCAGCAGAAGAATTCTGACGTGACATCAGGATATGGGCGGCCACGAGCCGGTCCTGACGTCTGCGGACCGCCCGGCGCCGGGCGATGGTCGCGCGCCGTCCCGTCGCGTCGACGGCCCAGGCGCAGCGCAGCTCGCGTGTGCCATGCTCCTGGCGCACGAGCAGGCGCAGGCCGGGGCCGTCGTCCACGGCGTCCACGGCCCGCCCGCGGAGCGGCTCGGCGCCCGCCGTGTGGGCTGCCTCCCGCAGGAACGCGTCGAAGCGGAGGCGGTCCAGCTGCCATCCCGCGCCGTACGGGTCCTGCACCGGGCCGCGCTCTTGGAGCGCGGGCGAGCCCCAGGAGACGTACATCCCGGTGGAGCGCAGGTGGGGTGCGGCGGTGCTGCCGGGCCACAGGTTCAGATCGCGCAGCAGCGAGGCGGCGGCCGACGGCAGGCTTTCGCCGACCTTGTGGGCGCCCGCTGCGGGCGCGGGTGGGTCGTCCACGATCGCCACGCGCCGGCCGGCCCGCGCGAGCACGAGGGCGGCCACCGCGCCGGCCGGTCCCGCGCCGGCGACGACCGCGTCGTACACCTCGTGACGGGTCACCGCCGGCCGCCGGGGCCGGCCGTCGCGTGCGGGGTCATCGGTTGCCCGGGAAGCGGGCGACCTTCTCGATGTAGCCCGCCGACAGTTCCTCGTCGGGTTCCTCGGCCAGGGCGACGGCGGTCGCCAGGACGGCGTCCCGCAGCCGCTCGTCGGCGGCGAGCGGTACATGCAGGCTCAGCAGGTTGCGGCCGCGCGGCGGGGCCGGCTCGGCGGGGAAGGAGACCTCGGACTCGACGAACATCTCGGCGGGCAGCAGGGGGTCGTTGGTGACGCCCGGGCGGCGTTCGACCAGGCCGAGCCGGCCGAAGTCCTTCACCATGGCATTGATGGTGGCCTTGTAGGGCGGGGGCAGCCAGCGGTCCCAGGGGGACCGCCGTGCGAACGCCGCGAGCCGCTCCTCCCGCGGGCGCGTGGTGTCGACGGCGATCAGGTAGTCCTCCTCCTCGAGGACGTGGTTGGGCACCCGGGCGGGCCAGAACGTCGGCAGGTACGGGTCGTACCGGCGTTCGTACCCGGAGCGGCAGCTCGCGGTGTCCGTCTGCCAGGGCACGGCCATCCAGCGCGTCAGGCCGCCGGGTTCCTGGCCGTACAGCGGCCCGTCGTACGCCTGGGCGGTCTGCGGGGTGAGCACCCTGCCGTAGGGGCGCTCGGGGTTGCTCTGCGGGCGGTGGCGGATGCGGAACGGCGCGCTGTACAGCGTGGTGTGGCGCATCGGCCAGGTGATTTCGCAGCCCGGGTGGAAGGCATCGGCGAGGCAGAAGGACAGGGCCGCGCGGTCCAGGGCGGCGGGTCGGGCGGCGAGCGGCAGCCGGTCGAGTTCCGTGGGCGTGGTCTCGGCCCCGACGACGTGGTCGGGGACGAAGTCTCCGCGGGTCCAGCGCACCAACAGCCTTGTCTGGAGCGGGGAGAGGGCCAGGTGCTGGCGTGCGGAGACGGGGGCAGGCTCATCGCGTCGCCGTAGACGGGTGGCCAGGGAATCGGCGACGTGCCGTCCCGGTCGGGGTCGCGCATGGTCTTCGAGATTTGCCGGCGCAGCTCCTCGTGGCGTGGACTGGGGTCGGCGAGGGCGGCCAGCAGGCCGGGGTCGAGGAAGTATTCGCGTCCGCCGTGTCCGAACAGGGTGGCCAGGCCCTGGTTGACCCATTGCAGATCGCACAGGCGGCGCAGGATGGGCAGGATGTCGTGGGTGAAGGAGACCTGCTCCGGTTCGGGGAGCGCTCCGGCCGTGGTGAACGCGTCGCGGACGAGGTCGTACAGCGTGCGTACGGACTTCAGCTCGGGGGCGTAGTTGGGCGGGCCGACCACCACCCAGGCCGGTTCGACCGGCAGCGCGCGGCCGTCGACGTGGACCTCGGCGGTGACGGGGCCGTCGGAGATGTCGTCATACCAGCCGTCGTTGTTGGCGAAGGTATCGGCCTCTTTGAAGTCGACGGACTCGGCCACGCCCCGGCCGCCGAGGAAGATCAGCCGCCCGGCCCCGTCGGTGCGCAGCTCGCCGAGGTAGACCGGGATGCGGAGGAACCTCCCGGTGTCGAAGCGCAGTTCGGGACCGCCGGCACGGTCGCGGCCGCGTACGGAACGGCAGCCGGGGTCGATGCTCAGCCTGGGGCGGTCCGGACCGGCGACCAGGGGGTTGCGGAGTTGGCTCTCGTCCGCCTGGGCGGCCTCGGGGATGTCCAGGGCCAGCTGGAACTGGTACCAGGCGGCCTTCTTGTTGGCTACGTGCACGGTCCAGCGCACCTCGGCGTTGTCCTCGGTGAGTTCGGCCACCGGCTCCCCGGCCGCGTTGTAGCCGTAGATCCGGAACCGGGCCGCCTGCCGTTTCAGGGCGCCGGTCGCGTCCTTGTACGAGCCGGTGGGGAGCGGGGGCTCGTCCTCGGTCTCTGGGGCGAGGAAGAACTCGTCGGCGCTGTCGCCGACCCGGGCGACGCCGATCGCGGGGTGGATGGCGGCCCGCACGATCCGGGCGTCGTGCCCCGGAGGCTCGGTGGACGAGGAATCGGAAATGACGGCCATGGCTCGATCTCCCGCGATGCGGCGCTGCCGGGCTGTACTGGGGTGCACAGGGCTCGTGGAGCGTTGTACAGGAGTGCATCGTCCGTACAGCTCTCCATGCTGACAAACGAGCGTGCGATGCGCGACCGAAGGGCGTGCCGCGCCGTTCACGGAGGGGCGGCCACGCGCCGTCGCCCGGGGGCGAGCGCCGCCGATTCGCACGTCACCTGGGACTCCACCACACTGGACAGCGGGCAGATGCCCCGGCCGTCACCCCGACCGGCAGGCGTCGAGCTCGTGCTGCCACGCGGGGGTGGGGAACGCCTGGGGGTAGAGCCGGGCGCAGGTGGCGAGGTGGTCGCGGAACGCGGTGCGCAGGCGGGCCGTGTAGTGGGCGCACAGCCGGTCCGCCGGGGTGCCTGCGGCGGCGGAGTCGATCACGGCGGCGGCCAGGACGGCCGTACGCAGGGCCTGGGCGGTACCGGTGCCGCTGAGGGGGTCGTAGCGGATGGCGCCCGCGCCGACGAGGAGCAGGCCGGGGGTCCGGCCGGCCGGCGGGGTCGCCGGGGCGCGGTGGAGGCGGGGTGCGGCGGGCAGGGCGACGGCGGTGGCGGGCGCCTGCGCGAGTCGCGCTGCCAGGGGGCTGTGCGCGAGGAGGCGGCCGAGGTGTCGCGCCGGGTGCCCGACCGGGCCGGGGACCATCGCCTGGAGCAGGGCGTTGCCGTCGCCGAGCGGGGTGAGGTGGAGCCAGGCGTCGTCGGTGCGCTCCAGGCGGGCGGTGGTGTCGTCCTGCCCGGCCGCGCAGGGCGCCTCCCCGGCCAGCAGGTGTCGTCGACCGGCCGTCCGGTACGCGCCGGCCCGGCCGGGCGGGGTGGCGGTGACGGTCCACTGCGGGACGGTCGGGTCAGGCGGTACGGGCGGGACCCGCGCGTCGGGCCGCGCCTGCGGGTCGGGCGGTCCCGCCGGGTCCGGTTCCTCCGACACGGCGTCCGGGTACCGGTCCGCGAGGCGGGCCAGCAGCCGCCGGGCGAGCCGCGCGCCGTCCACGACCGCCGCGGGCTGCGGCAGGGGCGGGTCGGCGTCGCGGTCCTGAGTCCAGCGGGCGTGCCGGTGGGTGAGGCGGTGGCTGTCGGCGGCCGGCCCGTCCGCCGCCTCGGTGCCCCACAGCGCGTGGAGCAGCGCAAGTGTGTCGTCGCCCAGCAGCAGCGGGCGGGGCCCGCCGGCCGGGCGCGGCCGGAGCCGGACCCGGTGGCCGCGCGCCGCGAGCAGCCAGGCGCAGGTCAGTTCGGCGAGTCCGGATCCGGCGATCGCGACGGTGGTCGGCCTCACGGGATCCTCACAGGATGAGGTCGGCGATCAGGGCCTCGGTGGTGGCCTGGTGGCGGGTCATCATGCCGCGCAGGCCGGCGCCGTCGAGCGAGCCGACGGTCTCTTGCAGTTGCCGGGCGGCCCGGGCGGCGGCGAGGGTGGCCTGACCGTCGGCGAGCGCCGCGACGACGGTGGGCTGGGGGGTCTGGAAGCGGGGGCGACCCCGCGGGAGGCGAGGAGGTGGTTGACCTCATGGAGGTTGGTCATGGCCCGCCGGGCGTGTTCGATCAGCACGCCTCCGGCGCTGTCACCCAGGGCCATGGTCTCCTTCATCGTGCCGAGCAGTACGGCGTAGTTGAGGTCCGCGAGTTGCAGGAGCCGCTGGTCCAGCGGGTCCGGGGTCTTGTCGAGCCTGCGAAGGTACTCGTCCTCGGAGAATTCCGCGAGGTGCCCCTTGATCGCTTTGAACCGCTCGAAGTGGTCCACGCCCTCGTCGATGATGAGTTTGATCAGGTGGGAGAGGCGGTCGGCCTGCGGGAACAGGTCGGGCCGCTTTTCGATCGTGTGGTGGAGGCGGATGTACATGCCGTCGATGCCGTCCGGGTTGAGCTCGGCGCTGGTGCTCTCCACCTTGATGAACCAGTCCAGCTGGGCGGCCGTGAGCCGCTCCAGCTCGAAGACCTGCCCGGACTGGGGCTGAATGGGCATGCCGAGGGGCGGCGGGTCGAGTTTGTGCGGCCTGCCGAGCACGCCGAGCACCTCGTTGACCCATCGCAGGTGACGCATCTCGTCCACCGCGACCGAGAACACCTCGGTCGCGGCCGCGTGGAACTGCGCGATGGGCGACTCGGGGTTCGTGCCGGGGGCGAGTGCGGTCGGGGCGTTCAGCGAGTAGTGCGCGTACAGGTATTCCAGGCACAGGGCGTGCTCGACGTCGGCGAGCCGCTCCAGTTCCTCGATCACCTCCTCGCGGGTCATCTCTTCGACCTCGAACGGGGTGCCCGGGCCCAGGATGTCGTCCTCGCGGCCGTTGAGGACGACGGGCAGCACGTTCCAGTTGGTGATCAGTGCGGGGTGGTCGAGTTCGTCGCCCTCCCGGTCGGCGTAGTTCGGGGTGTCCAGCTTGGGCGGGGGCAGGGTGCGGTCCGAGCGCTGGAAGTTGAGGGGGCGGAACCGGCCGTCGGGGCTGGCCGAGATATCGGGTTTGGAAGCGGCCCAGTAGTAGCAGCCGCATTCGCGGAAGTCGTACTGCCAGGGGGCGCACAGGCTGCGGGTGAGCTCTCCCGGCAGGTAGACATCGGGATCGATGACTCCGTCGGGGTCCAGGTAGTCGGCCCGGTCGGCGATCAGGACGGCCGCCTCCACCCTCCCGTTGGCATCGCGCTCCACGGTGGTCTCGTTCTGCATACGCCAGGCGTTGAGACCGTCGGGCACGATGTTCGCGCCCGGGGACAGGCTGCCCGGGGTGGGTCCGAGCAGGATGGCGATCCGGCCCGGCAGCAGGTCGTGGACGTGGCGCCAGAGGGCGAGGCCGGTGCGGGCGGTGGCGTGGAACACCGGGGCCTGCGACTCCGTCTGGTCCACGGTGGTCCGCCCGCACACCGCCCACAGGTGGAGCCGCCACGGGTCGGCCGCGATGCCCGCGCCCAGGTCTGCGCTGGTGAGGTCGAGTACGGACGGGGCGTCCTTGGTGACGCCGATCAACCGGGAGCCCCGCTCGTGGTGGAAGTCGAACAGCAGGCCGGGGAAGAAGGCCTTCTCCAGGTTCCGCTGGTCGAATTCGAGACCGGGGAAGCAGTTGTCCACCCCGCTTTCCGGGCGGGAGCCGGACGGGTTTCCCGGGACCGCGTAATCGGCCCGTGCGGTGAGGTTGCGGGGGAAGACCTTCCCCTCGGGTACGGGGAGGTCCACGCTGCCGGGGATCGGGTTGTTCACGGTCGGCTCCTTCGTCCGGGTGGGGTCACAGGAACGGTCAGCGGGCCAGTCCGGCAGGATCGCCGGGCAGGTCGGACGGAGTCGTCAGGCGGAAGAACTCCGGTGCGCTCTCGGTGAGTTCGACGTACGCGCGCAGGCAGAAGGCCAGCCAGCCGCGGATGTAGTCGCAGCCGGGGCGGCCTCGCCGGGCGACCTCGTGGTAGCAGCCGCCGCCGCACAGGTAGCGGGCCCAGCAGGACCGGCAGGGTTCCGCCCGGTCCACGTGGCGGGCCGCGAGGTGCTCGGCCCGCGCGGCGCGGTCGGATCCCCCGGCGACGGAGCCCATCCGGAACGCCGGGTCGTCCACGAGCCGGTGGCAGGCGTACAGGCCGCCCTCGGCGGAGGCGCTGAGGTAGCCGGCGCCGGCGCCGCAGGGGTAGGGGCGGTGACCGCCGGTGTGGAGTTCGTACATCGCGGTCTGGAAGTTGCCGAAGGGGTACGGCCGGCCCGCGGCGAGCGCGGCCAGCGCCGCCTCGCCGCATTCGGTCATCTGCTCCAGGAATCCGGCGAAGGCGCTCGCGCCGATCTCGTAGGCGGGGTCGGGGGCGCTGACGACCGCGGCGAAGCCGACCTCGTCGAAGCCGAGGGCGATCCCGTGCTCCAGGACGTCCTTCAGCCGCCCGGTGTACGGGGTCACGCTGACCCGGGCCGACAGGTGGCGCGGCCGCCCGTGCCGGTTCAGCACGTCCAGCCCGGCGCGCAGCCGGTCGTACGCGCTGCCCCCGCCGGGCGCCGTGCGCAGCGCGTCGTGGCCGGCGCGGTCGCCGTCGAGGCTGACGGCCACGGTGAACGGGTGCGCGGCGAACAGCTCGGCGTCCTCGGGCCGGACGGTGGTGAGGTTGGTGGTGAGGGCGAAGCGGACCGCGTGCCCGGTGTCGGCGCCGGCCCGGGTCGCGTAGCCGACCACCTCATGGACCAGTTCGCGGGCGAGGAGCGGTTCGCCTCCCATGAAGCCGACGACGACTCCGGCTCCGGGTGCGGCTTCGGAGAGGAGCCGGTCCACAGCGGCGAAGGCGGTCGCGCGGGGCATGGCCCGGGCGGAGCCGCCGAACCTGCCCTCGTCGGCGTAGCAGTGCCCGCAGCTGAGGTTGCAGGCCTGCATCACGTTGAGCGAGAGGGAGGCGAGCGGGGGTACCGCGGCGGGGGTGCCGTCGATGCGCGGGGCGGGGACTCCCGCCCCGCCCCACAGGGGCAGTCCCAGTTCGGCGGCGAGGGCGGTGTCCGCAGCCGGGTCGTGGGCCGCCGCGCCCGCAGCTGCCGTCCAGGCCTCCAGTCGGGCGGCGGTGGCCTCGGGAAGGTCGTAGATCCGGCTTCCGTCGGCCACGAACAGGTGGGCTCCGTGAGCGCTGCGGAAGACCCTGGTCTCGGCGGGGAGGCCCGGGGGAGTGCTGTCCGGGCCCGATTCCGGCTCCCGCTCCGGCTCCGGCTCCGGGGGGCGGCGGCCGATCTGGAGGAAGACGCTCACGATCCCTCCTGCACGGTGGCGCGCACGGAGCGGGCCCAGGCCACGAGGAGGTCGTACTGGCGGCGCGTCAGATGCATGGGGAAGGCGTCGGATCCGCGGACGGCCACCGGCATGCGGCGGTCGTACCAGGGATCCTCGGCGGCCGGCGGTCTGACGAACCGTTCGATGAAGTTGGGCTGTTCGCGGATGAGGTCCTCCAGGACCTCCAGGGCCGAGAAGCGGCGGTGCTTGCGCCGGCCGCGTTCGGTGAGCGCGAGGGTGATCCCGGCCAGGGGCACCGGTGTGGGGAAGGTGCGGGCGCGCGCCTCGGCGACCGAACTTCCCTCGCCCTGGGCGTTGCCGATGTTCTCGCTGGTGGCGCGCTGGTTCTGGGCGTCCACGTTGACGGAGTCCATGGCCTCCAGGGCCCGTTCGAACAGGTCGCGCACCTCCAGAGCGGTGAGCTGCGGGTTCCCGGAGACGTACGCGGGGTCGCGGACCTCGGCGCGCTTGACCCGGTCGGCCAGGCCGTCGGCCAGGGACGTGAAGGGCCTGCGGTCGGGGGCGAAGTCGGGCGGGGTGACGACGATGCGGGCCCGGGCGGTGAGCTCACCGACGGTGACGGTGACCAGGCCGTCGCACACGTCGTCCACGAGCCCGAAGCTGGTTCCGCCGTCCTCGTCGGACGCCCCGGCGTAGAGGCCGCCCGGCTCGGTCCGCGGGTCGCTGACGGTCGTCCTGAACTCGCACCAGCGGGAGTTCGGGGAGAGGAACAGCTGCTCGGCGGGGAGTGGATACCGGGTGGTGCGCTGGCGCAGGTTCGTGGGGCCGTAGACCAGTCCGGCGGCGGGGGTGAAGCGCAGCCGCAGTCCGGGGAAGGCGCCGCTCGGCTGCGGGATCTGGACCGAGCCGAGCGGGACGTGCCGTCCGGGGGCACCAGGGGACGGGCCGCCGTCTGGGGGGAGCGTCCTTCCAGGGGCCTCTTCTGGTGCTGGTTCCCGGCGACCTCCACGGTGGCGTCGATGCGGTCGTCCTCGGCGCGGGTGCAGTGGTGCGCCTTGAGGTTGGCGACCTCCACCTTCCACTGCACGTCGGCGGGGGTGAGGTCGAAGGCGTCCAGCACCTCCGTGGTGATCGGGCCGTCGCCGCGCACCCCGTCGATGACCCACGAGCCGTGCACTTCGAAGAAGGGGCAGATGGGGCGGAATCCGTGCTCGTCCTTGAACCGGACCCGGTTGCCCTGGGGCGGGCGTTCCGTCAGGGTGCCGTCGGTGGCGTCGACGACGAGCGAGGGCGCGGGCAGGGCCACGGTCTTGCCGGTGCCCCGGGGGTTCAGGTCGTTGGGCCCGTAGCGGTAGTTCTCGCAGGGGTCGGGGGACGGACCCAGCCGGGCGAAGGCCAGCGGCGGGTAGAGCCACATCTTTTCGATCACCGTGCGTCTCCGTTTCCATCGGGGAGAGGGGGTGTGTTCACCCGAAGACCTCGGCTCCCGGATAGGGAGCGGCGTCCCGCACCGGCGGGACGAGGTAGGTGCCGCCGGCCCGTACGGTCAGCAGCCGGCCCGCCGGACCGTCCTGGTCGGGCTGCCCGCCGAAGTTGACGCCGCCCAGCCAGCCGCGCTGGGTGAGTACGCGCAGCACCCGGTCGGGGCGGTCCTGGAAGCTGATGAAGTTCAGGCCGACGCGGAAGCCGGGCGCGGCCGCGACGGGTTCGAAGAACTCGTGGCCCTGGCGGAACATCCGCAGCGAGCCGGCCAGGTCGGGGGCGTCGCCGCCGCTCAGGTTGACCCGGCGGACGTGGGTGGCGAGCAGCACGGGGTCGTCGGTGGGGCCCGGCTCGATGAAGTCCTTGTTGCCGGCCTGGGTGACCTCGGTGGTTCCGGCCACCGGGCAGCCGGCGGCCGGTACGGGCAGCCCCTCGGGGTCCGTGCCGGTGAGCGGGGCGCCGGTGAGCTTGTCCCGGCCGACCAGCAACTCCTGTTGGGCGCGCGGCAGATGGTGCCACTGGTCGAGATCGACGGCGAGTCTGAGGAAGACGAGATAGGTGCCGCCGACGGTCCAGGCGTCGGAGCCGGCCTCGGCGTCGCCGATGGAGATGACCCCTTCTCGGTCACTGCTCTCCAGGTTGGACACTCCGTCGTGGAAGCCGATCCAGCTGCGCATGTCGTCGCGCTGGAAGCCGGTGTGGATGCCCGCGATCTCCAGCGGCGCCATCCGGGTGCGGCTGTCCCTTCTGCCGCCGAGCAGCTTCCACAGTTCCACGACCGCGCGGGAGACCGCGAGCTGGGTCCCGGCGGTGAGCTGGAGGCAGAACTCCTCGGTGGCGTCGTTGTGGACGATGTCCGAGGCGTACGGAAGGCCCGCGCCGACGAGCACGGGGCCGCCGCCGGTGGGCAGCGGGGAGCGGAAGCGAAAGCGCGGGCCGAGCGCGGCGGGGCAGGTGACGCGGGCGCCGGGGACCTCGAAGGCCTTGGGTCCGAAGCCGAGGAGGAACTCCAGGTCACCGGTCGGGACCGGGTGGCCGGGCAGCTCGCCGACGCGCCCTTCGGCGAGGTCGCCCAGCATCCCGGTCACCTCGCGCAGCGCGCCGTCCACGGCGGTGGAGTCCGCCGCGGGGTCGGCGCGCAGGAACACCAGCGCGAGGTGCCCGGGCGGGCGGCGGCCGGGGGCGTGGTAGATCCCGTCCTGGAGGGTGCTCATCGGCGGCCGCGCGGGCCGGCGGGCGGGGCCGGCTGCCCGGCTGCGGCCTCGAACGCCTCCTTCAGCGGCCGTACGACGTCGCTGCACACGACCGCGTCGCGGCAGCGGATCGGGCCGGGCGGATCGGGCAGGACCACGAAGTCGCCCGGCGGGACGTCCTTGGGTGCGCCGAGCGCGGCGAGCGGGCCCACCTGGACGTGGCGTACGACCTGGTAGCCGCCGGTGAGCGGGTCTTCCGACTCGCCCTCGGCCACGGTGATGTCGTCGAGGAAGTGCGGGTCCGCGTCCCCGGGGCCGAACTCCAGCCGCTGGTGGAGCCCTTGGCGGCCGCGGCTGAGCCGGATCCACGGGTCGGGAACCGGCCCGCCCTCGAACTGGAAGACCTCGGAGGTGAACGCGTGGATGTACATGCCGATGGGGTCGGCGAAGGACACGGTCCGCCCGTCGAAGGCGGCGCCCGCCGCGGCCATCGCGGCGGCCGGGTCGGCGTTGCGGCAGGCCAGGGCGGCGAGAGGCGGGTCCTGGCGGAAAATCTGGTCGCGTCCGGCCGCTTCCAGCGCGCCGGAGGCGGTGCGGCGCGCGTAGGGCTTGGCGCCGAACATCACGATGTAGAGGAGGTCGTCGAGCCCGTTGATGGGGTGGGCCATGAAGAGGGCGTTGACGGCGTTGAGGGAGCCCACGGGATCGGCCGGGACATCGGCTTCCTGGAGGTCGGGGTGCAGTCCGTGGCCGGTCATCTGGCGGGCGAACGCCACCCGGCGCTGTGCGGGGCTGAGGAGCTTCGGGTTGGCGACCGCGGGACCGTAGATCTCCTCCCAGCGGGGAGGCTCGCCGCCCAGCGTGTCGCTGAGGATGTCGCGCAGCAGGTCCGGGGCGTCCTCGGCGAGCAGCTGGTAGTACTCGGGCAGTTCGGTGGTGACCTGGACCCGCTTGGGGCGCAGGTTGCCCTGCTGGTCGGGGGCGGTGACCACCGCGTACTCGCAGTACTCGTTGTGGAGCGCACGCCGTCCGCGGACGCCCCAGTCGGAGAGCCGGCGGGCGGTCGTCTCGTCGAAGCAGAACTCCGGCTCCGCCGGGTTCCCGAACCAGGTGACGGCCACCCGCTGGGGGTTCGGATCGCCGGGTTCGAGCGTGAAGTACGGGCTTCCGTAGAGGGGTTCGAGGCGTTTGAACTCATCCTCGACCACCTGGTTCCAGCGGTCGAGGACACCGGGAGTCAGCTCGTCGGCGAATCCGGGGGCGGAGAACGATGAGGGCATGTCGGCACCTCCCGGCGGGTCGTGGGACCCGCAGGCGACGTAGGGCACGAACAAGATCGTCACGCAGGGTATCGACTTGCGCGCGCTGCGTCATCATGGGCGCGCCCGAGATCGCCAGCCGCACGTCCGGGGTGGCGGCGTTTAGCGCGGAAGCACCCAGTCCGGCGTCCATGTCCCGGCGACGGCGTGGCCGGCCGCTGTGGTGGCGAGGTGGGTGCGGAGGGTGTCCAGCGCCGGGTGGGGGTTGTCGCGGTGCCAGAGGAGCGAGTGCGGGTAGACGGGCGTCGGGTCGGTCACCGGGATGCGGCGCAGGCCGTGGCCGGCGGGCCAGACGAGGCGTGTGTGCTCGCCCATGAAGGTGGCCAGGGCCGGGGTGTCGGCGATGGTGTCGAGGAGTGCGTCGGAGCCGAAGTTGGGGCCGGTCGCCTCGATGGTGAGGCCGAACTCGGCGACGAGGTCGTCGTAGTAGGCGGTCCACTCGGTACCGGGGACGATGCCGGGCATCCAGATCCGGTGTCCGGCGAGCTGAGCGAGTGGCACCGACCGGGCACGCGCCAGCGCGTGGGCTGGGCCGGTGAGGAGCTGGAGGGGCTCGTCGAGCACCCGGATGGACTCGATGTCCTGGGGAAGGGGCCGGCCGGGCACGGCGACGGCGCGGAAGGATGCGTCGATGGAACCGGACCGGAGGGCGGCGACGGCCGTCTCGATGTCGAAAAGCATCACCACGTCGAGGTCGATGTCGGGGTGTGCGCGGTGGAAGCCGCGCATCAGGCCCGACGGTGCGACGCGCGAGGCGATCACGTCGACGCGCAGCGGACGGCGGCCGGGGCGCACGGACGCGACCGCGCGCTCGGCGACGCGCAGCAGCTCGCGTGCGTGGGGCAGGAACGCCTGCCCGTCGATGGTGAGTTCGGCGCCGCGCGCGGTGCGGGTGAACAGCCGTACGCCGAGGTTGCGCTCCAGCGAGGCGATGCGTTTGGAGACGGCCTGCTGGGTGACCGCCAGCTCGGTGGCGGCTTCCTGGAACTGCCCCGTGTCGGCGGCGGCGACGAAGGTCCGGACGGTGTCGAGGTCCATGTCGCCACCCTATGGCCACAACCATTGGTTGTGGCCATGGCGAGTGGCGAGGGGCGGCGGGTATGAGGAGCGGGGTGGCTCTGGGGATCTGGCGCGCGGGTGGCGCTCAAGCGGGAAACGGCGGCGGGCAGACATCTGCGCCCGTCCGGTAGGCCTCAGCCGCGTCGGGCCTCGGCCAAGGCGATGAGGAAGCGGTGGGTCTTGCTGTCGGGGTGTTCGGAGAGCGCCACCCCCAGCCCCCGCACCGCGTCCTCGAGCTTTCGCTGCTTGCGCTCGGCCCGTGCCGTGAGCTCCTCGGCGTCGTCACCGTCCTTGGGCTTCACCCGGATCGACGCCTCCAGGAGGTCCAGACCGGCGGCTGACCACACCTCCAAGTCCACCTCCAGGTCGTCGAGCGCGACGTCGTCGACCTTCGTCGAGAGGATCGGCCCCAGTGCGACCAGCCCGCCGAACTGGACGGTGGGCGCGCAGGCATGCAGGAACTGGTCCTGCACCGCGTCGATCGGCTTGGCGGGATCGGCGCCGGGCGCCACCGCGTCCGGCAGCACCCCCGGCGGATGATCGTGGACCAGGGATGCAGCCAGCATGCGGCGGCTGCCCGACCAGTCTTCCTCGATCTTGTAGGTGACGGGTTCGACGTCGAACGGGGCGGAGAACCGGCCGACCAGCTGCTCCTGTGTGCACGGACGCAACTTGACGGTCAGGTCGTCCGGACCGCCGCCGATCCTGAACCGTACGATCACGCCGCCGTCCAGCAGCGGCAACCGCCCCTCGGTGACGCCGTCCACGTCCTCCGCGAACCAGATCCGACGCGTCGTCACCGAGCTGTGCGACCCATCGAGAGCGGACAGCGCCGCCCCCACGTCACCCTCGATGTTGACCTTGATCTCGACCGGCAACAGGTTCATCGGATCGCTCCCGAACGCTTCCTCGACGTTTGTCGCAGACGTCCCGCAGATGCTGCCGGACGCGAGTGATGAACCCCGTCCGCTGTTCCTGCGGGCCTCAAGGCCCCACGGAGTCGGAGTGGGCTGGATCCCATAGAGCTTCAGCCACGCGCGGCTCGGCGGGTCGACACCGCGCGAAGATTCCCGGAGCTGGTCAATCCAGCTATTCCAGGATATCGGCACCGCCCCCGGGCCGCAGTCCGGATCCGACCGGCTTGGTCCAAGCGCCCAATCGGGCCCTGGACGCACTGGGCGGCGACGGCGTAAGGATGGGCGAACCGTGTGATCCGGTGAGCTTTGACGACGACCGCGGCCTCCCCGGCGGGGTCGTCCGCCCGCGCGGGGCTCGTCCGTCCCAGGGCGATCAGGCGCTTGACCCGGCCGGTGAAAGTCGGGTGCGCATCTTGAGCGACCGGAATTATCCGGACGTCCGGTTCGAGTGACTGGCGATTCGGGTGTTCCTCGCGTTCGAAAAGCTGCAGGAGCTCGCTGCGGATATAGCTGAGCCGCATTCAGTTACGCCGACCAGGCAAAGGCCGAACCGGTGAACCTGAGACCACGTCAACCCGCCCTGACCAGCCAGGAAGTCACTCCCGCACGGCGGCGGGAACCTCACGGTATGCGCTGCCTAGACACGTGTGCTAGGACTCAGCAATATGCTGGGCGAGACGACACGGGAGCATGGGAGGATCAACATGGCAGCGGCTTTCGCCAAGCTTTTGTTCCTGGAAGCGAAAAGGGTTCAGGACCCGGACGGTGCGGACGAGGTCCTCGTCGGTAGAGGGGACGGCGGTACCTTTGAAAAGGTGCGAATGCGAGTAGGGGACGTCTTTGAGTTCGACGAGCGGTTCGTGCCGTTCGTCAACCAAGCGCCGATTGACGTTGTTCTGCACGAAGTGAATGAGGCAACCGATCAGGTCAGCTTCATTGGAGGGGCGAAGATCGTCCCCTCCGAGGCAGGCCTTGGAGAGCGAACGCAGGCAATCGGCGCGCTGTCCTTGTCTCTGTACGAGCTGACATACAAAGTGCTTTGACGACCCGCCATCGGCCAGGGTCGGGCAGCTCGGCCAGTAGCTCCGGCAGGCACGGTCTTCCACTCGGATCACGGGGCGTCGAGCACTCCATGATCTTGGACGCCCGTGCCTGTCGCGTTCCCAGAATTCCGTCGGACTGACAGATTGTCGTGAATCGGGCGTCGAGCGACTACGGGCGAGGCCCTGGCTGCACGCCCGACGACGAACCCCCGCCCTTCCGCGCTGGAAGGACGGGGGTTTGCTGTGGGGAGGTCGCGTTCGCAGGTCGCGATCGTCGACCAGGTCCATGCGGTCCACGTGCCGCGTCACGGGCCGGTGGTGCAAGGCATTTTCACGCCGTCCGTGGGGCACGTCATCCGCCCGCGGCGCCCGCGGTGTCCTCGGCCTCCTCGGCCTCCCAGCGCAGCAGGTCGCCCGGCTGGCAGCTGAGCACCTCGCAGAGCGCGGCGAGCGTCGCAAAGCGCACCGCCTTGGCGCGGCCGTTCTTGAGTACCGCCAGGTTGGCGGGAGTGATCCCTACGCGGTCCGCGAGCTCGCCCACGGACATCTTCCGCCTGGCCAGCATCACGTCGATGTCGACGGCGATCGGCATCAGATCACCTCGTCCAACTCGGCCTGCATCTGCGACGCTTCGACGTCACGCGCGACGGCCTGGGCGAGCAGCGTCCGCAGTACGAGCACGAAGAGCGCGACCCCCAGGATGGCCACGCCGACCCCGCCCATGATGACGGTGACACCCGGGTCCTCCCGCTGGCCCGGTGCATTGACGGCCGTGACCGCGAACCACACGAGGGCAGCCGCCACGATCGCGCCGATCACTACGTCCACGTACCGGAAGGAAGCGTGGGAGAACACGGTTCCGCGCCGCACCATCGTCACCAGCCGCCACACGCAGACCAGGGCGACCTGGACCGACACCATGCCCAGCATCGTGAGCACGCGCAGCGGGGTCAGCGGAAGCGACCCGTCCTCCGGGTCGTTGAACAACGCCCACACCATCCCTGCCTGCACGAACACGGTGCCGGCGAGCACCACCACGAGCACGGCACGCAGCGCACCCACTGTCAGCTTTCCCATAGCCCATCCTTCCATCGAGTAGCGATGGGAATCTATCGAATTTCGATAGGTTGAGCAAGGGCTGGGACGGAGGGCGGGCGGCGGTTTCGCGTCGTGGCGCGGGCCTGGTCGCAGCGGTCGCGCGGCGGTGCGTGAACACCCCGGCGTAGGCCGCGGTGAGGCGATGGTGGCGATGCCTACGTGCCTCGCTGCCCTTTGCCCTTGGGTTGGTTAACGGCAGATCAACTGGACCTTAAGGCTGCCTTGGTCTCCTCGGCCGCGCGTCGATCAAGACCGTCGGTGTAAGCGCCGCACGCACGTCGACCCACCAAGGGCTTTGGGGCTGTGACCTGCTTCTTTGAACGTGCTCCCTGAGCCTCGAGCCGCCGTGGCATGCCGTGCGGCGCCCACCCAGAACCTCCTCAAGGATGGATTTGTAAGGCGGTGACAAGACTGCACTCGCTCGTGATGTCGGCCCGTATGAAGGACAGGGGGACAGCGTCCATCGATCGAGGAGTGTCAATGTCCCGTAAGCGGATCATGAGTTCCAAGAAGAAGGTCGTGCTCTCTGTCGTTGCGGGAGCACTGGTGGCAGGAGGGTTCGTCACCACGATGGCGACCGGCAATGCCGCCGTCCCCGACGTTGTGTGTCCGGGGTCGACGGTGACGTTGTCGGGTGAGGCGGGTGCGCCGGCGGCGAGCAGTGGGACGTTTCCGGTGGGGACCAAGTTGAAGGTGACGAATCTGGACAATGGTCGGGCAGCGACGGTGACGGTGAACGGTCCGTCGGGCAGTTGTGTCCTGCTGAACAACGCGGCCTTCGACAAGGTGCGGGAGCCGGGCAAGAACCTGATCCGGCGGGCGCGCATCGAGCGGGTGGGTGGTGGCGGTGACGCGCCGCCTGTTACGGCGGGTGGGCAGGTGTCGCCGGCCACGGGTGAGGTGGTTTGTCCGGGGTCGACGGTGACGTTGTCGGGTGAGGCGGGTGCGCCGGCGGCGAGCAGTGGGACGTTTCCGGTGGGGACCAAGTTGAAGGTGACGAATCTGGACAATGGTCAGGCGGCGACGGTGACGGTGAACGGTCCGTCGGGCAGTTGTGTCCTGCTGAACAACGCGGCCTTCGACAAGGTGCGGGAGCCGGGCAAGAACCTGATCCGGCGGGCGCGCATCGAGCGCGTGGGCTGATCGACCAGGGCCGATTCGGGGCGACCGAAGCTATGGCGGGGGCACGGGGCGTGCCGTCCCCACCATGGCGTCGGTCCCCTCCGAGCCATCTCGCAGGCTAGTACTCCAGCTGTAGCTCGTGGTGACCCGTGGGGCAGAGTAGGGGCACGTCTACGTACGAGACGATGTCGTTCCACCTTGAGACCGAGCGGCTGATACTGCGGCCGTGGGCCGATTCGGACGCCGCCGAGTTCAGCGCCCTCCTCTCCGAACGCGGCAAGGGGACGCCCACGGTTGAGCACACCCGGACGTCCATCGCGAAGCTGCTCACCGCAACGGCGACAACCGGGTTCGCCCTGCTGTCCATCCAGCGCCGTGACGAAGGCGACTTCATCGGCTATTGCGGGTTGATCATCGGCCGCTCCACCGTAGAGGAGCCTGAAATCGCGTATGAGCTGTTCCAGCGCGTGCATGGCCATGGTTACGCCACCGAGGCGGCCAGCGCGGTGCTCGATGCCGCTATTGCGACCGGGCGGAAGCGGCTCTGGGCGACCGTCGGCGCGTGGAACACACCGTCGTTCCGTGTCCTTGAGAAGCTCGGGTTCGAGCGGGACCACGTTTCCGTGGAGGACAGCGGCGAAGTGGTGTGGCTTACACGCTCGTTGCCGTGACCCGGGGTCGCGCCCCTGGCGTTTCATGCTTACGTGATCGAGTGTGCTCAGGCAGAGCGGGCGGCTCGACGGTAGTGGTGGCTGGCCGAACCGGACTGGTCAGCGGCGGAGTTGAGCCAGTCCTGGCGGCTGTGGCCGGAGTGCCTGGTGGGGGTGACGGCCGCTATGTAATGTCACATCGCATGACACTCTTACGCCGTGCGGCATCGGCTGCTGCCCTTCTCCTCACCGTCCTCCCCGTGGCTGTCGCTTCGCCCGCGCACGCGGCCGACGGCGCGTCCGCCTGCCGCCCCCCGGCGTCCGTACCGCTCGACGCCGAACAGGACCGGCTCGCGGACGCCCGCACCACCGCCCTGGTCGAGCGTGCCGGGTTCGGGGACTTCGTACGGAGGTTTCCCGCCGCTCTGTGCACGACGCGCAGCCCCGCCGAGGCCGAACGGCTCCTCGACTCCTGGGGCCAGGCCCTCTGGCAGGCCTCCGTGCGGCGGGCCCAAGGACAGCGGCACGGCGGCGACCTCGCCCCCGGGGACGACCGGCCGCTGTACTGGGCGCGGCTCGGTATGACCGCTGAACTCGCCCGCTGGCAGCCGCAGTTCACCGTCGATCGGGCGGCGCTCCGCGTCCGCTTCGAGGACGCCTCCCGCGGTCTCACCGACAACGCCTTCCGGACGGCGCCCGGCGTACGAAGGATCTTCATCAGCGGGTTCGACCCCTTCGGGCTCGACGCGGAGATCCGCCGCGCCAACCCGTCCGGATCGGCTGCCCTGCAGCTCAACGGGCGGCGCGTGACCCTCGCCGACGGCAGCCCTGCCGAAATCCGCGCCGTCGTCCTGCCCGTGCGGTACGCCGACTTCGACGCCGGCATCGTGGAGCGGGCGTTCGCCCCGCGCCTGGCCGCCGGTCCCGTCTCGGCCGACATCATCACCACCGTCAGCCAGGGCTACCCCGGCATCTTCACCCTGGAGGACTGGGCGGGGCGGGCGCGGTCCGCCGACCCGTACCCCGACAACGCACGTGCCCTCTCCGGTGGCACCCGCGAGCGTCCGGTGACGGCCCCTGGCCTCGGCCCGGGCCCGGAGTTCATCCGCACCACGCTGCCGGCTGACGCGGTGACCGGCGCCGTGCAGACCCCGTACCCGGTCCTCCTCAACACCGAGGTGACCGAGATCCCGGCGGGCGGCACGGCTCCCGTCGACCGGACCGACGGCCCGACGCCGGGCTCGCGGGCCGTGGCGGGTGGCGGGGGCGGCTACCTGTCCAACGAGGTCGCCTACCGCTCCAACCGGCTGCGCGCCGAACTCGCCCCGCACCTGCCCGGCGGCCACCTCCACACCCCGGTGCTCACCGGTCTGCCGGCCGACCCCCAGCTGCTGACCGGCCCCGAGTTCGAACGCAACGAGAGCGCGATCACTGCGGAGGTCCACGCGGTCCTCGAACACGCCGCCGTGCGGCGGTAGCCGCCGCCCAACATGCGGGGCGTCATCCCAGGACCGGGCTGATCTGCGTTGGGACGTAGGGGGCGGCTCGTCGGGTGTTCTTCGCCGTCGATCGGCAGCCGGCGAGGTAGGACCAGGGTCAGGACTTCGGCACGGTGTTGATGTAGTTGGTGCCGGCACTGTAGAAGCCGTCCACCGTTTTCTGGACATCCGCCTGGGAAACGGCCTCATCGGCCTTGTAGTAGAACCAGTTGATCTTCATGCCCCATGTGCGCGGACCACCGGTGAAGGGGAGGTCGATGAACCAGTTGCTGAAGTGGACGTCCATCTTCTCGCGCGGGACGTACTTGCCGGAGCTGGTGAACAGCTCCTTGCCGTCCAGGGAGTAGGTGACCTTTCCGTCCACGGCGGTGATCATCATGATGTGCCAGCCCTCGAGGCGCTGCTTGAGCGTGTGGTTGACCCGGTCCGGCGGATCAGCCTTGTACCAGCTGACGTTGTCGAGTTGCGGACCCACCGAACCCCAGCCGCCGTTGGGCAGGTACTCGTGGTCGAGTTCGCTGTAGTTCTCCGAGGAGTCCGAGGGGGAAATCGGAAAGAAGGTCTGGACGACGTGGTCGCCGTTGCGACCGCTCGTGGGCTTGTCGCTGAGGTAGACGCGAGCGGCGAAGGTCCCTGTGAAGAGGTTCTTGCCGGTGCTCTGCACCTCGACCTGCTTGGTGCCCTGCTTGGTGCCGTCGGTGGAGGACTGCAGCTGCAGGACCCTGCCCCCCTGGGCGGTCGTGTCGGAGGGGAAGCTGGCGCCAGCGGTGGACCAGGTGTCCTTGATCCCCGGGCCACCCCCACCGGTACGGACCTCCCAGCCGTGGGCGGCGAGCGACGGGTCGTCGGGGCCGCTGTACTGGAAGTCGTCGAACAGGGTTCCGGGCGGTCCGGACGGGGTCGGCGAGGCGCTGGGGGCGGGCGCGGCGGCATCGTCACCGGGGCCGCCGGAACACGCGGCGAGTACGCACAGGAGGGCAGGCAGCGTGAGCGCGGTCCACGCGCGGCGACGAGAGGTGCGGCGGGGCTTGCTCACACGGGCTCCTTGGGGCGTAGAGGCGGTACCTGGACACGCCCATTGCATGAGGATCAATGGCCGATCCCATGAGGGGGTCATCCTAGGTTCGGGGTGACCACCGGGGCGACCACCGGGGTGACCTTAGCGACCCCGGCCACTCCGGCCACCCCGGCCACCGCGGTCCCGGCGAAACGGCTCCGGCTGAACACGCACCGATCAGTGCCCGGCGACCGTTCGGGCAGGACTACTGGCCGGTACTACCAATTGGCATTCCGATCCGATTACGACACCTGAGCAGATCGCGCCAAATGCGTACATCGAGCCCAAGTCGATTCAGGCCGGTGCACTAGCGTTCGCCCTGCGATCCCGCGGTCTACGTACCCTGCAATGAAAGGCCTCGCAAGGTGCGCTCAGTCATCACTTCCATCGAACGCGGGTCGGCGCACCAGGCACAGCCTGAAATGTCCGAGTCGAGCTTCGAGGAGCCCGCTCCAGCACCGGTATTCGTCGACCAGTCGGGTCTGCGCGGCCGTCTGCTCCGGGGCTTCGGCTGGCCGGTCTCCGTCGTCGGCGCGATCCTGGCGGTCGCCATGGGCAGCAGCCTGATCGGTGTCCAGGCGGACGCCCCGGCGATGGGCATACCCGCGCAGCCCGCGCGGTCGTCCGCCCCGTCGCCCTCACCCGTGCCGTCGCTGTCGCCCACCCCGTCGTCCGCGTCGTCCTCACCACGGACGGCCACGCGGTCCGCGACACCCCAGACGAAGACCACGGCCACCACATCGAAGCTCACGGCCACCACAGCGAAACCCACGACCACCGCATCAAAGCCCACGAGCACCGCGCCGCACGGGACAAAGCCTTCGGGCCAACCGACCAAGCGCCCCTGATCGTCCGCACCACCCATCTCCAGGAGCGTCATTGTCCCGCCACCAGCGCCGCCGGCAGTCCCTGCTGAGGCCGCGCCGACTGGCCGCGCCGCCGCTGCGCTTCTTCATGCCGCTGTCGCTGCTCGCTTGCCTGCTTGCGCTCCTCGTCCTGCGCGGCCTCGCCACCAACGAGGCCTTCCACGACTCCCGGATCGCGATCTCGGTCGACAAGACGACCGTGCCGGACAACCTGCTCAAGGGTGGTCCGATCATCGACGCGCGTGGCACCAAGAACGCGCAGCCCGTGAGCTATCACATCCCCGACCGCACCGTGGTTCTGAGCTTCGACGACGGTCCCTCGCCGGAGTGGACTCCGAAGATCCTGGAGCTGCTCGCGGCCCGCAACGTCCGTGCTGACTTCTTCGTGACCGGCGCCATGACCACGCGCAACCCGGAGCTGATCCGGCAGATCGTCGCGGGCGGCCACGAACTCGGCGTGCACACCTTCACCCACCCCGATCTGGTGTACCAGTCCCACGCCCGGATCAGCTGGGAGTTGGCGCAGACGCAGCTGGCGCTGGCCGGCGTCGCGGGCGTCCACAGCGCGCTGTTCCGTCCGCCGTACTCCTCCGACGCCTCGGCGATGGACGACTGGAACTACCCGGTGATCAAGTACGTGGGCGCGCGCGGCTACCTCACGGCGTTCATCGACCGCGACACCGACGACTGGAAGCGTCCCGGAGTCGAGGAGATCGTCAAGGCGGCGATGCCGTCCAAGCCCGGTGCGGGCGAGCTGATCCTGCTGCACGACGCGGGTGGCGACCGCACCCAGACCATCACCGCGCTCGGGCAGATCATCGACAAGCTGCAGGCCCAGGGCTACCGCTTCACCACCATCTCCGACGCACTCGGCGCCTCCAGCGCCACCGTGCCGGTGCACGGATTCCAGCTGTGGGCGGGCAAGGGATACATCTGGGCCACCCAGGTCGCCGTACACACCCTGCCGGTGCTGGTCGGGCTGCTGGCCCTCGTCGGCTTCCTCAACTTCGGCCGGTTCGCGCTGATGCTCGTTCTCGCACCGATCCACGCCCGCCGCGCCAAGCGGCGGGACGCCTGGGGAGCGCCCGTCACCGAGCCGGTCACCGTACTGGTCCCCGCCTACAACGAGCTCGAGTGCATAGCCAACACCCTCAACTCCCTGGCCGCCAGTGACTATCCGATCGAGGTGATCGTCATCGACGACGGCTCATCGGACGGCACCGCGGACATCGTCGAGGAGATGGACCTGCCGTTCGTCCGGTTGATCCGCCAGGCCAACGGCGGCAAGTCCAGCGCGCTCAACACCGGTATCGCGGCCGCCTCGCACGACATCATCGTAATGATGGACGGCGACACCGTCTTCGAGCCGTCCACCGTGCACGAGCTGGTCCAGCCCTTCGGCGACCCGGCGATCGGCGCGGTCGCGGGCAATGCCAAGGTCGGCAACCGCGACAGCCTGATCGGCGCCTGGCAGCACATCGAGTACGTCCTCGGCCACAACCTGGACCGCCGGATGTACGACATGCTGGGCGTCATCCAGACCATCCCCGGCGCGGTCGGCGCCTTCCGCAAGGAGGCCCTGCGGCGGGTCGGCGGGATGAGCGACGACACCCTCGCCGAGGACACCGACATCACCATCGCGGTGCTCTGCGACGGCTGGCGGATCGTCTACGCCGAGCACGCCCGCGCCTGGACCGAGGCTCCCGCCAGCCTCCAGCAGCTCTGGTCCCAGCGGTACCGCTGGAGCTACGGCAGCATGCAGGCGATGTGGAAGCACCGCGGCGCGGTGACCTCCCGCGGCCCGGCCGGGCGCTTCGGCCGACTCGGGCTGCCGCTCGTCGTGCTGTTCGGCGTGATCGCCCCGCTGCTGGCGCCGCTGGTCGACTTGTTCCTGCTGTACGGCGTGCTGTTCGGGGACGCCCCGATCACCCTCACCAGCTGGGGCGGCTTCATCCTGCTCCAGGCCGCACTGTCCTGGTACGCCTTCCGGCTCGACCGCGAGAAGCCCTGGCATCTGATCAGCCTGCCGATCCAGCAGCTGGTCTACCGGCAGCTGATGTACATCGTCCTGTTGCAGTCCGCGATCACGGCGATGACCGGGGGCCGACTGCGCTGGCAGAAGCTCCGGCGCACCGGCGAGGTCGCTGTACCGGTGGAGGCCTGACCATGACCGCATCCATGGACCTCGGGCGCGCTCAGGACACCGTCCAGTTGAGAATCCCCGCCGTTCTGCTACAGCAGCAGGAGCCGGAACCGGAGGCACCGTCCACACGCAAGGGCGGCCGGGACCTCTATCTCGACCTGTTGCGCGCTCTGGCGCTGCTTCGCGTGGTGCTGTACCACAACTTCGGCTGGTTCTGGCTGCCCCTCGCCTTCCCGTCGATGGGCGTGATGTTCGCGCTGGCCGGCGCGCTGATGACCCGCTCGCTCAGCCGTCCCGCTCTCGGCGTGATCCGCGGCCGACTGCGCCGGCTGCTCCCGCCGATGTGGCTGTTCGGCGCCGTCCTGATCACCCTCCAGATCCTTGACGGCTGGGGCCCCGACTCCGACGGCCACCCCACCTGGTGGTGGGCCAAGCTGGCGTTCTGGATCCTGCCGCTCAGCACGCCGCCGTTCGCGGAGGGCCTGTCCGGTTTCCATCAGGTGGAACACACCTGGGCCGAGCAGATCATCGTCCCGCTCTGGTACCTGCGGGCTTACCTGTGGTACGTGCTGCTCTCACCGCTGATGCTCTGGGCGCTGCGACGACTTCCGGTGTTGACGCTGGTCACTCCACTGGCGCTGTTGATCGTCATGAACACGTTCTTCGCCGACCAGGAGTTCATCTACAGCCGGGTCTGGGAGACCGCCAACGACTTCACGATGTTCGGCTCCTGCTGGATCCTCGGCATGGCCCACCAGGAGGGGCTGCTCAAGAAGGTCCCGCAGTACGTACTGCCGTCCATCGCGCCGCTGATCATGGTGGCCGGCTTCTGGTACCTGCAGACCCGGCCGGTCGATCCGACCGTACCGACCGACATCGAGTCCTGGCCGATTGCCCAGGCCCTGTGGTCCTTGGGCTTCGTTGCCATCCTGCTCCACGTAAGCCCGTCCTGGGAGCAGTGGCCCAGGCCGCTGGAACGGTGGAACGGCCTGATCAGCCTGATCAACGCACGCGCCGTCAGCATCTACCTGTGGCACCAGGCCGCACTGGTGGTCGCCATCCCGCTGATCGACCCCTCTGGAGCGTCTCCTTCTTCTACAAGAACCTCCAGTGGCTGCTGGCCAGCCAGTGGTTCACGCTGCTGGTGGCGATCCCGCTGCTCGGCCTGCTGGTGTTGACCTTCGGCTGGGTCGAGGACGTGGCCGCCAAACGCTCGCCGCGGCTCTTGCCGTACCCGCGCCGCCGACGGGGCAGGCGCCGGGCCGCCGACTGACGGGGGCTGCGCGCGACGATCTGCCGGGCCGCCCAGGAGCCGCCATGACACTGACGTCGCGACGCGGTTCAGGCCATGAGCAGGCGGAGGCCGAGATCTGCCGCGTCGAGGCCGGCGAGGTCGCTGTTGCGCTCGGCCCACCGGCCAGACTCGAGGTCGTCGCCGAGGCTTCGTACCGCCCGCTGCTCGGCCTCCGGCCCGACCCTCGTCCACACCGACATCGCACGGCGCACGTGATCCTCCAGATACGCTCCCGGTCGGCGCCAGTACGCCTCGAACAGGCCGTCGGCGCAGTCCCACGGGATGGGCACCGGCTCGGCGCGGGCGCCGATCGCCTCGGCCATCCCGGCAAGCGAGGGAAATTCTGCGAGGACGCCGGCGAACTCGGGCAGGTAGTCGCGGCTGAGCCAGAACCGGTCCTGCCATCCGGGCTCGTCGGTGTCGAACGTGAGCACCACCACGCGGCGGGCCACGCGCCGCATCTCGTGCAGCCCCGCAATCGGGTCCCCCCAGTGGTGAACGGTGGAGACGGCCATCGCGACGTCGAAGGAGCGGTCCTCGAACGGCAGGCTCTCCGCGGCGGCGGCCACGCACGGCGCCGAGCCGGCAGGCCGCTGCCCCCGCATGACCGCTGATGGCTCCACCGCGGTCACGTCGCGATCAGCAGGCTCGTAGGAGCCGGTGCCGGCCCCGACGTTCAGCACCGTCTGCGCGTCCCCGAGCGCGTCCCAGATCTGCGCGGCGATCCGTGGCTCGGTACGCCGTGTCGCGGTGTAGGCGCCGCCGATCGCGTCGTACAGCCGTGCACCGAGCATCTCCAGTTGTTCCTCCGGTGTCACCTTCAGTCCTCTCGCCCGTGCCTCGAGTTCCCTGTCGATGGCCTCCACCATGGCGTCAGCGCGATCACGCCGCTCCAGCAGCAGGCCGCGCAGTCGGCGCAGGTGCGCGACCGCGTCGGTGGACGGGTCGCCGACCAGTTCCGCAACCTCCCGCAGCCCGAAGCCCAACCGCCGATAGGCCAGCACCTCCCGCAGCCGTTCCACGTCGCCCGCCGAATAGGCCCGGTACCCGGCCACGGTCCGCCCCGACGGCCGAACGAGCCCGATCTCGTCATAGTGATGCAGCGTGCGGACGCTCACGTCGGCCAGCTCGGCCACGCGTCCCACGGTCCAGTGATCCTCCACGGCATCGACTATGCGGCCTGACGCCACGTGAGGGTCAAGAGCCTCACTCGTGGCAGCAAGAGCCGAACGCGTAGCAGCGGTCCGAGGCGACTCGCGGCTCAGCTGCGGTGGATCCGGTCGACGCCGTACCACTTCGAAACGCAGGCCGCGACCCAGTCCCGCTCGTAGTTCCCCGTGAAGAAGGGCTCGGCGAGAGTGCCGATGTGCAGGGGCCGGTAGCCCACGTCCGTGGCCCCCCGTACGGCATCGGTCCGGATGCGGGAGTTCTGGGCGTCCCAGGCCACGGAACGGGCGACCGTGGAGGTGGTGAGCTGCTGGACGTTCGGGACGAGCGCGGTCACCGAGGCCAGCGCCAGGCAGCCCGCCGCCACGGCGCCGGTCACGAGGGCCGCGTCGGCGCGACGGCCCGAGAGCCACCGGCCGCCCCACGCTCCCAGCAGTGCGCCGTACCCGCAGAGCGCCAGTTCCATCGGCACGAGGTAGCTCGTCCAGGTACGGGCGTACGTCCACCCGCTCGGGCCGTAGCCGCTGCGCAGGCCCACCGCCACCGCGAGCGACCCCAGCACCACCACGGGCACCGGGAGCAGAAGCATGGCGATCAGCACTTTGCGGGGGACGGTCCGCCGCGGCTCCCGCTGACCGGGCGAGGGCCCGCGGAGCCCGCTCGCCAGGCCCAGGAGGACGCCGACGGCGGCGGCTCCGAGGTAGGCCCACTGGCCGGTGACGGAGTCCCACATGCGCAGCCAGTCCTCGAAGGTGCCCGTGAGCTCGCCCGCGGACAGCATGGATGCCTTGTCCGGCTGCTGGGCCCGGCGCCATCGGGCGCCCGGAGAGGTGTAGAGCACGGCCAGTCCGCAAACGAGGCCGGAGCACCAGAGCAGGCACCAGGTGAATGGATGCCAGTTCCGTGCCAGGCCGAGGCGGGGCAGGGAGAGCAGCCCGACCGCGGCGGCGAGCAGCCCGCTGACGAGCGCGAACGGCTCGCTCAGGGTGCCGAGCGCGAAGCCGACGAGGAACGCAGAGGCGAAGCCGGCCGCGCGGGCGGCGGCACTTGGATGGCGGACGGTCCGGATGGCCAGCAGGAGCATCCACACGCCGATGACGCTCGGAACGGTGTGGGAGATCGTGGCAGGGGCCCACAGCAGTACCTGATAGCTGCGGGTGCCCCCGAAGTAGAGCAGCGCCTGGACCACCAGGGCGCAGGCGGTCAGGACCAGCACCCGGGGTCTGCCGCCGAGAAGCCGAATGAATTCACGCCCCAACAGGACGAGTCCGGCTGTGAAGGAGACGGCGATGACCGTCGGCAGGATCTTGGTCCCGGCCAGTCCGTCGCCGTAGACGACACCGCTCAGGAAGGCGTTGGCGATCCTGCCGTTCTGGGTCATGTAGAAATCGGACGTGATGCCGAGGACTCCCAGATCACGGGCCTTCCACGCGGCGCACCAGTCGTCGGACGTGGGGCGTACGTAGAGACCGAGGAAGCATCCGACGGCGATCAGGGCTCCGGCCGCCGCGACGAGCGTCGCCCCGGCTGCGGGGAGGAGCCTGCGCAGGAGGGGCGGCGGCCGGTTCCCCGGCCCACCGCGGAGGAGGAGGTGCGGACGTCCTCGCCGTCGACCGCAGCAGTGCTCATACACCACCCCTTCGCAGCGGGGCCCGGCCGGAGAGGCGGCCGATGCGCCCGCCGACCGCGGTGACCGCACGGCCCGCGAACACCCATGATGTGCACGGTTCGGCACCACCGGCATCCCGGGTGCGCCAGGACGGGTACGGAGCGCCGAGAAACGTCCCTGCGGCCTTAGTGCTCGAGCCACGGGGCGCGGCGGGGGCTCAGACGGGCTCCATCCCGTCACGCGGCGGCGGAGTGGTGCGGATCCTCTCCAGCTCGGCCAGGAGGCGCCGATAGGCGAGCCTTTCGGCCGCCATCGCCCGCCCGAGGGGAAGGTAGTTGGGATCACGGGGTGACCGGGCCTGCGCTGCGGCGGCGAGCCGGAACTCCCTCGCGCGGTCCACCTCGCTCCTGGCTTCGACGTACCCCGCGTCGAGGAGCCGGTGGTCGAGGACCTCGTCGAAGGCGCGCTCCGCCAGGGTGTCGAGCCGGTCGAGGTCGTCGGCGCAGCCGTCGGAGGCCGTCCCGTCACAGGCTTCTTCCAGGGCGCGGGAGAGCGATCCCACGGTGGCCTCGAGCTCCGGGTACCCCCAGGCCGGCGTGGCGTCGTTCCTGCACCCGGTGGCGAGGGCCACCAGCATGGCGACGGAGACCACGGCGCGGACCGTTCGCTGTCCCGCGCGCCCGCGCACGGTGGAGCAACGGGTCATGGGAGCCCCGATCACTAGTGGTCAGGTGGTCGGGAGTCGACCTCGGCCGGGCCCCGACGTGGTCCGCCCGCCATCCTCGCCCGCACTGGTCAGCGCTGCCACACGGAGTCCGCGCGTGCGGACTGCGTGACCGTCGAGGGCTGGGCCGCCCGGTGCCACGGGGAGGCGGGCGGGCGGCTGCCGAGAGGCTCGGATCCGGCCGGGGGAGCCGTGGTGATGTGCAGCCCGGCGTCCAGGCCCAGGGCTGCGGCCACGGTCGTGCCGTCCGGCTCGGCCATGGCCGCCGGTGCGCCCGTGTAGAGCATCTGGGACTCGTACCAGGACGGCGCATCGTCCGGGCCCGACACACTGACCGTGCCCGCGCCCGCGCGGCCCGCGAGCAGGTGGCCCGCGACACCGACGGCGCCGTAGCCGCCCCCGCCGCCAGCCTCGGTGACCGGAGAGAACGTCGGCGCGGGCGCGCCCGCGGTGGCCAGGCTCGTGCCGACGGTGCCCGTGCCGGGGTGGCGGAAGTACAGGCGGACGCCGTCGCCCTGCGGGCTCGCCGAGAGCGGACCGGTGGTCGCCGGCAGCCCGGTCGGGAAGGGGCCGCTGAACGGGGCGTCCGGTGTCGGCTGGATCCAGGCCAGCACGCTCTGGGGCGTGGCCGCGTACACATGGCGCCGCCCCGCCCCGTCGGTCGCGGTGACCGGGTCGCCCTGCAGGCTGGTGCCGCCGAGGGCCTGCCATGCGCCGAAGGCGCCGTCCGGGGTCGCCTGGGCACGGGCGCGCAGGGTGCGCAGGGAATCGCGTACGTACACGGTCATCCGGCCGGTGCGGTCCACGGCGACGGCAGGTGCACTGATCGCCGAGGTGCCGGATATGTCGTCTATGTCCGGGGTGCCCAGTGACTCCCACGGGCCGAAGGCACCGTCGGGCGTGGCCTGGACGGCGTACACGGCATTGCGCCCGTACTCCTGGGGCGTGGCACCCAGGGTGGTCTGGGTGCCGAAGACCGCGATCCTGCCGTCGGGGAGCCGGGCAGCCGTCGCGCCCGCGTCGATCCCGGTGCCGGGGAGGAACTGGGGCCCTTGCCAGGAGGTCTTCGGGCCGCTGCGCGACCAGTACGCCATCCGGCCGTCCAGGACGGCGAAGGCCCACAGCCGGCCGGAGACGCCCTCGGTCATCCAGGAGGTGCCGTCGCCCCGGCTGTAGCGGATGGTCTGGTTCCATCCGGCGCCGGTGGGCCGGGTCGCGGTCTTGCGGTCGCCGCAGCCGGCGGGGCTGCCGCACCAGTCCTGGTGGTCCGTCCAGGCGTAGGTCTTGAGGTAGCCGAGCTTCTCTTCGGCCGCCTGCGGGTCGAGCGTCGGTGGCAGGGAGCTGTTGGGGTAGCTCACATAGTTCTGGACCGAGAAGTGCGGACGGTCCGTGGCCTTCGCGTAGCGTTCGGCCGCGGCCTGTACGAAGCGGGCTCCGTACATGTGGTCCTGGTGGTCGAGGAAGGCGCCGCCGCCTTGCGACCGGCCGGGCGTCGGGTCCTGCGTCCGTATCGTGGTCGGCCGGTACATCGCGAAGATGTCCGCGATGGCCTCCACAGCCTGCTCCTTGGTGTACGAGAACCAGGGCTTGACCGGCGTTCCGGAGGTCAGCTGGGCGCCCAGGGCGGGAACCTTGCCGTCCCACAGGCCGCGCAGGCTGTCCGGATTGTCGCCGGAGATGCTGCGGGCCTCACGCAGCTGCATCCATACCAGGTTGACCTCGGGCCTGGCGACGAGGACGTCCACCTCGGCGCTCCCCCGCCCGCGGTGGGTATGGACCTGCGCTGCCACGCGCTGGTGCGGCTACCGGTGGCCATCTGCGCGTAGGCGGCCCGTATGCCGTTCTGCCGGGCCTCCGCGTAGGCGGCGTGGTCGGCGGGGCCCGCGGGGTCCTCCAGGTGCGGGCTGTGGGCCTCGTTCCTGCCGTCGGACTCGCCGGAGGTCAGGTAGACGGTGGCGACCTTGACGCCCGTCGATATGGAGCGGCTCAGGTCGGGGTTCATGAAGAACAGGTCGTCGTCGGGATGCGCGACGACCTGGAGGACCGTGCCCTCGGTCACACTCGGGCGGAAGGCCGCCTCGGGAGCCGTTGGCTCCTGCGCGTTCCCGTATCCGTAGGCCCAGGTCGTCACCCCGGCGGCGCCGACGGTGAGCGTGGCGAGCAGGGCCGCGAGGCGGGTGCGGCTGGCCAGGGACATCTGCAACGCCTTGAGGGTCGATCCGGTGCGGATTTCCGCCGAGGGGGAGTCGGCGTCCCGATGGCTCCACCACTTGCCGGAGACGACCGGGCCCGATTATGCCTCGCGCGTTTGCGACTGACACACCATCAAGGGGCATATGACAGACAATCAAATTAAATGCACTATTTAGGTTTCTTTGTCCTATTTTCTATCGCTTGAGTGGCGGCCACGGCAGGACGGGGAGGTGCTCTGTTCTCCCTCGCGCAGCTGCCCGACCTTGCGGCGCGGCCGGGCGAGTTCCGCCTTCTCGTCGCCGGTAAACCAGAACCCTGCGGCGGACCAAGCGGGTCCGCCGATGTGTCCAGGCCCACATCAACTCCATCGTCCAGCTCTCAACCCGCCTGCGGATCAACCATCCCGCGGTCCCGGCGCGGGGCGGGTGTTTTCGCGTACGGGCGTGTGACCTGGGGGCGTTTGGGCTACCGGGTAGTCACATCCCGCACATCCGCATCTGCTGCTTAAAATAACGAATCTCATATGTAGATGCAGGGTATTTTCGCTGCTAGAGTCCGCATGCGCTGCTCGCGAGATGGCCGATCTGAACCCCTGGTCTGCCCCTGAGCGGCATACATCCGCGAGGCAGGCAACCGTTGTGATGCCGTGGCAAATCCGCACCGACGACGCCCGTGCCCCCGCTTTCGGATACCGCTCCGTACCGCGCCATGCGCCTTTGACGCCTATCGCTTGCCGCTTTCGCCCATCAGATGGGGAGATCCACATGAACACAGGACTTCTGCGCCGCTCCGCCACGGGCAGGACGCTGCTCCTGGGTGCCGTACTGACCCTGGCCGTGCCGGGAACCGCCTACGCCAACACCGTGAGCATCACCGTGAAGACCCCCGGGGCCACCAGCGGACCCGCCACCGCCAACGCCGAGATATCGACGCACGCGGACTGTTCCGGCGGCCTGATCTCCGGCGGGGGGATCAACCAGGCCATCGGCACCGGCGCGGGCGTGAACGGCAACCACGTCAACGGCACCTCGCCCAGCTCCGACGGCACCACCGAATACACCGGCTCCACCGGTGTCGTGGGCACTGACGTGACGCACTGGCTCGGCATAGGCGGAACCGGGGGCCAGGTCAACGCCTCCTTCTCCACCACCCCGTACGCGATGTGCTTCACCAGCAACCTGGTCAACCACACCCAGGTCGTCATGAACAAGGCCAACACCCCCACCACCGGGGCGACGGTGGGCCGCGTCACGGCGACCTGCCCGGCCAACACCCGCCTGCTCGGCGGCGGCGCCCGGACCACCCCGGGCAATACGGGCAGCTACAAGGCGATCGCCAGCTTCCCCACCTTCAACAACTCCGCCCACAGCTACGGTGCGAAGGCCGCGGCGGACGGGGAGACCAACCCCGACTCCTGGTCGGCGGTCGGCTGGGACGGCAGCTCCAACAGCGCCAACTACACCTACGCCTACGCGATCTGCAGCGGAAGCGGCATCAACGTCAGCGGCGCCACGGTGAAGGTCCGCCACAGCGAGGTGAGCGGCCCGACCTCCGGGAGCACCGGCCAGACGGCGACCGTGGGCTGCGGAGGCGGTGACGGGAAGCTGGTCAGCGGCGGCGCCGCGGTCAGCGGAGGCAGCGTGACGACCACCGACTTCACCGGCCCGGGTTCGGGCGGCGACCACCTCAACGGAAGCTTCCCCAGCACCTCCGGCGGCGCCGCGGTCAGCGACGGGACCACCACGGCGGCGTACTGGACAGCCGCCGCCCACACCGGCGGTCAGTCCTCGCCCGGTACCCACACCGACGTCTGGGCGCTGTGCGCCGACGACGGCGTCTGAGGCAGCGGTTCCGGACGGCCGGCCACGTACAAGTAAACAAGAGAGAATTCGATGAGCACGAAACTCCGGCGGGGCTCCGCCACCGGCAAGGCCCTGATCCTGGCCGCTCTGCTGACCGTCGCGGTGCCGGGAGCCGCGTACGCCAAGACCGCCGACGTCACCGTCATCACCCCCGGGGCCACCATGGGCCCGGCGACCCCCTTCACCGGGGTCTCCTCGCACGCGGACTGCGCCGACGGCCTCGTCTCCGGCGGCGGCGTCGACCAGGCCATCGGCGACGACGAGATGGCCAACGGCAACCACGTGATGGGCATGGTGCCCAGTGCCGACGGCGCCACCGAGTACACCGACACGCCCGGGACCGTCGGCAGCGACGCCACGCACTGGATGGCGTTCGGCGGAAGCGGGAGCCGCAGCAGCACCGCCTTCTCCACCACCCCGTACGCGATCTGCCTGCACAGCAACCTGATCAGGCACACCCAGGTGGTCATGAACAAGGCCTCCGGGCCCACCAGCGGGCTGTCGTCCAAGCTCGTGACGGCGACCTGCCCGGCCAACACCCGCCTGCTCGGCGGCGGCGCCCGCACCACCCCGGCCAGCGTCGGCAGCCTCAAGCCGATCGCCAGCTTCCCCACCTTCAACGACTCCGAACACCACTTCGGCGCGATCGCCGCGAGCGACGGTGAGGCCGACCCCGACTCCTGGACGGCCGTCGGGGGATCGGCGGCGGACGCGGCGAGGACAACATGACCTACGCCTACGCGATCTGCAGCACGGACGACATCGACCTCAAGCACGTCTCCACGACGGTCCACTTCAGTGAGGTCAGCGGCCCGAACACGGCTTCCACGGGACAGACGGCGACGGCCGGCTGCTCCCGCGAGGACGGGCAACTGGTCAGCGGGGGCGCCGCCATCAGCGGAGGCAACGTGACCACGACCGACTTCAGCAAGGCGACTTCGGGCGGCCCCCACCTCAACGGCAGCTTCCCCAGCGACGCCGCCGGCACCCCGGTCGGCGACGGGGGCTCCAACCCGTCGTACTGGACGGCAGCCACCCACAGCGGGGGTTCGCCCTCCCCGAACAGCTACTCCGACGTCTGGGCGCTGTGCCTGGACGTGCAGCACGGGCACAAGCGGTAGCTCCCCGAGCAACTTCCCCGCAGCGGACCCTCCGGCGCCAGGAGGGTCCGCTCGCTGCCGTATCCGGCCACCCCACACGCCCCCTCTGACTCTGAGCCGCCTACCCCAGTTGGAAGCTCCGGCGCCACGGCATCTCGACCTTGGCAGCTGGTACGGCCGTCACCGGGCCCTTCCCCCGCGCCATGTCGCGGACTTCACCGTCGACCCGGTCAGCTCCGCACGGTCCAGATGCGCGCCGCCGAACTGGCCGCAGAGATCGGAGGCCAGTGGAACCACCTCACCTCGTCCGGTGAAGCGGCCACCCAGACGGTGTTATTCCCGCGGCGTCGTCGCGTGCATCGGTTCCGAGCAGCGAAACAAGGATGCGAGTCAGTAGTCCTGAGTATTACAACGAGGGGATGACCGTCTTGCTCCGTTCCAAATGCGGCACCGCCATCACGCCGGAGCTGGCTGAGCTTGCCGCCGTCCTTGACGTCTCGGACGACGAACGCAACCGGGAGTGTGGGGAGACGACACGCCCGCCGGAGCCCGTCCACCCAACTTCTTCACAACTGCTTTCCGTGGTGAACGTCGGCTCGCAGGCGGACCGTCGCTGAGCTGGGCTAGTTCGGATAAGACCAGCTCGCCGCCCTCGGCCTGGTCCTCAACGGCGGTGGTGCTGTGGACGACGCGGTACATCGACGCCACAGTCGCCCAGCTCCGCGCGGAGGGCCACGAGATCCGCGACGAGGACATCGTGCGGCTGTCCCCGCTCAAGCACAGAAACCTCAACGTCCTGGGTCGCTACAGCTTCAGCGCGTCCGTCCCGCGCGAGGGGCTGCGGCCCCTGCGCAACCCGGACGCGGTCGAGCTGGACGATGATGACGACGGCGGAGAGGAATGAGCCGGGCCGCTCGGGCGGCCCGGCAGTCAATTGTCGAGTTCGTGGGCCTCACAGCCCGGCGGGCTGGACTGCCCCTTGGGGGACCGTCAGCCGGTGCAGCCCGGGACCGCACCGGCCGGGCTGCAGTTGTTCGGCTGGTTGTCGCGAATGACATCGCCGTTCAGGGTCAGGACGCCGGACGCCTTGAAGATGCCGCCGCCGTCGCCCGCCCGGTTGTGGGTGATGGAGTTCTCCTCCAGCGTGGTCGTGCCCAGCCCCGCGGGTCCCCGGCGTGGTAGAGGCCGCCGCCCTGTGCGGTGCCGTCCTTCGCGGTGACCGCATTGTGGAGGACCTTGTTGCGCCTGGCTGTCAGGGTGCCGCCGTCGGGGTTGTCGAGGCCGCCGCCCTGAGCCGTACCGTTCGACGCGTTGACGGTGTTGCCGGTGATGTGGCTGTCAGTCAGTTCGAGCGTGCCGAAGGGGCCCACGCGGACGCCACCACCGCGTGCGGTGCCGTCCTTGGCGACCGCCCGGTTGCCGCTGATCTTCACCTTGCTCACGGTCATCAGGGCGTTGTTCGCGATGCCGCCGCCCTGGGCGACGCCGTTCGGAGCGTCCGAGGTGTTGTCGGTGATGGCGCCGCCGGTCACGGTCATCCTGCCGGGCGCTGGAATGCCGTTGGAGACGGCGGCACGCGCGAACCCGCCCGGGGCGAAGGAACGGTTCTTGCTGATGATGGTGTCCTCGACGGTCGTCTCGGCGAAGCTGATGATGCCGGCCCCGAAGGCGGTGCTCTGGGTGTTCTTGGTGACGGCCGCGGTGTTCCCGGTCAGCCGGGAGCGGGTGACCGTCAGCGGACCGTCATTCGCGATGGCGCCGCCGGCGGCGCCGCCGCCGGATTCGCTCCCGCTGTAGATGACGTGGTTTCCGGTGACTTCGGTCTCGCTCACGCTTCCGGTGCCGGGGCTGTCGATGGCGCCGCCCTGGGCGAACACGTCAGACCGGGACGTGTTGCCGATGAACTTGCTCCGGGTCACCGTCATCGTTCCGGCGTTGGAGATGCCGCCGCCACAGGCCAGGCCCGGGGGGTCGGGGAAAGCAGGGCAGTCCGTGGCGAAGCCACCACTGATCGTCGTGTGGGTGAGCGTGAGGTTTCCCGTCGGTCCTACGAAGAGGATCCGGAACTTCGGCACGTTGCTCTCGCGCCCGTCCCGCCTGATCGTGGCCCCACGCCCGTCGATGGTGATCTCACTGGCGATCACCGGAAGGCCGTTGCCGGGGTTCACGGCGTCCGGAGCCGTCAGCTTGTACGTGCACTTGCGCGCCAGCCGGAGCGTGTCCGGCCCTGGTGAGCTGTTCGCGGCGTTGATCGCCGCGACGAGATCCGGGACCGAGCAGCGAACCTGCACCGTGGCGGCGTGAGCGGCCGGGACGGGGACCGCCACCAGCGCGCCCGCCAGTAGGCCGAGGACGGCCGGGACATGCCGACGAGACATCGGAGACTCCTCTTTCTGCGGTGTACGGCCGGCCGTCAGGGGACCGCAACCAGCCGAGCCCAGCCGACCATGCGCAACCGCCGTCGGCTTCCCGGCATGATCCGTACGGGGGCGCGGACAGCCCGGACGGAGCATGAAGACGTGCGAACGGGCCAAGACGCGCGAACGGGTCCGCCCTGGAGGGCGGCCCCGGCGGATGTCATCCCATTTGCCGAACGTGACGGTGGTCAGAATCTGAGCAGCAGCTGAAACTGGTCGACCCGCTTCTCCAGGTCTCGGTAGCGCTTCGCGAGTTCTGCGCGGAGGGTGCCCTTGCGCCGAGCGGCAAGCCGCAGCGCCGCGTCCGGCCCTCCACCTCGGGCTGGACGACTTTATCCGGAATATCCTCGTAAGTCGGGTCCGCGCCCGTGCGTCGAACGTGAGCACCTGTGACTCCCGCATGACGGGGCCGGCGGACGGGAAACGCAGGTAGTGGCGGAGAATCCGGTCCCAGTCGAGGCCGCCAGCCGTGCTCGGGTCCGTGTTGACCTCCGTCACCAGGTGGCGGGCGACGGTCATCGACGCGAACCGGGCGAGCCGGCGGGTCTCCTCGTGGACGGGCAGGCTCTTCCCGGTGCCCTTGGACATCAGGGTGTGGGTACCGATGTGCTCACCGCTGGCGCCGTTGTCCGACCGGGGGTCCAGGGCATTTCCCGGGCCGAAGTCACGGGCGGTGTCGAAGCGCCGGCTGAGCCGGCGGCTGCGTTCCAGTTCCTGCTGGCCCTGGGCGAGCAGATTGATCAGGAACCCGCTGACCCCCGGGGTGAGACCGCTGAAGTCCTCCACCGCATCCCCGGCCGGCCCGCGCCGCCGAGGAACAACGCGTACAGGGACCAGAGGAAGGCCCCTTGGGGGGCGGCGTCGGTCCCGCTGGAGTGATACCGGGTGCGACCGGACCTGCTGCGGAACCGACCCCGTACGTGCCGAGGTGGCATCCCTTCGTGCCCCGACGCCTTCCCCATGAGTAGTCGGTGCGATGCGTCGACGAGTTCCCGGACTTGGCGGAGGCACCCCGAGGCCGCATTCCCGGCCAGAAGCCCCGGCCCGTATGGATGCGTCGGGTTCCTACGTGCGGGTCGGCTTGGGACCGGGTGGACCGGGTGGTTCCGGACAGGTTTTCGAGCGTGCAGGCGCTGCGGAAAGGGTCGGAAGCCTTGACTCTGCACGGTGTCGCCATCGGGTCCGGTGGCCGGTATTCGACCGGATGTGCCGCATTTGCGGATCTCTGACGAACTCGTGGGAGATCTGTACGCTACGGTAACTTCACTGTCCGTTATTCCCTGGACGCCCCTTGCATCCCTCTGTCATCTACTGCCCTGGCACTCCCATGCCCGCGGCGGACCGCCACGGAGAGCGACATACATGAGCACGACCGAATACAGCCGAATAGAAGCCTTAGGCGTCTGCCTGCCGGCAGCCGTACAGACCACCCCTCAACTCGCCGCCCGGGTCCCGGGGCTGGGGGACGTGGACATCGAGAAGATCACCGGGATCGCCGAGCGGCGCGTGTACGACCCCGAACCGGCCGCCGGCGAGGACTCGTTCGGGATGGCCCTGACCGCCGCCCGGGACGCCCTGGCGTCCTCCCGCTACCGGGCCGCCGACCTCGACATCGTCATCTCCGCCTCGATCACGCGGTTCAAGGACGGCGGCCGCTTCACCTTCGAGCCTTCCTTCGCCTCGATGCTCGCGAGGGAGCTGGGGGCCCGCTCCGCCATCCACTTCGACGTCTCCAACGCCTGTGCCGGCATGATGACCGGCGTCTGGCTGCTCGACCGGATGATCCGCTCCGGTGCGGTCCGGCGAGGCCTGGTCGTCAGCGGCGAGCAGGCCACCCGCGTCGCACAGACCGCCGCACGGGAGATGACCGACTCCTACGACCCGCAGTTCGCCTCGCTCTCCGTCGGCGACTCGGCGGCCGCGGTCGTCCTGGACGCCTCCGCCGACCCGGCCGACCGCATTCACTACATCGAGCTGATGACCTGCTCCGAGTACTCCCACCTGTGCATGGGCATGCCGAGCGACCGCACCCCGGGCATCGCCCTGTACACAGACAACAAGAAGATGCACAACCGCGACCGGCTCAGGCTGTGGCCGCGGTTCCACGGAGACTTCCTGGCCAAGAGGGGGCGGGAGTTCGCCGGTGAGGAGTTCGACTACGTCATCCAGCACCAGGTTGGCACGCGTTTCATCGACTACGCCAACCAGATGGCCGAGGCCGAATTCGGCACGCCCATGCCTGCCTCCCTTTCCGTGGTGGAGCGGTATGGAAACACCGCCACGACATCGCACTTCCTGACACTGTGCGAGCACCTCAGGACGGGCAGCGCCCGCCCCGGGGCCAAGTTCCTCCTGGTGCCGGCTGCCTCCGGCGTGGTCACCGGTGCCCTGTCCGCGACGCTCACGAACGTGGGGGTGTGAGCCGTGGGCATGGTCATCACCGCCGCCGCAACCGCTGTCCCCGACGGGTCCGCCCCCGCGTCCGTCGTGGACCTCGCAGGCCGGGTCGCCCGCAGCTGCCTGGCCCGGGCGCGGGTGTCGGCCTCGTCGATCGGCGTGCTCGTCAACGTCGGCGTCTACCGGGAGCACAACACCTTCGAGCCGGCCATGGCGGCCTTGGTGCAGAAGGAGGTCGGCATCAACCTCGACTACATCGCCGACCCCGACCCTGCCGCAGGCTTCTCCTTCGACCTGATGAACGGCGCCTGTGGTGTGCTCAACGCCGTCCAGGTGGGGCATGCACTGCTGGAAACGGGAAGCACCGAGCGGGTGCTGATCACGGCCGCCGACGTGCACCCGGGGGTGACGCGGACCGCGACACCGGCTACCCGTACGCGGACCTGGCCGGCGCCTTCCTGCTGGAGCGCAGCGCCGACCCCGGTGCCGGATTCGGTCCGGTGCGCCACTACACCGCTGACCTGCCCACGGATGTCGAGGGCTACCTCGACACCGACGCCACGGGCAGGCACGGGCGGGCTGCGATCACCGTCCGGCGTGAGCCGGGCCACGGGGAGCGGCTGAGGGAGTTCGCGGCGCGGGCCGTGACCGACTACGCGGAGGAGACCGGCGTAGACCTCGACCGGACGTTCGTGATCGGCCCGTCCGCGGCCCAGGCCGAGGGCGGGGGAGAGCCGCACACCGCGGCGCCGGTCCTGGGCTACCTCCGGGCGATGGACGGCGTACGCCGGGACGATTACGACCAGTTGCTGTTCGTGTCCGTCGGCGCCGGACCCAGCGCGGCATGTGCCGTCTACCGGCCCGAGGGGTGGTGAGCCCCGTGAGGAGCACGAGGTCAGCTACCGGGCAGCCCGCCGACCACGCCGCGGAGCACCTCGCCACCGTGACGGGGACCGTGGCCGGGTGGCTGGAGTGGAACGCCCGCGCCTTTCCCGAAAAGCCGGCCGTCATCCACCCCGACGGGCGCGGCTCCCGCTACCGCACCCTCACCTACGGCCGGTTGCAAGAGACGGTCGAGATGCTGGCCCGCGGATTCGAGCGGGCCGGGATCACCCGGGGCACCAAAACGGTGCTGATGGCCCCACCCGGGCCGGAGCTGTTCGCGCTCACCTTCGCGCTGTTCCGGGTCGGAGCCGTGCCCGTCGTCGTGGATCCGGGCATGGGCGTACGGCGCATGCTGCACTGCTACCGGGCCGTGGGAGCCGAGGCATTCATCGGACCGCCCGTCGCCCAGCTCGTGCGCGTCCTGAGTCGCCGTACCTTCGCAGCGGTGCGCGTGCCCATCACCCTGGGGCGATGCCGGCTCGGCCGCGGCCACACGCTGGCCGCGCTGCGCGCCACCTCGGGAACCGGGAGGCACGAGGAGGCGGCGGCGCTGACCGGCGGGGACGACCTGCTGATGATCGGCTTCACCACCGGAAGCACCGGCCCCGCCAAGGGAGTCGAGTACACCCACCGCATGGCTCTGTCCATCGCCCGCCAGATCGAGGCGGTCCACGGCCGCACCCGCGACGACGTCTCCCTCGTCACGATGCCCTTCTACGGGGTGCTCGACCTGGTCTACGGCTCCACCCTGGTCCTCGCGCCGCTGGCCCCCGCCCGGGTCGCCCGGGCGGACCCGGCCCTGATCGTGGACGCTCTGGAACGATTCCGCGTCACCACCATGTTCGCCTCACCCGCTCTGCTGCGGAACCTGGCCGGGCACCTCACCGGTACCGCACGCGGCCGCCACCCGCTGCCCGACCTGAACTGCGTCGTCTCCGGCGGGGCCCCGGTGCCCGACGCGGTCGTGGCCGCGCTGCGCCGCGTACTCGACGAGAAGGCGCGGATCCATGTGACGTACGGGGCCACGGAGGCACTGCCGATCACCTCGATCGAGGCAGCTGGGATCCTCGGCGACCGCGACCGCGACCGCGACCGCGACCGCGACCGCGACCGCGACGGCGACGGCGGCAGCGGCAGCGGCGGCGACCGTGCCGGTACTGCGGCCCGGTCCGCCGCAGGCGAGGGGACCTGTGTCGGCCAGCCCGTTCCCGGCACCCGCGTGACCATCGCCCCCGTCACCGACGGCCCTCTCGCCCGCCTGGACTCCGAGACCAGCCTGCCGGCCGGGCGCGTCGGCGAGATCCTGGTCCACGGAGACTCCGTCAGCCGGCGCTACCATCGCGCACCGCAATGCGACGCCGCGCACAAGGTGACCGAGGAACGCCCGGGCGGCGAAGCCCCGCGCGTCTGGCACCGGACAGGTGACCTCGGCCGCCTCGACGACGAGGGACGGCTGTGGTTCTGCGGACGCGCCGCGCAGCGGGTCCGCACCGCCTACCGAGACCTGCACACCGTGCGCTGCGAGGGCGTCTTCAACGCCCACCCTCTGGTCCGGCGCACCGCCCTGGTCGGCATCGGGCCGGCCGGCGCGCAACGGCCCGTCGTGTGCGTGGAGACCGAGACCGGGGCGGAAGGCGCGGCTCTCGACGACGCCGGGTGGACGAACCTGGTCGCCGAACTGCGCGCGATGGCCGAGGCACACGCCCCGACGACCGGCATCCAGGAGTTCCTGCGCCACCCCGGTTTCCCCGTGGACATCCGCCACAACGCCAAGATCGGCCGCGAGGAGCTGGCCCATTGGGCCGAGCGGCAGCAGCCCCGGACTGCCCGGCGCCGGCGGGCGGTCCAGATCGTGCCGCTCGCCGGGTGGGCGTACCTTGTCGGCGGGGCGGTGTGGGCCGCGACCGCAGGGGTCCCCGACCTCCCGGCGCTGCGGTGGCTGTGGTGGGCCGACGCCTTCCTCAGCATCGGCGTGCACGCCGCGCAGGTTCCGCTCGCGCTGCCGCGCGGCCGGGCGGCGGGACACGGGACCTCCTCGGTGGTCGGACGCACCATGCTCTACGGTGCGACCTGGTGGCGGTCCCTGTGAAGATTCTGGTCACCGGAGCATCCGGGTTCCTGGGCGGGCACCTGGTCGAGGGTGCCCTGCGCCAAGGCCATCTGGTCCGCGCCCTCGTACGGCCCGGCAGCGATGCGGTACGGCTGCGCTCCCTGCCCGGCGTCGAGGTCGTTACCGGTGATCTCACCGACGGCGGTTCCCTCGGGCGGGCGGCAGAGGGCTGCGAGGCGGTGCTGCACAGCGCGGCACGGGTCGTCGACCACGGCAGCCGCGCGCAGTTCCAGGCCGCCAATGTCACCGGCACGCTGCGGCTGCTGGCAGAGGCGCGGTCGGCGGGGGCGCGGCGGTTCGTGTTCGTCTCCAGCCCGAGCGCGTTGATGCGGGTACGGGAGGGCGACCGTTTCGGCATCGACGAGAGCACTCCGTACCCGGAGCGGTGGTTCAACCAGTACTGCGAGACGAAGGCGATCGCCGAACAGTACGTACGGGCGGCCGACGGGCCGGAGTTCACCACCTGCGCCGTGCGCCCGCGTGGCATCTGGGGCCCGCGCGACCACGCCGGATTCCTGCCGCGCATGGTCGAGGCCATGCGTGCGGCCCGGCTGCCGGATCTCTCGGGCGGCAAGCGGGTCCTGGTGTCGCTGTGCCACGTCGACAACGCGGTGGACGCCTGCCTGCGGGCCGCGATCGCGCCTGCCGGGCGGGTCGGCGGCAAGGCCTACTTCGTCGTGGACCGCGAGGAGACGGACCTGTGGCCCTTCCTGGCCCGGGTCGGCGCCCTCTTCGACTGCCCGCCGCCCGCCCCGCGTATACCGCTCCTCCTCGGCCGCGGGATCGCCGCGGCAGTCGACACCGGATGGCACCTGCGCCGCCGATCCGCGGGAAGAGGCGGAGACACGGACACGGGTCCAGCACTGAGCCGCTACATGATGGCGCTGCTGACCCGGTCGGCGACGTACGACACCACTGCCGCCCGTCGCGACCTCGGCTACGCGGCTCCGCGTACCCAGGCCGACGGACTGCGGGCGCTGCGGAACTGGGTGACGGCGGTGGGCGGCGTCGCCGCCTGGACCGCCGGCCCGTCCCACTCCGCCGACTCCGTCGCATCGGCCTGCCCGGCGCCGCGCACCGCATCCGACCACACCGAACAAGGGAACGCCCAGTCATGACATCCCGTCAGGTCGACGCCGATGACGCCACCCGCTACCGGCGTCCGGTGTCGCCCACCGAGCGCCTCTACCTCGCCGCCGGGGACACCCGCGGGGACATGGCCCTGCGCATCGTCGTCGAAGGGGACGGCGTGATCGACCGCAGACGCCTCCGGGCAGCCCTGGCCCAGGCCGCCGAGGCATGTCCGGGCTCCCGGCTCGTGCGCGTCGGGGCGATGTGGAGCGCCAATGGGCCGTCGCCGCGGGTGCGGTACGCCGCACCGCGCGCCGGTGCGTACGCCGACTCGGCACCGGGGACGGTCGTGCTGCCTGCCGGGCCGTCGCGTCGAGCGGAGCCGCCGGGCTGCGAGGTACTGGTCGTGCCCGGCGGGGAAGGGAAGGTGACCACCACTGTCGTCTTCAGCGCCTCGCACGCGGTGATGGACGGTCACGGCGCCCTGACCTGGGTACGGGAGGTCTTCCGCGCCCTGCGGGGCGACCCCGCCCGGCCCGCGCTCGACGTGGACACCGATGCCGGGCTGCTGCGCCGGCTGGGCAGCACCGGGCCGCGGCCCACACCGAGGCCCGCCCGGCGCTCCCCGCTCGGCACCGCCCACGGCGGCAGCGGCCCGCTCCGGACGATGTGGCTGCGCCGCACCCTGCCCGGTCGTCGCCCCGCGCTCACCGCCCGCCTCGCCCAGAGCCTGACCGACGCCGCACGGCTCGACACCCGCGTCATGGTCCCCGTCGACCTGCGCCGCCACCGCCCCGGGATCGCGGCGACGGGCAACCTGAGCCTGCCGCTGTTCCTGGACCTGCGCCCCGGGGCGGAGTGGACGGCCGCGCACACCCACCTGGTGACCGCCCTTGCCGAGGGCCGCGAACTCGCCACCGGATTCGAGACGGCCCTCGCGGTGCTCCCGCCCGCCGTGACCGCCGGTCTGCTGCGCACTGCCCAGGCCGTGGCGCTGCGTACCGACCGGTATCTCGCCTCGGCCGTCGTCTCCCACCTCGGCCGCCTGGACCTGACCGAACTCTCCGGCGGTGGTTTCAAAGCGTCCACGGCCTACGCGCTGCCCGTACATGCTCCGCTGGTCCCGCTCTCCCTGGTAGCGGCCGAGACCGGCACTGCCACCGAGATCACGCTGGGCGTCCGGGGCAGGGGCCCGGACCTCGCCGCCCGTGCGGCGGAGTTGCTGGACACGACCCTGGCCGGTCTCGACGACAGGCCGGCGGCGGGGGCCCGCCGGGCCGGGCCGGACGCGGCGGCCGAGCGCCCCGCGCCGTCGGTGGCGCGGCCGGATGAGGCCGTCCCGGATGAGGCCGTCCCGGATGGGGCCGTTCCCGGGCCCACCGTCGTGGACGTCTTCCGTGCCCAGGCCGCCCGCACCCCTGACGCGCCCGCGCTCGACGGACCCGAAGGCGTGGTCACGTACGCCGAGCTCGACCGGCGCTCCGACGCGGTCGCGGCCGGGCTCGGGCGGCGCGGCGTCGGACGAGAGGACCTGGTGGGACTCGTCGTCGACCGCACTCCCGCCGGAGTGTGCGCCCTGTGGGGCGTCCTCAAGGCAGGCGCCGCCTACGTGCCGCTCGACTCCGGTCATCCCGGCGCACGGATCAGGGAGATCCTCGAGGGATCCGCCGCCGGACTGTGCCTGACCCGGCGACACCTGGTCGGGGAACTCGCCCCTTTCGTGCCCGGGACCCTGCTCGCCGTCGAGGATCTCCTCGAGGGTCCTGGCCCGCACACCGCCGCGGCGGTCGCCGGCGCGGTCCGTGACGCCGAACCCAGGGCCGCCGCAGAAGTACGGCCCGGGGACCTCGCGTACGTCATCCACACGTCCGGTTCCACCGGCCGCCCCAAGGGCGTGCAGATCGAGCACGGCAGCCTCATGGGATTCGTCCGCTGGATGACCGGCGTCTGTCGGGTCACCGGTCGCACCCGATTCGGCTTCGCCTCCTCCTACGCTTTCGACATCTCCTGCTTCCCCCTCTTCCTGCCCCTGCTGGCCGGCGGTACGGTCGTCCTCGCGCCCGGCACGCCCTCGCCCGCCGTCCTGCGTGCTCTCGTCGTCGAGCACCTCGTGGACTCCCTCGCGCTCACGCCTTCCCACCTCGCCCTCCTCGGCGCCGCGAGCGGCGGCCCCGCGCACTCCCTGCGCACCCTGGTGCTGGGCGGAGAGCCCCTCACCCGCGCTGCTGTACGGTCCGCGCACGCCGCCTTCGGGGCCGGCTGCCGTGTGATCAACGCGTACGGGCCCACCGAGGCGACCGTCGCCGTGCTCGCCCACACCGTGGACGGCGGCGAGAGCGGCGCCACCGTCCCGATCGGCCTTCCCGGCCCGTACGCACGGGTCGAACTCGTCGGCGAGGACGACGAGACCATCGGCAGCGGACCGGGCGACATCGGCCGCACCGGCGAGATCGTCGTACGCGGGGTCCAAGTGGCCCGCGGCTACCTCGGCCCGGCCGCCGTCCGTCGCTCACCCTTCACCACCGGCCCCGACGGCGTCCGCGCCTATCGCACCGGTGACCTCGGCCGCCGACTGGCCGGCGGCGCCGTCGAGTTCGCCGGGCGCATCGACGAGCAGGTCAAGATCGCCGGGCATCGCGTCGAGCCCGCCGAGGTCGTCGCCGCCCTCGAAGCCCACGTTGCCGTCCACCGGGCGGTCGTCCTGCCCCGCCGCCGCCCGCACTCGACGGCGGCCGTGCTCTGCGCATACGTTCTGCCGCACGCCGGGCACCTCGAGGCCTCCGCGACACATACGGACCTGGCCCGCGTCCTGCGGTCCGAGCTCGCCCGGACCCTGCCCGCGCACCTCGTCCCCGCCCATGTCGTCGTGGTCGACACGCTGCCCGGCACGGTCAGCGGCAAGACCGATCTCGACGCCCTCCCCGACCCCTTCACCCGTACCACGCAGTCCGCCGCACCCCCGGCGGACAGTGTGGAGGCGCGTGTCAGGCATCACTGGGCGGCCATCCTCGGCGTTGACGGCACGCTGCTGTCGGCGGACTCCGACTTCCACGTCCTGGGCGGCGATTCCCTGGCCCTCGTCGAGATGCTCACCGCCGTCTCCTCCGACCTGCTGAGCCCCGGCCAGGCCCAGTGGTTCACCAGCGGCCTCGACTGCCTGGTAGGGAACCTGACGCTCGAGCAGGTCTGTTCGCGGCTGGCCGCCGCCCGAGAGGAGGCCGCCGCATGATCTTCGTCGGAGAGGGAGCCCTGCTGCGCCGCGCCGTCACCCATGCGGCCACCCGAGGCCATCCGGTCGACCTGGTCTGCTCCGCCGACCCGCTGGATGCCGCGCCCGCCGAGGCGCCCCACCTGGCGGCGGCGGACGTCAACGACCACGCCGGCACGTTGGCCCGGGCCTGCACCGATGGCATCGTCTGGTCCCTCAACAACCGGCAGATCTTCCGCGAGCCGCTGCTGCGGTCCGAGGGCCTGCGCATCCTCAACATCCACAACGGACTGCTGCCCCGGCACCGCGGACTCCCCTCCATAGCCGTCCTGTTCGCCGTCCTCCACGGCGACACGGAGTACGGAGCCACCGCCCACGAGGTCGACGCCGGCATCGACACCGGTCCGGTCCTGGCCGAACACCGTTTCCCCCTAGGGCCCGAGGACCGCTACCACCAGGTCATGCTCCGCGGAGTCCGAGCCTGCCGCGCCTTGTTCGAGCAGATCCTCCCGTCCGTCGCAGCCGGAACCGCGCACCCCGCACCCCGCGCGGCGGCGGAGCCGTCCGCGTACTACGGCCTGCGCGCCCTGGACCGGCTCGCCGCCTTTTCCGACCACCCCGCCTACACCCGTGCCACCGACCTCGGCCTGTTCGCGGCTCATGCTCCCGAGGTCGCCCGGGCGCTGCTCCGGCTGTCCTCACCGGCTTCGCCACCGGGTGGGACACCGGCGGGCTCGCGCAGCTGCTCGCGGTCCTGACGCTGCATCGCAGCCGTACCTGTGTGGCGTACGCGGGGGATTCCGGACGGAGCTCCAGGAGGTCGAACTGTCGGAACCATTACCGCACTTGGCAGGGCTGCTGGTGTTGTCGGCCGATACTTCCGGTCCTGTCGTGGTGGTCGAGGCTCGTCCGCGCTCCCGTGTTTCAGAAGGGTGTTGTGGGTGCGGCGGTCCTGAGCGGCTGGATCCATGTGGTCTGGCGCCGGTTCGCCGACCATGCCCGGCGCGCCGCCTACCCGCCGGAGGGGCACGACTGCGATAGCCGTGCACGTGGCGGACCTGCGGGCGGCCGTCGGCCGACGGGCCGGCGACCCGGCTGCGACACGCTTGGTGGAGCGGCTCCTGGAGGGCGGCGAGGAGCTCGCCGCCCTCGGGACCTGCACGAGGTCTCCGTACGCCGGGCATCGCACATGCGCGTCGTGCACCCGCTGATCGGCCCGGTCGAGCTGGACTGCCAGGTCCCGCCCGCCCCGGACGGGCACCAGCGTGTGCTCCTGTGCACCCCGCCAGTCGACGGACGCTACCCCCGGTCGAGTTCTGTGACCTCTTCGCACGCTTCCGACAGCAGGACGAGAACCTTGCCGATCTGCTCACGCACCTCCGGGTCGGTGATGAGCCCGTCCATGCCGACCATCTGGGAGGACACCGGAATACTGGCGCAGGCCGATTCCACGATGGCAGCGCCTGTGTAGCCGAGCACCAGGCGCAGCGTAGCCTCCGCACCCTGACCACGCCCGGGGGCAGCGGTGTTCACCCAGGCCGTGGGCTTGTCGCAGATCTCGGAGCCGCCGACCGTCCAGTCGAGCAGGTTCTTGAACGAGCCTGGGAGAGTGCCCGCATACTCCGGAGTGCAGATCAACACCGCTGCCGCCTCGCCAATCGCCGCGCGAAGCTCGGCAACGGGAGCCGGTAGAGGATCGGTGTCATCGTCGGGATTGAAGTGCGGAAGCGCAGCCAACCCCTCGTAAACGACGGTGCGCACGTGAGAGGGGGCTACCGCACGCGCAGTGCTGAGTACCGCTTCGTTGGAGGAACCAGCCCGCAGGCTTCCGGACAGCAAGAGGATCAGAGGCAGCGTAGACACCTCATCACCCTACCGACCCCTGGCCTGCGGCATGCAGGCCGGACTCGCCTGCGCCTGACGTTCGCCGCCCAGGTTGGACGGGAGCGACGGGCCCCTGGCCGGGCGCGGCAGGGCCCTCAGCGCGCTCCGCCGGGGACGGATCGTGCACGTCCCCGGACGACGCCACCGGCGCCGTCCGGACACGGTGGTTCAGTCACAGGCACGCCGCCCGTCCCGCAGGGGCCCGCACCATGGCGATAGGTTGGACCCGTGATCGATTTTCTTGCTGACATCCCGGTCGCCGGCAGCCTGGACGTCGTGTGGCACGCGGGCTGGCCATCGCCCAAGCACGATCCCGCCCCGGAGATCCAGATTCACGCGTACACCGAAAACACGGTGATCCTGCGCCAGAACAAGTCCGTGCACTACGAGGCACCCTTCCTCTTCCTCCTCTTCGGGAACGAGAGCGCGCTGCTCATCGACACCGGCGCCACCTCCGACCCCGGCCACTTTCCGCTGCGTGCGACGGTCGACGCACTGATCGAGGACTGGCTGATGCGCAATCCCCGCGCGCAGTACGGGCTGACGGTTGCCCACACCCACGGCCACGGCGACCACATCGCGGCCGACGGGCAGTTCACCGACAGGCCCGGCACCACGGTCGTCGGCCACGGCCTGGACGAGGTCACGGCCCACTTCGGGCTCGGCGGCTGGCCGCACCGTACGGCCGAACTGGACCTGGGCGGGCGGATCCTCGACCTCGTCCCCGGCCCTGGACACCACTCAGCGGCCCTGGTGTTCTACGACCGGCACACGGGCCTGCTGCTGACCGGCGACTCCCTCTACCCCGGGCGGCTCTATGTGGAAGACCGGGCCGCGTACGCCGAGACCGTGGACCGACTCCTGAACTTCTGCGCGACCCGGCCGGTCACCCACGTCCTTGGCTGCCACATCGAGATGACCACCGTTGCGGACACCGACTACCCCCGTGGCACCACCTACCAGCCGGACGAGCCTCCGCTTCAGCTCACCGCCGCGCATCTGCGCACACTGCGCAAGGCGCTCGCCGAGACTGCGGGACAACCGGGCTCACAGCCCCGCGGCGATTTCATCGTGGTGTACACCTCCTGAGCTAGTTCGGAGGCTTACCAGGGCGCCGGGCGCCCCGTCCGGGTGCGTGGCCAGAGCGTCGCGTCCATGCCCTCGCCTCGGATCAGCTCCATCACCCGGAACGGTGCTTTGTTGTCCCCGGTGCCGGCTTCGCCGAGGGTGCCTGGGCAACCTCGGTGCTCGGGCGAGGGGGCTGGTGGCCATTTGGCCTGGCACGATGATCGAGGCAACGGTGCCGGTCCGGGTACGTCCGATCCGGATCGGGGCCCGTCCCTCGGCGACGTCGAACGCGATGAGGTCGGCCTTCAACCCCTCGTTGCTGCTCTTCTCGAACCAGCCGCCGCACAGGTCCTCGGTGTCCCGGTCCGGGCCAGGCGCTGCGCCCGGGGTTGATTCCTGGGCCCGTCGGAAGCGGTGGAACGGCGCTGTCAGCACCGCCCAGGCCTCGGCATCGGCAATGGCTCCGGTGGCATCGTTGTCAGAGTGGAACCCGGCTGCCGCGATGTCCGCATCCCCGATGTCGTCGGGGTCACTCCTGCACCCGCCTCCCAGACAACCATCGGGTCGGCACTGACGCGCAGCCGGGTGGCGGCACCTTTCCGTCCGTCGAAGTACTCGCCGCCATGCTCGTACGGCGCCTCCGTCCAAGCCGCCTCGACGCGGTAGGTACGGGGGGAATGCGGGCCACGATCTCGCGCCCGTGGTCCTCGGACCATGGGGAGTCGACGATCAACAGACCGCTGGGGGCACGGGCACCGGGGCGTTCGATCCTCTCCCGGCCTGTTGCGGCGCGTGGCTGGTTTCCTGCCTGTCGTCTTCCCGTACCGCCCCGGGTCACCGACTCTGACCGGATAGCGGACCTGAGCTGTACGAGGAGGACCGGCATGAGCGGGATGCGGAACAGGGGTCATGGCAACGTCGCCGCCGACGGCTCGCAGGCATCGGAGATCCCCGTCCCGGAGGGTATGACGGCGTTCGACGACATCTACGACCAGCCGGATCCTCGGGCCTACTTCCGGTCATTGGGCCCCCTGGAATACCAGGCACCCCATCACGGACAGAGCGTCTTCCGGCGGGCGGTTGCGGCCCGCACGGGTACAGTCCGCGCGGGGCAACGACCGGTGACCGTGCTGGACATCTGCTGCTCCTACGGAATCAACGCCGCCCTCCTCAACCACGAGGTGACACTGGACGACCTCTATGCCCACTACACCTCGCCTCAGGCCACTGCGCTCACTACAGCCGAACTGATCGAATGGGACCGCAGCTACTACGCGGCTCGCCGGCGCCAAGATCCGGCCCAGGTGATCGGACTGGACGTGGCCACGAACGCCATCTCCTACGCATGCGAGGTCGGTCTGCTGGAACAAGGCTTCGCTGAGAATCTCGAAACCGCGCCTCCCTCTCCGTCTCTGCTTCGCGCCGCGCGGCACGCCCGGCTGATCACGATCACCGGAGGGGCTACCTTCCTGTCCCCCCGCACCTTCCAACCGATCCTGGCCTTTGCCCAAGACCCGGTGTGGGTCGCGGCCTTCGTGCTCCGTACCACCTCCTATGAGTCCATCGCCACATGCCTGGCTGCGAACGGCCTGGTCACCGAGAAGGCCACCACGCACACGTTCCGGCAACGACGCTTCACAGACGCGGACGAACAGCGATACGCCGTCCAAGCGGTGACCGCGGCCGGCGATGACCCATACGGGAAGGAGACCGACGGCTACTTCCACACGACGCTGCACTTGTCGCGCCCCCTGAAGACGCGAAGGCATTTCCGCTGACCGACCTGATGCCGCGCCTGTGAGTCCAGTCCTGCCTGCACACTCCCCAGCCCAGGCCTGACGCGTTTTGACCCTGAGGTGCTTTCCAGAAGAAGGGGGCAGCTCGAGACAGCGTCGAACGGCATGCCCTGCAGGCGGGCACCAAGGACAGGGCCCTGATCGCCCGTCAGAGCCAAGGGGTGGGCGACCTGTCCGTGTGCCTTCAGCTGGTCGGCTGAGTGTTTCTGTTGGCGCGGAGTGGCATAAAAGGGATCATGTGAGGATGTCTGATCACCTGTCACCCGCATCGCCGACCACAGTGCGACTCACGCAGTACACGAAGACGGAACAGGGCGAAATCCTCGGCAACGGGGACGATCCGTTCGGCGTCGCACACACCGGTCTGACCTGGCTCCCCAAGGAGGATCATTTCGGCATCAGGCTCGGTGGCCGCCTCGTCGCGCACGCCGGCCTGCTCCGACTGCCCCTATCGATCGGAGGTGTGGACACCGAGGTGGTGGGCGTCGGCGGAGTGGCCGTCTCTCCCAACCTACGGGGTCAGGGCCTTGCACGGCTGGTCATCACGGCGGCCCTGGACCATGCACGAACGCTCGGGCCGCAGCACGCGCTCCTCTTCTGCCGCGCTCCACTCGCGCTCTTCTACGAGCGCCTCGGCTGGCAGGCGCTGGACCAGGAGGTCCATGTCGAGCAACACGAGGGACCAGTACCGATGCCACTGCGCACCATGTGGACACCGCTCCATGGCGGAGTGAACTGGCCAACCGGAACGGTGCGCGTGCATTCGTTCCCCATGTAAGGGAACGCCCTTTCAACCTGTACCACCCCTACCCCCCGCGACACTCGCTGAAGCTCCCCACTCCGTTGAACTCCGGACGGCGACGTGGCTGTCGCACAGGGAGCGGGTCACGTGCAGGCCATCGATCTCGAGATCGTCGACGATCATGTCGATCCCTATGATCTGTCCATGATCGAAGGAAAGTTGGTAAGGCTTCGCGCACTGCGTGCGCAGGATGCGGGGCATCACGTTCGGTGGCGCAACGATCCGGAGGTGGTCCACTGGGCCGCCGGCGGGAACCCGTGCTTCGGCCCGGTCACGGCGGAGGCCGTCGAGCTCGGCTTCGAGACGATGCTGCGGCTGAACCCGAAGGAATCGGCCGTCTTCACGGTCGAGGATCTGGCCGACGGCACGGTGATCGGCATGGTGGACTACCGCGAGCTGGACCCGTTCGCCGGGCAGGCCACGGTCGGCGTCACCATCGGCGAGCGGGGCCGCTGGGGCTGTGGCCATGGCTCCGACGCGCTGCGACTGCTGGTGGGGCACCTGTTCGGGGTCCTCGGGCTGCACCGGATCGAGCTCGACACCTGGAGCGGCAACGAGCGGGCGGTCCGCGCCTTCACCAAGGCGGGCTTCCGCGAGGAGGGCCGACGCCGGTCCACGGTGCTGGTGGCGGGCAAGCGCTACGACACCGTGCTGTTCGGGATGCTGCGTGAGGAATGGCCGGACACTACGCGCTGAATGGCGGTGCACCGAACCCGGCGGCTCCACCTGTGTTCCGCGACTGACCGAGCCGGCCAACGCCGCGCCCCGGACGAAGCCCGGGGGAGGAGGGGCACCGCCATCGGGCCGAGCGACATGGCAAGTCGGTCTGCTTGCGGAGTGAACGCGGCGATGAAGGCGACCCCGCCAGTATTCACTGAGATCGGGGCACCCCCACGGTCCGAGCGGGCTTGACCGGTCAGCCGAGGACGAGCGGGAGGCACGCTCCCAACTCGCCCAGTGCGCCTTCTTCGGCGGCGGTCGGAGCGCGTCGGCCGGTGCCGACCAGCAGCGCGTCCTTGTCGGAGAACCCCGGCGGGTACGCCGCCCCGGCGATCCGCTCGAGCAGCGCGCGGGCCGCGGCGAGGCTTTCGGCGGGCGGCCCCGGCGTATTGGGGAGATGCGCGACGAGGTCGAGGTGGTGCAGCGTCCACTCCAGGACGTACGCGGACAGGTAGTCGCCGGCGGTGAGGACCTGGCCGCGGGTGCCGACCCGGGCCGAGGGATCCGCGAGGGCGGCGGCGCGGCCTGCGGCAGCGCCGACGTCGTCGAGGTGGAACCTGAGCAGCCACGGCTCCCCGTACGCGGCGGCCAGGCGCACGGTCAGTGCGTCGAGCGGGTCCTGCGCGGCCGGGGCTGCGCCGACCTCCCAGTAGGTCGCCGCGTCCCTGGTGGGCTCCGTATCGGCGGGGGTGACGAGGGTGATCAGGACGTCCTGGGCATCGATGACGAGGTGGCACACGAGATCCCGCACGAGCCACCCGTCACAGCCGGACGGCCGTGCGAAGTCCTCGTCACCGAGCCCGGCCACCGCCGCCCGCAACGCCGCCCACGAGGTTGAGAAGAGGTCCACGCCCACAAGCTAGTACTCGGACGTGCCGGCCGAGTACCCGTCCGGGGCTGCGGGTGCCGCCGGGCCTGCCGGGCCGGGCACCATGTCCCTCCCGCTCCACTGCCGGAGGGGTTCGCAGACGCGGCGTAGTGGACAGAATCGGCTCATGTACTCAGTGAAGACCGCCCTGACGGCTGCCGCAGCGCTCCTCGCCCTCGCTGCCCCGGCCGCCGCACTCCCCGCCGTTCCGGCCGATCTGGCCGACCGTTCCAAGCCCGCCGCGGCGAGTCCGTGCGACGGTGCCCCGACCTGCTACGTCGACGTGGCGGTGGCCCAGGTCTGGGTGAGCCCCGGGCAGGTCCGGCCCGTGGACGCTCCCGCGACCGCCAATCCCGCGGACATCCGCGGCTGGCTGACGGCCATGTCGCTGGACGAGCGTCGTGACGTAGCCGGGGAGACGCAGGCGCTGCACGGCGTGGAGGTGACCGTCGACCAGACGATGTGGCACGGCGGCCTCCTCTGGGACCACGTATGGGTGCATGGCCAGCCCACTCCCAGGGACCAGGCCGGACGAGGCGCCTACCCAGGTTGGATTCCCGACCGGCAGCTGACCAGCGATCACCGGCGGCCGCCCGGTGGTACGCACCAGGAACGGGTCGGACGCCCCACGGCCCGGGGCTTCACCACCGCCGAGGCCGCCTTCACAGGGGCCGGGTCGGGGCAGGCAGTCGAGTACTCGTACAACACCTCATTCCCCGTGAAGGCCGGCCCGCTGCCCGGCGTCGTCACCGCCTACTCCCACAGCGGTGCCCGGGTGTTCTTCCGAGCCGGTGACCTGGCGAAGGTGCCGGCCGCGCCGCGCGGCGAGGACGTGGTCGCCGCCGCACGCACCTTCATGGGTCTGGACTACCTGTGGTCGGGCACCTCCGGATTCGGCTACGACTGCTCCGGGCTGACCGGCCAGGTCTACTCCGCCCTCGGTATGACGATCCCCCGGGACGCCCAGCCGCAGTTCGACGCGGGTGGCGGGCAGGCACCCGCCGGTTCGGCCGTCGGGGTGCGCATCACCGACACGAAGGACCTGAGGCCCGGCGACATCGTCGCCTTCCGCCCTTCCACCGGCACCGAGGTCACCCACGTCGGCATCTACTCGGGGACGAGGAACGGCGAACCGATGATGATCAACTCGCCCCGAACCGGTGACGTGGTGAGGGAGGAACCCATCGGTTCCACCGGCCGCGTCTACGTGGGTGCCACCCGCTTCCTCACCCGCTGACGTGGGTGCGGCGCCGTCCGACGGGTGATCGCGACCGTCGGCCGGGCTGCGGAGCGGACCATCTGTGCACAGCAGGGCGCCGCGCACCTCCGACCAGAACCGTGCCTGGCGGTTTCCCGATCCCGGCCACCGTGCGGCAGCGGAACCTGCCCACAGGGTCAGACCTGGTGCCTGACCGCGGCCAGGGCGTCCTTGACCTCCCGCACCAGGCGGACCGCGTCCTCGGGGTTGTTCACCACATCGGTGTGGCTCATGTCGACGACGAGGACCTCGCTGGCCGAGTAGTGCTTGTGTACCCAGTCGTCGTAGCCGGACCACAGCGTCCGGTAGTACTCGACGAGGCTCTCGTCCTGTTCGAAATCGCGGCCCCTCAGGCCGATACGGTGCAGCACCGTATCGAAGTCCGCCTTGAGGTAGACCATGAGATCGGGTGCCTTGCGGTACGGCAGGCCGTCGATTTCACGCATCATCTCGTTGAGCAGTCCCTCGTACACCCGCATCTCGAGGGAGCTGATCCGGCCCAGGTCGTGGTTGACCTTGGCGAAGTACCAGTCCTCGTAGATGGACCGGTCGAGGACGTTGTCGCCCTGCTTGTAGGCCTCCTTGATCGAGGCGAACCGTGTCTGCAGGAAGTAGAGCTGGAGGAGGAAGGGGTAGCGCCTCGCCTGGATCTCCTCGGGGCTCGCCGTGTAGAAGAGCGGAAGGATCGGATTGTCTTCCACGCTCTCGTAGAAGACTTCGCTGCCCAATTCCTTGGCGAGGAGTTCGGCCACGCTCGTCTTGCCGATTCCGATCATGCCTCCGACGCAGATCACTGCCATACCTCACTTCTCCCCGGGGGTCTTCCGTTCGTGGCCGGGTGTGCTCGGCGCGTCACACCCCTGAGACGCACGTCGGCGGCCACGCGACTCCGCGGGACCTTCATGATCAGCGTCATGCGGTTCCCGTCCGGCCCAAGGCCCTGGCCAGGCCGTTCTCCTCGACCGGCCTGATCGTTCCGCAGTCGCCGCGCACAGTGACGGTCCGCAGTCCCGCAGCCGCCTTGAATCTTAAATGACGATTCTCCCCGTGCTGGCCAGAGAGCCGGCGTCCGCCTTGGGCCGTCCGTCACGGTCTGGCCCGGTGTCGTTCGAGGAGGGTGGCTACACCCGCGTCCTGCGGGCTGCCGAGACTCGTCCCAGACCTGCTTCAGCAAGGTCTCCGTACCGGCCGTCCCGAGGGCTTTCGTGGGGCCTGGACATCATCGGATCCGACACTGCCTCGTCCCTGCGGATCCCCATCGGCGACGACGCCTACGGATGCCTCGACGAGGCCGAACAGGCCTACCTCGCGGAGTTCGCCGCCGCCCGGATCATCGCCCAGGGAACGCCGCCAACTTGACGAATGGTCAGGCAATCGCTCCCGTGTGCCCCCGGGTACCGGCAGGCCCGCGGGAGCGCAGCGGCGTTGTCAGTGGTCCCGCTTAGCGTTCCGGTCATGACGCGAACCGCACACACCTTCGCCTACGCGGGCTCATCCTCGCTGACCACCGCCGCCGGCACGGGACGGATGCTCGGCCTGGAGACCGCGGGCGGCCTGACGCCGGCCGGGGCCGAGGCCCACCCCCAGTTCTTCGCCGGGTTCCTGAACAGCCCTCAGGCCGCTGCCCGCGCCCTGCTTGCCGTCGCCGACGTGGCCGCCGCCCGTTACTACCGGCGAACCCTGCGGGCCTCCCTCGACCCGGTCGTCACGGGCAACGGCGACCGGCTGCGCTTCGAGTCCTTCTCCGGGTGCTGCGGGGTGTACGCCCGGCTCGACGTGCTCCCCGAGGGACTGGGCGGAGCCGACACCGGCCACGGCACCACCAACGTCGACGTCAACAACCCGCTGCGCGAGGCCCTGTCCCGACTGACCGGCGACGACCCGCTGCACCTGCGCGTCGGCCCCGACGAGCTGACCGTCACCACCCTCGACGGTCCGGTCGTCGAGAAGAAGGTGCCGCTGCCCGACCGCTGGCTGCGCGGTTTCGCCGAATCCCAGGCCATCACCACCAGCTTCGACCTGCGCGCCGAACTCACCGCCGCCGAAGCCGTACGCTTCCTGCGCTCGCTCCCGCGCACTCCCGCGGCCGGCGGCGCCGCGAGCGCCGCCCTGTGGGTGGTGCCCGCCGGTCGTACGCTGCGCCCCACCACCCGCCCCGTGCCCGGTGCGGTCTGCCTGCCCGGCCCGGACCGGCTCGCGGCCCTCCAGCGGGTACTGCGCAACGCGACCGGCCTGCGCGTGTACGGGCCTCCGGCCGACGGCGCCGGGCCCACCGCCTCTGCATGGGAGGTCGGGCTGCCCGGCATGCGGCTCACGCTCACCCTCTCCCCGGAGCCCGACCGTGGGTTCTCCGGCGAGGGCGGCGTCCTGGAGGCCCTTGCCACGGACACGGCGGCCGAGGACGCCGACCTGATCTCCGTGCTGCTGGCCTGGGAGCCGCGCATCGACCCGGCCGACCTGGCCGAGCAGTCCGGGCTGCCCGTAGAGCGCGTACGGGCAGCCCTCACGTACCTCGGCACGGCCGGCCGCGTCGGCTACGACCTCGCCGAAGCCGCCTACTTCCACCGCGAACTGCCCTACGATGCCCGTCGCGCAGAACGCCACAACCCGCGCCTGGTCGCCGCCCGCGCCCTGCTGGCGGAGGGCGCTGTCACGCTGGACGACGGTGCCGGCACCGCCGTCGTCGCCTCCGGGGAACGCCGCTACCAGGTCCGGGGCACCGGCGGCGCCCTCAGCTGCACCTGCCAGTGGTGGGCCGACTACCGCGGCCGCCGGGGCCCCTGCAAGCACGCCCTTGCCACCCGCATGGCCCGGCGGGCCGCCTCGCACCCGGACGACACCACACACGCCGACACCACGCACCCCGACACCACGCACACCACCACCCCCGCCGGAGCCGCACGATGAACGCCACCGCCCAGGAGACTTCCGCGCCCGCCGCGCAGACCGACGTCCCCGCGCGGGAGATCCTCGCCGCCGTCCGGGCCGGACGCGCCGCCGACCTGCCGGGACTGCTGAAGCCCCTGGACCGGGCGCAGCGCCGGGAGCTGCTCGCCGAGCTGAAGGTGCTGCGAGCCGACCTGCGTTCCCAGGGCTGGGAGAACTGGCGGGAACGGGACTTGGCGAACCCGGCCCTGGTCGTCGCCGGCGCCGGCTGCACCACCGGTGCGGCTGCCGCGGCTTCCTGGATCGCCGCACGCGACCTGCGCCGCTGGCAGGCGCTCCCGACCGGCGCCCTGCTCGACGTCCTGTCCGACCGGGAGCCTCGGTGGCTCGGCGACCTCGCCCACCGGCTCGCCGCGCGGGCCGCGACAGCGGAGCAGGATTACCCGCTGATCCGCGTGCTCGTCGGTCTCGCCGGATGCGCGATGCCGACCACCGACGGCTGCCTCGAGGGCTGGGCCTCATCCCTGCCCACCTACCGCACCCCCTCGTCGACGCCCTGCGCAGCGACCCGTACACCGCCGAGCTCGTCCCGCGCCTCTTCGAGACCGCCGAGCCGGTCACCTCGCTCCGCTGGTTGGGCGAGCCCGCCGGCCCGTACCACTGGCCGACCGCGCTCGTCGCCCTCGCAGAGGAGGGCCTGGTCGACCGTACGGCCCTCCTGGACGGGTGCACGGCCCGTCTGCTGCGCGGCGGCACCGCCCCCCACCTCAAGCCGTACCTCGCGATCCTGCAGGCCCTGCACCCGACCGCGCAGGAGGAGCGGGAGCGTGCCGCCGACTGGATCGCGCTGGCCGCCGACGCCCCGTCCGCCGTTGCCGGGCACGCCCAGCAGGCCCTGGCCCGGCTCGCCGCGGCCGGCGGTCTCGCCCCCCGCCCGCTCGCCGAGATGTCCCAGACCGTCCTCTTCCGCCCCGAGAAGAAGCTGGTCCGCGCCCAACTGGTGCTGCTCGGCCGGGAGCTGGTCCGCGATCCGGCCGCCGCCCCCGAGCTGCTGCCCGTACTCGGCGAGGCCTTCGGGCACACCGACACCGACATCCAGGAACGGGCCCTCAAGCTCGCCGCCGCGCATCTCGTCTCCGACCCGCACGTGCGAGCCGGACTCGCCGAATCCGCACACCTGTTGAGCCCCCTACATCGGGCGCGGGCCGTGGAGGTCCTCGGCCCGGACGCCGCCCCCGCCGCCGTCGACGCCCCCTACCGGGAGATCCTTCCGCCGCCCCCGGCCCAGGTCCCGCTCGCACCCGCCCCGGAAAGCGTCGAGGAGACCGCGGAGCTCGTCGCCGCCGTGGTCAACTCCCGCACCGCGAGCGTCGAGGAGTACGAACGCGCCCTCGACGGCCTCGTCCGGCACGCCCACCGGGACCGGGCCGCCCTCGCGGCGGCGCTGCGCCCCGCGCTGGCCGGCCGCTGGTGGCTCGACCCCGAGCAGTCCCGCCACTACACCAGCGAGTTGCCCGGCATCGAACACGTCGCCGCCGCCGTCCTGGACGCCCGCCCGGCGGCGCCGGCCCACCCGCCGGGGCGCGCGCTCGCGTCCTGGCGCAGCGACTGCCACCACCCCGCGTTCCACGTCGCCGCCCACGCCCGCGTGGCCGAGGCGGCACGGCACATCGCGGGCAGGCCGCTCCCTTCCTGCTCGCCGTCCCCACCCACACGAGCGGCTCCCTGGACCCGCGCACCCTGATCGAGCGCCTCGCCGCGTACGCACGGCTCGGCGAGACCCCCGGCCCTGCGGACTTCGCGCAGGCCCTGCTACGGACCCGCCGCGACCCCACCGCCATCCCCGCGGCCGCCGCCCTGGGCACACCCGAAGGGGACCGGCTCGCGGCCTGGCTCGGCGAGCAAGGCCTGCCCGCCGCCGTCACCCGCCGCACCGCGCCGGCCGTAGCCCGCCACTACGACGAGTGGCCGGAGCACCTCACCCTGGACACCGGGGAACGCCCCACCGTTCTACGCCGATTCCCCAAGCCGTTCCGGGAGCTGGGACAGGCCCGCATGGCAACCGGCCGCTGCTGGGACGGCGACGGCGACGCCGCCCTGGTCGCCACCCTCCCCGAGGACCGCGAGACCCTGGCCGCCTGGTCGCTCCCGGCCATCACCTCCTGCGCCCTCCACGAAGGACGGGGCGGGACCACCGTGCTGCCCCTGCTCGCAGCCGCCGGAGGCCCGGCCGGCCCGGCGCTCCACCTGGCCGTCGCCACCGGACTCGGCGCCCGGCACGCCGAAGACCGGCTGAGGGCCGTCGACGCGCTCCTCGCCCTCGCCGCCCGCGGCGAACTGGACGCCGTACGCCTCGGCTCCGACCTGGGGGAGCAAATGACCCTGGGCACGGTCAAGCCCAACCGGCTCGCCGACTCGCTGCGCACCGCCGCCGCGACCGGCGCCTGCGCGACCACCTGGTCCGTCCTGGCGGCCGCCCTGCCCGCCCTGCTCGCCGGCACTGCCGACCCGCGCGGCACCGGCGACCTCCTCGAGATGGCCGCCGACTGCGTGGAAGAGTCCGCGGCCGCCTCCTCGCACCCGGCCGGCCTCGCCGCAGTCGCGGCCCGCGGCGGCCGGTCCCGCTTGGTCACGCAGGCGATCCGCCTGGGTAAAGCCCTCGACCGCAACCAGGAGTTGGCGCCCGCCTGACCCGCCGCCGGCCCCGGGTGCCCGGCCTCACGGGTGGCCTCACGGACGGACCGTGAGGCCACCCAACCCCTTCTGATGCACGACAGCGCAGCGGGCACCCCATCGGCCGACCCCCGGGAGGATGTGCCGGAATCTGCCCGATCGGGACGGGATATTCACGAGCACCACCGATCCGTTCGCCGACTTCAAGAACGCCAAGTTCAGGGACGGGTTCGACGTCGACCTGCACGAGAACTGGGACCTCGCGGGCCCCGACGGCGCTCCGCTCGCCGTGGGGGTCTCAGTAGACGTGCCCGGCGTGCGCGAGCGCCTGCTTGAGCAACACACCCTGCCCGCCCGGCATTTCGCTCTGCACAGCCGAGGAGGCCGCCTCCTGCGGGCTGAACCAGACCAGGTCCAAAGCGTCCTGCCTGGGGCGGCAGTCACCGGCCACAGGCACGATGTAGGCGAGGGACACCGCGTGCTGGCGCGGGTCGTGGTAGGAAGTGACGCCCGCCGTGGGGAAGTACTCGGCGACCGTGAAGGGCTGGAGGGAAGCGGGGACGCGCGGTAGGGCCACCGGACCGAGGTCCTTCTCCAGGTGGCGCAGCAGCGCGTCACGGACCCGTTCATGGTGCAGGACGCGGCCGGACACCAGGGTGCGGCTGACCGTACCGTCCGGACCGATGCGCAGCAGCAGGCCGATGCTGGTCACCTCGCCGCTGTCATCCACGCGTACGGGGACGGCCTCGACGTACAGGATCGGCATGCGCGCCCTGGCCGTTTCCAGCTCGTCCTTGCTCAGCCAGCCGTGTGCGGTCTCGGTCGTGTCGGACATTGCTTGATCATACTTTCCGGGGGCGCCCGGGAACAGGATCGCGCGCCGGTTCGGATGCGGAGGTTCGTTCGGACACCCGCCTGCATCGGAGAACGGTGCACCCAAGCGGGGTGTCCCCAGGGCGGGCCCAGAGTCGATTTCACAGGACGTGAGGCACACCGCGGCGGCCGTCTCCCCCGTGCGGGGAGACGGCCGCGACCTTCGGACGATGCCCGGACACCGGATGGGTGGCGACGATCAAGACGCATGCCATCACACGCCGAGATCGGAGCCTCACCATGCTGAAGTGGACCCTGCGCGTCACTGCCATCCTCGCCATCGCCGCCGCTATCGCCACCCCCGTCGCCGTTTCCGCACCCGAAGCAGTGATCGCCACACCCGCCGTCACCGCGCCCGCATCCGCCCCCGATGCCCCGAGGGCTGAGCTCACCTCCGCCGTGCACGGGGAGACGCGATCGGACCTTCACGTCGCCTTCTAGGAGGTCCGGGGATTCCGGGCGAGGAAGGCCCGGCTCCGTTGGAACTCGGGTTCTCGGGACCTCATCGTGCGCGCGCACGATCAGCTCGGGGCTCCGGTCGTGCTCGTCTGGGACTACCTTCGCGCTCACCTGACGCCGAGCCCTTCAGCCGCGAACAGCAGCCATGTACCCCGGTCCTTGGGGCGGGTCGCGCCCTGGCAGGGTGTCCGTCATGAGCTACGAGCCCGCGATCCCCCATCCGGTCCGCCACCACGACCACGGCACGTGGCTCGTCCAGTTCACCAGCCGGGTGCTCGTGGTCTGCCCGAGGTGCGGGGGCCGCGCGCTCGTCGTGCCTCGGCCCGGCCTCCCGGCGCCGAAGTACTTCAGCGCCCTGCTCTTCCAGCCCCGCCGACTCACCTGCGCCGGCTGCGGCGCGGTCGCCGACTGGACGGCCGAGGAGCGGGGCGCCGGTCTGGTCGGCGCGGTGCCCGGCGGCACCGAGGACCCCTTCTTCCGGCGGCCGCTCTGGCTTCAGACCCGCTGTGCGGGACGGATTTTGTGGGCCTACGACGAGGAGCACGTCGACGCCCTCGCCGCCTACGTGGGCGCCCGGCTGCGCGAGCGTCACGCCTCCCCGACGATGGCGATGTTCGCCCGGCTGCCGGCCTGGATGAAGTCCGCGGAGCGCCGTGACGAGGTGATGGCCGGCCTGGAAACCCTCCGGACCCTCGCCCGGCTCTCGACCCCCGCCGACCGCTCCGACGCGGCCCACGAACGTGGCGACCGCCCGCGCCACCACGGCACGCGGCTCTTCCGCGGCGGCCCGTACTGACGGGGAGGTCCGAGCCGCGGGGCAGGGATCCGAGCGGCTTCCCGGCGCGGCTGGACGCCACGCGCGTGCCCGCTGGATTCATGCCTGGTGCAGCCCTCGCACATCGGTCAGATCGAGACGCCCGTTTCATGGGCGAGCGCTTCCAGGAGGCGGTCCTGGAACGCTCGGTCGTTGACCGCTTGGTGCGGCGGCTGCTGCTGGCGGTGGTACCAGTACCCGCCGGTCGTCAGGGCCTGGGGATCGTCGCTCGTCGCCAGCCACTCCTGCGTCCGGTGGCCCAGTTCAAGATCATCTGGGGCGTTTGGGCCTCCCATTTTCGTCGGCACCCAGCCCGGATCGACGGCGTTGCTCAGCACCCCGGGGCGCAGGCGGGCCATGGCCGCCGCGAGCGCCGTGACGAACAGCTTGCTGTCCGCGTACGAGCCGGCGTGCTCGCCCCGCCAGTCGATGCCGGCAAGCGAGAGGTGGGGGTGTCCGTCGAAATGTGAGCCGCTGCTCAGGTACACCAGGCGGCGGGGTTCGCGCAGCAGGGCCGTGAGCAGGTATGGCGCGACGATGTTGACCGGCATGACCGCGGGACCCCTCCATACGCCGGCGTTGTGAATGACCGCGTCGAGCGGCTTCGCGTCGTTCAGCTCTGCGGCGATGCGCCGTACGGCGTCGCGGTCCGTGAGGTCGCCCACCACGATGCCTGCTCCTCGGTCCAGCAGTGGGCCGAGGCCGGCCGCTCGCTCCGGGTTCCGGGCGTGCACCACCACCTCGTGTCCCGCGGACAGCAGCGAGTGTGCTGCGGCCCGTCCCAGGCCGTCGGCGGAACCCGTCACCAGAATCCGGCCGGTCGTGTGATTCACGAGATCTCCTCATCGAGGCAGGAGGGGTCACTCCGTGCATGCTGGCATGAACTTGTTCTTCATGGTCTGACCTCGCAGGGCCGGGAGAGCCGGGGGAGGGCTTGACCTCAAGTGAGGTTCAGGTTGGAGGCTTCTTCGTATGCCGCTGGCCGTAGGGCGGCGCAGCGCAGCACTTCACACGTTGGAGGAAGTCTCATGTCGAGCAGTGCCGTTCCAAACTCCGGCCCCGCTGTACCCGCCGTGTCCGCCGTGCCCTCGGTCCGCCGTTCCGGCCTCGGCTGGTGGATGGTGCTGGTCACCGGCGCGGTCGGCGCGGCCGTGGTCAATCTGATCGTTCTTGCCGTCGCCACGCTGGCCGGTGCCTCGCTGGTCGTCGTCGACGGCGGCGCAGAGCACCCGATCACGGTCGGGGGCGTCATCGGCGCCTCCGTCGTCCCGCTGGTCGTCGGGACGGGCGCTGCCCTTTTGATGGCCTTGTGGAAGCCGGTCTTTCTGCGGATCGGGCAGTACGTGGGCGGTGGGCTGGCGCTGTTGTCGGTTGCCGGCCCGCTGTCGTCCGGTGCCGACGGCGGCACCGTCGTGGCCCTGGCCCTCATGCACATCACGCTCGGGGTGGCGGTCGTCACCACCCTGAAGCTCCACCGCCGCCACCATTGACCTGGTCGATGTCGGCCCACTGACTGGGCAGTCGCCGTTGAACTCGCTGTCGTCGGCGAAGAACATGGCTCCAGACTTGCCGCAGAGCTTCCAGCCGAACTTGAAGTGGTCGAACGCCCCCCGACTGAGGGGGAACTGGTAGGCCGTTCCGGGGTGTGCGCGCCGCCGGACTGCGGACCTCGCGGGCGGTGCAGTGCTTGAAGCCCTGCCGCCTTCAGCGCACGGGGTCCTCGTACAGCGGCACACGGGGAATCGGACCCTCCGTGAACCGGCCGGCGTCCCGCGTGGCCCGGCTCGGGAACCGTTCCGCCGTATCCTGCGTGAGCTCTTGATGGGCAGTCGGCTGGTGGAGGGGATCTGATGAAAACGCGGACGATGGTGAGCGTGGCGGTATCGGCATGCGTGGTGCTGGCGGCGTGCGGGTGCGGTCCGGAGAAGGTGAAGGAGAACGCTGACGCGAAGCCTTCGCAGCCGTCCGCGTCCACACCGGCGATAGTGCCGTCGGGCACGCCGTCCGCGTCCGCCGGAACCGAGAAGCCGTCGGCCGCTGTGACCGGTAACCTGCCCGCGCCCAGGACGAAGGAGCGCGCGATCCAGCGGTACGAGCAGTACCTCCACGGCCTCGGGAGTGAGGACATCGACACGGTCTGCGAAGTGGCCGGGCCCGGCGCGAAGAAGGCAGAGGAGCAGGGATTCGGTCCGTGCACGTCGACGTACGTGATCGTGTTTCAGATGATCTCACCCGAGCAGAAGAAGGCCCTGCAGACCGCGACGGTCGATCCGCAGCGCGTCCGGGTGCACACCCTCGACAAGATCGAGATGCCGCTCGAAGCGGTCAGGTCCTCCGCCACCTTCTCTGAGGAAGACCTGGGCAGCTACACCTTGGAGTACCTCAAGAACGACTACTACATCACCGACGGAAAGTGACCCTCCGTGCGGGGAGACCCGGTGGCAGCAGGGGATTCGTTGGCGATCGGACCAAGGGGCCTGGATCCGGGCGCGCTGACCTGTTCGAGAGAGCCGTGACGACACCGCGGCGAGGTGCAGTTCGTGCCGGGTGGGCAGGACGCGGCCCTGGCTGCGACCCGCAACTCACCCTCTGGTGAATTGCGGATCAGTCTCAACAGCGGGCGAGTGTGCCGCTGTCCAGGGTGGTTTTGTCGCCGAACACCCAGCCTTCGGTGTCCGTGCCCGCGATACGGGCGTAGATCCACTTGTTGGCTTGGGCATTGGTGACATAGCAGTGGTAGTAGACCTTCGCGCCGGACTTGACCTCGGTCACAAAGGAGCACCCCGCGTACGGCCCGGTGTAGAGGTGGGTGTTCTGGGCCGCGTGGCCGTAGCCGTCGCTGCGGTTCGAGTGGGCCCAGCCGGTGCACGCCGTCGACACCGGGGTGGGCTCCTTCGCCGTGGAACCGGGCGTTGCCTTCGGAGAGGCTGACGGGTCCCCTGCCGGCTTGTCACCTCCGTTGCCGGGCGCTGACGTGGGACCTGGCTCTCGGCCCTCATCCTTCTTCGGAGGGGTACCGGACGACTGCTCGCCGGGGCTGATGGACATCAGGTCCCCCGGGGAGGTCCGGCCGCCGGTCGTGCTCGCCGTGGGCAACGCCGCGTTCGACCCACCGCTGCCCTCGACGCCTCGCATGTCCATCAGAGCGTAGGCGACTCCGCCGCAGGTGAGGACGGTGGCGGTCGCCACCGCGACGATGGTACGGGTGCGGCGGCGCCGCGCGCGGACCGTCGTGGCACGGGTCTCGGAACTGCCGTTGTGACCGGCGGGCATACCTGGCGCCATGCCCGGCTGCGCGCCGCCCACCAGCGGAGGGGCAGCGTACGCGCCGGCCGAGTAGGAAGCGACGGGCTGGGGGGCAGGCGGGGAGAGAGGCACGGCGAGAGCCGGACCGAAGCCCGGCGGAGTGACGGGCTGGGGCGCCGGTGCCGCCGCGAGGTCCGCCCTCCTGCCCGCGGCCACCGCCTCCAGCATCTCGCGCGCCTGCCCGGCGTCGGGCCGCTGCAGCGGGTCCTTGGCCATCAGCGCCTGCAACACCGGGGTGAGGGGTCCGGCGCGCCGGGGCTCCGGCAGCGGTTCGCCGACGATCGCCGCCAGCGTGGACCACACCGACGTACGACGGAAGGGCGAAGCGCCCTCCACGGCCGCGTACAGCGTCATGCCGAGCGCCCAGATGTCCGACGCGGCACCCGGTACCTGGCCCTGTGCGCGCTCCGGTGGCAGGTAGTCGAGAGAGCCGACGATCTGACCGCTCTGGGTCAGCTTGGCCAGGGCCTCGTCGCCGGAGGTCTCCATGCTGGCGATGCCGAAGTCGGTGAGCACGACCCGGCCGCTGCGCTCAAGCAGTACGTTGCCGGGCTTGACGTCCCGGTGGAGGACCCCGGCCCGGTGTGCCGCGTCGAGCGCGTCCATCAGCTTGGCACCGATCGCGGCCGCTTCGCGCGGATCCAGTGAGCCGCGCTCCGCCAGCACAGCGTCGAGGGAGGGTCCGTCGACCAGCTCCATGACGATGACCGGCAGCCCCTGCTCCTCGACCACGTCGTGCACGGTGACCACACCGCTGTGCCGGATACGGGCGGCGGCCTGCGCCTCCCGCTGCATCCGGACCCGCAGATCGGCCAGTTCGGCCGGGGAGGCGTCGGTGTAGGCCCGCAGGACCTTGACGGCGACCTCGCGGTTCAGCAACTGGTCTACCGCCCGGGCGACCACACCCATGCCACCGCGGCCGATCGTGGCGGTCACGCGGTATCGCCCGCCCAGAACCTCGCCGACCAGATCCGCGCCGTTCGCCCCCGTCACCTGTCACATCCCGTTCGTCGCACTGTTCGAAATTCGCCACGTGGCGGGCACCAGGGTAGGGGTTCGCATATGTGCCCGTGCGCCCGGCCCGGCCCTCGGCACGCAGGTTGAACCTTCCAACAGCCGTGATCGCCAAGACATCTCACCTGAGATCAAGGCCCAGATCAGTGGCCGCCGTTGCCCGCAGCGCGGACGTCTCCCGCGCCTTCCTCTACGACAACCCCGAGGCGAGGCGAGGCGAGGCCAGGACCGCGATCGCCGCGGCGATGGCTCAAGCCGGCGAACACCGGTCCCAGATCCTGGCCGACCAGCTCACCCAGCGGACCCGCATCGGTGAACTCCTCGGTGAGGTCCGCTACCTGCAGGCTGAGTGGGCCGATGAGGCCATCCAGCGGGATCTGATCCCGTCCGGCTACGACCCGCAGATGTCAGTGGCGCGGGCCATACTCGTGCTGCGGCGCCGCCCGGGCACCGCAGCGCGAGGGGAGCGACATGGCTGAGGTGCTGGTTTTCCACCACGGGCACGGGCTGACCACCGGCGTCCGCGAGTTCGCCGGGCAGTTGCGACGGGCCGGGCACACCGTCCACACTCCTGATCTGTTCGATGGACGGATATTCGACAGCCTCACGGAGGGTATCGGCTACGCCGAGAGCGTCGGGTTCGGCACGATCATCGCGCGCGGAGCCGCCGCCGCCGAGGGGCTGCCTGCGGAGCTCGTCTACCTCGGGTTCTCACTCGGCGCCCTACCGGCGCAGAAGCTGGCCCAAACCCGCCCCGGCGCGAAGGGTGCACTGCTGCTCGAGGCATGCGTCCCGGTCTCGGAGTTCGGCGGTGCCTGGCCCCAGGACGTCCCGGTCCAGATCCACGGCATGGACGCAGATCCGTTCTTCGCCGGGGAGGGCGATGTGGACGCGGCCCGCGTGCTCGTAGAGATGGCGGCGGATGCCGAGTTGTTCCTCTACCCCGGCGACAAGCACCTGTTCGCCGACAGCAGCCTGCCGTCGCACGACGAGCACGCCGCAACTCAGGCCACCCATCGGGTGCTCGGGTTCCTCGACCGCATCAAGTAGCCCGGCACCTCGCAGCTCAGGGGCTACTTCGTGGCCGCTCCGGTGAAGACAACCCAGGCCACAGGCCGCCTGTCCCAACAGTCGGCCGGTACCCGGGATGGAGCGGGCTCCCCCGGGTGGGGGAGTACGGGATCGGGCGGCGGCCGGATCCGAGGGAGGGGGCTGTTCGGAGAGGCTTGGTTCACGGCGGGGGACATCGGACCGCCACTCGAACCCGAGCATCCTGGAGAACCTGATGGCGACCGAGAGCGCGACCTCACTGCCCACCCGTCAGCCCGCATGGCCCGGTTACGTGGCCGCTGTCGCGGCCCTGGGATACGCGGCGCCCCACTTCTGGTGGGGCGCCGGCATCTCGGCGATGTTCCCCGGGGACTTCGCCACGGCCCCGCACGGAAACCTGGAGGCCGCCATCGGCTACTGGATGATGGGCGCCCTGGCTGTATTCGGCGCCGTGCTCTCCCTCGCCCTGGTCCGCCCCTGGGGCCGCCGGATCCCGGCCCTCCTCATCGCCGTCCCGTCGGGCCTCGCCGCGATCGGCATGACCCTCTGGGGCTTCACGTACTTCGCGATGCAGTACCTGCTCTCCGCCGACCGCGTGGTTTCGGCCCCGGCCTTCGCCACCCAGGACGCTCACCCGCAGGCCGCCTGGGCACTGTTCTGGTACACCCTCTTCCTGACCTGGGGGATCACCCTGGGCATCGCCGCCTGGCAGCACCTGCGCGCGCGCCGGGCGGGACTCTGACGGCAGGGTCGCAGTTGTCCGGCCGATCAGGTGACTGACCGGTGCCGGGGCCGTTGACGTGGGCATGGGGCGGGGTCATCTGAGTGAATGGCTGTGACCAGCACATTCAACACGTACCTAATCCTCAAATGGAACAAACCCGGCAAGTGAAGTCCAGTCCAGGGGACGCACGATCGTGGCCAGGTAGGCAAAGGGATCCTGCGCCGGCGTTTGGAACCACATCACCGAGAGCGCCGTATGACCAGGCTCTGCCATGGCCTCGGGCGTCCACCATGACGTCAGCCGAGCATGAACCGCCTCTCGCGGCAGCCACTCCTCGACCCGCCGCTCCGCATCGGCTCGGACCTTGTCGAGATCGTGCACATACAAATGCGGCGTCGCTGCCATCGCCTTCTCGATGCCCATCAGACGAAAGCGACGGTGCAGGTGCGGCGTCCCTTCGAGCATGCCTTCACGGTCGTCACTTACCGTGAGACCGCGAAGCTCCGCGTGTACTGGTCCCACCTGATAGCTACGCAAGTCGTCATGCCTCGTCTGGATCATGCGCCAGAGGGTAGGCGTGTCCGACAAGCGGACCAAGCGACTTTCGATGGGCGATGCCGTGCTCGACGCGGATGCGGCGCGAGGAGGGAGCTTTGCGCTGGCGTTCGTAGAACAGGAGCTTGCCCGCGGCGTCGGTGAGGAACATGGCCTTGACCGCGTTCTGCTTGTTCTTGCCGGAGATGAACTCCCGGTCATTGCGGCCCACGGCGGGCCCACGGCGGCGGGACTGCGGCCCGGGTCTCGCGGAGGCGGACTGCCGCGCGGCCTCCCACGCACTGGCGAGCTCGGCGAAGTGTGAGCGTGAGGCACCGTGAGCCCAGGTCTCGGCTTCACAACTCACCCAACCCGTGCGGCCCTTCTCCTGTCACGGCGGCCCGGCCGGGACGATCACCATGTCCGCCGAGGCCGTACGGCTACTCGGCCTGAATCGCGTCTGCCGGGACCTCGAAGACGATCGCGATCCCGTCGCGTTCGGTTCCCCGCTCGCCGACGCGCGTGAAACCGAAGCCCGCGATGGTGGCGAGGGAGGCGTTGTTGTCGGATCCGATAGTGGCCCGCACGGTTCTGACACCGGGTTCGGCGGCGGCCCTGGCCAGCAGCGCCGTCAGCATGGCGCGGGCGTAGCCCTGGCGGCGGTACCCGGGCACGACGGTGTAGCCGACCTCGACCATGCCGGCCTCGTCCGGCGGCCCGTGGAACCCGGCGTCGCCTACGACGGCCCCGTCCGGTTCGGATACCGCGGCGCGCGTGATCCACGGCGCGGCGGACGGGTCCTCGGTGAGCTGGTCAGCGCGATAGCCGAAGATCCAGCGGGCACGGTCGCAGACGAAGTGTTCGTCAAGGGCGACCCCGGCCTCGGCGCTGCCGCCGGCGAGGTCACCGTCGGCAAGAGCCCGCAGCGCTTTTGCGCTGAGCTCGACGAAGCGGATGCGTTTGGCTATGGGGAGAGGTTCGTTGTTCATCGCGGAGATGCTCGCCCAGCACCAGAGGGCTGTCCACCGCTTTACGGCCTCGGCGTCGTGATCGTCCCGGTCGGGCCGTGACATGAGAAGCGCTCTACGGCTGCCGCGATACCTACGCTGAGACCCAACTCGCGTTCGCCTCACTCGTCTCCGACCCATCCGCGCAGCGGGCCACCCGCCACCGGATGAGCGCAGAACTGGCGTACGTACGAGGCCGTCGCGGCCTCCCGCGGCCCGGGCAGGACGTCCGTGCAGGCCCTCGCGGTCGCAGGGTCGAACTCCTCCACCGTCGCCCGGTACGTGCGCAGGCACCCCTCAGCCCGGGGCCCCAGTCGAGCTCCGCCATCTCCGCGCCCTGCACCAGGCGCGTGTGCTCTTTCGCCGACGGGATGAGTAAGACCTGTGGCAGCAGGCTCGCATCGCCGAGCGGGGCCGCCTCGGGCAGCTGCGCCGCCCGGGTGCGCCCGAGCTGATCACCACGCGCGGTGCCCTGCCGGAGGCGTTGGAGTACGCCGCTGAGGCGGGCCGGCCAGGGCCGGCCCGCTCAGCGGATCCGGGCGATGCCCGGACGGTCGATCAGAAGTGCGGGTCGAGCAGCGAGCCGAAGGTGTAAGTGCCCGCCAGCTGACCGAAGCTCGGGTCGATGAGGTACGCCGTCTCCGAACCGGGCTTGGACAGGCTGGACGTCTGCTCGTAGTAGCCGTTATGGGGGACGACGCAGTCCCTCCACGTGTAGGTGCCCGTGGCCAAGTAGATGTCGCGGGTCGGCGTGCGGGTGCCCCCGAAGATTTGCGTCCACGTGTAGGTGCCGCTGGCCAGGTACATGCTCCTGGTGGTGCACGCGCTTGCGTTTGCCCCACTCGGTTGGCCGTCCAGCCACACGCTCCGCGTGTTGTACGCCGTGTCGGCCGCGCTCGCGGGCGCCCCCGCCATTGCCACGACCGCCGTCGCCGCAGCCGCCACGGCCGCGACCTTGCCGAACATTCCAGACATGCGATGTCTCCCCTTGACGAATTGTCACCATCGACACTCACACCATGAGTAGCCGTCGGTCGCCCTGCTCAGGCAGGCGACCGACTTCCGCAACTCACGCTGTGGTGCTGTCTCCAGCGGAGAATCTAAGGCCGGGCAGCGCAAGGTGGTGTGCATGGCGTGCTGGGTTTGTGTGCTCAGCGTGCTGTGAGGCGGCCAGGGCGATCGCACGGTGTTCGGTCGGGGTGATGCCGTAGGCTTCGCGGAATGCCCGGCTGAACCCGGTGGCGCTGGAGAAGCACCAGCGGGCCGCGATCGCCTGAACGGGCTGACCGCTCAGTTCCCCTGATGCGAGGTCTGTGTGGGCGCGCTCCAGCCGGCTGTGGCGGATGCGTGCCGAGACGGTCAGGGGCTGGTCGCCGAAGAGGGCGTAGAGACCCCGCAGGGACATGTTGTGCCGGTCGGCGATCACCTGAGGAGTCAGGCCCGGGTCGCCGAGATTGTTCTCGATGAAGCGGTAGATCCGCTGCAGTGTCTCCTGCGCACGGGCCTCGGCAGGCGCCTGACCAGGGTCACCGAGCTGCCGTGCGAGAAACGCGGTGGCCAGGTCGAGGGCGACGGTCCCCATTCCGCGCAGTTCCTCCGGGCGGCAGTGCGGTCCGCGTGTGAGCAGCGACTTCAGGAAGTCGGCGAGGATTGCCCCTGAGCCCACGTCTGCGGCCAGGCTCTGTGCAAGGAGGCTGTCCACCCGGTCTGAGCTCAGTGCCAGGGCCTGACGGGGAATCTGCATGACGACCGACTCGATCTGCCCGTCTGTGCATGCCCCCTCGCTCGGTCGTGAGGTGTCTGTGAGTACGAGTCCCCCCGCGACCACCGATTCGTTGCCCCGCTGAGAGACCACAAGAGCGCCTTGCGTGAGAAGCGCCAGCTGCACGTGCTCGGGATCGCCACGACGGACATGAGTCGCGGTGCGGCGCGAGCGTACCGGTGAGCAAGCCAGAGCAATCAGCCGCACCACCCCGAGATCCAGGTCCGTGATGCTCGCCCGGAAGCCGGCCGCATGCCGGGTGCTGAGCATGACGGGCATCACCTCGTCGGACACCGTCTCGCAGAACCAATCGAACCCGTCCTCGCCTGCCCCGACAGCATCCGACGCAACCAGCAGCCCCATCTGATCCCCCACGCCTCGCCTTTGACAGCGATCCGGCCCCTCATCGGTTTGTCGCACAGCCGTGCCCCATCCCCACGGCAACGCGATCAATTATCAAGACACATGCTTTCCGGCGCATACCAGGTCCGTTGTGACGTTCGCCGACGAGCCGACGAGCCGACGAACGTTACGCCTTGCTCGGACGCCCAGGCCGTCAACGGCCGCCGCGCGTTCTGTGCCAGACAGGCCGTCATCCGCCAGAACCCGCTACCCGGCCGGTACAGCCACGGTTTCCGTACCAGCATGCGGTGACCCTGCGCATCCAGGGGACGGCCGAGCAGATCCACGCCTCGCCACCTGCCCGCCGACGTCGCGATCGTGACGGAACTGCCGTCCCCTGGCGGCGCAGATCCGGGGGCCGAGGGCTGGTGCTGTGTCGAGAGATCGGTAAGCCGGCCCCAACCGTTAGGCCGGCGCCCGGGCCGGCTGGGGCCCGTGCCCGATCAGGTCCTCGTACACCGCGACCTTGTGCCGGACCAGGTCCAGGCTGCGGCTGAGCTCGGCGATCTGCGCGACGACCCGGGCCTCGTGCTCGCGCAGCAGGGCGAGGCGCTCGGGCTCGTTGCCGGCCCCGGACCGCGCCAGCTCGGTGTACCGGCGGATGACGGGCAGCGGCATGCCGGACGCGCGCAGGACGACGCAGAGGTTGAGCCAGTCGACGTCGCCCTCGGTGTAGACGCGGCGGCCGCCGGGGCGTCGCGCGGGGGCGGCCAGCAAGATGCCCTCACGCTCGTAGAAGCGCAGGGCGTGCACGCTCAAGCCCGTTCGCTCAGCCACCTCACCGATGCCCAGACCCGCTTCGACCTGCGTCAACGTCCGCCCCGTCCTGTCGCACTTGATCTAGACCCGACTCTAGATCGTAGAGTCCCGGGCACCAGGGCGGACAACGCCCGTCACCGACAAGGGGGTCGACCATGCGCTACCGCGTTCTCGGCGGCACGGGCATCGAAGTGAGCACGTACTGCCTCGGAACCATGATGTTCGGCTCCATCGGCAACCCGGACCACGACGACTGCGCGCGGATCATCCACAGCGCCCTCGACCGGGGCATCAACTTCGTCGACACCGCTGACATGTACTCGGCGGGCGAGTCCGAGGAGATCGTCGGCAAGGCGCTGCACGGGCGCCGCGACGACGTTGTGCTCGCCACCAAGGTGCACTTCCCGATGGGCGAGGGCCGCAACCGCGGCGGGAACTCGCGGCGCTGGATCGTAACGGAGGTGGAGGAGAGCCTGCGGCGGCTCCGCACCGACTGGATCGACCTCTACCAGGTACACCGGCCGGACCACACGACCGACGTGGAGGAAACCCTGTCCGTACTCGGCGACCTGGTCCGTGCGGGCAAGATCCGCGCTTTCGGGTGCTCGACGTTCCCCGCCGAGGAGATAGTCGAGGCCCACCACGTGGCCGAGCGCCGGGGGCTCCAGCGGTTCCGGACGGAGCAGCCGCCCTACTCGCTGCTGGCGCGCGGCGTCGAGGCGAACGTCCTGCCCGTCGTCGAGCGGCTCGGCATGGGCGCGCTGACCTGGAGCCCGCTCGCCTCCGGCTTCCTGACCGGCCGCTACCGCAAGGGCCGGCCCATCGACCTCGGCAGCGGACGGCCCGCGCTCCACCCCGCCCGCTTCGACCCGGCGCTGCCCGGAAACGCTGCCAAGCTCGACGCCGTGGAGGAGCTGGTGGGGGTGGCCGAGCGGCTCGGCTGCACGCTCCCCGAGCTGGCGGTGGCCTTCCCGCTCGCGCACCCGGCCGTGACCTCGGTCATCATCGGGCCGCGCACCCTCGGGCAGCTCGACGACACCCTCAAGGGGGCCTCGGTCGTCTTGGACGACGCCGCCCTCGACCGGATCGACGAGATCGTCCCGCCGGGCACCAACGTCTACCAGCCCGACGGGGTCTGGCGTCCGCCGCACCTCACCGACCCCGCGCGGCGCCGCCGCCCGCAGGCCTCCGACCGCGCGGCGGGCTGACGGGCCATGGCATCACGTCCTCGTCCCCGTGAGGCGTACGGGGAGGCCGGCTGACCAGGTCGTCGATCGGCCGACGCGTGACGCCCAAGAGGGGGCGCCGGGGTCGGGCGCGGCGGTGGCCCTGACGGTGGGCTCAATGCTGGACGCGCCTGCGATAGTGGTCAGCTCTTACCTGAGGTTCCCCGTCGTCACGTTTGGGCTGAAGACGCCGACTGGGGGGCTCATCCGTGGCGGTCCACCTCGAAGCCGGTGCCCCTGACGTCTGTGTCGTTGGGGCTAAAGGGAGGAGATTGCCTTGATAACTGAGGCCAGCAGGCCCAGGAAAGCGCCCATGAGCACCAAATACCAGGCCATGAACTGGTTGAACAGCTCACTCAGCCGGCGTGCATTGTCGCCGCCCTCGGCCAGAATCTCTTTCACGTGGCGAGCGGTCGCTAGCTCCATGCGAATCAGACTTGGGAGCTTGAACAGCCCGTAGGGACCGCTGAGGGGCACGATGAACGACCACTTGACCAGCTTGCCGGCTTCGGTTCTCTTCAGTAGGTCCTCATACTCTGTGAACGAGAACCACGCTCGCATTCCGGAACCAAGCACTGCCAGCAGCGCCCCCACTGCTGCGATCCAATGGGCCAAGGCTGTTAATCCTTCCGATGGCGTGGCACTACATGCCATGCCACTGCAACTCCGAAAACCCTGCGGAGTTGCGGCCTTGGCCCGTCCTATTTCTTGTTTGGGTCTAGCCCTCAGCTTGCCGTTTCACCTTCGCTGCCCGGCGAAGGAGGTTCGTCTTCGGCGGTGAGGGTTACTTGGGCGGTCCATGACCAGGGTTCCTGGGGCGGATCCCAGTTCACCTCGACGTCAGTGTCGTGGACGTCGCGCGCGAGTTCCGTCACCATCACCGCCGCCGCGGCCCGTGCGTCTTGTGGGTCTGTGTTGATCGAAATGTCCAGGCGCCCGCAGAACATTCCGCCTTCCATGGTGAGGACGCTGGTGCGCCAGCCCTCCGGCGTCGCCAACAGGACGATCCCTTTCGGAATGCCGAAGACGGGCTGCTTCTTCTTCTCCTTCTTGCGTCTCGCCATGCCGCTATCCAACATCGCCGGGTTGGTGGTGATGAGTTTGGGTGGAGGATCAACCGCCGCGGCGCGGTTTGGTGCCTGTCTTGTGGTGAGTCGGCCGACTGCATGCCTCGCCGGTGGCGAGGACGCGGCCGGCGTCGTAGCGGGTGGCGGGCCGCCGGTTCTTTGAGCCGAGCGGGCGGCCGGGGCCAGGCCGTGTCTGACCAGGTGGGGGAGCTGTGAGCGACGATGTCCAGTCCGTCATCCCGACCGATCCGGAGTGGCAGCCCGACCGCGATGCCGCTGATCGCGCGGCCTCGCTGGTCAAAGAACTGACTCCCGGCGTTGCCGGCGGCGTGGACATGGAGATCGACGTGACGTGGAACAACGCGGTGACCGCCGTGGATTATGGGGGCAACCTGGAGAGCGTCGGCTGCCCCATGTGTCAGGCGTCGATCGACATGCAGTGGTCGGGAGACCTCCTCGAGGCCAACGGCGACGACAGTTTCACCACCCCCTCGCCATCGATGCTCCGTGCTGCGGAGGATAAACAACCGTGGACGCACTGAACTACGACTGGCCCTGTGGTTTCGCCCGGTTTGGGATCGCCGTCTGGAACCCGAGCGTCTCAGGTTCAGCGAGGACGAGCTGGCAGCGGCGGCAGCGGTGGCGAGGCGGTAGGAGTCGGTGCCGGTTTCGATGATGCTGCCGTCGAAGGTCAGGCGGTCGACGATGGCCGCGCACAGGCGGGGGTCGGTGAAGGTCTTGGCCCAACCGTGTCGCCCACTCCTCTGCCGCGGCGGGGTGCTGTGCCGGTGCTCTCCGCATGCGACTGCATCCTTTGGCCTACTGTGTTCTCGGCCCTGTGGAGGACGATCTTGCGGCACCGCTGGGAGAGGGTTGATCCGTGCGAACAACCATCGGATACACCGTCGAAAGCATCGGCTACGTCGTAGGAGCCCAGGGGCTTGTCAGCTTCGCTTCGCAGACCCTCTTCGGCACGGAGTGGGGCTGGTTGCACAAGGTCGTCGACCTTCCGTCCACCGCCTACCTCGGCATTGTTGTCGTCGGGCTGGCGCTCATCGTCGGCGGGGTGAAGACGCGGAAGGGACCCGAGCGCCAGGAGGTCGCCTGACCGGCGGGCCTTTCAGCCCGCGACTCCCATTTCCGTGTCGCAGCGGTCGAAGCCCGCAGGCCGCCCGCAGCGCTCACGACTTGCCGGGGTTCTGTCCCCAACCGGCCGGCCCGCCACGGCCCGGGGGAGTGGTCCCCGGGCGGCGAGGCCGTCTCTGCTGCGCTGTCACGGCGAGCAAAAGGGCTTGCCGCTCTTCGTGATGGTCACCCTGGCCGACATCACCGACCGCTACGCGGCGAAGGAAGTGCTGTTCCGGCTGCGGCTGATGCACCCGGAGATCACGATCGTCTGGGCCGACTCGTCCTACGCCGGACGGCTCGTGACCCTGGGCGACGAACTACCTGAACCTGACGGTCAAGCGGTGAGTCAGCCCAAGGACGCCAAGGGGTTCGTCGTCCTGCCCCGCCGCTGGGTCGTTGAACGGTCGATCGCCTGGGTCATGCACGCCCGCCGGCACGCCCGCGACTACGAACGGCTGATTTAGCACTCCGAGTCGCTCATCAACTGGGCAGCGATCACGCTGATGACCAGGCGAATCACCCGCCGCACATCCCGCCGGGACCGGCCAGCCCGCCTCTCTCGAGGCCCAGCGGGACTGCCCGCAGTCACCGCCGCGAACGCCGACCGCGCCTTCCGACTCACGCACCCTCGCACGGAGCTGCACGGCTCGTCAGCACCGCAGCAGGGGCAGGTGTACGCAGCCTCCCACCGTCTCCACCGGCGCTTGGCAGCGCACTTCGGCATCTTGCCGACCGACATGCACAGGTCGATCACCACCAACGCGCCGAGCTGCCGACCGGCGAGGACTTCAAGGAGCACCCCTGACCTCGGTCTCGGTGGACCTTGGCAAGCGCACCCCCTGATCCGGGCGCCGCCCATGCCCGCCGCGCCGGGTGCCGACGGGCCGGCCGTTCCAACGCTCCCCGTTCATCACCGCCACGTCCTCGGGGGCGATTGATCGTTCCCGGGCAGGATCGGCGAAGATCGAGGTTCCGGTTGCGCGGGCCCGATGTTCCAGCCGGGCAGTTGTGACATCCAATCCAATGGGAAAGCGAGATAGAGATGCGTGCGTGGAGTCGTGCCGTACCAGCAGCGGCGGGGGCTGTGGTTCTGGCCGTGGCGCTGACCGGCTGCAATGACCTGGGCCTGGGCAAGAGCAACAGCTCCAGCTCCCAGTCGCCCAGTTCCGGTTCCAAGGCTGGCGCCAAGAAGACGAAGTTCGCTCTGGGTGAGGCCAGCCCGGCGCAGGAGAGTTCGAAGACGCGATCGGCGGATGCCAAGTTCACGGTCACGCCGACCGAGGTGAAGACCGGCACCAAGGCCGACATGGACAACTCCGGCCTGAAGAAGGACGACAAGGACGGCCCCCAGATACCCGTCTACGTCTGGTCGACGCTCACCCACAAGAGCGGCACGGCCATGGAGATCAGCGACATGGACGACGACCTGGTCATCAAGACGGACTCGGGCCAGCGAACCCGTGCCCTCCTCGTCATGATGGGTGACGCGAAGTGGCCCAACTGCCCGGAGCCGGACTCGGAAAAGCAGCTGACCCAGGGCCAGTCGGAGAAGATCTGCACCGCCTTCCTCATCCCGGAGGGCCGCAAGCCCGTCGCGGTGGAACTGCTGCAGGGCTTCCACGGGGAACCGCTGGAGTGGCCGGTCACCAACTGACCGGACGCGAGCGGCAGCTCCGCACGTGAGCCAGGCCGGGCGGGCCGGTAGGGTCAGATCCAGCTCGTGCCGGCATGGGTGTGCGGGTCAGGCCCGGTACCCAGAGCGCTCTGGGGGTAGTAGCCGGGCCGCCGCCCCGCCCGCCGGATTCGACGGGCGGCCAGCAGCGCCAGGGTCTTCGGCCGGGACTCCAACCGCCCGCCTCTTGGCGCATATGGCCTCAGCGGGATCAGAGCACGAGACCCGCACCGGCTCCTGCGGCGTTCCGCCCGCCGGGCTCCGCCATAGTCTTGACCATGTTGACGTGGCCTTCGACTACGCCTGAGCTCCAGTGGAGGGTGAGTTCAGCGGTGACGGCGCCGAGGTCCTGGCGCAGGAAGCTTGCGAAGCCGCTCATCGGTTTCGGGGCGTCTTGTTCGGCTTGGCGGGTCCATTCGATGTCCGCCCCCCCACGACGCACGGTGGATCTTGGTGGTCAGTCCTCCGCAGGAGCGGCACCGGCCGGGGCCTTTTGCGGGCCCCGGCGGCGTGCTGGTGTGCACGGATGATGGTGGAATCGACCGCGGCAACCCAGTCGAGGTCTTCGACTGCGTCGGCCTGAGGTAGTAGAGCTGAAAGCGCCTTGCCGCGCCCCGAACTCTGCGGGAAGTCCATCCACGGTGAGCCGTGCTTCGCCCGCCTCGAGAGCTCGCGTTCAGTCGCACAGGTCTCCCAATACGAGAGCCCCACCTGTCAACAACCTGCGTCAGTTCCATACCTAGACCCAGGCCGCGCCGTGTCGACCGACGGCGTGCCGGAGGACGCCGGCTGGGGAGCCGCCCCGGACGCCGGCGGACGCTCGGCGCGGAGCACGCCCGCGGCCGCAGCCGCCGCCGCGCAGAGTGCCACGGGCAGCAGCAGGGCGAGGTTCAGCGGTACGAGATGGGTCAGCGGGCCGATGACTGCGGGTCCTGCCAGCATCCCGAGATAGCCGAGCCCCGCGACCCGGGAGACATGGGCGCCGGCCGCGTCCTCCTCGGTATGTCCGGCGGCACTGAAGAACTGCGGTACGCAGCCGGACAGCCCGAGCCCGAAGACCGCCCAGCCCGCCAGCGCGAGCACCACCCACGGCGACAGCGCGGCGACGGCCAGACCGGCGCCCGCGGCGGAGGCGCCGTAGCGAACGACGAACACGGGCCCGGTGCGGGCAGCGACCCGGTCGGTGAGCAGCCGGCCCACCGTCATGGCCGTGGCGAAGGCACCGTAGGCGAAGGCCGCGGTGGCGGCGGACGCGCCGAGTACGCCCTCCAGGTGCAGCACGCTCCAGTCGTTGGCGACGCCTTCGCAGAGCATGAGCAGCAGGGTCAACACGGCCAGGACCCACACCCGTCGGGGTGTCCGCCGCCGCCGTGCCGGGCGTGCGCCGTCGGCCGCCGTACCGGTGGACGCCGTGGCGACGCCGACGGCCGTAGCGTCGGAGCGGGCGCAGCTGGGAGCGCCGCCCCGAGGGCTGAGGAGAGCCGGAGTGGCGATAACAGTCACCACGAGACCGGTCACGGCGACGGCAGTGAGGGTGACTCCCAGGTCCCACCCCCAGGTGATGAGCCGCGCGCCGACCAGCGCGGCGAGCACGCCGCCGAGCGAGAACACCGCGTGGAACGCAGACATGACGGGTCGGGCGTATCCGCGCTCCACCTGGATGGCGTGGGTGTTCATGCTGACGTCGAGCCAGCCGTTGCCGAAACCGAGCAGGAACAGCGCCACCCCGAGGGTCGGCGCGTCGACGGCCAGGGCCGGCAGCACCACCGCCGCACTGCACAGCGCGGCACCCGCAGGCACGACCCGGCGGGCGCCCATGCGGTCGGTGAGGCGGCCGCACAGCTGCATCCCGGCGAACGCACCACCGCCCAGCAGCAGAAGGAGCCACCCCAGCACGGCATGGCCGATCCCCGTCCGGGATTCGACCGCGGGGATGTGCACGATCCACATGCCCATCAGGAAGCCGTTCAGGGCGAAGAAGGAGAACGTGGCGAGTCGGGCGGCTCGTAGGGTTTGGTTCATGTCAGCAAACATAACGAACAATTATCGTGTTCGATAGCTTGACTATCGAACGCACTTGGTGTGCAATGCTTTCATGGGGACTACCGAACGACACCGCCGGATCGCCGCCGCCGTACGGGAGGCGGGTGAACTGAGCGTGGCCGAGCTGGCCGCGCTCGCTGACTGCTCCGAGATGACGGTGCGCCGTGACCTGGAGATCCTGGCAGAACAGGGCGTGCTGGAACGCTTCCGCGGCGGTGCACGCAGCCTGCTCCTCCGTGGAGAGGAGCCGCCGTTCGGACTGCGGGCTCAGGAGGGGGCGGAGGTCAAGCGCCGGATCGCGGCGGACGTCGCCGCGCTGATCGCCGATGGCGAGTCCGTCGTCATCGACAGCGGGACGACGTGCCTGGAGGTCGCCAGGGCACTGCGCGACCGCCGCGTCACCATCATGCCGTTGTCGCTGCACGCCGCCAACGCGCTGACCGGCTCCCCTTCGGTGCGGCTGCTGCTCCCGGGCGGCGAGCCGAGGCCGGGCGAGCTGGCGCTGACCGGCCCCCTCGCGGAAGCCTCCCTCGCGGCGGTCCGTTTCGACACGGCCGTCATCGGCTGCTGCGGCCTCACCGCCGACGACGGGCTGACCGCCTACGATCTCGCCGACGCGGCTGTCAAACGTGCGGCGATCGCGTCCGCCCGGCGCACCATCGCCGTTGCCGAGGGAGGCAAACTCTCCCGCACGGCCCTGGCGTTCGTGGCGCCACCCACCGCGCTCCACGCCGTGGTCACCGATGAGTCGGCGCCGACCGAGGTGACCGATGCGCTGGCGACGGCCGGCGTCACCGTACGGAAGGTATGAGGCGGACCATGACGTCCCAAGGCACCGTCCTCTTCGACCTGTTCGGCGTCATCGCACAGCACCAGTCCCCGGAAGCGAGAACGGTGCTCGTCTCGACCGCCGGGGCGCCCGCGCCCGCCTTCTGGGAAGCGTACTGGCGGCTGCGCCCGCCATACGACCGGGGTGAGCTGACCGGTCCGGCCTACTGGCACGAGGTGGGGACGTCTCTGGGCACACGCTTCGACGCCGCACGCATCGGGGCGCTCATCGAGGCCGATATCTCCGGCTGGAGCGCGGTCGACGGGGATATGGTGACGCTCATCGAGGAGCTTGCGGCAGCGGGCCGGCGCCTCGGCCTGCTCTCCAACATCCCACCGGAACTGGCCGCGCACTACGAAGCGCACCACGCCTGGCTGAGGCACTTCGAGGTGTGCGGGTTCTCCTGCCGGATCGGTCACGCGAAACCCGAGCCGGGCGCATACGCGTGGTGTGTGCGGGCGCTCGGAGTCGAACCGGCGGACGTCCTCTTCGTGGATGACAGGCAGGAGAACGTGTGCGCGGCGCGCGCCGCCGGTCTGCGCGGTGAGCTGTTCACCGGCCTGGACGAACTGCGCGCGACACTGCGGGAGCACCGGCTCGACGCGGCCGCCGCGGGCCGAGGCCGGACCGGCAACTGACCGCCGGGGTGGCCAGGGGCCGACGTGTGGGTGCGCGGGATATTTTGGTGCTGTGCGGTCGTCAGGGCCGTGCTCCCAAGATCAACCTCGCCGATAGGTGCTGTACCGATGCGGGGAGCGGCAAAGGGAACGTCGCCTTTTGCCGCCGGGCACGATCAGGGGCGGTCGGGGCGCAGGGGGAGGCTCGCTCCGGCGCGTACGGAATGGATGGCGCCGCAACGAACGGTGATGCGGATCATTCCAGGTCGTACGCGGTGTCGTGCCTTGGCTGATACAGACCGAGCGTGCCCGCGCCCGGCACAGCCAGGGTGGTGACCAGTCCCCAGCCCTGGTGGGAGATGTCCGTCGTGAATTCGACCCCCTTGGCCTTCAGATCCGTGACCGTGGCGGCGAGGTCGTCGCACATCAGGAACAGCTCGCTGTTGCCAGCGGCCTGCGGATCGGCTGGGTGTACAGCCAGTTCGCCAGGTGGGGATTTGAAGATGAGCCAGCTGTCTCCGGCGTCGATGTGCGGGAACTCGAGCACATCGCGGAAGAAGGCGCGCGTCGCCTGCGCATTGCTCGCGTAGATGATCGTGTGTGCACCGTTGATCACCTGTGGAAGCTACCAGCCCGTTGAGATTTACCCGCCGGACTCGCCGCGCGACTGCTAGCGCGCTACGTCCGATGAGCACGGCCCCCGCTAGGGCCTGCTGTGGAAGTGGCGTCGGCAGTCGTCGTTGAAGACGAGGTATCGGTGGGCCTTGCGCTCGACTTGAGCAGTCAGAGCAAGGATTTCGTGCACCGCCTCGGCTTCTTCGGCGGCTGAGCCTTCCGCCAAAGCCCGGAGTTCCGGGATCAGGACCCTGAGCTGCGACCGGTTGAACATGGTGTCGTCGTATGGATCGACGCATCCGAGCAGCGGCAGGTTCTCGCTCGTCGCTCGTCCGCAAGCCGGTGTTGGGCGCGAAGTGCGCCCTCGTGGCTCTGTGCGTCCAAGGCGTCCAAGGCGTCCAGGGTGTCCAGGAGCCGCTGGGCGCGGTCACCCACATCGGGCGAGCGGCTGAGGTCGCTAGATAGAACACGCTCGATGAAAGACACTGCCTGCCTGGAGGAACAGAACACCTGCTCTTCCACCGTGCGCCGTGCTGCTGGGAGCTGTCGCCCGGTGAGGGGATCCACGGCAGGACCTTTTCCATTACAGCCACCAGGCTCAGCGCCCCCAACAGCCCATTCTGCAAAAGGAGTTGCCCCAGGTATCCCGTCTTGCGAGACTCCGGTGGCCCTTGCGGCAGCAGGCCGCGCGGGGTTCCACGCATGTCACGTGGGGGGATAGTTTTGATGAAACACACGATGCGTCGCGCCCTGGCACGCACCGCAACCGGGCTGGGGCTCGCGCTGGCGCTGGCCACGGGTGGCCTTGTGACGGCAGCGGCTGCGCATGCGCAGCCGGTGACGGAGGGGACCGTCAGCTTCAGCGGCGACCCAGGGGACTACATCAGCGGCGGTGGCTCCTACACCTACTCTGCTGGCACGGACCGGATCCAGGTGAGCGGGTCCGCGGCCCGCGGCCTGGTCGACGTCAGCATCAGCGGCGCCAACGGTGACTGGTGGTCCGTCTCCCTGTCTGCGCCGGAAGGCCAGCAGCTCCAGGCGAAGACCTACGAGGACGCCACCCGCTACCCGTTCAACGGGGCCAACGCTCCCGGCCTCAACCACGACGGCAACGGCCGCGGCTGCGGCACACTGACCGGGACCTTCACCATCTCGAAGATCAACTGGGGCCCTAACGGGTACGTCGAGGCCCTTGACGCCGTCTACGAGCAGCATTGCGAGGGTGGCGAGTCTGCCCTGCGCGGCCAGGTGCACGTCAAGAATCCGGCGGCCCCTGCCGAGCTTTCGCTTGGCGTCGGGGTGACGCTCGAGGGCCAGGCCAGCGCACTCAACGGCAAGGCCACCGTGCACGGCAAAGTCACTTGCAACAAGCCGGCCCAGGTTGACGTGTCGGGCCTGGTCACCCAGGTCAAGCGGAACATCTTGATCCGCGGCCCGTACAGCGCCACCGTGAAGTGCGTACCCGGCCCGCCGGTCGCCTGGAGCGCCCAGGCGGACCCCACGGGAACCACCCCCTTCCAGGGCGGTGATGTTGAGGTCAAGGCGACCGCCACCGCGGTCGACACCGACTACCAGGTCGCCGTCACCGCGAGTGACATCGCGGCAGTGCACCTGACCAGGGTGAAGAAGTAGCAACACGGGGAGGAACCCCGCGCCTGGCGACCGGGCGCGGGGCTTCCGCGTCCTGCCGACCCAAGGCGTTTCCTTCGGATCACCGTGCGGCCAGATCTGTGTGAGTGGCCGCCCCGAGGGCGCCCCGGGCATCTGGGCAGTGCAGCCGCTACCTAAGCTGGCGGCGTGACCAGCCACCTGCCCTCCTGTTCCTGCTGCGGCGACTCCCTCACAGACGAGCGGCGTATCGACGTCGGCTACAACCTGCCCGACGCTGCGCTCACCGCACCTGAAGAGGCCCGGCACCGGCTCGGCCCCTCCGCGCTGCTCCGGGTTGACGGCGTCGGCTCATTCATCCGGTGCCTGCTGCCCATCCGGCTGACGCACGAGACGGAACTCGTCCTGGGCATCTGGCTGGAGGTCGACGACGCCGCCCTCCGGAAGGCCCACGACATGTGGGAGGACCACGGCTACGCCGATCTCGCCTTCAGGGGCAGGCTCGCCAACAAGATTCGTCCCTGGGGCGACGACCTGCTGGGCGCCCCGTTCACCGCCCGGGTCGCCGACCCTGAGGAGCTGCCACACCTCGTCGTAGGCCACCACCCGACGGCCACCCGCGTCCTGGAAGACACCTGGGACCGGGACCACGTCCTCAGCCGCTTCCCGCACCAGCTCCCCGTCGACGTGCGAACCGACCTCGGCGACCACTGGTCCATCGTCCGCAGCGCGGGCCTCACCGCCCGGTTCGCCGACGGAGCGGACCAGTTCGCCGGGCCGGACCGCAGCGTCGCCGTGACCGTGTTCATGGACGACAACCCGGGACGTACCCCCGAGGACTTCCTCTCCGCACTGCTCGCCGGAGCCCCCGACAAGCTTCCCGCGCAGCGGCTAACCGAGCTTCTGCCCGGCGGTCTCCGCCACGCCTTCTGGCTGACCCCGGACGACCACGGCCGGGAACGGCACGAGTTCTACGGCTTCACGGTGCCGGCCTCCGGCACCGCCGCCGGGGTGTTCTGCACTCATGAAGAGCCCGCGGATCTCGCCTGGGCCCAGCACGTCTGGCGGTCCCTCACCTGGGCAGATCCGTCCTGATCCGAAAGAAGGGCCCCAGGCCCCGGCCATGAGTCCGGCCGGGCGACGGACCGCCCCAAACCCGCCGGCTCCGGAGGGTAGCCGACCTCGGCCGTTCTCTTCAGGTTGGCCAGCTGACCCGTCCGCTAGCGACCTGAAGTACATCTGGAACCTCGGCTTCATAGAACCGGAGGAATCCCATCCCGACCGCGCCATCCCCCAGCAGATGCGTTTCGTGAGCCCTTGTGGCCAGCCAGCAGAGCAGCTCGCCGACCTTCTCGAACTCGTCCGGGTGGATCTCCTGTCGGGACATCAGCGACCAGCCCTTCCGCGGCAGGTCCGCGCGACTGGCCAGTGCCGAGCAGAGCACACCACCCACCCGCGATGCCGCGCCGCGCCCAGCCAGTAGTGGATACGGATCGTCCTCGATCACCGGGATCCCCGAGTCGTCCACCACGACTGGGAACGCGGTGACGATGAACAGACGCTCTGGTTGCGGCCCGATCCCCAGATGCCAGCTCAGCTCGGCGAGCTCCTGCTCGGAGATCTCGTCCCGCAGGTCCACGGAAATCATCAGCTCGTAGATGTCACTCACCCGGTCACCCTACGACTGGCCGCCGACGAGGCGAGCGGCGCTGGTGGGCAGCGGACTGCTGCTGGGCCTCGTGGCGTTGGATGTGCGGCTGCCGTGGAGCCACCGCGCGCGCCTGGGCGCTCTCGAGGGGCAGTGTCGGCGTACACGTGACCGTGCCCAGCCGCGGGTATGGCCGGGCGTTTCTTGACCTGAAGTGTGATTGAGGATTTAGCGTGTTGCCTACTTGATCATCTGACGACGGGAAACACACCCATGATCCTCGTGACCGGAGCCACCGGAAACATAGGCAGTGCCCTGCTGAAGGAGCTGCACGCTCGCGGTGTCGGGCCGCTGAGAGGGTTGACCCGTGATGCCGCACGGGCCGTCTTCCCCGACGGGGTCGAGGCCGTGGAGGGCGACTTCGCAGAGCCGGCATCGTTGAAGCCCGTGCTGGAGGGGGTGCGCTCGCTGTTTCTCGTTTCGCGTCTGGGCCCAGACGCCGACATCCTCGAAGCCGCCCGGGAGGCGGGCGTGGAGCACGTCGTGCTGGTGTCGTCCATCACCGTCCAGACCCACCCGCACCTCGGCCCCGCCGGCGAGAACCTCGCGGTGGAGCAACTGCTCAAGGCAAGCGGCATGGCCTGGACGATCCTGCGGCCGACGCAGTTCGCCTCGAACGCCCTGATGTGGGCCGCTTCCATCCGTGGCCACGAGACCGTCCACGCGCCGTACGCCGAAACCGCGCTGCCAACCATCCACCCCGCGGACATCGCATCGGTAGCACGCGTGGCACTGACCGAGCCCGGCCACCACGGACTCACGTATGCCTTGACCGGTCCAGAGCCGGTGACCGCCCGACAGCAGGTCGAGGCCATCGCGGCAGCACTGGGTCGGGAGGTCCCCTTCGCCGAAATCAGCCGCCAGCAGGCCCACGCACAGATGGCCGCGGTCTTCGGGCCCGAGGCCGCGGACGCGGTACTCGACGTCACCGGCGGAGACGTGAACCACGAGCTGCTGATGGTGCGCGACACGGTTTCACAGGTCACCGGAACGCCGGCCCGCCCGTTCCAGCAGTGGGCTTCAGAGAACACCAACGCCTTCCGCTGAATCGCCTGGCCCGCTGCCTCGATGCGTTCCTGGGCCTCGGCATGGAGCCGGTCGACATCGACGGACTCCACCTGCTCAGGGTCGATGTACTCGAGGATGTCCGGGCCGCGCCCGTCGCGGGGTTGTGGTTGAGCCGGTCGATGATGCGCTGCTTGCGCTCAGCCATCGGCGGCGGGAGGTAGGCCGACGCCGCGCTCGGTAGGTCAGTGTGTGGGCTGGGGCGGCGAGGCTGTCGAGGGTGGGCTCGCTGTAGTCGTGGCGGACCACCAGGAGGTGGTCGGCGGCGTGGGCCAGGTCGGACAGCGGTTTGCGGACGTCCGGATCCTTCAGCTGGTCGGCGTGCACGGCCAGCACGCCTTGGTCGGCCAGGGGAAGCCCATGCGCGGCTTCCTGGGCGGAGATGACCGTGCAGTCCACGGTGGGCTGGAGTACCGCGACGATGGCGGTGATGTCGGCATGCAGCGCCGGAGGCTCCACGATGGTCAGGGGGTCTGCGTGCGGGCGGCGAGGTGGGCGCCGACGGCGACGAGCACTTCGCGGCCGCCCATGCCCTGGTCGTAGGCCGGCACAGACCTCAAAGGAGGCCCCGGGCCGACGCCGGCTACGTCCTGGGCACGAAGGCCCTGCGCCAGGACGCCCCGCAGGTGCGCAAGGTGACCGTCTCGGCCCTGCTGACCGTCGAGGGCCGGCGGGAGGACCGGATGGTGGAGGGGGCGGTGAGCAACCTCTCGCGTGACCTGCCGGTGTCGGCGGTGAGCTGGGCGGCGGTGCGGGCGGAGGTGCGCACAAAGAATGAATTGAACGCGTTCAGCCCGGCTGGCAGAATGGATCCACGCCGCCGTCAGGGCGGACGAGTTCATTTCGCCGTGCCACGAGGGGGTTGGCCGTGCATCAGAAGCGGTCGTACGGCCGGATGTTGCTGGTCTCGGTGTTGGTGGGCTGCCTGGAGGTCGCGCTCGCCGTCGTGGTGGTCCTCCTGTACGTCCGGACGCAGCCGCCGCCGGACACCCCGGTCGACCACAGCGCCCTGGTGGCGGGCCTGCTCTCCTTCGGCGTGATCGTCGGCGTGATCGCGTTCCTGCTGTCGCTGATTTTCGTGCTGCCGGCGGTGGCGTTGGCCGACCTGCTCGGCCGCCGGATCGGCGGCCGCGAGGCGTGGTGGTGGGTGCCGCTGGTGGTGGCGGCCCTGGTGACCCCGCCGATCGCGGCCTTCGCGGCGTACAACCGCATGGAGGCGCGGCCCGTGCTCGCCTTCTGGGCGGTGGCCACGGCCGCGCTCTCGATGGGCGGCCTGGTTGCCCGGCCCCGGCACCCGGGACTCGTCCGGCAAGTGGCGCTGTGGGGCACGGCGGTGGTGGCGGGGACGGGCCTGTTCGGCGCACTCGGGCTCACGGTCGGCCTGCTGCCCGCGTACGAGCCGCCGGCGATCGGTCCGGCGACCATGGCCGGCACCTGGGTCGATCACACGAGCGGCACGCTCGTCTTCACGTCGGACGGCCGGGTCACGGCCTCCGGCGTCGGCCAGCACCGCCCCGACGATCACCCCAGCGGCCCGTCACGGCGGTGCTCGGGCTCCGGCACCTGGTCGTACGAGCCTGGGCGGGACGTCTGGACCCAGGAGGTCCGCATCGACGTCCCGGGGTATTCCTGGCGGGCGTGGAGCGTCGGCGGCACCGACCGCAAGCCCCGGATATACCAGCACGTCGGTCACCCTGATTCCGGGAAGCTGTACGAGCTGCGGAAGGCTGCCGACGGCGCCTGACGCCGGAACTGTACTTCAGCGTCGCCGAGGTGAGGCCCGTCCAGTGTTGTGACCGGGAACGTTCACCGGGTTGTGGCAGCAGGGTGGTGTCTGCCGAAATTCGTTTCGTGTCCTGGGGAGGTGCCCCTACCGTGGCGCGGTGACAACTCAGATGATCATTCTCAATGGTGGTTCCAGCTCGGGGAAGTCTGGGATCGTGCGGTGCCTGCAGGCCGTACTGCCGGATCCGTGGTTGGCGTTCGGGGTCGATTCGTTCGTCGACGCGCTGCCCGCGAAGATGCAGGCGTCGGACGCGGGGATCGAGATCGGGGCAGACGGCCGAGTGAGCGTCGGGGCGGACTTCCGGGCGCTGGAGGCCGCCTGGACCGAGGGCATCGTTGCGATGGCCGGTGCAGGCGCCCGGATCATCGTCGACGACGTCTTCCTCGGCGGAGCCGCGTCCCAACAGCGGTGGCAGAAGGCTACGGGCGACCTGGCGGTGCTTTGGGTCGGCGTCAAGTGTGAGGGTGCGGTCGCCGCCGGCCGTGAGGTCGCACGAGGAGATCGAGTCCAGGGCATGGCCGCGTCGCAGGCAGATGTGGTTCACCAAGGGGTGACCTACGACCTTGAGGTCGATACGACGCATACCGAATCCATGGTGTGTGCGCGAGCCATCGCCGCCCACGTCAGTTGATCGGCAAACCAGCGCTCGGCCCCGCCCGGTCTGCAGCCGCGCGCAGCTCAAGCGGTGGCGATCCTGGACCGGCCGCCCCAGCGGACGCCCTTCTCGCTGCGGATACGGGCGCGTTCGCGTCGGTGTGCGGTCAGGACGTCGGGGCGGCGGGCGTGGTGGTTGGAGCCGGCGAGGGTGAACTGCCGTAGGCGGTCCAGTAGCGTCCGTTCCGTGATCGCCCTCGACGCCCTCGACGCCCTCGTCCGCCTCTGCCCGCCGCCCGCCGAACCGCCGCCCGCGGTGGACTGGGCGCAGACCGAGCGCGCCCTGGGTGCGGCTCTGCCCGCCGACTACAAGCAGCTCGTCGAGACGTACGGCGACGGCATCTTCGACGACACGATCTGGCTGCTCGTGCCCGACTCCGCCTACAGCGACTGTGACCTGCACGCGCAGACGACGGAACGGGACGAGATCTTCGCCAGCCTGTGGGAGTTCGAGGCGAAGCCCGCCGGCCTGCTGGAGGCGGGGGCGCGGGTCCTGCCGTGGGCGTTCGAGGAGGGCACGGGGGCGTTCCTGTACTGGCTGGCGCGGCCCGGTCAGCATCCCGACGAGTGGACCGTGCTCTACAACGAGGGGCGCGGCCCATTGTGGGAGCACCACGACATGGGGTGCCTCGCCTTCCTGCTGGCGGTGCTCACAGGAACGGCGGAAACGGAGTACTTCGGCCACCTCCACGAAGTGCTGAAGCCGACGGAGCACCGCTTCGCGACGGCCGACCAGACCCTCGGAACGTCTCGACGCTGACGCCGTCCGGCCTCTCCCGATGCCTGGTTCACCGCTGGCGCACCCAGCTGAGCGCCGTACCTGGCCAGACTGGCAAAGTACGGCGCTACGTCACACGAACGGGCTCGAGGCTGAGCGCGATAGTCGGCCCTTGAGCGTGCTACTTGGCCTCTGAGCGCGATAGGTGGCCCGCTGGGTAGCGTCTGGATCACCTTGATCAGACGTGGAACGGGACCGGGGAACTACGCTGGCAGCCCTTCTTACCGCGCAGGGAGCAACGTGCCGCCGTCCTTCGTCCACCGGATCACCAAGTATGACCCCGCCGACCGTGATGAACACGGCCACTACACCGGTGCCGAGGAGACGGTCAGTGACCATGGGCCGGTCGAAGCGGCGTACCTCGCGGCGATCGGCGCCTTCGCGGAGGCCTCGGGCATCGATCGGCTGGAGATCCGCGAGCCCGAAGTCACCGTTTTCGTCCACTTCGGCGTGGAGCCGCCGGTCGGGGGACATGGCCTCGGCGGGCTCTTCCCGCCCGACCTCGCCGGCTACCACGACGGGGCCGAGGTCTCCCTTCCGGTCGCTCTGGAGCTGGTCCGGGCCATGCTCCGCGACCAAGGTGCCTGGTGTCGTCTGGAGGCGGGGGATGTGTTCACCGTGCACGTCGGGTGGGACCAGTACGTGTACGTGGGCAGCGACCGGCTCTGCTCGGACGCCGTGGCCCGTACACGGGAACTCGGCCTCTTCCCGGAACCGATGACGACCTCCCCCTACGCGGCGGAGCTGGAGGAACCGGACGTGACGGAGGCCGCCGACGAGGGGTTCTGGGCGCGCGTGCGCACGGCGCTGGCCTCACGGCAGACAGTGCTCCTGGAGGAGGGCTACGTCCGCAATGCTGCACGTTTCCACCGCCTCACGCCGGAGAACCTCGACGCGGTTCGTACCGGTCTCAGCCCGCGCGCCCTGCTGACCGTCTGGCCTGACCTGAACCCCGATGTCGGCGCGGTCCTCGCCGCGCTGCCGGAGGAGGGAGCCGCGGAGTTTGTCTGGGAGGCACAGGACGGCACGATCAGAAACGCGATCGTCGACGACACCGAGTACCAAGAGCTCGCCGCCCTGGTGGCCGGGGCCCGGGCGGCCTGCGCCCTGCCCATTTGCCACGACGAACGCCACCCGCTTCTTTGTGCCGCCCTGCCCGACAGCGACGGCGTGCTGCGCGCCCGGTGGTGACCCGGTTCACGCCGGGTGGTCAGCTGGTGTTGTGCATTGAAGTTGTCCCATCAGGCCCCGCCGGACACCTGGCCCGGATGGACAACACCAATGCTCAGAATCGGCTGACAGCTGACAGCTGACAGCTGACAGCCGACAGCCGACAGCCGACCGGGGCCCGGCTGCTGGCCGGGTCTGGGCGCCCCGATGCGCGGGCGCTCCTACGGGGCGGGAGTCGCGGGTGCCTGCGGAGCAGGAGCCGGGGATCCGTGTGGGACCGGCGGGTGGCACGCGGCGCGGATGTCGCCATCCTCCGCGCGCGGCCAGTACCGTCCTTCGAGGGCCTCGGCGCTGCGGTTGAGCCGGACCAGGACGTCCGCCAGCTCCCGTACTTCCTCAGGGGACCAGTCGGCGACCACCCGGGCCAGGCAAGCCCGGTTGACCTCACGGTCTTCGGCGAGCCGGCGCCCGCCGTCAACGGTGATGCGCAGCTTGCGTGCCATGCCGCCGTCCGGGTCCGCGACGCGCTCGGCCAGTCCGCAGCGCAGCAGCGCGGCCGTCTGCCGGTTCACGGTCGAGGTATCGAGCCCGAAGGCCTCCGCCAACTGTCCGATGGACATGGGGCCTTGTGTGTCGATCCGGCTGAGCAGCAGGTACGCCGACCGCTCCAGGCGTTCGGGGTCGCGCTCGCGCCGGGCAAGCACCTGGTGCCGTGAGAGCAGCATCAGCTCCCGCTCCAGTTTCTCCAGCACTGCGCCTCCCGTTCTTTCCGGCGCTCCATTATCGCGGACCTGTGAACCAGGGGACCGCCGGACCCCTGCACGGCTCGGCCTGCGGGCGGCGCCGCACGACGGCCGGACACTGCAATATGCATGATACATAGCATGTGTATTATGCACTTCTCGTTGTCACCCTGACGAGCCACAGCCTCAACCCGGAGGACCCGCATGACCGTCACCACGTCCACCGCCTCCCGCGCCGCCGAGATCTTGTCCCGGCCCGTCAAGCTGAACGGCCTGACCGTCCCCAACCGCATCGCGATGGCGCCGATGACGCGGATGTTCTCCCCCGGCGGCGTGCCCGGCGAGGACGTGCAGGCGTACTACGCCAGCCGGGCCGCCGCGGGTGTGGGCTTGATCGTCACCGAGGGAACCTACGTCGGTCATGACTCTGCCGGGCAGAGCGACCGGGTGCCGCGGTTCCACGGCGAGGACCAGCTGGCTGGGTGGGCGAAGGTCGCCGCGGCCGTGCACGAGGCGGGCGGCACGATCGTGCCTCAGCTGTGGCACATAGGCATGGTGCGCAAGCAGGGCGAGGCACCGTACGCCGACGCCCCCGCCGTCGGCCCCTCCGGCATCCGCGTCGACGGCACCGAGGGGACCGGCAAGGCGATGACCCGCGCCGACCTCGACGACGTCATCGGCGCGTTCGCCGACGCCGCCGCGGAGGCCGAGCGGATCGGCTTCGACGGCGTCGAACTGCACGGCGCCCACGGCTACCTGCTCGACCAGTTCCTGTGGGAGCGGACCAACCGCCGCACCGACGCCTACGGCGGCAACGCGGTGGCCCGTACGAAGTTCGCCGCCGAGATCGTCGCCGCAGTCCGCGATCGCGTCGCGGCCGACTTCCCGGTGATCTTCCGCTACTCGCAGTGGAAGCAGGAGGCCTACGACGCACGGCTCGCGCAGACCCCGGAGGAGCTGGAGGCGATCCTGGCCCCGCTGGCGGCGGCGGGCGTCGACGCGTTCCACGCCTCCACCCGGCGCTACTGGCTCCCGGAGTTCGAGGGCTCGGACCTGAACCTGGCGGGCTGGACCAAGAAGCTCACCGGTCGGCCGACCATCACGGTCGGTTCGGTAGGCCTCGACGGCGACTTCATCCGCGCCTTCGTCGGCGAGGGTGCGGCGCTCGGCGACATCGACAATCTCCTGGACCGCATGGAACGCGACGAGTTCGACATGGTCGCCGTCGGCCGGGCGCTGCTCCAGGACCCGCAGTGGGCGGCGAAGGTTCTCGGCAACCGCTTCGATGAGCTGAAGCCGTACGACGCGGCGGCGCTCAGGTCGCTCAGCCGGTAGCCGGTAGCCGGTAGCCGGTAGCGGTGCGGACGGCTGGTCCGAGGACGCCCCGTGACATCGGTCCGCCGAAGTCACGGGGCGTTCGCGCTCCGGTCGAGGATTGCCGAGCCTCGCCGGTGCCACCCATCGCCACTTCCCTGACGACTTGATCGACCTCCAGGCCGCCTGGCTGCGCACCCGGGCGCCGACCTGGCCCGCCAGCCCTGGCACCACCACGCTCTGACGGCGGCTCATCACCTTTTCCTGCCGCATCTCCGCACACCCTTACTGGGCCGTCCCGGGCGGCTCGGAGCGGCCCGGGTTCCCGGACGACCTGGTCACCGTTCAGCAGCGGTGGACCCGGATCTTCGACCGTCTGGCGCGGGATCCGGCCGAGGGACACGAGATGCGGATGGAGCCGCTCGGTCTTTCCTTCCGGCTGGACGCTCAGCCGCACTGGGGGACCACTGCTCAGGCCTGCCCTCCGAGTTCGTCCGTCGCATGGTGATGGCCACTTACCAGGCCTTCACCACGCTCCTGGGCGTGCCCCTGGTCTCGGCGGCCTCCGCCCGGTCCCGCTCCGCCACCACCCGCGCCGCCGCACCCGGCTCGGCGGGCGCCGTCCCGGCCGAGCCGGCGGTCCCCGCGCACCGTCAGAAGGCCGCGCCCGTACGGAAGTCGGGCCGCGGCAGGCAGCCGTTCCCGGGTCCGGGAACGGTGCCACCTGGGGTGATGGATCGTTCCCATATTCGGGACTCGCGTTGCTGAGGGGGTTGCGGGGTGGTTCACGAGAGGGCTGGTCGGTCACCGTGGTCTGCCGCGTCGACTGCTGTGCCCCCGCATCACACGTTCACAGGACCGTGGGCAAGACCAGAAGAGTGCCTCCGATCCCTCAGGGGTGAGAAGGACCGGGACGGGGGGCAGGCCTGGAGTGGCTCGCGTCATCCAGCGGGAACCTCACCCATTGAAAGGACTCAGGATGCGAACGAACATCACCATCCCCCGTACCCTGATCGCCGCGCTCATCCTCGCCGGCTACGCCCTGACCGTCCCTGCCGCCCAGGCCACCCCCACCCTCAGAGCGGCCGCCGCCTCTCAGCGAGCCGATGCCGACCAAGTCGCCCTGCTCAAGAGGAGCCTGTCGGAATGGAACCAATGGCGTACGGACAACCCCGATATCAAGCCCGACCTCACCGGTGCTGACCTCACGGAGGCGAACCTCGTTGATGCCAACCTCACCGACGCGAACCTCACCGACGCGAACCTCACCAGCGCAAGACTAGAGCGCGCCATCCTCATTGGTGCCAACCTCACCAACGCCAACACCTTGAGCGCCAACCTCGAGGGAGCCAACCTCACCAACGCCACTCTCCGTCACGCCGTCCTCGCCAGTGCCAACCTCACCCGCGCCAACCTCCATGACGCCGACCTCACCGAGGCCAACCTCGACGGCGCCAACCTCACCGACACCGACCTCAGCTGCCGCAACCACCCCGTCTGCGTGTCCTCCTCTGCCGGGTGACGGCAAATAGACGACTGCGACACCGCGAGCGACGGGCTGCCCAGGTGGGTGCCCTCGCGCGGTGCCCCGGGGAAGACGCCATGCGATGACCTCCATGGGCTTGTCCGCGCGCGCTCGTGCCCACCGAGCCACGCGATCCACCGCCGCCCCGGACGGCGGCGGCCGAACGGGTCACCGGGGGTGGGGGCGGCGCGTCGCCGGTATGACGTGCAAGGGAAGCGCCCGCCCACGCATCGCAACGCGCGCTGGGAGGGATCACCAGCGGACCCCGGTGTGACCTGGGGTTGTGCAGGTTGGTTGAGCGGCTTGGTGGTACTGGTGGCTCGTTTGAATCCGCGCAGGGTGGGGGGCGTCGGCAGTCTGGCCCGGGTGATTCTCGGTCCGGGGTGTGGCTGTGCAGGTTGTTTGGTCGTGTGCACAGTTCCACTGGTTCTCGGCAGGTTGCCAAGGATGGGGTGCCGGCCTCGGGCTGTGGTCGTGGCCTGCGGCGGGGGACTGGCGGGTGGTGTTCACGGCCCGTCCGGGACGCCGAGCGGCGCGGTGAACCGCGACTGCCAGCCTTCCTCAGTCAGCACCACCAGCTGGACCGCCGCCGCACGGGTGCGCAGGGGCAGCAGGCTGCCGATCGCAGCGCGGACATGGGCGGCAGCCGTCGGGTCGTCCGCGCCCATGGCGACCGTGACATGGGAGGCGGGCCGCGCCCCGAAGCGGCCCCTGTACGGGCGCAACCCGGGCCACTGGGCGCGGAACGCATCGACGATCGGCTGGAGTCCCGGAACGGTGACGGCGACGAAGCCGGACTCCGTCACGACCTCCGCCAAGAGCAGATCAGCTGCCGGAAAACTCGCCGCCAGGGAACGCACGCCCTTCTCGTCCTGACCCGTCAGCGCCGATTCCGGCACGAACGGGTAGAGGAGCGAGACGTGCGCCGGCACCCCACGACGCACCAGAGCCGGGTCGATACGCCACGCCGCATCCAGGAGCGGGGCGGCATCCGGCAAGACAATGACGACGGCGGTGGTCCCTGGCTCTGGCATTCCATCATCATCGCAGGCCAGGTACGGGACCCGAGAATGTCAGTCTGGGGTTGCGGGGTGGTTGGGGGTCCGGCCCAAGCTGCGTGACGTGGTGTCACGGCGTCAGGCCGGAAGGACGCGCCCTGCCCGCCTGGCGAGCTTGCGCGCCGCCTGGTCGACACGACCTCACGCGCCGTGACCGTGACCGGCCCGCCCGGTGAACGGGTTCAGACCAGCGGGGATTCCTGTTCAGGGGCGGGGCCGTGTCGGCGGAAGTCGGCCCAGGCCCGGGTCAGCCGGTGGACTGCTTCGGTCAGAACGTCCGGCGGGTAGGTGAAGGGGAGGCGGATGAAGGAGTCGTGGCGGCCACTGGGATCGGTGGTCCGTCCCGCCACCACCTCGACCTCGTGGCGCAGCGCGACTTGTGCGAACGCGCCGGCATCGGCTTCGGGAAGCTCGATCCACAGGGCCGACCCCCCGACGGGAGGCTCCCACCTCCAGTCGGGCAGCGACTGCTCCAGCAGTCCGGTCAGGTGGCGCAGCCGACGGGCGGCGGACTGGGCCTGTGTCTGCTCGAGTTCGGCGAGGCGGGGCAGCAGCCGGACGGCGACGGCCTGGTCGAGGACGGGGGTGCCGAGATCGGCCAGCGCCTTGTGGCGGGCGAACCGCGCTGCGACGGGTTCCTCCGCACGCAGCCAGCCCACCCGCAGCCCGCCCCACACCGACTTCGACAGTGAACCGATGGTCAGTACCTCACCGCCCTGGGGAGCGAGGGCTCCCAGCGGCGGCGGCAGCTCGCCCCGGGTGCCGATGCGCCCCGAATAGGCGAGGTCCTCCACGACGGCCACATCGTGCTGCCGGGCCAGCTCGGCGATGCGGCGGCGCCGGGACGCGCTCATCAGCCGGCCGGTGGGGTTGTGAAAGCTCGGCATGACGAACAACAGGTCCGGCTCGTGCTCGGCCAGAGCGGCGGCCAGCAGGTCCGGCCGCATTCCCTCCTCGTCGAGCGGTACGCCGACCGTCCGGGCGCCGTGCGCGGAGAACAGGTCGAAGCAGCCGGGCCAGCTGGGGGACTCGACGACGACCGTACTGCCCGGCCGCAGGTACATCTGGGCGGTCAGGGCGATGGCCTGGTGGGCGCCCGTCGTCACCACCACCTCGTCGGGCGAGGTGGGCAGCCCCAGCCCGCTGATGTGCACGGCGATCTGCTCACGCAGCGCGTACAGCCCCCGCGGGTGATAGCCGGCGTCGGAGAGCAGGTGGGGGAGGTCGTCCGCGATCACGTCGCGCAGTGTCTCGGCGAGTTCGGGCGCGCCCGCGTCCGCGGCGTACGCCAGGGAAATCACGCTGCCCGGACCCCGAGAGAGCCGAGCGAAGACCGAATCGGCCTGCCCCCGCCGCAGTTCGTGCCCCAAGCGGCGGCCGCCCCCCGTCCTTTTGGCCACTCGGGTGCCACTGCCCCGCCTGCTGGCAAGGGTGCCGTCGGCCCGCAGCTCGTCGTAGGCGGCCACGACGGTCGAGCGGCTCAACGCGAGCGCGGCAGCGAGCCCGCGCTCCGACGGCAGCCGGACGCCCGGCGCCAGCTCACCCTCGTCGACGAGGTGGCGCAGCGCGGCGGCGAGCCCGCGGAACAGGGCCCCGCTCCCCGCCCACCCGTCCGGCAACAGCTCCACCAGCCGTTCCGGATTCCGCGAAAGGTCCACTTCGGCCCCCATTGGATCGTGTGGCCTGCCCCAATCCCGGATTGGCTGGTCCCAGGCCTACCACTTGACCTTATCCGCCCCGAGGAGAACGCCCCGATGCCGCCAGTCACCCCAGTCACCTCAGTCACTCCAATCGCCCCTATTGCCCCGGCCATCTCGGCCCGCCTCCGTGCCGTCCTCGACACGTCCGTGCCGGCCGCACGCAACGACGCCGGACGCCACGAATACGACGGCCGTCCCCAGGACCTCTCCGAAGCAGGCATACGCCGCGCACTGTCGGCCATCGCCGCCGCCCGCCCCAGCGCACCGCAGCCCGGCCGGCCGGACACCCCGGCCCCGGCGCACGACCCGCTCGACGAGGCGACGCTCCAGGCCTTCGAGTACGCACTGTCGCTGCGCTTCAGCGATCTCCAGATGCACCGCCGGGACCCGTACCTGCACATCGACAACCTGGATCTGAGCGGCTACGAGAACGACTACGCGCCCCAGGCCGAGCGGGCGCGCGCCCGACGGGACCACCTCGATGCCTGGCCCGACCTGGTGGCCGCCGCCGTGACCACGCTCGACCTGGTCCCCGCGGAGCAGGCCCGCGCCGCCCTGCCCGCGGTCCAGGGCCTGCGGCACCAGCTGACCCGCCCCGGACAGGAGACGACCTCCCGAGACCGGCAGGCAGCTGAAGCGCTCGAGCGCCTCGAAGCCCACCTGCGGGCAACGGCCCGGGGCGAGCGCGCCGCACCGGTACTGGGCGAGGACGGTCTCACCCGGATGCTGGCGGCCACCGAAGGCAGCGAGGTCGACCTCGGGAGCCTGGCCGTACGCGCCGACGCGGAACGAGACCGCCTCACACAGCTCCTGGGGGAGGCCTGCCGCCGTATCGACCCCAGCGCCGACGTGGTCACGACACTGCACCACCTGGACGACGACCACCCCACCGCCTTCGGCCTGCTGGCCGCCACCCGCGAGGCGGTCAAGACCGTCACCGACTGGGCCGACAGGACCCAGCTGATACCCGGCGGGCACCTCACGTGCCGGGTCGGCCTTCTCCCAGAGTCACAGAGTCACGAGGTCGCGACCATGACGGCCGCCGCCCCGGGGGAGCCGGACCGCCCGGGCTGGTTCCGGGTCCGCCGTCCGCCCGAGCAGTGGCCGGCCCGGGACCGCGACGCCTGGCTGCGCACGTACAGCCGCCACCAGCTGCTGAACATCGCCGTGCACGAGGTCGCCCCAGGACACCTGGCGCACCGCCGGATCCTGCGCCACGTCCCGGGTGAAGTGCGCCGCAGCCTGCAGTCGTACGCGACGAGCGAAGGCTGGGCGCACTACTGCGAGGAGATGGCCCTGGAGGCGGGCTTCGGTGACGGCGACCCCCGGCACACCGCGGCCGTGGCCCGCGACGCACTGCTGCGCCTGACACGCCTGGCCTGCGTCATCGGGCTGCACACCGGCGAACTCACCCACCAACAGGCGGCCGCCCGGTTCGAAGCAGAGGCGCACACACCCCCGGCACTCGCCGCACAGCAGGCCACGCGCTGCCTGCTCGACCCCCAGGCGGGCGACTACACCCGCGGGAAGTTCGCGATCCTCGACTTGCGTGACCAGGCCCGACAGCACTGGGGGACCGGCTTCACCCACACGCGCTTCCACACGGCGCTGCTCAACCTGGGCGCGCCCCCACTGACCCTGCTGCCGGCCCTGCTCGGAGCGGGCCGGCGATGAGCGTCCTCTCCGACCCGCAGCAGCTGCTGCTCTTCGTGGGCGCGTCCGCCGCCCTCGTGGGCCTGCCCGGACCGAACCTCGTCTACATCTGCACGCGCAGCATCGCCCAGGGCACCGGCGCCGGGATGGTTTCGGCACTCGGGGTGGAGACCGGCACCCTGATACACGCCCTCGCCACCGCCTTCGGAGTCGCGGCCCTCGTCTCCGCCGAACCGGCAGCACTGAAAGTCCTCACCCTGCTCGGCGCCGCCTACCTCCTCTACCTCGGAATCCGTTCCCTCACCGGAGCCGGCTCGCCCGGCAACTCGGCCCAGCCCGTACCCAGGAGGCTCTGGAGCGTCTACCGCGAAGGGATCCTCGTCAATGTCCTCAACCCGAAGGTCATGCTCTTCTTCCTGGCCTTCCTGCCGCAGTGGGTGAGCCAGGATGCCAGCGGTGCCCAGACCCGCACGGAACTGCTGATACTCGCCGCGATCACCTTCACGGTCGCGCTGGCCATGGACTTGGGGTACGCGGCTACCGCCGGCGCACTCGCGAGAAGGCTGCGCGGCCGCGCAGAGCCGGGCCGAGGCAGGGCCCGGTACCTCGTCGCCCTGGTCTACCTCGGGCTCGCGGCCGCCGCCATGTTCAGCTGACGGCAGCCGCCGGGCGCCGACAACCCGGACCCGCCCTCCCCGTCCGCTACACGCTCGTCGCCACCCCACCCAGCAAATGCTGACCACCTCGCTGCCCGGAGTCGGTGCCGGGCCCGGGCGTGCTGCGGGCGGGGGTGGCCTACGAGCCCAGGCGGGTCACGTCACCGGCCAGCAGGTTCGGCTGCATGGTTCGATGCCTCCTTCTCAGTGCAGTTGCTCGGCCAGTCCGACGATGATGCCCTCCGGGCCGCGGACGTAGCAGAGCAGATAGCTGTCCTCGAACCGGGCGATCTCGCCTACGAGTTCGGCGCCGTGAGGGCGCAGGCGGGCGACGGTGTCCTCGATGTCGTCGACGGCGAACATGACGCGGTGCGTGCCCAGAATGTTGTGCGGCCGGTTGCGCGGCCCGGCGCTGATCGCCGCGGGGCTGCGGTACTTCGCCAGCTCGAGCCGGCTGTGACCGTCCGGGGTCCGGAGCATCGCGATGTCACAGCGGACGCCGTCGAGTCCGGTGCATTGGTCGGCGACGAGGCCCTCGACCTCCGCCCTGCCCTCCAGCTCCATACCGAGTTCCACGAAGAACGCGATGGCGGCATCCATGTCCTCTACGACGATGCCGACGTTGTCCATCCGCTGAATCGCCATGCTGTTTTCTCCTTGTTCCTCGTGCGGCCGGTGGTGGCCGCTGATGTCCCTGGGACGGAGCCGGTGGCACGTTCTCGACATCCTCAGACCGCCGGACTCCGAAAAGTCTGGATCGCGCCTCAGCACCGCTACAGCAGACCCGCGCAGACCTGCGGCGGCAGCAGGGTGGAGAACAGTCCGAAAGAGGGCAAGAGCGCACTCGTGAACTCGAGCGTCCCGAAGCCATGGCCGCACCGGTGACCATCGCGGGCCGGATGCTGCGCACCTTCAGGCCTGCTCACCCCGCTGCTCCCGGTCATCGGGGAAGCCACCCGCCGGACGTGCCGCCTCGATAGGTACCCGCCAGTAGGTTTCCAACAGGGCCTGGCTACAGTGCTCTTGACTAACCGCCAGTGATGTTCGAAGCCGGCGGGAGAACGTGCGTGCGGCGGCGTGCCGTCGCGCGCGGGAACGAAGGAAAACATGGGTTCGATACACAAGCGCGTCGGCGCGGTCCTCGGTTCGGCCGCCCTGTTCGTCGGCGTGGCGCTCACGGCCGGGGCCGGAACCGCCAGCGCCGACGAGACGGGTGACCTCGCGTCCGACATCGATGTCTCGGTGTCCACGACCGGGGTCTCGGGTCTTGCTGCGATGTCGGCGGACGGGTCCCTTACAGTCCACATCACCAGCCCCAGGGACGGCCACGACATGGGCTTCGTCCGGTGGAACGCGGACCCGCAGCCCGCGCCCGACATCCCGGGCGACTCCCTCATCGCCAAGGACATCAGCCCCGACGGCTGGGCGGTCGAGGCCGAGCTGAGCACCGGCCGCATCGCCTCCACGCGCGGCCACAAGGCGATCTACATGAAGGTCGTATCCGGCAACCTGCCCGAGGGGCACCCGTACAAGCTGCGTGGGTGCGTCGTGAAGGGCAGCGAGCGCCAGTGCACCCCATGGCGCCCGGTCCACGCCTGATCCGCTGAAGGGCCGGGCCGCTCAGCGGCCCGGCCGACGCGACGGCGCTCGCTCGAATGCTGTCCCGGCTCCCGTCACGCAGGGCTGGCCGCCTGAGGACGCTCACGCCGCACTGCTCACCCGCCATGCACGCCGCGATCGGCGAGAGCCTCCGCCTCCGCCTTCGGCGCGAAGCCGCCGGACCGCCCGCGCTCTTCCCACAGTCGCCCACCCATCAGGGCCGCCTCGACCCGCGCAGCATCCCAGACCTCCTCCCGGACGCCTGGGCAGCGCCCCTGGACGAACTGGATGGGCCCGCGCGACGGCGCCACGCCGTCACCCCGGAGCAGCCCAGTGGTGGGACCCAGGCGTGGTGCCGAAGGATCATGCGCGTTGCGGCCCGGGAGGGTGTCAGTTGCATCGCCGTGTTGCGCAAGGCGGCGGCGAGTGGGTGGGAGAGCTGCTGGCCCATCCGCCCGGCCTGCCGGGCGGACCGCGCGACTGCCTGCTGCGCGGTCGGCGCTCGGCGTCGTAGCGGGCGAGCGCGGCGTCGACGGTGGGCTCGGTGGCGAGCGTGCTGTCAGTCTCCGCCTTCCTCGAAGACCAGTGGAAGGGCGCGCTGGAGGGCGCAACCGCGGAAGAGGCGTTCTACGTGCTCTGCTCTGTGGCAAGACCAACAACACGCAGACCAGCATCAGCAAGGGGGAAGTCCGTTGCGAAATCAGCGTCGAAGGACGGCCCGCGTCCATGCCAGGCAGTCGCCTGAGCAGCGCGGGGCTCTGCGCTCGAAGCACTCGCGGCCAGCGGCAGGCTGGTCTTTACGGAAGAACGATCCAGAACCCCCGGTTGGCCACTCTGAGCACGCCAGTTGTCCACGGGCTGCTCGCCTGGCCTATCCGCGCAGATTGGCGGGGTCGACGTTGGTCAGGTTGCGGCTGGCGTCCCACAGCCGCGCCGCGACAGCGGTGTCGGCGAGATGACTCCATACCGCTTCTTGTCGAGGTGTACCGCGCAGACCGAAGAGGCGTGGTCCCCACAGCTGTCCTCCGCGCGTGGCCGGGTCGAGCACCGCTCGGACCGCTGGCCATGCGCCGGCGTGCTTGCCTTGGACGAGTAGAGCGGCGGGTGCCGTGCGCAGCCGCGCGCCGACGCTTCGCACATGGACCGGTGGTCGTGACGGGGTGAGGGAGTCCAGCGCGCCGCCGGGGTGGACCACCACGCTCTCCGCCGAGCTGCCGAGGGTGCGCAGGCGGCGGCCGAGTTCGAGCCCGAAGTACATCTGTGCCAGCTTGGATCGTCCGTAGGTGCGTTTGGCCCGGTAGTCCCGCCGGGACTGGAGGTCGTCCAGGTCCAGCCGTTCCGATTTCGCCGCGAAACTGCCGACGGTCACGACACGTGCCGCCGGTGCGGCCGACAGCAGCGGCATCAGTCGGCCGGTCAGCGCGAAGTGTCCGAGGTGATTCGTACCGAACATGAGTTCATGACCGTCTCCTGTCTCGCGACGCGGCGGGTCGTCGAACGCGACGCCTGCGTTGTGGACCACCGCATCGAGGGCATTCACCTCCAGGGATTCCACCACTGCGCTGAGCGACGGCAGGTCGGCGAGGTCCAGCGGTATGGCGCGTACCTCCGCGCCGGGCACGCGCGAGCGGATAGAGGTCATGGCGGCTTCGGCTCTCTCCGGGTTGCGGCTGCCCAGCACGACGGTGGCGCCGGTCGCGGAAAGCTGCTCTGCGATGAAGTACCCGATGCCCGCGTTGGCGCCGGTGACCAGGAAGACGCTGCCCTCGGCACGCGGCAGCCGGTGAACATCCCAGTGCGGGGTGGAGGACGTTGGCGACATGACGGGAGGCTCCCTTGATCCGGCAGGACGAGGCGATTGCGGCCGCTCCAAGGAGAGCGGCTTGTCATCCACGGTCCCAGCGAGAACCGACACATCGCCCATAGATCACCGACCGCCACGGCCGGGATACCGACACTCCGCCGACAGGCGGCGCCGACTTGCCGCAGAAGCCGGTCGCTGCCCCTGAGCGCGCCAATTGGTTCTGCCCGCCCTTCCGTGAAGGCCCAACCCCGGCGCCGGCCCCGAATGCTTTCAGCGAAGGAGTTCACCAGTTCCCTGATGATCTGATGTGTTCAAGCGCGTCAGAAGGGGGTCCTGTTGAGCGAGTGGCATGTGGTGTGGGTACCGGATCCAGGGCGGTGGGGAACGCTGCGAACCGAGGGTGTCCTGGGGGTACAGGATCTGCCGGAAAGCGGTGGCCCGAATAGGTCTGCTGCCGGGCGACCCGGTGTACATAGGGCCGGATGGCATGGTGGACAGGGATTTCCTGGATTTCGTGCGGTCCGCGACGTTCCGGAATCTGGAAAGGGAAACCAAGAGGAACTACGGAACGGATTACCGGCCTCTGTTGAACTTTCTCTCCTCGCGCGGGCTGTCCTGGTGGCAGGCGACGCGGCAGGACCTGGCGGACTACCGGAACTGGCGATGCGATGCTCCCGAGAACCCGGGGCGGATCAGCGGAACAAAGTGGAACCGCGAGGCAGCGGCGTTCACGAAGCTGTTCAGGTGGGGGAAGGTCCATCCGCTGCCGGTGGACGTCTCCCGGCGGGAGGACCGGGCTGCGGACTCGGTCAGTGCGCGGGTGTCGTGGCTGACACCACGGACTTGGGGGCTGTGGTCGGACATCGGGCTGCGGGGCCACACCCACGCCCGGGTCGCGTCTCCGAGCTGGGAATCGCGTACGGAGTTGCGGAACACCGCCTTCGTGCAGCTGCTGCTCAGTTCAGGGCTGCGGCGACAGGAAGGAGGGGGCCTGCTGCTATTCGAGTTGCCGACTCAGCGGTTGCGCCACGGGCGATACATGCACGGTCGTCTCGCGGGTGCGCTGACGAGGTCGAAGAACAGCCGAACGTTCTACGCCTCGGTCGACGCGGTCGGCCAGGTCGAGGCGTACATCCAGTCTGAGCGGGCCTGGGCAGTCCAGCGAGCCCAGGAGGCGGGCCGCTACGAGCGGCTGCCGGTGATGCAGCAGATGCGGCTGGTCACGAGGATGACCCATGGTTTGAAGCCGGAGGTCGAGTGGGTCGATCGCAAGGGTGTGGTCGGGTCACAGGAGCTGAGCCGCCTGAAGTGGCGTGAGCGTCAGTGGCTTTTCCTGGAGGGCCCCGACGGGCCGGAGCCGGCGTGGTTGTGGCTGACCGAGGAGGGCCTGCCGATGCTCCCGGACCGGTGGAACGGCGTGTTCAGGTTGGCGAACCTGCGCTGCGAGAAGGTGCTGCTCACTGATGAGGAGCGGAGGATCACCCGGGACCTGCGGCTATCAGAGATACAGAGCAAGAGTCCGTACGCCACCCCGCACTCGGCCCGGCATTCGTTCGCACTGTTCATGCTGATTCTACTGAACGACCTGTTTGAGAAGCGATACGGGCTCACCGGCAAGGACCGGCGGGACTTCGCCCTACTGTTCGGCGATCCGTGGTGGCTGGTGAAGACGTTGCTGGGCCACGCGGACGTGGAGACGACGAAGCGGCACTACTTGGCGCCGGTTTCTCATCTGCAGCTGGAGTCGATTCTCGCCGCTGCGGCCACCACGGATGACGGCCAGGACATCGAGGACTTGACCGGGGTGTTCGCCCGGCTGGCCCGGGAGACGGCCGGGATCCAGGACATCGACATGCTCGTCGGGGACGCGTCGTGAGCGGGCGGGGACGTAAGGCCGTCCCGCCGCCGCCCGACCATCGAGTCGAGCCCCCGATGGCTGCAGACGGCCTCGTAGTCACGGTCACGAACGAGGCCGGCTACACGAAGGGGTTCGACTTCGCTGAGCTGCCGGTGGCCAGGCCCATGCAGGAAGCTCTCGCTGCGTCGTTCGCTGCCCGGTCTCTCGGCTGGACCAGCCACAGCACAGCCAGGACCTGCTGGACCGGGCTTGAAATGTTCGCGAAGTTCGTCGCCGGTCTGGACAGTCCGCCAGATGATCTGGATGGGCTCACGGTGACCGCCCTGCAGAGCTGGCGGGATCTGCACATCAGGACCAATAGCGGCAAAACCACACTGCGCGTCGTTCGGGGCCTGCTCCAGGGGGACGCACGGCTGGCTGGGGGGCCGGTGGCAGAGGAACTCGCGCGTCGCATTCCGAAGCCGGTGCCGAGCAAGCAGTCCTATGGGGACAGCGAGCGGGACCGGGTGGTACTGACGGCTCAGCGTCAGTTCCGGTCGGCTTGGCTGCGGATCACCGAGAACTCGCGACTGCTGAGCAAGTGGCGTGCGGGCGACCTTGCCGAGGGCTCCCGGGAGTGGAAGCTCGGGCGGGTTCTTGAGCACGTTGCCCGCACCGGTGATGTTCCCCGCACAGTGATGCCGGGTGGTCTGCGACACGTGACGCATCGCAGGTTGCTGGGTAGCGCAAGTCCGGAGAAGACCTGGGGTCGGCTGTTCCTGACGCATATGGAGCTCACCGCGCTGGCCGTGCTCCTAACTGACCGTTTCGCATGGAATCTATCGGTCTACGACCGCATTCCGGCGCCGAGGACGAGCCCGTCGGTCGGGGAGACAACCTCGGTGACCTATCAGATTCAGGTCGAGAAGCACCGGGCCGGCAGGGGGCGATGGTTCTCTACGGAGAATGTCACGGACTCCGGGGCCGACTCTCCGGGGCGGCTGATATCTCAGGCCATGCAAGCCACCGCTCACGCTCGGACGCTCGCCAACGATCTGCAGCCGGGAGTCAACCTGTTCATGGCCGCTCGGGCCTACCAGATTGAGCCGAAGCACACGGATCTGGACCGGCCCGCCCCGGTGGGCCCGGTGTCCTTCGGTGTCTCCTACTCAATGGCTCAGTACTGGGCCAATAAGAACGGGTTGGGCGGGTCGCCGTTCGGGCGGGTCCGTCGGACGACGGTCACGGATAGGCAGCGCCCCCTGCAGCACAGTCAGGGCACGCATGAGAGCGTCTACGTGCTGCCGGATAAGCGGGTCCAGCGCGCTTCCCGGGACGTATTCGAGGCGGGGGCCGTGGAGGCCCTGGGGCAGGCTCGGGCTGTCGTCTTCGGTGGGACGATCACGGCTGAACCGGACCCGGAACATCAGGAGACCGCTACAGCAGACTGCGAGGACGAGGAGTCCAGTCCGTGGCCAGCTCCCGAGGGAGGCTGCGGGGCGGATTTCCTACTCTGCCTGGCCTGTTCTAACGCGCATGTCCACCCGGGCCACCACCCCCGGCTCGCGCACTTGCACCAGCAGATCTTGGGCCTGCGCTCCGCCATGGACGACCGCATGTTCCGTGCACGCTGGAACGATCACCTGCTGCGGCTGGAGGACCTCCGCGACGACGACAAGAAGATTGGCCTGGCCGCCTGGAAGGCCGCTCTGGCCCGAGTCAGTGATTCCGACCGCAGTGTTGTCCAGCTCCTGCTGAAGGGAGACCTCGCCCCATGACCAGTCTCGCCGCCGAACACGACCCATACATCCTGACCATGCCGGGCCCGGACTGCCTGGTGGTGCTGACCCAGTGGATCAGCCCTGGCAACACGCACTACAACGCTCGTTATGGGGAGTCCGTCTGGCCTCTGGCGCCGCTCATCGACAACCCCAGCACCACTCTGTTCTCGATTTTCTGGAGGAAGTGTCCGGCCCCTTTGCTGGGTGAGGTGAAACTCGTGACCTGGACGATGCTCAACGGCCGGCTTCGGCCCACCTACCTCCAGGGCCGCGGGGTCCAGGCGCGGAGCAGGACCTCCGCCTCCGATATGCGGGACACCTGCAATGAGTGGATGCGGCTGGCACGTTGGCTGCATGAACGTCGCTTCACCAGTCTCGGTGCCTGCACTGAAGAGGTGTGGCGGGCCTACGTGTCCGAGCGTTGGCAAGAGGGCGTCTCCCGCGACTACGCGGAGAAGATTTGCACTTTCCTGTCGGATCTTTGGGCATTTGACCAGCTCAGCGCCCGTCCCGCGAACGTCACTCGCCCCCCATGGGAGGACGAGGGGGTCGATGACTTCCTTCCCGCAGCCGACGGCTCGGCATCCAGGGAGAACAGCAGAGAGCCGCTCGACCCACAGACCCTGGGGCCGTTGCTGATCTGGGCGATCCGCTTCATCGACGACTTCGCCGACGACATCCTCGCTGCCTGGGCCGAGAGGCGACGACTGGTCGCCGTGGCCACCGCGAACGAGAGTGTCCCAGAGGGCTTGGTCGCCCTTGCAGACTACTTGCTACCTCTCGTCCAGGCTGGAGACGTGCTCCCTGCGGTCAGGATGCACGGCAAGATGTCCCTGGCCCGCACCTACGTCGCCGCGCTCACGGGCGCGAGTCTCGGCCAAGTCGGCCGCTTCTCCGGGCTGCACCGGCTCTCAGATCTGGCCGATGAGCGACCCGGTCCGTGTCCTTTGCAGGTGCCGGTCACCGGGCGAATCAACGGGAAGCCCTGGCGCACGCACATGGATTTCGACGAGGCCCCCGAGCTGATGAGGCACCTGGGCACGGCCGCAATGATCATCTGCCTGTACTTGACCGGCATGCGTCTGCAGGAAGTGCAGGGGCTGCGGTCTGGTTGCTGCCCCGAGCCGGAGGCCGGCACCGACGGCGCACACGGCCGGTATCTGATTCGTAGCCGACACTACAAGAACGTCACCGATTCTGACGGGAACCTGATCTCCGCGGGTGAGGAACGTCAGGTCCCCTGGGTGGCTATCAGCCCGGTCGTCCACGCCATCCGCGTCCTCGAACGGATGGTGCCGCCTGGCGAGCTCCTTCTGAGTGCTGCCCGCCACGACTTCATGCAGCAGCGCGGCCACCACGGGGCACTGAAGCACCAGGGCCTGCATACCCGGATCGAGGACTTCGTGAGCTGGGCGAACCGGGAAGCGAACCTCCAGGACTTGCCCACCCAGATCATCTGCGCAGACCCGCACGGCGCCATCGGATTGGCGCGGTTCCGGCGCACGCTGGCCTGGCATATCGCTCGGCGCCCAGGCGGACTGATCGCGCTCGCGATCCAGTACGGGCATATGAGGACAGTCCTGGATGCCCGGACCTCCAGCGGCTACGGCTCCCGCAGCCGTGGGGGTATGCACAGCGTGCTCGATGTCGAAACCGCTCTCGCTGCCGCGGACACCGCCGCCCACCTGCGCGACCGCATGTCTGCCGGGGAAAAGATCTCCGGCCCGGCCGCCAGGCGGGCGGTCACCGCAGCCGCGACGACGCCGCGGTTTGAGGGCCGGATCGTTCCCGCAACGTTCGCGAGGAAGGCCGCCAAGTTCCTCGCGCGGGATGGCATCGTGCTCTATGACAACCCGGACGCCTTCCTGATCTGTGCGTTCAAGCACGAGAACGCGCTCTGCGAACCCGATACGGGTGCCACCGCACCGAGGCAGTACGCATGCCAGTCCGGCTGCGGCAACACTGTCCGCACCGACACCCACGCAGGTCAGATGCGGGAGATGGCCGACGAAATCGACCGCAAGTCCACCGCCGTCCCGGAGAAGCTCGCCAAGCGGATGCGTCGCAATGCCGACAACTTCCGCAAGATGGCCGACGCCCATGACGCCACTGCCCAGAGTGTCGAGGCCCTGATATGACCCAGCAGTCCCTGGACGAGCGGACCCGGATCCGCGAGGCGATGGACCGGCTCTTGAACGGACAGGCAACCGCCTCCAACGGCAGTCTCACGGTCGTCGCTCTCGCCGCTGAAGCCGGCGTTCACCGCATGGCCCTCATAAAGCGGCACGCGGATCTGAAGAACGAGTTCTACGAGCGCGTCCGCAAGGAAACCCAGCAAGTCCCCGAGGCGGAGAAACGGCTCCGGGAAACGGTCGCCAAGCTGAAGAAGACCATCACCAACCAGCATGAGGAGATCGAAGAGCTCCGCCAGCTGGTGACGCGCCTGACCCTCGCCAGCGCCGTCCTCGCGCAGGAACAAGGTTCGGCACCAGATCCCGTTCTGGCACACAACAACGTGATCCCGTTCCGTCCGCCCACCAACTGGGCTCACCGCTGATGCGGCGCTGGCTGGACTCGAACAGACGGGTGAGCGCATAGATCCGTACGAGATGGTGCACGATCTGGCGTGGACTCGAGCGTCACCTTCAGCCCGAGCCGAGTAGGGGACAAGGCCCGTGCCGCTCTCTTCCTCAACGGTGACTGGGAACGATCTCCATTGAGAAGGGCCTTGACCCCGGATGTTGAACACGTCTATGCGGCTTGGGTCAGGGTAGTTGCTGCTGGTCGGAGGGCGTTCTCGTAGGCGATCGGGGACCGCTGGCCGAGGCGGGAGTGCCGGCGGCGGGTGTTGTATCGGGTCAGCCAGCGGAAGGCGTCGAGTCTGGCCTCACGCTCGCTCGACCAGGCCTTCCGGCCTTTGAGCGCCTCCCTCTTGAAGGCGGCGTTGAAGCTTTCCGCGGCGGCGTTGTCCGCGCTGGAGCCGACCGCGCCCATGCTCTGCCGGACCCCTGCTGACCTGCAGAGTTCCGCGAAAGCCCTGCTCGAATATTGAGATCCGTGGTCGGTGTGCATGATCGCTCCGGCAAGGCTTCCACGGGTCCGCTCGGCGACCGTCAGGGCGTCGATGACGAGCTCTGTCCGCATGTGGTCGGCGATCGCCCAGCCGGCCAGCCGGCGCGAGGCGAGGTCGATGACGGTCGCGAGATAGAGCGGCTTCGAACCGCTGACCGGCAGATAGGTGATGTCGCCGACGTACTTCATGTTCACCTCGGATGCGGTGAAGTCACGTCCGAGCAGATCCGGTGCCTTCGCCGCGGCTTGGTCCGCGACGGTGGTGCGGTGCCGGCGGCGCAGACGGACTCCCTCGAGCCCGATGGTCCGCATGATCCTGGCGACGCGCTTGTGGTTGACCGCCGGGCCGCCCTCGTCTCGGAGTTCTGCGGTGATTCTGGGGGCTCCGTAGGTGCCGTCGGAGTCCTGGTGGACCTTGCGTATCCGGGCCGCGATCCCGGCTTCGACGGTCTGGCGGGCCGCTCTCGCGGATGCGGTGCGGCGCCAGTAGTAGAAGCTCGAGCGGGCCAGGCCAAGGATGTCGCAGAGCCGCTTCACGCCGTGTCGGCGCTGGTGATCGTCAACGAACTGGCAGCGGTTCACCAGCGCGTCTCCGTCGCGAAATACCGGGCCGCCTTGCGGAGGATGTCGCGCTCTTCCTCCAGCTCACGGATCCTCTTGCGGGCGGCGGCCAGCTCCGCCTGAACGGCGTCGGCGTCGGCCCGCGAGGCGGCCGGCGGCGCGGAGTGGGCGCCAGGTCGGCGGCCGTCGGCGGCCCGGATCCAGTTCCGCAGCGTCTCGGTGTTCACCCCGAGATCACCGGCGACCGACTTGATCGTCGCTCCCGGCCTCGAGCGGTACAACGCGACCGCGTCCGCCTTGAACTCGGCGGGGTAATGCTTCATCCCCACAGGGACTCCGTTCTCCTGGACCATCAAGATCCAAGTGTCTCCGGTGTCCAAAACCCAGGGTCAAGGCCCGAAAGCTTCAGGCACCCTGATCAGGGAAGGACCAGTGGAGGTCATCTAGATCTGTGTCGAGGTGCCAGGAGTGAAGGAGCCGTTTCCTGGACAGCTCTGCCAGGACGAAGGGGATCGAGACGAGCGGCAAGCCCGAGCATCGTGCAAGTCGTTCCGCCTCTGCTGACGATCGTCGGGTGCCGAGGGACGCATGGGAGGCCAGAACGAGATAGACCAACTGCTCCTGGGTGTTCGCTTCCGCGCGCCGAGCGTGCGCCATCATCCTCAGGGCCCAGTCCGCTGCGCTTCTGCGAGCTCGCCTGCCAGGATTCTGAAGCAGGACTACGTGGTCGAGTAGTTGGGCGTCCCAGCTGCTGCTGCCTCCTGGCTGGGCTGTCGCCCATGCCGGCCTAAGCCAGCCCTCGTGTTCAAGTTCGCTCCAGCAGCTACGGGAGCGCCGCACCCCGGAAGAGCGAACCAGCCCGTACGGCAGCCGTACGGCTCCGACGGTTGAGGCCCGAAGGGCGCACTGCAGGGCCAGCAGGCGAGCACCCGCACCTACCGCTGGGTCGAGGGCTGCGGCGATGTAATTGATCATGTCGCGCGTTCTGTGCCTATCAGCCGAGTCGCGTTGCCCTGAGTTCGATGTGCGCCGCCGACTACGGCCTCCAGGGAGGGGTGTTGGGGTCGGATGCGTGAGCGGTACTACGGCTCCTTGATCCATGGCTGAGGCGCACGCTCTACATGCGTCGGTCAGGTGCCACACTCGCCCGCCGCTGGCGCGTACTACGACGAGAACCAGGGAGCCCTCGCAGCCGCGGTGACGTCGATGCCACCGGCAGTTTTCTTCCCGGCAGCGACATGTCCTCAGGTGCGGGAAGGCCGCGCCGCCTCGAGCGTGCTCGGCGAGGTGCGCAAGCGCGGCTGCCCGCCGGTGCCCGGGCGCACTTAGCGGCCCGCAGTGTGCGCATACCGCCGCTAGGCACTGTTTCTCGGATCATGTGCGGAGCCAGATGATGAGGGCTGCGAGGGTGACGGTGCCGAGGTAGATGTAGGCGCGTTTCTCGTAACGGGTGGCGACGGCGCGGAAGCCCTTCAGGCGATTGATGGCGCGTTCGACGGTGTTGCGTTTCTTGTAGCGCTCGCTGTCGAAGCCGGTGGGGCGGCCGCCTCGGGAACCGCGGTTCCTGCGGTGTCTTTGCTGGTCGCGGCGTTCGGGGATGGTGTGCCGGATTCCGCGTCGTCGCAGGTAGCGACGGTTCTTCCGGGATGTGTAGGCCTTGTCCGCCAGGACATGGTCGGGCCGGGTGCGGGGCCGTCCCACTCCGATACGGGGCACGGAGACCTGCTCCAGTACCCGCTCGAATTGCGGGCCGTCACCGTAGTGTCCGGGTGTCAGGACGAGGGCGAGAGGCCGGCATCGCCCGTCAGCGGCGAGGTGGATTTTGGTGGTGAATCCGCCGCGGGAGCGTCCCAGGCACTCGCCGATCTGACCACTTCCTCGAGCCGGACCGCCAGTTTCCGCAATGCCGGATCGACCTGGTTCGTCCCCCCAACGTTCCCCTTTTGGGGAGCCAGGGCCGTCGGTGCCTTCCTTGCGCCGGCGGCGTGCTGGTGGGCCCGCACCGCTGTCGAGTCCACCGAGACGTCCCAGTCGATCTGGCCCGTGGCGTCTTCGGTCGCCTGGATCCGGGACAGCAGCATCGTCCACGTTCCATCGGCTGACCAGCGGCGATGGCGTTTGTAGACGGTCTCCCACGGCCCGAACCGCTCCGGTAGATCCCGCCACTGCACGCCCGTCCGAACCCGGTAGAGCACCCCGTTGATCACCCGGCGGTGATCACTCCACCGGCCCCCACGGGCGCCACCAGGAGGCAGGAACGACTCCAGCCGGTCCCACTCCGCGTTCGTCAGATCCCCACGGCCCATGCAGCCAGCCTGACCCCAACACCCCACCCACGTCAGGAGATCCGAGAAACAGTGCCTAGTACTGCAACGGCGTTTGGTGTGACTGGTGGCCAGGTTGGTCGTTGGTCTGGATATGGGTGGGGTACTTGGTGATGTGAGGGCGTGGGCGGCGGGTCTGGGTGAGGTGCATGAGCGGTTCGTGCACCGGTTTGCCCGGTCGGAGCCGCGTGAGTCGGCACTGGCGTATATGCGGGGTCTGGTATCTCCGCTGGAGCGGAAGAACGGCTGGACACTCGCGGAAGAGGCTGGGCATGGGGGCCCGGACCGCATGCACCGGCTGCTGAACCGGTGCGACTGGGACGCTGATGAAGTCCTCGACGACGTCCGCGACTACGTCTTCGAGCATCTCGGTGACCCCGAAGCGGTCCTGATCGTGGACGACACCGGCTTCCTGAAGAAGGGCATCCGCTCGGCCGGCGTCCAGCGCCAATACTCGGGAACGGCGGGCCGCACGGAGAACTGCCAGGTCGGTGTCTTCCTCGCCTATGCCGGCGAACGCGGTCGCACGCTGATCGACCGCCGCTTGTATCTGCCCACGTCGTGGACCGATGACCGGGAACGGTGCCGGGCCGCGGGCATCGAGGACACGGTCGCCTTCGAGACGAAAGTGGTCATCGCCAAGGCGATGGTCCGCCGGGCGATCGCGGAGAAGATCCCGTTCCGCTGGGTGACCGCGGACGCTGCCTACGGCTTCTCCAAGGGCTGGCGGACCGAGTTGGAGCGGGCTGATGTCTTCCACGTCATGGCCACCACCCGGCACGACACTGTCGTCTCCCGCTGGGCCATGGACCACCCGGTCCACGACCTGTTCAACGGCCTTGCGAGGCAGAAGTGGAAGCGTCGTTCCTGCGGGATGGGCGCCCACGGCCCGCGGGTCTACGACTGGGCACGCGTGGAGGTCCGGCCCTGGCACCGCGAGGACCGCCGGCACTGGGTCATCGCCCGCCGAAGCGTGAGCCGGCCCGACCAGATCTCCTTCTACATCGCCTACTGCCCCGCCGAGACCACCCTCGACGAACTCATTCACGTTGCGGGCAGCCGGTGGGCGGTCGAGGAATGCTTCCAGACCGCGAAACAGGAATGCGGCCTGGACGACTACCAGGTCCGCCGATATCCCGGCTGGCACCGCCACATCACCCTCGCCATGGCCGCCCACGTCTGCCTCACCGTCCTGAAGGCCCGCGAGGCCAACACAGGGAAAGCAGAAACGGATCCTCCCAGCTCATACCCCTCACCCTCCCCGAAATCCGACGCCTGATCACCCGCCTCACCCACCGCCGACCAGCACCCGTCGAACACGTCCTGCACTGGTCACACTGGCGCCGCAGACGACAGTTCCAGGCCCGCACCAGCCACTACAAACAACGCGGCCACACACCACCAGAGACTGCCAACCTGTCAGAGCAAAGACCGTTGCAGTACTAGGTCTCCTGCCTCCGCCCGGATCGTGATCGTCCAGAGGCGGTCGACCTTGCTTACGGGATCGATCTTCATGGGTGTGGCCTCCTCGCGACGTGGAATCCGAGTCCACCTGCTTCGCACGTGGTCGACGGCCGCACACCGTAGTGCAGACCTCTGCACTACGGCTCTGCGGTGCAGATCTGATCAAATAGGGCAGACCTCTGCACTGACACGCTGGGGTGCCGCACCGTGCGATAGCCAGGTGACGACTCCTCCGCCAGCCCCGAACCTCAAGGCCCTGCATTTGGAGTTGTCGCGCCTCCGAGCTGCTCGTGGATGGACCTACGATCAACTTGCCGAGCGCAGCGGCCTGGCTCGACGGACCTTGATCGAGATCGAACAGGGTCGTACGGTCGGGAGCCTCCAGACGTGGCACCGCCTCGCGCACGCCCTTGGTACGCCCATCGGCGAAATCCTCGGAGCGCTCTGCCAGGGGCATGAACCACCCCAGCCCTCAGCAGGTGGACCTCTCTGATTGCGGACTGAAACTTCACCCTCCTCGCCCCGCAGGGTCGTACGTAAGTGCGGAGCTTGGGTGTTTGGTCGAGCCGATACAGCCGAGAGCCGTACGCAACGGCCGCGGAGCGGGGCCGCAAGTGGTGCGGCAGGCACCCTCGCGGGCGTGAGCACCTTCGAAACAGCGGGTACGCCCGCCGCCCGGAAGCCTTGGTACCTGACGTCAGCAGATGTCAGGTCGGCTGCCTGCCCCACCTGTGATGCAATCAGGCAGACACCCTGCGTGGACCTGCGCAACAAGCCGATCCCGGTTCTGCACCGTGGCCGGACCTTGCGCTACCTCGATGTCCGCTTCGGCGTGACCCCGTCACCTCGACCAGCCTCACGCAATGAGCTGCAGCAGTCGGCACCGCGCCTGGCCGGGCCAGGTCTGCGCGCGCTACGGCCTTCATATCCTGAGCCTTGGCGCCTTCCACTGCACGAGCTGGCCGACCAGATCTCCTTCTCATTCTTCGACTACGCCAAGGTGGCAGTGGCTGAAGCGTGCGGGGCCGAACGCACTGGGCTGACCGACCTGCTCTACGGTGACGATCGCATCCGGGCGTCCATCGACGCCCTCACGTACGCGCGTCATCGCCTGCAGCTACGCAGGGAAGAGCTTTGCCTGAGCGGCCGACGAGAAGATGATCAAGTCGAACACTGGAGATGGCAGGACGACGCGGTAAGGCGTCGGCTCAAGGAAGCCAAGACCGAGCTGCAGCGGCAGCGCGACAGGGACCTCATGCTCCAGGGTCAAGTTGTCCATCGTGCGGCGACCGACGACCCTCGTGAACAGGCCCATCGGTGGCTGGCGCAGTACCTTCGCGTCGAGTTCAACGAGCTGTTCGTGCGTATCGCTACGGAAGCCGGCGCATCGCCCAGCGTCCTTACCCCAGCGAGATCACCTGAGGAAACCATCGCGCGCGCCTTCGATCGGGGGTTGCTACTGAGGTTTTCAGGGTGGGGTCGGTGGGTCGATGGCCAGATGTGTGGCCGTGAGGCAGCCGTCGACCAAGTGGGGTCGGAGTTGGATTCTGTGTAACTCGCGGCGGAGTGTGCGGTCGAGGTCGTCGGGTGTGGCGAAGGCGGTGTTGGCCATCGCTCTGCGCACGAGTGACCAGACGGCCTCGACGGGGTTCAGGTCGGGTGCATAGGGCGGGAGCCGGACGGTGGTGAGCCAGTCGTGCTCGGCCTCGTAATGTTTCAGCCCCGCGGCCAGGTGGGTGTTGAGATTGTCCCAGACCACCACGATCGGGCCGCCGAGCTGGATGTGAGCCCGCACCAGCAGGTCGCGGTAGTCCTTCCAGGAGAAGCTCTTGCGTGCACCCTTGAGCAGGAGATGAGTGCGGGGCCGGTGGATGAGACGGCTGTGTTCACCGGGTTTGTAGCAGCACAGCGCGGCGACCGAGGTCCGGCGGCGGGACCTGCCGCGCACACGGATGACAGGGGTCTGTCCGCGCCGGCCCCAGGTGCGGGCACGGGGCGGAGTCATCGAGAAGCCGGCTTCGTCCTCGAAGACGATCCAGGCACCGGACGCCGCCGCGAGGCTTTTACCCCCGGCCACACCTCCTTCTTCCACAGCTCCACCGCGTGCTCGTCACGCTCGAGGGCTCTGCGGGCGGGCGCCTGCCAGGACCAGCCGTGCCGTCTCAGCAGCCGCCACACCGTCGCCACCGACAGGCTCACCCGAAGATGCCGACGGATCAGGGTCTGGACCCGGGCCAGGGTCCAGCGTTCGTCTTCGAAGCCGTGTGCCGACGGCCCCTTGCCGAGTTCCTCCTCGAGCACAGCGAACTGTTCATCGGTGACGGTCGGGGCGTTCGCCGGACCCGTCGAGCGCAAGGCATCCATGCCGCGCTCGCGCCAGGCACGGCGCCAGCGTTCCACGGACCGCACACTCACCCGCAGGTCCTTCGCGATGACCGCGGTCTTCTCACCCGCCGCGAACCGCACGCCGGCCTGAAGCCGGATCCCCTCACGAAACGCCCGACGCTCAGCGGTCAGGCCCCCGCCCTCTGGATACCTCACCTCACCGGCATACCGCAGGGATCATCAACCGTCACTACCCGACGACAACCCGAAAACCTCAGTAACGGCCCCGGTCACCCCAGAAGTCGAACGGCTGCGCTCATGTGACGATTCCGATTTCCGGCATCGTGTGCTCAGAGCTCGTAACACGATCATGAGCTGGGCTTGTTGAGGCGTCTCCAGCAGATGAGGCTGCAGGCGAGGGAGACGAAAGCGTCGTGGAGTTCGGTGCGGCGTTCCCATCGGACGGCGAGTCGTTTGAAGTGGTGGAGCAGGGCGAAGGTCTGTTCCACGACGTAGCGGAGCTTGCCCATACCCTTGATGTTCGGGGCTCCCTTGCGGGAGATGACCGGCAGGATCCGGCGTTTACGCAGCTCCTCGCGGTTGGGGTTGGAGTCGTAGCCCTTGTCTCCGAGCAGGGCCTCGGGACGACGGCGCGGACGGCCGGGTCGGCCCGCCACGGGTGGGATGCCGTCGACCAGGGCGAGGGTCTGGGTGACGTCGTTGACGTTCGCCGCGGTCGTGATGACTTTGAGCGGGGTGCCGCGTCCGTCGCAGATCAGATGGTGTTTGCTGCCCGTCTTCCGCCGGTCGACCGGCGACGGACCGGTGTCGGCGCCCCTTTTTCGCGCGGATGTGGGAGCCGTCCACGCATGCCCTGGACCAGTCGAGGCGGCCGGCCGCGTTCAGCTCGGCGAGGAGGATGCGGTGCAGCTGGTCGAAGACCCCGGCCTGCTGCCACCGCTCCAGCCTTCGCCAGCAGGTCTGTCCGGAGCCGAACCCCAGCTCAGGGGGCAGGAGTTGCCAGGCGATGTCGTTGCAGAGGACGTACAAGATGCCTTGCAGGCACAGCCGGTCAGCGACCGGCCGCGGCCCTGGTGACCTCGTCGGCCAGGGCGGCAGCAGCGGCTCGATCAGTGCCCACAAGTCGTCATCCACGATCCACGGCCGAGTACTCACACCATCCCGAACGGCCGAATCGTCACACCGGTCACGGCTGACCAGGACATCTCAGCAAGATCCTGTTACGAGCTCTCAGCGACGCAGGTCGCCAGAATGACCGCGATGACCTCCTCGCCCATCCGCTACTCCTCCACCGGTGGCGCCGGCAGCTCCGGGTACTCCAGGACGAGGTTGCTCCAAGCGCGAGGGCAAGCGCGCCCCGCAGCCTTGACCCGCTTCCCTGGCGGCGGCTTCACATGGGCAGCGCGGAGGAACTCTCGAGACTCATGGCCCGACGCACGCTCTTTGCTGTCCTACTCCAACGGTCAGACGAAAACCAGCAATTGCGCAATCAAGTCGCCGATGTCATCGCCATCGCGGAAGCTGTTTCCCCAGACACTCCGGTACTCAAGGCCGCAACCCTTTCTGCCCGAGCCGAACTCGTCCGACGCCACCCCGCCCTCTACCAGCTCATTCGGGATGTTCTCGAACCTCACCAAACCAGGTACGGACGGTTGAAGGAGTGCCCGCCTGAACATCGGCGCGAGCTCCGCTCGAAGGTTATGAGCGCCCTTCGGCAAAGGGTGGGCTCTGGCGATCGGTTGGGGTGCGCGGAGGTGTGATACGCCTGGGCCTCGGCTCCCGTCGCCGGCTCACTGGCAGGGCTTGGTCAACCACTGTTCGTGTTGACAGTGACCTTCCCAACCGCTCGGTGATCTGTGTCGAAGGCTCGGAACACGTCAATGGGGGGCTTTCAGTCGCGTGGACGCGCCTGGCCGGACGGCGCCGCTCGATCGGGTGGTCCCGGCTGGACGGGCGAACCGGCTCCGGGCTGTCCGGGTTCTCCCGGGCATGGACAACGAGAACGTGATCAGGGTCGAGGGCCAGGGGCATGAGACGGCAGCGGTGGCGGCCGCCAAGCTGATCGCCGAGCGTCGCCTCGGGACGAGGATGTTCTGGCTCCGCGGCGCATCAACCGGCTGGACCGCTAGTGACCTGAGTCAGAGGTTTGTCGTTGGTTTGGGTATGAGTCGACCAGGTCCGAAGATTCCGCCGTTGTCGGTCACTGATGCCCAGCGTGCTGTCTTGGAGGGCTGGTTACGTCGTCGCACGACGGCCCAGGCTTTGGCTCAGCGGTCGCGGATCGTGCTGGAGTGCGCGGAGGGACACTCGGTCATGGAGGTGTCGCGCCGGTTGCGGATCGCGCCGGACACGGTGCGGACCTGGCGGCGGCGCTTCCTCGAGCACGGTCTGGACGGGCTGGGTGACGAGCCGCGGCCGGGTGTCCCGCGGAAGATCACTGACGCGGATGTCGAGCGGGTGATCGTGAAAACGCTGGAGGAGACGCCGAGGAACGCGACGCACTGGTCGACCCGGTCGATGGCCGCGGCGACGGGTATGTCGCAGTCGACGGTCTCGAGGATCTGGCGGGCGTTCGCGCTGGCGCCGCACCGGTCGCAGACGTTCAAGCTGTCGACGGATCCGCTGTTCATCGACAAGGTCCGCGACGTTGTCGGTCTCTACCTGGATCCGCCGGAGAAGGCTTTGGTCCTCTGCGTGGACGAGAAGTCGCAGATCCAGGCTCTGGACCGGTCCCAGCCGGTCCTGCCGATGATGCCCGGTGTTCCAGAGCGCCGCAGTCACGACTACATCCGTGCCGGCACGACCACCCTCTTCGCGGCCCTGGAGGTCGCGACCGGCAAGGTGATCGGCTCACTCCACCGCCGTCACCGGGCTGCCGAGTTCAAGAAGTTCCTGGCCAAGGTCGACAAGGAGGTCCCGGAGGACCTTCAGGTCCATCTGATCCTCGACACCTATGCGACCCACAAGACACCCGACATCAAGCGGTGGCTGCTGGCGCATCCGCGGTTCCATCTGCACTTCACGCCGACCAGCGCGTCGTGGCTGAACCTGGTCGAGCGGTGGTTCGCCGAGCTCACGCAGAAGAAACTGAAGCGTGGAGTCCACCGCTCGGTCCAGGCTCTCGAACGCGACATCCGGGCCTGGCTCGCCGACTGGAACGACCACCCCCGGCCCTTCGTTTGGACGAAGACAGCCGACGAAATCCTCGACAAGGTCGCTTCCTACTGCCACCGAATCTCTGACTCAGGTCACTAGGCCGCTTCCTTCAGATCATCGGATCGTTGGTTGATGTGTGTCGTTGACTGACGCCCAGTGGGCCCGCATCGAGCCGTTGCTGCCGGACCGGACTCCGAAGCGGGGTGGGCGGTGGCGTGATCACCGGCAGGTGATCGACGCGATCGCCTTCAAGTACCGCACCGGGACGCCATGGATGGACCTGCCCGAGCACTTCGGCTCGTGGAAGGGAGCCCACAACCGGCTGCGGAAGTGGGCTGCCGACGGCACCTGGGAGAAGGCCTTCACCGCCCTCCTGGCCCAGGCTGACACCGAGGGCGACTTGGACTGGGTCGTCGCGGTCGACTCCACGATCGTCCGCGCGCATCAGCACGCCGCCGGGGCCCGTCAAAGGGGCCCCGGCAGGCGAGCCCTCCGACCATGCCCTCGGACGCTCCCGCGGCGGACTGACCACGAAGATCCACCTCGTCGCGGACGGCCGCTGCCGACCACTCGCATTCGTCATCACGCCCGGCCAAGCCGGTGATGCACCTGCGTTCGCCCAGGTCATGGGCCGATTACGGGTGCCCAGGCCGATCGGACGGCCCAAAACCACACCGGACGCAGTCCTGGCCGACAAGGCCTACTCGTCCCGTGCGATCCGCGGCCACTTGCGGCGGCGTGGAATCCGGGCGGTGATCCCGCAACCAGCCGGCCAGGCCGCCAACCGCAAGCGGCTGGGCCGGCTCGGCGGCCTTCGACCGCCAGGCCTACAAGCAGCGCAACACCGTCGAGCGGTGCATCAACAAGCTCAAGCAATGGCGCGGCCTCGCCACTCGATACGACAAGACCGCGACCGTCTACCTCGCCGCCATCTTCATCTGGTCAGCGAGATGATCCGAAGGAAAGGCCCTAGACGCTCGGGGATCCGCACAACCGCAGACTCTCGGGGTGGTTGGTGCATCTCACACTCGGACGCACGTGCCGCCCATTCTGCCGTTACGGGTGTCGACGGGCTTCGTAAGTGGTGGTGCGCTTCGGCCGTTCGGCGGGCGTGGCGTTGTGCACTTCAGCCGATCGTGGCGTGTCGTCGTAGAGTGCGGTCCCAAACCCTTGCGGGAGTGGGATGGTCACTGCATGCCGGAATCCGTTGAAAAGGGGAAGCGGCAGCAGGGGCGTACGAGTGGCTCCGTGGCCCCCGCCACCAAGCAGATCTGGCGCAGGGCGGCATGCGAGAGAATCGCCACCTTGCGGGAGCTGGCCTCAGCCATCGAATCATCATCCGGCACGCCCGACCGTGAACTCGTTGAGCAAGCGCTGAGTCACCTTGATGAGGCGACGCGGGAGATCACGGATCGCCAAGGGAGAAGGTGGCTCCGCAAGCTGAACGGCGCGTCTCAGGAGTATGTGATCGGGCATTCCGACGCGGCCGAGATCATGCTCCTCGAGGCAGCAAGTCAAGACCGATTCGAGTACCTGATTCCCGAGGTCGCTCACCGGGTCCGCAGTCATCTTGCACCCGATGATCCGCGCCGGGAAGCGTTCTATGAAATGCTGCACGCATGCAGCCGACAAAAGCTGCCTATTGATCGGGAAATCGCCTTCAGAGCTCTCCGTGCAGCCAACGAAGAGCGCCTACACGGCTACGGATCCATGCGCGCGATGCGTAATGTTCTACTTGTCGCAGTTTCACTCATGACGCTGCTGGTCTGCCTCGTCACGCTCCTGGGTGTGCTGCACCCGGGGGCACTGGATCTGTGTTTCGAATCGGGGACTCATTCTGTCTGCCCGATCAGCGATGCGCCTCGTGCTGCTGACGTCGTACTGGTGGAGCTAGCAGGAGGTGTAGGCGCCGCCCTACTCGCGGCCCTCTCACTCAGCAAAGTCCGCGGCACGCTAGTCCCCTTCAATTTGATGATCATCTCCGCGATTCTGAAAATTCCGACTGGTGCCCTTTTTCCGTCCTAGGGCTGACCCTTATGGCCGGTGGCTTCGTGCCGGGCTTTGGGGCGTTGGATCATCAAAGCCAGATCATTTCCTGGGCGGTGATCTTTGGGTGCACTCAGCAGTTGCTGACACGAGGTGTGGATGAGCAGGTTCAAGCGTTTGCCCAGGCGGTAGCGAGGCCGGCGGCGTCCTTTCGAGACGCGGAAGAGTGGTCTGGCCTGCTGGACGAGCGACTGAAAGAGGCAGGGGCAGAATTCTCCGAGTCTGTCGGCGACGTGGTGCAGGAAAAGATTCGCCGGGCTCTTCGCGGCCAGGGGTTCATGGAGTTGGCAGGTTCCATCGCCGCGATGGTCGGCGCGAGTGTCCAACGGTCTCTTCGGGGCCCGGAGATCGTCGCGTTCACCGGTTCCGTTCAAGTCACCCTCCAGACCCCCGAGGGGGTGTTCGTGGAGGCGGAATCAGGCGGCATGGCGCTCACACCCGGGAACGACTACGTGTTGCGGGTGCAGTTGAGCGCTGGCGCACCAGAAGGGGGTCTCGGATGGGAGGCGATGTCGATCGCTGGGCAACCGGGGGACATCGCTCGGTTCGCCTTGATCCCGGAGACCGAGGCGCTGGTCATTCAGCCGAGCCGGCGCGAAGTGGAGGTCCAGACATCGCAGGGCACCGTGACATCGGACTTTCGGGTCCGCAGTTCATCACACAGGGGTGAGCATCCGGCTTGGGTGGCCATCTACCAGCACACCCGGTTGGTGCACGTTGTCAGGTTTCGTCTCACCGTTAATACCGAGGGTTAATTGTGGATCCTCTCACAGGACCTTCCGTTGCCATCGAGATCCATTCGGGCCCGGAGCCGATGCTGTACGTGCGCCGCAGCATCGGCAGCGAGGACGTGGAGGCGGGGTTTCCACTGAAACCAGGCGCGGTCCTGGACGCCCGGATTCGGCTCCAGGACGCCGTGAACGTGCTACGCCGCAGCCTGAAATTTAAGCTAAAGCCCGAGTGGGGCGAGGTCGAACTAGGCTTGGCTGAGGTCTACGACGTCGGCCTGGGCGTCCTGGACGTCCTGTTCGGGGCAAAGATGCCAGAGTTCCTCAAAACCATGAAACAACTTCTGCCGGACGTCGACGAACAAGAGGTCGGCGTACCATGCATTCAAGTCGTCTGCGACAAGGATGCCATCCTTCCGTTTGAACTGGTTCCAATTTTCCGGATCGATCAGGAGCGTCCTCCGATCCGCAACGATGATTCACTGACTGAAACGATCGGACGATTTATAGGGCACGCTACCAACGTTCGACGCCACATCAGGGGTGCGCCCGTGACACACCTACCCCTGGTCTGGAAAGGCCACTCCTGGGTCAGTTGCTTCCCCAATGCAGAGGGTCTGAGAGTCGGCATGTTCCAAGAGATCTCGCTGAAGGAAGCAGCAGCGGAGATGCTGGAAATGGAGCGCCATGGCTCGCGCTTGATCCTGCTCGGGCCCTGGCCGTCCGGCCGAGTCAGCAGCATCGAGGAGATCGTCGCAGAGATCCTATGTGAACGAGTACCCCCAGGCGAGTTTCGCGCTCACGTGCTGCATTTCTCTTGTCACTGTGATAGCGATGTCGTGTCCCCGTCGAATGTAACCATTAGACTCAGAGGGGAACAGACGCCGCTTATCGACGTGCGCCTCATGAATCTTCATGCGCGGTCAGTTTTCCTCCGAGCGAGCCGGGCCACCGGAGGGACACTTCCCGCGGCGAACCTCCCACTCATCTTCCTCAATGCCTGTTCCAGTGCTGCCACCGAAGTCTTCACCGGAGCATCACTTCCGGAATTCTTCCAGAGCCAGGGATATGCCGGATTCATTGGCACCGAAACCGCCGTACCCGACACGGTAGCTGCCGCATTTTCCAAAGAATTCTACGACCGCTTTCTGGAAGGATGCTCACTCAGCGACTCGCTGCGTCGTAGTAGGCAAGCCCTGCTCCTCGAACACAAGAACCCACTTGGGCTCGTTTACGTAGCCTATGCCGACGGTGACATCTGTGTGGAGTACCCAACCGGGAGGAGACCCCCAGAATGACGGACGAAGACACGATCTCGGTCGTCGGTGTCGCCATGGAAGAGCGTTCCTTTCGGCGGCGCGGTGACGTGGAGCTGGTCCGAGAAGACATCTCGGTCGGTGTTCTCCGTGAGCGAATCGACACGTTCGTGAAGGCATTGGCCGAGACGCTCTCGAGTACCCAGGCCAAGATCGGCCACTATCAGCTTCAGCAGGTCGAGGTGGCGGCTGAGGTCAGCGCCAAGGGCAAGGTCAGCATCCTGGGGAGCGGTGGCGAGGTTGGCGGCAGTGGCGGTCTCACCTTCACGTTCGTTCGAAAGGACGACGAGACTGCCGGGCCGCTGACAAGGCCGGAGGACGGCACCCTACCGCCTACTCCTCGCACCGACGCCTAGGCCGTCTCTTCCGGATCTTGTCGGGCTGGCCGGGCCGGCAAGATGCCGGAAGAGACGGCCTAGCCCTGCGAACCAGCGCGCTGGTCTGGTGCCGGTCGGCGCATCCACTGATCGTTTCTGCGGTGAAAGCCGCCCCCCGGCCGGGTGACTTGTGGCCCCAGAGCCTGCCACGGCGTTCTGGGCACCGCTACAACCCACTGCGTGATCAAGAACCTGCTGCAGCGTGGTCTTCCCGCGCTCGCTCTCGCTGCCCTGCCCCTTCTCGCCACCGCCCCCGCCGCGCATGCGGCCGGAACTCTGGCGGCCGCCCCTGCTGCGTTTGGTATCGGCGGGGCCCCCGGAGTCCGTGCGCCGTTGCCGCTGTTCGAGGCGATCGACCTGATCCCCCTGGCTGACGAGCAGCGCGAGGGCTACAAGCGGGACCTGTACAAGCACTGGAACCGCGGGCTGAACGCGACCGACGGCTGTGACACCCGCAGGGAAGTCATCCTGTCCGAGGCCGTAGAGGCTCCGCAGGTCTCGCCGGGCTGCAAGATGTCGGGCGGATCGTGGCTGAGCCCCTACGACGACGTCGTTGTGACGGACGCCGCGGGCCTTGATGTAGACCATTTCGTACCTTTGGCCGAAGTCCACGACTCGGGCGGCTTCGCGTGGGACGCGGCCCGGCGTGAGGCGTACGCGAACGACCAGGCGTCCCCGCTGACGCTGATCGCGGTCACCGCGAAGTCGAACCGGTCCAAGGCCGACAAGGACCCCGCCCAGTGGCTTCCCCGGCCGGCGGCTACCACTGCGAGTACGCCGCCCAGTGGACCGCGACGAAGCTGCGCTGGAACCTGGCCGCCGACGACGCGGAGCGGCAGGCCCTGCTCGGGGTCGCGGAGGACTGCCCGAACACCACCGTCGTCTACGAGAGCGCGTCCTGACCGCCCACACAGATCACCTGACGACTGGCCGGAGCCGCCCTTGAAGCCCTCCGAGCCGTGACAGCACGAGCCGCGGCGGTGCCGCAGCTGTTGCCGAAGCAGCCACCCTTGCCGCCGGTGGCTCCCACACCGCTGAGACCGACCTGACCGGACCCGAGGGGTAGCGAGCCCACCACCTGGCGCGTGGAATCAGCCCATACCGTCAGCCCCGCCGATTACGTGATCGGCGGGGCGCCGTGCGGTGGAAGTGGCTGGCTCTGCTTGGCCCGCATGGCGATCGAACCACTGCGACCGAGTTACGGTTTTGGCTGGTGGTCGAAATGCTGGATGTCGCCATGCGCCCCGGCCGGTCATCCTTGTCAGTGGGACAGTGAATGCTTCGCGTATGAGAGCGCGCACGCTGCTGAAGGAGACCCACCCAGGGGCCTTCGCCGAGGCTGTTGATGTGGTAGAGCGTCCGGGGCACAGACTGGCTGAACTCGGCACGCACAGCAATCTGAAGGTTCGGTGGCGGTGCGGGCAATGTGAGCACCGCTGGGTAGCGTCACCAGCAGCACGGTCCCGTGGCGGTGGCTGTCCGGTGTGCGCCATTGCTGTACGGGCGGCCAGCCGTGCCCGGGCACCTCGGGGGAAGTCACTCGCAGACCTGTTTCCTGGGGTCAGTGCGGAGTTCGTACGGAACGAAACCCGCCCCGGCAACACCCCGGATCAACTCCGCGCTGGATCCCAGCAGAGGTGCTGGTGGCGGTGCTCACGCTGCGGACACGAGTATGTGTCCACGGTGGCTAACCGGACACGGACAGTGGGGCGGGGGTGTCCGGTGTGCGCGAACGAACGGCGTGCGGCGGGACGGCGCGCAGTCGTTCCGGGTGCCTCGGCCGCTGACTGGGTACCAGAACTCGTCGCGCAGATGGTGGCCAATCTGACCTCACCCGGTGTCGGTCTGCAGGCGCGGCGCCCGGCGTCGGTCGACCGCTGCCTATGGCGATGCCCGGACTGTGGTTACCAGTGGGAGGCGACGATCACCAACCGGGTGACAAAGAACAGTGGCTGCCCCAGGTGCGCAGTGAATCGTCTTGCCGCAGCCCGTCGAGTCCCTCGCCCAGGCGAGACTCTCGCTGATACGCATCCCCAAGTGGCCGAACAGCTGATCACCAATGAGACCCATCCCGGACGGATGGCCTCGGACATGCCTGCCGGAGCGAACGACCTATGTCGTTGGCGATGCAGCCGCGGCCACGAATGGACGACGACCGTGGCAGCACGAACGGTGATGGGCTCCGGGTGCCGAAGGTGTGGCGGGTTCGGCCGCTCCCGTTTCGAGCTCGAAGTCGCAGAGCTGCTGCACGTTGGTTGCGGTGTCGATGTCGAGGCCGACGTCGAGGTCATGGGGGGCGGCCGGCGGTGGCGCGTCGACCTGTACGTTCCCGACATTGGGCTGTACATCGATCTCGATCCGGCGCAGTGGCACAAGGACCAGGCGCGGGACACCCGAAAAGTAGCGGCGTTGTCCGAGCTCGATTATCTGCGTGTACGCCCAAAGGCACTGAGAGAGATGGGTGGGCAGGTCTGTCTCGTGGCGGGCAGCGAAAGCATCGACCCGGTGGTGTGGGCGGCGGCGATCGGATGCTGGTTGGCCGACCGAAAACTGCCCTGGCAAGAACCCTCCGCCGAGGCGGTGGCGCTGGCGCTGGCCCGTGTGGCCCGCACCTGGATCGACTTCGAGAACGGAAAGCCCCAGACGTCGGCCCTGGACGCGGCCCCCCACTTGGCCGACGACTTCGTTGAGAACCTGACCCGCCCCGGTATCGGGCTGGACTGGCTAACTCCCCATGTGCCAGATCGCATCCGGTGGAAATGCGCGAGCTGTGCCTGGGTTTGGGACGCCGTAGTCAGTTCCAGGGCCGGACAGGAGACCGGATGCCCGAAATGCGCATCTAAGAGGCTCGGTCATGAGCGCTCTCACGCACAGCCGGAGCAGTCGCTGGCCACACTGCACCCGGACCTGGCAGAGGAGTTTGTTGGTTGCATCCCGCACCCGGAACGGACAGTAAGCCAGTTGAAGCCATCCAGCAACTACCTCTGTGCCTGGCGCTGCCGTACCTGCGCGCACAACTGGAAAGCCAGCCCCGGCACGCGCCTCCGCGGGCGCGGCTGCCCTGTGTGCGCCCGCGAGCGTGCCCGCCTCTCGCGCACCATCGCTCCCGCCGACGAGAGTCTCCTCGCCCTCAACCCGGACTTGGCCCGCGAGTTCGTCGCATGCCTCGACGAACCCGATCGCGCCCCGGTCGACCTGCTACCCAAGTCCAACAAGGCATGCCAGTGGCGTTGCTCCACCTGCGGCCACGAGTGGCCGGCGAAGGTTGCTACCCGTGCCGCGGGCAATGGATGCCCGCAGTGCGGCCGCGCCCGGACAGCCCAGGCACGCGCGAGCGCCCCTCCCGGAGGGAGTCTCCTCGACCTCTTCCCCCAGCTTGCCCTCGAAGCTGTCGAGAACCTCGATCGCCCGGAACGTGATCCACACGCACTCCGACCAGGGAGCCACAACCGCTGCCAGTGGCGCTGTGCGACGTGCAGCCACTCGTGGGTCACATCGGTCAAGAACCGCGCAATCCACGGCACCCGGTGCCCAGCCTGCGTACGCGCCCAGCTCCGCTCAACGGACGCAGGAAAGCCATAGACGCCGGAAACCCAATACCCGGAGTACCCCATGCCCCGCAGGTAAGGCATCACCCCGAAGCGAGCAACCGGGCCAACTTCGATGACCATCGAACAGGTTCAATCTCCGGGGACAGCCGTTTCCAATGAGGTGTGGGCCGCAGCGACGGCCCGCAGGCGGTCGGCCAGCTGGTCGGGGCCGAGCGTCGCCAGGGCCCACAGGGCACTGACCTGGCGGCCCGAGGACCAGACGCCGACAGACGGGGTCAGGAAGGGGATGACCACAAGCTCCTGGGCCGCGAATGGGGCAGCATCCAGGTACCTCATGCCGCCAGTCCCAGACAGATACGAGCCGGCGCCGACTGCGGCGGTGAGGTCGGCGAGCCGCTGGGAGCGGCCAGGCCGGGCGGACAAGTCCCCGCTGCGGAGGATGTGGCCCTTCCACCCAAGGCGGTCCAGCAGGATCCGAGTGGACATCTCCGTGACCGCTGCGGTCCGGCCACTGCCGAACTCGGCCCCCACTGGCTCCAGGGCCTCGGCCAGACCAGCCCAGTGCGGGCTGGCCCCGTAGTACTGCCTCAGCATGGCCATAGTCCGGCGACGGGCAAGGTCAGGATCGGCTATCAGAGCGTCTCGAACGACTGTCTGGCGACCTTGGGGCAGGTGGGTGGGGATAGACATCCACCGCGATACCTGCGGGGCTCCCAGAGTCGCGAGGCGGGCCCGGTGCTGGTAGTCGCGGCGGGTGAACTGGACATCGTCGAGGACGATCCATGTGTCCGCCGCGAACAGCTTGGCCAGCGTCGTCAGCCGAGGAAACAGGTTGGGCTGGTGGATCGCACACAGTCCGCCGGAGTCGGGCGGGTCAGGAGATGAGGCGGCTGGTGAAGCCGTCGCGGATGAGGGATTCGTACGCGTCATGCACGTCCTCCGGGACATCCTGGGCGATGGCGAATCCGTTCTTCGGATACTCGATCACCCGCTGGAGATCGCCCACGAGCATGTCGAGGACGAGCTTCTCGTCGCCGATGCTCTTGAGGTAGTCGTCCAGCTCGAGCGACTCCGAAGCGCAGATGATGTCGACCTCGGGCCACAGCTTGCGGGCGGTGGCGAAGGACCGCCGCTCCATATACGGCTTGGAGACCAGCAGCACGGTCTTCGGGGTGATGCCGTTCGCGGCCAGGAGCTCGCGGCTGAGGGTGATGTTCTGGCCGGTGTTGGCGGCGTTCGGCTCGACAAGGATCGCGTGCTCGGGGACGCCGAGTTCGAGGGCGTGCTCACGGAAGTGGACGGCCTCGCCACGCGGGAAGACCTTTGCCGTGGTGGGGCTGTTGCCCCCGGTGAATACGAGGACGGGGAAGAGGCTGGCGCGATAGAGGTCGGCGGTGGCTGCGGCGACGCCGAGGTCGTGGCTGCCCAGTCCGATCGCGACGTCCACCGGGGCCAGGTCGTGGCCCATCTGGTGGTAGTCCCAGATCAGCTTGGCCTTGCGCCACTGGTCCTCGGTGATCGTCTGCTGGATGTACGTCACGCGATCTTCTCCCTGGTCACCGTCGTCGAGGGCCGGAGGCCCTCGCTCATAGCCTTGATGCCCTCGATGCTGGCCAGCTGGTGGCTGAGGCCGAACTGCCCAGCCAGCTGGGCTGCTTTGTTGAGAACGTGAAGGCCATCATCGCGGGTGGCGGGATCGGACAGCAGGATGTGGCCGTGGGCGGTTTCCAGGCGGACCCGCTGCATCGGCGCGTCGGTCGCGGCCGTGCTGCGGGCGATGGAGATGAAGTGCAGGGCGCTGGTCAGGTCGCCAGCGCCGCGGTGGGCCAGGGCGAGCTTCTGGTGGGCGACCGACCAGTCCTCCGGCTCGGCGAGGTCTTCGAACTCCCGGGTTGCGGCGAGCATGACGCGGGAGGCATAGCTGTGGTTGCCGTCCTTGCTTAAGGCCGTTCCCACCCACAGCCGGGCCCTGGCCCGGTCACGGCGCGAAAGCCGGTCGTCGACGGCCAGGGATTCGTACTGCTGGGCCGCGATCTCCAGGCGCCCTGACATCTCCGCGACGACCGCGAGGGACAGGTCGAGCTGGGCGACGCGGCGGGGAATGTCTACTGAGGTTTTCAGGGTGGGGTCGGTGGGTCGATGGCCAGATGTGTGGCCGTGAGGCAGCCGTCGACCAAGTGGGGTCGGAGTTGGATTCTGTGTAACTCGCGGCGGAGTGTGCGGTCGAGGTCGTCGGGTGTGGCGAAGGCGGTGTTGGCCATCGCTCTGCGCACGAGTGACCAGACGGCCTCGACGGGGTTCAGGTCGGGTGCATAGGGCGGGAGCCGGACGGTGGTGAGCCAGTCGTGCTCGGCCTCGTAATGTTTCAGCCCCGCGGCCAGGTGGGTGTTGAGATTGTCCCAGACCACCACGATCGGGCCGCCGAGCTGGATGTGAGCCCGCACCAGCAGGTCGCGGTAGTCCTTCCAGGAGAAGCTCTTGCGTGCACCCTTGAGCAGGAGATGAGTGCGGGGCCGGTGGATGAGACGGCTGTGTTCACCGGGTTTGTAGCAGCACAGCGCGGCGACCGAGGTCCGGCGGCGGGACCTGCCGCGCACACGGATGACAGGGGTCTGTCCGCGCCGGCCCCAGGTGCGGGCACGGGGCGGAGTCATCGAGAAGCCGGCTTCGTCCTCGAAGACGATCCAGGCACCGGACGCCGCCGCGAGGCTTTTACCCCCGGCCACACCTCCTTCTTCCACAGCTCCACCGCGTGCTCGTCACGCTCGAGGGCTCTGCGGGCGGGCGCCTGCCAGGACCAGCCGTGCCGTCTCAGCAGCCGCCACACCGTCGCCACCGACAGGCTCACCCGAAGATGCCGACGGATCAGGGTCTGGACCCGGGCCAGGGTCCAGCGTTCGTCTTCGAAGCCGTGTGCCGACGGCCCCTTGCCGAGTTCCTCCTCGAGCACAGCGAACTGTTCATCGGTGACGGTCGGGGCGTTCGCCGGACCCGTCGAGCGCAAGGCATCCATGCCGCGCTCGCGCCAGGCACGGCGCCAGCGTTCCACGGACCGCACACTCACCCGCAGGTCCTTCGCGATGACCGCGGTCTTCTCACCCGCCGCGAACCGCACGCCGGCCTGAAGCCGGATCCCCTCACGAAACGCCCGACGCTCAGCGGTCAGGCCCCCGCCCTCTGGATACCTCACCTCACCGGCATACCGCAGGGATCATCAACCGTCACTACCCGACGACAACCCGAAAACCTCAGTAACTGGCCGAACAGGGACCTCGCCGAGGCATAGGAGTACTGAGCCGACAGCGGGCCGATCACAGCCCCCCGGTCGCGCTGAAGATCGCCCAGCAGAGCGGTTGAGCGAGCGAAGAGATACAGGCCCTTGTCATCCAGGGCGGTCGGCTTGAACCGGCCGAGCCAACGGCCGATCAGGCTGTCGGCGAAGGTGAAGTCCTGCCGGGAGAGGGCCACCACGGCCCGGTCGAGATCGTCGGTCCACGACTCGTACTCCCAGGCCAGCGGCCCGCTGGTGGTCACCCTGCGGGTACTGGCGGCGGGGGTGGTCCGGCCGGCTTCGGACAGGAACGTCTCGAAGCGGAGGTGGGCGGCGGCATCCGCGCGGGCCAGAGCGGTATCCAAGATCGCCTGGGTGTCCTGGCGGGGCTCGGTCGCGGCCAGGAGCTTCTCCCACTTGGAGATCGTCCTGATGCCGACGCCGAGGTGGCCGGCGAATGATCGGACGCTCAGCCGCAGCGCGAGACGCAGGGCACGGGCTTCCAGGCCGGTCCAGTGGTGCACGGTCGCCACACGTCGCTCCCTTCCTGCCGCCATCGAAGCACGGCCCGCGCGAGCGGGGGACACAAGTGCAACGCAAGTGCAACAGGCGGTCATTTCCGCAGCGTTGGAGCAGGTCCAGGCTGAGTGCTGACACCAGCCGACGGACCTTTGGACGGACACCACCATGGAACCCCTCACCGAGCACCGCAGCGTCAGCGGTCCGGTCGTTTACGGCTACCTGCGGCTGGTCCGGGTCTCCCCGGCCCGCCAGATGGCCCTGAACGAGACTCTGGCCGAGTACTGCCGCCGGCACGAGCTGACGCTCTCGGCGGTGTTCACCGAACGGAACACCGGCAGCGGACCGTCGGCGGCATTCACCGGTCTCATCGACGTCCTGGAACTGCCCGACACCTACGGCGTCGTCCTGCCCGCCGCCTCCCACCTGGGCCCCAAAGACATAGCCGCCCCGAGGCAGGCCCAGATCACCGCAGCCGGAGCCCGGCTGCTGCTGGTCCGAGGACCCGGCAGGCGCCGCCCGGCGGGCCACAGCGCGGCCGGACCGGGCCCGGCGCCGGTCCGCCGCCGCCGCTTCAGCCCGGCCACCACCCCAGCCCTGGACACCGAGAGGTGAGGCACTGATGCCTGATCCGAAGCAGAGGTTCTTCGACCCGCGGCCCGAGTCGGTCGGCCTCGCCCGAGCCTTCGCCGTCACGACCCTGGCCTCCTGGGGCCTGCACAGCCCCGCCGAGGACATCCGGCTCTGCGTCTCCGAGCTCGCCTCGAACGCCCTGATCCACGGAAGCGACACCGAGCACGGCTTCCTGGTCAGACTGGACGCCGGTGAGGACTTCGTACGCGTGGAAGTACACGACAGCCGCCCCCGCCACCGCCGCGAACCCAAGATCGCGCACGCAGACGGGAACAACACCACCGGCCGGGGTCTGGAGATCGTGGCTTCGCTCGCCGACGGCTGGGGCGTCGAGGACCGCAGACCCAGCGGCAAGATCGTCTGGACGACGTTCAAGACCGGCCAGCCAAACAGGCAGGTACAGGCATGCTGACCAGCACCGGCCTGGACACCGGGCTCCTGTCCTCACTCGGCGCCTGGGCCTGGCCCGGCACCGCCCCCGACGGCAAGCTGGTCGCTCACATACTCCTCGCCCACCGCATCGGCCGGAACAGCCACGAGACCCCCGACGCGATCGAGGCCCGGATGCGGCACCTCGCCGAAGTCCTCGGCGGCCTCGCACTGGCCCAGGACACAGTCCCCGATACCCAGGGCACCCTCGTGACCATCGGCCCCCGGGCCCTGCTGAAGTTCCCCGGCGCCCGCTGGGGTCTGGAGGCTGCCTGCCCATGCCCAGTGGACCGACTTGGTCCGCGACAGCGGACGCGCCGCCCTTGTGGTCGGCCTGGACCCGCTCGCCCAGTGGGCCGATGCCGTCCACGTTGACGCCTATCTCGACGCCGCCCTGGCCGCCGACCGGTTGCTGTTCGGCTTCGCCCTAACCTCCCGCACCGCCTGAACCACCCAGCCCCCATGCACGGCCCCCATCTCGCCACGAGAGGTCACTGCCATGGAAACCCACGAACGCGCACGGCTGGACGCCTACTTCGCCAAGGTCGCCGCCCAGTTCGCCCCGGACGAGCCGACCGCATCGTTCCTGGTCACGCACCTGCTGCCCGAGCGGCCCGCCTTCGTCCGCGCAGTCGCCCAGATGACCGCGCTGAAGGCGGTGCTACCCAAGCCCAAGTCCATCACCGCGGCCGCCCAGCGCGAGGTCGAGCACACCGTCCCGGTCGACGGCCTAACCCGCGAGCTGTTCACCGATCCCGACACCGCGCTGGACTACCTCGAGTCCCGTGCCGGAGGCGAGGCCCTCACCCTGCTGGACGTCGGCGGCTACTTCGCCCCCACCCTCGAGTCAGTGCACAGCCGCTTTACCGGCCGGCTCGCCGGGGTGATCGAGGACACCGAGAACGGCCATCGCCGCTACGAGGACCTCGACAAGCTGCCCTGCCCCGTCATCTCCGTCGCCAGGTCCCCGCTGAAAGATCCCGAGGACTTCCTCGTCGGCCAGTCCGTTGTCTTCTCCACCGAAGCCGTCATGCGCGGCCGCGGCGACATCCTCCACGGCCGGCCCGCCCTCGTGATCGGCTTCGGCAAGCTCGGTTCCTCCATCGCCCGCCTCCTGCACGCCAAGGGAGTCCAGGTCACCGTCTTCGACATCGACCCCGTCCGCCGCACCCAGGCCCTCTCCCAGGGCTTCACCGTCGCCCGCGACCGCGAGTCCGCGCTGACCAGCGCCGGTCTGGTGCTCTGCGCGACCGGCTCGCTCTCCCTGCGAGGCGAAGACTTCGCCCACCTCCGCAACGGCACCTACGTCGCCACCGTCACCAGCAGCGAGGACGAGCTGGAGCTGAACAGCCTTCCGGACGTCTACACCCGCACCACCGTCGGCGAGCACGTCACCCGCTACCAGACCACCGGCCACTACTTCTATCTGGCGAACGGCGGCAACGCCGTCAACTTTATCCACGGCGCCAGCGTTGGGCCGTTCATCTTCCTGATCCAGGCCGAGATCCTCGCCGCGATCAGGATGCTCACCCGCGGAGACCTCGCCCCCGGCATCCACGAGGTCCCCTCGGCCGACCGCGCCGCCATCGCGGCAACCTGGCTCAACTACTTCAACAGGTGATCAACATGACCATCACGGCAGACCACATCCGCACCACCCTGGCCGCCTACCTCGAACAGCACCCCGAGGCCAAGCTCGAACTCGACGTGGTCCTTGGCATCCTCGAAGACGGCGACGACCTCACCAGCCGCAAGACCGCCCCGGGACATGTCACCGCCAGCGCGGTCCTCGTCCGCCCGGACGGCCACATCCTGCACATCCACCACAACGCCATCGGCAAGTGGCTCCTGCCGGGCGGCCACCTCGAACCGGCCGACAGCACCCTCCTTCAGGCCGCGGGCCGCGAGCTCACCGAGGAGACCGGTATCCCGCCCCACCTCATCACCCCACACGGCGAGACCCCGCTCCACATCGATGTCCACCCCATCGACGCCAACCCCGCTAAGGACGAGCCCGCCCACCAGCACTTCGACTTCCGGTTCCTCTTCCGCACCACCGCCGACATCGGCGAACTCCAGACCGAAGAGGTCTCCGACGCCGCCTGGCGCGAGCTGGACACCATCAGCGACCCGAACCTGCGAAGGCACATCGCCGACGCCCTCCTCAGCGCCGACAGCGACGCCGCGATGACCGGCCAGCTCCCCCTCGCCGAGCCCTGGCCCATCGCAGGCGAGTGAGGGACTGACGGGGCTCAAGGCGGCAGTTTCGACCGTCGACCCCAAGCGGCTCGCCACCGGCCCCACAGCCGCAAGGTCATCGACGCCCGCGACACCCTCGACACCGACCAGTGGCGGGGGCTGGCTGGATCACCCAGCCTCTCGGCCGCCCCTCAGCCCCGCAGGCCAACGCAGGCCCGTGACAAGGAAGAATCCCCAGCGGATGGGCCGGTTCCCGAGGCCGGAGGAGTATCCGGAGGCGGTGGTCGATTTCGTGCGCCGCGCGGTGGAGCTGCCGGAGGCTACGGGCAGGCGCCAGGTCGGACAAGGGTGGGTCTGACAGCTCGCCCGGCTAGGACAGCCGACGGCATCGTCGCGGACCGAGAGATCAGGAGGATTGCGTCTCGTCCGTCGTGCTGCTTCTGGGGCTGCGTCGGTTCCAGAGCCATACAGCGACCGGCGCGACGACCGCGACGACCCCTGAGATGTCGGCGGCGGACCCCAGGGTGTCCTGGGCCGGTCCCTCGGCCGAGACCGCGGCTAGGGCCCACAGAGTGAGAACGAGGCAGCACAGGTAGGCGATGTACAGGCGCTTCGCCTGGGCTGGGGTCAGGAAGTCGGCACATTGGAAGGCCTGGGCCACCTCGTCGAGCTCAGCGGTCTCCTCGGCTGATGGGACGGCGGCCGGCTCGACGCGGGCATCGTCGTCCAGCCGGTCCAGTAGATCGCTCGCGTATAGGGTCTGGACCCCGTCCATGAACCACTCCTGCTGGGAGAACGCGACCGTCTCGGTGGCCTGTTGCAGGGCGGTCCGGACGCTGTTCATGTCTGCCAAAGTCGACAGTGCTGGCGCAAGGGCGGTCAGGGTCCTCTGCATCATGGTCCGAGCGGGTGCGACCTCGGCCTCCATCAGGGCCAGCGCGGAGGCGGCCGCGAGGCCCATGGAGGTGACGTTCCGGCGCATCTCTGAAAGCTGGACCAGGGGTACCGCCACCTGCTGGGTCATAGCCCGGATGGGCTCGATGTCGGCCTGCATCTGGGCCACGGCGGCGCCGACGGTGCGGGACACGGCGATGAGGCTCTCGTTCATCGTCGGCACACTGGCCAACGCCACCAGCGCGGGCCGGATCTGATCAAGGGTGCTGGTCAGATTGTGCAGCTGCTCAGGCGTTAGGACGAGAGAGTGTGACTGCTCTGGCGTTTCCATGGGCGCACCCTGCCACACGCTCCCGACAGCGTGGGTAGCTTGGGAACATCCGTACAGCGGAAGCCCCGCCAGACGGCTATCCGAGCCTGGCGGGGGTCCGGCAGACCGGCGAGCGAGTCGGCGCCGTCAGGAGCCTGGTCCTGCCCCGAGTCGGCGCCGGGCTGGCGGCGCGTTCTCCGACTCATCGTGCGAGTTTCTACGGCCGACCTGACGATCTCAACCAAGATCTCGGCCGTGCTGCTGCCCGCGACATAGCTGTAGACGTTTTTCCGTACGCGACTGGAGAGCTTAGGTCGTACGCCGACATCTCAGGCCGCAATGCCGAGTTCGGTGCGGGTGCGGTGGATTCACCCGCACCCTCGGCTGCGCCTGACCGACCGACCCATGCGGAAGGGGCCGACCCCGACGGGGCAGGCCCCTTCCGCATGGGTCCTGATGGCGTCAGCTCCGCCTTGTTCCCGGCTCGCCAGTGATGGCACAGAGCTGGGCCATCTTGAGGCGGAACTCCTCCAGGCCAGGAGGACGCACTAGGTCATCCCGGCCGGCCTGCGTCAGCAGCGCCTTCCTGAGAACTGGCGCCTTATTGAAGATCCGCGTCTTGGCCTGAAGAGCCCCGAGCAGCTTCTTAGGATCAACGAGGTCCAAGAAATCGTCTTCCCAGCGGTCTCGAATCAGAACCTGCTGCGCGGCAAGGATGGAATCCCAAGCCTTCGCGCGATCTTCATCGACACGGGCCGACGCCAAATAGAACTCCGGCGTTGAGTTGAAATCACCGGGCCGGGGCTGAGGGTGGGCCCGATTGATCTCCAAGTGTGTCAAAGTCTTGGAGACCTCCTGCATGAGAGGCGCTGCAACCTCCCGAAGCAGCGCTCCCACTTCCCTCTCCGTCACCTGTTGGCCAACCGACAGAAAGATAGTGGAAATTAGAGGGGGTGCAGGAGCATGCTTTCCAGCGCCCGACGCGGCCAAATATGGAGATTTGGATAATCCGAGGTTAGGCGATGCATCTCGTCTGCCGTCATCAGGTCGCGATCACGGAGGCAGAGCCACGGCAGCCGGTTTGCGCTCGCCGCCAGCGACCGGTGATACCCCATAACCTCGCTGGAGCTGCCAGCCTTTACGAGTTTGGCGCGACTCATTTCGTTAGGGAACAGCAAGAAGAGGTCATCCTCGTCATAGTCACCCTCGACTACGAGTTGAAACTCTTTCAGCATTTCGTCTGCCGCAGTCCGGCCGACAGCTGTGACAGTCCCGTAAGGGCCCGTGGGGCGATGAGCCTGATTCCCCTCGACCGAACTGGGGCGCACCTCAATGAGGGAGCGAGGGGGCAGGGTTGCGACGATATGGGGAGAGTGCGTAACGATCATGACCTGAGCGGCGGACGTCGGGTCTCGAAGGGCGTTGATCGCGGCAACTTGCCCCGAGGGGTGAAGGTGAAGCTCGGGTTCGTCGAGCAGGATCATCCCGCCCGTCCTCTTCATGCGGTGACCCAGGCAGAGCAGCCCCAGGGCTGCCCGGTGACCGCTGGAGAGCCCGCTCAACCCGTGACGGTGTCCGCTAGGAAGGGCGACAGAAATGTGGCTGGATCCGGCCGCCATGCTCGATGAAGGGCGCAGGACAATTTGGCCGGTAATCTCCTGGAATTTTGATGAAATCTCGGCAAACCCGTCCTCGCCCTCTCGACCTTCCCTTTTGGCCAGCATGGACTGGTAGTCGAGCGAGGCGAGATATCCCTCGGTATCCGCGGTGGGGTCATTGAACCCGGCATGAGCGCTTACGGTTGCAAGCGGATCGAAAGGAATTCCAAGGCCGATGGTCGGGTTGTTTCTCAGATTGAATATCTTGCCGGGCTCGACGAAAGTTATATCGGCAAATTCGTGCATTGCCTTAAACTCGGGGGAAAGCATGGTCTTCAGCTCGGCTGACCCAGCGAATTTCGGCCGCTCACCCCAGCGAAGAGTGACCTCGCGAGTGAACGCGCTCCCAGTTTTTGCCGGACGCCCCATCTTCTCCCGGCAGGCGAGGTCGACCGCTTCGAGCTCTCGGTCGCTCAGGGTAAAAGATGCCTCGATCCGCGCCTCGGGGCCGTTGCCGCCGATGGGCTCTGGGCCTAGGCGGGCGGCGTGCATAAGGAACGCCAGCGCTTCCAGGATCGAGGACTTACCTGTCGAGTTCTGGCCCGTCAATACGACGAATGGGAGGGAGTCGATATCTGAGACAGAGAACTCCCTAACGCCGCGAAAGTTAGACAGGGACAAGTGTCGAAGTCGCACGGTTCCACCCCCAGTTGAGGATCCGCGAGATCCTGAACGAGTCCGACTCCCCACGATAGTGGGCCCTTGGGAATCTAGTGAAACGGATATCGCGATTCGGTGCGGGCGGTTAAAATCGTCGGCCCTCCACTCGACTTAGTCAAGGCTGAGTAAAGGATCTGAGGCATCCTGCCGCCCCGCCACGTCAGACGCCCCGGAGGGGCGCCGGCTGAGTCCATGAGGCAACGAGCCCACTGATCACTTCAACGCCGCGAAGAGCGCGGCCGCCACGATGGAGACGCTGCCGGAGATCGTCGCCTGAGCGTCCACCGCCAAGATCGTCGGGCCGGAGATCGCCTTCGAGTATGAGGAACTGCGCAGGCAGCTCGCGTCACTCTCAAAGCCGATCAGCGGCGGGAAGCCGTCTGGATCGCCCAGCCCCTCGATCGTCCCTGAGACCCGCAGGCCAGCGTAGGCCCGTGACCAGGCAGAACCCTCGGCCACGGGCCAGTGGTGCACCCCGCCGCGGGGCTGGAGGGTCCGAAAATGCAAGATAAGGGAAAAATGCCCTCTGGGGTTCCTGAGAGGGGTACTTTCCCGCGATCCGATCGGTGAACATGGGGAGCAGGAGTGGCAGGGGCTGACGGGACTGACGGAAGCAAACAGCCCTGCGATGCGTCTGGGCTGAGGCATGCGACCGATGGTCGGCACCGACCACCATCGTTGACGAATCGGTGGCGGCTGCCCTGGCGCCTCGGATGGCCCACGGGGGCCTCGCGCTTGGCGCATTCCTCGAAGTCGGCGATCCGCTCTCCTGGCCTGGCCTGCCGTGCCTTCCAGCAACCCGGCACAATGTCGACGATGGCGACGAACAAGTACGAGGACTACTGCGCTCACTGCCGGCGTCTCTTGTTGCCGGGGGCGGGCACATTGCGGCGGGGCCGGACCGGCTGGCTAACCTACTGCCCCGCTGAGGCTCCCGACCTGCTTCAGCCGGGCCCGATTCTTGAGTCCCGCAACCCGGAGCGGCGTCGACGTGAGTCGCTGGTGGCATTCGTACATGCCCGTCTCGACGAGGACGAGCAGGGCACCAGCGGCGACGGAACCTCGTGGCGGCATCACCCGCCCCGCAGCGGTACCGTCATCGACGATCATGACGAGCCCGTGGTCCACGCCCAACGGGACATCGCCACGCACCTGGCCACTTGGGACCCGCCGCACATCTGGGGCAATCTCGAGTCCCGTCGTCTGGTGGTGGACCTATATGAGGCCGCCGACAGCAACGCAAGGACAGTCCTGCGCGACGCGGTCAGAGCGCTCGCGATGGCCTACCGGGACCATTCCGACTTCGATCCGTCCTGGCTGCTGCGGGAGTGGTGAACGGCATCGCCGGCACCAACCCCGCCCCGCCATGTGCCAGAGCTCCCGATTGCCACGCTGTAATGGCCGTGATGGTCGGGAGACCCTGACGACTGTCGCGCCTGTCGCTCAGTGCTGTACGAGTCGGCACCCCTGCCGTGTTCGATGCCCGATGCGGCATTGGACATCGACCAACTCGCGGAACGCGCTGTGACTACTCTTCCGGCGTACGCCAGAGAGGATGTTGTCGAAGGGTGGGAAGCCACTGGGAGGGCAGCGCCTGGTGCTCCCGGAACACCGCCGCTAGTTCGGTAAGGCTCATCGTTTCTAGGCCACGAGCCCGTGCGTCCTGCCAGGCACGCGTGAGCGTGTCGAACAGTGCGAGAACTTGAGGCGGCCGTACCCAGTAGAGGTTCTCTTCGGCAACGTTGTACGCGCCGTCGTTCACCTTCTTCTTGGGGGACGCCAGGACACAGATGGAGTCTCCTGGTGCCACAGCGCCTTCCGCCTTCTCCGTGGTTCGTCGGTGGCCGCCAGCTTGCCGAGCCTGGTCGGCACCGATCTCGCCGGTTTCCGTTGCTTGGTTCTTCGCTTCCCAGATGATCCACCGGGCACTGTAAAAGACCCACACGGCATCCGGCTTGGCGGCGCTGCCGTCCCGAGGATCTCCATAGCTCTTACTGGCGCCAGCAAGGCGTCCGAGGTGGACCAGGCCGTCCTCGTACGGGTCGGGATCCGTCTGCTGGAGTCCCGCCCTGGTCGAAAGTGCCGCTTGGAAGGCTTCAGGGCTCCACAGGTCCTTCGCAGCCAGGATGGTGTTCATGGCTGCTTCGTCCGTCGGATCGAGCTCTTCCACCGCGGCCGAGAGGGGCGGCGACTGGGGCAACGCGATCAAACCACGTTGTGCCAAGGCTGTTCCGTCGCGCTTCGCTGAAATAGCTGGCTGCGGCTTGCTGGAACTGCGTCTCTCCGGTGGCCTCGGCCAGACGATGGGCCACGCAGAAACCAAGGTAGCTCCACAGCGAGCTGTACCGCTTCGGCGTTTGAGCATTGCGCAGTTGGTCGGTCACGCTCTTGATCGAGGCGAGTGCGAACTGGTGGTCCTTGGACCAGAGCGCGTTGGCAGCCGCGACCTCGCTACGGACGGCTTTCTGGAGCGCTGCGGCACCAGGCCCGTCCTGCCGGTCATAGGTTTCCCGATTTCGGACGATGTCCTCCTCGACTCCCTGCCAGTCAGGGCCCTGGTCGTTGAAGATCGCCAGGTTGCCCCACACGTCGTCCGAGGACTGGCCGAGTGATGCATCGACTCCGACTTCCAGCTCAGCGTGGATTTCGGGGTGCATCGATGCCTGAATGTCCCTGCGGGCCAGATAGGACGTCAGGCTGCGGCCGAGAACCAGAACGGTAGCGTGATCGCGAAGGTTGCGTGTCGCCCGGCCAGCACCCTGCTGGATGCGCGCACGGATGCGTTCGCGGAGCACTTCGTCGGCGCCGAGGGTCTCTTGGAGGAAGCGCTCCTGAAGGTCCCCCTTGGCCGGCAGACCAGTGAACACCACCAGTCGGCAGTCGTCGTCCGGGAGGTCTACTCCGTCGTAGCGGTTCGTCAGAACCAGTGCGGCTGCAGGCTGTGAGGTGAAGGCAGCGAGATCGTCCTCGACCTGCTGTGCGGTGAAGGTGCGATAGTTCTCCGGCAGGTAGTGCTCGCGGAACTTGTCGGCCACTCGGGTCTCGGGGGTCAGTACGACTGCACGTCCCGCCTGCTCGATGACTCGCCGAACGAACGGCGCGACTGCCTTCGGATCCGAGGCCAGGTCCTGGGCGATCTCCGGGAAGACGAAGAACCTCCGCCCGGTGCCTTCCTTGTCCCACCCTGCGGGCACAGGAATGCGATGGATCCTAGGCCGCCCGAATGCGCGCTCGAGCTCTCCGCCGGCCCCCAATGTGGCGCTCATGTAGATGCGCTGCTGCGGACTGTTGAATGCCTCGTGCTGGAAGGTAGGGGCGATGAGTGGGCGGATGAGGATCTCGCGGTACGACACGTACGTCATGCAGTCGGCCACGTGGGTCTCGAGAAACTTCCAGGCGTACATGGCGTCGTCGCTGACCTTGCGGTGAGCAACAGCGTCTCGGATGACCGACTCCACGTGGTTGGCCTGGGCAGCAACGGCCGCGGGAGAGGCGAGGTAGATCCCCGTGCGGTACTGGTCCCCGGGATTCTCGGACCGCAGGTGCGGTAGCAGGAGGGGGTCCAGGGCGGAGCTCAGGGCGGCGAGCACATCCTTGTACGCACTCTCGTGGGAGCGTCGGCGGATCCGCAGGCTCCAGGGCTTGGCGACGTAGCCCTCGGCCGCATGGGCATCGTCAAGGATCAGGACATCGGCTGCATCGATCCTCGGCCGCGCGTTGAAGACGTGGCTGTACGTACTGACGGCGATCGAGCCCCCGGCCTGAAAGCGCGTGAGGTCGACTTGGTCCCAGTCCTTCGACTGGCCGATGAGAAGCGACGGCGGGATACCGTAGTCGTCCAGCTTCCGGGCCGTCTGCACAGCGAGCTGCCGCGTGGGGCACAGGTATGCGACTCGTCGCCCGTCCGCCCGTCGCAGATACTCGGCGATCAGACCGCCGACTAGGGTCTTGCCCGCACCGGTCGGTAGCTCAAGTGCGACGTCACTTTTGTCGCGGAACTCCTTGTGCCAGTACTCCATGACCTTCGACTGGTGCCCCCAGACAGACGCCGGCCCACGGTTCCCCCGTGCCAGCAGCCGGTACAACTGCTCCGGATCGCTCGGAACACCAACCGAGTCCGTCTGCCCTCGCTTGAATGCCACGCCGCCCCTCCGCCCCATGACTCTTGTCGGGAGATCAGACTCCCGCTTCACCGCGGCCCATTCATAGCAGTTCGCACGGCTTGCGCATGAGGAGCTTGTAGATCTCCCATCCGCCTGGGCGCCACGGGCCGCAGGAGGGCAGCCGGAGCAGACCCTGCCCCAGTGGGTGCACAGCACCCGTCGGCCGGTCGGCAACACAACCTCCTGCGCTGTCGAGACGAGCCGCCATCACTCTGGCGCCGCGTCAGGCACTCACACGTCGGATTGAGTTCGGAATATTTTGGAGCACTAGAGCGAGGAATGATCGTGTGTATACTTGGCGAACAGCCTGAGGATGGGAGGGTAGCCGATGGAAGCTCACGAGGACCTGGTAGCCGTACCCGCCATGCTTGCGCTGGCTCGCGAATCCCGAGGGATGACGCAAGCAGACCTCGCAGTCGCGATGTCGCGGCTTGACGGTGCCAGCCGGGTCTCCCAGGGCTATGTGAGCCGAGCCGAAGCCGGCCGCCTACAGGTGAAGGACGATCGCCTCGCCCTGTACGCAGAAGCTCTCGGATACACACCTGAAATGCTATGCCGCACCACTGACACTCACGGCGTAGGCGTTGGCTTGGTCCACCACCGGAAGCGCGCCTCGATGGGGGCCACGAGCCTCCGCCGCATCCACGCGACACTGATGTTGACCCGCCTGCAAGTCGAGTCACTCACAGCGCCGCTGACCGACCTCGGCAACCACCGCTTCCGGCATATCGACATCGACGACCTGGATACCCCCGAGGATGCGGCTGCCGCACTGCGTGAAGAGTGGGGCATCGGCCGCGGGCCCATCGACGACCTCGTGTCGGTGATAGAGGGCGCCGGCGCGTCGGTGGTCATCCGGGACTTGGGAACAGCGGATCTGGACGCCGTCAGCCAGTGGCAGGCCGGTAGCCCACCGCTTTTCCTACTCAACTCGACCGCGCCAGGTGACCGCTTCCGCTTCAGCCTGGCGCACGAGCTAGGGCATGTCGTGATGCACACCGAACCCGGGGAAGGGCGCCTTCAGGAACAGCAGGCCGACCGCTTCGCGGCCGAGTTCCTCATGCCTCACGACGCGATCTTCCCCGAGCTCAAGCCGGGCGTTGACTTGCAGCGACTCATGGAGCTCAAGACCAGGTGGGGCGTCTCGATGGCAGCGCTCATCAGGCGAGCGCTCTCCTCGGGGTCGTCAGCGAGTGGCAGTACCGCAACCTCATGGTCGAGATGTCGGCGCTCGGCTACCGAACCGTCGAGCCCGTCACCGTTCAGCGCGAGACCCCGCGCCACATCGCTCGGGTCGTAACCCGGCTTGAGCAACAGCACCACCTCGACCTGACCAATGCGGCCCATCTGGCTGGCCTGGGTCACGAGGAGTTCCACGAGATCTACTTGTGCGCTTCCTCTTCGTCCGGGGCCGTTGTGACTCCGGCCCACCTGTGAGGTGACCTCTTGAGCAACCCCGCACCCTTCGGACAGCGCCCGCCTGCTCTGCGGGTACTCGATGCCAGCATCCCTGCCACCCCGATCCTGGCGGGGCGTGTGTTGCTGCACGAGCAATCACGCTTCATTCCGCGCCAGCGCGAGGCAATCGACACCGACCTCGGTGGCGTAGTGATGACTGGAGACAACGCCGGAACCCGCGCGTTCAAGCTCCGCACCGAGGCTGGCTTCACCGGCACCATGCTGATCGACAGCGCCCCGTACACAACCTATACGGCGACCGAGGACGAGCCGTTCCTCCTGCCTCACGACCTGATCTTCACGACCCTCGACGACGCGCTCGGCCTCCAGAAGGCCGCAGGGGCTAGCGCCGCCCTGACGCCTACGGGTTACATCGCACCCGGAGCCTCCAAGCCGCTGAAAGCGGTGATCCGCGCAGCGCAAGGCATCGAGCGCGTTGACACCGTCGTGACCCTGCCCGTCGATGTCACCTGGCTCGGCAACGAACGCGTCGGCCAGCTCATCGCCGCTTGCCAGCGCATCAACCAGCCCAAAGCCCTGGTATTGGTCGGCCAGTTCGATCCGCTGCAGCACGCCAAGGTCATCCCTGCGAACCTCCGCCGCGTCATCTCCGAGGTCGAGGACATGATGCTGCTGCGGACGGACTTGGCGGCCCTCGACGCGATGGCCCACGGCGCCCTCTGTGCTGGTATCGGTGTCTCAAGCTCTGTGCGACACAGCGTGGCGCCCGGCGAGCGAGCGAAGGTCAGCAAGCCGAACGGCCCGGTGTACCCGAGCGTTTTGATGCCGGAGCTCATGTGCTTCAAGGGTGCCGAATCGCTCGCGAACCGCTACGCAAACGCCGAGCCGGCGACCTGCCTCTGCGAGGTCTGCAACGGGCGTGGACTCGACCGCTTCTTCAAGACCGACAGCGAGACACGCGTCGAAGCCGAGGACCACAACATCCTCACCTGGAGCACGTGGGTAGGCGAGTTGGCTGGCTATGAATCGGGGCCCAAGCGGAAGTCGTGGTGGCAGGAGAAGTGTGCCGCTGCCATCAACCGCTACCCGCTCGAGAACCAGCGAATCGGGCTCTCAGTGAAGAGGGGCTTCCAGCCGCCGCCGCCCCTGGCGGCTTGGGCGACGCTGCCTGCTTCTTAGCGCGGTCTCTCCGACCACATGTTAGAGGCGTGCCACGGAGGCGCCGCGCCTCACTAAGCCAGCTGGGCGTACAGGTCTTCGAGGAATTTCCAGCCAGCCACGGTGTGGCGGCGCTTCACGAAAGGCCGCGGAGGAACCAGGACGTCCAGCTCGTTGCCGATCAGAGCCAAGAGGCCGATGCCGTAGAAGTCCGCCTGCAGTATCGCGTCATCCTTGCGGCGCAAAGGGCGCTCAACAAGGACCGCACGCGCGCAGAACGGGGTGAAGAGCTCCGCCTTCTCCATTGCCGATTCCCAGCCTCTGCCGGGCACGATGGCAAGATCAACACGCAGAGGCTGGACAACCCTCCTGGTCACGGTTCCGCCGCTTTGAACGACCACACCCTTTGGCGCCGCCTTGAGCGCACGCCGCTCGGGTGAACTCAAGGTATTGACCGGCACGGCCTCACCCACAGGCAGCCCCATGAGGAGATCCAGCACGTCTGGCCGGGTCAGCGGCGGCGTACCTTCAGCAGCACGCCTCTCACACTCGACAGCGTCGCGTCGGTAGGCGACGACGGCCTGTGCGCCAAACACGTTCACGGCCTGCAACCTCGACTCGTGCGGAATCAGCGTTCCCGACGGGACTGACTTCGAGAGCACATCGACCGGTCCTCGAGACGCAACCGCCATGACTCAACCTGCCCTCACCCGAAACCGTGCCCCCTAGGGGCTCTGACTCGCGCGCCAGAAGCATGGAACCACCCTCCGGCAGATCCGGTCCCGGCCTACTAGCAGCTCCCCAGAAGCCCGCCTGGGGCGTTCGGCAACATAGCCCTAACCGAGGTAGCCGGTGCAAGGACACGGAAATCAAGCACCAGCGCTCGCCAGCAGGCTAGAACGGAGAGGCTCTCACCAGACCAAGATCGTCACAACGACCCTAATGTGGCTAGCAGCCGCACCGCAATGATCACGCTCGACCGGTTGCCGACCTGACTGCGACACGTGCGATCGTAAGGCATCCGATCGCGATTCACTCATTCGTTCGATTCTGTTGAGTGGATCCCGTCGCATCCCAATCGAGCTACCCCCATAGGCCCCGCGGCACTCTGCCGCGGCAGCGCGCCCAGAGGAGTGACCTGACTGAACAGATGAACTTGACGGGGAACCGCTGCTCTGGCGTGGACAGGGACTCGGAGTGTGCGGCAGGCGGAGCCTTCACGGAAGCACGGTGGTCCGGGTTGAGGTTCGTCAGGACGACATGATGAAGCGCAGGGCAAGGCCGGGGGCCGTTGTCCAGTAGGTGACGCGGGCACCGTCGTCGAACGCCACCCGGCCGGGCAGGTCGAGGTTGATCGGCTCGCTCACTTTGCTGCCGAGGTCGGGGCCCTGGAGGCTGAGGGGGATGGTGTTCGTGTCGTACGTATCCATGCCGCCGCCGTTGGCGAGCAGGGCTGCGTACGCCTTCTCACCCGGAGCGAGGGTGGCGGGCGCATCCTCGCTGTCCTTGATCACGGCAAAGGCTTCCCTGGCATAGGCGAACTTCAGGTAGGGGTAGTGGTAGACGTTGCACCTCTTGTTCCCGGTGTTGGTGACGGTGAGGAGGAGGTGCCTGACGCTCTTGCCCTCCTCGTCCTCGTTCGTGGCGGAGAACGCGAGGTCGCCTTCCGCACACGCGACAACGGCGGCGCTGTTGCTGCTACTCGCCTCGCCACCGGTGTTTGCCGAACCGCCGCCCGGCTTCGCCGAAGCCGTCTCACCCGCCTTCGGCGAGCGCGTCGCGCTCGGCCGGTCCGAGGGCTTGAAGTCGTCCGATCCATCGGCCCCGCTCGACTCGCATGCCGTGCCCGCCAGCAGCAGCGCACCCAGAGCGGCCACGACCGCCGCCTTGCTGGTTACCTTGTTTCCCCTGGTCAACGGAGCCCCCTTGTGGTGTGCTTCGATTTACACGACCTGTACGCATGCCAGAAGTCACGGGGTTGCATGCGGAACGAAAAAGTTTTGGACCGATGGGGGCGGCATGACGGAGGACGAGTTCGACGCGTTCTACGCGTCGGCGTTCCCGCGGGTCGTCGGCCAGGTGTACTCCTTCACCGGTGACCACGGCCAGGCCCAGGACGTTGTCCAAGAGGCCTTCATACGTGCCTGGGACCGGCGTGGTGACTTCCTTGCCACCGAGGCCCCGGAAGCCTGGATCCGCACCGTCGCGATGCGTCTCGCGGTCAGCCACTGGCGGCGGGCGCGGCGGTGGCTGGAGCTGATACGCCACACCCCGCTGCCCGGTCACGCCCCCGGCCCCGACCCCGAGCACGTCGCCCTTGTCGCGGCGCTGCGACAGCTTCCGGAGCCCCAGCGCCTGGCGATCGTGCTGCACCACCTGTGTGACCTCAGCGTGGAGCAGGTAGCCTCCGAGACCGGTGCCCCGACCGGTACGGTCAAGGCCCGCCTTTCCCGCGGCCGTGCAGCCCTCGCCAAGCTGCTGCCGGCGAACGAGGTCGGCGTGGCGGGCGGGAGTAGCGAGAAGAAGGAGGATGACCGTGGCTGATGACCTCTCCTCCGCCCTGCGCGAGCTGGCCGACAGCGCTGGCAGGCCCGCCCCCACGACGGGGGCGGAAGTACGCCGCCGGGCCGCCTCCCGTCGGCGCCGCCGACACACGGCCGTCGCGGGCGGCACCGCCGTAGTGGCCGCAGCCCTCGTGTTCGGCCTGACCATGGCCCTCGGCGGCCCGGAGTCCCATCGGCGCCCGGCCCCGCCCGTCGCCTCCCCCACTGTGCCGTCCCCGACTGCGCCGTCTCCCACTGCGCCGTCCCCCACTGCGCCCACCGCCGTTGTCGCGTGTGCGGAAGGCGACCTCGCGTTCTCCGCCACGAACGAGGACGAGGAGGGCAAGAGCGTCAGGCACCTCCTCCTCACCGTCACCAACACCGGGAACAAGAGGTGCAACGTCTACCACTACCCCTACCTGAAGTTCGCCTATGCCAGGGAAGCCTTCGCCGTGATCAAGGACAGCGAGGATGCGCCCGCCACCCTCGCTCCGGGTGAGAAGGCGTACGCAGCCCTGCTCGCCAACGGCGGCGGCATGGATACGTACGACACGAACACCATCCCCCTCAGCCTCCAGGGCCCCGACCTCGGCAGCAAAGTGAGCGAGCCCAACAACCTCGACCTCCCCGGCCGGGTGGCGTTCGACGACGGTGCCCGCGTCACCTACTGGACAACGGCCCCCGGCCTAGCCCTGCGCTTCATCATGTCGTCCTGACGAACCTCAACCCGGACCACCTGTCGCGACGGCGTAGCCGGGTGCTGGGGTGTGCGCGCCGCCGTCGGCGGGGACGGGAAGGGATGCCGGCAGGTGCCGACCGCCTGCCGGTGTGATCTGCTCGACCTTGACAGCCCGGGCCGGCACCACGTCGAAAGCGCCGCCCGGTTCAGCGGCGATGATCTCGGGCTGCTCGTCGGCGGCGAGGTCGTAGTGGATCAGGATGCGTGGACACCGGCGCGGTCGCCGTCGCGGCGGGGCCGATCGCGAACGCCGTCATGGCAGCCGCAGGGGAAGTGACCGGAGTCGAAGGAGACGAGGCGGCTGTTCGGGAGCCGGTCGTGCATTAGACGCCGTTGGACGGCGGTACCAGTTCGTCGTGCTCGGCGTTCATCACCAGCACCGGCGTTGTGATCGACGGCAACAGGTCTCCGAGGACGGGGAGTTCCGCGGGGTACGCGCGGACGTAACGAGCCGACTCGGCGAAGCGTCCGTCCTCGTAGGCGGACACGTAGTCCTCCCACACTTCGGGCTCCTCGGCCTTTGGCGCCCCCGCTTCCACCGCCGCGCCGACCGACGCACGGGCGTCGAAGTCTTGGAGGAGGCCGAGGTCCGGTGCCGCGATGATGTCCGCGAGCGCCCCGGACACGTCGAGCGGATACGCCGCCCCACCGCTGCCGACAATGACCGATGCCACCGACTCCGGGTTGCGGGCGGCCAGGAACAGCGCCGCGCCGGTGCCGACGTCCGGGCCCAGCACGTGCGGGGTGCCCAGGCCCCATTCGCCGATCAGGGCGTACAGGAACTCGCCCATCGCCGAGGGGGCGAAGAGCTCGGTGCGCCCCTCCGAGTGGCCGAATCAGGGCAGGTCGACGGCCACCAGCCGGCCCAGTGGCGCCAGGCGCGGCCAGATGCGGCGGAACGCGAGGAGGCTCTCCGGCCACGGGCTCGTCATGAGGAGCGTCGGCCCCGGCTGTTCGCCGGTGTCCACGTGGCGGATCGCCAGGCCGTCGACGGTTCGCGTCCGCAGGGCGCTCCCGGTCAGCGCTGCGCTGGTCATGATCTCTCCATTCGGGCGAACGTCAGCAGGTGTCCGCCGCCGTCGCGTGGGCGCGGGCCCTCTCGGTCATGGTCTGGGCCGTGTCCAGGTTGATGCTCATGGCGTTTGCCCCTGTCGTCAGCGGCGCGAGTTCGCGGTGCCTCTGGCGGGAGCGTCGATCTGTTCGGCGATCCAGGAGGCTGCGAACGTGGTCCAGGCCATCGCGTCGCCGGCCCCTTGGGCGAGCCCGAGACTGTGGGGGCCGTGCGCGAAGACATGGACTGTGTGCGGGACCTCGTGCACGGCCAAGGCCGCGGCGAGGCGGTAGGTGTGCTCCGGAGGGACGTAGATGTCCTCGGCGGTGTGCCACAGGAAGAACGGTGGTGACTGGGCGGTCACGAGCTTGTCCAGCGATGTCTCACGCCGCAGGTCCGGTGAGGCGTCCTCGCCGAGCAGGATGATCCGCGAGGGCCGGTAGGTCTCGGTCTCCATCGACGTGATCGCGTACCCGAGTACGGCGAACTGGACCGACTCACGCAGGTCGGCGGTCGGTGCGAGCGCGGCGTGCCCGGCCAGGTGTCCTCCTGCGGAGAACCCGATCAGACCGATGCGCTCGGCGCCCTGTTAGCGGCGGCGCCGGATCTCGGCCCGCAGCGCCAGCAGGGGCTCGGGATGGCGCGCATGGAGCGGGTACCGGAACACGCTCGCCGAGATGCCGAGCCCACCGAGCCAGCCGGCGATCGGCTCCGCTTCGTGTGCCGCGTGCTCCGCGTACCCGCCGCCGGGGAGCACGATCATGTGGATTGCCGCAGCCCGGGCCGCGCCGACGTCTGCGCGGCGCGACCGCATCGGTTCGTGTCGACTCCTCACCGCTGACCTCCATATTCGGCCATGGACGGCGTCGACGGCCTGCTCCCGTGAAACCGTACCCAGGTCACCGGCCAGCCGGACGCCCCGACACCACGCGAGGATGTGAGCGCGCGGATCTGGTGCACGGCCGCCCGTTGGGAGTGCCCGGTGCCGAGGCTCAGCCCTGCGGCGCGGTGTCGGCGTCAGGAGCCCCAGCGGGAGGCCCGCGCGGCGAGTTCGAGGGCGGTGACGGCGCCGGGTTCGCCGCGCTCGCGGAGGAATTCGCCGGGGACGGTGTAGCGGGCGCCGGCATGCGGGGAGCGGGCGGCCTGCCGCACGACGTCGTCGACCAGCACGGTGGCCATGTCCAGCCGCGGGTAGCGGCCGTGGAGCGCCTCGCCCTGGGCGTCGGTGACGAACTCGGTTCCGAAGCCGATGTCGACTCCGATGCCCCGGCGGGTGAGGTAGGACAGCACGCCACGGCGCTCCGCGATGCCGTCCGAGGTGTGCAGGGCGATCGCCTCCCACACCGGGTCGGTCTTGTCCGCGCCGTAGCCGTGCTCGGTGAGGAACCGGGCTGCCAGGTCGGCGCCTTCGACCTCGAATCGCGCCTGGCCCGGGGCCGACGGCGAGGCCCCGAGGTCGTGCAGGACGCAGGCGTGGAAGAGGAGTTCGGCGTCGAAGTCGATGCCGGGCTTGAGCCCTTCGTGTTCGGCCAGCAGCGCGGCGAAGACGTAGCTGCGGATGCTGTGGTTGGCGACCGGCTCGCTCTCACACGACCGGACGAGCTCGACTGCGGCACGGGCGACGGGAGTGTCCGGGAGCGCGGGCAGGAGGCTGGCTTCAGTGTCCATGAGGCGACCGTAGGCGCGTAGCGGACCCAGCCGTGAGTGGCACTCGTGCCATGAATCGATAGAATCATGCCATGACGAATCGGGCAGCAGGCGGGGCACACCACGTTGTCGTGGTGGCCCCGGAAAACGTCCTCGCGCTGGACATCGGGATCCCGATGCAGGTCTTCGGGAGCTGGCGGGACGGCCCGTACACGCTCACGGTCTGCGCGGAGCGGCCCGGCCCCGTCCCTATGTACGGCGGCCCTGCGCTGTCCGTAGCGCACGGTCTGGACGCCCTGGCATCCGCCGACACCGTGATCGTCCCGGGCTACCTGGAGCCGGACGGGCTGGAGCCGGACCTGCCCGGCGCTGAGATGACCGCCGCACTGGCGGGGGCGGCAGCCCGCGGCGCCCGCATGGCGTCCATCTGTACCGGCGCGTTCGCCCTCGCCGCCGCCGGTCTGCTCGACGGCCGCCGGGCAACCACGCACTGGCTGTACGCGCAGGCGCTGGCCAGGCGGTACCCGCGGGTGACGGTCGTGCCCGAGGATCTGTACATCGACGAGGGCCAGGTGCTCACATCAGGCGGAGTCTCCTCCGGCCTGGACCTGTGCCTCCACCTCATCCGCCGCGACCACGGCCCCCGCCTGGCGAACCAGCAGGCCCGCCTGCTGGTGGCCGCCCCGCACCGCACCGGCGGCCAGGCCCCGTTCATCGACCTGCCGGTGCGACCCGAGCCCTCCGACAGCCCTGCACTCTACGACTGGGCCCTGCGCAACCTGCACCAGCCGCTCACCGTCGACCAGCTGGCGCTCCAGGCCGGCATGTCCCGCCGAACCCTGATCCGCCGCTTCCACACCGACACCGGACTGCCGCCCATGCGCTGGCTGCTCGACGCCCGGCTCGCCCGCGCACGCGAACTCCTCGAATCCGGCGACCTCACGGTCGAAGCCGTCGCACGCCACTGCGGCCTGGGCACCCCGGCCAACTTCCGGACGCTGTTCAAGGCACACGTCGGAGTGCCGCCCAGTGTCTACCGCGAGACGTTCGTCGGCTGACGGGTACCGGGGCGCTGTGTCCTCCTCGGCCACGGCCGCTACGGGCGGTCAGCGTCCAAGGCTGGTTCACCACCAAGCTCCACCTGAGCGCGGACGGCCGCTGCCGCCCGCTGTCCCTGATTGGCACGCCGGGACAGCGAGCAGACTGCACCCAGTCCGAACCGGTGCTGGAGAAGATCCGTGTCCCCCCGCCCGGGCTGGGCAGGGCAGGCCCCGCAAGAAGCCGGACAGTATCGCTGCGGACAGGGCCTACCGCCAGGCTGATCAGGTCGCCCTCCCAGTGACCAGGGATCGCGCGGTCGGCGGCTTCGGCGGGCCGGTCTCTGATCATGACCATCGGGTCGCGGAAGCCGGGTGCCCCCGAAAGGCTGATCGAGGTCTCGTCGGTGCCGATCACCGCCGCGCGGCGCAGGGCCTGCTTGAGGTGTGCCTCGAAGTCGGCCAGGGGCTTGTTCAGGCGGGTCAGGCAGCGGTCGACGAACCCGGTGGAGAAGGGGATGTTGAGCAGACCCTCGATCAGTTTCGCGGTGCGCTCGGTGCTGATCTGCCGTCGGCGGCCAGCAGGGTGGCGAACGCCCGTAGGTTCGGCCCGTAGCAGGTCGGGCAGTGTACCCCCGCCGGAGCCGGCGCGGCGGCGGTGACCGTCCCTCACGCACACCGCCGCCGCGCCAGGTGCAACTCGGTGACCTGCTGTTCAATCAGCGGGATGTCGAAGACCTGCACGGCACGGAAGCCTGCATCGACCTCGTTCCGCCAGCGAGTTGTGGCAGCAGCCGGCGCACTCCACGGGGTCGATCCGCTCGATCCGGTCGGGCTCGGCCGCCATCTCCACTCCAGCGCCCGGCCCACTCGGCCCTTCTGCCCGCCGGGCCTGCGCTCCTTGGACCGCTCCCGCTGCGAACGCTCCGCTTTCTTCTCCAGCGGATCCGACGACGGCGGCTTGCTGCTGTTGGCTGAAACCAGCTCTCAGACCCATCTCGGCGCGGGCCGCCACCACCCGGTGGCGGCCCGCCCTGTCGTGTGTCAAGGGCCTCCGGGTCGACAACCCCCTGCTGCTCCTGGCGGACGATGAGGAAGGGGTGGATCGCCTGTCCGGCTGGGTGTGGAAGCCGACGCCGAAGCGCTGGAGGAGTTGGGGGAGGGGCCGTACGGGATGACCGTCAGGCAGTGCAGAACCAGTTTCTTGACGAGTCAACGGCTCGGGCGGTGCAGATGAGCTTCCGCGACTGGTGGAGCGAAGGCGCCCGGGTGCGGGTTGAGCAGGTCGAGAAGGAGGGTGCAGGCGCGAAGGCCTCACGTGCTGGACAGCCGATTCCGGAAGTCCGAACAAAACCCCTTGCCTAATGGTCAAGAAGTGTTGACCATTGGATGCATGCCTACCGATGATCTTCCCGAGACGTTCCACGTCACCACTGACGAGCAGCTACGAGCCGTTTCCAATCTCACGCGTCACCGGATCATGGCCGTGCTCCGCTTCGAGCCCGCGACGATTACGCAGATCGCCGAGCGAGTGGGCCTGGCGAAGGGGAGTTCCAGCTACCACGTACGGCTGCTGGAGCGGGCCGGCCTGGTGAAGGTGGTACGAACGCGGAAGGTCCGGGGGGTCACCGAGCGGTACTACGCAATGGCCGCGCGGGCGATCGTGCTGCCGGATCCGGGCGAGGGAGGCCCGGATGTGCTGATGCGGCATGCGGTGGCGGACCTGGAAGCAGCGCCGGTGGATGGCGAGCGGCACGTACGGATGGCGCATCTGCGGCTCACCGGGGAGCAGTTCGCGGAGCTGGGTGCGAGGCTGCAGGCACTGGCGGACGAGTACCGGGAGCTGTCCGATCCGTCGCTGCCGGACGCGTCACTCGTCTTCGCACTGTTCCACCCGGCACCGCGCGAGCAGGCCGAAGGGGACGCCAAGTGACTTCAGACGTCCGGAAGTTGCCGACCGGGTTCGGACGGCTGTGGACTGCGCAGACGGTGTCCTCGCTCGGTGACGGGGTGACGCACGCCGCGCTGCCGCTGCTCGCGTTGACGCTGACGCGGGACCCGATGGCGCTCGCCGTCGTCACGGCCGCCGGGACACTGCCGTGGGTGCTGTTCGGGGTGCTCGGTGGTGCGCTGGTGGACCGCTGGGACCGTCGGCGCACGATGTGGGTCACGGACGCGGCGCGTGCGGTGCTGCTCGCGATACCGGCGGCAGCGGCCGCGCTCGACGTGCTGAGCATTCCACTGCTCGCGGCCGTCGCCTTCCTGCTCGGCCTCGGCGGACTCTTCTTCGACACGGCCGCCACGGCCTATCTGCCGGATCTGCTCGGCCGCGACCCCGCGCTCCTGGAGCGCGCCAACTCCCGCCTGCGCGGCACCCAGACCGCCGCGTCCGGCTTCGCGGGGCCGCCCGCGGGCAGTGCCCTGCTCACGCTCGGGCGGGCGGTTCCCCTGCTCGCCGACGCGGTGTCCTTCGCGCTCTCCGCACTGCTCGTACGGTCACTGCCCGCCGCACCCCGGCCCGTACCACAGGCCCGCGAGTCGCTGCTGCGGCAGGCGCGGGCCGGCGCCTCGTACGTCTTCCGGGATCGGCTGCTGCTCGGGCTCGCGCTGCGTCCGGCGGTCGGGAACGTCGCCTTCCTCGCCGTGGAGACCGTACTCGCCCTCTTCGCGCACGATCGTCTCGGCATCGACACCTTCGGCTTCGGCCTGCTCCTCACGGCGGAGGCCACCGGCGGTCTGCTCGGCGCGGGCATCGCCTCCTTCCTCGGCCGACGACTCGGCACCGGCACCGCGCTTACCTGCACGGCCGCAGTCGAGGGACTCGCCATCCTGGGCCTTGCCGTCGCCCCGAGCCCGTACCTCGCCGGCCTCGCGCTCGCCGTCTGCGGAGCGGGCATGGGCGCCACGATGGTGCTCGGTCCCTCCCTCCGACAGGCGATCGTCCCCGCCCACCTGATGGGCCGGGTCGCCTCCACCTCCCGCATGCTCGCCATGTGCGCCGCCCCGTTCGGCGCCTTCCTCGGCGGCTGGCTGGCCACCACCTACGACGTACGCACCCCGCTGTACGCCGCTGCCGGCCTCCTCCTCACCATGACCACCGTCACCGCGACCATGACCAGCAACCGCCAGGTTGAGGCCTCGCTGCGCGCCGCCGCCCCGGCCGATGATCGAGCACACGTATGAGGGCGTGCCACTTCTCGCGGTGCTCGCGGCCGTCGACCGTGTTCCTCCGCTCGAGCGGATGTCGCTGGTGTCCTTGCTGTTCTCCATCGCGACCGTGACCGACCGGCACGAGGCCGAATGCTGGCCCCAGACGCATCCCCATGCGAATCCTGCTGGTGAGGAACACTCTCGGGCATCCGTCGAAGCGTCATGGCCCTGGCGGCGATTGCGGCGGCCTTCCCGTCAGCCGGCGCGTCCCAGGACCTGCTGCCCAGACTACGGACGCTGGCAGGCCAAAGGAGTTGTTGGGGTTGTAGAGCACGCTCCACGGAGCCGTTTTGGACTTCGAAACCTCACCGGCGGCGTCGCCCATGTAGGTGTCGGGATTGTCGGTGTCGCCTTTGAAGCAGCGCCAGTTGACTCTTTGTGCGGCGATCTGTTCGGTTGCACCGCTGGCCCACTCGCAGCGGACGGTGGATCCGTCTGTGGGGTCCTTGGCTCCAGCGCCCAGGGCAGAGTTCCGGGTTTGGTTGACGTCTGGGATCTGTGTGGGAAGTCTGCTTGCTTGATGATCAGGGCGTATGGGTCCCACGACGAGCGCAGGCAGACGACCTTGAGGGCGTAATGCCAGCACGGGTTCATCGGGGTGCTGTTACTGACCTTGAAGTCGTCTTGTCGCAGGGGCTGACGGTTTGTGGTCGTAGCGGTATGCCGGAGGTATGAGGTATCCGCAGGGTGGGGGTCTGACCGCGGAGAGGCAAGCGTTCCGTGAGCGGGTCCGGATGGAAGCGGTCGGCATGTTCGCCGACGGGCGGGGCAGTACGGAGATCGCGAAGGAGTTACGGGGCAGCGTCCGGTCTGTTCAGCGGTGGCGTCGGGCCTGGCGGGAGGCCGGTTCGGATGCCGTCCGTTCCCGTGGCCCGGCGTCCCGTCCGAAGCTGAGCGATGTGCTGTTCGCCGTGCTGGAGGAGGAGTTGGCCAAGGGGCCGGTCGCGCATGGCTGGCCGGATCAGCGATGGACGCTGGCCAGGATCAAGACCCTGATCGGCCGCCGGTTCCACAAGTCCATGACGCTGTCGGGGATCTCCCAGATGCTGCGGCGGCACGGCTGGAGTCACCAGGTTCCTGCCCGTCGGGCGGTCGAGCGTGACGAGAATGTCGTGGCCGGCTGGGTGAAGGACGTGTGGCCGCACGTGGAAGCACGGCGGCGGCTCTCGGGGCCTGGATCGTATTCGAAGACGAAGCCGGATTCTCGATGACGCCGCCGACCTCCCGCACCTGGAACCGACGCGGAACCACTCCGGTCATACGCGTCCGCGGCCGTTCCCAGCGCCGCTTCTCCATCGCAGCCCTGTGCTGCTACAAACCCGGCGAACGCACCCGCCTGATCCACCGGCCCAAACGACATACCGAACACAAGAGCGGCGGCCGTAAGAGTTTCGCCTGGACCGAGTACTGCGACCTCCTCCCAGCCGCCCACCAGCAGCTCGGCGGCCCGATCGTCCTCGTCTGGGACAACCTGAACGTCCACAAGGACCGCCGCATGCGGGACTTCATCGACGCGCACGACTGGGTCACGGCCTACTACCTGCCGCCCTATGCACCAGACCTCAACCCTGTGGAAGGCATCTGGTCGGTCCTTCGCCGGACCACCCAGGCCAACACCGCCTTCGCCGACCCCGACCACCTCATCCGCCGACTACGACACGGCCTCCGCCAGATCCAATACCGCAGCGACACCATCGACGGATGCCTCACTGCGACCGGCCTCACACCGACGACCCCACGCCTACAACCTCAGTAACGACCGTTGGACACCGATGTTCCGTGAGCCCGGCAGGAGTCTCAGTCGCCCGGAGAACAGCTCTTCCTGCCGAAGCCCGGAAGCCAACGGTTCGGGCAACCTGTGAACCCGCACGGAATGTAGGTCTACACAGCGATCCGCGTCGGGTTCCATCTCAGGACCGTCCGGGAATCTGCGAACTTGCGCGCTTCACGCAAGCCGCGCCGGAAGGGCCGGCCGGTGCGGAGGTCGGGGACGAAGGCTTCCAGGACGACGCGGCGGAAGCGCCGGCGCTGGGCGGGGGTGAGGTGGTGGAGGTCGGCGGTGAAGCGGGGGAACGTCTCGAAGGTCGGCACGAAGCCTCCTCCAGGAAGCACGTAGCCCCCAGCGCGTGCCGGAGGTGCGCGGCCTCACGTCGGACTACCGCCTCTACACCGCCCGCCTGGCCCTGACCGACCCGCAGCCCACCCGACGTCGGCAGCCCACGGCCGCACCCGACCCAGACCAGCCGCCCCCGGCCAGCCCCGGCGACCCCGACACGCTCCAGCTGCCGCTGGAGGCGGGGAAGTGGGACATCCCAAGCGTCCCGCTGCGCTACGACCGCGCGGTAATCGCCACCACCATGCAGGCCGCCCAACTGCGCACCGCCCGCGCCATGTACGACGTCACCGCGCACCAGCAGGCCGCGATGCCCGAGCAGCACCTCGTGCCGTTCCCGGACGCCAACCCCGACGCCGACCGCCTGGACGACGAGCCGCAGACGGGCCTCGGCCTGGCGGCGGTGCGGGCCTGCAGAAGTCCCGCACCGACGTGGAGGCTCTGGGCTACACCGCTGAGCAGCTGCGTCACCTCACGGACTCCGTCACCGAGATGGTCGACCGAGGCCGCGCGCTCAGGAAGCGATACGCTCACCAGGCGCGTCCCGTAACCGCATCCGGTGTGTGAGGACGACGAGCGGGCCCGCCGTCCCGTACGTTTCGGCCCGCACCCAGGCCGAGAGGCCGGCCACTGAGTGGCTTTGTCAGCGGGTCGGACGCGGCGATCCGCCGTGATTCGCGGCAGGGGTTCTCGCACCGCACGACCCTTCAGCCACTGCTGGGCACAGCAGTGGGAAACCACAGGCAGGAGGGCGATATGGTGCGTTTCGGGTCAACGGTGGCGTTGTGGTTCCGCAGTTGATGGTCCGCTGCCAACCCGTCGCGCCGGCTGGTGACTCTGCACCTCACAGATTGGCGCTGGCGGCGCACCGCCTGCGGCTGCTGCGCGTAGCGGAGACCGTGGCGATGGTCCAGGCCGTCACCCACAAGGCTCCGACAAGCAATGCCGCGAGCGCGGTGGGCATGTGGGGAGGGGTGGCACCCAGACCTGGTGCCAGGCCCGCCGCGCGGGCGCCGAAGCCGAGAACGCCCGCTCCCACCATCGCGATGCCCGCCCAGGAGACGACGAGCGCCGGCCAGCGGACCAGCGGGGTCCCCGGCAGGCGGACGAGGAGCAGCGCAACGACGGCCATCAGCAGGCCGAGGGCTGCGTTGGCCAGTTGGGCGGTCTCGACGTTGGCAACGGCGGCGTAGGCCTCAGCCGGCGCGGGGAAGCCCGGCATGCCCAGCTCGCCCGCCCTCGCCAGGTCCACCTTGCTGACGGTGTAGGCGAGGGCGCCGAGGCTGGCGAGGGCTGCGGCCAGTTGCTTCTTGTGGGATCGGGGCATGGGTTCATCCTGCGGTGAGCAGCGGCCGGGCCACCTCCTCCGCTCGTACCGACTCCCTCCCCCGACTGGGGGAGGGAGTCTGGCTCTGACCCACCTGGCCGACCGGCCCCACGCTCCCAGGTGCCGCTATTTCCCATCGACATCCCCCAGCATCTAGCCAAGGGGGCGACGGCTGCGGCCAGGTAGCAGCGGCAGGGTTCATCCCCGTATGTGCGGGGATGTCCCCCTGGCGCGTGGGTGCAGCTCGGCGTCGGCACCTGCTCACGGCGCATGCAGGGATAGCCGCTCGGCCGCCGGTGGGCAGGTCGAGGGGCGACGAGATGGGGGAAGAAGAGTCGCTGTCGTGTGAACGGCACAATGGTTCCGTGGGCGTCCCGGTCAAGATCTTCAGACTTTTCAGTTACCAGCCTTGCGGGCACGAGCTGCTGGTGCGTGTTGTCCGGCCGGCTGCCTCGAACGCTGATCAAGGGGCGTTGGATGCCGCCGACGATGTCGCCGACTCGGCGACGGAACGTCTTTGCACCTGGTGGGAGCAGTGGCGCTTGCAGCCCGAGTGTCCACACCAGCACACGTCGAGCCTGGTCGCTGAGATGCAGGAGGAACCGGTCGGGGAGGACCTCTTCGGCTCGGGTCGTCGCGGGCTCGGGGTATGGGTAGCGAGGACGAAGTACGGCGCGCCGTGGATGGTCCTCGGGACCGCGTCGACCGAAGCGGAGTTCTGGCAACAGGTCCGAGTCGACTCCGTCCTTCTCGATCTCGGCCCCCTGGCGCCCGCCGAACTGCGCCACGTCTATTTCCTCACCGACGAGGACGGCCCATCCAGCTGGCAGTCTTGACGGACAGCCAGCGGATTGGCTGACCAGGGCGAACCTGGGGAATCGTCTGGGCGCGCATAGCCTGGCTTCGGCAGGCCCCGGCCCGAATCCGCGCTGCCGCTGTAGGCAGTGCTGCCGTCGACTGCGGCACGAGGCGAGGCTTTCCGGACGGGGTGGTGGAGGTGACTTTTGGTGCTCGTCCGGAGTTCGCTGTTCAGCTCTTGCGGGCCAGCGGTTGCCCGGCGAAGCGCACCCCTGCCAGGCCATGGGCCATGAGGTTGCGGATGTTGCCGTGATCAGTGTCGTTCGGTGTCGCCAGCACACTGCGATAGTGCTCACCGAATGCAAGCAGCGCCTCCTGGCCGCTCAGCCCTTCCAGCAGGGCCAGTCCCAGCGTCTTGCAGGAACCCTCGTTCTCACCTGTGGCATTTTCCAGTTCCCCGTTGCGGAACGCCTGCGGCTGGTATTCGTAATGTGCGGTGATGAAGGCCAAGGTGTCGGCGAACTCGTGCTCACCTGACGCAAGGCTTGCCCGCAGCGAGTTCAGATCAGTCATGTCGGTTCCCCTGGGTTGAACAGACGAGTCGATTGCCGTCCGTGACCGGAGGACAATAGCCCCTTGAGGCCATCCGGTAGGAATCGGGCCACATGTCGGAACGAGGGGCATCTCCGCAGGTCACGGTGTGCGTCTGTGTTTCCCGTCGAGAGCCGGTTTCGGTCCGGGCGGTCGATTTCGAGGGCGGTGCTGATCAGCAGACCGTTGCCGTTCCCCGCCCTGTGCCGCAGGGCGGCTCGGTTGCGTGCCGCGGCAAGGCGGGGTCGGTCGGCGAGGTTGTCAGTGCGGGGCAGGATGATGACCCGCATGACCGAAAACAGTGCCCTGCTCTCTCCTGCCGCCTACGTGGAGGCCGTGGCCACCGCCGTGGCGGCGTCGGCCGCGTACTACGGCGACGGGACCACCCCGCTCGGTGACGACGAGTACGACGGGCTGCTGCGAGCCATCGCGGCCTACGAGGAGGCCCACCCGGACGAGGTGCTTGCCGAGTCGCCGACCGGGAAGGTGGCGGGCGGGGCTGTGCAGGGTGATGTGCCGCACTCGGTGCCGATGCTCTCCCTCGACAACGTCTTCGACGCGGACGAGCTCGCCGAGTGGGCCGCAGGGCTGGAACGGCGTCTCGGGCACCCTGTGGCCGGGTGGTGTGTGGAGCCGAAGCTCGACGGTCTCGCGGTGGCCGCCCGGTACCGGGGCGGTCGGCTCGTTCAGGTCCTCACCCGCGGCGACGGCTTGGCCGGCGAGGACATCACGCACGCCGCCGACGCCGTCCTCGGTCTGCCGCCGGTTCTCACCGAGCCGATCGAGGTCGAGTTGCGCGGCGAGGTGCTGCTGACGACCGCGCAGTTCGAGGAGGCCAACCGGATCCGGCTCGCCCACGCGGCCACGCCCTTCGCGCACCCGCGCAGCGGAGCGGCCGGCACCCTGCGGGCCAAGGACCGCCCCTACCGGATCGAGTTGACCTTCTTCGCCTACAGCGCGATCGGCCTGGACGACCTCGGCCACGTCGCTCTGCTGGAGAACCTGGCCGCGCTCGGCGCGAACACGGCCGCCAGCACGGCCGCCGCCCCGATGCGATGCGAGACCGTGGAGCAGGTGCAGGAACGTATCGACGTGATCGCCGGCCTGCGCGGAGACCTGCCGTTCGGGATCGACGGTGTCGTCGTCAAGGCCGACACGGCCGAGGACCAGCGGCAGGCCGGCAACGGCTCGCGCGCCCCGAGGTGGGCGGTTGCCCGGAAACTGGCGGCCGAACACAAGGTGACGCGCCTGCTGGCGGTGGAGTGGAACGTCGGCCGGACCGGGATCATCGCCCCGCGCGCTGTTCTGGAGCCCGTGGTCATCGACGGGGTGACGGTCACCTACGCCACGCTTCACAATCCGTCTGACATCACCCGTCGCGGGCTCATGATCGGCGACCAGGTGTTCGTGTACCGAGCCGGCGACGTGATCCCCCGGGTCGAGGCACCGCTGGTCGACCAGCGCACCGGCGCCGAGAGCCAGATCGTCTTCCCCGAGGCGTGCCCCCGCTGTGGCGACGCGATCGACACCTCCGAGCAGCGGTGGCGGTGCGTGCGCGGCCGGAGCTGTCAGGCCGTGGCCTCGGTGATCTACGCGGCTGGCCGGGACCAGCTCGATATCGAAGGTCTCGGCGGCACGCGCGCGATCCAGCTGGTGGAGGCCGGTCTGGTCAAGGACGTCGCCGACCTGTTCACGCTGACCCGCGAGCAGCTCGTCGGTCTGGAGCGGATGGGTGAGACCAGCGCCGCCAACCTCCTGGCCGCGATCGAGACCGCCCGCGGGGCTGCATTGAGCCGCGTGTTCTGCGCCCTCGGTGTCCGTGGGACCGGGCGCACGATGTCCCGCCGGATCGCCGCGCACTTCGGCTCGATGGCCGCGATCCGGGCCGCCGACGCGGACACGCTGGCCGGGGTCGACGGCATCGGCACCGAGAAGGCCCGCGTCATTGCGGCGGAACTCCTCGAACTCGCCCCGCTCCTCGACAAACTCCAGGCGCAGCAGGTCGGCATGCAGGTCACCGAGCCGCAGAAGCCCGCGACCGACGCGAACGACGGCGAGGAATCGGCGGGTGGCCCGCTGGCCGGACAGGCCGTCGTGGTAACCGGCTCCATGAGCGGCCCCCTTGCGGTGTTGTCCCGCAACGAGATGAACGAGCTGATCGAGCGGGCCGGCGGAAAGGCATCGTCGTCGGTGTCCAAGCGCACCACCCTCGTGGTGGCGGGCGAGAAGGCCGGCTCCAAGCGCACCAAGGCCGAAGAACTGGGCATCCGCATCCTCGACCCCGAGGAATTCGCCGTCCTCGTCGCCGGTCTCCTCCCCACCACCTAACAAACCGCCGCCCAGCCCTCGGCACGGCCCCCACACCGCCGGGGTGACAGCCCGTGTCTGGGATAGCCCGCCTGATGCCGAGGACGGCGAGTGGGAGGAGCAGGGGGAGATCGACTACGAGTCAGTCACGGGCGATGTGGCGGTGTGGGGGAGCGGCCGTGCCGAGGAGCTGATCCGGCTTGGCCGCGGCGGTATGTGGCGGGTCCGGGTCCGCTGCGCGGGCAGGGCTGAGGTCGAACGTGTGACGGGGACGAGGGCACGGCGTACGGGGTGGAGCGGTACGTGATCGATCGGCACCGGTCTGGTCGCCTGCGATGGGCAGGACAGAGAAGTTGTTCTTCTCCACGTGAGGGTCGAACTCGTCGTGCTCCCGGCCGACGCGGGGTGGTCCCCGTGCATGAGTACCTGGTGCCCGCGCTACATCAAGCAGCCGCGGTGGGAACAGCCGGGCCGGTCGGCGCGGTTGCATCGACGAGGGGCCGGCGCCGCACGGCGGGGAACACGGAGGCCACAAGGTCGTCCGCGCCACCAGGATCCAGGCCCCCAAGATCGCGGTACGCCCGCCGCGCACTCGGACCAAGAAGTATTTCTGCAGGAGGATTTTTCATGACTGACCGCCCTTTGACGCTCATGGCAGTGCACGCTCACCCCGACGACGAGGCGACCGGAACCGGAGGGGTCCTCGCGCGGTACGCGGCGGAGGGCATCCGCACGGTTCTCGTGACGTGTACTGACGGCGGTTGCGGTGACGGACCGGGGGTGTCAAGCCAGGCGATCCCGGGCACGATCCGGCGGCCGTCGCCTTGATGCGCCGTCAAGAACTCGAGGCGAGCTGTGACGTCCTGAAGGTCAGCGATCTGGAGATGCTGGACTATGCCGACTCCGGGATGATGGGCTGGCCGAGCAACGACGCCCCCGGATCCTTCTGGCAGACCCCCGTGGAGGAAGGCGCCGCCCGACTCGCGGAACTCATGCTGCACTACCGACCCGATGTGGTCGTCACCTACGACGAGAACGGCTTCTACGGCCACCCCGACCATATCCAGGCCCACCGCATCACGATGGCGGCGCTGGAGATGACCGCGCTGACACCGAAGGTGTACTGGACGACGATGCCGCGCTCGGGGATGCAGCGGTTCGGGGAGATCATGCGCGAGTTTCATGAGGAAATGCCGGAGCCGGATCCTGCCGAGGCCGCCGCGATGGCCGAGATCGGCCTCCCCGACGATGAGATCACCACGTGGGTGGACACCACTGCGTTCAGCGGTCAGAAGTTCGACGCGCTGGCCGCGCACGCCAGTCAGGGCGAGAACATCTTCTTCCTCAAGATGGGCAAGGAGAGGTTCGGCGAGTTGATGGGCATGGAGACCTTCGTACGTGTCAAGGACGCCACCGGCGCGGCCGTACCCGAGAACGATCTCTTCGCCGGGCTGCGCTGATCCGCCCGTCCGGCCGGGCCCGGGAAAGCTCATCGGCCGCACGGCCCGATCGAGCGGGCCCGGGAGCTCCCGGCCGCCGGCGGCTCCCTGCGGATTCTGCCTCCCGGTGCCGTGCCCGCACAGGCCGATGCCGCCGCCCCGGTAGTCCCGCCCGGGCGCCCGCTGAGCCGGTACGGCGGCCGGCGCCGGACGGCTACCGCCGCGCGATGGCCGCGCACCGTGAGGCAGCGCCCGCCCGGCGGGCGGACACGGCATCGAGGACGCGGTGGAGCGGCAGACCCGGGACGGCGCGGCGTCCTGTGGCGTGCCCCGACTGAGGGAGCGAGGCCGGTGAGGCTTGCAGCTCTCCACATGGCTCGCATCGGGGCCGAGCGGAGCGGGCTGCCGGGACTACGTGAAACAACACCGGCCCTGCGCGCCGGGCGGGAGGCCAGCCCCATCCTCCAACTCACTGCCGCTGCGGGGTGTCAGGACGCTGAGGGTGGCATGGCATTGATCGCCGCATGCCAGTCCCTCAGGGCCTCCCGTGGCAACGCTCGGGCGTAACCCCTGAACATGCTCTGGCTCGACTAGGAGCTGTCCGGTCGATCATGGAACCGTCGGTTGCTCGGCTCGTTGTTCTGGGCATGGGGCGGGTTGAGCGTGTTGATCTGTCGCATGCGGAGTGGGAACGGCTGCGGCCGTTCCTGCCGGTGAGTAATGGTCGGTGCGGCCGGTGGCGCGATCACCGGCAGGTGATCGACGGGATCCTGCACCGGGTACGGACTGGCATCCAATGGCGGGACCTGCCAGATCGGTTCGGACCACGGAAGACGGTCTACGAGCGCCATCGGCAGTGGTCGGCGAACGGCACCTGGGAACGTCTTCTTCAGCAGGTTCAGGCCGCAGCCGATGCAGCGGGTGAGATCGACTGGGACGTAGCGGTGGACTCCACCATCGTGCGCGCACATCAGCATGCGGCCGGCGCCCGAACCGACCCGCCGCCCGCGTCAGCCGCCTCAAAGGGGGACGAAGCGCCAGAACGTCAGAACGAAACGCCGTGGCAGAGCCTGGTCGGCCACCTGGCGGAGGTGGTGCGGGAGGTGAGGGCCTGGGCCGTTTGCGTGGCGGCTTCACCAGCAAGATCCACCTGAGTGCGGACGGGTGCTGCCGCCCGCTGTCCCTGCTCATCACCGCAGGACAGCGGGCAGACTGCACCCAGTTCGTGCCGGTGCTGAACAAGATCCGCGTTCCGCGCCTCGGCCCGGGCAGGCCCCGCAAGAAGCCCGACAGCGTCGCGGCGGACAAGGCCTACAGCAACGGCCCCTGCCGCGACTATCTGCGGCGCCGGGGCATCCGGCACACGATCCCGGAGAAGGCCGACAGCCGGGCCGCCCGGGCAAGGGATCGCGAGGCGGACGGCCACCGGCCTTCGACGAGGAGCGGTACAAGAAACGCAACACCGTCGAACGGGCCATCAACAGACTCAAGAACTCCCGGGCCGTTGCGACCCGTTACGGCAAGCGCGGCTACGTCTTCCTGGGCACCGTGATCGCAGCGTCGCTGGACATCTGGCTGCGGTCATGACCATTCGACGGCTGAAGCTACTGGCCGGCGCGGCGGTTGAGCCAGGACTTCTCCAGTTCCGACAGCGGTGGCGGTGGCACCGGGCCGGTGTCGTTGTAGAGGGCGATGGGGTCGTTCGGATCGGACCATGAGCCGACCGTGACCAGCCGGTAGACGAACTCGCCGCTGTCTGGAAGCGGAACCGTGATGGTCGCAGGCGCCGGCGGGCCGGGGATACAGCGGCCGACGTCCTCGCCATAGGGCCCTCCGCCGAAGATGGCGTGCATCCAGCCGCTCGGTGGCCGTCCAGTCAGATCGAATACGTCTTCCATGCCCTCCCCTCAACTGCCGAGATCGTACGGCAACAGATACTGCAGACGGTCTATCAAGATCGGCCGGACAGCTCCTAGACCTGCGTGCCCTTGCTGTTGCGCTGCCGCGCCCAGTGACGGAGGAGTGCCCAGAGCGCTACGGCGTTGATCAGGGCACCGGCCAGAACCGCGGCGTGGAAGCCGAGTCCGGCCCACATCTCGGGCTGTGCGGCCACGGACGTGTCCGGTGTCCAGTCGGCGGGGAGCGGTGCCGACTCCGAGGGGGACTCCAGGGGCAGGGGGTAGGCGGCTGCGAGCCGTAGTGGGGCTCCACGACCGGGGCCGAATGCAGGGCGTCCGACGCGGGTCCGAAGGGGACCAAAAGCAGGAGGCTGACCGGCGCCGTGGCCAGCATCGGCCAGATTCCGCCGAACCCGATGTCCCCCACCTCGACCCAGACCAGCATCGCGACCACCAGGGCCAGGTATCCGCCGGGCACCCACATCTCAGGCTTCGACCAGCGCCGTTCCATCACGTTCCCCGTTCCGTTCCGTTCGTCCTGCAGTCAGCCTCGTGGCGGCCGGGGCCCGCCACCTGAGTACGCCTACTCATCCTGCTCTGTCCTGCGTACCTGGTCAGAGGCGTGCACGCGGGAAGGGTCAAGCGGATCACCAGTTGCCGCGAGGGCGTTCGGCGCCGAGCTGGACCTCGCGCCGGTATACGCGGCAGTCCGGCAGGCCGCGCACGATTCGGCCTTCCTTCTTCCGCCCAGCTGAAGCTGCACAGCGACCTGAGGAGGTGCCAGGAGGCGCCGGCGTCACTCCGCCCATCAGCTGACGGAGATGTGCGGGTGCGGGTGCGGGTGCGGTCACGGCAAGGCGGGCCGGCCGGAACGCGTGTCGCTGTCCGGGGCGGGGCGGGGGTCGGGACCATGTCGCGGTGGGTGAGGCGCTGCTGGAGACGGGCATGGCGGAACTGGTAGACGGGGCCGACCTGCCGCAGGACGCCGAGGCGGTGGGCGTCGTCGAGGAAGGCCTGGAGGCTCCAGGGGAGTTGGCCGCGGGCGGCGAGCAGCAGGCGGGCGGCGGTGTAGTACGGCCAGGCGCGGGCGGCGAGGGCGAGCACCAGACCGGTGGGTCCCATGCTCAGCAGCAGGCCGAGGAACTCAGCGGCCTCTGCTTTGCCCTGCAGCACCAGGAGGAGACCGCAGGGCATGGTGACGAGGAGGGGTGCCGCGCAGCAGCCGACGAGGGTGACGAGGCGGTCGGCGCGGACGGTAGCGGCGGGGTGCAGGCGGTCTCGTGCGGTCGTCGTGCCGCGGGTGAAGTACAGCATGGCCTGGCCGGTGCCGAAGAGGGCGCCGAGACCCAGGCCGTACGCCCAGAGCGGGACGGCGGACCGGGCGGTGGGCCCAGCTGCGCCCGTGGGGTGCACGACGAGGCCATAGGCCCAGAGGGCGACCGAGGTGAGGAGCGTCGTGCCGACGACGAGGAGCGCGGCCCGCGCGAGGCGGCGCGACCGGTGTGCCGGGGTGAGCGTGCCGCGGCTCGGTACGGGCGGCGGTGAGGGGTGTCCGGACGGGTACAGGACGAGGAGGAAGGAGAAGCCGAGGACGCACACGCAGCCGATCGCGTACCAGGCCCGCTCCACTCCCGGGACCGGGTCGACCGTCATCCCGGGAACGGCGAAGGCCAGTCCGCCCAGAGAGGCGGTGAGGGCGGGGCCGGCCGGGCGGGCGGGGATCCACCCGGCGGTCAGGCACGCGCACCACACGCCGACGGCGGCGGACCGTACGTACCACTCGGCCAGGCCCGGCTCCGGCGGCGGAACCCCTGGCAGGGAGCGTGCGACGGCGCAGCCCAGCAAGGTGAGGACGACGAGGGCGGCGGCCAGGGCGGTGGCGCGGGACCAGGCGCGCGCGATCGTGGGAGTGTCGTCGTACAGCCGCCACCAGGCGAGGTCATAGGTGCGCCGCCGCGCCATGCCGGAGGCGAGGCGGGTGAGGTGACGGTGGGCGTCCTCGGGGCCCCAGCGGCGTGCGGGGTCCCGGCGCCGGGCGCGTTCGTATGTGACGGGCACGACGGCGTCCAGGAGGTGGTCCTCGACGGCCTCCTTGGTGGTGAGGGGCAGCAGCACCGAGGGGTCGCCGGTGCCCTCGGCGTACACGGTCCGGGCGAGGGCCACACTCAGAGGGCTGGTGAGGGCCTGCGCGAGGGCGCCGTCGGGGCGGTCCCGCAGGTTTTCCGCCACGCGGTCCCAACGGGTCCGGGACGGTCCCGCCGCCGTGGCGAGGCGCAGCTGTTCGAGGGAGGCCGCGGCATGCAGTGCGGCGGGCTCGATCACCGCGGCGCCGGTCAGCGGGCCCGCCCCGGCCACGGCGGCGGCGAAGGCCTCGGTCCGGCAGGTCAGGACCAGGGGTGCGTCGGGGTCGAAGGCGTCCTTCAGCGCTTTCAGAACCGCCTGTTGGGCCGCCTCGGGGAGTTCGTCCAGCCCGTCGACGACCGGCAGGATCCGCCGGCCGTCGAGGAGGTCGTCGAGGGCACTCGGGCCGTAGGCGTCGGCGTCGGTGAGGGCTGGGTAGTCGGCGGCGATCCGGCGGCGCAGCCATACGGTGCCGTTCTCCCGGTCCGGGTCGAAGGAGGCCGCGGTGAGCAGCACGGGCACCGGATCGTCCTGACCGCGGGCGCCGAGCAGGGCAAGCGCCAGCAGGACCGCGAAGGTGGTCTTGCCCGACCCCGCCGGACCGAGGACGACGAGCCGGCGGGGGCGGGGCGGCGGGCCCAGGAGCGCGGCCAGTTCATCAGGCTGGTCCACCCGGCAGGAGACCGGGCCGCCGATCAGCGGGGAGTGTCCCCGCAGGTCCTCCCGTGGAGAGTCCGACCAGGTCACGGGGAGAGGCAGCGGGGTGTACAGGCCGCGCAGCCGCGCCTCCTCGCGCCACTGCGCCTGGACCAACCGGGCCAGGGCGTCCTGGGCCTGCGTCAGCTGGTCGCCGTCGGAGCGCGCCCGGCCGGGTGAGCGGCGCCAGGCCCACACCGAGAGCGCCCCGAACACGCTGAGGACGGTGGCGAGGACGGATGCGGCCGTCGAGACGACCTCGGCGTCCTGCACGCCCCACAGCACCGCCAGTATCAGGGCGACTGCCCCGCAGAGCCCCCAGGTCACCCTCCAGCGCCCGTAGCGCATGCCGTTCCCCCGTCTCCCGGCGCCGGTCTCCCGGCGGTCTTCGCGTCCAGCACGTTCAGAACATCCAGCCGGACCAACGAGGTGGTGCCGGGCGGGGGCACGGAAACCGGGGGAGCGGCGGGGGCGCTCGGAGGCAGAGCGCGCCCGGCCCCTGGTCGGCGTAACGAAGACGGACCGTGCCCCGCGCATTGCGGAGGGGGCCGGCAGCTGTGCTCTCTGGTCGCCGAGTCGGGCAAGCCTGGTGATCGTGGGCAAGCCACCCTCGAACGGGGGTGTGCCCACGGCCGTCGCAGCGCGCAGAACTGGAACTGCACCACGGCGATCTCTCCCCCTGCGGCCGCAGGGGAGCCGGCCTGGCCCGCACCGCGCCGGTGGTCGGGACGCTAGTCGGCCAGGCGTCGCAGCCCTGTTCGCCGGTGTTGAGACCTTGCCGGGGGCCCCTGGTGCGCGGGTGGCGGCCGGGCAGGCTAGTTTGCTCGGATGAGTCTTCTTGATGATGTGGCCGAGCGCGACGGCTGGCGGTGCTGGGTGTGTGACGAACCGGTCGACCCCGATGAGTCGGTGAACGATCCGCGCGGGCCCAGTGTCGACAGCCGGACCGCCGACCGGAAGGCCAAGGTGGCCGAGCGGCTCGCGCACCGCGGGTGCAACACCCGCAAGGGTGCGGTCAAGGTGGTCATCGCCTGGCCGGAGCGCCTGTACGTAGTCGAACCCGCGCCGCTGATCGCCGTTGCCGAGAGGCTGGAGCGCAAGGGTGGCCGCGAGATGGTGGGCCGTTGCCCGACCAGGAAGGACGCCCAGGAGGCCGCGGATTGGCTGGTGGACCGGTTCTCCCGACTGGTACCGGGAATGCCGGTGACCGCCGACATCCAGGCGGGCGGCGGCCAGTTCCTCGTCATCCTGGCCACCGGCCGCCGCTGATCGGGGATCACCCGCACACACTCGCGTCGAGATGGCGGTCATCTGACCATCCAACCAACGCCGCAGAGCCTGGCCAACCAGCGTGCGAAGGCACAGCGCCTCCCGCAACCCGCGCCGGTTGTGGGGCCGTTGGCTGGACGATTGCTTTCAGCGGGGGACGACCCCAGGTGTGACCGGAGGTGTGAACCCCTCAAAGCGTCGACTGTCCCTTTGCCCAGGTCAGCCCCCGTGGGCAAGCCTCCGGAAAATGACACCTCTTCCCACGAAGTAGCCGTGGGAAGAGGAACGGTTCACTTCCCGGCCGGCGGAGGACGTGTACGCCACCAGGGGTACCTGCTGGACAGGGAGTAGGGAGTAGGACGAGCGCCGAAGCGGCCCCGTACCGTTCAGTCCTCCCAGTCCTCGTCGTCGCCGCCGCGCATGGTGCGCCATCCCTCGAGGTCTTCCAGCGCCTTGCGCGCCAACTGGGCGTACTGCACCGGGCACTCCCACAGCTCGCGGGCCGAGAGCTCGGCGGGCACGGGGGTGTCGGGGTGGTCCTCCGGCGCGTACAGGTGGACCACCGCGCGGTACCGGGACTGCACGGTGGAGTCGGCGGTGGACCAGGGGTGCTGCGGATGTTCGCAGGAGACGTCCAGGTCGATGGTGGCGAGCGCGGCCGCCAGGTCGCGCGCGTACGAGGGCGGCAGACCCTCGTACGTCTGGGCGATGCCCATCCACAGGCACAGGAACAGGCCGATCCGCTCCTCGTCCCGCGCCTGCCCGGTGAGCCATCGGCGGGCGGACCACAGGGCGACCGGGCCGGTGTTGTCCTCCCAGCTACGGCTGATCGCTTCCTGCATGGCGACGAGGTCGAGGCGGCCGTCGTCCCGGACGAACTGTGCGTCCAGATGGGAGACGTCGATGCCGCCGAAGAGCTCCTGGTGCGCCTCGTTCAAGCGGTCCAGGGCCTCATCGGCGAGGTCCGCGAGGAACCCCTCGCAGTCGAACACCGCCGGCTCTTCCTCGTCGAGATCGTAGTCCTCGGCGAATGCGGCCCGTCCGGCCTCGGTCAGCATGCTCACCCCCGCCTCGACCTGGTACTCCGAGTCCAGTTCCGCGGGGTGGGCGCCGGCCGGGCAGGTGCAGGAGGCCCGGTCCAACTGCGCACGGAACCCGTCCAGGGCCTGTATGTACGACGAGAACACGGACTTGCTGAAGATGCGTGCGCTGACGTACCAGCAGGTGGCATGCAGGAGGATCGTGTACCCGGTCCGCTCCCGGCGGCCCTCCGGGGTGGCGTCGCGGCCGAGCGCTTCCGCCGCGTCGTCGGCGAGGAGGGCGAGGGTCGATTCGGGATCCGCATAGGGGTAGTCGCTGACGATCCCGGACAGGTCGGAGATCAGTTCGCGGTGGTCGGCAGGCAGCATGGGCGTCGCTTCAGTCACATCCGTAACCGACGATTGCGCAGGTCGGACGGTTCCCGGGCGCTCGTGACTGATGGCCCGGGCTCGGTCCTGAGTCCGGAGGGCGGGGGCCGCCGCGCACGGCGTTGCACCTGACGCTGCCCAGTGCGCGGCCAACTTACTGCCGAGCTTGCGGGCCTCACGGCTGCGGCGGCGCGAGACTGCCGTCTTCCGCCTGACAACTGTTCGGCGCCGGCGCCCCGCGAATCGGGGCGAAGGCATGGGGCTCAGGGCATGGGGCTCAGGGCATGCTGGTGAGTGGCCAGGGGTTTTGGGCGTTGCGTCGGATCGCCGCGCGTATGTGGACCATGGCCAGGATGGCGCTCATGTGGGTCTTGCCCTCGGTGTACCGGACGTGACCCTTGCAGAACCAGAGGGCGTTCTCGGGATGCCCCTCATGATCGAGAGGTGGCGCTATCGCACGGAAGTACACGAGCGTGAAAGTCTCGTAGCCGTGGTCCCTGAGTGACGCGTTGCAGATCGCGCAGTACGGGGGCATCACGGCTGGTCAACTCCACTCCGCCGGACGAATCATGATCGCAATCCTATGTTCGTCCTGGTCACGAGCGCCCGTCTCGCGCCGCCTCTCGGTCTCGCAGCTGCGGCGTGATCGTGCTGCCGAGGAGGCGGTCCACGAGGAGTTCTGGGTAGCCGGAGGCCGGCGGGTCGATGCCGAAGATCGCCCGCAGGTAGAGCGGCGCGACGAGCTGGTCGAGGATCTGGTCGAGGGGTGGGGGGACCTCGCCGCGGGCGGTGGCGCGGTCGCGGATGCGCTCGATGGCGCCGATGCGGCGCTCGAACTGTTGCGCGCGCCCTTCCTGAGCTGTGGCGCTGCCTGGCATGGACAGGGCGACGGCGCGGATGAGCAGTCGCCCTTCGGGGGTGCGGATGCTCGCGACGCCGGCTTCGGCCCATGCTGTCAGGTCGCCGCGCAGGGTTCCGGTGTCGGCCAGCGGCCAGTCTCGTTCGAGGCGGGTGACGACCACGTCGGCCAGCAGTGCCTCCCGGCTGCCCCAGCGCCGGTAGACGCTGGTGTGGTTCACCCCGGCGCGCTGCGCGACCGCGGGGATGGTGAGGTCCGCGCCCTCGGGGTCGGACAGCAGGTCGATGACGGCCTGGTGGACGGCTGAGCGGACCTGCTCGGGGCTCTTGCGGAGGCGCGCGGCCGGTTGTTTCGGAGTCACCCGCACATCGTAAGCACATCCATTTGCTTATGGGCGCCGGCAGGGTCTACAGTCCTGCCGTACGCACAGATCTGTGCTTAGGGAGGGTGTGATGAAGCCGCTGCTGTTCCCCGACAACCCCCAGTTCTGGTACGAGACTCTGCGCTCGATGAGCCATATCGCCTACGGGGGCGCCGACTTCGGCGAGGTCGTCTCCACCAGCGCGCGTATCAAGGAAGGCGACTACGACAGCTGGCACGAGGAGTGGACGGCGACCGCCGACCGGGTGGCCGCCGAGGCGCAGCGGGCCCTGGACGCGGGCCACACCGTCAGCGCCCGGGATGGATTCCTGCGCGCCTCGAACTACTACCGGTCGGCGGAGTTCTTCCAGCACGGCCACCCGTGCGATCCCCGCCACGACCACACCTACGGCCGCAGCGTGGCCTGCTTCCAGGCCGCGGCCGCGCTCTACGCCCCCCGCATCGAACCGGTCCGCATCCCCTACGAGGACACCACCCTGCCCGGCTACCTCTACCGGGCCGACGGCACCGGCACGCCCCGCCCTACCCTGATCATGCACAGCGGTTTCGACGGCACCGCCGAGGAACTCCACTTCAGCGGCGCGCTGGCCGCCGTGGAGCGCGGGTACACCGTCCTGACCTTCGACGGCCCAGGGCAGCCCGGCCCCCGCCACCACCAGGGCCTGGTCTTCCGCCCGGACTGGGAGAACGTCATCACCCCGGTCGTCGATTTCGCCGAAACCCTCCCCGAGGTCGACAGCAGCCGCATCGCGCTCCTCGGGAGCAGCATGGGCGGCGTACTCGCCCCCAGGGCAGCAGCCTTCGAGCACCGCCTCGCTGCCCTGATCGCCGTCGACGGCGTCTACGACCTCGGCCAGATATCCACCCGCCACATCCCCGGCGACCGCGGCCAGGCCGAACGGCTCCTGCGCGCGGATTGCGCCCCCGAACTCGACGCACGCTTCGAGCAGATCACGGCCCAGGACGCCACTGCGCGGTGGGCGATCAACCACGGCATGTACGTGATGGGCGTCGACACTCCCCGGGCCTTCAGCGCCTCCTACCTCGACTACACCGTCGGCGGCGGCATCGCCGAGCTGATCCAGTGCCCCACCCTCGTGTGCGACGCCGCCGAGGACGAGTTCTTCAAGGGCCAGCCCAAGCAGCTCTACGAGCACCTGACCTGCCCCAAGACCCTGATGCTGTTCACCGCAGAGGAAGGCGCCGGCGCTCACTGCCACCCCGGCGCCATGCGCCTGGCCCTCGCCCGCATCTACGACTGGCTCGACACCACCCTCGCCACCGTCGCCCGATAGCCCGGCCGGCACCGGCATTTGCCCTGTCATGCAGACCCGGTCTCCCGGACCGCCTCACATCTCAAGGAAGCCCCGATGAACCGCACCTGTATCGAAGCCGCCCTCAACGACCTGCTCTTCAACCACGACATCACCCTGGAGAAGGCCGCCGACCGCCATTTCACCCCCGGGTACCGCCAGCGCACGGACGGCCTGTGGGCCGACCGTGCCGAGTTCCTCGACCACATCCGGCACCTGCGCGGCATCGTCGCCGGCGGCAAGGTCGAGGTCCACGACGAGCTCTACGACGGAAACAAGTACGCCGACCGGCACACCTGTCACATCACCAAGAACGACGGCACCACCGTCAGCATGGAGGTCTACGTCTTCGCCGATCTCGCCCCCGACGGCCGCTTCCACCGCATCGAGGAAACCACCCTGATGCTGAGCGGCTCCGACGCTGACCGCAACATCGGCAGCGCCCGCTGACCCCCAGCATGCCGACTGCCTGCCCCTGCCCGCATTCGGCCCCGCTCCGCCGACACCACCGTGGCCGCGCCCGGGTGGATCTCTCGGTTTCGTGACGGTGGTGTGAGAGATGGTGCGGGTTTGTGCGTTGGTGCTGGTTGGTGGCTGTTTCGGTGTGTGGGGTCACTGTCATGAAGGTGAGAGATCTGGGGTGTCCCTACTGTCATCGGGTGATAGACGTGCAGCTCGTGTACTGACACGGAGGCGAGAGATCGCATCTGGGTCCCCTTCAGCGACGCCCCTCCCGTCGGGTAGAGACCGCCCGGATCCGCGTCTTCGTGGACACCGTCCACGAGCCGTGTTGAACGTGTTCAGAAAATCTGACAGCATGGCGTCCGGGAGGGCCTGCCAGGCCGGGGGACGTGGATTCGTCTGCTTTCGGCACGAGTTGGCCATGAGATCCGGAGGTCGTTACGACATGATCATCGCCTTGTTCGTCTTCTTGTTGCTGTTGTTCCTGGGCCTGATAGTGGCTGTCGTGCCGGGTCTGCTCGTCGGGTTTGCCTTCGTCGCGGTGAGCGGCAAGTTGTCGTTCGCGGCGAGGGTTTCGTTGCTGGTGGCTCTGGCGGTGGGGACGGCGGCGCTGTGGCTGTGTCTGGGGGAAACCGCCAGTGTCCTGCTGCCGCTGGCCATGTTGGTGTCGTTCCTCGCGACCCTCGCTTCGGGAGCCATGTTCCTCGGGCTCGAAGCCCGCAAGCGGCGCGCACTCCGCCACCCTGCCCCGGCGTGGCAGAGCTGGTAGCCGCCCGCCCCCGTTTCCACCCGCCGCCCTGCGGGCGCGGCCGCCTTCACCGGGACCCTGCCCGCCCGTGCGGCCTCTTCACGCCCAGCTTGCCCAGCCCGCCGGGGCGGCGGACGTGGTCAGCCACTGCTCGACCGGCCGGCCGAGCACGGTTGCGTGCCGCGGGGCGGCGAGTGTCCCGTGCAGCTCGTAGTGCAACCCAGCCCCCACCGGCGGGTAGTCGGCGTGGCGTGTGTGTAGGGCTCGCTTCTCTGCCGGCAGCCCAGAGTCCCCCCGTACCGCGCCCAGTTCGATGTTCGAATTCAGGGGCGAGTCGGCGCAGTCCATCCAGGTAGCCGGTCTGCTGCGCATCACCTGGCGGCCATCCCCGCCGAACGGCTGTGGGTCAACCCCGGCCGGGGGCCTGAAAAGCCGAGGCTGGCCCGAGACCCGTGGGTGCTTGGAGAGCCTGGTGGCTGCCGCCTGCGAGGTCCACGCTGGCCTCACCGGCGACAACGCCTGACCCGCGCGGTCCCGGGGGCCGGACATCCCACGGTCCGGCCCCGGGCGGGGGCGACCGCGATGGTCGTCCCAGCTCGGGGGCCGCGGCTGTGGTGTCAGTGGGCCGGGCTATTCTTCCGGGCACCGCACACCGATCGTGAGGACCACCAGAAGTGACCGGCCTGTCCGCCTTCCCGCTGCCTTTCCAGACCTCCCGTTCCCCGGCGTTCGCGACGCCCCGGACGCTGCGGGAGCTGCAGATGATGCAGTGCAGCTCGCACCTGCGCGCCAAGCCCGTGTGGTTCGACAAGATGAACGACGCCGACATCGTCGCCAGATGGACGCAGGAAGCGGTGGCGCAGGGCCTGACCGAAGCGCAGGTGCGCTACGTTCTCGCCGAGCTGGGGCACTACGCCGCGTTGCGGGACGCGCGCACTGGCATCGAGGTGTCCGCGGTCGACGGGGTCTGGCAGTCGGACACCCTCGTCGACGAGCAGCTCAAGTCCCGGTTGCGTGAGGCGGTCCGGGTCCTGGAAGAGGTGCCCGAAGCGGAGCGGGACTGGCATCCCGGATCCGGCGGCCAGGTGTTGGATCTCGTGCACCCCTCACTGTTCTGCCTGGTGAGGGAGGTGAGCGGAGGGCCCGAGCGGGCCTGGCAGAACCCGACGAACCACTACTCGAAGTACGAGTTCTCGGAGAGGTTCCAGTGGCTGCCCACGGACGTCGACGTCAGTGACGACGGGGCCGTCACCTTCCGCTCGTACGTCAATAACGTCCACCCCGAGGCGCATCGTGCACTGGCGTCCGTCCTGCCGGACGTGTTCGCGCGCCTGCGCCCGCTGTTCGAGAACGTGCTCACCGATCTGCGGCACCCGCGGCCCCTGCGGATCGAGGCCGATCCCTACGGCTGGTACGACTCGGAACCGGAGTATCCGCGCCAGTCGTCCTACAGTGACAACGCGACCTACATGGATGCCCGCGCTGTCTGGGAAGAGGCCTATGAGGCCTGGTGGGAGAACCGCCGCCCGATCATCCCGGACGCCCCGGCCTTCAGCCCGCCTGCACTGCCCGACGCCTCTGCCCGGGTCGACCTGCGCGGCCGCCGGCTCCAGGTCATCGTCAAGCTCGCCACCGTCCACCTCACCCCGGACAAGCCCGAATACCCCGGCGGTTCCTGGCACGTCGAGGGCATGCTGAACGAGCGGATCGTCTCGACCGGCATCTACTACTGGGACAGCGAGAACATCACCGAGAGCCGGCTGGGATTCCGGACCGCACTCGACGACCCCCACTATGAACAGAACGACGACGCCGGGCTGCGCGAGGTCTATGGCCTTCAGGACGAAGACGCGCTGAACCAGGTGCTGGGCTCGGTACCGACCCCGTCGGGCCGCTGCCTGGTGTTTCCCAACGTCCTGCAGCATCGCGTGGACGCGTTCCGCCTCGCGGACCCCACCCGCCCGGGACACCGCAAGATCCTCGCGTTCTTCCTGGTCGACCCGGCGGAGCAGATCGTCTCGACCTCCGACGTACCGCCGCAGCAGCCCTGGTCCGACACATCGACCATGACGCTCGAGCAGGCCAAGACGTACCGCGAGGAACTCATGAAGGAAAGGAAGTTCTTCGTCGACGAACACAACGAGCAGCTCTACGAAAGGGAGTTCTCCCTCTGCGAGCACTGAACCGCGGGTGCGGGGACCCGGTCAGGGCGGGGTGAGACCGCGTACGCCTGAACGTCCACCAATCGAGCATGATGCTCCGTCAGGTCCATGGTGGTCTCTGCTGTGGTCGGCTGTGGACGGTGATGGTGCTGGTCGTGCTGACCGATTCATCGTTCTGGGACTCGATCGTGTTCGACGGGATCGACGACGTGGATGTCGAGGCGGTGACGGCTACGTTCGGCACGGTCGAGGTGGTAGCGAGAGGGCGGGCGGCCGGGGCGAAGTGTCCGGACTGCGGCCATTTCTCGGAGCGGGTGCACGACCGCTACGAGCGCAAGCTGAAGGATCTTCCGCTCGCTGAGCAGGGGTTCGCTATTTGGTTGGTGGTCCGGCGTTTCATCTGTGGGGCGTCGGACGTTCGCCGAGCCGTTCTCGCGGTTGGCCGCCCCGTACTCGAGGCAGGAACAGCCTCCACTGGAGCGGGCAGGAGGCGCTGTCAGTCGCGCATGAACACTGACCGCGACCTGGCAGTTAGCGCGTTTGCCCAGGGCTCCGCAGTACTGCGGAGCCACCCCGACTGACATTCTTCCGTCCTTGGGCAGCGACACGTCGTCGATCACCCAGGCCGTCGGGGCGATGAGCGGCAGCATGCGTTCGCAGATCCGAGGCTGCCCCGCCGCGGGTCCCAGGTGGACTGGTTCACGAACTGCTGCAGGTTCTGCTCGTTGCCGTCCGGCAGCCGCCGAGCGGCCATGGCCTGGATCGACTTGCGTCGGCCGTCCAGCATCAGTCCCCGCAGGTAGCAGTCACTCTTGGCTCGCTGGTCCTTGCGCCGCAGAGAGGCGAACGCGTCAGCCACATACAACGCCAACCCCGCTCGTACACGGTCCACTTCGCGTGTTTCCACACATCCAACATGCCCACGAACAGCCCGAACCGGAAGACCTAACGGAGTCCTACTAGTAGGCGGAGGGTTCCGGGGGCCTCAGTCCGTCGAGGCTCAGCACATTCTTCTCCGCTGTTGCGCTCAACCTCATTCGCCTCGGTGCAGGGTGGAACGGCCACCCACTCGACCGCACCCGTGGCTTCGCCGCGACAGCCTTCTTCGGTTGGCGGGGCACGGTCTTGGCCCGGTCGAGGTGCAGCCCAGGAGGCCGGCGGTGACAGAGTCTCCACAAGATCACCGCAGATTTGGCGAAGTCCCCGCAGGGCCCTCAACTACATGTGGGCAACCATGTTCATGATCACGCAGAATCACCGATTCTGCATGTAATCGGGACGCAGTCCGGCTCTAGATTTCCCTGTTGATCTTGCCGAGCGGCAGGATCGGAAGGGATGACACATCCGTGTCCAGACACACAGCCGGGCGTTCCGGCCTCAGACGCCACAGCGGGCGAATAGCTCTGGTCTCAGCGCTGATACTGGCGGCAGAAGCCGCGTTCGCGTCTGGCGCCCAGACAGCCGTTGCGGCACCGGGCGGGCCGACCACACCGGCTGCCTACAAGTCCCCCTTGAAGAAGAAGAAGGAGAAGGAGAAGGAGAAGGGCAAGGAGAAGGGAACAGCCCCGGCCCGGGAGGCCAAGCACCCGCAGGGGTCGAGGGCCTGGGCCGTCGCCCAGGCGAAGACGAGCGGCAAGCAGGTCGTCGCCTCCGACGAGACGACGGCCACCTCCTACACCGTGGCCAACCCCGACGGCACCCTCACCACAGAGCTGATGTCCGGGCCCGAGCGGGTCTGGCGGGCCGGCGAGTGGCGCACGGTCGACGCGACACTGACCACGGCCGCCGACGGAACCGTGACCGCGAAGGAGCACCCCAACGGGCTGCGCCTGGCGGGCAAGGGCGGCGCCGCGCCGCGCTCACTGACCGCCGCCCAGGACGACGCCCCGCGCGACCTCGTCACCCTTGGCACCGGTGACCAGGCGGTGACCCTCCAGTGGAAGGGCGGACTTCCCGCTCCGGAGCTGAACGGCACCACTGCCCGCTACCGGGAGGCCGTACCCGGCGCCGACGTCATCGTCGAGGCCACCCGGACCGGCTTCGAACAGTTCGTGGAGATCGGCAAGAAGCCCTCCGGCGCCTACTCCTACACGCTGCCGGTCAAGGCCAAGGGGCTCAAGGCCGAGGCGAACAAGGACGGGTCGGTGACGTTCACCGACGCCGGGACAGGTCAACGGCGCGCGACGATGCCCGCCCCCGTCATGTGGGACGCCTCGGTGGACGAACGGTCCGGCGAGCACACCCGCCGGGTCCGCGTGGCCATGCAGGTCGTGGACAAGGGGGAGGGCGCGATCGACCTGGTCGTCACCCCGGACGAGAAGTTCCTCGCCGATCCCAAGACCCAGTACCCGGTCACCGTGGACCCCTCCACCTCTGCACTGGCGAACACCTTCGATACCTACGTGCAGCAGGGCGAGACCGTCGACTGGTCCAACGACATCGAACTCGACTTCGGCGACCCCGGCACCAAGAACCCCGACGGCACCCCGCGCACCGCGCGCTCCTTCATCACGTGGAACACCACCCCGATCCAGGACGCGCTGATCGTCGACGCGAACCTGGCGCTGTGGAACTTCCACTCCGGGAACAACACCGACTGCAGCGCCCAGTCCTGGACCGTCTGGGACACCAACGCCCCCTCCACGTCCTCGCGCTGGACCGCGCAACCCACGTGGAACAAGCAGTACCACTCCTCGACCGAGACCAAGGGCAACCCGTCCTGCGCCGCCACCCAGCCGGACGGCTGGATCAACGCCGACGTCGACACCCTCGTCCAGACCTGGGCGTCCGCCAAGGCCACCCGCGGTCACATGGGCCTGCGCGCGGCCACCGACGACATCCGCGCCTGGAAGCGCGTCAACTCCGGCAACGCCACCGCGAACCAGCCGAAGCTGACCGTGACCTACAACTACCGTCCCTCCGACGGCACGGTACAGCAGGCCGGTCCGCCCTTCAGGACCTACAACGACGTGTGGGCCGTCGACACCCTCACGCCGACGCTCAGGGACAAGTTCGCCGACGCGGACGGCGACAAGGTCAATGGCAGCTTCCAGGTCTACGACGCGGAAACCAACGCGCCGATCCCCACGCCGGCCGGCGACGGCGTGCTCGTCTCCGACTTCGTCACGCCCGGCGAGTGGGCGAGCGTGCAGGTCCCGGCCGGGCAGCTCGTCGACGGCAGGATGTACAAGTTCCGCACCAACGCCTACGACGGCACCCACTACAACCTGGGTTGGTCCCCGTGGCGGTCGTTCGTCGTGGAGACCGCTGCCTCAGGACTTCCCACCAAGCTCCAGCCCGGCGACACCTACACGATCAGCGATCCCGCGCTGATCGCCGACCCCGCCCTGGTCGAGCAGGTCCTGAACAGGGACGGCAACCTGGAGGCGCTCGGCATCACGCCGCGCACCGGCCCGTCCGCCGCGCAGTCTGCCCCGGCACAGTCGGCACAGGCGGCGCCCAGCGCGGCAATGGCACCGACCGTCGGGACCATGGCCGCGTGGGAGCGCACGTACACCGTTCCCAGCCAGCGGTTCAACCGCGGTCGAAAGCCCGAGAACAACGGTAAGGATCCGTACGAATACATCGCCGATGTCGATGAGTGCCACAACGCCGACGACTCGGACAACGAGGCCGGGTGGATCAAGAACCGGTTCTCGTACTGCCAGGAGACCATGACCGTCATGCCGGCGATCAGGTGTGGCCTGTGGCCGCCGGGCTGCTATCTGAAGGGAACCTTCATCTCGACCAATACCCTGATCGGCCGGGGCCAGATGGGCGGCTTGGACGGCAGCACGCTGACCCGCTTCGCCGAGTTCGACTTCAACGTGGACGTCTTCATATCCAGCGGTGACTTCAGCCAGGCCGGCGCCAAGCTGGAAGCGAAGCTGGAGTGTGAGGGAAGCTGGGCCATCGGAGTTCCGGGCAACCCCACGGCAGAAGACGCCTGCCAGCCAGGTCTCCACACGGGCCGCAGTGATTCACCCAGCCAGTGGAAGTACAACGGTGACACGAAGTTCGACCTGTGGTCGCTGGCACCGAGGCTGCCCGATGTCGCGAACGGCGATCAGATTGCCACGGGCCTTTTCACCCCGGTACTCGAGTTCACGCTCCCCGGCTACTCCCAGCTCATCCCCTCCGAGGGCGAGCAGGGGGAGATCCGCTTCGACAGCGCCGCCTACAACGTACGGGCCAAGGCGGGCTCCGTATTCCCTGATGCCACACCCGCCCTGCGCTACGACCGGAGCGACACGTCCGACCCCGCCGCTCCCGTGGAGCCGTACTTCGGAGTAGCGGCGGTTGCGGACCACATCGGAGACGCGCTCGGCAACCCGGGTGGCACGTACCCGACGAAGAGCGACAAGAAGCTGCCGGGCGGGACCGCCGTGGACCCGATGTACCGCCTCGTGCCCGGCTTCGGAGCGACCGAGCAGGCACGCTACGACGCCAACCGGTCCGTCGTCTCCACCACGTGCAACAACGCCGCCGTACCGGGCAAACCCACGGCGGGAGAGCAGCGCGACTGCGACGAGTTCCCCTTCGCCTCCAGTTACCAGGGGGCCGCGCGCTACCAGTACGAGGGAGATCCGTACCGCAACGACTTCACCGTCCGCTACATCGACTCGAACGAGAACCAGGAAGCCGGGCGGCGCCTCGGCGCCTGGTACGACAATGACCGGATCCTGAGCCATGACCCGTTCATCGTCGTGATCGGCAGCTGACCGGGGCGGAATCCAGCCTGAGTCAGCCATAGTGCGGGGCCGGTCCACCGACCGGCCCCGCACCCATTTCACTCGGTCCCTAGCCGGCGGCCGTGCGCCAGATCTGAATCAGGCAGTACTGATCTGTACCGTCCATCTTCTCTTCGAGGCCCGTCGGCATGGGCAGCGGTTCCCGGATTCCCGCCAATGGAGAGGTGAACTCCCCGCGCTCACGGTTGAATATCCACTGCCATCGCATCCTGTACACACCGGACGAGGGCAGGACCAGGGGGATCTCCTGCTGCCCTCCATCGATGGTTTCCAGTGCGAGCTCACCCCGGGAAGCTCCACTTCCACGTCCTGCGCGCCGGACCACGAGGCATCGCTTGCCGGAGGAGCGGTTGACCAGCTCTCCAGACGGACCGACGCCCGAATCACCTGGGGCGGCACTTGCAGATACACCATGCCGGGGGCAGAAAGGAGCCACTTCGTGTGATCCGCGTGCGGCGAATACGTATCGACGCTCGTATCGACCAGCCCAAATATGCGATAACTCGGAGAAACCGTAGTCTCGAAACCATCCAGCAGCCTGCTCAAGGGTCACCTCACATGTCATCAATCGAGTCGCGAGTAGCAGTATGCCCTCGGATGCGTGGACGGCTTTGTGCGCGGTGAGTCGATGCGGGCGCCGACGAGGTGCGCAGTCGAGTCCCACGAGTCCGCAGGCAACGAAGACCAGGACGGTGGCCTCCGGCCCGCGTCACCCCACCCACGATTGGCTTCTGGGCTGGCTCGCCTCACCGGCTACGACGCAGACGACGAGTGCGTTGCCATGGGCGAAGGCCATTTGGGCGATGGCTACTGAAGTCTGACGGGTCAGCATCCTCGGCGTGTACCGGAACGCCTCCCTGGACGGCTGGAACGGGTACCACGGGTGGGGCGGCAGCGGGTCGTGCCGCTCCACCGACCAAGTTGCGGACGGCTTGAGTAGGCGCGGTCTGCGGGCCGAGAGCGCTGCTGTTCCAGAACGGTCCCGAGCGGCGACCTGGTGGTCGGTGCAGTGCCGTTTCGGCGGTGAACCCATGTCCCCGGCCGGGTGAACCGCGTCGCAGGGTCCTGTTGCTGATGGTGTGTGGCCGGTACAACCGGCTCATGATGATCACGCGCGGGCCGTAGTCGCGGCCGCTGCTGCGCTCGCCCTGTCCCTGCCTGCTACGACCGCGCACGCCGCGGAAGAGGGGCGTGCGGTGCCGCAGGTCCTGCCGATCGGGGTTGCGGTGTCCGCGCTCCCGGTCGCGGTCGAGGACCGGACCGGCTACCGGCGGACCTCCTTCAAGCACTGGAACACCGGCGACCTTCCGAACGACGGCTGTAACACCCGTCAAGAGGTCCTGCTGTCCGAGGCCGTGGAGTAGCCGGCCATCGGTCCGGGCTGCGCGCTGAGCGGGGTGTGGGGTGGTCGTACTACGACTGACCGTTTCCGACCTGGTCAGCGATGCGCAGCCGTCATGCAACCGTGCGTTCGGCGCCTTGCAGACTGCCTCAGTACCTGATCCATATCCCCCGTGGTGCTCCTCCGCGGACGTGGTCCGGGTCCCTGTGGCGTTAGGCGAGGGGATGAGATGAACTTCGACGGGAACGAACCGCAGTCTCGGTCAGGGGCGGGTGCTGGCAGCGTGATGTTCGACTCCTCGTGTTCTGGCGGTGGGCGTCAAGGAGTAGTAGTCGGCTGAGCATCGGCCGGGAGGATTTGGACAATGCCGACCCAGGGGAACTCACCACCGGTCCTGTGGAACGCACGGACTTCCCATCGCCCTGCGGGCACGGGAACTGGGGCTTCGGCTGGTTGGCCTCTGCCGTCGGGGTAGGGCACGCCGAGATCCTCACCGGCCTCGGCCGAGTCCATGAGAACAGCTGGGCCATCGGTCTCCCAGACTCCGCACTTCTCCCACGGCGTCGCCGGGTCGCTCAGGACGGCCTCGGCGGCGGCGAGCAACTCCGCGTCGGAGTCGGCGGCGAGCCACCGCAGGAAGATCCTCTGCTCGGGCAGGTAGCAGGTGGTGGCGGGCTCGTCGCTAAGCACCAGCACGGACGCAGTGCGGGTGTCGCCCAGACTGATCACTTCGGCGTACTCCTCGACCGCGCAGGCCCGGTCGTAGTCGTCCGGCTGGTCGGTGCCGCCGACGATCACACCGTCCTCGGTGCAGCCGCCCCACTGGTGCAGGGCAGATGCCGGGACGACGACCAGCGGCCCACCCATGGACGGCACCCAGGCCGGACCAAGCCTGTGGCGGATAGCGTTGTCGCTGTTACTCATGCGCGTAGTCTGCCGTTGCCAGTGACAGGCCGAGCTACTGGACGGCTGCGAAGGTGCCACGGATGTGACCGCGGTCATTCGCGTGTGTGTTCGCGGGAGGGCGGCTGGTTGGCCCGGCGGGACTGCCGACGGGTGATGCGCCTGGGCAGGAGGGTGATCGCGGCCCAGGTGATCAGCGATTTCGAGTGCTGGATGAGGCGTTCGTAGTCGCGGGCGTGTCTGCGGGCGTGCATGACCCAGGCCAGTGTTCTTTCGACCACCCAGCGGCGGGGCAGGACGACGAACCCGACGCGTTCTTCGGCCGGCTGACTGTCTTCGGCGTCAGGTTCAGGTACTTCTTCGCCCCCGACGAGCTGTCCGGCGTAGGCGGAATCGGCCCAGACGATCGTGATCTCGGGGTGCCTGAGCCTCAGCCTGAACAGGACTTCCTTGGCCGCGTCGCGGTCGGTCATGTCGGCCGGGGTGACCATGACGAACAGCGGCAGGCCCTTGGTATCCACCACCAGGTGCCGCTTCCTTCCGTTGATCTTCTTCGCTGCGTCGTAGCCGCGCGAGTCTTTGCCGACGGTCTCGGCGGCCTTGACGGACTGGGAGTCGATGATGGTGGCGACTGCTCCAGGGGAGCGGCCCATGTCCCGGCGGGACGCGTTTGCGGAGCTGGTCTCGGATCTGTCCGATCACCCCGGCGGCGGCCCAGCGGGCCATGGCGTTGTAGCAGGTTCGCCAGGGCGGATAGTCCTTGGGCAGGGCTCGCCACTTGCAGCCGGTGTCGACGACGTACCGAATTGCGTCCACGATCTCGCGCCGCAGGTGCTTCTCCGGCCGCCCGCCGCGAGGGGTCTCGCAGGCCGGCCAGGCCCGCGCGGGCTTGATGGGGTGAGAGTTCGCTGGATCTGACCAGCTGCTTGAAGGCCAGACCGGCAGGCCGTGCCTCGAAGAGCGCGAACCGGACGGTGTCGGCATGCCGCTGGGCCGCGGGAGACCGGCGCTGTGACGCGCACGGCATCCCACTACTCGCCCTGCAGCAGGCGGTGTCGGCGTACTTCTCTGTGTGCACCGCCAAGTACAGAGACGTGTGCACCGAGGTGGCTCCCGTTCTGTGGCCGGGTTCAGTCCCGTAGCGTCTGCTCTCTCAAGTATCTGAGAGTGGTGAAGGGGGATCTCTTGGAGGAGAGCGAAGCGCGGAGACGTGCAGAAGAGTTCGGCCGGACCCTGACCGACCGTTGGGATGAGTGGGCCTTCAAACTCGGCCTGGTAGCGACCCCGGCCAGCAGGGGCGTCTATGGCTTCACTTGGTATCCCACGGCGAAGGACGAACAGGGGCGCCAGATCCGGGGCGGGGGAAACTGGCCCATCATCGTCGACCAGGACACCGGGGCATGCCGACTCGTGCACGGGACGAAGGAGATGGCCGCGCTCAGGGGCATGTCAGGAGTTGGCGTGATCCGCTTCGACGACGCCAGCACTCGTCGGCGGCGCCGCAATGGCCGCTAGGGTCCGTCTTCAAATTGATCAGTCGATGTCGCCGCGGCGTCCGCTTGAGCCTGGATCTGTTGCAGGGCCTGAGTGAACACGCCGTTAACGGCGTAGCGGCGGAAGCGGGAGTAGACCGTCTTCCAGGAGTCGTAACGTTCCGGCAGGTCACGTCAGGGAACCCCGGTCCGAATCTTGTAGACCATCGCATTGAGGACCTTGCGGTCGTTTACTCGCGGACGGCCTGCCCTCGCCTGTGGCAGCAGCGGTGCGAGTAACTTCCACTCGTGATCGGCAAGTTCGTCTGACGGTGATGTACGGGATCATGATCCCGGAAGCGTCAAGTGCTGGGGACAACTCCCTGCCCCTCCGTAGGAGTGCCCGCCGTGCTTGCCTACGCGGGTGAGGCGACAGGCCAGGTGTACTCGAGCTCGGGCAGCTCAAATCCTTGCTCGAACCGGCAGACGCGTTCGTCAGTACGGAGAGCGCCATGCCGCTCGTAGAAGGCGATGGCGCGTGTATTGGCGCGCAGCACTTCCAGGTAGACCGAGCTACCCGGGTGTTCATCGGCCGCCCATGCCAAGGCGTGCGCCAGCAGCCGGCCGCCAATCCCGGACCCGGTGCGGCCCGGCCTGGCGTGCAGGTTGTCCAACAAGAGCCGACCGTCAGATTGAGGGATCAAATACGCGAAACCCTGCATTTCCGCCGCCTCTTCCGCCACGAACAGCGCCGCCCCTGGGTGCGGCTCGTCAAGTCGGCCGAACCAAAGCTCCAGGCGATTTTCGAGAAGAGGGCCAGCCAAGAAGCTGCTGGGCATGATTTCCGCATACGCCTTACGCCAACTCTCGGCATGCAGCGCCGCAACCTCGGCCGCATCGCTCCTGCGGCCCGTTCTGATCTCCATGGGTTCCAGCCTCGCCCATGAGCATGAGCGATGCCACATCAGGGCAGGTGAAACGGCTAACATTGCCATTTGAAGACGGACCCTAGGGTGCTCAGTCACCCGTAGGTCTGGTGGCAGAGCGCGGCCACGGCGGGGCTGGTGACGCCGTGCGCGGCGCGGCACAGCTCCGTCATGTCCGCGGCCCCCCACCCCTGGCGCGCCGTGCCGGACGGTGCGGCGCGTGCGTACGGGTCGGCCCCTTCGCCTTCCTGGGCTTGGGCTTGGCGGCGGGGTGCACGGCAGGCCTGGGCGGGGTCGTCCTGCGCGGCCGGACCGGACCTTCGGCCCTGCGGTCGGGAGCCCGCCGGGGCGGCGGCCGGCTCGTCTCCTGCTGCCCGGCGAGTGTCCCGCGTCGTCAGAGAAACGGTTCGGCGACGGCCCACTGGACGACTGCGATCGCGGATAGAGCGTGTTGACCCCGCCAGGCCCGTTTCTCAGTGCGAACATCCGACCCGTCCTGGTCCGTTATTGCTCTGCCTCTGAGGGGAGATCCGGATGCCTAGGGTCCATTCTTATGCCAGTCTGCTCGCCGCGCTCCTGCTGGCTCTAGCCGGAGTGGCAGCCGCAGGCGCCACGCCGGCGCATGCCGCTACCGAGAAGATCACCATCAGCCGGTTCGGGCCTGGTCCGGCCGCGGATGTGGGGCCGGGCCTGTGGTCGCGTGCGGTGGTGGAGGCCGCCGGCCCGGGGGCGGTGCGTGCTGCACTGCGGGCCTGGCACCGGCAGGGCGGCCGGCTCTCGATCGCGTTCCGGCGTCTGGCTGGAGTCCCCTCGTCCCCTCGTCCCCTCGTCCGGTATCCAGGACGATGGCAGGGTTCACGGCGCTGGGGACCTCTTCGGCTCCTGGTCGCGAGGCGGACTCTGACAGGTCAGGTCCCTCGCGGGGAGCCGGCCCGTGGTGAGGTAGGTGTTGACGGGGTCGTTGGCGCAGGAGGTGGGGTCGGTGAGGTACACGCCGTGGCCCTGCCCGCCCTTCGCCAGCACCATCCGCGAGCCCTTCAGAGCGCGGTGCAGGCCCTGACCGCTGCTGAGCGGGGTCATCGGATCCCACTCGTTCTGCACGGTCAGCACCTTCGCCTGGTGCGTCATGGGCGTCGCGGCCTCCAACGGCCGCTGCCAGAAGGCGCAGGGCTTGATGTTCGACGCGAAGTCCCCGTACAGCGGGTACTTCACCTTGTCCTGGACCGCGTCCCGCGCGTACTGCTCGGGGTCGCGCGGCCAGTTCTCCGTGTCCCCGCACACCACGGACCAGTAGACGGCGGTGGCGTTGTCACCGGGGGTGGCCGCCGGGGCGGGCCCGTTGCCCGCCGCTGGGGCGGCCGCCGTGTCGGTATCCGGCCCGGTGGCCCCCCGGCCGCCGGCGAGGAGCCTCTTCACGTCCGCCACCCCGGCGTCCGCCGGCAGGGGCGTCCGCTCGGCCGCGGCCTTGATGGACCTCGTGATGATCGAGGCCTCGACCGGGGAGTAGAACACTCCCGGGTCCCGGATGTCGTCACCCGTGATCTTCTGCCCGAAGTAGTCGATCGGTTCCCGGTCGGCGCGCGCCACCAGTGCCCAGAATGTGTCGGACACCGCCTCGGGGGTCGCGCCGAGGCCGTATTCGGCCGAGCGCTCCGCCGCCCAGCGCGTCCACCGCTCGAAGGCCGGCCCGGAGCTGGTCGCCCACACCTGGTACATGCCGCGCCAGACGCGGTGCGGGTCCACTGCGCTGTCCAGCACGAAGCGGTCCGTCCGCTGCGGGTACATCTGGGAGTACACCGCGCCGAGGTAGGTCCCGTACGAGTAGCCCAGGTACGAGATCTTGCGCTCGCCCAGCGCGGCGCGGATCACGTCCATGTCGCGGGCCGTGTTGCGGGTGGTGATGTACGGGAGCACGTCACCGGCCTTCTCACGGCACTTGTCCGCGACGTTGCGCGCCCACGCCACGTCCGAGGAGAAGCGCTCGGGCCGGTACGCCCCGCCGATGCCCGTCTCGGTCTGGTTCAGCCCGCAGGTGACCGGGCTGCTGGCTCCGACGCCGCGCGGGTCGAAGCCGATGAGGTCGTAGCGGTCCCGTACGTCCTTGGGCATCTCCGTGCTCATCCGCATCGGCCGGTAGAGTCCGGTGGTGCCGGGTCCGCCCGGGTTGAGGAGTATGACGCCGTGCCGCTTGGCCGGGTTCTCGCTCTTCACTCGGGATATCGCGAGGTCGATCGTGGGGCCTTGGGGGCGCTCGTAGTCGAGCGGGACCTTGAGGGTCGCGCACTCGTAGGTCGCCGGTTTGTCTGCGCTGCAGCGGTGCCAGGCGGGCTTCTGGCTCATGTACTCGGGGGTGGACTGGGCAGCGGATGCCTGGGGAACAGCCAGCTGGGACAGGGTGGTTGCGATGAGTCCGGCGGTAGCCAACAGCGGTGCGAGGCGCTTCATACGTGCGGTGTCCCCTCTTTCGGAGATTGCGTGCCTGCCCACCGTGTTGCATCGGCGGGCGGGGCGAATCCCCCGTAAGGGCCACTCCTTGTACAACTCACGTACCATGCGATATTTCGCCAGCTGGCCGACACGCGGCAGTGGGCCTGACGGCGCGTCGGCCGGACCGCGCCAGTCCGACAGAGGACCGGCCTTGCCCGGCTGGTCCACCGATGCGGACGCCGACACCCTCGCCGCCCTGTCCGCGGGCATGTTCGGACTGACCGTCAAGCACCTGGCCGCGCCCGGGATGCCGCCCCTGGCCGTCCTCGGCGAGGCCCGCGTGATCGACCGGTTCCGGTCGGGCTCGGGAGGCCTGCGCCTCATTCTGGCCTGGCCGGCCGGCCTACGCGGCACCGCCGCCTCAGGTGCACGAGGCGGGCCGGTCCGTCACGGCGTCGCCCATGTCGGGCCGGGCGAGGGGTGCGTGTGCAGGCGCCAAGACTGCGGCGGCGTGGTCCCCGTCTCCTGGTGCGCCGAGCACGGCGACGCCGTGGGGCCGGTGTGGAGTGGCACCCCGAAGGCGGTATCCGCTGCCATGTCGTCGTTGCTGAACTTCCGCAGCACAGCGGCGCCCTGTGCCAGCGCGAACCACTCACGCACCGACGCGGGTACAACATGGCCGTGCACGGACTCGAAGCGGTCCAGTACCGCCTCCGCCTCCTTGGATATCTCCAGGTCCAGCCCGGCGAGTTCTGCCGCACGACCGTGGAACCGCAGCGTGTCCGCCGGCATCCTCCGTACCCCCTGTCTTCGCTGGCGGGCCCAATGTCCGCCGGCCAGGACTGCGTACCTGGACACGCTCGCCGATCTCGGCGTGACCGCGGATCTGGACGACCGGCAGTTCGTGGCGGCGTGATGTCAGCGCGGGCCGGAAAGGTCAGGGGTGTGGGCGGCCGCGGTGATGGCGGCGTCTTCCGTTTTCAGGGTGAGGGTCGGGTTGGAGCCGGTGCCGGTGATCTCCAGGACCGCAAGGCCGCCCATGAAGCGCAGGTCGACCCGGGTGCTGTCGCCGTCGGGCATCCGGTGGATCCGGGCCGCCGGGTAGTCCAGTCCGGTGAGGGCGGTCCGCAGCGCCTGGTGGTCGGCGGGGGCGGCCTTCCGCAGGGCCTCGGTGATCCGGCGGGCGTGCAAGTCTGCGACGCAGCGCTCCGCCTCGGTCAGCGGTACCTCCGACACCGTGCCCGGGCGGGTCGGCGTCGCGGCGGGAAGGGGCGGCGCCGGGTCGTCGAGCGGGACCGGGATCGACCCGTCCGCGTTCGGAATGCCGGGCGGCGTCTGCCCCGGGCCGTAGCGGGGCGTGACCGGCCCGGAGCCGCCCGGCAGGTCCTCGGGGCGGGGCGCCCCTCCCCAGGCGTCCTCGGGGCGGGGTGCGTCGGCCGCGCCCTTGTCGGAAGGGGCTCCGGGGGAGCACTCCGCAAGGAACCGGCTCGTCGTCTCCATGAAGCGGATCTCCGCCGCGTCGGCCCCGGGGGCGTGCGACGCGGCGGCCAGGAGCGCCTTTCCGGCGGGGGACCGGTCGGCGTCCGCGTTCGGGACGCCGCATGCGGAGAGGGCCAGGGCGCCGAGTACGGCCGCCATCAGGGGCTTCGGGAGGGAGATCGTTCGCATGATCGCAGCTTGCCGGTGGACCGCTGCCCCGCACGTGAGTACCCGTACTCACTTCCGGGCTCCGGACCACCGATGAGTACCCCGGCCGGGGTACGGGCGGGCTGCGGGCTCAGCCGCGAGGAGGCAGCGCAGCCCAGGCATTTGCTTCCTCCGGCGACCCGTAGGACGCTCGCACCCGAACTGCCCGTAGCCTCGACCGTTCGACGGGCACGCCGCAAGGGCTGCTGTGGCTTGCAGCGCAGGGCCGCGTCGAGCCCGGGGCGTGACGGGGGAGTCGTGCGCAAGGCCGGCACGGGCCGCCGGCGCCGTGGCCCTGGTGGTGACCTGTTGGAGGAACACGTGGAAAAGGCTGAACCCCAGCGGCGATCGCACTGTGATGCGGGGGAGCCGGGTGAGGGTATGGACGGTCTGCGTGAGCGCGGGTTCGCCCGCTACGGCGCTGCGCAGCTCGGTATCATCCCGGCCGGCTCCGCTGCGAGGGACTTGGCCAGGATCCGGGAGGTCTTCGCGGCTCTGCCGCCCGACCCGTACGCTCCGGGAACGAATCGGTTCCGCCGGTACTCCCATGCCGTGTACCTGCCGTGGAAGGACGAACTGTCCTGGATTCCCGGAACCCCCACCCCGTACACGGTACGGTCACCGACTTCTCCCAGGGCGAGGGCGATCCTGAGTACCCGCGGACGCGGCGAGTGCTCCCCGACATCCCCGAGGCGCTGCGCGGCAACGCTCTGCTGTTGCGACTCCTGCGCTGGGACATCGAGCAGGTCCTGTCCCTGAAGAACCTGGGGAGACGGCCGCTGTGGGCTGGTGTCCACCTGATCAGGCTCGGCGTCGACCGTCCCGGACAGGACGCCGTTTCCTCCCCGAACTGCTTGCACCAAGACGGAGGCTCGGCCAGCACATTCACTTTCGCCCACCTGATCAGCCGTACCAACGTCACCGGCGGGCAGAACGTCATCGCCACACCCGGCAGCGCAGGCCTCCAGCCCGAGGACCCGTGGGCGGACATCCACGCCGACTTCACCCTCACCGACCCACTGGACGGCTACGCCGTCCACGACCACAGAGTCAGCCACTACGTCGGCCCGGTCCGCGCGGGCTCCGAGCCAGGGCCGGGCGAACGGTCCATCCTCATCATCGGCCTCGCCCCGTACATTCCCCAGCTGTGACACCGGCACCACCCGAGCCCGCCGGTACGCGCTGCCGTCCTCGACTGGGCCGGAGCCGTGGTGCTGGCCGGCGCGTGGCGCTCTGGCGCCCTGCACCTTCCGCAGGCCGCTCCGCCGGCGCTGGACGCCCCGCATTCTCAAGGGCGCTCGGCACGCCAGAGGGCGGGACCGGGAGTGGTCGATGCGCCTGCTCATGTGCGGCTCCTGCTGTGGAGGGGCCGCTGCAGTTCTTCGCTCATCTTCCCCGGGAGGAACTGCAGCCGGTAGCTGTGCCCGAGAGGCCTGATACCGCCTCCGAGGGCCCCGTTGCGCTCCTCGGTTGGATGACGCTCCGGGTCGTGTACGGGGCCGGGTCTGCCCGGTCCGGACGTAACCCGCCGGGATTCAAGATCGTTGGTTGGGCATGAACAACACCAAGCGCGTACTTGCTGCTTTTGCCCTCGCGGGGGCCGCCCTGTCGTTCACGGGAACCGCGATGGCCAGTCAGGGTGACAGCCACGGCGACATCGGGAGCGTCTCACGGGACGAGTCGTTCAATTTCAACACTCAGAGCTTCGGTGACTCGGTGAACAACGGGACCGGAAACGTGATCACCCCAGTCGCAGACCTCCAAGGGACAGGCAACCAGTTCGGCTAGAGGTCGTTCTCCTCGGGCGCGGCCCATACGCCCGTCCCGGTACAGGGTGCTGCCACTGGGCCCGCGCCTTTGCGATCTTGGCCTGGGCGGCCTGGTAGCCGGGCTCATCGTCCTCGTAGTCGCCGTCCGTGGGCGCTGGCTCACAGGCGGCCGCGCAGCATCCGGCGGCGAGCCTGTGGATCCTTCGGCCGCGGCGAGAGCACCGGTCCCGAACCCGCGCCACTGGGGCTCGATCTGCACCCGGTCCATGATCAGGAGGCCCCGACGGGGCAGTCGATCCGCTCCTGGAACCCGGGTGACCAGTGAAGGCCCGGCGTCAGTGCGTAGGCGGGGTCGGTGCATACCGCGACGATCTTCTCGATGTCGCCGGTGTGGGAGTCCGCGGCTTCCCAGGCGGGGTCCGCAGTGAAGCCGCGGATCTTGACGAAGTGCATCTCGCCGATCGGAGTCCCGTCGTGGAAGCGGCACACGTCTTCGGGCGGGCACTGCGGGCAGCCGTCCTCGTGGTGGTACTGCGGAATCCCGACCGACCAGACCTCCAGCGTGTCCTCGAACTCGCAGGGGAGCGCGGGGTGCTCGAAGCTGTAGCGCAGGAGAATGTCCGTGCTGTCGAAGGGGAGCTCACTCGCCGTCCGCCGCGGGATGTAGTCCATGCCGACACCGTAGGGGCGGCCCGTGACCTCCCGGACGAGAACAGCCAAGCTTCCATCACAGGGAGTGGCCGCCGTCCCACCGGGTCCCGGTGTCCACGCGAACCGGGGCCTGTCGTTGCCCATCCCGTACTCCACCGTCCACGCGGCTGCCAGCCGCAACGACCAGGCCCTCAGATCGCCGCCGCCGGTATCGAGGTCGTCCAGCCCAACGGTGACGCGGCCCTCACGCACCTGCTACCCGCGCGAGGCCCGGGTCACCGTCTCCAGCTGCCGTTCCAGCTCTCCGCCTACGGCGCCGGCCAAGGCGTGCTCAACGCGTGGGAAGTCGCCGGCGCCAGCAGCTGCTGTGTGCGGACAGGAGTCAGAGGGAGGCGGCGAAGGTGCCTGTGACCGCGTCTGCCTCGGAGATGCTGAGCTTGCCCCGGTGGGACACCTCGACTTGGTACAGGCCCGCGCCCGTGGGGACGTCGTTGACGATCACGGGGAAGGTGCACACGGTCACCGTCCCCGTCTTGCTTTCGGTAGCGGCGCCCTTGTCCAGCGACCCCGTGGCCAGCACACGACCGGCGCTGTCATAGACGTTGACCTGCGCGCCGGCGCGTATGTCCTTGTAGCCGCCCACGCCGCTGCACCCGCCGCCGTAGTCCTTGGAGACGGACTTGTAGTCGCCGCTGATCTTCATGGAGCCGCCCATCTGGAACGTGGCGGGCCCCTTCTCCGGCCTGGGCTCGTCCTCGCTGCCGCTGCTGGCGAGGTAGGTGATGCCGGAGCCGAGAAGGAGTCCCGCCAGGCCGGTGGCGACCGGCAGCGCCCACCGAGGCAGGCCCTTGGCCGTACGGCCGGATTCTTGGGGGGCCGGTACGGGCGGGGCGAGCGGCACCGTGGTGGGCTGCTCCGCGCTGCCGGTCGACTCGGTGTTGTTGTCGGTCACGATGGTGCGGCCTCTCGTCGGGGTGTGCTGCCTCGCCGGAATCCGGTCCCGGCGGGGCGTGGTTGACAGGTAGTTGGGGCGCTAATGCTGGGGGTACAGCGCCTCGGCCAGGTCCTGCGCGGTCGCCATGTGCGCCTCGATCACGGCCACTTTTGTCCCGGGGTCCGGGTCGGCGGTTCCGGGGCATCCGCTGCCCGCTACGGCGCGCACGATGTGCGTGGACATGCGGGTCTTGTCTCCGTCCGTCCGGCCGATCTCCGTCATGTTTGTCACCAGGTTCCGGCCGGTGCAGCGGCGTCCCTGCTGTGTGTACGTGATCGTGACGATGCCCTGCCCGTCGAGACCCCCGGTCCGGGCGTCCCGGCCCGGGCGGTGACCTTGACGAAGCCCTGGCCGTGCCAGCACTCGATGCCGGTCAAGGTGATGCCGGACCCGTCGTTGGCCGTGCTGCTGGTGGTGTGGTCCCAGCAGTCCACGAATCCCGCCTGCGGATTGGGAGCCGCCTTGGCCGGGTCGCTGGTGGCAGGTCCGGGTGTGATCGGTATCGGGCTGGACGGGGACGCCGCCGACGTCGGGGACGCCGTGGCCGGCCGCGCATCTGGGCTGCTGGTGCAGCCGGTCAGTATGGACACGGCCAGGAGGAAAGCGCCGGTCAGGGCGGCGCTGCGGGTGTAGAGCACGGGTGCTCCGTTTCGTGGTGGATGCTGGGGGTGTGGGGCCCCGCCGGATTCGCGCCGGCGGGGCCCCGCGGGGGGTTCGTTACGGGCAGGACTCTTCGGTCTTGACGGTGTCGAAGGTGACCTGGGTGGTCAGCGGGTGTGTGCCCGGGGCGGGGTCTGGGCGCAGACCTTCCAGTTGCGGTCCAAGACCTGCATGCGTCCTGCGCCGGTCGCGTCGGTGCTGCTGAGCAGGTAGAAACCTGCGGCCTGCGCGCCGTCCTGGGATGCCTGCAACTGCTTGCCGACGAAGTTGGGCAGGGTGCCGGTGGCTTCCCTGGTCGGCTGCGCTGGCGCCGGGGTGTCGGACGGCTTCGGGGCCTCGCTGGCCGCGGGGGCTGCGGCGGGCACGGTGACGGTCGGGCCCGGCACGGTCTGAGTCACGGTGACGGTGACCGTCGGCCCGGGAACCTGTATCTCCTTGGTGTCCGGGCCGACCGCGGCCCCGATCAGACCCAGGAAGACAAACAGGCCGAAGGCGCCGCCGCAGCCTATGCCGACCTTCTGGCCGGTGCTCATGCTCTGGAACTTCCCGGTGGCCGCCGCCCATGCCGGCTGCGGCTGCTGGGGGTTGGGGTAGCCGTAAGCGGGGCCGGGCTGCTGCTGGTTCGGGTCGTATGCCACGGGATGGTTCTCCATGTTCTCGGGGATGGTGGCCCCACCGGTTGTTTGGTCGGCGGGGCCGCGGTGCGCGCCTACTTGGCGAGGGCGACCACGGTGGCGTGCGCGAGGGCGCGGCGTGTCAGTTCGATGGCAACGGCATGGGCGTCTTCGGCGCGGTCCAGGTACACGAACACACGGTCAATCGCAGACCCGGTGTTGGGGTTCTCCTCGCGCATCTCGTAGGCGGGGTGTCCGGCGAGGTCGGCGGACTGCTCATGCGGAAAGCGGCGCCGCCGGTACACCAACGACCTGGGCAGCGATGTGACGCTGGTCGGGGTCACGGCCGTTCGAACCAGCAGAAGAGTGATCAGGATCCGGCCACGTGGATGCCGGCCCCGGCGGTGCACTGCCGGTACATCGGGGTGTGGGTGGCCACGAAACACCGGTGGGGTCTGGAGGGGGACCAGGCGGAGCGTGAGGCACTGCTGCGGTACGCGGCCGACTGTCCGAACGCGAACCTGGCCTTCGAGCGGGCAAGCTGACGAGCAGAAACCCATCAAGGTCCCCGTGGTCCTCCGCCTGAGAGACCGCCCCTGCCGAATCCCGGCGCGGGCCGCCGCCACACCCGGTGGCGGCCCGCGCTGTCGTCACCGGCACCGTCGCGCTCGCGCCGGACACGTAGGTGGATCCGACTCGGTCGGCTGGCCCTGGTCGACGTCCTCGGGTCCGGCTGGGAACGGTGCGGGGCGCTCCGGTGCGGGCGGGTTGGGGCCGAGCCGGAGGAACGGCGTCAGTGTCGCTCATGAAGGCGTTGAAGCCGCCGTGGTCAGGGTGCTGGCCGCGGGTCAGAGTGCGTTGCGTGAGACCTTGAGGATCTTGCACTCGACCTTGTCGGAGGCCTTGGCCGCCTTCGCGGTGTTGAACGCGAGGGCGCCGGCATTGTCGTCCGTGTACTTCTGGCCGGGGGCCAGGTTCTGGGCGGTCGACAGAAGGTCTTCCTTCTTCTCGCCGTTGACCAGGATCTCGCCCTCAACGAGGTAGCTGTACCGGCGGTCACCGCTGTTGGTGTACTCGACCTTCACCTCGAGCTCCTTCATGTCGAACTCGCCGGTCTTCACCGCGCAGGACGTCACCTTCGCGTCCTGGGTGATGTCCGGCTCGCCCTTCTTCCCGCTGGTGCCGCCGGAGGGGTTGACCTGTGCGCTGTCGTACGACTTGTCGAGCTCCTTGCCTACCTCCTCGGCGGCTTCGCCGACGAGGAGGGTGCAGCCGCCGAGAAGGAGCAGGCCGAGGACGGCGGGGATGCCGCAGCCCAGCGCGATCTTCTTGCCGGTGCTCATTCCCGGCTTCGGGGCGGGGTACTGCGGCTGGGGCTGCTGCGGGTATCCGGACATGACTGGGCGATCCTTAGGAAGGATGGAGTCCCCAGGTCGCAGCGATGCGGCGATGCGGCAGGGGCGGCATCATGATGACATAGCAACGATCAACTTGCGCGCGCATCTCACAAGTGTGCGATCAGAAGTCGAAGCGAGGGCGACGCATGAAGGTCAAGAACGGCGGAAGCGGGGTCACAGTGGAGGACTTCCCCGGCTACGAGGGCCATAGCTTCATCATCGGCTTCCCTGCGGGCGGAACGAAACCGAACGGGTTCTACGTCAAGGCCCCGGACGACCAGCCGGTGAGCGCGACATGGCTGCGCCGACTGCCGCTGGACCGGCTGCTGCGGGTGGCAGCCGAGGTGAGGGCGGCGGAGATCGCCGTACAGGTGCAGCCCGCACCCGCGACCGAGGGCCGCCCGTACGGCGGGGGTGACGAGCACCTCGCGAAGGTGGCCGAGGTGTATCAGTGGGCGACCGAGCGGAACATCCCGCCCCGCCGTGCCATCGCCAGCAGGTGGGCCAGGTCGGAGGCGACAGCGGGACGGTGGATTGCCGAGGCCCGGAAGAAGGGCGTTCTACCGCCTGCCGGAAAGTGAAGAGCTCGGAGTTCACACTGGTCCTGCTCAACCCGCTACAGGCCGACGCGACCGCCGCGTGGATCGAAGGAGCGGCCGACGCGACCGCTGGGACGTCAGCGCCGTACCGAGCGTGGTGGCCGACGCGGCCGGTGAAGACCTCACGGAGCGCATCCTCTTCCAGCTTCAGCAGGCCCTCCACAGGGCCCGCCCGAACACGGGAATCCTCAGCTAGACCCCATGGAGGTGGTGGAGCAGCAGCTCCACGCGCTCCTCATTGCCACTGAAGTTTGACCACTATGCGCTTCGTGTCATCGAACCTTGACCGCCCTGGTCAGCCCGTATGCGTACCGGTCGAGGGCTCCTCGCCACCCGGCGGCTGCGGGCTCTCACGGTCGCTCGGGCCGAACTGCTCGGAGATGTTGCTCCACATGAAGCTGTCCCGCCAGTCCGGCGCTGCACCGGCCCAGCCGAGCAGGGCCCCGAGGACCTTCTCCTGGGAGATCGTCTGTGTCTGGTAGTGCAGCTCAGCCACGCCGTCCCGGTATTCGAGCTGGAAGGTGTTGTTCTCGCGGAGCAGGACCTGGATGTACCAGCTGCCGGGCCGCTCCTCGTCCACCCGCTCCAAGACCAGGTAAGCGTTCCCCCGTTGCAGGCCGGCCAGCATCTTCCCGATGGCCGGCTTGGAGGGCCGCTTCACCACATGGCCGCGTTCGTTGGTCGCAATCAGCATGGCCCGATCATTCAGCAAGGTTCTGACACTGCTCAGCGAGGCCCTGACCTGGGCGGTCAAGCTTCGATGGCACAGGACCAACACAGCGAGGCGACTGCGGGGCTGGTGACGCCATGGGCCGCGCGGCACAGCTCCCTCATGTCTCCGGCTCCCGCCCCAGGTGCGAGCCGGGCCGGGCGGTGCGGCGCCAGGGCAGGGTTCGGCCGCGCCTTCGCCTTGGCTCGCGATGGCCGACGCACCACAGACCCACCCTGAAAACCTCAGTAACTGCCGCTGGCATATTACGCAGCAATGTGCGTGCCAGGCTGGGAAAGGGCGCGATGGCCCTGCCAAGATCGGGGAGTGCCCCAAGGAAACCCACACCCGCCAGAACCTGCTAAATTGCGAGATCTCCTGGCCACCCTCTTTGAGATACATCTTGGCGTCGACGATCCATGGCTCGCTCTGTGGCCTGACTATCAAGATGCCATTGGCATTCTGGATTACGCCCGCCGGTTCCACTGCGCGCTACCTCCGGCGACCTGCGGGCAGCGCCACCGCGGTGACCAGGCCGGAATCCGACTCACCATCGTGCGGCACCTTCGCGCGGTGCTGGATAGGGAGGAGCTCGCAGCCATCGAAGACGCCCGGGCAGACGGCATGCAGTGGGCTGCCATCTCCCGATTGCTCGGGATGCAGCATCCTGGAAGCGCGATGAACCGTCGCGAACGCCTCAAGGCAGGGACGGAGCGCCCGGATGGACGCCGGACGCGCGAGGCGAGAAAACGGATCTCGGACAACAACTACTGAGGTTTTCAGGGTGAGGTCCACGCTCACCCGCAGCTCTTCGCGATCACCGTGGTCTTCTCGCCCGCCGCGAACCTCTCGCCGGCCTGAAGCCGTATCCCCTCACGAAACGCCCGACGCTCAGAGGTCAGGCCCCCACCCTCCGGATACCTCATCTCACCGGCATACCGCAGGGATCATCAACCGTGACTACCGACGACAACCCGAAAACCTCAGTAGTTGGCACGTTGTGCATTCCGCCTGGCCTCCAGCATTTCGCCGGCCGGGTCAACAGCCGGTGCGGGACAGGGAGAGCGTGGTGGTGCTGGGGCTGGAGCCGACACCGGCGAAGGTCGGGGGTGCGGTCGAAGGCCGAGCGCCTGGCGGAGCGAGGGTGGCTGGTCCAGGAGGCGTCGGGGATGTTCAGCAGTCATGACGTGCCGCTTGCGGCCCGGGACTTTCTTGCCGCCGCCGTAGCCGCGTGAGGCGGCCGGCACCGACGCGGCGGCCCGCACCGACTGCGCGTCGATGGTCCCCGCGCTCGGTTCCACCTCCCGGCCCTCGCGCTCACCGACCTTCCCGCGCAGCCGGTGAGAGCCGGATGTCCGTCCAACATCTCTCTTAGCCTCCATCCCTCCTTGGGGGGATTATTACCGTTTCTTGACAGTTTGGCGTGAATTGGAGTACTGTCGACGTGCCATGAAAGAGAAGCGCGCGTACGAGAGTCCGCTGCGTGCCGGGCAGCTTGATCAGACCCGGCAGCTGATCCTCGCCGCGCTCACCGAGGCCATCGCCGACGAAAGCGTCCAGGAGCTGACCATTCCGCTCGTGGCGGAGCGCGCAGGCGTCGCCGTCCGCACCGTCTACCGGCACTTCCCGACCAAGGAGGCGCTCTTCGCGGCCTGGAGCGGGTGGGCCCAGGAGAATCTGCACGTGCTCACGCAGTCCTACCCGGACACCTTGGACGGGCTGCGCCGCGTGGCGCCGGAGCTCTACCGCTCGTACGACGAGCACGCACCGCTGATCCTCGCCATGCTGAACTCCAAGGCGGCCCGGCCGCTGCGGGAGCAGGGCCGCAGGCACCGGTTCCACTCGGTGGAGGCGGCGCTGGCCGAGCTCACGGCGGAGGCCGACCCGGTAGCCCGACGCCGCGCGGTCGCCGTGCTGTACCTGCTGGTGAGCGCCCCGGCCTGGCAGGCCATGCGGCTGCAGGCAGGGCTCGACGGGGCGGAGGCCGGCACAGCCGCCGCCTGGGCGGTGCGGGTGCTCACGGACGAGCTGCGGCGAGACCCGGACGGCCCGCTACGCGACCCGGGCAGATGACCGGCGAGGAGGAGAGCCATGAGCATCGCCACGGAACGCACTTTCGCTCCACCGGGGCCGGGTACCTGGTTCCTGGACCCGACCCACTTCACCCGCCCGGTGACCCGGTTCCACGCCGAGATCTTCATCGAGGAAATGCACCGCGGCTTCGGAGAGAGCCTCCGCCGGTACGGGTCGCTGCTCGAACGCCTGGACTGGGCCTTCGTCAACGGTTTCTGCTACTACCATCCCCAGCCGCTGGGAGCCCCGCCGGACGCCACGGACCACCCGCCGAGAGAGGTCTGGGAACGCCTTGCCGCCGATCATCCCGAGATCCGCACCAGGCTCGCGACCAGCGCGACCGTCTTCGAGCGCAAGCTGTGGCGCGAGGACCTGCGCCGCTGGGACGAAGAGGTCAGACCCGGGCTACAGCGCGAGCGGCGCGAACTGCAGCAGGTCGAGCCCGGTCTCCTCGATACCGGCAGTCTGCTCGCGTACCTCGACCGGTGCCGGGAGCACCAGCGCCGAGCCGGATACCTGCACCACCTGTTCAACATGCCGGCACTGCTGCCGATGGGCGACCTGATCGCACACTGCCAGGAGTGGACCGGGCACACCACCGGCGAGATCCTGGCCCCGCTGGCCGGATCGAGCCCCGACCCGCTGGCGGACCGGGAGGAACTGGCCGAGCTGGCCGCCGCCGTAGCAGCTGACCCCCGGGCGAGTGAGCTGCTCGCCTCCCCGGCGCGACCCCAGGAGTTGCTGGCGGCGCTGGGGGCCGTCGCGGGACGTACGAGTACCGCCCTCGCCGAGTACCTGGAGACGGCGGGCTGGCGCCCCGTCAATGGCGAGGACGTGGGCGATCCCTGCGTGGCGGAGTTGCCCGCCGTCGTGCTCGCGGCCATTCGCTCGGCGGTCTCCTCCTCGACGAGGCCCCAGGCGGACGCCCGCGCCGACCAGCGCGCCGACGCGGCGGCCGACCTTCGCGACGCCGTACCCGCGGCGCACCGCTCCCGCTTCGACGAGCTGCTCGCCGAGGCGCGGTTGGTCTCCCGGCTGCGCGACGAGCGCGGCTCGTGCGCGGACCTGCCGGCCATCGGACTCACCCGGCGCGCCATCCTGGCGGCCGGCCGACGGCTCACCGAGCAGGGCCGGATCTATGCACCCGCCCATCTGGCCGAGGCGGGCTACGCCGAGCTGCGCGCCCTGGTCCATACGGGCTCCGGGCCCGACGCCGCAGAACTCGCCGCCCGGGCGCACTACCGCGACCACGCCCGGTACGCAGACGCGCCGCCGATGCTGGGTCCACCCCCGGGCGACCCCCTGCCGCCTGATTGGCTGCCGCCCGCCGCGGCACGCCTGGAACGCGCCCTCGGGGCCATCGTCCTTGCCATGTTCAGCAACCCGGCAGCGCGGACCGAGGGGCGGACCGTGCACGGGCTCGGCGCGAGCCCGGGCGTGTACGAGGGCACGGCACGGGTAATCAGCGGCGTGCCCGAGTTCGACCGCATCCAGCCCGGGGACGTCCTGGTCACCGGCGCGACCACCACGGCCTTCAACATCGTCTTGCCACTGCTCGGCGCGATCGTCACCGATCGCGGTGGGGCGCTCTCCCACGCCGCCATCGTCGCCCGGGAGTTCGCCATCCCCGGCGTCGTCGGATGCACGGATGCCACGGCAGTGATACCCGACGGCGCCTGGGTGCGGGTCGACGGCCGGGCCGGAGAGGCGGCGGTGGTCCGATGACCGGTCCGCTGTCGCCGAGCACGTGGTCCGCCCCGGTGCCGCTCCGCCTGGCCACCGACGAGAGCCGGTACGGCGGCAAGGCCTCACAGCTCGCGGCCGCCGCCCGGGCCGGTCTACCGGTACCGGAAGGAATCGCCCTGGAATGGCTGTTTGTCGACGCCGTCGCAGAGGGCGACGACGAGGCGCTCGCCGCCCTGCACGTGTCGACCACCGACTTGCAGGGCGGCGGGCTGGCCGTGCGTTCATCCGCACTGGGCGAGGACTCGGCCGCGGCGAGCTTCGCCGGACAGCACCTCACCTGCCTCAACGTACGGGGTCCGGACGGGCTGACCGAGGCGGTCCGAACGGTGAGAGATTCGGCGCGCTCGGCCGGCGCGCTCGCCTACCGTGAGCGGCTCGGGCTGCCCGGCCTGCCCAGAGTGGCAGTGGTGGTACAGGAGTTGGTGGTACCCGAGTGCGCCGGAGTCCTGTTCTCCCGAGACCCCCTCGACGGCTCCGACGTCCTGGTGATCGAGGCGAGTTGGGGCCTGGGCGAATCCGTGGTCAGCGGCCTGGTCGTACCGGATCACTACCGGGTCCGCCGCGACGGCCGGGTGATCGAGCGCACGGCAGGCATGAAGGACCTGGCTGTGGAGCCCGCGCTGGTCGGCGGAACGAGCCAGGTCCCGGTCCCCGCCGACCGAATTCACCGACTCTGCCTCGACGAGACGCGGTTGGAGAGCCTGCGGGAACTCACCGCCCGCTGCGAGCAGGTCTTCGGCGGGACGCAGGACCTGGAGTGGGCCTTCGTCGCCGACCGTCTCCGTCTGCTCCAGCGGCGGCCGATGACCGGGGCCGTGCCGCCGCACTGACCCCTGCATAGCCACCCACCTCAGCTCGGGACGAGCGTGGACTGCTTGTGGTTGAAGATGCTGGCGGCGTCCCAGATGGGGCACGACCCAGAGAGGGTCAGTCGAACGCTGTAACCATGGTGGTTGGGGCTACTGACGGGCCACTGGGAGTCGGCCGTCGAAGGTGATCAGGAATGTTCGACCTGCGTTCCAAGATCGGTTGAGATAGGGCTTCTCAGGTCCGTTGGTGTTCGAGGATTTGGGTCTCGAGTTCGGCGATTCCGTTTGTCGGCGAACAGGATGTTGTCGCGGGCTGCGGCCAGTTTGCCGATCAGCGACTTGTTCTCCGCGGCCAGTTCTCGGACCCGCCTCTTCAAGGTGCCGTTGTCAGTGGTGATCCGGACGATGTCTTCCTCGGTCCACTGGGTCTGCAGGTCCTTGATCTGGCCAAGGAAGTCGCCGATCTGTTCGCGCTGGGCGAGGATCTCGGCGTTTGCGGCCTTGAGGGCATCCTCGGCGTTGAGCGCACGCTCGCGCCAAGATGCCTCCATGGCAGCCTGCTCGTCCCTGCGGTCTTGGAAGCGGCGGCCAGCGGCCCGGCTCATCGCCTCGCTCACCAGGGTCTTGGCGTCGGCGTGTTCGTAGAGGAAAGTGCGGGAGACGTCCGCCTGGCGGGCGACGGCGGCCATGGTGATCGGTGTTCTGGTCTTGGCCAGCCGTTGGAGGGTGTCCTTGATCCGCTGCAGGGCCGCGTCTGTCTTGCGCTGCCGGGCGGCGAGCGCTTCGGCGGTGCGGGCCGACGGAACCCTGGGGGCGCTCAGTCCTTCGGCCACATGTCCAGCCACCGAAGGTGGTCCACAAGCAGGTACGAGTACGTGCGGTCCGAGCCCTTGCCGGCGTACCGGGACAAATACCGATCCACCCCCTGATGTACCCCGCCTACCGAGTCGAAGAACGTGTACGAGCGGCGGCCGTCCCGATGCCGCACCTCCTGCACCCTGAGCTGACCCATGGACAGCCTGCGTGGCACTTTGCCTCCATACCGACCTCACTGAACATGGCGAACACCACGACCACGGTCGGCAAACGAGGTCGGCATGCCCGGGGTCACTGCCGCCAGCGGACATCCCGACAGCACTTCTTCAGGTCGGAAAACCTGGGCTTTCGAGTAGAAGTTGTGGACAGGGATTGAGGCTTGTCCGCTGTCCGCGGCTGAGCGCACGCTGTGTCCCTTCTGTGTCTGCCGCACGGGTTACCCCTTGAGGAGGTCCTTGAGCACCTGGGCTGTCGCGCGGGGGAACGCGGTGTTGCCGTTGTGCCCGCCGGGGAACTGGACTGATTCCGTGTTCAGTTGCGCGGCGAGTGCCAGTGCGCAGCGGTAGGTGTGCACCGTGCGCCGGGTGTTTCGGCCCGTCGCCGGGATGATGCGTGTTCCGGTCCGCGCCGCGGCCTGCACCGGTCGTGCCGGGTCGAGGGCGTCTGTGGTGACGGCCGTGAATTCCGTTCCGATGAAGAACTCGAAGTTGGCCGTTCGGCGGGGTGTCAGCGGCTGGGGGTGAGGCCTTCCTCTGTCTCGTCGTGCGCCGGGTCGATGCCCAGGTGCCGGGCGATCGCCGGGAACGCCGCCGGCAGACCACCGGACGTGAACGCATCCTGGATGGCCGTGAGTTCCGCCACGTGCTCCGCACGGCCCGTCTCGGACAGTAGGTTCGGCATCACGGGCTCGTGCGCGATCAGTGTGCTCAGTATGCCCGGGTGGCGGGCCACGGTCTGGAGGCCTATGGCGGCACCCATGCTGAACCCGGCCATCAATGACGGCCCATCGGTGACCTCGGCGAGCAGGCGCGCGACGTCGTCCGCGTGGTCGGCCATGGTGACGGGGCGGGCGGGGTCGTCGAGCGTGCTGCGCGAAGGCCGCGGCGGTCGTAGGTGACGACCGTGAAGGTGTCCGCCAGGTGCGGGACGAGGTCGACCGTGCGGTCCGCGTCCCCCTCGCCGCTCTGGGAGATGAGGAGGACGGGGCCGCGGCCCTCGGTCCGGAAGTGGAGCGTGGAGCCCGGGACGGAGAGCGTGCGAAGGGTGGCGGCGGTCGTGGGCATGGCAGGTCCCCTCTGATGGTGTTGTCGGCCTGGGGCGGCTGATGACTCGAGCGTAATCCATCGAAACAGATGCATCAAGATGGATGCATCTGTTTCGATGTACTCTTCGTGCATGAACGGAGTCGAGCTGTTCCTCCTCGGTCGCACCCTCATGAAGATCGGTGAGCAGGCGATGCCCCAGGTGAAGTCCGGTTCGCCAGGGGCGACCCGCTCGGTGCTGGTCGTCCTCGGTGACCTCGTATCCCACCCGGGGGCAACCGTCGGCGAAATTGCCGAGCGGACAGGTCTGCCACAGAGTCAGGTATCCACCGCGGTCGCACGGCTGGAGACAGCCGGCTCGGTCGACACTGAGCCCGATCCGGCCGATCGGCGCCGCCCGGCTCATTCGGCCCACCGCAAAGCCGTCCGACCGGGTTGCCGAGGCCCGCGCCGCCACCATCGACGACGTGCTTGCCGCGGCTCTGGCCGACCCGGACGGCACCGCCCCGGATCCGGGCGTCGTTCGAGAGGTCTCCCAGGCCCTGGACCTGCTGGCCCGGCGATTGACCCCGTCAATCGCGGTCCGTGGCCGCGCTCTTGACGCCGTTACGGAGCCACCCCATGCCGGAAAGCGACACAGCGCCCCTTCGGGCTGACCGACGGCAACCGGGCCCACCCCCCAAGAACCGCTGACCGGGCGTCGGGCCCGTCGGCGGGGGAGACGGCGCGTACGGGCCGGTCTTCCGGCCCGGCGAAGCCGGGCGGTGTCAGCTTGCGTCAGGCTTACCCTGCAGTGCGGCGTCGTGGGCGGCCAGTGCGGCGCGCAGCGTCAGCGCATCGGCGCCGCGGGCAGCGTCCAGTCCGGTGAACTCGGTCGCCTTGCGCAGGCGGTAGTCAACCGTGTTTGGGTGGACCTGGAGCCGGGCGGCAGCCCGGCGCCGGTCGAGGCTGCACGCGAGGAACGCGCGCAACGTGACGAGCAGCTCCGGGCGCGCATCCAGCGGGGCGAGCAGCGCAGCGAGCCCTTCCCTGGCCGGGCCGGGGCGGCTCAGCTGGTACTCGAGCAGCACATCGTCGAGCAGGTACAGTCCGGGCCCTCGGCCGGACGCCTCCGCCACCTCGCGTACCTCCCCGGCCAGCCGGGCAGCCTCCGCGACACCTTCCGGTGCTGCGGCTGCCGCCGCAGCCACCAGCTCGGCGCCGCACATCCGGCCGAGTTGTTCGACCAGCCGGGAGAGCCGGTCCCGGTCCGCACGGCCGAAGTCGGCGGCGGGCGTCTCGTACGGGATCAGTACCATCCCGCCGTCGCCGGAGAGCACGGACAGCGGCACTCCCGTCGTCTGGCGCTGAAGTTCATTGCGCAGCCGCCGGAGTTTGCGGCGCGCCGCGACCGAATGGTTCACGCCCGGCACCAGCTCGTCCGGGTGCGGTCCCACTGAGATGCTCAACACCAGGTAGCGGGGCGGCAGACGGATGCCGGCGCGGTCGGCCGCGACCTGCGGGCTGCCGCCCTCCAGCAGCCGGGACAACAGCGACTGCAGGGCGACCTGTTCGTCACTGAGCGCCGTCTGCCGCTCCTGTACGTACCCGGCTGCGACCTCGCAGCTCACTAGCCGCAGATACGCGAGCAGTTGGCGCTGGACCAGCAGCACGTCGCTCAGGTCACCCGGTTCGGCCGCCGAGAAGACCTGGGCGGCACACTCCTCCGCACCCAGGTGATAGGCACCGACCACGGCCTCCAGCGGCACACCTTCGTCGGCACGCCGGGCCGAGGACTCGCGAATCGCCGCGGCCTCAGCCTGCTCCGGCAGTTCGCCGGTGCACAGGACCGCGGCGAAGCTCCGGATGCCGAGGGTCACCTGCTTGGCGATGTCGCCGCTCAGGTGTTCCGCTGGCAGCGTTCCGTAGACGGGCAGCCGCTCGACGAGCCGTGCCATCACCGCACGCTCCAGCGCCCCGGCGGCGTCCTGAAGCCGCTTGTGGACCGGCACGCCGCCGAACTGCGGCACCGGGTCCCGTTCCACCGCGTTGGATCCGGTCACAATCCACCTCGCACATCTCTGTTCCCCGCCCCGGAGCCGCAGCCGCATACCGGCCCCATGATGTTTCCGGGACATCACCTACTGGTTGGTAACACGACTGGCCGGTGAATGGCCAGATGTGGCGGACCGCGGCCGCATCGTTCACCGCAATTGCCTGCCGGGGGCCGCCCGCCCCGACCTGACGCGCCGATGTACGGGACCTCGTGCAGGCGCGTCAGCCCCCACCCAGGAATCGAGGAACGCATGACCAAGGCAACCGTTCGCCTGATCTCCGTCGTCGTCGCCACCGCGGCGGCCATGACCGCCGCGCCGGCGGCCACCGCCGCCGAGTCCACACCGGAAGCAGCGACGGCAGCGGCGAGCGACCCGTTCTACGCCTATGGCGGCAGCGAGCCCCTGTCCGCGTTCGCGCCGGGCACAGTGCTGAAAACCCGGACGCTGCAGTACCACCTCGTCGGCATTCCCACGCCGCTCAAGGCAGTTCAACTGCTCTACCGCACCACCGACGCCCAGGGCCGCCCGGCTGCCAACGTGACCACGGTGGTGCGCAGCCCCACAGGCGACCGGAGCAAGGCGGTGTCCTACCAGTCGTTCTACGACTCGCTCAGCCCGGAAGACGGGCCATCCCGGGCGATCGCCGGAGACGTAACCCTGGGCGGCCTCATCCCAAACGTCGAGGCCCTCTTCCTGGCACCACTGCTGACGCAGGGCTACGACGTCGTCATCCCGGACACCGAGGGACAGCGAGCGAACTTCGCCGCGGGGCCGGAGTACGGGACGAACACGCTGGACTCGATCCGCGCCGCGACCAAGTCGGAAAAGACCGGCCTAAGTTCCTCCACTGCGTTCGGCCTCATGGGCTACTCCGGCGGTGCCATCGCGACCAACTGGGCGGCCGCGCTCGCGCCGAGCTACGCGCCGGACGTCAACCGCAAGCTGGTCGGGTACGCCGAGGGCGGCCTGCTCGTGGACCCGGCACACAACCTGAAGTACGTGGACGGCTCACTGGCGTGGTCGGGTGTCATTCCCATGTCGGTCATCGGAGTCTCCCGCTCCTACGGCATCGACCTCAAGTCCTATCTCAACGGCTACGGCCTGGAGGTGTACAAGGAGCTGGAGCACGGCTCCATTGTTGACGCCCTCGGGCGCTACCCCGGGCTGACCTGGAAGAAGATGGCGAAGCCGGAGTACGCCAACCCCAACTCGATTCCCGCGTTTCTGGAGGCGGTGAACAAGCTCAACCTCGGCTCCGCCGGCACCCCGTCCGTCCCCGGATTCATCGCCCAGGGCAACGCGGGCATCTTGGAAGGAACCTTCAACAACCATCCGGGAATCGGCACGGGCGACGGTGTCATGGTCGCCGGAGACGTGCGGGCGCTCGCCCGGCAGTACTGCGTCACCGGCGAGGCCGCCGTCAAGTACAGCCAGTACGAGCTGCTCAGCCACACGGGCGCGCCCGTCGTCTGGGCTCCCGTCGCGCTGAGCTGGCTGGGTGACCGCTTCGCCGGCCGGTCGGCCCCGTCCGACTGCGGCCGCATCCCCGCAGGCAACTCACTGGACCCGGAGGAGCCCGCGCCGCTGTCCTGATTTTCGTGCGAGGTTCTGCCGCGCCAACCCGCGGCAGGACCTCGCGTGAACACCAGACTAGGTCCGCTATCGCCCGCAGTGAGAGCAGTGGTTCCGGGAGTTGGTCTGGCCGGAGGTCGAAGACCTCGTGGTCGACAGAGTGGAAGCCGATGCCGAAGCAGTCCGGATCGAGGCCCGCAGTGATCGCGGCAACGTCGTCTGTCCGGACTGCGGGTCCGTCGGAACGAGAGTTCACAGCACGTGCCACTGCCGCCGGCGATGGCGTCGCGTGCTGCCGCGGTTGCGGTGGGTCAGACCAGACTGAGCTGTGCTCCCGGAGGCTGCGGCAGGAGCACGTTCCGCAGGCGGCGGATGTTTGCGCGCTTATCGGTGGCAGAGGCGCCGCCTGCCGACCGTTCACCGAAACCGTCGTGGGATGCCACTGGCACACCTTCCTCGCACCTGACTGATCAAGGCAGCACCTGGAGAATCCGGGCACCACCACGAAGACCGACGAGGACAGCAGGAGATGGATACGGGCCGGTGGCAGCGGCGATCCGCCAAAAGGAACATGTGCCAGCCCCAGATGGCTGGACCAAGACGTTCACCGATCCCCGCCTCTGCGCGGCCATCGTCGACCGCCTCACCTTCAACGGCACCATCATCGAGACCGGCACCGACTCATACCGCCTCGCCAGCACCCGAGCACGCGCCGAGCGCGCTGCAGCCAGCTGACTGGAGCCCCCTGCTGGTCCGCTGCCCCGAGGGGCAGCGGACCAGCAGGGGGCTCTGACCTGCTTCATTCTCCGAGTGCGAACGACGCCCTCTCTTGCCACTTCACCCCGTCGTGCACCATCAGTTCAACCGCCGCGACATGAGACGTGAATGGGAGCCTGCCGGCGAGGTCGGCCTCGACCTCCTCCAGGACGGCGTCTTCCTGACCTTGAGCGATGGTCAGGTGCGGCACGATCTCGGCAAACCGGCCGCCATACGGCGGGGCCTCAGGCCAACGATCAGCGATCGCCTCCGTGAGCTGCCGCAACTGCGTGTCAGGTTCGGGGACGAGATACAGCACTTCCGGGAACCGTCCACACCTCTCGAAGCGCAGGTCAAAGGCCTGGTGGCCGCCCAGCACGTCCGCGAGAGCGGAGTAGACGAGCGCATCTATTCGGCTCTCGTCGAGAAACGGGAAGAGCACGGTGACGTGGGCTGGAACGCCGGCCTGGGCTGAGGGGTCGAGCCGTTCACGCCACCCGCGGACGGCCGGCTCCGCCTCCGGGATCCGGACGATGAGCCCCGTCTGGCCCGCCTGAAACGTACTGGTGCTGTCATCTGCCATGACACCGCATGGTGTCACCTCTGCCGCAGACAGCACGGCTCCTTTTCCGCCGACCGATCACGACCGATCTCCGAAGCCGGTCGACGAGCGGGATGACCAAGGTGCTGCCGCTATTTCCCGTGAACATCCAGAGTGCCCGTGATCACTGAACGCCGCCGGAACCCACGAACAAACGCTGTCGGTTGACGGGCTCTGGCTCAACTTGTGTGGAGCAGTAACGCTGCGTGCTGCCGAAGTCCCGCTCACCCGACCCGGGGCCCAGGTGGCGTCCCGCCCGTCCCGGGATTACCGCAGGCGTATTCCGCCCCACGCCCTCAGCTGCGTGCTTGTTGCGAGAGGATGGGGTGGTGATCCGCCACGACCCTGAGATACAGGCTCTGTTCCGCCGCTATTGCGCCCCCGCGCGCCGCTATCTGAAGCTCGGCGGAGCGGTACTTCGTATGTCGCGCGAGGAGTACGAGCCCTTCGTTCATGCCCTGGCCGCTGATGCGAATGCTGTCTCCGACGCCGAGCTCACCATCCTCTTCGAAGGCAGCTGGCGCGAGCGGCGGACCGCGGCATGGCTCGCCGCAGTCTCGCGCCGTGACCACTTCCGCGAGCGTCTGGGAGCACTGCTGCTGGAGAGCGAGGTCTGCTGCGCGGGCGGAGCCTACTGCGTGGCGCTGGCGAGTTTCGGCACCGCACGGGACGCCGACCTGCTCGCCCCTTACCTGGATCACTACCTGCGCCGGCCCGACCTCGCCCTACGACCAGCCCACAGTCATGGGCGCCCTCGCGTACACCGACTCCGTCCTGCACGGCGACCGGGCCAGCCACTTCCTCCAGGAGGGCGGCCTGTGGCCGCAGTGGTTCCAGGACGCGCCCCACATGCACGGCGATGACGGCATCTCCACCCACCTGGGCGGCATTCGCCTCGCCTGCGCCGTCATCGACGAATGCGCCGACACCTGACCCCCATTGGCTTTGTTCACTTCAAAGACTCTGGCTCAACGTCTTGACGCGGCCACCCTCCTCCACGCCAGTAGGACGCGCTTGCGGAGAAGTTGGAAGCCTGCCCGCCCGAACATCTGACGCTTGAGCATCTTGATCCGCTTGACATGCCCTTCGACCGCGCCCAAGCTCCAGGGCAGGCTCAATCCGGCGATGACGGCGTCGAGGTCGCGGTCGATGCCGGCGGCGAGAGTGTGGAGGCTGGGCAGGTCGTCCTGTCGAACGGCGTCGAGCCACTCCGGGAGACGCTCGCCCTGGCGGTCAGTGAGCATGGTCGCGAAGGATCGGACGTGACGGGCCTGAGTGGAGAAAACCACTTTGGGGCGCCGGGTGAGCGTGGCAGGCTTGCGCGGTGATCGTTGAGTTGGCTCCTCGCTTCCTGACCTGGGACGACGTGGATCCCGCCCGTCAAGCCTTCGACGGCGCGTCCGTAGCGCAGACGGTGCGCTCGCTCGGCCCGGCCCGGTGTGTGCCTATCCGCCCGGACGTCCCTTCCGGGGACCCCGCGATGAGCACCTGGAGCCGTGGCGAGGCCGAGTCCTGGGCCGACGCTATGTCGTACGCCCTCGTTCAGCAGTACGGGCGCTGGACCGTCGGGTGGCGCTGGTCGCACGACGAGGGTGATTTCGACGGCGGACCGGTAGGGAACTGGTGCTGCCCACGGGACTCGATCACCACGGCGGAAGAGACACTGGCTCGTGTCGAGGCGTCTCTGCGTGAATGGCGCGAGTGGCTGGAGTACCTCACCGGCTGGTTCGAGGCGTACCCCCTGGACCTGGCCGACATCGAGGACCAGCGGATCTTGTGGGAGCGCGCGGCGAGGAATCTGATCTTGCAGGTCGTCGACCGCACCGGGTGCGGCAGCGGCTGGCACGGCCACTGCCGCCAAGTGCTCACCTGGTTCCTCAATCGCTGGGGAGTCGCGCTCGACGTGGCCCGGGGCCTGGTCGACGAGGCGATCGGTGGACGGTTCCACAGCTGGACCGGTCCTGACACAGTGGTGGTCGACGACATCGCGGAGCAGCTTGCGCTCTCTCTGCAGTGGGCCGACGGACGTACCCGCGCAGACGCGCCGACTCAGGACCACTTGCAGCGCTGGCTCGCGGTACGCGAACTGGTGCCGTGGCACGAGATCCCGGACAGCGGTACGGACGGACCGGTGGTGCCCCTTCGCGACGGCGCGGCGGAGGACATCCGGGCCTTCGACGGCGCCATCGACCCTGCCCGAGCCGAAGGCCTACTCAGCGCCCTAGAACTGCTCCGAGCCGACGCGGCACGCGGAGCGCGGCTCGACTTCGCACTGCTCAGCAGCTGGCAGCAGCACATCCTGGGCACCCCGGAGCCGCCAGGGTTTCGCAACTCGCCCGCCTTCGCCAAAGGAAGCCGGGAGCGCTACGGCATCGGACTGGACACACGTGACCGCTTCGACACGTGCCTGGCCGAGAGTGCATCCGACACCGGCCGACCTCTCGGCCTGACTGCCCGCGCCGCACGCGCCTATCTCGACGTCTGCTTCTTCCATCCCTTCGACGACGGCAACGCCCGCTCCGCCTTCCTCACTCTCGTCTTCATCCTCGCCCGCGAGGGCATCGCACTCGAGGGAGTCAGCCTCCTGCGCCGCATCACCTTCGAGGCCGACGACCCCCAGGACCCGCTGATCCTCGTCCGCTACATCAACATCCATCTTGCGGAGACCCGGCGCCGCACCGCCGACTCGACCGGCTCGGCCATCTAGGTGAGCGCCTCAGTTGGCGAACGCCGCCCACTCTGGCGCTCAGTCACGCGGGTGTGACTGAGTGCCGTAGTTGGCACCGATGGCCAACTACGGCGCTCAGTCTGACGGTGCTGCTTGCGTCAGGTGCAGCCCAGCTCCCTCAGCCTCCTGGTTGCCGCGGTGCGGGTGCCAAGGGAGCGTGTGACCAGCGGACGGGGTTGCCCTCGGGACCGCCGGTGAGCCAGGAGCCGTCGCCCAGAGGCACCATTTCGTACGGGTTGGTCGCCTCGACGGCGATCTCGGGATCGAGCGTGCCCGTGCGCACGTTGATCAGGTGGTAGCGGAACCATTCCTCCTCGTCCTGGCCCTCACCGCCCAAGGTGACGACGGCCAGGTCCGGGGTGAGGTAGCCGCCGCTCCATTCCACGAAGGTCTCCTCCGGGTCGTACCCGAAGGCTTCGACAGGCAGGGTGAAGAGCACGTCCCCGCTGGGGTGGTGGTGGAAGGCGACATCCGCCTGTCCGTGGTCGACGGTCATGAACTGCTCCCCGTCCGGCGACAGGTCGATCAGGCAGCGGTCCCACCACGGATAGGTCACGAATTCCGGCTCGCTGCCGGTCCCGGTCGCAGCTCTGAAAATGACGGAGCCGTCCTGGCCCTCACCGATGTCGAGGTAGATGCTGCCGTCCACCGGGTGCACGTGGTGGCCGGCACCGTGCCCGACTGTCCCCAGCTCCCGGCGGACAATCACCGCCCCGCTGTCGGCGTCGTGCACGACCCACTGGTCTCCGTCCCCGCGTCCTGCCATCGCGTCCGGCCGGTAGACCCACGCAGTCCGGCCGTCCAGGGACAGCGCACAGCCAGGCTGGTGACCACGGCGCACGTCGGAGTGCGGCTCGAAGGCCGACGCCCACACCAGGTCACTGGCGCGCGTGAGGCAGACGACCCCGTTCAGCGTCGTGTACACGACTCGCCCCAGATCGGCCCGAACCGCCGACTCCACAACCTCGTCGCCGGCCCGCGGCTGGAACACCGCTGCGGGCTCCAGCATCCCGAAAGCACCGGAGTCGATCACGTAGGCATGGATCCGCCCGTCTCGGTGACGGGTGATGGCCTTCAGAGGCTGCGCAGGAATCACCCGCCGAGGCTAACGCCCAGCTCAGGCGCCCGACGGGCAGGGCTGGCCTGCACGATCCCCCCATGCCGACTGCATCCAATTGGAACGGGGCGGACGGCGTCCGCTATCGCGCTCAAGTGACAACCAGCGCGATCCACCAACTGACAAAACCCTGCGCCGCACGGCGGTAGTTGGTGACGAAGCGGCCGTCACCCACGACCGCTGATTCAGGGGACTACGTGTTGGTGACCGTGACAGCTACGTCAACCACAAGGGGGACGCACACATCGCGGGCGGGTTCTCAGGTGCCAGGCGGCGTGGGGGCGGGGATCCCCGCAGTGCCCACGCGATGGCCGTCGGCGTCGAACGCGCCGATCCGAACGGCTGTGGCCGGACGGTTGGGCCATGCCTCGTAAACGGCCAGCAGGTCGGCCGTCTGCTCCGGTGGCTTGCCGCCCTCGGCGTGCGGCAGGTCGGTGTGGAGGTAGACCAGTTGCGTCTCGCCGGACTGCACGACCTGCACGGCCTTGATGTGGGTGACCGCCGCCTTGGGGCCCGTCTCAGCATTGATGGACGCCCACTGCTGAAGCTGTGCGGCACGAACAGCGTCCTCAGTGGCGTAGGCACCGTGGGGGTCGGGAGCCGGCAGAGCTGAGGGAATCCCATCGGTGTCCCTGGGTTCGCTGGTGACCGAGCACCCGCCGAGGAACAGAACCCCGAGAGCTGCAAGGACGGTGACGTGGTGGCGCTGGACAGTCAAGGGGGTGTCCTTCCGGTATGGGTGAAACGGAACTGCACCCCTGCACGTTGGACGGCAGGGGTGCAGTTCCGTTGGTGTGGGCCGAGGTCACATGACGAGCTCGTCGGCCTTGTCGCCCCAGTCCCCGCCATAGGGGTAACCGTAGTTGTGCAGGTTGGAGAGGCAACCCCCCAGGCCGGTGATGATCTGCGGGTCCCCGGCATTCCGGTGCGCCAGTCGTACAGGCTCAGTCCGCCTGACTGGTTGTTGTTGCAGGTGGACGACGCCATGTCCCGGATGCCCCAGTCGCCAAGGTTCTTGGAACCGTCACCGGACCATGTGTACTTGCGGCCGTAGTAGTTCGCGTCCATCCACAGGCAGCAGCCGAACCCGCACGAGGCGGTGCCGTCACCATCGACGAAGGCCGTGGCCTCGCCGGCGACGCGAGGAGAGAGGGTTCCGCGGTCCTTGGGTGGTGTGGGCAGAGCGCCCTTGGTCCCCCTATCCGGGCTGCGAGGTCGAGGTCCAGGAGGTGCGGCTCTCCGATCCGTTCGGGCCGATCCGGCGCGGTCAGGTCCATCTCCAGGTCAGCGAGCACCCGGTGATCGAACCGGACATGGTGCTCGGCCCCCTCATGCTCACCCAGCGCCGCGTGCTGATGGTTCCCGCGGGGCACCCCCTCGGCCAACGCGCGTCCGTGTCACTGGAGGACCTCGCGGAGGCGACGCTCCTCCCCGTCGCCGGGGCCGTGCCGCGGTACTGGCTGGACCACCACTACCCCCGGCAGACCCCGCTGGGCAGGCCCGTCCCGCACGGCCGGGCCAGTTCGTACTGGAAAGAACTACTACGGGCGCCGCGACATCATCTGGATCCCCTTTAGCGACGCCCCTCCCGTCGAGTACGGGTTCTTCTGGCCGAAGGCCGGCGAGACCGCCCGGATCCGCGTCTTCGTGGACACCGTCCACGAGCTGTGTTGAACGTGTTCAGAAAATCTGACAGCATGGCGTCCGGGAGGGCCTGCCAGGCCGGGGGGACGTGGATTCGTCTGCTTTCGGCACGAGTTGGCCATGAGATCCGGAGGTCGTTACGACATGATCATCGCCTTGTTCGTCTTCTTGTTGCTGTTGTTCCTGGGCCTGATGGTGGCTGTCGTGCCGGGTCTGCTCGTCGGGTATGCCTTCGTCGCGGTGAGCGGCAGGCTGTCGTTCGCGGCGAGGGTTTCGTTGCTGGTGGCCCTGGCGGTGGGGACGGCGGCGCTGTGGCTGTGCCTGGGGGAACCCGCCAGCATCCTGCTGCCGCTGGCCATGTTGGTGTCGTTCCTCGCGACCCTCGCCTCGGGAGCCATGTTCCTCGGGCTCGAAGCCCGCAAGCGGCGCGCACCCCGCCACCCTGCCCCGGCGTGGCAGAGCTGGTAGCCGCCCGCCCCCGTTTCAGTACAAGGTGTGACTGCCGAGCCCGGCCGACCTCAATGCGGCCGGGGTTCAGGCATGAGCCGACCAGCTTCGCCCGGGGTCACGGGCACATCCAGCTCAGCTGGATGCCGGCCCGCCACCGGCACGGCGGAGCGGGCAGTTCACCAGCGCCGACGGTGAGGCGCATCGGCGCCGCCCGGGCCGGCGCTCGCGTACGCGTATGCGACTTGTGCGGTGTGACGCTCCCAACTCGCCCTGACATATGGCGGCCCCCGTTGGTTGCTCGGAAGCCGCGTCTGAGGCTTGCATGACAAAAATGAGCTGGCCTCGGACAGGTTCTGATTTATGAAATCTGTGCGGTCAGGGGCTTGTCGCTTCGGGCGGGGCTGCCCGAAGCGACGGTGCCCCCGTGCTCGTCGTCACCTTGCGGCCCAGTCGTCGCTGGTGCCTCCGCGGTTTAAGCGGCGCCGGTCTTGTCGTTGATCTGGAAGGTGATTACGTCGACTTCGTCGGTTCCCGCCAGATCTGGGTAGTGGCCCTTGAGGCCTTCCCGGAGTTCGGCTGCGGTCGTCAGCCCCTCGGCTTGGGCGTCCTGGTTGGTGAGGTCGCTGACCAGGCAGTGCCTGATGCCGGTAACCTCTGCCGGCAGGACGACTTCGGGGTCGCTCTCGAACACCAGCCGTGCCGGCCCGAGCTGGGCCGGGTCCCGGAAGCGGGTGGTCTTGGTCTTGGCGCCGGAGCGGACGTCTTCGAGGTAGCGGGGGTTGAACCGGATGATCGGGGGACCGGCCGTCTCGGGGTCTTGGTAGAGCGATGGGTCGAGACCGTTCATGCCTTCCGGGGTCCATCGCTGAGTCAGCGGCATCAGGTCGGCGGCGAGAACGGACCTGGGCCCCGCGGGCGTGGGCACGATGACGCGCATGGTGGGGTAGTAGTCCACGAAGACCTGCCGATCGCGCCCGCACGGGCCGATGACCCCGCGCCCGTGGTTTCCCACGGCAACGATGCAGCGCATCTGGCGGGCGCCCTGGGCTCGTGCGGCTCCCAGAGCCACGAGTTCGGCGCAGGGTCCGCCGGTGAAGTGGTAGAGGTTCACGCCGGCGAACATCCGGTAGTCGGCGGCCATGACCGCGGCGCCCATCGTGTGGATGCCGTCTTCGTCGGGCCCGGCGTCGGTATGCGCGTCTATCGTGCGGCGTGCCAGCTCCACGAGCTCACGCTCGTCATCATCGAGAGCTCGTGCAGATGACGGTACGTACACGTTTTCAGCCTTCCCTTTCGTCAGCAGTCGCCAAGATCATTCCACGCCATGCAGGTGGGCTCCACGGGATTTCGGCTTGCCTTGACTGGGCCCCGATGGTGGCCTGTGGGCAGGGATGGAGCGCCCTGGCTGAGGCTGGTCGTGGTCACGGACGACGATCCCGGGCCGCGGCTCTGCCGTGGCTGTGGTGGCCCATTGATGCCGACGGTGAAGGCGGCGGCGGTGTTCTGCACGTCGGTGGGGTGTGACCGAGGTGCGCGCCAAAGGGGCAACGAGATGATCTTGAAGCCCTGAGCGCTCGGCCCCCGTATTTCAGAGGGACACGAGGGACACAAGGGACGCGCACGCTGTTCTGCCAGCGGCAGAACACCGGCCGGACCGGGCTCGACGATCACTACAGTCCAGTCTCATGACGACGATCACGACGCGTACGGTCGAGTACCCGGCGGATGGTTTGACGATGATCGGGCACCTCGCGCTCCCGGCCGGTGTCGACCGCCGGCCCGCGGTGCTGCTCGGACCAGAGGGCATGGGACTCAGCGACGTCGAGCGCCGCCGGGCCGATGCTCTCGCCGAGCTGGGATACGTAGCGCTGGCCTTCGACCTTCACGGCGGGCGCTACTTGGGCGACCCCGAGGAGATGCTGGCCCGTTGCCTGCCGCTGCTCGCCGACCCCGACCGGATGCGGGGCATCGGCCATGCGGCACTCGACGTGTTGCGCACCGAACCGCGGACCGACCCCGACCGGATCGCCGCCGTCGGCTACGGCACCGGGGGCGCCATCGCGCTGGAACTCGGGCGCGACGGCGTCAACCTGCGCGCGATCGGGACAGTCAACGCAACTACCACGGGCCGACCGGGCGAGGCGGCGCGCATTCGCTGCTCGGTGTGGGCCGGGGTCGGGTCGGAAGACCCGATCATGCCGCCCGCGCAACGAAACGCGTTCACCGCCGAGATGCAGGCCGCGGGCGTCGACTGGCGCCTCACGGTCTACGGTGGCGCCTTGCACGCCTTCCACCACCCGCCGGTCGACCACCCCACGGTCCCCGGCGTCGGCTACCACCCACAGCACGCGCAGCGAGCCTGGCGCGACGTCGTCGACCTGCTCGCCGAGTGCCTGCCCGTGACGGAGGATCTGGGGGCATGAGTGGCATGGGTGGGGTGTTGTGGTGCATTACCGTCGTGGGGCAGGTTTGGTGAATGGACAGCGGAGGGGTAGTGGCGACGTTAGGGGGCAGCAGGAGTTGGACGCGCGGGTTGAGTTCCGGGGTTTCGGGTTTCAGGAGTCGGACGACAGTCTGGTGCCGGTGCCTTTCCCCGATGACTTCCGGTGGGGGGTGTTCCTGCAAGAACACGTTCGGCGGTTCGACCTGTTCAGTGCCGGCCACACCCACACTGCCTCCGTCAGCGTCCGGGTCTGGGACAGCCGGCCCGACGCTGAAGACGGTGACTGGGAGGAGCAGGCGGAAGCCGACTACGAGTCGGTCACGGGCGATGTGGCCGTGTGGGGCTGGGGCCGTTCCGAGGAGCTGATCCGGCTGGGGCGGGCCGGGATGTGGCGGGTGCGTGTGTGCTGTGCGGGAAGGGCCGAGGTCGAGAGCATGACGCGGTCTGAGGGCACGGCTTACGGGGTAGAGCGGTACAGAATTGATTTCTGGCCGAAGGCGCAGTGAGGGCGGGCCCGTCTTGGACGGGCCCGGCTTCCGGCTGTACTGGGTCAGCTGATCTCCACGATGAAGCTGTCTTCGAGTCCGTCGATGATGCGGTTGTTGTTGTGGAAGCCGCGCAGCACCTGGGCCGGGCCTACGGGCTCGGGTAGGTTCAGCGTCCAGTAGCCACTGAGGTTTTCTCAACGGCGTGGAGGGTCCATGAATGCTTGAGCAATGTCTGCGGGTAGAAGCATTCGATGAGCAGAGTCGAGACTCGGCGAGCAGCGACCCGGTCCGCCGGGTAGCCGCACCCTACCCGGCGGACCGGGGGCCCCGGCATGTCGAGTGAGAGCCAACGGGGTTATTGGCACAGGTAGTTCAGGAATGCTGTGGCATCGACTCCAGGTGCGTGGTCGGACAGGAGTGCGGCGAGCCGGTCGTGATAGGTGGGCGGCCAGCTTTCGTCGTCGTCCTCGTCCTCACCGGGGCGGTTGAGGTGCTCCACGACGTAGGCCTGGGTGAGGCAAGCCAGCAGCATGAGGAAGTCAGCCGGCGTAGGGGCAATCCAGAACGGCTTCCATGAGCCCGTGCCGTGGATTGCAATGCCGACTCGGGTGCCCGGCACTGCGGTGTCGGCGATGAACGGATCACCTGAGTGGTTGGCGATGACCACCCACTCGTCCGGCCACTCGTTCAGGCGGTGCCCGTCGTTGCCGTGCCAGCGGTAGCAGGACTGGTAGGACACCAGGTCCCGAGCAGGGGCGAGTGTGATCCCCCGAGCGGGGCGGGGATATTGACCGTGTCGAGTGGCCCGGAAGTCCCGTAGAGGTTCCGCAGTTCCCCCGACAACGGCAGGTCCCGAGTCACCGTCTGAAGATCGGCAGCCGGGCAAGGCCCGAACCCTGCCCTGACGCCGGCACGATGCAGCATTTCGATCAGCATCGCATTCGCTGACCCGATCACCTCTTCAGGGTTCGGCATGCTGCGGAGCATACGACTGATTCTCAGCGGTGATCACTTCCAGATGCCGTTGAGCACGAGGGTGGCGCGGGCGATGTCGCCAATCCGGCTGGGGCTGAGCGTGACGTGCTGCAGAGTGCGCCATCGTTGCTTGAGCTCGGCGGCGGTGCGCTCGCCGAGGGCGCGGACGTGCCGCAGCAGGGTGTTGAACATGCGGGTGTCGACGTGAAGTGCCCGTTCGGACTTGCCCTTTGGGCGTCGCACAGGGATGCGGATACCGATGCCCGCGCCGATGTAGCCCTTGTCCGCCAGCGTCGGCAGGCCGTCGGCCGCCGCCTTGTACAACGCGGGCAGGGCGTGGATACGGGCAGCGGTGATGTCGGGGGTGGAGCCCGGCTCGACCTCGGAGACCCACAGCGGAGTGCCGTCCGGGGCGGACAGGAACTGGATGTTGCCGCCGAACGCCTTGTGCTTCTGGCTGAACCACAGGTCGTTGCCGTTCTCGCGGACGCCGGCCAGGCGGTCGGATTCGATCAGTGTGCCGTCGAGGATGACGTGTGTCATGCCTTCGCGCTGCAGGTCGGCGTGGTCGCTGACGGTGATCTGGAAGTCGGGGGAGAGTCCGGTAACGACCTGGCGCATGGGCTGGAAGAGGCGGGTGACGGTCACGCGGTCTTCGTCCAGTGCTCTAGCCGTCCCCGTGCTTTGGCTATGTCGGAGGGGTAGTAGGGCTGGGTCGGCTAGTCACCCTCCGGCCCGCCGTGACGGCTCGTGCCGCGCTCGTCGTCGAAGCGGTGCGAGTGACGGCGCCGAGGCCGCCGCTCGACGGTTGCTGCCGTGACTGTCAGAGCCGGCGTCTAGCCTTCCGGCCATGGGACTTCATATTTCGGTTGGCATGCTTCAGAACATGGCCGGCGTCGAGGAGCACGAGGCGCTCGTACGCTGGCAGGAGAGATTCGACCTTCTCAGCCGGGCCTTGGCCGATGAGGGAATCGTCTGGCAGGAGCCGGCGTTGGACGAGCCGGCACGTGTGCGTTTCATAAGTTTCCCCACCAGCCACCTGCACCACCTGCGCCGCGTCTTCGTGCTGGCGGCCCGGGGCGAGTCCGTCACGTCCGCATCGGCCATCAGCGCTGAGCGGTACGAGCGCGACGAGGACAAGGTCTTCGACGAGTCAACGATGATGAGCTCCCACCTGCTGTGCCACTCGGACAGTGCGGGCTTCTACGTGCCGGTCGACTTTGACGATCCACTCTTCCTACCGGCGGAGAAGCAGGTGGAGGGCGGCGGGATGGTCGGTTCCAGCCAGCAGCTGCTCGCCGAACTGTGCGGCTTCGCTCCCGCCATCGGAGTCCGGCTCGACCGGGACCGGCACCTCTCCGACGAGGAGAGCGCCCGCCTGGACACCGCATCCGACGACCTCTTCCACATGGAGAGGTTTGCCTGGCACCAGCTGTACCAGGTGTGCCGCACGAGTATCGCCACCGGTCGCGCCGTCGTGTTCCACTGACCGGCGCGGTGGTTGATGCTGCGGTTCCAGTCCCTGCCGGGCGTGGATGTCCTGTCGCGTTCGGCGCTGGTGTGGGCGAAGTGATCGTTTCCGCGGTGAATCCAGCCGCCCACACGGGTGAGTTGGCTGCTCACGCGCTGTCGCAGACCACGAGGGCGGCGCTAGACCCACTCATGTGATCAAGAACCTGATGCGGCGCGGCCTGCCCGCGTTTGTCCTCGCTGTCCTGTCTGTGCTCGGCGCCGCTCCCGCCTCCCACGCCCTGGACGCGTGGCCGGCCGCGGCTGCCACGCCCGTTTCGGGTCTGTACGGTCAACGGTGGATCTTCGAAGAGGAAGTGACACCTGATGACAGACGTGACCGTGTCGGCGGAAACCGTGGCGGAAGTGCAGCCGTCCGGGTTGGCGCCGGACGTTCTGCATGACCAGCTGATCAGTCAGCTGGTTGACCGGGCCAAGGCCGACGGGATCAAGCTGACGGGCCAGGGTGGTCTGCTCCAGCAGTTGACGAAGAGGATTCTCGAGTCGGCTCTGGAAGGCGAGATCACCGACCACCTCGGGGACGAGAAGCATGAGAAGGCCGGCTCGGGCAACACCCGGAACGGGACCCGGTCCAAGACCTCGGTGACCGAGGTCGGCCCGGTCGTGCTCGAGGTTCCGCGGGATCGGGAGAGGCGCTCACACAGCGGATCTTCGGGAGCCGCCGCGCCGGTGGCCAGCCCACCGAGGTCCTCCTGAACTTCAACGCCAACGCCGTACGCCGCATAGGTGGCCTGCTCACCAGCACAAAGGACACCCCAGGGAAACCGGCGACCCTCAAAGCACTGGACGACGCCTGCGGCGGAGACTGGTGGCAGCAGGAGTTCCTGGACTCCGAGAGCAACCCTGAAGCCGTCGAACGCATTACCGCAGGCTTCGCCAGGCGGGTCGGCCAATTCGTTGGTGCAGGCGCTTACACCGTAGACGTCCGCAACCGGGTGAACCTCCAGGTCGCCTACAACCTGGTCTTCTTCAGCCGTCACAGGGACGGCCTCCGGCTCTTCGGCGAAGCAGCCAGCCGCGCCCAGGTGGAATGGCGCCGCGCCTGCCTCCCACCGAACACCCCCGACATGTTCTTCAACCCGGCTGACACCTTCGACCAGGAGGAAGAGGTCCGCCGCCTCGGATGGATCAAGATGATCCGCGCGAACCTGGAGGGCCTCCTCCATAAGCACGGCAGCTTCGTCGTGGGGCCCCGGACCGCCACTCTGTCCGGGGCCGACGGTGGTCAGTCGCAGTCGGCCTTGATGACGCGCAGGACGTCGTCGGCAAGCTGCTGCGGGTGGGCGGTTTTCAGGGACGTGCCCAGGGTCTTCCAGCGGTCGAACACCGTAGAGCCATCCGGCAGCTCGTGGCCGTCCGACTCCTTGTGGAGCGACCATTCCGAGTCGCCCCGGCCGAAGTTGTACTCCTCGCCGTCGGCGAGGATCGTGACGAAGCAACCGCACCCGAACCCGCCGTCGTCCTCCGGGTCGTACTCGCCGTCCTCGTGGACAGAGGTCAGCGTCACTGCTCCGTCGTGCTGGTTGGTGAGCAGGGCGGCCACGGCCACCACGGTCTCGTGGGCGTCGGCCGGCACCGGGGCCGAACTCGGGGCGGCGTGCAGGGCGCGTACGGTAGTGGAGGCGTGCCGGGCGACCAGGTCGTGGAGCGTGTCGGACACCGACCGCAGACTCTGCAATGCGTCCCCCAGGTTTGCTGGCTGCCCGGCACCGGCCGGGGCGACCAGTTCGGCCTCGCCGCGTTCGACGATCCGCCCGACCGCGCGCCCGAGTTCCTGGAGCGCGTCGGCGCTGGACTGGAGCTGGACGAAGAGGGCCGAGGCGACAGTCGCGGCGTCCTGCGGGGTGTAGAGGGACCACGGGCTCGACAAGGCCTGAACCGTGGCTTCAGCGGTCTCGGCCGCAGTGCAGGCCATCTCCACCGAGTCCTCGGGATCGTGCATGCCGTATTCGACCGCGGTACGGACCTCCGAGACGAGGCCGTTCTGTTCCTCGGCAGCCTGTTTGTACAGGTCGTTCCAAGGAGTCGCGTCGTCAAGGTGGGCGGCCGATGCCGGGTTGATAAGCATGCTGTGGATCCTGTCAGACCTGATCCCCCCGGTGAGGCCGTCAGCCGCCCCTAGGGTGTCACCCGTTCGGGCGCCGACGGGTGCCGAGCGCACGGGCCGAGCGGAGGCTGGGCACATGTCCGCCAAGCTGATCGTCTACCCGCCGGACGCACAGGGCTGGCGCCGGGTCCGCTACGACGGCACCGCCATCGGGGTCGCCCACCGCCCGGCCGACATCCGCGTGTTCCTCGCCGCGGCCGGGCTGGAGAACGCCGAGTACGTTGACCTCACCGACCCCGACTTCGTGGAGTGGAGAGGCGCTGGCCCCGAGGAGTGGGGACCGTCCGCGTGAGGAACGGACTGCCTTGCTAGACGCCGGACAGCCATCCGGCACCGAAACCCGAGAGGTCTATCCGCTCAGTTCCTGCCTGGTTCCCCGGCCCGCATCGACCCCCGGTGCATGCCGGGCGCTGGCCAGGTGTGATCCTCAACCCGGCGCGGCAACGAGCGAGCAAGAAGGCGGGCAGTGGACGAGATCGGTGACATCTGGATACTGGCGGCGGGCGAGAAGAAGCACGACCAGGCCACCGCGTGGCGTAGCGGTGGATATGTCGCCGCCAGCTACCAGGAGGCTGGGGAGATACCGCCCAACGCCTCGTACCGCGAAGCCTTCGACATCCTCGCCGCTGGCTACCCGGACGCGAGCGAGAGGACGGTGGGGCAGTACGCGACGCAGCTGACGGCCTTCCTCTCGGACGAGCGGAAAGGCGAGTGGGTCTTGATCGCCGACGGCGAGACAGTCCACCTCGGCATCATGGGCGGTCCGGTGACCTACACCGCAGACGGGGGACGCTTCCCGCGCCACCGCCCCGTCGACTGGAAGATCGAGCATCCACGCTCGGAGCTGCCTCAGTATGCGACGCAGACCGCTGGCTGCACCTTCCAGCGGAACGCAGCGGAACGCAACCGCGCTCCCGTCGTCGCACTCATCGAGGAGCACCTGGCGAAGGAAGCCGGACCGGCCCTCGTCGGCGTCCCTTACCGCAAGGCCGACGAGGACATCACCACCGCGCCCGCCGTCCCGTCCGCCCCGGACCCGGCTCTTACTACGACCGCGCTCCGCACGCACGCTAAGTTGCAGAACCGTTTGGCGAAGGAGGCGAAGCGCCGCGGGCTTCTGCCCCGGTCCCCGCAGGCCGGTGAACCGCGGTACGACCTGGCCCTCACCGACCCGGCCGGCGAGCACCTGACCCTGTGCGAGGTGAAGTCTTTGCCCGCAGCCGCCGAGGACTCCGTACAGCTGCGAGCGGGCCTGGCCCAACTCCTCGACTACGCCGACCACTTCCGCGACCACGAGCAGCTGCGCCGCGTGCTCTGGGTCGAACGCGCCCCTGCCGACGTGGACAAGTGGACGCGGATCTGCGCGGCTTCGGGGATCGTCCTGGGCTGGCCCGGCATTGAGGACGTCGTGTTCGGCTGAGCCGGCCGCGCGCCAGACGTACACGTGGCGCGCCGAGGTACGGCCGCGGGCCGGCAACCCCGCGGGTCCACCCGAACGCGAAGGAGGCCCCCGCTCGGATCGAGCGGGGGCCTTCATGTGGATCGAAGCTGCACGGACCGATCAGGCGGCCTTGCGGATGTACCGGGCGCGCACGGTCTCGGTGGTGACGCCGTACGGCCGCGCGATCCGCCTGACCGTCCTCGACGAGCACGGCACCGCACCGCAGATCCTCATCAGCCACATCGAGCTCTGAGAGGTTGTTGTCTTTCCGGGCTTGAGGACTGCGTTCTCGCTGGTCAGGCATAAGGTCGGCGGTCTCGTGGCAGTGGTGTCGTGTCGTGTCGTTGCTTTGGTGGAGGTCGAGGATGCCGTCGGTCGTGGGACTGCTGGAACAGCGTGAGCTCACCGCTCACCGCTCGCCGTCGTGTCGACGATCTGCGGGAGGAGGCCGACCGCCTCCAGGCGGAGCTGGCCTTGGCTGAGCGGGAGTGGAACGAGTGGGTCATCGCCCGCTCACGCGTTGGCGAGGTACTGGCCCCGGGCAACGACGCCGTCGTCGGCCCCGCCGCCTCCGAGGGTCTGCCGGCTCCCGGTGTGCAACCGGCGCGGCCCGAACCGGCGGAGGCGGCGAAGCCGAAAACAGTGGTGCCGGTGTGGCGCGCGGGGCTGGCCTGGTCGGCGCTGTCGGTGGACTACCAGCGCATCCTGCAGGCCCTCAGCGACCGTAACCGACTCGGTCAAGGAGCGTTGACGTGCCAGGAGATGGCCGCCTGCTTCGGCCTGGACCCCGTACCGGGAAAGGTGGAGGCACTGCGATCGAAGGCCAAGCGGCTGACGGCGCGCGGCTGGCTGATTGAGCCGGCACCTGGCCGATTCACGCTCGCGAAGGACGTGGCCGGGCAACGCGGCGGGTCGTGAGCATCGTCATCGACCAGTAGACCATCGCCTCAGCGCTGGCGATGGAACGCTCGAAGTCGCGCACGAGACGGCGACTTCGCATCAGGTGGGCGAAGAACCGCTCGACGATCCACCGCTTGGGCAGCACGACGAAGCCGCGCATGTCGTCGCTGCGTTTGACGATGGCGAGGACCAGGGCGAGGGCCGCGAGGCAGTACTCGACGAGGCTGCCGGTGTATCCGCCGTCGGCCCAGACCAGGGCCAGCAGGTGGTGCGCGGCAGTGACCTGGGTGAGCAGGACCTGGGCCGCGGCGCGGTCGCCCACATCCGCTGCGGTGACCATCACCGCGAGCAGCAGGCCAAGGGTGTCGACCACGACGTGCCGCTTGCGCCCGTTGATCAGCTTGCCGCCGTCGAAGCCGCGGCTGTCAGAGCCGACGACCGCGTCCGCTTTGACCGACTGCGAGTCGATCACGCCCGCGCCCGGCTCCGAGTCCCGCCCGGCCCGCTCGCGGACCAGGCGGCGGAGCCGGTCGTGGAACTCGCGGACCAGATCGTGGTTGCGCCAGCGCCGGAAGAACGCGTAGACCCGGTCCCACGGTGGGAGGTCGGCAGGCATGGCCCGCCACTTCGTGCCGTTGTCGACCAGGTAGCGGATCGCGTCCAGCATCGCGCTGTGGCAATAAGCCTCCGGTTGCCCGCCCCGGCACCGGCAGCAGTGGCCGGACCACCGCCCACTCGGCGTCCGACATGTCGGTGGGATACCGACGCTCGCGCGCCCCGTGGTCTCTGGCGTTCCCGAACCTGTGAGCCAGACGGTCACACGCGAGAGTGGCTGAAGTGGACCCCACTTCCGCGTTGCCGTAGAAATGCGACAACAGGGCCTCCTGGACCGCACGTTGGCTTCGACACCCTTCGAGCTACCAAGAGGCCCTGCTCTCATGCACGGCAGCCGCCGCAGTCACCCGATCGACTGACTTCTCGACGAGATCGGGACGACGGCAGTCGCGTCGCTTCTCGTGATCGCTGGGACGGACATATTCGCACTGCCATCCAGGTAGACGGTCGGCTTGGTGACGCCCCGAGGCCGCCTCGCGGGTTTGAGTCCTGCCGCGACTGACGAACCTGGCGAAGAGTCGTGTCTAACCGGCTCGAGGCGCGGCCAACAGCCCCCGCTACGTCCTACTTCTCCTCCGGCTCCCAGGCGCGGAGCAGGTCGAGCAGCCCTGCATCTCCGTCAACGTGCAAGGAGTCGGCCTGGATCCGGTCGTACAGGTAGAGGACCAGCTCACTGGCCGTGCCGTGGACGGAGGCGCCGGCTGCGTCCGAGTCTTCGCCGGTCGCGGCGGTGGGCGCGGGGATGCGGGTGGTGCGTGCGCCGTCGCCGTCGACGGTGAGGCGCCAGGAGGGGCCCTCGGCGGCGTGGAAGTCGAAGGCCGTGGGCTTGTGCGGCCAGGCACTCGGCGTTGCGCAGACGGTGAACAGGAACTCCTCCACACCGTCGAGTGCCAGCTCGACCGGCAGCGGCTGCGGGGCGCCCCCGGCGAGCTGGGCGTCGTAGGTGTGCACCGCGGTCTCCTGGACCCGGTGTCGGGCGGTGCCGCCGGCGGTCTGCGGTGACTGCGACGCGGGCCACCACGTCCAGCAACCGCTCTCCGGTCCCGCCGCGCGCAGGGCGCCCAGCAGAAGCTGCGTCGACGCGTCCAGCCAGGCCAGCAGGGCCTCACGCTCCTGCGGCACTTCCAGCGCGGCGCGCGCGGCGACGGCCTCGGCCGGGGGAGCGTCGGCAGACCCCGCGCCGACGATGGCGGCCCAGAAACGGTCTCCCCACCCAGGTGCTTCACCAGATCGAACAGCGTCCACCCGGGGCAGGTCGGCACCTGCGCGTCGAGACCGGGCGCGGCGGCGACCACGGCGCGGAAGGCGGTCGACCGTTCATCGATCAGTCGCAACAGGTCAGGGAACTCAAGATTCTTTTCCACGCCGGATGTCTATCACCGTGCTCCGGTGATTGGACAGCGATTTTCACAGTCGCCGCCGGTTGGCCATTGCGGACGTCCTCGCCTCCCACCGCTCGGGTGACAAGCTGCGCACTGCTGCGAGGACGCTGGTGGTGGCGGTACGCCAGGCGTCGTGCCTGTGGGTGCTCTGGCCTCGCCGTGCGGCCGGGCACCTCGGCGACGTGACGTCCACCCGGTGCGCGCGGTCATGCTGCCGCTCGATGTGATGGACGCGGAGGTCACGACGGCGGGGGAGGACCGGTCGGGTCGGGAGTTCAGGTGACTCCCGTTCGACCAGCACTCCTCAAGTTCGGAACAACAACAGCCACCAAGGGTACGGCTGGGGCACGCACCCGTCGGCTTGACGTCGTAGAGCCTCCGGGCTGCGCCCGGCGCGAAACAGAAGCACGTGCTGATCGAGTTGCAGGGCGCCGGCTGATCGGACGTGTGGCCCCGTCGCGCGCTTCCTCCGTGCATCGGCTGATGATGGGAGTACGGCCGAACGCGCGGAGCTGATCATGACGGGTTGGCGTGTCAGGGACTACACCCAGGACGATCTCGAAGCGGTGATCCGCGTCGATGCGGAGAATCGCACGGCCGAGGAGCCACCGCTCTTCCCGCTCGCGGACGCCGTGGCCGCCCTTCAGGCCCTCCACCCGGCGGTGGTGGCCACGGCGGACGAGGTGGTGGTCGGCGCCGCGGTGAGCAGGGTGGAGGGTGACAGAGCGTGGATCCTGCGCATCTGCATGGCGCCCGCCTGGCGGCACCAGGGCTTGGGCAGCAATCTGATCACAGCCCTGGAGGACCGGCTGTTCGCCGGTGGCGTCCGAACGGTGCAGGCGGTCCTGCCCGACGGCGGGACCGGAGCCGCCGCCCTGCACAACTGCGGCTTCGGCGCCCGCCCGGGCCTGGTCTTCTTCGAGAAGCGCGGGCGAGTGACCCCTCAGGCGGTCAGCATGCTCTCCTCGCTCGGAGCGGAGCTGCCACCGGGGGGACTGTGGCAGAAGGTCGCGGGAATGCAGAGGGAGAAGCAGCTCATCGAGCGGCGTCTGGTCCTGCCGCTGGCCCACCCGGGACTGGCCGCCCAGCACGGGGTGGAGCCGCCGCGGGCGGTGATGCTGTTCGGTCCGCCCGGGACCGGGAAGAGTACGTTCGCGCACGCGATCGCCAGCCGCCTGGGATGGCCCTTCCTCGAACTGTTCCCCGCCCGTCTGGCCGCCGAGTACGGGCTGGCGAGCGGGCTGAACCGACGCTTCGACGAGATCGCCCAGCTCGACCATGTCCTGGTCTTCATCGACGAGGTCGAGGAGATCGCCGGGACACGCAGCGGTGCGGACGCGACCGCGGTCGGTGTCGTCAACGAACTGCTCAAGGCGATCGTCCGGTTCCGAGGCCAGGACGGCCGGCTGCTCGTCTGCGCCACGAACAACGTGACCACGCTCGACTCCGCGTTCCTTCGGCACGGCCGTTTCGACTACGTGCTGCCGATCGGGCCTCCCGACCACCGCGCCAGGACCGCGCTGTGGGAGAGCTACCTGGCCCGAGCGGGCGCGGAGGCCGACAGCGCGGCGCTGGCGTCCGCCAGCGAGGGGTTCACTCCCGCCGACATCGCCCATGTGGCACGTACCGTCTCCCAAGTCCAGTTCGAGCGCACCTTCGACACCGGAACCCGGACCCGCCCCACCACCGACGACTACCTGGGCACCATCGGCGACACCAAGCCCACGGTCAGCGCCGCCATGGCCCAGGAGTTCGCCCACCAGACCGAGAAGTTCGCCCGCATCTAGGCCGTCTCTTCCTCCTCGGCCTCCATGCGCCGGATTCCCTCGTGGGTGAGGGTGACCATCGCGGGGGTGTTGCCCGGTTCCCAGTCGACGGTGATCAGGCCTTCGCCCGCCAGGTAAGTGCAGGCGGCGGCCAGGTCCTGTTCCGGTACGTGGAGGTCGTGTCGCAGCTGTGCTCCGGTGATGCCGAGGAGGCGGTTGCCTTCGACGGCTTCGTACAGGACTCGGAGCACCTGTTCGCGGTAGGTCTTGCGTTCGCGCAGTGTGGCCATGACCGCGTCCTTTCGTGTTCGGGGGTGGGCTCCGGGGCCCTTGGGGGCTCTCAGGTCTCGTCGGAGTGCGTGCCGGTGCCGACGGGGGTTCTGCTGGCGGCCAGCCAGGAGCGGGCGGGGCCGGCGGGCGTTGCCGTGTCCACGGTGAGGTGGAGGCGGGTGGCGCCGTCGAGGGCGGGGTAGCTGCGCTGTTCCGTGCCCGCGAAGCAGCGGCGAAGCGCCTCCGCGACCGCGCGGGCGGCTTCGGGCGTGTGCGCGATGATCCGGACCTCGGCATGTCCGAGCGACGGCAGAGTCTGGGTCTCGACGTACTTCACGTAGGCGTGTTCCCTCTCAGAGTGGGGGAGAAGCCGGCGGGTGGGGGTGCCGTGGCGCCCCGCCCGCTGCCCCCGGTCGGAGGAAGGTCTGTTCCTCACCGGTCGGCATCCGTGCGGTGGGCTCGACGACTGATGTCGCCCGGCAGGCCGGGAGGTCTCGGCAGGGGGTCGCTGAAGTGGTAGGCCGCGATCCGCGCGTCGTGCTGGGCGTTGAGCAGGTGGATCCACCGCATTCCGATGCCGATCGCGAGGGCGATCAGCGCGATGAGGACGATGGCCTCCATGTCGCTCACCTCCAGCCGTTTCCGGGCAGCGGGAGGGTGCTTCGGTCCATCGGGTTTCCGAAGGGGGACATGCAGGCCCCGCCTTCGCCCTCCCAGGTGGCTTCCCGGCGCACGGCGTCGCGGATGCCGCGCCCGATGGCGGATTCGTTGGCAATCAAGACGCCGGCGGTGAGCACGCTGCCGGGGATCGCGGCGGCGGCCATCAGGCGGGCCGCGGCCGCGGGTTCGGTCTCGGGCGGGATCACCAGCAGGTCCCAGCGGCCGACGGTGTAGGAGAGCAGGATCAGCTGGTCGGGATCCTGTTCGGTGAACCAGCCCACGTGCAGCGTGCGCCCGTCCACGGCAACCGTGTGCGGTACGACCGGCCAGCGGGTGTGATTCACGGTGACGCGGGTGACGCGGCCCCAGGGTTCCTCCAGGGCGGCGGCGAGCGGTGGGAGCTCGGCTTCGAGGTCGCGCGAGTAGGGCCACCACGCCCCGTCCAGCTGGCTGGCGAGGGTGGTCTTCGGGGTGAGGGACAAGCGTGCCGGGAGCTTGGCGGCGAGGTCGCGGGGCGCGGTCCGGTCGGGGGTGGTGGTCATGACGTGGACCTGCCCCCGAACTGCCCGTCGGCAGTCCGGTTTTTGGCGATCGCCGGAAACGACACCCGCGTGAAAGCAGGTGCGCGAAGTACTTCCGGTGCTTTCACTGTACGCCTGTTCGATGGGCTATGGCCGGTGTGACCAGGTATTTTCCGGCGGAGGAGTTGTGGAGAGCGGCGGTTCGGGCCGCGGGAGTACCGTGAAACGACGGCGGGCTCGCGTACGTCGCAGGTCGGCATCGGTGCCGACCTGCGATGAGGAACGGCCGCACTCCGTAGACGGGCGGACCCACATGGCTGACTCCGAGGCCCCTCACAGGCTCCCAATGCTCCTGCCGGATGCGATCCACCAGGCGATCAAACCGGCGCTGCTGCGGCTGGAGATCACGAGGTCCCGGGAGGGGCTCCTGGACGGCGCGTGGTGGCCCCGCACGCGCGACATCGAGACCGAGCTGCCCGCGCTGATCAGCACGTTGACCGAGCATCTCGGGCCCATCACCCGGGTCGGCGTGGACGCATCCGCCTGGAACGGCCTCCCCGGCCGCCTGGTCATCGACGCCCAGGTCGTGCACCTCGACTCCGACCCGGTCGGCGACGACACCGTCCTTATCACCCGCGGCCACAACGTTCCAATTCGCCCTGCTGGTGGTTCGCCCGGTCACCACTGCCGACGCCGGCCGCGAAGCGATGGCCCGCGCCGTCCGCGCCGACAACATCACGCAGGCCGCTCAGATCCTCATGGCCACGACACCCGAACCCGAGGACGGCGGCGCCGTTGACCCGGCAGCCCGATCCTGAGGCCTCCGCCGGTGCGTAGTGCCCCGTGCTCTGGAGCACCTCGAGTCGGGCGTTTCGGGTACCAGTGCATCCAGGCGGCCCGCGTGGCCTCAGGTGCAGCGCGGGATCGTTCGCCCCAGCGATGAAGGACCATTCCGTGCCCGACGTCAGGGGCCGTCGTCGCCCGCGGTGGCAAGAGGCTGCCTGGCCCGAATCGGAGACGGGCCGTGGCGGCACTGGCCAGGAGAGCTGCTTGTCCAACACCCCTGACTTCTGGGGAGCCCTGGCTCACGCGGATGGCGGCGGCCAGGGGACGCTCCTATTTCTGCCGTCCTGACGCGTTGGCAGAGGGGCTTGTCGTCCACGCTGATCGCGGCGGAGCCACGCGTTCGCGCGACGCACGGTATGCCACAACGTGGGCGTCTTGGTCAGGTCCTCCCCGGTGCCGGAGGTTTCCACGACTAGCCTCCGGATCATGCTGCGTATTGCCGACACCCGCACCGGCCGCTTCGTGGAGATTCCTTCCGCACGCCGCCACCTGCTGCGTATCTGTGTCCATTTGCCGGTCGTCGACACCGGGATCGGCTCGGTGCACCTGCGCGCGCCTTTGGTCGGCGACGTACTGGCGCGCACCGCGGAGCTGCACGGTCTGCAATCCCTCACGGTCCACATCACGCCGGACCTGCCGCAAGAGCAAGCCCATGCACTCGATCACGCCATGGCCACTCTCGGTATCCACCCGCCCGCCACCGTCGGTGTTCACCAGCCGACCGAGACTCATTGCGCCGCTGCCGATGTGCACGTGCTCGCGTACGGAACCGATGTGCAGGGCGCCGTCGGCGGGGTCTGGATCGACGTGGGCCAGGTCAGCCCGGCTCCCCCGGGCGGGGGCGTCCCGGAGGGGACCGATCAGCTGGCTGTGAGGATGCTGCTGCTCGGCCACGACTACCGCACGCCGGTCACGGTCACCAGCGCCGCTCTCGCCCAGGCGTGGCGGAGGCTGGGGCACTGGCGGCAGCAGGTGGCCGAGTGGGCGCAGGAGCCGTCCAGGCCGATCCCTGCCGTCGTGCTGCGACAGGCTCATGCCGCGCTCGCCGATGATCTCGGTGTCCCCGCTGTACTGGACATGCTGGTCGGCGTGGCGGAGCGCGCCGACGTGCCGGCCGGTGCCAAGTTCGAGACGTTCGCCCTTCTCGACCGCGTCCTCGGGCTGGACCTCGTACGCGAGGTCGGCCACCAGCACCCGGCGACGCCATGACTCCGGGCACCTTCCGGCGCCTGTTCGTCCTGCGGCACGCCAAGTCCGCCTGGCCGGAGGTGCCCGACTCCGAGCGGCCGCTCGCCCCGCGGCCGCCGCGACGCACCGGAAGCGATAGCGGCAGCGATCCTCGCCGTCACACCGCAGGTGACGAGCGCAGCATCGCCTGATGGGTGGGTGGTCAGAAGCTCCAGCTGTAGAGGCCGTCACCGGTGTTCACTGCATATGCCGCGAGCCGGGCGACTCCCTGCAGGATCGCCAGTAGACCATCGTCGGTCATGTCGTCCCCGTCCTCAGACCGGAGCCGCGTGGTCCAGCGGCCTGCAAGCTCTTCCAGCTCGGCGGAGCTCGCGTTGGTCAGCGCCCTGGTCAACCGCTGCGGCAGAGCGAATACCTCAACGCCGTCGTTCAAGGGGGCAGTGACCCACTCCGGCCACGCCCACCCAAGGAGCTGCTCAACCGGCGGGGCCTCGGCCGAAGGCTCCTCGAAGTAGATGTCCCATTCGGCGATGGCACTGTCCGGCTCAATGAAGCGGCAGGCCACTGACTCAAAGGCCTCACCGGGTCCCCGCAGGCGCGTCGCAGCAGCGGTCTCGTCGTCGGGGGCGGGGAAGAACACTATGTCGTGGGCCATCTGAGCATGGTGGCAGCCCGGCGAACTGACGCGGGTGACGGCAATCGGGGCCAGGTGACATCTGTCTCGACAACTCACATGCGGCTGAAACCCCGCTCTGGACTGCACGCTTCTGTCAGTGGCCTCTGTCATCATGCCCCGGTCAACAACGTGATCAGGAGAGACCATGGGCACTTGGGACGTCGGCCCCTTCGACAACGACACCGCAGCGGACTTTGGCGGTGACCTTGATGAGGTAGCTGAAGGCGAACGTGAGGGCATAGTCCGCAGTGCTCTCACACGTGTGATCGACACCGCGGCTTACCTCGAAGCACCCGCATCCGAGGTCGCCGTAGCCGCAGCCGCACTTGTCGCCGCGCAGTGCCCCGGGGGTGAGCCGGCCGATCCCATTTATGGGCCGGAAGAGTCGCTCCCTGATCTCACTGGCCTACGCGATCTCGCCCTTCAGGCCCTCGACCGCATCATGACCGAACCATCCGAACTGATGGACCTATGGGCCGAGTCGGATGGCGGCCCCTGGCGCGCGAACATCCGCCGCCTGCAGAACCTGCTCCTGCCACAGCCTCCCGGAGAACAGCTCAGTCTGACATGACCCACCGCAACCGCTACTCGAGTCCTACCCGGAGGCCATCAAGAGCTGCAGCCGGCCCGGACGGGCCTGGATCATCACCCCGGGCCTGAGCCCGGAGCGCTTCGCCACCGCGCAGACTTCCGGCGCCGCAGTCGCCGTCGTCGACATCGAGGACTCCGTCGCCCCGCTCAACAAGCAGGCCGCCCGCACCGCCGCTGAGGAATTCTTCGCCGTCCCCAACCCGCCGTGCATTCTCGGCATCCGGATGAGCACCCCCTGACCATCGAGGGCGTCAAGGACCTCGTCGCCATGACCGCCTATACCTCCCGGCCCGACCTGATCGTGGTCCCCAAAGTCGAATCCCCCCGCGACATGGAGCTCGTGGCCGGACGCTGACCTCGTGGCTGAGTCTGGCGACCTACATCCGCAACGCGGGCGGCACGTGGGTGAACGAGGAGGTCCTGGTCTGCCACGCGGCGCCAGCGACGCTCGTCACCAGTCGCGCACCGGCTGATCTGGACGCGTTCTGTACCGTGCTGGTGCGGGAGTTCGCCGATAGTCAGCGCTCTTCGGCCGCGCGCGCCGGATGCGGGCGGACCTGTTCCTCGCGTCCCTTGCCGGTCTGCTGCCGTTTGGCGGCGTGGCCTCCTGCCCCGCCGTCGCCCGTGGCGGTGTCTCCGAGGCGACGCCCGACGGCCTCGTCCGGACCTCCTTGCGACGGTGGGGTGGGCGGCCGTCGACGCCTCGGCTCTCGCTTGCTCATGTCACCCCTCCCATGGGGGAAAGGCCGCCTCCGGACACCGGTCCAGAGGCGGCCTTCTTATGGGACACGGAGGAAACTGGAATGTACTCCCGCTAGTCCTCCAGGGTGTCCTTGATCTTTTCCTTGGCCTGGCGGGCATCGCCCTTGGCCTGCTCCGTGCGCCCCTTCGCGGTGAGACGCTCGTTACCGACGGCCCGGCCCGCGGCTTCCTTGGCCTTGCCCGTCGCCTGTTCCTTCTTGGCCCGCATCTTCTCTTCGCCCGACACGATGTCACTCCCATCGCTTGGAACTCGGAATCGGTCCTTGGCAGCGTCTAACCCGTTCCCGGCGTCCCAAACTTTCGGTTCCGATCGAGAACGCCGTTCCAGACGTCGGTCCGGGCCGCCCGGTCTACTGCTCCGCGTCGCGGGTAGGCGCGCAACCCCTGGTCCGTCCGATGGACCGGGCACAGGACGAGGGGAAAGACCGCAGGCCGGGGGAGGTGGGATGAGGCCATGGACACCAGTGGTCGGACGCCCCGCGTGGTGGTGTTGGGCTCGGTCAGCCGGCAATGCGCCGCGCACGCGTCCTGCCCGGTCGTGATCGTCCGCCAGGACACGACCCACGGCAGGACCGACCGTGCCTGACCGGCCCGCTGCCGGTCCCTGATGACCACCTGGAGGAACCCATGACGCATACGCATGAGAAGGGCGGTCCGCCTACCCATCCTTTCCGGCGGGACCCGTCGGACCGCATCCGGCGCCTCCCACCCACCCCTGGCCCGGCGACCCCCAGGCGCCGCGACCGGCACCCGCCCCCGCCCCTGGCCCGCAGCCGACACCGGATCCACCGTCGGCTCCGCCCCTCCAGCAAGCTCCTGCGCCCGGCCACGGCCATGGGCACTCAGCCGAACGATCCCGTACCGCCCAGCCCGACACCCACCCCCGGCCCCGACACCCACCCCCGGTCCCACCCCCGGCCCCGGCCCCACCCCCGGCCCCGACACCCACCCCCGGCCCCACCCCCGGCCCCGGCCCCGGGCCCCGGCCCCCGCCCCGGGCCGTTGCCGGGCCCGGTGCCGGCACCGCCGCAGCCGGAGCCCGAGCCCGATCCCCAGCCGGGCCCGGCACCGCGGCCCGAGCCGCACCCTCAGTCAGGTCCCCTTGCCGGCCCGTACCGGCACCGGAACCCATCACCTGAGGACGGGCTCCGGCGGCGGGTGGCGCAGGGCGCTTACTGATCGCCGGGGAGGGTAGGCGCCCCGCAGGAACCGCTTCCAGCCGCGGGAGGTGTCATGACCCGTCGAGTCCACGAGGTGATGACCGGGAAGCCGGTGACCGTCGAGAAACTGACGTCGCTGGCGGAAGCAGCACGGGTCATGCGGGATGCCGGCATCGGGGACGTCCTGGTCGTCGACGAGGGCCGGCTTCGCGGCATCCTGACCGACCGGGACCTCGTCATACGCGCCATGGCCGAGAACCGTGACCCTGCCGACACGACGGTGCACGCGATCTGCAGCACCGAACCGGTCACCGTGAGGCCCGCCGACGGCGTCGACGAGGCCATGGACCTCATGCGCCGGCACGCGCTGCGGCGCCTGCCCGTGGAGACCGAGGACGGCGAACTCGTCGGCGTCGTCACCCTGGGCGATCTCACGGTGGAACGGGATCCGGGGTCGGCCTTTGCGGCCATCTCGGCCGCAGAGCCCGACACATCCCGGCACCCGAAGGCCGCCACCCGCACCTGAGGTCCGCCGCCCGGCGCAGTGAGCCTCCGCCAACTTGAAGTCGCAGGTCAAAGGGCTGGTGTGACCGATCCCCGGGGTACTCGTGCTGGTCTTGGGCGGGAGCCCACGGAGAAGATCATCCGTCAGCGGTTGATTTCGAGGTTCGTCAGGACGAGCAGAGCGCGCAGGAGGTGGGTGGCGCGGGCGGGGTCGGTGCGGAGCTTGGTGAGGATCCGCCAGTTCTTGAGGTGGGCGAAGCCGTGCTCAACCGGTGCCCGTCCGACGGCGAGGACACGGTTGGCCTCCTTCTCGCCTCGAGTGAGCTTGTGGGTACGAGTGGCGATGTAGCCGGTGACGACTACGGGGTCGAGGATGTCGTTGTCCAGGCCGCGGAAGCCGAGGTCGGCCAACGCTCCGAGACCGGCGGCGCGCAGGTGGGTCAGGATGTGGTCGTGGCGGGCGGCGGTGTTGTCGTGGGTGCGGCCGGGCCGGGCGGCGGATATCCAGATCAGGCGCCCGTTCTCGTCGGTCAGGGCGAGGAAGTGCAGGCCATGGCTGCGGTGCTTGCCGGAGTAGTTCCGCCGGTCGGCCTTGCCAGTGCGGCGTCTGGTGCGAATGAGGGTGCCGTCAATCAGGACCACCTCCCCACCCTGCCTGGCGACCTTCTTCAGGGCGCGGTCCAGGCGCGGCGCCTGCGCGGCGAGCAGCCCGATCAGCTCGTCGCGCCAGCGGCGGACGGTGGACTCGGACACATTGTTTCCGCCGGCCATGTCGGCCAGGCCAGCCGCGATCGACGAGCCTCACCAGCTTGCTGCGTAGCGGTTCCAGCTTGGCTTTCACGCTGATGTCCACCCCCACCACCTCGCCGACCTCACGGGCCATGACCGGTCCGGCGGCCTGCCGCACGGCGGCGATGATGCGCTGGTAGTCCCACGGCAGCGCGTCCTCCTCCACTCCCGGCTCGCGGTGCGGGATCAGCATCACCGCCCGTCCGGCCACTTGCCCCGGCATCGGTCGGGCTGAGGAACGTTCCTCGGCGAGCTGCCCGGTCATCCGTTCAAGGACGCGTTCAGCAACGGCGAGTTCGTCCCGCTCGGCCCGCACTTCCGCCAGCTGTTTGACCAGCTGCTCTTCGATTTCGTCCAGTTCCGCGCGCCGCGCGGTGATCCGTTCCAGCAGCTCGGGATCCAGCATGCACCGGATCGTAGAAGGCTGCCGGACTACGGCGAGCAAGAACCGGACAGTTCAGCTACCTGCTTCTGCTGACGACCGCTTGTTCAGGGCTCGATCGCTACGAATGTCGGTTCTGGTCGGGCCGACCATGCGCCAGACGCTGAGCTTCGGCCGTGACCTCGGCATCGAGCTGGGCCAACGTCCTGTTCCCGTACTCGACGATGTCGTACTCGTCATCAAGCTCAGCAAGACGCTCGGCCAGGGGTAGCTGGTGGCCGAACCGCTGGTGGATGCGCAGAGCAAGCTCTCGCGGCGTCAGCCGGCCCGCCAGCATCTGGTGCGCGAGCGCCCGCACGGCAGCGTCCTGCCCGGCCTCGCTGTCACGCGGGTAAAACACCAGGTCCAGCTCATCGAGTACGACGGGAAGCAGGTCGGGAACGTCGTACTCCGCCTCGGCACGTGTGTATCCGGCCAGAATGCGCAGTGCCGGGCTGTCGAGTCCGGCAACGAGTGCCGCGCAGGCAGCCTCGACGACATCGTGAGCATGGGCCTCGCCGATACTCCAGAGAACAGCGAGGTCTTGCAGGTCATGGGTTGCGGCTTCGATCGGCGACACCTACGCATGATCCCCTGCACGAGATGATCCCGTCGACTGCCTTTCGACTCAGGCGCCGACCGCGCTGACGGACGATCTACTACTCAGACAGTCGCCCGTGACCAGCACGAGCGTCCCGAGAGCCGGTCACACCAGCCCTTTGACCTGCGACTTCAAGTTGGCGGAAGCGCAGTGAACGCCACCCGCGAACGCCACCCGGCGGGGTGTCGCCGTGAACGCGTCAGTGCCCCTGATCTCCCTGCCGGGCGGCCGGTTGCTGATCCCCGCCGACGAGGTCACGTTCGCGGCGGGCGGGCTGCCCTGGCAGGGCTTGCCGCCGTTCGGCACGGCCCTGGGCAAAGCGGTCGTCGAGCGCGCCGCGGAGGGGGCGCCGCCTGCCTGATCCCGCTGTTCGTGCTGGTGCCCGCGGACACCGGGGGAGCCGTACTGCGGGCGGCGGTACGGGTGTTCCCGGCCCGCGGCCCGCGGCGCACCGATGCCGACCCGGCGGACGGGCCCGGAGACCACCGGCACGGAGGAGGAGCCCGAGATCCGCGACCCGCACCGCAGCGTCCCGCGGCCGATGCTCGCGGTCCGCTCTGTGCTGCTCGCAGGCTCCCCTGGCTGCTCCTGTTTCATCCCAAGACGCCAGGTTTGTGCGCCGTGCGCTTCGGGCGCCGGTGTCTGAGCCCAGGCCCGCCAGGGCCTGGCCGGGTAGCCCAGAATGGTGCCTGAACGTCGCCGAAATCCCAGTGACCTGTCCGATGCCCGGTGGGAGCTGGTCGAGCCAGTCCTCACCGCTTGGCGGTCCGAACGCCGCGGCCGCGGCCTGGACGTCGGCCGTCCACCGGACTGCGATCTGCGCGGTCTGCTGGACGCGGTCCTCTACGTGAACCGGATCGGGATCCCCTGGCGCTACCTCCCGCACGACTACCCGCACTGGAGCACCGTCTACGCCTACTTCGCCCGCTGGCAAAAAGAAGGCGTATTCGACCACCTCAACAGCCTGCTACGGCGGCAAGTCCGCAGGCAGGAGGGCCGCTAGGAGGAACCGACCGCAGTTCGGCAGTGCGGCACCCCTGGCACGGATTGATCCAGATGGGCACACAAGTACGATCTCGGTCGGTGGGTCCGTACCGGGTCCATGGGAGGGAAGCATGTCCTTTACAGATATAAACGGGATCGATCTGTCCGGGGTGACCGGCAAGCTGATCCAAACGATCGCCTTGACCAAGAACCCGGCACCGCAGGCGATCGCCACCGACTCGCTCAACGGGCACGTGTTCGTCCTCCAGATGGAGAGCGCCGCGACGACGCCGGCGGGCAACATGTACCTCAACCGGATCGACCGCAAGACCGGCAAACTGACCGGCAGCATGTACCTCACGGGCTTCGGACATGGCATCTCGATGGGTGCCCAGCCGGTCGGCACCCAGACGTACCTGTGGACCGAGGTCGGTCCCGTCTATCCCAACGACGGGGTCAGTAACAGCTTCGGCACGGCGGTCACCCGCTTCCCCTTCGTCAACGGTGCGACCCTGGACCAGGCAGACGTGCCGGCCGCGAAGAAGTTCTGCCCGCCGGGCGGCCGGAGCACAGGCCCGTCCGTCGACCTCGCCGGCAACACCCTGACGATCGTGTACATCAAGTCCGGCGTTCGGTGTTTCACCCGCTACGACCTGGCCAAGGCTGCGAACGACGAGTGGGTGGAAATGGGGGAGACCTTCACCCTCCCCGCCGGCGCCGAGACGGGCCTCACGTTCCAGGGCTTCACCACCCTGAACGGGGTGTTGTACGTCTACCAGTGGAAGAAGGACCCGGTGACGACGTACCCGGGAACCTCCTTCATTACCTCGTACTCCCTAGACACCAGGGCAAAGCTTGACACGCAGGTCGTCACCGCGGCCGACGGCCTGCAGCGACGTGAGCCGGAGGGGCTCGCCGTCGAGATCGATCCCGAGACGGCCGAGACGCGGCTACTGTTCGGGTTCAGCGACACCGTCCCCGGCACGACGGGGCGGCGCAACATCACCATCTGCTGGTACCCCACCAAGTCGGCGGTCGACGGCGTGAAGGTCCTCGCCGACTGGGAGAACCTGACCCTCGCACCCGGCATCAACTCGGGAACCGAGACTCCGCGCGGCCGACTCGTCGCCCTCGGGGACACGGTGTTCCTCCAGTTGCGCGGCATCCTCACGGGCAACCTGACGGCAGACTCCGTCGTGGCCACCCTCCCGCAACGGCTCTTCCCTACCCGAAGCGCCAGGCAGAACGTGCCGCGCAACATGTACTACGGCCGCGGGGTGTGCCAGATCGAGGCCAACCAGTTCGGCCAGCTCTGGGTGTACGGCGCCGCGAGCGACAATGCCATCACCTGGATCGACCTCGACAGCGTCTCCGTCGCCTGGCGCTGACCGGGCAGCGCCCGACGCACCGCACCGTTCTTTCCCGATCCGGAGGATCCACCATGACCACGCACACCCCGAGCCGCCGTACCCTCCTCGCCGCTGCGGTAGCCGCCCCGGCTGCCGCCGTCGGGCTTCCTCTCCTCGCGCACTCCGCCGCCGCCACGGCTCAGGGCGGATTCGTCTCCGTCGTGGACTGGAGCAACATCGCACTGGCCGCCGGAGTCACCGCCGCCGCCGGCGAGCCTCCGCAGGCCCGGGTCGTCAGCATCGCCGGCACCGAGTACCTGCAGCTGCGCGGCCGCATCAGCTGTGACTTCGCCACGGACTCCCAGCTGGGCAATCTGCCGGCCGCGATCCAGCCGCCGAAGATGGTCCGCGGCGTCTGCCCCCGCAACAACAACCTCGGCATCAACTCCACCCGCGTCGAGGCCGATACCGCAGGTCGCGTGATGGTCTACGGCCCCCAGGCCACGAACAAGGTCACCTGGGTCCAGCTGGACAGCTTCTCCTCCGTGCTGCGCTGACCGGCAGCTGGCAGGATCCTTGAGTGGCCGAGACGGATCCGATCGTCTCGGCCAGCAGTGCGGTCGCGCGGCCCGGGCTGGCTCCGACCGCCTCCGCGATCCGCTCTGCCGCCGCCTTCATGGCACCGGGGTCTTTCAGCCAGCGCTCGCCGCAGTCCAGCATCCGCCGGTCGATCGGGCGCAGCAGCCGGGCCGCACCGAGCACATCGGCAAGGCGGTGCTGGGCGGGGTCGGCGTAGCGGACCGCGTTGGTCAGCACTGCTCGGATGCCGAGCTGGTCGGCAAGTCCGACGGTGCGTTCCTGAGTTTGCCTGACCTCGGGGGAGCGCAGGATCGAGCCATGATTGAGGAGCGCCAACTCGTGGTCGCAATCATGCGTGCAGGTTCGTCGGGACCTTGCCCGTGTGTGACGAGGTGACGGTGCCGTCCGCGGGGGCCCGCCCCGGTTTCGGCGGGCACGCAGCCGGTCCTTCGCTACTGTCTCCCGCGGTACGGGAGACGGTCGAGGCGATCGTGTGGGCGGTGGGAGCCGGCGACGGCATCCTGATCGACCGCCTGCTGATCCGGTTCACGCACCTCGCGGACTTCCACGCCCTCATACGCCTGCGCACCCGCCTGCACACCACACTCCGCGCAACGACGGGCCTGCGCCCGAACACCGCGCTCCTGTTTGCGCCTGGAGGCCGCAGTTCGCTTCGCGCTGCCGGCTACGCCAGGGTGCTCGGCCAGCAGGCCGCTCTCTTGTGGAGGGGTGACGTGGAGGCGGCCGGATCGTTTCAGCTGATGTGAATGATGCATTCCGCTTTTTCGTTCCGGGCTTTCGCCGTCCGGTCCGCTCCAGCTCGCCGGGCCGGGTCCTAGCGTCCGCAGTGGCAGTCGTGGCGCGTCCGCGGGAGGGGGCGCCGGGGTGAGGGGGCGGTCGTTCTACTGGTGTCGCTCCTGCCGCCAACCTCTCTACGCAACCAGTTCCCCCGCGATTCCGGCCGGCTGGGACTGGGAGATCGACCATCAGCAGCCCGGCGACTGCGCCAACGGGCACCTGATGCCCCTGACCGGCACCGCCACAGTCCCTGAAGACCTGCCCAACGCACCCCGCGTGCTGCTCGTCCTCGGATCCTGACCCCGAACCGCCGGCGCCCAAGACAGGCATACCGTCACCCCGTTGCGGGTCTCCTGGTGACGGTCGGGATACGGGCCGCCACGGCGCCCGGCGTGGGGTCGTTGGGCTGCTTATGGACCACAGGAACGTTCCAGCGCAGAGAAGTTTCGCCGACGTGCGGGCGGGCGGCGGGTGGGTGTCGGACTCTCCGATCTACGACGCCCTCGAGCGGCAGTGGCGCCAGGAAGGCCGGGAGGTTCCCGGCGGCGAAGGAACCGCGCCAAAAGGAAGGCACCGGTCGGCAGGCGCAGACCTGTTCCACCGCGGCTGACCGTACCGGCGGTGCCGCCGGTCCGGCCGAAAGATCTGAACCAATACCGGGAATCAGGCCGCGACGAGCTCCTGCTCGCGGTCCGGCGTTTTGACCTTGGGCTTCTTGTTCGGCAGTGAGAGCCGGAAGACCTTGCGCCACGCGGAGAACACCTGCTTGGGGAGCGGCCCGGTGACGTACTCCAGCTCGTACTTCTCGAACAGCGCGCGCACCTTCACCGCGACCTCGGCGTACCGGTTGCTCGGCAGGTCCGGGAACAGGTGGTGCTCGATCTGGTGCGACAGGTTGCCGGTCATGAAGTGCATGGCCCTGCTGCCGCTGATGTTCGCCGAGCCCATCATCTGGCGCAGGTACCACTGGCCGCGCGTTTCGTCCTTGATCGACCGGCGCTCGAAGACCTGTACGCCCTCGGGGAAGTGCCCGCACATGATCACCGAGTGGGACCAGATGTTGCGGACCAGGTTCGCGGTGAACGTGGCGGCGAGCGTGGTGAGGAACGACGGGCCCGACAGCAGCGGGTGGATCACGTAGTCCTTGAGCACCTGCTTGCGGATCTTGCGGCCCACGGCCTTGGCCCGCGCGCGGAACTCCGGGTTCTTGCGGCGGCGCTTGTGCAGGTTCTTGGCGAGCTCCAGGTCGTACGCTGCGATGCCGTACTCGAAGAAGCAGGCGTTGATGAAGTTCCACAGCGGCTGGCCGAGGTGGAACGGGTGCCACTTCTGGTCCTCGTCGACGCGCATGATGCCGTAGCCGAGGTCGTTGTCCTTGCCGATCACGTTGGTGTACGTGTGGTGCAGCTCGTTGTGCGAGTGCTTCCACTGGTCGGCTGGCGAGACGTGATCCCAGTCCCAGGTGGTGGAGTGGATCTTCGGGTCCCGCATCCAGTCCCATTGGCCGTGCAGGACGTTGTGGCCGATCTCCATGTTGTCCATGATCTTCGCCACGGACAGACCGGCGGTGCCGATCAGCCACGCGGGCGGGAAGAAGGAGAACAGCAGCACGCCCCGGCTGACCAGCTCGAGCTTGCGCTGCGCCGAGATGACCTTGCGGATGTAGGCGGCGTCCTCCTCGCCGCGGCTGGCGATCACCTCGTCGCGGATCGCGTCCAGCTCGCGTCCCAGCTCCTCGATCTGCTCCGCGGTCAGGTGGGCGGTGGGGTCGATGGCGGTCAAGGTGCTCCTACCGTTCGATGTCGCAGGGGCCCGCCGCGGCGGACACGCAGGTCTGGATGAGGACGCCCGGCTCGGCCTCGGTGATCTCGCCGGTGCGCAGGTCGCGGACGGCGCCCGCCTTGAGCGGCGTGACGCAGCCGAAGCAGATGCCCATCCGGCACCCGGAGGGCATGAGCACGCCGGCCTCCTCGCCGACGTCCAGCAACGGCGTGGCGCCGTCCGCGTCGACGGTCTTGCCGGTGGTGCTGAACGTGACCTCGCCGCCGTCGCCGGCGACGACGATGCCGGCGCGGAAGCGTTCGGTGTGCAGGCGCTCTGGGACGCCGTGCTCGCTCCAGTGCTTCTCGGCGGCGTCGAGCAGGCCCGCGGGCCCGCAGGCCCAGGTCTCGCGCTCGGCCCAGTCGGGCACGAGTTCGTCGAGACGGGCGATGTCGAGGGTGCCGTCCGTGTCGGTGTGCACCTCGGTGAGCCGCAGCCTCTTGTCCGCGACCAGGTCGTGCAGATCGTTGCGGAAGATCACGTCTTGCGGCTGTGGCGCGCAGTGGACCATGACGACGTCGTCGAACTCGGTGTCGCGCAGCATGCCCATCACGGGCGTGATGCCGCTGCCGGCCGTCAGGAAGAGCACCTTGGCGGGCTTGGCCTGCGGCAGCACGAAGTCGCCGGTCGCCTGGTCGAGCTGGATCAGCGTGCCCGGTTTCGCCCTGCGGACCAGGTGGTTGCTGACTTTGCCGTCCGGGATCGCCTTCACGGTGATCGTGACGCGGCCGTCCCGGCGGTTGGTCGGTGAGGTGATGGAGTAGGCACGCCACAGGCGCACCCCGTCGACGTCGACCCCGATCCGCACGTACTGACCGGCTGTGTGGCCGCGCCAGCCCCGTCCCGGCCTGATCACGACAGTCGCGGCGTCACCCGTCTCGGGGTGCACGGCCTCGATGCGCCCACGCAGGTCAGCGCCCGCACGCAGCGGGCTGACCAGGTCGAGGTAGTCCGACGGCAGCAGCGGCGTCGTGACCATCTCCAGCAGTTTCCACGCCCTGCTGCGGAGGGCTGTACTCGTCATGACTCCAGCTTGCTGCGCCTCAAGGGGTAAAGTCCTGACCACAGGACGTAAATCTGATCGGCTGAATTGTTCGCAGGGAATAAAATCGTGAGCCATGCAATCCGGAGGGCCGGCGAACTGGCCCTGGATGAGATGACGGTCACCGCGCTTCGGGCCGCGCTGAAGACCACCGCCGACGAGGTCGTCCAGGCGATCATCGACGAGGTCCCTTCCTACGCCAACGCCCTTTCGGGCCGCATGGGTGCCACCATCCGCCGAGCCGTCCGTACCGCCCTGGGGCACTACCTGGACCTCGCGAGCGGGAACGCCACAGGCGGCGACGGCGGTGACGCAGCCTACGAGCTGGGCCGCGGCGAGGTGCGCGACGGCCGTTCGATGGACGCACTGCTCAGCGCCTACCGCGTCGGTGCCCGCGTGGCCTGGCGATGCCTGGCAGCGGGCGCCGTACCCGTAGGTCTGCCCGCCGCCGAGGTCGCCAAGTTCGCCGAGCTGACCTTCGCCTACATCGACGAGCTCTCTGCCGCGAGCGCCGCGGGCCACGCCGACGAACTGGCCGCCCGGGGCAGGGCCCACGAGCGCCACCTGGAACACCTGGCCCGCGACCTCCTCGCCGACGCGAGCCCGGACGTGCTACTGGCCTCTGTTCAACGGGCCGGGTGGCAGCCTCCGGTTTCGCTGACCGCGGTCCTTCTGCCCGCCGCCCAGGCCCGGCCTGCCTACCGCGCGCTCGACCCGAGCACCCTCGTCCTCGACGATCTGCCGGACGCCACCGGTGTGCTGCTCGTCCCCGATGCCGACCGATCACATCTCTTGCGGCAGCTGACCGACCGCACCGCCGTGGTCGGCCCGGCCCGGCCATGGACTCGCGCGTCCGCCTCGTACGCACGAGCCGTACGCGCGCGCTCCCTCTCCTCCGATATTCGCGACACCGAGGACCACCTGCCCGAGCTGGTGCTGAGCGCCGACGTGGATGCGTTCGCAGACCTGCGTGCCCGAGCCCTCGCACCGTTGCGGACCTTGCCTGTCGCGACGGCACGGCGGCTGGAGGAGACGTTGCGGGCGTGGCTGCTGCACCAGGGCAGGCGGGACGAGGTGGCGGCGGCGTTGTTCGTCCATCCCCAGACGGTCCGGTACCGGATGTCGCAGCTGCGGGAGCTGTTTCCGGATCTCGCATCACCACACCGGGTCCTTGAACTGACGCTGGCGGTCGGTCTTCGGGTCAGCTGACGCGTACTTCGACCGTCCACGACCGCGTCCGCGAGCAGTCCAGGAATCGTGCCTCGTTCTCGGTGCCATCAGCTAGTGCTGCAACGGTCTTTGTTGTGATGGTTTGTTGGCTTCGGGTGGTGTGTGGCCGCGTCGTTTGTAGTGGCTGACGCGGGCTTGGTGTTGTCGTCTGCGTCGCCAGTGTGACCAGTGCAGGATGTGGTCGATGCTTGGGCGGGGTCAGGTGAGCCGGCTGATCAGGCGTCGGAGTTCGGGGAGGGTGAGGGGTATGAGCTGGGAGGATCCGTTTCTGCTTTCCCGGTGTCGAGTTCGCGGGCCCGCAGGACGGTGAGGCAGGCGTGTGCGGCCATGGCCAGGGTCATGTGGCGGTGCCAGCCGTCGTAGCGGCGGACCTGGTAGTCGTCCAGGCCGCACTCCTGCTTTGCGGTCTGGAAGCATTCCTCGACCGCCCACCGGCTTTCCCGCGATGCGGATGAGCTCGTCGAGGGTGGTTTCGGCCGGGCAGTAGGCGATGTAGTAGGAGATTTCCTCGGGCCGGCGGACACTTCGGCGGGCGATCACCCAGTGCCGCCGGTCCTCGCGATGCCAGGGAGGGACCTCGACCCTGGCCCAGTCGTAGACCCGCGGGCCGTGGGCACCGTTCCCGCAGGAACGGCGCTTCCACTTCTGCCGGGGCAGCGCGGGGAACAGGTCGTGGACGGGATGGTGTATGGCCCAGCGGGTCGCCTTCCTCCGCCGCTGCGACCCCACGCTCGCCCGCTATCTCCCGGACACGACCGACCTGGCTGCTGTCCGTACTCCTCGCCTCGACCCCGCCGTCCCACGAGAACGGAACGCAAGACGCCACCAACACGCCCGGCCGGCCGACGTGGATGCGTTCCATGACCGGGATGAGCTGCGGGGCATCGCCCCACCGAAGCGGCCGCTGCCCGGAACAGCCGAATAGTCGGTCTCTCACGCGTCCAAAGTGGAGTCACTTCTCACATTCAGATCTTGTCTCTGAGGCCCCTGAGTGGAGTCAAAACTGAGCGCCCAATGGAGTCAGTTGTCACTGACGCAGTCACTCGGAATGCGGCCGTCGGTCGGCGGGTCTGCGTCCACGGGGAAGAGGGGCAGGGCGCCGGTCATCTCCAGGAGGCGCTGGAGCTGGTGGTTGGGGGCTGCCAGGCGGATGACGGTGTCGGTCTCCTGAGCTGCCCGTCGCGCGGTGAGGAGTGCGTTCAGTGCCGAGGAGTCGCAGAAGGTGAGGCGGCTGCAGTCGACTACCACGGCCTTGGCCGATGAGGCGTGGGCGAGAGCTTCGGTGAGGGCGAGCCGGAGGGAGGGTGCCGTCTCGATGTCGATCTCTCCGACGGGCCGGACCGCGACCGTGTGGTCCAAGACGTCCACGGCGATGTCGTTGCCGCCGGCCTCCTGGAGAGGGCGTTCGGCCATGGTGGATCACTCCTTGGGTCGACGGGCGTGGTCCCGACGCCGGTCGAGGGTTCGGGGTGCGGATCACATGCTGCGCTGGTCGTGGGTGTCTTGGCGGAGCTGGTCAGTGTGTCGGGTCAGGGCGTCGATGCGTTCGGCGAGCTCGGCATCCTCCGGCCGCAGATGAGGCCGGGTGTCGGCCAACGGGCGCACGAGGCGAGCGGCGTCGTTGTCGGCAAGGGCCAGGTTCAGATCGTCGACGGCGGAATCGGCACTGGCGGGGAGAGCGGTGAGGGCGGTGACCTGGCCGGCGAGCCGGCGCAGGTCGGCCGCGTTGTCACGGGCCCAGGCGGTCACGGTTCGGTCGGCTGCGCGTGTGTCGCGGGTGGCCTGGACCCGCTGCTCGCCGGTGCTCCCGGCGGTGCCGGGGCGCAGTCGCAGGTAGCGGCGTTCGGCTGCCTGACGGCTGGCGACCCCGAGCGGGCCTGCGAGGTCGGCCCAGCTCGCGCCGCGGTCGCGGGCGGTCTCGATCAGGCCGCTCTCCCAGCCGGCGAGCTGCTCGCGGACCTCGCGCAGCATCAGCAGTGCGGCCAGAGCCGGGTGTGGGCCTGCCTCCGGCGCCGGCCCTGCCTCGGCCGTGGCGGATTCCGTGGACTGCTGCGCGCCCCTGAGGGCCTGGTCGATGGTCTCCAGTGCCGCCGCGGCGGCCGGGAAGGGGACGGCTGCGGTCGGTTCGGGGGCCTCGTTCATGGCGTTCTCCGGGACTCTGTCATCCTCCAGATGACTCCTTGCTTGTCATCGTTTCGATGACATGTTACAACGGGAGCACGTTGAAGCGCATTGGCAGTTTCTGCCTGAACCAACTGGAGGTGTTTCGCGATGTTGATGCGCACCGACCCGTTCCGCGAGATGGACCGGATCGTCCAGCAGCTGTCGGGTACATCGGGCACCTGGTCGAAGCCGTCCGTGATGCCGATGGACGCCTACCGTGAGGGTGACGTCTATGTGATCGCCTTCGACCTCCCCGGAGTGAGCACCGAGGCGCTCGACATCGACGTCGAGCGGAACATGCTGACTGTCAAGGCCGAGCGCCGACCCGCAGAGAAGTCCGACGGCGTACAGATGGAGCTCTCCGAGCGGCCCCTGGGTGTCTTCTCCCGCCAGGTCATGCTGGCCGACACCCTCGACACCGAGCACATCGAAGCCGACTACGACGCGGGTGTCCTGACCCTGCGGATCCCGATCGCCGAGCGCGCCAAGCCGCGGAAGATCACCATCGGCGGCGAGTCCGGCCGCAAGCAGATCTCCGGCTGAACACTCCCGCACCAGCGGCGGAGGACGGGGAACCGATCCCCCTCCGGCACCCCGTCCTCCGCGCCCCTGGCCCCTCATCCCTCCCCGGAGGTGGCGTGATGTCGATGCACCGGGAGGCATTCCTGGCCCACGTCCAGGAACGCGGCGAATATCAGACTCGGGAGGAGGCCGAACGGGCGGCCCGCGTCGTCCTGGCCCTGCTGGGCGCGCACCTGGTCGGCACCGTGCGGGCCGAGCTCGCAGCCCGGCTCCCCGAGACGTACGCCCTGATCCTCCTCAACCCCCTGCAGGCCGCAGAACCGCTCTCCCCCGAGCGCTTCGTCCGCGCGACCGCCGCCTGGATCGAAGGCGCCACCGAGAAGACAGCCCTGTGGGACATCGGCGCCGTCCTGTCCACCGCGGCCGCCGCCGCGGGCGACGTCCTCACCCGCGAGGTCCTGCTCCAGCTCCCACCCGGCTACGACCTCCTCTTCGGCCACCCCCAGCCCACCTGAGCACCCGCCGCCACCGTCCGTAACCCGAACCCCTCGAAGAGAAAGGCAACCGCAGCACCATGTACGACCAGCCTCGAGCGAACCCGTCCCTTGCGGCCATGACGTTCGACCAGATGCTGGAACGCGTGCGCTACGAGGGCGCCTACCCCACCCGCGAACGCGCCGCAGAATCCGTCCACACCGTCCTCGCCGCCCTTGGCCGCCAGGTCACCGGGGACGAACGCGTCGACCTCGCACAGCGCCTGCCCGTCGAGGCAGCCCTCACCCTGACCGCCCAGATCCCCGACAAGGAGCAACTCACCGGCTGGGGTTTCGTCAAGGACATGGCCGCCCGCGCCGGCGGCACACCGGCAACCGCGCGGTGGGACACCGGCGCCGTACTCGCCGTCGTCACACGCCTCGCCGGACCCGACCTCCTCGCCCGCATCCTTCGCCAGCTCCCGGACGGCTACGCCCTCCTCTTCGGCCAGGCCGAACTGCGCAGACCCCAGCCCGCCGCCTGATCCCGCCTCGCAGCAGTCGCGGCAGAGCCCTCGAACCCTGCAGAGGCCGCCCTGCAGGACTTCAGCTGCCGCACCCCTCTGCAATGTCGAGCCGAGGCGGCGGTGCGACGGGATGCGGTGCCGCCCGTCAGCTGCCCCCGAGAGCATAGACAGGCCGCGTTCGAGGTCGATTACCTCACCGTCGAACACGCGAAAATCTATGACGGCCAGAGTCGACTGCCGCAACTGCGACAAGTTCGTCCTGTCCGGCGCCGACCTCATCTACTGGCGGCGCAAGCGCGAGCAGTGGCGACGACGCCCTCGCCCTGGAGCTGCGCAAACCCCAGGACTACTTCCACCGCGTGTGGTCCATCGCCTTCCGTGCCGCTGACCTCGCCGAGGCCGTCGGCGACGAACAGGGCGAGTGCGACGAGAACGCCGATGAGGAGGCATGCGCGTGACCACTGTCCCGGAACCCCGCACGGCCGCCGCTCTGGCGGCCCGCCACCGCAGCACCGAAGCCGCCCTCGGACGGGTCCGCGACGCCGTCACCCGGCTCCGCCGCGAGAAAACCCAGGTCAGCGTCGCGGCCGTCGCCCGCCGCGCCAACGTCTCCCGCACCTTCCTCGACGACCACCCCGAGGCGCGGGCCACGGTTGCCGCTGCGATGGCCGAGGCCGGCGAACGCCGGACCCAGATGGTCGCCGACCAGGACGAGGCACGCGAGGCGACCTGGCGCGAACGGGCCCTGAACGCCGAGGACGCCCTCAAGGCCGCCCAAGCCGAGATCCTCTCCCAACGCACCAGCATCGGTGAACTCCTCGGCCAGGTACGCGACTTGGAAGCCGAATGGTCCCAGGAAGCCATCCAGCGGATCACCACCGAGAACACCGCTCTCAAGCAGCGCGTCCGCCAACTCACCACCGACAACCGGTCCTTCGACGAACGCCTCAAGGCGGCCCGCTCCAACCTCCGCTTCCAGGACCGACGCGTCGCCGACCTCGAAGCCCAAATCGCGGACCCAGCAGGCGGGTGATCATCACACCCGCGCAGCCGCCGCCTCCTGGCGGATGGCGGCATCGGCCAGCTGTCCGGGCTCGAAGACTGCCACCGCCACGCGGAACTCCGGGGCCAGCGCGGCCCACTGCTTCTCCAGAAGCTCCCCTGACCGATTGCCTCGGTACGGGCTTCGAGAAACGGCTCGCGACCTGATGCCCGTCAGATCGGTACGTCGTCATCAACACGGCATCTCCGGGACCCAGACCGCGGACGGCGAGCCTCAGCACGTTTGCCGACGACCTGCCAGCGGCGCTTCAACGGGCGGCACCGACCAGGCGTCCTGTCCCGAGCGCAGATCCGCCGCCGCTGTGATACGGGGCGTGAACATCCGCGGGTCGGGTTCGTACTCCAGGCCGGCCATCGCCTCGGTCGGTGTTCGCCCCTCCTGCAGCCGGTCGGACACCACGGCAACGTGCTCTCCGTTGCCGAAGACCAGCCAGCCGCAGGCCGTGGTGCGGGGTGGGGTCACTGCGGGAGGACGACCAGGATGCGGCCGCGGCTGCCGGCGTCGACGCGGTCGTGGGCCTTGGCGATGTCTGCCAGCTCGTAGCGGTCGCCGACCTCGACGGTCAGGGCGCCCGCGGCGGCCGCGGCGGTGAGATCGCGTGCTGCCTGGCGTTTCGCCTCTTCGGGGAAGTCGTCGCTGCCGATCAGGCGCAGGATGACGTTGTTGAACAGCAGGGGCCAGAAGGGGATCTCGGTCCGGTCCGCGCTCGTCGCGTAGGCGGCGATGACCGCGCCGTTCGCGACGACGGCGTTGTCCAGGTCGGCGTTGGCGGACAGGGACACCTCGACGATCCGGTGCACGCCCCCGGGCGCGTACGCGCGGATCGCCGCCGCCGGGTCCTCCTGGTCCAGGGCTACGGCGTGGGACACGACAGCCGGGTCGACCTGTGCGAGATCGGCGCCGCGCCGGACGGTGGCGATCACCCTGGCCCCGCCCCAGCAGGCGAGCTGCGCGGCCAGGGAGCCGACCCCGCCCAGGACGCCGTGCACCAGCACGAGCTTGCCGTCGACCGGGCCGTCGGCGAACACGGCGCGGTGGGCGGTGATGCCGGGGATGCCCAGGGCTGCGCCGAGTTCGTCGCCGAGGTGGTCGGGCAGCGGGACAGCCAGATCGGCGGGTACGACGGTGTACTGGGCGGCCGTGCCGAAGGGCCGGTAGGACTGGGCGCCGTACGTCCACACCCGCTGTCCGACACGGCGCTCGTCGACCCCCTCGCCCACGGCGTCGACGATCCCGGCGGCGTCGCTGTGCGGGATCACCCGTGGGTAGGGCATCGACGAGCCGAGCCAGCCGCGCCGCTTCTTGGTGTCGCCGGGATTGACACCGGAGACGGTGACGCGGACGCGGACCTCGCCCGGGCCGGGGGTGGGGTCGGGCAGCTCGCCGACGCGCAGCACGTCGGCGGCGGGGCCCTGTCGGTCGTACCAGGACGCAATCATGGGCGGCTACCTCCGGGGCTGGTCAGCTCACAGGTTGTCCGAGCGTAGAGGGGGTCCGTCTCGGCGAGCGCGGTGACTGGCTCGTCACCGTCCAGAACCTCGTGCAACCAGGCGCGTTCGGCGCTGCTGATGGCGCGGGCGGTCAGCAGCATGCCGCGCCGGTAGGGGTCGGCCATGTCCTCGGCACGCAGCGGCCGGTCGCCGTCGTAGAAGAAGCTCGCCGGCTCCTCCAGAAACTCCAGTCGCCGCCGCAGCACCGCGTGCTGTTCGGCGACGTCCGGCAGGAGGGACAGGAACGCCAGCACGGTGAAGAACCGCGTGAAGTCGCTGATCTCGTGGTCGGCGGGCCTGCGCAACCGCTTCAGCAAGTCGGTGCGCCCGGCGGCGGTCACGCTCAGTATGTAGCGGGCCGTACCCCCAGCCGGGTCCGCGCGCCGTTCCAGCAGGCCCGCCGCGGCGAGACGCTTGATCGCCGGGTACAGACTGCCGTCGCTCACCGGCCGGGTGTAGCCCGTCAGCTCCGAGAGCCGGCGGCGCAGTTCATGTCCGGGCAAGGGCCGCTCGGCCAGGAAGCCCAGTATCGCTAGGTCAAGCATGGCCCTATCCTCTCACATCGATTCGATGTGCACATCGAATCGATGTACCGTGGTTTCTTCCGCTCGCTCGCTGCGAGGGCAAAGAAGAGAGAGACGGACGGACATGTCGCCGCAATCCACCGAATCCGTGATGAGTCGCTTCGTCGAGTTCATCAACACAGCTGACGAGGGCCTTGCCCGTGAGGTCATCGCCCCGGATGCCGAGTTTCATGCGCCGAGCCACCCGGAACCGCTGCGGGGCCCTGAGGGCTACCTGGAGCTGATCGCGATGATGCGCGCGGGGTTCCCGGATGTCCGGTGGACTCTGGAAGAGACCGTCACCGAGGGCGACACGGTGGCCGCCCGGTTCACCATGCGCGGCACGCATCGGGGCGAGTTCTTCGGAATCCCGGCCAGTGGAAAGACGATCTCGGTCCAGGCTATGAACTTCTACTACCTGGCCGACGGAAAGATCATCAAGGAGCGGGGTCAGCCCGACCTCCTCGGGGTGATGCAGCAGATCGGTGCCGTGCCTGCGCCTTGAGAGCGCAGGTTCGTCGGTGACCCAGCCAGACGTCTACGGCTTCCGGCGGTGCGAGTGTGGTGCGCCAGGACCATGCCCTGGCGCACCACACGCACCTTCATGTCTCCGCGTGACCGGTCAGCTCTTCGCGTCCGGTCGCGACTCGGCGGCCGCGAGGCCGGCGATGGCCACGAGCATCAGCACCGTGTGTCGACGATCCAGAAGACGCTTTTGGCACTGGCGTAGGGCTCGGTGGTCATGACCTGGGTGACCAGGTTCATAAAGGGCCTGATGCCCGTTCTGGGTTCGCAGCGGCCAAAGACACGGGCGCGATGGACGTCGTAGGCGGCCAGGTAGGCAAGCGCGCCGCCGCGGTCGTATTCGTGGTTAACGCGCATTGCCCGGGCCTGCCCGGGTGCCAGCGTCGGGTGGCAGCGGCAATGCGCCTGGATGGAAGTCTTCTCGTCCGCGGAGATCACGTACTCGTCCTCGCCCAGCGGGACGCCACCGAAGGTGCGGGCGTACAGATCCAGCACGCGTGCGGCTTTGGGCCGGAAGGCGGGGTCACGCACGGAGATCCAGGACTGGTACTGCCAGGGCTCGAGCGCGTCCTGTTTGAGCCAGCGCCGCACGGTGGAATTGGAGATCGACCCCGCGATGGACCGGGCGACCACCTCCCGGGCCAGCTCCGGACACGACCAGCGCGACAGCGGCGCGCGGGTCCCGGCGGGTAACTGACAGGCCAGCGCCTTGACCTCGGCAACCTGCAGCGCGGTGAACGACCGGCCGACCGGAACGCTTGCGGTCGGCCAGGGCCGGCATGCCTCCAGCGGCGAAGCGGCCCCGCCAGGTGCGCACCGTGTCCACGTGCAGCCGCGTCTGCACGGCTATCCGGGCGTTGGGACGCCCTCGGGCCGCCAATAACACGATGGTTGCCCGCTGCCGGGCCTGATGCGGGGTCTTGTGGCCGTAAGCCATCTTCTTCAGCCGGTGGCGCTCGGAGGCGGTCACCACGACGGGCACGGCGGAGGCGAGGGGTACGGAGAAAGTGACCGATCCTTCAGGGGCAACGGGGCAACGGGGCAACGGGGCAACGGGGCACGGGCCGGCGCCAGGCCGCACCCATCTCTTTATCCTGCGACGTCATGGCAACGCCCCCGAGTTGCCGAGGAAAATCGTTGGGCTGACCAACTTGCTGCAGGCATGATCGACTCGTGGACACCTACCTGGAAACCGAGCGCCTGGCCCTGCGCCGCTTCACTGCCGATGACGCGGACCTGCTGATCGAGCTGGACAGCGACCCGGCGGTGATGCGCTACCTGACCGGCGGCGATCCGACCGCGCCGGAGCTCGTCCGCGAGCGCGACCTGCCGAAAATCCTCGCTGGTTACGAGAAGTGGGGCGGCGACCTCGGACTATTCGCCGCGCACGAGAAGGACGGCGGCACGTTCATCGGCTGGTTCCACCTGCGTCCCGAGCCGGAGGGCCCGCGGGACGAAGCCGAACTCGGCTACCGGCTGCGGCAGGCGGCTTGGAGCAAGGGTTATGCCACCGAGGGCTCGCGGGCCTTGCTGGGCAAGGCGTTCACAGAGCTCGGTGTGCGCATGGTCTGGGCTGCGACGATGTCCGTGAACCACGGTTCGCGCAACATCATGGAGAAGCTCGAAATGACGCTCGCGGACACCATCCCTACTCCCTCCGACATGGAGATGGTCGAGGGCTCCGAGCATGGAGGCGTACGGTACGAGATCACCAAGGAGCAGTGGGAGCAGCAGTAGCCACGGTGCGAACGACCGTTCTGCATCCACGCCCACCGGAACCGGTAGGTGGACCGTAGGAATCGTACCAGGTTGAACCCGAGGCCCGCCACGGACTGGTGGTTACCGTCAACGCCACCCCTTACTGGGCGATCAGCGACTGGGCCGGCAGCAGTAGCGGCGGCGCTGACGACGGCGGCCGTGGCAGCAGCCTCGGCTCTGCAACGAAGACACCCGGACGGTCTCGCCATAAATCCTGTTCTGTGGTCAACCCCCGAAGAAGTTCAAGCGTTGACCACTTAGCCACCCTCCGTCACCACCGAATGTGAGACAGAGCCGTTCGATTGACAGACCCCTGTGCGATCGACACGGCGGAACCTTCAGGGAGCCCCGAGGTAAAGCCCAATTCCGCAAGTACTTGATCTTGGTGTCCGGCCGGTGTCGCTCGTCACCCATTCGGCCAAGGGTCTTTGGTGGGACCCGCCCCTGGACGTCGCCTTCAGTCCGCTGCGCGGCGATGTCCCCGGCGTGGACGGCTACGGCCAGGCGGCCTGACACACCTACTCCTTGGTCATCCCGTCACTTCCGCGGCAACGCCCTGCTGCGGCCGGGTCCGCATGCCCCAGCGGGCAAGCGATGGGCGGCGGCGCCCAGCGCCGCGAAGAACAACGCCAGCAGCAGCCAGCCCGTCGTACCGAGGCCGAGCACCACCGTGGTCAGGATGGCCGGGGCAAGGGCCTGGCCCGCGTTGAAGCCGAGGCCGAGGAGTCCTTGGTACTGGCCCTGGGCGTGGTCGGGGGCAAGGCCGAAGCCGAGGGCGAAGCCCGCCGAGGACTCCCAGACCTCAGCCAGGCTGTGGACGAAGATCGCTGCCAGGACCAGTCCCGCCGCCGCCCACACCGGGGTGTACGCCGCCAGCGCCATCAACGGGCAACTCACGAGGAAGAGCAGACCCGCGATGCGAAACGCCCTGCCGCCGTCGTGCGCGGTTTCGATCCGGGAGCCGATCCTGGTCTGCATCAGCACGCAGAAGGCGGCATTGACGGCGAACAGCGCGGCGATCGTCCAGCGCGGCGCTTCGGTGTGCTCGGAGATCCAGATCGGCAGGAGCAGGGAGACCACCGGGTATTGCAGTCCCATGGCTCCGTAGAGGGCGGTGAACATCAGGAACGGGCGGTCCGAGAAGGCGATCCAACGACGCTGCTGCGGTGGCGCCGGCAGCACCGGATAGCGGGGCAGGAGGAGCAGGAGCGCCGCGCACAGGGCGAAGCTCGCCGCGTTGCCGAGGATCAGCGTGACGTAGGCGCCACGGGTGTCCGCGGCCAGTGCCGCCCCGGCCCCCACCGTTCCGAGGATGACGCCCAGGTTGACGAAGGTGCGCAACCTCGCCCGGAACAGGGCGGGGCGTTCACTCCCGACCCGGACCACCAGTGCGCCCCAGGCCGCCCCACCGGCCGCCGCGGCGATCTGGTCGACCGTCGCGATGATCGTGAACGCGGCCCAGCTCTCGACGAGGACGAGGGCCGCCATCGACAGCGCCTGGACCGCGAGGGCCACCATCATGATCGTGCGCGCCCCGCGCCGGTCGGCGAGATGCCCTCCGGGTATCCCCGCGCACAAGCCGATCAGCCCCGCGATGGTGAGTGCGGCGCCCACCTGCACCGCGGGCAGGCCCACGACCAAGGTGAAATAGAGCGCCGACGCCGCGTTGAACAGACCGTTGCCGACCCGGTTGACGAAACTGGCGGCGATCAGTACGCGCTCCGGCCTGGTGTCCCCGACCATGCTGCCTATTCGGCCCGCCAGTCCGCTCTTGATCATGGACGGCAGGCTAGCAGCGGTCGCAGAACCCGCCGCAGCTGCACCAAGGTCGCGTGCCCCCGACTTTGCCTACCTGTTGCGGGAAACAGACACCACCCGATACGGCATGAGTTGCAGAAATGTGCCTCCCCCGACAATCGCAAACAACAGGGAAAACGTGCGAGAGAACTCTCGGGCACGGATCAGCCCCCTTGACGACAAGACGGTCCACGCTGCCCGTGGCCGCACAGCCGCCGAGCGGGCGGCCGAGGAGATTGCTCAGCGGCCCGCCCCGTGTACGGAGACCGAGCCCGCGGCTGTGCGGCGCAGCCTTGGGGCAGGCCCTCGCACCTGACGGCCAGTCCGTGACCTTGTCGAACGGCGGTTCAGGAGGTGACTTCATGGAGGTCGTTGGAGGGATCAAAGATCCACTCGATCGTTTCGAGCAGGTCCGCCAGCACAGCAGTCCGTTCCCTCTCCATGTCCGCGATGCTCACCAGGAGCTGCTCTCGCCCCCGTTCGCGGTGGCGCTCAAGTCCCTGAAGCGCTGCTCCATGGAGGCGAGCTTGTCCCTGTACCCGTTGAGCTCGTTGAGGACTTTCTGGGTTCTGACCGCTCTTCCGTGATGGCTACGCCAGAAGGGCAGGCCGCGTCCGGGGCAGGTAGCCTCCGTCCAGCCGTCTGAACAGTGCAGGGCTCCGCGCGCACAGCCCTCGGAGCGGACGGCAGTCTGGGCCTTCGCAGAAGAGCGGTCAGAACGCTCCAGTTGGCCTTGCGTAAGGCTGACCCGGACCAGGGTGACTGTCTTGGCCAACACCCTGCCTTCTGGCACTCGGGAGCTGGGCATTCGTAGCCCCCTCTCATCGATCTGGCCGCGCGCTTTTCTCATCAGCATGTCCGGTTCTTCGCCGGGACCGGGCCGTGATGGCAATCTCAGAGAATTGCCAGGACTGCTCGGCCTTCCCCAGGCACGTGGTCTACGGTCCCGCTTCTGGTCTGCGTAATCGGGCACCAGCGCCGCACTGGCCGGCGAACGGGGCTGCGGCGGGAGCGGACTCACGCCGGGGCCGTCTCAGGTGAGGAGTTTGAAGAAGTACAGGCCCCTTTCTCCCCCCACCGCGAGTTCGCCAGCAGTCCCCCAGGCACACGAGAGCAACGCCCCTTCGGTGCGTGTGACCGCTACGGTGCGTTGATCTGCGGCGGCCCAGATCCGTACCGTCTTGTCGTCGCTGGTGGTGGCGAGCCAGGTGCCGTCTGGTGAGATTGCCACCGAATTCACCCTGTTGGTGTGGCCGGTGAGGGTGGCCGTGCAGGTTCCGGTGGTCCGGTCCCAGATCCGCACCGTCTCGTCGTCGCTGGTGGTGGCGAGCCAGGTGCCGTCCGGTGAGATTGCCACCGAATTCACCCTGTTGGTGTGGCCGGTGAGGGTGGCTGTGCACGTTCCGCTGGTCCGGTCCCAGATCCGCACCGTCTCGTCGTCGCTGGTGGTGGCGAGCCAGGTGCCGTCCGGTGAGATTGCCACCGAATTCACCCTGTTGGTGTGGCCGGTGAGGGTGGCTGTGCACGTTCCGCTGGTCCGGTCCCAGATCCGCACCGTCTCGTCGACGCTGGTGGTGGCGAGCCAGGTGCCGTCCGGTGAGATCGCCACCGAATACACCCAGCCAGTGTGGCCGGTGAGGGTGGCTGTGCAGGTTCCGGTGGTCCGGTCCCAGATCCGCACCGTCTCGTCGACGCTGGTGGTGGCGAGCCAGGTGCCATCCGGTGAGATCGCCACCGAATACACCCAGCCAGTGTGGCCGGTGAGGGTGGCTGTGCACGTTCCGCTGGCCCGGTCCCAGATCCGCACCGCCTCGTCGCAGGTGGTGGCGAGCCAGGTGCCATCCGGTGAGATCGCCACCGAATACACCCTGTTGGTGTGGCCGGAGGGTGAGGAAGTGTGAGCATCCGTGGTCCGGTCCCAGATCCGTACTGTCTCGTCGCGGCTGGTGGTGGCGAGCCAGGTGCCGTCCGGTGAGATCGCCACCGAGTACACCGAGCCAGTGTGGTCGGTGAGGGTGGCTGTGCAGGTTCCGGTGGTCCGGTCCCAGATCCGCACTGTCTCGTCGCTGCTGGTGGTGGCGAGCCAGGTGCCGTCTGGTGAGATTGCCACCGAATTCACCCTGTTGGTGTGGTCGGTGAGGGTGGCTGTGCAGGTTCCGGTGGTCCGGTCCCAGATCCGCACTGTCTCGTCGTCGCTGGTGGTGGCGAGCCAGGTGCCGTCTGGTGAGATTGCCACCGAATTCACCCTGTTGGTGTGGTCGGTGAGGGTGGCTGTGCAGGTTCCGGTGGTCCGGTCCCAGATCCGCACTGTCTCGTCGTCGCTGGTGGTGGCGAGCCAGGTGCCGTCTGGTGAGATTGCCACCGAATTCACCCTGTTGGTGTGGTCGGTGAGGGTGGCTGTGCAGGTTCCGGTGGTCCGGTCCCAGATCCGCACCGTCTCGTCGAAGCTGGTGGTGGCGAGCCAGGTGCCGTCTGGTGAGATCGCCACCGAATTCACCGAGCTGGTGTGGTCGGTGAGGGTGGCTGTGCAGGTTCCGGTGGTCCGGTCCCAGATCCGCACCGTCTCGTCGAAGCTGGTGGTGGCGAGCCAGGTGCCGTCCGGTGAGATCGCCACCGAATTCACCCAGTCGGTGTGGTCGGTGAGGGTGCGTTGCAGTGCGGGGGCAGCTATATCGGGCAGGGGCCATTGGTTGGTGAGGCAGGGGCGTTGGGCAGGGTCGTGCTGGCGTGCTGTGATCTGGGGCTGCCAGTGGGGGTGTGTGTCGAGGCGGGTGTGCAGGACGTTGATGAGGGCGCGGGGCGGGTCGGTGGGGGTGAGGAGGTGGGCGGCTTGGGCAAGGCTGCGAGCCAGGGGGCGGGTGTGGGGGGTGTCGATGCGGGTGAGGTCCGCCCAGGGGGCTGTCGGTCCGCGCTGGGTGAGGCGGGTCTCCACCCAGCGTAAGTCGCCTGCCACGGCCTCGGCGGATGTGGTGCGTTCGGCTGCGAGAAGGTGGTCGATGAGGTGGTCGAGGAGGTAGCCGTCCTGAATCTGCCACCAGGCGTGTTCGGGGGCGGGTGTGGTGGGGGCGAGAGCTTGGGCAGGGGGCAGGGTGGCGGCGGTGGCGTCGATCAGGAGGCCGTTGATGCGGGTCAGGTCCGCGGTGCCGAGTTCGCCGCGGAGGTAGTCGCGGATGACGTCGTGCAGGCTGATCGTGCCACCGTGCTGCGGGTTGAGGGTGAGCAGGGAAAGTCGTTCCAGGCCCCGGCACAGGGTGCGTGTCTGGTCTTCGGTCAGCTGGCTGCTTGTCTGCCACAGCAGGGCGACGACGGTGATGGGGATGGCCTCGTCCTCGGCGAAGATGCCGAGCTCGTTGAATCGGTCCGGGCCGCCGGTCGGTAGCAGGGTGGTTGCGGCCTCGATTGAGGCCTTGACGGCCTGGTTGCGCAGTCGGGGATCGTCCAGGTTCCAGGTGCCGGCGGGATCGTCCACGGCGGAGGGGCCGTTGCTGCGCAGCTGGTGAAGGATCCGCTCGGCGGTGGCGGTGGGATCGGCACCGGCGGCGCACAGTTCGGCGATCAGGCGGTTCGTCAGGCGCAGCAGCAGGGCCCAGCGGCCGGTGGCCTTCAGCAGGGCGTCTACCAGGGGCTCTGGCAGCGGTGGCAAGGCCCAAATCAGCACGGCCTTTGCCTGGTCGCGGGACATCTGGTCGACGGGGATGCGATGCGCGCCGGGTGGCAGAAGTGCCGGTTTGCGGGTGGTGACCAGCCGTACGCAGCGGCGGCCTCCCTTGAGGAAGGGGTCGAGCTGCTCGGCTTCCCACACGTCGTCCAGGACGAGCAGGGTGCGGGGGCGTCTGTCGAGGAGCCGGCCCAGGTGGGCGCCGGCCAGGTCCGGATCGTCGAACTCGGTGGTGTCGCCGGTGATGAACCGGGTGACCTCGACGACCTTGGCCGCCACAGCCGCAGGTCCGCGGACGTCCCGGCCGATGGTGACGGAATAGATCCGGGACCGGAACCGCCTCCGCACGCGTCGGCTGGCGCACACGGCAGTCGCCAGCGTGGTCTTCCCGAACCCTCCCGCCCCCCACAGGGACGTGGTGATGCCCACGGCGCGGCCGCTGCCGCACACAGCCGACACGGTGGTGCGGGTCTGGATCCGGTCGACGAACCAGGCCGGGACGATTGCAGGCGGAGGTGGTGGTGGGTCGTTCAGGACCACTGGTGGCCGCAACTGCATCCACATCACGGCAACAGCCGCCAAGAACACCAGCGTCCCCAGCCCACCGACCCACGGCCACGGATCCTGGCGAAGTTCTTCCAGTCGGCCGGGCCAATGCGAGGTGTTTGTGGCGGCGTTCCCCGCTAAAGCCAGCAGGACCGCCAGCCCCGCGCTCACCCCAGCCAGCGCAACAAGTACGGCCCGCCACACCCTCATGCGCCCACCCCCGGCAACACGATCTCCTGTGCTGGACCCTAGCGACCGGCTGAACGCACCATCAGCGGAACGCCACAAGACCGCATGAATACAGCTCTCCCCGGTCCAGAGTTGTCTGTACGAACTTGCCATCTGCCTGCCGATAGCTCACATCAGCAGGAACCACCACGATCACCGCTCTGTGTACGAGGTCCATGGGGCCTTGATCGAGACCCCGGCGAAGGTTCCCAGCGTGGACCAGCGGTCATGCAGTGGCATGGCGCGAAGAGCGGGTACAGAATTCGACACCACTGGCACGCGTGGACTTCTCATCACCCTGTCCAACCGGACAAGCGATGGACAGGGTGATGAGAATTGGGCCAGCTCAAATGCGGCCCTACACCCCCACAGCGGCCGGGAACGTGGAAGGGTATTCGTAGAGGTATGCAAGGGTGCATACTCGAAGGCATGGCAGATACAACTATGAAGGTCGACTCCGCTACCCGAGACCGCTTCGCCGCCGTCGCTGCCGCCCAGGGCAAGAGCGTGCGCGCCTACCTGGCGGAGCTGGCGATCGAAGAAGAGAACCAGCTCGCCCTCGGCAGGGCGACCGTGGCGTTCCGAGAAGCCGTGGGCAAGCCGGGCATCGCAGAAGCCTTCGACCGGGAGTTCGGCGGCCTCCCGTCGTCCGCGACCACGCGCCGGGCGGCCTGACCCTTGGAACTGCACATCGACATCCGGTGGCTCCTGGACCGGCAGGAAGAACTCCTCGGGAAAGAGCTGGGAGTACTGGACTACTCGGGCCTGGTCGCCGCAGTCGCCCGCCACCGCGTGAACACCCCCGCCCTGGCCACCGACGAACCCGACGCCTACTGGCGGGCCGCCGCCCTCCTGGAACAGATCGTGCTCCTGCGCCCGCTGCCGGCCCGCAACGAATACTTCGGATACGGCGTCGCCGTCGCCTACATCAGGGCCTCCGGCAAGACCGTGGACGACACCTTCGAACCCTGGCGCGACCTCATCAACGACATCCGCGCCCTGCGCCTGAACGTCTACGATGTCGCCGACCGACTGCGCTCGCTGCGCCCCAGTACCTGATCGGGGCCTTCAGGCAAAAAGACTGCAGGTGCCACGGTCTCAACGCCGGGCTGCGTCCGTCCACTGGGCAAGGGATTCGCGGATTCGCAGTGTGTCGGGATGGGACGCACCCAGCGCTCGGGCGTGGTCAGCTGCCACCGCCGCCAGCAGGTCCCGTGCCCAAGCAGGGTCTCCCGTCGCCCCCACCAGGACGGCGTGACTGTGGCGTGACACCAGGGTGTGGGGGTGGTCCGCACCGAGCATTCGGGTGCGGTCCTTCACCACGGCGGCGAACAGGTCCCGTGCCGTCGCGACGTCGCCCGTCGCCGCGACCCAGTGAGCGTAGTTGTGCCGGGACACCAGGGTGTCGGGATGGTCTGCGCCCAGTACCCGGGTGCGGTCCTCCACCACCGACGCGAACAGACTCGAGGCCCGCTGGCCTGCACCTGCTTCCCCGTCCAGCGGGCGTAGTCGTGGCGGGATGCGAGGGCGTCGGGATGATTCGCGCCCAGCAGCCCGGTGCGGTCAGAGACCACCGCCCGCATCTGGGCTCGTGCCTTCCTGGCATCTCCCGCTACCCCCATCCAGAGGGCGTACTCGTGGCGGGACGCGAGGGTGTCCGGATGATTCGCGCCCAGTACCCGCGTACGGTCCTTCGCCACCGCCGCCATCAGGTCACGCGCTTTGGCTGCATCACCCGCTTCCCCTGCCCAATGCGCGTGATTGTGACGGGCCAGCAAGGTGGCCACGGCCACTGGACCCAGCTTTCGGGCTGAGCGCTCGGCCAGCTCGGCGTAAAGACGGCAGGCGGCGGGCGTGTCTTCAAGGCGCTCCGCTTCGGCGGCCTCGCGGGTGAGGCTGATGAGAGCGAGCATCTCCGGATCGACGGGGCGCCCCGGTACCGGGGAGGCGATGGCGCCTCTGCTGTCCTGGTCTGGGCATGAGGACCATGTGCGGGCGGCTTGGATGCCTCGGGCAGCTCGGGCAGCTGAGGTGTACCGGGCGGGGAGGCGGCGGAGCCTGGGCGTGAGGGCACGGACGGAGTGCCTGCGGAGGTGGGAGCCGTGAGGGCGGTCCGCATCGCCTGGGCGTCGGGGTAGCGGTCGTCGGGATTCTTGGCGAGGGCGCGCGCGATGACTGCTTCGAGGTGGGGACCGGCGTCGGTGCCACGGCTAGCGAGGGTCGGGGGTGCTTGCATGGCGTGCTGGTACATGAGTGCAAGGGAGTCGGCACCGTCGAAGGGGAGCGTCCCGGTCAGCATCTGGAAGAGAACCACGCCGACCGCGTAGAGGTCGGACCGCGCATCGGGGGTGGCGCGGCCCTGAAACTGTTCAGGTGCCATGTACGGCAGGGTCCCGATGACCGCGTGCGTACCGGTGAGGGCGGTGCTGCCGGCTCCGTCGACCGCGCGCATGATTCCGAAGTCGGCGACCTTCGCGAAGCCCTCCCGGTGAGAAGGACGTTGGCCGGTTTGATGTCTCGGTGGACCATCCCCCTGATGTGGCTGGCCGAAAGAGCGGCCAGTACCTGGCGGGAGATTCGGACCGCCTCGGTGAGCGGAAGGGGCCCCTCCGTCTTCAGGCGGCCGTCCAGGGAGGGGCCGTGGACCTGCTCCATCACGAAGTACGCCACCGGCGGGCCCTGGGGACACGGCTCCTCTCCAGTGTCGTAGACGGTAACGACGTTGGGATGGGACAACGAGGCCATCGCCTGCGCCTCACGCCGGAACCGGGACGCGTGCCCGTCGTCCAGCCCGAGCCCCGTCTTCATCACTTTGACGGCCACCGCCCGCTCCAGGCGTTCGTCCCAGGCCCCGTACACGACCGCCATACCGCCCCGGCCGAGCAGGCGATCAATGTGATACCGGCCGCTGGCCAGGGTGTCGCCCACCCTGAAGATGTCCCCCATCAAGCCGATCATAGGGTGAAGCTAAGGCGCAGGGCAGAGCCTCGTATGGGTTGGCCTGATGCCGAGCTCTTCTCCGCAACGACCGAAGGCGCAGCATCTGTCGGGAATTGCCGCAGGCAGCCGGCTCGATGGCTGCTCAGCCACGACGAGGCGTGCGGCGCTGGAGAGCGATGCCGGGCCCAGCCGCAGCGCGGCGGCAGCCGCCCCCCATCAGGCCGTTCCGGGCGATGCGTTCGCCTCGTACAGAGTCCGGATCGACGGCGGGGTACGGTCCGCGCCCACCTCGGACGCGGACCGGGGCATTTATCGCCCGCCATGTATCGGCCCTCCTCCGCGGAGGGCCGCCTGTTGCCCCCAAGATCACCCGAAGTCGGCAGCGGCGTGGCGTGGCAATTCGAGCCACTGACCTGGGTCAACCTGGTCCTGCACATCCTTGTCGTCCCCACTGCCGCCGTCCTCGCCCACTACGTCCGCAGACTGACCGCGCGGCAGACAGCCAGGCTAAGGGCTGTCCCGTAACTGATCTTTGGCACGAGAGTGGTCGGCTGAGATCGGATCTTGGGTCCCACCCGTTGGAAGAGGCGCCGGCCTCGGTTCACCCCTGTGACCGCACGACACAGCAGCGGATGGCAGGGGCCGTCCTCCCGGCAACGTGTGGATCCACCCGCCCGGGGAGATGAGCAGGACCCTGTTATCGTGCGCCGATGTCAACGCGCGGGAGGCGAGCTGCTCGATCAGGCGCTCGACTTCGTTGGTCGCGGTCGAGGACGGGCCTTCAGCGCTCCAGCTTCAGGCGCCGGAACGCCGACGGCGAGCATGCCCGACGGCTGCGACAGCCGCCAGGGGGCATCTGGGAGGTCATCGAGCTGCCGGTGCTAGTGGCGCGGCCAGGACTTCCTGGATGGAGATCTGGTACGAGACCAGCGAGATCACATGGCGGAGCAACCTGCCCGACGAGGTCGAGGCGGAGCTGACGGAGACGTTCCAGCGGTGGAGCGAAGAACCAGACACGTCCCTGGACAACGAGTAGGGGAACGTCATGCGCTGCATCTGGAACGACTTCTTCCGCAGGGGTTGACGCAGGCATTTGCCAGGCGGATCGTGGGCGCCTCAGCCGAACGAACGCTGGAGGTCCCGTGACCGACGAGTACCGCACCAGAGAACTGATGCTGCCAGCCGGCACCGCCACGATCCTGGGGACAGCCGACATGGACTTGACCGATGCCGAGCTACTCGAGCGGTACCCGCGCGTGGCCGAGATACTGGCCCGTTGGGAGCAAGAAGTTCGGGTGTGATCCCGCGAGGGACAATCCCAGGCCGACGCCCCTCTCGTTCCTCCCCACGGGAGGGTCGTCGGCCCGCAGGCAGCCGCATCCCAATCGTCGCCTGTAGTTCCAGTGCTGCCGCCCGCAGATCGGCCTGCGCCTCGGCGACCTGTCCGAGAACGGTGATGAGCGCTTCGGTCTCGAGGCGGGTGAGAATTGCCAGCCGTTCGCCCGGCTCGTCCAGCTGCTCGTACAGGTCATAGTGGGCCATTCCGTGGGTAACGGTGCCGGGCCCCGGGCGGTCACGGACGCCGGGCAGTCTGCCACCGACGCACGCCGGCGCGAACTGCGTTCGCTCACCGCCTGGATGGCGGCGCGGATGCGGCCCGTGAGGGCTGGGGGCGGAAGCTTCTGTGCGGCCGAGGAGCTCGGGCAGGCCCTGGCGGGTGGCGGCCAGGACCACGTGGTCCTCGGCCTTGAGGACGTACCCCGGGGGGCTGCCATACCGCGCGGATCCCACGTCGACGCAGGTGGGACCGGATGGCACGGGAGGAATAGGCCCGGTCCGCGAGCACGGCCAACGGCCGGGTTCGCGGCCTGCCGGGCCCGCCACGTGGGACGCGGATGCCGGCCATGCCGGCCTCGAAGGCCGGTGCGTCGCTGGCCTGGCCCGCGGTGACGGTCAGGGCCAGAGGCCGTGCACGACTGTCGGAGGCCAGGTGGACCTTGGTACTCAGGCCGCCGCGTGAGCGTCCGAGGGCGTGATCGGCGGCCTCGCTGCGGCCTTCGCTTCGCATTCCCCTTCCACCAGCTCGAGGACCTGCTGGACAAGGCGGGCGACGCGGCAGTCGCCAGGGCCCGGACGAATGATGCGGATCTCGAATATTGGTTCTGGCCGCGCTTCCGTGACGGGCGCGCCAGCGAGACGGCCCGCGTCCAGGCTGTGCCGGCCTGCCACCGCGCAACAACCTCAGCAGGCCTTCACGCAAGTGCGGCCAGTACCGCATAGGCACGTCCGCAGGATCATGTGGAGGGTGTCAGCTGTGACTGCGGTGTCGTGCGTGTGCTGCCCTCGGTCAGCAGCATGATGGCGGTGAGTACGACGATGGCGGACGCCGATACGTGAACACTCAGCGCTGTGGTGAATGTGCCGCCATGGGTGACGACCGCAAGCGCGTCACCGATCGGAATGATGGCGTCGATGAGGACCACCCAGCCGAGGATTCGCCGCTGCCCGAGCGTGAGCAGCAGGAACACGGCGGATGCCACGGCGATATCGCGTACGCCCTTCACGACGAAGTAGCCGTCGGCGTTCCCCTGTGGCCAGGGGGTGATGCCGAATCCGGCGGGTGCACCGTCAGGGTTGAGCAGGAAATTGAGCCCGAGGCACAGAACTGCGACGCCGGTCAGTGCGGCAAGGGCAGTGGTGATGTGACGCCTCTTCATGGATCCTCCGAGAGGGAGAGCGGGGCCTGTGGGTCCGTGCCTGCGTTGTCCGGCAACTGCTCGCTCGTGCGGTCAGGCAGGGGCCGCACTGGTTTGGCCACTGGGGGACCTCCGGACCGGGGTGCCCGGGCTGTGCCGGATCAGGGTGATGCCGTACGCGACGATCCAGACGACCCACAACAGCCAGCCGGCGAGGCCGAGGAGGCCCAAGGCCCCGCCGTTGCCGATCGCCCAGTGGGCGAGGGTGGCGGAACTGAACTGCAGTGCGGCGGCGAGCAGCCCCAAGGTGCCGTGCCACGGCCGGATCACGCCGGTGCGCAGGCCGCCGACGGAGAGGCCGAGGAGGGCGAGCGCCAGAAAGGTTCCGTTGAGGGTGAACACCGCATCGTGCAAGGCCCAGAGTGCCGTGGTCGCGGAGGGGTCGTGCGGGGCTGTCGAGGTCAGGGCGAGGCGGGTCGCGATGACCCCGGCGAAGGTGACGTTCTGCAGGGCCAGTCCGGCGAGTCCGAGCAGCGACCACGCTTCGCCGCGGTCGCGCTCGGACCTCCGCAGCGCGACGAGCGCACCGGCGCCGAACAAGGTGGCCAGGATCCAGGCGGCGGGGGCGAGTGCTGAGCCGATGCCGACAGCGGTGCCTTCCTCAGCGAAGAACTCGGTGACCTTTCCGATCTCTGCCCCGGTGAGGGGCAGCCCGGCGGGCACCATCATCGCGTTGCTGAGGGTGATCATGGCGGCGAAGCCTATGGCGGCCATGCCACCGATCCAGGAGAAGCCGATGTTGGCCAACTTGGATTGACGTGTCATATATTGATTATAAGCAGCGTAAATCTGGAGAGGGCAAGGCATGAGTGCAGAGCAGGACCGACGTCGCTATGACTCACTGCGTCGGACGACGCAGGCGCTGGAGACCCGGGCCGAGATCGCCCGCGCTGCACGCCGGCTCTTCGACACCCAGGGCTGGGCGGGCACGACCGTGCGCGACGTGGCGCGCGAGGCGGGAGTCTCCGTGCCCACGGTCTACGCGACGTACGGAAACAAGACCGGGCTGACCCGGGCCGTGGCCGATTCGGCCGACCTGTCCGCCGACGCGCCGCAGATGCTCGCGGAGTTGGAGGCCGCAGCGGCGGACCCTGGGCGCCAGCTAGCGGCGATGGCCGCCTACGACCGGCGGCTGTTCGAGCGCGCGGGCGACGTCATCATGCTGATCCGCGAAGCGGGCCGCAGCGAACCCAAGCTCGCCACGGCTTACCGTGACGGCCGCGAACGGGGCGACGAAACCCGGGTTCAGGTCTTCTCGTCCTGGCCGGACGGCACCCTTCGACGCGACCTGGACCTGGGGTCTGCCGTCGACATCTACGCAGCCATCTGCAACATCGACGTCTACACCACACTCACCACCGAACGTGGCTGGCTACCCGGTCGTATCGAGGAGTGGTGGGGCCAGGCGCTGGTCCGCGAGCTTCTGAGTTAGACATACGCCGAACACCTCCGTCTTCACCCCGCCTGGCGCCCCCGAATGCCTGGCCTGGTTGCAGGGCCGTCTCTGGCGTAGCCGTCACGGAAGAACGGCCAGAACCGTTTTCAGGAAGCCTCATCACCTCGGCGGCGTGCGGCCGGACGGCCAGTTGTGCGCAGTAGCCGCACGCTCGTTCGGCCGCGTGGAAGGATGAGTGCATGTGGTTGCGACTGCCGTTCGGGGACGAATTACGGACCGAGCTGGGATCTCCCAGGCGCTCTCGCAGACTGGGCAGCAGCCCTCGCTCGCGCGTGTGGCGCGTCGAGTTGCCAGAGGCAACGGCGGTGGTGAAGCAGATCGTCGGCGGTCTTGATGCCGACGAGCGATACGCCCGTGAGGTGGCCGCCCTGAGGCTCGCCGCCCGAGCTGAAATACCCGTGGTGCCCGCGTTGCTGGCCACCGATCCCAGCGAGCGGGTCTTGGTGCTGGAGCATCTGGATCACCGACGCCCGGCCAGCGACTGGATCGTCGACTATGCAGCCGCGCTGGCACGGCTGCATGCCACCGCCCGCCCGGAGGACGTCGGGGTACTTCCCCGGTGGCAGGGCCCGAACGAGGCCGATATCGAGTCTTTCCTGCAGCTGGCCGGGGCTCTGGAGGTTCCTGTCACTTCTGCCGTGTCCGGCGAACTCGATGACCTCGTGAACCGGCTCGACCAGGCATCTGGGCATGCCCTTCTCCACGGGGATCCCTGTCCCGGTAATGATCTCCACACCGCCACGGGGATCCGATTCATCGACTTTGAGCAAGCGTCACTGGGCAGCGGCTTGATGGAGCTCGCCTACCTGCGCATCGGCTTTCCGACCTGCTGGTGTGTCACTTCAGCGTCGGAGCCGCTGCTGGAACGGGCGGAGAGCGCATACCGCAACGAATGGCGCACCCTGACCGGCTCCGATGCCCAAGACGGGCTCGCTGACGCGTGTGCCGGCTGGCTGCTCCGCGGCGACGCGCTGGTTGAGCGGGCACGCCGCGAGAGCACTGATCACCTGGCCCGGATTCCGCACCGGGACTGGACGTGGGGCACCGCGACCGCCCGACAACGGCTCGTCCACCGGCTCGGGGTCGTTGGCCAGATGACGGCCGACCACACCTCCCTTAGCGGCATGAGCAGCCTCAGCACCGCTATGCGCCAACGTATGCTCGCTCGCTGGCCCACGCTTCTGCCCGTCCCAGCAAAGCGACCATAGAGGTCGGCTGAAACCCCCAGAATCGTCGACGAGTCACTGGCATGCCGACCTATCTCGTGCGCGGCGGCAGTGTTGCATTGCGCCAATGGATCGACCTGTTCGTCGACTTCCTGGTCACCAAGCACGGCCTCGCCGACGCCCTGCAGTCCGACAGCGACCGCCAAGGAGGCCCCCTGCCGCGCCAGCTTGAGGGGGCGTATGGGGTCACTCAGCGGGCTGGTACTCGGCGACGGTGTCTGGGCAGTCGGCCGCCACGGTGTGAAGTCCCTCGGCACCCAGGGCCATCGGCCGTAATCGGCTGCCTCGGCACTACTCTCCCGCAGGTACGAGGAGGTGAGCGCGTCGGTCAGGCTGATCACGGCGAGGCCAGAACCCCGGGGCCGGTGTCCCGGCCTGGCCAGCGTGGCGGCCGGCGACTACCGCGACACGCGCGGGGTCGGGAGGGGTGCCTTCGAGGCGAAGGATTTCGCCTGCGCGCGCGTCCTGCCGGGCCGGTGGCCGGCGGTGGGCTAGAACGAGGGCCAGCCGATTCAAAATGCCGAGGTGATGTGATGGATCAGGCGGGTGCCCCAGGGGAGTCCGGCGTCGTCCGGGGGCCCGGGCGTCGGCTGATGCTGGGTTTGGCAGCCACCACGATCGGATCTTGGACCGTCGGGACTGCGGTGGCCCGCGCCGCAGCCGGAGTCGACGAGGCCGTTCGCCTGGTGTCTGCTGGGTGCGGATTGGACGTGGAGGCCGAGAACGCTCTGGCAGGTTCCCCCGACTGGCGGATCAGCCGGAGGGGCCCGGCGCGGGCCATCGAAGGGTTCGCCGACCGGGTCAGCGTCCGTCCGGGGGAGCGGCTCGGTCTGCGGGTATCGACGACGTCCGCGTACTACACCGTCCGTGCGTATCGGATGGGCTGGTACGGAGGGGCCAGGGCCCGTCTGGTGTGGCGGTCGGCCGCCCTGCCGGGTGTTCTCCAACCGCCGGCCCTGCTCGACCCCGACACACGGACGGCCCGCGCCAAGTGGTGTGAGACGGCGCGGATCGACACCTCCGGCTGGCCGGAGGGCAGTTACCTGCTGAGGCTGGACACCCAGGACGGGCAGGCGCAGCGGTTCATGCCAGTCACCGTACGGTCTGCCTCGGCGGCCGGCCGTACGGTGATCATGAACTCAGTGGCCACCTGGCAGGCCTACAACCGGTGGGGCGGTGCGGACCTCTACAGGGGGGTGACGGGCAGGAGGGGATCACGGTCCCTTCAGGTCACCTTCGACCGTCCGTACGAGAACAGGCAGGGCGCGGGTCAGTTCCTCCCGTACGAGGCACCCTTGATCGCGCTGGCGGAACGCATGGGCCTTCCCCTGGCGTACACCACGGGCGTGGACGTGGCCCGCCGTCCCGACTTCCTCATGGGGGCGGCTGCCATGGTTTCGCTGGGCCACGACGAGTACTGGAGCCCCGAGCAGCGCCGCCACGTGACCCGGGCGCGCGACACAGGTACGAACCTGGCAGTCCTCGGGGCGAACTGCTGCTACCGGCGGATCCGCTTCGAGGCCTCCGCCGTGGGGCCGGACCGCAACGTGGTCTGCTACAAGGATGACTACGCCAAGGACCCCGGCTTCCAGCGGGGATCCCCGCCCACCCACGATTTCCGGCGCACGCCCGGCTCCGACCCCGAGAGCTCGCTGCTCGGCGTGCTGTACGACGGCTATCCGGTCGACGCCCCCTTCGTGGTCTCCCACCCAGAGCACTGGCTGCTGGCGGGTACCGGGGCGGGGGCGGGGGACTCCTTTCCCCACCTGGTGGGTGTGGAGTTCGACCGGGTGAACGCGGCGCACCCGACGCCGCGGCCGGTCGAGATCCTCGCGCACTCACCGGTGGTGTGCAAAGGCCGCCCCTCGTACGCGGACACCGCGTACCTGTCGCTCCCGGGCGGGGCCGGGGTCTTCGCAGCGGGCACCATGCGCTGGGTGGAGGCCCTCGACGCGGGCGCCCCCGGAGGAGGCAAGGCGAGCCACGGGTTGGACGCGCGGGCCGGTCACTTTACCCGCACCGTCACCGCCAACGTGCTCCGGGCGTTCGCGAAGGGCCCGGCCGGTCGCGCCAGGCCCGCTGAGGACAATCTGGCCGTTCACTACGGGACATGACCGTGATGCCCGGCGTGTACGGGTGTAGGGGGCGGCGAAGAAGTGGAGGCGCTCGGTGACGGAGCCCGGGCTCATGTAGGCGTCGAGCACGTGTGTGAGCGGCCCGAGTCTGATGCCGAGTTGTTCGGCGCTCTCGCGGCGGATCGCGGTGTGCGGGTCTTGCGCGTCGAGCAGTCCGGCCGCCGCCTCGATGAGCATGCCGTCGGGGTGGCCGTTCACGTAGGCCGGGTAGCGGAACTGGCGGGTGAGCAGGACGCGGCTGCGTTCGGTGTCGTAGGGCAGGACGACGGCGCCGTTGCCGCGGTCGTAGGTCTCGCGCTGCTGGCTCTCCCACCGTCCGTCGCGGCGCCGGTAGTCGAAGGTGGTGCGGCGCAGGACGTGCCAGCCCTGGGAGGTGAGTTCGACGTCGCCTATCCGGACGTCGGGGTTGCGGTCAAGGTCGCGTCCGGCGAGGTGGAGACCAGTGCGTCCGCGGTGATCGGGGGTGTCGACACCAGGGCTGCTCGTCACATGGTCTCCTGCGGGGTGCGGCCCGGAATCTCGGCGACGTCGTGGTAGACGGGCAGGCCGCGGCGGCGGGCGGTGGCGACGTCCTGGTCGGCACCGGTGGATCCGCCCGGCAGGCGCAGCACGGCGTCGCAATGGGCGAGCAGCCGGTCGGCGGTCGGGTAGAGCACCTGGTCGGCGAGGGAGTCGGTGGGGCCCGCGCCGGCGGAGCGGAGGACGGGCAGGGCGATCCACTCGCCGATCACGGGGAGATGTCCGGCCGCGAAGACGGGCCAGGCCGCGGTTTCCAGGCGGGCGAGGTTGGCGGCCATGGCCTGAGGGTCGCCGTCGGTGCCGGAACGGTAGGGACCTGCGATGAGGATGAGCAGGGGCTTGTCGGTCATGACGGCTAAGATACATGCAGAATCATGCAAGAACAGGAAGGAACGTGAATGCTGGCTGCTGAACGACGCGAGCACCTGCTCGATCTGCTCGCCCGCACGGGAAAGATCGTGGCCAAGGACGTCGCCGCCGAACTGGGCATTTCCGAGGACAGCGTGCGGCGTGACCTTCGCGATCTCGCCGCCGAGGGGTTGTGTCAAAGGGTGTACGGTGGCGCACTGCCCGCGTCTCCCGCAGTGGTGGACTACGACACCCGGCAGGCGGTGGCCCCGGACGGCAAGCGGAAGGTCGCCTCAGTGGCCGCCGCACTGGTGCGGCCGGGCGGCTCGGTGATCCTCGACGGTGGCACCACCGCCCTCGCCGTGGCGCGGGCGCTTCCGAAGGACCTCGCCTGCACGGTGATCACCCACAGCCCGACGATCGCCACGGCTCTGATCGACCACCCGCGGGCGGAGCTCTTCCTCCTCGGGGGGCGCGTCTTTAAGCACTCGGCGGTCACCTGCGGCGCCGCCGCGGTCGAGGCCGCACAGAACGTCTCCGCCGACCTGTGCCTGCTCGGCGTCACCGGCGTCCACCCCGAGGCCGGACTGACCACGGGGGACGCCGAGGAGGCGGCGATGAAGCGTGCCCTGTCCGCGCGGGCGGCGGACACCTACATCCTCGCCTCCTGCGAGAAGATCGGTACGGCCTCGCCGTACCGCGTCCTGCCGTGGGAGAAGATCACCGGGCTGATCACCGACGCCGATCCTCACGACACGGTCATCGAGCAACTCAAGGCACTCGGCGTGGAGGTCCTCGTAGCCCAATGAGAGGCGAATCCGGGATCTCGGACCGACAGGAGCGCCCTGTGAGGTGCTGAGCCCGTAGCGAATCGAACGATCTCCACGCGCAGTGCCTCCCGAAGTGGTGAACATCTGCTGTCCGTTCGTTGACTCTGGCTCAACTTCTGTGGTGACGGCTCGACGCTCAGTGCTTCGGGACGCTGCACAATGAGAACCAGCAGGTCAGCGCGTTGGCCCGAGGGTGGGCACGAGCGCGCCCGGCGCAGCTCCACAGAAGTTGAGCCTTCTGATGAACAGAGCCAATCCCGTCCACGCCGTACGCGCTCCCGTCACCGTCCAGGACCACGAGCGGGCCGTGGGGGAACCGCGGGTCGACGACCGGCTGCGCGGCGGCCTTCCTCGCCGGGCGGCGCGATGTTGCTGACGGCCCGGCCACCTGCACCGGCGCCTTCACGACGGGAGCCGGTGCAGCGGCGACGGCGGCCGGGGCGTGCTCCGCGGTTGCTCCACCGTGAACTGGGCGCGGGCGTAGTCGGCCATGTCGTCGTCGACGACCTTGGGGCGCCCGCCGTGACGGACACGCTCGCGGGCGGACGCCTGGCCTTCCAGAGACTTCTCCCGGATGTACTCGCGTTCGGACTCGTCCATGCCGGCGAAGAACGCGAACAGGACGGCGCCGTGCCCGGACGGGTCATACCCCTTGGAGGGGGCCGGTGAGGAGTTCGAGCTCGATGTCGTGGTGGCGCAGGTCCTCCGCGATGGCGTGGCCAGGAGCTCGGCGGCGCCGCGGCCCAGTCGCTTCATCTCGTGCACGGTGAAGATCACCCGCTGGTGGGGGACGGCCTTCTTGATGGTGCGGGCGAACTCCATCGCCTTGACGAACTCCGGGCGGACCTTGATCCGGGTGCTGATCTCGTCCGAGAAGACCGGGTCGCACCCCGGCCTCGGCGACGGCGTCGAGCTGGCTCTGGAGCTCTTGCTGGGCGGTGCTGCACCTCGCGTAACCCACTCTGGTGGGCTTCGAGGTGGCCTGCGGCACGGTGGCGTCGATGGCCGGGCCCCTCTCCCACGCGCGGCCGGAGCCGCGCACGGCGGGGTCTTCACCTCCAGCTCGGCGCGGAGCTGGGGGACGAGCATGAAGCGCGGGGTGTGGTACTTCGGGGCGACCTTGCCGCCGCGGGTGCAGCAGGTGCTCCCGGCGGGCACTTCACATGCGGGGCAGTCGAACTGTTCGATGATGGCGGCCGGTTCGACGGGCTCTGGCATGTCGCAGAACCTATCGGGAGGGGCTTTGGCAGACCGGACACGGTTCGCCGAGGGTCGAAATCTCTCAGAACTACTCATTTATGAGAAGGACCGAGGTTCTCGGTGTCGGCAATAGTGGCCCATCGGCGTGTGAGACGGCGGCATGCGTGGACGAGTTCGGGTGGGTGGAGGTCGGTGAGTTCGGTGTCGAAGGTGGCGAGGATGCCGGCGATGCCGGCCCAGGACCAGGCGCCGAGAGTGAGCCGGCAGTACTCGGTGTCGAGGTGTTCCACGACGGAGCCGCCTGGTGCCCAGCGGGCCACGATGTGAGCGGGCAGGTTGAGCCGGGCGGTGCCGGTGCATTGCCAGACGGCGGGGGTGTCGCCGCGGTCGTGGGTGCTCATCACGAAGTGGGCGAGGTCGGGGTGGGGAAGCGAGCGGGCGGCGAAGCACTGTGTGGTGGGGCGGGGGTGCAGTCGATCGACGCGGCGCACTCGCCATTCATTGTCGGTGAGGTCGTAGGCGACCAGATACCACCGGGCGGCCCAGACGACCAGGTGGTGTGGCTCAATGCGGTGGGCGGGCAGGTAGTCGGGGTCACTGGGTTCGGGGCGTGTGCCGTCGGGACGCAGTGTCTCGGTGACGAGGATGTGGCGGTGGCGTACCGCGGTTCCGACGGCGGTGAGGGCGGCCGGGTCGATGGGGGGCGCGGGGAACTCCCAATAGTTCTGCAGCCGAGTCAGGCGCAGGGATTCCATGGATGCGCGCAGCGCAGGGGGCATGACCTGGTGCAGAGCCGCCAGTGCCCGCGCCGCGTCGTCCCCGAGGCCGAACATCGTGCTTGGCGCGGTCTGCAGGGCCACCGCGACCGCGAGGGCCTGGTCGTGGTCGAACAGCAACGGCGGCAGGGTTCGCCCGGCTCCGAGCCGGTAGCCGCCGTCGGGGCCGTGGATGGTAGCGATCGGGTAGTCGAGCGCGCGCAAAGTTTCGATGTCGCGGCGGACAGTGCGTTCGCTGGTCCCGAGCCGGGTGGCGAGCTCGCGCAGCGACCACTGCCGTCCTGATCCGAGCAGAGACAACAGCCGCAACGCCCGGTGTGAGGTGTTCGCCATCGTCCCATCATGACCGGTAGTGGCCACTCGGTGTCCACTACCGGTGTCAGGGTGGGTTCTGTTCAGTGAGCAGCGGCGGAAAGGACGGTGCCGGGTATGCGGGTGGTCGTGGTTGGCGGCGGGATCGGCGGGCTTGCATTGGGGGCGGGGCTACGTCGCCAGGGGTTTGAGGTGGCGGTATTCGACCGCGACACCGATGTGGCGGCGACGGGCGGCTACCACATCACCCTGGACGAGCGGGCGCAGTCGGCGCTAAAAGATCTGGTGGAACCGGAGATCATGCAGCGGCTGCTGGCATCGGGGTCGGCGCTGCGACTGCGCGAGCGCGACGCCTTCTGGGATCGCCGCGGCCGGCTGCTGGGCCACGGGCCGGACCTCAGCGACAGTGCAAGTATCGACGTCGATCGGATCACCCTGCGGATGCTGCTGGCCGAAGCCGTCGGAGAGGCCCTGCACTTGGGATGCAACGTGTCCGGCGTCGGCCACGATGACCACGGCGCGCCCCGAGTGCTGTTCACCGACGGGGCGCCCGTTTCAGCGGATCTGGTGGTGGGCGCGGACGGCACCCACTCGGTAGTCGCCCGCCACTTGGCGGGAGGCCCGACCAACAGCCCGGCGGGCATCATCGGGTTCTCCGGCCGCACCCTCCGGCGAGACCTCAGCCCCGGCGAGCATCAGCGACTTGGGCCACGATCGGGGCTGGCGATCGGCCCGCGCGGAGCAGCGCTCTACATCGGGTTCCTTGACCCGGTCGGCAACACCGCGCTCGACGCTCCCGAGTTGCGGATGTCGGTCACCACCGGACCCACCTACATCTGGGGCGCCATGTTCCCCGAATCCACCAGCACCGATTCCCTGCGCGACCTGCGTGGCGGCGAACTGCAGGCCGCGCTGCTCGGCCGATTCCGCGAGCGGGGCTGGGCCGAGCACACACTCGAGGTCATCGCCCAAGCCGACCCGCACAGCGTGGCCGGATTCCGCTTCAACGCCGCCTCCACCCGCGCGAAGGATCTCGCGCCCTGGCCTGCAGGTCGTATCACCGCACTGGGCGACGCTGTCCACGCCACACCGCCCACCGCCGGAATGGGAGCGGGCGCGGCCATCCGCGACGCCGCCAGCCTGCTCACGCACGTCAGCGCCGCCGCCGACGGCACCGCCACCCTCACCGACGCCGTGGACCAATTCGAGGCCGGCATGCGCCAGCGCGGCAGCGAAGTCCTCACCCTGGCCATGAAGACCGTCCGGTGGATCCTGGCCACAGACACCACACTCGGCGCCGCAGCCACCGTCGTGAGCACCCCGATTCTGGCCGCAGCCGCCCGGCTACGTCACTGACGAGCCGCGCGACGCCCATGCCCTGCACCCAGAACAAAGGGTCGCGCACGCGCACGGGCCGGTAGCCAGTGGGTCCAAGCCGACCATCAGCAACCCTTCTTCGCTTGAAGTGGCCTGCATGTGCGATTGGACGCTTGTTGTTCAGTCCCAGTCAGCTGCGCGGGTGAGTAATTGTCAAGAGTTGTGGACGATGAGAGCCGCTGAGGCGGCGGCCGCAGTTGACGGGGACGTGTTCGGTCAGTGATCAACTCCGAGAAAGAGGACGGTGGCCCAGTCACTGGTGACCAACAGCAGGCTGCGCGACCATATGGCGCCCATGCCCGTGCGCGGGCCGTCGACGTCGCCGGAGCTTCGGACGGGCCCCAGATGGGCTTCGATGAGGTCGGCGATGCCATCGGCGAGTTCGCCTGTCAGCCGGATCTCGGCGGGTGTGCGCAGGTTGGCGTGTGGCCACCTGTTGGCGGGCTGCATGAAGCCGTCGGTCACCTGTTGGAGGAGGATGTCCCGCCAGGCTTGTGGTGACTCGAACGGGGCGACCGACGTCTGGCGCGCCTCGATCAGGGCCACGGCGGCCGTGACCGCCGGATGAGCGGCCTGTGTGGTCGGCGGCGACGCGCAGCCGCTGCACGGGGACGCCGTCATCGACGTCCGGCCGGACGCCTTCGACGTGCAGTTGATGTACTTTCCGCAGGCGGTGATGCTGGAGATGGGTGGAACGCTCACCGTGCCGGGCAGCCACCTCCGGCGGATCAACGAGTCCGACACCGACCGCTACCAGAACCTGCGCGGCCAGGACCGACTGGTCTGCCCGGCCGGGACCGTGCTGTTTGTGCACCACGGCCTCTGGCACGCGGGCCGGCGCAACGACAGCGACGCGATGCGGTACATGCTCAAGATCCGCTTCAATCCCAGGGTGCGTCAACAACGCCTGTGGAACACCGCGGATCTCGACGACCCGCAGGTGGCAGCGGAGCTTCGATGTTCCCGTGGTACGAGGCGGCGACCGGTCGGCTGGAGCGGTACAACCGCATCCTGCTGTGGCGGGTGCCGACCGGCGACGACGACTTCGACCTTGACCACTGCGTGACCAGGGTCTCCAACCGCCCCGCGGAGGTACAGATATGACGACCGAAGTAATCCTCCCCGAGCGGGCGGAAGGCGCCGCGCCGGTGCTGCGGCAGCAGGTGCTGGTCCTGTACTTGGCCACCTCGGCGCTGGACTCCCATGTCGTGGGCTGGTCGCTGTACGACGGCACGGGCCGCACCTCACCGACCACGGGCGACAGCGACGAGCCGCCGTACGAGTCGGGGGTGGCGGCGCTCCGGGCGGGCTGGCGGCTGATCCAGGCCGCTCAGCTGATCCCGCCGTACCCGGGTCATGAGTACGACGTCTCCTTCCTCAAGCACGAGTTTGTCTTCGAGTGGATCGTCGACGCGCGAGCGGAGCCGCAGGAGGCGGGCTCCGGGTAGGCGGGGCACCCCTCCTCGTGCGGGCGGCGGCGCCGAGCCGAGGAGGGGTGGGGTCAGGATCCGACCTTGCGCTTGTTGTAGACGTCGAAGCCGACGGCCGCGAGCAGTACCAGGCCCTTGATCACCTGCTGGTAGTCGGTACCCACGCCGACCAGCGACATGCCGTTGTTCAGCACGCCCAGCACCAGACCGCCGGTGAGCGCACCGAGGACGGTTCCCACACCGCCGCTCGCGGAGGCGCCGCCGATGAAGGCGGCGGCGATCGCCTCCAACTCGAAGTTGATGCCGGCCTGCGGCGTACCGGCGTTGAGTCGCGCGGCGAAGACCATCCCGGCCAGGGCCGCGAGGACGCCCATGTTTACGAAGGCCAGGAAGACGACCCGCTTGCTCTTCACCCCGGACAGCCGCGCCGCCGCCTCGTTGCCGCCGATGGCGTAGGTGTGCCGGCCGAGGATCGAGTTGCGCATCACGTATCCGAAGCCGACCAGCAGGACGCCGAGGATGAGCAGGACGATCGGCACGCCGTGGTAGCTGGCCAGTAGCAGCGTGAAGGCCACGACGGCCGCGGTGATCGCGCCGAGCTTCACCAGGAACAGCCCGGCCGGGAGCGGTTCCAGCCCGTACGAGGCGGCCCGCCGCCGTCCGCGCACCTCCTGCAGGATCGCGACGGCCAGCACCGAGAGGCCCAGTAGCAGGGTGAGGTTGTGGTAGTTGGTGTGGGGGCCGACCTCGGGGAGGAAGCCGCTGCTGATGTTCTGGAAGCCCTTGGGGAACGGCGCCACCGACTGGCCCTGCAGGAGGATCTGGGTCCCACCGCGGAACAGCAGCATGCCGGCCAGCGTGACGATGAACGAGGGGATCCCGAGATAGGCGATCCAGAAGCCCTGCCAGGCTCCGGCGAGGGCCCCGATCAGCAGCGCGGCCACCAGCGCCACGGGCCACGGCGCGTGGTGTTTGACCATCATCACCGCCGCGGCCGCCCCGACGAAGGCGGCGAGCGACCCGACAGACAGGTCGATGTGCCCGGCGATGATGACGATCATCATGCCGATGGCCAGGATGAGGATGTAGCCGTTTTGCTGGATCAGATTGGTGATGTTGAGCGGCTGGAGCAGGATGCCGTCCGTCCAGAACTGGAACAGCAGCACGATCAGCGCCAGTGCGAGCAGCATCCCGTACTGGCGCAGGTTGCCGCGCAGTGCTCGGGCCAGTACGGCACCGGCCGACGGTCGTTGGCCGGTCTGCGGTGTGCGGGGCGTGGTGTCCGGGGTGGTCTTGGTTTGGGCCATGCCTCACACCTGCTTGTCGGGGGATGCCGCACTCATGGTCATGAGCCGCATGAGGGATTCCTGGGTGGCGTCCGCGCGGGTCACTTCACCGGTGATCCGGCCTTCGGCCATGGTGTAGATCCGGTCGCACAGGCCCAGGAGTTCGGGGAGTTCGGAGGAGATGACGAGTACCGTCTTGCCCTGGGCGGCGAGTTCGGTGATGACGGTGTAGATCTCCGCCTTGGCACCGATGTCGATGCCCCGGGTGGGCTCGTCGAGGATCAGCACCTCCGGCTCGGCGAAGATCCACTTGCTGAGGACGACCTTCTGCTGGTTGCCGCCGCTGAGCTTGCCGGTCTCCGCGAACACCGAGGGGGCCTTGATGTTCATGGTCCGCCGGAACGACTCGGCGATCCGGGCCTCCTCGTGCCGGTCGACCCAGCCCCGCCGGGCGACCTTGCCGAGGGCGCTCAGTGAGATGTTCCGGCTGATGTCGTCGTTGAGGTTGAGGCCGAGCTGCTTGCGGTCCTCGGTCACGTAGGCGATGCCGTGCCCGATCGCCTCCGGCACCGTCCGGGTACGGATCTCCCGGCCGTCCAGCCGCACCCGGCCGCCGGTCCACCGTCCGTACGAGCGGCCGAAGACGCTCATGGCCAGTTCGGTGCGGCCGGCGCCCATGAGGCCCGCGATGCCGACGATCTCGCCTCGACGGACGTTGAGCGAGACGCCGTCGACCACCTTGCGCCGGTGGTCGATCGGGTGCTGGACGCTCCAGTCCTCGATCTCGAAGGCGACCTCGCCGATCTCCGGGGTGCGCTCGGGGTAGCGGTGTTCCAGGTCGCGGCCGACCATGCCACGGATGATCCGCTCCTCGGAGATGCCCTGGGGCCCGATCGCGATGGTCTCGATGGTCCGCCCGTCGCGCAGGATGGTGACGGCGTCGGCGACCCGGGCGATCTCGTTCAGCTTGTGCGAGATGAGGATGCAGGAGATGCCCTGGGCCTTGAGTTCGAGGATCAGGTCGAGCAGCTTGCGGCTGTCCTCGTCGTTCAGGGCGGCCGTCGGCTCGTCCAGGATGAGCAGCTTGACCTTCTTGGCGAGCGCCTTGGCGATCTCGACCAACTGCTGTTTGCCCACGCCGAGGTCGGCGATCCTGGTGTGCGGGCTCTCGTCGAGTCCGACCTGCCGGATCAGCGCGGCTGCGTGGGTCAGCGTCCGGTGCCAGCTGATGACGCCCCGGGTGGCGTGCTCGTTGCCGAGGAAGATGTTCTCGGCGATGGACAGGTAGGGCACCAGCGCGAGTTCCTGGTGGATGATCACGATGCCGCGCTGCTCGCTGGCCCGGATGTCCCGGAACCGGCAGGGCTCGCCCTCGAAGTAGATCTCGCCCTGGTAGCCGCCGTGGGGGTGGACCCCGCTGAGTACCTTCATCAGCGTGGACTTGCCGGCGCCGTTCTCACCGCAGACGGCGTGCACCTCACCAGCGGCGACGGTGAGGTTGACCTCGGAGAGGGCCTTGACACCGGGAAACGTCTTGCTGATCGACCGCATCTCGAGAACGGGTCGGGCCATGGTTGTGCATCCGTATCGTCGGGGCGGTGCGGTGCCGGGCGGTCTCCCGGGCGTCGCACCGCCGTTTCGTCGTCGCCGGACCCGTCGGTCGGGCTCCGTGGGCTACTTGAGCTGGTCCGCGGTGTACTGGCCGCTGTCCACCAGGACCTTTTGGTAGTTCTCCTTGTCGACGCTGACCGGCTGGAGCAGCTGCGCCGGTACGGTCTTGACACCGTTGTCGTACTGGCCGGTGTCGTTGACCTCGGGCTTGCCGCCGGTCAGCAGCGCGTCGCCCATCTGGACCGCGGCCTTGGCAAGTTGGCGGGTGTCCTTGTAGACGGTCTGGGTCTGCTCGCCTGCGATGATCGACTTCACCGAGGCCAGCTCGCCGTCCTGGCCCGTGACGACGGGCAGTGGCTGGCCGGCGCCGTAGCCGACGCCCTTGAGCGAGGAGATGATGCCGATCGAGATGCCGTCGTACGGCGAGAGCACGGCGTCGACGCGGGCGGCGGTGTACGACTTGCTCAGCAGGTTGTCCATCCGGGACTGGGCGAGACCGCCGTCCCAGCGCAGTGTGGCGATCTGGTTGAGGGAGGTCTGGCCGCTCTGCACGACCAGCTTCTTGTCGTCGATGTACGGCTTGAGGACGCTCATCGCGCCGTTGTAGAAGAACGCGGCGTTGTTGTCGTCCGGTGAGCCGGCGAACAGCTCGATGTTGAAGGGGCCCTTGCCGTCCTTGACGCCGAGCTTGTCGACGATGTAGCTGCCCTGGAGGACGCCGACCTTGTAGTTGTCGAAGGTCGCGTAGTAGTCGACGTTCCCGGTGCCGCGGATCAACCGGTCGTAGGAGATGACGGGGACGTGGGCGTCGGCGGCCTTCTGCAGCACGTTGGTGAGCGAGGAACCGTCGATGGCGGCGATCACCAGCAGCTTGGCCCCCTTGGTGATCATGTTCTCCAACTGGGAGACCTGGTTCTCCACGACGTTGTCGCCGTACTGGAGGTCGGTCTTGTAACCCTTGGCCTGGAACTCCTTGACCATGTTGTTGCCGTCGTTGATCCAGCGCTCCGACGACTTGGTCGGCATCGCGATGCCGATGAGGCCGCCTTTGGCGTCCCCGCCGGCCCCGCCGTCGCCTGCTCCGTTGGCGCTCTGGCCGCAGGCTGCCAGCGACAGCGTCAGGCCCAGAGTGACAAGGCCCGCTGAAAGCTTCCGCACAGTTCCTCCAGTGATGTTCCGCGACCGGCACAGTGCGACCCGGCTGGGAGAACCGGAAGCGGTCGAGCGGGGCCGGCCGGGAGTCGTTTCCTCGCGCTGTGCGAAGTCCGGGTTTGCAGCGGCTCCGGCCTGGCGATACCTGAGTGTTAACGCTCACAAGTGTGCCGTCAAGGGTCTGTTCGGATCACGGTTGGGCCAGCAACGGCGCAGGCGATCAGCCGCCTCCGCGGGGCGCCTCTACATTGGGCGCGTCCGGGCACGCTGACCGCAAACGGCTTCTGGAGGTTCCGCGGCTTTGTCGAACTCGGCGACTGGATTGCGTGCGCCGGCCACCAGGCGGGCTTGCGGATCGCCGAACCGGGCGACGTTACCGCCGTCTTCTGTGCCAACGACGGCATGGCGCTCGGCCTGCTGCGCGCCCTGCGCGAGTCCGGCCGCTCGATCCCGGGCGACATCAGCGTCGTCGGCTTCGGCGACATTCCCGAGGCCGCTCACTTCGTCCCGCCCCTGGCCGCCTGCGGCAGGACTTCGGCGAGCTCGGCCGCCGGGCCTGGAACTGCTCGTTGAAGGCTTGGACGGTGGCGCGCACACCCGCACCCACCTGCTGATCTCGCCCGAGATGGTGCTGCGTCGCAGCGCGGGCCCCGCGGACCGCCCTTGAGTCGGCACCGTCGGACCCGGAGCTGACCGCCGCGTCGCCCCAGGCTCTCCGCCGCGCCGGTCGCACTTTTGTCGAGGCCTCCATGGGTACCTTGACAGGAGAATTGTGATCGCTAACATTCTGCCTCATCGAAAGAGGTGCCGCTTCAACTCCGCAGGAACCAATGCCGGTTTCCCGTGCGAAGGATGAGAAAATGACCGTGATCCCTGCCGTCCAGGGCTCGGACAGGTACGTCGTCGGCATCGTCTCCGGCACCCTCTCCGGTCGTGCCGTGCTGGTCCGCGTCCATGGCGGACGGGAGCTCGCGGCCATCGTGCACGAGTACCCACACGCAGTCATCGAGCGCGAGTTGGCCGGCACTGGGCGCCCACTGCCGCCTGGCTGGGCCCCGCAGCATCCCGAGGGCCGGCACGAGGTACTGCGCACTGTCCTTCCTGCCGTACTCGTCGTCGCCGGCGTTGATCCAGCCCACCTCATCGGTATCGCCACCGAGGAGGCGCGGCTGGAACTCCGGGCCGGTGACCGACTGCTGGCGGAGATCGGTGTTCCCGTCACCGGCAACCGCTACACGTGGACGACCGTCGCGGCCGAGCTCGCCACTGCGCTGAACGGCGTCCACGACCTGCGGCTGACACTGCACGGAGGCTTCCGCCTGGCCGGCTTCGGCTTCACCGCGTCCGGCGGGACCGGCTGAGGCCCGCGCCTGCGAGACCGGCGGCCCGTCCGAGGGGACGGGCCGCCACCCCTTCCCGCACCACTGCCCGGACCTGCGAGGCAAGGCCCCCTGAGGCCGCCGAGCTCCGTTACCCCGTCACCTCTCCGACCGGAGGAAACCCCCATGCCGCTCACAGACCTGGGCGCGGACGAACTCGTCCGCTACCGCCCTGAGTTGTCCGATCCGACGGGTTTCGACGCCTTCTGGCGGCGGACCCTAGCCGAAGCCCGGTCGCACGACGGGGCGATCAAGGTGGAACGGGTCACCGCCCAGCACCTGCTGCACACCGTCGAGGTCGACGACGTACGCTTCCCCGGCTGGGACGGCGAACCGGTGGCCGCCTGGCTGCTGTGCCCGCGCAACGCGGCCGGACCGCTGCCGGTCGTCATCACCTACATGGGCTACGGCGGCGGTCGAGGACTGCCCACCGACCACCTGTTCTGGTCCGCCGCGGGCTACGCCCAATTCGTCGTCGACAGCCGGGGCCAGGGCCACGACACCCCGGACCGGGGCGTTGGAGACGGCACGCAGTGGGTCGAGGGCTTCATGACCCGCGGCATCGACTCTCCCGACAACTACTACTACCGGCGATTGATCACCGACTGCGTGCGAGCCGTGGACGCGGTCGCGGAGCTGCCCGGACTCGACAGCCGTCGGATCGTGGTGGCCGGAGGCAGCCAGGGCGGCGGTCTGGCGCTCGCCGTCGCCGGTCTCGCCGGGGACCGCGTGGCGGCGGCGATGCCGGACGTCCCGTTCCTGTGCCACTTCCGCCACGCTGCCGCGATCTGCGCCGACGGCCCGTATCAGGAGATCGCCAAGTACCTGCGCTGGCACAGCCGCCATCGCGTGGAGCCGGCCTTCGCCACCCTCGACCACTTCGACGGTGTCCACTTCGCCCGGCGGGCCACCGCGCCGACGGTGTTCAGCGTGGGCCTGATGGATCCGGTCTGCCCGCCCTCCACGGTCTACGCCGCCTTCAACCACTACGCGGGCGAGGACCGCACCATGACCGTCTGGCCGTTCGGCGACCACGGCGGCGGCTGCGGCTCCAACCCGCCCGTCCAACTGGCCTGGCTGCGCGAGCGCGGCCTGGCGCCGGAGCTCTGACCGCCCCGCACCACCGGACCGCCCCGCACCACCGGGCCGGGCGGACCGCGTGAGGACGTCCCGCGCGCCCGGCCGCCCCACGCACTGAGCCCCGCCCCGCCCGAGACCCAGGAGCCCGACAGACCCGTGAGATACCGCCCATAACCACCCCGGCCTTCCCGGAACTGCCCGCCGGGTTCCGTTTCGGTGCCGCGACCGCGGCCTACCAGATCGAGGGCGCCCACGACCTGGACGGCCGCGGCCCGTCCATCTGGGACACCTTCAGCCACACGCCCGGCCGTACGCTCGACGGTGCCACCGGCGACACGGCCTGTGACCACTACCACCGCCAACCGGAAGACGTCGCCCTGCTGCGCGGGGTCGGTGTGGAGAGAGTTACCGCTTCTCGATCGCCTGGCCCCGCCTGCTGCCCCGGGGCACCGGACCGGCCAACCCCCAGGGGCTGGACTTCTACAACCGCCTGATCGACGATCTGCTGGCCGCCGGTGTCGCCCCCGCCGTCACGCTCTACCACTGGAATCTGCCCCAAGCCCTGGAGGACCGCGGTGGCTGGCGGGTCCGGGAGACCGCCGAGGCGTTCGCGCAGTACGCGGCCCTCGCGGCCGAGCGCTACGGGGACCGGGTGGAGCGCTGGATCACCCTCAACGAGCCGTACTGCTCCGCCTTCGTCGGCTACACCGAGGGGCGGCACGGACCCGGGGCCGAGGAAGGCCGCGGCGCGCTGGCGGCCGCACACCACCTGCTGGCCGCACACCACCTGCTGGTCGCCCACGGCCTCGCGATACGGGAGCTGCGCGCCGCGGGCGCCCAGGAGGTCGGGATCACCCTCAACCTCGACCGCATCCATCGCGCCTCCGCCCTCCCCGAGGACCGAGCCGCCCTGCGCCGTGCCAAGGTCCTCCACAACGAGGTCTGGACCGAGCCGCTCCTCGCCGGCCGCTACCCTGCGCACGAGGCCGAGACCTGGGCCGGCCTCGCCGACGGTCCCTGGCGGTTGCCGGGCGACCTGGAACTGATCGGCGCCCCGCTGGACTTCCTCGGAGTCAACTTCTACCGCCCGATCACCGTCGCCGCCGTCCCCCACCGCGAGGCCGACCTCGAACCGCGCACCGCCGTGGACATCGGCGTCACCGAGCTGGACCGGTACGGGACCCGGCGCACCACCATGGGATGGCCCGTCGTCCCGGAGGTGCTCGCCGAACTGCTCCGCGAACTCCACGCCCGCTACCCGCGGCTTCCGCCGGTCTGGATCACCGAGAACGGCTCCGCCGAGGCCGACGCCGTCGCCCCCGACGGTCGGGTCCATGACACCGCGCGGATCGACTACCTCGCGGACCACCTCGCCGCCGTCGCCATCTCCGCAGGGGTGGACGTGCGCGGCTACTACGTCTGGTCGCTGCTGGACAACTTCGAGTGGGCGCGCGGCTACGGCCAGCGCTTCGGCCTGGTCCACGTCGACTACGACACGCTGACCCGAACGCCCAAGGACAGTTACCACTGGTTCCGGGGCCTGATCACCGCGCACCGCGTGCGGACGGAGGAAACCACCCGATGAAGTTCACCAAAGGCTACTGGCTGATGCGCCCAGGTGTCACCGCGCGTTACGCCGCCGAGGTCGCGGACGTCCGGGCCGACGAGCACCGGATGACCTTCTATGCGCCGGTGAAGCACGTGCGCAGCCGCGGTGGCATGCTCAACAGCGGGCTTCTGACGGTCGATTGCTGGTCGCCGGCCGAGGGTGTGATCGGGGTACGCGTCACCCACCACGTCGGTTCGGTGCGGCGCGGGCCGGAGTTCGCGCTGCCCGGCGCGCAGCAGGGCAGCGGGAAGGGCGCCGAGCTCATGTGGACTGCATAACCGCCACAACACGCGGCGGAAAGCCCCTCGACGTAAAGATCCACCGGCTCGCGCGCCCGTGCGCTTGAGTCTCCAGCGGCTGGAGGGTCCAGGATCTCGCCCATGGAAGACGAACGCCCCGACGTGCTCACCATCGGCCAGCTCGCGCACCGCACCGGACTTGCGGTGCGCACCCTGCGCTTCTGGTCGGACGAGGGAGCGGTGCCGCCCGTGGCCCGCTCCGCCAGCGGCTACCGGCTATACGACGCCGAGTCCGTGGCCCGCGTAGAGCTGGTCCGCACCCTGCGGGAGCTGGGCCTCGGGCTCGACGACGTGTGCCGCGTCCTGAGCGGCCGCACCACGGTCGCCGAGGTCGCCGACGCGCACGTGGCCGCGCTCGACGCGCAGATCCGCTCCCTCAAGGTGAGCCGGGCCGTCCTGTCCACCGTATCGAAACGTGGTTCGACCGCTGAGGAGACAGCACTGATGAACCGGTTGGCACGGCTTTCCGCCGCCGAACGCAAGCAGATCATCGACGAGTTCAAGGATGAGGTGTTCGGCGGTCTCGACGTCGACCCGCGCCTGCGTGACCGGATGCGCACCTTCAGCATCGAACTGCCCGACGACCCCACACCCGAGCAGGTCGACGCCTGGATCGAACTGGCCGAGCTGGTGCGGGACCCCGGTTTCCGCGCCCGGATGCGCACCATGCTGGAGCTGAGCACCCCGGCCCCCGGGCAGAGTCGTGCCCCCGGGGCGTCCATCTGGTGGGCCAGGCAGGTCGTGCAGACCGTCGCGGAGGTCAGAGAACGCGGGGTCGCGCCTGAGGGACCGGCAGCGGCCGAAGTGCTGTCCGAGCTGTTCGGCGACGCCGATCGGGCCGCCGTCCTGTTGTGCCTGGAGGCCGGGATCAAGGCAGGGGCGGAGCGCTACCGCAGGCTCGTGGCCCGCGTGCGCGGACAGTATGCGTCTCCCGACGCGTCCGAGGAGCTGGAGTGGCTGGCGCGAGCCCTGCATGCCGCGGATCAAGCCTGACCGGCCGCACCGCCCCTGCCCCGTATGGGTTGAGGCGAGCCGGGGCGACTCGACGCGAGCCGTGGTGTTGACCGCCGTCACGAGGGGGCGGTCAGCCGGCCGTGCTGCTCCATCAGCACCCCAGGAAATCGGTCCGCTGACCCTCCCCCAGACCCGGCAGGCTGGAAGGCCGCCGTCCACCCGGGCTGGGGCAACTTCACCCCCGGCTGGATCGCCCGGCGTAAGAGCACACCGGCCCCGCCTGACCCGGCCCACGCGGCAAGAAGCCTCTCCAACACGCGGCTCAAATCCGACGAACACAGAAGGCCAGACCGGCTTGCCTGGCCAGCGAAGCTACCGCTGCATAGCGGCGAAACTTCAATTGAGTGGAGCCCACGGGTTTTCCCGCATGTGGCGGGGATCACGTTGGGGGAAACCTTCGGCCCGGTTCGGGCGTCTAGGAGGTGTGAGATCAGTCAGAGCAGCGCCGCACGAGTTGGACGAGGAGCGTCTCGTCCGGCTGGTGGCCAAGGGCGACCGTGTCGCGTTCGAGGAGTTGTACCGGCGTACGTCGCCGTGGATGGCGGTGCGGTTGCGCAGTCGCTGCGCGGACGAGCAGATCGTCGCCGAGGTCACGCAGGAGACGTATCTGGCGGTGTGGCGTGCGGCGGGTGCGTTCGCGGGTTCGTCAGTTGTCACCGGCGGTGCAGGAGGTGCGCGACGTGCTCGTCACGCTCTCCGCCTCCGTGCACGTCGGGCAGACGATCTGGCTGCTCGGCATGGCCGCGACCGGCTTCGCGCTGCTGATCGCCGCGACCCCGCGCGCCCGGCTGCTCGCCCTGACGCCCGTCCTGGCGGGCGCGGCGATCGCCCTGCTCGTCCTCCCCTCCCATCCGCGTCGGATGTATGTCCTCGACGAGGCCGCCGCGGAGCTGGTGTGCGACGGCCCGGTATGCGTGACCGAGACGCACCAGGCACGACTCACCGACCTCGCCGGTCCCGGCAGGGAGGCCCTGCGTCTGCTGCACGAGGCTCTGGGCGGCCAGGGGCCGGTCTCGGTCCGGGAGAACATCGCCGTACTGCCGGACGGCTCCACGCCGCAGTGGTCCGGCAAGACCGTGCTCTTCGACTTCGACGACGACATCATCGCCGCCGCGAAGGGCGAGGAGCTGACCTGGGCCCTGATCGCCAAAGGCATGGTGCCAGGGTGCACCCCCGTCGGCTGGAGCAGCTTCGGGGGAGATGAATTCGCGCAGACCGTCGCGGTGGGCTGGGTCCTCGGGGACCTCAGGCCGCTGCCCGGCACAGGATCAGCAAGTTTGCACCGCGAGGTAGACGCCGAGGCCCGCCCGCTGTGGACGGAACTCAAGGCGCTTCCGCGGCCCGAGCAGCTCTCGCGGATCAACGCGATGCGCGCTGCCGCGCTCTCCTGTAAGGGCGACGCGTTCGACGCTCTGAAGGGCGGTGTGTCCCGGTGAGGTGGCTGATGCTGTACGCGCGCTCGCGGCAGGTGCCCGCGTCGCTCGCCGCGGTGGTGATCAGCGCGGTCGCGGTGTGGACACTCGCCCGCGACGCGGGCGGGGGCCCGGGGATCCGCGGTCGGCCGTGCTCGTCCTCGCGACGGGGGCGATGGCGGTCTCGATCGGGCTCAGCGGGCAGGACATCGCGCTGGACCGGACGGCCGCGATCCGATGGGTGCCCCGCAGGGCGGCGCACGTGCTGCTCGCCGGCGCGGTCGTCGGCACGGTGCTGCTGACTGCGCAGACGATGGGTGAGGACCTGGCCACGACCGCGTTCGTCGTCCGGGACAGCGCGGGGCTGATGGGGCTGGTCGCCCTGGGCGCGGTGCTTTCGGGCGGGCACTATGCCTGGACGCTGCCGTTCGCCTGGCTCGCGTTCTCGTTCTTCGCCCCGCCTGCCACGAGTGTGCCGATGCAGGTGGCGACCTGGATGCTGCTGCCACCCGGCACGGCGGCGAGCACCTGGACGGCCCTGGTCCTCGCCGTCGCCGGCACCGCGGCCTACGCCGTCGCGGGACCGAGACGGTAACCGGAGCGGGCCACCGGACCGGGACACGGCCGTGGCAGCGAGGGGCTGAAAACCCGGCCCGAGTGCACAAGGGGGCTACGACCGCAGCGTCGTCGGGTGCGGCGTGCGCACGCATCGGATCGAACACCCACCACGCGGCCTCGTTCAACTGGGGACCGGGAGTACTTCAGCGTGTCTCCGTGACCGATCGGTCGGCGGTGTCCGCCCAAGTGCGGGGCGGGGGCACCGTGAGCCCCAGGTCGAGGCACTTGCCCATGTCCAGGCGGAAGGCGCCGTTGATGTTGGACCAGAACAGCGCGGTGTGTTCGGCCGGCGCATCGTTCGTCCGGCGCCCTGTGGATGGGCTTCTCCGGGGCGGCCGTCGACGGTTCCCACATACAGGCGTTAAAGGGGGATCCAGGACGGGACGAAGCCCCGTTGACCGGGGCAGGACGGGCAGCAAGCATCACCTGATCACCGACGCCACTGGTATCCCGCTCGCCGCCACTTTGACCGGCGGCAACCGCAACGACGTCACCCAGCTGATCCCGCTGCTTGAGGCGGTACCGCCGGTGCGGGGCAAGCGAGGCCGGCTCCGGCACCGCCCGGACGTGGTGTGGGGCGACCGCGGCTACGACCACGACAAGTACCGCCGCCTCGTCCGGGATCTCGGTGTAAAGCCGCTTATCGCCCGCCGGGGGCACCGAGCACGGCTCCGGACTCGGCGCCCAACGCTGGGTCGTGGAGCGAGCATTCGCCCACCTGCACTGGTTCCGCCGCCTGCGGATCCGCTGGGAGATGCGCGATGACATCCACGAAGCCTTCCTCACCCTCGGATGCGCACTGATCTGCTGGCGACGCCTGAACTTCCGGTAGGAGTTTCAAGACAGGCACGGCTTACGTTGACGGCCCAGTGGCCGACCTCAGGTTGGCTTGCGCCACACGGAGATGTGCTTCGCGGAGTCCTGGGTGAACGGCGCCCCGTCCCAGTCCGCGACGCGACGTTCCATCTCGAGCCCAGCGATCCGTGCCATCAGGTCGAGCTCTGCCGGCCAGGCGTAGCGGTGCCGGGAGTTGTCGCGGCGGTAGCGGTCGTCGTCGCCGTCGCGGGTGAAGTGGTGCGAGACGAGAATCTGCTCGACGGGGTCGAAGGTGTCCAAGCCGAGATGCTGTTCAGAGACGTCGAACGGCACCGCGACCTGGCCGGGCGGCAGCAACCGCAGCGGCGGCACGCCCAGCTCGATGACGAATCGGCCGCCGGGCTCCAGATGACGTGCGGCGTTGCGGAAGCACTCGACCTGCTCGTCCTGCGTGAGCAGGTTCGTGATGGTGTTGTAGACGAGATAGACCAGGGTGAACTCGCCGGGAACGACGGTGGTGGCCATGTCCCCGATGACTACCGGGAGCGTGTCCTCGTCGATCTTGCGCCGCAGCACCGCTGCCATGTGCTCGGACAGTTCGATGCCCACTACCGGCACGCCGCGTTCCCGGAGCGGGACGCCCACTCGTCCGGTCCCGATGGCGAACTCCAGTGCCCGGCCGTCTCCGGCGAGCTCGGCGAGGAAGGCGAGAGTCGGTCCGAGAACGGCGGCCGAGGATGTCTCGGTCTCCTCGGCGTCGTAGCGGTCGGCGGTCGCACGGGTCCACAGCTCACTGCTCGTCACAGGCGGCCACTTTGCCGGGTACCGAGGGGCGCTGTCGACGCATTTACCTTCCACCGGCTCCGATCACACGGTTCGGGGCGGGCCGGGACCTTTCAGGGCACCGCCCTGCTCGGGGTGCACGGTCAGGGCAGTGGTGCGGTCGTTCTCCTCGGCGCAGCGGGCACCGCCCACAGCTCGTCGTCGACTTCCCATTGCTTCGGCCGAGCGACCCAGCACCCCCGGATCATCAGTCTCGGAGCGATCCAACCACCTTGAAGAACATTTCGGTAGGAGTGCTTAGTGGCGGAGCCGGGCCGTGGAACGCCACGGCCCGGCTCCTGGGCACTCCGGCTCAGCGGGCGCCGAGGAGGTGTTCGAGGGCGAGCTGGTCCAGCTGTTCGAAGGCCATGCCGCGGCGGGCGGCGGCATCGACGTCGAACTCGTCGAAGGCGGACCGGTCGGCCAGTAGCCCGGCCAGGCCGTCCTCGGCGGTGGGGAGGGTGAGTTCGGGCAGTCGGGAGGCGGCGAGCGCGGTCTGGACCTCCGGATCGGACCGGAAGGCGCGGGAACGCTCCGCCAGGAGCAGGTAGTTACGCATGCAGGCGGCCGCCGAGACCCAGACGCCGGCGGAGTCCTCGGTGCGCGGCGGTTTGAAGTCGAAGTGACGGGGGCCGTCGTAGCCGGCCGACTCCAGCAGGTCGACCAGCCAGAAGGCCTGGCGCAGGTCGCCCGCGCCGAAGCGCAGGTCCTGGTCGTACTTGATGCCGGTCTGGCCGTTGAGGTCGATGTGGAACAGCTTGCCGTGCCACAGGGCCTGGGCGATGCCGTGCGGGAAGTTCAGCCCAGCCATCTGCTCGTGGCCGACCTCCGGGTTGAGGCCGACCCGCTCGGGTCGGTCCAACTCGTTGATGAACGCCAGGGCGTGGCCGATGGTGGGCAGCAGGATGTCGCCGCGCGGCTCGTTGGGCTTGGGTTCGATCGCGAAGCGCAGGTCGTAACCCTGGTTCTCGACGTACTCGCCCAGCAGGTCGAAGGCCTCCTTCAGCCGGTCGAGGGCGGTACGCACGTCCTTGGCCGCGCCCGACTCCGCGCCCTCGCGGCCGCCCCAGGCGACGTAGACCGAGGCGCCGAGTTCCACGGCCAGGTCGATGTTGCGGATCGTCTTGCGCAGCGCGTACCGGCGCACGTCCCGGTCGTTGGCGGTGAAAGCGCCGTCCTTGAAGACCGGGTGGGTGAAGAGGTTGGTGGTGGCCATCGGCACCTTCAGCCCGGCCGTGTCGAGTGCGGTGCGAAAGCGCTTGACCGCCTGCTCGCGGGCGGCGTCGCCGGCGGCGAAGGGGATCAGGTCGTCGTCGTGGAACGTGACGCCGTAGGCGCCGAGTTCGGCCAGCCGCTCCACGGTCTCGACCGGGTCGAGGGCGGGCCGGGTGGCGTCGCCGAAGGGGTCCCGCCCCCGCCAGCCGACGGTCCACAGGCCGAAGGTGAACCTGTGCGCGGGGGTGGGGACGAGCGGGTCGCTGGTCATGAGGCGCTCCGGATCAGGCCGAGGGCTATTTGTAATGACGAAAAACAAATTAGTATGCCGAGACGCCAGAAGGAACCCCACCGGAGGAACACATGGCTGCACAGCGTGTCGTGATCGGTGTCGACAGCTCGACCCAGTCCACCAAGGCCCTCGCCGTCGACGTGGAAACCGGCGCCGTCCTGGGCGAGGGCCGTGCCTCGCACGCCGTCAGCGCGGGCGCCGGACGCGAGAGCGACCCCGAACAGTGGTGGCGGGCGCTCGGCGAGGCCACGGCGGGCACCGGCTGGGCGGATCGCGCAGCCGCCTGCTCGATCGCCGGCCAGCAGCACGGCCTGGTCACCCTCGACACGGCAGGCCGGCCGGTGCGCCCGGCGCTGCTGTGGAACGACGTCCGCTCCGCCCCGCAGGCCGCCGAACTCGGAGCCGCGTTCGGCCCGGCAGAGCTCGCGCGCCGCACCGGCAGCGTCCCGACGGCCGCCTTCACGTCCGCCAAGTGGGCCTGGCTGCGCGCGAACGAGCGTGCCGCCGCCGACCGCGTCGCGGCCGTCCGCCTTCCCCACGACTTCCTGACGGAGCGGCTGACCGGCGAGGCGGTGACGGACCGCGGTGACGCGTCGGGAACCGGCTGGTGGGGCCCGGACGGCTACGACCGGGACGTCCTCGACCGGATCGGCCTCGACCCCGGGCTGCTGCCACAGGTCCTCCCGCCGGGCGCCCGGGCGGGCGCCGTCCGGGCCGGGATGCCACTGCGCGAGGGCGCGCTGGTGGCCACCGGGACCGGTGACAACATGGCCGCCGCCCTCGGGCTGGGCCTGACCCCCGGACGTCCGGTGCTGAGCCTCGGTACCTCCGGCACCGTCTACGCCGTCGGCCGGACCCGGCCCGCCGACCCGAGCGGAACCGTCGCCGGCTTCGCCGATGCCCTCGGCGGCTGGCTGCCACTCGCCTGCACGCTCAACTGCACCCTCGCCGTCGACCGCTTCGCCGCCCTCGTCGGCCGCGATCGCGAGGACGTCGAGGCAGGCGGCACGGTGGTGGTCCTTCCCTATCTGGACGGCGAGCGCACTCCGGACCTCCCGGGCGCTTCCGGCCTGGTCCACAGCCTGCGCCACGACACCACGCCGGGCCAGCTGCTCCAGGCCGCCTACGACGGTGCCGCCCAAGCCCTGCTTGCGGCCCTGGATGACGTGCTGCGCGCCGGAGGCGAGAACCCCGCCCCCGACGAACCACTGCTGCTGATCGGCGGCGGAGCCCGCGGCAGGGCCTGGCAGCGGACCGTCCTCCGGCTGTCCGGCCGGGCGGTCCAGGTGCCCGAAGCCCGGGAACTGGTCGCGCTCGGGGCCGCCGCCCAGGCCGCCGCCCTGCTCACCGGTGAGCCTGCCGACGTCGTCGCCCGGCGTTGGGGGACCGCCGGGGGCCGGGTGCTGGAACCCGTGACCCGTGACGACGACACGCTCGAACGGATCACCAGTACGCTGCGGCGGGCGCGCGCCTTGCAGGAGGTCGCGTCGGCAGAACGATAGGAGGGTCGGCTCAATGGCGGGGATCGGCAGGGCGGGCGGGGGCGTGGAGGCCGTGCCCGCCTCGCAGCAGGGGATGCGTCGCCAGAATCTCGCGGTGGTGATCGGCGCGGTCGCCGCGCACGGTCCGCTCTCCCGGGCGGACGTCGCCGGGCACACGGGCCTGACCAGGCCGGCCGTCTCCTCCATGGTCGACGAGCTCATCGGCCGTGGCGCGCTGACCGAGACGGAGACCGCGCCCAGCGGGCGGGTCGGCCGCCCCGGACGGGCACTGGAGCTGAGCGATCGGGGTCCCGCGGGCCTCGGCTTGGAGATCGGCGTCGCCCATCTCGCCGCGTGCGTCGTGGACCTGCGCGGTGAACCCCGGATCTGGCGCCGGGTGGAGCGGGCCAACGCGGGCCGGCCTGCTGGGCAGGTGCTGGCGGAGGCCGCCGCGCTGGGCGCCGAGGCGGAGGCGGAGGCCGCCGCCCTCGGCCTGCGCGTAATGGGCCGTGTCCTGGCCGTGCCGGGGGTGGTGCCGAACGAGCCGAGCGGGCTGGTCGGACACGCCCCCAACCTCGGCTGGCAGGCCGTCCGCCCCGCCGACCACTGGCCCGACCCCGACACCGTGCCCGAGCCGGAGAACGAGGCCAACCTCGGGGCGCTGGCCGAGCAGTGGCACCAGGGACACCCCGCCGAGACCTTCGTACACGTCTCCGCCGAGGCCGGAATCGGCGCCGCACTGGTCGTCGGCGGGCAGCTGTTCCGCGGCGCCCGCGGCTTCGCGGGCGAACTCGGCCACCTGCCCGTCCACCCGGAGGGCGCCCGCTGCGCCTGCGGGGCACGCGGCTGCCTGGAGCAGTACGCGGGCGAAGCGGCCGTGCTGCGCGAGGCCGGGCTCGCGCACGTCGGCGACCCGGTGGCCCTGCTGGCCGAGCGGGCAGGCGCCGGGGACGCGGCGACCCTGCGCGCCCTGGACCGCGCAGGACGGGCCCTGGGCCTCGCCCTCACCTCGGCGGTGAACCTGATCGACCCGGACGCCCTCGTTCTGGGCGGCGCCTACGCCGAACTCGCCGACTGGCTCCTCCCGTCCATCCGTGCCGAACTCGCCGCCCGGATCACCGTCCGGCCCTGGAACCCGGAGGCGGTACGCCCCTCAGCCCTGGGCCGGCGCGGACCGGTGATGGGCGCGGCCTGGTCGACCGTCCGACAGATCATCGCCGATCCCACCTGCCTGCCGGCACGCTAGTGCCGTGACCGCGCGGGTCCGCCGGGCTGGTGGCCGCAGTTCCCGGGTGAACCGGGGGCGGTCAGTCGTCGATCGCCCGCAGCGGGTCGTTGCTCAGACTGGGGGCCGGCCACTGCTCCACGGCCGTGATGTGGACGGTCGCATCTGCGGCTCCGCGCGGAACTGGAACATGACCGAGATCGGCTGAGCGCGCCCGGGGCGGCCTGCCGAGGGCACGCCACCCCGCCTCATGTGCTCCTCACGGGGTACGGCCTCAGACGCAGAAGGTGACGCGCGCGAGCCGCACCGGCCACGCAGTCCCCGGTGCCACCCGTTCTCGCTGATGACGAGGGGCAGGCCGGGATAGCGGGCGGCGCGGTCTCGGCAGCCTGCCGGCCGCCCGGCAGAGCCTCGGCAGTCCGCGCCCTGCCCGATCGGCGTCGTGTGATCGACAAGACGGTGTCTTCTGTGGCCGCGGTGAACTGGCCGGCCGGTCGGCTTGACAGCAGTTGGGCGTCAGCGGACGAGGCCTCTCGGGGCCGGTTTCTTCCGAGTGTGCCGAGGCCCGGAGCCCTGCGGAAGGGAATGCTTCCGTAAGGCTCCGGGCTTGTCACCTGCTCTGCGTCACAGTGCCGGGTAGGCGTTCTTCATGAGCTCCTGGAACTGGGCGGAGAACCACTGTCCGGCGAGCGGCGCGTCCGGGAGGGACCCCGACATGCTGTTGCCGTTGCGTACGTTGCCCGTGTAGGTGGGGTCGCACATCCGGTCGAAGCCCTTGCCCTCGTTGTTCGGGATCTCCTTGCTGGCCCCGTCGGACTCGCCCGGGGCTTGATCCACACGTAGGCGTCGATGCCGGCGGCCGGGGCCGCTTGCGGGCGTTCGCCGAGTCCGGCGCCGGACTGGTTGCACCAGTTGCCGAGGTGGATGCGCCGGTCGTAGCGGCCGCCGTTGACGTAGGTGTCCACGCTCGTCAGCGCGCCGGGTCCGGTGGGCCGGGCGGTGCCGCCCCAGCCGTTGCGGGAGGTGTCGATGAGCATACCGATGTTGGCGTCGAAGCCCAGGGAGACCAGCTGGGTGCGCATGCCTTGGGCGTAGGACAGTTCGTCGGTGTAGCGGTTCCAGTCGACCCACTTCGACTGGCGTACGGAGGTGCCGTTGATGGAGTCGTCGATCTTGAAGTTGTCCTCTTTCAGGGCGCTGTAGTTGGCGGTGTTGACGATGAAGCCGTGCACGTTGGAGAGCGTGGAGCCCTCGGCGGTCGCGGCCTGCTTGAACATCTCGGCGGAGGCGCCGAGGTTGTCGTCCCAGCCGAGCCAGCCGTGGTGGCCGGCGTCAACGTAGTTGTAGACGTTGGCGATCGAGCCGAGCTTGTTCAGGGCGTAGCCGACGCCCTTGACATAGTTGCCGTTGGTCTTCATCACGTCGCAGTTGGCCGTGGCGGTGGGGCGGCCGGAGACGTTGGTGACCAGGTTCGGCAGGGAGTCGATCTCGACGGTGGTGACGATCCGCAGCCCCGCGTACTTGGGGTCGGCGAGGATCGCGGCGATCGGGTCGATGTACTGCGTCTTGTACTTGTCGATCTCGGTGGGGCCCAGTTCGCCGTTGGAGGCGAGCGCGGAGCAGTCCCGGCCGGGCAGGTTGTAGATCACCAGCTGGACGACGAGTTCGCCGCTGCCCTTCTGTGTCAGGGCCGCGTTGAGGTGGTCGCGCAGACCCATCGTGCCGCTCGTGCCAGTGACGAGGGCGATGCGGTCAAGCCAGACGGCGGTGGGCTGGTTGGACACCCTGCTGCCGCCCGGTTCGGCGGCGGCATGGGCGGACCACTCGGGGTTCACGTACATCTTGGCGCCGGCGTAGGGGTTGTCGACCTTGCCGCCGGCGGGCGGAGGCGTGGTCGGCGGCGTCGTGGGCGGTGTGGTCGGCGGCTGGGTCGGGTCGGTCGCGCCGTTGCAGGTGACGCCGTTGAGCTTGAACGTCGCGGGCACGGCGTTCGTGCCGCTGTACGAACCGTTGAAGCCGAAGGAGGTCGAACCATCCGTGGCCAGGTTCCCGTTGTACGAGAGGCTCTTGGCGGTCACGGCCGCCCCGGACTGGCTGATCGTGGCGTTCCAGCCCTGCGTGACCTGCTGACCGTTCGCGTAGGACCATTCCAGGGTCCAGGAGGCGACCGGTTCACCGGTGTTGGTGACGGTCACATTGGCGCCGAACCCGGTGTTCCACTGGTTCGTGATCTGGTACTCGACCTTGCAGCCGGCGGTGGCGGCGCCGGCGGAGGTGCCTAACACGGTGGCGGTGGCGCCCGCGGCGGTGACGAGGCTGAGGGCCGCCAACAGGGCGGTACGCCTGGTCGTACGGGAAGTCGTGCGGGGACTCGTGCCGATTGCTGAGCGGCTCATTTTCGTGGGGTGCCTTTCAGTTCAGGGCGCGCAGGTGGTCGCGCAGCCCGGTGCCGAGTGCGGGGAGTGCCGTTGTGCGGAGGGGTGCCGTCGTACGGAGCGGGTGCGGTCGTCGGAACCGGGGCCGTGGCGCGGTCGATGAACGTGTGTCCGCAGGCGTGCTCGCCGCTCTCGCCCGCGACCGGGGGACCCGGTCCGCGACCGAGGCGAGGGTGGGGGAATCGGTGAGCCACTGGCTCGGGTCGTTGTAGGCGATCCCGGGGACCGGCAGGAAACTGCGGCCCCGGTCGCATGCACGGCCTCCACCAGGTCCTGCATGCCGGCGACCTCGTGGCCGAAGCCGGCAGGTACCGCCGTCGCGCAAGGTCAGCGCTGCTCCGCCGAGCAGCGCTGATGGAAGCGCTCCCACTGGTTGGGGCCAGACCGTAGCGCCAACTAACGCCAAGCAAAAGAGGAGTTGAGCAAATTCCTCGCAGATTGCCTTCGACTCTTCACATGTCTTGACGCCGTCACGCCACGTCTGCACGGTGGGAGCGCTCCCACTGGTCGGAGCTTGGAGCTTGTGCGCAATCGTTCTTCCGTCCCCGTCTCCCCGAGTCGCGAGGAGAACCATCCCCATGTCGGCACATCCCCCACCCAGACCGCGCGTCCGACGCAGGCTGCTGACCGCATCGGCCGTGGCCGTCTCGCTGTCCCTTCCCCTCGGTCTCACGGCCGTCGGCGCCACCACCGCCGCGGCCGCGGCGGTGCAGTGCAGCGTCGACTACAAGGCCAACGACTGGGGTTCGGGCTTCACCACCGAGCTCACCCTCACCAACCGGTCGGCGACCGCACTCGACGGCTGGACCCTCACCTACGACTACTCCGGCAACCAGCAGCTGACCAACGGCTGGAACGGCACCTGGACCCAGTCCGGCAAGAGCGTCCGCGTCGCGGCTCCGGACTGGAACAGGACCGTCGCTGCCGGCGCTGCCGTCACCGCCGGCGCCCAGTTCGCCTACAGCGGGACCAACGCCGCCCCCACCTCTTTCGCCGTCAACGGCACCCCGTGCACCGGAGCCCACCAGCCCCCGGTCGCCGTCCTGACCAGCCCCGCCGCAGGCGCCGTCTACACGGCGGGCACTCCCGTCCCGCTCGCCGCCACCGCCGCCGCGGCTGACGGCGCCACCGTGGGCAAGGTCGAGTTCTACAGCGATACCACGCTCCTGGGCACGGACGCCACGGCGCCTTTCACCCTGGATGCCACCGGCCTCGCAGCTGGTTCCCACTCCCTTTACGCGAAGGCCTACGACAGCCTCGGGGCCTCCGCCGAGTCTGCACCCGTCGGCATCACCGTCGTCGCCGGCCCCGCGCTCGTAGCCACCCCCGCGCAGCTCTCCGTACGCCGCGGGGAGACGGGCACCTTCGACTTGAAGCTGTCCAAGCAGCCGGCCGCGAACGTCACGGTGGGCATCGCCCGCACCTCGGGCAACACCGAACTCGCCGCGACGCCCGCCGAGCTCACCTTCACCCCGGCGAACTGGAACACCGCCCAGAAGGTGACGGTCACCGCCGGTGCCACCGGCAGCGGCTCCGCCGTCTTCACCGCGACCGCACCCGGCCATGCGAAGGCCGAGGTCAGCGCGACCCAACTCGCCGCCGGCTCCACGTACGCCGCCCGGTTCCTCGACCTCCACGGGAAGATCACCAACCCGGCCAACGGCTACTTCTCGCCCGAGGGCATCCCGTACCACTCCGTCGAGACGCTGATCGTCGAGGCCCCGGACCAAGGGCACGAGACGACCTCGGAGGCCTACAGCTACCTGATCTGGCTGCAGGCGATGTACGGGAAGATCACCGGGGACTGGACCAAGTTCAACGGCGCGTGGGCGGTCATGGAGAAGTTCATGATCCCCACCCACGCCGACCAGCCGACGACCGGCTCCTACAACGCCTCCAAGCCCGCTACCTACGCCCCCGAGCACGACCTTCCCTCGCAGTACCCGGCCAGGCTCGACGGGGGAGTTGCCGCCGGCGCGGACCCGATCGCCGGGGAGCTGAAGAGCGCGTACGGCACGGACGACATCTACGGCATGCACTGGCTCCAGGACGTCGACAACGTCTACGGCTTCGGCAACGAGCCCGGAAAGTGCTCCGCCGGACCGACCGAGACCGGACCCTCGTACATCAACACCTTCCAGCGAGGACCCGAGGAATCGGTGTGGGAGACCGTTCCGCACCCCACCTGCGACAAGTTCGCCTACGGCGGCAAGAACGGCTATCTCGACCTCTTCACCGGGGACTCCTCCTACGCCAAGCAGTGGAAGTTCACCGATGCCCCGGACGCCGACGCGCGTGCCATCCAGGCCGCGTACTGGGCCGACATCTGGGCCAAGGAGCAGGGCAAGGGAACCCAGGTCATCGCGACCGTCTCCAAGGCGGCCAAGATGGGCGACTATCTGCGGTACTCCATGTTCGACAAGTACTTCAAGAAGTCCGGGAACTGTGTCGGCCCGACCGTCTGCCCCGCCGGTACGGGCAAGGACAGCGCGCACTACCTGATGTCCTGGTACTACGCCTGGGGCGGCGCCACCGACAGCTCGGCCGGCTGGTCCTGGCGCATCGGCTCCAGCCACGCACACAGCGGCTACCAGAACCCCCTCGCCGCCTACGCGCTCAGCGAGTACGCCCCGCTGAAGCCCAAGTCGCCGACCGGCGCGACGGACTGGGCGACCAGCCTCGACCGGCAGTTGGAGTTCTACCGCTGGCTCCAGTCCGACGAGGGCGCCATCGCCGGCGGCGCCACCAACAGCTGGCAGGGGCGCTACGCACAGCCCCCGGCCGGGACTCCCACCTTCCACGGCCTCTTCTATGACGAGAAGCCGGTCTACCAGGACCCGGCGTCCAACCAGTGGTTCGGCTTCCAGGCCTGGTCCATGGAGCGGGTCGCCGAGCTCTACCAGCAGACGGGCGACACAGGTGCCAAGGCCGTGCTCGACAAGTGGGTCGGCTGGGCCCTGTCGAAGACCACGATCAACCCCGACGGCACCTACCGCATCCCCTCCACCCTCCAGTGGTCCGGCGCCCCCGACACCTGGAACGCGTCGGCTCCCGGAGCCAACACGGGCCTGCACGTCACCGTTGCCGACTACACCGACGACGTGGGCGTGGCCGCCGCATACGCCAAGACCCTGACCTACTACGCCGCCAAGTCCGGGAACACCGAGGCCAAGCGGGTCGCCAAGGCCCTGCTCGACGGCATGTGGGCCCACCACCAGGACCCGCTGGGCGTCGCCGTCCAGGAAACGCGGACGGACTACAACCGCTTCAGCAACCCGGTTTACGTGCCCAGCGCGTGGACCGGCAAGATGCCGAACGGCGACACCGTGAACTCCTCGTCCACCTTCGCCTCGATCCGCACCTTCTACAAGAACGACCCGGCCTGGCCGAAGATCGAGGCCTACCTCGCCGGCGGCGCCGCGCCCGTCTTCACCTACCACCGGTTCTGGGCCCAGGCGGACATCGCCCTGGCCATGGGCTCGTACGCAGAGCTGCTCGAATAAGAGCCCGCCCCGCCCGGAGACAGCCCCGCGTACGACGAGGCCGGGCAGCCCGTGAGGGCCTGCCCGGCCTCCGCGCGTCCAGCCGTCACACGCTCTCCCGGAAGCGCGGGCCGCGTCGATATCGATGACGGGGGGTCGCCCCGGGCTTCGAGCGGGTCACCTGATTTCTCCCAGGCGGCCCCGGCCTTCAGGCCGGGGAGGAATGGGTCCTTGGGGCGGAGGCGCGGCGCGCCGGAGGACGGTTCGCATTTGGTCTGACCTGCCCTTTCGGTCGTTGTCAGTGGTCGGGGATAGGTTGTTGGGATGGCGACGACACCAATGGCGGCGGACTCCGGGCATGCCCGGTGGACATTCCGTGTCCGCGTGTCGTCCACCGCGCTCACTGTCCTGATGGGTGAGTGGGATCGGTGCCGCTGGGTGTGGAACGAGTGCTGCGCGAAGTCGAAACAGACCCATGTCTGGAACAAGGACCGGCCCGACGGGGCGGACAAGCGGAGCTGTGGCCCGGCGCAGCTCGACAAGATGCTGACCGAAGCCCGCACCCGGAACGCCTGGCTTCGCGAGGGGTCCTCGGTTGTGCAGCAGCAGTTGATCCGGGATTTCGGGAAGTCCCGGGCAAAGGCGCAGACGGATATTAAGGACCCGTTGCCGGTGCGGCAGCGGGCCGGGATGCCGAAGTGGAAGAGGAAGCGGGAAGCGCTGCCGTCCCTCAACTACACCAAGCGCGGCTTTCGGTGATCGGCGTGGACTGGGGCGTGAAGGAGACCGCGACCACCACCAGCGACGCCCACGACCTTCCGAATGTCGAGCACGGCAAGAAGGCCGCCGCCGGCCTCGCGCGCTATCAGCGGATGATGGCCCGGCGCAAACCGCCGAAGGGCAAGGCAGGGTCGAAGGGCTACCGGCACGCGAAACTGCAGACCGCGAAGCTACCCAAGAAGGTCGCCCGGCAACGCCAGGACACCGTCCGCAAGTGGGCCAAGGCCGTAGTCCGCGATCACGACGCCGTGGCGGTCGAGGACTTCCGCCCGAAGTTCCTCGCCAAGACGACCATGGCCCGCAAGGCCGCTGACGCGGCCATCAGTGCCACCAAGACGGCTCTGATCGAGATGGGCCGCAAGCACGGCCGTGCCGTGTACCTGGTACACCCCGCGCACACCACCATGGACTGTGCGCAGTGCGGAGCGAGAACCAAGCACGCACTACTTCTCTCAGAACGAACATATGCCTGCACCTTGTGCGGAGCCGCATCCCCCCAGGGATAAGAGCTCCGCCCGCGTGATGCTGGTCCGGGCTGGTCTCAACCCGGCTAGTGCTGATCGCGTAAGACCAGTCGGGGCGCCGCCCCTCTGGCAGCGTGAGCTAGAAATCCCCACATCAGCCCTGGAGGGTGAGGACTCCCCTCCCTTCAGGGAGGGGAGGATTCAAAGTCCCAGTGCCAGCCGGTAATACGCCTGGTTCCAGCGGAGATCGCGCCGGAACTGCTTCGGGGTGGTGGTCTCGTCGATGAGGGCGAGTTCCAGGCGGAGCATCTCCGCCAGGTCGTCGAGGTGGTCGCAGGTGAGGGCGGTACTGAGGACGGTGTGGTGCGGTCCTCCGGCCGTCAGCCAGGATTCGGTGGAGGTTCGCAGGTCGGGGTGGGGTCGCCAGACCGCGCGGGCGACGGGCAGGGCGGGCAGCGGGTGGGGGGTGCCACCACGTCGATGTCGTTGGCGATCAGGCGGAAGCGGTCGCCGAGGTCGGCGAGGCCGACCACGACGGCCGGGCCGGGGGCGGCGTCGAACACCAGGCGCACCGGGTCCTCCCGCCCGCCGATGCCGAGGGGGTGGATCTCGCAGCTGGGCCTGGCGGCCGCGATGGTGGGGCAGACTTCCAGCATGTGTGCGCCGAGGATGAGCTCGTTGCCGGGTGTCAGGTCGTAGGTGTAGTCCTCCATGAAGGAGGTGCCGCCGGGGAGGCCGGCGGCAGCCACCTTGAGGGCGCGCAGCAGGACGGCGGTCTTCCAGTCGCCCTCTCCTCCGAAGCCGAACCCCTGGGCCATGAGCCGCTGGACCGCGAGGCCGGGCAGCTGGCGCAGTCCGCCCAGGTCCTCAAAGTTGGTGGTGAAGGCCCCGAAGCCGCCCGTTTCGAGGAAGGTGCGCAGGCCGGCTTCGATGCGGGCCGCGTAACGCAGCGAGTCGTGCCGTTCGCCGCCCGGTCGCAGTTCCGGCGTCAGGTCGTACAGGTCAGCGTACTCCTCGAGGAGGGAAGCCACCTCGGTCTCGTCCGCGCTGTCGACGACCTCCACCAGGTCGTTGACGCCGTAGGTGTTGACGGAGACACCGAAGCGCAGCTGGGCCTCGACCTTGTCGCCCTCGGTGACGGCCACGTCGCGCATGTTGTCGCCGAAGCGGGCGACCTTGAGGGTGGCCAGTTCGGATCGTGCGGCTGCCGCCCGCGCCCAGATCGCGACGCGTGCGGTCGTCACCGGATCGGTGACGTGGCCGGCCACGGTCTTGCGGGGTACGCCGAGACGGGTCTGGATGTGCCCGAACTCGCGGTCTCCGTGGGCGGCTTGGTTGAGGTTCATGAAGTCCATGTCGATGGTGTCCCAGGGCAGGGCGACGTTCGACTGGGTGTGGAGGTGCAGCAACGGCTTGCGCAGCGCGTCCAGTCCGGCGATCCACATCTTGGCCGGCGAGAATGTGTGCATCCAGGCGATGAGCCCGATGCACCGGTCGTCGGCGTTCGCGTCGAGGCACACCCGGCGGATGGCGTCGGCGTCGGTCAGTACCGGCTTCCACACGACACGTGCGGGAATGCCGGAGACGTCTGCCAGGGCGGTGGCGATCTGCCGCGACTGTTCGGCGACCTGCTTCAGTGTCTCCTCCCCGTACAGGCCTTGGCTGCCCGTGAGGAACCAGATTTCCTGGTCGGGAGATGTTCGGCTGGGCACATGGACTCCTGAAGGTGACGTCCCGCAACGGTGGTGAGGGCGGCGGGCGGGTGGGGAAGCGGGAAGGCAGCGAGGGGCGGGGTCAGCCTGCTGCGCGGGTCGTGTCGCGGATGCTCCTCAGGCGGTGCAGCAGGCCGCCGGTGCCGAAGTGGTCGTGCAGGAGCCGGTACTCGGCGTAGAGGGCGTCGTAGGCGTCGGCCCGGGAGGCGTCGGGCGTGTAGACGGCGGGCAGGCGGCGGCCCATGGCTGCGGTGGCCGTTCGCACGTCGGTGTGCGCGCCGGCCGCTACGGCGGCGTGGATGGCCGACCCGAGGGCGGGGCCCTGGTCGGACGCGGCGAGGGAGACGGGGCGGCGCAGCACGTCGGAGTAGATCTGCATCAGCAGTTCGTTCTTGGCCAGTCCGCCGGCGACGATGAACTCGTGCACCGGTACGCCGCCTGCTTCCAGGGCCTCCACGATGACGCGGGTGCCGAACGCGGTGGCTTCGAGCAGCGCGTGGTAGACGTCTTCGGGGCGGGTCGCGAGGGTGAGACCCACGATGACTCCGGAGAGGTGGTGGTCGACGAGGACCGAACGGTTGCCGTTCAGCCAGTCGAGGGCGACCAGTCCGTGTCCGCCGACCGGCTGTCGGGCGGCTTTCCGGGTCAGCAGGGTGTGCAGGTCTTCGCCGCGGTCGGCGGCCTCGGCGAGGTAGTCCGACGGGACGCCTTGGTCCAGTACCCAGGCGAAGATGTCGCCGACCGCGCTCTGGCCGGCCTCGTAGCCGTAGGTTCCCTCGACGATCCCACCGCCCACGACACCGCAGATGCCGGGGACATCGGCGAGGACGGGGGCGTTCACGACGTGGCAGGTGGAGGTCCCCATGATGGCGAGCAGTTGACCGTCCTCGACGGCCTGGGCCGCCGCTGCGGTGACATGGGCGTCGACGTTGCCCGCGGCCACGGCGATGCCGGGGCGCAGCCCTGTCCAAGCTGCTGCCTGGGTACTGAGCGAGCCCACTCGTGAGCCCAGCGCGGCGAGGGGGAATTCGAGCCGCGTACGTGCGAAGTCGGCGAACCGGGGGTTCAGCGCGGCCAGGTACTCCTCGCTCGGGTAGGCGCCGTCCTGGTGGATGCCCTTGTATCCGGCGGTGCAGGCGTTGCGGGACTCGGTTCCCGTGAGTTGCCACACGATCCAGTCGGCGGCCTCGATCCACCGCGCGCAGGTTTCGTAGACGAGCGGATCCTCCTCCAGGACCTGCAGGGCCTTCGCGAACTGCCACTCGGCGGAGATCCGGCCGCCGTAGCGGGCGATCCATTTTTCCCCGCGGGCGTGGGCGAGTTCGTTGATGCGGTCGGCATGCGACTGGGCGGCGTGGTGCTTCCACAGCTTGGGCCACGCGTGCGGCCGTGCGGCGAGCTCGGTCTCGGAGAGGGGAGTCCCGTCGGCCAGCGTGGGCAGGACGGTGCAGGCGGTGAAGTCGGTGGCGATACCGATCACCGAGGCGGGATCGATCCCGGCCGCCGCCACGGCCTCCGGGATGGCGTGACGCAGTACGTCCCGCCAGTCCTGGGGGTGTTGCAGGGCCCAGTCCGGAGGTAGTTGCGCACCGCCGTGCGGCAGGTGCCGGTCGATGACGCCGTGCCGGTAGGCGTGGACCGCCGCGGCCAGCTCCTGACCGTCGCGAACCCGCACCACCACGGCGCGGCCCGACAGCGTGCCGAAGTCGACGCCGACCGTGTACTGCTCCGATTCCTCGGAAGGCGGGGTGGGTGCGAGGGGATGGGGTGACGTCAACAGAGTGCCTTTCGAAGGAGCAGTGGGGCGGCAGGCGGCGCGGCCCGGCAGCCGGAGATGCCGTCCCGACAATCCTGGCGGTCGGCGGAGGGTCCGATGCCATGCAGTGTGAGCGCTAACAATGTCGATAGGCAAGAGGTCTGCGTGGATCATGTAGGGAGCTCCTTCGGCGCGGCGGCCTCCGTATACCGGGGGCTCGGCTCGTTCTGCCGTTGATTCGGTGCGGGTTGAGGTCTCTGATCCGGGTGGCGGGGTCGATGGTCTCGCGAACGGATGGAATCCGCCTCGCTGTCGCACGCGCCCGGTAACGGACAGGTAACGCGCGCAAGGGGGTTGAGAACCAGGCTTGTTAGCGCTCACAATGCGACGGCGCCCCCTTCTCAAGGGCATCCCTCTCCTGTCGACCCCGGCTCCGCCCCCGGCCCCGCCACGCCCCTGACCCCGGGCACAGCCCGGCCCCCGCCGTGCAGAGCCTCTTCCGTACACCCCGAAAGGACACCCGTCATGGCTCGCAGAGCAGCTCTCGTCCTCACCGCCGCCCTTCTCGCCTCCTCGGCGTTGACCGCCTGCTCGACCGAGGGCCCCGCCTCCGGCCCGGCCTCCGGGGCCAAGGCGGACTCCGGCGGCGCGATCACCATGGGCTTCGCCCAGGTCGGCGCCGAGAGCGGTTGGCGTACCGCCAACACCAAGTCCGTCCAGGAGGCGGCGAAGAAGGCCGGGATCGACCTCAAGTTCTCCGACGCGCAGCAGAAGCAGGAGAACCAGATTAAGGCGATCCGTACCTTCATCCAGCAGAAGGTCGATGTGATCGCCTTCTCGCCGGTCGTGGAGTCCGGCTGGGACACGGTGCTGAAGGAGGCCAAGGACGCGGGCATCCCGGTCATCCTCACCGATCGCGCCGTGGACACCAAGGACACCTCCCTCTACAAGACCTTCCTGGGCTCGGACTTCGTCAAGGAGGGCAAGTCCGCGGGCGAGTGGCTGACCAGCGCGTACGCCAACGAGCAGAGCCCGGTCAACATCGTCGAGCTCCAGGGCACCACGGGCTCCGCACCCGCCAACGACCGCAAGGCCGGCTTCGCCGACGCCATCCGCGCCGACGGCAAGTTCAAGATCGTCGCCTCGCAGACGGGCGACTTCACCCGCGCCAAGGGCAAGGAGGTCATGCAGGCGTTCCTGAAGTCCCAGAAGGACATCGACGTCCTCTACGCCCACAACGACGACATGGCCCTTGGGGCCATCCAAGCCATCGAGGAGTCCGGCAAGAAGCCCGGTACGGACATCAAGGTGATCTCGGTGGACGGAATCAAGGACGCCTTCGTCGCCATGACCGAGGGCAAGATCAACGTCGTGGTGGAGTGCAACCCGCTGCTCGGCGACCAGCTGATGGAGCTGGCCAAGAAGGTCGTCGCAGGGGAGAGCGTGCCCACCCGGGTCGAGACCCAGGAGGGCGTCTTCCCGCAGGACAAGGCCGCGGCCGCGCTGCCGTCCCGGAACTACTGAAACAGCAGGTTCCGGTGCCGGAGGAGGCCCGGCCCCGGTGCCTCCTTCACCGTCCGGAGCCCGCTCCACGACCCCACCCACGAGAGGAGGGCGGATGGCATCCCCGCCCACGCCGCGGCCCACGGACGCCGGCGGCCCGCAGTCGGTCCTGGAAGCCCAGGGCATCCGCAAGCAGTTCCCGGGCGTGCTCGCCCTCGACGGAGTCGCCCTGCGGCTGTTCCCCGGTGAGGTGCACGCCCTGATGGGCGAGAACGGCGCCGGGAAGTCCACCTTGATCAAGGTGCTCACCGGCGTCCATCCCGCCGACGGCGGCACGATCCTCGTCGACGGCCGGCCCCACGCGTTCGCGGAGCCCCTCCAGGCGCAGCAGGCCGGGATCAGCACCGTCTACCAGGAGGTGAACCTCTGCCCGAACATCTCGGTCGCCGAGAACATCCTCATCGGGCGCGAACCGCGCCGGTTCGGTCTCATCCACTGGTCCGCGATGCGGCAGCGGGCCGCTGAGCTGCTGACGGAACTGGACCTCGACCTGGACGTCACCGGCCTGCTCGGCTCGCACTCCCTGGCGGTGCAGCAACTGGTCGCCATCGTCCGTGCGGTGGACGTCTCGGCGAAGGTGCTCGTGCTGGACGAACCCACCTCCAGCCTGGACCGCGAGGAGGTCGCCCAACTCTTCACCCTGGTACGGCGCCTGCGGGACCGCGGGGTGGCCATCCTGTTCGTCACGCACTTCCTCGACCAGGTATTCGACCTCTGCGACCGCGTCACCGTCCTGCGCAACGGCCGCCTGGAAGGCGAGTACCCCATCGGCGAACTCACCCCGGTGACGCTCGTCCAGCGCATGATCGGCGGAGAACTCGCCACCCTCGACCAGCTGTCCGACCGTGCCCGCGAGGAAGCGGCCGAACGGGAGGCCGGCGAGCCGTTCTTGCGGGCCCGCCAACTGACCCGTACCGGCTCGATCGAACCGTACGACCTCGACATCCACGCCGGCGAGGTCATCGGACTGGCCGGCCTCCTGGGCTCGGGCCGCACCGAGGTCGCGCGCCTCCTGTTCGGCGCGGACAGCGCGGACGCCGGAGAGGTCAGCATCGAGGGCAGCAAGGTCCTCCTGCGCACCCCCGCCACGCCATCGCCCGAGGCATCGCCTTCTGCTCCGAGAACCGCAAGTCCGAGGGACTGGTGGGCGAGCTCACGGTCCGCGAGAACATCATCCTCGCCCTGCAGGCCGCCCGCAGCTGGACCAGGCCGCTGTCCCGTGCGAAACAGGACGAACTGGCACGGCACTGGATCGAAGCCCTGGACATCCGCCCCGCCGACCCCGAAGCACAGGTGCGCCACCTCAGCGGAGGCAACCAGCAGAAGGTCCTCCTCGCGCGGTGGCTGCTGACTGCGCCCCGGCTCCTGATCCTCGACGAACCCACCCGGGGCATCGACATCGGGGCCAAGGCGGAGATCCAGAAACTCGTCGCCCGGCTGGCGAGCGAAGGCACCGCCGTGCTGTTCATCTCGGCCGAACTCGAAGAGGTCCTGCGCCTGAGCCACCACATCGCTGTACTGCGCGACCACCGCATGGTGGCCACCCTCAGGAACGACGACAGCGTCACCCCCGAACGCCTCCTCACGACCATCGCCACCGGAGCAGCCTCATGACCCCCAGCCTGCCAAGTCCGAGGCGGTCGGCGGCGGCATCGGGCGACGACTGGCCGGCCACCGCCTGCTGTGGCCCGCGCTCATCCTCCTCGCCCTGCTCCTCGGCAACCTCGCGTTCCACCACGACTTCTTCTCCGTCCGCGTACGCGACGGCCACCTCTACGGCAGCCTCGTCGACATCCTCCAGTTCGGCGCGCCCCTCACGCTGGTGGCGCTCGGCATGACCCTCGTCATCGCCACCCGCGGCATCGACCTCTCGGTCGGTTCGACCGTCGCCATCGCCGGCGCCCTCGCCTGCGGGCACATCTCCACCGCCGCACACCCCGGCAGCGTCGCCACGATGCTCACGGCCGTCGCCCTCGCGCTCGGCGTCGCCCTCGTACTGGGCCTCGCCAACGGCTTCCTGGTGTCCGGGCTGGGGGTGCAGCCCATCGTGGCCACCTTGATCCTCATGGTCGCGGGCCGCGGCGTCGCCCAGCTGATCACCGGCGGCCAGATCATCACCGTGACCAGCGCCCCCTACAAGATGATCGGGGGCGGCTACTGGCTGACCTTCCCGTTCGCCGTCCTCCTGGCGACCGCCCTCGTCGCGCTCACCGGCTTCGTCACCCGTCGCAGCGCACTCGGCATGCTGATCGAGTCCGTGGGCGGCAACCCCGCCGCCAGCCGCCTGGTCGGCATCCGCGCCGGCGGTCTGCTCGCCCTGGTCTACGTCTTCAGCGCGCTGTGCGCCGCCGTCGCCGGGCTGATGATCAGCTCCAACGTCTCCAGCGCCGACGGCAACAACGCCGGCCTGTGGATCGAACTCGACGCGATCCTCGCCGTCGTCGTCGGAGGCACCGCCCTGACCGGAGGACGCTTCTCCCTCGGCGGCACCGTCCTGGGCGCCCTGATCATCCAGACCCTGTCCACCACCGTCTACACCCTAGGTGTCCCACCCGAGACCACCCTCGTCTTCAAGGCCTTCGTCGTCATCGTCGTCTGCCTCATGCAGTCCCCGGTCTTCCGGGCCAAGGTCCTGCGCCGCCGCAGGACGACCACTCTCCGAACCCACACCACGGCGGGCGCCGCCCCGCAGCAGGAGGTACGCGCATGAGTACCGGCATCGCGAGCGCCGCCGCGCAACTCACCCGTCCCTTCGCGACCGTGTCCCCGCGCATCCGCACCCGTATCCCACTGATCGTCACGGCCGTCCTGCTGGCCGTCATGTTCAGCGTCGGATCGGTGCGCTACGAGGGCTTCCTCTCCGCGCAAGTGGTACTGAACCTGCTGATCGACAACGGATTCCTCCTGGTCGTCGCGGTCGGGGCGACCTTCGTCATCCTCACCGGCGGGATCGATCTGTCCGTCGGCTCCATGGTGGCCCTGTCGACCATGCTCACGGCCTGGCTGGTCGAGTCGCACGGCTGGCCCCTGGCCACCGTCATCCCCCTGGTGCTGCTCGTCGGCGCCGCGAGCGGAACGCTCATGGGCTGGATCATCCACACCTTCGAGATCCAGCCGTTCATCGTCACCCTGGCCGGCATGTTCCTCGCCCGCGGGCTCTGCTACACGATCAGCACCGAATCCATCACGATCAGCGACCCCACCACGGCCGGAATCGCGCAGACCCGGCTGTACGGCCCGGGAGGACTGTTCGTCTCGGTCCCGGTGGTCATCGCCCTGGCCGTGCTGGTGATCGCCTTCGTCGTACTGCACCACACGCGCTTCGGCCGCAACGTGTACGCGCTGGGCGGCAACGAGTCCTCCGCACGACTGATGGGTCTTCCGGCGGGCTCCACCAAGATTGCCGTATACGCCGTCAGCGGCCTGTGCTCCGCACTCGGCGGCCTGCTGCTGACCTTCTACATGCTCTCGGGCTACGCCCTCCACGCCATGGGCATGGAACTCGACGCGATCGCCGCCACCGTGATCGGCGGCACGCTGCTGACCGGAGGCTCCGGCTTCGTCCTGGGCACCGCCCTCGGCGTGCTCGTCCTCGGCATGATCCAGACGGTCGTCAACTTCCAGGGCACGCTCAGCTCCTGGTGGACCCGGATCGTCATCGGCGCCCTGCTGCTCGTGTTCATCGTGCTGCAACGTCTGATGAGCGGACGCCGCCCCGCCGCGGATTGACTCCGGCTCCGCAGCCCATCAGCCCGTGCCACCACGTTCGCGTGCCGCGATCACAGCTTGCTTCCCGGCGCGCCCTCCGGTGGACCGACTTCCAGGGAACACCGCCATGGAACAAGCATACGAATCTGTCGACCAGGCCGCCGAGCCCAGGCAGACTGCCGCCTGTCCGCGGACGGTCCGCCCCCTGCGCCTGGACGAGGAAGGAACGGGGGAGAGGTGGCGGTTCGGCTTCCCCGGCAGGGCCTGCGCGGAGGTCCACACGCGCGGCGCCCGCCTCCATTCGCTGATCCTGCCGGACCGCTGGGGCCACACCGCCGATGTGGTGCTCGCCGCCCGCCACCCCGGCGCATGTGAGGACTCCGCACGCTACTTCGGTGCGACGGTGGGCCGTTACGCCAACCGCATCGCGCGCGGCCGGCTCGTGGTCGACGGCGTCACCCACCGGCTCGCCACCCAGGAGACCGGGCACACGCTGCACGGCGGTCCCGACGGGTTCGACCAGCGCATGTGGCGGTGCGAACCCTTCCACTCCGCGCACCGCACCGGTGTCCGCCTGTTTCTGCACAGCCCCGACGGCGACCAGGGATTCCCCGGTGCCCTCAACGTCCGCGTCGCCTACACGCTGGACCGAGACGACAACCTGACCCTGTCGTACCAGGCGGTCGCCGACGCGCCGACGATCGTCAACCTCACCAACCACGCCTACTGGAACCTCGAAGGAGAGGGGCGCGGCAACGTCCTGGCCCACCACCTCCAGGTCGAGGCCCCCCTCTACACCCCCGTCGACGCCGAGCTGATCCCCGACGGCCCCCACCGCTCGGTCAGCGGCACCCCGTTCGACCTTCGCCGGCACCGGCGGCTCTCCGACGTCCTGACCCATACGGATGCACAACTGGCGCTGGCCGGTGGCGGCTTCGACCACAACTGGGTCCTCGACGGCGCCCGGCGAGCCCGTCCTCGGAAGGCCGCCGTGTTGTACGCCCCCGCATCCGGCCGCCGTATGGACGTGCTCACCACGGAACCGGGCATCCAGGTCTACACCGCCCAAGGCCTGACCGGTGACATCACGGGCAAGGGAGGCAAGCCCTACCAGGCCTACGCGGGGGTCGCGCTGGAAACCCAGCACTTCCCGGACTCGCCGAACCGCCCCGACTACCCGACGGTCCTCCTGCGCCCGGGCGAGCTGTACCGGTCCACCACGATCCACAGGTTCACCACGGTCACCGCCTGAGAGGGGCGGCGCCGGGCCTATCCGCTGTCCGGTGTCGCAGGGACACCGGACAGCGGCTTTCGCGCACACGGCACCTTCCCCGTACGACGTGTTGTCGGTGCCCGGGGAACGGCTACCCCCGGGAAGGGGAGGGGGGTCATGCGCTGGGGGGAGCGCTCCTGCGGGCCGTACTGGCGCGCACGATGAGCTCGGGCGCCACCACCAGGTGGGTCGACTCGTCGGTCCGGCCTTCGATGTGGTCCAGGAGCAGCCCGATGCTGTCGCGCCCGAGCGAGGCGAAGTCCTGGCGGATGGTGGTCAGCGGGGGTGGGAAGAACTCCGCCTCGGGGATGTCGTCGAAGCCGGCGACCGCCACGTCCTCCGGCGTGCGCAGGCCCGCTTCCCGCAAGGCCCGTAGGACGCCGAGGGCCATCTGGTCGTTGGCGACGAACACCGCGGTGAGGCCCGCTCCCCGCCCTCGTGACGCCCGGACCCGACCCGCGAGCTGCTGGCCGGCCTGGTATCCCGACAGTGGACTCCAGTCGCCGCGCAGCAGGGGCGGCACCTCGGCGCCTGCATCTCGTAGCGCTTCCTCCCATCCCTGCGTGCGGGCCTCGCTCTCGAGCCAGTCGGGAGGGCCTGCGACATGCCACACGGTGGCGTGGCCCGACGCGAGAAGATGTTCCGTGATCATGCGAGCGCCGAGGCTCTGGTCCAGCGACACCCCTGGCAGGTCAAGGGTGTGGCCGCCTTCCACGGTGACCACCGGGCACGGTGCTTCCAATGCCGCCAGGGCCCTCACCGCGGCGCGTTGGGGAGTGACGGCGACGATCCCCTCCACGCCCCACCCGGCGAGGTGCTGCATGGCTTCGGCGAGGGCCGTCTGCGTGGCGGTCCGAAGCGTGACGGCGGACGTCAGATAGCCGCGGTCCCGAGCCGCCTCCTGAACTCCCGCCACGGTGCTTGCGGGCCCGTGCAGAGTGGTGTTCACCGCGATGACGCCCAGCGTGTGGGTCCGACGAGTGGCCAGGGCCCGGGCTGCCGAGTTGCGGCGGTACCCCAGCTGCTCGATGACCTGTGTCACCGCGGCCCGGGTCTTGGCGCTGACGTTCGGGTGGTCGCTGAGCACCCGTGAAACGGTCTGATGGGACACGCCGGCGACGCGCGCGACGTCCGTCATCGTGGGCGCTCGCGAGACGTCTGGGAGCTGGGTCAACTCTCTTCCTTTCCTCATCGAGCGGCCTTCCCTCAAGGTACCGAACCAGCCGCGGCCCGCACACATCTCGGACCGACCGGGAGATTGTCGACCAGGTATCGATGTTGGCGTTCACATTATGCAGCGTTGGCCGCATGGTGTGGGCGGGAATCTCCTCGTACCTATTGAGATTACTACCTGTTAGCGCTCACAATTCGATAGGGGCAGCTGGGGTGGGCGGGATAGCTGTTGTAGCGCAGCCGCGATGCCTGGTGCGGCCCCCGATCAGTCCAGCCCACTCATGCGCGACTGCGGGGCCTGCCGGACGCCAGTCCCAGAGAAACCGCCGCGCATGTCAGACAGACGGTGAGAGCGTAGTGAGCGAGACCATTCTCAAGGACCTCCGTCGCGAGGTCCTCGCGGCCAACCTGCGCATCCCGGAGGCCGGTCTGGCCACCCTCACCTGGGGAAACGTCAGCGGAGTAGATCGAGACGCCGGCGTCTTCGTCATCAAGCCGTCCGGGGTCTCCTATGCCGACCTCACCGAGGATGACCTGGTGGCTGTGTCGCTGGAGGACGGGCGGGTCGTCGACGGGCACCTCAGGCCGTCCACCGACACCGAAACCCATCGGTGCCTCTACCGGGCCTTCCCCTCCATCGGCGGCGTCACCCACACGCACTCGACGCACGCCGTCGCCTTCGCCCAGGCACGCCGTCCGATCCCTGTGCTCGGCACGACACACGCCGACACCTTCAACGGGCCCGTACCCGTGACGGCGGATCTCACCGCCGAGCAGTGCGCGCAGGACTACGAGTACAACACCGGACAGGTGATCGTTGCCCGGCTCGGCGGCGACCCCCGGCGGGCCGACGAGGTCCCCGGAGCGCTCGTCTCACGACACGGCCCCTTCACCTGGGGGGCCACCGCGAAGGCTGCACTGGAGAACGCCATCGTCTGCGAGGCCGTGGCGGAGATGGCGCTGCACACGCTGGCGCTGGGGTCCCGCCTGGGGGACGCCTCCGCACCGCCGAGGCATCTGCTGGAGCGGCACTTCACCCGTAAGCACGGACCGGACGCCTATTACGGCAACATCCCTCACGCCCCAGGCATCTGAGGCCGCGCACCGCCTCGCGGTGCATGATCCCGCCAGACCGTCCGGCAGGCCGCGGCTCGGAAGGCAGCGGGACCTCCCGCGCGCATTCGGGGACGCGGTTCACGTGCTTGACGGGATCGGCCAGGAGGGATGCCGCGGGTCGCTGCAGACGGCCGGCGCTCCGGCGGCCGCCTGCCGGGGCGGACGCGAAACTCTCCCGTCGGCACCGAACGCCGCCTGCCGTGAACGACGCCGTGTGCGCGGCCCGGTCGAGATCGCGTTGGCCCGGGCGTGGTCGCGGTCGCGCAGTTCCGCCGCCCGCAGGGCGCGACCGCGCCCCGCTGGGTGGACGGCCTCACCGTCGCCGACGCGACGGTGCTGGCCGAGTACGACCACCTGCACTTCGGCCGCTGGCCCGCCCTCACCATCCGCCGCAGCGGCGCGGGCCGGATCGCCTGCGTCGGCACCGTGCCGGGGTGCGACCTTCGCTCGGGCCTGGGGCGTGCGAGTCTCCGTCGCGGGCCGGCGCCGCCGCCGATCGTCGATTTCGCGCCACCGTTGTCCCTCCGTCGAAGCTGTGGTGGTAGTTGGCCTGCTCTCGGAGAGAGGGCAGGTCAACTACCTGTACAGCCAGGAGACTTGACGGGGCCGACCGGTGGCAGGCTTGATTGGGAGCGCTCCCATATTTGTCTCCCGCCCACCAAGGAAGGCTCCACCCGTGCCTCCTGTCACCTCCGCCCGCGGCGTGCCACGTCGCGCGGCAGCTGTCCTCGCCGGCTTCGCGCTGGCCGTCGGCGGCCTGTCCGCGACCGCTCTGACAGTTCCGGTCGCGGCTGCCGGCACCGTGGCTGCCGCTGCCGACACGCCCGTCCGGGTCAATCAGCTCGGCTACCTGCCCGCCGGCCCCAAGCGGGCCACCGTGGCCAGCTCCGCGACCGCCCCGCTCGCCTGGCAACTGCGCGACGCCTCCGGCGCGGTGGCCGCGTCGGGCGCCACCACGGTGCGCGGCGCCGACCAGGCGTCCGGCCAGTCCACGCACCTGGTGGACTTCGGCACGTACACCGGCACCGGGACCGGCTACGCCCTGGCCGTCGGCGGCCAGACCAGCCACCCCTTCGACATCTCGGCATCCCTGTACGACGGACTGCGCGCCGACAGCATGTCGTTCTTCTATCAGCAGCGCAGCGGTAGCTCGATCGACGCCGCCCTGGCGGGCGGCAGCTCCTACGCCCGCCCCGCCGGACACCTGGGCGTCGCCCCGAACAAGGGCGACACCAGTGTCCCCTGCCAGGCCGGGGTGTGCGACTACCAACTGGACGTGCGTGGCGGCTGGTACGACGCGGGCGACCACGGGAAGTATGTGGTCAACGGCGGCATCTCCGTCTGGGAAATGGTCAACTCATTCGAGAGGGCCCGCCGTTCGGGCGGCGAAGCGGCGCTCGGCGACGCGACGCTGCGGGTGCCGGAGCGTGGCAACGGGACGCCGGACGTGCTGGACGAGGCCCGCTGGGAGCTGGAGTTCCTGCTGCGGATGCAGGTCCCGGCCGGGAAGCCGATGGCGGGCATGGCCTTCCATAAGATGCACGACGCCAAGTGGACTGCCTTGCCCACCCGGCCAGAACTCGATTCCGAGCAGCGTGAGTTGCACAAGCCGTCGACCGCCGCGACGCTGAACCTGGCGGCCTCGGCCGCGCAGTGTGCCCGGGTATACGCGCCGTACGACGCCGCGTTCGCCGCGCGCTGCCTGGACGCGGCCCGCCGCGCCTGGACGGCTGCCAAGGCCAACCCGGACGTGCTTGCTCTCGCAACCGACAACACCGGCGGCGGTGCGTACGAGGACGCCGACGTCTCCGACGAGTTCTACTGGGCGGCGGCGGAACTCCTGGCCACCACCGGCGAGTCACAGTACCGGGACGCCGTCACCTCCTCTCCGCACCACACCAAGCCCGTCGACGGGTTCTGGTGGGGCGGCACCGCGACGCTCGGCCGGATCACCCTCGCCACCGTCCCCGGCGTGGCCCTGCCCGCCGACGACGTGGCCCGGCTGCGCGGCCTGCTGACCGCGGCCGCCGATGGTCACCTGTTCACCATGGCCGGACAGGGCTACCCGGTGTCGCTCCCCGCCACCGGGTACGTGTGGGGCTCCAACAGCTCCGTCACCAACAACGCAATGGTGCTGGCCGTGGCGTACGAGCTCACCGGTCAACAACGCTACCGGGACGGAGCGTTGGAGAGCCTGGACTACCTGCTCGGCCGCAACGCGCTCGACCTCTCCTACGTCACCGGCTACGGCGATCGCTATTCCGCGAACCAGCACCACCGGTTCTGGGCGCATCAGAACGACGCCTCGCTGCCGCACCCGCCGGCGGGTTCCTTCGCGGGAGGGCCGAACGCCGGGCTGGAGGACCCGGTGGCCAAGGAGAAGCTCGCGGGCTGCGCACCGGCGGCGTGCTACGTGGACGACATCGGCTCGTACTCCACCAACGAGGTGGCCATCAACTGGAACGCCTCGCTGGCCTGGCTGGCGGCTTTCGCGGCTGAGCGGCGCAGCGTCCCGGCGGTGCCCGTGGTCGAGGTGGCACCGGCGGCCGTGACCGTCCCGGAGGGCGGTTCGGCACCGGTGGGCGTGCGGCTCTCGGCCGCGCCCGCGCAGAACGTCACGGTGACGGTGACCCGGAACTCCGGCGACCAGGACCTGTCGGCAGCCGCGACCCTGGTGTTCACCCCGGGCAACTGGGCGACGGAGCAGCAGGTTTCGGTCTTCGCCGCGCAGGATGCCGACGCGTCCTCGGGCAGCGCAACCTTCACGGTCGGTGGTCCTGGCGTGCAGCCGGCGACGTTCACGGTGACGGAGGCGGACGACGACGCGTCGGCGGCCTCCTGCACGGTGGCGTACCGGATCGACAACGCCTGGGGCAACGGCTTCACTGCGACGGTGACCGTGAGGAACACGGGAACCTCCGCGATCTCCGGGTGGACCCTCGGCTGGAGTTTCGCGGGTGATCAGCGGATCAGCAACGCCTGGAATGCCACGGTGAGCCAGTCGGGCAGCACGGTCACCGCCCGGGACGCCGGGTGGAACGGGACCCTGGCGCCCGGCGGCAGCGTGAGCTTCGGCTTCCAGGCGACGTACTCGGGTACCAACGCGATCCCGGCGCGCTACACGCTCAACGGTGCAGTCTGCTCCTGAACGATCATGCCCTGCCCGCCCGCCGACCAGGTGCGGCGGGCGGAGCGCGTTCGGGGCCGCTCGGTGGTCTCAGCTCTGCTGCAGGGGAGTCAGGATGAACGCGAAGTCCGCCGACGCGAGTTCGAGCCGGTACTGAGGCAGGACGCCGGGTCCCACAGCGGCGCTGCCGAGGCCCTGGACGGCGTGGTCGGTGTGGAGGTGGATCACCGGGCCCGGGACGAGATCGCTGTGGTGCCGTGCGGCGTCGAGCTGTTGGTCGGTCCACCGGCGCGCGGCGAAATGGAACGGTTCCTCGCCCACGACGCGCAGTCCGTTCCCGGCTTCGTCGGTGAAGGTCGCCCAGCGGATGTCCGCACGGTTGCCGTTCTCCTGGGGGCGCACGTAGGGCGTCTGCAGCTCGTCCACGGTCGCGCGGAAACGTCCGACGCGAACTGCCTGACGCGAGTCGGGGTAGGCCTCACCCGGGCCCGTACCGAACCACTCCACCTGGGACCAGTCGGCGGGAATCTCCCAGTCGAGTCCGATGCGGGCCAGTGAGCGGGACCTGTCCCTGCGGAGCAGATCCTGGTATTCCTCCGGCGGTAGTACCGGGTCCACCATGGTGTCGTGGAAATCGTCGCCTCGCTCGGGCCAGCGGCCGACGGGTTCGGCGTGCACCCGCAGGCACAGGCTGTCACCGTCGCCGTCCCAGCGGTAGGTGGTGAGGTAGCCGGAGCTGCCCGCGGCGGCGGCGCTGCGGACGACGACGGTCATGCCGTGTGCGTCAGGGGTGACGGAGACGGTGCGCTGCCGTAGCCGGTCCAGCCCACGGTCCTTCCAGTAGGCGGCGTCGCGCTGGGACCAGCCGCGGTCGTTGTCGGTAGGGGCGCGCCACAGGTTCAGCCGTGGTCCGCGGAGGGCAAGGTCGCCGATGCAGAGCAGAGCTCCGGTGGTCCGGTCGAAGCGGCCAGGGCCGAGCAGAATGTGCTCGCCCTCGCCGCGGGCCGGGCCCGGCAGGCCGATCGGTCGGTGCCGGCCCGTCGCGGAGAGCTGGAGCTGTCCCCAGGCGACCACGTGACCTTTGGGGGCCCAGTTGGCGTGCTTGCCCAGCTCCGCCTGGACGGTGAGTCAGAGCTCGCCCCCGCCGTCCTCCCCGCCCTGGGGGCACCTCCCAGCGGTAGCTGGGGAGGGTCCAGCCGGGGCAGCGGCAGCGGGCCGTGCTGCCCGGCCGCGAGCTCCGGTGTGGGCAGCACGCCGTGGTCCAGTTCGATCCCCCCGCGGGCCAGCGACCAGGTGAACCGCAGGTGGGACAGGTGCAGCACCTCGTAGCGGTTCTCCACCTCGAGGGTGCCCGGCTCAGGGCCGGGGCCGATTCGGACGGGGGCGATCACCCTCGCGTACTCCAGGAGACCCGGAGACGGCGTGCGGTCAGGGAGGACCAGGCCGTCGCAGATGAAGTTGCCGTCGTGCAGGTCCTCGCCGAAGTCTCCGCCGTAGCCGAAGAACTCGCGCCCCTGGGCGTCGTATGTGCGCAGTCCCTGGTCCATCCACTCCCAGACGTAGCCACCCTGGACCCGCGGGTACTCGCCGCACAGCTCAAGGTATTCGGCGAGCCCGCCGGGCCCGTTTCCCATGGCGTAGCGAACTCGGTGAGCAGGAAGGGCTTGCGGTTGCGCGGGTCGTCCGCCGGGTCGCCGGAGCCGGCGCGGGCCGGGTAGGAGACCTCGCCAGGCAGCAGCTCCCCCGTCCGATCCGGGCGACGGCGGCGGGCGGGCGGTACATCTCGCCGTGGACGTCGGTGTACTCGCCGAGCCGGTCGCCCTCGTAGTGGATCGGGCAGGACGGGGCGCGCCGCCGAACCCACTCGGACATGGCCCGAAGGTTGCGGCCGTCCCCGGCTTCGTTGCCGAGCGACCACAGGATGACGCTCGGGTGGTTCTCGTCCCGTTCCACGGTCCGCTCGATGCGGTCCAGGTAAGCGTCGTGCCACCGAGGGTCGTCGGAGGGGTTGCGCTGCCAGCGCTCCGGGTCGACGCTCTCGAAGCCGTGGGTCTCCAGGTCGCACTCGTCCATGACCCACAGCCCGAGCTCGTCGCACAGGTCGGGAAATGCGGGATGCGGCGGATAGTGCGCGGTGCGCACCGCGTTGATGTTGTGCTGCTTCATCAACTCCACGTCACGGCGCTCGCTTCGAGTGAGAGCGCACGGCCGTGATCGGGGTCGAACTCGTGCCGGTTCACGCCGCACAGCACCACCCGGCGGCCGTTGACCCGGAGCACCCCGGCCTCGTCGACGGCCACGCTGCGGAACCCGATCCGGATCCGGACCCGCTCGCTGCCGGTGGCCAGGTACGCCTCGTAGAGTTGCGGATCCTCCGCACTCCAGGGCCGTACCGCCGCGAAGGCGAACTCGGTCCCGACCGGCTGGTCGTGGATCCCGAGGGCCGGGATGTCGATCCGCACCGGCGCGTCCGCGTCGGCCTCCACCCGAGCCGGCCCGCGCCGGTGTCTGCGTCGTAGTCGGCGTGCACGAAGACGTCCCGGATGCCGCCCTCAGGACGGGCCAGCAGGGACACGTCGCGGAAGATGCCCGACAGGCGCCAGGTGTCCTGGTCCTCCAGGTAGGTGCCCGCGGAGAACTGGTGCACCCGCACCGCCAGCACGTTGCGGCCGGGCCGCAGCAGCTCGGTCACGTCAAACTCGGTCGGCAGGCGGCTGCCGTAGGTGACGCCCAGCTCGCGGCTGTTGAGCCAGACTCGGGCGCAGGAGTCCACGCCCTCGAAGCGCAGCACGGCAGGCGTGCCGACCGGTATCGGATAGGCGATGTTGACGTAGATGGCCGACCGTAACCGTGCAGCTGCCAGTGCGAGGGGACGCGGAGGGCGTCCCAGGAGCCGTCGTCGAAGTCCGGGGCTTCGAAACCGTCCGGTACCGGGCGCAGGGCAGACGAGAACCGGAACGCCCAGTCCCCGTTGAGGTCGATTCTGGGGGCATCGGAGTCCAGGGCCGCGCGCGGCGCCGCCCTGCTGTGGCCGGGTGCGTAGTCCTCGAAATAGCGTGCGGACATGCTGAATCCTCCGGCGGTCGTAGGTGATGCGCGCGACCGTACTATCGAAAGGCGTTTTGCGGGAAGCGGTGCCATCGAGGGACGACGACGGAGTGGAGCCAGGATGATCCGTAACTACCCAAGGCCGTGAGCGATCGCAGAGAACGAGGTCGTCAACTCACGAACCGGTCGCTCTGCATGACGGCGGAGGTTGGCAACCCCGACGACGACGCCGACGCCGACGCCATCCCGTCACCCTTAGCGGGAGATGGGCGGCGGCCGCGTTCATGGGGCTCGATGGCAGCCGTCCGTCCAGTGCCGCCGGGTCGGCCGGGAACACCACACGATTGATTTCCCAGGCGCTGCCGGCTGGAAGGTGCTCGACTCAGTTCGGCGGTGGGGATTGGGGCACGCCGATCTCGCCGACCTACCAGCCACCATTCGGGTCACCGTCCTGCTGAAGAAGGTGACCATCCGGACGCAGGAGCCGCACTCCGGCTCAGCCGGACGAGTCGCCCACGACCGCTCACGACGTTGAGTGCGCTCTAGGCTGAAGCACGTGACTGGGCGTGGGCAGGTGCTGGTTCCCGGTGGTTCGTTCCGGATGGGATCCGTCGACTTCTACCCAGAGGAGCGACCGGTCAAGGACGTGATGGTTGGCGAGCTGTGGGTCGACGAGCACCCAGTCACCAATGCTGAGTTCGGGCGCTTCGTCAAGGACACCGGCCACATCACCATCGCCGAGCGGGCACCCGATCCTCGGGGCTTCCCTGGCGCCGACCCCGACCTGATCGTTCCGGGGTCACAGGTGTTCACCGGCACCAGCGGTCCCGTCCCCCTCGACGACTGGACACACTGGTGGTCCTGGGTGCCGGGCGCCGACTGGCGGCACCCGTACGGGCCGGGGAGCACGCTGCACGGCCTGGAGCTGCATCCCGTCGTGCACGTCGGTTGGGAAGACGCCGCCGCATACGCGGCCTGGGCCGGTGCCCGTCTGCCAACCGAGGCGGAATGGGAACACGCCGCACGGGGCAGCCTCGAAGATGCCACCTACGCGTGGGGCGACGAGATGCGAGCGGGCGGCAAGACCATGGCGAACACCTGGCAAGGGCACTTCCCGTACGAGAACCTCTGGCCACCGCATCTCGCCCGGACGTCGCCGATCCGTACCTTCCCGGCCAACGGATACGGGCTTTACGACGTGACCGGCAACGTGTGGGAGTGGACCGCAACGGCCTGGATCGATGACCACGACGCGGTACACGCCGAGCCCTCCCCATCGTGCTGCGTCCCCACCGGAACAGTGAGTGAGCAGGACCGATTCGTGACAAAGGGGGCTCCCACCTGTGTGCCCCGGAGTACTGCCACCGCTACCGGCCGGCCGCCCGGCAAGGCCACGGTGCCCGCGATACCACCAACCACGTCGGCTTCCGCTGCGTGCGCGACCCCGACTGACCGCCGTTGGTCGGGGCTTCGTGCGGTGGACAGAGCGCGCGCCGACAGGGGGCGGGCCGGCACCGGGGGACCCGGCGGGGATGCCGACGTGGGTCAGCCTCATCTTGGTTCCGCCGTTGGCAGGTTCCAGCGCGACGCGGACCTCCGTCGTGGTGGGGTGACCGGCTGGCATGCCCGTCTGCACGGGTGACAACACGTTGCCGTGCTCATCGGACACCGCGTCGGTGTACACGAGGCGTTGGTTCTCGATGACCCCGAATACTGGCCGGTGAACCACATGTGCATGGTGCCGTCAGGTGTCTGAGCGCGCGAGCCCGTTCGACGAGCATCGAGTGCGCCGGACAGCGGTCACGCTATGCCGTACTGACAGCGGCATGTGCGTGCGTCACGCCCTACCATCCGGACGGCCACGGACCCGCCGACCAAGATCATCGCGGCACCTGCTTGCGGCGTGCCTCGTGCCCAACCCGGGACGGGTGCGACCGACGGTGACGGCTTGGAAACTCACTGGTCCGGTCCCACGAGACACCTGCAGTTTCGCGTCATGCAGGCTCCCGCTGGGCCGGGCTTTCCATGCTCATGCCGGACGAGTCGGCTCTCATGGATCAGGCGCGTATGAGGTCCGTGTCACCCGATCGGGGTGATGACGGGGGCGGGGTTGCATGTTCCGATCGGGCTGAGAGTTGGAAAGGGCTCGTCAATCCGCGCATGCGAACGGCCGAGGGACGGAGAGAAGGATGGCACAGGGACTGCTGGAGGCAACCGTCGAGGGCGGGACGGTTCGCGGCACGGCGGAGGGCGATCTAATCTCCTTCAAGGGGATCCCGTTCGCGCAGCCGCCGGTCGGCGATTTGCGCTGGCGGGCACCGCAACCGGTCAAGCCCTGGGACGGCGTGCTTGACGCGTCGAAGATGGGCCCCGATCCGATACAGCACTACAGCCTTCTCAAGCCAGGGGGCACAGGGGCTGGCGGAGCGTCGAAGGGATCGGAGGATTGCCTGTATCTGAACGTGTGGCGCCCGGCCGACCAGACGGGCGATCCGTTGCCGGTGATGGTGTGGGTCCACGGCGGCGGAGATGTCCAGGGGGCGGCGTCGCAGTACCCGATGGAGAGGTTCACGCGTCAGGGCGGCATGGTCGTGGTCTCGTTCAACTACCGCCTGAGCCGGCTGGGCTTTTTCGCACACCCGGCGCTGGCCGCCGAGGCGCCCGACGACCCGCGCGGGAACTACGCCTTCATGGACGAGATCGCGGCGCTGCAGTGGGTGCAGCGCAACATCGCCGCGTTCGGCGGCGACCCGGGCACCGTGACGATCGCCGGCGAGTCCGCCGGCGGTGGCGCGATGGTCGCGATGCTGATCTCGCCGCTGGCCTCCGGCCTGTTCCACCGTGCGATCGTGGAGTCGCCGGGTATGCCGAGTGCCCGCGACGGGGCGTTTCCACTGGAGAACCTGGACGCCGCCGAGTCCAGGGCCGTCGAGTTCGCCCGCGAGGCGGGCATCGATGGCAATGACGCGAAGGCGCTGGCGGCGCTGCGCGCCCTGCCGGCGGAGAAGGTCGCCGAGGAAGGCATCGGCATGTCCGAAGTGGTCACGATGGCCGCGGGCGGTCCCAGCGCGGCGGGCTTTAGCGGTCCGACGATCGACGGGCGGCTGATCGCCGAGACGTCTGAGGCGGCGATGCGCGGCGGCCGGCAGGCGATGGTGCCGGTGATCTGCGGGGCGACCGCGGTCGACCTGGCGGTCAGCGTGGCGGAGACCAAGGACGCGGTGTTCGCTCAGTTCGGCGCACTCGCGTCGCAGGCACGCAAGCTCTACGACCCGGACGGCAACGCCAGCTTCAAGGCGCTCAACCAGGCGGTCTACGCGGACCGGACCATGATCGAGCCGACCCGGCATCTGGCGGCGGTGATGACCAGGGCGGGCCAGCCGGCCTACTACTACCGCTTCTCCTACGTGGACGAGGCCTACCGCGATGCGGTGCCCGGCGTGATCCATGGGTTTGAAATGCCGTTCGTCCTGGATTTGCCGATCTCCTTCGACGGAAAAGGAATCGTCCAGATCGAGCGGAAGGGAGCCGACCTGGAGATGGTCCGGACCGCCAGCGGCTACTGGGCCAACTTTGTCAGGACCGGTGACCCCAACGGCGCCGGCCTCCCGGAATGGCCGCGCTACGACCCGGCCACCGGCAACGTGATGGACTTCGCGAATACGGGTGCGGCGGCCGGACCCGATCCGCTGAAGGCCCGGCTCGACCTGTGGCAGTCGGTATGGGACCCAGCCCACTGACGCGCCCGGCATGGCAACCAGTACATGAGGCAGATACTCCTCCAGCATCCTTCTACTCGCAGGCCGCGAACCAACGCCTCTACCCGACTGATGTGCGCGGCAGGACGTGAGCGCTCATCGGCAGAGTCGCGCGTTTCCGAGCGCCGCGCGCAAGGGCACCGCATCATTGAAGTCATGGCCCTCGTCGACGTATCGCCCCCGAAGCTCGTCGAGGTCTCTGTCGGTGGAACTACGCGCTGTACTGCGCCGCCGTCGCTGCCGCGGTCCTCATCGGGATCGACCTGTCGCATCCGCATAACCTTGGCGACGAGGGACGCCGGGTCTTGTTCACGTTCATCGGAGTCGGCATTGCCGTGGTCGTCATGCTCGTCGCGAACCTGCTCCAGAAGCGAAACGCGCCAACCACCGCACCAACCTGACCCATCCGCTCATCGGCAGGACAGCGCGCAACCAGCGGCTACTAGGAGACTTCAAGCAGGATCGGTGTCTGGCCAGACTCGGTCCAGGTGTCCGGCGGGTCGCTCTCTTCAGCCGCTGCCCACCCGGCCTGGGGTGTGGCTCTCTCATGGGCTGCGCTCCGTCGGGCACCGTGACGAGGCGTGGCTCAAGAGGGGACTGCCCAGCTCGTAGTAGCACTGCTCACCTCGCCGACCCATCGGTTCGAGGAGAGGCAGGAGTCCGCATGAGTGGCGTGATCATCGGGGTCGATCCCCACAAGCTGTCGGTCACCATCGAGGTCGTCGACAAATACGGCCACCTGTTGGGGTCGGGCAGGTTCACCACCGCCCGCGCCGGCTATGCGGCGCTGCGGTCCTATGTGAAGCCCTGGCCCCAGCGGGTGTGGGCCGTCGAGGGCGCCAATGGTGCCGGCCGGCCGTTGGCCCAACGCCTCCTCGAAGCAGGTGAACAGGTCCTCGACGTGCCGGCCAAGCTCGCCGCCCGGGTCCGGCTCTTCGACACCGGCCACAACCGCAAGACCGACGCCCGCGACGCCCACTCCATCGCCCTGGTCGCGGTGCGCACCACCGGCCTGCGGCAGCTGAGACCGGATGGGGGGCTCGAGGCGTTGCGGAACCTTGCACACCCCGGTCGCAGTTCCTGGCTCCACTCCATGGTGCGGGCGTGTCACTGGAACTGTGCGAAGAACCTCCAGATCTCTCCCTTGGTCCAGGTCGTGACACCGCTCTCGTTGGAGGAGCCGTCGACCGGACCGGGCAAGTGGCCTCCGTCGAAGGCGGCCCATTGGACCGGGTACCCGGCACGGCAGCCCGAGTAGGTGGTGGTGATGTGCGTCCGGCTGCCCGGCGCGGGCTCGCGCGGGCTCTGGGAGGTGCAGCCGTTGTTGCTGACGAACCTGTCGCGCAGGGAACGTCCTTGCGCGATGTTGAGGACGGAGTCGCTGACGCCGTGAATTCCGAAGTAGGCGATGGGCTGGGCGCCGCCGCTGCACCCGCTGATCTCGCCGCCGGAGATGACCGCGACAGCCCTGAAGACGTTGGCCCGGGTGCATGCGAGTGCGTGGCTCATCCCGCCGCCCCAGCTGAAACCGGTGGCGAAACGCTGCGCCGTGTTGACGCAGAGGCCGCCCTCGATCCGCCGGATCATGTCGTCGACGAAGGTGACTTCCTCACCGCCCGGATTGGCCCAGCCGTTGTCGAGGCCCTGGGGGGCGACGAGGATCGCGGTGTTGTTGGATTGTTCCTGTAGGCCGTAGTAGGACCAGGCGTTTCCGCTCGTTCCGCCCGAGGCGACATCGCCGGCGGTTCCGCCCCGCCAGTGGAACGCGAAGATCAGTCGGTAGGGCTGGCTGTTGGAGTAGTTGTCGGGAACTCTGAGGATGAAGCTGCGGCTCTTGCCGCTGCTCTGAATCGTGTGCGTACCGCTCGCCAGAGTCGGGGCGCTGCCGCATCCGCCGCCACCGGACGAGAGCTTGATCATCTGCCATTGCTGGTTCGCGCCGCCCCAGTCGCTGTATTGGACGACGTTGCCGCCGTCGGCGGTGGACGCGCCCTGCACCTCGACGGCCTTGCCGCTGTTGCGGTTGATCAGCCGGAGGTGGCCCGCGTCGGAGTCGGCCAGCCGGAACTGCTGGTTGGCCCCGTTGCCGTCGGCCCGCTGCGCGATCGCGGCACCGTCGGCGGTCGAGGCGCCGGCTACGTCGAGAACCTTGCCCGAATGCCGGACCTTGAGCCGGTAGAAGCCGCCGCCGGAGTCCACGAACTGCCACTGCTGGTTGGCTCCGTCGTTGCGTGTCCACTGACTGACCCGCGCGCCGTCGGCGGTGGACGCTCCATAGACGTCCAGCGCCTTGCCGCTGTTGCGATTGACCAGGACGTACCAGGCATTGCCGTCCACCGTCGCCGCCTCGGCGGGCGCCGGCTTCACGGCGAAGAGCATGCCGATCGCGAGCGTCGCCGCCACCACGGCGGCGAACCGGGACCACCAGCGATGCCTTCGTGGAGGGGCGGGGAAGCCGCACCGTGGGTCTTCATCGGTTCACCCTTTCGCCGTGTCAGGTCGTCAGGTGCGGGTCCAGCGCTGGTTGCTGCCGCCCGAGCAGGAGTAGAGCTGGATCAGGGTGCCGTTGGCGGTGCCGTTGCCGACGGCGTCCAGGCAGAGGCCGGACTGGACTCCGACGATGGATCCGTCGGAGTTGAGGCGCCATTTCTGGTTGTCGCCGCCCCAGCAGCTGTAGATCTGGACCTTGGTGCCGTTGCCGGTGCCGGCGGCGTCCAGGCACTTGTCGCCGTAGACCTTGAGCTCGCCCCCGGCGGTGTACGACCATTGCTGGTTGGTGCGGTTGTTGCAGTCCCACAGGTTGAGCTGGGTGCCGTCGCTGGTGCTGGCACCGGGCACGTCCAGGCAGCGGCCCGAACCGACGCCCTTGACCTGTCCGGAACCGGGTGTGGGGGTCGGAGTGGGGGTGGAGGAACCGGCGTTGAGTGCGTTGAGCACCGAGGTGTAGGCGGGCTTCTTGTTGCCGTTGCCGTCGAACAGCAGCGGCGATTGCTCCGACCGCCATGAGTCGGTGTCGCGCACACCCCAGACGGTGATGCCGAGGCAGCGCGGGACGGCCAGGCAGTCGTTGGTCACGTTGGCGTAGGTAGTGGCCGAGGCGCCCTGGATGTCGAGTTCGGTGACGGCCACGTCGACGCCGAGGGCGGCGAAGCTCTGCAGGGTGGTGCGGAAGTTGCTGTTGTACGGGCTGTCGTTGTTGAAGTGGGACTGGAAGCCGACGCAGTCGATCGGCACGCCGCGCTGCTTGAAGTCCCGGACCATGGCGTACATTGCCTGGGTTTTGGCCCAGGTCCAGTTCTCGACGTTGTAGTCGTTGTAGCAGAGCTTGGCGGCCGGGTCGGCGGCGCGCGCGGTGCGGAAGGCGACCTCGATCCAGTCGTTGCCGGTGCGCTGCAGGTTGGAGTTCCGCCGGGCTCCCGAAGTGCCGTCCTCGAAGGCCTCGTTCACGACGTCCCACTGGACGATCTTGCCCTTGTAGTGGGCCATCACGCCGTTGATGTGGTTGGTCATCGCCTGGCGCAGCGTGCTGCCGCTGAGGTTCTGCATCCAGCCGGGCTGCTGGGAGTGCCAGGCCAGGGTGTGGCCGCGTACTTGCTTGCCGTTCTGCACCGCCCAGTTGTAGACGCGGTCACCGGCGGCGAAGTTGAACTGGCCCTGCTGGGGTTCGGTGGCGTCGATCTTCATCTCGTTCTCGGGCGTCACCATGTTGAACTCGCGGCCCGCGATCGTCGTGTACGCCGAGTCGCCCAGCCTGCCCGAGGCGACGGCGGTGCCGAAGTAACGGCCGCTCTGCGCCGCGGCGCCGCCGAGCGTGCTCTCGGCGGCGTGTGAGGTCAGCGGCGCCACCAGCATGGCCGCCGAACCTATGACGCCGACGACCAGGGCCGTACGAAGAGCGCCGATCTTCCGGCGGACGGTGGGCGGGGGAATGGCATGTGAGCCCATGAAAGAGCCTCCAGGACAGAAATCACGGAAGGATTGGAGTGCGGCCGAGTGAATCGGCGTGAACGACGCCCGCGTCCATTGATTAAGGACGCTCACCGCCAGGGCGTAAAGATCCAAGGCCTGCACCCGGCACCAGGACACAGACGGGGGACACCGCCTCGGGCCTTAGTCTGGAAACGCAGCCGAAACATGTCAAGAGTTTCGAAAGGGTTTCGAGAATTCCCTCCCTCTGAACAGCCCAATAGCCGCTCTTCATAGAGCGATCCTCATCGAAAATATTTCGATGAGGATCGCTCGACTGGGCTGCTGATGAAAGCTCAGGCGAAATCAGAACGGCGGCCCCTGAGGAGAGATCCCGCCATGAACGGGTATTTCCTACAGTTCGCATCCCTGGTCAGCGCAGGACCGTGTTGAATTCCAGTGCGGGGTCGGCGTTCCGGACGAGGGACTTGGCCTGCTCCGGCCACCACACACCGGCCGCGGGATCGACGACGCCGTACTCCGGGTCGATGGTGCCGCCCGGGATGCTGCGGTTGCACTGGCCGTCGGACTGGCCGACGGTCTTGATCCACAAGTAGGCGTCCACGAGCGGGACGCGGGTGTTCGCGGACGGCCGGGCGCCGATGCCGCGACCGGGAGCGTTGCACCAGGTTTGCGGATCGCCGCTGTACTTGCCTGCGGGCGGGGTCCAGGCGCCCCGGCCGTCGCGGCTGGTGTCCACGACGAGGTGGGTGAGCTCCTGCGCGGGCGGGGTGCCGACGTTCTGCTGGAACCACAGGTCGGTCCAGTGCCAGGTGGACGGGTCGTCCACGTTCACGGAGTTTCCAGGCTGCCCGTCGTTCGGTGCTGAAGGGGAGTAGTACTGGCTCGCGCACCAGTCGGGGTGCCCCTTGGCCCAGTCCGGGCCCTTGGTGGCGAACCATAGGCACTGGGAGACCCAGGTGCCGTAGTGGGTGGACAGATCGGTGGCCAGATAGTTGGAGACGTTCAGCGAGAAGCCCTGGGTGCGGGTGACACCGGCCTGGAGGAGGCGTTGTGCGATGCCGCCGACGCTGCGCCAATGGCTGTTGCCGGCGTCCAGGTAGACGACGCTGTTCGGCTGCCGCTCCAGGGCGTCGATCGCGTGGTTGAGGTCGGCGAAGCGTCCTGTGGTGATCGCGCCGGTGGGGTCGCTGCCGGGACCGCAGTCGGAGGGGAGGTTGGCCAGCCCGTCCGGTTCGAGGATGACGACGGCCTTGCTGCGGCCGAGCCCCCGGGCGAAGGCGCTGATCCAGGCCTGGTACTCGGCGTCCGACTGCGCACCGCCGGAGGAGTACTGGGAGCAGTCGCGCAGCGGGATGTTGTAGGCCACCAGGACGGGAACCGTCCCGGTTCGCCCGGCCCGGCGCACGAGGTCGCGTACGCGGGATTCGACCTGCTCCGGGGTGCCGTCGGTGAACCAGGCGGCCTCCGGCCAACTGGCCAGCTTGGCCATGGACTTGGCGCCCTCGAAGTCCCGGTGGAGGAGGTCGGTGACGGCCTGATGGGCCGCGTCGCTGTCGGGATCGACGTAGAAGCGGGTGTTCGCGGGAAGCGTGTGGGGGCCGGCGCGGAGCTCGCCTCGGCAGAGGCCGGGGCGACGGCGCCGAGGAGCAGCGTGAGCGCGCTCGCTGCCAGGACTAATCGGTGCAGGGGGATGCGCACGGGGTTCCTTCGGTAGGGGTGCTCGGGTGGCAGGCCCTGACGTCGGACCGCGGGGGTCGACCCGGCCCGGTGCCGGGGTCCGGCCTTCGGCCAGGGAAGGGAGGCGAGGGGTGCGTCAGTAGCCGTAGATCATCTTGTAGGCGACCTCCGGCAGGAACTGTCCCGCCGAGGAGCCGGCGCCCACGCCGCAGTTGCCGTCGGACTCGCCGGGGATCTTGATCCACAGCAGCATCTCGGCACCGCCGCCGCGCTGGCTGGGAGTGCCGATTCGGCGGCCGGCGGGGTTGCACCACTGGCCGTTGGAACCGTTGCCGTTGCGGCTGGTGTCGACGACGAACGGCTTGGTGTAGCCGTAGGAGCCCAGGGCGGAATTGACCGCGTTGCCGTAGGAGGTGTTCTGGTCGGTGGTGAAGTAGTTGGAGACGTTCAGCACGAAGCCGCGTGCCCCGCTGACACCGGCGGCGGCGAGCTGCTGCGCCATGGTCGAGGCGCCGATCCAGCCGGGGTTCCCGGCGTCGAGGTAGACCCAGGTATTGGGTGCCTTGGCCTTGAACTGGGCGATGGCGTTCTTCAGCATGGCGTTGCGCTCGGCAATCTGATCGGCTGTCATGCAGCTCTCGTGGCCGAGCGCGTCGGGTTCGAGGACGACGACGGCCGGGCGGCTGCCGATGCCACTGGCGAAGGAGGCGATCCAGGCGTCGTACGCGGCGCGGCTCCCGGCGCCGCCGCCGGAGTGACCGGCGCAGATGTCCCGATTGGGGATGTTGTACGCGACCAGGATCGGCAGCTTGTCGTAGGAGTCCGCGCGGCCTACGTAGGCGCCGGTGGCCGTGCCGATGTCGCCGCTCCAGTTGCCGAACCAGCGGGCTGCCGGGGTGTTGGCGATGGACGTCCGGATCGCCGCCGCCCGCCCGTCTCCGGGGTTCGCGTTGACCCACCGCAGGGCGGAGTTGTCGGGGTCGGCGTAGAAGCCGCTGGTCATGGTGGTCGGGTCGGCGGCGTACGCCGGGCCGGCGTTGATCAGGGCGAGACCGGTGGCGAGGACACCGGCCAGCAGGGCGGATGCAGCTCGGACGGACTTGCGCATGGTTCTTCCTCCGGTAGGTGGGGAAGTGGAAGCGCTTCCAGTTTTGCTGTGGGTCGGACCGCGCTGATGGGATGATTGGGTCCGTCGCCAGGGTGTGTCAATAGGTTGAACACAGAACTGCTGCCATGACCGGTATGGCGCGATTGGTTGGAAGCGCTACCAAATCGAGACCAAGGGCGATATCCGCGCGCAGGTCCGAAGCCGGGGCGGTGCATGGAATCATGGCCGCTGTTCGCCGTCCGCGTGAGCCCGAGGAGCAGTTCTTCCATGGAGCCGTCACCCAAGCGCATGCCGACTCTCGACGAGGTGGCTGCACGAGCCGGTGTGTCGCGCACCGCGGCCTCCCGGGTGATCAACAACGCCCCGCACGTAAGCCGCGCCAAACGGGAGGCGGTCCAACGGGCGGTTCGCGAGCTGGATTTCGTGCCCAATCCGTCCGCGCAGGCCCTGGCGACCCGCAGGGTCGGAGCGGTGGTGCTGGCGGTCTCCAGCGACGAGCCGGGACTGTTCGCGGACCCGTTCTTCGCGGAGGTCATCGTCGGCGTCAGCGCGGCGTTGGAGCAGACCGAACTGGAACTGATCCTGCTGCTGGCCAACACCCCGCGTGGCCGGGAGAGGCTCGAGCGGTTGCTGCGCTCCCGCCGGGCCGACGGCGTCATGCTGATGGCGCTGCGGGGCGACGATCCGCTGGGACGCCTGGGCGAGGAGGTCGATCTCCCCGTCGTCTTCGGCGGACTCCCGCTCATCGGGGAGCCTACGTGGTACGTGGACGCCGACAACCGGGGCGGTGCCCGCCTGGCCGCCGAGCACTTCGCGCGCACGGGCCGCCGGCGGCCCGTCATGATCACCGGCCAGGTGGACGCCATGGCCTCCGTCGCGCGGGAGCAGGGGTTCACCGACGGTCTGACCTTGTCCGGCCTGCCGCTGCTCGGGGTCGAGCCCGGGCAGTTCACCGAGGACGGCGGCGCCGAGGCGATGGAGCGACTGCTCCGGGCGCACCCCGATCCCGACGCGGTGTTCGCGGCCTCCGACGCGATGGCCATCGGCGCTTTGCGCACCTTGCGGGAACGGAGGCTCCGGGTGCCCGAGGACGTCGCGGTGATCGGCTTCAATGACCTGGCGAGCGCCCGGCACACCAGCCCGCCGCTGACCACGGTCCACCAGCCGGTGCGAGCGCTGGGGCAGGAGATGGCCAGGATGCTGGTCAGCGCCATCGAAGGACACCGCCCCAGCCCGCTGATCCTCCCGACCCGCCTGACCGTGCGCGAGTCCGCCCCCGATCTGCCCGCGTCCGCCTGACCGGTGGGCGCTTCCGACAGGGTCGGCCCGATCTGACGGGAGCGCCTCCCACTCGATTTCCCGTCGCCGCGATCGGCCTGGGGCGATCGGGGGACTCGGCGCCGGGTCAGATGAATCGCCACAGGTGGTCGTTGGTGCCGTTGTCGTCCCAGAGGACGGTCTGTGCTCCCTGGGCGGTGGAGGCGCCGGAGACGCCGAGGACGCGGCCGCTGTTGGCGCACTGGATCCTGAAGGTGTCGCCGCCGCCGTGGCGCAGGCGCCACCGGTGGTCGGCGGTGCCGTTGTCCGCCCACTGGACGATCCGGGCGCCGTTTGCGGTGCCGCCGTTCTCCACGGCGAGGACCTTGCCGCTGTGGGAGTTGCGCAGGCGCAGGTGGCCGCCGGTGTCGACGGCGGCCGTCCAGAGATGGTCGGCGGTGCCGCTGTCGTCCCACTGGATGGCGAGGCCCCCGTCGGCGGTGGACATGTCCCGCACACCGAGGACCCGCCCGCTGGCAACGTTCTGGATGCGCCTGGCGCCGTCGGGGACGAACTGCCACTGGCCGGCGGGGGCGCCGGTGTCGGGCACCTGTACGGCTGCGGCGCCGTTGGCGGTGGAGCCGCCTTCGATGCCGAGCAGCTTGCCGGTGTGGACGTTCCGAAGCTTGTGGTAGCCGTTGCCGGCGTCGACGATGGTCCACCGGTGGTCGGCGGTGCCGGTGTCGGCCCACTGGAGGATCGGGGCGTTGTCGGCAGTGGACATGTCCTTCACGCCGAGGACCTTGCCGCTGTTGAGGTTGCGCAGCCGCAGTGCGGTGCCGTCGACGAGGAGGAGCCAGTGGTGGTCGGCGGTGCCGGAGTCGGTCCACTGCAGAGCGAGGCCCCCGTCGGCGGTGGACATGTCCCGGATGCCGAGGACGAGTCCGCTGGCCGCGTTGACGAGACGGAAGCCGGGACTGACGGTCCGCCAGTAGACGGTGTAGTTGAAACCCTGGGCGTCGTGGAACGGGGCGAGTTCGACCTTCGTTCCGTTGGCGGTGGCCGTGAAGGCGAGGGCGGTGCTGCTGGTTCGGGTGATCGAGGAGGGGTCCAGGGTCGGGAGGGAGGACAGTGTGGTGCTGCCGTAGTTGCCGGCGAGGATGGCGGGGCCGTAGGTGATCGCCGCGACACCGGGGGTGTCGTTGGCGGCCTGGAGGGCCACGCGCATGGGGAGCTTCACGGTGACGGTATCGCCGGAGGCCCAGGACCGGGTGAGCGTGGCGTAGGTGCCCGGACTGGCCGTGACCGTCTGGGCGACGCCGTTGACGCTGACGGTGGCGCCCGAAGTCCATCCGGGGATGCGGACGCGCATCGACCAGGTCCCGCCGACGCCGCCGGTGACCTTGAGCGTCGTGGTGTCGTCGGCCGGATAGGAGGTGGTCTGGGTGACGGTGATGCCTCGCTGGGTCCAGTTCAGGACGGAGGGGAGGAACAGGTTCACGGTGAGGGTGGTGCTGCCGTCGTGGAAGTAGATGGAGTCCATCAGCTTTGTGTTGGACTCGACGCCCGTTCCCTGGCAGCACCAGAACGTGCCGTAGTCGGTGCTCCAGGTGCCGCCGCCCCAGGCCGGGCCCTTGCCGCGGCGGCCGCCCGGGTTGAGGGGGTGAAGTAGGTGACGTGCCCGTGCGGGTCGGCCGGGTTCTGGGCGCCGATGACGTGGTTGAGCAGCGCCTTCTCGTAGAAGTCGAAGTACGACGCCCGGCCGGGGTCCAGCTGCCACAGTTCTCGGGTCAGCTTGAGCATGTTGTAGGAGTTGCAGAGCTCGCAGGTGTCGGGGACGAGGAAGCCGGAGATGGCGTTCGGGGCCCGGAAGTGTTCTGCCTGGCTGTTACCGCCGATGGCGTAGGTGTGCGAGGTGGTGCAGATGGTCCACGCGTTGGCGGCGATGTCGCGGTAGCGGGTCGTCCCGGTGGCCTTGTACTCGCGGACGGCTCCGATCCACTTGGGCACCTGTGTGTTGGCGTGCAGACCGTTCAGTTGGTCCAGGTTCGCGGCGAGGGGGTCGAAGACCGCCGCATGGTCGAACCGCTGGGCGGTGGTCAGCCAGCGTGCGTCGCCGGTCTGTTGGTGGAGGTCGGCGAGCACCTCGTTCATGCCGCCGAACTCGACGCCCAACAACGACTGCATCTTGCTCTGGCTGAGCACGGCGGTGCGCTGGTCGACCCAGCCGGCGAGCGCGAGGAGCACGTCGCGGGCCTGCGTGTTGCCGATGAGGCGCCACACGTCGAGCAGACCGGCCATGGTCTTGTGGACGCAGTAGTACGGGACGTTGCCGTTGGTCAGCGTGCCTGCTTCGAGGCTGGTGAAGTCGGCCTCGGGGAAGCCCGACAGGTAGCCGGCGGAGAAGCCAGCGGTGGAGTTGTTGGCCTGGCACTTGGCGAGTTCGGCGACCATGCGGTCGGCCTTGTCGCGGCAGGTGGTGTCCCCGACCGCGGCGTAGGCCTGGGCCCATGCCGTGAGGAAGTGGCCCTGCACGTGGGTGCGGAAGGGGAACGCCGGGTCGTCCCATCCTCCGGTCGGGGCTGCGGCGTTGGTGGAGAGCCGGTGGTTGGCACGGAAGTTGTACAGCAGGCGGTCGACGTCGATGAAGCGGAGATAGGCCAGGGTGCGGTTCTGATTGTCGAGCCAGCGGCTGCTGGTGAGCTGGACCTGACCCAGGTCGAACGGGAACGTCGACACTCCGACGTCGGACCTGACCGGGGGCGTCTCCGCCGCGGCGGAGGCGGTGTTGAGTACGGGGCCGACAGCCGCGGCTACGGCCGCGACGCCGGTCGCCTTGATCATGGCGCGGCGGCTGAAGGGGGAACCGGCATGGCGAACTCCATGGTCCGTGAGAGATAAGGGCGCCGCGCACAAGGGCTGTTGGGCTTCAACCGGCGGCTGCGAGGTCGGTGGGGGCGGCCGCCTGCTGCGCACGAGTGTTAGCGCTCACAATTGACGTGTCAATACCTTCGACGGGCGGTGCCGACAAGGCCGGCCCGCGCACTGCGTACCGCGCGCAGCTGCTCCAGGCGATCGATCCGCTCCGGCGGCGTGCATCGCGGCCACGTACACCGCGGTCAAATGGGGTCGGCTGGGCGGGAGGTGAGGTGCGAGCCGGCAGGTGGCGGACGCGGACCGCGACCTGGCCGTGGCATCAGCGGTCTCAGGGCCTGCCTGGCGGTTCCTGTGGGCTCGGGTACGTGATGTCGAACCACGTGAAGTGGGCTTGGTTGGTGGAGGGGCGGCCGTTGGAGGTGGCGTAGAGGCCGAGCTGGATGCTGGTGAACAGCGGGGTGAGGAAGGTGGCTTCGACGATGGTCAGGTCCTGCCAGGCGCCGTCGGGTGCCGCGTGGGCGAAGGTGTGGCTGAAGCCGCGGATGCGGACCCGCAGGCGAATGGGGCCCGGGGGGACGGGAACGCCGGCCAGGACCTCGGGCCCGTGTCGGAGGCTGAGTCCTTCCGCGGTGCGGAGGAAGAGGAGATGGGTGTCGTCGTCGAGGACTACGGCGAGGCCCGCCTGTTCGTCCGGCGCGGCGGGGGTGAAGTGCAGTTCGGCGGAGACGTCGCAGTCGGGCTGTTCCTGGGGGCGGGCCAGCAGGGACGGGGTGGTGCGTTCGCCGATGCGGTCGGGGCGGAGCTGGAGGCGGAGCCCGTCGCCGGTGGTCCAGAACCGCGCGGGTGGGGTGCGCAGGGTGCTCCAGTCGGCGGAGAGGGTGGCGAAGTCGTCGTGGAGGGGGCGGCGAAGGTCGGTGTGGACGACGGGGGAGAAGACCGGCCAGCCGTCGTCCCAGGTGATCCGGCTGAGGAAGGTCTCGCGGCCGAGGGCGGAGCCCGGGCGGACGCCCAGGAGGACCGCCCGCCACTCGCCGTTCGGGGTTTGGACGAGGTCGGCGTGCCCGGTGCAGGTGACCGGGCCCTTGGCGGGCGGTAGCAACGGGTTGCCGGGGGCGCCCTCGTAGGGGCCGGTCACACGGTCGGCGCGGGCGGCCACCACGCTGTGGTCCACATCGGTGCCGCCCTCGGCGGTGAGCAGAAGATAGGTGCCGTCGATCCTGTAGAGGTGCGGGGCTTCCGACCATCGGGCGCCCGGGTGGCTTCCCGACCACAGGACGTGCTCGGGTCCCGTCAGCCGTCGTTCCTGGGGAAGGTATTCGCGCATCCAGATCTCGGTGCGCCCCGCGGCTTCGTCCACGACTCGTGCGGCGGTGAACCAGGCCCGGCCGTCGCCGTTGCCCTCGCCGTCCCCGTGCCCGTCGCCGTCGTCCGGCCCGTCGTCGAAGAACAGCGACGGGTCGAAGCCCTCACCGTCCAACCAGTGGGGCTCCGACCACGGCCCCGCCGGGTCGGTCGCCGTGACGACGAAATGGCCGGGGCCGTCCATCAGCGTGCAGACGAGATGAAAGACCCCGTCATGGTGCCGGATCGTCGGTGCGAACAGGCCCCGTGAGGGCTCGCACCCGTCGAGGTCGAGCTGGGACGGCCGGTCGAGCGCGGAGCCGATGCGCCGCCAGTTCACGAGGTCGCGGCTGTGGAACACGGGAAGGCCCGGGAACCATTCGAAGCTGGACGTCACCAGGTAGTAGTCCGCTCCCACCCGGCAGACGGACGGGTCGGGCCGGAACCCGGGCAGCACGGGATCACCGGAGAACCCGGTCATGAAACCGGGACGATCTCGACCGGCACGGACAGCACCCGGTCGGCCGCCGGGTGACGTACGGGGCCCTCCAGAGTGAAGGAGCCCTGGAGCGGAAGATCGCCGCTTGACCGTCCGACGGCCACGCCGATCTCCCCGGGCTCCACTCTTCTGCGCAGATCGAGCCCGGTGAAGGAGGTCCGGTCGGCATGGACGGAGAAGGTGATCCGGGCGGCCGCGCCCGGCCGCAGCTCGACCCTGGCGAACCCGGCGAGCCACCGCTGCGGCCGGACGACGGACGCCACGGGGTCGGAGAGGTACAGCTGGACCACCTCGGTCCCGGTCACCTCGCCGACGTTGCGTGCGGTGACCGAAACGGCGACGGCCCCGTCCGTCGCGGCGACGGGATCCACCGAGAGCTCCGAGCAGGTGAAGCTGGTCCAGCTCAGCCCGTGTCCGAAGGGGAACAGCGGGGTCGGGTCGACCGAGCTCCAGTCGGTGTGCCCGCCGAGCCTGGCGTGCAGATAGGTGCCGGGCTGGCCGCCGACCTGGCGGGGGATCGAGACGGGCAGCCGCCCGGACGGTTCCGCGGCCCCGCTGATGATCCGGGCCAGCGCCGTCCCACCCTCCTCTCCGGGGAAGAAGACCTGCACCACGGCCGATGCGCGCTCGGCCAGTGTGCCGAGCGCGTAGGGCCGTCCGGAGACGAGCACCAGGACGGTCGGCACCTCGGAGTCCAGAACGGCGGAGGCGAGTGCGGCCTGGTCGCCGGGCAGGTCGAGGGTCTCGGCGTCGCAGCCCTCTCCGGAGGTGCCCCGGCCGAACATGCCCGCCCGGTCCCCGAGCACCAGCACGTTCACGTCCGGATCTTCCTCGGTGACCGTGAACCCGGCAGCGGTGAGCGCCTCGCCGAGCGTCGGGATCTCCAGACCGAGGTCGCCGGGCAGGGCGACGTGATTGGGGAAGGAGTAACAGCCGAGGAAGGACTGGGGGTCGTCGGCGTAGGGCCCGCTGATCGCCACCCGGCACGGCTGCAGCGGCAGGATGCCGTCGTTGGCGAGCAGGACGGTGGACCGTTCGGCCAGGAGCCTGGCCAGTGCCCGGTTCTCCGGCGGGTCGAGGTCGACCGGCTCGGGTTGGACGGGTTCCCAGCCGGGGTCGAGCAGGCCGAGCTCGGCCTTCTGCAGCAGGACCCGTTCCGCGGCCCGGTCGATGAGCTCCTCGGGTACGCTTCCCGACCGGACGAGGTCGGTCAGCGGCTCGCCGTAGCAGCGGGCCGTGGGTAGCTCGACGTCGATTCCGGCGGTCAGTGCCAGCGCGCCGGCCGCGCCGCGCGATCCGGTGACACCGTGCCGGGTCTCCAGGAAGGAGACGGCGTAGTAGTCGGCGACGACCACACCGCCGAAACCGAGCTCACCCCTGAGCAGTTCGGTCAGCAGCCGTTCGTCGGCGGCCACCGGAACGCCGTCCACATCGGTGTAACTGTTCATCACCGACCGGGCGCCTCCCTCGCGCAGTGCCCGTACGAAGGGCTCGACCAGTACGTCGGCGAACTCGCGCGGTCCTGAGGAGACGGGGGCCATGTTCCGGCCGCCGCGCGAGGCCGAGTACCCGGCGAAGTGCTTGAGCGTCGCCACGATCCCGGATCCTTCCAAGCCCTGCACATAGGCGGTGCCGATCGCTCCGACGAGATAAGGGTCCTCGCCGATGCACTCCTCGGTCCTGCCCCACCGGTAGTCGCGGACCACGTCGAGCACCGGAGCCAGCCCCTGGTGGACGCCGACCCGCCGCATCCCCGCGCCGATGGCGGCGGCCATCTGGCGCACGAGCCCGGGATCGAAGGAGGCGCCCCAGGCCAGTGGCCCGGGGAAGACCGTCGCTCCGAACGTCATGAACCCGGTCAGGCACTCTTCGTGAGCGACCGCCGGTATCCCGAACCGGCCGGATCCGGTCACCTGCCGCTGGAGCGAGGCGAGCCGCTCCATCCCGGCTTCCGCGGTGATCGGCGCGGTGCCGTACACCCGGGTGAGCTGGCCGAGGCCGTGGGCGACGATGTCGTCGAGGCCGGGCGCGGACTCGCCGGAATCGTCCTCCATCGGCGCGACGGGTGCGCCCGGATCCGAGGGCAGCGCCCAGAATCCGGCGAGCTGACCCGCCTTCTCCTCCAGCGTCATCCGTTTCAGCAGATCGGAGACTCGTATGGACACGGGCAGGAGGGGGTCACGCCAGGGCTCGGTCAAGGAGTTCTCCTAGTGCTGTGGCCGGGAAGGTTTGCCGGGTCGCGGTTCCCCCAGCTACCGCTGGGAGGGGCTCCCGGGGGTGCGGTGCATCGCAAGGCGGAGGGCCGCCGCTTGTACTGGACGTACTCGGGGCGGTCCGACAACGCCGGGGGCACCTCCCAGCGGTAGCTGGGGGAGAGGTGCCGTGCCGTGCGCCGTGACACGGTGAACCTCGCCGGTCACAGCACTAGAGACGGGGCAGGGCGGTGGAGAGCCGGACCTTGAGCTCGGTCGAGAGCTCCATCCGGGGGCTGACCAGGGGCTGGCCGTCCAGGAGCTGGAAGAGTGTGCGGGCGGCGAGCCGCCCATCTCCTCCAGCGGCTGGCGCACCGTCGTCAGCGGCGGGGACAGCCATTCGCACATCGGCAGGTCGTCGAAGCCGACCACGCTCAGGTCTTGCGGGATGCTCAGTCCGCCCTGGCGGGCGGCTTCGTAGACGCCCATCGCCTGCTGGTCGCTGCCGGCGAAGATGGCGGTCGGCGGCTCGGGGAGGGCGAGCAGTTCCCGGGCGCGCTGGAACCCGCCCTCGTGCTGGAAGTCGCCGAACCGGATCAGGTCGCGGTCGACCTCGATCCCGGCCCGCTCCAGCGCGGCGCGGTACCCGTCGATGCGGGCCTGGCTGCAGAGCATCTCCTTGCGCCCGCCGATCGCGGCGATCCGGCGGTGCCCCAGCTCCAGCAGGTGTTCCGTGGCGGCGAGGCCGCCCGCCCAGTTGGTCGCGCCGATGCTCGGCACACCGCTGCCCGGCAGGTCGATCGGGTCGATGACGACGAGTGCCACCCCGGCCTGTTCGACCTGGGCGCGCTGGGCCTGGGTGACCGAGGCGGTGACGAGGATGACGCCGTCGCTGTGGTGCAGGACCGGCAGTGCGGCCCAACTCGAAGGCGTGGCCTCGCCCGGCGGGACGAGCGACACGACGGTGCCGACGCTCCGCTGGGCGCACTCGGCCTCGACGCCGCGCAGTATCTCCACTGCCCACGCGCTGTCCAGACCGCCGATGATCAGGTCGACCAGGCCGGACCTGCGGGCCCTGGCCTGCGCGCCGGGGTGGAGGTAGTTGTGGGAGCGCAGCAGGCTCTCGATCCGTTCGCGTGTCGCGGGTGCGACGTCGGAGCGGCCGTTGACCACCTTGGACACGGTGGCCTGGGAGACCCCTGCCTCAGCGGCGATGACGGCCAGGGTCGGGCGCTGCTCGCTCAACTTCTCTCCTCCGCGCGGACGCCTTGGGTTAGCGACAGATATCGCAAACTTTCGAAGAGTTTCCGGTCGGCGCGACCTGGTTGTCAAGCCACAAGAGGGCTGCTGCCGACGGAAATTCGGTGAGAAGGCTTGACCGGGAGGCTTCGCGTTCCTAGTTTGTGGCAGCACGAATTCGAGAACATTACGAAACATTTTCGAACCGAACCGGCATTCATCACCCCGGAGGTCCCATGGCCAGCACACCCCCGAGTCGACGAAGCTTCCTCGCGCTCTCGGGCCTGACCGCTCTGTCCGTCTCGCTCACCGCGGCCTGCGGCGGCGGGGGCTCCGGCTCGGGGGCGGCGGCCGACGGCAAGGTGACCTTCGCGTGGTGGAACATCGCCACGACGGAACCGGGCAAGTCCCTGTTCCCGCAGATCTCCTCGGCGTTCACGGCCGCTCACCCGAACATCACGATCAAGACGACCTCGTTGGAGAACGAGGCCTTCAAGTCCAAGCTGACGGCGAACACTTCGTCGGGCAAGCTCCCCGATGTCTTCCAGACCTGGGGCGGCGGCGTTCTGCGGCAGCAGATCGACGCGGGGCTGGTCGAGGACCTCACCGAGGCGTTCGGCTGGTCGTCCGACCTCACCCCGGTGTCGCTGCAGGCCTATCAGTTCGAGGGCCGGACCTACGGGGTGCCCTACGACGTCGGCATGGTCGGCTTCTGGTACAACAAGAAGCTCTTCGCCGAGGCCGGGATCACCGCTCCGCCGGCCACCTGGGCCGAGTTCCTCGAAGACGTCAAGAAGCTCAAGGCGGCGGGCGTCACTCCGATCGCCCTCGCGGGCAAGGAGAAATGGCCGGGCCACTACTACTGGGCCTACCTCGCGATGCGCGTCGCAGGCCTCCCCGCCCTGCAGCAGGCCGCGACCACCAAGGACTTCACCGGCGCCGGCTTCGTCCAGGCGGGCACCCACCTCAAGGAGCTGGTCGACCTCCAGCCGTTCCAGACGGGCTTCCTCGGCGCCGGCTACTCCACCCCCGGCGGCCAGGCCGCGACCATGGGCAACGGCAAGGCCGCCATGGAGCTGATGGGGCAGTGGGCGCCGTCGGTGCAGAAGGACGCGGGCGCGGACCTCGGAGCGGACCTGGGCTTCTTCCCCTTCCCGACGGTCGACGGCGGCGTCGGCCAGGCCACCGAGGTGTTCGGCGGTGGCGGCGGCTTCGCGCTGCGCAAGGGCGCCCCGAAGGAGGCGCTGGACTTCCTGAAGTTCTTCGTGCTGGAGAACGAGTCCAAGCTGCTGGCCTCCAACGGCTACCTGCCGGTCGTCAAGGGCGCGGAGAGCCAGCTCACCGAGCCCAACAGAAAGGTGGTGGCCGACAGCCTGGTCAAGGCGACGGGCTTCCAGCTCTTCCTCGACCAGGCCTACCCGCCTGCGGTGGGCCAGGAGGTCAACGACAGCGTCGCCGACCTCATCGCGGGCAAGAAGACGCCCGAGCAGGTCACCAAGTCGATCACCGAGGCTGCGAAGGGTGCCTAGCTCCGTGTCCACCCTGACCAAGGAGCGGACGAAGGACGCCGTGCCGGCGCGCCCGCCTGCCCCATCACGGTCGCTCCTGCACGGATTGGGAAGCTGGGCGTCGGTCACCTGGTTCCTTGTCCCGGCTCTGGTCCTCTTCCTCGTCTTCGTCCTCGCCCCGATCGTCGTCGCCGTCTACACCGGCTTCTTCAAGTGGGGCGGGATCGGCCCCCTGGACGACTTCATCGGCTTGGAGAACTACGCCACGCTCTTCCGCGATCAGGTCTTCCTCGGCGATCTGAAGCGCGGGCTGTACCTGATCGCCCTGTCGATCACGGTGCAGTTGCCGTTCGCGCTTTTCACCGCGGTCCTGCTCAACCAGCGGCTGCGCGGCCGGGCCGTCTACCGGATGCTGTTCTTCGCGCCGTACGTCCTGTCCGAGGTGGTCACGGCGGTCCTCTTCACGATGATCTTCCTTCCCGGTGCCGGCATGGCCGACCATCTCGCCGGCGCCCTCGGCCTGGAGGGGCTGCGGGGGAAGTGGCTCGCCGATCCCTCGACGGTCATGCCGACCCTGTTCGTGGTCATGACCTGGAAGTACTTCGGCTTCCACATGATGCTCTTCCTCGCCGGACTGCAGAGCATCCCGAGCGAGATCCTCGAGGCCGCCTCCATCGACGGCGCCGGCGTCTGGCAGCGCTTCCGGCACGTGACGCTGCCGCTGCTGGGCCCGACGATCCGGATCAGCGCCTTCCTTTCGATCATCGGGGCCATCCAGCTCTTCGACCTGGTCTGGGTCATGACGGCGGGCGGGCCCAACCACTCCTCCGAGACGATGGCGATCTCGATGTTCCAGTTCGGGTTCAAGCGCTACCAGGTCGGCTATGCCAGTGCGATCAGCGTGGTGCTGTTCATGATCAGCCTGGTCTTCTCCCTCTTCTACCAGCGCTACGTGCTCCGCCGTGACCTGAGCGGGGCCGTCACCTCGGGAGGTGGCCGATGAACGCCCGCAGGACGGCACGAGGCCTGTCGCTGCACGCCGTGGTCTGGCTGATCGGAGCGTTCGTCGTCGTGCCGCTGGTCTACGCGGTGATCTCCGGGTTCAAGAGCACCGGCGAGCTGACGACCAACCCGTTCGGGCTGCCCGAGCACTGGAAGACCGGCAACTACACCGGAATTCTCGGCGACGGAATGTTCTGGCGGCAGATCGCCAACAGCGCGGGCATCGCGATCGGCACGACGTGCTGCACGGTGGCGGTCTCCGCGATGGCGGCGTTCGTGCTGGCCCGCTACGCCTTCCGGGGCAGGGAGCTTTTCTACACGCTGTTCACGATCGGGCTCATGTTCCCGTTCGCGGTGGCCGTCCTGCCGTTGTTCCTGCTGCTGCGCACCTTCGACCTGCTCGACAACCCGCTCGGAGTGATCCTCCCGCAGGCGGCGTTCGGGCTCCCCATGACGATCATCATTCTGCGCGGCTTCTTCCGGACCATCCCGGCGGAGGTCGAGGAGGCGGCCATCATGGACGGCTGCGGCAAGTTCCGCTTCTTCTGGAAGATCCTGCTGCCGATGGCGCGTCCGGCGCTCGGCACGGTGTCGGTGCTGGCGATCGTCGCGAGCTGGAACAACTTCTTCCTGCCGCTGCTGGTGTTCAACGACCCGAAATGGCAGACGATCCCGGTCGGAGTCCAGCAGTTCCAGGGCCAGTACTCGACCGACTACGCGCTCGTCCTCGCCTACATCGTGCTCGCCATGGTCCCCGCCCTCGCGTTCTACGCCGTCGCCGAGCGGCAGTTGATCGGCGGCCTCACCGCGGGCGCCACCAAGGGCTGACCCGCCCCGCGCGATTTCCACCCCGAGGAGACGTTGTGAAACGCCTGATCGCACTGACAGTCCCAATTTTGTTAGCGCTAACATCGCAGGCCGTGGCTGCCCCCGCGCGAAGCGGCAGCGGCATCGACTTTCGCACAGCGCTCCAGCCCATAGACGGATTCGGCTTCTCGATGGCCTTCCAGCGGGCTGACCTGCTGCACGGCGCGCGCGGCCTCAGCCCGGCCAAGCAGCGCGAAGTGCTCGACCTGCTGCTCAGCAAGGACAAGGGCGCGGGCCTTTCGATCCTGCGCCTGGGCATCGGGTCGTCGACCGACAGGGTCTACGACCACATGCCGACGATCCTGCCGGCCGATCCCGGCGGGCCGGACGCCACGCCGAAGTACGTCTGGGACGGCTGGGACGGCGGCCAGGTCTGGCTTGCCAAGGAGGCCAAGGCCTATGGCGTCAAACGGTTCTACGCCGACGCCTGGAGCGCCCCGGCCTTCATGAAGACCAACGGAAGCGAGAACAACGGCGGCGAGCTGCGGCCCGAATGGCGTCAGGCCTATGCGAACTACCTCGTGCAGTACGCGAAGTTCTACCAGCAGGAAGGCATCGGGATCACCGACCTGGGATTCACCAACGAACCCGACTGGACGGCGACCTACGCCTCGATGCGGTTCACCCCGCAGCAGGCCGTCGACTTCCTCAAGGTGCTCGGGCCGACCGTTCGCGCATCCGGATTGAAGACCGAGCTGGTCTGCTGCGACGCCGCGGGCTGGGACCGGCAGGTCGCCTACACCGAGGCCATCGAGGCGGACCCCGCCGCAGGCAAGGCCGTGCGGACCATCACCGGCCACCGCTACAGCGGTCCGACCGCGGTCCCGCAGCCGACCGACAAGCCCGTGTGGATGTCGGAATGGTCTCCGGACGGCGCCACCTGGAACGAGAACTGGGACGACGGCAGCGGCTACGGCGGTCTCGCCGTCGCCGCCGACATCCAGAACACCCTGACCGTCGGCAACGCCAGTGCCTACGTCTACTGGACCGGAGCGTCCCTCGGCGCGACCCGGGGGCTCATCCAGCTCGCCAACCCCGGTGACGACTACCGGGTGTCCAAGCGGTACTGGGCCCTGGCCGCCTTCAGCCGCTTCATCCGCCCCGGCGCCGTCCGCGTGACGGTCACGAACGCCGACCCGGCACTGCAGATCACTGCCTTCCGCAACACCGACGGCAGCCGCGTGATCGAAATCCTCAACACCGCGACCACCGAAAGCTCCACCGAGTTCTCCCTTCGCGGCGGGCACGACCGGCACCCCGACGGCTACGTCACCGACGGGACCCGCTCGATCACCCCGGCCGACATCGTCTCCACGCACGGCACGACCCTCACGGCGACGCTCGCCCCGCGCGCGCTGACGACGATCGTCCTCGACTGAACCGCCTGCACCCCGAGGAGTAACCCGCCATGTCCCTTCACACGTCCGTTCCCATGTCCCGGATCCTCACCGCCCTGTCCGCCGCCATCTGCCTCTCGGCCGGTCTCGCCGCAGCGCCCGCGGCCGCCGAGCCCCGTCCCAGGACACTCGGCGAACTGGCCGCGAAGCACCACAAGTACTTCGGCTCCGCCACCGACAACCCCGAGTTCACCGACGCCGCCTACCTGCGGCTCCTCGGCAGCGAATTCGGCCAGACCACCCCCGGCAACGCCATGAAGTGGTACGCCACCGAGCCCGAGCGCGGCGTCTTCGACTTCACCGACGCCGACAAGGTCGTCGCGTTCGCCAAGGCCCACCACCAGAAGGTCCGCGGCCACACCCTCATCTGGCACAACCAGCTCCCCGCCTGGCTCACCGAGGGCACCTGGAGCGCCGACGAGCTGCGCGCCATCCTCAAGAACCACATCCAGACGGAGGTCCGGCACTTCAAGGGCCAGGTGATCCACTGGGACGTCGTCAACGAGGCCTTCAACGAGGACGGCACCTACCGCGAATCGCTCTTCTACAAGACGCTCGGCCCCGGCTACATCGCCGACGCCCTGCGCTGGGCCCACGAGGCCGACCGGCACGCCAAGCTGTACCTCAACGACTACAACGTCGACGGCATAGGCCCCAAGAGCGACGCCTACTACACCCTGATCAAGCAGTTGAAGGCCGACGGGGTCCCGGTGGAGGGCTTCGGCATCCAGGGCCACCTGGCGCTCCAGTACGGCTTCCCCGGCGATGTCCAGCAGAACATGCAGCGCTTCGCCGACCTCGGGGTCGACGTCGCGGTCACCGAGCTCGACATCCGGATGGCCCTCCCCGCGACCCCGGAGAAGCTCGCCACCCAGGCCACCTGGTACGCGGACTACGTCAAGGCATGTCTGGCGGTCAAGAAGTGCGTCGGCGTCACCATCTGGGACTACACGGACAAGTACTCGTGGATCCCCTCCGTCTTCCCCGGCGAGGGCGCAGCGCTGCCCTACGACGAGAACCTGCTGCCCAAGCCCGCCTACCACTCGATCAAGGAGGTGCTGGGCGGATGATCAGGACGGCGATCGTCGGAACGGGCGGGATCGCGGGCATCTGCCACGTTCCGGCCCTCCGCGCGCAGGCGCACCGGGCCCGGATCGTGGCAGCCGTCGACGTGGACGCCGCGCGCGCCGAGGCGTTCGCGGCCGAACACGGCATCCCCGCGGTCTACACCGACCTGCACACGATGCTCGAGGAGCAGAGTCCGGACCTCGTGCACCTGTGCACGCCTCCGTTCCTGCACGCCGACCAGGCCGTGGCCTGCCTGGAGTCGCAGGCGTGGGTGTGGTGCGAAAAGCCGGTGGCCCTGTCGCTGGCCGAGCTCGACCGGATCCGTCGCGCCGAAGGGCCCGCCCTCGCGGGCGCGGTGTTCCAGCACAGGTACGGCTCGGGGGCCCGGTACCTGCGCGACCGGATCACGGCCGGGACCCTGGGCCGTCCGCTCATCGCGCAGTGCGTCACGGCGTGGTACCGCGACGACGCCTACTACGACGTGCCCTGGCGCGGCACCTGGGAGAGCGAGGGCGGTGGCCCGACTCTGGGCCACGGCATCCACCAGATGGACCTGCTGCTCGCGGTGCTCGGCGAATGGGCCGAGGTACGCGCGATGGCCGGCCGCCTCGCGCGCGAAGTCCAGACCGAGGACGTGTCCGCGGCCCTGGTCCGGTTCGACAACGGAGCCATCGCGACGGTCGTCAACAGCGTCCTTTCCCCACGCGAGGAGAGCTACCTGCGCTTCGATCTCACCGACGCCACGGTCGAGCTGCGGCACCTGTACGGCTACTCCAATGCGGACTGGACCTTCACCACAGGGGCGCCGGGCGTGCAGTGGGAGCCGCCGGACGACCTGCCCAGCTCGCACACCGCCCAGCTCGCGGCCTTCCTGGACGGCTACGAGGCGGGGATCCGGCCCGACCTCGGCAGGCCCACCATGGAACTGGTCACCGCCTTGTACAAGGCCGCGATCACCGGCCTGCCGGTCCGGCGCGGAGAGATCGACGCGGCCGACCCGTTCTACGGTTCGCTCAACGGAGGGCGCCCGGGGGTGTTCCGGTGACCTTCGAACTTCTCGAGAACGAGGACTCGCTGACCGTCCGAGCTCGCGACGTCGACCTCTTCCGGTACGTGCACCGGCCGGTCATGGACCCCTTCGAAGCGCCGAAGCCCTACCTGCATCCGGTACGCACGCTCGCAGGCGACGTGGTCACCGGGTACCGGCCGCACGACCACCGCTGGCACAAGGGCATCCAGATCACGGCGTCGTGGGTGTCGGGGCAGAACTTCTGGGGCGGCGGCACCTACCTGCGCGGCCAGGGCTACGTGGACCTGCCGAACCTCGGCACGATGCGCAGCCTCACCCTGTCCGCCGAAACCGGCCACGGCCGCGCCGTGATCACCGAAGCCCTGGCCTGGCACACGATGGCGGGGGAGCACTGGATCGACGAGCACCGCACGCTGACCGCACACGGCATCGGGGCCGACTCCTGGACCCTGGACGTCACCATCTCGCTGACCAACGTCCGCGACGCCGGCCTGATGTTCGGCAGCCCCGGTACGCAGGGCAGAAGGCTCGCCGGATACTCCGGCCTGTTCTGGCGCGGCCCGCGCGACTTCACCGGCGGCGAAGTGATCGGCCCCGCGATGGGCGAGCAGGGGGACTGGCTGGCCTTCATCGGCACGCACGACGAGGTCGACCGCTCCTCCACGCTCCTGTTCCTGGACGATCCCGACGCCCCCTGCCACTGGTTCGTCCGCAGCGAGCCCATCCCCGCCGTCAACCCGTCCCTGGCGTTCGACAAAGAACTGCCGCTGGCCCCTGGCGACACCCTGTCGCGCCGCTACCGGATCGTCGTGGCCGACGGCGCATGGACCCCCGGGCGCCTGTCCCGCCACATCGCGGAACACTCGTGGTGACCCCGCTCCCCGGCGGCGTGGGGATCTCCGGGTTGACGGTGTACGACTGGCAGGCCGCGGACGGGCTGTGCGGCGGCACGCCCCACATGCACCTCGTCTGCTCCGAGGCCTACGTCGTCATCGGCGGCGCGGGCAGCGTCCAGACCCTCACCACCTCCGCCTTCACCGAGACCCCGCTGCTCCCCGGCGACGTCGTCTGGTTCACCCCCGGCACGATCCACCGCCTCGTCAACGACGGCGGCCTGCGCCTCGTGGTGCTCATGCAGAACAGCGGACTCCCCGAGGCGGGCGACGCCGTCTTCACCTTCCCTGCTCCGGTCCTGGCCGATCCCCACGCCTACCGGAAGGCTGCCGCCCTGACCGGCGACCATTCCGCGGCAGCGCGCCGCCGCCGCGACCTGGCACTCGAGGGTTTCCTGGCCTTGCGCGAAGGCGGGCTACAGGAGTTCCACATCGCGGCCCACCGCCTGAAAAGCGAGCTCCTGGACGCCTGGTGGCTCCGCTGGCGTGACGGCCCCCTGGCCGCAGCCGTCACGACCGGCCGTCAGCTGGAACGGCTGAAGGCCGGAGACCTCTCCCACCTCGACCACGGCGAAGTCTCACGACTGGAGTGCCCGGAGCACCAGCGCTTCGGCATGTGCGGCCGCCTTCACACCTATCCCGTCCCCGACCCCCTGACGCGGCCGCTCGGCGGTTCGTCGGGTTCACCTCACCCCCGCCCCCCAAAGGAGCTTTTCTGATGTGGTTTCGCCATCCGTCTCCGGTCCACCTGAGACGACGCCTGCTCGCCGTCCTCGCGCCCTTGCTGCTCCTGGCTGCTTACCTCGGTGTGCAGCCCGCCGGCGCGGCGACGGCCGTCGACCCCAACGCTTCGTACGTGCTGGTCAACCGCAATAGCGGCAAGGCCCTGGACGTCTACAACCTGGCGACCAACGACGGCGCCCGCATCACCCAGTGGACCAGGAACGATCAGAACCAGCAGCAGTGGCAGTTCGTCGACTCCGGCGGCGGTTACTACCGCATCAAGTCCCGCCACTCCGGCAAGGTGCTGGACGTCCAGAACGGGTCCACCGCGAACGGCGCCTCGATCGTCCAGTGGGCCGACGCGAACCGAACCAACCAGCAGTGGCGGCTGGCCGATAGCTCGGACGGCTACGTGAGGTTCATCGCGCGCCACAGCAACAAGGCCCTCGAAGTACAAGGCGGGTCCACCGCCGACAACGCGAACGTCGTCCAGTACGACGACTGGGGTGGCACCAACCAGCAGTGGCAGCTCGTCCGGGTCGGCGGCGGCAACCCCGGCCCGTGCGATCTCCCGTCGGCGTACCGCTGGACATCGACGGGCCCGTTGGCGCAGCCCAAGCCCGGGTGGGCCTCGCTCAAGGACTTCACCGTCGCCCCCTACAACGGCCGGCAGCTCGTCTACGCGACGACCCACGACACGGGGAAGAACTGGGGCTCGATGAACTTCAGCCCGTTCACCAACTGGTCGGATATGGCCTCGGCCGGCCAGAACGCGATGTCGACGTCCACCGTCGCGCCCACGCTCTTCTACTTCGCGCCGAAGAACATCTGGGTGCTCACCTACCAGTGGGGTGGCGGGAGCGCCTTCTCATACCGGACGTCGAGTGACCCCACCAACCCCAACGGCTGGTCCTCACAGCAGGTGCTCTTCTCCGGAAGCATCGCCGGCTCCGGGACAGGACCGATCGACCAGACCCTCATCGGTGACAGCACGAACATGTACCTGTTCTTTGCCGGTGACAACGGCAAGATCTACCGGGCCAGCATGCCGATCGGAAATTTCCCGGGTAGTTTCGGCTCGAACTCGACCGTGATCATGAGCGACACGACGAACAACCTGTTCGAAGCCGTTCAGGTCTACAAGCTCCAGGGCCAGAACCGCTACCTCATGATCGTCGAGGCGGACGGCTCGCGGGGCCGCTACTTCCGCTCGTTCACGGCCGCCAGCCTGGACGGTTCGTGGACGCCCCAGGCCGGGAGCGAGAGCAGCCCCTTCGCCGGCAAGGCCAACAGCGGCGCCACCTGGACCAACGACATCAGCCATGGCGAACTGATCCGCACCAGCGCCGATCAGACCTTCACCGTCGATCCCTGCAACCTGCAGTTCCTCTACCAGGGACGCGACCCCAACGTCGGCGGTGACTACGGCCTGTGGCCCTACCGGCCGGGTCTGCTGACACTGCAGCGCTGACGACGTGACACCGGTCCGGCTCCGGAGGAGCCGGCGTGGCGGGCTCGGGAGAAGGCCGAGCCCGTCACGGGTGCGTGGCAGTACGGTGCGGAGTCACCGTGCCGGCCCCAGGAGCTGGGTGGCCGCCAGGCGTGCGTACAGGCTGTCACCAGGAACGCTACCAGGCCGGGAACATCACCGAGCTCGCCAGCATCCAGCTGCTCTGCAACCAGGCCCGCGACCAGCAAGTCACCACTCTTTCGGACCTGGCCCTCCTGCCCGGCAATATCGAGTCGCTTCGGTCCACCATCGCCAGGGCCGCCCGCCGGGCCCTGGCCGATCCCGAGACCGAACGCCACAAGGACATCTGGAACCTTGAAGCCTTCGGACAAGGCAACCGCACCGTCAACTTCACCGGTATCACACAGCCCTGGCTGCGAGAGGTGGTCAAGTACTGGGTCAGTGAGGAGATGCCCCGGCGGCGCGGCGACGCGATCGGCTCCGTCATGCAGCACTACGTGCTCAGCCTGACCCGGCTCTCGGAGCGCCTGCGCCTGCACCGCGCCGATGACCACGGCGACATCCCTGCCCGGCTCACTCGCGGTGACGCGGTCAGCTTCCTCAACCGTCTCGCCTACCTGGCCAGCATCGGCAAGATCAGCCAGCGCACCCGGAGGGTGGACTGCCGCAACGTCAAGCGTGTCATCAACGACCTGCGCAACCGTGGCCGGCGCATGCCCGGCGACATCACCCGCGCCCTGCCACCAGAATTCACCTTCCTCGCCGAGGACATCCCCCGCGAGGACAACGGTGACGAGCCCGGCCGATCGCTGCCCGAACGCGTGCTCGCCCAGATCTGCCAGGCCCTGCCCGAGCTGGAGAAACGCTCCGGTTCCTCGATCCGTGTCGCCGCCGAGCTCCTGATCGACACCGGTCGGCGCCCAGACGAGGTCTGTGCCGCCTTCCCTGGGACTGCCTCGCCACCGGTGGCCACGGCAAGACCGTGCTCATCTACCACGACTACAAGGGCAACCGGCCCGGTCGGCGCCTGCCGATCGCGGACGCCACCGCGGAAGTCGTACGCAACCAGCAACGAGCCGTCCAGGACCGCTTCCCCGACACCCCGCTCAGTGACCTCGCCCTGCTGCCCGCCCTGAAACGCAACCCCGCTGGCAGTCGTCGGCTCTCCGACGTCTCCCTCAGTTCCTGCCACCGGGACTGGGTCAATGCCTGCCCGCGCTGCTGGCCGACGGCGACGTCGAGTTCAACAAGACGGCGATCGTCCCCTACGCCTACCGGCACAGCTATGCCCAACGGCATGCGGACGCCGGCGTCCCGCCCGACGCCCTGCGCGATCTCATGGGCCACCGAACGATGCGCACAACTCAGACGTATTACCGGATTACCGGCAAGCGGATGCGTCAGGCGGTCGAGCGGGTGGCAGCCCACCAGTTCGACCGCAACGGTCAACGGACCCGGCAGCAGATCCAGGGCGCCCTGGATGACGAGCACACCCGGCTGCGTATCGGACAGGTCTCCGTCCCCTTCGGCATCTGCATGGAACCCAGCAACATCAAGGCCGGCGGCCAGGCCTGCCCGTTTCGTTTCCGCTGTCTGGGCTGCGGCCACTTCCGCACCGACGCCTCCTACCTCCCCGAGCTCAAGGACTACCTCCAAACCCTCCTGCGTGACCGCGAACGCGTCCTGGCCACCGGCGAACTCGACCCCTGAGCCCGCACCGAAGCAGTCCCGTCCGAGACCGAGATCACCAAGCTCCGCCAGCTCATCCATCGAGTCGAGGACTCCCTGGACGAGCTCACCGACGACGAACGCGAACAGATCAAGGGCGCCGCCACCGCCCTGCGCCGCACCCGCCAGGTCGTCGACCTCGGAATGCCCGCTATCGGTTCCTTCATCGACCAGACCAGGAAAACGAACCGCCCATGAACAGCGGAAGGCACCTCACCGACGCCCGCCACCAGGACAGCGAACGCCGCCGGACCAAGGTCCTCGCCGCACTCGACCAACTCTTCGCCAGCGGGGCCGACATCAGCGTCTCAGCCGTCTCGCGCGCCGCCGGAGTCCACCGCAGCCTCATCTACCGCCACCCCGACCTGCACGCCGCCGTCACCGCCCGCGCCGCCGAACCACAGATCAACACCGCGACTGGTCCCACCGCGAGCAAGCAGTCCCTTCTGGCAGACATCGCGAACCTCACGGACCGCGTCCGTCGCCAGGACACCCACATCCGTCACCTCGAAAAGCGCCTTGCTGAGGCCCTCGGCGAACAGGTCTGGCAACGGGCCGGCCTCGGCGGACCGCCTGACCACGACGCTCTACAAAAGCGCATCAACCACCTCGAACAGCACGCCACCGAACTGCAACAACAACTCGCCGACCGCGAAGACGACCTCGACGCCGCCCGCGCTGCGAACCGCCAGCTCATCACCCGCCTCAACAAGCTCTGATGGACGTTGCAGCGGCCCGCCTTGCCGGTGGCAGGGGCGGCGGTCACCGCCAGAGTGGCTGCGTCTATCTCGGCGCCATCACCGCAGCCGCCCTCGTCATCTGGCTCCGCACGGGAGCATCGCTGCTCGGCAGGACCGCGTGCCTGGTGGGTGAGCCGATGGTAGCGATGCGCTGACTGTGTGCTATGGAATGATCTCGTACAGTCAGCATCAACCGATGCGATCACCTGCCCGTCACGACAGACAGTCCAGCCTCCCCAACCGGGGCACTGAAACCGCCTGCACACAGGATGAGGAACCCCAGCCGATGCGCGGCTGGGGTCCTCGGTGCGGTGAGTATCGGTCAGCAGGTGAAGTTGCCCACGCCGTAGACAGCTCGTCTACGCGCCGGCGGACCGCACCCCATCGCGATCACCGTGGATCAGGCGGGTCAGCGCTGCAGGGTGAGCAGGCCCGGCCGGTACGGCAGTTTCAGGTAGTCGGTGCCCGCCGGTGTGTTGGTGGGGAGGCCCTGGTAGAGGAACTGCAGGTTGCAGGGATCGATGGTCTTGGTCTGGTCTGGGTTGTTGCGGACCAGGTCGCCGTGACTGACGCCCTTGGCCCAGGTGGAACCGCTGTTGGCCTGGCCCGCGAAGGGGCTGCTCTCGCTGCCGGCCTGGACGGCCCACGGACCGTCCAGGCTGGAGGCGGTGAACGAGCGGAAGTAGCGGTTCGTACCCTGCGCCTCAACGATCATGAGGTACTGGTTCTGGCCCTGGACCTTGTAGACCTCCGGTGCCTCGAACAGAAGGTCCGTTGTGTCGCTCATGACCGTCGTGTACGAGGAGCCGAAGCTGCTGGGGAAGTTCCCGATCGGCATGCTGGCCCGGTAGATCTTGCCGTTGTCAGCGGCGAAGAACAGGTACATGTTCTGGTCATCGGCGATCATGGTCGGGTCGATCGGGGCGTCCTTCTGGCCCTGGGGGCCGACGGGGAGGCTGCCGGTGAACAGCGGCTGCGAGGCGGACCAGCCGTTGGGGTTGGTGGGGTCGCTGGACGTGCGGTAATAAAGCGGCCACTGACTCCACTGGGACACCATCACCCAGACGTTCTTGGGCGCGAAGTAGAACACTTCGGGCGCCACCGCGGGATCGTTCATCCCCGTCTGGGTGGCTGTCGCCATGTCCGACCAGTTCGTGAAGGGACTGAACCCCGTCGAGCCCCACGACGTTCCGTTGGAGGTCGTCCCGTAGACCAGGCGCTTGCCGTTGTACGTGGTGGTGCTGAAGTCCTTCAACGCGACCTGCCCGTTCGCCGGCTCCGCCAGCGGACCCGTCGATGTCCAGCGGTAGGTCGACGGAAGAGCGCACGTGCCGGTGCCGGTGCCGACGTCGGCGACGGGGACGAGCTGCCACTGCTGGTTGCTGCCGCCCCAGTCGGCGTACTGGACGATCTTGCCGCCGTCGGCGGTGGAGGCGCTCTGGACCTCGAGGGCCTTGCTGCTGTGGCGGTTCAGGAGGCGGACGTAGCCGCCGGCGGAGTCGGCGAGGCGGAACTGCTGGTTGGTCGCGTTGAGGTCGCTCCACTGGACGACGTCGGTGCCGTCGGCCGAGGACCAGTTGTAGTCGTCCAGGACCTTGCCGGAGTTACGGTTCTGCAGGCGGTAGTAGCCGCTGCCGGAGTCCAGGAAGCGCCACTGCTGGGCTTCGTTGCTGGAGCGGGTCCACTGGACGACTGGCGAGCCGTCGGCGGTGGCGAAGTTGTAGTCGTCCAGCGCCTTGCCGCTGTTGCGGTTCACCAGCACGTACCACTTGCTGGTGTCGACCGAGGCAGCCGAGGCGGACGACGGGTTCACCATCGCCAGGAAGCCGGCCACGAAGACCATCGAGAGCAGGGCGGCCATCCGCGGCCGCCATCCTCGCCGTGTCGAGGTTCGTGGAGCTGTACCGAGAGCGTTCATCTGCACCCTCCTAGGGGCGACTTGGGCAGGGGTCGGTCCTTCGCGGTGCGTGCGTGCGTGCGGACCGGGCACGGCACGTCCGAGGCGGCGGCAAGACGTGACCCCTGCGGGGTGGGGGCACCGGATCTCCGGCGCATTGTTAGCGCTAACAATTTGAAAGTCGAACATCTGGTGTGTTCACGGAGAAGACCATGGGGCATGAGAGGTCGTCAAGTACCGTGCCGCAATCTGTCCGTTACTGAAGCGCCATCAGAATCTCTTACCTGTCAGAGTTGTTGACGGGATTGGTGTGAGCGCTCACACTCTTCGGCGCGGGCGGCAGTTACTGAGGTTTTCAGGGTGGTCGGTGGGTCGAGTGTCAGGTCGGTGGCGGTGAGGCAGCCGTTGATCAGGTGGCGCCGGAGTTGGATTGTGCGTAACTCGCGGCGGAGTGTGCGGTCGAGGTCGTCGGGTGTGGCGAAGGCGGTGTTGGCCATCGCTCTGCGCACGAGTGACCAGACGGCCTCGACGGGGTTCAGGTCGGGTGCATAGGGCGGGAGCCGGACGGTGGTGAGCCAGTCGTGCTCGGCCTCGTAATGTTTCAGCCCCGCGGCCAGGTGGGTGTTGAGATTGTCCCAGACCACCACGATCGGGCCGCCGAGCTGGATGTGAGCCCGCACCAGCAGGTCGCGGTAGTCCTTCCAGGAGAAGCTCTTGCGTGCACCCTTGAGGAGGAGGTGGTGTCGGGGGCGGTGGATGAGGCGGCTCTTCTCGCCGGGTTTATAGCAGCACAGGGCGGCGACTGAGGTTCGGCGGCGGGACCTGCCACGGACGCGGATGAGAGGGGTGAGCCCGCGCCGGCCCCAGGTGCGGGCGCGGGGCGGCGTCATCGAGAAGCCGGCTTCGTCCTCGAAGACGATCCAAGCCCCGGACGCCGCCGCTAGGCTTTGCCTGCGGCCACACCTCCTTCTTCCACAGCTCCACCGCATGCTCGTCACGCTCGAGTGCCCTGCGGGCGGGTGCCTGCCAGGACCAGCCGTGCCGTCTCAGCAGCCGCCACACCGTCGTCACCGACCGACTCATCCGCAACCGTCGGCGGGTCACAGTCTGGACCCGGGCCAGGGTCCAGCGATCGTCGTCGAAGCCGTACGCCGACGGGCCCTTGCCGAGTTCCTCCTCGAGCACGGCGAACTGTTCATCGGTGACGGTCGGGGCGTTCGCCGGACCCGCCGAGCGCAGGGCCTCCATGCCGCCCTCGCGCCAGGCACGACGCCAGCGTTCCACCGACCGGACACTTACCCGCAGGTTTTTCGCGATGACCGCGGTCTTCTCACCCGCTGTGAACCGTTGCCCGGCCTGAAGCCGGATTGCCTCACGAAATGCCCGACGCTCAGCGGCCAGGCCCCCGCCCTCTGGATACCTCACCTCACCGGCATACCGGAGGGATCATGAACCGTCACCACCCGACGACAACCCGAAGCCCTCAGTAAGCGTTCTTCGACACCAAGCCAGCCTAAAACCCAAGGCTGCTTAGAACAGGGAACCCGAAAGAGTCACTCAGTCAATACCAGATCCCGTAACCCGCACTGTGCTGAGCCGCATGCGTGCACGACACCTGTCGCGCTAGCCGCCCAGCTGTCCGACTGATTCGATCAGGCAAGTACCGGCCACAGCGAACTTCTACGGATCAGTAGCCCTACAGAAGTGCCGATCGACACCCCGCACCGCCGACGGCGACCCTGGCCGCCGGTCTCGAGCCGAAGACGTTCACCACCGTTGCCTGGCGGCAGGGCACACGCGGCCGGCTGAAGTCCCGCTTCGCCGCCGTGCGCGTCCGCCCCGCCGGAAAGGCCGTCGAGCGTCCGATCAAGGCCGCCGCCTCGTCCGAGCAAGGCTGGGGGGACGGGGTCCTGCCCGACTGCTGGCTGCTGGTCGAATAGCCAGAAAACGCCGACGCTCCCACCGACTACTGGCTCTCCAGCCTCCCGGCCGACACCCCGATCACCGAGCTAGTCCGTTTGGCCAAGGTCCGCTGGCGCATCGAGCACGACTACCGAGAACTCAAGCACGGCCTGGGCCTGGACCACTTCGAGGGACGATCCTGGCCGGGCTGGCATCACCACGTCACCCTCGTGACCGCCGCCCAGGCCTTCCTCACCGAACAACGACTGACCCCAAAAGTCCCAGGACCGGCCTCACTCTCTACCAGACCCTCGACGCCCTCCAAAACATCCTGAGGTGCTGGACAGGCATCTGCACCACCTGCCACCAACCCCTCCCCAACAGACCACACACCACACCAAGATCAAGAACGACCTAACGGAGTCCTACTAGGGCTGCGACAGGGCCTCCCGGACGGCGTCGATGCCGAGGGCCAGGTCCGCGTGGAAACTCTGGTGGAGGTCGAAGTCCCGGGTCATGTCGACGTAGTAGCCGTCCGGCAGTGTCGACTCGGCACGCGAAAGGTCGCTGTTCAGTTCGTCGAGCTGGTGGATCATCCGGTGGGTGTCGCTCAGGGACTGCGTGAGGGCCTCGGCGAGCGAGCCGCCGGACTGAGGAGAGGTGTCCGCCCCGGGCCGGTGCAACGCACGCAGCGCAGCCCGCACCGCCGCGCGCCGGAACTGGGCCAGGGCGAGGGACGCTTCGATCCCGTCGTAGGAGACCTCGTTCGTCCAGGGGTCGTCATGGGCGAGGCCCGCCGCCAGATAGCCGACGCGGCGCGGGACGTCGAGGTCCTTCACCGCGTCGAACATCGGCGCGGCGAGCGCGGCGTCCTGTGCCAGTGCCACCGCGAACGCCCGGGCGTCCTCCCTCCGGAACTCGTCCCTCGTGGCCCGGGTCCCGGACCGCTCGGCCTCCCGCCGGAATCGCTCCACCTGAAGGGCGAGCACCGCTCCGAGCCGTACGGCCGCCAGCTCGACCGCGGGAAACCCGCTGAGCGCAGCCTCGCGGCCCTGCGCGTCGCACCGGGCGAGGCCGGCCGCGTAGGCCCGCACTTCAGATGGCGCGGGCTCGGCGAATGAGTGCAGCACTGGTGCGCCGAAGGGCGGCACGGGGAGCGAAGGGCCGAGGTTCCACAGCGGCGGTACGGGGGCGCGGCGAGCGGTGGTCCCGTCTGCACCAATGGAGCCGCTCACCTCGTCCAGCCCGGCCCGCAGGTCGAGTACGGGATCCAGCGCGGCGGCCAGCTCGCCCAGCAGCTCCGCGAACCTGACGTCTGCCTCCGCGGTCCCCTCGGCCGCCCCAGACCCCTCGGCCTCCTCCGGTGCCTCGGCACCTGTGGCCTGCCGTACCCCTGTCTCCGCTTCGAGCAGCTTGCCGACGTGGCGCAGGGTGCGGTGCACCTTCGGCATCGACAGGCCCAGCTCGTACGCGATCGCTCCCGGCCTGCAGCCAGCCAACCGAAAGGCAGTGACGTTGAGTTGGCGCTCGTTCAACTCTCTCAGCGGGGCGAGCGCCACCACCGTCCGGGCCTGCACCAGGGCGTCGGTGCTGCCCTTCCCCAGAAGGGCGGGCACCGTCTCGTGCGCTGGGCGGAGCGCGCCGCAGCCGCCGCCGACGGTCATCCGGCACGTCCAAGACCGCAGCGCCTGCGCGGTGACCACGGGGGTCCTGGTGTCCTTCGCGGCCCCGACCACGTTCGCGGCCAGCAGGTCTATCCACCGTCGGGCCACTGCCATCGAGTCCTGGGCGAGTCGCGCGGCTTCCACCAGGTCCGCGCCCCGCAGCAGCGACAGGGCGACGAGCGGCCCCGCATGCGCCCGGTAGTAGTCCCCGAACCCGACCCCGCTGACGGACACCGTATCCGCCGGATCTGTCGTCATTACCCCAACTCACTTGCGTTTGCCGCTACTTGTAATTTCCGTCGGAGTTCAAGGTAGAGGCTCGACGCGGGGTGACGGAAGCTGCCCCGCCCCCTGGAGTGAGGGCGGGGCAGTCGCGTGGGCGGTGCGCGGCACAGCGAGACCCAGGTCAGACCTCCGGGGATGGGTGGGTCGGGTCCTCGAGGCTCGAGACGTGCTGGACCACGCGGATGACCTGGCAGGAGTAGCCGAGATCGTTATCGCCTACCAGGCCGCACTGCTTGGGAAGTCACTGAGCGCATTAGTTGGTTGTGACCGCTCTTCCGTGATGGCTACGCCAGAAGGGCAGGCCGTGTCCGGGTCAGGCAGCCTCCGTGTAGCCGTCTGGGCAGTGCAGGACTCCGCGCACCGCCTTCGGAGCGGATGGCAGTCTGGGCCTTCGCAGAAGAGCGGCCAGAACACTCCAGTTGGCCTTGCGTAAGGCCGACCCGGACCAGGGGGACCGTCTTGGCCAACACCCTGCCTTCTGGCAGGTTTCCGGGTATCGGAGGCATCTCCTTCGCGGGCGCGTCATGATCTGCATCGTGCCGGTTCGTCGGGGACCGCAATGTGCGAGACGGGGAGGCACGGCAGTGCGAGACCAGCTTCTCGGAGGTCGTTACCGGCTGGTGCGACAGCTCGGCGAGGGCGCCATGGGGCAAGTGTGGGAGGCGCAGGACGAGACGCTGAGCCGGCCCGTCGCGGTCAAGGTGATCTCCCTGCTCGCGGGTGGCGGAAACCGCGGGAACGAGGCACGTGCCAGGTTCCGGCGGGAAGCACTGATCACCGCCCGGCTGCAGCATCCCAACATCGTGACCATCCACGACCTCGGCGAGACCGGCACTGGGGACAACAAGGCACCGTTCCTGGTGATGGAGCTGATCCGAGGCGAGGGCCTGGACGCCATGCTGCGCCGAGGCGCCGTCCCCCTACCGGACGCGGCCCGATGGGGCGCGCAGATATGCGACGCGCTGGCCGCCGCGCACGACATGGGAGTCATGCACCGGGACATCAAGCCGTCCAACATCCTCATCACTCCCTCCGGCCTGGTGAAGGTCCTCGATTTTGGTATCGCGAGGGCGGCCGACCCCTATGCGACCGCGGACCGGCTCACCCAGACGGGCTTCATCGTGGGCACGCCTCCATATATGGCGCCCGAACAGGCGCGTGGCTTCCCGGAACCGCGCAGCGACCTGTACGCGCTCGGCTGTCTCCTCTTCGAGCTGATCACGGGCCGGCTGCCGTTCCAGGCTCCCGACACCGTGGGCTACCTCTTGGCACACCTCACCCAGGAGCCGCCCACACCCAGTTCGCTCTCCACCGGCATCCCATCCGCCTGGGACGACATCCTGCTGACCCTGCTGGACAAAGACCCCGACAGGCGGTACCCGAACGCCGCCGACCTTTCCCGGGCACTGCGACAACTCGACCACGCACCCGAGCCCGCGCCGCCAGAACCCCGCCCCCACCCGCCCACAGAGCCCGGCACGACTCCGCCGTCGCCCGTCGTCTCCACCCCCGGTGCGAACGCGGTCCCCCCGCGGCCGGGTGCGACATCGGCGTCTCCGGCACGCCTTCGCCTACTGTTTGTGGGCCTGGACATAGCGACGCGGTTCGTCCTTCCTGCCATCCTGCTCTTTCTCTTCAACTGGCTGATCGCTGCCGAGAACAGATTCGGCTTGTCCGTCGCCATGGCAGTCATCTCGGTGGCGACGGCAGTACTCACATCGCGGTCCACAAAGCTGACGCGTGCGACGGGGTACGCGGCCGCAGCCGTCATCGCGGTGTTCCTTGCGGTGGATGTGATCGACAAACAAGGCTCGTGGGCTAGGGATGGCTGGTCCGACGGCGTCATGTACGACAGCCCCTACACTCTCCAGCTGCTCTTCCACGCGGCGTGTGTCCTGAGCATCGCGACGTACCGCTACCGCGATGTCGAAACCCGGCGAGCCCTGTGGGACCACGGCACGTCAGACAGCGATAACACCTCAACGCCGTGACAGCCGGCTGAGGCCACTTGACCGAGCGCCGCAGTTGGTTCTGACCGCGCTGCTGTGACGACCCGCGTGCCGTCCCTCCGAGTGCTGCGCGCGCGGAGAGCCCTGGACTGCTCAGACGGCTGCGCGGAGGTTGCCTGGCCTGGACGTGTGCGGCCCTTCTTGCGTAGTCGTCACGGAAGAGCGGCCAGAACCGTGAAATCGGCCAGTGCTGCTCTTCGTTCCCCACCCGGTTGCTGTCGGCAACGATGACCGGGGCCGCCCGACCGTGCAGTGTGCGGGCCGCGCCGGCCGGTCAAGGCCCTGCTCTCGTATAGCTACGGCCAGGTGGCGTGTAGCAATGAGTAACTACACGGGGCTGCGGTCGCGCTGCTGGAGGGTGGCGAAGTCGGCGCGCGCCGTTTCGACGGCTTTCGGGTTTCGGGTACGCCTTGGCCTTCTCGTGCTCGGCGAGCGCCCGGTAGATGCTGGACAGGCTGGGATTCTGGCATTTGCGGCGGCCGGTGGGAAATGATCAGGTCCGGCTGGATGGTCTCGACGGTTTCGCCCATCGCGCGGCGGCGGAGCACGGTGTGCAGCATGTCGTCGGTGATGACTGGTGGCCTGCCCTCGTGTCAGAGGCTGTTGGCAGTATCGCCGCTGTGAACGTCATCCGTACCACCCCACCGCGGCCGTTCGACGTGGCTGCGGTCTTCCCTCGACTGGCCTCGCTGGCACGCACGGCGACCCGGCTGCATCCCCGTCCCGGTTCTCCGTCGCCGTACCAAAGTTCTATCGGCGGACCACTGCTGTGGCCTGCCAATCAGCCGTGGCTGTACTGCGACAAGTGGCACGAGGGTCCGGTCTCCCCCTCCTGCCGGTGGCCCAGCTGTACGTGCGCGACGTGCCCCAGCTACGGCCGCCCGGACGGACAGACCTGCTCCAGGTGCTGTGGTGTCCCTCGGAGCACCCGCCGGAGCACAAGCCTCCGACCGAACTGTTCTGGCGAACCGCCGCCGACGTCACCCACGTCCTTGCTTCGCCGCCCAAACCCTCGGATGTGCAGGACGGCTACACGCCGGAGCCGTGCGTGCTGGCACCGGAGCAAGTCACCGAGTACCCCAACTTTCTGGAGTTGGACAAGGAGCTGCGGCAGCAGCTGAGCGACTGGAGCGCGTGGCAGGAAGCCGGCGTCGCGATACATGATTCCTACGAGGCCGCTCCGGAGGAGTTCTACATGAACGAGCTGTCCGTCGCCCCCGGCTGGAAGGTCGGTGGATGGGCACCGTGGGGCCTCACCGATCCCATCGCCCGGTTCTGCATCAACTGTGGCGCCGCGATGAACCCGCTTCTGACCATCGCCTCGGACGAATGTCGCGACTACAGAAGGGGTTGGGTCCCGTACGAGGACCAAGGCATCGCCGTGCTCGACTACGACAACGTGTCGAACCCGCCCGGGATCCAGGTCTCCGACGCAAATCATCTGCAGCTCTACGTCTGCCCGACGTGCTACACGCATACCGACCTGATCCAATAGGCCATTAAGTGCATGGGGTCGGTCGGCCTTGACCTGGATACAGCGGGTTGCCAACAGCGTTTTATCGTCGGGTTTTCCGCGAGCGGTCCGGTTGCTGGTTGTGGCGAGGGTGGCGGGCCGGATGGTGCCGGGGCCGTAGCGGGCGCGGTCGCGGTCGCTGACGGCTTCGATGGCTGGGTGGCCTCTGTGGCGGGGCGGAGGTCTTGGGCGCGCAGGCTGATGGCGCGGACGCGTGCCCGTTGGAGACCGAGGAGGTCGTAGAGCTCGTACGCGGTGGTGGTGAGCGGGCGGGTGTGGGCGGTGGGTTCGGGCAGGGTACGGCTGCGGGTGCTGCCGGTCCGGTCGGTGTAGCGGACGGAGATGGTGAGGTTCCCGGTGGCCTGCTGCTCGTCGCGGAGCCGGGCGCCGAGCTCGTCGGTCAGGTCCAGCAGGGTTCTGCGGTGCTCGGCGGGGTCCAGGACGTCGTGGTCGAAGGTCCTCTCGGCGCTCATGGACTTCGGAGCCGGCTGGGTCTGGACGGTGCGCAGGTCCTGGCCGTGGGCGTGGGCGTGGGCGTGGAGGGAGCGTCCGGTGGAGGCGCCGAAGAGACAGACCAGGGTGGGCACGGGCGCGTCGGCGATGTCGCCGATGGTGTGCAGCCCGTACGTGCGGAGCTTGTTCGCGGTCGCGGGGCCGACCTGGTGGAGGGCGGCGGCGGGGCGCGGCCGCAGCCACGCCTGCACGTTGCGGGCCTCGAGCATCGTGGTGGCGCCTGGCGGGGTCGCGGCGGCCGCCATCGAGGCGAGCATCCAACTGGAGCGCCGACGGGTTCGTTCCAGTGGTCCGTGCGGGAGTTGTGGCTGTTCATGCAGGTCGTAGCCGCGCATGAGTGGTTCACTCGATCGCGTGGAGATCTGACGATTACTCGCAGATTCCAGAAGTTCTCTCCGTAATTTGCTCGCTTGTGACAGATTCCGGGACTCGCCTCTTCTCTCTCATCACGGGTGGCGACGTCAGCGTGAAGGACCGTCCTGGCGATCAGGAGCAGCCAGAGCCGGGCCTGGCCGACGTGCTGGCGCTCCAGCGGCAGACCGCAGCGACCGCGTCGGCGGAGGACGAGCGCGCGTTCTTCCAGGACTCCCTTGCCGAGTACGTGTGGGCCCGGGATGTCGCGGGACTCTCGCCGCGGACTCTGGAGGGGCTGGTCCAGCCCGTGCTGGAGATCTGCTCGTACTACGACATCTTGCCGTGGCACCTGAGCGCTCGGCAGTTCGACAAGTACTTCGCCGGGCCGGGCAAGCGTCCCCGGCACACCACGGTCCGCTCGAAGATCAACAAGATCGATCTGTACTACGCCTTCCTGGAGCAGCGGTACGCGGGTGAGATTCACCGCCGGTTCGGGGCGGTGGTCCAATCGCCGGTCGATGCGTTCAACCGGCCCGTGCACCGGGGTGACTTCGGGCTGCGGATCCCGCCGTCGGCGCGGGCGACGAAGGAGTTCTTCGCCGCGTGGCGCGAGGCTCTGCCGCGGGCGCGAAAGTACCCGGTGGCGGTCCGCAACTACGTGATGTCGAAGCTGGCGTACATCTCCGGCGTCCGGGCGGCGGAGCTGTGCCCGGTCCAGCTGGGGGAGGTGCACTGGGAGAACGGGCAGTGGGGCCGGTTCCTGGTCCACGGCAAGGGCGCCGGCGGCTCCGGCCCCCGTGACCGCGAAGCCTTCCTCTTCCAGGAGGGGCGTGAGCTGTTGTGGTGGTACGTCGAGGAAGTACGCGGCGAGTTCCCCGACGACCCCTCCGATCCACGGGCACCGCTGTTCCCTTCGGAGCGGCTGGCGAAGTCCCTGGCCGGCATGGACGGCCTGCTCGCGCCGCCGGTGGTGCCCGACACGTTCCGGCGCGCACTGAAGATGGCCTCGCGAGAGCATCTGCGGGGGCCGGTCAGCGAGCTTTTCCCGCATCTCCTGCGACACGCGTGCGCGACCCACAACTATGAGCAGGGGATGCCGTTGTGGGATGTGCAGGTTTTGCTCGGTCATGTCTGGGCCTCCACCACGGTCGGGTATCTCGCGACCGCGAAGGGCGATCCGGAGCGGGCCAGTCTGGAGTCTTCCCGGCGAGCAGTTCGCCGGCTGAGCGCGGAGGCGTGATCCGTTGAAGTGGAACCTGCGCTGGGCCGCGGCCAAGCGCGACATCTGGCGGCCGACCCAGCTGCAGGCAGCCTTCCGGGAGGTCGGGTTCACCCCGTCCCTGAGCAAGGTGGCCGCCCTGTGGTCCGGCAAGCCGGTCACCGTCCGGCTGGAGGACCTCGACATGATCTGCGCCGCACTCCAGTGCACGGTCGCGGACCTGATGGAAGCCGAGCCGGTGGCGGCCGCCGAAGGACGTGCCGAGAGCGAGCAGCGGGCCGTTGGCGAGAGCGGCCCGGCGCGCCCGATTCCACGGCCCGGCGGTGGCAGCGGGTCCCGACGCCCACTGCCCCCGAACTGAAACGGGACCTGACGATGATCAGGGGCTTCGGACTGCTCGGCTCGTGCGGGACATGCGCGGGCTGGGGCGGAGTGAACAAGAAGACCATGTGTCTGCGGTGCGCGCGGGCCTGGAACCGCGTGACGTTGGGCCGGAGCGGCTGGAGCGTGGCGCCATGCCGACGGTGCGCCTGGAGCATGCCAGTGACACGGGCGGGCGTGTGCGGGCCCTGCCTCCTGGCGGCCCGCCTCGGCGAGGACGACCCCTGGGTCTGGGCCGAGCTCCACGACGAAGCGCTCGCCCCGGGCCGGCCCCGACAGCTCACCCTGGAGATCGAGGGGATCACCCTGCCCGAGGCTCGTGCGGTGCGGATGCCTCAGGCCAAAGCCGGACGGCGCTACAACGTCCCCTCGTGGTTGCGGGCCCGGTTCCCCGAGCCGGTCCAGGACGATCCCCGGATCTGCCCGCCCCAGGTCCCCGGGCAACTGGGGCTCTTCCCCACCCCGGCCCGCCAGTTCTCCCGCACCCACGCGGCCCGCATCACCGACCGTTCCATCTCCGGCTTCGAGGCCGTAGCCGAGCAGCTGCGGCTGATGGCGGACGAGCGCCGGGTACGGGCCCGGACGGTGTGGATCTGGCGCCTGGAAGGCTTCGCCCGCCTGGCGCTGGCGGCCCGGGACCCCGACCAGCAGCAGGTCGCCGCCCAGGCCCTGGACGACCTCCTCTACAGCGGCCCGGTCCTCGGGCAGGCCCTGGACCGGGCTGGCCTCCTCGCCCCGGCGCCCTCCCGTCGCCTCGTTGCTCCCCGGCGTACCGGGCCCACCCGCCGCTCCGGACAGCAGGACCCTGAACGCCGGGGCCAGTGCGACCACTGCCTGGCCTGGGCGAACGACCGCCGGGTCCTGTGCGGGGCGTGTACCAACTGGTGCTTCACGATCCGACAGCGCGGCGGGAGCGAAGCCGAGTGCAGCCGCTGCCACCGCAACCTGCTGCTCAGCGGCGGCATGTGCCGCAGGTGCCGGATCGTGATCGCAGAAACCGAGACCGACACCGCCCAGATCGCGATGAAGGGCGGCGACCAGCTGTGGATCGCCCGCCCCCACGCCGGGCTGGCCACCGCGGGCGTGCTCCCCGACGCGGCGCCCCGGCAAGGCCGCTTCGCCCACAAGCGCCGCCGCGCCCGCGCCCAGGCCGAGGTCCAACGCCGCCTGTCCGAGCACCTCCTGGACCCCGCCCAGTTGGAACTGTTCCCGGCACCGCCGCGAGACTGGACCCGCCTGGACACCACACGGCCACCCGCCCTCACGGCGGCAGCCGCCGACCTGGTCGCCGACTTCATCACCTACATGCGCGGCCGCGGATGGAACACCGACTCCTTCAGCGGCAGCGTCCGCACCCTGCGCATCGTCACTGGACACCTCGGCGCCGAGGTCCCCATCCAGGAGACGGACATCCGGGCCCTGGCCTCCATGCGCACCACCCTCCACGGCCCCCGCGTCGTCAACTACCTCCGCCTGCGCGGCCTGCTCGAAGCCCAACAGCCCAGCGATCCCTGCATCGCACGCGCCCGGCAACACGCCTCCACGGTCAGCCACCCGGCCTTCGCCGCCGCGCTGCACGCGTTCATCGACGTGCTCCTCGGTCAGGGCAGCACGTCCAGCCGGCCCCGCAGCCCCAAGACGGTCGAGAACTACGTGGTCGCCGTCCTGCCCACCCTCGAAGCATGGACGGCTGACGGCCTCACTGACCCCCGCCAGATCACCAAGAAACACATCGAGGCCGCCCTCGACCCGCTCACCGGAGACCAGGCCCGCCGCCTGCACACCTCACTGCGCTCCCTGTTCAGGGCCCTCAAACGCGAACGCCTCATCTTCCGCGACCCCGCCCGCGGCGTCTCCCTCACCGTCAGCCGGCCTTTGCCCGCCGCGCTGCCCTCCGACCGCCTCGCCGGACTCCTCGACAAAGTCGACGACCCCCGCGACCGGCTCATGGCCGCCCTCGTCGCCGTCTACGCCCTCCTCCCCGGACAACTCGTCCGCCTCCTGCGGACCGACCTCGACCGGAGCAAGGGCCGCCTGCGATTGCGACGGCCAGGGCGCATGGACCACCTCGTCTACCTCGATGCCTTCACCCTGCGACTCGCCACGGCATGGGAACTGCAACGCCACCGGCGCTGGCCCGACAGCTCCAACCCCCACTTCTTCGTCACCCGCAACACCGCTGTCGATGACTCCGGCCCGCCCATCAGCGCTGGCGTGGTCCAGAAGACCTTCGAACGGCTCGGCTTGCGGGCCGGCGCCCTGCGCGTGGACCGGATCTACGACGAAGCCCGACACAGCGCTGACCCCGTCCGCCTCATGGAGCTCTTCGGCCTTTCCAACCTCGCCGCCACCCGCTACGTCCTGTCCGCACACCCGGAGAAGAAGAACGGCCCCATCGCCCCGTAGAGCTACGACCTTGGGAACCGACAGGGCAGCGAGGCGGCGGCGGACCGTGAGCGTGAGCAGCAACCACTACGTCGAGTGGCACCTTCCTGGCTATGACCCGATCCTGGAGCTGGGCGTGGCGCCCGCGTGGCTCCAGGTCAGCGAGCAGATTCCGACCACAGGACGGAGAACGATCATGGCCAACGTCACATGCTTTTCGGTCCGCCCAGGACATCAGTCCATCCCGCCCGACGGGACCCACTTTTTCATGGTAGGCCCGGATGATCGTTTCGGCGGCGCCGCGATCACGGCCACTGTCCAGGCAGGCTCAGGCTCGGGAAGGGCCGTGTTTGCCGAGGTGATACAGATGGCCACGCGGAGTCAGAGCGCCGTTTCTTCACCTGCGACGGAGCACTTCCTCGACATCGTCGTTAGGAACAACGGTCACGTCAGCGACGACGCCGCGACCATCGACTTCTACGACGTTTTCATCACCTGTATCACTCCGTAGCTCGCTCCGGTGGTGGCTTCAGATAGTGCTGCGAGGGGGTGTGCGTCCCGCGGCGCCTCCCACACACCGCGGGGCGCTGTTGCTCGCTGAACGCCATCGCCCCGCCCAGCGGCTTCCCCTTCCTGGGCGGGGCGACGATAGGACGCAGGCAGGTCTGCGGAGGCGGGTACTCCTCCTCGCGGCCTTCGCTCCCGTGACCGCCGAAGCTGGCTCCCCGTGACCAGCGGAGCCGGCCGGCCAAAGCTGAGCGAGGCCCTGGTCGCAGTGCTTGAAGCCGAGCTGGCCAAGGCGCCAGTGGCTCACGGATGGTCCGGCCAGACCTGGACGCTGTCGAGAATCAGGACGCTGATCGGCCGTCGGTTCCACAAGACCATGTCCCTCTCGGCCATCGCGCAGATGCTCCACCGGCACGGCTGGAGCCACCAGGTCCCCGCCCGACGTGCTCTGGAACGCGACGAGGGCGCGGTGGTCGGCTGGGTGAAGGAGACCTGGCCGCAGGTGGAAACACCGCGGCGGCGTCCGGCGCCTGGATCGTCTTCGAAGACGAGGCCGGCTTCTCGATGACGCCGCCCACTACCCGCACGTGGGCCAAACGCGCCACACACCTGTGGTCCGGGTCAGGGGACGTTCCCGGGGACGGATCTCGGTGGCTGCCTTGTGCTGCTACCGGCCCGGCGAGCGGTCCCGCCTGATTTACCGGCCTCTCTTTCACGACCCGCACGGCGGTGTGACCAAGGCCGGGCGCCGCAGTTTCGCCTAGACGGATTTTCGGGACCTGCTGGTCGCGGCCCACCAGCAGCTCGGTGCCCCGCTGGTGCTGGTATGGGACAACCTAAACACCCATCGCGTTGCCCAGCTCCGTAACTTCATCGAGGAACACGACTGGATCACTGTCATCCACCTCCCGCCCTATGCCCCTGATCTCAATCCGGTGGAGGGTATCTGGTCTCTGCTTCGTCGAACCCAAGCCGGACTCGACGAGATAGGACGGAGGTACCTCCGGGTTCTCGTGCAGAGTCCTCCGAGATTTGGCGAACCCGTCGGTTTCGGTTGGGGGCGATCGCGCAGGTGGTCTGCACGCCGTGCAGGGCCATGGTGCGCAGCCGCAGGAGAGCGGCCAGCTGCTCCGGGCTGCGGCCCCAGTAGCGGAGCGCGCCGGTGATGTCGAGATGCGCGGCGTCCGGTGGGATGGCCTGCACGCGCGGGGTGATGCCTTCGGCGAGGGCGAGGAGCTGCTCATACAGGTCCGGGTGGGCGTCGTGAGGCATATGGAAGTGGGCGTGGAGGATGCGGCGTTCGTTCATGGCGGTCATCCGGCGCTTCCAGGGTTCTCCAGACACTTCGTGTGTGCCTCATTCCCCGTGCTCGTAGGGGGTGCCTGTCTCGGAGAGGGGCTGCTCGCTACGTGTCGCCGGGTGCCAGGTCGGTGCGCAGCCGGTGTCAGGAGGGGGCGCAGGAGTCCGGCGCGGGTGCGGCTGGCGTAGCGGACTTCACCCACCAGGTGCGGCCGCACCCGCCGGGCACCGGGCACGGGCGGGCCGACGGTGAAGGGGTAGTTCGTGACGGTGGCCACGGCCAGAAGACGGGCGAGGTCGGCGGCGTCCCTGTGCCGTCCAGCCGGTGCTGACGCTGCCGAGGTAGCGCAGCTTCCCCTTGCCGTCCGGTTTGCCGACCAGGACCGAGCCGAGCAGCCCGGACAGGGTGCCTCTGCCCGGTACCCAGCCGCCCGCTCAGCCAGTGGAAGGGCTCCCGGGCCTCCCCGGCAGAGTGCCGTTGCCGCCCCGATCACGGACCGCTTTGAGGTCGGCCTGGCCCCGGCATCGACCACCATGAGGACCCGCCCTGCACGCCCGCGGCCGGTACCGAGGCCACCAGGTACGAGCACGTGCGGGCCGTACACCTCGCGTGAGGTGTACGGCCCGCACGGTCGGTGCGCAGCCGCCGGTCAGGAGGATGGAGGGCCGCCGGAAATCCGGTCCCGTCAGGCCGTCGGGCGGCCGAACCAGCGGGAGGCCGCCTCCTCGAATCCGGCATCAGCGGCGTCGTCGCCCTCCGCCCATGCCACGGTGCCGTCAGGACGGATCAGTACGGCCTCCAGTCCGAGACCGTCGACCGGGGTTCCGGCCGCGTACCGCACCCTGTCCCGCCAGGCCGACGCCGGTCCCGCCAAGCGGCGCTCGGCAGTGAAGTCGAGGACGACGCCCAGTCCGTCCCGCATCAACTCACCCAGCGAGGCTCCGTCTTCCAGCAGGAAGTCGGGCGCGTTGCGGCCCACCAGCGGATGCGCGCCGCCGAGGTCGTAGCGCATCGACGATCCCGACATCTTCTCGAAGACGTACGTCGTCCCGTCCCGCGTCCCGAGCAGGTCGCGGACCACACCGCGGGTCGCCCACGTGCCGCGGTTTGGCCGCATGACCGCCACCTGCGCCCGCGACCAGTCGAGCACCTGCGCGCCGACGGGGCGGCGTTCCTCGTCGTACGTGTCGAGGAGGCCGTCCGGCGCGTGCCCCCGTACGGTGGCCGCGAGCTTCCAGCCCAGGTTCACGGCGTCGCCGATACCGGTGTTCAGGCCCTGCCCGCCGAGGGGCGAGTGGATGTGTGCCGCGTCGCCCGCGAGGAGTATCCGGCCCTCCCGGTACGTCGTTGTCTGCTTGGCCCGGTCGGTGAAGGTGGAGACCCGCCGGACGTCGGTCAGGGTCACGTCGGTGCCCGACACACGGCGCAGCACCGCCTGGAGGTGATCGCGGGTCGGCTGCCGCGAGCGGTCGAACGCGCCGCCGTCGAAGTCCATCATCCCGAGGGTTCCGTCGACACCCAAGCGGAGGTACATGCCGGTCGGCGTCGCGTTGATCCCGGGGCGCAGCTTCTCCGGGTCGGCGAGCGTGGCGACCATCGTGTATCCGGTGAACTCCGGCTCGGTGCCGGTGAATTCGAATCCGGCGAGACGCCGCACGGCACTGCGCCCTCCGTCGCAGCCGACGACCCAGCGCGCCTCGACAGCGTCCGCGCCCGCGGAGACGACCACGTGCTCGTCGTGCTGGACGACCGCGTCCACCGGGGCGCCCCGCCGAATCTCGACGCCGAGCTTGACCGCCCGCTCGGCCAGCAGTGACTCGACCTCCGGAAGCCTGATCATCAGAGTGTCGGGGGCCGGGCTAGGCAATCGGTACGGCAGAGCGGCCAGGTCGACCTTGGCCGGATCGAGCATCACGCCTGCGAAGTGGCCCACGGCGAGCGGGCGTGACGTCCCGTCGGCCGCGGCCACCGCCGGGGCCCCGTGTCCCGCCATGTCGGCAGAGGTCTCCCGCAACGCGTCCAGCAGACCGCGCCGGTAGAAGGCTCCGGTCGAGAAGCCGAACAGGCCGCGCCTCTCGAACGGCTGCGCCCGCCACCGCGAGTCCGGCTCCGGCTCCTTCTCCCGCACCAGTACGGAGCAGCCCGCGAGGCCGAGTTCGCAGGCGAGGAAGAGACCGACCGGGCCCGCGCCCACGATCACCACGTCGTACATGAGACATCCCCTTCCGAAGCACCGCCGGGCAGCCGCCCGGCCTTGACGCTTCGAAAGGTGTCAGCAACCGCCGACACGGCTCCGACAGGGATCGACAGGACGCCGACCTCCCCTCGACAGCACGCCGACAGCACGCCGACAGGCACGCGCCGTGCGGCACATGCGCTCGCCAGCGCAGCCCCGTGCCCGTGACGGCCTCTGCCGGTCGGCCCGGTACTGCTTGCGCTCCCTACGGTGCGCCCTGTCCCGAGACCGAGCAGGACCTCATCGGCCGCACACGCCGACTCCGCCATCGGCATGCCTTGGCCCGCTGGGACCGATCTGTTGCTGCAGGGTGTCCGCGGACCTTCCCGGGCTGCGGCGGTGCTTCATGCCCACGCCAGCGGTTGTTCTGCCGACGGAGGCGTCTCGTGAGACACCACACTGTCTGGAGAACCGGGGCTGGTGTAGCCGAGCGCTTTGAGGTCGGCGGAGCGGGTGCCGGCGGGCTGGAGAGTGGAGTTCCGGCGGGTTCCTTGAAGGCGGCCGAGTACTTCCCAGCCCTGGAGCGGGCCTTCGACTACAAGACCTCCAAGGCCGCGTTGATACTCCTCACCAGCTATCAGACCCCGGCCGCACTTCGTCGGATCGGCAACAACAGGCTTGCAACGTGGCTGAAGAACCGCAAGGTCCGCAACTACAAAGCCGTCGCGGCCACCGCGCTCGAGGCCGCCGAGGCCCAGCACACCACCGTTGCCGGGGAGAAGATCGCCGCCGCGGTGGTGGCGAAGCTGGCGAAGGTGGTGGCGCCGGTGGGTGATCGAGCGGACCATGTCATGGCTGACCGGCTACCGCCGACTCAACCACCGCTACGAGCGCCACCCCCGCAACTACCTGGCCTTTCTCGGCCTCGCCGCAGCCCTCTGCTGCTACAAACGCCTCCTCCGCCTCACCACATAGGACACGGTCTAAGGACCAAGATCAGAAGACGCGACACCACCGAAGCGATCGTCGGCGCGATCACCGGCACCCTGACCCGCCCGCAGCTCCTCGTCCTCGGCCGCCACGACCACGACGGCCGGCTGCGCGCTGTCGGCCGCACCGTACCGCTGCGCCCGGACGCCGCCCGGCAGGTTGCCGAGCACCTCACCCCGGCCGCACCCGGGCACCCGTGGACGGGGGTGAAGTTCTCGGCGAGGTGGGGGGAGCCGCGACGTCCTCGACACCACCCTCGTCCACCCCGCCCTGGTCGCCGAGGTCAGCGCCGACCGGGCGATCGACCACGGCGGCATCTACCGCCCCCCGCTGCGCTTTCAGCGGCTGCGCCTGGACGTGACGGTGGAGGACGTTCCGAGGTTCGGTCAGGGGCCGGCCGCGGCCGCCGGCTGAGCGGCTGCGGGACGGGCGGGGCTGGCGGCTGGAGTTCAGAACGTGTTTCTGAACCCAAAGACGCAGGTCAGGATCCTGCCGGCAGTGTGCAGCGAAATGCTCGGCGTTCGGGTAAGCGTCACAGTAACCGCTACGCGAACGGAACTCCGGCGACTGGTGGGACTTCGGGCACTGTTGGAGTCACTACGCCAGCAGTCCGGTCCAGGGGCATCCCCGTGACCACCAGGACACCCCAGAGCCCTTCCGGCCGGCCCAGGAATCTGGGTGCCTACTCCTCCTCAATGTGCCTTACGACGGTGTCGGGGCCCGGTGACATGAGGGTCTCGTGCCCGTCCTCGAAACGGACCCGATAGGGAGGCGTGCCCTCCGGGCCAAGCACTTCGACGATCTCTGCTGACCGATCGTGCTGTCCAACTGTCCTGCCATGGACCAGCAGTCGGTCTCCCACGCTTGCTCGCATGCACCCAAGCTAGTGGCGAACGGCTTGTGAGGCCCGCCTGGACACCCCCGTACCGCCACCCGGCCCACGGGTTCGGAAACAGGTTGTCAGAGGTCGTTTTCGTCTGTACTGCCCATATACGAGCTGATTCTCGGGGCGTGCGATGGCGGTGCGGAAGAGGTGGCAGGTGTGGCTTGGGCCTGTGGGTCGGGTGGGGTGACGGGTGGGGCGGGATGTGGCTTGCGCCTGTCTCATCCCAGGATGCCTGGCCTTCAAGGCTGTGTGCTTCCGCCGTCATTGCCATACGCCTGGGCGCACTCGGTCCGCGGCGATACGCCAGAAGCATGTCGACGCGACGTCCATATCCGAGTGATCTGTCCGATGCCCGCTGGGAGTTGATCGAGCCGGTGCTCTCGGCCTGGCGTCTCGAGCGCCGCGGCAGGGCCCTGGATATCGGTCGGCCGCCTGAGCACGACCTGCGCGACATTATGGACGCGATCTTGTACGTGGACCGGACCGGAGTTCAGTGGCGCTACCTGCCGCATGACTTCCCGCACTGGAACACGGTCTACGGGTACTTCGCCAAATGGGCCGACGAGGGCGTGTTCGCCCAGCTCAACGGCCTGCTCAGGCAGCTCCTGCGGGAGAAGGAGGGACGCGATGCCGAGCCTTCGGCCTGCGTGATCGACGCCCAGAGTGTCAAGACCTCCACCAGCGTTCATGCCTCCGGCCAGGGCATCGACGCCGGCAAGAAGATCGTCGGCCGCAAGCGGAGTATCGTCACCGACACACTCGGCCTTCTCCTCGCGGTGCTGGTCACCGCGGCGAGCGTGCAGGACTCGGTCGCCGGCACCCGGCTCCTGGACCAGGTCGCCGCCGAACATCCCCGCGTCCGCAAGGTCTGGGTCGACGGCGGCTATCGCCAGCACCTCGTCGAGCACGCAGCCGCCCTCGGTATCGACATGGAAATCACCGCCCGCAAGCCTGGGACCAGGGGCTTCACCCCGATCCCGAAACGGTGGGCGGTCGAGCGGACCTACGGCTGGCTCATGCTCCACCGCCGCCTGGCCCGCGACTACGAGACCCTGCCCGCCCGCTCCGAAGCCGTGATCCACGTTGCTATGGCCGACCTCATGGCCCGCCGTATCACCAGCGAGAACACCATCTCCTGGCGCGACCCGAAGAAGCCCACCAAACAGACCATCCCGGGATGAAACATCGGACGAAAACGACCTCTCAGCCCCGACCTCAGCTGTGGCACGGGCGACGGGCCGCGGGCCGGCACTGTGCAGGGAACCTGTCGTGCCGGCCTGCGGTCCGTGGAGGGGGTTAGGGGACGACGATGGAGAAGGAGGCGTCTTCGTAGACGCCGGGCTTTCCGGTGATGACGAGGAAGGTGTCGGTGCGGGTCCCGCACGAGGGGTGCGGCCACATCGAGATCCGGACGTCGTACTCGAAGCTGATGTACTGCAGGGTGGCGGTCGGGACGAGCTTGCGGATGTCGAGGTCCTTGTCCTCCAGCTCGACGCAGTAGTGCCCCGTCGCGGGCTTGGTGACGGCCTCGATGCCCTTGGACCGGTTGACGCTGCCGTTGGCGTTGACCACGGCCGCGGCCTGCGCGTAGGGGGCGGTCACCTTCGCGGAGCCCGGGGGTACGGCCACCGCTGTCCCCGCCCAGGTTCCGCCGGCAAGGAGTCCGAGGGCGACGCTGGTCCATACGGCTGCGCGGGTCCTCTTGCTCATGGTCATGTGCAGTCTTTCCCCTCTGTGGTGTGTGCCGGCGGCCTCCCGGGCCGCCGACACACCGGAAGCTAGGGGCGCCGCTACAACCTCCGTGGTCCTTACACGTTGAAACCACCGGTTGAGGGGGCGCAGGAGGCGCTCCTCACCGACCGCGGCGCGCCTTCGGCGCGTGAGCTGCGGGATTCCACGGCCGGGGGGTTTGCTTCGCCCCTCGGGCTGCCTGTGGGTGTGCAGTGGCGTTTCACCGGTGAACCGTGCGCCCCGGGCGAGTGAACTGGCGCCTGCGGGGCTGTTCCTGGCCGAGTTGCAACGGATACAACCGGCTCATGATGATCACGATGCGAGCCGCGGTCGCTGCCCTTGCCAGCCCCCGCGCCCGCGCCAGCCCCCGCGCCCGCTCCGGCCGCCGTACCCGCCCCGGCCTCGACTGCCGTTGCCGCACCCGCTCCCGCCCGGCCTCGACAGCCCCGGCGGCGATTGCCGTCGCCGCTCCCGCTCTGGCGGCCGGTGCCGCGGCACCGGGGAGGGACATGCTGGCCGAGCGCATGGGTGCGGCCGGTGACCCGTGGGCCGCGCCTGCCCGCCGAGTCCCCGCTCCGGCCGCTCCGGCCGCTGCGCCCGCGCCCGCCGCTCGCGCTGCTGCGCCGCGGGTGCGGGAGGCCGCTGATCCGTGGGCTGTGCCCGCGAGTACGGACGCGAAGCGTTCCTGGGGCCCCCTGACCGAGGGCCTGGACGTCCCCCGTGATCTCGACCTCGGTGACCGGGCCCGTGCCCTGGAGCAGCTGAGGGTGCACCCGGCAGCGCACTCGCAGATGGTGTCGATGGTCCGGGACATCCTCCCGGAGCAGGAATCGGGCCTCCTGGTCGGCTCACGTCAGTGGCCCCTGCTGGCCGCCCGCATGCAGAACATCCGCGAGAGCGACAGCACACACACCGTCGCCCAGCACCTGAACCGCCTGACGGCCGACACCTCCTGGAAGCAGGCCACCGGCACGGCCCTGGTGGGCCGCCTCGTGGACGCGACCCTCCACGCCCTGACCACGCCGCTTTCCGCGTCGCCCGCGTCCGCCTCCCGGCTGTGGGTCTCCCCGATGGCGGCCCGCTCCCGCTGCACCACCCCCACCGTGGCCCCCGGTCGGCCAGCCCCGGCCGAAGCCGCCGTCCCCGCCCACCGGCAGCAGGCCGCGCCCACCAGGGGAGCGGGGCGCGGGCGCTGACAGGGCGTCCGGCTCCGGACGGGAGCGGCTGTTCCAGAGGTCTGGAACAGCGCCCGATGGGGTTGGATATCCGGTTTGGGGTGGCGGTGATCCTTCTGTCCGGGTGGACCCGGATGATCTACAGTGACTTTCTGTCACGGCTTGTAACTGTCGGTTGTGTGTGCTGCTCCGCGGTGACGGCCTCAGGGATGGATTTGATCGAGGAGAAGGAGACACCGTGAGCAAGGCCCGGACCACTGCTCCGTCCGACCTTCGCGCGGACATCAGGTACCGCGATGACGGCAAGTACACGATGTACGGGATCAGCCTGCGCTGGCAGATCGGGGACAACGCCCCCGATCACGAGGCCTGGCCCCCACCGGCGGACTGGAACGAGGGCAACGCGCCCTACCCGCACCTGTACGAGGTATGGCTCAACGACGAGCTGCGGCAGACGGTCTTCCTCCACTGGTCTTCATGGAATTGGATGCAGTCCAACTCCCACTGGGTCGACCTGGGGGACCAGGAGCCGACAGGACAGCTCCACGTCAAGATCCGCGCCAAGGTGGACGGCGAGTTCACGCCGTTCACCAACGTGGTCGCCATCGGCTCGGAGCGGGCCGGCCTGGAGAAGTGGGCGGTGCGCCTGCCCCGCGAGAAAGCCGAGAAGGCGCCCGGGGCCGTCCTGGATCCGCGGCACGGCACGGCCAACCATCCGCGCAGCCGGGCCGGCGCCGCGATCCGCGAGCTGGACCCCTCACCGATCTGCGCCGAGGCACGCCGCGTCAACACCAGCACCGACTGGCACGAAGTGGTGCCGGGGGCCGACAGGATGCTCGCCGACTATCCGTGGAACGACGCGCAGAAGTACCTCGAGTACCGCAAGTTCTTCGAGGGCAGCACCCTTGCCTCCGCAGGGAACCCGGCGTTCCGCGGTCTGGATCTGGCCCCGGACGACACCCTCGGGGACTGGCCCGTGACGGAGCTGGACACCTCGTCCCCCACCCAGACCTTCACCTACGACTACATGGCGTATCACCAGGGTGAGAGCTGGTCCCACCGGTGGTTCATCACCCGCGCCGATTGGATTCCCGCCGACGGCCTGAGCTGGCAGGACCTGGAGCCGATCCCGTTCCTCGTCGAGGTGCACGGTGCGCCCGGGGAAGAGGAATCCACCGCTTGGGAGTTCGCGTCCTTCCCGCGGAGCCGGACCGGGCGGGCGGCGATCGTGGACATCTGGGGCGGCCACGGAGGACCGGACACCCCGAATGGTGAGAACGGCGGCATGACTGGCGAGTTCTTCCTGTCCGTTTCCGACGTGCTCCTGCGATAGCCGAGCCACCACGCCACCCGGGATCGACCGCCTCCTCCAAGCGGTCGATCCCAAGCGGAGCGCGCTAGCCGGCCCAGTCCACGCCCAGCTCGGCCAGAGCGGCACGCTGCGCCTGGTCGAGCCGGTCGCGGCGCTGCTTCTGATTGGCCAGCCATACCCCGACGCGGCGGACGTCCCCATATGCTTCCGGCAGCCCGGCATCGGCAGCCGCCTGCGCCCGCTGCGGCGGCCGCCGCTTCGAGAGCGCGGCTTCGCTGCCTGGTTCGGGCCGTTTTTCTTCCGTATGCCGTTTCGGAATTGATCGTTTTTGTCGTGCACGAATGGGGCCCTGCGGATCGCTATATGAGTGGAGGCGGGCGCCTCTGACGCCGTGGGGGAGGGGTATGGCGTCTTCCATCGACGAAGGGGTGGGACACGTGCGGCTTTCTGCTGTAGCGATGGTCCTCCAGACGGCACTGGTCGTCCGGGTGTTCGGACCCGACACGGTCCGCTGCTGCCGGCGACTGCTCGCCGCGGGCGTTCGGGTCGGTATCGCCGGTATGACGGGTGCCGCCCGGCACCCGCCGCGGCGCCAGACGACTTCCACCTCGAGGTGGAGCAGTGACCTATGAAGAGCCGGAGGACTCCGCAGACCCGGAGCCCCCATCCAGCGCCTCGGCTCAGCATCCCGCCCTGGCCGGCTGGAGCACTGCCGATGAGAGGTCGTTCTGGGGGTTCCACGACGACCGGTACAAGCCGTACCTGTATTTCGCCTACAAGCAGCTGGGATCTGACGCCGATGCGGAAGACGCCGCCGACAAAACCTTCGATGAGATCATGAACAACTGGCAGCGCATGCTCGGCATGGAGAACCTGCCTGGCTACGCGTGGAGCATCCTCAAGAGCCGTATCAGCGACCAGCGGCGCAAGCTGCGACAGGCAGGCCCTGCCGACCGATCTTTCCGCGTTCGCGGCGGTCGTCGACGGCCGGGACGACTTCGCGGCGGTGCACGGCCGGCTCCAGTTCGCCCAGGCGATCGAGCACCTGAGCGAGAGGCAGCGGGACGCAGTGATCCTGCGGTTCGGGCTGGACCTCGACACCGCAGCGAAGTCTGTTGAGTGCCGTTTCAGGCCTTTTCTGGGGCGTGGCCTGGCCACGGCACCGACCCCCGCCAAGGCCGCGAAGCTGATCCGGAGGCGTCTGCAGTCTTTGCTCAAGCAGGCCGGCCGCGTCCGCGGCATCCAGGGCGAAGCCGAACGGCTCCACGAGGTCTTTAGCCGCGACTACCTCCACCAGCTCCCGCAGGTCGAGGCGGCTCTCGGACATCAGACTTCCGCTCTGCTCAGGCAGCTGGACACCGCCTGCGACAACGCCGACCAGCTCGAAGAAGCCGTCACGCAGGCCTTCGAGGAACATCCGGATGCGCCGGTCATCCGCAGCTTTCCGGGTCTCGCCGCACTGACCGGCGCCCGGGTCCTGGCGGAGATCGGCGACGACCGCACCCGCTTCGCCACCGCCGGATCCCTCAAGGCCTACGCGGGAAGTGCCCCCGTCACCAGGGCCAGCGGCAAGAGCTGCAAGGTCATGAGCCGGAAGGTCGAGAACCAGAGACTGGCCGCCGTCGGCTACGTCTGGGCATTCGGTGCTCTCACCAGGTCGCCAGGCGCCAGAGCCCACCACGACCGCCGACGAGCAGCCGGCGACCGTCACGTCGCGGCACAGCGGAACCTCTTCAACCGCTTCATGGGCATGCTGTTCCACTGCCTCCAGAACGGGCACCCCTACGACGAAGAAATCGCCTTCCCACAGGCCTCAGCAGGCCCGAAGGCAGCGGCGGCTTGACGCTTATCCGCGTGGGATGTCTTGTCGGCGGCACCATCGCGGGTCGGGTCCGGTGGCGGCCTTGGGGGCGTACCACCCCGGTCCCCGCCATGACGTGCTGGAATGCGGGGGCGTCCCCGGCTTGGCCGGGCGTGACGACGAAAGCCGGAGGCATGCAGCGGCCGTCGGCGGCGAGGTGGATCTTCTCTGTCAGCCCACTTCGGGATCGCCCGAGGGCATGGTCGGCCGGTTCGCCTTGCCGGAGCCCCTTTTGAGACGGTGCGGGGCAAGCGCTGCGCGCGATCATGCCGAGACGCGCGAAGCGACTCCCCAACACACCGCGAACCGGCTCCCGCTCAGACCTCCACAGCCAGCGGTGATCAATACAGCGACCAACCCGGTCCTTCATCACGGTCCCGAGGGGGCGCAAATCCCGTGGCGGTTACGGTCGGCACCGTGATGAAGTCCGCGTCGGCCACGACCTTCGTCAGTTGTGCCGTTGCGTTCACTGTTACGGGTCGGGAGTGCTGCCGCCGAACCCGGCCTTTCAGTGCCAGGGCAAGTGGCTCATCGCTTCAACCAGACCCGGTAGCGGCCGGTGTGCTCAACGGAGGGCGCGCTTCGCATCAGGTGGTCCCGGACGTCGTTACTGGCGCTATGGAAGGGCAGGACGGCGAGAAGACGGTAGTGCGGATTCCCTTTCAGTGCGTCCGTGATGACGCCGTTCACCCGTGGGTTGGTGAACCCGTCGAGGACGACCAGGTCGAAGTCGCCGTTTCGCACCGCCTCCCGGTAGGCGTCAGCGCCGGTGTGGCGGGCGCCGTGCCCGTCCCTGTACTCCATACCGAAGACGCTCTGCCACTGGCGGTGAGTCGTCTTGTCACGCAGGTAGTAGACGGGCACCTCGGGCGTTGAGCTGAGGTAGTGGCCCTTGCGGTCCACGTGGGAGGAGATCGTTCGGATCAGCGTCAAGGAGTCGGGCCAGCTTGTAAAGCGCCAGTCTGCCTGCGGCATACCGATGCACAGCGTTGCCGACCACAGAGCAATACCAAGGTGGGTGTGTCGAAAGTGTGCGCCCACCAGTCGCGTCAGGCCCACACCTGCCATCGGGGCAGCAAAGAGGAGGCCGAAGCCGACGTGCTTGAACAGCGCCACGACCGTCCCGAGATGCATCTGATAAGCGGGCGCGAGCAGCGCAGTGGCGCACATCAGCGCACCGAGCAACGACCGCTGTACGCGTCCCGGACCGCTGAACCCCGGAGCGAGCGGTGACTCGTGCAAGCGATGGCGCCGGGCATACGAGACCGCGCCCGCGACTGCTGCGAGGAACAGCAGTCCGCCCCACGCGATCGACTGCTCAAGCAGGAACACGGCACTGTCGGAACCATGTTCGCGGCTGGTCGTGGTCTGACGCACGCCGGCCGACAGATCGGTGCCGTACATGCCGAGCACAAGGAGGGCACTCATACCGAGGCCGAGCAGCAAAGACCGAACGAACGCGCTGCCGCGCCGATGCGGCAGCGCGGTGAGCAGAGCCAGTGCGACGATGGTGGGCAGGTAGAGGCCGGCCGCGTACTTCACACCGACAGCCAGGACGGCGACGGGTGCGGCGAGGAGTACACGCGGAGCGGGCATCCCAGCGGTGCGCACGACGATCCAGGTGGCCGATGCCAGGAGGAACACGGCGGGCGCATCGTAGGTGGCGAAGTGCCCCATGACGATGGTCGACTGCACCACGGAGAACAGACCTGCGGCGGCCAGCCCTGCGCGCTCGGTGAAGAGCCGCCGGGTGAACGAGTACAGCAGCGCAGTGGTGCCCAGCATGAAGAACAGGCTGAGCATTCGTGCGCCGGACAGCCCGAATTGGCTGTCCACCACGGCAGCGAGTACCGGGTACAGACGTGGCGAGCCGGAGAAGTACGCGGCGTAGCCGCTCTGTACCGCTGTCCCGTGGAGCAGGTGGCTCAGTTCGGCATGACCTGCTGTCAGGTAGAGAGCCTCGTCCTGAAACGCTGTGTTCGACAGTCTCAGTGACAGCGTCGCCTGGAAGGCCAGGATCGTCAGTAGGACGGTCCGGCTGACCCAGGTGCGCCGTCGGCATCCGGCCGAGCTCCATGCGACCGTGGGTGCCTTCGGCAGGTGGTCAGCCGGCGCGTGGCGGTCGCCGACCTGAGCGGGGAGGGGAGCGAGGGTCTGGGAACCGTGCTGCGTGGGTGTCATCGGACCCTCCGCACATCGAAGCCGTAGAGGTCGTCGGCACCCAAACGCCGGAACTCTGCGGCGCTCTCCGGGCTCGCTTCCAGCCGCCAGTCGGCGCGCGCCTTGTAGTCGAACCATGCGAACCCGACGAGGTCGGGGGAGGCGGTGACCCCCTGGAACAGGGCACGCACGTCTTGCGTGCGGTGTCGGCCAGGCATGGCGGCGGTCTCCAGGAGGAGCTGCGGCTTTCGGCTGAAGCGTGCAATCTCCGTCAGGGTCGCTCCGAACAAGCCGTCGAAGGAGTGAGGGTCCCAGTCGGTGAAGTAGCCGATCAGACCGACCCAGTCGACATATTCGTCACCGGGGTAAAAGGGGCTCAAATCCTTGTCCGTTCCGGGTTGAACGATGTTCGGTGACCAGGTCCAGATCACGTTGGTGGCCCCGACAGCCTCGAAGACATCGTGGATGTGGCGCCAGGCCCTGACGTACGCCTGTGGCGTGGTCCCGGTGGTCCCCCACTGCTCCCAGTCGCCGTTCATCTCGTCCGCGAAGCTGATTGCGACCGGGATGTTCAGTCTCCGGACCGCCTTCGCGTAATCTCGGAGATAGCTGTCGGACGCACCGTCGGCAATGCGGGTGGGCGTCGTGCCGCGCGGCTCCCAGGAGACGACTGTCATGGCCCCCGAATTCCAGGCGTTGCGCGTACCCGAGGCATCGAAACCGTCGCCCCAGCCCGCGTAATAGACGATCAAGTTTGGCTGTTTGCCGACCTTCCGAGCCCAGTCGAGCACCGGCTCCATGGAATGTGGGGCTTTGGGCCGGGACACTCCGAAGAACTTCTTGGACGGGTGCAACAGCGGGCGTACGTCGTAGGGCGAGGCCTCGGGACCCGCCACAGCACCGACTTGACGGCCTGCTGAGGCCGGGGCGCAGGCGGACGCTGCGGGCACCGAGGCTGTGAGAGACAACAGCGCAATGACGGCAAGAGCACGTGTCACGCGCATCATGGGGTTCCCATCGCACGAGGCTGCAGCAGGGCTCTCGCGACGACCGCAGCGTAGAAGAGTCCGGAGGAGAGGAGAAGGACGAAGTCGACGGGATCGAGGGTGAGTGTGCGCCATGCGGCGGCACCTACCCACACCAGCGCAGTCCCGCCGCCCCACGACCACATGCCGAGCCGATGCCGCTTGGTGCCGCTGCGCTTCGCGCCGCAAGAACCGGTTGCCTGCCAGCCCACACGCCGCCCACGCAGGATGTCCCAGATCGCAAAGATGTGCGCCCAGCCGTACATCATCCGCGCGGCCCAGGCCTCGAGGCGGTAGGGAACCTTGTGCCACAGAGGAAAAACAGTGGTCGTGTACAAGACGCTGGGCAAGACCAGCCACAGCGTCTCCGCGGTGGGTTTCTCCGGGAACGCCAGCAGGAGCATAATCGGGATGAGGGGAGCGACGAATGTGAACAGGGCCGTGTGGATGTAGTAGAGGAAGCCCGACAGGTAGCAAAGCCTGCTTGAGGTCCGCATCCTCGCCCGCCAGAACTTGGAGCTGCACAGCAGGCTCATCGAGCCGGCGCACCAGCGGTATTGCTGATGGAAGAAGGCTTCCGCATCGTCGGGGCACACACCTGTCGACAGCGCGATCGGCACGTAGCGCAGGCCCCACCCGAGACTCCGCAGATCGAAGCCCGTGTGGACATCCTCCGAGTGTTCGATGAGCGTAGTGCCGCCGTTTTCATGCAGCGCCGCCCGCCGATAGACGGCGCAGCTTCCGACGCAGATCGCCCCGTCCTTGCTCTGCCGGGAGACTTGGACAGTCCGGTAGAAGAGCTCCTGGACGGCGCCGGCACCCCGTTCGATCCAGTTCTGAGCGTCCAGCACACGGAAGTACTGAGGGGACTGGACGATGGCGAGACGCTCGTCTTCCGCCAGATACGGAAGGAGTTCGTGGAGCAGATCCGCGCGCGGGGCGAAATCGGCGTCGAGAATAAGGATGTACGTGCCGCGGGTTCGCTCGAACCCGAAGTGCAGATTGCCGGCCTTCTTGAACCAACCCCGATTGGTGCGGGTGGCGTAGCGGAATCCGAACTCAGCTGCCATGGCCTGCAGTTCAGGGCTGGCCGAGTCATCCAGGACGAACGGCTCGCAGACCCCCGGGTAGTGGGCTGCCAGTGCACGGACGCGGGTCCAGGTGTTGTGCAGGATCTCGACCGGCTCACCGCACACGGGCAGGAAGACGTCGACCGACGGGTAGACATCGGGGCGCCAGTCACTCACAAGCCTTTTATGGCGTGAGAGATCGAAGTCACGGCTGAACAGGTTCACCCAAAGCGAGATCGAGTAGTAGAGGACAGTGAATGCCATAAGCGGGTAGAAGAATCGCAGCGGTGGCGCCGAGGAGAAGAGTCGAAACTGGCTCAAGGCGAGGCAGCTGATACTCGCCAGCGATGCAACCGTCAACACCCATAGGCGGCGGTCGACATAGGAATATTTCTCGAAATCCGACGGCGGCACCGGCAACAGGCTCGAGTCAACCAATCCGCAGGGATGTCGCTCTAGGGTCTGTCGATTTTGTGCGGCCGGCCTCACCAAGCGAACGGCTTCAACTGAACTCATGCAAGCCTCCCGGACTAACCGCCTCGTAGGGGTAGAGGTCAATATGCCGGGACCATAGGGTGGGGCATGCGGTCACCGCGGATAACGCGGTCGAAGATAGTGACAGTTAACCCGAAATAATGTAACGGCTACCCGAAATGACACAGGAGGTCGTTCATACGATATTTGTATCTGATCTTGACCGGCCGCGCTGAGCTGCGAATATCGATCTTTCCGCGTGGAGTTGATGCCTGCCGGAGCCGACGATGGGGCACCGTGTCCGCCGCGCTGTTATGCGGACCAGTCGCCTATGGTTGCACTCCTCCCCACCCATGCGGGCCGCATCCACAACAGCACGGAAAAGGAACAGGCCGCGCCCACTTAGAGGGCATCTGATCTAGGTAGTTGGTGTTTTGGGATGTTCTTGTGACTGCACGCGCCGGTGGTCGTTGCCTGGGGTATGAGTGCTCGGCGTGCGTATCGCAGTGACGTCTCGGATGCCCGCTGGGCCTTGATCGAGCCGGTGTTCGTCGCCTGGCGGGCCGCAAGATCAGGGCCCGGTACCGCAGCGCGGGTGCACGACCTGCGAGAGATCGTGAACGCGATCCTGTACGTCAACCGCACCGGTATTCCGTGGGAGTACCTGCCCCACGACTTCCCGCCGTTCAAGACCGTCTACGACTACTTCGCCAAGTGGGAGGCGGACGGAACAACCGAGCTGGTCCATGACCTCTTGCGTGACCGGACCCGCCGGGCGAACGCTCGAAGCGCCGAGCCGTCCGCAGCCGTGGTGGACGCGCAGAGCGTGAAGACCTCGAGCAATGTCTCCGAAGCCAGTCAGGGCATCGATGCCGGCAAGAAGATCAAAGGACGCAAACGTCACCTGATCACCGACACCCTCGGACTGGTCCTGACAGTCCTCGTCACCGCCGCCTCGGTCCACGACTCCGTCGGCGGCAAGCAGGCTCTGACCGAGTTGGCAGCGGCCCATCCGAGCGTGACCAGGGTGTGGGCCGACGGCGGCTACCAGACCAGCGTGATCCAGCACGGCGCCGGCCTCGGGATCGATGTTCAGGTAGTGCAGCGACCGCGCGTGAAGGGCTTCCGGCCGCTGCCCAAGCGGTGGGTGATCGAGCGGACCTTCGGCTGGCTGATGCAGCACCGCCGCCTGGCACGTGACTACGAAGCCCTACCTCAGAGATCCCGCACGATGATCCACTGGGCCATGGCTAACAAAATGAGCCGTGAGCTCACCGGAGAATCGTCACCAACCTGGCGAATCGAAACGGACATCCCGTTCACAACCATATGAACGTTGATCAGATGCCCTCTTAGAGGTCCTAACAGAAGCCGGTTGTGGTGTGACTGTCGGCTTGGGCGCTCGTTGGTCTGGTCGTGGGGAAGAGGGTGTCTCGTCCGTGGATCGTCTCGGATGAACTGTGGTCATTGATCGAGCCGTTGCTGCCGATACCTGGGCCGAAGCTGAAGCCGGGGCGACCGCGGGTCCCGGACCGGCAAGCCTTGTACGGGATCTTGTTCGTGCTGCATACCGGCATCCAGGGGGAGTACTTGCCGCAGGAGCTGGGCTTCGGTTCGGGCATGACCTGCTGCTTGTCGGCGTCGGCGAGCACGAGTACTCCCTCCAGGTCCACGATCACCTGCCCGCCCGCGTCCGGTGCCGATGGGCCGGCCAACTTCCTGTCACGGCTCGTCGCCGGCGTCCGGGTCGCGTAGCGGGCGCAGGGCTTGGTGCGGCAGGTCCGGACGGCCGCCGCGGCGGCGGATGAGCCGGTGGCGCCCCTACGCGGGCATGTCAGGGGCGTGTGCTCTTGGCCGCGGGGCGGCGGCGGCCGCGGCGGGTCTTGCCCCAGGGCTTGTAGATCGACAGTGCCGTCGCCGTGACCAGCAGCCCCAGGGCGATGCTCATGACGATCACCAGCTGCAGGCTGAGGGATTCAGGGGCCTTGCCCACCTCTGCCTGTTCGTGCAGCCAGTGCTGGAGGAAGAAGTGGCCGTTCAGCATCAGGGCGACGGTGATGACGAGCTTGGTGCTTCAGCAGGCCCCACTGCGTCGCCGTCGCGAGGAGCAGGCCGGTCAGCAGGGCCGTCCAGGCGATACCGGCGATCAGTTCGATCCCGAGGATCTCCATGACGACGCGGGTTGCGCGGACGACTCCGGCGTCGTCGGTGGTGAGGCCGACCAGCCCGAGGATGAGCTGGGCGATCTCGATTCCCACCCAGCCGACGGCCACCGTCACATGGAGGGTGAGGATCGCCTTGCGTCATCGCTGGGGCATGCGCCGAACCTTTCCAGCGGCGGGCGGTGTCCGCGGTGTCCGGGGGTGGGGTGCCGGGCGGGCGGGGGCCTCTGCGCTGCCCGCGCTCGCGACGGTCCCGGGGTGCTTCCTGCTCGCGGTCCGCGTCATGTGTCATGCCTCCGGTCGTCGTCGTCCAGGCCGTCGGCGAGAGCAGCGCGGTGCGAGCCGTGGGCGGGTTACCGGTTGCCGGGCCTGGTGGATCTGCGGTTCTCACGTACGCCCGGCGCTACGCCGAGCGCCAGGAACGCGCATGCGGGGGCCATCGTGACGCCCGCGCTCACCACGGCTGTGGTGGCCGGGGTGGCGAAGGTGAGTCCGGCCGCGGTCGCGGCGGTTACCAGTGCGACGACGGCACCGTACGCGGCGACGGTGAGGCGGATCAGGCGCAGCCGCTCCGCCTCCGGTCGTCGGGTACGGCTCAGAAGCCAGGCCAGGGAGGGCAGCAACAGGACGGCGTGCATGGTGACGGCATGGGCGGGGCGCAGGAAGCCCGCTGCCTGGTAGGCCTCGGCCGCGCGGCCCGCTCCCTCGAGCGTCAGCCCGTAGGCGATCATCACCGCTCCAGCCGCCATCGAGCCGGTGAGCGCCACCAGTCCGGCGCGGAGCGCGAGCCGCATGCTGGGGGCGGCTCTCGGGTGGGGGCGCAGTGCGGCGACGGTGAGTGCGACGACGACCGCGATGAGGGTGACGCCGCCGGCCGCGAGGGCGCGCGTGACGAAGGTGTCGAAGGTGGTCTCGGTGTTGAAGTGCGAGGGGACACCGCGCCACGCCTGCAGGGTGATCAGACCGGTCTCCAGCAGGGACGCCGCGGTGAACGCGCCCAGGAGGAGGGTGCGGGTGCGCGCGGCGAGCGGGAGGAGCCGGCAGATCCAGGTGACGGTCAGCACGCTGACACCGAAGGACAGCCCGAAGGTGATCGGCTTCCGCCAGGAGACGGGGCCGTCCCACGGGCCGCCGGCGAGCAGGAGGACGACCGTGTGGAAGGCGGCGGACGCGAGCAGTAGAAGGGCCGCGCCGACAGGGATCTGCCAGGCCGAGCGCGATTGTACGGGCGAGGTTGCGGTAATGCGTTCATCCGCGGTCATGTGCTCGCCTGCAGTCATGTGTTCGCCCGCGGTCATGCGTTCGTCCGCGGTGCGGTCGGGCGCGCGCGGAACAGTGCGAACGCGGCCCACACCAGCCATGCCGTGCCACCGAAGCGGACGACGGGCAGCAGGTAGCCGAAGTCGATGGCGAGGAGCGTGAGGGTCGCGGCCAGTCCGGCGGCGGCGATGACCAGCCCGGTGGTGGCGCAGGCGCGCGGCAGGAGCCCGCTCTCGCGGGCTGCCAGGCAGGTGCCTGCCGCCAGGAGAGCGAAGGATGCGGCGTATCCGACACCGCCGGCGAGGAAGGACAGGTCCGCCAGGGCACGGGCCAGGGCTGCGGGTGCGTCTTCCGGAAGCCGGCCGAGGGTCCAGGTGAGCGCGGCGCTGGAGGCAAGTGCGCCACTGGCCAGCAGTCCGCCGGCGAGGACTGTTGCCGCCGCGGCGCCCTGGTCCTGTCCCTGCCGCCGCCGCACCAGCCGGGCCAGGGTGGCGGCCACGGGCACCAGGAGAACGGCGGCGACGAGAAGTAGGAAGGCGCCCAGGTCGATCGCTGTGCCGTGGTCGCGTACGTACTGGCTCAGGATGTCGCGGCCGGAGGCGTCGGGCTGCGGGGTGGCGCGGTTGGTGACGACGTACGCGGCGGTGAGTGCGGCGTAGGAGAGCGAGACGGTGAGCAGCGCAACGGCGCCGCGCGGGCGCGGGGCCGCGTCCCGGAGTGAGGCTGTGTGGGACTCTTCTGGTGATGTGCGCATGACATCTCCTGGATCATCGGTGAAGGGATTCGGCGTGGGACCCCGGCGGGCGGTGTGGGCGTGGAACCCCGGTGCGCGACAGCCAGAATGCCGCTGCGGTGGCGCCATGGTCGTCCCGCGGCGGGAGGTGGTGCCGCTACTCCGCGGGGAGTAGCCGCACCGGGGTGTCTCCACAACGTGGCGGGTGTGGTGCCGGGCGGCTCGGGTCAGGCAGGATCCGGAAGGGACGGCCTGGCGGCCGGCGCACCCGCGGTCCGCCGCTCCCGGGACGCCCGCTCGTCGGCATCCGCCAGCCAGAACCAGACTGGCGGGAAGACCAGCTCGATCACGGTCAGCGCCACCTGGAACCAGTGCGGCCACCCGTGCACCGCCAGGGACAGCAGCCGCCCCACGCCGCCCAGCAGGAACACCGCCGCGAGCCACCGCACCACCTTCGCCGGGACGGGGTCCTGCCGGGCAGCCCACAGCCAGGCCAGCCCGTACCCGGCGAAGATCGCGCCGAAGAACCGGCCCAGGCTGTCCAGAGTGGGGCCGGCGTCGGCCTCGCCCGGAATCGCGGCATTGCCGCCGATCACGTGGAACAGCCCGATCGCCGTGCAGGCGAGGCCCATCACCCATGCGAACACCCGGAGTGCCTTGGCCATGACTCCACCCCACTTACTTGACGTGTGTCTAGTAGCTCCAGGGTAACCCGCTTTGATAGACGCGTGTCAAGTAGTAATCTGGGTGTGTGCCGCCCCGCCGACGCCTGACCCCTGCCGACCGCCGTGCCCAGCTGCTCGCCGTCGGCACCCGGCTCTTCTCCGCCGCGCCGTACGACGACGTGCTGATGGAGGACGTCGCCCGGCAGGCCGGTGTGTCCCGCGCCCTGCTCTACCAGCACTTCCCGAGCAAGCACGCCCTCTTCGCGGCGGTCTACCAGCAGGCGAGCGACCGGCTGCTGGAGGCGACCATGTTCGACCCCGGCGCCACGCTCGTCGAGCAGCTCACCCAGGGCCTGGACGCCCACCTCGACTACTTCATCCCCAACCGCCACGCCGTCCTGGCCGCGAACCGGGTACTGGCGGGCGACCCTGTCATCCAGACGATCATGACGGACGAACTCGACGCCCTGCGCTCGCGCCTGCTCGGTGTGCTCCCGCTCGCCGACGCACGCACACACGCCGCGGTCTCCGCGGCACTGAAGGCCTGGCTCGTGTTCGTCCAGGTGCTGTGCGTGGACTGGCTCACGCGCGAGACCTGCACCCGCACCGAGCTGCGGGACACCTGCATCGGCGCGGCGGTCGGCGCCCTGCGCCCCCTGCTCTCCGAGGACCCCGCCCCGGACTGGCAGCCCGCCCTGCCCGCCTGAACCGGCCCGACGGGCGAGACCGGCGGGCCTAGGTATAAAGCTGACGCAAGTTGTTGACAGGGGTTCTCGTATCTACGAGACCTGTATGGCTGAACGCGAGCTCTCGAGGCGGGCGAAGCGCCGGCTGTCGGTGCTTCGCCATGTGGAGGAAGTGAGCGCGAGCGTTGCCGCCACCTGCCGCTACGACGGGATCAGCCGTCAGTGCTACTACACGTGGCTGCGGCGCCACGAGGCCGAGGGCCTCGACGGGCTGAAAGACCGATCCAGTGCGCCGCATCACACGCCGCATGCCACGAAGTCAGACGTCGTGGAGAAGACCCTTTGGCTTCGCCAGCAGTATCACTTCGGTCCGGCCAAGATCGCGATGTACGTGGAGCGGTATCACGACGTCAAGGTCAGCTCGTCCGGCATCTGGCGGATCTTGAAGAAGGTCGGTCTCAACCGGCTGCCGGCCTCGCAACACAAGAAGCGACGCTCCACCCGCTGGAAGCGGTACGAGAAGCAGCGTCCCGGCCATCAACTGCAGGTGGACGTCAAGTTCATCGAGCCCCTGGGCCAGACAGGCCGCAAGCGGCGCTACTGCCAGTACACCGCCATCGACGACTGCACGCGTCTCCGGGTCCTGCGCGCCTATCCGCGCAACGACCAGAAGACCGCGATCCAGTTCATCGATCACGTCCTGGCCAAGCCACCCTTCGCCATCGAGTAGATCCAGACCGACAACGGCCAGGAATTCGGCTCAGCGTTCCGCTGGCACGTTCTCGACCAGGGCATCGGCCACGTCCCGCATCAAGCCCCGTACACCACTGCTGAACGGCAAGGTCGAACGGTCTCACCGCATCGACTCCGAAGAGTTCTACCGCCTCCTGGAGGGACAGGTCATCGACGACGTCAGCCTGTTCAACACCAAACTCCAGGAGTGGGAGGACTACTACAACTACGATCGCCCGCACGGTGCACTCACCGGCCAGACACCCCACGAACGACTCCGACAGAAGGCCCAGAACCCACTGTCATAGACCTCCGTCACAAGCTGAAGGCCTGGCGAGGAATCGCCACCCGCTACGACAAGGTGCCCGAGAGCTACCTCGCCGGCCTCCACCTCCGCGCCGCAAGGATCTGGATCGACGACCTCCTGAATGCCGCAAGACACACTTGTGTCCTGAGGTGAAACCCGGGCGGGGACAATCCGTCGACCGACTGCGCCCTAGTCCTCCGTCCCCCGCCCGAACGAGATCTCCACCCGTCGGTTCTTCTTCCGGCCCTCCTCGGTGGAGTTGTCCGCGATGGGGTCGTCCTCGCTCTTGCCGACCACCTCGTAGGCGATCCCGGATGCACCCAACTTCGCGGCGAGCGCCTTGTGTACGGCCTCGGCACGCTCCGTGGAGAGGGTCTTGCCGTGGGCGTACGTCCCCAGGTTGTCGGTGAAGCCGTGGACCGTCACCTTCCGCGGGCCGTTCTCCCTGATCTCCTCGGCGACCTCGGCGATCCGGGCGTCGGCGTGGCCGCTCAGCTCCGCGCTGTCCTTGGCGAAGAGGACCTCGGACTGGAGGGTCAGCTTGATGTCGTCGTTCGATTCCTCGCGCCCCGAGTCGCCGGACAGGTCTCCGGAGACCGAGAGGATGTCGACCACCACCGGAGGGGCCAGCTCCGCGCCCTTCTTCAGTTCCAGGACCTTGGCGTGCGGATCGACTGGGACGGGCGGCGGCTTGGGCGAGGCGCTGGGGGAGGGGTCGGCACGGGCCGCAGGGGCGTCGTGCAGACTGAGGAAAGTCGTCAGGCATACGGCGGTGAGTGCGCAGGCCGCGAGCCGGGCGGCAGCGGTGTGTGCCGTCGTCGCCGGCCTCACTGGGCGACCGTGATCTTGACGGGGGCGGTGCCGAAGGTCGGCATGGCGAAGTCGACCTCCGTGGTGCCCTCCGGCGGCGCCGGGAACTGGACGAAGACCGGGGCCGTGTCGCCGGGCTGGAAGACCGTGTGGAACTGGTTGCACAGGCAGTTGCCCTGGGTGTCCCGCAGCGGGTAATAGCGCTTCTTGCCCTTGAGGTCCGCCAGGGAGGCACCCGACGAGGAATAGCCGTTCTTCAGCGACAGATCGTTGCCGCCGGTCCACTGGCCGGTGTTCAGCGCCACCTTGCCGTCGTTGCGCATCTCTCCGCGGACGGTCACCACACCGCCCTCGTACCGCTGCACGGAGTCGATGGTGAGCACCGCGCCGTTAGCGCCCTTCATCTCCAGGCCCATGCCCTTGGGGTCTGCGGCGGCCGGCTTTTCGGCGGCCGGCTTCTTGCCGTCCGGCGCACCACCCGAGTCGCCACCCCCGCACCCGCTCAGCGAAAGCGTTACGACCGCAACGAGGCCAACGGCGGCCACTTTCGCCCCAACTTGCGCCAATCCATGCCGACTTCGGTGCCCAAGGCCGGTCCAACCCTGTATCTCATCCATCATGCTTCCCCCTCGCTCCCCGTCCACTGCAACGCGTTGCAGAATAGCGCATGCGAACCCTGAGCCCGGGTGACATGCATCGCGCACATGTCACACATCGACGTTGGACGCCCTCGTCTCATGTGCGCAGGCGATCCCTTGGGCTCATTCAGGGATCCGGGGCGGCGCCCACCGCGGTGACTATGCGGCGCGACCATTTCGCAGGGCCTGGATGAGCCAGGGGTACACCGGGATCAGGTTCGGCACCACCTGCCAGCCGTTGACGATCCACACCAGCCACCAGTACCGGTCCACGCGGGGATCGTGCGCCTCTTCGAACCGCTGGGCCATCCAGTCCCGGAATTCCGTGTCAGGGGTGCGCGCGAACACCTCGGCGAAGCGGTGCACGAGGTCGTCGATGACGGGTGCTCCCCTGTCGCTGAGCGGGTCGATGCCCGACTCCATGGCCTCGGCCACCTTCTGACGGGTGAACCCCATCAGTTCCTCGCCGATCTCGCTCTCGATGCCGGGCGTGCGCCCGGAGGCCTGGTATGTGGCCGTCCGGCGCATCCGGGCCCGGAAGTCCTCGTCGCCGACCAGCTCGGCGAGTTCCACCCACGCGGCGACCTGCTCGCCGGACGGATCACCGGGGAGGTCGGGAGTGGCAGCGCGAACCATGGCCACCGCGGCCGGGTCGCCATCCACTGTGCTGAAGGTGCCTTCCATGAAATCGTCGATCAAACGCCGGCGTTCCTCGCCGGACAACTGCGTGAGCCTGTGCATGAGCTTGGTCTCCTCGGGACTGGACCCGCGTCCGGCCACGACTCGCAGAACGCTCCGACGCAGTTGCAGCACCCGGATCTGGATGTCCACGGCATCGGCGTGCGCCGCGGCGACTTCCGCCACCGAGCGCTCGCGGTCCAGTACCCGTTGAATCGTGGCCAGGTCCATGCCCAGCTCGCGCAGTGTGCGGAGGAGTTCGAGACGAAGCAGTGCGTCGTGATCGTAGAGCCGATAGCCGGCGGGGCTTCCGGTGGTCGGCGCCACCACCCCCGAATCGGAGTAGAACCGGATGGTCCTCACGGCCAAGCCGGTCCGCCGGGAAAGCTCCCCGATCGAGTAGAGGGTCGTAACGTCCATGTCCCCCACTCTGCTGTCTCCAGTCACTGGAGACTCAAGGCCATTTCCCAGCCGGGCCCCGACCGAGACGTCCTCCGAGCTACTGAAGCATGCGCCGCAGGCTCTCCGCTGACCGCCAGGACGACGGGCACGCCTTGCACGCGCTGGGCGAGCGATGACAGCGACATGCGTCACCGCTCGCTGGCGGCCTACGGCTACGAGCCCTTGGACTCAATCATCTAGTCCTCGGTGCTGCCGGGAGTAGGGGGCGCTCCTGTGCAGGGCGCCGGATCCGGCCAGTCGTCCCGCTGATCCCCAGCCCGGGCTCAGCGGGACGACGGCGTGAAGGTCGCGTCGGCGACTCCGCACCACGGCACCGTCGCCACCGGCCAGACCTGGCCCGGGACCTCGGCGTGTTCCGCCGCCACGCCCGGGATGCGGACCAGGGACCGGGCGGACCGGCCGCCCGGATCCGCCTGCGCGGTGTCGCGGAACTCCACCGTCACCACGTACCCGCCCGGCCCCTCGGGCCGGCCCGACGCCTCCATCGCAGCCACCACCCGGCTGGCTTCGTTCGCTTTCAGCAGCATCGTTTGTCGATGAGTGGGCGTAGCGCGGGCAGCGGTGGGGTGTCAGAGGCGGAGGGCGTGTACGCCTTCGTCGTTCGCGAAGTACAGCAGCCCGTCGGCGGCTAGTGGCGGGGGCCCGAGGTACCCTCTCCCGCACTGACTCGCCAGAGGGCCTTGCCGGTGCTGGTGTCATAGCAGTACCAGTCCCGCAAGTAGCAGATGAACAGCCGATTTCCGGGGGCCACGTCTGCCGCATAGGAGGAGTCAGGGCGCTCACTTCGCCAGCGTTCACGCCCGGTGCGCGCGTCATACGCTCGCAGCGTCGTGCGATCCTCGCCGAAGCTGATGTCCTCGCTCCAGCTCAGATACGCGCAGTCCTCGTCAGCGGCGATGGCGGGGCTATCGTTGAGCGTGGTCGAGAAAGCGGGCGCGGTCCAGCGGCGCTTGCCCGACGTGGCATCGAAGGCCTGCAGCTGCTGTTGGTCGCGCCGGCGTCGGCCGGGCGCACTGATATAGACGGCGTCGCCGTGCGCCACCGGCACCGAGGCGTGCGCCGCTGCTGCGGTCCAGCGGACGTCGCCGGTGCGCGGGTCGTACGCCACCAACTTCGAGCCGATGCCGACGTTGCCGTTGCGCCCGAAGAGCAACCCCGCGGCGAAGGCGTCCAGAGTGCACAGGCCCCCGACTTCTCCGGCGGCGCCGACCAGCGGACAACGCCGGTGCGTGGGTCGAGCGCGGTCAGGCTCTCGTCCGGCGGGTTGACGTACACGACGCCGTCGCGCACCTCCAGGAGCGAGGCTTCGGTGTGCCACAGCAGGTCCCCGTCCCTCGTGTCGAGTGCGTACAGGACACTGGGCGGCGGGTCACGATCACCGTCGTAGGTGTACGGCAGAAAGCTCACCAGGGCGACGGAGCCGCTGGTCCACACGTCCCCCGCACTGGGCTCACGAAGGCGGCCTCCCGGGGCCTGGCGCCACATCTGCTCGCCGTCTGCGGTGCGCATCGCGTGCACGGCGCCGCCGTCCGTGGCGACGAACACGGCACCCGACGTCACGGCCGGTGCGCCGGGGAGGACGCCGGCCAAGGGCGCGCGCCAGCGCTTTCGCCCGGTGGCCGCGTCGATTGCGTACAGCCCGTCGTTCTTCGACCTGACGTAGAGCATGCCGTCGTGATGCATCAAAGCGTCGTCGAGGCCCTTGCCGATACCGTCCATGTCCAGCAGAGCGAAGGTCCACAGCGGCGTGCGAGCCGGCGGCTTGGCCTCCTCCGCTGCCCCGCCGAGGACGTCGCACGCGAAGGTGGTGAGGGCGAGCCCGCCCACCGCAGCGGTCGCCAACTTCAGGGCCTGGCGGCGGCCGACGTTCTGCTGTCCCCCCGGTGTTCGCATCGGGGCAGGCTAAGCGACGATCGCGGACCGTGGCTACATCCACAGGACGACGTCGGCGTGCTCCGGCACCCGGGAGGCGACCATCCGGCGCAGCACGTCGGTCGGCGCCTCGCGCCCATACGGGAGCTGCACCGAGCCCCTGCCGGTCTCGTAGCCGGCGACTTCGGCGTTGAAGCCCTGCGGGTGCTGGGCGCGAACACGAAGTTCGCGTGCTCCGCATGGTCGCTGACCGTTAACGCCGCACGTGGCGCCCTCGCTGCGAGCCCTGCCCGGTCAGGTCGCTCGACCTTCGAGATGAGAATGTCCATCGACCAGTTTTGGCAGAGAACCACACAACCTTCGCTGCGACGGGACAGCCCCGCTGTGACTGATTCCCAATCATGGTTGTCAAGCAGTCCTTGATCCGGCCTGCCTGAAGTTGCTGCGGCCGGCCCGCAAGGGGAAGCGGAGCCGGCCGGGTCACATCTGTTCAAACCGCTGCGGCAGGTCATCGAGTCGATCAATCAGACCTTCAAGGGGCAGCTCAACCTGGAACGACACGGCGGTAAGAGCCCGGCAGGGGTGTCAGCCCGGGTCTTGTGCCGGATCCTCGCTCTCACAGCGGCGATCTGGCACAACGGCCAAACTGGACAGCCCATCAAGCGATCACTCACTGCCTACGATCACTGACTGCAACGGACTGCAACGACACCCCTTGGACTCATTCATGTAGAGAATGCGATGTACGCGCGGTAGGGACTCAAGAGGGCGGGAATGTAGAGATGTTGAACGAAATGATGTTCCGAAGTGTCGACGTGCCTGCTGAGAGCCGGTTCGACTACTGGCAGGAGCGCATGGGCCAGACCCACGCGCCCATGCACCTCAGCAGCGACCATGCCGATGACTACCGGGCCACACAGCGTGTGCTGGACCTCGGCGCCGTGTCCGTGTGGCCGGCTACGTTCCAGCCGCTTGTCTTTCGACGGACGCCCAAGCTGATCCGCCAGTCCGATCCGGAGGTGTACCACCTCTCTCTGCTGCTGCGCGGGAACGGGGCTGTCACCTGGGGCAAGAACCGAGAAGTCCACTACAGTCCGCACGATCTGTACTGGAACGACTCTTCCCGGCCGTGGGAGATCCACGCCAGCGGCGAGGTGATCACAACAGTGGGTCTTGAGATCCCCAAGGCGCTCCTACCGCTGCCCCGCGGCGGTGCAAGCAGGCTGATCGGATGCCGGGTGGAAGGGCGAGAAGGGATCGGCGGCCTGCTCGCGCACTTCCTCACCGAGTTATCCAAAGACACCAGTGCCTACCAGCCCTGCGATGGACCCCGCCTGGGAACAGTCCTGACCGATCTGGTGGCCGCACTCTTCGCCCACATCCTCAGCGCGGACGGATCCCTGCCGCCCGAGACTCACCGGCGGGCCCTTGCCCTGCGCATCCAGGCATTCATCCGCCAACACCTGCACGACCCGCAACTGACTCCAGCCGGCATCGCCGTCGCACACCACATCTCCACCAGTTACCTTCACCAAATCTTCCAGGCCGAAGGCGCCACCGTCGCCGCCCAGATACGCCACCAACGTTTAGAGGCCGCCCGCCGAGACCTCGCAGACCCTGCCCTGCGCACCACGCCCATCCACGCCATCGCCGCACGATGGGGGTTTCCCCGCGCCGCCGACTTCAGCCGTGCCCATCGCAACGCCTACGGCACCACACCCAAGGACCACCGCCACCAGGCCCTTCAAGCCCACGCATCCAAGTGGGCTCAGCGATAAGGAAGTTGTGGACCCAGTGCTCACGACCTTTTCGCCGCACCAGGGCAGACTACTGAGGTCTTCTCCTTCCGGCCGAAGAACCAGGCCGAGGGAAACGGGGATTCCGCATTCGAACACATAAGTTTCCATGACAGGTGGGGCGCACCTCACCTCAACGAAGGGGCTCAGCACGACGTGGATCCGTAAGGCCGCTCTCGCGGTGAGCGCGCTGGTGACAGGGTGGGTTTCCGTTGTGCTCGATCAGGGTGGGCGGCTCCAGGAGCAGCACGGGTGGCAACTTCGATGAAGCGGTACTGGTGTGTACGGGCGGCAGGAGCCCCTGCTGGTCCGAAGCCTGAGGGATTCACTTGCACCCGTGCGGGTGGCTGCAGCTCGGGCTGAGAACGATGGCCGGATGAAGCCTTTTTCATTGGCCATGACTCCTTGAAATGGCCTTTGAAGATCATCGACACTGGGGGATGTTGTGGGGTTGACGCGTATGGGATCGCTGCTGGTGGCGGCGCTTGCTGTGGGGACCGGGGGTTCGCTGACGTTCGCGTCGGGTGCCTCGGCGGCCTCTGCGGAGTTCACGTATGAGGTGACCCGGAGGGCGGAGGACTATCGGGACATTCCCGGTACGGACGTGGTGTTCACCGCCGCGGCTGGCGAGAAGTCCTACCTGTGGTCCCGCAACCTTTCGGTCGCCAGCTTGACCCCCTCGGCAGCGGGGACAACATCGGCTCCACCGTTGCCGTGCGCTGCAAGAACTCCGGCGGCTCCGCCCTCCCTGCTTCCGCGGAGGCGGGCGCGTACTGGGCGACGAATCAGGTGCCGCCGGGTGAGAAGTCGGTGGCGCCCGCGCTGCGCTGGGTGTTCACGGCGCCGACGGCCGGCACGTACAACTGCCGTCTATCGGTGACCAGTTACTCCAGCATCATTCAGAACGGGCGCAGCGTGAGCATGCGGGTCCCGGCGGGCGCGGAGTTGGCGCGCGCCGTGTATCCGTCGGCAGCCCGCTGGACGCTTCCCGCCAGTACCAGCGTGATCGCACGTGGAACGACGCACACCACGCTCGGCTACTCGTACACCCCCAGCGGTGGTGACAGCATCACCGTCGTCCAGGACGCCGCCCTGACCACCTGCGTGGCCGGCTCATCGATCTGTCAGGGCGGATCGACCGCCAACAGCGGCACCCAGGCCGAGACCTGGATCGAGGCGCAGCCACAGAACCCCGACGGAGCCAAGTGCGGCGGGCCGATCAAGTCGGCGGTCGGCAACTGGAACATCTCCAACGCCAAGCACCACCAGACCGCCACGAATACCCTGCGCCTCACGAAGTCCCAACTCGGCGGCTGCACCCAGATCCGCACCACCCTGAAGATCAAGAACGTCGACGGAAACCCCGTCAACCTGCACACCGGGTACGCCCCCGGCCAGATCGCGGCCACCCACGGACTCGCCTTCACCGGCTGAGGTCCATCCTCCTGATCTCTCCCTCGCCACCGGCAAGGAGAAGTGTGCCCAGTCAGCACACGTGGACAACAAGCCACAAGCAACAAGACGGACAACAAGGGAGAACATCTGTGAGTCTCATCCGTAACGGCCTGGGGGGAAATTGAGGTCGGGGTGTGGTGGTGGTATCAGTCGGCGGTTTCATGATCGCGACGCTGTATCCCCCGAGCACGTCAGGGAACTGTGCCCCTGCCTGCCGGTCTGCACCGGCTGGCTGTGCTGTGCGCGTACTCCACCGCGATCAAGCCAGACAGCCACCGAAGAAGGCGAGATCCGGCCGACCGGTGTGCGGAAGCTGGGATTCCCAGACTCGGACACCCTTAACTCTTGGGCGAAAGCACTCCTCTCATCAACGAAGGGCTCACCATGGCTTGGATCCGTAAGGCAACTCTCGCGGTAAGCGCGCTGGCCATGACGGGGGGCAGTCTCGCCGCCACGGCGGCACCGGCAGCAGCGGTCGGCGGCTGCCCCGAATATCCGATAGGGAAGCTGTGCCTGTACGACAGCAGCCAGTACCGCAACCTGGCGATCACGTCGACCAGCACCAAAGCCTGCATCGACCTAGTGAATGGGCCAAACCGCATGCCCCGGATCAGGTCGTACGTGAACAACCTGGATCGCAATGCAGTCGTATGGAAGCAATCGGGCTTTGGCTTGGTGGTGCAGGGCACGATCGGGCCCGGTGGGCACAGCAGCGACGCCGGGTGGGACTTCGGGACTGCCGGGGCCGTCTGCATGGGCGGTGTGAACCCCAACAATTAATTCCTCCCCGCCTCGTAAGTCAGCACTGGCATTCTCGGCTGTCGTGATGGCAGCGGCCGGCATGGCGGCCACGGCCCCTTCAGTGGCGGCGGCAGAGGGCGACTGCTCGGAAAAGACGCTCTGTCTGTACGAGCGCACGCACTACACCAAGATCGGCCTCACGACGGGGAGCCACGGTCGGCTACCCGCTGGCCAAGTACGGCGAGACCGGCTTCAACAAGGGCGTCTGGTCGTACGTGAACAACCTGTCGGTCCCCGCCGCGATCTACCACTACAACTTCGTCCCGTCCAAGCCCCACACCTACGACGGCCCGATCGGTGCCGACCGCACCAGCATCGACACGCGCGCGAACCCCGCCTTCGGAGACCGTGGCGCCGTGTGCACGGGTGGGCTCGACCCGAACGCATGGCTGACGTAACAAGGCCATGAAGTAGCTGGCCCGGGGTGCCGGTGCTCTGCAAGCGAGGCAGAGCACCGGCACCCCGGAGTCATGCGCCCCGGGTGCCCAGCTCTGTCCCCGGGGAAACTGGCCAGATTGACGGCCTCGGCTTGGCCGTGACGCGCATGAACCCGTTCAAGCTGGTCGGACCATCGAGTCAGTTGTTGCCAGACAGGCTATCTCGAGCGGCTGTCAGCTGTCGCTCGCACGGCGAACCGGCGAGCGGGCCGACCCCACAGCCCGAAGGCTCTTTCCCGGTCGCCGAGCAGGTCAGCCCGCATGAGTTCGCCGCCTCCCACCGCGGCCGCCCCGCCGCCGACGCCCTGCTCGCATTCACCCACGCCGACCTGCGTGATGAACAGGCCGAGGCCATCAGCACCGGCCAGCCGTACGTCCTGCGTGTGGTGCGTGTCTTCGATGTGGCGGCAATTACCCCTGGGGTAATCGCGTAGCCCAACCAGCCTCAGCTACGTTCTGGTCATCGCTCACACCCCTGAACGAAGGAGCCCCGTGGCGTCCGCTTATGGCTTCGCTCATCTCCGCAGCCGCCGGAATCACTCCGACATCATCGAGTACCTGGAGCGCATCCAGGCAACCCTTGCCCCCTTCGCGGGCCGCTTCGTCATCCACGGTCCGCCGGCCGAAGTCGTGGAGGGGACGTGGCCCGGCAGCATGGTGCTGATCGAGTTTCCCAGCCTGGCCGAAGCCCGCGCCTGGTACGACTCTCCCGACTACCGGGCCATCCTGCGTCTGCGTACCGACCATATCGAGGGCGACTTGCTTCTGATCGAGGGCGTCGGGCCGAACTACGACCCGGCCGAGCGGGCTCGCACGTTGCGAACAGAAGCGGAGCGAGCGGACCAGTCGGGCACGTAGTCCTGGCAGCCGCCTCTTCCGGCGCTGAGATAGTTCGCCGGTTGTTTTTCCCTAATCCGTCACTCTCTGAGCAGCAAAGTCATCGGGCGGCGGTGAGAAGTACCCGTTTGCGGAGGAGCGGGAGTTTGGCGCGGCCGAACATCTGGCGTTTGATCATTTTGATGTGGTTGACGCGGCCTTCGACGGGGCCGGAGTTTCAGCGGTGGTCAGGCCCTGGACGACGGCGTCCCAGTCTTTCTCCAGGCCGGTGGCGAAGGAGTGGAAGCTGGGAAGATTCTCGGCTCGCGCGCTGATGACCCAGTCCTTCAGGTGCTGGCCGGTGCGGGTGGAGAGGATCTCGCCGAAGTTGCGGACGAGACGGTCGGCCGCCTTGAGTTCCGGGCAACGGGCGAGGATTTCGGTGTGCTGTTTGCGCTCGCTCTCCGAGAGCCGGTCGGGGTGGCGCATGATCCATCCAGTGACTTGCCGGATTCCGGGTGGCGCGGGCCCGACGACGCGGATGCGGCGTCGGCGTCGTGGCCGCAGGTAGTCGCTGATGGCCTGGTAGTTGCCGCGGTAGCCAAGCTCTTTCAGCTCCGCGTGCAGGTGAACGGCGTTGGTGTGGCCCTCGGACCAGCGCGTGTCCAGGTAGGGCTTGTAGGGGTCTGGCTGGCTGGGCCGGGGCTGCCGCTGGCCGCCGAGCAAATGCTCTGGGGTTTCCGCGCGGGCGCATCGGCGGACCGTGTTGGCGCCCATGTGTAGTTTTCCGGCGATCTCCCGGATGCCGTGTCCCTGGTCGAGGAGGGCGTGGACGATGGCGTGGCGTTCACGAATGCGGACTTCGATCGGCGACATCTCCTTCGCCGACGGCCCTTCGGCGGGGAGAGGAATGTCTGGCAGGTCACTTGGCTTGGAGCCGGGTGGTCGCAGGCATCCGTTGTGCCGACGCACGCCTTGTTCCACCGCGGTGCCGAGGTTCTGCCACAGGTGAATGCGGTCAGCATCAGCCAACGGTTCTACAACGGGGAGGGCTGGACGGCCGCGGCGAAGACCACCGCGAGCAGCCACACGCCGGCACTGACCTACCGAGGGCAATGCAGAGGGTCCCGCTCGCTCATGGCCCGTACCAGCCGACAGCTCCGGCTTCCTCCGACGGCTCAAACGTCTGGTGAAGACCCACGAGCGCGGTGACCAGGCGGGGGTCCCAGCCAGGGACCAGCACCTGAAAGTCGTCGGCCTCCATACTGCGGAAGACGAAGTGGGCCCGGCCTGAGCCGTCGCGCCAGATGATGCGCCTGGGTGAGCCGAATCTGCCGTCACCATCGCCCAGCATGGACAGGACTAGGCACAGCAGGCTGACGGGGAGGCCGAAGGCCACCACAATGCCCACCACACGAGGCGGCCCCGGTAGCCGCGGAGCACGGGACCCGCCGCTGGTTCCACAGTCCACCGCTTCCGGCCGATCCGAAGGAAACGTCGGCGCCGCAGCGTGATTCGCCCGAGCGGCACGCCGAACGGGTCCTCGATACGGTAGACGGCGGGGCGCCCGCTGAAGCGCGATCCCAGGGCCTGCTCGGTGATCGCGCGGGCGCTCGGGGCCTGGCCATCTGGAACGATGTGGAAGGCCCGTAGGGAGCGGCGTCGGTCCAGCACGGGGGCGTTGACATCGCGGCAGAGCCGGGCAGTTCCGCCTTCCTGCCCATTTTGACCGCTCCAGACGACGGCTGCTGGGGACACCGCGGTCATCAATTCGTACGTCACTCGCCCCTGGGTCACTCTCTGCCTCTCTGTGCACGTGCAATTCAAGTCCGATGATCTCACCGCAGTGATCGCGGGCGAGTGGCGGTCATCACCTGGACCTCATCAACCGCCTGCTCTTCCCACGCCCAGCCACGCGGGCGACTCACATCGAGAGGGTGGGGAGGTGTCCTGGTCGGAACGATGTCACGTGGGTGTGGCTCGGCGGCCTCACCCACGACGACAGCCCGTGGCGCCGCCGTGGCGGGGTGGGCGGCGGACCGGCTGACGGAGGCCCCGGGCGGCCGTCCCGCTCCCGCTGCGCCGACTCCGGGTCGCCGCGGCCGCTGTCGGCCACCTCGTCCAGGCCTGCACGCCAGTCCGCATCGGAGCGGATGCGGCGTTTCCCGATGTCACCTGGACCACGCGCAGGCTCTGGTCAGCCGTCGCAACCAACCCCGCTGAACCGGCGCTTCACTGGGCTGCTGCTACGTCCGCCTCAATCCAGGCCCGAAGCACTTCGAGCGGGCGCTGATGTCCGCAGATCAGTTCTGCGCCTGACTGGTCGTGGACGACGGCCCCGTAGCCGGTGTTCACCTCGACGCTTGCACCTTGATCGTGGAAGACAACGTCGAAGGGTGCCTCACCGGAGTCTCGCCTACGGAAGCTTGTGGTAGGTGGGCCATCTGTGGGGCTGTCCGGTGACGATTTCGAGGCCGACATCGTGTCGTGGTGCCAGCCCGCCACGCTGGGTCCGGCGCCCGGGTTCTGGGCATTCGACTGTCTCCGGCGCCGCCGCGCTTGGCCTCTCGGGCATCATCACTACATCGCCGACCGCCGGGTCTCCGGTGGCGTCCGGAAAGGGCAACTTCTCCGCGCCGAACCACGGCCTCAACGGCGCGTACCGCTCGACTCGACCTTCTTTGCCCCGACAGCTTGGTGATGGTCAGGTCAAATCAGTGTGTGGGTCGATGATCCAGTGATTGGTGTGCAGAACTCGGCCTGCGAACTCCAGGCTCTGTTCTTCGACGAACGTGAAGCCGACAGCGCGGCAGATGCCGTTGGAAGGGAGGTTGCTGGTTGCGGGGAAGGCGTGGATGGGTCCCCAGCGGCCGTCCTTCCTGGCCATCTCAAGCAGTGTCCGTACGGCTCGCTTGCCGTAGCCCTGGCCTTGGAAGGCGGGCAGGACCATCCAACCGATCTCGGAGATGTGATGGTCGTCGGCTTGGTTGGACCACAGCGTCACAGTCCCGGCTACGGTCGAGGCGGCAGCCGCTGCGGGGATGATCATTTTGGTCCAGGCGGTGTCCTCGGCAGCCCGGCGGACATCGCGCTGAACTTTCTCATCCATGCCCTCTCGTGGCAGCGGGCCCCCGAGATCTTTCATCATGTCGGGATCGCATCGCATCCGGATGTAAGCGTCGACGTCATCAAGCACCACATTGCGCAACAGCATTCTGTGCCTCCTGGACGACAGCGATTGCCCAATGTGACCATGCAGCCCGCGCTGCTGCAAAGGCCCGTCTCCTGCCGAGGTTCGGGGAAGGCATGCAGCCCTTCCCCGGCTGACCTGCCCAGGCCGCCCGGCGCGGTGTGGTCCTAACCGGGCAGCTGCTGAAGCGTTCATCCATATCGTGGTGTCAGATGCACAACCGCTCCCTCTTGCCCTGCCGCGACCGGCGGCCCCGGGACGCTTCCTGTCCTGGGGTCTTGCCATGGCCTAACGGGAGATGGGCGCGCGCCTACTGCCGGGGCCATTCCATGGTCTCGCCGTGCACGCCTGCGGCTGCTGGGAGCATCGGTGGGTAGGTGAGAGGTCTCGCCCACGCCGCCACCGCAGGAGCAGACCATGGAACCGACGACACGATTCCGCCCTTCGGTAGACCTGTTCCCCTTGAGGGTCGTCTTCTGCGGGTTTTGCCAGGCCACTGCGGCCACCGGTGGAGCGCGGACTCTCAGCGCCGAGGGAGAGTTCCTGTCGGTGACCTGGCACAACCCCGCCTGCCCGCACCACATGGCCGATCTCATCCTCGCCGAGGACGACTGACGGAGCGCACCTGATGGTCGTCCGGGACCGGGCCGACGCCGCCTGCGGCACCTCGCCCACTACTGAAAAACTTCCGGCAGCAGGACGACTCGCAGAGACCCCGGCCATCACCGCACTCGAGGAAGTCTGTACGAGGGGGATCTGCAGGCCGCCATCGACGGCGGCCCGTTCGAGGAAGGTCACCACGTGGACCTCAAGAAGGCGCCGAGCAGCAAGGGCGACAACCGGGAGCTGGTCCTTCACCGTCGACGGCGGCACAAGGAGAGCCAGACCTTTGAGGTCGCCGCGCAGCCGCCGAACGGGTTCGGTGGCCCGCCCGATCCCCGACCCGCCGCTGGCCGTCATCCCCGATGTACTCAAGTCCGAGGCCGGCAACGGAACCGGCTACGGCATCGTGCACATCCCGGCCAGCCCCCTCACACCGCACGTGGTTGACAACAAGTACTTCGGGAGCGGGTACAGACCAAGTACCGGAGGGGCGAGCGACGCCGAGGTTGTCGCACTGCACGCAAGGTTGCGGAGCGCCGAAGCCTGGGCCTTGACCCTGGGTTTTGGACACCGGAGACACTTGGATCTTGATGGTCCAGGAGAACGGAGTCCCTGTGGGGATGAAGCATTACCCCGCCGAGTTCAAGGCGGACGCGGTCGCGTTGTACCGCTCGAGGCCGGGAGCGACGATCAAGTCGGTCGCCGGTGATCTCGGGGTGAACACCGAGACGCTGCGGAACTGGATCCGGGCCGCCGACGGCCGCCGACCTGGCGCCCACTCCGCGCCGCCGGCCGCCTCGCGGGCCGACGCCGACGCCGTTCAGGCGGAGCTGGCCGCCGCCCGCAAGAGGATCCGTGAGCTGGAGGAAGAGCGCGACATCCTCCGCAAGGCGGCCCGGTATTTCGCGACGGAGACGCGCTGGTGAACCGCTGCCAGTTCGTTGACGATCACCAGCGCCGACACGGCGTGAAGCGGCTCTGCGACATCCTTGGCCTGGCCCGCTCGAGCTTCTACTACTGGCGCCGCACCGCATCCGCGAGAGCGGCCCGCCAGACCGTCGAAGCCGGGATCGCGGCCCGGATACGCAAGGTCCACCAGGACTCCGACGGCACCTACGGAGCCCCCAGAATCACCGCAGAACTCCGAGACGAGGGCGGCCCGGCGGTCAACCACAAGCGCGTCGCCAGGATCATGCGGACCATCGGGCTCGAGGGAGTCCGTCTGCGCCGCCGGCACCGCACCACCGTCGCGGACCAAGCCGCGGCGAAGGCACCGGATCTGCTCGGACGTGACTTCACCGCATCCGAGGTGAACATGAAGTACGTCGGCGACATCACCTATCTGCCGGTCAGCGGTTCGAAGCCGCTCTATCTCGCGACCGTCATCGACCTCGCCTCGCGCCGGCTGGCCGGCTGGGCGATCGCCGACCACATGCGGACAGAGCTCGTCATCGACGCCCTGACGGTCGCCGAGCGGACCCGTGGAAGCCTTGCCGGAGCGATCATGCACACCGACCACGGATCTCAATATTCGAGCAGGGCTTTCGCGGAACTCTGCAGGTCAGCAGGGGTCCGGCAGAGCATGGGCGCGGTCGGCTCCAGCGCGGACAACGCCGCCGCGGAAAGCTTCAACGCCGCCTTCAAGAGGGAGGCGCTCAAAGGCCGGAAGGCCTGGTCGAGCGAGCGTGAGGCCAGACTCGACGCCTTCCGCTGGCTGACCCGATACAACACCCGCCGCCGGCACTCCCGCCTCGGCCAGCGGTCCCCGATCGCCTACGAGAACGCCCTCCGACCAGCAGCAACTACCCTGACCCAAGCCGCATAGACGTGTTCAACATCCGGGGTCAAGGCCCCCTCGCCTGCTGCGGGGGAAGACCCGCTGCGCGATCGCTTTCCGCGGGAGCCAGGGTTTGGTCAGTGCAGGTATGCGGGCAGGCGGTCTCGGACGATGTCCCGGAAGGCGGCGAGACGGTCGTGCTCGGTTTCCAGGCAGTGAAGTGTCTCGTAGGCGTATGCCCTGGCGACGATCGAAGGGTGTGTAGTGAGTTCCCGGTAGAGGATCCAGACGGCTCCGCGAACGGCCGCTTCACATTCCTCTTGCTGGGCAGTGTCGCCGCACACCAAATGCAGCAGGAGTTCGAGCAGGGCGGTCCGGGCTTCGGGTGTGGTGAGGGTGGGGTCCGCCAGGGCTGCGAGGGCGACGGCGGTGGTGGCCGGGGCTGGATCCATGAGGTTGGACTGGATCATGACATGGTTGTCGATCGCCTTCAGAGTCGCTTCGCCGGGGTACTGGGCAGTGATCAGGTCCAGAAGGTCAGCGGGCACGTGCGCGGCCGTCCCTGTGCAGCCACATTGCAGACCAGCCCAGTCGTGGCGGGAGATCTCAATGCGGACGGCCTGCAGGCCCGGGTGTTCGGCCGATGTCTGCGGGCGGGGTGCTGGCTGGGCCTGCTCGACGCGGTATTGGTCCAGCAGTCGAAAGAATTCTTCGACTGGGGTGGATCCTGCCGGTGTTGCCCGTTCAATCTCGGCAGCCCAGCTGCGAGAACTCCGCCGGCCGATGTGCTTCCAGAGCCATTGGACGAATTGGTCTTCGGGCCAGAAGCAGAAGGGTTCGTCGATGGAGTGCACGCCGAGCGCGACGCGGTAGCCGGTGAGAACCGCCTCCAGGTGACGGAGTGAGCCACCTGGCAGCCACATGCCGGGCCTCAGCCGGATCTGGTCCAGGAAGTCGTACACGTCCGTGCAGTCCTGCCAGTGTTTGACGGTGGTCTGCGGGCTGTCGTCGATCGGCATGGGGTGAGCCTAAGGGGCGGGCGGGAGTTGTCCGTCAACGAAGGAGTGCAGACGCGAGGCGGGCGTGCGTGGCCGTGCGGGAGCATCTGCGGTCACCGTCCGCGCTGATGGGCCTCGGCGCCGGGCTCGGCCCCACACCGAAGGAAGTAGCAGCAAGCCGGGGAGTCGATCTGTAGCGTCTGCACAAAAACGGTCCGCTCCTGCATGCGGCCGTCCGACCATCTGGTTCCGCTTGTGGCCCGCGCGGCCGGGGACATCGTCCTGGGAGAACTCGCAGACCCGACCGGGCGTTGGTACTTGTTCCGCCCGCGCCGGGCCACCGAGTACGCGGAGAACCTGATCGGCTCCTGGTCCCTTGCACACCGGCCGCCGGACGGCCTGCCGTCGGTGTCGGTGGGCCGGTTGCGGGCGAGGTGGATTGTCGGCTGCTGCGAGCCCACATCGATCACCGTCTGATCGCACAGGCGGCCGGGCTCGCCTCAGCCGCGTCTCCGGCAGCACCTGGTCCCGCCCGTCGATGACGCCCCCGCCACACGGCTCCTGCGCGAACCTGAGAGGTCGTTAAGTCCGTTTCTGGTAGCGGCCTCGTGCGGGTTGGGTGAGGAAGCCTTGGCGGGTGAGGCGTCCGAGGCGGCTGCGGGTGACGTTCATGGCCGGGTCGTCAGTGGGCATGCCGAGGAGTGTGTGCAGTTCACGGACCCGGAATGCCTGGTCGGGGTGCTGGTTGAAGGCGTTCACGATGGCCTGGTAGGCAGTGCTCGACTCTGGCGGATCGGGTTTGGTCCCGGTCGGTGCGAGTTCGGCGATGACCTTGCGGGTGGTGGCCAGGTCCGCGAGATGTGCTTCGGTCTCGGTTAGGGCGGCGGTGAAGTGCTCGATCTGGTCACGGAGTTCATCTGCCCGGGCCGTGGCCTCATTCTGCCGGATTTGAAGGTCCGCCAGGAGTTCGGTGATGTTCACGCGGCCAGCTGGAGGGTGTCGCGCCAGGCCGGGGCGGGTGTGGTGAGGCGGCGGGTCATGTTCGCGGTGGAGGCCCAGTAGACGCGCGAGGCGGAGTTGTCGGGCCGGTGGTCGTACTCACGGGCCAGGCGCCGGTGCAGCATCAATGTGCCGTTTCGTCTGCTCGACCACCCACCGCTTGGGTTGCGGGACGAAGCCCCTGTCATGGTCGGCCGGGTTGCGGCGGACGGCTTCGACGGTAATGTCCAGCAGAGCGCCGTGGATGATGACCTCGTCCTTGAATCCCTGGTCCACGAGGACTTTCTCCAGGCGGTTCCCGCAGCGCTCGGCGGCCTGGTCGAGCAGTGCGGTGCCGGCGGCGTTGTCGTGTGCGGAGGCGGCCAGGATGACGACGCCGATGATCAGTCCCAGAACGTCGACGGCCAGTCCCCGCTTGCGTCCCGGTGTCCTCTTGTTCGCGTCGAGTCCCGTCGTGGTCTTCGGGACACCTGCGGCCGCGCGCACGGACTGGGTGTCGATGATCACGAGGGACGGGTCCTCTAATCGGCGGGCCCTCTCCCGCACCTGGCAGCGCAGGAGTTCCTGGATCCGCTGGTCAAGCCTGTCCTTGCGCCACAGCGTGAAGTAGTAGAACACCGCCGACCAGGCTGGCAGATCGTGGGGAAGATAGCGCCACTGGCAGCCGGTCCGGTTCTGGTAGAAGATCGCGTTCACGACTTCCCGGAGGTCGCAGGACCCGGGATCTCCGGTCGCCGACCGCGCCACCCGGTCCTGCTTCCAGGCCGTGATCATCGGCTCGATCAACGCCCACTGCTCATCCGATAAGTCGCTGAGGTACGGCTCTCTCTTCACGCCCGCATCTCAACATGGACATGCCCACCAGACGGCTCGGACAGCGGTCAGTACCACGATCGAGCGATCACGAACCAATGAAGATCGGACTTAACGCCCTCTGAGAGCTGACCAAACCGCGCGCCTGGTGGAGTCCGGAGAAGATCAGGAAGCGTCAGCCGCGGCCGGTCACCGACGCACCGTTCGAGAGCCGCAGACTCATCGACACGGGTGCCGGCGCTGGTGACGGCGCTGGACGACGCGATACAGCCGGGCTTGGGGCGGCATCGGGACGAGTTGCGGCCCGCTGCTGTGGCCCGGCTGCTGGGGGAGCGCGCCTGCTGGGGGAGCTGGTCGAGAACACCGGCCTTGTGCAGTACCCGCGCTCCTGATGGACCGCTGCCCTTTGCCGGTGTTTCCGGCTGTCAGTTGAAGATGTCCAGGAGGTCCAGCCAGGAGCCTGCGTCGTCGGCGGAGCGGCTGGGCCGCATCGGGAGGGGATCCGGGTAAGTCTCCACCGCGGCCCTCGCGCGGACGATGTCGGGCCCGCCGCACGTCGCGACCGCGAAGGCGCCGAAAACCTTGGCGAACGCGGCCGGGTCGCGGAACTCCACGCCGAATGCCCGGCCGTCCCACAGCGGCACCCACACCACCCGGTCAAACCGTCTCCATTCCCCCACCGGCTGGTCGTCCGCGGTTGACCGCCCCTCCAGCCACAGCCGCGCCACGTGCAGCAGGTTCACCTTCTCCATCGGCAACCGCTTGCGCCGCACCCGCAGTTCACGTGCCGTCAGCTCGACGCGCTGGTCCTTCTTCGGGTACCAGACGACGCCGATCCCGAACGGCACCCACAGCAGGATCCCGATCATCGGCCACACCAGAGCGTCGCCCCACGACCGGAGCAGCCCGCCGTCCAGCAGGTACAGGACCCCGAAGACCAGAACCCACTTCGCCGTCATCCGCCAGAACCCGCTGCCCTGCCGGTACAGGACCCGTCGCTTCCCCGTCATAGCCATGCCCGCACGCTATCCGCCGCACCGCAGCTCACCGACACTAGATGCAGTTGGTCCCACACGCCGGCCGCATTCCACGCGGCCAGACGCCGCCAGCAGGTCATGGGCCTTGACCCTGGGTTTTGGACACCGGAGACACTTGGATCTTGATGGTCCAGGAGAACGGAGTCCCTGTGGGGATGAAGCATTACCCCGCCGAGTTCAAGGCGGACGCGGTCGCGTTGTACCGCTCGAGGCCGGGAGCGACGATCAAGTCGGTCGCCGGTGATCTCGGGGTGAACACCGAGACGCTGCGGAACTGGATCCGGGCCGCCGACGGCCGCCGACCTGGCGCCCACTCCGCGCCGCCGGCCGCCTCGCGGGCCGACGCCGACGCCGTTCAGGCGGAGCTGGCCGCCGCCCGCAAGAGGATCCGTGAGCTGGAGGAAGAGCGCGACATCCTCCGCAAGGCGGCCCGGTATTTCGCGACGGAGACGCGCTGGTGAACCGCTGCCAGTTCGTTGACGATCACCAGCGCCGACACGGCGTGAAGCGGCTCTGCGACATCCTTGGCCTGGCCCGCTCGAGCTTCTACTACTGGCGCCGCACCGCATCCGCGAGAGCGGCCCGCCAGACCGTCGAAGCCGGGATCGCGGCCCGGATACGCAAGGTCCACCAGGACTCCGACGGCACCTACGGAGCCCCCAGAATCACCGCAGAACTCCGAGACGAGGGCGGCCCGGCGGTCAACCACAAGCGCGTCGCCAGGATCATGCGGACCATCGGGCTCGAGGGAGTCCGTCTGCGCCGCCGGCACCGCACCACCGTCGCGGACCAAGCCGCGGCGAAGGCACCGGATCTGCTCGGACGTGACTTCACCGCATCCGAGGTGAACATGAAGTACGTCGGCGACATCACCTATCTGCCGGTCAGCGGTTCGAAGCCGCTCTATCTCGCGACCGTCATCGACCTCGCCTCGCGCCGGCTGGCCGGCTGGGCGATCGCCGACCACATGCGGACAGAGCTCGTCATCGACGCCCTGACGGTCGCCGAGCGGACCCGTGGAAGCCTTGCCGGAGCGATCATGCACACCGACCACGGATCTCAATATTCGAGCAGGGCTTTCGCGGAACTCTGCAGGTCAGCAGGGGTCCGGCAGAGCATGGGCGCGGTCGGCTCCAGCGCGGACAACGCCGCCGCGGAAAGCTTCAACGCCGCCTTCAAGAGGGAGGCGCTCAAAGGCCGGAAGGCCTGGTCGAGCGAGCGTGAGGCCAGACTCGACGCCTTCCGCTGGCTGACCCGATACAACACCCGCCGCCGGCACTCCCGCCTCGGCCAGCGGTCCCCGATCGCCTACGAGAACGCCCTCCGACCAGCAGCAACTACCCTGACCCAAGCCGCATAGACGTGTTCAACATCCGGGGTCAAGGCCCCATGCCAGAACCGAAGCCCAGCTCCTGGGGCAGGTACTCCCACTGGATACCGGTGTGCAGGACGAACAGGATCCCGCACAAGGCCTGCCGGTCCGGCACCCGAGGCCGGCCCTCCACCTGCTTCGCTGCTGGCTCGGGCAGCAACGGCTCGATGAGCGGCCACAGTTCATCCGACACGATCCACGGCCGCGACTGACGTTTCCCCACGGTCAGACCAACGACAACCCAAGCCGAAAGTCACATGATCGACCACTTCTGTTAGGGCCTCTTAAACAGCTGCGCAGATCCGGGCTCACCGCAGACCGGATCAAGCCCTGTCGTGGAGGGGTTCCCCCGTGCAACCCCTCCACGCGTCGCAACGGCTTAGGGAAGGCGGTTCCGGGAGGCTCCGCGCATCAGGTCTCCCTTGAACTCCTTCCCCCGGAGGGTTTCGGGAGTCGGGGCGGGAATCAGTTCGATCCACCCCTCGTCCCAGATGAAGTTGGCGCTGTTGGTGTCACCGTGTGTCTGGTAGACCCTGCCGTCCGTGGTCAGGACCTGGATGTAGGCGTTGTTGCCCTGGTCGAGGATCGAGATGCCGCAGGCCCTGCCGAAGGGGAATCCCGGGTTGTCCGCGTTCGTGAGGTCCTGCCAGACAGGCACACCTCCGACCGTGCTTGCCCGGCCGGCGTAGGCGATGCCGCCCGAAAGAGCAGCACTGAACGACTCGGTGTTCGAAGGGGCGATGCTGTCGATTTCATTGCAGGGACCGGTAGCGCCCGTCGGACCGGTAGCGCCCGTGGCGCCGGTGGCACCCGTCGCGCCGTCCGCGCCGTCCGCACCCGGGGTACCGGTGGCGCCGGTGGCACCCGTCGCGCCGTCCGCGCCGTTCGCGCCCGGGGTACCGGTGGCGCCCGTCGCGCCGTCCGCGCCGTTCGCGCCCGGGGTACCGGTGGCGCCGGTGGCACCAGTGGCACCAGTGGCACCTGTCGCGCCGTCCGCGCCGTCCGCGCCGTCCGCACCCGGGGTACCGGTGGCACCCGTGGCACCAGTGGCGCCCGTCGCGCCGTCCGCGCCGTCCGCGCCCGGGGTACCCGTGGCACCCGTCTCGCCCGTCGGGCCTGTGGCACCCGCCGGGCCCGTGTCACCCGTCGGCCCTGTCGGACCTGGCCTGCCCTCCTCGCACCTGTCGTCACCATTGGGACCGGCCTCGACGCCCGCTGCACTCAGGCCGTCGTCCGGACCCTGGTCCGGGTCGAAGTCCGGATCCTTGTCCGGGTTGAAGTCCGGGTTCTGGTCCGGGTTCTGGTCCGGGTTCTGGTCCGGGTTGTGGTCCGGGTTCTGGTCCGGGTTCTGGTCCGGGTTGTGGTCCGGGTTGTGGTCCGGGTTGTGGTCCGGACGGTGGTCCGGGCGATGATGATGCCCATTCGGCTTGCAGTGGTCATCCGTGGGGCTCGCCGCGTTTACCCGCTCGGCCGCCTGAACGCTGTGAGCCACCGCGATGGCGGGGCTGGCGACTGCCATCATCACCAGGGCAACCGATGCGAGCGTGCCACCCTTGCGCCAACTGCTCCTCGGCAGCGGGCCAAGGGTTGACCTGGTCTTGTTCTCGGGGCGCATACCACTCCTTTTCGGAACCGATCGAACGATGTGTGGTGGGGCCTCTCCGGCCACCTCGGTCATCGTGGGAATCTCTGCCACGAGGGGCGGAACACCTCGCAGATAAGTCCACTAATCGGACTAGCGATACGACGCCAATGGCCTCTGTGACGGACACGGCCCGACCCTCGCCCTTGCCGCTCGAGCTTGCTTGCACGGCATGACAGGGATGTGCCGAAATAGGACCGTGTCCTATGTGGTGAGGCGGAGGAGGCGTTTGTAGCAGCAGAGGGCTGCGGCGAGGCCGAGAAAGGCCAGGTAGTTGCGGGGGTGGCGCTCGTAGCGGTGGTTGAGTCGGCGGTAGCCGGTCAGCCATGACATGGTCCGCTCGATCACCCACCGGCGCCGACCGAGTCACGCAGGCCGTCCCACTACTGCAACTACACGGTCGTCGGCGTGCTGCTCATGGCTGTGCTCGGGGGGATCTCTGGCAGCGTTACCCGCGACTTCCTCGTCAACGAGGTCCCCGCTGCCCTGACGAACCCGGCCTACATCACATTCAGCCTCGCCGCCGGAATCGTCGGATATTTCATCGCCTTCAAACCGAGTCAGCTCTTCCGAGGGGCCTGTTTGAGTTCGTGACGTCAGCCTCGTTGTCCTGGTTCGCCATTGTCGGGGTGCAGAAGGGCATTCAGGTGGGGCTGCCCATGATCGGTGTGCTGTTGCTGGCGGTCGTCGCGGCCACAGCTGGCCGGTACTTCATCGACCTGACCAGCGGCGTGCCCCGAAACTGTTCGTACGAGACGAGTGGTACGTGGGCACCGCGCTGCTCGCCGCCGTTGTGGGGTTGTGCAGTTTGGTTGAGCGGCTTGGTGGTGCCGGTGGCTCGTCGAATCTGCGCAGGGTCGGGGGCGTCGGCCGTGTGGGCGCCGACACCGCCAGGCGGTCGCCCGCCGCTGCCACTACCAGCGGCGGTGCCACACGACCGAGGGGCAGCCTCCCGAAGGCCACCCCTGACCACTCCACAGCCCACTACACTCCACCCGCCAGACGAAACCCGCAGGTCAGACAGCGAAATCCTGCTGGAGTACTAGCGGCGCCACCACTGCCGCTTCTGGCGGTTTGCCGCGGGTGACTGGAACGGGAACGCGGCCCCGGTATTCGTCTTGCCTCCCGGGTGGATCCCGAACCTGGACATCAGCCCGGCTTCCTGATCCAGACCGGATCCGGCCAGCAGTTCGACCAGGTCGTGCAGCGGCTCGTCACGGCCCCAGCGGTGGGTACCTGCCTCGACGGCGCGCCGCATGATGTCCGCGTGCTGCGCCGCGTCGCACAACCGCAACAGTTCCCGGGGCGCGGTGGGGTCGCCGTCGTACAGGCAGGAGTACCAGACCTGCACGGCCTCGCCGACTCTTTCGGCCCGCTGCATCAGGCGGGCGAGTTCGTGCGCCGCGGTGAAGTCGGGGTTCTGGTCGGGGCTCGAGTGTTCCGCAACCACCGTGCGCTGAAGTTCGATTGCGTCGTCGTGGCGGTCGCGTGCGATGAGTGCGCTGATGAGGTCCTGCCTGGCCCACACATCGCCGCCGGCCGCGGCGCCTCGCAGCAGGGCCGATGCCGCCTCGAAGCGGTCGTGGCGCAGTAGGACCGCCGCTGCGTTCCGTGCCGCCGGCGGCAGGTTCGACTGCACCCAAATGGCGACCGCTTCATCGATCCGGCCTGATGCCTCCAGCTTCTCTGAGCGCTCCCTTATCAGTGCCGACGCGTCTGCGTAGCGCAGCTCGTGCTGATAGCGGTTAAAGCCGTCTGACCAGTCGCCCGCATCCCCGGCTGCGTTGGAGTCTGCCCGGATTTCGGGCGGCTCCAAATACGCTCCTGCGTGTTCGGCCGGTTCCTGCGCCACCGGATCGGGAGTTACGGTCGCGCGTGCGGCAGCCGTCCATGCCTCGTGTCCGGCGAATGAGGTGGTGTGGATGATGTCGGCGTAGTGCTCCTTCGCCGCGCGGCTGTCCCGCGTATCGATCGCGGTCAGGCAAAGTCGCGCCGCGACCTCGCGGAGCCCCCGGTCCATGGCCACCCGCGTGACGGCCTTCAGGTCGGCGTCATCTCCTGCGGCCGCTTGCACCAGCACATCCCACAGTTCGCGGGGTGCGAGTCTGCGGCAGCCGCACGGCTGGCGGGCGCACGAACACGGCCTGCGGGCTGACTGGATGAGGAAGTCCGCTGGCAAAAAGGCGCCGTCGAAGCCCTGGGCAAGGGGTGCCACGCCGCCCACCGTGAGTTCTCGTGTGGCCGCTTCGACGGCGGGGCCGAACCAGTCTGGCGGTGCCGGGATGTCCGAGTCCCGCAGGTACCCCTGTGCGGCTGCCTTCAAGTGCTCGCTCTGTAGCGGGGTGCGGCAGCCCAGCCGGAACGCGTCGATTGCCGCGCTCACGACCGCCGCAGGGTATGGCGAGTAGCCGTCCTGGTTGCCGGGTCGCGCGGTGCCGTGATTCCGGTACCAGTCCAGCAGTTGCGGGCCGCCCGCCAGGATCTGCGTCAAGCGCCAGCGATCAGCGGTCCGCCGTGGGTCGGCGTGTGCCAGCAGCGCGAGCTGCCAATGCGGGTCGCCCTCGCGGGCGTATTCCTCGACACGCGGGAGATCGGTATGCCGGTCGAACGTCTCGGGGACGTCGATCCGGTAACCGCCGTCGCGCACCATGGCCAGTAGTTTGGCCACTGACGACGCGTCCGCGTCCTGGGCCACCGCCTCGGCGGGGCCTTGCGCCATTGCGGCCCAGCGCCCCGGCCAGCACGTTCCGATCGCCACGAACGGGCCCGTGTTGTGGTCCTCGAGCAGACCGCTCAATCGGCGAGCCGCCGTCGCGCCCGCGCTGCTGCGCAAGAACCCGTCCAACTCGTCGAGCCAGAGGACGGTGCGCGGCGCGACACCACCCGCTGCGGACAGGATGTCGCGGAGGTCTTCGGGGTCCTGGGGGCGCAGCAGGGTCCAGTGGCGCTGCGCGTTCCCCAGCTCGGCGCGCACCGCCTCGAAGGCGCTGCGGGTCTTTCCGGTTGACGACTTGCCGACCAGTACGACGAAAGCCCTGCCTGCGCGTTCAGGCATTGCGTCGCGCACGCTCCGCAGGACGGTGCGTAGCCGCTCGTCGTGCTGGCGGGACAGGAAGCGCGGAAGACGGTCTGAGCCGGGCCGGCCGTCCGGGACCAAGACGTCCGGCCGTGGCGGCCCGACCGCGCGGTGCACGCGCAGACCGAACGCCGTGGTATCGGCCATGTCCGCGACCCGGTATTCCAAATGGCGTTCCAGCGCGATGGGGTAGCCGTACGCGTTCCGTAGCCGCACATCACTCACGTGGTCAGGGAACCGTAGGCGTTTGCGGCCCCGTCGCCCGTCGTTGACTGCACGCAGGGCAGCTGCAAAGCCGCGCAGTACGGCATCGACATCCTGAGGCCGAGTGCCCTTCTTCCACTGGTGCAAGCTCTGCGGGGTGGTGCCCATCAGCTTGGCGAGCGCGGCCTCCGACACGACGCCGGCGTCACCGACGAACCATCGGACGCGCTCGGAGACCAGTTGCGCGAACGACTTCGGTGCCTGGCCAGTTCCTAGTTCGACCATCGTCATCCCCTCGTCAAAGGCACTGCCGGAATAGCCCATACGGCGGGGCAAAAGAGCAGGTCGAAGGGGGTGCACCAAGAAGAGCCGTCAAGACGATCCGCCCAACGGCGCCCTGCGGTTCGCTCATGCCACAGCACCCGTGAGAAGAACCGGAGGACACCAGTGAAGGTTCCCACCGTGATCGAGGCCATCTACATCGGGACCGCGATCCTGTCGTCCGCGGCAGTGGCGTTGATCGCCGCCCGCCGTACAGTGCAGGCGTTGGACGCGCTGGTGCGTGCGTGCTTCGACGTGTTCCAGGGCTGGGGTCGGCTGTGCCGACGCCGCAAGGCGGCCAAGGCGCGACGCACCGCGACCAAGGCACGCCACAGGACCGCCCGCTGACCGCACCCTGGCGCGGCCATCCAGGGCCGCCACGTCAGGCCCTGTAGCGCGTCGCCAAGTCGGCGAAATAGTCCAGGCCGCAATCTGGCACTGTGCGATCGGGCAGGTGCCGTGCACACAACGCCAAGGCGTCGCTGCGAGTCTGCAGCGGCGCCTCGGTGCCTGAAAGGCGCATTGCGGTGTCACGGTCGTTGTACTCGAAGACGGTCCGGATGCTCGCCATAGCGCTGTACATCTTCTGCTTTGCTCTGAAGGAAAGCGGTGCGACCGCGTACGCCAGAAGCACGGCCAGCTGTTGTGCGGTGGTCTCCACCCCTGGGTAGACCTGGCGAAACGCATCGTCGGTGCTCTGTGGCCCGGGCCACCAAGGTCGTGCGCGGCCGAGGTCAGTGCTGACGATCGTCCCGGCGTTGAAGAAATGGCCGCCCAGGCGGCCTGCGAGATCCTTGCCCAGTGGCACCGGTGTGAGGTACTCCGGACATGCGGTGAGCCATCCCGGCTGCCAGATCTGGAGTGCAGTCGCAGTACCGCCGCGGAGCCGCCCGGACTTGGCGTTGTATTTGCCGCTCATGATCCGTGAGTACACGATCGTGTCCTCGTACTTCACGGCGATCGACGGGCCGGTGATGTGATCCATTGGGCCGTGGATCCGGACCTGTCCGTGGGCCAGCCCCTGCTCGAGCCACGCGTGGAATCCGGCGGAGTCCTGAACGCGGATGCTGCTTCCCGTGAAATCAAATATCGACGCCATGAAGCCCCTTACTACACGGCAGCCTGCATCGTCCCATGATCCGTTGGAACACCGCAGAGCGTAACAGTTGCGTGGGCCGCCTCACAGACGGAAGACAATGCCGGTCCTGAAGTTGCACATCAGAGCCGGCAATGGGTGAGCCTCGACTCGATCGGCGCCTGGCGCGGCAGCACTTGGCACCTGTGTCTGAGCCGTTCATGACAGGTAGTGAGCGAGGGCTGGGCGGCGGTGGCTCGCAGGTGTGTTGAGCGAGCGGCTCCGCAGCTACTTTCGAACAGCCATTTGTGCGTTCCGGCGATCACCACGTCCGCGCCCAGGCTGGCTGCATCCTCGTCGATCGCCGCCAGCCCGTGCACACCGTCGACGACCAGCAGGCAGCGGTCGGCAGGGCTGCGGCCTTCATTGGCTCGGCGCACCACCTCGGCCACCGCACGCACCGGCATCCGAAGCCCCGTGCTCGATTGCACCCAGGTGATCCCCACGACTCTGGTGTTCGGGCGAATCGCCTCGCCGACTGCCGCTGCGATGCCGTCCGCCGTCGCGGTGGCCGGATCGGCGAACCAGGAGCCCAGTCGCAGCGTGTTGCCGTGCTTGTCGGCGGCCAGTCGGGCGGCGGTGCGATGGGCGTTGTGGTCGTGCTCGGTCAACAGGAGCTCCTGTCCCGGACGGGTAACGACGCCGTTGTAGAAGACGCCCAGCCCGATGCCCGTGCTCGCCGTCATCGCAATGTCCTCCGCCCGGCCTCCCAGATAGGCCGCGAGCGCCTGGCGTACCCGGGGCCATCCGGTAGGGCCATCGGGCAGCGCCAGCCCCGTGGGCACCGACAGAGGGTTGGCGTCGACCTGTGCTGTCAGATGGTCCACCGCATCCCGGACCACCTGCGGATGCGAGGCCAGATAGAACAGCGCAAGGTTCACCCATCCGGGCTCCAGGCGAAACTGCGCCCGCAAGGCGTCCCAGTCCACGCGCCCGTCGATCGTGGTGACCGGCCGCTCCCGCGGTGTGTTCATCCCTGCCGCGCCGGAGCTGGGCACGAGGGTGACCGCCACCGCTCCCACAGACCTTGCCAGCAGACCGCGCCGACTCGTCATCGACATCCAGCACCCCTTTGCATGGCGACCGGCGGAGCGGTGGCGGAATAGCCGTCCGTGCCCTTCTGGCGACGAGATTACGCAAAGAGGCCGCGTGCGCAGACAGCGCCGATACCCAAACGGTCTCTATCGCTGACGATCGCCGCGGCTCCTTCTGCGAGCGTCCTGCTGCTGGCGGAGCTGGGTGGGGTTGATCTAATGCGGTGACCGCGCAGGCCGCTCTGCTCGGCGTCCCGCGGGGGACGGCCGGGACGTGGCGGCGCTGACCTGGGCTGCGCGCGAGCCTGGAGCGCCTGGGGCTTGAGCCTCCGGGCGCGCCTGGACCCCAGCCGAGCCCTGGCTACTTCGTCCAGGCGGGGCTGCGGTCCGGGGTCGGCGTCTTCGACTATGCGCTCACGTGCTGGTGGAGGCGGAGCGAGAGGGTGGCCATGGCCATGGCGGCGCCGGTCCCGGCCGTCGCCGCGCAGCCCAGGCCCGCGTTGCTGACGACGCCGCCCAGCCTGGGGCCGCAAGTGTTGACGATGTTGAACGCGGCGGTCGGGGTCGTGGCCGCCCCCAGGGTGGGAGCGGCGGCCGCGACGCCGAACATCCGGGCGTTCAGGGCTGGCGCCATGGCGAACTCGAGACGCCTGGCCCGCGGCTCGCGTGCCGCGCGAGCATGACCGGCTGGAGCGTCGACGCGGGCGTTGCCGGTGAGCAGCATGCCGAACTGGTGGGCGTCGGCGGTCCCGCTCTGCCGATCGTGCCGACTGGAACACCCTCCACCGCGCGCTCGGGTGAATCCCTGTACGCCCGACGGTGCGCCATAACAATGTGTCACCAATGGTCACACATGGTGACAGTTGCGGAGCGTGTCCCCGTCAACGGCCGTACGGCCGGCAAAGGAGAGTCCCCCGTGCCCTCGAACAGTGATGCAGGGCGGCTGGAAAGCCGCCGCTACAAGAGCCGGGGGTGGACGTCCAGATCGGGGAGGCAGCGAGCGGTGGCGTCGACCTCCGGTTGGACGGCCTGCCCGTCGACGTCATCTTCCTCGACGGTGAGTACCACAGCCAGCTCGCCAACATGTTCACCGGGTTCCGCACCATCGACGACCTCGTGGACTCGCTCCTGGAGACACAGGGGAAGACGTGGGTGCTGCGCGGCGGGGCCCGCACGTGCGCGGGCCACGGCGGTGGCGGTCACGATCACGGCGGTCACGACCATGGGGGCGGCGGTCACGATCACGGCGGGGGCCACGGCGATCACAACCACTCCGGAGGGGGCGGCGCCCGATGAACATCCGAAGGAACATCTACAACCTGACCCCGCAGGAACTCGCCGACTTCCAGGACGCGCTCAACGCGATCAAGGCCGACGGCAGCTACGACGACTTCATCGAGCGCCACCACCACGCGATGATGGAGGCGACTCCCCTGTCGGGGGAGACGGTGAATCCGGGCGTCCGCAATGTCGCGCACAGGGGGCCGGCGTTCCTGCCTTGGCACCGGTACTTCTGTCGGGAACTGGAGCTGCTGCTCCAGGCCAAGAAGAAGAACGTCACTCTCCCCTACTGGGACGAGGCGGGGGACGCGGTCGCTCCCGCGGCGGCCGCTCTGTGGAACACCGACCCGAGCGCGGGCCCGGTGTACGTGGGTGGCGACGGCGACGGCCCGAACGGCGAGGTGACGACGGGGCCGTTCAAGCACTGGATGGCTCTGATCGAGGATCTGGAGACCGGTGGGCTCGTCCCCCGGCAGGGCATCCTCCGAGCGTTGGGCAGTACGGGCGGCCCGGCGGCGCGGAACAAGCCGTTGTTTCCGACGGCGGCCCAGGTGGAGAACATGCTCGTGAACTGGGGCGTCTACGACACCGCCCCTTGGTCGCCAGCCAGCCAGGGCAGCTTCCGGAACCGTCTGGAAGGCTGGGAACGGATCGTCCCCCCGGAAGGCGTACCCGCCGCCGAACTCGGCTCCCAGATGCACAACCGCGTGCACATCTGGGTCGGTGGGGACATGGGTCCCGGAACCTCGCCCAACGACCCCGTCTTCTTCCTGCACCACTGCAATGCCGACCGCCTGTGGGCCCGCTGGCAGCACACTCACCCCACGGCCCCCTACCTTCCGGCGAGCGGTGGCCCCATCGGGCACAACCTCGGCGACACGATGGGGCACCTCGTCACGACCGACGCAACCCCCGCGCGGTCCCTCGACTACCGGCGCACCCTCGGCTTCATCTACGACACCGACCCGCCGCTGGTCGAGCAGGTCTCCCCGACGGTGCACTTCCAGGACGTGCCGACCCTGGAAACCGTCTGGCGGCCGGCGGTCTTCCGGATCCGGGCCGGCGCGCCCGTCCACCTGGAGGTCGTGTCGGGCAGCGGACCGGCCGCGCCGTACGGGCTCAGCTCCCGTGGGGGAGGGTGACGCACACGCCGGTCGCGGACAACGCCCCCTTCGACCTGGTACGAGTCTGGCTCGCCTTCACCGGTGCGGCGACGCCAGGGGCTGCGACCGCCGGCGCGGTGAAGATCCGCTGCGTGGAGACGGGGAAGTCTTCGACTTCATCCTCACAGGCAACACCGTCCAACGGGAGACCACCGGAGTGGTGTTCGCCCTGGACAAGTCCCTCAGCATGGCCCAGCCCACGAGCAACGGCCTCAGCCACATGCAGATGGTGCGCGAGGCGGTCACGCGAGGCGCCGAGCTCATCCGGGACGACAGCGGGGCCGGGGTGGTGACCTTCGACCAAGAAGCGCACCCCGAGGTGAAACTGTCGCCATTCGCACCCGCCCTGAGTCAGCGCGCCGACGTCCTGGCGGCGGTCAACGCCGTGGAGCCTGGCGGGGACACCTCCCTCGGGGACGGGCTGGTGGCCGCCCAGCAGACCATGAACGCGAACGGCCGCGCCTTCACGAGCCGTGCGCTGGTCGTGGTAACCGACGGGCTGGAGAACCAGCCGAAGTTCCTGGACGAGGTCGGCGGGACGATCACCACGCGGACCTTCGCCGTCGTCGCGGGGGCCGCGAACCTGGTCAGCGCCCCTGCGCTCACCAGGCTGGCGAACGGGACCGGTGGCCGGCTGCTGCTCACCGATACCCCAGGTACCGACGCCGAAGGGTTCTTCCGGCTGTCCACCTACATCCAACACGTCCTCGCCTCGGCCGCCGACGAAGACGTGGTGGCCGAGGCTTCCGGGGTCGTCACCCCGGAGGAGGAGGTCCGGGTCCCCTTCCAGCTCAACGAGACGGACATCGAGGCGACCGTCATTCTGTCGCTGGACGTGCCATCGGTCTCGCTCGAGCTGGAGACACCGGCGGGGCGGGTCCTCACGGAGTCCGAACTCACCGCCCTCGGCGCCACCGTCAGACGCACCACGAACATGATCTTCTGTCGCTTCCGGCTGCCGTTCCCCGCCGGGGTCGGCGCTCACAGCGGGACGTGGCAGGTGGGTCTCAAGGCCGATGAGCGAGTCCTCCGCGAGGAGACCGCCAAACTCAGGACTGCGGCGGAAGGAGATCCGGCGCGCGGCGCCGAACTGGACCGGTTGACCGCTCACGGCCCGCGCTACAGCATCGTCGTCACCGCGTGGAGCAATCTGCGCCTCAACTCGCGGGTCACCCAGCCGAGCATGGAACCGGGCGCCACCATCCGGTTCGACGCCGTTCTGGCCGAGTTCGGGCGACCGGTCGAAGGCCGTGCCGACGTGGAGGCGGAGGTACGGCGCCCCGACGGTGTCGTCGTGACCGTGCCGCTCGACGAGGAGGTGCCGGGCGCCTTCAGGGGTGATCTCACGGCCACCATGGCAGGCGTCTGGCAAGCCCGGATCACGGCCCGCGGGCATACCTTCGGCCGGACGCGGTTCGCGAGGCAGCAACGGCTCGGCGTCGCCGTACTGGTGGGTGGGGACCATCCGCCCGCCCCTGTGGTGGGGACCGACGTCGACGGCAACGACTGAAGACCGCGAGACGGTAGCAGACAGCCTGAACCGCGGCACACATGCCGCGGTTCAGGCATGTCAGCTCCGCGAGCTCCCGCTCCAAGTTCAGCCGCCGCGCCGCCCAGTGGTCGGTCCCGTACGCGGTGTGGCACAGCCACGGCAGGCCGAACAGTTGCCGCAGCACCGCTACCTGCTTTTGCCGGAAGGCGCGTCGGGGATGAGCGCTGCTCCTTGACGTCGTTGCTGGTGATCGTGCCGGACCGGTGATGGTGGCTGGCAGGCCGAGGCAGGTGGGCTGGGCGGCCGCCAGGCCGGTAGTGAGGGACGGGCATGGAGGACCTCCGTGTCGCACCCGCAACGGCGGAACGGAACCTGACAGCGTTCACGGAAGACCCCGGAGATCCGTACATCGACGGCGACATCCTCGCCCGGCAGGTCGCACGGGAAGGTCTGGTTCCTCCCCTGGCACTTCGGGTGCCGCCTGTGTCTGTGACCAGACCGAGCGGGAGGCGCTGCTCCGGTACGCGGCCGCCTGCCCGAACGCGAACCTCGCCTTCTCGCCGGCCAGCTGACCAGCCCCGGGACAGGAAACGACGACGGCGGCGGTGTGGACGTGACCGCCTAGAACGACACGTCGATGTAGTCGATGTCGGTGAATTCGACTTCGAGGTGGCCGGGTGCCGCCGTCTCTGAAGTAGATGTCCTGGAGACCTTCGGCGGCGCCCGGAGTTCCGGATCGCCGACGCCTTGCTGTTGGGCGTCGAAGAGGCGTTGGGTGCTGTGTAGTTTCACTGGTCGTCGACATCCGGACCTGCTGCGTTCCGGGTCGGTGCAAGCCAATCTAGGCGTTTGGCAGCGAACCCGGCCCTTTCGGCTTTTATGACAGTGAACCTAGTCGTTTGGGGTGAGCACGCGGGGGATGGCGGAGACCGGGGCCTCCGCCGCCGAAGTCAGCCGCCGACGTGGATAGGGGGAGGCGCTGCGTTCAGTGCTGTCGATGACCTGGACTGGGTCAGCCTGCCAGTCGGGCGACGGCCAGCGCGTGAGCGCGGTCGAGGGAGTCAGCAGCAGCGCAAGGGATGTCCGGCTGCACACCGGTGCCCTCCCAGTTCGTGCTGGAGACGGGGTTGATGGCGCGGCCGACGGGGACGGTGGCTTCCAGGTGCGGGTGCACCGTCCAGCCCTTGCACGGGTGTGCGCCGCCGCGGGTGGGCTCGCCGACGATCACGGCGCGGCCGAGTTGCTGGAGGTTGTACGCCAGCTCTTCAGCGGCAGAGAAGGTGGTGTCGCTGGAGAGCACGTACAACGGCTTGATGCCGCCGAAGCGCGCGCCGGGAACGTGCGGCAGGCTCCAGGACTGCTCGCTGCGCTCGCCGCTGCGCCAGTGCATGGTGTTGAGGTGGGTGCGCTTGTCCAGGAGGTAGCTGCAGACGAAGGCGACCGTGTCCGGGTCGCCGCCCCGGTTGGCGCGAAGGTCCACGATCAGTGCCTGGGCGCGGGAGGCCAGGGTGAGCGCGGCGCCCAGCGGTTCGGCGGCCCACTCCAGCGGAAACAGCATTGGTGCCAGCTCCAGCACGGCGACCCCTCCGTCGAGCAAGTGCATCCGGGGCGCACCGCCCAGCGAGGTGTCGAAGTCCCGGCGCATGGCGTCCAGGGTGGCCGCCCCCTGCTTCGGGGACACCGGGTCGGCGTGGTGCTTCAGTCTCAGGTGTCGGTCGCCGTTGACGGACTGCAGGTCCGCGGTGACCAGACGGGCGAGCTCCTCGGCGTCGTCGACGTCGTAGGCGCCCTCGGCGAGGCGTCGTTGAAGCAGGCCGGCGAGCTGCTCGGCTATCTCGGGGAAGACGTAGTTCTCGGTCAGCAGCCGGGCTGTCTCATCGATGACAGGGGCGGGCTGAAGCTTCGTCAGAGTCGTCATGGCAGTGAGTAGATCACCACCCTTGCGAAAGCGTCAAAGAATTTAGACACTTTCGGTATGCGTGATCAGCCTTCCCACCCGCCACCTCCTGAGGATGTTCTGGAGATCGGTACGCCTGAGCAGTTCGCGGCGCTCGCCCACCCGTTGCGTCAGCGGTTGCTCTTCGCCCTGGGCCACCGGCCTGCCACCATCGGGCAGCTTGCGGCGCAGCTCGAAGCGAAGAAGGGCAACGTGGCCCACCATCTCAAAGTGCTCCGCGATGCCGGGCTGATCCACGTCGCCGAGACCCGCCAGGTCCGCGGCGGCACGGAGCAGTACTACCAGCGCACGGCCCGCCACATGGTCGTCGCCCAACCCCAGGCGGCAGGCACCGCCGCGATGCTCACCGCGTTCGCCCAGGAGCTGGACCTCTCTCCCGTCGAGACCCACCTGACACTGCGCCACCTGCGTCTCAGCCCCGCGAAGGCAAGAGAACTCGGCGAGGCCCTCGCCAAACTGGTCGACGAGGCCGAGGAAGATACAGAGGACCAGCCCCTGCACGGTGTGTTGGTGGCGCTCTATCAGCAGGCCCTGCCGACCAGCAGCACCAGTCCCGCCTAGCTTGACTCTGTCGGGGATCTTGGAGTTTCGCGGTGCGGCAGCGTGGTCAACGGGCATGCTCGGGTAGTTCCGATGACCGATGCAGCTGTTGAGGTGCCCGTTGTCCCTCCGCCCGCGTTCCGGTGAGCAGGTCCCGCCTCTGACTGCGCAGGTCGCGCGGGCGAGCAACCCCGGCGGCACGACGGCGATATGGGTGAGAGACCGGCTGGACGGGCTGTGGCACGACGAGGACTTCGCCGACTGGTACCCGCGTGACGGGCGTCCGGGTCTCTCTCCTGCTCAACTGGCTACCATCTGTGTGCTGCAGTTCCTGCTCGGCCTGTCGGACCGGCAGGCCGCTGAGGCGGTCCGTTGCCGCATCGACTTCAAGTACGCGATGGCCATGGAGCTGGACGACCCCGGCTTCCACCACAGTGTGCTGGCCGATTTCCGCGATCGTCTTGCCGAAGGCGACCGTGCTGACCGCCTCCTCGACCTCGCGCTGGCCCGCCTCAAGGAGGTCGGCTTGGTGCGTGAGCGCACCACCCAGCGCACCGACTCCACCCATGTCCTGGCCGCGGTGCGCGACCTGACCCGCCTGGAGCTGATCACCGAGGCGGTCCGCGCCGCACTGGAAGAAGTCGCCGGCACCTCCCCTCACCTGCTGGACGAGCTGGTCGATGAGGACTGGGGGCGCCACTACGGCCGACCGGTCCGCCTGGGCAAGAACCCCAGCAAGCCCAAAACCAGGATCCTTGCCACCGGAAACGACACCGTCCGGCTCCTGGAACACCTCTACCAGCACGGAGCAGACCGCACGTCCGGCCCTCGTATCGAGGCCCTGCGCCAGATCATGGTGCAGAACTACCACCGTGACGCCGCAGGACACCTGCGCTGGCGCGCCGCCGAGAAGGAAGGCGGGACCGGACTGCCGCCCTCGTCCCGGGCGGTCGTCTCGCCCTACGACACCTCGGCCCGCTACGCACGGCACGGACACATCATCAGCTGGAAGGGGTTCTCCGCTCACCTGACCGAGACCTGTGCTCCCGACGGCCCCAACGTGATCACGGACGTGGCCACCACCGCGGCCACCACCCACGACAGCCAGGTCCTGCCCGGCATCCACACCCGCCTCTCCCGCCGCGGACTCCTGCCCGCCGAGCACCTGGTCGACGCCGGCTACACCTCCCTGCCCCACCTGGAACAAGCCACCCGTGAACACCAGGTCACCGTCTCCGGACCACTCCGGAGCAACCCCACCCGGCAACACCGCCGGGACGAGGGCTTCGCCCGGGACGACTTCCACATCAGACTACGACCGCCAGCAGGTCACCTGCCCCCAGGGCCAGGTCAGCCAGGGCTGGCACGGCCCCTACCCGACGTCCTCGCCCACCGCGGCCCCGCTGATCGTGGCCAGGTTCACCAAAAGCCAGTGCCAGCCCTGCCCGGCCCGCACCCAGTGCACCACCTCCCGCGAAAGCACCCGCACCGTGGGCTTCCCCCACGAGAACTCCGCGACCTGCAACTCCGCGTCCGCACCGAGCAACAGACACCCGAGTGGAAGACCCGCTACGCGGTCCGCTCCGGAGTGGAGGGCACGGTTAACGAGTTCGCCCACGGATACGGCATGCGACGCTGCCGCTATCGAGGACAGGGAAAGGCCCACATCCAGCACGTCCTGACAGCCATCGCCGTCAACATCGAGCGCCTCAGCGGTCTGCCACCAACCGAGGAAGCCCCCACGCCCCGCCGACCGACTGCCTTCCAGAACTACCTCGACCAGCGCGAGATACCCCGGCCGAAGTCCTGGCGAACCCTGGGCAGCTGACCTCAGCGGCCCCAAGATCCCCGACAGAGTCAAGTTAGGGGTGGGGGTCTGCGCGGGGGCCGGGCTGGCCAGGGGGTCGGTGTCAGGGGCCCCCGGGTCTCCCGCGCGGTCGAGTAGCACCATGCGGGGGCGGACGATTCCGTAGCCGACCCAGTCATTGCGCTTGGAGCCGTCGACGGGGGCGCCGGCGGTCTGGATGAGGACACGGGCCACCTGGTTTGCGGTCCAGTCGGGGTGTGCCGACCAGACGAGCGCGGCGGAGGCGGAGGCCAGACTGGTGGCGTACGAGGTGCCTCCGTCTCCCACGCACCAGCCCTTGTTGTCGGTGCAGCGGAGCTGGACTTTGCTACCGAAGGCGGCCAGGTCCGTGGCGTGTCCGTAGGAGGACGACGGCAGGGGTTCACCAGTGAGGTCGACGGCTCCTACGCCGAAGACTCCCGGCAGGGCGGCGATGGGGTTGGCGGACTTATTGCCGTCCCCCTCATTTCCCATGGCGACGAAGACGAGCACGCCCTTGCTCTGGGCGTACTCGACAGCCGACCTGATCTTGTCCAGCGACCAACAACCGCCGATGGACAGGTTGATGATCTTGGCGCCGTTGTCGGCCGCGTACCGAACTCCCTGGGCGGATTCGCCGATCGCGCCGAAAGCCATGGGTGTGCCGATGCTGGTGCGGATGGGCATGACCTTGGCGCCGGGAGCGAGGCCCTGCGGGCCGCCTGCCGAGCCGTCGCCGACGATCGCTGCGGTCATGGTGGTCCCGTGCCCGACGAAATCCTCGTGCGGCGGGTACTGCTGATCCGGGTGTTCGAGCGGTGGTTCCATGAATGACACGCCTGGAAGGACGGACTCGCTCCTCAAGCCTGGGACAAGTTTGACGCCACTGTCGATGACGGCCACCGTGATGCCGGTGCCGTCTGCAACCTTCCACATCTCCTGGGCTTTCATGATCTTGAGGTAGCCCCGCGGGTCGGTATCGGCGGCCGCCGGCATCACCGTGCCTGCGCTGACCGCCAACGCTGCGACGATGACACCCGCCGCCCTCCGCCACGACCCATGTCGACGGCCATCCCGAGGGGCCTGCGCCTGCGCTCCTGACTGCGGCAAACGGGTATCGACTGTTCCGCGGCTGTCTTGGGCATGTCACAGGACTGTCGCCGAAGGCCTCTGAGCTGGATCGCGCACTTATTCATCGCTTATCAAGAGTCCACAGGCGTCACATTGTTGATGCACAGTCATGGGGGAGTAGAAGAGTGAGCACCATCAGCATGCGCAAGAACACCCTGGTCGCGGTCGCTGTCGCGGTCGCCGGCACCATGGCCCTGACCGGATGCAAGAACGGCAACGAGGAGCTGTCCCCGGCCCAGCCGACCTCCTCCGCTCCGGGCGGCGCCCCGGCCAGTCCCAGCGCGGCGGCCAGCCCCTCGACCGGCGGCGGCGAGGCCCCCGCCGGGGCGGCGGGCACGGCGAAGTCCGGCCAGGCCTTCAAGCTCGGAGAGACCGCCACGGTCCCGTTCGACTACGGCAACAACAAGGGCGGCACCATCGACCTGACGGTCACCACCATCGAGCAGGGCAACCCCGCCGACCTGGAGTCGCTCAACCTCGGCGACAAGGTGAAGGGGATGATCCCCTACTACGTCCGCTACACGGTCAAGAACGTCGGCACCACGGACCTGTCGTTCTCCACCGTGGGCCACATCAAGGGCCTGCTCCCGGACGGCAGCGAGGCCCAGGGCGTCTCGGTCATCGGCAAGTTCGAGAAGTGCAAGGGCGATTCGCTGCCGAAGGGCTTCACCAACGGACAGACGCAGAACGGCTGCGCGATCGCGCTGGCCCCGTCCGCGCAGACGAAGGTGGCCGGCGCCCAGTACTGGGGCAAGCCCTACAACAACCTGAGTGACGGCAAGCCCCTCACCTGGAAGTAGCGGGCGGCCTACCAGGCCGGCCCCCTCTCCGCCGCCGAGCCCCCGCGAGGGGCTCCTGCCGCAGCAGAGCCCGCTGGAGCTCCGCCCAGTGCGGAGACCAGCCCCGTCGGGCCAAGACGTCTGGCTGGGCGCCGGGCCAGGCCGTAACGCCGACGGTGATGCGGTTCTCGAATTTTCCCCAGGGCCGCTCTTCGTTCCCCAGTGGGTTGCTGCCGGCAAGGGGGATCGGGTCCGCCTGATCGGGGAGTGTGTGGGCCGTGCCGAGCGGTCAAGGGCGCCTGTGGCGGCGCTGCGCGCTGGGCTGCGCCCAGCCTGGACAGCTCGACCCGCCCCTGGACCTGGCTGGCTATCGGGCGGCCCCTCCGCTGTGGCGCCCGACCGCAGGTCAGCGCCCAGGGGGTGGGGAACTTGGGTGAGCAGGTCTGTCCCACCCCCGAGCGCGGGGTGGGGAGATTTCTCGAGCCCCATCACCCCGGGTGGCTACTCTCGTTGGCAGGGCATGACCAACACACGCACTTTGCTCACGTCGGTGGCGCTTGCTGTCGGCGCTTTCGCCCTGACTGCCGTTCCTGCTCACGCGGATGACTCTTTGGTGTCGTCCGGTGTGGCCAATGAGGTCGGCCGGCTCGGCCAGGCCGTGCCCGCGGGGATGGGGTAGAGGCGGGCCCGGCCTTCGTGGCCAGGAGTGTCGTCGGCCGGGTGGAGAGGGGCATCGTGAGGATTCAGGAAGAGGTCGAAATCGTGGGACTGCGCGACACCCAGTAAGGCGACCCTGGGCAAGCCCCGCTGTCGGCCATGGCCTCCCGCACCGCGATGGCGCGGGCGGGTGGGATGCGGCCGTAACCGGGCAGCTGCTGAATCGTTGATCCATATCGTCGCGTCAGATGCACTACCGCTCCCCCTTGCGGTGCCGCGGCTGGCGGCCCCGGGACACCCCTGTCCCGGGGCCTTGCTCTGGGACCGGGTGGGACGGCCGGGTGGCTCCCACCTGCCGACGCTCGGAGCCGGAAGGCAGGGCATCGCCACATAGTTGGAGTGCCGGGCGGGTGAAGCCGCTGCCCCGGGCGGCCGCGTGCGGGTGCCTGCCTGCGATCGGGGCCGCAGGATGAGCCGAAACAGCCCCCTGTCTGCAGGAGCTCTCTGCCATGCTCGAACGCAAGCTGCTCAAGGACCGTGCTCAGGTCACCTTCGTCCTGCCCGCCGACATCCCGCCCGGCCAGGTGAGCGTGGTCGGTGACTTCAACGAGTGGAAGCCCGGCGCCCATACCCTTGAGCCCCGCAATGACGGCAACCGCGCCGTCACCGTCGGCCTGCCGGTCAAGAGCGTGCACTCCTTCCGCTACCTGGCGGCGGGTGACTACTGGTTCGACGAGGATCACGCCGACGGCCACGACGGCACCAACAGCCTGCTGCACACCTGATCCCACATTCCCGGGGGCGGATCCACCCCGAGCGGTCCGCCCCTCCCACACCTCACCGGCCAGGGCAGAAGAACATCCTCTGATGGCCACAGCACGTCAAGTGCATCGGCGCCCGGCAGACGGTCCTGGCGCCGCGAAGAAGATGATCGCGCTCGTGGTTGGAGCGCTGGCGCTCGCTGTTGCCGGGGTTTTCCATGGTTTCGCCGTGCGCGCCCGCGGCTGCTGGGACCATCCGGTGGGTAAGTGTGCGCCTTGAACCGTGGTGAGAGGTCTCGCCCGTGCCGGCACCGCAGGAGCAGACGATGGAACCGACGACACGATCCCGCCCTTCGGCGGACCTGCTCCCGTTGAAGGTCGTCTTCTGCGGCCTTTGCCGGGCCACTGCGGCCACTGGTGGAGCGCGGACTCTCAGCGCCGAGGGGGAGTTCCTGTCGGTGACCTGGCACACCCGTGCCTGCCCGCATCACGCGGCCGATCTCATCCTTGCCGAGGACACCTGACGCCCCTGTCTCCGGCGAACCGTCACGCCGCGAGTCACGTGGTGTGGGAAGCGTGTCAGGCGCGGTGGAACAGGTCGTCGGTGTTCGTCCGGTGCAGGCCACCGGGCTGCAGGCCGGGCCCGCGGGGTACTTCACGGCCTTCGGCGAGCCACTGCCGCTCCAGTGCGTCGTAGATTGGTGTATCGGAGGGATCATGGCGCTCGGAGGCATCGGCGCCGCGGCTGGCCCGCTGATCGGCGGACTCATCACTTCGGCACTCAGCTGGCGGGCCGCTTTTGTGTTCCAGGCCCTGGTGATCGTCGTGATCATCGTCCTCAGCCGCCGCATCGAGGATCCCCTCCCGCCGGACCCGACCCGCCCGTTCGACACCGTCGGCACAGTCCTGTCCGCCGTCGGCCTCGTCCTGGTCGTCACCGGCATCCTGGCCGCCGACGACAACGGCTGGCTGATGCTCGCGCTCCTCTTCCTCGGCGTGCTCTTCCTGTTCGCCTTCTTCCGCTGGGTGCGTGCCAGGGAACGCGCAGGCAAGGAACCGCTGCTCTCCACCAGCCTGTTCCGTATCCGCACCTCCAACCTCGGCCTTGTCACCCAGAACACCCAGTGGCTGCTCCTGATGGGGGTGTCCTTCTCCGTGGCCTCCTACCTGCAGGTCGTCCGCGGCTACGACGCGATCCAGACCGGAGTGATCTTCACCGCGGCCACCCTCGGAATCCTCGTGTCCTCCCTCGCAGCCGAACGCCTCGCCAAACGCCGCGCCCAGCGCACCCTCATCCTCACGGGATTCGTCACCACCATCGCCGGCATCATCGTCCTGACCGTCGTGGTCGGCGGTTCCCCCAACCCCTGGGCCTTCGCGCCCGGACTGCTCCTCATCGGCCTCGGACTCGGCGTGATGCTCACCCCCTCGGTCAACATCGTCCAGTCGAGTTTCGCCGAGGACCAGCAGGGCGAGATCTCCGGCCTGTCCCGCAGCGTCTCCAACCTCGGCTCCTCCCTCGGCACGGCGATCGCCGGCACCATTCTCGTCGCCGGCCTCACCAGCCACGCCTACGCCGCCGCCATGGTCACCCTGGCAGCCGTCGGACTCATCGGCCTCACCGCCGCCGTCCTCCTCCCACACCACCCGCCACACACCCCTACCGGCCCACAAGGCGCGTCCGACCCGTCCGGCGATGGGTGAGGGAGCGGGCGCATCCACCTGACCATGGAAGACCCGTGGACGTCCCTGCCCTGCAACTGGGCGGCGCACCTTTCAGGAAGGCCCTGACCGCACCGCCCCCGAATCCATCGATGGGGGTGTCTGTTGAACCCGCAGGTATGTGTTCATGCTCGGGCTGGACGACTCACCGAGCTGACAGGGGCTGTTCCGTTCTCGCTTCGTCGGCACTCCGAATACAGCACGACTGGAATGACCGGCTGGCGCTTCCGCTTGGACCGCGGCCGTCGGGAGGCGTACGCGAACGACCAGGGCCAGCCGGCCTCCCTGGTCGCGGTGACGGCCCGGTCGAAGGCGGACCAGGACCCCACCGAGTGGCTGCCGCCGTCGGCGGACGCGCTGTGCCGTTACGGCGCCGAGTGGACCGCGACCAAGCTCCGGTGGGGCCTCGCGGTGGACGAGCCGGAGCGGGACCGCGTGCTGGACTTCGCGGCTGGCTGCGGCGGCACCGACGTGGAGTTCACCCCGGCTCCGTAGACCAGGCGCAGACGGGCTGAGGCCGTCACCCGCCAAGAGGTGACGGCCCCTTCGCATGTTCCGGCCCTGGCCCGCCGAGCTCCTGTCGGCGGTGTTGTCGGTGGTGGCGGTGACCATGGGGAGATGCGCGCCGGTATCGAGCGCGGGGCCCGCATGCGGGTATCGACGGGCAACGACACTGACGTGCTCCCCGGATGCATGTCGGCCTTCACGGCCACGATGCGTGATGAGGCCGTCGTGACGTTCAGCCCCGGTCACCGCGCAGCTCCTACTCGGCCGTGGCATGGCGATGGAGCGTCAACTTCGCCGGTGGTCGATTCACTCCGAGGAGGGATGGCCGCAAGGGTTCGGCGCGGACTTTCGGCCATGACGGGGTGGGTGGGAGAGGGCCGGGAGGCATGTGTGGTGGCTGCGGTTGCCTGGGCCTCGTCCATGACGGGCGTGGGGGAGTGGTTGTGGGGGCGGATTCCGCAAACGTGCCGCGCGGGATTGGCCAAACCCTTCCGCTAGTCACTTTACGTGTTCGTTCAGATGCGGTGCGCTGCGGGATGTTTCAGGCTCCGCCACGGCACGCACTGTGCGGCCGGCCGGCGGCGCATTCCAGAAGCGTCCCGAGGGGAAAGAACCATGACCACGCCTCCCGCTGCTCCGCTCCGCGTCGCCCTGGCCAACGGCAGTTTCGAACAGCCCGCCGTGACCAGCGTGGAAATCCTGCCGGACGCCTCACAGACACAGGCGTCCAAGTGGGTCCCGGGCTGGCTCACCACCGCCTCCGACCACAAGATCGAGCTGTGGCATTCGGGCTTCCAGGGAGTGCCGGCGGCCGACGGCGCCCAGTTCGCCGAGCTCAACGCCAACGAGGTCTCCACGCTCTACCAGGACCTGCCGACCACCCCCGGTACGAAGCTGTACTGGCGGCTGTACCACCGCGGCCGCCAGGGGGACGACACCATGGCGCTGGACATCGGCGCACCGGGCTCCACGGTGGAGCAGAGGCGCTTCACCGACGGCAACACCGCCTGGGGCTACTACACCGGCACCTACACCGTCCCGGCAGGCCAGACGCTGACGCGCTTCGCCTTCCGATCCATCTCCGCCGCCGGCGGCAACCGCGGCGTCGGCAACTTCCTCGACGGCATCTTCTTCGGCACCGCCCCCTACGTGGAACTCGCCAAGACCGCCATTCCTGCGGGGCCGCTGGAGGTGGGCGACGTCGTCACCTACCGCATCACCGCGAAGAACGAGGGCGGCGGCGGGGCCGAGAACCTCATCCTGACCGACGTGATCCCGCAGGGCACGACGTACCTGCCCGGCTCCCTGCGCATCGTCGACGGCCCGAACGCCGGAGCGAAGAGCGACGCGCAAGGAGACGACCAGGCGTACTACGACGCTCCGGCGAACAGGGTCGTCTTCCATCTCGGCAACGGCGCTTCCGCGGTGGAAGGGGGCAGCCTGCCCAGCACCGAGACCCTGCCGGCAGGCACGACGGTGGAGTACCGGGCGGTCATCGACCGGGCCAGCGGTGGCAAGCAGATCAGCAACACCGCAACCGCCTCCTACGAGAACCGGCTCGGTGACACACCGGAGCCCCTGACGTCCACCTCCAACGAGCAGGTCACACAGGTCAAGCCGGCCGCCGACCTGACCGTGACGAAGGCGGCCGACGCCACCACCGTCACCGTCGGCCAGACGGTGACCTACCGCATCACCGTCCACAACACCGGCCCGAACGACGCCACCGGCGTCACCGCCACCGACCAGCTCCCCGACAGCCTCACCTTCCTCTCCGCCGACGGCCCCGGAAGCTACGACCCGGCCACCGGGCGGTGGACCGTGGGAGACCTGGCCGACGGCGCCACCACCACCCTCGTGCTGCGCGCCAAGGCCACCAAGGCCGGCCTGATCGGCAACACCGCCACCGCCACCGGCAACGAAAAGGACCCCGACACCACCAACAACACCGACACCGTCAGCGTCTGCGTCGAACCGGCCCCCTCCTGCTGCGACCCCTGCGCCGGCCAGGAATAGCCCTCGAGGACCACTGCCGACAACTACTCCCGGCACACCCCTGCGGAAATGCACGGCCGGGAGTAGGGCCCCGGGGCCCTACCGCTACCGCACTACCGTCCGCGACCGCATGAGCGGTTCCCGCGCCGGGACGCGTGGTCCGCCGGGATGCGTGTCCGGCAGGTGTGGCGGGTGTGCGCCTGCGCGGATCGTTCGGCTGGAGTCGGGGGGCCGCTGTGAAGTGAGGGCCCCTGCGGCTTCGCCCGCATGCCCCCGGCCAGCCCACCCCCGGCTGGTCGGGGCTCTTTGGCTCGGAGCGGCCGTTCTCCCGGTTCTTCACCGTCTGCGGCGTCTTCAACGCGGCCGCGAGCCGGGCCTGCGTAACACCGGCCCGCCCCCTCATACACCCGCGCCCGTCCGTCGGAGACGGCAGCCGCGGCTCGCTCCCCCTCGGCGCCGTGTTGCGGGGTCCGGTATCCAACTGCGCTGGTTGTTGGGCCCCTCCGGGTGTGGGCGCGTGCGCGGGCGGGGCAGGGTCGCAGGCGGGATCGGGCCGGTCTGTCGGCAGGGATGTGGGAGCGGGGTGCGCTGGTGGGGTGGGACTGGTGGACGGTGGAGTTCGGGGACGCGCACGCGGGCGCGGCGGGAGTCCTGGTCGGCGGCGGTGAGCCGGGGCCGGTGTACTTCGATGTCGGGAGTGGCCCGGACGTGCCCTCTAGGACGCACTGGTCGGCCTACGACGGCAGGGGCGGCCGCCCGCGCGCCGAGGCGCTCCGGGCGGTGCGCCGTTGAGTGCCCGCTGGACTGGGACGCGCTCGGCGACCGGCCGTTGTGCGAGGCGGACGTCGACCTGACCGGGCCGCTGGCGGACTGGAACGCGCACCTGTCCCTCGTCCGCGACAGGGCGGTACCGCTGCCCGAGCCGCTGGCCGCCCTCCTGGTCGAGATCACCGAGCAGCTGACTGCCACGGCCGAGGACGCGCCGCTGGCCGCGCTGCGCGCCGTCGGCATGCTGGAGCGGATCGCCGCCCGCGTCGGGCGGGAGGCGGCCGGTGCGCTGTGTGACGGCGGCGTGTCCGCCGAGGCGGTGGCGACTGGGCTCGGGATCACCCGCTCCAAGGCCTTGGTGTTCCTTCTGGCTGCGCGGGACTGATGACAGCACCCGGCTGGCGTCGGGCTTCCGCGGTTCCGGGCGAGGGGTGTGAGGCCTGCCGTCAGGGCGGGAAGCGTGTGCGGATCACGGACTTGCGGGCGAAGAATTCCGCAGAACGGCTGTTACTTGATCGACTGGTCCGGTCGGGTGAGGCGGGGAAGGAGTGCACCCGGTGGTGGGCCGGAGCGCGCCGACCCTGATGCCCGGTTTGCGGTACGGGTGGGTGTAGCGGTCAGCGAATGTCAGGGGCACGTTCAGGCGGAATGCGTGCATCCGGCAGGCGACTGTGACGGATATGTCCATGTCCGGTAACCAGCGTCGACGGGGGCTGCCGTGGGGGTCGTGTCGGGTCGAGAGTGGGGCCCTCGGCTCACTTCGGGCCGTCTCCGAGAGTGCCTCTGCCACCTGTTTCGCCTGGTGAGGCACTGTTCTTGAGGGAGCGTCACCCATGTCTTCTGCTTCTTCCTCCGTACGCCGTATCGCCGCCACCGTCCTGGCCGCCGGTGCGATCGTCTCCGCCGCCGCGCTGCCGGCGGCCGCGCACGACGGTGACCGTCACCACCAGCAGCGGCCGCGGGTGGAGATCAGCCGGGTCCAGGCCGACAGCCCCGGACGCGACGATCGCTCCAACCGGTCCCTGAACGCGGAATGGGTGGAGATCACCAACACCACCCGCAACCCGATCAGCCTCCGCGGCTGGACGCTGCGTGACAGCGATGGCAACCGCTACCGCTTCGACAACGTCCGCATCGGCGGCCGCGCCGCGATCCGTATCCACACCGGCAACGGCCACGACACCCGCACCGACCTCTTCCAGGACCGCCGCGACTACGTCTGGGACAACCGCTCCGACACCGCCACCCTGCGCGACGACCGCGGCCACACGGTCGACACCGAGTCCTGGGGCCGACGCCACCACTGACCGGTGTCAAGGTGTCGGCGGCCGCCTGGACGGCGGGCGACCGCCGGCACCGCACCTAAAGGGGGACCGCCGCAAGCCCCTCACCTCATCCTCGTGGTTCGGGAACCGGTGGTGGAGATTAGCGCCAACACCGCCATCGACCGAGGGGCCCGGCGCCACCCCGCAACGCTTCGCACTGCTGCGCCTGGGCGACACTGTGGCCGACGTGCTGGGTTCGGGGAGGGCGTACAGTCCTCCAGCGGCTGGCCTGCGCAGCCTGTGATGGCGCGGGGCTGGTTGGGTGCTGCCGTAACCGTGCGGCTGCTGAATCGTTTATCCATATCGTCGCGTCAGATGCACAACCGCTCCCCCCTCTTGCGGTGCCGCGACCGATGGCCCCGGGATGCCCCCTGTCCCGGGGTCCTGCCATGTCTGACGGGAAGGTGCAGGGGTCTGCTGTTGCCGGGCTGTTTTTCCACGGTTTCTCCCCGCATGTCTGTGACCGCTGGGATGTCGGTGGGTAAAGCTGGAAGGTCTTGCCCGTGCCGGCACTCCTGGAGCAGACGATGGAACCCACGTCACAAGCCCGCCCCCTGGCGGACCTGTTCCCTTCACAGGTCGTCTTCTGCGGCTTTTGCCGGGCCAACGCGACCACCGGTGGAGCGCGGACTCTCAGCGCCCAGGGCGAGTTCCTTTCGGTGATGTGGCACACCCTTGCCTGCCCGCACCACGCAGCCGACCTGATCCTCGCCGGGGAGGACTGACGGCACCGCTCCGGCGACCCGCCACCCGCGAGGCGCAGCTCTTGCTCCTCGGCCGCCACGACACGGCGGGCCGGGGAATGCCGGTCGGGCAAAACGGTTCACTCCAGTGCCGCCCGCCAAGAGGAACCCGCTCATGAGCACCCCCGCCCCCCGCCCCACGGTCGCGACCTGGGCTCCTTCCCAGTGACCATGTGCGCTGGTTGACCGCACCTGCTTTGCCGACCTGCGCCGTTCACCTGTGGGGCGTGATTGCGCTGTGCCTCGGCGGGAAAGGGGCGGCTGTCAGTAGGCCGATCTCGAGCGGAGGCAGGACCGTGGCTTGGACGTGGCGAGTGGTGTGGCCGAGGTTCGATCTGGCGCCCCGTACGGGTGCTACCGGCCGTCAGTGGCTTTTCAGGCGCCACTCTCGCAGGCAGGGTGTCGGGCATGGACATCTCGCCGTTCCTGCAGCGCAAGCTCGCCCGCCGCTTCGCCACCTTCGACACCAACCGTGACGGCTATATCGACCGCGCCGACTTTGAGTCGGCCTGCGACCGCCTCGCCACCGCTTTCCGTCTCGCGCGTGAAGCCCCCGCGCTCAAGCACATGCGGGAGCTGAGCGACGGCCTGTGGCAGCACTTGTCACGGGCCGCGGACAGCGACGTCGATGGACGCATCAGCCTCGCCGAGTACCAGGCGGCGTTCGCCGCCGGGTTGCTGGTCACGCCCGCTTCCTTCGACGCCGGGTACATGCCGTTCCTCGATGCGCTGATGGACATCGCGGACGAGGACGGCGACGGGAAACTGACCCGGGATGAGCAGGTTCGCTGGTCCGGCGCCCTGATGGGGCTGCCTGAAGCGGACGCTCGAGAGGTCTTCGGCCGCCTCGACCGGGACGCCGACGGGCTGATCAGCCGGGACGACATGCTCCAGGCAATCCGTGAGTTCTACTTCAACGAGGAGCCGACCTCCACCGGTGTGTGGCTGCTCGGACCACTGGACCCCGCATAGCAAGTAGACCTGCCGCCCAGACGGACCGGTTTGAACTTGGCTGTTCATGGTCCGCGCTCGAACTGGCCGTAGGGGTCACTACCGCCGGCCCGGCGGCCGGCTACTCCTGCAGACTCAGGGCGGCTGCCTGTCCAAAACCGATTCCCCGACCTGGTCGCAGCCGCCGGGCAGTTACCGGGGGACGATTTGATCCACGGTCGCGGTATGGGCGCGCCGCGTCCCGTCCGACTGGGGAGGCAGAGGCAGCCGAAGGCTTCTCCGCGGGTGTGGCTGCCGTTACCGGCGCCCGACGGCAGACCTGGCCCCGACTGCGCAGCGCACTTGGCCTCTGACTGCTTCGACGGTGCGAATCGTTCCTGCGGTGAATGTCTGCGGCTGTGTGGGTGAGCGCAGCCCGCTATGTCTCCGGTGGAGGTGAGGAGGCAGGTAGAAGACAGGGGTCGTTCCGTCGTTCTGAGGGGTGTTCGTGGTGAACCGAGGCTTGATCGTCGTGGATGTGCAGAAGGACTTCTGCGAAGGAGGCAGTGTTCCCGTCGCGGGAGGCGCGCAGATCGCCACCGCGATCGCCGAGCTGGTGGAGCAGGGCGCGGACGGTGACTACCAGTACGTCGTGGCCACCCGCGACCATCACATCGACCCGGGCAGCCACTTCTCCTCAAACCCGGACTTCAAGGACAGCTTCCCCGTCCACTGCGTCGCCGGAGACGAAGGCGGAGAATTCCACCCGAACTTCGCCCCCACCGCCGCCGGCGGCAAGGTCCACGCCGTCTTCTTCAAGGGCGCCCACAGCGCGTCCAAGAGCGGCTTCGAAGGCGCGGACGCCGAAGGCACCTCCCTCGCGGACTGGCTGCGCGCACGCGGGGTGCGGGATGTCGACGTGGTGGGCATCGCAACCGACCACTGCGTGCGTGCCACCGCTCTGGACGCTGCCGCGGCTGGATTCGGAACCCGGGTACGCCTGGACTACACGGTCGGTGTCGCCCCCGACACCGTTGCCTCCACTCTGGACGACTTCCGCCAGGCAGGCATCGAGATGTCCGGCAAGGCACCGGCGCCGAGGTAGTCCAGCGGGCAGGACAACGCCCTCACTCTGTGGCGGTCCACAATCGCGGAACAGGTTCTGAGAGAGCTCGTTGGACTGCGGGTGCACGCCCTGCCTCGGTTGGGGCTTGCACGCGTCGGGCAGGCGTCCACACCCGTCGACCGGCCCACGGCAGCGCTTCTTGCCGAACGCTGGGACTCAGCCCTGCGACGTGATGTGGTTGATGACCGCGGTGAAGTCATCTGTCGGTGAGAAGTCCACGTATTCGCAGTCCTCGAGGGCCACGGGGGCGTGTCCGGGCGGCCAGTAGAACGCCTGTCCCGCCTCGTAGACCTCCTCACCGTCCTTCGTCACCATCTTCAGCCGGCCTTTGAGCATGTACCCCCAGTGAGGGCACTGGCAGAGATCATCGGTCAGGCCCTTCAGGGCCGGCCGCAGGTCCGTCCCCTGAGGCAGCTGCACGAAGGCCACGGACAGGTCTCCGCCGACCGCTCGCGTACGGAGTTCGACGCCTCCGCCCTCGATTGCGACGGGTGCGTCCTGTCGGGTGGTCGCTGTCATGGCTGCCTCGCTTCATTCGTGGTGCGGGGGCGTGCCTCGCTTCCAGGCCAGCCCCCGGCGGTCGGGGCTCGCCAGGCGGGCCCAGGAGATGCCGACCCCGCCTCCCGACTCTCCCCATGCCCCGAGCCAGCTCTGCCTGCGCTGACGTACTACGAGTCAGTCCGAGCATGGCGTCAGGACCGCGAGGCTCTTACCGGGGCGGCTGGCGTGCGTCAGGTGGAGAAGATCATCGAGCGGACCTTGACGTCGTCGCGGTCGGAGTCGCGAAGACCGTCGCGGTGGCGTGGGTGAGGTTCTGCGGGCCGAAGGCCGGCGAGGCGTCGCTGACGCGGCCCATTGCGCGGAAGGTGTGCGTCAGGAGCTGGCGCCGGTGACGCCGGGGGCGACAAAGCGTCGGTGCATGGGGTGGAACTTCGGCTCGGGGTCGCTCTGCACACCCAGTTCGCCCTTGAGTACGGGGGCGATCCTGGCCTCGATGAACCGGTTGAAGTGGTCTTCCGACTCCCAGATGTCCATCACGTTGAGGCCGCCGTCGACGAACCAGGCGGCGTGCAGAACGCACCCGTCCGGTGCGTCCTCTTCCCAGCGGACCCTCTGGCGCACAGCGTCGTACACCTCGGGTGTGATCTCGGGCCAGGAAAAGGTCATCACGACTGCCATGGAGTGTCCTCTCGACCACCTGGACGTGCCGTGGCCGGACGGCACACGGGATCGCACTGCGAAGCTAAGCCGCCGGTATCGCCGATGCATTCCGGGGCGTCCATCCGAGAAGGGCCAGGGCCAGGGCCAGGTGCTCTCGGCACTGTGGGCGTGATCAAGCCCCGGTTCCGCATCCTCGGCCGCTGCGACACCAGGGTCGGCTGCCTGGCGGGGATGCGAGAGGGGTGGGCTTCTGTGGGAGTGGCGGTGTCAGCGTCAGGGGTCAACCCTCGCCCGGGCATGTCACACAGGTTGCCGAACGGTGTGCTTCTGATGCGGGGTGCTGGCCGGCCGCGGTTATGGTCGGGCGCAGTCCGCGCCGATAGGGCGTGCGCGGGCGAGGCCCGGTGACCAGAGCGCTCTGGCGGCATTAGTACCGGGCCGCCCAACCACCCACCAGTGCATGCCTGGCGGGTGTTCGCCTGCGAGGACCGTTCGGCTGGAGTCGGGGGATCCGCTGCGAAGTGACCATCCCTTGCGGCTCTGCCCCCGCATGCTCCCGCCGGCCGGGGCAGGCTCCGGCCGGCCCACACCCCCGGCTGGTCGGGGCCCTTCGGCTCGGAGCGGCCGTTCTCCCCGTTCTTCACCGTCTGCGGGCCCTTCGACGTGGCCGCGAGCGGGGCGTGGGTGACACCGACCACGAGCGGATCGTCCTTCACGGCGTCGCCGGACTGCCGGACCGCGAGTACCCGCGGCCGGGCCACGGCTACCCGCGCGTGTGAAGGCGGTCGGTACCGGCCACGGCCCGGGGTGATGTTCGGTAGCGTGGATCCGACAGGCTGTCGGCCTGAGCAGTCGTGCGCGCACCGACTGCGGCTCCAAAGGCCCGCGGGGCCCGAGAGGTTAAAAAACCCTCTCCCCCAGGGACAAGTTTTGTGTATTTGTCGACACTTCGTCCATTCGATTTACCCTGTGGTCCTGGGAGGGATTCCACCTCTCGTTGGGGCTCGCGTCCGCATCGCCGGGCGCCCCCCATGCATCCCTAAGGGCATTGGTGAATCTGCACATCAACGGCGAGAACGCGCTGGTCGTGGCGCTCTCGTGCGTCGTCGCGTACGTGGTCTACCGTCGTACGCAAAGCCATCAGCAGTCAGCTTTGACGGGCCGGCCCGGCCGCGGTGGCCTGGTGGCCGCCCTGACAGCCGGAGCAGCCACGCTGCTGCTGCTCGCATTTCTGTTCGGACTGGGCGACGGTTCCGCGAAGGACGAGCGACCGTCCTCGCAGCCCCCGGCATCCGGGGAGGTGTCTCCCGGCAGCTGATCAGACCGCGTTGAGCGTGGGGCGGCCCGCCCGGGCCGCCCCCACCACTATCCAGCAGCCCAGTCCACACCGAGGTCGGCGAGCGCGGCGAGCTGCGCCGCGTCGAGCCGGTCGCGGCGAGCTTTCTGGTTGCCGATCCAATGCTGGTGCGGTGTTCGGTGCCGTCGGGCAGCCGCTCGACGACGGCCCCAGGGAGTCGACGGCCCGCCGCCCGGAGGGCGGCGGGCCGTCCTCATGCACCGACTTCATTTCTCGTGAACATTCTCCGGCCCAGTGATCAGCAACTGCTGCCCAAACCGGGTGACAAACGCTGCTGCTGAACGTGAACAAAGCCACCCGTTCACCGGGCTGAGCCCCCGCAACTTCGGCAAGTTGGTGACTCAACTCAGGAACTCAGGTGCCGACGTCGGCGGCCGGGGCCGACTGTGGAAGCTGTCGCTGGAGGACCGGCTGCTGCTGGTCACCGCGTACTGGGGACCAACCTCACCATGCGACAGCTGGCCCCGCTGTTCGGGGTGTCGAAGTCGGCCGCTGACCGGATGATCGACCACCTCGGACCGAAGCTCGCCCTGCAGCCCCGCCAGCGGTTCGCCAAGGACACTGTGCTGATCGTGGACGGCACCTTGGTACCCACCCGCGATCACAAGGTCGCCGAGCAGTCGAAGAACTACCGCTACTCCACCAACCACCAGGTAGTCATCGACGCCGACACCCACTTGGTCGTGGTGGTCGGCCGACCGCTGCCGGGTATCCGCAACGACTGCCGGGCCTGGGAGGAATCCGGCGCCAAAGCCGCCGTCGGAAACACCACGACCATCGCCGACGGCGGCTACCCAGGCACCTGGTGATGCCCCACCGCCGCCGCAAAGGCGAGGAACTGTCCGTCTGGAAACAAGCGCACAACAAGTCCCACAAGCAAGTCCGCATGGTCACCCCCGCCGACATGGCCGACCGCGACGCGGCCAAAGAGGCCCTCTTCAGACTCCGCCTAATGCACCCCGAAATCACCATCGTCTGGGCCGACTCCGCTTACGCTGGCCAGCTCGTCGCGGACTGCGACCCCCTCGGCCCGTGCCCGTTCGATGACGGCCGCGAAGAGCTCCTCGACCTGGTCCCGGGACAGGCGGGCCCACCAGTCCGACCCACCGCCAGTTAGAAGGGCCTCTGACCAGCATCGATGGTCAGGGGCTTCGGCTTGTCCGCTCCCTGACCGTGTTCCTTGAAATCCCAGAGGCGGGGCGATCGTCCGGATCGGCATCCGCTCAAGCTGGCGGACTCTGCCCAGTCCTCCACAAGGATCAGGTTTCCCTCCCGACCTTGAGCACCAAGGCCAGAGTCGGATGAAGATCACCACGTGGGTCACTTTTGATGCTGTCAGAGGGGTCCGTGTTCAGCCGTCGCCGACATGTACAACGTGTCCGCTGGCCAGAGCTGACTGTTGCGGCTAAACCACGGATGTTGGGCAGCTCCGCCAGATAGGGGAACTGCACCAAACCAGCCCGCCCGCTCTTCTGCACCGCGGGTCGGATAGATCGGGCTGGTAGGGGCGTCGGCCGTGGCTCAGTGAGCAATCCCCGTGGAATGCATGTTCTGGGCGTGCGTTCGACATATGCCCGCCCCTTGAATGCGCCGAAACATCACGCACCGTCCTCCGCCTCCCTTCCCGGCCTTCCGGTAGAGCGCCAGGGTGGTCGGACCCGACGTTGACTACCGGGCTCACAAAGCCCGCCCACACAAGAGGTTTGTGATGGCGCTGACACAGTGGACGAAGGCAATGGAGTGGTTGGCAGCCGCCGCCGACGATCCGCAAGCCTACGAGCGCGACTGCCGCCGCGGCGGCGCCGGCATCCATCTATTAGCTGCCGGACGTCTATGGGACGTGCTGATCGTTCCCGCGTGCCTGGGCCTGCGCGCTGCGGACATGCTCGACGACCTTCCTCGCGTCGGTCCCGGCCCTGTACTGCTGGACGGCCGGCGGCGTGAGGTCGGTTTCTTCCTGCCTCCCGACCCTGGGGCCAACTGGGTCGGTGGCGGCACCCGCCACATCACCCGGGGAGGATGGATTGCCGCTCCTGCCCCTCACTGCCGCTGGGGAGACCTGCGATGGCTTGTACCGCCCGACGGAAGCGGCGCCCTGACAACATCCCGCGCCATGGAGCTCGCCCTGCACCGGGCCACGCAAGAGCTCGCCCGCTGCCACGGTACCCCCACCCACACCGGCCGGTCCCCCCACCGACGTGCCGACGGCACTTCCACGACGATCGACAGCACAGGCCGTCGGGACCGGTGACGAGCACAGCCAGGACTGGCAGCCCCTTCTTCCCCTGCAGGCCGTGGCGCCGGATGGGATTCCCGCACAGAGGCATTGGTTGCGGCGCCGCTGAATGGTGAAGAGATCGGTGGAGCGGTCTTGGGCCAGCGGTCCCCCGGCATAGCCCACGACTCACCCCAACCGCCTGCGCGCTGCGCGACGACGGCACGTCCGCCGAAGCGGTGGCCACCGTGCTCGGCACCACCTACTCCAAAGCGCTGGTCCTGCTCCTGGCCGCCCGGGACTGGTAACGGCACGCACTACAGCGTCCGCACTCGGCGGGACGTCCGCGTCTGGAGGCGGGTGCTGACCGGGTCGGCGCCCCGACCAGTCGGGTTGGTCGGGCGCCCGTCGCGGTCGACCGCGTGGTGATCGGGTCGCGCGCGGCGGGGCTGTACGGGCAGGGCACCGGCCCATGCCCGCCGTGCGATCAGTACTCAGTCCGTTGTGGGATCCACGGCTGCCGTCAGCGCTGCCAGCCCGGCCTCGTCGGCCGCCCACACGGTGGCGTGCCATTGTCCGCGCCACTGTTCCAGCAGCACCCGTTGGCGGTCGTCGTTCCGGGAGTGGCGCTGGGTGCCGTCGACCGTCGGCGGGCCGGGAGTGAAGTCCTGCCGGAGTACCTCCAGCAGGGCCGACGGCTCCGGTGCCCCGGGCAGAGCGAGCTGCTTGCCGTGAAGGTGGACCGGCGCGTCCCAGATCCGGGCGTGGACGAGGTCCGAGAAGCGGTCGGCATGTGGCTGCCATGCGGCGGACGGGGTCACGTCGTCGAAGGAGATCACCACCGGTGGGTCGTCGGAGCCGTCGAGGCGGACGGCCATGACCCACACGCCCTGGTTCTCGACCATGAACGGCAGCAGACCGAGGGAGCCGACCGGGTCGAAGGGCCGTTCTTCCTGTTCGTCCACGTCGTCGGGCCAGTCGCCGTTGTCCTCGGGCCAGTAGTAGATCTCCTCCCGGCCCAGCCGTTCGGCGTCGTACACCATGTCGTCGTTGCTGAACTTCCTCAGCACGGCGGCGCCCTGTGCCAGCGTGAACCACTCGCGCACCGACGCGGGCACAACGTGGCCGTGCACGGACTCGAAGCGGTCCAGTACCGCCTCGGCCTCTTTGGATATCTCCAGGTCCAGCCCGGCGAGTTGTGCCGCACGACCGTGGAACCGCAGCGTGCCCGCCGGCATCATCCGTCCTCCTGCCTTCGCCGGTGGGCCCCAATGCCCGCCGGCCAGGGGTGACCCTAGCCGCTCGTACCGACAGCGTGCCCTGCGCCCCCATCAGATGCATACCGTCGCCTATGCCCAGCAGCTCGGCCACGACGTCGCTCCGATCGAGTTCGCAGGCCGTTCTGCCAGCGCCGGGCGCCGCGCATTCTCAAGGGCGGGCACGCCAGAAGGCGGGACGGGGAGTGGTCGGTGCGCCTGCTGAAGGCGATCGACGAGGCTGCCGATGGCGGGACCGGTCGTACCGGTCATGTCGTTGGCCACCCGTAGCCTGTCGCCATGCAGACAACTCTGATGATCTACGACGGCACCGCTTTGGCCGACTCCGATGTCCCGCGTACCGGGGGCGTGCCGCTGGCTCCTGCGGGATTCACGTGGCCCATGTGCGGTTGTTTCTGTGGAGGGCCGCTGCAGTTCTTCGCCCATCTTCCCGTCGAGGACGGCGTCCTGTCGGTGTTCGTGTGCCAGAACGACCCGGGCGCATGTGAATTCTGGGACGCGGCTTCGGGCGCGAACGGGGTCTACCTGTTTCCCCGGGAGGAGCTGCAGCCGGTGGCTGTGCCCGAGACGGGAGTGACGCTGCTGCCCGCCGTCTCGGCTATCCGTACCCAGATCGTGACGCTCGACCCCGAGGAGTACGACGACCAGGATGACGACGACGAACTCGTGCCTGACGCATACGACCTTGCCCGCTCGGGATGGAAGCGGGAACCTGAAGAACGGTTCGGGAAGCAGCGCGAAGTGCTCGGGTCGCTCGCAGGCAGCCCCTCCTACCTTGAGGACGACCGCCTGCCCGCATGTCCCTCCTGCGCCGGCACGATGGAATTCGCGGCGCATCTGGAGGAAGGGATCTCCTCGCAGACCGCGATGAACCTCGGCGGCCAGCTGGGCTACGTCTTCGTCTGCCGCGCCTGCCGCGAAGGTGCCTTCCTCACGGACTGAGATGTGTCGGCCTGGCCGTCCTCGGACGCTACGGCCAAAATGGCACGCTTCGCGCCGTCGGCCGCACAGCGCCCCTGGAACCAACGCCGCCCGCGCTCTCGCTGACCACCCCATCCAGGCCGGCCCGACCATCCTGGATGGGCGTACGATCCACGGTCACCTGGGACAGCCGCGAATCCCACGACTTGATGCTGGTTCTTCCCGAGCGGGTTGCGGAAGCCAGCGCGGACACCGCCATCGACCGAGGTGCGTGGAGACATCCGCTGCGCTTCGTACGCCTGCGCCTGGACGTCCCCATGACCGCCGTGCCGAGGTACAGGGAAGTCGTACGGCCGGCAGTGGTGATGGCGCGGTGTGGCCGCGCTGGGTAGGTGAGAGGTCCCGCCCGTGCCGGTACCGCAGGAGCAGACGATGGAACCGACGACACGATGCCGCCCTTCGGCGAACCTGCTCCCCTTGAAGGTGGTCTTCTGCGGCTTCTGCCAGGCCAGTGCGGCCACAGGTGGGGCGCGTACTCTCAGCGCTGACGGGGAGTTCCTGTGTCGGTGACGTGGCACGCCCCTGCCTGCCCGCACCACGCGGCCGATCTCATCCTCGCCGCGCCCAATCGTCGAGGAGGCGACGGGGCCTGCCGGCAAGTAGGGACTGTCTGACAGGTTGCGTGAGGTGCCCACTGCCCTTTCGGTCCGCGGCGTCGAGCCCTTCGAGCGTGGACTCCCGGATGTTCTCCCGCTCCGTCTCCGCCATCGCGGCGAGGAAGCTGAACAGCGGCTGCCCATGACCACTGGTCATACATCCCCGCGAGGGGGGCAGGCGATCATCTCCAGCGTCAGGCCGTGGGCCGACAGATGGTCGGCGAGCGCGGTGAGCTCGGCGGGGTCCCGGCCCAGGTGCTGCATCTCGTACACCTGAGGATGACCCGGCAGCGCGCGGCGTGGGCCCTGATCTCCCGGCCAGCGGCCGGCGCGGCCTCGAACAGCGGACGGACCCGTATACGCGTGCGGATTCTGGCTCAACTCCGCGACGCAGCTCCACCGAAGTTGAGTCATGGGTGCGGCGTGCCGCGGCTGGTTTGCCGTGGCACGCCTTGGGTTCAGCTGGTGGCAGCTCCCGGTCTCAGTGGCTATGGGTAGGGCTGCCGAAGTGGGCTAGGGGCTGTCCGGTGGGTCGTGTGAGCTGATCAGGGCCGTGGCCTAGTGTTCGCTGAACGAAGGGGGTCGCATGGCGCGCGATACAGCCGAGGCAGAGGCGGGGATGAAGGGGATCACGTTTCCTGCCTGGCACGGAAAGCACTACGTGACGCTGGCTGAGCTACTGGTTCGCCTCGGCAGCTTCGGCCTGGACCTGACGTGGTGCGTCGAGTTCGACGAGATCGTCGATCCTCGCTGTGTCGAGATGGAGAGACGGTCCGCCGACGCCGGCATGGACACGTTGACATTGTTGTCGTTGACGACACCCTTCCTCCAGTTGATCGACGCCGAAGCACGTGGGTTCGCCGGGGACAAGCTGGTGCTCGTCCTGACCGAATTCGACAGCTCCTTGTGGGACGTCAGGGCTGTCGACGAGCGCGTACTCAGCGAACTTCGCCACCACTACCCGGGTGCCGAGGATCTCTGAACGGGGCACTTCACTCCGGACGGAGCCATAGGCGGATCGCGGCCACGGTGACCGTCCCGTAGAAGACGTACGCCCGCTTGTCGAAGCGGGTGGCGATGGCCCGGAAGTTCTTGAGCCGGTTGATGGTCCGCTCGACTTCGTTGCGGCGGCGGTAGATCGTCTTGTCGAACCCTGTGGGTCTGCCGCCTTGGCTGCCGCGGCGCCGGCGGTTGGCCCGCTGGTCTCTCGGCTCGGGGATCGTGTGCTTGATCTGGCGTCTGCGCAGGTGACGCCGGTTGCGGCGTGACGAATAGGCCTTGTCTCCCCCGACGTGGTCGGGCCGGGTGCGTGGTCGTCCACCAGCCTGCCGGGGCACGCGGATCTCTTCCAGGACGGGAATCATCTGCGGTGCGTCCCCCACTGGCCGGGCGTGATGACAAACCCGAGCGGGCGGCACCCACCTTCCCCGGCGAGGTGGATCTTGCAGGTGAGCCCGCCTCGCGAGCGTCCCAGGCCCTCATCGGAGCGGTGACGCGCCGGGCTCCTGCGCCGACCCGGGACTTTCGGGGCACGAGTGGAGGCCGTGCTGATGAGCGCGGCAGGTCGTGGAATCGACGCTGACCATGCTCCAGTCGATCCGGCCCTCGACATCGGCGTCGGCCTGGACGGCCCGCTGGATTCTCTCCCACGTGCCGTCCGCCGACCACCTTCGATGACGATCGTGGACCGTCTTCCAGCTACCGAAGCAGGGAGGCAGATCCCGCCAGGGGAGACCGGTCCGCTGCCGGAACAGAATCCCGTTGATGACCCGACGGTGGCATTGCCAGCGTCCACCCCGCCCGCGATTCGCCGGCAAGTGCGGCTCCAGCCGAGCCCACTCCTCATCCGAAAGATCTCCCCGCCCCATGTCCCACGGAACGAGTTCCCAGCGGGAGCGTCACTCGACCCATCGGACACGACCTAGGCCAGCTTGGACCCACCGGCTACCGGCCCGTGCGCGTGCGCGACCCCTTGTTCTGGGTGCAGGGCATGGGCGTCGCGCGGCTCGTCAGTGACGTAGCCGGGCGGCTGCGGCCAGAATCGGGGTGCTCACGACGGTGGCTGCGGCGCCGAGTGTGGTGTCTGTGGCCAGGATCCACCGGACGGTCTTCATGGCCAGGGTGAGGACTTCGCTGCCGCGCTGGCGCATGCCGGCCTCGAATTGGTCCACGGCGTCGGTGAGGGTGGCGGTGCCGTCGGCGGCGGCGCTGACGTGCGTGAGCAGGCTGGCGGCGTCGCGGATGGCCGCGCCCGCTCCCATTCCGGCGGTGGGCGGTGTGGCGTGGACAGCGTCGCCCAGTGCGGTGATACGACCTGCAGGCCAGGGCGCGAGATCCTTCGCGCGGGTGGAGGCGGCGTTGAAGCGGAATCCGGCCACGCTGTGCGGGTCGGCTTGGGCGATGACCTCGAGTGTGTGCTCGGCCCAGCCCCGCTCGCGGAATCGGCCGAGCAGCGCGGCCTGCAGTTCGCCGCCACGCAGGTCGCGCAGGGAATCGGTGCTGGTGGATTCGGGGAACATGGCGCCCCAGATGTAGGTGGGGCCGGTGGTGACCGACATCCGCAACTCGGGAGCGTCGAGCGCGGTGTTGCCGACCGGGTCAAGGAACCCGATGTAGAGCGCTGCTCCGCGCGGGCCGATCGCCAGCCCCGATCGTGGCCCTGGAGCAGTCAGGACTGGGCTATGTGCTCGCGGTGCCCAAGTCCCAGCAGGTCTTCGGTCCGCGTATCGACCACCTCTTCGCCCAGGCTCCGGACGAAGTGTGGGAGCGGATCTCGTGCGGAGAGGGCGCCAAGGGCCTCGGCTCTATCACTGGGCTGCGCTGGAGCTGCCGACAGTGACCGACTTCGACCACCAAGGCCAGGCACCTGTCCGGCGGCGGTGGGCACTGGCCCGTCGCAGCATCAACAAGCCTGAGGAAATCGCCTACTTCCTCGCCTACTCACCGCTCGATAAGTCCGTGAAGGACCTGGTGCGGGTCGCCGGGATGCGCTGGCAGATCGAGGAGTGCTTCCAGGCCGCAAAGAACGAGTGCGGCCTGGATCAGTACGAGGTCCGCCGGTATGTGGGCTGGTATCGACACATCACGTTGGCCATGCTCGCCCATGCCTACCTCGCGGTCATGACGGCCGACGCGGCGGCAAAGGGGGTGCAGAAACGGTTCCGGCGCCGTGGCTCCGCTCACCGTGGCAGAAGTCCGCCGGCTCCTGGCGTTTCGTCTCGTCCCGAACCGCCGACCAGGCCGGACGCTTCGCGCACACGTGCTGAACTGGTCACTCTGGCGCCGCCAACGCCAGGCCACGGCCCGCCACTGCCACTATCAGCGGCGACTCCACTCGTTGGTGGGGCACTCGGCCAAGACCTCCACCGGCGCCCCACCAGCCCACTACACTCCCGACGACGCTCCTGACCAGGGCAGATAGCGAAACGCTGCTGGAGTACTAAGGCGTTTCCTTCGGATCACCGTGCGGCCAGATCTGTGCGAGTGGCTGCCCCGAGGGCGCCCCCGGGCAGGAGCTGCCGACCTTGTCGTAGGCCACCACCCGACGACCACCCGCGTCCTGGAAATCACCTGGGACCGGGACCACGTCCTTAGCCGCTCCCCGGACCAGCTCCCCGTCGAAGTGCGAACCGACCTCGGCGGCGACGGGTCCATTGTCCGCAGCGCGGGCCTCACCGCCCGGTTCACCGAGCTTCTGCCCGGCGGCCTCTGCCACGCCTTCTGGCTGACCCCGGACGACCACGGCCGGGAACGGCACGAGTTCTACGGCTTCACGGTGCCGGCCTCCGGCACCGCCGCCGGGGTGTGATCCGAAAGAAGGGCCCCAGGCCCCGGTCATGAGTCCGGTCGGGCGACGGACCGTCGATGTAGCCGCACACGTAGATGGCGGCGCCCCTCCGGAGCCACACACCGCTCCATCTCAACGAACCAGTTGCCGCAGGCCAATCCGGGCGGCATTGGCGGACAGTGCCGAGAAGCCCACTGACAGAGGCTCATGAGCGAGGACGGTCTCCTCACCGCGCTCCTTCGTCCACCTCTTCACCACGATGAGCGTGTGCCGGCGGTCTCCTCCAGCAGCACTGGTGGAGAGGCAGTATTCCGAACCTGCGGTATTCCTCTTCGAACCGCCACCGCCCGACGTTGTACAGGGGCCGCCATGAGGTAGCGCGAGGGCCGGACGAGGGTTCCATGGCCACACACGCAGAGATGTCCGAGGGGGTTTAGTGACGCTCAGTTACACTGCCGGAGCCGACGGCAAGCCCCATGTGTACCAGGCCTTTTGAGGGCACGGAGATTCCAATGCGAGAACGTCGATGCGCAGCCAGCCTTCCCGCCCTAGTCGCCATCGCGCCGCTCTTTGTGATAATCGCACTCCTTGGGAATCCCGCAGAAACCGTTCCGGTTGGTTCTGAATATGCGCGGATTTCGCACGCGACTCAGTTGTCACTCCAGCCCACACCGACCCCCATTCCTGTGCATTCTTCCCCAACTCTCGGCGATATTGAGCGCGAAATTTTAGACGTAAAAGGCGTCGTTCGGGAGAAGCGAAAAGATGCCTGGGATAAGCTATTCTCTGTCTCGGGGATTATCGCCGGATTTCTCGTAGCATCAATTGGTGCAGTGGCCACTTATGTCTTGGCGAAACGCCAGAGAGAGCAAGATAGGAAGAAATCCGATCGGGAACTCATGGTGCAACGTGTAGCGACTGTCGAGCCCCTCATCAAGCTCTTGGGATCTGGCAGTGAGCGCGAAAAGGAGGCGTCGCTGCTGGCGATCGACGCTTTGGGGGACCCGGATCTAGCTTCTAAACTCGCAGCCATCTTCGGTGGTGAGGGGAGTGCGGCCGCCTTGTCTCGAATTGCCGCCCAATCTTCGGGCGAGATTGCCGCAGGAGCCGAACGGTCACTTGAGTCCGTCTTCCATACCCTCAAGGCCTCCGTGGTTACACTGGTTGTTGGCGGGATGTCAGTTGCATCTGGCTTTGTCGTCGCTCCGGGGTACATTCTGACTGCGCTCCATGCCGTTGAGTTTGGCGGAGTGGGGTTCGGTAAGAGTCTCCATGTGAAAGCCCACGATCAAAGCATTATCGAGGCCGCTATTCACAAGACGAATCGAGATAAAGATCTTGCGCTTCTCCAAGTTGAAGATTCACGCCTCCCTGCGCTACGAATCGAGACTCGCCCTGAGCGGCTCGTGAGCTTCGAGGAAGTGGCGGTGGTCACTCCCCATGCCGTTCGCGTTGGCAGGATCGACGCGATCGAATTGACCGGCGTCGCCAACCTGCCCGGGCAGGCAACCATGATTTCCGCCAGGCTGGAGCCTGAGCCCGGTTCCAGCGGCGCGCCGGGCGTGAATGGGGGCGGGCGAGTCGTCGGAATGGTAGTCGGCGCTGACGACAAAGGTGGGGCATTTCTCACGTCTGCGACCGAAATCATGTCGTTCCTGCAGACGGTGAAAGTCAATAATGCGGGATACCTCTCAGTTGGGGAGTAGGTGCTTCGGCTCTTGCTACTCGCCCACACCAGCGCGCCACGCCAACGGGTCCACCTGTGCCCTAGAGGCGGAATTTTCTGAACCCCGTCCGGACCAAGCCAGTGCTGCCAGCCCGGTGAGGCGGGGCCTTTCGGTGGATTACCGGGCCGCGGTCCTTCGTCCAGGTCCGCAGCCGCTCGCGCTCGCCGTCGCTCTCCGCCCACAGCACAATGCGCACGCCCTCCTGGCTTCCGTACGTGCCCAGGAAGCCGCGGAACTTCCGCTCGGCGTCGGCCCCGTCGGCCCAGGCGCCCTTCACCCCGGGAGGCCCGGGCTGGAAGGCCGCGGTCACGTGGTGCGCCACGACGGGATCCGCATCCGGTTCACGCCCGGGCGAGGTCACGATGCCTCCGGGCACGTCGGCACACGGACCTCGGCGTCGGGGGCCGGAAGGTGCACGCCCTCGATGACAGGCAGGATGCCGGAGTCGGCCACGGGCCCTCTTCTGCTGTCGCGTGGTGAGCGGGAGACAAGGCGGTCCGCCCGGTCGACGTGCGAAGGGCTCCCGGGCGGACTCAAGCCCTCGGCCGCGCGACGAGCGTAGGCGGCATCTTCGAGTTCCTGCGCGGGGGAGGCATAGTCAAGACCTGTGGATCGGCATGACATCGCCTTTTTCTCTCCTGCCGTATCGCCGATCAGCCTGACCTTCCACCTTCTTGCCGTGATGCATCGCATGGGGCCGCATCCGGGGCCGTTTCCAAGTGGATGCGATTGGGCGACGGCCTTTCCCGGTCCACTCCAGTGGCGGTAGCAATCAAATGGGCATCATGGTGGAGTGACTGGTCAGTAGGCGTTCTGCGCCTCGTGCGGGGTCAGGCAAGCACCGGCGTCCTGGAGTATCCATGAAGGCGAATCCGAAGATCGGACCGACTCACGACACTGCCTTTTTTAATGACATCCAGGCAGTGTTCGAAAAGTATCCGGATGTCGCAAAAAACTACTCCATTGATTATATTGGTGGGGTAGTTGACGTCATGGGGGTTGACCTTGATCGCCAGGTCGGGATGTCGACTGTTCGGGACGGTGAGATTGTCACCAAGTACGCTGACCGGTCCTCCGGTCGTAACCCGGGGCCGCCGCCCGAAGAGGAAGGGTGCTTCAGGTGGGCGTTGAGGGCCGGTGAATGGGTATGTGTCACGTACATGACCATTCCACCTCCGACTTAGATAGATTTATCCCGTGGGAGCCCTCGGTGCTTGGCTCGCATACTGGTCTCATGAGTCCGAGCTCCACACACCATCGTTTCCGGGACCCGCGCAGCACGAAGTACGACTTCCTCGTGTCTGTCCTCGTGCGCTGTCCCGGCTGCGAGAAGGTCGCGCACGTCGGGACAGCACCAGACCTGGCCGGAGTGCACGACCAGGGTCTCTTCGCTCGAAGGCGTCTCGTCTGCCGGAGCTGCGGGACGGCGAAGGAATGGAGCCGTGGAGGTGTGGCCTTGCACCGGGACCGGCACGAGCCAGCCACAGACCCGCACTTCGGCGTCCCCCTGTGGCTGCAGACCGAGACCCGTCATGGGTGGGTATGGGCCTACAACCTGGAACACCTGGACCTGATCAGGCGATTCGTGCAGGCGCCGCTACGTGAAGGGATTCCCTGGCACGACCACGGCCGGAAGATGACCGTGGTGGCCCGCCTGCCCGCATGGATGCAGCAAGCCAAGAACCGCGACGAGGTGCTGCGGGCCATCGCCCGCATCCACGCCTCACTGCTCCGCGCCTGATCCAGGAACACTGCGCTTGTCGCGTATCCCGTGACGCGTCTGGGCTCTTGGTGCCCTTCTTGTGATGGCTTGGGCGAGCGTATGCTTCGCCGGTTTTGAGGACCCGGCCGACGTCCTCAACGGTGGCCCGGCGTCGGTTTTTCACGCCGGGTGGGCGCCCGGGGCCCGGCTTGGTGGGTTTGGGCGCACGGGCTGGCAGGGGGCACTTCATGCGGAGGTTCCTGAACCCCCGTCTCACCCGGGCGGGGTGAGCTTGTTCGGCAGAGCCGGCCGTTCCCAGGGGCGGCGGAGGTCTGTGACCAAGCTGCGGACGAGCCGGAGCTGGGTGTGAGCGGCGATGACGAGCCAGGTCCGGCGGTCGGAGGCCTCGGGATCGCGGAGCTTCGGACGAGTCCAACCGAGGGTCTGCTTGATCATTCTGAAGGTGTGCTCAAGATCGAATCTGCGCAAGAACGCGTGCCAGAGCCGGTCGACATCGCCCTCGGCCGCACCGGTGCCCGACCACCACAGCCAGACCGGCTTGGGGTCCGCGCCGTTGGGCAGACCGTCGACCTTGAGCCGGATCACGGTTCCCTCGATGATCGGCAGCTCGTCCCGGTGGGTGAGCCAGGCCGCGCGGCGGGTCAGTCTTGGGTGGAGCCGGTCGAAGGCGGTGGCCACCGCGGTGCCGTACCGCTCCGTCTCCGTGACCGTCCGGACGTCGGGCTCGCCCCAGGTGTCCGGCTGGCCGAAGACGAACTCGCCCCCGTGCTTGGGCGGCCGCCCGCCGTTCGGGTCGTAGATCCTCAGTGGTGTGGGCCGGCGCATCACCCGGTCCGACCGCAGCCTGCCCAGCAACTCGACCGGTAGGTCCGCCAGCAGGAACGACAGTCGCTGGACGTCGTAACCGGCGTCCAGGACCAGGAGGATCTCCAGGTCGCCTGGTTTCCACTGCCCGGCGGTGACCAGGCGCTCGACGACCTCGCGGACCTGGACGGCGGTGACCGCTGCGACGTCGGCACCCGGCTCCAGCCGGACCGCATCCAGCAATGCGGTCCAGGAGGTGCGGCCCACCTCCAGTGCCGCGACGATCGAGTATGGCCAGCCTGGGATCATCCGGTGCTCGTTCTTGCCCCGGCCATACGTATGGCAGAACGAGCGGTCCGGGGAAGTGTTCGCGTCTGGCCGCAGCCACGGGCTGACGTCCGCCGCGAGCACCAGGCGCCCGTCCGCGGCCCGGGGCAGCGGCAGCCCGGCCAGCGTCCTCGCAGCCGTGCGACGTCGACGCGGCCGCGGTTGAGACCGGCGTACAACGCGCCGTGCCCCCGACGATGTTCCGTGCCGTTCGGTTTCCCGTAGGTGCGCGGCGGCAATCTCGGTGCGGTACCTGCGGGGAGGGTCTGCTGCTGGCGGCAGCTGGTGCATTCCAGGAGGTGGAGGACGGTTCCTTCTCCTTCGAGGAAACGGACTCCCTTGCCCTCGAAGGTGTTGCAGCTCGCGCAGACCGGGCCTTCTCTGAACTAAGACCGTGTCCTACATGGTGAGGTTGAGGAAGCGTTTGTAGCAGCAGATGGCTGCGGCCAGGCCGAGAAAGGCCAGGTAGTTGCCGGGGTTCCGCTCATAGCGGTGGTTGAGCCGGCGGTAGCCGGTAAGCCAGGACATCGTCCGCTCGATCACCCACCGGCGGCGACCCAATCGTTCGCTGGACTCGATGCCCTTGCGGGCGATGCGGACCCCGATCCGCTTGCCCCAGAGCCATCGCCGCAGGTGGGGGATGTCGTAGGCCTTGTCCGCGTGGAGTCGTGTCGGCTTGGAATCGGCTGCGTGGGATTCGTGTCCCATGTGGAAATGAGACAGCATCGGCTTCAGCCCGAGGCTGTCGTGGGTGTTCGCCGCGGAGAGTCCGACGCGTAGGGGCAGTCCATCCGCGTCCGACAGGACGTGCATCTTGGAACCTGACTTGCCCCGGTCCACGGGACTCGGACCTGTGAGTTCGCCCCCTTTTTAGCGCGGACGTGTGCGGAGTCGAGTACCGAACGGGAGAGGTCGACCAGGCCCTGTTCGTCCAGGAGCTGGAGGACCTTCTGGTGAAGCCGGCCCCAGACCCCGGCCCGCGACCAGATGACAAACCGGCGGTGCACAGTCGACTTCGACGCCCCGAAGCACGGAGGCAGGGCCCGCCAGGCGCACCCGCTGACCAGCACGTAGATGATGGCGGCGAAGACCGCCTCATCATCGATGTTCGCGATCCCGCCACCTTGCGGCCGGACCCGTGCCGGCGGCAACAACGGCCGCACTATCTCCCACAGTCCATCCGGAACGATCCATCCCCACCGTCCACTCCCCATGCCCACCACAACGGTCAACGAGCCATGTAGGACACGGTCTAAGGGTTGTCCCGTAATTGATCTTTGGGAGGATCGGGGCAGGGCCGGCTGGCCGTTGGCGGGTGCGGGTCCTGCTGGTCGCCGCATACTGACGGGCCAACCTCCGCTGCGGCAGTTGGCGCCGCTGTCCGGAGTGTCGAAGTCGGCTGCCGACCGCATCGTCGACCGCAACGCCCCGGCGATGGCGCCGCAGCAGCGAATCGGTGGTGGCGACCAGCGCGGCGGCGGCCAGGTTCGCGGGGCAGCTCGGTGATCAGCGCCGCGAGGGCGTGTTGCTGGCGCAGTTAGGAGAGCAATCGCCGGCTGCCACGGTCAAGATTATCCCGAAGACGATGAGAGCCAGGACGATCCAAGCTACATGGGCGAAGTCCTTGCCAACTGAAAGTTTTGGAGCGCTGCTCTGTGGGACCTCATTGTGGCTCTCGGGCTCGCCACTGGGTCCGTCGTGTCCCTCTGACGCCATCGTGTCATCCCCCGTCGCGGTGTGTCCTCTCATGGCACGACGCGAGATCTCGTCCGTCAAGGCCTGCGGCGGGTTGCTTTAGAGAAGAGCCGCAGCGGCTTGACGGATCGTCGCGGACGGGGAGGGAGTGGACGCTGCGCTCAGGCGGGTTCAAGGGCGACGGCGTCCACCACGCCATGCTCGGCATCGCCCGCCTCCACAACCTTCTCCAGGCCGCATAGCCCGACCCACCGGCGATGAGCCCACCTTGTCCCGGCCATCTCAACGGTCAATTATGGGACAGCCCTTAGCTGATTGACCCACGATGTTGACGGTGCGTGCCTGACGTCCCTCACCAACCAAATGCCATCTGACCTGCAACAACGTGGCTGAGGTCTAGATAACACCGGGACGCCTCCTGTTCTCCGCGTTGCACACCAACTCCGCCGGCGCCGGACCCTCGACGGCCATCGCCCCACGCTCGGAGGACTTGCGGCTTCCCGGCACCACCCAGAAGCACCCCGTCCACATGTGGGTCCTGACCCCCCAGCTGTGGGAAGACCTCCTGGTCGAGCACGGCCTCACCCTGGAGAAGGCCACGGCGATCGACGAACCGCAGCCGGGCAACCAGGCCTCCTACCGGCTGTACGAGGTCCGGCGTCCGCAGAGGGTGCCGAGCCGCCAGCGCACCAGTACTCCACCGCCTCCACGCGCGTTCGTGGGAGTCGGCGTGATCATCCACGGGCCGGATGGTGTCCTGCTGGGCCAACACCGTCGTGGAACTTTCGAATTGCCGGGTGGATCGGTTGAACCCGGCGAGACCTTCGCCGAGGCCGCAGTACGCGAACTCCACGAGGAGGCCGGCATCGTGGCCGATGTCGCCGACACCGTCGTGCTGGGCACCCTCCTGGCCCGGGTGGGTGACATCGTCCGGGTGACGGTGCCCGTCCTGGTGACCCGGTGGTCCGGTGTACCGCTGCAGTGCGAAGAAGCCATCGGGGCCTGGGAGTTCTGGCCCCGGGACGCGCTGCCCCAGCCTCTGTTCGTGCCGAGCGCGCAGTGCCTGACGGCATGGGATCCGACACTCCGCATCGACCACCCGGCCGCCGGCTTCCTGGCATACAAGGCTGCCGACCGCGCCTAGGGAGCGATCCCACCGGCCCCGCGTCTCACACCACGACCTCGAGGAAGGCACCACCTACCATGACACCAGCGCGTTCTTCATCCCTGCCGTCCCTTCTGGGAGTCTTCGCGCACTTGTGTACGGATGGTTAGTGACCGCCTTCGAAGATCAAGCACGGTCGGCTACGTACTGTGGCCGATGGCGAGGCTGAAGTGCCGCTGCCGTCGGTAGCGGCACACAGTCGAAACAGCCCCTGTTGACCTGGTGACGAGGGGTTCCGGATCTAGGGCCTGTGTGATGTCGGGGTCCGGCGCGGGCTGGGACACCCCGGCCGCCAGCGGTCCGCTCGGCAGCGCGTGACGCGCTGCCTGCCCCTGCTGGCCAACCGGGGGACGACTACGGTGACGACATCCGTCAGCTGACAAACCGGCGCGCCGTGCCGCCTGACCGTGTGCGGGTCCAATAGTTGATGGGGCACACATGTGGAGGACGGGAGTTCAGGTGCCGAGTAACAATCAGAAGAAGCGGTCACACCGCGCGGGGCGTCAGCCGGTCACGCAGCGGGATACCGCTGAAAAAATGGCCCCTCTGGGCTTGGAACTCTGGGATCCCGAGCCCGCGCCGGGCCTCTGGAGCGGCGCCGCGGTGGATCTGAAGTTCGCCGCCGGAAGAATGCCCGGCAGTACGGCTGGGCATCGGCGAACCTCCCGCGCGGCGGGGGCCGCTGCTCGCCAAGTCCCCGCGCCAGATTACCGCTGGCACCCTCGCCGGCGAGCCGGTCACCACGGTGCTCACCCAGGCCTCCGGCAACGGCATACCGCCCTTGGCGGGAGCAAGGTTACCCCCTCCGGTTCGCGGCCCGTCCTTCGGGCACCGAGGTCGTCTGCAAGATCGACACGGAGCCCTTCCGTGGCCCGGACTATCTGCGCCGGATCCAGGAGGAGGCCAGGTCCATGGCGCTCGCGGCGCTGGGCGCCTGACGTGGACGAGAACGTGTTGACGGCGCTGATTGCCGCCGGGGCCGCAATCGGCGGCGGAGCGGCTACAGGGGTGTTCACCCTCGCTGCCGCCAAACGCCAGGCCGCTGCCGCCTGGGCGGCGGGCGAGCGCCAGGCCGCGGCCGCATGGGAAGCCGGTCGGCGACAGGCAGCCGCCGCCTGGGATTCCGGACAACTCCAGGCCACGGCCCAACTCGACGTCGCTCGCCGAACCCTCACCGAGCAGACACTGGCGAACCAGCGGGCGGTGCGGCGGGCCGCCTACGTCACGTACCTGAGCCGCACCGACAGCGCCCACCAGGCACTCGCGGCTTGGCAGAGCGCCATTGGCACCGCGGACGAGGCGCCGCGGCGCCGGGAGTACGACGTCGCTGTGGGCGAGGTCGCAGAGGCACTGAACGTCGTACGCCTCGAAGGCCCCGACGGAGTGGCAACGGCGGCGGAGAACCTTCGCGACGCACTGGTCGCCAACGCTCCCGGAACCGGGCAGGCCGTCGCACAGGAAGCCTTCTTGACCGTGGCCCGCGCGGCTCTCAGCCCTGCGTAGTCTGCGGTCGCCCACTAAGATAAGCAATGTTCGAAATGATGTAGTTTCCGCTTGGCGTCACCAGGCTTGGGCGCGCTGGCGCGCCGGGCAATCGGCATGAAGCGGGGCCAGGTGGACCTGAAGGTGTCGTATGAACACGTCTCCGAGTTCGTCACTGTGGTGACACTCGAGGGCGAGTTGGACGTCTACGAAGCGCCGAAACTGCGCAATCCGCTGGTCGACTTGGTAAACCATGGAAGGGTGTTCCTCGTACTGGATCTGTCGGCGGTCGACTTCGTGGACTCAACGGGATTCGGTGTGTTGGTCGGTGGCCTGAAGCGGGTCCGCGCCCATAATGGCGGAATGGCATTGGTTGTGACTCAGGAGAGAGTTGCGAATGGGTTCCGTATCCAGGGGCTGACCAAAGTGTTTCCCATCTTCGACACGGTGGACCCAGCCGTCGAGCACCTCGGCCGAACAGTGCCTGGAGTCCATGACTGACGGCGCGCAGCAGACTGCGGACGACTGGTCGGACCACGCGCACTCCGTCACCACGCCTCGCCTGCCGCCGGGGCCAGTGCGCGCCCTCCAGCAACAGCTGCGATCGCTGTACCGGGCCGCGGGTAGCCCGGGGCGCCAGTCGGTTCGTGTGCCCACGCCGTCGCGCAGGATGACTTCCCGACGGTGGCCCGCGCGGGCTCTCGCGCCCTGCGTAGCACGTGCCCGCCGGATAGAATCTACTGTGTCCGAGATGGCGGAATTTTCCGCTTGGCGCGACCAGGCGTGGGGCACGCTGACGCGCCGGGCAGTCGGCATGAAGCGGGAGCCGGGTGCACCTGAAGGTGTCGTACGAGGACGGACCCGACGACATCGCTGTCGTACGGGTCGAAGGCGATGGCCAGGGTGGTGTGCTGGACGCCGCCTCCGCTCCGGCGCTGCGCTCCGCACTGCTGGAGGTCATCGAGGGCGGGCGGCTCATTCTGGTCATCGACCTGAACACGGCGGACGGTGTCGACAGGGCGGTCCTGCGCGTGCTGACAGGCGGTCTGATGCGGGTGCGCGCCCAGGGCGGGGCCCTCGCCTTGGTCGTGACAAGCCAGCAGGTGCGGGAATTTCTGGCTGACACCGGTTGGGACAAGGTCTTCCGTACCTACGAGACCGTGGCGAGAGCGGTCGCGGCACTCGCCGCCGCCTATGCGGAGAGGAGTGTCGAGCAGCGGCGCGCCGCCATCGTGGAGAGGGCGAACCGCATCGTCCCACAGGGCGGCCATTCGTATGAACACGTCTCCGAGTACATCACCGTGGTGACACTCAGGGACGAGTTGGACGTCTACAACGCGCCGGACTTGCGCAAACTGATCGTGGACCTGATCAGTCAGGGAAGGGTGTTTCTGGTCCTGGACATGGCGAGGGTCGACGGCATGGACTCGACGGGAACCGGTGTGTTGGTTGGTGCTCTGAAGCGGGTCCGTGCCTACGATGGCGGAATTTCCCTGGTGGTGCCTCATGAGAGAATCCATAAGATCTTCCGGATCACTGGGCTGACTAAAGTGTTTCCCATCTTCGACAGCGTGGACCGCGCGGTTGAGTTCCTCGGCCGGGAGCAGGGCCTCCATGGCTGACGACGAGAGGCGGACCGCGGACGCATCGTCGGCGGGCGCTCACTGCGTTGCCTCGTCTCGCCTGCCACCAGGGCCCCTGCGCGCCCTCCGGCAACGGCTTCGCTCGCTGTACTTGGCCGCGGGCAGCCCGGCGCCCGAGTCCCTCGCCGCAGACGCTGATGGCCTCCAGGGGCGGCCGGCGCAAGGAACTGTGGCGCAGGCCCTGGCTTGTACACCGCCGTCCTCGCTCCGGGACACAGTGTTCGTCGCTGCGGCGCTCGCGAGGCTGGCCGGTGAGGACCCCGACCGGGTGACTGCGGAGGTGCAGGCGCTCTGGGCGGCCGCGGGGCAGACGCCGGAGGTTCGGCTGCGCACCGCAGCGGAGTGGGACCCTGTGCGTTTGGGCGTCCACCCCGCGCCCGGCCCGGACGGGACCGTGGACCTGCCGCTGACGGAGTACCTCACCCGCCCGCACGACACCACCCTGCGTCAGCGGCTGGCTCGTATGGCAGCGGCTAACCAGGCGGCGCTCGTGCTGCTGGTGGGCCGTTCCGCGAGTGGCAAGACCCGCGCGCTGTATGAGGCGGTGATCGCCGTGCTGCCCGACTGGCCTGTGCTGTTCCCCGCCGACGCGGAGGAGCTGACCGCGTGGATCGAGGCGGCCGACATCGACCCGCGGACCGTATTGTGGCTCAACGAGACGCAGCGCTTTCTGGACGGCGCCGCGGGCGAGCGGGCAGCTCGAGCGCTGGGCCGTCTGCTCGACCAGGTGACGCCGCTAGCGGTGGTGGGCACCATGTGGCCAGAACACATGCGGCGCCTGACAAATCGCCAGAAGGGCCTGGAGGGCGCCCCGCACACCCTCGCGCTGCTGACCAGACCCCACGCGATGATCACGGTTCCGGACACGCTGGCCGGTGACCCCGCAGCTATCGCCTCGGCCGCCGCCCGCGACCCGCGTGTCGCCGTTGCAGTACGGGCGGCCGGATCCGGGCAGCGCGTACTGCAACACCTCACCGTGGGACCGGAGTTGGTGCGCCGCTGGGAGATGGGACCGGATCAGTGGTTCACCGCGCCCGAACACGCCGTGCTGACGGCGGCCACGGAGGCACGCAGGCTGGGCCACGCCGGCGCCGTGCCCGCGCGCATGCTGATGGAGGCGGCGGCCGGCTTTATGGACTCAGCCGCGCGCGCGACTGCGGGCAAGGAGTGGTTCCCGGCCGCCATCGGCGCGCTGACGACTACGGAGGGTGGCCCCGCGCCGCTGATTGCGGAGCGGCACGAACCGGGTGTCGGTGAACCGGACAGCTATCGTCCTGACGACTATCTCGAACAGCACATCCGCCGGGTCCGAGCCCAGCTGGCGCCGCCCGCCGCGTTCTGGTCCGGGGCACGCTGGGCCAGGACCGCCGACGACGCCTACGCTCTCGGCCGGGCCGCCGAGCAGCGGCGTCGCTACGGCAGTGCCGTCCCCTTGTATGAGCAGGCCGTCGAGCAGGGCCACAGCCAGGCGCGGGCCGCCCTCGCCGTGCTAAGGGCGACCACCGAAGGGCAGGCCACCGCAGAAGAGACGGCTGCGACGGACCCCGTCGCCTGGGCCGCTCTCGCAGTGACGCGGGAAGCGGAAGGCGACGGCCCTGCTTCCTACGACGCGTACCGGCGCGCGGCAGAGTCGGGCGACTCGTGGGCCTGGGCGGCCATGGCCCGGATCCGCGAGGCGGAGGGAGACCCGGTTGCGGCGGACGCGGTCGCGGCGCGGGCGGCGACAGCGGGCGAGCCGCTAGCCTGGCGGACGCTCGGCCGGATGCGGGCGGTACAAGGTGCGGTGGCGGCGGAGGCGTTCGAGCAAGCGGCACGCGCTGGCGACGGCTGGGGGGACATGGGGCTCGCACAGGTCGCCGAACGGTCCGGGGACCTCGCCGCGGCGGTGGCACACGCCACCCGGGCGGCAGGCAAGGAAGTCGGCGCTGCATGGGCGGCTCTGGTACGGCTGTACTGGGCGCTTGGTGACCATGCGTCAGCCCTGGAAGCGGCCACCAGCGGCGCGGACGCGGGGCATCCCGAAGGGTGGTCCCTCCTGGCAAGGCTGCGTAACGCGGCTGGGGACCGGGCAGGGGCCGCCGCGGCCCATCGCGAGGCGGCAGGCCTGGGCGTCGGCGCCGCGTGGCGCGAACTGGCCCTGCTCGCCGAATCGGACGGTGACCGTGTGGCCGCCGAGGAGGCCGCCGCTCAGGCGGCACGCACCGGCGATCCGGAGGCCTGGACCGCGCTGGCGGAAGCCCGCGAGGAAATGGGTGACGAGGCGGGCGCCGCCCACGCTGCGGCGGAGGCAGCGCGCGCGGGTGATGTGGACGCCTGGATCATGCTGGCGCGGGCCCGGGAGAACGCTGGGGACAGGCGGGGCGCAGAGCTCGCCGCCGACCTGGCGGCCGAGCGGGGTGCGACCGATGCCTGGTCCGCGCTGTCCCGGATACGGGAACGCGCCGGGGACCGGGACGGATCCCGGCGCGCGGTACTGCGGGCCGCCGCCCTGGGAGCCTCCGACGCCTGGACGGCGCTGGGCCGCGTGCGTGAGGAACTGGGTGACATCCCTGCCGCCGAACGCGCCTACGTCCACGGCTGCAAGGCTGGTGACGTAGAGGCGTACGCCGCGCTCGGCGCCCTGTACCTGGAACAGGGACGGACGCACGAGGCCTGCGCCGCGTACCGGTCGGCCGTGGACGCGGGACTCCCCGACGCCTGGGAAGGGCTGCTGTCGGCGATGGCGGCCCAGGCGCCCCGCGCGACTTCGGCGCAGACGGTGGGTCGGCTGCGCACGACGGGACTGCCGGCGGAGAAGTAAGCGTCTAAGACTTGTCCCGCAAACTGCCTGCTCAGGGCCTGATGGCATGATCGAAGCGTGATCAGTGAACCCGGCCAGTCTGGTGTGATGAGGTATGTCCTGTTTGATGTCGATGGCACGTTGATCGACGCGGTGGACAATCAGCGCCTTGTTTGGCGAACGTGGGCAGAGCGATACGGACTGGACCCCGATGAGGTCTACCGGGTGGCACTGCGGACGAGGCCGATGGAGACCTTTGCGCAGGTTGCTCCGGACCAGGACCCTGGGGAGTGCCTTGCCGCACTGCACGAGCTGGAGGACGAGGACGTCCGCTCCGGCGCTTATGCCGCCTTCGGCGGGGCCTCGGAGCTGCTGAGTGCTCTGCAGCCCGGGTCCTGGGCACTGGTGACTTCGAACTATGAGCACCGGGTGCGGGGACGCTTCGCACGGACGGGCTTGCCAGTCCCGGAGGTCCTCGTGGATGCGGCCGCCGTGGCGGAAGGCAAGCCGTCGCCGGTGCCGTATCTGCAGGCAGCCGCGCGACTTGGTGCCAAACCGGAGGACTGTCTGGTCATCGAAGACGCCCCTTCCGGGGTGGAGTCCGGGCTCCGTGCCGGGATGACGGTGTGGGGTGTCAACGCCCCTGCGGCGGTGGACGGCGTGCATCGTCACTTCGGCAGCCTGCGCGAAGCGGTCCGCGACGTCCTTGCCTTCGCGTCCGGACCCCGCCCTCACGGGCTGGAGGGCTCAGCCGCGGTGAAATGATCTTGACGTGGCTGGTGTGATCACGGCGTCAGAGCCGTCTTGGATAGTCCCGTTCTCCGGGCTGAGCCCGCGCCAGTTCATGAAACTGGTGACGGCGCTGCGTCGCGAGGGGGCCGACGCCACCCGCCGGGGCAGGCCGTGGAGCCTGCCGCTGGCAGACAGGACACTGCTGGTCACGGCGTACTGGCGCACAAACTTGACGATGCGCCAGCTCGCCCCGCTGTTCGGCATCTCCAAGTCCGCTGCCGACCGCATCATCGACCACCTCGGTCCGCTCCTGGCGCTTCAGCCTCGGCGCCGCTTCGCGAGAGACGCCGTGCTCATCGTGGACGGCACCCTGGTACCCACCCGCGACCACACGATCGCCGAGCAGTCCAAGAACTACAGGTACTCCACCAACCACCAGGTGGTCATCGACGCCGATACCCGCCGGGTCGTCGTGGTCGGCCGGCCTCTACCGGGCAACCGCAACGACTGCAGGGCGTGGGAGCAATCCGGCGCCAAAGCCGCTGTCGGGAAGACGATGACAATCGCCGATGGCGGCTATCCGGGCACCGGGCTCGTCATGCCCCACCGCCGCCGCAAGGGCGAGGAACTCCCCGACTGGAAGCAGGAGCACAACCGCTCGTACAAGCAGGTCCGCGCCCGCGTCGAGCACACTTTCGCCCGAATGAAGACCTGGAAGATCCTCCGTGACTGCCGTCTCAAGGGCGACGGCGTCCACCACGCCATGCTCGGCATCGCCCGCCTGCACAACCTCAACCTCGTCGGATAAACGAACGGGTTCCACACCGGCCGACCCGTCCAGCTCGACTCGAAGATCTTTTGCGGGACAAGCCTTAGGGCCTGTGTGATGTCGTGATCATTCGGCGGTTTTCAGCAGGTCGTCGATCCAGATCATTGCGGCGCGGAGGTGGAGGCCGGCGAGGTAGCTCTCGGGCGCCTTGTCATAGCGGGTGGCGATCCCTCGCCAGGCCTTCAGCTTGTTGATCAGACGTTCGACCGTGTTCCGCTCCTTGTAGAGGTCGGCGTCGTGGCTGACGGGTCGGCCGCCTCGTGCGCCCTTCTTCTTCCGGTTGGCGGCCTGGTCCCGCTTTTCCGGGATGACTGCCTTGATACCGCGTCTGCGCAGGTAGGAGCGGTTGCCGCGGGACGAGTAGGCCTTATCCGCGGCAACCGCGCCGGGCATCGTGCGGGGACGGCCGACGGGCAGGCGGACTCTCACCCTCTTGAGCACGGGGATGAACTGCGGGCTGTCCCCGGCCTGCCCGGCGGTCAGGACCAGCGCGAGCGGACGGCACCTGCGGTCCGCGGCGAGATGAATCTTGCTGGTCAGTCCGCCCCGGGACCTTCCGAGCAGGGCTTCCTTCAGGCGGAGCTTGCGTCTGCGTCGGATGCGCCGACGCTCGGCCTGTCCGTTCTGTTCCTCCGGTCCGCCCCTTTTGATGGGCCGCTTCCTGCTCCTGCGCGGCTTCTTCCAGGGCCTCCATGAGGTACTTGCTGACGCGCATCCCTGCGGCGTCATGGTGGGCGCGGACCGTTGTGGAGTCCACGCTGACCAGTGACAAGTCTGTTCTTCCCCGCGGGCACCCTCGGCGATCAGGCCTTCCAGCAGGCCGGTGAAGACGCCGGCGTCCCGCCAGACGCGGAAGCGTCCGTAGACGGTGGCCCAGGGGCCGAACTCGGCAGGCATCTCCCGCCACTGGGCACTGGACCGGAACCGCCAGATCACACCCTCGAACTGCTCCCGCAACCGCTCCGGGTACGGGCCGTACCTACCGATCGGCAGATACGGCTCGATGAACTTCCACTGGGCATTGGTGAGTTGCCTGCGTGTTACGACCACAGTCCTACCGGGTTCCACCCCATGAAGAGGACAGAGCCCAGGAACTGATCACGACACCACACAGGCCCTAGCGCGCAGCCCGCCGAGACCTCGCAGACCCTGCCCTGCGCACCACGCCCATCCAGGCCATCGCCGCACGATGGGGGTTTCCCCGCGCCGCCGACTTCAGCCGTGCCCATCGCAACGCCTACGGCACCACACCCAAGGACCACCGCCACCAGGCCCTTCAAGCCCACGCATCCAAGTGGGCTCAGCGCTAAGGAAGTTGTGGACCCAGTGCTCACGACCTTTTCGCCGCACCAGGGCAGACTACTGAGGTCTTCTCCTTCCGGCCGAAGAACCAGGCCGAGGGAAACGGGGATTCCGCATTCGAACACATAAGTTTCCATGACAGGTGGGGCGCACCTCACCTCAACGAAGGGGCTCAGCACGACGTGGGGGCTTTACCCACCCAGTTCGGGTCCCGCGTCGAGCAAGACCAGGGGGCCACTCGTTCAAATTCCGGGCAGGACGCCGGCCAAACCCGCACAGCCGACCTCGCTGAGGGCCCACCCACCGCCCCCGGCAACAGGGCGCGCATGTAAACAAGTTGGCATGAAACGATCAAACTTCCAGTATGATCACGAGCAGCCGAAAGGGGTATTTGATCATGAGGAAAGCAGCACTTGCAGCGAGCGTAGGCTTCGCGATTCTTGCCACCGCAGCCACGGCTGGCACCGCCCAGGCGGAGAGCAGGGGCACCATTTCGTGTAGTACCACCGGTGCCGAGGGCGAGGTGAATTGGAGCCATTGGGCCTCCGATTACTCTTCCATCGACCTCGGCCTCCACGTCATAGACACCGCCGCTGACGGACACCACGTGAAGGTCCGGTTCGTGTCGGAGAATCTCGGCGGCGTCCGCACTAACTGGCCGTGGCGTTCGTTCTACGACGGAAGCGGTGCGGGTCAAGCCTGGTACACGAGTGCACGGAACGGCAGGAATGGCATTTACATCCTGGGCATGCAGGTCGCCAGGTATGAAGGCAACACGATGCTGAACTCGCGTACCTGCTGGCGGTGATGATGGGCCGTCGTCTGCGGATTGCAGCCCGTCGGCTGCGCGCTAGGGCCTGTGTGGTGTCGTGATCAGTTCCTGGGCTCTGTCCTCTTCATGGGGTGGAACCCGGTAGGACTGTGGTCGTAACACGCAGGCAACTCACCAATGCCCAGTGGAAGTTCATCGAGCCGTATCTGCCGATCGGTAGGTACGGCCCGTACCCGGAGCGGTTGCGGGAGCAGTTCGAGGGTGTGATCTGGCGGTTCCGGTCCAGTGCCCAGTGGCGGGAGACAACCTGACTGTCGCCGCAGTGAACAATCCGCTGGTGGCGCTGAAGGCGCTGGCCGACCTACGGCACCTGATCGCTGAAGTTGGGGAGGATGCGGCTCTGGCGGTGCGGGTCGGACAGATCCCGTGGGAGGCGGTGGCGACCGCGCTCGGCACCAGCGAGCAGGCAGCCCGCCGATACGTGACGAACTACATCCGCCCCTGACCCGAGCCCCTACCGTGGGGCCGCGGCGCCCGGCCATGGCTACACGAGCTGCTGCTGGTGATGCCCCTTCAGCGGTCCGCCCGGTCGACGTGCGAAGGGCTCCCGGGCGGACTCCACAGCTCACGATGCCCTCTCACCGGCCGGGAGACCGTGAACCCGGCCGCAGGTAGGTGCTGCGGACCTCAATGGCATGATCGCCTCCGGACGAACACAACCGGGGGTGGAACACGTGGGCATCGTCGGAGACAGCCTGGAACGGGCCACCGCGGCCAAGGGCACCCGCCCCATCCCGAAGTCAGCAGGCGCGCAGATGCGCTACCTGGTCAAGCAGCACAAGGGCTCCACCAAGGCCGTCGCCTCACTCCTGGGCATCTCCCAGCGCACCGTCGAGCGCTACGTGAAAGACCAGATCAAGACCCCGCGCCCCGAACTCGCCGAGCACATGGCGGCCGAGGCCACCCGCCGCTGGCAGCCCCTGGTGAAGAAACGCGCCCGCGAGCAGGCGGCGAAGCGGACAGGGCTGGTGATCGAGACCCGCGCCCGGTCCGGTTTCACGGCCGCGCCGGGCACGACGGATGACGGCCGGATGCGCCGGATCACCCAGCACGTCCCGCCCCTCTACGCCGGCCGTCTCTTCGCCGCCCAGGAAGCCGGTGCGACTGAGGCCGAACTCCGGCGGATAGCCGCCGAAGCCCTTCAGGAGAGCTACTTCAAGGACAGCGGCCGCCGCGCGAGCGACCTCCTCGTCGAACTCACCGACATCGACTACCTCGACTACTGAATCGCGCCGCACCTGACTGCCCCCGGTAGTGGAGATGAGCCGAAGCACGGTAGTTGACACAGAATCGGGCTTGTTGTCACCAGGCAAGCGGCCGTGGTGGGCAGGGCTGCGTTTTCGGGCGGTGCCCGGGTCGGCTGCCGACCCGGGCACGAACACGAAGCCGGGCAAGACTGAGCCGGGCAAGACTGAGCCGGGTACGGACACCGAGCCGGGTACGGACACCGAGCCGGCGGCTCCGAGGGCGGCGTCGGCGGTGCTGCGGCGGAGGTGGAGTAGATGCCTGACAGGGGAAGCGCCCCCTGAATGAGCGGCGGGGTGAAGGTCTTCTCGGCCTTCACTCCGCCGCACTCTCGGCCCCACCTCCGGGCGCGGTAGCGGGGCTGTCACACGGATTCCGGCCCGTGGGGTGGTGGGCCGGCGGGCACGTGTCGCCGCTCTCAACGCCCGCGGCCGCCCCACGTCACGCCGGTTGGGCCGATCAGGTGTGCAGGCGACTGTTGGGGCCTTCCCGGTCACCGGCGCTCTCGTCGTTGAACCAGTAGTCACCGGCGGCCAGATACCGGAAGGAGTGCGTGCTCTCGGATGGCAGCTCGACCGTCACCGCCCGCTTCCCGTCCTTGCGCGGCCGCAGGGTGTGCACGCCTGGCTGCCATTCGTTGAAATCGCCAACCACGCTGACCGGCCCGGGCGGGGTGTCCGCGGGAAGGACGAAGGTGACCTCGGTGCGGTCCTTGCGCAGCGTGCGCTCCAGCATGGAATCGACTCCTGACGGCGCGGGGGTGTGGGGCTGAGCCCATCCTCGGCACCACGCCCCAAGCCCGCATTCCGACGGATCTGTCTCGGCCGCGGAATCACCCTCCCGCCACGATCCGTGTCCGAAATGGTGCGAACTGTGACGCTAGGTGTCAGCGTGACGGGAGGAATCGTCACCCCACGCATCAAGGAGTCGCCGTCATGGGCGGTACGCAGGACAAGCGCCAGGAGCCGGGCAAGGGCCGCGAGGAACAGCAGCGCCCGCAGCGCACCGGCCAGGACCCGGTCCACCCCCAGCCCGCTCAGCCGTCCCGCGGCAAGAGCCCCGACGAGAACAAGCGGCGCCGCGAGGAAGACCTGCTTCGCGACGAGGACTTCTGAGCAGAGCGGCACCCCACGCACGCAGAGCCCGGCCAGGCGCCCCGCAGTCACCCCGGCCGGGCTCTGTCACGTACCGCCCAACCGCCTGCGCGGCCACCCGTCGTCGTCGGCGGTGAGCGTTCCGGAAGCGCAGAAGCACACCCGTTCAGCCGCGCTTTCTCTGCCGACGAAATCCATGCGGACGGCCCGGACAGCGGCGGACATGGCGTGGGGCCCCGGAAGACGACAGCCCCGGGGCCCCACACTCAGCTGACCCGCGCCTCGGGGATGCTGCACAGCCGCCAGGATGCCCGCAACTCCGCCTGCGGCCCGGGCGGCTCGCCGTGGTCACGTTCCCTGTCGTGGTGTAGCCGGTCATGACCCGTCGCCTCCGGTCTGGACTCCTCGGACAGGTCCCGCCCCAGAGCGCCCGGCCGTCATAGCCGGTCCCAGCTCCGTGATCCCCAACAGGGCCGCCGGTAAAGCCGATCAGGGCCGCGGCCTGGGCATTCCACTTGCTTGATCGGCTACACCACGTGGCGGGACACCATCCTCGCCGTAGTTCGGCCAGGCCACTGCACCCCGTCCTGCCGCCCAGCGCATCCCCACCTGTCCGGCATCGCTGCCATCTCGAAGTGACACAGCGCGGTGTCCAGTGTCGGACCGGGTGGCCAGCGAGCAAGCTTTCTTGACGTTGGTGTGGAGGAGTTGAGAGCGGTCTGCTATTCGGCGCGGTGGGGTTTGTGGGTGGTGACCTGCAGTCGTGCCTGGGTGGGGAGTTGGGTCCAGCCGGTGGATTGGTGGGCGCGTTCCAGTGGGCCGTGGCACAGGGCCTGCAGGACGGAGCCGGGCTCGCTGCCCGGGGTGAGCGTCACAGTAATGCGGACCTCGGGATGGTTGGCCCGGCCGGTCATCTGCACCCGCGCTTGCTGGACGCCGGGCAGTTGGCGCGCGTCGGCGGCGATCGCGTCGCTGAGGGCGTGGTCGTGGAGTTCCACGCCCTCTGTCGGGGGTGTTCCGATGGGCATGTGTCCTGGGCGGGTTCGGCGCAGTTGCTCCAGCAGCCACCACAGGGCGAGCAGCACGATGACGGCCAGGGCAGCGATCACCACGGGCCACCACCAGCCCTGACCGGTCCAGCGGGTGCGGTCGGCGGCGCTGAGCAGGACGTTGTGCGGGTTGGTCAGGGGCCATCCGTCGGGTGGCGTCAGGTGCCGGCGCCGGTAGAGATCGAGGCCACCCGCGAGGACGAGGAGGCCGCCTGTGAGCAGGACGATGCCCGCCAGAGCCAGCAGGATCCGGTTGATCACCGATTGCCTCTTCATGGCTTCGTCTCCCGCCTTCTTCTTGCCGGTTCGAGTGTCCACAGAACGGTCAGTTGCGGCGCTGGCGTACGCGGACGGTGAGCCTGGGCGGATGGACCAGGGCGAGCCGGTCGCGTTGCTCGTACAGAACGGCGGTGAGGTCGGTCTTGACCTCGCCGGGGTCGCGGAAGCGTATGTCTGCGCGGGCCTTGATGCGGTGTCGCCGAACCCGGATCCTGGCCCGGCTGACGCCGGGGACGCGCATGGCGGCATCCCGCAGCATCAGGGCGGCGGCGTCGCGTTCCAGCACGGCCTGCACCCTGCACTGGCCGGCGGGGGCGTTGAGTGGCAGTTGGTGGCGCAGGCCGGGGGTGAGCGCCAGGATGATCAGCCAGAGGCCGAGGGCTGCGGTGAGGGCGGCGCCGGTGAGCATCCAGATGTCGTCCAGGGGGCGGGTGGCCAGTTCGTGGGCGAGGCGGGTGCGCCAGGCGGCGCCATGGTGGCCGGCCCGCACCATGGAGACGTCGAACAGCAGGATCCCGGTGCCGGCCACGATGACGAGGGCAGCCAGCGCGGCGGGTATCCGGCGTTCGGACCACAGTCGGCGCGAGGGGCGCCTGCCGTCGTCCGCTGTGCTGCTGCCCTGGGGTTGTGCGGCGTTTGGCGGTTGTATGGCCAGCGTCGACACTGTCAGGGGGTGGCCGCTCGGATGGTGGCGGGTTGCTCCGTCTCAGCGGGGGGTTCTTGGTCCCGTGTCATGCCCGCTCTCCTTCCCCGTGGGGGTGCCGGCCTGGTTCATTGGACTCGTCTGTGCTCCAGGCCGCCGGAGGGAACCAGGTGCTGGACGGTCAAGGTGACCTCGGTGACGCGCATTCCCGTCAGCCGGGCCACTCGCTCGCCGACAAAGTGCTGTATCTCGCGGGATGCGCCGGCGATGTCGATCGGGTAAGGCAGGTCCAGCGACAGGCCCAGGCGGGCCGATCCGCTGCTGACCGCGACCGTCGAGCGGGGGCGGCGAGCCCCAGACGTGCGGGGGTTGCACCCGTCTGGCTGGTCAGTGCCTCCCGCGCGGCGCGAGCCGCGATGCGGGCCACCACCTTGTCGGGGATCACGGTCGCGCCGCGCTCGGCCACCGGCACACGGGCCAGTGCGGTGTCCCCGGCTTCGCCGGGCGCAGAGCCCGGTGGGCGGGCGGAAGCAGCGGGCTGCGTGGTCACCGCCGGTCCCGGGGCCGGACAAAGTCGGACACCTCGACGTCACCCTGCAGGATGCGGCCGACGACCAGGCCCACCGCGCCCAGGGCTGCCACGAGCAGGAAGGCCCAGAAACCGCCGAAGTAGCCGGCGAAGCCCAGGGCCATACCTGCCAGCAGGCCCACCGTGGCTGTGCTCATCTCACTCACCCGTGTTTCACGTCGATCGGCTTTCCCTGCCCCTTGCGGTGCCCGCACCGGGGCAGGAGCGAGGGGGTCACTGCACGCGGCCCTCGGTCTCCTCCCGCTCGTCCTCCTCAATGGGCAGGTGGACATCGTCGACGGTGATGTTCACCTCGACGACTTCCAGGCCCGTCATGCGTTCCACGGCCGTGATGACGTTGGTGCGGACGTCGCCCGCGACGTCCACGATGGACACGCCGTACTCGACGACCACGTCGAGGTCGACGGCTGTCTGGCGCTCGCCCACTTCGACCTTCACTCCGCGGGTCACGCTGGGGTGTCCGCCGGGTACCCGGTCGCGGACGGCGCCAAAAGTGCGGGCCATCCCGGCGCCGAGGCTGTGGATGCCCGGCACCTCGCGGGTAGCCATTCCTGCGATCTTCTCCACCACGCTGTCGGCGATGGTGGTCCGCCCGCGCGTCTCGGGCGGGGCCCCGGCGCCGGTGCGGCCCTGCAGCGTCTTGCCCGCGGTGCTGGGCTGGTTCTCACCTGGTGTGGGGCGGCTGGTGGTTTCCGACATGAGGACCTCCCGAGGGTGTCCGAGCGGGTACCGGTGCGGTGCTCGTCGAAGGATTAGACGCACCACAGCCGCAACCCTCACACCGTTCGCGTGATGGGCATCACATAGAATCGAAGGGTGCGTGCGGACGCCAGGACGACGGTCCCGGAAGGAAGCGAGCGGTGGATGCACGACCGGACCGGGCCCCTGCCCCCACCGGGCGCAGACCACCGGCAGCATCCTGCGCCGCCATCCAGTGCCGACGCTTCAGGCGGCCGAGGCACTTTTACGATCTGTCGGACAGGCTGCTGGCCGTACGGGCTTCCGAGGGAGATGACGACGCGTTCGCCGTCCTGGTCCGCCGTCACAGCAGCCCGCTGCTCGCACTCGCCCACCACCTCCTCGGCAACCGGGCGGATGCCGAGGACGCCGTCCAGGACGCATTTCTCGCCGCCTGGCGACAGCTGCCGGAGTTCCGCCACGGCGCCTCTTTCGGCACCTGGATGTACCGCATCGTCACCAACTCCTGCCTCAGTACCCTGCGGCGCCGCCCCCGTGCTCTCCCCCTGGACACCGTTCCCGAGCCCGCATCCCACGATCCGGGAAGCTCACCACCGCGCGTCGCCGAGACGGACGCGGCCACGGCCGCCCTGGCGGCGGCACTAGGCGAACTCAACCCCGAGCAGCGGGCCTGCTGGGTCCTGCGGGAACTGCACGGCCTGCACTACGAGGAGATCGCACACGTGACCGGTACCAGCGAACAAACGGTGCGGGGCAGACTCTTTCGCGCACGACACGCTCTGCAGGAGGCGATGCGCCCATGGCGCTAGACGAGCCGCACCCCACCTCCGGCGGCGAGCCGCCAGCCGAAGACATCGATGCAGCAGGCGCTCCTCTGTTTCCTGAAGCGGAGCTACTCGCCGGCGATGAGCTGCTGCCCTGCGGACGCCCGCTCAGCCGCGCCTGGGAGCAGGCACGCGACACGGCCGCCACGCCAGACCCGCACACCGCCTCCTGCCCCTCCTGCCGACAGGCCGTCGAAGGGCTGACGGCACTAGATGAGGCCACCCGCGCCCTGCGTGCCCAGGCACGGCCCAGTGGACACGGCCTCGCCGACCGAGTGATCAGCGCGGTCCGGGCCGAGGTGCGGCTCGGCGCGATGCTGCCGCTGGACGACCCCGCCCTGGACCTGCGGATCGCCGAGAGTGCCGCAGCGAAAGTCCTGCGCAAGGCCGCCGACACCGTGCCCGGCTCCCGCGCGGCCAGCTGCCGCCTGACCCCCACCGCAAACGGCAACGGCACTGCCGTGCACGTCGCCATGACCCTGGCCACCGCCCTCGATCAGCCGCTGCCCGAGCAGGCCGCCCAGGTACGTCGAGCAGTTCTCCATGCCGCGGACCACGTGCTGGGTCTGGCCGTCGCCGACGTGGACCTGGAGATCGACGCCGTGCTGGACCCCCTCGACGCGCCCGGTGCCAGGTCGACTGAACGGGGCGGACAGCGATGACCTCCAGGAGAAACCGAGACATCCACCAGACCGCTGCCCGGGCTGCCCTCGACGTTCCCGGTGTGTCCGCGCTCCAGCCGGGCCTTGCCGACCGGCTGGCCGCCGTGGCCTCCCGCGCACAGCAGGCCATGGGAGCCGCCTCCCTTCCCGGCGAGGCCGGCATCCGGGCCGAACACACACCCGAAGGAGGCTGGCACGTAGAAGTACGCTGCGCCATGCACGAGGACCACCGCGTCCTGGACGTCGCCCAGCAGGTCCGCGAACACGTCCGGACCGCCATCACCGCCCACCTGGCCCAGCACGGCACAACCGCACCGGTCACCGTCCTCGTCACGGTCACCCGCACTGTGTGAACGAGGGCCATCCAGCAGACCGGTCGCCACTGCCACGCGTTGTCAAGCCGCGTCACTAAATCCGAAGACGGCAGACAGCCGCCCAACCGCCGAGACCCGTGCCGCGCCCTCACCCAGCGTCCCTTGAGACTTCCCGGGAGGCTTCCGCTACCGGCCTGCCGGACAGCAACGCGGCGGCCGTGCCCCCCGAGAGGGGCAGCCGCCGTCCAGCCGTACGGGCCAGCGGCCCCGGCATCCACGGCAGCGGTCCGCCGCCTGCCAGCGACAACACCACGGACGAGGCCCGCCTGCGCGCCCTGCCCTCCCAGGCACTCCCGCCGCAGGTCGCGGAGAAGCTGTTCACCGCCCCGGAGAACGGCGTCAGCGAGCAGGATCTCACTCCTGGAGGCTGATGCAGTTGAGTGGAGAGTCCCATCAGGGCGGAGGTCCGGACTAGACGGGATAGATGCCCAGTCGTGGGTGCATCGCGCGAGTTCGACGCCCTGCCCGCGCAGCCAGGCCGGCAGGGCGATGGCGGCGCGGATGCCGGCTCGGGCGGTCGCGGCCTGGGTCAGGCTGAGCGGATGTTTCTCGAGCTCACCGGTTCGGCCCATTGTCCGTGACGGGCGGGCGGCTCGGCCGTTGTGGGGGACGTCGTCCGTGCCGTACCCGCGGCAGAGTGAGTTCAAGGAGATCTTGATGTTCCGTTTCGCCAAGGCCGTAGCCGTTACCGCCGCCACTGGTGCCGTCCTGGCAGGCGGGGCCGGCATGGCCGCCGCCGACGCCACGGCAGAGGGCGCTGCCATCGGCTCCCCGGGTGTCCTGTCCGGCAACGTCGTCCAGGTGCCCATCCACATCCCGGTCAACCTCTGCGGCAACACCGTCAACATCGTCGGCCTCCTCAACCCCGCCTTCGGCAACACCTGCATCAACAACGGCGGCTCGGACGGGCACCACAAGGCCGACCACCACGGCAAGTACTGACAGCACCAAGTCCTGGACCCGGCGCGCTCGTCGCGCCGGCACATCCAGCGCAGTCATCTGAACCAGCCGCAGCGCACAGCCCGGTGTAGAACGGCCTCCCCTCATCCTCCAAGGGGAGGCCGTTCTCATGACGGGGCCAGCTCGTGCAGCCAGCCGACCAGCCGAGCCAGGCCATGGGGAGCGGGTTCCGCTCCTCCCGGTCCGCCTGCCGGACCTCGGTCGCGTGGGGCGGCCCGGTGCTACTGCCGCCAGAGCGCTCTGGTCACCGGGCCTCGCCCGCGCACGCCTTATCGGCGCGGACTGCGCCCGACCATAGCCGTGGGCGGCCAGCACCCCGCAGCACAACCACAGAGTTCGGCATCCCGTGTGAACGCGAGGGTCGGCGTTGACGCCCGACGCTGACACCGCCCCTACCACGAGAACCCGCCCCGCGGATCCCTCTCCCGCGTCAGCATCGGGCACCGCGCTCTCCGGGCTGGCGGGGCTACCGGTGCACGCGAGCGTGCCGGTTCGCCGGCCTGTCGTGTGGGCAGTGACTCGCGGCGGGGGCGATCGGTTAGGGGATGACATGACGGCAGTGCCAAGCTCCCCGGTGGGCGCCGGGCCGGGCGAGGCTACCGCCCCGGCCGGCCTTGGCCCCGCCCCGGCCGGTCCGGCAGGCATAGATCCGTCCGCACGCGAGACGATCGAGGAGATCGTGCAGGCGGTCCGCGACGGCAACGACGCAGCCATCCGCACCCTGCTGACCGACCTGGCCGCCGTCGTCGACACCGCCGCGCTTCTGTACCTGCGCGAGCGGCTGTACGCCACCCAGTGACCTGCGGCCGGTACGGCAGCGGTCACGGCCAGCCGGGCGGGGATGCCGCGGCCGGCGGCTCCTCGGCGGCGCGGGTGATGAAGCAGCGGGTGCGCTCCGGGTTCAGGGCCTGGGCCTGGAGGTGGTCGAACATGGCGCTGTAGTGCTGCACGTCGGATCGTTTCTCCAGGTAGAGGTCGCTGGTGAACCGTTCCAGGTACACCGTCCCCGCCCCGGGGGCGTCGGGGAAGTCGAGGATGGAGAACTGTCCCGAGAGGCCGGGGTGGGCTCCCGTGCTGTGTGGGAGGACCTGCACGGTGATGTGCGGCTGCGCGCCGAGGCGGTTCAGGTACGCGAGCTGTTCGCGCATGATCTGCGGGCTGCCGACCACGCGGCGCAGTGCGGATTCATCCAGTACCACCCATAAGCGCAAGCGCCGGGCCGGGTGGTGGGCCCGGGACTGGCGGCGCAGCCGGACCTCACGGCGCACGGCGATCTGCTCGGGAGTGGCCAGAGGGATCGTTTCCTCGATGACGGCTCGGGCGTAGGCGGGTGTTTGCAGCAGGCCGGGGATCACCAGGGGCTCGTAGGAGCGGACAGATGCGGCTGCCGTCTCCAGGCCGATGTAGACGGCGTACGGAATCTCCCCGCAGGCGACCCACCAGCCCTGCCGCTCGGATTCCGTGGCCATCCGCATCAAGGCGTCGACGACCTGCGGGTCGGTGACTCCGTAGAGGGCGCACAGGTCCCGCACATCGCGGGGCTTGATGGCGCGGCGGCCGTTCTCCAAGTGGCTGATCTTGGGCTGGGAGATCAACAGGCGTTCAGCCACCTGTGTACTGGTCAGGCCACGGGCCAGGCGGAGCCGGCGCAGCTCCGCGCCCAGCCGGCGTCGTCTGACGGTCGGGTTTCCGTTCACCGCCACGGGCGGTCTACCTCCGGCTCGGGACTGACTGCCAGCCACGAAAATTGCCGCGGCCGGGCCCCGGGCGAACGCATTCGCCGCGCAGTGATGATCAACGGACCCTGGTGGCGAGTGTCAGGTCGCGCGAGTGCAGGCGCGTGCACAGCCTGAGCAGATTTCACCCAGATGCCATGACCTTCCGCCTATCTGCCGGAAAAGCCCGCTTACCTGCTTAAGTCCTGGTGTGGGACGGCGCCGGGACTCTGGCACGGCTGTGAGCTTTCGCAGCGCGGCATACGGCGTCTGCATCCGTCCGGTGCCAGCCGCCGAAACCCCGGATCATCGCGACCACCTGCGGCGGGAGCCGGTCCGGTGAGGCGAGGTGGTTGCCCGTGGTGCAAGGCCGGCCGACACGCGGTACAGCGGCCATCGGCGAGTTTGGCCTGGGGGAGAGCGGTCACCCGGGTGGCGGCGGCGCGTTGGCGCTACCGGGCGAGGAGGGCGCTTACGGTCTTGCCGCCGGTCGCCTGGCGGGTGACTGCGGTGGCGTGGGCGAGGCGGTTGACCATGGGCCAGCCGAATCCGCCGGTGCCGCCGTTCAGGTCGGGGGTGCGCATGCGCGGCACCTGGGGGCTGGGGTCGTGCACGGCCACCTCGATGCTGTCCGGGTGCGCGGTCAAGTCCAGGGCGCAGGTGCCGCCGCCGTGGCGCAGGGCGTTGGTGACGAGCTCTGAGACGACCAGAACCACCGTGTCGGCGGCCGCGGCCGCAATCGCCGGTACGAGATCTTCGAGGAAGTGCCGGGCGCTCTCGCGGGCGCCGGCGACGGATGTCGAGGAGCGGACGGTTGCGACGGTGACGCTCATCGTGTCCATCAGGTCACCCGGGTCTCGCTCGTCGATGCCCTGCCTTGTCTGCCTGGTGCTTGTGCCCCGGCCCGAGGCGGTTAACCCGGCGATGACCGCCTTGCGCCCTGCCCATGTCGCTGTTCGAGGTCGATTACCTCACTGTCGAACACGCGAAAATCTATGTCGGCCGGAGTAGACATTGGGTGGTGGTGTGGTTATGGTTTCTCTCGTAGCCCAGAAGGACCGCAGGGCCCGGCAGAGACGAACTGCCAGGCAGCAGTAACCCGTAGTTGCAGTGCGTAGGACGGTGCGGTGGTGGAGTTCCGAAGCCAGAGCAGGTGCAGGACGGCGACGGGGCTGACGACCGGACCGGGTGGCCCGCAGTGATCAGGGGTCGCCGTGAGCAGTACCGCAGTTAACGCAGTGGCAGTACCCGTAAGTGCAGTTCCGTAGTACCCGGCAGTGAAGTCAGTGAGCAGCACCTCGGTGAAGGCGTCGGCTGCGGGCGCGCGCACCGGGAGGTTCGGCAGTGGGGTTCTAAGAACTCCTAACGAAATGATCTTCGAGGTGGTTGGATCACTCCAGGAGCGCTGATCCGGGGGTGTGGGGTGGCTCGGCCGAAACCGTGGGAAGTCGATGACGAGTTCTGGGCGGTGATCGAGCCGCTGCTGCCCAAGGTGGAGCGTCGGCCTCGGCATCCGGGTCGCAAGCGGCATCCGGACCGGCTGGTGTTCCAAGGCATCCTGCTCGTGCTGCACACGGGGATCGCCTGGGAACACCTGCCGCAGGAACTCGGCTTCGGCTCGGGCATGACGTGCTGGCGCCGCCTGGCCGAGTGGACCGAGGCCGGCGTGTGGCCCCGGCTCCACGAGGAACTCTTGGCCAAGCTGCGCGGGGCGAACGCCCTGGACTTCTCCCTGGCTGCGGTCGACGGCTCCCACATCCGAGCGTTAAAGGGGGGTCCAAGACCGGACGAAGCCCAGTTGACCGGGGCAGAACGGGTAGCAAGCACCACCTGATCACCGATGCCACCGGCATCCCGCTTGCCGTCACCCTGACCGGCGGCAACCGCAACGACGTCACCCAGCTGATCCCACTCCTCCAGGCCGTGCCACCCGTGCGGGGCAAGCGCGGCAGGCCCCGGCGCCGCCCCGACGTCGTGCTCGGCGATCGTGGCTACGACCACGACAAGTACCGCCGCCTGGTCTGGGGCCTCGGAGTAAAACCACGGATCGCCCGCCGCGGCACCGAACACGGCTCCGGACTCGGCACCCAACGCTGGGTTGTTGAACGTGCCTTCGCCCACCTGCACTGGTTCCGCCGCCTGCGGATCCGCTGGGAGATCCGGGACGACATCCACGAAGCCTTCCTCAGCCTCGCCTGCAGTCTCATCTGCTGGCGCAGGTTGAAGGCACTGCTGCTGTCCTAGCTCTCGGTGTCCGGGGCACCCCGAAAACCACGGTCCTCGATGACTGCGAAGGCTTGCTCAGCGCTGGCAGTCCACACATCGATCCGAGCATGGGACGACCTGATGGCGTTGATCAGCTCCTCCACCACGTCAAACTTCCGCTGGTGGACGTTCAGCCTTAGATCCTGCATCGACACCTCGCTGTACGGCATGCTCAGTTGCCACCAGAACCGCATGAGGTAACGACACTCCTGTGGATCACGGTCATCTGCCAGGCGATCATGAATGACCGCCCGGACTCGCCGTCTCTGTTCGTCGTCACGAAAGCCGTTGCTGAGGTCAGTCAGGGTCACGCCCGGACACTAGCAACCACGTGCACCACCCATCACAGGGGCCGTGAAGACGCCGAGCGAGTCATTCTGTTAGGACCTCTAAGAGGTCCTAACAAAGGCGTTGGACGTGTCGGTGGGTGATGAGGCAGGTGGCGAGGCCGAGGAAGGCCTCGTGGATGTCGTCGCGTCGTTCCCACCGGATGCGTAGCCGGCGGAAGCCGTGGAGCCAAGCGATGGTCCGTTCCACGACCCACCGGTAGACGCCGAGGCCGGAGCCGTGCGGGACTCCGCGGCGGGCGATCACGGGTTTGACTCCGGTAGCCCAGACCAGGCGGCGGTACTTGTCGTGGTCGTAGCCGCGGTCGGCCAGGAGTGTGTCTGGGCGTCTGCGGGGCCGGCCGACGAGGCCGGCGACCGGTGGGATCTTGTTCAGCAGCGGCATCAGCTGGGTGACGTCGTTGCGGTTCCCACCGGTCAGCGAGACGGCGAGCGGGATGCCCTGGCCGTCGACGATGAGGTGGTGCTTGCTGCCCGGACGTGCGCGGTCGACCGGGCTGGGCCCGCTTTTGGGCCCCGTCGAGCGGCCCGGACATGGGAGGAGTCGATCACCGCCCGGGACCAGTCCAGCTTCTTCGCGACCCGCAGCTTCTTCAGCAGCACCAGGTGCAGCTGGTCCCACACTCCGGCCTCGTTCCACGCGGCCAGGCGCCGCCAGCAGGTCATCCCGGAACCGAAGCCCAGCTCCTGCGGCAGATACTCCCACTGAATCCCGGTATGCAGCACAAACAGGATCCCGCACAGGGCCTGCCGGTCCGGCACCCGAGGGCGTCCCTCCACCTGTTTCGGCGCCGGCTCAGGCAGCAACGGCTCGATGAGCGACCACAGTTCATCCGACACGATCCATGGCCGCGACTGACGTTTCCCCACGGCCAGACCAACGACCGCCCGAACCGAAAGTCACATGATCAACAGCTTCTGTTAGGACCACTAAGCCAGAGCAGATGCAGGATGGGCGACGGGGCTGGCTGCCGGAGCGTGGCGCTTGGGTGAGGTCACGAGCAGTACAAAGCAGTTCGCAGTACCAGCAGTACAAGCATCCCGTTTGGTAGGTAGTTGATCACCGAGGGAAGAACGGAGGAGTTGAGGCGCCATCAGGATCGCCCGGGCGGAAGTCTTGAGTCCGGGTACCGCAGGACATCGATAGTGAGGTGGTCTCCGGTCACGCATCCGCGATCCCCGCACCCCCGACGGCGTATCAGTCGGGTGGGCGGACACAGTAGGCCGGCGCAGTACCAGGGTCGGCAGATGGTGTAGCAGTTCCTTCGGGGCCCTGGTGCCATTGGCACCAGGGCCCCTCCACGCGTTCCACAGAGAGGTGCAATGACAGCAGACGATTCCTACGGCCGTCTCGACGACGACGACTACCCCGCCTACACGATGGGCCGGGCCGCCGAAATGCTCGGCACCACCCAGGGCTTCCTCCGCGCCATCGGCGAAGCACACCTGATCACCCCGCTCCGCTCAGCCGGTGGTCACCGCCGCTACTCCCGCTACCAGCTTCGGATCGCCGCCCGCGCCCGCGAACTCGTCGACCAGGGCACCCCTATTGAGGCCGCCTGCCGGATCGTCATCCTTGAGGACCAGCTCGGGGAAGCACAGCGTCTCAACGCCGAATACCGTCGCGCCGCCGAACCGGTGAACCCAACGGTCGCGGCTTGAGGTGGGGCGCGCCCGCCGGTCCTCGGCGGGCTTGCGCGCACTGGTCCAAGGCGTGACGCGTACTCGTTTCCTCTGGTGACAGCCCGTTGTGGGCGTGTAGCGTCTGGGTCAGCTGTCGTGGTTCGGAAGTTCTCCTTTGCCCACGCGTTCGGCGTGGGTGTTTTGCTGTGCTGTGCCGCAGGAACCAGGGCGATCACCTCGGCCTTCCGCAGGGTGTGGGAGGCGTTCATCGACTGGAAGGCATGGATATGGCTACGGGAACTGTGAAGTGGTTCAACGCTGAAAAGGGCTTCGGCTTCATCGCCCAGGAGGGTGGCGGCCCGGACGTCTTCGCCCACTACTCCGCGATCAACTCCTCGGGCTTCCGCGAGCTCCAGGAGGGCCAGGTCGTGACGTTCGACATCACCCAGGGCCAGAAGGGCCCGCAGGCCGAGAACATCACCCCGGCCTGACTTTCACCACCCTGCCCGCAGGGCCGAGGGGACCGCGATCGACGCGTGCGGGTGCCTGTACCGACCGGAACAGCGGAGCCGGACTTGTCCGGCGACGCCTCAACGGTGCAGGCATCCACCCCGTACGGCGCCCCCTGAATGGTGGTGTTGGGTGTACGGGGCCTTGGGCGTGTTTTAGAACTGGGGTCCGTGTCTCGCCTCGTGCCGTGATGATCTCGGTGTGGGGCGAGGGGATCTTTCAGATGACCAGTGGGCTTTGCTGGAGCCGTTGTTGCCGGTCACGGTGCTGGGCAGGCCGTCGGTCGGCCGGCGGCGGTTGATCGACGGGATCCGCTGGCGTGTGCGGACCGGGGCCCCGTGGCGGGATCTGCCACCCGAGTACGGTCCGTGGCAGACGGTCTACGGGCTCTTCCGTCGCTGGTAGCGTGCTGGTGTCTGGTCGGCGGTCCTGACCGGGCTGCAGGCCCGGGCGGACGCCGCCGGCTTGATCACCTGGGACGTGAACGTCGACTCCACGATCTGCCGGGTCCATCAGCACGCCGCCGGCGCCCGGCGGGACAGCCAAGCCCAGAAGGAACCGCCCGGCGGCAACCGGGCCGAACCGGACGATCACGGCCTGGGCCGGTCCCGCGGGGGCTGGACCACGAAGATTCACCTGGCCTGCGAACAGGGACAGAGGCCGTTATCGCTGCTGATCACAGCAGGTCAGCGGGGAGACAGCCCGCAGTTCACGGCCGTGCTGGAAGCCATCCGGGTTCCCCGCATCGGGCTGGGCCGACCCCGAGTTCGTCCGTTGCGGGTGCGAGGAGACAAGGCCTATTCATCACGCGCCAACCGTGCGTATCTGCGTCGACGCGGGATCCGCTGCACGATCCCGGAACCTGCCGATCAGGCGGGCCACCGCAAGCGCCGGGGGACGGTCGGCGGGCGGCCTCCGGCCTTCGACCGCGAGGACTACAAGGCCCGGCACGCGGTCGAGTGCGGCATCAACCGACTCAAGCGGAACCGGGCGGTGGCCACCCGGTTCGACAAGCTCGCGGTCCGTTTCGAAGCCACCGTCCTCATCGCCGCGATCAACGAATGGCTGTGACCTGCCGGGAGTGTCGGTCCCGCGTGTCATTCTGGCCGCGATCAGGTCAGCAGGTTGAGGGGAGACAGGGCCGATGGGGGCTGCGTACTACCGGGCCGAGAGTGAGAGCGGCGACCACATCGAGGACCCGTCCGAGGACGCGCTGTTCATGCTGATCGACGACCTCAACGACTCGGACAACACCTTCGTCGTCATCCAGCCCGACGAAGACGACCCTCTCTGGTTCACCTCGGTCACGGTCCTGGACGGAGGCGGCTACGAGGTCGTCCGACGCGACACCACCCGCCGCGAACACGACGTCGTCACCGAGACCAGCATCGACCGGATCGCCCGCGACCTCACCATCTGGATGGCTGCCCGCGACTTTCCCGGACGGCCCACCCAGGACTCCAGCAACTTCTAAAACACGGCCTAGGCGAACGGTCAGGGTTCGAAGCGGTATCCCATGCCCGGCTCGGTGATCAGATACCTGGGTTGGGAGGGGTTTGCCTCTAGTTTGCGCCGGAGCTTTGCCATATAGGCGCGCAGGTAGGTGGCGTTGTCGGCGTATGCAGGTCCCCAGACCTCCACAAGCAGCTTGCGCTGGCTGACCAGGTGGCCGGGGTGGCTGACGAGGATCTCCAGCAGGTGCCACTCGGTCGGGGTCAGCCGAACGCTGTGCTCCCCGCGGCGGACCTTCTTCGCAGCAAGGTCGATGATGAAGTCTTCGGTGATGACCACTGGGGACCGGTCCGCGGCGCCGGACATCGCCTCCCTGCGGGTGGCTGCGCGGAGCCGGGCGAGCAGCTCGTCCATGCTGAACGGTTTCGTCACGTAGTCGTCCGCGCCCGCGTCCAGGGCACGGACCTTCTCCTGCGAGGTGCGCCGGGCGGACAAGACCAGGATGGGGACTCTGCTCCAGCGTCGGATGCTCTTGATCACATCGATGCCGTCCATGTCCGGCAGACCAAGGTCCAGCAGGATGACGTCGGGTGTGCGTGCAGCTGCGAGCCGCAGCGCGTCGGCTCCGGTGGCGGCTTCCTGGGATTCGAACTTCCGCGCCTGGAGGTTGATTTTCAGCGCGCGGAGGAGTTGAGGGTCGCCCTCCACCACGAGCACCCGGGTCATGGGGTGTGAGCCTTTCCTTCAATGCGCGGCGCGGAATTGACACCGGGCTGATACGGGGCCGGAGCGCGCAGGCGTCACCGGCCTAAGGGCGGTAGATCACCTCTGTCAGGAACGCCACGATCACGGTCCACACGCCGATGCCGAGCAGCCACCACCATTCGGTGGCCAGTCCTGCTGTGATCATGGCGGTCGCGCCGAGTGTGAGGACGATGATCCTGAGCCGCATGCGGCGGTCCGGAGTGGAGATCATGGTCTGGCATGCCTTTCGGTCTCCGCGCCCCGGCAACCTTGGGGTGGCTGCGTGCGGCTGCGGTGGTCAGCCGCCGACGTGGATACCGGGGCGGCGGGCGGGGTCGGGTTCGTGGCTGCGGATGATCTCGCGGGTGACCGGGGCGGTGTCGCCTCGTCCCAGGAGGAAGTAGCGGACCATGTGCACCAGCGGGCTGCCCTCGGCCCAGGCGAAATGGCAGTGCGGCTGCACCCCGGTGGCGTCGCGCAGGGCCAGCAGGATGGCGGCGATGGCATTCGGCGCGGCCGGCGCGGCCGCGCGCAGGATCCGGTAGCCGTCCACGTCAACGCCGTGGACGGTGAGGGTGTCGCTGAAGTCCGAGGGGTCGACCACGTCGATCTCGAGGAAGATGACGTCGGCGCGGCCGGGCACCGGGTTGACGCCGCGCTGTTCGCTTTCCTTGTCGCTGTACTCGGCGACGTCGCCGGCCTGACGGCGGTTGGCGATGATGTTGATGGAGTTGTCGTGGGCGAGGGTCTCGTTGATGAACCGGCGGGCGTCGGCGTCGAAGACGATGCGGTCGGCGCGCAGTTCGGTGGTGCGGGAAACGCGCGAGATCAGCGACACGATGATGATGCCGGCGATGAAGAAGCCGGAGATGACGATGCCGTCGGGTTTGTCGATGATGTTGGCGACCAGGGCGTAGAGCAGGACCGCGGTGAGCAGGGCGAAGCCAATGGTGGGTGCGCGCCGGCGGTGGCGTGCGACGGAGATGGTGACGGCGAAGGCGCCGGAGACCATCATGGCCAGGATGCCGGTGGCGTAGGCGCCGGCCTGTTCGTCGACGTCGGCGTTAAAGGCGATCGTGATGAGGATGCACAGGGCGGTGTAGACGATCACGACGGGGCGGACGGCGCGTCCCCATTCTGGGGCCATGCCGTAGTCGGGCAGGTAGCGGGGGACGATGTTGACCAGCCCCGCCATGGCGGAGGCGCCGGCGAACCACAGGATCAGGATGGTGCTGATGTCGTAGACGGTCCCGAACGCCTCTCCGACATGCTCGTGGGCCAGCCACGCCAACGCACGGCCATTGGCGGCGCCGCCCGGCTCGAACAGCTCGTGCGGGATGAGGAGAGTGGTGACGAAACTCGCCGACAGCAGGTAGACGCTCATGATGAGAGCGGCGGTGGTCAGCAGCCTGCGGGTGTTGCGGATCCGCGAGCGCAGCCGCTGCTCCTCATCCGCCCCGTCGGCGGCGACGAGCGGCATCATGCTCACGCCGGTCTCGAAGCCCGACAGGCCCAGCACCAGCAGCGGGAAGGCCAGCAGAGCCGGACCCAGCAGGTCACCGAAGCCGCCTCCGCCCGCTGCGAGGGCGTCGGTCCACGCGGACCAGGCGCCCGGGCTGGTGAACACGTGGGCGAGGCCGATGCCGATGACGACCGCGTTCAGGGCGAGGAAGATGGCGACCAGGGGGATGGCCACGCTGACCGCTTCGCTGAACCCCAGCAGGAACACTCCCCCCAGCACCAGCAGCAGCGCGACGGTGAGGGCGACCTCGTGGCCGTGCAGGGCGGCGGGGAAGAAGGGGTTCTCCACCACGTGGACAGAGGCGTCCGCGGTGGAAAGGGTGATCGTGATGATCCAGGAGGTGGCCACGAAGCCGAGCAGGATCAGCACGAAGAGCTTGCCCCGCCAGAACGGCAACAGGTCCTCCAGCATCGCCACCGAACCGGCGCCGTGCGGGCTCTCCTTCGCCACCCGCCGGTACATCGGCAGCATCCCCAACAGGGTCAACGCCACGATCAGCAGCGTCGCCAGCGGCGAAACGGCCCCTGCGGCAAGGGCGGCGATCGCCGGGACGTAGGCGAGGCTGGAGAAGTAGTCGACGCCGGTCAGGCACATCACCTTCCACCACGCGTGCGGCTTGGCATGCCCTTCGCCCGCGGCCGGCCCCACTGGCTGCACCTGGTGCCGCAGCATCCACCGCGCCAGCCCACCGGACGGCTGAGCCCGCAAAGCAGGACTGTCCACCACCTCCGGCATACCCGCCTGGTCCGCGTCCCTCATATCCCCCATCAACCTTTCCCTGTCCAGCACACCCACACAACGGCCACCAGCTCAGGGCCACACGACGATCATCGAGTATGAGCCTCCCGCCGAGGCGGACCCGCACCGGACAGACAAGCCCCATGACCCGCCCTGCCCTTGTGCCCAGGGCACCACCCACCACCCCGGCCAGGATCCCCAACCTCAACAAGCCACGCAGGAACAGGCAAAGCACCGGCCAGCGAACCGTGCCACCGTCCCCGTGCACCTTGCCCGGAGGAGACCACAGCACTTCTGGCCGCCTCCCAACCCCCAAAAATCCTTACGCATCCCTAACGCCCAGCACGCACACCGCGAACATTCCTCCTGGAGCCAGCCGCCTCCCCCGGAGCACCCCAGGGCAGCTCCGCCCCGCGCAGGCTCAGCGAATGACGGAGGACATCTGTCACACCATGGTCATCGCCGTACCACCAGGACCGGCTCGGCATACACAAACTTCCGGACAGTCCCGCCCTGGGCAAGCTGGCCCACCTCCCCGGCCGCTTCCCTCAGGGCCGCCTGCCGCCGCCGCACCCGGCCCGCGTCGCCGCCCTCGCGGCGGCCGTCGCCGTGCGTGCCTCGTTCCAGCAACTGGCCACCGCCCGCCCGGACGGCTTCGACCCTGCCGGCTCCACCCTCACCCTGCGATCAAGCCCGCTACACCGACGGCTGCGCGATCTACCCCGTACCTGCCTGGGCCCGCAGTTTCCTCCACGCCGCCGCCCGCTTCGCCCACCTGACCGATGCCCCCTGGCTTCTGGCCGCTCTAGCCGACCGTCCGGCCCTCCTGCGCCTGGCCGAGACATCAAGGTCCGCCCTCCCCAGCCCCCTCCTGCGCGGCGAAGTGAGCAACGGGGCGCAGTCGTGTGGGACTGGCGTGAACAATGCGAGGCACTGCGCTACGAGCCGCTGCGCTCTGCCGCTTCGCGGGCTACGCAAGTCCGAACTCGATGAAGTCGACCTCCCCGAGCTTCACCTGAAGCGTGTCCGCTCGCCGCCCCGCCGCTCGGAAGTAGACGTGCCCCAGGGCCCGGCCCAGGATCACCTTGTGCTGGCTGTCCGGGGCGCCGGCCTCCCAGGCGGAGAACAGCTCCCGGGCTACCTCACCCGGCACCGGCACCGTCAAAAGCCGCTGCCGGGGATCATCAGAGCTGCCTGGACCGGCCTCGAACCCGAACCGAGCCCGGGTGTGCACCACCAGCCCCTGCTGCTCCGCGGCGGCCCGGCGGCGCGCCCGCACCAGCGGCTGCCACCGCTCCCGTACCTGTGTCTCGATCAGTGCCGCGTGCCGGACAGAGGGCTTGGCCCGCGCAGACCCTTTTCGAGCAGTCCATCGCTGAACCATCCGCCGGGACACGCCCAACTCCCGCGCCACCGTATCCTTGGAGCCCTTCGCCCACCTGAGCAGCGCGGCGAGTTGCTGCTTGGGGGTGTCTGGTACCGGCCGCGTGTACAGCAGCTTCTCCAGTTCCGACCCGACCACCTTGCCCCTCCGTCCGCAGGACCAGCCGCTACAGCAGGTCTCTCACGAACCAAGTGGCCGAGCGCTCGGAATACCGATCCTTCCGTCACCAGGTACTGAGATGCGCTACAGCGTCTGGTCGGGCGCCAGGCTAGCTCGGCCGGGACGAGGTTGCGCCTTGAGCACCGCCGGGCCTTCGCGTCAGCGGAGTGACAGCCAGAGTGTGAATGGGTGCGCTGGTGGCATTGGATGGGCGTCAGCCAGGACGGCGCGGCTGTCCCTGCTCACGTTGCGCAGCGGTAGTGATCATGGCTGTCGCAGGGTGACCGAGCTGCTGGCAGGCGCCAATCGCGAGATGGCTGGCTGTCATGGGGGCGCCTGCTCACACAGGCCGTCGGCGGCTTCTCCCACTGCCTCCGCCAGGCCATGGACGCCTCGTCGCGTGCCGTCGTGTGCGCCCGCGCCGCGCCCTTGATCAGCCTGCTTCGGTCAAGGCTGCGTGCGCGGCGGCGAGGATCTCCTCAGAGAGTGGGGAGCCGTTGGTGGCCCGGGACAGGACCAGCGCTCCGAACAGGGTGCAGAGGCGGACGATGCCGTCCTGGTCGTCGGTGGCGAGGAAGTCGGCGAAGTCGGTCACCCCCTCGGTGTAGACGCGACGGGCCTCGCGCCCCCGCCCTCGCGCGCGATGTCGGTGGCGAGGGCTGCGACCGGGCAGCCGTCCGCCGGGTCGTCGCGGTGCTCGACGGAGAGGTAGGTGTCGATCAGTGCCTGCTGGGCGGCTTCGCGCTGCCCGTCGTGCCGCTCGAGCCCGGCGCTGTAGCGCTGGGTGAGCTCGGCGAAGGCGTGGGCGGTGGCCTCGTCGACGAGCGCCTCCTTGGAGGCGAACTGCTTGTAGAACGCGCCGTGGGTCAGACCGGCCGCCCTCATCAGGTCGGCGACGCTGACCTGCGTGCCCTGCTCCCGAAACAGCCGAGATGCGGTGTCCACCACTCGCCTGCGATTTTCCTCCGCCTGTGCCTGCGATACGCGGCCCATGACCACCTCCCACTTGGATGTCGACTGGCATCTATCGTAGACCCATGTTTAGATTGGGTTCATAATCTAATTTATTGCGGGTGGCCGACGGCTCCCGCCAGGACCAGGAGCGAGCATGGAACTGAAGAACACGGTCGCGGTCATCACCGGCGCCAACCGAGGGCTCGGGCGGCACCTGGCCGCCCAGCTCGTCGAGCGCGGCGCGAAGGTGTACGGCGCGGCCCGACGCCCCGAGGCGGTCGACGTGCCGGGCGTCATCCCGCTGCGCCTCGACGTCACGGACGAGGCGTCGATCCAGGAGGCCACCCGCGTGGCGTCCGACGCGACACTGCTGATCAACAACGCGGGCATCTCCACCGGCGTGACGCTGATCAGAGGCGACGTGGCTGAGGTGCGCCGGGAGATGGAGACCAACTTCTTCGGCCCGCTCGCCGCGACCCGCGCATTCGCCCCCGTCATCGAGGGCAACGGCGGCGGCGCCGTACTCAACGTCCTGTCCGCCCTGTCCTGGTTCCACCCGGCCGGCCTCGGCTCCTACGCGGCCTCCAAGGCCGCCGCCTGGGCGCTGAGCGATGCGACCCGTGAGGAGCTGGCACCGCGCGGGATCACCGTCTCGGCGCTGCACGTCGGTTACATGGACACCGACATGGCCGCCGGCGTGCCTGCCGATCAGAAGGTCGCCGCCGCCGACGTCGCAGCGCAGGCCCTGTCCGGCATCGAGACCGGCCTGCCCGAGATCCTCGCCGACGAGACCAGCCGGTACGTCAAGCAGAGCTTGTCCGCGGCGCCCCAGCCGAACGCGGGCTGACGCTCGCCCCTCCACCCGCGGGGTGGCCCGCGCCGCAGCCAGAAAAACAACACAAACTATTTCAAGAAGTACGGCGGCCATTCGGGATGCGCCCGCCGCCGAGATACCCGCCCCCAGAAACGCTTTGCTAGGAGTGCTCCGTGAAGGCCTTCGTCCTCGAGAGGTACGGCTCCCCCTTGCGGGAGGTCGAGATGCCCGTACCGGTCCCCGCCCCCCATGAGGTGCTCGTGCGCATGGTTGCGTCGGGCGTCAACCATGCCGACGAGCGGGTCCGCTCCGGCGAGTTCAAGGCAATCTTCCCGTTCCGGCTACCCAAAGTCATGGGCGGTGAGCTCTCCGGGGAGGTCGTTGAGGCCGGCTCCGCGGTACGCGACATCGCCGTGGGCGACCACGTGTACAGCTACGTCGACTTGGCGGCCACGGGCACCTTCTCCGAGTTCGTCGCGGCCGACGCCGCCACGATGGCACCCGTGCCCCGGTCGGTGAGCCTGGTCGAGGCCGCGGGGCTTCCAGTCGTCGCGCTCACGGCCTGGCAGGCCCTCGTCGAGATGGGCAAGGTGAAGAAGGGCCAGACCGTCCTCATCCATGGCGGGACCGGTGGCGTGGGATCGGTCGCGATCCAGCTCGCCAAGCACCTGGGCTGCACCGTCGCCACCACCGTCTCGACGGCGAACATCGCAGCCGCCCGAGAGCTTGGTGCCGACATCGTCATCGACTACCGCCACGACGACCTCGCGCAGAGCCTCGCCGGCACGCCCGTCGACCTCGTCCTCGACACCCAGGGCGGAGCCACGCTGCAGGCTTCCCTCGGTGTGCTGCGCCCCGGCGGCACCGTCATCGGCATCACGGGCCCGCCCGACCCGGCCTTCGCGCGGCGCGTCGGCGTCAACCCCGTCGTCCGGCTCGCCATCCAGGCCCTCAGTGCCCGTACTCGCCGCCGGGCACGCGCGCTCGGGGTCACCTACCGCTTCCTGTTCATCACACCCGATAGCGCCGCGCTGCGCCAGGTCGCCGGGCTGGTCGACGACGGGGTGCTGCGCCCGATCATCGACCGGGTGCTCCCATTCGACCAGACCCCGCGGGCTCTCGACGAGGCGCTCGCCGGCGGGACACGCGGCAAGGTCCTGGTCACCACCGACCCGACGGCGGTGACCAACCGTGGCTGAGTCCAACGTCCGTCCCCGCCCGACCACGTGGGCCACGGCGCCCAACCGCCGCATCGTCGTAGGTTCGAACACGCTCGTATACCGCGACCTCGGCCCCGAGAACGGCGTCCCGCTGGTCCTGCTCACTCACCTGGGCGCCACGCTCGACGAGTGGGATCCCCGATTTGTCGACGCGCTCGCCCGCGACCGCCGCATCGTCGCGCTCGACCTCCCCGGGGTCGGCGGATCCACCGGGCGTGTCCCAGGCACCGTCGCCGCGATGGCGCGTGCGGCGGAGGGGTTCGTAGCCGCCCTCGGCCTGACCCAGATGGACCTGCTCGGATTCTCGCTCGGCGGCTTCGTCGCCCAGCAGGTGGCCCTCGATGCGCCGGGGCTCGTGCGCCGCCTCGTCCTGGCCGGAACCGGCCCCGCCGGGGAGCCGGCATCGACCGTCCGACGGGTGGAGCCTACGTCTACTGGGACATGGCTCGTGCCGCGATGGCCCGCACCGATGCCAAGGAGTTCCTGTTCTTTCCCCGCACTCCAGCGGGCAAGGCGGCAGCCAAGGCTTACCTCGTGCGCTTGCGCGAGCGCGTGATGGACCGTGACGCCCCCATCACACTGTCGTCCTTTCACCGCCAGATCACCACCATCCGGGGGTGGGGCCGGGCTGAGCCGCAGGACCTCTCCCGCATCGGCGCCCCGACGCTCATCGCCAACGGCGACCACGACCGCATGGTCCCCACCGAGCTGTCCCACGACATGCACGCCCGCATTCCCGGCAGCACGCTGATCATCTATCCAGGGGCCGGGCACGGCGGCGTCTTCCAACACGTCGACGAGTTTGTCGACGCCGTGCGAGCCCACCTCCACACCGACAGCTGACATCGGCTGTCCATCGGCTCCTCCGCCCGCACCCTCAGCCTGGCCGACCTCGCCCTCCACTGGGCCGGGGTGGGCCTGTACGACGGCGGCACCCTCGTCTACGTGACCGCCCGCCCGGCTGGCGAGGACGCCAACGAGATGAAGCGCTTCGAGGCGACGGCCCAGGAATGGACCAGCCTCTACGCCCAGCCTTACTGATCGTTTCAGAATGATGTTCTGAGCCGCCTCAAGCAGATGATGCTGCAGGCGAGTTGAAGCAGGCCTTGGTGGAGGTCAGCGCGTATCTCGTAGCGGATACGCAGGCGCTTGAACTGGTGGAGCCAGGCGAAGGTCCGCTCGACCACCCAGCGGGTCTTGCCCAGCCTTGAGCCGTGGGCGACGCCGCGACGTGCGATGACCGGCTTGATCCTGCGCTTCCAAAGCAGGCGGCGGTACTTGTCGAAGTCGTAGCCTCGGTCGGCGAACAGTCGGCGTGGCCGTGTGCGTGGGCGTCCGCGCAAGCCCCGGATCGGTGGGATCGCGTCCAGAAGCGGTAGGAGCTGTGTGACATCGTGTCGATTACCGCCGGTCAGCGTGACGGCGAGCGGGGTTCCGCGGCGGTCGACGATCAGGTGATGCTTGCTGCCCGTCTTTCCCCGGTCGACCGGGGAGGGTCCGGTGTGAGCCCCCTTTGAGCGCCCGGACGTGTGAGCCGTCGATCGCCGAGTCGTCCATCTCCAGGAGACCCGCGGCTCGCAGCTCGGCGAGAAGGACCTCGTGCAAGCGGTGCCAGACACCGGCCTCAGTCCACTCCCGGAGCCGACGCCAGGCGGTCACCCCTGAACAGCCAACGACCTGGATGGGCACATCGCGCCAGGCCACGCCCTTGCGTAGTACGTAGATGATGCCGGCCAGTGCAGTGCGGTCCGATATCGGCAGTCGGCCGGGGTGGCGTCGGGGAGGCCGGGTTGGGAGGAGCGGAGCTATGCGTTCCCAGAGATCGTCGGGAACAAGGTCGGCAGACACCTAGGAGACTCTGCCCGACGCATTGTCAGATGTCGGCCGAGATGCCGGTGTCGATGCGATTGGCGTCAGCGGCCGGTCGGGTTCAGCGCCAGCCGCCGTGGCGAGGTTCAACGTGCTCGCCGAACGGTTGGTCGAACGCCTGCCCGTCGTCGTCGATCACGACATAGTCCGGTTCGGTCTTCGAGGCGGCTGCGTGCAACCGGATGACGAGGTCAGCGACAGGGACGACACGTAGCGACAGTGCCGCGGCCACCTGGGCAGATTCGTTGTCGATGTCCGGGTTGTGCTTGTCACGGGACCGTTCAAGGTGTTGAGCGGAGATCTGCATGACCTCCACATCGCCACCGCCCGAGAAAGAGAGGCAGTCCCGCCACTCCAGCCCGATGATGACCTCCAACGCCTCGGCCAGGTCATCGCCGAGCAGCCCGCCCTCACCTTCGGAACTCGCGAACACCACGGGCCGGCGGCCGTTCTGCTCAGCGCACAGGAAGTACGCCCCACCAGCAGACTCCCCGGCGATCACCTCCAGCGGCGCACCCGAGGCGAGCCTGAAGCCATCGCCATAGTGCTTCCGGTGGATGTCGAAGCCGAACGATGACCGCAGCAGCAGATCGATCTCCGGAGTGGCCTGGATCAGGTCGAGCAGTTGATCACTTGAGGTCATGGCCTGGACGATAGCGAGTGCCGCTGACATATCAATGCCAGGCGACCGCATGCCTGTGTCAGTCCTCGGCGCGACCGCGTGGATGGCGCACTCCAGGCCGCGCCTGTACCCCAGCCATCACAACGCATTCTGAAACGATCAGTAAGCCCGGCAAGGGACGAGCCGGGGGCAGGTGACGTGACGTGAGGGGCGGGGAGAAAGAAGCTGCGGGACCGTTGCTACTTCCGCGCGGCCTTCAACAGCTCCTCGATGGGGCGCTCGGTTTCGGCCCTGTCGATCGCGATGCCGTACGATTCCGCCTCCTGTTCGCTGATGTGCTCCTCGCCGTCCGCGTCGCTTGTGATGGATACCGACAGATATGGGTTGGTGTTCTCTTTTGCGTAGAGGCGTCCTTCGTGCCATTTCGGGATCGTCCACCAAGCGGTGACGTAGTCCATGGTGTGAGTTAGATTCGCCATTTCACTTGAGTGGCTGATCGTCGAGTAGTGCCGGTAGACCTCATCTCCGCTCTCAGCCACCCATTCGGGCGCGTCCCACTGGTGCTTCTGCTGCCGGGAGGCTGTGTCCCAGGACGCTTCGATCGTCTGCATGTAGCTGTTCACGGGCAGCCTGACCCGGTCGGCCCTGATGTAAGAGATCGTCGCTGAGATGGTGACGCGGCTCAGTCCCGAGCGCAGGGGTACGTCCACGTTTTTATCGACGGAGTCAGCCTCGCCTGGCTCGATGGGGGACCCCGGTGTTACGAATTCCCCCGCTCCCATCAGCCGCGAGGGGCTGTAGCGCACATGTGTGAGCGTGCTGCCGTGTTCCCACATGTCACGCTTCCACTCGTCCATCCCCTTGCCTTGAGGGTCGAAGATGGTCGGGTTTCCCGTGACAGTCCACAGGGTGCCCACAACGTAGATCCGCACCGAGCTGGAATTCCGGAGTTCCACATGCGCCGGAAGGTGGAGCGAGGTCCCGTCCGCACTCATCGTGGGAGCGCCGAACGACACGGTGAAGGGGACGGTCACAGGAGTCACGTAGGGCACGTACATCTGCGAATAGGAGAGACTCGCGGCTCCGACAACGCCGGACACCATCACGCTCAGGGCGATGCTCTTGGGATGCGGGATTCCCCGCCAGACCCGCTGCCGGGCCAGGACCCAAGAGGCCCAGCCCATCCAGAGCAGCAGTCCGATCCACAGCCAGATGAATGGGGTGTAGTCATGGCCCTCGAACTGTGTGATCAGGAACATCAAGTCCGTTACGGTCACGGTCCCGACGCCGATGAGGACAGCCGCGCCCGAGTACCGCACGGCTCGTTTTCCCCAGTAGTCGCACACCGCTAAGGCGGCGATCACCTCCACCAGCGCTGCTGCGATGAAAGCGACACCAACGAGCCGTCCGCCGAACGTCAGCGCGTTGAACGCGTCCGTCGTGCCTACGTGAAACAGCACCGCCGCGGACGCGAGCAGCCCGAGAGTCATCAGGGCCGCCACCGCAAATCTTCGCCGCTGCCCACGGAAGCGGCGGGTCTCGTCCGTGACTGTAGGGGGTGCTCATCCACGATCACAGGGTGACCAGCCGGAGCAGTCGATTCTGCAACGACACGCGTGCCCTACAGGACCAGTGCCGTTCATGAGATTCCCCACCCCCTTCCCAGTCGAGTGCAGTGCAGAGAAGCCATCGAACATGCTGCCGATATGGGGTCGGTGGGAATCCGCTCTGCCAGGAGTGCCGGGCCCGGCTTGTGGAGGCGCAGCAGAAGCCGGCCCACCCCGGAGCCTGACTCGGCAGAGCCCTCTGGCCCTATCCACGCGGCATACATGCCTGGCTGGGGAAGGCTGTCGGGTGCCAGGCCCGGAGCGCCGGTAAGGAGGCCATCCCGAGTGGTTCTCACCCCGCCCTTCGAGCCGATGCTCGCTCAGGCCGCCGAATACGTCCCCGGCTCCGGCGTCCTGGCGAGCGGCTTCGCGGCGGAGTAGAAGTTTGACGGCCACCGCGCGATCCTCTTCACCCCCACCGGCCCCGGCGGCCGCCTGCTTTTGCAGACCCGGCGCGGCTCCCTGGTCCAGGACCGATTCCCCGACCTGGTCGCGGCCGCCGAGCAACTGCCGGACGGCCTGGTCCTCGATGGCGAGCTCGTCGTCTGGGACACCGCAGCCGGACGCCTGTCCTTCGAAGCGCTCCAGCGCCGGGCCGCCGCCCGCGGCCGTACTGCCGCCGCACTGGCCGCGAAGACCCCGGCCTTTTTCATCGCCTTCGAACGTCCTCCAGCAAGAGGCACAGAACTCCTCACCCGTCCCTATCACGAGCGCCGGCGGATCCTCGACCTCTTCGACACCCACCAGCTGAGCGCGCCGTGGACCCTGTGCCCGATGACCACCGACATCGCCAAGGCCAGGGAGTGGCTGGAGGCATGGACCGACGTCTCTGGGGTGGAGGGGATCCTGGTGAAGGGAACGAACCAGCGCTACCTCCCCGGATCGAGAGCCTGGTACAAGATCAGAAGACGTGACAGCACCGAGGCGATCATCGGCGCCGTCACCGGCACCCTGTCCCGCCCCGGGCTGCTCGTCCTGGGCCGCCACGACCAGGACGGCCGACTGCGCGCGGTGGGCCGAACCGTCCCGCTGCGCCCGGAGGTGTCCCGGCAGGTCGGCGAACATCTGGCGGCGGCCGGCCCCGGGCACCCCTTCGAGGGGGTGCGGTTCACCTCGACGTGGGGGAGCCGTGACGTCCTGGATGTGCGCCTGGTCCGCCCGGATCTGGTGGCGGAGGTCAGTGCAGACCGGGCGGTGGACTGGGGGGCGTGTGGCGTCACGCGATGCGGTTCAAGCGGCTGCGCCTGGACGTGGGGCTGGAGGACGTGCCGAGGTTCGGGGCCGGGCCGACTGCGGCCGCCGGGTGACTCCCAAAGGCCAGGCGGGTGGAAGATCGTTTCGCCGGTGAATTGAGCCGCCCACTTGGGTGAGTTGGCTGCCCGCGCCATGTTCAGGTATCGGCTGGGCGCGCTACACCCTGCCATGTGATCAAGAACCTGATGTGGCGTGGTCTGCCCGCGCTCGCTCTCGCGGCCCTGCCCCTGCTCGCCGCCGCCCCCGCTTCCCATGCCGGCCACCGCCCGCCCGCCGCGCCCGCCTCTGCTGCGGTGGCAGGTGTTTCCGGTGTGCCCGGTGTGCGGGCGCCGCTGCCGTTGTTCGAGGCTGTCGACCGGATCCCGGTCGCCGAGGAGCAGCGGGAGGGCTACACGCGGAGTCTGTACAAGCACTGGAACCGCGGCCTCAACACCTCCGACGGGTGTGACACCCGCAGGGAGGTCATCCTGTCCGAGGCCGTCGAGGCTCCGCAGGTCGCTGCGGGCTGCAAGATGTCGGGCGGATCGTGGCTGAGCCCCTACGACGACGTCGTCGTGACAGACTCCGCGGGTCTCGATGTGGACCATTTCGTGCCTTTGGCCGAAGTCCACGACTCGGGCGGCTTCGCGTGGGACGCGGCCCGGCGTGAGGCGTACGCGAACGACCAGGCGTCCCCGCTGACGCTGATCGCGGTCACTGCGAAGTCGAACCGGTCCAAGGCGGACAAGGACCCGGCGCAGTGGCTTCCCCCGGCCGGTGGGTACCACTGCGAGTACGCCGCCCAGTGGACCGCGACGAAGCTGCGGTGGGACCTGGCCGCCGATGATGCCGAGCGCCAGGCGCTGCTCGGGGTCGCGGAGGACTGCCCGGACACTACGGTCGTCTACGAGCCCGCAGCCTGACCCCGATGCGGTCCAGCGCTTTGCGGCCGGCTGAGGGCCTGCGGACCCGGATCTCGGCGCCGTCAAGGAACTCCGGCCGTCCCGCTGCCACTTTCACGCCCGCTCCGTAGGCAGGGAAGCAGGCAGAAGCCATCGAGGCTGAGATCACCAAGGTGCAGCGGCGTGTAGAGGCAGCCAAGAAGGCGGCCCGCCTGGCCATTGGCGCCGAAGCCTGACTCTCACCGACAGCAGGAGGCTCCGGAGGAAGCGCTGCGAGCTGTGCGGACCTGTCCCGCTGTAGGCCCACTGCCCCCTGTGTCTCTCAGTGCACCCTGTTTCCGCAGTTCAGCCCTGATTGTCAGACCCTCCCCGTAGCGTTGTGAGTCCTACTCGTGGCGGCTGCGGGGAGTACCAATGGACGACGACCTTCAGACCGACAGCGACGAAGACCTCTTCCGTAACCCCGTCTACTACGAACCGGCCGGCCGCAACCTCGACCTTGACCGCGCCGACCTCGGCGTCCCGCAAGGCCAAGACCTCCTGAACGTGCTCCTGCGCATGCGAGGACGTGTCCCCGTCGAGAAGCGCGGGCTCATCTGCCCCGACTGCCGGGACCTCCGGGGCCGGCGCGTCCCCATGTACCTCGTCCAGCGCGACGGCGTATTGCTTGCCTCCCACTACCGGAAACCCGGGGAGAAGCCCATCAGCCATGAGTCTGACGAGCATCTCGCCCGCAAGGAACGCGTCGCGAAGGACTCCGAAGATCACGGCTTCCACGCCGACATCGAGTCGCCGGCCGCGGACGGGCACGCGCGCCTCGATGTACGCATCAACGGCGCCAACGGCATCGTCCTGGGCTACGAGCCTCAGCTGAGCCCCCAGACAGCCCGCGGAATGCGTGCACGGGAGGGGTTCCGGCGCCGCGGCGGTATCCAGTCGGTCTGGGACTTCGCCGACCCCGACCACGCAGCTGTCGGCACCGTCCCATACGTCCGCACGCCCAACCTGCCGGCCTCCGTCATCCGCGTGCAGAAGAACCCCATCGCGGTTCAGGACGGCAACTTCGTCCTGGAGGAGGGCAAGTGCAGTCCAAACGGCGCGCTCACCCGATGCCCTGAGAAGCCCTACGACCCGGAGAACCCCACCGACTCCGGGTACTGCGGGGGCTGGCACCGCGTCCTCGTGCCCGCCCATCAGTCGAGCACCTACACAGGGGAAGGCAGCCTGACCCTCACCCGGTTCATCGTGGAAGCTGCGGCCGGTGAGCGGATCCCGTTCCAGCGGGGCGGCCACCACGGTTGGCTCCCCGCACAGCAGTGGCAGCAGTACCTCGAGGCGAACGGGCCCGCCCTGGACGACAAGGAGCGCCAGCCATCCGTACGACAGGGGGACCGGCGCGACAGGTGCACCGAGGACCGTCCGGCTTCGGAGGTGCGGGCTGAACCGAAGCAGAGACGTGGCAGCCGCGCGATCGTCCTTGAGTCCCGCCCCCGGGAAACCGAGGCCGCCAGGGTTCCGGTCGACGCGTCAGGTCAAGCGATCCCGCTCTGCCGCTTCGGCTGCGGTCAGCCCGCAAGCCTTCCGGGACCCGAAGGGCTGCCCGAGCACTTCTCGTGCCGCAGGAAGCAGGAGGCGTGATCTATTAGGGCCGCAGCGGCTTGATCACGGATCGGTACACCGGCGCGCCGTCCCATGGCTGAGTGAGCCCCACCAGCTGGTAGCCCAGGTGCTCGTACCAGGCGGCGGCCGGCGCTTCGGGGCGGACGGTGAGGGTGACCCGCTCGGCGGTGACTCCGTCCAGCAGGGCGGTGTGCAGGGCCCGGCCGATACCTTGGCCGCGCCGGTCGGCGAGCACGGCGAGTTCCATCACGACGAAGGTGCGGCGCCCGTCCTCGCGAGTGAACTCCTCGGGTAGGTCGGTGTCCAGGAATCCGGACCACCATCCGGTGGTGGAGGCGAGGGGAGGCCGTAGGCGAACCCGGCGAGCTCGCCGCCGTTGCGGGCCAGGACCAGCCGGAAGCCGGGGTCTTGTGCTCGCGCTGGTAGCGCTCCAGGAACTCGGCGACGTCCCGTGGTCCCTCGTTGTACGGGGGCTCGGCGAACACGGCTTCATAGACGGGGGCGAGGTCGTCCAGCTCCCGCCGGGCGGTGACGGTGTCTGTGATGGTGGTGTATTCCACGGGGCTCCTCATCGGGTGGGGCGGACACGGTCCAGCTCGCGGCGGGCCACGGCCAGCGATTCCCGCGCCCGCCCCGAGGACACTTCGGTGAGCAGGGCCTCGCCCTGCTCGAGGTGGTGTGCCGCCTCGTCGGCGTCTCCCGACCGGGCGAGCGCCCCGGCGAGTCCGGCCCGCTGCAACGCTTCGTTGCGGGCGTAGGTGGCTTCCTGCCGTTCCAGGGAGCGGCGCAGCCACGACACGGCGGCGCGGTGATGCCCGGCTGCCGTGAACAGTTCGGCCTGTGCCGAGGCGAGTTCGGCGGGGCCGTGGAACAGCGTCCAGTCGGGTGCCGGCCGGGAGCCGCGGTCTTTCTCGTACAGGCGGGCCGCGTTCGCCAGCGTGGAGCGGGCCGACGCCGAGTCGCCCAGCATCGCCAAAGCCCGAGCCTCCCGAGTGGCGAGGATGGACAGCAGCGACGGTGGCGCCCACGGCGCGGCGAGCTCGGCGGCCCGCCGGGCGTGGTCCAGCGCGGGCCGGGGCTGTTTCTCCCGCAGCTCCAGCAGCGCCATGGAGGCGAGGACCAGGACGCCGAGGGAGTCGTCACGCAGTTCGGCTGCCGTCTCGCGGGCCTGCGTCCAGTACAAGCGGGCGCGCGCGTGGTCGCCTGCGTCGAAGGCGAGCCATCCGACGTGTTCGGCGGTCTCGCCGGAGATGAGCCGCAGCTGACGGCCGATCGTCTCGGGGTAGGACCCGGTGTCGATCAGGCGTCGCACGCGGGAGAGGTGGGCGGCGGCGAGCGGGCCGACCGTGGCGCCGCCGAACCTGTCGTCGAGCCCGTACAGGGAGGCGAGGCCACGGCGCAGGTCGGTCACGGTGTCCGTGCCGATGCGGGGCGCGTCGTACGCGGTGGCGGGCGCCGCTCCTATCCCGGTTGCGCCGAGGGCGATGCCGCCCGCGGCGGCCAGGATGGTGCGGCGGTCCTGCATCGGGTCGGGCCTTTCGCGGAGTTCGGGGATCGGGTCCAGTACCGCCACGGGCGCGGTGACGGCGTTGCGGCGGTGCTCAGGAACCCGGAAGCCGGCCTGTTCCAGGGGCACACCGAGCATCGCTTCTAAGACCCGCTGACGGCCCGGCTGCGGGCACGGCGGTGCCGGCGCTCTCCACCGGCGGATCTGCCGGTCGGTGACGTCCTCGCGTTCACCGATGCGGGCCGCGACGGCCGCGTACACGCGGACGAACTGCTTGGGGCTGCGCCACCCGAAACCGTCGACCAGGTCCGCGAACGCTCTTGGCTCCTCCGCCGGTTCGGACATGGCGCCCCTTCGCGTTCCGTGGTGTGACCTCTCCTCGCACGGTAGAGCCACCCGGCCCGGACTTTCAGCCACACCGGGGGAGAAAAGTCCGCCTGAAAGTCCGGCACAGCCCACGCCTTGCCTTGCCTGTCACCGGTTGACTACCCACAGCACATCCCCCCGGGGCTGCGTCCTGGCCTAGCAACGGGGCACACTCCCAACCCCTACGCCGACAGGCAGGAGGCACGGACGTGATCAAGAACGACACGAACGTGTGGGTGCGGGAGGACGACGACCACCACCTGTCGGGGCGGGAGGTCATCCACCCCGCAACGGAGCGCACCGGCACCGTCGGCACCGTGTTCATCCGCACCTCCAAGACCACCGGCAAGACGGTCGGCCGGACCGCGCACATGCGCCCCACGGACGGCTCGGGACGGGAGTGGACGGCCGACCCCCGCGAACGGTGAGCGGGCCCCGGGCGTGGGTCGGCGATCAGGTCAAAGATGCCGCCGGACACGGCGCCATCGTCACGGACGTCCGCGAGAAGGGCCCGGGCCCCGTGCCGGTGTGGGTGCTGCGGCCCATCTACGGCGGCACCTTCCACCAGTGGGAGACCGACGCCCCGGACACCCTCACCGTGATCCGACGCCGTGCCGAGCGGATCACCGACCCCTGAGACAGCCCCGCGGCGAGGCTGCTGCCGAAGCGGCCTTCCCCCGACGCTTCGACACCCCGACCGTGGGGCGTCCAACCCCGGCCGGCCACCCGGCCCTGCCGGTACCGCACGACCGAGAGGAGCACCGCCATGGCCAACAACAGCGGGAACAGCGGGAGCGGGAGCGGCGGAGGGAGCGGCAGCGGAGGTGGCGGAGGGAGCCACGGCGGAGGGTCCGCGCCGATCTCCACCCCGCCCCCGCCGCCCCCGTCCAACCCCGACACCAGCACGCCCTCCGGTGGCGGGAAGCACCGGTAACCCATGACCGTCATCGCACACCAGGAGCGCCCCAGCCGTACCGAGCTGGGGCGCTGCCTCATGGAATCCGGCGCCCTCTCCTCCGACTGGGCGCCCGCCTTCGCCGCCGTCGACCGCGCGGCGTTCCTGCCCCCGGTCATGTGGCCGTTCATCCCGACCGACCGCCGACAGTCGGGCGACGTCCTTGCCGCCCGCGCTGTGACCGTGGACCGGCGCACGGATCCGGCCGCCTGGTACGGATATGCCGACAGCGACCTGTCCGTGGTCACCCAGTGGGACGACGGCGACCATCGCGGCGACCATCCGGGCACGGTCCCGACCTCGTCCAGCTCCCAACCCTCGGTGGTGTTCCGCCTCCTCGCCGCCCTGGACCCCGATGCCGGGATGCGCGTCCTGGACGCGGGCACCGGCACCGGCGAGACCGCCGCACTCCTGGCCCACCGCTGCGGCGCCGCCAACGTCACCACCATCGACGTGGACCCGGCCGTGTCGGCAGCGGCGCGGGAGCGGCTGTGCACCCTCGGCCTCTACGCCGAGGCGGTCACCGGCGACGCCCTCGCCGGCTACCCCGACCGTGCCTTGTACGACCGGCTGCTGTGCACGTTCGGCGTGCGCAGCATCCCGCGCGCATGGGTGGAGCAGGTCCGGCCCGGCGGCGTCATCGTCGCCCCGTACGGAACGCACTACAGCAGCCGCGACGCCGCCGCCCGCCTCACGGTCCACGCCGACGGCACCGCCTCCGGACCATTCGTCACCGCAGTGGAGTTCATGAAAGCCCGGTCGCACCGCACGGTGTGGCCAGACGCCGAGAAGTACGTGAAGCAGTGGCCGGGCTCGACAGGCACGGCCGTGCAGCCCGACCAACTCGCCGAGGCCCACCACGCCATCAGCCTCGCCGTCCCCCACGTCGCGCACACCACCCACACCGAACCCGACGGCGCCCCGGCCGCCTGGTGGTACTCCCTCACCGATCACTCGTGGGCGGCCGTACGGTGGCCGGAGGAGTACGGGCCGGGCATCGTCTACCAGCACGGACCGCGGCACCTGTGGGACGCCGTCGAGGCGGCCTGCGGATGGTGGGAAGCCCAAGGCAGCCCCGCCCTGGACCGCTTCGGCCTTACCGTGGGCCCCGACGGTGAGACACCATGGCTGGACGACCCCGGAAACCTGCTGCCCGGGACCCGCTGGCGATAGGAGGGGCGACGTGGACGCCGACAGGGAACCGCTCGCAGCGTGGGCCGAGCGCCGCGACCGCCGACGGGAGTCCGACCGACAGATCACCGGCCGCCGCCGAGCCGAACCCTTGGACCCGGCGGCCCGCGGTCGAGCCGCGCATCTCGCCCCCGACGCCCCCCGCGTCCTCTTCGAGCTCGACCAGGAGTCCGGCGAGTGGCTGCCCGCCGGAGTCGCCGACAACGCCGCCGAGGCCGCCGCCTTCATCCACGGGTGGTGACACCACCGCCCCACCCGAACCATCCGGCCCCCTGTGCACCGCTGCAGGGGGTTTCCCCTGTCGGCGCTTCGTTGGCACCAGGATGACCGGGCGCGGGCGGGGCCGGTCGGTGACGGCGGGCAGGCCCGGGGGGACGGGGAGCAGCCGGGCGGTCGCTACGCCTACCGGCTACTGCTGCGGATTCTCGTTCTTCATCTGGGCTCGGTGCGCGGCTGCTGCTGCGTTGAGCTGTTGCTGTCGCAGGGTGAGCTCCCGCATACAGGTCTCCATGGCGTCCTTGGTAAGGCCCTGGTCGGTGATCTGCCACCGATATGGCCCGTACCATTCACGGCCTTCCTCGGCGGGAAAGTCGAACCCGAGATCGTTATCGCCGAAGGCGAAGGCGACCCGCGAGGTGTCTCGGCCAGGTGACGGGATCCCCCATGGTGGGACGGCGCTGCACGGGGCCCAACCGCTGCTCACGGAAGCATGCGGCAGGATGCGGCGCATGACCCTCTCATCGCGTTTCACCCTGCCGGGCCAGGTCTGGGCCGTGGCCACGGCGGACCCCTCCGGGCCGCTGACCGTGACCGGCTACGGTGCGAATCCCCTGGCGACGGTCATCACGAGGGTCGACCTCTCAGGCAGGGTGGCGTGGCAGCGGACCTACCCCGGGACAGGTAGGCCGCGATCGCGTATGTCCACGGACGGGACGCTGTGGGTCGCCTACCCGGATCGTGACGGCCGGCTTCTGGAAGGTGTTCTGCCGGACGGATCCACCGGCCCCACCGTCCGCACGGAGTACCGCCTTGATGACGAGATCGGGGCGTTCGTCCTCCTCGACGACGGGTTCGTCATTTCCTGGGTCAGCACTTCCGGCCTGGTCCGTGGGGAACGAAGCCGGCCCACGTCTGTACCCGAGCCTCGCGTGGCCCGGTACACGCGAGAGGGCGAATGCCTCTGGTCCACGCCGATCATGCTCGGAGCGGTGTCGTTCCCGGGCGTGGTCGAGATGGGAGACCGGACCGGATGGGAGATCCAACCGCGTAAGTCTTGGGTCCCGGAGGAGATCGGCGTAGACCACTGGGAGCCACTGCTCGTATCAGCCGACCGGATCGCGGCCACCTTCACCGACACACGGGGCGGCATCGGGCGGACGTTCTTCCTCGACTTGGACAGCGGCGAGACCGTGTCGGCCACCTCTCCCGCTCCCACAGGACGAAAGGCGATAGCGGGCCTCGGCCAGTTCCTGATCGGATCCCAGGGCTACGGCGCGTTCACGACTGGCCTCTTCGGCCGCGACGGCGCCGAAACCGCACGCTGGGCTAGCCACGGGGCCATGCTCGTCGACAAGAACACCAGCGTCAGCGGCCCCGAGCTCGAAAACCGCCTGCCTTCGAGATCGCGCTTCCGGCGGCTCGCACCGGACAACAGCCTCGTGGACGGGCCAGAGTTGACCGGCTACTACACGTCCGACCCGGCGATGGACTGCGAGGGAACCGCAGTGTTCTGGCGCGACGGCAAGCTACTCGCTGTGGACAGGGACCTCGCCGGACACGAACTGTTCGCCATGGACGACAACCGAGCAGTCATGGGACGGGCGCTGCTGCTGAGCGAAGGCAACGTCGTCGTCTCCCTGGACAATGAGGTCCTGGTATTCCGTACACCGCTGGGCCCCCTGGCCGAGGGCCCCTGGCCGTGCGGGGAAGCGAATCTCCAGGGCAATCCTCTGCTGAGCTGAAACCGCCAGCGTTGCGCCGGCGGAGTCTGCCAGGTGCGCACGAGCGAAAAGAAGATGTCGGCTCCTGGCCTGCGCAGGCAGGATCTCTCCATGTCGACCGACGTCAGCGGAATGATCGAATGCCGGCCGGGGGCCCGCCTATGGGGCCCCGACGACGAGGACTCCGTATGGGAGGTGGGCATCGATCTCTTCCTCCTCAACAGGGGCAACGCCTACGACGGCTTGGCCTGCCTCTTCGGAATCCGAAACTCCTACGGTTTCCGTCCCCTGGCGGAAGATCGTGGCTTCCCGGACGACGCCTCAGATGGGCTGCGAGTTGAGTTCGCCGGCTACGGCGGCCCCCATGATGTGCACGGGACCACCTGGCTGACCTGGGCCGAGCTGGACACCACGGACTGGCAGGAGACTGACGCCTCAGGCACACGAACCCGCGCCTCAGCCGCAGGGATCGACACCGACTGGGGTCGGGTCTGGAGCGTCATGCACATCCTCAGCGAAGTCCACGGCGCGGAGAACGTACGTCTCGTCGTCTGGTTCCACTGACAGACGGCTGTGCACGCTACTTGGCCAGGCGGGCCAACAGCGCGCTAAGTCCCAGGCGGTCCTGAGACCGCCTGCCCTGCTCGGCGCACACTGCCCCGGATCTTGAGCGGCGTGACCTGGGCGTTAGCCTCAGCGGATGATTCCTGAGCCGCCACCGAAGGTCATCACGCGTCTCCGTGACGGGCGGATCCACGCCTACGTCGTGGGCGCCGTCTACGGGACGCTGGAGCCCGCAGCGGTTTTCCAGCCGAGGGGTGGCGATGAGGTCGTAGCGTCGGTGGTCCGGCAGGATCTGGAGCGGGTCGTGTACACGACGCTGAACGGCATCGTCTGTCTCACGCGTGCCGGCGACCTCATGTGGGCCTCGGACTTCGAGCCGCACTCCGACGTGCGCCATGGCCACCGGCCTGGCTGTGCGCTGTCTCTGGACGGCCGGACGGTGTGGGTCTACCGGCCGGACGCGATGGCGGGACGCGGGAGCGGCGACCAGTGGGTCGTGCACGACGCCGATAGCGGTGTGGTTCTCGCCCTCCGAGAGTGCACCCGCAGTTCGACCGCCGCGCGGTCGTTGCCTGGCTCCTCGCCCACGACAAGATCGATGTACCCACGGGTCCGACGATCGCCTCGCTGGTGCTGGCCGGCCCCAAGGGCGGTACGCACCGGTTCCGGCTTGACGACCCGTGGCTGACCCTGGCCGATGACGCCGAGGGCGAGGACTTGTTGTCCGGTTGGTCCACCGACGCGGACGCCGACGTGCTGGCCGAGCTGGCGGAAGTCCATGCGCGAGCGCAACAGGGCCTGGGGGCCACGTTCGCGGACGGGTCTCCCGGGTGACCTCGAAATGAGCTCGCACTTCGTGCTCCTGAGGGTCCGCCTCGCGGGCCGCCGGCCCACACCCGCCGCTGACGGGACGATCCCCTCACCTGGCTGATCGCCCAGTGGCGACGGTGAAGCGGAGCCGGTGAAGTACTGGATCTCGAGCCTGCCCGCCGACATTCCCGCCAAGGACCTGGTCCGCCTCGCGAAAGCGCGGTGGCGGATCGAGCACGACTACCGCGAGCTGAAACCAGCTCTGGGCATGGATCACTTCGAGAGCCGCTCATTCACCGGCTGGCACCGAGACGTCACCCTCGTCACCGACGCCCACCCGTTCCTCACCGAACAGCGGAGGGCCCCAAAAGTCCCTGCCAGGGCCTGACCCTCTACCAGGCCCTGGCCCTCCTCCAACACCTCATCGCCACCTGGACCGGCACCTGCCCCACCTGCCGACAACCCACCCCATGGCAGCCCTACGACGTCACGTAACAAGGCACTACTAGGGTCCGTCTTCAAATGATCGTTCGATGGTGGATCATGGTGTCGTGATTCGTCGCCATGAACTGACCGACTCCGAGTGGGAGTTGTTGGCTCCGCTGATACCGAGTGCCGGCAGAGGCCGGCCTCGGGCGGAGGACCGCCGGGTCGTCAACGGGATGGTCTACAAGATCCGGACCGGGGTTTCCTGGCGTGACCTGCCGGAACGCTACGGCCCCTGGAAGTCGGTCTACACCCGCTTCCGCCGCTACGCGATCGACGGCGTGTTCACCCAGGCCCTGCAACAGATCCAGGCCCAGGCCGACGCCGCCGGTGACATCGACTGGCTGGTCCAGATCGACTCCACCATCGTCCGCGCCCACCAGCACTCCGCCGCCACCGGCCGAAAAGGGGAAGCATCGCACGGACGAACCGGCCGATCACGCCCTCGGCCGATCCCGAGGAGGCCTGACCAGCAAAATCCACCTCGCCTGCGACGGCCGCGGCCGGCCGCTGGCCATATTGCTCACCCCGGGGCAACGACACGACGGTGTCTGCGCACGGCCTTTGCTCGAACGCATCCGAGTACCCCGCATCGGCCTGGGGCGGCCCCGCTGCCGACCGGACCACGTGATCGCCGACAAGGCCTACAGTTCACGTGGATTCCGTGCCTACCTGCGACGACGCGGTATCGGACACACCATCCCGGAGAAGAGCGACCAGAAGCAGCATCGCCGCAACCGGGGTAGTCAAGACGGTCGGCCCGCGGGCTTCGACCTTGAGATCTATCGCCGCCGCAACACCGTCGAACGCTGCTTCAACCAACTCAAAGGCTTCCGCGGTATCGCCACCCGCTACGAGAAGACCGCCACCTCCTACGAAGCAGCGGTCACACTCGCATCACTCCTGCTCTGGGCAAGATCAGTTTGAAGACGGACCCTAGCGCAGCCAGCCGTGCTGAGCCGCTTTCAGCCCGGCCTCGAAGCGGCTCGACGCGTCGAGGCGTTCCATGAGGCCGGCCATCTGTCGGCGCACGCTGCGGGCGGAGATGCCGAGGCGCCGCCCCGCAACCTCGTCGGTGAGGCCGCACGCGAGGAGCCTGAGCAGTTCCTGCTCGGAGGCGGTGAGACCGCTCTGGGCGTCTTTGGAACGGTCGGCGCCCAGCGGGACGGCGGAGTTCCACGTCTGCTCGAACAGTGCGACCAGTGACGCGACGATTCCCGCCTCGCGGGTGCACAGTGCGCCGCGCTTCGTGTCGGCCGGATCGATGGGGATTACGGCGACCTTGCGGTCGAAGACGAGCATGCGCGGAGGAAGTGTCGGACAGGTGCGCACCATGCCGCCCCGCTCGGTCATCCACCGCGCGTAGGCGAGTGTCGCGGGGTCGTGGCGCACACTGTCCTGATAGAGCGTCAGGAGAGAGATGCCCCGGCTCATGGCTGTTTCGTCCAGCGGTCTCGACGCGTCGAGGCTGGCCTGCGACTGCGCCCCGCCCGGCATGACGGAGAGGCACTCGCCGGACACGTCCCGTGCGAGGATTTCCAGCGTCGCCTGAATGGCGTCGAGACCGACCAGGCGCTGGGTGTCAGCGGCCGGCGTGGCAGGTCGCAGGTCGGCGTACTCGGCGATGGCCCGCGCCGCGGCGGCCTTGCTCAGTTCGAGCTCCAGCCGGCGGCGCAGGAGCTCCTCCTCCTGCCGCCGCAGAAGCATCTCCAGGCCGAGTTCCGGGCTGACCGGCCGCATGATACCGAGTACGTCCCGGGAGGCACGCAGGAGCCGGAGGTCGGCGAGCCTGTCGAGGGCGTCGCGCACGGTGCTCTCGGATACGCCCAGTTGCTCGCAGAGGTCCTGCACGCTGCCCTCGGGGTCCGAGAGCATGGCCCGATACACCGCTTCCGATACGCCGTCCAGCCCCAGCATGTCCAACATCCGCCAGCCCCCGGCCGTATAAGTCGATTGAAATCGCCGAGTTTCGAGAGCACTCGGGTACTGGCTTCGGCGGCGTAGCCGAAGCCTTCCGTCGTGATGACAGGCAGCCATTCATGCAATAGGGACGGCCTCGTCGGGAGTGGGGCCGGCCGCGGACATGATGGCCTGCCAGGGAGCGGAGTCGAAGATGAGCGCAATTGACGTAATCCGGCCGTCGTGGAGGCGGAAGTGCTCGGCTGTGTGCTGGGTGATGCCGACGGTCGGGGCAGTGTGGACGTCGTAGACCAGGGTGGCCTCGGTCTCGCCGTACAGCTCGCTGATCAGCTCCACGCTGGTGACGATGCCCAGGAGGCCGTCCAGGCCTTCGAGGTGTCCGGTCGGGCTGTCGGAGGTGATGAACGGGCTGCGGAAGCTGAAGCCTTCGCCGATCTGGGCAGCGGCCGTGGTGACGTCTCCCCGGAATCGGGCCTCGTGGTAGGCCCTGACGGTACGTCGGGTGGTCGTGTCGGCTGGGTCGGTGGTCATGCGGTGCTCCGTCGGTGTCTGTTCAGGAGGTCGGCGGCTCGTCGTGCCGGGCCGCGTTCAGGTACTGCTCGATGCGTTGCTGGTTTTCGACCATGCGCAGGCACAGGTCGCGGAACCGGGCGAGTTCGTCTTCGGTGAACCCCTGGAAGACGGCGGACATGGCGCGCTGCGTCGGCTGCCGGAAGTTGTCCATCCAGTTGAGGCCGGCTGGTGTGATCCTGGCTCGTACCGACCTGCGGTCGTGCTGGTCTTGGACCCGCTGCGCGAGTCCGTCACGCTCGAGCGTGTCGACCAGGCCGGTGACGTTGCGGGAACTCACCCCCGCTGCACGGGCCAGTTCGCCGATGCTCAGCCCCAGGTCCGTGGCCGTACTCAGTCGTGCGAGGACGTCGAGCGCCCCCGCGCTGAGCCCCCGTCCCCCCGCACCGTGCGAACGCAGCCGGTCGACCGCCTGCGAGGCTGACCGGACGGCTGCGGCCGTCTCCAGGGCCAGGGTGTCGTCCCCCGCCGCGAACGCCTGCATGGAGTCCCGGACACCAGGGTCGTAGAGGAAGCCATCAGGGTCACGGGCCAGGCCAGAATTATGTACGTGCTTCATAATGAAGCCACACTCTACTTTGTCAGCGGCGACACCACCAGAGACCGCCGCCGCGCGATGCCTGAAGATCCCCCTCGCGGGGACGAGTAGCAGGCGATGTCGACGCGCTGGCGCTGCGCACTGTTCTTGGTTCTGGCCAACATTCCTCGGCCGCCCCGGACTCGGCAGCTGCTCTTCCAATCGACATACAGCCGCTCTCCGTTCTCACCTATGCAGCCATTCTGGTGAGGTCCGGGCGGATGCCGATCCGCCCGGACCTCACCGTGGCAGAGTGCGGAAGGAAGAAGGGCGAGACTGGGTGCGGTTGGCGGCGGTGAACGCGTCAGTCTCGGGTGTGTTCCCGGGATGCCAGCCGACTGGCCCTGCGGAACTGTCTGCGGGTGATGCGCCCGGCCATCAGGGTGATCGCGGCCCAGGTGATCAGCGATTCTGAGTGCTGAATGAGCCGCTCCTCGTCGCGGGCGTTCTGCGGGCGTGCATGACCCGGGCGAGCGACCTCTCGACCACTCAGCGGCGGGGCAGGACGACGAACCCGACGGCGCAGCACGGCGATCATCTCGGCTTCCTGCTCCTCGACCGCGTCGAAATCGCTGCGGGCATTGCCGAGTGGGTGGGACCTGTGGGGCTTCCTCACCGCACTCACCGTGGCAGTCACCACCAGACCGCCTGCCGTGGAGGACCTCATCCGGGTCGCCATGGGATCACCCGACCCGTCCGTCCTCATCAAGCACCTCGCCGGCCTGGCGTCGAACTACTTCATCCTGGAATACGTGATCACGGTCCACGGCCGCGGACCACGACGGGCAGCCACCGCACGGGTCTTCGGCCCACGCGTGGGCCGCGCGCGCGACCTGTTCGTCCTCGGCGACCGGACCCTCGACGTGGCCCACCGAGCCTTCGAGATCCGCGACGCCTGTCTCGTACTGCGCGATCGGTCCGTGGCAACCCGTCCCGAAGGACCGGGGGCTGATTCCGACGCGCCACTGGAAGGCGGTGAGCCCGACGCCCGCGCGGAGGCGGTGTGGCTGTTCGCCGCGCTCCACGGAAACGCCGGTTCCGGCCACCCGCCTTCTCCCGTCGCATGCCAGGACTCCCAGCGAGGAGATCGCATGGCTGCTCAAGGTGGCTGCCGCCCACCGGCATTTGTCAGGCCCGCAGGGTGCTGCCGCAAGGGGCCGTGAAGGCCGGTGGGCGGAGCCTGCGTCCTGATGCGGCCAGGCCGCTTGCTGACGGGCCGATCGGCTTCCGGGGGGCGGCCGGTGTCGGCAGGATGGTGATCACCGGAAGGGCGGAGGACACCGAGTCCCAGCCGGCCCGGGGGACCAACGGCCCGATCGCCAGATTCCCGTCATCCGCACCGACGCCACCAGCTTGGGGTACCGCCATGTCCACAACCGCTCGCCTGCTGACCACCGCCGTCCTCACCTCTGTCCTGTCCGGCGTGGCGGCGCCCCTGGCCTCGACCGCCTACGCCGCGACGAACCCGACCGGCATCGGCTGGGACGTGGCTCCGGTGAACGCGACGATGTCCGCGAGCGGTTCTCCGGCCAACGGCATCGGCTGGGACTGACCCGCAATGGTGCCTGTCCATGTCACCCTGACGCGGACCGGGGGCGGAACACCCGACGAGAGCCAAGCCCACGCCCTTGTGGACGTTCTCTGGGCCCACGCCACACCCGAATGCGGCATGGAACACATCCGGGCACGCACCAGCCCGGCCGGCATCGGGGTCATCCTCTTCATCCGCGCCGTGAGCACCGACATCGCGCAGGCCAAGGCCGGGCGCTTGATGACCGTGGTGCTCGCCTCGGGTGCCACCGGCGCCCGCGGATACTCCGTCACGTTCCACCACTGAGCGAAGCCCGGCCCGTGGCGGCACCCTGCCGCCCCTTCTCCGCATTGGCGCAGCTCCTCTGCGCGTCGCCGGCGATGTGACCCGCCGACCCGGCGTGTGTCCATCCTCCCTGCTTCGGAACCACCTTCCGTCATGCCCTTCACCACACCTGGAGTCGTCATGCTCATGCAAAAGAAGAGCCGATCCACATTCAGCGCCGTCTCGGTGGCCCTGGCCGTCTGTGCGGCGGCTGTGGCGACGGCTGGCTGCGGCCGCGCCGACACCGGCACCGCGCCGGCCGCAGCTGCTCACGAGGCCCCGGCCGCACCGCAGGCGCCCTCTTCCCCGACGAGCGCGCCTCCGCCGGACAAGAAGTCCGCCGACCCGAAGGCGGGCCCGCAGTCCTCGGCTCCGTCGGCACCCCGGTCACCGGACGGAAAGGCCACGCAGGGGAAGGGGGATCCGGGCGGCACGGCGGCGCGCACGGTGGCCGTCAAGCCGGAGGGCCTGGCGAAGCTGCCCGTCGAGAAGAGCCTCGGCTGGAAGCCGGACGGCCCTCTGAGCAGCCAGGAACTGAAGGGGCAGAAGATCACGCTGAACGAGTGCGCGACCGTGGCCGGCGCAACCCTCTGGCAGCAGCAGGGATACCTGAGTTCGGCCAGGAACGCCGCTGGTCAGCAGCTGTTCTTCTTCCCCGACGCCGCGTCCGCCAAGGGTGCCTACGACCGGCTCGTCGTCGACATGAACAACTGCCAGCCCACTTCCCGCGGAATCCAAGCCCGCGAGGGAGTGCCGCAGGACGCCGTCGTGTCCACCACCGCCACCGTCAAAGACGGCACCGCCTGGTCGCGGCACTGGACCGGAGTCGGCGGTATGACCGCCCGCGACGTACAGACCAACCACCTCTACGCCGTCCACCAGGGCGACCACCTGCTGCTCTTCCAGTTCGACGAGCTGGCCGATCGTCCCGCACCGCCGCACGACACCGGCACCGACGCCGCCGTACTCGGCGCGCTCGCCGACCTCGGCGCCCAGAACTGAGTGCGCCACCAGACCTCGTACGACTCGGCACGTTCCCTGCCGTTCCCTCTCTTCATCAGGAGTCACGTTGTCCGTCAAGACCTCGGCCTTCCGCACTGCGAGCATCGTCGCCGCCGCCTGCGCCGCTTCGCTGGTCCTGTCCGCCATGCCCGCCCACGCAGACAGCATCCAGGCCACCTACTCTTCCGTCACCTCGACCGGATCGCTGGGCAACAACGCCGCCCCCGGCGGCAAGGTCTCCCGCAAGCAGGCCATATCCCGGGCGCAGGTATGGGTGGACAAGCAGGTCCCGTACAGCGCCAACGGCCTTGTGGCCCCGTACAGCTGGTGGTCCGACGCCAGCACCGGCGGCCGCTACCGGCAGGACTGCTCCGGCTTCGTCTCGATGGCCTGGCAGCTCAACTCCAGCAACACCACCTACTCCCTGCCTGAGGTCTCCACACAGATCAACAAGTGGGACCTGCAGCCCGGCGACGCCCTGAACAGCAATGACCATGTCGTTCTCTTCGCCGGCTGGCGGGACAAGAGCGCGGGCACCTTCAACTACTACCAGGAGAGCAGCCGTAGCCGGCCGACGAACTACAACACCGACGGCAACCTGTACGCCTCCACCCTGGCCAGCCACCCCACCAGCAGTTACTCGGCCCTGCGCTACGACAACATCGTCGACGACCCGACGGCCCCTTCGACGTACAGCGGTGACCTGCCGGTGTCGGGTCGGTGGAGCAACGGCTCGGCGACGACTGTGGGTGTGTTCCGGGACGGCACCTGGGCGCTGCGCGATGCGAACGGCGGCACGACGGCCGTGGGCTTCGGGCAGGCCGGGGACGTTCCGATGACCGGTGACTTCGATGGTGTCGGCCATGATCAGTTGGGCATCTTCCGGCCGAGCACGAGCACGTTCGTGGTGCGTCACGACGACGGCAGCATCACTTCGCTCGTCTTCGGGCAGGCCGGTGACATTCCGGTGCCGGGCATGTGGGACGGCAACGGTCACGCCCAGATGGGGGTCTACCGTCCCAGCACCGGTACGTTCATCGTCCGCCACGACGACGGCAGTGTGACGACGGCGGCTCTCGGCCAGGCCGGTGACATTCCGATCGTCGGTGACTGGGACGGCGTCGGCCACACCCAGATGGGCGTCTTCCGCCCCGGAACCAACGCGGGCGACCAGAACACCTTCGTCCTGCGCCACGACGACGGCAGCCTGTCCATCGCCGCCTACGGCGTCAAGGGCGACCTGCCTGTCGTCGGTGACTGGAGCAATAAGGGCCGCACCACCTACGGCATCTACCGGACCGGCAACGGCACCTTCGCCCTCAGCAACGCCTACGCCGGCACCGCCGACGCCGTCTTCACCTACGGCAACGGCGGCACCTGGTCCTGATCTGCCGTACCACCCGGGGGCGGGCCGAGCTCCCGCCCCCGGGTGGTTGCCAACCAGGCACCCTCCCCACACCTTCCCCTAGCCCACACCTGATTGCGAGCCTCCTTCATGTCCGCTATGCCCACCGCTCCGTCCGTCACTCGCTTTGGCAAGGCCGCCCTGCTCGTTGCCTGTGCCGCTGCCGCCGCGGTACCGCTCCTGACCGCCGGTACCGCCTCCGCCGCCTCCGTCACCACCTGGGACAAGGTCGCCATGTGCGAGAGCGGCGGCAACTGGAGCATCAACACCGGCAACGGCTACTACGGGGGTCTGCAGTTCAGCTCCAGTACCTGGAAGGCGTATGGCGGCACCGACTTCGCTCCGCAGGCCCACCTCGCCACCAAGTACGAGCAGATCACGGTGGCCGAGAAAGTCCTCGCCTCGCAGGGCCCGGGCGCCTGGCCGCACTGCTCGATAGGGGCGGGCCTCACCAGGGGCGGCCTCGCGCCGGTCTTCCCCACCGACACCAAGCCTTCGACGTACAGCGGTGACCTGCCGGTGTCGGGTCGGTGGAGCAACGGCTCGGCGACGACTGTGGGTGTGTTCCGGGACGGCACCTGGGCGCTGCGCGATGCGAACGGCGGCACGACGGCCGTGGGCTTCGGGCAGGCCGGGGACGTTCCGATGACCGGTGACTTCGATGGTGTCGGCCATGATCAGCTGGGCATCTTCCGGCCGAGCACGAGCACGTTCGTGGTGCGTCACGACGACGGCAGCATCACTTCGCTCGTCTTCGGGCAGGCCGGTGACATTCCGGTGCCGGGCATGTGGGACGGCAACGGTCACGCCCAGATGGGGGTCTACCGTCCCAGCACCGGTACGTTCATCGTCCGCCACGACGACGGCAGTGTGACGACGGCGGCTCTCGGCCAGGCCGGTGACATTCCGATCGTCGGTGACTGGGACGGCGTCGGCCACACCCAGATGGGCGTCTTCCGCCCCGGAACCAACGCGGGCGACCAGAACGTCATCGCCTTGCGCCACGACGACGGAAGTGTCACCACCGCCGCCTACGGCGTCAAGGGCGACCTGCCCGTCGTCGGCGACTGGAGCAACAAGGGCCGCACCACCTACGGCATCTACCGGACCGGCAACGGCACCTTCGCCCTCAGCAACGCCTACGCCGGCACCGCCGACGCCGTCTTCACCTACGGCAACGGCGGCACCTGGTCCTGAGGTTCCTCGGTCGTCGTCGGTTGTCGCCGTCGGCACGAGGCCGTGACGCGTCATACCGCCCGCGAGGCGGGCGCCAGGCCCCAGGCCCGACCCGCGGCAATTGCGAGGGAGGGGCGAGATGGTGATGACGTCCCGCTGCAGAACACGAGCATGGCGCCAGAGGCAGTCGCGTTCAGGAGGCGTCACCACGTGACGCCTCCCGGTGACGGTACGGCCGGGGACGACACGCTCCTGAGCATGGTCGAGCCGCGACTGTCCGCTGTCACTGAACGTGGATCGTTTGCCATCCAAGGTGGACCGACCAGCTGAACAGGTCTGATGGCTCCGTTGTTAGGGTCCGGTCCTGTGACTCTTTCAAATCCCGCAGCCAAAACGCGGTTCCTCGTCCTGCACGACTATGGGATGGGCGGTTCATGGTGGTGGGTCCACGCGCGGTCGGCCCGGGAGATCCTGGAAACGTTCGCGTGGACCGAGGTTGTCACCCGGCAGGAGTCGGTGACCTGGGCCGAGGGCGACAAGCTCGAAGAAGTCGACATCGATGCGCCACTCATGCCTCCAGGTCTGGACGACCTGCGGGCCAAACGCGACGTACAGCGCGGGCTTCCTGGCTTCGGCGCACTCGCGGACAGGAGCATCGTGTACGTGCGGCGTCACTGGGACGGCGAGGACGACGGCGGCCCGGTCTACCTCATGGAGGTTGAATCGGACGGGCGCCGGACCCGCGAAGTGGAGCTGGCTGAGGACGGAAGCGGCCGCATCAGGACCGGACCTGACGACTGGCCCTTCAACCCGCCGGTCGTCGACTTCTTCGACCCGGAGTTGGCAGGCCAGGAGATCACCCGGGAAGAGTTCGAGGAGCAGTGGGAACGCGCCGTACCCGCTTCTGGCCTGTAACCGCCCACGGCACGTGATCCTGCTTCGATGGCAAACGGGTGGCCACCGTACCCGGGGCGCCAGATGGGATGCCTGGCAACCGCCGCGCGGCGGACGTATTCGCGACCCTGGTGGGTCTTCTTCACACACATCACCTCCTCCCGGGGCGGGACGTGGTCACCTGACGTACAGAGGTCGCCGAGGGCCACGTAGCCCGCCGGGGGGTTAGGGCGCCAGAACGAAAGGCGGTGCCCAAAGTATTCCGCGGTCATGATGCGCGTGTAGCCCGTCGGATGGGCCAGCAGGTCACTGCCGGGGGCACTTCGGAGGACCATGGCACCGCACCGGCCCCGGGGGTCGATCGGCCGGGGTGAGTAGTAACAGCCCAGCGGCCACCACCCGTCCATCTTGGGCGCCCAGAACATGGAGTCGCCAAGGAAGGGGAGGTCCTCCGCGAGGAATCGGTAGTCGGTCGTGAACCCGATCTCCAGGTCGCCATAGCGTTGTGTGATCACTAGGGCCCTCAACTTTCACGCTCAGGCCGAAAGCACGGTGGAGCACCCGGGTTGCTTCCGACTCATGGTCCACCCCGCATTCCCGGCGTCTCGAGGACGTCTGTGACTACCGCCCGCATGGGACAAATAACCCCTCAGAGTGAAATCCAGACATGTTCTGCCCAAAACACGTGTATACATCACCATTTGAAGAAGTCCGCGCTATGGCAACCGCTACGACAAAAGCGGCCACGCCTACCTCGGGCCGCAGCCATCGCTTCCAGAGCACGCTCCAGAACAGCCTTGGTGACCTCCGTCAGCAGCCCGCCCTCACCCAGCAGGGCCGCCCCGGAGGCATCAGCCTTGTCCAGCAACCGCTGGACGACCTCATCGACCGTCTTGTCGCCGGCCACGGCCGCGGCCGCTTCGTCTTTGTCCGCCATGACTCGTCCGATCCGCCCGGCCCAAGGGCCCGAGGCCGAGCCCCGGGCCAGGCTGTCACATCACGGACTTACACGATCTTTCAGACACGCTCGGCCCCGGGAACGTCCGTGACAGCCTCCCCGCCCGTGGTGCCGACGGCGGCGCAGGGCGCCACAGCCGCTCCGTGCTGCCGGCCGAACCTCCGCTGCGCTACGACGCGGCGCGGCAGGCCGCCGACCATGTCCTTGAGTGTCGGCGGCGCTGGAATCGGGTTCAGGCACGGATTCCGTGAAGTGACGAAGAGTTGGTTACGGTCTGTGGTCGACGGGAGTCTTGCTCGGAGGCTGTGCTGGGCGGATCTCTGTGGGCGAGAATGCTCGGTATGACGACTTGAAGAGCACCGGCCGGGCGACAGCATTGGCGAAAGGTCGGGAACTGGGACACGGTTCCCGACGGCGATCGACACGTCTGCGTCGCCTGCGGAACGCCCGTCTGTTCGTACCTGTACCGCTTCCATCCGTCCGACTCCTCGATGTTCGAGCGGTGCATCGGACTCGCCTGGTGTTCCACTTGCCGGATCTACTCCGGCAACATGGTGTATGTCCCGCGGAAGCGAGTCCTGGCCGACCTCCTCGCGTCTCTTCCTCCTGAGCAGCGAGAACGGGTTCTGCGTTCGGAGACACGACTGATCGAGTTCCTGGACCGCCAGGCCCGAGGCGCCAGAGGTTAGGGTCGGCGACTGGCCGCGATCAGGACGAGCCGCTTGCGCAATAGCGGAAGCTTCGCTCTTCCGAACATGCTGCGTTTGAGCGCTTTGAGGTCGTTGACGCGGCCTTTGACAGGGCATGAGGACCATTCGGTGCTCATGCCGAAGACGACGGCGTCGAGGTCGGTGATCAGCCCGGCGGCGAGGGAGGCCAGGCCGCACTGCTGGTCGGCGCAGACATCGGCGATCCATCCGCGCAGCTGTTCTCCTTCACGGTTGGAAGGGTGCGGGGTGAAGGCTGTTGAGGTAGCCGGCGGCTGTCATGCGCCAGACCGCTGGGTGCGGGAAAGACGCCTCTGCGGTTAAGCCGTCAAGTCGTGGGGTGTTCGCCGCCCCACCGCGCCCGCAGAACCCCGGCCCAGTCGCTGGGCTCCGGACCCGGATCCTCCAGCTGTGGCACCGGGCCGGGAGCCGTCTCGATCAGGTGCACGAGCGTCCAGGCGACGCCGTAGCAGTCGTCGGGGCCGAAGCAGGTGGCCAGGGCAGCGGCCTCTTCGGGGGTAACAGGGCGGGAGATCGCCGTCAGCTGGCGTTCACGCCGGTCGATCTCTTCCTCGCTCGCGTCCCAGTCGGGAAGCGGTCCGTTGGCGACGAACGTCTGCACTTCGGGTCTCATGGCCGAATGATCGTCTCCCCTGCTGCCCCTGAACAAACCGCCCCGTTCGCCGGTAGCCGTCGAGGTCGTCGTTGATCCGGCATTGGCCAGCAGCTTGCCGGTGTCATCGACGAGCGCGACGTCGTGGTGTCCCTCCGCCCAGTCAATCCCGCAGAACACGTCCATGGATCCCGCCCCTTCTCCGGTGCTGTTCTCGAAGACGAGCACGCGAGGCTGCACGGCGCACCAATTCCAGGGCTCCAAGGCCCGCCACCTCATCAGCCGTGCGCGGCACCGCTGGACCGCACGGGCGCACGCCGCGTCCAGAGCTCGGAGCTCATGAGGAGAAACGCTTCACCGTGCGGCAGCTCATCCACCGAGGAATCCTGAACCTGACGGCCCCGTGAGGGCAGAACGTGTGAGGACCGGCCGGCACCCAGCGCAACGGTCTTTCCACCACCCGCGCCCGCGGCGAACAGCAGAGCATCGGCTGACACCACTCCCGGACCCTTCCCAACCCGCGCTGCGGTGGATGGACCCGGGACAGGAAGGAGGCGCTGCCGTTAGGCCGGTGGGCAGGACTCGCAGACGTGGCTGTCGATCGCGGCCACCAGGTCACGAGCCGCTGCCCGCACGGCGGCGTCCTCATCACAGGCCAGCACGTCGGCCATGCTCCTGCCGTCGAGCACGGCTCGGTGAGCCGCATGCTGCACATCGATCTTTGGAGGATTGGAGTGTTCGAGGATCGTCTGCAGCAACTCGATCACGCCGGACCGACTAGTGACGGCGTCGGTCACCGCGAGATCCCACAGAAACGGAACCGCCTCGACAGTCGCGTCGAAAACAGCCAGTTCACCGAGCCACAGACCAAGATCACTCAACGCTGAAGCACTCGTCAGGGCGTCACCCCACGCCACCCGTGACAGCCGCCCCGGAACCTCTTCCGCTGATCCGTACGCATGCGTCAACTCATGCCACGGAACGCGGCTCATGCCCTTGAGTATCGTCCCCACCACGCACTCCAGTCCTGCTGCTGTCCTGCGACGCCAAGCGACCCCCATTTCACCTCACGCACCACGCTGACCGCGGTGAAAACTGTTGAGGTAGCCGGCGGCTGTCATGCGCCAGACTGCTGGGTGCGGGAAAGGAGGACCACACCTGGCTTCGTCTCGCCGCTCTGCGCCTGGTGTGCCCACCCTCGGTCAGGAGGACGCCGCTGGCCGGGTGGCGGTGGGCGGGCGGACCGTGAATGCGCCGTCGCGGAACTCGACGATCAGCTCGCTCTCGCCGCCGGGCGCGGCCTCGGCCTGGCGTTGCAGGTCGACCAGCTCCCGTGCGCTTGGGCGCCGGCCGTGCCAGTGGGGATGGGAGCGGACTTGGAGGGAGAGCAGGGTCAGCTCGGACCGCAGCGCCTCGGCGCCCGTGGGGGGCCGCTGGACTAGGCGGTTGTAGGTACGGATCTGAGCCTGTTTGAGGTGGATCAGCTCCTCCGGGAAGCGGTTTTGCGCCATGGCTGGATTACATCATTTGTTCGATTATTTGTGCGAGCGTGGCATGTAGCCCCACGAAATCGAACGGGCGTACGATGCCGGTATGTCCTTCGATTTCCCCCGCGTCTCCGGGCCGTGCAGGCCCAGCTCCACCGTGTCCGCGCCGAGTACTCGGCCCTGTGTGCGACCTTGCCCTGGTCGGTGGAACCCCTCCCCGGGTGGACAGCGGAGGAGGGCCGCTACTCGAGCCGCGGCGACGTACCGCCGAGTCCCGGCTACACCGAGGAGCAGAAGACGCTGATGGCGCGGCTGGAGTCCAGGCAGCGGCGCCTGGCTGGCGCCGTGATGACCGACGCGTTCTGGCAGAGCGTGGAGCGCGAGAAGGTCGTCTCCGCCCGGATGGCACTCAAGCGGGCCCACGAGGCCGGACCGGCTGCGGGGTAGCAGTGGCCCGGCGTGATCCGCGCACGCTCTTCCCGCCGGATCTGGCCCGGCTGGAGGTGGTGGAGCGACAGCTGTACGCGCTCCTGGTCGAGGTCCGGGCGCTGATCGCCGAAGCCCGCCGCGACCAGCGCCTGTCCGAGACCGAGCACCGGCCCGTGCCCGAGGTCGAGTGGCGGATCCAGTACGGGATCGGCGCGGTGCGACGGCCTGTGATGGTCCACGCCGGGGACTGCTCCATGGGCACGGCGCGCTCCCGCCCCGCCACCCGCGAGCAGGCCACCCAGGCCCTCGTGCAGGGGTGGAGGCGTGCCCGATCTGCCGGGCCGACTCCGGGCTGGGGATGCTGGAAGCCTGAGCCGACCGGGCACGTGATCCGGCTCCCAGGCCACAAATGGGACGCTAGCGAGGCGGGTAGGTTCCCTAGTACGGGGTGCGGCCTGGCCATCCTGGCCGCGACGGGGCCGCACCCCGACCAGCCCCCGGCCGAGGCCACCGGCGCCGTCGACCTCATGGAAGCCCTGCGCGCCAGCATCGAGCGGGCACGCAGCCCACGACTAGTTCGCAGAAGCCCTCACAGACACGGCGAACAGTCGGTCCTGACGTCGCGAGGCTCGAACACGGCGCCCCGAGGCCGGCGCACGGTGCGCCGTCGAGCTGCGGCTGCCCTCCGGGTTCCAGATGGCCGACCCGGCCTGGCGTGCCGGCTACGCCAAGGCTGTCAAGGGCGTGATCGGTCAGGCCCTGCGGTGGAACTGCACAGAATTTCCGGGATCGTCGATGTCTTCAGTGAAGTAGAGGCCACCGGTCGCCTGCTCGCCGGACACCCGGAGCAGCGAAGTCAGGGTCTTTTTCGGCTGGTTGAAGTGGAGGTCGATCGCCTGGTCGGCAGCGGTGCCGGAATCTCCGAGCTCCCAGGTGCCGCAGGAGTCGGTCCGCCGGCCGTCGCCGATGGGGAAGGAGTGGCTGCAGAACGCCCCATCCTCACTGAATTCGATCTCGGCGCCGTCCTTCGCCTTCCACGACCCTGCCAGCTTCTGTGCGGAGACGCTTCCTGTGCTGAGGCCCGGGCTGCCGCTCCACACGTAGAGGACGCCGGCGAGGGCTGCGATGGCGCTCGAGGCCAGGGCACCGAAGAGGATCTTTCGGCCCATGGTCAATTCACCTTCGTCCGCTCTGTCCAATGGTTCGTCTGGGTCCGGTTCGGCCTGTTGTCGAACAAGTTACCCAGGACCTGTACAACCCCAGGGCCGCGTGCGGGCGTGTGCAAGGCCGACCAGGAGGGGTCGGTGTGTGGTCAGTGGGTGGCGGCGTTGCGGAGTGTGAGGGTGGTCTGCGCGGCGTTGGGGAGGCGGGCCTCTCGGACCAGACGTACTGCGCCGAAGGTGGTGGCGTCGCTCCAGGCACACACGGACTGGTCGCCGTCCAGCCCCATTGCGAGGCCGCAGCTGAGGCCCCCGCCGTACGGCCCCGCGTCGAAGCGGGTCACGTCGTGGGCTTTCGCAGCGGCGAAGAAGTTGCGGAACTCCTGCGAGATCGACGTGGTCGCCTTCTCGTCGTACACCTTGGGATCCCACTCCGCGCTGCGGACGACGACGAAAAGCTCGAGGTTCTCGTCCCCACCCTTGTCGTAGTAGCCGACCTTCGCCCCTTCGGGCAGCTTGCGACCCGCCATCACCTCAGCCTCGGTCCGCTCCGCGGCCGCACCCGTCAACAGCCGGAAGTCCGAGAAGCTGTCCGGCAGGGCGATGGTGCGCGGTGCGTCCGCCGCCGCGCCCTGGCCCTCGGAAACGGGCCCGGTCGCTGTCGTCTCGGAGGCCCGGGGTTCCGGGTTGTAGGAGGCCGTGGCCTTCACCCCTGCGGCAGCGGCTATCAGCACGGTCATACCGATGAGAAGCAGGCGGCGCTTGCTCTCCACCCGAGCGGTCGCGGCGGGGTCGCCGCCGGGCGGGGTCGAGGGAGCGCGCCAGGCGCCGGTGAGCTTCCAGAGCGCCACGATGGCGATGAGGGCGACGGCGAGGACTCCGACCACCTGGCCGGCGGCGAAACTTTGCGATGTTGTGTCCACGGACAGGGCGATCATGTCGAGCATCGTACGTGTGATCGAAAGAGGTGTGGATCACGATTTCGACAGCCCCGGCACGCCAGCATTCAGCACTCGGCCAACCGCACGAGTGCCCGGCTCAACGGGTCCGACCACCAGCCACACCCTCACCGTGTCACCCGCGTCCTCAAGTCCGATGTCAGGTGCGGGAGGGGGCGTCGGCGAGTTCGTCGTGGGTCATGGTGGAGCAGCCGGGGATGCTAGCGGCGGTGGCCTTCTTGTACAACTCGGCCTTCGTCAGGGACTGAAGGGTCCCACCCGTCGAAGCGCTCACGCGCTTCTTCGCACCCTGATTCCTCGGCTGCCGACCGTGCGAGAGGCTGTGGCGCTCCAAGCGCAGTGCACCGAGGTGCCGGACCTCGTACATCCGGCTCCGCCAGGGGCCCTGCCTCGCCCTCGATGTCCCACAGTGCGGTCGCGGCGTGTACCCGGGTCCACTCGTAGCCGGCGGTCAGCATGTTTCGGAGGCCCGGCAGTACCATCGCGGCAAACGGGCCGATCCGGCCGAGGGTGTCGGCCTGTCCCGAGACTGGTAGGGATCCAGAACTCACACCTCGGGCCAACTCACGGGACCAGTCACCATTGCGCCGATCAGGCGATCCAGGAGAATGCTGGAGTCGGCCCGGGACGGCAAGGAAGCGCTGAGTGCCTCACTGAGGGCCTCCGTGGTGAAGGAACGTCACATCACACCAGCACGATCGAGATCGGGGCTCTGAGGCCTCATTCTGCGAGTCGATTTTGGGCCGTTCCGCCGGAAATTTCCTCTTCTCCTTGGTTTCTTGTGGGGGCGCCGGTTCCTGCAACCCAGGCGGCTCGTCAGAGGGTTAGCCGACGACTTGGGGGTTCCAGTTGACGACGCATGTCGAGAAGGTGGTGGCGCAACTCGTGCAGGGTGTGCACGGCGAGCCAGCGCAGTGAGCGTTCCTCCCGCTGGGGATAGGTGTACGTCAGTGTGCGGTCCCAGTCGTCGGGCGACAGCCGGTCGAGGACATTGGCGAACAGCAGTGTCGCGTCATGAAGCTGGCGGGCAACATCGGTAGGCGTTTGCAGGGCGTATCCGTCGTGCTCAACCCGCTCGTCACGTCCCATGGACTCAGCGACCAGCCCGTCGAGACGCCGAGCGGCCAGCACCCGTTCCCGCTGGACTAGCAGAACATCGCGCATGTGGCAGGAGTACTCGAGGGGTGACCACACCTGCGGCGCCGGTCTCAGCTGGAGCAAGGACGGTTCTTGCTTCAGGAGGTCCGCGTATTCGCTCGCGTGCCCCTTGGCGAGAGCCGAAACCGCAGGAGCCAGGGCGAGTTCGTACTCGAAGCTGCATTCTGCACAAGTCGTCACGCGTCCACGCTAGCAGCGCGTCCCTGCAGGAACGGCCGGCCCAGGTCCGGATCGTGTGGGCGTCGCAGGAGTGTGGAGTCACGGCCGCTTACCGCTCGCTTCATGGGGGCGCTCCGCGATGCCCTATGGAGGCTCACCGAATCAGGGTTCTTGTTGGGCAGCCACGGTCAAGGCTCACGGTGACACCGCCGGCACCAGGGCCTTGATCGAGGTGCTGCTGCTGGCCCGCCACGTCTCGTGCGGTTTCCTGCTGATCTGCCCAGCGCGGAAAGGCGTGTGGTTCTGCGCCTGCAGATCCGCCGGTTCATCTGCGCGGACACCTTGTGCGGACGGCAGACCTTCGTTGAGCAGATCCCGGGACTGGCTCGCCGTCACGCTCAGCGGACCTTGGCGCGTCCGAGCGCAGACTCCAGGCGGAATGGAGCCGTCAAGCTCTCCCCGCGGCTCACCGAGCCGACGTGCTCGGCGACGCATTCGCCCGACCACTCGGGGATGGTGTTCATCTCTCCGCTGCTCATACTGCCGCGTTGGTGATGCGTGAACTCGGCAAGACGGAAGCCCTGTCCGGGGTCATGATGGCGGACCGTGAAATGCCGCGGGACTCCACGTGGTTGTCACCGCAGTCGCTCGCCCCCTGAGACCGGGTTTGACGGAGCCTGCCGTGTGCAGGGATGGGGAAGCCCTCCGGGGTCCGCCGCAAGGGGTGGCCCTGGCTATGTCCTCCCTTTTCGGGAGGCGTTTGTCGATGGCGACGGATGGCACTGTGGCGGCAGAGCGAAGATCCAAGTCGATGCGGGCCGCGTCCCCTCGCTCCCCGAATTCGCCATGATCAGCCGGGCGGCGGGCCGGATTCGTCCCGGCCTACCTGGCGAACCGCAGCTCACAGCAACTGAGCATCGCCAACCCTCGGCACGGCCGACGCCACCGGCGACGGCATCCCCGACATCTGGGCCGTCGACACCCTCGGCAACCAGTGGCTCTACCAAGGCGGCACCTCCACCCTCGGCGCCGCATCCGGCCGCGACGAAGACGGCTGGAACGCATTCCTCACCATCGGATAACACGCACCACACGGACTTGAATGCGTCCGGCCGGGATACACCTCCCTGCCGGGCGGCGCCATGTACGGAGGTAGTCGAAGGACGGCCGGTCCGGAGCGGCTGCCGTGGAGGGGGATACGATCGTGGTTTCCGTTGTGTGTTGTGGGTTGGGGGAGCTGTGCAGACTGGTGGGGTTGGCGTTGCGGCTGATCGGGAGTGGGTCATCCAGAACGCGAAGGGGAAGAAGTTCGTATATGACTCGGCAGCTGAGGCCTTCGAGGAGCTGCATGAGTACGGGGAGGGAGCGGTGGTGCTCACTCGTCTTGTGTACAGAGGCTTCTTCCGCACGAAGCCGGTGGAGGACTGGCAACCGGTAGAGCGGCCTGCAGCCTGACCTCTGATGCTGCACCGCTTCCGGTCTTGCTGATGATCTGTGTTGTTTGTCAGTGCGCAATCGGAGTGGAGGTGTCAGGAGTCCTTGGGATTGCTGTTGGTCGGGGACGGGCGAGTTGAGCTGTGACCGACACTGCTTGCCAGTTTGGGTCGCCCGTGCGGTCGCTCAACTTTTGATCCGCTCCCTCCCCTGACCTGGCCCTCCGTCACGATCCGCAGACACCTTGAGTCGTGATCAAGTTCGCTTCGTTCGTTCACCAAGCGCGCGACGACTGCGGGGCCGATGCCCGGGGTGCGCCCCTGCGCCTCTGCCGATACCAGGCGGTGACCACGCCTTCCTTCTCCGGCTGCCTCATGTCACGGACCCGACGGCGGACGATCTCCTCGCCTGGATCGACAGCCACGATGCGCGCGCCCAGCCGCTTGTACCGGACGAGCGCCTTGGGCTGGGGCAGGGTGCGGATCAGGTAGACATCGGTCGTGGCGAGGTGCCGCTCCGCCTCGTGGATGGCTGCTTGCCGGGCACGGTGCACGATCCGCAGCAGGGTGGGGTCGTGCTTGTGGTGGTCCGCCCCGGGGCCGGCCATGGCGAGCGCCATGAGGTCGAGGCCGATGACGACGTCCCGGGCCTTGGCGTGGATCCAGCTGCTCTCGCCTGCGGCCGGGGGCCGGTGACCACGTACAGCACGGCTGTCACCACCTCCGCGATGAGCCCTGCACGCGGACGCTGGTGCGGTTGCCGCGGGAGGTGTTGCACCTGCGGTGGACGCTGCGGGCGTTGGCCTTGTCGAGGAGGTCGCCGCTGCGGCTGAGGGGCTGTACGTGATGGAGAGTGAACGCGTCGGGGTGCCTGCCTGCGTCGGGGCCGGTGATGTCGTGGCCGCAGAGCCAGCAGGGGAGGCGTAGGGCGCGCTGTCAGGCGCAGAGGCTGCAGTAGGGGCGCCCGTTGCGGGGGTCGTCGGCCACGGGCGCCACCTCGCTTACTGGGGCGGAACGGTCCACTCGCGGGGCTTGTCCAGTGACTGGGGGCGTAGATTATGGTGCTCGGCCGGGGGCTGTCGGGCACGGCGAAGACGATGTTCCCCTTGACGCACTTGCCTGCGGTCAGCTGCGTCTCGAAGGGGAACGCTGGCTTGGGGAAGTCCCCGTACGTGGTGCTGGATGCGCTGACACGGGCCCCGTCCGCGTAGCTGAGGGTCCACGGCGGGGTCGTCGCGAGGAAGGCGCCTGACTCGCTGCACACCTTGATGTCGAGGGCGGCCCAGACGTAGCCGGGGGTCCCGGATTCGTCGGCGGCGGAGCCGACGGAGCGGATGTTGTGCCGGTAGCCGAGGACGGTTGCGTTGCCGCGTACCGGGTCGTTGTCGGACGGGTCGTCGAACGTCACTGTTTGCCCGAAAGCGAGGACCGGGTCCGCCGTCGGGGTGGTGGAGGGGGTGGGGCTGCTCGTCGTGGGGGTGGGTGTCGGACTGCTGCTGGTGGCCTTGTTGGATGAGCTGTCGCTGCTGCTGCACGCGGTGATGGTGCAGAGCAGCAGGGCGGTGGCAGCGAGGCCGGTGGTGCGGGCGTGCATGAATCCCCCAGGGACGTAGGTCGTGAGGGGTGCATCATCCGCTGCTCGGGCCGGGCAGGCGGCCTGCGTTACCGGTCCGTGACGTGGTCAGGTCACTCGGAGCGTCCCGGCGAGCCGGACGACGAGCTCGTCGTTGGGCGGGTCGATGCGGAGCCAGACGTGCCAGTGGCCGCGGCTGAGCGCTGTCGCGCCTCCGGAGGGGCCGACGAGGATGCGCGCAGCGTCGTCGTCCCACTCTCCGGTGAGCCAGTCGCCGGAGATGGGGTTGGCCCGGTTGGTGTCCGGCAGGAACGCGAACTGCGGTGTGTGCCGCTGAGCTCGACGCCGGCCGGTGCGGTGGCGATGGCGACGTTGACATATTCCAGGCTGCTCGCGGGGATCACCACGGCGCGCCCACCTCCCATCGGCTGCTCGGTACGGCAACCGCCCACGCGGCGTGGGGGTGCCGACGGTCAGGGAGGTGTTCGGCGAAGCCGCCGAGAAGTGTGTCTTCCAGCACCGCGCCTGCCTGCGACCGGCACCGGCGCCGCCCGAACAGCTTCAGCAAGCGTCGGAGCTGCCCGCGCCATCGCCGTGGCCGACCGGGCACCGGTTCGCTGAGCGGACCCGCGCCAGGCATGCCACCGTCCACGCGCTCCTGGCCGCCGGCCACAGCAAGCGGTCCATCGCCCGGCAGCTCGGCATGGGCTTTAGCACGGTCCTCCGCTTTGCCCATGCCGCAGAGCCGGAGCAGTTGTTCACCGGCCAGTGGCAAAACCGCCCCACCAAGCTCGACGCCTACAGGTCCTACCTCGACCAGCGATGGCAGGAGGGCTGCACCAACGCCTGGAAACTGTGGGAGGAGATCAAGGAACTGGGCTACCCGGACGGCTACGGCAACGTTCGCGCCTACGTCAGCCGGAACCTACGCGGCAAACCCCAGCCGGTCGGTCCCCGGCCGCCATCCGCCCGCGCCGTCACCCGCTGGATCCTCACCCGCCCTGAAGCACTGACCGAGAGCGACAAGATCCAGCTCAAGGACGTACTGGCGAACTGCCCCGAACTGGACGCACTCGCCGGGCACGTCCGCTCCTTCGCCCACATGCTCACCCAGTTGCAGGGCCACCAGCTGCCGGCATGGATCGAAGCCGCGACCACCGCCGACCTGCCCAGCCTCCAGCGATTCGCCCGGCACTTGGAGCGTGACCTCGAGGCCGTCACCGCGGGACTTTCGCAGCCGTGGAACTCCGGAGCCTTCGAGGGCCATGTCAACCGAAGCGACCTGATCAGCGACGCCGACGGCAGCATTCCCCTCAAAGCCGATCTTCACTGGCGCCACACCAGCCCGCTGTTCGAGGCGGTCTGCATCGCAAGCCTCGCACCTCGCCTCAAGGGTGTTGACCAGATGCGTTACCGCACGCTGGACCGACTGCCGAGCAGGCCCGGACGCTCAGCGGGAACCCGGGTTGCGGAGCGGGCCCGCAAGACCCCGACACAGCTCTGGCCGGCCTGGTCCGCCCGCCTCAGTCCCACGGACGGGGCCCTCTCGCGCACCATCCGCCCGGCCCTGTCCTGCTACCTCCTGCTGATCGGAGGCACCAGGAACTTCTCCGCGGCAGCCCGCTCTTCAGAGTGAGAAAGGGCTGGCCGACCTCGATGAGCACCAGGTCCGCCGCTACCCTCCTGGATCCGCTGGGGCACTCTCGCGAGGCTCGCCCACGCTTTTCTGGCTGTGGTCCACGCCGACGAACACGCCCACTACCCCCGCCCGCACCGGACGGGCTCATCCCGCGTCTTGCGACGAGATCCAGCGCCTGTTCATCACCCTCATCAATCCAGCCCAGATATCCGTGCGGAGGGCTACCAGGCCTTCGGGGTGGTGTCCCTGATGCCGTGGTCCCGCAGCCAGTCGGTGAGCGAGGAGCCGAAGGAAGCGTGGGCCTCCTCGAGCGGGTGCTGCATATCCCCGGTCGGGAATCGGCCGATGATGTCCGTATAGAACGATGTGCGCGAGTTCGTCACCGAACCGCCGTAGACGGTTGCTGGGTCCAGGCCGCTGAGAAGCCTTCGGGTCTGCTCGTCCTGCCGGAATCGCAGAACGTCCCATGCGAAGACGTACTTGCCCTGAACGCCTCTGGAGCGCAGGTATCCGTCGAGCATGAGCCAGTCCAGCGCGAAGTTGGTCATGGCCCCTTGAGCGCTCCACAGGTGCCGGTAGTAGGCCTCGGAGAGTTGGTCCTCGATCTGGATCCGCCATCTGCTCAAACGGTGCCAGCGCAACTCGTCGGGGAGGTCCGGTCGGTAGCCGTGCCCTTTGTCCCGCCGTCGCGTGAAGCACTCGTGACGGGATAGGCCGGTCCACATGCAGATCACCAAAACTTCTTCTACGGGCACCCGGTGTTCTGCGGCCAGGCGGTCTAGTTGGCCAACGGTCGTGCGGACGACCCGCCGGTTCGAGCCTCCGTCGCAGCCCAGGTTGACCCACGGCACGTCCAGTGCATTGGCCACGAGGGTCGGCCACGCATCCTGTGCCCGCCCCAGTTCCGCTCCACGGGTGTAGCTGCACCCGTTAGCGACGAGAAGGCGGACGGGGTGAGACGTCAGGGGGGTCAATGGACGCGCACTCCTTCCCTGTCGCCGAAGGCTTGGGCTTCCTGCCAGGTATTCACTAGTGGCTCCCCACGGGAGTTCAGACTCGTGTTGAGGAGGACGGGGCAGCCTGACGCGTCCTCCCATTGCCGGAGCAGTTCGTACAGGACCGGATGCTCGCTCTGGGAGACGCTTTGGACCCGGCTGCTGCCGTCCACGTGCACAACGGCGGGAAATTCCTCTGGTTCGCGGCACCGTGCGGTGAACTGCATGTACGGGGTGCTCGGCACAGGGACGTCGAAGTAGTCGTGGAGCAGCTCCTCGCGGATCATGGGCGCGAACGGCCGGAACTTCTCACGCCCCTTCACCCCGTTGACCCGGTCCTTCATGTCCGCCGACCGGGGGTCGGCGAGGAGAGACCGGTTGCCCAGCGCTCGCGGCCCGAATTCCGCGGCGCCGTTGGCGACGGCGGCCACGCCATCCGTCCTCAGACTTCTCACCACCGCCGGGATGTCAAGGTCACGCTGGATAGGTGTTCCCAGGTATGGCCCGCTCCATCGCAACGGCTTCCGCAGATGGGCGGCGGCGGCTCCGAGGCTCGAGCCGGCATCCCCCGGGTTGGGGAAGATCCACAGGCGGGAGAAGCCGGCTTCGCGGGCGATGACGGAGTTGGCGACGCAGTTCAGCGCCACACCGCCCATGAGGATCAGGTTCGGCGCACCGATTTCCTTGCGTGCCCAGGACGCGGCCTCGACGAGCACCCTCTCGGTTACCACTTGCATGCTGGCAGCGAGGTCCTCGGGGCGCGCGTCGGGTAGCCACTCTCCGATGCCCCGGTGGACGTTCGACGTCAGCGAGTAGCCCGGCGTGTCCAGGGAGATCCACGTGTCGAGGATGTCATCGACGTAGCGAGGCTGCCCATAGGCGGCCATGCCCATGAGGATGTACTCGTCCTCGTTGGGCTTGAAACCACACCGTCGGGTGAAGGCGCTGTACAGCAGCCCGAGACTATGCGGATAGCGCCGCCGATAGCGAAGTTGGAGGCCTGATTCCGGGGAGTAGGAGAAGACGGTGAAGCAATCGAACTCCCCTATGGCGTCGGCGACGATGACGGCTGCCGAGTCGAACCCGCTTGTGGCGATTCCGGCCCAGGCGTGCGCTTCGTGATGCCCCACGTAGGAGACGGGCGTCCTGTGTGGCAGGCCGATCGACCGCAGATACCGACTGGGTAGGTCGGAAGTCGACAGCGCGTGACGCCATTGACCCGCCCGCATGTGTCGCAGCTTCTTAAGCAACGGTCGTTCGTACCAGACAACCTCGTCCGGCGCGCCGAAACTTCTGGCTTCTCTGATCAGCTCGGGATGGAGTAAAGCATCGTTCTTGATCCGAGAATAGCGTTCTGAATGCGCTGCGAAAACAAATTTCTCGTCCTGCACAACGGCCAGGGACGCGTCGTGGGAAAGCGCAGATACCCCCCAAGTGATCACAGCATCGGCCGATTCACTTGTACATGAACGGATCGGTGCGCCGCAGGCGCCATCGTTTAACCGTCCACGCCACTCGATGAAATAAGGAGCGCACAGTGCTGATCATGATCCCCCAGTCTTGGCCGGCCGAGTTCGCGTTCGAGTACAGCACGGATCCAGCAGCGGAACAAGACCGGCTGAAGTGCACGGTCTGGACCGGTCGGCCGGAAATGCCTATGGTCCCGACCATGATTCCTGCCGCAGACCAGCCGCCGTGTCCACGATCGGAAGGCCCCGTTCCGGAAGTGGGGGCGCCGGAGAGTATCGCCGAGATCTCACTCGCGAACTCCAATGCGCGCCAGTATCACGCCTCACCGGACGACTGGCGCAAAGAGATCCTCTATTCCATTGTCGTGGACCGCTTCCAGACCGATACACCAGCGACTGTTGAGGGAGATCCGGGCGATGGCCGTTCACGGCACGGGGGAAATCTCCGAGGGCTCTCAAAACGACTCGACTACATCCGCGATCTCGGTGGCACGGCGATTCATCTCACTCCAGTCGTACTCAACGGCCCCGGCTCATATCATGGATATGCGCCCCGACATTTCATGGCAGTGGATCCTCGGCTCGGCACCATGGAGGATTTCCGGCAGCTTGTTGCCGGAGCCCACGACCGCGGCATCCGTGTCGTGCTCGACCTCGTACTGAACCACGCCGGCCCTGTGTTCGAGTATGCCGACGGGAGTAATCTCTGGAGAGGAACGGGGGAGGCTGCGAGCATTCGTGACAACGAGATCTGGATCCGTCCGCTTGAACTTGCCTCGCCGCAACACTTCTCGCGGCACGGCGTCATTGACGATTGGAACGACACCGAGCAGGAGACCCTGGGAGATTTCCCACCGGACTATCGCAGACTCGCGACGGAGAACCCGGATACGCAGCGAATCCTTCAGTCTATCGCGTGCTGGTGGATCCGGGAGTCCGATATCGACGGAATCCGCCTTGATGCGGTCCGACACATGGACCGCTCCTTCGTGACGAGACTGTGTGACACCGTCAGGAAGTATGCCGATCGCCTGGGGAAGAACAACTTCCTGATCATCGAGGAGCACGCAAGCGACGACGACACGTTGATTGCTTCATGCTTCGACTCCGGAATGGGCGCCGTCTATAACTACGGTGAATACCGACGCCAGAGTTGGGCCCTCCACGGCCAGGCACCCGCGAGAGAACTGGAGGAGAGCTTCGATATCGCGTCGAAGGCATTCAGCTGCGATCACGGATTCACGATCAGATTCATCGACAACCATGACGTCTACCGATTCCTCCGGCACGCCGAGCCTGTGGGGCGCCTCCGGGTAGCCCTCGCCCATCTGATCCTCTCGATCGGCATCCCCATGCTCTACTACGGAACCGAACAGGGATTCCGCCAATCTACGCAGCGGCTGGAACCTGAGCATCTTCAGGATCCTGCTGATCCAGGAAACAGAGAGGACATGTTTCCCGAGGGAAGGTTCACGTCGCCCAGCTCCTATGGCGACATGTTCGACAGATCCTCGCCGTTCTTTCGGTGGACCAGGCGGCTCATCGAGCTTCGCCGACGGCATACGGCACTGCACCTCGGGGAAGAGAAGATCCTGTTCTCGGAACTCGACCGACCAGGAATCTACGCCTTCGTGCGCCACCGCGATGGCGAACGTGTTCTGGTCGTGCTGAATACCAGCTCTCGCCCGCTCACCCGCGAGCTGCCCGTCCACGCGCTTTTCGAACCAGAGGCCCTCATCAGACACGACCACCTTCCCTGGAACCCCTCCCTGCAGGACCTTCTCTACTTTCGCCCGGCGATCTCGGTACGTCGGGCGCCTGGTGGACAGCTCGTCGCGGATGTCACGCTCCCGGCGCTCGGAGTTGGCGTTTTTGGCCCCTCGGCGTGAGGGCAAGGCACCCGAGGCGGAGGCTCGGACGACGCCCTCTTTGGGGAGTCAACTCGCGGCCGCAGATCCTCAGAGCGGTTCGGAGCCACGGCGACGAAGCTGCGGTCCACGAGGTCCGGGGCGCGCCGAACGTCGCAGGACATGGACAGTCGCCGACCTCAGGCGCGCCTCCGCCCTGACGGCTGCCGCGGCCGGGAGCGGACTGGGCGTGACGGCGAAGGTGTGGCGCCAATGCTCGATGCCCGCGGCCAGGAGTTCGCGGCACTCGGTCACGGGCTGGCCCCACCCCATGTGGGTGATGCCGTTGCGGGACTCCCGCAGTTCCTTGAGCTTGGCAGGCGCCTTGTGCTCGGGGCCGAGGAGCTGGGCTGCCCTGAGGATGGCCCCCTCGCCGCCGATGGTCTTGAGCCCGGCGCGGCCCTTCTTCGTCTTGTCTTCGTTCCCGCTCAGGACCAGGAGGTCGTCCACGCTCGGCTGCCTCTCCGACGCGAGGAGCACGGGAGCGATGGACGCCAGGTACGCCTTGGACGCGTGTTCCACCGCGACGGCCATGTGGTGCACGGCGAAGTCCTGGTCGATGGGCTCCTCCAGGTACGCGTCGACAGCCGTACGTGCCCACTTCCGGGCCGATATCAGCAGGTGCTCGTGGATCGATTCGTGCGACATGCGAATCAAGGTAGAGGCGCGGTGCGCGAGTGCACTGCGAATTTGGCTGCTGGGCAAGGTGAACGGACACGGTGGAATCGTGTCCGGACGTCGCTCATCATCAGGGGATGGGGGAACAGATGGACATGGCGCTGCTGCGGAGGCTGATCGACGGCGTGCTCCTCACGCTGTACACGCGCTATACCGCGAAGGAACTGCCGGCGCTGTGCGAGCGCCTCGGCCTTCCCGCGCCCAGCGAGGGCAGCACCAAGCACGAGCGGCTGGTGGCCAGCCTGAAAGCCTGCCCTGACGACCGCCTGCAGGATGTCGCCGACGCCGTTCTTGAGCAGGAGAAGCTGGACCAGGCCGAACGAATGGCGCTGCAGGATGTTCTGTGGCTCGGCCGCCACAACGTGCAGATCCCGAGCCGGACCAGGCGCGAGCTGGCCAGAGACTTCGATCTGTCCGCCCACCTCGGCTACCCGGACCGCTTCATGGCTCTGCTGGGCCGACTGTGGCACCTGGACAACGATCCACTCGGCGGATGGACCGCCACGACCAACAGCCTGCGCACCCAGATCGAGCGCCACGTGATCCGGTTCCCGGACGACTGGACGACCGAGCAGTTCTTTGAGCAGCTCGGTGCCTTCGAAGCACCGCACCCCCGCTTCGGATACTTCCTCGAGAGCCTGGCATCCTCCGCTGCTCTGCCCGACGAGCCGGCGCAGCGTCGCTTCGTCGAGCTGGCTAGTACCGGACTACACCGGCCCCGGGCCCGGAGCAAGCCGGACGAGGAGGCGGGGACGCCGGTCCGTCACGGTGCGGCGGGGGTGTTGGCGGTGAACGGACACCGGGCTGCCCGGTGGTCTTCGGGCTGTGGGTCCGCAGCGGGCCGGTGGTCGCCGGGCCGGTCGCCGGGTGGGTGGGGACGGACCGAGACGTCGAGGGTGAGGTCGTGGGGCTGGAGGATGGTGCGCGTGTGGAAGACGGGTGTCGTGCCGGGTGATCGGGTGACCTCGTAGTGGGGGGTGAGGGTTGCGGTGACGATGGTCATGGCGGTGGTGGCGAAGTGGGTTCCGAGGCAGTTGCGCGGCCCTCCGCCGAACGGCATGAACGCGTACTTGGGCAGCGGGTTGGCGGCGCGGTCGGTCCAGCGGTCCGGGTCGAACGTGGTGGGCCGGTGGTAGTGGCGGGGGTCGCGGTGGAGGACGAAGGGGCTGACGGCGACCTTCTGGCCGGGGCGCAGGGGGTAGCCGGCGAGTTCGGTGGGTTCCTCGATGGTCCGCTGGAGGAACCAGAGCGGGGGTAGAGGCGCAGGGTCTCCTTCACGACGGCTTCGGTGACGGCCAGCCGGGGCACGTCGGACGCGGTGGGTAGCGCGCCGGCGAGTTCCCGGTCGGCCTCGTCCCGTACCCGCCGACGGACTTCCGGGTGCCGGTCGAGGAGGAGGAGCAGCCAGGCGAGCGCGGCGGCGGTGGTCTCGTGGGCGGCGAAGAGGTTGGCGACGATGACGCTGGTCGCGCCCTCGTGGGTGAGGGCGCCTTCGTCGCACGCGGTGTTCAGGAGGTCCGCGACCACGGAGGGCGAGTCGTCCCGCCTCGTCGTACGCCGCCGGCGTATCAGGGAGGAGACTTCGTCGGCTAGGTCGCGGCCGGCGCGCTGGAGGCGGCGTCGGCGCAGCGCGTGCCAGCGGGCCGGCAGGGGCAGTGTGGGGGGCAGCAGCGCGTCCTGCAGGCGGGCCAAGAGGTCGGGGACGTCGCCGGTCTCGGGCCCGAGGCAGAACTCGGCGATCAGGTGGGCGGTGAGGTCTTCCAGTGCGGGGATCGCTTCGATCCTGCCGCGTGCGTGCCAGGTGTCCGCGTGGCGGACGACGGTCGACGCGAGGCTGTCCCGGGCGGCGCGCATGCTGGTCCGGTTCAGGCCGCGTCCCGCCAGGCTGCGGGCCCGCATCCACAGGGCCAGGTCTTCGGAGGCGCGGCTTCCGTCGGTCGCCTCGCCCAGCAGGTCGCTGGAGATGCCGTAGGTGGTGTTGGTGTGCTTGAGGACCTCCTCCGCCAGGGCGGGCGAGTTCACGATGTACAGGTCGTCGTCGAAGCGGACCAGGTCGCCGTACTGCTGCTGGTCGAGGAGGAAACCGAGGTGGTCCCGCTCGAACGCGCGCCGGTTGCCGTACCGACCGGCCCCCGAGGGGCCGGGCGGCACACGGGAAGACAGCATCTGCTACCGCGCCTGTACGTAGTAGTAGTAATACGCACTGGAGTGGTCCGACCCTCCGAGCATGCTGCTGCGTTGCACCTTCGCCCCGGAGGGATCGTTGGCCAGGTGGGCGGAGCTCGACGCGGCCTGGGCCGATCCGGCGCTGAGGAGCGCGGCGACGGCGGAGGCGGCGATGAGGAGCGACTTGCGGAGGGGGATCAGGGCAGCCATGGCTGTCCTCCTTCGGGGTGGGATGGGCGGCGGTTCCGCCCGGTTCGTTGCCCTCATTAGTCCACCCGCGGCATCCGGGGGTCATGCCCCGGGAACGCGTGGCATGACCCCCGCGCCCGCGTCTGCCACAATGCGGGCTTTCGCGCGCCCCCGGCTCCGCCCGGCCGAGGCCGCCCCGTCGCGGAGCGGAGCGGTTCAGCCCGAGGACGTGGTCGGGCGGCCCCGCCCGGCGGAGGACGTCCCGAAGGCGGGAGCGGCCGCGGCGCCGCCCGTCGTGGCGGGGCGCGCCGGGACTCCACCGGAGACCGGGATCCCGTTGCCCGCCGGGGTCGGTCCGGCGGCGGTGGCCGGCCGGGCCGCGCTCGCCCGGTGCGGGGCGAGGTCCTCGCCCACGGTCACGCCGGGGACCAGGCTGCCGGCCCCCATCAACCCACCGACTCCAGCCTGAAATCCTCAGTAACCGGTTCCTGCGGCCGGAGCCACTGACCGGAGCAGCAGTGCGGGCCGCCACCCTTACCGGGGATGCTGTTGGCGAAACCGGGACTGCGCTCTGTTCCACTGGCCATCGCGTGGATACAGAGCGCAGCCAGAACGAAGAGGGGGTTACAAGGGGCGGACCAGTTCCGCTTGCGGACCCTTCTGCCCCTGGGTGACCTCGAACTCCACCCGCTGGTTCTCTTCCAAGCTCCTGTATCCGTTGGTCTGGATGGCTGCGAAGTGCACGAACACGTCGGGGCCGCCATCGTCCTGGCTGATGAAGCCATACCCCTTGTCGGCGTTGAACCACTTCACAGTGCCTGTTGCCATCGGTTCCACTCCTTCATCCGTACCACGGCGCGATCTTGACGCCCCAGCCGCAGCCCAATCGATCAGACTCCGGCACTTGATCATTTCCTCCCGCCGAGGCGAAATCCGCCATCCTCGCCGGTGTCCGGCGTCCAGACGGCGGGCCCGCCGCCCCGCCATTCGATGAGCAGCGGATCATCCAGGCGGACGACGTCGGGGTCCAGGCCGGCCCGGCGCAGGAACTCGAGGAGGTCGGCGGTGCCGAGGGCGCGGCCGAGGATTTCACCGTCGCAGCGGACGCGGCGGCCGCCCTGGGCGTCCGGCGGATGACGCCGACACGCGGGGCAGGGCTCATCCCTTCACCCTGCCGGTATCCGCTCACTCCAGCATTCCGAGCGCGGTGTCGGGCCGGCAGTGGGGGCAGGCGGGGTGGCCTTCGGCGAGCAGTTGCCGTATCTGCTCGGGGGTGGCGGGGGTGCAGCGGTTGCCGGTGTCCCAGCAGTCCCCGGTGTGTACGCAGGCCGGAAGCCGGCCGCCTCCGATCCCGCGCTCGATCAGCCACGCGGGCGGCTCCTTCGGCGGCAGCCGGGATGCGGCGATGGCCTCGCGCTCCTCCGCCGTGGCCAGGGCCTGTTCGGCCCGGCCCAGTTCGCCGCGCAGGTAGGTGACCAGCGTCCGCAGCCGAGGCAGGTCAGGCGGCAGGACAGACACGGCTTCAGTCTCCGTACTGCGCCCGCCGCGCGCCCTTACACGCCTCGCACAAGGGTTCGCAGGGGCCCCGTATCGCGCACATGGCGGGCTTGTTGACTGCACTGACGGTGCTCACGCCCCGGCGCCGTGATTCGGGGTAGGGCGGCGGTCAGACCCTGACCGCCCGTTCTCGATGACGAGGGCCAGCCCGCTCGCGCCAGGCGTTCGGGGCCCGGGAAGCGGATCGCCGCGTCGGAACGCCGAGGATCGATAGGGGGACGAACTGCGCCTGACTATGGGACAGTTCATGATGTCGTGCCACCGACTGCCGGGGGGAAGGGCGGAATATGGCGCACGAAGAGAAGGTCATGCTGACGGCTCGCGAGGTGAGCTACTTGTGGCCGGGCGTCCGTACTCACTCGGTGCATGTGAATGCGCTGGCCCATGGGGTGCGGATGGGAACGGAGAGCTGGCTGACCACTACGGGGTACGCCCACAAGGAGTGGTATAACGCCGACGACGTGCGCCGAGTGGCCCCGCAGGTAGCAGCCGAGCCACTCAAGGGGCCGTCCCAGGTACCGTGCTGTCTGGTGCTGATCGTTCTGGCAGCGGCACCGCTCGTGTGGCTGGCGATACAGATAGAAAGCGCAGGCGGGTGGTGAAGGTCAAGTGTGTGGCTGCGCGGCCGGCCAGCCGCGAGATGCTGGGGTGTCAATTGCATCATCTCTGGCTCGTTGGGCAGGGCGCTTCCGAGTCTCAAGGAGAGGCCGATCAGATGCCTACACGCGTGGGTACGGCGTCCGCACGTCCGTAGCCGAGCACCTGGGTGAGGACTTGTCGGAACGTGATGAGGTCTTCGGCCGGCGCTTCGATGACGGCCTCGATCTCGCTGTCGGTGCAGAGAAGCCACCAGCCGTGTTGCAGGTACGGCCACGGGGCCAGCCCCTTGAGTCAGAGCTGTAAGGCCCTGAAGGCCGCTGTCTGAGTGCCTGCTTCTGATCCCCGGGCAGAGGCGTCTGGCTACCCTGAGAGCAGGGGAGCCGTATTCGCGGCCGTCAACGGCGTCAACGCCCTGCTCGGTCAGGTTCACCGAGATCAACCTGACCTCTGGCCGCTCCACCAGCAGGCACCTCAAGAGATCCGTTCCCGGAACCGCCACACCCACCTCTTCCTCGACGCCCCCACAGACATCCAGAGCACGCGGGCGGCAGCCCGCAGTGAGCGCCGGATCGAGGCCGTCCCGGCCCCGCTGCGCCACGTCCAGGACCAGCTCACCACCTAGCCCCACCGCCCGGTGTGCCGGCGCCTCCACCTGGACAGTCGTCGTAGCCGGCCCCGCTCCCGCCTCGGATACCGTGTTCCTCTACGGGGTGCCATAACGGATGTGACGCCCCCCACCGGAGGTAGTCAGCGAATGAGTTCAAAGCGCAGCAAGAATCCAGCCCTGCCCGTACTTGACGACGCATTCCGACTCGCGTCGGTCAAGGACGCCGAAGAGTCCACCCGTGACTTGGCCGCGCGGCTGGCCACCACCGAGCTGCGCCGCGTTTCCCACCCGGGCCGGGTCACCTGGGAGCCCACCGATCAGGCCGAGCCCGTACCGGTCCCGCCGACTGTGGTCGACGGTGACGGGGACCTGTGGCTGCGGGACCGGGGCACTGGCACCTGGACCATGCCCGAGTTCAACCCGAAGGAGTTCCCGGCCCGCTGTGGCGAGGTTCTGACGTGGAACCAGCTTGCCCGCGAGTTCGGCCCGCTTACCGCACTGGCCGACGACCGCCGCATCGGCGGCGGCCGGCGCTGACCGCGCAGCCTTCTGGTGTCGCTGGTCGGTGAAACTGAGCAGTCGTCAAGGCTCTGACCTGGGGTTGTGCAGTTTGGGTGAGCGGTTTTGGTGATGGGTCGGCTCACTGAATCTGGGCAGCATCGGGGTTCGTTGGTCTTCTGACCTGCGGTGTTCGCCGACCTGACCGCCGCTGCGCAGGTTGGTTGAGTGCTGCGCAGATTGATGGGCGTCGTGTGACTTTCAGTGGGTGGCGTCAGTTGTTTGCACTGGGTGTGTGAGGCGTCTTTGCTGGTAGTTGGGGTGGGTGGGCTCGTGGGGATGTCGTTTTCTTGGTGAAGGTCGCTGTCGTTTTCCAGTGAAGCCGAGACGGAGCAGCGAGCCTGCACTGTGGCGGCGTGAGCGGCCGGGACGGGGACCGCCACCAGCGCGCCCGCCACTAGGCCGAGGACGGCCGGGACATGCCGACGAGACATCGGAGACTCCTCTTTCTGCGGTGTACGGCCGGCCGTCAGGGGACCGCAACCAGCCGAGCCCAGCCGATCATGCGCAACCGACGTCGGCTTCCCGGCGTGATCCGTACGGGCAGGCGGACGGCCCGGACGGAGCACGAAGACGCCGAATGGGCCACGACACGCGAAGGGTCGCACTCCAGGGCCGGCCCCTTCTCCGTGACGCAGCTCGCCGCACGACGGCCTCGGTCTCTGTGACCCGTCGACGCAGCGCTGCGGGAGGACATGGTCTTCGAGGCCATCACCGGCGTGCCGGCTCCCCGGGACGAGGCACCGTGGTCGCCGAGCCGCAGGCAACGCGAGGCTGTCCGGAGCCGGCGCCATGCACAGGCATGCGCACGTGGCTCTTTTGGAGGCACGAGCGCACCCATGTGTGTTCCGCTGGTGGCGGGCTGCGCCGCGCGGCGGTCAGCGATAGTAGGGCTCGACCGCAGCCCGTACCTCGTCGAGCAGCGCGGGGCCCTCCTGCGGCACGGGCGGTCGGCTGCTGCCCGGTCTGATGTCCAGGAGCTGTTCGGCGGACAGGGCGAACACCACTCGCCGCAGCCCTGCCCATTGGATGACGGCCTCGCACATCCCGCACGGCTGGCAGCTGGTGTACATCGTGGTGCCTGCCGCCGTCTGCGCGTCGAGTTCTCTTGCGGCCCACCTCGCCAATTTGAGTTCCGGGTGTGCAGTGATGTCGTTGTCGGTGCGGGTGGTGTTGTGCTCCTCGGCCAGGATCGTTCCGTCCGGTCCTGCCAACAGAGATCCGAAGGGCGGGTTGCCGCTCGCGTGTGCCTTGGCCGCGAGAGAGATGGCCTGTCGGAGGAGGGTGTGGTCGTCGGGTGTGGTCATGACTGCTCCATCGTGGTGCGGTGGGGGGCGCTGGGCGGGAGACGGTGCGCGGCTACGGTGGCGAGGGCCTGCCAGGCCGCCTGCGGGTGACATGTCGCGTGGGGGTCGCCCTGGTAGGTGTCCAGGACGACGTACTTGGCGCCCAGCAGCCTTAGCTGGTCGAGGTCGTCCATGATCTGGTCGATGGTGCCCTCACCGGCGAGCCGTCCTGCTCCGTCGACCGGTTCCTGGGTGAGTCGCAGGGCGATGCGGGGAGCCAGGGCGGGCACCGGCAGGTGTTGCTCGTCCGCGTACGTCTCCAGCCTGCCTGCGGCTTCGCGCAGCCACGGCATGGTGGGGCGCAGCGGATGCCATGCGTCTCCGAGTCGTACGGCCCGGCGCAGCCCCGCGTCGCTGTTGCCGCCGACCCACACCGGGATCCGGCGGTCTCCGTATGAGGCGGTGTCCTTCCAGGCGGCCCGGATGTCCCGCAGGTGGCCGTCGGTCAGCTGTCCGCGCTGTGAGAACGGGATGTCGAGGGCAGCGAACTCCTGCCGCGCCCAGCCCACTCCCACGCCGAGGACCAGCCGGCCGCCGCTCAGCTCATTCAGATTGGCCGCCATTCGGGCGGTGAGCAGCGGGTGCCGGTAGGGAGCGATGAGGACAGTCGTGCCGAGCTGGATGCGGGTGGTGAGGCCGGCCAGCCAGGACAAGGTGGTGAAGGGCTCGTAGAAGGGGGCCGGATAGCGCTCGGCGACATCCGGCGTAATGGCTACGTGGTCCGAGATCATCAGTAGGTCGAAGCCCAGGCCCTCCACGGTCTGGGCCCAGCTTCGCAATACTCCGGGGTCAGTGCCCGGGCCGAAATTGAGGACGTTCACTCCGATCTTCATAGGCCCAACCCTAGGCAGGGCGTATGGATCGCCAGAAGGGATTCCCGCCTGTTCAGAGGCGGTTCAGCCGTGGATCCGCCGGTAGAATGGGCGTATGACCGAGAGTCTCGACGTGACGGACTGGGCCATCCTGACCGAAGTCCAACGGGACGGCCGGATCCCGTTCACCGAGCTGGCGCGGCGGGTGAACCTGAGCGCGTCGGCGACCAAGGAGCGGGTGCGCCGGCTCGAGGAGGCCGGGGTGATCGCGGGGTACCGTGCGGAGGTGAACCCGGAGCGGACCGGTTACCCAGTGATGGCGGTGGTCCGGCTCAAGTACCCGGGGCCGGGAACCCGGCACCAGCCGCTGCGCCGGCTGCTGGAGGAGCGCCCGGAGATCCTGGAGTGCCTGCGCACCACCGGAGACGACTGCTACGTCATGAAGGTGACGGCCACGTCGATGGCCCACCTGGAGGAGGTCGTTGACGAGCTGGCCGAGTTCGGGAGCACTACCACCAACCTCGTCCTCAGTCGGACGCTCCCGTTGCGCGGCCCGGGGGTGCCGCGGGTGAACACCGTCAGGTAGTACTGCAAGTTGTATCGGACACTTCTGACAGTCGAGACCCTTTACGCCACCTGAACCCGCACTTCTCGCCACAGCCCAGTCATCCGCCGGCCACAGTTCACCGACTCGATGCGCTGCGGTCCCCGCCGCTTCGCGGGTGGGTCCTTGGGCGGCTGTCTCAGCGGTGGGATGTGCGGAGCACAAGGTGACGCGGGGACCTTGGTCCATGCGCTGCCGGCTGCTCCAGCCATCCATGCAGCGGGCCAGGTTCTCGGGGGTAAACCAGCCTTGACCGTCGCCCTTGAACGGCCGTGCCAGCACTTGGAGGAGAGGCGGCCTCCAGGCGAAGCCACCGCGTCGTGGACCACAGACGAGAGCCCGGGCCCCTTCGCACGCACACGTGCGAGGCTCAGGTTGAGGGGCGCGAGGTCGAGTCCGGACACGAAGTGTCAGTCCGCGGCATCGGCGAACCGGTGCCGGTCGTCGCCGAGCTCGGCCAGCGCGCAGGCTCCTCCATACGGGTGCGCTGGGCGTCGAACATCAGGTCCGGCAGGTCGATCCTCAGAAGGCATCGCCTCCGCGGTGGTCTTCAACCAGCTCAGGAGTTCGGCTCGCCCCGCAACACACAGCGCAGCTATCGACGTGCTCGTCGTAGGTATGGGCAGGGCGGCCGACGGTCCTTCCTGGACGGAATGTGACCTTTTCCGCTGGGCGACTGTGAAAGCAGAGTGGTTACTTCCACTTCCTGGGGCGGAGGTTTCAGGAGAGTCGGATTGCGCGGTCACCCAGCCTATTGTTCCCGTTCCGTTGTGCTGTCAACATTGGCGGGACTGGGGGAGGTGTAGTGGTTCATGCTTTGAGGATTCATCGTCGGCTTGTGGTCTCCGTGACCGGTTCCGTGGTGCTATTTGCAGCACTTCTTGTGTCCGTCTTCAAGATTCTCGGTGACCGCACTCAGGCTTTCAGTGCGGCATCGGTGCTGCTGTCTGGTATTGCGCTGGCAGGTGTCGCAATGTCGCTCATGTATCAAGCCCGGCAAACGAAGGCTGTGAGAGACGAACGGGACAGAGCTACGCATCGACAGATGGTCTATCTGGCCATGGAGGATCCCGCCTTGGCTGTGTGCTGGGAACCGCCTGACGCTCCGATCGTATTCGAGCGGTACCGGCAGGTCATCTTTACCAATCTGATCATAGGTAGATGGCATGCTGCGTATCAGCTTGGGGATATAGACGCCTCCACACTTCGCTTTATCCTTGATCGGCACTTTCGCGGCGAAATAGGAAGACTGCATTGGCGTCTTGGTAGCAGTACATGGCTTCAAGGCGCCGTCGGAGGGCGGGATCGAAGAGCTGCGATGTTTGCCGAGATAGTGGAAGAGAGGTATCGGGCCGCGATCAGTGCAGGGCCTGCGGTGCCGGCGGACGGCTACTTCATTCAGTCAGGTACTGCCGCCGAATCTTAGAATTCGTGCGGGCCTGCTTATCGCTTGGCATGAGGTGCAGCGCCCGAGCCGGCGGTGGGGCGGCCCCTCACCCCGAGCCGTAGCCGGCCATACGGCCGCCTCGGCCTGTCGCCCCGGGGATGCGGTACATGAACGACACCGTCATAGATGACGCCACCTTCCCCATCTCAGCACCAGCGTTCGTGTCCGGGGTCGAGGACGCGCCGGTTGAGGACGCGGCCAGGGCGGCGGGGCCGCACGGCACGCTGACCTCGGCAACTCCTTCGCCAGAGCGCACGGAGCCGGTCCTTCGCCCCCGGCCTCTCCAGCGGTCCGTGTACCGCCACCGTGCTCAGACGGATCGCGTCCGCCGAGGTGCTCGTGGCCGTAGCGTTCTACCGTGGGACGCATGCGGCTCCTGCTGACCTCGGACACCCACATCCCCACCCGCGCCACGTCACTCCCGGAAGCCCTCGTGGCCGCCGTCGACGACGCCGACGCCGTCATCCACGCCGGGGACTGGATCGACGAGCCCACACTCGACCTGTTGGAGTCCAGGTCCCGCCGGCTGATCGGCGTGTACGGCAACAACGACGGCCCCGGCCTGCGCCGCAGACTCCCGGAGGTCGCTTACGCCGAGCTGGAAGGAGTGCGCTTCGGGGTTGTGCACGAGACGGGAGCGGCCGCCGGACGGGAACGGCGCTGCGCCGCACGGTTCCCCGAGGTGGACCTCCTGGTTTTCGGCCACAGCCATATTCCGTGGGACACCACCGCCGGGAGACTGCGCCTGCTCAACCCGGGCTCGCCCACGGACCGCAGACGCCAGCCCTTCTGCTCGTTCATGACGCTGACGGTCGCTGACGGGAGGGTGTACGACGTGACGCTCCATCGTCTGCCCCGGCGGCGCTGAGCCCTCCCACGCGGCCGCGGGCCTCGACAAGGCCGCAGCCGAACATCCCGGCGACCCGACCGCCGTGGCGCAGGCCGTCGCCGTGCAGGGCGTCGCCCATAACCATCCCGAGTACCCCGGCCCCGCATCGGACGACCACGACATATCGGTTGTGGAATTGTCTGCCGCCCAGATCAAGGTGCGCTGGGCGTTCACCCCGGCCGCGCTCCCCAAGGCCGGAGCGCTCGACGCACTCGGCCCGCAAGGACTGCGCGCAGCTCCGTTTTCCGTCACGGGATACGGCACGCAGGAGGCCGTACGCGGCCCCGGCGGCCACACCCATCCCGGCTGCGGTGTCCGCATGAAGGCCCCCGTCACCTTCGACGCCCTCAACGACGCCTGGACCGGTCGGGGGCAGCGAGCAGCGAGCAGCGGACGGCGTGAGCGCAGCGCCGACGGGAGCCGTTCGAGCATTCCCAGCAGGGTCTGGCGGGCTTCCGGGTCGCGCGGGGTCTCAGCGGCGAGCCGACGCTGAACACCAACGGTCCCCGACCTCGCATTGGGCGATCGAGGCCGCACTGCCGGCGGTTGTCTTCCTCACCGGAAGCGCGACCACGCTGTTCGCGCTTGAGGAGAGGCTGGCCGTCTTCCCATCCGAGGGATGGCTCGAAGGCGTCAAGGCCGGGGCCGCCAAGGCAATCGGAGCCGTCGAGATCCTGACCGCGATGGCCTTGATCCTGCCTGCCCTACTCGAAATCGCGACGGTGTTCGTGCCACTGGCCGCCACCGGCGGGCTGCTGCTGACGGCCGGCACGTTCGTCACGCGCCTACAGCGTGACGAATCGGTGATCGCGGTGGACCTGGCCTACTCCTCTCCGAACGGCAGGCACCGCGACCGGGGGCCCGGCTGGTCCACCGACGGACGCCGACATCCTGGCCACACTGACAGCCAGGGAGTTCGCGGCGTCGGAGCGCCGGCTGACCGCGCCCGGCACGGGTCCCGTGGCGGTGCTGGGGGAGGTGCGGGTAATCGACCGGTTCCGGTCGGAGTCGGGCGGCCCGCGGGGGACGTCTGGGTTGGCCGGCCTGCGGGGCACCGCTGCGGACGGCGCGGCGGGCGGAGTGGTCCGCCACGAGGTACCTGTACGCCGGCCCGCGAAGGGCGTGCGTGTGCAATGGGCACGGCTGCGGCGGCGTCGTCCCGTCGACTGGTGCCGCGAGCATGGGCAGGCTGTCGGGCCGGTGCTGGAGTGGCACTGAGTGGCACCCCGGCGGCGGAATCCGCTGCGTCGTACCGGCGCGGTCGCGCGCCTCGTGACCACACGGAGAGGCCGTGCCCGAGCTGGGCGCCGCCCTCTTCGCTGCGCAAGTCGACAACTCCGTGTCCGTGCATGCTCGTCCGCTTGTGGGCATGACGACGCCGGAGCAGCGGGACCAGAGCGCGGGAATCGCGCTTCCGCGGACGTGGGTGACGGCTTGGTGCGGGCTGATGACGGGGCGTCGCTCCATCATGTGATGGTGTGGGGTCTGGCCTGGGGCGGTAAATCTGACGCCACGATGTTGCATTGGACCCAACAGCCGAGCGGGGGAGTACCGCTGCGAGGTATCTGATCGTCGAGGCCCTCGACCGCGCACGACTGCGCACGGCCGCCACCTCCCGACCCTCCCGCCGGTGCCCAGTCGACGGCCCTAGACTTCACGAGCTGCGAAAACGCGACGGGGGAGCAGCGACATGGGTAGTGATGCGAGTGGTGCCAGTGGTGCAGTGGACGGCAGTTCTCCCCTGATGTCCGCGGTCCGAGCCGGAGACACCGCCCTGGTGAAGAGGCTGCTTCTGCAGGACAGTGACTCCGACGTCAGGGACGCCGCGTTCTGCCTGGCCGTCGGAAGGTACTCGGGAGCCATAGCCCAACTGCTACTCCACCACGGCGCCGACCCCAGCCGGTGCGGACCGGGCGAACTGCTACCACTGCGCGAAGCGGTGGATTCGGGCTCGCCCGCCCTGGTCGAGGCGCTCCTGTACGACACGATTAGGGGAGGTACAGCGAGTCCGAGCTCCTGGAGGCGCGGGATCTCGCGCGCCGCTGGCACGAGGCGGGCGTCGACACCGAACTGCGGCGCCTCACGGGCTCCCGGGATGCTCTTGTCCGTACCCGCGTTCAGGACGACGAGTACTACAGCGTCGACGAGTACTTCCTCGGGGGGATGACTGTTCGCGATGGGCACGCGGCGATTCTCACGCATCTGGAGGATCTGCTGGGCAGCCGTAGCTCCTTCGAGGAGCTGATGGCACGCGCGTTGAACCGCTACCAGGACCATGCCGCATGGGGGAATGCCGCCATCCTGTTGGCCAACCGTCGAGACCGGGAGACCTGGACGGCGGCCGCGGCGCTGCGAACACATTCCGAGCCGTCCCGCCGTTTGTTCGGTGCTGAGGTGCTACGGCTGACCCACCTCTTCGACGACAGTGACGAGGGCGCGTTCGCCGGCCCTGCCCTGGACCTCTTCACCGACTGGTCGACGGAGGAAGAGGACCTCGCCGTGCTCACCGAGGTGCTGGTCGCGCTCGGAGAACACGGCGATCCGCGGGCGGACGCGGCCCTTACGCCCTACGCCGGGCACCCCGACGCGGGGGTACGGTGCGCGGTGGCACGCGGGTTCGGCACATGGCCCGAGACACCTGCCTGCACTGACGATGTTCGTGAGGCGCTGCTGGTGCTGATGACGGACATGGACTCCGTGGTCCGGCGGGCCGCCTGCCTCACGGTGGCCGAGGGAAGGGACCACGATCCCGTCTTCGCCGACGCCATGGCTGCTTTGCTGGACGACACGGACCGCCGAGTCCAGGTCACCGCCGTGTACGGGCTTGCGCTGCACAACGACGAGCGGTGCGTGGAAGCGGCACGCCGCCTTGCCCCAGCACCGCCCGGCACCCCGCACGAGTACGAACTCGACGCAGTGTGGCGATACGAGTGGCGCCGCGACGGCCGCTGACACCGGTCACGGCCGCGCAGGTCGGCCACGGGGCCGCTCGGGCCACGCGTCAGGACCTTGAGCGCCGAGCAGGCTGCTGCCGTCCTCGGGTACGGGCCCTGGCGGGCCCTCCGGGCGAACCGCCGGGCGCTCTCCGGGCGCGTTCACCGGCGATTCGGTCCGCTACGCGGAGCGCTTTTGCCAGGCGCCTTCGGCGCGCACCGGGCCAAAAGGCGGGCGGGCCTCGCGCGGCCTCCTGGGACACACCCCAGAAGCCGCAAAAGACGCGAACGGCACCCGCATGACCGTGATCTGCTGCTCCCATTGCACAGGACCGTCGTCGTACCGAATCCAGCCGAGCACCCTTGGCGACGCGGCGGCCCCTTGACGGGCTGCGGTGATCAGCTCTCCCCAGCGGCCTCGCGGCCTGCTCCTCGCTCGCGCGGGGATGGCCGCCGGCACCCTGGACCTGAACGTCGCCTTCCGCCCGAAAGACGACGTCCAGGTCTCGGTCTTCACTCCCCGTTGGTCCCGCTGACCCGTTCGACCGGGATCCATAGCTGGGAGTCCGTCTCCGCGCCGATCTCCACCGGCTGTGTCCGCAGCAGCTCCGGACCCGGCCGGCTCGCGTACGGGTTCGAGGGGAACCACTGCGTGAACACGTCCCGCCACAGCTCCTGGAGGGCGCTCGGATACGGCCCGTGGTTGTCGAAGACCGCCCAGGCCCCGGCCGGTACGTCGAGGGCGTCGAGCTCCTCCGCGGCCGCCTCGGGGCCGGTGACCACGCCGATCCAGTAGTCCACCTCGGCGCCCTCCTCCCGGCTGTCGGTCAGATGCACCACCGCCGACAGGACCCCTTCGGCTCCCCGTCGGCCAGCTTCTTCATCCTTACGATGGCCTGCTCGTCCAGGCTCTCCACGTGTGCCGCGGCCGCCGCGTTGACCCCCTCGTGCACGAGGGGGACCCGCGCCTTCCTTCCAACGACCCGAAACGCTTCCTTCTCGACGATCCGATACCGCATGGTCGTACTCCCTTCGACGACGACACGGAAGGACATGCGCGACTGCGCCGTGAGCGTCGCACCCGTGCGCCGGGCCTCGCCTGGCCCGATGCCGTGCACCGACCGGAACGCCCGGGCGAACGCCTCGCCCGAGCCGTACCCGTACCGCACGGCCACGTCGAGCAGCGTCCGCTCCCCGCCCAGCACCTCGGCCCCGGCAATCGTCATGCGCCGGCGTCGTATGTACACGGAGAGCGGCATCCCGGCGAGCGCCGAGAACAGGCGCCGGAAGTGGTACTCCGACGTCATCGCGATCCGGGCGACTTCGACGATGTCGACCTCCCGGCCGGCCTCCGCTTCGAGGCAGCGCTCGATGTGGTCGAGCGCCTCGTTGAGCTGCTCCAGCACGGGTGCGTGTCCTTCCCTCTGATGTCTTCACCGTATGAATCACCTCGCTTCCAGGGCCCGATGATCCGTGCCCGGAACGATCGGGTGACCGATTGCGTCACGAGCCTGAAGCGACGGCACGCGTCGGACTTGCGGTGTACGCCGCGTCAACTGCTACGGCTTCGTGCGGGGCCGGAACCACCAGCCCCGGCGAAGGAAGAGCACCGTTGATGGCCTGGTCGATCGCGTACGTGGCCGGATGTCCGCCCGTGACGTCCCAGACCCTGCGGCACTATCACGACATAGGCCTGCTGCCGCCCGCGTACATCGCGAGCAACGGGCAGCGCTGCTACGGGAAGGGCCGACTGCCGCGGCTTCAGCGGATCCTGCTCAGCGCGAGGTCACCGCGCAGATGATCCCCTCGCTTCGCGGAGTCCACAGCCGTCGGCACGCCCGTCGCCGACCCGGCGGTCCAGGCGGACGTGGACGCCCACTGCCGTGGCGTCTGCCGCTTGTTGTGCATAGTGTGCTCATGTATCGGTTCGTGGGTCAGGCCCGCCTCGAATGGTGGGCCAATCACTCGACTTGCCTTGAGATGTACGACATCACCGTCACTGTCGACGCGGTCGGCACGTTGCGGGCAACCGGTCGGCATGCCAGCACCCTCGACACGACCCAGCGCGAGGGTTGGGACTTCCTCATGGAGATGGCTCCCTACTTCTCCATTGCGTTTCTCAGCGAGGATCGCGGCGGGATCGTGGTGCGGGTCATCGAGGCAGAGAATGGAACCCTCTCGCTCACGGAGGCACCGGACTGGGACGGCTCCGCGAACGGCACCTTCGACCTCACCTGAGCCAGCCTCCGAAGGGGCAGGGACCGCCTTCGCTACCCTGCGACCGACTCCGGGGTGTCGCCCCTTACTGATCTTTCAGAACGAAGCACCAACTGCAATTGGTGGTGCACCCGATCCGTCGCACAAACCGGTTTACGGGCGCGCATACGCAGTCGGCAAGCGGATGCTGCCTGAGCCTGAATGCCGGGTCGGGCGACGCAGGTCGGGGCATGCTGGGGGTGCGTGCGCTCACGCACTCTACTTCGGCGGGGGCCGGTCGGTGTTACGCATTCTCTTCACGAAAGAAGACCTTGCCCGGACCCGGGTGGCCGCAACGATCGGCGTCGCAGCGGAGGTCTACTACAGCCTGGAGCTGCTGAGAGACAACCGGGAACTTCCTCACTTCCGCACGTGGCGGTCAGCGGTCGCGCGCCGGATGGGAGCGGACACCCGCCCCCTGACCTCCCTGGTTCCGGTGCGCGGTCCCGGGCTCGATCTGCTGGCCCTGATGGGCGATGTGCCCTCTCTGGACCACGCCGTGGACAACCTGCTGCACGCCCCGGTGTCCCGGCTGCGACGCGAGTTCGAGGGTCTCGACTTCCACCCCGGACACCTGCCATGGGCCAGGCGGGTGTCCGAGGGCGAACGCGACGCGCTGCGGGAGCTCGCCGAGGCCGTGCGCGCCTGCCATCGGCTGACCGTTGAGCCCTACTGGCATCGAGGGCGGGCCGAACTGGTCGCGCTGTCCACCCGTTGCGCGAACCTGGTGTTGGAGGGGGCATCGATCTGCTGCTGCGTTCGATCTGCCCGCCACTGGTCCGCTGGCGTCCACCGGTGCTCGAAGCTCCCTACCCGCGCCGAGTCGAGGTGCGTCTCCAGGGAAGGGGACTGATCATCACGCCCACGGTCTTCTCGAAGCGCCCGGTGAGCTTTCTGTGGGACCCGCTCGATACCGCCCAGCCACCCCGACTGACCGTGCCGGCTCTCCGTCGGCCGCTGACCGGCACCGGACCGGAAAAAGCGGACGGCTCGGCCGTGCGGAACCTGGAGTCTCTGCTCGGCCGTACGCGAGCTGCCGCCCTGCACGTGACAGCAGAAGGGTGCACGACGAGCGAACTGGCCCGCCGCCTCAACGTCACGGCCGCAGCGGCCAGTCAGCACGCGACCGTGCTGCGGAACACGGGCCTCATCACCACCACCCGCCGAGGCGGGTCCGTGCTGCACCTCATCACCCCCTCGGGCTGGCCCTGCTGAGGACCGGTGCCCTGACGCAACCGTGAGGCCCGAAGGGCGCCGCGGCATCAGACCGGTGAGCGCGGTGCCGCCCCGCTCAGGTGCCACCGGACCTCGTGCCGAGGGCGCGTGAGGCGCCGCGCCTGCTGTCCCGTTGCCCCTTTAAGAGGTCCTAACAAAGGCGTTGGACGTGTCGGTGGGTGATGAGGCAGGTGGCGAGGCCGAGGAAGGCCTCGTGGATGTCGTCGCGTCGTTCCCACCGGATTCGTAGCCGGCGGAAGCCGTGGAGCCAAGCGATGGTCCGTTCCACGACCCACCGGTAGACGCCGAGGCCGGAGCCGTGCGGGACTCCGCGGCGGGCGATCACGGGTTTGACTCCGGTAGCCCAGACCAGGCGGCGGTACTTGTCGTGGTCGTAGCCGCGGTCGGCCAGGAGTGTGTCTGGGCGTCTGCGGGGCCGGCCGACGAGGCCGGCGACCGGTGGGATCTTGTTCAGCAGCGGCATCAGCTGGGTGACGTCGTTGCGGTTCCCGCCGGTCAGCGAGACGGCGAGCGGGATGCCCTGGCCGTCGACGATGAGGTGGTGCTTGCTGCCCGGACGTGCGCGGTCGACCGGGCTGGGCCCGCTTTTGGGCCCCGTCGAGCGGCCCGGACATGGGAGGAGTCGATCACCGCCCGGGACCAGTCCAGCTTCTTCGCGACCCGCAGCTTCTTCAGCAGCACCAGGTGCAGCTGGTCCCACACTCCGGCCTCGTTCCACGCGGCCAGGCGCCGCCAGCAGGTCATCCCGGAACCGAAGCCCAGCTCCTGCGGCAGATACTCCCACTGAATCCCGGTATGCAGCACAAACAGGATCCCGCACAGGGCCTGCCGGTCCGGCACCCGAGGGCGTCCCTCCACCTGTTTCGGCGCCGGCTCAGGCAGCAACGGCTCGATGAGCGACCACAGTTCATCCGACACGATCCATGGCCGCGACTGACGTTTCCCCACGGCCAGACCAACGACCGCCCGAACCGAAAGTCACATGATCAACAGCTTCTGTTAGGACCACTAAGCCGTGACTTAAGAGGTAGGCCGCAGGTGACCGACCCGCCCAGGATGTGAAGCCGCAACCGGCTCATCCCACCATGGAGATCGCATGAAGACTCATCTCGCCGCCGCCCTCGGTTCCGTCGTGCTGACCGCGGGCACGTTGCTGTGCGCTCCCGCCGCCGGAGCGCAGACCGCCGCATACCCGACCACCGCTGTCGACGTTACGTACGGAGCCAGCTACGTCCGCGGCACACTGACCTGGTACAACCGGTCGGTCGGGGTCGAGGGAACGCTCCGGGCCGTCGGCTGCCGCAGGGCGTGGTTCGGCGCGTACGGTGCCTCCGGCAACGAGCTCGGCGCCAGGAGCACCAGTACCAAGTGCGACGTGACGTATCCCGTCAGTACCGGAATCCCTGCGGATGTGCCCGGTGGGGCCGCGTATGTGATCGTCTGTATCGACGATGCGAACGCGAACCCGCTCAAGTGCGTGCGGTACGACCGGCCCTGACCCCTTCGACCGGTCGGAAGTGACGTCGCCACACCAGCCCCGGGGCGGAACGACACGCGACGCCCCGGGAGCTGATCTCGCCGCCCCGCTAGGCAGTGATGCCTGCCATCGACGGCCAGGCCCCAGAGGGCCTGATACCGCTACGACGATGCCGCCGTCCTGAGCCTCCATGGTGGGCCGCGCGCCCTGGCTCAGCATCACAGCAGCCGGGCCGTTCCCGACGGCTGGTACCCGGCACCCTGCGTCGTCCACCCCGAGCAAGTGACCGAGTACCCGAGGAATGACTGCCCCCGGGATCTCCGCGACGCACTCGAGGACCGTTTCGAAGCGCTGCTGGCAGAAACCGGGCTGCGGTACTCATCGCATCTTGCCGACGCACCGGGAATCAAGCTGGGTGGCTACCCAGGCTGGAGCCAGGAGCCCTGCTGGCCGGACTGCGAAACGTGCGGAGGCCGGATGGAGCACCTCCTGACCGTGGCCGAGGGGGAATTGGGTCTGCTGCAGGTTTGGGTGACAGGTTGGGTCACGCGGCCTGGAGGGCCGGTGTGGTCATGACGGTTTCGAATTCGACGGGGTCAGCCGGCCGAGTGAGGTTTGTCTGCGGCGTCGGTGGTAGGTCTTCTCGATCCAGGTGACGATCGCGATCCGCAGTTCCTGACGGGTGGCCCAGGCACGGCGATCAAGGACGTTCTTCTGCAGCAGGCTGAAGAATGACTCCATGGCCGCGTTGTCGCCCGCCGCCCCGACCATCCCTATCGAACCGGTCATCTGGTGGCCGTCGAGCGCCCGGACGAACTTCCTCGACCGGAACTGCGATCCGCGATCGCTGTGCAGAATGCACCCGGCGACGTTGTCACGTCGGGCCACGGCATTGTCCAGGGCTGCGACGGCAAGGCGGGACTTCATCCGCGCGTCGATCGAGTAGCCCACGATTCTCTTGCTGAAGACGTCCTTGATCGCACACAGATACAACTTCCCCTCCGCTGTGGGATGTTCGGTGATGTCGGTGAGCCACAGCCGGTTCAGGCCGGCCGCGGTGAAATCGCGGCGGACGAGGTCGTCGTGCACCGGCGGCCCTGCCTTCTTGGTCCGGCCGCGCTTCTTCCCGAACACACTCCACCAGCGGTTGTCCCGGCAGATCCGCCACGCGGTCCGGTCCGCCATGGCGGCCCCGGTGCCGCGCGCTTCGTCGACCAGGAAGCGGTAGCCGAACTCCGGGTCGTCACGGTGGGCGTCGAACAACACGTTTGCGCGATACGCCTCCGCGAGCACGGCGTCGGCCACCGGCTTGTCGAGCCAGCGGTAGTAGGGCTGTCTGGCGAGCTTCAGGACCCGGCACGTCACCGTGACGGGCACCCCGTCCCTGGCCAGCTCCTTCACGAGCGGGTAGATCCTTTTCCCGGCAGATGTGCCTGCGACAAGTAGGCCGCGGCCGCCGCAGAACCTCGTTCCCCTGCTCCAGCAGCTTGATCCGCCGACGTGCATCCCGAAGTTCCGCGCTCTCCTGGCTGGACGTTCCGGGCTGTGTCCCCTCGTCGATGTCCGCGCGGCGCATCCACTTCCACAGCGTCATCGCGTGGACTCCGAAGTCGGCAGCCACCTGCTCGATCGTCACACCCGGGCCACGGTTCCTCGCGACCCGTACGACATCCTCGCGGAACTCTTCCGGATAAGGCTTGGGCACAGCGACATCCTTCCCACCCGCCCCACAGGGCAAGCCAGTTCAGATGTCACCCGATCGTGCAGCAGACCCGGGCCTATCAGGCGGGGAAGATGCGGGCACCGACCGAGCGAGCGTTTCGCGCGCTGGAGGAACTGACTCAAGAGGGTGATCCTGCGGCGGTGCGGGCGAAGGAGTGCCTCATCCGACTGCGCGCCGCAGGGGCACCCCTCTGGAACCCTCGACGGGGAAGTCCGCCACCTGAGTATGCGGAGGTAATCGAGGCGCTGTACGCGGTTCCCCGGCTTGACCGCTCGCAGGTGCGGTTGCTGCTGGGAAGCGGAGCGGTCCCGCACGAATTCGAGCGTAACCCCCACGACAATGTGCGCGGTGCGCGGCAGGAATGGGCCGAGCGCCGGAACACCTACCGGGATGCGCGGCGGGAGCTGATCGCTGCCGCCCGGGAGGCAATGAGCACGGACGAATCGTAAACCGGCCGGGACGTGCCGCAGGGGTGGCCCCAAGATTCTTTCGAAGGACTGCGACGGGGTTGCGTGATCGTCAACTACCCTTGCTATACCGGGAGATCCTCGTGCGGGGGCCAGGGGGATACACATGACGAGGGCATTGAGGTGGCTGATAACCGGTCTGGTCGTCGCGTGCGCGGCAGGCTGGGCACTCATAGAGCTGTTGCGGGGCGGACAGAACGCGAGCGACACGTCTTCCATCGTGTCGATGGTGCTCGCGGCTGTGGGTCTCGCTGTCGCGCTGGCCGGTTGGGAGGCGGCCCGCAAGGCTCTTCCGCAACGGGAGGACTCGCTGAAGTTCGCTCAGAGCGCTGCCGAAACTTTGGCGAAGAGGATCCTGGCCGCCGAAAGGAAAGAGTTCCGCGCCCTGGTAGGTAAGGACGAGGAGCGACTCACTCTCACCTTCACCCGGCGCCCTAGTGACGAGCTGCCCGGCACAGGCCCGGAGCGTGGACAGGTCGAGGGAAGCGGCCCTGTTGCGGAGGCCGGCCTTCCCGGCATCGCCGCGTACTACCGGGCCTGCTCGAAGCCTCGCCTCGTTGTCACAGGCGCCCCCGGCGCGGGAAAGACGGTGCTGTCCGTGCAGTTGGTACGCGATCTCATCGACAAGCGTGGGCCGGACGAGCCTGTGCCCGTACGGGTGCCGCTGGCCGAATGGGACATGAAGGTGCCGTTCGAGAAGCTCCTGATCGGGCGTGTGATCAGGGCCGGTACATCCGAGGAGCGGGCGAAATGGATGGTGGGTAACGGGCTCGTACTGCCCGTCCTCGATGGCTTGGACGAGATGGACCCAGGCCGCACCGACAACGACGGCAATCCACTGTACGGGCCGGATGGGCAACAGCTGCCGGATCCCGAAGCCCCGCGCGCGCTGGCCGCGTTGAGCCTGCTCAGCGACCACGGGGACACGGTGTCGGAGTTTCCACTGGTCCTGCTGTGCCGCACCGCTCACTACGACGCCCTGCCACGGCTGAAGCGTCTGGAGCACGCGGTCGGCGTCGACATCGACCCTCTGGACCACGAGCATGTGGCAGCGCATCTGACCACGGTGTTCAAGGACGAGGAGCGCTGGCAGAGGTTTACCCGCGGTCTACCCGCGTCCGAGTTGCTTCGCGAGACCCTAGCGACGCCGTGGTGGCTCTTCCTCGTCAAGGCCGTTTACCACCGGCGCGGTGACCCATCGGAACTCTTCGCCCACGCCACGGCGCCAGCCCTCAAGGACCACCTGCTCTCCCTGTTCATCCCAGCCGTTGTGGACCTCCGCCCGTCGCGGTATCACGCCGAGCGGGTCCGGGGCTGGCTCGCAGTGATCGCCTGCCATCTGCGCGACGGGCCACCCGCTGGGGAGCGCGTCGACATTCACCGGCCCCGGCTCTGGCCAATCGCGGGCGTCGACCGCGTGCGCTACACCGACGCTGTGGCGGCTGCCCTCGTCTTCCTTGGGCTCGTGCTGCCTTTGATGCTCGTCAGAGAGAGACCGGAGCCCTGGCTGTTCGCCGCTGCCGGGCTCGGTGCCGTGCTGGTGGCGTGGGACGTCTCGCGGCAGGGGGGCGACTTCCCGATGTGCGCGCCCTGGGGGCGGGTGTTCTCGGGGACGACGCTGCACCTGGTCGTCGACACCGTGCCAGTGGGGCTCGTACTCGGCGGGCTGGGCGGGCTGGCCGCCCTTCCCGTCGCGTGGCTCGCCGACGGACTGGGCCTTGGTTCGCTTGTCTCGTTTCTGCCCGCTCTCGCCATGTTCTGGTCGGTCCTCCTAGGCTTGAAGATCGTGCGCGGATCGGGCGTCACTCATACCTTCACCGGCACGTATCCGCCTGATGTCAACGCGGCCGTGAGGTGGCGCCACGTGCTGAGGGGCGATCTTCTATACGGGTGCCTCGTGTTCGTCGTCGCTGGGCTCTCTATGGCGGTGGCCCGGTGGGTACTGTCCTTCTCAGACGTGCTGGTGCTCTCCTCTGCGCCGGCCTTCGACGCGCTGACGTTTGGCCTGATGGCGGCGGCCCTGCGCTGGGTGGTGGACTTCGGCGGCGGTCGGAGGTACCTGGTGTTCCTCCTGTGCCTGCGCGGTCGGCTCCCATATCGGCTTGGGCGGTTCTTGCGGTGGTCGCACGAGGGCGGTTTGCTGCGTACCTCTGGTGGCGCCTACCAGTTCCGGCACCGTGAGTTCCAGCGATGGGTAGCTCAACGCACGTAGTCCGGAAGATCGGTTCGGTTCGGGTGGGGAGAACAGCAAAGGCTGGTCGGCTTTACGGCTCTGGACGGAGCCAGGCCTCGGCCGGCCCCGGGCCGCAGTCTTGCGGGGGAGTTGCTCGTGTGGCTGGCGGGGGATGGCCGAGTACCCGCTCGACTGGGCCATGCTCGCGAGGGACAAGCCGCTATACGAGGCGGACGTCGACGTGTCCGGGCCGGTCGCGGACTACGGCGCGCATCTGTCGGTGATCCGGGACGCGGCCGTCCAACTCCCTGCGGAGCTCACGGAGCTCCTGACCGAACTCGTCCGCCGGCTTGACGGCCTGGCCGCCGAGGAGCCGCTGGTCGCGTTGAAGGCTTTGGCCGACCTGCGCTACGTCATCGCCCAGGTCGGCCAGGACGCGGCAGGCGAGGTCGTCGCCGGGGATGTACCGATCGAGCAGGTGGCGGCCGCGCTTGGCACAAGCGAGGCCGCGGCCCGCAGCTACGTCAGCAGCTACCTCCAGCCCTGACCTCCCACCCATCCCATCCCGGCTGGCACCTCGGAGTCGCTCTAGCTCAGGCTGGCTCTGTCCACGAGAAGGAGCAGCAATTCGACGTCGGTTGGGGAGGCGCACTCGGCCAGGGAGTGCGTCGCAGTGTTCACGAGAACTGAAGCTTCAGGGTGACGATGCAGATGCCGCCACGGCCTGCCGCCCGGAGGCAACGGCGGCCGGGGTCGTCGCCTTGAGGCCGTACGAGGCCGCCGGGCCGACCACCTTCCGCGGTGTCGTAGGCGCCTGGCCCTGGGAATCGGCACCGTATAGCAGCTGAGCCCCGCTGCCAGCCCTGAGCTCCTCGAGAGACGGGACCGCGGCGGAAGGGGCGAGCATGAACGTGCGGGCCTGGAACTGCTCGGCGCCGCTGGCTGCCGATGCCGGACCGCCCGTCGGCAGCCCGTCGACCACGCACTGGTCGGTCTACCACGGCCAGCGCGGCCGCCCTCGCGCCGAGGACGTCCGGGCGGTGTGCGCGTGCGGATGGCGCAGCCCGGCTCGGTACCCGCCTGGACTGGGACACGATCGGCGACCGGCCCAGTACGAGTCGGACGTCGACCTCACCGGACCGCTCGCGTGGACACCCTTCTGTAGGGCTACTGATCCGTAGAAATACGCTGCGCTCGAAGTCGGCCTGGTCAGATCGCTGCGGCGCTCAGTGGGCTGTGGCGACGGGTGTCGTGCACGTACGGGGCTCTGGGTCACAGCGCGGGTTGTGGGATCTGGTGTGGCCTGAGGCCGAGGGCATCGTCGTCGACGGGATCCAGGTCCAGGAACGCCCGTCGGCGCACGGGGTCATCTGCAGAACTGGCCTCATCGAACGAGACCGATCAAACCTCAAAGGTCTAAGAGGTCCTAACAGAATGACTCGCTCGGCGTCTTCACGGCCCCTGTGATGGGTGGTGCACGTGGTTGCTAGTGTCCGGGCGTGACCCTGACTGACCTCAGCAACGGCTTTCGTGACGACGAACAGAGACGGCGAGTCCGGGCGGTCATTCATGATCGCCTGGCAGATGACCGTGATCCACAGGAGTGTCGTTACCTCATGCGGTTCTGGTGGCAACTGAGCATGCCGTACAGCGAGGTGTCGATGCAGGATCTAAGGCTGAACGTCCACCAGCGGAAGTTTGACGTGGTGGAGGAGCTGATCAACGCCATCAGGTCGTCCCATGCTCGGATCGATGTGTGGACTGCCAGCGCTGAGCAAGCCTTCGCAGTCATCGAGGACCGTGGTTTTCGGGGTGCCCCGGACACCGAGAGCTAGGACAGCAGCAGTGCCTTCAACCTGCGCCAGCAGATGAGACTGCAGGCGAGGCTGAGGAAGGCTTCGTGGATGTCGTCCCGGATCTCCCAGCGGATCCGCAGGCGGCGGAACCAGTGCAGGTGGGCGAAGGCACGTTCAACAACCCAGCGTTGGGTGCCGAGTCCGGAGCCGTGTTCGGTGCCGCGGCGGGCGATCCGTGGTTTTACTCCGAGGCCCCAGACCAGGCGGCGGTACTTGTCGTGGTCGTAGCCACGATCGCCGAGCACGACGTCGGGGCGGCGCCGGGGCCTGCCGCGCTTGCCCCGCACGGGTGGCACGGCCTGGAGGAGTGGGATCAGCTGGGTGACGTCGTTGCGGTTGCCGCCGGTCAGGGTGACGGCAAGCGGGATGCCGGTGGCATCGGTGATCAGGTGGTGCTTGCTACCCGTTCTGCCCCGGTCAACTGGGCTTCGTCCGGTCTTGGACCCCCTTTAACGCTCGGATGTGGGAGCCGTCGACCGCAGCCAGGGAGAAGTCCAGGGCGTTCGCCCCGCGCAGCTTGGCCAAGAGTTCCTCGTGGAGCCGGGGCCACACGCCGGCCTCGGTCCACTCGGCCAGGCGGCGCCAGCACGTCATGCCCGAGCCGAAGCCGAGTTCCTGCGGCAGGTGTTCCCAGGCGATCCCCGTGTGCAGCACGAGCAGGATGCCTTGGAACACCAGCCGGTCCGGATGCCGCTTGCGACCCGGATGCCGAGGCCGACGCTCCACCTTGGGCAGCAGCGGCTCGATCACCGCCCAGAACTCGTCATCGACTTCCCACGGTTTCGGCCGAGCCACCCCACACCCCCGGATCAGCGCTCCTGGAGTGATCCAACCACCTCGAAGATCATTTCGTTAGGAGTTCTAAGAGGCCCTAACAGAAGCTGTTGATCATGTGACTTTCGGTTCGGATGGTCGTTGGTCTGGCCGTGGGGAAACGTCAGTCGCGGCCATGGATCGTGTCGGATGAACTGTGGTCGCTCATCGAGCCGTTGCTGCCTGCGCCGGCGCCGAAACAGGTGGAGGGACGCCCTCGGGTGCCGGACCGGCAGGCCCTCTGCGGGATCCTGTTCGTACTGCATACCGGGATCCAGTGGGAGTACCTGCCGCAGGAGCTGGGCTTCGGATCAGGCATGACCTGCTGGCGGCGCCTGGCCGCATGGAACGACGCCGGCGTCTGGGACCAACTGCACCTGGTGCTGCTGAAGAAGCTGCGGATCGCGAAGAAGCTGGACTGGTCGAGGGCGGTGATCGACTCCTCCCACGTCCGGGCCGCTCGACGGGGCCCAAAAGCGGGCCCAGCCCGGTCGACCGCGCACGTCCGGGCAGCAAGCACCACCTCATCGTCGACGGCCAGGGCATCCCGCTCGCCGTCTCGCTGACCGGCGGGAACCGCAACGACGTCACCCAGCTGATACCCCTGCTGAAGAAGATCCCATCGGTCGCCGGCCTGGTCGGACGGCCACGCAACCGACCCGACACCCTGCTCGGTGACCGCGGCTACGACCACGACAAATACCGCCGTCTCGTCTGGGCGCTGGGCGTCAAACCGGTGATCGCCCGCCGAGGTGTCCCGCACGGCTCCGGCCTCGGCGTCTACCGGTGGGTCGTGGAACGGACCATCGCTTGGCTCCACGGCTTCCGCCGGCTACGAATCCGGTGGGAACGACGCGACGACATCCACGAGGCCTTCCTCGGCCTCGCCACCTGCCTCATCACCCACCGCCACGTCCAACGCCTTTGTTAGGACCTCTAAGACCGTGTCCTACATGGTGAGGTTGAGGAAGCGTTTGTAGCAGCAGATGGCTGCGGCCAGGCCGAGAAAGGCCAGGTAGTTGCCGGGGTTCCGCTCATAGCGGTGGTTGAGCCGGCGGTAGCCGGTAAGCCAGGACATCGTCCGCTCGATCACCCACCGGCGGCGACCCAATCGTTCGCTGGACTCGATGCCCTTGCGGGCGATGCGGACCCCGATCCGCTTGCCCCAGAGCCATCGCCGCAGGTGGGGGATGTCGTAGGCCTTGTCCGCGTGGAGTCGTGTCGGCTTGGAATCGGCTGCGTGGGATTCGTGTCCCATGTGGAAATGAGACAGCATCGGCTTCAGCCCGAGGCTGTCGTGGGTGTTCGCCGCGGAGAGTCCGACGCGTAGGGGCAGTCCATCCGCGTCCGACAGGACGTGCATCTTGGAACCTGACTTGCCCCGGTCCACGGGACTCGGACCTGTGAGTTCGCCCCCGAGGCTGCTATATCAAGTCAAGCTGCTTGAGGGAGATCATCAGCGGTGATTCGCCGTGTGCGCTGGTCTCCGCGTTCGAGGAGCTTGAAGAGCTGTCGGCAGATGGCGCGCTTGAGGCAGCGTTGGGCGTCCCTCGCGGTCTTCCCCTCGCTGATTCGGCGGGCAACGTAGGCACGGGTGATCGGATCGAGACGGATGCGGATCAAGGTGATCGTATGGAGGGCCCGGTTGAGCTGTCGGTCTCCGCTGCGGTTGATCCTGTGCCGGTTGGTCAGGCCTGACGAAGCGGGGATTGGAGCGACGCCTGCGAAGGCCGCGAACGCTGCCTCTGACCGGAAGCGCCCGGCGTGCGACCAGCTGATCAAGATCTGAGCGGCACTGATGGGCCCGATGCCCTGCAGCGCGAGCAGTTCGGGAGCGACGGTGCGAACGAGCGCGAGGAGTTCCAGCTCGAGTTCCTTCGCTTCAGAACGCAGGGCTTCGATCCGCTGACCGGCACTTCGCAGTGCACGAACGGTCATACGGTGTTCGATGCTCTGGGTCGGCCGGTCCCGGAGCTTCGCGCAGTGAGCTACCTGGTCCTTGCTTTTCAAGCCTCGGAGTTCGACGCGGAGCTCGTCGGGCGCCGAGATGATCAGAGCCTTGAGCAGGTTGATCGCAGCCGTGCTGGCGAGGACGGCGCTCTGGCGGGTGGTGAGAAGGACGCGAAGCGCCTCGCGTTCACCGCGGCGTCGTGGGTGGATGAGGTGTTCGGTGGCCAGAGCCTCCCTGGCTGCGCGGACGGCGTCAAGCATGTCGGTCTTGCGTCCGCCCCGGATGACTGGACGCTTGGGCCGGCACACCTCGACGACGCTTTCGCCAGCCGCGTCCAGGAAGGCGGCAAGTCCGGCGCCGTATGAGCCTGTCCCTTCCAGAGCCCAGCAGCGGCGGCCGGGAACGTGCTGGTGGGCGAAGTCCAGCAGCAGCTGGTAACCCCGGGCGTTGGCCGGCGAATCGGTGCTGGCCAGGACGGCGCCGATGGGGCTGACGGCCGCGGCGGCAAGAGTGTCTCGGTGAGTATCGACGCCGATGACGCCGTCGACGTGTTCTGCGAGCATGGTCACGCGGTTGTTCTCCTTCGAGGGCTGGACGACCGTGGTCGACGCCGGCCTGGGTGGAGTCACCGCGTGGCAGAACTGTGATGAGTCACGTCGAGATGGCGGACAAGCTGCTGATCAGGCCAACGGGGTGGGCCAGGCCGACGTCGACGTCCGGCAGACATCTCGGGGGCACGGCAAGCTCTGACGAGCCGCCAGTTACCGTTCTGGGTCATGCCGGAACGCCAACGCCAGCCTGGCAGCAACCCAACCCGGGCCGCAGGTCGACTATCACAGTTACCTTCTTCGTGGCCCCGCAATGGGGTTCCCGGTCTCCGGGTCCGGTATGACTTGAGCCCCTTGTCGATCATGGTCGAAAAAGTGGTGTCACCGGGCCGGGAGGCATTGGCAGACCGCTGATCAGGGGCATGACCGCTCACCTTGCTCGTCGAGGTGAAGCAGGCCTTCGTAACGTGGATGCCGGCACGCTGATGCCGCAGCGGAGGCTGGGAAGGGTCTGCTGGGGAGGGGTTATGCACCACGAGGGCGAGATCGATGTCTACCTCGGCCTGGACGTCGGCAAGGGTGAGCATCACGGCACGGCCATCACCCCGGCGGGCAAGAGAGTGTTCGACAAACCGCTGCCGAACAGTGAACCGCGGTTGCGGGAGCTGTTTACGAAACTGCAGGCCAGGCACGGAACCGTGCTGGTCGTAGTGGACCAGCCGGCCTCGATCGGGGCTCTGCCGCTGGCCGTTGCCCGCGACGCGGGCTGCCGCGTGGCCTACCTTCCAGGGCTGACGATGCGGCGGATCGCCGATCTGTATCCAGGTGAGTCGAAGACCGACGCTCGTGACGCGGCGATCATCGCGGATGCCGCCCGGACGATGCCGCACACCCTGCGCGACCTGGCTCCGGATGACGAAACGGTCGCCGAGCTGAACATGATCATTGGTTTCGACGACGACCTCGCCGGCGAGGTGACCCGGGTCAAGAACCGCATGCGCGGCCTCCTCACCCAGATCCATCCCTCGCTCGAGCGGGTCCTGGGCCCTCGTCTGGATCATCCGGCGGTCCTGATCCTGCTGGAACGTTACGGATCGCCCTCTCAGTTGAGGAAGGCCGGCAGGCGGCGCCTGACAACGATGCTGCGGCCCAAAGCACCGCGCATGGCCGAACGTCTCGTTGAGGACATCTTCACCGCACTGGACGAGCAGACCGTCATCGTTCCCGGCACCGAGGCCGCATCCTTGATCATTCCCAGCCTCGCCGGCTCGCTGGCCGCAGTACTCGACCAGCGCAAGCTCCTGGCCAGCAGGATCGAGGAACTGCTGGAGGCCCACCCTCTTTCCCAGGTCCTGATCTCGATGCCCGGCATCGGGGTCAGGACCGCGGCCCGCATCCTCGTCGACGTCGGTGACGGCAGCGGCTTCTCCACCGCCGGGCACCTGGCCGCCTACGCAGGCCTCGCGCCCGCCACCCGCAGATCCGGCTCGTCCATCCGCAGTGAACACCCGTCCAGGCGAGGCAACCGGCAGCTCAAGCGCGCCTTCTACCTCGCCGCATTCGCCTCCCTCTCACAGCCGGACTCACGCGCCTACTACGACAGGAAACGACGAGAGGGAAAACACCACGTCGCAGCCCTCGTCTGCCTCGCCCGCCGCCGCATCGACGTCCTCTTCGCCATGCTCCGTGACGGCACCTTCTACCAGCCACCCACCACAGTCACGGCTTGACGAAAACCATAGGGGCACTTTTTAGCGCGGACGTGTGCGGAGTCGAGTACCGAACGGGAGAGGTCGACCAGGCCCTGTTCGTCCAGGAGCTGGAGGACCTTCTGGTGAAGCCGGCCCCAGACCCCGGCCCGCGACCAGATGACAAACCGGCGGTGCACAGTCGACTTCGACGCCCCGAAGCACGGAGGCAGGGCCCGCCAGGCGCACCCGCTGACCAGCACGTAGATGATGGCGGCGAAGACCGCCTCATCATCGATGTTCGCGATCCCGCCACCTTGCGGCCGGACCCGTGCCGGCGGCAACAACGGCCGCACTATCTCCCACAGTCCATCCGGAACGATCCATCCCCACCGTCCACTCCCCATGCCCACCACAACGGTCAACGAGCCATGTAGGACACGGTCTTAGAGGTCATCTCATTTGGTGGATTGGGTAGGCTGTCGGTCGTGGCGGGGATTGTTGAGCGGCTGGTGCCGGATGAGTTGTGGGTGTTGTTCCAGCGGGTGGTTCCGGAAGCGCCGTCGCGGCCGCAGGGCGGTGGTCGGCGGCGGCATGGTGACCGCGAAGTGCTCGCCGCGATCGTGTTCGTGGCCACGTCGGGCTGCACGTGGCAGCAGTTGCCGACCGCGTCATTCGGGCCGTCCGGGGCGACAGCCCACCGGCGCTTCTCCGAGTGGAGCAAGGCCCGTGTGTGGGCCAAGCTTCACCGTCTGGTCCTCGATGAACTCGGCGCTCGCGGCGAGCTGGACTGGTCGCGCTGTGCGATCGACTCGGTGAACATGCGGGCCTTGAAAAGGGGGACCTGACGGGTCCGAATCCTGTCGACAGGGGCAAGTTCGGGTCGAAGATCCACTTGATCACCGAGCGGACCGGTCTGCCCCTGTCCGTCGGAATCTCGGGAGCGAACCTGCATGACAGCCAGGCCCTCGAGCCCCTCGTCCGCGGCATACCGCCCATCCGCTCACGCCGCGGACGCCGACGGCGCAAGCCCGGAAAGCTCCACGCCGACAAAGGCTACGACTACGCCCACTTGCGGAAATGGTTACGCCAGCGAGGCATCAAGCACCGCATAGCCCGCCGTGGCATCGAGTCCTCGCAGCGCCTGGGCCGCCACCGCTGGACCATCGAACGCACCATGGCCTGGCTCGCCGGCTGCCGCCGCCTCCACCGCCGCTACGAACGCAAAGCCGAACACTTCCTCGCGTTCACCAGCATCGCCTGCACCCTCATCTGCTACCGCAGACTCTCCAAATGAGATGATCTCTAAGGCTGAGGGCAGTTGTACTGCTCCGGCATCGGTACGGTGACGCAGTACGAGCCCTGGTTACCGGTCTCTTTGACGACGGCGTCGGGAACGGTGAAGACGACGGTTCTCGAGCGAGGCATCACGACCGTGCCAATCTGCTGGACAAGTGAGGCACGGCTTTCGGATTGGGTTGTGGAGTCGGTCTTGTAGAGCCCGACCGGGATCCGCGCTCCGGGCGCGAACCCGTAGATGAGGATCCGGTGACTGCCGTTGTCCACGACCAAGCGGTCGGGCTTGCCTGGGAGCTCGACCGAGTGACTGTGCTGGGCCGTCAGCGAGCCCTGGGTCGCCTGGATCGTGAGCGTCCCGGCAGCCGCGAGATCCTCGCGGGCCGCGCCGGGCGGCACGAACCACCACTTCTCGCTCTGCAGCACTCCATCGCCTTTGGGGTGCACGGCAAGTACCTGCCCGGTGAAGAGCGACTCTGACGGCTCGAAGTGCGCATACGTGAGCTCGGAGGCGGTGGGCTGGGCCGTGCTGGCGTACTGCCGGCCGCCGGCGGTAACGATCACCTTGACCGGTTCGTCAGGTGAGAAGCCGCTCAGACACAGGGCCACCTCGTCGGGGGTGGTGACCCGGTCTAGTCCGCGGATGTTCCCGACCCAGACCGCGGGCGAGCCGCTGAGGCCGGGGATCCTGCCCAGGTCCGCGGTGCAGTCCGGGGCGGCCCCGTCGCCGGCCGCGAGGAGGGTAATTTGCTGGGCCAGGAGGACGTCCGTGGCAGAGTCGGTAGTCGTGCTGGGGGTTGCCGTCTGCGTGGTACGGCTCGGGGAGCCGGACTCCGACGCAGGGCTGCTGCACCCTGCGACGGCACAGCCCAGCATGACGATGCTCAAGATCAGTACTCTTGGTGTCACTCGCACGGTCCTTTCGGGGGTCAGCCGCCCGGCGAAACCTGGGGGCACCGGGCCCCTGCGGTCTTGGCCTCTTGCTGGACGGAGTTCTCGATCTCCTCATACCGCTGCGACGTGATCGCGCCCTTGCCCTGGGCGTTGCCGAGCTGGTCGAGCGAGTCCTGCATGTCGCGGCAGCCTGAGGTTGTGTCGCCGCGCTGAAACTCCCAGGAGGCTGCGAGCGCCTGCCAGAGCCCTCGCCGGGCGAACCCGCGTTCCCCTCTGATCGCTTCCTTGATGTAGGAGATGGCAGCGACCGAATCTCCGCGCTCGAAGGCATGCACCGCTGCGACGGAGGCGGCCAGCACCTGAAGGTCCTTGACTGCGCGGCCCCCTTGGCGGAGCGGACCCGTCGCAGGGCCTGGTCGATGATCCCGTCATCGGGAACGATCTGCGCCGTCACCCTGCACTGCTCCACCTGGGCCAGGTTCACGGACGCCCGCAGCCGACCGACTTCGGAGAAGAGCCCTTCGACCGAGAGCCTCCGTAGCTCGGCCGACGAGGCACTCAGTGCCTTGGTATCCACAGTCCCCGGGCGGCAGCTTGGTGACGGGCCCAGCGCCAGCTGGTACTGCGCGCCGGCCAAGCTGAGGCGTGCGCGCCGCCCGATCCGGCCGTTCGGGTCGATGGCCTGGTAATCGGCGCGAGCCGCCTCGAGGTACGGCTTCCGTTGAGTCGCGGGGAGGCCGATGGCAACCTGCTCGAGGGCGTGCCCGTGAAAGAGCCGGACCAGATCAGGCGTGACGAACTCGGCGCCGTCCTGCCGAACGGCGACCGCGCCCGATGGCAGTAGCTGGTCCAGCACCTGCTTCGCGTCGTTGACCTTGCCGTTCCGCCAGAGATCGAGAGCGTGGGTGAAATCGGCCAGTCCGCGCGTCCGGCGCACCAACTCGGTGATCACGTGTCTCCGGCCTGTGTCGGAGCTCCAGTCCTGATCGAGTCGGATCTGGCCGCTGAGGTACCACCCGGCGAGTTCGGGTGCATCGTCCACCTGTGCCGCCCGCACGTAGACAGCCGGCCGAAGTCCGGTCTGTCCGGCAGAGTCGGTGGTCACGAGGCCGCCGATGACGATCCCGGCATTCGTCCGTTCGACGAAGCCGTCCGTCCAGTCGTCCAGCTCCTGGTGGTCCTGCCCCGCCTTCCCGAGCACCTCCAGGGGAGGCGAGGTCACCCTGGCGTAGTCGTATGCCTTGCTTCCCTCGGGCAGCTGATCTTTCATCAGGTCCGTCGTGAAGACCTCAGACACATCGTCGAGCACCCGTTGGTCCTGGCCGGCGCCAACGCCCTCGAAACCGACCATGGCCACGTCCTGGCCCCCGGGCAAGCGGAGCAGCTCCGGCGGTGGCGGATGCGGCTGGAAGACGATCACCAGAGTGGTGCAGGCGAGGAGGAAGCCTCCCAGGCCAGCGACCGACAACCAGCGCGCGCGGCGGGACATCTTGGGCCGGTCCGCAAATGCCTTCCGGACGGCGACGATCCCGCCGATGAGGACCGCCGAGAGCAGGAGAGCCGCGGCAACAGGGCCAGACTTGATGCCGAACAGTTGCAGCAGCGGACCGAGGCTCGCCGAGAGCAACGTGGCTGCCATTGCCAGCAGACCCAACCCCCACGGCAGTGAACCAGAACCGTTGTGCGGCTCCTCGGGGGCTTCCGGTGGCTCGGCGGCAGGGGCTTCGTCCGGGGCGTCCGGCTCAGGGCCGTCCAGCATGATCTCCCTTCGGAATATGGATCGCAATCGCACCTTTGCACACAATCCAGGCGCCGGGAGCATGCCGCTCCGTGACTCGGCCCGTTGGGCCAGCCGGTCCCCGCAATCGGGTGAGAAGCGTGCGACGCGGCACCGCGTGCGGACGGATCGCCGCGTCGAGCCCCTGACGTGGGTCGTCGGTGAACGGTTTCGGCCGGATCGCCGCCCGCAGTTTGGCCGGCGCCGATTGCCAGCGTGCTGGTCCCCGGCGGCCCAGACCGTGTCCTATGCGGTGAGGCGGATGAGTCGTTTGTAGCAGCAGAGGGCTGCGGCGAGGCCGAGGAAGGCCAGGCAGTTGCGGGGATGGCGTTCGTAGCGGTGTTGAGCCGGCGGTATCCGGTCAGCCAGGACACGGTCCGCTCGATCACCCACCGGGACCAAGCGGTGGCGAACCACGGCTACACCAGCGAAGGCGTTGCCTGCCACGTGCTGACAGGATTCAGAGGTCGTTTTCGTCCGATGTTTCATCCCGGGATGGTCTGTTTGGTGGGCTTCTTCGGGTCGCGCCAGGAGATGGTGTTCTCGCTGGTGATACGGCGGGCCATGAGGTCGGCCATAGCAACGTGGATCACGGCTTCGGAGCGGGCGGGCAGGGTCTCGTAGTCGCGGGCCAGGCGGCGGTGGAGCATGAGCCAGCCGTAGGTCCGCTCGACCGCCCACCGTTTCGGGATCGGGGTGAAGCCCCTGGTCCCAGGCTTGCGGGCGGTGATTTCCATGTCGATACCGAGGGCGGCTGCGTGCTCGACGAGGTGCTGGCGATAGCCGCCGTCGACCCAGACCTTGCGGACGCGGGGATGTTCGGCGGCGACCTGGTCCAGGAGCCGGGTGCCGGCGACCGAGTCCTGCACGCTCGCCGCGGTGACCAGCACCGCGAGGAGAAGGCCGAGTGTGTCGGTGACGATACTCCGCTTGCGGCCGACGATCTTCTTGCCGGCGTCGATGCCCTGGCCGGAGGCATGAACGCTGGTGGAGGTCTTGACACTCTGGGCGTCGATCACGCAGGCCGACGGCTCGGCATCGCGTCCCTCCTTCTCCCGCAGGAGCTGCCTGAGCAGGCCGTTGAGCTGGGCGAACACGCCCTCGTCGGCCCATTTGGCGAAGTACCCGTAGACCGTGTTCCAGTGCGGGAAGTCATGCGGCAGGTAGCGCCACTGAACTCCGGTCCGGTCCACGTACAAGATCGCGTCCATAATGTCGCGCAGGTCGTGCTCAGGCGGCCGACCGATATCCAGGGCCCTGCCGCGGCGCTCGAGACGCCAGGCCGAGAGCACCGGCTCGATCAACTCCCAGCGGGCATCGGACAGATCACTCGGATATGGACGTCGCGTCGACATGCTTCTGGCGTATCGCCGCGGACCGAGTGCGCCCAGGCGTATGGCAATGACGGCGGAAGCACACAGCCTTGAAGGCCAGGCATCCTGGGATGAGACAGGCGCAAGCCACATCCCGCCCCACCCGTCACCCCACCCGACCCACAGGCCCAAGCCACACCTGCCACCTCTTCCGCACCGCCATCGCACGCCCCGAGAATCAGCTCGTATATGGGCAGTACAGACGAAAACGACCTCTTAGGCGTCGTTTATTTTGGTATTGTCGAGTGCTGTCGACCAGCTCAGATGACTGTCAGTGGGGCGTGAGAGCCTCCCCGCATGAGTTATGACCTGGCTGTCTGGGAAGGCGAGCAGCCGACGGATGACAGGTCCGCCGGCCGCGTCCTTACGAACCTCTACGACCGATACCTCGACACGGAGATGGAACACGCTCCGACCGAGCGCATCGCGGCCTACGTCGCCGCGCTCCTTGAGCGGTGGTGTGACATCACCGAGGACGTCGAGGAATCCTCGCCCTGGGCGGCCTGCCCGCTGATCGGCGAGGGCCGCGGGCCGCTCATCTACTTCGCGATGCGTTGGGACATGGCCGAGGAGGCATCGTCCTACGCCGCAGCCCTTGCGGCCTCGATGGGGCTGGTCTGCTTCGATCCTCAGCAGAACCGACTCAGGCTCTGACCATCCTGGCGGGATCTCGTTCTACTTGCTGAGGCGGCGGTGGCAGATGAGTGTTGCGGCTATGCCGACGAAGGCAAGGAAGTGATCGGCCTTGCGTCGTAGCGGCGGTGCAGACGTCGGCAACCGGCGAGCCAGGACACGGTCTTCTCAACCACCCAACGGTGACGGCCGAGCCGTTGTGAGGACTCGATGCCCTTGCGGGGGACCTGCACAGTTGCCGTCCCTGACATCGCTCGGGTGCGTGCGCTGCTTGCAGAGTCCGGACTGCCCGTACGCGAGACGGCCCGAGGGAGCTCTTCGTTCCGGCCGAAGCGGCCCTCGGTGCAGTTCTGATCTTCCGGGAGATCTGCGAGGGGGGCATGGGGGCATTGGGTTCCCGAAGGTGCAGCTCGTTGTCAGGGGACGTCAGAGCTGCGTGGTTCCGCCTCGACTCGGCCTGGTGCGGCTAGGGAATCAGCATGAGCAGGTCTTTCCACCCCCTGAGCAGGGGGTGGAAAAGAGTTTCAAGAAGCGTCATCAGAGCTGTGCTGTTCGGCTCGCGACGAGCTTCCTTTCGAAGAATCCGTCCACCCGTACCGACTGCGCGGATGCTGTGCCTGGCACTGTGACGTCGACCTGGCCGTTGGCAAGGTCCACCGTGGTGCGCGGCCGCTGGTCGACGTAGATGTCCACCCGGTCCACGTTGGTCGCCTTCAGCTTGAGCTGCAGAGCATCGTCCCGGTGGGAGGCGTCCGTGATGGTGACGATGTGCACGGTTCGGGTCCTGAGGAGCTCACCGGCCCGGGCCAGCAGGTCGGCGTTGTCCTCCAGCAGGTCCCTGCGGGTCATGCGGTGGCGTTCGTCGGGGATGACGCCCAGGTCCTCCACCAGAGTGCCCGACAGCGCGCCGACGCGCAGCGTCCGGCGGATCGATACGCGCATGCCCGCCCCATTGGGCAGTGTCGCGTACGGCGACCCTGGTGTTCCTTGTGCCAGCGCGCTGAGCAGTTCGTGGGTCCAGACGTTGGCGCCGCCGGCGCCGGTGTTGTCGTCGGTCCCGAGCACTGGGCCGATCTGATGGTCCTGGAATCCCGCGGCGAAGATTTCGGTCGCGGAGTAGCAGCGCGCGTTGGTGATGAGGACGACGGGTCCGAAGTACTGCTGCCCGACGGCGTTGGCGCCGTCCTCGGGGGTGAGGGGGAAGGCGTTGGAGAAGGTCGCGCCAATCTCGGCGACCTGTTCCATTGACGGAACCCAGGCTCCGAGGTCGATGAAGTTGTTTCCCTGGTGTTGGCGGCAGATGCGCAGGTTGAGCGGGGTGTTGAGGAACTGCGTCGGCTCGGGGACGATCCGGCGGGGGTCAGGACCTGTAGGGCGAACTCGGCGGCGTGGATGTGGCCGCCGCCGTTGTCGCGGACGTCCACGATGAGCCCGTTCTCCGGGAGCTGGCCGATGAGCCGCACGAATTCCTGGACGAACGCCGCCGGGTCATTGACGTCGAAGGTGAAGATCCGGACGTGGCCGAAGGTACCCGAGGGGGTCGCCACTCCTTGAGCCTTGAACACCTTGGGCATCGTGGTGGCGACCTCGCCCTCACGCAGCCAGGGGGCGGGCTCGTCGGCCTGGACGGCCTGTTCCTGGGCGACCACCCTCGGCGCGAACAACAGCACCTTAGCCCGGCTGGTCTCGTCCGCCTCGAGGTCGATGCCCTGGCACAGTGCGGTGGTGCTGACCGCGTCCGCGTCGACAGAGGCTGGCAGGTTGTCTACGATCTGCCAGCTCTCGCGCAATTCCCGCCAACTGCCGTCGGCATCGATATAGCTGACGGTCACCCACTCCTCGAACGGAGGCAGGTGGATCTTGAGTGGGCGCACGGTGAGCGACTGCACGCCGCGGCTGTGCCGGGCGGCAGTGTTGCTGGCGGCGTAGAGGGCGGCGTTGAGGTCGACGGCGGTGGCGATGGGGATGCCGTTCCAGTGGGTGACCACCACGCCGGGCTCGAAGCCTGGTGCGGAGAAGCCGGGGATGACGTGGGTCACCAGGTACTGGGAGCCCCGCCCACCGGTGCACTCCTCGATCTGGAACGGGAGGAAGGCGATCTTGCCTGTGAATGGATAGGGGAGCAGGTAGTTGGTGTGCAGGTCCCGGACGGAGTGGAAGATCTCGGACAGCTCGGCGTGGAAGATCCACTCCTGGGGCATGGTCTGCGGGGTCTGCCGTTCCAGTCGTCTGCGCAGCACGCGCAGGCTCTGCACCGGGTTCACTGTATACATCGCGGTTTTCAGGGGCAGGTGGACGTAGTTCTGCTCGAACAGGACGAGTGCCTGGTCGACGAGGAGCCGGCGTTCGTCCAGGGTCAGGGTGCCCACCCCCTGCAGCAAGGTCGGGATCGTCAAGGCGGTGGCCAGGTGCTCGCGGACCCGTTCGGCCGATTCCTTGATGAATGGGGGGATGGTGGCTGCCGGTGCTCTGTCCGTCGGCTGAAGGTTAGTCCCCGTGCTCACCAGGTCGTCGTCGCCATTTCCCATTGCGCCGGTCTCCTCGGTCTGTGTCACTTTTCAACGAGAGTGGCCGCAACCACGAGAATTGCTTCAAGAAGGAGGAGCGCAGCTCCCCAGCGGTACCACAACGCGCGCCGCGTGATTTGGCTCTCGTTCGAGCCGATGGCCCGCACAAGGCTGTTCGTCACAGCCTCGCGAATCTTCTTCTCATCGCCATCTTGCTTGAGGATCCCGCCCGGGCTAGGGCCGAACTTCCACTTGCTGCAGGGCCAGAGGACGGCCATGGCACACACGCCGATTGCAACAAGGGCCAGCATCAATTCCCACCCGAAACCTTCATGAATGGGCTTCTTCTCACTGACGAGGCCGATGGCGGATGAGAACGAAGCAACGAGTGCGGCCACGGTAAGGAGACCAGTCGCACGGTTTCTCAGGTTTCCAAGGGTTCCGTCCTGCTGCGCCAGCCTGGCGATGGCAGCGGCGTAGGCCAGTTCGTATCTACACAGATCTTCCTGCCGTTCCTCCACGACGGGCCTCCAGCGCATCTCTGGCCGTTTGACGGCTGCCAAGCTGATCAGCGATGGATTCGATGAGCGCTGACTGGTTGGCTTATCGAGGGGCGACCCGGTGGCTCGCCGGCCTCTGATCACCTCGATTCTCTGTGCTCCAGGCAGCAGGGCGTTGATCGACACCCCTGCCGACCTGCTTTCACCGGAACGCCGAGCGTGGTGTTCTGGGGCTGCGTCGACGACGGCGAGAAGTGGGAAGACGCCGCCACCGAATGCATCGGTCTGTGACCGTGGACAGCTCAGACATCGATCCCTCGGAGGGAACCATGGCCGACGTCTGGGTGCTCCGGCGCATCCCCGCAGCCGACGACCATGTCGTGCGCTCCGCGCTCATCCGGACCGACGCCCTGCGCCACCTGGAGGCGAGCGATTACGAGGTCACGGTGCACGAACCGGGCACTCGGGGGGCGAGGAACATCGTCAACGCAGGCCTGGCAGCCGGGAGTGCGTTGACGCGGTTCTCGTACTCGAGGCGGGCCTTGCGCTGGGCCGGGTGGCTTCGTAGGTGTTCGTTGGGTTCTGGCACAGATCTTGGGGAGCGGTCACGGAGGGTGTCCAGACCGCTTCACGTGCGCTGACTCGTCATCGAACGGGTGAGACTGGCCCCTGCATACTGACCGGATGGACGCCCGTCGGCCGTGCCTGAGCTGTGACCACCGCGCGTCCGATCACCCACCAGCAGGCAGTGCGGAACGCAAGCGCCTGATCGTCCGCAAAACCTCGGTCCGGTTCTTCGCGACTTTCAACCAGGTGGGAAGCCGCTCAACCACACTCATCGGGGCCCAAGGCACAAGCTCTCCGCGCTCACGAAGCTTGGCCCCCACGTAGGCCTCCAGCAGATCGAGATGACGCACGTTATAGGCCCACAGGACGTGTCCACAGCAGCTCGTCTGCAACCACACCGGTCGCTGGAAGTAAGGATCGACAGGGCTGCCCACAACAGCAGAGTCGACCTTCCGATCCTTGAAGAAGCCGCACCCCGTGCACCGCAGCCGCCGATGGAGATCCAGGCTCCCGTAGCCGGCAGCCTTCTGATCTGCCGGGATCTCGGGGTGGGGCGTGACAGTGGCGCACCCATCACACCGAGGACAGTGCACCAGAACCTCATCGAGGAAGTCATATCCGTACTTGCGTTCGCGTCGATCTCGAAACCGGTCGCCGGACGCCTCTACATTGCCGCTCACTTGGTCAGCCTGCCAGAACCGACTCGCTGCCCGGCAGGCACCCATCTCGCTCGTCGTGGGTACCGACGGACTGCTGCCCCCGCAGCAGGGGGCCCTGGACTGAGCGGGTCACTGGAGCAGGATCATCTTGCGGAGTAGTTCGAATCCGGCCCGACCGTAGAGCTGCCGCTTGATCTTCTTGATGCGGTTCACGGCGCCCCTCGATGCTGCCGGAGCTCCCGTCCAGAGTGAGCCCAGCTGTCACGGCGTCGAGATCTCGGAGCAGGTGGAGTGCGAAGCCGGTGAGGCCGGGTAACTGGCTGGCATCGACAGCGTCGATCCAGGTGGGAAGTGTGGAGCCGAGGCGGCCGCTGAGGAACTCGCCGAAGCCGCGGAGCTTGCTCGACGACCAGCTCGCTGTGCAGTCGGGTGACGCTGGTGCATCCCTCGGCGAATCGTCGTTCCAGGTAGGGCTTGTAGGGTCTGGGCCGGTTGCCGCGGATGGTGTCCTGCCGGCGTGCGGCGTTCGCGTACCGGAGCACGGTGTTGAGGCCCCAGCCCAGGTGCCGGGCGATCGCCCGGCGCGAATGGCCTTGGGCAAGCATCTCGTGGACCAAGGCGTGTGCTGCCTTCTTCCGCTCGGCCCGCCGGCCGACGGGCTCCGAGTCGTCCTGCGGCCGACCGGAAGTCCCTCCGGGGCCTCCGGCAGCATGCTGGCGGGCGAAGGATTGCGCAGGCAATGCGGTGGGCGGCGACGCAGGTCTCCACGGCTCGGCCGAGGCCCTGCCACAGATGGAACCGGTCGGCGACCTGCAGAGCTTCCGGAGCATCGCGGCGGGCCCCCTCGGCGTAGGCGCCCGCCCGGTCCCGGCAGATTCTCCACGCCAGGATGGCGGTCTAGCCAGGCGGCCAGCGGCCCGGCTTCACGCGTCGGGAGCACATCGACCACCCGGTGGTCTTCGACGCTGGTCAGCACGGTGGAGTAGGTCTGGCCTCGGCGGATCGCGAAGTCGTCCACACCCAGCAGACGCGGCGTGCTGAACCGCGGATCGGGCAATGCCATGACCCTGCGTAACAAGGTCATCCGTCCCGCACCGAAGCCCAGCTGGGCGGCCAGCCGGGCGCCTGCTTGCCGGCCAGCGCGAGCCCTACTCGCTCCAGGGCGTGGTTGAGCCGCGTGGTGAACCGTGCGTGCGGGGCGGCCAGCCGGGAGAACGGCTCGGCGAACGTCCGGCGCGGGCAGTGCGCCGACCCGCAGATGAAGCGCCGGACCGTCAGCCTGATCACGAGGACCTGCTCAGCGAGTGGAAGGTCCTTCAGCCTGCGCTGGTATCGGTCGTGGACTCGGTCCGAAAAGCGGCCACAGTCCGGACGTTCCGCACCGGTCGCGCGGCCTCTCGCCGCCACCTCGACCGTGCCGAAAGCGGCTGTAACCGCCTCGATATCCATTTCGTCGATCCTGTCGGACACCAGCGAGTCCCAAAACGGTGCATTGGTCTGCATGACCAGCACGATCACCGTCCACCGCCGACCACGGCATCGACCGACAAGCACCTGAGGGAGCGTCAATTTCCGCTGTGCAGCGACAAGGCGTACGCCGGCTCACCCGAGCCTGTCCCTCACAATCGAACATCGAGGTGACGCTCCGCTGCAACTCCCCAGGATCTGTGCCAGAACCGAGAAGTAGGAACAGGGGGTCTGCTCGTATCGCGCGATGGCAGCCCGGAAGCAGCGGTCTGGTCACGCGTTCGCGGGTGGCGGGCGGGGCGATGTGGGCCGGATATCGGTCGGCACGGCAGGGGCCCGGGCGCAAGCCACATATTTGAGCGTGTTCAAATATGTGTTGAGCCCGTGGATGCGGGCCTGTCTGCGGGGGTGGAGTTGCTGTGGGACGCATGGGATGGCGGCGTGCCGGGCTGCTGGTGGCTGTCGGCGCGGTGACGGTTGCCTGCAATGCTGCGGCGTACCACGCCGTGGCGCTTTCGGCCGACCAGCTGGCAGGGGAGTGGCGCAGCAGGGAGGGGACGGTCTTGACCTTCCACGCGAACGGAAGTTTCATCAGCGACGGAGTTGCCGGGTTGTCAGCGGCAGAGCGCTGCAGCGACCGGTCGGACCTGTCCTCCGGCAGCTGGCGCTTCGGTTCGGTGGTGGACGAGCCGGTGGACCGCGGTGCCTACCTGCAGCTCACGTTCTCCGGTACCGACTGCAGAATTCCCGTCTTCCTCTTCGGCGAGGCGGAAGATCCCGCGATGTGTCCGACCGCCGGCGAACCGGACGCCGGCTGCGAGTACGACGAATACTTCCACCGCGTCACGCTTGCCGCCTCGCCCTGACCCCGGGTCCAGGCCGGATCCTGCTCGGTGTACGTCGTGTTGAGCACAACCCCGGTCATGAGGCAGGTATCCGCTTCCCCGAGGAAGAGTGCGTTCTCGCCATCGAGTACCGACATTCTCGAAACCCGTTACAGAACCAGCCGGGCGAGTGGCGTCAACAGGCCGTCATGTGACGTCAGCCGCCCGCGGGCCAGGGTGCGGAAAGCGCAACGACTGGGCGGCAGGGAGGAATCCGGCCCCGAGCCCGCCGCCGGCAAGACCATGCCGATCCCCGACAGCGGTGACCCCGGGATGGCGCCCGCTGCGCGATGATCTCCGGCTACGGAAAATGTCGTCAGTCCCGCTCTTTGCGTGCGCTGCAGTTCTCGCCTATGATCATAAGTAAGTACTTACTTGCAGGAGGTGGGGCGTGGACAGTCGTTCACGGGTGGTGGAGGAGGCCATGCGGCTCTTCGGCGAGCAGGGCTACGCGAAGACGACCGTCGCCGAGATCGAGCGGGCCGCCGGGCTCTCGCCTGGGTCCGGAGCCCTCTATCGGCATTTCCGCTCGAAGGAGGAGCTGCTGGCCGAGGGTGTGCGCTCGAAGGTCGCCGAGAATGCCGGGCTGCTCGAACTGCTGGGTGACATGCAGGCCGTTGGCGCGCTGCCGTTGCGCGACCGTCTGGCGACACTGGCTCGTGCCGGCCTGCGGCGTCTGGGTGAGGAGCGCGACCTCAACCGGATCGTGGTGCGTGACCTGGCAGCCTTTCCGGCGCTGCTGGAAGAGGTCCGCGAGGGCGAGATGCGCCGCATCCACGCTGCGGTGGCGCAGTGGCTGAGGATGCAGGCCGGCCCGGGGGAACGGGACTGGGACGCGCTCGCCGTGGTGCTCGTGGGGGCCGTCTCGCACTTCTGGCTGCTGCGGGACGTGTTCGACACCCATCCCAGCGGCCTCGACGAGGACCGCTTGGTGGCTGCCTTCGTGGACCTGGCCGAGGGGTTCCTCCAGCAGCCCGCTTCCTGAGCGGTGGCAGAACAGCCGATCGACCAACACAGATGAATCGGAGTGGCTCAATGAACATCGCATTGTGGACCGCGCAGGGCCTGCTTGCCGCCGTCTTCATGGGATCAGGATTTCTGAAGTCGACGCAGGCGAAGGAGAAGATGATTGCCACGGGCCAGACCGGCGTCGCGCCCTTCCCCCTGTCGGTGATCCGTGTGGTCGCGGCACTGGAGATCGTGGCGGCACTCGGGCTCATCGCTCCCCAACTGACCGGTATAGCCCCAGTCCTCACCCCGCTGGCTGCCGTCGGCCTCGGCGCGGTCATGATCGGTGCCGCAGTCGCGCACTGGAGCCTCAGGGAGTACAAGCAGGTCTTCGGTGCGAACATGCTCCTCCTGGCTGCCTGCATCTTCGTCGCCCTCGGCAGGTTCTGAGTGCCGGCACTCCTCTCGGACGCTCTGAAGAGGGACCAGCCTTGGCTCGCCCCACCCCGGAGGGTGGGGCGAAGTGGCCGCCGACGAGGCCGAGCGCCAGGCCCTGCTCGGGCTCGCCGAGGACTGTCCCACCATCACGGTCGTCTACGAGCCGGCCGCCCGCTAGGGGCCCGGCCCTGTCCCGAGCCGCCGTCGCAGTGGCGTGGGGTGACAAGGGCGCGGATGCGGCCCGGTGGCCCGGGCCGCGTCCGTACAACCGAACGTATCCCCCCTGCAGGGGCTACTTCACAGAGATGAGGTCTACGACGAAGGCGAGTGCTGACCGAGGGGTCCTCTCTGTGAGGTGTCGGTTGTGCGGCCCCGAGGGAAGCCGCTAGTTTTGAGCATGTTCAAATAAAGGTGTGCGGTCGCAGGGCCGGACATCCAACCTCCGGGAGAGGTCTGTGAACATGCGCGGATGGCGGGCGATCGTTCTCGCGGTGACCGGGGTGGTGCTCACTGCGTCCTGTGGGTATGCCGCAGCGATCCACTCTGCGGAGATTCCGCAGGACGACCTGGTAGGGACATGGACCAGCTCTGCCGGGACGTCCCTGACCTTCTCGAAGGAACACACCTTCACCGGAACGGGTTTCGACAAGGTTGAGGCGCTGGGTTGCGGCAATCCCGAGACACTGTCCACTGGGCGCTGGGCGTTCTACGCCCGCGCTGCAGGCCGTGGGGGTGCCGTCCCCGACGAGACCGCCACGCGTGGCCATGACCTTGAGCTGTCCTTCACCGAGGATCCGACGTGCACGGTGTGGGTCTACCTCTACGGCGATGCAGAGGACCCCAGCATGTGTCCCACGCAGGACCCGGACGACGGTTGCCCTCCGGGCGGTTACCTGAGGCAGGATGAGGCCGCTTACCACTCCTGATGCCCGTTGCCGCCCGCGGCAACGCACACCGTTGCCAGCCCCGACCACACCGACAGACTGCCAGCTCGAACCTTTCAACCGCCGGTCGCAGGCAGGAATACGCTCCGAATGACGCTCCCCGCCAGTTGGCCCTTCATCCTGGACGGCGGCGCGGCGGGAGGCGTACACGAACGACCAGGGTCAGCCGACCTCCCTGGTTGGGGTGACGGCCCGTTCGAACAGGCAGAAGGCTGATCAGGATCCGGCGGAGTAGCTCCCTTCCGCGGACGCGCTGTGCCCGTATGGCGCCGAGTGGACCGCGACGAAGCGCCGCTGGAGCCTCGTTGTCGACGAGGTGGAGAAGGACCGGCTTGCTAGAACGGACCTGGTCATCCGGCTTCGCACGTGCTCACCTCACCAGGCTGGCGGGCGGGACTGGTCACCGCCTTCGATCTCCTCCGGCCAGTCGATGGGCCTGCAGTCCGTCCGGCTCAGGATGCCGGGGTCGGGAGCGTAGCCCTCCTCGGGCGGTCCGGACCACCAGGCCCGTCGGGTACGTGGAAGGGGTATTTCCACCAGCCTGCCATCGTGGATCATCCAGAGGCCGAAGCAGTCGTCCTCCTCGTCGTGGATCAGTACCTGTACCGTCTCCGGACGAGGCCACGGCAACGACTCCAGGTGCTTGAGCAACCCAGACCTGCCGCCCATGCGCTCGAACTCCGCACCCCAGCCGAAACCCCAGCGATTCGGGTTCATCTCGGCGAAGCGCGCCCGCCAGGTACGGGTGGGGTCGGGCAGCGTCAGAGCTTCCATCACCTCGTCCGCGTTCTGGGCCAGCACGATAACCTCAGCGATTCTGCTCATGACCCGGAGTATCGCTGCCGAGCACGGACCTCATGCAACTGGATTCAGGCTTCCCCTTGCACCAGTGCGGGTCCATGCAGCTGGATGCCGCTGCCGAGCGCAATCTTGCAGTGGCGGCTGACGAACCATCCGCCTGGGGTAGCGGACTGCTCGGTGCGTCGATCGTGGGAGGCGATCAGTCGTTCTCCAATCGCCGTCATTGCCCGCAAGCAGAGCTATGCAGGACGGCAGAACCGTCACCTAGTCAGTGAGCCCGATACCCACGTTGCCTCCGTGAGGGCACCCAGCTGCCGTCGACCCCGCGCTGATCAGGCGGTTGCACGGCAGCCGGCGCGGCCGCCGCGGGCCTTCGGGATAGACCTCCCTTGGCGAGGATGTCGAGGAGTCGCTTCTCTGTGGCGGTGTTCCTGGGATTCGCCCGGGCCGGCTCGTTCTGGTTGCCGCCTTCTGGTCGTGCGAGAGAACGCCGGTCCGAGGCTTGCGCGCCCCTTCGCAGCCCGGCCGACGGCCCGCCGGCCGCACCGTCCCTATCGGCGGCCCTTGCGCTCCTGTGTCGCCGCGCGGATCTCCTCCGTCGCCTCGCGGAACGCGGGGGCCGCGCGGGAGAAGTAGTCGAAGAGCAGGTCCAGTTGGTCCGGCGTGTAGCGGGCGAGTACCTCGCCGATCCGCTTGCGGGCCGGGCCCACCGCCGCCTCGACGCCCGCCAGCGCGTCCGGTACCGCCTCGACCACGACCTTGCGCCGGTCGGCCGGGTCCGCGGTGCGGCGTACGTATCCCGCGCGCTCCAGCCGGTCGATCAGCCGTGTCGTCGCCCCGGTGGTGAGTCCGGTCCCGGCCGCGAGTTCGCCCGAGGTGAGCCCGCCCGCCAGGGTGATGCGGCTCAGGGCGTACCACTCGGACGCCTGGAGGCCCGCGGCCTCCGCACCCGCCATGCCGTGCAGCCCCACGGCATCGACGTACTCCCGGAAGACCGTCCGCCGGTCGTCCTGCTCCTGCTCCGTCATCCCGTCACCCTTCCCCTTTATCTGCACGTGTGCAGATAATGCATGTGTGCAGTTGTTGCGCCAGTGTAGTCAACGTGGCGGCTGCCGTCATCCGACCGTTCCGTCGACCGAGAGGCATTCCCGTGAACAGGAAGACCGTCAAGCGTGCCGCCCTCGCCACCGCCGCCGTCCTCGCGCTCGGCGCCGCCGTCGCGTACCTCTACCTCGACACCACCTCCGGCATACGGCGCACCGGCAAGGAGAACTGCGCCGACGTCATCCCGGCGGACGCGAACACCGCCGACGGCGAAGCCATCTGTGCCACCCTCGACGCCCTCATCGACGCCTGGGCCCGCGGCGACGCGGAGGCGTACGGCCGCCAGTTCACCGAGGACGGCACCTACACCACGTACGTCGGCAGCCACTACGAGGGCCGCGCCGACATCACCGAAGGGCACCGCGCCCTCTTCAAGGACTTCGTCAAGGGCACCAAGCTCGCCGCGAGTTACCTCGACCTGCGCTTCCTCGGGAAGGACGCGGCCGTCGTGACCGGCCGCGGCGACGACTACACCGGCGGCAAGCCCGGTGTCGCCGACCTGTCCAAGGTCCAGACGTACACCCTGGTCCGCGACACCGACGGCGCCTGGCACATCGCCGCCTTCCACAACACGCAGCGCCAGAACGTGATGGAGCGCTTCTCCTTCCTCTACTCGCCCGCCACGGCCCCCAAGGCGGAGAAATGACCGCCCTGATCACCGGCGCCACAGAAGGCATCGGGCGCGGCCTCGCGCCGGCACTGGCCGCCGAGGGTCGCACCGTGACCGCGGTTGCCCGCACCGAGCCGCACCTGCGGGCCCTCATGACCGAACTCGGCCCCGGCGGTCGCCGCCGCTCTGAACGCCCTGCGCGGACGCCGTCGCCCCACCGTCGTCCCCGGCCGGGCCAACCGGCGTCGCGGTGCTCGTCGGAGCAGGCGTGGTCACGCTGGCCAACATCCTGAGGGGCGCCGGCGCCGCCCGCGCCATGACGGCCGACAGCACGCGGCGGCCGACCGGAACACGTCGGAGCCGCGTAGGCGAGTGCTGCTGCGGGGGCGCCGGACCGCCCGAGTGGACCCCGCCTACCGGCCCAGGCTCAGTTGCGGACCTGCCATGCCGGGTGCGGTCGGCGGGGAGCGCGACGCTTGGAGATGTCGATCGTGAGGAAAAGGGCTCCCGAGGCGGCCGTCGCGGCGAACGACAGGATTGCGGCTTCCAGCCCCCACGCGTGCGAGAGCATCAGCCACGTCGCCGCCGTGGCCCCGGCCGTGAACAGCAGCAGCGCGATCCTGGCCCTGAGCGACATGCTGCCGCTCACCGCTACGCAGCCGTATCCCATAACGGCGCCCGGGAGGAGGGTCACGATTGCACCCAGGATCAGGAAGACAAGAAGGGCGATGAGCACGGTGCACTGACCTCCGGACGGTATCCGCGTTCCCCGCCGGTGGGGCGGGGTTCTCGACGGCCATCCTGCCAGATGATTTGAACGTGTTCAATACCGGCTCGGCGGTGGGGGCATGGCACGATCGCGAGACGCGCATGCCTGATCAGAGGTACTCGTAAACAGCCCCTGTCAGAACCGCCTGGCAAGATCACACGTATGACCAGCAACACCGGAACTCCCGTCCCACTCCCAGCCAATCACCGAATCTCCGAGACGTACGCCGACTGGGCACGTACTCAGGGGCCGGGCATCGAAACCGACGCCCGCGACACGCTGGAACGGGCGGGCAGCAGCCGGCACCGGGCCTGGGAGAGGCCCGGCCGGTTCGTGGACGACGCGGAGCGCCTGGCCCGGGGCCTGCCGGCCGCCCACCTGCCCTGGTTCTGGGACACCATCGGTCATTGGATGCTGGAGACGCACCGCCGCTCCGCAGTCCGCGCCTACGCGCAGGCGCGCGCCGCCGAGCGCACCCACGCTCTGCCGGTCGATCCCGACTGGCGGCGGGCGAATCTACTGCTGTTCGCCCGGTTCGGCGCCCTGCCCGCCAGTGAGCTCAGCGGTGCGGCGGTCTGGTTGGCCGGTGTCCTCGAACCGGTTGACGCGCACCAGGAGTTCGTCCGCCTGCTGAGCGCCTGGGCGGCGTCCCCCGGCGAGCTTCCCGCCGATCTGGCCCGCCGGGTCCGGGACTCGGCCCGTGCGGCCGGGCTCGGCAGCGAGGAGGAGGCCCGGGTGCTGGGCGGGGTGCTGGCCGCGGCCCGCGGCAAGGCCCTACCCGACCGGCTGCTCGACGCGGCAGCCGGCCCGCTCGGCGACCACCCGCCCACCGACGAGCAGGCCACGGCCCTCCTCGACCTGTTTCCCGAGTCGAAGAACGACGCGGCTGCCTGGCTGCGGCTGCTCATCGCGTGCGGTGCCGCGGACGCGGCCGCGGCCGGGCGGATCACCCCGGAGGACGGCCTCGGCGACTGGCTGCGCCGGTACGCCGCCGGATACTCGCACCGCACGGTCGGCTGCGGTGGGCTGACCCGCCAGCCCATGCCCGCAGAACTATTCGACCTGGTGAGCCGGTTCGCTCCGCTGCTGCGCGCGCACGGCACCCCGGTCCGGCTGCACGAGGACCGCTACCGGTGGCCGCACCTGGACGCCGACCTCACCGTCATCAGCCAGCTCTTGGTCGGCTCGTACCACTGGACCTTGGGGTCGCGAAACTCTTTGGAGCCGATGTCGATGACGGGGTTGCCGTCGTACTTGGTGAACGTACGTCCACGGTCGTTGCTGTAGGCGAGCGACTGAGCCTGCGTGCCGGTGGCTTTGTGGTAGCTGGTGTAGATCGCCACCATTGGCGGGTTCTGCTTCGTGCCGAAGCCGGTGGTGTTGTTTCAGTCGATGACCGCTCTACCGGAGAACACCATCTCTGTGTCGTCGTGGGACAGGGAGAGCAGCAGCTCATTCCAGTGCATGAGGTCGGTGCTCACCGCGTGTCCCCAGGACATGTCGGCCCTGCCGACGCAGTGGCACCGCGTCGGCCATGAGTGTCATCGCTGACTTATGTCAGCGATGACACCGGGTGGGGCGATGATGGACGTATCTCGGCCGACGCGTCAACGGCTGGGACGGCTTTCCCCGGCTGGACCAGTCACACGTTGATCTGGGATGTGCACTCCGGCAGCTGACTCCGCCAGGGAGGGTTCGGACCGGCGACGGAGCAGGTCAGAGCCGCGACGTGGGCGGCGAACAGGCAGGCTTCCGCCACCTCGTCCAGGCGGAGACCTGCCAGTCGGCCCCCCAGGAGGCCACGTGCGCCCAGGTGGTGCAGCAGACCCGCCGTGAAGGAGTCACCGGCCCCGACCGTGTCGACGACCCGTGTCGTCACGGCGGGCACGTGCATCCGCTCGCCGTTCAGCGAGGCAAGAGCGCCATCTGCGCCACGCGTGACCACGACGAGCGGTGCGCCGGCGGCGTGCCAGACATCGCATGCCTGCGCGAGGGGTGTTTCCGGCAGGAGGAGCCTGAGGTCTTCCTCGCTCAGCCGCAGTATGTCCGCGAGGTCGCACCAGTGCCGCAGTTTCGCGCGGTAGGTCTCCAGATGCACCAGCAGCGGCCGGACATTGGGGTCGATGCTGATGGTGGCTTGGGACGAGGCCGTTTCAAGGAACTCCTCTACCGTTGCCGCCCCGGGATCCCGGATCAGGGCGAGCGAGCCCGTGTGCAGGCATGCGGTGGAGGACAGGTCCACACCGGCCAGTTCGGCGCTCGACCACTGCCAGTCGGCCGTGCTCTGCGCGTGGAACGAATACGCGGCCTGGCCCTGAGCGTCCAGCTCCGCCACCGCCAACGTGCTCGGCTCCGAAGCCACGACGGCGTGCGACAGGTCTACCCCTGAAGCCTCCAAGTGGGCCCGGAACAGCCGGCCGAACACATCCTGGGACAGCCGCGCGAGGAAGCGGGAGGGAGTGCCCAGACGAGCCAGGGCCACGGCCGTGTTCGCCGGTCCACCACCCGGCAGAACATGCAGGTCGAGCTCATTCGGAGCGCTTGCGGGCCGGACGAACGCGTCCGCGACGCATTCGCCCAAGACAGTGATCTGACGCGAACTCATGGACTGCTCTTCTCTGACGAACGGACGGGCAAACCGAGTACGCCGCGCCGCGGGCGTTGCTTCTCCGGGCGAACGACGACCGGGAACGTTGCCGATCTGTAACAGCGGTAAGGCATTGACGTGTCGGGCAGACGGAGTCCATCATCCTCGGCAAGCAGTGTCAACGATGACATAAGTCAACGATGACATCACGGGACGGCATGCTTCGATGCCGGCCAGCCGCACGCGATCCGCAGGAGCCGTACATGCCTCGCACCATCCGCCCGACCCCCTCCCTGATCAGATCCGCCGCGTGCCTGGGCATCGCGGCTCTTACCCTGACGGCCTGCGGATCCGGTTCCACGGGCGACGGATCGGGCAGCGTCAAGGTCGGTCTGATCACGAAGACCGATACCAACCCGTTCTTCGTGAAGATGAAGGAGGGTGCGGAGAAGGCCGCCAAGGACAGCGGTGCACAACTGATCACCTCGGCCGGCAAGTTCGACGGGGACAACGCCGGGCAGGTCACCGCGATCGAGAACATGGTCGCCGCAGGGGTGAAGGGCATCCTGATCACTCCCAGCGACTCCAAGGCCATCGTGCCTGCCCTGGACAAGGCCCGCGCCAAGGGGATTCTGGTCATCGCCCTGGACTCCCCGACCGACCCCCAGCGCGCGGTCGACGCCCTCTTCGCCACCGACAACTTCCGGGCCGGGGAGTTGATCGGCGCCTACGCCAAGGCCTCGATGAAGGGCAAGGCGGCCAAGATCGCCACCCTCGACCTGGCGCCGGGCGTCGCCGTCGGGGTCCAGCGGCACGACGGCTTCCTCAAGGGCTTCGGCATCGGCGAGAAGGACCCGGCGATCGTCTGCTCCCAGGACACCGGAGGCGACCAGGCAAAGGGCCAGACCGCCATGGAGAACTGTCTGCAGAAGGCGCCCGACATCAACGTCGTCTACACCATCAACGAGCCGGCCGCGCTCGGCGCGTACACCGCGCTGAAGGCCAAGGGCATGGAGAGGGACGTCCTGATCGTCTCCGTCGACGGCGGCTGCACCGGGACACAGGCGGTCAAGGACGGCAAGATCGCCGCTACCTCCCAGCAGTACCCGTTGACGATGGCCGCCCAAGGTGTCGGGGCCGTCGTGAAGTACGCCGAGGACGGCAAGAAGGCGACCGGTTACACCGACACCGGCGTCAGCCTGATCACCGGCACGCCACAGGAGGGGGTCGCGTCGAAGGACACCGCCTACGGCCTGGACAACTGCTGGGGCTGAGGCGCCCGACTCCCGAGCAGTCGGCTTGTGAAACCCGATTGCGGGGTGGCCGGCCCTGCCCCGATCGGGGACGGCCGCCCCCGTCTGTCCTCCCCCGAGGACTTCTGCTTTTCCGACAAGGACTTCGTATGACAGCCACTATCGCGCCGTACGCCGAGCTCAAAACGCCGACCCCGGCCCGCAGGCTCCTCGCCGCTCCGACCACCGGCCCTCTGGCCGCTCTCCTCCTCGCCTGTGTCGTCTTCTCCCTGTCGACGGACCAGTTCCTCACGGGCGGGAACTTCTCGCTGATCGTGCAGCAGGTCATGGTCGTCGGCACTCTCGCCATCGGCCAGACCCTGATCATCCTCACGGCTGGCATCGACCTGTCGTGCGGTGCCGTGATGGCTTTCGGCAGCATCGTGATCGCCAAGATGGCGGCCGAGGGCACTCTGCCCCCGCTCCTCGCCATCACCATGGGCCTGGTCGTCTGCGGCGGCTTCGGACTTCTCAACGGGCTTCTGGTGCAGAAGATCCCGCTGCCGCCGTTCATCGTGACGCTGGGCATGCTCAACGTGGCGTTCGCCCTGACGCACATCTACTCCGAAGAGCAGACCGTCACCAGCCTGCCGGGTCCGCTGACCGCCCTGGGTGAGACCTTCCCGCTCGGCCGCACGGACATCACCTACGGCTCGCTGGTCACCATCGTCCTCTTCCTGCTCCTGGCCTACGCCCTCAGCAGCACCGGATGGGGCCGGCATGTCTACGCCTTGGGCAACAGCCAGGAAAGCGCACGCCTCAACGGCATCCGCACTTCCCGTCTGACCATCGGCATCTACACCGTGGCCGGCGTGCTGTACGGCCTCGCCGCCCTGCTGCTTATCTCCCGCACTGGGGTGGGCGACCCGCAGGCAGGACAGACCGAGAACCTCGACAGCATCACCGCCGTGGTCCTCGGCGGTACCAGCCTCTTCGGTGGGCGTGGTTCGGTCCTGGGCACCTTCATCGGTGTCCTCATCGTTGGTGTCTTCCGCAACGGCCTCCAACTGATGGGTGTGGCCTCCATCTACCAGACCCTGATCACCGGGATCCTCGTCATCCTCGCGGTGACCGTCGACCAGATGTCCCGGAGGAAGGCCCGATGACCACCACCGCCCCCACCCCTGTTCTCCAGGCCCGCGGTCTGGTCAAGCGCTACGGGCAGGTCACCGCCATCGACGGCGCCGACTTCGACCTGATGCCCGGCGAGGTCCTCGCGGTCATCGGCGACAACGGAGCCGGCAAGACCAGCCTGATCAAGGCTCTCACCGGTGCGGTGGCACCGGACGCGGGCGACATACGCCTCAACGGCGAACTCATCCAGTTCACAGGGCCGCAGAGCGCGCGCGCCAACGGCATCGAAACCGTCTACCAGGACCTGGCGGTGGCCGCCTCGATGGACATCGCCTCGAACATGTTCCTAGGACGTGAACTGCGCCGGCCCGGCGTCCTCGGCAGTGTCTTCCGCATGCTGGACAAGAAGCGCATGCGTCAGGAGGCCGCGGAGCACATGGCCGACCTCAAGATCGGACTGCGCTCGCTCACGCAGGCGGTCGAGACTCTCTCCGGCGGGCAGCGGCAAGCCGTGGCCGTCGCACGTGCCGTCGCCTGGGCGCGGAGCGTCGTCGTCATGGACGAGCCCACCGCCGCTCTCGGCGTCAAGGAATCGGGACAGGTCCTCGACCTGATCCGCCGGGTCCGCGACAAGGGCATGCCCGTCATCCTGATCAGCCACAACATGCCGCACGTCTTCGAGATCGCCGACCGGATCCACGTCCACCGGCTGGGCCGGCGGGCTGCTGTGATCAAGCCCTCCGACTACAGCATGGCCGAAGTCGTCGCCATCATGACCGGCGCGCTGACCCTCGATGAGACCGGAGGTACTGTCGTAGCGGATTCCGAGGCCGCCAAGGCAGCAGGAGTCCAGGCCACCTGACATCCGACGAAGACCCTCACAGGTTCCGGCCGAGGCCGCGGCCGGAACCGACGAGCACAGGGAGACCTCCGCTTCATGGCAGCGAACCGCCGCCCCACCCTGGCCGACGTCGCCCGCGAAGTCGGCGTCAGCGCAAAGACGGTTTCCCGGGTGCTCAACGAGGACGGACCTGCCTCGGCCCGGACCAGGGAACAGGTTCTCGCCGCCGTGGCCAAACTCGGCTTCCAGCCGAACCTCATGGCCCGGAACATTCGTGTCGGAGGACCCGACACGACCATCGGGCTCGTCGTACCCGACCTCGGAAACCCCTTCTTCGGAGCGGTGGCCGGCGGCATCGAGGACGTCGTGCGAGACCGCGGTCTGACCCTGCTCATGGGGTCCTCCGCGGACGAACCCGCACGCGAAAGGGGACTAACCGACAAGTTCCTCGCCCGTCGTATCAGTATCCTGATGGTCATCCCGTCCGTCGGCGCCGACCACTCCCACCTGCGGAGCCAGCGCAGCACGGGGCTGCCCGTCGTCTTCATCGACCGGCCGGGAGCCGGGCTGACCACGGACAGCGTCGTCAGTTCCAACCTCGCGGGGGCACACGAGGGTGTCGCACACCTGATCGCCCACGGCCACCGTCGCATCGGCTTCGTCGGCGACCTCCCCACCAACCTCTACACCCGCCGTGAACGCCTGGCCGGATACCGCTCGGCCTTGGCGGAAGCCGGCATCCCCCACGACCGTTCGCTGGTCGTCAACGCCCACGACCAGCACGGCGCCTCCGTCTGCACCTCCCGTCTACTGGAGTCGACGAATCCCCCCACCGCTCTGTTCGCCGGCAACAACATCGTCGCGCTGGGAGTGGTCGCCGAACTGGCCCGCATCAAGCGGAAAGACATCGCCGTCGTCGCCTTCGACGACGTGCCACTCGCCGAAGCGCTCGAACCCGCCCTGACCGTCGTAGCCCAGCACCCGGAAGAGATCGGCCGCAAGGCAGCGGAGACCGCCCTGGCACGCCTGGACGGCGACCGCTCCCGCGCCCGCACCATCACCGTCCCCACCCGGCTGATCGTACGAGGATCGGGAGAACTCGCAGCTTTGTAGGCGCCGCTTGAACAGCCCGTCTACGGCGGCCCCTACGCCCGCGCGGCAGCCCTGGTCCACACGCTCGGCCGCTGCCGCTGGCTGGAACGCTCCAACCTCACGGTCGCCTGCGCGACCGCAGTGATGTACCTGACCGCGAGCGGCATCCCCGTCGACCCCGGCCGCGACCAGCTCACTGCACTCGCCCAAGAGCTCTACGACCCCCGCACCGCCACCGCCCGAATCACCGAACTCCTGCGCACCTGGCGATAGGCGTACGCACCGTGCAGCCGGCGGCCCCCGGGCAGCCGCGCGGCCGAAGCGCTGGATACGACGAAAGGGCCCGGATCCTTGAGGATCCGGGCCCTTCAACCTTCAGTAGCGGGGACAGGATTTGAACCTGCGACCTCTGGATTATGAGCCCAGCGAGCTACCGAACTGCTCCACCCCGCGTCGGTAAACCTCACCTTACGGCACCGCAGGACCACCCGTTTACCAGCTTTGCCCTGCTCAAGGGCCTGGCTGCCCGGCAATGGTGATGAGTCGGATGTCCATCTGGTCGGCTCGTGCGGCGAGGACGCGTCTCACGGTGCGCATGGTGGCGGGGCCTCACGCGATGGTTCCTCCCCGCCGCGGGCCCAGGTGAGGTCTCCTCATCCAGCTGTGGAGGGCGGTGGCGATGCCCCGGAGCATGCCCGTCCCTGCCCCCACCTGCAGCCTGACGAGCTCTCCCCTTGCGGGCCGGGGCCTCGCTCCGTCCCTGGGACATTCCCCTATCCACTGGAGGGCATGGGGATGGGCGCTATCCATGGTGGGTCAACGGGCGGCAGGTCAAAGGGAGACGGACAGTCGGCAGCGCCCTCCTCGCAGCCCGCCGATCTGCAGAGCTGCCCGAACAACACCTTCCCAGATCGTCCCGGACCTGCAGGAGTTCAGGCCGTGTGCTGGTTGTCCGACCCGCTTCCTGCTCCACTAGGTGGAGCGCAATTTTCCGCAAGCAGAGCGATGCTGGAGGCGGTTATGGCATTACGGTTCATCGGAATCGATCCCAACTCCGACACCGGGCAGTGCCCAACGGTGTGGGTCGACGAGGCGACAGCGGACGTGGTCATCCAAGGCTGGAAGGCCGACCAGGCGCTGCTCGACGAGTGTCTGGAGACCGGTGCGATCCCTGACACCGAAGGTGTTGTACGGATTCCGGCGCGGATGGTGACGATGCTGAGGGAGGCATGTGATGCCGCAGAGCGACGTGCCGGCCTTTGACGTCCTGCTGGACGGCGCCGAGCACTCAGCCCTCCACCTGGAGATGCGCGACGGCTACGGGGTCGCGGCGGAGTCCGCCGGCTTCGCCCAGTGGCTTGCCACCGGAGAGCGGAACCTCGACCCGGACTCCGAGTACTGGGCATTTTGGACCGGCCTGGTACGGCGCACCGTCGCCCGCGGCGTCACCGTACGCCGGGCCCGGATCGTCTCCGAGCCGCTGTCGGACTACTCCAAGTACAGCCACGCCGGCGCGGTTGTGAACATCGCGGCGGGCGAGGAGATCCGCTACCTGCCCCGCCGCCACGCCTCCGACATCGCCCTGCCCGGCAACGACTTCTGGCTGATCGACGGCCGCCTCATCCGCTGGAACCACTTCACCGGCAACGGCACCCCCGCCGGCGGCGAAATGTCGGATGACCCCACCGTCGCCGCACTGTGCGCGGCCGCGTTCACCGCGGTGTGGGAACGCGCCGTCCCATACGAGGATTACAAGCCCTGACCGCCCACATGACCTCGCCCCTGTCCAGTGCCCAGGCCGCCCGCACCGCCCTCGCCACCCGGCTGCGGCACCTCCGCCTGGACGCGGGCCTGGCCGGCCAACAACTCTCCCAGGCGTGCGGCTGGCACCCGGCGAAGACCTCCCGCATCGAACACGGCCACGCCGTCCCCTCCGACACCGACATCCGCGCCTGGTGCACGGCCTGCGGCGCCGACGGCCAGGCCGAGGACCTCATCGCCGCGGCCCGCAGCGCCACCTCCATGTACGTGGAGTGGAAGCGCCTGAACCGGGCCGGGCTCGCCAGCCTGCAACGCGAGATCGTCCCCCTCGTCGAGCGCACCCGCCAATTCCGCGTCTACTGCTCCCACGTCGTCCCCGGCCTCCTCCAGACCCACGCCTACGCGGCCGCCGTCATCGCCGCCTACGGCACGTTCCACAACGCCACCGACGACGCCGAAGCCGCGGCGGCGGCCCGGCTGAAACGCTCCCGCGTCCTGCACAAGCGCGGCCGGCAGTTCGCCTTCCTCATCGAAGAATCCGTCCTCCACTCCCGCATCGTGGAACCCGACACCACCGCAGCCCAGCTCGACCACCTCCTCGAACTCACCGCCCTGCCGCAGATCTCCATCGGCATCATCGCCACTCGGGCACCACGCCCGCTCTGGTCGATGGAGTCCTTCACCATCTACGACGACGCCCAGGTCGGCATCGAGCTGCTCTCCGCCCGCGTCACCATCACGGCACCCGGAGAGATCGCGACCTACGAGCGGGCCTTCGCCGACCTCGCCGCCCACGCCGTCCACGGCGACGGCGCCCGAGCCCTGATCCGCCGAGCCGCCGCCCACCGGTGAAACTCCGCAATTTTCCGCAAGAACATTGAGCGGCCCCCGCCCGGATCCCTAGCCTCAAGAGTGTTGGGATTCCACCAGCGGCACGGAGGCCCCTGATGAACGCACCCACCAACACCCCGAAGCCGACCCGCTGGAACCTGGCCCAGCCCGGATACGGCATCCCCTCACCAGAGCTCCTTGCCCGCTCCGATCAGGGACTCGCACGCTTCCTCGGCCACACCGACGAAGGCCACGACGAAAACGGACGCGAGGACGGCGGCGCCGGGTGAGCGCACACCTGCTTCCGCACCCGCTCCTGGGCCACCGCGTCCGTGACATCGCCTCCGGCACCGTCGGCAAGCTGACCGTCGTGGTCCGCGAGGAGATCCCCATGCACCGGGGGAGCTGCCAAGCCGACCTCGCCTACATCAGCCCAGAAGCTGGCGGCCAGGACCTCCCGACGGCCGTCGGCGACATCGAGGCCACCGGATCCTCCTGACCAACCCCGCCACCTGACCTCGAGCCGATCCCACCAGATCGAACCGAGCGGCAGGGCACCACCATGAGCACCGCCAACGCCGAACTGCACCGCTTCCTCACCATCACCGGCCAGCGACTCAAGGACGGCCAAACCTCGCCGGAGATGTTCTGCCCGGCCGTGGACGCCCTCGGGCACGAGCTGCCGACTCCGAGTGGGAGTTGTTGGCTCCGCTGATACCGAGTGCCGGCAGAGGCCGGCCTCGGGCGGAGGACCGCCGGGTCGTCAACGGGATGGTCTACAAGATCCGGACCGGGGTTTCCTGGCGTGACCTGCCGGAACGCTACGGCCCCTGGAAGTCGGTCTACACCCGCTTCCGCCGCTACGCGATCGACGGCGTGTTCACCCAGGCCCTGCAACAGATCCAGGCCCAGGCCGACGCCGCCGGTGACATCGACTGGCTGGTCCAGATCGACTCCACCATCGTCCGCGCCCACCAGCACTCCGCCGCCACCGGCCGAAAAGGGGAAGCATCGCACGGACGAACCGGACGATCACGCCCTCGGCCGATCCCGAGGAGGCCTGACCAGCAAAATCCACCTCGCCTGCGACGGCCGCGGCCGGCCGCTGGCCATACTGCTCACCCCGGGGCAACGACACGACGGTGTCTGCGCACGGCCTTTGCTCGAACGCATCCGAGTACCCCGCATCGGCCTGGGGCGGCCCCGCTGCCGACCGGACCACGTGATCGCCGACAAGGCCTACAGTTCACGTGGATTCCGTGCCTACCTGCGACGACGCGGTATCGGACACACCATCCCGGAGAAGAACGACCAGAAGCAGCACCGCCGCAACCGGGGTAGTCAAGGCGGTCGGCCCGCGGGCTTCGACCTTGAGATCTATCGCCGCCGCAACACCGTCGAACGCTGCTTCAACCAACTCAAAGGCTTCCGCGGTATCGCCACCCGCTACGAGAAGACCGCCACCTCCTACGAAGCAGCGGTCACACTCGCATCACTCCTGCTCTGGGCAAGATCAGTTTGAAGACGGACCCTAGTGGTCGGCAACGACGACGAGGTGCCGTTGGATCTGATGCTGGAGCCCTGGGGTGACGTCCATCGGATCTTGCGTCGGAGCCGTCTTGGATAGCCCCGTTCACCGGGCTGAGTCCGCGCTGCTTCGGCAAGCTGCTGACCGCACCGCGGCCTGGCCAGGCCGGGGCAGTTCCTCAACAGGCTGGGCGCCACGCAGATCGACTTCGCGGACAGCAACGATCACCCGCAGCTTCAGCTCGCGGACTGGGCGGCTGGCGCGGTGCGGCAGTGGGCGACCCACATGGAAATGGGCTGCGGCGACCAATTCGCACGAGACCTGCAGAACGTCGGGCAGCCCTGGGTAGTCGGGACGATCTGGCCAGCCAGCAGCTGAACTGCCTGGCTGGCGCACGCTGCGTCCGGAACGACGGCGTGGCGTTGCTGCTGGCGCAGGCTCAGCACGAATCGGCTGAAGTACTGCCATGGTGCGGATCGTGTGCGCCGCATCGTGGCTGGCGGCAGGTGGCGCACGCCAGCGCGGTGGTGCCCGTGCGTCCCGGTCGTGGCTGGTGTGGGTTCCTCAGCCGTGCCCGCCGTCCTGATGCCCGAGGGCGCCGCAGCCCGGGGCGAGCAGAGGATCAGGAGGACGACGACCCCGACCGAGGGGACCTCATGGCCTGCACCGACCCGCAGTGAGACGGCGGCATCATCCCCAACCGGCACTCGGACGACCCCGAGGACCTCACCCTCTGCCCCGCCTGCAACCACGGCTACGACCCCGCGACCATCACGACTACGCGGGCTGACATTCCAGGCCCCGGCGCAGGCCGGGGCCGTCGGCATGGCCCGCCACCGGACTGTCCGGGGGTCCCGGCCTGCGTTCGCTGCCGACCCGACACAGCCCTCGGCGCGCGGCATGAAGACCGCCGTGGACACCGAGATCTTGATAGACGTCTTGCAGCGGCTTCTCGCCGACCCTGGCAAGTCGTGGGTGCTGTTCGAGCATGGCACTTGTGTAGTGCTGACCGCACTGGATGGAGAGCTTGCCGAACAGGCCACCGAGATCCTGAAGGAGTTCGGCCCGGCGCGTGTGGGATCTTCGTCAGGAGACTTCGGGGTGATCGACCTCAAGGACGCCGAGGGGTGGGTCGTCACCGGGAATCACAACGACGTCCTGACCTATGTCGGCCCTGATGAGCCTCACGATGAGTCGGAGATCGCTGTCGGTTTGTTCGGACGTTGCAAGCATCACCGGGACGGCACCGAACTTCACGTCGTCCACGTTGAGGACAAGCGAGGCTCAGTGGACCCAGCATGAGCACCTGTGCTTTCACCGTCGGGAGTAGCCGGGGCGCACCCGCTCCGGATTCAGCCGGCTTCGGTGGCCAGGCGGGTGGTGGTGTTGCCGTGGTCAGGTCCGCAGCGGCTTGACCAGGCTCCGGTAGACCGGTGCGCCATCCCACGGCTGGGTGTGACCTACAAGTTCGTACCCGAGCCGTTCGTACCAGCCGGCGGCCGGGGCCTCGGGGCGAACGGTGAGCGTGGCCCGCTGCGCGGTGATCCCGTCCAGCAGTTCGGCGTGCAACCTCCGGCCGACTCCCTGCCCGCGCTGGTCGGCGAGTACGGCGAGCTCCTTTACGACGAAGGTGCGCTGGCCGTCCTCGCGAGTGAAGTCCTTCGCGGGTGTCGTGTCCAAGAAGCCGTCCCACCATCCGGTGGAGGACGTGAGCGGTAGCCCGTACGCGAAGCCGACCAGCTCCCCGCCGGCGGCGTGGGCGAGGGCCAGCCGGAAGCCGGGCGACTTGTGTTCGCGCTGGTAGGTCTCCAGGAACATGGCGAGGTCGCGCGGCCCTTCGTGGTACGGAGGTTCCGCGAACACGGACTCGTATACGGGGGCGATGCCGTCCAGCGCGCGGCCGGCGTCGGCGGGATCGGTGATCAGGGTGTAGTCCACGGCTCTCCTCATCGGGCGGGGCGGATACGGTCGAGCTCGCGGCGCGCGACGGCCAGTCCCTCCCGCGCCCGGCCGGACGACACTTCGGTGAGCAGCGCCTCGCCCTGCTCGATGTGGTGCGCCGCCTCGTCGGCCTCGCCGGAGCGGGCGAGGGCACCCGCGAGGCGGCCCCGGTGCAGCGCCTCGTTGCGCGCGTAGGTGACCTCCTGCCGCTCCAAGGAACGGCGCAGCCACGTCACAGCCGCTTTGTGGTGGCCGGCGGCGGTGAACAGCTCGGCCTGCGCGGCAGCGAGCTCAGCCGGGCCGTGAAAGAGCGTCCAGTCGGGGGCCGGGCGGCTGCCGCGGTCCTTCTCGTACAGGCGTGCCGCGCTCGCGAGGGTGGTGCGCGCCGACGCGGAGTCGCCGAGCATGGCCAGTGCCCGCGCCTCACGGGTGGCGAGGATGGACATGAGTGACGGGGGCGCCCACGGTGCGGCGAGGACGGAGGCCCGGCGGGCGTGGTCGAGACCGTCGCGGGGCCGCTCCTCTCGCAGTTCCAGGAGCGAGAGGGAGGCGAGTACCAGGACGGCGAGGCTGTCGTCGCGCAGTTCCGTCGCGGTGTCCCTGGCCTGCGTCCAGTAGCGGCGGGCGCGGGGGTGGTCGCCCGCGTCGAAGGCCAGCCACCCCACGTGTTCGGCAGTCTCCCCGCTGATGAGCCGCAGTTGGCGGCCGATCGTATCGGGGTAGCTGCCGGTGTCGATGAGCCGCTGTACGCGGGCGAGGTGCGCGGTGGCGAGGGGGCCGACGGTCGCCCCGCCGAACCGGTCGTCGAGCCCGTACAGGGACGCGAGGCCGGACCGCAGGTCGGTGACGGTGTGGGTGCCGACGCGGGGTCCGCCGGCTGCGGCGGCCGGCATTGCCGTGCCTATCCCGGTGAGGCCGAGGGCGGCGCCGCCCGCGGCGGCGAGGATGGTTCTGCGTTCCACGGGATCGGCCCTTTCGCGTAGTTCGGGGATGGGGTCGAGCACCGGCACGGGGGCCGTGACGGGGTTGCGGCGGTGCGGTGGCACCCGGAACCCGCACTGTTCCAAGGGCACGCCGAGCATCGCCTCTAAGACGCGCTGACGGCGGGATGCGGGCACGGCGGCGATGGCGCCCGCCACCGTCGCACCTGCCGGTCCGTGACGTCCTCGCGCTCCCCGATCCGGGCGGCAACAGCCGCGTACACGCGGATGAACTCCGCAGGGGAGCGCCACCCGAACCCGTCCACCAGGTCGGCGAACGGCGTTGTCGGCTCGGCGTGTTCGGGCATCAGGCCCCCTCCTGCTGCGGTGATGCGACCTCTCCTCTTCACGGTAGGGCCACAGTGCCCGGACTTTCAGGGTGACCTCGTCGCGAAAGTCCGCCGGAAAGTCCGGCCGCGCGGGCGACCTACCGGGCCGTGACGAGTTGACTACCCATCGCACACCCCCTGAGGAGGGGCGGTCCGGGCTCGAGCCCCGGACCGACCCCCGCCCGCGACGAGCCGGAGGAGCGCCATGGACGCCCACAGCAACGACCCCACGGCCGCCACTCCCCGGGATCCCCCGCGCGTCATCTGCGACACCCTCTCCGCCCGCACTCTCGCCCATGCCGAGCATGGCCTCGCGGTGTTCGTCGCGCGCTGGGAGTACCCGGAAGAGATCGCCCAGGGCCATGTCGGCGAAGTTGTAGAGGGGGAGCGGTGACCGCCATGACCCGGCTCCGCACCCACCGCCGTCCCCCGTACGCCGTCGGCGACCTGGTCACCGGCATCTCCTACGTCCAGCCCGAGGACCGCGCCCGTGAGAGTCCGGAGGAAATCACTGGCCACATCGTGCAGGTGGGTTCCGGGTGGGACGGCATCGACGCCGCGCAGGCGTACGTGTGGGTGCGACTTGCCTCGGGCCGCGAACGGCAGGCGCTCATAAGGGACATTCGGCTGGTGGCCCCCTGACCTCCTGCCTGCCGCCGGTACCAGGGCATGCGGTCAGCAGACTCCGGCGCCTTCTCGGTGTCGGCAGCAGGAACACGTACGGCCGACTGGCCGGACGTGGGAGTAGTACGAGAGGAGTACGTGATGTCGAAGTCCGAGCAGGCCGCGCGTGAGCTGGAGATGACGGAGCTACCCGAGCTGGCGGCTGGTCCGGTCGTGCGGACCGAGGACGTCGAGGACGAGTGGTAGTCCGAGGCCCGCAACTCGTCTGACGCTGGGCCAGGTGTTCGCCTGGCCTCGTGGATTCAGGGGGTCCGGGGCGGCAATGCGTCCCGGACCCCTTCGCGTTTCTGGAGGCTGAATGATTCACGTCTTTGTCGGGCCGACACTGGAGCCCGGAGAGGGTGTGCTGCGCGCACCGCTAGTGCGGGTGCACCCGCCGGTCCAGCACGGGGACCTGGCGGATGAGTCCATCGCGGCGGGGCACACTGCTGTCCTCATCGACGGCGTCTACCACCAGGCCCCGGCACTGCGACACAAGGAGATCCTGGCCGCGGTGGCGAGGGGTGTCCGGGTGATCGGTGCCGCCAGTATCGGCGCCCTGCGCGCGGCGGAGCTGCACGGTCACGGGGTGATCGGGGTAGGGCGGATCTACCGGGCCTACGTTTGCGGGGAGCTGACCGGGGACGACGAAGTGGCGGTGGGACAGGCCCCCGACGGGGACCTGCGCGCGCTGACCTGGCCGCTGGTGAACTTACGCCACATGGTCCGGGCCGGGGAGCGGGCCGGACTCCTGAACGCCGACGGGGCGGCAGCGCTGCTGCGGGACTTCGCAGCCGTCCATTACCCGGCTCGCACGGAGGGCGTGGTGCGGGCGGTGTGCCGACGGGCCGGGCAAACCGAGTTCTACAGGTGGGTGGAGGAGCAGCGGACCGCAGACCGGCACTGGGGCGACGTCAAGCGTGCCGACGCGCTGGCCGCACTCAGGCTGGCCCACTGCCCGCTGACCGCCGCCGGGTCGCCTGCGGTGTGGGAGACGGGCTACTCCAGGGGCTGGTCCAACGAGTTGGCCGGCGGCGAGCGCCCGGTTCGCAGTGCTCGTCACCAACGGCCGCTTCACCCTGCCGGCACTGGAGTGGGGCGAGACGTACGGCGTCTACCTGATCGACCGGGGCCGGCTGGAGCTGTGGGCCGCCGAGGGCCGACCGCTGTGGAAGGTCCTGGAAGGAATCAAGCCCGCCCGGCGGCTGCCGGGGCAGCGGCGCCGGCGGCGGCCCGGGTCTGCCCGGGCTGCCGCCGTGGTGCCGGCCTTGGGCCGGCAGGGCCGCCCGAGGGCCCGGTAGATCCACCCGGCGTCGCGCCAGTCGTCGGCGGTGAGGGTGCCGCGGGCGTCGATCACCTTCGGGTTCGCGACGCGGGAGGCGAGGCGGACGGGGTCGATGTGCCGGTACGCGGGCCACCCGCCACCCGCCCCGCCGTACGCCCCTGGCCGGCGGGCCCACCACCTGGCGGGCACGGGCCTGACGGCGTATCTGCCGCCGCACCGATAACCGGCCTGCCACGTTCGCAGATGTCCACGCAGAGGGGCCAAGCCCAGCACGATCCGTACCCAGGGGCCCGGGAGCCTGTGCCCACCGGGCCGACCCCGAGACGGCGTTGCGGGCCTGGGTACGAAATCGACGATACCGAGATCAGGGTCTATTCGTAAATGTACTCCCATTCGGAGCAGTCAACCGGAGTCGTGTCCGAGGCGCCATCCACCGTGCACACCCGCATCTTGTAGGTGTAGATGCTGTAGAGGTTTCCGTCGGTCTTGTAGACGCCGCCGGCGTCAGCCCCCTTGCCGTTATACCAGGAGGCCCACGGCGACTCGCTCTTTTCTACATAGGCACGCACACCGTGACCATCGGCAAGGTAATCAAAGAGGCCGAAGTCATCGCCGTCGTCGTAGAAGTGCAGAGCTCCGGCGAGCTTGCCGCCACTGTAGAGGTATACGGCCTGGTCCGTCAGCGCGGTCATCTCGCCTGTGGAGTCAGCGACGGCCGGAGTGCCGAAGCCCACCAGGAAGGCGGGTACGGCCAGGAGAGTAAGCCATTTCTTGGACATGGAAACATCCTTGATTCGTTTCAGTGAACAGATCGCACTGCACGGCAAGCGTTCCACGTGGGACATGCTGGAAGGTCGCAACGTTGACAGCCACTTCAAGGGAGTGCGGAAATAGCCGACCCCCAGAAACATCTGTGCGAGTCGTTGCTCTCGCCGACAGGCCAAGAACGTACACCGACCCGAACCCTCGCGCTACGGGTTTGCACCCAGGAATCGGCCAAGATCATTTCATGTTTTCCGTGCAATTTCAGACAACTATTCACCGCCTCGTCGTGGGAGCTCAAGTGGGGGTGCGGCCCGGACCCTGCGCCGACTGTGGCGCACCGAGCGCACCTCTCTCCTCGGGAATTGACGACACCATGCGGTTCAAGTCACCGGTATCCGGTGGTGGTTCACGCGGACCACCCGCCCACAGCTGGGGCCGCGCGCGGTGCTCGGGTGCGCGGCTGCCGGCCACCCCCAGTGTCGAAGTCCCTGCGAGCGCACAGGAGATGGCCGCCGTCCGCGGCGGCGCCACGGTGTTGGCTCGTGAACGCCCGCAGCATTCCCAACACTTGCAGGGCCTGGCGACCAATCAGTCCTGTTGCGTGTTTTATTGAGGTTTTCTTGAGCTTTGGCGGGCTGGCAGTGAAGGGAAGTCCGAAATTTCACGGAAAACATGAAATGATCTTGGCCGATTCCTGGCTGTAAACCCGTAGCGCGAGGGTTCGGGTCGGTGTACGTTCTTGGCCTGTCGGCGAGAGCAACGACTCGCACAGATGTTTCTGGGGGTCGGCTATTTCCGCACTCCCTTGAAGTGGCTGTCAACGTTGCGACCTTCCACCATGTCCCACGTGGAACGCTTGCCGTGCAGTGCGATCTGTTCACTGAAACGAATCAAGGATGTTTCCATGTCCAAGAAATGGCTTACTCTCCTGGCCGTACCCGCCTTCCTGGTGGGCATCGGCACTCCGGCCTTCGCTACGGACCAGGCCACATACCTCTACAGTGACGGCAAGCTCGCCGGAGCTCTGCACTTCTACGACGACGGCGATGACTTCGGCCTCTTTGATTACCTTGCCGACGGTCACGGTGTGCGTGCCTACATCGAGGTGAGCGCGGGCACTGAACATTGGTATGAGTGGGGCAGCGTCTACAACGGCAAGGGAGCAGACGCCGGTGGCGTCTACAAGACCGACGGAAACCTGTACTCCATCAACGTTTACAGAATGAAGGTGTGCACGGTGGATGGCGCCTCGGACACGACTCCGATCAAGTGCTCCGCCTGGCAGAAAATCGTCGAGTAAATCGCCCACGCAGATGTGGCGTCCGCTGCCGCTTGGCTTCGGCTGTTCTGACTGCCGAGCCTGACGGATAGGCAGCCCCTCGGACGACGCCGGGTCGCGGCTATGCCGAAGGCGCGGACCGAGTGGCCGGTCCGCGCCTTCGGCATACCTTCACCCCCGGTTCCACAGCGGTGCGAACCCCGCCCTGCGGCTGGCGCAGGACGGGCGCCTGGATGCGCCCTTCGGCCGCCCGACGGCACCCGGCTGAGCATCGACCCGGCGGAGTACTTCTTCCGTTTGGAGTCCCACACCTGGTGACGCGCGAAAGCCCCGCATGCTGGTGGGGCTTCGGTGTCTGGGCATGCCGGATCTGCGCCCATGGTGGGGCACAGGTGAGCGGTTTTGCAACTAGGTGCAAAAGAGCCCCGCCGCACAGGGGACGTAGCGGCGGGGCTCTAGTGGGCGGCCCCACCATCAGCGGAGGCTCACGCTACGCCCGCGATGGCCGGAACAACACCCTTCACGCGTGGCTGAATCTCAGTGCTTCGGCGCGGGCTTGGGCTGGCTCGGCTGCTTCTGCGCGGCGGCCTGGCTGGCCTCGTTGCGGCGGTGCAGTTCGGGGCTGTGGGCCGACGAGGCGCTGCGCGGCGAGCTCCGTGCGCGGGCCCGGCGGGAGGTCGGCGACGAGTCCGCTGTTGTCGAGGCGGTAGCGGCGGCCGCGTAGCCGTGCGCGTCTGAGCCCCCGGTCCCTGGCGGATCGGGGGCTGTGTGCCGTCCGGATGCGTCCGGACTCGGCCGGGCGGACGCTGGAAGGCCTACGGGAGGTGTGTCGTGACGGATGCGATCGGCTGGTGGCCATGCCGGGTGTGTGGGAGTCAGGACTCGAGTCGGGTGGAGTGGAGTGAGTTCTCGGCGGAGGGCGGTGTGACGTCGGCCCGCATGCAGTGCACGGCGTGTGGTGCCGATCGTCGCGAGGTCGTCAGTCACCTCTGGGAGCCGGGGGCGGGCGAGGGTTCCCGCTGAGCGTAGATCCGAACATGCGTCCGATGTCCAGCCTTCCCGCCCCCAGCTCCTCCAGTTCCTCAGGCGGATGCAGGAGCGCGACCTGGCACGGACGGACGGCTGGATCGCCGCCGAAGAGCAGCGACTCGCAGCCGAGGCCGCGCGTCGGCCCCCGCCCCCGCCGCCGCCCTGGCTGATCGAGCACGGCATAGGCGTCGGCCGGGCCCCGGTCCGTGTCCACGCCGGGGACTGCTGGGACACCCGGTCCCGCTGCGAGCCCGCCGACCGGGACACCGCGCGCCGCGCCCTCGCGGACGGCATCGAGGCGTGCATGCACTGCCGGCCGGACACGGCGCTCGGCGTGCTGGACTGACCGGCCCGCCGCACCCTGGAGGTATGGCCGACAGCGTGTACATCGTCGTCCACCCGCTCGCCGGAGACGGTCGGGCTGTCGTGGCGCACGTGCATGCCGAAGACCGGGCCCTGGGCGTCGCGCATTCCTTCCCTGGCGTGGTGGAGCTGCTCCGTGCGGCCGGCCTGGAGACGGCGGAGGGCTGGCCCCCGATCCGGTGGCTCGGCGGAGGTCCGGAGGATTGGGGCGAGTGACCGCTCCTGCTGCCCGGCCGGGGCGTCGACGGCAGGCTGGAGGCATGGACCGTGCGCCGATCCTCGTGCACCGGATCTCCCCGTCGGGTGGCCGGCGGGTAACGATCCGCGTGCACGGCGTGGACACCGTCCTCGGCCTGGCGCATAGCGACGCTGACCTGATCGAGTTCCTGCGGCGAATCGACCTGCCCGACCCGGAGGACATGGTCCTCGGGGATTCCCCTGCGATCGCGTGGCAGGGCGAGCAGCCGCATCAGTACGAGGCCGACGAGGAGCCGTGACCAGAAGGACGCGCTTACGTTGGTCGGGCATGACCTTCATCAAGGACTACGCCGGGCCGATCACTCTCTGCCGCAGCTGCGGACAGCCGTCGTTCAGCGACGAAGAGATCGGCCATCAGCACTTCAATGAGCAGTGGGACGGCGTCTTCTGCCCTCACTTCCCCCTCGCTGGCGAGCAAGTTCGCATGGACTGGGACTCGATGTCGTTGGAGCAGGTACGGGACGAGTATCCCGACACCTACCCGCACCTCACGGACGCGTCCAGGTCGCAGTCGTGACCTCCGGCGTGGACTATGACGGCCTCATGCAGCAGCCCGGCGACCGGCTTGCGCTCCTCACCCGCGGCGAGGCTGGCGCGGTGATGGCCGTCCTCGGCGAACTGGCCGACGAGGCTCAGGGCAGCTTGCGGGCTGCCGCCCTCGATCTTCAGGCCCTGATCGGCATGCGGCTACCGGCGGCGTAGGCGCGCGGCAACCCTCCCGTGGGGAGCCGGGAGGGCGACGTGCCCGGGATGGTCCGGAGCCACACCTTATGCAGGGCTCGTGCGGGCCGGTAGGCATGTGACAGGAGTGATTCCGGATAAGGGAACGCCGGTCCCTCCCGAGGTGATGGGCGGGCGCGGCGATGGTTGAACCTTCGATTGTCACGGTTAGGACACCACCGCACATGCACGCGCATGTGCCCATACGGTGACCTGATTCGCACCGCTTCCCGTGGGGGTCCCATGTCTCAGCCGTTCCCGCCGCCCGGCCAGCCTGGCCAGCAGCCCCCGCCCGGACACGGCTACCCGCCGCCCGGCCAGCCGCCGCACCCCGGGTATGGCTACCCGCCGCCGCCGCCCGCGCCGAAGAAGTCCAACACCGGGAAGATCGTGGGGTTCTCCATCCTCGGCTTCGTCGCGCTCCTCGTCATCGTCGGGGCGCTCTCCGGCGGCGAGAAGCCCGACACGGCGACGAAGGACACCAAGGCGCCGGCCGCTGCAACCTCGGCACCGGGGAAGGCCCCGGAGGCTGCGCCGTCGGCGAAGCCGGAGAAGAAGGCTGCGGTGGCAGTCGTCGCGAAGAAGGCGGAGTTCGAGAAGACCATCCTTGCGCAGGGCAGCGACTACACGAGCGTGTCCGTCACGGTCACGAATAACTCGTCGAAGCCGATCAGCGTGAACCCGCTGTACTTCGCGATTACAGACACCAACGGCACCAAGCACGTAGCCGAACTCGCCGTCGACAAGAACCAGATCGACACGGTCGAGCTGGCACCGGGCGAGAACGTCACCGGCGTGATCACCGGGAAGGGCGCGTTCACGCCCAGGACGGTGACGTACACGGACGGGCTGCTCGGGGACAGCACCCGCGCCGAGTTGTCCTGAACGCTCCGCCAACGCTGCGCCCCACCTCCCGGCCGACGGGGGTGGGGCGCAGTCGCGTTCAGGCTGCGATCACTCCGGCCTCCGTCCACAGCGCCCCGCAGCTGGTGCAGTGCGCGCACGGGGTTGCGCCGGCGCCGCCGTAGACCTCGATGGTGCCGCCGCACTGGCAGGTGTTGGCGGCGCCCAACTGTCGGCGTCTGTCGGCGAGGTCGAGTACCTGCTCGATGCGCACGGCAGCGCCGCGTGCGACCTTCCCTATGAACCGCTGCTGCTCCTCGGACAGGCTGCGGAACGGCCCGGGGCGGTGCTCGACGCGGGCGCTGGTGATGTGTGTTGCTGGGTGTAGGCCGCGAGCTCAGGGTGTTCGCGCAGGAGTTGTTCCCGCAGCCGGCGTACTTCCTCGGCATCAGCGGCGGCAAGGTGTTCGGCTTCGGCTTGGTCCTGGTCGGTGCGGGTTTGTTCGGCGTATTGGGTGTAGGCGTCATCGAGCATGCGCTGCCACCGGATTGCCTGTCGTAGGCGTTCTGCTTCCTGCGCTGCTTCGGCTTCGGCCATCAAACCTGCCGTCGCGCGCTGGACCTCAGCCAGCTCTGCCCGGTCCCGGCACTGCCAGCACAACCTGTCGTCAGGCCGTGGCCCTTTGCCGGCTGCCGAGCAGTCCTCGCCCGCGCACTCCCACCACTCGGGCCGCGGGTCTTCCTGCCGTTGTGCGGGAATTCGGCCTTGGCGGCGGTCCGCTCGGCGCTCCACACATTTGGGGCATGGGTTGCCCAGGTGCAGGGTTGTGCCGTCCTCGCACATCGGGTCCGGGCAGTCCGTGGACGGGCGCACCAGGCCCACTGCGACCCCGACGGGGGAGGATAGCTCTCCTTCGGTCAGGGCGCGGGCGTAGCCGTGGGTCCACCATCGGCGCTGGATCCGCTCGAGGAGCTGCTGTGGCGTCCGTCCGCCGTCCAGGGCTTGCAGGATCGCCTGACGCAGCACGGCTGGACGGTGGGGCGGCAGCAGGGCTGCCAGCTCGTGCGGCCATGCCGCGTCCACGGCCCTGACCGAGTCTGCCTGTCCCTGAGGCATCCGCTCGCGGGCCGTCTTCCTCGACTTGGCTGCCGGGGTGGGCGCGCCAGCGCCTGTGGGCGCGGCGCAGCCGCCGGCCTTCCGCGCGCTACTACCTGCAGTAGCCCTGCGGGCGTCATCGGCGCTACGCGCCGCAGGCGCTATCGGGGTTTCTTTGACGGGGAGGGTTAAAGGAGAGGGTTGGGGGACTGACAGTCCCCCTGCCGGGATTCACAGTCCCCCCTACCCCGGGACTGACAGTCCCCCCTCCCCTCCGAGTAGGGGTGTTGTGGGGGAGGGGACTGAGAGTCCCCTCCTGTCTGGCGTGGCTTGCCCTTGTCGCTGCGCTCTGTCCGCGGCGGGGCCGGCGACAGTGCCGGGCGGGTCTGCTGTGTCAGGGGCGGCAGACCACGGTGTGCGCGGTCTTCGTTCACCCGTGCCAGCCGTTCCGGCCCGTACCAGGCTGCCGGGATTTGCAGGTCGTAGACCTTGGGGCGGGCGTGCGCGGGGATGTACCGGGCGGCGGCCTGGTCTCCCAGCGTGATCACGCCCCGCTCGGCGAGGGAGGCCAGACGCCGCTGTACCGTCTTGACGTCGCACAGCGCGATCCGGGCGAGCGTCCGCCGCGACGGGAAGGCGTTGGTGCCGTCGGGATCGGCTTTCTCTGCCAGGCCGGCCAGCAGCATCCGGTCCGTCGTGCTGTTCACGGGGCTGTCATGCAAGGCCCACAGGATTGGCTCAAGTGCCATGGCGCACCACCACATCCAGGATGAACCCGGTGGTGTCGTGGGAGGGTGCCTGTGGCGCCCTCGGGATGGTTCCGCATAAGCTCATGGCTCAGCGCACCTCTCAGTTCAGCAACTGGGTGCTCTTCCCCGCGCAGGCGGTCCAGGCCTGTACGAGGACCTGCGAGCCCCGCCACCCGTGGCGGGGCTCGTTCGGTACGGGCGAGTCGTCACGCCCTACACAACGGCACCGGGATCACCGTCCTGCTCACCGGTGTGCCCCGTGTGGCATCACAACTGGGCGACGGCTCAGCCAGTGACTCACCGGTGAGGTTCCGCCGGCCGCTACGGCACGTTGCCGGCCAGCGGCAGCCCCCCGTAGTGCAGCTCCAGGCGGTCGGCAGCGCCCACCACCCGAAGGGCTTCGAGGACTTGGCCGCTCCGGCTGCGCACCACGCGCTCGATACACAGGACCGGTACCCGCTCCCCGATGCCAAGCTCCGATGCCTCGGACTTGGTTGGTGGCCGTGCTGTGACCGTCTCGTCGGCCGTCTGGGGATCCAGCCCAGCCGCGGTCATGGCGCCGAACACACCGCCGATGACCTTGCCCGGTGTGTCGAGGCCCGATGCGGCGGCCAGTTCGGCCGGATAGTAGGCGTCCTGGACCTGCACCACATCACCGTCGATCACGGCATGCCGGCTGCGGCGAACAACAGGAGAGCCGGGTTCGACTCCGAGCAGCGCGCCAATCGTGGCCGTAGCGGTGACGCGCTCCACAGACAAGGGAACGACACTGCCGTCCAGACCCACTGAGGCCGTTGCCGTCTCCCACGGCCCCTTGTCCCCGCCCGGGCGCAGCACGGAACCGTAGCGGCTCAACGGGACGCGCACGCGAGAGCGGTTGCGAACAACTGTTCCGATCCGTGGCTTGCGCACAACAAGACCGCGGTCGACGAGTTCCCGGTATGCCCGCTCAATGGATGGCTTTGACTCTCCGTCAGCCATCAACTCCACGGTGGTCGGCATCTTTGATCCGGGCGGAAACTCATCCGACTCGATGCGCTCCGCCAGGCGGTCGGCCAGCTCGCGCCATTGCTGCAACGGCATGTGAACCCCTCCCTGTCTTGTTGTGGAACCAGTACAGCACATTAACCATGGTTGTTTGTAGGGTTCTTGGCGAATGCCGGACGCAGGGCCACCGATGCGAAACCGGCCGGCAGATCACCAGCCGCCGCACTGAACCACTGAACTCCGCTGCCCAGGTCGCGCCGCGCACCAGACCCCACCGCGCCGCGAGTCCTCCTCGAACTGGACGATGCATCAGGTGAGGGGGTGCCGGGTGGTGTTGTCGGCGATGCCTCTCAGGCACCCGCTTCCTCGACGACTGACCACAGGAACTTCAGCCCAGCCAACGGCCCCCGCGTCCCGCGGCATGGGCAGCGTTGCAGACCCGGACTGTCCGGGCCGTGGTGTTCGTGGCCGACGGGGCCGCGTACGAAGAAGCCCGAGCAGGTTCTCTTGGGTCGGGCTTCGTTCTTGAGGCCTGGGGCGCGGTAGCAGCTGTGATTTGAAGCGAGTGCGCTGGTTGCTCAGTTGTGGGGTTATGCGGCGGACTGGCTGTCCCAGATGAGGAGTCGGTCGGGTGTGGTGTGGCCGTGCCAGGTGCGGTCGGCTGTGGTGCTGAAGCCGGTTGTGGTGAGGGCGGGGTGAGTGGTGTAGGTGCGGGGGAGGGTGAGGTGGTGCTCGCCGAGGGAGTGTGTGGCGGCCTCGAAGAGGTAGAGGGCGGTGCCTGTGCTGTCGGCCGCGAGGTGGGGTCCGGGCTGGGTGCTGTGGGCGACGCGGGTGATGGCCCTGGTGTTGGTCAGCGGGGTGCGGAAGACGGCGCGCAGTTGGCGCAGGCCGGCGGTGGTGATGGTGTTGCTGGCGGGTTCGGTGTCGTCGGGGTTGTCGTCGGTGGGGGCGGTTGGGGGCAGGGAGCCGGAGATGAGGAGCGCCAGCAGGACGGGCACGACCTTGCGGGCGAGGGCTTCGGTGGCTGCTTTGAGGCGGCGGGCGTTGTGTGAGGGCATGGACAGGGCGAGGCTGCCGGCTTCTTGGTCGGTGCTGGCCGCGACTGCTCCGCAGACGACCTTGGGGGCGTACTCGCGAAGGTCGTAGACGGGCTGGCCGGGGGGATGCCGTCCAGGGTGTGGTTGAGGAGGTTGTGGTCGGTGATGGTGCGGCGGGTCAGGGGGGCGGTGCCGTACCGGGCGAGGTGGTCGGCGCGCTGTTCGAGGGGGAGCTGGGTGAGGAGGCACTTGCCGACGGCGCTGGCGTGGGCGGCGGTGCGGAAGTCAACCCATTCGTTCACTCGCGGGGCGAGCGGCCCGTCCGCGACCTGTGTGATCACGACTTCGCCGTCGACGTAGCGGGACAGATAGACGGCGGCGCCGACTGTGTCGCGGGCGAGGTCGAGGGTGTGCTGGAGCTGGCGGGACAGGCCGCCGGGGGAGGACAGCCGGTCCAGTGCCGGGCCAGGGGCGTAGATGTGCGAGGCCACGACGATCGCGAACTCCTCTTCGCACAGCATCGCCAGGACGGGCGCCAGCGCGGATGCAGGCAGTTCGACGGCAGTTGCGATCTGCTTGTCCTGGACGCCGACCGGATGCTGTTCGAGGAAGCGGATGACCTGGTGGGCGAGACGGGCCTTGTCGAGCGCGTGGTTCTGCGATCCCGCGGTCAGGGCCTTGTGCACGGCCTCTGCGGCATCGGGGTGCTGCAGCTGGAACACCCTCCAGTCCCGCGGCACAGGTACTTCCGCGACCGTGCTCTCGTCGGCTGGGGCCGGTTCGGGAAGGCGGCACGTGCCTGCGACGGCGGTCTCGGCCCGTGGCCGGGGGCGCGAGGAGGTACCCGGGTTGGAGGGCCCGAGGACCAGCACGGTGCTTTCCGACAGGGGTGCTCGCCAACCCCGTGCAGGTCGGCTTCCTCCAGGAGTTGCTGCAGGGCGGGGCGCGGCACGGCGAACCGCTCGGTGAGCCCGGGCAGGGTGAACGTGCGCTCGGCCGGCATACGCCCCCGGCTGCACCCGCCCCATGCTCCCGCGACGCGCGCGGCCGGCGCACCGCGGGATGTAATGCCGCGTACAGGTGCTGGTAGCCGCGGACGTGGGAGAGGCCCCGGGTGGTCAGCCGCACCGCTGTCACATCCCGGAACTGCTGGGTGCGTACCAAGGAATCGGGAAGATGCCGGGTGGTCTCCTGACCGGCCAGCAGCCACAGCGGGGTCCACGGTCCTTCGTCCGTCGCCTCGTGCACGTCGTAAAGATCGACGAGGAGCTGCCATACGTCGGAGGGCTGCTCCATCCTGTGGAAGCGCTCCAGCCGCCCTGGGATGACAGTCAGGGTCCGGTCGAAGCGCCGGCCTTGCTGCCCGACCGTCTTGGTCGCCCGCCGCTGGCGGCTCACGCTGGTGTCGTACCGTGCGACCACGACTTCCCGCTGGATCAGCACGGCCAGCTGCCGCAACTGCGCCAGCTCATACCCCAGGACCGCCCGCATCCGCCCGGTGCTGCGCCCGTAAAGAATGGCGATCTCTTCCACGAAGGGGTCCTTGGCGGGCAGCCCCCACGTCTCGTCGTTGTGGACGTACCGCTCGACGAGTGCGCGTACGAGCTCGGCGACCCGCTCGCGGCGCTCGCTCACCGCGGGGATCTTGTCGATGGCCCGGTCCAGAACCGTGATCTCCACACCGAAGAGCCGGGTGACCCGGTCCAGGAATGCTGCTTTGTGTGGGGGCACGATCCCTTGCTGCTCGAACCGGCGCCACACCTTCGCCGTCACGCCCAGGCCGCTTCCGGCCGCGGCGGCCGTCAGGGCGGAGGCGCGCCTGAGGTCGGCGACTGTCCATGTCCTGCGTCGTTCGGCGTGCATCAGCGCGGTCGGGGGGACACCGAGTGCCATGGCCAGGGCGGCCACCCGTTTGGGGTCGGGGACTGTCCTGCCGTTCTCGTAGGCGACGATCTGCGCTTTCGTCGCTCCGGTACGGGAGGCGAGTTCGGTTGCTGTCAGGCCCTTGCGTCCGCTCTCACCTGCGTACCGCCACCGCAGCTCCTGCAGTGCCCTCGGATCGAAGTCGGTGAGCCCCCGAGCCATCACCTGTCTCCCCTCACATGCGGTTGGGTCACTTTATGAACCCGAATGCGGCCAGTCTCACGGTGAACTCGAGGCGACAAAGCGCATCTTCACCTGCACTGATGTAAAATTAGAGGTCAACCGGCTGGCGCCCTGAGCCTGAATAGGCGAAGTTGGTGACAGCGGAGCCCTATGTGCTAGGGGCCAGCCGTGGCGGTCACGGCCGCCACGCAGCCCCGAAGGCACATGTGGCAGCCCCACACCCTCTTTTGGTTGGTAGGCCGCCGAGGGTGCAGGGCCGATGCGGTGGAATCCGCGGGCTCCCGTCGGGGCTCCTGCGTCAGCAGGGGCCCCGACCAGCTACTGAGTTCCGTCGAAGAACCTGCGCCACAAAGACGCAAGAACCTGGAACACGAGCCAGGTGAGGATCGGCTTGCCGATCTTCGAGAGTCGCCTCATCCGACCGCCCTTCTCAGGGGGGTCGGTTTCCAACGCCATCACCTCCTCCCCGGGGGTGGCACCCCCGCCGTCGGGGAGCCGATGACCTGGAGAGGGGCCACGCCGATGATGCTACCGGCCCCCGGCTGGAGCGACTTCCGGCCCCGAAAGACTCTGAACGCCAACTCCGTTCTGCAAAAGGTTGATGACTAAACGTCATATGGTCTGAGCCTTCGCAGGCCAGCCGCTGACGTGCCGCTCAGCGGACCGGCAGTCACGCCAATGCGCCGTCGCGCGCTCCGCGCGCGCCAGGACTTCTCGGTCGCAAATAGCGGCGTGCGTACACAAGATGAAATCGGCATATGCGGAGCCGATGGCACGTCCGTACCTGCGTACACCACGGAACCCGACCGAGAGCCGCCCAGGCCACTACAAAACACTCCTGACCTGCACTCTTTACGGAGCGTCGGTGCCGTCATCCGAGGGTGCGAGTCCAGCCAAACGGATAACTTCACACGATCGGATGAATCTCGCCACGACCGTCAGCGTGTGCGACTTCCAGGGTGCCTAAGGGGGCGCACCACCGCCCTCCCGTGGAATGTTGCGCGCTCAGCGCTCGCGGGCATCGCCGCCACGGGCGGCGGGCCACAGCCCCCGTGCGGGCAGTGCTCATGCCCCGGTTCTACTTCCCGGGTCGTCCGAGCTGGTGGACGGTCCAGCCCGTCGCGCGCCAGGGCTCGGGGTCGAGGGTGGTGCGGCAGTAGACGAGCAGAGGGTCGGCGGGACGGTCGACAAGGGCTTGGGGGCTGGCCTGCTGACATTCGGGCCATTCGGTGGCCACGGCGGCGAGATCGGCGCCGTTGAGCTGCCACGGCACCACTCTGCTTATCGGACCCGCACTGAACAGCTCCGGGACAGCCCGTGGCATTGTGTGTCAGTGCTTTTGAACGATCCCGCAAACCGTGTCGAGCTCCGCCCGCTGGGCTATCAATTCCCCCGAGCCGGGGCCAACCCGTACGACGACAACTGGCTGGTCATCAGTGGCTCGGTGGCAACCTCCGAGGGCACCTGGTCCTTTGCCGATCCGTGCCTGCTGACCGGTGAAGCACGTGAAGTAGCAGTGTGGCTACGCGCGGCGGCAGCGGGGAAGGTGGCTGTGACCGGGCTCGGTGCCGAAGGTGAGCTGTCCCCGGACACGTGGTTCATCGAGCCAGTCTTGGCCTTCAGCCTCGCCGACCGAACCGAGGGTTGGGTGGTGCTTCGGGTCCACCTGTCCTTGGAAGCGGCACCCCCGTGGCAGCAGGGCGACAACGGAGCAGATGTCTACCAGTTTGTCGTGGAGGTACGGCTGGATACGGCTGCACTCCTTGAAGCGGCTGACCAGTGGGAGCTTGGTCTCGCTTCGATCCCGACCCGCTGATCAACCTCAGCCCCCAAGGGCATGGGCCTACGCGTCCCCACAGAGCGCCGAGGCTTGACTTCTCCATTGGGAAGCCGCTGAGCGTTGTACCTGGCCGGCTGAGCGCGGGTAAGCGACTCACCCTCGACGCTTCTGCTTCCTCTCGTCGATCGTTCGCCTGTGCTCGGCTGCTTTCTCCGGGTCGCGTGTATACCCCTTCCAGACGCGGTGGCACCGGGTGTGCAGTGGGTGGCCGAGGTTGGACCGGGTGATCAGTTGGGGCGAGATCCGCTCTTCGCAGAGGACCCAGAACTCGCGGTCGATGTTGGGGAGCGGCGTAGGCCGGACAGGCGCGGGCGGTGGGGTGATGATGGTGTGCTCGGTGCCCGCGCACTGCGCGTGTGCGCGGTGCCCTTGCGAGGTGATCACCGCATACCGTTCGGCCGACGTGATCGGGTCTGCACAGAAGATGCACCGTATCGAGGCCACCGGATCTCCGTTCGCCGCCAACGGGTCCACGCTATGGCGTCATGCCCCTCTCTCGTCGTCCAGTAGCCCCTCTCCGGTCGAGCAAGGTCGGTTACGTACGAACGGTGACGGCTGGCCCTGATCACGGCTGCTGACGGAGGGGGCGGATCATCGCGGCGTACTTTGGGGAGTCGGGGAAGGGCTGCTGAAGGCCGACTGTGCGGTAGCCCCATGCCTCGTACACGGCCTGGACGGCACCGTTGCCTGAGGCGGGATTCACCAGCAGCGTTACGCGTTGCTCGGTCCTGGGAGCCAGCCAGGCCTCATGAAGCTGCCAGGCGACGCCGCTTCCGCGCCACGGCTTGCGGACGACGATCTCATTGAGGGCGACAGTCCGCTGACCATCCTCCCTTGTGAACTCTCCGGGCAGGGGTTCGGTCATCGTCGACCACCACTTCGTCTCGGGCCCGAGGGGAACCCCGAAGCAAAACCCGACAGCCTCTCCGTCCTCGTGGCCGATCACGGCAGTCCAGCCCGGCCGCGACGAGTATGCGCTGAGACGCTCGTCGAATCGCTCAACGGACTGGAAGTCAGTGGTCAGGCTGAAGTCCCTGTGCCGGACCTCCTGGTGAATGCTCAGGATCTCCTCACGGATAGCGGGCAGGTGCTCGGCGGTGGCCTGGCTGAACACGACGGTCACGGTCGTTGTCCCCTGTTCGTCAGATAACGGGCCGTCCAGTCGGACGTGCAGTGCGAGCGCGGGGCCACCTTGACAAGGTCCTTGTCGAACCTGTCCAGCAGGCGGCCCGTGCGTCCGGTCAGTGAATCACTGGCCTGCTCGGGGAGAACACCCAGAGCCGTCGCACACGCTTGGTCGGCCTCTCCTTGGTGGAGCTGAGCCAGGGCAAGATTGAGTGTGTAGTACCTGCGATTGCGGACGTAGCCCGTGCGGAGTCCCCCAAGAGTGCGGTGAAGGTACGCCTCCGCCTCTGCGTGGCGGCCGATGCGTGCCATCACGAGGGCGGAGAGGCCATCCAGCTCCGCGGTGTCGTAGAAGCCGATCCACGCCGGCCGCTGCGCGCCAGGGTCTGCTCGGTCGAAGGCTGTGCGCGCGTGCTCCAGAGAGCGAAGGGAACCCTGGTGGTCACCGGATTGGGCTTGCACGCCAGCGAGGCGAGCAGACGCGAAGGAGCCAAGAAGCGGATCTCGGCGGCAGGCAGTCGAGCGTCGGGCGACCTGCGCGGCGTCCATGGCCTCCCGCAGGCCACCCGGTCGCTGCGCTGCGAGAAGCGCGGCATGTCCCCATAGGCGGAGTTCGATCTCCGGATTCCGAGACAGCCTGGCGAGGTGGAGTGCCCGCTCAAGATGGCCCTTGGCTCGGCCGGGTGCGTGATCGTCGACCGCTGCCCACAGCGCCGTCCCGGTGAACGCCGCTGCCAAGAAGTAGAGCCGGTCCTTCACCCGCTCACTCATGGTGCCGACCGCCAGGCGTTCCATGGCGTGATGGGCGAAAGCGAGAGCGCGAGTCTCAAGCTTGACCGTGCCACCGGCGAGGTTGTCTGCCGCGACGAGTTGATTGAACGCCAATTCCAACTCGTTCAAGTTCCTCATACCGACGCGCGGACGTGATGCCGCCGCGGGTACGGGCAGCAGCGCAAGAGCCGCGATCCCGACAGCCGCCGTGGTGAAGCCACGTCGCTCCACTGGATCCTCCGGTTGTGCTGGTGGTGTCGCCGGGCCCTCAGTTCTGTCGTGTCGTGCTGGTCGGATGAACCCGAGCTGCTCGGCGCTGACCTCGAATTCTGCCTCCAGCGCCCTGCGCTGTCTCTCCTGTGGCCAGCGAGTTTTTCCGGTCAGCCAGTTCCGGATGTGCCGGTCTTGCAGCGATCCAGGCTTGTTCGTGAGGCACTCAATGTGGGCGTTCAACCGCTGTGCCAGCTCGGCTTGTTTGAGTCCCGCGGCTTCCATGTACGACGCGAGGAGGACGTTCTCCGTCATAGGCACACCGTAACTGCCTCGATCCGTTCAGTGACTCCTCGAAGGTAAAAATTACCGGTTCTGTGCGGGCATTCCCACGCGGAATTGCCTGTCCTCTGTGTGAAGTTGGGCGTTACCTCTTGCTATGGCTCGATGAGCCGCGCACGGGCGCCAGTCGAGGGGACAGACCGCGCCATCAAGGCGAAGCCCTCTGCCGCACCCGTGCTCCCTACCAATCGGACAGGTTTCAGGTCATGGCGCAGAAGATTGCCCGGCCGCTGACTCAGGCGGCAGGACGGACAGCCGCGATCCACCGGACCCCCGTCGACCTGATGGCGACCTCTTTCGAGGTCGAGGGCCACTTGGCCGGCGACCCAGTACCCGCTGTCGACGCCATGCGAGTCGGGCACATCCGGCGCATCGTGGCCGCCAGGCTGCGTTACCTCGGGCTGTCGGCCTTCTGTGACCCGGCGGTGGCGATCGTCAGTGAGTTGGTGACGAACGCCGTCGAGCACGCGGGCTGGGGGAGCGGCGAGCGGCGGTGCGTGACCGTTACCCAGCTGTACGCCAGAGGACAGCTCCATCTGCTCGTGAAGGACGAGGGCCGTGGACAGCCGCAGGCGAGCGACGTCCCCCCGGAGGCGGAGAGCGGCAGAGGTCTGCTGATCGTAGAGCTGATCACAGCAGAACTGGGCGGGCGCTGGGGTTTCTCGCTGGGCAGCCGAACCGCCTGGTGTGTCATTCCAGTCCAACCCCGAGGTACGGAGGGGGCTGCCGATTGGCGGTTGTGCGCGTACTGCCTGAAGCGGCCGGCCCTCGAGCCCGGTAAGGGCGTGCTGTGGCTGTTCCGCCAGTGCGGACGCACACGTCTGGCCGGCCTCCACCACCACGAAGACCATCGCTCTGTCGCCCGTACTCCGAGCTGTCGCCAGAGCGGGCGCGACCGTAGGCCCAGCCGGTCGGCGTGCGTTCTTGGCAGCCCCTGGCGAACCAGAAGAGCTTGTGACCGTCACTGAGACGGACCGCATGCCGTTCGTCGTCTCTGTCCGCTACCGGTTCTCGAACTCGAGGATGCCGTGCCTGACCACGCACTGCACCCGCATGAGTCCGCACCGGTGACGAGCCCGGTCAGCTCTTCGGTCCGAACTCCCGCAGAAAGGTATTCGACGTGATCACCCCTGAATCCGAGCCCCGCTCTCCGGATGGTGCGCGGGATCAGCGAGGTCTCGACCGTGGTGTCGGCAGCCGAATTCCGCAGGACGCGGCAGACGGGAGACGCAAGATCCGTTATTGGGACCGCTTCTACGGCCGACCGCAGGAGTCCCTGCCGCAGACCCGGTTCGAGCTGGACTCGTTCCGTCGGCACGTGGGCCCCGAGCGCGGACAGATCGCGATTGACGTGGGGTGCGGGCGGGGCACGCTGGCCGCGGCGATGGCCCGGACGGGCATGACCGTCACCGGCTACGATTGGTCCAGCGTCGCCATCGCGGCAGCGCGAGACAGGCACTGGAGCAAGCGACTGGACTTCGCTGTCCACGACTTCCTCACCGAGGCGGTGCCACCCGGTCTTGAGCCGGGCAGCGTCGACGTGGTGGCCTGCCGCCTGACCATGCCGTACCTGGAGCCCGAGCGGTTTCTGGAGAACGTCTGTGGCTGGCTGCGTCCGGGCACCGGGTGCTTTTACCTGGTGGTGCAGGTGATGGAGAGGCAGCCGCCAGAGAAGGCATTCGCGGGATATCCGGAGGCGGTAATCGAGGAGATCCGAGCGGGTTGGAAGGACGCCGAACGCTGGGACGTGAACCCGAGCGGTTCCGTGACCGGCCTTGCGCTGCGCGGCCCGCAGGGCTGACAAGTTCCGCCTCCTTGCTCGGTGCCGGACAGACCAGGCCGGGGGCGATTCCAAGAGAGCAGTCCCTTGTTCGCCCCGGGCACAGTTCCCGGTCACCTGTATCGCAGCGCCCCAAAGGGGGAGTTCAGTGGCCTATTCACGCGCAGGAGGGGCCGTCCGGCCCTTCTGCGCTGGGTGACGATGAGCCCGGTGCCCAGCAGACGTAGCGGCGTGGGACCTGGACTACGGGGCAGTTGGCCCCCGCCGGAGCGGGGGCTCGCGCGGAACTCGCCACGGCCGTACGGTCATCAGGGCCCGGCTCAGATCGTGCTCGACCCAGACCCGGGGTGGCAAGGTCAGACGCTGGTAGGGGTGGGACTGTATGCGCGGGCCTGGGTGGTCCACATTGCGGCGTACTCGCCGTCCGCGGCCAGGAGGCTGTTGTGGGTGCCTTCTTCGAGGACGCCTCCGTGGTCGAGGACGATGATGCGGTCGGCGTGCTGGGTGGAGCCGAGGCGGTGGGTGATGAGGATGACGGTTCGGTCGGCGGCGAGTTCGCGGATGCGGTCGTAGGCGGCCTGTTCGGCTCGTGGGTCGAGGGCGCTGGTGGGTTCGTCGCAGATCAGCAGGGGTGCGTCCTTGCGGGCGTAGGCGCGGGCTGCGGCGATCCGCTGCCATTGACCGCCGGAGAGGTCCCGGCCGCCGGACTGGGAGGGGCGAATGTGGGTGTCGAGGCCATCGGGGAGTGATTCGATGACCTCGGTGGCGCCTCCGGCGTGGGCTGCGGCGAGAACGGCGTCATCGCTCTGGTCGCCTTGGCCGAGGGTGATGTTCTCGCGGATGGTGGCCTGCCAGCGGGCGATGTCCTGGGGCAGCATCGCGAGGCGGGAGAAGAGCTCGTCGGGGTCGACAGTGGTGAGGTCGGTCGTGTCCCAGGTGATGGTGCCGCTGGTGGGCGCGTAGAGACCGGCCAGAAGTTTGGCCAGGGTGGACTTGCCGGCGCCGTTGTGGCCGACGATGGCGAGGATCTCCCCGCGGCGGACGGTGAGGGAGATGTCGGTGAGGACGGGGGTGGCAGCACCCTCGTACGCGAAGGTGACGCGGTCGGCGCGGATGACGGCGGGGTTCGCGGGAACCGGTGCGGGGTCGGCCGGGAGGGTCGTGCGGGCCTTGGCATCGGTGAGGAAGGTGGCCCAGTCGTTGAGGTAGAGGCCCATGCGATAGGTGGTGGTCAGGCCGGTGGCCATGCCGGTCAGGAGCGCGCGGCTGGTCTGGACGGCGATGAGGGCGGTCGCGGCGTCGGCGGTGGGGATCCTGCCGTGGACGGTGAGCCACAGCAGGGCGCCGTAGACGACGAGGGCGGCGGCGCCGGCAAGGGTGTCGCCGACGAGTTGACGGCGGGCGTTGTCGGCGCCGATGAGGGCGGTGTGGTCCTCCAGGCGGCGGCTGACGGTCTGGTACTGGTCGAGGAGCCAGGGCCGCATGGTGCCGGCGCGGACGTCGAGGGCGGTGCTGCGGCTGGCGGCGAGGTACATGAGGATGTGGCGGGTTCGGCGGTCGCCGACGGCGTGCCGGTCGCCGCGGTGGGTGGCTTGGGCGGCGCGGGCGGCGGCCCAGGCTCGGGGCAGGACGGCCAGGAGCAGCAGGGGCAGCAGCAGCGGGTCGAGGGTGGTCAGGATGCTGGCGGCGGCGGTGATGCCGAGGGCGGCACTGGTGACAGCGACGAGGGATCCGAGGACCGTGTGGGCGTCCTTGGCGGCGCGGTTGGCGGCCTCCCCGTGGTCACACCAGGAGGGGTCGTCGTAGGCGGCGAGGGGGACGCGGGTGGCGGCCTCAAGGTAGGCGAGTTCGGCGCGGCTGTCGACGGCGGGCCCGAGGCGGGCGGTCGTGGCGACGGTCCCGGCGGAGGCCAGGGAGCGGGCGGCCGCGACGGCGGCCAGGGCCAGGAGGGCGAGTTCGGCGCGGTCGAGCCGCTCCAGAGGGGCGCCCGCCGCGAACAGGGCCGCGAGCGCGGTCCGGGTGAGGTGGAGGGCGGCGGCCGTCAGCGCGCCGACGGCGAGTTGCAGGCCGAGCAGGCGCAGAAGTGCAGTGCGGTCGGCCTGCCAGGCCAAAGCCAGGGCGATGCGGGCCAGGCGGGGCAGCGTACGGGCCATCGTGACCAGGCCGTCGGTGTGGTCCTCGTGGCGTTCGCTGCCGAGCGTCCACGCGGTGAGCGGTTCGGGGCCCGGCCGTCGGCGGCGGCGGAGGCGGTTGCCGAGCCGCTCCCCGAAGGGGATGCGGGGGTGCGGGGCGGTCGGGGTGCGGGGCTGTGTTTCTGTCACACCTCCCGCAACGCTTCACCCATACGGGTGGATACGCAACTACCCCTAGTCCATCGCGCGTTCGAATCGCTCGGTGGTGAGAACGGGCAGGTAGGGCCAGACGCGGTCGTTCTCGTCCTGCCCGATCACGTGCCCGTCGGCGACGACCCAGGCGTGGGCGCCGCGCGGCACGAACCGCGCCCCCAGGACCCACCGGACCGGGCGGCCGGTGAGTGCAGCGGCCAGGTGGACGGCGAGGGACTCCTCCAGGCAGGCGACGCGGCCGGGCCACCAGGTCCCGACGGCGCGGACGGCGGCGAGGGCGGCTTCGGCGTCGTGGACGCGGGCGGCCGGGTAGTCGGGCCGCGGCGAGGGCGACGGTGACGACGTGCCGGATCGGCAGGAGCCGCAGGAGCAGCAGGGGCGCGGTCAGGCCGATGGAGGCGGCGGCCCAGTCTCGGAAGGCGGGGCGGGCGGTGGGGGCGAAGCGGACCGTCGGGGGTGGCCCGGGTGGGGTGCGGTGGACGGGGCGTCCGGCGCGGAGGCGGTCGAGGTCGGCGGCGACGCGGGTGAGGTCGGCCCGGACCCGGTCGGGGTCGGCGCCGGACGCGGTCGAGCGGGCGGTGGCCTCCTCGATGGCAGCAGCCCGTTCGAGGACGCCCGCTGGCAGTCAAGGAGATCGGCGGCGATGGGGTCGAGGACCTTCCATCGGCCGGTCGCGAGGTCGAGAACGGCCGCTCCGGCGGGGCCGCGTGAGACATAAACGCGGGGCGCGGTCATCGGCTGGTCTCCCGGGCCGGTGTCGGCTCCCACCAGGCGTCGAAGGAAGTGGGGCGGTTCGTCAGCCACACCTCGATGGCGACCAGGGTGTGCAGGCTCTCTCGAGATCGGCCGGGGAGCCGTGGATCGTCCGGTCCAGGGAGGACAGGACGGCGGTGGCGTCGATGAGGCCCGTCTCGGCCAGGGCCGATCGGGTGAGGAGAGCACGCAGGGCAGGGGCGTTGACACGGAGGTCGTCGTAGACGCCGGTGAACGGGGTCTTGGTGCGGCGGGTCAGGACCGGGCGTGGACGAGGCCGGTGAGGGCGGCGCGAGCCAGGGGTTTGAAGGCACCGGAGCCGGTGTACGGGATGCCGAGCTGTTCCAGATGGCCCTGCATCACCTCTGATCACTTCCAGCAGCCCCACGCCTGATCCGATCGTACGTGCGCGTCCTGGACGCTTCGCGTGCGAATCGCACGGATAGGTGGACACGAATTCGCGTGACACGTAAGAATTAACTCAGCTCACCGTCGTGGGTAAATTGGAGATCGATGCGTGGGCCGCCGACAGGGAGAAGGCCCTGCCCCCAGCAGGGACAGGGCCGGACACTGGCCACGAGACCACCGGCCCCGACGTCTAGTCCACGTCGGGGCCGGTTCAGATCAGCAGGTCCAGCGCCTTCGTCACCACAGCGGAGACCGCTGCCCCGATGACAACGAGCGCCAGATCACGCCTCCCTAAGCGTCCCAGCCACTTGCCCATGCTCTCCTGCATGACCCTCCCTCGATATCGCTCTACTGGGCATCATGTTCCCTGGACTTGCGCGCGATTGAGACTCAGTGCGTGAGCACTCAGCCAAGAATAATGGTGACGAGCAGGGATACAACCCTTTCTGGGAGTACCCAATCGATTAGACGGACCGCTGCTCAATGAGCTGTTCCAGATCTAACGGATTGGATGCCCTGCTTCACATACCTCACCTTCAGCTGCGGCGGGAACTGCTGCCCGACGCCGTGCGCCCGGCCGGTAGTCACCAGACGTGTTGTTGGGGTCGAGCGCGAAGCCGCGCGGCCGGACATCAGGCACGAGGGCAGTGACGTCGACCCACTTGCCCTCATTGCGGCGCCAACCGGCCGTCATGGTCTGCCCGTCCGCGCTGAACGATCCCGGGCGGGACGCGTGACCGGATCGCCGCAGTGCCGCCGGCCGCGCGTAGTACCACTGCTCGAAGTGGAGGAACAACTCCGCCGACTCGACCTTCGCGAGAAGTCCGCGACCGGCCTGCGATTCGGCAGATCGTGGACGACCTCTACGCCAAACACCCCCACCTGAGCGGAGTCCGCGAACTCGTCGCCGTCACCGCTGCATAGAAGGGCTTCGACGGGTCAAGTACCTCGTCCTGCGTACCGACCGGTACAAAATTCAATCTTATGTAGGCTCGCCGAGCCCACACCACGTATGCCAGAAGGACGCCACGTGACCTACCCACCGCCGTGCCCTTCCCCGCACTCGCCCGTACGGCGCTGGTGGCAGCACCCGGCACTGATCATCGTCGCCCTATTCATCCTCCCCCGGCGGGTATCGCGCTGGCCTGGGTGAGTCAGTGGAACCAGGCAAAGAAGATCATCGCCACCGTGCTCGCCGGCCTCTGGTTCCTAACTCCCCTCCTTGGAGATCCCCCGAAGGAAACTCAGGCTGACGCGAAGCCCGCCCAGCATCCGGCGGCTACGAAGACTCCTGCCATCACCCCCACGGTGTCCCAGAGCGCGGCGCTGAGCTACGTCGGGAAGGTTCTCAAGGACGCCAAAGCCGTGGCGTACGCGGACGGCTACAACGCGATCTCGCACGACGCATCCCCAGACGACGCCAGTCAGTGGGATGACGACAACTGGAGGGTCTGCTTCCAGACTCAGGCGGCTAAGCCTGTCGGGAAGATGCCCACGCTCGACTTTGGTGTGGTCCGCAACGAGGCGCCGTGCCCGGCGAAGGACGGCGACCCGCTGCCGTACCCGAAGATGCCGAAGGTCGTCAGTCTCACTTTCTCCAAGGCGTCTGAGACCTTCAGGCCCATCGGGCTCAAGGCGATCGAACCGCAAAGCGCCTACACTGACGTCACCCTCCCGGCCACCGTGGACGACTGGACCGTCTGCTTCCAGGACCCCGCCGAGGGCAAGGAAATCAAGGACCCGAAGACCGTGACTGCCTATCTCAAGGTCGCGGCACCCGGCACGGCCTGCCCAACAGCGGAGCACACCCAGCTGCACCCGGACCCCGAGGTTCCGGGAGACAGGGACGACTCCGGCAACTCCTCTTCGGGCGGAGCGTCTACCGGTGGTGCCGGCGGCAGCGTCTACTACAAGAACTGCACGGCTGTTCGCGCCGCCGGAGCCGCCCCGATCCGTCGCGGCGACCCTGGCTACGGCCGCCATCTCGACAAAGACGGCGACGGCGTGGCCTGCGAATAGAGCTGACGGAACCCGAGAGCGCCGCCGATAGCACGACACCAACGAAGGACTGCAAGAATGAAGAAGATCGTCTGGGCGACTGCCGCCGCGATACTCGCCCTGGCCACTGTAGGCGCGTGCGGCTCGGCCAACGAACAGGCCGAGAAGGGCCGCAATGCGGGACAGACGCCCCCCGCTACCACTCCATCCACCCAGCCATCCACAGTGCCCGCGGAGACTTTCGACCCTGCCAAGGATGTGTCCGAGGCCGTCTTCCGGGCCCGGGTAGCGGGCGAGAAGAAGGGTGCCGCATTCGCCGGTTCGGGCGACGTGAACCCCTGGTGTGAGACGGGCCACGGCTACGCGGAGAAGGCAGAGCGCACCGCCTATGAGGTCGCCTGCCGTCGCGTGGCGCGCGCGAAGTAACCCCACGCGAAGCCCCCGACCGGTTCACTGGCACGGGGCTTCGCTATTTCTGCATTCTGAGATTGCTTGGCTAGGCCACTGACCTGGGGAGCCCCGCCCTTGCTCGTCTGACACCGCCGCCCCGCCCCCACCACCATCGGAAGCAGGGTGCCGTGCTGTCCGGCTTCGGTAGGGTGCTGCCCCTTCTCCAGGGAGGTACGACGTGGAAGATGAACCCCTCGACCGGTGGGCTGCCCGCCGCCAAGGGCGCCTGCGCAAGCCCGGCGAACTGAAGGCCATCACACTCGGCACCGGGCAGCAGCGCGCCGCCCATCTTGATCCGGATGCCCCGCGCATGATCTTGGAGTGGGACGGATTCGCCTGGCAGGCGTTGACGATGGTGGAGAACTACGCGGCGGCATGCCGCGCCCTCAGCCCGCCGCCTGAAGCCCTGCCCACCACCCAGGCCGAGACGCCCGGCCCCACCCCCGGCCGAAACCCCCTGGCCCCGGGAAAGGGACGTCACCGGAAGCCCCGGCCCTGACCGCCCGCACCTGGCATGTATGCCGCTGCCCCGCACACATCAATGCCCCGCCCGAACGACCTCCGCTGTCGCACTGGAGTCTGAGAAGGCGGTAGCGACCGAAGCCAGGCTGACGACCCCTGACGACGCGCTGCCTGTCGGTGGCCGAGATGAGGAGGGTCTGGCAGGGTCCGGGCGGCCGCCCGCCAGTCGGCGGTGCTATTTCCGGACCCGCTGTCACACCCGCGTGAGATCGTGACCGTGATCAGGAACTGACGGAGGGATACGAGCACGTGACTCGGTTACAGCTGACTCGTACGCACCGGATACTCATCGGCGTCGTGGTCGCCGGAGCCGTCGTCATCGCGGGCATCGGCTTCGCGGGCTCGTACTCCGCGGTGCGGGCACTCGCCCTGCAGAAAGGCTTCGGCAGCTTCTCGCTGGTGTTCCCGATCGGCATCGACGCGGGCATCTGCGTCCTGCTCGCGCTGGACCTGCTGCTGACCTGGATCCGGATCCCCTTCCCGCTGCTGCGCCAGACGGCGTGGCTGCTGACGATCGCGACGATCGCGTTCAACGGCGCCGCGGCCTGGCCGGACCCGCTGGGTGTCGGCATGCACGCCGTGATCCCGATCCTGTTCGTGGTGACGGTCGAGGCCGCCCGGCACGCGGTGGGCCGGATCGCGGACATCACCGCGGACCGGCACATGGAGGGCGTGCGCCTCACCCGGTGGCTGCTGTCCCCGGTGCCGACCTTCAAGCTGTGGCGCCGGATGAAGCTGTGGGAGCTGCGCTCCTACGAGCAGGCGGTCGGCATGGAGCAGGACCGGCTGATCTACCAGGCGCGGCTGCAGGCGCGGTACGGGCGTTCCTGGCGGCGCAAGGCTCCGGTGGAGGCCCTGATGCCGCTGAAGCTGGCCCGGATCGGCGTGCCCCTGTCCCAGACGGCCCCGGAGGGGCTGGCGGCGGCGGGCATCGACCCGGCGCTGCTGCCCCCGGCGCCGGACACTGCCGATCACCTGACGGTGGAGCGGGCCGATACGCCGCAAGCCGTTTCGCTCGCCGCCCACGGCCCGGTGGGGGAGCCGGCCGTAGCGGACCCTTCAGCTCGCGGTGGGGGTTTAACACACGCGCTGGAGCCGGCTGCCGATCAGGACTGGTCTGGCCGCGCCCACCCCTACGGTCCGGAATACGAATCAACCACGAGCAGGCCACAGCCAACCGCTCCCCGAGCCCAGTCGGCTCATATGACGGAGATGGAGCTCTGGAAGGCATACCGCTCCTACGCCGCGCGCATCGGCGAGTTCCCCGACGCCACAGTATTCGTCGCTCACCTGGCCGAGGCCTACGGAGTAGTGGACCCCATGTCGGGTGCGCCTCTGCCGACGACGGAGGTGGAGGAACTGCTGACCGGGTTCCCCGGCGTCCGGACGGTCCGGACCGCCGACGATTCGGTGACCGGTCACGGTACGGGCGACGGTCCCCACCCGTTCTTTGAGCCCGCGGCGGCCCGAAGTGACGTCCGCGCACCCGCCGTAGATCCTGCGTCCGGTCAGGTACCGGCGCCCTCGGCGGCGCCGGATGACCGGCTGTCGACCGTAGGAAGTCACCAGCAGACGTCCCTTGACGCGCTGACCGATCCCGCCTCAGCCCGAGTAGGGGAGGCCGGGAACTGGGAGGCCACGGTCACCGACACCGGTGCGGCTGCCGCTCGGCTGCCCCAGCAGCAGACCGAGGAGCCTGACCTGGACCCGCTCCAGCAGCAGATCCTCACCGTCGCTGCGTGGCTGGCCGAGGCAGAGGAAACCGGTGCGAAGCTGTCCGGGGCAGAGGTTGCCCGCCGCTTGAAGGTGTCCCCGAAGACCGGGCAGCGCCGCGTGATCGACGCAGTCAAGCACCTTGCCGAGCAACGCCGCCAGCAGGGGCGCACACACCTTCGCTCAGTCTGAAGGGGGCAGCCCCCAGGTGACCGGCGACCCTGACCGTGACCCTGGTGACTGAGCACCGGTGACCGACGCTGGTGACTGGTGACGGTGTTCCCGATCGGCGCTGGCCACGACCGATCAGAAGCCCAAACCAGAGTCTTCCTGAGCGACGGGTGACAGCGCGGCGGTCCGCCGTCGCACTCAACGCGCTCGACCGTGACCGGTACCAGCAGCCACACGCCTTTGACCTGACCGATGACCGGTGTGCAAAGTGACCGCCCTGCGCCCCCGGTGACCGGCTCGGCCTGCATCGGCCACCGGTCATGACCGATTCCCACGTTACCGGTCACCACGGCTCCGGACCCGAACCGCTGCGCGCGCCGCGGGCCGTGGGCCTGGTGACTTGCGCGGAGCTGTGACGGAGCGCTTCATTTGGCGAGTGAGCGGTCGAGTTGGCGGATTGAGCGCCATCCCATGTCCTGGCGTGTCGAGACTGGCGACGCGCCCCATGGGCACTACGGCCGGGATCGCTCGGACTGATCTGTAGAACCTTGCTGCACGTCGCGCCTCGGCTGGCCTCAGGAGTTGCTGTCTCCGCCCAGACCAGCCCTTCCAGAAGCACCTCGCCACCCGGCGCGGCGCGTGCCGGCGCCGAAGTGGTTACAGAAAGTATTCCTCCGTCAGGGAATTGGTCGTCACGGGAGCATTTGACGTGCGGTACATGCGGCTTGGTATCTGGGTGACGGCGTTGATCATCACCGCTGCCCTCGTCATCGTCACAGCGCGGAACGGGAGGGGTTTCGCCGAGCCCGGGACCTTGCTCGCGGTGTTGGCATTCCTTGTGGCCGCCGGCGGCCTGGTGCGGAACCTGCTCCATGACGTTGCCGAAGCCGAGCAGGAGGCTTCATCCCCCGAGCGGCTGGACCGCCTTTCCGGGCGACTGGCTGACGCTGTCAAGGACGAATGGCAGGAGGAGTGGCGGCTGCGTCGGCTGCAGGATCCCGATCCGCTGCCCGTGCCCTGGGCCTTGCCGGAACCGTGGCTGTCCGACGCAAGCGGCGATTGGCACGACACCGTAGACCCCGGCGACCGCTGGGAGAACATCACCGAGGTCTTCAACCGGGTGCCCTCCAAGCGGATGGTGGTACTTGGCGCTCCAGGAAGCGGCAAGACAGTCCTGGCAGTGCGCTTCACTCTGGACGTACTACGGGGGCGCCAACCCGGCGAACCTGTCCCGGTGATCCTCTCGCTCTCCAGCTGGCGGCCTGATCGCGAGAGCCTCCGCACCTGGGCGGCGGCCTCGCTGGCCACCATAGGGATCGCACGAGTCCAGGAGCTCTTGGCCAACGGCCGAGTTCTGCTGGTACTGGACGGCCTGGACGAGATTCCCCCACCTCTGCGGATCCGTGCAGTGAGCAGGCTGAACGCTGAGCTGGACACCGCCACCCCCGTCCTGCTGACCTGTCGAACGCACGACAATGCCGAGCAGGTCGAGAGCGGGGATGCCTTCACATCAGCCGCGGTCGTAGAACTGAGCCCGCCCTCCTTCGACGACGTGAGCACTTACCTCGTACGCACCGCGCGACCGATGCGAGGAGCTGCGGGAGAACGAACCACGCGCTGGGACCCGGTCCTCGCCAACCTACGAGATCATCCGGACGCTCCCGTCTGCCGCACACTGCGCCAGGTCCTCCAGACGCCGCTGATGGTGGCAATGGCGCGTGCCGTCTACGGCAATGGCAGGGCCGACCCCGCAGAGCTCCTCGATCCGCGCTTCACCAACCCCGCCGACCTTGAGCAGCACCTACTCGAGGGATTCGTGCCGGCGGCCTTCAGCGATTCTCCTGAAGCCGACCAGGCTGGCCGATGGCTCGGATTCCTCGCCGCACACCTGGAACGTCGTCAAGCCCGTGATCTTGCCTGGTGGCGCCTGCGACTGGCGTTGCCGTGGCCTCTGCGCCGCCTCGGGCCGATCCTGCTTCTGGGAGCCGTCGGCGTCACGATCAGCCTCGCCCTGGCTCCGACGGCGGGATTGGTGGCACCCGTGGCAGCCATCGCCGTGCTTGTCGGCGTCTGCATCGGGTACGTCGTCCTGTCGCATGGTCCAGGATTGACGCTGCTACAACGAGGCCGCGTCGTACGAGGGCTCTTCCCGGTCGTAGGAACGGCCGTCGTACTTGGCGCCATCGTTGGCACCACAGCACGCCTCGGTGGCGAGGCATTCAACCCCTTCATCTTGGGACCCCGGAAGTCCGACCCCTGGAATTTGGTGCGCGGCGGGGAGCCAGCTTGGCTGGCGCTGACCGCGGGCCTGGCCACCGTCGTGGTCCTGGCTGTGATCGGCATCGTCGGCGAGCCGGTACCCTCCACTGCGTCCTTCAGCGGCCGTCGCCAGTCCAGGACAGCCCTCGTTCTCGCTGCCGCCGCTGTGCTGACCGCGGTCGGTTCTTACCTGCTTTGGGGCAGCGACACCCTCGTTATCGGCGTTTCTGTGTCGGTAATTACGCTGTTTTATGCGCTGACAGCTGTCAGCGGAGCGAAGGCAAGCCCGGATGTCGGGAGCACAGTGGCGGCCCGACATAGGCCCCAAGGAAGAGCCAGGAGGCGGCGGCGACTGGGCCAGGCAATGGGCCGGGGTCTGTCGGCTGGGCTGATTGCCGGATTCTGTCTCGGCGCTTCTTTCGGTCTGGCGGCGGGGGCCGCACTAGCCATCCGGACCGGTATGCACCAGGCGATTCCCGAAGGCCCCGATGCGTTTACGTTGCGTCCAGGAATCCACTGCGTGAGAACCCCGGGTGGCTGGAGCCACTGCAAGTCGCCGGAGGGCGAGCGATTCGTGCGCGCCTCACGTGAGGCTGAGGTTGTCCGCGTCGACGACAAGCGCAGCTGGGCGGGTACGCCGCAGTTCACCAAGGAGGCATGCGCAAAGGGAAACGGTGTACCACCTTCCGTGGGCTCATCGAGCTTCACGTCCCAACACGCCGCTTCGACATCGCCCCGGTCGTCATTAGGCTTCCCGACGGCACCTACGCCAACTGGTACCCCTGGTACCCCGTGGACCAACTGCCCCCTCCGACACTTCAATGGCTCACCGAGGCGGGCCCGGGGCTGCGGTTCAGTAACACCGTGACCTTCGGCCTCGTAGGCGGACTGGCCATCGGCCTGGTCGGCGGCATCGTCGCCGCACTGCACAGGTGGCTGTTCTCACCGGTGGACATCGTCTGCGCGCTGAGTCCGCGAGCGAGTCTGCGCACGGACCGAACGACAGCGATCGCCCAGGGCCTCATCGTGTCCCTCTTCGGCAGCCTTGCCACCTTTTTGCCATTCCTGGCTCTGCAGGAACAGGAGAGTTCCCTGGGAGGCCAAGTCTCGGCGCTCGTCTGGCCTCTGGTCGGATCCCTCGCTATCGCCTTGAGCGCGTGGGGTTGGTTCCTCACTGCACGCCTGTGGCTGTGCGGTACCGGCAAGCTGCCCTGGCATCTGATGACCTTCCTGAAGGAGTCCCATCGTCGCGGAGTTCTCCGGCAAGAAGGCGCCGTGTACCAGTTCCGGCACGCCAGAGTGCAGACACAGCTGGCGGCGGCATACGAACAGCAGGCCTCCGACACGACTTGACACGACTGAGCACCTTGTCTGGCGAGACTCGCCAACTGAAGGGTTCTGACCGCTCTTCCGTGACGACTACGCCAGGAGGACAGCCGAGTCTAGACCGGGCAGGCGCCTGAGCAGCACCGGATCTGTGCTCATATCCTGAGCTGATGTACGAGACCTCCGCCGCTCTGGCGACCGCCCGCTGGCCGCTCGCCGCGCCCGCGGAGACCGACTGGCTGAGGGAACTGGCCGCCGAGGACGGGCTCACCGGGTTCATGCCGCCGGCGCTGCCCGACGCGGCCTGGGTACTCCATGCCATGTACGAACATGAACTCGGGCCTTTCGGCAGGTCGTACGTCGAGTACCGGAGGGCCTTCCTGAACAGGAACAGCACCAGCCCAGAGATCATCCCGGGTCTCGACCCCGCGGAAGTGCTCACCGACCCCTCGGACACCTTCGCCAAGTCCACAGGCGAGCACCCCGGGCCACGCTATCGCCGCCTGCGCTGGGCTGAGCTCGCCCGGCGGACCGGAGATCCTGTGGCCGCCGAGGGGTGCCTGCCCTGCTACACGTCCTTCCCTTCTCTCCGCGAGACGGGCGGCTGGCCGGTCGGTATCACCGGTCCGTCCGAGGGCAGCCTGGACCGTGCCGACTGGAACCGACTGGTCGAGATCCTCACCGAGCACAGCCCTCAGGGCGCGGACACCCGCTGCCTGGCCTACTACACCCCGCTCGGGCAAAGGGCCAAGGACTTCGACAACCTGCACGTCCGGGCCGGTCGGCTCGCGGACGCCAAGGCCTTGTACGACCACCCCGAAGAAGAGTGCTGGACCCCCTCCAACCTCTGGGCCCACGACGGGTCCTGGGTCCTGTGCACGGACTACGACGTGTGGGCCACCAAGGTCGCCGGCCCGGCCCCGCTCGTCGAGGCCCTCCTCAACGACTCAGAGATCGAGGCCGTACGACTGCCCTGGGCCCCCTGATCCGACCGCCGACCTGGGATGGCGACGGTCGCCCCATTCCCCACCTCGGCCAGTTCGGCGTCAGGTAGTTCCCCACCCAGGTGGTCACATTCCCTCATGGGGACGCTGACCGCCGCCTGTCGCCTCCTAACGGGAAGTCACATGGCCGCGAGATAGGTAACCGTCAATGACGGGTATGGGCTTCGGGCTCCCCGCCTAGCGTCACAGCCCAGCCACCGCTACCAGTCCTGACCGGCGCCGTATAAGGCCGACCATCCTGGTGAAGGTAGGTTGATCACCAGTTGGCGGGTGGCCGTGGGGAGGAGCTGCTGTGACAGAGATCGAGGTCCCGGGGCCTGAGCCCGACTGGCAGCCGGCCACGCAGCCGCCCTACTACACAGGCAAGAACCCCGCCAACCAGTACAGCGTCTGGGAGCACTCCGCCCCGCTGTTCCAGATGATCGGAGTGCTGGCGCTGTCGGTGCAGCCGGTCGCTCAGCGGCTGCGTCTGCACGTGGAGCGGTCGTGGGACGGGTTGGACGAGCTCGATGTCGTTCTGTTCCGGCTGGAAGGGTTCAGCTTCGCGATCAGCAAGCACGACGGCAATCCGCTCGGCGTCTCGTATGTCTGGCTCACCCAGCCGCACGAGCAAGCCGACAAGGCCCTGGACACCCTCCTGGAGACAGTCGGGATCGGGGAGGACGCCGTCGCGTTCCGCGGAGACGCCCATGATGTTCGAGCAGAGCAGATCGCCACATCACAGGAGACCAGCTCTCCTGCCGAAGCTTCCGGCGCCGCCTCGCCGACCTCTCTGTGGGCAAGGTTCCGCCGTGCCATCGGCGTGACATCAGCCACCCCATAGTCACCCTCGACGCTTGACAACGGTCATTGGGAATCAGGCCCAGGAGCGGGCCGTGAGTGGAGGCCGATCCTCGGGTGACCGATCCGAGCGCTGGGACTGGTGACCGATCGACGGCTCGCAGATCACCGGTGAGTGGGGCTGCCGCGGTGGCTTAGGCCTGGGCTGACAGGCGACCGGGCTGGTGGCCAGCGAATGGTGACCGATCCCGGGCCGGGTGACCGGTCACCGATCGACGGGTCATCGGTCACCGAGACGTCGACCGTCCCGCGCTGCGGGGCGTGGGCTGGTGACTGGTGCAGGAGGGGGCCGGTGACTGGTGACCGATCTGGGCCCGGGTGCCCGGTGACCGATTGACGGCTCGTCGGTCACCGGTCACGACCGATTTCCTCGGCACTGGTCACCGGTCACCGAGACCCCGACCACCGCCCCCGCAGCTGGCCGTGGGCCTGGTGAGTGGTGCGGGGTGGGCCGGTGAGTGCTGACCGATCCTCGCGTGACCGATCCGAGCGCCGGGGACTGGTGACCGATCGGCGGCTCGTCGGTCACCGGTCATGACCGAATTCCATGTCACCGGTCACCACGGCTCGTGACCCCGACCGCTACCCGCGCCGCGGGCCGAGCCTGGTGACTTGCGCGGAGCGGGCCGGTGAGTGGAGGCCGCTACGCTGACCGGTCATTGACTGGGGAGGCTGTGCGATGAGTTCGGTGCTGTGTGTCGATCCCGACGGTGGAACGACCCTGATGCCGTGGTCTGATGATGAGCTGCAAAGGGCCTTGCTGATCCGGGCCGGGGTCGCAGGCCCGGCGGATACGGGGGTCTACCACCGCCGTGCTGTGCTCCACGTGCATGGCAATGGGCAGGCAGAGCGGCTTCCGCTGAACCTGGCCGTGTGGGTGCTGGCTTCGGTGTGGCGGGGGATCGAGCTGCCGTACGGTCTTCACGGCACGGTGATGGTGACCGGCCCGCAGTCCCAGGAGCTCGAAGCGGACCTGGTGGCGGAGGTTCAGGCTGTTTGCGTGGCGGTGGCTGAGGTGCGTGCCGAGTGGCAGAACCGCCCGCCGGCCAGCGAGCGCGCCGCCCGCGCCGAGGTCCTCGCCGCGGCACGGTACGCCAGGGATGCACTGCGCGCTCCGACGGCCTGAGTGGCTGTACGGCCGCGTGGCTTCGTTCACTTCAAGCGGTTCTGGCTCAACTTCTGTGGAGCTGCGCCGGGCGCGCTCGTGCCCACCCTCGGGCCAACGCGCTGACCTGCTGGTTCTCATTGTGCAGCGTCCCGAAGTACTGAGCGTCGAGCTGTCACCACAGAAGTTGAGCCAGAACCCTTCAAGCAGCAGCGATTGTCCATCGGTTCGGGCGTCAGTTGGCGGTCGACGGTTGGCCTGAATGTTCGCGAGAAATCACGTCACTGCATGGCTGGCCGCCGTCTGTGACAGCACGTTGAAGCCTCCTCGATGACCGAGCAGAAAGTGAAGGGCTCCGCAGAGGGGCGGACGCCCCCTCACGACAGGAGCCTGCCTGCCCAAACCGCGCAAACCTCCCAGGTCGGAATACTCTGGGTAGCCCAGTTTCTGACCGGTCACGGACGCAGCGATGAGTTTTCCCGGCCCGGCAAGTCTCACCATCGTCGTCGACAACACAGGAGGAGCACGTGGCTCAGCTGCTGAGAGTCCAGAACTTCAACGTCTCGAGTGATGGGATCGGTGCCGGTGAGGACCAGACCCTCGAGAGGCCATTTGGGCATGTCGATCCCGAGAGGCTGTTCTCCTGGGCCGGTGCCACCGCGAGCTGGCCCATGCGCACCGACCCCGGAGGGAGCCGGGGCCTCGACGACTACCTCACGCGAGACTACGCACGCAACATCGGGGCCGAGATCATGGGCCGCAACAAATTCGGGCCCCAGCGCGGGCCCTGGGAAGACCACGACTGGCGCGGCTGGTGGGGTGTAGAGCCCCCGTTCCACACCCCGGTGTTCGTGATGACCCACCACAAGCGTCCTTCGTTCACGCTCTCCGACACCACGTTCCACTTCGTCGACGGCGACCCGGCCGCGGTCCTCGAACTGGCACGGGAAGCGGCGCAGGGCAAGGACGTCCGGCTCGGCGGCGGGGCCACCACCATCCGGGAGTTCCTTGACGCCGACCTCGTCGACACCATGCACGTGGCGGTCTCACCGGTGAAGCTCGGGTCCGGAGTACGACTCTGGGAGTCACCCGAAGAGCTGCTCGACCGGTTCCACCTCGAGGTCGTGCCCAGCCCGAGCGGTGTGACGCACCACCTGTTCTGGCGAAAATGACCGGTCCTCAGGGCTGGCCCCGGCTGGCTGTCCAGCCCTGAGGCGGGCCGTCGAGTCGCACCTGTCGACGGTCACGCATTTCCCCACGATCTACATGATCGGCGTCACGCAATTCCCCACCCGCACGGTCACGTTTCCCCATGGGGATGGCGGTTGCGAGTGGATGCCCAATGGCAGGGTCCGAGCCCGCCTCTCCCTGGCGTTCACGTGAGCAGCGGGTCGACCGGCGGCCATGGGTAGCCCAGTTGCTCGGCATCATGCGAACCTCCCCAGACCTCGGCGGTGGCACGGGGATCGCCAGCGGTCAGCTGCGCTTCAAGGCGCTCGGCCTGGTCCGATGGGTCGTCCGCGGAAATCGGGAGAGTCATCCCGAACTGGATCCAGGGCAGATCCGTATCGGGCCCGTTAGGGGGATGCATCAGGATGACGTGGATTCGGTCGGGTTGCTTGCGGGAGGCCCAGACGTCTTGCAACTCGCACTCCCACCGGAGGAGCCAGTCCCCGCGTCCCCTCAGCCCCGCCTCAAGCAGCCGCGCAACTGCTCCTGCCGGCCACTCCCAGCTACGGTCCTCTCCGGCTCGCAGGACTTCGGCCTCGTACTGAGCTGCGGTGAACCGAAGCTCCGGCAGGGAGACGTCCTGGTTGGCCGGGTCGCGCCAGCCCGCCCAGACAACATGATCCCCGTCACGCGTGACCGTCACGTACAGGGCACCGCAGCACTCCTCCACACCACACCCCGACCAAGCGAGACGAGCCTCGTGGGGCGTCGCGGTGGCATGCAACGACCCGTCCCGGTCCAACAGATACCGGGGGCCCACTCCCAGGTACCGGGAGCCTCCCACGCCGCCAGGGCCCACATCAGCCAGAAGATCCCCGCCATTGACGATCGGGCGGACCTCCACGCCGCCCTCGTCAGGCGGTGGGCACACGATGCTCAGGCTGAGAAGGTCCGGTTGCATGGTCATCAGCCAATGGTCGTGGAGCCAACCACAGCTGTCATGTGAATTCGCGTGGCCCTGCTCGGGTCGGTAGTCCGGGCTGCTGTCAGGCACGCCGGCCTCCGGACACCCCTCCGGAACGTCGGGATGACAGCCTGGGGAATCACGTGATCGTAGCCCTGGGGAATTACGTGACCGTCCACAGCACCTCGGGCGGTCAGCCGGCCTTGGCGGTTTCCTCAGCTCATGCCCGCACAATGATCACGTCGGATCGCCGCGTACAAATCGACCTTGGACATCTGCGGCATGACCAGGATTTTTCACCAGGGGCACCCTGATGCTGCCAGCCATGGCAAGTTCCCCAGGGCTGTCAAAACTCGGGTTCTGGCTCACATTCCGTGGAGCCTGCACGCTGAGTGACAGTTATAGTCGCGCCCCTGGATCGGCTGCTGGCCCTGGGAGCGAAGGGTGCGCTGGACGGACTTGAGGTCCGCGGGCCGCACTATCAGCCACACCGCACCCGGCAAGGCGACCGAGATGATGGATCGTCAGAGATGGTTCACGGTGGCCGCACTGTCCGACCAGAGCCAGTTCACGGGCTCGTACTGCTTCTTCAGCGCGGTGCGCTCGCGCCCGTAGCCCTTCAGCGCGGCCTCACACCCGGGCCGGCCGCTGGTGGAGCGGGCAGCCCGGGTGGACCGGCCCGGCGTCAGCCGGGCGCGTCGTGTGACCCGGTGGTGCGGGGGCCGTGAGCCCGTCTCAATTGCCGATGCCGGAGCTGCCGATGCCGGTGTTGCCGATGCCGTGGCTGCCGATTCCCGTGTTGGCGATTCCCGCGTTGCCCAGACCCCAGTTGGCGATGCCAGCGTTGCCGATGCCGCCGTTGAAAGCGCCTGCGTTGCCGACGCCTGCGTTGCCGACTCCCGCGTTGCCGACGCCGTCGGCGCTGGCCGCGCCGGCGCCGCAGATAGCCAGCACTGCCGCGGCACCCAGCGCTGCCGTCACACGGAGAAGAGTTGTGCGCATCTTCGTATACCTCCTGCTTTGGGACTATTTGCCCCCTATCATTAGCACGCGGTCGTACCGGATACGGGGATAAATGTCCGAAGCTGCCGTGTCGCCCAGACGCCTCGTCCGACGGCGTGCGGGTCACAGGTCGGCGGCCCAGAAGACCCGCCCACCGCCGAGGCAGCCGTTGTCCCGGAGCAGCGCTGTACCGATGCTCCCCGAAGGCCGGACCCAGCCTGGGGGACGCCCAGACCGTCGGTACGACTTTCCAGCGGTGGGCGGTGCCTCCCGTCGTCATGAACAGCGGCTCGGCGCCGATGGCCAGGGTGACTCGCGAACTGCTGTCGAAACGCTGCTCTTCGACGTGTACAAAGCCAGCCGGTCATGGCGGATGTTTAGAACTGGCCGTCACAAAATATCCGCCACAGCCGTTTTCCGAGGTCTCATCACCCCTGACTACCGCTGGCGCAATGGGCCGTGGGTCTGGTGACTGGTGTGGAGCGGGCCGGTGAGTGCTGACCGATCCTCGTGTGACCGATTCGGGCCCCGGTGACCGGTGACGAGGCCCGATTCGAGCGCCGGTGACTGGTGTGACCGATCGGCGGCTCGCCGGTCACCAGTCATGACCGAATTCCATGTCACCGGTCACCACGACTCCGGACCCTGACCGCTGCCCGCGCCGCGGGCCGTGGGCATGGTTACGTGCGCGGAGCGGGCCGGTGAGTGGAGGTGCCGCTACGCTGACCGGTCACTGACTGGGGAGGCTGTCCGATGAGTTCGCAGACTCACCCTCACGGCCTTCGTCGGGGTCACGTGCAGCTTGGTCGGAGCGCATGATCAGACGGAGGCCGCCCGCACGTCCGGCGAATGACCAGGTGAGCTACCCAGTTCGAGGTGCTGTTCGAGGCCGCAGGCTCAAGCTGAGTGCCCGATCGGCTCATTTGGAGGCGGACAGTCGGGTAGCGGCGGGCTTCCAAGGCTGCGGCTCACTCGTCTCAGTTTCCTCGAATGCCTCCGCCTCGTACCACCCGGTGCCAGAGAGCCACGTCTCCAGCCACGCGTTCAGGCTATCGGCATCGACGAACCAGGCGTGCTCCCAGCCGTCCTCGCCGGCGTTCGGCTCGAAGAGCAGTACAGTTCCCGCCTCACTATGGCAATCCACGGCAGCGAACATCCCGCAACCCCAGGTCAAGATCGGCAGAATCCCGGTCGGCCAGTGCGGATCGTCCTCACCCGCCGACTGAGCTCGCTCGGTACGGAATGCCTCGACGGCAGTCTCTCCCTGCCCCACCAACGGAAAGAGCTGGTAGCCAGGGCCGAAGCCGCCATTGGCGACCTCTCGATACAGCCTGGCGAGTAGCGGGGGCAGTGCCATACCGAGAGCGGCTTCTGCAGAAGCCAGCTCCTCCTCAGTCACAGGAGAAGTCAGTGCCTCCGCTTCGGACCCAGCGCGCTCTGCTACCCGCTCCACAAGATCACCGAAATCTGCCACGCCTGTGATCCTGCCAGCCACCGCTGACAACCCATCGAGCGCCCCAAGGTTAAAGAACTTTCCAATGACAATCTCAGGCCCGCACCGTGTGTGTGTCGGTGGGGGCGGGCTTGCCGGAGAGGACCAGGGTGATGGTGTCCTCGGTGGCGTCTTCGAGGGTCAGGTCGTAGGTGCGTGCCATCTGCTGGATGCGGGCGACGGTCCGGCGGACCGCGGCGTCGTTGCCCGCAGCCCCTTCGATGGTCAGCAGGTCGCGGTAGAGCACTTCGGAGGTTTCTTCGACGTCCAGGACCTTGTGCACGGTGCGGCGGGCGGCATCCAGATCGGGCAGGACACCGTCGGCATGCCAGCGGGCGAGGGTGTGGGCGGTGTCGGTGATCCTGGAGAGCATGTCCTGGATGACCGGGTCCGCCCAGGGCAGGGTCCGGCCGTCGAACGGCTTGCCCCGTACGAGCGCCATCGCCGCCTCCAGGTCCTCGATGCCGTGGAGCGGGCCAGCGGCAAGACCCCGGCCGGCGAGGTCCTGGAAGAGCTGCCAGTCGGAGGTGACGGCCGGGTGGAAGGTGTATCCGGTTCCCGTCTTGGGGCGGGGGAGCAGTGGCTGGCCGTCGGTGTGCAGGCCGATGGTGCTGCGTAGTTCGGACAGGCGTGAGTGCAGGGTCCTGGTGGACCAGGGGCTGGCGTAGTCCATGGCCGCGCACAGGGCGTCGGCGCTGCGGCCGGGCCGCAGGTGGATGTACGCGGCGACGGCGGTGGTGCGCGGGCTGTGCGCGGAGATGCCGCTGCCGGTGATCCGCAGTGACCCCAGCACGTCGATGCGCACGCCGGCGCCGTCTTCTTCAGGAGCGGTCTGCTGGGGAAGCAGCGGGGATTCCGGCGCAGACGTTGGGGTCGGTGTAGCTGCAACGGCCGGGGGCCGGTACTGGCGTCGGCTGCCGCCTTGGGCGTGGCGTCGCCTGCGCCCTTCTCGCCCGCCCCTGCTTCCGCAGCTCCCGTGTTGCTGGCGGCCGGGCCGTTGCCAGAGGCTCCGGTGAGGAGGGCGGGGAAGGGGTTGCCCGGGTCAAGGGCTCCGTCGCCGACGGCATGGACGGTGAGCGGGGCGCCTCCGGCGGCGGCCTGCCCGTGGTCCTCAGCGTGCTCCCACGGTCCGGTCGCCGCTTCGGGTTCCTGGGTGGAGACCGTGAGGGCGTGGACGTACTGCCGGTACTGCTCGTCGCTGATCCGCTGCAGATCCACCGACGTTTCCAGCACGGCGACCGGGGCGTCCTGGCCGTGGGCGACGGTGAGGACTTCGGCGTGGGGGAAGCAACGTTGGGTGGCTGTGCTGGCGGGCAGGATGACTGCGGTGTCCAGGGTGCGGCCTGCGGCGAGGGCGTCGGCGAGCTGCGCCACATGCTCGTCGTCCAGTTCCCCGGCGCCGACCGTCAGCCAGGGCAGGACCTGTTCGCCGCTCTGGTGGGCTTCCAGCATCAGCTCGCCGAGGTCGGCGGCGACGGCTGGCAGGTGCGGCATCGTGCGGATGCGGCCCTGGGGCAGGAGGCCGGCGAGGCGGGCGCCAAGCCCGGTGGTGAGGATTTCGCTGTAATCGGTCCAGGCACACGTGCCCAGCTCCAGAGCGAGGGCGCGTGCCACGGCCAGGACTTCCTCGTCGCTGCCGTCCAGGAGCAGGATGCGGCAGGTCATGAGGTCGATGAGGACCAGGCCGTCGCCGTCGGTGCCGAGGGTGACCAGCCCCGGGTAGGGGGCCTGGACGCCGGAGAGGTCTTCGGCGGCGAGGAGCTCGGCCTGCGGATCAAGAATCCACGTACGCGGGGCGGGTCCCTCGGCGAAGGGCGCGATGGGGTCGGCGGGTTCGTCCAGCAGGAGCGTCACCCCGGCCGCGTCGAGCCGGGCGCCGCGCAGCGTGGGCACAGGGATGTCGAGTTCGGCGGCGTGGTGGGCGAGGGTGCGCAGCAGCTGGTCCAGCAGCTCGATGCCTGCCGGCTGCGACGTCGCGGCGAGGAGCTGCTCGAGGTCGGTCGGATTCTCGTCCTGGGCGATGGTCTGGCCGGCTCGGCGCTGGCGCTGCTGCAGGATCCTGCGCACACCCAGGGCACCGGCGAGGGACGCGGCGAGCAGCGTTCCGATCCCGCCGATCAGCGCCCAGTTGATGCTGCTGTCCCGGCCGTGCACGGATGCCGGGGCCTCGGAAGCGCCCTCGGGCGTCGGTACGGCCGGGGCGGAGGACTGCGTCGGCGGCGTGCTTGAGGGGCCGGCGGTCGGCGTTGCCGGTGTCGCGGCACCGGTTGTGGCGGGAGCCGGCGGCGTGGACGGTGCAGGGGACTCCTTGGCCGTGGGGCCAGTTCCAGGGAGGCTTCCTGAGGCTCCGGCGGAGCCGTCGGCGGCGGTGTTGCCGGGGTCGGGGTCGGGTTGGCGGTGTCGGGGAGGGTGAGGTGCTGGCCGGGGTGGATGAGATCGGGGTCGGTGAAGGTGCCGCCGTCGGGGAGCGGGCCGCCGCGGTTCAGTTCGAAGATGTGCACGTACTGGTCGGCGTCGCCGAGTTGCTCGGCGGCGATGGTGGAGAGGCTGTCGCCGTCGCGGACCGTATAGATGCTGGTGGGGGCCGGGCTGCCTGCCTGCTGCGGTGCGGCGCCGTCGCTCGGGGCGGGGCGGGCATCGGCGGGGAGGTGGAGGGTCCAGCCGGGCTGGATGGGCTTCTCGGCGTGGAAGACCAGCCCGCCGGGCATGGTGCGGCCCTCGTTGAGCGCGGCGATCTCCTCCCAGCGCTGCCCGTCTCCCAGCGACGCCTCGGCGATCGACCACAGGCTCTCGGCCGGGCGTGCATCGCGCACTACGTAGGAGACGTGCGTGCTGCCGGCTTCGGAAGACGCTGTCGAGCCGGAGAAACTCGCGGCTGCGGTGCCGGGGACGGCGGCCGCGCTGACACCCGTGGCGGCGGCTGCAGGTGCTGCGGTGGCAGGCACGGCGAGGGCCGTGCCGGTGGGCAGGGCGAGCAGGACGGCGCCGACGAGGGCGGCGGCGGCCCGCTGCCCGACGAGTCCGCGGATCTGCGGGGCGGTGCGGCCGCGCAGCTGTGCGGGGATCTCGAGCAGGACCGCGATGGCGAAGGCGGCCCAGCCTGCCCAGCCGGCGGCGGCGAGCGCGAGGAGGAAGACCTGGCCCGAGTCGTCGGTGGTGAACAGGGAGCTGAGGACTGCGAGTCCGGGTGGGCCGACGATTGCGGTGGCCCACCACAGCAGCAGGGGCAGGCCGCCCAGCAGGGCGAGCAGGACGGCCAGGCTGAGCAGGCCGCGTAGCAGGGCGGCCGCCGTACGCACGCCGTTGGCCCGGCTGGTGCCGGGCGGCTTGCGGGGGTGGTGGGCTTGGGCATGGTACGGGCCCCTTCTTGCGCGGGTTCGCTATTCGGGCTGGGTGACGCCGTGCAGCAGGCGGGCGTTGCCGTGGCCGGTGACGTCCATGGACCCGATCCCGACGACGGACAGGAACTTGGTCGGGTAGGCGTCGTTCACGGTGACCGTCAGCTGGGTGCGGTCCCCGGACAGGGCGACGGTGCCTTGGGTGCCGGCCCGGGCGAGGTAGGCGTAGGCGGCGGCCTGCGCGGCTTCGGGATCGACGCGGATCTCGGTGCCAGTGACCGCCGAGGCGGGATCGATGGCCTGCCCGGCGGCGCGGGCGGCTTCCATCGCGACCGCGTCGGCGCGTTCAGTGGCGCGGAGCTTGCCGCCCCCGTCGATGGCCAGGCCGATGATCCCCAGCAGCGCGACGGTGCAGATCGCGGTGTACACGGCGATACCGCCCTCGTCCCCGCGCAGCCGCGCGCCACGTGTTGCAGGGGCCTGCATGTCAGCCTTCCCTGGATCGGAACGCGTCCACTACGGAGGTGAACGAACTGGTCATGGTCTTGCTGCCCGGCACCCCGGGCAGCAGCAGGTCGGACAGCGGCACGGTGCAGGAGATCGTGACCGTGACGGTGCCGACCTGGCCGAGGGGGACGGCCAGCCCTGAGGAGTCGATGGTCGTGGACGTGGACGCGCAGCGGATGCCCTGGTCGTCGAGGGAGCGGGCGGCTGCTGCGGAGGCCTCGGCCTGCGCGCTGCCGTAGGTACGGGAGATGGACGCGGCGCGGGCGGCGTCCTCGGCTGCCGCGTCGACCTTGGCGCCGGAGGTGACGATCCGCCCGCCGGCGATCGCCATGCACAGCAGCATCAGCAGCAGGGGGTGACGATCGCGGCGGAGATCGCCTCACTGCCCCGGTCGTCCCGGAGCCGCTTTACCCAACGGCCGCGCCGGGCTGTGGTCATGGGGTGGTCCACCGTTCCCGTGGCGCCGAAGCGGACTGCGCCACCGACAGGCCCGAGAGGCCGGGCAGCATGGACGGGGCGCTGCCGGTCACGGTCACCCGCACGTCGGTGGCCGTGCTCCCGGCGGTGGTGACCGCGGGTCCGCGCAGGCTGTCGCCCGCGATACGGCCGAGCGTTTCGCGGGCTCGCGCGGCTCCTGCGTCGTCGGGGGATTGGTAGGTCCGGGCGGCGGCCACGCCTTCGCGGGCTGCGGTCAGGGCGATGTTGCGGGCGTGGACCCACATGGAGGCCTGCACGACGGCGACGGTGACCAGGATGACGAACGGGAAGACGATCGCCATCTGGATCGACGATTCCCCACGGTCATCCCCCCACCGCACGCGCTCGCCCGATCTTTGCCAGCGCTCACCCCGGGACTTGTACTGGTGTGCCACCCGTACCTGCCTCCCCCGCTTCCTCGTCGCCCCTCTCAGACGCCGGAGAGGGAAGTGTTGTAGCGGGTGATGACAATGCCGATGGTGCCGGCGATCGCGATGGCACCGGCCACCGCGGCGACCCAGATGATGATGGTGGTGATCGAGATGTCACCCCGGTCGCTGTCCCACTCGACGCGGGACTTCAGCCACTGGGACATGCGGATCGCGTACTTGGTCATGACGGTCTCCCTTGTCAGGTGTTGAGCATGCGGATCATTGCGGGGAAGGCGATGAGGAGCATCACCAGGACGGCGAGGAGCGCGCCGGGGGCGGTCATCTTCTCGCTGTCGGCGTTCGCTTCGGCCGCCTGCGCGGCGAGAAGCTCGGTGCGCAGGGCCTTGGCGCGTGAGCGCAGGGTGGTGTAGACGGACGCGCCGTCGTCGGCGGACTGCCGCATGATCGCGGCGAGGTCGTCCAGGACGGGCAGGTCGAGCTCGGCGGTCAGGCGGGCCAGTGACTCCCAGTGCGGGACCTTGTCGACCCGCGAGCGCGCCAACGCTCCCTGGATCCGCACGAACGCCCAGCCCTGCCCGGTCTGCGCGGCCTGTTCCATGGCCTGCTCCGCTGAGACGTTCCCGGCGCGGCGTAGCGCGACCAGGTCGAGGTAGGCGGCCATGGCGTGCGCGAACTCGGTGCGGGCCCGCTTGGCCTTATCGCGCAGGGCCAGGTCGGGGGTGAACCACAGCAGGACGGCGGCCAGGATGCCGACGATGGCGGGCAGGTAGAGCGGCAGGCCCAGCAGCAGGAGCGGGATCGTGGACAGCGGAGGCAAAAGCAGACCGCCCCCGGCCAGGGCCACCTTCGTCAGCAGGAACCTGGCCGGGGTGGTGCCGGTCAGCGCGAGATCCTTGTGGGGGATCCGCACCCCGGGCAGATCGGCGAGGTGCTCCACCAGCCACCGGCCCCACCGCTCGTCACGGTCTGCGATTTCCTCGACGGCAGGCGGCGCGGGCTCGTTCAGGCGGCGCAGCGCCGGCCCGAGCGCGGGCGCGGGGCGCAGCACCTCACGGATCAGGAGCGCTGCGCCGGTGCCGATCGACGCACCGGCCAGGACCGCGGCAACGGGGATCATGCGGGCACCTCCGCGCTCTCGACGTCGGGGAGAGGGGCGGGGGTGACGGCGCTGCGGGGGTCGGCGATCAGGAAGCGGGGGACTGGCTTGGTGTCGGCGATCTGCCGCATCAGCGCGAGGACCCCGACGAAGCCGGCGGCGAGGACGGCCAGGACCAGCTGGCCGATCAGGGTGCCGTAGGGGGCGGTGTAGGAGGGGATGAGGAAACCGGCTCCGACGACACCGAGCGTGATGATGGTCATCCACCGCATCGTTGTGCGGGGCTTGGCCCGGTCGGACTCGATCGCACGCCGCCGGGCGACCTCCTCGTGGACGGACTCCGCCAGGTCCTCCAGCGCCTGGGCGAGGCCCGGGCCGCGGTCGGCGGCCGACAGCACCAGGGCGGCGACGACCTTGTCGGCGGTGACGTCGTCCAGGGCGTCACCGAACAGGCGCAGCGCATCGGTCGGCCGCCACCCGACGTGGAGCCGGTCCACAAGGTCTCCGACCTCGGCGGCGATTTCCTCGGGACAGCCCTTGCGGGAGATCTGCAGGGCCTCGTCCAGACCGCGGCCCAGGCGCAGGGTGTTGGCCAGGCGCTGGGTCCATTCGCCGAGCGCTTCCAGCTTCCCGATCCGGTTGGTCGCCGACTTTGTCGGAGCCAGCAGCCACGGCACGCCGATCACGGCCAGGAACATCAGGGCCCCGGCGACGAACACCCCGGTCACCAGCCACAGCAGCACCCCTGCCAGGGCGCCGCCGGCCAGGCGGGTGCGGCGAGCCATCTGCTGATCCCGCCCCGTCAGCTGACGGCCGGCACGGACACGGGCGGCCAGCGTCGGCCCCTTCGGCGCAGTCGTTCCGACGACCCCGCAGACCAGTCCCACCATGCCGCCCGCGAGCGCGAGCCCGGCCAGTACCCACAACAGCAGCGCGGTCACAGGCCTGCCCCCTCATCAACGAGCAGCGGCAGGGCCGTGGCCCAGGCCCCGCCCGGCACGTTGAGCAGGGCGGCGTCGAAGCCGGCACGGCGCAGGTCGTTGATGCATCGCGGGTGCATGAGCGGCACGGCCCGGTGCTCGCTCCACTCTGTGCGCGGCCCGAAAATGGCGTTCGTCTCGGGCCGTCCGCCTTCGCCGATGCCGGTGACCTCCAGGACGTGGGAGATGAACCGGTGGCGGTGTCCGCCGATTTTCGTTTCATCGATCTGGCTGACGAACACGATGAAGTGCAGCCCGTTCGCGGCCTGCCGGTAGGCGAGGGCCTCGCTCATGTTGGCCTGGGCGAGGAGGTACAGCTCGGCGATCCGGTCGAAGACCACGGACGGGTGGATGGCGTGCAGGGTGCACAGGTTGCCGCCCGCGCCGTTCGTCATCGCCTGGAGCATCGCCACGATCTCCGGCCCGCGGACCTCACCGACCACGATCCGCGTCAGCGTCATGCGCAGCGCCCGGTACATCAGGTCCATGAGCGTGATCTCGCCCGCGGCCTGCCCTGCGACCATCTCGCCGTTGGACTCGCGCGCCTCCATGGGCACGACCTGGCGGTGGTGCCCGTTCTCGTGGGCGAAGAGCTCGTACTCAGTCTCGAGCGTGGCGAACCGCTCGTCGGGGTCGATCTCCTTCAGCAGCGCGCGCAGCAGGGTCGTCTTGCCGGCGGCCTGCCCGCCGACCACCATCACATTCTTCTCCGCCCGTACGCACGCGCGCAGGAACTGCTCCAGGGTGGTGTCGAGCATTCCCCGCTCGACCAGGGCGGGCAGGTCGGCGTGGCGCATGCTGTGCCGGCGGATGGTCACGTAGGTGCCGGGGGTGACGTCGATGACCGCCTGCAGACGGGACCCGTCCGACAGGCGCAGCGCCAGGAACGGGTCGGCGGTCGAAAGGCTCCGCTCCGCCTGGCCCGTGGTGCGCCGTGCGAGATCCCGCAGGAGCTCACGCAGCTCTTCATCGGAGTCCGCGACCGGCGCTACCCGCACGCGGCGGCCGTCGGTGAAGTCGAGCCACACATCCTGGAAGCCGTTGATGAAGATGTTCTCCACCAGCGCGTTGTCCATGTGCTGCTGCAGCCGGCCGGCCCGGAACTGCAGATCGAACACGGCCTGCGCGATCGCCGCGTCCTCGGCCGGACTCGTCGCAGCCCCGCGCTTGACCGCCTCGGCATCCGACCACACCGCCACCTGCTCATTGATCAGGTGCCGGCCCTGCTGCTCCTGCGCGGCCGCACTTAAACCGGGCCGGGCCCGCAGAAGGCTGGTCAGCCGCTCCCCGACTTCCTTCTTGATCAGCCGCACCGCCGCATAGTCGATATCTGCCGACGGCGTGGCCGCCGCCGGCAGGACAGCACCCGGGGGAGCGGCCTGGATGCTCGTGCTCCCCACGCTGCCGGAATCCGCAGGCCTGTACGGCGCGGGTACTTGCTGCGGCGCGGCAAGGCGAGCTTGAAGCGAGTTGGCTGCCGGGGCGACCCGCGGGTCATGGTGCAGGGGGTTAGCGCGCACGGTTCACCACCCGCCCCAGTGCGGACGCGGGAGGCGGCGGGGCGAGGCGGGAGCGGCGGATCGCCACCAGCTCCTGTACCCGCACCGCAGCCGAACGCGCGGAGCGCATCAGCTCGCTGGACTCGAACCTGCGGGGCTGCTCCGCGCCGTCGGACAGCACCTTGGCCTCCTTGGGTCGCCACGGCAGCACTGCCGTGACCGGAGCCTCCAGCGTGCGGCGGACCTCCTCCTTGGAGAACGGGCCCTCGTCGACGAGGAGCAGTCCGAGTTCGGCGCCTCCGCCGAGGAATTCGCGCAGCGCATTCAGGCGCACCTGCGCGCTCTGCAGGCTGCGCAGGGTCGTACGGGCCACCATCAGGACGACGTCCGCCCGCTGGGCGAGAACCGCGGACGGCCCGAACGCGCCGCGCCGCCCCAGGTCCACCAGGACGTCGTGTTGGTGCGCCTCGATCCCCGCGAACATATTCGCGAGCGGCTTCCACACTGGTTCCATCGCGGAGGCGTGCGCAGGGTCGTAGAGACCGGGCAGCACCAGACGATCGCGGGTCCCCTCGTCGGTGACATCGACCAGCTGACGCCAGAACGCCTCACCTAACTGACCCTGACGCCCCGCCACCGCGAGATTCCGCATCCCGTGAGAGTTGTCCAACGTCCCTTGCAGAGCACCTGGCAGGACCGCGCCGCCGTCCGGGTCCGCCTCGGCGAGGACCACCCGCTGCCCCTCCGCCAGGGGCCACGTCATCAGCAGGGCCATCGCCGCCGTGGTGACTCCCGGGGCGCCCAGGCCCCCGGCCAGCGCGATGACGGCCATCAGCTGCCCTCCTGCGGCGCCAGGATCAGGGCGACCGCACCCGTCGCCACCCGCGCGGCCAGCGTGGGACCGTCAGCGGCCGGCACGGCCACATCAACCACCACAACCCCCGTCGCCGGTGCCGGCTGACCGACGGCAACCACCGTCGCGGCCAGCGTCTTCGGCGCCCCGGCCCCGTCACCCGGCTTCCCGCTCCCAGCCGCCTGGGCCGGATCCGGCGTCGACACGATCAGCACCTTCTGCCCCGGCGCCAGCCGGCTCGCCGGAAGCTGCGACGGCTTCAATGCCACGCCCACCAGCTGCTCACCCGCCTTGACCAGCGACTCGGAAGTGACCTGACCGGGAGAAAGCAGCGCCCCCGTCTTCAGTGCCACGGCGGCCCGCTGCCCGACCATGCCCGCCTTCTTCGTCACCGGCACGGCCTTGACTGCCGGGTCCAGGGCGAGCGACGCCGGGGCCAGATCCGCGTCCGAGATTGCCGCTCCGACCGGCACGTCACGGGCCACCACCAGCACAGCAGTCCGCTGCCCGGACGCGGTGAACAGCAGCGCCCCGGACAGGCCCCCGGCCGTGATCAGGGCGACCGACAGGGCGATCAGGCCGGGGCGGCGGCGCCGTTGCCGAAGAACGCGCGGTGCGGCCGCGGGCCCGCTGGCCGGACCGGCGGGCGGCGGGACGGACGCCTGGCCCGGCACGGGCGTGGTGGTGGTGCTCACGTGCGGTGCCTCCAAAGGACACGAAGGGAAGAAACGGAGCCGCAGGGCCCTACTGGCCGACGACCTGAAGTTCGCCGACGGCAATGGCGAACGCGGTGTCCCGGACCTCGGTCAGCTGGCCGGTCTGTCCGCCGCCGGTGACGGCCCAGTCGACTGTCCAAGTAGTGGTTGCGGTGCCCTGGTACTTGGCGCCGGACTGCCCGGACGACGGGGTCCGGTAGAGGTGCCCGCAGTCAGGAGACGGAGTCATGCCCCGGGCCGCGGTGTACTGGGTACCGGGGCCCGAGCACGTCACGCTGGACCCGTCGCCCATGCGCCAGCTGATGGACGACACCCGGGCCGTCGCACTGACCGTGATACCGCCGGCCGAGGCCGATGCCGTGTTGGGCCCCCATGTCGTCGGACTCGGGGTCACCCACAGCCACAGCGGGACGCCGACCGTGTACGTCCCCTCAGCCCGGGGACTGGCGATCTCCGGGCCCGTCAGCAGCATGCTGTCCACGGCCTGTTGCGCAAGCACGGCCGGATCGACGGCGGCGGGGGGCGGCTCTGCCCTCCACTCTGTGCTGGTTTGGAAGTACCCGTCTGGCTTGTCGTCGATCCACTCGCATACCTTGCGGTAGACCGCACCGTCGCCGGGCTGGTGCCCCTCCCACTCCGGACTGCCTGCCGGCGGCTGGGGGTCCTTGAGGGAATACGTGCACTCCCAGTGATCCCGCTGTTCCCCGCCGCCGCCCGCCCCGGGAGCCGGCGGCCGGCCGCCCTGGTCCCCTCCGCCGGGTTCCTCTCCCGGCTTCTTGACGCACACGGTGACGTACTTGGTTCGCCCCTTGCACACGCCGTCGCTCGCCGCGGCGGGGCTGCTGACACCCACTGCGGCGACGACGGCGAGCAGGACGGGCCAGGCGGCTGCGGTCCGGGTCAGCACGTGCGGTCGCCGTTCGGCGTCATCGTGACGACCATCCACTGGCCGGACCACTGCTCGACCTCGGCCACCGCCAGATAGTGCAGTGGCTGCCCCGAAGGGTAGGGCTCCTCCTTGCCGGTAGAGCGGTTGACGGTGCGCCATGTCGACAGGTCCAGGCAGTCGGTGACCGTGGCGCGCGGCCGCTCGCCGGTCATGGTCAGTGAGGTTGTCTCCGCACGGTGTCCAGGGGCTCCCTGCATGGCGAGCCCGGCCTTGTCCAGGTTGGTGATGTCGGTGAGCGCTTCGTCCAACGCCTTGTTGGCCGCAAACTTCACGAGCTGTGTGTCCTTGTCGGACCCGGCGGCGTACGCCTTCACCGACTCGCTCCAGAAGCCGTTGTACGCGGCCAGAACGGCAGCCTTTTCTGCAGCCTGGGGGTCGGCGGTGGGGCTGGGCGAGGCGCTCGAGCTGGAGGGCGCAGGCGAGGCCTTCGGCTCCTTTGAACATCCGGTGGCGAGGGCTGCGGTGGTGGCGGCGAGAGCGACGGCCGCGAGCAGCCGGCGGCGCCGGGCGGTGCGGGTGTGGTGCTGTCGTGCCGTTGTCACGTTGGTACCCCCGGTGGTCTCCTCGCCGGGAGTGCGGGCTAGGCCGCCGTCCCGGGCCCCGTCATCGCTGATGCAACGTCTTTGTGGCGTCGTGGTGCGTTGTACAGCGCACCTTACGACGTCAACGCCGCAGCTCCTATGGGGTTCTTGGGGCACAGTTGAGCCATCGTCATGTTTTGCCCGTAAATGCGGGTCAGTCATATGTCAATCCTCCTGTTCGGTGCTTTGCGCTGTCTCGGAAAGTGGGATGACTCGGTCGCGAGAACGGCGCCGGGAGTCCCATGGCTGGAAATTCGCCACCTGGCTTGTTCTTTGCTGTCGGTAATGGTCCGTGCAGTGGTGGAGCTGTCCGGTCCCTGACCAGAACGATGGATCCCGGTGCATGCCTCCGCCGCCCCGCACGGCCGGACCGCTGGCTTGTGAGTGTTGTTGAAACCGGCGGGTGGCCGGTTCCTCTTTGGCACGATGCGAGGGTGGACGGGTCTGAGTGGGGGCAAGTTGAGCGGGGTGTGGCGGCCGCGATGCGGCGTTTGCTGGACGAGGCTCGGTGGTCCCCGGACGGGGACCCGGAACAGGTCCTGATCACCCTGCGAGGTCTCAGCGATGCCATCGGGGATCTGCTCTGTGAAGACAGCGGCGGCGTGGACCTGGACCTGGCACAGGCTGTGTTCAACGCTGACCCGCTCGGTGACATCTATGTGTTCGCCGGCGGGTTGAGGAAGAGCGTTGATCAACAGCATCCGGCCCAGGGTGAGGCAGGGCAGGCGCTGACGAGAGAGGCCTTCGTCGCGCAAGCCGCGAGGAGTTTTCCGTACTTCCACCGGATGCAGCGCGAGCTTTCGCAGGCCCTTGACCAGGCGTTCCCACGCAACTGACCCGTGCGTCAGTACTCAGGGAGATCCGGGCGGTGTTCGGGACGGGCTCTCCCAGATGAACACGTAGTCCTCGTAGGAGTCGATCAGACCCGCCTCGACCATGGCCTCCCGGTCGGCGAGCTGCGCCATGAGGTCGTCGTGGTCGCTCTGGCACTCCTGCCAGTCGGCTGTTTCTGCGGCGGACAGACCCCGGTGCTGTGAGGGACGGCCGGTCACAGCTGTGTCCAGCCGCGGGGTTCGGTGGTTCCTGCGAGGGGTGTCCACACCGGGGCCTGGGGTCCGTGGGTTTCGAGGTCTTCGAGGATGGCGGCGCCGAGGGGGACGTGGGCGCTCAGGCGGGTGACGAGGTCGTGGTCGGCTGTCATGCGGCGGAGGTCTTCGATGCGGTTGGCGAGGGTGGGGCGGGGGGCGCCAGTGAGGACGAACAGGATGCGGGGGAAGCGGGGGTAGAAGCGCTGCCAGGCGAGCATCGCGTTCTGGTCGGCGACGGTGCTGTGCCGGCCGGCGGGCTGGGGGGTGTAGTCGTGGAAGCGGGCGTAGGAGATCAGTTTGCGGGCCAGCCGCTCGCTGCTCATGGTCGTACGGTCGATTTCGATGAAGGCCCGGTACTGCAGGCGTCGGGGCCGGGTGGCGGTGTAGTGGAAGACGGCGTCGGCGATGAGGCGGTCTTCTCCGCCGGTGTCGGGGAGGCGGTGGGCGATCTCCGGTACCCAGTCGAGCGCCCCGTATTCGTCACCGCGGGTGCGGGCGTCGGTGAGGAAGGCGAGGTGGGCGCGGACGCCGGTGAGGGTATGGGCTGCGCGCATGGAGGCGGCGGCGTCGGTGAGGACGGCGGGGGCGCGGCCGCGCAGCTCGGGCCAGTCCCGGACGGTCTGCGCGCCGGCGGGGGTGAGGAAGTGCGCCTGGAGGCCGCTGTTCCGGCCGAGCACGGTGTGGGCGATCAGTCCCTCGGCCCGCAGCGGCGTCAGGACCCGGTAGACCTTCCGCGTGGGGGCTTCGGGGGCGAGCATCTGGTGGAGCTGGGTGCTGGTGACCATGCGGTGCTGGGCGATGAGGGCCAGAGCCTGGTGGGCGCGGGTGTCGCTGGTCGAGGGGTGCATGGTCTCGGTGGTGGTCATGCGTATTGCTCCTGGGTGTCGTCGGCTCCGCTAGCGGCCGCGGTGGTGGGGAGGGTGGTGAGGAAGGACCGGACGGTGTCGGTCTGGGCCAGGGCCTGGGCTGTGAGCTCGTGCAAGGGTGCGGCGCCCGCGTTCTGGTGGGCGGCGCGCGTCAGGGCCTGGGTCCGGCCGGGGCGGGCCAGGTTGGCAAAGACCTCTTCGAGTTCGGGGCCGCGTACGCGCAGGGGACCGATGCGCTTGCCGTCGACGGTGAAAGAGGCGTAGTGCCACCACCGCTCCAGCTCGGCGGCGTCGGCGACGGTGACTTTCCCGCCCCACTCACCGGTGATCTGCGCGATGGCGTCCGCCGATCCGGCCGTGGTGGACAGGCAGCTGGCGTTTTGCAGCAGGGCGGTGCGGGTCGTGGCGGACAGGCGGTGCAGCAGCTGCGTCATCCCGTGCAGCCGGCATCCGAACTTGCGCAGCTGCTCGGTGATCTCGGCCACGGTGGACCCGGCCCCGTCCAGTGAGATCAGCTCGTCCAGATAGAAGCGGAAGGCCCGGCGGCTGCGTTCGGGGAGGTCGCGGCGGGAGAGGCCCGCGCGCAGGAAATCGCGGACGATCAGCGAGATGAGCAGCCGGTCGGTGGGGCCGGTGCCGGGCGGGCAGATCCACACCACGTGGCCTTCGTCCATCGCCTGGCGGATGTCGTAGCCGCTGACCGGGCAGCCCAGGAACGCGCGGGTGACCGGGGAGGCGCCGAGCCGGCCGAGCGGGTTGAGGACGGTCAGCAGGGCGTCCTTGGGGAGGTCGGGGAAGGAGGCCGTCCACCAGAGGCGTGCCTCGTCGTCCAGGGCTTTGAGGACCAGGTGGCGAAAGCCTGGTTCGCTCAGCAGCGGCCGGATCTGGAACAGGGTTGCCTGCTGGTGGCCGTCGCCGGCCGCGGCGGCCACCGTGTTGACGGCGACCAGCGCTTCGACGGCCTTGGTGAGGATGGTCAGGGCGCGCGGCGCGGTGACGTCTCCCCATCCCAGGGCGGTGGCGATCGCGTCGACCACGGCACCGGTGACCTCATGCGGGCGCTGCCCCCGCGTCATGTCGAGCGGGTTCCAGCAGGCCAGCATCGCGCCCGCGTCGCGCACGGTGAGGTCGAACAGGCGGATCCGGTCCATGATCTCGTCGTGGGCGAGGTAGCGGGCCACCTCGGCAAAGGAATCGCCGTGCGGGTCCACGAAGGCGAGGCCGCGCCCGTTGTGGGCGCTGGCGACGGCCTGGACCTGGGCGCGCATCGTCTTGCCCCATCCGGCCTTCCCGGACTGGACTTCGAAGAGGGTGTCGTCCTCACGTGTGGCGAGCAGCCGTTCACGGCCGTCCGGGCCGCGGTGCCAGCCCTGCGGCAGCAGGTCCCCGCCCGCCTCGTAGGTCGGCATGTCGTTCTTCATCAGCGGCAGATCTGCCGCGGCGGTGGGGGGCTTGAGGAGGCCGGCCAGTTCGTCGATGAGTGCCCAGCCGTTCTTGCCCGGCCGCATCAACGCCGTCGCCCACCGCTGATCGAAACGGCCGCGCCAGGGCCTCTGATTCGGACCGATCTGCAGCGGGCCGAGCGACCACCCCTGCGAGGAGAAACGGGAGGCACCGGCGTAGACGTCCATGGCCGCCCCGATCAGGGCCAGACGCTGCTCGGCGCGTCCCGCCGTCTCGGAGGCGCAGCGCACCAAAATCTGCACCCGCACCAGACCCGCGCTCTGCGCGAGCTTGCCCAGAGCGATCTCGCGGTCCACGCGCCGGGGCCGGGGCGACATGACCATCGGGCCGCGCCCGCTGCCGCGCCATTCGGCCGGGTCCAGCAGTCGGCCAAGGGTGACGGGCACGCTGTCGGCGGCTTCCTGGCTGATCCAGCGGGCTTCGCGCTGTGCCTCGCGGCGTGCCTGCTCGCGGGCCCGCCGCACGGTCTGCCAGCGGCGCAGGCCCAGATGCCAGCGTGAGGCGGGGGAGAGGTCGACGCAGACCTCGGCGAGATCGCCGAGCTCGGCGTTGAGAGTGGCGACGGCATCGACCAGCGGCTGCAGCGGATCCGGGTCCAGCGGCACCTCCCGCAGGCGGGACCCGGGCTCCCCGTGCAGGGTGAGCACGGCACGCACCACATGCCGGCGCTGCTTGTCGGCGACCGGCCCGGCCGGCTCGACGCGGACGCGGCCGCCATAGGGGGTCTGAGCCACAAGGGCGCGGGCCGATGCGGGGGCTTCGATCCGGTACGTCAGGGGCCGGGTGCCGTCCGCGCGCAGTCGCAGCCGCACGCTGCGCGCCCGCCTAGGCGTCCACCACGGCCCTGATGAGGCGGCGCGGATGAGCTGCAGGCCCTGGCGCCAGATCTGCTCCGCTCCCGGGTCGAACTGGGCGGTGGGCTCGAGCTCCACATAGGTACGGCGTGAGAGGGCTTCGGCGGCCAGGCGCTGCTGCAGCGTCTCCCATCCGGCCAGCAGCGCGGCCGTGATCAGGGTGATCCACCAGGCGTTGGCCAGCACCCACTCGGCGAACGCGCGCAGGGCTGCGACGGCTTGGATGCCCGTGGTGAGGGGTCCGGCCAGAGTCAGGATGTCCGGTTCCATGATCCTTCTTCGTTCTGGGTGAAGTGGACGGTGGCGGTGCGGCTGTCGAGGAACGTGCCGGCCGGGTCGGCTCCGGCCCACACCAGCCGCACCACCACCCGCTCCGGCCGCGCCCCGGCCACCAGGGCGGGGTTGGCGGTGTCGCGGCGGGCGGTCGCGGCCTGGATCCGCACTCGGGTGTAGCCGGAGGTCTCCGCTAGCCACACGGCCCGGCCAAGGGCGAGCAGCTCTTTCTCGGTGGCGGGTGGCAGGTCCGGGGCTCTGGCCCGGTCCAGGGCCTGCTGGATGAGCGGGTCGGCCGCCTCCCCAGAGCCGGGCGGCGGGAGCTCAGACGGCGCGGGGGAGGCTGCGGTACTCGACGGCACCGGCCCGGATGGCAGCGGAGCGGCGGTGCCGCCGGTGCCCGCGTCCGCATGGGGTGGCTGGGGCACTGGCGTGCCGCCGGGGCTCGGCGCGGACGGTGCCGGGTCCGCCGCCAGCGGGGAACCGCTGGCGCCCGGGCTCGCAGCGTGAACGACCGGGGCCTGCGGGCGGAGGTTAGCGGTGGGGTCCGGAGTGTGAAGTCCCGCGTACAGCAGGCCGATCCCGGCGCAGGTCAGGACAGTGCAGACGGCCATCAGACGGCCGCCGGTCCAGGGTGGGGACGTCACAGCAGCCGGGCCCCTCCCGCGTAGTCGGGCAGGGCGCTGACGGGGTCGATGCGTACGGGCTTCCCGGGCCGGGGCGCGTTGATCATCTGGCCGTTGCCGAGGTAGATGGCGACGTGGTGGATGGTGGAGTCGGCGGTGGGGTCGTAGCCGAAGAAGACGAGGTCACCGGGGAGCAGGGCCGCAGTCCCGGCGGAGGCGGGGATCCGCTGCCCGGCTCCGGCCTGCGCGGCTGCCGTGCGGGGCAGGCGGATTCCGGCTTTCGCGTACGCGTACAGGGTCAGGCCCGAGCAGTCGAAGCCCGTGACGGTACGTCCGTCCTGTCCGCCCGGCGAGCAGCAGATCCCGGTAGAGGGCCCACCGGCGTCGCCACCGCCCCAGGAATAGGGCTGGCCCTGCTGCGCGAGCGCCGCCTGGATGACGGTGCCTGCGTCCCCGGACGGCACGGCCGGCGTGCTGCCCAGAGCGTCGTAGCGTTCGATCCCGGACAGCACGTCATCCACGTACGCCCAGGACCGGTTGTAGGTGTAGATCGCCGCGCGCAGCTGGCCGCGGTCGGTGAGGTCGCGGCCGTTACCGCACAGGTAGGCGGCGGCGGACGCGGCAGAGTCGTCCGCGTTGTGCGGGTTCACCGTTCCGTCGCTGTTGGCGTCCTTTCCGTATGCGCGGAATGTCTCGGGCAGGAACTGGAAGGGGCCGACGGCACGCTCGAACTGCGCGTCGCCGTCCCATGCTCCGCCGTCGGTGTCACGGATAGCGGTGGTGTTACCGCCCGCGCCGGAACCGTCCAGGCGCGGGCCGGTGATCGGCGGGCTGATGTCGCCGCCCGCGCTGATCTGGCGTCCTGCGGCGTGGTCGGACTCCACGCGGGCGATTCCGGCGAGCATCTGCCAGCGCATCCCCGGGCAGTTGCCGGGCTGCGCGGCGCCGGTGAGGTAGGCGGCGACCATCCGCTCGGGGATTCCCGCCGCAGCGGCGTCCACGGAACCACTGCCTCCCGCAGGCTGGCTTCCGGCGGCCGCGGAAAGCAGTGCGGGGCCGGTGCAGCACACCGCAGCGGCCAGCAGCAACACGGCCAGGCATCCAACCTTCTGCTTCCTCACTCCGGCTCACCGCCCTGGGGGCGACGGGCGGCAGCTCGGCGGGCGTTGATGATGTTCCGGAGCCGGTCACTGTCCGCCTGGCCCTGTGTCTGGGGGGTCGGCGTGCGGGTGGGCTGAGGCCAAGGGTTGTCCGTGCGTGGGCGGGGGGCGGCTGTGCGGGTGGGTTGCGGCCAGGGGGTGGCTTGCCTGCCCGGGGCCGGCCGACTGGCAGCAGGGACCGGGGTCACCTCGGACGGGGGCGGGGGCACTGGATGGGAGGCGGCTGCGGGGGATGCCGTGGGGCGGCTGAACCCTTCGCGGACGCTGCGTACCGCCGGTTCCCAGCGGGCGCCGTCCTCGCGGACCTGGTTGGCCGTAACCCGCAGCTGGGTTCGGGCGTCCTCGGTGAACTCCGATGCCTTGCCCCGCGCGGTGCGCACGGCACGCGGCAAGCCGACCGTCGCCCCGTACGCCACGCGTGCGGTGCGGTGTGCGATGCGGTAGCTGCGCAGCCGGGTGGCACGGGTGTGGACGCGGGAGGCGAGGAGGGGCCGGTCGGTGGCGGGGTCGTGGAGGATTTCGCCGGTTCGCTTGTCCACCTGCATCTCGCCCGTGGCCCCGGGCGGTGCATCGGAGCCTGTGGCCGCTTGGTGGAGTGCGGCCGCGGCGGGGTGGTGTCCTGGCTTGGGGCCGATAAGAGCGGTGTGCGCGCCGCGCAGCGCCATCGCGATCGGGGCGATGCCGCGGCGTCCTTCGGCGAGCGCGTCACCGATCAGCCGGCCCGGTGCGAACGGCATGCCGGTGCCGTCGCTCATCGCGGCGAGGCTGCCCAGCAAGCGCAGCCGCGCCCCGAACGCCCCGTGCGCCACCGACAATCCGCCGCCGCCCATGCCGCCCCCGCCTGCCTGGCTGTGCATGCCCAGAGCGGCGCCCAGTGCGCTGGTGTCCCCAGGCAGGTGGCTGCCGCCGACCTTCGCGTAACGCATGCGGGTCGCCATGCGCTGACCGAAGTTCGCGGTCGCGGCCAGCATCCGGCGGTGGAAGGCGAGGAACGCCAGCGCGATGGCATCCAGGATGATCAGGCGCTCGACCATCAGGTCCGGGCCGCTGCTCGAGAACACGACGTCCACGGTGATTCCGAAGAGCGGCAGGGCCATGGCGGCGACGAAACCGACCATGACGGAGACGATGAAGACACCGAACCAGCGCCACATCGACATCCGCGACGGGCCGGGCAGCATCGCCCACACCCATGCGATACCGCCCGCGGCGGCGGCCGCCGCGTCCCCGGCCTGGGAGCCGAGCATGACCAGCGCCATCGCGATCACCAGCGCTGTGATGATCGCGACCGCGATCAGCAGCAGCACGGCCGCGCCTACCCGGTCCCAGGTCGGCTCCTTCGCGTACGCGGCGGCCGTCTTGCCGCGCTCACCGGCCTTGTCCAGGTCGGCGAGGAGCTTGGTGAATTCGGGGTTCTTGACCGACTGCGCCCAGGGCAGGGGGCTGTCGGGTGTCGGGATGACCGAGCCGGCGGGCGGCCGTCCCTCGCAGTAGGCCTTCGCCGGTCCGTGCACCTTGCGGCAGACGTTCTTCTTCCCGGCCTTCTCGTCCGCCTCGAGGCCGGACACCCAGGACAGATGGGCTTCGTATGCGGCCTTGTCCGCCGGGTCCTTGGGGTCGAGAACGGTGCCGTACTGCAGGAGCATGTACGGCTTGACCACGAGCGCGCTGGTCAGCGCGTCCTGGATCGGCCGGGCCACGGAAGCGGCCTTGAGGTCGGTGCTGTCGCAGGCGTCGCGAGCGGGACCAGTGATCATGTCGCACGGATCCGACGTGCCCGCAGCCTTGCCGAAGTAGCTGCTGGTGGTGATGTGGGCGACCTCGACGGCGGCCTGGTGGGCCTGGTCGAGGGGCCCGTCGCGGCCCAAAAGGTAGTCGGGGCGGATGAACGCGCTGGCCGCGAGAGCGGCGATCACCAGGGTGAGGACGATCTCGCCGAGACCGGTGCCTACCTTGCCGCGCACGAACAGGATCAGCCCGAAGACGAACGCCCAGGCCAGCAGCAGGCCTTTGAGGCCCAGGGCGTTGACGACGTGCGTGTTGTAGGAGTCGGCGATGTCCTGGGCGGGGCCGGTGAGCAGGCCGAGCAGCCGGAACTCGAACACGAAGCCGATCAGCCAGCAGCACAGCCCGACCATCAGCCGCACCATGGTGAAAAGGCCGCCCATCACCAAGACCTGGGTCTGACCGACGGCGTTGACGAGCATCCCGCCGTCGGCCTCCAGCTGATAGCCCTCCAGCGGAACGCCTTCCGAGCTGGGCATGTTGAGCGGGGCCAGCAGCCCCGCGCCGTCGGCCGCGTTCCCGTCGGCCGCGGCGGCGACCACCGTGTTCGTGGTCAGGAACACGACGGTGAGCAGGACGACGAACCCGGCCGCGCGCCATGTGCCGCGGTCCACCTGGATCCGCCTCATCGCATCCGCCGCTCGACGGTCAGGACAAGTCCCACCGCCCCGCCGATCGCGGCAGTGGCGAACAGCGTCAGGGCGACGCGTCCGTCCAAGCCAGCGGGCACGCGAATGACGGCGGCCGCTGCGGAGGGGCCGGCTACCGTGGCGGCCGTGCTGGGACCGGCTGCCGAGGGAGCGCGGGTGCAGTAGGCATGAGCCGGGCCGACGACCATGTCACAGGCACCGCCCTCCGCTGCCGCGGCGGGCAAAGAGGTGGCTCGCGATGGCATGCTCTGGGGGCTGGCCCATGCGGCGATGGTGCAGGTGAGAAGGAGCAGGGCGAGGGCGCCGGTGAGCAGCAGCCGCAGGTGAGTGTTCATCGCAAGGTCCTCCCGCCGGCCGCCGGGTTATCCGCGCGGCCGGGTGTCGTGAAGATCGATTTCTTGAGTCGGGGCACGGGCGGGACGACGACCTTGATCCGGCCGACCTGCATGCGCGGATCGCGCAGCAGCATTTCGCCCTCGCGGCCCGCCTGGCCGACCGGGGAGAGTCCGGTGGTCACCAGCCGGATCAGGTCCTCATCGTTTTCGTCCAGGCCGAGGAAGCGCAGGCCCTTGGCCGCGCGGGCGTGGTCGGTGGTGCGGGACAGGAAGCGGTAGGCGATCAGCCCGGCGTCCTTGCCCAGCTCCTCGACGTCGTGGGCGCCGAGGAAGACGCCGGCGCCGTGCTTGCGGCCGTCGTGGAGGATCTCGTGGACCAGCGCGGCCCCTTCAGCGGAGGAGGTCAGCCAGTAGCACTCGTCCAGCGCGACCAGACAGAACCTGGACGGGTCGGTGAAAGCCGCCTGCCGGGCGATGGCTGCGATCAGGTAGAGGACGGCCCGGCCGATCAGTGCCTCGAGGGGCTGCTGGCGCAGCACCTCGACGTCGGCGAACGCCTCCCTTGGCGGCAGCGTCAGACCCGCGGTGGTGACGACCACCATGTCCGCGCCCAGATCTCCGTCCAGGGTGACCGGGGGCAGCTCAGGGTCGAACACCATCGCCGCGAGGGGATTCCCGCGCACGATCCGCAGCAGGTCGGCCATGGTCGCGGCCGCGTCCGCCCGCGTCGTCCCCGGCCCATCCGAGGCCAGGGCGGCCAGGACGTCCAGGACCTTCGCCATGGACGATTCGGAACCGGCAGCGACTTCCTCCACGGCGTGGTGCAGGACCGCTCCGGCGGCGCTCATCGCACCGACCCCCAGTTGCAGGGTCAGATAGGACAGGGCGTAGTGCGCGCCGGTAGGCCCGCCGAACACGCGCAGCGGGTCGATGGACAGTTCGGCCCGGGCGGCGTCGATGACCTGGCACCGCTCGCCGACCGCGGACTGCGCGAACGCCGCCCATTCCCGGACCGGGGTGCGGTCGATGACGATAGCCCGGCCGCCCCGGTCCACCACCGCAGCCGTCATCAGCTTCTCCAGAACGCTCTTTCCGGCCCCCAGATCACCGGTCACGGCGCTGGACGCGGACGCGTTGACCTGCGGTGCGTCGGCCGGGTTCAGCAGGACGGGGCGGATCGTTCCACTGTCCAGGTCGTGGCCGATCATCACGCCCGCCGGATCCCCGACCCTGGAGAGAGTGAGCGCACCCGAGGCGGCCCAGTCCTCCGAGAGCTGATGCTGGGTGAACTGGCCCAGCTGCTTCGGCCGCACCGTGCCGGGCAGACACAGCGCGAACAGCTCCTCCTGCATGCCGACCGGACGCACCGCCCGGTAGTCACCCCCCGACAGGGCCGCCGACAGCTCACGAGCCCGCGCGTCACACGTCGCCCAGTCCGCACCCCACACCGTCAGCACGGTCACCGACTGGACCTCGACCTCCACCGACGTCCGCGCCATCCGCGCGTCCTGCTCCGCCAGATCCCCCGCCGCGTCCGGCAGAGAATGCGGCATCCCCGTCGGCTGCGCCCCGTACTGCTCCGCCTGGTCCAGCAGCTCACGCTTCTTGCGCTGGACCTGCGCCCGCGCCTTCTTCGCCGGCACCACCCGCAGATCCGCGGTCACATCCACCGGGAACGGTAGCCCTTCCAGCTGAGCCAGGACGTCCGCGCTGTCCACCGACACCGCCGGCGGGATCTCCGCCAGGACCAGGTGCGCCTGGTAACCGGTTCCCGCCTCCGTTTCGACCTGCAGCCACTTGCGGCCCACCGGCGAAGCGGTCGCGGCCGACCGCCACCACGCGCCCGCACCACCGGCCTTGCGGCTCTCACGGTCAGCGTTGTGCTCTTTCACCTGGCCACCCTCGGCGAGGCGGACCTGGCCCAGATCCCCATATGAGGGAGAGAGGAGCTGCCCGTCGTGGACGCGACTGCCGTAGAGAGGACTGGCCTCCGCGTCGCACAGCAGCGGCTCTTCCAGGCCCCGGTGCAGGGCGTGCTGGACCATCCACACGATCTCGGCCGCCGACGCGGGCCGCAGGCCCAGCCCCCCGCCCAGCGACGTCTGCACACGGTCCGCCTCCGCCCGCGCGGCCCGCACATCCGCCTCGGGTACCGGTACCGGGGCGATGCCCACAGCCGCCGAGATCTCCGCATACAGCGCGCCGAAAGACGCAGCAGTCGTGCCGCCCCTGCCCGGCAGCGGCACAGCCAGCCACACGGTGCGCTCATGCATCTCCTGACCGGTCAGGAGGTCGACGGTGGCCGCGCAGGTCTGCGCCCACGCGGGCAGCCGCTGCCAGTCGAGGCCTTCGACCATCCGCTCGGCGACCTCACCCGGATCCGCCTGTGCGGCCAGCACGAACAGCCGCGGCTCCAAGGAAGGCATCGAGCGGACCAGGGAGGTGACCTTGCCCAGAAGCTCCTGCCGGACACGGGCGGGCAGATAGCCCCCCGTCAGGGGCTCCACCCGCCACACCGCCCACACGGTGCCAGCCGTCGACCACAGCAGATGACCGGCGATGTGCCTAAACGGGACCCGCATCACGCCGCCCCCCGCCCGGCCGGCGCCGTCTGGGCGAGCAGCCGCGACAGCCCGGAACCTGCCACCCCACCGGCACTCCTCAGCCCGCCCGACGGCCCGGCCACCAGCCCGGCTGCCCGCACACCCGCCGTGACGGGGGCCGGCGCGGGCTCGATGATGAACTGTCCGAACAGATACGAGGGCCGCCGGTCACGGGCCACACGGCCACTGATCCGCCCGGCCGGGTGCCGCAACAGCAGCACCAGCCCACCCAGCACAGCAGTGAACGGGTTCTGCCCGGCAATCTGAGCCCCGCGCACCGCCCACACCGCACCCAGCCACAACACGACCGGGACCGGCCCGGCCCACGACCACCAGGCGAACGTGTTGATCAGCGCGAACGCGCCGCCGCCCAAAACCACCAGCTGCGCCGGCGTGTACGGGCCGAACGGCACCGTCCAGTCGCCAAGCCTGCCCAGCACCCACGGATGCCGGCGCGCACTCGTATAGGCCCGCGCGACGCGCGGTTGTGCCGCGGCGCTCACAGCACGCTCCCCGTACCGCTCTCAGGTCCAGGGGTGACGAGGACGGTGACAGCGCCCGCGCCCTTCGCCGGGTTGTTGATCTCGTCGGAGAAGATCGAAGCCAGGCTGTCACGGGAGTTGTAGATGCCCAGCGCGATCACCAGCGCGATCAGCGCCCCGATACCGGCCTTCAGCGAGAACTTCCTGGCCATCGTGACCACGACGACGGTGACCAGAACCGCCTTCAGGCCCCCGTCCGCCCAGCCGGACAGCGTTCCGATGAAGGAGTCACCCAGCACGTCGAGCTTGCCCGCCAGCGTCACGGTGCTCATCGGGCACCGCCCGAAACCGAAGCGGCGGGGGACGGCGCTGCCGCGGGCGGCGATGTGGTTGCGGCCTCCAGGGCACTGACCTCCCACCGCCCGGCCCGCGCCGTGACCTCCAGCCGGTAGACCAGCGGCCAGCGCACCCCGGCCCGGTCCTCACCCATGACCCGCACCCGCACCCGCACCCGCGCCTTCGCCCCGTCCGCCGGCACCGTGGCACCCAGGGCGGCCTCGGCGTCCGCGGCGACGTCCTCGACATCCACCCGCGCATAAGAAGCCGCCCGGGGAGCCGAGACCCGCACGCCAGGAGACAGATAGCGCTCCAGAGACGCGCCCTGCCCTCCGCTGAGGTAGGCACGGACGAACTCGCCCATCGACGTCGCCAGCACCCCCGTGGAGGGAACCGGGACGGAGAACTCCGACTCGGCCACCGCCGCCGCGTCCGGGACGGCGACCTCCGCCGGAGCACCCACCACCGTGAACCGGCCCTTGTCGCTGCCATCGCCCGCGACCGACACCGCGAAGTACCGCACCACCGGCAAGACCGGCCCCGCCACCCCAGTGGACGGGCTGCTCGGGGCTCCCTCGATCTCACCGCGGTCCGCGATCGCGCCGACAACCACCGTCCACATGCCCTCGCGCAGAACCGCACTGCGCACGGCAACGGTCCGCGCCGCCACGGAAACGGTTGCCGCACGGGGCCGCTTGGGAAGCTCGACCCCCGGAGCGAGCGACCGCACCGCGATCGCCACGGCACTGTCCGGCTGCGCACCATCCGCCCGCAGCCACAGGTCCACGAACATCTCCGCGACCCCGGCCGGATCGGCCGCAGTACGGGCCGTGTCCGTGGCGCGAGGGGCGGGGGCGGCCTGGGCGATCGTGGTCCTCGGCACGGCGAAGGCAACGGCCAGCGCGAGAGGACCGGCCGCAAGCGCGGTCCAGATCCCGACCCGGACCATACGCGGCCCACGGGAGACAGCCCGGCCGGCGGGCACGGTCTGCGGACGCTCTACACGCAGCCGCCGCGAAGGAGGCTGAGCGGCCGGACGGCCGGCGGTACGGCGGCGGGGTGGGAGAGGAGTGGGAGTGGGGGCCATGAGGGCGCCTTCCGTGGGAGGGGTGATTGCTCTGCCCCACGAAACGGCGCACCCCTCACCGAACCACTCACCACCGCCACCCGCTGGGCATCACGGAAGTGGAACGGGAAAATCGGTGACTCACCAGTGAGTCACCGGCCGCAGGCCGAGCCTCCCCACCGCAGGTCACAGCCCTGCGGACCGGCTTCTCACCAGAAACCAGCGACATCACCAGTGAGGTGCGCACAACTCACCGGCGTTGTGCGAGGCGTGCAAGAGGCACGGAGCAGCGCTGCGGTGACGCCTGCGACTGCTGGCTCACGCTCTGCGGGGCGGGTCCTCTCCACCGTCCGCACACTCTTCCTGGAGCCGAATTCGCCACCCCGGCAGCAGTTGTTCCCGGGGCAGCAGGTGGACGCTTCCTCGGTACAAAGCCGCCCAGTCGCTGGCGGCGTCAGCGAGGTCGGCCGCGCCGGTGCGCCTTAGCTAGGCGATTTCGTTTGGATCACCGTGCGGACCAGAGGAAGATGCCTGCGATGTGCAGTCCGGCCAGGGAGATGGTGGCGGTCTTCTCGTAGAGGGTGGCGATGCCCCGCCACTGCTTCAAGTGGTTGATGCACCGCTCGACAGTGTTGCGCTGCTTGTAGGCCTCGTGATCGAAATGGTTCCTGGTGAACTTCGACGGGCGGTCGTACCTGCCACACTCCTGCCATGCGACTTCAGTTGATGCACATGGCTGCGGACGGTCCCTCGGTAACCGACTGGATCCAGGCCTCTGCTGGGATCGTCAGCGCCCTCGGAACCGTCGCCGCCTTCGGCGCCCTGTGGATCAGCATCCGCCAGCAGCGGGACGCGCAAGCCGAAGCGCGCCGCGCTCGCCTTGTCCCGCCTGCCGGCCTTCAGGCGTTGCTGGCGCGGCTGGAGGACCGCTTCAGGGCCGTCATTCATGAAAACGGGAAGCCCAATTCATGGTTCATGAAGCATGAGCAGCGCCAGGACGAGCAACTTCTCGCAGTCCATTCCGGACTGATCGCCGACGACGAGCTGGATCGTCGCGTCGAGCAGGCACGGGTTGCATACGACGAATGCCACGTACAGGGCATGCTCCTCAGCGACCCTGAGCAGAGGCAAGCCCAGATCGACGCCGCCCGGCGTGGCCGCGCCGTGGCCCTCGCCGCGCTGGACAGAGCGAACGTCCTCGTCAGGGCGGCTCTGCCTGGAGGGGAGTGACACCGACTCAAGGAGCGACCATTGCGGGTGTGATCCTGACCCATCGACGCCACCAAAGTCCACGCTAGCCACCTGCGGGCCAGCGGTCGAGGGGGCGGGATAGGTCGGGCGAGCGCGGCACCTTGCGGGACTCCGCCTCGCTGCCATCTTCATCTGGTCAGCAAGGTTGATGCAAAGGAAACGGCCCTAGGCGTCCGGGAACCAGTTGCGGCCCTCGGCCCAGTGGGTCGCCCAGCCTGTGAAGCCAGGGGTGCCGGGCATCAGGGCGTCGGGCGACTGGGGGCCGAAGGGCATCGCGCCCCTCGCCGGCGATCTGCCAGACGTGACCACGCTGCGGCCCGGTGACGATCAAGTGCCAGTACATGCCGCAGCCGTCGGTGCCCAGCAGCAGTGAGCCGTGGTCGAAGACGGGGGCTGTCCGGGCTTCGAACTCCTGCACCGACAGCGCCGTCTCGTCGCCTTCTGCTTCCCACAGCCATGCCAAGGTGAGCGGGAAGGGCTTGGCAAGCAGGCGTTCGGGGCGGTCCGAGCCCCAGTCCCGGGGTGTTTCCGCGAGGGGCAGCAGCCCGTAGTACGGCGGACCGGCGCGTAGCCCGTCGCAGATCTCCGCCACGAACGTGCGGTAAGGCTCCGGGAGCACAATGCGATGCTCCGCCTCGAAGGACCGCACCGCCTCCCAGCCAGCCGGCGGCGCGACCTCCGGGCGGGACGCGAATATCTCCCGGAGGGCGGCCAGCTCGCCCGGGTCGCACATTTCCGTGTTCATGCCGGTCATCATGCAAGATCTGAAGGAGACGGCCCAGTAGAGGTCATCTCGATTGGTGGATCGAGGTGCGGGTGACCCGGCGGACTGAGCCTCTGGGCGCTGGTGCGGCGATGCGCGAGGGAGCACCTCGCGATCCCCGTGCCGCCGTCGGCCGCCGCCCTGCGGACGCACCGGAGCAGCCGGGACCACTCGCTGAAACAACTCCCACAACCCGTGCGGAACCAGACGCTCCACCCACGTCATCACAACAGACAGCCTAGTGATCAAGCCAGTTGAGACGACCTCTTACTCCTGGCCGTGGGCTCTGGAACTGCCCGCTGGCCACGTCTGGAGCGCCTCCTGAGGTTCAGGCAGGCGTGTACCACGGGGGATAAACAAGGGGGTAATCAATGGGGCGGACATGGGGTGAAACATGGGGGTAAGCAAAGGGGTAGGCGGCTTCCGCGGGCCAGCTGCATTTCGCCTGGTCAGACCCCGAAGTGCAGCTGGTGACTAGACGGACTTATAGGTAGGGAGGGTGGGGGAGAGGAGAGCAGGTGTGGGAGAGAGCGGGTTGCAGGAGGCGTGAGGGCTGAGGGGAAGGGACGGGGTGAGAGGCGGAGGAGAGACGGGGAAGGGAACGGAACCGAGGGGAGGGAGAAGGGGGAGAGGGCCGCGTGGAGGTAAGGGATGAGGGAAACGAAGGGGGAGGGCTGCGTGGTGAGGCGCTGGTGAAATCGATGGGGCGGGGCCCGCTCGCTACAGTCGGCCGCCGCTGCCTCGAACCAACTCTGCACGGCGCGGTCCCTACGTCCTTGCTGCGACGTCGTACACACCACCCTCAGACGGGGTAGGTGATACCAGCCTGGGTGCGGTCAGCGGGGAGGGGGCGAGGACCGCGCAAAAGGCCGGCGCCCACTTCCGCCGTGGCGGGTGGCAAGGGCGCCGGCCTGGAAGGCTCACGACTGCGGAGGACCGCTGTCGCAGTCACGTTGTCAGGGTAGCTGGAACGGCCCGGTAATGACAGATGTGCGGTTACAGTTCTCTCCTCTGCTGCTGCGGGTCGGTTCCTGCGGCTGAGGCTGTTCTGGAAGGGGTTTGGGGTGATCGGTGCCGGTCGTCGCGAGCGTGTGCAGTCGGTTGCCGATCTGGCGCAGGCGCTGGGGGTGTCAGTGGGGACGCTGAGGAACAACAGGCCTTACGCCGCGACGGGGTTTCCCGATCCGGTGAGTTCGCCGAAGGCGCAGACGCTGCTGTGGGACGGGGAGCAGACGGCGGCCTATTTCGCCGGCGAGTCGGTGCCGGCGCTTCCTGCGGGTGAGGATGACGAGGACTTGCTGGACCGGCATGAGGCGGCGCAGGAGTTGAACGTCGGGGTGAGCGCGTGGAACACCTACAAGCGCGATCCGGCGGTGGCTGAGCACCTGGTGGTGGTCGGCGGTGTGGAGCACTGGCCGCGGGGGGTGGTGCGCCGTTTCCGTGACTCGCGTCCGGGGCGCGGTGTGCGGCACGGCAGCGGCCGGCCGCGGGGGAGCGGCGACATGGTGCCGCGTGACCAGATCCTGCCCCGGACCGTGGAGCTCTTGGATGCCGACCCGGCGCTCACCGCGGCTGCAGTTGTGGAGCAGTTGGGGGTGGCGATGACCACGGCTATGAAGAGCCTCGCGGTGCTGCGAGGCCGCCGGATCGCCGACCTTCTCGAGGGTGATCCGCGCCTGGATCCGCAGCAAGCCGCCGAGCGCCTCGGCTACCCCGTGATCGCCCGGCGCCGGGCCCTGGCTGCGGCGGAGGCAGAGCTGCGCATGTGGGAGGTGCGCCCGTATCTGCAGGCGGTGGCAGACGCGCTTGTGAAGGCCGGCCTTGCAGAGCCCGCCGCGGTAGATGTGGTGGAGCTGGAGGGTGGGGCACTCACGGCTGCCATCCAGCTCGTTCCCGGTCAGGCTGCTGTGCCTGCGCTGGTGTGGGATGAGCGGTACGGCTGGCGTACAGCAACGAGCCGGCGCCACCCGATCCGCAAGGACACCGGCGCGCGCCCGGCGGGCGAGGGCATCTGCTATCTGGCCCCCAACTCCGGCCGGAACCTACACGGGTGCCCAAACTGCTTCGCGGCCTCGCCCCGTAGGGGTCCCGTGGCTACGTAGGTGAGAACGAGGTTCTGGCTCAACTTCCGTGGAGGGCTGACTGGAGTGTGATGCCAGTGGCGTGTGGTCGGATGGCCGGCGGCCAGACAGGAAAGGCCTGGATTTCCCCGCGCTGCGGGCTGGGGGCATCCGGGCCTTTGAAGTGGTGCCGGTTAGGCTGCCAGTGCGTGGGGCAGGAAGGCGGAGAACGCGGCCGGTGTGAAGGTGAGAACTGGGCCTGTCGGCCTTGTCGAATCGCGGACGGCGATACGGCCGCGAGTGTGCCGGAGGTCGGCGACCTCGACGCACTGCTCGCCGCCGTCGCTGAACGACGACTTGCGCCACTTCGTCTCGGGCAGGTCGGTGGCGTACAGCCTGTTCGTGTCGGTCATGACCTGGCTTCCTCCATGATGGATTTGATCTTCTCCCGGGAGTCGTCGACCGGGAGCGCTGCGGCCACGATCCGCTCGAAGGCGGCTTCGTAGACCTTCACGTCGTCGGTGCCCTCGGCGAAGGTCCCGCCGCGGATGGTTTCCACGCTGATCACGGTGGGCCAGGGGTGGGGGAACCTGACGATGTGGAACGGGCCCACCATCCCGGGGTGCGGGGTGGTGAGTATCGGCATCACCTGGATGGTGATGTTGGGGCGGTCGGCCATGTCGAGCAGGTGGCGCAGCTGTTCGCGCATCAGCGAAGGGTGGGTCGCGGAGCGGTAGTGCAGGGTGGACTCGTGGACGACCGCCCATAGATCGAGGGGCCCGCCCGGCCGGCTGGTGTCGGTGAGGATGGCCTGGCGCTTCTTGCGCATCTCCACGAGAGCGGAGACCTCACCAGCGGTCCGCGTGATGGCGGTCGCGGTGATGATCTCGCGGGCGTAATGCGGGATCTGGAGCAGGCCGGGGAGCAGGCCGGGGAGGTAGATCCGCGTGGACTCTGCGTCTTCCTCCAGGCCGATGTAGTCCTTGTAGTTGGTCTCGGGCAGGTCGCCGTAGTTGCTCCACCAGCCGATCTTGTTGGCGTCCCTGGCCAGCTCCTCCATGGCGGTGACTACCGTCTCGTCGGTGACCCCGTACGCCTCCAGAAGCGGCTTCACGTCCTTGATGGGTAGGTGCGCCTTGGCGTTCTCGATCCGGTTGATCTTGCTGCCGTCCCAGCCGACTGCCTGGGCGGCGCTGTCGGAGGTATGGCCGGCAGTTCTTCCTGAAGTTCCGCAGCGCGCTGCCGAGACGGCGTCTGCGCACGGTCTGCACAAGCGGCGGTGTGGGCACGGAAGTTGAACCTCTCTACGGGCTGGCCGGTCGATGCGGGTGGGATCTTCCCTTCCGGGGTGGAGCGTCCTCTTTCCGGGTCAGTCTGCCCGGACCGGGGATCGGAAGTCGATCGAACGTCCATGCAATCATTGCGAGTTTGGCTGCAATGGTTGCAGGTATCGCGTCATCGGGTGCATTCTTCCAACGTGACGCCGTGACCATGTGTCAGCTGATGATCACGCTGAGGCAAGGCGCCGCGGCCCGTGAACGGCCGGGCTCGAGCATGGCCCGGCAGAGCGGCCTCGCGCCCCCGTCGGGGACGCGAGACCGAACCCGACACCCGCTCCCAACTCGCCGAGGCCACCCCATGAGCCAGAGCACCACCACTGCACTCCCCGTAGCCGCCGCCCGGCCCCCGCCACGGACGGCCTCACCAGCCCGCTCCACCACGGACTCATCGCTCCGGTCATACAGAACCCCGACGCTGGCAGGGCTGGCCGGTGACCGGCGCCCTGCCTGAAGACGTGGAAGCAGCACCCACCGGACCCCAGCGCTACAGCGACGGCTACCCGCCTCGCGACACCGCACCCTCTCGCGCCCGACGTGACGTCACGCTCTATCTCCACACCTGGGGCCTCGACCACTTAGTCGACGACGCACGGCTGATTGTGTCCGAGCTCGTCACCAACGCGATCCGGCACACCCGCACCGGCCGGGTCGGTGTCTCGGTCACCCGCCAACCCGACCGCGTACGCATCGTCGTCACCGACACCAGCCGCGCCACTCCGGCGCCCGCCGTCCCCGATGCCGACGCCGAAGCCGGCCGCGGGCTCCAGCTCATCGACCAGCTCGCCACCGGCTGGGGCAGCGATCGGCTCGCCACCGGCAAGCAGGTCTGGGTCGAACTCACCACCGACAAGGCGCCGTCGTGAGCACCGACGACTGGGGCGAGTTACACGGCCCCACCCACCTCAGCCCGCCCCGGAAGCGCCGCACGCCCGGCGGCCGGACGGGAACACGATCGCCGGACTGCTGCTGACGACAGGCAACGTGCTCGGCCTGGCCGTCCTCGCCCTCTCCTGCGCCGACCAGGCCGACGGTGCCACCCCTGTCGGCTCCTCGATCACCATCCCGGACCATGCAGCCGCCGAAGCACAGCCGTCCCGCAGGCCGGCCAACGACACGGCGGACAGCTTCATCCCCGGACCGGCAGCACGGGCTACACGCGCGGGCCTGCCGCTGTGGATCCCGCACTCTCCCCGCCTCCTGAACTCCGGCGGCAGCGCGGCGCCTGTAGGCCCGCGCCGTCACCGGCCAGAATCCCGGCCCGGGGCTCCCTCTTGACCGACTTCACCGGCGACCGCGCCTACGTCCTCGTGCCGGCAGGCACGACCGAGAGGACGCGCCGGAGCACCGCTGACGAGCCCGTGCTCTGCGGGTGGCCTGTCCGACCGGCGGCTCGCCCGGGGCGCACGGCCCCGCGCGACACAGCAGGAGGCCACCGGCATGGATCGGTACGCAGACGGGCGAGGGCGGCCACCCGACTCCGGCACCCACCTCGAACAGCCCGCGACACACCGCCAGCTCCGGAGACCCTGGCGACAGGCACGACCCCGAGGCCCCACGGCCCGACGAGACCCACCTGCTGTCGGACCGCCTTCGGCGCCCGGAGGACAGCAGCACCCGAGCAACACCCCGAAGACCCCAAGAGACAGGATGCTCCGCGTGTTCATCGACATCCCGAGCGAACTCGAAGCCGCTCTGATCGACCTTCCTCTCCCGCCGTGGAAACTGGACGGCTCGTCCCTGGCGAAGTCCGCCATGGAGGAGTACCGGACCGAGCTGATGGCCACCCCGCGGTTCGAGGAGACCGCCGCTACCCTGCGCCACGCGCTGACCGGGGAGGGCGGCGGATGCGCCGTGCTGCGCCTGGGGAACCTCGCCAAGGCGCTGGGGAGCGACGACGACCGGTTCCTGCGGCTGGCGACGGCCTTCGCGGCCCAGGTGGCCGTCCCCTTCTCGCCCTTCCCGCGGTGGCCCCTGTGGAAGGACATCGGGGTCAAGGTCGACAAAGACCCTGGCAAGTCCAGCGGCATCGGGTACAACGCCTTCCACATGGACCTGGTGAACGGGACCCTGCCCCCGGACTACACCACGCTCCTGTGCGTCCGTGCCGACCCGCTCGGCGGCGGCCCCAGCATCCTCTCCGACGCCCACGCGGCGGTGGCGCGGCTGTCGGAGAACAGCCGCGCGCTCCTGGCCGAGACGGCCTACACCTACGGGACCTTTTTCGACCTGCACGGCGTCGGCGAGGAATACACGCCGTTTCCGATCCTGGACGGCTCCGACCCGGGCGAGGGGTTCGTCCGGTTCACCGCCAAGATGCTGGAGCGGTCCAAGCTCGGCCAGGCGCATGCCGACGCCGCCCGGGAGCTCGCCGAGGAGCTCGTCCGGGGTCAGGTCTCCTTCATGCTCCAGCCCGGGGACTACCTCATCGTGAATCAGCGCCGATTCCTGCACGGCCGCGAGGCGCTCCACAGCGGCCAGGAGACCGTCCCCGCCGCCGACCGGCGCCTGCTCCTCCAGTTGTTCCTGCGAGCGCCGGCCAGCGTCGGCTCGGCCGCGTAGCCGGCCGACGGCACCCGTGACCCACCGAGTCCCGCCCCCGGATCCAGCCCCCCAGCACACGGCACGGCCACGGAGTGGGCCCGGTCGGGCACCCCGGGCAGGGTCGCGCACCGGGCCCCCGGGCCCGTGCACGGATCTAGATGCGCGAGTTGCGCAGCGACTGCCACACAGCGCCGGCCAGCGCCCGCGTCGACCGCGGGACCGACAGATGCTCGTGCTCGCGGTACAGCGACCAGTTGTACTTGACCAAGGACATCTTGTTGGAGGACAGCGATCCCGCCTGGTGGGCCCTGTACACCGCAAGCGGCTCAGCCAGGCCCCGGGCGTCAGCGCCGTCCCGCATGATCGACAGCCAGAGGGCGTAGTCCTGGCGCTTGAGCATCTCCGGCATCAGCCTCGTGCCCAAGGCGTTGCGGTCGTACATGGCGGTGAGAGCACCGATGTGGTCTTGGACCAGCATCGCGCGGTAGTCCACGTGCTCCCGCGCACGGACCACCCGCCCGTTCGGGATCCAGTCGGTGCTCTCGCCGTCGTAGTCGGCGTCCATCTTGAAGTACGAGGTGAACGTCAAAGGCGCACTGGTCTCCGCAGCGAAGGCGAGCTGCTTCTCGGTCTTCTCCGGAAGCCACATGTCGTCGCTGTCGAGAAAGGCGATGTAGTCCCCGCGGGCCCGCTTGATCGCGAGGTTGCGGGCCCGGCCCGCACCGCCCCGTTCGGGTGCCGACTCCGGCAGGACGCGCTCATCCTGCTCGGAGAACTCGCGGAGCAGGTCCATGGAGCCATCGGAGGACTGGTCGTCGGTGACCAGCAGCTCCAGGTCACTGTGGGTCTGCGTGAGCACCGATCGGACGGCTGCGCCGAGGGTGGCTGCTGAGTTGTACACGGGCATCACGACAGACACCAGGGGCACAGCGCTTCTCCTTGCCAGACCAGGAACGACGGTCCATTCAAGCACCGCAATCGAGTAGGAGCTGCCATGCAGATAGTTGTCGCTGGCCAGGGCTACGTAGGGCTTCCACTGGCCGTACGCGCCGCAGAGGTGGGTCACCGTGCCGTCGGCTACGACGTGGACCCGCACCGCGTCCAGCAGCTCGCCGCCGGCCAGTCCTACGTGGAGGACGTGGCCTCCTCGCGACTCCGCGCGGTCCTGGACACAGGGGCCTACTCAGCGACCGTCGACGCTGCCGCGCTGGCCGGGCTTCGACATCGCGGTGATCACCGTGCCGACCCCGCTGCGGGACGGCGTGCCCGACCTGACCTACATCGAGTCCTGCGCCCGGACCCTGGGCGAGCACCTTCGCCCCGGCGCGACGGTGGTCCTGGAGTCCACGACCTATCCCGGCACCACCGAGGAACTGCTGCTACCGATCCTGGAGAAGACCTCGGGCCTCAAAGGCGGGGTGGACTTCCTGGCCGGCTTCAGTCCCGAGCGTATCGCTCCGGGGAACAAGCGCTGGTCGTTCCACGGGACGCCGAAATTGGTGTCCGGAATCGACGCCAAATCACTCGATGTGATCAAGGGTTTCTACGACGGCATCTTTCAGACCACGGTTCCGGTGTCCGGGACCAAGGTCGCCGAGATGGCCAAGCTGATCGAGAACACTTTCCGGTTCGTCAACATCTCCATGGTCAACGAGATGGCCATGCTGGCCGCTTCCCTTGGCGTGAACATCTGGGAAGCGATCGACGCCGCCGCGACCAAGCCCTTCGGCTTCACGCGGTTCACCCCAGGGCCGGGAATCGGCGGACACTGCCTGCCGGTCGACCCGTTGTACCTCTCCTGGAAGGTCCACCGGGAGCTCGGCACCCGTTTCCGGTTCGTGGAACTCGCCGACGACATCAACCGCCACATGCCCGACTACGTCGTCCGGCGTCTCGTGGAAGCACTCGACAAGCGCGGCACGCCCGTCAACGGATCCCGGATCCTGCTGCTCGGCCTGACCTACAAGATCAACGCCACCGACCTCCGCAACTCACCTTCGGCACGTGTCGCCGAACTCCTGACCGACCTCGGCGCCCAGGTCCGCGGCGCCGACCCCAACATCCCGGACGGCGACGACACCAAGCTGAACGTCCCCCGGGTCGATGCGAGCCCGGAGGAGGTCGCGGCCGCTGACGCCGTGGTGCTGCTCATGGACCACACCCGATTCGACCTCCCGATGATCGAGGAATACGCGACCTATGTTCTCGACTGCCGGAACCGCCTTTCCGGAGTGAACGTCGAGACTCTTTAGCTTCTCGAGATCCCCTCGACCCGCTGCCGATCCTCCATCCCCGGGAGTTCTCTTGCGCGACGAATGGGAACACGCCCACACGGACTACACCATGCCTGCGCAGCGTCAAATTCCTGCCTCGCTGGCGGAAAGTGAGAGCGACTGGCGCCACTACCTGGAACGCTCAACCCCCAACGGCTGGCTGATCCGATACAACGCCATGGCCGAAGCGCTCGTCAGCGGAAAGCCGATGTACCTGCTGCACGTCACCAGGGACATCGACGCCATCCGCACCAGCCGGCAGTTGCACGTCTCCACCGGATGCCTGGTCGGAGCCCTGTACTGCTCGCCTCTCGCCAGTCAGCGCGAGGGACTACGCCCCCACAACCTCGGTGCCTACCTGCTGCGGACGAAGCCCTCCACCAAGCCCATGATCTTCGAGGTCACCCCGGACGCCCTGATCCGGCCCAAGGGCGTCGACTACCTGCATCTCGGCGCCATCCACCTGCGTACCTACCGGCGCTACCAGAGCTTCCTCACCCCGGCCGAGAACGACCATCTCGAGCGCGCCGTGCTGGCCGGGCTGCGCGCCGCGGCCGTGTTCCTCGACGTCGCCCTGCGCAACGCCGCCGGCCGTGCCACTCCGGCACCCGAGTTCATCGACCAGTTGTCCGACGCCGTGGCCCACGTGCCGTTCCTCGGCTACCTCTACTTCGAGGTTCTGTCCGAATACCTGATGCTCCACTCCGCTACTCCGGAGACCAAGACCTACGCCCAGGCAGGAGAGCTGAACAACTGGCTCTACAAGAGGCTCGCCTTCGCCGCCGTGGACGGCATGGACCAGTTGTTCGACCTAGCCCGTTTCAATCCACGCCATCACCGGCTCATCGAGCTCATCGACGGCATAGAACCGCATCTCAGCCCAGGAGCCGCCGACTACGTCCGGCGACGACTGTCCCACCTGTTCGCCCAAACTGCGCTGCACCCATCCCAGGACGCCGCAGCGGTCACCTTCCAGGGCGCCGATCTCAGCACGCTCCAGAAGGCCGCGCCCGGACTGATCGGCCAGATGATCTTCCGCGAGATCCGGTACATGCCCCGCTACCAGCACCTGTACCACTGCTTCGAGAAATCCAAGGCGCTGGAGGCGTGGGACTACTGGAACAACGAAGGAATCCCCACCCCCTTCAACGGAGTCATCCCCAAGGGAGAAATAGGGATCAATCCCGCCTACCCCCGATCCGCAGTCCGAGTATGGACGGCACAACAAGACAGCAAGGGCTACCTGCACCCGGACGACGAGATCACGGCCGTCCTCACCCCGCACCTCGCGTCGTGGTGGGCACCACCCCGCCAGCGCGCGACGCACGACGCCACCGACGGATCACGAGTCGAGCTGGCCCCGGTAGCCCGATCACCGATCCCCACCCGACGGTCGCCCATGAACGGGGTACCCGCATGACCACCAGGCTCCTGAACATCCTGACCGGCATCAACCGCACCTGCGAACCTTCGTCCGGGAGCATGATCCTCGTCAACGATCTCTACGGCGCGATGCCTGAAATCCACACGACCTTCCTGGGCAGGGCACCGGTCGATCAGGCTTGAAGGCTGCGTTTGATCAGCTGATCTCCCTCTGCACGACCAAACGACCCCATGGCCCACTCTTCGACCCCTACGTTGACGAGCTGACGCGTGAGGTCGGTGCGCTCATCGAGAAGACCCGGCCGGATGCCATCCACGCTCAGTACCTCGGGTTCCGCTCTCAGCCTGGCCTTCACCCGCACTGCTGGCAGCACCCCGATCATCGCCATCGCCCACGGCCCCGACGTGATTGTCGCCGAGCGCAGCGCATCGGAACGCGAGGTCATGAATGAAGTCGCTGCCGCAAGCGCCGCGATCGTCGCCCCGACCTCCGCCCTCGCCGACCGCATCGACCGACTCACCGGACGCCGATTCACCGACCGACTCACCGTCATCCCATGGGGCATCCCTTTGAGCGATGCCCGGGTACGAGATCAACCGCCCACCGGAACCGGACCCCTGTCTCTGGTGCACGCCGGCCGTCTGGACGACAACAAATCCACGATCACCGCCGTCGAAGCCCTCGCTCTAACCGATCAGCCACACCACCTGACCGTGATCGGCGAAGGAATCCTGCGGGAGCATCTGGAACAGCGAGCTATCGAACTCGGGCTCCGCAACCGGGTTCATTTCGATCCGTTCCTGCCCCGCCCTGAACCGTGGCGCCGCCTGCCGAACTTCGACGCCTTCGTCTTCACGACCAGAGGTCTGGAGGCTTTCGGGCTCGTCCTCATTGAGGCCCAGGTCCACGGACTTCCGGTTGCCTACTCCGATCTGCCCGGTGTGAGGGAAATCCTCGGGAGCGCTGGCGTTCCCTACACTCCTGGCGACCCGCGCTCGCTGGCCGTGGCCCTGGACGAGCTGGGCCGGGACTTCCACCGGCGCAAGGCCCTGACCAAGGCGGCCATCAACAACGCGCGCCGATACGACATCACGACCACCGGCGGCCAACTCCGCGAACTGACGCTCCGCGTTACCTCCTAACCTCGATGCTTCGAGACGACCGAGCCAGCGACCAGACCCGTCTCGCCCGTGCCGGCCTGGTCCACCCACGGGCTGTCGCCTCTGTCCTCGAGCGGGCCGTCCACCCAGGTGACAGGAACCCCGGCAGAGGCGCGCCTCCCTCAGAGAGGCGCGCCTCGGTATCAGGCAGTGAGTGCGGCCACCTCCCGGGCTACCTCCTGTAGGACTCCTGGACGCCGCCGTGGTTGCCGAGGCGGTGACGTTCCAGGCGCAGCGCGCCGAGATGGCGCACCTCGTACACGTGGCGCCGCCACGCGCCGGCCTCGGTCTCTTCCGGACGGCCGTAGGAGTCGAAGAAGGCCAGGCGCGCGTCCTGCTTGGCCCGGGCCATCCGCAACGTCCAGTCCGCCTCCGGGTCACCCCACCACGTGCGGTCCATGTCCAGGACACCGCAGATCGTCGGGACCGGGGCCGCAGCGAGCATGGTGTTCACCGTCCACAGGTCCCCGGTCAACAGCCGGGGCACCGTGACCTCGTCCAGGACCCCGGCCCCGGCCTGGGCGGCGTCGGCGGCCTTGCGCAGGTCGGCCGCATCCAAGCCGCAGCTCTCGACGTCCTCGGCGATCAGGTGCAGCGACGCGACGACGGCCGAGCTCCAACGGTCGTGCCCGGGGCCGGTAACCGGCCCGAAGTGGGGGCCCGCCACCACGTGCACGGCCGCCGTGATCTCCCCCATCTGCCGGAAGAACGCCCCGTGGGTCCCCTTCGGATACGACCCGAGCAGCTCCGGCGCCGGGGTACCGGGCAGGAGGGACTGGATCATCCAGTCCCGGCCGATGACGGTCTGGGTGAAGTCGGACGCCAGGACCCGCGGCATCAGCTCGGCGATCGGCGCGAGCCACGGCACCGACGCGTACTCCGAGCGCATGAGCCCCTGCTCGGAGTGGAATTGACGGCCTGGTTCGGGCGCCACCCGCAGGACGACCGGCTCCTGGTGTCCGGCCAGGTCGATGCGGTAGGTGGTGTTGTACATGCCGCCGCCCAGCTCTGTCGCGGAACGGACCTCGGTGCCGGGCCCGAAGGCGCGTCGGGCGACCGCTAGGATCTGGCGATCGGTCAGTCCCTGCTGAAAGGCGTTGGCGGACCGCTCGATGACGTGGAGTTCCACGGGACTTCCTTCCGGGCTGTGAGCGGAAGCCGGGCTGACTGCTTGTCGAGGTGGCCGAGGGGGCCGCAGGTTCAGCCCCTCCGGCTGCGGGGCCGGCCGTTGCGCTCCAGCACGACGGAGAGCTGCGAGGGCTGCATCGCGGCCGCGATGCCGATGGCCCGGCGGTTGGCGTGCGGGCTGGTGGCGTCGGCCGCCGCGACGTGACGCTCGCGGGACAGCGTCAGGTGCGTGATGAGCCGACTCAGCAGGCTAGTGGAGGCGATGAGCTCCTCGAAGTCCTCGGCCGCGGGTTCGATCACGTCGGGACTGTTCGTGAGGCCGCCGTACAGGGCGATGGCGACGTCGTCGGGAAGGTCGAGGGTGTGGGACTCGCCAGAGGCGCCGGGCAGGTCGAAGACGATGCGCGCGGTCACGAGGCCTCCATGAAGAGTGTTTACGAAAAGCTACACTCGTAGGAATTCCTACACAAGGGTTTTCGGGGCGCCTGCAGAGCTGGACGGTCCGGGGAGTGTCAGACCGACCTCGTAGCGTCCAAGGCGAGGGTCCGGACCGGATGGGCCCCTGAGAACGCGAGGAGCAGGCCATGGGCGAGATCAGCGTCGGCAGGCAGCACCTTGACCGGCTGCTGGCCGACAGCACGGGCACGTACAGCGCCCCCTACCAGCGGGCCTTCGCCGAGCTCGCCAGGGCAGGTCGCGGCCGACCCGTCACCGAGATCCTTCCCCTCCTCCGGCGGGCCGCCGACGACGCACTGCTCGGCTTCACGGACGCGGACCTCCAGGAACAGGCGCGGGCCATCAGCGCCGGCCAGCCGTACATCCTGCGTATCACGGTCACCTGAGGGCAGCCCCGAAGGACCGATGCCTCCCGGCGTGCGGATCGCACAATTTCGCCCACCATCAGAGCCGACCGGTACCGGGCATCAAGCCTGATGGCCTCAGTCCGAGGTGGTCTGGGTGTTCACCCAGTCCAAATGAGGGAGAGCGCCGGAACTGATGGTGACGCCCACGACCCCAGTGACGTGATGGGACTGATGCGTCATGAAGGTGGTGAGCGGCTCAACTAGATCGGCCCGGGTCATGAGCTCAGCCTTCCACTCCGTCGCGAACACAACCTCCCCGTCGGCGTCTCGCGCGGAAACGACAGGGTAGATCTGAGCGCCAGCGGCCAGCCGTTCGCGCAGCGCCCCACCGACAACTTCCCGGGCGTTGGCCTCGGAAGCGTGAACGCTCGAAAGTACGACGAAATCGCGGTTCTTCCACCTGGGAGGTGCCGGTGAACTGGCTGGCGGCGGGAGGAGGTCAGCCGCTCTGCAGCCCAGCACCTTGGCGATCGCCTCAAGCTGGCTGAACTCCAGCGGAGCCGCGCCGCGTTCCATTCGCGATACCCAGCTCTGCGCCTTGCCCGCCGCCTCTGCCAGCGCAGCCTGGTTGACGCCCGTCTCGCGGCGCCGCGCTCTGATCCGCGCGCCCAGCATTCGCTGCCGTGCAAATATCTCCGTCACGCCGCTGTCCCCTTTCTGGCGGTCGTGTGTCTGTGGAGATTACGGTCTGGGTCTCTGCACCGCCATGGCTGGCAGGCAGTCTGACCAGCTAAATCCCTAACCAGGGTGCGCGTCACGGTCACCTGATCCGGCTACACAAGCGGTCACTTGCCGTCCGGCGGGCCCTCGGCGGGCCACTGCTCGGCGAACGCCCTGAGCTGGCCCCGCTGCCGCTCTTCCTCCGCGATACGGGCGCCGAGTACGGCTTGATCGACGTAGGGGTCGACGGCGGCGAGGACCAGGCGCTGGAGCTCGGCGGGGTCGAGCGCCTCGACCTCCCACTGCACCGGCCTGTCGGCGTCGAGCGCGTACCGGCGGGCGAACCCCGTCCAGCGCGGGCCGCCGGCCTTCCCCGTGGCCGCGGGGAGCTCGTACTCGCGGACCTGGTCGTGCGTGAGCAGGACGCGCTCCACGTGGCTCCAGCAGGCCGTGCGGGTTACCCAGTCCCGTTCGATGTCGGCGCCCGAGGCGTCGAAGTCACCGACATTTCTCCGGGGCGCCGCGAGCGCGCGGTTCGAATCCACGCAGCTCAGAAGCCGTCGGCGCGACCATAGCCGATGCAACACCTGTGGTGCACGGGGCGCTGAGCGATTCACCCACCTGTACGCCACGGCCAGCCATGGATGCGCCACACGCCCAATCTCACGTCTTCCAGTGCAAGGAAAACGAGATTAGGCGCTTGCATCGCGTGCACCCTCCGCACTACAGTCCCGCTCGCAAGGTGTGCCCTTATTCGCTTCTCCCGGCAAGGGAATGACGTGAAACTCCACCTGATCGTTGAGGACCCCGATCCCGCCTTCCAGAGGGCCCTCCTGGCTCTGCTCGGCGAACATGCCGGCAGTTTGAAGACCGCCGGGCCGGCAACCGACTGGGCCGACCCGGAGACCGCCTCCCGCTACTATCTCTCCCTGCCGGCCACCGCCCAGCGCATCCTGCGCGAGGCCGCTACCCGCGAGGACGGTTACGTGCCGGCCGATGTCCTGCGCGGTCCGCACGGCGAGGGCAAGCTCACCGGCAGCAGCGGCGCGTTCAAGGCCGCGCTGAAGCGCGGCGTCCGTCGCAACTGGTGGGTCGCGGACCAGGTCTCGCCCCTCCTCGCCGAGGGCCCCGGATTCGGAAAGGTCGCCGGCTACCGCATCCGCACTGGTGCCCTTCCCGCGTTTCAGGCCGCTGTCGCCACCCACCAGCAGGGCGAGCTCGCCAGCCAGAAGGACTGCCTCGCCGAGGCAATCACCGGCGAGGGCGGGAGTGGGACGCGCAGCGCTCCGTCGCCGCGCTCCACGAGATCGGCCACGCCGTCGACGAGAAGCGCGCCCGGCAGATCCTGCGCGAGCTCGCCGCAGACGGCATCCTCCAGCGCCTGGACACCGATCGAGCTGTCTACCGCCCTGCTGACGACCCGGAACAGTAGGTCACCGGGGGGCCAAACCCGCCCGGCGCCGGCCAACCCTCGGCGCCCTACAGGCTGGCCATGGCCAAGGTGGTGACAAGCTGCCCGGCCTCAAGGTGGTGGGTGAGGTCGAGACCGCTGTCGATCAGGGTGAGGACAGCGTGATGCCGGGCGGCGGGGATGGCGGCGATCTGGTTGCCGTCGCGGTTGACGCTGATGGTCGTCGGCTTCTTGCCTGGGTGGGTCAGGGTGACCGGCCCGTCTCCGGTGCCCGGGCCTACCCGTGCAACAGGGATCGTCACGGGACGGCCTCGCAGCAGCTCGTTGAGCGGGTTGGCTGGTTTGCTCACATAGTCGAGGAGGTCCTCGATCTCGTACGTGTTGGCCTTGTACGCGGTGGTCCAGCCGTCGATCTGCTGATCGGCGACCCAGGTGCGGAGCTGACCGGAGCCAATGCCGGCCTCGGCCGCGGCGCGGCCGATCTGGTGGGCCAGGCGGCGGGAGGTGATGCCGGAGGTCAGCAGCGTGATGGCCTGCTCGGTGTCGACGCCGTGCCGGATGTGCCAGGCCGTTTGTGCGAACAGGCGGGGCGTGGTGGGAGTCAGCAGGGGGTGGGTGTTGACGAGGTTGACTAGGGCTCCGGCTGTCCAGCTGATCGCGTGTTCGAATGCCTGCTTGATGCTCTGGACGGTCAGCTCCAGCATCTGGGGATGGGACGGGATGCTGTCGGGCATCCAGGTGCGGGCCAGTTCCGGAATGGAGGTGCCGGAGATCCAGTCCCGGACCGCGTTGTCGATCGGCACGTCGAATGTGAGGCTCTTGCTCTGCTCGTTGGTGAGCTTCCAGCTCCCGCGGGCCTCAGGCGTCAGCAGAAGGTTCTTGAAGGCGCCCTGCTCGGCAAGGAAGTCCAAGGTCTGCTCCAGCGGCCACTCGGGCGGCCCGAAGAAGACGCTGATCTCGTCCAGGGTGTCCTCGGGGACCGCGTAGGCGACGAGTTGCTCCGCGAGGCGTCGAGCGACCTGGTCGAGGAAGCGGGCGGATCCGATGCTGGTTCCGGTGCTGGCCCACCGGCGGGTCGAGACGGGGTCGGTGGCGTCGTAGACCGCGGTGACCTTCTCCGCGAGCGCCATCCAGCGGGCCGGGACCGAAGGGTCGTCGGCCTGTTCCATCGCGAGCAGCGACCGCACCGAGTCCAGCCGGTCGCCGGGCGCGTGGAGGGTCTCGGCGTGGGTCTGCAGGACGAGCCACACGAACGCGGCGAAGTCGGCCGCTACGGTTCCCATCACGCCGAACAGGCCGTCGAGCGAGTTCTGCAGCTGCAGCTCGGCATGGGCCAGTGACCGCAGGGCGTCTTCGCTGAGCAGTTCGGAGGTGACGGTGAGCCGCTCGCTGTCGGGGGTGAGCGTCTCGAACTCCGCGGCCTGGGGCGGGTAGGGGCGGGTGAGGATGACCCACCCCTCGCTCTCGCGCCCGGCCCGGCCGGCCCGGCCGATGGCATTGAGCAGTTTCGCGGGACTGAGGCCGTGCTGGTTCCCGCGTGCGGGATCACCCTCGACCGTGTGATTGATGATGACGGTGCGCACCGGGAGGTTGACGCCGTCGGTGAGGGTGGTGGTGCTGGCGATGGCCAGCAGGTCTCCGTCTCGAAGTCCTTGTTCGACGGCGTGGAGGACGTCGTCGGGAAGGTCGGCGTGGTGGAAGGCGACGCCGTGGCGGGTGCAGTCGACCAGGGGGTGCTGCTCGCCGAGGGTCTCGGCCAGGAACTCGGTGAGCGCCGCCGCCTTGGGGCGGATGTCCAGGTGCTTGGCCATGGCGCGTGCGGCGTTCCTGGCGATGACTTTGCTGGCGACGACCATCAGGACGCTGCCGGCCCGGGTCAGGGCGGCGGCGCCGGCGGCGAACACCTCGTAGTCCGCGATACCGCCCGTGAGCTTGGTGGCAGCCTTCCACTGCCAGGAGTTGGGGGAGGCGTACGCCCTGGTGCCGACGCTGGGGATGGTCAGGCCGAAGGTGCCGCTGGTGGCGGTCGGCCGGATGTCGAGCCGGGGGGCCACCGGCACAGTGGCCCGGGTGGTGGAGGGCTGGTTCTTGCTCGGCTTGCGCGGGGTGCGCTCGGCCTGGCCCTTGAGCAGCTTCGGGTACATGAGGCCGTGCAGGCGCCTCGGGCCGCGCCAGTCGTCGGTGAAATACACCTCCTCCGCCGGCCGCGCCGGATCCAGCCATGACGCCAGGGCACCCCGGTTGCCGACAGCGGCAGACAGCAGCACCAGCCGGGTGTCGGAGCGGGTCCGCAGAAGGGCGAGCAGGCTCTCCAGTACGAAACCGCGCCGGCCCTGCGCGAGGTGGTGGGCCTCGTCGACGACGATGAGGCTGACCTCGTCCAGCGCTGCGCCCGGGTTGTTGCGGATCATGTGCATGAGCCGCTCCGGGGTCACGATGTCCACGTCCCCGACGAGGGAGCCGCTGCCGTCGGCGAGCGGGAAGTCCGGCTGCTCGGCGACCAGCTTGCGTTCCAGCAGCCGCAGCCGGCCCCGCAGCGCGGCCCGCATCTCCCGGCCCAGGCTGCGCATCGGCGACACATAGACCACGCGGCCGGGCTTCTGCGCCAGGTGGGAACAGATCACCAGCTGGGCCATCAGCGTCTTACCCGCGCTGGTGGGCACGCTGATCAGGCTCCGGCTGGTGGCGGGGTCGACCGGGTTGCCCCGTTCCAGGTTCAGCAACTGGCGCTGCGGGCGCCACAGGGTCATCACCGGCGGATCGGACATCGCGAAGGTCCGGGCGACCGCATCCGGAGTTCCCCCGGGAGCAGCGTGTACAAGCTGCTGGCGGCCATCTCGCCGCTCAGGCCGAGGAGGTGGGCCGCGACCCACCGAGCGGGCGGGTCACTGCGGCCGGCCTGGCCGTCGAGCACGCTGCCCAACAAATCCTGTGCATCCTGCAGGCGATCCGGATCGCCGAACGAGAGGTACAGGCGCAGGAGGTGGACGGCTTCGACGACGGCTTCGGCAGGTCCGTACATCGTGCCCGCGAGCGGATCGCCGTCCAACAGCTCACGGAGCTCCGCGAACTGCCGACGCCAGGCGGACAGGACCCGATTTAGGTCGGGCCGGTCGAATGCCAGGAACACAACACCGGCCTCCAGGGCCAGGGTGTCGATGTGCGCCGGGAGCGAGGAAGTGAAGTTCACCAGGTTCTTGACCTGGCGGTAGACGGCGGTGGCGTTGGGCTCTTGCTCGCACCGGCGGTACCCGGCCTGGGCGGCGAAGGCGATCCTCAGCCGCTCGGTCGGGGAGTGTCGCTCGTCGGCCAGGGCCAGGTCCATCACGTGCGCGCTGACCGCGAGGGCCTGCCGGGTCCGCATCGGGTCGAACCCGGGAGTCTCGGGCTCGACCGCGGCCAGTCCGTGCAAGAGCCACGCCGTCGCCAGCACATCGTCCGGAATCTCCTGGGTTCTGCCGAAGGCGGCGATCTCCAGTTGGGTGATGGCCGCCAGCAGTTCTTGCGCCGAGGGCAGGACCCCGCCGGGGCGGTATTCGCCGAGGGCAGTCGCGAGTACAGCCGGATCTAGAGTGCGGTCCACACGTACTTCCTCACCTGATGGGCGAAGCCCTCCAGATCGTCGATCGCCACCACCAGGCCCTGCAGCGCGCCGGGGTGCTTGTGGGTAGTGAAGTGCTCGTGCGCGAGGTGGAAGGCCTTCGTCGGGATCGCCGTGGCGTTCAGCGCGACGCTGACGCCGGCGCCGGCCGACTTCTCCTCATCGACCCACTGCTCGGCCAGACTGCCCACGAACTCCCGGGTGTCGTCAGCGAGCAGTTTGTCGCCCCAGGAGAGCATTCCCAGGTAGGTCGCCCCCTGGTGCTGAGCTGTGTCCAGCCCTTGTAGATTGCCCCATCCGGCCGATTCGCCTTCCCGGTGTACTTCTTCATCTCCCACAGGCGGAAGGAGAAGCCCCGGGCCGTTCCGTCTTCCCGGTAGACGATGAGTCCGTCGCCGCCTCCGTCGTTGACGGCGGCCTTCGGCGGTCCGAGGATCTCCACGGAGCGCGCTGGATCCTGGGGCAGGTCGCGGGTCAGGAGGTACCAGAGCCACTCGCCCACGTACCCGGCCAGCCCGTGGTTGTGCTCCTTCTTCGCGGCTGCCGCTTCGAAGACGGGCTTCGCGAAGTGCTCCACCAGAACGTGGTCCTTCCCGGTCAGCTTCACCCCGTTCAAGGTGGCGTCAAGCCACTTTCCGTAGCTGCGTTCGCGCCCACCGGTGCGTTCCCGCATGATCTCGTCGGCGACGATCCACCCGGCGGCTGCCCGGTCCTCGGGGCTGCCGCTGAGGGTCACAACGAGCTCCCAGCGGCACGTCTGGTCATCTCCTCGGGGCTCCCGTCGTACCAGATCGGCCACCCGCCCACCGACGGCCGTCGCTCGGGCCAGCGCCTGCGCGGGCGAAACGTCCGCCACCCGAACCCCCTGCTCGTCCCAGACCACCCGCGCCGTACCGGTTGGGCGCTGGGGGCCGAGGTGGCCCTCGGCAAGGTCACCCTATCGAGCGGTCCGCGCCGCTGAAGGACAGTCGGCAGACCGTAGGTGATGATCTGCTCGGGGGCGACCGCGACCCGCTCGAAGGCCACCTCGCCGCCGGAAGCCTCGGCGAACGCGATCACGTCCTCGGCGAGCGAGCTAAACAGATGCTCACGGCTCGGGTCGTAGTCACCGAGGTGGAGTACGACGGTTTTGCGGTCTCCTTCCATCGCTCGCAGGGCCGCGTCGCGCTTGCCCGACAGCCCGTCGAAGCCACCGCCGGAGGAACAGGCGATGCCGAACTCGGCTCCGATCCTGGTCAGTTGGGGGACCATGCCTGCCGTCTCGCACCACAGCTCAAGCCGGACGGGCTGGCCGCCCTGGCGGTCGACGCGGTAGTCGTCGACCTCCTCGGCGACGACCGCCCAGAAGTCCGTCAGCCCGGCGAAGGAGAGCGGGGCGACCACGGCTGCCGAACCCGCGGACGACGAGCACGGGGATGCCCGTGCGCCCCAGCCAGCCTGTGAGTTGTGCCCGCAGGGTGTCCTTCTCGCAGGCCACGCAGAGGGCGGTCGCCTGGTCGGCGGTCCGGTCCAGGGCGAACCAATCGGGCGCAGCCCGGAGGAACGCGTCGGCGTTCGGCCACGCCGCTGGCACGTGGACCTCGCGCAGCGGGTCGATGAGGTCGGGGAACTGCTCCTCGCGGCGGGCTTGGGCGAGGCGGGCGGACAGGTGCCGGTACGTCGGCGCGGTGTGCGGGATCAGCGCTTCGACGACGAGTCGGTAGTAGGCCTGTCGGAGGGTGCAGCCGCCGACCTCGTCATAGCTGGTGACGATCTGGGCAGCACAAGCCACGATGCGCCCCCACTGGAGTCGGGTCACACCGGTACATATGTACCCCTCGGGCGGGCCGGGGGCGTGCTGCGACCTCACGGACACGGACAGCCTGGGCGCTCCGGCCGGTGCGATGACCTTTTGCACAACCGTGATCCGGGGCGACGTGCCGGCTGGCTTTGTTCACGGGTTGTGGGTTCTGGCACAGATCTTGGGGAGCGGTCGCGGAGAGTCATCGCGGCGTTCGAGGATGGGGGTGTCCTAGCTCGTCCAGTCGAGACGTCTACTCAGCGAATCCAGTTGTTTTGGCCGGCGCGGCCCGTCTTTCAGCCGTTCGAATGTTCGCGGCGCAGGTGCTCAGAGCGGGACCGAAGGATGTCCAGGGCCTCGTGGATCGAGCAGCCGAGGTGGTCTCGGAACAGCTTGATGGCCTTGATGGTCATGCCGCTGAGGATCTCTTTGTCCGCGAAGGAGAGCGGGCCGGCCGTCCAGGGGCGGAGGCGGGGTCTCCGCCCCTGGCCAGTCGACGTCGGTCAGGGTGGCGAGCAGGCGGCCGTCCGCGAGCGCCACCGCCACGTCCATGCCGCGGGCCGCCTTCTCCGTGAAGGCAACGGGTGCAGTGTGGTCCAGGAGGAAGACGAAGTGCTGGGCTATACGCTGCCGCCATTCATCGAGCTCGCCGTCGCCGTCCAGGCGCAGGTTGGAGTTCCAGGCTGCCTGGGCGAGAACTGATACGAACAGCCCGAGGAAGTCCGAGTTCAGCAGGTCGTCCGCGTGCTCGATCAGAATCGCGAGGTCCTGGTTCCCGTGGCCGGGACCGTGCCAGTCGTGGAGGCAGTCAACGAGCGCGTCCCAGTTGTGGCCGAAGTAGCCGAGGAACGACAGCTCCCGGGCGAAGGTGCGGAAGACGGACGCCGGATCCCGCATTTCCCGGCCGTCCAGCCTCAGGACCAGACCGTTTCGCTGCACGAGTGCGGCCGTTTCCGACGCCAGCCATGGGTCGGCTGGGGAGGTGAACACGACCCATGGGGAGCGGTGTTCCGTCAGAGTGGGCTTGGTCATCATGCGTGAGATCCTTGCACGGCATTTGCTCGGAGCCTGAGCGATTAAAGGAGGGAAGATCGTGCTCAACGAGCACCGTCCGCCCAGGTCAGGAGGCTGCCGATGACCATCTTCTATGCGAACGGGCAGCGGGAGGGTTGAGCTTCGGCGCCGTCCTTGTATTGCGGGGCTACTGCAGCAGGATCATCTTCCGTAGCAGGTGGAAGCCAGCTCGTCCGTAGAGCTGCCTTTTGATCTTCTTGATGCGGTTGACGGCGCCCTCGATGCTGCCGGAGCTCCAGTGGAGGGTGAGTCCGGCTGTCACGGCGTCGAGGTCTCGGATCAGGTGCAGTGCGAAGCCGGTGAGGCCGGGCAGTTGGCTTGCGTCGACTGCGTCGATCCAGGCAGGGAGCCTGGCGCCGAGGCGGTCGGTGAGTATTTCGCCGAAGTCGCGGACATGTCCGGCGGCCGTGTCCAGTTCGGGGCAGCGTGCCAGGACATCCTTCAAGCCGGCGCGGTCGTCCTCGCTCAGCGCGGTGGGGTGTCGGGTGAGCCAGCCGGTCACCTGCCGCACCGTCGGAGGCCAGGGCGGCGCGCCGGCCGGAGCCCCACGGAGGGTGGCAACGTGGCTGCGGACCAACTGGTAGGTGACGGGCGCGTTGTCGGCAACGAGTTCGCTGTGGAGGCGGGTGACGCTGGTGCATCCCTCGGCGAATCGGCGCTCCAGGTAGGGCTTGTAGGGGTCCATCCTGCTGGGTCGGGGCCGGTTCTCGCGGATGGTGTCCTGCCAGCGTGCGGCGTTCGCATATCTGAGCACGGTGTTGAGGCCCCAGCCCAGATGCCGGGCAATCGCCCGGCGCGAGTGACCTTGGGCAAGAAGCTCGTGGACCAGGGCGTGCGCGGCCTTCTTGCGCTCAGCCCGCTGGCCGATGGGCGTCGGGTCGTCCTGCGGTCGGCCGGAAGTCAGCCGGGTGGCCTCCGGCAACATGCTGCTGGGCGAAGGGTCGCGCAAGCAGTCGCGGTGGGCGGCAACGCAGGTTTCCACGGCTCGGCCGAGGCCCTGCCACAGGTGGAACCGGTCGGCGACCTGCAGAGCGTCTGGGGCACCGCGCCGTGCTCCCTCCGCGTAGGCGCCGCCCGGTCCCGGCAGATGATCTCCACGCCGGGGTGGCGAGTCAGCCAGGCGGCCAGCGGCCCGGCCTCGCGGGTCGGGAGCACGTCGACCACGCGATGGTCTTCGACGCTGGTCAAGACGGTGGAGTAGGTCTGGCCGCGGCGGATCGCGAAGTCGTCCACGCCCAGCACGCGCGGAGTACCGAACTGCGGATCGGGCAATGCCATGACCCTCCGTAACAAGGTCATCCGGCCGGCTCCGAAGCCCAGCTGGGCCGCCAGCCGGGCGCCGGCCCGCCCGGCCAACGCGAGCCCCACTCGCTCCAGGGCGTGGTTGAGCCGCGCGGTGAACCGTGCGTGCGGGGCAGCCAACTGCGAGAACGGCTCGGCGAACGTCCGGCGCGGGCAGTCCGCCGACCCGCAGATGAAGCGCCGGACCGTCAGCAGGATCACAAAGCCCTGCTCAGCGAGCGGAAGGTCTTTCAGCCTGCGCTGGTAGCGGTCGTGGACTCGGTCCGAGAAACGGCCGCAGTCCGGACATGCAGAGCCGGCCGCGCGGCCTCTCGCCGCCACCTCGACCGTGCCGAACGCGGCTGTGACCGCCTCGACATCCACATCGTCGATTCCGTCGAACACCAGCGAGTCCCAGAACGGTGCATCGGTCTGCATGACCAGCACCATCACCGGCCACAACCGGCTGCAGCTGCGGGCGGCAGGGACCTGAGGGAGCGTCAATTCTAATTGCTGGACGACAAGGCGTACGCGGTCTCACGCGAACCCGTCTCCTCGCAATCGAACAACGGGGTAACGCTCCGCGACCGCTCCCCAAGATCTGTGCCAGAACCGAGAACCGGCAGCGATTGTTGGTCAGCACCAAGAGCGGTGCATCCCCGGCGAAAACCTTGTTGCCGAGATTCGGAAGCACCCTGGTGCTTGTGTCTGATCGTCGAGCGTGCTATCAGGCTCGTGCTCGGGGCCAGGTGTTGGGCCACGCGCCGAGCGCACTTGGCTAGTCGCTCTATTCTCGGGGCTCGCGGCCGATGCAGTTCGCACCGGCCGCGAGCTGCAGCTCCCCGCGGCGTGTCGTCAGCAGCTCACCACGTCGTCGAACCTGCCGAAGTTATTGCTCGGGCGGAACGTCTGGGTGGTACCGGCCTGCAGAGTCGTGCAGTTGGAGTCGTGCGACCAGTCCCAGATGACGCGGACGTTGACCGGACCCATGCAGCGGTTGTTGATCAAGACGTACGGCATGTAGCCGTCATTGAACCCGATCTCCTCGACGACCGTGCAGGGGGTGCTCGCGGAGGCCGGGGTCGCCGTGAGGGCGACCCCGCTCGCTGCGAGCATGAGTCCGGCGATGGCGGCACCTGTCTTCTTCATCATGTTCGAGTTTCCCTTCCCAAAAGTGATCGCGCTGATGGCCGCTGGCTGCGGCTCGCTGCCGCGGTGGCGGCGTTGAGGATGCTGTCAGCGAGGTCCTGATGGGACCCTGAAGGTTCCTGACGGATCTTCAGGGTCCCTTCAACCGTGCTCGGGCACTCTGTGGCCATGCGGATATTGATAGTTGAGGACGACAGGCGGCTCGCCGAGCTGCTCCGGCGGGGATTCATCGGGGAGGGATTCGCCGTCGATACCGCACACACTGGGCGTCACGGACTGGAACTGGCGACTGAGAACGACTACGACGTGGTCGTGCTGGACGTGATGCTGCCCGAGCTCAACGGGTATCGGGTCTGCGCCCACCTGCGTGAGGCGGGCGTATGGACTCCGGTGCTGATGCTCACGGCGAAGGACGGCGAGTACGACGAAGCGGAAGGGCTGGACACCGGGGCGGACGACTACGTCACCAAGCCCTTCTCGTACGTCGCTCTGACCGCTCGTCTGCGTGCACTGGTCCGGCGGGGGAGACGGGAGCGGCCCGCCGTCATCCGAGTCGGGGATCTTGAGATCGATCCCGCTGCCCGCCGCTGCCGCCGTGGAGAGACTGTCGTCGCCCTCACTACCCGCGAGTTCTCCGTGCTCGAGTATCTGGCCCATCGTCATGGCGAGGTCGTGGCGAAGCACGAAGTGCTTGAGCACGTCTGGGACGGCACCTTCGACGGGGATGTGAACTTAGTCGAGGTCTATGTCAGCGCGCTGCGCCGCAAGATCGACCAGCCGTTCGGGCGTCGTACCATCCACACCGTGCGCGGTGCCGGCTACCGCCTCGAACCGGGCCACGCGCATTCATGAAGCCACGCGTATGCCTTCCCCGCTGGCGGGGGCACTCCTCACTGCGTCTCCGCCTCACCCTGATCGCGATGCTCACCGCTGCCCTTCCACTCTCCGCCGCCGCGATCACGGCCGCGCACGCCCTGCGGCCGTTCCTCTTGCAGTCCGCGGAGGATTACACACAAGAGGCAATGCGGGCCGATGACCACGCGAGCTCCTTGGACGCAATCGCCACTGATGAGGATCTTGAGACCAGGTCCGTGCGTATGCTGAGGCAGAACACCAGACTTGAGCTGCGTCGGGGAGCCACCGGACGGCACATAGGGTTCCGTCCTGAACGTGGGTCCTTGTCCCTGTGGCCGTGGTCGGACCCACAGCACACCCGCCCCGCACTGCACAACTATTTCCTCCTCAAGAACTCGGATTCGCCTGGCTGGTACGTGTACAACCGGCTGCAATACGAGCAGAGGCTGCTTAACATCGCCGTCTGGTCTCTGGCGGGGACGGTGCTCCTGATCAGTAGCTTGGCGGCGGGAGTCACATGGGTTGTGGCCGGTCGCGTGCTGCGGCCGGTAGAAGCGATCCGATCACGGTTCGCGGAACTCACCGCGCACGACCTCGACCACAGGGTTCCCGTTCCCGGCACCAACGACGAGATCAGTCGCCTGGCCCGCACCATGAATCACACCCTGGACCAACTGCAGGACACCGTGGACCAGCAACGACGCTTTGTTGCCGACGCCTCCCACGAACTGCGCACCCCGCTGGCCGCTCTTCGCGCCGAACTGGAGATCGCCCTCACCCAGCCCAGCAAGGCCGACTGGCCGAGTGTCGTCCGCGGGGCGCTCGGCGACACCGAGCGGCTCCAGCACCTCGTCACCGGCCTACTGCTCCTTGCGCGTCTCGACTTCGAAGGCCGAGATCAAGCCCAGACCCAGTCGGTCGACCTGGCGGCCTTGGTACAGGAAGAAGTCGCCGGGCGACGCCGTTTGGCCCATCTCACCCTCACCGTTGCTCTCCCGGCCGAACCAGTCATGATCACAGGCCACCCTGCGATCCTCCGCCGCGTGGTCGGAAACCTCCTCGACAACGCCGAACGGCACGCCGCCGCCTCCATCACCATCACGCTCACCCTGGACGAGGGCAGGGCGAACGCCCTGCTCGCGGTGCACGACGACGGATCAGGGATTCCTCAGGAGGATCAGGAGCGGGTCTTCGAGCGATTCACCCGCCTGGACGAGTCACGCACCCGCGACAGCGGAGGTGTGGGCCTGGGACTGGCCATCGCACGCCACATCACCACACTCCACGAAGGCTCCATCGCCATCACGGACAGCGATGCCGGTGCTCGATTCCTCGTCCGCCTGCCCCTGAGAGATGCCGGACGTGCCAGATGACATCTGGCACGTGATCACCGAGAGCCCCACCCCAGGTGCTCCTACTTCTCACCGACATTCATACGCTCTCCGGACGACAAACAATGCCGGAACCCACCGATAAGTGCTCTCGCTTGAGACCTACGCAGCCACTCCCAGCCATTCACGATCCGCGTTAAGCGTCTCGACCTCGCAAAGCATGAAGTTGAGCGCCCAGCGCGGGAGACGCAGGTTCTCGTCGACTAGCGAGCCGTGAAGTGCGTCGAGGGCTGCGTGACGCTGGTCGAGCCGCTCGACGCGGCCGCCACTGCGCGGAGGTCGCTCTCGCGCAGTCGGCTGTCGAGGATGCTGGCCACCGTGTCGACGTACGCGGCCACTTCCGCCCGCCGCCCGGCCGGGCCGCGGTCGTACGGATGCTCAGTCCAGGCTGCGGGGAAGAAGTCCAGATGCCAGGCGCGCGCGTCACCCCACGGCCGCAGCCCCCCGAGCCCCTCATGACCGAGGCCGGGTCTCCTCGCCGCGATCCTTCGTCCACCTCTTCACCACGATGAGCTGTCCGCTGGCAGTCTCCTCCAGCAGCTCGATGCGCACGTCCCCCTCCTGGCTCGCGTACCTACCCACGAAGCCGCGGAACTTCCTGTCGGCGACGGAACCATCGGCCCAGGCGCCCTTCACCCCGGGAGGCCCGGGCTGAAAGGCCAAGGTCACATGGTGCGCCACGATGGGATCCGCATTCGGGTCACGCCCGGTCGAGGTCACGATGCCTCCGGCCACGTCGGCACGGGGACCTCGGCGTCAGGGCAGTGGCCGCCCTCGACGACAGGCAAGGCGGAGTCGGTCAAGGGCCTCTTCTATCGCGTGGTGAGTGGGAGACAAGGCGGTCCGCCCGGTCGACGTGCGAAGGGCTTCCGGGCGGACTCCGCTTCCCACGCTGCCCGCCCGCTCGCCGCGGCGCCGGAAGCGCGGCCGCGGTCTGGGCTGAACGGCGCAGCATTCCGACCGTCGCATGCGCTTCACCGGCAGGGTGGTTCTGACGGTGACAGTTGACTCCGCCTGGAAGGTGAGTTCTGACGCCACCCTGCCTGTCGGGATCAGGCCTAATGCTCTTCACGGGTGGCCAGCTCCCAGCATCCCCACCGCTTGCGTGCCGCGTCGGTGCTGATCCCGAAGGGCTGCCCGATGACCGCCCAGGATGTCCCGGCGGCACGCTCTTCGATGCCGCAGACGCGTTGCGCTCCGGCACCGCACCGTTCGCCCGGCGCCGCTCCCGGTACGCGCGGTCCCGGCACAGCCGCGGCCGCACCCGAGCTGGACGAGGACGAGGAGGGCAAGGGTGCTACTCGACGGCTACGCGGTGCCCTCGATCTCGGCCCGCAGCTGGGCGGCGAGGGCGCGGGCCCCGTCGCGCACACGACGGCCGCGACGGCGGCGTAGGCGCGCTGGTCGAGCTGGGCGAGGTACCGGTGGGCGAGGCCGGCGTGCCATGGGCCGCAGGCCAGTTCGAGTGACATCTCGGGGCGCACCTACCGAAGCGCCCGTGGGCCCGAAAGGTAGGGCCAACCGAGTCGCGCTGCACTCCACTGCCGAGCATCATGAAAATATGGATGCCACCGAACCCGGTGCGCGCCCGGTGGAGCTGCCGGTCGAGTCCTGGCTGGTCATAGACTCTGCGATGGGTGCCGAGACCAGCGTGGAAGGCCAGACGGGCGACGAGGCAGGGGTTGTCGAACTCGGCCTCAGTGTCCGCCGCGCAGGCTGGAATGCGCTGCCCGACTGGCCATCTGACCCGCAGGGGTTCACCAGCTGGCCGCAGCCTGGCCGGCGGGTCACGATCGCACTGAGCGCATCTCAGTGGTCGCTGGTTTTGGCTGTGTTGGACCGGTGGGCAGAGGTCGGTGACAGCCTTGACGATCCCAAGCAGGCTGAGGAGGCTCAGCGCTGCCGGGCCCTCGCAGAGCACCTCCGTAGTGAGCTCGATTCGACGCCTTGACTGCGCGTCAGCACGACTCGAAAGCCGCCTTTGCGGCGGCGGCTGACAGCTGCCGCAAACACGCGTGTCTGTTCGTTTCGCCGAAACGTATCCCGGGTCATGTTCCTCTGTTGAAGGAGCTTCGATGCGTGCGCGACGTATCTACCGGCTGCTGCTGATAGGCGTGATCCTGTCGCTGCCTCTCAGCAGCACAGCAGCGTGGGCCGAGCCGTTCCCGCCAGGGCAGCGCGGCACTCAAGCGGAAGCCGCTCCCGCCAAACCTGCGGACCGGGTAGGGGCAACCGTCGGGCCGGCGAGGATGGTCCCGTCAGGCATGCGGGCGGAACGCGACTGTCCGGCGGTTTCGCGGTTCACAGCATGCGACACAATGCCCGCCAGACTCGTGCTCCAAGATTTTGACAAGCTGGGCGGCAAGGTCGTAGGAGGAGTTATCTTCCAGATTACCCTTGGCTACCATACTGAGTCTTTTAGTAATCGCTACCGCGCCTCGGTGCATGTCAAGGTCACCGAAGCCTTCGGCCGCACCGCCGGCACAGTGACCACTCTCACGGCCACCTGCAACACCCCCTGCAAATCCTCTGGATCAGCCTCCGGCCCGACCGCCTCTGTTGGGCAGGACTGGAACGGCATCCTGTTCTTTCAGGACGCTGTCATGACAGATGACACCCACATCAGCGTGGGCACCATCGTGATGCAGCTGGCCAATCCATCGTTCGAGGGCCAGAAAGGTGATTCGGGTCGGCTTGCCGCTGAGATCCGGTGCGACGACACCTTCCGCGGTAAGAAGCCAGGCTGCGTTGTCCGTCACTTCATCCCGACCATGACTGAGATGGCCCAGCTGCCCACAATCGCCGCCAGCATCCGCTCTATCCAGCAGCGCGGCGGCGTCGGAGTGCCCAACCAGCCGCTGCAAGCCCTCACCCGGATGACCGACCCAGCCCGGATTCGACAGAACCGCAACGCTGTCTGCGGGCCCGCCGTCGTTGGCCGGGCTCCCAAGGGCATGCAATGCGACGAATACCCCTTCGCTTCCACCCTCAATGGCGGCACCGCCACGCCGAAGGAAGCAAGAGGCGTGGCTTGGGTGCCCGCGGAGGAGCAGCAAATGCAAGGCGGGTTCCTCGCCGGCTTCTACGCCAAGAACCGTGTTCAGAATGGTGATCACTTTTACGTGCGGGTGTGAGCAGGGCTGCGGCACAAGAGGACGTCCCGGTCCCGGAGCTGCTGGCCACCCTCGACATGCCGGGCAAGATCGCCGACTTCCTCCCTACTCATCCCGCGGCAACCGCACCTACCTGCGCAAACGCGGAATCAAGGCAGTCATCCCGGAGAAGAGGGACCAAGCCGCCCACCGGACGAAGAAGGGCGCGAGAGGCGGCCGGCCCGTCAGCCACGACGCCGATCTCTACAAGGAACGGAACACCGTCGAACGCCTGATCAACAAGCTGAAGGCCTGGCGCGGCATCGCCACCCGATACGACAAGGCACCCGGGAGCTACCTCGCCGGCCTCCACCTCCGCGCCGCAATGATCTGGATCGACGACCTCCTGAAAGCCGCCAACTGATCACAACATCACACAGGCCCTATTTCATTGTGCGTGGGCCCAGTACATCGGCCGCTGGCTCCCGGAACTGCGGGGGTGGCCGCCAAGCGCAGCAGCAGCACGGCCTCCTTGCGGTCGCGGCATCAGGCGACCGCAAGGACGGGATACCCTCTGGTTACTCCATACCGTTCCAGGCTGTCCGGCAGCCTCTTCGTCTGCTGGACCAGAGGCGGCGACTGTGCCCGGGCACTACAGCGGAGGCGCAGCGCTTGGTCTCGCTGCATATCGACCGACTGGCCGGCGGCGAACAGTCCCACGCGGCGCGGCTGGTACTGGGGGAGCAGGGTCGAATTCCACCCCTCACCTGGCTTCTTCGTCTGAACAGGTTCCTTCGAGTGCTCCATATAGCCTATTAGTGCCTGCAATGCGGTCCGACAACGGCTCACACATGTACGTTGCATGGAATGAGCGACCCCCTGCCCTCGCGCCCAGTAAACCACGAGACGCGACTGGCTCTTGTCCTAAATGGAGGAGTCAGCCTGGCTGTTTGGATGGGGGGTGTTACACACGAACTTGACCTTCTGCGCCGCGCTTCAGGTACCGCAAGTGAAGACACTGTCGATGATCGCGACAGGATGGCTTTCAATGTTTGGAAGGAAATCGCCCAGTCCTCGCGCACTCGCGTGGTGATCGATGTTATCGCTGGCTCTTCGGCTGGCGGATTGAACGGCGCACTCCTTGCCACCGCCATTGGGCGCGGTGCAGCTCTTCCCGATCTCCGCAAAGTTTGGGATGAATCCGCCTCTCTCGCTAAACTACTCGTTCCTAAATCGGCGACGAGCGTATTGAGTGGCGAGTCGTTCGAGAATAAGGTTCGCGAGGCAATCAACAACATCAGTGTGGGCGCTGAATTCCTCCGTGCTCCTATTACCCTATTCCTGCCAGCGACCTCCCTAGCCGGGCGCGGCCGCTCCTATACGGACGGGTTCGGAAACGAATTTGCGGTACGCGATCACCGCCGCCTCTATCGTTTCCAGCACGACGATAAGGCCGTCATCTACACTCGCACAGACGGGGAATGGGATTTCAAGCATGTAGTGCGGCGGGACTTCATTCCCAAGCATGCCGAGGGGCTTATTCGTGCTGCACGCTCCACGGGGAGCTTTCCAATCGCATTCTCACCCGTCAATGAGACTCCTATCATGCAATATCGCGTGCATCCAAAGATGGCTCATGATGATCCTGCTAGCTTCGTCATTGATGGCGGGGTGCTAAATAACGCACCATTCGAGCCTGTTCTCGAAGCTATCTCCCATCGCACGCTGGACACCCCCGTGCGGCGGGTCCTCGTATATGTTGTCCCGTCAGCAGGTCGCGGACAGCACGGGGCTAGTGGAAAAATCAACGAGGAGGCACCCTGGGGCAAAGTAGCATTCTGTGCTGCCAACTATCCACAGGAAGCCGACTTTCGGTCGAGCATCGAGGAGTTGAACAGTCGATTCAACCTCAACTGGCCGCGACGCACACCTTGACTTGTTTCGACGGGTGAGCGGGGAGGAGGATAAGGAATTTGCCGCTAGGGCTAAGCAAACTGGCTAAAGGACTGCTCTCCGAGTACCGTCGAAATCGAGCATGTGGAGCCATCCTCGAACTGCGCCGACGGCTAGCCGAAGACACGTCGGTCACCTCTCTGGCCGTTACTCGTGAAACCGGCCCAGGGCAAATTGACGCACTGATCGATTCTACTCCTCGGCCCAACTGGGTTCCCTTGCAAGACCCCAGTCAGATCACCTCGCCGCTTGACCGTGACGGCGACTGGCGCTGGGGCCTTGTCACAGCAGAGCGTGTACTCCAATCACTAAGTCATCAACTCCACAATCACCTCAAGGAGGATATCCTTACAGACGCACAACAGCAACGGCTAATCGAGGGTGCAGAATTTATCACTGAGCGACTGCGCGATACTGCTGCCATCATGGAGGCGTTCGGGTCGAGAATCCCGCTCGAAGTTGAACCCGAAGCCCTACTCTCGGACGAGGGTGCAGCGTCTTTCATCCAAGGCACGTTCAGCGAACTCGGCATCCCGAGGCGTCTACGAGAACTTGTTGGCCAGGCGGGGGCCCGGTACGTGAGGACGCTGCGGGCTGCAAACATTAAATCTTGGATGCAAGAGCCAGAAGATGCTGTTGGTGCCTGTTTGGCCGTCGAAGTAGTAACTCGCGCCTACGCCCCTCCCGCCAAACTCGTCGAACCGATCATGCCCGAGTTCCAGTTTCTGCGGCTGGGGCCCGATAAAATGAGCAGAGTACTGTTCGAGGATAGATTCCACGACATGGGAGACCGAAAGCTATACGGAATCCGATTTCAACACTTCGCAGCCTTCTTTAAGAGCGACTGGCGAAAAAGCGATTTCACATGGGGGCGCCTTGATGCGGCGCACCACCTATTGTGTTTGTTTGAATTCAATACCGAGGAAGAGCGTCGCAAGCGAGAACTTGAACTTCACCAGGCGATCCTGGCGGCAGAGGCGCCACCGCTCAATGACCCCCGCGAGTGGATGCTAAAGAATCTCTTGGAGCTCGGCGAACCGAACGACAAAAAGCTGATGAAGAGTGCGATTGAGACTGAAGGAGCCAAGAAGGTCGTGGCTGATCTCTTCGGTTCAATCTTTGACCTCATGGGCCTCGCTAAGGGTTTCGGAGCCAAGGGGATCATTCGCATGATTGCGGGATTTGTTCAGCGGAGGGCGGTTAAAGAGTACGCCACTGGAAAAGCTGAAACGCCGGCCGACGCCGTGCGGGCTGCCGTAAGCACCTATCGGGCGTTGGGTGTCATTGTAGCTTTCTTCGTGGTCGAGGTGGTCTTGCTTATTTGGGTGTTCTCCCGATTTGAGTAAGTATGAATCGTGACCGACAATGAAGGTTGTGACGCTACGCCTCCGGCTCGGGGGTCCGCATCGCGGGCTATTTCGTGTCGGTCAGTCTGGGGCCTGACGGCCGCCTGAGATCCATTCGCCACTCCTGCGGATTGTGGGTGTTGTTCCGGCAAGTGGTGCCGCCGACAGAGGTGATACGCCCGCAGGGCGGGGGCCGACGGCGTGCCGGCGACCGCGAGACGCGGCCGCGATCATCTTCGTGGCGACCTCGAACTACACGTGGCGGCATTTTCCGCCGGTGTTCGGCCCGAGCTGGCAGACGGTCTACCGACGCTTCGCCCAGTGGAGCCGGGCCAGGGTCTGGGCCCGCCTCCACCGCGTCATCCTCGACGAACTCGATGAACTCGACGAACTCGGCGCCCGCGGTGAACTGGACTGGTCGCGGCGCGTTCGACTCGACTGATCTACTGCGGAAGCGGGCTCATCCCTCATAGCCAGGTGATCTATCAGCACCCACTGACAACGCGAGCCTCTGGTGGGATCACCAGAGGCAACACGGCCCCTCGACGGACGAACCCTCAGAAGCCGTATCTCAACCGAACGTGATCGCTTGATTCTTGCTGGTCAGGCATGGTCTCGGTCGGGGTGAGGGAGACATCCGGCGTTCTGCTTCCGGTTGTTCGTCGAGGGGTGTGCGATGGCGTCGATGCTGGGGTTGCTGGAGGCGCGGGAAGCGTCTGCCCGTGAGCGGGTGGAGGTGCTGCGGGAGGAGGCGGCCCGTGCGGTTGCGGCCTTGGCGGCCGGTGAGATCGAGCTGGACCGGCGGGTGATCGCACGCGAAGAGCTCGTCGAGGCCCTGGCCGTGTCCGCCGCCGAGACCGTTGCCGCGGCGGAAGCCGAGGACGCGGGAGAAACGGCGCCCACTCCCGTTCCTGGGCCTGTGTCCGCGTCGGTTCCGGGTGCGATCGTGCCGCTCTGGCGGGAGGGGTTGTCGGTGCAGGTGCTCTCGCTGGACAACCAGCGGATCCTGAACGTGCTTCAGGACCGGCCGGGTCACGAGCCGGTGCGGGCCAGGGACATCGCGGGGGCGCTGGGGATCGAGGTGACGGTGGCGGCGAAGGTCGAGGGTGCGGTCGAAGGCGAAACGCCTGGCCGAGCGCGGGTGGTTGCTGCAGGAGGCGTCGGGCGCGTTCAGTGCCGGCCGCAGGCTCGTGGCCTCGCCAGGCGGCGGCTCATCCGTGTGATCATCGACCACTGGATCACCGCCTCGCTGGTGGCGGTCAGGGTCTCGTAGTCCCGGCATAGACGCCGCGAGTGCATCAACCAGCTCAGGGTGCGCTCGACCACCCACCGCCTCGGCAGCACCACGAACCCCTCCATATCGTCGGTGCGCTTCACGATCTCCAGAGCCAGGGCGAGATTTTGCCGGGCCCAGTCGCCGAGGGAGCCGGTGTAGCCGCCGTCCGCCCAGACGAGGCAGATGTCCCGGTGCAGGGCCCGCAGTCGGGTCAGCAGGCCGACGGCCGCCTCGCGGTCCCCGATGCTCGCGGCGGTCACGGCCACGACCAGCAGCAGGCCCAGGCAGTCGGTCACGATGTGCCGCTTCCGGCCGTTGATCAGCTTCCCGCCGTCGAAGCCGCGTGACGCGGCGGGAACGTTCGCGGCGGCTTTCACCGACTGCGCGTCGATGATCCCGGCCGTCGGCTCCGCCTCCCGCCCCTCGCGCTCCCGCACCCGGCCGCGCAGCCGGTCGTGGAACTCCGCGACCAGCCCGTTCTCGCGCCAGCGGCGGAAGAAGGCATAGACCCGGGCCCAGTGGGGGAAATCTGCGGGCATCGCCCGCCAGGAAATCCCGCCCCCGACCAGGTAGCGGATCGCGTCCAGCATCTGGCGGTGGCAGTAGCCCTCGGGCTGCCCGCCCCGGCCCTCCAGCCAGGACGGCGTGGGCAGCAAGGGCCGCACCGCCACCCATTCCGCGTCCGTCATGTCCGACGGATACCGGCGCTGCCGGTCGGGATGATCGGCAGCGTTGCCGTACACGTGCGCGAGACAATCGCACGACACGACGGACGAGTTGAAGTCGACGGGCGCAACCGCGTACACATGTGACAACAGGGCCTCCTGGTACTGCTCGGTCAGATTCGCATCCCCGAGCTACCGAGAGGCCCTGCCCTCATGCGCGTACAGCCGGAAGATCACCCCATCAGGAACCCTGTTCGACCTGCACGTTCCATGATCGGTTGAGATTCAGCTACTTAGTGGTTGGTCAGCCCCCTGTTGCGTACCAACCCCAGTTGCCGTCGACCCGGACCCTGTAGCGGCCGTACAGACCATAAATGGTCGTCTCGTTGTAGCCGCCCGTGGCGACGAGTTCTCCAACGAGGTTGCCGTTGTTGTAGTCATAGAGCTTCACGTAGGCAGCGGTAGGCGAATCCCCCTGGATCTTGATCCAGTTCCCGCTGGCGTTAGAGCTGACGACGCCCGACCAGCACGTGCCGACGATCCGAGAGCAGAACGACGAATCGTCGTACGCCTGCGCGGGCGCGGCGCCAAGAGACACCAACAGTGACCGTGGCGACAGCTACGGTCGTGATGGTCTTGCCGATGAGGTTACGCACATTTCCTCCAGTGGTGATCAACAATGTGGGCGTGACCATACGTGAAAGGCGGAGCAATGCTCAAGACCTGTGGATCGGCCTCGAGTTGGCACGCGAAGGGCGTACCTTCCCGAATGATCCCGTGATGTTTCCCGATCGCCATCCGTACGCCGGTGGCGCGCAGCACTATGCCGCCTACCTGGAGAACGACGACGGCTTCGAGGTCGAGCTCGTCGCTGCAAACCCCGTTCAGTTTGGGCGTGGTGCTGGTTGAAGCTCCTATAGATCGTCAAGTGGTTTGCGGGAGTGGTTCGGCGGTGTTGATGACATGGGGAAGTTGGCGGTAGACCTCGCGGGCGACGAACCGCTTCAGGCACCGCACCACGTCCTTCTTGGCCATGCCCTGGGCGGTGCGCCGGGCCACGTACTCCCGGGTGCGTTGGTCGTATCTCATGCGGACAAGCACGATGGTGTGGAGTGCGTTGTTGGCTGCGCGGTCCACCGCCCCGGTTGAGCCGGTGCCGGTTGGTGCGGCCGGAAGAAGCCGGGATCGGGGCGGCCCCGCACAGATGGGCGAACGCAGCTTCGGAGCGGAGGCGGCCTGGATTGTCGCCCGCGCTGGTCAGCAGCTGGCCGGCGGTCTCGGGACCGACGCCGGGCAGGGCGATGAGCCTGGGAGTGGCCTGGGTGACCAGCGGCCCGATCTCCTTGTCCGCTTCCCTGATCTCTTTGTCGAGTGCCTGGTAGCGGCGGGCCAGGCGCCGCAGCGCGGTCTTCACCGCGCAGGCGGGGTCCTCGAGTTCGCCGGCTGGGCGGGAGCGGGCCAGGGTGTCGACCAGCTCACGCGTGGACAGTTCCTGCAGCCTGTCGCGCACCACACGGACGGCGCGGTGACGATGAGGGTCCGGATCTGGTTGATGGTCTGAGTACGGGCACAGGGCCTCCTGGTACTGCTCGGTCAGATTCGCATCCCCGAGCTACCGAGAGGCCCTGCCCTCATGCGCGTACAGCTGGAAGATCACCCCATCTGGAACCCTGTTCGACCTGTACGTTCCATGATCGGTTGAGATACAGCTACTGAGGCTCGGAAACGCCCTGCCCAACGAGCAAGAGATGATGCAGTTGACACCCCAGCATCCCGCGGCTGGCCGGCCGCGCAGCCACATGACCTTCACCACCCGCCTGCGCTTTCTATTTGTATCGCCAGCCACACGAGCGGTGCCGCTGCCAGAACGATCAGCACCAGACAGCACGGTAGCTGGGAGTCCTTGAGGGGTGGCTGGGCTGCTATCTGCGGGGCCACTCGGCGCACGTCGCCGGCGTGATACCACTCCTTACCGGCGGACCCGGTAGTGGTCATCCAGCTCTCCGTATGGACCCGCACTCCATGGGCCAGCGCATTTACATACACCGAGCCAGCACCGACGCCCGGCCACAACGCGCTCACCTGGCGCGCCGTCAGCCACTCGCTCTCCAACTCGTCAGCCACATCATGCCTTTCTCCCAGCACCAGGGACACGGCATCATGAACTGTCGCATAGTCAGGCGTAGTTCGCCCCCTCCCATCGCTTCTCGGCGTTCCGACGCGCCGATCCGCTTCCCGGGGTCTGACCGCCGCCCGACCCCAAATCACGGCGATGGGGCGTGAGCACCGTTAGTGCAGTCAACAGGCCATTTTGCGCAGGGTCCGGTTTGGCTGGGAGCCCACGTGACGGGTTGGGGTCTGGCGGAGGGGGTGGGGGAGGTCATGGCGCGCTCCTGTTGTGCGGATTCCTCTATTCCATCATGTGTTCGATTTTCTGCGCGAGTGCGCGCCTCCGCTCGGCGGGGCGCCGTGAGGTAAGGCGGGCGGCTCGGGGACCCTGGAAGGGGGTAACGGAGAGGGTCAGAGTGACGCTGCATCCACCGGTTGAGCCGATGCTCGCGCAGGCGGCCGAGATGATCCCGCCCCCGGGCCTGCTGACTGCCGGGGTGGCGTACGAGCAGAAATTCGACGGTCACCGGATGCTCGTCTTCAGCCCGTCCGAACCCGGCGGCCGAGTGCTTCTCCAGACCCGCCGCGGCTCCCTGGTCCAGGACCGTTTCCCCGATCTCGTCGCGGCCGCCGAGCAGCTCCCGCCCGGCCTGGTCCTGGACGGCGAGGTGCTCGTCTGGGATCCCGAGGCCGGCGCGCTGTCGTTCGAGGGGTTGCAGCGCCGGGCCGCCGCCCGCGCCCGCACCGCTCACGCGCTGGCTGCCCGCCTGCCTGCCTACTTCGTGGCGTTCGACGTCCTTCAGAGCGAGGGCGGTGTCGAGCTGCTCTCCCTGCCGTACCGGGAGCGCCGGCGCAGGCTCGAGGTTCTGTTCGCGGCGAGGGGACTGACCGCGCCGTGGACGCTGTGCCCGATGACCACAGACGTGGCCGAGGCGCGGGAGTGGCTCGAGGACTGGACCGACGTGTCCGGCGTCGAAGGCCTGGTCATCAAGCCCCTGACCAGCAAATATCTCCCGAACTACCGCGGCTGGACCAAGATCAGAAGACGGGACACCACCGAAACGGTCATCGGCGCGATCACCGGCACACTCACCCTCCCGCAGCTGCTCATCCTCGGCCGCCACGACACAGCGGGCCGCCTGCGCCCCGTCGGCCGCACTGTGCCCTTGAGGGCGGACCAGGCCCGCCAGGTCGCGGAGCACCTGACCGCCGCTGGCCCCGGGCACCCGTGGGAGGAGGCCCGGTTCACAGCGTCATGGGGGTCCCGCGACATCCTCGATATCACGGTGGTCCGCCCCGACCTGGTTGCCGAAGTCAGCGCCGACCGCGCCATCGACCACGGCGGAGTCTTCCGTCATCCGCTGCGCTTCAAGAGGCTGCGCCTGGACGCGACGGTGGCGGATGTGCCGCGCTTCGGCCAGGGCCCCGCGGCTGCAGCCGGTTGACGTCAGGTCCAACGGACGATGGAGTTCCTCTGCCGTTGCGGAAGGGGCAGATCTCCCGCGGGCGGACCTGCGGTACTGATAGAAAGCCCTAATTGTCTTCCTATGGCGACATGCCGTGAGATAGCGTCCCCCTAAGGTCCGCTCGTAGGGCTGGGGGTAGGGGTGAGGGAGCGTCATGGATGGCATTTTTCAGGAAGTAGACCTGAGTATTTCGCCTTCGCAGCGCGGGTTTGCCCTGCGCCATGAAATACGTACTGCTCTTCAGGAGCAGCTAGAACTACTTCAGCCCGTTATGACGCAGATGCAGGACGAGCTAAATGTCGTAATCCGAATCTTCTTCACTCAAGAGGGCAATAAAGCCGCCCTAATTATCGGCAACCATGCCTGGAATGATTTCCATTCCCTATTGGATCGTCTTTTTGAGGGAGAGGGTAGGGATGCTGCCCGCGCCTCTCGATCACTTTATGAGCACCTTGTGAATTACTGTGAAGTTATGAGTTCGGCGGACTCCGCCGAGAGGTACCTAGCGCACAGAGCAGTGACAGCAGACCTCTTGGGAAGCCTTACCCGCGGCGTTCCTCTGCTAAAGGGAGCCGAGCACAAGAGGGAACGCACGCGGCTTGCAAGGATCAAGCGTGATGGGGCCGCGCATCTGAGAACTGTCATTGCGCGATACGGGAGCAATTTTAAACGAGGCTGGGGTGCGAGGAACCTCCGAGACATGGCCACCGCTCATGGCTACGGCAGTGGGTATGACGTGTATCGATTGCTGTCACAGGTTACTCATGGCAGCGCGGGAGGAGTCCTCGGAACCTATGCCGACATAACCGGACTGAGCGTGCACAGGACCGGACCTTCTTTCGATCTTGCGGTGCTTTCCTACCTCGAAGGAATCTCCTTCTTCCGTGACTTCGTCAGGGAGGTAGAGAAGAGATCCTCGGTTAATTGCAGTGAAGTAGTCGCCGCGCTAAACAGGGTAATAGCCTGCTGGCCTGTATATCGAAATTCTCTCCAAAGTCTGGATCGGACGCTTTGGCCGAAGAAGCCGCCGCCTGGCCCCGTTGCGCTATTGGCGATGTACCCCAGTGGGGGAATGCGCTGGTTTTACTGGGACCCCGTTATGAAGATGGTGAAACTTGCTATCCCGCCGGAAAGTGCAGAGTGGTTGGAGGAGCAGGCGCGAGAGGTCTTCCGGAGTGAAAAGGTCCACGCAGGTCTACTGGAAGAAGGTAAGCCGTATACGGTTTCAATGCATTCTGTTCCCGTGGCACCTAAGCCGGGCAGTGAATGGGTGAAAGCGTCTGCAATTTTTTCCGGAGAGCCAGTCCGTGTCCCTGCTTGGGTGAAGGGGAAGGGGTAGGTAACCCCTTTCAGGGGGCATAGAAACGCGAACCTCTCGTGGTTCCGAAGCTGATTTCACTCAAGTCAAAGATGTAAAGGCAGGGACGAGCCGCCGAAGCAGGCAGGAGGCTCCGACCCGGTGATAGCCGGTCAGCGGTCGGCGTTCGTCCCGGTTCCCAGGGGGCGGCGGCCGGGGGAGCGGGGTACCGAGGGACTTTCGGGCGCTGCGCCGGAATCGTCAGCCGGCTCGGCAGCGAGGCGGGCCCGGCGGGCAGCCGCCGGCGGCGCAGGGGAGTTGCAGGGTGCGGGCCGGTACCGAGGGCGCGACGTTCGATCATCACCCAAGTGTCCGGCATCCGCAGCAGGTGGCCGGGCCGATCCCGCGCTCCGCCCGGGGCGTTGACGGGGCAGCAAGGCTCTGGTGCGCCCGTACAAGCCCTTTGCCTCGCGACGCGCTCCGGGCTGGACGATCACAGCCACGGGAGTACGACTGCACACCGACGCCGCCAGCCAGACCCTCAACCCCCGCGAAGTCGCCGAGCTCCAGGCAGCACTGACGGCCTGGCTGCACCACCAGCAACGCACCGGGCCCGGCGGTATGTGAGACCCACCGCTGCAGGAATCGCCGTCGCCTGAAGGCAACGTCGCAGCAGTCCTGCGGTAGAGCGCCGGGTGGCGTACCCGCACCGGGCAGCTCTGTGCGGTGACGGCGGGGCTGGTGACACCGTGGGCGGCCGCAGGGGCAGAGCTCCCGGATGTCCCCAGCGCCATTCCCGGGGTGTGTGGCGGCCTCGGGTGGTGCGGCGCCGGGGCGCTCGGCCGTGCCTTCGCTTTGGGCTTCGCCGCGGGGTGCGGGGCCCACCGCGAGCTTCTCGACTGAAGAGACCGGGCGGGATCCGTCGGAACCGGCAGGGCGGGTGGGTATGCGCGGTGCAGCCGGCAGGCCAGGATGGGGGTATGTCGGAGAACAAGCTTCATCAGGATGACGGACGTCCGCGCTACGTAGGCCCCGCCGTTGTCGTCTTCCCCGACGGCCGTGAGGCTGCTGTGGCCGCTTCACTCGTTATCCGCCTGGACCCGGCTACCGTCCCGGAATTCAGCTACGACCGGCACAGCACATGGGCTGGCAGCCTCACCCTGGCCGTGGACGATGACGTTGATCTTTTCGACGCAGCTCCCGGCATTCTGCGTCTGCCCGACGGACGCGAGGGCGAATTCATGGCCACCAGCGGTCCGCGCGAGAGTGGCTGCTCAGGACTCGGCCCCGCTCCGTTCGGCTGACGAGCTTCTCCCGAGTACCCGCTCGACTGGACCACGCTCCCGAAGGACAAGCCGCTGTACGAGGCGGACGTCGACCTGTCCGGCCCGGTCGCGGACTACGACGCGCATCTGTCGGTGATCCGGGACGCGACCGTCCAACTCCCCGGGGAGCTCACCGAGCTCCTCACCCAACTCGTCCGCCGGCTCGACGGCCTGGCCGCCGAGGAACCTTTGGTCGCGTTGAAGGCTTTGGCCGACCTGCGCTACGTCATCGGCCGGGTCGGCCAGGACGCGGCACACGAGCTCATCGCCGGGGAGGTACCGATCGGGCAGGTGGCGGCCGCGCTCGGCACAAGCGAGGCCGCGGCCCGCAGCTACCTCAGCAGCTACCTCCGGCCCTGACCACCGCCCCACCCCATCCTGGCCGACACCTCGGAGTCGCTCCAGCTCCGGCCGTGCGGCGGCCCTTGCTGCGGCCGCCGGCCACGGGCGTCGTGGGTGGCTGCGGCGGTCGCCATGTCGAGAGCGCGGTTTTGCTGCCTGGTTCAGGCCGTGTTTCTTCCGTATGCCGTTTCGGAATTGATCGTTTTTGTCGTGCACGAATGGGGCCCTGTGGATCGCTATATGAGTGGAGGCGGGCGCCTCTGACGCCGTGGGGGAGGGGTACGGCGTCTTCCAACGACGAAGGGGTGGGACACGTGCGGCTTTCTGCTGTAGCGATGGTCCTCCAGACCGCACTGGTCGTCCGGGTGTTCGGACCCGACACAGTCCGCTGCTGCCGACGACTGCTCGCCGCGGGCGTCCGGGTCGGCATCGCCGGCATGACGGGTGCCGCCCGGCACCCCGCCGCGGCGCCAGACGACTTCCACCTCGAGGTGGAGCAGTGACCTATGAAGAGCCGGAGGACTCCACAGATGTGGAACACCCATCCAACGCCTCAGCTCAGCATCCCGCCCTGGCCGGCTGGAGCACTGCCGATGAGAGGTCGTTCTGGGGGTTCCACGACGACCGGTACAAGCCGTACCTGCATTTCGCCTACAAACAGCTGGGATCTGACGCCGATGCGGAAGACGCCGCCGACAAAACCTTCGATGAGATCATGAACAACTGGCAGCGCATGCTCGGCATGGAGAACCTGCCCGGCTACGCGTGGAGCATCCTCAAGAGCCGTATCAGCGACCAGCGGCGCAAGCGCGACAGGCAGGCCCTGCCGACCGATCTTTCCGCGTTCGCGGCGGTCGTCGACGGCCGGGACGACTTCGCGGCCGTGCACGGCCGGCTCCAGTTCGCCCAGGCGATCGAGCACCTGAGCGAGAGGCAGCGGGACGCAGTGATCCTGCGCTTCGGGCTGGACCTCGACACCGCCGCCGCGGCCCAGCTCATGGGCGTCGCCGAGGCGACGGTGCGCTCGTTCGTGCGCCAGGCCCGCGCCCGTCTTCTGCAGGTGCTCGACATCCCCAGCGACGACGGGAAGGTCAGGTCGTGAGCGAGCCTGCGTTCATCCGGCACCTGCAAGCCTTCTTCTCCCGGCCGCCGCTCCCGGGGCGCTATGCCGACTACGACATGGCCAAGGCCCGAGCCCGCCTTTTGGCGCGCCGCGGTGACCGGGTTCCCTCGCCCGCCCGCAGGTCCCCAGCCGGGGGACGGTCACCGACCTCCCCGAGCCCGGTCCGGAAAGTGCCACCCCGCGACCGCGGCCGCTGCACTGGCTCGACCCGCATCAGGACCATCCCGCAGACATCGAGGACGCACGCCGCGCCCTGAACGCCGTGTGCGTGCTCATGGTCTTCTCCCCCGACTCCGGCCTGCTGCTGCGCCGCCTCCTGGCCGCCGGCCCGGCCGACGACCACGACGTGCTGGTCTTCGCCTGCCTGCTCCATCTCCTCGGCCATGACGGTGCACGGTTTTGGTGGCAGCTCGCCGCGGGCGCGGACAGCGACACGGCCGTCTACTGCCTCTTCCTCGAACACAGCCGTCACGCCGAATATGACGACGCCGCCCTCTGGGCAGAGCGGCTCGACCTCGATGCCTTCACTCCGCTCAGGCGCTGGGGGCCCTTCATCCGGGCCCACACCGAGCACGCCCTTCCCCCTACGCTCCTGACCTACATCAAAGACCAGGAGCACCCGCTCCTGGGCCCTGTCCCCAGGCCCTCGGCGCCGCTGGCGGACGTGCTGTGCGAACTGGTCGAACCGCCACCCGCCCCTGCCTACCTCCGCGAGCGCCGCCGCCCGCTCCCCCCACCCGAGGCCCCTTCACCACAGGCGTCGCAGCCGTTCTCGGCCCGCGTCCCCTGGCTGGCCGCGCGGCGGTCCCCGCGGCGGCCGACCCCGCCGGAAAGCAGCGCGCTGCAGCAGGCACAGGCCGCGGAATCGGTCGTGCGTGTCCTGGAGCAGCACCCCCTGGGCGCGTCACGCAAACTGCTGCGGCAACAGTCCGGACTCCCCGAGGAACAGCTGCTGCGGCTGCTGCCCATGCTGGTCGAGGAGGAGTTCGCCCAGCCCATCGCCGGCGGAAGCATCTACGTGCCCGGGCCTGCACTGGATCGGCTGGCCTCGCCCGGCGGTACCGGCCTCCAGCTGCAGCACACCCTCGCCCTCGCCCGTGACAGCGTCGGAGCCGCCGTCTACCTCAGCCGCTACGTCGACGGCGAGGTCCACATCACGCAGATGGCAGACGGGCCCGTCACCCCGGCCGTCAACGAGTGGGTGGACTTCCGGTCGGCCGCGCACGCGAGCGCCGTCGGCAAATGCCTCCTGACCCAGCTCGACCACGACTCCCGCACAGACCACTTCACCCGCTACAAAGCCGCCCGGCTCACCCGCCGCACCATCACCAGCCCCAGCGCGCTATTCGAGCGGCTGGACCGCATCACCCCCGACGACCCCGTCTACGACCTGCGCGAGTACTCCACCCACACGGTCTGCTCGGCCGTCCCCATCACCATCGGCACCGAAGCAGGCAGCCTCGCCCTGTCCCTGCCCTACGCCAACGCCGACCGCCTCACCACCGCAACCCGGGCCCTGGCCCGCAAGGCCGTACCCGTACTCCTCACCCTGCTCCTGGCCGGCGCCAAACTCCCAGACGCCGGCCCCGACCCCTGTGAACCGGCCGACGCAGACGCCAACTCCAGCGTGATCAGCTCGGCAAAATTCGAGCAACTGCGCCGCCTGTTCCGCACACCCCTGACAGCCAGCACGATTCACGCAGTCGCGTACTCGCCCGCACCCGGGCCCCACCTGGTGACGGAATCCGGCAGTGATGCGCTCTACCTCTTCGCGACCGCCCCAGCACCCACACTCACCTGGGACAGCACCCAGCTCGCACTGCCCCACACCTACACCACCGACAGCTCAGCCAACCTGCACCCAGGACAGACAGGACTCGATCTGCATGCGAACGCCCTTCTCGTTTTTCCACCTAGCTGTTGGAGCGTGTCTGAAAGATCGTGTAAGTCCGTGATGTGACAGCCTGGCCCGCGGCTCGGCCTCGGGCCCTTGGGCCGGGCGGATCGGACGAGTCATGGCGGACAAAGACGAAGCGGCCGCGTCCGTGGCCGGCGACAAGACGGTCGATGAGGTCGTCCAGCGGTTGCTGGACAAGGCTGATGCCTCCGGGGCGGCCCTGCTGGGTGAGGGCGGGCTGCTGACGGAGGTCACCAAGGCTGTTCTGGAGCGTGCTCTGGAAGCCGAGATGAGTGAACATCTCGGCTACGAGCGTGGAGATTCCGCAGGTCACGGGTCGGGGAACTCGCGCAACGGGACGTCATCCAAGACGGTCCTGACCGATGCCGGCGCGGTCACTTTGGCGGTGCCCAGGGACCGCAATGGCGAGTTCGAACCGCGGCTGGTCCCGAAGAACGCCCGCCGGCTGGCGGGGTTCAACGACCGGATCCTCTCGCTCTACGCCCGCGGGATGAGCGTGCGGGACATCCGCTCCCACCTAGCGCAGATCTACGGGGTCGAGGTCAGTCCCGATCTGATCAGCAAGGTCACCGATGCCGTGATCGACGAGCTCGTGACCTGGCAGAACCGGCCCCTGGATGCGGTCTGGCCGATCGTCTACATCGACGCTTTGTGGGTGAAGATCCGGTCCGGTTCAGTGACCTCGAAGCCCGTCTATCTGGCCGTCGGCGTGGACATGGACGGCCGCAAGGACGTCCTCGGTCTGTGGGTCGGAGCCGAGGGCGAAGGCGCCACCACCTGGATGGCAGTCCTGTCGGAGCTGCGGAACCGGGGCATCGAGGATGTCTGCATCGTGGTCTGTGACGGGTTGAAGGGCCTGCCTGACGCGGTCACCGCGACCTGGCCCAAGGCCACCGTCCAGACGTGCGTGATCCACCTGACGAGAGCCTCGCTCAGGCTGTCGTCGTCGCGGGACCACCCGAAGCTGGTGCCGGCCCTGAAGGCGATCTACACGGCACCGACCGAGCAGGCCGCCGAGCAGGCCCTCGATCTGTTCGCAGCCTCTGACCTGGGCGAGCGCTACCCGGCCATCGTGCGGACGTGGCGATCTGCCTGGCCGGAGTTCACGCCCTACCTGGCGTTCCCGCCGGCCATAAGGACGGTGGTCTACTCCACGAACATGGTCGAATCCATGAACGCCCGCCTCCGCAAAGCCACCCGCAACCGCGGCCACTTCCCCTCGGAACAAGCCGCGTTGAAGGTCCTCTACCTCGCGGTCCGCGAACAGATCAACCCCAAAGCGCGCGACGCGAACCACGTCGCCGCACACTGGAAAGAGGCACTGAACCAGTTCTCACTCTTCTTCGAGGACCGGCTCAGCATCCAATGACACCAACCGACTTACACAAAATCGCTGACACGCCCAGCTGTTGTGAGAGTGCTGGTCACGAGCGGTCTGGCGCACATGGGCGGCGTCGTTGTCAGTGGTGCGTTGCATGATCGGCGCGTCAGTTGTTCTGCGGGGATGGGGAAGCGCATGCCGATCACCAACCAGCGGGTGGCAGGGCACGCGTTTCTGCGCCGGATGTACGAGGACTCGTACTTCCCCGATCACGTCGTCGACCAGGGCGGAGCGATCCTGCTGCGGCTGTGCGAGCGGATTGAGGCCGAGCAGCCGTCGGATCTGGAGGCCCTCTATGCGCTCACCCAGGCCGCGACGGAGGAGTTCAACCGTCTGGAGGCGCAGTTCGAGGCAGCCGGGAGTGGGATCGAGACGATTGCGCGTGAGTGGATCGCTGAGGACTTCTGGTTTGTCGCGTCGGCATACGGGTTCACGAACGCGGATGCAGAGGAGCTGATCGCCGGCCGGGACTGGTAAGCCAAGAGATAGCCGCCGCCCAGGTAGACGTGGCACGGTGGCTTTGTTCACGAGGACGGGTTCTGGCTCAGCTTGTGTGGTGAGGGCACGCTGAGTAACCGGTTGGGGATGGGAGCCCAGGCTGGCTAGGCTCTCGTCATGAGCGGTCCGGTGTTGGTGATTGAGTTGGCGGAGCCCGTCCAACCCGTATCCATCCAGCGGCTCCGGGAACTCCTTGTCCGTTCCTCATCGCACTTTGAGGAGAAGCGGGTCGGCGAGTACGACCTGAATATTCACGCGGAGAGCCTCGGCATCGCCGATACCGGGGGCATCGACGGACGCCGGCCTGTCATGGTCTCTCTCATGGGACCCGGCATCGGCGACGAGGCCATCTTCGAGGCCGAGCACGCCGACGAAGTCGACCAGGAACCCCTTATCGGCTTCACGCCGACCCACGCCGTCGACGTCATAGCGTTCTGCAACAGGCCCGTCGACCACGTCGTCACGGCCCTGCTGACCGCTGCCGTCATGGACGTGATCGGCGGCGTCGCCAATGCCGAACTTCTTGAGGATCAAGTCCCGATCGTGACCGACCTTCCAGGCATCATCGCGACGATGACGGATCCGTGGCCTGCTGCCTACGGTTCAGCGGAATTCCTCAGAGCGTGGGCTCGGCAGCCGGGCTTCCGGCTCCTGAAGTAGTCGCAGACCAGCTAGTTTTTAGGCCAGAAGCACACGTTTGCGTAACAGGGTGAAGCCAGCGCGGCCGAACATCTGACGCTTGAGCATCTTGATCCGGTTGACATGGCCTTCGACGACTCCAGAGTTCCAGGTCAGTGTGAGGCCAGCGATCACTGCATCGCGGTCGCGGTCGATACCTGCGGCAAGCGTGTGGAGGCTCGGGAGGTCGTCCTGTTTCACGGCGTCGAGCCAGTCCGGCAGTCGCTCGCCCTGGCGCTCGGTGAGCATGGTCGCGAAGGACCGGACGTGCCTGCTGAGGGCGTCGATCTCGGGGCAGTTCGCCCGGACGTTCTTCAGTTGGAGTTGCTCGGCATCGGGCAGGTTTTCCGGGCGGCGCAGAACCCATCCCGCGACTGCCCGGGGTGAGGGCGGCCGGGCTGTCACGGGTCGTGGCGAGGTGCGCTTCTGGCGGAGGTAGGCGCGAACGCGCTGGTAGCTGCCCTGGTAGCCGAGCGGGACAATCTCTTCCCACAGTTTCCAGGCGTTGGTGCAGCCCTCGTTCCAGCGGTCGTCGAGGTAGGTCTTGTACTCGTCGAGGACGGAGGTCCGGGCCTGCCACTGACCGGTGAAGAGGTCTTCCGGCTTGGCGGCGTCCGCGTACCGTTTGACGGTTCGGCTCGTCATGCCGAGTTGCTGCTGGATCGCGCGACGGCTGTGTCCTGCCTCCACCAGGGCATGGACGGTGGCGTGAACGGCTCGGGTTCGGTCGGCGAACCGGTGCCCGGTCGGCCATGGCGAACCGGCCGACTCCTCTGCAGGGTCGGGCTCCTCCTCGGTCGTTTCAGGCGTCTCAGGGACCAGGACGCGCAGGCACTGGCGGTGCTGGGCGATGCTCCGCTCAGCGGCCTCGCTGAGGTTGTGCCAGAGATGCCACCGGTCCGCGACCTGCACGGCCTGCGGTGCGCCGGCGGTGGCGCCCTCGGCGAAGAACGGGGCTCGGTCCCGACATACGACCTCGATTCCGGGCCGTTCGGCCAGCCACGCGGCCAGGCTCGATGACTCCCGGTCGGGCAGCAGGTCGACCGGCCGGCGGGTCTCGACGTCCACGAGGACGGTGCCGTAGTTCCGGCCTTTTCGGGTGGCGTACTCGTCGACGCCGACCACTCGCGGGGCGGGCACCTCCGGCTCGGGAAGTGCGTCGATCAGCCGCAGGACCGTGCTGCGGCTGATCGGCACTCCGACGACGTGGGCCAGGCGGGCGCCCGCCCGGCCCGCGAGGGCGAGACCGATCGCGGCCAGGGTCGAGCGAAGCCTCTCGGTCCGCTGACCGTGCCTTCGGGTCAGGCCGGGTATTTGCTCGACGAACGTGTGGCGTCCACACTCGGCGTTCCGGCAGGTGAACCGGCGGACCCGCAGCTGGAGTACGACGCTTCGTCCCGCACTCGGAACATCGGCGGGAAACCGCAGGTAGGAGCCGTGAACCCGGCAGGACCACGTTCCGCACCCCGGGCACCAGGCGCCCGCAGCGGTGCACCGCACTTCAACACGCACTATCGCGATGTTCACGTCCACCGACAGCACCGTGACGTCGTCGATCGACGGGAACAGCAGCTCCTCCAGCCGGAGCAAGACCTCTTTCACAGCCCGAACTGTCAGGGCAGTCGCTCCTGCCACTGCTCATTTCGAGGCAACTTCCGGAGGCGTCAAAGGAAGTTCAGTGGTCACTCACAGTGAACGGACCACACAACCTGAGCCAGAACCGCTACTCGTGTACAAAGCCACACGGGAGAGTGACAGGCTGCTGACCGCCCATGATGCCGGGTCCTCCGAGGCCGAGTTGCAGCAGCTCGCCGCCGACGGGCTCGGGGAGGCCTACTTCCGGGACAACGGGAACCGCGCGGACGGCCTGCGGATGGAGTTCACCGACATCGACTACGTCGAGACCGATCTCTGACCTCGGCCCGGAAGGGTTGACCTGCGACGTTTATGCCCCTGGCCGCCCACCCGCTAGGTGAGTGGCCCTTCCGCATGCTGCACCCGCGGTCGGTTCAGTCCGAGGCTGCCTCGGCACCGTCGATCCGCATTGAGCTAGCGAGCCAGGAACGGCTAGTGCGGGTGTCTGGGTGGTCGGGTCCTAGGACGCGGCTTTCGTCGGCGATGAGTGCGGTCATGAGGTCGCGTGCGGTGTCGGGGTCGCCGGCATCGCCGACGTAGTAAGCGTGCTGGTAGCGGCTGATGAGGGTGTCTGGGTGGTCGAGGCCCAGGACACGTTCGCGGTCGGCGGTGAGGTCGGCGTAGAGGTCGCGTGCGGTGCCGGGGTCGCCGGCGTCACCGAGGCAGGCGGCGTGCCCGTCGCGCGCGTCCAGAGTGTCGAGGTGATCTGGCCCCAGAAAGCTTGCTGAAGCTGTGGCCAGAAGCCCGTAGAGGCGGGCGGCTTCCTGGAAGTCACCGCGCTTGCTGGCGGCTGCGGCCTCGACGCGTAGCTGCTCTGCGGTCTTGTTCGGTACGTCCGCGCTGATGAGAGGGTTGTCCGGGACAAAGGGTGCTGTGTCGCCGAGTTCGGTGGTGATGCGGTAGACAGTGTCGTCGTCGGTGTCGTTGACCGCGCTCACTCGTGCCAGGGCTGCGTCGATGTCGTCGGCCTCCGGGTCGGCAGATGTTTCTTCTTTCTGGGCGAAGGGGGCGAGGGGGGCGAGGTCGGGCAGACGCTCGTGAGAGGCGCCAGCTTGGCCTCGGAGGCGGTCAAGTTCGTCGGTCAGCGCAGTGATCTGTTCCTGCAGGCGTGCGGAGAGCGCTACAGCCTGCTGCTTCTTCTCCTCGGCGCGGGTGAGCTCACTCTCGGCCTTGGCCTGCTGGGACTGTGCGCGCGCGAGCTTGGCCTGGGCGGCCTCCACCACTTCCCGGCCTGCGGCGTGGTCACGTTCCCGCGTCAGCGTGTGGACCCGGTCGGTCAAGTTGTGGATCATGCCGAGAAGGATCCAGATCAGCCGGGCGCTGTTATCGGCTGCCTGGCGGAGTTCGGCCTGCTGTTCCAGGGCGCGGGTGAGCCGGTCATACGTCTCGATCTGCTGCGCCTGTACCGCGGCCAGATCCACAACGCCTGCTCCGGAACCCGTGCCTGCAGTTGGCGCTAGACCCCTGGCCGGCGCGGTGCGGGGTGGGTGCATCGCGTCGTACAAGAGGCCGTCGGCCTCACTCTGGCGGCGTTCGCGTAGCTGAGCTGGAACGGTCGCGCCAATCAGCGCGGTGACGAACGGCTGCGGAGGGATCCGTCCGCTGAGGAGCGAGCTGATCTGCGTCGTGGAGTAGTTGATCTCCTTCTCCAGCACAGCGAGGGTCTTGCCGGAACCCTCTACCTGAGCGCGCAGGAACGCGGCGAGCTTGCCCGCCGACGGGTTCACCGGCCGGATCGCCCCCCACGGCCGACCCTTGCGCTTGTCCGCTTCCGCCACCCGTACCCCCTGCTGCATGCTGCGCGTTTATCCGCCCTATCCAGGACAACCACCGTTCTGTCCGCAACCTACCTGCGATGTTCCGTCTGGAGGGTCGGGATAAGTCAACTCCCGCGCATGGTCTGCCTACCGGCCGCACACCGCGGCCCCCTGCACTCGAAAGGGCAGCCCGTGAACGACGTCCTCTCCATCGCCTCCGACGTACTCACCCTGATCGGAGCGACGCTCTCCATCACCCTGGAAGCCCGACGGGCCCGCCGCGAGGCCCGCAAGGGCGACGCGGACCACAAGGGTGAGAACCCTCCGCAGTGACCAGGTGCCTGTGCCCCGGCCTCCCGGTCGGGGCACAGCCATGTCTGGACGGGGCCGGCCGCGGCGGGCTGCGACAGGCCGGTGCCCCTGATGCACCACCGTCCGGGAGGTGCCTCCTGCCGCACCGGCGCCTGCCGGGCGATCGGGCCCGTGTCTTTCGGTCGGTCAGCGGCGCATGCGCCAGGCGCCGTAGAGGCCGGTGACGGCACTGATGACGCCGGCGAAGCCGGTGGCCCCGACGGTGAGGTAGACGCCGGCGCAGGTGGCGAGGAGGACAATCAGCACGATGCTGTCGCGGTGGCTGCGCCGGTCATCTTCCGGGGGAGTGGCCGCTTCCGGGCGGGCGGGGGCTGTACCGGGCCAGGTGTCTGGGGTGTGGCGTCGGTGTGGGTCATGTCTCCAGGAGAGCGGCCGACGGGGCGGGTTCCTAGCGATCTGTACGTGCCCGCATGGACCCGGACAGCGTCGGTCACTGTGCACGTGAAACCGCCCTGACCTCGAACGCCGCCCGGCGTTCAGCAACGTTCGGCAGATTCCGTGTACGTACGGTGCAGGGCCCCTCTAGCGTTGGTTTCCGGACAAGGGGGTGATCCGGTGACACAGACAGATCCCGGGATCGAGCCGCACGACGCCACCGCTATCACCGTGTTCGAGGACGCGCTGCGGGCATTCACACAGGAGCTGAACCGGCTCCACATCGACCACGGCGCGCCGTCCTACGCGATCATGGCCAGCGCCTCGGTGAGGCCGAGGCTGACCAAGGCCGGGCTCAACGAGATGCTCTCCGGCAGACGGTTCATTTCCCTGGAAGCACTTCTCGAGTTCGTCCGGGTCCTCACCATCCCCCGAGACCCGGATCAGGGCTCAGCTGCCGGGTCCCAGTCCGACACCGACCTCATAGACGAAACGGCGCGGCCGCTGGCGCGACGTCAAGCTGCTCCAACGCCAGGCCCAGCCGACCAGCAAGCGCTTACGTGCCACGGTGCGGCAGACCCTGGACGATGCCGCGCAGGAAGCCGAAGTCGTCCGCGAGGACGCCCGCGTGGCAGCAGGCCGTATCCGCGCGAGCGCGGAAGCCGAGGCCGTGCGACTCCGCGCCGAGGCCCAGAAGGATGCCGACGAACTCCTGCACCAAGCCCGCGAGAGGGCCGAACAGGTCCGCAGAGCGTTCGCGGGGGAGGGGTTAGGCCCGCACACGCCGGGGGTGGCCGCAGGCTCGAGCAACTCATGGTGGCGGCAGGGGGAAGGCCTTGCGCTGCGTCCCGCGATACGTCCGCTGGCCGCAGGGGTCGCGGTGGCCGCGCTGGCGACGACCGTGATCCTCACGGGGGACTCCATCATCGGCACGTCCGGCGACTGCAGGGCCCAAGGCGCCGACCAGCTCATCTCCCGAGCCGACCTCCAAGGCCGCGGTACCGTCCAGCAGGCCGCCTTCGTCCGTAAGCCCGAGGCCATCATCACCTTCCCGCCCAACTACACCCCGCGACCGATCTTCGGCTTCCCGAGCGGACCCGCCTCCAGCCCTTCGCCGGAAGCATCGCCCACGCCGAGCGCCGAGCCGACCCCGAGCCCCACCCCCACGCCCAGCACCTCACCCACACCGACCGCGTCACCGGCCCAGGACAGACGCGACCCCTGCGCCGAGAAGGCGCACGCCCGCTAGACCGCGAGCCGGCCATCGTCGGCGAGGGGCCGGTACCCGCCGCAGAGAGCGCGGCGAACGGTTCGGTTCCGCATCCGTCGCATGCGGCGGATCGGCGGCAGCGTTCGCCTATTCCATGAGGCCGAGGGCGTTGTCGGGGTTGCAGTACGGGCAGGCCTCGACGTTGTCGGCGAGCATCCGGCGGGCCTGGTCGCGGTCGATGGGCTTGCCGTTGCCCATGATGCAGTCGCCGACGTGGACACGCAGCGGCCTGGCGCCGGCCGCCGTGCGGATCGACTCGACCTTCCAGTCCGGGGGTGGCGGCAGTGGCCGGCGGGACTGCTCGGCGGCGAGCTCCGCCTCCAGGCCGTGGATCTTCTCCTCGACCTGCCGCTGCTGCCACTGGAGCCAGGCCCGCACGGCTCGCCACTGGTCCAGGCGCGCCTGGACCCTGCTCACCGCGACCGCGCCCCTGGGCCGGCCGCCGCGAACCCACCACGGCGGTGTCCCGCCGCGCGGTCTGCCGCCTCGGCTGCCTGACGAAGCTCGACCCGGCCCGCCGTGGACCATCCAGACCCTTCCCAGTAGGGGTGCGCGCTGATCCGGCACGACAGCACGATCAGCTCCCGTCGGAGCTCCGCTCCTCCTTGCCCGGGCCGGTCGGCGAGGCGCTGGTAGGCGGCGGTCCACTGCTGCTGGAGCTTGATCAGGTCGTCGGGGAACGGGAAGGACTTCATCCACTTATTCAATCAGGTGTTCGAATTATTGTGCGAGTCCCGACGAGGTGCTCGTGGCGCCTGTGACTGAGCGCTTCAGTTGGCGTGTGAGCGCGCTCCTTGGCGGAGCTGAGCAGCGTAGATGGCGGACGACTCCATGGCAGGCCGGCGGCGCTGCGGAGCGCACGGCGGGAGCCGGGCCCTCGGTCGCGGGCCGCGCCCCTGGCCAGAGGCCCGGCTTGTCGATGTCGAGCCAGGTGACGTGCGCGCTGTACCCGCTGTGCTCGTCGTCGTTCACGCACTCGACTCTGTGTCTGATCCGTGAAGCGGCTCTCTACGGCGTTGTGCGTTGACGCGGCGCAGGTGCTTCACCGTCACCGCCGCCGGGAGACCGGCCAGGAGGAGGGACAACCCCACCGGGAACACCCCCGCCCACACCGTTGGTGAGACGTACGCGGTGCCGGACGAACCGTCCACCAGCCACGCGCGGACCGGTGGCGAATCGATGTCGCCCTCGACGGGGACATCGAACGACGAGCCGCCGTCGTCCGGGGTGAAGGCGCCCGAGCAGGACGTCGACACTCCCGCATTGGCCACAGTGTTGTCGTACGTCCGGCAGTCTGCTTCGGTCACGGTGCCGGGCTCGCCCCACAGCGCCGCCCGCAGCTCTGCGGTGAAGTTCGTCAGTACGACGTAGGCCAGAATCAGCCCGACCAGACAGGCCAGGGCCAGCCACGGGGCGGGTCCGACCTGCTCCGGCCCGCTCCGTTGCCCGTCCAGAACGTTCCCACCCTCGCTCATTCCCACCCTCGGATCTCCGACGGACCTTCATGGTGACCGATCCGAGGTGCCCTCGGAAGCCCTCCACGACGTACTGGTGGGCTCGCACGACCGACACCGGCCAGTGGATGTCGTCGGCCGCGTCGGATCCGCCTCCGGGTGAGCGTCGTACATGGCGAATCCCGCCAACTGAAGCGGTCCGCAGGCCCGTGGCCGACCGCGGCGGACGCCGCGCGTTCGTCTCGGGCAAGAAGAAGCAGTACTTCTGCGTCGGTGTTGCTGCCAGCGACGGCGGTGAGAGAGCGAGGGGGAGTTGGGATGCCCCTGCGGTGTGACCGAACTAAGCTTGGAAAATCCCAAGTGACGTGTTGGCTGCAACGCCTTCCGTGCTGCGGATTTAAGCCGAGTTGTGGAGGTGCTCAAGATGCGAACTCACGAACCGAGAGAGTTTCTTTCCAGGCTCTCAAACAACGAGTTGCCGGACCCTACAGAACTCAGCGTAGTCGGCATGGTGAAGATCGACGAAAGTGATTCATCGGTAATTAGGTTCACGCAACGTGTCACATGCGAAAGGTGGCTGACGCTCCCCACTGATTTGGTGGCGTCGTTCACGCACTTGAAGAACCTTAAATGCCAAGACCATGAGCACCCTCTCGTCATGGTTAAATTCAAGCGCCCCGAGGAGGTCCCTCAGGATCTGGGATTCCTTCTAACCTTGTGCTCAGAGCTTCAAGCCTCCTTGTCTAGCGCCGCATCCAGCATTCGCAAGTCCACTAAGGCCCGGAAATCCAAAGAAGATAAAGTGAGCCTACGAGCTGACTGCCAAGTCGTAGGCACACCCGAAGGTACAGTCATCTGTTGTGTATTCCCTGGGGGACCGGCACTGACTTCGAAGTAGAATGCACGGGACTCGTATGAAAACCTTCAGGGCCCCTTATTGGCGTTGCCGCTCCAGGGTGACGATCGTCGCTGCGATGGACCACATTTGATTCGCTGCACCGGGACCTGCAGAAGATCAGCCACGACTTCGGTCGCGCGACGCGCTCGACCGGTGTCCGTGCGGCGGACAGCGCACGGTTGGCGGGTTGCCGGGTCGGCGTGAGCTCGGGCCCAGCGGGCGCCTGAGGGGTGTTGTCACCCACGAGCCGGCTTCCACGTAGGCGCGGTCGTCGGCTTGGGCTGCAGTGAGATCGTGTGTGCGGGGGCAGTGCGGGTGAGATCCACAGCAGACGTCCAGCGGGGTGGCGCGCTTCTTCGCGCGAGGCTTCCTCCTGGCAGCGCTCGTGCTGGAGGCGCTGGCCTTCTCGCCAGTCACTCGGGCTTGCCCGTTCGGCGCTGGCGCAGGGCCTCCATCAGGTCGACGACGACGCCGGTGGACTGGGCGGTGCGGCCGGATGGCGATTCTGAAGGCGAATGAAGGTAACCGTGAGGGCCGGGTTGGCGAGGACCTGGTCCTCGTCTGGGCACAGGTGACAGCGGGGGGCGACTGCGACCGCCGTGTCCGCAACGCGGCGAGCCGCCGAACCCAACGACCACAACAGCCCCAAGCTGACTTGATCCACAGGTCTTGACGATTCCTCAGCGTCAACCCGAAGGTGCTGTCTCGCCTCAACGAGCTGGAGGAGGACCTCCTCGCTCGCCGCAAACGAGGTGTCGAAGAGGACTGGCGAGGCGAGATCGAAGGGCTCGATCCGACGTTCACCATTTTGCGGAGCAGGTGGCCTGGCGCTGAGCGGCTGCTCGGCTTGCCGCTATCGGAGAGACCTCTGGCATCAGTCGAGAATGCGATCACGGCCGGCCAGGTGTGAACTGGAAGGTGAACGGAAGATGTTGGCGGCTTCGGCGCCTTTGTCCCGGTGAGGCGGTGGATGCACACCGGCTGATGGCGTTCGACACCCGGTCTCCTGGATCGCATCGACGGTCGGCAAAGCGCATCCCTAAGGGCTATCACCTAGGCCGTGGATAGTGGCTCCATAAAGGGTGTGCTGGCGGGTGTCCCGTGGGTGTCCTTACCAGTCATGCGCAGATCCCGCTGCAGGACGGAGTCTGGGCGCTCTCCGATGTTGACCGAGTGACCATCAGGCGAACGGGGCCGGCTGACGGTAGCTCCCGCTCCACTGCGGTGAAACGGAACAGAACTCCGTGCTGTTTGCGTATCACCCCTCGAACTCTCTGAGATTTCTACAACTTCTCCTATCGGAGGTTGCAATGACATCCCCTACTGCCAATGTCCAGAACACTCCGGAACTGTCGCAGGAATTCCAGGAAATGTGGGTTCGGCGCGGCGAACCGTTTAAGCGGAAGAATCCGTTTACCCCGACCCTGCCAGTGATTATCGAGGGAGAGGTAGTCTACGACCTTGAGCGCATGAATTTGGAATATCCAGGAGAACTGTACGTTACGCCCGTGGTGCACAGATCGACGCTCGCTTTGGCTACCTTCGTCGATGCCAAGGAGATGCTGAGGAAAGCCCAAGAAGTGACGGGCGATGACGAACTGCGTCAGTTGCTTCGGGCAAGCGCCCTCGGCTGTGTCGCCGATGGCGACCCAGTGCGGCTAGTTCTCGACTGCTACGACAGGCAGAATCTTGAGGGAAGCAAACTGAGGCTGGACCCGGAAGCCATGTGCCCTGAACTGTACAAGCTCAAGCGCGGCAACAACTTCCCTCCCCTTAATTGGGACAATGCCATTCGCTCTGTCGACGCATGCGCCTACCCGTACTCCGTGTCGAGTGATCCATGGTTCCATGGCACCACCCACTTCATCAACTTCCGCTGCTCGTTCAATGCGACCACATTCGGCTACACCGCTTCGTCGATCAGGAATTGGGGAACACTGCCCCCCGAATTCTGAGTAGCGGGAGCAGGCGGTCCCGCGCAGGGCGCGCCCTTGGGCGGGGTTCAGATGTCAGCCTCGGGCCTCGTCGACCCGGACAAGGCCCTCTGCCTCAAACTCGCCCAGGCCGAAGATCGCAGCCGTCCGCTGGCCGGGATGTGTGACTCCGCTCGATGCCCCCAAACCGGAGCTTCGTTGCGTACGTGACGCTCCTCCAGGAGATCACCGGTCGCCCGTGACCAGCGACGCCACATGATCACCCCGACTTTGAATCAGCCCTGTGAGACGCCGTACGAGACGGCGTTCGGAGCGATGCCATTCGCGCCCCGCCACGGCGTACTCTCCGAGCACCTCCTTCTTCTCGGCGTCCACGCTGACCACTGGTTGCCCGGCGTCCAGATGCTCGGCGACCCGCTCGTTGATGTAGGCGGAGCTGCGCGTCCCGGCCGGGTGGCGAGCGCCCTCGGTGGTGCGGGAGGTGGCCTGCAAGGAGAATCCCTCAGCCTTGAGCAGGGCGGCGACCGAGTCGGCGCCTACCCGGTGCCCGGCTCCGCTCAGCTCCTCGGCCAACTTGCGCGTGGACTTGGTTGTCCAGCGCAGCGGGGACTCCGGGTCGGTGTCCCGCAACCGCTCGCAGCCCGCTCCCGCCGCCCGGATGCGACCGCTGCGCACCGCCCGCCGTCCAGCTTGCGCTGCTCACCGCACTGCCTGTACATCGATGCCCGCGCGGGGCGGTAGTTGACGCGCCGCTCGACATACCGCATGGCCATCCTACGAAAATGCCGTATGGGCCGTACGGGGCATTCTGCCGACTCTCACTTGACATCCGGTCAGGAGACCGGCAGAGAATGAAGTTATGAAACACACCGAAGGCCCTCAGGTCATCGTCACACCGTCATCCCTGCTCTTCACGCTCACACCCGAACATCGAGAAAAGGCGCGCAGCTGCCTCGAGACGTCCGGAGAGATCCGGATCTCGTTCGAAGAGGTTTCCGTGACCAATCTGACCGAGATCCGGGAACTCGGCAGGGAAGGTGTAATCATCGACTGAATCCCATCGGACTCGCCTCTCCACTGAGACCGACATAAAAGGGAAACGGACGAAAAGGTGCCGGGATTTCTGACATCGACCAGGCCTGAGGTCGGGGTCGCGTACAGCAGGTCTACCCCAGATTTCATCCGGCGAAATCCCGGCTCGGTGGACTATATCGAGGTTCCCTTCGAACTCCTCCTTCACGATCCGACGGTCGCGACAAGAGTTGGTTCGACACCCGTCGTTCTGCACTGCGCAAGCCTTTCCATCGCCGGGTCGGTGGCACCGGAAGCAGCGGTCATCAGCAGCGTGGAGGACTGGATCGGGCGGACGGGGACCCCGTGGCTAGGAGAGCATCTGTCGTTCATCACGGCCGAGAGGGAGAAGCCTGGCCGGTTCGCCGACGAGTACGCACCGGGCGAGCCCTGGAACATCGGGTATACGGTCAGTCCCCCGATGAACTCCGCGACTGTCGAGTCCGTCGTCCGGTCGGCGGAGCTTGCCGCGTCCGCTTTCAGCGTCCCGTTGATCCTTGAGAACCCGCCTGTGTACTTCTCTATGCCCGGCTCCACCATGAGCCAGGTCGAATTCATCTCGGAGGTGTGTGCACGGTCGGAGGCCCGTCTGCTTCTCGATCTCGCACATTTCTACATCACCTCCCGGACCCTGGGATGCAATCCGATGACCGAGCTCGCTCGCCTTCCCCTGGAGAAGGTGGTGGAAGTGCACGTCTCGGGCGTCGATACCGACGCTGGCGGGTGCTGGGACCACCACGCGAGCCGTGCGCCGCAATTGGAACTGGACCTGCTCGAACTGGTCATAGAGCGCGCCCCCGTGTGCGCTGTGACGCTGGAGTACAACTGGTCCTCCCGTTTTCCCGAGAGTGTCCTGCTGGAGGAGATTGCCCGAGTCCGGGATGTGATCGGCGCATGCCGGACCTGGTGAACTCGGACATCAACTCATTCGTGGCCCGATGCCTGCTCGACCCGGGATATCTGGACCGGCTGGCCCGGAATCCGCACGACGAAATCGCGGCGCTCCCGGTCAGTACCGGGACCCGGACCGCGATCGCCGGGCTCGACTTCGAGCGGGTACGGCTGTTCGCCGGGTTCATCAGCAAGGTTCAGCACAACGATCTGTGGGACGACTTTCCCTGCACCCGTTCCCTGCTCAGGTACTACCGGGTCGAGCTCGCCACCTTCGCGGACTACCGTGCCCACCATCTGGAGCTGGCACGCGCGGGCAAGCCGACGCGTGCGGCGAAGACCGAGGCCTTCCTGGATTTCCTGGAGAGTCGTCTCCGCCGCCCGGTCGGGCCCGAGTATCCCGGGCTTCTGGATGTGCTCACCCATGAGCGCCTGCACTGGGAAGTGACGCGGAGCCTCCTTGAACGCCCCGGTCCGGACCAGGGCGGCAGTCCGGTCCGGGGCAGGCCGGCCCCGGGGCCTGTCCGCGCCGATCGTCCCGACCGTCGCACGGTAGTCGCATGCGACGTGCTGCGCGTCGCCGCGCTGAGCTACGACCCACTGGACGTCACGGCCCGCCTCCATGACGGCGGACGGGCGCTGGCAGACCTCGCACCGAATGCCGTCTGTCTCTGCTATTGGGGACGCGAAAGCGCGGGAACGGTGTCTGTTCTGGCGGTGGACCCGCCCACCGCCTCCGTCCTGGCCGCCGTCGACAACTACCGGCCGGTCCATCAGGTGCTCGACGAGGGCCAGACCCTGCTGCCGGAGGCCGACCGCGGCGATCTGGCCCGGGTACTTGACAAAGCGGTGGGGCAGGGGCTGGTACGGCTGATCGACATCCCTGCGGCAGTGGAGTAAATATGCGGGTCACCTTCATCGACAACCTTCTCCTCGAACAGGGGGCGGACGGGTACCATTTCGATCTCCAGCCGCATCTCGGCCTCATCTCCCTGCTCGCCGTTCTCCGGCAGGGGGGCCACCAGGGGACCCTGATCGACCCCAAGCTGGAGGTCAGCTCGGGCCGACTGCTCCTGGACGCATCGCTGTACGAGAACATCGCCGAACTGGTCTTGGCCTCACAGCCGGATGTGGTCGGCATGACGAGCCTTGGCTGCAACTTCATGGCGACCGCCAAGATCGCGGCACACCTGAAGCGCCGCAGCCCCGATCTGCCGGTCCTGCTGGGCGGTCCGCACGCCAGCATCCTCGACGTCGCCGTGCTGCAACGCTTCCCGCAGTTCGATCTCGTCGTACGAGGCGAGGCGGAACTGACCCTGCTGCCGCTGCTCGACTCACTGCATTCCCGGCAGTTCTCCGGGCTGCTCGGCATCACCCACCGCAGTGCTCAGGGTGTTCACCGGAGCCCCGATGCGCCGCTGGTCGCCGACCTGGACACGCTTGCGCCAGCGGCCTACGACCACTATCCCGTGGCGCAGGCCGGGCAGGAGCTCCTCCGGGTGGAGGCCGGTCGCGGCTGCCCCTTCGCCTGCACCTTCTGCTCGACCGCCAGTTTCTTCGGCCGCCGGTACCGGCTGAAGTCCGCGGAGCGGCTCTGCTCCGACCTGGACCGTCTGCACGAGACCTATGGGATCAGCCACTTCGCACTGACCCATGACCTGTTCACGGTCAACAAGACCAAGGTTAGGGAGTTCTGCGAAGCGGTGGCGCCACGGGGCTACACCTGGACCTGTTCCGCGCGCATGGACTGCGTCGACAGCGAACTCCTGGATGCCATGGCCCGAGCCGGCTGCCGCTCCATCTACTACGGAGTCGAGACCGGGTCACCGCGCATGCAGAAGGAGGTGGCCAAGCGCCTCGACCTCGCCCTGTTCTGGCCGACGCTTGAAGCCACCAGCCGGACCGGGATGGAATCGATCGCCTCCTTCATCACCGGCTACCCCCAGGAGACCGCCGAGGATCAGCAGATGACCTTGGACCTCATCGGTGAGGCCTGGATCCGGCACGCCGACATGCTGACGACACAGCTGCACCTGCTGACACCGGAACCCGGCACCGAGTTGCTCGACCAGTACCGGGACCAGCTCGCATACGACGGTCATATTTCCGACTTCAACCTCCCCGCTCTCGAGGCGGACGACGCGGACATCACCCGTAACGATCCCGAGATCTTCGTCAACCACCACTACTACCGAGGTGTCCTGCCCAGGCAGCGGCACGTTCTTGTCACCTCCGTGTACCGGGCCCTGTGCCGGCTCAACCGCAATGTGCAGCGTCATCTGCTTGCGCGGTACAACAACAGTCTCGGTGGGTTCTTCGACGACCTGCTCTCGTGGGCGGGCACCGACGCGGACGCCCCCTCGGACGCCCCGGAGTTGCTGCAGACGTACCTGGCTGGCAGATGGGGCGCCGAGGACTACCTCCTGTCCCTGGTCCGCTATCTGCTCGCCGCTTCCGACCCCGTGCGTGGGGCCAGCGGCGGCGCGGCGGGCCTGCCGGAGCCACGTTCGCACTCCACTCATCCGCTGCTGCAGCTATCCCCCGTGCCGCCGTGCTCAGGGACATCCATGCCTGTCCGGAGATCCTGGACGTGCTGAGCGCGGCCCCTGCGCCGGAAGCCGCGGAGATCCCAGCCGGGCTGCGCACGCAGAAGGGCCAGTACCTGCTGCTGCCGGGCGACAGTGAGCACACGGTGCGCAACCTCACCATCAGTGGCGACTCGGTACGGTTGCTCACCTTCCTGGAGGCGCCGCGCAGCAAATCCGAAATCGCGCAGTACATCGGCGTCGCGGACAGTAACGCGGAATCGCTCGGCGCGCTCCTCGGCCGTCTGCTCGACCTCGGCGTTCTCCAGCACAGGGAGCTCAGGGAGCCTCAACCGGCAGCGGGAGCCTGACATGCCGCTATTGAACGTCATGGGCGTGGTGGAAGGGTTCTACGCCTCGCAGTCCGTGTGGGCGCTGCACCGGCTCGGTGTGCTCCCCGGCTCGAAGCAGCAGCCGAAGTCCGCGACCTCGCCGAAGAGTTCGCCCTGGATGAGCAGATCCTCTCCGCGGTGCTGGACTACGTTTGCCGGACGACCGGCCTGCTGATCCGGGAGGACCGCTGCTACCGCCTCGCTAAGGCCTGCCGTCCCTATCACCGCGTCGCGTTCCATCTGGAAAAGTTCCTGGGCGCCTACGGACCTGCCGTCGCCCGGACCGACGAAGTCCTCCAGGACCCGGGAACAGGCCCTGCGCTGAGAGACCTCAACGCTCTGGCCCGGGCGTTCGGGCAACTGCAGCCACATACCCCGTCGCTGACCGCTCAGGTGCTGCAGGCATGGGACGTCACCTCGCTGCTGGATCTGGGCTGCGGCGCCGGCACCCTGCTCATCGAACTCGCCTCGGCGGACCCCAGGTTCCAGGGCTACGGCGCCGACGCCGGTCAGGACATGGTGCGGGTCGCCAACGACCGCATCCACCGTGCTGGCCTCGGCCACCGCCTCCAGGTGGTGCTCGGCGATGTGCGGGCGCTCGGGGAGCTGACCGCGCTGCCGGCATCGGAGGACGTCCAGGCCCTCCACGGGAGAAGCATCATGAACGAGTTCTTCGCCGGCGACGGCAGCAGCGCCATCGGCGTTCTGGCCGGGCTCAAAGCGCGGTTCCCGGGCCGTCTGCTCTTCCTGGAGGACTACTACGGCCGGCTCACCCACGACTCGCCCGCAGACGGGTCTCACGGGCACACCCTGGCGCAGGATCTCGCGCAGGTGCTCAGTGGGCAGGGCGTCCCGCCCCTGGACCTGCCCGGCTGGGCCGGGGTCTATCAAGAAGCCGACTGCACCCTGGTGAAGGCATACGAGGGGGACAACGACGGAGTCGCGTGGTTCATTCACGTCGTGGCCCTCTGAGGACCGGGTGGCCGGTTCAGGGGGCGATCCGCCCGGGGTGTAGATCTTCTGCGGGTTGATCAAAATCCTGTGACCAGCAGGTTTGCCATCGGTGCATGATCGCGGAGGTACACGTGGCGTGCGCCTCCGGCGCCCGGCAGCTAGTTCCTCCTCGACGCGCGTGCACAGGTCCAAGGCCCATTCCCGTACGCGCTCCGCGGTTGTCCAGGCCGTTGCGAGGTCCTCCAGAGGAGTCGTGCTGGCCAGGTGGGCGTGTCAGCGATTTTGTGTAAGTCGGTTGGTGTCATTGGATGCTGAGCCGGTCCTCGAAGAAGAGTGAGAACTGGTTCAGTGCCTCTTTCCAGTGTGCGGCGACGTGGTTCGCGTCGCGCGCTTTGGGGTTGATCTGTTCGCGGACCGCGAGGTAGAGGACCTTCAACGCGGCTTGTTCCGAGGGGAAGTGGCCGCGGTTGCGGGTGGCTTTGCGGAGGCGGGCGTTCATGGATTCGACCATGTTCGTGGAGTAGACCACCGTCCTTATGGCCGGCGGGAACGCCAGGTAGGGCGTGAACTCCGGCCAGGCAGATCGCCACGTCCGCACGATGGCCGGGTAGCGCTCGCCCAGGTCAGAGGCTGCGAACAGATCGAGGGCCTGCTCGGCGGCCTGCTCGGTCGGTGCCGTGTAGATCGCCTTCAGGGCCGGCACCAGCTTCGGGTGGTCCCGCGACGACGACAGCCTGAGCGAGGCTCTCGTCAGGTGGATCACGCACGTCTGGACGGTGGCCTTGGGCCAGGTCGCGGTGACCGCGTCAGGCAGGCCCTTCAACCCGTCACAGACCACGATGCAGACATCCTCGATGCCCCGGTTCCGCAGCTCCGACAGGACTGCCATCCAGGTGGTGGCGCCTTCGCCCTCGGCTCCGACCCACAGACCGAGGACGTCCTTGCGGCCGTCCATGTCCACGCCGACGGCCAGATAGACGGGCTTCGAGGTCACTGAACCGGACCGGATCTTCACCCACAAAGCGTCGATGTAGACGATCGGCCAGACCGCATCCAGGGGCCGGTTCTGCCAGGTCACGAGCTCGTCGATCACGGCATCGGTGACCTTGCTGATCAGATCGGGACTGACCTCGACCCCGTAGATCTGCGCTAGGTGGGAGCGGATGTCCCGCACGCTCATCCCGCGGGCGTAGAGCGAGAGGATCCGGTCGTTGAACCCCGCCAGCCGGCGGGCGTTCTTCGGGACCAGCCGCGGTTCGAACTCGCCATTGCGGTCCCTGGGCACCGCCAAAGTGACCGCGCCGGCATCGGTCAGGACCGTCTTGGATGACGTCCCGTTGCGCGAGTTCCCCGACCCGTGACCTGCGGAATCTCCACGCTCGTAGCCGAGATGTTCACTCATCTCGGCTTCCAGAGCACGCTCCAGAACAGCCTTGGTGACCTCCGTCAGCAGCCCGCCCTCACCCAGCAGGGCCGCCCCGGAGGCATCAGCCTTGTCCAGCAACCGCTGGACGACCTCATCGACCGTCTTGTCGCCGGCCACGGACGCGGCCGCTTCGTCTTTGTCCGCCATGACTCGTCCGATCCGCCCGGCCCAAGGGCCCGAGGCCGAGCCGCGGGCCAGGCTGTCACATCACGGACTTACACGATCTTTCAGACACGCTCGAGAGCGCCGGTCACGAGCGGTCTGGCGCACATGGGCGGCGTCGTTGTCAGTGGTGCATTGCATGATCGGCTCGTCAGTTGTTCTGCGGGGATGGGGAAGCGCATGCCGATCACTAACCAGCGGGTGGCAGGGCATGCGTTTCTGCGGCGGATGTACGAGGACTCGTACTTCCCCGATCAGGTCGTCGACCAGGGCGGAGCGATCCTGCTGCGGCTGTGCGAGCGGATTGAGGCCGAGCAGCCGTCGGATCTGGAGGCCCTGTATGCACTCACCCAGGCCGCGACGGAGGAGTTCAACCTTCTGGAGACGCAGTTCGAGGCAGCCGGGAGTGGGATCGAGACGATTGCGCGTGAGTTGATCGCCGAGGACTTCTGGTTTGTCGCGTCGGCATACGGGTTCACGGACGCGGATGCAGAGGAGCTGATCGCCGGCCGGGACTGGTAAGCGAAGAGATAGCCGCCGCCAAGATAGACGTGGCACGGGGTATGGGCTGGTAGGCGCCTGGCACAGGACAGGGCGCGGACTGGCGGGTGGGGCCAGCCCTCAAGATCTCGCGGTGGCAATCGAACTGGCCGACGAACTTATCCAGCTCCGGCGTGCGGCCGATCAGGCCCGTGCACGGGCGACGGCCGGCCCGTACAGCGCGGAGGCGTGGCGGCCGTGGCTGGAGGCCGCCGCTGTGGTGCACGACGCGATCACCAATCATGCGAAGGCGACCGGCCAGAACCGCTACGAGGTCGAAAAGGACCTGGTGACTGCGGCGAAGACGGCGGAGGGTGCTCCCGAGGGCTGACCCGGTCCGCCCGTACACCGGGCCGATGGGCGATGCCCCCGCTAGGCCGTCCGGCCGCCTGTCGTAGGCGCCTTGGTCAGGCTCTATGGCCTGCCCGTCACTCGCATCGTCGCCCTGACCACCGACCGATTTCACAAGGACAAGACGGGCGCCTATCTCACCCTCGACCGGAACCCCGTCCTGCTGGCACCCAAACTGGCCCGCCTCATCGAGGAACAGATCGAGCGACCAGCCCATGTGTCGATGCTCGGCGAGCCGTCCTGTGACGGCCCGCGCTTCCTCCTGCCCGGACGGCCGACCAGCCGACCCCGCAGTGCGGGATGGGTCCACACCCTCATGAAGCAACATGGCCTGCCGAACATCAGCGCCCGCAACACCGCCATGATCGAAGTCGTGGCCGCGCTCCCACCGACCATCGTCAGCGACCTGTTCGGCGTTGCCTCCAGCACCGCACACCGGTGGGCCCGATTCGTACAGGACGACTGGGCTGACTATCTCGCGGCCTGCGAGAGCACCAACTCCAAGGAATAGCGCAAGGTCAAAACACTGCCCCTTCACCAGTACCGGGCCTCGGTCTCCGTAACCACGAGATCGAACATCGGAGACGAGCCCGGAGTTCGACCGAGCCGCGGCCGTCGCCTGGCTCCTGGCCCACGGCAAGATCGCCGTACCCACAGAAGCACCGTCCGCCGCCCTGGTCGTCGCCGGAGCAGGTGGCGGCCCACGCCGGTTCCGGCTGGACGACCCGCACCTGCTCCTGGCCGACGACGCCGCAGACGAGGACCGCCTGTCCGGCTGGTCCACCAACGAAGACGCCGACACCCTCGCCGCCCTCTCCGCCAGCACGTTCGGACTGACCGTCAAGCACCTGGCCACGCCCGGGACACCGCCCCTGGCCGTCCTCGGCGAGGTCCGCGTGATCGACCGGTTCCGGTCGGGATCGGGAGGCCTGCGCCTGACGCTGGCATGGCCGGCCGGCCTGCGCGGCACCGCTGTGTCAGGGCCGGCGGGCGGGGTGGTCCGCCACGGCGTCGCGTACTCGGGTCCGGGCGAGGTGTGCGTGTGCAGGCGGCACGTCTGCGGCGGGGTGGTGCCCGTTTCCTGGTGCGCCGAGCACGGCGACGCGGTGGGGCCGGTGTTGGAGTGGCACCCCGGCGGCGGGATCCGCTGCACCGACCTGTCGGCCGCACGGGCGGCCGCGGTCGGGCAGACGGTCAGGGCGACCGTCGACTAGGCACTGTTTCTCGGATCTCCTGACGTGGGTGGGGTGTTGGGGTCAGGCTGGCTGCATGGGCCGTGGGGATCTGACGAACGCGGAGTGGGACCGGCTGGAGTCGTTCCTGCCTCCTGGTGGCGCCCGTGGGGGCCGGTGGAGTGATCACCGCCGGGTGATCAACGGGGTGCTCTACCGGGTTCGGACGGGCGTGCAGTGGCGGGATCTACCGGAGCGGTTCGGGCCGTGGGAGACCGTCTACAAACGCCATCGCCGCTGGTCAGCCGATGGAACGTGGACGATGCTGCTGTCCCGGATCCAGGCGACCGAAGACGCCACGGGCCAGATCGACTGGGACGTCTCGGTGGACTCGACAGCGGTGCGGGCCCACCAGCACGCCGCCGGCGCAAGGAAGGCACCGACGGCCCCGGCTCCCCAAAAGGGGAACGTTGGGGGGACGAACCAGGTCGATCCGGCATTGCGGAAACTGGCGGTCCGGCTCGAGGAAGTGGTCAGATCGGCGAGTGCCTGGGACGCTCCCGCGGCGGATTCACCACCAAAATCCACCTCGCCGCTGACGGGCGATGCCGGCCTCTCGCCCTCGTCCTGACACCCGGACACTACGGTGACGGCCCGCAATTCGAGCGGGTACTGGAGCAGGTCTCCGTGCCCCGTATCGGAGTGGGACGGCCCCGCACCCGGCCCGACCATGTCCTGGCGGACAAGGCCTACACATCCCGGAAGAACCGTCGCTACCTGCGACGACGCGGAATCCGGCACACCATCCCCGAACGCCGCGACCAGCAAAGACACCGCAGGAACCGCGGTTCCCGAGGCGGCCGCCCCACCGGCTTCGACAGCGAGCGCTACAAGAAACGCAACACCGTCGAACGCGCCATCAATCGCCTGAAGGGCTTCCGCGCCGTCGCCACCCGTTACGAGAAACGCGCCTACATCTACCTCGGCACCGTCACCCTCGCAGCCCTCATCATCTGGCTCCGCACATGATCCGAGAAACAGTGCCTAGTCGTCGGCGCTGGCCGAGCGGTGCACGATGCCGGGCGGGCTGCTGCCGTCGAGCCGGTTGCCCGGGGATCGCGGTACGAGCGCTGGCGCCCGGGGTTTCGCTGGGTGGCTCTGGGTCCCCGGCCGGGGAGGGGCCGGGGCCGCGGGGTGTCCGGGTGCCGTATGGATCCGGGCGGCAGCCCGTCGTGCGGGCGGTCCTGCCGCGTGACGCCGGTGCTACGGGGCAGGTTTCCTGTGCCGTTTGAGAAGGTCGGTAAAGAAGGCCGTGAGGATCCGTTCGCCCTTCCCCTGGGGCTGTGTGAGTTCCCAGCCTCCGAACCGGTAGATCTCATAGCCGGCCAGGCGCAGGCGCCGGTCCTCCGCGACCATGTCCGAGTAAAGCTGCGGCACGGCGGTATAGGTGACCCGCCCCTCGGCATCGGGTGGGTTCTTGCGACCGTAGTGCTGGACGCCATCCACCTCGATGACGATCCGGGACCGGTCAGGTGCGAGGAGGAGGAAATCCATCCGCTGCCGGTATAGCGCACCGGACTGCTTGCCGCTCCTGCGCGTGTACGGGTCGTAGTGGAGGTAGACCTGTGGGATCAGCGCGGGAAGCTCGAAGCCGTCGGTCTCCGCGTAGGCCGCACAGTAGGTGCGCAGCACGAGCTGCTCGGGGAGTGAGTCCAGCGACCGGTACAGGCGACGATAGAGGGCGTCGGCTGCCGTCTTCTCGTCCGCGTCGGGTTGATGGTGGGTGCGCCACCAGGCGACCATCTGACGCCAGGTGAGGCCATGGGGCGGCAGTGGGTCCGAGTACACCAGGCAGTTCTCTGCATTGCGGACTATCTCGACGTCGTTGTTCACCGCGTCCCGCAGGACGATCTCCGGCTTGGGCCCGACCGCAGCGAAGATCAGGTTCTTGAAGCTGCCTGCCGGCCCCTGCTTGAAGCGACTCTCGTACTCCAGCTCCTGGAGTTCCTCCAACGCGTCCCGGGTCGGTCCGAGGATGCCCTCGACGCAGTCCCGCCGGGCCTGCCAACTGCCGCTCATGTCGTTCTTGCGCCAGTAGGTGCCGAAGCCATGCGGGCCGTCGAAGGTTCTGAACGGCCACGCCGGCACCTCCAGGGCCAGCCGCCGCACGACAGCGCCGTGCGCCTTGATGACGAGCACCACGCCCTCGTCATCAAGGCGCCTGTCCCTGCCGTCGGTTCCGTAGCTGACGAAGTCCTCATACAGGAGCTTGGTCAGAGCGACCGCCACATCAAGATCCGTCCTGTCAGCCAGGGGACCAAAGCGCAGCGACTCGATCAGCGCCACATCCAAAACCCAGAGCTGCGCCCACCCGTCCCCGCCGCTGAAGAAATCATCCCGGTTCAAGGACCCCCACCCCGATCTGTCATCTTGTGAACGCCATCGTCCGCTGCGCTGGCCACCGCCCGCCAGACCTGCCGTCGACTGCTCCGCCGGAACCGTCACGGCCAGGGCCACGGCGTTCTACCGTGGCCGGTAGCACCCGCCGCAGGAGGAGCCGATGAGCGCCCAGCCCGACCACACCCCCGCCGCCCCCTACGCGCCCGCCCCTGGCGCTGCGGCCGAACTCCTGGCCCAGCTCCGGGCGGACCGCCGTGCCGAGCAGTGGGTGCCGGCGTTCGAGCGGGACTGGGCCAAGGCCCTGGAGGACGCCCGCCACGCGTTCAGCCTCACCCCTCTGCATGAGGTGGTGCGCACCTGGCAGCTGCGCGTGGCCGCGGCCCCAGACGTCGACGCCTTCATGGACTCCGGCCAGGACGACTCCGACTTCGTGGACCTGGACGACGTCCTCGGCGGCCGCCCGTGACCGAAGAGCAGCCGTGGGCGGTGCGTCTGTCCCCGCAGGCCGCGAAGACCCTCGCGCCGGAGCGGTGGTCTACATATCCACCACATCTCTCGTCAACGCCGTGATGGCTGGTGCGGCGGTGACGTCCAGCTGTGTGCCCTTCGCGCATTTTCTGGGCAGCCGTGATTCTGACTAGGCAGTGACGATCGAAAGCTGCAGTCGGCGGCCAAACGGCGCAGCAGTGGATCGGAGCGCGGGCCTCAACCCCCAACGGGTGGACGCCCGCTTTCTTGTTTTCAGGCCGGGACGTAGATGCGTACGCAGCCAGCCTCCTCCAGGGGGAGGACCTGTACAGCGAGGTCCTGGCCCTTGCTGGAGACCCGGGCGAATCCGATGCGGTCGCCGGATCACGCGAGCGCGGCGCCGACAGCGAGGTCGGGTTGGAGGGTCGGTCAATCGGAGCATCCAAGGTGCATGACGGGGTCCTGGCGGAGAGTCTGGCCTCATGAGCCATCAGAAGCGGGCGGTGGTCGATCCTCCGGACAGCCGTGGCCTGCGTGAGGTCCGGGTGGACGGGGTGACCGTCGGTCGGGCCTGGTCGCTGCGGGAGCTCCGTCGATTGCTGAACCGGTCCGGGTTCCCCGAAAGGACGGAGCCAGCCGTCAACCCGGCAGTGTCCTGGCATGGGGGAGGCCCTGACATCTGGCCCGACCGGCCGCTTGGGCGGCGTGCCACGCTGGTGCTGCTGGTAGCAGGTCTGCTCGGATCCGCGGCCCTGCTGGTCGACATCGGCCTCCCGGACGTCTTCGAGGCACTGACCTTCGCGGGCCGGATTATGGGGTGGATGTTCATCGTGGGCGGCTTCCTCCTGGCCGTGGCGGCGGCGGCGGCTTTCGACCACTGGAGCAAGCGGGTCTTCAAGTATTCCGGCGCTGTCGCCCTGGCCGGGGTGATCGTCGCCCTGGTCGTGTGCAGCCTCCTGCTGGCCCTCTGGCTGCAGGAGAAGGAGTACTTCCCGTACTGCCTTAGCTATCTCTCGCTGTGGGTCTGGTCCCTGTGGGCCACCTGGCGGGTGTGCCGGGAGAAGCCGTGGCAGGGAATCCGCCATCCTCGCCGCTTTGCACTGGGGGTCACCGCGTCCGCCCTTGTGGCGGCGATGAACCTGGCGTACTCGGGGATCTACCAGCCCGCCACCGTCCTTGAACGAAGGCACTACGAGGTGGCTTTCGGTACCCCGTACGCCTCTCCGGACAAGCGGATCCTGTACGTGCCGATTACCGTCACCCTGGAGAACACCGGGACCGTGCCGTTCTGGATGCTCGCTAGCGTGGTCACCGTACTCGGCGTGTCGTCGAAATCCAGACCGAACGAAGAGTCGATCCAGGACTGGCGCGAGGGCCGGGGCGAGAGCCAACTCTACGCGGGCTCACCCACCGCCAAACTCGTCTACTGGGGGTCCCTGTCCGATCCCGGCGGCTGGTTCAACCCGGGGACCGCCTCGTGAGGCAGAAGGTGATCCAGCTGCCTCGAAACGCGCCCTTCGACTCCCTCCAAGCGTCAAGCCGCCTGGCCGCGATGCGGAAGGACCGTGGCTCCGTCGACACCGAGTTCGCTACGACACACTGGTCGTGGGATCCGGACAAGGTGACTAAGCGTGTGGACTGTGCCAAGTGCGGGGACATCGGGATCAACCTCGCTCGGCTGCGCTACAACAGCAACCTCATGAATGTGACGCGCAAGCCGCGCCACGTGCTGTCGATCCGCTACACAAGCCTTGCCGTGGAAGAGGACTTCACCGTCGACGTCTCTCCGATGGACAGGGCGGGCAAGATCTCGTGGAATAGCGAGCCCGCGGGCCGCCTTGACATCGTGGACATGGGAACCAACTTTGCGACCGTCTCGTTTGCCCAGCTGCTGAAGCAGCTGGGCTGAGCCGGTCGCTGCCACGACCGTCCCCCTTTCTCCCAGCCGGCCCGTTGAGGCGGAAACCCATCCTCCGTATCTGGGTCGACGGCGGCATCGCCCGCCGCGACGCCGCCCAGCACCAGGCCCTCAAAGACCTTGCCGCCACCGACATGGTCGCCGCGCCGAGACTCCATGCCTCACCTCGGCAGCTGCCCTGGGGCCGCCCCGGCCATGGCCGACGTTGTCAGCGTCAGGTGTCAGCACCGAGTCACACGGGCCGGTCACACAGGACTTCGGGAGTTGTCACACAAGGTCGGCGGCCAAGCGGCGCAGCAGTGGATCGGAGCGCGGGCCTCAACCCCCAACGGGTGGAGGCCCGCCCTCTTGTTTTGCCTTCGGCAAAGCCCGCTGTCGGCAAGAACCTCACGGACCCGACCAGATCATCAGCGGCGCATGCGCCAGGCGCCGTAGAGGCCGGTGACGGCGCTGATGACGCCGGCGAAGCCGGTGGCCCCGACGGTGAGGTAGACGCCGGCGCAGGTGGCGAGGAGGACAATCAGCACGATGCTGTCGCGGTGGCTGCGCCGGTCATCTTCCGGGGGAGTGGCCGCTTCCGGGCGGGCGGGGGCTGTACCGGGCCGGGTGTCTGGGGTGTGGCGTCGGTGTGGGTCATGTCTCCAGGAGAGCGGCCGACGGGGCGGGTTCCTAGCGATCTGTACGTGCCCGCATGGACCCGGACAGCGTCGGTCACTGTGCACGTGAAACCGCCCTGACCTCGAACGCCGCCCGGCGTTCAGCAACGTTCGGCAGATTCCGTGTACGTACGGTGCAGGGCCCCTCTAGCGTTGGTTTCCGGACAAGGGGGTGATCCGGTGACACAGACAGATCCGGGGATCGAGCCGCACGACGCCACCGCTATCACCGTGTTCGAGGACGCGCTGCGGGCGTTCACACAGGAGCTGAACCGGCTCCACATCGACCACGGCGCGCCGTCCTACGCGATCATGGCCAGCGCCTCGGTGAGGCCCAGGCTGACCAAGGCCGGCCTGAACGAGATGCTCTCCGGCAGACGGTTCACCTCCCTGGAAGCACTGCTCGAGTTCATCCGGGTCCTCACCACCCCCGAGACCCGGATCAGGACTCCACAGCCGGGTCCCAGGCCGACACCGACCTCATAGACGAATGGCGCGCGCCGCTGGCGCGACGTCAAGCTGCTCCAGCGCCAGGCCCAGCCGGCCAGCAAGCGCTTACGTGCCACGGTGCGGCAGACCCTGGACGATGCCGCGCAGGAAGCCGAAGTCGTCCGAGAGGACGCCCGCGCGGAAGCAGGCCGTATCCGCGCGAGCGCGGAAGCCGAGGCCGTGCGACTGCGCGCCGAGGCCCAGAAGGATGCCGACGAACTCCTGCACCGAGCCCGCGAGAAGGCCGAACAGGCCCACGAGGCATCCGCGGGGGAGGGGGCAGGCTCGCACACGCTGGGGGCCGCCGACTTGAGCCGGTCGTGGTGGCTGCAGGGGAAAGGCCTAGCACTGCGTCCCGCGTTACGTCCGATGGCCGCAGCGGTCGCGGTGGCCGCTCTGGCGACGACCGCGATCCTGACGGGGGACTCCTTCATCGGCACGTCCGGCGACTGCCGGGCCCAAGACGCCGACCAGCTCATCCCACGAGCCGGCCTCCAGGGCCGCGGTACCGTCCAGCAGGCCGCCTTCGTCCGTAAGCCCGAGGTCATCATCACCTTCCCGCCCAACTACACCTCGCGACCGATCTTCGGGTTCCCGAGCGGGCCCGCCTCCAGTGCTTCGCCAGAAGCCTCGCCCACCCCGAGCCCCGAACCGACCCCGAGCCCCACCCTCACGCCCAGCACCTCGCCGACACCGACCGCCTCACCAACCCAGGACAAGTTCGACCCCTGCGCGCCGCAAGCGCATACCCGCTAGTCCGCGAGTGAAGCGATCTTTCTGGCACCTCCTCGCCTTCGGAACTTGCGAATCACAGCGGCACCACACGTCACTCTGGCTGCACCTCACGCCACCCGGAGCGCGCTTCGCCCTTCCGCCCCGCAGGCCTCGGCGCGCTGGCGGGCCCGGTCGTCACGTCCGCAGGGTGCGCCGCTGCCGCCGGGGGTGCCGAAGGTGGCGGAGGGGCCCTGCTGGAGGACGTCCTGCTGGTCCGCGACGAGCAGGCGAACCTGGTGTGGGGCTTCTGGTTCAGGGCCCAGCGCACGACGATCCGGCTCTACTCCATGGTCGACGTGGCGCTGCTGCCGGTCGTCGGCCCCTTGGGGACTGGCCGGCGGTTTGCACCGCCCGCGCGGGCCGCCGCTTCCCCACCTCCCTCTCCCACCCTCCGTCCCAGGTCAGGGCACCGGGTTGCCGGCGGAGGTGGGGCGGATTGCGCGAGTGGGCCGGGCTGGCCGGGGTTCGCTTGGGGTGCCATGCCAGCGACCTTCAGTGCCGTCAAGTCCCGAAGACGAGCGGCATGACCGGGGCACCGGCGTGGGGTGAAGTTGATTCACGGGTTCACCAGACCGGTAACCCCAGACATCGATATGGAGAAGTGATTATCATGGCGCAGATTGCTAACGACCGAATCGTCGAAAGAGCCAACAAGCGTTCCGACGGCTCCTGGGAATTCCTCATCACGTACACGGTCAACTTTGATGCGTTCGAGATCGGCCGTTTCTTCCATGACTCCGTGAAGGTATGGGAGGAAGACTCCTCCGACGACGACCAGGTCACGGCGTATGCGCCGGTGGAGACCTTCAGCGCGTCGGGCCCGTCTGTATTCCGGCGCAAACAGTTCACGGCTCAGGGCGACGCGCTGAACACGGAGCTGGGCGATGAAGAGATATACGCCTGGATCTGGATCCGTGATTCGAACAGCACGGGGCCGGCGGCCGATGAGCAGCGCACGCCCATCAAGTCCATCAACCCCTAACTAACCGGATAGGCCGGAGAAGGCCGGTGCCCGCCGCAGCGAGCGCTGCGGACGGGTCGGTCTCGATCCGGCGGATCGGCCGGGGAGCTGCGTTCGGTCAGTCCAGCAGGCCGAGGGCGTTGTCGGGGTTGCAGTAGGGGCAGGCCTCGACGTTGTCGGCGAGCATCCGGCGGGCCTGGTCGCGGTCGATGGCTTTGCCGTTGCCCATGATGCAGTCGCCGACATGGACCCTCAGGGGCCTGGCGCCGGCCGCCGTGCGGATCGACTCGGCCTTCCAGTCCGGGGGTGGCGGCAGGGGCCGGCGGGACTGCTCGGCGGTGAGCTCCGCCTCCAGGTCGCGGATCTTCTCCTCGACCTGCCGCTGCTGCCACTGGAGCCAGGCCCGCACGGCCCGCCACTGGTCCAGGCGCGCCTGGACCCCACTCACCGCGACCGCGCCCCTGGGCCGGCCGCCGCGAACCCACCACGGCGGTGTCCCGCCGCGCGGTCTGCCGCCTCGGCTGCCTGACGAAGCTCGACCCGGCCCGCCGTGGACCATCCAGACCCTTCCCAGTAGGGATGCGCGCTGATCCGGCACGACAGCACGATCAGCTCCCGCCGGAGCTCCGCTCCTCCTTGTCCGGGCCGGTCGGCGAGGCGCTGGTAGGCGGCGGTCCACTGCTGCTGGAGCTTGATCAGGTCGTCGGGGAACGGGAAGGACTTCATCCACTTATTCAATCAGGTGTTCGAATTATTGTGCGAGTCCCGACGGGGTGCTCGTGGCTGTTGTTGTGACTGTGCGCGATAGGTGGCGCTTGAGCACGCTACTTGGCGCTGTGCGCGATAGATGGCCCGCGCTTAGGCAGCAGGCACACGCTGAGCTGGGGTTTCGCAGTTCACGATGGTCTGCGGCGTGCAACCCCCTGATTGCTGCGCCCCTGCCTGGCCGGCCCTCGACCACGTCGCCCGCGACTTGCACGCGTTCTGGGGGTCCAGCCAAGGTGAGCCCAAAAGGGGCAGTGAGATGATCTTGAAGCCGTGAGGTCCCGGCCCGTCACCCGTTCGGCTCAGTGTCGTTGGTGGTGATGTTGACCATCGTCTGGAGCCTGGGGTGGGTTGTGACCTCGATCGAACGGACCGCGTATCCGCGGTTCAAGCGGCTGATCACCGCGTACCCCTGGACGGCGCCACCCTCTAGCCGCTGATGGCCGTCGCCGAGCAGTGGCCCGACCCGTGGTTCGAGCCCTGGGAGCCCGCCGCGCCCGCCGGCTGAGGGATACGGGCCGTCAGAAGTCGTGCCTCAACGGCCGAATGGGGTCGAGGCGCTCTTGCGGACCGGTCCTACGCTGGAGGCATGGCCACCGATCCCTTGCTGAGACAAGGCCCCGACTCGACGGATCTGGTCCTGCACGTCGGGCCGGCCGGGCCGGCGTGGAACGTGCTGACCTCGGCGGGGCCGGCGCTGTTCGCTCCGCTCGCTCTGGGCGTGCCGACCCTGCTCGTCGCCTTCTGGATGGCGCTGGCTGGGGCGCGGGCGTCGACTGTGTTCGTGGTGGTGGGGGTGATCGCCGGGCTGGAGTACCTGCTCGGCTGGCTGGCGCTGGCCTTTTCCCGGGCCCGGGACATCCTGCGGGTGGAGTTCGCGCCGGCCGGGGTGCCTGCGTCCCTGCGGTTGGTCCGGGGTGCCGGGCCGGACGACTGGCTGCCCGTCGACACCCTGCGCGAGGTGCAGCTGACGCACAACGTGGTGGAGCCGTACCAGGGGGACCGCAAGCCGGCCGTCTCCACGCTCGCACTGGAACTCGTCCTGCGGGGCGGCCGGGAGCGGCTCGACCCGCTCCCGTTCGGCGGCGACCCGCAGCGGCTCGCCGACGCGCTAGAAGCCCTACTCGGCCCGGCTGCGGTCGTGGTGGAGCTGCGCACCGAGCGCAGCACGCGCGATGAGCCGCGGTCCCACTCGACCTGGTTCTCCGGAGGTTCGGCCTCGGCTAACTCAGGTGGCGGCTGACCCCGGGCTGCCCGTGGCGCTCCCCGGCCGGGGAGCGCCCGTCGATGCAGCCGGCTGCAGGCGGTGCGGGGCAGCCTGCCGCTGCTTGGGCGCGCTTGAGCCGCCGGGTCGGCTCGGCCGCAGTCGGGTCCTCCGGCCACGGGTGGCGGGGTAGCGGCCGCGGAGCCCTCAGGACTTCAAGATCATCCCATTGCCCCTTTGGCGCGTATCTCGGTCACACCCCTTCTGTGCATCGCAGTTGTCCATCGGCGCCACCTATCGCGCACAGTCACAGCTGTGCCTGAGCCTTTACTTGGCCCCTGAGCGCTCTAGTTGGCCCCGTTGAGTGGCATAGGTGGCCCGCACGAGGCAGTTTGCGGTACTGCGAACCGAGGAGTGTCCGGCTCGTCCGCCTCGGCGGGTCCGCAGGAACTCACGGATCTCGGTCCATGGGTCCACCGAATGGCGGGCTCGCGGAGGGGCGGGCAGTGGAAGGGGGCACTGCTGGACACCGGACGAACACACCCCGGTACGGACCCCCGCGGCGGGTGGGCGGGTGGTTGGCTGGACAGCGGGCCTTACCCCACCACACCGGGGTGCCGGCATGCGCCGCTGAAAGGACTTCCTCATGAGCAAGGTCATCTTCGTCACCGGTGCCGGACGCGGACTCGGCACGGACATCGTCCGCGAGGCCCTCGCCGCCGGCCACAACGTCGTCGCCACCGGCCGCCGCCCCGAAGAGATCGAGAAGACTCTGGGCGGTCCGCAGGACAACCTGCTGGTCACCAAGTTGGACGTCACCCGCCTGGACGACGCCGAAGCCGCCGCCCAGGCTGCCGTCGACCGCTTCGGACGCATCGACGTCCTGGTCAACAACGCCGGGAACTTCTTCGCCGGCTACTTCGAGGAGATCACGCCCGCGCAGATGCGCCAGCAGATCGAAACGAACCTCTTCGGCCCCATGAACGTCACCCGAGCCATCCTGCCGATCATGCGCAGGCAGCGCGCCGGCCACATCATCACCCTGTCCTCCTCCGCCGGCATCATCGGGCAGGAGTTCTGTGTCGCCTACGCCGCCTCCAAGTTCGGCGTCGAGGGCTGGATGGAATCCCTGCGCTACGACGTCGAGCCGTACAACATCCACACCACGGTCGTGGAACCCGGCTTCTTCCGCACCGAGCTGCTCGTGGACGCCTCCACCACCTGGCCCGAGCCGACCATCGACGACTACGCCGAGCGCACCGCCGCTACCGTCGCAGCCTGGAAGAGCATGAACGGCCAGCAGTCCGGTGACCCCGCCAAGCTCGCCCGCGCCCTCCTTGCCATCGCCGACCAGGAGAAGCCGCTGTTGCGCTTCGTCGCCGGAGCCGACGCGATCGAGGGAGTGAAGGCCAAAGCCCAGGAGCTGCTGGACCAGGCGGAGGCCTCCCGGGAGCTGGGCGGCGACCTGGCCCATGACGACCCCAACGCCTGATCAGCACTCCACGTCGTGTCCGGGAGTGCCGCTGCGCGAACGGCCACCATTGACCAGGCCAGATGCCCGACAGGGGCGGCGACTCAGCTATTCCGAGGCTCCAGCGACGGCTGCGTCGAATTCTGAGCGTTGTAGTTGGCCGGACGGGCCAACTGCAACGCTCAGTCACACCGGGGGACTGTCAGTGGCGGGTTCTACGATCCGGCCGTGGCTGATACCGAACTCACTGACGACTTGATCCGCTCGCAGAAGTGTTCCGACTCGGCCTGGGCGCAGCTTCCGTGCTGTCCAGGACCGGTTTGGCCCGCCTTCTCGGGACGGCGGCTGGTCTGAGGCGGCCCACGAGGAGTGGCAGGCCGCGTGGCTGGCCTGGGGAGACCGTACGGACGACGTCGGAGCCGCGATCGAGGCGTGGGCCGCGGAGAGCGGGCAGCGGCGCATCGATATCGAGAGCCGTCTGAAGGGCGAGGTCCGAGGGGGCAAGGACCCGCAGGTCTGGCCGGAGGAGTAGCAACCGCCCGGGCGACAGGACCGGCCCGTTCGGCAGCGCCCCGCCGGGCCCCGGCCCGGCCTGCCGGTCATGCCGACCGTGCCAGGCCTCCATCCCCACTTCCTCGAAGAAGTCGTCGATGACGACGATGTCGGAGGGCTGGTGGGCGAGGCCGATGGACTGCCCATCCCAGCGGACTCTCGCCAGCCGTCCTCGTCGGGCCGATTGATGACCAGTGGGGAGGGGACATGTCCCCCCACCATCGGTTGCCAGCGGGCTGCGGGCACCCCCGTCCAGCCCGGACGGGTGAGCATGGGCGGCCCTTGGGAGGGGCCGCCCGTCACCTAGTTGGCCGTGGCGGCCTGGGTGGGTGCGGTGGTGTTGCTCACAGCGGGAGCGCGTTCGGCGGGGCCCGCCTCACCGGTCGGCTCTGTCGTGACGCTGGTGCCCAGCAGGGTGTAGAGAACTGCGAACACCGCTGCTCCGGCGGTGATTGCGCCGACCAGGTCGCCGGCTCCGGGCGGCCCCGGGTGCGTCCGTCGCGAGGCCTTGAAGACGAAGTACGCCACTAGGGCGCTCATCACAAAGGCTGCTGCCCCGACGGAGGGGATGTGTACGGTCAAGTACGGCCTCCTTGGCCATCCGGGCCTGCCCTGCCTTGATCCCGCCAAAGATCCCCGGGCAGGGCAGGCCCGCTGCTTAGCCCCGAACTGGTCGTCCGAGGTGTGTCCAATCAGGCACCAAGAGAGCCCCGTTGCTCAACCTGGAACATCGGGGACTTTCGGCCTCTACTTGCGCCCTTCGTACGGTCGTTTGCGCAGGTGAGGGCCAGACTTGCGAAAGGTCATAGGCGGGACACGCCGGGTGACCAGAAGAGACGCATGTCTCGTTGGAACGAACGCGCACAAAGCAACTCATCCTGACGTCCGCCCAGTTCAGGCGCCTACGAAGCGCAGGCCCCATGGGGACCCTGAAGCCGAAGCACGCCCAGCTGGTCCCCCTGCGGCGATCATTCAGTCGGAAACCCTCCGTCCCGGTCAATTCCAGGTTGCGTGGGAAAGGTCACACGTGCCAATAGGAAGATGATATTAGGATCGCAGCTCTGGGTAATTCAATTCAAGTTTGCGCGACTTTCTGAAGTTCCTCGAAATTAGATTCCTGACCTTTTCCCTGGCCTTAAGAGATTCCTGGATGCGACGTGTCGAATTTCCCTGACTCTCCTGATGGGTCGTCAGATGTGTGTGTTTTGGTGTGTGGTGGGTCCTGGTTGGGGTGGGGGAGGAGCCCCTCGCCTCGGGAGTGGGGAGGCCCTGTGTGGCTCTGTGTGGGGTTGTTTGGTCCCCTGGCCGGGTCCCTTGGTCGTTGACGCTGCTCACAGCCCCGCATGTGGCTGTCCAGGTGTCGCCGGTCAGCAGAATTGAGCAGTCGTCATGCTTCTGACCTGGGGTTGTGCAGTTTGAGTGAGTGGGTTGGTGGCTGTGTTGGCTCACTGGATCTGCGCAGGGTCTGGGCTCGTCAGGTGTCTGGCCTGCGGTGTTCGTTGGTTCGGGTGCGGTTGCGCAGGTGGTTGGGTGCTGCGCAGTTTCACTGATCGCCGACAAGACGCGGGGGGACCCTGACTCGTCGGGGTGGTGGAGAGGGGTCGTCCATAGGCTATCCAGTTACAAAAATGAATCATGTGGGTCATGCCCTGGTTGGGGGCTTGCCTGGGGCGTGATGACCCGATGGAGGTCGTGCCCGCGGTCGGCCGGGGTGTGGTCGGCCGCGGGCAGGGGTGTGGGTTATGGGGTGGTGTGGTCAGTGTCTGCGTTCCGCTTGCGGAGGTGGGTGCGGAGCTTCTTGGCTGTGTACCCGAGGCCGGTGACGGCGAGGGCGGCGAGGACGTTGGCAAGTACGTCGTGGCTGAGGAAGGAGTAGAGGGTCGGCAGGCTCATGGCGTTTCCCTTGTGTGGTGTTGCCCGGATGTGTCTTTCGGGAGAGTTGCCGCCGGGATGCCTGGGTGGGTGGGTGTGAGGGTGTCTTTCCTGGTGGGAGGGGTGTCGGGTTGGACAGGGGTTGGTCAGGGTTGGACAGTGAGGTCGGGGGAGGGTGTTATGGCGCCACCGCGTGAGTTCGCGGGTGGGGAAGCTGCCGCAAATCTGGCGAAATTCGTGGTCGCGTTGACTCGCGGTGCGACGGTGCGTCAGCTCCATGAGCGGTTCGGTAAGAGTCCCTCGACGTGGGGGAATTACCTCAACGGGTCGCAGTTGATTCCCAAGCAGATGCTGGGGACGTTGATCGAGTCGTATACGCGGCCTGGGGGTGTCCGCACTACGAAGGCCATGCGGGCCACCGAGCTATGGGATGCGGCGTACCGGGAGCGCCGGGGTGAGTCTTCCTCGTCCGGGGGCATCTGGTGCGTCAGCATCAGCGTCGCGATGACGCGCTGGAGCAGGTCGTCAAGTACCAGGGCCTGGCCGCTAATGCGGAGAAGCACCTGGCGGAGTTGCGGCCGATGCTGGCGTTCACGCAGAGCGGCTGGAGACGGCAGAGGTGAAGCTGGAGTTCGCGGCGGAGCGGGAACGGGCGCGGCTTGAGCGCCAGCTTGGCCAGGCCAGGGAGCGTCTGGGTCGGGTGCAGGTCCAGCAGGAGAAGGCCAAACGGCGCAGGCTGACCGCGGAGGAGCAGCAGGAGTTCTGGCTGACGGAGGCCCTGACCGCGCAGGAAGAAATCAACCGTCTGGAAACCGAAGCGCGTGATCTCGTCGTGGCGGAAGGCGCACTCGAGCCGGTCCGGACTGATGACGTGGATGATTCCGATTTCGAGACCCGCCTCGAAAGCATCACGGTCGAAGGACTCGAAGACGAGGCGCTGATCGAAGCTGGCCTGCCGTCCGAGGCCGTGACGGACGTCGTTGATGCTTCTTTTGTTGCCGGGTTGGTTGCTGGAGTACTTGTCCAACCCTTGTCCAATCCGGCGTTGGACAAGCTCCCCATCAGCGCTGATGCTCAGCGTCAGGACCTGCTGACATCCGTGGCACCTACAGTTCACAGGACAGACCCTGCGCGTCCTGCTCCGGCTCTGGAGAAGGACGAGGCATCGCCGTACGAGCCGCTTCCTGGGATGGTTCGGATTTATCGAGGACGAAACGTCTAGGAGCGCTTGAAGTATCCCGCCCTCCGAGGGGGATGTAGCCAGGGTTTTGGCGGGTGTCCTGCTGCTAGGGTTTACCATTTTGATGTATCTCGTTATGCAGGATGTTGCGACCACGAAACCGGATAGTGAGCGCTGGGCTGGCGTTTTGATAGCAACGCTATTCGTGCTCCCAGTGTTTTACGGGTCACTCAGGATCGGAATGGTGGATAAACGGCGAGGCCCGCGTTGCGGTGATTCTTCTGCATCTGGTCTGGGCGGCTCTGCTCTTCTTTGATGCTTTTCCGTGGACGGCACCCAATTTCAGCGAAAAGTAGAAGCGGAGTGCCGGGTCTGCTGTGCGTGTGGTCATGGCGGCCGGACTCGGCGGCCACCATGACCGGCCGTGGCTGACCGGGGCGGGGCCTGGGCCGCAGCCGGGCCCCGCCCCGGTACCCCCTCGTGCTGCCAGCCGCCCGCGAAGCGGGCTGGTCCTGGAGGCGGAGCCAGAAGGACCCGGGTGGGGAGCGGAGCGGACCCGCCCAACGGGCCTGAGGCCCGGACCCCGTGAAGCAGGGTCACCCAAGCCTGCGGAGCAGGCCGTTCGGGATGGAGCGAAGCGGAACCCGAACCCGTCCAGGCGCAGCGCGGGACACCGGCTTGAGGCCGGCCCCGAAGCGCGAAGCGCCCTCCGCTGAGCGAAGCGAAGCGGTTCGTTGGCACAGCGCGCAGCTGTGG